>NZ_CP190128.1:0-5175000 GCF_050320165.1 Streptomyces sp. cg40 | reverse complement strand
CGTATACGGGGTTGTGGGATCTCTCTTCTGTCGTCTGCCGGCGGCAGGACGAGTCAGAAACCGTTGATGTAGGCGAAGGACATGCGAAAGGTCCGGCGTAGAGGGTAAGACCCCCGTAGTCGAAACATCAGCGGCTCGTTTGAGAGACACCCAAGTAGCACGGGGCCCGAGAAATCCCGTGTGAATCTGGCGGGACCACCCGCTAAGCCTAAATATTCCCTGGTGACCGATAGCGGATAGTACCGTGAGGGAATGGTGAAAAGTACCGCGGGAGCGGAGTGAAATAGTACCTGAAACCGTGTGCCTACAAGCCGTGGGAGCGTCGGAGTGCATGCTTGCATGCACTCTCGTGACTGCGTGCCTTTTGAAGAATGAGCCTGCGAGTTTGCGGTGTGTTGCGAGGTTAACCCGTGTGGGGAAGCCGTAGCGAAAGCGAGTCCGAACAGGGCGATACAGTAGCGCGCTCAAGACCCGAAGCGGAGTGATCTAGCCATGGGCAGGTTGAAGCGGAGGTAAGACTTCGTGGAGGACCGAACCCACCAGGGTTGAAAACCTGGGGGATGACCTGTGGTTAGGGGTGAAAGGCCAATCAAACTCCGTGATAGCTGGTTCTCCCCGAAATGCATTTAGGTGCAGCGTCGTGTGTTTCTTGCCGGAGGTAGAGCACTGGATAGGCGATGGGCCCTACCGGGTTACTGACCTTAGCCAAACTCCGAATGCCGGTAAGTGAGAGCGCGGCAGTGAGACTGTGGGGGATAAGCTTCATGGTCGAGAGGGAAACAGCCCAGAGCATCGACTAAGGCCCCTAAGCGTACGCTAAGTGGGAAAGGATGTGGAGTCGCAGAGACAACCAGGAGGTTGGCTTAGAAGCAGCCACCCTTGAAAGAGTGCGTAATAGCTCACTGGTCTAGTGATTCCGCGCCGACAATGTAGCGGGGCTCAAGCGTACCGCCGAAGTCGTGTCATTCCAGCACATACGCCCAACGGCGGCTGGGATGGGTAGGGGAGCGTCGTGTGCCGGGTGAAGCCGCAGCGGAAGCTAGTGGTGGACGGTTCACGAGTGAGAATGCAGGCATGAGTAGCGATACACACGTGAGAAACGTGTGCGCCGATTGACTAAGGGTTCCTGGGTCAAGCTGATCTGCCCAGGGTAAGTCGGGACCTAAGGCGAGGCCGACAGGCGTAGTCGATGGATAACCGGTTGATATTCCGGTACCCGCTGTGAAGCGTCAAACATCGAGCATCGTGATGCTAAGGCCGTGAAGCCGTTCCGGACCCTTCGGGGAATGGAAAGTGGTGGAGCCGCCGGTCCAAGCGGTTAGTAGGTGAGTGATGGGGTGACGCAGGAAGGTAGTCCATCCCGGGCGGTGGTTGTCCCGGGGTAAGGGTGTAGCCCGTCATCTAGGCAAATCCGGATGACATGAGGGTGAGACCTGATGCCGAGCCGATTGTGGTGAAGTGGATGATCCTATGCTGTCGAGAAAAGCCTCTAGCGAGTTTCATGGCGGCCCGTACCCTAAACCGACTCAGGTGGTCAGGTAGAGAATACCGAGGCGTTCGGGTGAACTATGGTTAAGGAACTCGGCAAAATGCCCCCGTAACTTCGGGAGAAGGGGGGCCATCACCGGTGATCCGTTTTACACGGTGAGCTGGGGGTGGCCGCAGAGACCAGCGAGAAGCGACTGTTTACTAAAAACACAGGTCCGTGCGAAGCCGTAAGGCGATGTATACGGACTGACGCCTGCCCGGTGCTGGAACGTTAAGGGGACCGGTTAGTCACTCTTCGGGGTGGCGAAGCTGAGAACTTAAGCGCCAGTAAACGGCGGTGGTAACTATAACCATCCTAAGGTAGCGAAATTCCTTGTCGGGTAAGTTCCGACCTGCACGAATGGCGTAACGACTTCTCGACTGTCTCAACCATAGGCCCGGTGAAATTGCACTACGAGTAAAGATGCTCGTTTCGCGCAGCAGGACGGAAAGACCCCGGGACCTTTACTACAGTTTGATATTGGTGTTCGGTTCGGCTTGTGTAGGATAGCTGGGAGACTGTGAAGCCTGGACGCCAGTTCGGGTGGAGTCGTCGTTGAAATACCAGTCTGGTCGTGCTGGATGTCTAACCTGGGTCCGTGATCCGGATCAGGGACAGTGTCTGATGGGTAGTTTAACTGGGGCGGTTGCCTCCTAAAGAGTAACGGAGGCGCCCAAAGGTTCCCTCAGCCTGGTTGGCAATCAGGTGTTGAGTGTAAGTGCACAAGGGAGCTTGACTGTGAGACCGACGGGTCGAGCAGGGACGAAAGTCGGGACTAGTGATCCGGCGGTGGCTTGTGGAAGCGCCGTCGCTCAACGGATAAAAGGTACCCCGGGGATAACAGGCTGATCTTCCCCAAGAGTCCATATCGACGGGATGGTTTGGCACCTCGATGTCGGCTCGTCGCATCCTGGGGCTGGAGTCGGTCCCAAGGGTTGGGCTGTTCGCCCATTAAAGCGGTACGCGAGCTGGGTTTAGAACGTCGTGAGACAGTTCGGTCCCTATCCGCTGCGCGCGCAGGAACATTGAGAAGGGCTGTCCCTAGTACGAGAGGACCGGGACGGACGAACCTCTGGTGTGCCAGTTGTTCTGCCAAGGGCATGGCTGGTTGGCTACGTTCGGGAGGGATAACCGCTGAAAGCATCTAAGCGGGAAGCCTGCTTCGAGATGAGTGTTCCCACCCACTTGATGGGTTAAGGCTCCCAGTAGACGACTGGGTTGATAGGCCGGATCTGGAAGCCCAGTAATGGGTGGAGGTGACCGGTACTAATAGGCCGAGGGCTTGTCCTCAGTTGCTCGCGTCCACTGTGTTGGTTCTGAAACCACGAACAACCCCGTACAGGTCACGTGCGGTGCGGTTGATGTGTTTCATAGTGTTTCGGTGGTCATAGCGTGAGGGAAACGCCCGGTTACATTCCGAACCCGGAAGCTAAGCCTTACAGCGCCGATGGTACTGCAGGGGGGACCCTGTGGGAGAGTAGGACGCCGCCGAACAAATATTGCGAAAACCCCTGTACCGTCTATTCGGTACGGGGGTTTTCTGCGTTTGGGCTACCGTTGCTGCCATGAACTACAAGATCCGTTCGATACGCGCCGACGAGTGGGCCGCGGCGAAGGAACTGCGGCTGGTTGCTCTACAGGATCCCGTCGCGCATCTCGCCTTCCTGGAGACCTATGAGGCTGCGAAGGCCCAGCCGGACTCCTTCTACCAGGAGCGGGCCGTAGGAGCCGCCGAAGGTGCCGAGAAGGCTCAGCAGATCATTGCCGAGGGGCCGGACGGCGAGTGGGTCGGGACGTTGACCGTGCTTCTTGAGGAGGCCGGGACCGTCGACTGGGCCGGCTTCGCGGTCGAGCGGAAGCAGGGGCACATCGTCGGGGTGTTCGTGCGCCCGGAAGTGCGAGGCATCGGGCTGACCGAGGTGCTCTTCGACGCGGCCCTTGAGTGGGCCTGGGGGCGTGGCGTCGAGCGGGTGCGGCTCATCGTGCACGAGGACAACGAACGGGCCCGGCGGTTCTACGGCAAGGTCGGTTTCGTGCCCACGGGGGTGGTCGTGCCGTTCCCCGGGAAAGCGGACGAGCGCGAGCTGGAGATGGCGTTCGAGCGGCCGTAGGCGCCGTAGGCCCGTCTGGTTCGGCCGGTTCAGGGAGCGGTGGGGGCCGTCTCGCGCAGGAAGTCGGTCAGCAGGGCTGTCACCTCGGCGGGGCGCTCCAGGTTGGGGAGGTGGCCGGCCCAGGGCAGTTCGAGGTGGCGGGTGTGGGGGAGCAGGCTCGGCAAGTGGGCCGCGATGTGCTGGAAGTCCGGCAGGTCGTGGCCGCCCGAGACGGCGAGGGCGGGGGCCTTGACGGCCGTGAGGTCGAAGTCGACCTTGTTGCGTCCGGCGCCGTCGGGGGCGGCCAGTTGGATGTCGAAGGCCTGCCGTTGCATTCCGCGTACCTTCTTCCGTGCCGATTCGTCGGCGTCCGGGCCCAGCCAGGTGTCCACGTTCAGTTCTACGGCTCCGTCGACATCGCCCGCCTCCAGGAGTTCGTCCTCCCGCTCGCCGAACGCGCGCAGTTCGTCGGTGGGTTGGTGGCCCGGGAGGCCGGAGCAGAGCAGGGCCAGCGCGGAGACGCGGTCCGGTTGGCGGGCGGCGAGTTCCAGGGCGACCTGGCCGCCGTAGGAGGAGGCGATGAGGGTCGCCTGCTCGATGCCGAGGGTGTCGAGGAGGGCGAGTACGTCCTCGGCGTCGTTGTGGCGGTGGTCCGGCAGGGGCGTCTCGCCGAAGCCGCGGAAGTCGCAGCGCACCACGCGGTATCCGGCGTCGGCCAGGGCCGGCCACTGGGGGTCCCACATGCGGCGGTCGCAGACGGCGGAGTGGAGGAGGACGAGGGCGGGACCGTCGTCCCTGGTCGTGTCGTGAGCAAGAGTCATGCGGGAGACCCTACGGGGGGCTCAAGGGGCCGGTCATCCAAGTATTTCGGCGCCGACCTGCTCGTACGGGAAGAACTGCCGTTGTCAGACCGGGAGTTCGTGGTGCGGCCAGCGGGCTCTGGCCTGTTCGCGGGAGCGGAGGAGGGCCAGGGTGGGGAGGCCTCGCTCTGTTCCCGTGGCCAGGAGGTCGGGGAGTTGGGGGAGTGGGGCGACCGCGGCGATGTCGTCCAGGACGAGCGTCATTGGTGGGTCGAGGCGACCGGCCGATGACCGTTCGGCCATGTGCCGGCCGCGCTCGACCACGCTTGATGCGAGGGCGGTGAGGAGAGGCATCGCACCCGGGTTTGTACGGGGGTCCTCGATGGATTCACCTACCAGATAAAGCGTGCCCCCTTCGTTCGCGAAGGAATCCAAGGAGAGCGCGTCAGTTCTGTTGGGTGTGCAGGCCTCGCGGATGTTGACCGTGAAGAGGGAGGACAGTGCGCGGCTCGTCAACTCCTGGGCGATGTCCCGGCGTTCGGGGTGGGAGGTTAGGGCGGCTTCGAGTTCGCCGGCCGCGCCCGGGGCCGCCTTGGGGTTCGTACGGAGGGTTCGTACGGCGTCCTGGATCTGGGTGCCCTGGGACCAGCGGTGGACGTGGCGGATGGTGCGGCCGTCGATCGCGGCGGCGTGCAGGTAGCTGCGGAGGAGTGTCTCGGCGGTGTCCGCCACCGCCTGGTCGATCTTCGCGGTGGGCTTTACGGGGGCCAGGAGGGCGGCGGCTCGTCTCACCGCGGTCTGTTTGTCCTCGCAGCCGGTGGTGGGGGACCAGTGGAGGCGGGCCGGGGTGTCGCAGAGGTGGGTGGGGTCGTAGAGGAGGACCGGGCCGAGTTTGGCTCGGGCGTCCTTGGTGTCCTGCCAGATGGTGGGGTTCGACGTGACTACGAGGGCTGGGCCTTCCGCGTCCCGTACTGCCTGGGTTGCGGTTGTTTGGCGACTTTCCGGCGGTGCCACGAAAAGCCTTTCCCACCCAGCCACCCGTTCACCGTTCATCGGAGAAGCTGGGGCTGAGGCAGAGGCGAGCGGCGGTGCGCTCGGAGGCTGTTCGAGGAGGGGCGTCGGCTGAGGTTGCGGCTCTGGTCTCTGTGCCGGTACTTCCTGAACTTCCGGTGCCTGTACCGCCGTTCGGTTTCTGGCCCGTACCGCCCGCCATCTCGCCACCGTGCCCATCGTGAACACGGTCAGGACGAACAGGACCATCAGCTGGCTGATGAACAGGCCCCAGAAGAGGCCGTAGCCGGAGAGTTGGGTGGTTGGGGTGTTCGGCCAGGCGCCGGTGATGTCGTGCGGCTGGCCGATCAGGTGGCGCATGGCCAAGGGGGTGCGGGCGAAGGTCACGCCCGTGGGCCAGGCGCCCTTGGAGAACAGGGCTGCCAGGCCCGTGGCCGACCACACCAGCAGGGTCATGCCGAGGAGGAAGGCGAGCAGGCCGATCAACAGGCCGTCGGGGATGCCTCCTCGGCGTTCCCGTTCTCGTTCCCGTTCGTCGTTCGGTCTCATCTCGCCTCTTCGCCTCTCACGCCACGGTGGACTCGGAGGAGCCGTCGAGATCGCTCAAATGCTGTTCCATGAAGGCCGCCGCGCGTTCCTCCGCCTCCAACTCGGCGGCGCGCAGGGCGTCGTCGGTCAGTTCGCGGTCGTGGTCGCGGGAGGACTGGGTCATCGCGCGGTCGGTGAAGACGAGCGGGCGTTCCGTCTCGGTGATGAGGTGTTTGACCACCTGGACGTTGCCGTTGACGTCCCAGACCGCGATGCCGGGGGTGAGGGTCGGGATGATCTCCACCGCCCAGCGCGGTAGCCCCAACACCCGCCCCGTGGCGCGTGCTTCGTCCGCCTTCTGGGCGTAGATCGTCCGTGTCGAGGCCATCTTGAGGATCGCCGCGGCCTCTTTCGCCGCCGCTCCGTCCACCACGTCCGACAGGTGGTGGACCACCGCCACGAACGACAGGCCCAGTCGGCGGCCGAACTTCAGCAGGCGCTGGAAGAGTTGGGCCACGAAGGGGCTGTTGATGATGTGCCAGGCCTCCTCGACCAGGAAGATGCGCTTCTTCCGGTCGGGGCGGATCCAGGTGTGCTCCAGCCAGACGCCGACGATGGCCATCAGGATGGGCATGGCGATGGAGTTGCGGTCGATGTGGGACAGGTCGAAGACGATGAGGGGGGCGTCGAGGTCGATGCCCACCGTCGTCGGGCCGTCGAACATGCCTCGGAGGTCGCCGTCGACCAGGCGGTCGATGACGAGGGCCACGTCCAGGCCCCAGGCGCGTACGTCGTCTATGGCGACGTTCATCGCCTCGGCCGACTCCGGTTCCGGGTGCCGTAGTTGCTCGACGATGTCCATGAGGACGGGCTGGCGGTCGACGATCGTCTCGTTGACGTAGGCGTGCGCGACCTTGAGCGCGAAGCCGGAACGTTCGTCGAGGCCGTGGCCCATCGCCACCTCGATGATCGTGCGGAGCAGGGCGAGTTGGCCGGTGGTGGTGATCGCCGGGTCGAGGGGGTTGAGGCGAATCCCCATGTCCAGGGCGGCGGTCGGGTCCAGGCGGATGGGGGTTATCCCCAACTCCTCCGCGATCAGGTTCCATTCACCGACGCCGTCCTCGCCCTGGGCGTCCAGGACGACGACCTGGCGGTCGCGGAAGCGGAGTTGGCGTAGGACGTACGTCTTCTCCAGGGCCGACTTGCCGTTGCCGGACTCGCCGAGGACCAGCCAGTGGGGGGCGGGGAGTTGCTGGCCGTAGAGCTGGAAGGGGTCGTAGATGTAGCCCTTGCCGGAGTAGACCTCGCGGCCGATGATGACGCCCGAGTCGCCCAACCCGGGGGCGGCCGTGGGGAGATAGACCGCCTGGGCCTGGCCGGTCGAGGTGCGGACGGGCAGGCGGGTGGACTCGATCTTGCCGAAGAGGAAGGACGTGAAGGCGTCGGTGAGGACGGACAGCGGATCCCGCATCTGACCCCTACCTCCGGATGCCGGTGGCGAACGGCAGTGTGTTCACAAACGCGCGGTGGTGCTCGCGGTCGCACCACTCCAGCTTCAGGTACGACTTGCCGGCGGACGCCCTTATCGTGCGCTTGTCGCGCGCGAGGGCCTCGGGGTTGCGGGAGGAGACGGTGATGTAGCCGACCAGGTTCACGCCGGCCGCGCCGCTCGCCAGGTCCTCGCCGCGCTGGTCCATACGGCCGTGGGCGGCCACGTCGCGGGGGTCGACGGTGCGGTTCATCTTGGCGGCGCGGGAGGCGTCGGCCTCGTCGTTGGTCTTCTCGGTCAGCATGCGCTCGATGGCGACCTCGGTGGGTTCGAGGTCCATCGTGACGGCGACCGTGCGGATCACGTCCGGGGTGTGGACCAGCAGCGGGGCAAGGAAGTTGACGCCCACGGGGGTCATCGGCCACTCCTTCACCCAGGCCGTGGCGTGGCACCACGGTTCGCGGGTGGACGACTCGCGGGTCTTCGCCTGGAGGAACGTCGGTTCCATGGCGTCGAGTTCGGCCGGCCAGGCGTTGCGCTTCGTCATCGCCTGGATGTGGTCGATGGGGTGGTCCGGGTCGTACATGGAGTGGATGAGCGAGGCGAGCCTGCCCTGCCCGAGCGGCTGCCGTACGCGGATGTCCGCCTCCTGCAACCGCGAGCAGATGTCGGTGAGTTCACGCGCCATGACGACCGCGATGCCCGCGTCCCGGTCGAGCTTGCGGCCTGCCTGGGGGCGGGCGGCGCGGGCCATCGCGTTGGCCTCGGAGGAGAGTTCGCGGGTGAAGTGCATGCACGCGACGAGGTAGGCGCGGTGCTGCTCGCTGCTGGTGGACACCATCGACTGCAGCTGGTCGTACGACTGTTGCAGCCACGTCAGTGACTTCTCGTCGCCGCGCTGGGCGACGTCCTTGGCGTGGGCGTCCGGGTCGGCGGGGAGGGTGCGGGCGAGCATCTGGAGGCGGGTGACGAAGCCGTCGCCGTTGGCCACGTGCTTGAGGAGGGTGCCGAAGCGGTCGACGAGGGCCTCCTGGTCCTCGCTGTCGCGCAGGCCGACGCCCGGGCCCTCGATCTCGATCGCGGCGGTGACCGTACGGCGGTCCGCGTGCAGGAGTACGGCGATCTCGTCAGGGCCGAAGGGGGCGGCCAGCCAGTTGATGCGGCCGATCCCGGGCGGCGGCCCGATCTCCACCTCGCGGCCGTCGAGGTGGACGCCGGCCTCCATGACGGAGGAGCGGTACGCCGTGCCGTTGCGCAGGGTGCGCTTGTAACTGCGGTTGATCTCGAACCACTTGTAGAACGTGCGGCGCTTGTACGGCACGTAGACCGCCATCAGCGCCAGCAGCGGGAAACCCGTCAGCAGCACGATCCGCAGGGACAGGACCGGGACGAGGAGCCCGCACATCATGCCGAGGAAGGCGCCCATGATGATGAGCGCGATCTCACCGGTCTCACGATTCTTGCCGACGATCGCGTTCGGCCGGGCCCGGCCGATCAGATATGTCCGGCGGGGCGTGATCGGATGGGACATATGGGCCGTGTGGGATTCAGCCGTCAACGCCCTTCACCTCCCGTGCGGTTGTTGCGGGCGTTGCCGGCGTGCGGGGTGTTCGCCGGGCTCTGGCGGGGCGGGGGCGCGGAAGCGGGGACTGCTCCGCCGCCGCCCGAGGAGGGGCGGGTGCTGTGGGCGGCGACGCCGCCGGAGACCGGGTTGGACGGGCGGGCGGAGCCGGAGGACTGGCCGCCGCCTCCGCCGTCGTTCGTGCGGGCGCTGTGGGTCTTGATGCCCTGGGCGACCATGGTGGCCGGGGAGCTGATGACCGCGGCGGCCTTGCCCTCGGCGCCCTGCATGATGCGGTTGTTGCGGCCGTTGGCGATGTCGTCGCCGAAGCCGGGGACGAAGCGGTAGATCATCGCGCTGGCGAAGATGGCCAGCAGGATGATGGCGAGGCCGGAGACGACGGCGGAGAACGAGTCGGGGCCGTCGGCGGTGGACAGCGCGCCGGCCAGGCCGAGCACGATGACGATGACCGGTTTCACCAGGATCACCGCGATCATGATGCCCGCCCAGCGGCGGACGTGGCCCCACAGGTTCTTGTCGACGAGGCCCGCGTAGACGACGGTGCCGAGGAGGGCGCCGACGTAGAGGAGGGCGGCGCGGATGACGAGCTCCAGCCAGAGGACGCCGGCGGCGAGGATGCTGACCAGGGAGACGACGATCAGCATGATCGGGCCGCCGCCGATGTTGTTTCCCTTGGCCAGGGCGCTGGAGAAGTTACCGAAGAAGGTGTCCTGGTTGCCGGTCGTCTTCGCGAGGACGTCCGAGATGCCGTCGGTGGCGGAGACGACTGTGTACAGGATCAGCGGTGTGAACGCGGAGGCGATGACCGTGAGCCAGAGGAAGCCGACGGCCTCGGAGATCGCGGTGGTGAGGGGGACGCCTCGCACCGCGCGCTTGGCGACCGCGAGCAGCCACAGGAGGAGGGTGAGGATCGTCGACGCGGCGAAGACGACCGCGTACTGCTGAAGGAACTTGGAGTTCGTGAAGTCGACGTTCGCGGTGTCCTTGACGGCGTCGCTGAGCTTGTCGATGGTCCAGGAGGCGGCTTCGGCACAGCCTTTGGCGAGGGAGGAGAGGGGGTCGAGGGTGTCGGTGGTGCTGGGGGTGGTGGTGCCCGCACCCTTCTTGCCGTTCTCGCAGATGTCCTTGGCCTCGCCGACCAGGAGCTTGCACTCCTGAGCCGCCGAGGACCCCGTCGGTGTCGGGGTGGGCGAGGGGGCCGCGACGGCATGGGTGGCCAGCAGTACGGCGGTTGTCTGTACGGCGGTGAAGGCGGCCGCGGCCTTGAGTACGAGACGTGAGCTACCGGGCATAGGTGAACCCTCCGTACTCCTGGACGGCCTTGGCCATCTCGTCGGCAGTCGATGCCTTGTTGTCGCCGGGCACGGGGGCGGGGCCGTCCTTCTGGGAGAAGCTGTCGGCCTTCCAGTCGCCGTCCGCCCAGCGCAGGTGGAGCGTCAGGGTGAACCAGTCGCTGGTCACCGGGTTGGTCGAGAGCGTGCCGGCCGTGCCGTACAGCCCGGTGCACCAGACTTCCACGGTCGCCGCGGTGTCCGAGTAGCTCGTGACCTTGGTGCCGATGGGTACGGTGCGGGAGATGTAGGTGTTTCCCGCACTCGCGTTGCCGTTCGCGTCCAGGCCGAGCTTGCTCAGGAACTCTTTGGAATAGGCCTGGTCGAGGCTGTTCTGGAGCGTGGTCTGCTTGTCGGCGGCGAAGACCTGTCGCACGATCTCGGTCCGGCGGGAAGGCTTGAGGATGTCCGCCGAGACGAGCACGGTCGCGTAGTTGGTCGCCGCGCTCTCCGCGCCCTGCTGGTCGTGCGCGAACCCGGCGGGGATCCCGCCCGCCTTCGTCTGCACCGGCTTCGTGCCGCTCGCGGCCGTGGAACTCGCGTCCGGCTTCGAACCGCCGGACACGGTCGTGTCGTTGGAGGCCGAGTCGTTGCCGCCCCGGTTCGCGAAGGCGATTGCGGCGATCAGGAGGACGACCACTCCGACGACTGTGACGAGGCTTCTGGAGGAGGATCGGGTGCCTTTGCGGGCGCCGCCGTAGATGTCGCCGCCGTCGCCCTGGGGGTAGCGGGTGCGGGTCTGGCCGGTGCCGCCGTAACCGCCGGAGGTCTCGTGCTCGTCTCCGGAACTCATGCCGGGTACGCCCCTTCGCCGTCGTCCAGAAACATCTGGAAGTACGACGGTAGCCGTGCTGGTTCCCGCGCGGGCGCGGTGTGGTGACTCGACATCAGGGAAACGCAACCTCAGCCGGTGGGCGCGACGGGCGGGTGGGGTGGGGAGAGCGGGCGGTCGAGTCCGGCGGCTATACGGCCATGCCGTACACGATCGTGAAGAGGGTGCCTAGGGAGCCGATGATGAAGACCCCGGTCAGCCCGGCGATGATGAGGCCCTTGCCCTGTTCCGCGCTGAAGGTGTCGCGGAGCGCCGTCGCGCCGATGCGCTGTTTGGCGGCACCCCATACGGCGATTCCGAGACAGAGGAGGATGGCGACCGCCATCACGACCTCGATCATCACCTTGGCCTCGTTGCCCAGGCTGCCGAAGGGGCCCCAGTCCGGAGCGATCCCGCCGATGATGGTGTTGATGTCTCCCTTGTCGGCCGCAAAGAGCATGTAAGTCACCGCCCCTGGTGGGTAGTTCCGCATCCTCTGCGGGTGCGCAGAGGTCAGACGCCATTGTCGCCGACAATGGCGCCGACGTATGTCGACTTGGCGTCATTGGTTGGCGAGTTTCGTACGAATACTACGTACGGTCACTCTGTGTATCACGGTAGGTAACGCCGGGCAACGAGGCCTGGGCGGAACCTGTGCGTGGTTCGGTCGTTAGCCCCTGATTATCGAGTTGCTCGTGCTGATGTTCTCATGATGAACGGGCCGCGGCTGGATGCCGCGGCCCGTTCTCTCATGCCACGTGTGGCCCCCACGACCCACGGTGGCATGACATGTGACTGTGGATCAGATCAGAGCGGAGCAGGGTGGGGGTCCTTCGGGGTCCCTTGGTCCGGCCTCAGTTCGCGAAGGCCGAGATGCCCTCCGGGGTGCCCCAGCCGGTCGGGCCGTCGTAGCCGGTCTCGGCGGTGCAGAAGTACGCCGTGGTGCAGGAGCCGTTGTTGCCGCTCGTCACGTCGTTGAGGGACGAGGTGCCCGCGTAGTCGTAGGGGTACTGCGCGGGGTAGGTGCCGCTGGCCGGGGTGCCGGCGAGGGCGTAGACACCGGCGATGATCGGGGCGGAGACGCTGGTGCCGCCGAAGGTGTACCAGCCGGCGGTGACGCCGTAGGAGTCGTAGACCGAGACGCCGGTGGCGGGGTCGGCGACGGCGGAGACGTCGGACTCCATGCGCTTGGTGCAGCCGGTGTCGGTCTGCCAGCTGGGCTTGGCGTCGTAGGCGGAGCAGCCGGAGCCGGTGCCCTCGGTGCTGGACGTCTTCCAGACGGTCTCGGTCCAGCCGCGGGTGGTGGAGGAGGTGGAGAGCTTGGTGCCGCCGACCGCGGTGACGTACCGGGAGGTCGCCGGGTACTCGGCGCCGTAGGCGCTGTCACCGGAGGAGACGGTGATGGCCACGCCCGCGTGGTTGTAGTACGAGGTGTCGTACGACGTCTGGGACGAGGACTCCGAGCCGCCGTAGGAGTTCGACACGAACTTGGCGCCCAGGGCTACGGCCTCGTTCTCCGCCGTGCCGAGGTTGGCGTAGCTGGCGCTGGTGGCCTCGACGAGGGTGATGTTGCAGAGCGGGCAGATCGCGCTCGCCATGTCGAGGTCGAGGGAGATCTCCTCGGACCAGCCGGCGTCGGACGAGGGCAGCGACGTCGTCGAGCCGGTCTGGCTGACCTTCTTGAAGCAGCCGTTGGCCGTGGTGCAGGCGGAGAGGCCGTAGTACGAGCGGTAGGTCGCGAGGTCGGCCTCGGCGTTGGGGTCGTTGTACGCGTCGACGATCGCGATGGTCTCGCCGGAGCCGTTGGAGGCGGCGGCGGAGGTCAGGCCGTAGGCCGAGCGGAGGTTGGTCGGGCTGTAGCCGGAGGGGGTCGACGCGTCGGCGGCCTTCGGGGTGATGCCCGTCTTCGCGGCCTGCATCTTCTGGTAGGCGGTCAGGCCGCCGGTGACGCGGTAGGACTTGCAGGTGAGATCGCCGGTGTGCTTGGGGGTCGCACAGGGGGTGGCGGCGTAGGTCACCGCGGTGGAGGTGGTGGCGCCGGCTGCCGCGTCGGCCTGTACGGCGGTGCCGAGGCCGGTGAAGACAAGTGCGGCGGTGGCTACGGCGGCGGACCCTATGCGGCGCCATCTACCGTGCGTGTGGGGGGAGTTGGGGGTCGTGGTACGCAAGGTGCAGCCTCCTGAGTCGGTGGAACAGGGGCAGTGCGGGTGCGTGTCGCCGGTGCGGTTTCCCCGGCGGTGGGGGGCGGCCCGCGATGACCATCTCTTGTTGAGTACGCGACAACAAGAGGCTGCTGGAATCCTGACTTCCGGCTTACCGAACAGGGTCTGGCTCTTTACCAAACCCACAGGTTTTTCATGGGAGTTGGGGCCTACAGGGGTCTGTCGGGGCCTGTCGGGGGGCCTGAGACACGGCGAACGGGCCGCGGCTGGTTGCCGCGGCCCGTTGCCATTTGCTCCGCCGAGGGGACCCCACGTCCCCCTCTGCCGGCGGCTCCCCGTGACCCGACGGGGAGGTTCTGCGGGAGTGCCTCAGCCGGTGAAGGCCGAGATGCCCTCCGGGGTGCCCCAGCCGGTCGGGCCGTCGTAGCCCGACTTCGCGGTGCAGTAGTACGACGTGGAGCAGGTGCCGTTGTTGCCGCTGGTGACGTCGTTCAGGGCCGAGGTGCCGGCCGCGGCGTAGGGGTAGGAGGCCGGGTAGTCGCTGCTGCCGGGGGTGCCGGCCAGGGCGTAGACCGAGGCGATGATCGGGGACGAGGCGCTGGTGCCGCCGTAGGTGCCCCAGCCGGTGCCGTCGTCGCCGTAGGTGTCGTAGACCGAGACGCCCGTGGCCGGGTCGGCGACCGCGGAGACGTCGGCGATCATGCGCTTGGTGCAGGTGGCGTCGGTCTGCCAGGACGGCTTCGCGTCGTACGCCGAGCAGCCGGAGCCGGTGCCCTCGGTGCTGGACGTCTTCCAGACGCTCTCGGTCCAGCCGCGGGAGTTGGAGGAGGTGGAGAGCTTGGTGCCGCCGACCGCGGTGACGTAGCGGGAACCAGCCGGGTACTCGGCGCCGTAGCCCTCGTCGCCCGCGCTCGCGGTGATGGCCACGCCCGCGTGCTTGTAGTACGAGGTGTCGTACGTCGTGTCGGAGGAGGACTCCGAGCCGCCGTAGGAGTTGGAGACGAACTTGGCGCCCAGCTTGACGGCCTCGTTCACCGCGGTGCCGAGGTTGGCGTCGCTCGCGGACTTCGCCTCGACCAGGAGGATGTTGCAGTTCGGGCAGGTCGCGCTGACCATGTCGAGGTCGAGGGACTCCTCGCCGGCCCAGCCGCTGTCGGCGGAGGGGAGGGAGGTCGTCGAGCCGGTCTGGCTGACCTTGGTGAAGCAGCCGTTGTCCGTGGTGCAGTCCGAGAGGCCGTAGTACGACCGGTACGTCGCGAGGTCGGCCTCGGCGTTCGGGTCGTCGTAGGCGTCGACGATCGCGACGGTCTCGCCGGAGCCGTCGGAGGCGGCGGCGTCGGCCAGGCCGTAGGCGGACTGGATGTCCGAGGGGCCGTAGCCGGTCGGGTCGTCGGTGGCGGCCTTCGGGGAGATGGTCTTCGGCGCGACGCCCTTCAGCGCGGCCTGCTTCTCCATGAAGGCGGTGGTGCCGCCGGTGACACGGAGGGCGTTACACGCGGCGAACCCCTTCTTCGGGGTGGCGCCGCAGGCGGCCTTCTCGTACTGGACGTGGGCCTTGGCGACCTGGGTGGCGATCGTCTTGGCGCTCACCTTGTGGGAGGTGGTCTCGGCGCTCGCGTGGGCCGCGGTGCCGAGGCCGGCGATCAGGAGTGCGGCGGTCGCGGCGGCGGCAGAACCGATTCTTCGCCAGTTGCCGCGTATGTGGGGGGAGTTGGGGGGTGACGTACGCAACGTACAGCCTCCAGGGAGAGGTGGGCAGAGGCCTGCGGGTGGGGGATCCACCGGTGAGGTTCCCGGTGGGGGCGGCGGCCCGTGACGACCATCTCTTGTTGAGTACGTGACAACAAGGAGGATTCCGGAACTCTGACTTCCGCGTTACTCAAGGGGGTTGGGGGATTGCTGATCAATGGCGCCGGGATGGCGTGGCAATGGCCCGGGCTTGACTCTCTCCACCGAAAATCCACAGCGTGACGCGCGTTGAACGGCGCCGACCGGCGGCACGTCAGCGGGGCTTGAGGCCGTTCAGCAGGTGGTGGATCAGGTCCGGGATGCCGGCGACCGCGGCCTCCGGGGTGAGGGTGCCCTGGGCCGCGAAGGAGGCCGTGCCGTGGAGGGCGGCGCCGACCACCAGGCTCACCGTCCAGGCGTCGCCGGCGACGATCTCGCCGCGCTCCTGGGCGTCGGAGATGATCCGCACGAACGGGACCGTCGTGCTCTCCACGGCCGCGATCAGCTGCTCGGAGATGTCCGGGTCGTGCTTGCGGGTGTACATGACCTCGAGCAGCTCGGCGTTGGACGCGGCGAAGTGGACGTAGGCCTTCGCCAGCGCGACGAGGCGCTCCTCCAGGGGTGCCTGCGTGTCGTCGGTGTCGTTCAGCAGCTGGGCCATGCGCTCGAAGCCGGACAGGGCCAGCGCGTCGACGAGTGCCTGCTTGTCCTTGAAGTGGCGGCCGGGGGCGGCGTGGCTGACCCCGATGTCCCGGGCGAGCTCACGCAGGGACAGGGCCGCGACGCCCTTCTCCAGCAGGGTGCGCTCCGCGCTCGCGAGCAGGGCGGAGCGCAGGTCTCCGTGGTGATAGGGGCGTACAGGCATGCGAACCATCGTATCCCGATGTAGGCGGCGGCAGCATTGTTGCTACCGACATCATTGTTGTCATTGACAGCATTGTAGTCGTTGCCTACATTGGGAGGCATGGACAACACGGACAAGACCATCAGTGGCAAGGGCCCCGGCAGGGCGGCCAAGTGGGACGCGAGCCGGATCCCCGATCTCTCCGGCCGGACAGCGGTCGTCACCGGCGCCAACAGCGGTATCGGCTTCGCCGCCGCCGTCGAGCTGGCCCGCGCGGGCGCGCACGTCGTGTTCGCCGTGCGGGACCCGGAGCGCGGGCGGGCCGCGGCGGCCAGGGCGGGCGGCAGCACCGAGGTGCGGCGGCTGGACCTCGCGGACCTGGCGTCCGTGCGGGAGTTCGGCGAGGGGTGGGACGGCCCGCTGGACCTGCTCGTCAACAACGCGGGCGTGATGATGCTCCCCGAGGGGCGCACCCGGGACGGTTTCGAGACGCAGTTCGGCACCAACCACCTGGGCCACTTCGCCCTCACGAACCTGCTGCTCCCGCACATCACCGACCGCGTGGTGACCGTCTCCTCCGGCGCGCACAGGATGGGCGACGGCTACATCCACTTCGAGAACCTCAACCTCGACGGGATCTACGGCCCGCAGCGCGCCTACTCCCAGTCCAAGCTGGCCAACCTGCTGTTCACGCTCGAACTCCAGCGCAGGCTGGAGGCCTCCGGTTCACACGTCCGCGCGCTGGCTGCCCACCCCGGCTGGGCGGCCACCAACCTCCAGAGCCACACGGCGAACCCGGTCGGCCGCGCGCTGATGGCCGTCGGCAACAGGGTCCTCGCGCAGGACGACAAGGGCGGCGCCCTGCCGACGTTGTACGCGGCGACCCAGGACCTCCCGGGCGCGAGCTACGTCGGCCCGAGCGGGCTGGGCGAGATGCGCGGGGCGCCGACGCTGGTGGGGCGCAGCGCCGAGGCGAGTGACGTGGAGGCGGCGGGACGGCTGTGGGCGGCTTCGGAGGAGCTCACCGGGGTGCGGTTCCCGGTGGGGGCGGTGGCGTAGCGGGCGCCGGCCCCTCGGTCCCGAGGGTGAGCGCGGACCGCACCCGTTCCGGTTCCTCGCAGGCCAGGAGATCCAGCAGGAGGCCCCGGACCAGTGCCAGGGCCCGCGTCGCCCGGGCCCGCGCGAGGTCGGGCGGGGTGCCGGGCGGCTGGGCGCGCGCGAGGAGGTCGAGCCACTCCCGGGCCGCCTCGCCGGCGAAGCCCGCCCACGGGCCGGGATCGTGACCCAGGGACAGCAGGAAGGCCTCGTACGTCAGCCGCACCATGGGGCGTTGCTCCGGCGCGGAGAGGAAGCCCCAGAGGCGGTCCACGAGGTCGTCGAGGCCGTCGGCTCCGGCTTCGGCTCCGGCTTCGGTGAGCACGGCGGCCATCGTCCCCACCTGCTCGTGCCGGGCCCTGGCGAGCAGCTGTCGCAGCAGCTCGTCCTTGCTGCCGAACAGGTAGAGCAGGACGCGCGGGCTGGTGCCCGTGGCGGCGGCGAGGGGGCGCAGGGACAGGCCGGTGAGGCCGTGTTCGAGGAGATAGGCGTAGCAGGCGTCGAGGAGTTCGGTGCGCCGGGGAGAAGGCCCTGATGACGATGGAGTGCCCACTGCGCTACCGTAACTGAAACGAGTGTTTCAGTGCCAGCTCCGGTGGAGGTCGCGGCATGGGCGGTCACGATGCCTTCTCGCTCGTCGGGCGTACGGCCCTGGTGACCGGCTCGGTGCGCGGGCTGGGCCTGGAGATGGCCCGGGGGCTGGCCGGGGCGGGCGCGCGGGTGCTGGTCAACGGGCGCGACCGGGCCACCGTCGGCGCGACCGTGCGGGCGCTGCGCGACGAGGGGCTGGACGCTTCGGCCGCGGTCTTCGACGTCACCGAGCGCGCGGCGGCCCGGGAGGCGGTGAGCGGGCTCGGTGACATCGACGTCCTGGTCAACAACGTCGGCCGGCGCGACCGGCGAGGGCTGTACGACATGACTCCGGACGCGCTGGCGCACATGCTGGACGTCCACCTCACCTCGGCGTACGCGCTGAGCCGGACCGTCGCCGAGGGGCTGGCCGCCCGGGGCGCTCCGGGCCGCATCATCAACGTCTCCTCCGTCATCGGACAGTTGGGCCGCACCGGGGACATCGCCTACGCCACGGTCAAGGCCGGCCTCGACGGGCTGACCCGGGCCCTCGCCGCGGACCTGGGGCCCAGCGGCACGACCGTCAACTCGGTGGCACCGGGCACGTTCGCGACCGAGGTCAACGCCGGTCTCGCGGACGACCCCGAGTGGGGCCGGTGGCTCAAGACCCGTACCGCACTGGGGCGTTGGGGGCGGCCGGCCGAGATCGCGGGAATCGTGGTGTTCCTGGCGGGCGACACGGCATCGTTCATCACGGGGCAGACGATCGCGGTGGACGGCGGGATGACGACGACGTTCTGAGCGGTACGGGCGCCGTCAACTCCATTTGCGCGCACCGGCGTTGAAGACCTCGGGGTCGCTGTGCACCGGCAGCACGCACAGCAGGTGGCCGCCGGGGGCGCGCAGGGTGCGGCACTCCAGCCAGCGGGAGACCGGGGTCGCGCCGAGGGCGAGGAGGCGGGCGGTCTCCGCCTCCACGTCGTCGGTCTCGATGTCGATGTGGAAGCGCGGGTTGGTGTCGTCGATCGACTGAACCGCCGTCACCAGACCGGGAATCGCCTCGTGGAGGGTGGTGAACTGCTCCTCCGAGGGGACCGGTGCGGCGGGCGCGCCGAGGGCCGCCGCCCAGAAGGCCGCCGCGGCGGCGGCCTCCGGCCCGGGGGTGTCGATCAGGAGGGCGAAGACGCGGCTTCTATGCATGTGGCCCGGTCTCCGGGGCTGTTGGGTCCGCCGCGTCCACCCCGTCCGCCCCGTCCGCCCCGTCCGCGTCCGCCACGCCCTCCACGAAGTGGTCGAACTCGCCTGCCTGGACGCCCAGTACGAAAGCGTCCCACTTGCGGCGGTTGGTGGTGACCACGTTGTCCGGGTCGCTGGTCTCGCGGATGTAGACCGGGGCCTCGCCGTCGTCCCCCTCGCCGAAGGCGATCTCTATCCAGGGGCCGGGTCCGGTGGCGTCCGGTGGGGCGGCGCGTTCCCAGGTGAGGTCGGGCGGGATGTCGGACACGGGAGATTCCTCTTTCTGGAGCCGGGGCGGCATCGAGTATCGCTCAGGGGGCAGAAGAGACGGGAGGACAGTACGGTGGACAGACCGCCGAACGAAGCGCCGAACGAGTCATTGCACGAGCCGTTCACAGCGAAATCTCAGCAAACGTCGACGTCCTTTCTCACCTTCGTGGGACAAAGTGGGGGCCGATGAAGCGCAGCTCACGCATCTCCCGTTCCGCTCGCCTCGCGGGCAACCGCCGGTACGCGCTGTTCGTCGCCGTGGTGACGCTGGCCCTGACCTCGGCGTCCGTGGCGACCGCGGACGACGGCCCGGGGCCCTTCGGCGTGACCACCGTGACCGAGGTGAACAAACAGAGCGTGCGGGTCGGAGCCCTGTTCGGGTCGGCGCACGCCACCAGCCTGGCCGGCGGCCACCACTGCACCGCGTCCGTGGTGCACAGCGCGGGGCACGACCTCATCGTCAGCGCGGCCCACTGCCTGGACGGCGACCCCGGGGACGTCTTCGTGCCCGGCTACCGGGACGGCAAGGCGCCCTACGGGGTGTGGAAGGTCGTGCAGCGGTATCTCCCGGACGGGTGGAACCAGGGGCAGGGCGAGGACAGCGACATCGGCTTCGCCACGGTCGCCGAGGTGGACGGTAAGAACATCGAGGACGTGGTCGGCGCCTACCGGTTCACCACCGGGACGGAGACCGGGGCCACCGCGGTGACCATCACCGGCTACCCCTCCGCGACCGACCAGCCCATCAGCTGCACCAACAAGCCCACCCAGCACAGCGCCACCCAGCAGCGCATCGACTGCCCGGGCTTCACCGGCGGCACCAGCGGCAGCCCCTGGGTGAACGGCGACCAGCAGGTCGTGGGCGTCATCGGCGGCCACGAACAGGGCGGACTGACGCCCGACATCTCCTACAGTGTCGTGCTCGGCAAGGAAGCGGCCGAGTTGTACAAGGACGCGACGAGCGACCCGTAATAAGGACGGCCGCGCCTCCCGCTCCGCTCGCTGAATACGCGTCACATCCGGCGGAAACACAGCGAAATGGCGCCACCCTGCCCCGAAATGGCCTTGAACAGGGCTGACATGGGGGAGGGTTGAGCCGTGCGAAAAGTATGGGTGATCGGTGGGGTCGCGGCCGGGCTCGGGCTCAGCTTCGTGATGCTGCTCGTCGTCGGGGTGTACCTCGTGGCCGGAAACCTCGCGGGCGGAGTCGGCGGAGGCAGCGTCTCGCTCGCCAAGGGCGCGGTGCCGGCGGCCTATTCGTCACTCGTACAGAAGTGGGGCAACCTCTGCTCCGCCCTCAACCCCGCGCTGCTCGCCGCCCAGCTCTACCAGGAGAGCGGCTTCAACCCGAACGCGAAGAGCCCCGCGAAGGCCGAGGGGATAGCGCAGTTCATCCCCGGGACCTGGGCCACGCACGGCATCGACGGCAACGGCGACGGCGTCCGCAACGTATGGGACCCGAACGACGCGATTCCCTCGGCCGCGACCTACGACTGCCAGCTCGCCTCCTATGTGAAGGACGTGCCGGGCAACCAGAGCGAGAACATGCTCGCCTCGTACAACGCGGGCGCGTACGCCGTCATCAAGTACCAGGGTGTGCCGCCGTACGCGGAGACCAGGAACTACGTGAAGACGATCACGTCCCTGGAGCAGAGCTTCGCCGCGCCGGTCAGCCGGGTCGACCCCTCCGAGCAGGCCGCCACCGCCATCAACTACGCCCAGCAGAAGCTCGGCACCCCCTATCTGTGGGGCGGGAACGGCACCGCCGACCAGGGCGGACGCTTCGACTGCTCGGGGCTGACCAAGGCCGCGTTCGAGAGCGCGGGCATCACATTGCCGCGCGTTGCGAACGACCAGTACAACGCGGGACCGCATCCGCAGCGGGCCGAATTGCTGCCGGGAGATCTGGTCTTCTTCTCGGACGACCTCACCAATTCCCGCGCCATCCGGCATGTGGGGATTTATGTCGGTGGCGGATACATGATCGACGCGCCCCGCACGGGCGCTGTGATCCGTTTCGACCCCATTGACACCCCTGATTACTTCGGCGCCACCCGGGTCACCGAAGATGGCGCGAAAGCGCTCCCCACGACGGTGTGAACCGAGCGTGAACCCACCCCCTGAGCTGGGGCGATGAGTCTCTCTTCGATAACGTCTGCGTGATCATTCGGTGGAGTGTGGAACGTATGAAGTGAGGCCGTGCGTTCCTGTTGAGTAATGCGCACGCGAGATGCGCCCGGAACAACGACGAAGGAGCCGCAGCACCATGGCTGTACTCGCCGAATCCGGGTCCAACCCCGACGTCGATCTGCTCTACGACATCAATGGCCTCGCCAAGGACGCGCCGCACTGGTTCGACCGGATCGTGGAGTTCGTCGGCGAGTACGGGCTGCTGATCGCCATGGTGCTGCTCGTGGTCTGGTGCTGGTGGTCCGTGCGGCGGCGCGCGGACGAGGACGCCGCCCAGTCCGTCGCGGCGCTCGTCTGGACTCCGCTGGCCGCGGCGATCGCCGTTCTCGTGAACGTGCCCATCCGCGGGTTCGTGGAGCGGCCCCGACCCTTCCTCGACCACACCGGCATCGATGTCCTCGTCTCCGGGAAGACCGACTACTCCTTCGTGAGTGATCACGCCACGATCACCATGGCGATGGGCGTCGCGCTGTTCGTCGCGAACCGGCGGTTCGGGCTGGTGGGGATCGGGCTCGCGCTGGTGGAGGGGTTCTGCCGGGTCTATATGGGCGTGCACTATCCGACGGACGTGATCGGTGGGTTCGCGCTCGGTACGGCTGTTGCTCTTCTGCTGTCTCCGGTTGCGATGGCTCTGCTGACGCCTGTGCTGAAGGCTGTTGAGGGCTCGCGGTGGGGGGCGTGGCTGGTGCGGTCCGGTGACGCCCGCCGCGCCGCCCGCGACGCGGTGATTCCGGGTGCGCGGACGGAGGCTTCGGGTGCTGAGGAACGGGACCTGGCTGCGTAGGCGCTCCGCTGGAAGGCCGGTTCTTCGTCTGCGGGTGCGTTGTGGCTGGTCGCGCAGTTCCCCGCGCCCCTTTGGGGCGCTTACAGGCCCTGTGGGTATGTGAAGAACCGGTTCGGGTCGTACTGCTTCTTCAAAGTCGTGAGGCGGGTTGCCGCGTCCCCGTAATACGCCTTGCGCCAGTCCGTGAGGGTCGGGTCCGTGTAGTTCTGGTAGGCCGCGCCGGAGGCATATGGCTTCATGGCGGTGTGGAACCTCGTCAGCCAGGACTGCGCGGCTGCGCCTGCCGTGCCGGCCGGCCAGGAGACGAGGTACTGGGCCAGCATGCGGGAGCGGCGGTGCACGAAGGCCGTCGCCGTGGGGGAGACCCTGTTGACCGCGCCGCCCAGGGCGGTCAGCGCGATGTCGCCGTTGCCGCTGACGGCCCGCATCTGCGCGAGCATCGTCTGGATGCCGGCGTCGGAGATCGAGCGGTCGAAGAAGTCGGAGCGGCCGGTGTACGTCTCCCTGGACAGCGCGCCCTGCGGGTTGCGGCCCGGGGTCGTACCCGGGAGGTGGCACTGGGCGTCCGTCGAGAACGACGAGCAGCCCGCGTAGGCGTTCATCGACTCCTCGTACGTGTGCCGCCTGAGCGAGACGCTCGACGCGTTGCCGCCGACGAGGTGGGCCAGCTTGTCGACCGCGTTCTGGAGTTCGTTGTAGGTGCCCAGGGAGAAGGCGGCGACGGAGACCCTGGGGGTGCCGCCGGGGGAGTTCGAGAGGTGGCAGGACGACCAGATCTCGTCGGGCTGGTCGGGGCCCCACTCCTGCCAGGCCTTCACCACGGCCGCGGCCATCGACGACGGCCAGGTCAGATAGCCCGATACGGCCTGGGGCGCGGGGTGGGTCTTGAACTGGAGTTCCGTTACGACGCCGAAGTTGCCGTTGCCCGCGCCGCGCAGCGCCCAGAACAGGTCCTTGTTCTCGCTCGCGTTGGCGATCAGCTGCTTGCCGTCGGCGGTGATCAGGGTGGCCTGGGTGAGGCTGTCGCAGGTCAGGCCGTACGCCCGGGAGACCACGCCGTGGCCGCCGCCGAGGGTGAGGCCGGAGACGCCGACCGTGGGGCAGGAGCCGGCGGGTATCGTCACGCCCTTCGCGGCGAGGCTCCGGTACACGTCGATGAGCTTCGAGCCGGCGCCGACGACCGCGGAGGAACCGCTCGCGCGGATCTTGTTCAGTTTCGACACGTCGACGATCAGGCGGTTGTCGCCGGAGGACCAGCCGGCGTAGGAGTGGCCGCCGTTGCGGATCGCGACCTTGATGTTGTGGGCGCGGGCGTAGGAGAGGACGGAGCGGATGTCGTCGGCGTTCGCGACATAGGCCACCGCGGCCGGCTTCAGGTTGTCGAAGCGGGTGTTGTAGAGCTGGTGGGCCGTCTTCCAGGCGGCGTCGCCGGGGCGGACCAGGGTGCCGTCCAGGTCCCGGGCGAGGGCGGCCCAGTTGGCCGCGGCGGCGGGCAGCCTGCCGGTGCCGGTGGTCTTGGAGGTGTTGGCCATGGTGGACGTGTCACTGCTGCCGATGCCCAGGCTCCTGCCGCTGCATCCGGCCGTGGCCACCGCCGCTGCCGCTGCCGCGCCGCCTATGAACGTACGCCGTTCCATTTCGCCTCCTGTGGGGATTCCGTGAGATGAGATACGCCCGGCGCCCCACAAGTTCTCGCGCTCATGTCACGGGTTAGGAACAGACAGATGCCCCGCCGCGTCCGTTCTGGCCTGGCTTCTCGCCCGTCTCGCGGGTCCGCGCCAGCCGCAGACGCACCGGCCGAAGCAGAAAGGTCCCTGCTCGACGAGTGTCGTGTGGTGTTCGGGATGTACGGGGGGAGCCTCTCGGCCGTCCTGCTGCGCCACTCCGACAACGTTACCGAGGTTCGGTAAAGGGTTCGTATGGCGGCCGGAAGTCGTTGTACCCGGCCCGGATACGCGTGACGGGGCCACCTGCCCGCTCGTTAGGCGGAGCGACAGGGGGCCCGTGACGACGTACCGGGGGTACGGCAGCGATGGAGGAGCGGCAGCGCAGGCGCGCCGGTGGGGCGGTCGTCGCGGCGGGGCTCGTGGCCGGGGTCTGTGCCGGGGCCGGTGGGTGCGGCGCCGGCGACGGGGCGGTCACGGCGGACGCGCGCGGTGGCGGGGACGCGGTCGCGGTGGTGCGGCGGGCGGCCGACATCCTTGTCGCGGCGGGGAGTTCACAGGCCCGTACGTCCATGGAGATGGCCACCGGCGGCACCCGCGTGACCATCCGCGGCGCGGGCGGCTACGACTTCCGCCGTCAACTCGGCCGGTTGACAGTGCAGTTGCCGCAGGACCCGGCCGGGGCCAGTGAGCACCGGCCGATCACCGAACTCCTCGCGCCCGGTGCCCTGTTCATGAAGAACCGGGGGGCCGGAGTGCCCGCCGACAAGTGGGTACGGGTCGACACCGGGACACTGTCCGACGGCAACCTCGTGACCGGCGGGGCCACCGACCCGTATGCCGCCGCCGAGGTGCTGCGCGGGACGACTGCGGCGACGTATCTGGGGAAGACGGAGGTGGCCGGCGCTTCCGTGCGTCACTATCAGGGGGTCGCCGATCTCTCCGTCGCCGCGAGGAGTGCTTCGGCGGGGAACGCGGTCGCTCTGAGGTCGGCGGCGAAAGGGTTCGCCACCGCCCGGGTGCCCTTCGACGTCTACCTTGACGACCTGGGGCGGATCCGCAAGGTCCGGCAGCGGTTCAGCTTCGTCAACGGGCAGCGCCGCAGCACCGTGGCGGTCGCCTCGACGACCTTGCTGTACGACTTCGGCGCCACCGTGGACGTACGGCTTCCGGCGTCGAAGGACATCTATGCCGGGCAGATCGCCGAGAAGTGACCTGAACCGATCGGTGACGAGTCGGTGTGAGAACTAGCCCGTCCGTGCCATGCGCGGTGTGTAGACCGCTCCCTACTCTAGGAAGTCGGTGACGGCAGAGAAGAGGTGACGCACGTGGCTCCGGTCGGCGGTACGGCAGTTCAGGACCACGTGGCACTCGCCGAGATCGAGCTGTGCGGAGACCTGATCATCGCGGCCTCGGCCGCCCAGGACCGGCTCAGCCTGGAGAGCATCGACGAGGTGCTGAAAGTGGCCGAGGAGCGGGACGCCTCCAGCAGGGCCTAGGTACTTGGTACTAGGTGCGGAGCAGTCGGGCGATCGCCTTCGTCGCCTCTTCGACCTTCGCGTCGATCTCCGCGCCGCCCTTGACGGCGGCATCGGCGACGCAGTGCCGCAGGTGCTCCTCCAGGAGTTGCAGCGCGAACGACTGCAGGGCCTTCGTGGAGGCGGACACCTGGGTGAGTATGTCGATGCAGTAGACGTCCTCGTCGACCATGCGCTGGAGTCCGCGGATCTGGCCCTCGATCCGGCGCAGCCGCTTGAGGTGCTCGTCCTTCTGTTTGTGGTAACCGTGCGTCACCGGGCCCGGGGCCGCTTCGAGGGCCGGTCCGGAGGGCGCTGCCGCCGCGTCGGCCCCGGTGGTCGTCATCGCGTGCGTCGCGTCCATCACGTCCTCCAGACATATACCCCTAGTGGGTATATCGTAACGAACTTTGCTGGGTATAGGGCCCTTGGTACGCCCCCGTGCGGATCACTGTGCCTGATGGGCGACACTGGGGGACGGCCCATTAGCCGTGGCCGGATGATGCACTTAGCATCAGCCTGACCGAAACCGATGCATCCCGAGGACCCCTTGTGCGCTTTCGTCTGACCCCCAGGGAGACGAGCTTCTACGACATGTTCGCCGCGTCCGCGGACAACATCGTCACGGGCTCGAAACTCCTCATGGAACTGCTCGGGGCGGACACCGCCGGCCGGGCCGAGATCGCAGAGCGTATGCGGGCCGCTGAACATGCCGGTGACGATGCCACGCACGCGATCTTCCACCAGTTGAACTCCTCCTTCATCACGCCCTTCGACCGCGAGGACATCTACAACCTCGCTTCCTGCCTCGACGACATCATGGACTTCATGGAGGAGGCCGTCGACCTGGTCGTCCTCTACAACGTGGAGGAACTGCCCAAGGGCGTCGAGCAGCAGATCGAGGTACTGGCGCGGGCGGCGGAGCTCACTGCCGAGGCCATGCCGAACCTGCGCACGATGGACAACCTCACCGAGTACTGGATCGAGGTCAACCGGCTGGAGAACCAGGCCGACCAGATCCACCGCAAGCTGCTGGCCATGCTCTTCAACGGCAAGTACGAGGCCATCGAGGTGCTCAAGCTCAAGCAGATCGTGGATGTGCTGGAGGAGGCGGCGGACGCGTTCGAGCACGTGGCGAACACGGTGGAGACCATCGCCGTCAAGGAGTCCTGACCTCTTCATGGACACCTTCGCTCTGGTCGTGACCATTCTGGTCGCGCTCTTTTTCACGTACACGAACGGTTTTCACGACTCCGCGAACGCGATCGCCACGTCCGTCTCGACGCGGGCGCTGACTCCGCGTGCGGCGCTGGCGATGGCCGCGGTGATGAATCTCGCCGGCGCGTTTCTCGGTTCCGGGGTCGCCAAGACGGTGAGTGAGGGGCTGATCGAGACGCCCGAGGGGTCGAAGGGGATGGGGATCCTCTTCGCCGCGCTGATCGGGGCGATCACCTGGAACCTGATCACCTGGTACTTCGGGCTGCCGTCGTCGTCCTCGCACGCGTTGTTCGGCGGGATGGTGGGGGCCGCGCTGGCCGGCGGTACGGATGTCATCTGGCACGGGGTCGTCGACAAGGTCATCGTGCCGATGTTCGTGTCGCCGGTCGTCGGGCTCGTCGCGGGCTATCTGGTGATGACCGCGATCATGTGGATCTTCCGGAAGGCCAATCCGCACAAGGCGAAGCGCGGGTTCCGTATCGCGCAGACCGTCTCCGCGGCGGGCATGGCTCTCGGGCACGGGCTCCAGGACGCGCAGAAGACCATGGGTGTCGTGGTGATGGCCCTGGTGATCTCCGGGCATTCGACCTACGGCGATCCGATTCCGGTGTGGGTGAAGATCGTCTGCGCGCTGATGCTGTCGCTGGGGACGTACGCGGGTGGGTGGCGGATCATGCGGACGCTGGGGCGGAAGATCATCGAGCTGGATCCGCCGCAAGGTTTTGCCGCCGAGACCACCGGTGCGGCGATCATGTTCACCACGGCGTATCTCTTCAAGGCGCCGGTTTCCACCACGCATGTCATCACCTCGGCGATCATGGGTGTGGGGGCGACGAAGCGGGTGAACGCGGTGCGGTGGGGTGTCGCGAAGAACATCGTGCTGGGCTGGTTCATCACGATGCCGGCGGCTGCGCTGGTCGCCGCGTGCTCGTTCTGGGTCGTGAACCTGGCGTTCCTGTAGGGCGCCGTACCAAGGGGCTCCGCCCCCTGGACCCCCGCTTCCCACCCACCCACCCGACTCGGTGGGTCGAGGGGTTGGCGATTCAAGACACCCGAGTCACGTGATGGGTGCGGGTAGGCAGAGAAAACGAACGGGCCCGCCCCCGGGAGCCAGGGGCGGGCCCTTTTCGTCCTCGCGGTGGCACCGCCATGCAGCACCGCGAGGGGTTCTTGAAGAGGAGGTCCGGGTTTAGCCGAAGCGGCCCGAGATGTAGTCCTCCGTGGCCTGGACCGACGGGTTGGAGAAGATGCGCTCCGTGTCGTCGATCTCGATCAGCTTGCCGGGCTGGCCGACCGCCGCGAGGTTGAAGAAGGCCGTACGGTCCGAGACACGGGCCGCCTGCTGCATGTTGTGCGTCACGATGACGATCGTGAAGCGCTCCTTCAGCTCGCCGATCAGGTCCTCGATCGCGAGGGTGGAGATGGGGTCGAGGGCCGAGCAGGGCTCGTCCATCAGGAGCACCTTCGGCTCCACCGCGATCGCCCGCGCGATGCACAGGCGCTGCTGCTGACCACCCGACAGGCCCGAACCGGGCTTGTTCAGGCGGTCCTTGACCTCGTTCCAGAGGTTCGCGCCCTTGAGGGACTTCTCCACGACGTCGCTCAGCTCGCTCTTCTTGTACGAGCCGGCGAGCCGCAGACCCGCCGCCACGTTGTCGAAGATCGACATGGTGGGGAAGGGGTTCGGGCGCTGGAAGACCATGCCGATCTCGCGGCGCACGGACACCGGGTCGATGGCGTTGCCGTAGAGGTCCTCGTCGTCCAGGAGCACCTTGCCCTCGACCCGGCCGCCGGGCGTGACCTCGTGCATACGGTTGAGCGTGCGCAGGAACGTCGACTTGCCGCAGCCGGAGGGGCCGATGAAGGCCGTCACCGTGCGGGGCTCGACCGTCATCGAGATGTCTTCGATTGCCTTGTGGGAGCCGTAGTAGGCGGTGAGCCCACTGACGTCGATTCGCTTGGCCATGACTGCTTCACTTCCAGGTGTTCAGAACGGTCGCTGAGGAGGTCGCGTCAGCGACCGGTCTTGGGGGCCTTCCAGCGGGCGATGCCGCGAGCCACCAGGTTGAGGATCATCACGAAGGCGATCAGCGTGAGGGACGCGGCCCAGGCACGGTCGTAGGCCGCACCGGAGCCCGCGCTCTGCGCGAACTGCTGGTAGATGTACAGCGGCAGCGACGCCTGCGCTCCCGAGAACGGGTCGTTGTTGATGAACGGGTTGCCGAACACCAGCAGCAGGACGGGCGCGGTCTCACCGGCGATGCGTGCCACCGACAGCATGATGCCGGTGGTGATGCCGCCGATAGCCGTCGGAAGGACCACCTTCAGGATCGTGCGCCACTTCGGGATTCCGAGGGCGAGGGAGGCCTCGCGCAGCTCGTTCGGGACGAGCTTGAGCATCTCCTCGGTGGAGCGGACCACGACCGGCATCATCAGGATGGCCAGGGCCAGCGAACCGGCGAAGCCGAAGGGCTGCATGTCCCACATGATCATGAGGGACAGGATGAACAGACCCGCGACGATCGACGGGATGCCCGTCATGACGTCGACGAAGAACGTGATCGCCTTGGAGAGCCTGCCCTGTCCGTACTCGACCAGGTAGATCGCGGTGAGCACACCGATCGGGGCGCCGATCAGGGTGGCGAGGCCGACCTGCTCCAGGCTGCCGATGATGGCGTGGTAGATACCGCCGCCGGGCTCGGTGTCGGCGACCACACCCATCGAGTGGGTCAGGAAGTAGATGTCGAGGACCTTCACACCGCGCGAGATCGTCGTCCACAGGAGGGAGACGAGCGGCACGACGGCGAGGAGGAAGGCGACCCAGACCAGGCTGGTCGCGATGCGGTCCTTGGCCTGGCGGGAGCCCTCGACGCGCGAGGCGATGACGTACGTACCGATCACGAAGAGGATCGCCGCGATCAGGCCCCACTGGATCTTGCTGTCCAGGCTGCCGACCAGTCCGATGAGGACGGCCAGCACGATGGAGCCGCCGGCGATCGCGTACGGCGACCACTTGGGGAGCGTCGCGCCCTGGAGGGTGCTCGCGGGCTTGTCGACTACGGCTGCGTTGCTCATGCGTTGGCCCCCGAGTACTCCGCGCGGCGGGCGATGATGAGCCGGGCCGCACCGTTGACCAGCAGGGTGATGACGAACAGGACCAGACCGGAGGCGATGAGCGCGTCCCGGCCGTCCTGCGTCGCCTCGCTGAACTTGCTGGCGATGTTCTGGGCGAAGGTTCCGCCGCCCGGGTTGAGCAGGCTGGCGTGGATGACGAAGTCCGGGGAGAGCACGGTGGCGACGGCCATCGTCTCGCCGAGCGCGCGGCCGAGGCCGAGCATCGAGGCGGAGATCACGCCGGAGCGGCCGAAGGGGAGCACCGCCATGCGGATGACCTCCCAGCGGGTGGCGCCGAGGGCGAGGGCCGCTTCCTCGATCATCTGCGGGGCCTGGCGGAAGACCTCGCGGCTGACGTTGGTGATGATCGGCAGGATCATGATCGCGAGCAGGATGCCGACGGTGAGCATCGAGCGGGGCGCGCCCTGGTCCCAGGAGAAGATCCCGGTCCAGCCGAAGTAGTCGTTCAGCCAGCCGAAGAGGCCGATCATGTGCGGTACGAGGATCAGGGCGCCCCACAGGCCGTACACGATGGACGGTACGGCGGCCAGCAGGTCGATCACGTAGGAGACCGGGCCGCGGAGCTTGCGCGGGGCGTAGTGCGTGGTGAAGAGCGCGATGGCGACCGCGATCGGGACCGCGATGACCATGGCGATGATCGAGGACACCACCGTGCCGAACGCCAGGACGGCGATGCCGAACTTCGGCGGGACGAGGCTGGTGTTCCACTCGAAGGTGGTGAGGAAGTTCGCGTGGTCCTTGCTGATCGCGAGGGAGGCGCGGTAGGTGAGGAAGACCGCGATGGCGGCCATGATCACCAGCAGCAGGATGCCCGACCCGCGGGAGAGACCGAGGAAGATCCGGTCACCGGGTCGGGTGGCGCCGCGGGCGGTGCGCTTCTGCGCGGCGGCGGAGGGCTCGGGGGTGGGAGGGGGTGCTTCTTCAGGGTTCTTTGTCGATATATCCATCAGGATTCTCCGGTCTGCGGGTCCACACGTGCGGTGTGCGGTCCGTGGCGGCGGTGCACCGGACGGTGCGGCCGGGCCCCTGGAACGGGACCCGGCCGCACACTCGGACTAGCTGATGCTCGCGATGGTGCTGCGAACCTTGGTGATGATCGCGTCGGGGATCGGCGCGTAGTCGATGGTGGAGAGGACCTTCTGGCCGTCCTCGCTGGCGATGTAGGAGAGGAACGCCTTCGTCGCGGGCAGCGTGTCGGCCTTGTTGCCCTTGTCGCAGATGATCTCGTACGTCACCAGGGTGATCGGGTACGCGCCCTCGGCCTTGGTGTTGTAGTCCAGCTTCAGCGTCAGGTCGCTGCCGGTGCCCACGACCTGGGCGGCGGCGATGTCCTTGGTGGCGCTGTCGGTGCTGGGCGCGACCGGGGCGGCGGCACCGGTGTTGATGCTGACGGCCTTGACACCGTCGGCGACGTAGGAGAGCTCGAAGTAGCCGATGGCGCCGGAGGTCTGCTTGACGCCCGCGGCCACACCCGCGGAGCCGGCCGCGGACTGGCCGCCCTTGGCCTGCCAGGCCTTGCCGCCGGAGTACTTCCAGTTGTCCGGGGTGGCGGCGATCAGGTACTTGGTGAAGTTGTCCGTGGTGCCGGACTCGTCCGAGCGGTGGAACGCCTGGATCTTGAGGTCGGGCAGCGTGGCGGACGGGTTCAGCTTCTTGATCGCCGCGTCGTTCCACTTGGTGATCTTGCTGTCGAAGATCTTGGCGAGCGTCGGGGCGTCCAGGACCAGGTTGTCGACACCCGGGACGTTGTAGCCGAGCGCGATCGGGCCGCCGACCATCGGGAGGTCGATGCCCTGGCCGCCGGAGCAGACCTTCTTCGAGGCGGTGACCTCTTCGGGCTTCAGTGCGGAGTCGGAACCGGCGAACGCCAGCTGACCCTGGTTGAAGGAGGTGACACCGGCGCCGGAGCCGCCGCCCTTGTAGTTGATCTGGACGCCACAGGCCTGGCTGAAGTTCTTCACCCAGGCGTCGATCGCGTTCTTCTGCGCGGACGAGCCGTCGGCGAGCAGCTGCTGGCCCTTCTTCGCGCTGCCGCAGATGGCCGAGCTGGCGTTGGTCGTCGACGAGGAGCTGCTGTTCGAGCTGCCGCCGTTGTCGTCCGAGCCGCACGCCGTGAGGGCCAGGGCGCCGGAGACCGCGAGAGCACCGAGGGTGAGGGCCCGCCGGTTCATGCGCTGAAGCTTCACTTGAAAGAATTCCTTCCGAGAGCCGCCGTCCTGAATTCCGGCGGCGTGCGAAGACGTGGGTGACGCGGGTAGCGACCCCCAGGTCGCGGCTCGCATCGCGTAAGGCCGAAATTAGGCAGAACAGGTGAAGGCGCCTATGGGCATAAGTGAACGGAGGGTGAACCCCTGTGGGCGGTGCGGTTAGGTCACGGAACGCTCACGTCGAGGACACGACCCGATTCCGGACTATGCCAGGTGCGACGGCCCCGGAAACGCGTCCACGAGCGGGGGTTCCCCCGGCCGGGTGAGGCGGGTTCTCCCCTTCGCAAGGTAACGCACGGTGAAAGAAGCGGCAGGTCAGAGATCGATCGGCGGCGAAGCGGGCACATAGGGGACATGGGATGTGAATCGCCGGTCCGCGCGGCGGGCTGTGTGCTGTGGCGCCGTTCGCCCGCCGGCCGGGTGGAACTGGCGTTGGTCTACCGGCCCAAGTGGGCCGACTGGTCCTGGCCCAAGGGGAAGCTCAAACGGGGCGAGACCTCCGAGGAGGCGGCCCGGCGCGAGGTGCTGGAGGAGACGGGCCACACGTGCCGCCTCGGGACAGGGCTCCCCTCGGCCCGGTACGTCGACCACCAGGGCCGGCCCAAGGAGGTCCGCTACTGGGCGGCGGAGGCGACCGGCGGGGCGTTCGAGCCCAACGCGGAGGTCAGCGATCTCGTCTGGCTGCCGCCGGACGAGGCCGGTGATCTCCTCACCCGGGACCTGGACCGGAGCATGATCCCCCTCGTACTGATGGCCGTCGGTACGGACGAGGGCCTGAGGGGGCCGTGATGCCGTAGCGGCCGGCCGTGCTCTGTCGGGCGGACTTGAAAGCCCAGGCCGTCAGGGGGGAACGCCCGGGCCGTCAGGCGGTGCCCACCGTCCGCTTCTGCCAGGACTGCTGGAAGGCGAAGCGGGCCGCCTCCACCTCGTGGCGCTGGTCGGCGTGCAGCACCCCGAGCGCGTACGCGGTCGCCGGGGCGATCCGCGGGGTACGGGCCGCCGAGGCCGCCGCGGCGGCGGCCTCCGAGGCGTCTCGGTGCAGATTGAGGGCCTGGCCGGCCGCGAGCAGCCGTACGTCCAGGGGCGGGTCGTCGCCGTGCAGGACCTCGCCGGCGTAGCGGTGCAGGCGCAGCAGCAGGCGGACCTGGTGCCAGGGGCCGTCCTGGGGGTGCGGGGCCGGGTCGGGGGAGAGGCCGTGGATGAGGGCCTCCGCGTTGTACGGGTGCCCGGCGGTGACCAGGGGCAGCGCGGCGACCGCGTCGTTCAGGCGCTCCCCGGCGGCGGCGGCCAGCGGGCGCAGGTCGGCGCCGCCGGCGCTCGGGGTGAGGGGGACCTCGCTGGCCAGTACGGCGACCTTGTCGGCGACCGCGTGGAAGCGGGAGGAGCCGAGGGCCTGGAGGGCGGTGGAGTGGGCCCGGGTCCGGGCCAGGGTGAGCTGGCGCTCCAGCAGGGCGCCCGCCTTGGCCGCGCCCACGGTGAGGTTGCCGCGCTCGGCGGTGGCCGTGGAGGGTGCGGCCGGTCCGGTGCCGCGGCCGCTCGCGGGGGCCGGGACGCCCCGGCCCGCGCCGGTGACCCGGCCGCCCACGGCCGAGGCCGCCGACTGCGCGGGGAACGCGGCCGAGCCCGAGAGCCGGTGCAGCGCGAGCAGCAGCCGCTCCAGCCGGGCCGCGCACGCGTGCTCCAGCGCCAACGTGCCCGACAGCCACGCCAGTTCGGGGCGCATCGCCTCGGACCAGTCGGCGTCCAGGAGCGGCCGGAAGGTGTGCAGGCTGCCGCTGATCCGGCGGGCCGAGTGGCGCAGGGCGCGCGCCGCGTCGACGGACTCCTCCGTGCCGTTCTGGCCGCTGCCGGTCTCCCGGTGCAGTCGCAGTGCCCGGAGGAACTCCGTGGCCTGGCCGCGCAGGTAGCCCGCGAGGGCGTCACCTGTCACGGCCCTGGCCGTGGGATCCGTCGGGTCAAGGTGTTGCTGTGCCACGCCGGCGCCTCCGGGCGTCTATGAGCATCTCCTGGACGTTGCGCAGGGGTTGGCCTTCCGCGTCGGTCGCGTGCCGGGTCCACTCGCCGTCCGGGCCCAGGTGCCAGGAGGAGGTGGTGTCCGACATGCCGGTCTCCAGGAGCCGGCTGATCGTGGCGCGGTGGGCCGGGTCGGTGACCCTGACGAGGGCCTCGATCCGTCGGTCGAGGTTGCGGTGCATCATGTCGGCGCTGCCGATCCACACCTCGGGTTCGCCGCCGTTGCCGAAGACGAAGACGCGGGAGTGTTCGAGGAAGCGGCCGAGGATGGACCGTACGCGGATGTTCTCGGACAGGCCGGGGACGCCGGGCCGCACCGCGCAGATGCCGCGCACCCACACGTCGACCGGGACGCCGGCCTGGGACGCGCGGTAGAGCGCGTCGATGATCGCCTCGTCCACCATCGAGTTGACCTTGATGCGGATGAACGCGGGGCGTCCGGCACGGTGGTGCTGGACCTCCTTGTTGATCCGGGCGATCAGGCCGTCGCGCAGGGACTTGGGGGCGACCAGCAGACGGCGGTAGGTCTCGCGGCGCGAGTATCCGGACAGCCGGTTGAAGAGGTCCGAGAGGTCGGCGCCGACCTGCGGGTCCGCGGTCAGCAGGCCGAGGTCCTCGTACAGGCGGGCCGTCTTCGGGTGGTAGTTGCCGGTGCCGACATGGCTGTAGCGGCGGAGCGTGTCGCCCTCCTGGCGGACCACGAGCGACAGCTTGCAGTGGGTCTTCAGCCCGACCAGGCCGTAGACGACATGGCAGCCCGCCTCCTCCAGCTTGCGCGCCCACTTGATGTTGGCGTGCTCGTCGAAGCGGGCCTTGATCTCGACCAGGACGAGGACCTGCTTGCCGGCCTCGGCGGCCTCTATGAGCGCGTCCACGATCGGGGAGTCGCCCGAAGTGCGGTACAGGGTCTGCTTGATGGCGAGGACGTCGTCGTCGCCGGCCGCCTGCTCCAGGAAGCGCTGCACGGAGGTGGAGAAGGAGTCGTACGGGTGGTGCAGCAGCACGTCCCGGTTGCGCAGGGCGCCGAAGATGTCGGGCGCGGACGCGGTCTCGACCTCGGCGAGGTCGCGCTGGGTGCCCGCGATGAACTTGGGGTACTTCAGCTCGGGCCGGTCCAGCGAACCGATGCGGAAGAGGCCCGTGAGGTCGAGCGGGCCCGGCAGCGGGTAGACCTCGGCCTCGCTGATCTTCAGCTCGCGCACGAGCAGGTCGAGCACCTCGCGGTCGATGGACTCCTCGACCTCCAGGCGCACCGGCGGCCCGAAGCGGCGCCGCATGAGTTCCTTCTCCAGGGCCTGGAGCAGGTTCTCGGCGTCGTCCTCCTCGACTTCGAGGTCCTCGTTGCGGGTCAGCCGGAACGCGTGGTGCTCCAGGATCTCCATGCCCGGGAAGAGCTCCTCCAGGTGGGCGGCGATGACGTCCTCCAGGGGGACGTACCGGCCCGGCGAGGACTCCAGGAAGCGGGAGAGCAGCGGCGGCACCTTGACGCGCGCGAAGTGGCGGTGGCCGGTGACCGGGTTGCGGACGACGACCGCGAGGTTCAGCGAGAGGCCCGAGATGTACGGGAAGGGGTGCGCGGGGTCGACGGCCAGCGGGGTCAGCACGGGGAAGATCTGGTGCCGGAACAGGGTGAAGAGGCGCGCCTGCTCCTTCTCGGTCAGCTCGTTCCAGCGGACCAGGTGGATGCCCTCCTCCGCGAGCGCGGGGGCGACGTCCTCGTGGTAGCAGGCGGCGTGGCGGGCCATCAGCTCGCGCGAGCGGGCCCAGATCATCTCCAGCACCTCGCGCGGCTGGAGGCCGGACGCGGAGCGGGTGGCGACACCGGTGGCGATACGGCGCTTGAGGCCGGCCACCCGGACCATGAAGAACTCGTCCAGGTTGCTGGCGAAGATCGCGAGGAAGTTCGCCCGCTCCAGGAGCGGGGTGTTCGGGTCCTCGGCGAGCTCCAGGACTCTCTCGTTGAACGCGAGCCAGCTCCGCTCCCGGTCCAGGAAGCGGCCCTGCGGGAGCTGAGGCCCGTCGTACGGCGACTCCTCGTACTCGTCGAGGTCGGCGTCGATGTCGGGTTCCAGATCGGAGACCGCCGCCGACACGGTGTGCGGGCGGTGGGCGGCTATGGAGCCCACGGAGGGCTGCGCGTGCTGGACCTGTGCCTGGGCGTTGGGCTGGCTGCTCATGTGCCCATTGTTCCGCGCCACCGGCGATACGGGCGCGTCGGACAGCGCCGGAAGGAGCGGCAGGACGGCCCCGTTGCTCCCGTTCACCTCGGGAGGCGGCGAAGGTTCTGGCACGACGGGCTTCATTGGCCGAGCGTCGCAAGCCCGTCTGAACCAATGGTTACGGCGACATGGCGTGCGGGATATCGCAGGGCGGCTCCCGGACGTCTACGCCACCGGAACGAACGTAACGGATGCCTGGGAGCCGCCGTGAGGCGGGATCCGGTCAGGGGGTGCGGCGGCGCAGCAGGGCGAACGCGGCGGCGGTGGCCAGCGCGGCGACCACGAGGATCAGGGCGGTCTCGGTGAGCTGGAGGGGCCAGAACTGCGAGGAGGGGTGGTACTCGCTGTAGTAGCCGACGATGTCGTGCGCGGCCGGGCAGGCCTTTCCGGCGCCGGTGCACGGGTCGGCGATGTGGGCGCCGGTCGAGGTGACGGCCCCCTCGCCGCCGTGGATGACGCCGGACGGTGCCGCGTAGCCCTCCTTCAGGTCGCCGACGCTGATCCGCCACGGCACGAGGTGCGGGCCCGCCAGACCGATGAGGGTGGCCGCGGTCGCGTTGGCCAGCAGGCCGCCGATCAGGCCGCGTACGGCGCGGCCCGCGATCAGGCCCGCGAGGGCGCCGAGGGCGAGGCCGAGCAGCGGGTACGCGACGGCGATCGGCCCGTTGGCCTCGAAGGTGCCGCTGTCGGACCAGTTCCAGCCCTTCGGCACCTGGTGCGCGTCGAACAGCAGGCGGTGCAGCAGGACGAGCAGGGTGGTGCCCGCGGTGAGCAGGGCGGCCGGGACGGCGAGCTTGGTCAGCAGCCAGCGGGCCGGGCTGACCGACTGGCTCCAGGCGAGTTCCGCGGTGCCGTTCTCCACTTCGCGGCCGATCAGCAGACCGCCCGCCCAGAGGGCGACGAGGACCGGCAGGAAGGTGATCAGGGCCTCGCAGAACCGGTAGGCGAGGTGGTACGTGTCGACCGCGTAGCCCGTGTCGCAGAGGTCGACGGTGCACGGCCGCCGCCACGCGGCGGCGGCCGCGTTCCCTCCCGGGCCGTACGCCCACAGCAGCACCGCCGAGACCGCGGCGACGAAGAGCCCCCAGAAGACCAGGGCGGGCCGGTGCAGCCGCACGACGGCGCGCCAGGCGCGGGCCGGTCTCGGGCGCGCCGTCGGTGCGGTGGCCAGGGCGGTCATACGGCGGCTCCCTTGGTGCTGATACGGCGGCCGAGCAGGGCGTAGGCGGCGGCGAGGGCGAGCGCGGCGAGCAGGAGCAGTGCGGCGGTGGCGCTGAGCTGGACCGGCCAGTAGCGGCGCACGGGCCAGATGGTGTTCCACTCGCGGCCGAAGAAGTAGCGGGCCGTCCAAGCGGTGGCGGCGGCCACGGCCAGTGCGGGCAGCGCGCGGCCGGTCGTGACTCCGGCGAGGGCGCCGACGGCCAGCGCGAAGAGGACCAGGGCGACGGCCATCGGACCGGCCGGGACGAGGACGCGGTCGTAGGACCAGTCGGTGACCAGGACGTCCTGGTCGGCGGTCCAGACCCAGGCGTAGACCAGGCCCAGCAGGGTGGTGCCGGCGGTCGACGGCAGGGCCGCCGAGCCGAGTTGGGCGGTGAGCCAGCGGGCCGGGCTGAGGGACTGGGACCAGGCGAAGCGTGCGGCGCCGTTCTCCAGTTCACGGCCGACGAGGGCGGCGCCCGTCCAGGCGGCGACGGCGACGGAGGTGTAACTGAGCACCTCGCCAAGGAAGTTCATGATGTTGTCGACGTCGGTCATGGCGAAGTACGGGTCGACGGGGTGCCGTGCGGAGGGTGCCCGGAACAGATGCACCCACAGCAGAGCGACCACGGCGAGCAGCACGAACGCCCCCCAGACGATCAGCGCCGGCCGGTGCAGCCGCAGTACGGCCCGCCGCGGGCGGGCGGTGGTGGGGCTCATGGCCAGGGCGGTCATACGGCGGCTGCCTTGCGTGCGGGCGCCGAACCGGTGCGGCGCTTGAGGAGGTGGAAGGCGGCCACGGTGAGGGCGGCGGTGACGGCGAGGATCAGCGCGGTCGAGGTCAACTGGAGTGGCCAGTAGTGGGATTGGGGGTGGTAGTGGCTGTAGTAGCCGACCGCGTCGAGCTTGGCGTAGACGGTCCTGCACTGCCCGTAGGTGATGCTGCCGCAGATGTGGCCGGAGATGTGTGTGCCGGTGGAGGTGACCAGGCCCTGGTCGACGACGATGCCGGAGCCGGCCGGGACGCTGTGCTTGAGGCTGCTGGTCTCGGTGACCGAGGGCCACAGGTGGGGTGTCGCGAGGGCGACGACGCTCCACAGGAAGCCGGTGCTCGCCAGTGAACCGACCAGCGCCCCGAGGGAGTTGTACCGGTACAGCCCCCAGAGGGCGCCGCCGGCCAGCCCGGCCAGGGCCATCGCGGCGGTGGCCGGGCCGTTGGCCGCGTAGGTGCCGATGTCGGTCCAGCCCTTGACGGTGTCGATCCGGCCCTGGCCGCTCGACCAGGCCCAGTGGTGCAGTCCCGCGAGGAGCCCGGAGCCTACGGCGATCAGCACGGCCGGGACGGCGAGCTTCACGGCCAGCCAGCGGGCCGGGGAGACCGCCTGGGTCCAGGCCAACTGCGCGGTGCCGCTTTCGAGTTCGCGGCTGACCAGCGCGGCACCGGACCAGGCGGCGACCAGGAACGGGGCGGCGACGACGGCGATGGTCGTGTAGTTGTACCAGTCCTTGTAGCGGCCGATCGCGGCCGCGTCGTAGGAGCAGCCTTCCGCCCCGCAGGCGTCGTACTGCTTCCAGGCCGCGGCCGAGGCGTCGGTGAGCGGGCCGCCCACCCACAGCAGCAGGCCGCCGACGACCAGCACGAAGGCGATCCAGGAGAGCAGGGCGGGCCGGTGCAGCCGGATCAGCCAGCGCAGCAGATGCGGCGACCGGGCCGGGCGCGAGGCGAGCGCCGGCGGTGTGGCGAGGGCGGTCATGCGGCGGTCTCCGGGGCGTTGGGGGTGGGTGCTTGCTGGAGGCTGGGGGTGAATCTAACCGCTGTGCTGACCGATGAATGGTTAGAAAAGACCCCACACTCCAGAAGGTGCAGGACCGGACGCAAGGCGAGCGCCGGCCGTGTGGCGAGGGCGGTCACGCGACGGTCTCCGGGGTCTTGGTGGTGGGGGCCTGGGGGTTGCGGAGGTAGGAGAGGACCAGCTCCTCCAGGGTGGGCGTGCCGGTCTGCCAGTCGGCGGCGAGCGGGGCCGACGGGCGGATCAGGGCGGTGAGTTGGCGGCCGGTGGTGCGGGACTCGACGACCGTGTGCGCGTCGAGGACGGTGTCGGCGGGCGCGGACACGCGCCGGTGCGCGGCCAGCAGCTCGTCGATCTCGCCGGCGATCCGCACCTGGCCGCCGTCGACCAGCAGCAGGTGGTCGCAGGAGTCCTCCAGCTCGGCCAGCACGTGCGAGGACATCACGATCGTGGTGCCCGACTCGGCGGCCTGCGCCATCAGGAGGCCCATCATCTGGTGCCGGGCCAGCGGGTCCAGGTCGGCCATCGGCTCGTCCAGGAGCAGCAGTTCGGGCCGCTTCGCCAGCGCGAGGGCCAGCGCGACACGGGTGCGCTGGCCGCCGGAGAGGGCCCGGATGCCCGACTTCGGGTTGAGGTCGCCGTCCGCGACGATCCGCTCCGCGACCGAGGCGTCCCAGCGGTCCGTGTTGAGGTCGGCGCCCATGCGCAGCGTCTCGGCGACCGTGAGCTGCGGGTAGAGGGGCTTGTCCTGGGCGACGTAGGAGACCCGCTCGCGGGCCGCGCCCGGACGTCCGCCGAGGACGGTGATCTCGCCCTCGCTGGGGGCCAGCAGTCCCGCGGCCAGGGCGAGGAGCGTGGACTTGCCCGCGCCGTTCGGCCCGACGACCGCGCAGACGCGCCCGGCGGGCAGCCGGAACGCGCAGTCCCGCAGCGCCCAGCCTCCCCGCCGGCCGAACCGCTTGCCCAGCCCGGCGGCCTCTATCGCGGCGGTGCCTGTCATGAGGGTTCTCCTTGGAAGTGCTTCTCGAGTACGGCGGTGAAGAGCGCGTCGACGTCGTCCCGGTCCAGGCCCGCTTCCCTGGCCCGCTCGGCCCAGTCGTCGAGTTCCAGGCGCAGGGGTGAGTCGGCGGGCGTGGTGGTCAGCCCCTTGCGGACGAAGGTGCCCAGGCCCCGGCGGGCCTCGACCAGTCCCTCGCGCTCCAGCTCGCGGTAGGCCTTGAGGACGGTGTTGGGGTTGATGGCGGTGGCCTCGACGACCTCGCGGGCCGTGGGCAGCTTGTCGCCGGGCTCCAGCATGCCCAGGCGCAGCGCCTGCTTGGTCTGCTGGACGATCTGGACATAGGTGGCCACGCCGCTGTGGCGGTCGATGCGGTACTCGACCACTGGGGTTCCACCACCCTTTCACTAATTGAGTAGTGAAAGGGTGGTGCAGAGGGGCTGAGAAAGTCAAGAGAGATCTGTGCGCCGAACCGTGAACCGGTCGGCAGGGCTCGTGCGATGAGGAGATGTGAGCGATACGGGAAGCGACGGGGAGCTGCTGCGGGCCATCGCGGCGGACGGCGACCGGCGCGCGTTCGAGGAGCTGTACCGGCGGTACGCGCCATGGCTGACCGCGCGGCTGCGCGGCCGGTGCGCCGACGCCGGGATGGTCGACGACGTCGTACAGGAGACGTTTCTCGCGGTGTGGCGGGGCAGTGCCCGCTACCGCGAGGACGGCGACGTGGCCGGGTGGCTGTGGCGGATCGGGTCGCGGCGGCTGATCGACGTGCTGCGCGGCGACGGCGCGCGCGGCCGGATGCGGCAGGCGCTGGCGCGGCTGCGGCACCGGGACGAGGCGTCGGCGGAGGAACGCGTGCTCGCGGGGGTGGAGCACGGGGACCTCGCCGGCGCGCTCGTCCGGCTCTCGCCGGAGCTGCGGGCGGTCCTCCAGGCCACCGTGATCGACGGGCTGACCACCCGGGAGGCGGCCGTCCTGCTGGGCATCCCGGCCGGCACGGTCAAGACACGGGCCATGCGGGCCCGTAAGCAACTGCGGGAGGAGCTGGCATGACCTGGCACGTGGCCGAAGACGACGTACGCGCCTATGCGCGGGGCGAGTTGGCACCGCCCATGCTCTGGTCCGCCGACACCCACATCGCGCAGTGCGCCGAGTGCCGGGACCTGTTGGCCTCCGTCACCGACCCCGTCGCGCTCGACGCGGGCTGGGAGCGCCTCGACGCCGAACTCGACGCCCCCAGAAGGGGGTTGGTGGAGTCGCTGCTCGTGCGGATCGGTGTCGCCGACCACACGGCACGGCTGCTGGCGGCCACGCCGGTGCTGCGCCGCTCGTGGCTCGGCGCGGTCGTCGCGCTGCTGGTGATGACCGTGCTCGTCACCAACTCCCTGAAGGCCGCGGCCTCCCCGACCCTCTTCCTGGGCCTGGCCCCGCTGCTGCCGCTCGCGGGGGTGGCGCTGTCCTTCGGCCCGAAGTCCGACCCGACGTACGAGATGACCGTCGTCGCCCCGCTGCACGGCTTCCGGCTTCTGATGATCCGCACGGTCGCCGTCCTGACCGCCGGCCTCGGCCTCAACCTCCTGGCGTCACTGGCCCTGCCCGGCTACGGCCTGGCCGCCCTCGCCTGGCTGCTGCCCGCGCTGGCCCTGACCACGACGGGCCTCGCCCTGACCCCCCGCCTCGGCCCGGTCCTCGCACCGTCCCTGGTCGGCGGCGGCTGGGTGCTGTTCCTGCTGGCCGCCTACGAACGGCACTCCGGGACACTCGCGCCCTTCACCCCGGCCGGACAGGGAGTGGCCGCGGCGGTGGCCGCACTCGCCGCCGGACTCCTCTACCTGCTGCGGGACCGCTTCGACACCCGCCCGGCCGCCTTCGGGCCCCTCATCTGAATCGCACGCGTTCCGCGTCTCTCGAACCCTGACTGGAGTTCCGTACATGACCACCACCGTCTCCGCGGCCGGGCTCAGCCTGCGCTACGGCTCGACGCACGCCCTCGACGACGTGTCGCTGCGGCTCGGCGAGGGCGTCACCGGGCTGCTCGGCCCCAACGGGGCAGGAAAGACCACCCTGTTGAGGGTGCTCGCCACCGCGCTGCCCGCCGACTCGGGCGCGTTCACCGTGCTCGGCCACGACCCGGGCACCACGGCCGGACGCCAGGAGGTGCGGCGCGTCCTCGGCTATCTGCCGCAGACGCCCGGCTTCCACCCGGACTTCACCGCCTTCGAGTTCGTCGACTACGTCGCGATCCTCAAGGAACTCACCGACCGCGAGGGACGCCACCGCGAGGTGCGACGGGTACTCGCGGAGGTCGACCTCTCCGACGTGCGCGGCAAGCGCATCAAGAAGCTGTCCGGCGGCATGCGGCAGCGCGTCGCGCTCGCGGCGGCCCTCGTGGGCGACCCGGGCTTCCTCGTCCTCGACGAACCGACCGTCGGCCTCGACCCCGAACAGCGCATGCGCTTCCGGGAGTTGATCGCCCGGGCGGGCGAGGGCCGCACGGTCCTGCTCTCCACCCACCAGACCGAGGACGTCGCGATGCTCTGCAACCGCGTCGTCGTCATGGCCGCCGGCACCGTCCGCTTCGACGGCACCCCGGCCGAACTCACCGCACGGGCCGCAGGCCGGGTGTGGAGCGGCACGGAACGCGACCCCGCCGCGATGGCGGGCTGGCGCACCGGCCTCGGTGCCTTCCGCAACGTCGGCGACCCGCCCCCCGGCGCTGAACTCGTCGAACCCACCCTGGAGGACGGCTACTTGATCGCCCTCGACGGCATGGCCGCGGAGGTGGCGGCATGAGCGCCGTACTGGAGAAGGCACCCACGGCCGAACGCGCCGACGAGCAACGACGTTCCTGGGCAGCGGTGTTGGCGCTGGCCCTCTTCGAGGCGCGCAAACTGCTGCTCCGCCTCCCGGTGTTGGGCATGTTCGCCCTCTACGCCGCCTGGATCGGCTGGACCATGCGCGACGCCTGGACCACCTACCCCGCCCTCCAGGACATCGACCGCTCCACCCAGACCGGCCCGCTGCTGCCCGCCCTGGCCGTCCTGCTCTGCGCCAACCAGGCCGTGCTCCGCTCCCGACGCCAGGACACCGACCGCCACTTCGACGTGCTCGTCCTCGAACCCTGGCGCCGTACCGTCGCGTTCGTGCTGTCCGTCGTACCGGCCGTCCTGCTCACCGCGCTGCTGGTGGCCGCGCAGTTCACCTGGGGCGTGCTCGCACCCGGCTCGGTCGGCAACGGCTCGGTGGGCGAACTGCTCGTCGGACCGCTCACGGTGCTGCTCGCCGGATCGGCCGGAGTACTGCTGGCCCGGGTCGTGAAGTCGCCGTTCGCGGCACCGATGCTCCTGGTGCTGGCCTTCTTCTCGACCCTCTTCCTCGGAGCGGTCCCGGGCGACTCCAACGGCAGCGCGACGAGGTGGCTGGTCCCGGTCATCGGCGACGCGAGCAGCAAGACGCTCCCCTCCGACCTGCTGGGCCGCCCGGCCGTCTGGCACGCCCTCTACCTGTTCGGCTTCGCGCTGACCCTGGCGCTGGCGGCGGTCCTGGTCAACGGCGGCCGTACGAAGACCGTGGCGGCGGCACTCGTGGTGGCGGTGGGCCTCGGCACCTGGGGCGCGGTGGGCCAGGCGGCCAAGGTGTCCAGGGCGACCACCGACGCCCGCGTGCTGGCCACCCTCAACCCGGCGAAGGTCCAGTCCTGCGCCCGGCACGGCAACTCCACGTACTGCGCGTTCCCCGAGTGGCTGCCCCGCACCGGCACCTGGGCGGAGGTCGCCGACCACGTCCAGTCCCTGACCGGCGGCACCGCCGCCCAGGAGAAGCTGCTCGTACGGCAGCGCGTCGACGCCCGCTACGGCATGGACGGCGACGGCGCGATCGAACCGTCCACCACGCCCTACCAGGTGACCGTCGGCACGCGCTGGGGCGGCCCCCGCGTACCGGAGTTCGCCGCGGCGGTCTCCTCCGTGCTGGTCATGGGCAGCGAGAAGGCGACCGAATCCCTCTGCGACGGCCGCATGGTCACCATCATGTGGCTGGCCCTCGGCTGGCAGCCCGACCCGGTGACCCAACTGCGCGCGGTCCGGCTGGACGACAGCGCGAGCGGCTCCGCGATCGTGCTCTCGCCGACCAACCCGATGTCGATGACGGCCGAACAGACCACGGTCGTCAGGGAGTTGCTCGCGGCCGGCAAGACCACGATCGCCCCCAAGGTGAAGGCGCACTGGGCGGAGCTGACGGCACCCAAGGTGACCACGGCGAAGGTGGCCGAGCTGCTGGGCGTCAAGGCACCGGCGGGAGCGGACAAGTGCGAGTGACCACAAGGGTGTTGGGGCAGCTGGCGCGCCCGGTGCTGCGCACCCTGCCCCGGCGGGCCCTCGGCGCGGGCGCCGGTGCGGGACTGCTGCTGGCCGCGCTCCCGCGCCTCACCTCGGCCGACTTCGACCCGAAGTCCGCACTCCTCCTGCTGCGCGGCGCCGTGCTCGCCTTCGCCGTGGGCCTGACGTTCCTCCTGGACGATCCGGCCCGGCAGGTGACGGCGGCGGTCCCGACCCGCCGCATGCTCCGCACCGCCCTGCGCACCGCACTGGTCGCCCCGCTCGCCGCGCTGTGGTGGACCGCCGCCGTACTGCTGATACCGGCGCAGGCACGGCCCCCGGTCGGCGACACCACCCTGGAGGCGGCCGCCGCCGCGGTCGTGGCCCTCGCGGCCTCGGCCGCCGCGATCCGCCTCACCGACGAGGCGGAGCCGGGTCAGCGGCTCGCGATCGCGCTCGTCGCCACGTCCATGGCGGCGGCCCTGCTGCTGCCGCAGGAGTGGGGCCTGTTCGCCATGCCGAAGAACAAGTGGTGGGCGGTGGGCCACGACCACTGGGCGTTCGTCCTGGCGGGCGCGGCCCTGGTGTGGGCGGCGTGCGGTCCGGAGCCGGTACGGCGCAGGCGGTTGCGGCTCACCCTTTCGCAACCGAGCTGACTCGGCCGTTCACGACTCCGACCGGTACATCAAGTCCGTCTCGTACGTCGTGAACCCGAGCCGCTCGTACACCGACACCGCCGCCTTGTTGTCCGCGTCGACGTACAGCATCGCTGTCGGCAACCCCTGCGCGGCCAGGTGCCGCAGGCCGATCGTCGTCAGGGCCCTGCCCAGCCCGCCGCCCTGCGCGCCGGGCAGGACCCCGACGACGTAGACCTCGCCCCGCTGCTCCTCCGCGTGGACCTTCGTCCAGTGGAAGCCGACGAGTTCGCCGGCGCGTTCGGCGAGGAAGAAGCCCTCGGGGTCGAACCAGGCCTCGGCCTTGCGGTCGTCGAGGTCCCGCTGGGTGAGGGAGCCCTGCTCGGGGTGGTGGGCGAAGGCCGCGGCGTTGACGGCGAGCCAGGCCGCGTCGTCGGCGCCGGGGACGAAGGTCCGTACCGTGACGCCCGCCGGGAGGACCGGCTCGGGCAGCTCCAGATCCGCCAACGACCGCCGCAGCTGGCGCAGTTCGCGGAAGAGGGCGAGCCCGAGGACCTGGGCGAGATGGCGCGCGGCGGGGTGCCCGCCGTGCGCCCAGACCCGTAGCCGCTTGCCCGAAGCGGCCAGCAGCGTCGAGCCGAGCGCCCGCCCGTGCCCGTGCCCCCGCTCCGAGGGGCGGACGAGGAGCTCCGCGGCCGGTGCCTCCACCGGGTCGGTGTCCTCCAACTGCCCGTAGCCGACGAGCTCTTCGCCCAGGGTGAGCAGCAGGTGCGAGACCCCGGGCCGCGCGCCGCCGCGCAGCTGGAGCCGCCCCTGCTCGGACACCGCGGGCTGCCCGTCGGTCCTGGCGGCCTCGGCGATCAGCGCGAGGACGGCCCCGGCCTGGTCCGGGGTGAGCTCGGAATAGGTCTCGATGGAGCGGGAGATGGGCGCGGGCCGTGCGGTGTCGTCGCTGGTCATGGCCTCAGGGTAAGCGGACCCACCAGCAAAGTGGCGGCAAAGAAGAAACCAGGATGTAACCAAGAACCCCCTGTCACGCTACGCGCGTTGACCCTAGGCTGCGCCGGAACGTGGTGACTTCTCAGCCGACTCACAGTGCCGACTCACAGGGGGGCTCATGCCAGCCACTTCCCAGCCGTTCCGCCCGCGCAGACGCCGTGTCGCCGGACTGCTCGCCGCCGCCGCGAGCCTGGCCACGGCCGGTGCGCTGGCCGCCGCGCTGCCCGCCGACGCCCACGGAAACCCGAGCGGCGGCCACGGGCACCAGCCCAGCCGCTACCAGGACGTCCAACTCCTCTCCTTCAACGACCTGCACGGCAACCTGGAGCCCCCGTCCGGTTCCTCCGGCCGGGTCACCGAGCTCCAGGCGGACGGCACGACGAAGACGATCGACGCGGGCGGTGTCGAGTACCTCGCCACCCACCTGCGCGAGGCCCGCAAGAACAACCCCTACTCGATCACCGCGGCCGGCGGCGACATGGTCGGCGCCTCCCCGCTGATCTCGGGTCTGTTCCACGACGAGCCGACCATCGAGGCCCTCAACAAGCTGGACCTGGACGTCACTTCGGTCGGCAACCACGAGTTCGACGAGGGCGCCAAGGAGCTGGCCCGCCTCCAGAACGGCGGCTGTCACCCCACCGACGGCTGCTACACGGACAAGAAGTTCAAGGGCGCCGACTTCCCCTACCTCGCGGCCAACGTCCTCGACGAGAAGACGAAGAAGCCGATCCTCAAGCCGTACTGGGTGTGGAAGAAGAACGGCGTCAAGGTCGGCTTCATCGGCGTCACGCTGGAGGGCACCCCGGGCATCGTCTCCGCGGACGGCGTCAAGGGCCTCCAGTTCAAGGACGAGGTCGAGACGATCAACAAGTACGCCAAGGAGCTCCAGAAACAGGGCGTGAAGTCGATCGTCGCCCTGATCCACGAGGGCGGCTTCCCCGCTTCCTCCTCCTACAACTACGACTGCGACGCGTCCGGCGGCGGCTCCGGCATCTCCGGCCCGATCGTCGACATCGCGAAGAACGTCACCCCGGCCGTCGACGCCCTCGTCACCGGCCACACCCACAACGCGTACGTCTGCACGATCGACGACCCGAGTGGCCAGCCCCGTATGGTCACTTCGGCCGCGTCCTTCGGCCGCCTCTACACGGACACCACGCTGACGTACGACCGCTGGACCGGCGACATCGCCCGTACGGCCGTCAAGTCCGCGAACCACGTGGTCACCCGGACCGTGCCCAAGGCCGCCGACATGACCGCCCTGATCGGCAAGTGGAACACCCTCGCCGCCCCCATCGGCAACCGCGCGATCGGCTACATCTCCGCCGACGTCAACAACACCGGCACCGAGTCCCCGATGGGCGACCTCATCGCCGACGCCCAGTTCGCCTACGGCAAGGAGCTGGACCCGGAGACCGACCTCGCGCTGATGAACCCCGGCGGGGTGCGTGCGGGGCTCACCTACGCGGCGAAGGGGAGTGAGGGCGACGGTGTGGTGACGTACGCCGAGGGCTTCACCGTGCAGCCGTTCGCGAACACCGTGAACCTCCAGGACTTCACCGGCGCGCAGGTGATCCAGGTGCTGAAGGAACAGGTGAGCGGCACGAACGCGGCGGCGCCGAAGATCCTCCAGCCCTCGTCCGGGCTGACGTACACGCTGGACCTGACGAAGACCGGCGCGGACCGTGTGGTCACGGACTCCATCCGCCTCGACGGAGCGGCGATCGACCCGGCCGCCACCTACCGCGTCGCGACGAACAGCTTCCTCGCGGGCGGCGGCGACGGCTTCCCGACGCTGGGCCTGGGCACCGGTGACCTGGTCGGCACGGACGACCTGAGCGCGCTGGCGCAGTACCTGACCGCCCACTCCTCGGCGGCGAGCCCGCTCGCGCCTCCGGCGGCGGACCGGATCACGATCGTGCCGTAGCAGTCAGCAGCTCTTCCCTGCTCAGGGGGCCCGGTGCCGCAGGTCGGCGCCGGGCCCCTTTCCGTTTTCCCGGGACCTGGCCCGTTCTAAATTCTGTGTAAGGGCGGGTTCAGTTCCGCGAATTCCATAAGAATCATCCATGGCAATCGCACAGGAAGGTCTAAGCGAAAATCGCTTTTTCTGCGCCAGAAGTCCAGTAGTGTTTTCCATGTCGAAAGCGAACGGCGCAAACGACAGAGGCAACGCAAGCCAAAGGAGAGCACGATGAGCTTCCACAAGATCGTCCCGGTCAAGAAGCACCACAAGCCCGCCCCGGCCCCCAAGAAGGCCCCGAAGAAGCCTGCTCCGGCCCCGAAGCGCCGCCCGGTCGGCCACAAGTAAACAGCCCTTAAGACGTCGTAACAGGGAGGGAATTAATCATGAGCTTCAACAAGATTCACCCCATCAAGAAGTCCTGCAAGCCCGCTCCGGGAGCCAAGAAGGCGGCCCCGAAGAAGCCCGCTCCGAAGCGTCGCCCGATCGACCACAAGGGCTGACAAAGAATTTACAGGCGTAATTCAAAGGCAGTTGCAGCAGATCGGTAGAAGAACTGTTGCAGAACCGCAGCAGACACCGCGAGAGCCGTACCGGAGAGGGAAACCGTCATGAGCTTCCACAAGATCGTCCCCGTCAAGAAGCACCGCAAGCCCGCCCCCGCCCCGAAGAAGCCCGCGCCCAAGAAGCCGGCGCCCGCGCCGAAGCGTCGCCCGGTCGGGCACAAGTAAGCGCTCCCGCGAGCCGCAGAAGACCCGCACCACTCCGCACCCGGCCGCAGAGCCGGACCCCCAGGGAGGGAACCCGCCATGAGCTTCCACAAGATCGTCCCCGTCAAGCCCCGCAAGCCGATCGGCCCGAAGCCGAAGGGCGCCCCCAAGGACGCGCCCCGGGGCAAGGCCCCGAAGAAGCCGCCGGCCAAGCGCCCCGTACACAAGGGCTGACGCAGCACCCCCTGAGGCGGGGTCACCGGTTAGCGAGCGAACTCGCCCGGTGGCCCCGCCTCGGCCACGTCCGGCTCGGACACCGATCCCGGCCGTCCACTGAACTCACCACGCCCTGAAGGGAGTTGTTGACCATGAGGGAAGCCCGTGAGGCCTTCCGCCGTTTCTGGCCGCTGACCCGCGGTGACCGCAAGTGGCTCGCGGTGATCATCACGTGTGTCATCGTGTCGGCGCTCGCCGAGACCGCCGCGATCCTGCTCTTCGCGGAGCTCACCGACAACGCCCTCAAGGCCGGTTCGCTGTCCGCGTTCTGGGGCCCGGCCGCCGCGTGGCTCGGCGTCGCCGTACTCGGCGCGCTCGTCGGCTACTTCGGCAACTCCCTCGCCACCTGGACCGCCGAACGCTTCGTCCTGCGCCTGCGCGCGAACGTCTTCCGCCACGTCCAGGACCTCCCGCCGCACTTCTTCCAGAAGCACCGCCAGGGCGACCTGGTGGAACGCCTCACCGGAGACGTCGAGGCCATCGAGCAGATGGTCGTGTCCGGAGTCGTCGGCACCGTCTCGGCCGCGTTCTCCGCGGTCTTCTACGCCTGCGCGGCCCTGTACCTCCGCTGGGACCTGGCCCTGGCCACGTTCGTCCTGGCACCCCTGTTCCTCCTGGCGGCCCGCCGCTTCTCCGGCCGCATCAAGCAGGCCTCGCAGGACGAGCGGTCCGCGGACGGCGCGATCACCTCGGTGGTCGAGGAGTCCCTCGGCAACGTCGTGCTGACCCAGGCGTACAACCGCCGCCGGGACGAGGAGAGGCGCCTCGACATCGAGGCCCGCGCGTGGATGAAGGCATCGGTGCGAGGCGCCCGCCTCAGCGAGATGTACGAGCAGTTCGTGGAGGTGGTGGAGACCCTCTGCGTCCTCGCGGTCATCGGCCTCGGCGTCTGGGAGATCTCGGCGGACCGCATGACCCTCGGCGCGCTCCTCGCCTTCGCCGCCTTCATCGGCTACCTCTACCCCCCGGTCCGCAACCTCGGCCAGCTCGGCCTCACCCTCACCGCCGCCACCGCCGGCGCCGCCCGCATCAACGAGATCCTGGACGCCACCCCGTCCGTCGGCGACCCCCGCGAACCCGTCCCCGCCTGGCCCGTCCACGGCTGGGTCAGCTTCCACGGCGTGACCTTCCGCTACCCCGGCGCGGCCCGCGACACGGTCGACAACGTCACGTTCAGGGCGGACCCGGGAGAGCTGGTGATCGTCACCGGCGAGAGCGGCGCCGGCAAGTCGACCCTGTCGAAGCTGCTCACCCGCTTCTACGACCCCTCCGAGGGCGTGATCTGCCTGGACGGCGTCCCCCTCCGCGACGTACCGCTCGAATTCCTGCGCGAGAACGTGGCGTTGCTGCCCCAGCAGACCCTGATCCTGAACGGCACGATCCGCGAGAACATCGAGTGCGGCCGTCCCGGCGCGACGGACGAGGAGATCGAGCGGGCGGCGCGGGCGGCGGCGGCCCACGACTTCATCACGGCCCTGCCCGAGGCCTACGACACGGAGATCGCCCCCGGCACGGCGGCACTCTCGGGCGGACAGCTCCAGCGGATCGCCATCGCCCGCGCGATGCTGCGCCAGGCCCCGGTCCTGGTCCTGGACGAACCGACGGCCGGCCTCGACTCGGTGGCCGCCCGCCAGGTGATCAAGCCCCTGCGCCGGCTGATGTCCGGCCGTACGACCATCATGATCACCCACGACCTGAGCCTCGCCCCCGACGCCGACCGCATCCTGGTCGTGGAGGGCGGACGCCTGGTGGAGACGGGAACGCACGCGGAACTGGTGGCAAGGGGCGGCGCGTACGCGCGACTCGCGGGCCCGCTCCCCGAGATGGCGATCACGGGAACGGGCACGGGACGGCACCGCGCGGAGGACACGATGATCCTGCGCCCGGTCCCGCCGCAGGCACCGGACGAGACGATGATCCTGAGGCTGCCGCCCAAGTAGGCGTCACTTGGAGGGAGTTGCCCGAAGGGTGTACCCCAGCCCCCGTACGGTGTGGATGAGCCGCGGTTCGCCGCGGCTCTCCAGTTTCCGGCGCAGATACATGACGTAGACGTCGAGGGTGTTGGACGCGGGCTCGAAGTCGAAGCCCCAGACGTGCCGGTGGAGCCGGGACCGGGTGAGCACGGTGCCCGGATGGTGGAGCAGGTACTCCAGCAGCAGGAACTCGGTCCGGGTGAGTCCGAGCGGCCGGCCGCCGCGGGTGACGGTACGGGTGCGCGGATCCATGACGAGATCGTGGAACGCGAGCTGTTCGAGCTCGGGATCCGGCAGCGGCTCGTCGCCCGCCCGCCGCCCACTTCTCCGTAGCAACGCCCTTACCCGCGCGAGGAGTTCGTCCACCGCGAACGGTTTGCTGAGGTAGTCGTCAGCGCCGTTGTCGAGAGCGACGATACGGTCGCCGACGGCGGTCCGCCCGGTGAGCATCAGGATCGGCACGGTGGACCCGGAGGCCCGGATGCGCCGGGTCGCGGCGAGCCCGTCCAGCTCGGGCATGGTGACGTCCATCAGCACGAGGTCGGGCGCGGCGGCATCGTCCGACGGGCCGAGAAGATCGACGGCGGTACGCCCGTCTCCCACGAGGACGGTCTCGTACCCCTCGAATCTGAGCACCCGGCCGAGCCCTTCGCGTACGTCCGCGTCGTCGTCGGCCAGCAGGATCTTCCGCGCCAGCGCCATTCGAACACGGTGTGACGGGTGTCTGTGGCGGGGCTGGCAGAGGCCTATGTGTGGGCTGGGGCTCGCCGGGACGCGAGCTTGCGGAACAACGGGAGGAGGAGGGCGTAGGCGGCGAGGGGCGCGCAGAGGAGCAGGAGGAAGGGGTGGGGTTCGCCGCCGGTGATCACCTCCCACAAGAGGTATGCAAGGCCGGCGAAGAAGGCGAGCAGGGCCCAGGTGATCGCCCGTTCCTGCGCCTTGCGATGCCCCGCGCGCAGAAGGATCCGCGCCTCGACCTCGGGTCGCGGCTCCCAGGCCATGCCGCGGTGCGCGGCGGCGACGGTCCGCAGGTCGTCGATCTCGGCCCGGAGATCCGGGAGTTGCCAGTCGTCGACGTTGGGGAGCGGCAGCCTGCGGCCGTCGTTGTCGTAGAGCCAGGTCAACCACCGGGCGTCGGCGCGGCCCTGCTTCGGACGTGCCTCGACGCGCAGATCGTAGATGTCGTGCCAGGCCCGCCTGCGCACACGGAAGGCGCCTCGGACGGAGACGCCGTCGGCGCCGACGGAGGTCAGCCCCCGCCGCACGGTGAGCACACCCCAGACGGCCACAGCCGCGAGGAGCGCCAGCCAGAGCAGCTTGTACCGGAGGGGAATGTGGTCGGGCCGCGACAGCTGAAGCACGGTGTTCCCGATGACGGTCCACATGACGACAACCCGCCCCCGGGACGCCTCCCGCCACCGACGGTACTCCCGCTCGATCCCGCGCCCGTCCCCGCTCATGGACCCTCCCCCGGTCAACAGGGGAGGAGCGTAAGGCAGGGGGCTGTGCAGGTCGTGACCGGGTGCCCGTGAGAACAGAAAGCAGAGAGGCCATGGTGAGGCTACGGTGTACCCATGGCAGACACCACGACCATCCAGGTGTCCCGGCAGGCCCGGGACCATCTCGCTCAGGTGGCCAAGGAGCACGGGATGACTTTGGGGCAGTTCGTCGAGCGGCTGGCCGCCGCGCAGCCGACGGCGGAGCAGGTCGCGGAAAGGGTCGCCGCCGACCGGCAGGTCGTCCGCGACGTGATCGGCCTGGACATCCGCGACGAGGAGTTCGACGCGGCGCCCGATGTTCTCGGCAACATTTACAAGATCGCCGCCGAGAAGGTCCGCAGGGCCCGGGACACGGCCGCGTGATCGTTCTCGACACCGGTGCCACCCGGGCTCTCGCGGGCGGGCACAAGACGTTGAACCTGCTCGCCGCGAACATGGCCCACACTCCGGGCGATCTGCTTCGGATTCCGGCGCTCTGCCTCATGCAGGCGGAGTCCGAGGACGCCGGCGCCGGGGACCGCGTGCGCGCGTTCTCCTCGGTAGTCGTCGACGACTTGACCACGGTCTCCTCGGTCGCCGTCGGCACCATGATCCGTGACGGGTACGGCGGTCCGGACACCTGTCACGCCCTGTACTGCGCCCTGCCGCGAGCCGAGTTCACAGGCATGTCCATCCTTCTGACAACCCGGGAGAAGGCTTACCCGCCGGGTGTGGTCACCGTCGACATCGACTCCCCCGGAATGCTCGGCCTCCACTGAGGTGGTGCGTCGCCGCCCGTGACCCCCCTCCCGCAGAAGCGTGACACTCCCTGTCGCAGTGTCACGCTTTCAACTCGCCTACTGGGACGCGGAGTTCTCCGGCGGCGGTGTCGGAGCCCCCGGGATCCGTACGGTCGCCACCGTGCCGCCCCCCGTCGCGCGGGACAACGTCACCTCGCCGCCCGCCTGTTGCACCGTGCGGGCGACGATCGACAGGCCCAGGCCAGAGCCGGGCAGCGCCCGTGCGCTCGGGGAGCGCCAGAAGCGGTCGAAGACGTGCGGGATCTCGTCCTCCGGGATGCCGGGGCCGTGGTCGCGGACGGTGAGGACACCGCGCGAGAGCTGGACCTCGATCGTGCCGCCCTCGGGGCTGAACTTCACGGCGTTGTCGAGGATGTTGACGACCGCGCGTTCCAGCGCGGACGGCTCCGACTGGACGTACCAGGGCTGGACGTCGGCCGTGATCGTCAACTCCGGGCCGCGGAGGCGGGCTCGGCGCAGGGCCGCTTCGACGGTGTCCTGGAGCGAGACGATCTGGACGCGCTCACCCCGCTGCCCCTCCGAGCGCGACAACTCCTGCAAGTCGCCGATCAGGGACGCCAGTTCGGTCATCTGCGCCTTCACCGAGGCGAGCAGCGCCTTGCGGTCCGCCGGGGGGATCGGGCGGCCGGTCTCCTCACTGCGGGTGAGGAGTTCGACGTTCGTGCGGAGGGAGGTGAGGGGCGTGCGGAGCTCGTGACCGGCGTCCGCGATGAGTTGTTGTTGCAGCTCGCGGGAGTTGGCGAGGGAGGTCGTCATCGAGTTGAAGGAACGGGACAGGCGGGCGATCTCGTCGTCGCTGTCCTCGTCCACGGGGATGCGGATGGCCAGGTCCTCGGTGCGGGCCACGTGTTCGACGGCCTCGGTGAGTTTGTCGACGGGGCGCAGACCCGCGCGAGCCACCGCGAGTCCGGCCGCACCGGCGCCGACCACTCCGACGCCGGAGACGAGGAGGAGGATCAGGGCGAGTTCGTTCAGCGTCGACTGGGTGCCCTTGAGGGGGGCCGCGACGAGCAGGGCGACTCCCTGCGAGTCGGACTGGTCGACGCCCAGGTACAGGGTCAGTACGCGCACGGCGTTGCCGTCACTGTCGGTGCCGTTGCGGAAGACGCCCTGTTTGCTGTTCGCGCTCTTGATGACGTTCTTGTCGGTGTTGGTCGCCTTGACCGTGCCCGGGGAGGTGGGGTCGACACAGGGGGCGCCCTGCACCTTGATCGCCTCGACGTATTCGTTCCGGCCGGAGAACGTGTCGGGGTTGTTCTCAGGCGTCTGTGTGCACCTCTGCAACAGCGCCTGGACCGTGCCAGGCCTGCGCACCATGTCCTTCAGATCGCCGTCGACCTGGTCGTACAACTTCCCCTGCACGATGAACCAGCAGGTGACCGAGACCGCCGCGACGGCGAACGCCACCGCCGCCGCGACCAGCATCGCCAGGCGGGACCGGATCGGCAGGGTGCGGAAGCGGTGGAGGAAGCGGTCGAGGACGTTCTTCACTCCGCTCCACCCTGTCGCAGCACATAGCCGACGCCCCGGACCGTGTGGACGAGCCGCGGCTCGCCGCCCGCCTCCGTCTTGCGGCGGAGGTACATCACGTACACGTCGAGGGAGTTGGAGGACGGCTCGAAGTCGAAGCCCCAGACCGCCTTGAGGATCTGCTCGCGGGTGAGGACCTGGCGGGGGTGGGCGAGGAACATCTCCAGCAGCGTGAACTCCGTGCGGGTCAGCTCGACCTGGCGGCCGCTCCGCGTCACCTCGCGCGTCGCGAGGTCCATGCGGAGGTCGGCGAAGGTCAGGGAGTCGTCCTCGGGCGCCTGCCCGGCCGCCGCGGCCGCCGCGTACGAGCTGCGGCGCAGCAACGCCCGTACCCGCGCGAAGAGTTCGTCGAGTTCGAAGGGCTTGACGAGGTAGTCGTCGGCGCCCGCGTCGAGGCCGGTCACGCGGTCTCCCACCGTGTCGCGGGCCGTGAGCATCAGGATCGGCGTCGTCGTCCCGGCGCCCCGCATCCGGCGCGCGGCCGTCAGGCCGTCCATGCGCGGCATCTGGATGTCGAGGACGACCAGGTCGGGCTGGTAGGCGGTCGCCTTCTCCAGCGCGTCCGCGCCGTCGACGGCGACCTCGGTGTCGTACCCCTCGAAGGCCAGACTGCGCTGGAGGGCTTCACGCACCGCCGGCTCGTCGTCGACGATCAGGATGCGCTGGGTGTCACGGTCGCCTTCGGCGGGGCTCATGGGCTGGATTCCTCGGGTGCGGTGGGACGGGGAGACAACGATCGGCTGGTCGCAATCAGCCTCGCATGTTTCCCGGCTGGCGCGTAAAGAGGAGGGGAGGGGAGAAACCGGCTGAGATCAACCTCGCGGTGCCCGGACTCACGCCCGCATCGTGGCGAGCCGGTTCAGCGGCACCTTCCGGTGGTGCGGGTGGGCCGCGCTGGTGCGCAGCCCCATCAGCTCCGGGGCGGGCGCCAGCTCCGGTGCCCGTGCCGCCGGCGCGTGCAGTTCGTACGCCACCCCGAGGGCCAGGCCGAGACCGGCCGCTCCGGTGTCGGTCACCGTGTGCGAAACCTGCTTGATCATGACGTACTCCCTACTGATCACTGATCGTTGGACTGCGGACTCGGCCCGATCGCCGGACTCAGCTGTCGGAACCGCCCGCCCGCAGCGAAGCCAGGTCCGCCTTGACGGTGTTGATCGGGATGGCGAAGCCGATGCCGATGCTTCCGGCCTCGGACGACGAGGACGAGGAGTCCGAACTCGACGAGTACATCGCGGAGTTGATGCCGATGATGTCGCCGTTCGCGTCGATCAGGGCGCCGCCGGAGTTGCCGGGGTTGAGGGACGCGTCGGTCTGGATGGCCTTGTACGTCGTGGTCGACGAGCCCGTGTCGCCGTTGAACTGCTGGCCGCCGAACTGGAACGGCCACTGGCCGTTGCCGCCGCTCGAACCCGAACCCTGGCTCTGGCTCTCGTCGGTCGAGACGGTCACGTCACGGTTCAGGGCGGAGACGATGCCGCTGGTGACCGTGCCGGTCAGGCCCTCGGGGGAGCCGATCGCGACGACCGTGTCGCCGACCTGGACGCCGGAGGAGTTGCCGAGGGTGGCGGCCGTCAGGCCGGAGGCGTTCTGGAGCTGGAGGAGCGCGAGGTCCTTCTTGCTGTCGGTGCCGACGACCTTCGCGGTGTACGACTTGCCGTTGCTCGTCTTGACCTTGACGGACGTGGCGCCGGAGATGACGTGGTTGTTGGTGACGATCTGGCCGTCGGTGGTGATGATCACGCCCGCGCCGGTGGAGGTGCCGTTGCTCAGGGTGGCCTCGACCTCGACCACGCTCGGGCTGACGGTCGCGGCGATGGTGGCGACGTCGCCCCGCTTGCTGGAGGGCACGACCGCCGTGGTGGTGCTGGTGGTGGCGACGGTGTCCTTGCCGGTCAGCTGCTGGAAGGCGTACGCGGTACCGCCGCCGACGGCCGCGGCGACGATCGCCACCGCGGCGAGCAGCGCGATCGGACCGCGGGTGCGCTTCTTGGGCTTGGGTGCTTCCGCCTGGACGGGGGTGAGGAGAGCCGTGTCGCCGCCACCGCCGTTGCCGGAGCCGCCGTAGCCGTCGGCGCCGAACGCGGCCTGCGGAGCGGGCGAGGGGGCGGGCGTCTGACCGCCCGGCCACACCGTCGTGCCCGGCTCGACCGTGACCGGCTGCTGAGCCGGCTCAAAGGGCTCAAAAGGCTGAGCGGGCTGAACGGACTGAGGGGGCTGCGCCTGCTGCGGCTGGTACGCCGGCGGGGGCGGCCACTCCGGGTTCACGGGGGAAGAGGCGTGCTGCTGCTGGGGGTACGCCTGCGGCTGGTCGCCCTGGGGGGTCTCGTACTCGCCGCTGCGGCGGAAGCTCTCGGTCATGGAAAAGAGACTGTCGCGCGATCATGAGAGGTACCTGAGTCCCCGCTGAGAAGCCCGACAGAACCTCGTATGCCCGATATAAAGACGCCGGAGGCCCGGAAACTCGGGGAAACGGGAGGTTGCGGGGGAGTGAGGGCACGGCACGGGCCGGACGAATACTTGTGTGACCCCTGTGCGACACGTGTGCGAGGTGGCAGGCGGGGCCTACGATCTCCGGGCCGGAGGGGGGCTCCGCGAACAGAGCCGGTACATGCGCCGCGACGGAAAACGTCACGGAAAGCATGTCGTCGGCCCTGCGTGGTCGCGTCGTACGCCCTTCTCGGGCCCACTACGACACCCACACCAGGAGTCCCGAGTGATACGTGCCCTGTGCGGCCGTCTGAGACGCCCCACCACGGCGTTCCCGGCCGCCGCCCTCGCGCTGGCGCTGAGCTGCGCCGGCGTTCTCGCGGCCCAGCCCGCCACCGCGGCCGACGGCCCGCCCGGACTGCCGTCCGCCGCCGCTGCCGCCGCCCAGGCGGCGCTCCCGCGGCCCACCGCGTCCGACAAGGAACTGCGCTCCCGCGTCGTCGACGCGGCCAAGACCCAGGCGACCGCCAAGAAGACGGCGACGAAGACGCCGTACATCATCGGCGGCACCGAGACCACGATCTCCAGCGCGCCGTGGATGGTCCAGCTCGCCTACTACGACGACACGACCGGCGACGGCTACTTCTGCGGCGGCACCCTGGTCGCCCCGAACAAGGTCCTCACCGCCGCGCACTGCGTCGCGGGCCTGGACTGGGTCAAGAACGGCGCCGTGCTGGCCGGTGCGACCGGTCTCTACGACGACACGTCCGGCACGGTCACGGGCGTCCTGCACCAGTGGAACCACCCGCGCTTCAACGCCACCACGGCCCAGAACGACATCGCCGTCCTGACCCTGGACCGCCCCCTGGACCAGCAGACGATGCGGCTGGCCTACCTGAACGACCTCGGGTACGTCACCCCGGGCGCGCAGGCCACGGTCTACGGCTGGGGTCTGACCTCCGGCACCGGCACCGAGCTCTCCGCGAACCTGAAGAAGGCGACCCTGCCGGTCGTCGACGACGCGACCTGCGACAGCGCGATGAAGACGGTCCTCGGGGACGACGAGTTCATCGAGGGCTCGATGTTCTGCGCGGGCACCCCCGCCTCCGGCACCGACGAGGGCACCACCAGCCCCTGCAACGGTGACTCCGGCGGTCCGGTGATCGTCGGCAACAAGGTCATCGGCATCGTCTCCTGGGGCGTGGCCGGCTGCACCGCCAAGGGCGCCTACCCGGTCTTCACCAAGGTCGGCTCCTACGCCTGGGCCGCGCAGCCGCGCATCGACGACACCGACCTGTCCTTCGACGGCCGCGCCGACATCGTGGGCCGTACGCCCTCGGGCGGGCTGTTCGAGCAGGACAGCAAGGGCACCTCGCTCGCGCAGCGCGCCTACCTCGGCAGCGGCTGGCAGACGGCCAGTTGGGGCCTCCAGGCCGACCTGGACCGGGACTACTACCAGGACCTGATCGTCCGCGACAAGTTGGACGGCCACCTCTGGCGCGACTACCTGGACCACTCCACGGGCGAGTTCACGTGGATGCAGATCAGCTCGGTGTGGGGCGGCTACAAGTCGTACGCGATCCCCGGCGACCTGACCGGTGACGCCCGCCCCGACCTGGTCGCGGTGGACGCCGACGGCTCGGTCTACCTCTACCCGGGCAAGGGCAACGGCCAGTTCTACGGCCGGGTCAAGGTCGTCGACAAGGCGTGGAAGAACGTCAGGATCTTCGGCCACGGCGACCTGACGGGCGACGGCCGCGCCGACCTCCTGGTCCGCAACTCCTCCGGTGTCCTCTACCTCTACGCGGGCACCCAGGTCGAGCACGCCCCGTGGAAGACCCGCGTCCAGGCCCGCACCGGCTGGAACTTCACCTCGTACGTCTCCAACGGCGACGTCACGGGAGACGGCATCGCGGATGTGATCACCCGCGACTCGGGCGGCACGCTGTGGCTCTACCCGGGCACCAACAAGGCGACGACCGCGCTCTTCGGGACGCGGATCAAGCTGGGTACCGGCTACAACCAGTACAACCTGCTGTTCTGAGCGAAGCTCTCGCGAGAACCGGTGGTCCTGGTCAGGCTTCGCAGCCGCAGGACCGCCGGGTCACCAGGCGGGAGGGGAACACCTTCAGCCGCTCGCGACGCGAGCCCGCCACGCGGAGCCCGTCGTCGAGCACGAGGTCCACGGCCGCCCTGGCCATCGCCGGACGGTCGGAAGCGATCGTCGTCATCGGCGGATCGGCGAGGGCGGCTTCCTTGATGTCGTCGAAGCCGATCACGCCGAGCTCGCGCGGTACGTCGATCCGCAGCTCGCGGGCGGCCCGCAGCAGGCCGATCGCCTGGTCGTCGGTGGAGCAGAAGATCGCGGGCGGCCGCCGGGGCCCGGACAGGATCCCGAGGGCGACCTGGTAGGCGTCGTAGCGGTTGTACGGCGCCTCGAAGAGCCGGCCCTCGGTGGGCAGGCCGGCCTCGGTCATGGCGCGCCGCCAGCCCTCGACGTGGTCGGAGACCGGGTCGCCGACGGCCGGTGTCTCGGCCGTACCGCCCATACAGGCCACGTAGTCGTAGCCGTGCTCCAGGAGGTGGCGGACGGCGAGCTGGGCGCCGCCGAGGTCGTCCGTGACGACGGCGACGTCGTCTATGGCCTCGGGGCGTTCGTGCAGCAGGACCACGCGGGCGTCCCAGGCCTCGATCTCGGCGGCGGCGAGGTCGTTCAGCGCGTGGCTGACGAGGATCAGGCCGGAGACGCGCATGCCGAGGAAGGCGCGCAGATAGTGGACCTCGCGCTCGGCGACGTAGTCGGAGTTGCCGACCAGCACCATCTTTCCGCGCTCGGACGCGGCCTGTTCGACCGCGTGCGCCATCTCCCCGAAGAAGGGCTGGCGCGCGTCCGGCACGATCAGGCCTATGAGATCCGTGCGCCGCGACGCCATGGCCTGGGCCACCCGGTCCGGTCGGTACCCCAGTTCCTTGATCGCGGCGAGGACACGCTCGCGCGTGGCCGGGGCAACCGGCCGGGGTCCGTTGTTGATGACATAGCTGACGACGGCAGTCGACGTCCCTGCCAGTCGCGCTACATCATCCCGAGTCACCTTGGCCACGCGCGGAGTCTACGCGGATTGACCAGCTCTGGGCAGGGCGTTTCGAAGCTTCTCGTCGCTTCCGCACAGCATCTCCGTGCGGAACCGACGAGAACCGGTGAGTAGCTGTGCGGAAGCGATGCCCTGCCCGGAGGCGGGTTAGGCCTGTGCCGGGATCTCGGTGGCGTCCAGGGCGGCCGAGTCGGCCGTCTCGTCCGCATCCTCCGGCTTTGCACCTGCGAGAGCGGCGCTCGCCTTGAGCTTCGCGTCCTCGCCGCCCCGGTCGCCCTTCTCCGGGGTCACGAATCGGTAACCGACGTTCCGGACGGTCCCGATCAGCGACTCGTGCTCGGGGCCGAGCTTGGCGCGCAGCCGTCGTACGTGGACGTCGACCGTGCGGGTGCCGCCGAAGTAGTCGTAGCCCCAGACCTCCTGGAGCAGCTGGGCGCGTGTGAAGACGCGGCCCGGGTGCTGGGCCAGGTACTTGAGGAGCTCGAACTCCTTGAAGGTCAGGTCGAGGACCCGGCCCTTGAGCTTGGCGGAGTACGTCGCCTCGTCCACGGAGAGGTCGCCGTTGCGGATCTCCATGGGGGAGTCGTCGTTGACGATCTGCTGGCGGCCCATGGCCAGGCGCAGGCGCGCCTCGACCTCGGCCGGGCCGGCCGTGTCGAGCAGTACGTCGTCGATGCCCCAGTCGGCGGTGACGGCGGCGAGGCCGCCCTCGGTGACGACGAGGATGAGCGGGCATCCCGGTCCGGTGGAGCGGAGGAGCTGACACAGGCTGCGCACCTGAGGCAGGTCCCGGCGGCCGTCGATGAGGATGACGTCGGCACCGGGGGTGTCGACGAGAGCGGGGCCTTCCGCCGGTGCCACGCGCACGTTGTGCAGCAGCAGGCCAAGGGCCGGAAGCACCTCCGTAGACGGCTGGAGGGCATTGGTCAGGAGCAGCAGAGAACTCATAAGTCTGGTTCCTCCTCGGTCCCTGCGAGGACGTGTGTCATGCGGCACAGCGTTTGTGATTCCGAGGGCCCTGTATCACCGGCGGCCACCTGTGGTTTCCCGTGGTGTACCGCTTCGTATACAACGCTCCCGGAAGCACAAAAGGACCCGGGGGCTTCGCTGCCCGAGTCCTCTGTCGAGCAGAATAGCCCACATGAGCGCTGGTACGGCAGGTCATGTGGCACGATCCACCGTTCGTCCGAACTCTGAGACGATCAGACGCACACCTTTGCGGACGTTTCTGCACACCGACGACGGGGTGACGATCGATTCCGTATACGACCCGGCAGTGGTCGTATACGACGTCTCCCCGCCACCTTCCGGTGACCTGGTGTTCGTCGTCGCGCACGGTTTCACGGGCGACGTGGACAAGCCGCACGTGCGCCGGGTGGTCGAGGCGTTCGCCCAGTACGGGGCCGTGGTCACGTTCTCGTTCCGGGGCCACGGAAGGTCCGGCGGGCGCTCCACCGTCGGCGACCGCGAGGTCCTCGATCTGGCCGCGGCGGTCGCCTGGGCACGCGAGCAGGGGCACACGCGCGTGGTCACCGTCGGCTTCTCGATGGGCGGTTCGGTGGTGCTGCGGCACGCGGCGCTCTGCGGCCCGGAGGTTCCGGAGGGTGACGCGGACGGTCAGGGGCGCAGGGGGCGCACGGAAGCGCACACGGACGCGGTGGTTTCGGTGAGTGCGCCGGCCCGCTGGTACTACCGGGGCACCGCCCCCATGCGGAAGCTCCACTGGCTGGTGACCCGTCCCGAGGGTCGTCTGGTGGGCCGCCTCGGCCTCAAGACCCGTATCGAGCACAGCGGTTGGGATCCCGTCCCGCTCTCCCCGGTGGAAGCGGTCCCGCGTATCGCACCCACCCCCCTCCTCGTCGTGCACGGCGAGATCGACGGCTACTTCCCGCTCGACCACCCCCGCATGCTGGCCGAAGCCGCAGGTGACCACGGAGAACTCTGGCTGGAGCCCGGCATGGGCCACGCCGAGCACGCGGCGAGCGACGACCTCCTGGCCCGCATCGGTCGCTGGGCCGGTTCACAGGACAGCTAGGCCCTGTCCGGCGGATCCTGTCGCAGACGCGGGGCGTGGTGCGCACATCTGCCGCGTTGTCGTCGGTCGCCGACTCCCCCACGCTCGAACAACCTCGCGCGGGGGGACCCCCATCGCGTCGACTCCCTCCTCCGCCTTGCAGCTGCACGCACCACGCCCCGCTCACCGGTATCGAGCGGTCGCCGTGGATTTTCTGCGACCGGATCCGCCGGACAGGGCCTAGCCTGGCCGTTGCAGCCCCCGATCGATTGAGGAAGCGGATGCCAAAGGTCACGGTGCGCTACTGGGCCGCCGCGAAGGCCGCGGCCGGGATCGCCGAGGAGCCGTTCGACGCGGCCACCCTCGCCGAGGCCCTCGCCGAGGTGCGCGAGCGACACCCCGGGGAACTCGCCCGCGTACTGCTGCGATGCTCCTTCCTCGTCGACGGTGACCCCGTGGGCACCCGCGGACATGAGACGGTACGGCTGGCCGAGGGCGGCACGGTCGAGGTGCTCCCGCCGTTCGCAGGAGGATGAGCGCACCGATGAGCAACCAGCCGTACGAGGGCCATGGCGAGGGCTACGGCGAGGGTTACGACCCCTACGCCCAGCAGCAACAGCCGCAGCAGGCCCAGCAACAGCAGGCGCAGGCCTGGCCCGGGCAGCAGCAGGCCTACGACGATCCGCAGGCCGCGCAGCAGTACACCCAGCAGTGGCAGGGCCAGACCTGGGACACCCAGGTCCAGCAGTCCAGACCCTCCGCGTCCGACCTGGCGTACTTCCCGCCGCAGAACTACCAGGCGCCGGCGCCGAGTTACGGCGGTTACGGGCAGGCACCCGTGACCGCGCCCCCGGCCCCCGCAGCCGCATCCGCGGACGAGGCGGTCGGCTACGGCCCGCCCTCCCTCGCCGGGAACGCCCGCATCACCGACGCCCAGCGGGCCCGCCTGGAGGGCCGCTCGCCGATCATCGAACCCGGGATGCAGCCGGCGGGCCTCACCGCCCTCCTGGCGCTGCTCCTCTCCGTCACCGCGCAGATCGGGTCGTACGCCCTCGTCGTGCCGCTCGTCGTGCTCCAGGCGGTCACGGCGGCGGGCTGGTTCCGGCTGAACGGGATGTGGCCCGCCCGGCAGGGCATCGTGCTGGCCTTCGCGGGCGCGCTCGTCGCGGACGTGGCGCTGCTGGCGGCCGGCCGGGACAACGGCCCGGCCGCGATCCTCGGCACCCTCGGCGTCTGGGTCCTGCTCTCCCTCGTGATGCAGCTGCGCTCGCACGCCGACCCGGACACCCGGATCACCGGACTGATGGCGACGGTCGCCTCGGCGGCCCTGGCCATCGTGGCGACCGGCCATCTCGCGGCCGACCCGGACGCGGTCACCGTCGGCGCCGCCGCCGTGGCGGTCGCGATCCTGGCCCGCGCGCTGCCGCTGCCGACCGTGGCCTCGGTGGTCGTCTCCCTGCTCGCCGCCGCCGGTGCGGGCATCGCCGTCGGCGGGATGACCGGCCTCGGCGCGAAGGGCGCGCTGCTCGGCGCGGTCGCGGCGGGCTGCGCGCTGATCGGTCACCGGGTGGCGAGCTACGACTACCCGTCCCGCTTCGTCCACTTCACGGCCGGTGTGGCCCTCCCGCTGGCCGCGGCGGCCCCGGCGGTCTACGTACTGGGGCGCGCGCTGGCGTAGGCGGCAGCCCTGTCACAGGTGATCGACAATTTCCCACTGCACGCATCTCGCGGGACTACGCTCGCGATTTGCGGCCACCCGGTCGTTGCACCGCTTTCGTCTTCAGTCGATGACCGCCAGGTGGGGGAACACCGTAAATGCGTGGGCTACGAATACTTCTGACCGTCGTGGTGATTCTGGGCGTCCTGTTCGTGGTGGTGGACCGGGTCGCGGTCTACTTCGCGCAGGACGAGGCGGCGGGCAAGGTGCAGACGAGCGAGAACCTCGCCTCCGCCCCCGACGTGTCCATCAAGGGCTTCCCCTTCCTGACCCAGGTCGCCTCGGGTGAGCTGGACGACGTGGCGCTCACCATCAAGACCTACGAGGCGACGACGGCGAACACGACCGGCAGCGGCACCTCCACGATCCGGATCGACGACCTCAAGGCCGACATGAAGGACGTCAAGTTCTCGGGCGGCTACAGCTCGGCGACCGCGGCCAGCGCGACCGGCTCCGCGAGCATCGCCTACGACCAGCTGCTCAAGGCCGCCAAGTCCCAGCCGACGAACATCTTCACCGGGGTCGACGCCCAGGTCGTCGGCCTCTCCGACGGCGGCGACGGCAAGATCAAGGTCGACGTCAAGGTCTCGGCCCTGGGCCAGCAGACGACGTATCCGGTGCTCAGCACGGTCACCGTCGACGGCGACACCGTGAAGGTGCACGCGGACAACCTGCCCAAGCTGGTCGTGGACCTCGCCGACTCCCGGATCCGCTCGATCACCGACTTCCAGCAGACGATCGACCAGCTGCCGGGCGGGGTGAAGCTGGCCAGTGTGCAGGCCGCGAAGAACGGGGTGGAGATCAAGGTGAAGGGTTCGAACGTCCGGCTGGCCGGGTAGGACGCACCAGGTCCGGACGAGGCCCGGTGGACGGCGCCTGTCCGAGGGGCGAGACGGCAGTGTCCGTACGGCAGTTGTGAGGACGGCGAACGGCGCGCGGATTCCCGGTGAAGGGGTCGCCGACGCCCCGCCGATCTCACATCACGGACGATCGCGTCTCAAAATACGACACACCGGTGACATGTCCCGCAGTCCGTCCCTACGATCGACCCTATGAGGCAACAGGCGGATCTCACGAAGCGGCGGGCAGTGGACCTGTGCCGCGTCGCCGCCATGCTCTGTCGCACTTTCTGAGCGGAAGCGCAGGCTTCCGTCTTCCCCCGTGCCCTTGATCGCGGGCACCCGCGCGAGCCGCGCACCCCTCTCTCAGCTCTCACGCACCGCACCGCCGTAACTGCCCCGGAGGAGAAACAGCATGAGCCGCAGTGACGTCCTGGTCGACGCCGACTGGGTCGAGGCCAACCTCGACAACGCGGACATCGCCATCGTCGAGGTCGACGAGGACACGTCCGCGTACGAGAAGAACCACATCCGCAACGCCATCCGGATCGACTGGACCAAGGACCTCCAGGACCCGGTACGCCGTGACTTCATCGACCAGGAGGGCTTCGAGAAGCTCCTCTCGGCCAAGGGCATCGGCAACGACACGCTGGTGATCCTCTACGGCGGCAACAACAACTGGTTCGCCTCGTACGCCTACTGGTACTTCAAGCTCTACGGCCACGACAGCGTCAAGCTGCTCGACGGCGGCCGCAAGAAGTGGGAGCTGGACGCCCGCGAGCTGGTCGAGGAGGTCCCCGCGCGAGCCACCACCGACTACAAGGCGAAGCCGCAGAACAAGTCGATCCGCGCGTTCCGCGACGACGTCGTGGCCGCCATCGGCTCGCAGAACCTGGTCGACGTCCGGTCGCCCGACGAGTTCTCCGGCAAGCTGCTCGCCCCGGCCCACCTTCCGCAGGAGCAGTCGCAGCGCCCCGGCCACGTGCCCTCGGCCCGCAACATCCCGTGGTCGAAGAACGCCAACGACGACGGCACCTTCAAGTCGGACGACGAGCTCAAGGAGCTCTACGCCGAGGAGCAGGTCGACCTCGCCAAGGACACCATCGCGTACTGCCGCATCGGCGAGCGCTCGGCCCTGACCTGGTTCGTGCTGCACGAGCTGCTCGGTGTCGAGAACGTCAAGAACTACGACGGCTCGTGGACCGAGTACGGCTCCCTGGTCGGCGTCCCGATCGAGCTCGGCGCCAACAAGTAAGCCCGCCCCTTTCAAAAACTCTGGAGAAGCACATGTGTGGAGCGAAGGCCGGCGGCCCCGACGCCTCGACGATCAAGCCCGGTGAGACCACCATCCAGGGCCAGGTGACGAAGGACGGCGAGCCCGTGGTCGGCTACGTCCGTCTCCTGGACTCGACCGGCGAGTTCACCGCGGAGGTCCCGACCTCCGCCACGGGCCAGTTCCGCTTCTACGCGGCCGAAGGCACCTGGACCGTCCGCGCCCTCGTTCCGGGCGCCACCGCCGACCGCACGGTCGTCGCCCAGACGGGCGGGCTGGCGGAGGTGGCGATCGCGGTCTGACCGCCGATTCACTGCTGCCGAAGGGTCGCACTCAGGGCTTGAACTTCCTGGGTGCGACCCTTTCGCATGCCCAGGCCTACCCTGGAAACATGCTGGCACGCCGCCGTCGCACCTACTTCGTCATGATGGGCATCTGCATCGGGCTCTTCGTTCTGGCCTGGGGAGTCGTGCGGATCTGGTCGGTGCCCGTGGCGGTCGGCATGTGCGTGGTCGCGATGGTGATCCCGCCCGTCGCCGCGATGGTCGCCAACCGCAGGGGCCCGGACGACCGCTGGTGGGACGACCCGTCCGGCGACCCCAAGTCCGACGAGTGGTGGGACGAGCTGGACGGCAAGAAGCGGCGCCAGTAGGGAAAGCGGGTAGAGGGCGGGCATGTCGCCTACGAGACTGTCCACCGTGGTGCTCGACGCGCGGGACGCGCATGAACTGGCCGGTTTCTATTGCCGGTTGCTCGGCTACGTCGTCCGGGCCGAGGAACCCGACTGGGTCCTCGTCGGCCCGCCAGGGGGCGGCACCGGCCTCTCCTTCCAGACCGAGCCGGAGTACGTCCCGCCCGTGTGGCCCACCCGCAGGCCCGGCGAGCAGCAGATGATGCTGCACCTGGACATCGAGGTCGACGACCTGGAGGGCGAGACGGCGAGGGCGGTGGCGGAGGGGGCCAGGCTCGCCCCCGACCAGCCCCAGGACGGTGTACGGGTCTTCTTCGACCCGGCGGGGCACCCGTTCTGTCTGTGGCGGCAGGAGTAGATCCCGTTCAGGTTGCCAGGAGGACCTTCGCGCGGATCCGGCCGTCCTCCAGCCGGGCGTGCACGTCGGCCGCCTGGGCCAGCGGGACCGAGACCTGCGGCCGGAGGGTCAGGGCGCCGCTCGTGAGGGCCGCCATGGCCTCCGCGAGCGCGGCCGGGATGCGGAGCGGGTCGGGGCCCGAGAGCCGGACGCCGAGTTCGGCGGCACGGTGGTCGGAGAGCGTGATCACCCGTTCCGTTCCGCCGGCCAGCTCGATCGCCGCCTCCAGGCCGTCCCTGCCCGCCGCGTCGAGTACGGCGTCGACCCGGCTGGCCTTCGCACGGACCTGGTCGAGCAGGTCGGGACCGTAGGCGACAGGCACCGCGCCGAGCTTCTCGGCGGCGGCGAAGTCCGTGTCCCGCACGCCCGAGATCACCCGGGCTCCCCGGCCGACCGCCAGCTGGGTCGCGATCGTGCCGACCGAACCGAGGCCGCCGAGCACGAGCAGGGTTTCCGCCTCCCGCAGTCCCAGCTCGGCCAGCGTGCGGGCCGCCGCCTCTCCGGAGGCGGGCAGGGCCGCCGCGTCCTCCCAGCTCACGGAGGCGGGCTTGGGCACCCAGTGCTCGGCGAGCACACGGTCGGCATACCCGCCGAGCCGGGGCAGGAAGACCGCGACCTCCTGGCCGGGCACCACGTCGTCCACCCCGGCGCCGACCGCGTCGACGACGCCGGCCGCCTCGAACCCGAGCGCGGTTCCCGGTCCGGCCGGAAAGGCCTGCAACCTGCCGGCGCGGATCGCGAGGTCGGTGGGACCGACTCCGGCGAAGGCCACCGCGACACGGATCTGACCGGCGCCGGGCGGCCCCACCTCCACATCACGGAGTTCGAGGACACCGGGCGGACCGAATCCGGTCAGGACCACAGCTCGGGACATCGGGAGTTCCTCTCGTAGGTACGTGAGTTCACAGGCCCCGCCGGATCTGGCTGTCGGCGGTCGCCACGATCGTCTCGGTGACGTCCCGAGGCTCCCAGCCAAGCACCGAGCGGGCCTTCTCGCCGCTGATGACCGGGATCCGGCCCCCCAGCGCCGCCGCGTCCCGCAGGGCGGGCTGTGTCTTCGCGGCCTCGCGCACCTGCTCGACGGTCAGTTCGACGGTGGGCAGCCGGTCGGCCGCGGCGGGGAAGTGCTCGCGCAGGATCTCCGCCATGCGCAGGAAGCTGATGGCCGGTCCGCCGACGGCGATGAAGCGCTCGCCCGCCGCCTTCGGGTGCGACATGGCCAGCAGATGCAGGTCCACGACGTCGCGAACGTCGACGACGCCGAAGTACATGACCGGCACCGCGGGCATCTGCCCGGTCAGCATGGCCCTGACCAGGCCGATCGAGCCGGACGGCCGGGTGCCGAGCTGCGGGCCGAAGATGCCGGTGGGGTTGACGACGGTCAGCTCGATGTCCCCGTGGGCGTGGGCGTAGTCCCAGGCCGCACGCTCGGCGAGGACCTTCGACTTGTGGTAGGCGGGCAGGCCCTCGGTGTCCGGGTCGGTCCAGTCCGCCTCCGAGTAGTGGTTGTCGGGCTTCAGTGTGTATCCGACCGCGGCGTAGGAGGACGTCATCGCGACCCGCGCGACCCCGGCCTTCCGGGCCGCGGCGAGTATCCGGAGTGTGCCGTCACGGGCGGGGACGACGAGTTCGTCCTCGGTCGCGGGCGCGGTGGAGGGGAAGGGCGACGCGTGGTGCAGTACGTGACCGACGCCGCTCATGGCTTCCCCCCACCCGTCGTCGGCGCCGAGGTCGGCGACGGCGAACTCCAGCCGGTCCGCCGGATCCACCCCGGCCTGCCGGACGGCCGCCCGTACCTCGGCCTCCTGCCCCGGCTCCCGGACCGTCACCCGGGTTCGGTACCCCTCGCGCAGCAGCCGGGCGACCGAGTGCCCGCCGACGAGGCCGGTACCGCCGGTGACCAGGACCGGCCTGCTGCTGCCGGGGGCGGTGAGATCGTCTGTGCCCATCGGATTCAGTCCTTCAGTGGGTGAATTGTTCCAGTACGCGCAGGACCGCTTCGGTCGCGCGGTGCTCGGCGGCGGCGTCCCCGCGGACCCGGGCGTCCCACAGATCGGCCTTCCGCCGCAGATACGTCAGACGCAACTGGAGCTGCCCGATGTCGGCGGCCAGCTTCTCCGCCTGCGAGGCGAACAGATCCCGCTGCTCGGCCGCAGCCGAGTCCCCCTGGGCGAGCAGGTCCAGATAGCGGCGCATCCCGCTGACGGTGACCCCCGACGAGCGTAGGCAGGACAGCGCCTCGACGCGGGCCACGGTCGCCGGCCCGTACCGGCGATGACCACTGGACTCGTCCCGGGCGACCGCTCCCAGCAGGCCGATCTTCTCGTAGTAGCGAAGCGTGGGCTCGCTGAAACCGGACCGTCGCGCCATCTCCTGAACGGTCAGATCCGCTGTCTGCTCGCTGGTCGCTGCTGCCATGGGAGGAGCCTCCGATACCTCAAGCGCTTGAAGTCAAGCCTCCACGTATACCAAGGCCTGCCGGCGGCGGCCGGTCAGCTCGTGGCGAGGACGGCCAGCAGCAGGCCGCCGATGCACATCGCGGTGAGCGCGCCGGTCCAGAAGGCGTCGTCGCGGAGGGCGCGGGGTGCGTGGAACCGGCGGCGACGACGGAGTGCCCGCGGTGCGGGTGGGGGTGTGGCCGGTAGTGGTTCCGGCGGCCGTACGGCCGGCATGAGCGGGGGCGGGCATGCCTGGACCGGGAGTACCTGGATCAGCTGGTGGGGCAGCGGGTGGTTCATACGGGGTGGGCCTCGATCCGGTGTTTGCGGAGCAGGACGTTCGCGTCGGTCTCGGCGCTGTAGTCGTGTTCCGTACGGGCGGCGGTGCGGCGGCCGTCGAGTTCCGCGCAGGTGTCGCAGTCGGCGACGGGCCGGAGCGGGGCGGCCACCAGGAACGGGCCGTCGGTCCGCGCACGGGCGTTGGCTGCGCGGACCCCGGCGCTCAGCCGCTCCTGGTCCGTCGCCGGTCGCAGTGAGGCGGGGTCGGCCTGCCATTCACGCCCACCGCCGACGGGGCGCAGCAGGGCGTAGGGGCCCGACCTGTCCTGGTACTCGCCGACCTTGTTGGTGGCGGGGTCGTACAGCAGCGCTCCGGTTTCCATCGGCTCCTCCTCCTTTTTGTGCAACTTCCATACAGAATGCGACAGTTGAAATACTCTGTGCATTCGTGGGGTGTTACGAGGATGACCCACGGCGGAGGCGAAAACAGCGCCGACGGGCTCAACTTCAACGCCGGGCACGCCAAATTCAACAAATTCAACAGGAGCGCGGGATGCCGCAACGGCTGGTGATCACGGAGCGCAGTCACGAGCCCAGGAAGCGATTCGCCGAGGAGCTACGGCGCCTGAGGGGCGAACGCGGCCTGAGTCTGCGCGAGTTGGAGAGGGAGGTTGGGTGGGACTCCTCCTTGTTCAGCAAGATGGAGAGCGGGGGAACGCTGGGCGGGCCCGAGGTCGTACAGGCGCTGGATCAGTACTACGGGACGGCGCCGCTGCTACTCACGTTGTGGGAGTTGGCAGTTGGTGACCCGACGCAGTTCAAGGAGCAGTACCGGCGGTACATGGTGTTGGAGGCCGAGGCCCTGGGGTTGTGGCAGTACTCCGTGAGCAGGCCGCCCGGGCTGCTTCAGACGGCCGAATACGCGAGGGAAGCGCTCACGGCGGGCGGTCTCAGGGGGCACGAGCTGGACCAGCAGGTCGACGCGCGCATCGGACGGCGGCGAGTGTTGGAGGGGGATGACCCGCCCCCGTTCCGCGTGATCCTCTCGGAACTGGTACTGCGGAATTCCCTGCGCAACAGCCAGGCGTGGCGGGGGCAGTTGGAGTTCCTGCTGGAGGCGGCGGACCGGCCGAACATCACTCTTCATGTACTGCCGTTCGGCGTCGGACTGCACGGGTTGGACAGCACCGACGTGATGTTCCTGAGGCTCCTGGACGGCCGAACCGTGGCCTATACCGAGAACGACGTCAGTGGCGAACTGATCGAGGAAACAAGCAAGGTCCACCACCTTCAGCGGACATATGATGCGGTACGCGACCTGGCTTTGTCTCTGGCCGAGTCGCGATCGTTCGTCCTGCGGATGTTGGAGGAAGTGCCGTGCGAGCCATCGACCTGAGCAACGTGACGTGGCGCAAGAGCAGTTACAGCAACTCGGACGGCGGCAACTGCATCGAGATCGCCCCCAACATCCCCACCCTCGTCCCCGTCCGTGACAGTAAGAACCCCGCCCACGGCACCCTCCTCTTCGGTGTGGACGCCTGGGCGGAGTTCGTCGGCTCGGTCAAGGGGTCGGCTCAGTAGACGAGCGCCTGCGTCTCGTTGGCCATCGCCTCTTGTACGAACACCTGCGCGCCGGCGATCCGTACGCCCTCGATGACGTCCTTCTCCGTGATGTCCCGTCGGGCCGCGCACTGCGTGCACAACGTCACGCGGCCGGCGGCGAGGATCGAGTCGAGCAGGTCGGGGAGCGGTGCGGCGTGCGGGAGTTGGAACTCGGCGGCACGGCCAGGGAGGGCGAACCACGCCGACTCGCCGGTCAGCCACAGGGAGACGTCCACCCCGCTGGCAACGGCCACCGCCGCCACCGTGAACGCCTGTGAGCAGCGTTCGGGGGCGTCGGCCCCCGCGGTCACCTTGATCACGAGCTTCTTCGCCATGACCGAATCGTAATCAACTTCCTTACAACTCCTTGCAACGGCCATGAGTCTCCTGTGCGCGCATATGGAATGCGCATGCCATGTTCCGTGGGGGACGTTGTGGAAGTACCGGAAGTACCCGAAGAAACAGCCTCGGAGATGCCCGAGGGAACAACCGAAGAGGCGTCCCGGCCGCCGCGCCGCCGCGGCCGCACCGCGCTCCTGATCGCGGTCGCCGCGGTGCTCGGTGTCGTCGCCGGGACGTGCACGGGTTTCGTGGTCCAGGCGAACCGCGCACCCGACAAGCTGCCCTCGCTCTCGCAGGCGACCCTGACGCAGGCGAAGGGCCCCGCTCCGGAGCCGCTGTCCGCCGCCCAGGACCACCGGGTCAAGACGGACGGCGACCTGCGCAAGCTGCTGCTGAGGAAGCCGAGCGGGGCCACGGCGACGCTGTTCCCCATGGGCAGCGACGGCTGGCTGACCCTGGCCGACTACGCCGAGACGTATGTGGAGCCGGACGGGGCGCTGGGCTACCAGTCCCGCGAGGAGTTCCGGCGCGCGGCGGTCACCGACTGGATGGAGGGCTCGCGGGAGGTGGACATCTACCTGGTGCAGTACCGCCAGGAGGACAGCCTCGGAGCCGTCGACGCCGCGAAGGACGCCTTGTACTACGCCGATCGCGAGTCCCGCACCGACAGCTGGACCGTTCCCGGCACGGCGGACGGCAAGGCGTACGTCCACCACGCCGACGACGACGGCTACACCGCCGAGGCGCACGCCTACCGCGGCGACATCTACATGGAGATCTGGGTCTACGACTCGAAGCCGATCACCAAGGCGAAGATCATGGACCTGGCCAAGCGGCAGATGGAGCGGCTGTGACCGAGAACCAGTCCGGTGAGGTCGGACCGGTGGAGCCGGTGGAGCCGACCGCGTTCGCGTCAACTACCTTGCTGGAAGCCGGAGTTGAAACCGATGAAGCACCCGGGGCCGCACAGCGGAAGCGTGTTCGGCGGGGCCGTGTCGCCGCGGTCGTCGGCTGTGCGCTGCTCGCCGTGGCAGTGGTCGGCGGGGTCGGCTACACCGTGGTGACCGTGAACGGCGCGGACCGGGACGCGGGCGCGCCCGTATGGAAGTTCCCCGGGACCCATGCAGATTCGGAGCGGAAGGCGGCGCCGGCGAAGGGGCTGGCCGCGATGCTGCACCCGTTCGGCCAGACGTACCAACGCGGCCCCGACATCGCGGAGTTCGGCGCGGACGCCCAGCTCACCGGCCGCGAGGCCACCGCCCTGCGCAAGCAGGAGCTCAGCGGCCTGCCCCGCTCCCAACGGCTCCTGCTGGAGAAGCAGATCGACCGGGAGCAGATCAAGGGCATCGCGATGCGCAGCTACCAGTACGACGCGTCCGACGACAACAACGCCTACTCCATCGAGATCCAGCTGTCCCAGATGGACGAGAAGGCCGCGCACACCATCGCCACGTACGAGAACGAACTCCTGACCACCGCCGACGCGTTCCGCAAGGGCCCGACCGTCCCCGGGCACAAGGAAGCACGGTGCTTCGTCCCGAAGCGGTCGTCCGACGAAAAGCTCGAAGAAATGCTCTGCTTCGCCAACGTGGGCGACGTCCTCATCACCCTCGACGCCTCCGGCACCAAGTCCATGGACACGAAGGGCATCGCGACCTTCCTCCGCGAACAACTGGAACGCATCAAGACGACGGGGGAAGCGGTATGACCGACCAACAACATCCCGCGACCTCACCGGAGACCTCGGTGGACCCCACACCGGAAACACCGACCGCGCCTTCGCCGGAAACCTCGCCGAAGCCCGCAGCGGGGACACCGACCGCGCCTTCGGCGGAAACCTCGGCCGTACCTGCGGCGGAGACCTCGGCCGCGCCATTCGTGGAGGCCCCGGCGGGGACACCGGCGGAGGCTCCGACCGCGCTCCCGGCGGAGCCCCTGACCGCGCCTTCGGCCGAGTCCCTGGCTCCACTTCCGGTGGTGCCGTCGGCCGGGGCTTCGGCCTTGGCTACGACGGAGGCACTGGCTGAGGCCGGGGCTCCGCTTTCGGCTGGGCCCGCACCCGAGCCCGCAGCTGCGCCATCGGCGGAGGGCTCGACCCCACTTCCGGTCGCACCCTCAACGGTGCCTGCGGCCGGCACTTCGACCGTGCCCGTGGCGGAGGCCACGACTGCGCCTTCGGTGGAGGTTCCGGTCGAAGGTTCGGTCCCGGTTCCGCCCGCGCCCTCGGCCCTGACCACCGCCGACACCTCAGCGGCGCCCGCGGCCGACATGCTGGCCGAGGCTGTCGCCGACAGTCCGGCCGGGCTTCCGGTCGCGCCCGCGGCCGAGAGTTCTGCCGTGTCCTCGACCGGCCCCTCGGTCGCGCCCCAGCCCGCGCCCCCGTCCCCGGGCCCCACCGCACCCACCTCCCAAACCCCTCCCCTCATTCCTCCCCGGCCGGACGTGCCACCCCCGCCGGCGTTCGGCCCCCAACCGCTGTCCTCGCCCCCGCCACGCAAGGACCGTCGGGTCCTGCGTGCCGTCCTGCGCTGGACTGCAGCCGTCGTCGTGTTCGCGGTGGCCGGGGCCGGGACGGCGTACGGCGTGACGCAGATGAAGCGGTCCGACGTGCCGGGGCTCGCCACCGCCTCCGACGGGCGGTGGGACTACCCGGAGATCGTCAGGGCGCCGCTGCCCGCCGGCAGCCCGGGGCCGTTCGCCGCGGACAACAAGGCGAACGCCCATTACGCGGACCAGCGCGCGCTGCTGCTGCCGGCGCCGAAGGGCGCGAAGGCCGACGCGACGCTGCGTGGCACGGACGGGTGGCTGTCGGCGAAGAGCTTTCTCGCGCAGTACGCCGACCCGGACGACCGCAGGGAACTGGGCCAGAAGCTGACCGACGACGGCCTGCGGCACATCGCCGCGCGCGGCTGGACCACCCCGGACGGTACGCACACCCGGATCTACCTGCTCCAGTTCGACTCGGCGGCCGTCGCCGACGAACTGTTCTCGCCGGGCCTCATCTCCTACGACACCCCGGTGTACGCCCTGGCCGGCGCCCCCGAAACCAGCTACGACGACGCCGTCACCGAGCAGAACCTCGACGACAACGTCAAGGCGTCGGCGTACACCGAGGACAGACCGGCAGGCGCCGAGGATGTACGTCAGGCCTACCTCAAGGCCGGCGACACCATCGCGCTGGTCGTGCAGTCCCGCAAGGGCGCCGCGAAGAAGGTCCCGTTCCTGCAGACCGTCGCCCTGCAGAGCCAGCTGCTCGGCTGATGCCCGCCTAGCCGTACCTCGCAGAGAGCACCGGGCCCCGGCCGACTAAGCTGGGGCACGGCCCTGATTACGCGCATCGCTCAAGGAGCACCCGTGGAGATCTTCTTCGAAACCCTGCTGGTCCTGGTCTGCGTCGGCGTCCTCGCCTTCGCCGGACTGACCGTGAAGAAGCTGTACCAGGGCCAGCGCTGACCCCCACCGAGGAACTGCTGACGTCATGATCGAGATCCCGTCCGACCTCCACAAGGACCTGGTCCCCCTCGTCTTCCTGCTCGGCGAGTGGGCCGGCGCGGGTGTGCACGACTTCCCGGGCTCCGAGAAGTGCAACTTCGGCCAGGAGGTCTCCTTCACGCACGACGGCCGCGACTTCCTGGAGTACCGCTCCCACACCTGGGTCCTGGACAACGACGGCAACAAGGTCCGTCCCCTGGAGACCGAGTCCGGCTTCTGGCGCATCGACGCGGACCGCAAGGTCGAGGTCACGATGACCCGCGACGACGGCGTCGTCGAGATCTGGTACGGCGAGCTGGCGAAGCAGAAGCCCCAGATCGACCTCGTCACGGACGCCGTCGCCCGCACCGCCGCCTCCGGCCCCTACACCGGCGGCAAGCGCCTCTACGGCTACGTCAAGAGCGACCTCATGTGGGTCGGCGAGAAGCAGACCCCGGACGTCGAGCTGCGCCCCTACATGTCCGCCCACCTGAAGAAGGTCGTCACCCCGGAGGATGTCGAGAGGTGGGCGAAGGCTCTCCCGGACGACATGCCGGACGACGGAATCGCTTTCTTCAAGTAGACCTACACTTCCAGTGTGGTGAGCATCGACTGGAAGAGCGACCTCAGGCAGCGCGGCTACCGGCTGACCCCGCAGCGGCAACTCGTGCTCGAAGCCGTGGACACCCTTGAGCACGCGACCCCCGACGACATCCTCATCGAGGTGAGGAAGACCGCGTCGGGGGTCAACATCTCCACGGTGTACCGGACCCTGGAGCTCCTGGAGGAGCTGGGCCTGGTCAGCCATGCCCACCTCGGGCACGGGGCGCCGACGTACCACCTCGCCGACCGGCACCACCACATACACCTCGTCTGCCGCGACTGCACGAACGTCATCGAGGCCGATGTCGAGGTCGCCGCCGAGTTCCGGGCCAAGCTGCGCGACACCTTCGGCTTCGAGACCGACATGAAGCACTTCGCGATCTTCGGCCGGTGCAAGGACTGCACCCGCGCGGGCGTGACCGGTAAGACTTCAACTACCGAGTCGTAGGCTTACCCGTATGAAGAGCCCCCTGCTGTCCCTGCCCGGCGCCGTCTCCGCCGAAGGAGTGGACGAAGGCGTCGCCGCCCACTACGGCGACCTGTTCCGCGAGCAGCGCGCCCTCGCCGACGGCACCGGTTTCGTGGACCTCTCGCACCGCGGTGTGGTCGCCGTCACCGGCGAGGACCGGCTGAGCTGGCTGCACCTCCTGCTCACCCAGCACGTCACCGACCTCCCCGTGGGCGTCGCCACCGAGGCGCTGATCCTCTCCGCGCACGGCCACATCGAGCACGCCCTGTACCTCGTCGACGACGGCGTCACGGTCTGGATGCACACCGAACCCGACACCCAGGAGGCGCTGATCGCCTACCTGGAGTCGATGAAGTTCTTCTACCGCGTCGAAGTCGCCGACCGGACAAGCGAGTTCGCGGTCGTCCACCTCCCCGCCGGCTCCATCGCCCCGGTCCCCGTCGGCGTCGTCGTACGCGAGACGCCGTACGGCCGTGATCTCTTCCTTCCGCGCGCCGACCTGGAGTCGTACGCCGAGAAGGCGGGCCCGCCTGCCGGGCTTCTCGCCTACGAGGCGCTGCGCGTCGAACACCACCGCCCCCGCCTCGGCTTCGAGACCGACCACCGCACCATCCCGCACGAACTGGGCTGGATCGGCACGGCGGTTCACCTCCAGAAGGGCTGCTACCGGGGGCAGGAGACGGTCGCGCGGGTCCAGAACCTCGGAAAGCCGCCGCGCCGCCTCGTCTTCCTCCACCTCGACGGCAGCGAGGTCCATCTCCCGGGCCACGGCACGGAGTTGAGGCTCGCGGAGGAGGGTGCGGACGGCCGGAAGATCGGCTTCATCACGACCTCCGTACGCCACCACGAGCTGGGGCCGATCGCTCTCGCGCTGGTGAAGCGGAACGTGCCGTTGGACGCGCCCCTGCTGGCCGACTCGACGGCCGCGGCCCAGGAAGTCGTCGTAGAACCCTAGAACCCGAGAACCCGAGAACCCTCAGAGGTCCACGACCACGGTGAACGGGCCGTCGTTCGTCAGCGAGACGCGCATCTTCGCGCCGAAGCGGCCCGTCGCCACCGTGGCGCCCAGGGCGCGGAGTTGGGCGACGACCTCGTCGACGAGCGGTTCGGCCACGTCGCCGGGGGCAGCGGCGTTCCAGGTGGGGCGGCGGCCCTTGCGGGCGTCGCCGTACAGCGTGAACTGGCTGATGACGAGCAGCGGGGCGTCGATGTCGCTGCACGACTTCTCGTCGTGCAGCATGCGGATCGACCAGAGTTTGCGGGCCAGTTGGGCCGCCTTCTCCTTGGTGTCCTCGTGGGTGACGCCGACGAGGACGCACAGGCCCTCGCCGTCGATCGCCCCGACCGTCTCGCCCTCGACCACGACGCTCGCGCCGTCGACCCGTTGCACCACTGCTCGCATGGGTCCCATGATGCCGTGCGGACGAGAACGACTCCGGGCGGGCCTATTTTTGTTCCTTAACCCCCCATCTGGGGCCGTTCGGGGGCACTCGGTCACATAGCGGCCAGTTGGGGTGGCACGATGCTGTCCACACGCCGGTCGAGGGGACGGGTAGAGGCACATGAGCACACCGAGTACCGGGCGGCCCCCCGGGACTGTCTCGCTGATCCGCGCGGGAGGGACGGCCACGCGCCGCCCGCCCGCGCAGCGCGTCGACAGCCCGCTGCTGCCCGCCGAACCGGACGCACCCGACCTGCCCGCACTGCGCCTGCCGGAACTGCGCGCGCTGCGCCGCGACGCCCAGCGCGACGAGGCCGACCTGAGCTACGTACGACGGCTCCTCCAGGGCCGTATCGACATCCTGCGCGCCGAACTGGCCCGCCGTTCCCCGGCGGGCGCGGCCTCCGTCGTCGACCGCCTCTCGGAGATCCTCACCGACGCGCCCGCCCGCCACCGTTCCTCGGCCCGGCACGTCACGCTCGGCACCCCGCACAGCGAGGAGTACCGGCTGCTGGCCGCCGAGATGCTCGCCGAGGTCGAACTCTCGGACCTGGAGGCCCGCACCGACCTGGAGCTGACCACCGCGATGGGCCGGCTCGTCCGGTACGAACAGCAGGTGTCCCGCCGCCGTCAGGTCCTCCAACACACGGCCGACGGGTGCAGCGCGGAGATCGCCCGCAGGTACCGTGAGGGCGAGGCGCAGGTGGACGACCTGCTCGTGTGACTCGTGTGAGGGGTGCGCGTGACGGCCGAGGATTCCTTCATCGCACTTCCTGTGCTCGCCGAGGTCGTCCGCTCCGGCTTCGTCGAGAGCCGCCACCGGGGCAGCCTGGTGGTACTGGCGCAGGACGGCTCCGTGGAACTGTCCCTGGGCGACACGACCACTCCGGTCTTCCCGCGCTCGTCCAACAAGCCCATGCAGGCGGCCGGTGTCCTCCACGCGGGCCTCGCCCTCTCCGGCGAACGCCTGGCCCTGGCCGCCGCGAGCCACTCCGGCGAACTCTTCCACAGAGATCTCGTACGACAGCTTCTCTCTGAACACGGCCTGGACGCGGGCCAGTTGCAGTGCCCGCCGGACCTCCCCCTCGACCCGGTCGAGCAGGAGACGTACCTCGCCTCTGGCGCCGTACGCGACCGGATCGCCATGAACTGCTCCGGCAAACACACCGCGATGCTGGCGGCGAGCGCGCTGCGGGGCTGGCCGCTGGAGTCGTATCTCGACCCGGATCATGAGCTCCAAAAAGTTATCCACAGGGTTGTGGAAGAAGCGGCGGGGGAGCGGGTGGCCGCCGTGGGCACGGACGGCTGCGGCGCCCCGCTGATGGCGATCACCCTGACCGGCCTCGCCCGCGCCTACCGCTCCTTCGTCCTGGCCGACCCCGACACCCCGGAACGCCGAGTCGCCGACGCGATGCGCGCCCACCCCGAGTACGTCGCCGGCACGCGTCGCCCCGACACCCTCCTGATGCGCGCGGTCCCGGGCCTGCTGTCCAAGATGGGCGCCGAGGCCGTACAGGCGGTGGCCCTCCCGGACGGGCGCGCCCTGGCGTTCAAGGTCGAGGACGGCGCGGGACGGGCGCTGGGTCCTGTGCTGGGACGGGCGCTGGAGCTGATGGGGGTGCGGGTGGAGGGGTTCGGGAAGGTGGCGGTGCTGGGCGGTGGGCGTGCGGTGGGGGAGATCAGGGCCGCTTTCTAGGTGGTCCTCGGCTTTTGGTGGTTCAGCCCGTCCGGCGTTTGAGGACGAGGCCGTTCAGGCCGAAGCGGGGGTCTGGGGGCGCAGCCCCCAGGGATGGGACGGGCAGGGGCGGCGGGGGCGAAAAAATCCCCGCCGCACCACCCCCCACCCGCCCTACCGTGACCCCATGACCAGCCCCGCACACGACCTCCCCGTCCGCCCCGTCACCGAGCCCGAGATCCCCGACTGGATCCGCGCCCTGAACACCGGCTTCCTCCGCACCCCCACCGTCGACGAGGCGGAACTCGCCGACCGCAGCGGCTACTTGGACCCGCCCCGCACCCTCGCCGCCTTCGACAACGGCCGCTGCGTGGCGACCTTCCGCTCCTTCCCTCAGGAGGTCACGGCCGTCGGCGGCACCCCCGTCCCCGCCGACGCCATCACGAGTGTCACCGTCACGGCCACCCACCGCCGCCGCGGCCTGCTGAGCCGCATGATGACCCAGGACCTCGTCGCCGCGAAGGAACGCGGCGACGTCGTCGCCACCCTCATCGCCGCCGAGTACCGCATCTACGGCCGCTACGGCTTCGGCCCCGCCACCACCGCGACCCAGTGGGAGATCGACGTCCAGCGCGCCGGCCTGGACCCCCGCTGGTCGGCCCCGGAGAACGGCGGCCGTATCGACCTGGTGGACGGCGAGGACGTACGCAAGCTGGGCCCCGAACTGCACGAGCGGCTGCGCCGCAGCCAGCCCGGCGCGATCACCCGCGACGACCGCTGGTGGCAGGTCCACACGGGTGTCCTCAGCCTGACGCGCGCGCCCTGGACCGAGCCCTTCTACGCCGTCTACCGCGCGCCCGACGGTGAGGTGGAGGGACTGGCCGCGTACGTCTGCGACGACACCTGGACCGACGCCAAGCAGCCGTTGGACACGGCCACCGTGAAGGGGCTCATCGCCACGACCCCGGCCGCCGAACGCGCCCTCTGGCACTACCTCTGCTCGATCGACTGGGTGACGAAGGTGAAGTCGGGCTGGCGTTCCCCCGACGACCTGCTGCCCCACTTCCTGCCGGACCCGCGCGCGGCCACGATCACCACGCAGGCGGACTGGCTGTGGGTGCGGATCCTGGATGTCGTACGGGCCATGGAGGCACGGTCGTACGAGGGGGAGGGGGCGTTGGTCCTCGAGGTGACCGACGGGGCCGGACTGGCGGGCGGGCGCTACCGGTTGACGGCCTCGGCGCAGGGGGCGTCCTGTGTGCCGACCACGGAGAGCGCGGAACTCACGCTGGATGTGCGGGAGTTGGGGTCGCTGTGGCTCGGTGACGTGTCCGTGCCGCGACTCGTGGCGCTGGGACAGGTGCGGGAAGAACGAGCGGGCGCCGCCCGAGTGGCCGACGCCCTGCTGCGTACGTCCAGGCGGCCTTGGTGCCCGGACATCTTCTGAACGCTCCTTGCTGTGCGGCCGGTTGGCGGCGGGTGGGTGGACTCATCCGTAGCTGTTCAGTTGTGGTTGTCGTCGTGCGGTGGAGCCGGCCGACCGGGCTCTCGGCTCCCCTCCAGGAGAGAGGTCCGGTCGGCCAAGTTACCTAAGTTGGTAACCAACTCTCCTCTAGTTATCTCCTCTTGGATGCGTCTCATAACCACCTTTCCATGAACTGCCCAAAGATGGCGAGAAGTTGTAGGGTTTGGTCGTGGAGCCCGAACACGCCACCGTCAATGGACGGTCGAGGTCACCACGGCCACAGCGGTCACACCGCGAACTGGCCGACGAGCTGCGCACCAGGATCAAGTCCGGTGTCCTGCGGCCCGGCCAGCGCATGCCCACCCAGGCCAAGCTGGCGGACGAGTTCGGCGTCGAGCGCGGGGCCGTACGGCAGGCGCTGCGCATCCTTCAGTCCGAGCGACTGCTCACCAATGTGTCCAAGGGGAGCCCGGCGACTGTGGCCCCCGACCTCGGACTGGCCCTGACCGGCCCCGGAGCCCCGCCGCAGCCCACGATGGTGGGCCTGGCACCGCGCATCAAGGACGCCTTCGCGCAGCCGCACGTGGAGATCGAGGCGCTGTGTCTGACGGCGGTCTCGCTCACGCTGGCCATCGGTGAGCCGCTGCGCCAGATCCACACCGGAGAGCTGAATCCGGCCAAGATCGATGTGCGGGTGCTGCTGCCGAGCAGTGACATCGAACTCGCGTTCCCGTCCCTGGTGGACGCCCCGGAGGACGGCCGGCCGCAGCGGCGCTGGCTGGCCCAACGCAACGCGCAGGGCCAGGTGTTGAGTCACAACCTGCTGGCCCTGCGCGCGACGCACGACATAGACGTGCACATCACGTTCCGCGCCCTCCCCTTCACTCCGCCCGTGAAGCTGTATCTGCTCAACGGCTCGGAGGCGCTCTTCGCGTACTACACGCTGAGCCAGCGCGAGGAGGAGCTCGGTCAGGAGCAGGTGGAGATGTACGACGCGGAGGGCACCCAGTCGATGCTGTTCGCGTTCGAGCAGGGTGCGGGGCTGCGGGACACGACGTTCGTGGAACAGTCCCAGCTGTGGTTCAACGCACTGTGGGAGACGATCAGTTCGGAGCTGAGGCTGACGAGCTGATCGCCTCCCGCGGTGGCTGATCCGGAGGGCGGTTTTCGGATCACAGAGCGGGTCCGGTGAACAGCAGGGCCAGGACGACGGCCCCGATGGAGCTGATGGCCGGGCTCTTGGCCTTGATGCCGATGGAGAGCAGGAGCAGGCCGATGATGCCGGTGGCGCCGAACTTCCACTGGACGATCTGTTCGAAGCCGACGACGAAGACGGCGGACAGGAGGGCGATGGCGGGCACGGTGGTTCCCCCTTCGGGCTGCGGAAGCAAAACTTCCACCAACTTGGATAAGTTGGCAGCCAACTCTGCTTAAGTTGTTCCCATTTGGTACCTACTCACACCTACTCGTCATCAAGTTCCAAACAACTCCCCTTAGATGGGCCAGAGTTATACCGTTTGGTCGTGACCCAGGAGAACGTGGCAGTGAACGGCAGCAGAAGCTTCTCGCCCCAGGAGATCGCCGACGCCCTACGGGACCGTATCCGTGCCGGTGACCTCAAGGCGGGAGACCGCCTGCCCACCCAGACCGCCCTGGCGGAGGAGTTCGGCGTGGAGCGGGGCGCCGTACGACAGGCCCTGAGGGTCCTTCAGGAGGCCGGGTTGCTGACCAACGTCAGCAAGGGGAGTCCGCCCACGATCGCGGAACAGGCGGCCGGGCCGCACGGACCCCAGCCGACCATGGTGGCGCTGGCGCCCCGCCTGTCCGACGCGTTCGCCGATCCCCACGTCAAGATCGACGCGGCCTGCCTGACCGCCGAGAGCCTCATGCTGGCGGTCGGCGAGTCGGTCCGGCTGATCCATGAGAACAGGGTCCGCCCCACCTCCATCGACTTCCGGGTGCTGCTGCCCTCCCGGGAGATCGCCCTGGCCTTCCCGGTCGCGGTCGAGGGTCACAGCGAGGACGACCCGGTCCACCAGCGCTGGCTGACCATGCGCAACGCCCAGGCCCAGGTCCTCCAGCACAACCTGATGGCCCTGAGAGCCACCCACGGCATCGACGTCCATGTCACCTTCCGCGCCCTGCCGTTCACCCCGCCGATCAAGCTGTACCTGCTCAACGGCCAGGAGGCACTGCTCGGTTACTACGTCCTCGACGAGCGTGCGGAGGAGTACAAGAGCCAGACCCTGGAGATGTACGACGCCCTCGGCTCCCAGTCCGTCCTGTTCGCCTTCCTCAAGCAGGCCGGTCAGCGCGACGCCGCGTTCGTGGAGGAATCGCAGAAGTGGTTCGACGCCCTCTGGGAAACCATCACGACGGACCTGACACTCTCCTAGTGACTCCTGATACGGCGCAGACTGTTCCGGTGACAGAAGAGACAGGCAACGTACGAGAATTGATCACCGGCGCTCGCTTCGTCCTTTTCGACTTCGACGGCCCGATCTGCCGGCTGTTCGCGGGACGCTCGGCGGAGGGCGTGGCGAAGGACCTGGTGTCCTGGCTGGAACGGCAGGGGCTGCGGGAACTCCTGACGGAGAGCGAGCGGGTGCACCCCGATCCGCACGTCGTCCTCAACGCCGTCAACAAGCGTCACCCGCGCAGCGATCTGGTCGACGAACTGGAGGAGCTGCTCACCCAGCACGAACTCAAGGCCGTCGACTCGGCGTACCCCACCCCGTGGGCGGATGTGCTGATACGCACCTGGAACGCCGTCGGCATCCATCTCGCCGTCGCCACCAACAACTCCCCCCGCACGGTCACGGACTACCTCGACGGCCGGGGCCTCCTGGAGTGCTTCAGCCGGCACATCTACGGCCGCACCAACGACCTCGACCTCCTGAAGCCGAACCCCCACTGCCTGAACCGCGCCCTGCGCGCGATGGGCGCCCACCCCGACGACGCCCTGATGATCGGCGACACCCCCTCGGACTTCGAAGCGGCCCGCCGGGCGGGCATTCCGTTCCTCGGCTACGCGCGTAACGAAGACAAGGAAACGTTGCTGCGCCGAGCGGGCGCCGAGTCCGTGGTGGACTCCTTCGAGCCCCTACTCGACCTGGTACGGCGCACGTAGCGGCACAGTCGCGCCACTGACCTCGGTCCTACGTACGTCTCGTCGCTCGCCGCGGTTCAATGGGCGGGTTCTCCGGCGTTGCTTGACGCCTCTGGAGTAACGTGCCTCATCCCTTACTCATCGGCTCAACCGGAACGGGCTGAACCCAGCGAATGACACCCCAACTCACCGGTGTTCGGCAGCGCGCCGACGAACTGGTCGGCGGACGCGGAGTGGTGGAGGGCCCCCTCAAGGGCTACCACCACGAGACCTATGTGCTGACCATGCCGGGCGAGACGCGGATCGTGAAACTCCGCGAACCGCGTGAACGGATCCTGTGGTTCGACCGCAGGTGCTTCCGGTCGGAAGAGGCCCTGCTCCGCGAACTGGACGGCCGGATCAGCCGTATCCCCGTCATCCACGACGTGGAGGGCATGGCACTCCAGGTCTTCATCGAGGGCCGCACCCTCAAGTCCCGCCCGTGGGGCGACCGGCGGATTCCGGAGGGGGTCCGCGGCCAGATCGTGGACCTATTCGGTGAGTTGGCGCACGTCACCCCCGACACCCTTGAGGTGGAGCGCAGTTGCGAGGCCAAGGACCGCGCTGAGGACGGCGACTGCGACGACTTCCTGGAGCGTCTCGTCGTCTTCGTGGAAAAGAAGGTCTACGAGGCGAACTCCGGGCGTTTCGGGCGGCTCTTCACCGAACTCGGCCTCCACCCCGACGCGTTCGTACAGCTCAGAAAGAACGTTTCCGGACTGACCAGGCGCGACTTCTGCCTGCTCCACGCGGATCTGCACCGGGAGAACTTCGTCCTCGACCCGCTCAACCAACTCTGGTCCATCGACTGGGAGTTGGCGATGCTGGGAGACCCGCTCTACGACCTCGCCACCCACCTCTACCTGATGTCCTACCCGGAGGACCAGGAACGCCGCATGGCCGAGGACTGGGCGCGAGCCGTCCGTACGGTACGTCCCAGCAGCGCGCGGGGCTGGGCCGACGACCTGGACCGCATCCTCGCCTTCAAGCGGGCGCAGTCGGTGTTCACCGACGTCATCCGGCTGTCGTTGTCCCTGCGCGACGGGTCGGGTGTCAACTGGGTCCGGCTTCCCTCGGCGGTCCGCAAACTGCAGGCGATCATGACGGCCGCCGCGCGCCCGCTGGGCCTGGTCGAGATCCCGAGCAGGGCGCGGATCGCCGCGGCACTCGCGCGCTGGGCCGGGACGGCCGCCCCGGCAGCCGGTGAAGGGGCGGTAGCGTCCGGGGCATGACTGATGCCACCGACTTCACCGACTTCGAGGACATCCCCACCACCACGCTCGCCGAACTCCTCGGCCGCGAGCGGGTCATGGACATCGGTATCCGGCCCCTGTGGGGACCGCAGCCGCGTTTCGCCGGGCCGGCCTTCACCGTGCGGTGCCCGCCCGGCGACAACCTCATGCTGCACGCCGCCATCTACCGCGCCCAGCCGGACTCGATCGTCGTGGTGGAGTCGGGCGACCTGGACTACGCCCTCGCCGGCGGGAACGTCTGCGCCATCGCCCAGCGGCGGGGCATCGCCGGCTTCGTCGTCGACGGGGTGATCCGCGACCTCGGCGAGGTACGGGCCTCGGGCTTCCCCGTCTTCGCCCGCGGTGTCATCCCGATCCCGGGCATCAAGAAGGCCGTACTCCCGCTGAACGAGCGCGTGCGCTGCGGCGGAGCCACCGTCGACGCCGGGGACATCGTGGTGGCCGACGAGGAGGGCATCGTCGTCGTACCGGCCGACCGCCAGGCGGAGATCCTCACCGGGGCCCGGGCCCGCCTGGCCAAGGAGTCCGCCGAGACCCTCGACGACTGGGAGAAGGCACACCGGGCGCGGGTCGATGAGTTGTTGCGCGCGGGCGGGTTCGAGGGCGGAGAGGTTTGAGACGGGGGCTTCGAGGGGTGATGTGAGAGGGGCCCGCTGATGCTTCTCTTCCTCGACGTCGACGGGACGCTGCTGCCCTTCGGCGCGTCCCGGCCCTACCCCGTGTACGACTCCGGCTTCGCGCCGCCCGCGGCCGACGCGCCTCCGCTGCTGACCCGGATCGACCCCTCCCTCGGGCCGCGGCTCGCGGCCCTGCGGTGCGAACTGGTGTGGGCGACGACCTGGATGGACGACGCGAACGAATGCGTCGCGCCCTGGCTCGGGCTGCCCCGACTGCCCCTGATGGACTGGCCCGACCCGGCCGAGGACGGGGTCGGGGACGGCGCGGGCGGGCGGCTGCACTGGAAGACCCGGGCGTTGGTCGCCTGGGCGGCCGGGCGGTCCTTCGTCTGGGTGGACGACGAGATCGGGGACGCCGACCGCGACTGGGTGGGCGCCCATCACCCCGGACCTGCCCTGCTCCAGCGCGTCGACCATCGGTATGGGATCACGGACGCGGATCTCGCGGTGATGGGGGAGTGGGTGGCGGCCAATCGGTGACCGGGTTCCCTACAACTTGGGTTCCTCGGACGACAGTTGCAGCAGTGTCCTGGCGCTCTCCGTCGCGCCCGCGGCGCGGGTCGCGGCGGAGGCGCCGGGGAAGTGGCGGTTCCAGGCCGCCGCGCGGCCGAGGACACCCAGCCGGCTCGCGAGGGCCAGGGCGCGGCGGAGTTCGGTGGGGGTGTGGCCGTTTCCGGTCCAGGGTTCCAGGTAGGCGTCCCGCAGGCGGGGCAGCGCCTCCGGGCCGTACCGTTCGCGGACCCGTCCGGCCGGGACCAGGAAGCTGCGGAACGGGTGCGAGACGGCGGCGTCGCCCCAGTCGAAGAAGGTGTAGCGGCCGGGCTCCGGGTGGAACAGCTGGCCGTCGTGCAGGTCGGAGTGGTCGAGCGAGTCCGGGATGCCCAACTCGGCCAGTTCGGTGCACAGGTCGACCAACAGCGGCCGTAGGGCGTGCAGTTGGGCGGGGTCGATCTCCGGTTCCGCGGTGGCCTCGATGAACTGGACGACCTCGTCGAAGACTTCGGGCAGGGCCGTCGTCCGCGCGCTGGGCACGCCGAGTTGTTCGAGGTCCTTGGTGTGCGGGATCAGGGCGCGCTGCATCGTCGCGTACTGGCGCAGTGGTTCGTCCCAGGCGTGGGGATCGGCGGGGGTGCGGTCGAGGAACTGCCGGAAGAGTTCGCCGCCGTGGGGGAGCAGGGACCAGCCGCGGTCGGCGTCGACGGCGAGGGGTGTCAGCACGTACTCCGGGACCAGGTGGGCGAGTTCGGCGGTGAGCGGTGCCTCGAAGGCACCGGCCGGCGGATTGGCCTTCAGCCAGACAGTGGCGGGACCTCCGGCCGGCCCCTCGACGGGGATCCGGACCAGGACCGACCAGGGGCGCAGCCGCACACCCAGCGGGCCCCTCTCGCACAGGCCCCGCGCCGCGAGCTCGCGCCGGGCCCAGCCGAGGGCCGCGTTCCGCCAAGTCGCCTGATCCCAGGGCGTCTTGGTGCCCTCGTACTGTCCGCGGTCGATGACCTGCGACGTCTCGTCGTCGTGCATCGCGTCATTCCAGCATCCGGGCCGATGGGCGATCCATCGGTTTACCGGCCCGCGCTACCGTGGTGATCATGGCGGACTGGGAGATACGGCCTGCGGTACGGGCCGACGTGGAGGCGGTCGCCGAGCTGCGTGCGGTCGTGCTGCGGGCGGATCTGGAACGGCTCGGGCGCTACGACGCGCACCGCGTGCGGCAGCGGCTGCGGGACGGGTTCGAGCCGGAGCACACCTGGGTGATCGAGGCGGGCGGCGAGTTCGCCGGATGCGTGGCGCTACGACCCGACGCGGGCGCCCGCTGCCACTGGCTGGAGCACTTCTATCTCGCGCCGGAGTTCCAGGGCGCCGGGATCGGGTCCGGTGTGCTGGGTGAGCTGCTGGAGCGGTGCGACCGTGGCGGTATCGCGGTCGTGCGGCTGAACGTGTTGCGGGGGAGCCCGGCCCGGCGGCTGTACGCGCGACACGGGTTCACCCTGGAGAGCGAGGATCCGGTGGACGTGTTCATGGCGCGGGAAGCGCCCGGCCGGCCTCGGTCCTGACCGCCGCCCTGACATTCCCGGGGGCTGTGTCGTCGTAGACGTATGAACAGAATCCGGTACGTCAGCCTCGGCCTGCTGGCCGTGGTCAGCCTGTACACAGGGACCTGGGCCTATTTCGCGCCGACGGGGTGGTACGCGAACTTCCCGGGGCTCGGACTGAGCTGGCTGCCCCAGCTGGGGCCCTACAACGAGCACCTCGCCAAGGACGCGGGAGCCATGTTCCTCGCGCTGGCCTGTCTGACGCTCGTCGCGCTGCGCCAGGTGCACAACACCAGGCTGGTGCAGACGACGGGTGCGGTGTGGCTGGTCTTCAACGTGCTGCACTTCAGCTATCACGTGCAGCACCTCGACATGTACGGGACACGGGACCAGGTCCTGAACGTGGCCTTCCTGGCCGCGCTCGTCCTGCTGGCGGCCGTGCTCCTGGTGCCGATGACGGTGCCGGTTCGTTCGGCGCGGCGAGGTGACACCAAGTGAAGGAGCGGGACGGGATGCGGATCGCGGTGGCGGGCGGGACCGGACTGGTCGGCCGGTACGTGGTCGAGGAGCTGGCCGCCGCCGGGCAGGAAGCGGTGGTGCTGAGCCGGTCGCGGGGCGTGGACCTCGTCGCGGGCGGCGCCGGGCTCGATGCCGCGCTGGCGGGCGTGGACGCGGTCATCGACGTGAGCAATGTGACGACGACGAGCGCGAAGAAGGCCGTCGCGTTCTTCGAGACCGTCGGGCACCACCTGCTCGACGCGGGCGCACGGGCCGGCGTACGGCATCACGTGGTGCTGTCCATCGTCAGCATCGACCGGGTCGGCCTCGGCTACTACCGGGGCAAACTCCGGCAGGAGGACGTGGTGGCGAACGGCCCGCTGCCGTGGACGGTGCTGCGCGCCACCCAGTTCCACGAGTTCGCCGCGCAGACCCTCGACCGGGTCCCGGGGCCCGTCGCGGTGGTGCCCCGGATGCGGACCCAGCCCATCGCCGCCCGCGAAGTGGCCCGGCACCTGGTGGAACTCGCCCTCGCCCCGGCGCAGGGCATGACCCCCGACCTCGCCGGGCCGCGCGTCGAGCAACTCGTCGACATGGCCCACCGGTTGCTGCGGGCCCGGCACGAACGCCGGCTGGTGCTGCCGGTACGGATGCCGGGCGCGACCGGGGCGGCGATGACCGGGGACGGCCAACTGCCGCTGCCCGGCCGGCCGTTGGGGCCGCGCGGCAGCCAGACCTTCGACGAATGGCTCGCAGAGCAGGTCGGGTCCGTCGAGAAGCTCACCGTCCAGGGAGGATGACCGCGCCGTGCCCACCCCTGCGCAGCCCCCGTCGGGCGACCCCACCCTCGGTTCCCTCATGGCCGAGCGCCGCCGGCTGCTCAACCTCGGGTACCGGATGCTCGGTTCGGTGCAGGACGCCGAGGACGTCGTACAGGAGACGTACGCCCGTTGGTACGCCCTGTCGGAGGAGGCGCAGCGGGAGATCGAGGCGCCGCTCGCGTGGCTGACCCGGGTCGCCTCGCGGATCTGCCTCGACCAGCTCGGGTCGGCGCGGGCCCGGCGTGAGCGCTACACCGGGGAGTGGCTGCCCGAGCCGGTCCGGCACAGCGGCACCTGGTCCAGCGCGGGCGGCGCGGGCGCGGACGATCCCGCCGACCGCATCACTCTCGACGAGTCCGTCAGCATGGGGATGCTCGTGCTGCTGGACTCGATGACTCCGGCGGAACGCGTCGCCTTCGTCCTGCACGACGTCTTCGGCCTGCCGTTCACCGAGATCGCCGAGACGGTGGGCCGCACCCCGGCCGCCTGCCGCCAACTCGCCTCGTCCGCGCGCCACCGACTCGCCCGCAGGCCACCCGGCGCCGGCACGGCCGAGGAGCACGGGCGGGTCGTCTCCGCGTTCCGCGAGGCGTGCGAGACCGGTGACCTCGACGCGCTCGTCGCCCTGCTCGACCCCGATGTCGAGTCGCGCAGCGACGGCGGCGGCAAGGTGCGGGCCGCGCTGCGGCCGGTCGTCGGCCGGGACAAGGTGGCCCGCCTCTTCCTCGGCCTCATGCGCCGGGAACCTCAGATGGAGGTCGTCGAGGACGACGTCAACGGCATGCCCGGTGTCGCGGTCCGGGTCGCCGGTACGACGATCGCCGTGCTCGCGGCGCGGGTCCGCGACGGGCTGATCACCGACCTGTGGCTGGTGGTCAACCCGGACAAGCTGCGGGCCTGGACGGGTTACGGCGACGGCGGTGCGGACGCTCTCGACTAGCCGGCCTCCGTGACTCGGGCTGCCGGGCCCGCGCGGCCCGCCCGCTCCGTGCAGCTGCGGGCGACCGTGTCGGCGAAGGTGCGGGCGAGTGGGGTCAGGGCGTCCCAGCGGCGGACGGCCCAGCCGACCGGGAGCGGGGGCAGACCGGGGAGGGGGACGAGGCGGAGCGGGCCGGTGCCGGGGGTCCGCCAGCCGGGCAGGAGGGGTACGACGGCGTGACCGAGGCCGAGTTCGGCCAGCAGGAGGGCGGTGTCCCAGTCGGCGACTCCGGTGTCGGAGCTGCTGCGGACGCCGAGTTCGGCGAGCGCGGCGTCGAGACGGGCGCCCGAAGTCGAGTTCGGGGGCAGGCGGATGAGGCTGATGCCGTCGAGTTCGGCGGTGTCGACATGGGGCCGGGCCGCGAGCGGATCGTCGGCGCGGACGGCCAGGACCCACGGCAGGTCCACGACGGGACGCTGCTCGATCCCGCGCACCGGTCCGTCGATCGTGACCCACGCGAGGTCCAGGTGACCGGCGGCGAGCGCGTCGAAGCAGGCGCGGCTGGAGGTCTCGGTCCGGAACTCAAGACCCACCCTCGGATACTGCTGCCGGAAGGCGACGACCGCCTCCGCCATGAAGTGCCGCACGGTGGTCCCGCCCGTCGTGACCCGCACCGAGCCGCTGTCGCCGTTGACGAGGTCCCCGAGCCGCCGCATGGCCAGCTCCAGCCCGGCCACGCTCTCCGAGGCGGCCTCGCACAACACCCGCCCCGCATGCGTGGGTACGACACCTCGCGGCCGGCGCTCCAGGAGACTCGTACCGGCCTCCCGCTCCAGCCGCTTCACATGCTGGCTCACCGCCGACTGGGTACGGCCCAGGTCGCGGGCGACGGCGCTGAGACTTCCCGCCCGGCACACGGCCACGAAGACACGCAGATCCTCCAGAGTCACAACTCCAAGCTACAGCTTGGGTGTTGACGGAAATCCATAGGATTGACCGGGGTCACGGACTCGACCATGCTCAGTGCAGGGCCCAGGCGGCAACCCGTCCGCGTCTTCGCCGGGTCCGGACCACGGCGAAGACACGGACGGGTGCCGACCTCCGATTTCCGGCGAGCGCGGAAGGACACCTGGTCGTGTCTGACTTTCCTGCGTCAACTGGCCACTCCCCCAGTGGTGTTGATACGGCCGTAGCACTGCTCCTCCGGCTCGGCGCCGCCGACATCCCGCACCCCGGCGGCACCCTCCTCGCCCACCTCCAACGCGTCCGGGACCGCCTCGCCGCATGGGGCGCCCGCCCGGCCCTCCAACTCGCGGGCCTGTGCCACGCCTGCTACGGCACCGACGGCTTCCCCACCGCGCTGTTGCTGGTGGACACGGGCCGCGCCGAACTCGCCGGGGTGATCGGCGCGGAGGCGGAAGGGATCGTGTATCTCTACGGGGCGTGCGACAGGAAGGCGACGTATCCGAGGCTCGCGGAGGCGGACGGGGTCTTCCGGGACCGTTTCACCGGCCGTACTCACACTCCGGAGCCGGAGCTCCGCCGGGACCTCGCCGAACTCACCGCCGCCAACGAACTCGACCTGGCCCGCCAGGACTTGGCCTTCCGCGAGCGCTGGGGCCCTCAACTCCTCGCCCTCTTGACCCGGTTCGAGCCCTTGCTCAGCCAACCCGCCTGGTCGGACTGCCAGTTGGACCTCACACCGTGACGGACTCCGCGATCCGGAGGGCTGCCGGCTCCCGTCCGTAGGGGATCCGGTCCGCCGGTTACGTCGACGGCCCGTCAAGTCTGGCGGCCACCGCGTCGAGGACCCAGTCCAGGCCGGTCGCGAAGGAGGTCTCGGCGTCCACGTCCGTGCCGTCGTGCACGGCCCTGGACAGTGCCGGGAAGCGGCCCGTGGCCAGCATCTTCGTCACGTGCGGGCCGGAGGCGCGCTGCCAGTCGCGCTTGGACAGGCCGGTGGCGCGCTCGGCCCGTACGTTCGCGATCTCGCGTCTGATCGCGCCGGTGAAGTAGGCGCTGACGGTCTCCACGGCGCGCATGACGGTGTCGATGTCGGCGAGACCGTCGAGCGCGGCCAGCGTGGCCTCGGTCACGGCGAGGCCGTTCGGGCCCAGGCTCGGACGGCCGCCGAGCAGGTCGGCCAGCCATTCGTGGCGGAGGGCGGCCCGCCGGGTGCGGTGGGCGAGGACGCGCAGCGCCTCCCGCCAGTCACCGGGCCGCTCCTCGGGGAGGATCTCGGCCTGGACCTCGTCCACCATGAGGTCGAACAGCTCCTCCTTGGTGGAGATGAAGCCGTACAGCCGCATCGGACCGGCGTTCAGCCGGGCGGCGACCTTGCGCAACGACACCGCCTCCAGCCCGCCCTCGTCGGCCAGCGCGACGGCGGCGGCGACGATCCGCTCCCGGTCCAGCGGCACGGGCCGGGTCGGCGGCTCCGGACGGTCCCACACAGTCATGGACGCATCGTACTGTTGCGATACAGTGCCCCACATCAATACAGTGTATCGACATGAGACATCGCATCGCCGTGGTCGGCGGCGGCCCCGCCGGCCTCACCTTCGCCCGGGTCCTGCACCGCTACGGCCACCCCGTCACCGTCCTCGAACGCGACCCCGCCCCCGACGCCCGTCCCCCGGGCGGCACCCTGGACCTGCACGAGAAGCTGGGCCAACTCGCCCTGGAGAAGGCGGGGTTACTGGCCGACTTCCAGGCACTCTCGCGCCCCGAGGGACAGGCCATGCGCATCCTGGCCCCCGACGGAACCGTCCTGCGCGACTGGCGGCCCGACCCGGACGACCGGGCCAATCCCGAGATCGACCGCGGTCAACTCCGTGACCTGCTGATCGGCCCGCTCGACGTGCGATGGGGGCGCGGAGTGACGCGGGTGGTGCCGGGCGGCCGGGACGGCGTACACGTCCATTTCGCGGACGGGCGGCAGGAGTCGTACGACCTCGTCGTCGGCGCGGACGGCGCCTGGTCCCGGGTCCGCCCGGCGGTTTCACCAGTGACGCCGCACTACACCGGCATCACCTCGCTCGAGACCTCCCTCGACGACGTCGACACCCGCCACCCCGGCCTCGCCCGGCTGATCGGCGACGGTTCCGTGGCGGTGTACGGCGCGAACCGGAGCCTCGTCGCGCAGCGCAACAGCGGCGGGCACGTGAAGGTGTACTCCAAGTTCCGCGCACCGCTGGACTGGCACAAGGACCTGGACGTGGACCTGGCCGACGCCGAGGCGGTGCGATCGAGCCTGCTGACCCTGTTCGACGGCTGGTCCGCCCCCGTCCTCGACCTCCTCCGCCGCGGCACGGCCTTCGCCCACCGCCCCTTCTACGTCCTCCCCATCGCCCACACCTGGCCCCACACCCCCGGCGTGACGCTCCTGGGCGACGCCGCCCACCTGATGCCCCCGCTCGGCGTCGGCGCGAACCTCGCGATGCTGGACGGCGCCGAACTCGCCGAGTCCATCGCCACCGCACCCGGAGACCTGGACTCCACGGTCCGCGCCTTCGAGGAACGGATGTGTGCCCGGGCCGGCAAGTGGGCCCAGTTCACGACGGCCGGCCTGGAACGACTGGTGAGCCCGGACCCCGCCGAGGCGATCGCGGTCTTCGACGAGGTGCAGTCGTAGCGCCGCTCAAGGATCTCTACAGGCCGCCCAGTCGCTCGTGCAGCGCGTCGAGTGTCGGCCAGGGCGGACCGTCGTGCAGGGCGCGCAGGAGTTCTTCGCCGAACAGCCTCCCGTTCGGGAACTGGTCGCCGAGCCTCCATCGCCACGCGGCGACGATCGCGAGGACGAGCTGCCGGCACTCGTCCAACAGGCCTTGGTCGACGTTCGGGTAGTGCGCCGGGACCGCTTCCGGAACATGGGCGAGGTCGAACTCGACGGGTCCCCGGCAGCACGTCTCCAGGTCGATGAACAACGGGCCGTTCGCCGTGCCGAGCACATTGCCGGGATGCGGCTCACCGTGGAGCAACTGCTCCACGGCGCCGCGCTCGTCGATCGCCCGCCGCAGGCCCGCCAGCCTGCCGCCGAGGAACACGCGTTCCGCGTCGGCGAGTTCGGGCGAGCGGTCCGGGTCGGCGACGACCGCCTCCGCCTCCGTGATCCGGTCAGTGAACCTCGGGCTCGGCAGGTCGACCTCCCGCATGCCGGCGTGCAGTTGCTCCAGCGCCTTGGCGTAGTCGACCGGCGCGGTGTGCGGCGACACGGGCTCGCGGTACGTCCACAACGTCACCGCGAACCCGTCCCGTGTGTACACCCGCGGCTCCACCCGAGGCTCCAGGGCACACACCGGGCTGCCCGCCTCGACGAGCCGCTGAGCGAGCTCGACCTCGAACTGCGCGACCTCTTCCCCCACATGGGCGACCCGAGCAAAGACGTCGCACGGCGTCAGCCGTAGGGCCAGCTTGTTCGAGTTCTGGAGGACGACCGCGTCGTCGACCGGCAGGTGAAGCGATACGGCGATCGAAGTCGCGGCCGCTGTCGCACGAGTGACGTCGGTGATCTCCATTGTCCCGTCTCAGTGAGGGCGAACCACGGCGAGGCCGTGGCCGGCGATGGGTCAGCTTGGGGGAGACGTGGTGCGGCCTGGCGTCCCCGCACCCTTCTCCTCACCGGCGCTGTCGTCCAGTGCCGGACGAAGCCTGCTGCGGGCCGCTTCGAGACGTTCGGCATAGTCCGCCGCGAAGATCTCCGGCAGTGACTGGTCGAGCGTTCCGGCGATGCGGTGAAGGGGTGCCCAGACCGCCGGGTCGTCGACGAGACGACCGAGGTCCGTCATCTGCACCTGCTCCAGCCAGTCCGACAGGACCAGCGCCTCGTCCGGGGTGAGCTTGATGACGATCTCCGGAATCTCCACCCCGTGAACATAGTCCGTCGGCCAGGACGGGGCCGTGACAGACGGCTCGGGTGGCCGCGCGACGAACGGTCTTCGGGGGCCGGTGTTCGGACGACGGGTTCCGCTGCTTCGGCCCGGGCATCGTAGGACTCGGCGGGAAGCCTTTCGGCCGGGCGGTTGCTGATCCCGATGGCGGTCACGATCACGACGCCGACCAGCCTCGCGCTCGCCCGCCGACCGCCGTCCGAGACCAGCTCGTAGGTCAGACGCACTCGTCGGTGAGTCTCACTCGTCAGTGAGTCTCACTCGTTCCCACACTGGAGGTTCCATGCCCAAGGGCTACTGGGTCAGCGCCTACCGCACCGTTTCGGACCCCGAGAAGCTGGCCGCCTACAACAAGCTGGCCGCCGTGGCCGTCAAGGCCGGGGGCGGCCGGACCTTCGTCCGTGGCGGCGGGTCGTGGCGCACGGCGCCGGGATCGCCGAGCGCACCGTCCTGATCGAGTTCGACAGCTTCGAGCAGGCCGTCGCGGCGTACGAGAGCGCGGCCTACCAGGAGGCGCTGGCCGTCCTCTCCGACGGCGTCGAGCGCGACTTCCGCATCGTCGAAGGCATCGACTGACAGGGGCGAGCGAGTGGCGTGGCGCACTTTTGCAAGCAGGTGCTTGCAATAGTTAGCAGAGGTGGTGCAAGGTGAAGGCATGGCATCGCTCAACGTCGGCAATCTTGGTGAGTATCTGCGGGAACAGCGGCGCACCGCGCAGCTGTCCCTGCGGCAGCTCGCCGATGCCGCCGGGGTGTCCAATCCGTATCTGAGCCAGATCGAGCGCGGGCTGCGCAAGCCGAGCGCGGAGGTGTTGCAGCAGGTCGCCAAGGCGCTGCGGATCTCCGCCGAGACGCTGTACGTGCGGGCCGGCATCCTCGACGCCGAGCGGGACCGGGACGAGGTCGAGACACGTGCGGTCATCCTCGCCGATCCCACGCTCACCGAACGGCAGAAGCAGGTGCTGCTTCAGATCTACGAGTCCTTCCGCAAGGAGAACGGATTCGAGATCGCCGACGGGGACGAAGGCGTGGAGAGCGGTCCCGGCGTGAGCGACGGTGCCGACGGCAGCGACGCCGACCCGCGGGAGCAGACGGCCGGGTGACGAAGACACAGCCTGTCGACGACGACACGGCCTGTCCGCCGACCGCGGAAGCAACCAAAACCCTCAGCTGATAGCAACCGGGAGGACCATCACCATGGCCATCACCGATGACCTGCGCAAGACCCTGAGCGACCCCACCCCGCTCTACTTCGCCGCCGGCACCGCCGACCTCGCCCTCCAGCAGGCCAAGAAGATTCCCGGCCTGGTCGAGCAGCTGCGTGCCGAGGCCCCGGCCCGGATCGACGCCGTGCGCGGCACCGACCCCAAGGCCGTGCAGGAGAAGGCCGCGGCCCGCGCCAAGGAGGCGAGCGCCAAGGCCAAGGAGGCGCAGGAGAACCTTCAGACCAAGGTCAACGAGTTCCTCACCAGCCTCGACGGCGACCTGAAGAAGCTCGGCAGCACGCTCGACGCCGACCTGAAGAAGTTCGGCGAGTCCGCCCAGGACTTCGCGCTGCGCGGTGTCGGCGTCGCCGCCGAGTACGCCGTCAAGGCCCGCGAGGCGTACGAGAAGGTCGCCGAGCACGGCGAGCAGGCCGTGAAGACCTGGCGCGGCGAGGCCGCCGACGAGATCGAGGAGCTGGCCGTCGCGGTCGAGCCCGACCCCGAGCCGGTCGTCGTCAAGGCCGAGGAGCCCGCTGCGGCCCCCGCCCCGGCCCCGACCGCCGCCGCCCCGGCGAAGAAGCCCGTCGCCAAGAAGGCGCCGGCCCGCAAGACCACCGCGAAGAAGACCACACCGCCCGCGAAGTGAAGTGACACGAACGGGTGATCGGTGACGGGTCGGGCACTCGAAGGGTGCCCGGCCCGTTCTGTCTTCAGCGGCAATCCGGTTGCGGGTACGGTGACCGCGTAATGACTAGCCGAGTCTGGTGGTGGACGTAGTGCTGATGCAGGGCTTCACAGGGTTCATGTGGCTGTTGAGCACCGCCCTGATCGTGTTCAGCGGCTTCGCGCTCGTCGACGCCGCGACGCGCCGCGAGGACGCCTACCGCGCGGCGGACAAGAAGACCAAGCCGTTCTGGCTGATCATCCTCGGGCTCGCCTTCGTGGTGAACCTGATCTTCAACATCCTGTCGTTCCTGCCGATCATCGGCCTCGTCGCGACGATCGTGTACATGGTCGACGTGCGCCCGGCCCTCCGCGGCCTCCCCGGCGGCGGCCGCAGCCGCAGAGGCGGCTCCAGCAGCGACGGCCCCTACGGCCCGTACAACGGCGGACGCTGACGTCCTGCGGCCGGAAGCCTCTACGGCCAGGCAGCCGGGGTCACGGCGCCCGGTCCAGCAGTACCACCGCCACGTCGTCCGTCAGCTCGCCGCCGTTGAGGTCACGGACCTCGTTCACCGCGGCCCGGAGCAGTGCCTCGCCCCGCAGGCCCTCCGCGAGCTGGCGGCGGACCATCGCCACCATGCCGTCCTGGCCGAGCCGTTCACGGCGGCCCTCGCCGATCCGGCCCTCGATCAGACCGTCGGTGTAGAGCATCAGGCTCCACTCGGCGCCCAGCTCCACCTGCATCCGCGGCCAGCGGGCACCGGGGAGCAGGCCGAGGGCGGGGCCGTTGTTGTCGTAGGGGAGGAGCTCGGCCGGGCGGCCGGGGCAGGCCAGCAGCGGGGACGGGTGGCCGGCCAGGCACAGGCCCGCGCGGCGGCCGTCGGGGGCGATGTCGACCGTGCAGAGCGTCGCGAAGATCTCGTCGTCGGCGCGCTCGTGCTCCAGGACCTGCTGGAGCGTGCCGAGCAGCTCGTCGCCGCACAGCCCGGCCAGCGTCAGCGCCCGCCAGGCGATGCGCAGCTCCACGCCGAGCGCGGCCTCGTCGGGGCCGTGGCCGCAGACGTCGCCGATCATCGCGTGCACGGTGCCGTCGGGGGTGCGCACGGTGTCGTAGAAGTCGCCGCCGAGCAGCGCGCGGGAGCGGCCGGGGCGGTAGCGGGCGGCGAAGTGCAGCGGGGAGCCGTCGAGGAGGGGCGTGGGCAGCAGGCCGCGTTCGAGGCGGGCGTTCTCCTGGGCGCGCAGCTTGGACTCGGTGAGCTTGCGCTCGGCCCTGTCGGAACGTTTCCGCTCCACCGCGTACCGGATCGCGCGGCTCAGCAGCCGGCCGTCCAGCTCGTCCCGGAAGAGATAGTCCTGCGCGCCCACCCGGACCGCCTCGGCGCCGCGCTCGGTGTCGCCGGAGGCGGTGAGGGCGAGCACGGCGTGGCGGGGCGCGATCCTCAGTACGTGCCTGAGTACGGCCAGCTCGTCGTCGGCGCCGTCCGCGGCCCGTCCGGGGGCGGGCAGCGCGAGGTCGAGCAGGATGCAGTGGACGTCGTCGGTGAGCAGCCGCTCGGCCTCGGTGAGGTTGCGGGCGGTACGGACCCGGATCGGCTTGCCGGTCGGGTCGAGCAGCTCGGGCACGATCGGCGAGCCGCCGGGGTCGTCCTCGATCATCAGCAGGGTGAGGTGACCGGCGGGACCGCCGGGACCGGCGGCGGTGACCGTGCCGTCGTTCGCGGTGTCCTGCGTACGCGGAGCTTCCATGCCTTCGGAAGCGCTCGGCATCTCGCCGAATGTGGCCCCGGAGGTGTCTCCCGAGGTGTCGCCGATCGTGGGTGCGGCCGGCGCCTGACCACTTTCCGCGGCCGGGATCGCTCTCTGCCGCGGTATGGGTGCGGGCATCGTCCTGTTTCCTTCCCTCCCCCCGAGGGCGCGGCGGGGCGAGGGACCTCGACCCACCGACCGGGACCATAGCGGTAGTGGGCGCCGGAAAGGAATGGTGTGAGGCAGGTCGCCCGGCAGGCGGCCACAGTCATATGCCGTGTTCCGTACCGCAGTTGGGCAGGACGGTGGTGGGGCCGGGATGACGAAGGTCACGCCGGACCGGGGTTTGGGGCGGGTGGTGCGTGTGCTGGGTCACGTGGCCGGGGCCACCGGACGCAACCACACCTAGCGGACGGTCACATCACGCATCCGGTCGCACAACACCCAATATCGGCATCGAGCCGGCCCCCGCGATCGTCACCGTACGCCCCGGTCGAGGGGCGTGGATGATCGCGCCGTCGCCGATGTACATCGCGACATGGCTGGCGTCGTCGAAGTAGATGATCAGGTCGCCGGGCCGCATGTCCTTGACGTCGACGTGCTTGAGCTGCTTCCACTGCTCCTGTGAGGTGCGTGGGATCGGGTCGCCGGCGCTCGCCCAGGCCTGTGAGGTCAGCCCCGAGCAGTCGTACGACTTCGGGCCCTCGGCGCCCCACTCGTACGGCTTGCCGAGCTGGGCCGTCGCGTACGCCACCGCCGCCTTGCCCTCGGCGGACGCCTTGCCGCTGATGTCCTTGAGGACACCGGAGTCCAGCCAGGCGGTCTGCGCCTTCAGCGCGGCCTGCTGCTCCAGTTTGGCGAGGCGTTCCTTCTCCTTCTTCTCCAGCTGGGATTCGAGCTTCTCGGCCGCCGCGATCTGGGTGGTGACCGTCTTCTTGGCCGCGGCCTTGGCCTGGCGGTTCTTCTCCAGCAGCTGCCACTGGGCGGAGGCGTCGGCGGTGTACTGCTTCAAGTCGTCCTGGGTGCGGGTCAGTTCGGCGATCAGGCCCTTGGTGGCGCGCTGGCCCTGGAGTATCCGACCGGCACCGTCGAGGAAGGCCTGCGGGTTGTCGCTCAGGATCAGCTGCGCCTCGTCGGGAAGCCCGCCCGTGCGGTACTGGGAGCGGGCCGCGGCACCGGCGCGGTCCTTCAACTCGTCCAGTTTCTCCTGGCCCTTGACGATCTTCTTGGCCAGCTCGACGATCTGCGCGGACTGCTTCCGCGTCTGCTCCTCGGCCGCGTTGTAGGCGTCGGTGGCGACGGCCGCGTCGTGATAGAGGTCGTCGAGCTTCGCGCGTACGGCCTCAAGGTCCTTGTTGGTCACCGGGGTTGGCGACGCGGTGGCCGAGGGGGTCGGCGTGGGCGACGGGCTCGCGAAGGCGGTACCTGGTGCCGCCAGAACGGTGACCGCGCAGACGACCGTGATGGCCGTCGTGATCAGGGCTCGCCTGCCCGCTCCCATACCCCTGCCCCCACATCCCGTATCTGATTGACCGTCAGTAACTTACGGACGCCTGGGGGATCGTGCCATGTCCGCACAGAAAACGACAGAGGCAGCACTACTCGTACTTCTCCCCTTTCCTTCCAGGTCATGACCGGTCACGGCGTTTCCCCGCCCGTGTGACGAACGGCCGACGGAGATCGTTCCCCGCAGGCCGCCCGTTCACCCCAGTGGGGCCAAGGCCCCCCACTCCACGGTCACTTCGCCCTGCCGCCACCGCGCCGGACCGTCCACCACCGGCCAGTCGGCGGTGAGTTCCCGCACCGCGCGGATCCAGCGCTGACGGGCGCCGTAGGAGGCGTAGGGTGCGGCGGCGGCCCAGGCACGGTCGAAGTCGCGGAGGAAGGTGTGCACCGGCTCGCCGGGGACATTGCGGTGGATGAGGGCCTTGGGGAGCCGTTCGGCGAGGTCGGACGGCCGCTCCAGGGAACCGAGCCGCGCCGCGAAGGTGACCGTCCGCGGCCCCTCGGGCCCGAGCGCGACCCACACGTGCCGCCGCCCGATCTCGTCGCAGGTCCCCTCGACGAGCAGACCCCCTCGGGAGAGGTCGGTGGCCGGCGCGAGCCGCCCGCACAGCCGCGCCCACACCTCGGCGACCCGCGCCTCGTCGTACTGCCGCAGCACGTTCGCCGCGCGGATCAGCGACGGCCGCTGCGGCACGGGGATCTCGAACCCGCCGTGCCGGAACACCAGCCCCTCCCGCTCGTACGGCCGGGCCGCCGCGACCCGCGCCGGTTCGATCTCGACCCCGACCACACACGCGCGCGGGGCGACGGTACGGAGTCGCGCGAGCAGTTCCACGGCGGTCCAGGGCGCGGCGCCGTACCCGAGGTCGACGGCGAGCGCCTCGTCGGCCCGCCGCAGCTCCGCGCCGTGCGTCGCGACGATCCAGCGGTCCATACGGCGCAGCCGGTTGGGGTTGGTCGTCCCGCGCGTGACTGTTCCTATGGGGCGGGCGGCTGCGCGGGCTGTCATGGGTACGAGGGTAGGCGGGTGCTGTCGGTGGCGCGGATGACGCAACAGCACCTCGAACGGTTGAGCGACCCTCAGTAATGTCCAGGCAAAATCCCCATGCGCCGGAATGAGAATCCCGCCCCCGGGCGTTGCACCCCCTTGGAGGGAACCCCACGCCCTCCCTCAGGCATGCCCGCAGCGAGGAGGAACGCCACGTGAGCCAGTACGTCAGCAGGCTCGGGCGGCGTTCCCAGGCGTCGTCGGCCCGGCTGCGGCTGCACCGGAAACCCCGCCGGGTCGCCATGCTCTCCGTGCACACCTCGCCGCTGCACCAGCCCGGTACGGGCGACGCGGGCGGCATGAACGTCTACATCGTGGAGCTCGCGCAGCGTCTCGCCGCGATCAACATCGAGGTGGAGATCTTCACGCGGGCGACCACCGCCGTCCTGCCCCCGGCCGTCGAGCTGGCCCCGGGCGTCCTCGTCCGGCATGTCGACGCGGGGCCGTACGAAGGTCTCGCCAAGGAGGAACTGCCCGCCCAGCTCTGCGCGTTCACGCACGGAGTGATGCAGGCGTGGGCGGGCCACCGCCCTGGCTACTACGACCTCGTCCACTCGCACTACTGGCTCTCCGGCCACGTCGGCTGGCTCGCCGCGCAGCGCTGGGGCGTCCCCCTCGTGCACGCCATGCACACCATGGCCAAGGTCAAGAACGCCAACCTGGCCGACGGCGACACCCCCGAGCCCGCCGCCCGCGTCATCGGCGAGACCCAGATCGTCGCCGCCGCCGACCGCCTCATCGCCAACACGGCGGAGGAGGCCGACGAGCTCGTACGGCACTACGCCGCCGACCCCGCCAAGGTCGCCGTGGTCCACCCCGGCGTGAACCTCGAACGCTTCCGGCCGGCCGACGGCCGAGCGGCGGCCCGCGCCCGCCTCGGGCTCCCGCAGGACGCCCTGATCCCGCTCTTCGCCGGGCGCATCCAGCCCCTCAAGGCGCCGGACGTGCTGCTGCGCGCGGTCGCCGTGCTGCTGGACGAGCGGCCCGAGCTGCGCTCGAACATCGTCGTCCCCGTCGTCGGCGGGCCCAGCGGCAGCGGTCTCGCCAAGCCGGAGGGGTTGCAGAAGCTGGCCGCGCGGCTGGGTATCGCGGATGTCGTGCGGTTCAGGCCGCCGGTCGGGCAGGAGCAGCTCGCGGACTGGTTCCGGGCCGCGTCCGTGCTGGTCATGCCGTCGTACAGCGAGTCCTTCGGGCTGGTCGCCATAGAGGCGCAGGCGGCCGGTACGCCGGTGCTGGCGGCCGCGGTCGGCGGCCTCCCGGTGGCCGTGCGCGACGGCGAGACCGGCTTCCTCGTCCAGGGCCACGACCCCGCCGCCTACGCGCGCGTCCTGCGCACCCTCGCCGACGACCCCCATCTCGCGCCCCGCATGGGCGAGGCCGCCGCCCGGCACGCGCAGTGCTTCGGCTGGGACACGGCCGCCGCCGCCACGGCCGACGTCTACGCGGCGGCGGCCCAGGCCCACCGCCGTCACGTACGCTCGCACCATGGGTGAGAAAGCGGACCAGGACCGGGCGGCGCAGGTCATCGAGGGTTTCCTCAAGGGCGCCGAACTCGACTGGGAGAGCCCGGAGTCGGGCACGTTCGTGGTCCAACTCCCGGGCACCCGCAAGCTGTCGACGACCGTCTCCCTCCTCGTCGGCCGCCACTCCCTCTCGCTCAACGCCTTCGTGGTCCGCCACCCCGACGAGAACGAGACGGGCGTCCACCGCTGGCTCCTGGAGCGCAACCTCAAGCTGTACGGCGTGAGTTACGCCGTCGACCAGCTCGGTGACGTCTACGTCACCGGCCGCCTCCCCCTCCCCGCCGTCACCGAGGCCGAGATCGACCGCCTCCTCGGCCAGGTCCTGGAGGCCGCCGACGGCAGCTTCAACACCCTCCTGGAACTGGGCTTCTCCTCCGCGATCCGCAAGGAGTACGCGTGGCGGGTCTCGCGCGGGGAGTCCACGCGGAACCTGGACGCGTTCACCCACCTGACCCAGCGTCCGACCGACTGACCCCAGCCTGACCCCAGTCCAACCCCTTCCCCGCCAACGGGGCTTCGTGGCATGCTCGCCGCCAGCACATTTCTGAACGTCGTTCACATCCATGAAGAGCCGCGTGGGAGGACGTACGTACATGAGCCGCACCCGTCAGACCCGTCACACCCGTCTCACCAGACGAACCCTGCTCGGAAGCGCGCTGGCCCTGGCGGTCCCCCTCCCGAAGGGCGGATCGCAAGGCCAAGTCCCCTGCCTCTGGCGGGAGTTCACCCGCACCCCGTACACCCACCCGCAGATCCCCTACATCGGCAGGGCGGGCGCCCGGCGCCACCCCCGCCCCTCCCGGGTGTTCGACGTCCTCCGCTACGGCGCCGTCCCGGACGGCACCACCGACTCCGCCCCCGCGATCAACCGTGCCATCGCCGCTGCCGGCAGGGCCGGCGGTGGCACGGTCCACCTCCCGCCCGGCACCTTCCGCATCGACGACGTGATCCGCGTGGGCCACTCGAACGTCGTGGTCAGGGGCGCGGGCAGCGACCGTACGAAGCTCTACGCCACCCGTAACCTCACCGAACTCATCGGCGTCTACGGCTCCCGCTACGGCGGCGACAAGTCGTCCTGGTCCTGGGCGGGCGGCCTCATCTGGCTCGCCCCGACGGCCCGCTGGGATTCACTGGTCGCCGCGATCAGGGCGAAGGCCTGGCCCTTCGAGGGCTGGACCGGCAACAGGCGTGACGAATGGCGGCAGTTGACGACCGTCGAACCGGCCCGGCAGGGCGACTGGACGGTACGGGTCGCGGACGCCTCGCAACTCGCGCCCGGCACCCTGGTGTTGCTCCGCCTCTCCGACGACCCCGCCCACACCCTCCTCCAGCACATGGCGGGCGGCGGCCCCGGCCCCGAGGCGTACTACTGGGACGACAAGACCAAGCTCCTGTCGTACGTCCCCTACGAATGGCCCGTCCGCATCGCCCACGTCCACGGCCGCAGGGTCACTCTCGAACGCCCGCTGCCCCTCGACCTGCGCCCCGAGTGGAACCCCCAATTCACCACCCATGTAGAGGAGTTGACGGGCTCCGGCGTCGAAGGACTCACCCTGGAGGCGGTCGAGACCCCGCAGCAGCCGCACCTCCTCGACAAGGGCTACAACGGGGTCGTCCTCCAATGCGCCTACGACTGCTGGGTGGACGACGTGACGGTTCGTCATGTCGACAACGGCTTCGGCCTGGTGGCGGCCTCGGCGTGCACCCTGCGCGGTACGACCGTGGCGGGCCGCGGCTCCCACCACCCCTACTTCTGCCGCGAGGGCTCGCACGACAACCTCGTCGAGGACTTCACGATCGAGGAGCGCACGGTCCCGGCCCCGCCCAACACCCAGCTCCACGGCATCAACGTCGAGGGCCTGTCCTCCTACAACGTCTGGTCGCGCGGCGACATGCGCATGGGCACCTTCGACAGCCATCGCGGCCTGCCCTTCGCCGACGTCCGCACCGACATCACGGTCGACAACAACGGCCGTCACGGCGGCGACCTGAACGCCGGCCCGCTCTTCGGCGCCCGCTTCACCCACTGGAACATCCGCGTCACCAACGGCCGCGCGGGCCTGATGAAGATCGACCAACTGGCCCCGTACAGCGCCACGGTGGGCCTGAACACGGTCACCGAGTCCGACCAGATCGACGTCCCCGACTTCACCGGCGACCTCCACTCCCGCCTGGAGCTCTACGGCACGACGGACGCCGTACGGCCGCGGAACCTGTACGAGGCGCAGCGGAAGCTGTGACCGCGGCGGGACCTGTGGCTCACGTGCGCCACAGGGTGTCGTAGCCGATGAAGTCGAACATGCGCTGTCCGGGCGGGAGTCGGCGGTTCTCGCCGGTGAAACGGTGGGCGCCGACCGACGCGGTGAGCGCGGGGTCGGACACCCACAGCCGCTCGAAGCCGCGCTCCTCCAGCCAGGCGCAGATCTGGGGGACGAGGTCCGGGGCCTTGCGGTTGCGGGTCCAGATCACCGTGCCCCCGGTCCGGCACAGCGCGGTGCAGTGGTCCAGGAGGCGTTCGACGTCCGGGTCGGTGATGTTGCCGAGGACCCCGCAGAGGAGCACGAGGTCGGCGGGGGCGAGGTCGGCGTACTGGTCGGTCGACGAGGCGTCCCCGGCGACGACTTCGACCCCGGGAAGGCCGGCGGCCCGGGCGCTCTCTGCCGCGTGGGCGACGTTGCGTTCGTCCAACTCGACCAGCCGGGCGCGGACTTCGGCCCGGCGCGGATGGTCCGCCAGTACGCCGATCAGGTCGCGGCCCTGCCCGGCGCAGAGGCTGATCGCGGTGAGCGGGCCCGCCGGGGCGGTGTCGAGGGCGTACCGGACGTGTTCCTGGACGAGGGCGAGGCGCGCGCTGAGGTAGGAGTCGGGGGAGTCGTAGGCGTCGTGCCACTCGTGCCAGTCCATGCCGGGAACCTAACCGCGGTGCTGATCTCTGTCGCGTGAATAACGCCCCGGCGTGACGCCCACCAACTTCCGGAAATGGCGGGTGAGATGGGACTGGTCGTAGAAGCCGGTCGCCGCCGCGACCTCGCCCGGCGGACGGCCGTCGAGGAGGAGGCGGCGGGCGCGGTCGACGCGGCGGGACATCAGGTACTGGTGCGGTGCGATGCCGTACGCGCCGCTGAACGCCCGTACCAGATGGGCCGGATGGGCGTGCACGAGCCGCGCGGCCTCGTCGAGCGCGATGCCCTCGGTGACGCGCTCGTCGAGGAGTTCGCGGAGGGTGCGGGCGAGGGCGGGGTCCTCGGTGGGGGCGGGGGAGGAGGGCCGTAGGTGGGCGTGCAGCCGGTCGGCGATGAGGGTGAGGCGGCTCGCGGCCTCCAGTTCGTCGCCGGGGTGGTCGAGCGCGGTGTGCAACTGGCCGACGCGCAGCCGGAGTTGGGGGTCGCGGAGGTCGGGACGGTCGACGGCGGACCCGATGAGGTCGTCCGTCAGGTATGTCCCGTCGAGATAGAGGACGCGCTTGCGGAAGCCGTGCGGGGTGGCGGGGGAGCCGTTGTGCGGGACGTGCGGCGGGAGCAGGGACACCGTGTCGTGCGGGGTGCCGTGCTCGTGCCGGTCGAGGTCGTACCGTACGGCGCCGTCGTCCACGATCAGCAGCGTCCACGCGTCGTGCACGTGCATCGGGTACGCGTACTCGGTGAAGTGGGCGTGGAAGACCTCGACGACACCGGGGATGCGGGGCCGCCACGCGGAGACCTCCTGCCCGGGGCGGGCAGGGCCGTGGTGCGGGGCCATGCAAAGAACGTACAAGACGGGGGAGCGGGGTGCTCGGCAGTCTCGGTGCATGAGCACTGACAGCACTGACATCGCTGGTGAACCGATCCGCTTCGACACGAAGATCGCCGTCCTGCTGCGGGAGGACCTTGAGCCCTGGCAGCGGCTGAACGTCACGTCCTTCCTGGTCAGCGGCCTGGGAACGCAGATCCCCGAGGTGATCGGGGAGCCGTACGAGGACGCCGACGGGGTCGGCTATCTGCCGATGTTCCGGCAGCCGGTGATGGTCTTCGAGGCCACGAAGGAGGTCCTGGTGGCGGCCCACGCCCGGGTCCTGTCCCGGTCCCTGCCGCGCGCGGTCTTCACCTCCGACCTCTTCGCCACCGGCAACGACCGCGACAACCGGGCGGCGGTCCGGGCCGTCGCCACGGCCGGGCTGGATGTGGTGGGGCTGGCGGTGTACGGACCGCGGAACGGGGTGGACAAGGTGGTGAAGGGGGCGCGGATGCATCCGTGACGCCGTCCGTGATGCCGTCTGTGACGCCAGCCATGACCGAATCTGCACAGGGCGTGCGCAACCGCGGGGCGGGCGGGGCCCGTTGGGGCCGAGTTGTCCGGTTCGAACCGGCCGCCGTACTGCCTGTCGGCCCGCTGTGCGCCGCCGCGTGTAGAGAACCCGGACCCAACTCGTGTGCACACGCACACGGTTCGGTCGCCGCCGGGCTCAACTCGCCTGCGGGGAAAGGGTTCGGGCTGGATGCCCCGCACATCGCGTGGTTTGATCCTGCGCATCGCGGCCCGCAGCCCGTCCCCGAGCGGGACCGCATCCCCATGTGGACCACCACGCGAAGGGCAGTCTCCCCATGAACTCCGCTCCCCAGGTTCAGACCCTCGAGATCTCCGACACCGAGCTCGACACCGTCTCCGGCGGTGTGAGCCCGCAGGTCGGCGTCAGCGTCGGCTCGACGACCCTCAGCAGTGCGGACCTCCTCGCCGAGGTCGACTCGGTCAAGGCGACGGTCCTGGGCACCCTCGACGGGACCCTCGGCGCGCTCCCCCACAGCGTCGGCGTGAACGTCGGCTACTGACCGGTGCCGGTCGGCGGTCGTCGCCGGCCACGACGACGAGTCCCCTGCCCGCACGTCTTCCGCGGGCAGGGGACTCGTCGTGGTCCGTGGTCGGGAAGCCGACGGCGGGGCCGTGTCGTCGCAGGGCCGTCAGGCCGCGCTGACCTCCGGTGCCGCCACGGCGGCGGAGGACTCGGCGGCTGCCGTCTCGTTCGCCGGGAGCCGCCGCATCAGCAGGCCGTACCCCACCGCGGCCCCCGTCCCCACGACCGCGCACAGCCCCCACAGCCACTCCGCCCCGAACCGGTCGATGACGAAGCCCGACATCAGCGGGGCGACGAGCGCGGCGACGGCCCACGACAGGGTGTACATGCCCTGGTAGCGCCCGCGTCCCCGCACCGGGGAGAGGCGGACCACGAGGCCCGTCTGCGTCGGGGCGTTGATCATCTCGCCGAGGGTCCACACGCACACCGTGAGCGCGAAGACACCGACCGAGCCGGCGAACGCGGTGAGCCCGAAGCCGTAGCCCGCGAGGAGCGAGGAGACCACCAACAGCCGCTTGGCGTCCCGGTGTTCGATGAGGCGGGTGACCGGGATCTGGAGGGCGACGATGAGGAAGCCGTTGACGGCGATCGCGGTGCCGTAGTCGGCGGGCGTGAACCCGGCCTCGCCCATCGCGACCGGCAGTCCGACCGAGCCCTGCTGGAAGACGAGCGCGACGAGGAAGGACAGTCCTACGACGCTCATGAACCGCCCGTCGCGCAGTACGGTCCCGAGGCCCACCGAGTCCGCGGACTTCCCGCCGTCGTCGTCCATGGCGACCGTCGGCCGGGACTCGGGCAGCTTCAGGAAGACGACCACGGCGCAGACGGCCGTCATCCCGGCCTCCAGCAGGAACCCGGCGCGGTAGCTGACCTCGGCGATGAACCCGGCGGCCATGGAGGAGACGGCGAAGCCGAGGTTGATCGCCCAGTAGTTGAGGGAGAAGGCGCGGACGCGGTCCTCGGGGCGCACGATGTCGGCCATCATCGCCTGCACGGCCGGGCGGGACGCGTTGCTCGCCGCCCCGACCAGGCACGCGACACCGGCGATGGCGACGGGGTCGCGCACGAAACCGAGCAGGGCCACGGAGGCGGCGGTCGACGACTGCGCGATGAGCAGGGTGGGCCGCCGCCCGAGCCGGTCGGTCATGACACCCGAGCCGATGGACGAGACGACGCCGCCGAGCCCGTACAGGGAGGCGACGAGACCGGCGTAGGTGGCGGAGTAGCCGCGGTCGAGGGTCAGGTACAGCGCCATGAAGGTGGAGACGAACGCCCCGAGCCGGTTGACGAGGGTGCTGGTCCACAGCCACCAGAACTCGCGGGGCAGACCGGAGACGGTTTCCCGGGCGGCGCGTCTCAGGGCGGCGAGTGACATGGCGGATCCCCCACGGTCGGGCAGGTGTAAGTGGCCAAGGCGGCGATCACAACTTACGAAGAGGGAGGGTCGGCGGACCACTCAATTAACAGAAGCCGTCAACTGTCGGGCCGGGAGGCGGGCACCCGACCGTGGCCCGAATGCGTGGATTACGCTCTGAGGCATGGCCGACGCACCGTACAAGCTGATCCTCCTCCGCCACGGCGAGAGCGAGTGGAACGCGAAGAACCTGTTCACCGGCTGGGTGGACGTCAACCTGAACGAGAAGGGCGAGAAGGAGGCGGTCCGCGGTGGCGAACTCCTGAAGGACGCCGACCTCCTCCCCGACGTCGTTCACACGTCCCTCCAGAAGCGCGCGATCCGCACGGCGCAGCTCGCGCTCGAGTCCGCGGACCGCCACTGGATCCCGGTCCACCGCAGCTGGCGCCTGAACGAGCGCCACTACGGCGCCCTCCAGGGCAAGGACAAGGCGCAGACCCTCGCGGAGTTCGGCGAGGAGCAGTTCATGCTGTGGCGCCGTTCCTACGACACTCCGCCGCCGCCGCTTGAGGACGGCACGGAGTTCTCCCAGTCCGCGGACCCGCGCTACGCCTCCATCCCCCCGGAGCTGCGCCCCCGCACGGAGTGCCTGAAGGACGTCGTCGTCCGCATGCTCCCGTACTGGTACGACGGCATCGTCCCCGACCTCCTCGCCGGCCGCACGGTCCTGGTCGCCGCCCACGGCAACTCGCTCCGCGCCCTGGTCAAGCACCTCGACGGCATCTCCGACGCGGACATCGCGGGCCTGAACATCCCGACGGGCATCCCGCTGGCGTACGAACTGGACGCCTCCTTCAAGCCCCTCAACCCCGGCGGCACCTACCTCGACCCGGCCGCGGCCGCGGCGGCGATCGAGGCGGTCAAGAACCAGGGCAAGAAGAAGTAGGTTTCTTGATCACGCCCCTGGGCCGCGCACATCGCGCGACCCGGGGGCGTTTTCATGTCCCGGGACCTGCCCGGGACCCGCCCGGAAGTGGATCGGAAGCGGATCGGTTCTGGTGGCGGAAGCGGTGGTGGCGGTGGCATGCGAGGTGTCCCTCAGGCTCTGTGCGACGTGTGGGTGAAGTCAGCGCACTGTCGCGACCGTTGGAGTGCCCATGAACGACCCCATGAACGACCTCGGACCGCCGCCGCCCGTCCCCGCCCCCGCTCCCGCCGTCCCGAACCCGCCCGCGTCCTACCGTGCCGGCGGGCTGATACCGCCCCCCGGAGCCGCCCGCACCTGGGGGCTCACCGTCATCGGGGTGCCCTTGCTGCTCGTCCTGCTCCTCGGGCTGGTCGACGGTTCTTTCCCGACCGGGGGAGGAGGCGGGGGAGGGGCAGCGCAGGCCCAGCCGTGGACCCCGCCCACGCCGTCGTACACGTACACCGAATCCGTCGCGGCGACCCCCTACGGCGCCTCCGACCCGGCCACCACGCCCGACCCGGTCACCACCACCGCCCCGGCCTCGACCGACGACGTCACGCCGACAGACACCCCCACTTCCACCGCCACCGCCCTCGCGCCGGAAGCCGCCGTCACCGCCTACTTCGCGGCGATCAACAACCGTGAGTACTCGACGGCCTGGGCCCTGGGCGGCAAGAACCTGGGGGACCCCGACTACGACGCGTTCGTCGCGGGCTACGCCACCACCGAGCGCGACACCATCAGCCAGGTGTCCGTGCGGGGGAGCGTCGTGACGCTGGTCCTCACCGCCTTTCAGACGGACGGCACCTCGCACGCGTACAACGCCGCCTACACGGTGCTCGACGGTGTGATCACCCAGGGCACGGCAACCCCGGTCGGCTGACCATCCCGCACGAGTGGAGCGCTGAACCATCGTGAGCACACAGGCACCGCACCGCAATCCGCCCGGCCCGCCGCCCGCCGCGCCGCCGCCGGTCACCCGCGTGTACGCGCGGACCAAGGCCACCCGCCTGCTGTCCGCGGGCACCTACCTCGACCCCGGCTACCGCAAGGACGTCATCCGCGAACTGCTCAAGCGGCGCTTCAGAGTGGTCGCACCGTCGTACGGCTACGACGCCGTGTCGGTCCTCGCCCACGCCCTCGCCGCGCGCCGACTGCGCCGTATCCAGTGGGGAGTTGGGGTCGGCGCGGCGGTCCTGCTGCTGATCCTGCTGAGCAACGGCGCGCTGGGTCCCCTCGTCGCCGTGCCGCTCCTGTTCTGGGTGGTGTGGGGCGCGGCCTATCTGCGCCGGGTCGTCACCCTGCACATCCTGATGACCCGCCTGAAGGAGACCGGTCCCGCCGGCGGCTTCGACGGCGCCTACCCCGCCAACGGCAGGCTCACCCCCGCCCTGATCGGCAAGATCGACGCCGAGCAGGGCAGCCACGAAGGCCTGGTCTTCTACGGCGGGTTCCGGCCCTTCGTCGGCGCCGGACTGCCCCTGCGCGACTGGGCCAACGCCCAACTCCTGCTCGGCGCGCCCAAGAACCGCCTCGCCGCGCGCAAGGACTTCGACGTCAACGGGACGGGGTCCGGGGCCGACCTGGACGACGTGGAACGCAAACCGGTCAAGCCGTTCACCGTCCACAAGATCACCTCGTACGTCGCCGCCCGGATGGACGCGGAACTGCGCGCTGAGGTCCGCCAGGACGAACGGATCGAGGGGCTGGCCGTCGAGCAGCGCCGCTACACGACGGCGATCCGCACCAACGACCGTACGCTGGGCGTCGGTTGGTCCCAGCTGCCCGGCATGGACGATCTGCCGGACATCCACTGGCAGGAGGACTACGACGCGGCCCGCGAGTATCTGTGCGTGCGGGTCGGATCCTGGAACGAGGAGCTGGTGACCTCGATCTTCGTCGGGTTCGACCTCAAGGGCGACACCCTGCACACCGAGTTCTACACCTATGTACTCGGGCCGCTGGTAAGGGAGTTCCACCTCGTCGACCGACTGCCCGACTCCTTCGACGCCCGGCTGGCGGTGCGGGTCGCGTGGGACATGGTCAAGGCCGTGCCGAGCTGGTGCAGGGCCTTCGGACTGTCGCCGCTGCGGCTGTTCCCCGAGCGGTTCCTGCCGGGGCGGGTGCGCCGGTGGGTGTGGCCCCGGAGGGGCGGGCGGTCCACCATCGAGTTCACCGCGGTGGGCGCGACGGTCGACACCAGCGAGTTCCGGCTCGCCCGCTACGCGAACGAGTCGGTGGACTGCGGCGCGCTGACCAGCGTCCGGGAGATGGCCACCAGCGACACCTACCACCACTTCTTCCAGAAGACCGACGCCCTGAAGTACTCGCAGATCGTCGAGCGCCGACTGCTGCACACCATCCGCCAGTTCCTGGAGGAGCAGGACGTGGATCTCGCCGACCACGACCGCGCCCAGACCAACATCCTTTTCGGGGACAACGCCCAGGCGATCCTCGGCGGGCACAACGAGAACTTCGGCTACAACTACCGCCCGCAGGGCCCCGATTCGTCCGACAGCCGAGGGGATCAGTAATGAGCGACAGCCACACGTTCGGCGACAACAGCCAGGTCATCCTCGGCGGGGAGAACAAGGGCTTCGGCTACAACTACCATGCGGCGCCCGAGACTTCGGACACCCCATCGCAGCCGTCCGACCAGCCGTCCGACCAGCCGTCCGACCAGCCGTCCGGGCAGGCACCGGCCGTTCACGACCGCAGCCGGAGCGTCTTCGTCGTGCACGGCCGGGACGAAGAGGTGCGGCGGGCGATGTTCGGACTGCTGCGCCGGCTCGACCTACGGCCCCTGGAGTGGGAGGAGTTGGTGCGGGCCACCGGCAAGACCGCGCCCTTCCTCGGCGAGGTGGTCATGAACGCACCGGCGCAGGCGCAGGCCGCCCTGGTCCTGCTCACCCCGGACGACGTCGCCAAGCTCCACCCGCACCTGCTCGGCAACCGCGAACCGGACGACGAGACCCAACTCACCGGCCAGCCAAGGCAGAACGTCCTGATCGAGCTCGGCATGGTGCTGATGGCCTACCCCGAGCGAACCGTCATCGTCGAGGTCGGCCGGCTACGGCATGTCGCCGACACCGCGGGCATCAACGTCATCCGGTTCGACGGCACGGAGGCCTCCCTCGCGAAGATCGCCGCGCGACTGAGGCTGGCGGGCTGCCAACTCGACGACAGCGGACCGGAATGGCGCGAGACCCGGCACTTCCAGAACCTGTCCGCGTATCGAAGGCTCGCCTGAATCCGCGGGAAAGGGGGGCCGGACGCTCAGGCGTCCGGACCCCCCTTTCCCTTTGTCATACGCGGTCCAGTCCCGACGCGAGAACCCTCAAGAAGGCCGCCACCTCCCGCATGTCGATCCGCTCCAGATCGGCGGGCCGCACCACCACCCGCAACTCCCGGCAGACCGCGCCCTCCCGCGACCGGGCGACGAAGGACATCAGGATCAGCCGCAGCAGGCTGTCCTGGTCGAGATGGTCGAGCCGGGACAGCCCCGATCCGACCAACGGCATGGCCACGCGCTCCAGTTGGGCGTGTCGGTGCAGTGCGTCCCACAACCGGCCGAGGCCGAGCCAGAGTTCCTCCACACTGGACGCGGCCACACAGTCGTTGCCGATACGGCTGTACGCGACCGCGAACACCAGCCGCGGCCGGGCGCCCAGGACCGCCACCGTGCCGACCGGGTAGCGGTCCAGTTTGCCCAGCGGCTTGCGGTCCCGGTCCTCCCGCCCGACCGGCGCGGTCCCGGCGAGCGCCGCGACCAGTTCCGCGTCCAGGCGCCGTACGTCACCGTCGTACCGCCGGAGCAGCAACTGCCCCTGCACACTGGCCGCGTTGATGACCTCGCCGGCGGCCGACGCGGTGTCGAAGGTGTCGCAGAAACCGACGACGAGATGCGCCGGCTGGTCGAACAGGTCGCCCGCCTCGACGACCACCGTCAGATCGGGCCGCCGGAACACCTGCTCCACCCGCTCCACCGGCCGCGCCTGGACCAGCCCCCACACCAGGCAGGCCGCCACGGACACCACCGTGACCGTGCCGGGATCGGGAAAGCTCCGGGGAAAGAATTGCCCGACGAACTGAAGCACCGCCGATATTCCGCCGAAGGCCACCATCGTGTTGCGCGCGAAAACCCTCCGGGCGCGCCCGGTGCCGTAGAGCCGTAGAAAGCGGACCGGTATGCGGAGTCGGACCACACGGTTTCTCCAAGGCATCATGATAATCTTCTTGTCACTTCTCGGTGACACAGGGTGATACACGGGCGCGGCGGGGGCGACGCGGGTGGCCGATGGACGAGGGCGCATTCAGGTCAAAGTGCTGGGGCCGGTCCGGCTCGACGTCGACGGGATCACGGTCCGGCTGACCCCACTGACCACCCGGCTGCTGGTCCGTCTGGTGGCCGCCGAGGGCGAGGCCGTGCCGGTGCGTCAACTGCGGCGTGACGTATGGGGGTTGGCGGACGGTCCGCGCCATCTGGACCAGCGCAACCGCAACGAGGTGCAGAAGCGCGTCCTGGAGCTGCGGCGCGCGCTCGATCCCGGCCAGGACGGTACGGCCGCCCGTGTGCTGCGCACCGAGCAGCAGGTCACCGTGCAGGGTCCGGAGACCGCCTACCGGCTGGTGCTGCGGCCCGAGGAACTGGACAGCGCACGGTTCACGGCCGTCGTCGGCGCCGCGCTGCTGGCCCCGCCCGCCACCGCCGCCCATGAGCTCACCGAGGCGCTGGACCTGATCCGCGGCCGGCCGCTGGCGGAGGTCAACGGCGAGACCTTCGCCGCCCCCTTCATCCGCCGGCTCACCATGCTGCTGGACTCCGCGCGGCGTGAACTGGTCCGGGTCCAGGCGGACCTGGGCCGCCCGGACCTCGCGCTGCCGGTCGCCGAGCTGATCGTCCGTGACCATCCGGACGACGTCGACGCGGCGCGCACCCTGGACTCCCTGCGGGCCGCGCTGCGCGCCCGGCACGGTGCCGAACTGCTGCGCCACCGCGTCCCGTTGCCCGGTCAGCGGGCGGATGTCGTCCTCGTCCGCGGCGACTTGTTCGAGCAGACGGACTGCAATCTGGTGGTCGGCTTCACGGATACCTTCGACACGGAGACCGACCAGGACATCGTCATCAGCCGCGACAGCGTGCAGAGCCAGCTCGTCGACCGGGTCTTCGGCGGCCGACGGCGCCTGCTGGACGAGAAGTTGAAGACCGGGCTGCGTGCCGTGCGGGCCGTCGCCACGGAGAGCGCGCGGGCCAAGCCGCGCGGCCGACGGGTCCGTTACCCAGTCGGCACGACCGTCGCCGTACCCGTCGACGGCCGCCGGATCTTCGCGGTCGCCTACTCGCGGCTCGGCAACGACCTGGTGGCCCGCTCCGGTGACGAGGACCTGCGCTCCGGCCTGGAGAACCTCTGGGCCTCGGTGGCCGTGCACGGCCTGTTCAGACCGGTCGCCGTCCCGCTCATCGGCTCCGGGCTGGCCCGCGTGACCGACCTCGACCGCAGCCAGCTCGTGGCCCTGATCGTCGACTCGTTCATCGCCGCGTGCCGCCGCTACCCCGCGCTCACCCCCGAACTGCGCATCGTGGTCCGCCCGGAGGACCTGGCCAGCACCGATCTGTCGCCGGTCGAACGGCGCTTCCACGAACTGGTGCCGGACCTGGAGCCCGCTCCGGGGCCCGACCGGGCGGAGTGACCAAGACCGGCAAGGAAGTTGATGCCACCGACCCCGAGGTGAGACCGGGCGGCCGACGGCGTCCGTCCCCCGCTCCGACAGGTTCCTCCGCATCTACGGCTCCCCCACGCGGCATCGCCCGCCGGTCCTGGCCCGCCACCGCCACCCGGCCTCACCGGATCCCAGTGCACCGCCGCCGGCGCTTCCGCCGGTAGCCACCACCCGCTTCCGATCCGATTCCGACGGGCAGGTCCCGGGGCGGCGCGGAGGTCCCCAACTACACTCGGAGCCCGGCGATTTGGGGGAGCGGCGATGCTGCAGTTGATGGACTGGTCCGTGGTCGCCATGGGGGGTCTGCTGATCTTGGTGGCGCTGGGTGGGCGGTGGTGGGAGCGGGTCAAGGCGCGCAAGGGAGCCGGTCCTGTTCGGGGCACGCGCTTCTTCTGGGCCTGGTTCCCTCTGCTGCTGGGCCTGGGGATGATCGGCGGCAACCTGCCGCGACTGCTGCACGCGTCCCACGCCGTCGTCATGACCCTGGACACCCTCAACCTCGTACTGGCGGTCACGACGGTGGTCCTGGTCCTCCGGGTCGCACGTCATTTCCTCCAGGGACGCGGACGGCCCGGGTTCACATCGGATGATGCGAACCCGGGCCGTCCGTAGGGGAGTTCAGAACGCGAACCCGCAGCGCCTCAGCGCTTCCAGCTCTCCTTCGCCAGCGCCGGAACGAAGCGCAGCGCGTCCACCGTGCCCACGCCCGTCGCCATGTCGTAGCCGTTGCCGGCCGTGTAACCGGTCACGCCCGCGTACGTGTTGTTCGTGCCGTCGTTCACGTCGACGATGCCGTTGCTCTTGGCGCCGTGCCGAGCGAGCGTGTACAGCGCCGAGTTGATGTTGCCCACCCGGTGTCCCGCCGCCTGGTCGGCGAGGGCGACGATGCCCGAGAAGAGCGGGCTGGCCTCGCTGGTGCCGCCGTAGACGTCCCAGCCGATCGCGGTCGGGTCGTAGCTGGAGTAGACCCAGGCGCCGCCGTTGACCGCCGCGGCCATCGACACGTCGGGCGTGGCGCGCTGGGTGCCGACGACGCTCTTCACGCCGTTCTGGAAGGACGGGCGGGAGAACACGTGGGACTGGCCGCCGCCGCTCGCGCCGTAGTCGTTGTAGACGCTGTCCGGGGTGACGCGCTCGCCCTTGTCGTTCAGGTGGAGCTGCGTGCCGCCGATCGACGTGACCAACGGGTCCGAAGACGGCCAGGAGTTGACGGGCTTGTCGTAGAAGGCCGAGCCGTCCAGGTTGTAGTCGGTGGCGCCGCCGTCGCCGGAGGAGGCGAGGACGGTCACGTGCTTGCGGTTGGCGTCCTGGAAGGCGTAGCGCAGCTTCTTGATGCTGGAGAAGTCGCCCTGGTCGAAGCCGGGGAAGGTGTTCTCGGTGGCGCCGAAGCTCTGCGTGATGACGTCGCCGACGCCGTGGTCGATCAGGTACTTCTCGGCGTCCATCATCTCGGGCAGACCGGTGACGCCCTCGGTCTCGGCGACCGCCGTCTCCACGAGCACGATCTTCGCGTCGGGCGCGACCGCGTGGGCCATCTCGACGTCCAGGGTGGTCTCGCCGGCCCACCCGGTCATGTCGGCGTTCTTCGGGTCGAAGACCGGGACCTTGCCCCACTTGACCACGTTGACCTTGGCGCTCTTCAGGCCGAACTGCTTGCTGTAGACGTCGAGATCGTGCTGGATCGTCGGCGAACCGAACGAGTCGACGATGACGATCGTGCGTCCCTTGCCCGTAATGCCCTTCTTGTAAAGGGAGTTCAGGTTGTACGCCGTGCGGTACTGCAGCGGGTTGTAGCAGGCGATCCCCCACTTCGCCTCGCACTGCTCGCTGGAGAGCGGGCTCGACACGTGTCGGGCGAGGGTGTGTCCGGTGATCGCCGGTATCGCCTTCGTCTGCGGTACGGCGGCGGGTGCGGCGCTGCTGACGCCGGCCAGCGGGGCGGTTGCCAGTGCGGCTGCGGCGAGCGTGGCGGCGGCGGCCGTGGAAGCCGCGATGCCACGTCTGTTGCGGGCTATGTGCATGAATGCCCCCTGGATGATTGTGAGTTGCACGCGATGGTCTGCGTGCATCTCATCCAGTGAGACATGCACAGGACAAGTCAGTTGAACTGCCGATGCCGAAGCTTTTGCCCAAACAGCACCCAATGCTCGAACGGTCCTGCCGGGCGGGCGGGTTCGGTCAGACCGCGGACCCGGCTCCGGCCAGCCGGCGGAACGCCTCCGTGGTGCGGGGATGCGCGATCTCGTCCAGCAGGTGCCGCCACTCGGGGTCACCCTTGGCGGGATGCGCCAGGTCCCACGCGGCCAGCAGCGGAGCGAGCGCGCTCTCGCCGGAGACCTCGGCCGGGTCGCTGAACTGCCTTGATTCCATGGGACGTTCCTTCCGGACGGGCGACCGCTTCCGATCGACTGGGGGCCAACTGCCTTCTACGATGCCGTCGTTCGCCCGCCCGGACCATGGAGCGCCCCACCCGACCGGGGGTGGGGCTGACCGCACCCCCGGGCACCGCCGAGCCCCCGTACGGTGTCAGATCGAGACCGGCACCGGGTGCACCTCGTCCGCCCGGTGCCCCGCGCGCTCGTGCACACGCTGGACCGCCTCGGGCGACGGAGCCTCCGACAGGCAGTACACGGTCCCGGACTCCGGATCCGCCCAGGCCCGCTCGAAGTGCACGCCCTCGTCCTTCTCCACGGCGAGATCCGCCTTGTGCGCCGCCATCAACTGGTCGGCCGTGATGCCCTTCATTCCGTGATGTACGTCCATGTACTGAGCCATGGCCTCGCACCTCCTCGTGCTGTTCCCCCGTGCTGTTCCCCCTCCCCATGCTGCGCTTCCCCGGCCGCCGGGGCTACCGTGCGGAACGATCACGAGGAGGGTGGGGCTGCGACGAGGGGCGTCCGTTCGGGGACGCGCGGGCCTGCGAGGTCAGCGAGATCCCGCTCCAGGCGGCCCTGGACGCCGTACGGCTCCCGCTGCCCGCCGGGGCGAAGGACGTGCACCATGTGACGCACTCGCCCGCGACGCCGGGGCAGGTGTCGCCGGCCGTCGCCTTCCGGGTCTCCGGGGCGGCGATGGACCGCTGTCTGCGGGCGAACAGGATCGTGCCCGCGGGGGTCGACCGGCTCGTCAACGGGCCCTACGCGACCGGGGACTCCGGCGCCGACCCGGCGACCCTGGGGCTGTGCGGAGGGGGGAAGGAGATCTTCGCGCCCTCCGTGCTGGTCGACCGGCGGGTGACCGGCCTGGACGGGAACCGCCGTGCGCTCGACTTCGCCGTCGCGCTGCCCGACGGGTACGGCACCCTCCCGGCCACCACCGACGTCCTGCTCACCGTGGCAGGGAACAACCTCTGAGCACGCCGGAGGGGCCCCGGCGCCGTAGCACCGGGGCCCCTCCGTGAGCGGGCGGCGGTCAGCCGCACTGGCAGGGATTGCCCGACTGGCACCCGCATCCGCAGCCCGAGCCGCAGCCGCAGGCGCCGAAGAGCGGGAGGCTCTTGATCTCGGCGGGCTGCTGCGTCTCGCGCTCCTGCGTCGGGTCCGGCGTCGTGGCGGGGGATTCGGCCATGGGTCCTCCTGGAGGCTGGTGCCTGTGCCCATCGGATGCTGCCCATTGGATGCCCGCTGCGGCGGGCGCATCAACGGCGCATTGAGGCTTCCCGCGCAAGCTCCCCGACCCGAGGCCCACGCCCCCCGACCTGGGACCTACGCCCCCTCGGCCCCCGTCGCCGGCTGGATGTCGGGCTGGAGCTCGTCCGCGTGCTCACCCGTGACCAGGAACACCACGCGCTTCGCGACCGACACCGCGTGGTCGGCGAAACGCTCGTAGTAGCGGCCGAGCAGGGTCACGTCGACCGCGGTCTCGATGCCGTGCTTCCACTTGTCGTCCAGCAGGTGCTGGAAGAGCGTGCGGTGCAGCAGGTCCATCGCGTCGTCGTCCTGCTCCAGCTGGAGGGCGAGGTCGACGTCCTTCGTGATGATGACCTCGGCCGCCTTGGCCATCAGGCGCTGGGCGAGCTGGCCCATCTCCAGGATGGTCGCGTGCAGGTCGTGCGGCACCGCGCGGTCGGGGAAGCGGAGCCGGGCGAGCTTCGCCACGTGCTGGGCGAGGTCGCCGGAGCGCTCCAGGTCGGCCGACATGCGCAGGGACGTGACGACGATCCGCAGGTCCGTCGCCACCGGCTGCTGCCGGGCCAGCAGGGCTATGGCCCGTGCTTCCAGGTCGTGCTGGAGGTCGTCGACCTTCTTGTCGGCCTCGATGACGCTCTCGGCCAGCTTCAGGTCGGAGTCCAGGATCGCCGTCGTGGCGCGTCCGATCGCCGACCCGGTCAGCCGGGCCATCTCCACCAGACCGTCACCGATCGAGTCAAGTTCCTCGTGGTACGCGTCCCGCATCAGGGTTCCCTCTCCTACGTTCGCTTCGGGGGCTCAGGGGCCCCGGGCCCGTCCGACTGTGACTAGAAACCGGCCCTTCCACCCCACGCTCCCACGTTCCCGCTCCTACGCGACGGTTTCCGCCACCCCAAATGAACCAATACTGGCTCCAAGGTGAACTCTGGGCGACGAGTGTTCGAGGTCGCACTCCGATGGCTGTGGCCAGGAGGTATCCCATGCCTAACCTGTTGGCATGGACGTGAACGCGGCGGTCGCCGCAGCGGCAGCGATCGCCGGGGTACTCACCGGTGTCATCGCCATGCTGGCGTTCCGCTGGAGCGAACGCGACCAGAAGCGACCGACCAGGACCTCCCTGCACACGGACCCGGTGCTTCCGCCGGGCGTGGACACCGTCCTCTCGGTGCTCCGCTCCTCGGCCGTCGTCCTCGACGAAGCGGACGCCGTGGTCAAGGCCAGCTCGGCGGCGTACGCCCTCGGACTGGTCCGTGGCGGGAAACTCTCCGTCGACCCCATGCTCCAGATGGCCCGGGACACCCGGCGCGACGGCGAGATACGCCAGGTCGAACTCGACCTCCCCCGGCGGGGCACCGGACGCGGCGAGGCACTCGCCGTGTCCGCACGTGTGGCCCCGCTCGGCTCCCGGCTCGTCCTGCTCCTCGTGGAGGACCTCACCGAGGCCCGCCGCATCGAGGCCGTACGACGGGACTTCGTGGCGAACGTCAGCCACGAACTGAAGACCCCGGTCGGCGCGCTCTCCCTCCTGTCGGAGGCGGTCATGGACGCCTCCGACGATCCTGAGGCGGTGGAGCGCTTCGCCGGCCGGATGCAGATCGAGGCCACCCGGCTGACCAACCTCGTGCAGGAGCTCATCGACCTGTCGCGGGTCCAGAACGACGACCCCCTCGAAGACGCCGAACCGGTGCGCGTCGACGAACTCGTCGCCGAGGCCATCGACCGCTGCCGGCACCAGGCCGGCACCAAGCAGATCACCATGGCCGCCGGAGGCACCGCCGACCTGCACGTCTGGGGCAACCGCGGCCAGCTGGCCGCCGCCCTCGGCAACCTGGTCGAGAACGCCGTCAACTATTCGCCCGCCCGCACCCGTGTCGGCATAGCCGCCCGCCGGGTGTCCGCGCCCGGCGGCGACCACATCGAGGTCGCCGTCACCGACCAGGGCATCGGGATATCCGAGAAGGACAAGGAGCGCGTGTTCGAGCGCTTCTACCGTGTCGACCCGGCCCGCTCGCGGGCCACCGGCGGTACGGGTCTCGGGCTGGCGATCGTCAAGCACGTGGCCGCCTCGCACGGCGGGGAGGTCACGGTGTGGAGCTCCGAGGGACAGGGCTCCACGTTCACCCTGCGGCTACCGGAGGCGGGTGCGGCCCGCGACCGCGCCCACCAGCACCCCGACCTCGACGACGAGGCCGAGGGGTCCCCTGACACATCCCCGTACGAACCGCTTCCCGCCCCGGAGGTCCTTCCGTGACCCGAGTGCTCGTCGTCGAGGACGAGGAGTCCTTCTCCGACGCCCTGTCCTACATGCTTCGCAAAGAGGGCTTCGAGGTCGCCATCGCGACCACCGGGCCCGACGGACTCGACGAGTTCGAGCGCAACGGCGCCGACCTCGTCCTGCTCGACCTGATGCTGCCGGGGCTGCCCGGCACGGAGGTCTGCCGCCAGCTGCGCGGCCGCTCCAACGTCCCCGTGATCATGGTGACGGCCAAGGACAGCGAGATCGACAAGGTCGTAGGCCTGGAAATAGGAGCCGATGACTACGTCACCAAGCCCTTCTCGTCCCGCGAACTGGTCGCCCGTATCCGGGCCGTCCTGCGCCGCCGCGGCGAGCCCGAGGAGGTCACTCCCGCGGCCCTCGAAGCAGGTCCGGTCCGCATGGACGTGGATCGCCACGTGGTCACGGTCTCCGGCTCCAAGGTCGACCTGCCCCTCAAGGAGTTCGACCTGCTGGAGATGCTCCTGCGCAACGCGGGCCGCGTACTGACCCGCATGCAGCTCATCGACCGCGTCTGGGGCGCCGACTACGTCGGCGACACCAAGACCCTGGACGTCCACGTCAAGCGCCTCCGCGCCAAGATCGAACCGGACCCGGGCGCGCCGCGCTACCTGGTCACGGTCCGCGGCCTGGGTTACAAGTTCGAGCCGTAAACCGCGTACACACGCTTAACGCGCTACGACGATGGGCGGGACCTCTTCCGTGAGGTCCCGCCCATCGTCGTAGCGCTACGACTGCTGCTCTGCGGCCGCCGCTCAGCCGGCGGAGGCCGTGGCCGTCGCCGTGGTGCTCTCGGAGGCGGAGTCGGACGGGGTGGCCGACGTGCTCTTGTGCGGCTTCGGCGAGGCGGAACCGGTCGCGGTCGCGGTGGCGCCCGGGGCGGGCGTCGGGATCGCGGTCGGGCCCCACTTGGTGAAGTAGCTGTCGGCCGGGACGACGAACGCGCTCAGGCTCACCGCTCCGGTCGTGCTGAGGGTGAAGGTGACCTTCTGGGCGTTGCCGTCCTCCAGGCCGGTACCGACGTCGGTCAGCGCGGCGGAGGCGTTGCCCTTGCCGCCCAGGACGAGCGAGCCGAAGGCCGGGACGGTCAGCTTGCCCTTGCCCTTGGCGGGGGTCAGCGTGGCCGTGCCGACGCCGTCGACGCTGACCGAGTCCAGGGTCTGGGGGTCCTTGCTGTTGTTGAACAGGGTCGCGGAGATCACCGCCGGGCCCGAGGGCTGGGGGCTGGAGTCGGTGATGGGCTGGGTGATGACCAGCGCGTTCTGCACCTTGATGACACCCACGGAGACGGCCGCGTTGTCCGGCTTGACCTCAAGCGTCTGGGCGTCGTTGCCGGCACCGCACGCGGCGAGCGAGGCGATCGAGAACGCGATGGCGGCGGCGGCGAGGGCGCCGCGTCGAAGGCTGCTGCTCACGGCGGCGGCTACTCCTTGAACGTGGGCGGAGCAGGGCGACTCCCGAATAAAGCCGCCCTAAGTGTCTGTCAGCGGCCTTAGGTTACCGAGCCGTTCCCGCGCCACCGCACCCGACCCTCCCCCAACCGGGTACCCGTGTGCCACAAGTGACCCGCGGGTCACTTGTGCCCGGCACTCGTCCGGCATTCACATAAGCAGCTCAGCCGCCCGTCGACGGATTTTCCGTGAAGAATGCGGGACACCTCGAAGAATTGATCACCGGCCGTTCCGCGCCACTCTCGGTGATCAATTCCGGATTCGCCTCGCACCGGGCTCCGCGCACCGAACGGAGTAGCGGAAGTCGAGCACTTGGAACCAGACATTTGGGGACGTTCGTCCACTTGGAGGCGCCTCCGGATGTGTGTAACGTACGCGTTTCACCTCGCCCGGAGAGCCGCTCCGACCTGCGAATACCCTCCTCCGCTCGGCCTCCGCAGCACGTTCCTGTTGCTGTTGTCAAGCCCCGAGATATGCCCTGACCTGCGAAAACGCCATTCAGAACACGCAGTTTCCGTGTTACCCTGGATAGCCACGGAAGGGGTACCTGTCACATGACGTTCAAGGTTGGCGACACCGTGGTCTATCCCCATCACGGGGCCGCGCTGATCGAGGCTATCGAAACTCGCCAGATCAAAGGCGTGGACAAGACCTACTTGGTGCTGAAGGTCGCCCAGGGTGACCTGACGGTGCGTGTGCCAGCGGACAATGCGGAGTTCGTCGGCGTACGTGATGTGGTCGGTCAGGACGGGCTGGACCGGGTCTTCGAGGTGCTGCGCGCTCCGTACGCCGAGGAGCCCACGAACTGGTCGCGTCGTTACAAGGCAAATCTGGAGAAGCTCGCCTCCGGCGATGTCATCAAGGTCGCGGAAGTCGTCCGTGACCTGTGGCGTCGTGAGCGCGAGCGCGGACTCTCCGCAGGTGAGAAGCGCATGCTCGCCAAGGCTCGCCAGATCCTGGTGAGTGAGCTCGCGCTCGCGGAGAACACGAACGAGGACAAGGCCGAGGCCCTGCTCGACGAGGTTCTCGCGTCCTGACGCAGGCACCTGGTACGCCCTGCTCAGCACACTGAAATGCCGTGGTGCCCGATGACAGCCCGCCTGTCGCCGGGCGCTTCGGCATGTTCGGGGGGATTTTCGCGACTCCGTCGGAACGGACTTCGCGACTCCGTCGAACACCGTGTGACTCTGTGTCGAACGCCGGAGACATGCCCCCGATAATGGTGTGCCGGGCCCGGGCAGCAGGCTCGACCGGTGTCACGGAAGGGTCCGGTCAAGGCGTCGCGCCCGGCACTCCTCAGGCCATACCCACGTAGGTCGAGCACACAAACCTGACAGGAACCGATGTCTGACGATTCGCGCTCTTCGCAGGCGCAGTCCTCCGTCGCCGCCGTGATCCCGGCCGCCGGACGGGGCGTACGCCTCGGCCCCGGCGCCCCCAAAGCGCTACGCGCGCTGAACGGCACCCCCATGCTCATCCACGCGGTCCGCGCACTCGCCGCCTCCCGCGCCGTCACCCTGGTCGTCGTCGTGGCCCCGCCCGACGGCGCCCCCGAGGTCAAGACCCTCCTCGACGCGCACGCGCTGCCCGAGCGCACCGACTTCCTGGTCGTCCCCGGCGGCGACTCCCGCCAGGAGTCCGTGAAGCTCGGCCTGGACGCGCTGCCCCCCGGCTACGACGTCGTCCTCGTGCACGACGCGGCCCGCCCGCTCGTCCCCGTGGACACGGTCGACGCGGTCATCGAGGCCGTACGGGACGGCGCCCCCGCCGTCGTACCGGCCCTGCCGCTCGCCGACACGGTGAAGGAGGTCGAGCCGGCCGCGCACCCCGGCGACCCGGAACCGGTGGTCGCCACCCCCGAGCGGGCCCGCCTCCGCGCCGTACAGACACCGCAGGGCTTCGACCGCGCCACACTCGTCCGCGCCCACGAGACGGTCACCGACAACGTCACCGACGACGCGAGCATGGTCGAGCAGCTCGGCCTCACGGTCGTGGTCGTCCCCGGCCACGAGGAGGCCTTCAAGGTCACCCGCCCCCTGGACCTGGTCCTCGCGGAGGCGGTCCTCGCCCGCAGGAGGCTGAACGATGGCTTCTGAGCAGCCCTTCGTGCTCCCCCAGGTCGGTATCGGCACCGACATCCACGCCTTCGAGGAGGGCCGCGAGCTGTGGTGCGCCGGCCTGAAGTGGGAGGGCGAGGGCCCGGGCCTGGCGGGCCACTCCGACGCGGACGTCGTAGCGCATGCGGCCTGCAACGCCCTGTTCTCGGCGGCGGGGCTGGGAGACCTGGGCCAGCACTTCGGTACCGGCCGCCCCGAGTGGTCGGGCGCGTCGGGCGTCACCCTGCTGACAGAGGCGGCGAGGATTGTCCGCGAGGCGGGCTTCACCATCGGCAACGTGGCCGTACAGGTGGTGGGCCCGCGCCCGAAGATCGGCAAGCGGAGAGACGAGGCGCAGAAGCTGCTGTCGGAGGCGGCGGGGGCTCCCGTGTCGGTGTCGGGAGCGACGACGGACGGTTTGGGCTTTCCGGGGCGGGACGAGGGCTTGATGGCGGTGGCAACGGCGCTGGTGGTGAAACGCGCTTAACTGGCCCGACCTTTGCTTTTAGGGGCGCGGGGAACTGCGCGCCCAGCCCCCACCGGCCGGTACCCGACATACGGTCCCGCGCACCCCGTACCGCCCACTACCCTTGTACTGTGACCATTCGCCTGTACGACACCAGCACCCGGCAGATTCGCGACTTCACCCCGCTCACAGCGGGCTGTGTCTCGATCTACCTGTGTGGTGCCACCGTGCAGGCCGCCCCGCACATCGGCCACATCCGCTCGGGCCTGAACTTCGACATCCTGCGCCGCTGGTTCGAACACCGCGGCTACGACGTCACGTTCATCCGCAACGTCACCGACATCGACGACAAGATCATCGCCAAGTCCCGTGACCAGGGCCGCCCTTGGTGGGCGATCGGCTACGAGAACGAGCGCGCGTTCAACGACGGCTACCAGGCACTCGGCTGCCTCCCGCCGACGTACGAACCGCGGGCGACCGGTCATGTCCCCGAGATGATCGAGATGATGCGCGGGCTGATCGAGCGCGGGCACGCCTACGAGGCGGACGGCAGCGTCTACTTCGACGTGCGGTCGTACCCGGACTATCTCCAGCTCTCCAACCAGGACATCGACGACCTGCGCCAGCCCTCCGAGGAGGGCATCACCGGCAAGCGCGACCCGCGCGACTTCGCGATGTGGAAGGCGACCAAGCCGGGCGAGCCCGACTGGGAGACCCCGTGGGGCCGCGGCCGGCCGGGCTGGCACCTGGAGTGCTCGGCGATGGCGCACAAGTACCTGGGCCCCGCCTTCGACATCCACGGCGGCGGCCTCGACCTGATCTTCCCGCACCACGAGAACGAGATCGCCCAGGCCAAGGCCTACGGCGACGACTTCGCGCAGTACTGGGTGCACAACGCCTGGGTCACCATGAGCGGCGAGAAGATGTCGAAGTCGCTCGGCAACAGCGTGCTGGTCAGCGAGATGGTCAAGGCGTGGCGGCCGATCGTGCTCCGCTACTACCTCGGCACCCCGCACTACCGCTCGATGATCGAGTACAGCGAGGAGGCCCTGCGCGAGGCGGAGTCCGCGTTCGCGCGGATCGAGGGCTTCGTGCAGCGGGTGGTGGAGAAGGCCGGAGGAGTCGTCGAGCCCGCGGCCGAGGTGCCGCCGGCGTTCGCCGAGGCGATGGACGACGACCTGGGCGTGCCGCAGGCCCTGGCCGTCGTGCACACGACCGTCCGGCAGGGCAACAGCGCGCTGGCCGCCGACGACAAGGAAGCGGCCGTGGCCCGCCTCGCCGAGGTGCGCGCCATGCTCGGCGTCCTGGGGCTCGACCCGCTGGACCCGCAGTGGGCGGGCGAGACGGACCGGGGCGAAGACCTGCACGGCGTCGTCGACACCCTGGTCCGTATGGTCCTCGACCAGCGCGAGGCCGCCCGGGGCCGTAAGGACTGGGGCACCGCGGACGCCATCCGCGACCAGCTCAACCAGTCCGGCCTGGTCATCGAGGACGGCCCGCAGGGCCCCCGCTGGACCCTCGGCCCACGCTGAACCCACTCCGGTCACACCCTGGTCAACGAAGATCGACTGTGCCGCCCGGCCCTCCGGGCGGCACACTGCATAGACGTACGTACGCACGCTTCTGAAAAGACTCTGAACAGACAGGTAGGTCATGGCAGCCAACAACCGCCGCATGTCCGGCAAGAAGGGCGCGCAGGTCGGCAGTGGCGGCCAGCGACGCAAGGGCCTGGAAGGCAAGGGGCCGACCCCGCCGGCCGAGGCGCGCAAGGGCCACAAGAAGAACCGCATCGCCAACGCCCAGGCCAGGCAGATCCAGCGCCGGGCACCGGTCGCGCGCGGGCGCGGCGGCAAGGGCACGTCCGAGATGGTCGTGGGCCGCAACCCGGTCGTGGAGGCGCTGCGCGAGGGCGTCCCGGCGGTCACGCTCTACGTCCAGCAGTTCATCGACAACGACGAGCGGGTGCGCGAGGCGCTCCAGCTGGTCGCCGAGCGCGGTGGCGTCCACCTCATGGAGGCCCCGCGCCCCGAGCTGGACCGCATGACCAACGGCCTCAACCACCAGGGCCTGGTCCTCCAGGTCCCGCCGTACGAGTACGCGCACGCCGAGGACCTCGCCAACGCGGCCTACGACAAGGGCGAGGACCCGCTGATCGTCGCCCTCGACGGGGTGACCGACCCGCGCAACCTCGGCGCGATCGTCCGCTCGGTCTCCGCGTTCGGCGGCCACGGCGTCCTCGTCCCCGAGCGCCGCGCGGCCGGCATGACCGCCGGTGCCTGGAAGACGTCGGCCGGTACGGCGGCCCGTACGCCCGTCGCCCGCGCCACGAACCTGACGCGCGCCCTGGAGGCGTACAAGAAGGCCGGTATCGCGATCGTCGGTCTGGCCGCGGACGGAGAGGCCGAACTCGGCGAACTGGCCGCGCTGGAGGGCCCGGTGGTCATCGTCGTCGGCAGTGAGGGCAAGGGCCTCTCCCGACTCGTCGGCGAGACCTGCGACTTCCGGGTCCGGATCCCGATGCCGGGCGGCGCGGAGTCGCTCAACGCCGGTGTGGCGGCCGGGGTCGTCCTCTACGAGGCGGCCCGCAAGCGCTCCTGAACGGACGTTCGGCGCGGTCACCCACTCGGGGCAATCTGGCGGTCGAGGGCGAGCTTGACGCTGTCCGGACACATCCGGCAAGTCAAAGCAGTGTCCTAAACACACGTCACTCGGTTAGATGAGTGTGGACACCAGAACACCCCGCACACCCACGGGGGACCGCTCGTCCGGATTCCAGTCCGGATTGGACGACGCTCCCGCGCTGAGCATGGTGAAGGTGCCGAGCGATCCGGCCCAGGTCATCGTCAACCATGCGAGTTTCCGCGTGCAGCTGGGCGCCTCGACGCGCACCCGAAACCCGCGCCTCGCACGGCAGTCGAGCACCGCCGAGGACACCGCCCGGATGCCCGCGGCCGGTGCCGCGCGCCGTAGGCCCGTCGTCTGGAGCGGCCGGTCCGCCCCGGACGACACCGGCGCCCACCGGCTCCTCCAGGCCGTGCGGGGCAGCGGCGTCCGCCACGGCGAGCAGCCGGCCGCCGACGCGGGCGCCACGCAGGTCATCCCCCGTATCGCGGACGGCGGTTACGACGGCGACCTGACCGCGCAGACCCTCGAGACCCCCATCGTCGGCGCCCAGCGCGGCCACGCCCACGACACCGGCGAGAACCGGCTCCTGCCGCAGATGCGGACCGTGGGCAGCGCCTACGACGAACCCGCCTACGCGGACGGGGAGTTCGAGGACTTCGAGGCGGACGGCGAGCGCGAGCGGCGCACCGGGCGGCACCCCAACGACCCGGTACGGCACGCCTATTACCCGGGCCGCCGGATGAACCTCGGCGTCGTCCTGCTCCCGCTGCGCATCTTCCTCGGCTTCATCTCCATCTACGCCGGCATGGGCAAGCTCTGCGACCCCGTCTACTTCGACGGCGGCAAACGCGGCTCCATGGTGAAGTGGCTCAACACCCTGCACCCCTGGGAAGTCGCCGAGCCACTGCGGCAGTTCGCCCTCCAGCACCCCGTCGGCTCCGGACTAGTCATCGCCTTCGCCCAGGTCATCGTGGGCGTCCTGACGATCCTCGGCCTCTGGCAGCGGGTCGCGGCGGTCGGCGGCGCGCTGCTCTCCGCAGCGCTCATCGTCACCGTCAGCTGGAAGACCGTTCCCGCCTACGACGCCCCCGACATCATCTACCTCGCCGCCTGGTCCCCGCTGATCATCGCCGGCGCCCCCGTCTACTCCGTCGACGGCCGCCTCGCGGGCAGCGCCTGGCGGCGCCTGGGACCCCGCGCCGACATCTGGGAACTGCGCCGCTACGTCCTGCGCCGCGGCGCCCTGGTCACGGCGGTCGCGATCGGCCTCACCCTGCTCATCGGCTCGCTCCTCGGCGGCGCGGTGCGCGACTCCAGCCGCGTGGTCGTCCCCGGCCCCGGCGAGGCCCCGCGCAACGAACTGCCCGGCGCCCCGCTCCCCGGGGAACCGACCAAGAGCCGTAGCAGCAGCCCCTCGGCGGCCAACTCGCCCTCCCGGAAGGCCGCTTCGGCCAGCCCGTCGCACGCCGCGACGAGCCCGGGCGCGACCCACTCCTCCACCGGTACGGCCACCGGCGGCACCCCCAGCCAGACCCAGGGCACCGCGGGCCGCACCCAGCCCCAGCAGTCCTCCCCGGCCGGCCAGGCCCCCAGCACGACCTCCGGCCCCACGTCGGGCGGCGGCACGAGTGGCGGCACCGGCTCAAGCGGCGGCTCCAGCACCGGGGGTTCGTCCTCCTCCGGCCAGCCGGGCCTGGTGGGCGGCCTGTTGGGGTAGCTGGGCCGGTGGGGGGCTTGTTGACACAGTCGCCGTCCACCGGCTGAGACTCCGGTACGTATGACGAAGGGGCCCGCACTGAAAAGTGCGGGCCCCTTCGGTCTTTGGTTTTTTGGTTTTTAGGGGCGCGGGGAACTGCGCGCTCAGCCCCCACCGACCCGCACTCAACGACCAAGCGCAGCAAGCTCTTTCGCGGCTTCTCGCAGATCTTTGGCAGTATCGATGGCCCGCCAGTACGCCCCCTGCGGAATCGGGAACCCGGCCAACCGCAGCTCACGCGCGAGGTGCGGAAACGTCGTCCGCTCATGATCCCCCCGCTCCGGCAGCAACCCCGCGAACTCGGGCGAGAAGACGTACACCCCCGCATTGATCGCGTACTGCGTGGGCGGTGACTCGATGAAGTCGGTCACGCGCCCGAAGTCGTCCGTCTGTACGGCCCCCCAGGGGATCCGCGGCCGGGCCAGCGCGATCGTGGCGACGGCGTCGCGCTCGGTGTGGAAGTCCGCCATGTCGCGGAGCGAGAAGCGGGTCCAGATGTCGCCGTTGGTGGCGTACCAGGGGCTGTCCGGGCGGGGCAGACGCGCGGCGGCGTACTTGAGGCCGCCGCCGCGGCCCAGGGGCTCGGTCTCGACGACCGTGGTCACGTTCACGGGCAGATCGGCTGTTTTCAGCCAGTCCTGCAACACCTCGGCGAGGTGCCCGCAGCTGACGACGACGTCGGTCACGCCCTCCTCGGCGAGCCAGACGAGCTGATGGCCGATGATCGGCGTCCCCGTGCCCGGGATCTCGACCATCGGCTTGGGCCGGTCGTCGGTGTAGGGGCGCAGCCGGGACCCCTGGCCACCGGCCAGGATCACGGCTTGGGTGGGGCGCGACGCGGCGTTCGGATCGGTCATGACCCGAACTGTACGTGGCGGCCCCACCGCATCTTTCGGCTGCAACCGTTCCTTAATCAGCCGTTACCGACCTCCTACTCCGGGCGCCGGCTCCGGTCAGCTGTGCGCGGCCATGACCCCGGAGGCGAACGCGGTGTCGCACACGGGGCGGGCGTAGGACTGGGCGCGTGCGGCGCCGTAGATACGGACCGCTGCGCGGCCCAGTGCGCGGGCGATGGAGGTGCAGTGCGTGGCGAGCGACGGGTGGCCGTTCACCGCCTCCTGGAGGTGGGTCAGGACGACGCCCGGGTTCTTGTCCTGGAGCTCCGTCATGAGCTGGTCGCGCAGGACGTCCTGCGGGGCGCGTGCGGCGGCCCGCGAGGAGGCTCCGGCCGCCGTGACCTCCGTCGCGGTGAGCGTCGAACTGGAGGGGCTTCCCGTCCAGTTGACCCGGGTGACCGCGAGGGTCCCGGAGAGCACCATCATGACGGGCAGGACGAGGGCGAGGGTGCGGCCGACCCGGCGGGCGGGGCCCCGGCCGCGTCGCGGCTGTTGGTTATTGGAGTGCTTCACGCGTGTGAGGGTAGCGCCCGGTAATGATTTGGCGACATTTAGTCACCAATTCGGGGGATGGATTGGTGCCTCGAATTGGGTAGGGCGTTGACGAACACTGCTCGAAATGACGGGTCTGCCGGGGTATTTGTCATATCGGTCGGCCGATGTAAACCGGAGCGGACCGGAGCGGACCGGAAACGGGAAGGGCCCCGCGGATCACCGCGGGGCCCTTCCCGTGACCGTGTGATCAGTCGGTGAGGCGCTCGCCCGTGGAGGTCGAGAAGACGTGCAGCTCGCCCGGACGCGGCACCACGTGCAGGGTGGCGCCCTTGTCCGGCACCGAACGGCCGCTGACGCGCACGACCAGGTCCTTCAGGTCGTCGCCGACCTTGGCGCTGCCGTAGACGAAGCCGTCGGCGCCCAGCTCCTCCACGACGTTCACGGTGACCGCGAGACCGGCGGGGGCGTCCTCGGTGTCCTTGGTGAGGGACTTCGCGGCGTCGCCGTTGTGCTCGTCGATGTCGAAGTGCTCGGGGCGGACGCCGACGGTGACCGTACGGTCACCCTTGTCGGTGGCGGCCTTGAGCGCCTCGCGGTTGACGGGGACGACCGAGTTGCCGAACTTCACACCGCCGTCGGTGATCGGGACCTCGACCAGGTTCATGGCCGGGGAGCCGATGAAGCCGGCGACGAAGAGGTTCGCGGGCCGGTCGTACATGTTCCTGGGGGAGTCGACCTGCTGGAGCAGACCGTCCTTGAGTACGGCCACCCGGTCGCCCATCGTCATGGCCTCGACCTGGTCGTGGGTGACGTAGACGGTGGTGATGCCGAGACGGCGCTGGAGCGAGGCGATCTGCGTACGGGTCGAGACACGGAGCTTGGCGTCGAGGTTCGACAGCGGCTCGTCCATGAGGAAGACCTGGGGCTCGCGGACGATCGCGCGGCCCATCGCGACACGCTGGCGCTGACCGCCGGAGAGCGCCTTCGGCTTGCGGCCGAGGTACTCGGTGAGGTCGAGGATCTTCGCCGCGTCCTCGACCTTCTGGCGGATCTCGGCCTTGTTGACGCCGGCGATCTTGAGCGCGAAGCCCATGTTGTCGGCGACCGTCATGTGCGGGTACAGCGCGTAGTTCTGGAACACCATGGCGATGTCCCGGTCCTTCGGCGGCAGGTGCGTGACGTCGCGGTCACCGATGCGGATGGCGCCGGCGTTGACGTCCTCGAGCCCCGCGAGCATGCGGAGCGAGGTGGACTTGCCACAGCCGGACGGACCGACGAGGACGAGGAACTCGCCGTCCCCGACCTCGATCTCCAGACCATCGACGGCGGGCTTCTCGGTGCCCGGGTAGATCCGGGTCGCCTTGTCGAACGAAACAGTGGCCATGGTGAAGGCCCCCTTCTACCGGCAGGAACGTGCCGGACGATCCGTTGTAGGAAGGTGGTGGTGTAGTCCACGCGAGTGAACTGGGTACGGACGGTACCTGGCGTTTGCCCGGTCTGTCAGTACCCGAGGGCATGTGAACTTCGCGGAAATTTTCGACAGGGCGCGGCGGGGACCTGGGTACACTGCACCAGGCACGTGATCGCGCACGTCTCGTACACGTCTCGCACCCGTGCAGGCCTCCTTAGCTCAGTTGGCCAGAGCAACGCACTTGTAATGCGTAGGTCGTCGGTTCGAATCCGACAGGGGGCTCCATGGAAAACCCCGGGTCAGGACTCTGACCTGGGGTTTCTTGTTTTGGTTGACCTTGGAATCAGGCTGATCGGGCACCTGCGGGCTACGCATCGCTATGCGTAGGTCCGAGATTGGCAGCCAGTCGTGATTTCGTTTTGTCAGCCCGTGAACTGGTCTTTTGTCCCCTGCTGCTGATCTGCCTCGATCTGCTCGGAGCGGCGTGGTGGCCACTTGGTGGCCGAGCGTGCGGCCACCGTGCAGATCGGCCCCTGGTCAACCGCATAAGCGGACGTGCACGCGAGGGCGATTGTTGTGGCACCCCGATGATTACGCGGTCAGCCTGCTGCTCGCTTCCCCTGTGGGGGGCCGCGCCCAAGGGCGAGGCCCGTGTCCGGGCGGAGTGTCGTCTTCTGCCCAACAGGAGGTACGACTGCAGCTCATCGGTGCCTCATGCCTCACCCGATTTGTGAGACGACCACGCTGTTGCCGGGTGCCGTCGCGTCCGCCGGGGGCAGTGCCGTCGGGTAGAGGCGGACGTCGCTGAGGCGGCCGTTCGCGTACTCGCCGTAGGTGCCCTGGAAGAGGCGGCGGCCGAACTGGACGGGGCCCACGGCGTTCCAGTCGGTGCCGGTGTAGGTCTTGGTGGCGGACAGGTGGCCGTTCACGTACAGGAGCAACTGGCCGGCGACGGCGTCGTAGACACCGACGAGGTGGGTCCATTTCGCGGCCGCGGCCTTCGCGCCGTAGGCCGCGGTGAAGGCGGTGCTGGTGCTGTCGTCGTCGTGGCGGCCGAAAGCCCAGACCTGACTGGCGGAGGAGTAGTAGAGCTGGAAGCCGTTGGCCGCGCCGACGGCCGGGTCGTCGGACTGCGACACGAACGTCGAGTTCGTGCTGGACAGGGAGTTCAGCCTCACCCAGGCCGAGACGGTGAAGCTGCCGGCGGTGTTCACGCCGGTCGCGGTGGTCGCTCCGTACGAGGTGCTGCCGTTGAGGTTCAGGACAGTGCCCCGGTCGGTGTCGGAGGTCCAGGTGGCACCGCCGGCCAGCACGGCGGGCGCGTTGCCCGTCGGGTCGGCCGCGGTCGTGCCCGTACCGTCGGCGAGGTTCCAGCGGTGGGTGGCCGTGTCGGTGACGGTGCCGAGTGATGCGGGGTCGGCGAAGGTGGCGGTCGTGCCCGACGGGGTGGCGCCCGGGAATTCGGTCAGCTGGCCCGCGGTGTCCGTGGCGTAGAGGTCGGGCTTGCCGTCGGGGCCTCCGGTGGCGCTGTTGACGTCGCCGGGGGAGGCGACGGTCGGGAAGTCACGCTTGCGCAGGACCACGGAGAGGGCCGTGGCGGGGTGGGTGTTCCAACCCGCGGCGGCGCTGCTTGTCCAGTTCTGGGCGGCGGAGGCGTTGCAGGTGTACAGGCGGACCTGGGTGCCGTTGGTCGTGGCCGCGCCCGGATTGTCCACGCACTTGCCGGACTGCGGGTTGACGAGGCTGCCGGAGGCGCCCGCGGTCCATTTCTGGGACCCTGCGCCGTCGCATGTGTAGAGCTGGAGCAGGGTGCCGTTGTCCGTGCCGCCGTCGGTGGCGTCGAGGCACTTGCCCAGGACGCGCAGTGAGCCATCGTCGTGCAGGACCCACTGTTGGGTGGCGCTGCTGTTGCAGGTGTAGATCTGGATCTTGGTGTGGTCGGCGGTGTGTCCGCCCGCGTCGTCGAGGCAGACTGTGCCGTCGGCGGACGTCTTCACGGCTGAGACGAGCGGGGTGCGCACCGGGGCGTGCAGCAGCTTGGGCAGGAGAGTGCCGCCGTCCACGTCGATCGGGAACGTGTAGACGGTGCCCGAGACGTCGTCGCGGGCCCACAGAGTGGGCGTGCCGCCGGTGACCTTGCCGTTGCCGGCACCGTCGACCGAGAAGGTGCCACCCACCCGGCCGGGGGCGATCAGCGTCAGGCCGGACCAGTCGCCGTCGCCCAGCAGCAGTGGGTGGCCCAGGTGGTTGACGCCGTACGACTGGTAGAGCCAGAGCTTGCCACCCTCCACCGTGAGCACAGCGGGATGGTCGGCGTTGCCGTACACGTCTCCGTCGACGACCAGTTGGGATATGTCCCAGGGCTCTGTCGGGTCATAGCCCGCGTTCGCGCAGCGGTCGGCGGGGACCGTGTCGGTGGCCTCGCAGTCGTCCTTGGTGACGACGTCGTAGCGGCGGCCGACAAAGCCGGGGAAGGTGGAGTAGGGGGTGCTCGGGAAGGCGCCGTCCTCCTTCGGATCGAGGTCGTTCTTCACCACGTACAACTGCTGGGTCTTGGTGTTGTACGCGAACAGGTCGTCGTGCGTCTCACCGTGCAGATTGCCGCGGTGGGCGATCAGGTAGTCGCTCCACGTGCCGGTGGGCGCACCCTTCGGCGTTGAGACGATCACCGGGCCTGTGATCGCGGGCGGATTGCTGCCGACGGGGCCGTCCTGCACCGCTGCGGGTGCCTGGGCGGGGTCGCTGTCACCGGGGACCAGCTCCAAGTCACCGCTGCTCGTGGTGGCGAGCAGGTCGGGGCTGCCGTCGCCGGTGATGTCCCCGGGTGCGATCTTGGTCTTCGGGTCCCATGGTGCGGTGAAGGTGTAACTCACCGGATTCTGGGAGAGGTTGCCGGCCCGGTCGACCGCGCCGACGTACAGGGTGTGCACGCCCCAGTTGGTGACCTTGATCGTGACGGTGCCGGACGCGGTGGCGCCGCTGGTGGACGTCACCTTGGCGGGCTGGCCGGTGGCGATGGTGGGCTGGCTGTCGAGCTGCCACAGGAAGTGGTCGATGCCGCTGGCCTGGCAGGCGGCCGGGGCGCAGGTGTCGGCCGGGGTGTTGTCGGCCGCGGAGACGGCGAAGTCCGCGTGGACGTCGCTGCCCGCGTAGGTGTCGCCGGTTCCGCTGCCGACCGGCGGGAAGTGCGGGTTGTCGGCGATCGTCGGTGTCTGTGGCGGCGTGAAGTCGGTGTTGAACCAGCAGTGGTCGCTGATCGGCGATGTCATCTTGATCGAGGAGTTGTCCTGGGCGTAGACGTCCCAGCCGTACCCGTGACCGTCCTTGAGGGTGAAGCCGATCGGCGCGTCCGCGTCCGCACCCGAGGCGACCATGCCGCTGTCCGGCGTGCCCTTGTCCGCGGCGTTTCCGTCGGCGTCGAGGTCGGAGCGGTCCCAGACGTGGTAGTGAGCTTCGGCGTGCTCGCCGGAGATGTGAGTGGTGACGGTGGAGTGCAACTGGATGTTGCTGCCCGCGCCGCTGTACGTCGTCGCGCCGATCCAGCCGGCCGCACTGCCGGTGACGCAGTCGCCGTCCGCGCCCAGCGGCGGCGGTGTGGTGTGCACCTTGGTGGGGATGTCCGGGGGGATGTCGAAGTTGGTGGTCAGGGCGAGCGTCTGGGACATCCGCAGGTAGTCGAGATTGGAACTGGTTTTGGACTCGTTGCCGAACAGGCCGATCGTCCAGATGCCCTTGTTGCCGTCGGCGATCTTCTGGGCCTGGGTGTCGACGCGGAAGGAAGCGGTGCTGTTGCTGCAACTGCTGTTGCCGTTCTCCCCGCTCGGCACGGTCGTCTTCACCGCCGGGTAGCCGTTGTCGTCGAGAGTTCCGGGCTGGTGGTTCCAGTCGGTGTTCTCGTTGATCGTGCCCGTGGTGTGCAGGGTGATGGGCTGGTTGTGGGAGCAGTCGACGCTGGCCGCGTACTTGGTGCTGACGTTCACCTCGGCCTTGATGACCTTCATGGACGGGTCGAGGCCGGAGGTGTTGATTGCGTAGTACGACCGTTCGAGACCGTTCCCGCAGGCGCCGCCCCACTGCTGGTAGCCGACACCCTCGCCGTTGGTCTGCGGCTTGTTGTACTGCGGGGCGTCGGAGCAGGCCGAGCTGGAGTACACCTCGTCGAAGGCGCCGGACTTGCTGGTCACCGGGTTCTCGAAGGGGTCGATGTAGACCGGGTAGTGCGTGTCCGGGCCGTTCAGCACCGAGGTGTCGGGTGTCAGCGTGAGGCTGCTGGAGGTGGTGGTCATCGGGACCTGGCCGACCTGGGCGCCCGAGCCGGGGCCGGCTGACGACGAGGCGACGGCGGGGGCGATCGGTTCGTCGTCGGCGGCCCGTGCGAAGGAGGCGGGCTCGACGACGCCGGCCGAGTGCGCCGTCGTCGTGCCGGCTGTCGTGCTGGAATCCCACATCAGCGGCGGCGGGCTCGTGTACGACACCGAGCCGTCGGGTGCGGTCGCCGTCATGCCCCCCGCCCCGGTGGCGGACAGATCCAGGCCGTCGGTGTCCGTGGACACCGCGAGCCGGCGGACCCGTGGGTCGGCCGCCGCCTGTGCGTCGTGGACGATCAGCACGTCGCTGAAGCCGCCCTGGTCCGTGACCGACACCGACAGGTCGACTCCGGGCAGCACGGACGCGTAGAGCGCTGTGTAACCGCTGACCTGCGGGGCGGGCAGGGCGAAGGGCATGGTCAGGCTCATGCTGTGCCCGGCGGGGTCGGTGAGCGTGGCCAGCGGGCCGGTGCCGCCACCGGACAGGCGTACGCCGCTGGGTGTGGCCCTGGGGGAGTAGGTGCCATCGGCGCTGGCGGTGAGCGTGGCGTCCACCGGAACCCAGGCGCCGTCCTGACGCACGCGGACCGGCAGGACGGCCGAGGTCGTCGTGAACGAACCGTCCGGATTGGCCGCCACCGTGTCCGTCTGGCTGGTCAGCGCGTCGACCGGTACGGAGGTGCCGTCGGCGACCGCCTGGGCCTGTGCGGCGAGCAACGGGTCGGCGGTGTCGGCGGGTTCGCCGTCGGCGAGCGCAGCGGTCGGAACGGCCAGAGCCGACAGCAGCAGTGCGCCGAGCACCGGGAACAGCGCCAGTCTTCGGGTGGATGACGCCAGCACGGAACAACTCCTTCGCACGACGGACAGTGCAGACACGAGATCTGCGACCATCCGCGCCAGTAAACGGCTCGCCGGACGACGGGTCAGGACGCCGGCGACGGCGTGCGGCGGTGATGTTCGCTCCCCCGGCACAAAACGTACACAGGAAACGTCAAGGAGAATCACAACATTGTCATGGCATTGGCAAAAAGTGTTGAGGTTCGGTCAAGGCCGTTCTTAACCTCCCAACCTGGATCACGCCGACCACGTGACCTTTCAGTCAACGGACCACCAAGTCCGTTTCATACGGGGGTAGGTCACACGTGGGTGTGCGAAGAACGCTGACGCTTGTCTCCGCTCTGCTGGCCGTGATGGTGCTGCTCGTGACGGGTGCCGTCGCACAGAACGGAGTCGGGCCCTACGTCTTCGACGGCGACATCTGGAAGCCGAAGCCCCTGCCGGCGACACCGGCCGTGGGCGACCACGAGCTGACCCGCCCGACAGCCGTCCACCCCCGCGGCTACCGTGCGCTGACTCGCTACCAGGCGGTCAAGGCCCCCTCGCCACAGGCTGGATCACACACCGTCGCCCTCAAGGCCGAGCCGTCCAGGGCGGGTTCGCTGCCGGTGTGGGTGGCATCGTCCGAAAAGGCGAAGTCTCCGCAGGCGAAGTCCCAGCAGGTCCGTGTCCGACTCGCCTCCCGCACTCAGGCGTTGCGGGCCGGAGCGGACACCGGCCTCCTGGTCGGACTGGACAGGGCCACGTCCCGTACCGCCAAGGTCAGCGTGGTCGTCGACTACTCGTCCGTGGCCAAGGCCTACGGCGGAGGCTACGGAGCCCGTCTCACCCTCACCCGCCTCCCCGCCTGTGCCCTGACGACTCCACAACGCGCCGAATGCCGCACCCGCACGCCCCTGAAGTCCGTCAACCGCGCCACCGCGAACCAACTCACCGCGACCACCACCGCGGACTCGGCGATCGCCGTCACCTCCGGCAGCCGGGGTTCGCAGGGTGACTACTCGGCGACCTCGCTGACCCCGGCGGGTAGTTGGCAGGCCACTGGCACCGGCGCTTACTCGTACTCATACCCCATCGACCTGCCGGCGGGGGTCGGGGACACCGGCCCCTCGGTGGCACTGGCGTACGACTCGCAGTCCGTGGACGGCGAGACCTCGGCTCGCAATTCGCAGGCATCCTGGATCGGCGACGGCTGGAGCTACCAGCCGGGCTTCGTGGAGCGGTCGTACCGCTCCTGCGGTTCGCTGCTCGACTCCGACGGCAAGAAGATCCTCAAGGGTTCCGGTGACGAGTGCTGGGGCGGCGCCAACGCGACCGTCTCCTTCGGCTCCCACTCCGGTGTCCTGGTCCCGACCACCTCCTCCGGACTGCCCAGCGAAATAAGGGAGTTCAGGCTCCAGGGCGACGACGGCACGGTAGTGCAGGAGCTGTCCGGAGCCTCCAACGGCCTGTACGACGGCACCTACTTCCGGGTTCTGACCACTGACGGCACTGCCGCCTACTTCGGTGCCGACCACTCACCGACCGGGCCCGGAACCAAGGGGCTCGCCTCGTCGGACTCCGGCGACGACTCCACACACGCGGCCTGGGGTGTTCCCGTCCTGCACCCGCGGTCCTCCGACCCGTGCCACACCGACGCCGACGGCAAGAAGTCCCGCTGCGACAAGCCCGAGGGCTGGCGCTGGAACCTGGACTTCGTCGTCTCCCCGAGCGGATTCGTCCAGCGCTACGACTACTCGACCGAGACCGGCTACTACGACCTCGGCGGTGGCCAGGCGGCCGCGACCGACACCACGGACGACACCGGCACCCTCACCTCGTACGTTCACGGTGGCACGCTCACCTCGATCTCGTACGGCTACGCCCTCGACGACGAGCAGGCCGGCCGCGCCCCGTCCGCGCAGGTCACCTTCGCCTCCAAGCAGCGCTGCCAGACGACGTCCGGCTTCACCGACTGCTCGGCCGGAAACCTTGACGACAACACCGCACCGCACTGGCCGGACGTCCCCTGGGACCTGCACTGCGATGCGACCGACAAGACCAAACTGCCCGACGACGCCACCAAGGTGCCGACGGACGTCTGTGTCGTCTCCTCGCCGACGTTCTGGTCGACCACGCGCCTGGACAACATCACCACCAAGGTCCACGTCAAGGATGGCGATACCGACAAGCTGATCCCGGTCGACAGCTACGACCTGGGGCAGGTGTACTCCGACGCGGGCGGCGCCGTCGACCCAGTCAGCGGCACCACTGTCGACCCCAAGGACGCGGGCTCGCTCCAGGCCGTGATGTGGCTGCAGTCCATCCGGCACACAGGCAAGGACACCTACGGCAACGGCAACAGCGACCTCGCGCTCAACCAGGTCTCTTTCACCGGCACCGAGATCGACAACCGGGTGGACGACGACTCCCCGTCCGCCCCGCCGCTGTACCGGCCGCGCATCTCCAACGTGCAGACGGAGACCGGAGAGTCCATCACCGTCGAGTACAACCAGAACCCATGCGCGGGCAAGTCGCTCGACATCAAGTCGGCCGACTCCAACACCAACTCCTGCTATCCCGCCTACTGGACGGTGCCCGGCGCCTCCAAGCCGATCGCCGACTGGTTCAACAAGACGACCGTCCACAGCGTCACCGTCGCCGACCTCACCGTCGCCGGCCAGTACACCCCCGACGCCTCGAAGATCCCGGCCGGCTCCGAGGCACACGTCTCCACATACGCCTACTCGGGCGCCGCATGGCACCGTGACGACTCCGACCTGACCGACGACCAGTACCGCACCTGGGACCAGTTCCGCGGCTTCCGCACGGTCACCGTGCGCACCGGCAAGGAACCCGAGCCGGTCACCCAGCAGACCACCACCTATCTGCAGGGCATGGACGGCGACTACAAGGCCGACGGCACCCGCCGCTCGGTCACCGTGGACGCCAAGGTCGGCGGCAACACCGTGCTCAGCGTCACCGACGCCGACCAACTCGCGGGCACCGCACTGCAGTCGGACACATACACCGCCTCCGGCGGCACGGTGAACGCCTCCACCGTCAGCGGCCCGTTCTCCTTCACCACCACGGCACACACCGGCCGCACCTCGTGGACTGCCTGGACCCAGGAGGACCACCCGGGGGAGACCGCGCCGGACAAGGCCACCCTGCCCGACCTCACCGCGCGCCGGATCAAGTCCAGCCAGTCGCACGGCTACTCCCTGCTCGCCGACGGCACTTGGCGGCACACCCGCACCGACACGTCATACGACGACCAGGGCCGGGTGCAGTCCGTCGACGCGCACGGCGACGTCTCCGTGGCGGCGCAGGAGAAATGCGCCACCACGGACTACGCGGCGCCTTCCTCGTCGGCCGACAACACCATGCTGCTCGCCTACCCGGACCGCATCACCGCGGTCTCCGGCCCCTGCGGCACCAAGCCCGGCACCGACACCCTGCTCTCCGACAAGAAGGTCTACTACGACGGCGACGGTTCCGTCAGCGCCCTCGGCGCCTACGGCACGGTCACCCACCCGCGCGTCACCGGCACCCAGGTCGGCACCGGCTTCGCCACCGACGGCACCGAGAACTGGCGCACCACCAGCGGCATTTCCTACGACGCCGCGGGCCGCGTCACCGACTCCCTCGACACGACGGGCCAGGGCACCCACACCGACTACCTGCCCAAGTGGAACAGCGCGGGCGGCAACACCAACCCGACGAGCATCGTCTCCACCAACCAGCAGCAGTGGAAAGTCACGTCCACCCTCGACCGGCTGCGCGGACTCCCTGTCGAGAACGTCGACGCCAACAACCGCGTCACGGACATCACTTACGACGCCCTCGGCCGCCGTACCGCCGTCTGGCTGCCCGGACGTGACAAGGCGACGCAGAGCGCGGACATGACGTTCGCGTACTCCGTGAACCCCGGCGCGGTCCCCGCCCCCGGCGGCACGATCACCCAGCCCGGCGCCCCGTCGTCCGTCACCACCCGCACCCTGCGCGAGGACGGCACCTACTCGACGTCGACCAGCATCTACGACGGGATGCTCCAGCCCCGTCAGGTCCAGACGACCGCGGACGGCGACTCCGACTCCGGCCGGATCATCTCCGACACGTTCTACGACTCCCACGGCTGGCCGAGCGCCTCCTACACCCCCTACTCGGACCCGGACCACACTCCGTCCGCCACCCTGTACGCGGCCAACGAGAACGAGATCCCTGCCGAGACCACAACGACGTACGACGGCCAGGGCCGCGCCGCATCGAGCACCCTGTGGCACCAGGCAGTCAAGCAGTGGTCCACGAGCACGGCCTACCCCGGCGCCGACGAGACGGACACGACCCCGCCTGCCGGCGGCTCCTCGACCGCCTCCTACACCAACGCACTCGGCCAGACCGTGAAATCGGTGGTGAAGAACACCGGCGCCACGGTCACGCTCAAGGGCGGCAGCATCATCCCGTCGGGCATCTCGCTGACCTCCAACAGCGTCCGCCTGACCATGCAGGCCGACGGCAATCTGGTCCTCACGGCGCTCGGCAGCGGCAAGACCCTCTGGTCCAGCAACACGAGCGGAAACCAGGGCGCGTACGCCCAGTTCGGCACCGACGGCAACCTCGCCGTCCTCACCACCGCCGGCGTGTCCAAGTGGAGCAGCGGTCTGACCGCGACCACCGGCGCGACGCTCCAGATCCGCACCGACTCGACGCTCGCCGTCGTCGGCGGCGACGGCAGCACGGTCCTGTGGAAGCAGGGCACGGCCGGCGCGGTCCCGGCCGCCGACGCCGCCACCCGCTACACCTACACGCCCGCCGGCCAACTCGACTCGGTCAAGGACAGCGCGGGCAACACCTGGTCCTACAAGTACGACCTCATGGGTGAGCGGACCTCCCAGACCGACCCCAACACCGGCATGACGACCTTCGACAAGTACGACGCGGTCGGTAACCTGCTCCAGAGCACCGACCCGCGCGGCCAGGTCCTGTCGTACGCCTACGACTGGGACAACCGCGTCACGGCCGAGTACGCGGCCCCCTGGTCCGCCACCCCAGACCCGGCCAAACAGCAGACCTCCCGGGTCTACGACACGCTCGCCAAGGGCTACCCGACCTCCTCGACCCGCTACGTCGGCGGCGCGAGCGGCAGCGCGTACACCGAGGCGATCACCGGCTACAACACGGCCTACCAGCCGCTTGGTTCGACCCTCACGGTTCCGTCCGCAGACGGCTTCCCGGGCACGGCGGGCAGCGCCGGCGGCACGACAACGTACGCCCTGACGTCGACGTACACGCCGAACACCGGTCTGCTGGCGACCACCCAGTACCAGGCGGACGGCGGCCTCCCGGCCGAGCGTGTCGGCTACGGCTACACCCTGCAGGGCGCGTTGGACGGCTTCGGCGGCTACATCAACGCGGCCAATACGCCCTCGTATTTGGACGGCACGGTCCACGACCCGTTCGGGCGGGTCCTGCAGACCAACTACGGCCCCACGGGCAAGGAACTGGCCACCTTCGCCCAGTACGACGCGACGACCGGCGCCACCACGCAGACCAGCAGCATGGTCCAGACGTCGGCCACTGCCCTGGACGTCGTCAACTACCGCTACAACCAGGCCGGCGAACTCACCGCGACGGACGATCTCCAGGACAACACCACACACGACACCCAGTGCTTCACCTATGACTCCTTCCAGCGGCTGACCGCCGCCTGGAGCGACACCGCGGGCATCACCGACTCCGGCACCGCACCGGTGGGCGCCGTGGGCGGATGCAACTCGGCCTCCGTGCAGACCAGCGCGTCCCCGGTGAAGACGAAGACGGTGGGTGGGCCCGCGCCGTACTGGCAGACGTACACCTACGACCTGCTCGGCGACCGCACCGGCACGGTGAACCACGACACCACCGGCAACGCACTCGCGGACACTACCCAGTCGACCTCGTACCCGGGCACCGACGGCACCACGTCCGCGACCCGACCGGACCAGGCGGGTGCGACGACGACCACCAACCCGGGCACGGGTACGGCCACGCAGACCCCCTCGTACACGGACACGGCCGGGAAGAACGCGGGCAACACGGTCAGCCGGGCCACGAAGACCACGGGCCCGCTGACCACGGGCTTCACCCTCACCGGCGGCGGAAAGCTGTGCGTGGAGGAGACGGGCTCGGGCGTCAAGGTCGACGTGAACACATGCAGTTCGACAGCCGCGGCGCAGAAGTGGACGGTCAATACCGACGGCACTGTCACGGCGGCGAACCTGTGCTTGGACACGGCGGGCAACGCGACGGCGTCCGGCACGGGTGTGGTGATGGACACCTGCTCGACCGACGCCACCCAGAAGTGGCGCGTGACGTCGACCGGAACGCTGGTCAACGCGGCCAAGAGCACCCTGTGCCTGACCGACCCGAGCGCCAGCGCCACCAAGGGCACCCAGCTGACGTTGACCACGTGCGGCGGCAAGGGCCAGACCTGGTCGACGATCACGTCCGGCGCACTGCCGGCCGGCCAGACGCAGACCTTCACATACGACGCCGAAGGCCGGACGGCCACGGTCTCGACCCCCACCGGGACGACGACCCGCACCAGCGAGTACCTCTACGACGCCGACGGCAATCTGCTGGAGCAGACGGCGACTGTCGGCGGCACCGACAAGACCCGAGTCCTCTATCTCTTCGGCGGCGCCGAGCAGTTGACGCTGGACGTGGCGGCGAAGACGTGCACGGCACTGCGCTATTACGCCGGGCCGGACGGCACCCAGGTCACCCGCTCCAGCAGCGGCAGCGTCACCTACCAGGTGGCTACCTCGCAGGGCACGGCGACCACGGCGGTCGACGCGACCACCCTCGCGGTGACCCGCCGGTACTACGACCCGTACGGCAACCCGCGCGGCACGACTCCGTCGACGTGGGTGGCGGGGGACGAGAACCACGGCTTCCTGGGCAAGCCGAACGATTCGGTGACCGGACTGGACCTGCTGGGGGCGCGGAATTACGACCCGGCGCTGGGGCGGTTCCTCACCGCCGACCCGCTCTTCCAGGCGGGCGATCCGAACCAGATGGGCGGGTACACGTACGCGGCGGACAATCCGGCGAGCAGCTCCGACCCGACCGGGTTCGACGACTGGTACACCTACCCCGGCCAGAACCCGTGCGCCGTCGACTGCGGCACGCCGACTCCGTCGCCGTCACCGGGATCTCCGCCGACCACCACCTCCAGCGGTGACACGGGTTCTTCCTCGACCGTCGCGGCGGCACAGCAACTGCCTCAAGCGAACCTCGATGACAAGGTCGCCCCGAACCTGCTGGACTCTGTCCTGCTGGCACCGTTCCATGTCGCCAACTGCACGTTCTGGCTGACCGGCGGTGGCGCCGACCACGACGCGTCCTGCGAGATCGCGGGCGGCGTCGTCTCGGGCGGCGGCTTGGAGGGCGGCGAGGTCGGCATCGTGAAGGGCGGTGCGGGAGACCTCAGGGGCGCGGCCGAGGACGCTGCCGGCGGCGACGCGGCCGCGGCGGCGGGAGCGGGCGCCGAGGCGCTGGACAACGCGGCGGCCGACATCGCGGATATGGCGGCGATCAAGCGGGCGAACGCTCAGGCGTACTCCGAGGAAGCAGAGGCGGCGGCCGCCAAGCCGAGTTCACCGAGCACCGGGGCCTCCGGTACCAAACCGGCGAAGGTCACCCCGCGTGGGGCGGGCAGCGCCAAGCGGCCGCCTGCCGTCAAGACCATTCCCGCGGCTGATGGCTGGACGCATGAGGGGCAGCTCGCGGCGGCCGAAGACATGGTGCCGGGCTTCGCCATCAAGAACGCGAAGGGCAACCAGCCGATGAACCGAACCTACGTCGGTGGCACCCACATCGAAACCGGGGAGATCGCCCTCGCATCGTCCGGAGGTGGAGGTGCCCCCGGAGGCATCGGTCCAACGTGCGGATTCTGCGCCGAGGGTAATGTGGTGCGCGCTCTCGGCGGCGATCCGGAACTCGTGCGACTGACCCACGCGTACCAGGTGGAGCGTGGGGAGAACGGTCTCACAGTCGTCCCGAAGGACGTGTGCGTGAAGTGCCAGGACGACTACCCCAGCCGCAAATACTTCATCTCCGGTATACAGCACAAGCCCGGGGGCTCCTGGGACGACCTACCGTAAGGACGAACGGAGTGGAACGGCACATGGGACTGATCGACGTCGAGGTCGGCAGGTACGACTGGTCGGCGATTCGCTGCGGATGCGGTAAGACGGCGGAGCACCTGGCCGGCGATCTGCTGCGGCTTGCTGCGGCGCAGTCGCGGGAGGAGGCGCGGGCGCTTCATATCGAGGACCACGCGCTGATTCAGTCGTTTCCGCAGGAGCCGGCGGTGCCCGTCACCTCCGTGCTCATGGCCGCCCTGGCGGGTGACCTGTCCCATGGGGCGCGAATTCAATGTCTGGACCTGCTCATCCGGCTGGTCGACACCGACGATGACGAATCAGCGGACATGTGCCAGCAGATCGCGAGGCAGGGGCTCTGGGGGGTGTACCGAGACCTGTGGTCAGGCGCCTCGCGCGGCCTTGTCGGCTACGCCTACGAAATCCTCCAGGTGATCGAAACCGATGAGGATCGGCTTCGCGCCGTCAGGGGCTCGGGGCAGTTGAATCTGCCCGACGACCTCGCTGACTGAAGATCCGGGCGAGTCCAGAGGCTCACGCACCGACGCTGGCCGAGAGCAGAGCGCGTGGATTGGGCTTCCCTGTGCTGCGGATGCGGTGAGACAGGCGCCCACATTCCCGAGAACTCATTTCCTGTATCGGCGGAGAGTCTCACTGGACCGAAATCGAGGTCGACGCCGCCCGCGACCGCTTCGAGTATTTCGACGCCAATCTGATCGACCGGGTCTGAAAGCGAGCGAAGCGCCCATGACCAGTTGATCTCGAATCGAATGGACCGGTTGGTGTGAGAAGAAGGAATGCGCGAGCGTGCGATTGATCGATGTGGAGATCGGCCGGTACGCCTGGTCGGCGTATGCTTGTGGCTGTACGAAAACGGCTACCACTCTGAGATCAACGCCCTGAACGAAGGGATGCTGGCTCGTCCGGGCTCCACCCTCGAAGAGTTCACTGTCTACAATGTTCGACTCAAGGGAACTTTGAAAGGATAGCGCATCATTCGGTGCGACAACTGTCAGCAAATAACGGACGGGGTGCGGGAAATTGGATGAGGTTTCCGACGACGACCTCGATTTCGATGAGGATCTGATCTATACATACCGGGGCGAGCTGTTCACGGGGATCGGATACGAAGAGTCGGAAGGCCGGCGGATCTCCGAGATCCACTACGTGAACGGCAGGCAGGAGGGAGCTGCCCGCGGTTGGTACGCGGACGGGAGCCTGTGCGAAGAGACCTCCTACCGCCAGAACGTCCTGCACGGGAAACGTGTCCGCTATGACACTGAGGGGCGCGTGCGGCTGGAGGAGAAGTACGAGTACGGAATCCTGCTGTCCAAGGTCGAGAGAGATGCCGAAGGGGTCGTGACGAGCAACTATGAGCTCAAGCGCGCGGATCCGCTCTGGAAGACTCTGAGCGACTTCCGGGAACGTTTCGAGTGGTAAGACCTTGGCGAACTCCTTCACCGACAACGTCCTGCCACTGAGCCGGCCCCGCATCACGGGCATTGTGCCCGAAACCGGCATGATCACCAGTGTGGCGCTGTCGGACCCGGAGTTGTGCAGCAGGCTCGAACATGCCGTCCTTCGAGAAGCGATCACATCGGGGGAGGGAAATGACTGTCAGGCCGTCGCTGATCCAGGCCGAGCGCGTGGATTGGGCCTCCCTGCGCTGCGGATGCGGTGAGACAGGCGCCCACATTCCCGAGACTTTTACGAATTTGCTTGACGCGAGTACCCCGGAGGAGATGGCGAAGGCAAGCCTGGACGGACACGTCCACATCCAGTCCCTCCTGTTCGAAGTGGCGGTTCCTGTGACCTCCATGATTATGGCGGCGCTGGTCGAGGAGACTTCAGAAGCCGTCCACTTTCGCCTCCTCGACGAGCTCATTTCCTGCATCGGCGGAGAGTCTCACTGGACCGAAGTCGAGGCAGGCACTCCAGAACTGGAGATCGACTGCCAAATCGCGGCACGCGAGGGGATCTGGGCCCTTTATCAGGAGTACGCGACCGGTCGCGCATCGATGGCTCGGATGATTCTCGATGAGGTTGACGCCGACCGAGACCGGTTCGAGTATTTCGACGCCAAGCTGATCGACCGGGTCCGAAAGCGAGCGAAGCGCCCATGACTAATTGATCTCGAATCGACTGGACCGGCAGGTGTGAGAAGAAGGAACGCGCGAGCGTGCGATTGATCGATATAGAGATCGGCCGGTACGACTGATCGGCGTATGCCTGTGGCTGCACGAGAACGGCTGCGCATCTGGCCGACGACCTGCGGCGGTTGGCAGCGGAGCAGTCCAGCGAAGAGGCTCGGGCGCTTCATATCGAGAACCACGCTATGATCCAGTCGATCCCGCAGGAGCCGGCGGTGCCCGTCGTCTCGGTGCTCATGGCGGCGCTTGCGGGTGGCCTTTCCGCCGGCGCGAGATCGTATGTCTGGATCTACTCAGCGGGCTGGTGTCCAACGACGACGATTCGTCAGAGCAGTGCCAGCGGATCGCGCGGCAGGGGCTCTGGTTGCTGTAACGGGATCTATGGTCCGGCACTTTGCCTGGAATCGTCGCTGGCGCCTATAAGGTCCTGAGGGTGATCGAGGACGACAATGACCGCCTCCGCGCCTACCGGGATTCAGGGCAGATCGATCTGCCCGACTATCTCGCCGACTAAAAATTCCAGACGGGCTACGAGCCTTGCGCGCCGAAGCCCCCGCTGCGCGCGCTGTACCCGGAGCACACTTTTTGGACGGCATTGGCCGCGACCCAAGAGGAACAGAAGATTTTTCTGCTGCATTGCGTGGGATTTCACGTCACCCCTGAGCGGACGCGATTCATGCCCACGCGAGGCCGCACCAATCAGCGGCGACGGATGCTGTCTCACTGCCAACTCCGCAGGGTGGCCGAGATGTAGGGAGACTTGGAGCTACTGCTGTCACGGTCGATGCCGCTTCCCTGCAAGTTTCGTTGGCCGAGCGCCGGAGGGCGCAGGTCACGTCCGCTGGAGTGGTGTATCGACGGCCACTCGGTGATCTCTTCTTTGAGGCTAGGCGGTGAGTTCGGTCGGGACGATGGTCTCGTCGGTTTGTGACTCGATCGGGTGGAGGCGGGTCTTGGCGAGGAGGTCGAGTCCCATGTAGCGGCGGGCTTCGGTCCATTCGTCGTTCTGCTCGGCCAGGACCGCGCCGACGAGGCGGATCAGGGCGGTGCGGTCGGGGAAGATGCCGACCACGTCGGTGCGGCGGCGGATCTCCTTGTTGAGTCGTTCCTGCGGGTTGTTCGACCAGATCTGCCGCCAGATCTCACGCGGGAACGCGGTGAACGCCAGGACGTCGTGCTGGGCGGCGTCCAAGTGGGCTGCGGCCTTGGGGAACTTGGCCTCCAACGCGTCCAGGACGTGGCGCATCTGGGCCTTCACGGCGTTGGTGTCGGGTTGTTCGAAGACGGTCCGCAGCAGGGTGGCCACCCATGGCTGGGCCGACTTGGGGACCTGGCTCAGCAACGCGCGGGCGTAGTGCGTGCGGCAGCGCTGCCAGCTCGCGCCGGGCAGGGTGGCACCGATCGCGTTGACCAGGCCCATGTGGGCGTCGGAGACGACGAGTTGGACGCCGGACAGGCCGCGGGCGGTCAGGGAGCGCAGGAAGGCGAGCCAGCCGGCACCGTCCTCGGCGGTGGCGACGTCGATGCCGAGGATCTCACGGTGGCCGTCGGCATTCACGCCGACCGCGATCAGCGCGTGGACGTTGATGATGCGGCCGCCCTCGCGGACCTTCTGGGTGAGCGCGTCCACCCAGACGAAGGCGTAGGGGCCGGCGTCCAGGGGGCGGTTGCGGAACGCGGCGACCTGTTCGTCCAGGTGCTTGGCCATCGCGCTGACTTGGGACTTCGACAGCTGGGTGACGCCCAGGGACTCGGCGAGCTTCTCGACTCTTCGGGTGGAGACACCCAGCAGGTAGGCGGTGGCGACCACTGAGATGAGGGCCTGTTCGGCCCGGCGGCGTCGCTCCAGCAGCCAGTGCGGGAAGTAGCTGCCCTGGCGCAGCTTGGGAATGGCAAGCTCGACGGTGCCGGCCCTCGTGTCCCACTCGCGCGGGCGATAGCCGTTGCGGTAGTTGACGCGTTCGTCGCTGACCTGCCCGTATTCGGCATTGCAGAGGGCATCGGCCTCCGCGGACATGAGCGCGTCGGCGAACGTCTTGACCATCGCGCGCAGCAGATCGGGACTCGCCGAAGCGAGGTTGTCTTCCGCGAGGGCGTGCAGGGGCAGACTGTCTGGTGCGGTCATCGTGCTGATCTCCTTCGAGGCTTCGACACTTCGAAGATCAGCCGGTGGCCGTTCAACTATGCGGGCACCATCCCGATGCCGGAGCAAACCCCCGGATCAGGTCGAACCCGTACACCACTTCCCTGGACGCAACCAGGGCGCATCCTCCGAGACTTGTAGGCTCGCCACAACTGGCGCGGCGGGTACGTGAATGCGGCAGTGCTCGCGACAGTGACGCTCGCGGTGGCCGCCCGGTGGCCGGACGCCTTCGGACGACGTGAAACGAGGAGGCACAGGATAATCGGTCGCACATGCACTGATCAGGCCGAACATCACTCAGCACCACGGTGCGGCACCGAAGAGCATGATCACTCGTGGTCTTGTAATGCGTAGGTCGTCGGTTCGAGTCCGACAGGGGGCTCCAAGGCAACCCTCAGGTCAGATTTCTGACCTGGGGTTTCTTGTTTCGGGTGGTCTTGGAATCCGGGCCGGTCCTCGATCCTTGCGCGCCCGTTCGAAGTCGGCCGATTCCCTGGGGGGGAACCATCTTGAGACGCAGCGCCTTCCTGGCGGCAGCCACGGCGACCGCCCTGTCCGCCACCCTCTTCACGGGCTTCTCTCCGGCCCACGCGGACAACGTCACCGGCGGACCCGTGTTGTCCGACGCGGACGGCTGGTACGAGCCGGGGCTGGTCTTCGTGACCGCGCACTCCGCCAGCCCGCTCACGCACATCACGGCGCACTTCTATCCGCTGGACGCGCCGGACGGGGGAGCGGAGGCCGGGGAGACCGCCGACTTCACCCAGTACACCGGGCAGGACGCGACGTCCGGCACCTGGCGGGCACCGGTCCATCTGGCCGACCTCAGCGACTACCGGGTGACCGTCGACCTTCAGGACGCCTCCGGCGCCACCGTCACCGGTGCTCTCTCCCCGCACACCCTGCGGTACCAGACCGTCGTCAGGATCCCCGAGCTGACCGCCACCCCGACCGTGCCGGACTACCTCCACCAGCAGGTCACCGTCAGCGGCACCGTCCTCGCCACGGACCCCCGCCACCCGGACACCCCGACTCCCGCCGCCGGCGTACCCGTCGACATCGAGACCGGGCGGGGCCGGGTGAACGCGACCAGCACGGACGACGGCCGCTTCACCGGCGCCTTCGTACCCGTCCAGACGTCCGTCGACCTGACCGCCGCACCCGGGGCCTCCGCCAACTACCCCGGCGCGATCGACCTGTTGAGCCCCAAGCAGCACCTGCACACCACCCAGGCACCCGTCCGCTTCACCGCCAGCACACACACCCTGAACCTGAAACAGGGCGCCACCGGCACCGTCACCGGCCACGCCGAGATCCAGACCACCGCCGGCTGGCAGCCACTGCCGAACACCACGATCACCCTCTCCGGACTCGACGCCCGCAACCGTCCCGAATACCTGGTCGGCGAGACCACCACCGACAGCCACGGCGCCTACACGCTCCCCGTCTCCTCCTACAACGCCGCCCCGGCAGCCCAACTCGCCGCGGGCACCGACTACATGCCCTTCCAGCAGGTCGCCACCGAGCCCTTCAGCCTCCATGTCGCCTACGCCACTCACCTCGACATGAGCGCGGACCTCACCGACACCTCGTCCCTCAAGGTCTCCGGCTACGTCTACTACGAGGACGCACGCGCCCACTGGCCCGCCAAGCCCACCATCACCCTGCAGTACTCGAAGGACGGCAGGAGCGGCTGGAAGAACGCCGCCACTGTCCCCATCAAGATCCGCTACAACAAGCCCCTGTTCGAGGAGGACTTCGCCCGCACCCTCACCACCACGAACACCAACGGCTACTGGCGCGCCCGCTTCGACGGCAATCCGGACCTGGCGACCAACACCACCAAACCCGTCCGCCTCTACCGCTACGCCACCCGCATCACCGGCTTCCACGCCTCATCCGACCCGGTCCGCAAGAACCAGGCGTTCAGTTTCGCCGGCACCCTCCAGTACAAGAACGGCACCACCTGGAAGCCGCTCCACGGCGGTTCCCCCACCCTCTACTTCAAGCCCCGCGGCTCCACCACCTACCGCTACGTCACCGAACTGGGCACCGACAGACGCGGCCACCTCATCGGCATGGTGACCGCCGAGAAGGACGGCACGTGGGCCATCGCCCTCAGCCGCGAGACCGAAGACCACTACCTCAGAAGCGCCCGGGTCACCGACTACGTCGACGTCCGGTGAGATTTGTAGGGCTGTCACAACCGGTGTGGCACCAGAGTGTGAACCCTCGTGGTCTCGCAATGCGTAGGTCGTCGGTTCGAATCCGACGGGGGGCTCTCCGAAGCCCAGCCCAGACAGTTTCCGAGCTGGTCTTTTGTGTTTGTCGGATGTGGTGGCGACGCTGAGCGCGGGCCGCACGGCGGTGGGGGCAGGTGCCGGGGCGGGCAGAAACGCAATCGTGCCGGCCGTGTCGTTGAGCGTCGCTGCCAAGGCGAGTACAGCATCAGAAGGCGAGTACAGCATCAGTCCGACGCTCCGGGGAGATCGGAGATCTTCACTGAAGCGGGTGCGCCGGGCTGTAAACACTGAATAATTAACGGACTTGGGGGGTTGCGGGTGGGTTGCCTCCTGCGCGTCTTCTGTTCCGGAGGTATGTCTGTATGCCCAGTTCGCGTACAACCGGGGCCGCACAGCGTGGCGATGGCGGTGCCGCAGGGGGCGGTGACCCCGCCCTCGACCGGTTGAAAGTCGTTCTGGGCAGCTGGCGCAGCTCGTTGCTGGACTTGGGTGGGCGCAACCGCCTGCTGAACTTCCGTCATACGAGGACCGGCACTCTGGAGATCACGGCTCCCGATGTCACCGCTGTGCTCGCCGGGCTGGCGCGAGGCTGGTCCTTCGCTCCTGTCGAGGACGCCGAACCCGTCGACGGCGACGAGGGGGTGGCTCCGACCGGCGGGGTGTTCTACGAGTACGACACCGCCCCCGCGGGCCGTCGTCCCGATCGCGCCCCCGGCCTGGTGACACAGAAGACCACGCAGACGGCTCTGGACGCGTCGCTCTACCAACTGCGCCAGAAATCCGGGCAGATGTACAACGACTACGGTCTGTGGGTGCTCTGGCTGGGCATCGGCATGCTGGACTGGCGTGAAGCGGGCGCCGAGGAGACGAGTTCCGCTCCGTTGCTGCTCGTACCCGTGGAGATTCGCCGGGACGGCCGTGGGCAGTCGCTCCTCCACCTGGCGGAGGAGCAGGACCGGATCCACAACCCCGCGCTCGCGGTCAAGCTGGAACGGCTGGGCGTCGACTGGACCCCGGTGGCCGACTGCGACGTGACCGATCCGGGTGCCGTTCTCGCCGCCGCCCGGGAGGTCGCGGCGACGCAGGACTGCTGGTCGGTCGACCAGCGTGTGGTGCTCGGGCTGTTCGCCTCGCACAAGGAGGCCATGTACCAGGACCTCCAGCAGAACGAGGAGCGCATCCTCGCTCATCCGCTGGTCCGGGCCGTAGGCCTCGGACCCGACGCCGGGCTGCCCGACGACCTGATCGGCTTCGAGCCGCCGGACCTCGACCGGATCGACGAGATCCAGCTCCCGGAGCGGACCCCGCTCGTGCTCGACGCGGACTCCTCGCAGCGGCAGTGCATCGCGGCCGCGGTGGACGGGCGTTCCTTCGTGATGAGCGGTCCTCCCGGTACCGGCAAGAGCCAGACGATCACCAACATGATCGCCGCGCTGATGCATGCCGGCCGGTCCGTTCTCTTCGTCAGTGAGAAGGCCGCCGCGCTCGACGTGGTCCGCAACAGACTTCGGGGGGTCGGCCTCGGCGACTTCGTGATGGCCCTGCACAGCGGCGACACCAGCAAGAAGGCGGTGGCGACGGAGCTCGAACGGGTGTTGACCACCGAGGTGCGGATCACCGGCGCGGCCGAACACGAACTCGACCGGGCCCGTCGACTGCGCGAGGAGCTGTCCGCCTACGCGGCGGCGATGAACCTGCCTCGGGCACCGCTCGGTCGTACGCTCCATGACGTCCTGGGCCGTCTGGTTCTGCTGGAGCGGGCGGACACCCCGCCTCTGACCCTCGGTGCCAGGAGCACCGGCACGATACGGCGGCTCACCGCCGGACAGTTTCAGGCGCTCGTGGAGGCCGTCGGTGCCATCAGCCGGGCCTGGCGGCCGGCGGCGGAGGGCGAGGCGTTCGTCTGGCGCGGGCTGAAGGAGGACTCCGCCGCGGCCTCGGTGCTCGCGGAGGCCGCGGACGCGCTCGCGGATCTGCGGACGGCCGTGGAGCGTCGTCCGTTCGCGATGACGACCGCCGAACCGGGCACCGTGCACGAGGTACGGCAGTTCGTGCGGGTGCTGGAGGCGGGGCTGCCGGAGCGGGATCCCGCTGGGGCAGAAGGAGTTGGCGGCGGGCTGCCGGAGGACCCGTCCGGGAGTCTCGCGCAACTGGCCGAGTTGTTCGGACTGCCCAAGCCGGAGACCGCCGAGGCCGCGTTCGGCCTGCTGGAACTCGCCGATCTGGCCTCCGCGTCGGCGCGACCGCCCGCGCGGTGGTTCGACGACGACGGGTTGCGCGAGGCGCACCTGGCCGCCGAGGAGATGCGGGGCGCGCTCGCCGCCCGCACGGCCGCTCGTGCGGCGGCCGAGGACGTCTTCGACGCAAAGGTGCTCGGGGCCGACCAACTGCCCGCGTTGGTCGAGAGGTTCGGCGAACAGCACCGGGGCGTGTTCGCGCGGATGTCCGGCCAGTACCGGAAGGACCGGGACGCGGTGGTCGCCCTCACACGAGCGGGCGTGTGGGACAAGGCCCTGCCCCAGCGCTTGAGCGACGCGCTCGCGTGGCAGAACGCGGCTGCCGACGTCGACCGTCTTGTTGTACGTCACGAAGCGGCCCTGGGCGGCTATGTCCCCCACGACGAGAGCGAATTGGCGACGCTGGACGCCGTGTTGGCCGCGGCGGACCGTATCGCGGCACTTGCCGGGGCGGCCGTCGAGCGGGACCTGCTCACGGCTCGGCTGGCCGACGGCACGGAGATCGATCCGATGCCGGGGCTGCTGGCCCGGGTTGTTCGGGGCGCGTTGGCGGGGTGGTGCGACACGACGACGCGTCGGGCCGCTCGGTGGGCGGAGTCCTCGGCCGCGCTGCACGACCTCTTCGAGGAGTCGCGCCAAGTCCCCTTGTCCTTCGCCCTGTTCGGAACGTTCGAACAGGCGCAGCAGGCCGTCGACGAGCTCGGGGCCGATCCGCGCGGGCCGGAGGAATGGCGGGCGTACCGCTCCGGGCTGGACGTCCTGGCGCGGCACGGTGTCGACGAACTCGTCCCCCGCGCGGTCGAACGTGGCGTCCTGCCCGGGCAGTTGGCCGCTGTCGTCGAGCAGGCGGTGCTCAAGTGCTGGGCCGACGACCTCCTGGCCACCGACGGCCGGCTGGCCACGACCCGCTCCGCGGACCTGGACGCCCGGGTGGCGGACTTCCAGGAGGCCGACCGACGGCTGGTCGCCGCCGCGAGCGGAGCCGTGATCGAGGCCTGCAACAAGCGCCGCCCACGCCGGTTCAGCGGCGGAGCGGCGCTGGTGATCAAGAAGCAGGCCGAGCTGAAGCGTCGTCACATGCCGGTGCGGGACCTGCTCGGCCGTACCCGCGACGTCGTCCGACTGATCAAGCCGTGCTTCATGATGAGTCCTCTGACGGTCAGTCAATTCCTGCCCGCCGACTACCACTTCGATGTGGTCATCTTCGACGAGGCGTCACAGGTGCGCCCGGCCGACGCCATCAACTGCGTGTACCGGGCGGACTCCCTGATCGTGGCCGGTGACGAGAAGCAGTTGCCGCCCACGTCTTTCTTCGACTCGTCGGTCGAGGACGACTCGGACCAGTACGACGAGGACGTACCCGACAGCTTCGAGTCCCTGCTGCACGCCTGCAAGGCGGGGGCCCTGCGCGATCTGTCCCTGCGCTGGCACTACCGCAGCCGCCACGAGGACCTGATCACCTTCAGCAACAGGTCGTTCTACGGCAACTCCATGGTGACCTTCCCGGGAGCGCTGGACCTGGGCGACGACATCGGCGTCGAGTTCTTCCCGGCGCAGGGCGTTTACGACCGCGGCGGCCGGCGGGACAACCGGCTGGAGGCGGAGTTCGTCGCCGGGCGGGTCATCCACCACTTCGACACCCGCCCCGGTCGCACCCTCGGCGTCGTCGCCCTCTCGCAGGCGCAGGCGGCGGCCATCGATCAGGCCGTCCAGCAGGCCCGGCTGCTCCGGCCCGACCTGGAGCACTGCTTCACCGAGGACCGGCTCGACGGGTTCTTCGTCAAGAACCTCGAATCCGTCCAGGGCGACGAGCGCGACGTCATGATCATGTCCATCGGGTACGGCCCCGACGAGCAAAACAAGTTCGGCACGAACTTCGGGCCCATCAACAAGGACGGCGGCTGGCGGCGCCTCAACGTCGCGGTCACCAGGGCGCGGTTCCGGATGGAGGTCGTCGCCTCCTTCCGGGCCGGCCGCCTGCCCGACAGCCCGAACGAGAGCGTCCAGCACCTCAAGCGGTACCTGGAGTACGCCGAGAACGGCCCCGCCGTCCTGGCCCAGGATGTGCTGCAGGCCGACGCCGAGCCGGACAGCCCGTTCGAGGAGTCGGTGCTGGAGGTGCTGCGCGACTGGGGTTACCGCGTACAGCCGCAGGTCGGTGTCGCCGGATACCGCATCGACATGGGCGTACGGCATCCGGAGTTCCCCGGCGCCTACGCGCTCGGCATCGAGTGCGACGGCGCGATGTACCACTCGTCGAGGACGGCCAGGGACCGCGACCGACTGCGAGAAGAGGTACTCGCCGGGCTCGGCTGGCGGCTGCACCGCATCTGGGGCACCGACTGGTACCGCGGGCGGGCCGCCGCCCAGCTGAGGCTCCGTGAGGCCGTCGAGTTGGCGGTGGAGCGGGGGCCGATGTCCGACTCCGCACCGACGGCGGCACGGACACCATCGGCGGTGGCCGCCGAGAACGACGAAGCGAAGAACGCCTCGGACGCCGGGCCGTCTGTGCCGCTCCCCGACGTGCCGGTCTCCCCTGGTGCCTCGGAACCGCACAACAGCATGCCGCAGACTGCCTCGGCGCCGGTTGACCCTGAGCGCGTTCCTGTCGACACCGAGCCCGACCGGCCCTGGAGCTCCCTGTACGAGACGGGCGGGATGGCCGTTTCCTCGCCGTACGAACTGCACACCCCGGAGGCCCGACCGGCCCTGCGCACGCTTCTGACCAGGGTCATCGGGATCGAGGGCCCCATTCACGAGGAACTGCTGGTGCAGCGTGCCCGGGAAGCGTGGGGCGTGGCCCGGGCGGGCAACAGGATCCGCGACAACGTACGGGAAGTGGTGCGCGGTCTCGTCCGCTCGGGAAAGGTCGGTGTCGACGGCCTGTTCCTCGACGTGGCAGGCCGGGAGGAACTGGACGCCCGCGCTCCGGCAGAGGGCGATGCCGTCCGCAAGGTTGCGCACGTGGCTCCGGCCGAGCGGCAACTGGCCCTGTACGAACTGGCGGCGGAGTGCCCCGGCATGTCCCAGGACGAACTCGTCCGGCACGCGGGCGAGTTCTTCGGATGGCGCCGGATGGGCCGGGACATCCGCGGTTTCCTGGACTCCGACATCGACGAACTCCGCCGCCGGGGCAGGCTGAAGGAGACGGACGGGCAGATCACGGCGGTCGGATGACGGAACCTTTCGGCGAGCCCCGTCAACCCGTGCGGACGAACTCCATGTTGATCGAGTACATGAACTGGCCGACGCTCACGCACTCCCAGCCGACGGCTTCGACGGAGCGTACGACGAGGTCGATCTCCTTGCGGATCTTCTTCATGGGGTTCCTGACCCGGGCCATGCCCCGGGGGTCGATGTCGATGGACGCTTCGAAGGTGTGGTCGCCCTGTGCGTGTGCGCGTCTGGCGTCCGCGAGGAGTTTCTGCATCCGGATCGCGTGCAGCATTCCCATGTGCGTCTCCCGCTTGGATGGGACGGTCGGTTCACTGCCGTGGTGTGTGGGTGTTCGGCGAACTGCCGGTGGTTGTGGTTGTGGGGCTGGGCAAGTCGGTCGGTGAGGTCGAGGGCGGGGGCGGGAGTGCGAGCGACGGGTGTGGCGACGGTGCCTCGGGCGTGCGGGAGTGGGTGGGGGTGGGCTGCGCGGTCTTCGTCGGGTGTGAGTCCGCTCCGCTGCCGTTCGATGGAGCGGCGAGGACATTGCCCGTCACCTCGACCGCCGCGCCGCAGGTGAGCAGGGCTATGGCCAGTGCGGTCAGGCCGGTAGAGGCGCGGCGGGCTCGGGAGGTCGTGGAGCGCGGGTCGGTGTCCGGCATCAGTCGACGTATTCCTGGGCGACCTCGACGTACTCGAAGCCCTTGACCTCGGTGGCGATCTGCATCCGGCCGGTCTTCGACGAGGCGATCAGGCTGTTGAGGAGGCCGGTGATCGCTCCGCTCAGCGCCGAGTCGGTGTCCGAACCGTCGGCGATGAACAGGGCCTTGGTCGCGACCTGTTGGAGTACGTCGCGCTTGGCGCTGCCGAAGCCGTAGGCGATCACGTGCGGGTGGCGCGGCCAGTCCCGGTTCACCAGGGTGCGCAGGGAGTTTTGCCAGTGCGCGTCGGTGGGAGCGCCGTCGGTCAGGAAGAAGACCGTCGGCCGCAGCACGCTGAAGTGCTGGGCGCGCAGATCGCTGACGTCCTGTTCGATGCGCTCCCGCACCCGGTCGAAGGTCTTGCCGTACTCCGTGCGGCCGCCGCAGATCACCTCGGGCATGGCCGGCACCTGCTCCATGTCCGACATCGGGATCACCACGTGCACATCGGTGGAGAAGGCGACCACGCTGACCCGGGCGAACTCCGAGACGCGGGGATTCGTCGCCAGGTTGTAGTGCAGGCGGGAGAGGGTCGCGTTGAGCACCTTCTCGTGCGGCTTCATCGACGAGGACGCGTCGATCACCACGTAGGTGGGCAGGCAGAGCGACATGGTGCACCTCTGGGCTAGTGGTTGGCGGCGATGACGAACAGCACGATCACGGCCAGGGCGAGCACGAGGATCCAGCCGGCCCGTAGATCGGATCGGGGTGGATCGGAGAGCGGCACGGGTGTGGTGGTGCGGGGCTGCGGGATCGTGACCGGCGGTGGGGGGAGTGGGGGCAGTTCCGTGCGGGGCGGGCGGGGCAGGGTTCTGAGGTAGGGGCCGCTGTCCAGGGCCTGGCCCAGCTGTGCGGCCGAGGGGCGGCGTTCGCGGTCGGTCGCGAGGAGCATGTCGAGCAGTACTTCGGAGACCGCGGGCTGGTTCGGCCAGGGGGACGCGGCGACGGTGTGGAAGGCGTGTGCGTCGCGCCGGCCCGTCAGGCACTTGGCGACGAGCAGTCCGAGCCGGTAGCGGTCGGTGTACGTGTCCGCGTCGGTGCCCGGCGGGGTGAGCGGGTCGGCCCAGTTCGGCTGGTGGAGGTCGGACATCTTCTGCGGCTGACAGCCGTCGACGTCGATGAGGTAGACCGAGTCCTGGTCCGGGCTCCAGAAGGCGTTGGAGAACGACCAGTCCGAGTAGACCAGGCCCAGGCTCTCCAACACCGCGGCGAGCTCGGTGAGTTGGCGACAGGCGGCCAGCCGGCCCGCGAAGCCGGGAGGCGGCAGTCCGACGCCCAGGATCGACTCGTCGGACTTCGCCAGCCAGTCGATCTCCACGAAGCGGTGCTCGCGGAAGTCGCCGCGCCGCAGCTCGGCACGGTACGGCTCGGGCGCCATCGGGATCACACAGCCCACGGCCGGGGCGTCGGTGTCGTGGATCCGGGCGGCGGGCCAGCACGTGCCGGAGTACAGCAGCGCGCGCTCCGCCGCCGGCAGCGTGTCCGGCGCGGAGACCAACAGGTCGAGCCGGTCGGCGTCCTCCCGGTGCTGGTCGGGCCGGTAGAGCTTCGCCAGCCAGCCCGGATGGTCCGTCAGCGGCGCTACGGCGATGGCCTGGCCGTTGTGTTCGGAGATCGGCTCGTCCAGTGGTCCGAGGTCGCCGACGCTGACCGCGCGCGGCAGAGTCCAGCCCCGCGGATCGGCCGCCGGGCCGCTGAGGGGAAGAGGTTCCGTCATGCCCGGCCGCCGTTCCACAGCACGACCGCGGTCCGGTCGTCGAGGCACTGCGGTGCGTCGAAGCCGACGTCGGCGGTGAACCGCGTGGCCGGGACGGGCGAGCGCCAGGCGTTCGCGAAGTACGTGTTGACGTTGTCCGCCGGGTCCGCCCACGCGTCGCCGATCCCGTCCGTGACCAGCGCGAGGGCGGCGCCGGGAGCGAGCGTGACGTAGTGGTCCCTGGCCAGGTGCGGGGTGTCCGGCAGCCGCCCGGCGACCTCGTTCGAGACCACCGCGGCCGTACGGTCCTTGGTCTCGCCGGCCGAGAACCGCCACAGCGGGGCGTGCGGGTCGAGGGTCCAGGCCGAACTGTCGCCGAGCCACGCGACCCAGGCCCTCGCGACGCCGTTCGCGTCCGGCTCGGCGAGCACCGCGGTGATCAGGACCGTGGCCAGGTGCGAGGTGTCGACGCCGCGGCCCGCCGCGTGCCCGGCGATCGCCGCCGCGATCCGCCCGTACAGGTCCTTGACGTCGAGCCCGCCGAAGCCCGCCGTCTCGATCCGCTCGCGCAGCAGGGTGACGGCCTGGCTGGAGGCCGTGGTGGCCCCGGCATCGGACCAGGCCGCGCTGGACAGACCGTCGGCCACGGCCACGATCGCGTACCGGCTGTCCCGGCTGCGCCCGATCCGGTACGAGTCCTGGCGCGGCCCGGCCGGTTGGCCGCAGCGGTGGCCGGGCCCGATGACGGAGGCCGCACGGACGGTGAAGGCACCGACGGTGGCCTCGTCGGCGGCGATCCCGTTCTGCACCGTGCGCTCCGGCAGCAGCCAGGGGTAGCCCTGGGCCCGGGCGCCGTCGCCGAAGCGGGGCACGCTCAGGTCGGTCGGCCGCTCGCGCAGGAACGGCCGGGGCCTCGCGGGCTGCGACTGCGGCACCGGAGGCCCGGTGACGTACCGGCAGACCGGAGCCGTAGCGCCTGGTCGGTCTTCCGGTCCGGGCCGGTCGCGCTGCCCGGCCGGCGGTGCGGCGGACTCGGATCCCCATACCGCTGCCGCGCCTACGACACCCACCGCCGCGAGGGCGAACATGTCCACGAGCGGGCCGTACCGCCGGTGCGGGGTGCTGACCTCGATGAAGGCGCCGATGACGACGGCCACGAACAGCACCGCCCGCAGCCGTCCGTCCATGAGGCCGCCGTCCCGCCGGCCGTCCCGTCGGCTGTCGTACCGGCCGTCGTCCCGCGTCACGGCCGTTCTCCGGAATCGCCGGAATTCGGCCCGGAGGCGAAATTCTGAACGCCCCGCTGTACCGCGAATACCTCACCGGAATGGGTGGCGGAATTGAGCTGGATCGCGATGTCCGGCTTTTCCGGGGGCCGTAGCGCGGCCAGGGTCATGATCTCCCGGGCGAGATCCGGATTCCGGTCGAGCAGCTGGGACAGGGCCTCGGTCCAGTAGGCCACCGCACCGGAGTCGACCGCTCCCCTCGCGGCGGTCGACTGCCGGCGCAGTGCGGCGGACAGCTCCTCTCGGCGGCTGCCGCGCGCCTGGGCGAGGACGCGGCCCATCAGCGACCTCGCCTCCTGCCAGAGATCGGTGCCCATCGCGGAGACCAGAGCGGTGGCGCCGCTCACGGCCAGTTCGGCGAGTTCCTCGTTCATCGGCGCGGATCAACCCCGGTCGTGGTGGCGGATGTGCTGGACGCCCCGGTGCACGGCGAAGACCGTGCCGTTTCCCGTGGCCTGGACGAGTTGCTCCACACTCCGCGGCTCGGGTGATGCGGGCCGCTCGCCGGAGCCGGAGCCGGAGCCGGAGCCGTGGCCGTGGCCAGGGTTGTGGCTGGGGTTGCGGCCGGGGTCGACATGTGGCCCGACAGGGCTGCCGGGATACCAGAGCCAGGCCCTCGCGGCGTACTCCTTGACCCGGACGTCGGCCGCGGTGAAGGCGTCGGCGTCGAGCCCCTCGTGGCCGTGGCCGACCGTCTCCTCGTAGAAGTGGTGCGAGAGGATCGCGGCCACCGGGGTGCCGCCGGTGCCGGCCCGGGTCGCGTCCCGCAGCGGGGCCGAGTCCAGCAGCCGGGCCAGCGCCTCGAAGGGGGCGCCGGAGACGGTGCCGTCCGGATCGAGCCTGATCTCGCCCGCGTGCACCGCCGCCCGCACCCGCAGCCGGGTCTCCGCGGCGGTGTTCCGGTTGTGCTCGCGGATCCGCGCGTTCAGCTCAGGGAGCAGCGGGACCAGCAGTCCGGCCTTGGGCAGCGCGGCCGGGGCGACGAGGTGGCAGCCGTCGCCGGTGTCGACGTACAGGAAGGTCCGCGGGTCCGGGCCCGCGATGCTCAGGGCGTCGGACAGCGCGGAACGCAGAACTCCGCGGATCTCCTGCAGCCGCCGCTCGCCGCGGCCCGCGGAGCCCGCGATGTCGCACGCGATCAGGGCTCGGTATTCGTACCTCGGATTCACGATTCCTCCGCGATGCGATGCGATGTGATGCGATGTGACGCGATCACGACGGGGACCGGCAATTCGAAGATCGATACGCCGTCGTCCCTGTTATTCGGTGTCGACAAGATGATTGACGAGACCGTAGAGGAGGGGTCCCCGGGTAGAACGGCTACTACTACGGCTTGTGCGGTTTCGGCTGCACGAGGGAAGAGAGGTGTGGCCGATGAACAACACACGGGTGCGCGGGGCCGCGACCTACTGGCCGCCGGCCGGACTGCTCGGCCGGGTCGACGAGACCGACCGCGCGATCCTCATGGGACTCGGCCACCACGTGGCCTACCCGGCCGGTCAGATCACCATCCGCGAGGCCGACACCTCGGACTTCGCGCTGCTCCTGCTCGGCGGCATGGTGAAGGTCACCGCGCACGCGCAGGACGGCCGCGAGGCGCTGCTGGCCGTACGGATGGCCGGGGACCTGGTCGGGGAGTTCGCCGGGATAGACGGCCGGCCGCGCGTCGGCACCGTGACCGCCTGCGGCAGGGTGCTGGCCCGCTACATCCTCCGCTCCGAACTGCTGGAGTGCGCGAAACAGCACCCCTCCATAGGACTCGCCGTCAGCGCGAGCGTGGTGGCCAAGATGCGCACGGCGACCGGCCGGATCGTCGACTTCACCGGCTGCGACGTCCTCGGACGGCTGGCCAGAATCCTGCACCACCTGGCCGTCACCTACGGCCCTCCCGGCCGCAACGAGGCCCAACTCCCCCTGTCGCAGCCGGAGATGGCCACCCTCGTCGGCGCGGCCGAGTCCTCGATCCACAAGGCCCTGCGCGCGCTGCGCGAGTCGGGCTCGGTCGTGACCGGCTACCGCAGGATCACGATCCTCGACCTGGACCACCTCGCCCGGATCGCCCTCGCGGCCGGGCCCGCCGGATCACCGGCGATCTCGCCGAACACGTAAAAGCACCGGGTTCGCACGACGGGTCGGCGCCAGCATGACCGAGTGCCGGGACCCGGGCCTCGGAGAAGACGGGGGAAACAGATGACAGACGACAACGGTGCTCCGGAGGCTGCTTCGGAGGCCTCCGGCCGGATCCGGACCGGCGACATGTCCGGAGCGATGGTCGTGGGCAACGGCAACACCGTGAACCTCCTGAGGATCACCGCCGAGTCCGGCTCGACCATCACCGTGAAACAGGAACCGCTGCCGGACCCGGTCAAGCGCCGGCCGATCTCCCAGCTGCCACGATCCGCCGCCGAACCGCTGATCGGCCGGGCACGCGACGCGGCCGTACTCCAAGAGGCCGTCGAGACACGGCAGTTGGTACAGATCTGGGGCGCGGCCGGGGTCGGCAAGAGCGCGCTGCTGCGCCACCTCGCCCGTGAACTGCCGCGCGGGCACGATGGCGTGGCCTACGTCGAGGCCGGCGGACGTACGGCCGACGACCTCGCGCAGGCGATCTTCGACATCAGCTTCGACGCACCGAACTACAAGCCGTCGACGGAGGTGCTGAAGGAGCATCTGAAGACCCTGCGGCTGCGGATCTACCTGGACGACGCGGCACTCGACGAGAAGGACCTGCGCCGGCTCTTCGACATGGCGTCGCGGTCCACGTTCGTCTTCACCTCGCAGGCGCGCTCCGCGCTCGACGGCGTGCACGCGATCCGGCTCGACGGGCTGGCTGCCCCGGCGGCGGCGGAACTGGTGACGGCGCTGCTCGCCCGCGCGCTGCGGCCCGACGAGGCGACGACCGTGGCCGCGCTGTGCGACGCGGTGGACGGCAACCCGCTCCGGCTGCGGCGCATCGCCCTGTCGGCCGCGACCGGCAAGGGCCTGCCCGGCATCGACGACCTCCCCGAACTGCTTCCCGCGCTGCTGAAGAAGCTCGGGCCCCGGGAACGCGACCTGCTGCATCTGCTCGGCTCGCTGTCCGGCGCCGAGCTGGCCGCGCGGCACTTGAACGATCTGCTCGGCGGAACGGACGTCGACACGATCGCCGAGGGCCTGGTGCGGCACGGTCTGCTGCTCGCCTCGGAGACCGGCTACAGCTGCCCGCCGGATGTCGCCGAGGCCGTGCTGAACAGCCGGCGGACGGAGTTCCCCGCCGATCGGCTCTGCCGGGCGTTCACCGTCTGGGCCGAGGCGGTGGACACCACGCCGGACGACGTCGCCGCGCACTTCCAGGCCCTGGACGTCGCGGTGCTGCGCGCCGAGCGGAGCGGACACGCCCGGCTCGGCGTGGAGTTGGCCCGCGTCGCCTCCCCGAAGCTGGCGCTGTCCCGGCAGTTCGACGCGTGGGGCAGCCTGCTCGGCGCCGGCTGGGCGGCGGCGAGGAGCGCGGGGGACGGGGAGAGCGAGGAGTTCTTCCTGCACGAGGCCCGCACCCGCCGGAAGGCGATCGGACGGGTCGCGCAGACGACGGCGCTGGTGCTGGAGGCGGAGGTGCTGTGGCACGAACTCGCCGTTCTGCACGCGCAGTCGGCGGGTCATCAGGTCGCCGGGCAGTCGGTGGTTCATCAGGCTGCCGGGCATGCGGTGGCGCACCAGGTCGCCGGCCACGCGGTGGCCCATCAGGTCGCCGGCGGGGCGGCGAGTACCGTCGCTCCGCCGGTCGCGTCGGCGCCAGTTGCTTCGGCGCACGGCGTGGTCCATGTGCAGGCTGTCGCCAACTCGACTGCTGCGTCGGCCACTTCCGCCGCCCCGGCTCCGGTGCACGCGGTGCGGCCGGTGGTCGACCTCTCCGGCGGCTCGGCGCAGCCGCATCTCGCCGTCCACACGGCCGGCGCGCACTCGACCGCATCGGTACCTCAGCGGATCGACCTCTCGGCGGCGCACTCCTCCGGTGTCCACTCGACGCACGCTGCGAACACCACGACGACCGCGGCGAGTACCGGTCACACGGGAGTCGTCGCCGGTGGGGCAGTCGCCAAGGGCGGCATGACGGGACTGGCCCTCGCCTGCACGCTCGGCCTCGCGGCGGTGGTGGGGGTGGGGGCCATGGTCCACGCCAACGAACAGTCGACCTCGTCTCCGGCCGTCGTGTCGAGCTCCGTCGGTACACCGGACCTGAGCGACGAGACCTTGCCCGCCTACGAGCCCTCGCCCAGCGTCGATCCCGTGTGCGCGAGTGGGATCCCCGAACTGATGCCGGAGATGCAGCAGTTCGGCGCCGACGCGGACATCATGTCCGCCGCGATCGACTCGTACAACAGTGACATGGCCGCCTACAACTCGGGCCAGTCGTCCACGACGCCCGACGACAGCATGCTTCTCTCCGATATCGGCACCGTCATCAGCGACCTGGATTCCGTCGAGTCCACCTTGCAGGGAGCCATCTCGCAGGCCCAGGACAGCGCCGTGGAATCGGACCTCGACGACATGCTGACCGCCGTTCAGGAGATCCAGGACCTGAATCAGTCGTTCAAGAACGATCTCGAGAGCGATCCGGGAGGCGGCGCCGAGATCGACACATCGGCTCAGGCCTCGGCCCTGGCATCGGCCGCAGCCAGCCTGCAGACCGACTGCGGCACCTGACCTCCCCTCGTAACCCACCGAAAGAAAGGCCGCCCATGTCCGCCGAACCCACCCGCGGAGACATCCACACCGGTGACGTCTCCGGCACCTTCGTCGTAGGCGACAACAACCGCGTGACGAACACGACGCGCGCCCCCGAGCAGCCGGAGCCGGAGCCGCGATCGGGCCAGCACAGCTCCGCGCAGGATCGGGCGGCCGTCTTCGCGGTTCAGGACGGCCCCATGTACGTCACGTACCACGCGGCGGCCGAGCGGGAGGCGGAAGGCTGAGGAACGCGGGGTGCCCCGGCCGACGCCCGGCCGGGGCACGTACCCTGCGATCCGCCCGGTTCAGTCCTTGTCGGCCAGCAGCTCCATGTCCTGGGCGCTCAGCGTCGCCGTCTTCAGGAGCTCCCTGATCAGGTTGACGCTGAGCGTGGAGCCGACCGGCTCGCCGACCTCGTCGCGCAGCAGTCCGCGCACGCCCCGGCGGTGCAGGCGTTCGCGGACGTCCTCGACCGTGTTCGCGACCGACTTGTGGGTCCAGGATTTCGTCGCGTACGGGGAGGCGTTGACCAGCCGGGCCGTGTCCTCCCAGGCCAGCGGGAGCGGGAAGGCGTCGTGGCCCTCCAGGTAGCGCCGGGCGAGGGCGGTGAGCACCAGCCGCTCCTGCGGGGAGAGTTCGTAGACCGTCTCGGGGTCCACGGTCTCCGCGCCGCTAGTGGAGCGGGGATTCCGGTCGTCCTCGTCCGTCACCCGGACCTCGACCAGATGGGAGCGCCGTTTGGACGAGTTGATGACCAGCGGGGTGTACCCGGAGGCGATGAGCCGCTTGTGGCCGGTGAGCATCAGCACGCCGTCGGGCAGTTCGATCGGCAGATTGCCGGTGTTGACGAGCCACCAGTCGCCGTCCGCGGCCGTGCAGGTGAACACCCCGTGCCGGCGGCTGACGGTCGGGTCGTCGACACCGACCGGCACATGCACGTCCTCGCGGTCGCGCCCGAACAGCAGCGTGTACCGGCGCGGCGGCACGGCGTACCCGCCCTCCGGGCCCAGCACGAAGATCGTCCCCGGCGGCGCCGAGGGCACCCGGTCGGAGGGACTGCCCGGCGGCAGCATCTGGGGTGGGAAGTTTCCGTACGCCATGTCACATACCCTCCGCTCGGCTCGCGTCAGTGTATGAACGCGCCGCGGGGACCGGTCCTCCGGCCGACGGGTATACGTCTGCCCCAACTCGTGTTGCCTCGCCCTGACTTGATCGATAGCCTGCCCGCCCGTGCACGCGAGCGGTCGGGGAACTGCTGATGATGGATGGCACGATCGCCGAACCGCTCGGCGCGGACGATCCGCAGGAGATCGGCAGCTTCACCATCATCGGTCTGCTCGGCGTCGGCGGCATGGGCGAGGTCTACCTCGGGGCGTCCGACAAGGGCTACGCCGCCGTCAAGCGCGTCCGGCCGAGGCTGGTCGCCGGCGAGCGCTTCGAACGCGAGGTCGGCCTCCTCTACCGGGTGCCGGCCGGGGTCGGGCCGCGCGTGCTGGCGAGCGACGGCACCGCCGAACGCCCCTGGTTCGCCACCGAGTACGTGCCCGGACTCACCGTGGACGAGGCGGTACGGCTGCGCGGACCGCTGCCCGCCGGGGCGCTGTGGCTGCTGCTGGCCGAGACGGCCGCCCAGCTGTCGGCCGTACACGCCGCCGGGATCGTGCACCGTGACGTCAAGCCCGGCAACGTCATGCTGGTACGGGACGGCGTCAAGCTCATCGACTTCGGCATCGCCCGCGCCGCGGACCAGGCGAGGCTCACCAGGAGCGGCGGCAGTTACGGCACTCAGGGCTTCTCGGCACCGGAACAGCAGGCCGGCGACGAGGACGTGGACGCGCCCGCGGACGTCTACTCGCTCGGGGCGCTCGTGCTCTACGCGGCGTCGGGCCGTACGCCCGGAGTCGTCCCCGACGCGGAACCGCTGCGTGCCGTGGACCCCGACCTCGCCGCCGTCATCGGCTCCTGCCTCGCGACCGCCCCCGGAGCCCGCCCCACCGCCGCCGAGGTCGCGGCCACGGCCCGCGCCCACCTGCCCGCCCCTCCTCCCACCTGGCCTTCCGAGGCCCTGTCCCGCATCGCCGCGCGCCGCGCCTTCGCGGCGACACCGGTCGGCAAACTGGAGACGGTCCCGCCGCCGGAGCGGGGCGCGGAGGCGAGCGAGAACGGGGACCGGAGGTCGGCGCTGGACGCGAACGCGGACGGGAGGCCGGTCCTGGGCGCGGCTGTGGGCGCGGACCGGACGCCGAACCTGACCCCGGACCGGACGCCGAACCTGACCCCGGACCGGACGCCGAACCTGAAGGCGGACGTAGACCGGAGGCCGGCGCTGGACGTGGGCGCGGACGCGGACGCGGACTGGACGCCGGCCGTGGGTGCGGACCCGACGCCGAGCCCGACCCCGGACCGGACGCCGAACCTGAAGGCGGACGTGGACCGGGCGCCGAACCCGCCGGCCGATCCGGCGCCGGAAACCACGTCCCCGTCCACCGAGTTACCCCGCCCCCGGCACAAACGCCCGCTCCCACTCCTGCTCACGATCGCCGCGGTGATCGCCCTCGGCGCCGTCTTGGCCTTCGTGCTCGCACCGTCCCCTTCCCGGCACAACGGCGCCGCGCATCCGTCCGGCAGCGCCTCGATCAGCGGCGAGCCCGTGGCCGGGACGACCCGGACGTCCTCCGCGAGCCCGAGCGGTTCGGCCTCGCCCACCGCGGAGTCCGGGCGCCCGACCCCGGTCGTGGCGACCGGCACGCATACGACCGTCCCGCCGAGCACGTCCGACAACCCGCGTTCGCCCTCCGGCCCCGCGACGACGACCGCCACGACCTCGGCGGCCCCCACCCACGTCACCTCGTCGTCGATCAGCGGCATCAGCGGCAACGAAGACCCGGCCCAGGTCAAGGGCTCCGAGGCGGACACCTCCTGGGTCGGCAACGACGCCGCCTGCTCCGCCTGGCTGGACGACAACGGCTCCGGTGAACTCGCGGGCGTCCTCAACACCTCCCTGGGCCAGGACTGCGGCGCCGAGCTCTACCGCAGCGACGGCATCGCGTACACCTTCCAGGCCTCCGTGGGCGCCGCGAAAACAAACTTCATCCCGGACGTCGGCACCACGATGTGGATCTGCGTCTGGAACGCGAGCGACCGCTCCGACGAGCAGTGCGGCGCCCGCTTCACCATGAACGGGCATACGCCGGTCAGGCAGTGAAACGAACGCTGTGAGGGCACCGGCGGATTCACGCTCCCGCGTGCCCGCCGTCGACCGCCGACGTGCTCCTGACACGGCGCCTGGTGAAGTGTCAGGATGCTGATGACAAAGGGCATTTGGGGGATTCATGCGGCAGCGCTCGTTGCTTCCTGTGCAAATTGTCGTGCTGGTCTCGGCGACCCTGCTGGAGGTCCTGGCCAACTTCGCCGCGAACGGGGCGCAGTCGCCGGCCGTCAGGCTGGTCAGCCGGATCGCGCCGCTGGCGGTGGTGGTCCTGGTCTGCGTGGTGATCGCCGGGCAGGTGGTCGTCCAGAAGCGTTCGAACCCCGCCGCTCCGCGACCCGCCTGGGGCAGCGACCGCACCCCCTACCCGGGACTGGCCGCCTTCGACCGCGGTGACGCGGCGGTGTTCTTCGGCAGGGAGGACGAGATCGCGGGGATCATCCGCCGGCTGCACCTGTCCGCGCAGCAGCCGGCGGAACGGTTCGTCTGTCTGACCGGCACCTCGGGCAGCGGCAAGAGCTCGCTGGTGCACGCGGGCGTGCTGCCCCGGCTGCTGGAGTCCCGGTGGCGGCTGCTGCCGGTGATCGTGCCCGGCGCCGACCCCCTGCGGCATCTGGAGGAGGCGCTGGCGGCCAGGCCCCGTGGCGCGGCGGCGGTCAGATCCGGGCGCACCCTGCTGGTCGTCGACCAGCTGGAGGAACTGGTGACCGCCTCGCCGCCGGAGCGGCGCGAGCGCTTCCTGGCCGGGCTGGCCGAGGCGCTGCGGGAGGACCGCAGGCTGTGGGTGGTGGCCACCCTGCGCGTGGAGTTCCTGCCGGAGTTCCTCGCCTCGGCGCAGCAGGAGCTGTTCACCGCTCCCACCGCCCTCGGCACGATGAGCACCGCCGAACTGGTGGCCGCCGTCGAGCAGCCCGCCCGGCTGGCCGGCGGCGCGTTCGAGCCGGGACTGGTCGCGCGGATCGTGGAGGACACCGGCACCGCCGACGCGCTGCCGCTCCTCGCCTATCTGCTGCGGGAACTCTACCTCTCGGTCGGCGACTCCAAGATCGCCACCAAGGAGAGTTATCTGGCGCTCGGCGGCGTCACCGGCGCCCTCGCCCGTCAGGCCGACGAGGTCTTCGCCACGGTCGTCGACGAGCACGGCGCGGACACCGTGCTGACCGCGCTGCTGCTCCTGGTGGGGATGGAGGCGGGCGAACCGGTCAAACGCCGGGTTCCTACGGCCGAGCTCTCGCCGACCGAGCGGGAGATCCTGCGGCCCTTCGACGCGGCCCGGCTGCTGGTGGTCACGAGAGTCGACGACGTGCCCGCGGTCCAGGTCGCCCACGAGGCGCTGTTCCGGCAGTGGCCGCCGCTCCAGCAGCAGGTGACGGTCCGGGCCGAACTCCTCAAGAGCCGCAGCGAGTTGGAACGCTGGGCCGCGGACTGGCAGGCCTCGGGACGCAGCCCCGACTACCTGCTCACCGGCGAGCGGCTGGCGGTCGCCGGGCGCTGGCTGGCCGGTCTGGAGACCGCGGACGGTGCGACGGTGGCGGTGCGGGAACTGGTCGTGGCCTCGCGCAGCCGGGACCGGGACTTCCTGCTGCGGGTCTCGGAGTCGATCGGCCAGTACGTCCTGGCCAACGCCGAGCGCGAACCCGAGTTCGGCACCCTGCTGGCCGCGACCGTCCTCACCGAGTGCCCGCCCACCTCGACGGCGGTGCGCGCGCTGATGACCGCGCTGGCCCACAACCACACCCGGGCGGTGCTGACCGGCCACCGGGCCGGGGTGCGCGCGATGTCCTGGTCCCCGGACGGTGTCTGGCTGGCGACCGGTTCGCTCGACGGCACCGTACGTCTGTGGGACGCGGCCACCGGGGCGGCGGGCGCGGTCCTGGAAGGCCACGGCGACGGCATCGTCGCGGTGCACTGGTCGCCGGACGCGCGGCTGCTGGCCACCGGGTCGCGGGACCGTACGGCCCGGGTCTGGGACCCGGCCACGGGCCGGACCGTCGCCGTGCTCGACGCGGCCACCGACACCGTGCGGGACGTCGCGTTCTCGCCCGACGGCGAGCTGCTGGCCACCTGTTCCAGGGACCGGCGCATCCGGATCTTCGCCACCGCCGGGTGGGCCCAGGTCGCCGAACCGGCCGGGCACAGCGGCGAGATATACCAGCTGGCGTGGTCCCCGGACGGGACTCGGCTGCTCTCCGCCGCCTACGACCGCAGCTACATCCTCTGGACGCGGGAGAACTGGCGGCCGCAGCGGGTCGGGGACCGGCCCTCGGGCCATGCCACGCCGTTCGGCTGGACCGTGGACGGGGCCTTCCTGGTCTCCGGCGAGCAGTGGATCAAGGTGATCGACGCCGCCACCGGCCAGGTGCGGCGGACCTTTCCCGAGCGCGACGAACTGATCGTCAGCCTGCGCTGCTCACCGGCCGGCGACCAGTTCGCGCTGTCCACACGCGGGCCCGAGGTGAGGGTCCGTACGCTCGACCACGGCGACGTGCGGGCCAGACTCTGCGGTCACGCCACCCGGGTGGAGACCGTGGCCTGGTCCCCGGCCGGAGAGCAACTGGCGGCCGGTGCGGAGGACGGCGCCGCCCGGATCTGGTCGGTCGACGTCCCCGGCGCGGAGCTGTACGCCACGGCCCGGCATCCGGGCCTGGTCACCGGCCTCGACCTGAGCCCGGACGGGGAGTTGATCGCCTCCGGGGACGTCGACGGTGTGGTGCGGGTCTGGGGCGCGCCCGACGGCAGCCCGGTGGTCGCCCTGGCCGGGCACGGCACCAGTGTCAACGACCTGCGCTGGCACCCGCACGGCGGGGCGCTGGCGAGCTGCGCGGACGACGACACGGTCCGGATCTGGAAACCCGCCGCCGACGGCACCTGGGCCGGAGCGGAAGCCGGGACGGAGACCGTCTTCACCACCGAGGAGACCGTCGAGGCACTGGCCTGGTCACCGGACGGCGGGCGCCTGGCCCTCGCCGGGCGGGACCGGCGGGCCACCGTGCTCGACGCCGGGACCGGGCAGGTGCTCGGCCGGTACGGCGAGCACTCCCAGTGGGTCTGCGCGGTGGCCTGGTCACCCCGCGCCGATCTGCTGGCGACCGGCTCGGACGACCACACGGCGCAGCTGTGGGACGTCGCCTCGGCCACCCTGCGGCACCGGCTGACCGGGCATCAGAGCTGGGTCGACGCGGTCACGTTCGCCCCGGACGGCGCCCGGCTGGCGACGAGCTCGGCCGATCTCACGGTACGGCTGTGGGACGTCGCCACCGGCGAGCAGGCCGCCGAGCTGCGCGGCCACGAGGCACGCATCCGCGCCGTCGCCCACTCCCCCGACGGACGGCTGCTGGCCACGGCCTCCGACGACCGCACGGTGCGGCTGTGGGACGCGCGCACCGGGCGGGAGCACCGGGTGATCGGCATCCACCGGGACCGGGTCCAGCGGCTGGCCTGGTTCCCCGACGGCCGCCGGGTGGCCACCGCCTCCGAGGACGGGACCGTACGCGTCTGGGGTGCCGAGGGAGACCTCGACGCCCTGCTGGCGACCGCCAGGAAACGTATCTTCCGCACGCTCACGCCGAACGAGCGCCGGACCCACCTGCTCCCCGAATAACCGGGGCCGATGCCGCCCTGCCTGCCCATGCCAGGGGCAGGCACCCCGCCACCCCCTTCCCGGATACTCGGCCCATGGACAGCAAGCCGCAGTTGGGAGAGTTCCTCAGGAGCCGTCGGGCCTGGTTGCGGCCGGCGGACGTGGGGATTCCGGAGTACGGGGAGCGGCGGCGGGTGCCGGGGCTGCGGCGGGACGAGTTGGCCCGGCTGGCCGGGGTGGGGCTGTCGTACTACACGCGGCTGGAGCAGGGGAGTTCGCTCAACGCGTCGGTGGAGGTGCTGGAGGCGCTGGCCCGTGCGCTCGGGCTCGACGAGGTGGAGCGTGTCCATCTGCACGACCTGGCCGGTGCGGCGCGGCGGGTCGCCACCCCGCGCCGGTCCGCGCCGGAGCGGGCCGGTGACGCGACCCGGCAGCTCCTCGCCGCCCTCGGTGACGCGCCCGCGATCGTGCTCGGCCGTCGTAGCGACGTACTGGCCTGGAACCGGACCGGACACGCCCTGTTCGCCGGGCACTTGGAGGTACGGATCCCCGAACAGGCCGATCTGCGGCCGAACATGGCGCGGCTGGTGTTCCTGGACGCGCACACCCGGGACCTGTTCGTGGACTGGCCGAAGAAGGCCAGGAACGTGGTCGGCAAGCTGCGGCTCGCCGCCGGGCAGCACCCCGACGACCCCCGGCTGGCCTCGCTCATCGGCGAACTGGCCATGAAGAGCGCGGAGTTCGCCACGATGTGGGCCGAGCACGGGGTCCGGAAGTGGGCCCTCGCGAGCTACCGCATGCACCATCCGGTCGTCGGGCGCATGGAGCTCAACCTCCAGTCCCTGGGCGTTCCGGAGGGCGAGGGGCAGCGGATCGTCGTGGCCACGGCGGACGACGACAGTCCGTCAGCATCCGCGCTCTCGCTGCTCGCCCGCGTCACGGACCCGGCGCTCGGGCAGGTGTCTCAGCGCCGGGTCCGTGACGCGGGCGAGGAGGGCGGCGGTGAAGCGTTCGGCGGTCAGGACGCGGAACGGGCCGGAGGGGTGCGGGCGGGTCGTCGGGTCGACGCGGTCGGTCAGGTTCAGCTGGTTGTGGATGCCCGCCACGGCTTCGTAGGCGTAGGCCAGGTGTTTCTCGCGGGTCCCCCAGTCGGTGGCGGTGACGGCGGAGGTGAGGACCGGGGTGAGACGGTGGCCGGCCGTCGTGCGGGCGAAGGCGGTGCCCAGCCATTTGTCGTACGGCGGGTAGCGGCGGTCCATGAGGAGGCACAGGCGCATCAGGCGGCGGCTCAGGTGGGCCGCGGCCACCGCGGAACCCAGCTCGTCGCCCACCTCGCCGCAGCGGCCCACGAAGGCCTCGCGGTCGGTGACGTGCCGCCACTCGCGGGCCAGGACGTGCAGCCAGACGTCGTGCGGGTACCAGCGCAAGTCGTGGCGCAGGGGCCCGAGTTGGTGGAGGCCGTCGTGGAACACCGCGCCCGCCGTGACCTCCGTGAGGAGGTGGGTGGGGGTGGTCAGCCAGTTGGTGGGCGTCATGCCGTCGGTCGGGTCGAAGCCGAGGGTGTCGGTGAACCACGCGGTGGTGTGGGTGACTTCGACGCAGTGGTGGGTGGGGTGGCCGTGGAAGGTTCTCGGAAGGTGTTCGGCGAGGTGGTGTCTGATACGGCCCGCGTGCCGGGTCAAGTCCCTTTGGCGGAGGAAGAGTTGGAGGCGCGGGCCCCATCCGTGGTCCCGCGAGCGGGGGGTGTCGTAGCCGAGGACCTCGGAGCCGCCGCCGATGCGGGCGGCGGAGTGGGGGAGGCCGGGGGCGGCCTCTTCGAGGAGGGGGCGGACGGTTTCTGTGTAGAAACGGCGGGAGAGTTCGAGGCCCGGTAAGAAAGTTGGCATATTCGTGAAGCTCATGCGGGGACCCTGCCCAGTCCGCGCATGATCGTGTGCGCGAATTCGCACCGTCGGCCGTCAGTTCCCGGCCAGTGCGCTCAGCGCGTCGTCCGTCAGCCGGTACACCGTCCACTCGTCCTGGGGGCGGGCGCCCAGTGATTCGTAGAAGGCGATCGACGGAGTGTTCCAGTTGAGGACGGACCACTCCAGGCGTTCGTAGCCGCGGGCCGCGCAGATGCGGGCGAGTTCGGTGAGGAGGGCCTTGCCGTGGCCGGAGCCGCGGGCGGTGGGGCGGACGTAGAGGTCCTCCAGGTAGATGCCGTGGACTCCGCGCCAGGTCGAGAAGTTGAGGAACCACAGGGCGAAGCCGACCGGTTCGCCGGTGGTGTCGTCGGTCGCGATGTGGGCGTGGGCGCCGGGGTGTTCGCCGAAGAGGGCCTCGTGGAGCTGTTCCGGAGTGGCCCTCGCCTCCTGGGGTTCCTTCTCGTAGGCGGCGAGTTCGCGGATCAGGGCGTGGATGACGGGGATGTCGGTGGGGTTCGCGGTGCGGATCATGCGGAGAGAGTAGAAGACGGGCTCGGGTCCACGTCCCGTTCGGCTGGCTCGCGGCGGGGGAGGAGGAGCGGACTGGCCAGCAGGAGGACTCCGGCCAGCGCGATCGCCGTGCGGGGGGTCGTGGCCGCGGCCACCCATCCCCACGCGGCCGTCGTCAGTGCGATCGCCGCGCTGGTGCTGACCGACCACGCGGTGAGGGTACGGGCCACGCGGTCCGGGGCGGTCCGGGTGAGGCGGGCGGTGGCGAGGAGGGGGTTGAAGACGCCGATACAGGTCACCAGGGCGAGTTGGAGGGCGGCGACGAGGAGCAGGCCGGGGACCCCGGGGCCGACGAACGCCAGTCCCAGCGGCCAGCACGCGCGCAGCGTTCCGGAGGTCCGCAGCACCCTGTGCTCTCCGAACCGGGCCGCCAGCGGGCGTGCGAGGCGTGAGCCGACGAAGCCGCCGGCGCCGGAGGAGGCCGCGAGCGCGAGCGCGAACTGCCAGGGCGCGAAGCCGAGTTGGCCCAGCATGAGGACGGCGAGCAGCGGCTCGGAGGCCATGATCAGGCCGTTGACCGTCATCGCGTTGAGGAGCAGGGGGCGGAGGGTGGGGTGGGCGAGGATGTAGCGCCAGCCGTCGAGCAGGTCGCCCGCGCGGAGTCGTGGTGCGCCGGTTCGGGCGGGGTGCGGTTCCGTTCCGCCGATGGCGCGGATGCCGAGGGCCGAGAGCAGGTAGCTGACCGCATCGGCCACTACGGTCGTCACCGGGCCGAGCATGCCGATCGCGGCCCCGCCGAGCGGAGGGCCGAGCATGGTCGAGGTCCAGGTCGTGGACTCGAAGCGGGCGTTCGCGACGAGCAGGTCCTCGGACGGGACCAGGGATTTCAGGTACGCGCCGCTCGCCGCGTTGAATGCGATGTTCGCGGCGGCGACGGTGATGGAGACGAGGAGGAGCTGGGCGAAGGTCAGCCCGCCGAGTGCGTAGGCGACCGGGATGCTCAGCAGGGCCGCGAAACGGGTCAGGTCCATCGCGATCATCACCGGGCGTTTGCGGCGGAACTCCACCCAGGGGCCGAGCGGCACCGCGATCAGTGAGCCCACGGCCCGCCCGGAGGCGGCCAGTACCGCCACCTGGGTCGGGCCGGAGTGCAGCACGATGATCGCCAGCACGGAGAAGGCGCCGAAGCCGAGGCCGGTGCCGTAGGAACTGACCGCGAACGCCGCCCACAGCCAGCCGAACTGCCGGCCCAGCGCTCGCCTGGCCACCGCACTCCCTCTGCCGAAGTCTGCTGAGGTCTGCCGAACAACCCCGCGTTGACCTCAGGGATCCAAGCGAGTGCCACCGCCACAGGTCAAACAACCGACCCGCCGCACAGCCACAACCAGGGGTTGTATCGAACGGTGGTCGGTCAGCCGCGCAGCCGGCGGGCGATCTCCAGGTGGTCGGATGCCGGTGGTCGGCCGGACTCGATCGACCACAGCGTGTTCTGCAGCACCCGGCCCAGCGTCCAGGCCCGTGCGCGTGCCCTGTCGATACCGATCACGTCGGTCATGGCGTCGAAGCGCCAACGGATTTCGTCGGGCTCGAAGCGGTTGTCCAGGGCCGGGAAGAGTTCGAAACCGGGGTCGCCCGCCAGCGGTTTGGGGTCGATCGCCAGCCAGGGGCCGCGATCGTCGCGGTTCGGGCTGTCGGTGCCGAGGACGTTGTCGTAGTGCAGGTCCCAGTGCAGCAGGCGGTCTCCTGGCTCCGCGGCCACCTCGCGTACGGCCGCCGCGCAGTCCGCGAGCAGGTCTCGGTCGGACGGGTCCGGGAGGCGGTGGAGGGCTGCGGGGGTGCGTTCCAGCATGGCCGTCGTCAGTGTGCCGAGGCTCCGGTGCAGCTCCGGTGGTGCGGATACCGTCGTCAGGCGGGCCAGGAGGCGGGCGATGACGAGGGTCGCGGTGCGCGTGTCCGGTTCGTGGGTGAGGGCGCGGGACGCGTCGAGGCGTTCCAGGAGCAGGGTGCCGGTTGTGTTGTCGTACTTCAGAAGTTTTACGGCGCCTTCGCCGGCCCAAGCGCGCAGTGCGATCGGCTCGCCGGCCGTCTCGTCGTCCAGGTACTGGAGTTTCAGCGCGGCCCGGGTGCCGTCGGCGCGCAGTACGGGGAGGACCAGGGCGCACATGCCGTAGTGGGACGGGCCGTCGAGCCGTAGTGACCAGCGGGAGAGGAAGTCGGCCGCCCGCTGGGGGAGCTCGGCGACGAAGGCCCGGCCGGCCTCGCCGTTGAACCTCTGCTGGGAGGCGGCTAGGCCGGCCGGAATGTCGATCACGCCTCGGACGATACTTGCGTGCGTGAATCGGCTCATGCGAATTACCCGGGGCCTCCACAGGGTGTGGACTTACGTCCGCAGCGCCCCCGGCACGTATGTCTGGCTGGGGATTCTCTTTGTCACCACGGTCGCCATGCACCATATGTCGCCGGATTTCGAGCAGGACTTCCTGCGGCAGCGGTCCACCAACATCCACGAGTTGTCCAACAACCCGGTGCGGGTGCTGTTCGCCAGCGCGATGTGGATCGACGGGGGGCGCTGGCTCCCGTACGCCGTGCTCTACACGGTGTTCCACGCGCAGGCGGAGCGGTGGCTGGGGACTGCGCGGTGGCTGATGGTGTGTGTGGCCGCGCATGTGCTGGCCTCGCTGATCAGCGAGGGGGCGTTGTTGTGGGCCGTGAAGAACGGTATGGCGCCGCAGCCGTCCGTCGACACCCTTGATATCGGGGTGAGTTACGCGCTGGCGGGGGTGGTGGGTGTGCTGGTGTATCGGATCGCCGTGCCTTGGCGGTATCTGTATCTGGTGGTTGTGCTGGCTGTTTATGGGGTGCCGCTGGCTACCCATCGGACGTTCACCGATCTCGGGCATTTCACCTCCATGGCGATCGGGCTGGCGTGTTATCCGCTGGTCAGAGGGTGCGGAAAAGCATGGAATCCGAAGGAGACAGTGGCCGCCCTCAGGGGTTAGCGTCCGGATATGAGCAGCTCGGCAAGCGGTTCGGTCAGCGGTGTCGTGAACGGTGGCGTCTCCTTCTGGTACGCGGACGACGGGCTTCCCGCGCGGCGGGAGCCCCTCGGCGGTGACGCCTCCGCCGATGTCGTGATCGTCGGCGGTGGGTACACGGGGCTGTGGACCGCCTACTACTTGAAGAAGGCCGATCCTTCTCTTCGCGTCACGGTCCTGGAGCAGAAGTTCTGCGGCTACGGCGCCTCGGGGCGCAACGGCGGGTGGCTGTACAACGGGATCGCCGGGCGGGACCGGTACGCCAAACTCCATGGGGCTGAAGCCGCCGTACGGTTGCAGAAGGCCATGAACGACACCGTTGCCGAGGTCGTCAAGGTCGCGGACGTGGAGCGGATCCAGGCCGACATCCATCGGGGTGGTGTGCTCGAAGTCGCTTGTACGCCCGCGCAGTTGGCCCGGCTGAAGGCCTTTCACGAGCACGAGCTGTCGTACGGCGAGAAGGACCGGGAGTTGTACGGCGCCCGTGAGACCGCCGAGCGGATTCGCGTCGCGGACGCGGTCGGGTCGACGTGGACTCCGCACGGGGCTCGGCTGCATCCGGTGAAACTGGTGAAGGGGCTGGCGCGGGCCGCCGAGGCGCTGGGCGTTGTCATCCATGAGTCGACGCCCGTGACCGAGATCCGGCCCCGGTGCGCGGTCACGCCGTACGGCAGTGTGCGTGCGCCCTATGTCCTGCGGTGCACGGAGGGCTTCACCGCGAGTCTCAAGGGGCAGCGGCGGACCTGGCTGCCGATGAACTCCTCGATGATCGCCACCGAGCCGCTCAGTGACGAGCAGTGGGCTTCGGTGGGGTGGGACGGGCTGGAGACGCTGGGCGACATGGCCCACGCGTACATGTACGCGCAGCGGACCGCCGATGGGCGGATCGCGTTGGGCGGGCGTGGGGTGCCGTATCGGTTCGGGTCGAGGACCGACAACGACGGTCGGACGCAGGCGGCGACTGTCGAGGCGCTGCGGGAGATTCTCGTGCGGTTCTTTCCGTCGCTGGCCGGGCTGCGGATCGAGCATGCCTGGTCGGGGGTGCTCGGGGTGCCGCGCGACTGGTGTGCGACGGTGACTTTGGATCGGGCTACGGGGCTGGGGTGGGCCGGTGGTTATGTCGGCTCGGGGGTGGCGACCACCAACCTCGCGGCTCGGACCTTGCGGGATCTGGTTCGGCTGGATTCCGGGGAGGGTGCGGCTACTGATCTGACCGGTCTTCCGTGGGTCGGCCACAAGGTGCGCAAGTGGGAGCCGGAGCCGTTCCGTTGGCTGGGGGTGCAGGGGATGTACGCGACCTATCGTGCGGCGGACCGGCGTGAACTGGGCGGGCATGGTGCGGAGTCTTCGCGGTTGGCGCGGATTGCCGATCGGGTGGCCGGGCGCCACTGAGATCTGCGGGTGTGTGGGTGGGTCGCCTGCGGTTCGTTGTGGGTCGGTGCCGTGTCGGGGGGTGTCCGTCCTCGGAACGGCGCGGAATCGGTCTCGCAGGAATTTGAGGGTGTTGACGCGCCAACCGCTGCGGGCGGACACCCCCCGACACGTCACCTTCGCGCCGTACGCGGCTGATCAGATCGCCGGCTCCGACTCGTTCGGCTGTGTCTGCGGTGTCGTGTTGTGCTTCGGTGCTCGTGCCGTCACCATCAGGCCCGCTACCAGGCCTGCCAGGAGCATGACGGCTACGGCCCACCAGATCGCGACCGTGTAGCCGTGGACTATGCCCTTGCTGGTGACCAGGGCTTTGTGGGCCGGGTTGTGGAGGTGGGCGGTGATGTAGGCCGTGCTGCTGGTGGTGGCGATCGTGTTGAGGAGGGCCGTGCCGATCGAACCGCCCACCTGTTGTGACGTGTTGACCGTTGCGGACGTCACGCCCGAGTCCTGGGGGGCTACGCCTGCGGTGGCGGTGGCGAAGACCGGCATGAAGATCAGGCCCATGCCGAGGCCCATCAGGATCAGGCCGGGGAGCAGTTCCGTCGCGTAGTCCGAGTCGACGGTCAGGCGGGTGAAGAAGGACATGCCCGCTGCGGCCAGGATCGCGCCCGGCACCATCAGGGTGCGCGGTGGTACGTGGTGCATCAGGCGGGCCGAGATCTGGGTGGAGCCGATGATGATCGCGACCGTGAGGGGGAGGAAGGCCAGGCCCGTTTTCACGGGGGAGTACTTGAGGATGACCTGGAGGTAGTAGGTCATGAACAGGAACATGCCGAACATGCCGATCACGGCCAGGCCCATGGTGAGGAAGCAGCCGGCCCTGTTGCGGTCCTTGATGATGTGCAGGGGGAGGAGGGGGCTGGGTGCCCTTGTCTGCCACCACACGAAGGACGCGATAAGCACGACACCGGCCGCGAACAGGCCGAGCACCATCGAGTCCGTCCAGCCTCGTGGTTCCGCCTCGCTGAAACCGTAGACGATGGCCACCAGTCCGCCGCAGCCGAGTATGACGCCGGGTACGTCGAGGCGGGCGCCGGTGTGGCCGGGGCGGTCGTGGAGGAGGGCTACGGCGCCGAAGACGGCGATGACCGCGATGGGGATGTTGACGTAGAGGCACCAGCGCCAGTTCAGGTACTCGGTGAGCAGGCCGCCCGCGATGAAGCCGATCGCCGAACCGCTGCCCGCGAGTGCGCCGTAGATCCCGAAGGCCTTTCCGCGTTCCTTCGGGTCGGTGAAGGTGGTGGTGAGGAGAGAGAGGGCGGAGGGGGCCAGGACTGCCGCGAAGACTCCCTGGAGGGCTCGGGCGCCGAAGAGCATGCCCGAGGTGGTGGCCGCGCCGCCCAGCGCGGAGGCCCCGGCGAAGCCGATCAGGCCGATGATGAACGTTCGCTTGCGGCCCACGAGGTCGGCTACCCGGCCGCCGAGCAGGAGCAGACCGCCGAAGGCGAGGGTGTAGGCGGTGATGACCCATTGGCGGTTGCCGTCGGACATGCCCAGGTCGTGCTGTGCCGACGGGAGCGCGATGTTCACGATCGTCGCGTCGAGGACGACCATCAGCTGCGCGAGAGCGATGATCACCAGGCCCCACCAACGCCGGGGATCGGACTCCGCGGTCGATGATTCACCTGTTTGGGTGACGCTCATCTGCCCAGAAGACCATGAATCGGTATGTATCGCATCTGCGGGTGGGTGGTTCGGTGGGGTCACGGCTCCAGCACCACCTTTCCGGTCGTCCGCCGGGTCTCGAGTGCCTGGTGCGCCTGTGCTGCCGCGGACAGGGGGAACCGTTGTACGGCCGGTACGAGGCGGCCCTCGGCGGCCTCGGTGAGGGCCCGGAGTTCGAGGGTGCGGACGGGGCTCGGGCCGCCGGTCTTCTGCATCATCGCGGGGCCGAGCACTCGTTCGGATGCGTGTTCGGTTTCGTACGGTTCTCCGCTCGACCAGCCGAAGACGATGTGCTGTCCGGCGGGGCCCAGCAGGTCCGTCGCCTTGCGGGCGACCGTTCCGCCCACTCCGTCGAACACCGTGGTCGCGTGTCGGCCGTCCAGCCAGGCTCGTACCTTCTCCGGCCAGTCCGGGGTTGTGCAGTCGACGGCCAGGTCGGCGCCGTTCGCCCGTGCGAGGGCTGCCTTCTCGGGGCCGCCCGCGAGGCCGATCACGGTGGCGCCGGCGTGTTTGGCGTACTGGACCAGGAGGGTGCCCAGTCCTCCGGCGGCGGCCGGGACGATGGCCACGGAGTCCGTGCTCAGCTCGCTGAACTGCACGATTCCCATCGCCGTACGGCCCGTTCCGATCATGGCCACGGCCTGGTCGAAGTCCAGGTTCGCGGGGATCTCGTGCACCCGGTCGACGTCGACCACGGCCGACTCGGCGTAGCCGCCGGGTGCGAATCCGAGGTGGGCCACCACCCGCTTCCCCAGCCACAGGTCCGCGACCCCCTCCCCGAGCGACTCGACCACTCCGGCGACCTCGCGGCCGGGGATCGTGGGGAGGGTGGGGAGTTCGGGCAGCGGGCCCTGTTCGCCCCTGCGGAGCGCGGTGTCCAGGAGGTGGACGCCGGCGGCGGCCACGGTGATACGGACCTGGCCGGGGGCGGGGGAGGGAGTGTCGACGGATTCGTAGGCGAGGTTGTCGGCGGGGCCGAAGGCGTGGAGTCGTATGGCATGCATGGAGGTCACTCTTCGACCTCAAGCATGCTTGAGGTCAAGGGTTCGCCGGTCCCGTTGTCAGTGGTGGGGTGCAGGATGGGGGCATGGCGAGGAGAGCGGCTGGCGGGACGGGTGGAGTGAAGGGGGCGCGGCGGCCGGAGGTGCGGTTGCCGGCGCTGGAGGCTTATGGGGGTGGGGAATTGGAGCCTGACGGGGACTACGACGGGCTCGAGATCAAGGACGCGGACTTCGCCGGGCAGGACGGCGGGGGCGCCCGGTTCATGGACTGCGCGCTGACGGGCTGCGCGCTGGACGAGACGCGGCTGCACCACGCCCGGGTACTGGACTCGGTCCTCACCGGCATACGGGGTGTCGGCACCGACCTCGCGGAGTCGACCCTGCGCGATGTCGAGATCGTCGACGCCAGGATGGGGGGTGTGCAGTTGCACGGTGCCGTGCTGGAGCGGGTGGTGATTCGGGGCGGGAAGATCGACTACCTGAATCTGCGCAAGGCGCGGCTCCGGGATGTGGTTTTTGAGGGGTGTGTGCTCGTGGAGCCGGACTTCCTCGATGCCCGGCTGGAGCGGGTCGAGTTCGTGGACTGCGCGCTGAAGGGGGTGGACTTCACGGGGGTGACGTTCACCGACGTGGATCTGCGCGGGGCGGCCGAGCTGGAGATCACGCGGGGCATCGACCGGCTGTCGGGGGCCGTGATCAGCATGGGGCAACTGCTGGATCTGGCGCCGGTGCTGGCGGTGCAGATGGGGATCCGGGTGGAGGGCTGAGGGACTCCGGGGCGCAGCCCCCGGTCGCTCACCGCACCCGGGGGAACTTCGCCTGAAGCGTCCAGATCGCCGGGTTCTCGCCGAGGTCCTCGTGCATGTCGACCAGGTCGGCGATCAGGTCGTGCAGGAAGTCCCTTGCCTCGCGGCGGAGTTCGGTGTGCGAGAAGGTCAGCGGCTCCTCGTCGCGCCGCATCCAGTCGGCCTCCACGTCCACCCAGCCGAAGCGGCGCTCGAAGAGCATCCGGTCCGTGGACTCGGTGAAGTCCAGTTCCGCCCGCTGCGGGCGGGACGCCCGCGAACCCGCCGGGTCCTGGTCGACCCGCTCCACGATGTCGCACAGCGCCCACGCGAAGTCGAGCACCGGCACCCAGCCCCAGGCCGTGGCCACCTCACGGTCCGCCTTGGTGTCGGCGAGATACACGTCACCGCAGAACAGGTCGTGCCGCAGCGCGTGGACGTCGGCGCGCCGGTAGTCGGTCTGCGGGGGGTCCGGGAAGCGGTTGGAGAGGGCGTAGCCGATGTCGAGCACGTAGGTGATGGTGTCACGGTTCGGGAGGGCGGACGGCAGCCGGAGCGATCACTCGCGCCGGCCGGTGGGACGGTCTCCGTCCTTGTTCCGTGCGGCGGCTGCCGCCTCCAGGAGGGACCAGCCGTCGACCTCCACGGCCTGCGGTTCTTCCGCTCGTGGCAGCCACCCTCGGGCCGACGCCGCGTCGAGCAGGGCGCGGACGGCGCCGGGTTCGTGCAGGTTGAGGGAGGCGCCCCGGACGTACCCCACGTCCCCGGAGCCCAGAGGGGCGCCGCCCGGGACGTACCGCCCCGGTCCTGCGACGAAGACGATGCGCAGCGGCCCACCGGTGCCGGCCGGCTGGGGGCGCAGGGTGAGGGTGTGGACGCAGACGCAGACGCAGTCCACGGGCCGACTGTCGGTGTGGCTGTCGTCGGTGTGACTGTGGCGCAGGCTCCAGAGGTAGGTGCGTCCGTCGGCGACGAGTCGGCGGGGCTTCTTGGCGGAGCGGGGCATGGAGCCGAGCGTACGAGCTCCGGACTCGTAGGATCGCGGACGTGCCCCGATCCGTACGGCTTGTTCCCGTGGCCCTCGCCTGTGTGCTGGCCCTCGCCCTGAGCGCGTGCTCGGGGTCGGGGTCGGGTGCCCGGGGCGCGAGCGGCGGTTCCGGCCTGGGGGACCCGTACTTCCCGAAGGCGGGCAACGGCGGCTACGACGTCACCCACTACGACCTGGCCCTCGCCTACACCCCCGACGCACCTGAACTGACCGGCACGGCGACGATCACGGCCCGCGCCACCGCCGAACTCTCCTCCTTCCACCTGGACTTCAAGGGCATGACGGTCGAGTCGCTGACGGTGGGGGGACGGAAAGCCCGCTGGACCCGCAGCGGTCAGGAGCTGACGGTCCGGCCGTCCTCCGCCCTTCGTGAGGGCGCGACCTTTGAGACGACCGTCCGTTATTCCGGCGCCCCGGAGACGCTCACCGACGCGGACGGTTCGGAGGAGGGCTGGCTGCGTACGGCGGACGGTGCGGTGGCGCTGGGCGAACCGGTCGGCTCGATGGCGTGGTTCCCCGGCAACGACCACCCCTCCGACAAGGCGACGTACGACATCGCGATCACCGTTCCGAAGGGTCTGCAGGCCGTCTCCAACGGGGAGTTGAGGACGGAGACGACCAACAAGAGCCGGACGACCTACCGTTGGCGCACCGCCCAGCCCATGGCGACGTACCTGGCCACGGTCGCGATCGGCCACTACGACATCACCCGCACGACGACGAGCAACGGCCTTCCCGTCTATGTGGCGGTCGATCCGCAGGAGGCGGCAGCGAGCCGCAAGGTGCTGGCGCGGATCCCGGAGATCATGGAGTGGGAGGAGTACAACTTCGGCCCGTATCCCTTCTCCTCCACCGGCGCGATCGTCGACCGGCGGGGTGACGCGGGGTACGCGCTGGAGACCCAGAACCGCCCCTTCTTCCCCGGCGCCCCCGACACCGCCACCCTCGTCCACGAACTCGCCCACCAGTGGTACGGCGACTCCGTCACCCCGAAGACCTGGCGGGACATGTGGCTCAACGAGGGCTTCGCCACGTATGCGGAGTGGCTCTGGTCCGAGGACCACGGCGGCGACACGGCTCAGGAGTCGTTTGACGCGCTCTATGACGGGACCTACTTCGACGACCCGTCCGAGAGCGACGCCGTCTGGGCCTTCCCGCCGGCCCGTCCCAGCTCCGCCGCGCACATTTCCGACAGCCCCGTCTACGAGCGTGGCGCGATGGTGCTGCACAAGATCCGGCAGACGGTCGGCGACGCCCGGTTCTACGACATCGTCCAGGGCTGGGCCGCCGCCCACCGCCACGGGAACGCGGACACCGCGCAGTTCACGGCCTACGTGGAGCGGATGGCACCGGGGAAGGACTTCGGGGTGATCTGGCGGGACTGGCTGTACGGGGACGGGAAGCCGGCCCACGCCTGACCCTGGCAGGCTGGCTCGGGCTGGCTCGGGTCGGTCAGCGGGCGACCCTCAGGGCGCATCGCCCTTCTCGTTCAACTCGTCGAGGAGTACGGCGAGTTCGGCGGGCCACACGGTCTCCGTCGCCTCTCGCAGCTCCTCCCGGGACCACCATCGCCAGGCTCGGATGCCCTCCTGGGTGTGGGTGGCGGTGAGGTGGGTGCCGGTGGGTTCGCGGTGGGGGCCGTGGGTGACGTAGATGCGTTCGTGCTGGTGGGTCGGGGTGCCGGCGAAGGTGAGGTCGACCTCTCTGGTGGACAGGAGGGGGCCGGGTTCCAGGTCGGTCCAGCCGGTCTCCTCCCGGAGTTCGCGCAGGGCGGCCTCGCGCGGCGTCTCGTCTCCTTCGAGGCCGCCGCCGGGGAGGGCCCAGAACGTGCCGCCGGTCTCGGCGTCGTCGTAGCGGAAGAGGAAGACGGCGCCGGTGGGGTCGAGTACCGCGACGCGGGCGGAGTGGCGGGTTGTGCGGAGCTGCTTGCGCAGTACCGCGCAGGGGCGGCCGAGTTGGCGGTCGGGGCGGTGGTCGATGACCTCGTAGCCAAGGGTGGTCCAGAAGGCGAGGGCCTGGGGGTTGTTGTCAAGGACGGCCAGGCGTACGGCGGTTCGGCCGGCCGTGCGGAAGCGGTCTTCGACGAGGGACGCCAACTGCCGTCCATGGCCTTGCTGTTGCTGTGTGGCGTCGATCATCAGCAGGCCGATCCAGGGGTCTTCGTCGGCCGGGTCAGGGTGGGTCCCGAGGGTGATCGCGATGCCGACGAGCCGTCCCGCGCTGCGCGCGAGCAGCACCTCCACCTCCGGGTCGGCCAGCTCGTCGGCCAGCGCCGTCGCCACCTGCTCGGGCCGGATGTCCTCCGGGTCCGGGAAGTCGCCGCTGAGGGCGTGGAACGCGTGGTTGGAGGCGTAGAGGGCGGCGAGTTCGGTCAGCAGCTCACCGGGCAGCGCGCCGGCCTCGGTCGACGTGAGCGGTTCGAGGAACATGGGGGCACGCTAGCCGCCGGGGGCTCCGCCGTTCTCGTCGTACGCGCCGCACAGCAGTCGCGTACAGGTCCGGCAAGGTTTCGACAAGATCGCGACAAGGTCGGCGTTCGACAGTCCGTGCACGCACCGCCGAGGGGCCGGCCCGAGACGTGTTCTCGGCCGGACGGATCACTCACGGAAAAGGACCATGAATGAACGTCACGACACGCACCGTCCGCAGGACTCTGAGCGCGACCGTCGTCGCCGCCACGGTAGCGGCTCTGGGCCTGTTGGCACCGGGTTCCGCCGAAGCCGCCGCGAGTTGCCCTTCCGGCAGCCTGTGCGTCTGGGACCAGATCAACTACACCGGAAACCGGTGCAGTTGGAGCAACGCCGACGACAACTGGACCAGCGGATCCGTGGTGTGTTCATGGGCCGACGACCGCAACGTCAAGTCGGTCTACAACAACGGGACTTCTTCCTCGTACGAGGGGGTCGGCCTCTATTCCGGAACGGGTTACACGGGGTATCTCGGCTGCATAGGGCAGGGCGTGAAGGGCCCTGGTGTCAGCGGCGGCCCCGGCCTCAAGGTGCTGTCCCACAAGTGGCTCGCCAACTGCTGAGTCCGGACGCCGGAGAGGGTGGGCGCGGCTCGGGCCGAGCGCCCGGTGGGGCCGTCAGGGGCGCAGCAGGGTGCCGGCGGCCTCCTCCAGGAGGGCCACGGCCAGGAGTTCGCCGTCCACGGGGCCGAAGCGTTCCAGGGCCAGCCGGTGGATGCGCAGTACCGTGTCGGCCATCTCGTGCGGGGTACCGAGGTCGCGGGCCTCACCGGTGATGACCTCGAGCTGGTCGTGGATGCGGTCGAGGCCGTAGGAGCGGAGGTAGTCCCCGGCGAACAGCGCCGACAGGTCCCGGCGGATGAAGTCGCTCCCCGCCGCGCTGCCGGCCAGCGTGTCCCGCAGGGTCGCGAGGTCGATGCCGGCTCGGCTGCCGAGCAGAAGGGCCTCGGCGGTTGCCGCGGCCTGCCCGAACCAGAGGAGGTTGATGAGGAGTTTCGTCGTGCAGCCGGTTCCCGGGCCGCCCATGTGGCGGATCCGGTCCGGTGTCGTCACGGCCTCCATCAGCGGCCCGCACCGGTCGAGGACTTCGGCACAACCGCCCACGAACAGTCGCACGCGCCCGTGTTCGGCGTCGTCGGGACTGCCGCCCATGGGCGCTTCGAGGACGTCGACGCCGTGGGCGCCGGCGCGTTCGCGCAACTCCCTTGCGACTGAAGGGGAGTTGCTCGTCATGTCGATCCACACCGCCCCGGGCGCCAGGGCGGCGAACACGGCATCCGGCAGAGCTGCCGCCGCCTCGGCGGGTCCGGGAACCACGGTGACCAGGACGTCCGCCCCGGCCGCGGCCGCCGCGACGGACGGCGCCCAGTCCGCGCCCAACGCGCGCACCGCTTCCTCCCGTTCGGGACGCAGGTCGGAAACGGTCACCGTGTGACCCGCCGCAACGAGGCGTCCGCACAGAGGTGTCCCCATCCGGCCGGCACCGACGAGGGCTACACGCGAGGGCACGGAATCACCGCCAGGGCAGTCGTCGCGTCCGTCGTTTCCGTCCGGCGGACCTCAGCTGCCGACGGGGCCGGTGTACGTGCCGGGGTGCGTGGCGCCGTCCTGGAGCAGGACGCTGCCGCCCGGCCAGGTCAGGGTGGCCGAGGTGGTCTCGTTCGGCGGCGTGACGACGACGGAGGTGGCCTTGAACTCGGTGCCGCTGCCCTGGGTCCACGGCAGGAAGCTGATGGTGAACGTCGCGCTGTCGCCGGCGGCCAGGGTGACCTTCTTCGGCGTCGCACCGCTGCGGGTCAGCGACCAGCTTCCCCCGGAGGACTTCAGGTCGACCCCGGGGAAGCCCTGGAGGGTGCACGCGGCGGACGTCTTGTTCTTCAGCACCACGGCCAGCTGCTGCTGGTCGTCCGAGCTGCTGACCTTGCCGTCGCCGGAGCCGAACGAGAAGCCCAGCCCGGCGGTGTGGCAACGGCTCGTGCCGCTGCCCGTGCTCGTTCCCGTACCGCCACTGGTGCTGCTGCCGCTTGTGGTGCTGCCGCCGCTTCCACTGGTGCTGCTGCCCGCGTCCTTGGTGTCACCCGCGTTCTCGGCCGAGGCGCCGTCGGCCGCGGTGGCCGAGGACGAGGAGGTCGGTGCGGACGACTGGTCGCCCGCGGTGTCGTTGTCACTCCCACTCCCGCAGGCGGTGAGCGCCAGGGCGAGCGCGGACGTGGCGGCGAGTGCCGTGGCGGCGTGGAGCAGACGCATCGTGGTACTTCTCCGTGGGATAAGTGGCGCCGACAGGCGCCGTGTTGATCACCACAGTACGTGTGAATTTTCAACAGACTTGTAACCGAGGTGTTCTGACGTCGCATCAGACTCCAGGAGACGGATCTCGGCCAGACTGTGTTCCGCCTACCGAAAGGGGATGTTCAGCCAGGGGCTCCCCGGATCGGACAGCAGGATCCGGTGCGCGGTGACCATGTCCTGGTACCAGGGGCCGAACTCCTCCTCGTCGAAGTGGAGGCAGCGGCCGAGGACGTAGCCGGCCGAGAAGTCCGGCCAGGAGCGGTGGGTGAGGGTGGCGGCGCGGCCCGCGCGGACCAGGGCCGACTCGGTCTCCGCGAGGGTGCAGAAGCGGGCGCCCAGTCCCCAGCGGGCCATCTTCGAGGCGCGGCCCAGGTCCCAGGCCTCGACGGAGGTGACATGGCGGTTCTCGTCGAGGATGCCGTCGGCCCGCATCCGGGCCTCGTAGCGGGTGATGCGGCCGATGAGGCGTTGGACGCCCTCGATCCGGGCCTCGGTCTCGGAGGCGGGTCGCGGGTCGGTCTTCGTGACGCCGTCCTCCGTGATGACCGTGGAGCCCTCGGACTCGGCGCGGATGACGGTGGCGACGGCCTCGCGCCAGTAGCCGGTGTCGACGTGGCCGCCGAAGTCACGGGCGATGGTGCGGCGCAGGCTCAGCGCGAACTCCCATACGGAGCTGGACGCTTCGCGGGCCAGCAGGTTGCCCAGATGGTGCTGCCACTCGGCGCGGGTGGTGATGCCCCACCACTCGCGCAGCCGCCGGCGCTCGCCGTCGTAGCCGCTGCCGTGCCAGGCCGGCGCGTTCCACAGCGAGCCGTTGCTGACGCAGAGGAGGGCTCCGCAGGCCAGGCCGTGGGCGACGGGGCCGTGCAGCGCGCCGCCGACGTGCAGGGCGCGCAGGCGCATCGCGGTGGCGGGCGTGCCCATGTGTTCGGCCGCGCGCGACCAGTCCGTGGTGCCCGGGGGGCCGTAGGGGAGGGGGAGTTCGCAGGGGGTGCCGGGGTTGACGACGAGGGTGGGCGGGCACTGCGGGGTCCAGGCGTCGGCGATCCAGCGCAGCGAGGCGCGCGAGTAGACCATGTCGGGGCGCGGCGCGGGGAGCATGCCGTCGGTGAACAGCTCCCAGTGGCGGGTGCCGCGTCGGACGTCGCGGATGAACACCCGGTGCACACGGTCGGGTTGGGCGTCGTAGGCCTCGCGGGACATCTCGTAGTAGAGGTGGGTCCGGGCGAGTACGTCGTAGTACGCGGGCCGGTCGCCGCGCGCCCTGGCCCCGGCGAGGGCCCGCTCGGTCTCGGTCGGCGGAATCCAGGCGGGCGGACCGGCGGGCGGGGGAGGCCCGAAACCGGCCGAGGGCGGTCCGAACGACATGGTGCGCTGTCCTTCCAGGGTCCAGCCGCTGCTGACCCCGGCACACTCCCACACGGGTCTGAGACACCCCTGTGGGCCCCTGGATCTCCGGATCTCCGGATCTCCGGATCTCCGGAAACGCCCTTCCCTGTGCCCGAGGCCCCCGGCCGCGGTCACGCGGTCAGGGGCCTCGCACAGTGCACTGCGGGCGGGGTGTCCGTCAGACGTTCACACCGAAGTCCTGGGCGATGCCGACCAGGCCCGAGGCGTAACCCTGGCCCACCGCGCGGAACTTCCACTCCGCGCCGTTGCGGTACAGCTCGCCGAAGACCATGGCCGTCTCCGTCGCCGCGTCCTCGGAGAGGTCGTAGCGGGCGATCTCGGCGCCGCCCGCCTGGTTCACGATGCGGATGTACGCGTTGCGGACCTGGCCGAAGTTCTGCGAGCGGGTCTCCGCGTCGTAGATCGAGACCGGGAAGACGATCTTCTCGACGTCCGCCGGGAGGCCGGCCAGGTTGACGTTGATCGCCTCGTCGTCGCCCGCGCCCTCGCCCGTGCGGTTGTCGCCGGTGTGGACGATGGTCTGGTCCGGGGTCGACTTGTTGTTGAAGAAGATGAAGTGGCCCTCCGAGTAGACCTTGCCCTCGGGGTTGACCGCGATCGCGGAGGCGTCGAGGTCGAAGTCCGTGCCGGTGGTGGTGCGGACGTCCCAGCCGAGGCCTACGGTGACGGCGGTCAGGCCCGGGGCCTCCTTGGTGAGCGAGACGTTGCCACCCTTGGACAGGCTTACAGCCATTGTTGGGAGTCCTTCCCTCGTTGCGGTGCGGGCTTCGTACTGGGGACGAAGCTACCGGTACCTCTATGAACGCCAAGAGGGGTATCGAAGGTTCCACGTGGCTTTACTTTCTTTACCCGCCCTTTGGCCCGCCTCTTCTCCCGCCGTTTCCGGAACGTCCGGGGTAATTGGCGTGACGTGGACCGGACAGGCAGGCGACCATGGAGGCATGTCCGGTCCTTATCTCATCCGCGGCTCCGTCTCCCTGCCCGAGGCCGAGCTCATGTGGCGTTTCTCGCGGTCGTCGGGGCCGGGCGGGCAGCACGTCAACACCAGCGACTCCCAGGTGGAGCTCCGCTTCGACCTGGCGAAGACCGAGGCCCTGCCCGAGGTGTGGAAGGCCCGCGCGCTGGAGCGCCTCGCCTCCCGGCTCGTCGACGGCGTCGTGACCGTACGGTCCTCCGAGCACCGCTCCCAGTGGCGCAACCGCGAGACCGCCGCCGTACGCCTCGCCGCGCTCCTCGCCGAGGCCACCGCGCCACCGCCCAAGCCGCGCCGGCCCACCCGGATTCCCCGGGGCATCAACGAACGCCGGCTGCGCGAGAAGAAGGCCCGCTCCGACACCAAGCGGGGGCGGACCGGGCGCGACTGGGGATAATCCCCGGCTCCCGCCGCCGGCTGTCACATCCCCGGCCCGCGCTCCGTCGTAGCGGTGACGACGGACCGCGACGAGGAGTGTTCACCCGTGGGCGACTTCGAATTCCACCGCCAATTCACCCGACGACGGGACGGTGAATTTCTCGCCGCCCGGTTCGAATCCCACCGCCCGCGCCTGCACGCCGTGGCGCACCGCATGCTCGGCTCGTCCGCCGAGGCCGACGACGCCGTGCAGGAGGCCTGGGTACGGCTGAGCCGGACCGACGCGGAAAGGGTCGAGAACCTCGGGGGCTGGCTCACCACCGTCGTGGGCCGGGTCTGCCTCGACATGCTCCGGTCCCGCACCTCCCGCGCCGAGGAGCCCCTCGACGCCGGTGCCCCGGTCCCGGCCGCCGCGCCCGGTCCCGAACAGGACGCGCTCCTCGCCGACTCGGTCGGGGCCGCGCTCCTCGTCGTACTGGAGACCCTGACGCCCGCCGAGCGGCTCGCGTTCGTGCTGCACGACCTGTTCGCGGTGCCGTTCGAGGAGATCGCGTCCATCGTCGGCCGTACGCCCACGGCGGCACGGCAGTTGGCGAGCCGGGCGCGGCGGCGGGTGCGGGGCGCGCCGGCGCCGGACGGGGATCCGGTACGGCAGCGGGTGGTCGCCGACGCGTTTCTCGCCGCCGTGCGGGAGGGCGACTTCGAGGCGCTGGTGAAGGTCCTCGACCCGGACGTGGTGGCGCGCTCCGGGGACACGGTGACCGCGGGTGCCACCGCGGTGGCGTCCGGCGCGGCGAGCTTCGCGCACTTCGCGAGCTTCGCGTGGCCCGCACTGGTGGACGGCGTCACGGGCATCGCCCTGCTCGTCGACGACCGTCCCGTGCGCACCCTCGCCTTCACGTTCGTCGGCGACCGCATCGCCGCCATCGACATCGTGACGGAGCCGGAGAAGGTGGCGCTGCTGGACGTACGGCTCGTGTGAGGCGCGGCTACGGCAGCTCCAGCACGCCGACCGTCTCGCCCTCGCTCAGCTCGCCGTTGGGGCGGAAACCCAGGCCGGCGTAGAACCCGGCCGGCCCGCCCGGGCCCTCGTGCCAGGTGACGTAGAGCTCCTTGCCGCCCCGGCGGCGGATCTCGGCGGCGACGGACTCGACGGCGAACCGGCCGTAGCCGCGCCCCTGTTGGTCCGCCGCGATGTTCAGGCGCCACAGGCCGGAACGGACGACGGTGCCGTCCAGGTTCCAGTCGATGTCGAAGAAGGCCATGAGGAAGCCGACGGGGCGGTCCTCGTCGACGATCAGGCGGGGCCAGGCGGTGCCGGGATGGACGTAGGCCTCGGCGAGGGATTTCACGACGGGGGAGACCGCGAATTCCTGGTCGGGGCGGACCCGAATGCCTGTCGCTGCCTCGAAGTTGGCCGGGGTGATCTCTTCGAGGCGGGGACCGGGGCCGGTGGTGGTCGTCGTCATGGGTGCACGGTAGGCGGAGCGCTCACCGGCGGGCGACCGAATTCGCGGTCACCCCAACTGCCGGTATCTGCCCCGGAAATAGGTCAGCGGGCCGCCGTCCGTGCTGGTCGCCTCCGCCGTCAGTACGCGGCCGATGACGAGGGTGTGGTCCCCGGCCGGCACCCGTTGCTCCGTGCGGCATTCGAGGGTGGCCAGGGCGCCGCGCACCAGGGGCGCGCCGGACGCCGCGCCGTGGACGTAGGGGATGTCGTCGAAGAGCAGCCGGTCGCTGATGCGGCCCTTCATGGCGAAGCGGCCGGCGATGTGGCGCTGGCTCTCGGAGAGGACGGAGACGGCCCACAGGGGCTGTTCGTCGAGGAGGTCGTCCATGCGGGAGCCGTTGCGGAGGCTGACCAGGACCAGCGGCGGGTCCAGGGACACCGACATGAAGGCGGTCGCGGTCATGCCGACGTCCTCGCCGACCGGGGCGTGCGGGTCGTCCGGGTCGTACGGCTCCTCGTGCGCGGTCACCAGGACCACGCCCGCGGCCAGCCGGGCGAGGGCGGCGCGGAACTCGTCGTTGCTCACCCCCACAGCATGCCCGGAGGGGAGGGACTCGGTGATCGACGCGGTGTTCAGCACGCCGGGAACGCTAATCTCCGAGTGCCGCGCACCGCATCGGACTTCGGTCCCGGACGGGTCCTAGGACCAATGGCCCACGCGGCGGAACATCGTCGTGCATCATGTCCACACACCCACAAAGTTTGCGTTCAGTAAACGCACAGGGAAAATGCAGAAACTCCACTCAATTGTTCATCTTCCGCTGTGACTTGAGTCACAAGGGGTAGTAATTGTTGACCCTGTGTACCGAGTGGGCAGCGCGCTGTGATTCAGTGGCGGGGAAGAAGACCCTTGATTCGCTGCGAGGTCTCGGGGGGAGGGCGAGTATGGAGACCGAGTCGGAACCCTACGTCCGTCTTGAGAACCTGCGGCAACTGCATACGGTCATGGCGGACATGAACACCGCCCGCAGCCTGGCGGACACCCTTCAGACCGTCGCCGACGGCGTGGTCAAGGGCCTCGGGTACGAGCTGGCGTGCGTCAACCTCGTCCGCCCCGACGGCGACCTCGTCGTCGCCGCGTTCTCCGGCAACTCCGCCGCCGAGGCGCTCATCACCGGCCGGGTCGGCTCCCGTGCCTCCTGGGAGCGCCGCCTCGGCATGGGCGAGGACTGGGGCGACCTGCGGTTCATACCGCACACCGAGGGCTGGGTCCTCGACGAGGACGACGTACCGCAGTGGTACACCGACGGCCCCGCGCCCCGCTTCGAGGACGAGTGGCACCCCTCCGACCGGCTGTTCGCGCCCATGTACACGCCCGGCGTCGCCGGCGGCTCATGCGGCGAACTGATCGGCGTCCTGTCCGTGGACCGCCCGCGCAACGGCCGCCGGCCCGGCGCATGGGGGCGCGAAGCGCTCCAGATGTACGCCTTCCAGGCCGCCATCGCGATCAGCAACGCGCGTCTACGTGCGAATATGCAGCGCGCACTTGTCAGACTCGAACGCGAGCAACAGGCCCTGCGCGCAAGCGAGGAGAGCTTCCGGCAGGCCTTCGAGTACGCCCCCTCCGGCATGGCGATAGCCGAGATGGGCGGGGACCAGCACGGCCGAATACTCCGCAGCAACGACGCCCTGTGCCGCCTGCTGGGCCGCCCCGCCTCCGCGATGCGCCGCTACTCCTTCTCGGACCTCGTCCACCCCGAGGACATAGGCACCCTGCTGAGAACCTCGGCGGAGGGCGGACGGGCGGAACTCCGCCTGGGCCGCCGGGACGGCACCTACGTCTGGGTCTCGCTCCGCAACTCCGTCGTCGCCGACGCCGCCGACGGGCCGCGCTTCCTCCTCTCCCACGTCGAGGACATAGAGGACCGCAAGCGCCGCGAGCTCCAACTCGCCCACCGTGCCGCGCACGACGCGCTCACCGGCCTGCCGAACTCGGCCGAGCTGCGCACCCGCCTCTCCGCCCGCCTCTGCCAGCGCCCGACCTCCGCGTTCCCCGGCGAGGTCGAGTCCCTCGACGCCGCCTACGGACACCCGGCCTACGACGCGAACGGCCACGGCTTCGACTACCCCCGCGGCGCCGATCTCCTCGACGCCTACGACCACCACGTCCACACCATCGCCCCCGAGGGCGAGCGCGACGACGGCACCAAGGGGCTCGCGGTCCTCTTCTGCGACCTCGACGGCTTCAAGTCGATCAACGACCGGTTCGGGCACAACGCGGGCGACGCGGTCCTCATCGAGGTCGCCCGGCGGCTCGGCCGGGCCGTGCGCGACGGCGACACGGTGGCCCGGCTGGGCGGTGACGAGTTCGTCGTCCTCGCCGACGGCCTCGGCAAGGCAGACGCCGCCGACCTCGCCGTACGCCTGCGGAACGAGATCATCCAGCCCATCCGGGTCGACGGCCGGGCCATGCGGGTCGGGGCCAGCTTCGGCATCGGGTGGGCCCACTGCGGCATGACGGCGGACGAGGTGTTGAAGTCCGCCGACGAACGGATGTACATCGAGAAACGATCTCGTCCCAAACAGCACAGACGCGCGGGATGATCTCCAGGTCAGCGTTGTGATGCGGCCCGAGTCACCCGTTTGGACCACGCGGAGCGGGTAGGCTCGCAGTTCTCCAGACGTATCGAAGACGCAATCGAAGACGCATCTGAAGCTGACGTACCCGCACCCGCACCTGTTGAGGAGTACCTAGGGATGACGCCCGGCAACAACGGCGCGAGCACGCCCGAGGACGACGACCCGTTCGGCTACCTGTACGCCGACGGCCAGGCCAACGGCGCCCAGCCGCCGTCCGGCGGCGGCGGTTACGGCTACCCGGGTTCCGTCAACCGGGTGCGCGCGGTCGGCGAGCGCCAGTACGGCGGCCCGCCCGCCGCCCCCACCGCCCAGTACCAGCAGCCGTACGGCCAGACCGTCCCGCAGCAGCAGGCCTACGGCGCCCAGCCGAACGCCGCCTACCAGGCCCCCGAGTCCTTCGGCGCCCCGCCCACCCAGCAGCCCCCGTCCTACGACGGCGGCCGCGGCGGCGGCCGGGGCCGCGGCCCCAACACCAAGGGCCTGCTGATCGGCGCGATCGCGGTGGTCGCCGCGGTGGTCATCGGCATCAGCGTGGCGATGATGAACGGCAACGACGACAGCAAGACGGGCAACGAGGCGGGCTCGACACCCTCGACTTCGCAGAGTGCTTCGTCGAGTCCGTCGCCGAGCAGCAGCGCGTCGGACGCGGCGGAACTGCCGAAGATCGACGCCAAGGCCCTGCTGCTGGGCGGCGGCGCCACCACGGCATCCGACGTGGACGGCGCCAAGGCCGACGGCGGTGTCTATGTCTCGGGCTTCAACGCGGTCGGCGCGACCCTGACGTGGAACGTGAGCGGCATCACGAAGAGCGGCGGCTACCGCCTCTACGTCAACTACGGCGTACCCGGCAAGGACGCCACCGCCACCCTCACGGTCAACGGCACGGCCCAGTCCCGCCCGCTCAACCTGAGCAACTTCGCGAAGGCCGCCGAGGGCGACTACGAGAAGGGCTGGACGGAGACCTGGGCGTCCGTCCAGCTCAACAAGGGCACCAACACCATCAAGATCTCCTGCGAGCAGGGCGACGAGTGCGACGTCAACTTCGACCAGGTCTACCTGGCGAACGGCTGACCTAGGGCACTCCCCCAGCCTTCGGCCGGGGGGGACCCCAGAGCACGCACCTTCTGTGACATGAGCTGCTGCCGCAGCGGGCGCGAGGCCGCCCTCCGGGCGACCACGGGAATTGTCGGACAGGCCCTAGGCCGCGCTGGCGTCCCCGGTCACCGCGACCCGCCCCAGCAGCTCCTCGTACGCCGCCCGGTCGAACTCGCCCGCCACCGGCGCCAGTACGGTCGCCGCCGACAGGGCGACCGCGCGGGCCAGCCGGTCCGGCCACGGCAGTCGCTCCACCCATCCCGACAGCAGGCCCGCGACCGCCGAGTCGCCCGCGCCGGTCGGGTTGCCGTGTATGCGGGCCGGGGGCGTCGCGTGCCAGGTGCCCTCCGGGGTCGCCGCGAGCAGGCCCCGTGCGCCCAGGGAGGCGACCACCGTGCGGGCGCCCCGGCGCCGTGCGTCCTGGGTGGCGCGCAACGGGTCGTGGGAGCCGGTGAGTTCGGCCAGTTCGCCGGTGTTGGGCTTGACGATGTCGGGGCGGGCGGCGACTCCGCGGCGGAGGGGTTCGCCGCTGGTGTCCAGCAATACGGGGACGCCGGCCGTCCGTGCCGTGCGGACCAGGCCCGCGTACGCGCCCACCGGCACCCCCGGCGGCAGACTCCCGCACAGCGCCACCGCCGACACCCCGCCCAGCAGGCCCTCGTACGCCTCCTGGAACGCCGACCACTCCGCCGAAGTGACCGTCGGACCGGGCTCGTTGAGTTGAGTCGTGTCACCGGTCAGCTCGTCCACGATCGCCGTCGTGCGCCGGGTGGCCCCGGAGACCGGGACCAGCGCGTCCAGCACACCCGGCGTACCGGCCAGTTGCTCCTGTACGACCCGTCCGGTGGCGCCGCCCGTGAACCCGGTCACCGTCACCTCGTGGCCGAGGGCGGCCAGCACGCGGGCCACGTTCAGCCCCTTGCCGCCGGGCCGCTCGGTCACCTCGGACACGCGGTGGGTGCCGTGCGGCCGCAACTCCCTTACCCGATAGGTGATGTCGAGCGCGGTGTTCAGTGTGACCGTGAGAATCACCCGCGTCGACCTCCCCCGACTTCCGCGTGAACGCGCTTGCTCCGGAGGCTCGATGATGCCAAACGGGCGGCGGTCCTCCCAGTCCCCCAGGACAACCGCCGACGTCAACCACGTCACATATCAGCCCAGTTGGGGCTCGACCACCCAAGCGCCGCGCCGCATCACGCCCTTGAGGCCGAACTCGGAGTCCAGCAGCACCAGGTCGGCGTACTTGCCGGGCTCCAGCGAGCCGATCTCGTCGTAACTCCCGAGCAGGCGCGCCGGGTTGGCCGAGATCGCGGCGACCACTTCCTCGACCGGCAGCCGGTCCACCGTCACCGACCGCTTGAAAGCCCGGTCCAGGGTCAGCGTCGACCCCGCGATCGAACCGCCCTCTACCAGCCGCGCCACGCCCTCACTGACCTCGACCTCCAACGGGCCGAGCATGTAACGCCCGTCGCCGAAGCCCGCCGCGTCCATCGCGTCCGTGATGAACGCCACCCGGCCCGCACCCGCGTGATGGAACGCCAACTCCAGGGACGCCGGGTGCAGATGCGTACCGTCGTTGATCAACTCGACGGTGACGCGCTCGTCCTCGAGGAGCGCCGCGATCGGACCGGGCTCGCGGTGACCGAGCTGCGGCATCGCGTTGTACAGATGCGTGGCGACCGTCGCGCCCGCGTCGATCGCCTCCACCGTCTGCTCGTACGACGCGTCCGTGTGCCCGATCGCCGCGATCACGCCGTGCTCGACGAGCAGCCGTACGGAGTCGAGCCCGCCCGGGAGTTCGGTCGCCAGCGTGACCATCCTGGCGCTGCCGCGCGCCGCGTCGACCAGCTTGCGCACGTCCGCCGGGTCCGGCTCGCGCAGCAGAGCCTCGGAGTGCGCGCCCTTGCGGCACGGCGAGATGAACGGGCCCTCGAAGTGGATGCCGGCGATATCGCCCTGTTCGGCGAGTTCGGAGAGGAGGCCGGCACGGTGGACCAGGAAGTCCATCTCGCCGGTGACGGTCGAGGCGACGAGGGTCGTCGTGCCGTGCAGGCGGTGGGTGTGGATGCCCTTGAGGACGTCCTCGACGGTGCCGGAGGTGAAGGAGGCTCCGCCGCCGCCGTGGTTGTGGATGTCGACGAATCCTGGGACCAGAGTGTACCCGGTGACGTCGAGTACCTGGGCGTTCTCGGGGGCGGCACCGGCGATTCGGGTGCCGTCGACGATCACTCGGCCGTTCTGGACGGTTCCTGTGGGGAGTACCACTGTGGCGCCGGACAGGATCAGGGGCGCATTGGACGTTGCGGGGTGCGGGCTCGTCGTGGCTGGTCGCGCAGTTCCCCGCGCCCCTGGGTGGGTTGGCATTAGGGGGTTACCTCCATACGGTCGGTTGTGGTCAGGAGGTCCCAGGCCAGGAGGCCGGCACCGAGGCACCCTGCTGTGTCCCCCAGGGCCGCGGGGACGATCGCCGGCAGCTTCTGGAAGGTGATCCGGCGCTCGACCGCCTCCCGCAGCGGTGTGAACAACGTTTCCCCCGCCTCGGCCAGACCGCCACCGATGATGATCGTGCGGGGGTCCAGGAGGGTGAGGGCGGTGACGAGGCCGTCGGCGAGGGCGTCGACGGCTTCCTGCCAGACCTTCTCCGCGCGGGGGTCCCCGGAGGCCACCGCCTTCGCGCAGTCCGCCGCGTCCGCGTCCGGGGTCCCGGAAACGGCCGCCCACGCCTCCGTCACCGCCGCCGCGGACGCGTACCGCTCCAGACAGCCGGTCTGGCCGCAGGGGCAGGGAGCGCCGCCGGGTCGTACGACGATGTGGCCGATCTCGCCCGCGAAGCCGTGCGCGCCCGCCTCCACCCGGCCGTCGATGCCGATGGCGCCCGCTATGCCGGTGCCCAGCGGTACGAACAGGAAGCGGTCGGCGCCCTTGCCCGCGCCGATCCGGCCCTCGGCGAGGCCGCCGGTGCGGACGTCGTGGCCGAGTGCGACCGGGACACCCAGCTCTCCGGCCAGCAGGTCGCGCAGGGGTACGTCGCGCCAGCCGAGGTTGGCCGAGTAGGCGGCGACGCCCCGCTCGGCGTCGACGATGCCGGGGACGGCGACGCCGGCGGCGGACGCGGGCTCGCCGTACCGCTCCTCGCCGTACGCGCGCAGCTCGGCGGCGAAGCCGAGGATGTGCTCGACGACCGCGTCCGGTCCGCGCTCGCGGCCGGTCGCCCGGCGGGCCCGGTGCAGCAGCTCGCCGTGGGCCCCCACTAGGGCGGCCTTCATCCCGGTGCCGCCCACGTCGAGGGCGATGACATGTCTCACGGGGGACAGTGTGGCCCGTCTACCCTGGAGAGGTCTAGTCCACTCACGTGGTGTAGACCTTATGGGTTCGCGGAGTGAACGTCACGACAGCAAAGCTTTGGGGAGTCAGCAGTGCAGCGGCGCAGGACAGGAATGATCGCGGCGATGTCCGTACTGGGCATGACGGCGGTCCTCGGCGGCTGCGGCCTCGGCGGGGACTCGGGTGACGTCACCCTGAGACTCGTCGCCGCCGACTACGGCGACTCGGCGTCCAACAGTTCGCGGAAGTACTGGGACACGCTCGTCAAGGCGTACGAGGCCAAGCACCCCGGGGTGAAGGTCGACGTCAGCGTGTACTCGTGGAACGAGGTCGACGCCAAGGTCAGGGCCATGGTCGACGCGGGGAGGGCCCCGGACATGGCGCAGATCGGCGCGTACGCCGACTACGCCGACGAGGGCAGGCTGTACTCCACCGCCGACCTGCTCTCCATCCCCGTGGAGGCCGATTTCCTGGAGCCGCTCGCGGACGCGGGGAATGTCGACCACGTCCAGTACGGCATGCCGTTCGCCGCGTCCACGCGCGTCCTCTTCTACAACAAGACCCTCTTCGCCGAGGCCGGACTGACCCCGCCGAAGAACTGGAGCGAACTGGCCGCCGACGCCCAGGCGTTGAAGGAGCGGGGCGTGAAGTACCCGTTCGCGCTGCCGCTCGGCTCCGAGGAGGCGCAGGCCGAGACCATGCAGTGGCTGCTCGGCGGGGGCGGCGGCTACACCGACGACCTCGGCAGCTCCTACACCCTGGACTCCGCGGAGAACATCTCCACCTTCACCTGGCTGCGCGACAACCTCGTCGGCAAGGGGCTGACCGGACCGGTCGCACCCGCCGAGCTGAACCGCGCGGACGCGTTCGCCGCCTTCGCGAACGGTGACGTAGGCATGCTCAACGGACACCCGACTCTCATCCAGCAGGCGGCCAAGAAGGGCGTCAAGTTCGGCACGGTCGCGATGCCGGGACGCACCGGCAAGGCCAAGACCACGATGGGCGTCGCCGACTGGATGACCGCGTTCAAGCAGAACGGCCACCGCGACCAGATCGGCGACTTCCTCGACTACGTCTACAGCGAGAAGAACGTCCTCGCCTTCTCCCGCGAGTACGACCTGCTGCCGGTGACGAACTCCGCGTCGAAGGTGATGGAGGCGTCGAAGGAGGACCAGGACCTCCGCCCGTTCCTGGAGGAGCTCCCCCTCTCCACGCTCTACCCGGTCGGCAACACCTCCTGGGCCACGGTCAGCGCCGACATCAAGAAGCGCATAGGGAAGGCGGTCGCCGCGAACGGCAGCCCGGGCGCGGTGCTGGGGCAGCTTCAGGCGGCGGCGACGCTGGCGGAGAGCGGGAAGTAGGCGACCGGGACGGGCCGGGGCCGTTGTCAGTGGCGGAGGTTACGGTGCAGGACATGGACAAGGACCGACCCTCGCGTCTTCCTCCGCTCCACAGGAGGGAACAGGACATCCTCGCGCTGGAGCGCCGCGGCTTCCCGGGCCCCGGCGCGAAGGAGCGCGCGATACGCGAGGAGCTGGGCCTGGCCCCCGTGCGCTACTACCAGCTGCTCAACGCCCTGCTGGACGACGAGCGGGCGCTCGCCCACGACCCGGTGACGGTGAACAGGCTGAGACGGGTGCGTGAGACGCGGCGTTCGGAGAGGTGAGGGTCCGGCCGAGCGGTGGCGGGCGAGGGGTGCGGTCGGCTCCGCCCGGATAGGGTCGCCGTATGGGCAGCCCCAAGGACTCCACCGATCCCGTCCATTCCCCGGATGTACTGCCGATCCCTCGCACCGGTGCCGGGCGCGAGGGCCTGGAAGCGATCCTCGCGCGCCCCTCCGCCGCGGTGGTCGGGCTCGACTTCGACGGCACGCTCGCACCGATCGTCGCGGACCCCGAGCAGGCGCGCGCCGACCCCGGCGCGGTGCCCGCGCTGGCCGCTCTCGCCCCGAAGGTCGCCGCCGTCGCCGTGATCACCGGCCGCCCGGCGGGCGTCGCGGTCCGCAACGGCGGCTTCGCGGGCGTACCGGGCCTGGAACACCTGGTCGTCCTCGGCCACTACGGCACGGAGCGCTGGGACGCGGTGAGCAGTACGGTCAGCGCCCCCGCCCCGCACCCGGGCGTCGCGGCGGTCCGCGCCGAACTCCCGGGCTTCCTCGACCGGATCGGCGCCTGGCAGGGCACCTGGATCGAGGAGAAGGGCCGCGCGGTCGCCATCCACACCCGCCGCGCCACCGACCCCCAGGCCGCCTTCGAGGCCCTCCGCGCCCCCCTCACCGACCTCGCCACCCGCCACGGCCTGATCGTCGAACCCGGCCGCCTGGTCCTGGAGTTGCGCCCACCCGGCATGGACAAGGGCGTGGCGCTGGCCGACTACCTCCGTGAGACGAACGCCGAGTCCGTCCTCTACGCCGGCGACGACCTCGGCGACCTCCCCGCCTTCGCCGCCGTGGAAAAACTCCGCTCCGACGGCCTCCCCGGCCTCCTCGTGTGCAGCGGCAACGACGAGGTGACAGAACTACGGGAACGGGCCGACCTGGTGGTGGACGGGGCGGCGGGGGTCGTGGGGCTGCTGTCGACGCTGGCGGCTCAACTCGGCTGATGGGGTGGGGGTGTTGGCGGGGGTTGGGCCAGGGTTTCGCGGCGGCCCGGGTGTCGTCGGTCGGCGGCCTCCGGGCTCCGTGTCGGCGATGACGGGCCGGGTCCGCCGCAACGACGTGGCGGACGCCGCCCGGCGGGACCGTGGCCCCGTTGGCGGCGCCTCGGGCTCGATGCTCAACTCCGCGGATCGGGCGTGGGTGTTGGCGGGGGTTGGGCCAGGTTGTCACGCCGGCCCCGGCGTCCCCGGTCGGTCGTTCCGGTGCTCTGCCGCCCGCGCCCCGCGATCAACTCGCCTGATCCCGCAAGGCGTTCAGCTGGTCCAGGAACCACTGGGCCGGGGGGAGGGCCGTGGCCGCGACGGCCAGCCTCTTTGTCCGTTCGGCGCGTTCCTCGTGCGGCATTGTCAGGGCCTCGTGGAGGGCGTCGGCCGTGCCGATGACGTCGTACGGGTTGACGGGGATGGCGTCCTTGCCCAGTTCCTGGAAGGCGCCCGCCTCCCGGGAGAGGACCAGGGCGCAGCCCTCGTCGGAGACGACCGGGACCTCCTTGGCGACGAGGTTCATGCCGTCGCGGATGGGGTTGACGAGGGCCACGTCGGCGAGGCGGTACGCGGCGAGGGAACGGGCGAAGTCGTCCTTGACGTGGAGGACCACCGGGGTCCAACCGGGCGTGCCGTAGCGGGAGTTGATCTCGTCCGCGACCCGCTGCACCTCGGCGGTGTAGTCGCGGTAGACGGCGAGGTCCTGCCGGGACGGGTAGGCGAAGGCCACGTGCACGACCTGTTCCAGCAACTCCGGGTGGTCGTCGAGGAGTTGGCGGTACGCCAGCAGGCCGCGCACGATGTTCTTCGAGAGTTCGGTGCGGTCCACCCGGACGATGGTCCGGCGCCCTTCGCCGATCTCCTCGCGGAGCGCGGCCATCCGCTCCTCGACGTCCGCCTGGTGCGAGCGCGCGTGCAGGAACTCGGCGTCGGCACCGAGCCCGTGCACACCGATGAGCGTCTTGCGGGTGATCCTCTCCTTCTCCAGGTGCTCGATCGAACGGGGAGCACCCGACGGCCACAGGGGGAGCCACCTGTACGGGTCGAGCCCTTGCACGCAGCTCTCGAACGCCGTCGCCCACCGCCAGGTCAGGAACGCCACCCGGTCCGCCCCGAGCAGCCCCTCCATCAGCCGCACCTGGATGTCGTCCGGCAGCATCGCGAAGTACTCCACCGGCGCCCACGGCGTATGCGAGAAGTGCCCGATCCGCAGGTCCGGGCGGAGTTCACGGAGCATCCCGGGGACCAGGCACAGGTGGTAGTCCTGCACCAGCACCGCGGCCCCCTCGGCCGCCTCCTGGGCCAGCGCCTCGGCGAACGCCCGGTTGTACGTCTCGTACGACGCCCACTGGCGCCGGAACTCCGCGTCGAAGACCGGCTCCAGCGGGGTCTGGTACAGCATGTGGTGGACGAACCAGAGCACGGAGTTGGCGATGCCGTTGTACGCGTCGGCGTGCACGTCGGCCGGAATGGCGAGCATCCGCACACCGTCCTCGCCGACCCCGCGCCGTACCGCCTCCCGGTCGCCCTCCGACAGCGCCGAGCACACCCACAGCGCCCCCGCGTCCGGCCCGATGGCTGACAGCCCGGACACCAGCCCGCCGCCCCCGCGCCTGGCGTGCAGCGAACCGTCGTCGCCCACCTCGTACGAGACCGGGCCGCGGTTGGACGCGACGAGCACCTGAGCAGCACCGGACGGGGACGAGGGGGACGACGTGGAAGCCATACGGCACAACCTAGCCCGGCCCGGAAACGCTCAAACGTACGGACGGGTCACAACGGACCGGACGGGTCCGTATACGGCCGCCCGCCGGCGGACCGGCTACGCCACCTTGCGCGACTGGTACTCGGTGATGTCCGCCATCGGCGGCCGTTCCTCCGTGTCCACGGAGTACGTGCGCGGCTCGAAACCGTCCGGCCCCCGCTCGAACTGCGTGAGGGACGGCCGGATCAGATGCCCGCGGGCCAGTCGCAGCTGTGCCGTGCGGTAGATCTGCGCGGCCATCCTCCCCAGCGCCTGCCCGTCCTGGTGCCGATGCTTTCGCACACCCACGTCGACCTGCGCGAGGGCGTCCAGGCCCACCAGGTGCAGCGCGTCGACGAGCATGCCCAGCTCGACGCCGTAGCCGACGGGGAACGGGAGCTGCTCGAGGAGCGAGCGGCGGGCCGCGTACTCGCCGCCCAACGGCTGGACGAATCCGGCCAGTTGGGGCCAGTGCATGTTGAGCAGCGGGCGGGCCATCAGCTCGGTGACGCGTCCGCCCTGGCCGGCCGCGCCGCCGAGCGGGCGGTCGTACATGGCCTTGACGAGGTCGACGCCGGGGTCGGTGAGCAGCGGGCCCACGATCCCGGTGACGAAGTCGGAGGAGAACTCCTTCAGGTCCGCGTCGATGAAGCACACGATGTCGCCGCTCGTCACCAGCAGCGAGCGCCACAGCACCTCGCCCTTGCCGGGCACGGCGGGGATGCGGGGCAGGATGTCGTCCCGGTGCACGACCCGGGCGCCCGCCGCGGCGGCCACCTCGGAGGTGCGGTCGGTGGAACCGGAGTCGACGACGACGATCTCGTCGACGAGCGGGACCTGCTGCATGAGGTCGTGACGGATGATCGCGACGATGTCACCGACCGTCGCTTCCTCGTTGAGCGCGGGCAGCACGACGGAGACCGACTGGCCCGTACGGTGCTTCGCGGCCAGGATCTTGTGGAGCGGCCGGTCGGTCAGGGACCAGGAGCGGGTGCTCAGCCAGTGCTCGACTTCCTTCAGCACGTTGCGCGGCTCCTCTGCGTTCTCTCGGCGAGGGCTGGTCACAGACAGTGAGTAAGTGATCCATCTCGCGGTTCGGACGGCTCACTCAACTGTCCTGGCCTTCGGTTACAGTCTTGAACAACGCTGATGACCATCGCATGTCGGGGGCTGTCGGCGAGACAATTGCATACACAACTGAACACCGCTCATCCAGAGGGGCAGAGGGATACGGCCCGTTGAAGCCCCGGCAACCCTCCAGCCGGTCTTGTCGCATGTTGTCCATGTGCCGAGGCTCCCGGCTCGGGAAGGTGCCAAATCCGTCTCGCGGCGAAACGCGTCGTGAGGAAGATGAGGAAAGGGCCTCGCCTCCATGGCTGCGCAGACTGTTGCAAGCACCACGAACCCCGTAGACGCCGTTGATCTCGGCCCCGCCGCCGCGCTGTCCTGCCGCGAGTGCGGCCACCGTGTCCCGCTCGGCCCGGTCTTCGCCTGCGAGGAGTGTTTCGGCCCGCTGGAGATCGCCTACGACTTCTCGGCCTACGACACCGAAGAGCTCCGCAAGCGGATCGAGGCGGGCCCCGCGAACATCTGGCGTTACGCGCCCCTCCTGCCCGTCCCCGCCGACGTGGCGACCAAGCCGAACATCAACCCCGGCTGGACCAAGCTCGTCCAGGCCGACAACCTCGCCCGCGAACTGGGCGTCGACGCGGGCAAGTTGTTCGTCAAGGACGACTCCGGCAACCCGACGCACTCCTTCAAGGACCGCGTCGTCGCGCAGGCCATCGAGGCGGCGCGCGCCTTCGACTTCACCACCCTCTCCTGCTCCTCCACCGGCAACCTCGCCGGCGCCGTCGGTGCCGCCGCAGCCCGGGCCGGCTTCCGCTCCTGCGTGTTCATCCCGCACGACCTGGAGGAGGGCAAGGTCGTCATGGCCGCGATCTACGGCGGCGAGCTCGTCGGCATCGAGGGCAACTACGACGACGTGAACCGCTTCTGCTCCGAGCTGATCGGCGACCCGGCCGGCGAGGGCTGGGGCTTCGTCAACGTCAACCTGCGGCCGTACTACGCGGAGGGCTCCAAGACCCTGGCGTACGAGATCTGCGAGCAGCTCGGCTGGCAGCTCCCGGACCAGCTGGTGGTCCCGATCGCCTCCGGCTCCCAGCTCACGAAGATCGACAAGGGTTTGCAGGAGCTGATCAAGCTCGGGCTCGTCGAGGACAAGCCGTACAAGATCTTCGGCGCCCAGGCGGAGGGCTGCTCGCCGGTGTCCGTGGCCTACAAGGCCGGGCACGACGTCGTCCGCCCCCAGAAGCCGAACACCATCGCCAAGTCCCTCGCCATCGGCAACCCGGCCGACGGGCCGTATGTCCTCGACATCGCCCGGCGTACGGGCGGTGCGGTGGAGGACGTCGACGACGAGCAGGTTGTCGACGCGATCAAGCTGCTGGCGCGCACGGAGGGGATCTTCGCGGAGACGGCAGGCGGGGTGACGGTCGGTGTGACGAAGAAGCTGATCGAGAACGGGCTGCTGGACCCGACGCTGACGACTGTCGTGCTGAACACCGGTGACGGTCTGAAGACGCTGGACGCGGTCGCCGGTACCGGGCTCACCGCGACCATCCGCCCGAGCCTCGAGTCCTTCAGGGAAGCCGGGCTCGCGTCCTGACGGCCCCGCGCCCCTAAACGACAAAGCCGTACCTGACCGGAGGTCCTGAGCATGAGCGTTTCCGTCCGCATCCCCACCATCCTGCGCACCTACACCGGCGGGCAGGCCGAAGTGACCGCCGAAGGTGCCACCCTCGCCGAGGTCATCAGCGACCTGGAGAAGAACCACACCGGGATCTCCGCCCGCGTCCTCGACGACCAGGGGAAGCTGCGCCGGTTCGTCAACGTGTACGTCAACGACGACGACGTGCGGTTCGAGCAGGGGCTGGAGACGGCCACTCCGGACGGGGCCGGAGTCTCGATCATTCCGGCCGTCGCGGGCGGCTGATCGTTACCCTAGGTAACGTCGATTACCAAGAGTTCATGCCCGCGGCATTGCCGCTAATGGATGCAGTGCCCCCTCCGTGAGAGAAACGGAGGGGGCAATTCTCTATGGTTGAGCGGGGTACAGTTGGGGAACGCGCTCCACTCCGCATGCCGAACGCATATGAGTACCGGCTCCGCGTGCGATGAGAAGTAGCCAAAGTGTGCAGCTCTTTTGCGCCTTATGTGCCCTTTATCCAGCCCGACTTGCCCTGAAGTCGGACGAATTCTCCGTAAATTCCCGACCGGTCCTGCCCGGAATTCTCGTCGGATTGACCTGTTGCAGACGGCAGTTGGACGGATACATTCGGCCGCGGTCGACGCGTTCCGGCGCACGCCCCCAATCCTGTGGGGGGTGAGGTCTGACCCGGATCCGCGAAGTGTGGGTCCGTGCAAGGGCCAGTAATAGGGGAGTTAGGCATGGCTCAGGGCACCGTCAAATGGTTCAACGCGGAGAAGGGGTACGGCTTCATCGCGGTCGACGGTGGTGCGGATGTTTTCGTCCACTACAGCGCGATTCAGATGGACGGCTACCGCACCCTGGAAGAGGGGCAGCGGGTCGATTTCGAGATCTCGCAGGGTCAGAAGGGGCCGCAGGCGGACATGGTCCGGCTCGCGACCGGCTGAAGCACGCGCCGACGAACAGCAGCGACGTTCTTCGTTCTTCACCGAAGGGCTCGTACTCCTGGGGGGTCACCTCCTGGGGTACGGGCCCTTCGGCATGTCCGGAGCCGGGTCGCGGCGGGGCCCGTGCCAGGGGGTCAGTACCTGGGAGCCGCTTGCACTCGACCATGCCGAGTGCTAATCATTGGCGTTAGCACTCTGAAGGTGAGAGTGATAACGAAGGACCGGGTCGGTGAGGCCCGCAGGCCAGGTGGTGCAAGGAACCACGGGGCAGGCAGGCCGTCCGTCGCGGGCGCCAGCGCGGTCCGGAGCAATCCACCCCAGTCCGGGAGGACCACTTCACATGGCCAAGATCATCGCGTTCGACGAGGAGGCACGGCGCGGTCTCGAGCGCGGGATGAACCAGCTCGCCGACGCCGTCAAGGTCACCCTTGGCCCCAAGGGCCGCAACGTCGTCCTCGAGAAGAAGTGGGGCGCCCCCACGATCACCAACGATGGTGTTTCCATCGCCAAGGAGATCGAGCTCGAGGACCCGTACGAGAAGATCGGCGCCGAGCTGGTCAAGGAAGTCGCCAAGAAGACGGACGACGTCGCCGGTGACGGTACGACCACCGCGACCGTCCTCGCCCAGGCCCTCGTCAAGGAGGGTCTGCGCAACGTAGCCGCGGGCGCCAACCCGATGGCCCTCAAGCGCGGTATCGAGAAGGCCGTCGAGGCCGTCTCCGGTGCCCTGCTGGAGCAGGCCAAGGACGTGGAGACCAAGGAGCAGATCGCTTCTACGGCCTCCATCTCCGCCGCCGACACCCAGATCGGCGAGCTCATCGCCGAGGCGATGGACAAGGTCGGCAAGGAAGGCGTCATCACCGTCGAGGAGTCGCAGACCTTCGGTCTCGAGCTCGAGCTCACCGAGGGCATGCGCTTCGACAAGGGCTACATCTCGGCGTACTTCGCCACCGACATGGAGCGTATGGAGGCCGTCCTCGACGACCCGTACATCCTGATCGCCAACTCGAAGATCGCCAACGTCAAGGACCTGCTCCCGCTCCTGGAGAAGGTCATGCAGTCGGGCAAGCCGCTGCTGATCATCGCCGAGGACGTCGAGGGCGAGGCCCTGTCCACGCTGGTCGTCAACAAGATCCGCGGCACCTTCAAGTCCGTCGCCGTCAAGGCTCCGGGCTTCGGCGACCGCCGCAAGGCGATGCTCCAGGACATCGGCATCCTCACGGGTGGCGAGGTCATCTCCGAGGAGGTCGGCCTCAAGCTGGAGAACGCGACCGTCGACCTGCTGGGTCGCGCTCGCAAGGTCGTCATCACCAAGGACGAGACCACCATCGTCGACGGCTCCGGCTCCGCCGACCAGGTCGCCGGCCGGGTCAACCAGATCCGCGCCGAGATCGAGAACAGCGACTCGGACTACGACCGCGAGAAGCTCCAGGAGCGCCTGGCCAAGCTCGCGGGTGGCGTCGCCGTCATCAAGGCGGGCGCGGCCACCGAGGTCGAGCTCAAGGAGCGCAAGCACCGCATCGAGGACGCCGTTCGCAACGCGAAGGCGGCCGTCGAGGAGGGCATCGTCGCCGGTGGCGGCGTCGCGCTCATCCAGGCGGGCCACGTCTTCGAGAAGCTCGAGCTCGAAGGTGACGAGGCCACCGGTGCCGCGATCGTGAAGCTGGCCCTTGAGGCCCCGCTGAAGCAGATCGCCGTCAACGCCGGCCTCGAAGGCGGCGTCGTGGTGGAGAAGGTCCGCAACCTCACCCCGGGTCACGGCCTCAACGCCGCGACCGGTGAGTACGTCGACCTGGTCAAGGAAGGCATCATCGACCCGGCGAAGGTCACGCGCTCCGCTCTGCAGAACGCCGCCTCCATCGCCGCGCTCTTCCTCACCACCGAGGCCGTCATCGCCGACAAGCCGGAGAAGGCGTCCGCGCCGGCCGGCGGCGGCATGCCGGGCGGTGACATGGACTTCTGATCGACCCCTTCCGGTTGATCAACGGTCTTACCGAGGGCGGTACTTCCTGCTTCTGGCGGGGGGTACCGCCCTCGGGCGTGTCCGGGATCACAGGCCGACAGGTGGGACGGTCGGAATGACGGGCTTGGCTCGGAGGTTGTTGTTGACGCATGATCGATGCATACGCACATACCGTCCGGTACCCAGTGCCTGGTAGTCCGAGGAGTCCCCACACGTGTCTACGTCCGCCCCCGCCTCCCGAGCGGCCGAAGTGCTCGCCCGTCCGATCGTCCTCAACGGCCTGACCGTCCCGAACCGGATCGTGATGGCGCCGATGACCCGGCAGTTCTCGCCGGGCGGCATTCCCGGTGAGGACGTCGTCGGGTACTACTCCCGCCGGGCCGCCGCGGGCGTCGGTCTCATCGTCACCGAGGGCACGTACGTCGGTCACGACTCGGCCGGGCAGAGCGACCGCGTGCCGCGCTTCCACGGCGCGGAGCAGCTCGCGGGCTGGGCGAAGGTCGCCGAGGGCGTGCACGCGGCGGGCGGCACGATCGTGCCGCAGCTGTGGCACATCGGCATGGTCCGCGAGCAGGGCCAGCCGCCGTACGCCGACGCCCCCGCGGTCGGCCCGTCCGGGCTGCGCATCGGCAGCGACGAGGTCACCGGTACGGCCATGACGCAGCGGGACCTGGACGACGTCATCGGCGCCTTCGCCGAGGCCGCGGCGGCCGCCGAGCGCATCGGCTTCGACGGCGTCGAGCTGCACGGCGCGCACGGCTATCTCCTCGACCAGTTCCTGTACGCGGGCACCAACCGTCGTACGGACGCCTACGGCGGTGACGCGGTCGCCCGGACCAAGTTCGCGGCGGAGATCGTGGCGGCCGTACGGGAGACGGTCTCCCCGGAGTTCCCGATCATCTTCCGGTTCTCGCAGTGGAAGCAGGATGTCTACGGTGCCCGGCTCGCCGAGACGCCGGAGGAGCTGGAGGCGATCCTGACGCCGATCGCGGCGGCCGGTGTCGACGTCTTCCACGCCTCCACCCGCCGTTACTGGCTTCCCGAGTTCGAGGAGACCGGGTCCGAGCTCAACCTCGCGGGCTGGACGAAGAAGCTCACCGGCAAGCCGACCATCACCGTCGGTTCGGTCGGCCTCGACGGGGACTTCCTCAAGGGGTTCCGTGGTGAGGGGGCGCCGGTCAAGGGGATCGACGACCTTCTCGACAGCCTTGAGCGGGACGAGTTCGACATGGTCGCGGTGGGGCGGGCGCTGCTTCAGGATCCGGAGTGGGCGGCGAAGGTGCTTGCGGGGCGGGTGGAGGAGCTGGCGCCCTACGATGCGGCGGCGCTGCGCTCGCTGAGCTGAGTTTCTCGCCCCCGCCGCCCCTGCCCGTCCCGTCCCTGGGGGCTGCGCCCCCAGACCCCCGCTTTCGGCCTGGACGGCCTCGTCCTCAAACGCCGGACGGGCTGATGGTGCGGGCCTGGGTTGGAAAGGTGCCGGACAGGCTGATTCTGTCCGCCGCTCAGCCCGCGATGCGGGCGAAGAAGCCGAGGGCGATCGAGTACGGCGCCAGCAGCAGGAGGATGGGGCGGAGGGCGCGGCCCTGCTGGTCGCCGCTGACTGTGTAGGCGAAGGCACTGGAGAAGCTGCCGCTCAGGGCCGCGCTCGGGGTGAATCCGGACAGGTCCCCCCAGCCCCCGACCGCGACCGAGGCGCCCGCGTGGCCGACGACGGCGAGCAGGGCGCAGACCAGGTTGAGCCGGTCGTTCAACGGGCGCCAGACCGGGCCCCCTTTGAGCCCGTGTCCGGTGAAACGGGCGATGCCGGCGTACAGCAGCGCGGGCAGTCCGACGGCCACCAGCAGTACGGCCCACATGGCGCCGGTGTCCGGGTCTCTCGGGAACCCCACGATGTCTTCTCCGCCCTGCTGCTCCGGCTTGGGAGTGCGTACGGTGATCGTATGACTTCCGCCAGCCGGGTGGCCACGGTCGCCGATCTCGATGCCATCGTCGCCACCTTCACCAGCGCCTTCTTCCATGACCCGGTGTGGGGTCCCGCGTTCCCCGACGAGCGGCGGCGGGCCGGGCAGGCGGCCGTGATGTGGCGGGTCTACGCAGGCTCCGCGCTGCGGTATCCCTGGACGTTGGTGACGCCGAACGTCGAGGCCGCGGCGATCTTCATTCCGCCGGGCGGGGTCGAGTTGACCGAGGAGGAGGCCGGCGGGCTGGAGGGGCGGTTGGCCGCTGTCACCGATGAGGGGACCGCTCGTGCGATCACCGTCGTCGGTGAGCAGTTCGAGGCGGTTCATCCCGCTCAGCCGTTCTTCTATCTCACCATCCTGGGCACGCACGCCGACCATCGGGGCAAGGGGCTGGGCATGGGGCTGGTGGTCGACGGGCTCGCCCGGATCGACGCACTCGGTGAGGGCGGCGCTCCCGTGTACCTGGAGTCGACCAACCCGGCCAACAACAGGCGTTACGAGAGCGTCGGGTTCGAGGTCCGGGACGAGATCGTCGTCGCCGGTGGCCAGGTCGTTACGACGATGTTGCGTCCGGCCGCCCGTTGAGCTGTGGCTATTGGTGAGGGTCGCAACTCGGGCTAGCGTGCCGGAACATGAGGATTCTGCACCTGTCCGACACCCACCTGGAGCGCACCGACGCCCCCAACCGGAACGGTGTCAACGCGACCGACTCGCTACGGCTGATGCTCGCCGAACTGCGGCACCAGCGCGGGGTGGACGCGATCGTCGTCACCGGCGACCTCGCCAACGACGGTGCGGTGGAGGCGTATTCGGCCGTACGGGAGCTGGTGGGCGCCTTCGCGCGGTCGATGGGCGGGGTGCCCGTCTTCTACACGACCGGGAACCACGACGAACGCGAGGCGTTCGGGAAGGTGTTGGGGAGCGGGCACCTGGCGGCGGACGGTACCGATCGGGTCGTGTCCGCCCTGTTTCCGGTGGAGTTCGGGTGCGCGGCCGTGAGTGACGAGGGCGGGTATCGGTTCATCACGCTCGACTCGCTGGTGCCCGGGAAGGTGTACGGGCGGTTGAGCGGGGCTCAACTGGACTGGCTGAAGGAGGAGTTGAGCACGCCGTTCGGGAACGGGACCGTCCTCGCCTTCCACCATCCGCCGATCGCCCTCGACGTGCCGAGCCAACAGGCCTTCGGGCTGCGGAATCCCGGGGAGCTGGCGGACGCGATCCGGGGGAGTGACGTACGGGTCGTCCTCACCGGGCACTTCCACCTCCAGCTCTTCGGCTTCCTGGAGGCGACCCCGGTGTGGGTCACGCCGGGTGTCGTCAACCGGATCGACCTGACGACCGCGTACGGCACGGAGCGGGCGGTACGCGGGGCCTCGGCCTCGCGGGTCGAACTGGGCGGCGACACCGGGCCGATGTTCCACACCTTCCACGCGCGCGATCCACGGGCGCACGAGACCGTGTACCAACTGGACGCGGAGCGGACCCGGTTGATCATCCAGCGCGAGGGCGAGGCGGCCACCACCTGAACCTGGTCAGAGGTTCCCCAGCGGCTCGATGTCCACGTGCACCGGCGTGCCCCACACCCGCAGCACCTCGTAGTCCGTGAACTCGTGCACCAGCCGGTACGCCATCGCGGGCCGCGAACCCCGGCGCTGGGCCGCGAGGTACAGCTCGGCCTCGTGCCGGTCGCGGCGCGGGGTGCCGCACAGCTGCCAGGCCTGGCCGTTCCACAGCTCGGGCAGCCAGCGCTGCTGCGCCTGCGGGCGGTCCTCGCGCACGCCGTAGCGCGACGGTGTGGTGTCGGCCGGCCTGCGCACGTCGGGGCCGTTGATCTCGGAGCGGCGGGCCGCGCGGCGCCGGGTCTCGCAGAGCAGGCACAGGTCGGGGGCGTCGGCGTCGACCGGGCCGTTGGGGTGCTCCGGGCAGCGGGTGGTCGGCGCACCGCCGCTGACCGTGTCTTCCAGCAGGTCCAGGGCGCGCCTGAGATCCGCCTTGACCTCGTGCAGCCGAGCGTCGGGGGTGTCGGACGTCAGCGCCTCACCGTGCTCGCCGAGGAGCCGGAGGGCGCGACCTAGGGCGGTCTGCTGGGCGTGGTTCATGGTGTCCAGTGTGCGGGTCTAGGGCGTTTCTTGTGGATCAGCGTGCGGACCAGATGAAGATGCCCGCGATGTGCAGTGCGGCAAGGTAGACGGTGGCGGTCTTGTCGTATCGAGTGGCAAGGCCGCGCCACTGCTTGAGCTTGTTGATGCACCGCTCGACAGTGTTGCGCTGCCGGTAGGCGGTCTTGTCGAAGGCGGGTGGCCTGCCGCCGGACCGGCCCCGCCGCCTGCGCTTGGCGATCTGGTCGGCAGGCTGCGGGATGACGGCCCGGATGCCGCGGCGGCGCAGGTGGGTGCGGATGGCCCGGGAGGAATACGCCTTGTCCGCCAGGACTGTCTCCGGGGTGGTCCGGGGCCGTCCGACCGGCCGGGCCACCCTCAAGCGGGCCATGACCTCAGTGAATGCGGGTGCATCACCCGCCTGTCCCGGTGTGAGGCAGAAGGCCAGGGGGCGGCAACGTCCGTCGGCAACCAGATGGATCTTGGTGGTCAGTCCGCCGCGGGAGCGACCGAGGGCATGGTCGTGCGGCTCGCCGGCCGGGGCCCCTTTTGACGGGCCCCGGCGGCGTGCTGGTGGGCGCGGACGATGGTGGAATCGACGGCGACGACCCAGTCGAGGTCGCCTTCGGAGTCGGCCTGGGCCAGCAGCGCGGCGAAGACCTTCTCCCAGGTGCCGTCGGCCGCCCACTTCCGTAGCCGGTTGTGGACGCCCTTCCAGGAGCCGAACTCCTCGGGCAGGTCCATCCACGGGCAGCCGGTGCGGTACTTGAAGGCGATCGCGTCGATCACCTGCCGATGATCCCGCCACCGCCCACCCCGCCTCGGTGCCCGATCGGGTAACAGCGGCTCGATCCGGGCCCACTGGGCGTCAGTCAACGACACACCCAGACCAACGATCAGATGATCCGAAGGAAACGCCCTAGTCCGCGTAGTCCTTGAGTTCTTCTGTGTCCAGGGTGAAGTCGAGTGGGGCGGGGAGTTCTGCGGGGGTTCCCCAAGGGAAGGAGGAGATCTGCTGGTAGCGGCCGGCCTTCGGTTCGCTGTAGACGACGACGCTGTCGATGTCACGGTCGATGAGGAGATAGACGGGGATGTCCGCCTCCGCGTATCCGACGGGCTTCTCGACACGGTCACGGCGATCGGTGTCGCGGTCGTGGGAAGTGATCTCTACGGCCGCGAGGATGCCGTTGGTTGCGGACCACTCGCCGTGGCCCTTGAAGTGGCCCTTGAGCGCGATGGCGCCGTCCGTGCGGGCACGCCCCTTCCGGTAGGCCTCGGCCTTGACTCCGGACTCGCCGTAGACGCGAAGGTCGGGGCGGTGCTGCATGCACTGTTCCTGGAGCCAGACGAAGATCTCGCGGTGATTGCCGTCCGGCACTGCCTTGACCTCTACTTTTCCGTTGATGTACTCCAGCCGCACGGTCTCCGGAGCGGCAGCGGCCAGCTCCTCGAACTCCTCGACGTCGAGCGGTCCGTGCCGGACGCACAGCCTTCCGCCGAGGAACTCCAGCCGGTTCCGCAACTCCCTCGGAGCCCTGCGGACGAGTTCCTCGAAGTCCTCGACGGACATCTGCGGGCGGTCAGCGGTGTCAGGGGTCATGGCGTCGCCTTCTTCCTCTCCTTTCTCCCATCGTGCCCTGGAGTGGTGGGGTCGGACCGCCGGGGCTGTCATACGGGTGTCCTTTCGTATGTCTTGTCTGGCTCGTAGCGCCGTTGATCCATTGCGGCACGGATCTCCGCCGCATGTGCCCGGACTGCGGAGGCGTGCAGGGGCGCGTTGGAGTGCGCGGGCGCGTGCTCGCCCCGGCAGGCGCCGCAGACGCCTCCCGGCAGAGCCTCCGGCCGTCCTGGTACGCCGCACTTCGCGCACTCCAGGATGCGGAGGGGCGGCCGTGCCGGACTGGGCTCCGGTGGGAGTTTGGTGGTCAGGCGTCGGCGGATCAGGGACGCCGGGTGGTGGACCGGGCTGGGGAGGCCGGCGGTCAGGGTCCGTACGACCGTCTCGTCCGTGGCTCCCCGTGCGAACCACTCCGTGAGCAGCGGGGCGAGTTCGGCGCATTCGGCGGCGGAGAGTGACAGCACGGGGGCGGTACGGCCGAGGGCGGCTAGCAGGATGTGGGCGCGGGAGCGAGTCGGCGGCCGTGTCTCCTTCCGTACGTCCGCCATTGCTTCCGGTACGTCACCGCGCGTGAAAGCGGCCCACCAGTCGTCGTCCCGTGCCGTACGCGAGAACCACGTTCGGGTGATCCAGCGGGAGCCCTTGGCGTCGGTCAGATGTTCCCGCCCCCGGCGCAAGTGGCCTGCCTTTTGGAGGTTGTTGAGGGCGGTGCGAAGGGCGCACTGTCCGTACGGCAGCGTCTTGGCCAGCGTCTTTACGGAGATGTCGGCACCGCCCGGGAGCCGGTCGATGTACGCGGCGATGGCGGCTTCGCGGGGTGGGAGGTGGGCGAAGTCGTGGGTGGTGCGGGGGTGTTGGTCCGGTGCGGAGCGTTTGCCGTACCCCGGGTTGGCCATGGGGGGCAGGGGCGACGGATGCGCGGACACGGGGACAGCACTAGGATTGGCGTCAGCCACGGGATCGAGCCTTCTTCGATCGTGTTGGTTAAGCCCCCGCAGGTGTTGCTAGCGCCTGACGGGGGCTGTTTGTTGTTCGCACGCTAGACGATCGTGACTGTGTGTCGCAAGCCGAGCGCTTCGGGTCAACTCGCGGGGAGGGTGGGTGGGTTGAGGCCCTCCACCCATTCCTTGAAAAGAGGGCTCGGGGCTGGGGGTTTGAGCTTCGGGGCTTCTATTTGAGGGCCGCGACGAGGATGGCCACGGCCGAGAGTGCCAGGGTCAGAACGTCGTACCACCCCGCCATCGCCAGGCGTTGGCGAACGCCGTACGGAGGCAACGGCTCGGTGGCGTGGAGGTGAGCAGCTCTACCGCGTATGAACTGCCGCCAGACGACCCAGATGCAATGTGCGGCAATCAGCCAGCCGATCAACCCACCCAGGCCGAGGGTCAGGACAGGTGTCACAGCGACCCACAGTGCGATCAGGGAGCCGCGGTCTCTCCGGGACGGTCCCTCCGGCCTGCTGTCCCCACGTGCCGCCGCCAAAAGCATCTCCAGGCGCGCGGTCTGGCCGAACACCCAGGTGGCGTCTTCGCCCTCCACCACCAGGGTCAGCCTGCCGCCGTCGATGGCCAAGGCGATGTGGCGCGCGTTCGTGGACTCTCCGGCCTCGAAGGCCAGGTTCTCCCACGTCCGGAGGGCACCGGCCATAGCCGATGCGTCTAACGCTGTCACCAGTTCGTCGAGGGACCGTCGGCTGTAGCGCGTGCTGTTCCTGACCGTCGATACGACGATGTCGTCCGGCGCGAACCCCTCGGCGGCGACGCTGTACAGCCGGATCAACTCGTCGTGTCCCAACCGCCAGCGGTAGTACGTGAGTTGCCTCGTGGTGTGCTCCGGCCGAATCGACACGACGAGCATTGTGACGATGCTGCGCCGGTCAGGGAAGCGTCACTCCTTCACGTCGGATACGAACGCGGCCCAGGCTTCGGCCCGGAACACGAGCTTCGGGCCGAGGGGGTTCTTGGAGTCACGGACGGGGACCAGGGCGGGGTTGCCTTCGGCGACTTCGAGGCAGTTGTCGCCCCCGCCGCCGCTGTAGCTCGACTTGTGCCAGGTAACGGTGCTCAGGTCGTAGTCAGGAAAGTTCCTCATGGGCGTAATCCTGCGCCAATGCCTCGATCATGGCCAGGGACTTCTCTGGCGAGAGCGCGACGGCTGCGAGGAGTTCGAAGGTCAGCCTCAGGTGGGTGACGGTGGCCGGGTCGTCCTCCAGGCGTCCGGTGTGAACTCCCTCCAGATAGGCAAGCGGAGGCGCGTCAGCGAAGTCCATCAGCTTCATGGCACCCTTCATCGCTGTGTGCGCGCCTTCTTTGAACGGAAGTACCTGCGTGATGACCCGGCCCCGGCGGCCCAGGTCCACGACGTGGCCAAGGGCCTCAGCCATGACCACCCGGCCACCGGTCTCCCGGCGGAGCGCCGCCTCATCAAGCACGGCCCACAACAGAGGCGTTGTTGGGTGGTCGAGCAGACGGGTCCGTTCCATCCGGCCGTCCACCCACTCGACGATGGTTCCCTCGGGTGCCGTCGGGTCGTAGGCGCGGTTCACGGCCCGTGCGTATGCGGGGGTTTGGAGCAGCCCGGGGATCAGCATGGGCGCGTACTCGCGGATGGCCGTAGCCCTCGTCTCCGCCTCTGCCGCCTCCGCAAAGTGCTCGGGATACTTGGACTTCGCCGCCGCCCCGCAGTTCCGCGTGAAGAAGTCCCCCGTCCCCAGCTCGACGTCCAGCATCCGTGCGTACTCCGGCAGCATCCGCCGCGTGCCCGCCTCCAATTGGCCGATGAACGAACCGCTCACGAACAGCCGTTGGCCCAACTCCTCCTGGCTGAGGTCCGCCTTCTCGCGGGCGTGGCGGAGTTCGGCGCCCAGCAGGGCGCGTGGTGACGACGACGGGTCGAGGTCCTTCTGTCCTGCCACAGCAACTCCCTGCCCTGACACCCGAGTTTGTTGGGACTTCGCGTATGGCCAGGTTAGACACGTAGAGACCACGCTGTGTTGCGAACAGCGAACTCTGCGTGGAGGTGAAGGAATGCTGCGGTCGACGGAAGAAGTCGTCGTTCTGCTCCGGGAGGCACTGACCGGCGTCGGTGTCGCCCTGCCGTCCCTGGGGGTGGACCCGGTGACCGCTGCGGGCGAGGAACCGTTCGCGTTGGTGACGCTGGGGCGGTGCAACGTACGTACCGCCGAGAAGCTGGCGTCCGTGCTGCGCGGGGAACGGCCACCGGTCGGGGCGCACGCCGTGGACGTGCGGGACGGGCGGATCGGCGAGGTGATGGGGCACGTGGGCGGGAACGTGCAGTTGCGGCCCGTTTGCGGCGGCCGGGAGTGGGACTGCCCGCCGGAGTCGACGGGGCCCGCGGCACAGGAGGAGGTGCTGCCGGCCCGGGTACGGGAGCGGAACCGGGAGGCTCGTCTTCCTCAGGTTCCGTACGGCACCGGCTGAGCGGTGAGGGCGTCGAGGACGACGCGGTGGGCGAGCGGCTGCCGCAACTCGACCTTCACCTTCGGTTGGAGCATCTCGGCGGTGCAGGGGCCGCTGCGCGCACCTTTGACGGAGCCGTACAGCACGACGCTCTCGTCCGTCTCCAGCACCTTGACCACGGGGCCGTCGTCGCAGGCTCCGTGGCCCGACCGCACGGTGAGGGAGCGGCCGTCCGCCGAGGTCCCGGTCAGCCGGGTGACCTGCCAGAGGCCGCCGGCGGATCCGTGCCCGGCCCGTCCGATCGGCGGCTTGGGAAGCTCCGACGGGCTGACGGCGACCTGTTTGAGCGGAGCGTCATAGCCGTCGAGGGTGAACAGCCAGGCGGGAACGGTCGCCGTTCCCCGGGTCGTGGCGATCGTCGTCTCGCCGAGCTTCACTCCCGTCACGGTGAGCCTGGGCCCCTTGCTGCTGTAGTGGGCGAACGACTGATACGCCCAGTTCGGATCCACCACCGGACGGATCAGCGTGCTTCCGCTCCGCCACTCCACCTTCCCCCGCGTGATCGCGGTGGTCGGCAGCTTGCCGCTCCGGACGATGGTCCCGCTCTCGAAGGCCCACTTGTCCGCCTCGCTGTGCCAGCCAGATGCCGGGGGCTGCGGCGTGTCGCCCAACGGGTAGTAGCCCCGGCTCCAGGCAGCGGTGGCCGCGGATCCGTGCCAGGCGTCGGCCACTTCACGGGCGCGCTTCTCCTGCGTCTGCTGCGACTTGCTGTCCGTACGCAGGTCGTCCGCGCTCCGCCCGTCGCCGCAACCGGCAAGGAGGCAGGCGCCCAGGAGGGGTGCGAAGAGCAGGCTGAACCGGCGTTTCGGTTGCGTGTTCATGGAGTCCCCCTGGGCGTCGCGGACGGCGGCCACGCGGCTGAGAGGATGGCGCGGAGGCTCTTCGCCTCCGGCCACCGGCACCGGTCCACACTCCGACGCGGAAGGGGGATCCCACGTTCACTCACGGCCGCTCAAGTTTCGGCCGAGCGCTCGACGGCATCGACTCGGACCCCGAAATCATCGCCCGGGCAAGGGAGTTGACCCCGCCCGGTGTCGTTGAGGGGGCCTCGGTGGGTGGCTACTGCTGGTGCCAGCGGTCGTACTGGTCGGAGGGGTCGCAGGGTGTCGTCTGGATGAGGGTGCCGTTTCCGACGCTGGGCGTGGAGAGGCAGTAGCCGCTCGACACGTTCTGCCAGACGTCGTACCAGCCGGAGGGCGGTCCGAGCGGGTTGTCGGCGAAGTAGACGCGCCACTGCTGGTTGGTCGCCGCCGCGTTGCAGAACGCCATGGTGACCGTGCCCGTCCCCGAGGCGGGCGCGGTGATGCACCGGCCGGTGTTCTGGTTGGTGAAGGTGAACAGGCTCGTCTGGGTGTTGAACCCTTCGAGCCACTTCTGCTCGGCGCCGCCGGTGCAGGACCACATCTGGAGCTTGGCGGCGTTCTCGGTGGCGTTGTCGAGACAGTGGCTGGAGTTCCAGACGTTGATCGGGGTGAAGCCCGCGGCCTGTGCGGGCGAGCCGCCGGCCCAGGCCAGGGCGAGTATCGCCAGCACCGCGGTGACGAGCGCGAACACTCTGCGTCGTTCGGGCATGCCTCTTCCTCCGTTCCCCCGTGCGGGGCAGCTTCGGTTTCCGTGCGTGTGCTGGGCAGCCTGATGGGCGGGGGAGCGGGTGTCGTGCGCTGTTCCGCTGAGCGGACCGGGGACCGGGGACCGGGCGGGGGGCGCGGGCCAAGTAGCGCGACGGCGCCGGGAGTTCCCGTGGGGGAGCTTCCGGCGCCGGTTTGGTTGGTCAGTGGGCGTGGTTGAGGACGTTGCCGTTCACGCAGTGGTTGACGGTGTTGCCGTTCCAGGCGCCGCCGACGGGGACCACGGCGAGTTCCTGGAAGCACACCGAGGCCGCCGTGAAGGCCCAGTTACTCGCTGCGTTCACCCCTTCACCGAAGTTGGAGTCGTTGTCCGCGTGCGCCGGCGTGGCCAGGGCGAGAGCGGCGGCGGCACAGGCCGCGGCCATGAGTGTCTTCTTCATGGCCGGGAAAACGATCACGCCCGGGAGGCGTCACCCGGTTCTGCCCGGTCTTACCCCGCTCAGCCCCACCCAATAGGTCGCCACGAAGCCCACCGCGTACCCCGTCAGCAGGCCGCCCCCGTAGATCGCGGCCGTCGTCCCCAGCCCCCGGTTCCCCGCCAGCAGCGGGAACAGCGCCCAGCCCGAAGGGCCGATCGCCGTCGCGCCCACCTTGTCGCCGAAGGTCGCGAAGAAGCCGACGAACGCGCCGCCCGCCGCGCCGCCCGCACACGCGGTCAGGAACGGGCGGCCGAGGGGGAGCGAGACGCCGTAGACGAGGGGTTCGCCGATGCCCAACAGGCCTGCGGGGAGTGCCGACTTGATGGTCGTGCGGAGTGAAGTGTTGTGGCGCAGGCGGAAGTAGACCGCGACCGCCGCACCGACCTGGCCCGCGCCCGCCATCGCGAGGATGGGCAACAGGACGGTGTAGCCCTGCTGTTGGATGAGAGTGGTGTGGATGGGGATGAGGGCCTGGTGCAGGCCCAGCATCACCAGGGGGAGGAAGAGGCCGCCGAGGATCAGGCCCGCGAAGGGGCCCGTGGCCGTCAGGAGCCAGTTCGCCGCCGTGCCGATCGCCGTGGAGATCTCGCCGGCCGCGTACATGAGGCCGTAGAGCGTCGCCAGGCCCGAGACCAGGACCGTCAGGGTGGGCGTGACGAGGACGTCGAGGGTCGCGGGGACCCAGGTGCGGCACCACTTCTCCACGTACGTGCCGAGCAACGCGGCGGCCAGCGCGCCCAGCACTCCGCCCTGGCCGGGGGAGAGGGCGACTCCGAACGCCGTCACCTTCGCCACCCCGGGGTATACGACCACTGCCGCCACCGCCCCGCCGAGCACCGGCGTCCCGCCGAACTCCTTCGCCGTGTTGTAGCCGACGAAGACCGAGATCAGGGCGAGGAACGCGGAGGCGACGGCGGCCAGGGCCGGGGTCAGGCCCGGCAGCCAACTCATGTTGATCAGGAGGCCGTTGAGGCCCGCCAGCACCCCGCAGCCGATCAGGGCCGGGATGAGGGGGACGAAGATGTTCGCGATCCGGCGGAGGAGGAGTTTGGCGGGGGTCGCGTTGCGGGCCCGCTGCTCCTCCTTCAACCCCCTTCCCTGGGTCGCCGGTTCGCTGCCCGCACCCGCCAACTTCTCGAATTCCGGGGTCACTCGGGCCACCACCCCCGGCCCCAGCACGATCTGGTACGTGTCGTCGTCCACGATCCCGAGCACGCCGGGCAGTGCCCGCAGCCCGTCCTCGTCCACCAACGACCGGTCGGTCAGGCCGAGCCGTAGGCGGGTCATGCAGTGGGCCACGGAGGTGACGTTCGCGGGGCCGCCGACCAGGGGGAGGAGCGCGGCGGCGAGGTCGTACGGGGTATCGGTATCCACCCCCCGAGCGTGCTGGTCAGCCGCCCGCGGCGGTCAGTGCCGCGCGCAACCGGCCCCCGGACTCCTCCAGAAGGCGGGCGGCCGTCGGGCCGTCGACCCCCGCGAGGACCACCAGGATCGCGTTCTTCACCTCGCCGTCCGTGGCCGCGAGGGCCCGCTCGATCTCCGGGTCGTCCGCGCCGGTCGCGAGCGCGACGATACGGCGGGAGCGGGCGCGCAGCTTCTCGTTCGAGGCGCGGACGTCGACCATGAGGTTCCCGTACGTCTTGCCCAGCCGGATCATCGTGATCGTGGACAGCATGTTGAGGACGAGCTTCTGGGCCGTGCCCGCCTTCAACCTCGTTGATCCGGTGAGGAGTTCGGGGCCCACGACGACCTCGATGCCGTGCTCGGCGGCTGCGGCGAGCGCGCTGTGCTCGTTGCAGGACAGGCCGATGGTCAGCGCGCCGAGGCCGCGCGCGTGCTCGACTGCGGCGATCGCGTAGGGCGTCCGGCCGGAGGCGGAGACGCCGACCACCGTGTCGTCGGCGGTGAGCGAGAGCTCGTCGAGGTCGGCCTCCGCCAACTCCCGTGAGTCCTCGGCCCCTTCGACGGACGTGACCATGGCGGCCGGTCCGCCCGCGATCAGTCCGACCACCTGGGAGGGGTCGGTGTTGAAGGTCGGCGGACACTCGGAGGCGTCCAGCACGCCCAGCCGTCCGGCGGTTCCGGCACCCATGTAGATCAGGCGGCCGCCTCTGCCCATGCGTTCCGCTACGGCGTCGATGGCGGCGGAGATCTCGGGGAGGCGCTGTGAGACTGCGGCGGCGACTGTGGCGTCCTCGGCATTCATCAGCCGGGCGATGTCGAGGGTGGGCAGTTGATCGATTCCGGCGAGTTCCGGCCGGAACGCCTCGGTGGTGAGTGACTCCAACTCGGCACGGAGATCACGGGGGTTGGACGTGGAAGTCATGGAGAAGCGGCTCTTTCGGTTGTTCTTTGTCTGCGGGCCCGGTGGGGGCTGGTCGCGCAGTTCCCCGCGCCCCTGAACGCCACACCGAACCGTGGGATTCAGCGCCTGTGCCGGTGCGCCAGCGCCTCGTAAGACGCCGACAACGCGGGCGCAGCCTGCTCGTACGTCCGTTGCGCCACCCCGATGAACAGACAGTCCACCACCAGCAACTGACTGGTACGGGACGACATCGCCGCCGGCCGCAGCTCGCTCTCCCGGGCCGTGGACGTCGTGAGGATGTGATCGGCGTACTGAGTGACCGCTCCGTCCGGGCGCCCGGTGATGGCCACCGTCGTGGCCCCGTGCTCGAAGGCGACTCTCAGCGGTTCGATGACGTCACCGGTGGAACCGGAGTGGGTGATCGCGATCGCCACGTCACCGGCCTTCAGCTGCACGGCGTTGGTGACGGCGAGGTGCGGGTCGCTGTGGGCGTGGGCTATGAGCCCTATGCGGAGGAGTTTCTGCGTGAGGTCCTGGGCGACGAGCCCGGACGCCCCGACGCCGTAGATGTCGGTACGGCGGGCGCCCGCGAGCGCGCTGACGGCCGCGCCGAGCTGCGCGGTGTCGAGGCCGGCGGCCGTGTCGGCGAGGGTCTGCTGCTCGTCGTAGGCGAGTTTCGCGACGACGTCGGCGATCGGGTCGTCGACCGCGATGTCGGTGGTGAGGGCGGGCGCCCGCCCGGACTGCTGCTGCGCGGCCAGCCCGGCGAGGGCCAGGCGCAGGTCGCGGTAGCCGGGGTAGCCGAGGATGCGGGCGGTGCGGACGACGGTGGCCTCGCTGGTGCCGGTGCGTTCGGCGAGGCCGGTGACGGTGAGGGCCGCGCAGCCGGCCGGGTCGGCGGCGACGGTCTCGGCGACGCGCTGCATGGAGCGGGTCATGGAGGGGACGAGGGTGCGCACCTTGGCGGCCAGGGCCGCGGGTGGTGTACTCCCGGAACCGTTTCCGAAAATTTCCTTCACGTCCTGGGTCACCTTTGAAAGATATTTTCGGATCCGGGTCGTGGTCAAGAGTGCGCACAATGGGTGCATGGAAGAACCCGCAAGCGACCCTGTCAGTCCCCTGGAGCAGGCGCTGCACGCCGCTCGCGCGCTCGTGCTCGCCGACCTTGCCGCGCGCGAGGTCGTCGCGGCGGACGTGGTGTCGATGGTGGAGGAGTCCGTCGTACAGCGGCGGTGGTGGGTGGAGCAGTGGCCGGAGGGCGTCGACTACGTCGCCGGACTGGTCGCGCAGGACGTGCAGGACGCGCTGCTGGAGGCGTACGGCCGCTGGCCGCTCTGCCCGGTCTGCTCGGCCGGGGACCCGCACGCCCTGGAGGTCGAACCGGAGCTGGGACCCGACCCGCACTGGGTCTGCCACCAGGCGGGCGTGAAGGTCGCCGCGGTGGGAAACCTGGGTTCCCTGTGACCGTGTACATCGACCCACCGACCTGGCCGGGGCACGGCCGTCTGTGGTCCCATCTCGTCAGCGATGTCTCGTACGACGAACTCCACCTGTTCGCCGCGGAGTTGGGGGTTCCGCGGCGGGCCTTCGAGCGTGATCACTACGACATTCCGTCGCACCGTTACGCGGACGCGGTGGCCGCCGGGGCGGTGGAGGTCAGGAGCCGGGAGGTGGTGCGGCTGCTGACGGCGGCGGGGCTGCGCCGGCCCAAGGGGCGGGACCGGTAGGCCGGTTGAGGCCGGTCAGACCTCCAGCTCGTAGGTCAGCTCGTCGAGGTTTTCGCCCATCTGCTTGAAGCCCACGCGGGAAACCACCGCCTGGGAGGCGAGGTTGTCGCGTTCGACGGTCGCGAGGAGGGTGCGTACGTCGTCCCGTGCCAGGGCCCAGCCGGTCAGCGCGCGCAGCGCCTCCGTCGCGTAGCCCTGGCCGCGCGCGCCCTCCACCAGGTCGTAGCCGACCTCGGCGCGGCCCTCCTCGTCGGGGGTGCCGTGGAAGCCCATGCCGCCGATCGCGCGGCCGTCCTCGTGGCGGACCAGGGCGAACATGCCGAACTCCGGGCGGTGCAGGCCCGCTTGGTACGCCTTCGTCAGGAAGGTCGCGGCCTCCCGGGTGCCCTGGAAGGGGCCGCCGTCGATCCACTCGAAGCCGCCGTCGCCGCCGGCGGCCAGGTCGGCGGCGGCCGCCGGGTGGACGCCGTCCAGGGTGAGGCGGTCGGTGGCCAGGACGAGGTTGTTGTGCCAGCGCCACTCGGTGACCGGGGCGCGGCCGGGGAGTTCGCCGCGGCCGGTCGCCCAGAGCAGGGTGCGCCAGGGGTCGGCGCCGGGACGGACCTGCGGGAAGATCCGGGTCAGGACGAACTCGGCGAGATTCCGGGCCGGTTGGTGGTCCAGGCCCAGGGCCTGGGCGATGTCCTGGGTGTGCAGCAGCACCTCGGCGACGCCCATCGCCGCGAAGCCCTCGCGGTTGGCGCTGCGGAACGGGTACGGGTGGAACGCGCGCACCTCGCGCGGGGTGGTGCGGACGGCGGCGGCGAGCAGGGCGCCGGTCGCCCCGATCACCTCCAGGACACCGGAGTTGCCGGTGCCGTCGTCGAGAGCGATGTCGAAGGGGAAGTACGCGTGCTGTGCGCGCCCGGCCAACTGGCCCGCGTACGCGACGAGATCACTGGCGATGTGCTCGGCCGTGTAGCGGCAGCTCCACTCCAGGCGGTCGGCCTTCACGCCGTCCCAGTCCCGGTCCGTCGCCGTGCCCAGCAGCGCGAGACAGCTCGCTACGGCCTCTTCCACTTGTGGTGCGCCCGTGGTCCCCATGCCGGGGAGCATACGGGCCGCGTTCCGCGACCCGCCGTGAATAAACCGGTCACCACTCGCCGTCCTCAGCCGGCACTCGGGTCCGCCGAGCCCAGCAGGGCCAGTTCGCCCGTCAGGTTGTAGCGTGCCGTCGCCTCCCACTCCGCCAGCCCGTGCGGGGTCCTGAACAGCCGGGGCAGGGCGAGGAGTTGGCGCAGGATCGCCGAACGGCCGTCCCTGAAGGTGTCGTTGGGGACGAAGTGGTACTCCTCGCGGACGGCGGCCGTGTACGCGGCGTACGCCGACGGCGGGGCGGCCAGGATCGCGAGGTCCGCGTCGCACAGGACCATGCCGTCGCGGTCGTCGGGGGCGGGGGCGTGGGTGACGGTGAGGCGGACCAGGCGGGCTACCTCGGCCGTCTTCGCGTCCGGGACCCCGGCCTCGGGCAGCGCACGCTCGGCCAGCCGTGCCGACCGGTCCTCGTTCTCGGAGCGGTCGGGGAGATAGACCGCGTCGTGGAACCAGGCCGCGAGCCGTACGACGTCCGGGTCGTCGGCGTACCGCTCCAGCACGTCGATGTGGTCCAGGACCGCCGTGAGGTGGGTGAGCGTGTGGTAGTGGCGCTGCGGCTCCTGCCAGCGGGTGAGGAGGTTCTCGGCGTACGGCAGCGGGTCGGGTCCGCCGCCGGGCGGCCGGGCTCCTTCCAGAGCACGGGTCCAGCGGGCGCGAAGGGCGTCGAGATCGGCCATGGTGCTTATTTTCCTCCTGTGGCGGCGCCCCTAGCGTGGGGTCCATGACTTACGCCGATACGACACACGACGTACGTGATCCCGAACTGCCCGGGCGGCTCCTCGCCGGGGAGCGCGACGCGCTGATTCCGCTGCTGCGTTCCCGTGCCGAGGAGGACTTCGCGCTCGCGACCGCCGCGTGTCCGGGGTGGACCGTGCGGGACGTGCTCGCGCACTGCTCGTCCGCGCTGATCCGGGTGGTGGAGCGCCGGTTCGAGGAGGGGGTGTTCTCGCCGGAGTCCAACGACCGGGACATCGCCGAGCGTGCCGACTGGAGCAATGCGCGGGTCCTCGACGAACTGGAGCGCGGGATGACCGAGGCCGGTGCGGTGATCGCCCGCGCGGGCGGTGCGCTGGACGCGGTCGCGTTCGGCGAGTGGGTGCACGCCGGCGACGTACGGGACACGCTCGGCGAGCCCGGGGCCTATGGGGGCGAAAGGCTGGGGTCCGCCCTAACCCTTCTCGGCCTCGTGACCCGTCAGAGAGGCCACCGGCTTCTCCACGCCGACCTCGACGACTCGGACGATCCGCTGCGGCTCGGCGACGTGTCGGGCGACCGTACCCCCGCCCGGTACATCGGCGACGCGCCCACGCTCGTACGGCTGTACTCGGGGCGCCCGGTGCTGGAAGGGGCGGCGTACGAGCTGGCGGGGGCGGAGCCGGCGGAGCTGAACATCTTCGGCGCGTGGCCGTAAGCCGCCGTTTTCCGCCATCTGTTCGCCGTTCACGGGGGTGATCTCGCGCCCCCCGGCCCGCCCGCGTACCCTGAGATTGGACTAGACCTGTAGCCGCTCCAGGGAACACGACGGAAGGGGTCCTATGAGCACGCGTGCAGTCCTGGAGGTGATCGCCCTCGGCGCCGAGGACGCGATCGCCGCCCAGGCCGGAGGCGCGGACCGCCTCGAAGTGGTCACCGACATCGCGGCCGACGGACTGACCCCGCCGATCGAGACCTTCGCCGCGATCCGCGCCGCCGTGGACATCGACCTGCGCGTGATGATCCGCCTCGCCGACGGCTTCGCCGCGGGCGACACGCAGCGGCTGGTACGGGTCGCCGGGGAGCTGCGGACCGCCGGCGCCGACCAGTTCGTGCTCGGGTTCCTCGACCCGGACGGCGGGGTCGACCTGGACGCGGTGGAACGCGTCGTAGCCGAACTGGACGGTTGCGCCTGGACGTTCCACCGCGCGATCGACCGCGCCGCCGACCGCGACGCCCTCCGCAAGCAGCTCGCCGACCTGCCCGGCCTCGACACCTACCTCACCGCCGGCTCGGCCGACGGCGTCGACGGCGGCCTCCCCGCCCTCCTCCGCGAGGCGGCCCTGCACGGCGAACCCGGCTACGAACAGCGCATCCTCGTCGGCGGCGGCCTGCGCCTCGACCACGTACCCACCCTGCGCGCCGCCGGAGTCGACGCCTTCCACATCGGCGGCGCCGCCCGACCCGAGGGCTGGGAACGGCCGGTGTCGGCGGCGGCGGTGGGGGAGTGGCGGGCGGCACTCGACGGCTGAGGCACCGCGCACGCCCTCAAGTGCGCGCCGGTTCCGGGGCGTTGGCGGACGCGCGAGGCTGCGGTGCCGGCCGGGTCGTCAGGGCGGCCACGACCGTCGCCAGTACGGCGAGTCCCGCTCCCGCCAGCAGGAACCAGCGGTCGCCGAAGAGACTCAGCGCCAGGCTGCCGGTGCCGCCGGCCGCGGCCATGCCCAGGTAGAGGGCGCTGCTGTTGAGGGAGATCAGCACGGGTGCGTTGGCGGGGTCGAGCGAGGTGACGCGGGTGATCTGGCCGACCATGATGGCCCAGCCGAACACCGGGGCGAGCGCGGCGGCGGCGAGCGCGGTCGGCATGGTGCGCAGCGTCCAAGGCGCGGCGGCCGAGAGCGCCACGTACGCCGTGCTTGCGGACAGGATCACCACGCGGGGTCCCCACCGGTCGATCAGCCGTCCGCCCAGCGACGATCCCGCGACCGCCGCGCAGCCGGACACCAGGAGCAGCAGGGTCAGCCGGTCCTGGGAGCCGTGGGTCGCGTGCCGGGTGGCCACCGTGTAGTAGATGAACGTCGTCTGGAAGGACAGGAAGACCAGGAAGGTGGTGCCGGCCGCGCCCAGCACCCGCCGGTCGGCGAGCGGCGCGAACCGCGCGCGCAGGCTCAACGCGGCCGCCGGCTGCGGGAGTTCGGGCAGGAGCAGGGCCAGTCCGGCGAAGGCGGCCACCCCGAGCCCGGTCACCAGCCACATCGTGAGCCGCCAGTCCGTACGGCCGATCCAGGTGCCCAGCGGCACCCCGAGCGCGGTCGCGACGGTCAGCCCGCCCATCACCACCGCTATCGCCCGCCCGCGCCGCTCGGCCGGCACCAGGGTCGTCGCCACGGCGTTCGCGGTGGGGGTGTAGAGCGCGGCTCCTACGGCGGCCAGCATGCGGGTGGCGAGCAGGGTGTCGTACGAAGGGGCCAGCGCCGTAAGGGCGTTGGCGGCGCTGAAGACGGCGAGCGCGGTGAGGAGGGCGCGGCGGCGGGGCCACCGGGCGGTGGCGGTGGCCAGGACCGGGGCGAGGACGCCGTAGGAGAGGGCGAAGACGGTGACCATCTGTCCGGCGACCGATACGGAGATGTCCAGATCGCGGGCGACGAGGGGCAGGATGCCAGCCGTCACCATGCCGTCGGTGCCTACGGCGAAGGTTCCGAGGGCGAGCAGGAGCAGGCGTAGGCGCACGGGTCCCCCAGGTGCGTCCGGCGCAGGACTGCGCAACGGTTTGACGTTGGTCAAACAATAAAGACTGTTGGATGATTGTCAAACGGTACGGAGAGGGGTGCGCGCGTGAGCGAGGCGGAGAGCGAGTGGCTGCCGCAGCCGGACGTCGAGGACATCGAGCTGGTCACGGTGTTGCAGGCGCTGGCCGACCCGGTGCGGCTGTCACTGCTGAAGGTGTACGCGACGGGGGAGCGGTTCAGCTGCGCGCCCGAAGCGCTCGGCGTCGCCCATCTGCACAAGTCGACCGTCTCGCACCACATGAAGATCATGCGTGAGGCCGGGCTCACCTCGACCCGGGCCGTCGGCCGCAACCGCTACGTGCAATTGCGGCGGGACGACCTGGACGCGAGGTTCCCCGGCCTCCTGGACTCCCTGATCAAATCCCTGCCCGATTAGGCGAGTTGGGCAGGCAGTGGTGCCGTGTGCGTCACGATCAGGCCCGAGACCGCTCGGGTCAGGGCCACGTACAGGCGGCGCAGGCCGGTGCGTTCGTCCGGTTCGCCGTCGACCACGGCCTGCGGCTCGTCCAGGACCACGTAGTCGTACTCCAGACCCTTCGCGAGCGAGGCCGGGACCAGGGTCAGACGCGTGTCCGCGGTGGTCTCCTCACCCGGGTCGATGTAGCCGATGCCCGCCGCCGTCAGGGCCTCGGCCAGCTCGGAGACGCGGGCGTCCGCCGCGATCAGGCCCGTCGAGCCCTCGTTGCGCAGCAACTCCTCGCAGGCGGCGACCACTTCGGCCGTACCGGCGGTCTCGCGGAGGTCGAAGAAGCCCGGGTTCTCACGGACCGAGGCGACCGGGGTCAGGCCCGGTGCGATGTGGGGGAGGAGCCGGGAGGCGTAGGTGATGACGTCCGTCGGTACGCGGAAACCGGCCGTCAACTCCTCGATCACACCGTCCGACTTGCCGAGATGGGCCAGCGCCTCGTCCCAACTCCGCGTCGCCCAGGGCGTGGTGCCCTGCGCGAGGTCGCCGAGGACGGTCGCGGAACCGGTCGTGCAGCGGCGGCCGACCGCCCGGTACTGCATGGGGGAGAGGTCCTGCGCCTCGTCGAGCACCACATGCCCGAGCGAGTGCGTGCGCTGGACGATGTCGGTCGCCTCGTCGATCAACACGGCGTCCGCGGCGGCCCACTTGGCGGCCTTCACGCTCCGCACCGGCTTCGACCAGAGGATCGTCTTCTGCTCGTCCTCGTCGAGGATCCCGTCCGCGTGCACGGCGAGGAACTCCGCGTCCGTGAGCAGCCGCAGCACCAGCTTCTCCGGCTCGACCGGCGGCCACACCGCCTTCACGGCCGCCTTCACGGCCGCGTTGCGCGCGACCGCGTCCTGCACCCGGTCGTCCGGCGCCTCCCCGGACCGCTCCATCTGCACCAGCACGGCATGCGCGATGCGCTGCGGGAGGGCCTCGCGGGCGGCGCCGTAGCGGATGTCGCGGTCGAGCAACTCCCGGACGATGGCTTCGAGTTCGTACGCCGGGACCCGCCAGCGGCGCGAGCCGCGCACCACCATCACCGGCTCGGCCGGGATGCTCACGTGCGAGTAGACGGCCCTGCGCAGCACCTCCGCCATCCGCGCGTCGCCCTTGACGACGGCGGCCGGGGCCTCGTCCGTGCCGCGCACCTCGACATGGGCGACCAGGTCGTCCACCGTCCCCTGGCGGACCGTCAACTCGCCCAGCGCGGGCAGGACTTGCTCGATGTAGTGGAGGAAGGACCTGTTCGGCCCGATGACGAGGGTGCCGGTGCGGGCCAGCCGCTCGCGGTGGGCGTAGAGGAGGTAGGCGACGCGGTGCAGCCCGACGGCGGTCTTCCCGGTGCCGGGGCCGCCCTGCACGCACACCGTCCCGCCGAGTCCGGACCGTACGATCTCGTCCTGCTCGGGCTGGATGGTGGCGACGATGTCGCGCATCGGGCCGACGCGGGGCCGCTCGATCTCCTGCTGGAGCAGCTTGCTGGTGGCGGCGGCCTCGGCGGGGTCCATGAGGTGCTCGTCCTCGTAGGCCGTGAGGTCGCCGCCCGTGTACCCGAAGCGGCGGCGCAGCGAGATGTCCTGCGGGTCCTTCTTCGACGCCCGGTAGAACGGCTGCGAGACCGGCGCCCGCCAGTCGATCACCATCGGGTCGCCGTCGCCGTCGTGCACATGCCGGCGCCCGATGTAGAACTGCTCCCCTTCCGCGCCCTCGGCCTGCTCGGCGCCGGGTGCGTGCAGGTAGTTCAGGCGGCCGAAGAAGAGCGGGGTGTCGCTGAGGTCGGCCAGCGCCTTGATGCGCTCGTCGATCTGGCGGGCCAGGACCTCGGCGTTGACCCAGTTCGCCGTGACGTCCTTGATGTCGAGGGACTCGACGTCCTCGCGCATGGCCCGCAGCGCGGAACGGGAGGAGGCGAGGTGGGTGCGCTCGCGGGCGAGGGGGTCGTCGAGGGGATCGCCGAGGGGATCGCCGAGGGGGTCGGCGGCGGGCGTGGACAAGGGGGTGCCTCCGGAGGACTCAAGTGGGGTACCGACCGGTTTCCGTCCGGGCGGTGGCACTCCCTGCGGGGAGGCGGGCAAGAGCGGAGAGTTTAGTGACGCGGGCCCGGCGAGGGCCAATCGTTTTCCGTCCCCTAGGGGACGACCCCTCCACCCGACGGGGGAACGGGTCAGTCCGGAGTAGTACGCGGGCGGCTCGCAGGTTGGCTCTCTGGACCGATGCCGGCCTTATGTCCCAAGACGCACCATGGATTCATGAGCGCAGCAACCATCCACCCGGTCCCCGTCCGCCCGTCCGGCGCCACACCGGCCACCGGCGGCAGCCACCCCCATCGCCTGGGCAATGCCCTCCGCGCCATAAAAGTGTTCGCGGGCGCCGCGTTCAGCGTGGTCGTCCTCGGTGAGTACGGCGAGGAAGCGGGCATACGCCGTAAGTGACCGCAGCGGTCACCTACGGCTGCCCTCCCGGGCTCAGCTCTCCGCGAGGAGTTCGTCCGCGTCCATGATCCGGTACGCGTACCCCTGTTCCGCCAGGAAGCGCTGGCGGTGGGCGGCGAAGTCCTGGTCGATCGTGTCGCGGGCGACGACCGAGTAGAAGTGGGCCTGGTGCCCGTCGGCCTTGGGGCGCAGGACACGGCCGAGACGCTGGGCCTCCTCCTGGCGGGAGCCGAAGGTGCCGGAGACCTGGATGGCCACGGTCGCCTCGGGCAGGTCGATGGAGAAGTTGGCCACCTTGGAGACGACGAGGACGCTGATCTCGCCCTCGCGGAACGCACCGAAGAGCTTCTCCCGCTGCGCGTTGGACGTCTCGCCCTTGATCACCGGCGCGTTCAAGTGCTCGCCCAGCTCGTCGAGTTGGTCGATGTACTGACCGATGACAAGGATCTGCTGGCCCGCGAAGCGCCGCACGATCGCCTCCGTGACCTTCCGCTTCGTCGCGGTCGTCGCACAGAAGCGGTACTTCTCCTCGGCCTCGGCGGTGGCGTACGCGAGCCGCTCGGAGTCCGTGAGGTTGACGCGCACCTCCACGCAGTCGGCGGGCGCGATGTAGCCCTGCGCCTCGATCTCCTTCCACGGCGCGTCGAACCGCTTCGGCCCGATGAGCGAGAACACGTCCGACTCCCGGCCGTCCTCCCGGACCAGGGTCGCCGTCAGCCCGAGGCGGCGCCGCGCCTGGAGGTCGGCGGTGAACTTGAAGACGGGCGCGGGCAGCAGATGCACCTCGTCGTAGAGGATCAGCCCCCAGTCGCGGGAGTCGAAGAGCTCCAGGTGGGGGTAGATCCCCTTCCGCCTGGTCGTCAGCACCTGGTAGGTCGCGATGGTGACGGGCCGGATCTCCTTCCGGGTCCCGCTGTACTCGCCGATCTCCTCCTCGGTCAGGGAGGTCCGCTTGATCAGCTCGTGCTTCCACTGCCGGGCGGAGACGGTGTTGGTGACGAGGATCAGCGTCGTCGACTTGGCCTGTGCCATGGCCCCCGCACCGACCAGGGTCTTCCCGGCCCCGCAGGGCAGGACGACGACACCGCTGCCACCGTGCCAGAAGTTCTCCACGGCCTGCTTCTGGTAGGGCCGCAGCGCCCAGCCGTTCTCGTCCAGCTCGATCGGGTGCGCCTCGCCGTCGACGTACCCGGCGAGGTCCTCGGCCGGCCAGCCCAGCTTCAGCAGGACCTGTTTGATCTGCCCGCGCTCGGAGGGGTGCACGGCCACGGTGTCGGGGTCGAGCCGGGCGCCGACCAGCGGGGCGATCCGCTTCGAGCGCAGGATCTCCTCCAGCACCGGCCGGTCGGTGGTGGTGAGGACGAGCCCGTGGGCGGGGTGCTTGGAGAGGGTGAGCCGGCCGTAGCGGTCCATGGTCTCGGCGATGTCGACCAGCAGCGCGTGCGGCACGGGATACCGGCTGTACTCGACGAGCGCGTCCACGACCTGCTCGGCGTCGTGGCCGGCGGCCCGCGCGTTCCACAGCCCCAGCGGCGTCACCCGGTAGGTGTGGATGTGCTCGGGCGCCCGCTCCAGCTCGGCGAACGGCGCGATGGCACGGCGGCAGTCGTCGGCCCGCTCGTGGTCGACTTCGAGCAGGAGCGTCTTGTCGGACTGGACGATTAGGCAGGACACACATACCTCCGGAGATAAGGTCGTCTCATGACAGAACCAACGCCTGTCACAGCACGGGCTATGCCCCGTGCCCGACGCCGGAAGGGCGTCCCGGCCAGCGCGCCGGGGATGCGCGCCGCTATCTATGTTCGCCTATCGCGCGAAACCGACGAGACGACTTCGCCGGAACGCCAGCGCGCGGCCTGTGAAGCGCTGTGCGAGGCACGCGGCTGGGAGGTCGTGACCGCCGAGGAGGACATCGACGTCTCGGGCTTCTCGCGCGGGCTCGACCGGCCGGGACTGCAACGCATCCTGACCAGGCTCGCCGAGCTGGACGTGATCGTGTTCTTCAAGATCGACCGGCTTGCGCGCTCGACGGTCGACTTCGCGGAGATCATGCGACTCGCCGAGCACCAGAGCGTTGCGCTCGCGTCGGCGACGGAGCCGCTCGACCTCACGTCGTCCATGGGCCGGGCCATGGCGAAGGTGATCGCCGTCTTCGCCGAGCTGGAGTCCGACACCATCGGCATGCGGGTGTCCAGCGCGCACGAGCACCTACGCCGCGAGGGCCGCTACACCGGCGGTCGGGTCCCGTACGGGTACATGGTCGTCCCCAACCCCAACGGGGCGGGCAAGGTCCTGGCGGTCAACGAGGACGAGGCCAAGACGATCAAGCGGATCGTGGAGCGGATGTTGGCCAAGGACTCGCTCATGCAGATCATCAACGACCTCAACAAGGAGGGCGTCCCGTCGCCCGGCCACTCCTCACGCCAGACCTCGGGCAAGCGCAGCGACTCCAAGCAGTGGTACACGACGACGCTGCGCAGCTTGCTGGGCAACCCCCAGTTGCTCGGCCAGGTCATCGAGGACGGAAAGCCGATTCTGCGGACGGATGGCCTGCCCCTGGTCAACCGCCCGCCGATCCTCGACACGGACACCTGGCAGGCGCTCCAGGACGAGTTGGAGCGCCGGGCCAATCCCGGTGAGAAGCGCCGGGAGGGCACGTCGCTGCTGCGCGGCATCATGCATTGCGGAGTCTGCGGCGAGCGCATGTACACCTTCAGCGGGCGCAACGGTCAGCTTCGGTATCGGTGCATCGGCCCGCTGAAGTACCGCCAGCGGGCGGCCAAGGGGGAAGAGAAACAGGGCGTGAAGTGCTACGGGCCGACCGTGGCCGGGGTGACCACCGAGGAGCACGTCACCGAGCAGTTCCTCGCGAAGTACGGGCACCTTTCCGTGATGCGGATGGTCCAGGAGGTGGGCGAGGACTTCCGCCCGCAGATCAGGCAGGCGGAGGAAGCGTTGGCCGACCTGCAAAAGGATCGCTACGACCGGGGCCTGTTCAGGGGCGACGACGGAGCGATCCGGTACGCGGAGCAGTACGCCAAGCTGGAAGAGCGACTGGCGACCCTGAAGGAGAGGCAGCGAACGGCGAAGCCGGGCGGCGTGAAGGCGGAGCCGACCGGAGAGACGCACGCCGAGCAGTGGAAGCGCTCGGACGCGGCCGGTAAGCGAGATCTGCTGTTGAACGCGGGCGGCTACGTGGAGGTGGCACCCGCGCGGCGTGGCGGCAAGAAGCTGGACACGTCACGTCTGTCGGTGTACTTCGGCGAGGAGGGGCACATGCGGCGGGCGGCAGCGGCGAAGGAGAGTGAACAGGAGACCGAGGCGGCCGACAGCCAGGGCTGACGCCGACGTCACCAGACACACGCAGCGGCGCCCCCACCGGACGGACGAGGTGGGGGCGCCGCTTTTCTGTGTTCAGGTCAGGCGGCGTGCTGGTTGGGGTTGCGCCAGGGGCCGATGACCTTGATAGAGGGGCGGCAGTACGACAGCGGCGCACCGTCGCGGGTCGTGAACTCGACTGTCTCTGCGACGAGTTCGCAGAGGGCGTCCCCGTCTGTCTCGGACAGTGCCGTCCTCAGCGTGGGGACGGACTCTGCCAGGTCCCATGAGGAGGAACTGAGGCGGAAGCCGCCGAGGGCGTGTGCGTCGGCGAGGCGGAACGAGAGGCGAGTACTGGGCTGGGGTTCATAGCGGGGTGCGGCTGTCATCAGGCCGGCCCTGATGGATTCGGGGCCGGAGATGACGACCCGCATGGAGGTTGACCGGGGCAGCACTTCGAAGTGGTCGGCTTCGTGGGTGTCGTGGCACGGCGATTGCCTGCCGAAGAGCTGCCCGATGACCGTGGCGACTTCCTCAGTCGCAGTGGAGACACGCCAGGAGCCTTGGCCGCAGTGGAAGCGGCCGACGAACGTCGTCTTGCGGTTGATCATGAGAAATCCCCCTCCTGCTTGAGGCGCTGCATGTGGGCTACGTCGTGGCGGACCTGTGCTGCGAGGAACTCCTCACCGGGGCGGTAGCCGCTGCTGAGGTAGGTCCAGGAGGAGGCGGTGACGAGGGTTGTCTTGTCGGTGGCGGGGAGTCCGGCGCGGGCGCGGGCAGCTTCGGCTTGGGCGAGACGCCACGCACGGCGAACGTCGCGGAGTGCGCCGAGGGTCGTGGAGTAGGCGCGGGACTTGGTGGAGAAGTGGCCGCGGAAGCCGAGCATGTGAGCCCACTTCCAGAGCTTGAGTTCGGCGAACTCCGGCAGGTGTCCCAGGGCCCAAGCGGTGCGGATCATCTGCCGTACGTGCTGCTGGATGGGCAGGGCCTTGATGGGTTCGGCCTGTCCGGTGCCGTCGCAGTCGGTGCACCGGTCGTGGAAGCCGTCCGGGCCGCGTACGTAGCCGCGCCCTTGGCAGGGGCGACACATCAGGGTGCGGTCTACGGTGCCGGTGCCTTCGGCGTTCTTGGTGGCGTACTTGGCGACGTATCCGGCGACTTTGGCGTCTGTGTACTCGGCAACGCGGGCGTCGGTGAGTTCGCCGTCGCCCAGGGCGGTGATGGGGTCGACCTTGAACCGGCCGCCCCAGGCGATGACGCGTTCGCCAGTGGCGTCGGACTCGGTGGTGAGTCGGGCACGTTTGCGCGCCAGGCCCACGGCGGCGTTGAGGGCGTCGAAGGTGGCCCAGGGCGGGGGCTCGGTGGTGTGGCCGTCGGGTCCGTCGAAGCGGATCACGGCGTGGAAGTGGACCAGCCCGCGCTTCTGGTACTCGGCGACCTTGGCGAAGGAGACGCGCAGGGCCGAGTTCAGCGCCTTCTGCGTCATGTTGAGGTGTTCGGCCAGGGCGCGGCGCAGGTAGGTGGTGAAGCGTGCCCAGAGCTGTCCGGCGTGCGCGTTCCACAGAACGGCGCCTGTGTAGTCGTAGGTGGCCGGGTTCAGGGGGGTGCCGAGTTCGGGGGCGTCTTCGGCGTGGGTGTCGCCGCAGGCGCAGGGACGGGACTTGCCCGCGTTGATGGTGGGGCGGTTGTGGACGGGGCCGAAGGAGGGGGCGGTGAGGGTGACGAAGGCGCGCGGGTGGTCGCGGACGGTTTCGGCGACGGCCTTGCCGCCGGAGAGTCCGGCCTTGATGAGGTGGTAGGTGTCGGCGGCGTAGACGCGGGAGCAGGCGGGGCAGCGGGAAGAGCGCCGGTTGCCGCAGGCGGTCAGCAGGCGTCCGGAGGGCTCGTCCTCGGAACGGTAGGAGCGGACCACTTCTTTGGTGGTCTGGTCGGTGGTGACGGTCCAGCCATGGAGGTTGACGGGGCTGGTGCAGCCGCGCAGGTCGCGCACCTGCTGCTGTACGCGGTCGAAGTCGTGGGTGTTGGCCAGTTCGACCAGGTCCCGCAGGCCGGGGCTGATGACGTGGCGCAGGTCGAGGGAGCGGCGCATGGGTGGCGGGGTCTCCTTTCCGGCGCGAGGGTGGGTCCTGCGGGCAGCAGCGATTCAGTGCGCTCGGGCTGCTGCCCGCAGGCATGGCAGGTCGGGCCCAGGGGCGGGCGAGGTGGGTGGTCCCGGAAGGCCGGCGGGGAGAGCGCGGCTCTACAGAGCGGCGTGAAGGGCCGTAGCCATGGGCAGGCCGATGCCGAGTCGCCTCTTGAGCTGGGCCGGAGAAATCGTTTCTCCGTGCTCGGCGTGGTGGGACGCGGCGATGGAGCGTGCTTCGGTCAGCAGCGGTTCGGGGACCTTGACCGCAGGCGCGGTGAGGGCCGGAGCGATCGGGGCCAGGGTCGGTTCCGGTGTGACGGGCGGGGTGGACGCCGCGACGGGCGCGGGCTGGGCGGGGGCCGGGGCAGGCTCTTGTGCCGGTTCCGTCTCGTCAGCCGGGGCCGGGGCGGTTGCTTCGGTGGTGACCGCGTGGAAGGAACGCAGGAGCTGGGGGCCGACCGCTCCCCAGCCGAGGAGAAGCAGCGGGGCGACGGCGTCCACGGCGGCGCGGCCGTAGTGCGCGGCGGTGATGGGTTCGGCGATGTTGAGGGCCAGGGTGAGCAGGCCGGAGACGTGCATGAGGCGGGTGGCCGCCTTCATCTGCTCGGGCGGGACGCCCCGCAGGGACAGGTAGCGCAGGGCCACCAGGAGTCCGACCACCGACAGATCGACCATGGGGGCGATCAGAGGGGCGATGGGGGCGGGGACGCCCAGGCGCAGGGCCAGGGCCCAGACGTTGCCGAAGGAGAAGACGAACGCAAGGAGGGCGATGATGCCCATGACCACGGTGACGGTGCGCTGAGTGATCCGGTGCTCAGACATTGGGTGTTCACCTCCTCTCACAGGAATGGGGCGTTGGCGCCCGGACGGTCAGGCCGCGATGGGCGTGGAGCCGTCGTCGTCCGGGTCGGTCTTGGTGAGGTCGACGGTGGGGAGCAGGTCGGCTGGGTCGGCGGTCAGGTGGGCGGTCTTGTGTGCGATCTCGGCCGCCCACTCGTCCGGCACGTACGGGGTGCGGATGCGGGTGAAGCCGGGCTGTGACTGGTGGTTCATCGAGGCGACGCCGACGTAGGCCGGGTCCTGAAGGTTGATCGGGTTGGCGTCCGGCCAGTCCCGGATGTCCTCACCGAGGGCCGCAACGGCGGCTTCGGCGGTCTTCTGCGCGAAGCTCAGGCCGATGGGGCACACGTCGCGGATGAAGGTCGGGATGGCGTCGCCCGTGCTCTTCTGCGTGGCGAGGATGACGAGCATGCCCACCGAACGGCCCTTCTTGACCAGGTCTTCCACGAGCCGGGCGTTCTCGGCAGCGAGCGCGGCCAGCCTCTTGGTCTTGGGGTCGCTGCCCTTGTGGTCGCGGAAGTAGGTGTGCGCCTCGTCGATGATCAGCACGACCAGCGGCCACTTCCCGGACGGGTTCACGTCCCACATGGACTTCACCCCGAGGACATCGCGCACCAGGGTCGAGCGCACGCGCCGCAGGTCCACCAGCCGCCTGAACAGCTTGTTGGCCTCTTCGAGGTCATCGCCGACGAAGGCGAACATGCGCCGTACCCAGTCGGCGTAGTCACCCTCGTACGCGGCGGACACCTTGCCGTCCGCACAGGCGAACTGAACCCACGGAGCGGGCGCCCAGTCGGACAGAAGCCTGTTGATCAGCGACGTCTTGCCCTTGCCGGGGAGGCCGGCCACGCCCATACCGGTCACGTGCCGAAGGTCGACGCACACCGGCTGGGCGTACTCGTCCACGCCCAGATCCAACCGGGCGACCTTCTCCGGCACCTTGCCCGTGGGACGGTGCTCGGTCGGGAACTTCAGCGGATCGAGTCGGACACCCCGGATGACGACCGAGCCCGGCTCATCCTGCGTGACCGCCACCCGCGTGCACCGCCAGGCGTCCGCCAGATGCGGGGCAGCCTTCTGGTACTGTTCCAGGCCGACCCCCGGCAGGCAGCCCGCCCGCGCGATCACCCCGTACGCGTCATGCGTCACCTTCAGCGCGGGGACCAGGACGCGGGGCTTGACGGCCTTGCCGTCCGCGTTCGACAGGGAAGCCAGCGCGGTCGGCATCTTGTCGATGGCGCACAGCTTCAGCATCTGCGCCAGCCGCTTCCAGGTCCGCCGCACCCGCACGGCCTGCCGGATGGACTGCCGGGTCATGGCATCGGCCCGCAGGTAGCGGACCACCCACACCAGCGCCCACACGGCGATACCGGCCAGGCCCACCCCGATCAGGACCGGGGCGTAGCCCATCACCTCACTCACGTCGTTCACGGTCACTTCGCTTCCTTCTTTCGATTCCGGTTTCGGGTGCGGTCGGTGGGTGTCGGCGCAGCGAGGATCAGGCAGATTTCCGCGCGCTGGACCGCGTCAGCAGGCGGAAAGCCGTGGTTCGCCCACATCGCCGCGACGAGACGAACCCTGTCTTCGTGACCGGCGAGCGTCAGGCAGATCTCCGCATGGCGAAGAGCCGAGGCGGGTGGAAAGCCCGCGCTCTCCCACACCGCCGCGACACTGTGAAGCTGGGTGTCGCGGCCGGTGCGGGAGAAGACGGTGCCGCTCACGCCGTCTCAGCGGCCGGGGCCGAGCCGCCGACCAGGTCGAGACGGTCCACGCGGTACGCGATGCCGTCCGAGAGAGATCCGTTGAAGATCCGGGCCCACGGGGTGGCGAACAGCTCCACCGGCATGACCGGCACACCCGGCTTGAGTCCGTTGGGGAGACCGGTCTCCGGAACGGTGATCTTCATCGCCTCTGCGCGGTCCTCCTCCATGAAGAAGAGGGTGATCGTGAACAGCTTCGCGCCGGTTTCACGGTCCACGGCGAACTGCGTCTTCTCGGCGTCCGCGTACTTCGGCACGGCCATGTTGCCGACCATGAACGACGCCGACGGGAGCAGACCAACACGGATACGAGCCATGGAGGCACTTCCTTTCGAGTTGGGCCGGTAGGTCCGGCCGCACCACTACATAACCACAACACCCGCTACACATGCAACACCCGCACACCGGTTGTCTCGCTACACACGCGACACAAGGGTGATGCGGGTGTATCGCGTGTGGGGTAAGCGCCCGTATCCTGCGGGCATGACACTGCCGCTCGAAGACGACTCCCGGCCCCCATACGTCCAGGCCGCCGAGGTCCTGCGCAGAGAGATCAGCACCGGCCGACTGAAGCCCGGCGACAAGCTGCCCTCTGCCCGCGCACTCCAAGACCGGTACGGCATCGCAAGCAGCACCGTGCAGAACGCGCTACGGCTCCTCAAGAGCGAAGGGCTGATCTACAGCGTCCAGGGCCGGGGCAGTTTCGTCCGCAACAGCGCCACCATCGCGCCGGCCGAAGCAGCCCCCGGCGAGCAGGGCCGAGAAGACCAGCTCGAAACAGCCGACCATGCTCCCGGCCCCAGCGCGGAATCCCTCGCCGAGGACATGAAGGCCATGAAGACCGACATCAAGCGACTTGAGGAGACGGTGACTCGACTTCTGGAGATCGTGGAAGCTCAGCAGCGGAAATAGTCGTCGCCAACCGCTGCACCATCGCATCCAACCGGGCAACCGCCGCGCACACGTCGGTCAACTCCGCATCCAGCACGGCTATTTCATGCTCGGTCATTTTCCGCTCCCCGCCTTGCTTCCGTGCCTTTTCCGTGTCATCGCGCCGCCCAGAGCCAGCCGAAGCCGGGCTTGCCCGCGCAGGCCAACCAGCAGCCATCGCGCCTGGTGAGTCAGGTCTACCGCGCCGACCGGACACGTTCGAAGGCCCCGGCCTCACGCTCCCGTCCAGCGGGTAAGAACCTTTCTGCGCGGCCCGCATGGCGGGAGGTGTGACCAACTGGCGCCCACTCGGCGAACAGAGCGAACCGAGAGATCCAGGCCCACGGCGAGGCGAAGAAATCGGTTTACATCCGGCACGCTCCGCTTGAATCAGAACGGACACCCCGTCGCCCCCGTACTTCGCGGCCAACATCACACATCTCCCTTCGCTCGCCGAGGAACATCAATGGTCCGGAGAATCGCCGGTTTGGGTAACCGGCGATCGTCGGCTATGTTGCGCCCCTCGCGTCGAGGGGTGCCTATAGGGGTTCGCTTTTCGGGTCTGGTGTGACCCCAAGTGAATGTGACCCTCGTCACTCCACTTCTTCTCTCGTGTGGGATTCCGGCCACCCCTTCTCTCGCGCTCGCAGACACCGCCGCTTTCCGGCCCTCACCTGCTACCAGGTACAAAAATCCGCCCGGGTGTGACAGTTCAAAGGTCACGGATCGATAACGGCGGGCGTGATTCGCTGTGGGCTTTTCCACAGCTCCAACCCTGGACCGATTTGCCTGTGGATAAAGTTCGCCGACCGTCGGAGCAAATAATCAGCAATGCCCCATGGCTGTCCATAACGGTTGTTGAGACGCGGAGCGGATTGGGAAGGCGCGGACATCACATGGGCGCATGACCGGCCACGGGCCCAGCGCAGCGGAGCTGTTCAGAGTTTCTTTACTGGATCAAGGCGGCCCGCCTACGGCGGGCCGCGCGCGCTGGCGGCCATGGGCCGCCGCCGCTCCTTGTCTCCGCCACCGCTCCGGCGGCCCCCACCCGCTCAGCGCGCAGCCATGCCGAGGCGGACAGTCAGGCCAGGAAGCAACGCGACCACTCCGAGCACCAGGACCAGGCCGACACCGACCGAGCGAGACCGCGCCATCCGACCAGTCCGCGCTTCGCAGCCGATGGACTTCAAAGCAGCAGGCAGGCCCATGCGCCAGGCTCTTTGTCGGCAACGCCCAGGCAGGGAAGGGGGCGAGGGCCGTGACGAATGGAGGAAGCGTGGCTGGGGCCAGCGGGGGGTTGCTGGAGGCACACGTGACAGGTGCTCGTTCGACGCACCCGCCGCCGTGGCTGACTTTCGGTGGTGCAGGTCAGAACTGGGATGCGGCCAACCGGACTTCAACAGTGACCCTCTCAAACTAGGCAGTGGGGTAAGTGGGTTGCAGCCGCACCCGCGTTCGAGCACGCCGACCGCCCCGGTACCATCGGCACCGGGGTCCTGACCAGGGATTCCAAGACCGGACCACCCCGGATCGCTGTCCAGGCTGAGGGGTGGTCCGGTCTCTTGTTGTGGGCGTCCGCCGCCCGCAGCACGGGAACGAGCGGCGGACGCCAGGAAGCCGCAAGCAGTCCCCTCGGGGGAGCGGGGACCATGCGGCGGGCTTACCGGGGCGGCAGCTCGATTTCGATGGCGAGCGCGCCGAGCGCTTCCTTCTCCGCCGGGTAGATATCGCGGATGTTGGCGAGCTGCTGCTCACGGGGGGAGGCCGGGTTGACGTTCGCCGGACCCTCCCCGTCGAGCAGTTCCTCGAACGTCTTGTACTCCGTGACCCGCTTCACCAGGACGTCACACGTCTCGTCGGTGCCCTTGATGCGGAAGCGGATGACGTCTCCGGAGGCCAGGTCTTCGAGGTGGGGATACTTCACCCGCACCTCGATCGTCTTCTGACCAGCGGCGACGAGTTCGAAGTACCGGCGGTAGAGGTTCAGTTCGCGGACGCGCTCGGCGGCAGTCTCCGTCATGGGGCGGGAACGCTCCTTGCTGTTGCAGCGGACATGAGCCGGCCGAGTTCACCGGCCGAGTACGAGCGGAAGAAATGGCGTGGGTCGGCGAGTAACACGTCGGTCAGACCGAGCAGGCGATCGACGTACTCTGCCAACGAGCCGGGCCACTCGCGGGTGTCGAGCATCCACGGGGCCGCACCGTCGGGCAAGGGCGCGCGCCCCTCTCGGATGAGGGACTTGGACAGCTTCGCGCCCGTGTCCGTGACGACCTGGGGGCAGAAGAGTCGGGCGGTCATCTGTCCGCGAGTGAGGCCCACAGCCTGTAGGGCGCCGTCGACGAGAAGGCAGCCGGGCATCCAGTCGCCGCCCTTGACCATGACGTACAGCGTGCCGTCCCGCCCAGCGATGGCCAGTTCCTTGACGAGGTTGCGGTACAGCGTGGCGAGGTCGAGGTATCCACCGGTCGCGGGTTCGATGACGATCTCGTATTCGCCGTGGTGCAGGCACACAGCCGAGATGGTTGCCCGCTCGAAACCGTTGTCACGGACGCGGGTCCGCTCGGCGTACTTCTCGGCCCATCCGCATCCCGGGCGTGGGCAGGGAACGCGAACGTGTGGCACGCCGGACGATGGAGACAGGTGCCAGCGCGCGGCGTCCAAGCGGGGCAGCAGACGCAGCCAGGTACGGCGGAAGTGCTCGCTCGCTTGCTGCTGGCTGTAGGTCTCGACGGAGTACGGCACGTTCAAGCGCTCGGACAGCGCGGTGAACAGTGGGCGGTACAGCTTGTCTACCTGGTCAGCGATGCCCGCCTCGCCCAGGGCGTGCGCGTAGGCCCGTTGGTATCGGTGACCGGTCTCCTTGTCGGTGACGATGGCGTACGGGGCGTTGTCGAGTGCGCTGAACTGAACTTCAGCCGGTACGCCGAACCTGTCCCGAATCCGGGCCGCCGTGGCGAACGTGAGCGACTGAACCAGGGACGTGCCCACGTGCGGTGCTCCGTTGATCTGCGTTCCCACCACGAACACGATGCGCTCCGGAGCGACCCCGGCGATGTGCGGCCTCAGCAGGTCCTCAGCACTGGTCAGCGCGTTGGCGAGCACGGTGTTTGGCGATACGGGATAGATGGTCACCGCGTCTTCCCCTCGGTAGATGGGCAGGACTGCGCCGCAGAGCGGCGGGTGTGCGTTCAGCGGGTGAGCTGGGATTTGCGTGGTGGACCCGCCCCCGCGCCGGGGGGAACCGGAAGAGACGCGGGGCGGGAGTCATCGGCTCGGACGACGCCCGCGGGGACGTCGGTGACGGCCCGCCCTCATTGAGGGCTGGGGTAGCCCGGCCAGGGCTGGATGCTGCGGAAGAGGCCGGCGAGTCGGCAGGGGATACACGCGGAGGCAGTACCGAGCGTCGTAGTCCGTCACGGTGAACACGAACACGCGGCCTGAGGCGAGGGCTCGAAGGGCTTGTTCGTATGCTCGATCGCTGTCCGCCCACGCTCGCAACTCGACATCGGGGCGCGGGATTTCCGGCCCCGCAAAGATCAGCGGGGCGTTGCCGAGTCCCACAGCCCCGGCGTCCGGGGACAGCAGCCGCGCGAAACGGTGCGCGGACGCTCTCAGCCACCGTGCCGCGAGGCGTGGGGAAAGACCGCGATAGGTGGCGAGCAGGACTTCACGGGAGCCGCTGAGGTCGTAGGCAGTGGCTTCACAGCGGAATGCGACGGGCGGTCGTACAAAGGCACGTGCAGAGGTCGGTGGGGCGAGCATCAGCACGTCCGACCTCACCGCCGACGATCCTGAGCCGATTCCCTCGCCTTGATCATGCGGCCGAGCTGGTTGTAGTACAGCTCGACCTGCGCAGGGGTGAGGACGAGCATCGACTCACAGGCACCCCCGTCCTCGTAGTGGACGGTTACCGCCATGGCGGCCTGCTGCGCACGGGGGTCGTACACGGCGTCGCGCTGCATGGGCGTGACGTGCGTGACCGGAACCGGCACGGGGCGGAGGGTGCTCCCGTCGGACCGCGCGCGCCAGTCCGCGCCTCCGCCAGGCGGACGGAGTTGGTACGACGCCGAGTTGTCGCTGGGCAGGGCGACGACGACCCCGATCGTTCCTGCCTTGGCCAGATCGATGGCGAGGTCACCAAGGCGGGGGTGGAACGGGCTGCCTGCGCTCAAAGTGGTCTGAGACTTTGGGAGTTGCTGCGAGGTTCGTTCGGCCATGCCCCGAAGCTAAGTGTCTGCTCGGGGCCCAATATGAACCGCAGGAATATGGCCCTCAGCCGTCGAGGTGAAAGCGGTCTGACATGCGGCGCAACTTCTCGCGAGTGCTTGCCCGTTCGGCGTACACGATGCTGCGCAGCGTCGACCGCGCGATGGGGTGATTGCGGACGAGTTGGGGCGCGATCACCTCAGCCTTCTCCAGTTCCTTCAGAGCCTTGTCGCGGTTCCCGTCCCACAGCCACGCGCGGGCCAGGTCCATGTGATGGTGCCCCTGACGGGAGTTGGGAAGAGACGCGACCAACTCCTTGCTAGTGCGCCGGTTTATCGACAGCGCCTCACGTTGCTCGTGCATCTCCAGGGCGATGCTGATCGCGTGGATCTGCACGTTCCCCGGCGAGAAGGTCAGGCTGTGACGGTCGTACACAGGAGGGCCGGCGGCTTCCTGCATCCGCTTGGCCGCACTCCGCGCGTGCTTGATCCGGTCCTTCGCTTCGGCCTTGCGACCACCGCGCGCGGCAGAGACGGCAGCGCGCAGTTGCAATGTCCCCCAGGCCCGAACAGCCAGCGGGTCACCGCGGTCGTACTCCCGCTGCACACTGCGAATCGCCTTGTCGGACAAGGCGACAGAGTCGTCCCAGTCCGCCGTTGCCCACATGTCCCACACGCGCATCCAGTCGGCGACGGCAGGCATCACCGGGTCGCCCGACAGCCGCGCGGACCATGCGGCTCGTTCGCACGCCATGGCCACCAGCTCCGGGTGTCCAAGTGCGTGCGCGGCAGTGTGAGCGAACTTGCAGCACACCGCGTAGATGGCATACGCCTCTTCCTGCTCGTGGCCCGTGGCGACTTCGGCCAGAGCGCGCGCCTCACGGAACAGGTCGGGGAGTACCTGCACGATCGCCACGTTCGCAGCAGCGTCGCGGAGGCGGTGAAGGCGGGTGGTTTCCTGCCACAGCTGACCGGCTGGGCGGGGGGTTCCGTCGAAGACGGGTGTGAGGTCGTAACGGCGCAGCTCACGCATGATCGCGGCGGCAGACACCTGCCACTGATTCTCGGCCGGGGTGGTGCTGTTGTATGGACGTCCGATCAGGTCGTTCGGGTGTATGTGCAGCTCCGAGGCGAGCAGGTTGATCAGGCCAACACGGTCCAGCTCGATGTGTCCGCGTTCCATCTTGGACACCCAGCCCTGCGTCATGCCCAGGGCTGCGGCGAGGTCGGCTTGCGTCATGCCGAGGCGGAGCCGTGCGCGGCGTACGCGACGGCCGATCTCTTCGGCTTCTTCCAGCATCAGCGCGCCCCCCTAGGGGTGAGGCGCCGGCGGTCCAGCGGGCGGCGAGGCATTGTGCTCCATCCATCGGGGCTTCTACCCCTGACGGTACCTAGGCCGCCTGCCGCGTGTGGAGTGCAACCGGTCAGGAGATGCCCAGGATGGGTGCTGTCCACCCGAAGAGACCGGTCCTAGGGGGTTGATTCCGGCCGGGGAAGCGGGTACTTCCTCTTCTGAGGATCTGTGAGACTCCCGTTGGGGGCGGCCGCCGCCAAGAGCGCCGGCGATGACGACGGCCGCCGGCGCGGGGACTCGTGTCTCCCCTCCCACGAGGTCCTCGCGCGGATCGTCCTCGCGGCACTTGGGGCGATGCGGGAGTAACGCCCCAACTCGAAATGACCGGAGGACGAAGTGGCCGGGGTCCGGACAAGTCCGCTGCAGGACACGGACTCCGGCCGCTCATGAAAATGAGGTGTCTCTCCAGGCCCAAGGGCTGCGGCTGAGATTGAGGAAGGCCCGTTCAGTGGGCCGGGCGTTCCTCCGAGACCAAGTCTTCTTGTCCGACACCCTAGACCCGCCGGGCGGAGAGCAGTAGTCCGCAATCCAGACTGCGGCAGCCAGGGCGAACCCGACGGCTTCTCGCCCGTCCCATGCACCGACGTCATCTCTCACGGCCCCGCAGCCCCCACGCCTTCCAAACCGATGGACAGACGCTGCTGTCTGAAGTGAACGAAGCAACCGTGCTCAGGCAGGACGCGTAACGGCGGTCGTCCGATCACTGCGGATCGTCAACGGGCGGGACTTCGAAGTGGGCCGTTGCGATCGCCAGGAGTTCGGTGGCGGTGCAGCTGCCGTCGACCGGAACAGGTGTGCTCATCAGCCAGGCGGCCGTGTCGGCCGCCGTCGCGGGGGGAACAACGAGCAGCGTGCGAAAACCCTCGCTATAGGAGCAGAGCAAGATCTCGTTCTGTTCGTGACCGGACACGAACCACCCGGCGGTCACGAAGTGCCCGCCGACAGGAATTCGGTGCGGAATATCGGGCCACAGGTCGATCCCCAGAACGACCCTGGTGATGCTGCCCACGCCGTCCATCGCTTCCACCAGGACGGGAAGTTCGTCGATGAGACTGCGGGAGTAGGGCCACCAGGCTCCGTCGAATCCGCCCGGGACGGCTTCGTACGGCGCCAGCGAAAGCCGGACCGGCAGCGGTGGGGAGGGGCGCTGCGGGCCAGCCGAGGGATGATCGGCAGTCGGTTCCATGACGTGGACCCGCCTCCGGGCACGGTCGCACCAGCCCGACGTTGTCGTGCACCGAAAACGGCGTCGGCACGGCAACCAGCGCACGAAATGCCCTCGGTGATAGCAGCCTACTCCCCGTGACCGCCCACCTCTGGCACGCATGACTCAGCGGCCGGAAATCGGCGCTGGAATGTCCCTGGTCAGGACGTGTGAACGCTTGACCAGGGACACGCAGACGCCTGTCTCCCCAAAGAAGGCTCTGCCGCCCCGGGCCGCGTCCGGGACGTCCAGCGGGGCGGGTGCTTCTGCAAGCGTCCCGAGCTCCTGCGGAGCACCGCTGGGGTCTGGGTCATTGATACGCCTCCCGCCTTCTCATGGAGAGTGCTGATCGGGCACACCATGGCCCTGACCGGCCTGTTGTACTAGCCGCTGTCAACGATCAGCTCAGGCGAAGACGGACCACCCTCCCAAGAGGCTGCCCGATCCTGCGGATCAGAAGGTTCAAGGCTCGAACGCTGCCAACTGCCTGGTCATTCTGAGACTGACGGCACCCCTGAGCAGGTAAACCACTCCACACCTCGGACCTATCCCTTAGTGTGTGCATCACACCTGATCGTATGGACGATGAGAGGACCGTTCACGTAATACATCCTTCCGCGCGAGCCAAACCTCCAGTGTGCCTCATGCCGTGACCGTGACCCGGGGGCGTTGCCGAGAGTGACAGAGCGAGCGCGGCTGTGGTGTCACCAAACACAATCCCTATAGGGTGCGCGTGCGGCCGGATCCCTTGTGGGATGCGGAAGTTTCCGCGTGCCCCGGCCCCGACAGTGCACGCGTTCGTGCAAAGGATGCCGATGGACGCCAGCGCCCGTATCGACTCATGCCTGCTCGATGTCGCAGACCTGAGTATGGACGCGTTGGACGGGCTGCTTGAGGAGCTGCCCGACACCGTGCTGGGCGCGATGCTGCGACGTGTGGTGGACGAGGCGGTCAACCCGGTCGGCGTACCGTACGCCGCTTTCGACTCCTCCATCTGAGCCCCACCCGGCAGCCCCCGCCCGGCAGCCCCCTCCCGGCGTCCGCCGTCCCGCATCTCCGTTCCACGCCCGCGTTTCCCGCACCTCGGGCAGGTGTCCGAAGCCGATCGCTTGAGGCGCCACCGCGCTGGGTATGACCGGGACGTGCTCCGGCCAACAGGTGGCATACCGTCAGGTCGGCCAAGGAGGCATCGGGGGGCGACTTGGTTCAGGAGCCGTACTTCTTCCTCAGCTACGCGCGGAAGGACGACCGCGACGAGTTCGTGAAGCGGTTCTACGACGATCTCGTGCTGGAGCTCCGCCGGATCGGTGCCGACCCGGCGGCCCAGCCGCCGTTCAGGGACGTCGAGCGGCTCGGTCTGGGCGCGGACTGGGCCCGGGTGCTGGGCACGGCGGTCGGGCACTGCCGCGCCTTCGTCGCGCTGTACTCCCCGACCTATCTGAGCAGCGAGTACTGCGGAAAAGAGTGGACCGCCTTCCGCGAGCGGCTCCAGCAGTACCGCAGGGAGACCGAGATCGACGTCCCGGCACTGGTGCCGGTGCTGTGGGCGCCCATGGGCGGCGAGGTGCCGGAGGAGATCGCCCGCTTCCAGTACCACGAGGCGGGCATGGGCCCGGAGTACTCCGCGCACGGTCTGATGCACATCCTGCGCACCGACCCGACGGGCGAGGCGTACCGCAGGGTCGTCGAGAAGATCGCCGCGCGGGTGCGGATCGCCGCGGACCGGTTTCGGCTGCCGTTCACCCCCGGCCTCGACCTCGGCGGTGTGCGCGGCCTGTTCCCGGTGGCCGAGCCGCAGCGGGCCGCCGCGCCGGGCGACGGGCACGTCCAGGTCTTCCTGGCCGCCGGGGTCGCCGACCCGCTCCCTCAGGGACGCAACCGGCCCGAGTACTACGGGCGTTCACCCCGGGAGTGGACGCCGTACCACCCGCCCAAGCACCCCACGGTCGCCCACCGGGCGCAGAAGGTGATCGTGCAGGAGGGGTACACCAGCAACATCGAGGTCGTCGACGACGGACTGAGCGGTCGCCTCGACGAGACGATGGTGAACAACCAGACCAGCATCCTGCTGGTCGACCCGTGGGCCGTGCGCACCGAGGCCTACCGGGACGCGCTCGCCGGCTACGACGCCCAGAACCGCCCGGCCACCGGTGTCCTGGTGCCCTGCCACGACGCCGACGAGGAGTCCGGGGACGAGGCGATCTGGCGGGACCTGAGCCAGGTGCTGTGGCGCAACTGGCGCCGGCGCAACGACCCGAACGATGAGCTGTTCCGGGTCCGGGTGGGCGCGGAGGAGTTCGAGGACCAGCTCGCCGTGATGCTGGCGGTGGCGCAGAACCGACTGATGGAGATGGAGAGCACCATCCCCCTGCGGTGGCTTCCGGCGGGGCCGCCCCCGCCCCCGCTGAGCGGCCTCACCATCCCGGCCGGACCGGCCGGTCCCCACCCTCCGCCCATGAGCCCCCGCCCGGCGGTCCCGCACCCGCAGGACCCGCGCCGGGACTTCGGCGGCCATGGCACCGGCGGCACCGGCGGCCCCGGGGAGCCGGCCGGCCAACCGCCCCCGACCCGCGACCAAGGACACAACGACGATGACCAGTACGACTGACGGACCGGGCAAGATCGTCACGTTCTACTCGTACAAGGGCGGCACCGGACGCACCATGGCGCTGGCCAACGTCGGCTGGATCCTCGCCAGCGCCGGCCACCGGGTCCTGCTGGTCGACTGGGACCTGGAGGCCCCCGGCCTGCACCGCTACCTGCACCCGCTGCTGGTCGACCCCGAACTGCGGTCGTCCAACGGCCTGATCAACATGATGCAGGCCTATGTGCGCACCGTGCTGCGCCCCCAGGAGCCCACCGTCCGCGCGGGTGTCGGCGGCGGCCCCGAGCCGCGCCCGGGGGGCGGCACGGCCACCGCCGAGGCCGACGGCTGGCTGCGGGCCGCCGCCGACCCGGCGCCGTACACCCTCGGACTGCTGCTGGAGCTGCCCTCCGGCGGTCGGCTGGACTTCCTGCCCGCCGGGCGCCAGTCGGCCGCCTACTCCGCCGCCGTCACCAGTTTCAACTGGCACAGCTTCTACGACCGGCACTTCGGCGGGCACTTCCTCCAGGCGCTGCGCGAGGAACTGATCTCGGCCTACGACTACGTGCTGATCGACAGCCGGACCGGCGTCAGCGACACCTCGGGCATCTGCACCATCCTCCTGCCCGACGTCCTCGTCGACTGCTTCACCATGAGCGTCCAGAGCATCCGCGGCGGTGTCGACGCGGCAGCCGCCGTACAGCGCTCCGCGCCCCGCCCCATCAGGGTGCTGCCGGTCCCCATGCGGGTCGAGGAGGCCGAGACCGAGCGGCTGGAGGCCGGACGGGACTACTGCCGCACCGAGTTCGACCCCTTCCTCGACTGGCTGCGGGACGAGGAACGCAGCCGCTACTGGGGAGAGATCGAGATCCCCTACAAGGCGTTCTACGCCTACGAGGAGATCCCCGCGACCGTCGCCGACCGGCCGCACCAGGAGCGCTCGCTGCTCACCGCGTTCGAGCGGCTCACCGAGTGGATCTCGGAGGGCCGGGTGCAGCGGCTCGCCCCCCTGCCCGCCGAGCGGCGCACCGAACTGCGCACCGCCTACCTGCGCGTCCCCCGCACCCTGCCCACGCAGATCTACGTCAGCTACGCGCCGCTCGGCCGCATGTGGGCCGAGTGGGCGGCGGAGGCCCTGGAGTCGGCCGGCTACCAGGTCTCGCTGCACAGCACGGTCGGCCCGGACAGCGCCGTCATGCCCGAGGTGGCCGGCACCGTGAACGGCCTGGGCCGGGTGCTGGCCCTGCTGTCGCCGGAGTACGCGGCCCAGCCGCGCGCCGTCGCCATCCGTCTCCAACTCGCCGGGCACGAGACGGCCGGCGGCCCCGGCCTGGTCGCCGTCCGCCTCCAGGACCTCGCCCCGCAGGCCGCGGAGCCCTACCTCGACAGCACGGCCGCCGACCTCGGCCGCAGCGGCCCCGCCGAGGCCTTCGAACAGCTCCTCGCCGTCCTGGGGCTGCCCCCGAACCGGCGCCTCCCGGACGGTTCGAGCCCGCCGCTGGTCACCGTCCTGCCCACCTTCCCCGGCACGATCCCGGTCGCCCAGCGCCTGCCCTCCCGCAACCCCGGCTTCACCGGGCGCGGTCCGCTGCTGGAGCGACTGCGCGACCACTTCACCGCCGGGCCCACCGCCGCCGTGCCCAGCCAGGTGCTGTACGGCCTCGGCGGCATGGGCAAGACACAGACCGCCCTGGAGTACGCACACCGCCACAAATCGGCCTACGACGTGGTCTGGTGGATGAACGCGGCCCAGCCCGGCCTGATCCGCTCCGCCCTCGCCGACCTCGCCCCCTACCTCGACCTGGAGGAGGGCGAGGACGTCGGCAGCACCGCCGAGGCCGTCCTGCGCGCCCTCGGCCAGGGACAACCGCGCAAGCGCTGGCTCCTGGTGTACGACAACGCGGGCAGCCCCACCGAACTCGACGGCCTCCTCCCCGAGGGGCCGCCCGGCGGGCATGTGCTGATCACCTCGCGGGACCGGGCCTGGGTCAACAGCGTGGGCCGGGCCGAGGTGGAGGTCTTCACGCGCGAGGAGAGCGTCGAACTGCTGCACAGGTTCAGCCCGCAGCTCGCGGCCGAGGACGCCGAACAGGTCGCCTACGAACTCGGCGACCTGCCGCTCGCGGTGGGACAGGCGGCGCTCTGGCTGAGCCAGAGCAGCATGCCGGTCGACATCTACCTGTCCCGGCTGCGCGAGCGTCCCATGGACATCCTCGACCACACCCCGCTGCCGGCCCGCGAGTACCCCAACTCCGCGGCCCGCACCTGGCAGATCGCGGTGGAGGAGCTGCGGGAGCGGAACCAGGCCGCCGCCGAGATGCTGGAGATCTGCTCCTTCTTCGGCCCCGACCCGATCCCCATGCGGCTGCTCTACAGCCGCGCCGTCACCCACACCCTCACCCTGGACGAGCACGAGCCCCGTGACGAGATGGCCGTCGCCCAACTGCTGCGCGCCCTCAACCGGTTCGGGCTCGCCCGCAGCGACCAGGGCAGCGAGACCCTGACCGTGCACCGGCTGGTCCAGGCGGTCATCCGGGACGGCGTCGGCGCCCAGCGCTGGCGGGAACTGCGCCGGGTCGTGCACACCGCGCTCGCGGACGCCAACCCCGGCAACCCGGAAGCCACCACCGACTGGGACGAGTACGACGAACTCCTGCCGCATCTGGAGCCCTCGCGCGCCGCCTCCGACCCCAACCCCGAGGTCCGCAAGCTGATCACCGACTCGGTGCGCTACCTGTGGAAGCGCAGCCTCTACGGCACGGCCCACGACCTCGCCGTACGGACCCTGGAGCGCTGGGCACGGCCCGGCTTCCCGGGCGGCGACGGCGACGACGTGCACACCCTGCTGCTGCGCACCCAGCTGGGCAACGTACTGCGCTCGCAGGGGCGGCTCGTGGAGGCCTACGGCGAGGACTACGACGTACTGATGCGGTTCACCGCGACCAAGGGAGTCGAGTACCCCGCCACCCTCGCCGCGGCAGGCAACGTCGGCGCCGACCTGCGCGCCCTGGGCCGCTACCAGGAGGCCCGCGAACTGGACCGGAACACCTGCGAGGTGGCGGTCCGAGAGTTCGGCGAGGACCACCAGCGGACCCTGATGTACACCAACAACCTGGGCATGTCCGAGTACCTCGCCGGAGACCGCCGGGCCGCCCTCGACCTGCACCGCGCGGCCTACGAACGGCAGCGGCAGAACCAGGGCAGCATGAAGCCGCGCACCCTGAACCTGGCCAACAACTACGCTCGCGACCTGCGCGAGACCGGGGAGCTGGGCGAGGCGCTGCGCCTGCTGGAGACGACCACCCGGCTCTACCAGCAGGTCCTCGGCGACGGGCACAGCGACACCCTGCGGGCCCGCAAGAACCTGGCCGTCGCCCTGCGCCGCGACGGCCGCTACGCCGAGGCCCACGACATCGACCACGACATCTACAACCGCTACCTCCTGGCCCACGGCGCCGACCACTACGACACCCTCGCCGCCGCCTGCAACCTGGCCAGCGACCTGGCCGCCCTCGGTGACACCGAGCGGGCACTGGACCTGGCCGAGCGGGCCCTCGCCCGCTACAAGGACTACCTGGACGAGGAACACCCGGTCACCCTGGTCTGCGCCAGCAACATCGCGGTGTACCTGCGGCTGCGGGACCGCAAGGAGGAGGCGCTCGCGTTCTCGGCGCGCACCCTGGAGCAACTGCGCAGAGTTCTCGGGGAGTTCCACCCCTACACCCTCAGCTGCATGCTCAACCACGCCAGTGACCTGGCGGCGGCGGGCCGGCTCCAGGAGGCCGCCGACCTGGAGACCACGGCGCGCAACGGGCTGCTCGCCGCCCTCGGGGCCGACCACTACGACGTCATCGGCAGCACCTCCAACCTGTCGCTCAGCCTGCGCGCGCTGAACCGTACGGAGGAGGCGGACCGCCTGCGCGACGACGCCCTGGAGCGGGCCGGGCGGACCCTGGGGGCCGACCATCCGACCACGCTGGCGATCACCCGCGGGGTGCGGCTGGACTCCGACATCGAGCCGCCGACCACCTGAGCCGGCCGGCCCCGGCCGGTGCTCGCGACCCGGCGTGCACGGGAGCTGACGGGCTGTAGGATGCCGCCATCCGCCAAGCCACCTCTTCCCGTGTCGTCCGGGCCGTCGGCGGGAGCGGTTTCGGCACCGGTGCGATCCAGCGAGGCCGGCCCATGGTTCCCTTTCGGCAGTTCCTGCTGAAGATCCACAGCCGCTGCAACCTTGCGTGCGACTACTGCTACGTCTACGAGTCCGCCGACCAGAGCTGGCGCGACCGCCCCCGGGCCATGGCCCCCGGCACCGTGCTCCGCGCGGCGGCGCACATCGCCGAACACGCCCGCACGCACGGCCTGCGCGAGGCCCACGTCGTGCTTCACGGCGGCGAGCCGCTGCTGGTGGGCGCCACCCGGCTGGACGCCGTGCTGCGCACGCTCGCCGAGGCCCTGGACGGGGTGGCGGCCCTGCGCGTCACCCTCCAGACCAACGGCCTCCGGCTCGCCGAGGACCCCGCGCTCCTCCCGGTCCTGGCCCGCCACGGCGTCCGGATCGGCGTCAGCCTCGACGGCACCGAGGCCACCCACGACCGGCACCGCCGGCGTCCCGACGGGCGCGGCAGCCACGCCGGTGTCGCCCGGGCCCTGCGGCTCCTCACCGACGGCCCCCACCGCGACCTGTACGCCGGGCTGCTGTGCGCGATCGACCTCGCCGCCGACCCGGTGGAGACCTACGAGGCGCTGCTGGAGTTCGCCCCGCCGCGGCTCAACCTGCTGCTGCCGCACGCCACTTGGCACACCCCGCCGCCCGGCCTCCCCACCCGCACCACCCCGCCCCGCACCGCCCCCGGCGCCGTCCCCGCGGAGCCGGTGCCGTACGCCCGCTGGCTGTGCGCGGTGTTCGACCGCTGGTACGGCGCCCCGCGGCGGGAGACCGGGATCCGGCTCTTCGAGGAGATCATGGCGCTGCTCCTCGGCGGCACCGCCCGCAGCGAGGCCGTCGGACTGACCCCGGTCGACCTCGTGGTCGTGGAGACCGACGGCACCATCGAGCAGGCCGACAGCCTCAAGGTCACCTACCCGGGGGCTCCCGCCACCGGCCTGGACGTCTTCCGCCACACCTTCGCCGACGCCGCCCGCCACGAGGCCTTCCGCGCCCGTCAGCGCGGCCTCGCCGGACTCGCCCCCGTCTGCGCGGCCTGCCCCCGCGCCGCGGTCTGCGGCGGCGGTCTGTACGCCCACCGCTATCACCCCGCCGCCGCGCCGACCCCCTTCGCCGCCCCCTCCGTCTACTGCGCGGACCTCGCCGTCCTCGTCGACCACATCGCCGGCCGGCTGAGCCGGGACGTCACGGCGACGCTGCTCGCGGCGGCGGGGCCGGCCCCCGGATGACGGCGGCCTGACGGTGGTGCCGTACGCCCGACCCGCCCGAGAGGAGCAAGCCCTCAGTGTCGGTCCTCCCCCCTGACGCCCCCTCCGCCCGCACCGCGCTCGGCCTCGACCCGGCCCTGTTCGACTCCGTCGCCCGTGCCCGGGGCGGCCCGGCGGCGGTGGCGGTGCTGCGGCGCGGCCAGCTCGGCAAACGCATGGTGCTGGCCGCGGCCGTACGGCGGTCGCTGCCGCCCGACGCCGGTTTCGAGGAGCCGTGCCTGCTGCTGTCCCGGATGCGCCGCGAGGACCCGGACCGCTGGCAGGAGACGCTGCTCCACCCCTACCTCGACGAGGGCCTGGCCAGAGCACTGGCCGAGTCCGCACGTGGCGGGCGCCCCGATCTCGCCTGGTTCGGCGAACTGGTCCGGGGCGGACCGGCCGCGCTGTCCGGACCGCACTTGCTGTCCGCCGAGTGCGACGGCGCCGTACTGCGCGTCCGGCTCGCCGACCGCGGCCCCTTCCGCGCCGTCCACGGCCACCCGCCCGCCGGTGAGCAGAGCGCCGACGAGGTCCGCCGCTGGCAGCGCGCGCTGGACGGCGCCTGGCAGGTCCTGGTCCGCCGTCATCCCTGGCACGCCCGTGCCGTCGCCGCCTGTCTGTCCACCCTGGTGCCGCTGCGCCCGGCGCCCGGCGGTACGGCGGTGAGTTCCGCGGCCCGGCGGGCCTACGGCGCGGTCGCGCTCTCCCCGCCCGGCGATCCGGTGCTCCTCGCCCTCACCCTGGTCCACGAGTTCCTGCACGTCCAACTCGGCGCCCTGCTCGACCTGGTCCCGCTGCACGGCCCGGTGTCACCGACCCTCTACCACGCCCCCTGGCGCCCCGACCCGCGCCCGCTCGACGCGCTCCTCCAGGGGACGTACGCCCATCTCGGCGTCTGCGACTTCTGGTACACCGAGGCGACCGCGGCGGCGCCGCACGACCGGGCCGAGCGGGAGCACACCACCTGGTTCGGGCACACGCGCGGCGCCGTGGACACACTCCTCGGCAGCGGCGAACTCCTCCCGGCCGGCCTCCGCTTCACCGAGGAGATGCGCCGGGCCCTCCGCGCGCTCCACCGGCCGGGCGCCGTCTGCGAGGGTGGGGCCCATGGGCGAACTGGTGGACCGGGTGGACGAACAGGACCGCACGGTCGGGACGGTGGACCGGGATGAGGCCATCGCGCGGCACTGGCTGCACCGGGTCGCGACGACCGTCTGCCGGGACCGGGAGGGCCGGGTCCTGGTGCACCGGCGGGCGGCGGACATGGCCCGGTTCCCGGGGCAGTACAACTTCCTGGTCGGCGGCGCGGCCGAGGCCGGGGAGTCCTACGAGCAGGCGGCCGCCCGTGAACTCACCGAGGAACTAGGGGTGGTGACGCCGGTCCGGTTCGCCTTCAAGTACCTGTGCCGGGGCGTGATCAGCCCCTACTGGATGGGCGTCCACGAAGCGGTCGTCCGTACGGACATCGCGGATATCACCGCCATCACCCCCGACCCGGACGAGATCGCCTGGCACGCGTGGGTCACGGAGGACGAGCTGCGGAAGATGGCCCGGCGCCCGACCTTCGTGGCGGACTCCGTCGAGGCCCTGGACCGCTACCTGAACTGACCCCCGCCCTACCCCTCCGCCAGCTCCGCCACCCCCGTCACCCGGTGCAGCGGATACGTCCGCACCTCGTCCGCCGTGTGGTCGTACGCCGTGACGAAGCCGCCCTCCACGCGGATGGGGGCGATGACGCGCTGGCTGGCGGAGCCCTCGGCGTTGACGTAGCCGATCCAGAGGGTGGTGCCGGTGAGGACGGCGGCCTGCATGGTGGCGAGGGTCTCGGCGGAGCCGGTGCGCGGGAGTTCACCGGTCGGCGAAGGGGTCGTCCTGAGGGGCGTCGTGGAGGCGCGGTCGCCCGCCCTGATCGCGCGGATCGCCGCCGACAGAAGGGTCGTGTCCGGGGTCGGCGGGCCGTCCGGCACCGGTTCCGGAGCCGTGCGGGGCGGGGTGCGGTGGGCGTGGGCGCGGGTGATGACGACATCGCCGTCCGCGGACTCGGCGGCCGGCGCGAAGCCCATCGCGCGCAGCCCGTCCAGGAGCGCCGCCGGATCGGCCTGCGCCGCCAGCACGGTCGGCGCGAGGCGGCGCAGCCGCAGGCCCGCCGAGCGTTTGTCCGCGAGGATCTCGCTGAGCACCGCGTCGTCGTCGCAGCGCACATACGCCGAGGCCGCGCCGATCCGCAGATGGCCGTGTCTGCGGGCCACGTCGTCGATCAGATAGGCGAGCGGTTGCGGGACCGGCGTACGGGAGTGCGCGGTGAGGAAGTCGTGCAGATCGGAGGCCGAGCGGCCGGCGTCCAGCGCGCGGCGCACCGAGCCCGGCGTGAAGCGGTACACCGTCGCCCCGCCCTTCGACTCCACGTCGGCGAGCACGTCCAGCACATCGGCGAGCGGTCGTTGCAGCGGGCCGGGGGCCACGGCCGTCAGATCCGCCTGCAACAGGACGTGGTCCAAGGGCTCCGGCAGCAGCGGGGCGAGCAGCCGGGCGGCGGCGGCACTCGCCACGGCCTGCTCGGCGGGGGAGAGGGGCTCGGGGGGAGCGGGCGCGCGGTGGTGGACGGGCAGCTTGTCACCGGCATCGGACGGCGTGTCCTTGGCGACCGCACCGCCCGCCACCGCGCCCTTCGCCGCCGCAGCGCTCCCCGCCGCCGTCCCCGTCCCCTTCGCCGCCCCCAGCAGGGCCCGCCCCTGCCCCGACAGGGCGCCCCGCCCCGTCACCCCCAGCGACTCCGCCTCGTCCAGCGTCCAGCGGGCCAGGCGGCTGCGCAGGTCGTCGTCGGACTGCGGCGCCCCGCCGCCCGTTCCGCGCGGCGGCCGTTCCCAGCGCAGCCGGGCCAGCAGCGACTCCGCGGACGGCGAGGCGCCCTCCGGAAGCGCGGCGAGCAGCGTGAGCACCCGGTGCCGTACCTCCGGGGCGGCCGAGCGGTCCAGGCCGGGGCCCAGCGCCGACAGCGTGCGCTCCTTCGCGTCCCGCCCGCCGACCAGCCCGGACGTCCGGGTCGCCGTCAGCCAGGTCTCCGCGAGGTGCGTCCAGCGCCGCGCGGCGGGCAGTTGCAGCCACTCGTCGTAGGCCGGAGTCGCCGCATACCGTTCGTCCGCCTCGCCGTCGGACGCCAACAGGCCCGCCGCATAGGCGAGTTCGACCCAGAACGCGGCGACCGGCTCCGCCAGGTCCAGCGCGACGGCGGTCCGCTTCAGGTCACGGATGCTGAGGCCGCCGGCCCGCAGCACCGCCGGCCCGCCCTCGTCCCAGTCCTTCAGCAGCTCCTCGACCGTCGCGAGCGCCGTGTACGCCTGCCCGGCCGCCGCCGCGTCCACCACCTGCGGCCGGTGCGTCGCCTTCGCCTCCACCGCCGGCGCCACCGGCTCCGCCTCCCGGTGCGCCCGCCCGGCCCGCAGATGCAGCGCCACCTCACGCGGCAGTACGACCGTCCCGGGCGCCGTCGGCAGCAGCAGCCCCCGGTCGATGAGCCAGCGCAGCCGGGCCGCCGGATCGGCCGTCACCTGCCCGTACGGCGGCCCCCAGACCAGCCGGTTCAGCACCTCCAGGGACTCCTCGGGGGCACCGGCCAGCAGCGACTTCATCCGCCGCCGGGACGTGAACAGCCTGGTGAGCGCGGCCACCGCCGACACCGGGTCGTGGGTGGAGGGCAGGCCCGCCGCCGTCACGAGCTCCTGGACCCGGCCCGGCGACATGCCCGCCGTGGCCTCCGCGACCGTGGGACCGAGCCCGGTCGGCGACGGATGCTGCGGCGCCGGCGCCAGCAGCTCGCGCGCCGTCCGCACCAGCCGCAGCCGGTCGTCCCCGCCCCACACCAGCGCCTGCTCGCGCAGCGCCGCGACGGCGCGCGGCAGCGCGTGCACCACCGCCGGATCGCGCGCGTCGCCCGCCATCAGCCCCAGCAGCTCGTCGTACGGCGCCGGGTCCGCCGCCACGGCCAGCGCCTGCGCCGTCTGGAGCGTGAAACGGTCCAGCCGCTCCAGCGCGCGCACCACCGAAGCGCGCGTTCCGGCCCTGGTCGCGAGCTGGGTGAGATCGGTGGGCACGGGCGTGATGAGGTCGGGGCGAGTGCGCAGCAGCGCGGCCAGGGAGGCGTCGTCCCTGGTTCGGAGTGCCTCCGCGAGCGAACGGGGCGGCGTGGCCGGAGTGCTCATCCGACCCACGGTAGCGGGTGGGTGTGACCGCGGGGGAGCGCGCGGGACGTGAGGTTCCCGGCAGCGGGCCCGCTGGCGGTAACGTCTGTCACCACGGGGTATCCAACGCACCCGCCCCGGAGGGGACTTCGTGGGTATCGAGAGCGACCAGGTCGTCTACGAGTATCTGAGCCGCGTCGGTGACGTCGCGCAGCAACGCCAGCTGCCCTCGGTCACCCGCATGCGGCTGGTCTCGGAGCTGCGCAACGAGATCGACCGGCAGCGCGCCGGGGCCACCGCCGACACTCCCGCCGCCGTGCAGCGCATCCTGAAGGGCCTCGGCTCCCCGGACGAGGTCGTCGCCGCGGCCGGCACCGGCGCCGGTGTCCCCCGGGCACCGTCCACCTCCGTCCCCGTACAGCGCGACCGCGAGGACGATCCACGGCCCAAGGGCCTGCGCCGGGTCGTACCGCGCCCGCGCCTCACCAAGGCCGCGCCCGCACCGGAACCCGACAACGCCGCCGCTCCGCCGCATCTCGCGAGCGCGGCCGAGCTCGGCGACAGCGTGCTGCGGCCCGACTGGTGGCGGACCGAGGGCAACGGCTTCGCGCTCGGCGACAGCGTCCCCGGATTCACCGGCGGCGTGGAGATCCCGGAGCTGCTCAAGCCCCCGCCGCCCAAGGAGCCCCCGAAGACGCTCCAGAAGGAACCCGAGGCCGAGCCGGAGGCGTCGGCCGCACCGGCCGTCGAGCAGGAACCGGAGGCCCCCGCCCGCCGGCGCCGTATCGTCCCCCGCCTCCCCACCGGAGGCTGGTCCAACCCCCTCCTCCTGATCGCCGCCGCGCTGCTGGTCGTCGGCGCCGTACTGGGCAACTGGTTCGCGCTGCTGCTGGGTTGGCTCATCGCGTACGCGTCCCGGCGGCTGACCGACGCCGAGACGAAGGCGGCGGTGATCGGTCTGCCGACGGCGGCCGTCGCGGCCGGGATCGTCTGGCTGTGGGGCCGCAACGACGGCCGCTGGGGCACCCCCATCGCGCAGGGCCACATGAACGACGCGATCTCCCAGACCTGGCCGTGGGTGGTGCGCGGCGCGGCGGTGGCGTCGGCGCTGTTCCTGGTGTGGCGGTCGCAACGGCAGCGGTAGGGCGGTCGAGGGCCCGGTGGGATCGTCGTGGCGACTGGGCACAATGGCCCATATGACGTCTTACTCCTCGCCCGCCCCGACCGTCGGCTTCGACCTCGACATGACCCTCATCGACTCCCGGCCCGGCATCCACGCCTGCTATCTGGCGCTGGCGGAGCGGACGGGGACGTACATCGACGCCGATCTGACGATCACCCGCCTCGGGCCGCCGCTGGCCGACGAGTTGATCAACTGGTTCCCGGCGGACCAGGTGCCCGCCATGTCCGACCTGTACCGCGAGATGTACCCGTCGATCGCCATCGCCGCGACCCCCGCGATGCCCGGCGCCCGCGAGGCGATAGCGGCCGTGCACGGGGCCGGCGGGCGGGCGGTCGTCGTCACCGCGAAGTACGAGCCCAACGCGAAGCTGCACCTCGCGCACCTGGGCATCGACGCCGACGCCGTGATCGGCGACCTGTGGGCCGAGCGGAAGGCGGAGGCGCTGCGCGAGGAGGGCGCGAGCGTCTACGTCGGCGACCACGTCGGGGACGTACGCGGTGCCCGCGGCGCCGACGCCCTGTCGGTCGCGGTCGCGACCGGGCCGTGCGATGCGGAGGAGTTGCGGACGGCCGGTGCGGATGTCGTGCTCGGCGATCTCACCGAGTTCCCCCGATGGCTTTCGGACTACCTGAGGGACTACCTCCCGGCGCGCGCCTGACGCCGTCCGGCGGCCACGGACTGGAGCACACCGGCCGCGGCGAGCAGAAATCCGACGCCCATGAGCATGCTCAAGAGGTACATGTACGTCGGAAAAGGCGTCGTGTGGAGCAGCAGCGGTACCACGGTGACGAGTGTGGCCACCGCACCGACGAAGAAGACGATGGCACCGGCACGGATCAGTCGGTCACCGGCCACGGCGGAATTCGTTTGGGTTTTGTCACGCACTCGACCAGGGTAGTTCCCTGCGCACAGGAACAGTCCGGCGACGTCTTGTCACCGGCCTGAAGACCATTAGCCTTGGTACCGGCAGTTCCCCAGCGTTTTCCGAGCAGTTTTCCGACGAGTACGAGGACGAGGACAGACGTGCCCACCGGCAAGGTCAAGTGGTTCAACAGTGAGAAGGGCTTCGGCTTTCTCTCCCGCGACGACGGCGGCGACGTCTTCGTCCATTCCTCGGTACTGCCCGCCGGAGTTGACGCCCTGAAGCCCGGACAGCGCGTGGAGTTCGGGGTCGTCGCCGGTCAGCGCGGCGACCAGGCACTCTCGGTCACGCTGCTCGACCCGACCCCCTCGGTCGCGGCGGCCCAGCGCAAGAAGCCGGACGAACTGGCCTCCATCGTCCAGGATTTGACGACCCTTCTCGAAAACATCACCCCGATGCTGGAGAAGGGCCGCTACCCCGACAAGGCCTCCGGCGGCAAGATCGCGGGACTACTGCGCGCGGTCGCCGACCAGTTGGACGTATAGCCGCTACACCGACTACACCGACGGGAATTCAAGCGCGTTCGGCCCGAGGGGCGGCACCAGCCCCTCCGCCGCCGCACGCGTCAACAGCCCCCGGATCGCGGCGCCCCTCCTTCTGCCGTCCTTGCGCCGCTGCGCGGGCTGCGGACGGCTGTGCCGGACTCCGTCCGGCGACCGGTGGCGGGAGCTCAGGGAAATGACAGTGCGTCGGGACCGAGGGCGGGCACCAGCCCCTCGGCCGCCGCACGCGTCAACAGCCCCCGGATCGCGGCATATCCGTCCTCGCCGAGGTCGGCGGTGAACTCGTTGACGTACAGGCCGATGTGCTGGTCGGCGACGGACGGGTCCATCTCCTGGGCGTGGGCCATGACGTACGGGCGGGAGGCCTCGGGGTCGTCCCAGGCGGCGCGGACGGACGTCCGGATCGAGTCGGCGAGCAGGTTCAACCGCTCACCGCCCAGGGACCGTTTGGCGATGATCGCGCCCAGCGGGATCGGCAGACCGGTGGTCGCCTCCCAGTGCTCGCCCATGTCCGCGAGCTTGTGCAGCCCGTAGTTCCGGTACGTGAAGCGCGCCTCGTGGATGACGAGCCCCGCGTCGACCTTCCCGTCCCGCACGGCCGGCATGATCTCGTGGAACGGCATGACGACGATCTCGCCCACCCCGCCCGGAACCGTGTCCGCCGCCCAGAGCCGGAACAGCAGATACGCGGTCGACCGCTCGCTCGGCACGGCGACCGTACGGCCCGTCAGGTCCACGCCGGCGCCCCGGGTGAGCACCAGCGGGCCGCACCCCCGCCCCAGCGCGCCCCCGCAGGGCAGCAGCGCGTACTCGTCGAGCACGTACGGCAGCACGGCGTACGACACCTTCAGCACGTCCGACTCACCGCGCTCGGCCATGCCGTTGGTGATGTCGATGTCCGCGAAGGTCACGTCGAGCGCCGGCGCGCCCGGCACCCGGCCGTGCGCGAGGGCGTCGAAGACGAAGGTGTCGTTCGGGCAGGGGGAGTACGCGATCCGCAGCGGCTCGGTCGATGAGGTCATACCTGTTCCCAACTCTCCAGTACGGGCGCGCACTTCCCGAATCCCTCGGTCAGGGCGGCGAGCGCGTCGCCGATGCGCCAGGCGGCGCGGTCGCGCGGGCCGACGGGGTTGGAGACCGCGCGCAGTTCCAGGACGGGGACGCCGTGGGCGACGGCCGCCTCGGCCACGCCGAAGCCCTCCATCGCCTCCGCGAGGGCCCGCGGGTGGCGGGCGCGTAGTTCCGCGGCGCGGGCGGCCGTACCGGTCACCGTGGACACGGTCAGTACGGTGCCGGGGCGGGCGCCGCTCGCGGTCGCCAGCGCTCGTACGAGTGCGGCCGGCGGACGGTGGGTGACGGTGCCGAAACCGAGTTCGGTGACCGGGAGGAACCCGTCGGGCGTCTCCGCGCCCAGGTCGGCGACGGTGATCTCGTCGGCGACCACCAGGGAGCCGACGGGCGCGTCGGGCTGGAAACCGCCGCCGATCCCCGCGGAGACGACGAGGTCGTAGGGGACGCGGCTGAGGGCCGTGGCCGTGGCTGCGGCAGCGGCGGCCGGCCCCACCCCGACGGCGACGACATCCCATATGAGGCCGGTCAACGCCCGTGCCACCGCGTCCCGTTCGGCCGGGACGGCGGTGGCGACGAGGACGCGTGGGGACGACGTGGTCAGGAGTCCTTCTTGAACTTGAAGGACCAGATGCCCTTGACCGTCTTGTCGCCCTCCTTGATGGAGACGACGGTGGAGTTGCCGGTCGCGCCGTACTGGGTGTTGAAGAACACGCTGCCCGGGATCGTCCGGTAGGTCTTCTTGCTGGAGTCGGTCAGCGGCTGACCGTTCATCAGGATCGTCCAGCCGCTGTCGGCGATCTTCGGGTCGACACCGAAGCGCACGGTCTCGTCCGGGTCGACCGAGATCGACGTGGAGGCCTTCAGGCACTTCGCCAGCTCCGCGGTCTTCACCGCGTCGCCGTCGTTGTAGCAGGTGGCCTCCGTGTGGACCGAGTTCCTCCCGACGGTGATCGTCGAGATCGGCGTCGGCTTGTCGCACGCCGACAGGACGAGCAGTCCGGCGGAAACGGCGCCGGCGGCGGCGACGGCGCGGCGGCGTCGCACAGCGGATTGCATGGTCATGGGGCGAAGGCTATCGGGCCCGTCCAGTCCTCCCCCCACGTGGGGTACGGCGTGCCGGACCGGGCCCGGAGGTTAGGCCACTCGCGGGCGCCCGCGGGTCCCGTGCCGGGTGGCGCGGGCCGGGCGACCTGCGGGCGCCCGGTACCGCCGTGCCGTGCGCCCGGGGCCAGGCCACGCGCGGGCTTGCGCTGCCGTTGTGCCGGAGTGGCGCGGGTCAGGCGACGCGCAGGCGCCGGTCGCCGCCGTGCCCGTGATGCGGGTCAGGCGACCCGCGGGCGCCCGCCGGTCCCGTGTCGCGCCGAGGCGAGCAGCCCCCGCAGGGTGGTCAGCCAGCCCAGGGCGATGACCGCGGCGGCGAGGGTGAAGCCGAGGGCGCCGTTCAGGGGCATCACGATGCCGATCGCGCCGCCCAGCACCCAGGCCATCTGGAGCATCGTCTCCGAGCGCGCGAACGCCGACGTACGCACCAGCTCGGGCACGTCCCGCTGGATCAGCGCGTCCAGGGACAGCTTGGCCAGCGCCTGGCAGAAGCCGGCCATGGCGGCGAGGCAGGCCACCAGGACGGCGCCGAAGAAGATCGCGGCGGTGATCGCCGCGCCCAGCACCAGCGCGACCACGGTCACGATGATGATCTCCGGCGCCCGCTGCCGCAGCCAGGACCCGACCGCCGTACCGAGCGCGTTGCCGACGCCCGCCGACACGGCGACTATGCCCAGCGACACGGCCGCGCTCTGGCCGGTCATCGGATGTTCGCGCAGCAGGAACGCGAGGAAGAAGGTCAGGAAGCCGGACAGCCAGCGCAGCGCCGCGTTGGCGCCCAGCGCGTGGGTGACGGCGATGCCGACCGTGCGCAGCCCCGGCCGCTTGACCTCCTTGGGATGCGGGCCGTGCAGATGGTTCTCGTCGGCCGCGAGCAGCGCCGTGTCCTCGCCCTTGGCGGAGTCGACCTTGGGGTCCAGGAGGAAACACAGGACCGTACCCGCCACGAAGATCACGAAGGCGCCGTAGAGCGGCCAGGGGTCGCCGATGGCGTGCAGGCCGCCCGCGATCGGCGCGGCGACGCCCGTGGCGAGGAGCCCCGCGAGGGTGACTCTGGAATTCGCCTTCACCAGGGAGATGCGGGGCGGCAGCAGCCGGGGCACCACGGCGCTTCTGACGACGCCGTACGCCTTCGAGGCCACCAGGGCGCCCAGGGCCGCCGGATACAGCTCCAGGCTGCCGCTGGCGACCGCGCCGGAGATGATCAGCGCGAGGAGGGCCCGCGCCAGCATCGCGGCGGCCATCGCGGCACGGCGCCCGTGCGGAAGCTTGTCGAGGAGAGGCCCGATCACCGGAGCCAGGACCGTGAACGGCGCCATCGTGATCGCGAGATACAGGGCCACCCGCCCCCGCGCCTCGTCGGTCGGCACGGAGAAGAACACGGTCGACGCGAGGGCGACGGTGATCATGACATCGCCGGCGCCGTTCACCGCGTGCAGCTCGATCAGCCGGCCGAGGCCCGACTCGCCCGCGCCGTGCGCGTGGGTCGCCTTGCGGATGCCGCGGGCCGTACCGGTGACGGGGAAGTGCAGGGCACGACCCATCGCGCGGACGGAACCGCCGACCCGGCCCGAACCGCCACCTCGGATGTTCCCCTTGGCTCCACCGACACCGGTGGCACCCTGGGGCGACCTCGCGGCTGCCACCCCGTCATAGTGCCCCGAGAACGGCGCGAGTAGTGCCGTTACCGCACGTATGGCGGCTTGTGGGGGCGGATTCAGTGCCGTTGCACAGGTCTGAGGACTAGGGCCGCACGGGCATCCGCAGGTCTCTGTTTGATCGCCGCGCACCGCCCAAGGGGCTGTCGGTGTGGGCGCATGGCCCGGGAGAAGGTAGCGTGCGTAGCGCGCCGTGGCGATTGTTCTCGGCCGCGCGCCTCTCGGCCATCCCGCAGAATGGATGGTGTAGGCGCGCCCGAGCGCGATCGGGCGCGGACGTCGACGCGGCCCCTCACCAGTGCCCCCAAGGGCCTGGTACATGTCTTTCAGCCGCTCCGTCCGCTCCCTTCGCCGCAACAGGCGCACCCGTGAGACGGCGTAGGAGAGAAGCGATACCTGTGAGCGCAGCGACCACGCGAAGCCGCACCCCCGACCGCCTGTGCGCCGAGGCAGTCGACCTCGCCCGGGCCGCAGCCGAGGAGGCCGCCGCGCCCGGCGTGGTCGGCGAGCACGCGGGCTTCGAATCCGAGGGCGACCGTGTGGTCACGCACTTCTTCGAGTGCAAGGAGTTCGGCTACCGCGGCTGGCGCTGGGCGGTGACGGTCGCGAGGGCGTCCCGCGCGAAGCTGGTGACGCTGGACGAGGTCGTCCTGCTCCCCGGCCCCGACTCCCTCCTCGCCCCCGAATGGGTCCCGTGGAGCGAACGCCTCCGCCCCGGCGACATGGGCCCCGGCGACCTGCTCCCGACCGACGCCGAGGACCTGCGCCTGGAGCCCGGCTACACCGGCGAGGACGAGCCCCCGCCGAACTCGGCCGTCTCGGAGGAGATGGCGGAACTGGTCGAGGCGGAGGACGCGGAGGTGACCGCGGGCGCCCCCGCGACCCTCCCCATGGCCCCCACCCGCGGCTCGATCGCCGCGGTCGCGGAAGAACTCGGCATCCGCCGGGCCCGAGTCCTCTCCCGCTACGGCCTGCACGTCGCCGCCGACCGCTGGGAGGACGGCTTCGGTTCCAAGACCCCCATGGCCCAGGCGGCCCCCGCGGCCTGCGTCAGCTGCGGCTTCCTGGTCGCCGTCGGCGGCTCCCTGGGCCAGGCGTTCGGAGTCTGCGCGAACGAGTTCTCCCCGGCCGACGGCCACGTGGTCTCCCTCTCCTACGGCTGCGGCGGCCACTCCGAGGCAGCCGTCATGCCCAAACCACCCCAGCCCCCCGCCCCGGTCATCGACGAGACGATGGTCGACCCGTTCCCCCTCCGCCCGTCGGCGGACTCGGGCTCGGTTTCGGTGGGCGTGGACGAGGATTCGGCGGAGTTGGGGCACTCGTAGGGGCGGGCAGCGCCGTGAGTGGTGACGCGATCATGCGTGCCGAGTTTCCCGAAGGGCATGCGGTGCTCTTCGGGATCGACGGCAAGATCATCCTGACCCCGCGGAGTTATGAGCACTCCAGCACGATCAAGTCGATGCAGTGGGACACGGCCGTGTCCCTGGGGCGACACGCGAAGACCCCCTCCGACGTGTACATCGACTTCCCCGCCGACGAGAACTCCGCCCCCGACCCGGCCATCCTCCGCGATGACGCCCGCCGGGAAGGCACGCGCTACAGCTTCGAAGACGTCCTGCTGATCTCCGAGGTCGTTTCGACCTCGTCCGTCCGCGAGGACTACGACGACTGCACGGCGAAGTACGGCCGCTACGGCATCCCCATCCACCTGGTCGTCGACCCCTACGCGAGGGAAGTCGTCCTCCACACTCAGCCGACCGCCACGGGTTACATCGCGGCGCACACCCACAAGTACGGCACCGGCAAACTCCTCATCCCCTTGGCCGACGGCCGCACTTTCACCCTCGACCTCGACGAACTACCGGTTCCGGAGCCCGAGACGGACGTTCGCTGAGCAGTGTCGGCCACGTCCGATGTGGCGTCCTGGTCGGCCCCCGTGCTTGGCTCCCCCGATGAACCAGATGAATCTTCTGCTGACGGCAAGCGGACTGCGCAACGAGACGCTGCGACAAGCACTCCGGGACATGCTGGGCAAGCCGTTCAGCGCGGCCAACGTCGTGTTCGTCCCCACCGCGTCCCTCGCCGAACCCGGGGACCACACCTGGCTGGTCGAGGACATGAACCGGCTGCACGCCCTCGGCTGGCGGGAGTTCGACATCCTGGAGCTGAACGGCCTGCCCCGCCAACTGGTACTCGACCGCCTCCTCCACGCCGACGTCATCTACGTCGAGGGCGGCAACCACTACCACCTCGCCCGCAGCATCACAGCCAACGGCCTGACCGACGGCTTCCTGAAGGCACTGGAGAGCCGGGTCTACGTCGGCGTCAGCGCCGGCTCGATGATCTTCAGCCAGAACCTCACCGAGCACTCCGCGGACGTCATCGGGGACACCGCAGACCTCCACCTCCTCGGCGCGACAACAGTGCAGCCACCCTTCGCCCTCTTCGACTGGTACCTCAAACCCCACCTCTACTCGCCGGACTTCCCCGAACGCGACGACCCCTGGGCCGACCGCATCACCGCCCGCGCCGACTTCCCGATCTACTTCATCGACGACGACACGGCCCTCCGCGTCCGAGACGGCGAGGTGGACGTAGTCACCGAAGGCCGCTGGCGATTCCACCCGTAACCCGACGACTGCTGCGGAGCCACGCACCCGCGGCCGCCAACGTACGGGAGCGGGGCGCGGCGGTACGGCGAGCCCGCCGCTCAGCTGGTCCCAACGCCGGCCACTCGGCAACCCGCAGAGGGGCGCAACCTGCGGCGGGCTCGCCGTACCGCCGCGCCCCCGACCCCCACCACCGCCCGCGGGCGAAAACCCAGCACCCCCCGCCGCGCGGTACCTTCATCGCGACGCCGATGAGGAGAGTGAACGTACGTGAGTAAGTTCGTGCGGCCCGCTGCCGAGGGTGCCGACCCGTTCGGGACCGCCCGTCTGCGGCGTGGGGTGCTCGACGCCTGGGCGACCAGCCCGGCCCGCTTCCGGGAGGACGCCAACGCCGAGGAGGACCTCGTCCTCGGCGGCTACCGCGACCGGCTCGTCGTGGAGCTCGCCCAGAACGCCGCCGACGCCGCCGCCCGCGCAGGCGTCGCCGGCCGCCTCCGGCTCACCCTCCGCGACGGCGTCCTGTGCGCCGCCAACACCGGCGCCCCCCTCGACGCGGCCGGCGTCGAATCCCTCTCCACCCTCCGCGCCTCCGCGAAACGCGACGCCGGCGACAGCGCCGTAGGCCGCTTCGGCGTCGGCTTCGCCGCCGTAGTCGCCGTCACCGACGAACCCGCCCTGGTGGGCCGCCACGGCGGCGTCCGCTGGTCCCTCGCCGAAGCCCGCGAACTCGCCGACGAGACCGCCCGCCACAGCCCCGGCCTCGGCACCGAGATTCGCCGCCGGGACGGCCACATCCCCCTCCTCCGCCTCCCGTTCGCCGCCGTCGGCAGTGCCCCCGACTCCTACGACACGGTCGTCATCCTCCCGCTGCGCGACACCGCCGCCGAGGACCTGGCCGAGCGCCTCCTGAACGCCGTCGACGACGCCCTCCTGCTCGCCCTGCCGGGCCTGGTGGAGGTAGTGATCGAGATCGGCGACCAGACACCCCGCAGCCTCACGCGCCGCACCGTCGGCGCCGACACCGTCGTCGACGACAGCCGCGACGGAACCACCCGCTGGCGTACGGCCGACGCACACGGCGACCTCGCCAGGGAACTCCTCGCCGACCGCCCCGTCGAGGAGCGGCTGCGGCCCCACTGGTCCGTCACCTGGGCCGTCCCCGTCGACGCCGACGGCACCCCGGCCCACCCCCGCACCAGCCCCGTCGTCCACGCGCCCACGCCCAGCGACGAACCCCTCGGCGTCCCCGCGCTGCTCATCGCCTCCCTCCCGCTCGACACCACCCGCCGCCACGCGGCCCCCGGCCCGCTGACCGACTTCGTCGTGGAGCGCGCGGCCGACGCCTACGTCGAACTCCTCGCCGCCTGGCGCCCGGTGACCGCCGGCATCATCGACCTCGTGCCCGGCCCGCTGGGCAAGGGCGAGCTGGACGGCACCCTCCGCCAGGCCATCCTGGACCGCCTGCCGCGCACCGCCTTCCTGCCGCCCGCCGTCGAACCCCCCACCGACGACACGGAGTTGCCCGAGTCCCTGCGCCCCCGCGACGCCGAGGTCGTGGAGGGCGCGGGCACCGACACCGTCCGCGTCCTCGCCGAGGTCCTCCCCACCCTCCTCCCCGCAGGCCTCGAACGCCGCGTGGAACTACGGACGTTGGGCGTGGCCAGGGTCCCCCTCACCGACGCGATCGACCGCCTGGCCGGCCTGGAGAAGGCCCCGGACTGGTGGCGACGCCTCTACGACAGCCTCGCGGGCGTGGACCCGGACCGCCTCTCCGGCCTGCCGGTACCGCTCGCCGACGGGCGCACGACGATCGGCCCCCGCCAGGTCCTCCTCCCCACCCCCGACTCCGCCCACGTAGAGCCCGAAGTCCTCGCCCGTCTGGGCCTCAAGGTCGCCCATCCGGACGCCGCCCACCCCCTCCTGGAGAAGCTCGGCGCCCTGCCCGCGACCCCCCGCGCGGTCCTCACGACACCCCAGGTACGGGCCGCCGTGGCCGCCTCCCTCGACGACGAGGGCGGCGCCGTATGGGACGAACCCACCCCGGACGCCGAGGAGTTGGCCGACACGGTGCTCGCCCTCGTCCGGGACGCGGGCCTGGAACCCGGCGACGAACCCTGGCTCGGCGCGCTGGCCCTCCCCGACGAGGAGGGCGAACTCGCGCCCGCAGGCGAACTCGTCCTCCCCGGCAGCCCGTTCGCGCAGGTGATGCGCGAGGACGAACTGGCCTTCGTGGACGCGGACTTGGCAGAGCGCTGGGGCGAACAACCCCTCGCCGCCTGCGGAGTCCTCGCCACCTTCGCCCTGGTCCGCGCCACCGACGTGGTCCTGGACCCGGACGAACTGGAGCCCCGCGACAGCGACTTCGCGGAACCGGACGATCCCGGCCTGCTGGACTCGGTGGACGTATGGTCCGAGGACGTCCTCGACCGCTTCCCGGACACCCCCGTCCCACCCGTGGCCACGGAACTCGTAGCCGTCCGCGACCTCGACCTCGTGGACGACGACCGCTGGCCCCAGGCCCTCGCCCTCCTCGCCCAGCCGCCCCTCCGCGACGCGATCACCCAACAGGTCCGCATCCTGCTCCCCGACGGCTCCTACGAGGTCGTACGGCCCTACACGGCCTGGTGGCTGCGCGGCCACCCGGTGCTCGACGGCCGCCGCCCGGCGGGCCTGCTGGCGTCCGGCGGCGACCCGCTCCTCCGCGGCCTGTACGACGAGGCGGACGCGACGGGCTTCGACGACGAACAGGTCCTGCGCGCCCTCGGCGTCCGCACCTCCGTCGCCGCCCTCCTCGACGAGCCCGGCGGCGCCGCCGAACTCCTCGACCGCCTCGCCGACCCGGACCGCGAGGTCACCGGAGCCCAACTGCACGCCCTGTACGTAGCGTTGGCCGACCTGGACCCCGAACAGGTCACTCTCCCCGACGACTTGCGAGCCGTCGTCGACGGCGAGGTCACAGTCGTGGACGCGGCGGACGCGATGGTGGTCGACTCACCCGACCTGCTCCCCTTCACCGCGGGCGTCCCGCTCCTCCCCGTACGCCCGTCCCGGGCAGCCGAGTTGGCCGAACTCTTCCAGGTACGACGCCTGAGCGAGTCGATCACCGGCGAGGTCACCTCGGAGGGCACCGAACACGACGTACCGGACTCCGTCCGCGTCCTCCTCGGCCCTCTCACCCCCGCCACCTACGTCGAACACGAGGAACTGGTCGTCGACGGCGTCGAGATCGACTGGCGCCGCACCCGAGACGGCGTACTCCACGCCTCCACCCTGGAGGGCGTAGCCGCCGGCCTCGCCTGGGCAGCGGCCCAGTGGCCCCGACGCTTCGAGGTGGCGGCACTGCTGGAGGACCCGTCCCGGACGGAGGAACTGGAGCGGGACCGCTGGTTCGACTGAGGCCGGCACGAAGGACGAGAGAGCCGCTCCATCGGTGAGATTCCGATGGAGCGGCTCTTTCAACTATCCCCAGATGTGTGCGTACATCGCGTGATATCGCGTGTACATCAGCCCCATCTCGTGCGGTCGGTCCCGCACGTCCAGGAATTCGAGGACCAGCGAGAACAGATGGTCCACGGCCTCCCGGTGCTGTTCCGGCGTCAAGTGGTCCGGGTTCTTCCAGTCCTTGAAGTCGATGTCGGGGAACACATCGAGGAGGACGAGTTTGTGCCAGTAGAAACTGCTGCACTCACCCCTGCGGACGACCAGCCACTCGGTGAAGCCACGCAGCATCCCGCCCGACCTGCCGACGTCCATCCCCGTGAGGAACATGAGCGTCGCGTAGTAGGTGCCGTCCCGGCCGTACCCTTCTGGACTGTCGCGCAGTGCCTCGATGGACTGCCTGTCGTTCACGCGTCTCCTAGAACCCGAAGTCGATGATGTTGTGTCTGGTCCACTGGGCCTTGTACTCGGCGATGGTGTCGCCGGCCCGTCCGGTCCAAGCGTCGTAGACCCGGCCGTTGTGGACCACCACCACGTGGAAGAACCAACCCGCGTCCACTCCCCGGTACTTCGGAAGGATCGCCTCGTCCACCGGCCTGATGGTGACGATCTTGCCGCCTCCCAGGCTCTTCCTGATCTTCTCGGCGCACACGTCGCAGCCGCCGGAGTCCTTGATCTCGTCCAGGGCCCGGGGCAGCCCGGGAACACTGTGCTCCCCACAAGAGGCCGCGCCCGACGCGGCCACCGCGGTCGTGGTGAAGCTCGCCGGGCTCGCCGTCCTCAGCGGCACGGTGCCGACAATCTTGCAACCGCGCTTCAGGAGCTTCAGCTCGTCGTAGACCCGTTCCAGCGTCTTGAGCTTGGCGCTGAGGAGTGCGTCCACCGCGACGCCCTTGCAGCTGTCGAAGTCCTTTTTCTGCAGGCACTTCTCGAACTGGCTGAGACCCAGCAGCTCCTTCTCGGCGTTCCACAGCTGCTCCATGGCATCGCCGAACTCCTCACCGTGGGCCACGATGTCGCAGGCGATCTCCGAGTGCTGGCACCAGCGGGCGAAGTCCTGCGGGTCGCACGGGACCATCCCCTGCTGGCAGCGGTAGACCTCGGCGGCACGGCGGCCGTCCTCGTTCTTCGCCTTCTCCTTGGCCGCGACGGCGGCCTTGCGCCGCGCCTCCTCCTCTTCCCGGTACTTCTTGACCGTGACGGTGAACGCCTCTGTCGCCGCCTTGAGCGCGGCGTCCGCGTCCTTGCCCGCCGCGACCGCCGACTTGCGGGCGTCCTCGGCGTAGTACGCGGCGTTCGACGCGGCGGCCTGGGCGGTTTCCGAGGAGAGTGTGGCGTCGGCCGCTGACCGGGCCGCGTCGTTGGCCGAGACATCGGCGCGGTTCGCGGCGTCACGGGCCGTTCTCGCCGACGCGGCGGCCTGGGCGGCGGACGTCTCGGCGTCCTTGGCGTACTTGTCGGCCTGCTTGGCGTAGTCGTTGGCCCTGGCCGCTGCGGCGTCGGCCTTCTTGGACCATTCGGCGGCCTCGGTTGCCGCCTTGCGGGCGGTGGCGGCGACCTTCTGGGCGGTCGCGGCGTTCTTCTGCGCGGTGGCGGCGACCTTCGCCGCGTCCGCCAACAGCTTCTGGACCTGCGCCACATGAGTGACGGCCAGATAGTCCTTGCGCTGTGCCTTGTACTGGCCGGACACGACGAACGCGTGCAGCGCCTGCGGCGAACCCTCCAGCGCGACCCGGGCCGCCGACTTCACCTCGGGGCTGCCGCTGTCGATGAGCTGCGCGGCCTTGACCCGCTCGTCCTGGGTCCGTGCGCCGTACTGCGTGACGACCAGGAACTCGCTGTATTTCTTCGGGTCGCCCGTGGCCAGGGCCTTGCGGCCGGCCTCGATGACGATGGGCCCGGCGGCGGAGAGGACCTGGGCGATGGCGACGCGCATCCCCTGGGCGCCGGCCTGGTACTGCCCGTTCTCGACGAACGCGGTGATCGCGGCAGCGTCTCCGCCGAGGGCGATCTCGGCCGCGCTGCGCACGGCCTGGTCCTCGCTCTCCTCCGCGAGACGCTCCACGTAGGAGCGGTCGTCCTGCTGCTCGGCGGTCCTCCAGCCGTTCCGGAGATAGTCGATGACGACCTCGTCGGGGCCGGACAGCGCGGCCTCGGCGGCGCCGCGGCCCCAGGCCGTACCGTCCTTCATCACCCGCACGGCCAGGTCACGGCCCTGCTTGGCGACGGACGCGAGATCGGCGCCCGGCTCGGCGGCCGCGGCGACCAGCCGGTCCCGTTCGGCCCGGCGGTCCTTGACCTCCTTGTCCCGGGCGGCCTGCTCGACGGTCCGGGCGTCGTACGCGGCCTTGTCGTCCTTGGCCAGCTCGATGCCGCCGTTGGTGCGGCCGAGCAGTTCCTCGCTCTCGACCTCGCGGGCGAGCTTGTAGACAGCCTGAGCCGTGGCTACGGCCTTGGTGGCGTCGTTCGCGGCTGTAGTGGCGGCGTTCGCGTGCTCGGTCGACCTGGTGGCGGCCTGTGCCGCGTTGCCGGCCTGGTCGGCGGCTTCCTTGGCGGCCTTGCCGGCGTTCTTGGCGTGCGTGGCCGCGGACTTGGCGGCGTCCCGAGCCTCGCGGGCTGCCGTGGCCGCCCTACGGGCCAGCGACTCGGCGGCAGCCGCCGCGCGGTTGGCCTCGGTCGCGTGCCGCTTGGCGGCTGCCGCTGCGGCGCGGGCCTCGGCGGCTGCGGAGCTGGACTGGCCCGCGTAGTTGCCGGCCTCGATCGCGGCGTCGGCGGCGGCGTTGGCGTTGGCGCCGGCACTGGCCGCCGAGTGCGCCGCGTCACCCGCTGCATCGGCTGCCTTGGCCGCCTGGTCGGCGGCGTCGGCGGCCAGGGTGGCCCCTGCGGCGGCCTTCTCGGCATCCTCGGCCGCGGTGCGTGCGGCGTTCGCGTTTCCGGCGTCCACCGCAGCGTCCGCGGCGGCGTTGCGGGCCCGGGAGGCCGCCTGGGAGGCGCCTGCTGCGGCAGCCGCCGCCTGAGAGGCCGCGTTGGCGGCCACGCGTGCCGAGTTGTTGGCGGCACTGGCCGCGTCGATCGCCCGCTGTGCCGAGGCCGCTGCCTGGGAGGCCGCAGTGGCGGCCCGCTTGGCGGCCCGGGCGGCCCTGCCTGTGTCGTCCTTGGCCGCCTTGGCCTCTGCCTCCGCCTCCTGCGCGGCCTCCTTGGCGAGCTGGGAGGCCTTGACCGCCTTGGCGGACTCGGTCTTGGCCGCGGCGGTCTGCTCGGCCGCCTGTCGTCCCGCTTCCTTCGCCTGTGCGGCGAGTTCGGCGATGGTGGCGTGCTCCTGGTCCTTCGCGCGGGCCACGAACTGGCCGGTCTCCAGGAACTCCCGGATGTCCTCGGCGGTGCCGTTCAGCGCGATACGCCCGGCCGCCCGCACGTTGGTGCCGCCGACGCTGACGATCTGGACGAGCTGCACCCGCTCGTCCTGCTCACGCTGGGCGTACTGGCCCTGGGTGAGGAACTTTCGGACATCCTCGGAAGTGCCGTTCAGCGCAGCCCTGCCGGCGTCCTGCACATTGGGGCCGCCGGTGTCGACGATCTGGGCGACACGGACGCGGTTGTCCTGCCGCATCGGGGCTTCCCAACCCCAGCTGAGGAAGGTCTCCAACTGCTCCCGGGTACCGTTCAGCGCTGTGCGCGCCGCGGTCAGCAGCTCCGGGCCGCCGACGGAGGCGAACTGCGCGGCGGTCACCCGCTCGTCCTGGAACGCCAGGCCGTCCGCCGCGGCGAGGAAGTTCTGTACGTCGGTGTCGCTGCCGGTCAGCGCCGCCTCGGCGGCTGCCCTGACGCCGGGTCCGCCGGCCTTCCAGTAGTCGACGACCGAGCCGCGGTCGGCGGGGCCGACGGCGGATACGGCGGCGGTGCGGACACCGGCCGCCGGGCCCGCGGTGGCCGACGCGGGCGGAGAGCCCAGCAGGCCAATGGCGAGGGCGAGCGGCAGCACACTCAGTGCGGCTCTGCGGAGGGCGCGTGGTCGTGGATTCTTCCCGGCGGTATCGAACTGGTCAGTTCTTCGATTCACTGGGTACCCGTCTCGATAATCGGCGACGACCCCCAATGTGTGAGTCGCCGAATGGTCGGCGGGTAAGCATAGTCAGCTTTTCCTGTTTCATGGTGGTCAATATTCAAGACTGCACAGAGCGGACAATACGGTATCTTTAGTACCCTTCCATGTCGACGTAGAACTCTGAAAAAATACCCCGTTGACGTTTTCTCTTCCTATGCTTACGCTATACCTCGACTTTGCTCCTGATGTGCCCGGCCTGACCAGCTGTGAGCGCATCGGAGCCCTAGGAGTGCAGGGGGTTGAGGGGGGTCGGGTGCACCTGTTCGCGCCCGTCTGATCAGGGCCTTTACGTCGACCATGCGTAGTCGCGGCCCGTCTGTGTACTTTTCGACAGCATCCTGGCGGGGGCCTCGCGCTGCGAGGGGCCGCGCCGGAAGGGACTCTTCGGTGCCTTTCCGTGCCCGAAATCTAATTGTTTCCGGAGTCGTGGCTGCGTGCGCCATGCTCACTGGAATTTCCGTTGCCTCTGCCGATGATCCACCGCAATCGCCATCGAATCCGCCTGCCCTGGTCGAGGACTACTCCTATCCCGGCGCCGACCGAATTCTGACGGAAAAGGGAATCAAGCTGAAGAAGGGTGACGGTCATATTCTGCTGGCCGAGTGCGATCGGGCCGCCCAGCAGATCCATGTGATGACTGTCAAGGACCCCTCCGAGAACCGAGCGGGCGATTACTGCTTCAAGGCCATCGGGACGACCGGTCGGCTCACCCTGGAGCTCTCCAGGGTCTTCGCCGTCGAGACCACGGACCACTCGGTCCGCGCCGACCTCACCGCGAACGGTGAGACCACTTCGGTCCTCGTCGGCAAGAACGACTGGGTCTCCGTCGGCGAGGGAACGGTCGGCGGTGCCAGGTCGGTCCTCGTCGAGCTGCGTGTGACCGGCTGACCCACCCCCTTCTTCCGCACGCTTCGCGGGACCGTCGCCCCGCCGAGCCGAATTCCCGATGCGAGGCACACATGAATGACGCCAGTCTGCGCAGAACGCGCAGCGTATGGGCCGCAGGGCTCATGGCCGCCGGTCTGACGACCGGTCTGCTGGCCGCAACGCCTGCTCAGTCCGTTGTCGGTGACCAGGTCGCCGACGGAGTCGACCAGTACGCGGTCAAAGTCCATGTCGCCGGCGGCACGGACAACGAACGTGCTTGCTCCGGCACCCTGGTGGACCCTCAGTGGGTCCTCACCGCCGCGAGCTGTCTGGCCGCCGACCCTCAGCACGCGACCGCGCTCACCAGGGGTGAGCCGCCCCTCCCCACCGTGGTGACCGCCGACGGCAACAAGCCGGCGCCGAAGGCCGAGCGGGACCAGCGGGTGGTGGAGATCGTGCCGTACCCGGGCCGTGACCTGGTCATGGCCCGCTTCACCCAGCTTTCCTCCGACGATCCGCTGCGTGGACCGTTCCCCGATATCGCGGCTGCCGACGTGGACAACGCGCCTCCGGCACAGGGCGACCGGCTCAGAGCGGTTGGATACGGCCGGACCAAGTCCGACTGGATACCCGAGCGTGCTCACACCGGCTCTTTCAACGTGGACCTCGTCAACCCGGCGACCTTGGCGGTCTCACCGGCCTCGACCGGCGGTCTCCTGTGCAAGGGCGACGCGGGCGCTCCCGTGCTCAACGGTGCCGACGGAGTGGTCGGAGTGGTCAGCGCGGCCTGGGACGGCGGGTGCTTCAACTCGGCGGAGACCCGTACCGGGGCTGTTGTCACCCGGATCGACGACATCGCCGACTGGATCAAGCAGGTTCCGCTCTCCTTCCAGCGGAAGCAGATCACCGATGTGATGACCGCGGGTGACTTCAACGGCGACGGCCGCACGGACATCGCCTCGCTGATGAGGTCGGACACCATCCACGTGTTCCACGGCCGCTCGGACGGGACGCTGCAGTTCGGGAGTTACCTTCCCCCGGTCGGGCGCAGCAACCAGAAGCGGCTTGTCGCGGGAGATTTCGACAGTACGCGGGGACTCGAAGTGATCTCGGCCGACAGCGACGGCGATCTCGTTCTGCACAGTCAGCGCACCTGGGTACCGGGCTTCTACGTTCGGACCGCTCTGTGGACCGACGCCACCTGGAAGGACGGCCTGCCCGTCGCGGCCTTGCGGACCGGCACAGCCGCACAGGACACCCTGCTCTTCCAGTGGCCCGACGGCTCCCTCTATACCTACAAGCGGGACGCCGCCGGCAAGCTCGTCAACCAGAAGAAGGCGATGTGGCCGGACAAGACCTGGAAGAAGAAGCACATTGCCACGGGTGACTTCACCGGCGACGGACGGGACGACATCGCGGCCGTAGCCGCAGACGGAGCGCTGCACCTGTACCCGGGCAAGCCCGACGGAACCTTCGACCAGGCCCGCTCGATGTGGCCCGACAAGACCTGGGGCGCTATGCGGCTCATCCTGGGCGGCGACTTCAACGGCGACGGCAAGACCGACCTCGCCGCGGTGACGACCGCGAACGACATACGTCTGTACACCGGTGACGGGAGGGGCGGGCTCGCGGCGGCGAAGTCCATGTGGCCGACGGTCTGAGAGCCCGCGCGAACAGCCTTCAGGAACGATGGCGGAGTCCCCGCACTTCACCACGGTTTCGTAATAGCCGTACAAAGTCTCGATCCGCCGTACAACCAGCCCCACCCGTCACGGATCACACCCTGTGAGCCAACAGGCTCCGCCATCACTTGGGCCCCGGCGCCGACGACGAGCCGTACGGAACGACCACCGCGCCGGGCCCCCTTTCTCCACTTGGGGAACGCATGCGCATACGCGCCACCGTGGCCGCCGTCTCCGGCGCCCTGGTCCTCTCCGCCTTCGCCGTACCGGCCGCACAGGCCGCCGACGCCACCCCCGGCCGGACCGCGCTCACCTCCGCGACCGCCGACGGCACCGCGTCCGCCGCCGCCACGCTCAACGTCACCTTCTCCAAGTTCAAGGTGAACAACGGCAAGGCCGTCGTCGTCGGTGCGAGCGCGAAGGTCGCCGTCCCGGTCACGTACACCCTGACCCACGCCGCGAGCCTCGACGTCAGCGAGGACAACTTCGCGAGCGGCCCGTTCATCTACCTCGGCACCTCAGCGACCAGCCCGAGCAAGCGGATCATCAGCGACGACCCGGGCACCTGCACCGCCGCCTCGACGACCGTCCTGAACTGCAAGGCCACGCTCTACGTCCGCTCGACCGGGACCGTCCTGAAGAACGCGAACGCCGTCACCTGGAAGGCGGGCGGCCTCGCCATCACCGCCAACGGCGACACGAAGACCCAGGGCGACCTCGGCACCGTCCCGGTCCGCCGCGCCTCCCAGCTCACGGCCGACGCCGCCCCGGAGCCGGTCAAGAAGGGCAAGACCATCACGGTCACGGGCAAGCTGTCCCGCGCGAACTGGGAGACCCACAAGAACGCGGGCTACGCCGGCCAGCCGGTCAAGCTCCAGTTCCGCAAGAACGGCTCCAGCACCTACACCACGGTCAAGACCATCAAGACCAGCTCGACCGGCGCGCTGAAGACCACCGTCACGGCGACGGTCGACGGCTACTTCCGGTACAGCTTCGCGGGCACGTCCACCACCCCGGCGGTCAACGCCACGGGTGACTTCGTCGACGTGAAGTAGCAGCGGGTCGTTGTTCGGCTGCGGGTGCGTGGGGGCTGGTCGCGCAGTTCCCCGCGCCCCTAAGGAAAACACCTGCCGCGCCCCTGTTTCAGGGGCGCGGCAGCTGCGTTCTAAGCCGACCCCCGCCGATCGACCACCCGCCACACCACTTCCAGCAAAACCCCCGCCACCCCCGCGATCCCCACCGCGACCCACGGCATCGTCACCCCCACCAGCTTCAGCGCGAAGAAGTGCTGGAGCCAGGGCACGATCAGTACGACCACGAACGCCGCCCCCATCGACGCCACCAGCGTGACCCGCCACCACGTGTACGGCCGGGCGATGATCGCGAGCACCCACATGGAGATCAGGAACAGCGTCAGGGTCGCCGCACTGGTCTCGGCGCCCAACGACCCCTTTCCGGTGTAGTAGTGACGGGCGATCAGATACGTCACGAAGGTCGCCGCCCCGGCGATCACCCCACCGGGGATCGAGTACCGCATCACCCGCCGCACGAAGTGGGGTTGCGCACGCTCCGTGTTGGGCGCGAGGGCGAGGAAGAACGCGGGGACGCCGATCGTCAGGGTCGACAGCAGCGTCAAGTGCCGTGGCAGGAAGGGGTATTCGACCCGCCAGCACACCACCAGCACCGCCAGCAGCACCGAGTAGACCGTCTTGACGAGGAACAGCGTCGCCACCCGGGTGATGTTCCCGATGACCCGCCGCCCCTCGGCGACGACCGAAGGCAGCGTCGCGAAGCTGTTGTTGAGCAGCACGATCTGAGCGACCGCCCGGGTGGCCTCGGACCCCGAGCCCATGGACACCCCGATGTCGGCGTCCTTGAGGGCGAGTACGTCGTTGACGCCGTCCCCGGTCATCGCGACCGTGTGCCCGCGGGACTGCAACGCCCCCACCATGTCCCGCTTCTGCTGCGGGGTGACCCGCCCGAACACCGTGCCCTCGTCGAGGGACTCCGCCATCTCCCGCTGATCCGAGGGCAGTTGGCGGGCGTCCACGACCTGTCCGGTGAGCCCCAGCTTCCCGGCCACCGCGCCGACGGACACCGCGTTGTCCCCGGAGATGACCTTGGCCTGGACATCCTGCTCGGCGAAGTAGCGCAGCGTCTCCGCCGCGTCGGGCCGCAGCCGCTGCTCCAGGACGACGAGCGCGGTCGGCCGGGCACCCCGCGCCACCTCGGGATCGTCCAGCTCGCCCGCGATCCGGGCCAGCAGCAGTACCCGTAGCCCCTGCTCGTTGAGCCGCCCGGTCTCGGCGAGCGCGGGATCGTCGGCACCCAGCAGCACATCGGGCGCGCCGAGCAGCCACGTGCTCGACTCCCCGTCGCCCTCGCTGAAGGACGCCCCGCTGTACTTGCGCGCGGACGAGAACGGCAGCGACTCCACGCACCGCCACTCCTCGCTGTCCGGGTAGGCGGCGATGATCGCCTTCAGGGAAGCGTTCGGCCGCGGGTCCGACTCGCCCAGCGCGCCCAGGACTTTGCGTACGTACGTTTCGTCGGCCCCGCCGAGCGGACGCAGCTCGGTGACGTCCATGCCGCCCTCGGTGAGCGTGCCCGTCTTGTCGAGGCAGACCGTGTCGACGCGGGCGAGGCCCTCGATGGCCGGGAGTTCCTGGACGAGGCACTGTTTCCGGCCAAGCCGGATGACCCCGATCGCGAAGGCCACGGAGGTGAGAAGGACGAGCCCTTCCGGGACCATGGGGACGATCCCGCCGACCGTCCGCGCGATCGAGTCCTTGAACCCGTGCTGTTTGACGACGAGTTGGCTGATGACCAGGCCGATCGCGGTCGGGATCATCATCCACGTCACGTACTTGAGGATCGTGGAGATACCGGTGCGCAGCTCGGAGTGGACGAGCGTGAACCGCGAGGCCTCCTCGGCGAGTTGGGCGGCGTAGGCCTCACGCCCCACCTTCGTCGCCTCGAACGCGCCACCGCCGGCGACGACGAAGCTCCCGGACATGACCGCGTCCCCCGGCCGCTTGACGACCGGATCCGCCTCACCGGTGAGCAGCGACTCGTCGATCTCCAGGCCGTCCGCCTCGACGCACTCCCCGTCGACCACGACCTTGTCGCCGGGCCCGATCTCGATGAGGTCGCCCAGCACGATCTCCGACGTACTGACCTCCACGGCGGCCCCGTCCCGCCGTACCGTCGGCTTCGCCTCGCCGATCACCGCGAGGGAGTCGAGGGTCTGCTTCGCCCGCCACTCCTGGATGATCCCGATCCCGGTGTTGGCGAGGATCACGTACCCGAACAGGCTGTCCTGCAAGGGTGCGACGAACAGCATGATCAGCCAGAGCACACCGATGATCGCGTTGAACCGGGTGAAGACGTTGGCGCGCACGATCTCGCCGAGCGACCGGCTGCTGCGCACCGGGACGTCGTTGACCTCCCCGCGCGCCACCCGCTCGGCGACCTCGGCGGGCTTGAGTCCATGGGCCCGCCGCGCCGGAACGGGCACGGGGTGCACCGGGTCGAGTTCGGCGCCCGCGTCGGTGTGCGTCATGCATTCGACGGTACGTGCGGATTTACGGCTTCACCCGCCGAGTGCCCGGAAGATCCGACCAGGGGAGGACGGCGGACGGGGCGGGGTGATGCCTGGGGTGTAGGGGGAGCTCCTCACTCCGCAGCAGAGGCGGAGGTCCCTGTCCCCGCCGCCGCGCGCTTGAGGGCCGCGTCCCGTCCCCGGACGTACCAGATGCCGATCAGCCCGAGCCCGGCCCCGGCCAGGCAGGTCCACAGCCACCACAGATGGCCGTGGTCGTCGAACCAGCCGTAGAACGGGAGCTGTACCAGGAAGAGGACGAACCAGAGGATCGTGCCGCCGATGATGGTCGGGACGATCGGGCCCTCCAGGGGCTCCGGTGCCTCGTGTGTCGGTGTCCACTTCGCCATGCCCACAGCTTACGAGGCGGCGCAACACGCTCGGCGGCGCGCCGGATCCACGCCGGTCTACGCGCGGAGATAGCGCCTGACGTCTTCATATGTTCATACTGAAACGGTTTCCGTCTGTCCACTTCTGCTCGTAGGAACATCCAATGCAGACCGCCCTCGACCGCTACTTCAAGATCTCCGAACGGGGCAGCAGCCTCCCCCGCGAGATCCGGGGCGGGTTCGCCACCTTCTTCGCGATGGCGTACATCATCGTGCTGAACCCGATCATCCTCGGCAGCGCGAAGGACATGTACGGGCACCACCTCGACAACGGCCAGCTGGTCACCGCCACCGCCGTCACCGCCGCGTTCACCACCCTCCTGATGGGGGTCATCGGCAACGTCCCGATCGCGCTGGCCGCCGGGCTCGGCGTGAACTCCGTCGTCGCCCTCCAGCTCGCGCCCCGCATGACGTGGCCGGACGCGATGGGCATGGTCGTCCTGGCCGGCCTGGTCGTGATGCTGCTGGTCGCCACCGGGCTGCGCGAGCGCGTGATGAACGCGGTGCCCTACGGCCTGCGCAAGGCGATCTCGATCGGTATCGGCCTGTTCATCATGCTGATCGGGCTCGTGGACTCCGGGTTCATCACCCGCATCCCGGACGCCGCCCAGACCACCGTCCCGCTCCAGCTCGGCGCCGACGGTCACCTCAACGGCTGGCCGGTGCTGATCTTCATCCTCGGTGTGCTGCTCACGCTCGGGCTGATCGTCCGCAAGGTGTCCGGCGCGATCCTGATCTCGATCGTCACGATGACCGTCCTCGCGGTGATCGTGAACGCGGTCGCGACGATCCCCTCCTGGGGCCTGACCACGCCGAAGTGGCCCGGGAACCCGGTCGCCACCCCGGACTTCGGCCTGATCGGCAAGTTCAGCCTGTTCGGCGGCTTCTCCAAGGTCGGCGTGCTGACCGGCGTGCTCTTCGTCTTCACGGTCCTGCTGTCGTGCTTCTTCGACGCGATGGGCACGATCATGGGCATCAGCGACGAGGCCAAGCTGACCGACGGCGAGGGCAACATGCCCGGCATCAACAAGGTGCTCTTCGTCGACGGCATCGCGGTCGCGGCCGGCGGTGCCAGCTCCTCGTCGGCGACCACCTGCTTCGTGGAGTCCACGGCCGGTGTCGGCGAGGGCGCCCGCACCGGCTTCGCGAACGTCGTCACGGGCGCCCTGTTCGCCGTAGCGCTGTTCCTCACGCCGATCGCCACGATGGTCCCGTCCCAGGCGGCCACCCCGGCCCTGCTCGCGGTGGGCTTCCTGATCCTGGCGGGCTCCGTCAAGGAGATCGACTGGGCCGACCACACGATCGCCATCCCGGCCTTCATCACGATGGTGATGATGCCGTTCACCTACTCGATCACCAACGGCATCGGCATGGGCTTCATCACCTTCGTGGTGCTGCGCCTGGTGGCGGGCCGGGGCCGGGAGGTCCCGGTGCCGATGTACGTCGTGGCGGCGGTCTTCGGCTTCTACTACCTGATGCCGGCCCTGGGTCTCACGTGACCCGCGCCTTCAAGGCCCGTCACGTGACCCCGTAGAACTTCTCGGTCTCTTCGACGGCGGTCTGGAACCGCTCGTCGAAGTCGTCCCGGATGAGCGTCTGGACCACGTAGTCCTGGACGCTCATTCCCCTTTTCGCCGCATGGTGCCGGAGCCGCTCTAGCAGCTCCCCGTCTATCCGCAGGCTGAGCACACTGGTCCCCATACAGACGAGGGTCCGGGGCCGCTCCGGCCACCGTGTCACGTTCCGCTCCCGGATCACTCATATGGGTGACGGAAGGGTTCAGTGGCCAGGGTCACGGGCATCTCGGCGTGTCGTACGGCATCCGGTTGGTCTTTAGCGAGAGTAATGAGTTACGCTAAAGAACATGCCGGACCTTACCCATGGCGACGACGCTGCCGCCGTGAACTCCCTGCGATCAGCCGTGATGCGGTTGTCCCGTCGACTCAAGCACCAGCGGGTCGACGAGTCACTGAGCCCCACCGAGATGTCGGTGCTGGGCACCCTGTCCAACTGCGGCAGCGCGACCCCTGGCGAGCTCGCTCGCAAGGAGCATGTGCAGCCGCCCTCGATGACCCGCATCGTCGCGCTGCTCGAAGCCAAGGGCCTGGTGCAGCTGGAGCCGCACCCCGAGGACCGGCGCCAGAAGGTCGTCACCAAGACCCCCCAGGCCGAGGCGATGCTCGAAGAGAGCCGCCGCAAGCGCAACGCGTTCCTGGCCGGCCTGGTCGACGGCCTCGACGAGGACGAGTGGGCGAAGATCGTCGCCGCCGCCCCCGTACTGGAGAAACTCGCACACCTGTAACCCCTATGTAGGAGGCGACCTTTTGAGTTCGGGACCCGGAGCAGACTCCGCCCCCGCGCCAGCCACCCCCGACTCCCCGCCCGCACCCCCAGGCAAGTCCTCCAAGTCCTCGATGTTCAGCTCGCTGAGGATCCGGAACTACCGGCTCTTCTTCATCGGCCAGGTCGTCTCCAACACCGGCACCTGGATGCAGCGCATCGCCCAGGACTGGCTGGTCCTCAGCCTCACCGGCTCCTCCGCCGCCGTGGGCATAACGACCGCCCTCCAGTTCCTGCCGATGCTCCTCTTCGGGCTCTACGGCGGTGTCCTCGTCGACCGGCTGCCCAAGCGCCCCACCCTCCTCGTCACGCAGTCCGCGATGGCCCTCACCGGCCTGGCGCTCGCCTTCCTGACCCTCTCCGGGCATGTCCAGGTCTGGCACGTCTACGTCGCCGCCTTCGCCGTCGGCCTCGCCACGGTCGTCGACAACCCGGCCCGCCAGTCCTTCGTCTCCGAGATGGTCGGCCCCGAGCAGCTCCAGAACGCGGTCAGCCTCAACTCCGCGAACTTCCAGTCCGCCCGCCTGGTCGGCCCCGCCGTCGCGGGCGTCCTGATCACCGGCGTCGGCACCGGCTGGGCGTTCCTCTTCAACGGCCTGTCGTTCGTGGCGCCCCTGGCGAGCCTGCTCCTCATGCGCAACCGCGACCTGAAGGCCGTGACGAAGCGCGCCCCGCGCGGCAAGGGCCAGCTCCGCGAGGGCCTGCACTACGTCGCCGGCCGCCCCGACCTGATCTGGCCGATCGTCCTCGTCGGCTTCATCGGCACCTTCGGCTTCAACTTCCCGGTCTGGCTCTCGGCCTACGCCGACGACATCTTCCACGCGGGCGCCGGCGCCTACAGCCTCTTCAACACCCTGATGGCCGTCGGCTCCCTGATCGGCGCCCTGCTCGCCGCCCGCCGCGGCACCACCCGACTCCGCGTCCTGATCGCGGCGGCGGCGGCCTTCGGCCTGCTGGAGATCGTGGCCGCGGTGGCCCCCTCCTACTGGCTGTTCGCCCTGCTCATGGTCCCGATCGGCATCGCGGGCCTGACCGTCAACGTCACGGCCAACACCGCCGTCCAGATGGGCACCGACCCGGCCATGCGCGGCCGGGTCATGGCCCTGTTCATGATGGTCTTCATGGGCGGTACGCCCCTGGGCGCACCGATCGTCGGCTGGATCACGGACGCCTACGGCCCCCGGGTGAGCTTCGCCCTGGGCGGTGTCATCGCGGCCCTGGCCGCCGCCACGATCGGCCTGGTCCTGGCCCGCATCGGCGACCTGCGCCTGTCCGTCGGCTGGAACCACGGCCACCCGAGCGTGGCCTTCGTCCCGAGGGACCGGGAGCAACTGACCGCGGCGGCATGACACTTGGGGCAGGTGCTACAGCCTCCGGGCCAGCACCTGCCCCGGCCACGCGTCCTCCCCGACGACGAAGGCCTCCGTCGCCGTGAACCCGTTGGCCTCGTAGTAGGCGACGAGCTTGCGGTCGTCCCCCGCGTAACAGTCCACCCGCAGCAGCGAGATCCCCGCCTCCCGGGTCACCTCCGCCGCGTGCGCGAGCAGCGCGCTGCCGACGCCGTACCCCTTGAACCGGCGGTCGGAGGCGAGGATGTGGATGTACCGCTCGGGCTCGTCGACGGCTTCGATGTACGACCCGGGGGAGTCGGTGAGGGTGAGCGTGCCGGCGGGAACCCCGTCGACCTCGGCGACGTACGGGCTGCCGGTCGCCACATACCGCTCCACCGTCGCCACGGCCTTCGGATTCTCCGACCACGGCGTACTGCCCCACTGCCCGGTCCGCCCCTGCGCGGCGAGCCACGCCACGGCGCTGTCGAACATGCCGAGTATCGCGGGGATGTCGTCCGGGCAGCCGTCCCTGATGCTGATAGCCATGCCTTCATAGTGGCAGTGCGGACAATGGCAGGCTGTGGTGCATGAGACTCTTCGCGGCGCTGTTGCCACCCGAGCCTGTGGTGGCCGAACTCGGTGCTGTCGTCGACGAGTTGAGGAGGCTGCCGGGCGCGGACACGCTCCGCTGGACGGGCCGCCCGGGCTGGCACTTCACGCTCGCGTTCTACGGCGAGGTCGACGAGGACGTCGTACCGGAACTGTCGGCCCGGCTGGAGCGGGCGGCGCGGCGGACCGAGCCGTTCGGGCTGGCCGTGCGCGGGGGCGGGCAGTTCGGGCAGGGGCGGGCCCTGTGGGCCGGGGCGGAGGGCGACCTCGCGGCGCTGCGGCTGCTGGCGGACCGCTGCGAAGCCGCCGCGCGGAAGGCGGGCGTGGAGATGGGCGACCACCGGCGCTACCGCCCCCACCTCACCCTGGCCCGCAGCCGGGACGCGGCGGACGTACGGCCGTATCTCGACCGGCTCGACGAGTTCGCGGGGCGGGCCTGGACGGTGGACGAGCTCGCGCTCGTCCGGAGCAACCTGCCGAGGTCGGGGGTTCCGGGGGAGCGGCCGCGGTACGAGGCGGTCGCCCGCCGGCGGCTGGGAGCGGGCGGTTAGGCTCGGGTACGTGGACCCGAAATTCCGGAACCGGATCATGGCCGGTGCGCTTGTGCTGTTGTTCGTTGTCGTGGGGCTTGCGGCGGCGCTCGGTAAGTGAGGACCGGGGAACTGCGGCTCGACGTCCGGCTGCGGGCCGGATGTGGCCGGTCGCGCAGTTCCCCGCGCCCCTGAAAAGAAGGGGCGTTCGCCCTCACGGCGTTGCTACCAGGCGAAGGCCTCCGGGGACGGCCCCGGACCCGGGAAGATCTCGTCCAGCGAGGTGAGGACTTCCTCGCTCAGTTCCAGCTCTACGGCCCTCAGCGCGGACTCCAGTTGCTCCGCCGTGCGCGGGCCGACGATCGGGCCGGTGACGCCGGGGCGGGTGAGGAGCCAGGCCAGGGCGGCTTCTCCGGGCTCGATGCCGTGCTTGTCGAGGAGGTCCTCGTAGGCCTGGATCTGGGCGCGTGAGGTCGGGTTGGCGAGCGTGTCCGCGGCCCGGCCGCTCGCCCGGCGGCCGCCCGAGATCTCCTTCTTGATGACCCCGCCCAGCAGCCCGCCCTGGAGCGGGGACCAGGGGATGACCCCGAGGCCGTACTCCTGCGCGGCCGGGATGACCTCCATCTCGGCGCGGCGCTCGGCGAGGTTGTAGAGGCACTGCTCGCTGACCAGCCCGATGGTGCCGCCGCGGCGCGCGGCGATCTCGTTGGCCTGGGCGATCTTGTAACCGGGGAAGTTGGAGGAACCGACGTAGAGGATCTTGCCCTGCTGGATCAGGGTGTCGATCGCCTGCCAGATCTCCTCGAAGGGGGTGGCACGGTCGATGTGGTGGAACTGGTAGACGTCGATGTAGTCCGTCTGGAGCCGCTTGAGGCTGGCGTCCACGGCGCGCCGGATGTTCACGGCGGAGAGCTTGTCGTGGTTGGGCCAGGCGTCGCCGTCGGCGGCCATGTTGCCGTAGACCTTGGTGGCGAGGACCGTCTTGTCGCGGTGGTCGGGGCTCTTGGCGAACCAGTTGCCGATGATCTCCTCGGTCCGGCCCTTGTTCTCACCCCACCCGTACACATTGGCGGTGTCGAAGAAGTTGATACCGGCGTCCAGCGCCGCGTCCATGATCGCGTGACTGTCCGCCTCGTCCGTCTGCGGACCGAAGTTCATCGTCCCGAGGACGAGCCGGCTGACTTTGAGACCTGTGCGTCCGAGCTGCGTGTACTTCATGGGTACTTAGCCAACGACTTCGAGTGCGCTCGACGCAAGGGGGGTCAGTCGCGGGGGAAGTCGTCGGTCTTCAGGACGAGGTCGATCACCGTGCCGGTCAGGTCGATGTCGGTGCCGAAGTCCACTCGTACCGGGTCGTCGTAGTCGCCGCTCTTGGGGTTGGTGTAGACGTGACACCGGCCCTGGTAGGGATCTGCGATGACGTACAGGGGGACCTCGGCCTCCGCGTACGCGAGCCTCTTGGGGACGTAGTCGTTGTCGGCCGTGCCTTTGGAGATGACCTCTGCGACGAACTGCACGTCCTGGTAGCGCCAGTGCCCCGTAGCGTCCTTCTTCGCCGAGTCCTTGAGCAGGGCGATGTCCGGGCAGAAGCCGTTCTCGTGGCCGGGGAAGTCGATGCGGACGTCGGAGAACGCCTTGACGTCCATTCCGAACCTGTCCTCCAATGCCCGCACGATCCGGCGGATGATCTCCCAGTGTGTGTCCCGCTGTGGAGTCATGTGAACGTTGCCCCCGACGATCTCGACCCTGAATCCTTCGGGGACGGGCATCCGCTCAAGCCGCTCGAACCACTCGTCCAAGCGCTGGGTGTTGGCGTCGGCGTCGGCCATCTCGATCCTGTCTTCAAGGACGGTCATCGTGGCGCTCCTCCCCGGCTGCCCCACGGACGGGTGCAGCCGCGCAGTACAACGATACGCACGGTGACCGGGATACGTGGTGATCACGCCATCGTCACCGTCCATATTCGGTTGCCGCCCACGCCCCCGATCTCCGACCCTGCTCCTCGTGACCCACCCCACCGACACAGCCACCTACTTCATCTGCGCCACCCCCCGAACCGGCAGCTCCCTCCTCCTCGGCCTCCTCGACTCCACCGGAGTCGCCGGGCACCCCCAGGCCTACTTCCGGGCGCCGGACGAGGTGGCGTGGGCCGAGCGCTGGGGAGTCGCCCACACGCCCCAACACGCCCTGGACTACGGCGACTTCGTGCGAGCCGCGCTCGCCGCCGGGCGGACCGGGAACGGGGTCTTCGGGGCCAAGCTCATGTGGGGGACGCACGCCGAACTCACAACTCGGCTCGCGGGCCTGCACCCTGACCTCGCCGGGGATGAACCGGGGCTGCTGGAGCGGGAGTTCGGGACGCGCATCCGGTTCGTGTATCTGCGCCGGGACGACATCCTCGCCCAAGCCGTGTCATGGCTGCGCGCCGAGCAGACCGGTGTCTGGTTCATCGGCGGGAAGGGCGAGATCGGCTCAGGCAAGGCGACCCCCGCCGATGGCCAGCCCTCCTTCGACCGCGACGCCATCACCCGCACCATGCGGACGATCGAGGAGCACAACACCGGCTGGGAGCGCTGGTTCGAGGGCTGCGGCATCGAGCCGTACCGCATCCGCTACGAGGACCTCGCCGCCGACCCGGAAGCCGTCACTCTCCGCGTCCTCGGTCATCTCGGCCTCGTGCTCCCCGCCGGACGCCACATCACTCCGAGCCACCACCGCCAGGCCGATCGCCTCACCGACGAGTGGATCGCCCGGTATCGGAATCAGGAGCGGTAGGCGCCGGCCGGCCCTACCTGGGCCTGCGGGAGGGGCGGCGCGAGGACCGGTGGAAGGGCTCCGCGTCCGCGACCGGTTCCGAGCCGCCGTACTCCCCGTACTCCCCGTACTCCCCGTACTCCCCGTACTCCCCGTACTCCCCGTACTCCCCGCCCATCCCCCACGCCTGATGCATCGCCCCCGCGAACGCCCCCGCGATGCGGTGCTCGCCGGACGCGTTCGGGTGGGTGCCGTCGTAGGTGTCGTGGTTGATGTCGTACGACTCCGGGAGGGAGGCCAGGAGGATCGGGGAGCGCGGGTCGTCGAGGTCGGCGACCGCCTTGGCCTGGAGTTCGTTGAAGAGGGCGACCTCGGCGGCGAAGGGGGCGTCCGTCTGGGCGCGGACGTTCGGGATGACCGGGAGGAAGACCATGCGCACGGAGGGCTTCGCGGCGCGGGCCTCCGTCACGAAGGACCGGAGGTTGTCCGCCGTCTGGGTCGCGTTCGTGTAGAAGCCCAGGTCGATCAGGCCGAGGGAGACCAGGAGGACGTCCGCGCGGTGGGCGCGTACCGCCTCGCCGATGAGCGGGGCCATGTGCAGCCAGCCCTCGCCCCACCCGGCGAGGTGGAAGTGCGGGAAGTCGGGGTCGGCGTACTCGTACGACGTGGGTGTGTCCGTCGCCTTGTCGTACAGCGTCTCGCGCGGGCCGACCACGGCGAACGGGCCGCCGTAGGTCGCGCGCAGGTGCTGCCAGATCCGGTAGCGCCATGTGTGTTCGCCCGCGCTCCCGATCGTCATGGAGTCGCCTACGGGCATGAACCTGAGCATCCGCTCATGATGGACGATCAGTGGCCGATCGCTGGAGCCGGTGGGGTGTGAGGCCTGCCACGATGGCAGGCTTGGGGGCATGCGTCGCTTCCTCGCGTTCCTCGGCGCCGGCTTTCTGGTCGGCGCGCTCGCCCTGCCCGCAGCCGCAGCGCCCTCCGACGACGGTGACGGCAAGGGCGACAAGGGGTTCACGATCACCGACTCCCGGATCACCGAGTCCAGCGGGCTCGCCGCCTCGCACCTCCACCCGGGCATCTACTGGACGCACAACGACAGCAACGACGGCCCGTACATCTACGCCGTCGACAGCAGCACCGGCAAGACGGTCGCGACCGTCACCTTCAGCGGGGTCGGCAAGCCGCGGGACGTCGAGGCCATCTCCATCGGGCCGGACAACCAGATCTACGTCGGCGACATCGGCGACAACCTCGACGGGACCTGGGCCCACGTGTGGATCTACAAGCTGCCCGAGCCGAAGGTGCTCAAGGACCAGACGATCCGGGCCACGCAGTACGTCGTGAAGTACTCGGACGGGGCACGCAACGCCGAGTCGCTGGTCGTGCACCCCAAGACCGGGCGCGTCTACATCATCGACAAGAAGGAGGACGGCGGGCACCTCTTCGAAGGCCCCGCCAAGCTCTCCTCCTCCGGCACCAACTACTTCAGGCCCATCGCCTCCGTGGACCTCTGGGCCACCGACGCCGCCTTCTCGCCCAACGGCCAACAGCTCGCCGTACGCGGCTACTTCGGCGGTATCTACTACGACTGGAACGGCGGGAAGATCAAGCGCAAGGGGCGCCTCGACGTGCCCTTGCAGGGGCAGGGGGAGTCCATCAGCTACTCCGTCGACGGGACCAAGCTGATGTACGGCAGCGAGGGCACCGACAGCCCGGTACAGGCCGAGGACGCGCCGGACGGAGCCTCGTCCGCCTCCAAGTCCCCTTCGGAGGGCGGCAGTTCGGCGAGCGGCGACGACGGCGGCGGCGCGGGCAAGAACCTGAAGGTGGGCGCCGTCGCCGTCCTGATCGTCTTCGGGGCCGTGATCGGGCTGCGGCGGCTGACCCGCCGCGGCTGAACTCTCACTCCCCGCCCCGCTGTCGGACCAGGACCTCCAGACCGTCCAGGATCCGGCCCAGCCCGAACTCGAAGTGGTCGAAGCCGGCGGTGAAGGTGTCGGGGGAGAGGGACGCGAGGGTCGGGTAGGCGCCGGTGGCCATGGCCTTCTCCAGGGACGGGACCTGGGCGCCGTAGAACTCCGCGTCGGTCAGGCCGGTGGATCGGGCCGCCTCCTCCTGGTGGACCTGGGTGCGGGCGGCGCCGACGACATAGCCGTCGATCATGACGACCGTCGAGACGAGTTCCGGGTCGGTCAGGCCCATCGGGCGGATGCGGCCGAGCAGGTGCTCCAGGGTGGCGAGGGCGCGCGGGCCGAGCAGCGGACGGGACTGGTTGACGCGCAGCAGCCAGGGGTGGCGGCGGTGGACGGCGAGCGCGTCGCGGGCGGCCGTCTCCAGGGCGTCGCGCCAACCGGCGCCGGTGGCTTGGGCGTTGGGGCGGTCCGGGAAGCGGACCCGGTCCAGCATCAGGTCGAGGAGTTCGGCCTTCCCGGGGACGTACCGGTACAGCGACATGGCGCCCGTGCCCAGGTCGGTGGCCACCCGCCGCATGGAGACCGCGTCGAGCCCCTCCCCGTCCGCGATGCGGATGGCCGCGCCCACGATCCGGTCGACGCTCAGGCCCGGCTTCGGGCCGCGGCTGGGGCGGGGGCCGGTGTCCCACAGCAGTTCGAGGGTGCGGCCGATGTCGCCGCTGCCACTGGATTCCTGACCGCCGCTCGCCGGCCTGCTCGTCATGGGGGGAGTGTAGGTCCCGATCCAGGTCCCGAGCGAAAACCGAGTACACCGTACGCACCATCGGATACGGTGCACTCAGTTCGGGAGCTCAGTTCGGGAGGGAGGGAACCATGAGCAGCCACGGATATGTCGTGCGGGCCGAGGGGCTGGAGAAGCGCTACGGCGACAAGCGCGCTCTCGACGGCTTCGACCTCGCCGTCCGCGAGGGCACCGTGCACGGTCTGCTCGGCCCGAACGGCGCCGGCAAGACCACCGCCGTACGGATCCTCTCCACGCTCGTCCGGCTCGACGGCGGCAGTGCGACCGTCGCCGGACTCGACGTGGCCCGGCAGCCGCGCCAGGTGCGTTCGCGCATCGGGCTCACCGGCCAGTACGCGGCGATCGACGAGATCCTCACCGGCCGGCAGAACCTGGAGATGTTCGGCCGTCTCTTCCATCTCGGGCGCAGGCGGGCCAAGTTGCGGGCGACCCAACTCCTGCGCCAGTTCGACCTGGAGGCCGCGGCGGACAAGGGCGCGGGCGGCTACAGCGGTGGCATGCGCCGTCGCCTTGACCTGGCCGCGTCGATGATCCTCGCCCCGGCCGTCCTCTTCCTCGACGAACCCACCACCGGCCTCGACCCGCGCAGCCGGGGCGAAGTCTGGGAGGCCGTACGGGAGTTGGTGGCGGACGGCACCACGGTCCTGCTCACCACCCAGTACCTGGAGGAGGCCGACCGGCTGGCCTCCCGCATCACCGTCATCGACCAGGGCCGGGCCATCGCCGACGACACCCTCGACGGCCTGAAGAACCGCGTCGGGGGCGACCGCGTCGAGGTCGTGGTCCGTGAACCCGCCCACATCCCCTACGCCTTGCAGGCCGTCGCCCGGGTCGCCCACGGCGGCGAACCGGAGGCCGACATCGCGGAGTTGCGCGTCCACGCGCCCGTCGCCGACCGGGTGGGCTCCCTCACCGAAGTCGCCCGGTTCCTCGAGCACTTCGGCATCCCGGTCGAGGACATCGGCCTGCGCCGCCCGAGTCTGGACGACGTGTTCCTCCGGCTGACGGGCCGCCGTACCGAAGAAGAACCGGTGCCGGAACCGGAGACCGAGGGAGCGGCCGTATGAGCGGCGGTGTGTCGACGGCGTCCGACGGCACCGGACGCACGTACCGCAGACGTCCCCAGCACGGCCGCCTCTTCTGGACGGTCGCCGACTGCTGGAACGTCGTGCGGCGCGGCCTGACCCACTACCGGCGCCAACCGGTCAGCATCCTCTGGCAGTTGGGCTTCCCGATCCTGTCCGTGCTGCTGTACGGGTACGTCTTCGGCAAGGCCATCCAGGTGCCGGGCGGCGGCGACTACAAGGCGTTCCTGATGCCGGGGATGTTCGTGATGACCGTCGCCATGGGGTTCGTCTCCACGGCGACGATCTTCGTGAACGACTCCAAGAAGGGCGTCATCGACCGCTTCCGCTCGATGCCGATGGCGCCGTCCGCGGTGGTCGCGGGCCGCGGCGCGACCGATCTCATCGTCTCCTGCGCCGAGTTGGGCATCATGATGGCCACGGCGTACGGCATGGGCTGGCGCCCGGAGTTCGGCTCCGGCCCCTTCCCGGGCTCGGCGCTCGGCTTCGCGAAGGCCGTCGTCCTGCTCCTCTCCCTCCGCTTCGCGCTCATCTGGGTGGGCGTCTGGCTGGGGTTGCTGCTGCCGGGCCCCGAGCAGGTGGGCGGCCTCTTCGCGATCGTCTTCCCGCTGACGATGATCTCCAGCATCTACGTCTCCCCGCAGCAGATGCCCCACTGGCTCGGCCAGGCCGCCCTCTGGAACCCCCTCTCCTCCACGGCCGGCGCCACCCGCGCCCTCTTCGGCGCGCCGACCGCTCGGGGAGCGTCCTGGCCGGAACAGCACGCACTGCTGCTGGCGGGGGCATGGCCGGCCGCACTGACACTGCTGTTCCTGCCGCTGGCGGTACGGAGGTTCCGCAGGCTCAGCCGGTAGACACGTCGGCCCGAACGGCAGCCCGTGCGTGGTCGACAAGGGGTCTGGCACCGGCCGATCACCGTGCATAGGGTTCCCCCATGAACGACGAGATCACGGCCAAGGTCGGCCACCAGCTGTACTCGTTCGACGGCCGGATACTGGAGATCTTCGGCAACTACCCCAAACGCTTCCACATCCGGCACATGCGCCTGAGCGTCACCGGCCCCGACCGGAAGGGCAGGCGAACCGTGGAGATCGCAGCCGTGGGGACGCACGTCACGATGTCCTACACGGCCGCGGAGTGGGAGCAGACCCCGGACCTGGCCACACTGCTGCAAGCGGTACAGGCGGCCGGCGACTCCACCCCGGGACACGGGCCTGGGTGACCCGGGCCGCCTTCCGAACTCAACTGTCCAAAGGGCAGTGCAGGTTGGGCCTGGCGCGATTCGGCGAGCAGGTGACGAGGGCGAGGGACAGGTAGGCCGGCCGTTCGAGATAGAAGCCGTACGACGAGTCGTGGCCGGAGGCCAGCCGTGCGGTGGCGGAGCTGACGAGGACGGAGAGGTGGCGGGCGTCCTGGTGCGCAGCGTTCGCGAACCGGGTTCGATACGCGGCGAGTTGACCATCGAGCCACGCTGCCGCGTCGGCCGGGGCGGCCCAGGTTCCGCGTACCAGTGAACGCGGTTTGATCAGCCAGTACGAGGTTTCTAGCGGGGGCAGGTCGGAGGTGGGGAACTCCGCCGCCACTTCCCGGTACCGCTGGATCAACTCCGGGCGGCTGCCGGGTGGGGGTGGGTCGGGGTGGGGCGGTCTGCGTAACGCCTCTTGGTCGAAACGGGCTTTGGGGCCGGTCCACAGGTAGGCGTGGTGGTGCACCGGTGGTCGTCCTGTTCGGGTTCGGTGAGTCCGCGGTGGTCGTGAAATCCCGGCAGGTCGGGGCGAGTTGATATGACGCCTAGGCCGGCCGGGACGGGTGGCCGTGCCGCTCAGATACTCAGCCCGAACCGCGCCGGGTCGATCCCGGCGACGCTCAACTCCTCCGTGGTGAACCGCAGCGGCTCCTTGTCGGGGCGTTTGCTGTCGCCGAGGGCCCAGGAGCCGTCGCCGATCCGAGCGAGGGTCACACACCCCTCGGTGCAGGGGCCGCCGCAGGCCTGGGTGAAGGTGGCCGAGGTGATGTCGAGGGCGTAGAGGTCGGTGCCGTTGAGCATGGGGGTGCCTTCCTGTCGGGTCAGTTGGTGGGGCTTGCGTGCACTCCGGAGGCGTGGTCGCGGATCTCGGTGGCGTGGCGCGCGGCTTGGGTGATGTCGCCGGATTGCTTGCTGGCGGTGAGCTGGCGCCAATTCGCGGCGCAGACGGCGCAGTTGGGGGCCGGGGTGCAGTCCAGTAGCCAGGCGTCGAAGTTGCTGGGCAACTGTGCCGGTGGTCGGGCTGCACCCTGGCTCATGGGGGTGCTCCTCGGCTATGGCGGGGTTTGCTGTTGGTCTCGACGCTACGAGCCGCCTGGTCTCCAGCTCCATCGATGTTCATGAATGTTCACACCGATATATTTGCCATGTATGTGGCCGATTTATCATCTTGCATAGACATCTTGGTGCCTTCAAAGTGGTGCACATCTTCGAACGACCGGCTTGCTGGAGGCGGCTATGGCGTTACGGTTCATCGGCATCGACCCGAACACCGAAACAGAGGAGAGTCCCACTGTCTGGGTCGACGAGGCCAAGAACGAACTGGTCATCCAGGGATGGAAGCCGAACCGTGAACTCGAAGCGCAATGCGCCGTGTTCGAAGCGCCCGGCCACGCGGTGGGAATCCCTGACCATGAGGCAGTGGTCCGTGTCCCGGCCCGCATGGTGCCGATCCTGAGGGAGGCGTGCGATGTCGCAGAACGTGCCGAGCTTCACTGAACTCCTGGACGGCGCACAGCACTCGGCTGTCCATCTGGAGATGAGAGACGCATACGGAGTTGCTGGTGAGGCCGATAATTTCGGCCACTGGCAGCGGACGGGAGAACGGGACAACGACCCGGAGTCTCCGTACTGGGCTTCATGGACGAGCCTCATCCGCCGTACGGTTGCCCGTGGAGTCGTCGTGCGCCGGGCCCGTATCGTGTCGGAGCCGGTCAGCGACTACATCCGCTACGAGTACGAGGGCACGCCGGTCAACATCGGGGCCGGCGAGCTGGTGCGGTGGCTTCCGCGTCGGCAAGCCTCCGACATCGCACTGCCGGGCAATGACTTCTGGCTTCTTGACGACCGGTTGATCCGTTGGAATCACTTCACCGGTGACGGTGCGTCCGGTGGCGGAGAGATCAGCGAGGACCCGGCCGCAGCGAAACTCTGCGCCGAGGCGTTCGAGGCGGTGTGGGCGCGAGCAACCCCACACGAGGACTACCAAATCAGCTAGCGCGCAAGGCGTACGGTCAGCTCGTGCCCCATTCCCCTTCCTCCTCAGCGCAGTCCGCGCGTGAACGTGTCGCGCGCCGTCTCCGGGATCTGCGTGCGGATGCGGGCATCACCGGGAGCGAGCTGGCCGATCGCTGCGGCTGGACCCATCCGAAAACCTCGCGCCTGGAGAACGCCCGTACACCGCCCACGCCCGACGACATACGCCGCTGGTGCGCCGCGTGCGGTGCCGACGACCAGGCCGCGGACATCATCGCCGAGTCCAGGGATGCCGAGTCGCAGTACAGCGAATGGCGCCGCAAGACTCGCGGCGGTCTGAAGCGCCTTCAGGGCGGTGTAGCGGAGCTCCACCGTTCTACGGAATTGTTCCGGATCTACTCACCCACCCTGGTCCCGGGCTTCCTCCAGGCAGAGGGGTACGCGCGTGCCGTGCTCTCTGTCAACGCCCGGCTGCTCGGCATCCCGGACGACTCCGCAGAGGCAGCGGTGGCGCGCGTCGAGCGGTCGCGGATCATCCACGAGCCGGGGCGCCGTTTCGTCCTGCTGATCGAAGAGGGCGTACTGCGTTACCAGTTGGGCGACGATGACGCGATGGCGGCGCAGCTCGGCTATCTGCTCACGGCTGGGGCGCTGCCCTCGGTGTCGCTTGGCATCATCCCCAGTTCGACCCGTGAACGAGTGGTGGGGCCAAAGGAGTTGTTCCACATATACGACGGCACGCTCGTCTCGGTGGAACTGCTGTCGGCCAGGGTCCGCGTCACCCAGCCCTCCGAAATCGCCCTCTACATAAAGGCGTTCGAGCAACTCCGGAGCATGGCCGTGTACGGGGCGGACGCCCGGGCCCTCATCGTGAAGGCCATAGACGCCCTGAGCTGATCCGGATGCCGTTCCACCGACCGAAGCCTACGTAGTGGCAGAGGAGCCCCGATGAACGACGGAACCCGACAAGTACGTCCCTGGCAGGAACGACTGGAGACCGGGCACCGGCCCATCCAGGAGGAGTGGAACTCCCTCGTCTTCAACTCACAGACCCTGCGGGCCTGGGAGCCCGACGTCATCCCCGGCCTGTTCCAGACCCCCGACTACGCGCGATGCATCTTCGAGGGTCTCGCGGAACTGATGAACACCCCCAGGGACACGAGCGACGCGGTACGCGCGCGAATGCAACGGCAGGCGTGGTTGCATCTCCCCGGCAAGGAGATGCATGAGTTGATCTCGGAGGGGACGCTGCGTGCCCGCATCGGTCCACCTGAGGTCATGGCGGCCCAACTGGACCAGATGCTCGCGGTGTTGGACCTGGATACCGTCCACCTTGGGGTGGTGCCTTTCGACGCCGCGCTCCAGGTACCGATCGGCAACGACTTCACGATCGTGGACGAGCGTCTCGTAGTGATCGAGGACTGGTACACCGAGCACTGGCTCGCCGACGCCGACGCGGTCGCTCTCCACCGGCGGGTCTGGGATACGCATGCCGCGTCCGCCGTGTACGGCGCCGAGGCCAGGCGGATCATCACCCGCGTCCGTCGGGACCTCGACGTCTGAGCGCAGTACGTAGAAGCGGACGGGATCGTTTTCGCCCTGCCAGAGCGGGAGTTGGGGCCGCGGTGGGGGCTGCCAGCACGCTTCCTCGGTGGGGAACGGCAGGTGGCCGCCGGCCGCGCGGGAGCGTTTCGACCAGCGGCGCCAGCGGGCGTCGTAAGGGGTCGGCAGTCGCCAGACGTACGGGTCCGATGCGCGGGGTTCCTGGGTGAAGTCCAGGTCGTTCAAGGCAGTTCGGGGCGCGATCAGCCGGGCCAGTGCCTCATAAAGTCGCCGGAACATGGGCTCCCTCCCGCAACTCGAACCGGGCCCACACGCATTTCGCGTACGGCTCCTGTCGGCACCCCCAGCGCTCGGCCAGCGCTGCTACGAGTGCGAGGCCTCGACCGCCCTCCTCCTCCGGGGCCGAGTCGTGGGGCTGGGGGAGTCTGTCCCGGTCCGGGTCGGAGACCTCAAGGAGCAACTCCGTGCCGTTGAGGGTGAGTTCGACCTTGACCTGGGAGTAGGGGACCCGGCAGTGGGTCACGGCGTTGGTGACGAGTTCGTTCGCCAACAGGGTGACGGCGTCGGCGAGTTCGTCGGTGATGCCCCAGTCGGCGAGGGTCTTGCGGATGCGCTGGCGGGCGGTTGACACGTGTTGTCTGCGCTTGGGGATGCGGAAGGTCTCGGTTTCGGGCATGGGGGTGCCGTACCTCCTGACGTGTCGTCAAGACGCGGTGCTGCAAGCAGCGTGTGCTCATGAGGCTAGGGCTGAAAGTGATTTCGGCGCAATCAACTTAGGTGCATACATGCTGTTGGATATATGTTCGGTTGGGTCATGCCCTACAGTTTGGTTGCGATAGAAGGGGGGCCGAGATGCCCGTAGGTGGTCGACCGACCGTACGCAGCAGGCGACTTGGTACCGCGCTCAAGACGTACCGGCTCGCGGCGAAGATGGACCAGCTCCAGGCCGCCGATGTGATCGCGGCCCACCAGACCAGGGTCAGTCGCATCGAGACCGGGCACGTGTCCGCCCGACCGCTCGAAATCCGGGCGATGCTGGAGGCGTACGGGGTGCACGATCTCGAAGTCCGCCAGAAGCTGGAGGAGATGGCCCGGCAGTCCAAGCGGCGGGGCTGGTGGCTTGAGCATGCCGAGCATCTGCGGCCGGACTACGTCGACCACATCGCGCTGGAGGACGACGCGACCTATATCCGTGAGTGGCAGCCGATCATGGTGCCGGGGCTTTTGCAGACCCCGGCCTACGCGGAGGCGGTCATTGCCGACGGCCCCCACTACCTCGAACCCGAGCGGGTCGCGCAACTGGTGAAGGTCAGAGTGGGGCGGCAGGCGAAGATCGAGGAGGGCGCGGCGTCGTACACGGCCATCCTCGGGGAAGGGGTCGTCACCCACCCGCTGGTGAGCGTCGATATTCACCTGGAGCAGCTGTCCGCGATCCTTGAAATCGGCAAGCGGAAGAACGTCACCGTGCAGGTACTGCCGTTCAGCGCGGGCGTTCTGGCTGGTTACTCCTGCGCTTTCTACTCCTTCAGCTTCGACGAGGAGCCTACGGTCGAAGCGGTCGCGATGGACAATCTGCGGGGCGCATCGGTCCTGGAAGGAGCTGAGGACCTTGCCGCTTACGCCAACGCATACGACCTACTACGATCGTCAGCGTTGACGCCGGACGCTAGCGCGAAGCTCATCCGGGGCGTACTGCGGAACTTGAAGGAAGACAGATCGTGACCGAGGTCGTAAGCCCCTTCTGGAAGTCGTCGTACTCGGGACAGGAGAACGCCTGCGTCGAGGTCGCCGAAACAGCCACCCACGGCCGAGTCGTCCGCGACAGCAAGCACTCGGAACATGGCCCCCTCCTCACCGTCTCCGGCGAGAGTTGGCGCGACTTCCTCCAGCAGTTCTGACCGCCCCACCACACCCCCTCCCAAAAAGTGTGACACTCCCCCCACGAAGCGTCACACTTTTCTTGAGTCACCCCGGGAGGCTAAGCGCGCAGCAACGACGTGTTCGTGATCGGAAGCTTCTGCTTCGCGCCCGACACGTACATGTCCCTCGGCGCCGTGCGGAGCGTGAACGTGTCGTCGTAGCCGGTGACGCGGACCGACAGGACGAAGTAGCCGCCGTATCTGGCGGTCGTCCGCACGTCGTACTCCTGCTCCCAGTACGTCTGCAGGAAGACCTCGGTGCCCTCGGGCCGGACGCCGCCCGGGAGGGTGACTCTGCCCGAGACGGTGAGGATGTCGCCGGACTTCACCTTCTTCTTGCTGACCCGGTAACTGACCGAACTGGGACGGGCGTTCGCGTTCACGGTGGTGTCCGCGTAGTAGCCGTCCTGCGGGGTGTCGAGGTCGCCGTCCACGTCGTAGAGGGCGGTGATCTCCACCCCCTGCTCGACGTTGAGCAGGCTGCTGTTGCCCGTGTGGTCGATGTCGACGCCGGGAATCGTGAACTTCCCGTTCGCGTCGGTGACCGGTGTGCCCAGGTCGCGCGGCTCGTAGTAGGTGGGGTCGATCGGGTCGCCCCACGGGTTCCAGGTGGTGAACCTGACGACTTCCTGGACCGTGACGGGGATGTTCGGCGCGGGCGTGCCGTCGGCCCTGGTGACCGTGCCGGTGACGTCGACGCGGCGGTTGCCGTAGCTCGTGGCGGCCGGGTCGGTGGTCACCTTCAGGACGTAGGCGTCGCCGGGGGAGGCGTCCGCGGAGGCGGTGGGCGCGGACAGGGCACCGGTGGCGAGCAGCAGTGCGGCGGTGGCGGCGAGCCGCGTCGGCAGGGACTTCCTGGACATGGGGCAACTCCAACTTCGGTCGGGAGTGGAGGAGTTGCGCCGCAAAGGTGCGACGCAACGGGTTCGACCGGTGGTGTGGAGCGGGAGTTGTTCGCTGTGCTGTCGCTGTTACGCGGCTGTGGCGGTTGGGGCGATTTGCCCCGGTTCTGGGTTCACCTCGATGTCGGGCGCAGGCCGCCCGTCGTCTGCTACGACGACAAAAGGCGCCCCGCGACCAGCTCCGCGGGGCGCCTTCGGTGTCGTAACCGAACGGTCGTAGCCGAGAAGTCGGCTACGAAGCGATCAGAGCTTCTCGATCACATAGTCGATGCACTTCGTCAGCGCCTCGACGTCCGCCGGGTCGATCGCCGGGAACATCGCCACGCGGAGCTGGTTGCGGCCGAGCTTGCGGTAGGGCTCGGTGTCGACGATGCCGTTGGCGCGCAGGACCTTGGCGACGGCCGCCGCGTCGATCTCGTCGGCGAAGTCGATGGTGCCGATGACCTGCGAGCGCTTGGTGGCGTCGGTGACGAACGGGGTCGCGTGCTTCGACTCCTCCGCCCAGCTGTAGAGGCGGCTGGACGAGTCCTTCGTGCGGGCCGTCGACCAGGCCAGGCCGCCCTGGCCGTTGATCCACTCCAGCTGCTCGTTGAGGAGGAACAGGGTGGCCAGGGCCGGGGTGTTGTACGTCTGGTTCTTGCGCGAGTTGTCGATCGCCGTGGGGAGCGAGAAGAACTCCGGGACGTGGCGGCCGGACGCGTGGATGCGCTCCGCGCGCTCGATCGCGGCGGGGGAGAACACGCCGATCCACAGGCCGCCGTCGGAGGCGAAGGACTTCTGCGGGGCGAAGTAGTAGACGTCCGTCTCGGTGATGTCGACCGGGAGGCCGCCCGCGCCCGAGGTGGCGTCCACGAGGACCAGCGCGCCCTCGTCGGCGCCCTGCACGCGCTTGATCGGGGCCGCCACACCTGTCGACGTCTCGTTGTGCGTGAACGCGTACACGTCGACGCCCGCCTCGGCGGCCGGCTCGGGGTGCGTGCCGGGGTCGGACGCGATGACGGTCGGCTCGGCCAGCCACGGGGCCAGCTTGGCCGCCTTGGCGAACTTGGAGCTGAACTCGCCGAAGTTCAGGTGCTGCGACTTGTTCTCGATGAGGCCGTGGGTCGCGACGTCCCAGAAGGCCGTCGAGCCGCCGTTGCCGAGGATCACCTCGTAGCCCTCGGGGAGGGAGAACAGCGCGGAGACGCCCTCGCGCACCTTGCCGACCAGGTTCTTCACCGGGGCCTGGCGGTGGGAGGTGCCCAGCAGAGACGTACCGGTGGCGGCCAGCGCGTCCAGCGCCTCCGTCCGCACCTTGGAGGGGCCAGCGCCGAACCGTCCGTCGGCGGGCTTGATGTCAGCGGGAATCTCGATATCAGCCACGAGCCGGAGCGTATCCCCTCGGTGAAACCGGACGGAAACGCGTCCGTTCGATGAGACGACCGCTACGGCCCGTGGACGGACGGTGAGCTACGGCGTCAGCCGCACCGGCAGCTCGAAGATGTCGTTCTGCGTCACCACCGGCTTGTTGCGGAGCTCGGACGCCGGGACCGCCAGGTCCAGCTGCGGGAAGCGCTCGTACAGGGCCGGGAGCGCCACGTCCGCCTCCAGCCGGGACAGGGCCGCGCCGGGGCAGACGTGCGGGCCGTGACCGAAGGAGATGTGCCGGTTCTCGCTGGTGCGCGTGATGTCGAACGCACCGGCCGTCGGGCCGTGCGCCTGCTCGTCGCGGCCGATCGCCGCGTACGACACGATCAGCGCGTCCCCGGCCGGCAGGACCTTGTCGCCGACCTGGACGTCCTCCGTGGCGAAGCGGATCAGGACGTGCGAGGTGGGCGTGGAGTGGCGCAGGGTCTCCTCGACCACCGAGGACCAGTCGGCCTCGCCGGCCAGCACCAGGGCGCGCTGGACGGGGTGCGCCGACAGATTGACGACCGCGTTGACGATCAGCGAGATCGTCGTCTCGTGGCCCGCCGCGACCATCAGCTGGAGCGTGGAGACGATCTCCTCGTCGGTGAGGTGGTCGCCGTCCTCGGAGGCCGCGATGAGGGCCGACGTCAGGTCGTCGCCGGGCTCCGCGCGCTTGGCCGCGACCGTCGCCGCCATGATGCCCGCGAGTTCCGTCAGCGTCGCGATGACCTCGGCCGGCGGGGTCTGCGTCGAGAAGAACTTCTCGAACAGCTGCTTGAGACGCGGGAGTCGGTCCTCCGCTATGCCCATGAGGTCGGCGATCACGAACATGGGGAGCGGGTACGCGAACTCCGCCTTGAGGTCGACCACATCGCCTTCGAGGCCGTCCAGCAGGCCCTCCGTCAGCTTCGCGATCCGGCCCCTCATCTGCTCCACCCGGCGCGGGGTGAGCGCCTGCGCGACCAGCGTCCGCATCCTGCGGTGGTCGGCGCCGTCCACGGTCAGCATCGAACGGCCCGGGTTCGCCAGCCCGATCAGCGGCCAGTCCGCGGGGATCTCCCCGCGCTGCCAGGCCCCCCACACGTTGATGTCCTTCACCAGCCGCGGATCCGTGAGCAGCTGTTTCGCCTCGGCGTGATGGGTCACGGCCCATACGGGCACCCCACCCGGGAGCTCTACGGCGGCCAGCGGACCGGCCGCACGAAGCCTGGCGCTCTCGCCGTCCAGGTCGCCGACGAAGGGGTCGAGAACGATGCGGGTGCTGGTCATAGAGGGATGCCTCCAAGGGAGTGGGGGGCGCGGGACGTACGCGTGATCAGAGCGCGGGTACGGGCGTGAACCGCACCGGCAGCGCGGTCAGTCCCCGCAGCCACGGCGAGGGCCGTCGCGTCAGGGACTCGGCGGGCACCGCCAGGTCGATGTCGGGCAGCCGGTCCAGTACGACCTCGATACCCGTCCGCGCGATGACCTCGGCGACCTCCTGCGCGGGGAACGGACACCGGTGCTCGCCGTGCCCGAAGGAGAAGTGCGCGTTGTTGCCGCCGGTGAGCGCGGAGCCGTCGGTGCGGACCTGCGGGTCGGAGTTGGCGCCCTGGAGGCCGAGCAGCAGGAGGTCGCCGCTGCGGATGCGCCGGCCGCCGAGCTGGGTGTCGCGGGAGGCCCAGCGGCCGGCCACGTTCTGCGTCGGGGTGTCCTCCCACAGCACCTCGTTCATCGCCTCGGCGACGCTGTTGCGGCCACCGAAGAGGGAGGCCGCGAACCGGTCGTCGGTCAGCATCAGCCGCAGCGAGTTGCCGATCCAGTCGGCGGTCGGCTGGTGGCCGGCCGCCATCATCACCATCAGGTCCTGCGCGATCTCCACGTCGTCGAAGCCGGACCGGTGCGTCAGCATCCGCGACACGACGTCGTCGGCCGGCTCGTCCTTCCGGTCGGCCAGCAACCGCCCCATGGAGGTGGCGAGATGGGTCTGCCCGGCGATCGCCCGGTCCCGTCCGTCGATCATGTCGTTGAGCGCGGTCACCAGACCCGGACCCTGCTCGTCCCGGAAGCCGTAGAGCCGGGCCAGGACCCGCACCGGCAGCAGCATCGCGTAGTCGCCGACGAGGTCCGTCTCGCCCTTGGCGCAGATCCCGTCGATCAGCTCGTCCGCGAACTTCTCGGCGTACGACCGCAGTTCGGAGGGGTCCACGGCCTCCAGCGCGTCGCTGATCATGCCGACGCGCTCGCGGTGCCGTTCGCCGACCGTGTAGAGGATCGACGGCTGCCTGCGGCCGATCATCGGCAGCAGCGGCCAGTCGTCGGGGATGTGGTCCCACTGGCTCCACAGGTCCGAGTCACGGCTGAACAGGACCGGATCGCCGGTGACCTGGTGCAGTTCGCGGTAGCCGAGCACCAGCCAGGCCGGGATGTCGCCGTCCAGCACCACGGGCGTCACGGCGCCGTGCTCGCGCCGCATCTCCCGGTACAGCCGCGCCGGTTCGGTCTGGAACCTGGGTCCACTCAGTGGTACGGGCGCGGTCACAGGGCCAACTCCTGCTGGGGGACGGGGACTTGGAGGCGGGCGGGGCCCTGGGTGCCGTAGGAGTTCTTGACGTGCTCGACCAGGGAGATCAGGACCTGCTTCGCGGACGCGCGGGAGCGGGCGTCGCAGTCCAGGAGGGGGACGTGCGGGTCGAGGTCGAGGGCCTCGCGGATCTGCTGCGGGGCGTAGGTGGGGCCGCCGAAGTCGTTGCAGGCCACGACGAAGGGGGTGCCGTGGTGTTCGAGGCGGTCGATCGCGTACCAGGAGTCGCCGATGCGGCGCGTGTCGACCAGGACGACCGCGCCGAGCGTCCCGGAGAACAGCCGGTCCCACAGGAACCAGAAGCGTTCCTGGCCGGGGGCGCCGAACAGGTACAGCACATTGCGGGCGTCGAGCGTGATGCGGCCGAAGTCGAAGGCGACCGTGGTCGCGGACTTGCCGCGCACCTCGCTGATGTCGTCGACGGATTCGCCGGCCTTCGTCATCGTCTCCTCGGTGTTGAGGGGACGTATCTCGCTGACCGAACGGACCAGTGTGGTCTTGCCGACGCCGAAGCCGCCGACGACCACGATCTTGAGGCCGTTGTCGGCGGAGGCACCCAAGGGGGTGCGCGCGTCAGAGGTTGCGGAGTCCAACGAGCACCTGTTCCAGGACGTCGGGATCGGACACGGCCTTGCGCGGATGCCGGGCACTGACCCGGCCGGCCGCGAGAAGGTCGGAGAGGAGGATCTTGGTGATGCTCACCGGGAGCTTCAGCTCGGCCGCCAACTCCACCACCGCGGTGGGGTGTTCGGTGAGCCGCAGGATCGCCGCGTGCTCCGACTGCATACCGGTCGCCGGATCGCACTCGGCGACCACGAGGGTCACCAGGTCGAACGGGCTGTCCGGTGCGGAACGGGCGCGGCCTCCGGTGAGCGTGTAGAGGCGGTCGGGCGAGTCGTCCCTGCCGGGGCGGCTCATGACGTACGGGGTTCCGCGCGCAGGTGCTCGCCGAGCTGCTCGACCAGCTCGCTCATGTTGTGCCCGATCAGACCCGCGTCCGCGTCCTCCGTGGTGACCAGCGCCAGGTGGGCGCCCTCGCCCGCCTCGACGATGAACAGCACCCCGCCGTAGAACTCCGTCATCGCGGAGCGCACACCCCCGCTGCCGTCCCCGAACTCCACCGACGCGCCGTGCGACAGCGACTGGATCCCGGCGGCGATCGCGGCGAGCTGGTCGGCCTGGTCGACGGAGAGCTCGGGCGTCCGGCACAGCTTCAGGCCGTCCCGGGACAGCACCAGCGCGTGACGCGCGCCCGGGGTGCGCTCCAGGAGGCCCTCGATGAGCCAGGTGAGCTTCTCGTCGGCGGTGGTCGTGCCGGTCATGAGGTGGGGTTGCCTTCCGGGTGCGGGTGGGTGAGGGACGTGGCGTGTTCGGAGCGCTCGGGCTCCGACTCCGGTACGGGCGAGGGGTGTTCGGTCAGCACGCCGAACTCCGTTGCGGGCGCGGACTGCTCGGCCGTAGTCGCAGCGAACTCCGCAACGGGCGCGGACCGCTCGGCCGTAGGCGCACCGAACTCTGCCACGGATGCGGGCTGTTCGACTTTCGCCGTACCGAACCTCGCCACGGACTCAGGCTGTTCGGCCGTCGCCGTACCGAACTCTTTTACGGAAGCCGACTGTTCGGTGTGCGCGCCGGACTCAGGTACGGGCGGCAGCTGTTCGGTCATCGCGCCGCGTACGGCCTGGCGGAAGCTGTTGAAGCGGGCGGCCCGGGCCAGCGTGTCGTCGGCCGTGGGCGCGGGGTGCGACACGGCGGCCGCGGCCTCCGCACGCGCGCGGGAGCGCTCGGCCGCCGCCAGCGCCTGCCCCCGGCGCCGCTTGGGCAGGCTCTCGGGGAGCTCGTCCGGCACGTCCGGCCGCGACTCGGCCAGGACCTCGGACAGGGCGTCGGACAGCTCGTCGCGGTACGGCGACTCGTGCGTGGGGACCGGGTCCGGGTCCAGGTCGGAGCCGGCGCGCGCGGAGGCGTACGACACCCGCAGCTGTCCCGGGACGAGCGGTTCCGGTTCGGGCTCCCGCTCCGGAGCCGGCAGCGCGGACGACGGCTCGGGAAGCGCGACGACCTCCTGCGGAGCGGCCGGGGCGTCCTGCGGCACCAGGATGTCCTGCGGTACGAGCATCAGGACGCCCGTGCCGCCGCGCGCGGAGGGCCGGTACGACACCTTCAGGCCGTACTTGCGGGCCAGCCGCCCGACAACCGCGAGGCCCAGGCGGGTGCCGGTGAGACCGCCCAGCTCGGCGGAGTCACCGCTCACCGACCGCTCGGCGCGCCGGAGCTGGATGTCGCCCATGACCAGACCGCTGTCCTCCACGGACACGATGACCCCGGCCGGCACCTCCTCGACGTACACATGCACCTCGGCGGTCGGCGGCGAGAAGTTCGCCGCGTTGTCGAGGAGTTCGGCGAGCGCGTGCATCACACCCTCGGCCGCGTGCCCGGCGACGGCGGCGTCGCTCGCGGAGTGCACCCGCACCCGCTGGTAGCCGCTGATCCGGCCCATCGCGCCGCGCAGGATCGACTCCATGGCGATCGGGCGGGCCCAACGGCGGCCGGAGCGTGCCCCGGTGAGGACGGCGACGGAGTCGGCGAGCCGGCCCGCCTGCGCGGTGCGGTGGTCCAGGTGCAGCAGGTCGGCGAGGACGTCCTCGTCGGAGTGCCGCTCCTCCATCGTGCGCAGGTCGGCGAGCATGCCGGTGGCCAGCGCCTGCATCCGGCCCGCCGCGTTGGCGGTCGCGGAGAGCGCGGCGGCCCGCTCGTGGGAGTCCCGGCGGGCCCGCTCGGCCAACTGCTTGTTCTCGGCGGTCAGTCGGGCCCGCTCCAGGGTGGACTCCTCCGTGAGGCGGCTGCGCTCCTCGGCGAAGGACGTGGTGAGCCGCAGCCGCTCCTGGGCGAACTCGGAGGTCAACCGGGCGCGTTCCTGCGTGAGTTCGGCGGTCAGCCGGGCCCGCTCGTGGGTCAGCTCCTCGGTCAGCTGAACGCGCTCGCGGTCCAACTCCGTGCTCAGCCGCGCCCGTTCCTGCAACAGCCGGCCCGCGTCCAGGGTGACGGCCTCCAGCCGGCGGCGGGTGACACGGGCGGTCTGGTAGGCGTGCGCCGCCGCCGCGACGGCCGCGCACAGCAGCAGCGCGCCGGCGCCGGCCGCGCAGGCGACCGCGAGGCGCTGCGAGGCGGGTGCCACGGAGACCGCGCCGGCGACCGCGAGTCCGGCCAGGACGGCGGTGAGCAGCGGGGCGGGGGCGAGGGTGCGGAAGGTGGGTCGTTCGCCGGGAAGCATGGGGGCGGTCATGAAGGGGGTCCTCGGTCGGTCCTCGGGCGTCTTTGGTCGGGGTCCTCTGTCGTCCTCGGTCGTGTCCTCGGGGGGTGCTCGTCGGGTTCCTGGGCGAGAAGCGACACCGGGTGCTCAACTGTCGGTCACTATATGAGAGTTAGTGATCGAACTGGGGAGGTTCTGGATGCGTTTACAGAATCCCTTCATGCTGGGGGCATGGCGGATCTTCAGGCGGAGCTGACGAGGACCGTCCGGGGCGAGGTCGGCTTCGACGTCACGTCCCGGGCACTGACGACCATGGACGCGTCCAACTACCGACGCGTCCCGCTCGGCGTCGTCGCGCCCCGTGACGCCGACGACGTGGCGGCCACCCTCGCCGCCTGCCGGGCCCACGGAGTGCCGGTCGTGGCCCGCGGCGGCGGCACCTCCATCGCCGGCCAGGCCACCGGCACCGGCGTCGTCCTCGACTTCACCCGCCACATAAACGGCCTGCTGTCCCTGGATCCCGCCTCCCGCACGGCCGTCGTCCAGCCCGGCCTGGTCCTCGACCGCCTCCAACAGGCCGCCGCCCCGCACGGGTTGCGCTTCGGCCCCGACCCCTCGACCCACAGCCGCTGCACCCTCGGCGGCATGATCGGCAACAACTCCTGCGGCTCCCACTCGGTCGCCTGGGGCACCACGGCAGACAACGTGAGCGAACTGTCGGTACTCACCGCGCGCGGCGACTCCCTGCGCCTCGGCCGGGACTGGGCGGGCGCCCCGCCGGGTCTACGCCCCCTCGTGGAGGGCGAGTTGGCCCGTCTGCGTACCGGCTTCCCCGACCTCCCGCGCCGTATCTCGGGCTACGCCCTGGATGCCCTCCTCCCCGAGAAGGGCGCCGACGTCGCCCGCTCCTTCTGCGGCAGCGAGGGCACGCTGGGCATCCTCACGGAAGCCGTCGTACGACTCGTCGAGGCGCCCCGCGCGCGTGCCCTCGCCGTGCTGGCGTACGCCGACGAGAGCGCGGCGGCGGAGGCGGCGGCGGGCCTGCTGGTCCACGGGCCGCTCACGCTGGAGGGCATGGCCGCCGACCTGGTCCGCTCCACCGCCGGCCTCCCCCGGGGCGGCGCCTGGCTGTTCGTTGAAACGGGCGGAGACACGGCGGCCGAGGCCCACGCGCGTGCCGGGACGATCGTCCGCGCGGCAGACGTCGTCGACTCCCTGGTGGTGACGGACCCGGCGGCCCAACGCGCGCTGTGGCGCGTCCGCGAGGACGCCAGCGGTACGGCGACGAGGATGCCCGACGGCTCGGAGGCGTGGCCCGGCTGGGAGGACTGCGCGGTACCACCGGCCCAACTTGGCTCCTATCTGCGGGACTTCAGGGCACTGCTCGGAACGTACGCCCTGCGCGGCACGCCCTACGGCCACTTCGGGGACGGCTGCATCCACGTCCGCATCGACTTCGACCTGCTGACGTCGCAGGGCGTGGCCCGCTTCCGCCGCTTCTCCGAGGACCTGGCCGACCTGGTGGTGGCCCACGGCGGCTCCCTCTCCGGCGAACACGGCGACGGCCAGGCCCGTGCGGAGCTGCTGCCGAAGATGTACGGCGACGAGATGGTGACCCTCTTCGAGCGCGCGAAGGCGGTCTGGGACCCGGACGACCTCCTCAACCCCGGGATCCTGGTGCGGCCCGCCCCCCTCGACACGAACCTCCGTTTCTCCGTCCTGCCCCGCGAACCGGTGGACGTCGTCTTCGGCTATCCGTCCGACGGCGGCGACTTCACGGCGGCGGTACGGCGCTGCGTGGGCGTCGCCAAGTGCCGTACGACAGAGGCGTCCGGGGCCTCCGTGATGTGCCCGTCGTTCCGGGCCACAGGCGAGGAGGCGCACTCCACACGCGGGCGGGCCCGGCTGCTGCACGAGATGCTCGCGGGCGAACTGGTCACCGACGGTTGGCAGTCGACGGAGGTCCGGGACGCGCTGGACCTCTGCCTGTCCTGCAAGGGCTGCCGCACGGACTGCCCGGTCGGGGTCGACATGGCCACGTACAAGGCGGAGTTCCTCCACCACCACTACGAGGGGCGACGCCGGCCCGTTTCCCACTACACGATGGGGTGGCTGCCGCGCTGGCTGCGGCTGGTGGAGCGGACGCATACGGCCTGGCTGGTCAACTCCCTTGCCGCGGTGGGGCCGTTGGCGTGGGCGGCGAAGCGGCTGGGCGGGATCGCGCCCGAGCGGGGGATTCCGCGGGTGGCCGGGGTGACGTTCACGCGGTGGTCGAGGCGGCGGTTCAGGGCGAAGGTGCGGGGGATGCGGGCAGATTGGCGGGCGGGCCGGGAACTCGAGCGCCCGCGCGGCGGCACCGTCATGATCTGGCCGGACACGTTCACCGAGCACCTCTCGCCTTCGGTGGGGGAGGCGGCCGTGCGGATCCTGGAGGCGGCCGGGCTCTTCGTGGTGCCCATGCCGACGAAGACCTGGGGCGTGACGGAGCTGCCGGACGAGGACGGCCAGGGGACGTCGTACACCTTCAGCCCGTGGAAGGCCCGCAGGGCCCGCGTCTGCTGCGGCCTGACGTACGTCTCGACCGGTCAACTCGACCGCGCACGGGCGGTGTTGCGCGAGACGCTGGACGTGCTGGACGTGTTCCTGCGCGCGGACGTTCCCGACCTGGACGACGAGGTCCCGATCCACTTCGTCGTCCTGGAGCCGAGCTGTGCGGCGGCCCTCCGCACGGACCTCCCCGAACTCCTCCCCGACGACCCGCGCGCGGCCCGCCTCGCCGCCAGGGTCCTCACCTTCGCCGAGGCACTGGACCGCCACGCCGCCCCCGACTGGACCCCGCCCCGCGTCGACCGCCCGACGGTCGGCCAGACCCACTGCCACCAGCACGCGGTACTCGGCGACACGGCGGACCGCAGGCTGCGCTCCGCCGTCGGCCTCGACGGTGAACTGTCCGGCGGTTGCTGCGGGTTGGCGGGCAACTTCGGCTTCGAGAAGGGGCACTACGAGGTGTCGGCGACGTGCGCGGAGGAACAACTCCTCCCCTCCGTGCGGCAGGCACCGCAGGACGCGGTGATCCTGGCGGACGGCTTCTCGTGCCGTACGCAGCTGGAGCAACTGGCCGGGGTAAGGGCCAGACACTTGGCGGAGGTCCTGGCGGAAGCACTGGAGGCAGAGGCGAATTGATGGACGAACTCGACCGGGTCGCGGTCCTCTCCGACATCCACGGCGTGCTCCCCGCCCTCGAAGCGGTCCTGGCCGAGCCGGAGGTGACCGCCGCCGACCGCATCGTCCTCACCGGCGACATCACGGCGGGCCCCCAACCGGCGGAAGTGGTCGCCCTGTTGCGCGAGCAGGGCGACCGCGTGCTGTGGCTGTCGGGCAACGCGGACCGCGAGTTGGTCGAGTACCGCAGAGGCGAACGCACCGAAATCCCCGACCCGATCGCCCCCTACGCGGCAACGGCCCTCCGCCCCGACCAGATCGACTTCCTCTCGACCCTCCCCAAAACCCTGACCCTCCCTGTCCGCGGCCTCGGCAAGGTCCTCTTCTGCCACGCAACTCCCCGTGACGACGAGGAAGTCGTCCTGGTCGACTCGCGCCCGTCCCGCTGGACGGAGGTCCTGGCCGACCTCGACGACTCCGTCCGCACGGTGGTCTGCGGCCACACCCACATGCCGTACGTCCGCCTCGCCCACGGCCGCCTGATCGTCAACCCCGGCAGCGTAGGCATGCCCTACGGCCGCACCGGCGCCCACTGGTGCCTTCTCGGCCCCGGCACGGACCTGCGCGTCACCCCGTACGACATCCCGACCGCGATCACCCGCCTCGTCCGCGAGTCCGCCTACCCGGAGATCGCCGCCTGGGCGGACTACTTCCTCAACGCCCGGGCGTCGGACACGGAGGCACTGGAGACGTTCGGACGCCGGGACGGGCGATGACGGTCGACGATCCCTAGCCGGTCGGCGGGCGCGACCGCCGCGCTCTCCGCTCCGCCAGGTAGCTGATCGCGACTATGAACAGCAGCACCAGCGCCATGGCAACCCCGCTGAAGAGCCAACTGACCGGAGCGCCCTTGGCTCTTTCACACCCCAGAAGACGACCGTCAGCACGACCCAGCGGATGGAGAGGCGTGCGGGGATCCGTCCGGTGCCGCTGGCCCCGCCGGTGCGTGGACGGTGTACGGACGGCCGGGCGGTGGGGGCGTGGCCAACGCGCTCGTAGTGCAGTTGGGTCAGGCGCTCCATCCGCAGGAGCAGTGCGAAGAACAGCGTCATCCCGACGCCCAAACAGACCGCCTGAAGGAAACGCGTCCCATCGCCGAACGCCCCGAAGGTCGAGCCGCCCAGCGCCGCGAGCGGCACGGTCAGCACGGCCGCGGAGCGCAGCGGGCGGCCGGCGACGCGAACCGCGACGGGCGCCGGAGGCCGGTATCTCCCGCCCATACCGAGAGACCGCTCGGCTCTCAGGACCGCCGCCAGCAGCGACGTCTCCGCCCTGCACAGCACCCGCTTCATAGATCCCCCGCACATCGACGATGCCAAGACCACACAGTGGACCATCGACAGCCACTGGCTGAGGGCGGAAGCACAGGTTCGTTAAGGCTGCTCTCAGGTTTATTAGAGAACTCTCAGGTTCGCGGACCTCACTCAGGATTCACAAAGGTATTCACAGGGCCTGCTTGCCGTTCGCTTGCCTACTTTGCTGCTTCTTGGCGTCGGGGGCGTGTAAGTTTCTCGGTGTCGGGAATTCCCCGGGCGGTAAAACGCTCGACTTTGACGCACAAATTCCTCTGCACAACCTAGGAGTTCGGAATGGGCCTCAACAAGCTCGCCCCGCTGCCCAAGCCCAAGAAGCAGCAGCTGCCGCCCCCGCCGCCCCCGAAGCCCCGCAAGAAGCACGAGCCGAAGCCCCTGCCGAAGCCGCTGCCCGGCCAGGACAGCTGATCCGGCAGTAGGAGGAGGGCCGACCCACGCAGTCGGCCCTCTTTTCTTTCCTGAATTCGAAAATCCAAAGAATTCTGATGACGGAAAGTGGAGGGCGTCGTGGACATGGATGTGGAAGAGGAAGACCTCGAATATGAGGACGACGAAACCCCGACCATTCCCGCCCGCACGGCTTTCCGCCGTTTCTGGCCGCTCACGGTGGGTCTCAGACGCTGGCTGATCCTCGTCTGGGTGTGCACGGTGGTCGCCGCACTCGCCGAGACCGAGTCGATCCTCCTCTTCAGCGACCTCACCGACCGCGCCCTGGCGAAGGGATCGCTCGCCGCGTTCTGGAGCCCGGCCGTCAAATGGCTGGGCGTCGCGCTCGTCGGCGCGGTCGTTGCCTACGCCGGCAACTCCCTCGCCGCCTGGGCCACCGAACGCTTCGTGATGAGACTGCGCGAGCATGTCTTCGACCACGTACAGCAGTTGCCCCCGCACTTCTTCCAACGGCACCGCCAGGGCGACCTGTTGTCCCGCCTCACCAGTGATGTCGAGGCGATCGAGACCCTCGTCGTCTCCGGCGTCGTAGGTACGGCCTCGGCCGTCTTCTCCGCCCTCTTCTACGCCGCCGCCGCGTTCTGGCTGCGCTGGGACCTCGCCGCGGCCACCTTCGTCCTCGCGCCCCTCTTCTGGCTGGCCGCCCGCCGCTTCTCCGGCTCCATCAAGGACGTCTCGCGCGCGGGACGGGTCGCCGACGGCGCGATCACCTCCGTCGTCGAGGAGTCCCTCGGCAACATCGTCCTCACCCAGGCCTACGGCCGCCGCGACGCCGAACGCCGGCGCCTGAACGAGGAGGCGAGCGCCTGGTTCCGCGCCTCCGTCCGCTCGACCCGCCTCAACGAGGCCTACGAGCAACTCGTCAGCGTCATCGAGACCGTGTGCGTGCTCGCCGTCATCGGCATCGGCGCCTGGGAGATCTCCACCGGCCGTATGACCCTCGGCCAACTCCTCGCATTCTCCGCCTTCCTGGGCTATCTCTACCCGCCCGTCCGCGGCCTGGCCCAACTCGGCCTCACCATCACCGCCGCCACCGCGGGCGCCGAGCGCCTGATCGAGATCCTCGACGTACGGCCGTCGGTCGCCGACCCCAGCCACGGCACGGAGTTCGGCCGCCCCGACGGCACGGTGGAACTCCGCGACATCTCCTTCAGCTACCCCGGCGCGGACCGCCCCGCCCTGGAAGGCCTCTCCTTCACCGTCAACCCCGGCGAACTGGTGATCGTCACCGGCCCCAGCGGCGCCGGCAAGTCCACGGTCTCCAAGATGCTGCTCCGCTTCTACGACCCCGACGCCGGCGAAGTCCTCCTCGACGGCGTCCCGCTCGGTGACCTGCCCCTCGCCCGCCTGCGCGAGTACGTCACCCTGCTCCCGCAGGAGACCCTCGTCCTGCACGACACCGTCCGCGCGAACATCGCCTGCGGCCGGCCCGGCGCGAGCGAACAAGCGATCATGGACGCGGCGATCGCGGCCGACGCCCACGAGTTCATCCTCCGCCTCCCCGACGGCTACGACACGAAGGTCGACCCCAACTCGGCCCGCCTGTCCGGCGGTCAGCTCCAGCGCCTGGCGATCGCCCGCGCGATCCTCCGCGACGCCCCGGTCCTCGTCCTCGACGAACCGACCACCGGGCTGGACTCCATGGCCGCCCGCCGGGTCGTGAAGCCGCTACGGCGACTGATGGCCGGCCGTACGACGATCATGATCACCCACGACCTCAACCTCGCCCCCGACGCCGACCGGATCCTGGTCGTCGACCGGGGCCGGATCGTGGAGACGGGACGGCACGACGAGCTGATGGCGCGGGGCGGGGCGTACGCGCGGCTGCACCGTTCGCAGAACAACGCGGTGATGGACACCGGGGAGCTGCGGTTGCCGCTGTTCGCCGAGGCGGGTGCAGCGGCGGGGGTGCCGGCGGGGGTTCAGTACGCCGCGCCTCCCGTCTTCGTGGAGAGCTGGGCGCCGCAGCCGCAGGGATACCAGGCGTATCCGGCACAGCAAGCACAACAGGCGCAGCAGCTGTATCAACCTGCGTACGTCGAGGCCGAGTACACCTCCGACCCGCTCTTCGGACCGATGCCCGCCACCCTCCCCGACGGCCGTCCGCTGTTCCGCGACGAGGTTCCCTGGAGCGGCATCTGAGTCACTGACCATCCGGCGGGACAGCATCAGGACAGTTGCATAAAGGGTTCTCACACCTGACTCAGTCCATTACCATGGACTGAGCAGTGCACCGTGATGGACGAACCCCGAGCTGATCCCCTGGAAGCGCCGTGAGCATCCCCAGTACGTCTACGACCGCCCCCGTGGCGGCGAGCCCGACCTCGGTTGCCGCCCCTCGTCGGTTCGGTCCGGTGGGACTCGTGCTGGCCGGGGGGATCTCGGTGCAGTTCGGTGGGGCGCTGGCAGTGACGATGATTCCCCGGGCGGGATCGCTGGGAGTGGTGACCCTCCGCCTCCTGGTGGCGGCGGTGATACTGCTCGTCGTCTGCCGCCCGAGCCTGCGCGGTCACTCACGCACCGACTGGGGCACGGTCGTCGCCTTCGGCCTCACCATGGCCGCGATGAACGGGCTCTTCTACCAGTCGCTCGCCCGCATCCCGCTGGGACCGGCGGTCACCCTGGAGGTGCTGGGCCCACTCGCCCTGTCCGTGCTGACTTCCCGGCGCGCGGTGAACGCGGTGTGGGCGGGCCTGGCCGTGGCAGGTGTGTTCCTGCTCGGCGGGAGCGGCTTCAGCAGCCTGGACCCTGTAGGTGTGGCCTTCGCGCTGGGCGCCGGCTCCATGTGGGCGACGTACATCGTCTTCAGCGCGCGTACCGGTCGCCGCTTTCCGCAGGCCGACGGGTTGGCGCTGGCGATGGTCGTGGCGGCGGTCGCGTTTCTGCCGCTCGGCATTGCGGAGTCGGGTACGAGGCTCTTGAACCCTGTGACCATCGCGCTCGGATCGGCGGTGGCGGTTCTCTCGTCCGTTCTTCCCTACACGCTCGAACTTCTGGCGCTACGACGGCTGCCTGCTTCCACCTTCGCCATCCTGATGAGCCTGGAGCCTGCCATCGCTGCGACGGCGGGCTTCCTGATCCTTCACCAGGCACTGTCTGTCACTGAAGCCCTGGCCATTGGGTTGGTTATCGGGGCGAGTATGGGGGCTGTGCGGACTCAGGTGGGGCGGGGGAAGGTCAGGCGGGAGGCGGCTCAAGAAGCTGCTGGGGTTGGTCCTCAGGCGTAGGTGAACGTTGGGCCACTCGCTTCTTTGCCAGTGTCGGGCTTCCGCGGACCGAGTAAAGGGCGCTGCGCTGCGCTCCGCGTCGGCTTCGCCGATGGCCCTGCGGGCCACCCTTGACTAGGTCCGCTCCAGCCCGTCTGAGAAGCGAGCGAGCGGCCGGGAGGAACGGGGGTCCCAGGTACGTCAGCCCGCCAGGTGGGCTGCGTCCGCAACCAGCGGAGTGGATGCGCACCCGCGCCTCGCCAGCACGCCGGGCTGGCTCAGCGGCCAACCCCGAGTGGGGACTTCCCCAGACGGCAGACGACTCCGGACCGGTCCGGCCTGGGCCGGGATGAGCCGGACTGGGCTGGGCTGCGTGGCCGAGGTGCGGCAGTCGGCAGAAAGCAGAAATGCGGCAGTCGACCGGAGGCCGATGGGCGTCACATCCCCCAGCCCTCGCCCCGGCCGGGCCTGTCCCCTCTGGAGGCTGGGGTCATTTCTAACCAGTCACCGTGTACGTCAGTGGTTAGCTTTACCCCCAGCCTCCAGCACCCCCCATCCCCTCCCCCGCCGGTCCCGGAAGCCCCACCGGCCGTTGGCGGCTAAGCCGAGGCGGCGTGCAGGCGAGACGCGGACGCGCCCGTAACACCGGCCCACAACGCAGCCCACGTAAGGGCCGGCATGCCCCGGCCCCCCACTCCTCCCGGCCACTCGCTCGCTTCTCCAACGGGCTTCCGCGGACCTAGTCAAGGGTGGCCCGCAGGGCCATCGGCGAAGCCGACGCGGAGCGCAGCGCAGCGCCCTTTACTCGGTCCGTGGAAGCCCGACACTGGCAAAGAAGCGAGTGGCCCAACAGCAACTTCACAACACACGCAAACACCACCCCACCCAAATAATGCAAGCACGCTTGATTGTTTCTAGTGACCCTGCCATGCTCCCCCCATGTCCGATCCGACGCACGTGTTCGACGACCTGTGTGAGGAAAGCGAAGAACTCGACCGGCTAGTAGCCGAGTTGAGCCCGGAGGGCTGGGCGATCGCGACTCCCGCCGCCCGCTGGACCGTCGCCCACCAGATCGCCCACCTGGCCTGGACCGACCACTCGGCGTTGCTCGCCGTGACGGACGAGGACGCGTTCGGTGCGCTGGTGGAGAAGGCGCTCGCCGCCCCCGAGTCGTTCGTGGACCAGGGCGCGGAGGAGGGCGCCACGAAGCCTCCCGCTCAGCTTCTTGCCGAGTGGCGGGCCGGCCGGACGGCCCTGTTGGCTGCCCTGTACGCCGCACCCGCAAAGACCCGCTTCCCCTGGTACGGCCCACCCATGTCGGCCGCCTCCATGGCCACCGGCCGCCTCATGGAGACCTGGGCCCACGGCCAGGATGTGGCGGACGCGGTCGGTGTGGTCAGGACACCTACGGACCGGCTCCGGCATGTGGTGCGCATCGGCGTACGGGCACGTGACTTCGCCTTCGGTGTGCATGGGCTGACACCGCCGAGCGAGGAGTTCCGGGTCGAACTCGTCGCTCCCTCCGGTGAGTTGTGGACCTACGGTCCCGACGACGCCCCGCAGCGCGTCACCGGTCCCGCCCTCGACTTCTGCCTTCTCGTCACCCAGCGAGCCCACCGCGCCGACCTCGCGGTGAACGCCGTAGGACCCGATGCGGATCGATGGCTCGACATCGCCCAGGCCTTCGCGGGACCACCCGGCCCCGGGCGACCGTCGAAACCGAAATCGGAGGGGGCCGACCAATGAACCCCCACCCCGCCCCCCTCCGAATAGGCAACGCCTCCGGCTTCTACGGCGACCGTTTCGACGCCCTGCGCGAGATGCTCACCGGCGGACAGCTCGACGTCCTCACCGGTGACTATCTCGCCGAGCTCACCATGCTCATCCTGGGGCGGGACCGGCTCAAGGATCCGGGCGCCGGGTATGCCCGTACGTTCCTGAAGCAGTTGGAGGAGTGCCTCGGCCTCGCCCATGAGCGCGGGGTGCGGATCGTCACCAACGCCGGCGGGCTCAATCCGGCCGGACTAGCCGCTGCCGTAAGGAAGTTGGCCGACCGGCTGGGGACAGCCGTGCGGGTCGCGCACGTCGAGGGGGACGATCTCGTCGCCCGGTATCCGGGGTCACTTGCCGCCCATGCCTATCTGGGTGGCTTCGGTATCGCCGCCTGTCTGCGCGCGGGGGCCGACGTCGTGGTCACCGGGCGGGTCACCGACGCGGCCCTGGTCACCGGGCCTGCTGCCGCCCACTTCGGTTGGGGACCCGGCGACCACGACCGGCTCGCGGGTGCCGTGGTCGCCGGACATGTGCTGGAGTGCGGGACCCAGGCCACCGGCGGCAACTACGCCTTCTTCACCGACCAGCCGATCGACAGGCTCCGCCGACCCGGCTTTCCGCTCGCCGAGATCCACGCGGACGGTTCGTCCGTCATCACCAAGCATCCCGGCACGGGCGGAGTCGTCGACGTCGGTACCGTCACCGCGCAGCTTCTCTACGAGACGCAGGGCGCGCGGTACGCCGGTCCCGATGTCACCGCCCGCCTCGACACGGTTCGGCTGGGCCACGACGGGCCCGACCGGGTGCGGATCGAGGGGGTGCGGGGGGAGGCCCCGCCGCCGACGCTCAAGGTCGGTCTCAACCGGCTGGGGGGCTTCCGCAACGAGGTCACCTTCGTGCTCACCGGGCTCGACATCGAGCGCAAGGCCGCTCTCGTGCGGGAGCAGATGGACCTCGCGTTCAGCAACGCCAAGTCCCGGCCCGCTGAACTTCGTTGGGATCTCGCCCGTACGGATCACGCCGACGCGCCGACCGAGGAGACCGCCAGCGCGCTGCTTCGGCTTGTCGTCCGGGATGCCGATCAGGAGGTCGTCGGGCGGGCGCTGAGTGCGGCTGCCGTCGAACTCGCGTTGGCCAGCTACCCGGGCTTCCATGTGCTGACCCCACCTGGAAAGGGCGCGCCCTATGGCGTCTTCGATGATGTGTATGTCCCCCATGGCGCCGTCGACCATGTGGCCGTCCTCCACGACGGGCGCCGGGTTGCTATGGCCCCGGCCCACGACACCCTCGTACTGGACGACGTTCCACAGCCTGCCCTCCCCGAGCCTCCGCCGGACGGGCCCACGGCGCGGGCGGCCCTTGGCGTGGTCGCGGGGGCCCGTAGCGGCGACAAGGGAGGGAACGCCAACGTGGGGGTGTGGGCGCGTACGGATGAGGCGTGGCGCTGGCTCGCCCATGCGCTGACCGTCGAGAGGTTCCGCCAACTCCTGCCGGAGACCGCTGAGTTGGCGGTTACGCGACACGTGCTGCCCAACCTTCGTGCGCTCAACTTCGTCGTCGAGGGCATTCTCGGCGAGGGTGTCGCCGCCCAGCACCGTTTCGATCCGCAGGCCAAGGCCCTGGGCGAGTGGCTGCGTTCCCGTCGACTGGACATTCCGGAGGCCCTGCTGTGACCGTCCTTCCGTCCGCCCTGGACATCAACGGTCCCGACTACCGGGCCAACCGCGAGGCCATGCTCGCCAAGCTCACCGAGCTGGACGCCGAGCACGCGAAGGCGCTCGCGGGCGGCGGGCCGAAGTACGTCGAACGGCACCGTAAACGCGGCAAGTTGCTCGCCCGCGAGCGCATCGAGCTGCTGCTCGACCCCGACACCCCCTTCCTCGAACTGTCGCCGCTCGCCGCCTGGGGCAGCGACTACGCGGTGGGTGCAGCCCTCGTCACGGGCATCGGTGTCGTCGAGGGTGTGGAGTGCCTGATCACCGCCAACGACCCGACCGTGCGCGGCGGCGCGAGCAATCCCTGGTCGCTGAAGAAGGCCCTGCGCGCGAACGACATCGCGCTCGCCAACCGGCTCCCCTGCATCAGCCTCGTGGAGTCCGGAGGAGCCGACCTGCCGTCGCAGAAGGAGATCTTCATCCCGGGCGGCGCCATCTTCCGTGATCTGACCCGGCTTTCGGCCGCCGGTATCCCCACCATCGCGGTCGTCTTCGGCAACTCGACCGCCGGCGGCGCGTACATCCCCGGCATGTCCGACCACGTGATCATGGTCAAGGAGCGCGCGAAGGTGTTCCTCGGCGGGCCGCCGCTCGTGAAGATGGCGACCGGTGAGGAGAGCGACGACGAGTCGCTCGGCGGCGCCGAGATGCACGCCCGCGTGTCGGGACTCGCCGACCACTTCGCCGTCGACGAGCAGGACGCGCTGCGGCAGGCCCGCCGCGTCGTCGCCCGCCTCAACCACCGCAAGGCGTACGGCGATCCGGGCCCGGCCGCACCCCCCAAGTACGCCGAGGACGAGCTGCTGGGCATCGTCCCGGGGGACCTCAAAACCCCCTTCGACCCGCGCGAGGTCGTAGCCCGTCTCGTCGACGCCTCCGACTTCGACGAGTTCAAGCCCCTCTACGGCACGAGCCTGGTGACGGGCTGGGCCACCCTGCACGGCTATCCGATCGGCATCCTCGCCAACGCCCAAGGAGTCCTCTTCAGCCAGGAGTCCCAAAAGGCCGCGCAATTCATCCAGTTGGCCAACCAGCGTGACATCCCCCTCCTCTTCCTGCACAACACCACCGGCTACATGGTCGGCAAGGAGTACGAGCAGGGCGGCATCATCAAACACGGCGCGATGATGATCAACGCCGTCAGCAACAGCCGCGTACCGCACCTGTCCGTCCTCATGGGCGCCTCGTACGGCGCAGGCCACTACGGCATGTGCGGCCGCGCCTACGACCCCCGCTTCCTCTTCGCCTGGCCCAGCGCCAAGTCCGCCGTCATGGGTCCCCAGCAGCTCGCCGGCGTCCTGTCGATCGTCGCCCGCCAGTCCGCCGTGGCCAAGGGGCAGCCCTACGACGAGGAGGCGGACGCGGCGCTGCGCGCCATGGTGGAGCAGCAGATCGAGTCCGAGTCCCTGCCGATGTTCCTGTCGGGGCGGCTGTACGACGACGGTGTCATCGACCCGCGCGACACCCGCACCGTCCTCGGCCTGTGCCTGTCCGCCCTCCACACGGCGCCCTTCGAGGGCGCGCGCGGTGGCTTCGGCGTCTTCCGGATGTGAGGCCCATGACCGACATGAGGGATCGCGTGATTTCGACAGTACTGGTCGCCAACCGGGGCGAGATCGCCTGCCGGGTCTTCCGCACCTGCCGCGAACTCGGCATCCGGACCGTGGCCGTGCACTCCGACGCCGACGAGCACGCGCTCCACGCGCGCGAGGCCGACACGACAGTACGGCTGCCCGGGGCGACCCCCCAAGAGACGTACCTGCGCGGCGAGTTGATCGTGAAGGCGGCCGTCGCGGCGGGCGCGGACGCGGTCCACCCCGGCTACGGCTTCCTCTCCGAGAACGCCGACTTCGCCCGCGCCGTCCTGGACGCCGGCCTGGTGTGGATCGGCCCCCCGCCCGAGGCGATCGAGGCCATGGCGTCAAAGACCCGTGCCAAGGAGCTGATGGGCATCGCACCCCTCGGCACGGTCACCGAGACCGACCTCCCCGTCCTGGTGAAGGCGGCGACGGGCGGCGGCGGACGCGGCATGCGCGTCGTACGCCAACTCGCCGACCTCGACGCCGAGTTGACCGCCGCCCGAGCCGAGGCCGCCAGCGCCTTCGGCGACGGCGAGGTCTTCGTCGAGCCCTACGTCGAGGGCGGCCGGCACGTCGAGGTACAGATCCTCGCCGACACCCACGGCACGGTCTGGGCCCTCGGCACTCGCGACTGCTCCCTCCAACGCCGCCACCAGAAGGTGATCGAGGAGTCCCCGGCACCGGGCCTCACCGAAGAACTCACCCAGGAAATGGCCGAGTTGGCCGTACGCGCCGCCCGCGCGGTCGCCTACGAGGGCGCAGGAACGGTCGAGTTCCTCATCTCCCCCGACGGCAGGCCCCACTTCCTCGAAATGAACACCCGCCTCCAGGTCGAACACCCTGTCACGGAGGCCGTGTTCGGCGTCGACCTGGTGGCCCTGCAACTACGGATCGCGGAGGGCGGACCCCTGGAGCCCGCCCCTCCCCACCCCCAAGGCCACGCCATCGAGGCCCGCCTCTACGCCGAGGACCCGGCGACCGACTGGACCCCCCAGACCGGCACCCTGCACCGCCTCGCGGTCCCGGACGGCGTCCGCCTGGACACCGGCTACACCGACGGCGACGACATAGGCGTCCACTACGACCCGATGCTCGCCAAGGTCGTCGCCCACGCCCCCACCCGAGCGGAGGCCGTCCGTAAACTGGCCAGAGCCCTGGACCGGGCGACGATCCACGGCCCCCTCACCAACCGCGACCTCCTCGTACGCTCCCTGCGCCACAAGGAGTTCACGAACGGCACGATGGACACGGGCTTCTACGACCGCCACCTCGCCGAACTCACCGAGCCGACCCCGGAGCCGTACGCCCCCCTGGCTGCGGCCCTCGCCGACGCACACGGCCGCTCCCGCTTCGGCGGAGCCTGGCGCAACCTCCCCTCCCAGCCCCAGACCAAGCGCTACGCCATGGCGGGTGAGGAACACGAGGTCCACTACCACCACACGAGGGACGGCCTGACGGCAGAAGGGGTACGCGTCATCCACGCGGACGCCGGCCTGGTCGTACTCGAAGTGGACGGCGTGCAAAGGAAGTTCGAGGTAGCGAGCTACGACACCGACCAGGTGTACGTGAACGCGACGACCTTGACGGCCCTGCCTCGCTTCCCCGACCCGACAGCCCAACTGGCCCCCGGCTCCTTGCTGGCACCGATGCCGGGCACGGTGGTGAGGGTCGCGGAGGGCTTGACCGTAGGGGCATCGGTGAAGGCCGGAGATCCTCTTCTCTGGCTGGAGGCAATGAAGATGGAGCACAAGATCACAGCTCCGGTCACAGGCACGTTGACGGCCCTGAACGCGGTACCTGGCCAACAAGTGCCCCTCGCCGCTCTATTGGCGATAGTTCAACCCACCTGAAGGGGCGCGGGGAACTGCGCGACCAGCCACAACGAGGGAGTCACATGCCCACGACCGAAACGACCGAACACAAAACCCTGCGTGAAGCCGTATCCGCCCTCGGCAAACGACACGGCCGCGACTACGACCGCGAGCAACTCTGGTCCGAGGCGGCCAAACTCGGCTACCTGGGCGTCAACCTCCCCGAGGAATACGGAGGCGGAGGCGGCGGCATCTCCGAACTCTCCATCGTCCTGGAGGAGTTGGGAGCCGCAGGCTGCCCCCTCCTCATGATGGTCGTGTCCCCGGCGATCTGCGGCACGGTGATCGCCCGCTTCGGCACAGCAGAACAGAAACGTGACTGGCTCCCCGGAATCGCCGAAGGCACCCGCACCATGGCCTTCGGCATCACCGAACCCGACGCCGGCTCCAACAGCCACCGCATCACCACCACCGCCCGCAGGGACGGCACGGACTGGCTGCTCACCGGCCGCAAGGTCTTCATCTCCGGCGTGGACCTGGCGGACGCGACCCTCATAGTGGGCCGTACCGAGGACTCCCGAACAGGCCGCCTCAAGCCCTGCCTGTTCATCGTCCCGCGGGACGCGGACGGCTTCACCCGACGCCAGATAGACATGGAACTCACGGCGGCGGAGAAGCAGTTCGAGCTGACCCTCGACGACGTACGGCTGCCGGCCGACGCGCTCGTCGGAGACGAGGACGCGGGCCTGCTCCAACTCTTCGCCGGCCTCAACCCCGAACGCATCATGACGGCGGCCTTCGCGATCGGCATGGGCCGCTACGCGCTCGCCCGCGCGATCGAGTACGCGCGCGACCGCACCGTGTGGGACGCCCCCATCGGCGCCCACCAGGCCATTGCGCACCCGCTCGCCCAGGCGCACATCGACCTCGAACTGGCCCGGCTGATGATGCAGAAGGCGGCGTATCTGTACGACGCGGGGGACGACGTCGGCGCGGGCGAGGCGGCGAACATGGCCAAGTACGCGGCGGGGGAGGCGTGCGTGCGGGCCGTGGACCAGTCGGTGCACACGCTCGGGGGGAACGGCCTCACGCGCGAGTTCGGGCTCGCCTCGTTGATAACTGCCGCGCGCGTGGCTCGTATTGCTCCCGTGAGCCGGGAGATGATTCTCAACTACGTCTCCCACCAGACCCTGGGCCTGCCCAAGTCGTACTAGCCACTCGGCGGCCCCTGCCCGTTCGTGCCAGGAGGAACCATGTTCCGCAGCGAGTACGCAGACGTTCCGGCCGTAGAACTCCCCATCCACGACGCGGTGTTGGCCGGGGCCGCGGAGTTCGCGGACGAGCCCGCGCTGATCGACGGCACGGACGGGACGACCCTCACGTACGCCCAGGTGGACAGGTTCCACCGCAGTGTCGCGGCCGGGCTCGCGGAGGCGGGCGTGGGCAAGGGGGACGTCCTCGCGCTGCACAGCCCGAACACGGTCGCCTTCCCGCTGGCGTTCTACGCGGCCACGCGCGCGGGTGCCTCCGTCACGACGGTGCACCCGCTCGCCACGCCGGAGGAGTTCGCCAAGCAGCTGCGGGACTCGGCGGCCCGCTGGATCGTCACGGTGTCACCGCTGCTGGAGTCGGCCCGCCGGGCGGCCGAACTCGCGGGCGGCGTCGAGGAGATCTTCGTCTGCGACAGCGCGCCCGGACACCGTTCGCTGGCCGACATGCTCGCCTCGACGGCCCCCGAGCCGGTGGTCGACATCGACCCCGTGGAGGACGTCGCGGCCCTCCCGTACTCCTCGGGAACGACCGGTGTCCCCAAGGGCGTGATGCTGACGCACCGGCAAATAGCCACGAATTTGGCCCAGTTGGAGCCCGCGGTGCCCACCGGGCCCGGCGACCGCATCCTCGCCGTCCTGCCGTTCTTCCACATCTACGGCCTCACGGCCCTGATGAACGCACCCCTGCGCAAGGGCGCCGCGGTCGTCGTCCTCCCGCGCTTCGACCTCGAAACCTTCCTCGCGGCCATCGAGAACCACCGCATCACCGGCCTCTACGTCGCCCCGCCCATCGTGCTGGCCCTGGCCAAGCACCCGGCGGTCGCGCAGTACGACCTCTCGTCGCTGAAGTACATCATCAGCGCCGCCGCACCCCTCGACGCGAAGCTCGCCGCCGCCTGCTCGCAGCGCCTGGGCCTGCCGCCCGTGGGCCAGGCGTACGGCATGACCGAACTGTCCCCGGGCACCCACGTGGTCCCCGTACGGGACATGCCCACGGCACCCCCCGGCACGGTCGGCAGACTCATCGCCGGCACCGAGATGCGGATCGTCTCCCTCGACGACCCCGACAAGGACCTCGGCATCGGGGAGGCCGGCGAACTCCTCATCCGCGGCCCCCAGGTGATGAAGGGCTACCTCGGCCGCCCCGACGACACCGCCGCGATGATCGACGAGGACGGCTGGCTGCACACCGGGGACGTCGGCCATGTGGACGCCGACGGCTGGACGTTCGTCGTCGACCGGGTCAAGGAACTCATCAAGTACAAGGGCTTCCAGGTGGCCCCCGCCGAACTGGAGGCCCTCCTGCTCACCCACCCGGGCATCGCCGACGCGGCCGTGGTCGGCGAGTACAACGAGGACAACAACGAGGTCCCGCACGCGTACGTGGTCCGCCAGAAGGCGGCCGTGGACCCCTCCGAACTCTCCGAAGGCGAGGTCATGATGTACGTCGCCGAACGCGTCGCCCCCTACAAGCGGGTCCGCCGGGTCACCTTCATCGACGCCGTCCCGCGCGCCGCCTCCGGCAAGATCCTGCGCCGCGAACTCCGAGGCCGCTCATGACCCTGATCGGCCGGTCCCGCGAACGCGGCATCGAGACCCTGAGCCTGGACTCGCCGGACACCCGCAACGCGCTGTCGGCGCCCCTGGTGGCCGAGTTGGCGGACGCGCTGACCGACTGCGCCAAGGACACGGACGTACGCGCGATCGTCCTCACGCACACGGGGAACACGTTCTGCGCGGGCGCGGACCTGCGGAACCCACCGCCCCCGGACGCGCTGGTGGCCGTACTCCGCCAGATAGTGGAGACGCCCAAACCGGTCGTCGCCCGCGTGACGGGCCACGTACGGGCGGGCGGCCTGGGCCTCCTCGCGGCCTGCGACATCGCGGCGGCGTCCGGGGAGGCCACGTTCGCGTTCACGGAGGTACGGATCGGGGTCGCCCCGGCGGTGATCTCCCTCCCGCTGCTGCCCCGCACGGACCCCCGCGCCCTGGCCCGCTACTACCTCACCGGCGAACGCTTCGACGCGCCGGAAGCGGCCCGCATCGGCCTGCTGACAACGGCGGGAGAGGACGTCGACGACTCCCTCGCCCCCGTCCTCGACGGCCTGCGCCGCTCCGCCCCCGAGGCCCTGGCCGAGACGAAACGGCTGCTCACGGCTAGGGTGCTGGAGACCTTCGACCGGGACGCGGCCGACCTGACCGCGCTCTCGGCACGGCTGTTCGCCTCCGCGCAGGCCCGCGAGGGGATGACGGCCTTCCTCGAACGACGGGATCCCGCATGGCTGGTGTGAGCGCGGCGCCCGCGCCGGGCACGGTCGACCGCAGACCCAAGCAGGACCGCAGCCGGGCCACCCGGCAGCGCCTCCTGGAAGCCGCCGTGTCCTGCCTCGCCGAACACGGCTGGGCGGGCTCCACGGTAGCCGTCGTGGCCGAACGCGCCGGCGTCTCCCGAGGCGCCGCCCAACACCACTTCCCCACCCGCGAGGACCTCTTCACGGCGGCCGTGGAGTACGTGGCCGAGGAACGCTCCACGGCCCTCCGCGCCCTGTTCCCGGAGGGCGCGGAGGACCGCCGAGTGGTGGTCGAGGCCCTGGTCGACCTCTACACGGGTCCCCTGTTCCGAGCCGCCCTGCACCTATGGGTAGCCGCGTCGAACGAGGACCAACTCCGGCCCCGGGTAACGGAGTTGGAGGCGAGAGTGGGCCGAGAGACCCACCGCATCGCGGTCGACCTGCTGGGCGCGGACGAGTCGAGACCGGGCGTACGGGAAACGGTCCAGGGCCTCCTGGACATGGCGAGGGGCCTGGGCCTGGCGAACCTGCTCACAGACGACAGAGGCAGGAGGGAAAGGGTCGTCGCCCAATGGACAAGCCTGCTGGAGGAGGCTTTTTAGGGGCGCGGGGAACTGCGCGACCAGCCCCCACGCACCCGCACTCGCCAACGCTCCTCAGGTCTCCCTTCAGTGGGCGATATCCCCGAACCCCTCGATCGCCTCAGGCCCCCGCGAGGCGGGCCCCACATACCGAGCAGACGGCCGCACCAACCGCCCCGTCCGCTTCTGCTCAAGAATGTGCGCCGACCATCCCGCGGTCCGCGCACACGTGAACATCGACGTGAACATGTGCGCCGGCACCTCGGCGAAGTCGAGCACGATCGCCGCCCAGAACTCGACGTTGGTCGCCAGCACCCGGTCGGGACGCCGAGCGTGCAGCTCCGCGAGCGCGGCCTTCTCCAAGGCCTCCGCGATCTCGAACCGCGGCGCCCCCAACTCCCGCGCCGTGCGCCGCAGTACACGCGCCCGAGGGTCCTCGGCCCGGTACACCCGGTGCCCGAACCCCATCAACCGCTCACCCTTGTCCAGCGCCTGCCGCACATACGCCTCGGCGTCCCCGGTCCGCTCGATCTCCTCGATCATCCCGAGCACCCGGGACGGCGCACCTCCGTGCAGCGGCCCGGACATGGCGCCCACGGCCCCCGACAGCGCGGCGGCCACATCCGCCCCGGTCGACGCGATGACCCGAGCCGTGAACGTCGACGCGTTCATGCCGTGCTCGGCGGCGGACGTCCAGTACGCGTCCACCGCGGCGACGTGCTTCGGATCCGGCTCGCCCCGCCACCGGATCATGAACCGCTCGACGACGGACTGCGCCTTGTCGATCTCGCGCTGCGGCACCATCGCGTTGCCCTGCCCACGGGCGGACTGGGCGACGTAGGACAGCGCCATGACGGCCGCGCGGGCGAGGTCGTCGCGGGCCTGCTCCTCGTCGATGTCGAGGAGCGGCTTGAGGCCCCACACGGGCGCGAGCATGGCCAGCGCGGACTGTACGTCGACGCGGATGTCCCCGGAGTGCACCGGGATCGGGAACGGCTCGGCGGGCGGCAGCCCGGGGTTGAAGGCGCCGTCGACGAGCAGTCCCCAGACGTTGCCGAACGAGACGTGACCGACCAGGTCCTCGATGTCGACGCCCCGGTACCGCAGGGCACCGCCTTCCTTGTCCGGTTCGGCGATCTCCGTCTCGAACGCGACGACTCCCTCGAGTCCAGGTACAAAGCCGGGGTCGGACATCGGGCGGCTCCTCAAGCTGTGGCTCCACGGTCACCGGGGACTCGCGGGCCGAAGACAGAGACAGCAGCACCATAACGCCGGGTGCCACCCAAGGGGAGGGTATGCGGCACTGAGTGCCACCCGAACTCGTGGCCGTACCCGCCGTACGGCAGGATGACCGCCGTGACCGACCGCGAACCCACCGACGGTGAAGCCACCGCCCGCGATTCCGCCGCCCGTGATCCCCGCCTCGACCCCGCCGCGATGCGAAGGCAGTACCGGGCGGCGGGCCTCGACGAGAAGGACCTGGCGCCCGGCCCCATGACGCAGTTCGGCCGCTGGTTCGAGGAGGCGGCACTCCAGGACCTCGTCTACGAGCCCAACGCCATGGTCGTCTCCACCGCCGACCCCGAGGGCCGCCCCAGCTCCCGCACCGTCCTCCTCAAGGACTACGACGAACAGGGCTTCGTCTTCTACACGAACTACGAGTCCCGCAAGGCCCGCGAACTCGCCGCCAACCCGTACGTCTCCCTGCTCTTCCCCTGGCACCCGATGGCCCGCCAGGTCCTGGTCACCGGCACCGCCCGCCGCACCGGCCGCGACGAGACCGCCGCGTACTTCCGCACCCGCCCGCACGGCTCCCAGCTCGGCGCGTGGGCCAGCGCCCAGTCCTCGGTGATCGCCTCCCGTGCCGAACTGGAGTCGTCCTACGCCGAGTTGACCGCCCGCTACCCCGAGGGCGAACAGGTCCCGGTCCCACCCCACTGGGGCGGTTTCCGCATCGCCCCGCAGACGGTCGAGTTCTGGCAGGGCCGGGAGAACCGCCTCCACGACCGCCTCCGCTACACCGCCGAACAGGACGGCGGCTGGCGGCTGGAGCGCCTGAGCCCCTGACCCGCGGGGGCCCGCAAACGCAGGCGACCCGCGAGCTCAGGTCCCTCCGCCTCGCGGCGGGGGAGCCGGCCGGACGTACCGGCGAGCTCGCGGGTCGGGTGACTGCGTTGGGTTAGGCCGGTTGCGCGCAACTCGCACGCGCTGGCCCGGCGCCGAACCGAGTACGACGGCGGGCCACTAGCCCGCAGTCACCTCTTCCGTCCGGTATCCATACATCTGCCGAACCACCTCCTTTCCGAAGTACTCGCCACCCTAAGAACCCCCTGCCGACGGATCAACCGCTTTTCGCGGACGGCATGGGCCACGGCAGCACCGTCAGCTCCGGCCAGGACTTCCGCCAGCGGGCCGTCTTCGTCTCGTAGACGCGCCAGGTGCCGTCCTCCTTGAGGCGTACCGCGAGGCAGCAGGTGGTCGACGCGAAGGAGTCGATCGCGGACTCGACGGAGTCGTAGGGCGGGCACGGGGTGCCGAACTTCCGCTCGTACCAGAGGTGGACTCGGGCCTCGTTGCGGATCTCCACGTCGGCCGGGAGGCCGGCGAAGGTTTCGCGTCCTGCGCGGATCGCCCTGTCCTCCGCCTCCCAGGAGAGGTCCGTGGCGTCGTAGTAGAAGACGTCGTAGTCCTTGATGCCGTGGGTGGGGGGACGGCCGGTGACCGTGTTCCAGATCGTTTGGAAGAGGCAGCCCGCGGTCAGGTACCAGTCGGGGAGGCCGAGGGCCGCGGTGCGGTCGAGGACTTCCAGGAGGGTCCGGTTGCGGGACAGCGTCGTCCGCAGCGCGGTGAGCTGTTCGTCGAGGGGGAGGCGGGCGGGCATCGGTCGAGTGTGCCGGTGCCGGAAGCGGTGCCGTACAACGATTCCCTCAATCTTTGGGAACGCGGTGTGTGCTGCGTCACGTTCGAGTTGAATGATGGTGAGTGAGTGAACCGACGCTCCGTGTCCGCGGACGCAGCCTGCAGGGGGTCCAGGTGAGTGCTTCCCGGCGTAGTGGGACCACCGACGAGTTGGGTCCCGACGAGCCCGAGCGGGACGGTGGTCCCGAGGGACCCGCCTCGTCCGATCTGCTGGCTGCCCTGCTGGACGGGATGGACGCGGCACTGTGTGCCTTCGACGCCGACGGCGTGCTGACCCACTGGAACCGCGAGGCCGAGCGCATCCTCGGCTGGACCGCCGCCGAGGCCGTCGGACGGCACGGGCTCGCCGGGTGGGCCGTGCGGAGCGCGGACGCCGAGGAGGTCGAGGGGCGGCTCATGTCCGCCATGCAGGCTCCCGGGCGGCAGGTGAACGAGTTCGCCCTCCTCACCAAGGACGGTGGGCGCGTGCTGGTGCGGACGCAGTCCGCCGCCGTGCGCGGGCCCGACGGGAAGCCGGCCGGCGTCTACTGCGCCTTCAGTGAGGTGCACGCCCAGATCGACCTGGAGCGGTCGATCGCGTTGAGCGAGGCCCTCTTCGAGGACGCCTCCTGGGGGGTCGTGCTCGTCGACGCCGATCTGCGGCCCGCCGTCGTCAACGCGCATGCCGCGCGGGCGCTCGGTACCGGGCGCACCTCCGTCCTCGGACGGCCTCTCGGTGAGCTGCTGGCGCAAGGTGTCGAGGAGTTGGAGGCCGCGCTCACGCATGTGCTGGCCGAGGGCGCGCCGCCCGCGCCGGCCGAGATCTGGGTGAGCGTACGGACGCCCGAGGGGCAGCTGCGGCGCTGCTGGCGGAGCGGGTTCCTGCGGCTGGCCTCGCCGCTCACCGAGGAACCGGTGCCGCTCGGTGTCGGCTGGCTCTTCCAGGACGTCACCGAGGCCAAGCAGATCGAGCAGGAGGCCTCCCTGCTGCGCTTCCGCGCCCAGCAGCTGCACCGGGCCGCGCGTGCCGCCGCCGAGTGCGAGGACCCGCGCGACGCGGCCACCGTCCACCTCGACTTCGCCCTCGCCGGCTTCGCCGACCACGCGCTCGTCGACCGGGTCGTGGGTGGATCGTTGAACGATTCCGACGGTGCGGCAGCAGCGGTCGTACGGCTCGTCCGGGTCGCCGCCACTCCTACGGGGGCGCCGGGGCCCAGCCTGCTCACCGGCGCGGCCGGGCTGCCCGTGCGCTACGGAGAGGGGCACCCCGCCCTCCAGTGCGTCGAACGCGTCGGCTCCGTGCGGGCCAGTATCGGCGCCGTCCCGCCCGAACAGGCCCGGGAGTGGGCCCGGGCCCGCCAGTGGCCCCTGGACGCCGTGCACGCGCTGTGCGCGGTGCTGCGCAGCCGGGGGCGGACGCTGGGTGTGGTGACGTTCCTGCGCGGGGCGGGCCGCAGCCAGTTCGAACGGTCCGACTCGATCTACGCCGAGGACGTGGCCGTACGGATCGCGGCGGCGCTGGACCTGGCGGCGGAAGCGGGCGAGAAGCCCTAGGGATGCACCAGTACTCGGGCGCCTCAGTACTGGTAGAAGATCCGGTCCCGGTACTCCTCGAAGACCCGGCCGTTCCACTCGTGGCCGCCGTCGACGTTCCCGGAGCGCAGCAGCGGCGGCTCGATGCCGCGGTCGGCCAGGGTCGCCGCGGCCGTCGCCATGACGGCCTGGAGGAGGGCCGCGGTGACGACCGTGGAGGCGGGGGCGAACGGGGCGGGGATGGCGTCGTGGGTGAGTTCCGCGTCGCCGATCGCGATCTTCGAGTCGAGTACGACGTCGCAGTGGTCCTTGAGGTACGTCCCCGAGGAGTGCCGTGACGTCGTCTCCGAGGCGTACGCCACCGAGGTGACGCCGATGACGCGCACGCCGAGGGCGCGGGCCTTCATGGCCATCTCCACGGGCAACGCGTTGCGGCCCGACAGCGAGATGATCACCAGGGCGTCGCCGGAGCGCAGCGGTGACGTTTCCAGGACCACGCCCGCGAGGCCGTCGACGCGCTCAAGGGCGGAGCCCAGCGTGGCCGGCATGACGTCGACGCCGAGAACTCCGGGGACCACGAGGAGGTTCATCAGGGCGAGGCCGCCCGCGCGGTAGACGAGGTCCTGCGCGGCGAGCGAGGAGTGCCCGGCGCCGAACGCGAAGAGGCGCCCGCCGTCGGCCACGGTGTCCGCGAGGAGCGTGCCGGCCGCCCCGACGGAGTCGGCCTCTTCGTCGCTGACCCGCTGGAGCAGGGTGATCGCGGCGTCGAAGAACTGGCCGGCCGGCGTACGGTCGCTCATGCGGGAGCCCCCTCGGTGAGTTTGTGTCGCGGATCACCGTGCGGTCTGGACCAAGTGGATGTCAATACGGCGTCGAGGGCGATCCGGTCCGCTGCGGAGCGGGCGGAGAGGGGCTGTGCGGACCGCCGTAACCGGCTGGTTTCAACGGCGCGGCACGGTTGTCAGTGCGATGCGTCAGAATTGAGTCCAGGGCCAGCGCACGCGCCGCGGAGCCGCCGAGCTTCGGGCAGAGGTAATCGAGGGGCACGTATGTCCGGACTGATCGACACCACGGAGATGTATCTCCGCACCATCCTCGAGCTGGAGGAGGAAGGTGTGGTCCCCATGCGCGCCCGCATCGCCGAGCGGCTCGACCAGAGCGGCCCGACGGTGAGCCAGACGGTGGCGCGCATGGAGCGCGACGGCCTGGTGGCCGTCGCCAGCGACCGCCATCTGGAGCTGACGGACGAGGGCCGCCGGCTCGCCACGCGCGTGATGCGCAAGCACCGGCTCGCCGAGTGTCTGCTCGTCGACGTCATCGGCCTGGAGTGGGAGCAGGTGCACGCCGAGGCCTGCCGCTGGGAGCACGTGATGAGCGAGGCCGTGGAGCGGCGGGTCCTGGAGCTGCTGCGCCACCCCACGGAGTCGCCGTACGGCAATCCGATCCCCGGTCTCGAGGAGCTGGGCGAGAAGGACGGGGCCGACCCGTTCCTCGACGAGGGCATGGTGTCGCTGGCCGAGCTGGACCCGGGCCTGGACGGCAAGACGGTCGTGGTGCGCCGGATCGGCGAGCCCATCCAGACCGACGCCCAGCTGATGTACACGCTGCGCCGCGCGGGCGTGCAGCCCGGCTCGGTGGTGAGCGTGACGGAGTCGGCCGGCGGGGTGCTGGTGGGCAGCGGTGGCGAGGCGGCCGAGCTGGACTCGGACATCGCCTCGCATGTGTTCGTCGCCAAGCGCTGACCACGTCCTGAGCGCGGCGGGGGCGTCAAGGGGCCGTCAACTCGTGGGGCTGGAGCGGCTGTTGTGGCGTTCCGCCGGTCGCTGAGTTTCCAAGATTCAGTGCGCTGAATCGCAGCGCTGGGACGCTTCGCGTGCCAGGCTGTCGCGAGAGGCATATGACCGTGAGGGGGCGGGAGGATGTGCCGCAAACGTGGGGGTGGCCCCGGCGCCGTGCGGCGCCGGGGCCTGTCCTCCCCTGTGCTGACCCGGAGCCCCGAGCTCTCAAGGTCATCCCCTTCGGACCGGTTTCCCCGAGCGGTCCGCCTCCCGGTGAAGATCTCCCCTCGGCGGCGGCGATCATTCCTTGAGCCGGGTCACTCGAACGAGGGGTGTTGCGGCCGGGGACCGCATTTTCGAATCTGTATTCGATAACCTGTGGGTGATGAAACGCGCGGGGCGTGACCTGTAGGAAGAGACGAGCAAGAGAAGAGACGGAAGCAAGAACGAACGGCACAAGCGGCAGAGCGTGGCTAGGGGGGTGCCAGGACCAATGGCGCGGCGCATCGACGTGACCGGAGCAGGCGGCGTACGCCTGGCCGCATGGGAGTTCGCGGACCCTCCCAAGCTGGGGGAGATCGAGCGGGCACCCGGAGTTCTCTTACTGCACGGCCTGATGGGCCGCGCCTCGCACTGGGCGTCCACCGCCCGCTGGCTCTCCGAGCGGCACCGCGCGGTCGCACTCGACCAGCGCGGCCACGGCCAGAGCGACAAGCCGCCGCAGGCGGCGTTCACCCGTGAGGCCTACGTCGAGGACGCGGAGGCCGCGCTCGAACAGCTGGGGCTCGCCCCGGTCGTCCTCATCGGCCACGCGATGGGCGCGCTGACCGCGTGGCAGCTCGCCGCGAAGCGCCCCGATCTGGTGCGGGGGCTGATCATCTGCGACATGCGGGCGTCCGCGCTGGGTGCGGCCTCGCAGCGGGAGTGGTCCGACTGGTTCAAGTCCTGGCCCGTGCCCTTCGCCACGCTCGCGGACGTCCGCAAGTGGTTCGGCGAGGACGACCCGTGGGTCGAGCGGCCGAACCCGTCCCGGGGGGAGTTCTACGCCGAGGTCATGCACGAGTCTCCCGACGGGTGGCGGCCGGTGTTCGAGCCGGAGCAGATGCTGAAGTCGCGGGAGACGTGGGTGTACGACGCGCACTGGGAGGAACTGGCTCAGGTGCAGTGTCCCGCGCTGGTGGTGCGGGGGCTGGACGGGGAGCTGGGGCGGGCGGAGGCGCAGGAGATGGTGCGGGTCCTTCCCAGGGGGGAGTACGCCGAGGTGAGTGACGCGGGGCATCTTGTCTTCTACGACCAGCCTGAGGCCTGGCGGGCGGCTATTGAGCCGTTTCTTGATGGGGTGCTGGTGTGAGATCGCTTACGGGGGTGGGGAGTTCGGTTGATTGGCGGGTGCGGGTGCGTTGTGGCTGGTCGCGCAGTTCCCCGCGCCCCTAAAGATAAAAGACACAAGACAAAAGCCGTAAGTCACCCCTTGCTGACCGCCGCCAGGATCTCCGGCAACCGCCTCGCCGTCCCCGGTGCCGCCAAGCGCAGCCCCGCATACGTGATCGCCGCCCCGTACCCCGCCCCCACCGGCAGCAGCACCCAGCTCCACTGATCGCCGCCCGCGCTGACGTTGGCCCAGATCGTGAGGACGATGACGGGGGAGCAGAGCAGGGCCGCCGAGATCATGCCGCCGAAGATGGAGATCCAGGCGAGGCCGGCCTGGCCGGGGGCGACGTTCTTGTGGCCGCCCTGGGGGATGGAGTAGGGGAAGCGGGCCGAGGTCCAGGCGCCGGTGGCGAGCATCGCGCCGAGGAGGGCGAAGGAGAGGCCGAGGACCTCCGGGAGCCGGTGCCAGTTGCCGAGCATCGCCGTCGTGAGGACGGTCACCAGCGCCGCGTACGGCACGGTGATCAGCAGCAACGCCATTGCACGGGCGCGGAGTTCGACGTAGGCGTCCCTGGTCGTGGAGATCGTCGTCGCGACCATCCAGAACGCCGAGGTGTCCTGCCCGAACTGGTTGTACATCTGGATGCCGAGCATCCCGGCGGCGAAGCACGCGAAGTAGACCGAGCCGGTGCCCTGCAACGCGTTGAACACCGGCACGATCAGACCGATTGCCAGTGAAGTCACCCACGCCGCCTTGGTCTTGGGGTCGCGCCAGACATAGCGCAGGCTGCGTTCCATGACCGTTCCGGTGCGGCCGGCCGGGAGGAGGCGGGCCAGGCCGTCGGCGGACGCCTTGTCCCTCGCGGCCGGTTCGGCGGACTGGAGGGTGGAGCCGTCGGGCGAGGTCATCAACTTGGTGAGGCTGCGCGACCAGAGGGAGAGAAGGGTCGCCAAAGCGCCTACCGACAGGGCCAGTTGGACGGTCGCCGGGCCGTACGAACCCTTGCTCACCGAGTCCACCGCGCCGACCGCCGACGCGGGCGGCACCCAGCGCAACACCTCCGCCGCCGGGTCGAGTTGGGACAGCCCGGACGAACCCAGGCGCTGCGCACCGAAGTTGACCAACTGCGCCCCGACCGCGATCACCAGCCCGCTCAGCACCGCGAGGTCCCGGCCCTTGCGGCTGGTCAGCAGGCGGATGTTGGCGGCGGCGACGGCCCGCGCGAGGGCCACACAGACCAGCAGGGAGAGCGGGAGCGCCAGGACCGCCGTGACGTACGCGGCGGCGCCGTGCGCGACCGCGATCACCGAACCGAGCAGCAGCACCAGCGTGAACAGCGGCCCGATACCGACCAACGAGGCCGCCAGCAGCGCCCGTACGAGCTGCTGCGGCCGCAGCGGCAGCATCACCAGGCGGGTCGGGTCGAGGGTCTCGTCGCCGGTCGGGAAGAACAGCGGCATCACCGCCCAGCCCAGCCCCAGCACCGCCACCAGGATGACGACCACGGAGTGCGCGTGCGCGTCCCCGCGCAGCGCGATCAGCCCGAGCAGTTGCAGCGCCGCGAACAGCAGCGCCACGACCGCCGACGCGACATACGCGGCCCGCCGCCCACCGGACTGCCGTAGACCGTTGCGCAGCAACGACAGCTTCAGGCGTACGACGACCGGAGTGATCGAGGCCGGGGGCGTGATCGTGTCGGTCATCGGGTGCCGCCGCCCAGCCAGTCGAGGTCGGAGCCGTGGTCGCGGGCGCCCGCGCCGACGAGTTCGAGGAACGCCTGCTGGAGGGTGGGGGATTCGCCGCGCACCTCGGCCAGGGTGCCCTGGGCGCGGATGCGGCCGGCGGCCATCACGGCCACCCAGTCGCAGAGGGACTCGACGAGTTCCATGACGTGGGAGGAGAAGACGACGGTGGCGCCGGAGGCGGTGTACCGCTCCAGGACGCCCCGGATGGTCTGCGCGGAGACCGGGTCGACACCCTCGAACGGCTCGTCCAGGAACAGGACTTCGGGATTGTGGAGGAGAGCGGCGGCGAGCCCGATCTTCTTGCGCATACCGGTGGAGTAGTCGACGACGAGCTTGTGCTGCGCCCCCGCCAGATCGAGCACGTCCAGCAGCTGAGTGGCCCGCTTGTCGACCTCGGCACCGGGCAGCCCCCGCAACCGTCCGCTGTAGCCGAGGAGTTCACGTCCAGAGAGTCGTTCGAACAGTCGTAGACCTTCCGGCAATACCCCGATCCGCGCTTTGACGGCCACGGGGTCGGCCCATACGTCGTGCCCGACGACCTCGACCGTCCCCTGATCGGGCCGCAGCAACCCGGTCACCATGGAGAGGGTGGTGGTCTTCCCGGCCCCGTTCGGCCCGACAAGCCCGATGAACTTGCCTGCGGGCAACTCCAGATCAATCCCGGCCACGGCAATCTGTTGCCCAAACCGCTTCCAGAGCCCACGCACACGCACGGCAGCAGACGTCATACCTTGCAGCCTACGGTCAGGGGTCCTACCTAAGGGGCGCGGGACAGTGTCGATATGCGGCTCCGCCGCGGGGCGCGCCCAGCCACAGCGGACCCGCACCCGCCAACGCTACCGATCCCGCCCACACGCATACGCGAGCGGCGAGATCAACTCCTCCGCATCCGGCAACCACCGATTCGCAGCGGTCGGCCGACAGGCCCACTGCACAGCCCCCCGAGACCCGAACCGCGTGGGCGGCGCAGCCACATACGCACCTTCACCCAGCACCACGAGATCAAGAGTGGCGGGCGACCACCCGATCTTCCGCACCAGATCCGGCACCTTCACCGAAGCCCCCGGCAGAACGAAGAACTCCATCCGCCGCGACGGCGTCAACGTGACAGGACCCAGCGTCAACTCCATGCGTTCCATCCGCGCCAGCGCGAGGAACCCGGCGGTCTCCGGGACGGAGATCGCGTCGAACGTCCGCCCGGTGGGCAGCAGAATCGATGCCCCTGGCTGCTTCTGCCACATCCGCCGCGCGACCGTCGCACTGCCCGTCGCCTGCGTCGCCCAGTCCTCACGCGCCGGATGTGCGCCGGGTGCGGCGCACGCGGGGTCCTCGCACGAGCAGCGCTGCACCCCGTCGACGGCTTCCAGCCAGGTGCCGGGGAAGACGTCCCAGTGGCGCTCCTCGGCGTAGCGTACGGCTGTCTCCAGCAGCGATTCCCCGCGCTGCTTCGGAATCTGAGCGGCTTCGGTGCCCGCGATCGTCTCTTCCACGCCCAACACAACTCCCGCACCCACCTCGGGTTACGGCTGTAGCGCGCGCGGGGGAGGAGCATCGATTCCGCAACTGGGGCGCATGGATGCATGTGCGGGGGCGCGCGGGAGGACCGAGGGCGGTATCGGGGTAGCCACGTGAGGGGCGGGCGCGAGCCTTTACCCCGGCATTCCTCGCATGCTTCGCATTTTCGCCATGTTCGCTGGGCATTGATCTTCTCGGCCGGATCTTTTCGCTTCAGGGGTTGTTCCCAGGGGGTACGCCATGGCCGCAAGGCCACTTGTCGCGCGGCAGCCGAACGAACGGCTGCAGGCGCTCATCCAGGAGGCGGGGTGCTCGAACGCCGGGCTGGCCCGCCGGGTCAACATGTGCGGCGCCGAGCACGGTCTCGACCTGCGCTACGACAAGACGTCCGTGGCCCGCTGGCTGCGGGGACAGCAGCCGCGCGGGCGCGCTCCGGCGGTCATCGCCGAGGCGCTCGGCCGCAAGCTGGGCCGTACGGTCACGATCGACGAGATCGGCATGGCCAACGGCAAGAACCTCGCGTCGGGTGTGGGTCTTCAGTTCTCGCCGACCGTCCTCGGGGCCATCGAGCAGGTGTGTGAGCTGTGGCGCAGTGACGTGGGGCGGCGGGACTTCCTGTCCGGTTCGTCGGTCGCCGCGTCCGCGCTGGTGGAGCCGAGCCGCGACTGGCTGATCTCCTCGCCGGACTCGCAGGTCGCGCGCGCGGCGGGACCGAGGGTGGGCCCCTCCGACGTGGCGGCCGTGCGCGCGATGACGCAGGCGCTCGGCGAGTTGGACCACCAGTACGGCAGCGGGCATGTCCGCCCGGTCGTCGTGCACTACCTCAACAGCGTCGTCTCCGGGCTGCTGGCGGGCTCGTACCGCGAGGCCGTGGGGCGTGAACTGTTCGCCGCCGTCGCCCGGTTGACGGAACTCGCCGGCTACATGGCCGTCGACACCGGTCAACCCGGCCTGGCGCAGCGGTACTACATCCAGGCGCTGCGTCTCGCGCAGGCGGCGGGGGACAGGGGGTACGGCGGGTATGTCCTGGCGGCCTCCATGAGCCATCTCGCCGCGCAGCTCGGGAACCCGCGTGAGATCGCGCAGTTGGCGCGGGCGGCGCAGGAGGGGGCGCGCGGGCGCGTGACCCCGCGGGCCGAGGCGATGTTCCACGCGGCGGAGGCGCGCGGGCACGCCCTGATGGGTGACGCGCGGTCGGCGCAGCTGGCGTCGGGGCGCGCGGTGAGCGCGCTGGACGCGGCGGATCCCTCGTCCGGGGACGACCCGGCGTGGATCGGGCACTTCGACGAGGCGTATCTCGCCGACGAGTTGGCGCACTGCCACCGCGATCTCGGGCAGGCCGAGGCGGCGGCCAGGTGCGCGCAGGAGTCCCTGGACGGGCACCCGGAGTCGCGGGCCCGCCGCCGGGCCATCGGCTACGTCCTGCTGGCGAGCGCGCAGGTGCAGCAGCGCGAGGTCGAGCAGGCCTGCAACACGGGCCTGAAAGCGGTGGAGTTGCTCGGTTCGCTGCGCTCCAACCGGGGCGCCGAGTACCTGGAGGACCTCCAGCAGCGCCTGGAGCCGTACCGGGACGAGCCGGTGGTGCGGGAGTTCGGGGCGCGGATGGAGTTGCAGGCCGCCGCGTGAACAGGGAGTGAAGGAAGCCTCCGGTGGTGATCCCGTGGTGAAAGGAGGGCGTAGAACGGGATTTGGCGCGGATGAGGGGCCGGAGTTGTTACCGAGGTCACAAGTGGAGAGGTCCAGTCCAGTGCTGCGTGGCACCGGGCTCGGGGTACCCGGTAGCGTGAACCGACGATCCCGAAGGTCCCCCATTCGTAGGAGTCCCGGTGACGCAGAGTGGACAGGGCGAGGAGCCCTCGGCGCGGCTCGCGCGCGAAGGCATCGTGCTGCCCTCCGACGGAGGTGAACCCCTCCTTCCGGGTATGACGGGCGGACGCGGTGACCAGCAGTCGGCAGGGCAGCCGCCGAGCACACCCCCGGGCGGTCAGGCCTGGGGCGGGTCGTGGGGCCCGGACCAGGGGCACGACCCGCAGCACCGGACGCCGGCCCCGCCGCCGGGCCAGGGCTGGGGCGACGCGCAGCAGCCGCAGCAGTGGGGCGCCGCCCCCGAGCAGCCGTCCCCGTGGGGTGCCCAGGAGGGCATCCCGAGCCAGCCGGGGGCCCTGCCCCAGGAGAGCGCCCAGCACGCGGCCTACGGCGTGCAGCAGCAGTCGTACGCCCAGGAGTACTCGTCGGCACCGGGATACGCCCCGGAGCAGCCCGCCGGGTACGGGGCGGGCGCACCGGGCTACGGACCGGGCGCACAGGACTACGGCTACGGATACGGAGCTTCCGGTTCGGGCGGAGCGCCCCTGCCCCCCGCCGCCTCCACGGCCTCCTCCTCGTCCGCGTTTCCGAGCGCCCCGCTGCCGCCCGCCGACGAGGGCGCGACGCAGTTCATCCCGCCGGTGGTCAACCTTCCCGGCGACGAGGGTGCCACCCAGTTCCTGCCGCCGGTCCCGGCCGCGCCGATGGACGAGGGGGCGACGCAGTTCATCCCGCCGGTGCTGCCCGGGGCGCTGCCGCCCGAGGTGTCCGGCGGTGCCGGGCCGATGCCGCCGGCCGCGCATCCCGACGCGCAGCCCACGCAGTTCCTCCCGCCGGTGCCCGCGCAGGGCGGCGCTCCCGGGTACGGGGGACGGCCGGGCGGGGCGGAGGACCGCCAGCCGCCCGCCGAGTTCGACAACCTCTTCCGCACCGGCGAGGCACCGGCCGGGTCCACGCAGCAGCTGCCGCGCTTCCAGCAGCCGCCGCGGGCCGAGCAGCCGGGCTACGGGCAACAGGGCCACGGACAGCAGGGCCACGGGCAGCAGGGCTACGCGCAGCCGTCGTACGCCCAGCCCGGCTACGCCGATCCGTCGTACGCCCCGCCCGGGCAGGACGACGACGGCGGCCGGGGCGGGCGCCGTTCGCGGGTGCCGCTGATCGCCGGGGTCGGGATCGTCATCGCGGTCCTCGGGGTCGGTGCCGGGGCGCTGCTCAGCGGTGGCGGGAGCAAGAGCGACGGCAACAAGACGGTCGCCGCGACGTCGGCCGCGACCGGGGGTTCCTCGGCGGCGGGTACCGACGCGGCGAAGGAACAGGCCGTCGCACTCGACAAGTTGCTGGCCGACAGCGGCAGCAGCCGTGCCTCGGTGATCAGTGCCGTCGGCAATGTGAAGGCCTGCAACAACCTCGACGGCTCCGCCTCCGACCTGCGGGACGCGGCCACGCAGCGCACCGAACTGGTCACGAAACTCTCGCAGTTGACAGTGGACAAGCTGCCGGACAACGCGGCCCTGACGACCGCGCTCACCAACGCGTGGAAGGCGTCCGCCTCGGCCGACAACCACTACGCGGCCTGGGCCGACCAGGCCGCCGGCAAGCACGGCTGCAAGAAGGGCCAGGCCCGCACCACCGGCCAGACCGCCGCCGGGAACGCGGCGAGCGGGGTCGCCAGCAACCAGAAGACCAAGGCCGCCGCGCTCTGGAACACGATCGCGAAGACCTACGGCCTGACCCAGCGCCAGCCGACCCAGCTCTGAGGCGGAGGAACGGACGGCGCGGACCTCAGTCGAGGTTCGCGCTCTCCAGGGTGCCCGTCATGTCGAAGAAGCCTTTCTTCGCCGACACCAGAATGCCCTTGCGTACGACCTGAAGGGTCACCGAGGCGTTGACCAGGCGGGACAGGCCCACGGAGGCGAGATCGTCCTCGTCGGTGGAGCTCCACCGGAGCGTCGGCGTGAGCCCGCCCGTGGTGACCTTCACGCCGTCGTCGAGGGCCCGCCGTACGGTGTCGGCGGTCACCTCGCCGTTGCCGAGCGAGTTCACGACCGTCTTGAACGCGGTGTAGGCGATCCAGGTCGTCTCCACCCCCGCGTCCGCCGGGTCGATGCGGTTGTCGCCGAAGGCCACCTCGTTGACGGCCTTCTTCATCGGGTCCCAGCGCGGGTCCCCCGCGACCGGGTACCAGCCGGTGATGTACGACCCCTCGTACGGCCCGGACGCCCCGCCCGTCGCGTTGATCTCGGTCTGGTCGACGCTGCCGAGCACGGTCGCGGTGCGTACGGTGGGATAGTCCGCGCGCGCCCGCCGGAAGGAGTCCATGAAGGTGTCGGTGCGGTCCCCGAGCGAGGGCACCACGCACCCCTCCCTCGACGAGGTGCCGCCGGACGCGTTCTCCAGCGCGTGCGTGGCCTGGCTGGAGTACTCGGTGAGGTTGTCGGCCGCGAGCTGGTCGTTGGCCGCCGCGTGCCCGCCCGCCTTGAGCCCCGCGTTCAGCAGCGGAGGCAGGTCGTCGCCGGCGATGGAGTCGGGCCGCACCAGGGTGACCGTGCCGCAGCCGGGGGCGAGTTGCTTGCCGAGACCGGCCAGCAGCGCGGGCTGGCCGCCGTTGACGGGGTAGGACAGGGCGCGGGTGAACTCCTCGCTCGTCACGCCGTAGCCGCCGATGTACGGGATGCCGGCGCCCTCCAGCGGGGCGAAGAACGAGTCGCTGAACTCGCTGTAGGAGCCGACGACCGCGACGACGTTCTCCTTGACGGCCTGCCGGGCGCACTGCGCCGCGGCGACGCTGGTGTTGTGGTCGTTGCAGGTCAGGACCTTGAGCTTGCGGCCGTTGAGCCCGCCGTGCTTGTTGATCCACTTCGCGTACGCCGTCGCCATGGCGGGCATGCCGGGTTTGTTGGTCGCGTTGGTGTCCCAGGGCGCCCAGGTCATGACGGTGATCGGGGCGTCCGCGGAGCCCGCGGTGCCGGGGATGACCCCGCAGCCGGCCGCGAGCGACGAGCATGCCACCAGCGCCGCCGCCGACATGGCGGTGGCTCTGACGCGCCGGGTGATCGTGGGGAGGAAGGTGCTGCGGTTGCGCCGACTGCCGGTCATGTACACACACGCTTCCGCCACACCACTAACCCGGGAGTGACTCGGGGTCAACGAGTGGTGACCTGGAGGTGAATTACGGGGGGCGTTCCTGTGTGTGTGACAAGGAACGTACGATCGATGACCGTGCAAGCTCCGGAGAACTCTTCCCGTCGCCCCCGTCGCTCCTCCACCATGGGCGGCATGCCACTGAACGACATGCCGTGGTGGCGCTGGCGCAGCAACGTGCGTTCCGCGCTGCACATGCTCTCCGATCCGGTGTTCCAGCAGAACGTCTGGCTGGCCGGGGTCGACGGGTACGGGGACGTCACCGACGCCGTCTACCGCCTCGTCGAGGACACCTGGCTGGACAACTGGTCCGCCGAGAAATACGTCGGCACGATCTTCCGCGACTCCCAGGAGGCGGCCCTCGTCGACTCCGCCGTCCTGCGCGTGCTGCGGATCATGCACCAGGTCGGACCCGACGCCCCGGTCTCCGCGTACGTCGACCACCAGGCCTGGCCCGAGGCGGTGCGGGCGGCCCGCGACGCGCACGTGCGGATGGCGTCCAGCGACGGAGAGGACCCGGACGCGCCGCCACGCACGCTGGAAGTGCTGCAGATCATGACGCGGTCGGCGTAGACCGCGAGTCGGCGCGGGGCGGCTCGGCCACGGCCGCCCGGTTGCCGTCGGTCCGGGTGGCGGACGCCGGTCCCCCCTCTCGGGGGGATATGGGACGCTGTCCTGCATGAACGCGCAGTCCACCCGAGCCGCGGCGCCCGCCGACCAGTACGTCCTGACCCTGTCCTGCCCCGACAAGCAGGGCATCGTGCACGCCGTGTCGAGCTACCTCTTCATGACCGGCTGCAACATCGAGGACAGCCAGCAGTTCGGCGACCACGACACGGGACTGTTCTTCATGCGCGTCCACTTCTCGGCGGAGCCGCCGGTGACCGTGGACAAGCTGCGCGCGAGCTTCGCGGCGATCGGTGACTCATTCCACATGGACTGGCAGATCAACCGGGCCGACGAGAAGATGCGCATCGTCCTCATGGTCAGCAAGTTCGGCCACTGCCTGAACGACCTGCTGTTCCGCGCGCGGATCGGGGCGCTGCCCGTGGAGATCGCGGCGGTGGTCTCCAACCACACCGACTTCGCCGAGCTGGTGGACTCGTACCACATCCCCTTCCACCACATCCCGGTGACGAAGGACAACAAGGCCGAGGCCGAGGCGCGGGTCCTGGACCTCGTCCGCGAGGAGAACGTCGAACTCGTCGTCCTCGCCCGCTACATGCAGGTCCTCTCCGACGACTTCTGCAAGGCCCTCAACGGCCGGATCATCAACATCCACCACTCCTTCCTGCCGAGCTTCAAGGGCGCGAAGCCGTACCACCAGGCACACGCGCGGGGCGTCAAGCTCATCGGCGCGACGGCCCACTATGTGACCGCCGACCTCGACGAGGGCCCGATCATCGAGCAGGAGGTCGAGCGGGTGGGTCACGATGTCACTCCGGACCAGCTGGTGGCGATCGGCCGGGACGTGGAGTGCCAGGCGCTGGCGCGGGCGGTCAAATGGCACGCCGAGCGCCGGATTCTGCTCAACGGGCGCCGGACGGTTGTGTTCGCCTAGGAGCTCGGGGGAGGGCGGGTGCGTGGGCGGCTGCGGGCCGGTGGGGGCCGTTCGCGCCCACGCGGCGTAGCCGCAAATCGACACAGCCCCGCGCCCCTTCTTGACTCGGGCTGAGTTTCGTCTTTTAGGGGCGCGGGGAACTGCGCGGCCAGCCCCAACGCACCCGCACCCGCCCGCCTACATCCGGCTCAAGCTCGCCGTCGCGAACAGAACATCCCTGATCGCCTCCCGATCCCCCAACTGCCCCGCCGCCGCGTCCTCCGGCGACACATGCCCCGCCGCCAGATGGCAGAACTCCACCCCGTCCAGGGCGATATGGGCCACTTCACGCTCGGCCGACCCCACCGCCCCGGGTGAGTCGAGCGGGATCAGCCACTCGCCCCCGCCGTGCCCCTCGATCTCCAGGCGGAGGCTGCGGCCGGGGTCTCCGGCCGGGACCAGGTGCCGGCCCTCGGCCGGTGCGGCCAACCCGTGGCGCCGGCGCTCCGCCAGCACCGCGGGGAGCATGCGGGCCGCGAGGTCGATCATCCGGTTGAGGCTGCGCGGGGCCGGCGGCTCGTAGGGATAGTCGACCGCGTCCGCGATGTCCTCCGCGTGGACCCAGCACTCGAAGGCCCGGTCGAGCATCGCGTCGTGCAGGGGGAGCTCGAAGTCGCCGTAGGAGACGGCCCGTTTGCCGGTGGTGGTGCCGGTGAAGGAGACCGTGCGGACGATGGTGTGGCTCTGTTCGCGCCAGGGTGCGCGGATGGAGCGGGTGGGCGGGAAGTACGAGGCGCGCCAGTACGCCTCGGTGCGCGCGGCGGGGTTCGCGGCCTTGTCGGCCGTCTCGCCGGTCAGCGGGTCGTCGAGGCCCAGCGCCGTGGCGACCAGGCCGTCGACGGTCAGCAGGTGCGCGATGACCCCGGCGACGGTCGTACGACGGCTCGTCGGGGCCTGGCCGTCGAACCAGCGCAGCCGCACGGGCGCGTGCCACTCGGCGTCGCCTATGTCCTGGAGCAGGGCGTCCAGGCGCGCGGTCTCGGCGTCGTACGGCGTCGCCCACTCGGGTACCGGGATGCGTGGCGGCCGGCGGTCGAAGGAGCCGGTGAGGACGCGGGTGCGCAGGCCGGGGTCGAGGTCGAGGGGTTCGACGGGGTGGAGGAGGCCGACCGCGCCGCGCAGCCGCAGCGCCTCGTCCGCGCAGGCGCCGCACTCGCCGAGGTGCTCCTCCACTGCCGCCGTCTCGGCCGCCGAGCACGCGGCCAGCGCCCACGCGCCGAGCAGCGCCTTCAGTACCGGGTGCTCCAGTACCAGCGGCGCGGGCCGGGACGCGGACTCGTCGAGCTCGGGCAACGGCTGCCCGCCGTCCTCCACGGAGGCCCGGGGCATGGGAATGCGCGGCGGCACCGCAGCGCCCTCGTACGCCTCGTGCTCGTCGTTCGCGTCGCTCACACCGCACCCCCGGGTCCCGCTGGTTCCGGCGGTGCGCCGGTGTCGTGGGCGGTGGACAGGAGTTGGAGGCCCAGGCGCAGCCGGCGGCGGGCCTCGTCCTCGGTGACGCCGAGGTCGACGGCGGTCTGGCGGTAGTCGCGGCGCTGGAAGTACGCCAGCTCCAGGGCGGCCCGCAGCGGGGCGGGCATGGACGTGACGATGTAGTCCGCGCGGGCGGCGACGGAGGCGCGGCGGACCTTGCGCTCCAGTTCCTCGGTGGAGCCCTGGCCGCCCTGGGCGAGGGCGGCGGTCTCGGTGGCGCGCAGCCGCTGCACGGCGAGGCGGGCGGTCAGCGCGGCCACCCAGGAGCGCAGCGGGCCCTGCTTGGGGTCGTAGGCGTCGGGGTGTTCCCACACGTGGGCGAAGACCTCGCGGGTGATGCCGTCGGCGGCGCGCTCGTCGCCGAGGACGCGGTGGGCGAGGGCGTGCACGAGGGAGGCGAAGCGGTCGTAGAGCTCACCGAGGGCCGCTGCCTCGCCGCGGGCCAGCCGCTGCTGCATCTTGCGGTCCCATCGGGGCGGTGCGTCCTTCGTCGCCATGCGGCCCCCTCACCGTGTCCGTGCCCGAGTCAAGCGTGCGCCCACCTTCTCTTCGAATGTAGTCGGCACCTCGGACAGCGCACGCCCCTTCGTGCAATCGCACGCCCCCGAGGGGGCGCGGGTGGTAGCGGACGTGCGCCTACCCGGTCCACAACTGATCGAACAGGATCGAAGGCGACTAAAACAAGCCTCTTCGGACCGGTTTCCGTTTCTGTTGCCGTGTTTCAGGGAACGGCCGCTGGGCAGCCGCGCTGCAAGGAAGCGTAGGTACGGCTTCCGTTTCCGGACGGTTTCCGGGAGTTCCGGCTAGCGAAAGGCGCGATGGTGGCCTTCAAAGTGAACGACGGCGAGCGCGGCGGCTGGTCCGTGCTCCTCGTGTCCGGCGAACTGGACCTGGTGACCTCGCCGGTGCTGCGCCAGCGGGTGCACGACGTGGTGGCGGACGGTCACCACAGCCTGGTCGTGGACCTCTCCGAGGTCCTGTTCTGCGACTCCAGCGGAGTCGGCGTGCTGATCGCCGCCCGCCGGCTGATCCGCTCCTGCCAGGGGCAGCTGCGGCTGATCCTGCCGGCCCAGGGCGCCGTCGACGGCTCGCACGTCAACCGGGTTCTCGGCGCCCTCGGAGTGCGCCGCCTCTTCGACGTCTACCCCGATGTGATGACGGCCACAGAAGAGGACCCCGAAGAGGAGGCGGACCCCCTCTCGGCGTGACGCGTCGGTTTCCGGGGTGACGCCGTTGTTTCGGAATTTCCCCGGTCTTGGTACAAGCGACGTTTTCGGCTCCCGGACCCGTCCCGGCGTCGTACGCTCCAGCCAAGCGCACCCCACATGAGTAAGGCGGCCCGAAAGACATGGTCAGCACCGAGTACGAGCGACGCATCGCCGCCCGGTTCGCCACCTTCGACCAGGACGGCAACGGCTTCATCGACCGCGAGGACTTCAACTCGGCGGCCAAGGCGCTCCTCGCGGAGTTCGGCACGGCGGCCCGCTCCGACAAGGGCCAGGCCCTGTACATCGGCGCGGAGGCGTTCTGGCAGGGCATGGCGGGCATCGCGGACCGGGACGGCGACCAGCGGGTCAGCCGGGAGGAGTTCGTGGGCGGCGCGGTCAAGCGGCTGCGCGACAACCCGGAGCGCTTCGCCGAGATCGGCCGCCCCTTCCTGCACGCCGCCCTCGACGTCGCGGACCCGGACGGCGACGGCTCGGCCACCATCGCGGACACCGTGCGCGTCCTCAAGGCCCTCGGGGTGCCCGACGACATCGCCGCCATGGCGGCCGACGCCCTCGACACGGACAGCGACGGCAAGGTCGGCGAGGCGGAGATCGTCTCCGCCTTCGCCCGCTACTTCACGGTGCCCGAGTAGTCCCGGGATCCGTCCCGGGATCCGAATAGCGCTCCCGCAGCCTGTACTTGAGCACCTTGCGCAGCGTCTCGTTGCGCGGAAGGGCGTCCACGATCTCCAGCTGCTCCGGCAGTTTGTGCACGGACAGCCCTTCCGCGCGCAGGTAGTCCGTGACCGCCGACAACGTCAACTCACCGGCCCCCGGCGGCTGTTCGACCACCGCGCACACCCGCTCCCCGCGCTCCGCGTCCGGCAGTCCTACGACGGCCACGTCACCGACGTCCGGATGCGCGGCGAGCAGATCCTCGATCTCCTTCGCGGAGATGTTCTCGCCCTTGCGGATGATCACGTCCTTGAGCCGCCCGGTGAGGATGAGATGCCCGCTGTCGGTGACGACCCCCAGGTCCCCGGTGCGCAGAAACCCCTCCGCGTCGAAGGCCTCCGCCGTCTGCGCCGGGTCCAAGTACCCCTGGCACACGGCCTCCCCGCGCAGCCGCACCTCCCCGCCCTCGGCGATCCGTATCTCCATCCCCTCGGGGGGCCGTCCCTCGGTCGTGGCGAGGTTCTCGGTGGTGTCCTCCGGGTCGCCCATGGTGATCATCGGCACCTCGGTCATGCCGTAGCCGTGGGTGAGCTGGACCCCCATCTCCCGTACGACGGAGTGGTACACCTCCGGCGGCTTGGGCGCCCCGCCGCCCGCGAGCAGCCGTAGCGAGGGAATCACCTTCCGGTCGGGCTGCTTGCGCTGCTCGGCAAGGAACATGGAATAGAAGGCGGTCGACCCGCCGGCCACCGTCACCCCGTGCTTGCGATAGCCCTCCAGCGCGTCCGGCAGCGCGAACTGCTCGAACATCACCGCCGGGAAGCCGTACAGCAGCAGCATCACCGTGTAGTCGGGCCCCGCGATGTGCGCGTACGGGAAGGCCATCGAGCCCACGTCCTCCGCCGTCAGCCGCAGGGCGTGCGCGAGGCACGAGCCGCCCGCGATCAGCGAACGGTCGGTGTGCAGCACGCCCTTGGGGTCGGAGGTGGTGCCGGAGGTCCAGTAGATCCAGCGCACCGAGGTGCCGTCGGTGGGCGGCGCGGGGAGCAAGGACGGCTCCCCGTCCGGGAGTTGAGCGTCGTCGTACGCCTCGAAGATCCCCCGCGCGCCGAGCCGCCGGGCCATCTCCGTGTGGTCGAAGCCGCGCCAGGTGCCCGGTACGGCGAAGTACTCCGCCTTCGACTCCCGCAGCGCGAAGCCGACTTCGCGGTCGCGGTAGAAGGGGATCACCGGCGTCTGTACCGCGCCCAGGCGGGCCAGCGCGAAGGAGAGCAGGGCGGTCTCGATCCGGGTGGGCAGTTGCCACGCGACGACCGTGCCGGGGCGCACACCCATGCCGTACAGGCCCGCCGCCACCCGCTCCGAGCGGTCGTGCAACTCGCCGAAGGTCAGGGCGCGGTCGTCCTGGAGGAAAACCGGCCGGTCAGGGGTCGACTTGGCGCGGCGGACGACCAGTTCCCACAGCGTGCGGGCGGAACTCAGGGAGTGCGGCGTCTCGTTCATGGTGCCCCCTCCTTGGCTGACGACTCGTCAGGTGACATGCTATCTGACGGGTCATCAGATAAGTACCGTCCGGCGGAGGGGAACCCATGACCACCGAACTGCCCCGCATCATCAGCGTCGACGACCACGTGATCGAACCCGCGCACCTCTTCGAGACCTGGCTGCCGGCGAAGTACCGCGAGCGCGGCCCCCAGCCGCTCACCGCCGGGATCGGTGAACTCGCCTACGTGGCGGGCAAGTACCAGATCACGATGGACCCGGACGGCCCGCCCACCGACTGGTGGATCTACGAGGACCTCAAGTTCCCGTACAAGCGCAACATCGCCGCCGTCGGCTTCGACCGCGACGAGATGACCCTGGAGGGCATCACCCGCGAGCAGATGCGCCGCGGCTGCTGGGACCCCAAGGCGCGGCTCGCGGACATGGACCTCAACCATGTCGAGGGCTCGCTCTGCTTCCCGACCTTCCCGCGCTTCTGCGGCCAGACCTTCGCCGAGGCGCACGACAAGGAGGTCGCGCTCGCCTGCGTGCGCGCCTACAACGACTGGATGGTCGAGGAGTGGTGCGGCGACAGCGGAGGCCGGCTCATCCCGCTGTGCCTGATCCCTTTGTGGGACGTCGAGTTGGCGGTCGAGGAGATCAGGCGCAACGCGGCACGGGGCGTCCGCGCGGTCACCTTCTCCGAGATCCCCACCTACCTCGGGCTGCCGTCCATCCACTCCGGCTACTGGGACCCGTTCTTCGCGGCCTGCCAGGAGACGGGGACGGTCGTCAACATGCACATCGGCAGCAGCTCCCAGATGCCCGCCGCATCGCCGGACGCACCCCCCGCCGTACAGGCCTCCCTCTCGTTCAACAACGCCATGGCCTCGATGATGGACTTCCTCTTCAGCGGGGTCCTGGTGAAGTTCCCGACCCTCAAACTCGCCTACAGCGAAGGGCAGATGGGCTGGATCCCGTACGCCCTGGAGCGCGCCGACGACGTGTGGGAGGAACACCGCGCGTGGGGCGGGGTGCGGGACCTCATCCCCGACCCGCCGTCCACGTACTACTACCGCCAGATGTTCTGCTGCTTCTTCCGCGACAAGCACGGGGTCGCCTCGCTGGACGTGGTCGGCCGGGACAACGCGACCTTCGAGACCGACTACCCGCACGTCGACTCGACCTTCCCGCACACCAAGGAAGTCGCCCTCGACCACGTCAAGGGCCTCGACGACGAGACGGTCTACAAGCTCATGCGGGGCAACGCGATCCGCATGCTGGGCCTGGACCTCGACCGGTAATGGACCTCTCGTACACGGCCGAACAGGACGAGTACCGGGCCCGACTGCGGGAGTGGCTGGCCAAGGTCCTTCCCACGCTGCCTCCGAAGCCGTCTCCGGACGACTGGCCGGGCAGGCGCGTCTACGACCTCGGCTGGCAGCGGATGTTGTACGACGCCGGGTACGGCGATGTGCACTGGGACGCGTCTCCGACCACCCGGCTGATCTTCCTGGAGGAGACGGAGGAGGCGGGCGCGCCCTACGTGGGGGCCAATTTCGTGGGGCTGTTGCACGCGGGGCCGACGATAGCCGCGGAGGGGAGTGCTGAGCAGCGGGAGCGGTGGCTGCCGCCCGTGCTGCGTGGTGACGAGGTGTGGTGCCAGGGGTTCAGTGAACCCGAGGCCGGTTCCGACCTCGCGTCGTTGCGCACGCGCGCGTGGCGGGACGGCGACGACTATGTGGTGACCGGTTCCAAGATCTGGACCTCGCACGCCGAAGTCGCCGACTGGTGCGAGCTGTTGGTGCGGACGGATGCGGATGCCCCGAAGCACCGGGGGATCAGTTGGCTCGCCATGCCGATGGACGCGCCCGGCATCACCGTACGGCCGCTGCGGACGCTCGCCGGGACCGCGGAGTTCGCCGAGGTGTTCCTCGACGAGGTGCGGGTGCCTGTCGGCAACCGGGTGGGGGACGAGAACGACGGTTGGCGCGTGACGATGGTGACGCTGTCCTTCGAGCGCGGTACGGCTTTTGTGGGTGAGGTCGTCGCCTGTCGGCGGGTGTTGGGCGAGCTGGCTCGCGAGGCGCGGCGGAACGGGCGGTGGGACGATCCCGTGCTCCGGCGGCAACTGGGGCGGTTGAACGCTGAGTTCCGGGCGTTGTGGCGGCTGACTCAGTGGAACGTGAGCGAGGCGGAGGCCTCCGGGGGCGTTCCGGGTGTGGGTGGGTCGGTCTTCAAACTCCGGTACTCGCATGCCCGTCAGGAGCTGTATGACGTGGCGGCGGATGTGCTTGGTCCTGACTCTCTCGACCTTGAACGGCCTTGGGTTCTCGACCGGTTGTCGTCGCTGTCGTACACCATCGCTGCGGGGACCTCGCAGATTCAGCAGAACATCGTGGCCGAGCGGATTCTCGGGTTGCCGAAGGGTCGCTGATGCGCTTTCAACTTACGGATGATCAAAGGGCCTTGCAGGCGGCTATGAGGGATGTGATTGGTCGTGTTTCGTCTGCGGGTGTGTGGGGGCTGGTCGCGCAGTTCCCCGCGCCCCTAAGGGGCGCTCCTCCGCTGGACCGGGGTTTGTGGCGGGTCCTCGGTGATCTTGGGCTCTTTTCCCTGCGGTTGGCCGAAGCTGACGGAGGTGCCGGACTCGGCCTGCCCGAAGCCGTGTTGGCGTTCGAAGAGGTCGGGGCGGCGCTGGTGCCGGGGCCGTTGGTCGCTACGCATCTTGCGGCCGGGGTGGTTCCGGGGGCCGCCACCGGGGAGACCGTGGTCGCCGCTGCCGACGGTCGGCTCGTGGAGTGGCTGGACGAGGCCGATGTCGTGTTGCCGGGGGCCGAGGGGGCCGTAGCGCTGCGGTCCGTTGATCCGTTGACGCCGTTGCACCGGGTGCCGGCGCCTGCGCGTGTCGAGCCTGTCGCCGTGCTTCTTACCGCTGCCGAGCAGCTCGGTACGGCCGGGCGGGTGTGTGGGCTCGCGGTGCAACACGCCCGGACGCGGGAGCAGTTCGGGCAGCCGATCGGGGCGTTTCAGGCCGTCAAGCATCTGTGCGCGCAGCTGCTGGTGCGGGCCGAGGTGGCGCGGGCCGCCGTGTACGCGGCGGCTGTGACCGGGGATCCGGTGGACATCGCTGCGGCCAGGTTGCTGGCCGACGAGGCTGCCGTGCGCGGGGCCCGGGACTGTCTTCAGGTGCATGGCGGCATGGGCTTCACCTGGGAGTCCGAGGTGCATCTGCATCTGAAACGGGCGTGGGTGCGGGCCCAGCGTGGTGGCGGTGCTACGGAGAGTGAGGAGCTGCTCGCGGCCGACCTGGTGGGCGGAGCGGTGTAATGGGGCGCCTGCCTGCGGAGATCGGAACGGCTCCGACAACGGTGTCACGGATCGTGGCATGTCGGAATCACGCAGCGTTGATATCGGGTTGTGTCCTATGCGTGACTCGTCACGGCCCGGAGTCGCCTCGGGGCTCCGGTACCTTGTGTGGGATGCGAGTGGTTCAAGGTACGAGCCATGCCGGAGTTGCCCGTGGGGCGGCTCCGGATCGGGCGGTGCGCTCCGCAGTTCGTATGGCAGAACGGGCTTTCACCCCTGCCTGTTCGACTCCCCGCAATGAGCGTCGCACAGTATCCCGCACGCGTACTCCTTCGCGCTGGAATATGCCCGAAGCGCTTGTTGGGGTGACGGAACGTCAATCATGCTGTCTCGCAAGGGATTCACGTTCCGTGACCCTGGCTGCGGTCGTTGTTCTGGCCATGCAGAAAATGGCTACGATCGTGGCCCTCGTGAGGCGCGAGGCTATGTGTCCGCCGGTTCGGATGGTGTGAGCGGTGCAGGTGCTTCAAGTGCAGCTGGAGATCCGGCCCGACCCCGCAGAGGTGGGGCGGGCCAGGAGATGGGCGCGCTCCCGGCTCGCCGGGTCCGGGATAGAAGCAGACGAACCGCTCGCGGAGACGCTGATCCTGCTGGTCTCCGAGCTCGTCACCAACGCGGTGGTGCACACCGGTTGTCCGGCCGTGCTGCGGCTCTCCCTGCCGGACGAGGCGGACGAGTCAGCCACGGTCCGCCTCGAGGTCGCCGACACCAGCTGTACGGCTCCCGTGCCGCGTTGCGCGGACGGTGACGAGACCGGCGGTCGCGGACTGGCGCTGGTGGACGGCCTCGCCGACCGCTGGGGCTGGAGCGCCGAGGGCACCGGCAAGCGCATCTGGTGCGAGCTGGACCGGGGCAGCCAACCCCGGGACGCGGCCGCCGCGTTCGGGGGCGGTGTGACGGCGTACGGGGGCTTCGACGGTTTCGAAGGCTTCGCGTACGAAGCCGTGTAGGTGCTGTCTGCAAGTGCCCGGCGGAGATGCGCCGGGCTGTGCTTCCGTGCGCGCCCTGCGGCAAAATGGCACTTAAGGAACATATCCCCGAATGGGCGTTGACGCGACGTGACCGTTTGGTCACGCTTGTGGGCAGCGATTCGCCGCGAGGGGACGACGAGGGCTTCGGTGACGGGGGCCCTCGGCGAGTGTGGGTCGTGTTCGGCGTGGGTTCCCTCGGGGCCGGGGGCCGGGACGGGTGCGCCGGAGTCGGATGGCGGCAGCGCGGTGCCGTGCTCGGGGCGGGCAGCAGCGCGCCGCCATCCGACCGTAAGTCCGGCCCTCGTCAAAACCGGACTGCCCTAGAGGATGGCGATCGGGGCCACCGGGGTTCCCGTGGCGCCCACGAAAGGTTCGGGCATCGCGGACAGGAAGAACGTGAAGCGGTTCTCTTGTCCACAAGCTGTGGACAACTCTTCGAGATTCCAGTTCTGGCCTTGCAGCATCCCCATCTCGACCAGGTCGAGGGCGTGCACCGGCAGCCACAGGTCCTCGATCTCCGGCGGAAATATCTCGAAGGTCAGGGTGTCGTTGGCGACCGCCGCGACATCCCGCGTGTGGAACCACTCCGGCGTACGGATCGAGAGACCGGGCGAGGGGTAGCCGTACCCGTGCTTGTCGCCGGACAGGTACACCTGCACCTGCCCGGTCCGTACGAGCACGATGTCTCCCGCGCGGACCTGGGTGCCGGCGAGTTGCTCGGCGGCCTCCAGGTCCTCCGGGGTCACCGCGTGCCCGCCTTCGAGACGGTCGACGCCGCGTGCCCGTGCCACGTCCAGCAGGACCCCGCGCGAGACGATGTGCCGCGCCTTGTCGATCCCGCTGAACTCGGCGCCCCCGTGCGGCGTCACGGTGCCGGCCGGGCGGCCGTTGTAGAGCTTCCCCGAGTGCGAGACATGGGTCAGCGCGTCCCAGTGCGTGCCCGCCTGGAGCCCCATCGTCACCACGTCGTCGCTGCACGCCACCGTGCCCGGGCCGAACAGCTCCTGGTTGATCTGCACCATCGCGTGCAGCGGGTTGACCCGGCCCGGGATCATCCCCGTCTGCACGCCGTCGGCCTGGAGGGGGAGGGCCAGCGGGATACGGCGGCCGGTCCGGATCTCGGCGGCCGCCTCGCGGACCACCTCGTCGGTGATCAGGTTCAGCGTGCCGATCTCGTCGTCCGGTCCCCAACGGCCCCAGCTGTTCACGCGCTTGGCGATGTCGTGGAACTCCGGACCAAGTGACGGCGGTGACGTCGGTGACGGCGGCAGTGACATCGGGGGCTCCCCGGGGCTTGTCCTCAGGCATCTGACGGGTCGTAGAATCTGAGTCGAATCTAACGGACCGTCAGAAACTGCGGGAGGGGCCGGACATGGGGAACTTCTTGGCAGGCAAGGTCGTCGCCGTCACGGGCGCGGGCCGGGGCATCGGCCGTGCGGTCGCGCTCGCCGCGGCGGCCGAGGGGGCGCGGGTCGTCGTGAACGACTACGGCGTCTCGATGGACGGCGCGTCGCCGACGAGCGAGATCGCCGAGGGGGTCGTCAAGGAGATCCTGGCGGTGGGCGGGGAGGCCGTCGCCGTTGCCGACGACATCTCGACCATGGCTGGTGGGCAGCGGGTTGTTGATGTGGCGCTGTCCTCGTACGGGCGGCTCGACGGTGTGGTGTGCGTTGCCGGGATTCTGAGGGAGCGGATGCTCTTCAACATGTCCGAGGAGGAGTGGGATCCCGTTCTAGCCACGCACCTGAAGGGGACGTTCACTGTTTTTCGGGCTGCGTCGGCCGTCATGCGGAAGCAGCGGGGCGGGACGTTGATCGGGTTCACCAGTGGAAATCATCAAGGGTCCGTTTCGCAGGCGAATTACAGCGCGGCGAAGGGCGGGATCATCTCGCTCGTGCGGAGCGCCGCGCTGGGCCTGAACAAGTACGGGGTGACCGCCAACGCGGTGGCGCCTGTTGCTCGTACGCGGATGTCGGCGAACGTTCCCATGGAGTTGGCGGAGATCGGGTCGCCGGAGGATGTTGCCGCGCTGGTGGTGTATTTGCTGTCGGATGCCGCTCGCGAGGTCGGTATCACCGGGCAGGTCTATACCGTTGCCGGGCCGAAGATCGCAGTGTGGGCTCAGCCTCGGGAACTGCGGTCGGCGTACGCGTCCGGTGGGTGGACCGTTGACAAGATCGCGGAGTTCTTGCCGGGGTCTGTGGGGGTGGACCCGATGCCGATGCTGTCTCGGTTGCAGGAGATGGAGAGGGCTGCGCGGGAAGGGAGTCGGCCCAACGCCTAAGGGGGTGGGGGCGGTGCGTTGTGTGGCGGGTGCGGGTGCGTGGGGGCTGGTCGCGCAGTTCCCCGCGCCCCTTCAGGGAGTTGGCCTGGACGGTGTTCTTAGGGGAGCCCTGTGGATTATGGATTCAGTGCCGTCGATGAGGTGTTTCGCGGGGAGGCCAGGGAATGGCTCCATTCGCACGCCGATTGCGGCCAGGACCGTCGGACTTGGGAACGCACTCTCGGCAAAAGCGGCTGGATCGGGCTGGGTTGGCCCGAGTCCGGGTACGGGAATCGCAGTGCCACGCTCACTCAACAGGTCGCCTGGGCCGAGGAATACGCCCGGTCTTCCGCTCCTCCGCGTTCCGGGCACATAGGTGAGAACCTGCTCGCGCCCACCCTCATCGCGCACGGCAGTGACGCGCAGAAATCACGTTTTCTGCCTGCCATCGCCGCCGGGGACGAGTTGTGGTGTCAGGGGTACAGCGAGCCGGGGGCGGGGTCCGATCTGGCCGGGGTGCGGACCGCGGCCGTACGGGAGGCGGACGGGTATCGGATCACCGGGCAGAAGATCTGGACCTCGCTCGCGCATGAGGCCGACTGGTGTTTTGTGCTGGCGCGGACCGAGGCGGGGTCGCGGCGGCATCACGGGCTGAGTTTTCTGCTGGTGCCCATGGATCAGCCGGGGCGGGTCGAGGTGCGGCCCATCCGGCAGTTGACCGGGACCAGTGAGTTCAACGAGGTGTTCTTCGACGGGGCGTTGGCGCGGGGCGAGCATCTTGTGGGGGGTGAGGGGGGCGGCTGGAGCGTTGCCATGAGTCTGCTCGGGTTCGAGCGGGGGGTGTCCACCCTTGCCCAACAGGTCGGGTTCGCACGGGAGTTGGGGCGGGTCGTTGAAGCCGCTGTCGCTTCCGGTGCCGTGCTCGATCCCGTCGTACGTGATCGACTCGTGCGGCAGTGGGCCGAGTTGCGGACCATGCGGTGGAACGCCCTGCGGACGCTGGGGCGGGCCGGGGACGCCGGGGCGCCCAGTGTGGCCAAGCTGCTGTGGGGCGGGTGGCACCAGCGGCTCGGGGAGCTGGCGATGTCGGTGCGGGGGGCCGCGGCGGCGGTGGGGCCGGTCGACTGGTCGCCGAGCGTCTCGTACGAACTCGACGTGCTTCAGCACCTGTTCCTCTTCTCGCGGGCCGACACCATCTACGGCGGCTCGGACCAGGTTCAGCGCACGATCATCGCCGAGCGGGTGCTCGGTCTGCCCAGGGAACCCAAGGGGGTCGTCTGATGCGCGGTGTGGTCTTCGACGGCAAGCAGATCCAGGTCGTGGACGACTTGGAGGTGCGGGAGCCCGGGGCGGGGGAAGTGTTGGTCGCCATCTCGGCGGCCGGGCTGTGTCACAGCGATCTGTCTGTGGTGGACGGGACCATCCCTTTCCCCGTTCCTGTGGTGTTGGGGCATGAGGGTGCGGGAGTGGTGGAGGCCGTGGGTGTGGGCGTCACCCATGTGGCGCCCGGAGATCATGTGGCTCTGTCCACGCTCGCCAACTGCGGGACCTGCGCCGAGTGCGACCGGGGGCGGCCGACCATGTGCCGGCAGGCCATCGGGCGGCCGGGGAAACCGTTCACGCGGGGCGGGCAGCCGGTCCACCAGTTCGCCTCCAACTCCGCCTTCGCCGAACGGACCGTGGTCAAAGCCGTGCAGGCCGTGCGGATACCCAAGGACATCCCGATGCCGTCCGCCGCGCTCATCGGGTGCGGGGTGCTGACGGGGGTCGGCGCCGTGCTGAACCGGGCGCGGGTCGATCGGGGGGAGAGTGTCGTCGTCATCGGGACCGGAGGGATCGGGCTCAATGTCATCCAAGGGGCCCGGATCGCGGGGGCGTCGCGGATCGTCGCGGTCGACGCGAACCCGGCGAAGGAGGAGACGGCGCGGACGTTCGGCGCGACCGACTTCCTGAGGTCCACGGAAGGGGTGCGGGATCTGCTGCCCACGGGAGCGGACCACGTCTTCGAGTGCGTCGGGCGGGTCGAACTGGTCCGGCAGGCCGTCGACCTCCTCGACCGCCACGGCCAGGCGATCCTGCTCGGCACGGCACCCGCGACGGCCGAGGCGTCCTTCCTCGTCTCGTCGATGTTCCTGGACAAGTCGATCCTCGGCTGCCGGTACGGATCGTCACGACCCCAGCGGGACATCCCGCTGTACACCCAGCTCTACCGCCAAGGGCGGCTGCTGCTCGACGAGTTGGTCACCAGGACGTATCCGGTGGAGGACTTCGAGAAGGCGGTGGGGGACCTGGAGGCGGGGCGGGTCGCGCGCGGGGTTCTGACGTTCTGACGACCGTACGTGCCCGCGTTCGACGGTGGCATGGCGGGAGTTGTCCACAGGTGGGGAAAATCCCGTGGGGCGTTGTCGGTGACGGCCCGTAGCGTGCTGGCATGACCTACCGCGACGTTGTCTCCCGACGGGTCCTGACCTGGGCCTGCACCGCCGTCGGCGCCCGTATGCCCGTGGCCATGGCCCCGCTCGCCCTGGTCTTCCTGGTGCGCGAGCGGCCGGGCGGTTACTCGCTGGGCGCGATCATCGCGGCGGCGTACGTGCTCGGGGAGATCGTCGGCGCCCCGGTGCTCGGGATGCGGCTGCGGCCCGAGCGGGCCCGGGGGCAACTGGCGGTCGGGCTCGGGCTCGGCGCGGCGGGCTTCCTGGGCCTCGGGTCGTTTCCGGGCGCGCATCCCGTCGTCCTCGCCGGGTTCGCGTGTCTCGCCGGGGCAGCCCCGTCCGCAGCGACCGGTGCGCTGCGCACCCTGCTCAGCTCCCTGGTGCCGGAGCGGTCCGTGGCCCAGGCGCTGTCCGTCGAGTCGATACTCACGGCGGGGGTCTGGGCGCTGTCCCCGGCCGCCGTGGCCGGGCTGGCGCTCGGCGTCGCGCCGCGCGTTCCGCTGCTGCTCGCGGCCGGTCTGATGGCGTCCTCGGTCGCGGGGCTGTGGCTGCTGCCGACGGGATGGGGCGCGGGCGGCACGGACGGGGCGGGCGCGGCCGGCGGGACCGGCGCTCCGCCGCTCCGGGTGCTGGCCGGTGCCTGGCCGGTCTATGTCACGGGCGCGGCCAGCATGACCCTGCTCGGCCTGTCCGAACTCGTCCTGCCCGCCCTGCTCGAACAGCGCGGCATCGGTGTCGGCTGGTCCGGTCCGCTGCTGGCCGGGATGGCGGTGGGCGGCGGCCTCGGCGCCTTCCTCTACGGCCTTCGCCGCTGGCCGGGGCTGTTGCGCACCCGCAGCCTCGTGCTGATGGCCGGGACCTCGGCGTGTGTGACCCTCGCCGCGCTGATACCGGGCACGCCCGGGATCGCGGTCGCGCTCGTGGTGGGCGGCACGCTCCAGTCGGGCGCGATGATCACCCGCAACCTGTCCCTGCGCGAGGTGCTGCCGCCCGGCGCCCTGGCCGCCGGTTACTCGGTCATGTACGCGGCGGCGGGGGCGGGTTACGCGGCGACGGGGTCGCTGGCCGGGGCGCTGCTCAGGGTGACGGCGCCGTCGACGGCGATCCTGGCGGGTGTGGGCCTCACCGGACTGCTCACGGTGACCGGGTGGTGGGGCGAGACGCGGCGCGCGGGCCGGGTGGCGGGGGAGGGCCGGGCGGGCCGGGTGTCGGAGGGAGCCGATGTCGCCGTGGCGGACGGGGGTGCCGGCGGCGGGACGGTGGCCGACGGCGGGGACCGGGCCAGACCGCTCGGTCCCTGAAGTCGCTTGTTGCGAAGGGGAGTTGGCAGGGTTCGTGAAGCGCTTCGGCGGAGTCGGCGCACGGGTTCAGGGCGCGGCGCCGACACCGCCGTACCTCTCGGACCCGCTGCCCCGGCCACCACCACCGCCGCCGGTGCGAAACGTCCGGCGGTACGTCGTAGGGGTCACCCCGAGCGCCGTCTGCAAGTGCTGGCGCATCGACTGGGCGGTGCCGAAGCCCGCGTCCGTGGCCACCTGGTCCATGGACAGGTCGGTGGACTCCAGGAGGTGCCGGGCGCGTTCGACGCGCTGCTGGGTGAGCCACTGGCCCGGGCTGACCCCGACCTCCTCGCGGAAGCGGCGGGTGAAGGTGCGCACGGACATCGCCTCCTGCTCCGCCATGTCGCGCAGCTGGATCGGCTCGTGCAGCCGGCCCAGCGCCCAGGCGCGGGCGGCGGTCGTGGTCGCCAACTGCGGGTCGGGGACCGGCCGGTGGATGTACTGCGCCTGCCCGCCGTCGCGGTGCGGCGGTACGACGGTGCGGCGGGCCACGTCGTTGGCGACCGCCGTGCCGAAGTCCCGGCGGACCATGTGCAGGCACAGATCGATCCCGGCCGCGACACCCGCCGAGGTCAGCACGTCGCCGTCGTCGATGAACAGCACGTCCGCGTCGACCTCGATCCGCGGGAAGAGCTGCTGGAACCGCTCGGCGTCCGCCCAGTGCGTGGTCGCCGGGCGCCCGTCGAGGAGACCCGCGGCGGCGAGGACGTAGACGCCCGTGCAGATCGACGCGAGCCGGGTGCCGGGGCGGATGTGGGCGAAGGCGGCGGCGAGTTCGGGGGTGAGGACGCCCTCCTCGAAGACCGGGCCGAGTTCGTACGACGCCGGGACGATCACCGTGTCGGCGGTGGCCAGCGCCTCCGGCCCGTTCGGGACCTGGATGGCGAAGTCGGCGTCGGTGTCGACGGGGCCGGGCGGCCGGACCGAACACGTCACGACCTCGTACAGCAGCCGCCCCTCGGCGTCCCTGGGGCGGCCGAAGATCCGGTGCGGAATGCCCAGCTCGAAGGGGAGCAGCCCGTCGAGCGCGAGCACGACGACACGGTGCGGGCGGAAACCGTCGGTGGCGGTGGCTGCGGCGGTCGCGGTGACTGTGGCCATGACCCGATTGTATGGCCCGATCCTAGCGAATGCTGTCGTTCGGGCCAGGGTGGTGCACTGCTCACTGCGGTGTCGTCGAATACCGCTCGATACTCGCGCGGCCCGTCGATCGGTCGAGCAGGCGCAGCTCCCACGGGCCCGTGTTCACGTCGAAGTCCTTGCCGAACCCGACCCACTTGCCTGTCATGCGCCGTCCCGTGGGCTCGGTGAGCAGTTGAACGGCGCCGTGGTACCTGGCGCCCTGGTAGTACCCGTTGGCCGCTGTCTGCTCGGTCCACGTGCCGGTGACGACGTTCCGGTCAACGGTGAGATCCAGAGACAACGGGCTGTCCGGGTTGGTCGACGCTCCGGGCAGGCTCTGGGCTGTCAGCCGGTTGCCGTGCTGGACGATCACGACGTGATGCTTGCAGTCGAACGTCTCGTCTCGGCTGGACGAGTAGAACTCGTAACGGGACAACCAGATGCCCGAGTACTCGCTCTGCGGCTCCGGCTCCGAGCCCGTGCCGACGTCGCCGACCGTGCCGACTTCACCAGCCTCCATGTCGTGGCCTCCTGCCTTGTCCGAGTGGACGCGTGCCATCGGGATCGCGAACCCCAGCGACTCAGGGGTGCGACCGGTGAACTGCTTCAGTGCCCGTGCGTACAGCGGGCGGCACGTCCTGGTCTCACCCGACTCCCAGCGTTGCACCAGTCGCTTGGAGGCGTCGTTCGGTTCTCCCAGTTCTTCGCCCGCACCGCGCAGGCCCTGGGCGAACTCGTCTTGGCTCAGGTTCATCGACTTGCGTACGGAAGCCAGCACGTCGTTGGGGATTCGCACACGCTCTGCCGTAGTCGTCATGATCCGAGGGTAGCCACGTCATGCCTCCAATGACACCGGTTTGACGCCCTGGAGGTGACGTCGACGCAACGCCCGAGGGGCGCCTCGAACGTCGCCGCGATGGTCGCGCCCGATCCGGAACATGGTCGGCATGTCCATCCGCATCAGCGCTTACACGGTGCAGGCCGACGGCACTCGGACCAAGTCACGAACCCTGTACGAGGGTGAGGGCGGGGAACCTCTCACAACCGGCCTCATGCCGCCGTGCCTGTGTTCCCGATGTGCGGGCGGCCGGCGCAACCGGAGCACCACGGAACCCCAACTACGTGGAGGCAAGCGAGCATGAGTACGGCAGTAGTGATCCGAGACCCGAAGGCGTACGTCACCCCGGACGTGTGGGAGCGGGAGGTGGCCCTCCTTCTCCGCAACCCGGAGAATACGCGTGAACTGGCAGAGGCCAAGTTCGGACAGGCCATCGCCTACCTGGTCACGTGCGGTGAGAACCCGGACCTTCTCCTGGGTCCCTCCGAGCAAGTTGACGAGGCCTGGCACTCGTTCATGCTCGACTCGATCCCTTACCACCACTTCACCGACCGGCACTTCGGCCGGTACATCCACCATGTCCCGGAGCATCCGGGGGCGAGGACCGAGGTCCAGCGCGTCAGCGACGACAGGACGACACGGGACGGGCGCGACCCCGAGACCGGCGGCCCGCTCGTCCTTGGGCAGACGATCAAGGCCATCAGGGCGGCCGGGTTCGAGATCGACCCGGACCTGTGGGGCATGGAGGATGCGGCCGACTGCAACCAGTGTCACGCCGGGTGTCACGACTCGCCCAAGTAGCAGTGAGCCGCGGGTGAGTTGGGGCCTGCCCTCGTACGTTGGGGGTGGGCCCCTCTTGTCAGGAAGGATCACCGCATGTCATTGGCCGAGTCCTGGGACAAATACGCGGTCGGGAGTGTGCCGCGCAGGACCGTGAACGCCAGGGGTGAGACGACCTGGCTGAACTGGACGCAGTACGCCGATCACGGGCCGGACGAGAGCGTTCTGGGTTCCGTGGCCGGACGCCGTGTACTGGAACTCGGGTCGGGGAGCGGCAGCAATCTGGCCCATCTGGTGACCCTGGGCGCAACTGGTCTCGGGGTGGACGTCGCCCCCGCACGCAAGCCGGTCGCGCGAGAGCGCTGGGGTGATCTGCCGGGCATTGAGTTCCGTACGGCGGAGGCGGCGGCGTTCCTGAACGAGACGGCCGAGACGTTCGATGTGGTGCTCTCGATCTTCGGTGCTGTGTGGTTCGTCGATCCGGATGCCCTGCTTCCATTGGTCCACTCGCGCATGACGCCGGGCGGCACTCTGGCCTTCTCGCACCTGCCTCCCGGCGGCGAAGGCCTCAAACCCGCCAAAACCGGGCTTCGGTACGACCGCACCCCGGACGACTGGGATCGCATCCTGACGGGGCACGGTTTCTCCGACGTGCGCGTCTCTCTGATCGACCCGCCGGAGGGCAGGGCCGTGGGCACGATGCTTGTTCGTGCCGCCCGTTGGTGATGGCCCGATCCTAGCGAATGCTGTCCTTCGGGCCAGTCGCCCGGATGGGCCGCAGGCCGGAAGCTGTATGGCGTGACCCAGACAACCGAACCGACCGTCGCTCCGACCGAAGCCCGGCCCACCTCACGTGTCCGCATCCACCGCGCCTGGTTCGTCGCGGCCGTCACCTTCGTGACGATCATCGGCGCGGCGGCCTTCCGGTCGCTGCCGGGGCTGCTGATCGATCCGCTGCACCAGGAGTTCGGCTGGTCGCGCGGGACGATCGGGGCCGCGGCCTCCATCAACCTCGCGCTGTACGGGCTGACGGCCCCCTTCGCGGCGGCGCTGATGGACCGCTTCGGCATCCGGCGCGTCGTCGCGGTCGCGCTGACCGTGATCGCGCTCGGCTCCGGTCTGACGGTGTGGATGACCGCCCCCTGGCAACTCCTGCTGTGCTGGGGCCTGTTGGTGGGTCTGGGCAGCGGTTCGATGGCGCTGGCGTTCGCCGCGACGGTCACCAACCGCTGGTTCACCGCACGCAAGGGCCTGGTCACCGGCATCCTCACCGCCGCCTCGGCCTCCGGCCAGCTGATCTTCCTGCCGCTGCTGTCCTGGATCGTCGAGGAGCACAGCTGGCGCCCGGCGGCCGTGACCGTCTCCCTCGCGGCCCTCGCCGTCGTCCCGTTCGTCTGGCTGCTCCTGCGCGACCACCCGGCGGACGTGGGTGCGAAGCCGTACGGCGCGGTCGAGTTCGTGCCCAAGCCGGAACCGGTGACGGGCGCGGCCCGCCGTACGGTCTCCGTGCTCTTCAAGGCGGTCCGCACCGGACCCTTCTGGCTGCTGGCCGGCACCTTCGCGATCTGCGGAGCCTCCACCAACGGCCTGATCCAGACCCACTTCGTGCCCGCGGCCCACGACCACGGCATGCCCATCACGGCCGCGGCCTCGCTGCTCGCGGTGATCGGCGTCTTCGACGTCGTCGGCACGATCGCCTCCGGCTGGTTCACCGACCGCTTCGAACCCCGCCGCCTGCTCGCCGTCTACTACGCCCTGCGCGGCATCTCCCTCCTCTTCCTCCCCATGCTGCTGGCCCCCACGGTCCACCCGCCCATGATCTTCTTCATCGTCTTCTACGGCCTCGACTGGGTCGCCACGGTCCCCCCGACCCTCGCCCTGTGCCGCGAGCAGTACGGCGAGGACAGCGCGATCGTCTTCGGCTGGGTCCTCGCCTCGCACCAGATCGGCGCGGCGCTGGTGGCCTTCCTGGGCGGGGTCGCACGGGACGCGTTCGGCTCGTACGACATGGTCTGGTACGTGTCCGGGGCGCTGTGCGCGGTGGCGGCGCTGATGGCGCTGGTGATCCGGCGGCGGCCGGTCGCGGGGCCGGTACGGGTGGCCCTCGCGTGACGGCTACGGGGCGGCGGTGATGTGCCCCTTCGTGTCCACGGTGTGGGTCTGCCAGTACGTGTCCCACTTGTCGTCGACGTGCTGGGGCACCTTGCCCTTCGGGTACCGCACGTAGCCGCTCGGCGGGGCGTCGCCGTTCGTCACGCAGGCGCCGCGCATGGTGCTGCCCGGGACCAGCACCGGGTACTCGCCCGAACTGCACATGGCGTCCGCCGTGCTGAACGAACAGGCGGACAGCAGTCCGGCGGTGGATATCACGGCGGCGGTGAGAACGGCGACGCGCGTGCGCTTGCTCATGGTTGGGTCCCCCCGGTCGAATGCTCGAATCGTTCCGAGAGCAAGGCTGCCGGAGGGGAGAGGGACCTTCATGAGTACGCCGACTCAGAATCGGAGCACGGGTTACTCAGGGGAACTCAGACGAACCGGCCCCGGTGGAACAGCAACGGTGCTTCGTCGGGGACCTCGGTGCCCAGCGCGTCCACCCGGCCCACCACGATCAGATGGTCGCCCCCGGTGTGCACCGCGTGGATCGTGCAGTCGATCCAGGCGGCGGCGCCGGTCAGGCGCGGGGAGCCGGAGACGGGGGACGCGTCGTACGGCACGCCCGCGAACTTGTCCGTGCCGCTGATCGCGAAGCCGCGGCACAACTCGCCCTGGCGGGCGCCGAGTACGTTGACGCAGAAGACGCCGGCGCGGGCGATGCGGGGCCAGGTCGTGGACGTACGGCCGACCATGAAGACGACGAGCGGCGGGTCGAGGGAGAGCGCGGAGAACGACTGGCAGGCGAAGCCGGCGGGACCGGGCTCGCCGGTCGCCGCGGGGGCGGTGATCACCGTCACGCCGGTCGCGAAGTGGCCCAGCACGCGCCGGAATTCGCCGTGGTCGACCGGTGCGCGCTCGTCGTCCGCGACGCAGCGGAGCTCCGGCCGCGGCAGCGCCTCGACAGGCTGCGCGGCCGGAGCGCTTCCGGACGACCTGAGGTAGCGGACGGCGGCGGCAGCCGCCCCTGCGTGTCCCATCACACACCCATTGAAGCTGACGGGTCATCAGATAGGAAGGGGTGCAGGCCGTCGGGAACGGGGACGGGGCGTGCGGGTTCTCACGGCTCATTCACAGACTCCCGGGCGGATCATGGGAGATATGTCGCCGAACGGACCCCTTGGAGTCACCTCCGGCACACCCGCCCTCAGCAGTGTTGCGGAACGACTGCCACCGGTACCTCACTGCTGGCTGCCGTGATCTGAGGAGCACCCACACGATGAACCGTCTCACCGCACGCGCCGGCGCCGTGGCCGTAGTGGCCGGCGTCGCGCTGACGTTCGCCGCGGCCCTGCCCGCGCAGGCCGCCGACTCGACCGTCACCGAGTCCCAGTGGCTGACCGACGTCGCCGCCGTCACCGGCCCGGCGCAGTCCTACATCGACTCCCGTGCCGCCGCCAACACCACGGGTGCCAAGCAGGCGATCGTCCTCGACATCGACAACACCTCGCTGGAGACCTACTTCGAGGGCGCCGGCACCAGCACCCCCGCCACCCCGCCGGTGCTCGCCCTGGCGCAGGACGCCCACGCCAAGGGGATCAGCGTCTTCTTCATCAGTGCCCGCAGCAACCTGTTCAACGTGGTCACCAAGTACAACCTGAAGAAGGTCGGCTACACGGTCGACGGCCTCTACGCCCGCACCGTCGCGCAGTTGGTGACCGAGTCCGTCGCCGACTTCAAGACCTCCCAGCGCGAGGCGATCGAGGCGAACGGCTACGACATCATCGCCAACATCGGCAACAACACGACCGACCTGACGGGCGGTTACGCCGACACGACGTACAAGCTCCCGGACTACGACGGTCTGTTGGACTGACGAGCGCCGAGGCTCGCCCGGTCCTGGTCAGCTCTTGTTCAGTGACCGGGTGACGCCCGCGACCACCGCCGTCGTCAGCACCCAGCCGGCCGCGATCAGGGCGTAGGAGAGCCATTGCGCGAGGCTTCCGTCCGGCCAGTACCAGGCGGAGCGCTGACCGAGGCCGCCGATCGGGATCAGCAGGTCGAGGGTGTAGACGAAGGCGTTGAACCGCGGGCCCTGGCCGGCCTGGACCGGTTTCGGCGACTCGCCGCGGAAGACGACCGTGCCGAGGACGGTCAGCGCCAGGATCCACACCCCGGCCAGCCAGGGGCGGTAGCCGTAGCCGACCAGGGCGTCGAGCAGGTGCCCCCACAGCCGGCCCACCGGATGCAGAGTGCCGCGCCGGTGGCGCTGCTTGGCCAGCAGCACCCTGCGCGCGTCGTCCTCGTGGCCGACCTGCCGGTACCAGCCCGCCAACTGCTCGTACGGCTGCGGGGCGTAGCCGGGCTCGCGGCGGACCCACTCGACGCGGCGGGCCACGTCGTAGCCGCGCAGACCGTCCTCGGACTGGATGGAGGCGTAGCCGAACCCCTGGAGTCGTACGACGTCCGGCCAGCTGTCCTCGCCGTCGTGCAGCACCGAGACGTGCGCCCCGCGCAGGTCCACCGCGCCGGAAGGGGGTACGGCGGGTGTGAGATGGAGTTCCCCCGCCTGCATCCGCGAGCAGTCCAGCGCCACGTCGTTGCCGCTCAAGAAGGCGCCGTCGAAGGTGAGTCGGTCGGATATCTGCGCGCCGCGCAACTGGACGGTCCCCGTGGCGGTGAACCCCTCCGAGAAGACCAGGGTCTGGCCCACCGCGTTGTCCGCGACGAGCGCGGGGCCGTCGGGATTGTCCAGCCGGGCGCCCTCCATGAAGAGACCGCCGGGCAGGTGGGCTCCCAGCAGACGGATCCCCCCGTGGGCGGTGAATCCCCGGCGGCAGAAGACCCCGCCCTCCATGACCAGACCGCCGGCGAACAGCGCCCAGCCCTCCGGGTCCGACAACACCGCCCCGCCCAGCTGAAGTTCACCCGCGATCCGCGCCCGCATGAGCGAGAGCCTGCCGTGCACGACCGAACGCCTCAGGTCGAGGGTGCCCTCGACGGAGGCCAACGCGGCGTCGATGCCGGGCACTTGGCAGCCGACGATCCCGATCGACCGGGTGGCGGCCCCGTAGAGACTCGGCCCCTCCTCGAACCAGCAGCCCTCGAACCGCAGCGTGTGCCCGATCTCCGCGTCGGCCAGGTCGAGTTGGCCGGTGATGCGCGCGCCGATGACCCGCAGCGCGGTGACCGCCCCAGGCGGTGCGGCGTTGGCTCCCCGCGCCAGTGCCGTCACGACGGCGGCCCGAAGCGTGCGCTCGGGCCCCCAGCCCGCCCCCTCCGCCGGATCGTTCTCGTCCGGTGCGCCCACGCGCAGGTCCACCAGGCGGCCTTCGGGGAAGGCGTTCCACAACTCCCGTTCGGGCGGGGTCATTTCCTCGTACGACAGCATCGACACAGCGTAGAGACCAAGGTGCGCGGCGCGGGCGTCAGCGTCCCTGGTACTCCGGACTCCGTCGCTCCACGAAGCTCGCCACGCCCTCCTGCGCGTCCTGTGTCGTCATGTTGATCTCCTGGGCCGCCGCCTCCGCCGCGAACGCGGTCGTGCGGTCGCTGTCCAGGGAGGCGTTGACGAGCTGCTTGGTGAGGGCGAGGGCGCGGGTCGGGCCGGCGGCCAGGCGTTGGGCCCACTCCCGGGCCGTCTTCTCCAACTCCCCGTCCGGGACGACCCGGTTGACCAGACCGAGGCGTTCCGCGTCCGAGGCGGTCAGGGCGTCGCCGAAGAACATCAGCTCCTTCGCCCGTTGCGGGCCGATCAGGCGGGGGAGCAGATAGGCGCCGCCGCCGTCCGGGACCAGGCCCCGGCGGACGAACACCTCGATGAACCGCGCCGACTCCGCGGCCAGCACGAGATCGCAGGCCAGGGCCAGGTGCGCGCCCAGGCCGGCCGCGGTGCCGTTCACCGCCGCGATCACCGGTTTCTCGCAGTCCAGTACGGCGGCGATCAGCCGTTGCGCGCCCAGGCGGATCGTGCGGGCCACGTCGCCCGCTACCCGTTCGCCGGTCGCCGTCGCGCCGCCCCTCAGGTCCGCGCCCGCGCAGAAGCCGCGTCCGGTGCCGGTGAGGACGACCGCCCGGATGGACGGGTCGGCCGATGCACCGGTCAACAGGGCGATCAGGTGGTCCCGTTGGTCCGGTGTGATCGCGTTCATGGCCTCGGGGCGGTTGAGGGTGAGGTACGCGACCTGGCCCGAGACGGTGTGCACGACCTCGCTCATCGGCACACCGCCAGCGCGTCCAGCGCCACCGCGCCCTGTCCCCGGGGCAGCACCATCAGCGGGTTGATGTCCAGCTCGGAGAGCACGTCGCCCAGTTCGAGGGCCATGCGCTGCACCCGCAGGATCACCTCCACCAGCGCGTCCAGGTCCGCAGGCGGCCGCCCCCGTACCCCGTCGAGCAGGGGACGGCCGCGCAACTCGCCGAGCATCTCGGCTGCCTGGTCCTCGCCGAACGGCGGCACCCGTACGGCCACGTCCCGCAGCACCTCGACCAGGACCCCGCCAAGACCGACCGTCACCGTCGGCCCGAACAGGTCGTCCTGGGTGACACCCACCACCATCTCGACGCCCCGCTCGACCATCTGGCAGACCAGCACACCGTCGAGGGTCACGTCCTCGTAGCGGGCGATGTCCGTCAACTCACGGTAGGCGTCCCGGACTTGACTGGCCGATGTCAGGCCCACCTTCACCAGGCCCAGTTCCGTCTTGTGCGCGATCTGGCCGCCCGACGCCTTCATCACCACCGGGTAGCCCACCAGCCCCGCCGCCCGTACGGCCGCCGCCGCGCTGGTCACCAGCTGCTCGCGGGGCACCCGGATGCCGTAGGCCCGCAGGAGTTGTTTCGCCGCGTGCTCGCTCAGCTGCTGGCCGGGGCGCATCAGGGCCTGGGCCTTGCGGAAGGAGGGGGAGAGGGTGCGGGGGGCCTCGTCGAAGGGGGAGCGGTAGGCGTGCACGAAGCGGTGGTGGGAGAAGTAGGCGCGCAGGGCCGTGATGCAGTTGCCGACCGTCCGGAAGGTGGCCACCCGCGAGGAGCCCAACAGGACGTCCCGGTATGCCGGTTCGGTGCCGACCGGCGATCCCCACACCACGCACACCAGCTTGTCGGTGCGCTCGGCCGCGGCGACCAGGTCCTCGACCAGCTTGTCGCTCAGCGGCGGGAAGGGGCCCGTGATCGGGCACACCAGGACGCCCACGTCGGGGTCGTCGAGGATCGCGTCGATGATCTTCCGGCCGCGCCAGTCGCCCACCGGGTGACCGCCGTTGTCCACCGGGTTGGCCACGCTCAGGTACGGCGGTATCCACTCGTGCAGTTCGGCCTGCTTGGCGGTCGACAGCTGCGGCAGGTGCAGCCCCGCCTCGCTCGCCAGGTCGGCGAAGTGGGCGCCCGTGCCGCCGGAGATGGAGTACACGACGACGCCGTCCGCGACGGGGGGCTTCGCCCGCGCCAACAGGCTTGCGGTGTCCTGGAGTTCGTCGAGGCCGTCGACGCGGAGCACGCCGTACTGGCGCATCGCGGCGTCCACCACCGTGTCCGCGCCGGTGAGTTTGCCGGTGTGGGAGGCGGCGGTGCGGGCGCCGGTCTCGGTGCGGCCGACCTTCACCGCGACGACGGGCACCTTGCGGCGGGCGGCGCGGTCGGCGGCGAGGAGGAAGGCGCGGCCGTCCTTGAGGCCCTCCAAGTAGCAGGCGATGGCGCCGACTTCGGGGAGTTCGGCGAAGTAGGAGATGAAGTCGGCGCTCTCCAGGTCGGCCTCGTTGCCGGTGGGTGCCCAGTGGGAGAGGCGGATGCCGAGTTCCTGGAGGGCGAAGACCGGGCGGCCCTGGTGGCCGGACTGGGTGATGAGGGCGATCGCGGGGCCGTCCAGGTCCTCGCGGAATTTCTCGAAGGCGTTGAGGTTGGTGTTCGGGCCGAGGAGCCGTAGACCGGATCGTCCCACGGCGGCGGCGAGTCGGGCCTGCGCGAGTGCGCCCTCCTCGCCCGTCTCCGCGAAGCCGGACGCGAAGGCGACCGCGAACTTCACCTTCGCCTCGGCCAGTTGCTCGATGACAGGGAGCGGATCGGCCACCAGCACCACGGCCAGGTCGACCTGTTCGGGGAGATCGGAGACGGAAGGAAAGCAGGGGACGTCGAAGACCGTCGTACGGGTGGGATGCACCGGATGCAGGCGCGCCCCCACCCGGTCGGCCCAGGACATGAGTTGGCGGGTGATGCCGGTGTTGGGCCGGCCTTCCGCGTCCGAGGCGCCGATCACGGCGACCGACTCGGGGCGGAAGAAACGGTCCAGGTCGGGGACGCCGGCGTACAACGGCCGCCCGCCGACATCGAGATCGTCGACGTCGGCGGGCCTTCCGTGGACGGCGGGGCCGGGTTGCTCACCGCAGGCGATGACCCGGGCCCGGCGGGAGTCGGTGGTGAGGGTGCCGTGGGTTGATCCAAGCATCGGTCCGCCCGCTCCTGTGTGACAGTCGTGACAGCACAATTAACTGACGCACTGTCAGATTACTGAACTGACACTGCGTCAGGAACTGTCGTGCACGCAAAGAACGGGCGGAACCTAGCGCTTGGCGCTCCTGCGGACGGACCTGGCGAGCGTCTTCGCGATTTTCTCCGCGTCGATCGCCAGCTCGCGGAGCATGCCGCTGATGGGGTTGGTGAAGCCGGTGAAGTACAGGCCGGGGGCGTCCTTCGGGGAGCGGGCGCCGTGCACGACCGGCTTTCCGCGCGCGTCCAGTACGCCGAGGTGGCCGACGAGACCCTCCAGCGAGCGGACGTAACCCGTGGCCGCGACGACGGCGTCCGGCTCGATCCGCTCGCCGCCGGCCAGCACCACCTTGCCGTCCTCGAACGACTCCACGGCCGCCACGACCTCCACCCGCCCCTTGCGCACGGCGTCGATCAGACCGACGTCCTGCACCGGGATCGACCCGTCCTTGACCCGGCTGTACAGCCCGGTGTCGGGCCGCGCGAGCCCCTGCTCCGACAGGTCCGGCACGCTGAGCCTGGCCATCGGCCCCGCGAGCCGGTCGACGAGCGGCACCGGCAGCCGTCGTACGACGATGCCCGTGTACTGGGCCGCCCAGCCCGCGGTCGAGCGGCGCACGATGTGCGGGGTGGTGCGCACGGAGAGCCGGACGCGCGCCGCGCCGCCCTCCACCAGGTCGACCGCGATCTCCGCGCCCGTGTTGCCGACGCCGACGACCAGGACGTCGCGGCCCGCGTACGGCTGCGGGTTGCGGTAGTCGGCGGCGTGCAGCAGCTCGCCGGTGTAGGTGTCGCGGCCGGGCCAGTCGGGCAGCCGGGGGGTGTGGTTGGTGCCGGTGGCGACGACGACCGCGCGGCCGGTCAGCTCACGGCCGCCGGTGGCGTGCAGCAGCCAGCCGGCGCCGTCGGCCGAGCGCTCGATGCGGGAGACCTCGACTCCGGTGACGATCTCCAGCTCGTGGACCTCGGCGTACTTCTCCAGATAGCGCACCACGTCGTCGCGCGCGACCCAGCGCCCGAACCGGCGCGGTATCGCGAGGCCCGGCAGGCCCGAGAGGCGCCGGGTGGTGTGCAGGTGGAGGCGGTCGTAGTGGCCGCGCCAGGACGCCCCGACCCGGTCCGACCGCTCCAGTACGACGGCACGGATGCCCCGCGCGCGCAGCGCGTACGCGGCGGCGAGTCCGCCGGGGCCGCCGCCGACGACGTACACGGGGCGGTCTGCGTGGTTCTGCACCGCGGGCTGCGCGGACGCTGTGGAGTCGGCCATGAGCGCGAGCGTAATCACGTCCCACGTTGATGGGTCTCGGTCAAGACCGGAATTGGTTGCGGATTGATCACGGGTGTGGAGGACCGGGTGAGACCGGTGGCGTAGAGCCTCTGGTTGTGCGTAGTGGGTGCGGGTCCGGACATGCCACGACGCCGAGCCCGCAACGTGCGCGGAGGGGCTCGGCGTCGTGAGGCGGTGACCGGAATGTATGACGGGAAACCGGTACCGCGTTCTCGGGGTCGGGCGGGCTACTTGCCGCGCCTGGCCTTGTGGCCGGTCACCTGGGCGATCCAGGTGATGAAGTCGGCCGGGTCGGTGTTGGCGCCGTGGCCCTCGTCCCAGTAGTAGATGTGGTTCACGTCGTCGCCCAGGTTGTCGAGGCGGGCGGCGAGGTTGGCGGCGACCGTCAGCGAGGTGTCCGAGTCCTTGGTGCCCAGGCGGATCCACCAGTGCTTGGAGCGGTTGGGGTTCGCCTTCCCGACCAGGTGGTGCATCGGGTTCATCAGGTCGAGCTTCGCGGGGATGTCGCTCGCGACGCGCTTGCTGCTGAGGCCCGTCGAGTCGTTCTTCGCGCCGTACGCCGTGAAGTGGCGGGCCAGGGTCGTGCCCGCGCCGAACTCGTTGTTCTCGCCGGCCGACAGGTCGAAGGCGTCGAAGGCCGGGGTGTCCTTCTTGCGGGCGCCGACGTGGGTGAGGAAGTCCGCCCAGGTGAAGGTGGCCTTGCCGCCGGACCAGGTGATGAAGGTGTTGGCCTTCAGATAGGTCGCGCGGGCGGAGTCCGAGAGCGCGGCGAGGTAGGTGGTGGCCGACGGCTCCAGGTACTGCTCGACCATGTACTCGTCGAGGTTACGGGCGTTCAGCGGACCGAAGCCGCCGAGGCCGCGCAGCTTCAACGAGGCCTGGTACTCGGCGAATTGAACTTGCAGCGCCTTTGAGACGGTCTGGTCGACCTGCTTGCCGGTACTGAGGTCGTTGGCGCCCCAGTTCCACTCGTAGGCGCCGTCCGCGTGCTCCAGGTCGGTGATCGGGCACCAGGCGCCGGTCGCGAAGATCGCGTCGGAGGCGTCGGCCGCGCCGAGCTCCTTGAGGTACTTGTCGTAGATCGGGCTGTCGCCGGACGCGCCCAGCAGGGAGGACAGCGCGCCGCCCGCACTGGTGCCCGCCGAGACGATCCGCTCGACGTTGCCGGGAATGCGGCCCTTGTTGGCCTTCACGTACCGGACGGCGGCCTTGAGGTCGACGATCGCGGCCGGGGCGGTGCCGTAGTACTCGCCGCTGGAGTTCTTGAGGGTACGGCCGCGGGCGCCGGGCTCGATCACGACGTAGCCGGCGGCCAGCGCGAGGAGCTGGTTGCTGGAGGTCGCGCCGCCGGTGGCGTTGGTGTTGCCGTTGGCGCCGGGGGCGCTCGCGGTGGCGGAGGCCGACGCGCTGGGCGCACCGCTGGGGGCCGCGCCGCTGCCCATCGCCGAACCGCCGCCGCCGACCTCGGTCGCGGTCGCCACGGAGGCGGGCATGTAACCGCCCACGGAGTTGGCGAACAGGATCGGCGCGTTGCTCGCGTCGACCGCCTTGCCGTCGATCTCCACCGGGGCGCTGACGATCAGCGACTGGTAGGTGGCGTCGACCGGCTTGGCGACGTAGGTGATCGCCTTCCAGAAGTGGTAGACGACCTTGTGCTCCGTGCCCGCGGTGTCCGTGATCGTCTTCGTCAGCTTCGTGTAGGCGTCCGGGTCGAAGACCAGGGCGTCCGAGGAGGAGGACGACGACGTTTTCGAGTCGCTCGCGTTCGCGCTGAGCGCGATGCCGCCGACCGCCGCGACACCGGCGGTGGCGCCGATGCCCATGACTACCGTCCTGCGCTTCACTGCCCTGTGCTTCACCGTGCTGCCTCTCGTCTTCCCGACCGTTCCTGACCGCGTCTTCCCGAGCGCGTCTCCGGACCGCTTCCTGACCTTGCGCTTGCGAACGTAATCGGCGGCGAACAAAATCGTCAACAATCTGCCGGGATTCATGGCGGGCCCACAGCGGCACGGCCCGTGCACAGGATTTTCATGGCCCCCTCTCGGCTTTCTTCAGCTTCTGACGTACCGTCAGATTCATGGATGCGATCTGGCTCGACGGAGCGGAATGGCTCGCGGTCCTCCGCATAGGGCTCGGCCTGTGGTGGCTGGAGAGCTGGCGGCACAAGGACAAGAAGGCCTGGTTCGAACGCGGCACCGGCATCGCCTGGGCCGCCGACGTCGCCGCCAAACACCGCTGGACCGCGGTCCGTTCGGGCTTCGACGTGATGGTCGCCCCGCGCCCGCGCACCATGGCGTACGTCGTCGTCTACGCCGAACTCGCCGTAGGACTCGGCCTGGTGGCGGGATTCCTCACCCCGGTCGCCCTCGTCGGGGGCCTGCTCCTCAACATCCTCTACTTCACCCTCATGATCCACGACTGGGCGGAGCAGGGGCAGAACGCGATGATGGCGCTCATCTCGGTCGTGGCACTGTTCGCGATGTCCTGGCAGGTGTGGTCGCTGGACGACGCGATCGGATGGTTCCGATGACGACCGCCCCCCGCTTCGACCTCCCCGAGACCGACGCGTTCACCCGCACCTACTGGGACGCGGCCGGCCAGGGCAGACTGCTGATCCGCCGCTGCGCCGACTGCGGCCGGCCCCACCACTACCCGCGCGAGTTCTGCCCCCACTGCTGGAGCGAGAACGTCACCTGGGAGACCGCGAGCGGCCGTGCCACCCTCTACACCTGGTCCGTCGTCCACCGCAACGACCTGCCGCCCTTCGGACAGCGGGTGCCCTACGTCGCCGCCGTCGTCGACCTCGCGGAGGGCCCGCGCATGATGACGGAACTCGTGGACTCCGACCCGGCAGCCCTGCGGGCCGGGACGCCGGTCGAGGCGGTGTTCCGGGAGGGCGTCCCGGTGTTCAGGGTTCCGCCCGGGGAAAAATGACGTACCCGGTACACAAGGCACTTGATTCAATGGCGCGATGGCCCACATACGCGAGCGGTCCGTTCAGCACCCCCTGCCCGAGCTGAACGGCCACGGACTGCGGCTGCGCCCCTGGGACCCCGACGACGACACCGATGTCGCGGACTGGCTGCGCGGAGTGTCCGACCCCGACTTCCAGCGCTGGAACACCCCACTCCGCCCGATCACGGACCTCACCGGCGCCCGCAACTCGCTCCGCTCCCGCGCCGAGGGCGCCGAGGACGGCGTCAGCGCCTCGTTCCGCGTCATGGACGCCGCCGACGGCAGGACCCTCGGACACATCGGCGTCAACGACATCGACCACCTCATCAGCGTCGCCCGCGTCGGCTACTGGACCCTCCCCGAGGCCCGTGGCAAGCACGTCGCGATCCGCGCCCTCATCCTCGCCTCCCGCTGGGCCCTCACCGACCTGGGCCTGCACCGCCTCGAACTCGGCCACGCCCTCGGCCACCACGCCTCCTGCCACATCGCCGAACGCTGCGGCTTCCCCGCCGAGGGAACACTGCGCGGCGCGATGTTCGAGGCGGGCCGCCGCGACGCGTTCCGCGACGTCCACCTGCACGGCCGCCTGGCGACCGACCCGGAGACAGAACTGTGACGACGACCCCCACCTGGCACCTCACCTCGGACCTGGACCAATTCCTGCGCCTGGCGGGGGACTTCCTCCGTTCCCGCCCCGCACACCACACGATTCAGCTGACGGTCACGGACACCCTGCGCAGACACGGAACGCACCTCTACGGCGACGGCGACCCGGAGTTCGGCGTCCTGGAACGCGACGGCACCGTCACGGCCGCCTACTTCCGCACACCCCCCGGCCGCCTCATGTCGACCCGCCTCACCTCCGAGGAGGCCGAAGCCCTGTCAGCCCAACTCGCGCACAACGGCGTCGAGTTGCCCGGCGTCATGGCCGAACAGGACACGGCGACGGCCTTCGCGGAGGCATGGCGACGACGAACCGGAGCCGACCCCGAGATCGGCGTCCGCCAACGCCTCTACCGCCTGGCCGAGTTGACGATCCCGACCCCCGCCCCTCCCGGCCGCCCAAGAGTCGCGGTGGCAAAGGACCGCGAACAACTCATGCGCTGGCACGGTGAGTTCGTGGCGGCGATCGGCGAGCACGGCGCGATGATCGGCTCGGCCGAATGGGCCGACGCGCGGATCTCCTACGGCGGCGTCACGCTCTGGGAGACCCCCGACGGAACACCGGTGTCGATGGCCGGAGTCACCGCGAAGGTGGCCGGCCAGATCCGCGTCGCCCCCGTCTACACCCCCGCGGACCTGCGGGGCCGCGGCTACGCCGGCGCCGCCACGGCCGAGGTCAGCCGGGCCGCACTCGCGGCGGGCGCGGCCGAGGTACTGCTCTTCACCGACCTCGCGAACCCGACGAGCAACGCCCTCTACCAGCGGATCGGGTACCGCCCGGTCGCCGACTTCACGGCATACGACTTCGGCCCCGGCACCGGCGCCGGCAAAAGGTGATACTCGACCCATGGCAACGGAAACGGGACCGGACCTCCACGACCTGCTGAAGTCCCTACGGGTATGGGCCCCCGAGACGACCGAACTACGGCCGTTCGACCCGGCGACGGCACCGGACACCCCCCTCGCCCTCTTCACCACGTGGTTCGCGGAGGCGGTGGCGGCGGGGGAGACCGAGCCGCACGTGATGTCACTCGCGACGCGGGACGACGAGGGCCTCCCCGACGTACGCATGGTGATGCTGCACGGCGCGGACACGGAGGGCTGGTCCTTCGCGACCCACTCCACAAGCCGCAAGGGCCACCAGCTGAACCACTTCGCGTACGCCGCCCTCTCCTTCTACTGGCCCCGCCTGGGCCGCCAGATCCGCCTGCGCGGCCCGGCCCTCCCGGCGACCCCCGCCGAATCCCGGGCCGACCTGCACGCCCGCTCGACGGGAGCCCTGGCAGCGGCCCTGACCGGCCACCAGAGCGAAGTCCTCCCGTCCTTGGAGCAGCTGACGCAGACCTCCGAAGCGGCCTGGGAACTCGCCCAACGCGAGCCGCAGGCCTCCATCCCGTCCTGGACCCTGTACCGCGTCTTCCCTGACGAGGCCGAGTTCTTCCAGGGCGACGCGCTACGACGGCACGTTCGGCTGCGGTACGTCCGAGAGGAGCGGGGCTGGGCCAGAGAACTGCTCTGGCCCTGAGCCCCGTTCGGTGTGCCGCGGGTGGTCAGCCCAGTCGCTTGACCGTGTCCCAGCCGCTCGACCTGAGCGTGGTCGAGGAGCCGATCGCGGTCGCGCCGCCCTTGTAGAGCAACAGGGCTCCGGCCGCGTTGGTCGTCCAGATGTCGGGGATGCCGTCGCCGGTCGCGTCCGGGGTGCCGTGGATCAGCGGGTAGGCCGCATACGTGAAGGTGCCTGAGGCGTAGGTGTGGTCGCCGTCCAGGCTCGCCCCGGACGTGCCCAGGCTGGCGAGGACCGTGCCCGTGCCGTCGCTGTCGAGGATGCCCTTGCGCAGTTGGATGTTGCCGGCGGCGGTGCGGTACGTCATGTCGGCGGCGCCGTCGCCGTTGTAGTCGGCGATCGCCACGAAGTCGCGGGCCTTGTCGGCCCAGGAGGTCGTGGTCATCTGCACGGCCTCGCTGAACGCGCCGCCGCTGTAGCCGGTGAACACCCACAGTTCGGCTCCGTCGACGCCACCGGCGACGAAGAGTTCGGGTTGGCCGTCTCCGGTGATGTCGCCCGCCGACTTGATCTCGGAGAAGGTGGAGGGGGCGGGAGCGCCCGACGGCAGCCGGATCTCGACGCGCTTGCCGACGTCGATCGCGCCGTAGCCGTCGCCGGGGTAGAGGAACAGCCTGCCCTCGGGGGTGCGGATCACCCAGTCGCTGACGCCGTCACCGGGGGCGAAGTCGCCGTTGTGGGTGACCAGGGCGTAGGTGCCGGTGCCGTCCCAGATGTGCGGGGCGGTGTTGCCGTCCTTGATCAGGGTGCCGTTGTCGTGGGTGCCGAAGGCGCTGGACACCCAGGCGCCGTCCTGGGAGACCGAGTCGATCCAGAGGTTTCCGGCGGCGGTGACATGGGCGAAGTCGGCGGCGCCGTCCCCGTTCAGGTCGCCGGGGCCGTCCGCGGCCGAGCGCGGCTGGACGTAGAAGAAGTGCTTGGTGGCGTTGGGGGAGATGTTGCCGGCCGAGTCCACGGACTTGACGTAGAGGGTGTTGGGGCCGGCGGCCGGCGGCTTGATGCCGGTGATGGTGGCCGTCTTGATCGCCGTGGTGCAGGACTTGGTGAGGCCGCCCGAGGTGCCCTGGTCGCCGCCCGAGCAGGCGTAGCCGGAGTAGCTGGTGGAGTTGACGGACCAGACGAACTTCACGATGTCGGTCTCGGAGGACGAGCCGACCGCGAAGGTGAAGCTGCCGCTGTTGCCGAAGGGTTTGGCGGACCATACGTCGGGTTCGCTGTCGCCGTCGTCGTCGCCGGGGAAGTCGGTCGAGACGACCGGGGCGGGGGAGTCGGGCAGATCGGTGTCGTAGGTGAACCGGCACACGCCGTCGCCGCCGGTGGGTGCCCAGCCGCTGCTGACCTTGGCGTCCCAGGCGCGCACCCGCCACGAGTAGGTGACGCCGTTGCTCAGGGACGACTTGACGGAGACTCCGCCGACCTCGCCGTCGTCCACGGCCTTGGTGAAGGTCTTCGTCGTGGTGTCGGCCTTGCCCGTCTGCCAGAGCTGGAACTCCAGCTTGGCCAGGTCGCTGTCCGGGTCGGTCGCCTTGCCGCTGAGGGTGATGGTGTCCCCCTTGCCGACCTTGATGTATGGCGAGGCGGAGGTGTCGCAGGAGCCGGGGCTCATGGTGACGGAGGTCGGCGTGTTCGGCTTCCGGTTGTAGGTGATGGAGAGCGACGGGGAGCCGTCGCCCTCGGCCTTGAACCGCTTCCAGGAGTACGTGTCCGTCTCCAGGCTGCTGGACGAACCCGTCGGTGCCGAGGACGAGGTGGAGGCGACCAGGCCCAGGTTGAAGCTGGTCGCGCCGGAGTCGGCGGCGTCCTGGGCGAGCGAGGTGACGGTGAAGTTGACGTAGGCGTCGGGGCAGGAGCTGTTGGACTTCCAGCCGTAGGCGAAGGACTTCGAGGTGATCTTCCGCTTCCAGGACGGCTGGCGGTTCCAGGTGGTCTTGGAGGTGAAGTCGCCCGTGCCCCACAGCTGGACGGTGCGTTTGCTGCACGACCAGGAGTGGGTCTCCAGGACCTTCAGGGTGGCGCTGGAGACGTCCGCGTTCTTGATGGAGTTCCGCAGCTTCATGCGGAAGAACGAACGGGCCGTGCCCCAGGTGTCCTTCTCGAAGCCGACGCGGGCTTCCTTGGTGTCCTCGTTGTAGTTGGCGCCGTCGTAGAAGCTGGAGCCGGGGTAACGCTTGTAGACCGTGGTCCAGTTGGCGCGGATGCCGGTGGTGGAGGGGTCGAGGAACAGCGGGTAGGTGAGGTTCTCGGTGTCCGTGAGATAGCCGGCCGGCGGGGTGATCGTCAGGACGTCGTCGCGGTACTGGGCGGCGGCGGTGGTGGCGTGGCCGCCCTCGCCGGGGCCGTTGACGGCGGGCAGGGCGAGGGTGTCGGACGCGGACGCCCGCAGGCCGTCGTAGGCGACGGGGTCCGCGTTGCTCCCGGTGCCGTCCGGGTTCTCGTTCGGGACCTCGTCGGCCGGTGTGTCGTCCGGGTTCTCGCGCGCCGGTGCCTCCTCGACGACCTCGGGGTTCTCGTTGGTGCCGGTCGCGGCTTCCGGGTCGGTGGACCCGCCGTCCGTGTCGTGCGTGCCCGCCGAGTCCCACAGGAACGGCGTGGGCGAGACGGCGATCTCGTTGCCGTCACTGTCCTTGGCCGTGAGGACGTCGGTGCCGGGGTCGAGGACGAAGGAGAGGCTGGAGGAGGTGACCCGGTAGCGCGGCGGATCGGCGGCCAACTGCTCGGCCGCTTGCGGTGTGTGGACGACCAGGACATGCGTGAACCCGGTGTCCCGGGCGGTCAGCATCAGGTCCACGCCGGGCAGGACGCCCTCGTACAGCGCGCGGTTGTCCTCGACGACCGGCTCGGGCAGCGCGCCCGGCCACTCGAAGGTGATCTCGTGGCCCTCGGCGGTCATCGTCAGCAGCGGGGTCCACGAGGTGTCGCCGACCTGTTGGGCCAGGCGGCTTCCGGTGTGGAACGCGGCTGACCGAACGGCCGTACCGGACCGCCGGGTCGAGGCCTTGCGCGTCCCGTCCGTCCCCTTGCCGCCGGCTGAAAAGGTCACCGGATAAGGGCTGTTGACGGTGTGCCAGCCCTCGCCGTTCCGGCGCAGGCCGGTGTCGACCGGTGCCCATGCGCCCTTGGAGTTCCTCGCGCGCAGGGGCGCGACGGAGACCGTGTAGGTGAACGTTCCGTCGGGGTTGGCGTAGGTGGTCGAGAACTCGTCGGTGAGCGTGGCGACTTCGACCTTCTTGCCGCTCCTGCGCGCCCGTGACTGGGCCTCGTCCTCGTCGACCGGCTGTGCGGCCCGCTTGGCCTCGGCGTCGGAGACGGCGGCGCCGTCGTCGCGCAGCGCGAGCAGCGTGCCGCCGCCGGCCAGCAGGGCCAGCGCCACGGCCGTGGCCACGGCACGGCGAACGCGCTTTCTGCCGGGGGGACTTGGTTCCGCGGCGGTGTCGAGGTCGCTCAAGGGGCCCTTCTCCACAACAGGCTGCATGGCGGTTGGAGTATGGACAGCTCCTTCCGGCCTGATCAACACCCTTTGGCCGACGTGGGTCAAGTAATCGTCACGCAAAGAAGATTGGGGCAGTTCTTTGCTGTTCTTTGCCTGATTTTGGCCAGTGACATAGCTAACACAAATCCATCACACCTTGACGGTGATCTTCACGGCGTCTTTATCTTCGGGACGGAAAGTGCTTGTTGCTGACGGAGTGTCACGGGGGGAAGGTTCGTTTTGACCACGTCGCGGGAACGCCTGGTCCGGCGCAGGACTCGGGTCGGTGTCGTCGCCGGGCTGGTGCTGGCCCTCAATGCCACCCTGCTGCCCGGCGCCCTCGCGTTCGGCCCCGGTGATCCCCGTACGCCGGTCGAACTGGCGGACCTTCAGGAGACGGACGCCGTCCCGCTCGACGAGAAGTCGACCGACGACCTCGACGATCTCTCGGGCTCGGCGGCGACCGATCCGCAGAAGGCGTACGCGCCGGCCGCCGTCGCCGAGGTGCCCGCCGTCTCGGGCACCAAGGCCGTCGACACCGTGACCGCGGGCGGCACGACCGAGGTCGCGAAGTCGGCCGACGGCACGATGAGCATCGGTGTCGGCGCCCCCGACGGCGCCACCCCCGCGCAGGCCGACGCCCTCGAAGGCCAGTGGAGCGTCGCCGCCGCGACCGAGGCCGACGCCGTCGCGAACGGCGCCCAGGGCTTCATGCTCGCGGTCGACGCCCCCGACACCGCCACCGGCGACGCGGTCGTCACCATCGACGCCACCAGACTCGCCGAGACCTACAGCGCCCAGTGGCTCGACCGGCTCTCCTTCACGCTGATGCCGGCCTGCTACGCGACGACGCCCGAGGACGAGGCGTGCTCCACCGGCATCCCGGTGACCACCTCGGTCGAGCGCACCGGCGACACCGTCGACGTGACGCTGGACGCCGGTGACTCCTCGGGCTCCGAGGCGGACACCGGCGAGGACGGCGCCGCCGACGAGACGCACGGCTCCACCGACACCACCGTCGAGGTCCCCGAGACGCTGGTCGACATCACCCTGGACACCGCCGACCTCGCGTCGGTCTCGGCCGCCACGTCCACCGCGAACAGCGCGGTCGGCACGGACACGGGCCGGGTCGACTCCGCCGTCTGGCGCGGCGACAGGGCCGACAGCGTCCAGCAGATCGCCGGCTCCTCCGGAGGCGGCCTGCTCGTCGGCAGCTCCTACGGCGCGGGCGCCGGCGGCGACTTCTCCGCGAGCCCGATCGTGTCGGCGGGTTCCTGGACGGCGGGCGGTTCCTCCGGCGCCTTCACCTACGCGTACACGATGGCCGCCCCGCAGGTCCCGGCCGGCCCCACGCCCAACGTCACCCTCAGCTACAACTCCCAGACCTCCGACGGCCGTACGTCCGCCACCAACAACCAGGTCTCCTGGGTCGGCGAGGGCTGGGACTACAACCCCGGCTCCATCACCCGCACCTTCGTGGGCTGCGCCGCCGACACCGCCGACGCCAACAACAAGGACCACTTCACCGGCGACCAGTGCTGGGGCTCGTACAACGCGGTGCTCTCCCTCAACGGGACGACCACCGAGCTGGTGCGCGACGACACCACCAAGCAGTGGAAGGGCGCGCGCGGCGAGAACATGCGCGTCGAGCTGCTCACCGCGGCCGACTACAAGACCCTCACGGGGATCGACGGCTCCAACAACGGTGACAACAACGGGGAGTTCTGGCGCGTCACCACCGACGACGGCACCCAGTACTACTTCGGTCTGAACCGGCTCCCGGGCTGGACCTCGGGCAAGCCCGAGACCAAGTCGGTGCTGAACGTCCCGGTCGCCGGCAACCACTCCGAAGACCCCTGCTACGCCGCGAAGTTCGCCGACTCCTTCTGCGACCAGGGCTGGCGCTTCCAGCTCGACTACGTCGTGGACACCACGGGCAACGCGATGTCGCTGTGGTGGGAGAAGGAGAAGAACGCCTACGCGCGCGACATGAAGGAGGCCAAGGCGGTCGAGTACGACCGCGCCGGCTACCTCTCCCACATCGACTACGGCCAGCTCGCCACCAAGCTCTTCTCCCAGGAACCGCTCGGCCGGGTGAAGTTCAACGCCCAGGAGCGCTGCTTCGTCGACCCCGCGCTGAACGTGGCGTGCTCGGACGCCAACTTCGACTCCAAGCAGTCCGACCGGACCCGGCCCTGGTTCGACACCCCCGCCGACCTCGCCTGCGCGACCGGCAAGAAGTGCGGCACGTACGCCCCCACCTTCTTCTCGCGCAAGCGCCTCGCCTCGGTCGACGCCTGCACCCAGCGCGAGCAGGGCGTGACGCTGACCGAGTACTCCTCGGACGGCGACGGCAACGAGACCGGCCAGCGCAACGCCTGCGGTCTGGACGGCGACTCCACGACCACGACCGCGCTGTCGAAGGTCGACTCCTGGGGCCTGAAGCAGTCCTTCCCGTGGAACCTGACCGGTGAGTACACCGCGCTCTGGCTGGAGTCCATCGCCCGCACCGGCTACGCGGTGGACGGCTCCGTCGACGACCTCAACCCGGTGTCCTTCGGTCACAACCAGAACGCGCTGCCGAACCGCGTCAAGAACGGCTCCTCCGACACGTCCCCGCTGTTCGCGAGGCTGCGTATCCAGGACGTCGTCTCCGAGTACGGCGGCCGTACCCACGTCGACTACAAGGACCCCGAGGGCAAGTGCCTCACCGGCTCGGGCCGTCCGACGACCGACCGGAACCACTCCCTGTGCTACCCGGCGTACTGGCACGCCGACGGTGAGCTGGAGGACAAGCGGATCTCCTGGTTCCACAAGTATGTCGTCGGCAGGATCACCGAGTTCCCGCGTCTCGCCGACGCGAAGGACATCGTGACGACGTACACGTACGAGACCGACGACGACGCCGTCGACGGCGCGCTGTGGGCCAAGAGCCAGTCGGAGTTCTCCCGCCCCAAGAAGCGCACCTGGGACGACTTCCGCGGCTTCCCGCTCGTCACCACGACCACCGGCACCACGGACACCCCTGACGGCAGCGTCGCCTCCAAGTCCGTCACCCGCTACTTCCGCGGCATGGACGACGACGTCCTCGCCGACGACACCCCGGAGAAGTCGTCCGACGACGTCAAGCGCTCCGTCGTGACGACCGACGTCACCGGCGCGACCCTGGCCACCGACCGCAAGGCCTACGCCGGCATGGTCGCCGAGTCGCTCACCTACCCCGACGCGTCGGCCGACACCGCCGCTGGCTGGGTCGCCCGCACGGTCAACCACCCGGACGCCCCGGTCCGCCTGGCCACCCGCAACCGCGCCGACGGCCCGGACGTGACCTCCGAGCGCGTCACGCTCGGCAAGACCTCGACCATCTCCAAGGCCTCGGGCAAGGCCGCCGACAAGCTGACCCTGCACACGGTGACCTCCGAGACCGAGTACGACTCCACGTACGGTCTGCCGACCAAGGTCAAGGAGTACGGCGACACGGCCGTCTCCGGCGACGAGTCGTGCACCGCGACCTCGTACGTGCACAACACCTCGGGCACGAACTACCTCGTCGGCCTGGTCGCCCGGACCGTGACCACCACCGGCACCAGCACCTGTTCCACGGACCTGTCCGGCTCGACGGGCACCACCCTGGTCAGCGCCTCGCGCATGTTCTACGACGGCGCGACCTCGTCCACCGCCACACCCGCCAAGGGCCTGGTCACCAGGACGGAGGCGCCGACCGGCGCCGGCACCGGCTGGGAGACCACCAACCCCGAGTCGCGCACCGAGTACGACCCCACCGGCCGCGTCACGAAGGTCACCGACCCGACCGGGGTGTACAACACCACGACGTACACGCCGTCCGACGGTCAGGTCTACAAGATCGAGACGGTCACCGGGAACAAGGTCGTCGACGGCGCCCTGGTCGCGGGCTTCAAAGACACCACGTTCCTCGAACCCGGACGCGGCACGACCCTCAAGTCCACGGACGCCAACGACCGCACCGAGTCCTACGAGTACGACCCGCTCGGCCGCGCCGTCGCCGCCTGGGACGCCACCCAGACCGCCACCGACGACCCGACGGTCAGGTACACCTACAACACCGACCCGAACGAGCCGGTGTCGGTGGTGACACGGTCCCTGACCGACAACCCGAGCACCACGGCGGTCGACGGAACGTACGAGTCCTCCACCACGATCTACGACGGCCTGGGCCGCGAGCGCCAGACCCAGACCCCGGCCGTGGGCGGCGGCCGGCTGATCACCGACACGCTGCACAACAGCGCCGGCCAGGTCCGCTACACCCGCAACGCGTACTACATGGAGGGCGACCCGGGCACCGAACTGGTCGTCCCCGCCTCGGAGTCACTGGTCCCCAACGCGACCTCGTACACGTACGACGGCCTGGGCCGGGTCCTGACGGTCACGCCGGTGCACAACTCCTACCCGCAGACCGGTGAGAAGTTCACCAACGCGGGCAGCACGGTGACCACCACCGACCGCCGCACCCGCTACGAGTACGCCCTCGACTACACCGTCGTCCGCCAGCCCCAGGGCACGCCCGCCTCCCGGGTGTGGACCGACGCGCTGGGCCGCACGACCCGTCAGGACACCTTCTCCGACACCTCGCTGACCGAGACCGGCGCGATCACCACGTCGTACGACTACGACCTGCGCGGCGACATGGTGACCTCCACCGACGACGTCGGCAACACGCGGACATGGACGTACGACGCGCTGGGCCGGGTCACCGACACCACGGACCCGGACACCGGCGCGACGCACACCGACTACGACGCCTACGGCCGGGTGGACAAGGCGACCGACGCCCGCGGCCAGGTCGTCTCGTACACGTACGAGCGGCTGAACCGGGTGGAGCAGGTCAAGGTCACCCCGAAGGGCGCGACGACCTCCACCCTCGCGCAGACGTACGCCTACGACGGCGCGAGCGGCGGAAAGGGGCAGCTCGCCTCGGCTACCCGCTACACGGGCGGCACGGCGTACACGACGACGATCGGCGGCTACACCGCCGACTACCAGCCCACGGACATGACCGTGGCGCTGCCGCCCGGCTCGACGGCCGGCCTGACCGCCGACGGGTTCGCCACCCAGTACAAGTACACGTACAAGTACAACGACGACGGCCAGTTGGAGACGTACACGGCCCCGGCGGCCGGCGGTCTCGACGCCGAGGACGTGATCACCCGTTACAACGCGGCGGGCCTGCCGACCTCGGTCTCCGGCAAGGACTGGTACACGTCGGAGGCCTCCTACTCGCCGTACGGGCAGGTGCTGCGCTCCACGATCGGCGAGCAGGGCCACCGGCTGTGGCAGGAGAACACGTTCAACGAGTCGACCGGCGAGCTCTCGACGAGCAGGCTCGTCCGCGAGAGCGCGACGGACACGGCGGTCGTGCCGGGCAGCGAGGTCAGCAGGCGCTCGTACTCCTACGACGCGTCGGGCAACGTCCTGTCGGTCGCCGACCGCATGGGCACGACCACCGACCAGCAGTGCTTCACCTACGACACCCTCGGCCAGCTGAAGGAGGCGTGGACGACGCCGGGCGGCGGCGCCTGCGTGGCCGCGGGCAAGTCGACGGCCGAGCCCGTCTACTCCGACAACACGGTCAACGTCTCGTCCGGCAACGACGGTTACTGGCAGTCGTACGACTACGACGTGCTCGGCAACCGGACGAAGAAGACGGCCTACAAGGCCGACCCGACGTTCACCTCCGGGGCGCGCGACACCAAGGGCGACACGGTCACGGACTACGCCTACGGCACCAGCACCACCGCGAAGGACGCCCAGCCGCACACCCTGACCTCGTCCACCACGTCGTCCACGACCGCGGCGGGCGCGCAGGTCACCACCCGCTCGACGCAGACCTACGACGCCGCGGGCGAGATGGAGACCCGCTCCACCGGCGGCGACAGCGCGCAGACCATGACCTGGACGTGGGACGGCAAGGTCGAGTCCGTGACCGGCTTCGGCGCGGACGGTTCGGGCGCCTGGACCGGCGTCGGCGGCCTGTGCATGGACCTGTCGGGCGCCAACACGACGGCCGGCACGGCGATGCAGGTCTACGTCTGCAACGGCACCCGGTCGCAGCAACTGCGTCTGAAGGCCGCCGACACCAACAGCGACGGCACCGTCGAGGACGCCACGGTCGGTCAGCTGGTGGTGGGCGGACGCTGTGTCCAGCCGAACGGCACGGCGGCCGGTTCGGCGGTCCTGATCCAGGCCTGCGACAACGCGGCGACCGCACAGCGCTGGCAGACCCTGAGCACGGGCCAGATCAAGCACGTCTCGACGGGGCTGTGCCTCGCGGCACCGTCATCGACGGTCGGCACCGACCTCACGCTCGCCGCGTGCGCCTCGACGGTGGCGGGCCAGCTGTGGAAGCCCGCGTCGAAGACGACGTACGTCTACGACGCGATGGGCAACCGGCTGCTGGAACGCACGAGCGCGGGCGCGGTGCTCAACCTGCCCGACACGAAGGTGTCGTTGACGACGGCCGGGAAGGTCCGCTACGTCGAGCGGACGTACGCGGGCATCGGCGGCCCGTCGGTGACCCGCTTCCGCGAGGGCGCCGACAACACAGCGGGCGTCAGCGAGCAGGTGTACGCCCAGGCGACGGACCTCAACGGCACCCCGCTGGCGGAGGTCCGCCTGGACGGCGGGATGACGGTCCGGGTCACGAAGCGGGACCCGTGGGGCGAGGACCGTGCGGTGAGCACGACCGCGCGTTCCCACACCGGTTTCCACACGGGTGACGACGACGCGGAGACGGGCCTGACCCATATGGGCGCCCGCGAGTACGACTCGGCCACGGGCCGTTTCATCTCGGCGGACCCGGTCCTGGACGACAGCGACCCGCTCCAGGCGAACGGCTACTCCTACGCGAACAACAACCCGGTCACCTACGCGGACCCGTCCGGTCTGACGTCGTCGGCGTCGAGCTTCGACGCGTCGATCGCGGCGCTGGACGCGAAGATCGCCGCGTACCAGAAGACGCTGAGCCGTTCGATCGGCGATGTGATCCTGGCGACCGGCTGGGCCGTGTTCAAGGAGTTCATCGGCTGGAACGACGTGGTCGGCTGCTTCACCCAGGGCGACCTGTGGGCGTGCGGCAGCCTGCTGATGGACGCGATTCCCTGGACCAGCGTCTTCTCCAAGGGCAAGAAGATGTGGCGTGCCTTCAAGGGCACGATGAGCGCGGTCAAGGCGTTCAAGGCGGCCAAGCGCGCGGCCGAGGTCGGCATGAAGGCGGCCAAGGCCGCCAAGGTCGCCCTGATCAAGGCGAAGAAGGCGGCGGAGGCCGCGGCGGCCGAGGCCAAACGCAAGGCGAGAGAAGCGGCGAAACGCGCCGCGGAGGCGGTGCGCAAGAAATCCCACACGGGCTCCAAGGGCGCCAAGGGCAACCCGGTCCAGACGAAGGCCCGCGCCCAGGCCCAGTCCAAGGGCTCCAAGGGCGGCGGCAAGGCGGACGAGAAGTCCGGGGGGTCGCGGGACGGGTCGGGGAAGGAGAACTCCGGCAGCGAAGGCGGCGGCGATGCCGAGGGCGCGAGCTGCACGGCCAACAGCTTCACGCCCGACACCCAGGTCCTGATGGCCGACGGCTCCACCAAGAAGATCAAGGACGTCAAGGCGGGCGACAAGGTCCTGGCGACCGACCCGGCTACGGGCGAGACGGTGGCACAGACGGTCACCGCCGAGATCCTCGGCAAGGGCGTCAAGCACCTGGTGAAGGTCACCGTCGACACCGACGGCACGAAGGGCACGAAGACCGCTCAGGTCACCGCGACCGCCGGACACCCCTTCTGGGTCCCGGAGTTGAGCGACTGGATCGACGCGACCGACCTTCACGCGGGCGAGTGGCTGCGCACCAGCGCCGGCACGTACGTCCAGATCACGGCGGTCGAGCGGTGGACGGCGCTGGACGCGACTGTTCACAACCTGACCGTCGGCATGCTGCACACCTACTATGTGCTGGCGGGGGCTGCGCCGGTACTCGTACACAATTGTGGCGGTACGGAGGCTGGCGCACAACAATTGATGGATCGCGCCACTCAGCTTCAGTCAGAAGCTGGGTGGAGTGGAACGACAGCAGTGGTACGTGTCAGGAATATTGCCGATCCGAGTCGGGTCGAGACTTGGGTGGCAAGTAACAAGACGTACATGCCCACAGGTTGGAAAAAGAACAATTCCTTGAGGCCGGGAGAGATATTTGTACAACTCGAAGGGCACGCGGAGGAGTCCATAATCCAAGCTCTGGACGGAAAGTGGGACGTCATGGAGGGGGGTACGTCGACGGGCATCTGTTGGGGTAGGTGCACGCCCCTTCTCGGTAATCAAGGGGCTACGATTGGCGGCCCAGAGTTCAAGAGCAGTACGAGCAACTCTCCATGGAGGATGTTTTGGAAGCCGTAGAGGTTTCGTACGAGTCTTTGGCTAACCTGCTGGCGGATGCCGCGACGGATGCCGCGATCGTCTCAGGAGCCATGTGTATCTACAGGGTTCTTCCAGTCCTTTGTTGGCGAGCCCCTTCAGGCCTGTATGAATCTTTGACGAGGCCCGAAACGTGGTTCCCTGAGACGTTGCCAAATCGGATTCGGGAGGTTCTTGGGGCGCTACGTGAAGGTATCGACCCGGAGCGATCTGAAGATGCTCCTGAAGAAATCACTGAGATGTACTCAATGGCTTCCGAAATGGTCCTTCGCTTCTTCGTTGAAGGGGCGGAATTGCCTGACTGGTCGGATTGGTGCTCGACGCTCGGTCTTGACATTCATCAACAATTTGATTCTCTGTTGAGTGAGGGCAGTGAAACGGCGGCTGCTGTTTTCATTCCTGCGGGAACGATCCCCGACCTGAGCCCCCTGGAGGGTTTGGAGATCGGAGACCAGATCTCGACCCTGGTCCGGCTCGGCAGCTCTGATCCAGCAGTTCGGCAAAGCGTTCTTGAGATTGCTGAGCAGGGAAATGCCCGTACCCGAACAGTGCTGGAGCAGGTTACCCGGTTCATTTGATGCAAGTGAATCTGGGTGATCGAAGGTGTTTGGTCGTGGAATTATTGAACTCTTTGGATTGGCCATCTGGTGGGCAAATCTACATGCTAAATCTGCTACAAGACGTTCCCTGGCGAAGATACTTACAAGTTGATGCGTGATGTAATCGGAACTGAACACATTCCTATGGAAAGCAGGATTGAGAATCTTGTAGACGGGTAGCGGGATCGATGCTTTTGCGCCCTGGGGAGATTCAATGAGTATGATCGGTCGAGTTCGGATCCCTCCTTCTATGACGACCCCGTAGGCGAGTCATTGGAGATTTATGTGACGTCTCTCCAGCAGTCGACCCTGAATCTCTGGTCGAGGCTGCTGCCTGAATCGACGGCGATCGAGTTCGCCAACCGGAGTAGCCGCTCGGTTCAGACTGACGTGCTTGCGATGTCCGGAGTCTGGGCATTCGATCGCTACGGCGGTAAGCCGAACAGGGAGGCGGCGCAGATCTTGCCTAATTCGAGAGGTGACGGCCTGCCGGAGTGGATTGTCGTTCCGCCGTTTCGTCCGATAGTCGAACGGGGTGGGGAATTCTCCATCAGGGAAGATTTCGAACAAATCAGCCCAGCCTACCATGCTGTGCTCCAGTCCCTCAGGGCAGTTCGGACTGAATTTGGAGACTCGGCAAGCGTGGCACTGGATCTGCCAATGCTCGGAATGGATGATCCGCACGACGAATCGACCCCGGCTTCGGTGGCTCAAGCCATCGAGATATTTCTGAATGAATGAGATTATTCAGAGCCGTCGCTAATCATGCGCCATCTAGGGGTGGCGTACGGGCCGGTGCGGCGGAAGTCATTCTGCTCGCCGGCATCGTCAATACTCAGTTATTTGCGGTAATTCAAAGAGAAAGTGAACACGGTACATCGTGAACAGATCTGGCATACGTCACCCCCGCTTCCGTACCTCTGTCCTTGCCACCTCCACCTTGATGTCCCTCACCCTGCTCGCCGGCTGTGGTGACTCCGGCAGTGGTGACGCGGCCGACGGCGCGGATCCGTCGGCGTCTGCCGGTGCGCAGACGTCCACTGCTGCCGCCGCAGTGAAGCCGTTGACCGCCGCGGAGTTGGGCAAGGCGGCGCTGGCGAAGGCGGACGTGGCGGCGTACGAGGTGAAGGAGGCCACGAAGGCCGAGGTCGCTGCTGCGGATGCGGTGGAGGTGACCGGGGCCGGGTGTGAGCCGTTGGGGCGGGCGGTCGCGGGGGCGGCTGTGGGGGAGCCGGATGCGAAGGTGTCTCGGCGGGTGACAGGGAATGGTGCCGATGCGCTCAGTGCCGAGGAAGAGGCCGTCGACATCAACGTCGGCATGGTCGCCCTGGCGTCCTACGCCGGCTCGGACGAGGCCGGTGCCGCGCTGAAGTCGGTCTCCGACGCGGTGGCCGCCTGCGCGGGTGGGTTCCAGTGGACCGCGGCCGGTGAGCTGCTGAAGGCGAGCAAGGTGGAGGAGGAGAAGGCGCCCGCCGCCGGGGACGAGGCGGTCGCGTTCAGCGCCGTTACGCCCGTCGACGGTGTCTCCGCTCCGTGGAAGGTCGTCGTCTTCCGCAAGGGTGCCACTCTGGCCCACTTCGTCGTGAGCAACACGGGCTCCATGGTCTCCGGCAAGGACTTCACCTTCCCCGCAGACCTGGTGACCGCGCAGGCCGACAAGCTCACCTGAACCAAACCTGCCTCGCGCGATCAGCTCCTCGACGCGTGCGTCACGAACTCCGCCCAGGCCTCCGGCGTCAGCGCGAAACGGGGGCTGGTTTCGCGGTACTTGGAGTCACGGACGTGAATCGTGCCGGGGGTGGTGGCGAGCGCATCGAGGCCACCGACGAGGCGGTCACCCCCGCCCCAGCACCACCGTTCCCGACGAGCAGAACCACCCACCTGTACCCGAGGCGACCCCGAGGCGCGGCAACTCGCCATCACTCCCCGTCACTTGACGCGCCCCGGCCTCCCCCCGTAGCTGCCTGACCGCCTCCACCAGCAGAAACAGCCCCCGCATCCCAGGGTGTTGGGCCGACAGGCCGCCGCCGTCCGTGTTCACGGGGAGTTCGCCGCCCTCCACCCGCAGGCGTCCCTTCTCCACGAACGCGCCCCCTTCACCCTTCGCGCAGAAGCCCAGATCCTCCAGCGTCACCAGCGTCATGTAGGTGAACGCGTCGTAGATCTCCGCGAAGTCGATCTCCTCGGGGCGGACTCCGGCTCGTTCGAAGGCGAGTCGGCCGCTCACCGCCGCCGGGGAGACCGTGAAGTCGGGCCACTCGGACATCGCGGCGTGCGAGACGTGTTCTCCGGTGCCGAGGATCCAGACCGGTGCCGTACGGCAGTCTCGTACGTACGATTCCGCGGCCAGCAGTACCGCCGCTCCGCCGTCCGACCGTATGCAGCAGTGCAGTTTGGTGAAGGGGTCCGCGATCATCGGGCCGGAGAGGACCTCGTCCACGGTGATCGGGGTGCGGAACATCGCCTCGGGGTTCAGCGCGGCGTTGGCGCGGGCCTGGACCGCCACCTCCGCCAACTGCTCGACGGTCGTGCCGAATTCGAGCATGTGGCGGCGCGCGGCCATCGCGTACTTGGCGATCAGTGTGTGGCCGTAGGGGACCTCGAACTGGAGCGGGCCACGTGCGCCGAAGGAGAGGTTGCCGGTTCTGCGGCCCGCCTTGATGTCGGCGCGGGCCGTCGAGCCGTAGACCAACAGCACGGCGTTCGCGTGGCCCGCCGCTATCGCGTCCGCCGCGTGCGCCGCCATGACCTCCCAGGTGGAGCCGCCGACCGCCGTCGAGTCGACCCAGGTGGGGCGCAGGCCCAGGTATTCGGCCACCTCCACCGGCGGCAGCGTGCCCAGGCCCGCCGACGCGAAGCCGTCCACCACGGCACGGTCCAGGCCCGCGTCCGCCAGTGCGCGGCGGGCCGCCTGGGCGTGCAGGGCGTAGGGGGTCGTGTCGTCGACCCGCCCGCAGTCGGACAGTGCCACGCCCACCACGGCGACCTTGCGGCTCCCCGGTGTCATGAGGGGCCTCCTCCCTCTGTGCATATCGTGCCCGGACTCCTAATATGACGGACCGTCAGATCTGGAGGGAAGTGTCATGGACGCCAGCTTCACCGCCGAGCAGGACGAGATCCGCCGTACCCTCCGCGAACTGCTCCAAAAGCGGTGCGGTTCCCACGAGTTGCGTGCCGCCGTCGATACCCCCGCCGGACACGACCCCGCCCTCTGGACCGCCCTTGCCCAGCAGCTCGGCCTACCCGGACTCGCCCTCCCCGAGGCCTACGGCGGTGTCGGCTGCTCGGCGACCGAACTCGCCCTCGCGGCAGAGGAGACGGGCCGTTTCCTCGCCCCCTCCCCACTCCTCGCCACCGCCGTGCTCGTCGCGCCGCTGGTTCTGGAACTCGGCACCGAAGCCCAGCGCGCGAAACTGCTGCCCCGCATGGCCACTGGCACCCTGACCGCCGCTCTCGCCGTCCCCGGTCCCGCCCTCACCACCGCCCTGACCCTCACCGGCCCCAACGACGGGGAATGGGCCGGCGGCGGGCGTGCGGGCGGGGTGCAGGCCAGGCAACAGGGGGACGGTGCATGGCGGTTGTACGGGCAGGTCACGCAGGTGCTCGACGGGCACAGTGCCCAGCTGCTGCTCGTGGCCGCCCATGCCGGGGGGTTCGCCCGGTCGCGGACCCTGCTGTTTCTCGTGGCGGGGGACGCGGACGGGCTCGTACGGACCCGGCAGACCGCGCTCGACGCGACCCGGCCGCAGGCGCGCATCGAACTGCGGGACGTGGAAGCGGAGTTGCTGGGCGCCGACGACAGTCCGCGGCTGCTGCGGGAGCTTTCCGCGCTCGGTGACACCGTCGCCGCCGTGCTCGCCGCCGAGGCGGTCGGGGCCGCGGACCGGGCGTTGGAGCGGACCGTTCAACACGTCAAGCAGCGTGAGCAGTTCGGGCGGGCGATCGGGTCCTTCCAGGCGGTGAAGCACCGGCTGGCCGATGTGTATGTGCAGGTGCAGGCGGCCAAGTCGGCTGCCTACTACGCCGCTTGGGCCGTCGGCAACGGGGAACGGGTCGGTGGGATCGCCCTCGCGCAGGCGCTGGAGGCCCTGCGCGGGGCCGCCGCCGAAGGGATCCAGTTGCACGGGGGCATCGGGTTCACCTGGGAGCACGAGGCCCATCTCTATTTCAAGCGTGCCGCCGGTGACGAACTGCTCTTCGGGCCGGTGCACCGGCTGCGGGCGTACGCCGCCGAGGGTGCGCGTCTCTTCGAGAGCCGTGAGGTGACGGTGTGATCGGTGTGCGGCTGGTGCAGAAGGTTTCGTCGACGCCCGTGTTCGCTCGCGTCGCCCCGCATGTCATCCCCGCCCTCGACCGGGCGGTGCACCGGCTGACCCGCGGGAAGGTGCTGCTCAGTGCCCAGATGCTGCCGGGGGTGATCCTCACGGCGCGGGGTGCCAGGAGCGGGCAGCGGCGCAGTACTCCGCTCGCCTGTATGCCGGTTGAGGACGGGTGGATTCTGATCGGGTCCAACTTCGGGCGCACGGGTCATCCGGCCTGGACTCGCAACCTGATCGTCCATCCCGACGCGGAGATCAGCTGGAAGGGCACGGAAATCCCGGTCACCGCACGGCTGTTGGAGGGCGAGGAGCGGGCCGAGGTGTGGAAGGCGGCTCTCGTCTTCTGGCCGCCGTACGCCACGTATCAGGCGCGGGTGGACCGCGAGATCCGGCTGTTCCGGATCACACGCAGGGCAGGCGACGGTCCACCTGGGTGAACCGCCGCCCGCGAGACAGGACTTGGGACCTGGGAAGCGGGAACCGCTACTTCGTCGGCTTCTTGCCGGTCACGCCCAGGTGGACCAACAGCGCCAGGTTCGGCTTGAGTTCAGCCTGCTTGACGCCCCACGTCTGGAAACCCTTCTGGTGCGAGGCGACCGCCGCGAGCATCGCGACCAGTGAACCGGCGACCGCCGCCGGGTTCACGTCCTTGTCGACCCTGCCCTTGGCCTGCAACTCGGCGACCGCGTCCGAGAGGGAGTTGTTCACGGAGTTGAGGATCTTCATGCGGATCTTGTAGAAGCGTTTGTCGCCCTCGGCCGCTCCGAGGTCGACGACCCGCAGGATCGCGTCGTTCCGGCGCCAGAACTCCAGGAATCCGTCCACGAGTTCCTGGGAGGTCTGCCAGCCGGCCTTGCCGACCCATGACCGGCCGGTGAGCAGTTCGGTCAACTGCCCGCCCTCCGTGGCCATTTGCTCGGCGATTTCCAGGACGGCGCCTTCGACGTCCGGGAAGTACTGGTAGAAGGTCGCGGGTGAAGTCCCCGCCTTCCGGGCGACATCGATGACTTTGACGTCCCGGTAGGGGGAGGAGCTGAGCATCTCGCTTAGGCAGTCGAGCAGCTTCTGCCGGGTCGCCTGCCCACGCCGGCCGGCCACGCGGCCGTCGACGGTACGCACTTGTCCTGTCATGCCGTCAGCTTACCGAGGGGTGATCGGAGCGCGATTCGGCCGACTGCAAATGGGGTGCACGAGGGTCCAGAGGGTGGTGTGCCTGGTCTGCGGGGTGCGTGCGACGCCGTTACTTTGACGGTATGGCCGAAAACAGGGCATCCGCGTACGGAGAGGGCGTCCCCTGCTGGGTGGACGCGCAGCTGCCGGACCTGGCTGCGGGCAGGCGGTTCTACGGTGAGCTCTTCGGGTGGACCTTCGAGGAGGCGTACGGCGGCTCCGTATGGGCCCGCAAGGACGGTGAGGCGGTCGCGGCGCTCGCCCACAAGGCGGACGGGCGGCTGCCGACCGTGTGGACGGTGTACTTCGCGACGCCGGACGTGGTGCGGCTGACCGGGCGGATCCGGGACGCCGGCGGGCAGGTGTTCATGGCGCCGATGCCGGTGGGGGAGCTGGGTACGGCCGCGCTGGCCGCCGATCCGGAGGGTGCCGTCTTCGGGCTGTGGCAGGCGGCCCGGCACCCCGGTTTCGGGCTCCGGCACAAGGCGGGCACCTTCGGCTGGGCCGAGCTGTACGCCCGCGACACGGAGACCGCGAACACTTTCTACGGCGGACTTTTCACAGACGCCCTCTTCGGACCGGAGGCCGCCCCCGACTTCGGGCGGGCGCCCGTGTCCGACGTGTTCCCGGTGGAGATGCCGCCGCATTTCCTCGTTCACTTCCGGGTCGAGGACATCACCGCTGTTCTGGGGGCCGTGCAGCGGCTCGGCGGGCGCGTTCAGGTCCCGCCCTTCGAGACGTCGTACGGAAATGTGGCCGTCGTCACCGACAATCAAGGGGCGTCGTTCGCACTACAGCAACGCTGACACCTGGACGTTTGTCCGGAGATATGCCGAGACACCCCGATTAGTCGCCGGGTTCGCAACCTGTGGCCCGGCCAGGAAGAATCAGGGTGCGTGCCGCCATGGCGGTGCGGTGGTGAGACGCTGCACGGGGTCGCGTACATATGTGGGTGGCGTGGCCCGTACGGGGAGGTGGCAGGCAAGTGGTGGATCAGCTGACGCAGCACGATCCGCGGCGGATCGGGCCGTTCGAGGTGCTGGGACGGCTGGGCGCGGGCGGCATGGGGCTGGTCTATCTCGCGCGCTCGGCGTCCGGCCGGCGCGTGGCGATCAAGACCGTGCGGACGGAACTCGCCGAGGACCAGTTGTTCCGGGTCCGCTTCACGCGCGAGGTCGAGGCCGCGCGGGCCGTCTCCGGGTTCTACACCGCCGCCGTGGTCGACGCCGATCCCCGGGCGGCCGTGCCGTGGCTGGCCACCGCGTACGTTCCCGCGCCCTCCCTCGAAGAGATAGTGAACGAGTGCGGGCCGATGCCGGCCCAGGCGGTGCGCTGGCTCGCGGCGGGGGTCGCGGAGGCGCTTCAGTCCATTCACGGGGCGGGTCTCGTCCACCGCGACCTCAAACCGTCCAACGTGCTCGTGGTCGAGGACGGGCCCCGGGTCATCGACTTCGGTATCGCCTCCGGTGTGTCGAACACCCGTTTGACGATGACGAACGTGGCGGTCGGCACCCCCGCCTACATGTCCCCCGAGCAGGCCAAGGACTCCCGCAGCGTCACCGGCGCGAGCGACGTGTTCTCGCTCGGCTCGATGCTCGTGTTCGCCGCCACCGGACACCCCCCGTTCCACGGCGCCAACCCGGTCGAGACCGTCTTCATGCTGCTGCGCGAGGGCCCCGACCTCACCGGCCTCCCGGACGAACTGCGCCCCCTCATCGAGTCCTGTATGCAGATGGAGGCCACCGGCCGGCCGAATCCGGCCGACCTCCAGGCCCAGCTCGCGCCCCACCTCTTCGGCTCCGGCTCCGACGACAGCGGTACGGCCTCGGCCTGGCTGCCCGAGCGCGCGGTGACCCTGATCGAGACCCGGCGCGGCGGACGCCCGCCCGTGAAACCCACGCCCACCGCCGGCCGCAGCGGCGGTGGCCGCGTCGCCGTACCGCCGCCGCCCTCCCACGACCCCGTGGTGCCGGTCCCGGTCGGCGCCCCCGACACCGGGCCCGTACGGCTGGCCGGCGCGCCCGTGCCGATCGGCCCCGGCCCCCGGGTCGCCGACGCCCGCGCCGCCGCCGTGAAGGCACCCCCTCCGGAGGCCGGCCTCGTCGCCTCCTGGTCCCGTCCCCGGCCCGGCGTCAACGGCACCGACGCCGCCGTGGGACCCGCCGTACCAGCGCCGCCGCCGCTGCCCCCGGAGACCGCCTCCGGCTGGCGCCCGTGGCGGTTCCGCATGTCGAACGACGTCTGGGGCACCCCGACCGTCGCCGGCGACCTCGTCTACGTCACCTCCTTCGAGGTGCACGCCCTCGACGTGGGGACCGGCCGCCGCTCCTTCAAGACCCGCGACGTCGCCTGGTCGATGGCGGTCGCGGACGGCCGTATCCACGCCTCGGACGGCCCCACCCTCTTCGCCCTGGACGCCCGCGAGGGCGGTGACCTGTGGCGGCTGTCCACCGAGGCCTGGGTGTACTCCCTCAAGGCCGACCGCGGCACCGTCGTCACCGGGACGCGCGGCGGCGGGGTGCAGGCCTGGGAGGCGGCCACCGGGCAGCAGCTGTGGCAGCTGACCGGCGCGCAGACCGACTTCGAGTCCCCGGAGGCGGGCCCCGCGCTGCACGACGGCACGGTCTACGTCTGGCAGGACGCCCGCCTGCGCGCCCTCGACGCCCGGACGGGCGACGAGCGCTGGTCGTACCCGATCGGCGACGCGGCCTCCTGCGGGGGCGTACCCGTACGGGTCACCACCGCCCCGGACGGTCACGTCTACGTCGCCGCGGGCACCCGCGTCCTGTCCGTCGAGGCGTCGAGCGGCCGGGTCCGCTGGCACTTCGAGGCCCCCGCGGTCTTCCTCTGCGCCCCGACCTTCGCCCCCGGCCCGGCCGTCACCGGCGGCGGCGTCTACCTCGCCGACTACCTCGGCACGGTCTACGCCCTCGACGCCGCCGACGGCCGCGACCGCTGGCGCATCGCGACCGAACCGCGCGCCTCCATCGAACCCGTCCTGGTCGCCGCCGGACACGTCCACGTCGGCAGCGGCAAGGGCCTCTACACGCTCGACGCGGTCACCGGCACCCCCAAATGGCGCTTCCAGGCGGGCGGCGACATCGTCGGCGCCCCCGCCGTCGCCGAGGGCCGCATCCACTTCGGCTCCACCGACCACCTCCTCTACACCCTCAAGGCCGACGACGGCCGCCTCCGCTGGAAGCTCGCGACCGGCGGCGAGATCACCGGCGCACCCGTCGTCCGGGACGGCGTCGTGTACGCGTGCAGCAAGGACCGCTGCGTCTACGCCCTCGACGCGGAGAAGGGGACGGGCACCGCAAGGACCGCGTGAGCGGGGCCCGTTGGGATCGGTAGCATGAGCGGATGCAAACGCGGGGGCGCAGGCTCAGATTCACGGCAGTACTGGCACTGACGGTTCTCACCCTCACCGGCTTCTCCACCGGACGGCACCACAGCACCAGCCGGCACCGGAGCGGCGGCGGCGGTGGGGGCGGGTGCAGCAGTTCGAGCCAGGACCACGACACCTCGACGAACCGTCGGTCCAACTATCGTTCCACGCCTGCCGCTACGGCCTCCTCGGGCAGCGGCACCAGCAGCCTGCTGGACGGTACGGCGAAACTGGTGAGCTGTGCGACGGCGACCAGGCAGTACGCGACCGTCGAGGTCACCAACCCGAACGACCGCAAGGCCACCTTCTCCGTCGACGTCACCTTCGAGGACGCCCAGGACAACGAGGTCGACTACAACTACGCGGACGTCAAGGTGCCGGCCAACGGCAGGGCGACCGTGCGTGTGCGCTTCCTCGGCAGCTCCACTCCGGTGGACCACTGTGTCGTCGACCGCCGCGCCACAGCGGTGGGTTGACCCTCACCGGGTCCGGAAACCGCCGTTCCCACGGGCGGCGAACAACTCCGCCTGCCGTTCGGTCGGGAGATTGCCGAGGGCGATCAGCGGCGGCGCCTGCGCATAGGCCTGCGCCCGCGCCGCCTCCTTCGCCGCCCACAGCGCCCGTACGGTGCCCTGGACACCCTCGGTCGGATACCCGGCGATGACGGCCGCACAGGCCACGGCGGCCTCCAACGCCCCGCCGGGAGGCGCGAGTTCGGACACGAGCCCGATGTCGTGGGCGCGCTGCGCCGAGATCCGCTCCGCGGTCCCCATGAGCATCATCCGCGCCACCTCGCCGTACGGCATCCGGTGCGCCATCAGCACCGACTCGTAGGCGCTGACCATGCCGTAGGTGGTGTGCGGGTCGAAGAACACGGCGGTCGGATCGGCGACGACGAACTCGCTCTCGCCCAGCAGATAGAAGGCCCCGCCGCACGCCATCCCGGACACGGCGGAGATCACCGGCTTCCACAGGTCGTTGGCCTTCGGCCCGATGGTGAGCAGCGGATCGTCCTGCATGTAGGGCGAGTCGGGCTGCGGCACGACCGCGTCCCGGTCGAGTCCGGTGCAGAACGCCCGCTCCCCGGCCCCGGTGAGGACGACGGCCCGTACGGTGTCGTCGAACCGGAACTCCCGCCACACGGCGGCCAGTTCGGCGGCGGTGGCGAGGTCGACGGCGTTGAGTTTGTGCGGCCGGTCGAGGGTGACGACGGCGACCCCGGTGTCCTTGTCGGCGGCGATCCGCAGCGTCATGGCCGCTCCAGAACCCACTGCGGAAGCCCGTCCGCGTCGAACACGACCTGCACCCGCGCCCCGATCCGGATCCGGCCCGGGGAAAGGGAGTTGAGCGCGGCCCCGGCTTCGCTCACGAGATTCCCGACCAGCCGGATCCGCGGCGCGTCGACCAGCTCCACGACGATCACGTTGTACGGCGCGACGGCCGCGTAGTCGGGCAGCAGCGGCGGATGCGGGAAGACGTACGACCAGACCCGCCCCCGCCCGCTCACCTGCCGCCACTCGCTCTCGAAGGACTGGCAGTGGGGGCAGCAGGGGCGGGGCGGGAAGCGGGGTTCGTCGCAGTCGGCGCAGGTCTGGACGCGGAGTTCGCCGGCGCGGGCGTACTGCCAGAAGGGGGCGCCGTCGGTGTCGGTGACGGGGGAGAGCATGGCGCTCAACTCCTCAGTAGCAGGGCGGAGGTGGGGACGCCCTCGCCCGCCGTCACCAGGCAGGTGGCGGCGTCCGGGACCTGGGCGGTGCTGGTGCCGCGCAACTGCCGTACGCCCTCGTTGATCAGGTTGAAGCCGTGGACGTACGCCTCGGAGAGCCCGCCGCCGCCGGTGTTGAGGGGCAGCCGCCCGCCGATCTCCAGGGCGCCCCCTTCCGTGAACGCCCCGCCCTCGCCCCGCCCGCAGAAGCCGTAGCCCTCCAGGGAGAGCGGGACGAGGGCGGTGAACGCGTCGTAGATCTGGGCGACATCGACGTCCTGCGGGGTGAAGTCGGCGTGTTTCCACAGGTGTCGGGCGGCGGTCCAGGCGGGTCCGGTGAGGGGGTCGTCGTTCCAGTAGTTGACCATGCCGTGGTGCTGGGCGGGGAGGCCCTGGGCGGCGGAGTGGACGTAGACCGGGGAGCGCCGGCAGTCCCGGGCGCGTTCGCGTGAGACGACGACACAGGCCAACGCCCCGTCCGTCTCAAGACAGTTGTCGAAGAGGCAGAGGGGTTCGCTGATCCAGCGGGAGGTCATGTACATCTCGCGGGTGAGCGGGCGGTCGTACATGATCGCGGCGGGGTTCTGGTTGGCGCGGTTGCGGCAGGCGAGGGCGACGTTGAAGAGGTGGTCGCGGGTGGCGCCGTACTCGTACATGTAGCGGCGGGTGAGCATGGCTATCTCGTCGGCCGGCCGGAGGAGTCCGAAAGGGCGGGTCCACTGGGCGGGGGTGGGGAGTTGGCGGTCGGTGTTGGTCCAAGGTCTCGCCCCGCTGCCCCTCTTTCGCGACCGCCAGGCGACCCCCACCGTCGCCTGCCCGGCGGCGATGGCGGTGGCGAGATGGGCGACGGTCGCACAGGAACCGCCGCCGCCGTACCCGATCTTGCTGAAGAAGGTCAGGTCCCCGAAGCCGACCGCCTTCGCCAGCTCGACCTCGTCGGTCTCCTCCATGGTGTAGGAGGCGAGGGCGTCGACCTCGCCCGGGGCGATGCCCGCGTCGTCGAGGGCGGCGAGTACGGCACGACAGGCCAGGGTCCGTTCGTCCTCGGGGAGTCGCTTGGCGAAGGAGGTCTGTCCGATGCCGACGATCGCGGTCGCGTCCTTCAGTCCGGCCATGCGCTGTCCGGCCATTCTCCGTGCACCTCCGCGTGACACCGGGGCAGCTGACAGGGCGTCAGGCTACAGCTAATCTGACGGTCAGTCAGCTACCGGGTACAGGGAGGCCGTTCATGCGCGGAGACGAGGAGTGGGGCAGCATCCCGGGCCTGGTCCGGTCGGCCGCGGAACGGTACGCGGACGCCGAGGCGGTGGTCGAGGGCCGAACGCGTGTCTCCTACGCCGAGTTGGGCGCCCGGGTGGAACGCGCGGCGGCGGCCTGCCTCGCCGCCGGTGTCGAGGTCGGCGACCGGGTCGGCATCTGGGCGCCGAACTCGCTGGACTGGATCGTCTCGGCGCTGGGCGCGGTGTCGGCGGGTGCGGTACTGGTGCCGCTGAACACGCGCTTCAAGGGGACCGAGGCGGCGTACGTACTGCGCGGCAGCGGGGCGCGGCTGTTGTTCGTGACCGGGACGTTCCTGGGGACGTCGTACGTGGCGTCGCTGCGTCGGGCGGCGGGGGAGGGGCAGGGGCAGGGGACGGGCGAGGGCCCGTTGCCCGGACTCCCGGCGCTGGAGCAGGTGGTGGTCCTGGCCGACGACGCGCCGGCCGACTTCCGCACCTGGAAGGACTTCCTGGCGGGCGGGGAGGGGGTGGGCGAGGCGGAAGTGCGGGCGCGGGAAGGTGAGTTGGACGGCTCGACGGTCTCGGACATCATCTTCACGTCGGGCACGACGGGCCGTCCGAAGGGCGCGGTGATCACCCACGCGCAGACGCTCCGCGGCTACGAGATCTGGAGCGACCTGGCGGGACTGCGGCAGGGCGACCGCTATCTGATCGTCAACCCGCTCTTCCACACCTTCGGCTACAAGGCGGGCGTGATCGCCTGTCTGATGCGGGGCGCGACGATGATCCCGCAGCCGGTGTTCAACGTGGACACGGTGCTGGCGAACATCGCGGCCGAGCGGGTGTCGGTCCTCCCCGGCCCGCCCACCCTCCACCAGTCCCTCCTCGACCACCCGGCCCGGGACGCGCACGACCTCTCCGCGCTGCGGCTCGTGGTCACGGGCGCGGCGGTGGTGCCGTTGCGGCTGGTGGAGCGGTTGCGGGGCGAACTGGGCGTGGGCACGGTCCTCACGGCGTACGGCCTCTCGGAGGCCAGCGGCATCGTCACGATGTGCCGGCGCGGGGACGATCCGTCGGTGATCGCGTCGACGTCGGGCCGGGCGATCCCGGGCACGGAGGTCCGCGTGGAGGCGCCGCTCGGCTCCCCGGGCGAGGTCCTGGTCCGCGGCTTCAACGTGATGCGCGGCTACTACGAGGACCCGGTGGCGACGGCGGAGGTCCTGGGCGAGGACGGCTGGCTGCACACGGGCGACGTGGGCGTCCTGGACGCCGACGGCAACCTCCGCATCACCGACCGGATCAAGGACATGTTCATCGTCGGCGGCTTCAACGCGTACCCGGCGGAGATAGAGCAGCTGCTGGGCCTGCATCCCGATGTGTCCGACGTGGCGGTGATCGGCGTACCGGACGCGCGGCTGGGGGAGGTCGGCAAGGCGTATGTGGTGCGGCGGGCGGGGGTGACCCTGACCGGCGACGACCTGATCGCCTGGGCCCGGCGCGAGATGGCGAACTACAAGGTGCCGAGGGTCGTGGAGTTCGTGGGGGAGCTGCCTCGGAACGCGAGCGGGAAGGTGGTGAAGGGGGAGTTGCGGGGGTCGTGACCCGTCGTAACGCGCGGTATGGTGATTGGTATGGCAACGAAGAAGTACACCGTCACGCTGCCGGAAGAGCTTGCCGAGGAGATTCGGCGGGAGGTCGGGAGCGGGGGGTTCAGCGCGTATGTCACCAAGGCCATCGAGCGTCAGCACGAGCGGGATCGGCTGGGGGAGCTGGTCGCGTGGATGCAGGAGGAGAGTGGTGGGCCGCTCGCCCCGGAGGAACTGGCGGCGGCGGAGGCCGAGCTGGGCGATGTCGAACGCCAGCTCGACGGGCCTGCCGCGTCCGGTCACCACGAGCTTCCGTTGGCGGGCTGAGTGGCACTCGACTGCTTGGTGCTGGACAGTGACGGCCTGTCACGGGCGGCGCTGCGGGATCGCGGGATGACGGCTCTGCTGGCGGCCGCTCACAAGAAGGGTCTTCGGGTGGTGACCAGTTCGATGACCCTGATCGAGGCCTACCACAGCCAGGTCCGTCGTGAGGCCTGGAGCTGGGTGACGTCCCGCATTGTCGTGGAACCCGTGACACGGGAGGTCGCCGACGCCGCGATCAGCCTTCTCAAGGACACCGGCCTGCACGGCCACAAATACGCCATCGACGCAGCCCTCGCGGTCATCGCCGGGCGCCAGCCGGGTGGTGTCGCGCTGTACACGTCCGACGTGGACGACATACGGAAACTGTGCCCGCCACGCGTGGCCGTCAGAGGCCTGTAGGACCCCGGTCCCGGTCCCCGGACACACATCGGCCGCGACGGCTCCCCCTCGGTGCCGTTGCGGCCGATCCCCCGTGCAGCTGAGCCGGTCAGACCGGCTCGTCGGTGGCGTGCACGTTGTCCGTCGTCGCGTCGCCGTCCTCGGCGAGTACCGCGGTGAGCGGCTCACCCGTGGCGTGGACGTTCTTCACGGTGACGGGCCCGATCGTGGCGTGGACGTTGTCCGGGGTCACGGTGGTCGGCTCGTCCGTGGCGTGGACGTTGTCGGTGCTGTTGTCGTCGCTCATGAAACTGGCTCCCCTGTTACGTGCGGTGATTGGGCGGGATCCGCCCGGCAACTCCCCCGAGGATCGCCGGACGGATCCGTAGGGGCCGGACCACCATAGATGCCCGGCCACCAGCCGTTCCGTCTGCCCCCCGACGCGACGGCCCGGCACATCCGAGAGTGTCGAACCGCGATAAACGAACGATGAACGCCCCTGCCGACGAGAAGCGGCTCCGTCGGCGTCAGGCCGCCGCTGTCGGTGTCAAAAGGCCCCTGACCTGGTCCGCTTCCGGCGCCCCCAGCGTCTCGAAGATGTCGAGGGCCTCACGCCAGCACACCTGGGCACGGCCGAGCTGGCCGATGCCGTCGAGGCCGCGTCCGAGCACGGTGAGGACGTTGCCCCGCCGCCACTCGCCGCCGATACCGCGCAGGAGCGTCAGGGCGGCCTCGGCGTTGACCGCGGCCTGTGCCGGACGGCGTGCCGCCAGGTCGAGTTCGGCGAGCCGGAACAGGGTCATGCCTTCCCAAAGGCGCTGGCGGCTGTCCTGGAACACCTGGAGGGCCTGGTTGAGGCACTCGGTCGCCTCGGCCAGCTGGCCGCTCTGGGTGAGGGCGAGTCCCAGGGCGTACCGGCCGTTGGCGCCCCTAAGATCGTGCCCCATGTCGTCGTACATCGCCGTGCCCTGCTGGGCCAGCGCCACCGCGCTCGCCGTCCGCGAAGTGGCCAGGTGGAGGCGCGAGAGATTGCACAGGGCGCTGGCCTCGCCGGGGCGGTCGCCGAGGGCGCGGAAGCTCTCGATGGCCCGGGTGAAGTGGGCGGCACCCTCTTCGTGCCGTTTCTGGTACAGCGAGACGACACCGCTGATGTTGGAGGACCAGCAGCCGGTGAGCGGATCGTCGACCGCCGTGGCCAACTCCGTTGCCTGCTCGGCCTCCTGGAGCGCCACGTCGAACCGGCTGCCGGAGATGTGGTGCACGAAGGCGAGCAACGTCAGCGCACGTGCCTCCGTACGCGAATCCCCCGCCTCCCGCGCCGTGTTGCGCAGCAGCACGGCGACCGCCTCGTACTCCTTGGAGTTGGTGCCGGACTCCGCGAGGTCGATCGCCGCCCACAGGACGTCGACCGCGCGGCGCAGCGTGCCCGGACGGGCGGCCTGGCGGACACAGGCGAGCAGACAGATTGCTTCGGCGTACAGCCAGTCCTGCGCCGCGTGCCGGTCCGCGAACACCAGCCCCGGGTACGCGCTGGGCTCCAGATGGTCCACCAGCCGGTCCCCGGGCCGTTCGATCAGATAGACGCCCGAGACGGTGGCCAAGTAGAAGTCCAGCAACCGCGAGAGCGCCGCCCCCCGCTCACTCGGCGGCGACTCGTCCCGCTCCGCGCAAGCACGCGCGTAGAGCCGCACCAGGTCGTGGTAGCGATACCGCCCCGGAGCCGCCGACTCCACCAGGGACGTGTCGACGAGGGACTCAAGGAGGTCCTCGGTCTCCTCAACCGGCAGGTCCAGTACGGCCGCTGCCGCGGCGAGGGAGATGTCCGGGCCGTCCGCCAGCCCCAGCAGCCGGAACGCCCGTGCCTGCGCCGGCTCCAACTGGCCGTAGCCCAGCTCGAAGGTGGCCTTCACGGCGAGGTCGCCGGCCTGGAGCTCGTCCAACCGGCGGCGCTCGTCCGCGAGTTTCGCCGCGAGGACCGAGACCGTCCAGGTGCGGCGGGCCGCGAGCCGGGAGGCCGCGATGCGGATCGCGAGCGGCAGGAAGCCGCAGGCCGCGACCACGTCCAGGGCCGACTCCCGTTCGGCGGCGACTCGTTCGGTGCCCACGATCTTTGTGAAGAGCTGGAGGGCCTCTTCAGGGGACATCACATCGAGGTCTATGAGATGGGCCCCCGCCAGATCCACCATCCGCACCCGCGAAGTCACCAGCGCCGCGCAGCCCTCCGTCCCCGGCAGCAACGGCCTCACCTGTGCCGCGTCCCGCGCGTTGTCCAGCAGGACCAGCACGCGGCGGCCGTCCAGCACCGACCGGTACAGCGCGGACCGTTCCTCCAGCGAGTCCGGTATCGCGGAGTCCGCCGTACCCAACGCCCGCAGGAACGCGCCGAGTACGGTCTCGGGTTCCGCCGAGCGGGAGCGCGCGCCCTGGAGGTCGACGTACAACTGGCCGTCGGGGAAGGCGGACCGGGCCTGGTGGGCGACATGCACGGCGAGGGTCGTCTTGCCTACGCCGCCGATGCCCGCCAGTGCCGACACCGCCATGACGCGGCCCTCGGCCGAGGCCAGGACCTCGCTCAGTTCGGACACGAAGGACGCGCGGCCGGTGAAGTCCGGGACCGTCGCCGGGAGTTGGTGGGGGCGGACCGGTGCGGGCGCGGTCTCCGGCGCCGGGGCGGACGGTTCCGCGAGGCCGGGGTCGGCCTGGAGGATGCGCTGCTGGAGTTCGCGCAGGCCCGGGCGCGGGTCCACGCCGAGCTCGTCGGCGAGCAGGCGCCGGGTGTCGGCGTACACGGCCAACGCCTCGGCCTGGCGGCCGGAGCGGTACAGCGCGAGCATCAGCAGCTCACGGAGGCGTTCGCGCAGCGGGTGCGCGGCCGTGAGGGCCGTCAACTCGCTTACGGCCTCGGCGTGGCAGCCCTGCTCCAGGTCCATGTCGAGCCGGGATTCGAGGAGTTGGAGCCGCCACTCCTCCAACCGGACGCGCTGCGCCTCCGCGTAGGGGCCGGGCACGCCCGCAAGCGCTTCCCCGTCCCACAGGGCGAGCGCGCGGCCCAGCAGGTCCCGTGCGTGGCACAGATCACCCGCCGACTTCGCCTTCTCCGCCTCCATCGCCAGGTCCTGCGCCACCGCCGCGTCCAACGCGCCCTCGGGCAGGCCCCGTACGGCGTACCCGCCCGACTCGCTGACCAGCACCCCGGCGTCCAGCGCCTTGCGCAGCCGCGACGCGTACGTCCGCACCGCGGCCAGCGCCTGCGAGGGCGGTTCCTCGCCCCACAGGGCGTCGATCAGCTCGGCGGCGGTCGCCGTGCGGCCCTCGCGCAGCAACAGCGCGGCCAGCAGGGCGCGTTGCTGCGGCGAGCCGGTGGCGAGGGTGTCGGGGCCCCGCCAGGCGCGTACCGGACCGAGCACGCTGAAGCGCAGCGCCGTCGACTCCTCCGAGTCGGAGTCGGGGCGCCGCTGCTCCGGTACTCGCGGTCCACCATCCATCGCCGTTCCCCCTAGGCATGCCTGATAACTACGACAGTTTGCCTTGTCGGCGGCGGTCGCGTCAGCACTCGGAGACAGCGCTCACACGTCGCCGCGCGGGATATCACAAGCCCCTCACACGGCCCGCGCACAGTTCCGCACAGAACCGAGCACCCCGAACCCGGATCCAGCTAGCTGACGGGTCGTCAGATCGGCGCTACCGTGGCGCCATGGACACCCAGAACACCGACCGGACGCCCCTCCCGCCGATCATCTCCGTCGACGACCACACCGTGGAGCCCGCCGACGTCTGGCAGCACCGGCTGCCCAAGAAGTACCTGGACACCGGCCCACGCGTAGTACGCGCCCCGCTGAAGGAAATGACGTTCCTCGGCGGCCGGTTCAAGCCCGTCATGGGCGAGCCGGGCGACGACGGACCGATCGGCGACTGGTGGGTGTACGAGGATCTGCACCGCCCGCTCACCCGCCTCGACACCGCCGTCGGCTACAGCAGGGACGAGATCAAGCTCGAAGTCATCACTTACGAGCAGATGCGGCCCGGTTCGTACGACGTCCCGTCCCGGCTCGCCGACATGGACGTCAACCATGTCCAGTCCGCGCTCTGTTTCCCCACCTTCCCGCGCTTCTGCGGCCAGACGTTCACCGAGGCCGCCGACCGCGAGCTCGGGCTGCTCTGCGTCCGCGCCTACAACGACTGGATGGTGGAGGAGTGGTGCGGCCCGCAGGCACAGGGCCGCCTCATCCCGCTGCCCCTGATCCCGTTGTGGGACGCGGAGTTGGCCGCCGCCGAGGTCCGCCGCAACGCGGCCCGCGGCGTCCGCGCCGTCGCCTTCTCCGAGATACCCCCGCACCTCGGCCTGCCCTCCATCCACACCGACGCCTGGGACCCCTTCCTGGCGGCCTGCGCGGAGACGCGGACGGTCATCGCCATGCACATCGGCTCCAGCAGCCGTATGCCGTCGACCTCCGCCGACGCCCCGCCGGCCGTCGGCTCCACGATCACCTTCGCCAACTGCTGCTATTCCATGGTGGATTGGCTGATGAGCGGCAAGTTCGAACGCTTCCCCGACCTCAAGGTCATGTACGCCGAGGGCCAGATCGGCTGGATCCCCTACATCCTGGAGCGCGCCGACGTGGTCTGGGAGGAGAACCGCGCTTGGGGCGGCGTCGCCGACAAGGTCCACCGCCCGCCGTCCGAACTCTTCACCGAGCACGTCTACGGCTGCTTCTTCGACGACGCCTTCGGCCTGAAGAACCTCGACTCCATAGGCGTCGGCAACGTCCTCTACGAGACCGACTACCCCCACTCCGACTCCACTTGGCCCAAGTCCCGCGAGGTCGGCGAGGCGCAGATGGGGCACCTGTCGCCGGACGTGGTCGAACGGATCGTCCGCGGCAACGCGATCGACCTCCTGGGCCTGACGCCGGACGGCCTGTGGGGCGGGCCCGCATGAGCGGCCTCGCCTACGGCATCCAGCTGCCCGTCCAGTCCCAGAGCACCATCTACGCCGAACCCTGGGAGGCCGACGCGGGCCCCGCCGACCTCGTCGAGATCGCCCGCGCCGCCGACCGCTCCGGCTTCGACTACATCGCGGGCTGCGACCACGTCGGCGTCCCGCGCCGCCTCGCCGCCGCGATGAGCACCATCTGGTACGACCCCGTCGCCACCCTCTCCTTCCTGGCGGGCGTGACCGAGCGGGTCCGACTGCTCAGCCATGTGGCGGTAGTCGGGCTGCGGCACCCGCTGATCACCGCCAAGCAGTACGCCACCCTCGACCATCTCAGCGGGGGCCGGCTGCTCCTCGGGGTCGGCGCCGGACACGTACGGGAGGAATTCGAGGCGCTCGGCGTCGACTTCGACCGGCGCGGGCCCGTCCTCGACGAGTCGATCGACGCCCTGCGCGCCGCGCTCGGACCGGACGAATTCCCGGAGCACCACGGCAAGTTGTACGACTTCGAGGGGCTGGGGCAGCGGCCCAGGCCCCAGCAGGAACACGTGCCCATCTGGGTCGGCGGCTCCTCCCCCGCCGCCGTACGCCGGGCCGCCCTCAAGGCCGACGGCTGGCTGCCGCAGGGCGACCCGCGCGACCGGCTGCCCGCACAGATCGAGCGGATCCGGCGACTGCGCGAAGAGGCCGCCCTCCAGGGGCCGTTCATGTTCGGGGCCATCACCGAGCCGCTGTACGTCGGCGACCCGGGGTGGGAGGTCGGGCGGCGCACACTCACCGGAACACCGGAAGCCCTCGCCGAATCGCTGCGCGCCTACCGGGCGATGGGCGTGGACCGGATCCAGGTCCGGTTCCGCTGCCGCGACCGGGACGAACTCACCGACCAGATAAGGAAGTTCGGTGCGGAGGTGGGGACGCTGCTCTAGACCTCGGATGCCGGCGTTTCGTCAGGGAGGCGTCGAGCAGATGTAGTTGCTCGCCGTGACGCGGGCGCGCCGGTGTTGGTCCCTCATGCTCGCTGTCACGGGTGTCCTGCCCCCGGCGTCCGCGGCTCGCCGTCTCGCTGTAGCCGTGCGGGGGCGGCCCCGAGGGGCCCACCAGGCGCGGGCCCCTTCTGCGTGCACAGCGATCTGACGCATCGTCAGATTCGGCGCTACGATGCCCGCATCCACCGATCCCGAGGAGGCCCGCATGGGCAAGCTGGACGGGCGTGTCGTCATCGTCACCGGAGCGGCGCGCGGGCAGGGGGAGCAGGAGGCGCGGCTGTTCGTGGCGGAGGGTGCGAGCGTCGTCGTAGCGGATGTTCTGGATGAGCAAGGGGAGGCACTGGCGCAGGAGTTGGGTGCGTCCTATGTGCATCTCGATGTCGGCGAGGAGGCGGACTGGAGGGCCGCCGTGGGTGCGGCGAAGGAGACGTACGGGCGGATCGACGGGCTCGTCAACAACGCGGGGATCCTGCGGTTCAACTCCCTTGTGGACACGCCGATCGAGGAGTTCATGCAGGTCGTGCGGGTGAATCAGGTCGGGTGCTTTCTCGGGATCAAGACCGTCGCGGCGGCTATGGAGGACGGGGGCACGATCGTCAACACGGCCTCGTACACGGCGGTCACGGGCATGGCGGCGGTGGGGACGTACACCGCTACCAAGCACGCGATTCTTGGGCTCACCAGGGTTGCCGCGCTGGAGTTGGCGGGCCGGCGGATACGGGTCAACGCCGTCTGCCCCGGGGCCGTCGACACCGCGATGTCCAATCCGGCGCGGCTCGATCCGGACGCGGATCCGGAGGCGATGACCCAGGCGCTGGATGAGCTGTATCGGAAGCTTGTGCCGTTGGGGCGGATCGGGCGGGCCGATGAGGTGGCTCGGCTCGCACTTTTCCTCAGCTGCGACGACTCGTCGTACATCACCGGGCAGCCGTTCGTGATCGACGGGGGCTGGCTGGCGGGGGTCAGTGTCATCTGACGGGGCGTCATCTATTGACGAATCTGACGCTACGTCAGAAAGTCGTAGCACTCGTAGGACTCGCACGAACCACCTGGACTTGGGACGGTGAACCTCCTTGGAATTCGGGCTCTTTGTACAGGGATACGTGGGCAAGCGGGCCGAGACGGATCCGCTGGCCGAGCACAAGGCGCTGATGGAGGAGACCGAGTACGTCATCCAGGCGGACAAGTCCGGTTTCAAGTACGCCTGGGCGTCCGAGCACCACTTCCTGGAGGAGTACTCGCACCTCTCGGCCAACGACGTCTACCTCGGCTACCTCGCCCACGCGACGGAACGCATCCACCTGGGCTCGGGGATCTTCAACCCCCTCGCCCAGGTCAACCACCCGGTGAAGGTCGCCGAGAAGGTCGCCATGCTCGACCATCTCTCCGGCAACCGCTTCGAGTTCGGCAGCGGGCGGGGCGCCGGCTCGCACGAGATCCTCGGGTTCATACCGGGCGTCACCGACATGAACTACACCAAGGAGATCTGGGAAGAGACCATCGCCGAGTTCCCCAAGATGTGGCTCCAGGACGAGTACGTCGGCTTCCAGGGCAAGCACTGGCAGCTGCCGCCGCGGAAGGTCCTGCCCAAGCCGTACGGCAAGGCGCACCCGGCGATGTGGTACGCGGCGGGATCCCCTCCGTCGTACGCCATGGCCGCGCGCAAGGGGCTCGGTGTGCTCGGGTTCAGCATCCAGAAGGTCTCCGACATGGAGTGGGTGCTGGAGCAGTACAAGACGGCGATCGTGAACGCCGAGCCGGTGGGGGCGTTCGTCAACGACAACGTGATGGTGACGACGACGGCGATCTGTGCGCCCACGCACGACGAGGCGATCCGGATCGCGACGAGTGGGGGGCTGCACTATCTGCCCTCGCTGGTGTTCCGGTACCACGACACGTTCCCGCGGCCCGAGGGGTTCCCCGTGTGGCCGGAGACGCTGCCGGAGTACACGCCGGAGTTCGTCGAACTCCTCGTGGAGGAGGAGCTGTTGATCTGCGGGGACCCGGACGAGGTGCTCACGCAGTGCAAGCGGTGGGAGCAGGCCGGGGCGGATCAGCTGAGCTTCGGGCTGCCGGTGGGGGTGCCGAAGGAGGAGACGTTGCAGACGATCCGGTTGATCGGGGAGCACGTGATTCCGAAGATCGACACGGATCCTGTTCACCGGACCACGCGGTTCCGGGAGACGGCCTGAGGCTGCACGGCGGGTGCGGGTGCGTTGTGGCTGGTCGCGCCTACGCGGCGGTAGCCGCAAATCGATACAGCCCCGCGCCCCTAGGTGAGTGCCCCTGGCCGGAGTTGAGGAGGTAGCCCTCGTGCTTGATCACGTCATCAAAGGTGTCACCGTCGTTGATGGGACGGGGGCGCCCGGGTTCGTCGCCGATGTCGGCATACGGGACGGGCGGATCGCCGCCATCGGGACGATCACCGAGGAGTCCCGTACCAGTGAGGACGCGCACGGTCTCGTCCTCGCCCCAGGGTTCGTCGATCCCCACACCCACTACGACGCCCAGTTGTTCTGGGACCCCTACGCCACGCCCTCCCTCAATCACGGGGTGACGACCGTCGCCGCCGGGAACTGTGGGTTCACGCTCGCGCCGCTGAAGCCGGAGGACGCCGACTACACGCGGCGGATGATGTCCAAGGTCGAGGGGATGTCGCTGGTCGCGTTGGAGGAGGGGGCGCCCTGGAGTTGGCGCGGGTTCGGGGAGTATCTGGACGCGCTGGAAGGGCGGATCGCGGTCAACGCCGGCTTCATGGTGGGGCATTGCGCGTTGCGGCGGTACGTGATGGGGGCGGATGCCGTCGGTGGGCAGCCGAGCGAGGAGCAACTCGCCGCGATCGTGGGGCTGTTGCACGAGGCCATGGACGCGGGGGCCTGGGGGTTCTCCACCACCCAGTCCTCCACTCACTCGGACGGCGACGGGCAGCCGGTCGCCTCGCGGCACGCCCGGCCGGAGGAACTGCTGGCCCTGTCACGGGCCGTGGGGGAGCACGAGGGGACGCAGATCGAGGCGATCGTCGCCGGGTGTCTGGATCAGTTCAGTGACGCGGAGATCGATCTGTTCGTCGAGATGAGCGCGGTGGCCGGGCGGCCCCTGAACTGGAACGTGCTCACCGTGGACGCCGCCGTGCCCGAGCGGGTGCCGCGGCAGCTGTTCGCGAGTGAGCGGGCGCGGAAGGCCGGCGGGCGGGTCGTCGCGCTGACCATGCCGATCCTCACGCCGATGAACATGTCCCTCGGCACCTTCTGCGCGCTGAACCTGATCCCCGGGTGGGGGCCGATCCTGAGCCTCCCCGTGCCCGAGCGGATCGCCAGGCTGCGCGAGCCGGACGTACGGGCCGAGATGCTGGAGCGGGCCAACAGCAAGGAGGCCGGGGTCTTCCGGCGGCTCGCGAACTTCGGGCGGTACGTCATCGGCGACACGTACAGCGTCGCCAATGAGGGGCTGACCGGGCGGGTGGTCAAGGACATCGCCGAGGAACGGGGGCAGGAGCCCTTCGAGTGTCTCGTCGAGATCTGTGCGGCCGATGAGCTGCGGACCGTGTTGTGGCCCATGCCCTCCGACAACGACCCGGCCTCCTGGGCGCTGCGTGCCGAGACCTGGCAGCACGAGGACGTGCTGCTCGGCGGGTCCGACGCGGGGGCGCATCTCGACCGGATGTGCGGCGCGCCGTACACGACGCGGTTCATCGGGGACTGTCTGCGCGGGCGGAAGCTGGTCGGCCTTGAACAGGCCGTGAAGATGCTGACCGACGATCCGGCGCGGCTGTTCGGGCTGCGGGAGCGCGGGCAGGTGCGGGAGGGCTGGCATGCGGACCTGGTGCTCTTCGACCCGGAGCGGATCGACGCCGGCAAGGCCACCCTGCTGCACGACCTGCCGGGTGACAGTCCGCGCCTGGACTCCAAGGCGATCGGGGTGACGGCCGTGTGGGTCAACGGAGTCGAGGCCATCCGGGGTGACGTGGTGAGCGGGTCCGTGCCGGGGCGGGTGCTGCGGTCGGGGCGGGACACCAGGACGGTGAGCACCCGGTGAGTTCGGTGAGTTCCCAAGTGGCCGATGGGCAGCGGTTGTTCGTCGGCGGGGAGTGGGTCGAGCCGGACGGTGGGCACTACGCCGTCGTGGATCCCGCGACCGAGGAGACCGTGGGGTGGGCGCCGGAGGCCTCGCGGGAGCAGGTGTTCGCCGCCGCGGCGGCGGCCCGGGAGGCGTTCGGGCCGTGGTCGCGTACGCCGCCCGAGGAACGCGCGGCGATCCTCGGGCGGGCGGCGGACCTCGTCCGTGGCCGGCTGGTGCCGTACGCCGAACTCGCCCAGGCGGAGACCGGCGCGACGACCGGGACCGCGCGGGGCATGCAGGTGGGCGTGGCCACCGCGCGGTTCCGGCGGTACGCGACCGTGGAGCCGGCCGAGTGGGCGATCGCGCCGCAGGTCAACGAGGCCGGGCCGTTCGGGAGGGCGGCCGTCATGGGGGCGCTTGCCGTACGGCAGCCGGTCGGTGTCGTCACCTGCATCACCTCGTACAACAACCCCTGGGCCAACCCCGCCGGGAAGATCGCGCCCGCCCTCGCCATGGGCAACACCGTCGTCGTGAAACCCGCCCCGCAGGACCCGCTCTCCGTCTACCGGATGGCGGAGGCCCTGGAGGCGGCCGGGGTGCCGCGCGGGGTCGTGAACGTGGTCAACGGGCGCGCGGTGGAGGTCGGGGAGGCGGCCGTGGAGTCGCCGGACGTCGACATGGTCAGCTTCACCGGCTCCACGGCGGTCGGGCAGCGCATCGCCGAGGTGTGCGGGCGCGGCATGAAGCGGCAGTTGATGGAGCTGGGCGGGAAGGGCGCGGCCGTTGTCTTCGACGACGCCGACCTCGCCTCCGCCGTCTCCGGGATCGGTACGACCTTCTCCTTCTACAGCGGGCAGATCTGCACGGCGCCGACGCGGGTGCTGGCCCAACGGGGCGTGTACGACGGGGTTGTCGAGCAACTGGCCGCCTACGCCGGTCGGTTGAAGGTCGGGGATCCCCGCTCGCCGGACACGGTGGTCGGGCCGGTGATCTCGGCGGCGCACCGGGAGCGCGTCGAGTCGTACGTCGAACTCGGCCGCAAGGAAGGCGCGGTGGTCGTCGCGGGCGGTGAACGGCCGTCGGACGGGCCGGGGTTCCTGGTGGCCCCGACCGTGCTCGCCGACTGCACCGCCGAGATGCGCGTCGTCCGCGAGGAGATCTTCGGCCCGGTCGTCGTGGTCGTCCCCTTCGACGACGAGGAGGAGGGCATCGCCCTCGCCAACGACAGCGACTACGGCCTCATCGACTACGTCTGGTCCGGCGACGTCGCCCGCGCCTTCCGCGTGGCACGCCTGCTGCGGGCCGGCGGGGTGGGCGTCAACACGGTCGGCCGCAACATGGAGGCCCCGTTCGGCGGCTTCAAGAAGAGCGGCGTCGGCCGGGACGTCGGCTCGTACGCGCTGCACGCGTACAGCGAGGTGCAGGCGATCGTCTGGCAGGGGTGAGGGCCGGTCCCTCAGTCCCGCAGATCCACCCGCACCGTCAGCAGGCTCGACCCCATCGCCTTCACCGCCGCGCTGTTGAAGCGGGGCAGGGTGCGCAGGCGGGCGTGGGGGTCGTCGTCGGGGAGGAGGTGGGCCGTGCCGGTGTGCCAGCGGCCCATGATGCGGACCCGGACCTCCGGGTTCGCCTTGATGTTCCGGACGTAGTGGGAGAGTTCGCCGAACTCCGAGACCAGCCAGAAGGTGTCGCCGACACGGCGTCCGCCGAGCGGGGTGCGGCGCGGCTGCCCGGAGACGCGGCCGGTGGTCTCCAGGACGGTCTGGGTGGGGAGACGGCGGCTGACCAGGTTCAGCACGCGCTGGATCCGGCTGACGGTGCGGTACTTGGACTCGGGGGTGGTCGGGGGCATCGGTTCTCGGATCTCCTGTTGATCGGCCGGGACGTGTCCTTCAATGGTGCCGTGCGCGTGGTGACATGGAATCTGTGGTGGCGGTACGGGCCCTGGGAGGCCCGGCAGAAGGCGATTCTCGCCGTGTTGCGTGAACTGCGGCCCGATGTCGTCGGGTTGCAGGAGGTGTGGGACGCCGAGGGCGTGAATCTCGCCGCGTGGCTCGCCGATCAGCTCGGTATGCACTGGACCTGGGGAGCCTCTCACGACCCCGGATTCTGGCAGCGCCGCCTCGGCGACCCCACCGTCGGCATCGGCAACGCGGTCCTCAGCCGCTGGCCCGTCGCCGAGCGGGCCGTACTGCCGCTGCCGCCGGGCGACGGGGACGGCGGCCGGCTCGCGCTGTACGCGGCGCTCGACGCGCCGGACCACCGCGTGCCCTTCTTCACCGCCCACCTCTCCTCCGCCACCGATGCCTCGGCCGTACGGTGCCGACAGGTCACCGCGCTCGCCGAGTTCGTCGCCGCGCACACCGGCGACGGCCCCTTCCCGCCCGTCGTCACCGGCGACTTCAACGCCTGGCCGGACTCCGACGAGATCCGCCTCTTCGGCGGCTACCGGACGGCACCGCCCGTACCCGGCCAAGTCCTCGTCGACGCCTGGGACTTCGCCGAGCCGGGCGCTCCCTCCGCCACCTGGGACCTCGCGAACCCTTACGTGGCGGGCACGTTCGGGCCCGGCGTCCGCATCGACTACGTCTTCGTGGTGCCGACGGGGAAGGGCGGGCTCGGGCATGTGCGGGGCGTACGGCGGGCGGGGGACGGGCCGGTCGACGGGGTGTGGCCGACGGATCACGCGGCCGTCGTCGTCGACCTGACCGACGGAACGGGCTGATTCACCGTCCGGTGTCACCCAGGAAGATCGGATTCGTGAGCGCGGCCAGCGCCCCGGGCAGTGGCCCCGCCGCCGTCTCGTGCCTCAACTCGGCGCGTACGTAAGCCGCGTAGGCCGGAGTCGTCCGCCACTCGACGGTGCCCGCGCCCGTGACCGGCAGCGGATCGCTGGTGAGGAGCACGCCCTGGTCGGTCACGAGGCGGACGGTGCAGCGCGGGGCGCCGGTGACCTCCAGCCGTACCGTGACCGGGGTGTCGGCGGCCACCTTCAACCGCTCGCCGATACCGGCGTGTTCGCCCTTCGGGCCCGTCGCGGTGAAGGAGAGCGTGACGTTCTTCGACTCGGCGACGTAGGAGCGCCCCGCGCGGATGCCGTCCTGGATCGCCTCCCGCGTCAAGTCGTCGGCCAGGACGACGGTTTGGGGCAGCCCGACCACGTCCGGGTCGCGGTGGGCGTCGCTGTTGCCCATCGCCGGGAGCCACGCGCGGTTCTCCCGGACGGCGGCCACGAGGGTCGCGTCCCAGGAGGCGAGGGCCACCTCGTCGTCGGGCGTGTAGGGGCCGTTCCACACCTCGACCGCGTCCGCCTCGCCGAAGCCGAACTTCCAGGCGCAGCCGATGCAGGTGGCGTGCGGGTGGGCCGGGACCACGAGCCCTCCGGCCCGGCGGATCTCGCGGGCGAACCGGCCGAAGCGGTTGTCGCGGGCCCGGTAGCGCCAGTCGACGAACGTGCCGGGCTCGGTGCCGAGGGCGACCACGTGACCGTTGCGGGTCGTGACCTCCTCGCCGAGCAGGATCAGCAGTTCGCCGTCGGGGTGGGGGCCCGCCTCCGAGGCCCAATGGGGGTGCGAGGAGTGCGTGTTGTGCTCGGACGTGTTGATGAAGTCCAGGCCCGCCGCCCGAGCCAGCGCCGCGATCTCGGCGGGAGTGCGGCGCCCGTCCGAGTACCAGGAGTGCAGATGGCAGTCGCCCCGGTACCAGTCCCGGCCCCGCCCCTTCGCCCGCTCCGGCGGGTACACCGGCCGCGGGGCGGCGCCCGGTTCGCCGTACGTGAGCGTGATCGTGAGCTCGTACGACAGCCCCTGCGGGGACACCGTGTACGGGCCCAGCGCGATGTGCCAGGTGCCCGCGTGCACCGGGCCGGGGATGTAGCCGGGCGTCGCGTCGTCGGCGCGGACGAAGAACTCCGTGCGCGCCCCGCCCGACCAGCCCCGGAAGCCCCGGCCGCCGAGACCGGTGCCGTGCTGGTCGAAGACACCGATGTCGAGGGCGTTGCCCTGGGTGCCGGCCGGAACGGACGGTCTGTCGTAGGTGTACGCCACCTTCAGCTCGCGGACCCCCGCCGGGACCTCGACCGGGACGTACACGAAGTCGGGCGAACCGGTCGGGAGGGTGCCCCGTACCGTCCGGCTCTCCTGGTCGCCGTCTGCCGCGGCCTCGGCGCCGCTCGCGAAGCTCACGCTTCCCAACGTAAGCGCGGCGGCGGCGCCCGTCACGAACAGCGCGCGCCGGTTGAGACCGTTTCCGTGATCGTCGTCGCACATGCTGCTGCTCCCGGGGTGTCGTCAGTGACGGGGATGGTGCAGAGGTGACCTGTACGACTCTGATAGTCGGCTGTGAACTCCCGGGCAAGGAAAGGGAATCGGCGGGTGTCGGGAAACCGGAGCCGGAACGGGGAGGCCCGGATGCTCCCACTGCCAGTGACACCGTGTAACGACCTGCCCGGCCCGAACGAATCGGGCGCCCCTCTTTGGCCTGATCAGACCGATCGTATGCTCGAAGGATGACGACACCCGCGAGCTCCGGAACCGGCCCGACCGAGAACTCCATGCGTCGCGCCCTCAAACGCGCCCGTGACGGCGTCGCCCTCGACGTCACGGAAGCGGCCGTGCTGCTCCAGGCCCGCGGCGAGGCCCTCGACGACCTCACCGCGTCCGCCGCCCGGGTGCGCGACGCGGGCCTCGAGACCGCCGGCCGCCCCGGCGTGATCACGTACTCGAAGAGCGTCTTCATCCCCCTCACCCGCCTGTGCCGCGACAAGTGCCACTACTGCACCTTCGTCACCGTCCCCGGCAAGCTCCGCCGCGCCGGCCACGGCATGTTCATGTCCCCGGACGAGGTCCTCGACATCGCCCGCAAGGGCGCGGCCCTCGGCTGCAAGGAAGCCCTCATCACCCTCGGCGACAAGCCCGAGGACCGCTGGCCTGAGGCGCGCGAATGGCTCGACGCGCACGGCTACGACGACACGATCGCCTACGTCCGCGCCATCTCCATCCGCATCCTGGAGGAGACGGGCCTGCTGCCCCACCTCAACCCCGGCGTCATGAGCTGGACCGACTTCCAGCGGCTGAAGCCGGTGGCGCCCTCCATGGGCATGATGCTGGAGACCACCGCGACCCGCCTGTGGTCCGAGCCCGGCGCCCCGCACTACGGCTCCCCGGACAAGGAACCCGCCGTACGCCTACGGGTGTTGGAGGACGCGGGCCGCTCCTCCGTCCCCTTCACGTCCGGCATCCTGATCGGCATCGGCGAGACGTACGAGGAGCGCGCGGAGTCCCTGTTCGCGCTGCGGAAGATCTCGCGGTCGTACCACGGCATCCAGGAACTCATCATCCAGAACTTCCGCGCCAAGCCGGACACGGCGATGCGCGGCATGCCGGACGCGGAACTGGACGAGCTGGTGGCGACGGTCGCGGTGGCCCGCCACATCATGGGCCCGTCCGCCTGCCTCCAGGCTCCCCCGAACCTCGTCGACTCCGAGTACAAGCGCCTGATCGGCGCGGGCATCGACGACTGGGGCGGGGTGTCCCCCCTCACCATCGACCATGTGAACCCCGAACGCCCCTGGCCCCAGATCGAGTTGCTGCGCGAACAGTCGGCCGAGGCGGGCTTCGAACTCCGCGAACGGCTGTGTGTGTACCCCGAGTTCGTGGGCCGCGGCGAACCCTGGCTGGACCCACGCCTGTTGCCGCACGTACGGGCCCTGGCGGACCCGGAGACGGGACTGGCCCGTGAGGACGCGGTCGTGGAGGGCCACGCGTGGCAGGAGCCGGAGGAGGCGTTCGTGTCCTTCGGCCGTACGGATCTGCACGCGTCCATCGACACGGAGGGCCGTACGTCCGACCGCCGCGACGACTTCGACGAGGTCTACGGCGACTGGGCCGCCCTGCGCGAGGCGGCGGCACCCGGCATGGTGCCCGAGCGCATCGACACGGACGTACGGCAGGCACTGGCGACGGCGGCCGACGACCCCACGAAGCTCACCGACGCGGAGGCCCTCGCGCTGCTGCACGCGGACGGCCCGGCGCTGGACGCGCTGACGCGGATCGCGGACGACGTGCGGAAGTCGGTGGTCGGGGACGAGGTGACGTACATCGTCACGCGGAACATCAACTTCACGAACGTCTGCTACACCGGCTGCCGTTTCTGCGCCTTCGCGCAGCGCCGTACCGACGCGGACGCGTACACGCTGTCGCTGGACCAGGTGGCCGACCGTGCCCAACAGGCCTGGGAAGTAGGGGCGGTTGAGGTCTGCATGCAGGGCGGTATCCACCCCGACCTGCCCGGCACGGCGTACTTCGACATCGCGAAGGCGGTGAAGGAGCGGGTGCCCGGGATGCACGTCCACGCGTTCTCGCCGATGGAGGTCGTCAACGGCGCGACGAGGACAGGCCTTTCGATCCGCGAGTGGCTGAGCGCGGCGAAGGAGGCGGGCCTGGACACCATCCCCGGCACGGCGGCGGAGATCCTCGACGACGAGGTCCGCTGGGTCCTGACGAAGGGCAAGCTGCCGACGGCGACCTGGATCGAAGTCGTCACGACGGCACACGAGTTGGGCATCCGGTCGAGCTCGACGATGATGTACGGCCATGTGGACCAGCCCAGGCACTGGCTGGGCCACCTGCGGACCCTGGCCGGGATCCAGCAACGCACCGGCGGCTTCACGGAGTTCGTGACCCTGCCGTTCATCCACACCAACGCACCCGTGTACCTGGCGGGGATCGCGCGCCCCGGCCCGACGATGCGGGACAACAGGGCGGTGGTGGCGATGGCTCGTCTCCTCCTCCACCCCTGGATCCCCAACATCCAGACCAGCTGGGTGAAGCTGGGCTCGGAGGGCGCGGCGGAGATGCTGCGCTCCGGCGCGAACGACCTCGGCGGCACACTGATGGAGGAGACGATCTCGCGGATGGCGGGTTCGTCGTACGGCTCGTACAAGTCGGTGCGTGACCTGGTCGCCGTGGCGGAACTGGCGGGCCGGCCGGCGCGACCGCGCACCACGCTGTACGGGGAGGTGCCCAAGGAACGGCAGCGGGCCGCGTCCGCCTCGGACGGGCACCTGCCGGAACTGCTGCCGGTGCTGGACTGAGGGTCCGGGTGGTCGGACGGGGGCCGGTACGATGATCCGACCCCTGTTCGATCGGGATGCGGGGGCTGTGAGTAGCTGAGGAGATGCGTGCCCGTGCCTGCCTCGAAGGTCTGGGTGACCGGTCTGACGGTGGGAGCGATCGCCGCGGTCACGGTCCTGGCCGTGCAGGCCGACAAGGGGCCGCACCCGAAGGCGTCCGCCGCCCACCCCAGCGCCTCGGCGTCCGCGCACGCGACCACGTCCCCCAAGCCGCACGTCACGGCCGCCGCGGTACCCGCCTCCTCCGGCACCGGGCGGCGCATCGTCTACTCCGTCGGCCAGAAACGGGTCTGGCTCGTCGACGCGAGCGACAAGGCCGGCCGTACGTTCGCGGTCTGGCCCGGCACGGTGAGCCCCGACCCCGGCACCTACACGGTCTCTGTCCGCAAGGACGCCACGACCGGCTCCGACGGCGTCCAGATCGAGAACATCGTCTACTTCGCCACCAAGTCCGGCCTCAACATCGCCTTCTCCGACGCCGTCGACGGCTCGTCCCCGCCGCCGGCCGCGGGCAAGGAAACGGGCGGCGTACGCATGGGCAAGGCGGACGGCGCGGCGCTGTGGGCGTTCGGGACGACCAGCACCAAGGTGATCGTGGTCAAGTAGCCGACCGGTCCGCCGTCAGCTGCACGACGACCAGCGCGACCCCGCTCAGCAGGAACACCCACGTGGCCGCCTCCAGCCCGTACGCCGGGTGTTCACTCGTGCTGGTTTCCTGCGGTGGAGGCGAGTCGGGGTGTTGGTCGTCAGGCTTCGTTTCCAGTGAACGTTGGGCCACTCGCTTCTTGTCAGTGTCGGGCTTCCGCGGACCGAGTAAAGGGCGCTGCGCTGCGCTCCGCGTCGGCTTCGCCGATGGCCCTGCGGGCCACCCTTGACTAGGTCCGCGGAAGCCCGTTTGAGAAGCGAGCGAGTGGCCCGGAGGAATGGGGGGCCGAGGCATACCAGCCCTTACGTGGGCTGCGTAGTCGGCCGGTGTTACGGGGCGCGCCAGCGTCTCGCCAGCACGCCACGCCGGCTCAGCGGCCAACCCCGAGCGGATGGACCCCAGAAACAGAGCGAGGGAGGTGGGGGTGGGGGTGGGTCTGAAAAAGTGTGTCACTTTCCGCCAAAAGTGACACACTTTTCTAGACCCACCCCCACCCCCCCCTGCCCCTCCCGCTCCCCCCCACCACCGGCCGTTGGCCGCTAAGCCGAGGTGGCGTGCTGGCGAGATGCTGGCGCGCTCCTCTCCGCTGGTTGCGGACGCAGCCGACGTGGGGGGCCGAGTGACCTCGGCCCCCCATGCCTCCGGGCCGCTCGCTCGCTTCTCAGACGGGCTGGAGCGGAGCGAGTCAAGGGTGGAGCGGAGCGGAATCGCCGTAGGCGACGCGCAGCGCCCTTTACTCGGTCCGTGGAAGCCCGACACTGGCAAAGAAGCGAGTGGCCCAACGTTCACTTCACCGATCAGCCCCCTCAACTCACCGTCCCCGTTCGATTACAGTGCTGAGCTGACTCGTACGTATGGACGGCGCCTGAGGAGGTCTTGGTGAGTGCCGTAGCCGCATCCGGGGCTGTCTGGGGGCGGGGGGAGCAGCAGGACTTTCGGAGCCGGGTGCGGGGGACGTTGTTGGGGGCCGCCGTGGGGGACGCGTTCGGGTCGCCCGTCGATCTGTTGGCGATGGACGAGATCCGGGAGGCCTACGGTGCGGAGGGCCTCGTGGATCTCGCGTTCGGGTACGGGCGGCGCGGGGCCGTCACTCATCTCACGCAGCTCAGCCTGTTCACCGTCGACGGGCTCATTCGGGCGCAGGTGAGGCGGGACACCGGGGCGTGGCATCCGCCCACCGATCTGCACCGGGCGTATCTGCGGTGGGCCGCAACTCAGCACGACTGGGGGCCCGATGAGCGTCGTAAGGACGACGGATGGCTCGCGCGCGAGGAGTGGCTCTACGCGCGGCGGGACCCGACTCGGGCCTGTTTGATGGGGTTTGGGGACGAACGGATGGGGACGCTCGACGTGCCCAAGAATCCTGGTGAGGTGGGGGGCGAGGCGGCTGCCCGTTCGGCGCCCTTCGGGTTGCTCGTGGGGTGGGAGCCGCAGCTTGTGATGCAGCTCGCGGTGGAGTGTGCGGCTCAGAGCCATGGGCATCCGGTCGGGTATTTGGCCGCCGGTGCGTATGCCGTTGTCGTGCATGGGCTCGCTCGCGGGGAGAGTCTCGACGCGGCTGTGCAGCGGGCGCTCGCGCTGCTGGCCGCCCGGCCCGGGCATCAGGCCGTCTCCGACGGGCTGCAGCGTGCCCTCGGTGCCGTGCGGCAGGGGATGCCGAGCTCGGGGCGGGTCGAGGAACTTGTGGGGGAGGGGAGTGCGGAGGGGGTGCTCTCGGGGGCTGTGTACTGCGCGCTCGTCGGGGATGACGTACGGCACGCGTTGTGTCTTGCCGTGAATCACGGTGGGCCCTCGGGGGTCGCGGGGGCGCTCACGGGTGGGTTGCTCGGGGCGTTGTACGGCGAGACGGCCCTCCCGCCGGCCTGGCTGGCCGAGCTGGAGGGCCGTCCCACGCTGCTCGTGCTCGCGGACGACTTCGCCGTGGAGATGACCCAGGGGCCCGCGTTGCACGGGCCCGCCGGGGCGTCTCCGGGCTGGATCGCCCGGTATCCGAGAGGGGTGTGATCGCCGGTGGCCGGTGGCCGGTGGCCGGTGGCCGGTGGCCGGTGGCCGGTGGCCGGTGGCCGGTGGCCGGTAGTCGGGAGTTGTTATGGCTGGCTGGTGCCCACCACGTCGTCTCCCGCACCCGCCTGTGCCGGTACGGCCACCGCGACCGCGTCGCCGTCGTCGTCCCCGCCGCCGTTGATCCGTTCGATCAGCGCGTCCCGCTCCGGGGTGTCCTCGGGCTTCACGTAGCCGATGAGGATGTAGAGGATCAGGGAGACCGCGAGCGGGACCGACACCTGGTACTGGAGCGGGACACCGCCGTCGACCTCCCAGTTGATGGGGTAGTTGACCAGCCAGAAGGCCAGCAGGCCCGCCGCCCAGCTCGTCAGGGCCGCTGTGGGGCCGGACCTGCGGAAGGGGCGGAGCAGGCCGAGCATCATCGGGATCGCGATCGGGCCCATCAGGCCCGCGACCCACTTGATGACGACCGTGATGATGTCCTTGAACGTGGGCGAGTTGATCTGTGTCGCCACCGACATCGACAGGCCGAGGAAGACGACCGTGGTCACGCGGGCCGCGATCAGGCCCGAACGGTCGTTCCAGGCACGGGCCTTGGCCGATACGACCGGTGCCACGTCCCTGGTGAAGACGGCGGCGATGGCGTTCGCGTCGGACGAGCACATCGCCATCGTGTGGGAGAAGAAGCCGACGACGACCAGGCCCAACAGGCCGTGGGGGAGCAGCTGTTCGGTCATCAGGCCGTAGGAGTCTGAGCCGTCCGGCTTCTGCGCGTGGACCAGGAGTGGTGACATCCACATGGGGAAGAAGAGGACCGTCGGCCAGATGAGCCACAGTGCCGCCGAGAGGCGGGCCGAACGCTCGGCCTCGTAGGGGCTCTTGGTGGCCATGTAGCGCTGGGCCTGGTTGAGCATGCCGCCGTTGTACTCGAAGAGCTTGATGAAGAGGAACGCGAGGAGGAACACCGTGCCGTAGGGGCCGACCAGCGGTTTGCCGTGGCCCTGGAGTGCCGGTTCGTCCCAGGCGCCGAAGAATCCGATGCCCTTGTCGTTCAGCTTCAGTACGACGGCCACGAACATGGAGACGCCGGCCAGCAACTGGATGACGAACTGGCCGAGTTCGGTGAGCGCGTCGGCCCACAGCCCGCCGATGGTGCAGTAGATCGCGGTGATCCCGCCGGTGATGAGGATGCCCTGGTTCAGGGACACACCGGTGAAGACGGACAACAGGGTGGCGATGGCCGCCCACTTGGCCGCCACGTCCACGATCTTCAGCAGCATCCCCGACCAGGCGAGCGCCTGTTGGGTCTTCAGGTTGTAGCGGTTCTTCAGGTATTCGAGCGGGGAAGCCACATGGAGGCGGGAGCGCAGCCGGTTGATGCGCGGCGCGAACAGCTTGGAGCCGATGGCGATGCCCAGCGCGATCGGGAACGACCAGGTGATGAAGGACGTGACGCCGTAGGTGTAGGCGATGCCCGCGTAACCGGTGAACATGACCGCGCTGTAGCCCGACATGTGGTGCGAGATGCCGGACAGCCACCAGGGCATCTTGCCGCCGGCGGTGAAGAAGTCGCTCACGTTGTCGACACGCTTGTGCGACCACACACCGATGGCCACCATCACGCCGAAATAGCCGATGAGCACGGCCCAGTCGAGCCCGTTCATATGCGCCCTCCCACGATTGAGCCGGTTCAGCCCGGGGCTCATCGTGGGCGGTCGCGCGTGAGCACGACAAGTAAGCGCACGGTCAAGGGGAAGTAAAATCGTTCGGATTGATGTTCTGTGTTCACATACAAGAACTCATCGCATCAGCTCCCCTGCGTTGACCAGCAACGACTGGCCCGTGATCGCCCGCGCCCGTTCCGACGCCAGGAACACCGCCGCGTCGGCCACATCCCCGTCCGTCGCCAGCTCGGGCAGCGCCATCCGGTCGGACAGCCGCTTCAGGACCTCCGGCTCCGGCACCTTCTCCGTGTGCGCGGTGAACCGCACGTACGCCTCCACCGGCGGCCCCCACATCCACCCCGGCAGCACGGTGTTCACCCGGATCCGGTACGGCCCCAACTCCCTTGCCAGCGAGTACATCGCGCTCGTCAGCGCCCCCTTCGACGCCGCGTACGCCGCCTGCCGCACCTGCGAGGGCGCGGCCACCGCCGACTGCGTCCCGATGAAGACGACCGAACCGCCGCCCGCCTCCTTCAGGGAGGGCAGGCACGCCCGCGTCATCCGCAGCGTTCCCAGCAGGTTCACGTCGAGCACCGACTGCCAGGTGGCGAAGTCCGCGTCCTGGAGCCCGCCGAAGTAGCTGTCCCACGCGGCCACATGGACCACCGCGTCGATCCGCCCGAACCGCTCCCGCGCCACCTCCGCCAGCGCCTCGCACTGTCCCTCGTCCGTGATGTCGGTCGACCGGTACGCCGTGTGCGACCCGTCGGGATCGATCTCGGCGGCCGACTTGGCGAGATGCGCCTCCGTGCGCGCGCCGAGCACGGCGTTCCCTCCGTCCCGTACGACGGCCGCGGCGACCTGGTGGCCGAGTCCGGCCCCTACCCCCGAGACGACGACGGTCTTGCCCGCGAGCAGCGACATCCGATCCCTCCCGGGGTCTGGCGGTTTATCTGACGGGGCGTCAGAGTATGGGCGACCGGCGGAGGACGGAAGGGGAGCGACGTGAGCGAGGACACCCGGAGCGACGTGTACGCCGAACTGGCCGCCGTAGGACCGTACGGAGTCCGGCCGGGACACGCGCTGATCACCATGGTCGAACCGCAGCCCGGGCACGAGTACGCGTACAACCGCTGGTACGAGGACGACCACTACTACGCCGGCGCGATGGCCATGCCCTGGATGTACGCGGGCCGCCGCTGGGTCGCCACCCGGGACCTCCAACTCCTGCGGTACCCCGAGAAGTCGGCGATCGCCCAGCCCGTCACCGCGGGCTGCTACCTCTCCACGTACTGGGTCACCGAGGGCCGCTACGACGACCACATGAAGTGGACCGTCGGCATCAACAAACGGCTCAATCGGGACGGGCGGGTCTACCAGGACCGTACGCACGTCTTCACGGCGTTCCAGGACCACGAGGCGACCGTCTACCGCGACGGCGCGGCCGGACCGAGGGACTTCCACGCCCTCGACCACCCTTATGCCGGGCTGGTGTTGGAGGTCGTCGACAGTGAATCGGCGGCGCAGCGGGCCGAGTTGCTGGAGTGGCTGCGCTCCCGGCACCTCCCGAAGCGGCTCGCGGGCTCCCCGGCCGCGATGGTGACCGTGTTCCGCCCCACCCCGCTGCCGGGCGACCGCATGACCTACGTCAAGCAGGTCGAGGGGGTCGATACGCGGCTGACGTTGTTGTGGTTCCTGGAGGCGGATCCGCGGGACTGCTGGGAGCAGTACTTCACGGGGCTGGACACGGCCGTGGCCGAATCTGGCCTGGGGACAGTGGAGTTGGTGGCGCCGTTCATCCCCACCGTCCCCGGCACGGACAAGTACGTGGACCGGCTGCGCTGACTACTTCAGTTCGTCGGGGCAGGGCGTGCCTCGGGGCAGCTGGTACGGCGCCGCGAGCCGGTACGTCCCCGCCTTCGGCGCGAGCAGCATGGTCCACTTGTCGCCCTTGGAGTCCTCCTCGGTCTCCATCAGGCAGCCGTTGGGGTTGTCGTACGTCTTCGGGGTGCCCTCGGCGCGGTGCTTGGACGCGTCGGTCTCCTGCGGCGGCTTGAGGCTCTTGCCCTTCGCGTCGACGACGCTCAGCCACGGCGAGTACGGGATCCGGATCAGGATCCGGCCCTTCTTCTTCACCTCGATGGTCAGTTCGCCCTGCTCGGCCCGGTCGACGACCGCGTTCGGCTCGGCGAGCGGTGTCGGGTCGGTGACCTGGAACAGCTGCCAGTTCGTGTCGCCCCAGACCTGCTTCAGATACGGCATCCCGCGCTGGACCAGGTCCCGTTCGCGCTCGCCGCCGTCGCCGTCCAGCTTGTCCTTCGGCAGGACGACGTAGTGGACGGCCCAGCGCTGGAGCCACTCGTGGTAGTTCGCCGAGTTGAGGGTGTCGTCGTAGAAGAGGGGGTTGCGCTCCATGTCGGCCTGGCGGTTCCAGCCGCGGGCCAGGTTGACGTACGGCGCGAGTGCGGAGGCCTCGATGTGGGAGGCGGCCGGGACGACCTCGACCCGGCCGCGTTCGGCGCCGACCTCCTGGAGTTCGTTGACCAGAGGCGCGAGTTCGTGCGACCAGGACGCGGCGGGGGCGGTGTTGACGACGTCGTCGACCGACTTGAAACCGATCCAGCCGGTGAAGCCGACGAAGGCCAGCACGATCGCGTACCACTTGCGCGAGCGCGGCACCGCGAACGGCAGCGCGGAGATCAGGGCCACACCGGCGAACAGCATCGCCAGCCGGCTTATGTTCGAGCCGATCTGCGAACTGACCAGCCAGACCAGGATGACGCCGATGCTGTACACGGCCGCCGTGATCCGTACGGTCGTCCACTCGCGCGGCACCAGGAAGTAGACGAGGATCCCGGACGCCAGCGGCAGGATCATCGAGCCGAACAGCATCGGCTGGGTGCCGGAGAACGGGAACAGCCACGCCGATACGGCCACCACGGCCGCGGGCGCGAGCCCGAGCGCCCATGCGCCGGGCCGCCGTTTCTGCAGGAACAGGGCTACGGCGACCAGGCCCACGAACAGGCCGGCCACCGGTGAGGACATCGTCGCGAGCGCGGCCAGCGGGGCCGCGCACAGGGCCTTCGCCCAGCGTTTGTAGCGCCAGCGGTAGGGCCAGCAGAAGACGACGGCCACCGCGCCGAGCCCGAACACCATGCCCAGGCCGTACGTCACCCGGCCCGACGCCGCGTTGCACAGCAGCGCGAAGACACCCGCGAGCGAGGCCCACAGCGGGTTCTTCACCGAGCGGCTGCGGATCAGGATCAGGGTGAGCAGGCCCGCCGAGATCGTCCCGGCGATCATCATCGTCGTACGGACACCGAGGACCGACATCAGATACGGCGAGACGACGCTGTACGACACCGGGTGCATGCCGCCGTACCAGGCGAGGTTGTACGCCGAGTCCGGGTGGCGGCCGACGAACTCCGCCCAGGCGTCCTGCGCCGCGAGGTCCCCGCCACTGTTCGCGAACGTGAAGAACCAGACGATGTGCAGGACCCCGGAGAGCAGCGTGAAGCCGATCACCGGGTGGCGGAGGAAGGGGGCGCGGAGGCGGTCGACCAGGTCTGCCCAGCGGGTGTCCCGGGTGTCCCGGGTGCTTCCGCTAGGTGTCGCGTCGTTGTCCGTGTGGTGGTCCGTGTGGTGCGCGGGCAGGTGTATTCGCGGGCCGGCTACCGGGCCCGGATCGGCATCGTCGGCGCGTGTCGGCTCCGCTGTGGCCACCTGAAGGCACTCCCCGTGTCCCGTCTTCTGTTCCCGGCCGGGTCCCGTCCCGTTCCCGGCCTGTTCGACGCCGCGTCCGCCCGACCGGCGACGTGCCCCGATTCGCGACGCTAGCACGCACCCCGCCGACTGGCTCCCGTGCGGGTGACCGGCCAGCGGGGTGCGGTGGCGTACAACGCCTCGTGGGTCAGCCGAGACGCTTCAGCTTCGCGGTCAGGGCCGGTTCCGCGAGATCCTTCTGCAGGGCGACCGGCACCTTGACCGCGCCGCCCGAACCGTCGCCCACGGTGAGCGTGCCCACCTTGGTGCCGGCCTTCGCGATGTGCGGTACGGCGTCGGAGGCGAAGGACAGCTTCACCTTGAGCCCGGCCCACCCGACCGCCGAGACGTCCTTGGTGACGACGACGGGGGTGTGACCGCCGAGCTGGTCGTCCACGTACCCGACGACGTCGCCCTTCTTCAGGATCTTCGCCGACTTCATCGCGTCCTGGGCCGCGAGCATCGCCGTCTTGCTGACCGCGTTGACGGTGTCGATGATCGGCGCGGTGTGCTGGCCGAGGATCGCGCCGACGACGACGGCCGTCTCGCCGCCGACCTCCTTGGTGGCGGCGAAGAGCAGGTTGCCGCCGGCCGCGGTGGTGGTGCCGGTCTTGATGCCCAGCGAGTTGTTGTACGGCACCAGGCGGTTGTAGTTGGTCCACTTGTGACCCGACGGGTCGATCCAGCTCGGCAGCTTGGTGATGTCCATCAGCGCCTGGATCTTGACCAGTTGATTGCCCAGCTTCACCTGGTCCTCGGCGGTGGAGACGGTCGTCTCCTTGAGCCCGGACGCGTCGGTGTACGTCGTGTTCGTCATCCCGAGCGACTTCGCGGTGTCGTTCATCTTCTTGATGAACGCCGCCTCGGAGCCCGCGTCCCAACGGGCCAGCAGGCGCGCGATGTTGTTCGCCGACGGGATCATGATCGCCGACAGCGCCTGCTTCTCGGTGAGGACGTCGCCCGCCTTGACGGTGTTGAGGGTGGACTCGCCGTCCTTGTCGTAACCACCCTCCTTCTCGGCGGTCGCGTCCACGGTGATCTTCTCGCCCTCCGCGCCCGACTTCAGCGGGTGGTCCTTGAGGACGATGTACGCCGTCATCGCCTTGGCGACCGAGCCGATGGCGACCGGCGTCTGCTTGCCGAAGCTGCCCATCGTGCCGATGCCGTTGACGTCCATCCAGCCCTGGCCCTCGCTCGGCCACGGGAGGTTCGCCCTGCTGCCGTCGAAGGTGTACGAGTCCTTGGCGGTGAGCGTGAGGGACGGCGTCGGCAGCGGCCTCAGGGCCTGCACTACTGCAAACACGATCGCCAGGAGGATGACCAGCGGGGTCCAGATCTTGACCCTGCGGATCGCCGTGCGGACCGGGGTCTGCGGCGGCGGCGGGGTGTTGGTCAGCTCGGCGAGGAGGTCCAGCGGGGGCTTCGGGGGAAGCGGCTGCTGGGTCGTGCGCTCGGGGCCGACCTGGGCGACGGGGCGGGTGGCGTCCGGGCGGGGCGCGCGAGGCGCCCGGGGTTCGTCGAGGGGCTTCAGCGCGACGAACTTGCTGGTGCGTTCGGCGGGGGCCTCGGGTGTGGCCTCCGGGACCGAGGGTGCCTTGAGCATGGTCGTCGGCTGGTCCACCGCGGGCTTGGGCGCCCGCACGGCCTTGAAAACGGCCGTGGGCTGATCGACCGCCTCGGCTACGCCGTCGTCCGCCTTCGTTTTCCCACCCGCACCACCCGTGCGGGTCGCGTTGTCGGGTGCGGGTGGAGCCTGTGGGGAGCGGGCGCCGTCGGCGGCTTTCGGTCCGGGTGTGGTGGGGGTTTTGGGGGCCCGGGGGGTGTCTTGCGGGCCGGCTGAAGCGTCTTCCGGGGCGGCTTCGGGAGTGCGGGGTGCAGTGTCCTCCGGCTCGGCTTCGGGCGCGCGGGGTGCCGCGTCACTCGGCTCGGCTTCGGGCGCGCCGGGTGTGGCGTCTGCCGGTTCGGCTGCGGAGGGGGCGGGTGCCGCGTCTTCCGGGGCGGCGTCGGCTGTGCGGGGTGCCGCGTCCTCCGGCTCGGCTTCGGGTGCGCCGGGTGTGGCGTCTTCCGGTTCGGCCGTGGAGGAGTCGGGTGCGGAGTCTTCCGGTTCGGGAGCCGTGTCCTTCGGCTCGGCCGTGGACGCGTCCGGTGAGGTGTCCTCCGGCTCGTCGTCAGACGTGTTGGGGACGGCGTCCTGCGGTTCCTCGTCCGTGTCTCCGTCGGCCTCGGGAGCCGCGTCCTCGGCCTCGTCGGCCTCCGCGGTCCCAGGAACCGCGTCCTGCGGACCGTCCTCGGCCGCGTCTCGGCCGCGGTCGGTCGCGGTCCCGGCGTCCTCGGACCCGGCATCCTGCCCGGCGTCGGCCTCCGCGGTCGCTACGGCGCTCACGGAGCCCTCCTCGGCCTCCGCAGCGCTCTCTGCGCCCTCGGGGCGCCCCTTCGCGGGGCGAGTCGCCACGAGCACGGTCTCCGCGCTCTCGGCGGACTTCGCCGCGTCCTGGGCCGTAGAAGCCTCGCTCGCGTCGTCGGCGCCCTCGGCCCCGGCGGATGCCCGGCCGTCCGAGCCGTCCGAACCCTCCGAGCCGTCTGAGTCCTCCGCACGGTTGGAACCCTCCGCACGGTCGGAACCCTCCGAACCGTCCGAGCCCTCCGAACCGTCCGAGCCCTCGGCTTCGTCCGACCCCGCCACCCAAGCCGCCACAGCCGCCCGCAGCCGGGCATCGCCCGCCGGGCCGCCCTTGGCGGAAGGGTTCTGCGCATCGGCGTCCTCGGAAGCTTCCGCGCCCTCAGCACCCTCACCCTCGGTGGCTTCGGCGTCACCGGCGTCACCGGCGGACTCGACGTCCTCGGAACCCGCGCCGCCCTCGATGACGTCGCTGCCCTCGGACGACTCCGGACCGTCGGAGCCACCGGCTTCGCCGGCGCCGGCGCCGGAACCGGCAGCCTCACGTGCCCCGCCGGCCCCGCCCGACTCGCCGGCCGCACCCGCCCCGTTGGCCTCGACGTCCTCCTCCGCCCCCGTCCGCAGCTCCCGGATCGAGAAGATCTTCGTCGCGGTGTCCACACCCCCGCGCTGGGACGACGTCGACGTGGCCTCGCGGGCCACCGCCAGGCGCGGGTCGCGTTCGGACCTCGCCTCGGGAACCGGACTCGCGCTCCCCGGCGTCGGTTCTGCCGACGACTCGCGCTGCTTCGACCTGTCGGGGGACTCGCCCGCCACCGATGCCTCCTCCATGAGCCGCACGCCCACCGTGCGTCAACCGAACCAACCGACCGAGATAGCCGGAACAGCCACAAAAACAGCTGAAAACAGCCGGTAAATCTCCTGCCCGCAGTCCGGACAACGCATCAAACACCGTTGTCCGAACGATGTACCAGTGTCCTGTGTGCGGGCTTAACCCCTGCGGTAGACGAGAACGACATACCTACCGGTTCCACTACGAAGCGGTCACGCACCCTCGACAGACCAATGTGAGAGGGGTCACCCTGTCATTCATCCACGCGGGGAGGCATGGATGGGCAGGAGCCGCAGAACACTTCCGGAGGAGCTTCTGCTGCTGGCATTGGACCCGGCCACGGGTACCACTGCGCAGCCGCAGTCGCTCGACCTCGGTCTGGCCGGAGCACAGCTAGTGGAGCTGGCGCTGGCCGGACGGATAGCCCCAGACGGGGATCGTATCGCCGTGGTAGTCCCACGGCCGACTGGAGATCCAACTTTGGACTGCGCGTTGGAGTTGCTGCGAAGGCGTGGCGCTCCCGTGCGTGCAGTGAACTGGATTGGCGGGCCCCGACTGGGACTTCGCCAGACCTACCTCTCGCATCTGGAGCGGTGCGGCATGGTGCATGCCGTGGCGGGACAGATGTGCGGGGTGTTGCCCACGACTCGCTATCAGGCGACGGACAACGAGATCAGCCGTGAGATCAGGGCGCGACTCGATTCCGCGATCCGCACCGGCGTACCGCCGGACCCGCGGACTGCCGCGCTCGCCGCACTGGCGCACGCGGTGGGTCTGGGCAAGCACCTGTATCCGGGGAACGAGGGACGTTCGTCCCGCTCCCGGCTGCGGGACCTGATCAGGCACGACCCCATGGGCGGACTCGTGGCGCACGCCGTGATGGACGTCCAGAACGGTGTGGCCGCACAGCCGCGCCGCAGCCCGGCCCCGGCCGGCCGTCAGGCCGCGCCCGGATCAAGGCCACCGGAACCGGCTCGTGGTGTTCCGATGCAGCCGCACCGCGGCACCATGGCGCGCGCCGTGGCTCACTGAGCCGCAGTTCCACGGCACACGCAGGCACCGCGGAGCAGCACCGCACGACCGGTACCACCGCAGTACCCGCACCACACGCACTACCGCCGCACCGCCAGTCCCCAAGACCCGGTTCGGGAGCCGCTGGTCCGAGCGGGGTGGAGTAGACGTAACGTCACTCCACCCCGCTCGGCCGCATCTACGGACACCGTGGACGACCGGAACCTGGCTCGTACCTGCCGCATATCCACCGTTTCCCAGCGGTAGAAACCACCTTGGTGGCAGTCTGCTCAACAGCAGATACGCAAAGTGGCAAGCAGTGAGCAGCAAGTAGCGGCAAGTAGCAGTAAGCAGAGCAGTGGCAAGCAGAGGTATGCAGCCGGAGGTGCACGTTCCCGTGGCGTCAAGTGTCAATCCCACCGTCAGGCGACGCCGGTTGGGCCAGGAGTTGCGTCGGCTCCGAGAGCTCAAGGGCATGACGGCCGAAGAGGTCGCCGAGCGGCTGCTGGTGTCGCAGTCGAAGATCAGCCGGCTGGAGAACGGCCGGCGCAGCATCAGCCAGCGTGACGTCCGCGATCTGTGCGGGGTCTACGAGGTCGAGGACGTCCGGATCGTCGACTCGCTGATGCAGATGGCCAAGGACTCGCGCCAGCAGGGCTGGTGGCACTCCTTCGGCGACATCCCGTACAGCGTCTACATCGGCCTGGAGACGGACGCGGCGTCACTGCGGGCCTACGAACCCCAGATCATCCCGGGCCTGTTGCAGACCCGGCCCTACGCCGAGGCGCTGATTCGGGGGGCGTTGCCCGAGACCTCGCCGGGCGACATCCAGAAGCGCGTCGAGGTGCGGCTGCGCCGGCAGGAACGTGTCTCCGCCGCGGAGTCCCCGCTGCGCCTGTGGACGGTGCTGGACGAGGCCGCGCTGCGCCGGGTCGTCGGGGGCCGCCAGGTCATGCGCGAGCAGTTGGAGAACCTCGCCGAGATGTCCCAACTCCCGCACGTCACCGTGCAGGTGCTGCCCTACGAGGTGGGCGCGCACCCCGGCCTCAACGGGCAGTACGCGATCCTGGAGTTCCCCGACGCGGCGGACTCCAGCGTCGTGTACATCGAGGGCGTCACCAGCGACCTGTACCTGGAGAAGGCGGCCGACGTGCAGAAGTACAGCGTCATGTACGAGCATCTGCGCGCCCAGGCCCTGAACGTGGACCAGTCGCACCAGTTCATCGCGGACATCGCGAAGGAGTACGCCCGCTGAGTGGCCTGTCCGGCGGAAGGGGCCGCACTGTACACCTTCCGCCAGCCAGGATGGAAGCACCAGGGGAATATGCCACCCGGTCGAGTGAATGGCCGCTTCGCCTACCGATGTTGGCGAGTAGCGTCGATCACGCCATCGAGCAACAGGCGTTGGCGCAAACCGTGTTGTCCGTCCGGAGTGTTCGTGGCCGGACCGGGTGCGCGGTGACAGCGACTCATCAACTGGCGTAACCGGAGCAAAAATGGCAATTCAGCAAGGCGCCAACGACAACTGGATCAAGTCCTCGTACTCGGCCGGGAACGGCGCGTGTGTCGAGGTCAAGTCCCCAGCTCTCGCGGCGTTGGCCGTACGGGACTCCAAGACCCTCGACGGCCCCACGCTGGCGTTCCCCGTCGACGCGTGGACCGCCTTCGTGGCCGAGGTCGGCAGGGGGGCTGTCGGCCTCGCGTGACGGATGACCACTCCAATTTCATAGATTCACCGAAAGAGCCCTCTCGACTGGCCCGCCGTCCCGGCCGAGGGGGCTCGGCCATGCCCACCCCACGCGCCCGACCGGCCCGTTCCACGGCTACGACGCCGACCTGGCCGGTTCTACGGCTGCTCAGCTCGTGCCACGGCCAACAAGCCCCGTTCCTGAGGTTGTTGGACTACCGCCGCGCCTACCGGGCCGGATCGCCTTCCACCGGAAACGCCACGTCGCACACCGCGTCCTCCGGCCCCGCCGCCGACCACTCCGCGAAGTACACCTCGCGGCACGGGCCGGCGTACCGGAGCCCCTCCGCGGCCACCCACCGCTCCACCGCCTCGAACGCGGCCAGGATCTGTGGATGTGCCACCTGGGCCTTGGTGATGCGGGTGTACGCCAGCCGCCGGGGCGGTTCCACCCGGACCGCGGTCTGCCGGGCCCGGTTCTGCCGCGCGGCCCACGCCCGCGCCGCCGCCTCGTCCGCGACCGGTACGCAGGACTCGGCCGGGCCGTCGCTCTCCGTCGACACCTCGGCGTGGTAGACGACGAACGGCGAGCCGCTCACGCCGCCGCACTCCTCGGCCGCCGCCTCCAGGCGCCCGAGCGAGGCCCCGATCCAGGCGGGCAACTCGTCCGCGAGGGTGTGCCGGGTCTCGGTGATCAGCACCTGCTGCGGCACCTCGACCGTCTCGACCACGAACTTTCCGTACATCTCGGAGCTCCTCCCCGAAAGGCGTGCACGGAGGTACTCGGCGAGCGTGCGCTGCCCGGCGATCCGGGTCTCCACGTCCGTCCAGTACGCGGCGAGGAGTTCGGCCGCGTCCGCCCCGTCCGCCTCGACCAGCGCGGCGACTTGGGCGAGCGGCATGTCCAACTGTCGTAGCAGCGCCACGAGTCGGGCCCGCTCGACCTGGCCGGCGCGGTAGTAGCGGTAGCCGCTGGCCGCGTCGACCCGGTCGGGGGTCAGCAGCCCGAGGCGGTCGTACAGCCGCAGCGCCTTGGCCGAAAGCCGCGCCCTGGCCGCGAACGCCCCGATGGTCAGCAGTTCGTCGTCCACCTCAGCCATCCTCCGTCACCGGGCGGTTTCTGTCCGCCCGGCGACAAGGACGCTCAGCCCTGCCCCAGGGGCAAGGTCAACACCTGCTCAGGCGAGGGAACCCTCCACCGCCGCCACGATCTCCGCCGACTCCGGCTCGGTCTGCGGGGAGAAGCGGGCGACGACCGTGCCGTCGCGGCCGATGAGGAACTTCTCGAAGTTCCAGCGGATGTCGCCGGTGTGGCCCTCCGCGTCCGCGAAGCCGACGAGCCGGTCGTACAGCTCGTGCCGGCCGTCGCCGTTGACCTCGACCTTCTCGGTCAGCGGGAAGGTCACGCCGTAGGTCGCCGAGCAGAACTCGGCGATCTCCTCGGCGCTGCCGGGCTCCTGCCCGAGGAACTGGTTGCAGGGCACGCCGAGCACGGTGAAGCCCTGTGCCGCGTACCGCTCCTGGAGCCGCTCAAGGCCCGTGTACTGGGGGGTCAGCCCGCACTTGGAGGCCACGTTCACCACGAGGACGGCCTGGCCGGCGTACTGGGAAAGGTCTGCCGAGCCGCCCTTGAGCGACCCGATCTCGACGGCGAGGGGACCCGTGTTCTCTGTAGTCGTCATAACCGGATGCTAACTCCGGTAAATGTCGTTCTCGCGAGCGGCCCATGCCCCTCCGCGTCCACAGGCGGTCTACAGCCCCGCAGCCTCCACCACGACCTCCCCCGCCGCCGTCCGCGAATACAGCACCGAGCGCCCCGCCCGCCGCCGCTCCACCAGCCCCGAGTCCAGCAGCACCTTCAGATGCCGGCCCACCGAGCCGAGCCCCTGCCCGGTCACGGCGGTCAGCTGGCTGGTGCTCATCGGCGCGGAGAGCAGCACCAGCACCCCGGCCCGCGCGGTCCCCAGCAGTGCGCCGAGGGCCGCGGGCACCGGCCGCCCTCCGCGGTCGGCGAGCGCCCCCGCGCAGGGGTAGACGATCGCGTACCGGTCCGGCTCCTCCCACGACACCCATCCCCCGCTCGCCCCGCTCGCCGTCACCGGCACGAAGACCAGCTCCGCGCCGGAGATCTCGCGCGGCGGATACTCGTGCAGATTGACCTGGAGCCGGTTCTCCCCGAGCCACCGCGTCCGCCCGGGCCGCAGCGCGTCCACCACGGCCGCCCAGCCGCCCTGGCTCACCTGCGCGGTGCGCGCGACCACATCGGCCTCCAGAACGCGCCGGCGCCGCTCCCAGGACGGCCGTACGGTCTCCTCCCAGACGTACTCCAGCAGCCGGGCCGCCCGCTCGGGCAGATCGTCGCGCTCCAGGGCGGCGGGGAGCGGCCCGGGGAGGGAGACCGTGAGGTCGGCCCGCGCGGTGGCGGGAGGTGTCGTACGCACGCGGGCGACGGCCGCCTCGAAGGGTTCGCGGTCCCTGGGCGTGGGGGAGAGGAAGTCGGCGATCCAGGACCGTCCGATGCCTGCCCGCATCAGCAGGGCGGTGACCGGGTCGGCCGCCAACACCCTTCGGTAGCCAGGCAGTTGGTTCCGCAGCCACGCCTGCTCGCCGGGGTGCGCGGCCACCCCGACGTGCAGCAGTTTCAGCGCGGCGAAGGTCTCGGCGAACGGCGACAGCACGAACCGGCTCCCGGCGAGGGTGTCCGCGTTGAGCTGCCACCACCCCATCCGCGCCCCCTGTCGTTTCGCGTCCGCGCGAAAGAATACGACCCGCCCGCGCACCCCCGCAGACTCCCCGCATGCGCAGCTACCGCGAGCTCTTCCGCACCCCGGAGTACACGCCGTTCTTCCTGTCCTACGCCGTCCAGAACGCGGCCCAGACGATCAGCGGGCTGGCGCTCGCCACGCTGGTGTACCGCGCGACCAGCTCGCCGCTGCTGTCGGCAGTGAGCATGTTCGGGCCGCAGCTCGCCCAGATGCTCGGCGCGACCTTCTTCCTCTCCGGCTCCGACCGGCTGCCGCCGCGCGCCACCCTGGCCGGCATCAACACCGCCTTCGCCGTCTGTACGGCCGTGCTGGCGCTGCCCGGCCTGCCGATCGGCGCGGCCTTCGGCGTCGTCTTCGCGCAGGGCCTGATCGCCTCGCTGGGCGGGGGAGTGAGCGGGGGCCTGCTGAACGAGATCCTGCCCAAGAACGGTTTCCTGCTGGGGCGTTCGGTCTTCAACATGGCCACCGGCCTGATGCAGGTCACCGGCTTCGCGACGGGCGGCGCCCTGCTGGCCCTGCTCTCCCCGCGCCGCTGTCTGCTCCTCGCCGCGGCCCTCTACGCCGCCACGGCCCTCGTCACCCGCCTCGGCCTGACCGCCCGCCCGCCCCGCGCCGCGGGCCGCCCGTCCGTCGCCGCGACCTGGCGCACCAACGCCCTCCTGTGGTCCTCCCGCCCCCGCCGCCTCACCTACCTCGGCCTGTGGGTCCCCAACGGCCTGGTGGTCGGCTGCGAATCGCTCTACGTCCCCTACGACCCCGGGTCCGCGGGCACGCTGTTCGCGAGCGCGGCGCTGGGCATGTTCGTGGGCGACCTGGCCCTGGGCCGCTTCGTACCGGCCGCCCTGCGCGCCCGCCTCGACGTCCCGCTGCGCCTGCTGCTGGCGGCGCCGTACCTGTTCTTCGCGCTGCGGCCGGGCATGCCGTGGGCGGCGATCGCCGTGTGCGTGGCCTCGGTCGGCTACGGCGCGAGCCTGGTCCTCCAGGAGCGCCTGATGGAGCTCACCCCCGACGAACTCGCGGGCCACACCCTCGGGTTGCGCTCAGCGGGCCTGCTCACCATGCAGGGCGTCGGCGCGGCCCTCGCGGGCACGGCGGCCCAACTGACCTCTCCCGCAACGGCGATGACCCTGATGGCGACCGCATCGGCGGCGGTGACAGGGGTGTTGGCGGCAAGCGCCCGACGGGACCGGCCGGTGACCGCTGCCGCCGGCGTGTCCTGATCGACACCGGCCGGGCGATCCGTACGATCCGTGCTTTTTCCGTGACCACAGGCATCCTTGACGGCGTCCGTACTGTTTCGCGACGTTTGAGACCTGCCGAACTGTTCGTGTCTCGTCGTACCGTGGAAGGAGTAGGCAGGGCGCGGACGACGCGTCGTGGGGGAAATGTGGGGGGACGGTCGCCCATGCGATCCATGCGATCCAACGGCAACGCGGACATCACGATCCACAGACCGGAGGAGCTCGGCACCTCGCTCCGCCAGGCCTGGCACAAGGCGATGGACGAGTCGCCGGACTACGCGAACCCTTTCCTGGCACCGGAGTTCGCGGACGGCGTCGGCCGTCACCGCGGCGGTGCGCAGGTGGCGGTGCTGCACGAGGGCGGGGAGCCGGTCGGCTTCTTCCCGTACGAGCGCAACCCCGTCGGCGTCGGCCGGGCCATCGGCCTCGGCCTCTCCGACTGCCAGGCCCTGGTGCACCGGCCCGGTGTCACCTGGGACGTCCAGCAACTCCTGCGCGCCTGCGGCCTGTCGGTCTTCGAGTTCGACCATCTGGTCGAGGAACAGCAGCCGTTCGGCCGCCATGTCACCGGCACCTTCGCCTCCCCGGTCATCGACCTCAAGGACGGCGACGGCGAGGTCCCCTACGCCGAGTGGCTGCGCGGCGCGTACCCCGGCATCGCCAAGACGACGCTGAAGAAGGAACGCCGGCTCGGCCGCGACCTCGGCGAGATGCGCTTCGTCTACGACGACCGCAACCCCGAGGTCCTGCACACGCTGATGCGGTGGAAGTCCGCCCAGTACCGCAGGACCGGCCGCATGGACCGCTTCGCCCGCCCGTGGATCGTAGACCTCGTGGACCACCTGTTCCGGGTCCGCGAGGAGCACTTCACCGGCATCCTGTCGGTCCTCTACGCCGGGGAGCGCCCGGTCGCGGCCCACTTCGGGCCGACGTCCCGCACGCTGTTCGCGGCCTGGTTCACGGCGTACGACCCCGAACTCCGGTACTACTCCCCGGGGTTGATCATGCACCTCAGGATGGCGGAGGAGGCGGGCCGGCACGGCGTGCGGCTCATGGACCTGGGGCGCGGCGACAAGGAGTGGAAGGACTGGCTCAAGACCCGCGAACTGCGCGTGGGGGAAGGTTTCGCCACCCGCCCCCACCCGGTGGCCACGGCCCACCGCCTGTGGCGCCGTCCGGTCCGCGGCCTGCGCAACACGGTCCTGGCCCACCAGTCCCTGCGCGACCCGGCCGACCGCCTCCTGAAGACGGTGGGCGCGCTGCGCACATCGGGCCGGGCGGCGCTCAAGAAGTGACGACGCGGCACCACCGCCTCCGAAAGGGGCCCTGGACCATAGAGACGTCCGGGGCCTCTTTTTTTCATGCTCCTCGTCCGCCCCGTCACCCGTACGACAGGCGGCCGTGGTAGACAACGCCGATGATGGTCGGGGCAGTTGACGGACACCCGGCCCGCGGGCGACCGCGCGACAACAGGAAGGGGCAACCCGTGCTTCTGAAGACCTTCCGCTGGTCGTTCGCGGTCACCGCGCTCGGCCTGGCCCTGGGAGTCTGGTACGGCGGCTGGACGGCGTTCGGCGTCATCGCGATCCTGGCCGTCCTGGAGATCTCGCTGTCCTTCGACAACGCGGTGGTCAACGCCGGGATCCTGAAGAAGATGTCCGCCTTCTGGCAGAAGATCTTCCTCACGGTGGGCGTCCTGATCGCGGTGTTCGGCATGCGCCTGGCGTTCCCGGTCGTGATCGTCGCCGTCACGGCGAAGAAGAACCCGATCGACGCGGTCAACCTGGCCCTGACCGACAAGGACCGCTACGAACAGCTGGTCACCGACGCCCACCCGGCGATCGCGGCCTTCGGCGGCATGTTCCTCCTGATGATCTTCCTGGACTTCGTCTTCGAGGACCGGGACATCAAGTGGCTGGGCTGGCTGGAACGCCCCCTCGCCAGGCTCGGCAAGGTCGACATGCTCTCGGTCTGCCTCGCCCTGATCGTCCTGCTGATCACGTCGTCCACCTTCGCGGTCCACGCCCACCAGCACGGCGGCGCCCACGCGGACAAGGCCCAGACGGTCCTCGTCTCCGGCATCGCGGGCCTGATCACGTACATGATCGTCGGCGGCCTCTCGGGCTTCTTCGAGGACCGCCTGGAGGCGGAGGAGGAACGCGAGCGGGAGAGCGACCGCTCGGCGGTGGTCCTCGCCGGCCAGGCCGCGTTCTTCATGTTCCTCTACCTCGAGGTCCTGGACGCGTCCTTCTCCTTCGACGGCGTGATCGGCGCGTTCGCCATCACCAACGACATCGTCCTCATGGCGCTGGGCCTGGGCATCGGAGCGATGTACGTCCGCTCGCTGACGGTCTACCTGGTCCGCCAGGGCACGCTGGACGACTACGTCTACCTGGAGCACGGCGCCCACTACGCGATCGGCGCCCTGGCCGTGATCCTCATGGTCACCATCCAGTACCAGATCAACGAGGTCATCACCGGCCTGGTCGGCGTCCTGCTGATCGGCTGGTCCTTCTGGTCCTCGGTCCGCCGCAACAACGCGCTCGCGGGGGCCGAGGAGACGGCGCCGACTGAGGACGCGGATGCGGCGAGGGTGCCGTAACCGCACCACGGCAGCCCATCCACGCACCGGGGCAAGGGTGTTGCAAGAGGAGTGCAAGGAAACCGCCGTAGGCACAGGGAACCCTCCCGCCGTCCGTTGTACCCAACGACGAGCGATGGGGGATCGCGTGTCCGTCAGAACGACGAAACAAGCACTGATCGAGCAGGGGCACTGGCTGACCGTGCGGGACTGCAAGAGGGTCCTCGTGGTCGTGCACACAGTGACCTTCGCCCAACGGCTGCGTGAGGTCTTCGAACTGCTGGAGACCGACCTGCGCATCCAGCTGGTCTTCACCGCCCCGCCCCATGCCTTCGGCAACGGGGTCACCGAGTTCCTGCGGAGCCTGGGCATCACCACCGTGCCCTGGGAGGAAGCGCGGCGGGCCGAGTTCGACCTCGCGCTCGTAGCGGGCTTCCGCGGAGTGCACGAACTGCGCGCCCCGGTCGTACGCATCTCGCACGGGGCAGGACAGATCAAACTGCTCACCGACGTCTCCGCGCTCGCACCGGGAGAGCCGAGACCGCCCGGAATGCTCAGCCGCCGGCACCTGCTGCACGCGGGGCGGCTGGTCCCGGCGGCGATCGTCTACTCCCACGACCGGGCCCTGGAGGAGCTCGCGGGGTCCTGCCCGGAGGCGCTTCCGGTGGCCCACGTGGTGGGCGATCCGTGCGTCGACCGGATCATGGCGGGCCGCGGCGGACGCGAGTCCGGGCGCGACCGCGGACAGCAGGGCGATCGGAGAGTGCGGGGAGATCTCCCGCCGGGATCCGGCGGTCAGCAGCATCGTCGCGTCCGTGAGCGTGCCGTACGCGGTCAGCGAGCCGTGGTCGCCGACGATCCAGTCGGCGGCGATGAGCGGAGCCGGGACCGGCCTCGACGTTCGGGCGGCTCGACTCCCTGCTGCCGCAACTGCTGGGCCAACTGCCGGGCGACGGCTACCGCGTGGCGATGCTGGTCCACCCCAACGTGTTCGCGGGTCACGGCAACCGCCGCGCGCTGGGCATCGGGGACGGACAGCGGCTCGTGGTCGTCATGTATCCGCTGGCGGAGCAACTGGAGTACGCGGCACAGCTGTACCGACCCGGACAGTACGACCAGGTCGCCGCCTCGCTGTCGTCGGCGCCGGGTCAGTTCCACCGGCGGATGCGGTCCGTCGTCTACCGCCTGCTCGGACTGGGCGAACCCGCCCGTCCGCCCTTCGTCGCGCCGCCTCCGTCCCCGCCGGCACTGACGACCTGGGAGATCTCCGCGGACAGCGCGGCGACACTGTGAGCGACCGGCCCGCGGGCCCGGAGCCGGACGCCGGGTGGGTCAGTGTGTGCTTCCGGGCGGCATGGATCGACGGGGTGTCCCGTGGTGACGGCCCGGAGGTCCGGTCGTTCCTCGTCGCCCGGTGCCCGGACTCGGCGCGCGGCCCGGCACTCGTACGCACCCACCCGCTGTCGTCGGCCGCGAGGTGGCACGCCCGTCCGCCGGGCTGCTCGCACGCGCCCGGCCCGTTTCCCTGCGATGTGCACTTGTGGGTGGACGCGGACAGCCCGCGGCGGACGGCGCTCAGGGAGCACGCCGATGTGCTTGTGAGCCGCCTGCCGCTGCCCCCGCTGCCGGCCAGGCACAGGGTGCGCGCACTGCTCGCGGACCACCCGGGATGCCTCGCCGCCGCCGTGACCGACACGGCCACCAGGTGTGTCGTCGGGGTACGGGAACGGACCGGCGCCGTGTGGTTCGTACGGCCGGGGCCGGGCGGGGCGGACACCTCGCTGTGGTCTACTCCACCGCTTCCCAGCTGACCATGTAGCAAACGGTCCCGGACGATGAGTCCGCGGCCGAACCACGTGCCGGCCTGGAGGAGACCTCCGGGCCGGCGCTCTGCTCACTCCGCGACGGGGCACCGGCCGTAGACCTGACTCGCCACCTGGTGGACCGCTGGATCAGATCTGGCCGAGGTCGATCTCCACCGGGAAAGGGGCCGCCACCTTCAGGATGCCCATGAACACGTCTCCGTCCCGGTAGGTCTTCGTCGCGGGGTCGAGAACGTAGGTGTACACAAGGGGAACGCCTGTCGCGGCCTGTTCGATCCGCCAGTAGAAGCCGATTCCGGCCTTGGCGTACTGATCGACCTTCACGATCCGGTCGGTGGTCTCCGAGCCCGGCGACACCACCTCCGCGACCAGCAGCACGTGCTCAGGGCGGGTGGGGGTGATGTCGATCGTGTCGGCGCGGTACACGACGACGTCCGGGCGGCGATTGGTGAGCGGGACGTCCTGAAGCCGGACGTCGAAGTCGGTGTCGGCGTTCCACTCCGAGCCCGAGGCGGCATCCAGGGCGTTCGCCAGAATCCGCGCCAGCCGGTTGTGCCGCTTGGACGCACTGGGACTCACGACGACCATCCCGTCCACGATCTCGATCCCGGCGCACTGCTCCTCGGACCAGGACTCGTACTCCGCCGCCGTGATCTGCTCATGCATCCACGCCGGGGCCGTCATCTCGGCCGTCATGAAGCACCTCCCGGACGCTGTGCCGCGGGCCCGATCCCGCTGCGTTCAGCGTACTGTCTGCCGTCCGTCGGCAGGCTTGTCCCGCGCGCACCCATCGGCCGTCGTCCGGTCAGCAAGCAGGCCCTCCGTCCAAATGAACGGAGGGCCTGCCGACTGTCTGACCTGGTGCACAAGCTGTGCCCCCGGCAGGATTCGAACCTGCGACACCCGCTTTAGGAGAGCGGTGCTCTATCCCCTGAGCTACGAAGGCGGGGTGGCCGCGTAGCCGGCGTACGGCTGTGCCACCGGCGTCAGTGTAGCGCGTGGCGCATGGGTGGCCGGCGGGTCATTTCGGTTGGTCGGCGGGTGGCGTTCTCACGAGTGGGTGATCGCCCCGTGGGTGAAAGTGGGGGACGTTCCCGGGTTGGCCCAGGAGGCGGTCAGTTCGCTGGAGGGGAAGAACTGGGGGAAGCGGGGGTCGGTCTGGGAGGGGTCGACCAGGGTTTTCTCGATGATCAGTGAGTTGTACTGGTCGGCCGTCGTCTCGATGGTGTTGGCGTTGAGGACGACTTCCTGGCCCCAGGTGCGGGCCCAGCGGGCGAGGCCCGGCATCTTCGAGTGCTCGGGAGCCAGGCACTCCGCGGCGATGACGTTCTCGCTGCTGGCCCAGATGCCGGTGGAGGTGTTGAGGACGATGGTCTGGTTGCCGAGGACGTGGCCGGGGGTTTCGATCACTGCGACGCCGGGGCCGAGGAGCAGGGAGCCGTCCACGGGGAGGAACGCGTCCGGGCGCACGTCCCGGTAGGTCTCCGGCTGGTACCAGGGCTGCTGGAGGGGGTGCAGCTGGGACATGGCCAGCAGCTCGTGGCGTTGTACGACGACCTTGGCGTTGGGGAAGGCGGGGCGTACGGGCCCGCCCAGGTCCGGCTGGGGGCGCACGGTGCCCACCCAGCGGCGCAGGTCCTGGGTGTGGAGGTGGTCGAAGAGGAGGTAGTCCACCTCCTCCGGTTTGATGCCCAGGCGGGCCAAGTGGCCCAGGACCGTGCCGTGTTGGGTGGTGAGGAGGGACTGGAGCGGTTTGGGGGTGCGGCGGATCAGCGCGGCGAAGTACGGCGTGTTCTGGCCCAGTTCGTGGTCGCTGGGCTCGAACAGCAGGACCCGTTTGCGGCCGTCGCTCTCCGTCCAGCGCACCACCAGCATGCGGTTGGTGATCGACAGGAACGGGGCGATCGCCCGACTGGCCCTGAACAGACCGAACTTGGTCGGGTACGGCAGCGTGATCAGGTCGCAGGTCGTCACGCTGTCCGGGGTGCCGGTCGCGGCGAACTCGGTGCGGAAGACCTTGGCCCGGTCGCGGGCCCACGCGAGTTGGGCGCCGTAGCCGCCGGGCACCTCGGCCAGGCCGTCGAAGGCGGTGACGCGGGTGCCCAGGGTGGGCAGGTCGAGGACGTCGGAGTCCTGCCAGGCGAGCTTCATCGATCCTCCTGGACGATGTGGGCAAGTGTTTCGAGGGTTAGTAGGGGGCCTTCTCGCCCTCGGTCGTCACGCCGAAGGCGTTCAGGAAGTTGCAGACCAGTTGGTAGAAGCCGACCGTCAGGACCAGGTCGGAGAGCTGCCCGGCGGTGAGGAACGAGAGGGCCTCGGCGCGGTCGGACTCCGTGAGCGTGTGCTGCTCCAGCAACCGGTCGGTCAGGGAGAGGACCGCCGTCTGCTCCGCCGTAAGACCCTCGGCCGAACCGGTTCCCGCGGCGGCGATGCCGGCCTCGTCCAGTCCCAGGAGCCGGCCGATGTTCTCGTGGTGGTGGATCTCGTACGGCGCCCGGTAGGTGTGTCCGACCCGGAGGATCGCGAGTTCGCGCAGCGGGTGGGGCAGGGCGCCCTGGAAGATCGCGTCGGCCATCTGGAGGAAGGCGGGGGCGAGAGCGGGGGAGTGGAACACCATGCGGTAGATGTTCACGGCCGACCGCTCGGCGGCGATCTTCCGTAGGTCGTCCGGGAGTTCGGTGAGATCGGGGTAGTCCACAGTCGTCTCCTTCGTGCGTACGGCGGGGTCAGCCGACCTTGTTGATGGGGTTGGTGCCGTCCCACGTGGCCGCCATCTCCCGCAGCGCGGCGAAGAGTTCGCCCTTGGCGCCGCCGATGTCGGAGATCTCGATGACAGTGCCGGGGTGCGTCTCGGTGTCGAGGTAGGCGAAGCGGCCGCCCTGGATCGCGCCCTCCTGGGCGACGGTGTAACCGAGGGACAGGGCACGGTCGTAGAGCTCCTGGTAGTCCCTCGTCCAGTAGGCGACGTGCTGCGCGCCCTCGTGTCCGGCGTCCAGGAAGTCCTTGTAGAGGGACGGCTCGTCGTTGAGCGGCTGGATCAACTCGATCTGTACGTCACCGGAGTTGGCGATCGCGGCGGCCATCCGCATGCCGGAGTCGGCGCCCCGGTACCTGAACCAGTCCGTCTGCACGGGGTCCTGGTAGAACCAGGGGCCGACGCCCTGGGCCACCCAGAACTCCATCGCGGCGTGCAGGTCACGGACGACGTAACCGATCTGTGCGATCTGCCCGAATGTGCGGCTCATGCGACGACCTCCAGAACGATCTTTCCTACGGCAGTGTTGGAACGCATGTGGTCCGCCGCCGACTTGGCGTCGTCGAACGCGAACACGCGGTCCACGACGGCTCGTACCAGGCCCTCCTCCACCGCGGGTATGACATCGACGGCCAACGCGGCGCAGGCGTCGGCGAGTTCGTCGGGTGTGCGCACGCTGAAGGTCGTACCGATCACGCGGAGGCGGCGGAACGACAGCTGGTTGAGGTCGATCGTGGACTCGGGTCCGGCCAGCCGTCCGACGTTGACGACGGTGCCGCCGATACGCGTGGCCAGGAAGGTGTCGGCGAAGAGCTGTCCGCCCACGTGGTCGAGGGTGAGGTCCGCCCCGGCGCCGCCGGTGACGGCGGCCACGGCCTCGGCGAGGTTCTCGGACGCCGTGTTGACGACGACGTCCGCGCCGACGGACTTCAGGGCGTCCGCCTTGCTGCCGGAGGTGGTGGTCGCGATGACCTGGGACGCGCCGAGGGCCTTGGCCAGCTGGACGCCGATCAGACCGACCGAGGAGGTCGCGCCGGCCACGAGGACGCTCTGCCCCAGGCCGAACCCGCCCTGGGCGAGGGCGTCGTGCTCGGTCGCCAGCGCCACGGGGAGGGCGGCGGCGTCGGTCCACGACAGCGAGTCCGGCACCGGGAGCACATGCCGGTGGTCGACCAGGGCGTAGTCGGCGAAGGCCCCCAGGGTCACGCCCATGACCCGGTCGCCGACCGCCCGGCGGCCCACGCCGTCGCCGATCGCGTCGACCTCGCCGGCGAATTCGAGACCGGCGGTGAACAGGTCGCTCGTCTTGGCGCGGGGGTTGTAGGTGCCCTGGAGCATGTACAGGTCCGCCCGGTTGACGGCGGCGGCCCGCACGCGGACGCGGAGCTGTCCCGGGCCCGGTGTCGGTATGTCGACGTCCCGGACGTCCCACTCGGGTCCGGCGCCTCCCATGAGTGCCCGCATGGTGCTGGTCATCAGTGGTTCTCCGTTGCGGCAGTTGCGACAGTTGCGACGTTTACGGCGCGGAAAGGATTCTGAAAAACTTACGGTGTATGTACGCCGTCCATTCAAGCTAGACTTACGCAATAAGTCATGTCAAGAGTGGGAAGGGTGGCTGATGAAAGTCCGAGGCAACGGCCGGGGCAGGCGGCTCGGCCTGACGCGGGACAAGGTCATCGAGGCCGCGGTCGCGGCCATCGACCGGGACGGCCCGGACTCCTTCTCCCTGCGGAAACTCGCCGGTGAGCTGGGCGTCGAGGCGATGTCGCTCTACAACCACGTACCGAACAAGGACGCCCTGCTGGACGGTGTCGCGGAGGTGCTGCTGGGCGGGGTCGACCTGTCCGGCGCCGAGGAGGGCACCTGGCAGGAGCGGGCGCGGGCGCATGCCGCCGCCTTCCGGGCCGCGGCCCTGCGGCACCCCAAGGCGTTCACTCTGGTCCTCACCCGGCCCACGCAGTCACCGGCGGCCATGGAGAACGTCCGGTGCGCCCTGGCCGGCTTCCCCGAACTCGGGCTCCCGCCCCAGGAACTCGTGCACGTGGTGCGGAGCTTCGCCGGGTTCATCGTCGGCATGATCATGCGGGAACTGGGCTCGGCCATCACCGTGGGCACCGTCGAGCAGAACCAGGTCCAGCGGCGGGTCGACGAGATGGCCGCCGTAGGCGATCCGCTCCTGTCCGCCGCCGCCCCCTACCTCGCGGTGAGCGACCACCAGGCCGAGTTCGAGCATGGCATCGAACTGCTCATCGCCGGTCTCGCGGTGCGGGTGGGAGTGCCCTACGACGGGGGACCGGGCAGGGCCCGCTCGTGAACCCGCCCGCAGGGGGCAGAAGGCGGCAGCAGCGCGGCTTGCGCCGTGCCGAGCAGCTCCTGGACGCGGCGGAGGAACTCGTCGCGCTCTGTGGTGTGGAAGCCGTCGGCATGAACGCCGTCGCCCGGCATGCGGGCGTGTCCCCGGGCACCCTCTACCAGTACTTCCCGCACAAGCGGGCCCTCGTGGACGGGCTGTCGCAGCGGTTCGCGGAACGGCTGGCGGAGGCCGGGCCCACCCTGGACGGAGTGCTCCGTTCGGTGCTGGTCCTGGCGGAGAGCCGTCCGGCCCTGCTGCCCCTGCTGTGCGGGACCGGACCGGCCGGGGAGCCGAACGCGCTCTTCGAGTGCCTCGCGACCCGCCTGAGCCTTGCCCCGGACGAGGGTGAGCTGGCGACCCGCTTCCTCGTCCAGGGTGTCGCGGCGGCCCTCCGCCGTGACGATCCGGTGGCGCGGGACGCCGTACTCGCGCGGACGCGGGCGGCGATTCTGGGCGCCTGCCCGGTTGCGGGCCGCGGTGACACCTCGTAGCGCTTGAAACTTATGAGATAAGTTGATATGGGGCGCAGGGGTGCCCGTTGATCGGAGGGATGGGCGATGGCGCAGAGGATGACCCGCCGGGGGCCGCTGACCAGGCAGGAGATCGTGCGTCAGGCTTTGGTGGTGGCCGAGACGGAGGGCATGGAGAAGCTGTCGCTGCACAAGATCGCGGCGGCGGTGGGGGTGCGGACCATGTCGCTGTACAACCACGTCGACGACAAGGCCGACGTGCTCGACGCCATGGCGGACGTGATCCTCCAGGGCATGACCGTTCCCGACGCCGACGAACTGCCGTGGGAGGACGGGCTGCGGGCTCTCGCCCGTTCCTTCCGGGCCGCGGCCCTGGAATATCCCCGTTCTGCCTCGCTGGTGCTGACCCGGCGGCTGAACGCGCCCGCCGCCATGCCGGTCGTCGAGGTCGCGCTGCGTTTCCTGAACCGCGCGGGCCTGGAGGGCGCCGAGGCCGTGCATGTCCTGCGGGCGTTCATCGCCTTCCTGGTCGGGACGCTCTCGCGCGAGGTGGGGATGGCGCCGACGTACGCCGGCGCCATCCCGGGAGTGACCGCCATGCGCGAGGACGAACTCGTCGACAGCGGGCTGCCGGCGGTGGCCGCGGCGGCGGGCGAACTGGCCGTGATCGACCACGAGGCGGAGATGGAGTTCGGCCTGGAACTCCTCCTCGACACCGTCCGCCGCCGGGCGGTGGCTTCTTCCTGACCCGGGTGATCAGGGCCAGGCTCACCCCACCGGGACGTCACGCCACCGGTGCCTCACCCCACCGGCACCTCGCGCCGTTCGGCCTCGCCCTCGCTCGCCGTACGGTCGGGAAGGCCCGCGCCCTCGATGTCGACGTCGGGCAGCGCGCGGTCGAGCCAGCGCGGCAGGCTCCAGGCGCGGCGGCCGAGCAGGGCCATCGCGGCGGGCACCAGCGTCATCCGGACGACGAAGGCGTCGATCAGGACGCCGACGGCGAGCGCGAAGCCGATGGATTTGATCACCGGGTCCTCGTTGAAGATGAATCCGGCGAAGACCGCGGCCATGATCAGCGCGGCGGCGCTGACGACCCGCCCGCTGCGGGCGACGCCGTGGACGACGGCCTGCTGCGGGTCCCGCGTGTTCTCGTGGTGCTCGCGCATCCGGCTGACGAGGAAGACCTCGTAGTCCATGGCGAGTCCGAACAGGACGCCGATCAGCAGGACCGGCAGGAAGCTGGTGACCGGGGCGGCCGAGGGGATGGACAGCGGGCCGTTGAGGTGGCCGTACTGGAACACCCAGACCGTGGTGCCCAGGGCCGCGGCCACGGAGAGCAGGAAGCCGAGCGCCGCCTTCAGCGGGACCAGCAGGGAACGGAACGCGAGGGTGAGCAGGACCAGGGCCAGGATCACGATGATCGCGACGAAACCGGGCAGCGCGCCGGACAGCTTGTGCGCGACGTCGATGGCCGCCGCGGTCTGGCCGGCGATGTAGAGGGTGCCGCCGGCCTTGGCGATCGCCGGGGCGTTGTCGCGGAGGCGGTGGACCATGTCGGTGGTGGACTGGGCGTCGGGCCCGGTCTTCGGTACGACGCCCATGACGAACAGGGTCTTGTCGGCATTGGGGACCGGCTTGGACACGGCCGCCACGTCGGAGTCCTTCGCCAGTGACGCGCGCAGGTTCGAGACCGTGGAGGTGACGTCCGTGGCGGGTATGTCCTTCGTCTCGACCACGGCGACGAGGGTGGCGTTGAAGCCCGGGCCGAAGCCCTTCGTCAGCAGGTCGTAGCTCTTGTGCTGGGTGCTGGACGTGGGGTCGGAGGCGTAACTGGGCAGTCCCAGGCGGAGGTTGCGGGCCGGCAGGGCGAGCGCGAGCAGGGCGATCACCCCGGCCAGCAGGACGATCAGGGGTTTGCGGGTGACCGTACGGGCCCAGGCCAGGCCCCAGGCGCCCGGGGCGCGTTCGCGGCGGCCGGGGCGAGGCTTCCTGGCGCGGGGGCGGAGCCGCTCGCCCAGCAGGCCGAGTACGGCGGGTACCAGGCTGACGGCGATGAGGACGGCGATCAGTACCGTGGCGGCGGCAGACAGGCCCATGACGGCGAGGAACGGGATGCCGGTGGCGCACAGGGCGGCCAGGGCGATGATGACCGTCGCGCCGGCGAAGACGACCGCGCTGCCCGCCGTCGCCACCGCCCGCGCGATCGACTCCTCGGTGTCCATGTCGGGGTCGTCGGCGAGCTGTTCGCGGTGGCGGGAGATGATGAACAGGGCGTAGTCGATGCCCACCGCCAGGCCGATCATGAGGGCGAGTACGGTGGACGTGCCGGTGATCGACACCCACGTCGACACGAACTTCACACCCAGGACACCGATGGCCACGCCCACCACGGCGGTCAGCAGCGGCAGTCCGGCGGCGATCAGTGAGCCGAGGGTGAGGGCCAGCACGACGAGGGCGATCACGACGCCGACGAGTTCGGCGGGTCCGCCGACCTTCGTCTGGGCCTTCATCGCCGTTCCGCCGTACTCGACCTCGACGCCGGCCTTCTCGGCCTGGGCCATCGCGCCGCTCAGGGAGTCCTTGGCCTGCTGGGTGACGTCGGCGGCGGCCTGCCGGAAGCGGATGTCGGCATAGCCGATCCGCTGGTTCGCGGACATCGTCCCGGTCTTGAAGGGGTCGGTGACCTGCACGACCCCGGAGATCTTGGCGGCCTTGCCGAGCCCCGTCCCGATGGCGGCCTCGGTCTTCGCCTCGGTCAGGGTGTGGCCCTTCGGGGCCGCGTAGACGACGCGGATCACGCCGCCCGCGGCGTCTGGGAACTTCTCCTCCAACAGGTCTTGGGCCTTCTGGGACTCGATGCCCGGGACGGTGAAGTCCGAGGCCACCTTGCCGTGGATGGTGATGCCGAGGCCGCCGATCGCGGCGAGCAGCAACAGCCAGACGCTGATGACCCGACCGCGACGGGCCACCGCCAGCCGCGCCCATGCGTAGAGGCGAGACGCCATGTCCGCCTTCCCTTCGTCTTTCCGGATTCCGTGGCCCGAGACAGGGCCTCAGCTGTCTGCACCCTAAGGCATAATTACAGTCGACTGTAAATTAGCGCTGCGTGGTAAAGTCCACATATGGTGACTGACGGGCCACGGGACGGCCTTCGGGAGCGAAGCAAGGCGCGCCGCAGGGAAGCGATCCTCCGGTCCGCGTATCTGCTCTTCGCCGAGCGCGGATTCGAGGCGACGACGATCGCCGACATCGCCGAGGCGGCCGAGGTCTCGCCGCGCACGGTCACGCTCTACTTCCCCTCCAAGCTGGAACTGGCGCTGGCCCGCTCCGACGCGCTCGCGGAACGCCTCGGCACCGCCCTGCGCGAACGGCGGGAGGGCTGGCTGACACTCGACGCGCTGGAGCACTGGCTGCGTGAGGAGATCACCCACCGGAGCGACCTCGACGATCTGTCCGAGCGCATGTTTGAGCTGAACCCGCAGCTCAAGGCCGTCAGCAACGGACGCCTGGCGGAGGTCGTACAGGAAGGCGCCCGGCTGTTCGCCAAGGAGAACGGCAGCGCGCCCGACGCCTTCGGCCCGCGGATGATGGCAGCCACCGCCGCGACGATCGTCGCCGAGCTGTGCCACGACCCCGCCAACGCGGACGTCGACGGGGCCATGGCGTTCCTGCGAGCCGGGGCCGCGACGCTCTTTCCTGCGACCCTCGGGACCGACGCGGTTCCGGGCGCCGCGGACTGAAGCGACTGCCCTTCCTACGGCTGGGGGGAGTTAGAGCGTGGCGCGCAGGTGGCTGACGGTCACGAAGCGGTAGCCCTCGGCGGTCAGCGTCTTCAGGATCTCTGGGACGGCGGCCACCGAGGTGGGGTGGATGTCGTGCATCAGGACGACGTCGTTGCGCGAGGCCTTGTCGATGACGGTCCGCGCGACCTTGGCGGCGTCGCGGTACTTCCAGTCCTCGGTGTCCACGTCCCACAGCACCGGTGAGAGCGTGGTGGCCGCCTTGACCTGGGCGTCGACCGCGCCGTACGGCGGCCGGAACAGGGTCGGCGCCGTGCCGGTGGCCGCCTTGATCGCCGCGCTGGTGCGGTCCAGCTGCTGCTTGACCTGGGCGGTGGTCAGCCGGGTGAGGTCGGGGTGGCTCCAGGAGTGGTTGCCGACCTCGTGACCGGCCCTGGCCTCGGCGCGGACCAGTTCGGGGTGGGCGGCGACGTTCTGGCCCACGGTGAAGAAGGTGACCCGTGCCTTGTACTGCGCGAGGTACTTCAGCAGCGTCGCCGTGTACGTCACCGCCGGACCGTCGTCGAAGGTCAGGGCGATGCACTTGACCTTGGCGCAGTCGGTCGTGTCGGTGCCCGAGGCGGTCTCGGTGGGGACGGCCGCGGTGGGGGTGCCGGTGGCGCCCAGGTCGAGCGTGCCGCCGGGCTTCACGGTCTGCTGCTGGGCGCGCCTGCCGAAGGCGGACAGCCACGGGGTGACGGTCGCCCTGGGAAGGACCACGGTCATCCGTCCGCCCGCGGGGACACCCACGGTGCCGCGGTCGAAGCTCAGCTTCAGGGCGCCGTCGGAGGTGAAGGACGCGTCGTCGATGTCGGCCGCCCTGAGCCCGGCGACCAGCGCGGGGTCGCTGCCCTCCCGCTGCTTCAACTGCGCCTTCACGGCGGCCAGGAAGGCGGGGCGCGAGCCGTCCGCGACGAGCCCGCTCGCGGCGACGGCGGCGTGGGCGGCGCCGTCGTACCAGTACGTCTTCGTCGACAGGCCGTCCCCGGTGCCGGTGTGGTCCTGGGTCAGCAGGCGTACGCCGAGGACGTCACCGGAGGCGACCAGGAACACGAAGCTGATGTTCAGCTCCGGCACCTGCGAGGCGCCGGAACCGCTGCCGCAGCCGGTGCTCTGTCCGGCCGCGTCCGTGCCGAGGTAGTCCGCGAGGTAGCTGTCGACGTCCTTCTTCATCGCCGCCGTGGCCGCTTCCGCGCCCGGTACGGACGGGTAGCTCGTCGCCCAGGGGCAGGAGCGGTCGTTGCTGCTGTCGTTGACGATCGTCAGCCCCTTGATCCTCGTCGGGTCGACGGTCGGCGCGGCGGCGGGGGAGGCCGTCGCGCCCTGGGCCGCGGCCGTCGCCGAACCGGCGGAGTGAGTGGTGGAGCAGGCCGTCGTCAGGGACAGCGAACCGAGCAGGAGGAGGGACGGGAACAGGGTGACTTTGCGCATGACGGCAGACCTCGGGAACGGGGAACGATCGGACGGCGGAGAGCCCGCCGGGGTGTCAGGTCCCGATCGTTTCCGTCCAGCGCTTTGATCAGGAGCCGTCCTGGTCGGTCTGGTCAATTGGCGGCGCCGAGTGCGGCGGGAATCGCGGACCGCCTTGTTGATCGGCGGAGGGTTCGGACCGGCACTCGATGAGGGGGAGGAAGGTACGGCGGCCCCGTCAGCCGCAGACGGTGCGGTACGGCACCTCCGGCACGTACGTCCGCCAGTCGGCCCGGGACAGGCCGCCGGAGCCAGCGCGGGCGCAGACGGTGGTCGCCGCCCGGGCAGGGGAGACGGGGTAGCTCCGCAGCGGGACGTGCGCGCCCGAGACGTAGAGTGTGTCGCCGTCCTCGCCGAAGGCGACGGAGCGGATCTCGTCGCCGGCCGTGGGGAGGCCGTCGACCAGGAGCTGCTGGGCCTCGGTGTCCCAGAGGCGGACGGTGTCGCCGCGGTGTCCCACGGCGAGGGTGTGGCCGTCGGGGGCGAAGGCGAGCGAGGTCACCGCCTGCTGGTCGCCCGGGGACGCGCTCACCCAGGAGCCGGCCAGGGTGCCCAGCCGGCGCCGGACGTCCCCGTCCCACAGGACGACACGGCCCGTCGAGTCGCCCACGGCGAGACGGGAGCCGTCCGGGCTGAACGCCAGGGCGGTCACGGTCCTGCCGTCGGCCAGCGCACGGCCGGTGACCGGGCCGGACGGCAGCGCGGCGGACTGCTCGTCGGAGCTCGCCGCCAGCTGCCCGTCGGGGCGTACGGCGAGGGTGTCGCCCGTGAGTCCCGGGAGCGTTCCGGTCGCGCGGGGGCGGTCGCCGCCGGTGTCCCAGATCCGGGTGACCGTGCGGTCGCCCTCGAGGCGGGAGACCAGCAGGGTGCGTCCGTGCGGGCCGAGGGCGAGACCGGCCACCGGGTGGTCGTCGGCGGCGCCGGACGGTTCGAGGGTGAGGCGGACGCGGTGGGTGCGGGTGTCCCAGACGGTGACGCGCTGCCGTGCGCCGCCCGACGACGTGGTGTCGGCGACGGCGAGCGCGGTGCCGTCCGGGCTGAACGCGAGCAGGGGTGCGGTGTTGTCGCTCAGTGTCGTGAGCGGCCCCAGGTCCTGGCGGGCGAGGACGGCGCCGGTCCCGGGGGAGCGCAGTTCGAGGCGGTAGCGGGAGCCGGTCCGGGTGACGGAGGCCAGCGTGGAGCCGTCCGGGGCGAGTACGGCCGCATCGGACGGGGTGCTTTGCCAACGGGGCGAGAGGTCGGCGGTCAGGTCGTAGGTGTGGGCGGTGGCGCCGTCGAGATACCGCAGCAACCACCGGTGCCTGCCCGTGCCCCTGCCCGTGCCCCTGCCCGTGCCCGGGTCCCAGGACAGGTCCTGGATCTGGGTGTCGGCGGGGGACCGGTGGAAGACCTGGACGCCGTTGTCCGTCAGGCGCCACACCGACAGACCGGCGTCGTCGGCGGTGGCCAGGAAGTCGCCGTCGGGGGAGAAGGCGGCCTGGTCGAAGCCGGTGTCGCCGGAGCTGGTGAGGTCGGCGATCCGGTGTCCGGTCGGGATGTCCCAGACGCGCAGCGCGGTGCCGGAGAGGGCCGCGAGCCGCTTGCCGTCCGGGCTGAGGCGGACGGTGAAGGTGCCGGCGTCGGCGCCCGTTCCGGTCCCGCAGGTGTTCCCGCCCGCGTCGTCCCAGGCGCCGGAGAGCCGCTTGCCGCTCTTGGTGTTCCACACCTGGAGCGGGCCGCCGGCGGGACAGAAGGCGAGCAGTCGGCCGTCCGCGTCGAGGTCGGAGCTCGACAGGTTCGCTGTCGACTCCGTCCGGAAGCGGACCTCGCCGTCCGCGAGGCGACGCAGCTGTACGGGCCCGGAGCCGAGCGCCGGCCCGAGCAGATAGCCGCCGGCCGTGAGCCCCAGCATGGCCGTACCGTCGGGCAACGCCGTCACGGACTTCCCGGCCGCCAGATCCCACACCCGGTCACCGTCCGCACCGGCGAGATCCACGAACCGGGCGTCCGGACTCACGGCCGTGACGTCCGCGCCGGCCGGCAGCCGGTACGCGGCGGTCCTGTCCCGGCCGGTCACGCTCCACACGCTCACCCGCCGCCCCGCCACACTGACCAGGGTCCGGCCACCGCCGACGAGGAACCGCCGGGTGTCCTTGCCGGTCTGGGGGTCGGTGAAGGCGTCCTGCTCCGGCTGCACGAGCGCGCTGAGCAGCGCCGCGCGGGACTCGGTCAGCGGGGCGATCTTCCAGGCCGCGACGGAGAGCAGCGCGGCCGTGCGGGGGTCCGTCGCGCGCAGCCCCTCGGCGACGGCCGCGATCCGCCGGGCGGCGGCCTTGCCGGCCTCCCGGTCGCTCTCCCGACTCTGCTGCCACGCGAACACCCCGGCGACCAGGGCGACCGCGAGAAACGCGGACAGCGCGGCGGTCAGGATCCGCGTCTTCCGCACCGCCCGGACCTCGGCTTCGGTGTCGGCGGCGCGGGCGGTGAGGGAAGCGGCGAGGAAGGCACGTTCCGGGTGGGTGAGGTCGTCGTCGGCCGCAGGGGGCGTGGCCGTTCCTCCAGCACCGCCGCCCCCACCGGCCGTACCCCCGAAGAACTCCTCCGCCCGAGCCAGCCGCGCCCCCCGGTACAGCGCCCCCGGATCCCGCTCCAGCCGCTCCCACGCGCGGGCCGCCTCGCCCAGCAGCCGCTGTTCTCGGAGCCGTTCGCGGTCCTCGTCGAGCCAGGTCGACAGGCGGGGCCAGCCGGTGATGAGGGCTTCGTGGGCGAGTTCCACGGTGTCGTCGTTCAGGGTGATGAGGCGGGCGGCGGCGAGGCGTTCGACGACCTGGGACACGTCGTCGCCGGAGCCCAGCTCCGCCCGCCCGGCCGGGCGTCGGGTGTCGGCGGTGCCGTCGCCGGGGGCGATCAGCCGGAGCAGGACGCGGCGGGCGGTGCGGGCCCGGGGCGGGGAGAGTTCGGCGTACAGGCGCTCGGCGGTGGTGGCGATCGCGCCGCGCACCCCTCCCGCCTCCTCGTACGCGGCGACGGTCAGGGTCCGGCCCCGGCGGCGGCGCCAGGTCTCCAGCAGGGCGTGGGAGACCATGGGCAGCGCGCCGGGCCGGTCGGTGACCTCGTCGACGACGCGGGCGGTCAGGGCGCGTTCCACGTTCAGGCCCGCCGCCGTCGCCGGGCCGGTGATGACTTCTTTCAGTTCGTCGCGGCCCATCGGTCCGACCAGCAGGGTGGCCCGGCTCACCGCCTCCGCCAGTTCGCGCCGCTGCGCGCAGTGGCCGTAGAAGTCGCCGCGCACCGCGACGACGACCCGCAGCCGGCTGTCCGCCCCGCGGGCGGCGAGGAGGAGGTCGAGGAACCGGTCGCGCTCCGCGCGGTCCCGGCACAGGGTGAAGAGTTCCTCGAACTGGTCGACGAGCACCCATGTGTTCAGCTCGCCGTCCTTGGGCGTGAGCGCGTCCGCGTGGGTGTGGGCGGGGCGCTCGCCGGGGGTCAGGACCCGGATCACCGCCGGGCGCCCGGCGCCGGTCAGCGAGCTCAGGGCCGGGATCAGCCCGGCCCGCAGGAGCGAGGACTTGCCGCTGCCGGACGGGCCGGACACGGCCGTGAAACGGTGCTCGTGCGCCAGTTCCAGCAGCTGCGCGACCAGCGCGTCCCGGCCGAAGAAGAGATCGCTGTCGTACGGCTCGAAGCGCGCGAGGCCGCGGTACGGGGGTGCCGCGTCCCCGCCGTGCGCCGCGGCCTCCCGGGCGGCCTCGTCGACCTCCCGCCACCGCTCCTCCCACTCCTGCGCGTCGGCGTCCAGCGCCTGCGCGTACGCCCGGACGACCGCGAGCGTCGGCAGCTGCTCACCGGCCGCCGCCTGGGAGAGGGCGCTCGCCGAGTAGGGGACGCGCTGGGCCATCGCCCGGTAGGCCGGCTTGCCCGCCTTCTCGCGGAGCGTGCGCAGATCCTGCGCGAGCCGCTGCACGGGACCGGCGTCCGGGTCCAGCGGCTTCTCACGTCGTCCCACCTGGCGGGCCCTTTCAGCGCTCATGTCCATGAAGAGGGTCGGTGGCCAAGTTTCGTTTCCGCCCGAATCCGGCGCAATCCGCTCCGACCTGCGCCGCGTGTGAATTGTTCAGGGCTCCAGACGCCCTACTGACCAATGCGCGGGAACCCAAGACTCGCTCTCGGCCCGGTAACCGGGCGCCGTCCGGCGCCGACACGGGGAAGAGAGAGACCTCCTTTGCACAGCAACAACAGCAAGCACAGGCTGAAGAGGCGCGGCCGGAGAGTGACGTACGGAACAGCCGCGCTGCTCGCGCTGGCCGGGCTCACCGCCACCGCCGCCATCACCGTCGCGGCTCCGACGGACGCGGCCGCCGCGCCGTCGAGCGGCCTCGCCGGGGCCGCCGTCCGCGTCACCCTGATCACCGGCGACACGGTCGGCGTGGACGCCTCCGGCCGGGTCGTCGGCGTCGACCGGGGCAAGGGCCGCGACGACGTCCCCGTCTCGGTGCGCCGCTTCGCGGGGCAGACGTACGTCGTCCCCGCCGACGCCGGGCCCCTGCTCGCGAGCGGCCGGCTGGACCGGCGGCTGTTCGACGTCACGCAGCTCATAGCGGACGGGTACGACGACGCCCACCGCGCGACCCTGCCGCTGATCGTCTCCTACAAGGGCTCCGCGACCGGCACCGCCAGGCGGGCGCTGCGCTCGGCCGACGCCGACGTGCAGCGCCAACTGCCCGCCGTGCACGGCGAGTCGGTGACCGCCGACAAGCCGGACGCCACCGGCGTGTGGGACGCGCTGACCCGCCCGACCGGCGAGGGCGACGCGGTGACCACGGAGCACGGCGTCGACCGGGTCTGGCTGGACGCCAAGATAGCGGCCCCGAAGACCGAGACCGCCGACCCCGACCCGACCCAGGGCACCGCCCAGATCCACGCGCCCGCCGCCTGGAAGGCCGGATACGACGGCAAGGGCGTCAAGGTCGCCGTCCTCGACAGCGGCATCGACGCCACGCACCCGGACGTGAAGAACGCCATCGCGGCCACCAAGGACTTCTCCGGCTCGGGCACCACCGACGACACGATGGGCCACGGCACGCACGTCGCCGCCACCATCGCCGGGTCCGGCGCCCGCAGCAACGGCAGGTACAAGGGTGTGGCCCCCGGCGCCAAGCTGCTCATCGGCAAGGTGTTCAAGGGCGGCGGGACCCAGGAGTCCTGGCTGATCTCCGCCATGCAGTGGGCCTCCGCCCAGGGCGCCAAGGTCGTCAACATGAGCCTCGGCGGGACCGACACGGCCGGCGTCGACCCGGTGGAGAAGGCGGTCGACGACCTGTCGGCCTCCGCCGGCACGCTGTTCGTCATCGCCGCCGGCAACGAGGGCCCCGACGACAACACCCTCGACTCGCCCGGCGCGGCCTCCGCCGCCCTCACCGTCGCCGCCGTCGACGGCAAGGACCGGGTGACCGACTTCTCCAGCCGCGGCCCGAGCGCGGACGGCACCCTCAAGCCGGACATCTCCGCCCCCGGCCTCGACATCATCTCGGCCAAGGCGGCCCACGGCACCGAGGGCGACCCGTCCGGCACCGCCGGGTACGTCCGCATGAGCGGTACGTCGATGGCGACCCCGCACACCGTCGGAGCGGCGGCCGTCCTCGCCGAGGAACACCCCACCTGGACCGGCCAGCGGCTCAAGGCCGCGCTGATGGACTCCACCGTGCCGCTGAACGGCACCTACTCGGTCTACGCGCAGGGCGCCGGCCGCGTCGACGCGGGCCGCGCCGTCACCCAGACCGTGATCACCGACGAACCGTCGCTCGACTTCGGCCTCCAGCAGTGGCCGCACACCGACGACCGGCCGGTGACCAAGACCCTCACCTACCGCAACACCACCGCCACGCCCGTCACCCTGACCCTGTCCGCCGACGCGACCGGCCCCGACGGCAAGGCGGCCCCGGCCGGCATGTTCACCCTGTCGGCGAGCACGGTCACCGTCCCCGCGAACGGCACGGCCGACGTCACCGTCACCGCCGACACCCGCGTCGGCACCGTGGACGGCGGCTTCTCCGGGATCGTCACCGCGACCCCGGCCGGCGGCCAGAGCGTGCGCACCGCCTTCGGCACCATCAGGGAGAAGGAGTCGTACGACCTGACGCTCAGGTTCACCGGCCGCGACGGCAAGCCCACCAGCCCGGGACTCGCCCTCGTCGGCGGCCTGGACAACGGCCGGACCTGGTCCTTCGGCGACTTCGGCGACGCGGCCGTCAAGAACGGCGAGGTCACCATCCGGGTGCCCAAGGGCCGCTATGTCGTCGACGCCCAGCTCCGCAGCCGTAGCGGCGACTCCGACGACACGACCCAACTGGTCTCCCCGGGCCTCCTGGTGAACAAGGACACCACGCTGTCCCTGGACGCCCGCACCGGAAAGCCCGTCAAGGTCACCGCCCCCGACGCCCGCGCCCAGCTGACGGACGGCCGGATCGTCTACGGCGCCCACGGCCGCACGTCGGCCTACGACTACTCGTCGGCCGTGATGCTCGGCATCTCCAGCGCCTACAGCCACGTCTACCTCGCACAGGCCGGACCGTCCGTGCCCGCCGCGGACTTCGTCGCCCAGGCCGGCGGTGTCTGGCAGCGCGGCTCCACCGGTGCGCTCTACGGCCTCGTCACCACCCGCAAGGGTTCCTTCTTCACCGGGCTGACCCGCACCTTCACCACCCGGGGCCTGGCCAAGGTCGTCACCGCGATCGGTTCCACCACCAAGGGCAGCGAGGCCCGGCCGAACCTCGGCTGGACCACACCGGGCTGGCCGAACGTGTCGAGCCTGGTGGGCTCCCCCATGGGCAACCTGCGCAAGGTGCCCGCCACGAACGTCGTCCACTACCTCTCCGCGGACACCGGCCTGCGCTGGAACCTGGGCGTCAACCTCGACAACGACTCGTATCCGAACCTGGCGTTCCTGAGCGCGCCCGCGTCCCGCCGCTTCGAGGCGGGCCGCACCTACCGGGAGACGTTCAACACCGGCGTCTTCGCGCCCGTCATCTCCGACTCCAACGGCGTCGGCACCCCGGGCGCCTCGCACAGCGGCGCCTCCTACGCGATCTGCGTCCCGATGCTCTCGGACGGAGCGGGCCACCCGAACGCGGGCGCGGCCACCTGGCACGTCAGCTTCACGGCCGACGGCCGCACTCTTTCCGACCGGCGGACGGACCCCTGCGACCTGGGGGTGCAGGACGGCATGCCGACGAAGAAGGCCGCCTACCGGCTCAGCATCGACGCCACCCGTCCCGCGAAGGACTTCAGCGTCGGCACCCGGGCCTCGGCGGTCTGGACGTTCACCGCGGACCACGTCCCCGGCACCGAACTCGTCAACTTCCCGATGTCGGTGGTCCGCTTCACCCCGAGGCTGAGCCCCACCAGCACGGCGAAGGCGGGCGCCCGCCTCACCGTCCCGGTCGGCATCCAGGGCCCGGCGGCGGCCAGGGGCGCGGTCAAGTCCCTTGCCGTGCAGGTGTCGTACGACGGCGCACGCACCTGGAAGCGCGTCACGGTGACCACCGCCGCGAACGGCAAGCGGTCGCTGACCCTCACCAACCCGGCGAGGCCGGGCACGGTGAGCCTGAGGGCGACGCTGACGGACACCAAGGGGAACACGGTGACCGAGACCCTGGTGAACGCCTACCGCACGGTCCGGTAGGCCGGTCGGGGAGGGGCGCACGCCGTCGTCACGCGCCGGCGCGCGCCTTCTCGAACAGGACCGGGTCGTGGGCGCTGACGATCGTCAGGTCGGGGTCGGCCCGCCGGTACAGCTCGGCCAGTCGGGCGTGGTTGTCGCGGACCCTCTTCAGGTCGAACCCGACGACGGTCTCCATGCCGCGCAGCGAGGCGGGGACCCGGGAGCGGCCGTCGAGGGTGCCGTGGTGGTAGAAGGCGTCACCGGCGTGCAGGATCCAGCGCGTTCCGGTGTCGACGGCCACGGCGGCGTGGCCGCGGGTGTGGCCGGGGAGGGCGACCAGGACGATGCCGGGAGCGATGGTGTCGAGTTCCCTGGCCGCGGCGAACCCACGCCACTTCTCGCCGTCGGGCCGGTGCTCGACGAGCTTGGGGCCGTGCGCCCACTGGGCCGGGCTGTAGCGGATCCGCTCCCGCCAGGAGGGGGAGTGGACGGCTCCGCGCGCCTCGTCCGCGGTGAGGTGGACCTCGGCGTCGGGGAAGTCGGAGAGGCCGCCGATGTGGTCGGCGTCGAAGTGGGTGAGCACGATGTGGCGCACGTCGTCCCGGCGGAACCCGAGCGCCTCGACCTGGCGGACGGCCGTCTCCTCCGGGTCGAACACCGGCCGGACGAAACGGCGGGCCGGTCCGACCCGCCGCCGGGGATCGGCGATGTCGTCGAGGCCGTAGCCGGAGTCGACGAGGACCAGGCCGTTCGCGGTCTCGATCAGCAGCACGTGGCAGACGAGACGGGCGCCGGGCGGACGCATGGTGCCGCAGTTCAGGTGGTGGACCTTCATGGCGGGTGTCCTCGGAGAGTTATCACACTTACGGTGTATGTTCTTCTTCCCTCCACGTTAGACTTACGACATAAGTGCCGTCAAATATGTCACCCGGGGATGGTGTCGTGCAGGTGTGTGCGATGCCCTCGAACGGATCAGGTCGCCTTGGGGCGCCGGCGGGGTGTCCGGCGGCGCGGGGCGTGGCGCAGGTTGTCGCGGACCCGGGTGAGGACGTCCGCCATCGCCGTGACGTCCTCCTCGTCCAGTGGGCCGAAGAGTTCCCTCGCGACGAGGTCGATGTGGCCGGGCAGTACGCGTGCCAGTGCCTCCTTTCCGGCTTCGGTGATCGTCACGGTCACCGAGCGTTCGTCGTCGGGCGACGGGGTGCGGGCGATCAGGCCGTTCTGCTGCAGGCGGTCGGCCTGGTAGGTCAGTCCGCTGCGGCTGTAGACGACCCCGTCGGCGAGATCGGTCATGCGCAGGCTCTGGCCGGGGGCCTCGACGAGCTGGGCCAGGACGCGGAACTGGATGTATGTGAGGTCGCCCTCTTCGCGCAACTGCTGTTCGACCAGTTGTTGCAGCAGGGCTCCGGCCTCCATGAGGGCGAAGTAGGCCGCGATGTGTTGGGGTGTCGGCTCCATGGTCCACCGTCCTTGCTTCGAGTTCGAAGTATGCTACCGTCAAGTATGCGCTTCGAATTCGAAGCACTTTGCGTTAATGCTTCGAATTCGAAGTAATTAACCCGAGCGGGTCGGAGCAGGCCCGGAGGAGGAGAACCATGAAGATCGTCGTACTCGGTGCCACGGGCAACATCGGCTCACATGTCGTGAAGGAGGCGCTGTCCCAGGGGCACGAGGTCGTCGCCTACGTGCGCAACCCCGACGCGGTGCAGCCGCAGTCCGGGCTGACCGTCGTACGGGGCTCCCTCGACGACCGGGCCGCGCTGGCCAAGGCCTTCGCCGGCAGCGACGCCGTGATCTCGGCGATCGGGGTCGCCCTGCGCGCGAAGAAGCCCATCGACCTGATGCAGCGCTCCGTACCGGTCATCACCGCCGCCGCGCGGGACGCCGGTGTCGGACGGTTCGTGCTCGTCTCCGCGTTCGGGGTCGGGGACACGGCGGCGAAGGCCTCGCTCCTCGGGCGGCTGGTCTACAAGACGGTCGTCGCCGCGATCTTCAAGGACAAGGAGCTCTCGGAGCAGAGCCTCCCCGCGAGCGGCCTGAACTGGACGATCGTTCACCCGGTCAACCTCAAGGAGGCCCCCGCGGCACCCACCGCCACGGTCAAGCGCCTCGACGAGGTCGCCAAGGTCCCGGGCCTGCCCACCCTCCCCTTCGCGAACGTCGCGCGCGCCCTCGTCGACATCGCCGGCGACCGCGAACTCGCCGGGCAGCGGGTGCTGGTCACGACGGAGAAGGGGTGGAAGGCGTCCGGCGCCCGTCCTTGATAAAGTCCCCTCAGCTCATTCCTTCGGGTCGACACCTCCGGTCATCGAACAACCGGACCGGGTGTCGACCCTTTTTTGATGCCCTGCGCCGGTTCTGTTTCCGGCACCCCACCCGCACACCGCACCGACGGGCCACCGCGCCCGCCGGTCCTTCGCCATGGAGCTTTGCAGATGACGGACACCACCCTGCCGATCCCCCAACTCCCGCCCCTCCGGCGGAACTCGGGGTTCCGGAACTTCTGGCTCTCCCGTGCCGTGTCCGGTCTCGGGTCCGCCGTCACCACCGTCGCACTGCCCGTCCTGGTGTTCCAGCAGAGCCGGTCGCCGCTGCTGGTGTCCCTGGTCGCGGCGGCCGGGACGCTGCCCTACCTCGCGTTCGGCCTGATCGCGGGCGCGGTGGCCGACCGCGTCGACCGGCGCACCCTGATGATCGTGAGCGACTGCCTCAGCGCCCTGTGCCTGGGCTCGGTCCCCCTCGCCCAGGCCCTGCACGCACTGACCGTGGGCCACGTCATCGCGGTCGCGTTCCTCTCCTCCACCCTCTCCCTCTTCTTCGACGCGGGCGGCTACGGCTTCGTCCCCGCCCTCGTAGGCAAGGACAGACTCCCCGCCGCCAACAGCGCGCTCTACGGCGCCGACACCGTCGTCCGCATCACCGGCAACGGCGTCGCGGGCGCCCTCATCGCCCTCGTCCACCCCGTAGGCACACTCACCCTCGACGCCCTGAGCTTCACGGGCTCCGCGCTGTTCCTCCGAGCGGTCGCCAACTCCCCTGCCCGGGCAGCCGGTTCGGGTTCACGGCCAGGCTTCCTCCGTGTCGTCGCCAACTCCCTTTCCCGAGCGGCCGGTTCGGGCCCGCGAACGGGCTTCCGGGAGTCCGTCGGTGAGGGACTGCGCTTCCTGGCCGGGCATCCGACGCTGCGGGTCATGACCGTGGTCGGCACGCTCCAGTCGTTCTCCGGCGGAGCCATCGTCGGCCAACTCGTCGTCTTCGCCGACCGCGGCCTGGGCATCCACGGCACCGACGGCCGTATCGGCCTCCTCTACATGGCGTGGAGCGCCGGCGGCATCGGCGGCTCCCTCCTGCTGCCCCGACTACGGCGCCGCTACGACGCGTTCCCGCTGCTGCTCCTGGTACTGCCGGCCGGCGCACTGCTCGGACTCGTGGTCGTGCTCACCACCGACTGGCGGCTCGCACTCGTCGCCCTGGCGGCCTGGGGAACCGCCTACCTGGTTGTCCTGGTGAACACGATGACCTACTCCCAGGAGGTGACCCCGCCCGAACTCCAGGGCCGCGTCAACACCACCCGCCGCATGCTCTCCTCCGGCCTGGGCGTCCCCCTCGGCGCGCTGGTGGCGAGCACCGTCACGATGTCCGCCGGCATCCGGGCCGGGATGGCCACGGCGGTCGTCTCGATCACGCTGGCCGCGATTGTTGTGTGGGTGGTACGGCTGCGTGGCTTGGCGGGAACAGCCGCCGGGGCGTAGAGGTCACGGGGGTTCTCGCCTGGGCTTGGGCGGCGACAGTGGTACAGCTGCGCGGTCTGCCGGAATCGGTCGCTGAGGCGTAGGGGTTACGGGGGTGTTCGCCTAGGCCGGGGCCGCGACACCGGTACGACTGGGGCTGGGCCGACTGCCGGTTCTCGCCGTCGGGCGCAGCCGTCGGTCAGGCTCTCTCCTGGGGCGGGAGGGGAACAGGCTTAAGGGACGCGCCAGTTGCCGGTTCTCGCCGCCGGGGCGTTGCCGTCAGGTGGGCTCTTCCTAGGTCAGACGGCGACAGTGGTACGGCCGGGGCTGGGCCGACTGCCGGTTCTCGCCGTCGGGGCGCAGCCGTCGGTCAGGCTCTCTCCTGGGGCGGGACGGCAACAGCCGTAAAGGATGCGTCAGTTGCCGGATCCCCCCGCCGAGGCGCAGCCGTCACGCGAGCCCCACCCACCTGGGGGTCAGGACCGCGCCACCCGAGTGAAGCGCCCCGCCACCCGCAGATCCGCCTCGATCCGCCCCGCCGTCGCCAGCAGTTCGGGCAGGATGTCCGCGACGTACGCCTCCGCCGGCCGGCGGGCCACATGGGTCGCCGTGTTGAGCGCGGCGACGACCCGGCCGGTGCGGTCGCGGACCGGGACGGCGAGTGAGCGCAGGCCCGCCTCCAACTCCTCGTCGACCAGGGCGTATCCCTGGGACCGGATCCGTTCCAGGGCGGCCGAGAGCGCGGCGGGGTCGGTCAGCGTGTGCGGGGTCAGGGGACGTGGGGCGGCCAGGGCGTCCCGTACGGTCGGCGGCGGGGCGTCGGACAGGAGGACGCGGCCCAGTGCCGTCGCGTACGCCGGGAAACGGGTGCCGACCGCGATGTTCACGCTCATCACGCTGCTGGTGGCGACCCGGGCCGTGTACTGGATGTCGCCGCCCACGAGGATCGCCAGGGACGCCGACTCGTGGATGCGGGCGGCGAGGGCGGTCAGGTGCGGGGTCGCGAGGGACGGGAGGGTGGTGCGGGAGAGCGGGGGGAAGCCCAGCGACAGCACCCGGGGTGTCAGGGTGAAGCGGCGGTCGCCGGACGCGGCGACCAGGCCCAGGTGTTCGTAGGTGATCAGTGCGCGGCGGGCGGTCGCGCGGGCCAGGCCCGTCGCCCGGGCGACCTCCGTGAGGGTCAGTTCGGCGCGGCCCTCGCCGAAGGCCGTCAGGACCGTCAGTCCGCGGGCCAGCGATTCGACGAACTCCCGGCCCAGTTCCTGTTTGGACGCGCCCGTCCAGGTCGCGAGCCCCGAGGGCGCGGCGGCCGAGTCCGGCCGGGGTGCCGCGCGCAGGTCCTCCTCCATCGCCTCGACCGCGGCGCGCAGCCGCGGCAGCAGCGTGTCCCGCAGATCCGCCGCCGTGTGCCGGCTGGTGTGGCTGACCACGCTCGCCACGCACGCGATCGTGCCGGTACGCGGGTCCCGTACGGGCACGGACACCGCCGTCAGGCCCGGTTCGATCAGCTGGTCGTCCAGTGCCCAGCCGTCCTCGCGGGCCTGTGCGGCCGACCGTTCGAGATCGGGTGCGGGGGACGACGGCGAGCGCGGGGGTACGGCAGGGAAACCCCGGTCCTCCGGGTCCGCCGCCCGGCGCTCGCGCCAGCGCGCCCAGTCGCGGTCGGTCCACTCGGTCGCGAACAGCGGTCCCGGCGCGGTGCGTTCGGCCGGCAGCAGGTCGCCGATGCGGAAGCTCAGGGACATCGCGCGGCGGCGGGTCGCCTGGTGGATGAAGCGGATGCCGTCCCGGTCGGCGACCGCCAACGACACGGACTCGTCCAACTCGTCGGCGAGGGCGTCCGCGCGGGCGTCCAGGAGCGACGGGAGCCGCAGGGCGGCCAGATAGGCGTTGCCCAGCTCCATGATCCGAGGGGTGAGAACCGTGTCCCGGCCGTCGAGACGGACGTATCCCATGCGGGCGAGCGTCGCGGTGATCCGGTCGACCGTGGAACGGGCCAGCCCGGTGGCCCGCTCCAGCCCGCTGAGGCTCGACGCGCCGCCCGCCTCGGTGAGCCGGCGCACCACGGCGACCCCCCGGATCAGCGGCGCGACCGCCTCGACGGGCACGGCTTCGGCACGGTCGTCCAACGTGGTCTCAGCGGGCATCGGCTCTCCGGTACGGCGATCTCGGCAGCCCTACGTTAAGCCCGCTCCCGGTGCGGTCACCGCCGAGCCTGCGACACCCGCTTCAGGAGAGCGGCGCTCCATCCCCTGAGCCCCGCCCCTACCGCGTCCGAGTAACCGTCACCCGATACTTCCCCTCCGCATCGGCCCCGATCACAGCCACCCGAACCCCCCTACGGGGATCGTTGAACGATTCCCCCGCGGTGAACGGCGCGTCCGACAACTCGGCGTGCACATTGGGGCTCCGCGTGCAGCCCCCGCTGTCCCGGTGCGCGTCGTACACCTTCACCGGGCCCATCCCTGTGTCGACGTCCGCCTCCACCTTGTAGATGAGGACGCCGGGGCGGCACACCGCCTCGTCGTTGCCCTCGTGGGTGCGCAGTTCCAGGGCGTAGCCGGTCCGGCGGGAGAGCGGGACGAAGACCAGGCGGGTGCCGTCGCCGCCGGGGCGTTCCAGCGGGGTCAGGGTGTACTCCGAAGTGCCGCCGGTCATCGCGCAGTCGACCTGGGACGGGTCGAGCCAGCCGAGTTTCCACTTGTGCCAGCCCAGGAGGTCGTTGTCGGCGCCCCAGTCCTCGCTCATGATGTCCCAGTGGCCGACCGCGCCCCCGCCCTCCTGGGTGTAGAGGTCGGGCAGGCCGAAGACGTGGCCGTTCTCGTGGGGGAGGACGCGGTAGCCGGTGCGGGCGTAGGAGCCGGAGCCGTCGTCCTGGCGGGAGTAGACGAAGGAGGCGTTGGAGACGGGAACGCCGTCCGCGACCGGGGCCTCGGTGTTGCCGGCGAACGTCACCGAGAGGACGGTGTCGAGGGCGGAGGGGCCCGCGTTCGGGGTGACGAGGACGTTCAGGAGGTCGTAGGACCGGAAGTCCACGCTCGGGTCGGCGGCGGCGACGATGTCCTGGACGAGCTGCCGGTACCCGGGGTCGAAGGGCGCGCCGCGCTCTATGCCGTAGGACTTGAAGGGCTTGGGCATGCGGAGCCAGTGGGTGACCGGGGTCTCGGGGCGGTAGTCGAGGCGGCCGTATGAGCTGGTGCGGAACCACTCCTGGGTCTGCGGGAAGAACTCGTGGTAGCGGTCCATGGCGGTGCCCTGGCCGGGGGCGTCGGAGAAGTCGACCATCAGGGTCAGGGCGTGGACCGTGCCGGTGGAGCGGGAGTAGCCGCCCGGGGTGGGGATGCCCTCGGACATCTCGGTGTCGAGGGGGCCGTTGATCATGCAGGCGCCGAGTGCGGAGGTGCGGGCGAGCGCGATCGGGCCCGCCGCCGTCGTGGCGCCCGGGGTGAGGTGTCCGGTACCGGCCGAGGTGCTGACCGCGAGGGTCAGGACGGTCACGGACGCGAGGGCGGCCACGCGGCGCGGGCGTATCCGACGGCTGGGCTGCATGCATGGACCCTTCGCGCCACGGCAGCCGCCGGTCTCCGGCTGCACCCTTTCGATCACCCTGTGTCGTGCGGTGCGAGGGCGCGCGCTGGAGGAGACCGACCGTGTGGTCGTGCGGGAAAAGAGGTCCGAACGGGGACCCGAACGGGGGCCCAAACGAGATGTGACCCAGGTCACATGAAATGTCCCACTGAGCGGGAAATAACCGGGGAGCGTTTCCCCGTTTAGCCATGTGTCCGAGCGAAACGGGGAGAGGTTCCCCGGATCGCCTCAGCAGTCGAAGACCTTAGAGCCCCAGGAGTACGCCGTGACGACCGCGACCCCCGTACAGCGAAAGGTGCCCCGGCCGCGTGCCGACGCTTTGCGCAACCGGGAGCGGATCGTCACCGCCGCCCGCGAGATGTTCGTCGAGTTCGGCCCGGATGTGCCGCTCGACGAGATCGCCCGCCGGGCCGGCGTCGGCAACGCCACGCTCTACCGCAACTTCCCCGACCGCGACGCCCTCGTCCGCGAGGTCGTGGTCTCGGTCATGGACAGTACGTCGGAGGCCGCCGAGCAGGCGCTCAATGAGACCGGCGACGCCTTCGCCGCTCTGGAGCGCTTCGTGCACGTGGCCGCCGACGAGCGGGTCAGCGCGCTGTGCCCGATGATCTCCAGCACGTTCGACCAGTTCCACCCGGACCTGGAAGCCGCGCGGGAGCGGGTCGAGCAGCTGATCGACGAGGTCATGGACCGCGCCCGGCGGTCCGGACAGCTCCGTACGGACGTGGGTGTCGGCGATGTGATGGTCGCCGTGGCCCAGCTCAGCAGGCCCCCGGCCGGCACCGGATGCCTCAGCGCCGACCGCTTCGTGCACCGACACCTGCAGCTGTTCCTGGACGGACTGCGGGCCCCGGCCCGCTCGGTCCTGCCCGGCACCGCCGCGACCATGGAGGATCTCCGGCAGCCCTGACCGATGAGTTCAGAGCGTCACGCCCGTCTCAACAACAAGCACCGGCTCTCGTCGCCGTAGCGGCCACGCAGCGTCACTCGCCGACGAGCCGTCCCCGATCACGTCCTTCTTCCGTATTTTTCCGTCACGAAGTCCCGAAGTGGGTACCACCATGTCTGAAACAGCTCGAAGCGCCCCCCGCGCTCTCGACAAGGCCGCCGAGGCGGCCGAGCACGAAGCCCATTCCAACCGCTGGAAGGCGCTCGCGTTCATCGCGCTCGCCCAGCTGATGGTCGTGCTCGACGCGACCATCGTGAACATCGCCCTTCCGTCCGCCCAGAGCGACCTGGGCATCTCCGACGGCAACCGGCAGTGGGTCGTCACGGCCTACGCCCTCGCCTTCGGCGGACTCCTTCTCTTCGGCGGCCGGATAGCCGACCTGTGGGGCCGCAAGCGCGCCTTCGTCGTCGGTCTGACCGGCTTCGCCGCCGCGTCCGCGCTCGGCGGTCTCGCCACCTCCGGCGCCATGATGTTCGGCGCCCGTGCCCTCCAGGGCGCGTTCGGCGCCCTGCTCGCGCCCGCCGCGCTCTCCCTGCTCGCCGTGATGTTCACGGACGCCAAGGAACGCGCCAAGGCGTTCGGCATCTACGGCGCGATCGCCGGTGGCGGCGGCGCCGTCGGCTTCATCCTCGGCGGTGTGCTCACCGAGTACCTCGACTGGCGCTGGACGTTCTTCGTGAACATCCCGTTCGCGATCATCGCCGCGCTCGGCGCGTACTTCGTCATCCGAGAGCCGGAGGGCGGCCGCAACCGCAACCCGCTCGACATCCCGGGCGTCCTGCTCTCCACCCTCGGCCTGGTCTCGCTCGTCTACGGCTTCACCCGCGCCGAGTCCGACGGCTGGGGCGACTCCGTGACCGTCGGCCTGTTCATCGCCTCCGCGGTGCTGCTGATCTCGTTCGTCGTCACCGAGGCGAAGGTCAAGGCCTCGCTGCTGCCCCTGCGGGTGGTCACCGACCGCAACCGCGGCGGTATCTACCTCTCGCTCGGCATCGCCATCATCGCGATGTTCGGCACCTTCCTCTTCCTCACCTACTACCTCCAGGTCGTCAAGGGCTTCTCGCCGATCAAGACCGGCTTCGCCTTCATGCCGATGATCGTCGGCATGATGGTCGGCTCGACCCAGATCGGCACCCGCCTGATGACCCGCCTGCCGGCCCGCCTGCTCATGGGCCCCGGCTTCCTGGTCGCCGCGGTCGGCATGCTGCTGATGACGCAGCTGGAGATCGGCTCGTCCTACGCCTCGATCATCCTGCCCGCGATGCTGCTGCTCGGCCTCGGCATGGGTACGGCGTTCATGCCCGCCATGTCGCTGGCCACCCTGGGCGTCGAGCCCCGGGACGCGGGTGTCGCCTCCGCGATGGTCAACACCTCGCAGCAGGTGGGCGGCGCCATCGGTACGGCCCTGCTGAACACGATCGCCGCCTCCGCGACGACCGCGTACATCAAGGACCACATCGCCGGCGCGGGTACCTCCAAGACCCAGCAGCAGCTGGTCGCGCTCCAGGGTCAGGTGCACGGCTACACCAACGCCATCTGGTTCGCCGTCGGCATGCTGGTGGCGGCCGCGGCGATCGTCTCGGTCCTCGTCAACGCGGGCAAGCAGGGTTCCGACCCGGTGGCCTCCGGTGACGGCGCCGAGGACGAGTTCAAGGTCCCGGTCGTCGCCCACTGACGACGCCCGACCCGGTCGTACCCCCTTCGCACCATCCGTACGTACGGGGAAGGGGACGCCCCGTACGTACGACTCCCAGGAACTGCCCTGGCTCTCCGCCGAGTTGAGCGGCTCAGCGGAGCCAGGGCAGATCCGCGCCCGCCTCGTCGGGCTGAAGTCCCTCGGCGACGATCTCCATGATCTCGCCGAGGGACTTCTGCTGTTCCGGGCTCAGCCGCTCGAACAACGCCTGCCGTACGGCGGTCACATGACCCGGCGCGGTCCGGCTGAGCACCTCGTACCCCGCGTCGGTCAGCACCGCGAACTGGCCGCGCTTGTCGGAGGGACAGTCCTCGCGGCGCACCCACCCGTTCTTCTCCAGCCGCGCGATCGCGTGCGAGAGCCGGGAACGGGTGATCTTCGCGTTCATGGCCAGCTCGGTCATCCGCAGCCGGCGGCCCGGCGCCTCGGCGAGCTGCACGAGCAGGCCGTAGTAGATGTGCGGCATACCCGCGTCCCGCTGGAGCTGGCGGTCCAGATGGTCCTCCAGGAGGGTGCTGGCGTGCATGTAGAAGCGCCAGACACGCTGCTCCTCGGCGGTGAGCCAGCGGGCTTCTGCGGAAGTGGGTGCCGTGTTCATGCACTCCACTGTACGAGAGCTCTCCTTGAAGGTTAAACAAACGAGGCGTAAGCTGCCGTACAGGGAATTTGAGAGTTCAAGCATGGGGAGTGACCGTCATGTCCACCGCCGCACCGGAGCGCATGCCCGCCCTCTATCTCAGCCACGGCGCGCCGCCCCTCGCGGACGACCCGATCTGGCCCGGCGAGCTCGCCGCCTGGTCCGCCGACCTCCCCCGCCCCAAGGCGATCCTCATGGTCTCCGCCCACTGGGAGGAGGCCCCCCTCGCCCTCGGCGCCACCGACCCGGTCCCCCTGGTCTACGACTTCTGGGGCTTCCCCGAGCACTACTACCAGGTCCGCTACGACGCCCCCGGCGCACCCGAGCTCGCCGAGTCCGTACGGAAGCTGCTGCGCGCCCCGGGCATCCCCGTGCAGGACGTCCCCGACCGCGGCCTCGACCACGGGGCGTACGTCCCGCTCGTCGAGATGTTCCCGGCCGCCGACATCCCGGTCCTCCAGGTGTCGATGCCGACGCTCGACCCGGTGAAACTGATGGAGATCGGCCGCAAACTGGCGCCCCTGCGCGACGAGGGCGTCCTGATCGTCGGCTCCGGCTTCTTCACCCACAACCTGGCCGCCCTGCGCCACACCGGCGGCGGAGTGCCCACCTGGTCCTCCGAGTTCGACGACTGGGGCAGGCGCGCGCTGGAGGCCCGCGACTGGGACGGCCTGCTCGACTTCCTGCACAAGGCACCGGCCGGGCGCTACGCCCACCCGCGCACCGAGCACTTCGCCCCGCTGTTCGTCACCATGGGCGCGGCGGAGGCCGGCGGCGAGCTGGACACGCAGCACTCGGTGATCGACGGGTTCTGGATGGGGATGGCGAAGCGGTCGGTGCAGTTCGGCTGAGCCCGCGAGCCCTTCGGCCGAGCCCGCACCGAAAGGGCCATCCCCTTCGGGGAGGACTACATCCCCTTCGGGGAGGGCTACAACTCCTTCTCGTACCAGGCGACGTCCCAGTAGCGGCCGAACTTGCGGCCCACCTCCCGGTAGGTCCCCACCGGCCGGAAACCGAAGCGTTCATGCAGCCGCGTGGACGCTTCGTTGGGCTGTGCGATCCCCGCGTACGCCCGGTGGACGTCCTCGGTCGCGAGGTCCGCGAACAGGGCCTTGTAGAGCAGCGTTCCGATGCCGCGCCCGCCGGCGTCCGGGGCGAGGTAGATGGTGACCTCGACCGAGGTCGAGTAGGCGGGCTTCGCCCGGTAAGGGCTGGATGTGGCGTAGCCGAGGATTCGCTGTGAGTTTCCTTGGAAGGTCCCGTCGACGGCAACCTTCAGCCGGTATGGGCCGTCTTCAGGGTGGGAGAGCAGCCAAGGACGGCGCTCCTCCGGCGTGAAGGCGGCGGTGTCGAAGGTGATCGGGGTCTCGCGTACGTAGTGGTTGTAGATGTCGGTGAGGGCGACGAGGTCATCCTCGGCTCCTGGCCTGACCTGCACCTCTGTACGTTCCGACGGCATCATGCCTCCCTTGTGGCCGGACAGGGTACTGCAAGATCAGAAAAATAGGGGAGTGGGTCGGGAATTCTGTCCGGATTCCAGTCGTTGTTTCCATCAGATGCAGGGCACACGAGAAGAGTCACGAAGTCAGTGCCCCACCATCCGACGAACACCTGCTGACCCACCATCGCAAGGGAGCACGCATGGCAACCCGTGCCGTCGCCCGTCGTAAGTCCGCCTCCGGCGAGACCTCCGGCGTGGCACGCAGTGTTCGCGCCCATGGCGGCGAGATCGCCGACCGCGACCTGGTCGGCATGTATCTCGACGAAATCGCGCGCACACCGCTGCTCGACGCCGCCAAGGAAGTCGAGCTGTCACAGACCATCGAAGCGGGCGTGTTCGCGCGCCAGGTCCTCGACGGCGAGGAGGAGTCCCAGGCGGACGCCACCCGCGAAGAGCTGGAGGCCCTGGTCGCCGAGAGCGAGCGTGCCAAGGACGTCTTCATCCGGTCCAACCTCCGCCTGGTCGTGGCCGTGGCCCGCCGTTACCCCCGTAGCGGCCTGCCCCTGCTCGACCTGATCCAGGAGGGCAACGCGGGCCTGGTCCGCGCGGTCGAGAAGTTCGACTACCGCAAGGGCTTCAAGTTCTCGACGTACGCGACCTGGTGGATCCGTCAGGCCATCACGCGCTCGATCGCCGACCAGTCCCGGACCATCCGGCTCCCCGTCCACCTCGTGGAGGAGCTGGGCCGGATCCGGCGCGTGCAGCGCGAGTTCAACCGGAAGAACGGCCGCGAGCCCGAGCACGCGGAGATCGCCGCCGAGCTGGACACGACCCCGGAGCGGGTGACGAACGTCCTGGACTGGGCGCGCGACCCGGTCTCGCTGAACATGTCGGTGGACGACGACGGCGACACCCAGTTCGGTGACCTCCTGGAGGACACCTCCGCGGTCTCGCCCGAGCAGTCCGTGATGACCCTGCTGCGCAGCGAGGAACTGGACGACCTGATCGGCCGCCTCGACCAGCGCACGGCCTCCATCATCAAGATGCGGTACGGCATGGAGGACGGCCGGGAGCGCACGCTCACCGAGGTCGGCAAGGAGCACGGCCTCACCCGCGAGCGCATCCGCCAGATCGAGAAGCACGCCCTGCTGGAACTGAAGAAGCTGGCCGGCCAGACCGGTTTCGACGCGGCGGCGTAGGACAGTCACTGAGCAGCAACCCCTCCGGCGGGGGCGCCGGAGGGGTTGCCGGGGGCGGCCGGGGAGTCTGACTCCCCGGCTCCCGGCGCGGTGGCCCGGCAGCCACGGGGGCGCGTACGACCCCTGTGTGCGCCCGGCCGCGTACGCCGGGTGGCGGGAGACCGCGCAAACATGGCCGTGCGACGCCGCTTCAACGTGCGGGGCTCTGGGAACAAGACTTCAGGGCCCAGGAGTTGGGGCCAAGGACGTCACCCCATGACCCACTGAGCCAAGTCCCGACGCAAATCCCCCCCCCGGCGCCGGGACTTTCCCGAGCCGGGCTTCGGCGCCTGTCCCCCCAGGTGCCGGGGCCCGGCTCCTTTTCACGCGCGGGCGGGGCGGGGTGAGGTGCGGACATGCCTGGATGGCGGGGCACCCCGTACCTGAACACCGGGGTGGCCCGCCGAATGGCAGATTCTGCCACAGCGGCATAGCCTGCCGGTGTGAGCAGCCCCACCCCAGCCCCCGATCCCCGTCCCGACTCTCCCGCCGCACCGCTCTCGCTGACCGAGCGGCGCAAGGCCGAGACCCGGATGCAGATCGCCCGGGCGGCGGCGGGACTCTTCGCCAGACACGGGCTGCGGGCCACCCGCGCCGAGGACATCGCCCAGAGCGCCGGCATCGCCCCGCGCACCTTCTACCGCTACTTCGCCACCAAGGAAGAGGCCGTCGCCCCGCTCTACGCGGCCGGCGCCCAGCGCTGGGCGGACGCGGTACGCGCCGCCCCGCCCGCACTGTCCGTGCCGGAGGCCCTGGAACACGGGGTGCGCCACACCCTGACCCCCGGGGTGGGCGTCTCCACGACCTCCTGGACCTGGGCGCGCACCCTGATCGGCATGGCGGAGTCCAGCCCCGGCCTGCGCAGGGTGTGGGCGGAGGTCTGCCAGGCATCGGAACGGACCCTGGGCGAGGTCCTGTTGGAACGTGTCACCCACGGCGACCGCGCCCCCGCCGTGACCTCCCCGGAGCTGCGCTTCGCCGCCGCCGTCGCGAGCGCCGCCGTACGCACGGCGGTCGAGGGCTGGGCGACCGGAAGGGAACACCCGGGCACGCTCGCCGGCCCGGCGGAGTCGGCCCTGCGGAACCTGCGGGCGCTGCGGGACTTTCCCTGGGGAGAGATCGGAACGGCGCGGGGGGTGGGGTGAGGTTGCCCTACTCTCCCCCCGCCGCCCGGCTCAGCCGCTCCCCCAACTCCCTTACGCAGCGCACCAGTTCTTCCGGTTCCTGGACCGTGAACTCGAACTCCAGCAGGGCCAGCCGGGCGGCCAGCCAGCGGACCTCGTCGCCGGTGGTGGCGCGCAGGCGGCAGCTGTGCGCGTCGAGCGGTTCGGGCGTGCCCATCCAGGCCGGGACGCGCGCGGCGACGACGTCGGCGGGCGCGGCGAACGTCACGGTGTACTCGTAGGACTCCTGCCGCCGGTACATCGACCGCCGCAGATACTCCGCCGCGCTCCCCGTCGGCAGCTCGCGCGGGGCGAACCGCGCCCCCGTCGCGAACGGCTCGCTCACCCGGTCGACCCGGAACGTCCGCCAGTCCTCGCGGTCGAGGTCGTACGCCACGAGGTACCAGCGCCGCCCGGTCGAGACCAGCCGGTACGGCTCCGTCACGCGGCGCGACTCCGTGCCGTCCTTCGCGCGGTACGCGAACCGCAGCCGCTCCCGGCCGGCCACCGTCGAGGCCATCACGGTCAGTGTCTCGGGCGCGATGCTCGCCCCGTCGCCGCTGGTCAGCGGGGTGGTCGCGGCCTGGAGGGTGGCGACCCGGTGCCGTAGCCGCGAGGGCAGGACCTGTTCCAGCTTGGCCAGCGCCCGTACGGACGCCTCGTCCACGCCCTCGACCGCGTGCCCGGCGCCCGCCCGCAGACCGACCGCGATGGCCACCGCCTCCTCGTCGTCGAGGACGAGCGGCGGCATCGCCTTGCCCGCGACCAGCCGGTAGCCGCCGTCGGCGCCCAGGGTCGCCTGCACCGGGTAGCCGAGTTCGCGGAGCCGGTCGATGTCCCGGCGGACCGTGCGGCGGGAGACCCCGAGCCGGTCGGCCAGCTCGCCGCCGGGCCACTCGCGGGGCGTCTGGAGGAGGGAGAGGAGCTGGAGGAGCCGGGCCGGGGTGTCCGTCGTCATGAGTTCGAGGATGCCGTAGAACTAGGACACGATCTGACCTAGTGGGGTCATAGCTTCGAGCCATGACCTCCACCGAACTCCTTGTGGACAGCCCGGCCGCCTCGACGGAACCGGCACGTACGGCCGACCGGCGGCGCTGGTTCGCCCTCGCGATCGTGATGACCGCGGCCTTCATGGACCTCGTCGACGTCACGATCGTCAATGTCGCGATCCCCTCGATCCAGCGGGACGCGGGCGCCTCCTTCAGCCAGATCCAGTGGATAACGGCCGGCTACGCGCTCGCCTTCGCCGCCGGACTGATCACCGGCGGGCGGCTCGGCGACATCTACGGCCGCAAGCGGCTGTTCCTGCTCGGGATCGGCGGCTTCACGCTCGCCTCCGCGCTGTGCGGCTTCGCCGCCAACCCGGAGATGCTGGTCGCCTCGCGCATCCTCCAGGGCGGGATGGCCGCGATGATGGTGCCGCAGGTGCTGTCGATCGTGCACGCCACCTTCCCGGCGCACGAACGCGGCAAGGTCTTCGGGCTGTTCGGTGCGATCGTCGGCCTCGGCGCGGTCTCCGGACCGCTGCTCGGCGCCCTGCTCACCGAGTGGAACCTCTTCGGTCTCGAATGGCGCCCGATCTTCCTGATCAACCTGCCCGTCGGCATCGCGGGCCTGATCCTCGGCAGCCGCTTCATCACCGAGTCGAAGGCCCCGCGCGCCCTGAAGCTGGACCTCGTCGGCGTCGCCCTGGTCACCCTCGGGCTGCTGATGCTGCTGTATCCCCTCACCCGGGGCGACGAACTGGGCTGGCCCGCCTGGGGGTTCGTGTCGATGTCGGGTTCGATCGGCGTCTTCTGCGCACTGGTGGCCTACGAGAAGCGGAAGGCCGAGCGGGACGGTTCCCCGCTGGTCGAACTCTCCCTGTTCAAGGTGAAGAGCTTCGCGGCCGGTATCGCCGTACAGACCGTCTTCGGCGTCGGACTCGGCATCTTCTTCCTGGTCTGGACGCTCTACATGCAGACCGGCCTCGGCTGGAGCCCGCTGCGGGCGGGGCTGACCGGCGTACCGTTCTCGATCGCCTGCTCGGTCGCGGCCGGGATGTCCGTGCAGAAGCTGGTGCCGCGCGTCGGCGGACGCAACGTCCTCCAGGCGGGCGCGCTGGTGATGGTGGCGGGCGTACTGCTCTACCTCTGGGAGGCCGACCGCTACCAACTGGCCATCGTCTCCTGGCAGATGGCGCTCCCGTTGGTCGTGATGGGCGCCGGCATGGGCCTGATCTTCGCCCCGCTGACCGACACGATCCTCTCCGAGGTGCCGCGCGAGTACGCCGGTTCGGCGTCCGGACTCATCAACACCGTGCAGCAGATGGGCAACGCGCTGGGGCTCGGGCTGGTGTCGGTCGTCTTCTTCGGCTCGATCGGCGACCGGCTGACCCGGGCCGAGGTGGGCCCGGCGTTCGTCAACGCCTTCCAGAACGCGCTGGGTTGGGTGGCCGCGGTGATGGGCCTGATCTTCCTGCTGATGTTCGCGCTGCCGGGGCGGGCGGCCACGGAGAGGCAGGCGGCCGAGGGAACTGTGTCCGACGGGAGTTGACGCCGTCCGCTGATGCAGTCCGCGGACGCCCGCGGTCGAGCGCCCCGCCCCGAGGCCGTACCGGGGCGGGGCGCTCGGCGCGGGCCGCCGGAGTTGGCGTACGCCGGTGTGCGAAGGGAGGCGCACGCAGGCCCGTCCGGCGGCGGACTCGGTACCGAACACCACGCTCTGTACGGAAATCACCGCTTCTGGGCGGGACACTCCGGCTTCGGAGCGGAACGGGTACTCAACTCGCCTGCTCCGCAAGAAAACTGACAGGGTGAAAGGTGGGGCGGGAGTGAGGGCGGGAGGGATGAGGAGATGCGGTCCGGGCGCCGATACCCTTGTCCATTAGTCGATATTTGGTGATGTGCTGCGGTGAACCGTCGATTCATGGACGGGAATCCGTTCCCGGCGCGGATTCACGGTATTTCCTGTCGGCCCGGATTGTCTCTCGGAAAGGAATTGCCGAGACGTCTGCCGGTTAATTCGCCGGGTGTGCTGTCGGCCGATCGGGGCGTCGGCCGGGAGGGGGTGTCCTGGCCGAATCTGTTGGGTCTTGATCGATTGTTGTCACCTGGAGAAGTCGTCCCACCCCGGTGAGGATAGGGGCGGTCCTGCCCGCGCATACGCAAAAGGGGTAAAGCGTGCGGCCGTGCGGGATGTCTCGACGGCGCGTGCGGAAAGGGGTGCTGTCGGTGACGTCCCCGGGGCCGGGGATGTGGGCCGGCCGTCCGGTGTCGGGGCCGCTTCCTGCCTGATGGGGAGTGACCCAAAGGCGGTCCGTGGTGTTTACTGGGCAGCGGTCTGATCCTGACGGGTCCGGACCTTTCCGGGAGGTCCTGGGGGTGGTGCCCCGGGGCCTCTCGTCTTTGCCGCCCGTTTGTGCGGACGTCATATGTGGTCCGGCGGAGAAGCTCCCCGTCGCGTCTCCGGGGGAACGCGAACAACAGGGATAAGCGGTTTGGTAATTGCGCAATGGGTGGCTACTTTTCCATTCCGAATGCGTGCGGTCTCCTGTCGTAAAACCCCGTGGCGAGGGGGTTTCGACCATGATCGCTATCTGTCGCGGCGCCTCGGGAATCGCGAACTGGCTTATCTCTCGCGACGAGCGGTACGGTCTGTCCCGCTGCTGTTTCCGTCCGCCCGGCCTCACCAACCGGGCGATTGCCGCACCTCCCGGAGAGGGAGGCCGGACCCGTCACTCCGGAACCCCGCCGACCAGCGGGGTTCCAGAGCTCAACAGAACAGAGAAACAGGGAAAGGGATTCAGACCCCATGCGTACCGTGATACCTCGCCACCACCGCGTACCGCAGGACGCGTACGCGGGAGCGGGGGAGTGAGCATGCCCTCGACCGTCGACACCGCCCGCCCGGCCGAACTCCTCCTGGACCACGAGAACCAGCCCGAGGGGAGCTTCCTGCGGTATCTGGCGGCCAGGAACTGGCGTGCGCTGCAGGCCGGCCTGCGCACCCGCGCCTTCGCGCGCGACGAGCACCTGCCGATCGGACCGGCCGACGAGGACGTGTACATCATCTGGGACGGTGTCGTACGCCAGGACCGCTTCCCGCTGGGCGAGGGGGACGGCGTCCCCACCGTCACGCGGTTCCGGGGCCGCGGCCAGCTGGTCGGCGAGGCCAAGCTCGTCACCGACGACTCCGCCGTCCGCACCAAATGCCTCACCGGGACCGTCGTCATCCCCTGCCGTGCCCACGACTTCAACGTCCAGCTGCGCAAGCGGCCAGCGGTGCAGCGCGCCCTGCTGCGCAGCCTGGAGGACCGCAACCGCAGCGACGAACTCGTCTACACCATGGCCACCAGGCCGCCCCTGGAGCGGGTCAGCAGGCTCCTGGCGCATCTCGCCGACACCGCCGGCTGGGCCGGCCCCCGCACGGACCGCGTCACGATCACCGGCCCGAGCCAGAAGGACCTCGCCGCCGCGCTCCAACTCGCCGTCTCCACCACGGAGAACGCGATCAGGACCCTGCGCTACCACGGGATCGTCGAAGCCGGGTACCGCCGGTTCGTCGTCCACGACGTGGACGCGCTGCGTCACCTCGCCGCCGGGAACTGACGCCCACCCCCGAACGGACAACAGCATGACGACCAGCGCCCTCCTGGTGCCCATCGCCTCCGCCCTCGGTGGGGGGCTCGTCGGCGTTCTGATGTACCAGCACCAGAGACGGGTCTTCGCCTGGACGCGGCGGATCCGCCGCAAGGGCGAGACGAACGCCGAATACGACAAGCCCGCCGAGTGGCTCGCCGATCTCTACAAGGCCCAGTGCCGTCTCACCCGCAAGCCCTGCGTCGCCGACGACTTCGCCGAGATCTCGCAGACCGGCAACATGATCGAGGGAATAGCCGACACCACCGAGGCCCTCCGGCTCGAACTCCGGAAGGTCGTCGAGTGCGTGCGGGACTACGTCGCCACCGCCCTGCCCGAGCCCGATCCGGCGGCCGTACGCATCGGTCTTCAGCAGCACCGCGCCCAGCTCGTCCAGGCCATGCGGCAGGAGACCGCCCGGGGTGAACTGGTGCGTGCCGTCCTCGCCGCCGAGAAGAAGATCAAGGACCTGCGCCGCGGCTGATCCCCGTCGGCGTTCGCCTCGCTGCCCGTTCATGTCCGCCTGATGCCCGAACCTGTTTACTTTCCGGAAATGTGGGCGTAGCCTCCGAGCGAAACCACAAGTTCGGGCACAGGTCGGAGGCGAACGGACATGTACGCACCGGAGCGGCAGCAGGAGATCCTCCGGCTGGCCCGTGACGGCGGCCGGGTCGACGTCGTGTCGCTGGCCGAGGAGTTCCAGGTCACCGCGGAGACGATCCGCCGCGACCTGAAGGCCCTCGACCGCGCGGGCCTGCTCCGCCGGGTGCACGGCGGGGCCATACCGGCCGGACGGCTCGACTTCGAGCCCGACCTCGCCGAGCGCGAGTCGACGGCGGCCGACGAGAAGGACCGCATCGCCAAGGCGGCCCTAGCCGAACTGCCCATGCAGGGCACGGTGATCCTCGACGCCGGTACGACGGTGGCCCGCCTCGCGGGCATCGTCCCGCTGGAGGCCGAACTCACCGTCGTCACCCACTCCCTGCCCATCGCGGCCCGCCTCGCGGACCACCCGGGCATGCAGCTCCACCTCGTCGGGGGGCGCGTACGGCACCGTACGCGCGCCGCCGTGGACGCCTGGGCGCTGCGGGCCTACGGCGAGATCCGCGCCGACGTCGTGTTCGTGGCGGCCAACGGCTTCTCCGCCGAGCACGGGCTGACCACGCCCGACCTCGCCGAGGCCGCGGTCAAGCACGCGGCGATGGGCGCCGCCCGCCGCGTCGTGCTGCTCGCCGACTCCGCGAAGCACGGCCAGGAGCACTTCGCCCGCTTCGGCGCCCTGAGCGACGTGGACCTCCTGATCACCGACAGCGGGCTGAGCCCAGAAGACGCCACCGCCATGGAGCGCGGCGGCATGGAAGTAGTGCGCGCATGATCCTCACGGTCACCCCGAACCCGTCCCTCGACCGCACCTACGAGGTCCCCTCCCTGGACCGCGGTGAGGTCATACGGGCCACCGGCGAGCGCATGGACCCGGGCGGCAAGGGCGTCAACGTCTCCCGCGCGGTCGCCGCCGCCGGACAGCGCACGGTCGCGGTGCTGCCCCTGGGCGGTGCACCGGGCGCGCTGGTCGCCAGCCTGCTCGACGCGCAGGGCATCGAGGTCGCACCGGTCCCGGTCGCCGGGGCCACCCGCTCCAACATCGCCCTCGCGGAGGCGGACGGCGTCCTCACGAAGATCAACGCCCCCGGCCCCGAACTGACCGGCGCCGAACAGGAGTTGCTCCTGGAGACGGTCAGGCAGCAGTCCCGCGACGCCGACTGGATCGCCTGCTGCGGCAGCCTCCCGCGCGGCCTCGCGCCGTCCTGGTACGCCGAGTTGGTCGCCCGCGCGCACGCCGCCGGCGTCCGCATCGCCCTCGACACCTCGGGCCCCGCGCTCATCGAGGCCCTGCGCGAACGCCCGGACGTCGTCAAGCCCAACGCCGAAGAACTCGCGGAGGCCGTCTCCCGCCCCCTCGCCACCGTAGGCGACGCGGTCAAGGCGGCAGAAGAACTACGGGAGTTGGGCGCCGGCGCGGTCCTCGCCAGCCTCGGCGCGGACGGCCAACTCCTGGTGGACGCCTCGGGCGCCTGGTACGGCAGCGCGCGCGTCGACGTCGTACGCAGCAACGTCGGCGCGGGAGACTCCTCGCTCGCCGGCTTCCTGATCGCCGGCGGCCACGGCCCCGAGGCCCTCGCCTCCGCCGTCGCCCACGGCGCGGCGGCCGTCCAGCTCCCCGGCAGCGTGATGCCCACCCCGGCCGACCTCGACCCGGCCGCCGTGACGGTCACGGCCGACGTCCCGGTGGACCTCGTCCTGACGGAGCCGGTCGCATGAACGTTTCCACGGCCTTCGGCGCGCCCCTCGAACCGGCCACAAGGCGGCAGCACTCCCCGTTCTTAACCGCCGCCGCCACCCCCACCGTGACCCACCGCAGTACCCCCGTCCCCACCCCCGCCCACGACATCCCCCGGGCGATACGCGTGCGAAGGAGCCCGCGATGAGCGAGATGATCACCGCGGACCTGGTCGACCTCGACCTGTCCGCCGATACCAAAGAGGCGGCGGCACGTGCCCTCGCCGAGCGCATGGTCGCCCAGGGCCGGGTCACCGACCTGGACGGCTTCCTCGCCGACGTGGCCGCCCGCGAGGCGCAGATGCCGACCGGCCTCGACGGCGGCATCGGCATCCCTCACTGCCGCAGCGAGTACGTCACCGAGCCCTCGCTCGCCTTCGGGCGCAGCGCCGAGGGCGTCGACTTCGGCGCCCCGGACGGCCCCGCCGACCTGATCTTCCTGATCGCCGCGCCCGCAGGGGCCGACGACGCCCACCTCACCATCCTGTCGGCGCTCGCCCGGCAGCTCATGAACGCCGACTTCACCTCCGCACTGCGGTCGGTCGGCGACGCGGAGAGCGCGGCGGCGCTCATCCGCGGCGACGAGCCCGAGGGCTCGACAGACTCCGCCGCGACGCCGGCGGCGGCCTCCGCCGGCGCCGCGGCGGGCAGCACCGACACGGCGGGCGACGACGACCGCCCGTTCCGGATCGTCGCCGTCACCTCCTGCCCCACCGGTATCGCACACACCTACATGGCGGCCGAGTCGCTGGAGAACGCGGGCCGCGAGGCCGGCGTCGAACTCGTCGTCGAGACGCAGGGCTCGGCCGGTTTCACCCGGCTCGACCCGGCGGTCATCGCGGCGGCGGACGGCGTGATCTTCGCCCACGACGTGCCCGTACGCGACAAGGCCCGCTTCGCCGGCAAGCCGACCGTCGACGTCGGTGTGAAGGCGGGCATCAACCGCCCCGCCGAACTCATCACCGAGGTCCGCGGCAAGGCCGAACGCGGCGAGGTGACCGCCGGTACGGGCGCCGCCACCCCCGTCGAACGCGGCGGCGAGCCGGGCGAGGGCTACGGCACGATGCTCCGCAAGTGGCTGATGTCCGGCGTCAGTTACATGGTCCCGTTCGTCGCGGCCGGCGGTCTGCTGATCGCCCTCGGCTTCGCGATCGGCGGCTACGAGATCAAGTCCGCGCCCTCGGTCATGCAGCACTTCGTGTGGACGCAGACCGACAGCTGGGCCGCGCTGATGTTCCAGATCGGCGCCGTCGCCTTCGGCTTCCTGGTCCCGGTGCTGGCCGGCTACATCGCCTACGGCATGGCCGACCGGCCCGGTCTGGTGCCCGGCTTCGTCGGCGGCATGATCGCCTCCACCATCAACGCCGGCTTCCTCGGCGGCCTGGCGGCCGGTCTGCTCGCCGGTGGCGTGGTGCTGGCGATCCAGCGGGTGAAGATCCCGAAGGCGGTCCGCGGGATCATGCCGGTGGTGGTGATCCCACTGATCTCCACGGCGGTCGTCGGATTCCTGATGTTCGTCGTGATCGGCAAACCGATCGCCTCCGCGCAGAAGGGCATGACCGACTGGCTCAACGGCCTCAGCGGCTCGAACGCCATCCTGCTGGGCGCCCTGCTCGGCCTGATGATGTGCTTCGACCTCGGCGGTCCGGTCAACAAGGTCGCGTACACCTTCGCCACCGCCGGTATCGCGGTCTCCAACCCCAGTGACTCGGCGATGAAGATCATGGCCGCGGTCATGGCGGCCGGCATGGTCCCGCCGCTGGCGATGGCCCTGGCCACCACCGTGCGCGGCAAGCTCTTCACCGAGACCGAGCGCGAGAACGGCAAGGCCGCCTGGGTGCTCGGCGCCTCCTTCATCTCCGAGGGCGCCATCCCGTTCGCGGCGGCCGACCCGCTGCGGGTCATCCCGTCCTCGATGGTGGGCGGCGCGATCACCGGCGCCCTGTCGATGGCCTTCGGCGCGACCCTGCGCGCCCCGCACGGCGGCATCTTCGTGGTCCCGCTGATCGGCAGCCCGTTCCTCTACCTGATCGCCATCGCGGTCGGCATGTGCGTCACCACCACCCTGGTCGTCGTACTGAAGGGCATGCGCAAGCAGGCCGCCGGTGCCGCGGCCCCCGGAGCACCGGAGGACATATCAGCCCCCGCGGCGGACGCCAAGCAACCGGTCGCCGCCTAGCCGCTTTTGTCCCGCTGTGAGGTGTTCACGGCAACTGCGAGATTCGTCACGGTCCGGGACCACGGTCCCGGACCGTGGTGTCTACTGGAACGCATGCCTGAGCACGTCTCGATCCTCCAGCTGACCGGTGTGGCCGTTCTCGCCCTGGCGACCGTCGCCTGGGTGCTCGGCCTGACCCGCATCCTGCGCCGCGCCCTCGCCGAACCCACCGTCTGGCACGCGGCCCACCCGCTCTACGGCCTCCCGGGCCAGCGCGCCACCGCCCCCCACCTGGAGTCCGTCGAACTGACCCCCGCCGAGCGCGACGCCTTCGCCGGTCTCGTACGCCAGCTCAGCGACGGGCGCTGAACCGGGCCCGGGGGTTCTGCCCGGGGCTGCTCTACGAGACCTGCGCCGCCCGCCGCTCCATCGCGTCCCGGGCCGCGTCCTCGCTGACATACACCTCGCACATGTGACGGCCGTCGGGTGTTGCCGTGTGCTCGACCTCCCACAGGGAGATCTCCGCACCGTCGGGCAACAGGAACGCGTGCTCGTAGAGCGAGAAGCACACCGCCGCGCGACCCGCTCGGTACGGGCGGCCGAAGGCCTGGATGATCTGGTGCGCGAACGCCGTCGCCAGCAGCGCCGCCGTCTCCTCGTCCGGCCGGTCCGGATTCTCCGCGCGGCGCAGTAAACGGCGCGCGTGGTCCGCCGAGTTGTCCGCCAGATACGAGTGCCGGGGCTCCGGGATCGGTGACAGGTGCACCAGCACCGGGAGTTCGAAGTCCGTCGTGTCCGGCGGCATCGGCAGCCGCGCGGTCGCCGTCCGCAGCTCCTCCTCGTCGACATACACCTCGTGCTGCGCCTCCCGGCCCAGCACGGTGTTGTGGACGAGCTCCCACAGGGTCAGCGCCGAACCGTCGGTGAGCAGCCACGTGTGCCGGTACGTCTCCCGGTGCAGGCCCGCGCTGTGGTGCGCCGAGTGCAGCGAACCGTCGTACGCCAGCGCGCAGTCCAAGACCTGCCGTATCGTCTCGTCCGGCAGCTCGAAGGAGTTCAGGGCACGGCCGAGCAGTCGCGCGAGGTGCTCCTCCGGAGACTCGTGCGACTCGGGTGGTTCGTACGCTGCCGTGTCGTACGGAACGCTCAAGGCTTCTCCCGGCGTTGCTGCATGTCACCTTGTGGGTGCATACCGTAGCCCCTCGGTCGGACATCATTCCTGTGAACCGAGAAAACGTATGCCCGGAAAACGCGCGGGCCGCGCGAGATGTTCCCGCGCGGCCCGAAGATCCGTCAAAACCTGCCGGTCAGGCGGCACTTCCGGCGGTCCACTCGCTCCACCCCAGGTTCCAGCCGTTGAGCCCGTTGTCCGGGGCGACCGTCTTGTCGGGGGAGTTCTTCACGATCACGACGTCCCCGATCAGGGAGTTGTCGTAGAACCACTTGGCGTTCGTGGCGCCCTGCGCGCCCTGTACGTCCGCGAGACCCACGCAGCCGTGGCTGGTGCCGGTCTGGCCGAAGGGCGGATTGGACTTGTTGTACCAGTAGTTGCCGTGGATGAACGTCCCCGACGAGGTCAGCCGCATCGCGTGCGGCACGTCCGGGATGTCGTACTCCCCGCCCAGCCCGACCGTCTGGCTGTTCATCCGCGTCTGCGTGAACTTCTCGGAGATCACCATCTGCCCGTTGTACGTGGTGTGTTCCGGGCTGCCCGAGGAGATCGGCAGCGACTTCAGGGTCTGGCCGTCCCGCACCACCGTCATGGTCTGCGTGTTCACGTCGACCGTGGAGACCTGTGAACGGCCGATGGTGAAGCTCACGGTCTTCTTCTGCACGCCGTAGACGCCGTTCGCGCCCTCCACACCGTCCAGGTCGATCTTCATCGTGACCTTGGAGCCGGCCTTCCAGTACTCCTGCGGCCGGAAGTCGAGCCGCTGAGCCCCGAACCAGTGCCCCACGACCTGCTGCCCGCTGCTGGACGTCACCGTGATGTGCGACTGCACGGCCTTCTTGTCGCCGATCACCTTGTCGAAGGTGAACGACACCGGCATCCCCACACCGACCGTCGTCCCGTTGTCCGGTGTGTACGTCCCTATGAAGCTGTTGGCCGAACTGACCGTCGTGAAGATCGAGTTGGCCGCGGAGGTCTTGCCGCTCGCGTCCTTCGCGGTCGCCGAGATCTGGTACTTCGTACCGCGCTCCAACTGCTCCTTAGGCTTCCAGCTCGCGCCGTTCGCGGAGACCACGCCCTCCACGGCCTGTCCCGAGCCCGCGACCGTCATCTTCACGTCGGTCAGCGTGCCGTTGCTGACCTGCACGCCGGTCGCGTTGATGGACGCGTTCGCCGAACCGTCCTTGGCGGAGATGACGATCTTCGCGGTGGACGTCTTGACGGACGTCCCGCCGCCGCCCTTGCCGCTGGTGTCGGTGTCCGCGCTGGCGTTGCCGCCGCACGCGCTGAGGGTGAGGGTGCCGACCACCAGGGCGGCGATGGCCCCCAGTACGCGCCGCGCTGCTATGTCCGGCGTTGTCACGGGCTGCTCCAGGTTCGTGTGATGTGCGTGATCCGCTGCGATGCGTGGACAAAGAGGGTCCCCGCCCCCGCACGGGTTCCCGCCGTTCCCCACGAACGCCATCCGGTGACAGAACCGCGACAAACACCGGGACGGAACACCGAAAACACCGGACGCGCACCGCCACAGGGCCCCGGGCCCCTACCGCCTCCCGTACAGCTCCTCGTACGACGGCCACGCCCCGCCCGGCCCGTCCACCGACTCGGCGGCACGCACCGCGCGCACGATCGCCCGGGTCACCACGTCCGCGCCGGCCGCGAGGATGTCGTTGAGCGCGAGGGGCTGTTCGGGGTCGAGCGGGCGGGCTCCGGTGGCCAGCGCGAACACGGTGTCCCCGTCGTGCAGCAGATGCACCGGCCGTACGGCCCGCGCGATGCCGTCGTGCGCCGTACCGGCCAGCTTCTGCGCCTGGGCTTTGGTGAGTTCGGCGTCGGTGGCGACCACCGCGAGCGTGGTGTTCAGCGGAGGAGGCGTGTGCTTCGCGGCGGTCTCGGCGAGACGCCGGCGCGCGGCCTCGTGGACGCGCGCTTCCGGATACGTCACACGCCCCTGGAACAACTCCCCGTACAGGACGCCCGTTTCGGGATCCACGACCGACCCCGCCGCGTTGGCCACCACCAATGCCGCCACCGTGATCCCTGACTCCAGCACGATGCTCGCGGTCCCGACCCCACCCTTCATCGGCCCGACCGCGGCGCCCGTACCGGCGCCCACGCACCCCTCGCGCACCCGCACCCCCGGCCCGCTGATCGCGGCGGCCTCCACCGCGGCCCGCCCGGTGGCCGCGTCCGGCCTGGCCCTGAAGTCGCCGCCCCGCCCCAGGTCGAAGACACAGGCCGCGGGCACCACCGGCACGACATGCGTCGGCTCCGTGCCCACGCGCACCCCGCGCCCCTGTTCCTCCAGCCAGGCCATCACCCCGGACGCGGCATCCAGCCCGTACGCGCTGCCGCCGGTCAGCACGACCGCCTCCACCCGCTGCACCACGTTGCGCGGATCGAGCGCGTCGGTCTCCTTGGTGCCGGGACCGCCACCGCGCACGTCCACGGCGGCCACCGCCCCGCCCTCCGGCGCGAGCACCACGGTCGTACCCGTGAGCCAACCGTCCCCCGACCGCGTCGCATGGCCCACCCGCACCCCGGCCACGTCCGTCAATGCGTCAACTGTCATGGCGCTCAGTCTCACGCAGCGCGCGGCGGATCCGGGGACCGTCGGCGCCGTGGGGGCGGTTGTTGGGGTGCTGGTCGATTTGGTGTGGGTGGTTGTTCCACTGGTGGTCGGCCGGTTGCGGGTGCCGGTCAGCTCACCGACGCCGTCGCCTCGGCCCTGCTCTTCTCGGCGGTCGTGAGTGCGGTCAGGGTCATGCCGACCGCCACCGTCAGCGCCGACACCAGACCCGCCGCGAGCACCGCCCATGAGCCCAGGAAGGTGCAGCAGATCACCAGCAACGCCGAGACGGGAAGCACCAGTTGCTGGGCGACGCCCACCTTGTAGTGACGGGCGTGCAGCGCCCACACGCTGAGCAGATACAGCGCCGTCGGCACGGTCACCGCGGCCGACGCGGCCAGCGTGGAGATGTGCGCCTTGCCGGTGGCCTCCGTGACCGCCACCTCCAGGCCGGCGCCGATCGTGGCCGCCGACGCGAAGATCAGATAGTGGCCGTACCCCCACAGGAACGCCTGCTGGTTGGACCGGAGATGGCCGTGGATCGGCACCACGAAGTAGATCCACCACGCGGCGAACACGATCAGCAGCCCACCCGCCGCGATGGGCAGCAGCTCGCCCAGTGCGTCGTGCTCGTCGACCCCCGACTTCACGGCCACCGTGGCCGCCGCGATCGTCTCGCCCAGCACGATGATCGTGAACAGTCCGTACCGTTCCGAGATGTGGTGCGGATGCCACGGCGTAGGGAAGTCTTTCTCCGCGTAGCGAGGCACGCACAGCTCGGCGATCGCCATCACGAGGAACACCCAGCCCCGGGCCGGTTCCGGCAGGACCACCAGGCCCGTCCAGCCGACCGTGCAGAGCAGCACGCCGCCCGCGTACCGCAAGGCCATCGTCCGCTCCGGCCCGGTGGTTGCCCGTGCCGCCCGCAGCCACTGTGTGGCCATCGCCAGCCGCATGATCACGTAGCCGAGCCAGACCACCAGGTAGTCGTGGTGTTCGAAGGCCCGCGAGACCCCGGCCGCGAGGACCAGGACGCCGGAGATCTGCACCAGGGTGACGACCCGGTAGAGCACGTCGTCGTTGTCGTACGCCGAGGCGAACCAGGAGAAGTTCATCCAGGCCCACCAGATCGCGAAGAACTGCATCGCGTAACTGAGGACGCCCTGCCCTGCGTGCCCCTCGGCCACGGCGTGCGCCAGCTGGACGCCCGCCTGCGCGATGGCCACGACGAAACACAGGTCGAAGAAGAGCTCCAGCGGCGAGGCGACCCGGTGCGGTTCGTCCCGGCCGCGGGCGGTGAGCGGGCGCAGGGGTCTCGGAATCTCGGACGTCATGCGGACAAGCACACCAGATACCGGCAGGGATTTCAGACGCTGTCGGCTCGGTCGGCTCGGCCGGGACCGCCCGGTCGGCCCGCGGCGACGTCAGGCGCCCCCTCGGTCGTACCCTGGAGGTATGAGTACCGCCCCCGCCTCCGAGCCGCGCGATCCGATCGGGCCGAAGCCCGCGCTGGTCTTCGACGACCCCTTGAGCCGGCCCTCCTCGGACGACACGGATCGTGGGTGGGGCGAGCGGGCCGAGGGTGAGGGCGGCGCCGCCGACCTCAAGCGTTTCCTCGACGAGAAGCCGCCCCACCACATCTGAGCCCTCGGCTTCAGCCGCCGGCACGTCCGAGTCGTCGGCTACGGCTCCCGATGCCCGTTGCCGCGCTGGGCGACGAGCGCGTCGCGGATCTCCTTGAGGACCTCCAGCTCCGTGATCTCGATGACCTCGTGGGTGCCCTCCTTGGCCTTGCGCTGGGCCTCCTGCCGGGCCAGGTACTTCGACATCGGCAGCACCATCAGGAAGTAGACCACCGCCGCGGTGATCACGAAGCTGAGGGCGGCGCCCAGGACCGAGCCCCACATCAGCTGGATGCCCTTGTCCCCCGAGCAACTGTCGCTCAGGCACGAGCTGTAGCTGTCGAGGTTCTGCGTGCCGATCGCGCCGACGAGCGGGTTGATGAGCCCCTTCACCACCGAGTTGACGATGTTCGTGAAGGCGGCGCCGATGACCACCGCGACTGCCAGATCGACGACGTTCCCGCGCATCAGGAAGGTCTTGAACCCCTGCCAGACGCTCGGTTCCTTCTTCTTCTCGCTCAACTCGGAGCCTCTTCTCGCATGCGCACGGTGTGGAACGAACAGCTCCGCAACCTACGTCAAGGCGTGGCCGCCGTGTCCAATTCGGTAGCTCGAACGAGGGACTTGACACGAATTCGCACATGCGCCGGAAGGCGCGGCTCACGATACGGAGAGCACGGCTCAACACATCGTCACCGCCAGCCGTGCCGTGGCGCTCGCACCGGCCAGCCGCGCCGCCGTGGCGCGCGGCACCGACAGCACCACCAACGCCCCGCTGCCGGCCGCCTCGTCGAGCGGCTCGGGCACCTTCGTCACCCGTGCCCCGCGCGCGACCACTTCGGCGTCACCGCCCGTCGCTGTGTCCTGCGCCGCGATCACATCGACCCGGTCGCCGGCCCGCAGGAGCCGTACCGTGGCGGCGTCGGCGATCCGCACCGGCGCCGACACCCACTCGACCGCCCGGCGCTGCTGCCGTACGGGATCGGCCACCGGATGCCCGCTGGGCGGCTCGTCGTGCCGCGCCTCCACCGCATCGCGCGGGCCCGCCGCGATGAGCGCGACCGCCGTCACCGCGAGTCCGGCGGCCACGGCCCGCCTACGGTGCCGTAGTAGCCGGCGCAGTTGGTACCACCCGCCGCGCACCCGCACGGGCGCGAAGTGCGGCACCTCGCACGTGGCCGGGGCGTCGGTGCCCAACGGGCGTGGGAAGGAGGGGGAGACGGGAGGAGAGCCGGGAGGGGAGAGGGACATGTGGACCACCACCTGCGACGAGGGATCGGCTTGCCGTCCCACGATGCGGGAAGTCGCCGAGGTCCGCCGGAGCCCGTGTGCTACCCGCCGGTTGTGGACAACTCCCTCACCCGAACGGGAAGTTCCGCACTTCCCACCCCCGGATTCCGCTCTGCTACGGCAGCTCGAAGCCCGGATCCATCCCGCCCAGCGCGTTCGCGCACAGGCAGTCGCGTGCCCCGTTCTCCGGCAGCGCGGCCACCGTGTCGAACAGGACGCCCCGCAGCCGGTCCACGTTGGCCGCGAACACCCGGAGCACCTCGTCGTGGGAGACGCCCTCGCCGGTCTCGGCGCCCGCGTCGAGGTCGGTAACCAGGGTCAACGAGGAGTAGCAGAGCTCCAGTTCACGGGCGAGCGGCGCTTCGGGGTGTCCGGTCATGCCGACCACGGACCAGCCCTGGGCCTGGTGCCAGAGGGACTCGGCGCGGGTCGAGAAGCGCGGCCCCTCGACCACCACGAGCGTGCCGCCGTCGACCGCTTCCCAGTCCTGCCCGCGCGCCGCCTTCAGCGCGGCCGCCCGGCCGGTCGGGCAGTAGGGGTCGGCCAGGGACACGTGCACCACGTTCGGCACCGTGCCGTCCGGCAGCGGCAACCCGTCGAAGTATGTCGCCGCGCGGGACTTCGTACGGTCTACCAGCTGGTCCGGCACCAGCAGCGTGCCCGGCCCGTACTCGGGGCGCAGCCCGCCCACCGCGCACGGGCCGAGGACCTGGCGCACGCCCACGGAGCGCAACGCCCAGAGGTTGGCCCGGTAGTTGATGCGGTGCGGCGGCAGATGGTGGCCGCGTCCGTGCCGGGGCAGGAACGCGACGCGCCGGCCGGCGATCTCGCCGAGGAAGAGGGAGTCACTGGGCGGCCCGTAGGGCGTGTCCACCTGGATCTCGGTCACGTCGTCCAGGAACGAGTAGAAGCCGGAGCCGCCGATTACGCCGATCTCTGCGTTCGCCATGAGCAGCACACTAGCGGCCGCCGAAAAGGCGCAGGATCCGTCCCGGGTGCGGGCATCGAAACCGGCTCGGAAAACACCGAAGACCCTGTGTCGTCGTACGACGACACAGGGTCTTCGGTCGTGAAGTCCTGCGCGGCTGGGGCCTGCTACGCGGCGGAGCTGCTGCTGCCGGTGGAGGAGCCCGAGCCCGAGTTCGACGACTTCGACTTGGAGTCCGAGGACGAGGAAGTGGTCGACGGGGTGGACGGCTTCGCGTCCGAGGACGTCGACGGCTTCGAGGTGGCCGGCGAGCTGCTCGACGAGGAGCCGCGGCTGTCGTTCCGGTAGAAGCCGGAGCCCTTGAAGACAATGCCGACCGCGGAGAACACCTTCTTCAGGCGGCCACCGCAATTGGGGCACTCGGTCAGCGCGTCGTCGGTGAACTTCTGGACCGCTTCAAGGCCCTCGCCGCACTCGGTGCACTGGTACTGGTAGGTCGGCACTGTGTCTTCCTCCTGGCACTCTCACTCAATGAGTGCTAACGAGCGTCCATAGTGACCTATTCCCGGGGATCAGTCCACTGCCACCGGCACGCGGTGACCGACGCCACGTGCCACGGTGCGGCTGCGGGGCCGGGTCGCGAGGCGTGACCGGAGCGCGATCAGGGTCCCCAGGGCGAGCACCGTACCGGCCATCGGCACCAGGAAACCCGCGCCGCCCCACAGGCGGTCCTCCAGCTGACCGGCGACGGTGACGGCGGCGGCCTGGCCGAGGGCGACCGCGCCGGTCAGCCAGGTGAAGGCCTCGGTGCGGGCGCCGGCCGGGACGAGCCCCTCGACCAGGGTGTAGCCGGTGATCAGGGCGGGCGCGATGCACATGCCGACCAGGAGGCCGAGGCCGGCCAGGAGCAGCACCGAATGTGCGGTCCACAGGGCGGACGCGGTCAGCGCGAGGGCCGCGTAGCCGACCAGGAGACGGCGTTGCGGGGCGACCTTCCAGGCGACGGCACCGCAGACGACCCCGGAGAGCATGTTGCCGGCGGCGAAGGTGCCGTAGAGGACGCCGTTGAGGCCGGGTTCGCCGATCGACTCGGTGAAGGCGGCCAGGGAGACCTGCATGCCGCCGAAGACGGAACCGATGCCCAGGAAGGTCACGATCAGTACGCGCACTCCGGGGACGCGCAGTGCGGAAACGTGCTCCACGCGCGCGTGCCCGTCGGCGGTCACTGTGGGCTGGGTGCTCTTGCTGGCGGCGAACAGCAGACCGCCGACCAGGGTGAGCCCGGCCTCCGTGACCAGGCCGGCCGCCGGGTTCACGGTGGTGCACAGGGCTGTCGCCAGCAACGGGCCGAAGACGAAGGTCAGTTCGTCGGTGACGGACTCGAAGGCCGCGGCGGTCGTCATGAGGGGCGAGTCCTGGAGCTTCACGCCCCAGCGGGCGCGCACCATGGGCCCGATCTGCGGCACCGAGGCGCCGGTCGGCACGGCCGCCACGAACAGCGCCCACATGGGGGCGTGGCCGAGCGCGAGCGCGGTGAACGTCAGGCCCGACAGGGAGTGCACCAGGACGCCGGGGATCAGTACGGCCCGCTGCCCGTGGCGGTCGGCCAGGCGCCCGCTGTAGGGCGCGAACAGGGCCATGGAGACGCCGGTGACGGCCGCGGCGGCGCCGGCAGCGCCGTAGGAGCCGGTGGTGTGCTGGACGAGCAGCACGATGGAGATGGTGAGCATCGCGAACGGCTGGCGCGCCGCGAAGCCGGGAAGCAGGAACGTCCAGGCGCCGCGCGTACGCAGCAGCTGCCCGTATCCAGGACGGGCTCCCGTCCTGGAGGTGACCGTGGATGCCACGGCCCCGTGCCTTTCTGCCACCTGGTAGCGCGCCCTGTGCGGGGGGCGCCGAGCACTGTCCTCTTGCGCGGAACTGCGGTAGATACCGGTGCCCACTGCGGAGGAGGGATTCGGCCGCCATACGGTCGCGTCAGCACTGCGTCAGGCAGAGTTGGTTCGATCAGAATGTGCCTTCATCGTACAGGGAGAGAGGCCCGGTGGACCTGTGAAAACGGGCACCGCGCGTGCGTTCACCTGCGATTGGTGAACGTGTGAACCGTACGAAACATGCCCTTAACGACCGGCCGCGGCGTTGTCCGTGCCCAGCCACCCCGCCAGCTTCCCGCCGCGGCCCACCGCCCGCAGCCGCCGCTCGGCCGCGTCCCGGACCGGATCCGTCGCCACGACCAGGAGCTCGTCGCCGCGCCGCAGAACCGTCGAGGGCAGCGGAACAAACGATTTTCCGTCGCGTACGACCAGGGTCACCGCGGCCCCGGCCGGCAGCCTGAGCTCGTTGACCTCGACGCCGTGCATCTTGGACTCCGCGGGGATCGCGACGGACAGCAGATGCCCGCGCAGCCGCTCCAGGGGTGCCGATTCGATGCCGAGGTCGGCGGCCTCGGGCCCCTCGCCCAGCTTCAGCGTGCGCGCCAGCCAAGGCAGCGTCGGCCCCTGGACGAGGGTGTAGACGACGACCAGGACGAAGACGATGTTGAAGACGCGACGGCTGCCGGTGACGCCGTTCACCATGGGGATGGTCGCGAGGATGATGGGCACCGCGCCGCGCAGCCCGGCCCAGGACATCAGCGTCTGCTCCTGCCAGGGGACTCGGAACGGTGTGAGGCTGAGCACCACGCTGAGCGGCCGGGCCACCATCGTCAGCACCAGGCCGATGATCAGCGCCGGCCAGACGTCGTCGCCGAGCTCGTGCGGGGTGACCAGAAGGCCGAGCAGGACGAACATGCCGATCTGTGCGATCCAGCCGAGCCCGTCGGCGAACCCGCGCGTCGCGGGCCAGTGGGGCAGCTTGGCGTTGCCGAGCACCATCGCGGCGAGATAGACCGCCAGGAAGCCGCTGCCGTGCGCCAGTGCGCCCGCGGCGTACGCGGTGACCGCGATGGCCAGCACGGCGATCGGGTAGAGGCCGGAGGCGGGCAGCGCCACGTGCCGCAGCCCCCAGGAGCCGAGCCAGCCCACCGCGAGGCCGATGGCCGCGCCGATGGCCAGCTCCAGGGCTATCTCGCCCACCAGCGCGTACCAGTGCTCGACCGGGCCCGCCGTGGAGAAAGCGACGACCAGGATGACCACCGGGGCGTCGTTGAAGCCGGACTCGGCCTCCAAAGTGCCCGTCACGCGCGCGGGGAGGGGAATTCTGCGCAGCACGGAGAAGACCGCCGCCGCGTCCGTCGAGGACACCACCGCCCCGATGATGAGCGCCTGCCGCCACTCCAGTCCGACCAGATAGTGCGCGCCCGCGGCCGTGACGCCGACGCTCACCGCCACTCCCGCCAGCGCCAGCGTGGCGGCCGACGACAGCACCGGCCTGACCTCTGTCCACTTCGTGCCGAGGCCGCCCTCGGCCAGGATCACGACCAGGGCCGCGTATCCGATGACCTGGGTCAGCTCGGTGTTGTCGAAATGGATGTCGCCGATGCCGTCCTGGCCCATGGCGATGCCGATCCCCAGGTAGACGAGCAGGCTGGGGAGCCCGCTGCGCGAGGAGATCCGGACCGCCGCTACGGCGACGAGCAGGACGAGCGAGCAGACGAGCAGGAGCTGGTCGAGGTGGTGGACAGTCAGAAGGCTTCCCTTCCTCGGCTGACGCGCGTCCGGGGCGGCAGCACATGTACAGGGGACGCGAGACGGCGGCGCCACGCATCCAAGTACTTCGTTACCTTACCTAACTCTTGACGCTTTCTTGACACTTCCCGAGGCAAGATCGAACGCCCGTCCGCGCCGGTACCCGACACCGCGTCAAGTCGCTCGGAAGCCTGCGCCTATGGTTGCTCCAGCGCTCAGTCAAAAGCACAGCCCGCCCTGCCGCTCGCGTTAGGACAGCAAGGACAGCGATGCCCCCCAACACCACCGCCTCATCGGGTCATAAGCCCGGCAAGTCCGGCAGGAAAAAGGGGCGCAAAGCCCGTCTATTGGTTCTCGTCCTGGTAATGGCCATCATCGGGGGCATCGCCTACGGCGCCTACTGGTCCGTCAGTACGGTCCGGGCCTCCCTGCCGCAGACCACGGGTTCGATCACCCTCGACGGCCTGTCGGGGCCCGTCGACGTCAAGCGCGACAGCTACGGCATCCCGCAGATCTACGCGTCCTCCGACGAGGACCTGTTCATGGCGCAGGGCTACGTCCAGGCGCAGGACCGGTTCTACGAGATGGACGTACGACGGCACATGACCGCCGGGCGGCTGTCCGAGATGTTCGGCAAGGGCCAGGTCAAGAACGACGAGTTCCTGCGCACCCTGGGCTGGGACCGGGTCGCCAAGGAGGAGTACGACACCAAGTTGTCGGCCTCCACGAAGAAGTACCTCCAGGCCTACGCCAAGGGAGTCAACGCCTACCTCCAGGGCAAGGACGGGAAAGACATCTCCCTGGAGTACGCGGCCCTCGGTTTCACCAACGACTACAAGCCCGAGAAGTGGACCCCGGTCGACTCCGTCTCGTGGCTCAAGGCGATGGCCTGGGACCTGCGCGGCAACATGCAGGACGAGATCGACCGCGCGCTGATGACCTCCCGCCTCGGCCCGAAGCAGATCGCGGACCTGTACCCGGACTATCCGTACAGCCGCAACGAGCCGATCGTCACCGTGGGCGAGTACGACGAGTACACCAAGACGTTCAACGGCGGTGACGGCTCCACCAGCACGTCCACGAGCGGCACGACGGGCTCCACGTCGTCCTCGTCGGGTTCGGCCCTCACGAGCCAGCTCGCGGGCCTCTCGAACGTCCTGGACGACCTTCCGACGGCCGTCGGCGTGAACGGCCAGGGCATCGGCTCCAACTCGTGGGTCGTCGGCGGGGAGCACACCATCACCGGCAAGCCCCTGCTGGCCAACGACCCGCACCTGGAGGCGTCGCTGCCGTCCGTCTGGTACCAGATGGGCCTGCACTGCCGAGCGATCTCCAGCAAGTGCCAGTACGACGTCACCGGCTACACCTTCGCGGGCATGCCCGGAGTCGTCATCGGCCACAACCAGGACATCGCCTGGGGCATGACCAACTCCGGGGTCGACACCACCGACCTCTACCTGGAGAAGCTCTCCGGCGACGGCTACCTCTACGACGGCACGACGAAGCCCTTCACCAGCCGCACGGAGACCATCAAGGTCGCAGGCGGCGCCTCCAAGAAGATCGTCGTCCGCGAGACCAACAACGGTCCGCTGCTCTCCGACCGCAACGACGAGCTCGTGAAGGTCGGCAAGAAGGCCACCGTCGACACAGCGGCCCCCGACAGAGGCGACGGCTACGCCATCTCCCTGCGCTGGACCGCCGAGGACCCGGGCACCACCATGGACGCCGTCTTCGCCATCGACAAGGCGTCCGACTGGAGCGAGTTCCGCGCGGCGTCCACGAAGTTCGACGTGCCCTCGCAGAACCTCGTCTACGCCGACACCAAGAACAACATCGGCTACACGCTGCCCGGAAAGATCCCGGTGCGCGGGAAGGGCGACGGCTCGCTGCCGGTGCCCGGCTGGGACTCCAAGTACGACTGGACCGGCTACATCCCGCAGGCCGCGCTGCCGTACGAGTACAACCCGAAGCGCGGCTACATCGTCACCGCCAACCAGGCCGTGATCGACAAGGACAAGTACCCGTACACCCTCACCACCGACTGGGGATACGGCACCCGTAGTCAGCGCATCACCGATCTGATCCAGTCGAAGATCGACGGCGGCGGCAAGATCTCCACCGACGACATGCGGCAGATGCAGCTCGACGACAGCAGCGAGATCGCCAAGCTGCTGGTGCCCAAGCTGCTGAAGATCGACGAGCCCGACCCGGACGTGCGCCAGGCGCAGAAGCTCCTGGAGGGCTGGGACTACACCCAGGACGCCGACTCGGCGGCCGCCGCCTACTTCAACTCGGTCTGGCGCAACATCCTCAAGCTCGCCTTCGGCAACAAGCTGCCCAAGGAGCTGCGGGTCAAGGGCCAGTGTCTGTTCGTCTCGCCGGTCGACACGACCGGTCCCGCCGACGAGACCAACCAGAAGGTCCGCGAGTGCGGCGAGCGCGACGCGGACCAGGCGCAGCCGGACGGCGGCGACCGCTGGTTCGAGGTCGTCCGCCAACTCATGGACGACCCCACCAGCGACTGGTGGACGACCCCCAAGTCGGGCACCCGCCCGGGCGCGAGCAACATGAACCAGCTCTTCAAGCGCGCTATGATCGACGCCCGCTGGGAGCTGACCGCCAAGCTCGGCAAGGACATCGACACCTGGAGCTGGGGCCGGCTGCACCGCCTGTTCCTGAAGAACCAGACCCTGGGCACCGAGGGCCCCGCCATCGTCCAGTACATCCTCAACCGCGGCCCCTGGAAGCTCAGCGGCGGCGAGGCCACGGTCAACGCCACCGGCTGGAACGCGGCCGGCGGCTACGGAGTGGTCTGGGTGCCGTCGATGCGCATGGTGGTCAACCTGGACAACTTCGACAAGTCCAAGTGGATCAACCTCACCGGGGCCTCCGGGCACGCCTTCAGCGCCCACTACACCGACCAGACGAGCAAGTGGGTCAACGGCGAACTGCTGCCGTGGTCCTTCTCGTCCAAGGCGGTCGACAACAGCACGAGCGACACCCTGGTGCTGAAGCCGTGAGCGGCTGACCTCCGAAATGGCCCTCCACGCGCGCGTGGAGGGCCATTTCAGTTCCCGGGGAACCTGTGCACGCCGCCCGGTGTCACCGCCGCCCGCACCGGCCGGTCGTGCGCCTCCGCCGGGACGCGCGCGACGACCTCGGAGTCGTACAGCAGCACCACCAGCGCGGGATACGCGCCCGCCCGCTCCAGCCGCGCCAGCACGCGGTCGTACGACCCCCCGCCGCGCCCCAGCCGCATCCCGCGCCCGTCGACCGCCAGTCCGGGCAGCAGGACGACATCGGCGGCCGTCACGGCGTCCGGGCCGAGCCGCTCGCCGGACGGCTCGAACAGGGCCATCTTTCCGCCGTGTTGGACCCGGTCGAGCGAGCCCTCACCGTCGTAGGCGCCCCAGTCCAGGTCGTTGTCCGGGAGGAGCACGGGGAGCAGGACGTCGACGTCCCGCGCGCGGAGCGCGTCCAGCAGGGCGAGCGTGCCCGGTTCGCCCCCCACGGAGACGTACGCCGCCACCGTGCGGGCGTGCGCCAGCTCGGGCAGCTCCAGCGCGCGATCGGCGAGCGCGACGGCGGCTTCCCGCACGTCATCGGCCGTCAACCTGTTCCTCACCGTGAGGAACTCTCGTCGCAACATTCGCTTGTCAGGCTCGGGTTCATGTCCTAGGTGACGCACAGGTCCCACCCGCATCCTTCCCAATGTGCTCATATGAGAGCGTATTAACCGGAGCCACAGATTCAGCACAAAGGCACCGGATAAGGTTCGGGCATGACTCAGTCGCACCCCAGGATCAGCAAGGCTGTCATTCCCGCAGCCGGTCTCGGCACCAGGTTCCTGCCGGCCACGAAAGCAACTCCCAAGGAGATGCTGCCGGTCGTGGACAAGCCGGCGATCCAGTACGTGGTCGAAGAGGCCGTGTCGGCGGGGCTCGACGACGTACTCATGATCACCGGACGCAACAAGCGCCCCCTTGAGGACCACTTCGACCGCAACTACGAGCTCGAATCGGCCCTCCAGAAGAAGGGCGACGCGAGCCGGCTGGCCAAGGTCCAGGAGTCCAGCGACCTCGCGACCATGCACTACGTCCGCCAGGGAGACCCCAAGGGCCTCGGCCACGCGGTGCTGTGCGCGGCCCCGCACGTCGGCCACGAGCCCTTCGCCGTCCTCCTCGGGGACGACCTGATCGACCCCCGGGACCCCCTCCTCGCCCGCATGGTCGAGGTCCAGGAGCAGCACGGCGGCAGCGTCGTCGCCCTCATGGAGGTCGCGCCCGAGCAGATCCACCTCTACGGGTGCGCGGCCGTGGAGGCCACCGCGGACGACGACGTCGTCAAGGTCACCGGCCTGGTGGAGAAGCCGGAGGCCGCCGACGCCCCGTCGAACTACGCGATCATCGGCCGCTACGTCCTCGACCCCCACATCTTCGGCATACTGCGCAAGACCGAGCCCGGCCGCGGCGGCGAGATCCAGCTCACCGACGCCCTCCAGCAGTTGGCCACCGACGAGAAGGTCGGCGGCCCCGTGCACGGCGTCGTTTTTAAGGGCCGCCGCTATGACACCGGGGACCGGGGCGACTATCTGCGTGCCATTGTCAGACTCGCGTGCGAACGTGAAGACCTGGGCCCGGACTTCCGCGCCTGGCTTCGCAGTTACGTAGCCGAGGAGATGTAGCAACGTTGAGCACCGCCGCGACCCGCACCACAGGACCCGACCACCTCTGGACGGTGGACGAGCACCTGGAGGACATCCTCGCGACCGTCCGCCCCCTGGAACCCATCGAGCTGCAACTGCTCGACGCCCAGGGCTGCGTCCTGGTCGAGGACATCACGGTGCCGGTCTCGCTCCCGCCCTTCGACAACAGCTCGATGGACGGCTACGCGGTGCGGGTCACGGACGTCGCGGGCGCGAGCGAGGAGTACCCGGCCGTCCTCACGGTCGTCGGCGACGTCGCGGCGGGCCAGGCCGAACCCCTCCACGTGGGTCCCGGCCAGGCCGCCCGCATCATGACCGGCGCCCCGCTGCCGCCCGGCGCGGAGGCCGTTGTCCCCGTGGAGTGGACCGACGGAGGCCTCGGCGAAGGCCCGGTCACCGGCATGCGCGCCCGTAGCCAGGCCCCCGAGGCGGCCGCCGGACACGTGCACGTCTACCGCTCGGCGGAGGCACGCGCGCACGTGCGCGCGATGGGCAGCGACGTGAAGGCCGGCGACCGCGCCCTGGACGCCGGCACGATCCTCGGCCCGCCGCAGATCGCCCTGCTCGCCGCCATCGGCCGCGGCACGGTCCGCGTCCGCCCCCGCCCGCGCGTGGTCGTCATGTCCACCGGCAGCGAACTTGTCCAGCCCGACGAGCAGTTGGGCCCCGGCCAGATCTACGACTCCAACAGCTTCGCCCTCACCGCCGCCGCCCGCGACGCCGGCGCCATCGCCTACCGGGTCGGCGCCGTCGCCGACGACGCCGACACCCTCCGCTCCACCATCGAGGACCAGCTCGTCCGCGCCGACCTCCTGGTCACCACCGGCGGCGTGAGCGTCGGGGCGTACGACGTCGTCAAGGAGGCCCTGTCCTCCGTGGGCGACGAGGACGAGGAGGGCGCCGGGATCGACTTCCGCAGGCTCGCCATGCAGCCCGGCAAGCCCCAGGGCTTCGGCTCCATCGGCCCCGACCACATCCCGCTGCTCGCCCTCCCGGGCAACCCGGTGTCGTCGTACGTCTCCTTCGAGCTGTTCGCCCGCCCCGCGATCCGCACCCTGATGGGCCTCGACGACGTCCACCGCGCGAGGACCCGCGCCACCCTCACCACCGACAAGGCGCTGACCTCCCCGAAGGGGCGCAGACAATTCCTGCGCGGGACGTACACCGACGGTGAGGTCACCCCCGTAGGGGGCGCCGGATCGCACCTGGTCGCGGCCCTCGCGCTGGCCGACGCGCTGATCGTCGTCCCCGAGGACGTCGAGTCCGTCGAGCCCGGCACCGAGGTCGAGGTGGTCCTGCTCGGCTGAGCACTCCTGGTTGGCGGTACCGTGTCGCGCACAACACGCCCGGACCGGGAGCGCCGCACAGCATGACTGAGCCTTTCCGGGGGGACACCCCCGGACCCCTTGAGCAGCACCGCCTCACGCACATCGACGACGCGGGCGCCGCCCGGATGGTCGACGTGTCCGGCAAGGACGTGACCGCGCGCACCGCCACCGCCAGCGGACGCGTCCTCGTCTCGCCCCGCGTGGTCGAACTCCTGCGCGGCGAGGGGGTCCCCAAGGGCGACGCCCTGGCCACCGCGCGGATCGCGGGCATCATGGGCGCCAAACGCACTCCCGATCTGATCCCGCTCTGTCACCCGTTGTCGGTGTCGGGTGTGAAACTGGACCTGTCGGTCGCGGACGACGCCGTACGCATCCGGGCCACCGTGAAGACGACGGACCGCACGGGCGTCGAGATGGAGGCCCTCACCGCGGTCTCCGTCGCCGCGCTCACCGTGATCGACATGGTCAAGGCGGTCGACAAGGGAGCGGTCATCACGGACGTACGCGTGGAGGAGAAGACGGGCGGCAAGTCGGGGGACTGGAGCCGGACATGAGCCCCGACGATCCGGCCGGCGGCGCGCCGCCCGCGCCGTACCGGGCACTGGTGGTCACCGCCTCCAACCGCGCCGCCTCCGGGGTCTACGAGGACCGGGGCGGCCCCTTGATCGCCGCCGGCCTCAAGGGCTTCGGCTTCGCGGTCGAGGGACCGCGGGTGGTCCCCGACGGCGACCCGGTGGAGGCCGCCCTGCGAGCCGCCGTGGCGGCCGGTTACGACGCGGTCGTCACCACCGGCGGCACCGGCGTCTCGCCCACCGACCGCACCCCCGAGGCCACCCGCGCGGTCATCGACTACGAGGTGCCGGGCATCGCCGAGGCCATCCGCGCGTACGGCCGGGAGAAGGTGCCGACCGCGGCGCTCTCCCGTGGCCTGGCCGGGGTCGCCGGGCGCACACTGATCGTCAACCTGCCGGGTTCCACCGGCGGGGTGAGGGACGGCCTCGCCGTCCTGGAACCCCTGCTGGCGCACGCCGTCGACCAGATCCGAGGCGGCGATCACCCCAGACCCGCCGACACCAGTGGGGGTGCGAGCTGAACAGCCCATCCTGGCCCGCCGTACTGGCGGACGGCGACATCGTCCTGAGGCCGATAAAACTCCGCGACCAGCGGGACTGGCGCGAGGTCAACCGGCGCAACCGTGACTGGCTGCGTCCCTGGGAGGCGACGATTCCGCCGCCCACGCCCAGCGGGCCGATCGCACACCGGCCGACCTACCGCCAGATGGTCAGGCACCTGCGCTCCGAGGCGAACGCGGGCCGGATGCTGCCGTTCGTCATCGAGTACCAGGGGCGCCTGGTCGGGCAGTTGACGGTCGCCGGGATCACCTGGGGCTCGATGTGCTCGGGCCACATCGGCTACTGGGTGGACGAGTCGGTGGCCGGGCGCGGAGTGATGCCGACGTCCGTGGCACTCGTCGTCGACCACTGTTTCCGGGCTGTCGGACTGCACCGCATCGAGGTCTGCATTCGCCCGGAGAACGGCCCCAGCCGCCGGGTCGTCGAGAAACTCGGATTCCGTGAGGAGGGGCTTCGGCCCCGTTATCTCCACATCGACGGAGCCTGGCGCGACCATCTCGTCTTCGCGCTCACCGCGGAAGAGGTCCCCGAAGGGCTGCTGGCCCGCTGGCAGCGGGCACGCTCCCGGAGCACACCGCACGACAATCCCGCGTAACGGGGAGCCTGTCGGCACGGAAGCCCGGAAGCCCGGCTCCCCGGAAATGGAATAAATGTTCGAAAGTGATCGACGGATGACCACCTTGGGGCAATGAATTCGCCAACTCCGCGGCCTGTTGATCGCATCGGTCACAAAAAAAGCTCGAAATATCAGCCAGATCGTGCGACACACCGGCTCAATTGGCAGATGGCCTCACGCAAACCCCTCTACCGTGTGAGGCGTGAGCAGCAGCGGCCTCATCTACGCAGTCATTGTCGGGGCCTGGGCCGCCTACTTGGTGCCGATGTGGCTCCGTAGGCAGGACGAGCTGAACGAGGCCCGTCCGACGGAACGCTTCAGCACCGCCATCCGGCTGCTGTCCGGACGGGCGGGAATGGAGCGCCGGTACGCCAAGGACCTGCGGGCGCGCTCCACCGAGGAGGGGGAGTCGGGCGCCGTCGTGCCGGACGCCGTCACCGACTCGGTGGACGTCCGGGCCTTCGCCATGCCCCCGGCCCGTCCCCAGGTGCACGCACAGGTCCGCCGGCCGGGCCCGGACCGGTCGGAAGCGGCGCGGGAACCGGAGCGCGAAGCAGCGCGCGAGCCCGCGCGTGAGCCGGGTCGCGAACCGGCGCGCGACCAAGCTCGGGACCACGCGCGAGACCAATCCCGGGACCAAGCCCGCGGTCAGACCCGCGACCAGGTCCGTGAACAAGCCCGGGACCAGGCGGCCAAGTCGGCACCCCAGCAAGCCTCCGTCTCCGCCCCCGTCCCCGCCCCGGCCTCCGCCCAGGCGTCCAAGCCGGCCGCCAAGTCCGCCCCGGCGTCCGCCCGTAGGCGCGTCCCGGTCGGACGGCGTACGCCCGCCGAGGAAGCCGCCGCGGCGCGCGCCCGGCGTGTGAAGGTGCTCGCGCGCCGCCGGCGTACGACCGTGATGCTCTTCCTCGCCTTCACGCTCGGCGCGATCGTCGCGGCGGTCGGCGGGCTCGCTCTGCTCTGGGCGCCCGCTGTGCCGGCGGTACTGCTCAGCGGTTACATCGCCTACCTGCGCTCCCAGGAACGCAGCCGCTTCGCCTACCAGATGGACCGCCGTCAGGCCGAGGCCGCCGCGCAACGGCTGCGGGAGCGTCAGCCGCGCCGGCGCGCGACCGTGGACGCCGGGATCGACGACGCCGAGGAGGGACCCGAACCGGAGACGGACCCCGGGATGTCCGCCCTCGCCGCCGACCGCCGGGCCCTCGTCGAACAGACCGACCACGCCGAGTGGGTCGACCAGCAGCGCGAACGGCAGCGCCGGCCGGGCCAGGGCGACAGCTGGGACCCCGTACCCGTACCCCTGCCGACGTACGTCACCGCACCGGTCGCCCCGCGCGCCACCTCCGACGTGGACCTCGGGGCGCCCGACGCGTGGAGCTCCGCGCGCTCCAGCTCGGTGGCACCGGAGCAGGAGGCACAGCCGGCGGCCCGGGACGAGGAGGAGGCGGAGGACTTGTCGGACGAGGACAAAGCCACGGCCGACGGCCGCACCGACGCCCGCCGCGCAGCCTCCGCCCGCCGCGCCCGTGAACGCGGCCGCACCCCGCTGTTCGACCAGTACGAGGACGGCGAACGGCCCCGCGCGGCCAACGAGTGACCAGGCAAGGAACGGATTTCCAAGCACCCTGACGGGGATGCTAGAGTTTCACTCGTTGCAAGGGCCTGTGGCGCAGTCTGGTAGCGCACCTCGTTCGCATCGAGGGGGTCTGGGGTTCAAATCCCCACAGGTCCACTGCAAGGCCGTTCACGAGTTAGCTCGTAGACGGTTCACGAGATCCCGTCCGATCACTTCGATCGGACGGGATCTTGGCGTTTCTGGACTGTACGGGAGGTCTGGGTGCGGGCGGTCGGGCGCCGTGGCGAGGATGCTGCGTGTTCTTGCTTGCGCCTGGGCGTGGGGAAGCACGCCGACTGGATTGATCGGCGTGCTGAGGTGATGTGGGGCTGTTCCACGCGCGGTTGGTCAGAGGGGATGTGGCGCTACCACGCCCGTCGAGCGACGGCAGCGATATCCCTCCTGGTCATCCGAACGTAGGCGCGTGGGTGCTGTGATCACGGCCTCGGAGCCGTCCTGGATTTCCCGTTCACCGGATTGAACCCGCGCTGCTCTGCCAAGTTGGTGACCGCACTACGTCGTGAGAGCGCCGGCGGGGGCCGGACGGGCCGACCGTGGAGTCTGCCGTTGGACGACCGCGTCCTGCTGGTCGCGGCGCCGCTGCTCGCACTCCAACTCCGGAAGCGATTCCTTGAGGACACCGTGCTCGTCGCGGACGGCTCCCTGGTGCCCACCTGCGACCACACGGTGGCTGAGCAGTCCAAGAACTATCGTCCCCACCAACCATCAGGTCGTCATCGACGCCGACACCCGTCCGGTCGTGATGGTCGGCCGACCACTGCCGAGTGATCGCAACGACGGCAAGGCGTGGGCGGAATCCGGCGCGAAGGCCGCCGTCGGTCAGACGACCACGATTGCCGATGGCGGGTATCCCGGCACGGGGCTGGTGATGCCGCACCGCCGACGCGAAGGCGAGGAGCTCCCTGCTTGGAAAGAGGAACACAACCGCTCACACAAACAAGTCCGGGCTCACGTCGAGCACGCCTTCGCCCGCATGAAGAGCTGGAAGATCCTCCGAGACTGCCGCCCCAACGGCGAAGGCGTCCATCACGCCATGCTCGGCATCGCACGCCCGCACAATTCCGCGAACTGCCCGACGGATGCCTACCAGGTCGTGAAAGCGAGCGTCATCGGATCGGGGCTTGTCTCGCCCACGTAGTAGCCGCTGCCCGTGTGCAGGAAGAACCGCCCGTCGTCGTACAGCATGGGCTGCTTGACTTCGTTGCTGATCAACGAGTGCAGCGTGCTGTTGAGCGACAGTTCGTCGGGCATCTCCATCAACGTGGTGCTCCTGCCGGTGGCGGGGTCCAGGCGCAGGACCCGGGCGGGGGTGGTGGGTTCGGCCTTCTGCGCGGCGACGAGGGTCTTGCCTTCGGCGCGCACCGGAACGAGGGTCGAGTCGTCCGGGGCCGGGAAGCTGCGGATGGCCTTGCCGGTGGTCAGGTCGAAAGCGGTGATCCGGTTGCCCGCGGAGTAGTTGTGGGGGTCGCTGCCGAGGTAGGCGGTGTCGCCGCTCACGACCGTGGCGCCGCAGCCGCCGGCGTCACCGCACCCCGCCACGTAGTCGTCGCCGAGTTGGATGGTGGACTGCACCTTGCCCTCGTCGGAGATGGTGACCAACTGGTCGGCGTCCAGGCCCTTTTCGTTCTGGAGCAGGCCGAGCACGAGCGGCTCACTGGACACCAGCCAGGCGCCTTTGGCCTTCGGGACCTCGTACCGCCACGTAGCTTTGCCGGTGCCCGGATCGCGCTCGCCGATGCGGAACTTCATGCCGGCGGAGGTCTTGCAGTAGGACAGGGTGAGGAGTTCTTTGCCGCCGAGGTGTTCCTCCTGGGTGCAGCCGTCGGCCGGGGCGGTCCACGCGGGGGCGCCGGTGGAGGTGTCGTAGGCGGCGGACCCGCCGGGCCAACCGGCCGCCGCGACGGTGTCGCTGATCGCGACGTTCAGCCCGAGCCCGAGGCTGACGCTCTCGTCGGTGATCGGCTTCTCCCACACCTTGACGCCCTTGTTCACGTCGATCACCGCGAACCGCGTGCAGTGACTTTTGACGGTGTCCTCGGTCGCGTGGAACACGACGGCGACGAGACCGGCGGAGGTCACCGTGCGGGAGGCCCCGCAGAGCCCGCCGGAGAGCGGGACGGTCCAGGCGCGCTTGCCGGTGGTCAGGTTGTAGCCGGTGACGGCCTCCTCGGCGCCGGTGGCGTAGACGCGGGAGGTGAGCCAGGCTCCGGGAGTCTGGATGTAGTCGCTGACGCTCTTCGGCTGGGGCGGGTCTACGTTCAGGAGCTGCCGGCCGTCGATGGTGGTCGGGGTGGGCGTGGGGTGCGTGGAGGTGGCGCTCGCCCTGTCGTCCGAGGAGGAGGTGGAGTCGTCGCCGCGGAGCATGAGGACCGTGCCGGTGGCGAGGAGAGCCAGGACGGCGGCCACTGCGCACAGCACGAGCGGCAGGCGCCGTCCGCGGGTGGGCGGTTGCTGAGGCGGGGGCGGGAACTGAGGCTGGGCATAAGGATTCTGAGCGTGCGGCAGAGGGCCCGGCTGAGGTGGCTGGTAGGGGCCGTAGGGCTGAGTGGGCTGATATGGCCCGGCCTGCTGGGGGTACGGGGGCGGCTGCGGAGGACGGCCTTGCGAGGGAGGTGGCAGTGGCGGCTGCGACATGGGGTGCGGTTCTCCTTCGCGCGGGCGCGTGGCTGCGCGGGGCGCGCGACTCGGCGTGGATGACGGGAACATGTTCGCAGATGTGATCATCCTGACGCCACGAGGGTGGCCGGGTGCCCGTCGGCGGGGAACGATCACTCGCCCCGCGGGAAATGATCTCCGAGGGGCTACGTCGTGCCTGATCGGGTCGACCGGTGAACACCCCACAAAGCAACAAGATCCCGTCCGATCGGAAGATCGGGCGGGATCTTTGCGTCCCCGGCCCGGGCGCCTGTCGTCTGAGGAGCCGACAGGTGTCCGAGGTCACAGCGGTCATGGCCGTCACAACGCCTTCGCGAAGCACCGGCTCTCGTCGAAGTGGCGGTAGTAGCCGAACTTCACGCAGGGCTCGTAGCCGCTGGACGTGTAGAGGGCGATGGCCTCGGGCTGCTTGGTGCCGGTTTCCAGGACCATGCGGGTGCGGCCGGCGGCGCGGGCGTCGTCCTCCAGGGCGGACAGCATGCGGCGGGCGAGGCCCCGGCCTCGTGCCTGCTCGATCACGAACATCCGCTTGAGTTCGGCGTCGCCGTCCTCGTTGCCCTCGCCGTTGGAGTCCTGGGAGCGCCAGCCGCCGGTGGCGACGGGCCTGTCGTCCTCGTCGTACGCGATCAGGTACATGCCGTTCGGCGGTTCGAAGTCCGTCGGGGCGAGCGGGGTGGAGTCGCCGCCGTCGCCGTAGCGGACGTGGTACTCGGCCTGGACCTCGTCGTTCAGCTTCACGGCGTCGGGGTGGTCGAAGGGCACAGTGCGTAGATTCACGCCGAAAATCGTATACCTGCGCGAAAGGGAGATCAGGGCTCCGTCCGGTGTGCCGGTATCGTGCCGGAGTGCTCACTGTGACTACAGCAAATGTCAACGGACTGCGGGCCGCCGCGAAGAAGGGCTTCGTGGAGTGGCTCGCCGGGACCTCCGCCGATGTGCTCTGCCTCCAGGAGGTGCGAGCCGAGCCGCAGCAGCTGCCGGAGCACGTCCGCACCCCCGACGGTTGGCACGTCGTGCACGCGCCGGCCGCCGCCAAGGGCCGCGCGGGCGTCTCCCTCTACACCCGCCGCGAACCCGACCGCGTCCAGGTCGGCTTCGGATCGGCCGAGTTCGACGACAGCGGCCGCTACGTCGAGGCCGACCTCCCCGGCGTCACGGTCGCCAGCCTCTACCTGCCCTCCGGCGAGGTCGGCACCGAGCGGCAGGACGAGAAGATCCGCTTCATGGACGAGTTCCTCGCCCATCTGAAGGACCTGCGCGAGCGGGCCGCCGCCGACGGCCGCGAGGTCGTCGTCTGCGGCGACTGGAACATCGCCCACCAGCCGGCCGACCTCAAGAACTGGCGCGCCAACCAGAAGAACTCCGGGTTCCTGCCGGAGGAACGCGAGTGGCTGAGCCGGGTCTTCGACGCGGCGGACGGCGCGTACGTCGATGTCGTACGGGCGCTGCATCCGGACGTGGAGGGGCCGTACTCGTGGTGGTCGTACCGGGGGCGGGCCTTCGACAACGACAGCGGATGGCGCATCGACTACCACGTGACCACGCAGGGGCTCGCCGCCAAGGCGATCAAGGGGTATGTCGAGCGGGCGGCCACGCACGACGAGCGGTGGTCGGACCACGCGCCGGTGACGGTCGTCTACGACCTCTGAGTGTCCTGACCGCCCTGACCGCCCTGACCGCCCTGACCGCCTTGTTGCAGTCGGCGGTCCATCGCCATCGACAGTTCCGCCTCCACCACGCTCTTCGCCAGCGGCCGCAGCCGTTGCAGGTCCTCCGCCGTGCCGCCCTGCGCGAGGACCAGGTCGGCGAAGAGGCCGGCGAGGGACTCCGTGTGGGCGCGCACGCGGCGGCCCGCGTCGAGGACGGCCGCGAGGGGGATGCCCTCGCGGACCAGGGCGGCCGTGACGTCGAGGAGGCGGCGGCTGATGTGGACGATCTCGCTGCCGTCGGTGCCGAGGTAGCCGAGTTCGAGCGAGGCGGCGAAGTTCTCCGGGGTGGCCTGGTCGCCGAAGTAGTCGGCGAGGGCCTCGGGAGTGAGCCGGACCGGGGTCTCCTCGGTGGGGGCGCCCAGGCCCAGCAGCTCGCCGACGTTGCGGCCGTGGTCGAAGGCCTCGGCGAGTTCCGCGATGCCGTTGAGGGTGTGGCCGCGCTCCAGGAGCGCCGAGATGGTGCGCAGGCGGGCGAGGTGCGTCTCGTCGTACCAGGCGATACGGCCCTCCCGGCGCGGCGGGGGGATGAGTTTGCGCTCGCGGTAGAAGCGCAGGGTGCGCACCGTGATGCCGGCCCGCTCGGCCAGTTCCTCCATGCGGTATTCGCGCTTCTGTTCTGCCTTCTCCGCCACGCCCGCACCTTACGTCGTACCCCCGGTAACTTTCCGGCTCCCGCCCCCTACCCATGAGTACGGACCTGTTCTACAGTCCGATTGCGCCAGTGTTCACTGGCGCGATTGTGCGGCCGTATGGGAGGGCACGGGATGACCGAACACGAGCAGGTGCGGGTGGCGGTGATCGGGTCCGGGTTCGGCGGGCTGGGGGCCGCGGTGCGGCTGCGGCGCGAGGGCGTCACCGACTTCGTCGTCCTGGAGCGCGCGGACAGCGTCGGCGGGACCTGGCGGGACAACAGCTACCCCGGGTGCGCCTGCGACGTACCGTCCCACCTCTACTCGTTCTCCTTCGCGCCGAACCCCGACTGGCCGCGCACCTTCTCCGGGCAGGAGCACATCCGCGGCTACCTGGAGCACGTCACCGACGTCTTCCGGCTCCGCCCCCACCTCCGCTTCAACTCCGAGGTCAAGATGATGACTTGGGACGCGGAGCGGCTGCGCTGGGACATCGAGACGAGCAGCGGTTCCTACTCCGCCGACCTCGTCGTCTCCGCGACCGGACCGCTCTCCGACCCCAAGATCCCGGACATCCCGGGCCTCGACTCCTTCCCCGGCAAGGTCTTCCACTCCGCCCGCTGGGACCACGACTACGACCTGCGCGGCAAGCGCGTCGCCATGGTCGGCACCGGCGCCTCCGCGATCCAGATCGTGCCGTCGATCCAGCCCGACGTGGAACGCCTCACCCTCTTCCAGCGCACCCCGCCCTGGGTCATGCCCCGCGTCGACCGCGCCATCAGCGGCGCCGAACGCGCCCTGCACCGCGCGCTGCCCTTCACCACCCAGGCCCGCCGCGGACTCCTGTGGGGACTGCGGGAGTTGCAGGTCCAGGCGTTCACCAAGCGGCCCAACGAGCTGGGCATGATCGAGCAGTTGGCCAAGCGCAACATGGCCCGCTCCATCAAGGACCCGGCCCTGCGCGCCAGGCTCACCCCCGACTACCGCATCGGCTGCAAGCGCATCCTGCTCTCCAGCGCCTACTATCCGGCGCTCGCCCAGCCCAACGTCGACGTCGTCACCAGCGGGTTGAGCGAGGTGCGCGGCTCGACCGTGGTCGGCGCCGACGGCAGTACGGCCGAGGTCGACGCGATCGTCTTCGGTACGGGCTTCCACGTCACGGACATGCCGATCGCGGACCGGGTCGTCGGCGCGGACGGGCGGACGCTGGCCGAGGCCTGGCGGGGCGGAATGCAGGCGCTGCGCGGCGCCTCGGCGGCCGGATTCCCCAACTGGATGACCATCATCGGGCCCAACACCGGCCTCGGGAACTCCTCCATGATCCTGATGATCGAGTCCCAGCTGAACTATCTCGCCGACTACGTACGGCAGTTGGACGTCCTCGGCGGACGCGTAGCCCTCGACGCCCGGCCCGCCGCCGTGGACGGCTGGAACCGGCGCGTGCAGGAACGCATGAAGCGGACCGTGTGGAACACCGGCGGCTGCACCAGCTGGTACCTCGACGCGAACGGCCGCAACACCACCATCTGGCCCGGCACGACCACCGAGTTCCGCACGGCCACACGGCGCGTGAACCTCGCCGAGTACGAGGTCGTACGGGCGCCCGCCGCGAAGAAGACCGGGAAGCCGGAGGTGGTGGACGCATGAGCCGCCTCCTGCATGTCGTCTCCGGGCCCTACGCCCCGCCCGTCCCCGTCCGCGAGGTGACCGTCACCTCGGCCGACGGCTCCCGGCTGCACGCCGAGGTGCACGGCCCCGAAGGCGCGCCGGCCGTCGTCCTCGCGCACGGCTGGTGCTGCTCCACGGCCTTCTGGGCCGCGCAGACAAGGGACTTGGCGGTCGACCACCGGGTCGTCGTCTACGACCAGCGCGGCCACGGGCGCAGTCCGGCGGCCCACACCTACAGCACCGACGCGCTCGCCGACGACCTGGAAGCCGTACTCGAAGCGACCCTCGCTCCCGGCGAGAAGGCCGTGGTCGTGGGGCACTCCATGGGCGGGATGACCGTGCTGGCGGCGGCCGGGCGGGCCCGGTTCCGGGAGCACGCGGTGGCCGTGCTGCTGTGCAGTACGGGCAGTTCGCGGCTGGTCGACGAGTCGCTCGTGGTGCCGATGCGGGCCGGGCGGACCCGGACCCGGCTGACCCGGAAGGTCCTCGGCACCCGGGCGCCGCTCGGGCCGGTCACGCCCGCCGCGCGCCGGATCCTGAAGTACGCGACGATGGGACCCGGTTCCGCGCCGCACATGGTCGAGGCGTGCGCACGGATCGTGCACGCCTGTCCGAGGACGGTGCGGCACGCGTGGTCGCAGGTCCTCGACTCCCTCGAACTCGACGACGGCGTACGGGAGTTGGCGGTGCCCACGGCCGTCGTCGTCGGTACGGCGGACCGGATGACACCGCCGGTGCACGCGCGGGCGCTGGTCGCCGCGCTGCCGCAGTGCGTCGGGAGCACCGAGCTGACGGGACTCGGGCACATGACCCCCGTCGAGGCGCCCGAGCTGGTCAGCGGGAAGATCCGCGAACTGGCCGCCACCTACATCGAGTTGGACCCGAGCGATCAGATCAAGGAGGGCGCATGAGCCGCAAGGTGAGCCTGGAGGGTCAGGTCGCGGTCGTGACCGGGGCCGCGCGGGGCGTCGGCGAACTGCTCGCCCGCAAGCTCTCCGCGCGCGGCGCGAAGGTGGTGCTGGTCGGGCTGGAGCCGGACGCGCTCAAGCAGGTCGCCGAGCGGCTGCACACCGACAGCGCCTCCTGGTACGCGGACGTGACGGATGACGAGGCCATGGCGCGGGTCGCCGCCGAGGTCAAGGAACGGTTCGGGAAGGTCGACATCGTCGTCGCCAACGCCGGTGTCGCCACCGGCGGGCCCTTCGTCGACTCCGACCCGGTCGCGTGGCGGCGGGTGATCGAGGTCAATCTGATCGGGTCCGCCGTGACCGCGCGGGCGTTCCTGCCGGTGCTGATGGAGAGCCGCGGGTATCTGCTCCAGATCGCCTCGCTGGCCGCGATCACGCCCGCGCCGATGATGACCGCGTACTGCGCGTCCAAGGCCGGTGTCGAGGCGTACGCGCACAGCCTGCGCGCCGAGGTCGGCTACAAGGGCGTACGCGTCGGCGTCGGCTATCTGTCCTGGACCGACACGGACATGGTGCGCGGGGCCGATCAGGACGACGTCATGCGGGAGTTGAGGCAGCGGCTGCCGTGGCCGGCCAACAAGACGTATCCGCTGGGGCCGGCCGTGGACCGGATCGTCGCCGGGATCGAACGGCGGTCGAGCCATGTGTACGGGCAGGGGTGGCTGCGGGGCACGCAGGGCGTGCGCGGGTATCTGCCGGGGATCATCGGGTCGGTGGGGCAGCGGGAGATGCGGCGGTTCGGGGCGCGGCTGGAAGGGATGCGTTCCGGGCTTGTCGGGGCGGGTGGAGCCGCTGACGAGGAGGCTCGCGCTACGGAACGTAGCTGACCGAAATGCGAACTGTGTCCGCCCGTGTGAATCTGGTCGAGGCCCGGTCGCGGGCCGTTTCCCCCCCACTACGGGAGTGAACCCACATGGGTATGAAGGACCAGTTCCAGGACAAGGCGAAGGACCTCGCGGACAAGGCCAAGGACAGGATGGGCCAGGGTCAGGACGAGGCGTCGGAGCGCGGCGCGCAGCGGGACGAGGCGTCCGAGCGCATGCAGCGTGAAGAGGACCGGATGGACCAGGACTACGACGTTTAGTCGCTGTCCGATTGCGTGGGACGCCCTGTTTCTTTGGGGCGTCCCACGTTGCGTTGTCGGGTGCCGGCCCCGTGGGGGCTTGTCGCGCAGTTCCCCGCGCCCCTGAAAAGCAGGGAGTTGCCCTGCTGTCCCTCAAGAACGTGGCGGCAACTTCGGCCTGCTCCTGTCCGGTACGGCCGAGTAGTCGGGCGGTGTTGCCGCGGGGTGGATGGCCAGCAGGTCCAGCGCCAGTCTGATCGCGTCGTCCAACTGGGCGTGGCGGCCCTCCGCCCAGTCCAATGGGGTGCGCAGGATCTCCAAGTCCGGTGTGACGCCACGGTTTTCCACCGACCAGCCGTACGCGTCGAACCAGGCCGCGTTCATCGGGACCGTGATCACCGTGCCGTCGCCGAGTTGGTGGCGGCCGGTCATGCCGACCACTCCGCCCCAGGTGCGCTGGCCGACCACCGGGCCCAGCTTCAGGAGCTTGAACGCTGCCGTGATCATGTCGCCGTCCGAGGACGTTGCCTCGTCCGCCAGCGCAACCACCGGGCCCCTGGGGGCGTTTGAGGCGTACGACACCGGCTGGGCGTTGCGGGTCAGGTCCCAGCCGAGGATGGTGCGGGTGAGTTTTTCCACGACCAGCTCGCTGATGTGGCCGCCCGCGTTGCCGCGTACGTCGACGATCAGGGCGGGGCGGGAGACCTCAAGGCGCAGGTCGCGGTTGAACTGGGCCCAGCCGGAGCCGCCCATGTCGGGGATGTGGAGGTAGCCGCAGTGGCCGCCGCTCAACTCCCGTACCACCGCGCGGCGTTTGGCCACCCAGTCCTGGTAGCGGAGGGGGCGTTCGTCGATGAGGGGGACGACCGCGACGCGGCGGGATCTGCCTTCGCCCTCCGCGGGAGTGAACGTCAGCTCCACCGTCGTGCCGCCCGCGCCCGCCAACAGGGGGTAGGGACCGGTGAGTTGGTCCACCGGGCGGCCGTCGACGTGGGTGAGGACCGCGCCCTCGCGGATGCCCGTGCCGGCCAGCGGCGAACGGGCCTTGGAGTCCGAGGACTCGCCGGGGAGGATGCGGGCCACCGTCCAACCGCCCTCCCTGCGGACCAGGTTGGCGCCCAGGAGGCCCTGGCGGCGCTGGTAGTGGGGCGGGCCCTCGTTGCGGCGGGACGGGGTGACGTAGGCGTGCGATGTGCCCAGTTCGCCCAGGACTTCGCGGAGGAGGTCCGCGAAGTCGTCGGGGGTCGCGACGCGTTCGACCAGGGGGCGGTACTGGTCCAGGACGCCGTTCCAGTCGATGCCGCACATCTGCGGGTCCCAGTAGTAGGCGCGGATCAGGCGGCCCGCCTCCTCGTAGGACTGGCGCCACTCGGCGGGCGGGTCCACCTCGTGCAGGATGCGGCGCAGGTCGATCCAGACGGTCGAGTCGCCGTCGCCGGACTCCGTCGAGGGGACCGCGCGCAGTTCGTCCTCGTCGACCACGACCAGCCGCGAGCCGTCGCCGCTCACCGCGAACCAGTCGAGGTGGTCCACGAGTTCGGACTTCTTCGCCTTGCTGATGTTGAAGTACTCGAGGGTCGGCCGGCCGCTGGTGTCGTCCGGATTCGCGAAGGTCTCGCCCAGCGCGCCCGAGATCGGCCAGCGCAGCCAGACCAGGCCGCCGCCCGAAACCGGGTACAGCGCCGAGTACTTGGAGGCCGAGACCGGGAAGGGGGTGACCCTGCTCTCCAGGCCCTCGACCTCCACCGTCACCGCGCCGTCCGCGCCCTCGTCGTCCTCCGCCGCGTCGAGGCCCCCGGCCGCCGGGCGGCCCTCCGGGGTCAGGGCGAAGGGGGAGGGGGTGGCCGAGGAGAGGGGGACCAGGTAGGGGCGGCAGCCCAGCGGGAAGGACAGGTCGCCGGTGTGGACGTCGTAGACCGGGTCGAAGCCGCGCCAGGAGAGGAAGGCGAGGTACCGGCCGTCCCTGGTGAAGACCGGATTCTCGTCCTCGAAGCGGCCGTTGGTGACGTCGACGATCAGGCGGTCCTTTATGCGGGCCATCTTGATCTGGCGCAGCGAGCGGCCGATGCCCGGGTGGGACCAGGTCAGCCAGCTGCCGTCGGGGGAGAAGGCGAGATCCCGTACCGGGCCGTTGATCGAGCAGATGAGTTCCGTGACCTCGCCGTTGGAGTCCTCCGTCGCGTCGAGGAGCAGCAGTCGTCCGTCGTGGGCGGCGATGGCCAGGCGTTCGCCCGCCGGGTCCGAGACCAGCTCCCGTACGCGGCCCAGTTCGCCGGAGGCGAGTCGGCGGGGGGCGCGGTCGCCGGTGGCGCGGGGGAGGTAGGCGATCTCGATCGCGTCCTCGCCGTCCGCGTCGGTGACGTAGGCGACCTGTCCGCCGCTGCCGAGCATCTCGGGGAGCCGGACCCGTACGCCCGGGGTGTCGGTGATGGTGCGGGCGGGCCCGTCGCGGTGGGTCAGCCAGTACAGACTTCCCCGTACGACCACTGCGCTCGCCCGGCCCGTCTCGTCGACCGAGATGCCGTCGACGTGCTGGGCGGCGGGGACCTGGTACGTACGGCGGCCGGGGCGGGGGCCGCTCAGGCGGACGTCGAGCTTGCGTGGGACCGAGGTCGGCGACAGGTCGTCGACGATCCACAGGTCGCCGGCGCACTGGTACACGACCCGGGTGCCGTCGCTCGCCGCGTGCCGGGCGTAGAAGGCGTCGTGGTCGGTGTGGCGGCGGAGGTCGGAGCCGTCGTAGGAACAGGAGTAGAGGTTGCCGATGCCCTCGTGGTCGGAGAGGAAGGCGATGCGGCCGTCGACGAACATCGGGGAGTGGAGATGGCCTTCGAGGTCGGCGAGGAGGCGGCGGCCGTGCAGCCAGAGGCGGCCCATGGCGCCGCCGCGGTAGCGCTTCCAGGCGGCCGGTTCGTGGGGTGGGGTGCCGGTGAGGAGGAGGGTCTGGCGTTCGCCGCCGATGTCGGCGAGCTGGATGTCGGAGACCGGGCCCCAGGGGAGCCGGCCGCCGGGGTCGCCGTCGGTGGGGACCTTGTGGGCCCAGGTGAAATAGGAGAACGGTTCGCCGTGTGAGGCCACCGCCAGGATGTCGCCCTCGGGTGTCCAGCCGCAGACCTGGGTGTCGGCGCTGCCCCAGTAGGTGAGTCTGCGGCCGGGTCCGCCGTCGACCGGCACGAGGTGGATCTCCGGGACCAGGCTCCGCCAGGTCGTGTACGCGAGGTGGCGGCCGTCGGGGGAGAAGCGGGGGTGGCCGACCTTGGTGCGGTCGACGGTGAGGCGCCAGGCGCGGCCCCCGCCGTCGAGGGGGGCCAGCCAGAGGTCGTCCTCGGCGACGAAGCTCAGCAGGTCTCCGTTGAGGTGTGGCAGGCGCAGATAGCTCACGTCCCTATGCTTTTCCGCGGGACGGACCGGAGCAACTTGTGAAAAATCACCGAGGTGACTCGGCGGGTGACTCAACACACGTACGAAACGGTTTCGTTTCGTAGGAGGGTGCGCTACATTCGTCATGTACGAAACCGTGTCGTTCGGAGCCGGAAGGTGAGTCGCATGACTGAAGTCGCAACGGCGCGTCGCAGTCGCATCACGCCCGAGCGCGAGGCCGAGTTGTACGAGGCCGTGCTCGACCTGCTCCGCGAAGTCGGCTACGACGCCCTCACCATGGACGCCGTCGCCGCCCGCACCCGCTCCAGCAAGGCGACCCTCTACCGCCAGTGGGGCGGCAAGGCCGAGCTGGTGGCGAAAGCGGTACGGCACAGCAAGCCGGGCCGGGCGGCCGACATCGACACCGGATCGCTCCGGGGCGACATGCACGCCATGGTGGCCCGCGAGGACGACTGCCGGATCGAGCAGACCTCCGCGCTGATGCGGGGTCTGGCCATGGCGACGCACAACCACCCGGACCTGTTGCAGGCGTTCCGGGAGCTGCTCATCGAGCCGGAGATGGAAGAGTTCCGCCGGGTCACCCAGCGTGCCATCGACCGGGGCGAGGTCCGCGCGGACTGCCCCGGGCTCGAGTTCGTGGTGCACATGATGATCGGCGCCTTCGCCACCCGCGCGGTGATCGAGGACCTGCCGCCGACCCAGGCGTATCTGGCCTCGTACATCGACGCCGTAGTGCTCCCCGCACTGGGCGTACCCACCACCTGACACACCCCACACCACCCAGCAAGCCCACCTGACGTAACCGCTCACGTCGTCGGGCCGATCAGCCGTGTCCCCAACCGGCCGGTCACACCTGCCCCGAAGAACCCCACGACCTGACCGGGAGTACGCCCTAGTGGCCACGTTCCTCTACAAAGTCGGCCGTCTCGCCTTCAGGCGACGCCACTTCGTCGCCCTCATATGGATCGCCCTGCTGACGCTCGCGGGAGTCGGCGCGGCCAGCGCGCCCGCCGCGGGCTCCACCTCCTTCTCCATCCCCGGCACCGAGGCCCAAAAAGCCTTTGACCTGCTGGACCAGCGCTTCCCCGGCTCCAGTTCGGACGGCGCCACCGCGCGCGTCGTCTTCAAGGCGCCGAGCGGCGAGAAGATGACCGACGCCGCCAACAAGGCGACCGTCGAGAAGACGGTGAAGGAACTGGCCGACGGTTCCGAGGTCGTCTCCGTCTCCGACCCGTTCACCACGAACGCCGTGAGCAAGGACGGGACGGTCGCCTACACCTCGGTGAAGTACGACGTCTCAGGCATGGAACTCAAGGACGCCAGCAAGGACGCCCTGGAGGACACCGCGGCCCAGGCCCGGGCCACCGGACTGACCGTCGACGTCGGCGGTGACGCGCTCCAGGCCGCCGCGGAGATGGGCGTAGGCGAGATCATCGGCATCGCCCTCGCCGCAGTCGTCCTCCTCATCACCCTCGGCTCACTCGTCTCGGCCGGCCTGCCGCTGCTGACGGCGATCATCGGGGTCGGCATCGGCGTCTCGACGATCACCGCCCTCGCGAAGACCCTGGACCTGGGCTCGACGACGTCAACCCTGGCGATGATGATCGGCCTCGCCGTCGGCATCGACTACGCGCTGTTCATCGTCTCCCGCTACCGCGCCGAACTGGCCGAGGGCCGCGAACGCGAGGAGGCGGCGGGCAGGGCCGTAGGAACCGCGGGCTCGGCGGTGGTCTTCGCCGGCCTCACCGTCGTCATCGCGCTCGCCGGTCTCGCGGTCGTCAACGTCCCGATGCTCACCAAGATGGGCGTCGCGGCGGCCGGCACGGTCGTGGTCGCGGTGCTCATCGCCCTGACCATGATCCCCGCGCTGCTCGGCTACGCGGGCCGCAGGATCAAGCCCACAGGCGAGAAGGCCAAGTGGCTCGGCGGCGGCAGCGCCAAGGAGGCGGCCAAGGCGGCCAGGCCCAACATGGGCACCCGCTGGGCGAGCTTCGTCGTACGACGTCCCGCGGCCGTCCTGATCCTCGGCGTGCTCGGCCTCGGCGTGATCGCGCTGCCGGCCAGCCAGCTCCAACTGGGCCTGCCCGACGACAGTTCGCAGCCGACGTCCACCACCCAGCGACGGGCCTACGACCTCCTCGCGGAGGGCTTCGGTCCCGGCTTCAACGGCCCGCTGATGATCGTCGTGGACGCCAAGAACAGCGACGCGCCCAAGGCCGCCGTCACGACGGTGACCGACAAGATCAAGACTCTCGACGACGTGGTCTCGGTCAGCCCGGCCATGTTCAACAAGGCCGGTGACACCGCGACGATCACCGTCGTGCCCGACTCCAAGCCGTCGTCGGTCACCACCGAGGACCTGGTGCACTCCATCCGGGGCGAGGGCGCCGGCATCAAGGCCGACACGGACGCACAGGTCCTGGTCACCGGCACCACAGCCATGAACATCGACTTCTCGCAGAAGCTCAACGACGCCCTGATCCCGTACCTGGCACTGGTCGTGGGCCTGGCGTTCTTGCTGTTGATCGTCGTCTTCCGCTCGATCCTGGTCCCGCTGAAGGCGGCCCTCGGCTTCCTGCTCAGCGTGCTCGCCTCGCTCGGCGCGGTCGTCGCCGTCTTCCAGTGGGGCTGGCTGGCGGGCCTGATCGGCGTGGAGGAGACCGGCCCCGTCATGTCGATGATGCCGATCTTCCTGGTGGGCGTGGTCTTCGGCCTGGCGATGGACTACGAGGTGTTCCTCGTGACCCGGATGCGCGAGGCGTACGTCCACGGTGAGAAGCCCACCCAGGCCGTCGTCACCGGGTTCAAGCACGGTGCCCGGGTCGTCACGGCCGCGGCGGTCATCATGATGGCGGTCTTCGCGGGCTTCATCACCTCCAGCGAGGCCATGGTCAAGATGATCGGCTTCGGCCTGGCGGTCGCCGTCCTCTTCGACGCGTTCGTCGTCCGCATGGCGATCGTCCCCGCGGTACTGGCCCTGCTCGGCAAGCGGGCCTGGTGGCTCCCGAAGTGGCTGGACCGGGCACTGCCCAACGTCGACGTCGAGGGCGAAGGCCTGCGCGACCTCGACGCCAAGGACTCGGATCCCGACGAGGACCGGGAGTTGGTCCGGGCCTGAGGCGGCTGCCGCGAGGCACTGAGGCACCGGACAACTGATCTGCCGCGCCACCGGGTTCGGGTGGCGCGGCAGATCGCGTCGATGACAGGGTTACGGCCGTGACAGCACTGGACGAACTGGTGCGGCTGCTCGGCCCGTCGACCGCGGCACGGACACCGTCGCCCGACGACTGGACCGAGACAGAGGCATACGTCGCCTCGCCACTGCCCACCGACTTCAAGACGTTCCTCGACACCTACGGCACGGGCGTGATCTGCGAGGAGTTGGTGGTCTTCCACCCGCGCGGCGACAGCCCGCTCCTTGACCGGATGCGCCAGGTCCACGAGCGGCGCGCTACGGCCCGGCGTCGCGCTCCGGACCTGCACACCTTCCCCGTCCACCCGGAACCCGGCGGCCTGATCTCCTGGGGCTACGACCACTCCGGCAACGAGCACTTCTTCTGGCCCTGCGACCCGGACCCCGACCGGTGGAAGGTCGTCACCGACAGCCACGGCCTGGAACTGGAGGTCTTCGATGGGCCGTTCACCGCGTTCGTCCTCGACTTCGCCGAGCGGCTGCGGGAGGTGGAACCGGCGGACGACGAATTCGATCCGGACGGCTTTGATCCGGACGAACCGGAATCCGTGGAACCGGGCTTCAGACCGATCTGAACCGGGCCGATGTCAGTGGGCCGGACTAGCGTGTCGAGCATGACCACACTCGCAGAACGGCCCCACACCGCACTCCTGCTGATCGACGTCCAGGTGGCCGTCGTGGCCGATGCGTACGACCGTGACGCGGTCGTCGCCAACATCGCCGCACTCGCCGACCGGGCACGCGAGGAAGACGTCCCGGTCATCTGGGTCCAGCACTCCGACGAGAACGTGCCGAAGGGCAGCGAGGGCTGGCAGCTCGTCCCCGAACTGACCCCCGGCGACCAGGAACCCCTGATCCACAAGCTCTACCCGGACTCTTTCGACGACACCACTCTGGAAGCGGCACTGGCCGCCGCCCAGGTCGGACGCCTCGTCGTGGCGGGCGCGTCCACCGACCAGTGCATCCGCTCCACACTCCACAGCGCGTTCACCCGCGGCTACGACGTGACACTCGTCGGCGACGCCCACACCACGACCGACCTCAGCCAGTGGGGTGCGCCGCCGCCGGAGCAGGTCATCGCCCACACGAACCTCTACTGGAAGTACCACACCGGCCCCGGCCGCACGGCGGGAGTCGAGACCACGAAGGACGTCCCCCTCACAACCTGACCTCGACCCGGACCGTCCTGCGCGGACGCGGCCCGACTCCGCATCGCCCGGAGCGGTTTTGTCGCGTTCGTTTCCAGTGAACGTGGGGCCACTCGCTTCTTTGTCAGTGTCGGGCTTCCGCGGACCGAGTAAAGGGCGCTGCGCTGCGCTCCGCGTCGGCTTCGCCGATGGCCCTGCGGGCCACCCTTGACTAGGTCCGCTCCAGCCCGTTGGAGAAGCGAGCGAGTGGCCGGGAGGAGTGGGGGGCCGGGGCATGCCGGCCCTTACGTGGGCTGCGTTGTGGGCCGGTGTTACGGGCGCGTCCGCGTCTCGCCTGCACGCCGCCTGGGCTTAGCGGCCAGCGGCCGGTGGGGCTTCCGGGACCGGCGGGGGAGGGGATGGGGGGTGCTGGAGGCTGGGGGTAAAGCTAACCACTGACGTGCACCGTGACTGGTTAGAAATGGCCCCGGCTTCCAGGGAGGACAGGCCTGGCTGGGGCGGGGACTGGGGGGGGGATGTGACACCCGTCGGTCCCCGACCGACTGCCGCATTTCTGCTTTCTGCCGACTGCCGCACCCCGGCCACGCTACCCTGCCCGGCCCAGGCCGGACCGGTCCGGGGTCGTCTGCTGTCTGGGGAAGTCCCCGCTCGGGGTTGGCCGCTGAGCCGGCCCGGCGTGCTGGCGGGGCGCGGGTGCGCATCCTCTCCGCTGGTTGCGGACGCAGCCGACGTGGGGGGCCGACGTACCTCGGCCCCCCATTCCTCCGGGCCGCTCGCTCGCTTCTCAGACGGGCTGGAGCGGAGCGAGTCAAGGGTGGAGCGGAGCGGAATCGCCGTAGGCGACGCGCAGCGCCCTTTACTCGGTCCGTGGAAGCCCGACACTGGCAAAGAAGCGAGTGGCCCAACGGCAAGAACTCAGTCGCAGGCCCAGTACACCCCCCGCTAGCGTGCGGTACATGACCACGAACGGCAGCGAAAACTCCCAGGACTCAGACTCCGGCGCCAACCCTCGTTTCGCCGAAGCCGTAAGGGAGTTGGGACTCGGGGAACTCCTCGGCAGCATCCGCCGCTTCCCGGACGCGACCCGTACCGCAGCGGAGGCCGCCGCCGCGATCGGCTGCGAGTTGAGTGAGATCTGCAAGTCCCTGATCTTCGCGGCCGACGGGGTACCGGTGCTGGTGCTGATGGACGGGGCGTCGAGGGTGGACGTGGAGCGGGTCCGGGAGGAGCTCGGCGTCGATAAGGTCACGCGGGCCAAGGCAGATGTCGTACGGGAGACGACGGGGTATGCCATTGGAGGCGTGCCCCCGTTCGGGCACCGTACGAAGACTCGTGTGCTCGCCGATCGTTCGCTGCTCGCGCACGACGTCGTGTGGGCCGCCGCGGGCAATCCGCATGCCGTGTTTCCCATGGAGCCGAAGGAACTTGTCGCGTACGCCGGTGCCACCTTGGTGGACGTGCGCGAGCAGATCTCGTGACGCCGTTGGTCGCAGCCGCCGTCCTGCTCGCCGCCGTCACCCACGCCAGCTGGAACGCCCTCGCGCACCAGATCACCGACAAGTTGGTCGGGTTCACGCTCATCACGGGCGGCGGGACGGTCATCGGGCTGGCGCTCGTGCCGTTCACGGCCTTTCCGGAGGCCGGCGCGTGGCCGTATCTCGGGGCTTCCGCGCTCATCCATCTCGCCTACACACTGCTGCTGATGAAGTCGTTCCGGCTCGGGGACTTCGGGCAGGCGTATCCGATCGCGCGCGGCACCGCACCCCTCGTCGTCACGGTCTTCGCCGCCGTCTTCGCGCACGAGGTGCCCGACGGGTGGGCGGCGGCCGGTATCGCGTTGTCCTGTACGGGACTTACCGGTGTCGCGCTGTGGGGGATGCGCGGGCGGCGGCCCAACTGGGCTGCGATCGGTGCCGCGTTGGCGACGGGGCTGTCGATCGCCGCGTACACGGTCGTGGACGGGCTCGGTGTACGCGCCTCGGGGTCGTCGATGGGGTACATCGCCTGGCTGATGGCGGCGGAGGGGTGGATGATCCCGGTCTGCGCCTTCTTCCTTCGACGCGGTCAACTCCTCTCCGAGCTAAGGCCGTTCGCCGCCGTCGGCTTTCTCGGCGCCGCCTTGTCCGTGCTGGCGTACGGACTCGTCCTGTGGGCCCAGACCCGCGCGGACCTCGCTCCCATCGCCGCCCTGCGCGAGTCGTCAGTCAACCCTTGCTCATGCAGTAATAACGTCACTGGTCAGGTGCCGGGGATGTTGAAACGGAGTCGCCTGGTGCCGGGTACCGTACCTGCGCAGCGCTTTCCCTCAACTTCTGTTCCCTTCAGGCGCCTCAATAGGCCACTATGGGTAGGTGCGTGAATGGATCAAGAAGCATAGCGTGGTGATCATTTGGTCAATCATCTTTCCGATACTCCTCGGGATCGCGCTGCTTACTGGGCCCCCTATGTGGTGGCCGTCGCAACACAAAGCTTCGGCTACCGGGGTCGGTGTCATCGCCATTGAGGGCGGATGTTCACCCTTTCAGGTTTACGCACAGAATCGCTGGGCCCCGTATGGGACAGCAATTCGAACAGCCCCCACGGTACTTTCAAAAGAGATCGGCGACTTCGCCGGAAATCACAGCATAAGCGTGGACGGTTGGGTTCACGGCGCTGTCGCCTACTCCACCAATAGGGCGCCCTTCAATAATGATGTATGGTTCCACCTGTCGGATGGGTCAGGCTGGGTATCTTTTGCCGGTGTGCGTGGTACGCCAACATCGCATGATGCAACCGGACTCGCCGACGGAGGGGAAGCAGCGCCGCTCTTGCCGACCTGTCAAGGCTCCCAGCAGTAGGTGATAATGCTCGGCTAAATCTTTCAGGATTGACGCGATGCTGACTGTGAGATTATTAAGGGGAGATTATCTGAGTCTGATGCCGCAATGATTTATTTTCTGTGGGAGATTGAAAGCGAGTTGTTCCGGTAATATTTCCACGGTTGGAACTCGCTGCTATTTATAGGGCCGTGTTTTCGTAGCTGTCTCGGGGAAGCCGGGCCGTGCGATTCTGGGCGAGGAGGGTGTCGCGTGTCGGAAGATGAAAAATCACGAATGCGGAAGATCCTGGATGCTGGCAGTGAGCTGACGGGGGTGGCGGCTGGAGCCGGAATCGGGTTTGCTCTCGGCGGCCCCGCAGGTTCCATGGTCGGCTCCGCAGCCGCCGTTCCGGTGCGACTAGCGTTGCAAGAAATCGCCCAAAGGATGCTAGGTAAAAGGGAAGGGGTCCGGATTGGCGCGGCACTTGAATTTGCTGGGGAGGTGTATGAGGAGCGCCTTCGGGAAGGCGATGAAGTTAGGTCAGATGAATTTTTCGCAGAGGAACCTAAAGGTCGTTCGGCTGCACAAGATTTTGCAGAAGGTGTACTAATTACGGCTCAACAGCAATGGGAGGAGAGGAAGGTTAGGCACCTCGGATACATGCTTGGGAACATCGGCTTCGAGGAGCAAATCGACGGACTGACGGCGGGCCGTGCCCTCAGCGTGGCTCGCGAACTAACCTGGAGGCAATATGTTCTTCTTGCATTGATTGGCGATAACGAGAATTCCCCTCTCCCGGACGTCGATCCTTTCAAACCGCAAATCTCGTCATGGAACACGTGGAGCACCTACGACGAACTGAACACTCTCATTACTGGTCACAATTTGCTCAAAGGTGTGACGATTAGAACCGACCGTCTCGCCCTTGCTTCAATGAAATGGGACCTCCCTGGTTTGAGGTTGGGTAGCGGGGGTGAACTAATTTACGCACTGCTTGCTTTGGATAAGATTTCCGAGCAAGATCGAAATGGTGTACGTGAATCTCTATTCCAAGGATCAATTTCGCAGGATTAGCTACGGATGGCGAATTACCGTGGTGTCAGGCCAGCGGCCTACTTTATGCGCTTATATCGATTACGTCAGCTGGAAACGCGTGGTGTGCCGTCGCGCCTGACGCCCTCCACCGGGTCTCGACCCTCGTTGTCGCTCCCGATACGGTCATGGTCGTGTCCGGCGCACGTCGGGTTGGTCACCCGTAGGCGTGCGCTGGTTGATCGCGCGCGACTAGGGGAGCTGGTACGGGCATGGCGGTTGACGCTGCTCGCACGGAGGAAGGGTTCACGTCGGCGAGGGCTACGCGGGTCATGGTCGACGCGTGCCAGGCTGCGGGGCTCGACGATAGAGGCGCGGAGCTGATCCGCCTCGGGGAGAACGCGCTGTTTCGGCTGGCCTCCGTGCCGTTGATCGTGCGCGTTGCACGGGGTGAAGAGTGGTTGCCCAAAGCTCGCACCGAGGTGGCCGTGTCGCAGTGGCTGGCTGAGGAGGGGTTCCCGGCGGCACGGATCGTTGAGGACCTGGAACAGCCTCTGCTGATCGCTGGCCACCCGGTGACTTTCTGGCACCTGATCGTTGAAGGAGATCGCAAGGCGAAGTATGGGGAACTGGGCGAGATCCTGAGAGAGTTGCACTCATTGACTTTGCCTGATGGTCTCGTGCTGCCGTCGTACGATCCCTTCGACAAGCAGGCGCTGCGGCTTGATCGGGCGGTGATCCCAGACGATGACAAGGTCTTCTTGCGGAAACGCTGGCGTGAACTACAGGACAAGTACGCCGAGTTGCGGTTCGAGACGCCGAAGGGGCCGGTGCACGGGGATGCCCATGTGCAGAACCTCATGGTGGACGATCGCGGCCGCGTGATTCTGATCGACTTCGAGATGTTCTGCTATGACCATCCTGAGTGGGATCTCATGGTTACGGCTGTGGAGCACTACAGCCTTGGGTGGCAGACCGACGAACAGTACGGCGACTTCGTGGCTGCGTACGGGCGGGACCTGCACGATTGGCCGGGCTACGAGACGCTGCGAGGCATCCAAGAGTTCGGGATGACGACCTGGCTCATGCAGAACGTTCAGGAGGATGAGGAGACCGCGGCCGAGTACCGCCGCCGGATTGCTGGTCTGCGTGATGACGATGGGCCTCGGGACTGGCGGCCCTGGTAGGGGCTACTCGTCGTCCTCGTCCAGGCGATTGAGCGCGTCGCGTACCTTCTCGTTGAAGGCGGCCACCGTGGGGTTCGCCGCGTGCACGCTGACTTCGTTCTGGAAGTCGGTCACGTAGCGCTGGAAGCGGTTGGACTGGAGGGAGTCGCCGCCGTCGACTGCGAGGCTCGCGGTGGTGACGGCGGCTTCCAACTCGCCGTTGAGTAGCTGGCTTTGGGCGAGCACCATGCGGCAGAAGCCCAAGGTTCGGGCGTACTTGGGGTTGGTGCTGTCCACGGCGCGCTGGGCCTGGGCGACGGCGTCTCGGCGCATCTTGAGGTCGCGGAAGCAATGGCACAGTTCGCCCATGAGTTCTGCTTCGTCGAAGTAGCTGATCCATGCCGGGTCTTCGGCGGTGTCGGCGCGCTCGAAGTGGCGTTCGGCCTCGTTCATGGCGCGCCCTGCCGCGATGGGGTCGCCTGCGTTGGAGAGGGAACGGGCCTCCATCGCCGAACTCAGCGCCATGACACGCGGGGTTGCTCGGCCTTTGGCACCCTCGACGGCGGCGCGGGCCAGCTGGATGGCTTGGGCGTGGTTGCCCAGGTAGTTGGCCTGGTGGCTGAGGTTGCCGAGGATGCGGGCGCCGAACATGCGGTCGTCGATGACCTGGGACAGGCGCAGTGTTGAGGTCAGGTAGCGGTGGGCGAGTCGGTGGTTTCCGACGTCGTAGGCGGTCCATGCGAGCAACTGGGAGATCTCGGCTGCTGCGCCGAATAACGAGGTGCCGACTTTCTCGCTGTAACTGGCGTTCAGCAGCGGCAGTACGTCTTCGCGGAAGTAGTGGCGAAGTGCTTTGTGGCCGTGGCCTCCGCCGTACTTGAAGTCGAGTTGCATGAACAGGCCGGCGGCCTCTTTGATCGCGCGGACGTCGCGCATGCCGATGCGTCGGTGATCGGGTCTGTCGGCCTGGATGCCGTCGGGACGCGCGATCATCCATGACAGGACGGCGGAGTTGAGGTCGGCGTCCGCGACGGCCAGTGGGCTCGAAGCGGGAGCGTCGGCGTGCTCGTGGGTGAGTCCGTCGAGCACGGACAGGACGTCGGGAACGCTGCTCGGGTAGCCGACAGGCTCCGGGGCCATCGACTTGGTGTGGTCGAAGAAGCCGAGATCGCCCGGGGTGATGCGGCGGCGGAGCTTGTTCGAGAGAACGTCTGCCATGAGCGCCGCTGTCTGAGGCCTGGTGCCTGCGCCTTCTTGCCAGCGCTTCACAGCGACGTGCGTCGTTCCCAGGGCCATGCCGCGCTGGGCGCCCTCGTCTGTCATGCGCTTCGCAAGGCCTTTGTTCGAGACCTTCGCTTCGTCCATGACCGCGATCAACTGCGCGTTTGGCTCTCGGCTCATGCTCCCCTGCCAACCCGAGAATGACGGCGAGTATTCATCGTGTCACAGCAGCCTCACCCTGGGGGGTTCATTCCTGAACCCCCTTTGCATTTGCCGGTGTTCACATGAACCCCCAGGTGAACGCTGCCGACAGAGTCTCCCGCGCCGTTCACTGGTCGACACAGATCAGCGGGCTACGGGCCCATCGGCGCGCGGGAGGGAACGCGGTGGAAGTGCGACACAGCAGACACCCGGTGAACGCTTCGGCGGAGGGTGCTCCACGCCGGTCCGTGAACGACCCGTCCAACGGTCACTTCCGGGCGCTCACTCTCTACGCCGAGGACTCCGGCTGCGCCAAGGCTGCGCGCGACACGGTGGGCTCCTACCTCCGAACCTGGCGGTTGGAGCACGCGGTTGTCGACGCTCAGCTCATCGTGTCGGAGCTGGTCGGCAACGTTGTGCATCACGCGGTGCCGGATGACGCCCTGGCCACGCCCGGTGCCTCGCGGAGGATCGACGTGTCGCTCATGACGGTGCCTGAGGTGTTGGTTATCGGCGTCTCGGATGAGGACTCGGACCCGCCTGAGTTGCCGGCTGGCGAGTGGATCTCACCGGAGCTGGCGGGTGACTTCTCAGAGGCGCTGTTGCCGGAGCGAGGACGCGGGCTGTTGATCGTTCAGCGGCTGGCTGATGCGGTGTGGTGGTCGCCCGGTGTGAAGGGTGGCAAGACCGTGTGGTGTCGCCTCGACCTCGACCGGCTGTGGGCTGAGAACTCGGCCTGACAAGCGCCGGGTCACCGCCCCTGTTTGCTCCCTCGCGATCGGGAGCGGGCGGCGATCCGGTTACCGGCTGGAGTTTGACCACTCCGGCCAACCAAAGGGGCGCGGTCTCTCGAACATTCGGGAGGCTCCCCTCCCGAGTGAGGGGCCGCGCTTCACATCCCCCATATAGGCCGGGCCACCCACTGCCCTGGTAAGCGAACGGGTGGCCCGGCTGGGAACACGGCGGTTCCCGGTGCCTGATGGTACCGGGGCCGCCGTGCTGCGTTCTGGCCCTGGCCCAAAAGAAGTTGACGATCCGTTACCTAGATCAGGGCAGAGGTGGGCAAGGTGACTGGCTCCGGTGAGGACTGGCCGAACGACGGTCTGGACGTTGCGGGCTTGGACTTCGGTTTCTGGGTGTCCGGCGTCGACTACATCGCGGGGTGGCGCGCGGCGCGCGAGGCTGCCGACCGATTGAACCGGGCGCTCCTGGGCGCGGGCTTCGAACTCTCCACCGTTCGGGCTGTGGCCTCAACGAACCAGGATGGTGGCGGTGTGGTCCGCCTGGCGGGGTGGCCGGGTGCAGTGAATCGGCTCGCCGGTCTCCTGGAGACGCTCGCGGACACCGACGGCGGTGCGCGGTGAACTGTCTTTCCGCTGGTGAGCGGTGCGGGTGGGCACGTCGTCGGGTGTTGAGACTTTGGGCGGTAGCTGCCATGGGGCGAGTGAACAGGGGGCCTTACGCTCGCCGGCGGATCGGGCAGTCTCTTGGAGCCTGCCCGCGTTCAGCCCGATCGGCCCCCTGTTCTTCGAGGCTCGCCCCATGGGAGCTGCCTAAAGTCTCGACACCCGGCGACCCCCAGCCCCCAACACCCCTGCCCACGACGGCCGTTCGACGCGTCGACTCCTCCAGCGTGCTGCGGTGCGGGGCGCTTGCCGTCCGGACGGGACCGGCGGCCACGCCGCATGCCCGGCCGGGGCGGCAGGGCGCCCCGGCGCGCCGCAGGCGCGCCCTTGAGGAAGTGAAGACTGTTTCGACCGATGCCCGGTTGAGTTCAGGTGCGGGTGCGTCGGGCGGGCTGTTTGTCGGCGGTGATCCGGTAGGCGAGTTCGGCACGGTCCGCACCGACGCGCAGTTCTTCGAGGACCAGGGGGCGGCCGTCGGCGTCGTGCGCGGTGCGGGCCACGTGCAGGACCGGGGTCGCGTCGGGGAGTTGGAGGGCGGTGCGCTCGTCGGGCAGCGGCATGTGGGCGCGGACCGTCTCGGTCCACGTCAGCTTGTGTCCGGCCTGGGTGAGGACCCAGTAGATCGCTGCCGGGGGCTTGCACGGTTCCTTGCCGAGCAGCGGGACGGCCTCGGCGACCTCGAAGGGGATCAGCGTGCGGTGCATGGCGCGTGTCCCGGTGCCGGGGTCGATCAGCAGGCGGTCACAGCCGAACAGGGCTTCCTCCTCGTCGAGTTGGAGGAGTCGGCCGGTGGCTTTGGTGGTGTGGGTGCGGTAGGTGCTGGGCTGTTTGGTCTCCTGCCAGACGTCACCGTTGGGCATCACGAACTTGCCCTCGGTGGTGCGGCTGATGCGGCGCTCGACCGTGAGGACGGGCTGTCCGCTGGAGCGTACGAAGCTGCCCTTGCCGTGCCGGACGTCGATCAAGCCTTCCGCGCGCAGTGCCGAGATGGCGTTGCGGACGGTGGGGCGCGAAACGCCGTAGCGGGCCATCAGCTGGGCTTCGGACGGCAGGAGGGAGTCCGGGGCGAACTCGCCGGACAGGATCGCTTCCCGCATCACGGCGGCGACCTGCTGGTAGAGGGCTCCGGGGCGCTGGATCTCCGACATCTCGGCATCTCCGGGTGAGTTGAGGTCATAGGCACGTCGCACGCGCGACATCACTCGTCAGCATAAGTACTTGCACTCTCGCCGTACAGACTCTCATAGTCGTAACTCGTAAGGACAAGTGACGTCAGAATCAGAACTGGCGTTCCAACTGGCCAGGGAGGCCACAGAAATGCAGTCCATTCCCGTGGACACGGCACGGCTGGGCGTACTGCGGTGCGCAGGCGTGCCCGAAGTGAAGTTCAGCAACTCCGAGACGCAGGAGGTGAAGAAGGACCGGGAGGGCAACCCGGTCTACTCCGTCGCGGTCACCGTACGGCCGGACGGGCGGCGGATCTCCGTCATTGAGATCGCCGTGAGCGGAGAGCCCAAGGGCCTCGAAGCGGGCCAGATCGTCAAGGTCACCGGACTGACCGCGTTCATGTGGTCGATGGGCGAGCGGCACGGCGTCAGCTTCCGCGCCGACGCGATCACGCCCGCGCACTCAACTGGTGCGCAGGGCAAGGGCGGTGACGCGTGATGGGGCCGATCCTGCTCGCCTTCGCACTCGCCGTGCTGGCCTGGGCGCTGGTCGTCGGCGACCTGGTACGGCGGCATCGCCCGGTCTGGCACTGGTACCTGACCGGCTACCCGGTGACCGTGTGCAGGGTCCTGGCGACCTGGCGCAAGGTGGCCATGCTCAACGACCTCGCCGTCTCGCGCCGTCCGCCGCGCGGACTGCTCGGGGACCTGGTGGTCAAGGGCGATCCGCTGCGCCCGATAGCACCCCGGATCTCCTTTCCCCGTGCCACCCGCATGGGCCTGACCGCGACGGTACGGCTGCACGCGGGCCAGACGCCCATGACGTACATAAAGGCGGCCGACGCACTCGTCCATGCGTGGAGAGTCCACGCGGTGCGGGTCACCTCGCCGGAACGCGGCCTGGTGCTGCTCACGGCGACAGCTGCCGATCCGCTTCAACGGCCCGGCTTAGCCACCGCTCCGGCCGAACTCCTCTCGGCGCTCATCGGCGTGATGGAGTCCGGCGGGGCCTGGGTGATGAACCTGAGACTGGTGCCGCACTGGCTGATCGCCGGGGCCACCCGCTCGGGCAAGTCCACCCTGCTGGCCCGGCTGATCACACAGCTTGCGATTCAGCCCGTCGCCCTGGTCGGCATCGACTGCAAGGGCGGCATGGAACTCGGCCTGTTCACCCGGCGGTTGAGCGCGCTGGCCACCTGCCGACGCGAAGCGGTCGCCGTGCTCTCCGCCCTGGTGGTCGACATGCAGGAGCGCATGAGCGTGTGCCGGTCGGCCGGCGTGCGCTCCATCTGGGAACTGCCCGAGAAACTGCGGCCCACACCGGTCGTCGTGATCGTCGACGAGATCGCGGAACTGTACCTGTCCGACGGCACCCGTGAGAGCAAGGCGGAAGCCGAGCAGTGCTCCACGCTCCTGCTGCGTATCGGGCAGCTCGGGGCCGCGCTCGGCCTGCACCTGGTCGTCGCCGGCCAACGCGTCGGCTCCGACCTCGGCCCCGGCGTCACCGCCCTACGCGCCCAACTCGGCGGCCGGATCTGCCACCGCGTCAACGACCCCGGCACCGCCGAGATGACCCTGGGCGACCTCAATAAAGACGCTGTGGCTGTCGCTCAGACGATCACTGCGGAGGAACGGGGCGTAGCCGTCTGCACCGGACCTGACGGCGGGTGGAGCCGCGCCCGCTCCCACCTCACCCCGACCGAAGAGGCCGTGTCGACGGCAGGGAAGTACTCCGGCATGACCCCCGAACTGCCCGCCCTCGACCGCGCCCTTGCGGCGCTGGAAGGAGACGACAAGTGACCAGCGGAGATGTGATCAGTCAGGGTACGGCGTTCACGTTCGCGGTGATCTTCGGGATCATCACCGTCCTCCTCGTCCGCTCCCGCGACATACGGGTCTGGGAAGCGGTCTGTGTCGGCCTGTTCGGTGTCTACCTCGGCCAGACGCCTGTGGTCTTCACCATCCACGGCCTCGTGATCTGGATGATCAGCGGCTTCTCCCACACCTGAGCAGAAGGGACCCACCACCATGCCCATGTCTCGCGTGAGGTGCCCGTTCTGCAAGGGCGACGGAGCCCGCAGGACCTGGACCGGACGGCTGCGCCGCTGCCGCGTCTGCCGGGGTACCGGAACCATCCGCTGACCCACCCGCACGACCACCCAGAGAAGGACGTGATCCCCATGACCGACTGCGCGCCACCCGCCATCACCCGTGCCGCCTCGGCGGCCCACCCTGGAAGGTCACCACCATCACCCCGGCATTCACTCCGGCTGACAGGCGCGCCGTCCTCGACCGCGCGGCGCGCCTGCGTCAGCTTCCCGAAGCAGACCGCGACGCCATCCGCATCGCTCAAGACGCTCAATTCCCGCGCTGGCTGGAGCAGATCACCGCAACCGGCGGCTGTGCCCACCCCGTCCACCTCTCCGGCTCAACGACCACCCTGGACGGCACGACCGGCGAGATCCTGCACCACTACGACACCCGCACCGAGCCCGGAGAACGCCTCCTGGTCCGCTGCCGCAACCGACGCGCAACAGTCTGCGCCCCCTGCTCCCGCCTTCACGCCGGAGACACTTACCACCTCGTCCGCGCCGGTCTCCTCGGCGGCAAGAGCATCCCTGCCACGGTCCGCAACCGGCCCCGGCTCTTCGTCACCCTGACCGCACCGTCGTTCGGGCCGGTCCACCGCGCTGGGGAGATGTGCCGACCGCGCCGGGACAGCGGCACCTGCGAACACGGACGCTCCGTCAGCTGCGGCGCCGTCCACATCCCGGATGCGCCGGTCGTCGGTCAGCCGCTGTGCGCTGATTGCTACGACTACCCCGGTCACGTGCTGTGGCACGCGCACGCCGCCAAGCTCTGGGACCGGTTCGTCATCGACGTACGGCGGCGCCTGGCCTCCTCGGCAGGCATCGTTCAGTCCCGCTTCTCGCAGTACGCCCGGCTGTCCTTCGCCCGAGTCGCCGAGTACCAGAATCGGGCGGCCGTCCACGTCCATGCCGTCGTCCGCCTCGACGGACCCGCGGGATCCGACGATGAACCCCCTGCTTGGGCCACGACCGACCGGCTTGTTGAAGCCGTGCGGGCATCCGCACAACGGGTCCTGCTCTGCACGCCCTACAGCCCTGCCGTCGGTGAACTCGCCCTGCGCTGGGGCGCCCAGATCGACGCCCGGCCATTGTGTGACGACGGCGAGGGTCCGGACGATGACGCTGTGGCCGCCTACGTGGCCAAGTACGTCACCAAGGGAGCGAGCGAGACAGGCGCCGGCACCGACCACCCGCTCACCACCTGGGCGGACATCGAGTCGGCACCCGTCAGCGAACACGTTCGCACCCTCATGCGCACCTGCTGGCGCCTCGGCGGTCTACCCGAGTACGAGTCTCTCCGCCTCCGGGCCTGGGCACACACGCTCGGCTACCGGGGCCACATCCTCACTAAGTCCCGCGCCTACTCGACGACATACGCAGCACTCCGCGCCGAACGCGCCCACCACATGGGCCACGCCGACATGCCCGACGCGGTTATCGAACGGCACTGGCGCTACATCGATTCTGGCCACACCCTTGGTGCTGCGCTCCTGGCTGCTGGAATCGCTGAGGACATCGCCACGAACCGTGAGATCGCCCGCGAAGAGCGCGAGGCGCCCCTGTGACGAGACGCCACAGCGAGCAGTGGGCTCGGGCCGTAGAGCGCCAAGCGGCCAAGTTCCCTACCCGAATCGGACCGAAGAGCGCTACACGACTCGCACGCCTTCTCGGCCCTGTGCAGAGGGACTAAGCGTCTGGACCACGCTCAGCACCCTTGCTATCAAGCCACATTGGACAAGAAGTGCAATGTGGTTCTACCTTGGCTCGCATTAGCCCGTATGGGTGAAGATCTGTACCGCCCTTGACGAGGAGAGTGCTGTGAGCCAACTCCCTTGCTGCGCCAAGTCCATCCCGCTCTGTGCCCCTTTGCGCACAGACATAGCCCTGTGAAGGACGGGCTCCGGTATCGGGGTCTCGGGGTGGATTGATCGTCGGCCGTTGGCTGACAGCCACCGGGGGTTGAGAGTGAGCCTCCATGGTCACCGTGGGATGGGTCTCGGCAGTTGCTGTTCTAGCGAGCAGTGGCTTTCCGGTCCTACGGCATATCTGCGCTCAGTTGGTCAGCCTGAGTACAGACCTGATCCGCGTCATTGATGCCTTCCGTAAGGTACTTGAGGTTCTGAAGGGCGACACCAGCAAGCCACCAAGCGAACCGGGCTCGCAAGGAAGTGACGAGACCGGAGCGGCCTAACAAGGGGAGCCCTCACCAATCGGTGGGGGCTCCCTCGTTGAGCGTGCGAGTGACCAACTACCTGAGACGGTTGCCTAGTCCAGCGGGTTCGGCTTGATGTCCACTCGGTCGGTGTCGAACCCTCTGCCCCTCCTCGTCGGTGGGTGGACAACCACGGCGGCGAAAAGGAACCGGTAGATCGCGTTCATGCGCGCGTAATCCTCTTCCTGTTCCAGCCTCTGCCAGTTGGTCTCGGCGTCCGGCCCGGCGATGCCCTCCAAGACGACGACCGGTCGCTTCACGGTCTTCCGCTGGCGCTCCTTCACCCGCTTGAGGACGACGGCGCGCATGGCGTGGAAGTCGGCGGTCGTGAAGTCGTCGTCTGTGAGCCACAGTTGTTTCAGCTCCTCCAACTTCGCCCGGTCCTTCTCGTCGGCGAGAACATCGGCCTCGGGACGTGTGGTCGCGGCGGGCTCGTAGCCAGAGGTGTCCAAGTTGGTCAGGACCTTGATCGCGACATCCCGCGCGAAAGCTTCGAGAGGGACAGCGGACACAGATCGATCGCACTTCTGCTGATCGACGTCATCAGCACGAGTGCACCGGTAGTAGGCGTACCGGACGCTGTTCGTGCCGGCCATGCGGGCCCCGCATGCGCACGTCACCACTCCGCGCAGCACGTAGTACCGAGTCGGCCGCTTCTGCTTGTCCTTAGCCTGCGCGGCCCGGTACTCCCGGAACCGCTGAACCTCGTCCCACTGGCCGCGATCGATGATGGCGGGCCACGTCCCGGTTCCCACCTCCTCGCCCTGGTGGATCCGGACACCTGCCACGAAGTTGGACGACAGCAGATGGCGGACGTTCTCCGGCTGCCACGTCTTGCCCTTGGACGACAGCACTCCCCGTGCGGTCAGGTCCTGGGCTATGCCCATGGGCGACTCACCGTCCAGGTACCGGCGGAAGACCTCGCGGACGATCTCCGCCTCTTCCTCGATGATCGCCTGACCGTTGCTGGTGTAGCCGTACGGACGGTTGCCCACGTGCGGTCTGCCTTCGCGGGCCTTGTCCTTGAGCGCTTCCTTCAACCGACGTGACGTGTCGTCAGAAGAGCGGCACGCGTGGGCCACCTCGATGCGGAGGATGAACCGGTCGTCGGGGTCCGACAGATCGCGTCGGTTCGCCTCGCCGTGCAGGAGTACGCGCTTGTCGTCGGCTATCGACAGAAGCTCTTCGAGGTCCTTGGGCTGACGCATGAGGCGGTCGGGGTGGTAGACGATGACGTGCCGGATCTCGCCGTCTCCCATCGCCCTCAACATCTCTTCCCAGCCAGGCCGCTTGCGGTTGCGCTGCCACGCCGAACGGTTGTTGTCCACGTAGACGTGGGTTGCCTCGACGCGGAGTTGGAGTCGGTCGGCTATCTCCCGGCAGATGCGTTCCTGTCGGTCGACGCCGGTCTGATCCTCGTCCTTGGTGTGCGAGATGCGGCAGTAGATGGCGGCAGGCTCGCCCGGGGTGATGGCGGCCCTCGCTAACTTCGATCGGCTCATGACAAACACTGTATGAGCCCGGTATGACATCGATCATCGTCGGCGCCGCCATCGGGGCGGTCTTCTTCAAGGAGCGGTTCGGGGCGCCCCGTATCGCCGCCGCCGTGCTGCTGGTGGCCGGGATCGGGCTGATGCTGCGGGCGGGTTGACCGTTCCTTCACCGGGCTTGCCGACGACTTGACGATCCGTTCCATGGGCGTTCAGACGGCTGTCTGTGTGTGGGGTGTGTGGTGCCCCTATGGTCCCTGAGGATTCGGGAGAGAAGGGGCTCATGGAGACACTCCACGCGGTCCGGGCGGGCGGGATCACCAAGTGCTTCGGCGAGGTCGTCGCGCTCGACGGTGTCGATCTGGATGTGACGCAGGGTCAGATCCACGGTCTGGTCGGGCCGAACGGGGCGGGGAAGACCACCCTGCTCGGTCTGCTGCTGGGGCTGGCCGTCGCCGACAGCGGGCGGCTGGAGATCCTCGGTCAGCAGGTCGGGCGGGCGTTCGCCGCTCCTGACGGCGTCGCCGGTTTCGTGGACGGGCCCGGTCTCTACCCCTCTCTCACCGCCCGGCAGAACCTCGCCGCGCTGGCCGCACTGCGCGGCCACGACGCGCGGACGGCGGGGATCGACGACGTGCTCGACCAGGTCGGGCTGACCGATGTGGCCGACGACCGGGCGCGCGGGTTCTCGCTCGGGATGCGGCAACGGCTCGGGCTCGCCGCCGCACTGCTCACCAGACCCCGGCTGCTCGTGCTCGACGAACCGTCCAACGGCCTTGATCCGGCGGGCAAGAGACATGTGCACAGGGTGCTCAGCGCACTCGCCGCCGACGGAACCGCCGTGGTGCTCTCCAGCCACCGTATGGACGACCTGGAGGCGTTGTGCTCGGAGGTCACCATCCTCGCGACCGGACGGGTCGTGTTCTCCGGGCCGTTGAGCAAGCTGGCCGCCGAGAGCCGTGAGCTCGAGTACCGGTTGCGGACGTCCGACCCCGAGGGAGCGCGCCGGCTCGCCGCCGACAGCGTCGGCGTCCGGATCGTCGACGGCGCCGGAGTACGGCAGGACGCGGACGTGTTCGTCGTACGCGCACTGACACCCGCCCTCGACGAACTCGTGGCCCAGGTCGTGCGGTCGGGCATCGCGGTGCGTGAACTCGCCTCGGTGGTATCGCCGTTGGAGGCCGCGTTCCTCGCCCTCACCGATCAGGAGGCGGGTCGATGACCGCGACCGCCGTTGCCGAACAGGCCGAACAGACCGTCACGGCACCCCGCGTCTCCGTCGCGCGCGGCTACCGCTTCGAACTCGTCAAGCTCGTCTCGCAGTGGCGGATCCGGCTGCTGGTGCTCGCCTGTTGGGTCGCGCCCGCGCTCTTCGTCGCGGGGGTGAGCCAACAGGACACCCTCCCCTCCGACACCCTCTTCGGCCGCTGGATGCACGCCACGGGGTGGGCCGGGCCGCTGGTCATGCTCGGGTTCGCGGGCACCTGGGCGCTCCCGCTGCTGACCTCGCTCGTCGCCGGTGACGTGTTCGCGGCCGAGGACCGGCTGGGCACCTGGCGGCATCTGCTGGTGGCGGTCCGTTCGCCGGCGCGGATCTTCGCGGCGAAGGCCCTGGCCAGCGTCACCGTCATTCTCGCGCTGGTGGCGGGGCTGGCCGCTTCCAGTACGGTCGGCGGGCTCCTGGCCGTCGGCAACCAGCCGCTGGTGGGACTGGACGGGCATCTGCTGACGCCCGGGGACGCGGCGGGCGCGGTCCTGCTCTCCTGGACCGCGGCCCTCGCCCCGACCCTCGCCCTCGCCGCGATCGGACTTCTCGGCTCGGTCGCGCTGGGCCGGTCCTCGATGGGCCTGCTGCTGCCGGTGCTGGTCGCGCTCGCGATGCAGGTCGCCCAGATGCTGCCGCTGCCCGTCGCCGTACGCCTCGCCCTCCCCGGCTACGCCTTCATCTCCTGGAACGGCCTGTTCACCAGCCCGGCCCAGCTCACCCCGCTCCTGATCGCCGTCGCGGTCAGCCTCGCGTGGGCCGTACTGGCCACCGCGCTGGCCCATCTCCTGTTCGTACGGCGGGACTTCACCAACCCGGCCTACGACGGCTCCGGGCGCCGCGCGTTCACCTTCGGCGTGCTGCCGCTGGCCGCGCTGACCGCCGTCACCGTGGGGGTGGTGGCCGTGGCGACACCCTCGACGGGTTCCGGGATCGAGCAGGCGAAGGTGCAGAAGTCCCTCGCCACCGTCTTCGCCCACCTCTACCGGCTCCAGACCGAGCAGCTGCACCGGCCCGCCGTCACCGAGGCCCAGCTGCGGACCTCGGCGGCCTGCACCAAGAGCGACGGCCAGGCCGCCCAGGAGGGCGCGGGCAACGACTGGCGCTGCGTCGTGAGCTGGCGTCTCCCCGGGGTCGCGGTCACCGGGTCGGCGATCTACCAGCTCGACATCACCTCGGACGGGCGGTTCGTGGCGGACGGCGACGGTCCCAAGGAAGTCAACGGCTACTTCCTGGTGCGGACGTCGACCGGTGACGCCCCGAATCCGCTGTGGCAGTTCGACGGCAACGTCGAGCTGCTCGAAACCCAGTGAAGGGAACAGTTCCGTGCAGGTAATCCGCCAGCGTCGGATCAGCGAGAAGAAACAGGTCAACCTCTTCGGCAGACACGTCGGCCGCCGGGCACTGCTGGTGACGACGGGTATCGCCGTCGCCCTCGGCGTCACGGGCACGGCGGTCGCCTCGACGTACCAGTTCGGCACCCAGCAGGTCGGCCAGACCACCGCCGACGGCCAGGTCATCTCCAGCGACCAGTACATCAAGCCGTACGGCAGCCGCACCGTCATCAACGACGGCAAGATCATGTCGTCGACCGTCAGTCCGGACGGCACCCGTCTCGCGGCCTCCATCGCCGACGGCGACGCCTCTCTGGTGGTCATGGACCTGACTACCGGTCAGATCAAGCAGAAGATCGGCACCAGCACGGCGGACGACCTGCGCATCAGCAGCGGCGCCGTCGGCCAGGAAGGGCCGACCTACTCGCCCGACGGCAAGCAGCTCTGGCTCGGGCAGGCGAACGGCTACACCAAGTTCACCGTCAACGCCGACGGCACCCTCGCCGCCCCCACCGCCGTCCCGATCCCGGCCGACGGCACCAAGCAGGCCCTCGTGGGCGCGGCCGTCTTCTCCCCCGACGGCTCCACCGCCTACTCCGCGGTCAACGGCCAGAACAAGGTGGTCGCCATCGACGCGGCGACCGGAACCATCAACCAGACCTGGACAGTTGGCACCGCGCCGCGCGGAATCGCCCTGGTCGGCGGCAAGTTGTACGTAAGCAACGAGGGCGGGCGCCCGGCGAAGGCCGGCGACACCACCATCAACTCCTACGGCACCGACGTGCCCGCGAACCCCAAGACGGGCGCCAGCACCACCGGCACGGTCAGCGTCATCGACACCGCCGACCCGTCCGCCGCCGTCGGCACCATCGCCGTAGGACTGCACCCGACCGCCGTGTACGCCAAGAAGGGCGCGGTGTTCGTCACCAACACCGCCGACAACAGCGTCTCGGTCATCGACACCCGCAAGGACAGGGTCGTCCAGACGATCGCCACCCAGCCGTGGCCCGAGGCGTCCGTCGGCTACGAGCCGAACGCGGTGACGCTCACCGACGACGGCCGGCTGCTGGTCACGCTCGGCCGCGCCAACGCGGTCGCCGTCTACCGCTACAGCTCCCCGCAGCAGCCCGCCCGCTACGTCGGCCTGCTCCCCACCGACTACTTCCCCTCGGGCATCACGGCCAACGGCAAGCAGATCGTCGTCGCCAACACCCGTGGCGTGGACGCCCTCCGCCCCGACGCGGCCGGCCACAACACGCACGACACGACGTCGAGCGTCACACAGTTCACGCTGCCCGGCGACCTGACCGTCAGGTCCCAGACGGCCAAGGTCTTCAAGCAGAACGGCTGGACGCCCGGCTCGGTCACCACAACCAAGGGCAAGAGCCGCGCGAAGGCGATCCCGGTCCCCGCCCGGCTCGGCGACCCCTCGACGATCAAGCACGTCTTCCTGCTCGTCAAGGAGAACCGCACCTACGACCAGGTCTTCGGCGACCTCCCGCAGGGCAACGGCAACGCCTCGCTCACCCAGTTCGGCGAGAACGTGACCCCCAACCAGCATGCGCTGGCCCAGCAGTTCGGGCTCTACGACAACTTCTACGACATCGGCACCAACTCCGCCGAGGGCCACAACTGGCTGATGCAGTCGGACAACCCGGAGTACACCGAGTCCTCGGCCGGCGAGTACACGCGCAGCTACGACACCGAGAACGACGTCCTCGGCCACCAGAAGTCCGGCTTCATCTGGACCGGCGCGCAGGCGGCGGGCAAGTCGGTCAAGGACTTCGGCGAGTTCCAGTCGCTGGAAACGAAACCCTCCGGCGCGACCTGGCAGAACCTGTACTGCGACAGCAAGAACATGGCCGCCACCGGAGCCCAGACCGCCTACCCCATCCAGACGGGCTCGGCGATCCCCTCCCTCAACGACGTGTCGGTACAGGGCTTCCCTCTGTTCGACCTCACCGTCCCGGACATCTACAAAGAGCAGATCTGGCAGCAGGACTTCGACAAGAACGGCCCGGCGAACCTGAACATGTTCTGGTTCTCCAACGATCACACCGGCGGCCCGGCCAACGCCGCCGCCGAGGTCGCCGACAACGACCTCGCGGTCGGCAGGATGGTCGACAAGATCACCCACAGCAAGTACTGGAAGGACTCTGCGATCTTCGTCGTGGAGGACGACTCCCAGGCAGGCCTCGACCACGTCGACGGCCACCGCGCCCCCGTCCAGGTGATCAGCCCCTACGCCAACCACAACACGGTCGACGACCACTACTACTCGCAGATCACCATGGTCCGCACGATCGAGCAGATCCTCGGCATCCACCCGATGAACCAGCTCGACAGCGCGGCCACCCCGATGTACGGCGCCTTCACGAACAAGCCCGACACCACCCCGTTCACGGCGGTCCCCAACCGCACCTCCCTCACCCTCGGCGTGAGCCCCCAGCCGTCCTGCGGCTCGGACACACCGGCGGGTGCGCCGACGACCGTCTCCGTACCGACGGCCGAGAAGACGCTCGCAGCACAGTGGAAAACCTGGGCCTCCCACCAGCGCCTCACAGGCCCCCACGCGGTCCCCGACTACGCCAACCCCACCCAGATGAACCGCTACACCTGGTACCAGACCCACAACTGGACCAAGCCCTACCCCGGCGACAAGAAGCTCTACACCCCGGACGAGGTCCCCGGCGCATACCTCCCGTCTCCGGAAAACGACGGCTGACAAACGACGCCCCTAAAGGCGGCCCGCAGGGCCAGCCTTTAGGGGCGCGGGGAACTGCGCGCCCAGCCCCAACGGCGCAGCACCCAACAGACTCAGGCCACAGACACCCCGAGCGACCCAACACCGGACAGGTCATGGGCCCGAACACTGTTACGGTCCGTCGCCGCCCGCCCCAGCGCATGATGCGGCCACAACCCCCCAGCCACCCGCCGAGACCGTTCCCCCCACTCCCGTGCCTCAAGACCACCAGCCTTGTAGTGGTTGAGGGCGTACCCCCCTGAGTGCACGCGCAGCAGCAGGAACCCGCCGGGATAGTCCTTCGCGGCGGTCACCTCCTGCTGCACGACGTGCGGCGCCCGCACCAGCGGCGTCCGCTTGTTCCGGTGGGTGTGCCCCGCGTGATGAAGGAACACCCCCGGCGCCGAGGCATACGCGTCCACGATCGCGCGCGCCTGCCGCCGGTCCAGCTGCTGCCCCCGGGTCACCGGAAACACGGAGTCCCGTACGGTCAGCGGATGGTGGCCGAAGACGACGGTCGGCCGGTCCGGCTCCGCCCTGAGCCGCGCCCGGAACCAGGACAGCTGCTCCTCACCGAGCCCACCCGCGTCACCCCCGTTGCCGGCCTTGGCATATGTGTCGAGCCCGATGATCCGCAGCCCGCCGAGATCATGCGCGAAGTACCCGGGCCCGCCGCCGAAGCCGTCACCGAACCCCTCCCGGAACGTGTCGCCGTAGTTCCCCGCCCGGTCGTGGTTGCCGCGTACGACGAGATAGTCCCGCCCCAGTGTGCCGAAGCCGTCCAGGATGCGTCTGGCCTCGGCCAGGTCCTGCGGGGACCCGCCCGCCGAGATGTCCCCGGCGGCGAGCAGGACGTCCGCCCCGCGCCGCTTGGCCTCCTCGACCAGGGCCCGGGTCATGATCTCCGGATAGGCGGCGAGGCCCGCCGCCTGCGACACCCCGCGCAGCAGCGGGAAGCCCGCCATGCGGCCCGCGGTGGTCTCGCCGAGGTGCAGGTCGTTGCAGAGGGCGATGGACAGCAGGTGCCGGCCGGGCGGCGGCTGCGGCGTGGTGAAGGAGTACGTGCCGGTCAGGGAGCCGAGGCCGTGCCGCGAGGTGCCGACGGCGTTCCCGCGCACGTGCTGCAACGGCGTCGGTACGGCGGTCACGCCCCCGGAGCGTGCCCGGTAGTAGTACGTCTGCCCGGGCTCCAGGCCGGTCAGCTCCACCTGGTGGTGCGCGGTGGGCCGCTCCTCGGCCGCGACGCGGTTGAGCCGGGCCGGGTGGGTGCCGTAGACGACCTCGCCCTCGGTGAGCGCGGGGAGCGGGTGGCCGAAGCCGTCGTCGGTGCCGGGTATCCGGGTGTGCCAGGTGATGATGGCGCTGTCCTCGGTGAGGGTGACCAACTCCAGGTGTACGGCGGCCAGTTGGCGGTATTTGCCGCGCGGGGAACCGCCGTGGGCGGCACGCAGGAGCGCCGGGGCGAGGAGCGTGCCGGAGCGCAGGACGTCGTACGGAGTGGGGAGCGCGGCGAGGGCCGCGCGGGGAGCCGAGAAACAGCAGCGCATACCCCATTGTTGCCCCAGAGCCGTGAACGCCGGCCGTGGTGCCGACGGCCGGAGCCGTACCAGTGCGCTACGACAGGGCGGTGCGCACCGCCCTGACCAGGGCCTGCGCCCGTGGATCAGCCGTCACACTCTTCCGGAACGAATTCGTCACATACCCGAACGCGATGCCCGAATCCGGGTCCGCGAAGCCCAGGGCGCCGCCCCGGCCCGGGTGCCCGAAGGAGCCCTCCGACAGCAGCGGGGACGCGCTGCCGTGCAGCATGTAGCCCAGGCCGAAACGGGTGCCCACCACCAGCACGCGGTCGGGTCCCGCCGAGCGTTCCGTACGGGCCAGCTCGACCGTCTCCGGTGTGAACAGCCGTGCCCCGCCGTCGAGTTCGCCGATCAGGGAGGCGTAGACGCGGGCCAGGCCGTCCGCCGTCGCGATGCCGTTCGACGCGGGGAGTACGGCGGCCCGGTACGCCGGGTCGTTCTCGTCCGGCATCGGCGTGATCGCCCCGAACGCGCGCCGGGTGAGGGAGTCGGGGTTCGCGTACGCCTCGGAGACCGACCGCTTGGGGCGCAGGCGGGGTCCGTGCGCCTCCGCCGGGGCCGCCTCGACCTGCGCGACCCGGCCGACCCGCCCCGCCTCACCGGACGGGAGCCCCACCCACAGGTCCGCCCCGACCGGCCCCGCGATCTCCTCGGCGATCCACTCGCCGATCGACCGGCCCGTCACCCGCCGCACCAGCTCACCGGTCAGCCAGCTGTACGTCTGCGCGTGATAGCCGTGATCGGTGCCCGGCTCCCACACCGGTGCCTGCGCCGCCACCGCCGCGGCGCCCTGTGCGGGGTCCGCGGCCTGTGCCGGGGTCAGCGGGCGGTCCAGCACCGGCACGCCCGCGCGGTGCGCGAGCAGGTGCCACACGAGGGTGTGTTCCTTGCCGGCCGTCTTGTACTCCGGCCAGTACTCGCCGACCGGAGCGTCCAGGTCCAGTTCCCCGCGCTGCGCGAGCAGCAGCAGTACGGCCGCGGCCACGCCCTTCGTCGCCGAGCGGACGATCTGGGCGGTGTCCCGCTGCCAGGGCGCGGTGCCGTCGACGCCCTTCGTACCGGCCCACAGGTCCACGACCCGGTGTCCGTCCCGGTACACCGTCACGGCCGCGCCCAGGTCTCCGCGTACCTCGAAGTTGGCCGCGAACGCCTCCCTGACCGGCTCGAAGCCCTCGGCCACCACGCCGTTCACGCCCACGTCCACGCCCGCACTCCCGGTCCCGCCGATCCGCTGTCCTACCTCAACCAAGCAGGATCGTGACGTCGATGTTCCCGCGCGTCGCGTTCGAGTACGGGCACACCTCGTGGGCCGCGTCGACCAGCTTCGCCGCGATGTCCGGGTCGAGGATCGGGAGCGAGACGCTCAGGGCGACCGCGAGGCCGTAGCCGCGCTGCTTGTTGGGGCCGATGCCGACCTTCGCGGCGACGGTCGAGCCGGTCAGGTCGAAGCCGGCCCTACGGCCGACCAGGACCAGCGCGTTGTGGAAGCAGGAGCTGTAGCCGGCCGCGAAGAGCTGCTCGGGGTTGGTGCCGTTGCCGTTGCCGCCCAGGGCCGGGGGCATCGCGACCTGGAGGGCGAGCTGGCCGTCCTGGCTGCTGACGAAGCCGTCCCGGCCGCCGTGGGCGGTGGCCTCGGCGACGTACATGATCTTCGTCGGGCGGGTGTCGACGGCGGTGGCAGCGGCGTCGTCGGTCATGGCGGGACCTCCCCCAGAACGGAAACACAGGGTGGAAAGACAGGAGTGGGCAACTACATCGTGCACAAGATACTGACCGGTAGGTGACACGTGGCCAGCAGGGGGTGGCAACCGCCGGTAACCCGAGGTCAGCGAGCCCGTTCCGCCGCGGCCTCCGCGCGCTCCGCGAGCCGCCACAGCTCCGCGCGCAGCCGTACGACCTCCGGCATCTCCAGCTCCGTCGCCGCGAGCAGCGCGCCGGGCACGCGGGCCGCGCGCTCCCTCAGGGCCGCGCCGCGTTCCGTGCAGGCGACCAGCACCGAGCGCTCGTCGTGCGCGGCCCTCTCGCGGTGGACGAGCCCGGCCGCCTCCAGGCGCTTCAGGAGCGGCGACAGCGTGCCGTAGTCGAGGCGCAGGGCGGTCGAGAGGTCCTTGACCGTGCTCTCGCCGCGCTCCCACAGGACGAGGAGGGCGAGGTACTGCGGGTAGGTCAGCTCCAGCTCCTCAAGGAGCGGGCGGTATGCGGCCGTCAGCGCGCGCTGGGCCGCGTACAGCGCGAAGCACAGCTGCTCGTCGAGGTGCAGCGACCCGGCAGCACCGGCGGCAACCGTATGGTCCTCGTTCGTCACGCGCCCATTGTCACGGACCGCGGGTCGAACCCGAAGGGCAACTCCAGACGATGGGCCCGCATCAGGGCCTCGTCGGAGAGGAGTTCGCCGGTCTTCCCGTCCGCCGCGATCACGCCCTCGCTCAGGATCAGCGAGCGCGGGCACAACTCCAGCGCGTACGGCAGGTCGTGCGTGACCATGAGGACGGTCACGTCCAACGACCGCAGGATGTCGGCCAGTTCGCGCCGGGAGGCGGGGTCGAGGTTGGAGGAGGGCTCGTCGAGGACGAGGATCTCCGGTTCCATCGCCAGCACCGTCGCGACCGCGGCCCGGCGCCGCTGCCCGAACGACAGATGGTGCGGGGGGCGGTCCGCGAAGTCCGCCATCCCCACCGACTCCAGTGCCGTGCACACCCGTTGCTCCAGCTCGGCGCCCTTCATCCCGGCCGCCGCCGGACCGAACGCCACGTCCTCGCGGACCGTCGGCATGAAGAGCTGGTCGTCGGGGTCCTGGAAGACGATGCCGACCCGGCGCCTGATCTCCGCCATGTGCCGCTTGCCGACCGGGAGTCCGGCCACCGTGACCGTGCCCGCGCCGCCCGTGAGGATGCCGTTGAGGTGCAGCACGAGGGTGGTCTTGCCGGCACCGTTCGGGCCGAGCAGGGCGACCCGTTCGCCGCGCGCGACGGTGAAGTCGACGCCGAACAGGGCCTGATGGCCGTCCGGGTAGGCGAAGGCCAGCCCGGACACTTCAAGGGAAGAGGTCACAGAGTCCATCCCAACAGACATACGACAAGGGCGGCACAGGGCAGTGCGAGGGCGTACGACCACTGCGCCAGGTCGGCGGTCACCTCGTCGATCACCGGCATGGAACCCGCGTAACCCCGGCTCACCATGGCCAGATGGACCCGCTCCCCGCGTTCGTAGGAGCGGATGAACAGCGCGCCCGCCGACTTCGCGAGCACGCCCCAGTGGCGGATGCCCCGGGCCTCGAATCCCCGTGACTCGCGGGCGATCCGCATCCGCCGCATCTCGTCCGTGATGACATCGCCGTAGCGGATCATGAAGGACGCGATCTGGACGAGGAGCGGCGGGAGCCTCAACCGCTGGAGGCCCAGGAGGAGTTCGCGGAGTTCGGTGGTGGCGGCGAGGAGGACGGAGGCGGCGACGCCCAACGTGCCCTTGGCGAGGACGTTCCAGGCGCCCCAGAGGCCGTTCACGCTCAACTCAAGGCCCAGGAAGGTCACTTGCTCGCCCTCCGCCACGAAGGGCATGAGGACCGCGAAGGCGACGAAGGGCACCTCGATCAGCAGCCGGCGGAGCAGGAAGGCGGCGGGCACGCGGGCCGCGTACGCGACGCACGCGAGCAGCACGGCGTACAGCCCGAACGCCCACATCGCCTCGCGCGGGGTCGACACCACGACCACCACGAACGCGAACACGGCGGCCAGCTTGGTGTGCGGCGGCAGCGCGTGGACGGGGGAGTGGCCGTGCCGGTAGAGGCGGTGTGCGTGGCCCGCGCCCATCTCAGGCCGCCTGGGAGGAAGCGGTACGGCGCCTGCGGACCGCCCAGAAGACGCCCGTGCCCGCCACGACCGTGACACCGACCCCGATCACGCCCGCGAGGCCGCCGGAGAGCCGGGTGTCCTCGACGTCGCGCACGCCGTAGTCGGCGAGGGGGGAGTCGGCCGAGGCGTGCTCCTTCGCCGTCCGGTCGATGCCCTGGTCGGCGGCGACCTTCTCCAGGCCGTCGGGGTTCGAGGAGGCGTAGAAGCTGACGAAACCGGCGAGGAGGAGGGAGGCGGCGAGGCCCGTGATCCACACCTTGCGGTGCGAAGTGCTGCTGCGCACGGGAGCCAACTGCGGGGCGGCGTCCACGAGTTCACCGTTCACCCGCAGCTTCAGCCGCTGCTCCAGGCCGCGCGCGCCGTAGACGAGATCCGGGCGTACGGCGATCACCGCGCCGACCGTCAGTGCGGTGATCGCGGCCTCGCCGACGCCGATGAGGACGTGGACGCCGATCATCGCGCCGGCGACCTTGCCGAGAGAGACGTCGGTGGTGCCGCCGAGGGCGTAGAGGAGGGTGAAGACGAGGGCGGCGGCGGGGACGGAGAGGAGGGCCGCGGTGAAGGACGCGGCGGTGATCGAGCGGCGGGTGCGCGGGAGGATCTTGACCAGGCCGCGGAAGACGGCGTAGGCGACGACGGTCGTGGTGATCGCCATGTCGGTGATGTTTACGCCGAGCGCGGTCAGCCCGCCGTCCGCGAAGAGGATGCCCTGCATGAGCAGGACGACCGAGACGCAGAGGACGCCGGTGTAGGGGCCGACGAGGATCGCGGCCAGGGCGCCGCCCAGGAGGTGGCCGCTGGTGCCGGCCGCGACGGGGAAGTTGAGCATCTGGACGGCGAAGATGAAGGCGGCGACCAGGCCGGCCAGCGGCGCGGTCCGCTCGTCGAGTTCGCGGCGGGCGCCGCGCAGGCTCACGGCGATGGCGCCGGCGGCGACCACTCCGGTCGCGGCGGACACGGGGGCGTCTATGAATCCGTCAGGGACATGCACGGGTTGATTTTAGATGGTTGTTGCGAGTCCTTTGCAAGAGCGAGAAGATCCCCATTCGTTATGTGAGATCTGTCGCCCCGAAGGGCGCTCCCGAGAAAATATGCGACATTGGGGTAGTGGAAGCGGATGCATAGCCTTCACACAGGTCACTCAGCGTAAGGGGCCGCCCGATGTCCGTAGTCGAACAGTACGCGCGAGCCCATATCGTCACCGACGAGGACGTGGACCGGCTGGACCCCGCCGCCGTGCCCGTCGTCCTGCGGTACGACCCCGAATCCGATCCGCGAGCCGTCCGTATCGACCTGCCCGGAGCACATGCCTGGACCTTCGACCGGGAGTTGCTGGAGGAGGGGCTGCGCGCCCCCGCCGGCAGCGGCGAGGTGCGCGTGTGGCCGTGCGGGCGGGTGCAGGCCGTGGTCGAGTTCCACTCCGAACAGGGCGTCTCCGTCGTCCAGTTCGAGACGAAGACGATCATGCGCTTCCTGCGGCGGACCTACACGGCCACCGCACCCGTCGGCACCTGAGGCTCAGCCGCCGAGGCCGGCGCCCGGCTTGAAGCCTCAGCCTCCGAGACTGCTGCCCAGCTTGAGCAGGGCCGCCACGATCGGACCCGCCGTGTCGCCGCCGTGGCCGCCCGCCTGGACCACGCCGGCGGCCACGAGGTCGCCCTTGTACGCGGTGAACCAGCCGTTGGGCTTCTTCTGGCCGTCGACCTCCGCCGAGCCGGTCTTCGCGCCGTAGTCCGAACCGAGCCCGGCCATCGCCTTCGCCGCCGTGCCGTAGTCGGCCGTGTACTTCATGACCTCCTTCAGCTCGGCCTGCGTCGTCGACGACATCGTGCGCGAGGCCTTCGCGATCGTGCGGTTGTCGACCGTCGGGGAGACCAGGTACGGCTGGTGGAAGGTGCCCGTGTCGACCGTGGCCGAGACCGACGCCATGTTCAGCGGGTTCATGCGGACCCCGCCCTGGCCGATCAGCGAGGCGCCCATCTGCGCGCCGCTCTGCACCGGGATCGCGCCGTCGAAGGTGGGGACGCCGATGGCCCAGTTGTTCATGCCGAGGCCGTAGACCTGCTGGGCCTCCGTCGTCAGGTCGCTGTTGGACAGCTTGGGCGCGAAGTTGATGAAGGCGTTGTTGCAGGAGGCCCCGAAGGCCATCTTGAACGTGCCCTGCTTGATCTCGGAGTCGTCGTCGTTGTGGAAGGTCCAGCCCGCCAGCTTGTACGTCTTGGGGCAGGGGTGGGACGCGTCCGGGGTGATGAGGTTCTTCTCGAAGAGCATCGTCGACGTGACGATCTTCATCGTGGAGCCGGGCGCGAGGGAGCCCTGGAAGGCCACGTTGAAGCCGTGCGAGGCGTTCGCCACGGCCAGGATCTCGCCGGTCGACGCGCGCATCATCACGACCGAGGAGTTCTTCTGCTTGCTCACCTGCGTCTCGGCCGCCGCCTGGAGCGTCGGGCTGAGCGTCGTCTTCACCTTGCCGGGCGTGCCCTTGCTCAGCTCGGCGAGCGTCTTGTCGGACTCCTTGGACTTCTTGCCGCGGACCACCCGCAGCTCGATGCCCGCCTTGCCGCCCGCCTTCTTGCCGAACTTCTCCCGCAGCCCGTCCAACACCGGCCCCAGGGACGGGTACTTGGCGGTCGTCAGCTCGCCGCCGTCCCGGTCGTAGGCCTTGATCGGCGGGGTGCCGGACTCGCCCGTCACCAGGGTGTCGCCGTCCGCGAGATCCGGGTGGACGACGGAGGCGTGCCACTGCACGTACGGCTTGCCGTCCTTCGCGCTGCGCACGACGGTGAGCGAAGTGGCGTACGTCATCGGCTTGGTGAGGCCCTTGTACGACACCGTGCACTTCACGGAGAAGGGGACCTTGGCGCCGGTGGGGGTGCCCTCGGTGACGGTGATGCCCGTCATGTGGGCGTTCTTGGTGTAGCCGGTGAGCAGCGCTGCGGCGGCCGTGGACTTGTCGGTCGCGGCGGCGGCCTGGGCGACCTTGCCCTGCTGCCAGTCGGCCAGGTACCGCTTCGCGGTCGTCTGGACCTCGGCCGCCGTCAACGGGCCCGTCTTGACGGCCTTGTGGTCCGCGGTGTTCGACGTGCGCGCCTCGGCGGACGCGCCGCCGTCGTACAGCGCGTAGGCGCCGACGCCCGCGCCGACGACGGCCACGGCGATGACCCCGCCGACCATGGCGGGTCTCGCCTTGCGCCGCTCGGCGGCGACCTTCTTCTTGCCCCTCGTGCCCACAGTTCCCGATCCTCCGCGAATCCCCTTGGGCCCCCGTCGCCCTCAGCCCTCACACACCCCAACGACCACGCCCACCCTAGAGTCCCGTCCTGTGCGGGTGAGTTCACTTTCCACGCGGAGTGAGTTCAGCCACTCGCCGCCAGTACCGCCCGGACGATCGGGCCGGCCGCGTCGATTCCGTGGCCGCCGTCCTGCGTCATGGCCGCCGCGGCGACATCGCCCCGGTAACCGGTGAACCAGCTGTTGGACTTCGACTGCCCGTCCACCTCGGCGGACCCCGTCTTGGCCCCGATGTTCGGGCCGAGCCCGGCCATGATCCCGGCGGCCGTGCCGCTGGTCGCGGTGCGGTACATCATCGCCCGCAGCTGCGCCGACGTACTCGCCGACAGGCCCTGCGCGGTGGCCAGTTGGCGGTCGTCGAGGCTCTGCGCGACCAGCACCGGCTGGCGGAACGTGCCCGTCTTCGCGGTCGCGGTGACCGACGCCATGTTCAGCGGGCTCATCTGCACCTGGCCCTGGCCGATCAGGTTCGCCGCGGTGTCCGGGCCGCCGGAGGCGGGCACCGAGCCGTCGAAGGACGGGATACCGGTCTTCCAGTTGTCCCGGCCGAGCCCGAAGCGGTCCTCCGCCTCCTTGGTCAGGGAGTCCACCTTGACCGAGTCGGCGAACTTCACGAACGCCGTGTTGCAGGAGCGGGCGAAGCTCTCGGCGAGCGTGGCGTTCTCGTTCGGCGTGAGTCCGGTCAGGTTCTTGAAGGTCTGCTCCTGCCACACCGCGGAGGGCGGGCAGGGCGCCGGGCCGTTCATCGTCGTCAGCCCGTTGTCGATGAGCGTGGCGGCACTGATGATCTTCATCGTCGAGCCGGGCGCCAACTGCCCCAGGAACGCGGCGTTGAAGCCGTCGTTGCGGTTGTTGGCGATCGCCAGCACCTGCCCGGTGCTCGGCTGGAGCGCCACGATCGACGACTCCGAGTACTTCGTCACGGCCTTCTCGGCGGCGGCCTGCGCGCTCGCGCTGAGCGTCGTCCGCACCTTGCCGGCCTTGCCCTTCTCCAGGGTCACCAGCGTGGTGTCCGCCGACTCCTCGGCCTGGTGCTTGATCGACAGCTCGATGTTCGGCGAACCGCCCGCCTTGTCACCGTACTTGGAGCGCAGCTCGTCGAGTATCGGCCCCAGCGACGGATACTTCTCCTTGGTCAGCACGGTCCCGTTCCGGTCCACGGCCTCGATCGCCGGGCTCGCGGACTCACCGGTGACGAATGTGTCGCCGGTCTTCAACTCCGGGTGGACGACCGCCGGTTGCCAGTCGACGAGCGCCCGCCCGGTGGTCTCGCCGCGTACGACGGTCAGTTGGCTCTTGTAGTCGAGCGGCTTCGACTTCCCGTCGTACGACACCGTTGCCTTCACCGTGAACGGCACGGTCGCCCCGGTCGCCGCACCGGGGGTGATCTTCACGCCGGTGATGTGTCCGGCCCCGCTGTAGGACTCCAGCACGGGGTCGGCGGCGGCATCGTTGTTCGTGTACGACGCGGCGGTCACCGCCTGCCCCTTCTCCCAGGCCGCGAAGAACTTCGCCGTGGTCGCCTTGACCTCCGACGCGCTCGGCGGCCCGGTCTTCACGGGCGCGGGTCCGCTGGAACCCCCCAGACCCGAACTCCCACCCAGCGCGGACACGACGTTGTAGGCCCCGTATCCGGCCCCTCCCACCATTACGGCGAACACACTGCCGATGACGGTGGCTTTTACCCCCTTGCGCATGGGTCGTTCCCCTCCCCGTTAACAGTCCCTCGACTGTATGGGGCGTGGGGGAAAGCTGTGAGGGGTGTTGCCTTTTGTTGTCCTAACGGAGACCGGCGACGAAGGGGGACCAGACGGAGGCGGGGAGGAGGAGTACGGGGCCGTCCGGGACCTTGGAGTCCCGGACGGGGGCGAGGCCGGTGACTCCGTCGGCTACCTCGACGCAATCACCGCCCGTGCCGTTGCTGTAGCTGCTCTTGCGCCAGCTCGCGGAGCTCAAATCAAGCTCTGTGCTTGCCATTTCGGTGGTCCTCCGCCGCTTGGTCGATCATCGTCAGGGACGCGTCCGGTTGTTGTCCTAACGGAGACCTGCGACGAACGAGGACCAGGCGGACGCGGGGAGCAGCAGCACGGGGCCGTCCGGGACCTTGGAGTCCCGGACGGGGACGAGGCCGGTGACTCCGTCGGCGACCTCCAGGCATTCACCGCCGCTGCCGTTGCTGTAGGTGCTTTTACGCCAGCGGGCGGCACCGGGGAAGGTTTCGGCGACCTCGACGCAATCGCCGCCGCTGCCGTTGCTGTAGCTGCTCTTGCGCCAGCGGGCGGTACTCAAGTCACGTTCGGTGCTTGCCATTTCGATGGTCCTTCGCCGCTTGATCGATCATGGCCAGAGACGCTTCCGGGGACAACGCCGTGGCCCTGAGCAGATCGTACGACCTGCGGTAGTCCTTCACGAGGGCTGGATAGTCGATCAGTTGGCCGCTGTGGAGACCCTCCGTGTACACCACGGGTGGCGCGTCCGGGAACGTCATGACGCGGATCATGCCCATCATCATCGGGTGGGCCGTCGTCGTTTCCGGAAGGATCTGCAGAACACTCTGCGTCGACCGGATCACGTGCGCCATGTGGTGCAGCTGCTCGGTCATCTCTTCCGGCGGCAGCAACGGCTTGCGGATCAACTGCTCGTGCAGAACCACCCAGAACGATGGAGGGTCCTCGCGCTTCCAGAGCTTGGCGCGGTCCAGCCGGGCGTCGACCTGCTTCTTGACGGTCTCAGGGCGCAGCCACGGGAGCGAGGTGCGCACGACGGCGTTCGCGTACGCCGATGTCTGGAGCAGCCCTGGCACCAGCATCGGCGCCCAGTCCTCAATGCTGTCCGCGTGCTGCTCCATCTCCGCCACATCCGCGAAGTACTCCGCGTGCCCCGACTGCTTCGCCTTCCTCGCGTCTTCACAGCGGCGCTCGAAAAACCCGTCCGTCCCGAGGACCTTGTCCACGTGCCGGGCCAGATCCAGCGGCATCCGCCGCTCCCCGTGCTCGATCTGGCTCAGGAACGGCACCCCCCGATAACTCCCTTCCGCCAACTGCTCCAGCGTCAGACCCGCGAGTTCCCTCTTGAAGCGCAACTCCGCGCCGTAGAAGGAGGGGACGTTCGCCGACGCGTCGGTGTCCTTGCGAGGGGGCACAACTCACCACCGCCATTTGCTCGTTGACAGGCGTAACTCGAACTCCTTTCACGGTAGGGCCTGTCACGTCACTGTGTGAGTGATTCATCACAGAGAGCACGGAAAGGCGCACGTAGAGATGCCCCCACAATCCACCTCCGGCCCCTACGACACGGTCCTCTGCGCGGAGGAACTCCGCGACGCACTCGCCGTCCACGGCATCACGCTCCCGTCGCTCCGCGCGGACCTGCCCAGCCTCGCGGGGGCGTCCGGCGGCTCCGGGGGACTGGTCGCGCTGGGCAACTGCAACCTCGACACGGCCCGCCGCCTGGCCGTCGTACTCCGAGAGGCGGCGGAACGGTGAACGCGACACACTTCGAGGCCGCCCTGCTCGCCGTACCGAAGGCGGTTCCCGAACTACGGCACGCGGTGCGCGCGTACCTGGGTGGCGGCGGCCCGCACCCCGAAGTGGAGCTGTGTGTCAGCGAGTTGGTGAGCAACGTCATCCGGCACGTGGGGGAGGGCACGCCGGTACGGGTATGGGTCGCCCGGGTCGGTCAGGTCGGTCCGGGCGACGACCGGATCCGGGTCGAGGTGACCGACCCCGACCCGCGCGCCCTCCCCGTTCTCCTGGACGCCACCACCGACACCGGCCTCGGCGCGGAGTCGGGGCGTGGGCTGATGCTGCTGGACGCGGTGGCGTTGCGGTGGGGGGTGGAGCAGGGGGTGTCCGGGAAGGTGGTGTGGTGCGAGGTGCGGGAGTGAGGTTTCCGGGTACCTCGGGTTTCCTGGGGTCAGAGGGAGAAGAGCAGCGTGCCGAAGCCGGGGTGGTCGCTCTGGAAGGGGGCGCCCTCCGGGCGGAGTCGGCTCGCCACCTGCGCGGTGTACGGGGCGGACTTGCCGGCCCGCTTCGTGTAGTGGTTGTAGGCGATCTCGTAGATGGTCCGGAAGCTGTCCCGGGCGGAGAGTGACGACCAGTGCCAGTTGCAGCGGCCGAAAGTGGCGTCGTACGGGACGGTGCCGCCGAGGTTGTACTTGGCCGTGTACTCGTAGCCGCTCAGGAGCAGTGAGTTGGAGGCGCCGAACATGTCGAGGCCCTGGATCCAGCCGGTCTGGCAGATCTCCGCGAGGGAACCCAGGATCAGCTGGGTGTGGGCCTGGTCGCGGCCGGACTCGCAGCACTGGCCGGTGCCGGACCGGATGAGCTTGGTCAGGCCGCAACAGCTGTTCGTGTAGAAGGCGTTGTAGGCGCTGTTGAAGAGGGTGAGGTCGTTGCAGGCGACCGCGATCTGGAGCATGCCCTTGAGGCCCATCAGGCCGTAGCCGCCGTCGCCGTAGATGTTGATGAGCGGCACGAAGATGTTCTTGAACATCGCGACGGTGGCGTCGAGTTCGGACTGTGTCCAGCTGCCCGCCGGGCCGGTGTAGTGCATGATCTCGACGGCTGCGGCCAGCTTGGCGCCGTAGATTCCGGCGGCGAGTTCGGCGTCCGCGCCGTTGATGGTCCGGAGTGCGTTGGTCCAGGACTTGATGATCTCCAGGGACTTGCGGGCGTGCGCGGTGTCCTGGGTGATGTACCACATGAGGGCGTTCTGGTAGGCCGCGTTGCAGTCGTACCAGAGGTCCATGTTGCCGTCCTCGGTTCCGCTGCCGCGGGTGACGGTGGCCCGGCCGCCTGCGACGACGTAGGACGACGAGGAGAAGAAGTCGGCGGCGAAGACCTTGTAGCCGGCGGCCCAGGGGGCCGCGCCCGCCGCGACCTTGGCGCGCATGCGGTCGAGGTCGGCGCGGCTGTGCAGGACACCGGGGTGAGTCAGGGCGGCCAGGCCGGAGGTGACGGCTCCGGCCTGGTTCGCGGCGGCCAGGGCGCCGGCGCCCGCGAGGCCCGCCGCGCCCGCACCGACGACGGTCAGCTTGAGGAAGCGCCGACGGGTGGAGGGGGAGGCGCGGTGGGACTGTGGGTCGGTCACGGGGTGGACCTTTCTCGGACTTGGGGGTGTGCGTGCGCGTGGTGCGGGGGGTGCACGCGTGGTGCAGGGGTGCTTGTTCGTCTCCGGAGCCGGGTGGTCGTTCCGGGCCCTGGGACGAGGAGGACGAGCTCGGTACCGAAGGGGGTGCGGTACCGGGGGTCGCTACGGCCGTCGTGGCCGTGCCGTGGCCGGGGACGTGGCCGGGGACGCGGCCGGGACGGTCAACCAGTCGCCGTCGAGCCGGAACGTGCCCCGGCCTGTGGAGCCGCTGTCGGTTCAGGAGGCTGTCGGTGTCCAGTCGCCGAGCCAGTCGGCGATGTCCTGCTGCGCCGCCTGCGCGTCGGTCAGCTGCGGGCGGTCGGAACTCGCCGCTCCCGCACCGGCACCGCCGTTCTTGTACTCGGCGAACCGGGCGTCCTTCCACGAGAAGCCGCTCATGTCCGTCCACGGGGTGGTCCTGACCGCCGCGCCGAGCGTGGTGTTCCTGAAGGTCGTCTGCGGGACGAGCGCCGCGTTGTTGCCCGCGTGCCAGGGGCGTCCGAGGTAGAAGGAACGGTCCGAGACCGCCCCGCCCACCGACGAGTTGGTGATGAGGAAGCCGTGCCGGCCGGCGGCCGTCGAGGGGGCCGTGACGTATCCGGCCGAGGACCCGTCGTACCGCTTCTTCAGGGTGATGACCGACTTGTTGATCACCGCGGTGGCCCCGCCGAAGATGAAGTCGACGTTGCCCACCACGTACGAGTTGGCCATGTAGACACGGCTGAGCTTCCCCGAGTACGCGCCGTCCAGCAGCAGCGTGTCCTGGTCCCCGCTCACGATGATGCCGTCCAGGAACACCTTGTCCGCGTCGGTGCGCAGGGCGACGGCCTGCTGCGCCACGGTCTGGTGGGTGGCTTCGTCGAAGTCGTTGGCGACGGTCAGGTTGCGCAGCTGGACGTCGTCGGCGTCGACGCCGACGGTGGCGCTGCCGCCGGTCCCGTAGGTCCCCGAACCGTCGGGCTTCGCCGTCGAGGAGGCGTTGTTGTAGACGATCACCGTGTCCTTGCGGCTGCTTCCGGTGCCCTGGATGGTGACGTGCGGCTTGCTCGCCGGGATCTGCACGATCTCGCGGTACGTCCCCGGCTTCACGGAGATCACGACCCGGGACGCGTTGTTCACGGGTACGGCGTTCACGGCGGCCTGCACGGTGGTGTAGGTCCCGGTGCCGTCCTTCGCGACGGTCAGGGTGGTGACGGTGGCGGCGGACGCCTTCGGCTGGGCACCGTTGCCGAAGAGGCCGTACCCGAGACCGGCGGCGGAGGCGACGGCCAACGGCAGGCCGAGAGTGAGGACCGTACGGCGTCTGCGGTGACGGGGGTGGCTCGTGGTGCTCATGCTGAACTGCTCCGTTCCATCTCTTCCAGCTCTGCGCTCGGTGCCCTCAAGTCGCCTCCGGGGTGGGAAAGGTTGCCGGGTAAATGGCCGGCAAATGATGGGGCGGGACGGCAACCCGCCGCGTTCCTGGGACCACTGGAGAAAAAGATCACCGGTTCGCCCCTCGCGGTCTGCCCGGTGATGTCGTCCCCGGTCCGACAGGAACCAGATCCATGCAGCACAAGGGCACCACGGCCGACGCGCCGCAGCGGCACCGCAGAGGGAAGTTCACCGGGGCGCGGATCGCGCTGAGCGCGGCGCTGGCCGCCGCGACGGCGGGCGGGGTGATCGCCTACGCCAACGCCTCCACCACCACGTCATCCGTACCGGCCCTGGCCACCGGTGACAGCCGGAACGTGAGCGAGCCGCACGTCCCCGCCACCGTCTGCCGCACACTGGCCGCCGGGCTGACCATGGCCGGCCGCAGGTCCGGCAGCACCCAGGAAGGGGCCGCGCCGGACACCACCCGGATCCAGCAGGCCCTGGACGCCTGCAAGCAGAGCGGCAGCGGCCAGGTCGCCGTCAAGCTCGTCGCGAGCGGCAGCCACGCGGCCTTCCTCACCGGTCCGCTCACCGTCCCCCAGGGCGTGGTGCTGCTCATCGACAGCCCGGTCACCCTCTACGGGTCGCTCAAGGCGGCCGACTACCAGATCAGCTCCAAGCCGACCTGCGGCACCGTCGCCACCGCCTCCGGCGGCTGCAAGCCGCTGATCACCGTCTCCGGTGCGAACACCGGCATCGAGGGCGTGCGCGCCGCGAACGGCACCCAGGGCCGCGTCGACGGCCGCGGCGACCTGCCCCTGTACGGCACCGCCACCACCTGGTGGGACCTCGCGACCCAGTCCAAGAACAACGGCGGCATCCAGAACAACCCCCGCATGATCCAGGCCGTGAAGTCGGACAACTTCACCCTCTACGACATCGACCTGGTCAACGCCCCCAACTTCCACGTCTCCTACCAGAACGCCACCGGCTTCACCGCCTGGGGCGTCCGTATCAAGACCCCGGCCTCCGCCCGCAACACCGACGGCATCGACCCCAGCGGCGCCACCGACGTCACCATCGCCGACTCGTACATCATGGACGGCGACGACGGCATCGCCATCAAGGGCGGCAGCGCGGCGTCGAAGAACATCACCATCAAGAACAGCCACTTCTACGGCACCCACGGCATCTCCATCGGCTCCGAGACCGCCGCCGGCGTCAGCAACATCCTGGTCACCGGCGACACCGTCACCGGTACGGACGCGAACGGCACCGCCAGCGGCAGCAGCGTCGGCCTGCGCATCAAGAGCAGCGGCGTCAACGGCGGCCCGGTCACCCAGGTCACCTACACCGGCACCTGCATCACCCAGGTCAGGATGCCGCTCGTCTTCGACACCCACTACGCCACCGGCAGCGGCAGCACCCCGACCTTCACCGGAATCGTCGTCAACGGCGTCAGGGCCACCAGCTCGGTCTCCGGCGCCAAGAACGTGATCAGCGGCTACGACGCCGCCCACCCGATCGGCCTGACCCTGCTGAACGTCTCCCTCGACACCAACACCGTCACCGCCGAGTACGCGGGCATCGGCCTGTCCAACTCCACCCTCAAGCCCACCGGCACCGGCGTGACCACCTCGTCGGTCACCGGCAGCGGCACGGTACCCACCTGCACGTTCCCAGCTTTCCCCGCCCTTTAGGCTGCCGCCGGACGCAGCCGGAGAGTTCACCAAGGAGGTCCGCGGCGCCCCTCGGCGGTGGCGTGGGCGCCCGTGCCGGGCGGTCTCCGGATCGGACGAGCGCGGCCGGCGCCCACGGGCCAACGCGCACCGGCGACGGCACGGAGGCCCGCCGCGCCGTCGCTGTCCACATGCACAACCGCCCACACCCGTTACTACCGTTGAGCGCGGACACGACGTTGTAGGCCCCGGACACCGTCCGCCGGTCGCGGGTGAGCCGCGCCGCGCCGCGCTCAGGCGGTGGCGACGGCCGTCGCGACGTGGAGCGCGGTCAGGAACGAGGCGCCCGCGATCATCGTCGTCTTCCGGGTGGATACTCCGATGACGGCGTCGCCCACCTGGGCCGCGGCGGCTGCGCAGAGCACGAGCGCGGCGGCGGGACCGGGCCAGGCGAGAGGCGCGACGAGAGCGGCCACCCCCAGGGGCACTCCTCTGGTCGCGTACATCCAGCCGTAGAACCGCTCGCCGGCACTCGGCGTACCGCTCTCGCTCAGGGCGGCCGGGCGTATCCCTCCCGCCAGTGCGAAGGCGATGCTCGCGACCGCGCCGACGGCGTTGGCGCCCAGGAGGACGTTCACGACGCGTACTCGGTGGACGGTTCGGTGCCGTAGCGCGTCCAGACCTCCGCGACGGCCTCGCGCGACAACGGCTGCCCGGACTCGACCATGGCCTTGAGGTCGCGGAAGTACTGCACGTACAGGTCCGGGGTGAAGGTGTTGAGCATGACCGCCGTCTCGTCGGTCACGTTGGCGAACGTGTGCGGGGCGCCCGGCGGGACCATGACCCACGTGCCGGCTCCGGCGTCGTAGTCGTCCTCGCCGACGGTGAACCGCACGCTGCCCGAGAGGACGTAGAACCCCTCGTCGTGCTGGGAGTGGCGGTGCTGCGGCGGTCCTGCGGTGTGTGCGGGGACGGTGATCTCACCCATTCCCAGGCGGTGTTCGGTGTTGCTGCCGTCCTCGAGGATCCGGATCGTCGCCGGGCCGTTGACGATGAGCTCGCCTTCGCCGGGACGGGTGATCGACACCTTGGTCATGAAGTCTCCCTGAGTGGTGGGGTTTTGGGGTCGCGGGGTTGCCAACAGCCAGGACCCTAGGGGTGGTTCGGGCACGCGTGCAAGTGGACTCTTAAAAAAAGAGTTGACTGCAATTCAGGGGCTGCGCCCGCTATGCTTACGCTCGGCACGAAGGGATGATCATGGTCGAGCGGAGCCGCCCGAACGGGCTCAGCAACACGATGGAACGCACCAGGACGGCGATCGTCACGGCCGCCCGCGACCTCGCCGACACCGGGGCGGAGATCACGATGCCGACGGTCGCGGCCCACGCACGGGTCTCCGAAGCGACCGCCTATCGCTACTTCCCCGACCTCGTCACCCTCCTGCGTGCCGCCGTGATGACACAGGACCTGGTCGAGGTCCTGCGCTCGCGCACGGACAGCGACGACCCGGTCGAGCGGATCGGCCAGGCCGCGGAGGTCCTCGCCCGGGCGGTGCTCCGCAGACAGGGCGCGGTGCGGGCGGTCGTCGCCGCGACCATCGCGAAGCCGTCGACGTCCAAGGACCGCCCCGCCCACCGCTTCGGCCTCATCGAACACGCCCTCGCCCCCTGGGCGGCCAGTTGCGGCCCCGAGCACCGCGAGACCGTGGACCAACTGGTCCGCGGCCTCGCCCTGGTCATCAGCGCGGAGTCACTCTTCGCACTGCTGGACCTCTGCGACCTGTCTCCCGACGAGGCGGTCGCGGCGCTCGTGACGACGGCACGGCAGATGACTGCGGCGGCTGTCGCGGCCGTCCAGTAGCCTTCCCGCGGGGGGTGCCATGTCTGGGTGGATCACATTGGGTGCGGGCTGCTTCGTCGTAGTCGTGGGCGTGTTGGCCTTGATCGGCCGGGGAGTCGCACCGCACGCGCAGTCGCGTACATCCGGTTGGGGTCGGACAGCGATGGGCGGCGGCTTCGTTCTGGACGGCGGAGCCAGGCTTCTCGGCGTCTCATCCGGAGTGGGGCTGGTTGTTGCCGCTCTTGCCCTGGGACTCGTCGTGCTCGGCGTGGTGCTTCAGATCCGGGCCGGATTGTTCACCAGGGCTCGTCGAGCCGGCGACGTCGATTGAGGAGTGCCTGATCCCGTGAAGTCTTGGCTGAGCACCCGGAGCACATGGCTGCTCGTACCGATCCTGTGGGCGATCATCCTGACTGGCGGCCTGATCGGAATCGCATGCGCTCGAACATTCTTTGAAAACCCGCCTCTGAGGCCCTTCGCCTCTGAACTCCCGATGACAGTGGGCGGCAGTTTCTTCGTCGCCGTCGTCAGTGCGACGAGGATGCGTCGCAGGCAGCGGCAGCAGGACCAATGACGACAGCCTTCTATGCCTTGAGCGATGCGGCCGATCTGGCGGCCTGTTCGATCTTCGCGCAGTAGGCCGTGCGGGCGTCCTCGTCGATCCGCAGCTCGTGTTCGGGACGCATCCCGGTTCGGCCGTCGACGCCTTCGCGCAGGATGTCGGCGTGCCCGGCATGCCGGTTGGTCTCGCCGAGGACGTGGACCAGGACGGCGAACAGGTTCGTGTCGGTGTAAGGCTCCGGCCACCACGGCACGTGGCCGGGGGCATCGAGGGGAAGCGCGTCGATCGTCGCGTCGGAGTGGTCCCACGTGCGCCGGTAGGACTCGACGATCTGGTCGCGGGTCTCGTCCTCGGCCGCCCACAGATCGCTGCCGTCGTGGTCCTGCCACCGGGGCAGCGGTTCCGGGGACGGCCGGTCGAAGACCTCGCCGAAGTACCTGGCCTCGACGCTGGCCACGTGTTTGACCAGGCCGAGGAGGTTGGTCCCGGTCACCGTCAAAGGCCGCCGGGCGTCGTACTCGGACAGGCCGTCGAGCTTCCAGAGCAGCGCCTCACGGTCCCGCCGCAGTCTCCCGTGCAGGCTGATCTTCGCGAATTCATCGATCATGTGCCATGAGCCTGCCATGGGCTGCGCGCCACCGCCCCGAGTTGCTCAAGAAGCTCGCGGAACCTGCCACGCGAGATGACCTCTGAGGGCCAGCAACGCCCAAGGGGGCGCGGCACATTGCCGCGCCCCCTCGCTACGTCCGCCCAGCTACACCCACGTATCCAGCCACATCCGCGACCGCCACTGGTCGATCGGAATCGATGTCCCCGTGTACAGCGGCCAGAAGTAGATGAAGTTCCACGTGATCAGCAACACCAGTACACCCGCGCCGACCGCCCCCGTGACCCGGCGGGTGTCGCTGGAGCCCGGTGGGCCGATGATCGCGCCGATCAGCATCGCGACCGCCAGGCACAGGAACGGCAGGAAGACGATCGAGTAGAAGAAGAAGATCGTGCGGTCCTGGTAGAGGAACCAGGGGAGGTAGCCGGCCGCGACGCCGCAGGCGATCGCGCCCGCTCGCCAGTCGCGGCGGAAGGCCCAGCGCCACAGGACGTAGAGGATCGCGAAGCAGGCGGCCCACCACAGCATCGGGGTGCCGATGGCGAGGACCTCGCGGGCGCACTTGTCGCCGGCGTTGACCGGGCAGCCGTCCGCGCCGGGGGACGGGGACTCGTAGAAGTAGGAGACCGGGCGGCCGTCGACCAGCCAGCTCCAGGGGTTGGACATGTACGTGTGCGGCGAGTGCAGGCCGACGTTGAACTCGTAGACCTCGTGCTCGTAGTGCCACAGGCTGCGCAGCCAGTCCGGCAGGACGTGGCTCCAGGTGCCGCCCTTGCCGTCGGTCGCGGCCCAGTTGCGGAAGTAGCCGCCGGTGCCGTTCGCGGGGGAGAGGATCCAGCCGATCCAGGAGGTCAGGTAGACGGCGACGGCGACGGGGATCGTGGCCAGGAAGCCCAGCCCCAGGTCGTGCTTCAGGACCGCCACGTACGCGTTGCGGGCGCCCGCGACCTTGCGGGAGCCGACGTCCCACAGCAGCATCATCACGACGAAGGCGGCCGTGATGTAGAGGCCGTTCCACTTGGTGCCGATCGCGAGGCCGAGCAGCAGGCCCGCCGTCCAGCGCCAGGGGCGCCAGCCCAGGGAGAGGGTGTCGCCGGTGCGCGCGTCGGGGCGTACCAGGCCGTAGGCGTCGGCGGGCAGCGCCGCCGCGAGTTTCTCCCGGGCCCTGTCGCGGTCGATCAGCAGGCAGCCGAACGCGGCCACCACGAAGAACATCAGCACGCCGTCGAGCAGCGAGGTGCGGGCCATCACGAAGGCCAGGCCGTCCAGCGACATCAGGACGCCCGCGACACAGCCCAGGAACGTGGAGCGGAAGAGGCGGCGGCCGATGCGGCAGATCATCAGGACGGTCAGCGTGCCGAGCAGCGCCGTCATGAAGCGCCAGCCGAACGGGTTGAAGCCGAAGATCAGCTCGCCGATGCCGATGACGTACTTGCCGACCGGCGGGTGTACGACGTAGGCCGCGTCCGTGGGGATCGAGACGTGTCCGCCGGTCTTGAGGATGAGGTCGTTGGCGTTCTTGTCCCAGTTGACCTCGAAGCCCCGGTGGACCAGCGCCCACGCGTCCTTGGCGTAGTACGTCTCGTCGAATATCACCGCCTTCGGACTGCCCAGGTGGTAGAAGCGCATCACGCCGGCCATCAGCGTGACCAGCAGCGGGCCGCCCCAGCCCGACCAGCGGGTGAGGCGGTCGACGAGCCCCGGCGAGAAGCCGAGCGCCGCCCACAGCCGGGGGCTGGGCTCCGCGTACGGCGGCGCCAGCCGGTCCCGTACGTCGCTTCTGGGCCCCGCCGTGTAGCCGAAACGGCGCAGCCGCTGCTGCCACGACGGCCGCTGCTCTTGTGGGGCCTGGCCCTGCCGGGTGTCCGTGGAGGACGCGGTACTGGTCACCGCGCCATCGTAGGGAACAGCGCTGTGTGAGTCCCGTGCATGGGCGGTCTCGGTCCGGATGCGTCCGGATCTGTCGGCCCTGCGAGGATGGGAACGTGACTGGAACCCTTGTTTTGGCGGGCACCCCCATCGGCGACATTCAGGACGCCCCTCCCCGGCTCGCGGCGGAGCTGGCCGGGGCCGACGTGGTCGCCGCCGAGGACACCCGGCGGCTGCGCCGGCTGACCCAGGCGCTCGGCGTGCAGCCCAAGGGGCGGGTCGTGTCGTACTTCGAGGGCAACGAGTCCGCGCGCACCCCGGAACTGGTCGAGGCCCTGGTGGGCGGCGCGCGGGTGCTGCTGGTGACCGACGCGGGGATGCCGTCGGTGTCCGACCCGGGGTACCGGCTGGTCGCCGCCGCCGTGGAGAAGGACATCAAGGTGACCGCCGTACCGGGGCCGTCCGCGGTGCTCACCGCGCTCGCGCTGTCGGGGCTGCCGGTGGACCGGTTCTGCTTCGAGGGGTTCCTGCCGCGGAAGGCGGGCGAGCGGCTGTCGCGGCTGCGCGAGGTGGCCGGTGAGCGGCGCACCCTCGTCTACTTCGAGGCACCGCACCGGCTCGACGACACCCTCGCCGCGATGGCGGAGGCGTTCGGCGCGGAGCGGCGGGCCGCCGTGTGCCGGGAGCTGACCAAGACGTACGAGGAGATCAAGCGCGGCCCGGTCGGCGAGCTGGCCGCGTGGGCGGCGGAGGGTGTGCGCGGCGAGATCACCGTCGTGGTGGAGGGGGCGCCGGAGCAGGCCGAGGAGCTCGGCGCGGAGGAGCTGGTGCGGCGGGTGCGGGTGCGCGAGGAGGCGGGGGAGCGGCGGAAGGAGGCGATCGCCGCGGTCGCGGTCGAAGCGGGCGTTCCCAAGCGCGAGGTGTTCGATGCGGTGGTGGCCGCCAAGACCGCGCAAAAGTCCCTCTGAAGCCTGCGCGAAAGCCCCGCCGAGCCCGCCCGTAAATCCCCTCTGAGCTGGGGCGCAGTCCCCTCTGAGCAGGGCGCTCCTCCCATGAGCGGGCGCCCCATGGCGGGGCAAAGCGCGGTCGCCGAATGCAAAGTCCCGACCGGGTCGGAAGGGCGATTCGACAAGGAAAGTCCAAATCGCCTCCAACAGACGACAGGTCTGGTGCGTTCGCCCTGCCGGAGGCGTCCACTGGTATGAGGGACGCACCCGTCCCTCGCCTCCATCGGGATTCCGGGGGGAATCCCCTCGCGGGGGCGCTTGTCCAGCGGAAAGCAAGCAGGAGCTGGCATGAGTGAGATCGCAGGGCAGACCGGCCTCCGGGGCGCTGCCACCGCCGTGGTGAACGAGTCGTACTCCTTCGCCTGCATGCGGTGCGGGCACGGCTGGGAGCAGGCATACGAGATAGAGCACCACGTCGACACCGACGGCCACCAGTTCGTGATGTACGTGGCGGACGGCCAGGTCGTGCCGTCGCCCCTGAGCCGCCCCGCGTGCCACAACTGCGACGGGCATGTCGTGCGCATCATGCGGGCGGGCCAGGTGTCGTCGGTACAGGACGCGGCGCAGCGGCAGTACCAGGCGCCCCGGCCCCGGGCGGCGGCAGCGGCGGAGGAGACGGACGACTCCGTGACTCCGCTGCCGGAGCCCCGGGAACACCACTGGCACCTGTCGGATCTTCTGCACCCGTTCCACCGCAAGGCGAGCTGACCGCCTCCGGCGACCGGGCGGGCATGTCCCTTTCGTAGGATCGGGGCATGCCTGCCTCCACCTCCGCCTCCACCTCCGCCTCCGGCGACAAGAACGCGGCGCCTCCGCTCCCGGAACCCCTCCGCGTGCCCGTCGCCGACTCCCACACCCACCTCGACATGCAGTCCGGCACGGTGGAGGAGGCGCTCGCCAAGGCGGCCTCGGTCGGTGTCACGACGCTCGTGCAGGTCGGCTGCGACGTGAAGGGCTCGCGCTGGGCCGCCGAGACGGCCGCCCGCCACGACGCGATCCACGCGACGGTCGCCCTCCATCCGAACGAGGCCCCGCGCATCGTGCACGGCGACCCCGACGGGTGGTCGCGGCAGGGCGCCAGGGTCCCCGGTGGCGATGCCGCCCTCGACGAGGCCCTCGCGGAGATCGACCGCCTGGCCGGACTGCCGCACGTCAAGGGCGTCGGCGAGACCGGCCTCGACCACTTCCGCACCGGACCCGAGGGCAAGGCGGCGCAGGAACTCTCCTTCCGCGCCCACATCGAGATCGCCAAGCGGCACGGCAAGGCCCTGGTCATCCACGACCGTGACGCCCACGCCGACGTGCTGCGCGTCCTCAAGGAGGAGGGCGCCCCCGAGCGGACCGTCTTCCACTGCTACTCCGGCGACGCCGAGATGGCCGAACTCTGCGCGAGCGCCGGGTACTTCATGTCGTTCGCCGGCACCGTCACCTTCAAGAACGCCCAGAACCTGCGGGACGCGCTCGCAGTGGCGCCCCTGGAGCTGGTCCTCGTGGAGACCGACGCCCCCTTCCTGACCCCGGCCCCCTACCGCGGACGGCCGAACGCGCCCTATCTCATTCCGGTCACGGTCCGTGCGATGGCGGCCGTCCGGGGCATCGACGAGGACGCCCTGTCGACGGCACTGGCCGCCAACACGGCCCGCGCCTTTGGCTACTGAGGCCCCACAAACACTCGGCGCCCCTTTCGAACACAACCCTGAGTAGCCGTGCCGCTTTGGAGAGTGACGGTCACTCCGCTAGGTTCTGTTGGCCCGATCCGGACCCTTCTGGCCTTCTGGAGCGTGTCGGCGTGAGCAACTACGAGACCTACGAGACGTACGACCGCGGTGTGCGCGCCGATGTGTACACCGACGAGTACACCGACGCGACCCAGGTGTACGAGGACACGTACCGGCCCGCCTACGAGGCGCCGGAGCCCGTGTTCCCGCGGCAGGCGGTGACCGCGGCGCCGGGCCGCGCGGACCGCAGACGAAGAGCCGACCGTACGGCCTCCTCGGGCTCCACCATGCGGCGGCTGGTCCCGCAGGCGCTGGTCGTTGCCTTCCTCGCCGGCGGCACCACTGCGTTCGTCGCCAAGGACAAGGCCATCGAGCTGAGCGTCGACGGCCACCCGCGCAAGCTGCACACCTTCGCCGACGACGTCACCGAACTCCTCGCCGAGCAGGGCGTCGAGGTCGGCGAGCACGACGTGGTGGCCCCCGGCCCGGACGCGGACCTCGCCAGCGGCGACGAGGTCGCGGTCCGCTACGGCCGCCCCGTGCGGCTCACCATCGACGGGCACCGGCGCGAGGTGTGGACCACGGCACAGACGGTCGACGGCGCCCTCGAACAGCTCGGCGTCCGCGCGGAGGGTGCGTACCTCTCGACCTCGCGCTCCCAGCCCATCGGCCGCGCCGGACTCGCCCTCGACGTGCGCACCGAACGCACCGTCACGATCATGGCCGACGGCCGCGCCCGTACGATCCGCACCAACGCGGCGACGGTCGGCGAGGCGGTCGGCGAGGCCGGCATCGGCCTGCACGGCGAGGACACCACCTCGGTCCCGCCCGAGAGCTTCCCGCGCGACGGCCAGACCATCACCGTCCTGCGGATCACCGGCACCCGCGAGGTCCGCGAGGAGGCGATCCCCTTCAAGGTGGAACGCACCGACGACCCCACCCTCTTCAAGGGCACGGAGGTCGTCGAACGCGCCGGCCGCCCCGGCCTGCGCCGCGCCACGTACTCCCTCCGCACGGTCAACGGCGTCAAGGAGAAGCCCCGCCGCATCGACGAGGAACTGGTCCAGGAACCCCGCTCCCAGCTGGTGAGGGTCGGCACCAAACCGATGCCCACCTCGGTCCAGGGCGCCGACCAGCTCAACTGGCACGGCCTCGCCACCTGCGAGTCCGGCGGCCGCCCCGGCGCGGTGGACCCCTCCGGCACCTACGGCGGCCTCTACCAGTTCGACACCCACACCTGGCACAGCCTGGGAGGGTCGGGCCGCCCGCAGGATGCGAGCGCGGAGGAGCAGACGTTCCGGGCGAAGAAGCTGTACGTGCGGAGAGGCGCGAGCCCATGGCCGCACTGCGGAACGAGACTGCACGGCTGAGATGGGGGGTTTGGGGGGCTCGCCCCCCATAGGGGCGCGGGGAACTGCGCGACCAGCCAGGACGGCGCCGCACCCATCAGACGGCCCCGTAACCTAGGTACGTGAGCAGCAACCCCGACGCCCTCCTGGGCCCAGCCGACATCCGCGAGCTGGCGGCAGCCTTGGGCGTACGCCCCACCAAGCAACGCGGCCAGAACTTCGTGATCGACGCGAACACGGTCCGCCGCATCGTCCGCACCGCGGATGTCCGCCCGGACGACGTGGTCGTGGAGGTAGGCCCGGGCCTCGGCTCACTCACCCTCGCCCTGCTGGAAGTCGCCGACCGCGTCACGGCGGTGGAGATCGACGACACCCTGGCAAGCGCACTGCCGGCGACGGTCACCGCCCGCATGTCCGAGCGGGCGGACCGCTTCGCGCTCGTCCACTCCGACGCGATGCAGGTGACCGAACTCCCGGGCCCGCCCCCCACCGCCCTGGTCGCCAACCTCCCCTACAACGTGGCCGTACCGGTCCTGCTCCACATGCTGGAGCACTTCCCGACCATCGAGCGCACCCTGGTGATGGTCCAGGCCGAGGTCGCCGACCGGCTGGCCGCGCCGCCCGGTTCGAAGGTGTACGGCGTCCCGTCCGTGAAGGCGAACTGGTACGCCGAGGTCAAGCGGGCCGGCTCCATCGGCCGTACCGTCTTCTGGCCCGCGCCGAACGTGGACAGCGGGCTCGTGTCGCTCACCCGCAGGACGGAGCCCCTGAAGACCACCGCCGACCGCCGCGAGGTCTTCGCCGTGGTCGACGCGGCCTTCGCCCAGCGCCGCAAGACGCTGCGGGCCGCGCTCGCCGGCTGGGCGGGCTCGGCGGCGGCGGCCGAGACCGCGCTCGTCGCGGCCGGGGTGTCCCCGCAGGCACGCGGCGAGTCCCTGACGGTCGAGGAGTTCGCCCGCATCGCGGAACACAAGGCCGAACCCAAGGAGTCCGAGTAAGTGAGCGTGACGGTCCGCGTCCCCGCCAAGGTCAACGTCCAACTCGCGGTCGGCGCGGCGCGCCCCGACGGCTTTCACGACCTGGCCAACGTCTTCCTCGCGGTCGGCCTGTACGACGAGGTCACCGTGACCCCGGCCGACGAACTCCGCGTCACCTGCTCGGGCCCGGACGCGGCCCAAGTCCCCCTGGACCGCACGAACTTGGCGGCCCGGGCGGCCGTAGCACTCGCCGAGCGGTACGGCCACGACCCCGCCGTGCACATCCACATCGCCAAGGACATCCCCGTCGCCGGCGGGATGGCGGGCGGCAGCGCGGACGGCGCGGGCGCGCTGGTGGCGTGCGACGCGCTGTGGGGCACCGGTGCCTCGCGGGCCGAACTGCTGGACATCTGCGCCGAGTTGGGCAGCGATGTGCCGTTCAGCCTGGTGGGCGGGGCGGCGCTGGGCGTCGGGCGCGGGGAGCAGCTCACCGCACTGGAGACCGGCGGCACCTTCCACTGGGTGTTCGCGATGGCCGACCGCGGGCTGTCCACCCCGGCGGTCTTCCGGGAGTTCGACCGCTTGGCGGAAGGCGTCGACATCCCCGAACCCGTCGCCTCGCAGCCACTCCTCGACGCGCTCGCGAAGGGCGACCCGGACGCGCTGGCCGCCGCCGTCTCCAACGACCTTCAGCCGGCGGCCCTTTCGCTCTTCCCGGAACTCGCGGACACCCTCGCCGCGGGCCGCGCGGCGGGCGCGCTCGCCGCGCTGGTCTCCGGCTCGGGCCCGACGACGGCGTTCCTCGCCCGCGACCCCGGGGCGGCTGCGAAGGTGGCCGAGGCGCTGACGGCGTCGGGAACATGCCGGACGGTACGTACGGCGGCGGGTCCGGCGGCCGGCGCGACCGTGATCGCCCGACCTTCACACGAGACACACGAAAACCCCGCCTGAACTGCGAAAACGCGCGTGTGCGGTGTTATCGAAACCACATTGATTTAATGTTCGCCAATCAACCCCATGATCCCTTTCACGGCGTATGTCCTACAGGGTACGGCTGGCATGATCAGCCGACCCCGGTCCTCGTTACCGGCGGTACTCCCTGCGCGCGCGGTCTCGCCGCGCCACGCCCGAGAGGAACCTCCCCATGGGCCACATGGACCACTTCAGCGCCGGCTGGGTCACCCCGGTCCTGTCCTACGCGATGGCCTGCGTCGGCGCCGCGCTCGGACTGCGCTGCACCGTAAGGGCACTTGAGGCGGACGGCGCCTCCAAACGGAACTGGCTGACCCTCGCCTCCGTCGCCATCGGCTCCGGCATCTGGACCATGCACTTCGTGGCCATGCTCGGCTTCAGCGTCGAAGGCACCCCCATCCGCTACGACGTTCCGCTCACCGTCCTCAGCCTGCTGATGTCGATCGGCGTGGTCGCCGCCGGTGTCTTCACCGCCGGATACGGCCGCTCCCGCGTCACCTCGGTCGCCTTCGGCGGACTCGGCACCGGCCTCGGCGTCGCCGCCATGCACTACACCGGCATGGCCGCGCTCGACCTGCACGGCCAGATCTCCTACGACCCCTGGCTGGTCATCGCCTCCATCGTGATCGCCGTCGTCGCCGCGACCGCCGCCCTCACCCTCACCCTGATCGTCCGGGGCCCGGTCCTCGCCACGCTCGCCGCCCTCGTCATGGGACTCGCGGTCAGCACCATGCACTACACCGGCATGTACGCCGTGGGCGTCACCCTCGCCCCCAGCGGCGCGACCCTCTCCGGCGCCACCGCGACGGAGTTCATCTTCCCGCTCGCCGTCGTCCTCGGCTCCTTCCTCTTCCTGGCCTCCGCCTACGTCGCCCTCTCCCCGACCGGCAAGCGCCACGAGTCGGCCTTCGCGGCCGAGCTGCTGCGCGAGGCCGAACTCGCCACGGTCTGAACCCACTTCGGCCGCCACGGCACGGGTCGCCGCGTGAGCTCCGAACCGACCGCGGCCCGCCCCGACTTCCACCAGCCCTACGGCAACGGCTCCCCGCTCCCTCGGGCGCCGGTCGTCGATCGATATGCCGAACACGTCATGGACCGACCCGACTTCAACCGCCCCCACGGCATCGGCCCCCGCTCTCCGGGGCGCCGCTGCCGGCCGCCGATCGGCGTCGAACACGCCCCGGCCCGAGCCGACTTCGGCTCCTCGCGGCACCGGCCCCCGCCCCGGGGCCCCGCCCCCGAATCGCTGCGCGAGATCCAACTCGCCACGGTCTGAGCCCGCTTCGGCTCTCCTCACGGCACCGGCCCGCCAACTCCCCCGGCGGACAGCGCCGTTCGAACCACCCGCACTTCCCCTCCCGAACGAGGTCCCCCATGCGTGTGCTGCGCGCACCGGCCCGACTGCGCCCCAGATCCGTCCGCGCGAAGATCGTCGCCCTGCTGATGCTGCCCGTCGTGTCCCTGATGGCCCTGTGGGGCTTCGCCGCGGTGACGACCGCGTCGAGCATCGCCGACACCGAGACCGCCAAGGACGTCAACTCCGAACTCCTCACCCCCGTGGCGGAGTTCATCACCGCCGTGCAGGGCGAGCGGACCGCCGCCCTGCGCCGCACTGCCGCCCCGGCCGCCTTCAAGGCCGCCACCAAGGTCACCGACACGGCCGCCGCCGCACTGCGCTACGGCGTCAACGACTCCAGCTCGGACGCGGCACTCATCGACTCCTCGCTGCCGGGCCGCATCGACAAACTGGAGGCCGACGCCGACGGCCTCGCGGCGCTGCGTCTGAGCGCCACCGCCAAGAGCGCCAAGTCGACCGCCACGTACGCCAGTTACTCGGCGATCGTCGAGCACGGCTTCTCCGTCACCGGTGCCCTCACCGGCGACAAGACCGCCGCCGACGCCTCCGAGGCACGCGTGGTGCTCGAACTCTCCCGGGCCCGCGAGGCGGTTGCCCAGGAACAGGCGCTGCTGGGCGCCGCCCGCGCCGGGGGCGAGCTGACGCAGGACCAGTACGCGCTGTTCGTCGGCGCCGTCGCCACGCAGCGCGAGCTGCTCGAACCCGCGGTCGCCGACCTCAAGGCCGAGCACCGCAAGGCGTACCGCAAGATCCTGGACGGCACCGGCTACGCCCAGTTCCAGGCCGTCGAGAACCGGGTGCGCAGCGCGGGCCCCGGCACCTCCGCCGTCTCCGGCGGACTGCTGCGCGGCTGGGACTCCGCCGCGAGCGGAGTGCTCACCGGGCTCGACGCGGCCGAGACCAAGGCCGGTACGGGAGCCACGGCCGCCGCCGACCCCTTCGGCTGGGACACGCTCGGCGCCTCCGGGATCGCCGTCGTCCTCGGCCTGGTCGGCGTGCTGCTGTCGCTGCTGGTCTCCGTGCTCGTCGGCCGCGGCCTCATCGTCGAACTCCTCGACCTGCGCAACTCCGCCCTCGAAGTGGCCGGCCGCAGCCTCCCGCGGGCCATGCGCCGACTGCACGCCGGACAGGGCGTCGACATCGACGCCGAGGCCCCCATGCGCCGCCTCGCCGGTGACGAACTCGCCCAGGTCGGCACCGCGTTGACCGCCGTCCAGCGCGCCGCCCTCAGGGCCGCCTCCGAACGCGCCGAACTCCTCAGCGGCATCTCCGGCGTCTACGTCAGCCTCGCGCGCCGCAGCCAGGTCCTCCTGCACCGCCAACTCGACCTGCTCGACGCGATGGTGCGCCGCCAGCGCGACCCGTCCGAACTCCAGGAGCTGTACCGCGTCGACTACCTCGCCACCCGCATGCGCCGCCACTCCGAGAGCCTGCTGATCCTCTCCGGCATCGCACCCGGCCGCGGCTGGCGCGACCCGATCCCGCTGACCGACATCCTGCGCGCGGCCGTCGCCGAGATCGAGAACTCCTCCCGCGTGCAGATCTGGGCCGTACCGAAGGTGTCACTGACCGGCGGCTCGGTCGCCGACGTGATCCACCTGCTCGCCGAACTGGTCGAGAACGCCACCGCGTTCTCCCCGCCCAGCACCCAGGTGCAGCTGCGCGCGGCCCGGTTGAAGGAGGGCGTCCTCATCGAGATCGAGGACAGCGGCTTCGGCATGAAGGACGACGCGCTGGCCGACGCCAACCGCAAGATCCAGTCCGAGAAGGTCGACCTCCTCGACGCCAAGCAGATCGGCCTCTTCGTGGTCAACCGGCTGCGCGAACGCCAGGGCCTGCGCGTCGAGATACGGCACTCGCGCAGCGGCGGCGTCACGGCCGCCGTACTCATCCCCGAAGGCCTGATGCGCGACGACATGCCCGTGGGCGAACAGCAACAGGCCACCGGCGGACGGGGGTTGGCACCGGCCTCGGCCCTCGTCCCGCAGCAGCGACTGCGCGGTGCGGGAGCCTGAGGCACCGCCGGGTCCCTCCCCACCATCTCCACACAGATGTACCGCAATCGCAGTACAGGTGGGGCGGATGGGACGGATAGGTTCGTTTGATACTTCAAGTGCACTTGCTGGAAGGCTCACTTCAGTGTCCGACACCCCCACCTCGTCGTCCCCCACCCCGTCCCACCGCAGGAAGAGGTCCCTCTCGCGTCGCGGCGCGATAGGGGCCGCCGGAGCGGTCGCCGCCGGGGCCGCCCTCACCCCGGTGGTGTTCGCGGCCACCGACTCCGACACGAGCACCAACAGCGCCCCTTCGGGCACCGAGCCGGAGACCTTCCCGGCCACCCGCACCGCGACCGCCACCGGCACCGCCCCCGCCACCACGGCCTTCGCCGCGTCCTACGTCGGCCTCCGCTGGACCGGCGACCAGGACGGCGCCGGCATCCGCCTCGCGGACGGCCCCTGGCAGCCCACCGGCACCGGCTGCGCGACCGTCGACGGCGGCGGCACGGCCCTGATCGCGGCCGACGAGGCCACGAGCTACGAGGTGAAGGCACCGGCAGGCGCGACGGACGTACACACGGTCGCGATCGACTGCACCCGGGGCCCCGGCCGCACCTTCCACGTACCGTCCGAGCCGACCCGCGTCCGCGGTGTCCGCTACCTCTCCCGCCCGGCCTGGGGCGCCGACGAGTCCAAGCGGTACAAGGACGGGAAGGTCAACACCCCCGAGGCGTACTACCCGTTGCAGTCGATCACGGTCCACCACACGGACACCCCGAACGCCGACCCGGACCCGGCCGCGACCGTCCGGGGCATCTACGAGTACCACGCGGTCACCCTCGACTGGGGCGACATCGGCTACCACTTCCTCATCGACGAGGCGGGTGTCGTCTACGAGGGCCGCTACTCCGGCGACGATCCCGTCCCGGCCTTCAACTCCGACGGCAACCTGGTCACCGCCTTCCACACGGCCGGCTTCAACTCGGGCAACCTCGGCATCGCCCTCATCGGCACCCTGGTGTCCCAGCCCCCGACCGACGCGGCGAAGGCGTCGCTGATCCGCCTCATCAAGGTCATCGCCCGCTTCAAGGGCCTCGACCCCCAGGCGAAGATCACCTACACCAACCCGGTGAACGGCGTGAAGAAGGACAACGAGACGGTCAGCGGCCACCGGGACTGGCTCCAGACGGACTGCCCGGGCCAGACGATGTACGACCTGCTGAGCGAGGTCAGGGCAGCGGCAGCTCGCTGACCTGCGCGGATCGTCAGCCTCCCGCCGCGCATTACTCTGGGAGGCTGACCGTCCCCCCTGTCAGGAGAGAAATGGCCGTCAACCTGGTCAATGTCGAGAACGTCAGCAAGGTGTACGGCACCCGTGCCCTGCTCGACGGTGTCTCGCTCGGTGTCTCCGAAGGGGACCGGATCGGGGTCGTGGGCCGCAACGGAGACGGCAAGACCACCCTCATCCGGATGCTCGCCAAGCTGGAGGAGTCCGACACCGGCCGCGTCACCCACTCCGGCGGACTCCGCCTCGGCGTCCTCACCCAGCACGACTCGCTCGACCCCGAGGCGACCGTACGCCACGAGGTCATCCGGGACATGGCCGACCACGAGTGGGCGGGCAACGCCAAGATCCGCGACGTCCTGACGGGACTGTTCGGCGGGCTCGACCTGCCGGGCTTCCCGCAGGGCCTCGACACCGTGATCGGCCCGCTCTCCGGCGGCGAGCGCCGCCGTATCGCGCTCGCCAAGCTGCTCATCGAGGACCAGGACCTGGTCGTCCTCGACGAGCCCACGAACCACCTCGACGTCGAGGGCATCGCCTGGCTCGCCCAGCACCTGCGCGAGCGCCGCTCCGCGCTCGTCTGCGTGACCCACGACCGCTGGTTCCTGGACCAGGTCTGCACCCGCATGTGGGACGTGCAGAAGGGCGACGTCTACGAGTACGAGGGCGGCTACTCGGACTACGTCTTCGCCCGCGCCGAGCGCGAACGCATCGCCGCCACCGAGGAGACCAAGCGGCAGAACCTGGTCCGCAAGGAGCTCGCGTGGCTGCGCCGGGGCGCCCCGGCCCGTACGTCGAAGCCGCGCTTCCGCGTCGAGGCCGCCAACGAACTGATCGCGGACGTGCCCCCGCCGCGCGACACCAGCGAGCTGATGAAGTTCGCCTCCACGCGCCTTGGCCGGACCGTCTTCGACCTGGAGGACGTGACCGTCCAGGCCGGTCCCAAGGTGCTGCTGAAGCACATCACCTGGCACCTCGGCCCCGGCGACCGTATCGGCCTGGTCGGGGTCAACGGCGCCGGGAAGACCTCCCTGCTGCGGGCCCTCGCGGACGCCGCCCGCAGCGACGGCGAGACCCAGCCCGCGGCCGGCAAGGTCGTCGTGGGAAAGACGGTCAAGCTCGCGTATCTCTCGCAGGAGGTCGCCGAACTCAAGCCCACGCTGCGGGTGTTGGAGGCCGTGCAGCAGGTGCGGGAGCGGGTCGATCTCGGCAAGGGGCGGGAGATGACCGCCGGGCAGCTGTGCGAGACGTTCGGCTTCAACAAGGAGAAGCAGTGGACGCCGGTCGGCGACCTGTCCGGCGGTGAGCGGCGCAGGCTCCAGCTCCTGCGGCTCCTCATGGACGAGCCCAACGTCCTCTTCCTCGACGAGCCCACCAACGACCTCGACATCGAGACACTGACCCAGCTGGAGGACGTCCTCGACGGCTGGCCCGGTTCGATGATCGTGATCTCCCACGACCGGTTCTTCGTCGAGCGCACCACCGACAAGGTGTACGCCCTCCTCGGCGACGCGACCCTGCGGATGCTGCCGCGCGGCATCGACGAGTACCTGGAGCGGCGCCACCGTATGGAGGAGGCCGCCGCCGCTGCCGCCCCCGTCGTGGAGAAGGCCGCGCCCGCCGTGAGCGCCGCCGACCAGCGGGCCGCGAAGAAGGAACTCCAGAAGATCGAGCGGCAGTTGGACAAGGTCTCCGAGAAGGAGGCCAAGCTGCACGCGCAGATCGCCGACAACGCCACGGACTTCGCCAAGGTGGCCGAACTGGACGCGCAGCTCCGGGACTTGGGCGGCGAGCGCGAGGAGCTGGAGCTGAGGTGGCTGGAACTCGCCGAGGACGCGTGAAAGGTGCGTGAAGGCGCATAACGGGGCTGTCACGGGCCGGTTCTCCCTTGGGTACAGGGGTGAACCGGCCCGTTGTCCATGGACAGCCGAGTGATAGAAAGGGCCGTCTGAGACCTGCTTGAACGCGCCTCCGGGTCCTCGCGAATCTCGGGGCGTGGCTAAAAATCAGTGAACGAGGGGGAGCCGCTGATGACTCAGCCGCCCGAACAGCCGCCGTCCGGCGGTTACGGAGCGCCGCCGAACCAACCGCCACAGCCACCGTCCGGCGGCTTCGGCGCTCCGGTTCCTCCGGCGCCCGGCTACGGCTACCCGCAGCAGCCGGGTCCGTACAACTCCGGTCCCTACGGCCAGCCGCAGCAGCCCGGTCCGTACGCCCAGCAGCCGCAGCAGCCCGGCTCCTACGGTCAGCAGCCCCAACAGCCCGGCCCCTACGGCGGCTACGGCTACCCCCCGCCCCCGCCACCGCAGTTCGCCCCGCCCCAACCCCCCTCCGGCCGCGGCCCCTTCAAGGGCAGGCCCGCGCTCCTGATCGCGGCGGCGGTCGCCGGTCTGCTGGTCGTCGGCGGCACGGTGTGGGCGGTCACCGGCGGCGGGGACAAGAAGCCGGTCGCGCAGAAGAGCGGCAGCCCCAGCGCGTCCGGCACCACCGACGACCCGGCCAACCCCGGTGACGGCAGCGGCGACGGGGGCAAGGACCCCGAGAACCTCAACGAGGGCCGCAAGTCCGGCGAGGCCAAGGTGCTCTGGTACAAGGAGGCGCCGGACGCGCCCGGTTCCGGCGCCGACGCCCCCGGAATGTGGATCACCGGCAGGACGGCGGTGAAGGCCGCGTACAAGGAGGTCGTCGCCTACAACGTGGGCAACGGCAACCCGGCTTGGGCCACGATCACCTTCCCGCAGAAGATCTGCGCCGTGACCCCGGAGAAGTCCGCCGACGACAAGGTCGTGGTGGCCTACATGAGCGGTGTCAGCGACAACGCCAAGTGCAACCACCTCCAGCAGCTCGACCTGAACACCGGGGCGAAGGGCTGGACCGCGACCGTCGCGGACGGCGACCTGTTCGACAGCGCGCTCAGCATCGGGCTGACCATCACCGGCAAGACCCTCATGGTGGGCCGCTCGCAGTCGGGCGTGGCCTACGACCTCGCCACTGGCAAGCAGCTCTACGAGAAGAAGAAGTACGGCGCGGCCTGCTTCCCGTCCGGGTTCGCGGGCGGCGACAAGCTGCTCGTGGTCTCGTCCTGCGGGGCGGGCTCCGACACTGAGCACGACGAGGTGCAGGAACTGGACCCGGCGACCGGCGGCGTCAAGTGGACGAAGGCGATCCCCAAGGGCTGGACGGTCTCCCACGTGTACTCGGTGAACCCGGTCGTCCTCTACATGACCGACGCGGACGACAAGCACTGGAACATCTCGACGCTGAAGAGCGACGGTTCCGTGCGCTCGCAGGTCGACTCCAAGGCGTCCTTCGCACCCGGCTGCGGCACCTTCAACGACGATCTCCAGGGCTGCGAGGCCGTCGCGGCCGACGCGAACACCCTCTACCTGCCGACCGACTCGACGACCGGCCCCAACCAGATCGTCGCGATCGACCTGGCCACCGGCAAGGAGAAGTGGCGCGTCAGGTCCCCGGCGGACGAGTCGATGCTGCCGGTCAAGGTCGAGGGCGGCAAGCTCATCGCCTACGTGGAGGCCGCCTACGACGCGGGCGGCCAGGTCGTGTCCGTCCCGACGGCCGGCTCCTCGCACACCACGACGAAGCTGCTCCAGCTGCCTGCCGGTACCGCGAAGATCGAGTCGAGCTTCTTCTCCCGGGACGTCGACTACGTCGACGGGCGCTTCTACATCTCCTCGACCCGGCTGAACGGCAATGACGACACGAAGGAGAAGCTGATGCTCGCGTACGGCAAGTGACGCCTCCCGCCGTCCTGTTCGCTTCCGTTCCGCTTCCGTCGACCGTCCCCGAGGTACCCGTCATGACCCAGCCGCCCCCGCCCCCGCCGAACCAGCCCCCGCAGCCGGGCGGCTTCGGCCCGCCCCAGGACCAGCCCCCGCAGCAGCCCCCGCCCCCGCCGGGCTACGGCTACCCGCAGGCACCGCCCCCGCCCCCTCCGCCCCAGCAGCCGGGCTACGGCTACCCCGGCCAGCAGCCCAACCCGTACGCGCAGCCCCCGCAGCAGCCGTACGGGCAGCAGCCCAACCCCTATGGCCAGCAGCCCGGTTACGGCTACCCGGGGCCTGGCCAGCCGGGTCAGCCGACCATGCCGTTGCACCCGCAGCCGGGCGGGCCGGGCGGCGGCGGACGGAAGTTCGGGGCGTCCGCGGTGATCATCACCGCGGCGGTCGTGGTGATCGCGCTGATCGTCGGCGGCGGGATCTGGTACTCGTCCTCGTCCGGGAAGGACGACAAGGCCGACGACAAGAAGACGAGTGCCGACTCAACTCCCTCCGACAGCAAGGGCGGTACGGGTGGCACCACGTCGGGCGGCAAGGAGAAGGTGCCCGCCGACACCGCGTCCAAGGTCCTCTTCCAGGTCCCGATGCCCAAGGTCAGCGACACGATGGTGACCTCCGGCTCCTGGCTCACCGACAAGGTGTACGCCAAGAGCGGGGCCGCCGAGGTCGACGGCTACGACCGCGACTCCGGCGCCAAGCTGTGGACGATCAAGCTCCCCGGCCCGGTCTGCCAGGCCACCAAGAACACCACGACCGACGGCAGAACGGCGATCATCTACGAGCCCGCCATGCCGACCAAGGCCAAGCCCTCCAACGGGTGCAGCCAGATCGCCGCGATCGACCTGAACGCGGGCACCAAGCTGTGGACGAAGACCGCCGACTCCGGTGACCAGCCGATCAGTTTCGAGAACGTCACCGTCAGCGCCAACACGGTCGCCGTCGGCTCCACCGACGGCGGCGCCGCCTTCGACATCGCCACCGGCAAGGTCCTGTGGAGCCCCAAGGTCGCCGACTGCTACGACGCCGGCTACGGCGGCGGCGCCAAACTGGTCGCGGTGCGCAGGTGCGGCACGTACGACTCGCCCCAGCTCCACATCCAGACCATCGACCCGACCTCCGGGAAGGTGCTCTCGGACTACAAGATGGCCCAGGGCATCGAGTACGCGAGCGTCGTGTCGACCGACCCGCTGGTCGTCGCGGCCGACGTCGGCGACAGCGCGGGCGACGGCAGCGGCATCTCCGACTTCTTCTCCATCGACAACAAGACCGGCGCGCTGCGCGCCCACATCCCGGCACCGGGCAAGCAGTACGCGGGCCGCTGCGACGGCATCACCCGCGTCGAGTACTGCACCGAACTCGCCGTAGGGAACGACCGGTTGTACGTCCCCACCGAGGAGCACGACGGCTCCGGCGACTCCTACAGCCGTACCAACGAGATCGTCGCCTTCGACCTCGCCACCGGCAAGCAGACCGGCCAGCGCGCCGATGCGGGCGACGGCTACACCATCACCCCGTTGCGCATGGACGGCAGCAACCTGCTCGCCTACAAGTCCCCGCCCTACGACAAGGGCGGCCAGGTCGTCAGCATCGACGGCAACTCCTTCAAGGAGACGACGCTCCTGGAGAACCCGAGCACCGAGACGGTACGGGACACGGAGACCAGCTTCCTGCCGGACTACTCGGAGATCCTCTACTCCCAGGGTCACCTGTACATGTCGGGTGTCTACGCGGACAAGCCCTCGTCGTCCTCCACCGACGACAAGGACCTGGCGATCGCCTTCGGCACGGCGAGCTGAACCACCCCTCCCTTCACACCTCTCTCTCACCACCCTCATCACCCGTGAATGCCCCGGAATGCGAAAAAGTCAGTCGATCCGGGGCACTTCTCTCCAGTAGGGGCAGCGCAACGTCGAACAAGCGTGTAGCTTCCGGGGGCATGAAGGACGGGGGTGCTGGGGGCCCTCTGTTCTTGAGGACCAGTGGGCATCCATAGTGGGCATCCATTGGGGGGACTGGGGGGTTGCTCGATGGGAGTGCGGCTGATGGTGGTCGACGACCACCGATTGCTCGCCGAGGCACTGGCCTCGGCACTGAAGCTGCGGGGACACCGGGTGCTGGCCGCGGCGGCGCCCGCGGCGGGCGCGGCGGAACTGGTGATCACCCGCGCACCCGAGGTGTGCCTGCTGGGCACGGCGACACCGGCCGAGCCGGGCATCTTCGACCCGGTGGTGAAGATCAAACGCGAACGCCCGCAGGTCGCGGTCCTGGTCCTCGGCCCGGTCCCGAGCCCCCGAGGCATCGCCGCGGCCTTCGCGGCCGGCGCCTCGGGCTACGTCCGCCACGACGAGCGCATAGAGGGCGTGGAGCGCGCCATCATGAAGGCCAGGGCGGGCGAGGCGGCCGTAGCACCGCAGTTGCTCCAGGGAGCCTTCAGCGAGTTGCTCAACCCGGCGGCCCAGCCCGACGACGAGGGCCAACGGCTCTTGCAGATGCTGACGCCGAGGGAGGTGGAAGTCCTGGTCCGGGTGGCAGACGGCGAGGACACCCGCCTGATCGCGGCGGGCATGGGCATAGCCCCGTCGACGGCGCGTACGCATGTGCAGCGGGTGCTGATGAAGCTGGGCGTGGGGTCGCGCCTGGAGGCGGCGGCACTGGCAGCGAGGACGGGACTGCTGGACCGTGCAGGCCCCCTGAACAATTCGGCGGGGCCGGACGCGTAATGGATCAGAGGTGGGTGCGGGAGGAGTCCCGCGTCGCGTGGGAGGCCATGAGCAGGAGCGAACACGCGGCTGCCGTCCGCAAGGGCGAGGCGACGAAGGACCCTGCCACCGCACTGCTGGCGCTGCACTGGGCCTGGGCCGTCATCGGCCCGCCCGGTGCCCGCAGGCGCTACCCCTGGCGGGACGCCTTCCTGGCTGTCAGGCCCACTGCTTTCCTTACGGACATCTACGACGGCACCGCGCCGAACGACGCCCGCACGTACGTCCGCCGCGACGCCCGGAGGGTCGAGGCGGCGTATCTGCCGTTCCTGGAGTCGACGGGCGTGGACACGGGTCAGTCGTGACGACCGGCGCGTATGCCGTGGAGGAGAGCGGCGAGGGCCGTGGGGGTGGTGGTGAGGAAGGTGGCGGGGGTGTCGCTTTCGCGGAGGTGGAGGGTGGTGGGGGTGGTGGCGAGTTCGAGGCAGGCGTTGCCGTCGCCGCCGCCGGAGAAGGACGACTTCTGCCAGTTGGCCGGGGGTGTCATGGTGCGCCTCACAGTTCCTTCGTCAGCCTGTGGATGAAGTCACGCGAGCGTTCGGGGTCGAGTGACACACCCTTCACTCTACGGAAAAGCGTTCGAAAGCTGCTGAGTTGAGCCTCGGAGTCGACGAAGGAGGAACCGTGGGGTGCGTCCCGCACGACCGTGTCCAGCTTGGGCACAGTGCCACCCGCGTACACCATGGCGCTTCCGGCGTCGATGAATCCATCCAGGTCGAACGGGATGACACGTACGGTGACGTGGTCCGCTTCCGAGAGTTCCAGGATGCGGGTGAGCTGAGCTCGTGACGCGGGACGGTCGCCGACCCGGATGCGCAGGGCCCCCTCGTGCACTACGGCTTCGTACGGAGTCGGTTGGGCACCCTCGATGATGCGGTGTCGCTTCATCCGGTGTTCCGCCCGCAGTTCGAGGTCTCTCGGGGGAAGTGCTGGCACTCTGTGCGAGAAGACCGCGCGAGCGTAGTCCTTCGTCTGGAGCAGGCCGGGGACATGGAGGAAATCCACGTCCCAGCGGTAGGTGGCGTGGTGCTCCAGCTCGGACAGGTCCAGGAACGACGTGGGCAGCAGCCCCCGGTACTCCTCCCACCAACCGCGTGTCCGATCCGTGGCCATGGCGATCAGCGCATCGATCAACTCCTCGTCCTCGCAGGAGTAATTGGCGGCGAGGCTGCGTACGCGTTCCTCGCCCACTCCAGCGATTCCGGACTCCATCTGACTCATCTGGGCGGAGTCGGACCCGACCAGCGTGGCGGCTTCCCGTGCTTTGAGGCCTGCTGTCTCACGCAGCTTCCGCAGTTCAATGCCCAGGCGTTCCTGGCGCGCGGTGACTTGCCGTCTGCGTGGCATGGCTTCCTCTCTCGGCCCAACTGCCGTGGGGCGGTGACTCGTTCGGGGGGCAGATTACGACAACGACTTGCACTGTTCCAAATTTTACCCGTACCGTCGGTGACGCGACGCACACGCTGCGAAACCCGGGACCCCGGAAGCGCACCACCCCGTCCTGCCATGACGGCGTGACAGGCCACCGCCCGTGAACCGCATCAACTCCCCACACCATCAACGGAGTTCACGTATGCCCGAAACCGAGTCCGAACCCTGGGAGTACTCCCTCTCCGTCCCGAACGACCGCCGTGCCGTCACCGTCTGTCGCCGCACCCTCCGCCTGGTCCTCACCGTGCACGGACTCATCGGCGTCGCGGACACCGCCGAACTCCTCGCGGCGGAGCTGGTGGCCAACGCGGTACTGCACACCAAGGGGCCGGCGATGCTCGGGGTGCGGTGGTCGGCGGGGGTGCTGCGGGTCGGGGCATGGGACGCGGACCCCGAACCACCGGAGTCGCCGGGCCAGTTGGCGAATCTGCTCGACGCCGAGGAGGGACGCGGCCTCGCCCTCGTCCAGGCCTGCGCCGATGTCTGGGGCTGGCAGCCGCTGTCGAGAAACGGCCGGCGCGGCAAGTACGTGTGGTGTGACCTCGCCGCGGCCTAGCTCGTTGATCATGTCGTACCGAAAGGAGAACTGATGGTCGGCTCGTCGCACGAGGCGCTGCACCGGATCTTCCAGAAGGATCCCGCGCTGCTCACCCGTGCTCTTCAGGACGTGTTGGGTGTTCCCCTGCCGGAGCCGCGTGAGTTCGCGGCCATGAACGTGGATCTCACGGAGATCGAGCCGGTCGAGAGACGCGTGGACACGTTGCTGCGGGCGGAGACCGAGGAGGGCGTCTATCTCCTGGTTGTCGAGTCGCAGAGCGACATCGACAAGAGGAAACGCGGCAGTTGGCCGTACTACCTCAGCTACCTGCACGAGAAGTACCGCTGCGAGCCCGTGCTCATCGTCATCACCCAGAGCAGCGCCACGGCCCGCTGGGCGGCGGAGCCCATTCATCTCGGGGTGCGCGGATGCCCCTCGCTGACGGTACGACCCTTCGTCCTCGGTCCGGACAACGTGCCGGTGATCGCGGACGAGCGGGAGGCCGAACGGGACGTACCCCTCGCGGTGCTTTCGGCGATGACACATGGCAAGGGTCCGCAGGCCGCCGCCATACTGGAAAACCTGGCAACCGCCCTGCGGACCATCGACCCGGACAGCGCCGCGGTCTTCGTGCAGTTCGTCGACTCATGCCTGGCGGACCGCCAGGCGCAGCAGATGTGGAGGGACCTGATGACGGCGATCCAGTACTTCTGGCGACACCCGCTGGCGGAGCAGGTGCGGGAGGAAGGGCGCGAAGAGGGGCGCGTACAGGCGACGGCGGAGATGCTTCTCCGTGTTTTCGGTTGGCGCCGGATCGACGTCCCCGAGGCCGTCCGCGACCGCATCCTCGCCTCCACGGACCTGGACGAACTCAACGCCTGGCTGGACCGCGCGAACCACGTCACCGACCCGTCGGAACTCTTCGTGGGGGAATAGCGCGACCAGCCACAGCCCACCCGCACCCGGCAGCCGTCGTCCTAAGCCCTCTCTTCCTCCTCCGCGACGTCCGTCACTTCCACCGGAGGTGTGGGCCGCAGTTTCAGCCACCCCAGGAAGAAGATCCCGAGCGACAACATCGCGATCCCGGTCCACAGGTTGATGTTGACGCCCTCGGACTTGTCCAGCGACGAATCCGACGGGTTGATCCCCGCGATCGTGACGATCACGCCGTAGACGACGAACAACCCGCCGATGATCAGCCGTAGATCGAACAGCCGGGACGCGGTCGTCGACTTACCCTCCAACTCGCTGACTTCACGCTGGAGATCGTGTTCGGAGTGTTCGGACATGGTCTCTCAATCCTCCGCGGCTAGAACGAGAACGGGATGTAGCAGAGGGCGGCCAGGACCACCGCGCCCCAGCCGAGCAGGGCCGGCCGGCGGTACCACGCGTCGTCGCCCGCGGCGGGTGCCTCGGTCATGCCGGGGGACGTCGTGCCGTAGACCAGGCCCTGGAGTTCCGCAGCCGGCTTCGGTTGCGTGAACAGGGAGACCGCGAACATGACCACCGCACCCGCGACGAACCCGGCGATCGCGGAGACGAAGTTGGCGCCCTGGTCGGAGGGGATGCTGATGATGTCCTTCTTGTACATCACGAAGTAGTTGACCATCGCCGTCACCGTGCCCGCGAGCAGGCCCCAGAAGCCGGACTTCGGGGTGGCGCGCTTCCAGAACATGCCGACGATGAAGACCACGAACATCGGCACGTTGAAGAAGGAGAACAGGGTCTGGAGGTAGCTCATGATGTTCGAGAAGGACGAAGCGAGGAACGCCGTGCCCACCGACGCCGCCACACCGATCACCGTGATCAGGCGGCCGAAGCGGACGTAGTACTCGTCCTCGCGGTCCCTCACGACGTACTTCGCCCAGATGTCGTTCGTGAAGACCGTGTTGAAGGACGAGACGTTGGCCGCCATGCCGGCCATGAACGCCGCCAGCAGCCCCGTCACCGCGATGCCGAGGACGCCGTTGGGCAGCAGTTGTTCCATCAGGTACGGGATCGCGTCGTTGTACTGGAGGTCCGAGCCGCTCGTGCCGATCTTCGGGACCAGCGCCGCCGCCACCAGGCCCGGGATCATCACCAGGAACACGATGAAGACCTTCGGGTACGCGGCGATCAGCGGGGTGCGCTGGGCGGCGGAGAGGTTCTTCGCGGAGAGGGCCCGCTGCACCTCGGCGAAGTTCGTCGTCCAGTAGCCGAACGACAGCACGAAGCCCAGGCCCAGCACGATGGTCAGCCAGTTCGCACCCAGCGGGTTGACGCTGCCGATGCCGGTGCCGCCCCACGCGGTGGTGAAGTTGTGGCCGTGGGTCGCGTCCAGCTTGTCGGTCAGGCCGTCCCAGCCGCCGACCTTCTTCAGGCCGAGGTAGGAGATGGGGATGAGGGCCGCGAGGATCACGAAGAACTGGAGGACCTCGTTGTAGATCGCCGACGACAGTCCGCCGAGGGTGATGTACGCGAGCACGAAGGCACCGGCGACGACGATCGCCACCCACTGCGGCCAGCCCAGCAGCGCCTCGACGACGATCGCCAGGGCGTACAGGTTCACACCGGCGATCAGGATCGCTGCGAAGGCGAACAGGATCGAACTCAGCAGGTGTGCCCACTTGTCGAAGCGCAGGAGGAGGAACTCCGGGACCGAGCGCACCTTCGAGCCGTAGTAGAAGGGCATCATCACCAGGCCCAGGAAGACCATGGCCGGGATGGCGCCGATCCAGTACCAGTGCACGGTGTACGCGCCGTACTGCGCGCTGTTCGCGGCCATGCCCAGGATCTCGGTGGCGGCCAGGTTGGCCGAGATGAAGGCGAGTCCCGTGATCCACGCGGGCAGGGAGCGTCCGGAGAGGAAGAAGTCGAGGCTCGTCTTCACCGATCTGCGGGCGGCCAGACCGATGCCGAGGACGACGACGAAGTAGATCGCCAGGATCGTGTAGTCGAGCCCGTCGGTGGGGAGCCGGAGCTCGGCGGCGAGGGAGGTGGGGGGCTGCAGATTCTGCATCAAGCGCTCACCTTGTGTGTGTTCTGCGTTTGGTGTTCTTTGTTTGATTTTGATGGTGACGACTGGGGGGATCGGTGGTTTGATGTGTTTAGTTCTGTGTGAAGCCCGGATGTGGCGTCGATGGTGGCGTGGATGGTGGCGTGGATGTACGTACGGATGGAGAGCCCGGCGTGAAGAAGACCTCGACCCGGTTGGCCGACGGTCGTGAGCTCATCTACTACGACCTGCGGGACGACACCGTGCGCGACGCGGTGGACCGCCGCCCGCTGGAGCGCACGGTCACCACTTCGGAGGTACGGCGGGACGTGCTGCTCGGCGACTCGGTGGCGATCGCCTCGCACCGCCAGGGCCGCACCTACCACCCGCCGGCCGACCAGTGCCCGCTCTGCCCGACGACGGGCGACCGGCTCAGCGAGATCCCGGACTCCTCGTACGACGTCGTCGTGTTCGAGAACCGTTTCCCCTCGCTGGCCGGGGACTCCGGGCGCTGCGAGGTGGTCTGCTTCACCTCCGACCACGACGCGTCCTTCGCCTCGCTGACGGAGGAGCAGGCGGCCCTCGTCCTGGAGGCGTGGACCGACCGGACCTCCGAGTTGTCGCATCTTCCCTCCGTCGAGCAGGTCTTCTGTTTCGAGAACCGCGGCGAGGAGATCGGGGTGACCCTCGGTCATCCCCACGGCCAGATCTACGCGTACCCCTTCACCACGCCCCGCACCGCCCTGATGCTGCGTTCACTCGCGGCGCACAAGGAGGCGACCGGCGGGGAGAACCTCTTCGACGCCGTTCTGGAGCGTGAACTCGCCGGTGAGCGGGTCGTCCTTGAGGGTGAACACTGGGCGGCCTTCGTGCCGTACGCGGCGCACTGGCCCTACGAGGTCCACCTGTACCCGAAGCGCCGCGTGCCCGATCTGCTCGGTCTTGACGAGGCGGCGCGCACAGAGTTCCCCAAGGTCTATCTGGAACTCTTGAGGCGCTTCGACCGGATCTTCGGTGAGGGCGAGCCTCCGACGCCGTACATCGCCGCCTGGCACCAGGCGCCGTTCGGCACCCTGGAGGAGTTCGAGGGTGTGAGCAGGGACGACTTCGCGCTCCACCTCGAGCTTTTCACCATTCGCCGTACGTCCGGCAAGCTGAAGTTCCTCGCGGGTTCCGAGTCCGGCATGAGCGTGTTCATCAACGACGTGCCGCCGGAGTTCGCGGCACAGCGACTGCGAGAGGTAGCGAGTTGATGAGCGGTAAGTACCTGGTCACGGGCGGGGCGGGTTACGTCGGCAGCGTGGTCGCCCAGCACCTGCTGGAGGCGGGCCACGAGGTCACCGTCCTGGACAACCTCTCCACGGGTTTCAGGGAGGGCGTCCCGGCGGGTGCCACCTTCATCGAGGGCGACATCCGCGACGCGGCCAAGTGGCTCGACTCCTCCTACGACGCCGTCCTCCACTTCGCCGCGTTCTCCCAGGTCGGCGAGTCCGTCGTCAAGCCTGAGAAGTACTGGGAGAACAACGTCGGCGGCTCGATGGCCCTGCTGGCCGCGATGCGCGAGGCGGGAGTCCGCAAGCTCGTCTTCTCCTCTACGGCGGCCACGTACGGCGAGCCGGAGGAGGTCCCGATCGTCGAGACCGCCCGCACCTCCCCGACCAACCCCTACGGCGCCTCGAAGCTGTCGGTCGACTTCATGATCACGAGCGAGGCGGCGGCCCACGGGCTGGGCGCGGTCTCCCTGCGCTACTTCAACGTGGCGGGCGCGTACGGCAGTTGCGGCGAGCGCCACGACCCGGAGTCGCACCTCATCCCCCTGGTCCTCCAGGTAGCGCAGGGCAAGCGGGACGCGATCTCCGTCTACGGCGACGACTACCCGACGCCGGACGGCACCTGCGTCCGTGACTACATCCACGTGGCGGACCTGGCCGACGCGCACCTGCTGGCGCTGAAGGCGGCCACACCGGGCGAGCACCTGATCTGCAACCTCGGCAACGGCGAGGGCTTCTCCGTCCGCCAGGTCATCGAGACCGTCCGCCAGGTCACCGGGCACCCGATCCCCGAGGTCGTCGCCCCGCGCCGCGGCGGCGACCCGGCCTCCCTGGTCGCCTCGGCGACCCGCGCCAAGGAGCGCCTCGGCTGGAACCCGACCCGCGCGGACCTCGCGGGCATCGTCGCGGACGCGTGGGCGTTCGCGCAGAACGTATCGAAGGGTTAGGAGAGAACACGTGGGTGTACTTGAGGGCTTCGAGGAGCTGTACGGCACCGCTCCCGAGGGCGTCTGGGCCGCGCCGGGCCGGGTCAACCTGATCGGCGAGTACACCGACTTCAACGAGGGCTTCGTGATGCCGCTCGCCCTGCCGCACACGGCGGTGGCGGCGGTGTCGCGCCGCACGGACGGGGTCCTGCGCCTCCACTCGGCGGACATCGAGGGCCCGGTGGTGGAACTGCACGTGGCGGACCTCGCCCCGCGCACGAACACGAGCTGGGCCGCGTATCCGGCGGGCGTGGTCTGGGTGTTGCGCGAGGCGGGCCACCAAGTCACGGGCGCGGACATCCACTTGTCGTCCACGGTCCCGACGGGCGCGGGCCTGTCGTCCTCGGCGGCGCTGGAGGTGGTCACGGCCCTGGCCCTGAACGACCTCTTCGAACTCGGCCTCTCCGGACCGGAGTTGGCCCGCATCTCGCAGCGCGCGGAGAACGACTTCGTCGGCGTCCCCTGCGGCATCATGGACCAGACGGCCTCGGCCTGCGCCGAGGAGGGCCACGCGCTCCACCTCGACTGCCGGGACCTGTCGATCCGTCAGATCCCGTTCGACCTGGCGTCGGAGGGCCTGTCCTTGTTGGTCGTGGACTCCAGGGTCAAGCACGCCCTCGGCGACGGCGCGTACGCGGAACGCCGAGAGGGCTGCGAGGAGGGCGCCCGCCAACTCGGCGTCCCCTTCCTGCGGGACGTGGCGTACGAAGACCTGGAGTCGTCCCTGGCCCGCCTGTCGGACGAACGGATTCGCCGCTACGTCCGCCACGTCGTCTCCGACGACCACCGGGTCGACCAGGTCATCACCCTGCTGGACGCGGGAGACGTACGGGCGATCGGCCCGGTCCTCACCGAGGGCCACGCCTCCCTCCGCGACGATCTCCGCATCTCCTGCCCCGAGTTGGACCTCGTGGTCGACACGGCGGTCGGCGCCGGCGCCCTCGGCGCCCGCATGACGGGCGGCGGCTTCGGCGGCTCGGCGGTTGTGCTGGTGGAGGCCGCGGACGCGGAGACGGTCACGAAGGCGGTGGAGGAGGCGTTCGCGGGGGCCGGTTATACGGCGCCTCGGGTGTTTTTGGCGGTGCCTTCGGCGGGGGCTCGGCGGGTGGGCTGATCCGGGGTTCGTCGTCTCCTCGTTCGGTGGAGGGCGGGGGAACTCGGGTAGACCCCGGTCCCTGCCCTCTGGGAAAGCGTCGCCGCGAACCTGACACTCTCCTGATGACCCCTGATGCACCCACGACTGAGCCGGACACAGCCTCGGCTGAAGATCTCCGGAAGCTGATGTCCTCGGTTCGATACGTCTTATGGGACCTCGACGGTCCCATCTGCCAGCTGTTCGCAGGGCACTCCGCAGCCAAAATAGCCAAGGAGTTGGTCGACTCACTCGGACCGCACGAGCAGTTCAAGGTGCTGCCCACGGAGGAACGTTTAAGCAAGGACCCGCACGGCATGCTGGTCGCCATCAGTCAGCGGCATCCGGACTCCGACCAGATAGTGAAACTGGAGGAGTGGCTGACCCGAGAGGAACTGAAAGCCGTCGACTCCGCCGTTGCGACCCCCCATGCCGGGGACGTGATCCAGGCGTGGGCCGACTCAGGTGTCCGGTTGGCCATCAGCACCAACAACTCGGCCCGGGCGGCCGCCGCTTATCTTGCTGCCGAGGGGCTCGACGGCTTCTTCCCGCACGTTTACGGGCGTACGCGTGACCTCCATTTGATGAAGCCGCACCCCTACTCCCTGATGCTGGCGCTCCGGGCGATGGGTGCCGACCCGTCGGAGGCGCTGATGCTCGGTGACGCGACAACGGACTACGACGCGGCACAGGCCGCCGACGTCCCCTTTCTGGGATACGCGCACAACCTCCCCAGGGTTCGGGCATTCCTGCGAGCGGGGGTGGAACCGTCGCGGATCGTGCGTTCCCTGGAGGAGGTTTGGGACGTGCTCAAGTGAGCTGAGCATGAGCCAGCAGCAGGCAGAGCAGCACAAGCACCCACCAGCCCCTGGGAAGCCCCTTGCCCTTCGCCTCTTTGGGAGGCTCCTCCTTCTTCGTTGCCTCGGGCGAGGCGATCACGAGAAGGGAGACCAGGCCCAGGAATGCTGCACCTAGGACTCCATACGGTGTCCGGAGCTGTTGCTCGACAACGAGCCGGACTATGAACCACGCAACATTCCTGGCGACCATGCAGGACCCCCGTCCGATTCAGTGAAGTCGGCCAATTGGACCAAACTGGCTCACGATTGGTATCCCCGGGCTGCTTGATCCCGTAACCATCAGTCCAACTGGTCTGCCAACCTGACTGAAACTGGTTTTCTCCACCGCCCTTGCGAGGTACGGTCGTTGTGTGAGTGACGACGGACGCGACGAGGTCGGCGGAGCGGTCGAGAGAGTGCTTATGGAGCTGCGTCGCCGCATCCTGGCCCAGGAGTACCCGGAGGGCGGCATGCTGCCGTCACAGCGAGAACTGGCCACCTCGTTCGGTGTCTCCCGGGACACCGTGCAGCGCGCCCTGCGGGAGCTGAGTGCGGAGGGATGGATCAAGTCCCGTCAGGGCAGCGGTTCGCGCGTCATCAAGGCCTCGCAGACCCCTTTCGCAGCGGACGGCGCCGCCCGGATGCGGAAGGCGGAGATGGGCTGGTTCGTTGAGCGGGTCTTTGCTCAGGAAGAGGTGCGGCTCGACGTCTACTGCTTGACGTCCGAATCGCTCGACCTTTATCTCCGCCTCCAGACGGAACGTGTTCGGGATGGTTCGGTCGCCGCGCCGGAAAAGATCAGATTGCGGATGATGCTTCCGGCCAGGGACATGTCGCTGCCCGTCCCGCGCAACATCGCTGCACCAGATGACAAGAGGGTGGTGGAGCGTCTGTTGGGAATCTCCGACCGCTGTCTGTCGTCTCTGGAGGACACCCTGCAGAATCTCCGGGCGTATGGCCCGGTCCAGGAGATCGACTTCGAGGTCAGGCGCGTTCCCGTGGCACCCATGTTCAAGTTGTTCCTGCTCAACGAGACGGAGTCCTTCCAAGCCATGTACAAGCTGGCCCGGCGGCGCATCCTGCTGGGCGGGATGGAAGAGGTGGACGCGATCGACATCCTCAGCGTCGGCGCCACCGGTACCTACTTCGACAAAGGCGACGAAGTGGACGACGCGCAGGCTGCCTGGGTGAAGAACCAGCAGGACTGGTTCGATTCGCTGTGGGAGTACCTCGCCACGTGACACCCATGGGCATCGCGAGTGGCTGAAATGCACTCACGAACGCCTGCTTCACACTATGCTCCAGAGGTTTTCCAACCCTCGAGCAGCCTGCGGGAGCACCCCGGCTTCAGGTGTCTCCCAGGAGTGAAGTGTCCATCGAAGTCGATGCCAGCGACGAGTTCGTGCAACTGGCCCAGAACATTGGCACCGAGAGCCGCGGCCACCACAATCGCAACTATGTGCTGCCCCTCACCGAAGCCATGGCCCGACTCTGTGGGGGCGAACCCGGCACTCACGTGCTCGTGCGCGTTCCGAGGCCGGAGGCCGTCCCGGTAGTGATCAGAACGTGGTCCGAAGCGCAGCTGCTGCGCTCGCTCAGAGGCGTGCTGCCCAACGTTCCACAATGCCTGGCCAGTACAGCCACGGCGACTGTGCTCAGCTACGTGGAGGGCGAGCCACTGTCCGCTGTGTGCCCGGACGGGAAGCGCGTGAAGCAGTCGTGGATCTCGGCCATGGTCGAAATCCTCGCCCAGACAGCTGCGCTAGGCCGGAAAGAGCTACCGGCGCTGCCTGACGACTGGCCTCGTTACGGTTCGGACAGTCGGGGTTACCTGGCCGCTCTTACGCAGTTGGCCGACCGTCAGATCCGCCGACCCAGCTGGTCGGTGTACGGCGGCCTGTTCAGCCAGCTGGGAGTTCCGGAGGACGTGCTGGCCCAAATGGCCCAGAAGGTACCGGTCATGGCCCCCCGTCCCTGCGGCTTGCTTCACGGGGACTTGCATCGCGACAACATTGTCCTCACGACCGACTCCCGTGTAATCGCTGTCGACTGGGAGCTTGCCACGTACGGCGACCCTCTCTACGACCTGGCAACGCACCTGGTCCGCATGCGTTACCCGGAAAAGCAGCACAAAGACGTGATCGACTCATGGGCCGAAGCCATGGAGTCGACCGCGCCGGCCGCGGTCAAGGGTATGGAAAAGGATCTGCCGTACTACCTTGCCTTCGAACGGGCCCAGTCGGTCTTTCCCGATGTCATAAGAGCCGCGCGATCACTGCGGCAGGGCTCGCAGCGGAAACGTTTGTGGGACGGCCTCCTGTACAAGGCTGAGGCGGCGGTGTGGCACGCACTCCAAGCCGGCGCGCAGCCTCTTGGCCTGCGGGATCTTCCCAGCCGGGCCAAGGTGCGCGACGTTCTGCACCGGTGGCAGACAGCGGGCTCTGAAGGACTGGGACAGACCGGGGAACGATATCCCCAACCACACCCGTCCCGTGGAAGTCTGTCCCGCAGCCTGAAGGCATTCCGCTTGGTCTTCTCGGATGCGGGCGGGGAGACGCGTGGCGTGGGGGCCATCGGTATGCATCCTGCACCGGATTCTTCCCAAGAGCACGACAACAGGCACCTGGTGACGGAGCGTACGGGTTGAGGCGAGTCACCGAGCAGGCCGAGGACGGCCACACGGCACGGCAGCCGTTCGCTCACCCCAACCGCTTCGTCAACGTGTACTCCGTAACCCCCGGCGGATAGTCCGGGATCACGCACACCACCTCGTACCCCTGCTTCTTGTAGAAGTCCGGTGCCTGGAAGTCCCACGTCTCCAGGCGGGCCGCCACACAGCCGCGCTCCTCGCGGGCGATGCGCTCCGCCCGCGCGAGCAGACGGGAGCCGAGCCCCGTCCCCCGGTGTCGGGCGTCCACCCACAGATAGGTCACGTGGAGCCAGTCCGCCCACGTGTGGCAGACCGCTCCGCCCGCCAGGTCGCCCGTGTCGTCCAACGCCCAGACCTGAAGGGGAACTTCACGTTCGCGAGGGGTTCCGCGCAGGGCCCGTAGGGCCGGGGACGCGGCCGTGTTGGTTTCGAGCAGGCGGGCGCGGAGCAGATCGCGTCGCTCTCTGTCGACTTCCGTCTCAATACGAAACATGCGGCTCACCATAAACGGGCCGGACAGTCAGTTCTGCAAATTAGCTTCCGCTGCTGCGCCCCAGCCGTACCCTGTGAACAGCACCGGTGGGGGCCGGTGCTGATCAGGGGGCGAGACAAGTCGGGTACGACGCCCGATGTGGGGGTAGCAGTTTCTGCACGGCGGCGGCCGTGCGGCTTCGGCCGCTCCCGGGCGTCGTACCCGCAACCAACGCTTCGTCTCCCGACGATGAGGTATCCCCTGCTCCACCAGGAGCCTGGGGAAGGGGGTTTCGTGGTTCGCATCCGAGTCCTGGTCGTCGACGACCATCGCATCTTCGCCGAGTCGCTCGCCGCGGCACTGGCGGCCGAGCCCGATGTCGACGTGTCCGCGGCCGGCAGTGGTCCCGCCGCGCTGCGCAGCATGGAGCGCGCCAACGCCGAGGGCCGCAGATTCGACGTCCTGCTGGTCGACGCAGACCTGGGCGGCAATGTGCAGGGCATCCGGCCCGCCGTGCCCGTGCAGGCGGGCAACGAGGACGGGCTGGTGGACGGGATCTCCCTGGTCGCCGGGGTCCGTTCCGCCCAGCCGAGCGTACGGATGGTCGTCCTGGCGGAGAAGGACGACCCGCGCCGGGCCGCGCTGGCGCTTCAGGCCGGGGCCTCCGGCTGGGTCGCCAAGGACTGTTCGCTGTCCAGGCTTTTAACCGTCATCCGAGGTGTCCTGCGCGACGAGACGCATCTGCCGCCGGCCCTGCTGACCGGGGTCCTGCGCGAGTTGACGGCCGCGCGCAAGCACCGCACCGAGAGCGAGCGCCTGGTGGAGTCGCTGACTCCGCGGGAGCGCGAGGTGCTGCGCTGCATGGTGGCGGGGCTGGGGCGGAAGGCCGTCGCCGAGCGGCTGTTCCTTTCCCCGCACACAGTCCGGACGCATATGCAAAACGTGCTCGGCAAGTTGGGGGTGCACTCGACTCTCGCGGCCGTGGCTCTTGCCCGGCGCGCCGGGGTCGGGCCCGTCGACCTAGCCGGGGATGTTGTCGAACGGGGCGGTCAACTGGCGTAGCAGTCCCGCCAGTTCGCCCCGCTGGGCGCGGGAGAGTTCCGCGAGGATCGCGCGCTCCTGCGCCAGCAGTCCGGCCAGGGCCTGGTCCGCGCGGTCCTGGCCCTCCTCGGTGAGCCGGACCAGCACGCCCCGGCGGTCGCTGGGGTCGGGGAGCCGTTCGACCAGGCCCTTCTTCGCCAGCCGGTCGATACGGTTCGTCATCGTGCCCGACGTGACCAGGGTCTGCGTCAGCAGCTGGCCGGGGGAGAGCTGGTAGGGGCTGCCCGCGCGCCTGAGCGCCGTCAGCACGTCGAACTCCCAGGGCTCCAGGCTGTGCTCGGCGAACGCCAGCCTGCGGGCCCGGTCCAGGTGTCGGGCCAGCCTGCTCACCCGGCTCAGTACCTCAAGCGGCTCCACGTCGAGGTCCGGGCGCTCCCGGCGCCACGCTGCGACAAGCCGATCGACCTCGTCCTCCATGACGATCAGTGTAGTGGTTGTGTCGACATGAAGTCTCTTGACATCAACTAACTCGTCTCAAAGTCTCTTGACATCGAGATAATTAAAGGGGGAAGGTGGGTGCTATGACGACGACTTGGGACCCTGCCCAGTACCTGCGGCACGCCGGCCACCGCGCCCGCCCGTTCGCCGACCTCCTCGCCCGCGTCACCGACGTCCCCGGCACCCCACCCCGCATCGCCGACCTCGGCTGCGGCCCCGGCAACGTGACCGCCGTCCTCGCCGACCGCTGGCCCACCGCGCACATCACCGGCTACGACAACTCGCCCGAGATGCTGGAGAAGGCCGCAGCCCACGCCGGCCCCACGGCGGGTGGCGGCCGGCTCGACTTCGCCCACGGGGACGCGACGACCTGGGCGCCGGCAGAGCCGTACGACCTGATCGTGTCGAACGCGGCGCTGCAGTGGGTGCCGGGGCATCTGGACCGCTTCGGTGACTGGGTTGCCGCGCTCGTGCCCGGTGGCACCTTCGCTTTCCAGGTCCCGGACAACATCGACGCACCCCTGCACGCCCTGATGCGCGAACTCGCCGCCACCGCCCGCTGGAAGAGCCGGCTCGGGGAGGTCCTCCGGCGCGAGGACTCGGTCCACACGCCCGACGTCTACCTCGACCGCCTGGCCCGCCTCGGCTGCGCGGCGGACGTCTGGCAGACGACGTACCAGCACATCCTGCCCGGCCCCGACCCCGTCCTCGACTGGGTCAAGGGCACCGGCCTGCGTCCCGCCCTCACCGCCCTCGCCGACGATCCGGAGGCACGGGACGCGTTCGTGACGGAGTACCGCGACCTGCTCCGCGAGGCGTATCCGGCGGCCGACTACGGCACGGTGCTGCCGTTCCGGCGGCTGTTCGCGGTGGCCCGTAAGGGGGCGTGAGCGGTGCTCGCGGCCGTGGATCATGTGCAACTGGCGGCCCCGCCGGGCTCTGAGGACGCGCTGCGCGCCTACTACGTCGACACCCTCGGCATGACCGAGATCCCGAAGCCGCCGGTGCTGGCGGCACGGGGCGGGTGCTGGTTCGGGGCGGGGGCGGTCCAGCTCCACCTGGGCATCGAGACCGACTTCCGGCCTTCCTCCAAGGCCCACCCAGGGCTCCGGGTCGTCGGCATCGAGGCGTACGCGGCCCGACTGGAGGCCCACGGGGCGCAGGTCACCTGGGACGAGAACCTGCCCGGACACCGGCGCTTCTACTCGAAGGATCCGGTGGGGAACCGGCTGGAGTTCCTGGAGCCCCGGTCCTAGGCCTTCCGGTGCCCTATCAACCGAGGCTTCGCCTCCAGCCCGTCCAGCCCGTGCCAGGCCAGGTTCACCAGATGGGCCGCCACCTCCGCCTTCTTCGGGCGGCGGACGTCCAGCCACCACTGGCCGGTGAGGGCGACCATGCCGACGAGGGCCTGGGCGTAGAGGGGGGCGAGTTTGGCGTCGAAGCCCCGGCTCTTGAACTCGCGGCCCAGGATGTCCTCGACCTGCGTCGCGATGTCCGAGATCAAGGACGCGAAGGAGCCGGTCGACTGCGGGATGGGGGAGTCGCGGACCAGGATGCGGAAGCCGTCCGTGTACTCCTCGATGTAGTCGAGGAGGGCGAAGGCGGCCTGTTCGCAGAGTTCGCGGGGGTGGCCGGCCGTCAGGGAGCTGGTCACCATGTCGAGAAGGCGGCGCATCTCTCGGTCCACCACCACCGCGTACAGGCCCTCTTTGCCGCCGAAGTGCTCGTAGACCACCGGTTTGGAGACCCCGGCCTTCGCCGCGATCTCCTCCACCGACGTGGCCTCGAAACCCTTCGCCGCGAAGAGCGTGCGACCGACTTCCAGCAGCTGGGCCCGGCGTTCGGCTCCCGTCATCCGGGTGCGGCGCGCGCGCCGGGGCTTCTCGTTGCTCGGGGTGCTGCTGGGATCGGTCGCCACGGCGTCAATCATGCCGCCTCCGCCGACTCCTTCCGGGGTCGAGAGCTGTCCGGACCGGAGATACGGCGCGAATCGATACGCGAGCGTGACGGCCAGCGCACGTCATAGGCCCAGCCGAGCTGCTCGCACCAGCGGATGATCCGCGCCGAGGAGTCGATCTGGCCGCGCATCACACCGTGCCGCGCGGACGTCGGGTCGGCGTGGTGCAGGTTGTGCCAGGACTCGCCGCAGGACAGGACCGCCAGCCACCACACGTTGCCCGAGCGGTCACGCGACTTGAAGGGGCGCTTGCCGACCGCGTGGCAGATCGAGTTGATCGACCACGTGACGTGGTGCAGCAGCGCCACCCGGACGAGCGAACCCCAGAAGAAGCCGGTGAACGCGCCCCACCAGGACATCGTCGCCAGGCCGCCGATCAGCGGGGGCAGCGCGAGCGACAGCATCGTCCAGAAGATGAACTGGCGGGAGATCGCGCGGATCGTCCGGTCCTTGATCAGGTCCGGCGCGTACTTGTCCTGCGGGGTGCGCTCCTCGTCGAACATCCACGCGATGTGCGCCCACCACAGGCCCTTGATCAGCGCGGGCACGGTCTCGCCGTAGCGCCACGGCGAATGCGGGTCGCCCTCCGCGTCGGAGAACTTGTGGTGCTTGCGGTGGTCGGCCACCCAGCGGACCAGCGGGCCCTCGACCGCCATCGACCCGGCGATGGCGATGGCGATCCGCAGCGGGCGCTTCGCCTTGAACGAGCCGTGCGTGAAGTACCGGTGGTAGCCGATCGTCACGCCGTGGCAGCCCAGGTAGTAGAAGAACACCAGCAGGCCGAGGTCCAGCCAGCTCACCCCGCCCCGGCTCCAGGCCAGCGGCACCGCCGCGACCAGCGCCAGGAACGGGACGGTGATGAAGAGGAGGAGTGTCAGCTGTTCCAGCGTCCCCTTTTTCTCGCCGCCGAGGGTGGCGGCGGGCAGCGGGGTGCCGTCGTCGTTCGCCCGCGGGGCGTCGTCGATCACATCGGAGCTCGTGGTCATGGGCGTCCCCTGTGGGGTTCGGAGGTGGAGGCGGAGCGTCGGACGGCGGGAGCCGAGTATGAGTTCACCATGGACTTCCCTACGGTTCCGTAACCTACGGCGACGTAAGTATGGCAGTGCGTCGACCGGTGGACGAAGCCCGTGAGACCGCGCGTCAGAGTGGACACCTATCCTTGGTGTCGGTCGGACAGCGCGGTCCGCTCTGTTTTCTTCCCGGATGTCCGTCCCGTATGCGACAGCCGCCGCGGGACCGCCGTCCGGGTTCCCTCCGGACGAGCTTCAAACACTGCAAGGAGCCGCACCTGTGAGCAGTGCCGACGACCAGGCCACCACGACCAACAACGAGCTGCGCGCCGACATCCGGCGCCTCGGCGACCTGCTGGGCGAGACCCTCGTCCGCCAGGAGGGCCCCGAGCTGCTCGAACTGGTCGAGAAGGTCCGCCGCCTCACCCGGGAGGACGGCGAGGCCGCCGCCGAGCTGCTGCGCGGCACCGAACTGGAGACCGCCGCCAAGCTGGTCCGCGCCTTCTCCACCTACTTCCACCTGGCCAACGTCACCGAGCAGGTGCACCGAGGCCGTGAGCTGCGCGCCCGGCGGGCCGCCGAGGGCGGTCTCCTCGCCAGGACGGCCGACCGCCTCAAGGACGCCGACCCCGACCACCTGCGCGAGACGGTCAGGAACCTGAACGTCCGCCCGGTCTTCACCGCGCACCCCACCGAGGCCGCGCGCCGGTCGGTCCTCAACAAGCTCCGGCGCATCGCCGCGCTCCTGGAGACCCCGGTCATCGCCTCCGACCGCCGCCGCTACGACACCCGGCTGGCCGAGAACATCGACCTCGTGTGGCAGACCGACGAGCTGCGGGTCGTCCGGCCCGAGCCCGCCGACGAGGCCCGTAACGCCATCTACTACCTCGACGAGCTGCACGCGGGCGCCGTAGGGGATGTCCTGGAGGACCTCACCGCCGAGCTGGAGCGCGTCGGCGTCAAGCTGCCCGACGACACCCGTCCGCTCACCTTCGGCACCTGGATCGGCGGCGACCGCGACGGCAACCCGAACGTCACGCCCCAGGTCACCTGGGACGTCCTGATCCTCCAGCACGAGCACGGCATCAACGACGCCCTGGAGACGATCGACGAGCTGCGCGGCTTCCTCTCCAACTCCATCCGCTACACGGGCGCGACCGAGGAACTGCTGGAGTCCCTCCAGGCCGACCTTGAGCTGCTGCCCGAGATCAGCCCCCGCTACAAGCGGCTCAACGCCGAGGAGCCCTACCGGCTCAAGGCCACCTGCATCCGGCAGAAGCTGGAGAACACCAAGAGCCGCCTGGCCAAGGACACCCCGCACCAGCCCGGCCGCGACTACCTCGGCACCGCCGAGCTGCTGCACGACCTCACCCTCATCCAGACCTCCCTGCGCGCCCACCGCGGCGGCCTCTTCGCCGACGGCCGCATGGACCGTACGATCCGCACGCTCGGCGCGTTCGGCCTCCAGCTCGCCACCATGGACGTACGCGAGCACGCGGACGCCCACCACCACGCCCTCGGCCAGCTCTTCGACCGGCTCGGCGAGGAGTCCTGGCGGTACTCGGACATGCCTCGCGAGTACCGCACCAAGCTGCTCGCGAAGGAACTGCGGTCGAGGCGGCCGCTGGCTCCGACGCCCGCGCCCGTCGACGCGGCCGGTGAGAAGACGCTCGGGGTGTTCGAGACCGTCAAGAAGGCCCTCGCCGTGTTCGGGCCCGAGGTCATCGAGTCGTACATCATCTCGATGTGCCAGGGCGCCGACGACGTCTTCGCCGCCGCCGTCCTCGCCCGCGAGGCCGGGCTGATCGACCTGCACGCCGGCTGGGCGAAGGTCGGCATCGTGCCGCTCCTGGAGACGACGGACGAGCTGAAGGCCGCCGACACCATCCTGGAGGACATGCTCTCCGACCCGTCCTACCGGCGGCTCGTGGCGCTGCGCGGGGATGTCCAGGAGGTCATGCTCGGGTACTCGGACTCGTCGAAGTTCGGCGGTATTACGACATCTCAGTGGGAGATCCACCGTGCCCAGCGGCGGCTGCGTGACGTGGCGCACCGGTACGGCGTGCGGCTCCGGCTCTTCCACGGTCGCGGCGGAACGGTCGGCCGCGGTGGCGGCCCCTCGCACGACGCGATCCTCGCGCAGCCGTGGGGCACGCTGGAGGGCGAGATCAAGGTGACCGAGCAGGGCGAGGTCATCTCCGACAAGTACCTGGTGCCGTCGCTGGCGCGCGAGAACCTGGAGCTGACGGTCGCGGCCACGCTCCAGGCCTCCGCCCTGCACACGTCACCCCGTCAGTCCGACGAGGCGCTGGCCCGCTGGGACGCGGCCATGGACGTGGTCAGCGACGCCGCCCACGCGGCCTACCGCAGGCTGGTCGAGGACCCGGACCTGCCGACGTACTTCCTCGCCTCCACGCCGGTGGACCAGCTCGCCGATCTGCACCTGGGCTCGCGGCCCTCCCGCCGCCCCGGCTCGGGCGTCTCGCTCGACGGACTGCGCGCCATCCCGTGGGTGTTCGGCTGGACCCAGTCCCGGCAGATCGTGCCCGGCTGGTACGGCGTGGGGTCAGGGCTGAAGGCGCTGCGCGAGGCGGGCCTGGACACCGTGCTCGACGAGATGCACGAGCAGTGGCACTTCTTCCGCAACTTCATCTCCAACGTGGAGATGACGCTCGCGAAGACCGATCTGCGGATCGCCCAGCACTACGTCGACACCCTCGTCCCGGACGAGCTCAAGCACGTCTTCGACACCATCAGGGCCGAGCACGATCTGACCGTCGCCGAGGTGCTCCGCGTCACCGGTGAGGCCGAACTCCTCGACGCCACCCCGGTGTTGAAGCAGACCTTCACCATCCGGGACGCCTACCTCGACCCGATCTCCTACCTCCAGGTCACCCTCCTCAAGCGCCAGCGCGACGAGGCGGCGGCCGGTGCCGAGCCCGACCCGCTGCTGAGCCGCGCCCTCCTCCTCACCGTCAACGGTGTGGCGGCGGGGCTGCGCAACACCGGCTGAGCAGAGAAACGAAGGGTGCCCCCGAGCTGTCGTAGAAGCTCGGGGGCACTCGTCTTTTCCAGCGGTCAGAGGGCGACGAACGCCGCCGTCAGCAGCGCGATCCCCGACCAGGCCAGTACCCACGCGGGCCGGGTCAGGCGCAGGCCGCCGGCGACCACCACCGAGGCCAGCAGGAGGGCGCCGCCGAGGGGGACCCAGGCGTAGAGGATGCCGGCGGGGCCGGAGCGCATGACCTCGTCGGTGCCGGGCTTCACGACCACCGCGTACGTCCGGCCCTTCTTCACCGCGACCGTGTGCTCGATGACGACCTTGGCGCGGGCGCTCGATCCGGTCGACACCGGAGTGTAGGGACCGGTGCAGGTGTCGTCGCCGCACGCGGTGACCTCGATGGTGCCGCTCTCGCGGCCCTTGGTCAGCATCACGTTGTGCGCGGTGGGCCAGGAGCCCCAGACCCCGGCGATCAGGATCAGCAGGGCGACCGTGCCCATCGCCGCGAGCCGTCCGAAGTTCATGGCCGGGATCATTGGCCATAGCCGCACACGCGGTCAACTCCCGCGAGGGACAAGAGGGTTAATCCGGGCAAGTCGGACGGCTCAGGAGTTGTACGCGCTCTGCGCCCGCTCCAGGCCCTCGCTCACCAGGCACTCCACCGAGTCGGTGGCGCGGTCCACCAGGAAGTCGAGTTCCTTGCGCTCGGTGGACGAGAAGTCCTTCAGCACGAAGTCCGCCACCTGCATACGGCCCGGCGGGCGCCCGATGCCGAAGCGCACCCGGTGGTAGTCCGGGCCCATGGCCTTCGTCATCGACTTCAGCCCGTTGTGGCCGTTGTCGCCGCCGCCGAGCTTGAGGCGGAGGGTGCCGTAGTCGATGTCCAGCTCGTCGTGCACGGCGACGATGTTCGCGACGGGCACCTTGTAGAAGTCGCGCAGCGCGTTGACCGGGCCGCCCGAGAGGTTCATGTACGACATCGGCTTCACCAGTACGACCCGGCGGCTCGCCGGACCCGGTGCGCCGAGCCGGCCCTCCAGGACCTGCGCCTGCGCCTTGCCGGCCCGCTTGAACTTCCCGCCGATCCGCTCCGCGAGGAGGTCGGCCACCATGAAGCCCGCGTTGTGCCGGTTGGCGGCGTACTCGGGGCCGGGATTGCCGAGGCCCACGATCAGCCAGGGGGCGTTCGCGTCGGTCGTCACGTCCATGTCTCCTTGCTGTGTTTTCCCGGGGCAGCCCCCGGACCCCCGAGCAGCCAGCCGCTGCCCCCGGTGGGAACAGCGGCTGACACAGCGATGAAGGTGAGGATCAGGCCTCGGTGGCCTCGGCCTCGCCGTCGGCGGGCGCCTCTTCCGCCTGGGCGGCCAGCACCTGGAGGACGACCGCGTCCTCGTCGATGGCCAGCGTGGTGCCCTTGGGCAGCGGGATGTCCTTGGCGGCGATGGAGGCGCCGGCCTCCAGGCCCGCGATGGACACGGTGACCGACTCGGGGATGTGCGTGGCCTCGGCCTCGACGGTGATCGTGCTGAGCACGTGCTCCAGCAGGAAGGAGCCCGGGGCCAGCTCGCCCTCGGTGTGGACGTAGACCTCGACGGTGACCTTCTCGCCGCTCTTCACGGTGAGCAGGTCGACGTGCTCCAGGAAGCCCTTGATGGCGTCGCGCTGGACGGCCTTCGGGATGGCGAGCTGGGTCTTGCCCTCGATGTCCAGGGTCAGCAGGACGTTCGGGGTACGCAGGGCGAGCTGGAGCTCGTGGCCCGGCAGCGTGACGTGCAGCGGGTCCACACCGTGGCCGTAGACCACGGCGGGAACCTTCTTCTCGCGGCGGATACGGCGGGCGGCACCCTTGCCGAACTCGGTGCGGGTCTCGGCGGTGAGCTTGACGTCGGCCATGGTCACTCCTCGTAGATAAGTCGGGGAAGGTGGTCACCCGGCCGAACATCGGCCTGCTACGAAGAGCGCGTCGATAACGGACCGCCGCACCTGGATATCGGTACGGCCTCCCTCGCCGAGCAACTTGGGCAGCTTACTCGGCGGGGAGGCCGTATCAGAAATCGATCTACGACCCTTGGGGTCAGTGTTCGTCGAAGAGGCTGGTGACCGAGCCGTCCTCGAAGACCTCTCGGACCGCGCTGGCGATGGTCGGGGCGATCGACAGGACCGTGATCTTGTCGAGGTCGGCGCCGAGTTCACCGGGGGTGGGGAGCGTGTCGGTGAGGACGAACTCGCTGACGCGGGAGTTCTTCAGGCGGTCGGCCGCGGGGCCGGAGAGCACGCCGTGGGTGGCCGTCACGATGACGTCCTCCGCGCCGTGCGCGAACAGCGCGTCCGCCGCGGCGCAGATCGTGCCGCCGGTGTCGATCATGTCGTCGACCAGGACGCAGACGCGGCCCTTGACCTCGCCGACCACCTCGTGGACGGTCACCTGGTTCGCCACGTCCTTGTCGCGCCGCTTGTGCACGATCGCCAGCGGCGCGCCGAGGCGGTCGCACCAGCGGTCGGCGACGCGCACGCGGCCGGCGTCCGGGGAGACGACGGTCAGCTTGCTGCGGTCGACCTTGCCGCCTACGTAGTCCGCGAGGAGCGGGAGGGCGAAGAGGTGGTCCACCGGGCCGTCGAAGAAGCCCTGGATCTGGTCGGTGTGCAGATCGACGGTGAGGATGCGGTGCGCGCCCGCCGTCTTCATCAGGTCCGCGACCAGGCGGGCCGAGATCGGCTCACGGCCGCGGTGCTTCTTGTCCTGGCGGGCATAGCCGTAGAACGGCACGATCACCGTGATGGAGCGGGCCGACGCGCGTTTCAGGGCGTCGATCATGATCAGCTGCTCCATGACCCACTGGTTGATCGGGGCCGTGTGGCTCTGGATCACGAAACAGTCCGCGCCGCGCACCGACTCCTCGAAGCGGACGTAGATCTCGCCGTTCGCGAAGTCGAAGGCCTTGGTCGGGACGACCCCGACACCCAGCTCGTGGGCGACCTCCTTGGCAAGCTCGGGGTGGGCGCGGCCGGAGAAGAACATCATCTTCTTCTCGCCGGTCGTCTTGATCCCGGTCACAGCACTGTCTCCTCAGAGGTCATTCAACTGGGTGTGCGTTTATCACGGTACGCCGTGTTCGACGCGTCCGTTTCCGGTCAGTTCTCGCTCTCGCCCTGGCGGGAAGCAGTTTCCGCGGCCTTCGCCGCCGCGCTTCCGGGGCGCTTGCGCGCCACCCAGCCCTCGATATTCCGCTGCTGGCCACGGGCCACGGCCAGCGAACCGGGCGGCACGTCCTTCGTGATCACGGAGCCGGCGGCGGTGTACGCGCCGTCCCCGACCGTGACAGGTGCCACAAACATATTGTCCGACCCCGTACGGCAGTGCGACCCGACGGTGGTGTGATGTTTTGCCTGTCCGTCGTAGTTGACGAACACGCTGGCGGCCCCGATGTTGCTGTACTCGCCGATCGTCGCGTCACCGACATAGGAGAGGTGCGGGATCTTCGTCCCCTCCCCGATCGTCGCGTTCTTCGTCTCGACGTATGTCCCGATCTTGCCCTTCGCGCCCAGCCGGGTGCCGGGGCGGAGATAGGCGAACGGCCCGACGGACGCCCCCGGGCCGATGTGCGAGCTGACGGCGACGGTGTTGTCGACGCGGGCGCCCGCCTCGACGACGGTGTCCGTCAGCCGGGTGCCCGGGCCGACCTCGGCGCCCTCGCCGATGTGCGTGGTGCCGTGGAGCTGGGTGCCGGGGTGGACGATCGCGTCCTGGTCGAAGGTGACCTCGACGTCGATCCAGGTCGTCGCCGGGTCTACGACGGTGACTCCGCCGAGCATGGCCTCGGTCAGCAGCCGGTCGTTGAGGATGCGGCGGGCCTCGGAGAGCTGCACGCGGTTGTTGATGCCGGCGATCTCGCGGTGGTCGCCCGCGACGGAGGCGCCGACGCGGTGCCCGGCCTCGCGCAGGATGCCGAGGACGTCCGTGAGGTACTCCTCGCCCTGGCTGTTGTCGGTGCGCACCTTGCCGAGGGCGTCGGCGAGCAGCTGGCCGTCGAACGCGAAGACCCCGGAGTTGATCTCCCGGATCGCCCGCTGGGAGTCGGTGGCGTCCTTGTGTTCGACGATCGCGGTCACCGCGCCGGAGGCGCCGTCGCGCACGATCCGGCCGTAGCCGGTGGCGTCCGGGACCTCTGCGGTCAGGACGGTCACCGCGTTGCCGTCGGCGGTGTGGTTCGCGGTGAGCTCGCGCAGGGTCGCGCCGCGGAGGAGGGGGGTGTCGCCGCAGACGACGACGACCGTGCCGTCGATGGTTCCGAGTTCCTCCAGCGCCATCCGTACGGCGTGCCCGGTGCCGTTCTGCTCGGCCTGGACCGCTGTGCGCACTCCGGGGTCCGTCTCGCCGAGGTGGGCGGTCACCTGCTCGCGGGCGTGGCCCACGACGACGACCAGGTTCTCCGGCTCCAACTCGCGGGCGGCGGCCAGCACATGACCGACGAGGGTGCGGCCACAGATCTGGTGCAGGACCTTCGGTGTGGCCGACTTCATACGGGTGCCCTCACCCGCTGCGAGTACGACGACGGCTGCCGGGCGAATGGCGCTCACGGGTATGCCCTTCGGCTTCGGAATGCTGGGGGGTGGACATTCGCAGGATACCGGGGCGTTTCATGGGGGACATGAGAGTGGGCCCTGACAGAGCTGTCAGGGCCCGAAGAGGATTGCTGGGGGAGGGGGTTGATCAGGTGTTGCTCAGTTCGTGGTCTGTTCTTGCTCCCCCGCCAGGACTCGAACCCGGACAAATGGCACCAAAAGCCACGGTGCTGCCAATTACACCACGGGGGATCAAACTCGTTTGAACCGGACATTTAGCCTGGTCGCCGAGTGGGCAACAAACACTATGCCGTACCGGATGCCCTCCGTGCGACGGTACTTCTCCGCGGTGATCGGTTTCGTCATTGTTCGATTACGCGCAGTGGTGTAGGCAACTCGTCGAAACTCGACGGAAAACCGGGGCCCGGCGCCCGTAGGCTGGAGGCATGACCACGACGGGGGAAGAGCACACCACGGGCCGGGGAGGGCCGTGGTGGTGGACAAGGTGGCGTAGTGCGGTACTCGACGTGGGGCTCGCCGCCGGCTCCGCGGCGGAGTGCGGGGCGGAGGGGGTCCGGTTCGCGCACGACGCGGGGGTTCCGGCCGCCGTGGGTGTCGTGTTCGGTGTGCTGGCCGGGTCGACGCTCGTTGTGCGGCGGAAGTGGCCCATCGCCGTGGTGCTGGTGTCCATCGCCATCACTCCGGCCCAGATGGGCTACCTGATGGGCATCGTCGGGCTCTACACGCTTGCCGCGTCCGAGCTGCCGCGCCGGATCATCGGGTCGCTGGCCGGGATGTCCTTCCTCGGCATGCTGATCGTCATGTTCGTGCGGGTGAAGCAGGACACCCAGCGCGGGACCTGGGAACTCGGCGACTGGTTCGTGCCGTTCGCCTCCATTACGACCGCGGTCGGGATGACCGCGCCGCCCGTGCTGCTCGGGATGTACGTGGGTGCCCGGCGGCGGTTGATGGAGAGCCTCCGGGAGCGGGCCGACAGCCTGGAGCGGGAGTTGCAGCTTCTCGCGGAGCGGGCCGAGGAGCGGGCCGAGTGGGCGCGGGGCGAGGAGCGGACGCGGATCGCTCGCGAGATGCACGACGTCGTGGCGCATCGGGTGAGTCTGATGGTCGTGCATGCGGCTGCCTTGCAGGCCGTGGCCCGGAAGGATCCGGAGAAGGCCGTCAAGAACGCGGCGCTCGTGGGGGACATGGGGCGGCAGGCGCTGACCGAGCTGCGGGAGATGCTCGGGGTGCTGCGGAGCGGGGACGGGGTGGGCGCGGGCGCGGGTGCGGGTGCGCGGGAGCGGTCCGCTGTGCCGCTGGTCGCGGTGGGGGTGGCCGCCGCCGCTGCGGCCTCGCGGGTTGTGGACGACGAGGGTGGGGGCGACGGGCCGTGTCTGTCGGACGTGGACGAGTTGCTCGGGCAGTCCGCCGCCGCCGGGATGGCCGTCGATCTGTCCGTGGAGGGTGAGACCCGGTCGTACGCGGCTGAGATCGAGCAGACCGCTTACCGGGTGGTGCAGGAGGCGTTGACCAACGTCCACAAGCACGCGGCCGGTGCGAAGACGCACGTACGGCTCGCGCACCGGGTGTCGGAGATCGCGATGCAGGTCGAGAACGAACCGCCGCCCGAGCCTGCGTCCGCCTCGGCGGCCCGGCTGCCGTCCGGGGGGAACGGGCTGGTCGGGATGCGGGAGCGGGTGCTCGCGTTGGGTGGGGTGTTTGTTTCCGGGCCCACTGATGCCGGTGGGTTTCGGGTTTCGGCGGTTATTCCGGCTGTCTGAGGTCGGGTCGTTCGCCTGCGGTTTGTGGTGGGTCGGTGCCGTGTCGGGGGGTGTCCGTCCTCGGAACGGCGCGGAATCGGTCTCGCAAGAATTTGAGGGTGTTGACGCGCCAACCGCTGCGGGCGGACACCCCCCGACACGTCACCTTCGCGCCGTACGCGGCTGACGGCCGTCCCGGGGTGCCTGCCGTCCGTTCGGCTCAGCCCGCTGTGAGGCGTACCGGCTCCATGCCTGAGACCAGGGCGGTCAGGGCCTGGTCGATGTCCTGGCCCAGGTACCAGTCGCCGGTGTGGTCCAGGGCGTAGACGCGGCCCTCGGCGTCGATGGCCAGGAGGGACTGGGTGTCGGGTTCCTCGCCCAGGGGGCTGACGTCGGTGTCCAGGGCGCGGCCGAGGTCGCCGAGAGTGCGGGCCATGTGGAGGCCGTGCAGCGGGTCCAGGTGGAGGGCGGCGGGGGCGATCTGGCGGCCGGGGCCGGTGGGTGCGATGCGCAGGCCGCCGAACTCGGCCCATGCCTCCACCGCTGCCGGGAACACGGCGTGCTGGTGGCCGGCGGGCGAGGTGTGGTCGCGCAGGGTGTCCGCCCAGATCTCGGCCTGCTTTATGTCCCAGCGGCCGGGCTGCCAGCCGGCGGCGCGCAGGGCGGCGTCGACGGGTACGGCGAAGCGCGTGGAGGAGTGGGAGTGGCGGTCGGGGTGCATCTGCCCTTCGATCGTCGGCGGCGTGGGAGTGGTGCGGTGGTGCTGCGTGGTGGTGAGTGGGGGGTGGGTGTCAGCCGGTTTCCGTCGCGGGGTCCACGATGCGGACGCCGAAGTGGGCGCTGAGGGCTGCGCAGGCCCGGCACGGTGCCGCGAAGCTGCCGTGCAGGGGGTCGCCGTCCTCGCGGATGCGGCGGGCGGTGAGCTTGGCCTGCTTGAGGGTCTTGCGGGCCTCGCCGTTGGTCATCGGCTTGCGCGCGGCGCGCCTGCTGCGCTCGGCGTCGGCGGCGGCGATGTGGCGGGAGATCAGGATCGCCTCGGCGCAGCGGCCGGTGAAACGGTCGCGCTGGGCGCTGGTGAGGGTGTCGAGGAAGTCCTGTACCAGTGGGTGCAGGGCGGGCGGCTGGTCGCCGCGCGCCGCGGTGCCGGTGAGGGTGGTCGCGCCGCGTACGGAGAGGGCGGCGGCGACGGTCGGAAGTATGCCGTCACGGCGGTGGTTGAGGGCGGGTGCGTGCCGTCCCTCGGTGGCGCTCCAGCCGACCCTGGGGTCGCCCGAAGGCCCGGTGTGCGCCCCGGTGTGCGGTCCCGTCTGCGTCGCGTTCATGATCGTCATCCCCTCCCGAGCATCCCCCGGCGGGTCTCAGAGTGCCAAATGCCGTGGCTGGTGCGGAAGCTGGGGCGGTCCGACACGCCAGGGCTTCGGCGGGCTGTCACGGCGGGGTGACGGCAGGTCACGGAAGTGAAGGTCCGGTGAGGGGGGTCGGCGACCGCTGCCGGTGACCCGTGCCGCCGTACCGCATAGGCTGTCCGCACCGCGATCCACGCGGTCGACGCGTGGAGACAGTCGAACGAATACGTCAAGAAGACGAGACAGTCGATACGGGGCACAGTGGGGCGAGTTGGACATTCGCCTGCTGTGAATCGTACTGAATGCCGCAGGGGGCAACCGCCATGACGACAGGTCGGCTCGGGCAGCGAGCCGCGCCACCGAACGCGGCCTACGCCGGGCAGGTCGTGCACTTCCCGGACCCGGTCCGGGCGGCCCGTCACCCGAGAGGGGTGCGGATGGACGAGCACGGCTACCCCGACTTCTCGCCGTACGCGCGCGCCGCGGCCGAGATCGCCGAGCCCCCGGAGGGCTTCGGCGTCGATGAACTGCGCCTGACGGATTATGTGTCGGCGAATGCCGCTTTGGCCGCGTCCGGGCACCAGCTGTGGGACACCGTGCCCGCCGTGGCCACCCCGCACGGCTGGACCTGGCACCACGTGGTCGGCACCCGGCGCCTCGAACTCGTACCCGTCGAGGTGAAGGCGCTGCTGCGCCACCACGGCGGGATCGCCACGGCGGCCGTCGACCACAACAAGCGCGGCACCCGCCCGCTCCAGGAGACCCGCCCCGCGCACTTCGGCCTGCCGAAGTCCTCGCTCGCGGTGACCGAGGCGCAGGTGCAGGGTGTCGAGGAGGACCTCGGCTACCGACTCCCGGGCGCCTACCGGTCGTTCCTCAAGGCGGCCGGCGGGAGCGCGCCCATCGGCACCGCGCTGGACGCCGAGTTGGGTCTCCTGCTCGACCAGCCGTTCTTCACGGTCCGCGACGAGGCGGCCGTCAACGACCTCGTCTACGTCAACAAATGCCTCCGCGACCACCTCACCAAGGACTACCTCGCCGTCGGCTTCGTCCAGGGCGGCCTGCTCGCGGTGAAGGTGAAGGGTGCGGCGCTCGGTTCGGTCTGGTTCTGCGCCTACGACGACGCCCGCGACGTCGACCCGTCCTGGGCGCCGGCCGACCGGGTGGAGCGGCTGTTGCTGCCCGTGGGCGGCGACTTCGACCAGTTCCTGGGCCGACTCGCGGGAAATCCACCGGAGTTGGAGACGGTGGCGAACCTGATGGTGGACGGCGGGTTCGCGCGATCGGTGCCGGTGTCTTCGGCCGCCGCGGTGGGGGAGTGAGCGACACGATGGTGACTTTCGCGCAGGCGCAGGAGCGCGCCGAGGAATGGATCAACGGGGACGTGCCCGCGTACCAGCACCGCGAGGTGCGGGTGAGGGAGTTCGAACTCGGCTTCGTGGCCTGGGCCGAGGACCGCGCCGACGGTCCGCGTTCGGACGGCGGCGGGCAGCGACTGGTCCTCGCCCGCGACAGCGGCGAGGCCACGCTGTGGCCCGCCCTTCCGGTGGGTGAGGTCATCCGCCGCTACGAGGAGGAGTACGGCCGTCCCGACGAGGTCGCCGACGCGGTGCCCGCGGCTCCCGCGCGAGTGGACCTCAACCAGACGTCGTTCCTGCTGAGTCCGCCGGAGTGGTTGCAGGAGGCGGCGGACAAGATCGGGATTCAGGATCGGCGGGGGGCCGGAACGTCGGGTGCGGGTGCGGGGGCGGGTGTTGGGGGCTCGGGCTCGGCTGCGCCTTCGCCCTCGTCGCCGTCGGCCGGTTCGCCTTCGGGGCCGTTGGCGGGCTCGCGTTCTGGTTCGCTGCCGGAGACTCAGGCCGGGGTGCCGGCCGCTTCTGCCTGGCCGGATGCCGGTGGGGGCGCCGAGGCGCCGGGCGCGCCCGGAGTGCCCGCCGGGGCCACGCCGTGGGCGGGGACCGACACCAACGCCGATGCCGGCGAGGACCGTTCGGTACCGCTGCCCGCGACCGTGTTCGCACCGCCGCTGAGCGAGCAGCGCGAGGACGAGACCCCGGCCGACGCCGAGACCGCGCTGATGTCCGGCGGCAGCCAACTCCCGCCCACGGCAGTCGCGTCGGCGCTGGGGGATGGCAACGCCCGTGGGGGAGCGGGTAGTTCACGGGGGCCGGGGGGTGGACCCGGCGGTGGCCCTGGTGCCGCCGGCGGTACGCCGCCGCCTCCGTCGTCGTACGGGTATCCCCAGGGGGCTGGGGCTGGGGCTCAGGCTCCGGGTGGGCCCGGTTCGCAGGGAGCGCCTGGTCCGCAGGGGGCGCCCGGTTCGTCGTCGTACGGGTATCCCCAGGGGCCGGGTGCTCCCGGTGCTCCGGGGGGTTCTGGTGCGTCGCCTTCCGGTGGTCCGCAGGGTGGGCCGGGCGCCGGTTCGTCGTCGTACGGGTACCCGCAAGGGGGGGGTGCTCCCGGTGCTCCCGGCGCGTCGCCCTCGGGCGGTCCGCAGGGTGGGCCGGAGGCCGGTTCGTCGTCGTACGGGTACCCGCAGGGGGCGGGTGCGCCCGGTACGCCCGCTCCCGGTGGTCCGCAGGGTGGGCCCGGGGCCGATCCCTCGGCCTACGGGTATCCCCAGGGGCCGGGCGGTGCGGGGAACGTGCCGCATGCTCCTGGGAGTCCCGGTGCGCCGGGGCGGGGGCTCGCGCCCAACGCCGGGGACATCGCCGACGCGGCCACCAGCAAGGCGGCGCCTCCGCCGCGCCGGGCGCGGAGCGGTGGTTCGAACCCGCCGCCTCCGCCGGGGGCCCCGGGGACGCCGGGTGCGCGACCGGGTGCTTCGCCTGCCGGGCCGCCTCCGCCTCCGCCGCCCGCGGGCGGGTATGTGCCGACGCAGATGGTTCCGGGACTCGGTCCGGACGGGGCGGCCGGTCCGGGTGCCCCCAGTACTCCCGGGGGTCCGCCTCCGGGTGGGGTTCACCAGGCCGCGACGATGTTCGCCGATCCCGGTCAGGGTGGGCCCGCGGGGCCGGGCGCGCCGCAGCCGCCGGGTGCCCCTGGCGTTCCCGGTGCTCCGGGTGCGCCCAAGCCGCCGGGTGCGCCCGGAGCCCCAGGCATGCCCGGTGCCCCGCAACAGCCGCAGGCCCCCGGTGGCCCCGGCACGCCTCCGCCGCCGTACACCCCTGGTACTCCGGGTACCCCTGGTGCTTCCGCCCCGCAGGGCGGTGCTCCCGGTGCCGTGCATCACGCGGAGACCATGCTGGCCGGGCCTCCGGCGGGTGGACCCGGTGCTCCTCCGGCGCCGCAATTCCCGGGCGCGCCCGGTGCGTTGGGCGCTCCGGGGATGCCTCCGGGTGCCCCGCCGCAGCCGATGCCGCCGGGTGCGATGCCGCCGCCCCCGGGACAGCAGGCGCCCGGTCACGGGCACCCCGCGCCCGGTCAGCCGTTCCCCGGTCAGCAGCAGCCCGCCTACGGCTATCCGCAGCAGGGGCAGCCGACCGTGGGACCGGGCTATCAGGCCGTGTTGCGGTACCGCGCGCCGGACGGTTCCGAGCAGCAGGTGATCCGGCGGTCCGCGCCGGGGACACCGCACCCGGAGTGGCAGATCTTCCACGAGCTGCGCGGCCTGAACATCCCGCCGGACCAAGTCCTCGAACTGCACACGGAGTTGGAGTCCTGCGAGCTGCCGGGCGCGTACTGCGCGCGGATGATCCGCGAACAGTGGCCGCAGGCCCGCATCGCCAGCATCGCGCCGTACGGCACGGATCACGCGAGCCGGCAGCAGGGGATGCGTGAACTCATCGCGCACCAGGGCGAGTTGCACCAGGTGGCGGACGGGCCGGCCCGACTCGCCCCGGTGCGGGCGCCGTTGCCGCAGGTGCAGCCGACACCGCCGATCCCGCCGGAGGCGATCGCGCAGGAACTGGCGGGCGCGTTCGGGCCGGGAGTGTTCCGGTTCGAGCAGGCGGCGGTGTCCCGCCAGGGCGTGCCGCCGGTCGTCGCGCACACGCTGGTCGCGGCGGGGCTGCCGATGGACATGGGTCCGTTCTTCTGGGCGCAGGCCCAACCGGGCCGCCCGGTACCGACGTTGGCCGAACTCGCGCAGGAGCGCGGGGTGCGGCCGTCCGCCGACGCGGGCTCCTACCTCGTCATGGGCAGCGACTTCGGCAAGGCGATCTGCGTCCAGTACGGCACGGCCAACATCGTCGCCGTACCCGTGGAGGCGGGGCCGGGCGGTGCCTCCGTACCGCCGCAGTTCGTGAACACGGGGCTGCCCGAGTTCGCGCGCTGTCTGGCGCTGCTCGGCCGGATGTGGCGACTGCGGTACGGGCTCAACCAGGAGCAGGCGGGCCGGTGGACCGTCGACTTCCAGGCGCAGCTCGCCTCGCTGGACCCGGCGGCGCTCGGTTCGCCGGAGAGCTGGTGGTCGGTGCTGCTGGAGCAGATGTGGGACGGGCTGTTGTAGGAGCCGGTCGCTGAGCGAAGCGGAGGGGCGGGGCCTGGTCGGACGACCGGGTCCCGCCCCTTTTTGCATGCGTGATACCCGTGACCCACACCCGGAGTGTCGCGTTATGAACCCTTATGTCTCATCCATCAAGATATGCGCGAAATCATCATTTCGTGTCCGTCGGGTGGAGAGGGGTTCCAGGATGAGCAGCGCATCGGTGTCGCCACGTGGCTTCGTGGCAGTACGGGGGCGCGGCTACCGCCCCGCCCAGGTGGACGCGTACGCGGCCGGGCTCTCGCGGCACCGGGACGCCGCGTGGGAGCGGGCCGCGCGGCTGACCGTACTGGCCAGGGACATGGAGGCGGAGGCCGAGCGGCTGCGCGAGACGGTGGCAGGGCTCGCCCCGCAGACGTACGAGACGCTCGGGGAGCGGGCGCGCCGGCTGTTCCAGCTGGGGGAGGAAGAAGCCGCCGCCGTACGGGAGTCCGCGCGGCGTTCGGCGCGCGAAGAGGTCGCGCGGGCCGAGGTGCGCGCCGCCGGCGTACTCCAGGAAGCGCGGGAACACGCGGACGCGCTCCGCGCGGAGGTGGAGGAACGCGCCCGGCAGCGGCTCCTCGCGGCCCGCGCCGAGGCCGACGACCTCCGGATCGGCGCCCGGCGCGAGGTGAAGGAGGGGCGCACGGAGGCGCTCGCCGCGTTGCGCGAGGTACGGCAGCGCACCGCCGCGATGCTGGGCGAGCAGGCCAAGGAACACGCCGAGCGCTGGGCCGAGGCGGAACGCTCCGCGGAGGAGCGGGCGGCCGCGGTGGACGCCCGGTGCGCCGAGCGGGTGGCCCGTGCGGAGGTGGCGCTCGCCGAGGCTCAACAGGCCTTCGCCGACGCCGAGTTGTCGGACCGGCGGCGGCAGGAGGAGGCGGCCGAGCGGGCGGCCGAGGTGGTCGCGGAGGCGCGGGTGCGGGCGGAGCGGATCGCCCGTGACACGGAACGGGTGCTGCGTGAGCACGGGGAGACGTGGGATGACGTGCAGGCGCACATGGATCACGTGCGGAGCAGTTTGACTGCGCTTACGGGGCGGGCGCCGGCTGAGTGACGGGGGGCGCGGTTGTGGTCGTCTGCGGGCCGGTGGGGGGCTGGTCGCGCAGTTCCCCGCGCCCCTGGGTTAGTTGGTGTGATCGGAGCAACAGGGCGTCGGGTTGGAGACCTCGAAGGGAGCCAGGGTGTTGCCCGCCGCCGGAACCAGGGCCAGCACCAGTCGTCCCTCGCGCCATTCCGGTCGTACGTGATCCTGGGTGTGTACCGGTGTGGCGGGGTCCGGGGCGTCGCCCGATGTGGCGCCCACCACGATCACCCCGTCGATGGCCGTCCGTTCCAGCAGGTCGGCCACGGTGATCGTCCCCGTGAGGTGTTCCGCGCCCGGGAAGAGGACTGCGCGGCCCGAGCGGCGGGCGGTGTGTTCGGTGGCTGCGTGGGCGGCGGCTTCGTGGTTGCCCAGGGGAGTGCTCGGGTCTTCCGCGAGCCGGCGGCGGGCTTCCTCCGCCGATTCGGTGTCCGGCAACTCCAGCGATACGGCCGTCCCCCGGCGCGCGTCCGTCCGGATCAGGTGGGTGCAGGCGACCGTCCCTGGGGGGAGTGCGAGGGTGGCGGCGAGGTCGTGGATGAGGTGGTCGGCCTCGCGGAGGGTCGTCGTGCCGGCGTCCACCCCGAGGACGGGGTGGACGCCGGACGGGTCGTAGGACGTGGTCATGCGGGGAGGACCCACATCGGGTTGGAGTAGAACCAGAGGTCCTTCCACGGGTCGGCGTCGCCGAGGACGTCCATCGCGGGGCCTACGGGGTCTACGGCCGCCCCGCCCGCGCCCACGGCGGAGCGGTTGCCGTCGGTGCCGCGCAGGCGGACGTAGACCGGCTTGTCGAGGCGGCCGAGGGAGTACGTGAGGCGGACGGTGCCGGTGGACTTGTCCACCGCGAAGGACTTGACGACCTTCGTGGTGGGGGTGGAGAAGGTGTCCTTGTCCGCGACCGGTCCCGTGACATCGCCCTGGATGACGTCGACGCGGGCCAACGAGGGCTGGAACTGGGCCCAGTTGGGGCCGTTGGACAGGCTGATGCGGATGACCAGGTCGACCTGGGCGCCGCGGCGGACGTGCAGTGCGCTGCCGAGCGTGACCTCGCGGCCACCGGAGACCAGGCGGGCGTCGAGGCCGCTGATCAGGCCGCCGTGGTCGACCCAGACGCGGCCCGCGCGGATGCCGTCCATGACCGCCTTGTACGAGAAGGAGGCCGCGCCGACGTGCGTGCGGGAGTACTGGCCGGGCCAGAAGTCGGTGTCGGTGAGGCTGATGCCCGTGCCGTAGACGGGGTCCTCGTAGCGGCCGTTGGCGTTGAAGTCGCCGCCCGGGCCGCGCACGGCTGTGTCGGCGTACACGTTGTGGGAGTCGGAGTTGGCGGTGATCCACCAGGGCTTGCCCTCGGCGAGGAGGCTGTCCCACAGGCCGCCGACCGTGGCCGTCATCCAGTCGAAGCCGCCCCAGGTGCGGTAACTCTCCAGCGGGTAACCGGCGAACGAGTCGGCGCTGGGGCTGTTGTCGTAGATGCCGCGTCCGCTGCCCGGGCCGTTCGGCTTGGGGATGCCGCCCGCCTGGTGGCCGGGGGCGCCCTCCATGCCGACCGCGATCGTGGGCTGCGCGTCGCGCCAGCCGCGGATCTCGTGCGGGGAGTCGATGCCCTTGCGCGCCGGGTGGTTGGCGAGGAAGAGCGCGTCCTTGACCTTGCGGCGGCGGACCTGGTCGGCCAGGAAGTTGACACCCGCGATGGCGAGGGCCTCGTTGGCGGGCGAGTTGCCGCTCGCGTTGTTGACGCTGCCGTCGAAGGAGTTCTCGAACTCCTTCAGTACGGCTACCTCGCCTGCGCCGGGGTGCACGAACACCGTGCCGTGCTCGGCGCCCGGGATGTTCCACTCCAGGCCCTGGAAGACGAGGGTGTCGTCGGTCTTGTCACGGGCGTCGACGATGTCCGGATTGACCTTCTCCACACCGATCTTGGCGTGCGCGACACTGCCGTGGTCGGTGATGACCATCCAGTCCAGGCCGTGCGCGTTCGCCTGGCGTACGTGGTCGATGACGCGGTACTTGGCGTCGCTGCTGTACTGCGTGTGGATGTGGTGGTCGCCGGCCAGCCACAGGTAACCGCCGTTGCCCTTCGACGACTTGGCCGGGCTCTGCTGCACCGACGCGGCTGCCTCCCCCGCGCCGGCGAGCACGCTGCCCGCCGCGAGTCCCGCGCCCAGCAGGCCGGTTCGGCGCAGCATGCCTCTTCGCGAGAGCTGACTGGGCGTCAACTCGGCGTCCGGGATGGATGTGTCGAGGGCGGGCGGCAGCGAGCCGGCGTCCCCGTCCGTGTGGTGGTGATGGTGGTGGTGACCGTGGTCGCCGTGACTGTGGCCGTGGCTCATGTTCAACTCCCGCTGAAATGCAGGGACCTTCACGCTCGGACGTGCAGAGTCTGAAAAGGAGCGGTGAACAGTGGGAGTCGGGGTGGTGGTGCGGCAAAGAACGAGTCATGCACGGCTATGGCGCCGGTCACGCGAAGCTTTTTCGTCGGTCATCCTCCGCCTCGCGTACCGGTCACCCTCCGCTTTCGCGTAATGGCCACCCTCCGCTTTCGCGTACCGGTCACCCTTCGCCCCTCCGTACCGCGCCCGCCAGGATCCAGCCCTCCATCGCCTCGTACCGCCTGCGCTGTTCGTCTTCCTTCTTCCGCCCCGAGGCGACCGTGCCGAGCCACCCGCAGAGGAAGCCGAGTGGGATGGTGACGAGCCCGGTGGTCGTGAACGGGAACCAGTTGAAGTCGGCGCCCGGGAACGCGGCGGCCGGCGAACCGGAGACCAGATTGGTGCCCGGCATCAGCAGCAGCACGCCGAGCGTGCCGCCGATGAGCGTGCTGAGCAGGCCCGTTCGCGTGTAGCGGCGCCAGAAGAGGCTGTAGACGAGGGCGGGCGCTATGGCCGAGGCGCCCAGGCAGAACGACAGTGTCACCAGGGGTTGCAGGCCCCGGTGCTGGACGAGCGTGGCGAGCACGATCGCCGGGACGCCCACCGCCAGTGCCGAGTAGCGGGCCAGCGTCATCTCGCGACGGACCGGCATCTCCTCGACGCGGGCCGCGAAGACGTCGTGGGCAAGGGAGTTGGCGCAGGCGAGGATCATCCCGGCGACCGAGGCGAGCAGGGTCAGGAACACGGCCGTGGTGACGGCGGTGAACAGCAGGGTCTCCGCCGTCGAGACGTCCGCCCCGAACACCGCCCGCGAGCCCAGCAGATACGCCGTGTTGCCCTGCGCGTCGGCCCGCGCGATCGCCGCCCGCCCGAGCAGCGCCGTGGCCCCGAACCCGACGACCGTCACGATCACCACGAACAGCGCGACACTCGACACCGCCCACGACATCGACCGCCGCACCTGCCGGGCGCTCGACGCGGTGTACATGCGCATCGTGATGTGCGGGAGGCAGGCGCCCCCGAGGACGACGGTCAGCTGCGAACTGATCATGTCCAGCCGGGGACTTGGGCCTGAGGCGAACTCGAGTCCCGAGTGCAGGAAGGCCGTTCCGGTCCCGCTCCGGCGCGCCGCCGTGTCGAAGAAGGCGCCCAGGTCCCAGTGGAAGCGGTTCAGTATCAGCACAGTGATCACGGCTCCGGAACCGAGCAGCATCACGATCTTCAGGATCTGGATGAGCGCGGTGCCCTTCATGCCGCCGATCGCCGCGTAGCTGATCATCAGCACCCCCAGGCCGATGATGCAGCCGGTCTGGAGCGAGTCGCCGGAGAAGCCGAGGATGAACGCCAACAGCTGGCCCGCGCCCGCGAGTTGGACCAGCATCAGTGGCAGCAGCGCGATGATGGTCACCGCGCACGCGACCATCCGCACGGACCGCTCCGGCATCCGCCGGGCCAACGCGTCGCCCATCGTGAACCGGCCCGCGTTGCGCAGCGGTTCGGCCAGCAGGAACATCAGCAGCATCAGCGACAGCGCGGTGCTCAGCGCCAGTACCACCCCGTCGTAGCCGTACAGGGCGATCACCCCGCCCGTGCCCAGGACACTCGCCGCGGAGATGTAATCACCCGCTATGGCAAGGCCGTTGCGCAGCGGCGAGAGGGAGCCGTACCCCGTGTAGAACTCGTCGAGGTCGTCGCGGTCGGGCCCGGTCATCACACACAGCAGGAGTGTGAGGGTGGCGACGGTGGTGAAGGCGACGAGCGACATGGTCTGCGACGCGGGGTCGCGGAAGCCGGTCATCGTGCCGCCTCCCGTCTGGCGTCCAGTTCGGCCTGCTTGCGGATGCGGTCCGCGAGGGGGTCCACGCGCCGCGCGGCCGTGTGCTCGTAGAGGGCTATCGCCAGCCAGGTGACGGGCAGTTGGAGCAGCGCGAGCAGCAGCCCGGTGGGCACGCCCGCGACGACGGTGCTGGACATCAGCGGCGGCGCGAACGCGGACAGGGTCAGGAACAGGCAGAAGTAACCGAGCGCGGTGAGACTCGCCACGCGCCGCTGCCGCCGGTACGCGCCGCGCAGGACGCGCAGATCCCGGTGGCTGCCGAGGGCGGGACGACGGGGCGGGCGACGGCGTTCGGGTGGGGGCGGGGGTGGCTGCCAGGGGTAGGTCAGGTGCGGCGGGGACGGGGTGTGCGGGGCACGCCGGTCGTACGGGTACGGGGCGTGCCGACCGTGCGGCGGGTAGGGGTCGTACGGGGACGGGGTGTGCGGGTCGTACGGGTCGTGCGGGGCGGATGAATCATGCGGAGGGTACGGGTCGTAGGACATCCCGTGCTCCTTGCGTGGCTCGGGTCCGTGGCGGCGGACCGCAGGGAGTTGGGCGGAGCGGGTCACGCATGTTACTCGCCGGTTGGGGGGTGTGGGTGCTTTTCGCCGAACTGGGCGGTTGGTATGCGCTTGCCTTGTCAATGCCTGCTGACCACCGGTGTTGCCCGAGTTGACCGGGTGGGCTCCGGCGCACGTGTGGCCTTCACCGCAAGACCTGTCCGCCGGGGCCGGGGGGCCTATCCCGACGGCAAGGTCAGGGTGCTCGTCGCGAAGGTCTTCACTGCTCCTTGAGCACAGGAAAGCGCCGCGGCGCCAGGAACAGCAGCACCAGGAAGGCCGCCGCGGCGGCGATCCCCGCCCCCACGTACACCGCGTGCACCGCGTCCGCGACAGCCCGCCGCGTCGCCTCCGGCACCGCACCCCCGTCCAACCCCCGTGTCACCGAGTCCAGATCGCCCGCGCCGCCCAGCCGGGACGCCAACACCCCGTTGGCCACCGCCCCGAAGACCGACGCGCCGATCGTCTGCCCGGTCTGGCGGCAGAACAGGACGGACGCGGTCGTCACGCCCCGCTCCTCCCATCCCACCGTCGACTGCACCCCGACGATCAGGGGGAGTTGGAAGAGGCCGAGGGCCGCGCCGAGCAGCAGCATCAACACCATCGGCTGCCAGGCCGCGCCCGGATACGGCAGGAACGGGAACGCGAACAGGATCAGCGTGGCCGTCCCGATCCCGAGCATCGCGGTGTTGCGGAAACCGATCCGCCGGTACACGTGCTGGCTGAGCGCCGCCGACACCGGCCAGCTCAACGTCCATACGGAGAGCACGAATCCGGCCGCCACCGGGGCCAGGCCGAGCACCGACTGCGCGTACGTCGGCAGGAACACGCTCGGCGCCACCATGAGCAACCCCAGTGCGCCCAGGGCCAGGTTGACGGCCGCGATCGTACGGCGGCGCCACACCCACCCGGGGATGATCGGCTCCGCCGCCCGGCGCTCGATCGCCACGACGACTCCGGCCAGCGCAAGTCCCGTACCGAACAAGGCGATTGAGGGAGCCGAGAGCCAGGGCCAGGCCACCCCGCCCTGCACCAGGGCCGTGATCAGGACGCCTCCGCACGCGAACACGGCCAGCGCGCCCGCCCAGTCGACGCGCGGGCGGGAGGTGCGGGTGCGCCGCGGTTCGTGGAGGTGGCGGACGATCAGCCACAACGCCACTGCTCCGACAGGGAGGTTGACGAGGAAGATCCAGCGCCAGCCGGCGTACGCGGCGAGCAGGCCGCCCACCCCCGGGCCCGCGACGGCCGACACCGCCCACACCGTGGACAACTTCGACTGGATCTTGGGGCGTTCGCTCAGCGGGTACAGGTCGGCGGCCAGGGTCTGGACCGTGCCCTGCAACGCCCCGCCGCCCAGGCCCTGTACGACACGGAACGCGATCAGCGCGCCCATGCTCCAGGCCACCGAGCACAGCAGCGAACCGGCGAGGAACACCGCCGCGCCCGTGATCAGCACCGGCTTGCGGCCGAAGGTGTCGGAGAGCTTGCCGTAGACGGGGAGGGTCACCGTCACCGCGAGCAGATAGCCGGAGAAGAGCCAGGAGAAGACGGAGAAGCCGCCGAGGTCGCCGACGATCTGCGGTACGGCCGTGGAGACGATGGTGGAGTCGAGGGCGGCCAGCGCCATCGCGAGCATGAGGGCCGCTACGACGGCTCCCCGCTTCTGGGGTGCGCTTCCCCGGGTGGCCTCACGTATCGCGGCTTCCGTGTTGCCCACGCGGATTCCTTCCCCCTGCATCTATCTGCCGGACGACACTCTCCCACTTGACCCTCACGTCGCGTCAGGGGGAAACCTGGACGGGCCGGTGGGTGGACCGGACCCCGAGATCGACTCCACCCGGCGGTGGAGAGCCCCTAGGGGTGCCTCCCCACTACGGCCCGGGGACGGTTCGTACCGGCGGAGGAGGAGAAGGGCCAGGGGTCGTCCTTAACCTGGCTTTATGCCGCTGGGGGGGTGGGGGACCGAACCGCCGGGGGTGGGGTTTTCCCCCGGGAAAGACTGCGCTGAGCACCAGCGCGCCGGACCCCCTCCCGCCGCCAGACTCATCGTCGTAACCAGTTGAAACGCATCGACCGGACACCGGCACGCTCAATCGCCGACCGACTTAGGAGACATACCGTGACATCGGCTGTGACCATTCCCAGGCACGGGGGTACTGGAGGGCGTACGGCCGTTGCCGCGCGGGCGCGGCAGGTCGTCAAGGCCTACGGCGCCGGGGAGACCCGCGTCGTCGCCCTCGACCATGTCGACGTGGACATCGCCCGCGGTCAGTTCACCGCGATCATGGGCCCCTCGGGGTCCGGCAAGTCCACCCTCATGCACTGCCTCGCCGGGCTCGACACCGTGACCTCCGGGCAGATCTACCTCGACGAGACCGAGATCACCGGCCTCAAGGACAAGAAGCTCACGCAGCTGCGCCGGGACCGGATCGGCTTCATCTTCCAGGCGTTCAACCTGCTGCCGACGCTGAACGCGCTGGAGAACATCACCCTCCCCATGGACATAGCCGGCCGCAAGCCGGACAAGGGGTGGCTGGCGCAGGTCGTGGAGACGGTCGGACTGTCGAGCCGGCTCAAGCACCGCCCCAACCAGCTCTCCGGCGGCCAGCAGCAACGCGTCGCCGTGGCAAGGGCGTTGGCGGCCCGGCCTGAGATCATCTTCGGTGACGAGCCGACCGGAAACCTCGACTCCCGTGCGGGAGCGGAGGTGTTGGGCTTCCTGCGCCGGTCTGTGGACGACCTCGGGCAGACCATCGTGATGGTCACGCACGACCCGGTGGCCGCCTCGTACGCGGACCGCGTCCTGTACCTCGCGGACGGCCGGATCGTCGACGAGATGTTCAAGCCGACCGCCGACGCCGTCCTCGACCGCATGAAGGACTTCGACGCGCGGGGGCGTACGTCATGACCGTCCTCAAGACCTCGATGCGCAACTTCTTCGCGCACAAAGGGCGGATGGCGCTCTCGGCGATAGCCGTGCTGCTGTCGGTGGCGTTCGTGTGCGGCACGCTGGTGTTCACCGACACGATGAACACGACCTTCGACAAGCTTTTCGCGGCCACCGCGTCCGACGTGACGGTGCTGCCGAAGACCGCCAAGGCCGACGGCAGCACCCCGCAGAACGGACTGCCCGAGTCGCTGCCGGCCTCCACGGTCGCGCGGGTGGCGAAGGCACAGGGCGTCAAGTCCGTTGAAGGCGCCGTCAGTTCGATGAACGTGACCGTCGTCGACAGCGCCAACAAGAACATGGGATCGTCGACCGGTGCGCCCACCATCGCGGGCAACTGGACGAAGAACGACCTGCGTTCGATGGAGATCACCTCCGGACACGCCCCGCGCGGCCCGACCGAGACCATGGTCGACGCCGACACCGCCGACAAGCACCACCTGAAGCTGGGCGACTCGCTGCGCACCATCTCGCAGACCGGTGACTTCACCGCGCGGATCGTCGGCATCGCCACCTTCAAGGTGACCAACCCCGGTGCGGCCGTCGTCTACTTCGACACCGCCACCGCACAGCGCGAACTCCTGGGCGCCACCGGTCGGTTCACCCAGATCGGCGTGACGGCTGCGAGCGGTGTCTCCGACACTCAGCTCAAGCAGAACGTGGCCCAGACCCTCACCCCGACGGGGACGTACAAGATCCAGACGGCCAAGGAGAACGCCGACGAGAACCGTCAGGGCGTCGGCCAGTTCATGAACGTCATCAAGTACGCCATGCTCGGCTTCGCCGGGATCGCGTTCCTGGTGGGCATCTTCCTGATCATCAACACCTTCTCGATGCTGGTCGCCCAACGGACCCGCGAGATCGGCCTGATGAGGGCGATCGGCTCCTCCCGCAAGCAGGTCAACCGGTCCGTGCTGGTCGAGGCGACCCTGCTCGGGATCGTCGGCTCGATCCTCGGTGTCGGCGCCGGTGTCGGCATCGCCGTGGGCCTGATGAAGCTGATGAGCGCGGCGGGCATGGACCTGTCGACGCGGGACCTGACGGTCAAGTGGACGACTCCGGTGCTCGGCCTGCTCCTCGGCGTGATCGTCACCATCCTCGCCGCCTACCTCCCGGCCCGCCGCGCCGGCAAGGTCTCCCCGATGGCCGCCCTGCGCGACGCCGGTACGCCGGCCGACGGCAAGGCGGGCTGGGTGCGGGGCCTGATCGGCCTGGTGCTGACGGGCGCCGGTGCGGCAGCCCTGTTCGCGGCGGCCACCGCGAAGAAGGCGACGGACGGTTCGCTGGTCCTCGGCGCGGGTGTCGTGCTCTCGCTGATCGGCTTCGTGATCATCGGCCCGCTGCTGGCCAACGGGGTCGTACGGGTCATCAGTGTCGTACTCCTGCGGGCCTTCGGACCGGTGGGGCGCCTGGCCGAGCGCAACGCGCTCCGCAACCCCAGGCGTACGGGTGCTACGGGTGCGGCCCTGATGATCGGCCTCGCGCTGGTCGCCTGCCTGTCGGTGGTCGGCTCCTCGATGGTCGCCTCGGCGACGAGCGAGCTGGACAAGTCCGTCGGCGCCGACTTCATCGTCCAGGGCAACCAGCGGATCGTCCCGCAGGCGGAGAAGGCGATGGAACAGGCACCCGACCTCGTCCACGTCACCCGCTACAAGGACCTCGACGCCACCCTCACCTCGCCCGACGGCCAGAAGGACACCGACGGCATCACCGCCGCCGACCCGTCCTACGCCCAGGACCTGCGCCGCGCCACCACGGCCGGCGAACTGTCCGCCGCCTACGGCACCAACTCGATGTCCGTCGGCTCCAAGTACGCCAAGAAGCACGGCGTGCACGTCGGCGACACGATCAGCGTCGCCTTCAAGGGCGGCTCGACGGCGAAGCTGAAGGTCGCCGCCATCACGGACGACGACGTCGCCATCGACCAGGGCGCGCGGTACACCAGCATCGCCACGATGCAGAAGTACCTCCCCGCGAACAGGGTCCCGCCGAACGAGATCATGTTCGCCAAGGCCAAGGACGGCCAGGAGAAGCAGGCGTACGCGGCCCTGAAGAAGGCCATGGAGCCCTACCCGCAGTACCAGGTGCGCGACCAGACCGACTACAAGCAGGAACTGAAGGACCAGATCGGCCAGCTCCTCAACATGGTCTACGGCCTTCTCGCCCTCGCGATCATCGTCGCGGTCCTGGGTGTCGTGAACACGCTGGCCCTGTCGGTCGTCGAGCGGACCCGCGAGATCGGCCTCATGCGAGCGATCGGCATGTCCCGCCGCCAGCTCCGCCGGATGATCCGCATGGAGTCGGTCGTGATCGCCCTCTTCGGAGCGCTGCTCGGCCTCGGCCTGGGGATGGGCTGGGGGGCCACGGCCCAGCAGCTCCTCGCGCTGGAGGGGCTGAAGGTCCTGGAGATCCCCTGGGGGACGATCTCCGCGGTCTTCGTGGGGTCGGCGTTCGTGGGACTGTTCGCGGCTCTGATCCCGGCGTTCCGGGCGGGGCGGATGAACGTGCTGAACGCGATCGCCACGGAATAGCCACTGTCTACAGGGGAACCCGGCGCCGGGAAGTCACGGGGGACTTCCCGGCGCCGGGCTTGTTTTGTCCACGCCGTGTTAGGGCGCGTGGGCGGGGACGTGACACACGCCGGCGGACAACGGCCGGTTCGGGCCCATGACATCAAGCCATCCTCTGTGGCACGTTCTCCTCGGCGCCGTGGAGGGTATCCATCCCTCGACGCGGGTGACGTCATGTCACGCCGCGTCCTGGTGCCTGATGCGTCGTCCCGTGCATCGGCGACCTGCCGGGGAACGCGCCTTGAGCTGTGAGAGGGGGATAGCTTTGCGCCGTGATGGGAGCACGTTCACATGGTGGAAGAGTAGTTACAGCGAGGCTGGTGCTACCTGCTGCGAGGTCGCCTTCACAGGGGCGCGGATGCTGGTGCGCGATTCCAAGAGGCCCGGTATTGGGATACTGTCGTTCACCCCGCAGGCATGGCAGGCGATAGTGCGGCACGTGAGGGCGGAGGGGAGATCCGGGCCGGTCGGGAAGTGATGGCGAGACAGCCGGACGTGAAAATGAACGGCCAACAGTGCAAGCCCAGTCCGCCGAACCGCAGTGGGTTCGGTCTTTACTGTCTGCTGATGGGCATGTCGGCCACGGCGGCGGGAGCGGCCGCGTCACTCCTGGCAGCCGGGTTCGTTGCCCGTGTCCTCGTGTGGGCGGGTGTCCTGCTCCTTGCCACACTGGCCGCCGGCTGGTGGTGGGCCGTGGACTCCTCTACGGCCCGTCGCTGGACGGTGGATCGTCTGGTGCGGCCGGCAGCGAGGAACGCACCGCATCGAAGATCTTGGTGAACGCTCTGACCAGGAACGTCGCGCTGGTGACGCCGCCGGCGACGCAGGCCTCGGGCGGGATCCCGATCTTCATGCCCGCGTAGGCCACCACCGTCAGTGTCACCACCGCGAACACGGCCAGGGCGGCGACGTTGCGGAAGACGCGTATCAGATCGTCGATGTGTGCCCGCCGTTGCCGGATTCTGTTGTCGGTCTCGGAATTCTTGATCTCACGGAGGCGGGAGGACGCCGCGTGGCTGGACATCCCCTGCTGTACCAACGAGTTGTCGGTAGGGGATGAGTCGGGAGCACCTTCCGGGGAACGCGGGGTGCTGTCGGCCGGACACCTCGGGCAGGGACGTGAGTCGCGGCCCTTTCTGCTCTTCCTTCCGGTCTTCACGGCGTTCCTCCCCCCCCCTGTGATGATCTGGCCTAGTTTCAGGCGTGGTGGAACTCGACGAGTTCATCGAGCAGAGTGAGTGTGTCGGTCTCCGACAATGCCTTGCCACGGAGGTCCTCGTAGCACTCCTGGTACCAGGCGATGGTCTCCCGGTCGTCCCGGTTGGTGACGGTTCCCCCGGGGCCGACCAGGTAGAGGGCATCGTCCTCGTCCTGGAAGCTGAGCAGGAAGAAGCTGCTCTCCAGGCTGTCGTTGGCTCCGGCGGTGAACGGCAGGGCGACGGCGTTCACCTGCTCCCCCGAGGCGAGTTCCTTGATGTGGGCGATCTGCTGGCGCATGACTGCCGGACCGCCGATCTGCCGGCGCAACGCCGCCTCGTCGAGAACCACTTCGACCTTCGGCCCGCCGTCCTGTAGGACGCGTTCCTGCCGGGCCAGCCTCATGTCGAGAGTGCGCTGGAGGCGCCTGGTGTCCATCGGGCTCACGGCGAACAGCGCGTTCGCGTAGTCCGTCGTCTGTAGAAGTCCGGGGATCAGGCTCGGGTGGTAGGCGCGGATCAGGGTGGCCGAGCTCTCGTAACTCAGGAACTGCGCGAACACGGGGGTCATGACGTCGCTGTACTCGGACCACCACGACTGTCCCTTGCTTCCGCGAGCGGCTTCCTCGAGTTCAGAAACGGTTTCGGGAGCTGTCACACCGTACTCCCGGAGCATGGCGCGGAGATCCGTCACTGACAGGCTCACCGTTCCCGCCTCGATGCGGATGATCTTGGACAGCGACCACTCCAGTGTCTCCGCCGCGTCTCGCTGGGTGAGTCCGGCCTTGTCGCGAGCGCTCCGCAGGGCGACACGGAGTTTGCGGCGGTTCAGGCTGGGGTCCAAAGCGGTGGGCATGGTGCTCCTTCGAAAGGTGACGGCGCCAGTCGACATGCAGCAACGAGAAGGCGGCGAAGTGACAAGCTCTGAGAGCTGTAGCCTACTCGCCCACTAGCATCGTGCTTATTGTCTGACCTATGTCGTCTATTTGGTTGGTACCCGGATGACACGTGTCTAATCGATGCCAGCTTCTCGAATATGACACGCGGAGTTCGGGCTGCCGTCCGTACGCACACGCGTGTTGCGGACGGGATGTCGGGACCCGGTTGAGGTGATGGACTGGCACCGAGAGGGGGCGCCGGAAGAGCCGGAAGAGTGAGGGGCGGCAGGGAGGTGACGCTCCGGGACCCGGAGCCTTCCGAGCGAGCCGTCCCCGGGTTCCGCCCGGCCGGAACCCGGGTTGTCCACAGGCCCCGGCACCGGCGATCGCACCGACGTACCCTGGAGAACCCCGGCCCACCGCGCGCGTCGGGCCCTTCGTGTTGCCCACCCCCCCCGGACGGAAGCGCCCCTCCATGAGTCTGCACGGTCTGCTCGACGCCGTAGTCAAGGACCCCGCCCTCGCGGAAGCGACCCGCGCGGCGGCCGACGGCAACCGCATGCACGTCGACCTGGTCGGTCCTCCGGCGACCCGCCCCTTCGCCGTCGCGGCCCTCGCGCGGGAGGCCGGCCGCACCGTCCTCGCGGTGACCGCGACCGGGCGGGAGGCGGAGGACCTGGCCGCCGCCCTGCGCTCGCTGCTGCCGCCGGACGGCGTCGTGGAGTACCCCTCCTGGGAGACGCTCCCGCACGAGCGGCTGAGCCCGCGCAGCGACACCGTGGGCCGTCGCCTCGCCGTGCTGCGCCGCCTGGCCCACCCGAGGGACGACGACCCGGAGACGGGCCCGGTCTCCGTCGTCGTGGCGCCCGTGCGGTCCGTGCTCCAGCCTCAGGTCAAGGGGCTCGGAGACCTGGAGCCGGTCGCCCTGAGGTCCGGCCAGTCCGCCGACCTGAACGCGGTCGTGGACGCGCTCGGCGCCGCCGCCTACGCGCGCGTGGAGCTCGTCGAGCGGCGCGGCGAGTTCGCCGTACGCGGCGGCATCCTGGACGTGTTCCCGCCCACCGAGGAACACCCCCTGCGCGTCGAGTTCTGGGGCGACGACGTCGAGGAGATCCGCTACTTCAAGGTGGCCGACCAGCGCTCCCTGGAGGTCGCCGAACACGGCCTGTGGGCACCCCCCTGCCGTGAACTCCTGTTGACGGAAGACGTCCGCTCGCGCGCGCGTGCCCTCGCCGAGGCCCACCCCGAACTGGGCGAGCTGCTCGGCAAGATCGCCGAGGGCATTGCCGTGGAGGGCATGGAATCGCTCGCCCCGGTGCTCGTCGACGACATGGAGCTGCTGCTCGACGTGCTGCCCAAGGGCGCGATGGCCGTCGTCTGCGATCCGGAGCGTGTACGCACGCGTGCCGCCGATCTCGTGGCCACCTCGCAGGAGTTCCTCCAGGCCTCCTGGGCGGCCACCGCGGGCGGCGGCGAGGCGCCCATCGACGTCGACGCGGCCTCCCTGTGGTCCATCGCGGACGTACGGGACCGGGCGCGCGAGCTGGACATGATGTGGTGGTCGGTGTCGCCGTTCGCCGCCGACGAGGAGCTCGACGCCGACACGCTCAAGCTCGGGATGCACGCCCCGGAGACCTACCGCGGCGACACCGCCAAGGCCCTCGCCGACACCAAGGGCTGGCTCGCCGACGGCTGGCGCACGGTCTTCGTCACCGAGGCCCACGGCCCCGCCGCCCGCACCGTCGAAGTCCTCGGCAGCGAGGGCGTCGCGGCCCGCCTGGAGACCGAGCTCGGGGAAATCGCCCCCTCCGTAGTGCACGTGGCGACCGGATCGATCGACTACGGGTTCGTCGATACGGCGCTCAAGCTCGCCGTCCTCACGGAGACCGACCTCTCCGGACAGAAGGCCGCGGGCAAGGACGGCGCCCGCATGCCGGCCCGCCGCCGCAAGACCATCGACCCGCTCACCCTGGAGACGGGCGACTACATCGTCCACGAGCAGCACGGAGTGGGCCGCTACATCGAGATGGTGCAGCGCACGGTGCAGGGCGCCACGCGCGAGTACCTGGTCGTCGAGTACGCCCCCGCCAAGCGCGGCCAGCCCGGCGACCGCCTGTACATCCCCACCGACCAGCTGGAGCAGATCACCAAGTACGTCGGCGGCGAGGCACCCACCCTGCACCGCCTGGGCGGCGCCGACTGGACGAAGACCAAGGCACGCGCCAAGAAGGCCGTCAAGGAGATCGCGGCCGACCTCATCAAGCTGTACTCGGCCCGGATGGCCGCCCCGGGGCACGCGTTCGGCGCGGACACGCCCTGGCAGCGCGAGCTGGAGGACGCCTTCCCGTACGCGGAGACCCCCGACCAGCTGACCACCATCGCCGAGGTCAAGGACGACATGGAGAAGTCGGTCCCCATGGACCGGCTGGTCTGCGGTGACGTCGGCTACGGCAAGACCGAGATCGCGGTACGGGCGGCCTTCAAGGCCGTCCAGGACGGCAAGCAGGTCGCCGTCCTCGTCCCGACCACACTGCTCGTGCAGCAGCACTTCGGGACGTTCACCGAGCGGTACTCGCAGTTCCCGGTCAACGTACGGGCGTTGAGCCGCTTCCAGACCGACACGGAGGCGAAGGCGACCCTGGAGGGCCTGCGCGAGGGCTCCGTGGACCTCGTCATCGGCACCCACCGCCTGTTCGCCTCCGAGACCAAGTTCAAGGACCTCGGTCTGGTCATCGTCGACGAGGAGCAGCGCTTCGGCGTCGAGCACAAGGAGCAGCTGAAGAAGCTGCGCGCCAACGTCGACGTCCTGACGATGTCCGCCACCCCGATCCCCAGAACCCTGGAGATGGCGGTCACCGGCATCCGCGAGATGTCGACGATCACGACGCCCCCGGAGGAGCGTCACCCCGTGTTGACGTTCGTCGGCCCCTACGAGGAGAAGCAGATCGGCGCCGCGATCCGCCGTGAACTGCTGCGCGAGGGCCAGGTCTTCTACATCCACAACCGGGTGGAATCGATCGACCGCGCGGCGGCGCGTCTGCGCGAGATCGTCCCGGAGGCGCGCATCGCCACCGCCCACGGCCAGATGTCGGAACAGGCCCTGGAGCAGGTTGTCGTCGACTTCTGGGAGAAGAAGTTCGACGTCCTGGTGTCGACGACGATCGTCGAGTCCGGCATCGACATCTCCAACGCGAACACGCTGATCGTTGAACGAGGCGACAACTTCGGCCTGTCACAGCTCCACCAGCTGCGCGGCCGGGTCGGGCGTGGCCGTGAACGCGGTTACGCCTACTTCCTGTACCCCCCGGAGAAGCCCCTCACGGAGACGGCCCACGAGCGTCTCGCCACCATCGCCCAGCACACGGAGATGGGCGCGGGCATGTACGTGGCGATGAAGGACCTGGAGATCCGCGGCGCCGGCAACCTCCTGGGCGGCGAACAGTCCGGCCACATCGCGGGCGTCGGCTTCGACCTGTACGTCCGTATGGTCGGCGAGGCGGTCGCCGACTACCGCGCCTCCCTGGAGGGCGGGGTCGAGGAGGAGCCGCCCCTGGAGGTCAAGATCGAGCTCCCGGTCGACGCGCACGTCCCGCACGACTACGCCCCCGGCGAGCGCCTGCGCCTGTCGGCCTACCGCTCCATCGCCTCCGCCAACACGGAGGAGGACATCAAGGCCGTACGCGAGGAACTCGTCGACCGCTACGGCAAGTTGCCCGAGCCGGTGGAGAACCTGCTCCTGGTGGCCGGCCTGCGCATGCTCGCGCGCGCGTGCGGCGTCGGCGAGATCGTCCTCCAGGGCACCAACATCCGCTTCGCACCGGTGGGGTTGCGCGAGTCCCAGGAACTGCGCCTCAAGCGCCTCTACCCCGGCACCGTCATCAAGCCCGCCGCCCACCAGATCCTCGTCCCCCGCCCGAAGACCTCCAGGGTGGGCGGAAAGCCGTTGGTGGGGCGGGAGTTGCTGGGCTGGGTGGGGGAGTTCCTGGCGACGATCCTGGGGTCGTAGCGGCGAGGGAGTGGGCTGGGCCGGGGGCGGGGCGTTTGGCGCGTCCGGCGTGGCGGGGGCACCCTCTGGGAAATGCGTGACACTTCTTCGGGAAGCGTCACGCTTTTTCAGGTGCACCAGCTGCCCGGCCCCCGCCTGCCTGCCCGAGATCGGCCAACTGCCTTCCGCGTACGGCGAGTCGAGCCCTGCGGAAACCGCACTACGGGACAGGGTGATCCCCGAGACGCACCGCGACATCTGAACCAATACGCCAGCCGGCAAGGCGCCGCGGGCTCACGCCATGAAGGTTGTCCAGGTCCGGATCGGCTCCGGCACCGACCAGCAGCGACAGCACCGCGCCATCACCTCGATAGGTGAACACCGCCAGCAACAACGGCGTATTGCCCTGCTCGTCGCGGGCATCCGCCGCCAGGAGAGAGCCGACAACCGCGGCATCCTGCTCGTCCGCCGCGAAGTGCAGCGGTGTCCACCCCCGGCGGCTCTGACGCCCCAAGTCCTGAACCTCATCCGTCATGCCAGACATCATCACGACACCTGGCGAAGGGCATGGGGCGACCCCCGCCGCCGGACCGGCCATCGCGCGGGGGCGACCGCGCACGCCTCCAGTCGTCTGCCCCGCAGAGCCGTCAGCCGCCCGCCTCCCGGAGCCGTCAGTCGTCCGCCCTCCCCGGAGCCGTCAGCCGCCCGCCCCGCGGAACAACATCCCCGCCAGCACCCGGAACACCTCCTCCGGCTCCCGCTCACCCACCGCCCCGTCCAGGTTGTGGCCCAGCAGCAGCGTCGCGAACCCGTGCGCCAAGGACCACGCGGCGACCCCGGCGAGGCGGGCGTCGGGGCCGCGGCCCTCGGGCGGTACGGCGGAGACGGCGCCGCTCAGCGCGTCGCTCGCGAGGGCGCGGGCCGTGGCGAGTTCGAGGTCGCCCTCGCGCAGCAGCTCGGGCGCGAACATCACCTGGAAGTGCGCCGGATGCTCGCGCGCGAAGCGCACGTACCGCACTCCCGCGTCCTTGAGATCCGCCGCCTCCCCGATCGTGGCGGCCAGCAGCCCGAACCCCTCCGCCGCGATGGCCGTCAACAGGCCCGTGCGGTCCTTGAAGTGATGCGCCGGCGCCGCGTGCGAGACACCGGCACGGCGGGCGAGGTCCCGCAGGCTCAGCCCGGACGGGCCGTCGGCGGCGATGACGTCGAGCGCGGCGGTGAGGACGGCGCGGCGCAGATCGCCGTGGTGGTACGGGCTCTTGGTCGGCTTGGTCGGCTTGGTCGGCTTGGTCGTACTCATACTCAGCAGCGTACGCCGAATCTAGGCATTGACAAGTTCGGGCGACTGGGGCAATCTTGTCAGTGTCAAGTTGTGGGAACGACCGGGACGCGACGAGGAGTTGTGCCATGTCCGAAGACGTACGTGGAGTGGAGACCGGGACCGCGAGCTACCCCGCTGCCGTGGCGCCGGGCCGGGTGCGCCAGCTCTGGCACCTGCTCGAACCCCTGCACGCGGTGCTGTACTACGCGCCGGAGGTCTTCGAGGAGGCCGCAGTGCTCGGCTACGACACCGAGGAGCGCTGGCCGAGCTACTTCCCGCTGCGGGCCGCCCCGTTGGGCCCCGTCGGCGCCGAGCGCGTGACCTCCGCCTTCTACAGCTTCAGCCCCCGCATGGTCGCCGAGCACATCGACCCCGCGTGGAGCGTCGCGAGCCCGGACGCCGTACTGAAGGCGAGGCTGCGCGGAATGGACCGGGCCTACCGCGCGATATTCGGCGACCGCATCGACAGCCCCGAACTCGCGGAGGCCGCCGCCCTCGCCCGCCGTGCCGCCGAGTCGGTCACCACGGCCGGCCGTCCCCTCGCCGCGGCCAACGCCGAGTTGGCCTGGCCCGAGGAACCCCACCTCCAGCTGTGGCAGGCGGCGACGATCCTGCGTGAACACCGCGGCGACGGCCACCTCGCCGCCCTCCTCGTCGCCGGCCTGGACCCGGTCGAGTCCCTGGTCTCCTTCGCCGCGATAGGAGCCGCCTCCGTCGAGCGCTTCGAAAGCCGGGGCTGGAGCCGCGAGGAATGGGCGGCGGCCCGCGAACGCCTGGTAGCCCGCGGCCTGTTGGACGACCTCGGTACGGCGACGAGGGCGGGCCGCGAGCTGCGCCAGGAGGTGGAGCGCCGCACCGACCGCCTGGCCGCCGAGCCCTGGCAGGCCCTCGGCAGGGCCGGCACCGACCGACTCGCCGATCTGCTGGGGGAGTTCTGGGTCGCCGTGCTCGGTTCCGGGCTGCTGCCTTCGGAGTCGACCTTGGGTATCGGCAAGGTCTGAGAAGGGTGTTCGGCAAGGTCTGGGAGGGCCGTGGGGAGAGAGTGTGGGGAGAGAGTGTGGGGGGAGAGTGCGAGGTGGGGGCGCCCACGCCGACTAAGTCGTTCCTATACACCCGAGTTGCGCGTCATGCGCCCCCGGGCCCCATATGTTCGCGACATCTCCGCCGCTAACGTGGGCACCAGGTCAATATCCGCCCCCGCAGGGGCGGGGGCCGGGTGAACCAGGGGAGGGGCGCACCGTGATGCGTCTGAGGGGTGGGGCGGCCGTCGCCGTCCTGATCATGTTGTCCGTCGCCGGATGCAAGGACACCACCGGGGCCTCCGGGCCCGAAGCGACGACCAGTGGGGACTCCGGCGGGAACTCCGGCGGAGGCGGGGGCGCGGCGCTCACCGCCGCCGAATCCCTGACCGTCAAGGGGCGGGCGCCGAAGACCGGTTACTCCCGCGAGCGGTTCGGTACCGCCTGGGCCGACACCGACTCCAACAGCTGTGACACGAGGGACGACATCCTCAAACGGGACCTGAAGCAGGTGAAGTTCACCGGCGGCACCTGCAAGGTGTCGTACGGCGTCCTCGAATCCGACCCGTACTCCGGCAAGGAGGTGATCTATCGCCGCGGGGCCAGCCTCGTCGACATAGACCACCTCGTCGCGCTCTCCGACGCCTGGCAGAAGGGCGCCAAGTACTGGGACGCCAGCAAGCGCATAGCCCTCGCCAACGACCCCCTCAACCTCCTCACCGTCGGCGCGAGCGCCAACCGCAGCAAGGGCGACGGCGACACGGCGACCTGGGTGCCGCCGGACAAGGCGTACCGCTGCGCCTATGTGGCCGCGCAGGTCGCCGTGAAGAAGAAGTACGAGCTGTGGGTCACCGCCGCCGAGAAGGCCGCGATGAAGAAGGTCCTCTCGACCTGTCCGGGCCAGCAGCTCCCGTCCGGCGGAAACCCGACGAGCGCGCCGAGCAGGTTCCACGCGAAGTGAGCCGAAGCGAGCCGAAGCGAGCCGGCCTGACCTGAGCGCCTGTCAGAGCAAGCCCTTTCCCGTGAAGTACATATACGGGAGATGACGATCTGCTCTGGTCAAGTCGTTGTACTGGCAAAGGAGTTCACAAGGAACAAAGGGGCATCAGGGGTGACTCGGGGTGCGTTCACCGGGTAATGGTCAAGATCGGGTGATGATCTCTTCTGGGGTCTGTTCGGTCTTTGTTGGTGATGGGCAAGATCTGTGCGTTTCTGTGGCTGTCCTGTCAGGACCCGGTCAAGCATCAGCTGACGGCGGCCGCTTCGTGCCCGTCGACCGTTGGAGTCCTCGTCGTGCGTTTCCGGCTCGCTCGCCGTGTTCGCCCACCCCGCCGCACGCGGCGCGCCCGCCGTGGTGTCGCCCTGCTCCTGCTGACCGCGCTCGCCCTGATGTGGACGACGCAGCAGGCGATGGCCGACGGTATCGAACTGCACGCCGTGGACGTCTCGTTGCCGAGCCTGTCCTCGCTCACCGCCTGGCTGAAGGACCCGCACTGGGGCCGGCTGCCGTCGGAGAAGTCCGGCACGGCGGCCGGCAAGCGGCACCGGGTCTCCGCCGCCGCCACCGAGGCACACCAGGGCGCGGGCCGTAAGCCGGGGAAGGGCAAGGGCGAACTCGCCGCCTACCACGCCCACTCGGCGTCGGTGAAGCGGGGAAAGAGCGCCGCGGGCAAGGCCGGTTTCAACGCGAGGACGAGCAAGCGGGACGCGGGCAAGTCCTCGCGGACCGACACCGTCTTCGACAACGCCGACGGATCGATCACCAGACAGATCTCCCCGACACCCGTCAACTACCAGGTCGGCAAGGGCAAATGGGCGCCCATCGACGTGGACGTGCGGGCCGGACCCGACGGGCGGTGGCACGAGAAGGCCAACTCCGTCGGCGTCGACTTCGCGGCCGAGGCCGACGACTCCGCTCTCGTCTCCCTCACCGCCGACGCACAGCACACCGTCTCCTACGGGCTGAAGAACGCCCAGGCCGTCAAGGGCACCGTCGACGGCGGCTCGCGCGTCACCTACCCGGAAGTCCTCACCGACACCGACCTCCAGGTCGCCCCCACCGCCACCGGCGTGAAGGAAGCGGTCGTCCTGCACTCCGCGGACGCCGGCAACTCCTGGACCTTCCCGCTCCACCTCAAGGGACTCACCCCCGTCCAGAACAAGGACGGCTCGATCGTCCTGCGCGACGCCGCGGGCAAGACCGTGGAGCGCGTCCCTTCGTCGTACGCCTACGACTCGAAGGTCGACCCGCGCTCCGGTGACCCGACCACCACCCACGACGTCACCACCACGCTCGTGCGGGACGGCGGCGGTTACGCGCTGAGGATCACCCTCGACGACGCCTGGCTGAAGGACGCGCACCGCGTCTTCCCCGTCACCGTCGACCCGACCGTCACCGACGGCTGGACCACCACCTACGCCGAGTCGGGCTCGGACGCGACGGGCGACCACTCCTACGAGCAGACGATCAAGGTCGGTTCGTACGACTCGGGCACGCACTCCGCGGCGAGCTACATCAACCACTGGGACACCGCCTGGGACGACACCGGTCTGACGGTCACCGCGGCGAAGCTGGAGCTGTTCGACACCTGGGCGTCGACCTGCACCGCCGAGCGCTTCGACGTCGCCCTCGTCACCCAGGCCTGGACGCCCGAGGGCGTCACCAGCTATCCCGGGCCGAGCTACGGCTCCTCCATCGGCAACCTGACCCCGACCGTGCCGAACGCCTGCGCGAACACGAGTGCCGACCGGAGCGTGGGCGACACGGTGGACGTGACGCTGTCGACCTCGGCGATCCAGGGCTGGTTCAGCGGGACGACCGCCGACTACGGCCTCGCGCTGTACGCGTCCACGAGCGACACCGTGCACTGGAAGCAGTTCGGCTCCTTCAACGACCCGGGGCTCGGCCCGAAGCTCATCGTCACCTACACCGGCAACACCGCCCCGCAGCTCTACGAGCAGTTCCCCGCCGACAACGCGGTCGTCGGCACCACCACCCCGGAGCTCACCGCCTGGGCGGGCGGCGCCAACTCCACCAGCGGCAGCGCGAACAAGTACCAGTTCAAGGTCTACGACGCCAACAACACCCTGGTCGCCGACTCGGGCCTGGTCGCCACCGGCGACTGGACGGTCCCGGCCGGGAAGCTGGCCTGGGGCAAGAACTACACCTGGGAAGTGCAGGCGTACGACGCGACGACCGGGCTCTACTCGCCCGCGGATCCCTACGAGTTGTCCGTCCAGGTCCCCCAGCCCGTGATCACCTCGGGGCTCTCGCAGAACAGCAGCGACCACGGCTTCGACGCGTCCATCGGCAACTACACCACCTCCGACACGGACGCCTCGATCTCCACCGTCGGCCCGTCCCTGGACGTCGAGCGCGACTACAACTCCCGTGACCCGCGCTGGACCGGAGCCTTCGGTTCCGGCTGGTCGTCCATCTTCGACGCCCGCGCCACCGAGCAGTACAGCGCGGCCGGCGCGGTCACCAGCGTCAACGTCACCTATCCGGACGGCTCACAGGTCGGCTACGGCAAGAACAGCGACGGCACCTTCGCGCCCGGCACCGGCCGCTGGGCCACGTTCACCACGGTCAGCGGCGGCTACAGCCTGACCGACAAGGACGACACGGTCTACGCCTTCACCACCCTGCTCACCACGGGCAACTACGGACTCACCTCCGTCACCGACGCCAACGGCCGCTCCATATCGCTGACTTGGACCAGCGGCCATGTCACCCAGATGAAGTCCAACGTGTCCGGCCGCACCCTGGCCCTCACCTGGTCCACCCCGTCCGGCGCCCTCGCCGCGCATGTCGCGACCGTCACCACCGATCCGGTCACCGCCGGCACCGCGACGACCGCGCTGACCTGGAACTACGGTTACACGGGCGACCAGTTGACGACCGTGTGCGCGCCCCTGTCGACGACGAAGTGCACGACGTACGGCTACACGACGGGCTCGCAGTACCAGAACGCCTCCCTCGACCTCGACCCGAGCGCCGCCTGGCCGCTCACCGAGAGCTCGGGCACCACCGCCAAGGACGCGGTCCTCGCCAACGAGGGCACGAAGAACGCCACGTACGAGAACGTGACGCTGGGCGCGGCGGGCCCGCTCACCGGTTCGTCCTCCACCGCGGCCTCCTTCAACGGCACCACCTCCGACGTCGCCCTGCCGAAGAACACCGGCAACGACACCGACTCGGGCGCGCTGTCCCTGTGGTTCAAGACCTCGGCGGGACCGGGCGTGCTCTACTCGTACGCCTCCCAGCCGATCGGCTCGAAGAAGGCCGCCGGCTTCTACACCCCGTCGGTCTACGTCGGCTCCGACGGCAAGCTGAACGCCGAGTTCTGGTACAGCGGCGGCATCAACCCGATCGTGTCCTCGGCGTCCGTGGCCGACGGCAAGTGGCACCACGTGGTGCTGAGCGCCGCGGGCAACTCGCAGACACTGTTCCTGGACAACACGAAGGTCGGCTCGCGCACCGGCACCGTCTCCATCAAGAGCGCGGTGGCCTTCGGCAAGAACCAGGTCTTCAACTACCTCGGCACCGGCTTCCTGGGCGGCAGCTGGCCGGACGAGGACAACGCCAGCACCACCGACGGCACCGGTTACGCGACCTACTTCAACGGCTCGATCGCCGACGCGGCCTGGTACGGACGGCCGTTGGTGGCCGCCGACGTCAACGCCCTCTACCAGTACGGCACCCACTCGGCGTCCCTGCTCACCTCGGTCAAGCGCCCCTCGGGCAAGTCCTTCGCGACGATGACGTACGACCCGGCGACGACTGCCCTCACCCAGCTCACCGACGAGAACGGCGGCGTCTGGAAGCTCGCCGCGCCCACCGTCACCGGCTCCAGCCAGACCTACCGGGGCGCGGTCCTCGGCGGCGGACCGGCCGGCTACTACCGGCTCGGCGAGGCGGCCGGCGCGACCACGGCCCTCAACGAGGTGCACGGCGGCAACGGCACGTACAGCGGGGTGACACTCGGCGCGACGGGACCGTTCAGCGACGCCAAGGCCGCCACCTTCGACGGCAGTTCCTCCTACGTCGAACTGCCGACGTCCGTGCAGTTCGGCACCAGCGACCGCAGTCTCGAACTCTGGTTCAAGACCGCCTCCCAAGGTGTCATCGTCGGCTCCCAGTCGGCGGCGATCTCCGGCGCGACCGCCGCGACCGGCACCTGGGCGCCCCTGCTGTACGTCGGCAGCGACAACAAACTGCACGGCCACTACTACTCGGGCAGCGGTTCCGGCTCGACGGCGTTCGGCTCGACCGGCACGGTCACCGACAACACCTGGCACCACGTGGCCCTCACGGTCTCCGGCGCCACCCAGACCCTGTACCTGGACGGCGTCCAGCAGTCCAGCTACTCCGGCACCCCGGCCGACCAGACCTACAACCACCTCTACCTCGGCGCCGGTTTCGCCAAGAGCTGGCTCGACTCCCCGGGAGACGTCAGCCACTTCACCGGCTCGATCGCCGACGCGGCCTTCTACCACACGGCGCTCACCGCGGCCGACGTGGCGGCGCACGTCGAGGCGGCCAAGGACTCCAGTGGTCTGCTCCCGGTCGAGACGGTCAAAGTGACCTCGCCGACCACGTCCACGCTGACGTACACCTACGACGTCACCAACGGAAACCGCGCCCTGACCGAGACCGACGGCCTCGGCAACAAGACCAGCTTCGGCTACGACACGGCCGGCTTCGAGCACACGGTCATCGACCCCAACGGCGCGGTCACCACCACCGGTCACGACGTCCGCGGCAACATCGTCTCGTCCACGTCCTGCCAGGACCAGGTCGCCAACAAGTGCAACACCGAGTACTACACGTACTACCCGGACGACACGACCGCTCAGCTGACCACCGCCGACCCGCGCAACGACCAGCTGCTGACCGAGCGCGACGGCCGTTCGGCGTCCGCGACCGACACCACGTATCTGACGTCGTACACCTACGACTCGGCGGGCAACCAGACCGCCGTCACCGGCCCCGCCGTCCCCGGCTTCCCGTCCGGCCGCACCACGACCACCGTCTACAGCGACGGCACCAGCACCTACCCGTCCGCCAACGGCGGGGTCGTGCCCAAGGGCCTCCCGGTGAAGACGGTCAGCCCCGGCGGCGCGGTCAACTCCGTGGCGTACTTCACCAACGGCGACGTCGCCTCCACCACCGACGCCATCGGCCTGGTCACGTCGTACACCTATGACAACGTGGGCCAGGTCCTCAGCCAGAACGTCGTCTCCGACACCTACCCGGCCGGCCTGACCACCAGCTACGAGTACGACAAGAACGGCCAGGTCACCGCCGAGCACGACCCGTTGATCACCGACCGGGTGCAGGGCGCCGACCACGCGGCCGTCTCCAGCACGGTCTACGACGACGACGGCGACGTCCTCTCCCAGACCGTCTCCGACGCCCAGGGCGGCGACGCCCCGCGCACCGAGACCCAGACCTACGACGCCTACGACCGGCTGCTGACCGAGTCCGACGCCAACGTCGCGGCCGGCACGTCCTACGGCAACACGACGACGTACACGTACGACACCTCCGGCAACAAGACCAAGGAGGTGACGAGCGCCGGCAACGAGACCGACTACACCTACGACGACAACGGCAACCTGCTCACGCAGAGCCTGATGTACACCGGCGACCCGGTCTCCCCGCAGACGGCCGCGAAGCTCGTCGAGTCCTCGCGCGCCTACGACCCGGCCGGCCGGCTGGCCTCGGTCACCGACGCGATGGGCAACACGACGTCGTACACCTACACCGACGACGGCCTCACCGCGACGGTGAAGAAGACCAGCTCCGACGGCACCAGCAGCTATGTCCTGGAGTCGGACGCCTACGACGCGGCCGGCAACCTGCTGACCCAGACGACCGACAACGGCGAGAACGTCACCCAGTTCACGGTCGACGCCTCCAGCCGCACCACGTCCACGACCGTCGACCCGACCGGTGTCGACCGCGTGACGTCCGTGTCGTACACCCCGGACGACCAGGTCGCGACAGAGAACGACCACGACGCGACCGGTTACGACCGCACCACCACCGACACGTACGACGACATGGGCAACCTGCTCAGCGAGACGCTGTACGGCGACGCCTCCGGGCACCCGTCGGGCTGGTGGAAGCTCAACCAGACCTCCGGCCGGTCCGTCACCGACTCCTCCGGCACCGGCAACACCGTCACCGCCGGTTCGGGCGTGACCTGGTCGGACGACGCGGCCCAGTTCAGCGGCGACACCTCCGGCAACGGCGACATCGCCGCCACCAACGGACCGGTCCTGGACACCAGTTCCTCCTACACCGTCTCGGCGTGGGTGAAGCTGTCGGACACCTCGACGTTCCGCACCTTCGTCGCACAGGGCGGCACCAACCGCTCCTCCTTCTACCTCCAGTACGCCTCTACCACGGGCGTCTTCCGTCTCATCTCGCCCAGCCAGGACACCTCCGCCGCCCCGTCGGCGTACTACAGCGCCTCCGCCTCCGGCACCCCGGCGCTCAACACCTGGACCCAACTGGTCGGCTCCTTCGACGCGTCGACCGGCACCATGAACCTGTACGTCAACGGCACCCTCGCGGGCACCGCCAACAACCCCGCCCCCTGGACCGGCGCGGGCCCGCTGTCCATCGGCGGCGCGAAGACCGCCTCGGGCACCGTCAGCAACGCGGTGAACGGCGCGGTCAGCAACGTCCAGACCTACCAACGAGCCCTGTCCACAAGCGAGATCACCTCCCTCTACGGCAAGGGCCGTTCGGGCGGCACGGTCGGCTCCTCCGACCAGCAGACCACCAAGTACACGTACGACAAGCGCGGTCTGCCCACGTCCATGACGGACCCCGAGCAGCACACCACCAACTACGCCTACGACCAGGCCGGCAACCTCGCGGTCACCACCGCGCCGACCGTCCAGTCCGAGCCGGACGGCATCGCCGCGAACGCCGCCGCCGTCAACCCGGTCACCTCCAGCGGCTTCAACACCTTCGGCGAGGCCGTCGCCGAGAAGGACCCGACCGGCCTGGTGACCACCACGGCCTACGACGCGGTCGGCAACAAGGTCAGCGAGACCCTCCCGTCGTACACCCCCGCCGGAGCGTCAACTCCCAACGCGGGCACGACAGTCTGGACGTACGACAGCGAGGGCAACCAGACCGGCGAGACGACGCCGGGCGGCAAAACGACGTCGTACCTCTACGACCAGTTGGGCGACCTGGCCCAGATAACCGAGCCCGACGGCACCACGACCCACGCCACCTACGACACCAACGGCGAACAGCGCACCGCCACGGACGGCACCGGCGCCCAGGCCCAGGCGACCTTCGACTACCTCGGCCGCCAGGTCACCTCCACCACCCTGGAGCGCTACCCCTCCACCCGCACGCTGACCACGACGAACTCCTACGCCGTCACCACCGGCAACCCCTACGGCGCCCACGTCTCCTCGACGACGACCCCGGGCGGCGTGACCTCGACGTACGCCTACAACCGTGCGGGCGACGTCACGAAGACGACGGACGGCGCGGGCAACTCCACTTCCTACGCCTACGACTTCGAGGACAACCCCACCAAGACGACGCTGGCGGACGGCAGTTACACGACCACCGACTACAACGTCAACGACGACCCGACGGCGACCCGCAGCTACGACGCCAACGGCACGCTCCTGTACGGCACTTCGGAGCAGTACGACGGCAACGGCAACCTGACCGCGGCCACCGACGCCAACCAGCACACCACCCGCTGGACGTACGACGCGGCGGGCACGATCACCCAACAGGTGGAGCCGGTAGACGCGACAACGTCGATCACCACGTCCTTCGGCTACGACGCGGCCGGCAACCGCACCCGCTTCACCGACGGCCGCGGCAACTCCTGGCGCTACGGCTACACCCCCTGGGGCCAGCAGGCGACGGTGACCGAGCCCACGACCTCCCAGTACACGTCGGCCGCCGACACCACGACGACCTTCGCCTACGACGCGGACGGCAACGTCACCTCGGCCACCGCCCCCGGCGGCGTCACGACGTCGATGACGTACGACGCCAACGACCAGCTGAAGACGATGACGGGCACCGGCGCGGAGGCGGCCTCGGCGAAGCACAGCTTCTCCTACGACGCCGACGGCCGCGTCACCTCGGCGGACACCGACGAGGCCGGCACGGTGGGCGCCGGGGACCACCAGGCGTCCACGCACGACGCGTTCACGTACGACGACCGGGGCGATCTGCTGTCGACGTCGGGTTCGGCGGGCACGTCGAGCTTCACGTACAACGACGACGGTTCGGCGTTGACGAGAACGGACGCGGCGGGCACCCAGTCGTACGGCTACGACACGGCGGGCCGCCTGTCCACGCTGGACGACGCAGCGACAGGCACCCATCTGTCCTACACATACGACCAGTTGAACGACCTGAAGACGATCAAGTACGGCAGCACGGGCCAGACGCGCACGTTCACGTACAACAGCGCGCACGAGCTGTCGAACGACGTCATGGTCCAGGGCGCGACCACACTGTCGAGCTTCACCTACGGCTACGACAACAACGGCAACCTGACGTCGAAGACGACGGCGGGAGTGACGGGAGCGTCGTCCAACACGTACACGTACGACTGGTCGGACCGCCTGACGTCGTGGAACAACGGCTCGGCGACGACGGCGTACTCGTACGACGCCTCGGGCAACCGGGTGCGGGTGGGCGCGGACGTCTACACGTACGACGCCCGGGACCAGCTGACGTCGGACGGCACGAACTCGTACTCCTACTCGGCCCGCGGCACGATGACCCAGGAGTCGTCGACGGCGAACGGCACGGCCGCGTTCAAGACGGACGCGTTCGGCGGCCAGATCGTCGCCGGCCAGCAGTCGTACACGCTGGACGCCCTGGGCCGGAACATCACGGACACCAACACGGCCGCGTCGTCGACCCGGACGTTCGCCTACTCGGGCGCGGACAACACGATCGCGACGGACGGGGACGACGCGTACACGTACGACCCGGCCGGCGGCCTGGTAGGCATCAAACAGTCGGGCTCGTCGACGGGGTCCCTGGCACTGACGGACCTGCACGACGACGTGGTGGGCACGTTCACGTCGGGCGCGACGGGTCTGTCCGGCTCGGCGACGTACGACCCGCTCGGCAAGGTGACGGCGACGCTGTCGCTGATCGGCCACCTGGGCTTCCAGTCGGGCTGGACGGAACCGGGAACGGGCGACGTCGGCACGGCGTCCCGCTGGTACAACCCGAACACGGGCGAGTTCCTCAACAAGGACAGCGTGTCCCTGGACCCGAGCCCCGACTCGGTGGCGGCGAACCCGTTCGCGTACGTCGACGACAACCCGATGGTGGGTACGGACGAGTCGGGTCACTGCTCCTGGTGGACCGGTTCGTGCGAGGTGAAGGCCGCCAAGCACGTGGCCAAGAAGGTCAAGCACGCGGTCCACAAGGTCTACCACGCGGCAAAGCACGTGGCCCGCAAGGTGGTTCACGCGGTCAAGCACGCGGCGCACAAGGTCGTCCACAAGGTGCAGGACGTGTACCGGGCGACGGTGCGGGTGACGCGGCGGGTCTACCACTACACGGTCAGACACGTGAAACGCGTGTACCACGCGGCAGTTCACGCGGTGCATACGGCGTACCACAAGGCGTCAAAGGTGGCGCACCGCGTGGTCCACGCGGTGAAGAAGGCGGCGCACAAGGTCGCGCATACGGTGAAGAAGGCGGCGAAGGCGGTCGCGCATGCGACGCGGACGGCCTACCACGCCACGGTGAAGGCGGTGAAGACCACCGCGAAGTTCGTCAAGAACCACGCGGCGGCGATCACATCGATCGTGGTCTCCACGGCGGTCTTCGCGGGCTGCGAAGCGGCTACATGGGGCGTCGGCACGATTGGCTGCGCGGCGTTGGCGGGCGCGGCGGGTTCGTTGGTGGAACAGGGCTTTAAGTGCGCCCAGAACGGCGGCGGGGACTGCAGCGCGGGAGCGTTCGCGGGGTCGGCGGTCGAGGGCGCGGTGACGGGCGCGCTGGGCGGCGCGCTCGGCTCCCTGGGCGGAAAGCTCCTGGCGAAGGCGGCTCCGAAGGCGATGGAGGTCGTCGGGGGGCTCTTCGGCAAGGGGGCGAGTGAAGCCGGGGAGGCCGGGGCTGCGGATGCCACGGATGAGGCGGCTTCTGCGGCGGAGTCTGAGGGGGCGGGGTCACACTCGCAGTCCCAGTCGGAGGAGGCCGGGGAGAGCGAGGCGGGGTCGTCCTGCAAGATCGGCAAACCCAAGACACACAGTTTCACCGGCTCGACTCGGGTGTTGATGGCGAACGGTTCGACAAAGGCCATCGATCAGGTACGGGTGGGGGACACGATCGCCAACTCGGTACCTGGAGTTGCGGGTACGGAGGCGCACAAGGTCACCGCAGTGATCGTGACGCACACGGACCACGACTTCGTGGACCTGACGATCAAGGCAACAGGCGAGGCTGCTGCGAAGCAGAGTGTGAAGGACGGCGCGAAGTCCCTGGCCAAGAAGGTCGCCCGCAAGGCGGCGTTCGGCCTGGCGGCGTCGGCGGCGGTACTGGGAGCGCTGGGCGCGAGCCACGGCCACGACGCTGCCCAGGACTCGGCGACCAAGACGGTGGCAGCGGTCTCCTCGGCAACGCCTGGGCAGAGTGCAAGGACTGCCGATGCCACGTCGAGGGCGCAAGGCGCACACCTGACGACGACCTTCCACCACCCCTTCTACGACGAGACCCAGTCGGCCTTCGTCGAGGGCAAGGACCTGAAGGTCGGCGACGTCCTCCAGACTCCGACCGGTACAGCCGAGGTCACCGGGGTTCGGCTGTACCACGCGAACACCACGACCTACGACCTCACTATCGGTACCCTTCACACCTACTATGTGGAGGCTGGGACCACGCCGGTCCTGGTGCACAACTGCGGCACGGAAAGTGTGGCAGCGGACCTTGCTGAGACGTCGTATGCCGGCAAGACCGTGGGGCAGGCCGTGCGGATCAATTCTGACGGCAGCGCTACCAAGTTGGGCAAGCCGCTTATCAGTGGGCGGAGTGCTCTTGCTGAGAAGGTCAACAGCGCTCTTGAAGAGGCGGGCGTCAAGATGCCTTCCAACGGAAGATTTCCAGCTGCCGAGCACCCGGATACCCAATTTGCCTACTTGATGAGGGAGAGCAAGAGCGGAGTCACTTCAGCAGACATTGTAATAACCAAGGTGGGTGGGGCATGTGAGGGTGACTACTCGTGCTCAGTAGCAATACCGAAACTTTTGCCCAAGGGATCGACGTTGAGAGTGCATTCTCCGCTTGAGGGAGGCGGAATGCGCGTGCAGGAATTCGTCGGCCAGTGATTGGTATTCGAGAATGAAGGCAAATTTTCCGTGGTATTGAATGTTCTATTCTCCAAGGAATGGCGTCACGCCGAGAGTGAAGTAGATCGCTCCCGCCTGGTCACTGAGGTGATGGAGAACCTGAGGTTCGAAGACTCGTCGAGCAAGTGGGTATCACCTGGCGAGGATGCATGGTTCTGTTTTTCGGATCGTCGTTTCGAAAGTGTTACGGTCCAAAATAATCCGAATACATACCTGCGGGTTGCTGTAAACAGGTCGACGGGCTACGGGGCCCTGATGTGGTTTGCCACAGATCGGCGCTCCGGCAGGTCTGAAATATTTGACTACACCTGGCTTTCAGACAACCCGGAGCCGCCAGATTTTGATCCGCGGGTGGTTGCAGATCCGGGTTATCCGCTGTTTCATCACCCTAGGAGCACTATCCCGCTCGACAGCGTTCGGCTGGTGTTGGAGGAGTTTTGTCGAACAGGCAGTGGGGAAAGGCCGCAGTGCATTCGATGGGTCCAAGGTGAATTGAACGGTCAGCGACTGGGGGAAGAGCCTGTCGTGGACTTCGTCGACACTTCTGACGTAACAGATCCGTGGGCGTGAGGTAGAGCCGAGAAGTCTAAGGAAGTTGAGAGATACCAAACCCACGCCGATTTCAGTCGAGGCATTATGCATGGAATCAAAGCAGTATTCAGGGGATGAGCATGTCGAGAATCCTGCCCTGCTTGATAGCCCAGAGAGTATTGACGCGTTGATTGATGCACTCATGGTCGGCCCGCCGACTTATAACGCGGCTCAACTTTTCTCACTGGACCGCCCTCTCCTCTCGTCGGGTTACCCTGACCACCTGCTTGTCTGTGGAGTTGATAAGAATGCCGAAATCGGCACCCTATCTCTGCTCGATGATGGAAACTTCGTGCCCCGTGGCTCGGTAGACCGAGGTGTGGTCCTCTATTACCTGCTAGGGCATCCGATGGAATTCATGGCGGGCTCGGAAATTTGTATCGACCTAGTCCGCCAAAGCTTGAAGGAATTTCTGTCTTCTGGTGGTAGGCGTTCAACATGCATTGAATGGCAGGAGGAGAGATATGTGTGATCTTGCCTCAGAGGTGTCGGATTTAAAGTCATAACGATGAGCTGATCTCCTCCGGGTTGGTCCGTAGCCTGTTGGATTCCTGTGACGAATATAGTAATCAGTTGGCCTCGGCTCTCATGGATTTCTTGACGAAGGGTTTCCTTCGAATATTCAGAGGAGATCGAGCCCTGGTTTATCGATTTGGTTTCCTTAGCGGACTACGTGGTTCGGACCTTGGAATAGCCTGACATCAGTGAATCAGTGTGCTTCGATGCGTTCCTGAGCGCCTATTCCATCGTGGGTAATCTGGAAGTATCTTCCGTTCGGTAGGGCGAAGCCTGTTCGGCCGCACCGGGGCGGGATGGCTTCCGGTGCGACCCGGATTGGGATCTGCGTCAGGTCCGGGAGAGAGCCTTCGTGCCCGAGAGAAGCGGGATGAGGGTGAAGTTGCCGTCGCCGGTGCCGCAGGTCGGGGTGGTGTCGGGGGTGTTGGGGACGTTCGAGTGCGCGGCGAACTCGGGGGCCCGACGTTCGCGACCGTCGTGATGCGGTCGTGCTGGGCGTCGGAGTAGTAGACGCACTGGTGGAGGTTCAGGTAGCGGCCGGCTTGCGGAGCCTGAGCGTTTGGCGCTGGCTATTGAGGTCGGTGACACGAAAAGTGCGGTGGCAGCTGCTGCGGCGGCGAGCCATGTCCTGGCCCGTCCCTTGTGGCGTACAGGTGTCCCCTTTCTGGGGCTTGAGCTGGAGACTGCGCGATCTTGCGCGGGCTCAGCTCAGCACGTGTGTACGGGTGTCGACCACGTGTCCTGACTCCAATCCACCTGAAGGTGTGGGGTGTTCTTTAGCTTCTTTGACGGCTGGACCAGCTGTTTTGTCGGAGGTGGGGCGAGTATTCGTCGGCCGATGGCGAAGTGGGTGCGAGGGGATGCTCTGCGTCAGGGGGTGGGCGGGAAAGTGTGACACTTTGCGCTGAGACGTCACACTTTTCTTGAGAGGGTCCCCTCCGAGGGGGACATCAGCCAAGGGTGGGGCGGGCAGAGAGCATCCGGCCTGCCCGCAGATCATGGCGGTCTTCGCCGCGGCCGCCGATGCCCCGCTGCGGGCGCGGGCGGTGTGTGGGCCGGTGGGCTTGGAGGTCGTGCCCAACAGCATCAACAACGTCCGACTGAAGCTCAAGCGGCTCGCCGGGCGGGGAATCCCGGCCGAGATCGAGTAGGCGATGTTCGCCCTGCCGCGACCGTACCCCCGTCCCGGACCCCGAGCATCAGCTCGCGCGTCGCCCGGTGAGCCGGTCCTGGTACGACTTGGACTGGAGCTGCAGGGGTGGAGCCATGTCGCCGAAGGACGTGCCGAAGGCTTGCGGCGACTGCTCCAGTTCCATCAGCACTTGGTCCGCTGCGTCGTCGTCGGCAAGGTCGGGCGCCAGGGCGGCGCAGGTTCGGACGCCTGCATGCGGGTCAGCCAGCCAGGGGCGGGTGTCGCCACCGAGGTGGCCGATGGCGATCACCATCGTCGCCAGGTCGTGCGAGGAATCGGCGGCCCGGGCCATCGACGTCAACTGGTTGAGCAGCTCCGGTCGTTGCGCGGAGGCTGCGGGATGCCGGGCCAGCGATCCGACGGCTGCTGCTGCGCATGCCCTGCGCCTGGCGCGTTCCGAGGTGAGGTAGGGCAGTGTTCGCCGCAGGAGCGTGGGAACGAGGTCGAAGCAGGCCAGCGCCGCCTGATCGAGGACGAGTTCACCCACACCCGTGCCGTCCCGCCACATCCGGGCCCTGCCGTCCGCATCGGTCGACACGTACTGGGCAGTCCAGGCCCGCAGCTCCGGTGCGCGGTCCTTGACCCGAGCACGGATCTGCGCAGCCCGGTCTCCGAGGTCGCCGGAGACGCCGACCTCGTGCAGGTAGGCGAGCATAGCGTCGGGCAACGTGGGATCTTCGGGCCCCAGCAGTGGGTTGTCCAGGAGTTCGGCGACAAGCAACGCGGTGGGTGCCGTCGCAGGCCAGGCCTTGCCCTCGCGACGAAGCGTCGCCGACCACAGGTGCGAGTACCCGTCGACGAAGGCCTTCGCATCGTCGCCGAGGAGAGCAGCCAGATGCTGTGGCGTGTCGGTGGCGGGGCCCGAAGCATGAAAGAGGCCGGACCAATCCACGTCATACGTACGGTCATCCACAACGGGGATGGTGCCATGACACCTCGACGGGCTCACCTTGCCCAGACTCACTCCGTATCGGCGGACACGTTCCCTCAGCCCAGCCCCCGACCCGCCATCCTCGCTAAACCTGGAATCACGAACCGGACATCAACGTGCGTATCAGCCTCTGACAGCGCCAGCGCTGGCGAGTAGTTGCCGGGAGTGTTCGGTGACCAGGGATGTCAGGCTTCTAAGGTCGGGTCCATGACGAGGACTACGCCCCCGCGCCCTCTAGACGTCGAGGCGCTCTTCCCGGAACTGGCGTCCTTTCGGGGAACGACAACCCGGCTCCATCCGCGGCCGGGCAGACCAGACCATGCGGCCAGTTCCGTGGGTGGCCCCATGTTGTGGCCGACGCACGAACCGTGGCCGGTGTGCGGCGAGGCCCACGGCCGTGGGCGTGGGCGACGCCCGGACGACATCCACCGCTACCGGCAGGTTCTGGCTTCCGCGTGGGCCCGCGAGCAGGCTGTCGGCCCTACGGACGAGGAACGGCAGCTCCTGGGCGAGTTGCACCAGGAGCACCGGATCCCCGGGGCGTCCGAGACCGATCCGCTGCCGATGATCGCCCTCGCACAGCTTTACCGGCGGGATGTGCCCGACCTACCGGCGGGGCCGGGCGACTGCGATCTGCTTCAAGTGTTCTGGTGTCCCTTCAACGCGCACGGCCCGGGCCGGTACGACCTGGAGCTTCACCTGCGCTGGCGGCAGTCGTGGAAGGTTGGCGAGGTACTGACCACGCCGCCGCAACCGCTGGTCGTCGGGTCGGACGGCTTCGTGCCCGAGCCCTGTGTGCTGCACCCGGAGCAGGTGGTCACCTACCCGTTTGCCGGCCTTCTGCCCGAGGAACTGTGCGCCCAGATCGATGCCTGGGAGGAAGCCCTCGAAGAGGAAGCCGAGCAGACGGCGGACGAAAGCAGGAAGGAGCCGCTCGGCTGCCAGTACGACCTGTCCATCCCGCCCGGCTGGCGCGCGGGCGGCTTCGCCTCCTGGCACGTGACAGACCCGTACCCCATGGACTGCCTGAGCTGCGCGACACCGATGCACCTGCTGCTGACCATCGACAGCTCGGAATGGGACGGCGGCAGCGGCAGCTGGAAACCGCTGGAGGACCAGAACCAACCCACTCACCATTCCGCCACTCCCACGGAGGTCAAAGTTGGCCGTTGGGGTGACCTCAACGTTTTCGCCTGTCCCAACAAGCCCGAGCATCCGCATCGCTGGAGTAGCCAGTAGTTCGCCGGCCCACCGAGGAGAAGGATCCATGAGAGCGTTGCCCGTCGTCACCGGCCGTGATGAGTTCGACGCCCTGGTCGTCAGAACCGACTACCTCTCATCAATGATCCGGCCCGGTCGTGGTGAAGGGCTGTAGAGGCCGGGGCGAAGCGCCGGTTCGTCTTCGTCGACCGACTGCTGGCGATGCCGGTGAGTCCGCGCCGTGCCGCCACGCACAACGTGTCGGCCCGCTGGTTCGGCCCGGCCCGCTCCACCGCTACTCGCGCCGTCGTCCGCCCGGATCGGTCCGGCTCCGACGGGGTGGACTAGCGTGTCCGGGTGATCAGGAACGTGATGGAATGGGACGCCCTCACCGACCGTGAGCCCAGCGGGTGGTACCGGGCGGAGCGGGACCGGCTCTCGGACATGGCCCGGGACGCCAACTGGACTGGCCTGTTCGAGGAGTTGAGGAAGCATCCGGCGCGGGCCAACCTCCCCCGGATCGGGAACCGCACCGGTTATACCGCGCTGCATCAGGCGGCCTGGCACGGCGCGGACTTCCCCGTCGTCTCCCGGCTGATCGCGCACGGCGCCTGGCGCACGCAGCGCACCCGGGACGGGCAGCGCGCCGTGGACATCGCACGGCAGCAGGGGCATACGCATCTGCTGGAGCTCCTGGAACCGGTTGTGGTGCGGCCACTCCCGTCCCCGCCCGAGATGCTGGAGCACCGCTTCCACTCGCTGCTACGGGAGAGAACCGGCAGTTGCTTCGAGGAGACCGAGCACCTGTTGCCACCGCTGGCGCCGCTGACGGAAGCACCGGCCCTAGAAATCACCTTCGTCGTGTTCGGCATGATGGGCGGCGTCACCTACCGTCTCGAAGACGATCATCTGTACGTGCACTTTCACTCACGGATGGATGCCGACGACGGGGAGCATTACCACGTAACCCCCGAGAGCTGGTCCAAGATCAAATCCCCGCGTGTACCGCCACCTCCTCCGTCCGCCCCGCAGCGCTGAGATCAACTTGCCGACCTGGCACCTGTCCAGCGATCCCTGAGTGGGCGGGCCGTCAGACGGCCGTCAGGGATACCCTCGGCCAATGTCGAATCGGGCGGTGGCAGTTGGAGTAGGTCTCGCGCAGGTGATGGCGCACTGCGGGGGCAGCCCGGCAGCCGCCGTGCACTATCTGGCGGGTGCCATCGCCTCCGCACCGGAGAACCCCGAGCCCTATACGGTCCTTGCCGAGTTGTGGAGGGACAAGCCGTCCGAACTGGCCGAGGTTGTTCAGGGCGCCGACTCCTTGAGGACGCTGCTGGCGCGGTCGTACATCAGCTTCCTTGAAGGTGACATGGACGATGCGGCGCTGGCGATCGGGTCGGTCACGGGTGTGAAACCCGACATCGCATGGGCCCAAGCCCCCTGGTTCGGCGATGTGCGATTTCTCGGCGTGGTGAGTGCCGATGCGTTGGCCGAGGCCGCGATGCGGACGATGGACCATGGCCGTGTTCTGGACACCGAAAGCATGCGGGAAGGGTTCCGGCCCTGGTTCCGGGCCATCGACGCGGTTGCTGCCCGCCGGCCGTCGGCGGACGCGTTGGCCAAGATGGCGATCCTGCTGCGGACGTGCGGTCTCACCGATACGTCATTGGCACTCTGCGACCGGGCGGACTCCGTGGAGCGGATCATGCTGACGGAGGTCGTGCGAGCGGGTACATGGCGCAAGCTGGGTGATCCTCGACGGACGGTGGCGGCGTTCGAGCGCGCTCTTGCCCTGGACCCGGCCAACTGGTCGCTCCATCTCGACCTGGCCGACGTTCACGCCGAGCAGGGCGACTTCGCCGCAGCGGTCCGGCTGATCGATCGGGGAATGGAGCACGAGTCGACCGAGCTCACACTGCGCGCTGCCGGGGCCGCCTACCGGGCGCGGCTCACCGGCTCGCCCGCCGAACTGAGCGAACTCATCGAACTGGCGCCGAACCTGCCGAACGACTCCTACCGAGACCTGCTGATCGATCACGCGTGTGACGGCCCCGCGCTGCCTGCCGAGCTCGTGACTGCGGCTCGCCGCATCCAGAACGGGGTTGAGGCGAATCGGCTGGGGCCGGGAGGTCAGGCGACCGATGCCCGGTAGGGATCGGTGGGGATGATCCGTGCCTCGTCGAAGAGCTGTTCCAGCGCCTCGTGACCGTGACGTCTGCGGAAATCGATCTCGGCCGCGGTCACCGGCAGGGTCCACAGGATGCGGGCGTGTCCGCCGGGCAGTGGGCAGTGCTCTAGGTCGGGGCCGTGGAGGTACGGCAGGCTGATCAGCAGGTGGTCGCAGGCCGAACCGGGTATCCACGGTTCGCCGATCGGCATGCTGTGTTCCAGGGCGAGTTGGTGCCCTCCGCAGTGGTAGAAGGCGATCATCGCCATGAGTTCGACGAACCAGTGGTCGCGGACGTGCGCGGTCATCACGAACTCAAGTCCGTGGCCGTGCTCCTGCACCGAGGCCCAGCAACCGGCGGTCACATAGGCCCAGTTGTCGCTGCGGGGGCCGGGAGCTACGACGAGAACCCGCAGATCGGGTACTGCCTCTCGCCGTTCTGGACCGAGGTCGTAGTCGACGACCTCCACCGAGTGTCCCGTGAAGAATGCCCGGACATGTGCCTCAACGGCATCTGCGGCCAGCAGCCTCGCATCGCTCACCGTGCGATCATTCCAGACTGTGATCGACTGACCCCGGCCGCTCGTCGAGTGTTGTGGAGTTGCAGGCCTTGATCGTGTCCAGCCCGCAACGGGGCGTCCCTCGGCCCCAGTTGGTCGAGGCGTAGAAGTGTGACACTCGGCGGAGAGGTGTCACGCTTTCGCGGACGGGTCTCCGCTGGGCTGCCGGCCAACTGATCGTTTCAGAATGCCTTCCGGAGCCGGCGAAGGCAGATGATTCCGCAGGCCGGCTCCAGCAGCCCTTGGTGATCCTGCCCCGGCGTACCTTCAGCCGGGAGTCGTTACGTCGGCCGGTGCCTGAAGCGACCGGCTCTCCCCTCGGTTTGCGAAAGCCGGATATCCCGGCAGCCGGGCCACGTCCCAGTCTCCGGCGACCTCACGCAACAGCAACCCCATCGTCTCCGCGAACGCCGGGAACTCCTCCAGCGTGCTCGCCATCTCCCAGCGATGCCTGAGCACCTGACGTCTTGTCGGGACCGGGCGCCGGGTCCGGTGCAGCGGTTCGTCCTGCACGGTGCGAGGAAGCATCCTCACCGTTGCGTCCATCGTCCAGACCGCTATGGCCTGCCGTATGCCGGCCTGCCACACCTCGTCCTTGCCCAGTGCCGGGTACACACCGACGACCTCCGCGCGATACGCCTGCTCGATCTGCGCGGCGATCCCCGTCGGCAGGGTGAAGACGCACCAGCAGCTGGAGAACGGCATCCGGCAGTACGCGGCCGTCATGAACACCGACTGGTAGCAGGCCGCTTCGAAGTCGATCAGCCGCAGCCCCTGCGGGGTGAGCAGGTTGTTGTCGGGGCAGGTGTCACCCGGGGTGAAGGCCGGATACTCCTCCCCACCTGCCGTCCCGATCCGGGCCAACTCCTCGGCAAGGCCCGCGGGAACGGCGATTCCGGCGCCGTCGAGCAGCGCGAGCAGATCAGTCGCCCTCTGCGCGATCCACGGCTCGTCGCCCCAGGACGGCATGCCCTTGTCGTACAGGGACCACAGCCGCGTGAGATCGGCACGCCGGTGCACCGATTCGGCAGCCAGCCGCCCGAGCCCGCGAGCCCAGGCCAGCAACCCGTTTTCCGCGACCGTCGGATCGTTTCCGAGCAGAACGTCCGCCAGGGTAGGTGCGTTCCCGAGGTCCGCCATGACCAGCAGGGGAACCTCAGGATCCACACCCAGTACCTCGGGACCGGCGATCCCGAGAGACAGCCCGGCGGCCTCAGCCGTGAAGCCGCGCAGAGATTCAGGCTCGTTGGTGAACGCCTTGACGATCACACTGCCGCCACCGGGCGTTTCACAGCGCAGCACGGTGCTGCGCGAGCTGCCACCCAGGTCGACCGGGCCGGACAACTCGACATCCAGCAGTTCGCCGGCGGCCCGCAAGATCGACTCCACCTCGGCATTCTGCCACCACCACCTTGGACGCCGTAGGCCGCCATGTGACGGCCAACCATTTTGAAGCGATCAGTCAGAGACGTACCGATTGAGTTCGACGACGTCTCGCACCGGCCGGCTCCGTGGGGACACCTCAATGTCTCAGTTCGGCCCGAAGGGCCACGCTGCGCGGACATGGCCGAGCTGCACGCGGTGGATGTCGACCCAGTCGGCGGGCAGGCGCACCAAGACGCACACCGAGGTGAGAGACACCGGGGTGTCCCTCACCACCACCTCGATCGCGTTGCGGACCTCACCGTGGCAGATGTACGGCCCCTTCGGCGTGATCCGGATCTCCGGGTTTCGACCACCGTCCATCCACTGAACCGGCCGGCCCTCGGGCAGCAGACATACCTCTGTGCGGTTGCCCTTCGCGAAATCGCTGGCCACCGCGATGCCGATGTCAAGGCAGCCGTCCCAAGGGAGCACCTCGGTTGTTGGCCCCGTCACCTGAACGACCACGCTGTTCTCTTCGTCAGCAAGGCGGATGAGGTCCACCGGAGCGTGCTTGGTCATGTCGTGTCCCCTGGGGCGTGTGCGAAGAGGGTAATCGGCACTACCAAAGCCACCGGTCGAGGAACGCCGGCCAGGTGAAAGCCTCGTAGCCCTCGAATGCCGCAGGATCGATCTCCTTGAGATCGTCGGCCAGAGCCTTTAGCTCATTCACTGCGGCATCTTCGTCCTCGAATGGATCTTCGAGCACCTTGGACTGGCTGAGGTGACGTCCGAAGTGGTGGAGAGACAGGAGCCACCGCTCGACCGAACTGTTGGTGTACCGGGCTTCATCGGTCCACCCGATGTAGTGGACCTCGCCTGTGAGAGGCTGGACACCGAAAGCCTGCCAGCCGTCCAAGCTCGGTATCTGGGAGATCGTGAGCTTGTAGAACCGTCGACCGTCGGAGGCCACCAGCTGCGGAGACGGCTCGCTCTGGTAGGAGATGTGGGTGATGATCTGCTCGGTGATCGGGATTCCCACGCTGGTCAGCATCCGTTTCGCCTCGGCTGGGATGTCCCACTCGGCGACGGTCTGCCGCGTCGCGCGGTGGACATTGCCCGGACCAGCCCAAGCTGCAAGGTCTGTGTGGGTGACCATGACGTCCCTTCCCGGGCGTGCGACTGCGGTGACCCTACTCGCCGCCCCGGACAGTTTCGCCGGGGGTTGCTGACGGCTACGGACGGTGCCGGGTGGAACAGACCCGGTTCTGGCTCAATGAGGACGCCGAGCTCGCCATGGTCGTAGGCCCGGGGCCGTTTTCCAGCCACTCGGGATCATCGGGTTCCCGCAACAAGGCCACCAGGTCTTCTTGGTGCTCTGTCACGCGCAGATCCTGGCGGCTCGGCACCACTCGTTCAAGTTCAAAGGGCCCACTCGACTTGGCGGCCATCGAGTCGGAACGACTCCTCCGCGCCTGCCCAGTCCTCCACCCATTCGCCGACACAGTTGATCTGCATGTCGGGGTCGTCGGCGACGCGAATCATCACTCCCGCCGATTCCGTGTGCTCCGCAGGGGGGTCGTCAAGGGCGGCCATTCCGTCGGCCCGGATGTAGCGGCCTGTGTCTTTGCCGGAGGTTATGCGTCCTACGACCCCGAAGTGGCGGGTGGCGTCTTTGTGCGTGGCGATGATCTGTGAGCGGTCCTGAACTGCTGTTATTCGTTGTTCGTTCGGTGTGTCAGTGAAGGTGAGTTCGACGGGGGAGGGGTGGCCGAACAGTTCGATCACACCCTTGGCCCTCTGCGCCCGGGTGCCGATCTCTGTGATCGTCGCCTGAAACGTTATGAACGGGCCGTCAGTGACGGTGACAGAGGCGCCGACTGCGATGTGCGTGTGCGTGGTGTCCGTCTTGACGGTTTCCATGAAGGTGGCGAAGGCTCCCGTAGGGAAGGTGAGCATGGTCCCGGTCGGCGTCTTCGAGTCGCGTACGGATATGTGCGTGGGCGAGGGCGCGATCTCCACGCACTCGTTGCCGTCTCCTTCGCCCGAGTAGGACGACTTCCGCCAGTTGTCGATAGGGGTACCTCACAGCTCCTGAGCCAGTTCGCGGATGAAGGCACGCGTCCCTGTGTCCGTCTTGAGGGTCTCGATGAAGGCATGGAAGGTTCCTCCGGGGAAGGTGAGCGTGGCCCTGGCCGGCGCCTTCGAGTCGCGTATGGATACGTGTGTGTGCGTGGGGGAAGTCGCGATCTCCACGCACTCGTTGCCGTCGTCGGGGCCGGAGTGGGACGACTTCCGCCAGTTGTTCATGGGGGTGCCTCACAGCTCTTTGGTCAGCCGGTCGATGAAGTCACGTGACCGTTCAGGGTCGAGTGACGCGGCTTCCACCTTACGAAAGCGGGTTCGAAAGGCGCCGAGCTGTGCTTCGGAGTCGATGAAGGCCGAGCCATGGGGTACGTCCCGCACAACCGTGTCCAGTTTGGGGACGAGGCCGCCCACATACGTCATGGTGCTGGCGGCTGTGGCGAAGCCGTCCAAGTCGTAAGGGATGGCACGTACGGTGATGTTGTCCGCTTCAGAGAGCTCCAGGAGTCTGGCGAGTTGGGCCTGGGAGGCGGACCGGTCGCTGACTCTGATTCGTAGGGCCGACTCGTGGATCACCAACTCGTAGGGAACGGAGATCTTCTGCCCCGCCAGCCGGTGGCGGACGCGCAACTCAAGCTCGTCGTCGGTCAGTTCGGGCACCCTCGCCGAGAAGACCGCGCGAGCGTAGTCCTCCGTCTGAAGCAGACCGGGCACGTACAGGATCGCGACGTCGCGCCGGAAGGTGGCGTGGTGGTTCAGTTCGGACAGGTCGAGGAACGACGTGGGCAGTAGGCCCCGGTACTCCTCCCACCAGCCCCGTGTCCGATCAGTTGCCATTGCGACCAACGCGTCGATGAACTTCTTGTCCGTGCAGGCGTAGTGGGACGCGAGTCGACGTACCCGTTCCTCGCTCACGCCTACGAGTCCGGATTCGATGTGGCTCATCTGGACGCGGTTCGCCCCGAGCAGCGCCGCTGCCTCGACGGCGGTGAGCCCTGCCGCCTCGCGGAGCCTGCGCAATTCAATCCCCAGGCGCATTTGACGTGCGGTCGGTTCGCGCCTCTGGACCATCAAGTGCTCCTCGTTCGGGGGTGATTACGCGATCGGCTTGCATGGGGTTACAGGTTACCCCTACCGTCGGTGACGCAACGCATACGCTGCGGAAGTGCACCACCCCGTCATGCCGCGACGGCCGTGGCAGAGCCACCGCGCGAACTCCCCTTCACCTGAACGGAGTTAAACCATGCACGAAGGCGAACGCCCCGCTCCCTGGGAGTACTCCCTCTCAATCCCCAACGACCCCCGAGCCGTCACCGTAAGCCGCCGCACCCTCCGCCTCATTCTCACCGTCCACGGACTCATCAGCCACGTCGACACCGCCGAACTCCTCGCCGCCGAGCTGGTCTCCAACGCCGTACGGCATACGAACGGCCCCGCCGACCTACGCGTCCGCTGGGAGGCAGGAGTGCTGCGGATCGGTGCCTGGGACGCCGACCCCGAACCCCCGCCCCCGGCAAGGCCGTTGGAGGTGATTGCGCACTCCGAGGACTCCGAGAGTGGTCGCGGGCTCGCACTGGTCCGCGCCTGCGCAGACCTCTGGGGCTGGCAGCCCTCCGCCCGCCACGGCACGCATGGCAAATACGTCTGGTGCGAACTCCTCACCGCGTGACCGGCAACGCCCCCACAAACCGCGGCCCGTCCCCCCGGTGCTGCACCGGAAACGTCACCTTCAACCCCTGCTCCTGCCCCGCCACCGACAACCTCGTCGTGAACTGCAACCCCAGGAACGCCTTCTTCGAACCGCCCGCCGAGACGTACGGACGCGGCAGGTTCAGCATCAACTTGCCCGGTTTTCCACCTCTGTTGCCGTCGAAGAACAGGACTCTCTGGTCGGTCAGGACTATGTACAACGGGCGCGGCGTGACCGTGGCCATCACTGTCCCCGCGCTCAACACCCCCACCACCGCCGCAGTCAACGCCTGCCTGCGGACGGAGACCGAGCCGATCGCGGCCAGGGACGTGAACTCGACCCGTTCGTCCTGGAGAAGCAACGGGGCTGCCGCCTCGAGGAGTTGGCGGTTTCGGCGAGCGTTCAGAGACATGGCGGGACTCCTGGGAGACGTAAGTGCAGATGTGGTACAGAAAGGTGCGGACTGTATGACCTCCCAGTGAACGGAAGTTGTACGGAAGGTCCGCCGACGGTCAAGGTAAACCCACGCTCACCCCATCTCTGACCTGTGGATTCCCCGCCACCCGCGATGTCACAGGCCTCGCCTAGGATCCGCCGCATGTCATCCGCCCCCGGAGCCGATGCCGGCCCCGACTTCGAACTCGCCTCCGCCTTCCCGGAGGTCACCTGGTTGCGTCAGGCCGTCGCCGCGGCCGACTGGGCCGCGATCAGGCAGTACCACGACAGCCTGCCGCCCGGTACCGACCGGGCCTTCGTCGTGGGCGTGTTGGCCGAGGACGACGGTTTCGAGCACGCGCTGAGGCGGCAACTCGCCGCCGTACCGCACGACGTTCTCGCGCTCACCGTGCTCGGGACCAGACTCATCGAGGCCGGGTGGGAGATACGGACCGGCGCGCGGGCCAAGAACGTCAGCCGCGAACAGTTCAAGGCGTTCCACGAACACCTGCGGGAGGCGGAGCAACTCCTCATCCAGGCAACGGCTTTGGACCCTTCCTACGACGCCGCCTGGGCCGCCCGTCTCAATACCGCCCGCGGCCTGTCCCTCGGACAGAACGAGACCCGGCGCCGCTACAACCGGCTCGCCCGTTACCACCCCCACCACTTCACCGGCCAGGCCCGTCTCCTCCAGAATCTCTGCCCCAAGTGGAGCGGCACCTGGGAGGAGGCCCACTCCTTCGCGCGCGAGTGTCTACTGACCGCCCCCGCAGGGGCGTTGAACGGCGGACTCGTCGCCGAGGCGCACATCGAGCACTGGCTCGACCTCGGTGCCGACGACAAGCGCACCGAGTACCTCAGGCAACCCCACGTGCACGCCGAACTCGTCGAGGCCGCCCAACGCTCCGTGTTCCACCCGCAGTTCGCGCGGCCGTACGGCTGGGTCACCGTCCAGGGCAGCTTCGCCGCGCTCTTCTCCCTGATCGGCGACACCGCGCAGGCCGCCGCGCACTTCCGGGCCCTCGGCAACCTCGCCTCCGAGTATCCGTGGAGCTACCTCGGCAAGCCCGCCGAGGCGTACGTCCAGCACCGCGACACCGCCAACTCCGCCCTGAGAGGCCGAAGATGAACCCCCAGGACGGTCAGTCCGCCGCCACCATGAACGCGATCCACCTCACCGAAGTCGACGGCATACCCACCCTCTTCGCCTACGCCCCCGGCCCCCTCCGCGCCGGACTCGTCTTCCGCGTCGGCACCGCCGACGAGACCCTCGCCCGGGCCGGCGTCACCCACCTCGTCGAACATCTCGCCCTGTACCGCCACGGCCTCGCCGACTACCACTACAACGGCGCGACCAAGGCCGCCTTCACCCACTTCCACGTGGAGGGCGCCGAACACGAGATCGTCGACTATCTGCAAGGCGTCTGCGCCTCCCTCGCCGACCTCCCCATGGAGCGCCTGGAGACGGAGAAGGAGATCCTGCGGACGGAGGAGTCCCGCCGCGAACCCGGCCAACTCCCGCTCTGGCGCTACGGCGCCCAGGGCTACGGCCTGGTCAGCTACCCCGAGTGGGGGGTCAGGAACCTGCGCCCGGAGGACGTACGGCACTGGACGGAGACCTGGTTCAGCGGCGGCAACGCCGTGCTGTGGATCGCCGGCGAGCGCTTCCCCGCCGGACTCGCGCTCAAACTGCCCCCGGGCACCCGACACCCCCTCCCCGCCGTCACCTCCGCGCTCCCCACCACACCCGCCTACTTCGCCGACGGCCAGGGCGGAGTCCTCCTCGACGCCGTCGTCACCGACACCACCGCCGCCCGCCTCTACGCCGGTGTCCTGGAGCGCGAACTCTCCCGCGCCCTGCGCCAGGAGGACGGCAACTCCTACACCGCCGCCACCGACTACACCTCCCGCCGCGACGGCCACGCCCTCCTCACCGCCTTCGCCGACTCCCTGCCCGCCAAGCAGGACGCGGTGCTCGGCGGCTTCGTCGACGTCCTCGCCGCGCTCCAGGCCGGCCGTATCGCGCAGGCCGACCTGGAGGCCGTACGCACGCGGGCCGACGCGGGACTGACGGCGGCCGACGCGGCCGTACGGCGGCTGCCCGGGGCGGCGGAGGATCTGCTCGCCGGACGGCCGCCGCGCGGGCTCGACGAACTGCGGCACGAGCTGTGGTCGGTGACGACCGGTCAGTTGCACGCGGTGGCCCTGGAGGCCGCCGGGACCGCGCTGCTCCAGGTGCCCTCGGGGCATAGCGCGGGCTGGGCGGGGTACGCGGAGGCGCCGACGCGTTCGACGTACGCCGTCACCGGGCGGCGCTTCGAGGCAGTCGCCAAGGACGGGTCCGCGCTGGTGGTCGGGGACGACGGGGTCAGCGTGACCGTGCGCGGGCGCGACGGCGAGGACCTCGCGGTGACCGTGCCGTACCGTTCCTGCGCCGCCGTGCTCAGCTGGCCCGACGGTGGCCGGCGGCTCATCGGCACCGACGGTCTCGCCGTCTCCGTAGAACCCGGGCTCTACGGCGTCGACGCGCACACGATGGCGATGCTCGACGCGGCCGTACCGCCGCACGCGCGCGTGCAGTTGCCGCCGCGGCAGAGCGCCCCGCGCGCGGAGGCGCCCGCGGCGGAGCCCGCCGCCGAGCGCGGCGGTGCCGCGCCCGCCCGGCGCACCGGCGGACAGACCGCCGCGCTCGTCGTGCTCATCCTCCTGGGCGGGCTGTTCGCCTTCGTCGCGCTCGCTACGACGGTCTTCGGCCGCGACCCCGACAGCGGCACCGGAGAATGGCTCGGCCTCTCGGGCTTCCTGTGGGCCGTCACCGGGCTGATCGTCTGGCCCGCGGTACGGATCCTGCGGCGCACCCGGCGAGCGTGAGCTAGCGGAGGTACGGGTTCCCCTGTTGCGGGGGCATGGGCATGCCCATGTACAGCTGCTGCTTCGGGGGCGGAGTGTCGAACATCCCGAACAGCAGCAGTCCGGCCGCCATCAGCATGGTCAGCACGACCGCGAGGCCCAGGAACGGGTCGCCGCTGGAGCTGCCGCCGGACGCCGCCCACGGCAGGGTCACGCACTCGTAGAGCACGAAGGACGCGAACGCGCCCCAGTCCGAACCCCGCCCGCGGCGGATCGCCGCGTACAGGAAGGGCACCCACATCAGGAGGCCGCACGACCCCCAGGCGAGGAACACCCAGGCGATCCGCTGTCCCCAGCCGGCGTCGAGCCGTTTTGCCATGTCAACCCCCCAAGGTCGGGCCAAGGTTATGGCACGGGCAGCCGCCCGGGGGACGAACGGCCATGTGAACCGTCCCGCGACCCGGCGGACGCCCGCCACGTCCGCGCACTGGTACGGCGTTTGTCCGGTCCGCGTTCCCCGGTACGGGAGTTTTTGCCGTGTCGTGAGGGAATCTTGTGGCGATCGAGAGGATCCGTTTTCCAGGTCGAAGGACACCGTCGATTATCGTGCGATTCGCTGGGGTCCCAAGTCCCGCGCGCGCACGGACAGTTCCGTACCGAGGGCCGTACGACCGTAGTCCTACGGCGTCGCCGCGCCGGACCCGCGCAGCTTCCGGGGCCCCCAGGGGGCCGACAACTTTCCGGCGGACGTCGTACACGTCCGCTTGTCATGAACAGGGGTGGGGTTTTTCGTGTCCGAGCACCGGCAGTCGAAGAAGCGCAGATACATCGCTTGGGGCGTCGCGGGTGCCGCCGTCGTCGCCGGGGGCGGTATCGCCGCGCAGACCTCGATGGCCGCCACCACCTGGCCCGCGCAGAAGACCTACACGGGCCGCGCCTTCGACACCTGCGCCGCGCCCTCCCTCGCCGCGATGAAGGCCTGGTACGGCGGCCTCTACGGCGCCGCCGCCGTCTACGTCGGCGGCAAGAACCGCGGTTGCAGCCAGCCCAACCTCACCGCCTCCTGGGTCAAGTCCCTCACCACGGTCGGCTGGAAGTTCATCCCGCTCTACGTCGGCTCGCAGCCGTCCTGCGGCTCCGGCGGCTCGGTGAAGATCAGCGCCAGCACCGCGGCGGCCGTCGGCAAGTCCGAGGCGGACGACGCGGTCGCCAAGTCCGCGGCGCTCGGCTTCAAGGCCGGCAGCCCGGTCTACCTGGACATGGAGTCGTACGACACGACGAACACGTCCTGCAACAACGCCGTGCTGACCTATGTGCGCGCCTTCGACAAGGAACTGCACGCCAAGATCTACCGCGGCGGCCTCTACGGCTTCAGCAGCTCCAGCGCCAAGGCGATCGCGACCGCGACCGACAAGACGGACCTGCCGGGCAACCTCTGGTACGCGCTGTGGGACAAGGTCAACACCACGACCTCCGACTGGCCTTGGGGCTCCACCCAGTTCACCGGCCACAGCCGCGCCCACCAGTACCTGGTCAACAGCAAGGAGACCCGCGGCGGTTACACGATCACCGTGGACCGCGACGCGTGGGACGCGCCGGTGGCCATCACCGGCTGAGCGCCGACTGCTGACGGGCGAGGGGCGAGGGGCGAGGGGCGAGGGGTGAAGGCGATGAGGATGCTGAGGGTGCTGCGGGCGTCCGCCGCGCCGGTGCTGCGGACGCCGGCCGTGCGCGCGGGGTTCGCCGTGCTGCCGGTCGTCAGCCTGGGCCTGCTCTGTCCCGTTCCGTCCCTCGTCCTCGCCCTGCGCCGCCGCACCCGCGCCGCCTGGCTGGCCTTCGCCGGGTTCACCGCGGTCCTCGCGGCCTGGATCACCGAACTCGCGCTGACGCCGGTCGACACCCACGGCGCGCTGTTCGGCGTGGACCTGCTGCTGGTCACGCTCTCCATGGCGGGCGCCTCGGCGCACGCGTGGCGGGCGTGGCCGCGGCGGGCGGGGGACTTCGCGGACGTTGCGGACGGCCGGACGGGTGTCCTGGTCGCCGACCGCGCGGAGGGCCTTGCGATCGACCGCGCGGCGAACGACTCGGTCGTCGATCCCACGGGCGGCCCGGTGGTCGAACGGGCTGAGGAGCAGCGGTAGATGGGCAAGCAGGTCCGGCAGGTCACGCAGGCGCGTCCGGTCCCGGTGGAGAAACAGGGGCGGCTCACGCGCGCGGGGCATGCCGTAGTAGCCGGGCTGCGCGGGCTCGGCGGTCGCACCATCGCCATGATCGCGATGGCGCTCGCCGTCGTCCTCGCGGTGATCGTGACCGGAATCGTCCTCTCCAGGCACGACAGCCGCCCGCCGATCCCCGCCACCCGGGCCCGGCACTACACCGACACCGACGCCTGCCTGCTCACCGACCACCAGGGCATCAACGGGAGCGTCGCCGCCAAGGTCTGGCGGGGCATGCAGGACGCGTCGCTCAGGACGCACACGCGCGTGAGCTACTCCTCGGTGACCGGCGAACAGAGCACCGCCAACGCGCGCCCCTTCCTCAACGCCATGCTCCAGAGCTCCTGCGAGGTCGTCCTCGCGGTGGGCGGCGTCGAGGTGAAGGCGGCACAGGAGACGACGGCGCGGTACGCGAAGGTCGGTTTCGTGCTCGTGGGCGCCGGTACCAGTAGCGGCAGCGGCAGCGGCAGCAAGGACAAGACCCCCACGAACGTGTCCTGGGTACCCACCGGCGACGGGCTCCGCGAGGGAGTCGCGGCGGCCGTGGAACGAGTGGTGGAAGCGCGGAACCAGGGCAGGCCCTAGCGCATGCGTGCGTGCCCGTGCGTGCCGGTGCCCGAAGTCCTGGTGAATCGTTGGTCGAATGGGTTGGCCACAGGCGACCCACTGCCTAACATCGATCACCGCAAGACTTTGTGCACCGTCGCACAATCTCCTCGGGAGGCTCCCTTGCACCGCCGCCGTCGCACCGCGCTCGTCCTCACCGCCGTGATCGCCGCCGCGGCCCCCGCCCTGACCGCCTGCGGAAGCGAGGCGCATCCGGGCGCGGCGGCCGTCGTCGGCGGGCAGCGCATCACCGTCGCGCAGTTGCAGAGCCGGGTCAACGAGGTGCGCGTGGCACAGCGGGCGGCCGTCCAGGACCAGGCACAGTACGTGCGGGCCATCGCCACCACCGGCGGCCTCACCCGCGAGACGCTCTACGGCATGGTCTTCGACCAGGTGGTGCACCGCGCCGCCCAGGACGCCGACGTCACGGTCACCCGCAAGGACATCCAGGACATGCGGACCGCCCTCGCCCAGCAGGCCGGCGGCTCCAAGGCCCTTGAGGCGACCTGGCTCGCACAGTACGGCGTCGCACCGCAGCGCCTCGACGAGAACCTCCGCCTCCAGGTGGAGGGCCGCAAGCTCGCCGCGAAACTCGGCACCGACACCAGCCAGCCCGCCTTCTGGAAGGCCCTGTCGACCGCCTCCAGGGAACTCCACGTCGACCTCAACCCGCGCTACGGCACCTGGGACGTGGAGAAGAGCAGCCGCGTCGACGCGAAGACACCGTGGGTGCGCGAGGTCACGGCGGCGCAGACGCAGGAGTCGGCGTAACGGTACGGCGCCTCCTCCGGAGGGGCTGACGGCGTCCGCGGGGCTGCCCACCGGCCTGTGGATAACTCGTGGGGCTGTCGTCGGCGTGGGTTACGTTCGGTGTGTGAACGCAACCACGCCTGGTCCCGAGAGCACCCCCGCTCCCGCGCCCACCCCTGCTCCTGGCCGCATCGTCCTGCTCACCACCAGTCACCGTGTCGCCCCCGGCCTGCTGTCCTGGCCCGCCTGGGAGGCGCTGCGCACCGCCGACCGCGTGCTGTGCGCGGACGGTGCCCATCCGCAGCTGCCGTATCTGCGTGAGGCCGGCACAACGGTCGTCGAAGCGTCCCCGACCGCCGAGGAACTGGTCGCCGCCTGCGACGGCGGCCACACTATGGTGATCGTCGCCACGGGCGAGGGCGAACCGGCACTGACCGACGGCCTGGCCCGTCTCGCCGGCTCCGGCCGCGTCCAGATGCCCGAGCTGGAACTCCTCCCCGCCTCCTACGACCTCCCGGGCGCCCGCCTCCTCGACCTCGTCCAGGTCATGGACCGCATCCGCGCCGAGTGCCCGTGGTCCTCCCAGCAGACCCACAAAGGCCTGGCGAAGTACGGCATCGAGGAGGCGTACGAGCTCGTCGAGGCGATCGAGGAGGGCGACCGCGACGAGATGCGCGAGGAGTTGGGCGACGTCCTCCTCCAGGTCGTCTTCCACGCACGCATCGCGGAGGAGGACCCCGACACCCCCTTCTCCATCGACGACGTGGCCGGCGGCATCGTCACCAAGCTGATCCACCGCCACCCGCACGTCTTCGGCGACGAAACGGCGTCAACTCCCGAGGAGGTCAAGGCGCATTGGCTGCGCACGAAGGCCGAGGAGAAGCGCCGGACCTCCATAACTGAGGGAATCCCGATGGGCCAGCCCGGCCTCGCCCTCGCGGCGAAACTGGCATCACGCGTGCGGACGGCGGGACTTGAGGTCCCGCTGCCCCTGCCGGAAGGGGGCGACGGCATCGGGTACGAGCTGCTGGCGCTGGCGGTGCGTGCGGAGGCCGAAGGAGTCGATCCCGAGGCTGCGTTGCGGGCGGCGGGGCGGGCTTATCGGGATGCGATCAGGGGGGTTGAAGGGCGGATCTGAGGGCGCGGGCTCAGTACCGTTGGTTCAGGACGGATTCGGGTGTGGGGGAGCGCGTGGACGACGGGGAGTTGGAGCGGCTGGCCGACGAGGCGGTCGATGTGCTGGTGTGGGGTCTGGGAGCGCCCGGTTGGGCGGACTGGGCGGCGGTCCGGGCTGAGTTCGTGGTCTGGTTCGGACGGCGTGGACTGGATGCGTACGGTCAGGACCTCGCCGCTGTCAACGGGGGGAGGGGAGCGTCCCCGAGCATCGCGCAGATGGCACTGTGGCGTCGTCAACTGCTTGAGGGAATCCGGCGGTCGTCCAACCCCATGGCGACGGACGAACTCCGCGCTCTCATCGATCGGTTCGGCCCGAACGCGCTCCTCGCGCCTCCCAAAGACGGCTCCCTTCTCGGCACCGGCCAATCGCCGAGCCTGCCCCCATTGGGCGAGCACACCGACGGAGACCACATCGACCTCCGCAACGGCACCTTCAACGCACAGGTCGTCGGCGTCCAGCACGTGAGCAACACGTACGCGGCCCCGTCCCCGGGTGACGCCCAACCGGGCCCGCTGGAGTGGCCGTTGGCGAAGGACATCGAGCCGCGCACACATGGGGTCCGGCCGACCCGGAGAGTGAAGGGGCTGCCCGCGCTGCCGCCGTACGTGGGTAGAGACCGGGACGCGACGGTCAATTCGGTGTTGGAGCAGGCGAGTTCGGAGGGCGGGTTGGTGGTCGTCCTCGGGCCGGCGTATGCGGGCAAGTCGCGTACGGCACTGGCCGCGATGGCTCAAGTGCTCCCCGATCGCCCGGTGTTCGTGCCCACCCAGCACGAGGAACTGCGGAAACTTCCCGCGCTGCTACGGGGCCGGCCGGAAAGGTGTGTCGTCTGGCTCGACGACCTCGATGACCATCTGGGAGACGGTGGCCTGGAGCAGCGGTTGCTGGCCCAACTGACCGGCCTGGAAGCGGTCGTACTGGCGACCATGCGGGAGGAGGCGTACGAGACGTATGTCGGGACGTCCGCGAAGGGCCGACTGCTGAGCCAGGCGCAGCTTGTTGAACTTCCTCGTGCCTGGGGACCCGCCGAACTGAAGCGGGCGGGGGAATCGGAGGACCCCCGGCTTACTGAGGCGGCCCGCGAGTGCGGCTCGGTAGGGGTGGCCAGCTACCTCGCCATCGGCCCCCGCCTCTGGAACGACTGGCAGCTCGGCCCGAACCGTGAGCGGCACCCTCGCGCTTACGCGCTGGTGCGGGCGGCGATTGATCTGGCCAGGTGCGGACTGAAGGGGCCTTTGCCGCAGGACCTGTTGGTGAAGGTGCACGAGGGATACGGCCTCGCGGGGCTGGAGCGGGAGTCCTTGGCCGATGCCTGGGAGTGGGTCGGGCGGAAGCGGTACGGAGTGCTGCGCACGCTGAGGCGTGGTGAAGGGGAGAAGGGGCCGTTCGCGGACGTGGTGCCGTATCTCGTGCACACGGCGGAACAGGACGAGACGTTTCCGCCCGTCGCCGAATGGGTGTGGGGCTGCGCGCTGGAGGCTGCACGGGCGAACCCGGTGGCGTACGACGTGGACAGCGTCGTCGCTGGAGCAAGGGAGGTGTATCTCCGCGAGGCCGAGACGGGGAATGGGTGGGCCATGCACTCTCTGGGCTTGCTCGAAGAGAGCCTCGGGGAAGGTGAGAAGGCCGAGTCTTGGTTCCGACGGGCGGCGGAGGCGGGGCAGACAGAGTCCGCCAGGCACCTCGGGCGGCTGTTCGTGCAGCGCGGCGAGAGCAGGGAGGCGGAAACCTTCCTGGAGTTGGCCGCCCAGGACGGGGACGGCGACGCGGCGACGCTGCTCGGAAAACTCTTGTTGGAGCGGGCGGAACGGTGGCTGAGGGCCGGGGCTCAGGAGGGGAACCCGGAGGCGGCGCACCGCTTGGGGGGTGTGCTGCTCGGAAATGGGGAGGTCGAAGCCGCGGGCGAGCGCTACGGAGCAGCGGCGAGCGCGGGATACACCGAGGTTGCCCTGAGCATGGCCTTGTGTCTTCTCCTGTACAACCAGCGCGAAAAGGCCGAGGTATGGCTGGGGCGCGCGGCGAGCGACGGCGACGAGCGGGCAAATTACCTGCAACGATTGTTGAAGCATGAGCCGGGGTCCCCGGCGGATGCCGAGACGCACTTCGCGGACAACGACGCCTGGCCTCTAGACATCGCCCACTACGGCGTCGTACTGGAAAAGCAAGGTCACCCCGACGAAGCCCGCGATCAATACACGAAGGCCCACGAGTCCGGCGACTCCTATGGCGCCTACCGCCTGGCCACGCTCCTCGAAAAGCAGGGCAAACCCGAAGAAGCGAAGCTCTGGTACCGGAAAGCCACCGATATGGGTCACCCCGCAACCCCAGATACCGTCAAGGAGTGACAGACCAGCCGCACCCCCACCCCTCCATCCCCGCCCCCGAACTCTTCACCTGGGAGTTCGCCACCAACCCCTACCCCGCCTACGCCTGGCTCCGTGAGCACGCACCCGTGCACAGGACGCGGCTTCCCAGCGGAGTGGAGGCCTGGTTGGTCACGCGGTACGCGGATGCCAAGCAGGCGCTCGCCGACCCGCGGCTGTCCAAGAACCCCGCGCATCACGACGAACCCGCGCACGCCAAGGGCAAGACGGGTATCCCGGGGGAGCGCAAGGCCGAGTTGATGACGCATCTGCTCAACATCGACCCGCCGGACCACACCCGGCTCCGACGACTGGTCAGCAAGGCGTTCACACCCCGTCGGGTGGCCGAATTCGCGCCTCGGGTGCAGGAGTTGACGGACCAGCTCATCGACCGGTTCGCGGCGAGCGGTTCCGCCGACCTCATCCACGACTTCGCCTTCCCGCTCCCCATCTACGCCATCTGCGACCTGCTCGGCGTCCCCCGCGAGGACCAGGACGACTTCCGGGACTGGGCGGGCATGATGATCCGGCACGGGGGCGGGCCCAGGGGCGGAGTCGCGCGGTCCGTGAAGAAGATGCGCGGCTATCTCGCCGACCTCATCCACCGCAAGCGCGAAGCCCTCCCCGAAGCCCCTGCCTCGCACCCCGGCGAGACCTTCCCCGGCACCTCCGCCCCCGCCCCCACCGAAGACCTCATCTCCGCCCTCATCCGGGCCTCCGACCAGGGCGAGCACCTCACCGAGAACGAAGCCGCGGCGATGGCCTTCATCCTGCTCTTCGCCGGCTTCGAGACGACCGTCAACCTCATCGGCAACGGCACGTACGCCCTCCTCACCCACCCCGAGCAGCGCGCCCGCCTGGAGAAGTCACTGGCCGCGGGCGAACACGGCCTCCTCGAAACCGGCGTCGAGGAACTCCTGCGCTACGACGGCCCGGTGGAGCTGGCGACCTGGCGCTTCGCCACCCGGCCCCTCACCCTCGGCGGGCAGGACATCGCGGCCGGCGACCCCGTGCTCGTCGTACTGGCCGCCGCGGACCGCGATCCGGAACGGTTCGCCGATCCCGATGTCCTCGATCTCGGACGGCGTGACAATCAACACCTCGGCTACGGTCACGGCATCCACTACTGCCTCGGCGCCCCGCTCGCCCGCCTGGAGGGGCAGACCGCGCTCGCCACGCTGCTCACCCGGCTGCCCGACCTCCAACTCGCTGCGGATCCGGCCGACTTGCGCTGGCGCGGCGGCCTCATCATGCGCGGACTGCGCACCCTGCCCGTGGAGTTCACCCCGCGAGCGGGCACACCAACCCCGTAGACACCGCCGTAGACCCGGACCGAACAGGGCATCTCGCCGCGTAAACCCGAAGATGACAGTTCCTCAACTCTGTGATCTTCACGTGATCTACGTGGCATTAACTTGTGACAAGTGATCGACTGCGGCTACGTTCGCATACCAGCGCGGCGCCCCGCAGCACCCGCCGCGCGCTCCCCCAAGTCGTCACGCGAAAGGCCTCCGCATGCTCTCCGGGAACGGTCGTCACCGTCGCCCCCGTCAGGCTCCGGCAATCCTCGTCGCGGCCGGCGTGACCGGCTCCGCCATCGCCATCCCCCTCCTCGGCGCCGCCGCCGCGAACGCAGCCGACGGCACCACCTGGGACAAGGTGGCCGAATGCGAGACCGGCGGTGCCTGGAGCGAGAACAGCGGCAACGGCCACTACGGCGGGCTGCAGCTGACCCAGGACGACTGGAGCAAGTACGGCGGCGAGGACTACGCCCCGACCGCCGACCTCGCCAGCCGCTCCCAGCAGATAGCCGTCGCAGAGAAGATCCTCGACGCCAAGGGCACCTCCGAGTGGGTCACCTGCGCGCTGGTCGCCGGCCTCACCACGACCTCGGGTTCGGCGAACGTCGACACCGGCGTCGCGAGCGACTCGCCGTCGGCCGACGCGACCGGTTCGTCGGGCTCCTCGGGTTCTTCGGACTCCTCCGACTCCTCCGATGCCTCCGACTCCTCCGGTGCCTCCGGATCGTTCGGGCTGTCCGACTCCGGCAACACGGAACCGACTCCCTCCGATTCGCAGAGCCCGACTCCCTCCGCGACGGACAACCCCACCAAGTCCGACAAGTCCACCACCCCTTCGGCGGACGACGGCTCGGCCGCCGCCTCCCCGAAAATCGACGAATCGGACAACTCGGGGCAGGCGGTGGGCAAGTGGAGCCTCGTCGACACCGGCGCGCTCGACGACTCGGCCGACCAGGGAGTCGAGCAGCAGAGCACCGGCAAGCACCGCGGAGCGAGCGCCGAGGAGAGTTCCGGCGAGAGCGCGGCGCCGCAGACGTACACCGTCCGTGCCGGCGACTCCCTCGCGTCCATCGCCGACTCCCTTGGCTTCGAGGGCGGATGGCGCGCGCTGTACGCCGAGAACAAAAAGGTGATAGGCGCCGATCCGTCCACTGTCGTCGCCGGTCAGACCCTGGACGTCAGTGCTGAAACGGGCGGAAAGTAGCAGTAAAACAGCGGGAGTTCACGTCACACTTCGAGCCGAATGTCCGGTTTGGTGAAAGTGTGGGATGAGTCTCAGAAGCCCTGATCGTCTTTGAAATTCCGCCGATTCCCTGTCTACGGTCAAGGCCGCTCGTCACCACGAGCCCCGGCTGCCGCACACGCCGAGTCCTGCCAGCGGCCTCCGGGAACAGTCGTCGCGTCAAGCGCCGTAGGCAGGAGCGGGGGACCCAAGGTAAGTGCCGGGCCCGGGAGTCGAGAGACGTCCGGAACCGGCTTGGGGTCAAGTCGCGCACCGTGAGGTGCGTGGCCGGGCAACTCACACGGCCCGAACCCGACAGCTCACCTCGCAGGCGTCGGTGAGGGGATTGGGATCTTCCATGCTGTTTTCCGGCAAGGGCAAGCACCGCCGTCCGTCCAAGGCCACCCGCGTCGCCACGCTCGCCGGCGTGACCGGTGTCGCCATCGCCGCTCCGCTCATGGCCACCGGCAGCGCCTCCGCCGCCACCGCCTCCGAGTGGGACGCGGTCGCCCAGTGCGAGTCCGGCGGCAACTGGTCCATCAACACGGGCAACGGCTACTACGGCGGTCTCCAGTTCTCCGCCTCGACGTGGGCCGCGTACGGCGGCACCGCCTACGCCTCCACCGCGAACCAGGCCTCCAAGTCGCAGCAGATAGCCGTGGCCGAGAAGGTCCTCGCCTCCCAGGGCAAGGGCGCCTGGCCCGTCTGCGGCACCGGTCTGTCGAGCGCCGCCTACTCCGGCGGCAGCTCCAGCTCGTCGAGCAGCAGCTCCTCGTCCAAGGCCACCACCGAGCGCTCCACGACCGACACCACCGCGTCGCGCTCCGCCGAGCGCCCGGCCGTCAAGAAGACCGTCACCACCCCGACCGGCAAGAAGGTCAAGAAGGGCGACGGCGAGTACAAGGTCGTCAAGGGCGACACCCTCAGCTCCATCGCCGAGAAGCACAAGGTCAAGGGCGGCTGGCAGCAGCTGTTCAAGCTGAACAAGAGCATCATCGACGACGCCGACTTCATCTACCCGGGTCAGCAGCTCCACCTTAAGTAGCACTCAGCTGAACCACAGCGCCCTCACATCCGTGGACTGCATCATGGAGACCTCGTGAGGGTCACCCCCGTCCCCCACGGGCTCCCCGCTCCGGTGCGTGTTCCCCCGTACGCACCGGAGCGGGGCTTTTTTTGTGCGCCCACTCCTGTCCCCGTGTTCTTTCGCGGGACTCTTTGTTCCGTTCGGAAACAATTTACTCTCGGTTCTGTCCATCAGGCGGCCGACCGGATGGCCAATCGCCCCGAGCCGGTTAGGCTCGTCTCGCAGAGCCGCTGCGGTGTTGCCGCAGCCGCGTCAGACCCCAAGAAGGAGATGCTCGTGCCGTCCATCGACGTCGTCGTAGCCCGGGAAATCCTGGACTCCCGAGGCAACCCCACGGTCGAGGTCGAGGTCGGCCTCGACGACGGCAGCACGGGTCGTGCCGCCGTTCCGTCCGGCGCCTCCACGGGTGCCTTCGAAGCCATCGAGCTGCGTGACGGCGACCCCAACCGCTACGGCGGCAAGGGCGTCGAGAAGGCCGTCCTCGCCGTCATCGAGCAGATCGGCCCGGAGCTCGTCGGCTACGACGCCACCGAGCAGCGCCTGATCGACCAGGCGATGTTCGACCTGGACGCCACCGACAACAAGGGCTCGCTCGGCGCCAACGCCATCCTCGGCGTCTCCCTCGCCGTCGCGCACGCCGCCTCCGAGGCCAGCGACCTCCCCCTCTTCCGCTACCTCGGCGGACCGAACGCGCACCTGCTGCCCGTTCCGATGATGAACATCCTGAACGGCGGCTCGCACGCCGACTCGAACGTGGACATCCAGGAGTTCATGATCGCCCCGATCGGCGCGGAGTCCTTCTCCGAGGCGCTGCGCTGGGGCGCCGAGGTCTACCACACCCTCAAGAAGGTGCTGAAGACCAAGGGCCTGTCCACCGGCCTCGGCGACGAGGGCGGCTTCGCCCCGAACCTGGAGTCCAACCGCGCCGCCCTCGACCTCATCATCGAGGCCGTCAAGCAGGCCGGTTACGTCCCCGGCGAGCAGATCGCGCTCGCGCTCGACGTCGCCGCGTCCGAGTTCTACAAGGACGGCAAGTACGAGTTCGAGGGCAAGTCCCGCTCGGCCGCCGAGATGACCGAGTACTACGAGGAGCTCGTCTCCGCGTACCCGCTCGTCTCCATCGAGGACCCGCTGTACGAGGACGACTGGGCCGGCTGGAAGGTCATCACCGACCGTCTCGGCGAGAAGGTCCAGATCGTCGGCGACGACCTCTTCGTCACCAACCCCGAGCGCCTCGCCCGCGGCATCGAGGAGGGCACCGCCAACGCCCTGCTCGTCAAGGTGAACCAGATCGGCTCGCTGACCGAGACCCTGGACGCCGTCGAGATGGCCCAGCGCAACGGCTTCAAGTGCATGATGTCCCACCGCTCCGGCGAGACCGAGGACGTCACCATCGCCGACCTCGCCGTCGCGGTGAACTGCGGCCAGATCAAGACCGGCGCCCCGGCCCGCTCGGACCGCGTCGCCAAGTACAACCAGCTGCTGCGCATCGAGGAGATCCTCGACGACGCGGCCGAGTACGCGGGCCGCAGTGCCTTCCCGCGCTTCAAGGGCTGAGACCGGTACCGGCTGACCCATACCGGGTTAAGCCTTAGCCAGTCGTACGTACGTCCCCGCACCCGGTCCCGTACCGTGTGCGGGGACGTACGCGCGTGTGAAGGGGAGGCGGGACATGGCCGTGAAGGACCGGGACCGGTTCTCCACCGCGACCAGGCTCAAGCTGCTCGGCGAGCAGACGGCGGCCCGTGTCTACCGCTCCCAGACCAAACGGCAGGCCCGCCGCTCCCGGCTCACCGGCCGGGCGGCCCTCCTCGCCCTGGTGCTGTGCTCGCTGATCGTGGCGCTGGCGTACCCGATAAGGCAGTACGTCTCCCAGCGCGCCGAGATCTCCGAGCTGGAGCGGCAGCAGGCGCAGGCCCGGCAGCGCGTCGAGCAACTGCGCGACCTCAAGGCGCGCTGGCAGGACGACTCGTACGCGGAACAGCAGATCCGGCAGCGGCTGCACTACGTGATGCCCGGCGAGACGGGCTACATCGTGATCGACCCGGACGCGGCCAAGCAGTCGCGCGCCGAGCTGGGGGCGGCCGACCGTCCCTGGTACTCGAACGTCTGGGACGGCGTCGACAAGTCCGACGCCTCCGACCAGTGAACCGACAGACACTTCAGAGAGACTTTCGTAGAGGCATGCAAACGCCCCCGCCGTCCACTCCGCGCACCGAGCCCACCGACGCCGATGTCGAGGCCTTCAAGCAGCAGCTCGGGCGTCCGCCGCGCGGCCTGCGCGCGATCGCGCACCGCTGCCCGTGCGGACAGCCCGACGTGGTGGAGACGGCCCCCCGCCTCCCCGACGGCACGCCCTTCCCGACGACGTACTACCTGACGTGCCCGAAGGCCGCCTCGGCGATCGGCACCCTTGAGGCGAACGGCGTCATGAAGGAGATGACGGCCCGGCTGGCGACGGACCCCGAACTGGCCGCCGCCTACCGTGCCGCGCACGAGGACTACATCGCGCGCCGCGACGCCATCGAGGTCCTGGAGGGCTTCCCGAGCGCGGGCGGCATGCCGGACCGCGTGAAGTGCCTGCACGTCCTCGTGGGTCACTCCCTGGCCGCGGGCCCGGGCGTCAACCCGCTCGGCGACGAGGCGCTCGCGATGCTGCCGGAGTGGTGGGCCAAGGGCGCGTGCGTACAGCCGCTGGCGGCACCGGACCCGGCCGACGAACTGCCCGCCGAGGCCGCCGAGACCTCCGACCCCGCCGCGATCCGCAGCACGTACTTCTCCTACGTCCCGCTGCTGGAGGAGGGCTTCAGCCGCGTCGCGGCGGTCGACTGCGGTACGAACTCCATCCGGCTGCTCGTCGCGGACGTGAACCCGACGACGGGTGAACTGCGGGAGCTGGACCGGCGGATGACGATCGTGCGGCTCGGCCAGGGCGTCGACAAGACCGGCATGCTGGCCCCCGAGGCGCTGGAGCGGACGTTCGCGGCCTGCCGTGAGTACGCGGAGGTGATCCGCGAGAAGGGCGCCGACAAGGTCCGCTTCGTGGCCACGTCGGCCTCGCGCGACGCCTCGAACCGTGACGACTTCGTCCGGGGCGTCCTGGACATCCTGGGCGTCGAGCCGGAGGTGATCACCGGCGACGAGGAGGCGGAGCTCTCCTTCACGGGTGCGACCAAGGAACTGACCGGCCGGGACGACCTGGCCCTCGCGAAGCCCTACCTCGTCGTGGACATCGGCGGCGGCTCGACGGAGTTCGTGGTCGGCGACGACCAGGTCCGTGCCGCCCGCTCCGTCGACATCGGCTGCGTCCGCATGACCGAGCGCCACCTCGTCACCGACGGCAAGGTCACGGACCCGCCGACCCCGGAGCAGGTGGCGGCGATGCGCGCGGACATCGAGGAGGCCCTCGACCTCGCCGCGAAGACGGTCCCGCTGCGCGAGGCCCGCACCCTGGTCGGCCTGGCCGGCTCGGTCACCACGGTCTCGTCGATCGCCCAGAACCTCTCCGAGTACGACACGGAGGCCATCCACCACTCCCGCGTCTCCTACGACCGCGTCCGGGAGATCACGGAGTCCTTGCTGAACTCCACCCACGCCGAGCGCGCCGCGATCCCCTCCATGCACCCGGGCCGCGTCGACGTCATCGGCGCGGGCGCCCTCGTACTCCTCTCGATCATGGAGCGCACGGGCGCCACGGAGGTCGTGGTGAGCGAGCACGACATCCTCGACGGGATCGCGTTCGGCATCGCGACCAAGGCGACGGAAGAGGCCGCAGGGGCCTGAGGGGCCGAAGAGATCGGGTGGGCCCGCAGTGTGCCCGCCCGCCGGTCTCAGGGCGGCGTCGGCCTCGGGATTCGCCCCTTGTGCGCACCGGCCGTCGGGCGCAGTCGGTGAGGGAACTCGCCGACTGTGCCCGTGGCCGGTGAGCGGAGCGCGCGTGACGGGGGTCGCGGATGAACGTCGTCTGGCTGGTGGAGATCCTGATCGTCGCCCTTGTCGGGTGGCTGGTCTCGGCGCTGGTCCGTTCCCGCGGTCGACGTGCCCAGTCGCGCCGTCGGGCGGGGGCAGGACCGGCCGCCCCGCTGTACGGCGGGCAGGTGTACCGAACCCCTGCCGCGCCGTCACCGGCGGGTGACGAGGGCCGGCGCCCCAGGCTGACGGTGGCCGCCGGGATCGCCGGGATCCTCGGGCTCCTCGTCGCCCTGATCGCCCTTCTTACCCAGCACCAGGCGGGGTGCGACTCAGGGCGGCCCCCGTCGGCCCCACGACCGTCACAGGACCCGACTCCCGCCCCGCCCGGAACGCCTTGCCGCGCGGACGGATCCCCCGAATTATTACTGGCCGGTAGTAAACTCCTGAGCAGCCCATATAACGTATGAGCGGATGCAGGGGCGCTCGCTGACCCCCTCCGGAACGTGTCCGTAAGAAAGTTCGTGAAGTTCTTCACAAGGAATTCTGTCCAGTTGGGCGACCGGACTGGCCCGGTTGGCCCGTCCGGGGTCCCGGAGGGGCCGGGGGCGTGTTCGGCGGGCCGGTACGGGAGTGATTCGGGGGAGTTTCGGGAGGGTGTCGCGGAGGTGTGGTCCAGGGGGTCCGGCGGGGCAGAGGAGCAGCTCACGCGGCCTTGACAACGGGGCGAACCGCACCGTGGTTCCCCTCGTGCGAGGTGACCTGGATCATGCGAGTCGCGGAGGATAACACAGCCCCTGTGGAAGCTTGTGAAGGGGCGCACGAGCGACCCCCCAGGGGCAGGTGGATACTCGATGGCATGAGCACCACGGAGCGTCCCAGGATCCTCGTAGTAGGCGGTGGGTACGTAGGCCTGTACGCAGCTCGGCGCATTCTCAAGAAGATGCGCTACGGCGAGGCGACCGTCACGGTCGTCGACCCCCGGTCGTACATGACCTACCAGCCCTTCCTCCCCGAAGCCGCCGCCGGCAGCATCTCCCCTCGGCACGTCGTCGTCCCGCTGCGACGCGTACTGCCGAAGGCGGAGGTCCTCACCGGCCGGGTCACCACCATCGACCAGGACCGCAAGGTAGCCACGATCGCCCCCCTCGTGGGCGAGGCGTACGAGCTGCCCTTCGACTACCTCGTCATCGCGATGGGCGCGGTCTCCCGCACCTTCCCGATCCCCGGCCTCGCCGAACAGGGCATCGGCATGAAGGGCATCGAGGAGTCCATCGGCCTGCGCAACCACGTCCTCGAGCAGCTCGACAAGGCCGACTCCACCACCGACGAGGAGATCCGCCGCAAGGCGCTCACCTTCGTCTTCGTCGGCGGCGGTTTCGCCGGTGCGGAGACCATCGGTGAGGTCGAGGACATGGCCCGGGACGCGGCCAAGTACTACAACAACGTCTCCCGCGAGGACATGCGCTTCGTCCTCGTCGACGCCGCCGACAAGATCCTCCCGGAGGTCGGCCCCAAGCTCGGCCTCTACGGCAAGGAGCACCTGGAGAGCCGCGGGATCGAGATCTACCTCTCGACCTCGATGGACTCCTGCGTCGGCGGTCACGTCGTACTGAAGAACGGCCTCGAGGTCGACTCCAACACGATCGTGTGGACGGCCGGCGTGAAGCCGAACCCCGTTCTCTCCCGCTTCGGCCTGCCGCTCGGCCCGCGCGGTCACGTCGACGCCCAGCCGACCCTCCAGGTCACCGGCACCGACTACATCTGGGCCGCCGGCGACAACGCCCAGGTGCCCGACATCGCCGCCCGCAAGGCCGGCGTCGAGAACGCCTGGTGCCCGCCGAACGCCCAGCACGCGCTGCGTCAGGCGAAGGTCCTCGGCGACAACGTGATCTCCGGCATGCGGGGCTTCCCGCAGAAGGAGTACGCGCACGCCAACAAGGGCGCCGTGGCCGGCCTCGGCCTCCACAAGGGCGTCGCCATGATCGTCATGGGCAAGATGAAGATCAAGGTCAAGGGCCGTCTCGCCTGGTACATGCACCGTGGCTACCACGGCCTGGCGATGCCGACCTGGAACCGCAAGATCCGCATCTTCGCCGACTGGACGCTCGCGATGTTCCTCAAGCGCGAGGTCGTCTCGCTCGGCGCCATGGAGAACCCCCGCGAGGAGTTCTACGAGGCCGCCAAGCCGGCGCCGGCTCCGGCCGCCGCCGCGAAGTCCGAGGAGAAGGCCAAGGCCTCCTGACCCTCGGTCACCCTTGAAACACCCCTGAAGGGGCCGTCCGCCATCCGTGGTGCGGGCGGCCCCTTCGGCGTTCCCGGCGCCCCGCCGCTACATGTCCTCTACACCTATTTTGCCTACTCGTAATGCTCAAGCAGGACTGCGATCGGGCCTGGCCGGTGTTTACGTAGTGATGGACAATTCCGGGATCCGCGTCACGGAGGTGTGCGCCATGGCTGATGCCGCGCTGCGGCTCAAATCCCTCTTCGAGCAACTGCTGGGAACCCCTGTGCCGGTGCGTATCCGCGCCTGGGACGGTTCCGAGGCCGGGCCGCCCGATGCGCCGGCCCTGGTCGTACGCAATCGCCGCGCCCTGCGCCGACTCCTGTGGAAGCCCGGAGAACTGGGCATGGCACGTGCCTGGGTCGCCGGAGACCTGGACATCGAGGGCGACCTGTACGAGGGCCTCGACGCGCTGTCCTCCCTGGTGTGGGAGCGCGGCGACGACGCCCGTACCCTCACCCAGGCCCTGCGCGACCCCGAGGTACGGTCCGCCGTCCGCGGACTGGTGAAACTCGCCGGACTCCCGCTGCCGCCCGCCCCGCCCCCGGAGGAGGTCCGCCGCGGCCGCGCCCACCTCCACACCAAGCGCACCGACAAACACGCCATCAGCCACCACTACGACGTCGGCAACGACTTCTACGAGATCGTCCTCGGCCCCTCGATGGTCTACTCGTGCGCCTACTGGGAGTCCCCGGACGGCACGCTGGAGGACGCACAGCGCGACAAGCTCGAACTCATCTGCCGCAAGCTGGAGTTGACGCCCGGTCAGCGACTCCTCGACGTCGGCTGCGGCTGGGGTTCGATGGCGATCCACGCGGCCCGCGAGTACGGCGTGAGCGTCGTCGGCGTGACCCTCTCGCAGGAACAGGCGGCCTACGCCCGTAAGCGGGTCGCCGAGGAGGGACTCACCGACAAGGTCGAGATCCGCGTCCAGGACTACCGCGACGTCACCGACGGGCCCTACGACGCCATCTCCTCCGTCGGCATGGCCGAACACGTGGGCTCCGCACGGTATTTGGAGTACGCGAGGGTCCTCTACTCGCTGCTCGGACCGGGCGGGCGGCTGCTCAACCACCAGATCGCGCGCCGCCCGTGGCAGGACGAATCGGCGTACGACATCGACGAGTTCATCGACGCGTACGTCTTCCCCGACGGCGAACTCGCCCCGATCGGCACCACCGTGACCCAGCTGGAGAGCGCCGGGTTCGAGGTGCGGGACGTCGAGGCGATCCGCGAGCACTACGGGCTCACCCTGCGCCGCTGGGTCGCCAACCTGGAGTCCCAGTGGCGGCGCGCGGTCGGTCTCGTCGGGGCCGGACGGGCCCGGGTCTGGCGCCTCTACATGGCGGCCTCCGCGCTCGGCTTCGAGCGCAACCGCATAGGAGTCAACCAGGTGCTGGCCGTCCGGACCCCCGAACCGGGCGGCTCCGGAATGCCGTTGCGCGCCCGCACCTGGAACTGAACCAACAGTCAGGGGCCCTGTTCCGCATCGGAACAGGGCCCCAACTCATGTACTGCTACTCGGACTTGATGGCCGACAGCATGTTCAGCTTCGCCGCCCGCCGGGCCGGCCACAGCGCCGCCAGGACGCCGACCGTGCCCGCCAGCAGCAGGAAGAGCGCCATCCGGGCCCAGGGGATGACCAGTTCGTACGTCGACATCTTCGCGCCGATCAACTCACCGGCCGCCCAGCCGAAGAAGACGCCCAGGCCGAGGCCGAGCACCCCGCCGAAGAGCGAGATGACCAGGGACTCCAGGCGGACCATCCGCTTGATGCCCTTGCGGTCCAGGCCGATCGCGCGCAGCATCCCGATCTCCTGGGAGCGCTCGAAGACCGACATGGCAAGGGTGTTGATGACCCCGAGGACCGCGACGATCACCGCCATGGCGAGCAGGCCGTAGACCATGTTGAGGATGAGGGTGAAGACCTGCGCGATGCTGTTGGAGAGGTCCTTCTTGTCCTGGACCTTGACGGCCGGGTTGGAGCCGAGGGCCTTCTCCAGCTTGTCCTTCGTCGAACTCGACGCGCCGTCGGCCGTCTTGACGAGGATCTGCATGTCGGCCGGGTCGGTCTGGTGCGGGGAGAGCGTCGCGTTGTCGAGCATGATGCCGCGGATCAGCGCGTTGCCCTCGTAGACGGCGGAGACGGTGAGCTGCTGCGCCTTGCCGTCCTCGTAGTGCGTGGTGAAGGTCGAACCGGCCTTCCAGCCATGGGACTTGGCCGTGTCGTCGTCCACGACGACCTGCGTGCCGGCGACCTTGAAGGTGCCGTTGTCGACCTTGAGGTCGGTGAGCTTGCCGATCGCCGAGCCGTTGACTCCGGTCAGGAACTCGGTCGTGCCGTCGATACGCGAAGGGGCGTTGCGCAGCGGGCTGGTGGCGGTGACGCCGGAGGTGGTGGTGAGGGTCTTGTCGACGTCGGCGGAGAGTTCGTTGCCGTTCGCCATCGAGACGATGTAGTCGGCGCTGATCGCTGACGAGGCCATTTTGTCGATCGCCTGCTGGAGGCTGCCCGCCATCACCGTCATGCCGGTGATGAGGGTGAGGCCGATCATCAGCGCGGAGGCGGTGGCGGCCGTACGGCGCGGGTTGCGCACCGAGTTCTGGCGGGCCAGCTTGCCGGAGATCCCGAAGATCCGCAGGACCGGGGCCGCCGCCGCGATCAGCGGGCGGGACAGCAGCGGGGTCAGGATGAACACGCCGATGATGAGGAGTACGGCGCCGATACCCATGGGGGCCTGGCCGTCCGAGCCGTTCATCGTCGTGGCCGCGATGACGACCGCGATGCCCGCGCCGGAGAACAGCGCGCCGAGCGTGTTGCGCAGCACCAGGGACTTGGTGGTGGCCGTCGCGTGCACGCTGCTCATCGCGGCGACCGGCGGGATCTTCGCGGCCCGGCGGCCGGGCAGCCAGGCGGCGAGCATCGTGATGAGGATGCCGACCGCGAGGGCGCTCAGCACTGTGCCCGAGGTGATGACCAGCGGGCCGTCCGGGACGGTCGCGCCGATCGTGCCCATCAGGGCGCGCAGCCCGGCACCGATGCCGATACCGGCGACCAGACCGGCCACGGCGGCGACCGCGCCGACCACGAAGGCCTCCAGCAGCACCGACCGCGTGACCTGCCGGCGGGAGGCGCCGACCGCGCGCAGCAGCGCCAGCTCCTTGGTGCGCTGGGCGACCAGCATGGTGAAGGTGTTGGCGATGATGAACGTGCCGACGAAGAGCGCGATCCCCGCGAAGACCAACAGCCCCGACTTCAGCCCGCTCATCGAGGAGGCGATCGTCTCGGCCTGGTCGTCGGCGAGCTTCTTGGCGGTGGTGGTCTCCGTCTGCCCCTTCGGCAGGGCCTGGTCCAGCGCGGACTTCAGCGCCGCCTGGCTCGTCCCGGCCGCGGCCTTCACGTCGATCTCGTCGTACGTCCCGGCCTTGCCGAACAGCTTCTGCGCGGTGGCCGTGTCGAAGAGGGCGAGGCTGCCGCCGGCGGCGACGTTGCCGTCGTCGGTGGTGAAGATGCCGGTGATCCTCGGGGACAGCACCGGTCCGTCGACCGACAGACGTACGGTGTCGCCGACCTTGTACCCGGCGCGCTTGGCGGTCTCGGAGTCGATCGCGACCTCGCCCGAACCGTGCGGTGCCGTACCGGACTTGAGGGGATAGCGGGCGTCCTTGTCCCCCCAGTAGTTGCCGCCCTCGGACTGGAAGCCGCCGCCGATCAGCTTGCCCTTCTTGTCGGCGATGGCGGTGAAACCGTTGACGACACCGGTCGCGGACGTGGCGCCCGGCACCTTCGCGCTGGTGTCGAGCATGGCCTGGGTCAGCTCGGGCGTCTTGCCGACCGCGTCGCCCTTGCTGTCCTGGTGCTTGGCCTGCACGGCGACGTCGACCTGGTCGAAGCCCTTGGCCGAGCTGTTCTGGAAGGCGTTCGAGATGGTGTTGGTGAAGACCAGGGTCCCCGACACGAACGCGACGCCGAGCATCACGGCGAGCACGGTCATGAGGAGCCGGGCCTTGTGCGCGAGTACGTTGCGCAAGGCGGTTCGGAACATGGGTCTACTCAGTCCAGGTGTACGAGAGGTGAGGGAGCGTCAGGAGACTTAGCTGGTACGGCCCTTGGCGTCGAAGCGCTTCATGCGGTCGAGCACCGAGTCCGCCGTCGGCTCGAAGACCTCGTCGACGATGCGGCCGTCCGCGAGGAACACCACCCGGTCCGCGTAGGCCGCGGCCACCGGGTCGTGGGTCACCATGACCACCGTCTGCCCCAGTTCCCGTACGGAGTTGCGCAGGAAGCCCAGCACCTCCGCGCCGGAGCGCGAGTCGAGGTTTCCGGTCGGTTCGTCGCCGAAGATGATGTCGGGGCGGGAGGCCAACGCCCTTGCCACGGCGACGCGTTGCTGCTGGCCACCGGAGAGCTGGGAGGGCCGGTGCTTGAGCCGGTCCGAGAGGCCGATCATCCGGATCACCGAGTCCAGCCACTCCTTGTCGGGCTTGCGGCCCGCGATGTCCATGGGGAGCGTGATGTTCTCCAGGGCCGTCAGCGTCGGCAGCAGGTTGAACGCCTGGAAGATGAAACCGATCTTGTCCCGGCGCAACTTCGTGAGCTGCTTGTCCTTCAGGGAGCCCAGTTCCGTGTCACCGATCCGCACGGATCCGGACGAGAACGTGTCGAGGCCGGCCACGCAGTGCATGAGGGTGGACTTGCCGGACCCCGAGGGGCCCATGATCGCCGTGAACTCGGCCTGCCGGAAGGAGATCGAGACCTGGTCGAGGGCGACCACCTGGGTCTCGCCCTGTCCGTAGATCTTGGAAAGATCCGTGGCGCGCGCGGCCACTGAGGTGGTCCGGTCGGCGATGGGGGTGGTGGTCACGGAAGGCACTCCTGTCGGGACGACGGTGTTGCTGGGGACGCGTCCCATCCTTCCGGCCGTATCCCGCCGTGGAGTCACCCGCTGTTCCGGTTCCGGGGGCAGCCTCCAGTCGGACTGCACGCGGCGCTGTCATACCTGGGGATGAGAGCCACCCCCGAAGCGAGCCCTGAGTCAGGGCCGGGTCAAGAACCGGTGGAGCACCCTCGTTCGGGCGGTGAAATTCCGTCATTCCGCATACAGGCCCCCACACCGCACGCAAGGCTATTGGCAAGTGCTGATGGCTCTTTCCACGGTCTGATGAACCCTCAGACATCAATAAAATAAGACAACATCGGTACGCCCGCCCGCTGTTGGGGAGACGCGCCCCGATAGGCTCGGGACCTCGATGTGGAGCCCACGGCCTGCCCGGATGGTGGAATGCAGACACGGCGAGCTTAAACCTCGCTGCCCCTTCGCGGGCGTGCCGGTTCAAGTCCGGCTCCGGGCACTATCGTGGTCACTGACGGTGACCTGCGGGAACGGTGTGTTGTCGTGACGTACCTGAGCCCCCTGGGATATCTGCTGGGCGTCGAGGGTGCCGCGCTCCTCAGGGGTTTCCGGGAGGGCGGCGCCGACCAGGCCTTCGTCGAGGCCCGGATCGCCGAGATCCGCACCCTGCTGGACACCCCCGCCCTCGCGCACGCCGAGGTGGTCACGGCGGAACCGGGCACGGTCGGCACGGCCGAGGTCTACCAGGACTGGGCACCGCACTACGACGCCCCAGGCAACGGGATGATCGACATCGAGCAGCCCGTCGTCCGGCGCATCCTGGACGGCCTGCCCGTCGGCCCGGCCCTGGACGCGGCCTGCGGCACCGGCCGCCACACCGCCCACCTGCACGGACTCGGCCACCAGGTCATCGGCGTCGACGCCTCGCCGGACATGCTCGCCCGGGCCCGCGAGCGCCTCCCGGACGTCGACTTCCGCGAGGCCGACCTGCACCGGCTCCCGCTTCCCGACGACGCGGTCGGCACCGTCGTATGCGCGCTCGCTCTGACGCATGTCCCCGAACTGGCCCCGGCGCTCAGGGAGTTCGCGCGCGTCCTGCGCCCCGGCGGACACCTCGTCGTCTCGGACGCCCACCTGCTGTCGTCCTATCTCCGGCCGACGCTGCCCCGCCGCCCCGGCCCGGACGGCCGCCCGTCCCTTCTCGACGAGTACCACCGCCCGCTCAGCGCCTACCTCACCGCGGCCCTCCCGCTGGGCTTCCAGGTGCGCGGCTGCGAGGAACCCCGGCGCCCGCGCGGCTTCCTCGGCCCCGCCGCCCCGGACCCGCTCCCGACCCACCCGTCCTGGGACCTGCACCACTGGTGCCCGGAGGCGTCGGCCGCGGCCCTGGAGGACTCCCCGCTCGTGGTCGTCTGGCACTTCCAGCTCGACGCCACCGCAAAGGGCTCGCCCTCCAGCCGTTGACAGTCCGCCCCGGCCGGTCGGAGACTGAGGTGGAGCACATAGGTGAAGTAAATTTCACCACACGAACAAAACGTCCAGTGAACGTACTGAACGGCCCGCACTCGAAGGGACCCCCGATGCGTACCACCGTCGGCATCATCGGAGCCGGCCCCGCCGGACTCCTCCTCGCCCGGCTGCTGCACAACGCCGGTATCGACTCGGTCGTCCTGGAGAGCCGGGACCGGGAGTACGTCGAGCACCGGCAGCGGGCCGGGATCCTGGAGCAGGGGACCGTCGACGTACTGCGGGAGGCCGGGGCCGGGGAGCGGATGGACCGGGAGGGGCTGCGGCACGACGGGATCGAGCTGCGGTTCGACCGGAAGCGGCACCGTGTGGACTTCCCGGCCCTCACCGGCGGCCGCAGCGTGATGGTCTACGCGCAGACCGAGGTGTGCAAGGACCTGATCGCCCTTCAACTCGCGGGCGGCGGACCGCTGTTGTTCGAGGCGGAGGCGCTCGCGGTGGAGGGCGCGGACAGTGACCGCCCGCGCGTCCGGTTCCGGCACCAGGGCCGCGAGGACGTCCTCGACTGCGACTACGTCGTCGGCTGCGACGGCTTCTGGGGCATCGCCCGCACCGCGATCCCCGCCGAACTGACCCGCGTCTTCGAACGGTCGTACCCCTACGCCTGGCTCGGCATCCTCGCCGATGTCGCGCCCTCGCACGACGAACTCGTCTACGCCCGCCACGACCGCGGCTTCGCGCTCCTCTCCATGCGCTCCCCCTCCGTCTCCCGTCTCTACCTCCAGGTGGAGGAGGACACGGACGCCGAGAGCTGGAGCGACGAGGCGATCTGGGACGAGCTGGAGCGCCGGTTCGAGACGGAGGACGGCTGGACGCTCGACCGCGGGCGCATCACCCAGAAGTCGGTCACCCCCATGCGTTCCTACGTCCACGAGCCCATGCGGTACGGCCGGCTCTTCCTCGCCGGCGACGCCGCGCACATCGTGCCGCCCACCGGGGCCAAGGGCCTCAACCTCGCCGTCGGGGACGTCGTCACCTTCGCGCGGGCCCTGACGTACAAGAAGAAGACGGGGAGCGAGGAGCGGCTCGACGCGTACTCCGCGACCTGTCTGCGGCGGGTGTGGCAGGCCGAGCGGTTCTCCTACGACATGACGAGCCTTCTCCACCCGGCGCCCGGCGCGACGCCCTTCGAGGGGCGGCTCCAGCTGGCCCGGCTGGAGCGGATCGCGTCCTCGCGGGCGGCCGAGACGGACCTGGCGGAGGCGTACACCGGGTTCCCCCTGGACACCCTCTGAGGGAGGCGTCACGGGTTGGTACCAGAGTCGCCGGGGGGTGCGGTCCACCGCGTACCGTGGCAGGACGAGGGGAAGATCCTCCCCAAGAGGTAGGGTCAAACTTTTGCCTACCTATTACTCTTGAGGCCAAGGCCGCGCGAGGCGGCCATGGAGGAGTGAAATGAGGAGCAGAAACCCGGTCTTCTCGCGACGGGGGTTCAGCCGCGACAACGGCTACGCGGGCTTCAACACCGCGCCGCAGGCCGGGGGCCCCGCCGTAGGAACGCAGGGCAACCCCTACGCGGCGGGCAACCCGTACGCGCAGAACCCCTACGCCCAGCAGGACCTTCAGCAGGGCGCACCGCCCCAGGCCCCGGCCACCACCGGCCGGATGACCATGGACGACGTCGTCCAGCGCACCGGCACCACCCTCGGCACGCTGATCGTCACGGCCGCGCTCGCCTGGGTGCTGCTCCCGGTCGACGACGCCAACATCGGCCGTTCCTACGGCATCGGGATCGGCGCCGCGCTGATCGCGATGGTGCTGGCGTTCGTCCAGTCCTTCAAGCGCAAGCCCGTCCCCGCGCTGATCCTGTCGTACGCCGCCCTGGAAGGCGTCTTCCTCGGCGTCGTCTCCAGCGTCGTCGACAACCGCATCGCGAGCGGCGCGGCCATGCAGGCCGTGATCGGCACGATGGCCGTCTTCGCCGGCGTGCTCATCGCGTACCGCGCGGGCTGGATCCGCGTCAACCGCCGCTTCTACGGCTTCGTGATGGCCGCCGCGCTCGGCTTCGTGCTGCTCATGGCGGTCAACCTGCTGTTCGCGGTGTTCGGCGGCGGTGACGGCCTCGGCTTCCGCAGCGGCCCGCTCGGCATCTTCTTCGGTGTCATCGGCATCATCCTCGGTGCCTGCTTCCTCGCCCTGGACTTCAAGCAGGTCGAGGACGGCATCGCGTACGGCGCCCCGAAGGAAGAGGCGTGGCTCGCGGCCTTCGGACTCACGCTGACGCTGGTGTGGATCTACATGGAGTTCCTGCGGATCATCGCGATCCTCAACAGCAACGACTAGCCGACAGCAGGCTGATCCGCGAAAGGGCCCCGGGTTCGTTCCCGGGGCCCTTCGTCATGTCCGTGGTGCGCGCCTAGAGCAGTTTGCGCGCGGCCCTCCTCAGGTCGTACTCGTGAATGATCGCCTTGGCGTGGCCGTATGCGAGGTCGTGCTCGGCGCGGAGCCAGCTGACCTTCTCCTCGAAGCGGAAGAGGGCGGGGCCTTCGTCGACGGTGCGCAGCCAGTCGGACACTTCACGACCGGTGCAGTGGGGGATGCGGGCGAGCAGGTTGCGGTGGGTCTCCTGGGAGAACACTTGGGACATCGGCGCCTCCGGACGCATGGGGTGTAAGCCGGTCCTTCAGGTCACCGTGCCTGAGCGTTCGCCCGTTGGCAACAGTCCCGGTGCGGCGCGTAGTCTCGCGGCGTGGTGGATACGACGCGGTTGACTCAAGCGGTGGATCACTTCGCGGACCGGTTGCGGGCTGCGCCGCAGAGCCGTTTGCAACGGGGCGCTGCCGCGGAGGCGCTGGCGCTGGCCAGGCAAATGTCTCGGTGGGCGCAGGCTGTTGAGGAGCCGGGCGTCGATGCTCGGGAGATGCCGGATGCGGGGATGTTTGCCGCCGCCGATCAAATCACCGTTGCCGTGCATGACTTGGCGGTTGTTCTGGTGAATGACGCCGAAGTCGATGAGGCGCTCGGGTTGGTTGCGGAGGCGCAGAAGAGAGCGGGGGTCTGAGGTGCGTCGGCGGGTGCGGGTGCGTCGTGGCTGGTCGCGCAGTTCCCCGCGCCCCTAAAAGACACGCCGGGCCCCGAGTTTTTGGTCTTTAGGGGCGCGGGGAACTGCGCGGCCAGCCCCCACCGGCCCGCACTCGAAAACGAACCCGCACCCCCGAAAAATCAGAGTGACGCTATGACCCGGTCCGCCAGGATGTACACGTTCTCCTCGCCGCACGCGAACGTCAGCGTGTAGGCGCCGGAGATTCCCGAGCCGCCCAGCAGGAACGGGGTCTCGCCGGCGCGGAGGGCGGAGGCGAGGCGTTCGGCGGTTTCGCGGTGGCCGGGGGTCATGCAGAGGGTGGTGCCGTCGACGAAGACGTAGACGTCGAGCGTGCCGAGCGGACCGGGCCGGACGTCGGCCAGTTCCACGGCGGACTCGGCCAGTTCCTCCAGCGTCGCCACCGTGCGCTCGTGGTCGTTCGCGATGGGTGACTGGGCCGGGACGAAGTCCGGGTGGGACGGGTGGCGGCGGCGGGCCGCGGCCAGTTCCGGGGAGTCTCCGGCGAACTCGTCGGGCTCGGTGAACGGCTCGGTCACCGGCTCCAGCGGTTCGAGGCCCACGAAGTCGCTCTGGCGGGGCATGAACAGCTCGCTGTCGGGCAGACCCAGCAGGGTCGGCACCTCGGTGTCACGGGCTTCCTGGGCGGCCCAGAAGGCCCGCGCCTCGGCCAGCTCCCGCTCCCGCTCCTCGGCCAGTGCCTCGGCCACGGCGGCGCGTATCTCGTCCGCGTCGGTGTGGCTTCGGGCGGCGGGCACGAGTGCGCGTACGGCGGCGGCCCGGCCCTCGGCCAGTTCGGTGTGCAGGTCCGCCACCTGTCGACGGAGCACCAAGAGGGTGCGCAGGACGGCGACGCCCACGGCGCCTGTGGCGGCCGTGGTGAGCAGCAAAGCGATCGGCATGGCGCTCACTGACGTACTCCCGGTTCAAAGTCGACCCCCGACTTCCTACATCAGCTTGAAGGGCGGACTAACCAGCTGTCAGTGCGTAACGTCACGAATCGGGCAGGACTTTGGGCCCGATGTTTGGTGGTGAAACGGTCCTGACCTGGGGAAATCCCTCTTCGATGGGAGATAGGTCACATCCTGGGGGAGATTGGATCACAAATCGGCCCGGAACCCAGGTGGTTACTGGGTTCCGGGCCCGAGGGTGACGCAAAGTTCCCGTTCGGCTACGGGGAGTTGGTCAGCTGAGGCGCTCGATGACCATCGCCATGCCCTGGCCGCCGCCGACGCACATCGTCTCCAGACCGAACTGCTTGTCGTGGAACTGGAGGGAGTTGATCAGCGTGCCGGTGATGCGGGCGCCGGTCATGCCGAAGGGGTGGCCGACGGCGATCGCGCCGCCGTTCACGTTCAGCTTCTCCAGCGGGATGTTCAGGTCGCGGTAGGACGGGATCACCTGGGCGGCGAACGCCTCGTTGATCTCGAACAGGTCGATGTCGTCGACGGTGAGACCCGCGCGGCCCAGCGCCTGCTTCGACGCCTCGACCGGGCCGAGGCCCATGATCTCGGGGGAGAGGCCGGAGACACCGGTCGACACGATCCGCGCCAGCGGGGTCAGGCCCAGCTCGCGGGCCTTGGTGTCGCTCATGATGACGACCGCGGCGGCGCCGTCGTTCAGCGGGCAGCAGTTGCCGGCGGTGACGAGCCCGTCCGGGCGGAAGACCGGCTTCAGGCCCTGGACGCCCTCCAGGGTGACGCCGGCGCGCGGGCCGTCGTCCTTGCTGACGACCGTGCCGTCCGGCAGCGTGACCGGGGTGATCTCGCGCTCCCAGAAGCCGTTCTTGATGGCTTCCTCGGCGAGGTTCTGCGAGCGGACGCCGAACTCGTCCATGTCCTGGCGGGTGACGCCCTTGATCCGGGCCAGATTCTCCGCGGTCTGGCCCATCGCGATGTACGGGTCGGGGAGCAGGCCGTCCTCGCGCGGGTCGTGCCAGGTGGAGCCCTCGGACGCGGCGGTCGCGGCGGTGCGCGCCTGCGCCTCGTCGAACAGGGGGTTCGTGGTGCCCGGGAGACCGTCCGAGCTGCCCTTGGCGTAACGGGAGACCATCTCGACACCGGCCGAGATGAAGACGTCGCCCTCGCCGGCCTTGATGGCGTGCAGGGCCATGCGGCTGGTCTGGAGGGACGAGGAACAGTAACGGGTGATCGTGCAGCCCGGCAGGTGGTCCATGCCCATCTGTACGGCGACGATCCGGCCGAGGTTGTACCCCTGCTCGCCGCCGGGGAGGCCGCAGCCGAGCATCAGGTCCTCGATGAGCGCGGGGTCCAGCTCGGGGATCTTCGCCAGGGCGGCCTGGATGATCGTGGCGGTGAGGTCGTCGGGGCGCAGGTCCTTGAGGGAGCCCTTGACGGCGCGGCCGATGGGGGAGCGGGCGGTCGAGACGATGACGGCTTCGGGCATCACGGCTCCATTGGCGTTTCGTACGGGGGGACTGGCACGGCTCCTTGGGAAGTTACCCGTACGTATGGCACAGGTCACGGGGATCGCTGTGTGACCCTGACCGCAGTTTTCTAAGCGCTTGCTTTCCTCAGGTCAGGGGTGGGTGGTCCGAACCGGAGCGACCTCGGGCTCGGGTACCCGCCTCCTCTTCCGCCGCTTCAGCAGCGCCCACGGCCCCCGGGGCCCCGTCGGCATCGCCGCCGTGACCTCCGTGCCCGGCTCCGCAGCCGCCTCTGCTGCCGCTCGTGCCACAGGGAGGAAGCCCTCGCGGCGGGAGGCGTCCGGGCGGTCCTCCTCCGCGGGCCAGAGGCCCAGGGTGGCGCAGACGGTCGGGAGGACCGCCATCGCCGCCGTGGCGTAGCCCTCCGCCGAGGGGTGGAAGTTGTCCGGGCCGAACAGCTCGCGCGGGTTCGCCGCGAACTCGGGGCCCAGCAGGTCGCCCAGCGACACCGTGCGCCCGCCCTGTTCGACCGTGCCGATCGTCTGGGCCGCCGCCAGTTGCCGGGAGGCCCGGCGGGCCAGCCAGCGCAGCGGCTGCTGGACCTGCTCCACCGTCCCGAGGTCGGGACAGGTGCCCACGACCACCTCGGCACCGGCCGTGCGCAGCCGCCGTACCGTCGCCGAGAGATGGCGGACCGACGTCGTCGGGTGCATGCGGTGGGTGACGTCGTTCGCGCCGATCATGATCACGCAGACGTCGGGCACCCGGGAGGTGTCCGCGAGGGCGAGGGCCACCTGGCGGTCCAGGTCGTCGGACTGGGCGCCCGGGAGGGCCACGTTGCGCAGCTCGACCGGGCGTTCCGCGACCGCGGCGAGGCCCGAGGCCAGCAGCGCGCCCGGGGTCTGGGCCGCCCGGTGCACGCCCTGCCCCGCGGCCGTGGAGTCGCCGAGCATCGTCAGCCGTAGCGGGGCTTCACCCGGGGTGTCGTAGACATGGCCGTACCGGCCGTCGGCGCTCGGCACATGGTTGCTGCCCGGCGCATGGCCGTTGCCCACATGGCGTTTCACGAAGCGGACCTCGGCCAGCACCAGCCCGATGGCTGCCGCGCCCACCAGCCCGACCCCGCCACCGCCGTACGCCGCACCGGCCGCGATCCGCCGGGCCACCCGCGCCCTCGACATCCTCGTCATACGTCGCCGCCACCTCCTCGTAGCCGTCATCCACTCCTTGCCCCGAACAGCACGTGGCCCAATCTCAACAGGCGGTGAACGCCCAATCCGGGCCTTAGGCTGGCGGAACCAATGACGACCACTTCTTTGCAGCAACCGGAGACAACGGTGCAATTCCACGACTCGATGATCAGCCTCGTCGGCAACACCCCGCTGGTGAGGCTCAACAGCGTGACCGCGGGCATCCAGGCGACCGTTCTGGCCAAGGTGGAGTACTTCAACCCCGGCGGGAGCGTGAAGGACCGCATCGCCCTGCGCATGATCGAGGCGGCGGAGCAGAGCGGCGCGCTCAAGCCCGGCGGCACCATCGTCGAGCCGACCAGCGGCAACACCGGCGTCGGCCTGGCCATCGTGGCCCAGCAGAAGGGGTACCACTGCATCTTCGTGTGCCCCGACAAGGTGTCCACCGACAAGATCAACGTGCTGCGCGCGTACGGCGCCGAAGTGGTCGTCTGCCCGACCGCCGTGGACCCCGAGCACCCGGACTCGTACTACAACGTCTCCGACCGGCTCGTTCGCGAGACGCCGGGCGCCTGGAAGCCGGACCAGTACTCCAACCCCAACAACCCCCTCTCCCACTACCACTCGACCGGCCCCGAGCTCTGGGAGCAGACCGAGGGGAAGATCACCCACTTCGTCGCGGGTGTGGGGACCGGCGGAACGATCTCCGGCACCGGGCGCTACCTGAAGGACGCCAGCGACGGGAAGGTCCAGGTCGTCGGCGCCGACCCCGAGGGGTCCGTCTACTCCGGCGGCTCCGGGCGGCCGTATCTCGTCGAGGGCGTCGGTGAGGACTTCTGGCCGACCGCCTACGACCGGACCGTCGCGGACGAGATCGTCGCCGTGTCCGACAAGGACTCGTTCCAGATGACCCGCCGGCTGGCCAAGGAGGAGGGGCTGCTCGTCGGCGGCTCCTGCGGGATGGCGGTCGTGGCCGCGCTGCGGGTCGCCGAACGGCTCGGTCCGGACGACGTGGTCGTGGTCCTGCTGCCCGACAGCGGTCGCGGGTACCTCTCCAAGATCTTCAACGACGAGTGGATGGCCGACTACGGCTTCCTGGAGGACGAGGGCCCCAGCGCCCGCGTCGCCGACGTCCTGAACGACAAGGTGCACGGCGCCATCCCGTCCCTCGTGCACATGCACCCGGACGAGACCGTCGGCGAGGCCATCGAGGTGCTGCGCGAGTACGGCGTCTCGCAGATGCCGATCGTGAAGCCGGGCGCGGGCCACCCGGACGTCATGGCGGCGGAGGTCGTCGGCTCGGTCGTCGAACGCGAGCTGCTGGACGCCCTGTTCACCCAGCGCGCCTCCCTCTCCGACCCGCTGGAGAAGCACATGTCGGCGCCGCTGCCGCAGGTCGGTTCCGGTGAGCCGGTGGGCGACCTGATGACCGTGCTGGGCGCGGCCGACGCGGCGATCGTCCTGGTCGAGGGCAAGCCGACCGGGGTCATCAGCCGGCAGGACCTGCTGTCCTTCCTCGCCAAGGGCGGGAAGCAGTAGCAAAACGTCCGGTGAACGGGCCGTGACGGCGGCGACTTTGCGGTTGCCTACCGAATCGGTGGACTTCTCGGAAGTGGTACGAGCGCGTCACGTCCACGCAGCACCCGCTTAACACGGGTACGGCAGATTGGTGGTTGTCGGCAGGGCGGGAGCGGCTCCCCGCCTCGCCGGCACAAAAACGGCGTCACGGACCTCCGGAGCGGCTCCCGGACCTCCACCGACGCCTAGGACGCGCACGCCCGGCCCTGACCCGGCACGCGTCCCTCGCGGGGACCGCCGTCGTCCCGCCCTCCCGGCAACGGGGGGTGCGGCGGTCCCCGCGCATAGCTTTTCCCGCGGACAGATCGTCTACGACGCTGTCGTCGCCCAACTCCCCAGCAGCGCAAGCCGCTCAGCCGTCTCCGAACCCGGCTCCGGCGTGTAGACCACGAGCGTCTGCGCCAACTCCCCCGGCACCGCGAGTGTTTCGTACGGCGGCGTCAGCAGGCCCGCGACCGGATGCCGGACGCGCTTCACACCGTAGGCGCACTCCTTGACCCGGAGATTCGCGACGGCCTGTGCGGCGACCGCGGCCCAGTCGGGGTAGAGGTCACGCGAGGCCGGGTCGAGGAAGACATGACGCGGGATGTTGCGCACGGCGACGGGCATGGCGCTGAAACCGCTGAGCGCGTCGGCGAGGGTGTTCCAGGCGAGCACGTCCATCCGGGGGCCCAGCACGAAGGCGGGCATGCGGTCCATGCCGTCCAGCAGTACCTGAACACCGGGGCGGACGCGGGGAGTTGGCGTCCGGTCCTTCTTCGCGCGCTGGGGTCGGGCCACCGTACGCAAGTAGGTGTGTTCGGTCTCGTCCAGGCGCAGCACCCGCGCGATCGCGTCCGAGACGCTCGTCCCGCGCCCCTGCTCCAGCCGGATGTAGTAGTCGACGCTCACCCCGGCCAGCTGCGCGCCCTCCTCGCGGCGCGACGGTAGCCGGGTGCGGGAAGCCGGGCAGCCGTGACGTGCAGCCCACCCGGCACTGATGTCGCCGCCTTGGGGGCTGCGCCCCCAAACCCCCGTATCGGCCTGAACGGCCTCGTCCTCAAACGCCGGACAGGCTGAAGTTGCCTTGACCGCTACCACGAAGCCTCCGTTGGCCTGCGGAGCCCTTCGCGGGATCGGGCAGGCGATCGCCGTTCAACTGGCCGCGAACGGGGCGCGGGTGGCGCTGCTGGCCCGGCGCGGGGAACGGCTGGACGCCCTTGCCAGGAAGATCCGGGCCGACGGGGGACAGGCCCTCGCGGTCGTCGCCGATGTCACCGACGACGCGTCGGTGGAGGCCGCCGCCGAGCGGGTCCATGAGACGTTCGGGGCCGTGGACCTGGTCGTCAACGCCGCCGGTGTCATGCTGCCGCACCCCGTCGACGACGGGCGGATCGACGAGTGGCGGCGGATGCTCGACACCAACGTGACCGGGGTGCTGCGCGTCATCCGCGCCTTCACCGGGGACCTGGTGGCGGCGGCGGGGGAGGGCCGCAGCGCGGACCTGGTCAACATCTCGTCCGTCGGCGCGCACATCACGTTCCCCACCTACGCCGTTTACGGCGCGACGAAGGCCGCCGTCACCTATCTCTCCCAGTCGTTGCGCACCGAGCTCGGGCCGCGTGACGTACGGGTCACCAACATCGAACCCGGCCTGACCGAAACCGAGTTGGGGACGCACCTCGGCAGCGAGGAGATGGCCCGCCAACTGGACGAGATGTTCGGGGCGTTGGGCGGACTGTCCGCCGAGGAGGTCGCCGATGTCGTGGCCTACGCGGCGAGCCGGGCCCGGCACGTCAACCTGCGGCAGATCATGGTGCTGCCCACCCGCCAGGCGTGACCGGGCGGTTCAGTCCTCCCACTCGCCGTCCTGCGAGGGCTTCCCGCGCCGCCCGCCGAACAGCCCCGGGTTGGTGCGGGCCGCCTGGACGGCGTTGACGCCGACGATGCCGGCCCAGGCCACCAGGAGGCCGGGGAGGTGGGCGATGCCGCCGCCGATCGCGGAGAGCGGGATCGCCAGGACCATCGAGACGATGCCGAAGCCGAAGCGCTCGCCCCAGGAGTCGGTGGACTTCGGGCCCTGGGTGCCCCGGGCCACCACCATCTGCTGCTCGGCCAGCTGCCGGCGCACCCGGCGCTCCACCGCCCCGTCGATGCGCTGGTCGACCTTCTCCAGGAACGAGTCGACCAGCGCCGACTCGTACTCGTCGCCCAGCTCCCTGCGCGCCTGCAGGGTGGCGTTGAGTTCCTTCTTGAGTTCGGCGTCGTGCGAGTCCATTCCCGTCATGGGACTTACGTTAGGGAGCGGTCGCGCCCGCTGCACTGGGGATAGCCCCCCTGTTGGAATTCGGGTTCACCGGGAGCACCCCGAGCGACTCCAGCACCCGGTGGTGGGCATGCTCGACGCCCGTGATGCGGACCTCGACACCCCGGTCGCGCAGCTCGGCCACCGCCTCCTTCAGCGCCAGCGCGCCCGTCGCGTCGACCGCCGTCAGCCCGGAAAGTCGTAGGTCTACGGCCGTCACGTCCCGCACCTCGGCCAGAGCGCGGCGGAAGCGGTGGGCGGCGGCGAACAGGAGCGGGCCCTCGAAGCGGTACGTCACCGTGCCGGAGGCGGGGTCGGGGGGTTCGGCCGGGGTCAGGCGCGTGCCGCGCATCGCCGCGCGCAGGGCCAGCAGGACCGAGACGCCCAGGCCGATCAGGACCGCGCGCACCAGGTCGAGGGCGAGGGTGCCGGCCGCCGTGAGGACCAGGACCAGGGCGTCCCCGTGCGTCGAGCGGGCCATCGCGCGGACCGCGTCCGTCTCCACCATGCGGACCGCCGTCGCAAGGAGCACTCCGGCCAGGGCGGACAGCGGGATACGGCCCACCAGCGGGGCCGCGACCGCGACGATCCCGGCGAGGATCACGGCGTGCGCGAGCGCGGCCAGGCGGGAGGTGGCGCCGGTGCGGACGTTGACCGCCGTACGCGCGATGGCGCCCGTCGCCGGGACACCGCCGAAGAGCGGGGCCGCGAGGTTGGCGATGCCCTGGCCGAAGAGTTCCTTGCCGGGGTCGTGGCGCTCGCCCGGGCGCATCGCGTCCGCGACGGAGGCGGAGAGGAGGGATTCCAGGGCGGCCAGTGCCGCTACGGCTGCCGCCGGGAGGAGGAGGGTCGGGATGCGGGACACGTCCAGGAAGGCGAGGGAGGGCGCGGGGAGCGAGGACGGGAGGCTGCCGAGGCGGGTGACGTGCAGGTGCAGGGCCTCCGCCACGACCGTCGCCACGCCGACTGCCGCCAGGGAGAAGGGAATCGTCGGCTTCCAGCGTGCCCCGGCCAGCATCAGCGCGGCCGAGCCGAGGGCGAGGAGGAGGGCCGCCCAGTGCGGGGTCGCGTCGAACTCCTGGGCCGCGCGCGCCGCCACCACCGCCACCTGGTCACCGGCCGGGGCGGGCACGCCCAGTGCGGAGGGCACCTGCTGGAGGGCGATCACGCAGGCGATGCCGATGGTGAAACCGGCGATCACGGGTGCGGGGACGTACGCCATCGCCGTTCCCGCGCGGGCGAAGGCGAGCGCGAGGAGCATGACGCCGGAGATCAGCCCGACCGTGAGGACGCCGTTGGCGCCGTACTCGTGGACGATCGGGACGAGAACGACCGTCATCGCGCCCGTCGGGCCGCTGACCTGGCGCGCGGAGCCGCCGAACAGCGCGGCGAGCGAGCCCGCGACGATCGCGGTGATCAGTCCGGAGGCGGCGCCCAGACCGGACGTCACCCCGAAACCGAGGGCGAGCGGGAGCGCCACGACGGCGACCGTGAGGCCGCACAGCAGGTCGCGGCGCGGGGCGCGGGTCATCGTACGGAGGTCGGCGGGGGAGGGCAGGACGGAGAGCACGCCGTTCATGGGCATGGGCATGAGCTTCTTCGCGTGGGGGGGGAAGGGGGTTACGGCAGCAGGGACACGACGCCCGTGTCGAGGTCGAAGCGCCCCGCCACGACGTGCGCCGGAGCGAAGGCGGGGTCGGCGCGGATCGCGTCCCTGACCCAGGCCGTGTGGGCGGTCATCGTGTGCTCGGCCCAGTCGCCGGGCAGGGACCGGGTGCGGCGGGCGGCCGGGGCGATCTCGTCGACGAGGAGCGCGAGATGGCCGGGGACGGGCGCGCCGGTCTCCAGGTGGGCGAGGGTCGCGGCCACCGCCCCGCAGCGCTCGTGGCCGAGCACCAGCACGAGCGGGATGCGCAGTTCCTCCACGCCGTACTGGATGGACGCGAGCACCGCCTCGTCCAGGACCTCGCCCGCCGTCCTTATGCACAGCAGGTCGCCGAGGCCCTGGTCGAAGACCAGCTCGGGCGGCACCCGGGAGTCGATACAGCCGACGATCACCGCGAACGGGTGCTGTGTGGTGGCCAGTCGGCGGCGCAGCGCGCGGCTCTCGTCCGGGTGGCGGGGGTGGTCGGTCGCGTAACGGCGGTTGCCGTCGAGGAGTTCGGCGAGGGCTGCGGGTGCCGTGGTCGGGCGGGGGCGGGTGCCGGCGGCGGTGGCGGTCGTGGGGGCGGTGGCCAGCGCGCCGACGGTGGTGGCCGTCAGAAAGGCCCTGCGGTTCGAGGCCATGCGGTTCCTCAGGTGGTGAGCGTGAACTCACCCTACGCATGCGATCAGTTACCGAGAGTGCCGATTTAACGACACTTGACTGATCCCTCGTCGGATCATCGACCGGTCATCGACGCGCCATTACTTCGTGATGCCGTGCTGCTTCGCGTACGCGTTCGCCACGTCCTCCGGGTCCTTCTTGTCCTTGTCCACCTGGCGGTTCAGCTCGGTGAGCTGGGCCGTGGTGAGCAGGTTGCCGAGGCTCGCGAGGGCCTTGCGGACGGTCGGGTCGGCCACCCGGTCGGCGATGAGCGGGACGATGTGCTGACTGGGGATCAGGGTCTTGGGGTCGGTCAGCACCACCCAGTCGTTGGCCTTGATGTCGGTGTCGGTGGTGAACAGGTTCGCCACGTCCACATCGCCCTTCTTCAGTGCGCCCTTCACCAACGGGCCATCGGAATCAAGGGACTTGAACTCCTTGAATTCGATGCCGTACACGTCCTTCAGTCCTACGACGCCCACCTGACGGGTCTTCACCTCGGCGGAGGCGCCCAGGATCAGCTTGCCGTTGTACTTCGCCAGGTCGGCCAGCGAGGTCAGGCCGTACTTCTTCGCGGTCGCGCGGGTGACGGCGAAGCAGTCCGCGTCCTCGGCGATGCCGTAGGGCAGGACCTGGAGGCCGGAGGGGAGGGCGAGGGTGAGGGCGTTCTGCATCTCGCCCGGTTCCGCGACCTTGGACTTGGGCTGGAGGTAGGTGAGCAGGGCGCCCTGGTACTCGGGGAGAAGGTCGATGTCGCCGCTCTTGAGGGCGGGGAAGACGATCTCGCGGGTGCCGAGGTTGGGGCGGACCTTGACCTTCACTCCGGCCGCTTCGAGGGCGGCGGCGTAGAGGTAGCCGAGGACCTGGTTCTCGGTGAAGTTGGCGGTGCCGATGGTCACGCCGTTCTTGCTGGAGGCGCTGCCACCGCCGGCGGAGCCCCCGCCGTCGAGCGAGGTGACACCGCTGGAGCAGGCGGACAGGACGGGGACGGCGACGGCCGTTCCGGCGAGGGCGCCGAGGAGGGTGCGACGGTTCATGACGTTGATATCCCTAGGCGGTGCGGTGGCGGAAGAGGAAGCGCTGGAGGGCGGAGAGGCCCAGGTCGAGGACGATGGCGACGACGGCGACGAGCACCGCCCCGCCGAGCACCTGCACGAGGTCGCGCTGGGCCAGGCCGTCGAAGACGTAGCGGCCCAGGCCCCCGAAGGAGACGTAGGCGGCGATCGTGGCCGTGGCCACCACCTGGATGAGGGCGAGCCGCAGGCCGGTCATGATCAGGGGGAGCGCGAGGGGCAACTCGACCTGGAACAGGACCTGGTGGCCCCGCATGCCCTGCCCGCGCGCCGCGTCCTTCACGTCCGGATCCACGGCCGTCATGCCCGCGTAGGTGTTCGTCACGATCGACGGGACCGCGAGGGCGACCAGCGCGATGTACACCGGCCACATCGACAGGCCGCTGGCCAGGAAGACCAGGACCACCAGGCCCACGGTCGGCAGCGCGCGGCCGAAGGAGGCCAGGTTGATCGCGAGGAACGCGCCCTTGCCGGTGTGCCCGATCAGCAGGCCCAGCGGGAGGCCGATCACGGCCGCGATGAGCGTCGCGAGCAGCGAGTACTGGAGGTGCTCGGCGAGGCGGTGCGCGATGCCGTCCGTGCCGGCCCACTGGGAGCCGCTGGTCAGCCACGTGCCGAGGTTCTTGAAGAGTTCGTACATCAGGCTCGCCGCCTCGTCCACGGGGTGAGTACGTACTGGAGGCCGACCAGGGCCGCGTCCGCGACCACCGCGAGCAGCAGGGTGAGGACCACGCCCACGATCACCGGGGTCGGGAAGTCGCGCTGGAAGCCGTCGGTGAAGAGCTGGCCGAGGCCGCCGTCGCCGATGTAGGTCGCCACGGAGACGAGGGAGATCGACATGACCGTGGCGATGCGGACGCCCGCCATGATCACCGGGAGCGCGAGGGGGAGTTCGACGGTGAGAAGTGTGCGCAGGGGGCGCGTGCCCATCGCCTTCGCGGCCTCCTTCGTCTTCGCGGGGACCGAGTCCAGACCCTCGACCGTGTTCCGCAGCAGCACGACCAGCGTGTAGACCGTCAGGCCGATCACGGTGGTGGTGCGGGTGAGGCCGCTGATCGGGAGCAGGAGCACGAAGATCGCGATCGACGGGATCGTGAACAGGACGTTCGAGAGGCCGAGCAGGAAGCCCCGGAGCGGGCGGACCCGGTGGGCCACGACCGCCAGCGGGAGCGAGATCAGCAGGCCGAAGAAGACGGCGGTCATCGCGGCCTGGAGATGCGAGAACGTGAGGCTGGTCAGGTCGTCGGTGTGGTCGCCGATCCACGACCAGTCGACGCTCATGCCGCCACCTCGGTCACGGTGTGGCTCCGCGCTTCGGCGTGCGCCCGGCCCGCGTGGGTGTGGATGTCGTCGCGGGAGGAGACGCCGGTGAGGACGCCGTCGGCGTCGACGCGGGCGACCAGACCGGTGGGCGAGGCCACGGACTCGTCGAGCGCGGCGAGCAGGGAGTCGCCGTCGCGGAGCGCTCGTAGGGGGATCTCGGCACCCCCTGAGGATGCAGCCGCCCAGTGGAGCGGCTTGCGCGCCTCGTCGAGTACGAGTGTCCAGGTGCCGCCCTCGGGGGCCGGGCCCTGCGGGACGTCCGCGAGGGTCTTCAGAGAGAGCAGCTTGAGGCCGCGCTCGGCGCCGAGGAAGTCGGCGACGAAGTCGTCGGCCGGGCGGGCGAGGAGTTCTGCGGGGGCCGCGCACTGGACGAGGTGGCCGCCGGTGCGGAAGATCGCGATGCGGTCGCCGAGCCGTACGGCCTCGTCGATGTCGTGCGTGACGAAGACGATGGTCTTGTTCAACTCCTTCTGGAGGCGCAGGAGTTCGTCCTGGAGCTGGGTGCGGACCACCGGGTCGACGGCGCCGAAGGGCTCGTCCATCAGGAGGACCGGCGGGTCGGCGGCGAGCGCGCGGGCCACGCCGACGCGCTGCTGCTGGCCGCCGGAGAGCTGGTGCGGGTACCGCTTGCCGGCGTCGGCGGCGAGGCCGACGGTCTCCAGCAGCTCGGCCGCGCGGGCCCTGGCCTTCTTCCGGCCGTGGCCCAGGAGCAGCGGCACGGTGGCGATGTTGTCCAGCACCGTGCGGTGCGGGAAGAGCCCCGACTGCTGGATGACGTACCCGATGGAGCGGCGCAGTTCGGCGGCGTCCTGCTGGGTGACGTCCTTGCCGCCGACCTTGATGACGCCCGAGGTCGGGTCGATCATCCGGTTGATCATCCGAAGGGTGGTCGTCTTGCCGCAACCGGAGGAACCGACCAGTACGGTGACCCCGCCTTCCGGCATCTCCAGGGAGAGGTCGTGAACTGCTGTCGTGCCGTTGGGGAAGCGCTTGTGGACCGCGTCGAACTGGATCATGAGTTGTCCCTTGCCCGGCTGTATAACGTCATGCAGAGTTCTCGGTGTCTGAATAGTTTGTCAATGTCTCCGCGTTAATCCGAGGTAACGGATGCTCGGCAGGCAAGATCGAGTGTCCTTATTGAGGGGAGTTTGAGGCTATATGTCGTCTCAGATCGCGGACGCCGCCGATGCGATGGTGTCCGGGAGCTCCGACCTCGTCGTCCTCGACGGGGTCGGCTTCGGGGTCGCCGATGTCGTCCGGCTCGCCGACGGGGACGCCCGGCCGGTCCCTGGCACCGACGCGATGAAGCGCGCGACCGAGTCCTGGGACGCGGCCCGCCAGATCGCCGCGACCGGCCGCGTCTACGGCCGTTCCACCGGCGTCGGCGCCAACCGGAACGAGGACGTGCCCACGGAGGCGGCGGCCGAGCACGGCCTCCGGCTCCTCCGCAGCCACGCCGGCGCGATCGGCGACGAACTCCCGGCCCGGGAGGTGCGGGCGATGCTCGCCGTCCGTGCGAACCAGCTGCTGGCCGGGGGCGCGGGACTGCGGCCTACGGTCGTCACGGCGCTGTGCGAGGCGCTGGAGAGCGGGGTCCATCCGGTCGTCAACGAGTTCGGCTCGGTGGGGACGGGGGACATCGCGGCGCTGGCGCAGGTGGGGTTGGCGTTGGTGGGGGAGCGGCCGTGGCGGACGGCGGGGGACTCCGGTGCGGTCGGCGGAGGCGGGGACGCCGGGGTGGCTTTGGGCGGGGCGGCTGCGGAAGGCTCTGGTGGGCTCGGCACGGCGGCTTCCGGTGGAGCGGGCGCGGTGGTCTCGGGTGGGGTCGGTGCGGTGGCCTCCGGCGGCCTGGGCGCGGAGGGGTCCGGCGGGCCGGGCGCTGAGGTCTCCGGGGGGCGGAGTGCGGGGATTTCCGGTGGGCGTGGCGGGGAGGGGCCCGGCGGGCGGGGCGCGGAGACCTTGGTCGGGAGTGGCGCCGGGGCTTTTGTCGGCCGTGCTGCGGAGGACGTCGAGGGCGTTGGTGACGGCGACGCGGAGGGCTTTGGTCGCGGAGGCGGCGAGGGTGCCCGCGGTCGCGGTGCGGCGGCCTCCGGCGCCCGTGCACGCGTCGGTGTCACCGAGCCGCAGTCCTTCGGCGGCCACGGCACCCGCACCGGCGTTCCCGAGCCCCAACCCCTCGACAACAACGACGCGTTGGCGCTCATCAGCAGCAACGCGCTCACCCTCGGGCAGTCCGCGCTTGCGTTGCACGAGTTGCGGGGGCTGATCGGGGCGACGCAGGTCGTGGGGGCGTTGTCGCTGCTTGCCGTGGACGGGTCGCACGAGCCGTTCGCGGCGCCCGTGCACGCGGCCCGGCCGCACCGGGGGTCGACCGAAGTGGCCCGCCGGATGCGGGAGTTGATCGGTGCCGCCGACCGGCCCACCCCTCCGCTCGGGCGGATCCAGGACCCGTACGGCTTCCGGTGTCTGCCGCAGATCCACGGGCCCGCGCACGACGCGGCGGACGCGCTGGAGGAGGTGCTCGCGATCGAGATCAACGCCGCCGCCGAGAACCCCTTCATCTCCGCCGAGGACATGACCGCCTACCACCACGGCGGCTTCTACCAGGCCCAACTCGCCCTCGCCCTGGACCACTTCAGGCTCGCCGTCACCCAGGTGGCCCGGCTGTCGACGTCCCGGCTCTCCTCCCTCAACGAGCCCGCGTTCACCCGCCTCAAGCCTTTCCTCGCCGACAGCGAACCCGCCTCCTCCGGCGTGATGATCCTGGAGTACGCCGCCGCTGCCGCCCTCGGCGACCTGCGCGCGTTCTCGGCTCCCGCCTCGCTCGGGCACGCTGTACTCTCCCGGGGCGTCGAGGAACAGGCCAGCTTCGCCTCGCTGGCCGCCCGTCAGACACTGCGCGCCTGCCGCGCGTACCGTCTCGTGGTCGGCTGCGAACTCGTCGCCGCCGTACGGGCGTTGCGCCAGCGCGACCTGCGGCCCGACCCGGAACTCCCGGTCGGCCGCGCGCTGGAGCTCGCCGAGGCGGTGCTCGACGACGACCCGGCGGACCGGCCGCTCACGGACGACGTGACGGCGGCGGCCGGACTGCTGGACCGGTTCACCGAGATCTGGAGGGGGAGCACGTCATGACCGTGGATGGGAGCCTGGAAGAGACGGTGGACGCAAGCCTGGAGGGGACCTTGGACAGCAGTACGGGTGCGACCGACAGCCCGGCCGCACGACTTCAGACGCTCTTCGAGGGGCACCGGCTCACGCCGACCCAGCGGCGCATCGCGCACAGCATGGTGCGCCGCGCCGCCGAGGTGCCGTTCCTGTCCAGTGTGGAACTCGCCGAGCTCGCCGGGGTCAGCCAGCCCTCCGTGACCCGCTTCGCGGTCGCCCTCGGCTTCGACGGCTACCCCGCGCTGCGCAAACACCTCCGCGAGGTCGCGCCCGCCGAGTCGGCCCCGGACACCGCGTCGTACAACGAGTACCAGCAGGCCGTAGAGGCCGAGATCGAGAACCTCAAGCACCTCGCCGAGATACTGGCCGACCCCCGCCCGGTCGCCAAGGCGGGCCGGCTGCTCGCCAACTCCCGCCCGCTGCCCGTCCTCGGCCTGCGCGCGGCGGCCTCCCAGGCGTACGGCTTCGCGTACTTCGCCGCCAAGGTCCATCCGGACGTACGGCTGCTCAACGAGGGCGGCACGATGATCCACGACCGGATCGACGCGGCCGTGCGGGCCGGGGCCACCGCCCTGCTGTGCTTCGCGCTGCCCCGGCATCCTCGCGAGGTCGTGGACACGCTGGCGTACGCGCGGGAGGCGGGCCTGACCGTCGTCACCGTCGCGGACTCGGCGTTCGCGCCGGTCGCCAAGGTGTCCGACCTGCTGATCCCGGCCGCCGTCGGCACCGGCCTCGCCTTCGACACGGCGTGCGCGCCGATGCTGCTGGGCCGGGTGCTCCTGGAGGCGATGTGCGACGACCTGCCGGACGCGCAGGCCCGGCTGGAGGAGTTCGACGCGCGGGCGGCGGCGCGGGGGCTGTTCGTGGAGTGACGGGGCGTCAAGTGCCGTGTGTGCGTGGGTGTTTCGGCGTTGGGGCCGCCCGGGTCGTGGTTGCCGGGCGGCCTCTTCCCGTCAGGTGACGCGGCGCAGGATCTTCTGCGTCAGCGGCAGCAGGGCCCAGCACAGGGACGCCCAGTGCGTGACCAGGGCGACGGGGATCGAGACGGCGAAGGTCACGATCGTCGCGTCCGCCCAGGCCAGGGTCTCCGCGATCACCGAACGCGGGGCGTCCGGGCGCAGCAGCCCGGACCTGCGCAGATCCGCGACGGTCAGCCTGAAGGACAGGCTGGTCAGGGCCTGGCCGGCCGCGTACACGATGAACTGGGTCCGGAACGCGTCCGCCTCGCTGGTCAGCAGTTTCGTGGTGAACGGCGTGACGACGATCAGCAGCAGCCACAGCAGGTTCCAGCGGATCGCCCCGCCGGACAGACCGCTCACGTACCGGAAGACGCGCTGGTGCAGCATCCACTGCATGGCGATGGCCGCGAAGCTGACGAGGAACGCGAAGTACTCCGTCAGGTGCTCGCGCAGGAAGTGCCGCACACCCGCGTCGCCGTGCGCCTCCGCGCCGGGGACCGGCAGTTCGAGGGCCAGCAGGGTGATGGCGATGGCCACCACCGCGTCCGAGAAGTAGATCAGCCGCTCCGGACTCGCGGGTTCGATCCGCTCGGCGGGTTCTGTCGACTCCGCCGGTTCGGCCGTCGCGTCGTGGGTGCTCATGCGATCGCCTGTCCGGTCGCGGCGGCGGCCTTGGCCTTGGCTCGGGCGGCGTAACGGCCGGAGAGAGCGAACGGGACGACGAACGCCAGGACCTGGACGGTGACCAGCGGGGCGGTCGAGGAGTGGTCGTAGCCGACCACCAAGGCGCAGGCGAGCGCGCCGAGGGTGAACGCGGCTGCCCATATCGACGTCAGGACCATGTTGACCCGGATGAACCGGGGCGCGTGCCAGAACTCCCGCGGCACCTCGGCCCGGGCGAAGGCCAGGGTGAACGGGCGGCGCACGGCGAGCGAGGCCAGGGCGGTGGCCGCCAGGGTGGCGTTCGCCAGCGCGCAGATCCAGTTCCGCAGGCCCGACGACGGGTCTCCCAGCGCGACGGAGGCCATGACCACGAAGAAGGCGCAGGTGGCGGCGCCCAGCAGGTCGACGCTCCGGGCGCGGAGCTGCCCGGCGAGTAACCAGAGCGCGGCCAGTGCGGCGGCGCCCGTGCCCAGTCGCCAGTCGACCGGGCTCAGGGCCGCGTAACACAGCCAGGGTGCGAAACCGCGGACGTAGTTCACCGGTGTCTTCCTCCACGAATCCAAGAATCCAAGAGCTCGGCGGCAGGAGCCCATCGGGATTCCAATATTGGACGGTAGGATTATGACCGTCCAACTCTCGACCGTCCAGTCAAGATACGTGAAATAGCGGAAAGGTAGGGTGAGTTCATGAGCCTGCCCCACGCCCTCCTCGGGCTCCTCTCCGAACAGCCCGCCAGCGGCTACGACTTGCTCAAGCGGTTCGACGAGGGGCTGTCGGCCGTGTGGCCCGCGCAGAAGAGCCAGGTCTACAGCGAACTGGCCAAGCTCGACGAGAACGGGCTGATCGAGATCACCGGCACCGGCGCCCGCCAACGGCGGGAGTACGGCATCACCGACGCGGGCCGCGCCGAACTGCGCCGCTGGCTCACCGAACCCGACCTCGACCTCGCGTTCCGCAGCGCCGCGCTCCTCCGGGTCTTCTTCCTGTGGACCCTCAACAGCGGTGAGGGCGCGGCCTACTTGGAGAAGTTCGCCGACCACAACCACGCGCGGCTCACCGCGCTGCAGGCCATCCACGACAACGCGAAGTGGGTGGGCGACCCGGTCCAGGTCTGCGGCTGGCTCATGCTCGAATACGGGCTGCGGGGCTCCGAGACCGCCGAGCAGTGGGCCCGCTGGGCCGCCGGCGAGCTCACCGAGCGCCTGGACACGCCGTCCTGAAAAGTCCGTTCTCAGACTCGTCTCACGTTCGCTCACTAGTCTCGCGGCCCGACGGAACTGTGCCGAGGCGACCAGGAGGCAGGACGTGGCACGCGGAGATCGCAGAGTCCAGGGGCTGGCCCGAGTGGCCGTCGTCGTACGGGCCGGAGCCGCCCCGCTGTGGTGGTTCGGGGTGCTGGCGGCGGGTGTCGGAGTGCTGCCGTCGGGCATCACCGGGCGCCGGATCGGCGTGCTGGCCGGGGCCGCCCTCTTCATCGTCACGGCGGCCGTCGTGGCGTACACGCGCCGCAGGCGCTACACCGCCCTCGCCCGTGGCGCCGCCAGGGCCGGCAAGCACGACGTGCTCCAGGACCGCGCGGTGTCCGTACGCAACTGGCGCCGCGCGCACCGCTGGTGGATCGTGCTCGCCTTCGCGCTCGCGCTGGGCAGCGCCTTCGCGGTGCCGGCGGCGGGCGGCATGCTGCTGGCCGGGGCCGGCACGGGACTGCGGCTGAAGGCCGCCTGGCTGGGACGCCGGGAACGGGCCGAGGACGTCCTGCTGTGGATCCGCGTGGACTGGCTGGACGGGCGGGGCGGCGCCCCCGCCGGGAAATCCGTCAAGGGCTACCGCTCCACCGGCATCGCCGCGGGCGACGCCACCCCGGGCGGGGCGCGCCGCCGCGGCGACGTGTACGCGTAGCCGGGGCCTTACACCTCCAGATCGGCTTCGATCCGCTTCAGCTGGTGGCGGGCCATCGCCAGGTTGCTGCGGCCCGCGTCCAGCACCAGGTAGAGGAACAGCCCGTTGCCGCCTCGGCCCTTGATCAGCCGGATCAGGTGGTACTGGCTCGACAGGGTGATCAGGATGTCCTCGATCTCACCCTTCAGGCCGAGGTGCTCCATGGTGCGCATCTTGGCGCGCACCACGTCGGTGTTGCCGGCGGCGGCGACGCCGAGGTCGAAGGTCTTGCTGCCGCCCATCGTGCCGAGCGCCATACCGCTGGTGTAGTCGACGAGCGCGACTCCGGTCGCGCCCTCGATGGAGGTCAGCGCCTCTTTGAGCGAGGTTTCGGTGTTGGCCATGACAGTGCTCCCTTTGGGTCCGTTCAACTTTCCGTGGTGGTGCGCGCGTTGGTCGTTGCGGTGGTGCGTGGTGCGCGCGCTGTTCTCGGTCGTGCGGTGGTGGCTTTCGCGGGCGCCTTGGCGGGCGCCGCCTCGGCCCGCTCCTCGGCCTCGGCGGCCTCGGCCGTCGCCGCCGCCTCGGCGTCGACCAGTTCCCCGATCCGGGCCCCTGTGCGGCGGCCCTCCAGCAGCAGTCGGCCGAGGTTCACGCGGTCCTGGGCGAGCACGGTCAGCACGGCGCCCCGGCCCGCCGCATAGGTCGCGACATAGCCGTAGACCCCGCGCACCAGCAGCTCGCGGAAGTCGCCCTGCCCGGTCGCGTCCGCCATCCGCATGGCCACGCCCAGCGCCGTCACGGTGAGCGCCGCGACCCGCTCCGGCTCGATGCCAGGGGTGTCCTGCGCCAGTACGAGACCGTCGACGCCCGCCGCGAGCGCCCCCGTCAGCTGCGGCACCCGGGCTCTCAACCGCCGCAGCTCGTCCAGGACTTCGGCCTCGGAGGCCATCGGCTCTCTCCTCTCGGCGCGTGCTCGCTGCCACTCAAAGGGCCTCCAGCGCATCCCTGAGCCTCTTCAGCAATGTGATGTCGGGGTCGGTGACGTCGGGCGGGGGCAGGACGGCGGGCGGGGCGGGCGGCCGGGGCGAGACGAGCCCCGCCGACACCAGCCGCCGGACGTCCAGCAGCGTGGGGTAGGCCCGCCGGCCCAGCAGCCGCGCGATCTCCGGCGCCGTCCGTACCCCGTCCACCCGCGCCAGTACGGCGGCCTGCCGGGCGGTGATCGGCGGGGGCGCGACGGGGTCGGCCCGCACCAGCGGCGCGCCGTCCGTCGACGCGTCCGGCCAGACGCGGTGCAGCAGTTCGCGGCGGCGCAGCGTCTCGCGCTCCAGTGCGGCCACCGGAACCGGCCGCACGGAGCCCAGTGGATGGGTGACCCCGTACCGGAAACGCCCCGGGGTGCTGCTCGGCGCGAGCACGAAGTACGCCGCGTCGTACAGCGCCCCCAGCTGGCACAACTCCAGCGCGCCCGGGCCGATCAGCCCGCCGTCGAGCAGCAGCCGGGTGGTGGCTTGCCGGTCGTCGGTCGCGTTGGCCGCGGCCTCCCAGGCCTCGGGGCGCAGGGTGCCGTGGGCGGTGAGGAGCAGGTCGAGACCGGGGGCGGACGGACTCTCGGCGTGCACCACATGGCCCGCGACGAGATGCAGACTGCCGCGCTCGCGGACGAGGACACCGGTTGCCTTCTCCTCCGCGAGCCTGGTCAGCATCGGCGACACCCCGCCCCAGGCCCGGTCGACGGCGGCGGACTTGTCCCGCACCGGCAGCCGGGGCGGCGGGGTGGTCGGCGTGGTCCTGAGCGCGGTCATCCCAGCACCAGCCGCCCCGCCATCTCGCCGAGCCGGATCCGGGCCAGCGCGAGATTGCCCTCCGCGCGGGCCAGCCACAGATGCAGGAACACACTGCTGTCGAACGACGTCCGCACGAACCGCAGCACGTGATAGCTGTCCCGGTTGCTGACGATCAGATCCTCCAGCGGAGGATCGTCGGCCTCCTCCCCGTCCTCCGCGTCGGACGCGAACGCCCGGTGCTCGGCCGCCAGCCGCGCCAGCTCCGCGGCCTCGGCCGCACTGGCCTCCTGGTCACCGCCGGGCGACTCTCCCACGACGCCCAGGGCCAGCCCGCTGGTCCAGTCGACCAGCGCGGCGCCCCGGGCACCGGGCAGTCGCATGGCCTCCAGTAAGCACTCGTCGATTCCGGGCACCGTGGCTCCCCTCCCGCCTGCGGTTCGGCTGAGTGACGACGAAGCTACGCACCGTGTGGCCGAGGGGTGAGGGATCTGGCATTTTCCAGTGGGACATGCCTGGAGTGACTAAGGTGGGTCAACTGACCCCGTTTTCTCACCAGTTGCGTGAGCCAGTTGAACCGTGCGCCCACCGGCGTGCGTCAACGGCGCCCGGATTCGCGCAGGGTGGTGAGCGCGGCGGCGTGCGCCCCTCCGGATTCGGCCACGATCTCCGCCGTCGTCTGCGGCCTCCGCACCGTCGCGAACGCCACACCCCCCGAACCGTCCGGTACGAAGCCGTAAATACCCGGCCTGGCAAGGGAGTTGTAGGCGTAGTGGGCCGCGAAGTAGTACGCCCCGGTGTCCAGCGCCGCCGCGTGGTCACCCTGTTCCAGCAGCGGCAGCGCCTGCCCCTCGGCCAGCAGATCACCCGCGAAGCAGGCCGGACCGGCGACGTCCTGCACCACCGCGGGCCCCGACTTGGGCCGCCCCTTCGCGTCGTAGGCGGCGATCCGCAGCGGCCAGGACTGCGGCGCGTACACCGTCCGCGTCGCCACCTGCACCCCCGCGTGCGTGACCGCGATCGGCCGCCCGCCGGCGCTCTTGGCGTACTCGACCCGGGCCACCACCGTCCCCTGCTTGGCCAGCATCGACCGCCCGAACTCGGTCACCAGCCCGTACCGCCCGTCGAACAGCCCCGGCACCGTCTCCCGCAGCAGCCGCGCGTACCGCGCGTACGTCGGACTCGTGGCGTCCGAGTCGAAGTTGACCCCCAGCCCGCCGCCGATGTCGAGCGTGTCGATCTGCCGCCGCCCGAGCCGCGCGTTGATCTCCTCCGCCAGCGCGTACGTCTCCGCGACGCCCCGCGCCAGCAGCTCCAGCGGGATGCCCTGCGACCCGGTGTGCGCGTGCAGCCGGCTCAGCCACGGCCGCTCGGCGAACGCCCGCACCACCCACTCGCGCGCCCCCTCGTCCCGCAGCGCCACCCCGAACTTCGAGGTCGCCGTCGCCGTGGACAGCGCTGCGATCGACCCGCCGCCGATCTGCGGATTGACCCGGATCCCGAGCGGCGAACGACTGCTCGCCGACCGCATCAACCCATCCACCCGCTCCAACTCCTGCGGATTGTCGACGTTCACCGCGATCCCCAGCGCCAGCGCCTCCCGCAGCTCCGCCGGCGTCTTCGCGGGCGCGTCGAGCACGGTCCGCTCCGGCCGCACGCCCGCCGCCCGCGCGAGGGCCAGCTCGCCGGGGCTCGCCACTTCCGCCCCGATGCCCTCCTCGTGCAGCAGCCGCAGCACCGGCACGAGGGGGCTCGCCTTGACGGCGAACGCGTGCAGCACGGGCGTCCCCGGCGCCGTCACCTCGTCGAACGCCGCCCGCAGCGCCGCCGCCGACTCCCGGATCCCGGTCACGTCGAGCAGCGCGACGATGGGGGAGTCCGGCCCCAGCAGGCCCTGTTCCACGGCCGCCCGCACGGCGTCGTCCCGGCGGGCGGTGCGTCGAGTGCCGTCCGTGTGACCCTGGTCTACGTCGTTCACTGCGTCCCCCGTCGTGTCGTTGCCCGTGGTCGTTACATCCAGCCAAACACGCAGAGCCTGTCCACAGAGACGCCCCGATGTATTGACTAGTTCTATTCACGAAGACAGGATGTGAATAGCTACAGTTAAAAATCCGCTGAACGCAGTCCGCTAGGAGGCAGACCATGTCAGGACCCCGCCCCGTACGAGCACCGCGCGGTACGGAACTGAGCGCCCTGGGATGGCAGCAGGAAGCCGCCCTGCGGATGCTGCAGAACAACCTGGACCCCGAGGTCGCCGAACACCCCGACAAGCTCGTCGTCTACGGCGGCACCGGCAAGGCCGCCCGCGACTGGCGCTCCTTCGACGCCATGGTCCGCACGCTGCGCACCCTCAAGCAGGACGAGACGATGCTCGTCCAGTCCGGCCGCCCGGTCGGCGTCATGCAGACCCACGAGTGGGCGCCGCGCGTCCTCATCGCCAACTCCAACCTGGTCGGCGACTGGGCCAACTGGGAGGAGTTCCGCCGCCTGGAGGCCCTCGGCCTGACCATGTACGGGCAGATGACCGCCGGTTCCTGGATCTACATCGGCACCCAGGGCATCCTCCAGGGCACCTACGAGACCTTCGCCGCCGTCGCCGCGAAGAAGTTCAACGGCACCCTCGCCGGGACGATCACGCTGACGGCCGGCCTCGGTGGCATGGGCGGCGCCCAGCCCCTCGCCGTGACGATGAACGACGGCGTCGCGATCTGCATCGACGTCGACCCGCGCGCCATCGAGCGCCGCATCGAGCACCGGTACCTCGACGTCCGCGCGGACTCCCTCGCGCACGCCCTCCAGCTCGCCGTCGAGGCCCGTGACGCCCGCCGCCCGCTCTCCATCGGCCTCCTCGGCAACGCGGCGGAGCTGCTGCCGCAGATGCTCGCCGAGGGCGCCCCCATCGACATCGTGACGGACCAGACCTCGGCCCACGACCCGCTGGCGTACCTCCCGGTCGGCATCGCCTTCGAGGACATGGCCGACGCCGCCGCGAAGGACCCGGCCGGCTTCACCACCCGTGCCCGTGAGTCCATGGCCAAGCACGTCGAGGCGATGGTCGGCTTCATGGACGCCGGCGCCGAGGTCTTCGACTACGGCAACTCGATCCGCGGCGAGGCCCAACTCGCCGGGTACGAGCGGGCGTTCGCCTTCCCCGGCTTCGTCCCCGCCTACATCCGCCCCCTCTTCTCCGAGGGCAAGGGCCCCTTCCGCTGGGCCGCGCTGTCCGGCGAGGCCTCCGACATCCACAAGACGGACAAGGCGATCCTCGACCTCTTCCCCGAGAACGAGTCCCTCCACCGCTGGATCAAGCTGGCCGGTGAGCGCGTCCACTTCCAGGGCCTGCCCGCCCGCATCTGCTGGCTCGGCTACGGCGAGCGCGACAAGGCCGGCGAGCGCTTCAACGACATGGTGGCGTCCGGCGAGTTGGCCGCCCCGCTGGCCATCGGCCGCGACCACCTCGACTGCGGCTCCGTCGCGTCCCCGTACCGTGAGACCGAGGCCATGCTCGACGGCTCCGACGCGATCGCCGACTGGCCGCTGTTGAACGCGATGGTGAACGTCGCGTCCGGTGCGTCCTGGGTCTCCATCCACCACGGCGGCGGCGTCGGCATGGGCCGCTCCATCCACGCGGGCCAGGTCTCGGTCGCCGACGGCACGAAGCTCGCCGGCGAGAAGATCCGCCGGGTACTGACGAACGACCCGGGCATGGGCGTCATCCGGCACGTCGACGCCGGCTACGACATCGCGGAGCGGGTCGCCGACGAGCGGGGTGTGCGGGTGCCGATGCGCGAGGGTGACGACGCGTGACCCTTCCGGGAGATGAGCGGGGCGGGGACTCTTCGGTGGGGACAGGGGGTCGGGCGTTGGCTGTGCCGACCGGTGATTCCTTCCACTCGATGTGGCGCGACCTGCTCCCCATCGGCCGTCACCCCGACTCCGGCGGCTATCGCCGGTTCGCGTGGACCGGTGCCGACGCCGAATGCAGGGCCTGGTTCAAGGACCAGGCCCTGGCCCGGGGGCTCACCTACGAGCTCGACCGCAACGGCAACCAGTGGGCCTGGCTCGGTGACCCCGCCGCCGGGGACGCCGTCGTCACCGGGTCGCATCTCGACTCGGTGCCGGACGGCGGGGCCTTCGACGGGCCGCTCGGTGTCGTGTCGTCCTTCGCCGCGCTCGACGAACTGCGGGGCAGGGGAGCGGAGTTCACGAAGCCGCTCGCCATCGTCAACTTCGGGGACGAGGAAGGTGCCCGCTTCCGGCTCGCCTGTGTCGGGTCGCGCCTCACCTCCGGCGCGCTGACCGTCGAGCAGGCGCACCGGCTGACCGACGGGGACGGGGTCACGCTGCCGCAGGCCATGGCGGCGGCCGGCTACGACGCCGACGCCATCGGTCCCGACCCCGAACGGCTCGCCCGCATCGGCGCGTTCGTCGAACTCCACGTCGAACAGGGCCGCGCGCTGGACCTGTCCGGCGACCGGGTCGGCATCGCCAGCGCCATCTGGCCCCACGGGCGGTGGCGGTTCGACTTCCGGGGTGAGGCCAACCACGCCGGTACCACCAGGCTGGTGGACCGGCGGGACCCCATGCTGTCGTACGCCGAGACCGTGCTCGCCGCGCGCCGCGAGGCCCAACTCGCCGGTGCCGTCGCCACGTTCGGGAAGATCGCCGTCGAGCCGAACGGCGTCAACGCGATCCCCTCCCTGGTGCGCGGCTGGCTCGACTCCCGCGCCGCCGACCAGGACACCCTGGACACGGTGGTCACCGGCGTCGAGAAGGCGGCCCGCGAGTACGCGGAGGCGCACGGCGTCGACCTCGACGTCGTCCGGGAGTCCTTCACCCCGGTCGTCGAGTTCGACCACGCCCTGCGCGACCAACTCGCCCGCGTGCTGGGCAAGGACACCGACCTCAGGGTCCCCGTCCTGGGCACCGGCGCCGGACACGACGCCGGAATCCTCTCCGGGAGCATCCCGACCGCCATGCTGTTCGTGCGCAACCCCACAGGCGTCTCGCACTCCCCGGCCGAGTTCGCGGCCGAGGACGACTGCGTGGCCGGGGTGACCGCACTCGCCGACGTACTGGAAGGGCTGGCCTGCAGGTGACGCACCCCACCACGCACCCCACCACGCGGACGTACTGGCTGGAACACGCCTGGCTCGACACCAACGTCGAGCCGGGCGTCGCCCTGGAGGTGAGCGGTGGACGGATCGCGGCCGTCCGCACGGGCGTCGAGGGTCCACCACCCGGCGCCGAGATCCTGCGCGGACTCACCCTCCCCGGGCTCGCCAACGCCCACAGCCACGCCTTCCACCGCGCCCTGCGCGCCACCGTCCAGGTCGGCTCCGGCACCTTCTGGACCTGGCGGGAGCTCATGTACTCCTTCGCCGACCAGCTGACCCCGGACACGTACCACGACCTGGCCCGCGCGGTGTACGCCGAGATGGCGCTGGCCGGGATCACGGCGGTCGGCGAGTTCCACTACGTGCACCACGCCCACGGCGGCACCCCGTACGCCGACCCCAACGCCATGGGCGAGGCGCTCGTCGCCGCCGCCTCCGAAGCCGGTATCCGCATCACCCTCCTCGACACCGCCTACTTCTCCTCCGGCTTCGGACAGCCCCCCAACCACCACCAGCTCCGCTTCTCCGACGGAAGCGCGGACGCCTGGGCGGAACGCTGTTCACTTCTCAAGGAACGGGATCACGCGCGGATCGGTGCCGCCATCCACTCCGTACGGGCCGTGCCCGCGCGGGAGTTGGCGACCGTGGCCCGCTGGGCCGAGGAGCGGCGGGCCCCACTCCATGTGCATCTCTCCGAGCAGACCGCCGAGAACGACGCCTGCCGCGCCGCCCACGACTGCACGCCGACCCGACTCCTCGCCGATCACGGCGTGTTGGGCCCGCGCACCACGGGCGTCCACAACACGCACCTCACGGACGAGGACATCGCGCTGCTCGGCTCGACCGGCACGGGTACGTGCATGTGCCCGACGACCGAACGCGACCTCGCCGACGGCATCGGTCCCGCCGTGGCCCTCCAGCGCGCCGGCTCACCGCTCTCCCTCGGCTCCGACAGCCATGCCGTCATCGACCTGCTCGAAGAGGCCCGAGCGATGGAGCTGAACGAGCGCCTGCGCACCCGCACCCGGGGTCACTGGACGGCCGCGGCCCTGCTCCGCGCGGCCTCCGCCGACGGCCACGCGGCCCTCGGCTGGGACGAGGCGGGCAGCCTCACGGCAGGCGCCCTCGCCGACTTCACCACCATCGCGCTCGACTCGGTCAGGACAGCGGGGCCGGTGCCCAGGCTCGGCGCCGAGACGGCCGTATTCGCGGCGACGGCAGCGGACGTACGGCACACCGTCGTGGGCGGCCGACACGTCGTACGCGACGGAGCGCACGCGCTCGTACCGGATGTGCCGCAGGCCCTCGCGCAGGCCGTCGAAGCCCTGCGCGCATAGACACGAACGCCGAACTCCGCACCCACGAGGACACGATGAGCAGCAGCACCGTCATCACCAACATCGCCACGCTGGTCACCAACGACCCCTCCCTCGGTGACGGATCTCCCCTCGGTCTGATCCAGGACGCGGCCGTCGTCATCGACGGCGACCGCGTCGCGTGGACCGGTGAAACAAGCAAAGCACCCGCCACTGACAATCGGGTCGACGCCGGTGGGAGGGCGGTCCTGCCGGGCTTCGTGGACTCCCACTCGCACCTCGTCTTCGCGGGCGACCGCACGCAGGAGTTCAACGCACGGATGTCCGGGCGGGCGTACAGCGCGGGCGGCATCCGTACGACCGTCGCGGCGACGCGCGCCGCGAGCGACGCGGAACTGGAGTCGAACCTCACCCACTACCTCGACGAGGCCCTCCGCCAGGGCACCACCACCTTCGAGACGAAGTCCGGCTACGGCCTGACGGTCGCCGACGAGGCCCGCGCCCTGCGCATCGCCGCCGCGCACACCGACGAGGTGACGTACCTCGGCGCGCACATCGTCTCCCCGGACTACGCGGACGACCCGGCCGCGTACGTGTCACTCGTCACCGGCGAGATGCTCGACGCCTGTGCCCCGTACGCCCGTTGGATCGACGTCTTCTGCGAGAAGGGTGCCTTCGACGGCGACCAGGCGCGCGCGATCCTGAGCGCCGGGAAGGCGAAGGGCCTGCACCCCCGCATCCACGCCAACCAGCTCTCCTACGGCCCCGGCGTCCAGCTCGCCGTCGAACTGGACGCGGCGAGCGCGGACCACTGCACGCACCTGACCGACGCGGACGTGGACGCGCTGGCGAGCGGCCGTACCGTCGCGACCCTGCTGCCCGGCGCCGAGTTCTCGACGCGGGCCCAGTGGCCGGACGCGCGCCGGCTCCTGGACGCCGGGGTCACCGTCGCGCTGTCCACCGACTGCAACCCGGGCTCGTCGTTCACCTCCTCCGTGCCGTTCTGCATCGCCCTGGCGGTGCGGGACATGGGGATGACTCCGGACGAGGCGGTGTGGTCGGCCACGGCGGGTGGCGCGGCTGCCCTGCGCCGGGACGACGTGGGCCGGATCGCTCCGGGCGCCCGCGCCGACCTGATCCTGCTGGACGCGCCCAGCCATGTGCATCTGGCCTACCGGCCGGGCGTGCCGCTGGTCAGCGGGGTGTGGCGGCGGGGGACACGGACCGTCTGACGACCGCGGGACTCACCGCTCCGTCGTGGACGACCGGCGGAAGCCGTTCCTCGTCGGCCGGCCGTAGGACGTCGAGCTTCAGTTCGCGCTGCGCCCCGTCGGGCAGTTGGACGGTCGCGTACGGGACGTCGCTACGGCTGTCCACGGCGACGGCGCCCAGGGACATCTGCACGCCCGGGGCGATGTCCAGGAGCATGCTGTCGGTGAGATCTGGCGGCGCGATGGTGGCGACGGCGACGGGGACGGGGACGGAAACCGACAGCCCAGACAGACACCCGACACCGGGGTTGAAAGCGTGCTGAGTCCGTGGTGAAACCGGCCGGGCGCAGGCTCTGCTCCACAAGGAAGGCCCACCGAATCCAGCGAATCCACCGAATCCACCGATTCCGGCGACTCCGAGGAGCACACCACCATGGCCATCGAACTCACCCTCACCGACCAGGACAAGGTCACCCTGCGGACCGCCGCGTACGGCGCCGTCTCGCTGCTGGTCGCCGCCGGTGCCACCGGCTCCCCGCACCGGATCGCCACCCGGGGCAGCATCGCGCTGTCCTCCGCGACCGGTCAGGTCGGCCACGTCCTCGCCGAGAAGTCGAAGATCGAGGGCCTGGACGGCAGGTCCGCGGCCGAACTCGCCGACCGGGTGCTGCCGGCCCTGAAGGCGACCATGGCGCTGCTCCGGCAGCAGAACCCGGCCGAGGCCGACAACTTCCGCGCCACCGTGCTCGTCGCCGTGGAAGAGGCCGTTCGGGGCCTCAAGGGCGGACCCGGGCCCGCCATGAACGAGATGATCCGCAAGATCACCGCGGCCCTCGACGCCGCCTGACCCGTCCGGTCGCCCGTCCGGTCGCCCGCCCGGTCGCTCGGCTAGTCGCTGTTGTCGATGCTCCACGCGCGGAACGCGCCCTTGGTGATGCGCCCCAGAAGGGTGTTGAAGTCGGCCTTGACGGCCTCCGGGGTCTTCTCCGGGGGGAACAGGGGCTTGATGGGCTGCCGTTCCTCCGAGAGGTCGTCGGAGAGGCGGGACTTGTAGGCGTTGTACACGGCCGCGATGTCCTGGCGGATCGCCGGTCCCTCACTGTTGCCCAGGACCGGCATTCCGCGCAGGCGGTTGTCGTTCGTCGCGGCGATCGAGGCCACGTCCATGAGGAAGCAGTCGATGAGGTCGGTGACGTCCTGTTCCCGGGCGCCCGGCTCCTCGTTGCGGGCGTCCCGCAGCAGCAGGTCCGCCATCTCCAGGGTGAGGTCGCGGTAGATCGTGTACCGCGGGCTCCTGGGGATGACGCCGAGCACATGGTCGGCCTGCTTGGCGGCGTCGGTGTTCATCGACGCGAACCCGTCGGGATGCTGCCTGTCCTCAAGACCGGGCACCGGGAAGGGCACGCCCCGGAAGGCCTCCTCCTCGTCGCGCATGGTGGGGGCGGCGGCCGCCATCGGATGGATGCCGAACTCGTGGCAGAGCATGCCCACGATGTAGCCGATGTCGTAGTTCTCCAGGTAGTACGCGGCCATCGTCACGAAGACGCCGTCGGCCCCCTTGTCGACGACGTCCGCCGGGGCCTGCGACGTCCGCTTCTCCAGCGTGATCCGGCAGGTCCGGCCGTCGAGGAAGGACCTGATCGCCGTGTTGGCGGACAGGAGTTCCAGCACCCGGGTGGCCTTGCCCTGCGATTCCGGGAACTTGAGGGACACGTTGGTGAACGCGATGTTCCCGCTGGACAGCTTGCTCCGCTGGACCACCGGCGCCCCCTGCCCGCCGAGCATCCGTACGACGTTCGCGTTGCCCGCGCTCGACTGGAGCGACAGCAACTCGTGCGCGGGCCGGGCGGCGGTGTCTGCTGCGGGTCCGCTCAACGGGGCGCGCCGGGCTACGGCGTCTTCCCGCGCGCGGGCTTCGTCTCGGGCGTGCACGTCCTCACCTCTGGCCTGGAGTCGCGATCTTCGTTGTCTACACGTCGGCCGGACGCCCCGACGAGGTACTACGGGGCAACGAATCCGCGCCCGACAACCGCTCCACCTGCCCACAAGGGCAGGGCCTCCGCCACCGTAGGGTGCTCGGCATGAGCATCATCGGGGTTGGTATCGACGTGGCCGAGATCGACCGGTTCGCGGCGTCGCTGGCGCGTACGCCCGGGATGGCCCGACGGCTCTTCCTGGACAGCGAGTTGCTTCTGCCGAGCGGGGAGCGCCGGGGGACCGCCTCCCTCGCCGCCCGCTTCGCCGCCAAGGAGGCCCTGGCGAAGGCGCTGGGCGCGCCGGCCGGGCTGCTCTGGACGGACGCCGAGGTCTACGTCGAGGACAGCGGGCGGCCCCGGCTGCGGGTGACGGGCACGGTCGCCGCGCGGGCGGCCGAACTGGGCGTCCGCTCCTGGCACGTGTCGTTGAGCCACGACGCGGGGGTGGCCTCGGCGGTGGTGATCGCGGAGGGGTGACGGGGAGCCCGGCCCGCCCGGGTGCGTTCCGTGCCCCTCCCGGGGCAGACTCGACCGCATGCGTACTGCGTACAGCGTGGAGACGGTAAGGGCGGCCGAACGGCGGCTGATGGCACGGCTTCCCGAGGGCGCGCTGATGCAGCGCGCGGCGGCCGGACTGGCCGTCGCCTGCGCCCAGTTGACGGGCCGGGTCTACGGCAGCCGGGTCGCGCTGCTGGTCGGCAGCGGGGACAACGGCGGCGACGCGCTCTACGCCGGGGCGCGGCTGGCCCGGCGCGGGGCGGCCGTCACGGCGGTGCTGCTCGCGCCCGACCGCACCCACGCGCGCGGGCTCACGGCGCTGCTCCGCGCGGGTGGTCGTACCGTGTCGCCGGACGCCGCTGAGGAACCGGTCCTGCGCGCCGATCTCGTGCTCGACGGGATCGTCGGGATCGGTGGCCGGGGCGGGCTGCGGCCGGACGCCGCGCGGCTCGCGGCCCTCGCCGGGGACTCCCGGGGTGTCGTCGTCGCCGTGGACCTCCCGAGCGGTGTCGAGGCGGACACGGGCGAGGTGCGGGGCGCCGCGGTCCGGGCCGACCTCACCGTCACCTTCGGCACCCACAAGCCGGGGCTGCTGATCGACCCCGCGCGCGAGTACGCCGGTTCCGTACGGTTCGTCGACATCGGCCTCGGTGCCGAACTGCCGGTCGAGCCCGAGCTGGAGGCCCTCCAGCACGCGGACGTGGCCGCCCTGCTGCCCGTGCCGGACGCCGAGAGCGACAAGTACCGGCGCGGAGTCGTGGGCATCGCCGCCGGTTCCGGGCGCTACCCGGGCGCGGCCGTCCTCGCCGTCGCCGGGGCGCTGCGGGGCGGGGCGGGGGCCGTACGGTACGTCGGTCCGGCCGCGGACGCGGTGATCGCGCGGTTCCCGGAGGCCCTGGTGTCGGACCGGGGGCCGGCCAAGGCGGGGCGCGTGCAGGCGTGGGTCGTGGGGCCGGGGGCGGGCGACGACGCGGCGACCGTGGCGGAGGTGGTGACGGCCGACGTGCCGGTGCTCATCGACGCGGACGGACTGCGGCTGGCGGATCCGGACGCCGTACGGGCGCGTACGGCGCCGACGCTGATGACCCCCCACGCGGGGGAGGCCGCCGCGCTGCTGGGGGTCCCGCGCGCGGAGGTCGAGGCCGCCCGGCTCACGTCGGTGCGGGAGTTGGCGCGGCGGTACGGGGCGACCGTGCTCCTCAAGGGCTCGACGACGCTGGTCGCCGACTCCGGGGGCGGTGCGGTGCGGGTCAATCCGACGGGCACCGGCTGGCTGGCCACGGCGGGCAGCGGGGACGTGCTGTCGGGGCTCGCGGGCTCGTTGCTGGCGGCGGGGCTGCCGGCGTTCGACGCGGGCAGCGTGGGGGCGTATCTGCACGGGCTGGCGGGGCGGCTGGCGGCGGACGGGGCGCCGGTCGGGGCGCACGACGTGGCGGAGGCGGTGCGGACGGCGTGGCGGGACGTGCGGGACTGACGCGTTCCCGCACCTGCGGCACCCCCGCTCGTCAATAAGGGTGACCCCTCCGCGCGGCACCCGCTCCCCGCCGGGGTGCCGCGTTTCTCTGATCGCATGATCAGTACACGAATCGCGCACAGAGGCATCGCGGTGCTGCTCACCGCGGTGATCGCCCTCCCCGTCGGCATCGGGACCGCCTGGGCCGACGGGCCGGCACCGGCACCCGGGCCCGGCGAGACCGAGCTCGTGCCGGGCGTGCCCCCGGGGCCGTATCAGCCCTGGCAGATCGACACGCCCGACCAGGCCCTCGTACCCAAGGTGTACACGCCGACCGCAGAGGAGGACCGGGTCGAGCCGCGGGACGCGGCGGCGGGGACGTACGCGCTCGTCGAGTACGTGCCGATCGGGGACGCCGTGGCGAAGGTCTCGTGCAGCAAGCAGACCGGGCCCTACCAGCGGGGCGTGGAGCGGTGGTTGAAGCTCGAGGTGGACGGCCGGCAGTCGGCTGCCGACTGCAAGGCGATCAAGGCCTTCCAGAAGAAGCAGGGCATCAAGCCCGCGATCGGCTTCGCCGGACCCGTGACCTGGGCGCGCATGCAGCTCCTCGCCGCCAAGAAGAACCCGAACGCGGCCCGGAAGTGCCCCGTCCGCTCCTACCGCGTCGCCTGTGTCGATCTCGACCGCCAGCTCACCTGGGTGCAGAAGGGCAAGAAGGTCGTCTTCGGACCGGTCCCGATGCGCAGCGGACGCACCGGGCACGTCACCCGGGGCGGCTGGCACAAGATCTACTGGAAGCACAAGAACCACTGGTCGACGCTCTACAACAGCCCCATGCCGTATGCCCAGTTCTTCGACGGAGGCATCGCCTTCCACGCCGTCTACGGCAGCATCTACACCACCACCGGCTCCTGGGGCTGCGTCAACCTCCGGCTGGCCGACGCCCGCAGGCTGTGGGGTGTGCTCAAGAAGGGCGACCGCGTCTACGTCTGGGGCCACCGGCCCGGAAACTAGGCGGGCCCGCGGGCATGTCAGTGCCCTCTGAGAGACTGGGGGCGTCATGAACGAGACAGCACCTGCGCCGACCGCGCCCCTGCGCGCCCGCGCCGAGATCGACCTCGGTGCCCTGCGGGCCAATGTGCGGACCCTGCGCGCCCTCGCGCCGGGCGCCGCCGTCATGGCCGTCGTCAAGTCCGAGGCGTACGGCCACGGCGCCGTGCCCTGCGCCCGCGCGGCCGTCGAGGCGGGCGCGACCTGGCTCGGTACGGCCACCCCCGAGGAGGCCCTCGACCTGCGCGCCCGCGCCGGACTGCCGGCCGGGGTGCGGATCATGTGCTGGCTCTGGACACCCGGCGGACCGTGGCGCGAAGCCATCGAGGCCGACCTCGACATGTCGCTCAGCGACATGTGGGCCCTGCGGGAGGTCGTCGCGGCCGCCCGCGAAACCGGTCGCCCCGCGCGCGTGCAGCTCAAGGCCGACACCGGCCTCGGGCGCAACGGCTGCCAGCCCGGCGCCGACTGGACCGAACTCGTCGGCGAGGCACTCCGCGCGGAGGCCGAGGGACTGCTCCGCATCACCGGCCTCTGGTCGCACTTCGCCTGCGCCGACGAACCCGGACACCCCTCCGTGGACGCCCAACTCGCCCTCTTCCGCGAGATGGTCGCCCACGCGGAGAACCAGGGCGTACGGCCCGAGGTCCGCCACATCGCCAACTCGCCCGCCACCCTCACCCGCCCCGACTCCCACTTCGACCTCGTCCGCACCGGCATCGCCATCTACGGCGTCTCGCCCATCCCCGAGCAGGGCTCCTCGGCCGACTTCGGACTGCGTCCGGTGATGACCCTCAAGGCGTCCGTCGCCCTGGTGAAGCAGGTACCGGGCGGGCACGGCGTCAGCTACGGCCACCACTACATCACTCCGGGCACGACCACCCTCGGCCTCATCCCCGTCGGCTACGCGGACGGCATCCCCCGGCACGCCTCCGGCACCGGCCCGGTGCTGGTCGGCGGCAAGTGGCGCACGGTCGCGGGCCGGGTCGCCATGGACCAGTTCGTCGTGGACCTCGGAGGGGACGAGCCGGAGCCCGGGGCGGAGGCCGTCCTCTTCGGCCCCGGCGACCGCGGCGAGCCCACCGCCGAGGACTGGGCACAGGCCGCCGGAACCATCGCCTACGAGATCGTCACCCGCATCGGAACGCGCGTTCCCCGCGTCTACGTCAATGAAGGCGTCCTCGGCGACGAAGACGTCCTCGTGGATGAGGTCCACCCCGGGTATGAGGTGGACGACGCGGCGCAGGGCCGGGACGGGAAGAGGAGCGGCACGTGAGCGAGAGCAGTGCGGAGGCGGTCGCCGAGCTCGCCTCCGCCGCCACGGGGGTGGCCGGCAACTGGCGCAAGGTGACCGGCATCGCGGGCGCCGCGATAGGAGTGATCGCCGCCGGAGCCGCGGCCGGTGTCGCCATAGAGCGGATGACGGTCGGGCGCAGCATGCGCGAGCGGGCGCGGCTCGCACTCGACTCCACGGGACCGTACGGCTCGCTGCGCGGCATCCCCGGCACGGCCCACGCGGACGACGGCACCGAGCTGTACTACGAGGTCGACGACATCGAGCCCGAGGTCGCCGTCACGCCCAAGCGGCGCCGGCTCTTCGGACGCAAGGCACCCGCCCCGGTCACCGTCGTCTTCAGCCACGGCTACTGCCTCAACCAGGACTCCTGGCACTTCCAGCGGGCGGCCCTGCGCGGGGTCGTCCGGACGGTGCACTGGGACCAGCGCAGCCACGGCCGTTCCGCGCGCGGGGTCGCGCAGCTGGAAGACGACATGCCGCTCACCATCGACCAGTTGGGCCGCGACCTGAGGGCCGTGCTCGACGCGGCCGTGCCCGAGGGGCCGATCGTCCTCGTCGGGCACTCCATGGGCGGCATGACGGTGATGGCACTGGCCGACCAGTACCCGGACCTGATCCGCGACCGGGTCGTCGCCACCGCCTTCGTCGGCACGTCCGCCGGGCGGCTCGGCGAGGTCAACTTCGGGCTGCCCGTCGCCGGCGTCAACGCGGTACGGCGGGTGCTGCCCGGCGTACTGAAGGCGCTCGGGCAGCAGGCCGCGCTGGTGGAGCGGGGGCGGCGGGCCACCGCCGATCTGTTCGCCGGGATCATCAAGCGGTACTCGTTCGCGTCCCGGGACGTCGACCCGGCGGTCGCGAGGTTCGCCGAGCGGATGATCGAGGGCACGCCCATCGACGTGGTCGCCGAGTTCTACCCGGCCTTCACCGACCACGACAAGACCGCGGCCCTCAGCCACTTCAAGGACATGCCGGTGCTCGTCCTGGCCGGGATCGGCGATCTCGTCACGCCCAGTGAGCACAGCGAGGCCATCGCCGACCAGCTGCCGGACGCCGAGCTGGTGCTCGTGCCGGACGCCGGGCACCTGGTCATGCTGGAGCACCCGGAGGTCGTCACCGACCGCCTCGCCGACCTGCTCACCCGCGCGGGTGCCGTGCCCGCAGGGGCTACCGTAAGTGGCTATGGAAGCACCAGCAGCACCGCACAACGCGGCTGAGCCCCTGTCCGTCTCGATCACCGTCAACTCCCCCGAGCAGATGGGGGAGTTGGGGCGCCGCCTGGCCAAGCTGCTGCGCGCGGGCGACCTCGTGATGCTCACGGGTGAGCTCGGCGCCGGCAAGACGACGCTGACCCGGGGCCTGGGGGAGGGGCTCGGCGTGCGCGGCGCGGTCACCTCGCCGACGTTCGTCATCGCGCGCGTGCATCCCCCGCTGGGGGAGGGGCCGCCGCTCGTCCACGTCGACGCGTACCGCCTGAGCGGCGGGCTCGACGACATGGAGGACCTCGACCTCGACGTCTCGCTGCCCGAGTCCGTGATCGTCGTGGAGTGGGGCGAGGGCAAGGTCGAGGAGCTGACGGACGACCGGCTGTCCGTCGTCATCCACCGGGCCGTCGGAGACACGACCGACGAGGTACGGCACGTCACCGTCACCGGGCTCGGCGAGCGGTGGGCCGCGGTCGAACTGGGCGTGCTCGGCGCGTGACTCCCTGATGCCCGGGTGGGCAGGTTCCGACAAGGTGTCGGCAAGATGTTGCGTTTCGGGTCTCGCGCGTGGTCACATGGTATCCAGTTAGTAGTTAGGTCTACCTAACTACGTCCGCCCCCAGGTCCCAGGAGGCGTCCATGTCGGCTTCGTCGGCTTCAGAGAACCAGGACCGCCCGCAGCCGCGTGTGTTCGCCGGAGTGTCCATGCGGGAGTTGCTGGCGGCGGGTGAGGCGGCGAAGGCGGTCTCGACCCCACCGCGTGCGCCGGAGCCGGTGGAGGCGCCGGTGACACAGCGCAAGGCCGCTTAGCGGATCACCACCACCGACTGCCCGATCGTCGCGAACTCCCACATCGCCGTGCTGTCCTCGACCGACTCGCGGATGCCGCCGGTCTTCACCGTGGAGTCGGGCTGCTGGGTCGCGCCGTCGACCGCCGCGCTGAAGCCGATCGCGAGCCCGTCCGTGCTGGCGAAGCGGACGACGTGCTGGATGGGGGTGCCGTCGGTGCCGGTAACCGCGTTCGAGCGGGACGTGACCCAGTAGGAGCCCAGGGTCGGATCCACCGTCCCGGGGGTGACCTTGAACGTGCGGTTGACCTTGTTGCTCTCGGCGACCAGCCACACCCGGTCGTCGTCCAGCGAGTACACGACCCGCTCGCCCTTGCCGGAGCCCGCGGGCAGGGCGGCGGGGTTCTTCTTGTCGCGGGGCGCCTTCGAGGTGGTCACCGCCGGCGGGGCGCTCGCACGGGCTGTACTGCCCAGCCCGGCCGGGACGCTCGCCGAGGCCTGATAGGCGAGGAAACCGACCGTGGCGAGCGCCGCCACGGTGAGCCCGGCCACGATTCCCGAGCTGCTGCCGGTCATCGGCGCCCACCTCCGCGTCTTGAATGTCCTGTAAGTCTGGTGACCGTAGGTGACGGTAGCAGCCGGAACCGGGCCCACCGGGGCGGCCGTGCTCACGGCGCCGGAGCCGTAGGCTGTTTGCGTGCTCTTGCTCGCTCTGGATACCGCCACCCCCGCAGTCACCGTCGCCCTGCACGACGGCGAGGCCGTCGTCGCCTCGTCGAGTCAGGTGGACGCGCGCCGCCACGGTGAGCTGCTGCTCCCGGCCGTCGACCGCGTGCTCGCCGACGCGGGGCTCAGGCTCGACGCCGTCACGGGAATCGTCGTGGGCATCGGCCCCGGCCCCTACACCGGGCTGCGCGTCGGGCTGATGACCGCCGACACGTTCGGGCTCGCGCTCGGCGTGCCCGTGCACGGTGTGTGCACGCTGGACGGCCTCGCCCACGCCGCCGATCTCGACGGCCCCTTCGTCGTGGCCACCGACGCGCGCCGCAAGGAGGTCTACTGGGCCCGCTACGCCGACTCGCGTACGAGGGTGACCGACCCGGCCGTGGACCGGCCCGCCGACATCGCCGACCAGGTCGCTGGACTGCCCGCCGTCGGCGCGGGCGCCCTGCTCTACCCGGACACCTTCCCGTCCGCCCACGAGCCCGAGCACGTGTCCGCCGCCGCACTCGCCTCGCTGGCCGCCGAGCGGCTGGCGGCGGGCGTCGAACTCCCCGCGCCCCGGCCGCTCTACCTGCGCCGCCCCGACGCCCAGGTCCCCAAGAACTACAAGGTGGTCACCCCCAAGTGACCGAATCCACGAGTCCTCGGCTGCGCGAGATGCGCTGGTGGGACATCGACCCCGTGCTCGAACTGGAGAAGGACCTCTTCCCCGAGGACGCCTGGTCCCGGGGCATGTTCTGGTCCGAACTGGCCCACGCGCGGGGCGCAGAGGCGACCCGCCGGTACCTGGTGGCCGAGGTGACCGGCGACCAGTACGAGGGCGGTGTCCGGGTCATCGGCTACGCGGGCCTCGCCACCACCGGCGACCAAGCGGACATCCAGACCATCGCCGTCGCCCGCGACCACTGGGGCACCGGCCTCGGCGCCACCCTCCTCACCGAACTCCTCGGCGCGGCGAGCGAGTTCGAGTGCGCCGAGGTCATGCTCGAATGCCGCGTCGACAACGTCCGCGCGCAGAAGCTCTACGAGCGCTTCGGCTTCGCGCCCATCGGCTTCCGGCGCGGCTACTACCAGCCGGGCAACGTCGACGCCCTGGTGATGCGCCTGACCACAGACCCCGACACCGGCTCCGCCGCGGGGTCGACTTCCGTACAAGGAACCGAGTTCAATGACTGACGAACCCCTCGTCCTCGGCATCGAGACCTCCTGCGACGAGACCGGCGTCGGCATCGTCCGCGGCCACACCCTGCTCGCCGACGCGGTCGCGTCCAGCGTCGACGAACACGCCCGCTTCGGCGGGGTCGTACCGGAGGTCGCCTCCCGCGCCCACCTGGAGGCGATGGTCCCGACGATCCAGCGCGCCCTGAAGGACGCGGGCGTCAGCGCGAGCGACCTCGACGGCATCGCGGTCACGGCGGGCCCCGGCCTCGCGGGCGCGCTGCTGGTGGGAGTGTCGGCGGCGAAGGCGTACGCCTACGCGCTGGGCAAGCCCCTGTACGGCGTGAACCACCTCGCCTCCCACATCTGCGTCGACCAGCTCGAACACGGCGCCCTCCCGGAACCGACGATGGCCCTGCTGGTGTCCGGCGGCCACTCCTCCCTCCTCCTCTCCTCGGACATCACCTCGGACGTACGACCGCTCGGCGCGACGATCGACGACGCGGCGGGCGAGGCCTTCGACAAGATCGCGCGTGTCCTGAACCTCGGCTTCCCGGGCGGCCCGGTCATCGACCGGTACGCGAAGGAGGGCGACCCCACGGCGATCACGTTCCCGCGCGGACTGACCGGGCCGCGCGACCCGGCGTACGACTTCTCCTTCTCCGGGCTGAAGACGTCCGTGGCCCGCTGGATCGAGGCGAAGCGGGCGGCCGGCGAGGACGTGCCGGTGCGCGATGTCTCGGCGTCCTTCCAGGAGGCCGTCGTCGACGTCCTCACCCGCAAGGCCGTACGGGCCTGTAAGGACGAGGGCGTCGACCACCTGATGATCGGCGGCGGGGTGGCCGCGAACTCGCGGCTGCGGGCGCTGGCGGCAGAGCGCTGCGAGGCCGCCGGCATCCGCCTGCGCGTCCCGCGCCCGAAGCTGTGCACGGACAACGGTGCGATGGTCGCCGCACTGGGCGCGGAAATGGTGGCCCGCAACCGGGCCCCCTCGGACTGGGACCTCTCGGCGGACTCGTCGCTGCCGGTGACGGACCCGCACGTCCCCGGTCATTCGCACGACCACGTGCACGAGGTCGGCAAGGAGAACCTGTACTCGTGACGGTCGCCCTGATGTGGGAGGCAAGGGCGGCCGAGGGCCGAGGTGAGGAACTCCTGTCCTGGGCCCGGGCCCAACGGCTTCCCGCCGAGCCCCTACGCCGGGAGTGCCTCCGCGCCCCCCAGGACCGCGTCCTCGTCATCACGTGGTGGGACGCGGACTACGACACCGAGCTGCCCGAACTCCCTGAGCCGGAGGGGGAGTTGGTCATGCGGGCGGTGCATCGGTGGCGGTTCGAGTCGGTGGGGGAGGACTGAGGGGCGAGTACGCCAGCTGGTGCTTGTTGTTCTTGAAAGGCCCTTGCCATATCAGCCTGCTGTGCCTGCGCTCCCACCAGAAGGCCGCTGCCGCGAGGGCCAGTGAGTCCACCGGCAGGAGCAGCAGGAACAGTGAGTCGGCGAGCCAGAAGTACGTCATCACGCACGGAGGCAGGAACACAATGATGACGGGCCCGCTCCACGGGGTGCTGCGTGGGATCTGAACGTCACTCGGTAAGGGGCCGGCTGCCCGGAAGTGCCGATTCATGCTGACCCATCTGAGCCCCGAGGCGTGTAAGAGGGCCAGGACCAGGAAGACCCCGATCGTGATCGCGACCGACTCGGCCGCGGTGTCGACACTCACCGGCAGGCCCCCGTGCACCGCCACCGAGACGCCTGCCCCGACCAGATAGCCGGACAGCCAGCCCAGTCCGGAACCCAACTCGTGATGCACATACCTGACCATCGGCCACCCCCGTGCCCGCCCCGGCCGGAGGTCACGCCACCCCCGACACCCCCGTCTCGCACAGCAGCCGTCGGTCGGTGCCGAGTACCCTTACCGGCCCCGTGAGATTCAGTCGGGCGGTGTGCCGTACGTCCGTGCTCGATGCGGCCAACCGTAGTTCCAGCGCCCCCGGTTCAACCACCCGCCGCCCCGACCGGTCGGTGAACGCCGACAGGTCCGGGTGGAAGTGGAAGGTGACGCGGGACGCCTCGCCGGGGGTCAACTCCAGTCGCTGGTAGGCGATCAGGCGGACGTCCGGGCGGGTCACCGAGGCGACCGGGTCGTGGAGGTAGAGCTGGACGATCTCCGCTCCCGGCCGGGCGCCGGTGTTGCGGACGGTCACCGTCAGGTCGTAGGAGCCGTTCGTGTCGATCTCCAACTCCCTTGATTCCGCGGGCTCCCACGTGAACGTCGTGTACGAGCGGCCGTGACCGAAGGGGTACAGCGGGGTCGGGTCGAGGCTGCTGACCTCGTCGGCCAGGCCCAGCGGGGGTTGGAGGTACGTCCACGGCTGGCCGCCCGGCGCGTGCGGGACGCTCACCGGGAGGCGGCCGGACGGGTTGACGCGGCCCGACAGCACTCCCGCCACCGCCGGGCCGCCCTCCTCCCCCGGGAAGAACGCCTGGACCACCGCGCCGAGGCGGCCGTGCCAACGGCCCAGCGCGTAGGGGCGGCCGGTGAGGAGGACCAGGACGACCGGAACGCCGGTCGAGACGAGCGCGTCCAGCAAGTCGGCCTGGACACCCGGTAGTCGGAGGTCCGCCACATCGCAGCCCTCGCCCGACGTACCGCGCCCGAACAGCCCGGCCCGGTCGCCCAGTACCGCGACGCACACATCCGCCTCGGACGCCCGCGCGACCGCCTCCTCGAAACCGTTCGTGTCCGGGCCGGACACGTCGCATCCCTCCGCGAACGTCACCTTGGCGTCCGGGAGTTCGGCCCGCAGCGACTGGAGGACGGTGGGGATGTCGATGCCCATCGGCACCTCGGGGTGGTGGACGCCCACGTGGGACGGGAAGGAGTAGCAGCCGAGCATCGCCAGCGCGTCCGCCGCCCTGGGGCCCACCACCGCGATCCGGGCGTCCGGCGGGAGGGGCAGTACACCGTCCGGGTTGTCCAGCAACACCACCGATTTCTCGGCCAGTTGGCGGGCCAGCGCCCGGTTCGCCGCCGAGTCGAGGTCGATCCGGCCGGTCGGCTCCGGCGCCCAGTCCTCGTCCAGCAGCCCCAACTCGCACTTCTGCAGCAGCACTCGGCGCGCCGCCCGCTCGATCAGCGACTCCGGTACGTCCCCCGCCCGCACCGCCGCCACCAACGGTTTCCCGTAGCACTTCAGAGTCGGCAACTCGATGTCGATCCCGGCCTCCAGCGCCACCCGCGCCGCCTCGGCCGGGCTGCCCGCCACCCGGTGCAGCGTCTCCAGGAAGCCGATGCCGAAGTAGTCGGCGACCACCGTCCCGGTGAACTGCCAGTCCTCCCGCAGGAGTTGGGTGAGCAGCGCGGGGTCCGCGGACGCCGGTACGCCGTCCGTCTCGTTGTACGCCGCCATCACCGATCGCGCGCCGCCCTCCCGCAGCGCCATCTCGAACGGCGGCAGCACCACGTCCGCGAACTCCCGCACCCCCGCCCGCACCGGCGCCAGATTCCGCGCCCCCACCGAGGACGCGTACCCCGCGAAGTGCTTCAGCGTCGCGACCACCCCGGCCGATTCGAGCCCCCGCACATAGGCGGCCCCGATGGTCCCCACCAGATACGGGTCCTCCCCGATCGTCTCCTCCACCCGCCCCCACCGCGGATCGCGTACGACGTCCAGGACCGGGGCGAGCCCCTGGTGGACGCCGGCCGCGCGCAGGTCCGCGCCGATGTGCCGGGCCATCTCCTCCACCAGCGCCGGGTCGAAGCTCGCGCCCCAGGCCAGCGGCACCGGATACGCCGTCGCACCCCACGCGGTGAACCCGGCCAGGCACTCCTCGTGGGCGACGGCCGGGATGCCGAACCGGCCGGCCGCGGCGATCCGGCGCTGCGCGCGGGCCAGTGCCTGCGCACCCAACTCCGGGTCCACCGGGGCCGTACCGAAGGAACGGGTGAGCTGTCCCAGGCCGTGGGTGATCAGCTCGTCCCAGTCGTAGTCGGAGGTCATCTCCCGTTGCAGCGGGGCGACTCCGTCGCCGTCCGTGTCGGCACCCACCCAAACTCCGTACAGCTGGGCGGTCTTCTCCTCCAGGGTCATCCGGGCGAGCAGGTCGTCGACGCGGGCGGCGGCCGGCAGGGCGGGGTCGCGCCAGGGGGCGGTGGTCATGAAACTCCTGTCGGGAAGGGTGAGTTGGGGAGGTTCACTTGCCGCCCACGCCCATCAGACCGCCGACCAGGGCGCGCCGGGCCACCAGGTAGACGGCGAAGATCGGGATGCCGGAGAGGACGACCGAGGCGAGCAGCGCGGGGATGTTCACGCCGAACTGGCTGACGTAGTTGAAGAGTCCGAGAGTGAGGACCCGGGGCCCGTCGGACTGGGTGAAGATCAGCGGGAAGAGGAAGCCGTTCCAGGCCTGGAGCGCCGTGTAGATGACGACGGTGCTGATACCGCCCTTGGTCAGCGGGATGACCAGCTGGAACAGCATCCGGGTCGCGGAGGCGCCGTCCAGTGCCATCGCCTCGTACAGGTCCTCCGAGATGTCCCGCAGGGTACCGGTCAGCACCAGCACGGAGACCGGCATCGCGAAGGCCGCGGTGGGGAGGATGACCGCCAACAGGCTGTCGTAGAGGTTGAGTTTGGCGATCATCAGGTACAGGGGGACCACCACTGCCTGGGCCGGGATGGCGACTCCCAGCAGGAAGAGGCGGAAGGCCGCGCTCGACCAGATGGTGCGGGTGCGTACGGCGACGTAGGCGAGCGGCACGCACAGCACGAGCACGATGCCCACGACCGCCGCCGCCACCAGTGCCGTGTTGGCGAGGAAGTGTCCGAAGCCGTTGTGGAGAACGGTGTTGTAGTTGGCGAGGGTCGGATCGGTGGGCGGCTTCAGGGCGTTGTTGCCGAGGGCCTTGTCCTGGCGGGTGAGCGAGGCCGAGATCATCGCGTAGATGGGGACGACGACAACCGCGAGCCAGAGGAGGGAACCGAGACCGGCTAGGGGGTTGGCGCGCCTGCTCCAGTGCCGGCGCCGTCGGGGCCGCGGCTCCTCCACGGGCCTCTCCTCCGTCTTCGCCGGACGCGGCAAGGTGTCGTGTGACACTCCGTCACATCCCTTCGCGGGTACTGCGCATGGCGCCGAAACCGGTGAGCCGGACCAGGACGAGGGACAGCGCGGTGGCGGCCACGACCAGGAAGGTCGCGATCGCGCTCGCGTAGCCGAAGTCGTAGCTCTTGAAGCCGGCCTCGTACATCAGGTACGGCAGGATCGCGGTGTCCGTGCCGGGGCCGCCCTGGGTGAGGATCAGGACGGTCTCGAAGTAGGTCAGCGAGCCGACGATCATCAGCACGCTGGAGGTCGTGGCCGTGTTGCGGAGCTGCGGCAGGGTGATCGAGTAGAACTGGCGGTAGCGCCCGGCGCCGTCGATCGCCGCCGCCTGGTAGAGGACTTCGGGGATCTGCCGGGCCCCGCCCTGGTAGATCAGCGTGTGGAAGGGGATGAACTGCCAGCCCCCGACGAACACGATCGCGAGGAACGCGCCGCTCGTCGAGCCGAGCGTGTCCTGGTGGATGACGCCGAAGTTGGGGTCGAGCAGCGCGTAGAAGAGCAGCGCGATGGCTGTCGAGGACAGCAGGAACGGGACGAAGAAGATCGCCGAGAGGATCGCCCGGTTGCGCTGCCGCCCCGCCGCCCACACACCCAGCAGCAGCGACACGACCGTCTGGAACGCCCAGCTCGTCACCGTCAACAGGACGGTGACGGTGAGGGATTGGGTGAGCCGGTCGTCGTGCAGCAGCTTCTGCCAGTTGGCCAGCCCGACGGGCTTGGGGTCACCGAGCCCGTTCCACGTGGTGAAGGAGAGGTAGACGGCGAGGAGCATGGGCGCGACGGCGAAGAAGGTAAAAAAGAGGACTCCGGGCACTGCCCAACCGACGTGAGGTGCGGCGCCCCGATAGGGGCGCGGGGAACTGCGCGACCAGCCACGACGGACCCGCAGGCGAGGAACCGGCCCACCAGCGGAGCGTGCTGTCACTTGAGCCCCTTGAGCGCGGACACGAACTCCGCCGGAGAACTCTTCCCCACGAACAGCTTGTTGATCTCCGTCAGCATCGGCGTGGACACGTCCGGATCCACCGCCTGGTCCCAGCTCAGCGTGAACGCGGGCGCCTGCTGCACCAGTTGGTACTGGAACTTGGCGAACTCGGGGTTGGGGGAGGAGTCGAGGAGCTTCTCCGCGTTGGCGGTGGTCGGGATGTCGCCGTTGGCGACGAGGTCCTTCGCGTACGCCTCCGACGCACAGTCGCGGAGGAACGCGATCGCCGCGTCCTTGTTGCCCGTACGGGCGTTCACGGACCAGTAGTTGGTGGGGTTGCCGACGACGTTGCGGATGTCGCCCGCCCCGCCCTCGTACTTCGGGAACGCGGACCACCCCAGGTTCGTCTTGGCGAAGTCGGGGAACTTGCCGAGCTGCGTCGAGTACTCCCACGAACCCATCAGATGCATCGCCGCCTTGCCCTTGGCGAAGACCGCGGGCGCGCCCCCGTTCACGTACGACACGGAGCTGAAGCCCTTGCCGAAGGCGCCGTCGTCGATGAGCTGCTTCACCGTCTCGGCGGCCTTGAGGACGGCGGGGTCGCCCCAGCCGGACGCGTCGCCGTTCTTGATGCGGTCGAAGACGTCGGGTCCGCCGATCCGGTCGACCAGGTACTCCAGCCACATCAGCTCGGGCCAGATGTCGGCGCCGCCGAGCGCGAACGGCGTGATGTCCGCGGCCTTCAGCTTCTTGTTGATGTCGAGCAACTCGGCCCAGGTGGTGGGTGGTTGGAGCTTCTGCGCGGCGAAGACCGACTTGTTGTAGAAGAGGATCACCGGCTGCATGCCGCGCATCGGTATGCCGTAGTTCTTGCCCCCCAGCGCGCCCGCCGCGAGCACCGAGGGCAGGAAGCCGCCGCTGAGGACCGGGTCGGACTTGATGGTGTCGGTGAGGTCGACCAGCTGGCCCGCCTCCTGGTACGCCTTGATCGAGCCGCCGCCCCAGTTGAAGAAGACGTCGGGCGCGTTCGGCGAGCCCATCGCGGTGCGCAGCTTGGCCGGGTAGTCGGTGCCGGGCACCTTCTCCAGCTTGATCCTGCCCTTGGCCTTCTTCGCCGCCGCCGACGCGTTGAACCGGGTGACGGCCTTGACCTGCACCTTCGCCGCGTCGTCGCCGTAGGTGAAGGCGGTGACGGTACTGCTGCTGCCGGTGCTGTCACTGGAGCCGCAGGCCGTGAGTCCGGTGGTGAGCAGGGTGGTGGCACCGGCGCCGAGGAACCAGCGCCTGCTGTAGGACTCCATAGGACGGCCCTCTCGCGAATGTTTCGGTAGGTTGTACGAATGTTCCGGGAACGTATGGCGGGACAGAAGCTTCGTCAAGAGGTCGCGCAGGGATACGATCGCGGGCATGAAACCCTCGAAGGCCGTAGAAACGCAGACCGCGACGCTCGCCGAGATCGCCCGCGAGGCCGGAGTCTCGGCTCCGACTGTTTCGAAGGTCCTCAACGGCCGTGCCGATGTCGCCCCCGCGACCCGCACCCGCGTCGAGGACCTGCTCCGCGTCTACGGCTACCGGCGCCGCCGCGCCGAGGCGACCCGCTCCCCGCTGATCGACCTGGTCTTCCACGAGCTGGAGAGTGCTTGGGCGCTGGAGGTCATCCGGGGGGTGGAGAACGTGGCGCGGGACGCCGGGCTGAGCGTGGTGCTGAGCGAGAGCGCGGGGCGGCTGACGCCCGGCCGGACCTGGGCCGACCAGGTCGCCGCCCGCCGCCCGCACGGCGTGGTCCTCGTCCTGTCCGGGCTCGACGAGTCCCAGCGGGCGCTGCTGACCAGCCGTTCCATCCCGTTCGTGGTGATGGACCCGGCCGGCGACCCGGGCGCGGACGTCCCGTCGATCGGCGCGACCAACTGGCAGGGCGGGCTCGCCGCCACCCGGCACCTGGTGGAACTCGGCCACACCCGGATCGGCGCGATCAGCGGACCCTCCCGCATGATGTGCAGCCGCGCCCGCGTCGACGGCTACCGGGCCGCGCTGGAGACGGCCGGGCTGCCGGTCGACGGCTCGCTGATCACCACCGGCGACTTCCACCACGAGGCCGGCTACCGGCTGGGGCTGGAACTGCTGCGCCGCCCGGACCGGCCCACCGCCGTCTTCGCCGGCAACGACCTCCAGGCCCTCGGCCTGTACGAGGCCGCGCGCGAACTCGGCCTGCGCATCCCGGAGGACCTGAGCGTGGTCGGCTTCGACGACCTCCCGGTCGCCCGCTGGGTCGGCCCGCCGCTGACGACCGTACGACAGCCCCTCACCGAGATGGCCGAGGCGGCGGCGAAGCTGGTGCTCGACCTCGCGCGCGAACCGGAGTCCTCGGCGGCGCGGCGGGTGGAGCTGGCGACGAGCCTGGTGGTCCGCAGCAGTACGGCGGCGCCCGCGGCGCAGGGGTGACCCGCGTGGCCGGAAGGTGACGTATTGACGAGTGGGGTGAGCCGCCCCACACTCCTCCGAAGCCAATCGGTTGCACAACCGAAACTTTCGGAGGTACCCGCATGAGATCTCTGAGAACCGGCTTGTCCCTGGCGGCCCTGGTCACCGGCGCCGCCCTGCTCTTCGCGGCACCCGCCGCACACGCCGCCGACACCCCGCTGCGCGACCTCGCCGCCGCGAAGGGCAAAGTCGTCGGTACGGCGGTCACCGGCTCCAAACTCACCGGCAGCTACGGCGACATCGCGGGCGCGCAGTTCGGCTCGCTCACCCCCGGCAACGCCATGAAGTGGGGGACCGTAGAGCCCACGCAGGGCAGCTTCAACTGGACCGAGGCCGACCAGATCGTCGCCTTCGCACAGGCCCACAACCAGCAGGTGCGCGGCCACACCCTCGTCTGGCACAGCCAGAACCCGAGCTGGCTCACCAACGGGACGTGGACGTCCGCCCAGCTCAGCAGCCTGCTCCAGAACCACATCAGCACCGAAGTCGGCCGCTACAAGGGCGAGATCGCCGCCTGGGACGTGGTCAACGAGCCCTTCAACGAGGACGGCACCTACCGCCCGACGCTCTGGTACAACGGCCTCGGCGCCAACTACATCGCCCAGGCGCTGACTTGGGCCCACGCGGCGGACCCGGCGGCCAAGCTGTACATCAACGACTACAACGTCGAGGGCGTCAACGCGAAGTCCACCGCCCTCTACGACCTGGTCAAGTCCCTCAAAACGGCGGGCGTTCCGATCGACGGGGTGGGGTTGCAGGCCCATCTGATCCTCGGCCAGGTCCCGGCCGGCCTCCAGCAGAACATCCAGCGCTTCGCCGACCTGGGCGTGGACGTGGCGATCACCGAACTCGACGTACGCATGGCACTCCCGGCGGACAGCGCCGAACTCGCCCAGCAGAAGGCCGACTTCAAGAGCGTGGTCGCCGCCTGCGCCGCCGTCACCCGCTGCGTGAACATCACCGTCTGGGGCTTCACCGACTCCGACTCCTGGGTGCCGGGCACCTTCCCCGGCTACGGGGCGGCGACGCCGTACGACGAGAACTACGTGCCGAAACCGGCGTACTACGGCATCGCGGAGGCGCTCGGCGGTACGCAGTCCACGGCTGGTTGCGCGGCCACGTACAGCGTGACCAGTCAGTGGAACACCGGGTTCACCGGGCAGGTGACGATCGCCTGCACCGGCACCGCGCTGTCGTCCTGGAACGCGAGCTGGACGTACGGCGCCGGCCAGCAGATCACGCAGGCCTGGAACGCCGTGTGCACCCAGTCGGGGGCCGCCGTGACCTGTACGAACGCGAGCTACAACGGGACGGTCCCGGACGGTGGCTCGGTGACGTTCGGGTTCAACGCGTCCTGGAGCGGAAGCAACCCGGTACCGGTGGTGACCCTGGGGTGAGGGAGGCGGGGGCGTGAAGCGGGACTGAGAACCGTGAGATTTTCCGCAGAAAACCGTCCCGCGACCCTTCCCCTAACTTTCTCCTAATAATTCGGACTTACGTTCCTCCCCGTGACGGACAACGAGAACGCCGACGGGGACAGACGAGTGGGCCGGCGGTCGAGGGTGCTGAAGATCGCCGGCCTCACTCTGGCGGGCGCCCTTGTCCTGGGCGCGGCCACGGCGGGCTGGGCCTACTGGCACCTCAACAACAACATCAAGAGCGTCGACATCGACAGCGCGCTCGGCGCCAACCGCCCCGCGAAGGCGGTGACCACACCCTCGGCGTCCGCCTCCGCGTCCGCCGCCCCCGTGCCGACCGGCTCGGTGAACATCCTGGTCCTCGGCTCGGACTCGCGCAGCGGCAAGGAGAACCAGGCGCTCGGCGGCGGCGACAGCTCCGGCGCCCGCTCCGACACGGCGATGGTCGTGCACATCGACGCGGGCCGCAAGAAGGCCACGATCGTCAGTATTCCGCGCGACACCCTCGTCACCCGCCCGTCCTGCCCGCTGAAGTCGGGGGGCTCGACCTCCGTCGCGTACAACGCGATGTTCAACAGCGCGTACTCGGTGGGCGGTCCGGTCTGCGCGGTCAAGACCGTCGAGTCGATCACGGACGTCCGCATGGACCACTACATAGAGATCGACTTCGCGGGCTTCGCGAAGCTGGTCAACGCGCTGGGCGGCGTCACGGTCACCACCACCGAGGACATCGACGACGACGACAGCCACCTGCACCTGAAGAAGGGCACCCACCACCTCACCGGCAAGCAGGCCCTCGCCCTCGCCCGCACCCGGCACGGCATAGGCGACGGCAGCGACCTCGGCCGAATAGGCCTCCAACAGATGCTGGTGAAGGCCCTGTTGACCCAGATCTCCTCCCACAACCTCCTCACCGACCCCACCAAGCTCTACGAGGTCACCGACGCGATCACCGACAGCCTCACCACCGACACCGGCCTCGACTCCCTCAGCGAACTGATCAGCCTGGGCCAGAGCCTGAAGGGCCTGTCGGCCGACGCGGTCAAGACGATCACCATGCCGGTCGTCACGGCCCCGTCCGACCCGAACCGGGTGATCGCGAAGGAGCCGGCGGCGAGCGACTTGTGGGAGTCGCTGAAGTGACCGGCGGCCACGACCGCACAGACCCTGCCTATCCCTTTGCGGTACCGGGCGGGGCGCCCCTACCGTGCACGCAGGAGCCGCGCGCCGCCGGATGAGGAGCAACCGCCGTGGGAACCATGGTCTCGGTCAGGGGCTGGCTTGAGTGCGACGACGGACAGCTGGCCCGGATCAAGGAGATCGTGGCGGCGGACGATCCGGAGCGCACCTACAGCGGGGGCTGGGCCTTCCCCGCCCGGCAGTACAACTACCTCAGCTGGGCCTTCTACGGGGGCGACATCCGCGCGGTGGCCCTCGACTGGTTCGAGGAGCGGCTGCGCCGCATCGCCCGGATCCCGGCCTCCGACCCGGACGACGAGTACGACGAGAGGCCCCGGGGTCTGTTCCTGGTCAGCCACGACGTCGACGGCATGAGCGAGTGGAGGGTCCACAACGGCGATCTGGTGATCGGCCGCCCGGCCGGGGACTACCGCTACCTCGACGCCTAGGACCGGTCCGGCGGGTCACGCGGTCGTACGAGAAAAATCTTCGGGGAATTCCGGCGAGTGTGTCGATCCGGCCGCTCCTCGTTCGACGCATGGTTGAGAGGCCGGGAAGGACCCGGTCACCACAACAGTCCCGAGGAGTCACCATGCCCCGCTATCTCTCCCTCGTGCAGATCGACGAGAAGACCGCCCCCGCCGAGGGCCCGAGTGCCGAACTGATGCAGCGGATGGGCGAGTTGATCGAGGAGATCACCAAGGCCGGGGTGATGCTCGACACCGCCGGTCTCACCCCGACCGCGCAGGGCGCCCGGGTCCACTGGGAGGGCGGGAAGATCTCCGTCACCGACGGCCCGTTCACCGAGTCCAAGGAGGTCGTCGGCGGCTACGCGATCATGCAGTGCAAGGACATGGCCGAGGCGCTGGAGTGGACGAAGCGGTTCCTGAAGGTGCACGAGGAGTTCTGGACCGTGACGTGCGAGGTGCGGGAGATCGCGGAGGGCTGAGCGGCCCGCGTACCGCCGTGGCCGGTTCCGGTCTTCCTTGGCCCGAGGCCGCCGGGGGTGTTGCATGGTGGGTTGTGACTCCGGAATCACAGCCCACCGCGGCCCCGCACGGCCACCCCACGGACCGACACGGCAACGCCGCCGACCCGCACACCGCCATCGAGACCGTCTTCCGCATCGAGTCCCCGCGCATCATCGCCGCCGTCGCCCGCACGGTCCGCGACGTCGGCATCGCGGAGGAACTGGCGCAGGACGCCCTGGTCGCCGCCCTTGAGCAGTGGCCCCGGGACGGTGTGCCCGACAACCCGGGCGCCTGGCTCATGGCCACCGCCAGACACCGCGCCGTAGACCTCGTCCGGCGCCGGGAGAACTACGCCCGCAAGCTCCAGGAGATCGGCCGCACCCTGGAGACCACGGCCCCACCGGAGGAACCCTCCGCCCCCGACGACATCGACGACGACCTCCTCCGCCTGGTCTTCACCACCTGCCACCCGGTCCTGTCCCCGGAGGCCCGCACCGCCCTCACCCTCCGCCTCCTCGGCGGGCTGACGACCCCCGAGATCGCCCGCGCCTTCCTCGCCCCCGAACCGACGATCGCCCAGCGCATCGTCCGCGCCAAACGCACCCTGGCGACGAAGAACGTGGCCTTCGAGGTCCCCTACGGCCCCGACCGCGAGGCCCGCCTCGGCTCCGTCCTCGACGTCATCTACCTCATCTTCAACGAGGGCTACGCGGCGACGGCGGGCGACGACTGGCTCCGCCCCGGCCTCTGCGAGGACGCGCTGCGGCTGGCCCGTCTCCTCGCCGGCCTGATGCCGAAGGAACCCGAAGTGCACGCCCTGGCCTCCCTGTTGGAGTTCCAGGCCTCCCGCTCGGCCGCCCGCACCGCCCCGAACGGCGACCCCGTCCTCCTCAGGGACCAGAACCGCCGCCGCTGGAACCGCCTGCTCATCGCCCGCGGCATCACCGCCCTCGGCCGCGCCGACACCGTGTCCACCGGCGCCCCCGGCCCCTACGCCCTCCAGGCCGCCATCGCCGCCTGCCACGCCCACGCGTACACCTACGACGAGACCGACTGGCCGACGATCGCCACCCTCTACGGCCTCCTCGCCACCCGATCCCCGTCCCCCGTGGTCGAGTTGAACCGCGCGGTCGCCGTCTCGATGTCGGACGGCCCGGCCCCCGCCCTGGAGATCATCGACACCCTCGCCACCGAACCCGCCCTCCGCGACTACCACTTGCTGCCCAGCGTCCGCGGCGACCTGCTGCTGCGCCTGGGCCGTACGACGGAGGCGAAGGCCGAGTTCGCGCGAGCGGCCGCACTGACACGCAACGAACGCGAACGCCAACTCCTGCTGCGCAGGGCCGAAGAGGCGGGCTGACGGTGCCCAAAGAGCGAGGCGAACGCCGCCTGGTGCGCGCCCTAGACCGGCCGCCCGATCAGCATCGCCGGCGCCCCCGTCACCCGAGTCAGGAACACCGTCGCCGAGTTGGGCCCCTGAGGCTTCACCTTCCGGCGCAGTTCGTCCGGTTCGACGGCCGAGCCCCGCTTCTTCACGGTGAGTACGCCCACCTCCCGCTCCCGGAGCAGCGCCTTCAACTTCTTGACGCCGAAGGGGAGTTGGTCGGTGATCTCGTAGGCGGAGGCGTACGGGGTCGGTCGTAGGGCATCCGCTGTGACGTACGCGATGGTCTCGTCGATGAGGCCGCCACCGACCTCCTCCGCCACCTCGGCGACGAGGTGGGCGCGGATGACGGCGCCGTCGGGCTCGTACAAGTACCTTCCCACGGAACGGACTTCGGGGTCGGGCAGTCCGCGGCCGTGCAGAACTCGTGGGCCGGGGAGGAGAGTTGCCCGTACGGCACCCGGACGCACCCCCGTCCCGAACCACAGCACCGCCTCCTTCACGTCGCCGCCGTCCGAGATCCACTCCGCCTCGGCCGTCTCCGGGATCGCCTCGTGCGGCACCCCGGGCGCGATCTTCAGCGCGGCGAGCGGGGCCGCCGTAGCGGCACCGATGGCCCAGGACAGTGGGGGCGAGTACGCCTCGGGGTCGAAGATGCGGCCCCGGCCGCCGCGACGGGCCGGGTCCACGAACACGGCGTCGTACGCGGACGTGTCCACGTCGGTGACGTCCGCCTCGCGGACCTCGATCAGGTCGGCCAGGCCCAGTGCCTCCGCGTTGGCGCGGGCCACCGCGACCGTCAGGGGATCGCGGTCGACGGCCAGCACGCGTATGCCCGCCCGTGCCAGCGCGATCGCGTCGCCGCCGATGCCGCAGCAGAGGTCGGCGACGGAGGTCACGCCCAGTTCGCGCAGCCGCCCCGCGCGGTAGCGGGCGACGGTGGCCCGAGTGGACTGTTCGAAGCCGTTCGGGGTGAAGAACATGCGGGAGGCGTCCTCGGGCGTGAACTTCGCCGCCTCCGCCCGCTGCCGCAGCCGGGCCTGACCGAGGGCCGCCGAGACCAGGTCGGCGGGGTATTCGCGGCGCAGCCGGGTCGCGACGGCGAGTTCCTTGGCCGGGTCGGTGCCACGGACCTCGTCGAGGAGGGCACGGCCCTCGGGAGTGAGCAGGGCGGCGAAGGCGCGTACGGGGTCGTGCACCGCGGCATGGGGGTCGTTCACCGGGACATTGTGGGCCAGTCGGTGGACCGTGCGCCTCCGGCGGCGGTGTGTCGGCGGTGTCGCCACGGGATCGGGGCCGGGGCCTGAAAAGATCCGACGTCATGCGAGTAGTCGTACAAAATGACATCAATCGGTCGTACGGAACCCGGGGAACTCGGCGTCGGAGGGCGGGCGTCCGCGGCGCGCTCGCCGCCCTCGCGCTCGCCGCCGCCGTCTCCGGCTGCACCCAGCCCGGCGGCGCCGACAAGCCCGCCCCTCCGGCGCACGGCGCGCAGCCGCTGCACGCGCCCCCGGCCCGCGCGCTCGACTCCTACGCCTCCAGGCTGCGCGCCGCCTACGCCGCCCGCGTCGCCGCCGCGAAGCGCTGGGGGCTGGCGAAGGTGCCCCTCCAGGCCCCGCCGGCGCCCGCGCACAAGCCGGAGATCACCGCGCGCAAGGGCTTCGAGGTGGACGACCAGGAGGAGCTGAACCTCCCGCCGGTCTTCACCACCGTCCCCACCAAGCAGAAGATCGTCTTCCTCACCATCGACGACGGCGAGAACAAGGACCCCGCGTTCCTGCGGATGATGAGCGACCTGAAGATCCCGTACACGGCCTTCCTCAGCAACTACCTGGTCAAGGACGACTACGGCTACTTCAAGAAGATGCAGGCCGAGGGCCACACGCTCAACAACCACACCCTCACGCACCCGTATCTGCCGGGCCTGTCCTACGCCGAGCAGAAGCGCGAGATCTGCGGCATGCAGGACATCATGAAGAAGCAGTTCGGCCAGGCCCCGACGGTCTTCCGGCCGCCGTACGGGAACTACAACCACGACACCCTCGTCGCCGCAAAGTCCTGCGGCATCAAGTACGCCCCGATCTGGGACGAGGAGGTGTACGTCGACCACTGGGAGTACCGCGAGGACGACCGGCAGCTGCACCCCGGCGACATCGTCCTGACCCACTTCCGGGGCCGTGCGGACTGGAACGGCACGATGGTCGACGACATGCGCCGCTTCCTCGGCAAGGTCACGGCCGAGGGCTACGCGGTGGCCCGCCTGGAGGACTACCTGTGAGGGTCGCGACCCTGCGGACACCGGTGGCCGTCGCCCTGGCGGCCACCCTCCTCACCGGCTGCGCCCAGTCCGTCGACCCCATCGAACGGCTCGGCAAGAAGGCCGCCCAGCGCGTCCACCCGCACGGCCCGTCCCGCGAACAGCCGTACCGCCACTGGGGTTTGACGGCTCCCCTGGCCCCCGCCCCGAAACCGTCCTCCGGACCCCCCGCCCGATCGGCGGGCCCCGGCCTCCCACCCGTCGTGGACCACGTCCGCACCCGCGACAAGGTCGTCTTCCTGACCTACGACCACGGGGCGACCGCCCGCCGGGACCCGAGGTTCACCGACCTGGTCCGCGAACTGCGCCTCCCGGTAACGGAGTTCCGCACGCCGCCGGGGCCCGCCCGCTTCACCGGCCTGCCCTACGCCACCCAACGCACCGAGATCTGCGGCCACTTGGCCCGTCCCCGGCCTCGCCTGCTCCGGCCCCCCGACGGCACGTACGACACGACGACCCGCCGGGCCGCCGCCGACTGCGGCATCTCCGCCCTGGTCCTCTGGCGCGCCTCCACCACGACCGGAACCCTCACCTACGCCCGGGGCGCCCACCGCCTCACCCCCGGCGACATCGTCCGCATCACCCCGACCGACACAACGGCCCGACTGCTCCGGGGAATTCAGGAACGGGGCCTGACGGTCGGCCGCCTGGAGGACTACCTCTAGCCTGCGGTGCACGGAAAGGGGCTGCGATGGGTGGCAACGAGTGGACCTCCACCGGTCCGTACCAGAAGGATCTCGAGTCGGCGTTCCGGCAGGCGCGGGAACAGAAACTGGCCGAGGACGACCACGGGTTCCCGGGGCGGGACATCGTCGATCTGTGGGAGGACGACGGCTGGAGGGAGTACATCCTGACGGGCGGCACGTCCTCCGTGCTCGACTTCTACGATCTCGTCGACGCCGCGTCCGGGGACGACTTCGCCATGATGCGCCCACTGACCGACGACGAGGTGCGCGACTGGGCGCCGGAGGGCAGACCCACCCGCGAGCAGTGGACCGCCGCGCTCCGCAGCGGGGCCGCCTCCTTCCCGGGCCGTGGAACGGGCCGGTGCACGATCCTCTACCGCGACGGCGATCCGGCGGAGATCGGCTACTGGGGCTGTACGGCGGACTAACCCCTCTCAAATGCCGGTCACAAAATCAGCCCGTCCGGCGTTTGAGGACGAGGCCGTCCAGGCCGAAGCGGGGGTCTGGGGGCGCAGCCCCCAGGGACGGCAACCACAGCCGACGGTCACCAAAATTCCGACCAAGCGCCGCAGGCATTGGCACTCCGCTTGACCGAGTGCTAATCGCAGTCATAGTCTCAGGTCTGGCACTCCCCCCTGGAGAGTGCCAATAGCGACGGGCAGGTCCGGCACCCGCGACGACGGATCCACCTGGTCGCCACCTCAGACAGTTAACCCCGTGAGATCTCCGAAGGGGGAGGTCGGATCGTGACGACCACCAGCTCCAAGGTTGCCATCAAGCCGCTCGAGGACCGCATTGTGGTCCAGCCGCTCGACGCCGAGCAGACCACCGCCTCTGGCCTGGTCATCCCGGACACCGCCAAGGAGAAGCCCCAGGAGGGCGTCGTCCTGGCCGTGGGCCCGGGCCGCTTCGAGAACGGCGAGCGCCTGCCGCTCGACGTCAAGACCGGCGACATCGTGCTGTACAGCAAGTACGGCGGCACCGAAGTGAAGTACAGCGGCGAGGAGTACCTCGTCCTCTCGGCCCGCGACGTGCTCGCGATCATCGAGAAGTAATTCGCTTCACCTTCTGTATGTGAGCTGCGCCCCTGGCCCCCGCGACCTTATGAAGCCGGGCGTCGGGGGCGTAGTTCGTTTCACCCACGTTTTCCGAGAGGGCTGAACCGCTCCCATGGCGAAGATCCTGAAGTTCGACGAGGACGCCCGTCGCGCCCTCGAGCGCGGCGTCAACAAGCTTGCCGACACGGTCAAGGTGACGATCGGCCCCAAGGGCCGCAACGTCGTCATCGACAAGAAGTTCGGCGCCCCCACCATCACCAACGACGGTGTCACCATCGCCCGCGAGGTCGAGCTCGACGACCCGTACGAGAACCTCGGTGCCCAGCTGGTGAAGGAGGTGGCGACCAAGACCAACGACATCGCGGGTGACGGCACCACCACCGCCACCGTGCTCGCCCAGGCGCTCGTCCGCGAGGGCCTGCGCAACGTCGCCGCGGGTGCCTCCCCGGCCGCCCTGAAGAAGGGCATCGACGCCGCCGTCAAGGCCGTCTCCGACGAGCTGCTCGCCACCGCGCGGCCCATCGACGACAAGGCCGACATCGCGGCCGTCGCCGGTCTGTCCGCGCAGGACAGCCAGGTCGGCGAGCTCATCGCCGAGGCGATGGACAAGGTCGGCAAGGACGGTGTCATCACCGTCGAGGAGTCCAACACCTTCGGTCTGGAGCTGGACTTCACCGAGGGCATGGCCTTCGACAAGGGCTACCTGTCGCCGTACTTCGTGACGGACCAGGAGCGGATGGAAGCGGTCCTGGAGGACCCGTACATCCTCATCCACCAGGGCAAGATCAGCTCCATCCAGGACCTGCTGCCGCTGCTGGAGAAGGTCATCCAGGCCAACGCCTCCAAGCCGCTGCTGATCATCGCCGAGGACGTCGAGGGCGAGGCCCTGTCGACCCTGGTCGTGAACAAGATCCGCGGCACGTTCAACGCGGTCGCGGTCAAGGCCCCCGGCTTCGGCGACCGCCGCAAGGCGATGCTCGGCGACCTCGCCACCCTCACCGGCGGTCAGGTCATCGCCGAGGAGGTCGGCCTCAAGCTCGACCAGGTCGGCCTGGACGTGCTCGGCTCCGCCCGTCGCGTGACGGTCACCAAGGACGACACGACCGTCGTCGACGGTGCCGGTGACGCCTCCGAGGTCGCGGGCCGCGTCAACCAGATCAAGGCCGAGATCGAGAACACGGACTCCGACTGGGACCGCGAGAAGCTCCAGGAGCGCCTCGCGAAGCTGGCCGGAGGCGTGTGCGTGATCAAGGTCGGCGCCGCCACCGAGGTGGAGCTCAAGGAGAAGAAGCACCGTCTGGAGGACGCCATCTCCGCGACCCGCGCCGCGGTCGAGGAGGGCATCGTCTCCGGTGGTGGCTCCGCTCTGGTCCACGCCGCCAAGGTCCTCGAGGGCAACCTCGACAAGACGGGCGACGAGGCCACCGGTGTCGCGGTCGTGCGCCGCGCGGTCGTCGAGCCGCTGCGCTGGATCGCCGAGAACGCCGGCCTGGAGGGCTACGTCATCACCTCCAAGGTCGCCGACCTGGAGCCCGGCCAGGGCTTCAACGCCGCGACCGGCGAGTACGGCGACCTGGTCAAGGCCGGCGTCATCGACCCGGTCAAGGTCACCCGCTCCGCCCTGGAGAACGCCGCCTCCATCGCCTCCCTGCTCCTGACGACCGAGACCCTGGTCGTCGAGAAGAAGGAAGAGGAGGAGCCGGCCGCCGCCGGTCACGGCCACGGCCACTCCCACTGACGCGAGTCGGTGAACCCGTAGGACACCGAAGGCCCGGCACCCCTCTGGGGGAGCCGGGCCTTCGTGCTGCCGTCACTGTCAGTGGGGCGACTGCCGTCACTGCGGCCCGTACTTCCGCCCGGTCTTCGACGTGATCCCGCCGAGTACCGACTGCGGAGTGACCTTCACCAGGCCCATCAGCGCCTTGTAGCGCGGGTCGGGGATCGACAGCGACTTGCCGCGCGCCAGATCCGCGAGCGCCGCCGCGACCAGCTTGTCCGCGTCCAGCCACATCCAGTTCGGGATGTTGTCCGTGCCCATCCCGGCCCGCTCGTGGAACTCGGTCCGCACAAAACCGGGCGCCAGCGCCATCAGCCGTACGCCGGTCCCGGCCAGGTCCTTCGCGGCCCCCTGCGTGAACTGCACCACCCACGCCTTCGACGCGCCGTACGTCCCGCGCGGCACGAAGGCCGCCACCGACGCCACGTTGACGACTCCGCCGCGCCCGCGCTCCCGCATCCCCTCGGTCGCCGCGCCGGTCAGCCGGAGCACCGCCTCGCAGTGCACCTTGAGCATCCTCAGCTCGTCGGCCATTGGTACGTCGAGGTAGCGGCCCTTGTTGCCGAAGCCCGCGTTGTTGACCAGCAGGTCGACCGGGTTCTTGCGGTCCGCGAGCCGGGCGGCCACATTCTCGATGCCCTCGTCCGTGGCGAGGTCGGCGGTCAGCACCTCAGCCTCGATGCCGTGCCGGTCGTGCAGTTCGGTCGCCTGCTCGCCGAGCCGCTCGGTGTTCCGCGCCACCAGCACGAGGTTGTGTCCGTCCGCCGCGAGCCGCCGCGCGAACGCGGCACCGATGCCCGCGGTCGATCCCGTAATCAATGCCGTTGTCATGGCGCAAGATTAGTGATCCGGAGCGACCGGGCCAGCTCTCTGCACAGGCCCTCCCGATCCGTGACGAACACGTGTCGAACAAGGTGTCGAACGGGCCGTGACGGCAGGTCAGCCCGCGTGCTCCGCGACATACTTCCGGGCCTGTGCCAGGGCCTCCGGATGCAGCGCCTCGCCCGCCGGAAGCAGCCGCGGCAGCAGCTCCCGCTCGGTCGTCACGGCCCGGAACTGCAGGGCTACCGTCACCTCGTGGCCCGGCCGGTGCACGACCTCGACCGCGTCCCCCGCCCGGATCTCACCGGGCTCGATCACCCGCAGATAGGCCCCCGGGGCGCCCTTCCGGGTGAACCGCTTCACCCACCCCCGCTCGCCCAGATGGTCCTGGAACGTACGGCACGGAATCCGCCCGGAGGTGACCTCCAGGACGACCTCGGCCCCGATCCGCCACCGCTCCCCGATCCGCGCGCCGGACACGTCGACCCCCAGGGTCGTCAGGTTCTCCCCGAACGAGCCGTTGCCCAGCGGGCGCCCCAACTCCCGCTCCCAGTCGTCGAGATCCTCGCGCGCGACGGCGTACACCGCCTGGTCGTCACCGCCGTGGTGGCGCAGGTGACACACCTCGTCCCCGGCGATTCCGCTCCCGGCGATCCCCTTCGGCCCGGGCGCGCTCACCCGGACGGGCCCGTCGGTCGGCCGCTTGTCGATCCCCGTCACGCCGTCCGGCTGGTCCGTGTACGGCACGGCCGTGGCCCGGCCCAGATTCAGCGAGAGAAGCTTCATGGCATCACGGTAGGCGAGAGCACCCCAAAGGTGTGCCGCATTATTCACCTGCGCCCCCAAGGTCGGCTTATGCTCGGGGCGTGATCGAGGCCCGACATCTCCGTGTGCTGCGCGCCGTCGCCGCCACCGGTTCCTTCTCGGCGGCCGGGCGGGCGCTGGGCTGCACCCAGCCCGCCGTCAGCCAGCAGATGAAGGCCCTGGAGACCTCCGTCGGCACCCCGCTCCTCATCCGTACCGGCCGCGAGATGCGCCTCACCCAGGCGGGCGAGGCCCTGGTCCGGCACGCGGCCGGCATCCTCGCCGGCCTGACCGCCGCCGAGGAGGAGGTCGCCGCGATCGCGGGCCTGCGCGCCGGCCGGGTCCGGCTGGTCTCCTTCCCGAGCGGCAGCTCGGCCCTCGTGCCCACCGCCCTCGCCGCCCTGCGCGCCGCCCACCCCGGCACCCGCGTCTTCCTGGAGGAGGCCGAGCCGCCGAACTCCGTCGACCTCCTCCGCGAGGGCGACTGCGACATCGCCCTCGCCTTCCGCTACGAGACCGCAGCGGGCGCCGAGGACTGGTCCGACCTGGTGGTACGACCCCTGCTCCGCGACCGCCTGGTGGCCCTGGTCCCGGAGAGGCACCGGCTCGCGCGCGCGGAGTCCGTCGCCATCGGCGAACTCGCCGCCGAACCCTGGATCGCCGGCTGCCCGCGCTGCCGAGGCCAGCTGGTCGAGGCCTGCGAGAGCGCCGGCTTCACCCCGCGCATCGACTTCGCGACCGACGACTATCCGGCGGTCGTCGGCCTGGTGAGCGCGGGCCTGGGCGTCGCCGTACTGCCCCAGCTCGCCATCGAGTCCGTACGGCCCCGGGGCGCGCGGACGGTGACCCTGGAACCGGCGGTACGGCGGGAGATCGTCGCGCTGACCCTGCCCGACCTGGCGCAGGTGCCCGCGGTGGCGGCGACGCTGGACCAGCTGGCGCGGGCGGCGCGCGAAAAGTAGGGGGCACGCGCACGCGTGCCCCTGTCGGAGAGCTTGTTGGAGACCTTGCCGAAGGCCCTGTTGGAGAAACGTTCCTTCAGTTGTTCGAGGCCATGTCCCCGGCGGTCGACGCCGACACCAGCCGGTTACGGGCCCGCCCCATCAGTTCTTCGCGCTCGTCCTCGGTCAGGCCGCCCCAGACGCCGTACGGCTCGCGCACCGCCAGCGCGTGCGCCGCGCACTGTGCGCGGACCGGGCACCTCATGCAGACCTCTTTGGCCGAGTTCTCACGAGCGCTTCGTGCCGCACCGCGCTCGCCCTCGGGATGAAAGAAGAGCGAGCTGTCGACCCCTCGGCAGGCAGCCAGGAGCTGCCAGTCCCACAGGTCCGCGTTCGGTCCGGGAAGGCGGGAGAAATCTGCCATTGCGTGACCCCTTGTAGCCGTTATGGGCGGATACGGTGTCCACGACCGTACAACTACGATCTAAGGAGATGAAAATATGACTCATTGCGAATCTAGCCTCAGACACCAGTAAAAGGGAAGAAATAGGGCTGAATGGGGCACCGGTTGTGATGAAAGCTTGAGGGTCGGCCGCGCACGCCTCCACCGTGTCCGCACCCTCACGTAGAGTGCCGAAGACGACACACGGCCCCGTAACTCTTTCGAGTGACCGTCGTTGAGAGTGCGAGGCGGTTGCAAACACAAGTGCTCGGGCAGGCGTCCGAGACGGTCGACCGCACAGGTGACGATTTCGTACCAGCCTGGAGGCTCAAGGTGACGCGCATCAGCTGCGGAGGGCGGCCATGACATCCGTCCTCGTCTGTGACGACTCCCCGCTTGCCCGAGAGGCGCTCCGCCGGGCGGTCGCGACCGTACCCGGTGTCGAGCGCGTGACGACCGCGGCCAACGGGGAGGAAGTCCTCCGCCGCTGGGGCGCAGACCGCTCGGACCTCATTCTGATGGACGTGCGCATGCCCGGACTCGGCGGTGTCGAGACCGTGCGGCGGCTGCTCTCCGCCGACCCGGGCGCCCGCATCATCATGCTCACCGTCGCCGAAGACCTGGACGGCGTGGCCCTCGCGGTCGCGGCCGGCGCCCGCGGCTATCTGCACAAGGACGCCTCCCGCGCCGAACTGCGGGCCACGGTCACCCAGGCCCTCGCCGACCCGACCTGGCGACTGGCCCCGCGCCGGCTGCGGTCCGCCGAGATGGGCGCCGCGCCGACGCTCACCGCGCGCGAGATCCAGGTCCTCGAAGGCATGAGCCACGGCCGCTCGAACGCGGAGATCGGCCGTGAGCTCTTCCTCTCCGAGGACACCGTCAAGACCCACGCCCGGCGGCTCTTCAAGAAACTCGGCGCCTCGGACCGGGCGCACGCCGTGGCGCTCGGTTTCCGCTGGGGTCTGGTCCGTTAGGGCCAGGTCAGTGGGTCGTAGCGGGGGTACGGGAATCCCCGCCCGCCTGTGGGCGGGCGGGGAGGGTGACGGGGCCCGCCGGGTGCCCGCTGCTCGTTTCGCCGCGGATGCCGCATCCTTGAGGTGTGGAGTTCCTCGGGGACGAGTCGGTCGAGCGGGAGGGGAGGGCGCAGGAGATGAGTTCCGGCGCACCTGCTCATAACGCTTCGGTGCACAACAACGGACGCGGTGCCACGGACCACACGGCCGCAAGGCACCATGGACCGATGCGTGACGACGAGGGGGCCAAAGCCCAAGGGGCGATTGGTGGGCTCGTCCTTCGCGCGGTCGACGGAGACGAGCAGGCGACGCACGATCTGCTCGCCCACGTACACCCACTGGCCCTGCGCTACTGCCGCACCCGGCTGTCCCGACTCCCGGGCGACGCACGGCACTTCGTGGAGGACCTCGCCCAAGAGGTCTGCGTGGCGGTCCTCCTCGCACTCCCGCGCTACAAGGACACAGGCCGCCCCTTCGAGGCCTTCGTCTTCGCCATCGCCGCCCACAAGGTCGCCGACCTCCAGCGTGCCGCGATGCGCCACCCGGGTTCCACGGCGGTGCCGTCCGACGAGATGCCCGAGCGGCCGGACGACTCCCTCGGCCCCGAGGAGCGCGCCCTGCTCAGCAGCGACGCCGAATGGGCCAAGAAACTCATGGCCAACCTCCCGGAGAACCAGCGCGAACTGCTCCTGCTGCGCATCGCCGTAGGTCTCACGGCCGAGGAGACCGGCCAGATGTTGGGAATGTCACCCGGCGCCGTCCGGGTCGCACAGCACCGCGCGCTGAGCCGGCTGCGGGCCCTGGCCGAGCAGTAACGCCTGGGCGGGCGGCGCCTTTCTTGAACAGTCGGCCGACGGCATCCGTACGAACATACGAAGCCCGGAGCGAGCCGTAGCCGTGGAATCGTGGAATTCGGGGACCGTGCTTCCCGTTAGCATGGACATCCGCACCGATCAAGGCCATTGGGGAAGGTGTCATGACTGCCAACGTCGACGGAGTGCCCGCCAAATTCGCGACCCTGGGGCTGACCTACGACGACGTGCTGCTGCTGCCGGGCGCATCCGAGGTGCTCCCGAACGCGGTCGACACCTCGTCCCGCATCTCGCGCAACGTCCGGGTCAACATCCCGCTGCTCTCCGCGGCGATGGACAAGGTGACCGAGTCCCGCATGGCCATCGCGATGGCCCGCCAGGGCGGCGTCGGCGTCCTGCACCGCAACCTGTCCGTCGAGGACCAGGTCAACCAGGTCGACCTCGTGAAGCGTTCCGAGTCCGGCATGGTCACCGACCCGATCACCGTGCACCCGGACGCCACGCTCGCCGAGGCCGACGCCCTGTGCGCCAAGTTCCGCATCAGCGGCGTCCCGGTGACCGACGGCAACAAGAAGCTGCTCGGCATCGTCACCAACCGCGACATGGCCTTCGAGACCGACCGCTCCCGCCAGGTGCGCGAGGTCATGACCCCGATGCCCCTGGTCACCGGCCAGGTCGGCATCACCGGCGCCGACGCCATGCAGCTCCTGCGCCGCCACAAGATCGAGAAGCTTCCCCTCGTGGACGAGGCGGGTGTCCTCAAGGGCCTCATCACGGTCAAGGACTTCGTCAAGGCCGAGCAGTACCCGCACGCCGCCAAGGACGCCGAGGGCCGCCTCATCGTCGGCGCCGCCGTCGGCGCCAGCCCCGAGGCGCTGGACCGCGCCCAGGCCCTCGCCGAGGCGGGCGTGGACTTCCTGGTCGTCGACACCTCGCACGGCCACAACAGCAACGCGCTCAGCTGGATGTCGAAGATCAAGTCGAGCGTCGGCGTCGACGTGATCGGCGGCAACGTAGCCACTCGTGACGGCGCCCAGGCCCTGGTCGACGCGGGTGTCGACGGCATCAAGGTCGGTGTCGGCCCCGGCTCCATCTGCACCACCCGCGTGGTCGCCGGCATCGGCGTCCCGCAGGTCACCGCGATCTACGAGGCCTCCCTCGCCGCCCGCGCGGCCGGCGTCCCACTGATCGGCGACGGCGGCCTCCAGTACTCCGGCGACATCGGCAAGGCGCTCGCCGCAGGCGCCGACACGGTGATGCTCGGCAGCCTCCTCGCGGGCTGCGAGGAGTCCCCGGGCGAGCTCCAGTTCATCAACGGCAAGCAGTTCAAGTCGTACCGCGGCATGGGCTCGCTCGGCGCGATGCAGTCCCGCGGCCAGGGCCGGTCGTACTCCAAGGACCGCTACTTCCAGGCCGAGGTCGCCTCCGACGACAAGCTCGTCCCCGAGGGCATCGAGGGCCAGGTGCCCTACCGCGGCCCGCTGGCCAACGTGCTGCACCAGCTCGTCGGCGGGCTGCGCCAGACCATGGGCTATGTGGGCGCGGCAAGCATCGCGGAGATGGAGACCAAGGGCCGCTTCGTCCGGATCACCTCGGCGGGCCTCAAGGAGAGCCACCCGCACGACATCCAGATGACGGTCGAGGCACCGAACTACAGCCGCAGCAAGTAGTCGGCAGGCTTCCCGAGGGCGGCTCCGGACACACCGGGGCCGCCCTTGTCGTGCCCGTCGGCGATACTGGAAGACGCTGAGACGCAGAAGGAAAGGCCACACACGTGACTGAGATCGAGATCGGGCGCGGCAAGCGCGGCCGCCGGGCGTACGCCTTCGACGACATCGCCGTCGTCCCCAGCCGCCGTACGCGGGACCCGAAGGAGGTCTCGATCGCCTGGCAGATCGACGCCTACCGCTTCGAACTGCCGTTCCTGGCCGCCCCCATGGACTCCGTCGTCTCCCCGGCCACCGCGATCCGCATCGGCGAGCTCGGCGGCCTCGGCGTACTGAACCTCGAAGGCCTCTGGACGCGCTACGAGGACCCGCAGTCCCTGCTCGACGAGATCACCGAGCTGGACGCGGACGCCGCGACCCGCCGCCTCCAGGAGATCTACGCGGCTCCCATCAAGGAGGAGCTGATCGGCCAGCGCATCAAGGAGGTGCGCGACTCGGGCGTGGTCACCGCCGCCGCGCTCTCCCCGCAGCGCACGGCCCAGTTCTCCAAGGCCGTCGTCGACGCGGGCGTGGACATCTTCGTCATCCGCGGTACGACGGTCTCGGCGGAGCACGTGTCGGGCTCGCACGAGCCGCTGAACCTGAAGCAGTTCATCTACGAGCTGGACGTCCCGGTCATCGTCGGCGGCTGCGCCACCTACACGGCGGCCCTGCACCTGATGCGCACGGGCGCGGCCGGTGTCCTCGTCGGCTTCGGCGGCGGCGCCGCGCACACCACGCGCAACGTCCTGGGCATCCAGGTCCCGATGGCGACCGCGGTCGCGGACGTGGCCGCCGCCCGCCGCGACTACATGGACGAGTCCGGCGGCCGGTACGTCCACGTCATCGCCGACGGCGGTGTCGGCTGGTCCGGCGACCTCCCCAAGGCGATCGCCTGCGGCGCCGACGCGGTCATGATGGGCTCCCCGCTGGCCCGCGCCACGGACGGCCCCGGCAAGGGCCACCACTGGGGCATGGAAGCGGTCAACGAGGAACTCCCGCGCGGCAAGAAGGTCGACCTCGGCACGGTCGGCACGATCGAGGAGATCCTCACGGGTCCGTCCCATGTCCCGGACGGCTCGATGAACATCTTCGGCGCGCTGCGGCGAGCGATGGCGACCACCGGCTACAGCGAGCTCAAGGAGTTCCAGCGCGTCGAGGTGACGGTGGCGGACTCACAGCACAAGCGGTAGGCGGTAGGCGGTTCTACGACGCTTTGAAGGGCCCGGGCCTGGGTGGTCCGGGCCCTTTTGCGTGCCCAAGTGGGGCTGGTGGGGCGCGTGTTGGGACTTGGGGGCGCACGGTTGCGTTCGGGGCGAAAATTCGCAGGTGGGGCGTGTCGGGGCGGTAACGTCCGTGATCGGCGCCCCAGTTGTGTGGGGTGCCCCCTTCCACGGAAATCGTTCCGGACCCGGGCTCTCGGGGCCCGGCCCGAATTCCAGACGAACCGCCTACCGGGCTAATGGGCGGCCTCGTGGAAGGGGGCGCCCATGGGTCGCCACCGCAAGCCCACCCGCTGGGACCGGATCCGTCTTCGGATGGTGAAGCAACGGAGGAGGTGGATCTTGTGGATTCACGGCGGAAAGTGAGCGGCCACCCCCAGCACAACTAGGGGTGGACACTCCGTTCACTTTTCAGGAGCCTGCCGCAGTGCCCACTGCGGTGGGCTCCACCTGTTTCTTACGGTACCGGCGCCGCGAGTCGCACGCCACCAGCCCCCGACGCACACCCCGCCCCAAGCGCCCCTCTGCACTACCCGCGCGCCGGGGTCAGAGCGCGGCCTTCTTGGCCCCCGAGAACGCGGCGAACGCGGCGATGGCGAAGAAGACGAAGGTGATCGGGTCGGCGTCGGCCTTCCAGGCGTCCTGGACGACGTCGAAGTGGTCGAAGAAGATCTTGCTGAAGTTCACGCCCAGCTCGTCCGCGCCGATCATCGCCTCACCGACCAGCTGGCCGAGGTAGACCGCGCCCAGGGCCAGGACGGCGCTGACCACGGGAAGCGCGGGGTTGCGCCCACCGAGCTTGCCCGCCGCGAGGCCGATGACGAAGCCGACGCCGACCGCCGCCCAGCCGATCTCGTGCTTGGTGGTGCCGATGACGACGCCGTAGATGCCGGCGGCGACCAGCGCGGCGACGACGGCGGTCACCAGGCCGAGCGCGATGTTGTTCTTCGGGGGAGCGGGCGGCGCGTACGGAGCCGGGGGCGGCGGCGGTACGGCGCCGGGCTGCTGGGCGTACGGGTTGCCGTCGACCGGCTGCGGCTGCGGCGGCGCGGGCGGCTGCGGCTGGTCCTGCCCCTCGGGCTGCGGCTGTGGCTGCGGTGGCGTGGCTGACTGGCTCATGACAGAAATCCCCCCACGGGATACGAAGACAAGAAAGGTGAAACGGAGGTGCGCGCGCACGGATATGCGACAGCTGTGCGACGAGTGAGGGGAGATTAGCAGGTTGACGCGACCCCGTGACCAGTCGTTTTCGCGCTCAGAGCCGGTGTGCGGCCCCGGTCGGAGTGGCCCCCCGCGTGTCCAGCAGCAACTGTGCCTTCACGGACAGGCCTTGGAGGTCGTACGTCCGGTGCTGCTGGAGCAGGATCGTCAGGTCGGCGTCGGCCGCCGCCTCGTAGAGGGAGTCCGCGCGGGGGACCGGGCGGTCCAGGACGCTCCAGGAGGGGATGTGGGGGTCGTGGTAGCTGACGGAGGCGCCGAGTTCCATCAGGCGGATCGCGATCTCCTGGGCGGGGGTGGCCTGTTGGTCGGCGAGGTCGGCCTTGTAGGTGACGCCGAGCAGCAACACCCGTGCTCCGCGCGCGGACTTGCCGTGCTCGTTGAGGAGCGTGGCGGCGCGCTGGATGACGTAACGGGGCATCTGGTTGTTGACCTGCTGGGCGAGTTCGACCATACGGAGCGGGCGGCCGCCGTGGGCCGTCAGGTCCTGGGGGACGGCGTGGCCGCCGACGCCGGGGCCGGGGCGGAAGGCCTGGAAGCCGAACGGCTTGGTCTCCGCGCAGCGGATGACGTCCCAGAGGTCGACGCCCAAGTCGTGGCACAGGACGGCCATTTCGTTGACGAGGGCGATGTTGACGTGCCGGAAGTTGGTCTCCAGGAGCTGTACGGTCTCCGCTTCGCGCAGGCCACGCGCGCGTACGACCTTGTCTGTGAGGCGGCCGTAGAAGGCGGCGGCGGACTCCGTGCAGGCCGGGGTCAGGCCGCCGATCACCTTGGGGGTGTTGGCGGGGGTGAAGTCGCGGTTGCCGGGGTCGACGCGGCTGGGGGAGTAGGCGAGGTGGAAGTCGCGGCCCGCGCGGAGGCCGGAGCCCTCTTCGAGGAGGGGGCGCAGGAAGTCCTCGGTGGTGCCGGGGTGCACCGGTGACTCCAGGATCACCGTGGTGTGCGGGCGCAGGTTGGCCGCGAGGGCGCGGGCGGCCGTCTCCACCTGGCCGAGGTCGAGGCCGCCGTCCGCGTCCGGGGGTGTCGGCGCGCAGATCACGGCGGTGCGTACGCGGCCGAGCTCGGCGGGATTGGTGGCCGGCCGGAAGCCCCCCGAGAGCATCCGGCGCAGTTCGGCGGGGCTGAGGGAGCCGGCCTCGGGGCCGGTCTTGAAGCCGACCGTGGCGATACCGGCGGCGACAGCGGCCTGGGCCAGGGGCAGGCCGAGAGGACCGAGTCCGATGACGGCGAGATCTGCGGGCATGGCGTGGGCCGTCCTTCCCAGTAACCGAAGCGGGACAGGTGCGCAAGCCCTGTGGACAGAACGAGCGAGCGCAATGTCAGACTAGGAGTAAATATGACCGTTATGCGGTATTGGACGGCTGTGTTTTTCGGCAGTCCTGTGATTGTTGTCCACAGGCTGGGGGCGAGTGGTGGCTGAAGTCGGGCAACCCGGTCAGAATTTGGGCAGGAGGGATACGAACCGGGCTTCGCCGAACGGGTGCGGCCGGCGCTACCGATAGCGGGAGGCAGCGGTGAGGACAGCGACACTGGGTCCGGCGCAGCGGGCCGAGGCACTGGCGGGAATGGCCGAGCGCGAACTGGACGTGCTCGTGGTGGGCGGGGGCGTGGTCGGTGCGGGCACCGCCCTGGACGCCGTGACGCGCGGCCTGTCCACGGGACTGGTCGAGGCGCGCGACTGGGCGTCCGGCACATCGAGCAGGTCGAGCAAGCTGATCCACGGCGGCCTGCGCTACCTGGAGATGCTCGACTTCGCCCTCGTCCGCGAGGCCCTGAAGGAACGCGGACTGCTCCTGGAGCGGCTCGCCCCGCACCTGGTGAAGCCGGTGGCGTTCCTGTACCCGCTCCAGCACAAGGGCTGGGAGCGCCTGTACGCCGGTTCCGGCGTCGCGCTCTACGACGGCATGTCGATGGCCCGCGGCCACGGACGCGGCCTGCCCACCCACCGCCACCTGAGCCGCCGTCACGCCCTGCGCGTGGCACCGGCGCTGAAGAAGGACGCCCTGGTGGGGGCCCTTCAGTACTACGACGCTCAGATGGACGACGCCCGCTATGTGGCCACCCTGGTGCGCACGGCGTCGTCGTACGGCGCGAAGGTCGCCAACCGCGCGCGCGTGACCGGTTTCCTGCGCGAGGGCGAGCGGGTGGTCGGCGCCAAGGTGGAGGACGTCGAGGCGGGCGGCGAGTACGAGATCCGCGCCAAGCAGATCGTGAACGCCACGGGTGTGTGGACCGACGACACCCAGGCCATGGTCGGCGAGCGCGGGCAGTTCCACGTCCGCGCCTCCAAGGGTATTCACCTGGTCGTCCCCAAGGACCGCATCAACTCCAGCAGCGGACTGATCCTGCGCACCGAGAAGTCCGTGCTGTTCGTCATCCCCTGGGGCCGGCACTGGATCGTCGGTACCACCGACACCGACTGGGACCTCGACAAGGCCCACCCTGCCGCCTCCAGCGCCGACATCGACTACCTGCTGGAGCATGTGAACTCGGTGCTCGCGGTACCGCTGACCAGGGACGACGTCCAGGGCGTGTACGCGGGGCTGCGGCCCCTGCTGGCCGGTGAGTCCGATGCCACCAGCAAGCTGTCGCGCGAGCACACCGTGGCGCATCCGGTGCCCGGGCTCGTCGTCGTGGCGGGCGGCAAGTACACGACGTACCGGGTGATGGCCAAGGACGCCGTGGACGAGGCGGTGCATGGCCTCGACATGCGGGTCGCCGAGTGCGTCACTGAGGACGTGCCGCTGATCGGCGCGGAGGGCTACCGCGCGCTGTGGAACGCGCGGGCGCGGATCGCCGCACAGACCGGCATCCACGTGGTGCGCGTGGAGCACCTGCTGAACCGTTTCGGTTCGATGGCGGAGGAGGTCCTCGACCTCATCGCCAAGGACCCGACGCTGGGCGAACCCCTCCAGGCCGCCGACGACTATCTGCGCGCCGAGGTCGTCTACGCCGCCTCGCACGAGGGCGCACGGCACCTGGACGACGTGCTGACCCGCCGCACCCGCATCTCCATCGAGACCTTCGACCGGGGCACCCGCAGCGCCCGCGAGGCCGCCGAGCTGATGGCGCCGGTGCTCGGCTGGGACAAGGACCAGATCGAGCGCGAGGTCGAGCACTACGAGAAGCGGGTGGAGGCCGAGCGCGAGTCGCAGCGCCAGCCCGACGACCTGACGGCGGACGCGGCGCGGCTGGGGGCGCCGGACATCGTGCCGACGGAAGGCGACTGACGGCGGCTGAGCGCGACTGACGGCGACCGAGGGCGACCAAGGCTGCTGAGGCTCCGCCGGGCGCGCACCGCTGCTTCACCCGCCGTCGACTTCACTCGAACGAGTGTCGCGAGCTGGGATCTTTGTCCGGAACCCGGCCGTTCTACGAGGTGCGGGGGCAGAACTCGGCGGCGAGCAGGGCCGGTTCGAGACCGGGGTCCGCTATCCCGCTCGTGTTCACCCGGAAGGTGAGGACATGACGGCCGTCGACGGTGGCTGCGGTGCGCACGTAGCTGCCCGAGATCCGGCCGTTGTGCCCCCACACCGTGGTGCCGCACGGCAGCCTCACCGGATACAGCCCCATGCCGTACGAGCCGTGTGCGGTACGGGTGTTGAGCATCTCGCGCAGCCAGCGCGAGGACAGCAGTCCGCCGCCGAGCAGGGCCGAGTAGAAGCGGTCCAGATCGGCGAGCGTGGTCACCAGCTCGCCCGCGGCCCCGGCCACCCGCGGGTCGAGATCGGTGACGTCGGAGCCGTCGGCCGCGTAGGCGCGGCCGTGCGGCGCGGGAAGAGTGGTGCGGGAGCCCGGGAAGGAGGTGCCCGTCAGACCCAGCGGAGCGATGATGCGGCGCTCGGCCTCGGTGGCGTACGAGTGGCCGGTGACCTGTCGGATCACCAGGCCGAGCAGTACGTAGTTGGTGTTCGAGTAGGAGAAGCGGCCTCGATCGGCCGGAGGGTGGGTGAGCGCGATACGGACGGCGGAAAGAGGTGACACGGGGACCGTGCCGCCGGTGGTCGCGGTGAAGTCGTACAGGCCGCTGGTGTGGGTGAGCAGGGAACGCAGGGTCAGCGCGCGCCCGTCGTTGCCCGCTCCGCGCACCAGGCCCGGCAGGTGCTGCTCCACCGTGTCGGACAAGGACAGCCGGTGTTCGGCGGCCAGTTGGAGGACCACTGTCGCGATGAAGGTCTTCGTGATGCTGCCGGCACGGAAGTGGTCGGCACGGCCGATGCCGGTTCCGGCCTGTCTGTAGCGGAAGTCCGTCCCGTCGTGCGCAAGCAGCGCCGCGGCGGGGGCTCCGCCCCGGGTGACCAGCAGCCGGACCAGGGCGTTCGTGGCCGGCTTCGGACCTGCCTGCGAAGCCGCCGTGGACAGGCAGAGGAGCGCCAGGGACAGCGGAATGGCCTGCAGTGTCCGAGGGATGGGCATCGCGAACCTCCGTTCTCGGCGGTCATCCTGCCCGCCTTGGCTGTGTGACCTGCGCCGGATATCCGACGGGATGTGCGGGAGGTGCGCGACGAGAGGCCCCCTGGGCGTTGGGCACTTGTTCGGTGGGGGACAATGGAGGCTCTGTCAGGGCGGGTTGCATGAGGGGACGCATGTCGGAGGCGGAGCGGGCGGGGACATCCCGTCAGGACACTCGTCGGGACAAGAACGAGCGTCTTCTCGCCGGGCGGTACCGGTTGGGAGAAGTGCTCGGCCGCGGAGGCATGGGCACGGTGTGGCGTGCCGAGGACGAAACCCTGGGCCGGACGGTCGCCGTCAAGGAGCTGCGGTTCCCGTCCAGCATCGACGAGGACGAGAAACGGCGGCTGATCACACGGACGTTGCGCGAGGCCAAGGCCATCGCGCGCATCCGCAACACCAGCGCGGTGACGGTCTTCGACGTGGTCGACGAGGACGACCGGCCGTGGATCGTCATGGAGTTGGTCGAGGGCAAGTCGCTCGCCGAGGCCATCCGGGAGGACGGCCTGCTGGAGCCGCGGCGTGCGGCAGAGGTCGGGCTCGCGATACTCGACGTCCTGCGCTCCGCGCACCGCGAGGGCATCCTGCACCGCGACGTGAAGCCGTCGAACGTGCTGATCGCCGAGGACGGCCGGGTCGTGCTCACCGACTTCGGCATCGCGCAGGTCGAGGGCGACCCGTCGATCACCTCCACCGGCATGCTCGTCGGCGCGCCCTCGTACATCTCCCCGGAGCGGGCCCGCGGGCACAAGCCGGGCCCGGCGGCCGACATGTGGTCGCTCGGCGGTCTGCTGTACGCGGCGGTCGAGGGCGCACCGCCGTACGACAAGGGTTCCGCGATCGCCACGCTCACCGCGGTGATGACCGAGCCGCTGGAGGAGCCGAAGAACGCCGGGCCGTTGAAGGACGTCATCTACGGCCTGCTCAACAAGGACCCCGCCCAGCGTCTCGACGACGCCGGTGCCCGGGCGATGCTCAACGCGGTGATCCACGCGCCCGAGCCCAAGGCCGAGCCGGAGCCGGTGCCGGTGGACGCGACGAAGGTCGTGCCGTTGCCCGCGCAGCCGGGGTCCACCGGGTCCGGTGGCAAGAAGAGCGGTGGCGGGGCCGCGGCCGGTGCCGAGCGGTTGCGCGGGGCGTTGCGGTCCATGCGGAAGGCCGCGGGGGGTTCGGCGGGGGCCGGGGCGGCGACTTCGGCGGCCGCGGGTTCGAGTGCGGCCGTGGGTTCGGCCACGAGTGTGGATTCCGCTGACGGCGCGGCTTCAACTCCCGTTGCCGGCAAGGCGGGTGGCTCGGGTGCGGATGCCGGTGCGGCCGGTGCCCGGAGCGGTGCGGCCGGCTCGGGCGGCGCTTCGGGTACGTCGGGCAGGAGTGGCTCGGGTACTTCGGCGGCCGGTGGCTCCAGCGGTACGAAGAGCGCAACGGCTGCCGACGCAGGGGCTGTTGCTGACGGGCCTCGGACGCCCGGGGTGCCCTCGGCCCGGTCGGGAGGCGCGTCCGGTGCGGTGACCGCCGGTTCGGCGGCGAAGGCCGGTGCGGCGGACTCGGGTACACGTGACCTGGGCACGAGTGACCCGGGTACGCGTGACCTAGGTGTGCAGGCGTCGGGAGCGCAGGCGTCGGGGCTGCGGGAGACCGGGCTGCGGGACTCCGGTGCCAAGGATCCCGGTGCGACGCACGAGGTGGGTGCGCGGGCGGCCAACTCCGGCTCGGGTGGGCGGAGTTCCGGGTGGCCCGTGATGACGCCGCCGGATCTGCCGCCGCGGCCCGTGCCGCGGGCGCCGCTCACGGATGTGGTGCCGAAGCGGACCTTGGTGATCATCGCGGTGGTCGTCGCGCTCGCGGTGATCGGTGCCGTACTGGCGCTCACGCTCGGCGGCGGTGACGACAGCGGCTCGAAGGGGTCGAAGAAGAACGACGGCGGCAAGGCCGTCGCCAGCGCGAGCGCGAGTGCGAGCGGTGGAGCCGACACCAAGAAGGACGACAGCGACACGGCGAGCACGGGCGGCGACCAGGCCGACTCCTCGTCGACGGCGTCGGCCTCGGGCGGTACGTCGACGTCCACCGGTACGAACGCGTCCGGCGGGAGCGGTGACCAGACCGACGGCTCCTCGGGCGGCGCCGCGGTCGTGAAGACGTACAAGGGGAGCCAGGGGTTCTCCATAGGCCTGCCCGCCGGTTGGTCGTACCAGTCGACGGACTCCGCCGGAGTCCGGCTGGTCGGCCCCGACGGGCAGAAGCTGCTGATCGCCTGGACCAGTACGCCGAAGAGCAATCCGGTGGCGGACTGGCAGAACCAGGAGCAGTACATGACGCGCTCCGGGTACACGCGGATCCGCATAGAGAAGGTGGACTACCGGAGCTGGAACACGGCCGACTGGGAGTTCACCTACACGGACGGCGGGACGAAGTACCGGACCATCGACCGCGGGTTCGTCGTCAACAGCCATCTCGGCTACGCGCTCATGTACACCGCGAAAGCCGCCAATTGGGACAGTGAGCTCCGTAAGGACACCTGGACGACGCTGACGAAGACGTTCGAACCGAAGGCGTGAGGCGGGTGGGTCCGGGTTTGGCGCGCCAGATCCGTCAACCCCTCTTTGCGGGTTGCCTCCGGCACGTATCGTGAGTGGTTGCGGACCGTACGCATCCAGGTATGCAGGTAGGCGGAACGGGGCGCAAGGCGAACGGAATTGACCAACCGGGCGGCCGGGGGAGGCAACGTGGACGACTATGCGGGTCGGGTGCTCGCCGACCGCTACCGCCTGCCGCTGCTGCCCTCCGACGAGTACGAACTCAGGGAGACCCCGGCCTTCGACACCTACAGCGGGCAGGAAGTCCTGGTACGCCAGGTGCCGTTGCCCGAGGTCGTCGAGGCGGAGGTGCTCGGCGAGGACGGGCTGCCCGACGGGTTCACGGCCCGCGACCGGGGCGCCCGGCGGCCGGCCGCGGCGCGCACCGCCACCCGGCGGCCCACCGATCCGGCGGTACGGCGCGCGGTCGAGGCCGCGCAGGCCGCGGCGCGGATCCCCGACCACCCCCGGCTGGACCAGGTCTTCGACGTGTTCGCCGAAGGCGGTTCGCTGTGGATAGTGAGCGAACTGGTGTCCGCCCAGACGCTGGCCACGCTGCTCGTGGAGAAGCCGTTGTCGCCGTACCGGGCGGCCGAGGTCGCCGCCGACGTCCTGATGGCACTGCGGGTACTGCACGCGCACGGCTGGGTGCACCGCAACATCACCGCGCGCACGGTGCTCGTCTGCGACGACGGCCGCGTGATGCTGACCGGCCTCGCGGTCGGCGCGGCGGAAGAAGCACTGTGCGGCTACGACCCGGTGCCCCCGCAGGACGGCGAGGCCGAGGGTGGCAGCGGCCACCCCGACCGCACGGGGCATCAGCGCGGCGGCGCCACGGCTCCGCCGACTCCCGGAGTTCCTACGGGTTCTACGGCACCCGCTGCTTCTACGACCCCTGCGATCCCCGGTGCCCCAAGTAACGCCGTGAGTCCTGCCGTTGTGGACCCCGAGGCCGCTCGGCGGGCCGCCATCGAGGCCAGGGCTGCCGGAGGGCTGCCCGGAGTCGGGGTGGAGGGCGGTGGCGGGAGCGGGGCGTCGGCCGCGCTGGCCCGCAGGGAAGTGGACACCGGCGGTGACGTCCGGGCCGCGCGGGCCGGTGCCATCGCCGCGTACCGGGCGGGAGCGCGTGCCGCCGCCCGGGTGCAGGAGGCCCAGCAGCCGGGACGCCCGGCGTTGCCCGGTGCCCGGCCCGCTGCCGAGGGCGAGAACGGCGGTGCGCGGACCGGCGGTTCGGCCGCGCTGCCGTCGGGGCCGCCGCCGTATGCCGGGGGCCATGGGGTGGAGCACACGGGCGGCAGTACGCCGCCGGGGCAGATCGCCGACCCCTACGGCGTCCGTAACACCGCTTCCTGGCACGGCGCCGCGCCGCGTCCCGGCGCGTCGTCCCCGACGGACACGTTCACCGGGGCGGACACCTCGGCCCACGGCGACCGCACGGCCGCCGGCCGGCCCAACACGGCTCCTGCGGCCGCCCCTTACCTCCCCGGCCAGCCCCCCGCCGGCACCGGAAACCCGCACGTCCCCAGCCTCAGCAAGCCCGTCCCTCCCACCGCGATGCCCGTCCCCGGCAACTCTCCTCAGGCCCAAGCCCCCGCCCGCTGGGACGAGTTGGCTTCCGCCGGAGCTGCCGTCCGACGCGGTCCCGCGACCGCGCTGGCGGCCGAGCGGGCGCGGCAGGTGCGGATGACCGTCGTGGGGCCCGTCACCGAGCGGTGGGCGCCGGAGCAGGCCGTACCGGTGCACGAGAACTGGCAGTTGGCCGCGCCGATCGGGCCCGCCACCGACCTGTGGGCGCTCGGCGCGCTGCTCTTCCGGGCCGTTCAGGGGCACGCGCCCTATCCGGAGGAGGCGACCGCCGAGCTGGTGCAGCTCGTGTGCGCGGAGCCGCCCGCCTTCGCGGAGGAGTGCGGGCCCCTGCGGCCGGTCGTGGAGTCGCTGCTGCGGCAGGACCCGACCGAGCGGCTGGACTTCGAGGAACTGCGGGGCTGGCTGCGGTCGTTGGTGCGCTCGGCGCCCGAGCCCGAGGCCGGTGCCCATGTCGTCGCCACTCCGCCGACCGACCCGCGGCGGCTGCCGATCGTGCGGCGGCGCGGCGAGCTGGTGCGCAGGCGGCGGGCCGGGCTGCCCGCGACCAGTCCGCACGGGCGGCACAAGCGGGCCAAGGAGGAGGTCGGCGGGTCGCCCCGGCGCCTCGGCCGGACCCTGCTGCTGCTCATCTTCCTGCTGCTGGCCGGCGCGATCGCGTACGCCATGGTCTTCCTGCCCAAGTCCGGGGAGGACACCGGAGCCGGACAGGGGGACAGGACGGGAGCGGCGGGGGACGTCAGCGCCGCTCCCAGCCAGTCCTCGGCCCCGGCGAGCAGTCAGCCGCAGCCCGACCAGACCTCGCCCGAAGCCTCCAACAGCGCCTCCACATCGGCCGGTTCGACCGAGACGCAGACCGGCTCGAACGTCGCCGACGGCTTCGTGCTGCGCAAGGACTCCGTGGGGTTCCAGGTCGCCGTCGCCAAGGGCTGGACCCGTACGCCGAAGAACGGCAGCGGCCAAGTGGTCTACTCCCACGGCGACTTCGAGCTGATCGTCGTGGCCGGGCGGGACAGCGCGTCCACGTACGGCAGCGACCCGATGGTGTACCAGCGGGACAACGAGCGGGAGTTGCAGCCCTACCGTGACTCCAGCTGGGCCACCGCGACCGGGCTGCGGACCATCACGGTCGGCGGGAAGACCATGGCCGAGGGGCAGTTCACCTGGACGGACAGCCAGGGCGGTGACCTGTTCGTGCGCAACATGGCGTTCCTCATCAATGGCCGCTACCACATCGTGCAGGTGCGCGGCCCGGAGTCCCAACGGGACGAGGTGACACGGCTGTACGAGCAGGCGTCGTCGACCTACCAGTACACCGGCTGACCTTCGGAGGCGGCGCGCCGGAGCGAAATGGTTCCCGTTCGGGCGCAGAAGCGACAACCGTCACAGTGCGGTCTCCTTGGTACCCCGCTGGTTCCATGGCGGAGGGCCGGTCCTTACGCTGAGCCTGTCAAGAGCATTGCGGGGCAACGTGAATCAGATGCAGGGCCTGCTCCTCGCGGGGCGCTATCGGCTCGCCGAATCGATCGGCAGCGGAGGCATGGGCCGGGTGTGGCGTGCGCACGACGAGGTGCTGCACCGGGCCGTCGCCATCAAGGAGTTGACGGCCGCGCTCTACGTGTCCGAGAGCGACCAGCCGAGACTCCTGGCGCGCACCCGCGCCGAGGCGCGCGCCGCCGCGCGCATCAACCACTCCGCCGTCGTCACCGTGCACGACGTCCTCGAACACGACGGCCGCCCGTGGATCGTCATGGAGCTGGTCGAGGGCAACTCGCTGGCCGACGAGGTCAAGGAACAGGGCCGCATCGAACCGGCCGAGGTCGCGCGCATCGGCATGTGGGTGCTCCGCGCCCTGCGCGCCGCGCACGCCGCCGGCGTCCTGCACCGTGACGTCAAGCCCGGGAACGTACTGCTCGGGCAGGACGGCCGGGTGCTGCTCACCGACTTCGGCATCGCGCAGATCGAGGGCGACAGCACCATCACCCGGACCGGCGAGGTCGTCGGCTCCGTCGACTACCTCGCCCCCGAGCGCGTCCGCGGCGCCGACCCGGGACCCTCCTCCGACCTGTGGGCGCTGGGCGCCACGCTCTACACGGCGGTCGAGGGCCGGTCGCCGTTCCGCCGCACCTCGCCGCTGTCCACCATGCAGGCAGTCGTCGAGGAGGAGGCCGGCGAACTGCGCTACGCCGGTCCGCTCGCGCCCGTCATCGCCGCGCTCCTGAACAAGGACCCCGACCTGCGGCCGAACGCGGACCAGACGGAGCAGATGCTCGCGGAGGCCGCGGAGGGACGACGGCCGAGGTCGGCGGAGGAGTGGCTGCCGACGCAGCGGGTGGGCTCACGCGCGGAGAGTCTCACGGACACGCCCGGCACCGGTGCGACGCCGTACCCGGGCACGGGGGCGACGCCGTACCCCGGCACCGGCCCGACCCCGTACGCGGGTACGGGCGTGCCGTCGTACGGGTCGGCGACGGGGGCCACGTACCAGCACCAGGCGCCCCCCGTCTCGCTCGTGGGTCCCGGCGGGGCCGCGCCCGCGCCGCCGAAGCGCCGCCGGTTCCGTTCGATCGTCCTGGTGGTCGTCCTCGCCGCGCTCGTCGGCGGCGGTACGGCGCTGGGGCTGCAGAAGTGGCACCAGGACCGGGACCAGGGCGGCACCCCGGGCGCGTCGGCCTCGCAGAGTTCCACGCCGACCTCCCCGCAGAGCTCGGATCCCGCCAACTGGCAGGTCTACCACGACCCTTGGGGCTTCGACATATCGCTCCCCAAGGGCTGGGTGCGGACGGTCTACAGCGACTCCGGCGGCATCAAGCAGGTCGACTACACGCCCGACAAGGGCGAGCACTTCGTCCGGATCGCCATCGACCCCTCCCCGGACTTCCCCACCGCGAACGCCCACCAGCTCGACCTGGAAGTGCAGCTCCAACGGCTGGTCGACTACCGGCGGGTGACCCTGGAGGCGAACACCTACCGCGACCGCCCCGGCTCCCTGTGGGACTACACCTGGACCGCGCAGTCGAAGGACACGCCCTTCCCGGGGCCGCGGCGCGCCATCGAGGAGACGTACACCTCCCGTGACGGGATCGAGTACGCGATCTACATGTCCGCGCCGGCCGCGGACTGGGCCACGACGAGCAAACAGTTCAAGTCGGTCCTCCAGAGCTGGAGTCCCGGTTCGGGCTGACCGCTTCCGGTTGCGTCATGATGGTGCGCATGGGGACCGAGGGGGACAGCGTCCGGGTGATCGCCGGGCGTTACCGACTGGAGAAGCGGCTCGGGCGCGGCGGCATGGGCGTCGTGTGGCGGGCGACCGACCAACTGCTGGGCCGGCAGGTCGCCGTCAAGGAGATCGCGCAGGACGACTCGCTCTCCGAGGAGGAGGCCCGGCAGCAGCGCGACCGTACGCTGCGCGAGGCGCGGGCGGTCGCGCAGCTGCGGCATCCGCACGTCATCGTCGTGCACGACGTCGTCGAGCAGGACGAACGGCCTTACATCGTCATGGAGTTGATCGACGGCGGCTCGCTCGCCGACCGCATCTCCGCGCACGGTCCGGTCGAGGCCGCCGAGGCCGCCCGGATCGGTGTCGCCCTGCTCGGCGCGCTGCGCACGGCGCACGCGGCGGGTGTCCTGCACCGGGACATCAAACCGGCGAACGTGCTGCTGGAGACCGCTTCCGACGAGGGCGAAGCCGACCGGATCGTCCTGACCGACTTCGGTATCGCGCAGGTCGCGGGCGCCACGACGCTCACCGAGAACGGCGCGTTCGTCGGCTCGCCCGAGTACACCGCGCCGGAGCGGATGTCCGGGGTGCGGACCGGTCCCGCCTCCGACCTGTGGTCCCTGGGCGCGCTGCTGTGCACCGTGCTGAGCGGTGAGTCGCCGTTCCGGCGCGACTCGTTGGGCGGCATCCTGCACGCCGTCGTCTTCGACGAGATCCGGCCACCGGAGGAGGCCCGCCCGCTGCTGCCCGTCGTACGGGGACTGCTCGAACGCGATCCTGAACGGCGGCTGGAGGCGGCGGAGGCCGAGCGGATGCTGCGCGCCTTCCTGAAGACGGGGCGCACACCGAAGGCGGCGGCCGGGCGCGCCGCGCATCCCGCACCCGGCTACACGCCGACCCAAAAGGACGTTCCGCTACGGGAGTTGGCGCCACCACCTCAACCGTCGACGCCGACACCCACACCCCCCGTCACGGAAGTGCCGCCCCCTCGGCGCTCCACGCGCGGTGTCCTCGTGGCCGCGTTGCTGGTCGCGGCGATGGCGGGTGCGGGGGTGTCGGCGGCGGCGCTGTTGATGCGCGGGGACGGCAAGGAGGCTTCCCCGCCGGTGAGTTCGGCGCCGTTGACCTCCACGAGTGCCGGTACGACGTCACCGTCGCCCACCCGCTCGGCCACGCCCTCGCCCTCGCCGACTCCCTCGGAGACCGCCAACACCCCTACCGCGCCCTCCGGTTACCGCGTCGCCCACGACCCCGACGGCTTCGCGCTCGCCGTACCGGAGGATTTCACGCGCGTCCCGCAGGGCGAGCGGATCTTCTACATGTCGCCGGGGGAGACCTTCCGGCTCGGTATCAAGATGTCCGACCCCGCGACGGGCGGCCCGCTCGCGGTGATGAAGAGCGCGGCGGCCAAGGGGGCGGACACGAACCCCGGTTACCACGACGGCAAGGTCACCGACACCACCCACTACGGGCACCCCGCCGCGCTCTGGGAGTTCACCTGGAACGGCTTCAGCACGGCGGAGGGGCCCCGGCACACCTACGACCTGTGCTGGGAGGAGGGCGGCCGGCTGTACGACGTGTGGGTGTCGGCGCCGGTCGGGAAGGTGCGGGAGGCGAAGGAGTACTTCGACGTTGCGCTGGACACGTTCGTACCGGCGTGACGCGACGCGCTCGTACCGGAGCAAAAGGGAGATAGGTGACCGTTCGAGTCACGGGTGTGTGACCGGAACGCGTTCCCTGTGGATACGGGAGCTCTCGCCGCGATATGGATGGACCCATGAGCAGTGACGGGGGACAGGGCGGCGGGTCCGACGAGACGACGAGTTTTGTTCTGCAACCGCCGAGACCGAAGGTGCCGCACCCCTCGCCGGAGAGTGGCACCGGACGTCTGATCGCCGGGCGCTACCGGCTGCTCGCCAAGCTCGGGCACGGTGGTATGGGCACGGTGTGGCGCGCCCGGGACGAGACGATGGACCGCGAGGTCGCCGTCAAGGAACCCCGTGTCCCGGACCATCTTCCCGAGCGCGAACGTGACAACGCGTTCGAACGGATGCGCCGCGAGGCTCGTGCGGCGGCCCGGCTCGACCACCCGGCCGTCGTCAACGTGCATGACGTGGCCGTCGTCGACGGCAGGCCGTGGATCGTCATGGAGCTGGTGACCGGCCGCTCGCTGGGCGAGGTGCTCCAGGAGGGCACCCTCGGCGCGCGCGACGCGGCCCGGATCGGCCTCCAGGTGCTGGGCGCCCTCGAAGCCGCGCACGCGGCGGGTGTCCTGCACCGTGACGTCAAGCCGGACAACGTCCTGCTCGGCCGCCACGACCGGGTCGTGCTGACCGACTTCGGGATAGCCCAGATCGAGGGCGAGACGAATCTGACCGACACCGGCGGCTTCGTCGGCTCGCCCGAATACATCGCGCCGGAACGGGTGTTGGGCCAGCGCCCCGGCCCCGCCTCCGACCTGTGGTCGCTCGGCGTGCTCCTGTACGCGGCGACGGAGGGCGTCTCCCCGTTCCGCCGCAGCAACACCCCCGCCACGCTCCAGTCGGTCCTCAACTCCGTGCCCGCACCGCCGGTTTCGGCGCCGGGCCCGCTCGCCGAGCTCATCACCGGTCTGCTGGCCAAGGACCCGGCGGGCCGCCCGGACGCGGCCCGGGTGCGCGCCGTACTCGAAGCGGTGGCGAACCCGCCGGTTCCGTCGTCGACGCAGGAGGTGCGGTACGTCCAACGGCCCCCGGGGAAGCGCCGGTTGGGCCGCAGGGCATGGCTCGGGCTCGGTGCCGCGGTCGTCGCGGTCGCGGTGGCCGCCACGTATGTACTGATCGCCGACCCGTTCGCGGGGCCGCTGCCGCACGGCTGGAAGAAGCACCACGAGTCCGATGTGGCCGCGACGCTCGCCGTCCCGGCCGCGTACAAGAGGACCGCCCCCGACCGCACTTCGGACAAGGGCCACTGGGTCACGTACACCGATCCGAGCGGCAGCATCTGGGTCTTCCTCAGCCTCGACAAGAAGTCCGAGGACACCAACGGGTACATCAAGGACTCGGCGGCGGCCGAAATGTACTCGGACAACGGCGACTTCAAGACCAACGGCAGCGTCGACCTCGACATGGGCAAGGCCAAGGAGACCGTCCCGAAGCCCACCGGCACCTACCGGGGCGAACCGTCCGCCGAGAACACGGTCGTCTACGACTCCGACGACAGCCTGAACCCGCTTCCCCGCGAGCTGCGGATCCTCTACTACAAGACCTCCGCCGGGGACATGTACCGGCTCACCGTCAGCTATCCGGGCAAGGGCGACTTCACGAACCGGGGCCGCGAGGTGGCGAGGGCGGCGATCGCCAACCTGGACGTCGACAGCCTGTGAGCGGTGCGGCGGCGGAGCTCAATTGCGTTGTCAGTGGCGGTAGTCAAGGTGACGGGAGTTGCCTCGGCGTCCGACGACGTGGTGCCGTACCGCTACGGATTCGGGGGCGCTCCGACGTGCCGACCACCACGGTCACCGCGCCCGCCTCGCCGTTCGGGGCGGCGCACGACAGATCGGCCGGAGCGTCACGGCGGGCACCGGGACGGACTACCCGACCGGCGATGCTGAGCGCGGGCGGCGCGGACGTCTGGCCGGGTGCCTGTGGAAAGGGAGTTGGCGGTGGGGATGCCGGAGGCGGCGAGTCACGAGGACCTGGCGGTCGCGGGCGTGCGCGCGCTCGCCGACCGAGGTCTGCCGCAGGACGTGCTCGCCGTGCACGCGGCCTGCCGCCACTTCTCCGTCGTCGAACTCGAACAGCTCGGACTGCGGGACGCGGGGCCCGAGTTCGACCTCTCCGGCCTGCGGGACCGGCTGGAGGGCGTGGTCTGGATGAGCGACGAGGAGTTCGGGGCGCTCGGACTCGGCGCGGATGAGACCGGGCAACTACGGCAGTGGGCCCTGGAGTGGGAGTCCGACCTCGGACTCCGGCTCGCGGAGGAGTACGACGATCCCGACGGCGACTAGGGTCGGGCGTCTCCCGCAGGCGGGTCGCCGCCGACGTCGGCCCGTTGCCCCGGCCGGTGAACGGGCCTTGGGCAAAGGGGAGTTGGTGATTCCGGCGCACTTCGGCGGGAGCGGGGGCGCGGAGGTGCGGCGGGTGGGCGACACGCCGGTGCCAGGAAGTGGGGCGCGCGTCGACAAGGCCGTATCCGGCACGGTACTGATGGGGCATGAGCGAAGTCGGCGAACAGGTGCGCGACGGACGGCTGGTCGGCGGTCGCTACCGGCTGCTCGAACGGATCGGTTCCGGCGGCATGGGCACCGTATGGCGGGCCTTCGACGAACTCGTGGACCGCGAAGTCGCCGTCAAACAGCCGAGGTTGCCCGGCGACCCGGAGGACGAGGAGTTCCGGCGCGCCGCCCACCGCCTCTACCGCGAGGCTCGCGCCGCCGCCAGGGTCGACCATCCCTCCGCCGTCGCCATCCACGACGTCGTCATCGAGGACGACCAACTCCCCTGGATCGTCATGGAGTTGGTGCGTGGCGAGTCCCTGCACGAACTGCTCGGGCGCGGACGCCTCGCGCCCGCCGACGCGGCGCGCATCGGCCGCGCCGTCCTCGGCGCCCTGAGCGCCGCGCACGCCGTGGGGATAGTGCACCGTGACGTGAAGCCCGCCAACGTCCTGCTCGGCCCCCACGACCGGGTCGTCCTCACCGACTTCGGCATCGCGCACATCCAGGGCGAGGAATCCCTCACCGCCAGCGGCGAGTTCGTCGGCTCGCTCGAGTTCATCGCCCCCGAGCGCATGTCCGGCACCGGCGCCGGACCCGCCTCCGACCTGTGGTCCCTCGGCGTGCTCCTGTACGCGGCCGTCGAAGGCGCGTCCCCCTTCCGCCGTACGACCGTGGAGTCCACCCTCGGCGCGATCCTGGCCGGCGAACCGCCCGAGCCGACCCGGGCGGGCCCTCTCGGACCGTTGATCGTACGGATGCTGGCCCGCGACCCGGAGAAGCGGCCGGGGGCGGAGGAGGTCGGCGCGGTACTGGAGGCGGTGGCCGCGGGGAAGGACGTACCGGAGCCGGCGATCGCCCTCCAGGACGCGGAGCCCGACGCCGAGCCCGAAGAAGCGGCCGCCGTACCGGAACCCGAAGCCGTACCGGAAGCCGAAGCCGCGCCCAAGCCCAAGCCCAAGTCCCGCCCCCGCCGCACCCTCCTCGTCACCCTCGGCGCGCTCCTCCTGGCGGGCCTCGTCTTCGGCACCGTCCTGGAGGGATTCCTCGGCAAGGACTCGGACTCCTGGACCGCTCACCGGCGGGACGGTATGAACGCGGTCCTCTTCCTCCCGCCCCAGTACCGGATTCTCAAGACACAGGCGGGACCCGGCACCCGCACCGTCACCTACGGCACCGGCGCCCTCCGGGCCAGCCTCGTGGAATGGGACGAGGCCCGCGCGCCGCTCGTCGAGGCCCACACCCTGGGGGAGGGCACCGCCAACCCCCGGTACACCCGTACCAGCTTCCGCGGAAACAAGGACGCCGTGCTCGCCGACACCACCTACGAACGGTCCGGCGTCCCCACCCGCACCATGGCCCTGATCATCCGCACCGCCGACCACCGTATGTACGAGCTACGTGTGGACATGCCCAAGGGCACCCAGGACGAGAGGAAGGGCACAGCCCTCTTCAAGGGTGCCCGTGGTCGGCTCACTCTCATAACGCCCTGATCAGCGCATTCGTTGCCAGTGATCGCTGGCATGGTGTGAGCGCCTGGTGAATCCCGATTACCGACGGGTACCCAAACCCCTCGTGGCGGCATACCCTGCCGCACATGACGGACTCGCAGGCCCCGGAAAAGACCGGTACGGAAACGACGACCGGCACCAACCCCCTCGCGCCGGCCCCCACAGGCGCCCGTACCGCCGCCGACGTGGTCACCCCGGAGCTGATCGCCCAGCTCACGAAGGGTGTGGCCGGTTCCGGGCGGACCGCCAACCACACGCCGTTCACCGGCGAGAAGCTGGCGGACCTGCCCGAGTCCACCCCCGAGGACGTGGCGAAGGCCTTCGAGGCGGCCCGCGCCGCCCAGGCCCTGTGGGCGCAGACGCCGGTACGCGAGCGCGCGGCCGTCCTGCTCCGCTTCCACGACCTCGTCCTCGCCCGGCAGGCCGAGGTCCTCGACCTGATCCAGCTGGAGACCGGCAAGGCGCGGCTGCACGCGCACGAGGAGGTGCAGGCCGTCGCCGTCGCGGCCCGCCACTACGGCCGCAAGGCCCCCGCCTACCTCCGCCCGAAGCGGCACACCGGCGCCGTCCCGACGCTCACCAAGGTCACCGAACTGCGCCACCCGCGCGGGGTGGTCGGCCAGATCGCCCCCTGGAACTACCCGCTCGAACTCTCCGTCGGCGACGCCCTCCCGGCCTTCGTCGCGGGCAACGCGGTCGTCATGAAGCCGGACACCGAGACCTGCCTGACCGCCCTGTGGGCCCGCGACCTCCTCATCGAGGCCGGTCTGCCCGCCGACGTCTTCCAGGTCGTCCTGGGAGAGGGCCCGGTCGTCGGCCCCGAGGTCGTCAAGCACGCCGACTACGTCTCCTTCACCGGCTCCACCCGCACGGGCCGCGAGGTCGCGCAGGGCGCCGCCGCCCGCCTCGTCGGTGTCTCCCTCGAACTCGGCGGAAAGAACGCCATGTTGGTCCTGGAGGACGCCGACCTCGACAAGGCGGCGGCGGGCGCGGTCCGTGCCTGCTTCTCCTCCGCCGGTCAACTCTGCATCTCCATCGAGCGGTTGTACGTCCACGAGTCGGTCGCCGACGCATTCCTGGAACGCTTCGCCGCCCGCACCAAGGCCATGCGCCTGGGCACCTCCCTCGCCTACGGCGCCGACATGGGATCGCTGGTGGGGGAGCGGCAGTTGGAGACGGTGACGCGCCACGTGGAGGAGGCCGTGGCCAAGGGCGCCAAGGTGCTCGCGGGCGGTGTCGCCCGCCCGGACATCGGCCCGTACTTCTTCGAACCGACCATCCTCGACGGCGTCGAGGCCCCCATGTCGGTGTGCGGCGAGGAGACCTTCGGCCCGGTCGTCTCCATCTACCGCTTCACGACGGAGGACGAGGCGGTCGAAGCGGCCAACTCGACGTCCTACGGCCTCAATTCCTCGGTGTGGACGAAGGACGGCCGCCGTGGCCGCGCCGTCGCCGCCCGTCTGCGCACCGGCACGGTCAACGTCAACGAGGGCTACGCCTCCGCCTACGGCAGCGTCCAGTCCCCCATGGGCGGCATGAAGGACTCCGGCCTCGGCCGCCGCCACGGCTCCGAGGGCATCCTCAAGTACACCGAGGCCCAAACGGTCGCCCAGCAGCGGCTGTTGCCGATGGCCCCTTCGCTGGGGATGACCGACGAGGCGTACGCGCAGTTCATGAGCAGGAGCCTGCGGGTGATGAAGGCCCTGCGTCTCAAGTAGCAGTCCCCGGTTCTGGTTCTCGACGAGGAGAGCACGTGTCACAGGACACCTACGACTACGACGTCATCGTCGTCGGCTCGGGCTTCGGTGGTTCCGTAACCGCCCTGCGCCTGACGGAGAAGGGCTACCGCGTAGGTGTCCTGGAAGCCGGCCGCCGCTTCACGCCCGCCACCCTCCCCAAGAACTCCTGGGACCTCAAGAACTACCTCTGGGCCCCCAGGCTCAACCTCTACGGCCTCCAGCGCATCCACCTGCTGGGCAACGTCATGGTCCTCGCCGGGGCGGGCGTGGGCGGCGGCTCCCTGAACTACGCCAACACCCTGTACGTCCCGCCCGAGCCGTTCTTCCAGGACCCCCAGTGGCGCGACATCACGGACTGGCAGGAGGAGTTGGCCCCGTACTACGACCAGGCCCGCCGCATGCTCGGGGTACGGCTCAACCCGACGATGACCCCGTCCGACGTCCATCTGAAGGCCGCGGCCCAGCGGATGGGCGTGGGCGACACCTTCCACATGGCCCCGGTCGGCGTCTTCTTCGGTGACGGCGAGGACGCCGACGGCACCGCGAAGGCCAGGCCCGGCGAGCAGGTCGCGGACCCGTACTTCGGCGGCGCGGGCCCGGCCCGCAAGGCGTGCACCGAGTGCGGCGAGTGCATGACGGGCTGCCGGCACGGCGCCAAGAACACCCTCAACGAGAACTACCTCCACCTCGCCGAGAAGGCGGGCGCCGAGGTCCACCCGATGACGACGGTCGTGTCCGTCACGGACGACTCGCAGGGCGGCTACGCGGTCGCGACCCTGCCGACCGACGCCCGCCGGAAGTCCGAGGGGCGCACCTTCAAGGCCCGCAGGATCGTCCTCGCCGCCGGCACCTACGGCACCCAGACCCTGCTGCACCGTATGAAGGCGGGCGGCCAACTGCCGTACCTCTCCGAGAAGTTGGGCGAACTCACCCGCACCAACTCGGAGGCGCTGGTCGGCGCACAGACGAACGACCGCCGCTACCGCAGGGCGACCGGCACCGCGAAGGCCGACTTCACCCGCGGAGTCGCCATCACCTCCTCGATCCACCCCGACGAGAACACCCACATCGAACCGGTCCGCTACGGCAAGGGGTCCAACTCGATGGGCGGCCTCTCCATCCTCCAAGTCCCGTACGCGGAGGGTTCGTCGAGGGTCCTGGCCTGGCTCGCGAACGCGGCCCGCCACCCGCTCCTGGTCCTCCGCTCCCTCTCCAACCGCCGCTGGTCGGAGCGGACCATCATCGGCCTGGTGATGCAGTCGCTGGACAACTCTCTGACCACGTATCTGAAGCAGGACGGTGTGGGGAAAGGTCTGTTGACGGCCCGTCAGGGGCACGGTGCCCCCAACCCCAAGCAGATCAGGGCGGCTTCGGAGGCCGCGACGGTCATCGCCGCCGAGATCAACGGCTTCGCGGGCTCCAACGTCGGTGAACTGATGGGCACCCCGCTCACCGCCCACTTCCTCGGCGGCTGCCCCATCGGCGCCTCCCGCGAGACCGGCGTGATCGACCCGTACCACCGCCTCTTCGGCCACCCCGGCATCTCGGTCGTCGACGGCGCGGCCGTCTCCGCGAACCTCGGCGTGAACCCGTCCCTCACCATCACCGCGCAGGCCGAGCGCGCGATGTCGTACTGGCCCAACAAGGGCGAGCCGGACCCGCGTCCGCGCCAAGGGGCGTCGTACGAACGGCTGAAGCCGGTGGAGCCGCGCCAACCGGCGGTCCCCGAGGGCGCGTTCGGCGCGCTGAAGCTGCCGTTCCTGGGGATGCCGACGGTGCCGCCGAAGTCGTAGGAAGGTGTTCGGCACGACAGAAGGGCCACAGACAGAAGGGCCACAAACAGAAGGACCTGCGCCCCCCTCCGAGCGCAGGTCCTTTGTCGAACGAGCTACGTGCTTACGCGCTCTCTCCGGTCTTGCGGCGGCGCACCATGACGACCGCGGCGGCACCCGCGACGACGGCCGCGCCGCCCACGAGGCCGATCACCGGCAGGGCGGAGCTGGAGCCGGTCTCGGCGAGGTTGCCGGTGGCCTCGTTGACCGAGCCCTGCGGCTTCAGGTCCTCGTCGGTTCCGGTGGGCTTCTCACCGGTCGGCTTGGCGTCGCCCGTGTTGCCCGGGTCGCTGCCGGCGGCGAGCACGGAGAACTCGTAGAAGTCGCCGTTGCCGTAGCAGGAGTCACCCTTGCCCGCGTAGATCGCCTGGCTCAGCGCGAACGACGAGCCCGCGGGGGCCTTGGGCTTGATCTGCACCCGCAGGTCGAGCGTGGTGGAGGAGTTCTTCTCCAGGGTGGGCAGAATCGCGACGATGCTGCCGGACAGCGTGGTCGCGTCGCTGCCGGAGCCGACGGTCTCCTGGTAGGAGTCGGTCCACTTGCCGTCCTGCTTCAGCTGGATCTCGGCCAGGTTCAGCATGAGCGAGGAGTCGTCGTTCACCTCGTCGCTGTACTCGGTGAGCGCGTTGATCCAGACGTTCTGCAGGTCCTTGTCCGAGGCGTTCGTCACCGCGAACTTGAAGTTGTGCCAGCCGGAACCGGCGACGATCTTGCTCGGCAGCCCGGTGATCGACGCGGTGAGCTTCTCGTCCAGGTCGAACGTCTTGCAGTCCGCGTACGGGTCGAAGTCGTCGCCCGGCTTGCTCGGCGACGCGGACGGGCTCGGCGAGGTGCTCCCGCTCGGGGTGCCCGACGCGGCGGGGCTGCTGGTGTCCGCCGCCGGGGAGCTGGTGTCCGAGGCGGGCGTGCTGGTGTCGGCCGCCGGGCTGCTCGTGTCCGACGCGGGAGTGCTGTCGTCGGCCGCGGGGGTGCTCGCGTCGGCCGCCGGGCTGCTGTCCTCGGCCGCGGGGCTGCTGGACGACGTGACCGGCGAGTCGCCGTCGGCGAACGCGGCCGGTGCCGACAGCAGGGCGAGGGGGGCGATGGCGGCCGTCGCGGCGACCGCGGCCATGACACGGCGAAGCTTCATGAAGTCCTCAAGAAGTCCGGAGTGCTGCGACAGTGCAGCACGCTGGGTCGGAGGGCTCCGCGTGTGGGGCGCGGGTGTGGCCCTGGTTATGCAGGTGTGACCCGGGAAACCTGTGAATGGTTGTGCTAATCCTCACCTGATTCTTATGTGGGCTGTGTCACACCCATGTTCTGCTTGTGAACGCGCTTTCGGGCGCCTACAACTACCTGGTGTCTGACAAACCGTCCGAGGAACCGTCCTCGACCCCGGAGATCCCCGACGACGTCTGGGACAAGTTCGCCCGTGACACGGAGCGCGACATCCGGGCCTCCGCACAGAAGGAACCGTCCGCGCGCGCCCGCGAGGTGACCGAACGGCTGAAGAAGGCCGAGCAGCCCGAGGGCTGGCGCACCGGTCCGGCCTGGCAGGAGATGAACGGGCGGTCCCGGCGCAGGCGCCGCCTGTGGGCCGTCCTCGGCGTCCCGCTCGCGGTGGCCGTCGCCGTGGTCGCGATGAGACCGTCGCTGCTGCCCGGCGACCCCTTCGGCGCCAAGGCGGACTCGGGCTCCGCGTCCCCGCTCGCCCCGGAGACCGCCGCCCCGACCGCCGCGCCCTCCACCGTGGACCCCCAAATACCCACCCTGGACCGGCCGTTCGCCGGTTCACCCGCCCTGAACTGGGCCGACGGCGCGGCCGGCATCATCCTGCCGAAGGCGACCGCCGTGGGCGGCTTCTCGAAGGACCGCGTCGAACTGGCCCTCCAGCAGACGAAGATCCTGCTCGTCGCCTCCAACCTCGACCCGAAGACGATCGGCGGCGCCCGCCCGTCCGCCGCGCTCGCGGTCCTCGACCCGAAGCAGCCCAAGGTGCTCGCCGACCTGAAGGCCTCCCTGGCCCTCCCGACCAAGGCCAACGACCCCACGCTGCTGTTCAGCCGCTTCGACCCCAAGGACGTACGGCTGGTCGGCAAGGTGGTGAAGACCCGCGGCCGCATCACCTTCGCGAAGGACTCCAGCGGGGGCGTCACCGTCCACGCCGACTACACCTTCGTCTACCCGCTGGTCCGGACCGACGGCTCCACCGAGGTGGCCCGCACCATCGTCCGCCGGGTGATCGACACCGAGATCCTGGACCCCGCCCGCTACCAGGTCACCCCCGGCCTGCTGACCCTCACCCTCAACAACGCGGACTTCGGCAACTCGGCCTGCGACGTCTACGACGGCTATCTGCACCCGCAGTTCGACTCCGACGCCACGTCGTCCCCCACGGGCGCGACACCCTCGGGCCCGACGACGGACCCGTACGACCGCAGCAAGGACATCAGCAAGGGCCAGGGCACCTGCGGGACGGTGAGCCGGACCTGACGCCCCTGGCTGCCGGGCGCCGACGGCAGGCGAAGGGCCCCGCGGGACGGAGCCGCGGGGCCCTTCTTCGTCAGCACCGACGTCAGGGCAGCGCCGGTGCCGGGGAGCGGCGCCGGGGGGTTGCGCCGCTGGTCTCGAGTTGTCTTCGGTGCCCCGGGTCGGCGCCCCGGCGCACGCGGGGCGCGCGCTTGGTCTCGACCTTTGGCAGTGGGACGGTGCACCGCAATGCGGTTGGCTGCTATGGGACTTGGGGCTCAAAGGAGAGTTCGGGGGGCTTCTACGCATCGTGCTGGATGGAGACGACGATCGCAACCGTTCGGTCCGGCTTTGTGCATTTTTGCAGTTTCCGCCGGGCGGCCCCGGGCGTCCCCGGAGCCGACCGTTCTCTTGGGTGACCGGGCTGCTGTCCCCTGCCGTCCGGTCACGACCCTGGAGCGAGGTCCCACGACGTACGGCACGATCCGTACGTCTCATCGCCCCAGCGAGCCACGCGTGGTTCTTTCGGGCCCGCCCCTGGCTGGCACGGACCCCCACCAACGAAGCGGTTCCGGGGGCGGTCACGCGCCGTACGGGTGAGACGGGGCTCGAACTCAGATCCGCCCCCGCGACAGTTCGAGCAGCGTCATCGCGAGCGAGGTGCCGGGCTTGCCGAGCGCGTCCCGGTAGCGGCCGAGGATCTCGTTCTCCCGCGACAGGTGCACCCGCCGTCCGCCGGAGGCGATCCGCGTCTCCTGCACGACGGCCGACACGGCGACCCGTTCCTGGATCAGCCCGATGATCCGGTCGTCGAGAGCGTCGATCCGCTCGCGGGCGTCGGCGATGGTCTGCTCGGGGGTGGAGGTGGTCATGAGGGGCTCCTGGTGGCTTGGAACGCCTGGACCGACGGACCGGGAAACGACAGGCGCCCCGGGCCTTGTCGGCCCGGGGCGCCTGGAAAGTCGCTTGTCAGTAGCTCAAGCAGCTCGACCATGGCAGCCGGCGGGCCGGTTGCCATAGGTAAAGAGGAAGGTCGGGTGCGTGAGCATGGGGCGAGTATGCCACAGCACTTCTGCTGCGGACCGGGGCGGGCAGTGGGTGGGCGGTGGATGGGCATAGGTCCCGGGGGTCCGGGGGCGGAGCCCCCGGTACGACCAGGTGCCCCACGCCGACCCCGTTAGAATCGGTACCCAAGACCCCCGCCCCACCGCCGGAAGGCCCCCGTGTCAGCAGCGACCCCCGCCCCCGACACCGTCCTGGTCGTCGACTTCGGCGCGCAGTACGCCCAGCTCATCGCCCGCCGCGTCCGCGAGGCCCGGGTCTACAGCGAGATCGTGCCGAGCACCATGCCGGTCGCCGAGATGCTCGCCAAGAACCCGGCGGCGATCATCCTCTCCGGCGGCCCCTCGTCCGTGTACGCGGAGGGCGCCCCCCGCCTGGACCGCGAGCTGTTCGAGGCCGGCGTCCCGATCTTCGGCATGTGCTACGGCTTCCAGCTGATGGCCACCACCCTCGGCGGCACCGTCGACAACACCGGCGCCCGCGAGTACGGCCGTACGCCCCTGCACGTCTCCCGCTCGTCCTCCACCCTCTTCGAGGGCACCCCCGACGAGCAGTCCGTGTGGATGTCCCACGGCGACGCCTGCTCCGCCGCCCCCGAGGGCTTCACGGTCACCGCGTCCACGGACGTCGTCCCGGTCGCCGCCTTCGAGAACGACGAGAAGAAGCTCTACGGCGTCCAGTACCACCCCGAGGTCATGCACTCCACGCACGGCCAGCAGGTCCTGGAGCACTTCCTGTACCGGGGCGCGGGCCTCACCCCGTCCTGGACCACCGGCAACGTGATCGACGAGCAGGTTGCCGCGATCCGCGAGCAGGTCGGCGACAAGCGCGCCATCTGCGGTCTGTCCGGCGGCGTCGACTCCGCCGTGGCGGCAGCTCTCGTCGCACGCGCCATCGGCGACCAGCTGACCTGCGTCTACGTCGACCACGGCCTGATGCGCAAGGGCGAGACCGAGCAGGTCGAGAAGGACTTCGTGGCCGCGACCGGCGTCAAGCTCGTCGTCGTCGACGCGGAGGAGCGCTTCCTCACCGCGCTCGCCGGGGTCTCCGACCCGGAGCAGAAGCGGAAGATCATCGGCCGCGAGTTCATCCGCGTCTTCGAGCAGGCCCAGGCCGAGATCATCGCGGACGAGGGCCCCGAGGTCGCGTTCCTGGTCCAGGGCACGCTGTACCCGGACGTCGTGGAGTCGGGCGGCGGCACCGGCACGGCCAACATCAAGTCGCACCACAACGTGGGCGGCCTGCCGGAAGACCTCGAATTCAAGCTGATCGAGCCTCTCCGCAAGCTGTTCAAGGACGAGGTCCGGATGGTCGGCCAGGAGCTCGGCCTCCCGGACGAGATCGTCCAGCGCCAGCCCTTCCCCGGCCCCGGCCTCGGCATCCGCATCGTCGGCGAGGTCACCAAGGACCGCCTCGACCTGCTCCGCGACGCCGACGCCATCGCCCGCGAGGAACTGACCGCGGCCGGCCTCGACCGCGACATCTGGCAGTGCCCGGTGGTCCTCCTCGCGGACGTCCGCAGCGTCGGTGTCCAGGGCGACGGCCGCACCTACGGCCACCCGATCGTCCTGCGCCCGGTCTCCTCCGAGGACGCCATGACGGCCGACTGGTCCCGTCTGCCGTACGACGTCCTCGCGAAGATCTCCACCCGGATCACCAACGAGGTCGCCGACGTCAACCGGGTCGTCCTCGACATCACCTCGAAGCCCCCGGGGACCATCGAGTGGGAGTGAGCCCTCTGACGGCTCAGGTCCGCTTGAGGGTCCGCACCGGCTCTCCGGGCTTCCAGACCTGTACGACGAGGTACTTCTCGTCCTCGACGTAGGTCCGCACGACCTCCGTCAACTCGGTGCGGAAGAGGTGGAACGGCTCCGGCGGTTCCACCTCTTTCCTGTACGCCCCCTTCACCCCGGCGTCCGTCACCTCCACCGCCCGCCCGCTGACCCTTACGTCCCCGCCGCCCATCTCCGTACCCGGCCCCGGGTTGGCCTGGAGCGCGAAGCGCGCATCCCGCCGCAGATCCGCCGCCTTGAGCGAGTCGGGCATCATCCCGAGCCACAACTCGCCGTCCAGGAACCGCACTTCGAGCCCGGTCGTGCGCGGCGACCCGTCCTTGCGCAGGGTCGCCAGGATGTGATGCGTGAAGGCGCCGAACCGCTCCTCGACGGTCGCGGCGAGCTCCGGTTCGGCGGCGGTGAAGGTGGCCCAGTTCGCTGTCATACGGCGAGTGTTCCGCCGATATCCGACAACCTCTGTCTTCTTTACCGACCCGCACTGCCCTTTTCGACCGACCGGCGGTAACTTCTCGCCCTTACGACAAACCCAGTGCTGGAGGACCGATGCACGGGCCGACGCCGCCCTCCCCCCTGCCCACCGACCGGCTGCGGTTCGCCATGCCGCCGATGCACGAGTCGGTCGAGGACGAACGCCGGCACCGCAAGGAACGGCTCGCGGGCGCCCTGCGCCTGTTCGGCCGGCTCGGCTTCGAGGACGGGGTCTCGGGCCACATCACCGCCCGCGACCCCGAGTTCACCGACTGCTTCTGGGTCAACCCCTTCGGAATGCCCTTCCGGCACGTCACCGTCAGCGACCTGGTGCTCGCCAACTCCGAGGGCCAGGTCCTCCAAGGCGGCCACCATGTGAACCAGGCCGCCTTCACCGTGCACTCCCAGGTCCACGCCGCCCGCCCGGACGTCGTCGCCGTCGCCCACTGCCACTCCGTGCACGGCCGCGCCCTCTCCGCCCTCGGCGACTTCCTCGACCCGATCAGCCAGGAGAGCTGCGCCTTCTACGAGGACCACGCGCTCTACGACGCCTACAGCGGTGTCTCCGTCGATGCCGAGGAGGGCAAGCGGATCGCCGCCGGGCTGGGCTCCCGCAAGGCGCTCGTGCTGCGCAACCACGGCCTGCTGACCGTCGGCGACTCGGTGGACGCGGCGGCCTGGTGGTTCCTGTCCATGGAACGCTCCTGCCAGGTCCAGCTCCTCGCGAAGGCGGCCGGCAGACCCCTCCTCATCGACCACAAACTCGCCGTCGCCACCCGCGAACAGACCGGCGGCGACCTCGTGGCGTGGATCAACTACCAGCCCCTGTGGCAGGACATCAGCCGCAGCGAACCCGACCTCCTCGGCTGAGGTTCCTCTGTCCGGTCTACCTGAAGCCGCGCAGCACCGCCGCCTTGGTCATCGTGAACTCCTCGTCCGTGAGCACCCCTTCCCGGTGCAGCTCGCCCAACTCCCGCAGCCTGCGCAGGAGTACATCGTGATGGTCGGCCGGGGGCGGAACGGTGGCCGCACGCGGGGGCCGGTCCGTGAACTCGCCGTTCTCCCGCTCACGGACCGACGGATGCGGCAGCCGCGCGGTCACCGCCGTCGCCACCAGCGCGGTGAGCAGATCACGGCGGGTGCTGCCCCACAGGTCCAGGGCGTAGGGGTCCTTCTCCGGCGGCAGCTTGGAGAACACCGTCTCCCGGGTCACGAACCGCATGAACCCGTCCTCGTAACCGGAGTTGGGCAGCCACTCCACCTGCACCAGATCCCCCACGGCGACTATCCGCGGCCCGGTGGCCCGCTTCACGCGCTCGGAGGTGTCCGCCCAGTCGATGCGTACCTGCGCCCCGTCGAAGGACACCGTGCCGTCGGACGAACGCACCGACACGGGCACCGGCGGACCCGGCAGCAGGTAGGCCTTCGTCGGCTCCTTGGGGATCTGGTCCAGGAGCAGCGCGTGCCGGATCTCCTCCGCCACGTACTCGGCGACCCCGGACCGGTCGATGTCCACGATCAGCCGGTACGGATCCGCCGCGTCCGGCAGCCGCCCACCGGTCGCCTGCAACAGCGGATCGGCACCCTCGCGCAGCCTCAGCCGCAGCCGCCCACGCTTGCGTTCGGGTTCGTAGACGACGCCCGCGACGGCTTCGAGGGGCACCGCGATCTCGCCGTACGTCTGCCGGAACAGGGGCACGGAGCGGTGAAGTCCCGGTGTGATCCTGACCGTTGTGCCGTCGAAGGCCCAGGTCCCGTCGCGCTGGATGATCTCGGCCATACGGAAATTCTCGCAGCCGGGTCAACACGGCGGCGCTCACTTCACCCGCGCTGACCAGACCTGCCGGACGCGAGCCGTGTCCCGTAGGGCACAATCCGCTGTTGTCGTGCGGGAGTTGCAAGGTGGTGGCCAAAGGCTTCGGAGCCGGTCGCCGAACGTGAGGGCCCGGGGTCGAGGGCCGAAGTCCATGAGGGTCGTGGGGAAGGCAGGCGTCGGGCGTGGCGGTGCAGGAGGCGAGACAGGGCGGCGAGCACATGGGTGCCCACGGAGGTGGCTGCACCTGCGGGGACTGCCCGCACGGAGCACGCGAGGGGCATCGGCGCGCGGTCGCCGCGTTTCTCGTCAAGCGGGACGGCTTCGCGGCCGGGGAGGGCCTGCCGGCCGCGGTGGCGCACTCGGCGTCGGCCTCCCGGCAGTGGGTCTCGGACGAACTGACCCAGTCCGCCGACGCCGTCGCCGAACGCGGCCGGGCCGAGGGCGGCGCCTGGCTGGCGCGCCTGTGGCACCGCACGGCCTTCGCCGTGTGGGGCGGCTTCGTCGTCCTGCTCCTGGTGCAGGCGCTCACCGCGATCGGCGCGGGCTGGACGGCGGCCCGTACGGCCGGACTGCTGGCCGCGCTCGTGATCGCCGGCGCGCTGAGTGCCGCCTCCTGGTTCCACCGGGCGCGCGGCGGGGCGCTGGCCCCCGTCATCGGTGAGGACAACCGGCTGTCGACCTCCCGCGCGGTGGCCGTCTCCTGGGTGCTGTTCGTGGCGTACGCGGTGCTGGTCCTGGCCGGCCGGCTCGCCGCCGCCTCCGACCACGCCGAGCGCGACGCCCTCATCTCCGGCCTCGAACTCGCCCGCGGCGCCGGTGTGGTGACCGTCCTCGCCGTGGTCTGCGCGATCGCCGTGCTGGTACGACGCGTGGTCGGCCTCCGGGTCCTCGGCCAGCGCCTCCAGAAGATCCCCGCCGACCGCCCGCGCGCGGCCGACCTCCTCACCGACGACGCGGGACGCGGCACCTTCGCCGACATCCAGTACGTCGCGATCAGCGCCGTCGCCCTCGTCTTCGCGGCCGTGAGACTCGCTCGCCGCCCCGACCAACTGCCGGACCTCCCTTGGGGCTTGGCGGTGGTCGTGTTGATCTCCGCCGCGACATACCTGGCCGGGAAGTACGCGGAGGGCGGCCGTCCGGTCATCCTCTCGGTGGTGCGCTCCCGCGAGGCGGGCGACCTCGACGCCCCCATCCGCACCGGCGACGACATCGAGATCCGCGGCGTCGGCTTCGTGCCCCCGGGCGCCCAGACCGCGGACCGCCTCTCCCGCATGGTCGTCCGCATCGGCCCGGTCAACGTCCACGTCCCCCTGGTCCCGGTCGCCGGCGGCTTCTCCAACCCGACCGACACCCTCCTCACCGTCCCGGTCCCCGTGGACGTCGAGCCCGGCCGCGTGGAAGTGCAGGTCGTGACCGCGGCGGGCGTGGAGACGAACGCCTGCGTGGTCGACGTGACGGACTGAGCCGGCCGATGAGCGAGGACGTCCTGTCGGTCATCCCGACCGACCCCCACTGGCAGCCCGGGCGAGAGGCCGGCGAGCGCGCGGCGGCCCTGGTGACCCGGCTGTCCTCGCCCCGCCGGGCCTCCGCGGACGACCTGGACGACGACGATCCGCAGATCGACGTCGACTGGTACGCCGTCCCGACCGTCGTGGACTGCGGCGGCAACCTGGAACGCATCGGCTGCCCGCACTGCGGCGCCTCGATCGACAGGGAGTGGTACGCCGACCTGGTCGAGCACCACCCGGAGGGTTTCACGGCCCTCGCCGTGACCGCCCCCTGCTGTGCCGCTGCCACCTCTCTGGATGCCCTCGACTACGACTGGCCGTGTGGCTTCGCTCGCTTCGAGATCGCCGTCTGGAACCCGGGACGCCTCCTCCGGTTCGGGGACGACGAGTTGTCGGCCGTCGCCGAAGTCCTGGGGCATCCCGTGCGGCAGATCCGCGCCCACATCTGAATATCCATAGAACGCGGCCGACCGCCGCCCGAACTTGGCCGAAGTCCGAAAAACTGTCCGAAGCATGGTTGAGCGGGTCCCCCTTTTCGTACGTATGGTCTGTTGAGGGGTCAACGGCGGGCGAGAGGCGGCTAAGGGCGATGACTCACGGCACTCGAATGGATACGCAAACCCCGTACCTCGACGGCGACCGGAGCTGGCGCGACACCGCCACCCGGTACGCCCTCCTCCCACTGCGCGTCTTCCTGGGCGTCACCTTCATCTACGCGGGCCTCGACAAACTCACCGACAGCGCCTTCATGAAGGCCTCCGGCGCGGGGTCGGTCGGCGAGACGATGCGGGCGGTGCGCGACTCGTCCGCCATTCCGGCCCTGGTCGACCTCTCCCTGAAGAGCCCGGTCGGCTTCGGCTACGCCATCGCCTTCGGTGAACTCGCCGTCGGAATCGGCACGTTGATCGGCCTGCTGGCCCGCATCGCCGCACTCGGCGGCGCGCTGATCTCCCTCAGCCTGTGGCTGACCATCAGCTGGCAGTCCGACCCGTACTACTACGGCAACGACCTCGCCTACCTGATGGCCTGGCTGCCCCTCGTCCTCGCCGGCGCCTCCGTGTTCTCCCTGGACTCGGCACTACGCGCGAGGCGAAGGCAACGGACGGGTGGCTACCGGTAGTCGGCCCTCAGCCGGATATCTCAGGACCGGGGTCGGCCGTGCTCGTACGGCCGGCCCTGCGTCGTCTGCGGACCGCCCCGTTGATGCCCGCCACCACACCGGCCAGCACCAGGCCGGCGACGACCAGGGGGATCGCCGCGAACCACTCGGTCACCCACAGCCCGCCCGCGTCCCCGGCGTAGGCCACGCCCGCGGCGACGAGGAAGAGACCGACGACCAGCTTCCCCGGCTGGAACTCATGACGCAGCACGGCTGACCTCCGCCTGTCCGACGTCGACCCGGAGGTCCAGGTCCAGCGTGCCGGTGCTCTTCACGCCCGTCTCCGGGGTCAGAGTGACCTGCTTGTGCTTGCCCGGTTCCACGTCCACGTCCTTCTTGTCGTCACCGGGCAACTGGATGTCCCCGACGCCCACGTCCACACTCAGCTTCACCGTCACGTCCGACGGCACGATCACCTTCAACTGCCCGATGCCCACCTGGGCGTACGTCGCCACCGTCTGCCCCTTGGCCAGCCGCAGCCGGGTCAGGTCGAGGGTGCCCACGCCGTTCCCCAGGTCGTAGTTCTGCTGTACCTGGGCCACCGTCGTCGGCTGCCAGGTGAGGCGTTCCCAGTGGGTGGTGAGGTCCTTGGGCAGGGCCGCCGAGGCGGCGAGCAGGCCGGCCGTGACGATCGCGAGGAACACCGAGCCCGCCCCCGTACGCCCCAGGAAGGAGCTGACCGCTATCCCGAGGCCGAAGACGACGAGCGCGCAGGCCAGACCCATCTGCAGGCTGGTGCCGAGCGCCTGGTCGTCCCAGCGCGCGGCGGTGCCGAGGGCACCGGCGAACAGGGCGAGCAGGAAGACCCAGCCGCCGATCCAGCGCGGGCCGCGCGGCTTCGGGGCGGGCGGACGCGGCGGCCGCAGATCCTGCGGCCAGTGCGGGTACGAGGGGCCGAGGCTGATGTGGATCGCGTCCGTGATGTCGCGGGCGCGGGAGTCGCCGGGGCCCCACAGATAGCCGGTGCCACCGACATGGGTGCCGTCCTTGACGATCGGGTCGCGCCACCAGGAGGGGTAGGCGGCGGGCACCGGCGGTGCCTGGGCCTCAGGCGGGGCGTCGGCGACGGCCTGCGCGGCCAGCGGATCGGGGTCGGGGGCGCCGCGCTGCTGCGACCAGTACCCCGCGCCCGCCAGCAGGAGGGAGAGGACGACGGCGAAGGTGAGCACGCTGGCGTTGCTCAGCATCGACAGGAACACACCGCAGCCGACCAGCGCGAACAGCACGGCCGCCAGGGCCTGGCCGTCGACGCGGCCGGTGAAGAGCTTGCGGACCTCGTTCTCCTCCTCGTCGTCATAGGGGACGAAGAGCCAGGCGAAGCCGTAGAAGATGAGGCCGATGCCGCCCGTCGCCGAGAGCACCGCGAGGGTGATGCGGAAGATCACCGGGTCCATGTCGCACTGCCGCCCGAGCCCCGCGCACACGCCCGCGAGCACCTTGGTCCGCCGGTCCCGCCGGAACCGGTGCGGAGGCGCGGCGGTGAGGGTGTCGCCGGGCGCGGCACCCGACGACGCGGCGCCCGGCGAGGACGCGGCACCCGCTGCGGGCACGGCGTCCCGCCGCCCGCCGCCCGCTGCCGGGCCGGGGCCGGAGCCGGGTCCCTGACCCGTCGCGGCGTGCTCGTGATCTGTCATGCGTCCATGCTGCCCGCCGCGAGGCGCCGATGGCAGTCGGGACGACCCTGGCCGAACCCTGAAATCCGCCCTGACGGGGACCGGGGGAGTGTTCGACACCAACCCCGACACCGGCTCCGACACCGCGAAAGGCCCCTGAGCCAAGGCGTTTCCGAAGATCAGGGGAGTCTCCGGGGCCGACCCTGATGCCCTGGGCGGCGGAGCGTGTGAACATCGGTGGCATGCCGGAAGCCGCAGCAGTGCCAGTCGAGGACCCGCGGCCGCCGCGCAAGCTCTACCGCAGCAGCGACGGACGCTGGCTCGGTGGTGTGGCGCGGGGGCTCGCCGGGCATCTGGGCCTGCCGGTGATCTGGGTGCGGCTGGTGTTCGTGGGCCTGTTCCTCGCGGACGGCCTCGGCGCGCTGCTGTACGCCTCGTTCTGGTTCTTCGTGCCGCTCGGCGTCGGCGGCGTCGCCGGTCAGCGGCCCCCGTCGCTCGTCTCCACCGAGACCTCGCCGGACGGCCGCCGCAGACTCGTCGCCCGCAAGCCGGACAAGGGCCAGATCGTCGCCCTGCTCCTCATGGTCGTCGTGGCGCTCGTCTTCGTCGGCAATGTGAATCTGGGCGACGGCGCCAAGGCCTATCTCTTCCCGGTCGTCCTCGTCGGCGCGGGCGTCGCCCTCGTCTGGCGCCAGGCGGACAACGCCCGCCGCGCCCGCTGGGCCGAGGTCGGCGGGCGGCGCCGTACGCTCAGCCTGCTGCGCGCGGGCGGCGGTGTCCTGCTGGTGACCGCCGGTGCCACCGCGATCTTCGTGCTTCAGGGCTCCGCAGCCCACCTCGGTTCGGTGCTCCAGGCCGCCCTCGCGGTCCTAGTCGGCATCACCCTGCTCGCCGGCCCGTACCTCGTGCGGATGACCCAGGACCTCTCCGAGGAGCGCCTGATGCGCATCCGCGCCCAGGAGCGCGCCGAGGTCGCCGCCCATGTCCACGACTCCGTGCTGCACACCCTGACCCTGATCCAGCGCAACGCGGACAGTCCGAACGAGGTGCGCCGCCTGGCCCGCGCCCAGGAGCGCGATCTGCGCGCCTGGCTCTACAAACCGGAGGGCACCGGCAAGGACGAGGCCGACGAACCCGACACCCTCGCCGAGGCGGTGCGGCGCAGTGCGGCCGAGGTTGAGGACAAGCACGGCGTCCCCATAGAGGTCGTCATCGTCGGGGACTGCCCGCTCGACGAGAGAATCGGTGCCCAGATGCAGGCCGCGCGCGAGGCGATGGTGAACGCGGCCAAGTACGGTGGCGAGGGCGGCGCCGTGCAGGTCTATGCCGAGGTGGAGGGGAAGAAGGTCTTCGTGTCCGTCCGGGACCGCGGACCGGGCTTCGACCTCGACTCGATACCCGCCGACCGCATGGGCGTCAGAGAATCGATCATCGGCCGTATGGAGCGACACGGCGGTACGGCACGGCTGCGCGCGGTGCCGGACGGCGGTACCGAGGTCGAGCTGGAGATGGAGAGGGTGGAGAAGACGTCATGAGCGACGCGACCGAGACGAACGAGCCTGCGGAACCGACCGGCGGGCGACACGTGCGGGTGGTCCTCGTCGACGACCACCGCATGTTCCGTACGGGGGTCCAGGCGGAGATCGGCCGGACCGAGGAGACCGGCGTCGAGGTGGTCGGCGAGGCCGCGGACGTCGACCAGGCGGTCACGGTCATCACCGCGACCCGCCCCGAGGTGGTCCTCCTGGACGTCCATCTGCCGGGCGGCGGAGGGGTCGAAGTCCTGCGCCGCTGCGCCCCGTTGATGAGCGACGCCGAGCAGCCCGTCCGCTTCCTGGCGCTGTCCGTGTCGGACGCGGCGGAGGACGTGATCGGGGTGATCCGCGGCGGTGCGCGCGGCTACGTCACCAAGACGATCACCGGCACCGACCTCGTCAACTCCGTCTTCCGGGTCCAGGAGGGCGACGCGGTCTTCTCGCCCCGCCTCGCCGGCTTCGTCCTCGACGCCTTCGCGTCGACCGACGCCCCGCCGGTCGACGAGGACCTCGACCGCCTCACCCAGCGCGAGCGCGAGGTCCTGCGCCTGATCGCCCGCGGCTACGCCTACAAGGAGATCGCCAAGCAGCTGTTCATCTCGGTGAAGACGGTCGAGTCCCATGTCTCGGCGGTGCTGCGCAAGCTCCAGCTGTCGAACCGGCACGAACTGACCCGCTGGGCCACGGCACGCCGACTGGTGTGACCCGTAAGGGAGTTCACCTGGGGGAGCGTCGGGCGCGGCCGGGGGCTGGCGGGGATCGGGCGTCACACCACCCGCGTCGCCCCCGCGAACGGCATCTGGTCGATCGGCGCCAGCCGTACCGGAGCGCTCGGGTTCGGGGCGTGGATCATCTGGCCGTCGCCGACGTAGATGCCGACGTGGCTGATGCCCGAGTAGAAGAACACCAGGTCGCCGGGGCGTAGTTCGTCCCGGGAGACCCGCTGGCCGGCGTTGATCTGGGCGTAGGTCGTGCGGGGCAGGGAGACTCCGGCGGAGTTGTAGGCGGCCTGGACCAGGCCCGAGCAGTCGAAGGCGTTGGGGCCGGTCGCGCCCCAGACGTAGGGGCTGCCGAGCTTCTGGTAGGCGTAGGAAACGGCCGCCGCCGCGCGGGAGTTGGGGGCATCGGCCGTGGCCGCGGAGGAGCCGGGCGCGTGCAGCCCGTCCCGTGCCGTGGTCGCCGACCGGGACGCGCGCTCCGAGGTGCCGGCGGTCTGCTCGACCTGGGTCCGCTGCTGCGGCGGCAACGCGGAGAGCAGTCGCCGCGCCTGGTCCAGCTTGCCGTTGATCGTCTTCTTCTGCCTGCCGAGCTCCGCCTGCCGCGACTTCAGCGAGGTCAGCTCGATGTGCGCGGCGCCGCGCAACTGCTCGATCTCCCGCAGCTGCTGCCGTACGAGAGCGACGGCGGCCGTCTGGCGGTGGCCCACCCGGTCGGCGAACTCGGCGCCGTCCAGATACTGTTCGGGGTCGTCCGAGAGCATGAGCTGCACCGCGGGGTCCATGCCGCCGCTGCGGTACTGGGCGGCGGCGACGTAACCCAGTGAGTCCCGCGCCGAGTTGAGCTTCTCCGTCTTGCGCGCCGCCTCGTCCCGCAGGGTGTTGAGCTGCTTCTCGGCCGCGTCCGCCTTCTCCTTCGCACCGTCGTACTTCTCGGTGGCGACCTCCGCCTCCTGGTACAGCTTGTCCACCTTGGCCTTGACCTGTGTCGGTGTCAGCTGCGGCTCGGCGTGCGAGGTCCCGTCGAAGCCGGTCGCCGTCGCCGCGCCCGCGAGGGCGATCGTGGCGGCGGTGCGGGCCGTATGGCCGCTGAGCGAGCGCTGTCGGGGCTTGCGGTGCGCTGCCACGTGGACTGCACGTCCTTTCGTACGACCGCCAGGGGGAGCGGGCGGTTTGCGCGTCCGGCGGCGGCCCGCACAGGGGGAGCGGGCCGCCGCCGGACCTTCTCGGCGGTGGTGTCCGACGGCCGCCCCTGGTCCGGGCGGCGGTGGGGAGCCGGTCACCTGGTGGAGGACGCTAAACCTGAAGATGACGGCCCGGTAACGCATGTACGGAAATGGCATGAGGTGATCGGCTTTTTACGTCGAATGACTGTGATTCCGGTCCGGCGCCACCGCCTTCACGCGGCGCGCTGACCGATGCGGCGGTTCCCGCGCGGCGGTAGGTGACCCAGTGCTATGGGCCGCATATATGCAAGGTCGTGTGAGCGACAGGGCGGCCCGGTGTCGGCCGGCTCCGAGCCCCTGCATAGGCTCCGGAACCATGGACGTACTCATCCATCTCTTCGTCGGCCTGCACATCATCGGCATCGCCGCGCTGCTCGGCGGTTTCCTCACCCAGCTGAAGGCGATGGGCCAGGGCACGGCCCGCTTCGTCCCCGGCATGCTGCACGGCGCGCTGACCATGCTGGTCACCGGCGCGATCCTGGTCGGCCTCAACCAGGCCGACGATCAGCACGTCAACAACATCAAGATCGGCATCAAGCTCGCGCTGCTGGTCGTGATCCTGGGACTCGTCTATGTGAAGCGGGACGAGGAGACGGTCGACAGGAACCAGTTCGCGCTGGTCGGCGGCCTCACCATGGTCAACATCTTCATCGCGGTCCTGTGGACGTGACCCCGGACGTGCCGGCGAGGTAGAACCGGACCGTCCCCGCGGCCACCACCAGCCAGGCCGCCACCGCGATCCACAGCACCACCTGCCCGGGCGTCCTGAGCCACGAGACGTCCACGGCGGTGCCCACGGACAGCGTGGTCGCCGCCGTCATCCCGAGCGGGAACACCGTCGACCAGCGGCGCACGTCGTAGCGCGGTCGGGGCCAGACGATCTCGGCGGCCAGCAGGACCACGCACCAGGCCACGTCGAGCACCAGCAGCGCCACGGTCACGGCCCGCAGGACGCCCCGGTCGTCGGAGTTCCAGAGATACAGGCGGGCGCTGTCGGCGGCGATCAGCTTCGACCCGGCCAGCGCCGAGACGGCGAGCGCGCCGCCGACGATCCAGTGGTCACCGGCCCCGATGATCACCTGCCGCCACTCGAAACGGGCCAGCGCGAACCCGTAGAGGACCAGCCCGAACCAGAACAGCGCCAGCGCCGTGTGCGCGAGCCAGGCCACCGACTCGGCCGCGGCGATCGTGGCCCCCAGCACGGCCAGCGACTGCGTGGCCACACAGCCGAGGAACACCGTCCCGGGCATCCGCCCGTGCCAGTTCCCCAGGACCCGCACGAGCAGCCCCGGCCACAGCACCACGGCGAGCGCGAGCAGTGCCTCAGCGACGGTCTGCCAGCCCGCGATCGAGAACCGCGTTCCGAGTACGGCGGTCGCGGCGACGGCGGTCAGCGCACCCGGCGTCCCCGCCTCCGTGAGCCACCTCCGCCGGTCTCGCAGCAGCCGTACGGCGAAGTCGGCGGCCAGCCCCAGCCAGAAGGCGCAGGCCAGCGCGAAGGCGATACGGGACAGCACCTCGTACCCGGTGAGATGCAGGCCGACCGACACGATGCCGGTCGCCATCACGACGGCCCCGGCCGCCGGCGGACGCTGCGCCCACCAGGCGCGGAAGCGGGAGATACCGGTACCGGACATGATTCCGATGCTAGGGAGCCGCCCCGGCGCCGACAGCGGGCCACGCGCGCGTGGACGTCAAAAACACCTGCACGCGTGCGTGGCCGTCAAAAACACCCCGGACGCCGCTCAGGCCGGACGCACCACGCTGTGGATGATCGACGTGTCCCCGTAGTGGATCGACTCCTCGCGGACGCAGGTGCCGGGCTTCGGGGCGTGGATCATCAGGCCGTCGCCCGCGTAGACGCCGACATGGCCGGCGTCGTCGTGGAAGAAGATCAGGTCGCCGGGTCGGGCGTCGGCCAGGGGGACCGGCGTGCCGGCGTTCGCCTGGGCGGTGGTCGCGCGCGGGAGGGTGACTCCGGCGGCCTTCCAGGCGGCCTGGGCGAGGCCCGAGCAGTCGTACGAGCCGGGGCCCGCGGCGCCCACGACGTAGGGCTTGCCGACCTGGGCGCGGGCGAAGGCGACGGCCTGCCGTGCGAGTGCCGCTGCCGCCTCTTGGCGCTGCTGCCGCGCGGCCGACCGCGACAACAGCGCGCGTGCGGTGGAGAGCTTGTGCTGGACGGCGGCCTTGGCCGTTCTCGGGTCGCTCTGCGTCCCGTCGGGGACCTGGAGGCGCTTCTCCGTCGGTGTGGACCGCTCCGTGAGGTGCGCGGCGACCGCGTTCTGGCGACGGGCGGCCAGCCGGCTCATCAACTGGGCCTGGTCGTAGTGGTCGTGCGGGGTGGCGGTGAAGGAACTCGGCTTTTTCCGCAGGGAGTTGATCTTCGGCATGCGCTTGGCCGTGTCGGTTCTCCCGGTCGCCGAATCCGCCCGCCGGTAGAGGTCGTCGACCTTCTGCTCGACCTCTCCGAGGCGCGGGTCGCCGTCGGCGGCGGGGGTCCATATGCCTGCGATGCGCGAGCCCGCGGAACGCGGCTTGCGGTGCGACGACGCCAAGGGGGCGACTCCTTCCGAAGTCGGTGGGGCCGGGGAGCTTGATCGCACGCTAACCAACTTGTGTGGCTTGTGTGAAGGTCGATGGCCGATATGCCCGCTACGTTTGTGTGAACTCGGTCATGTATGGGTCTGGCCGTCGCTGATCGTTATCGACCGGTTCTGGACCGTAAATTTTCCCCAGTTCCCGGGGTGGCGGCCGGTTGTCAGTGGGGCGCCCTAAACTCGGAGGGCGATGAGCAGCCTCTTTGACGACAGCTTCCTGGCGGATCTCAAGGCCCCTCGGGCCCACGAAGAAGAGCCCCCGCCACCACCCGAGGACGAGCACGGACCGGAGCCGGTTCCGGACGACCTGTTCGGCGGGAAGTTCGACGTGCTCGCGAGCAGGGACGCCTACTACCGGGACGGCGCCCCGCGCCCGGCGGTCGACCCGGCAGCCCTCCTGGACGGGCTGAACGAGAACCAGCGCGCGGCCGTCGTTCACTCCGGCACCCCGCTGCTCATCGTGGCCGGCGCGGGCTCCGGCAAGACTCGCGTGCTCACCCACCGCATCGCCCACCTCCTCGGCGAGCGCCATGTGCACCCGGGCCAGATCCTCGCGATCACCTTCACCAACAAGGCCGCGGGCGAGATGAAGGAGCGCGTCGAACAGCTCGTCGGCCCGCGCGCCAACGCGATGTGGGTGATGACCTTCCACAGCGCGTGCGTGCGCATCCTGCGCCGCGAGTCGAAGAAGCTCGGCTTCACCTCCTCGTTCTCGATCTACGACGCCGCCGACTCCAAGCGCCTGATGGCCCTGGTCTGCCGCGACCTGGACCTCGACCCCAAGAAGTTCCCTCCGAAGTCCTTCAGCGCCAAGATCTCGAATCTGAAGAACGAGCTGATCGACGAGGAGGACTTCGCCGCACAGGCCGCCGACGGATTCGAGAAGACCCTCGCCCAGGCCTACGCCATGTACCAGTCGCGGCTGCGCGAGGCCAACGCCCTCGACTTCGACGACCTGATCATGACCACGGTCAACCTGCTCCGCGCCTTCCCCGACGTCGCCGAGCACTACCGCCGCCGCTTCCGGCACGTCATGGTCGACGAGTACCAGGACACCAACCACGCGCAGTACGCGCTCGTACGGGAACTCGTCGGCACCGGCGCGCACGACGAGGACGTACCGCCGGGCGAACACGACCTGCCGCCCGCCGAGTTGTGCGTCGTGGGCGACGCCGACCAGTCGATCTACGCCTTCCGGGGCGCGACGATCCGCAACATCCTCCAGTTCGAGGAGGACTACCCGAACGCGACGACGATCCTCCTGGAGCAGAACTACCGCTCCACCCAGACGATCCTCTCCGCCGCCAACGCGGTCATCGAGCGCAACGAGTCCCGCCGCCCCAAGAACCTGTGGACCAACGCGGGCGCGGGTGCGCAGATCACCGGCTATGTCGCCGACACCGAGCACGACGAGGCGCAGTTCGTCGCCGAGGAGATAGACCGTCTCACCGACGCGGGCGAGGCCAAGGCCTCGGACGTCGCCGTCTTCTACCGGACGAACGCCCAGTCCCGTGTCTTCGAGGAGATCTTCATCCGCGTCGGCCTGCCCTACAAGGTCGTCGGCGGCGTCCGCTTCTACGAGCGCAAGGAGGTCCGGGACGTCCTGGCCTACCTCCGCGTCCTGGCCAACCCGGAGGACACGGTCCCGCTGCGCCGCATCCTCAACGTCCCCAAGCGCGGCATCGGCGAGCGCGCCGAGGCGATGATCGACGCCCTCTCGCAGCGCGAGAGGATCAGCTTCCCGCAGGCGCTGAAGCGCGTCGACGAGGCCTACGGCATGGCCGCGCGGTCGACGAACGCGGTCAAGAAGTTCAACACGCTGATGGAGGACCTCCGTACGATCGTCGAGTCCGGCGCCGGACCGGCGACGGTCCTGGAGGCGATCCTCGAACGCACCGGCTATCTCGCCGAGTTGCAGGCCTCCACCGACCCGCAGGACGAGACCCGCATCGAGAACCTCCAGGAACTCGCCGCCGTGGCCCTGGAATTCGAGCAGGAGAACACCGCGGGCGACGGCGAGAGCGAGACGCCTGTCGGCCTCGCCGCCTTCCTGGAGCGGGTGGCCCTGGTCGCCGACTCCGACCAGATCCCCGACGAGGACGAGGACGGCTCCGGAGTCATCACGCTCATGACTCTCCACACCGCCAAGGGACTTGAGTTCCCGGTCGTCTTCCTCACCGGCATGGAGGACGGCGTCTTCCCGCACATGCGCGCCCTCGGCCAGACCAAGGAGCTTGAGGAGGAGCGGCGTCTCGCGTACGTGGGCATCACCCGCGCGCGGGAACGCCTGTACCTCACCCGCTCGTCGCTGCGCAGCGCCTGGGGTCAGCCGTCCTACAACCCGCCCTCCCGTTTCCTGGAGGAGATCCCGGCGGCGCACGTGGAGTGGAAGCGGACCGGCGCCATGGCGGCCCCGCCGTCCACGGGTCCGGCCTCGGGCATCGCGGCCTCGCTGTCCTCGACCCGTTCGCGTTCGTCGGCCTCGGGCGCCTCGGGCTTCGCCACCCGCAGGACCTCGGAGAAGCCGGTCGTGTCCCTGGCCGTCGGAGACCGGGTCACCCACGACCAGTTCGGCCTCGGCACGGTCGTCGGAGTGAAGGGCACGGGGGCGAACGCGGAGGCGACGGTCGACTTCGGAGAGGCCAAGCCGAAGCGCCTGCTCCTGCGGTACGCGCCGGTCGAAAAGCTGTAGGGGGAGCGGGAGTTACGTCGGGTCGAGCCCGTGGCTGCGAAGCCACGGGAGCGGGTCGATCGCCGCTCCGCCCGCCGGGCGCACCTCGAAGTGCAGGTGCGGGCCGGTCGAGTTGCCGGAGTTCCCGGAATACGCGATCGGGTCGCCGGCCTTCACCGTCGTCCCCGAGGGAACGCGGTAGCTGGAGAGGTGGCAGTACCAGGTCTGCGTGCCGTCCTTCTCCGTGAGGATCAGCATGTTGCCGTAGGCGCTGTTCCACTTCGTGCTGACGACGCCGTCGGTCGCGGCCATCACCGTCGTGCCGTACGAGACGGGGAAGTCGATGCCCGTGTGCACGGACATCCAGTTGACGCCGGCCTGGCCGAAGTAGGCGCTGAGCCCCTTCTGCGTCACCGGCAGCACGTACTTGGGGCGCAGCCGCTCCTTGCGGGCCGCCTCCGCCGCCGCCTTCTTCTTCTCGGCCTCCTGCTGGGCCTTGAGGTCGATACGTTCCTGCGTACGGCTGGCCCGGTCGGCGAAGTCGTCGGCGCCGGCCGAGAGGCTCTTGATCTGCGCGTCCAGCTTGTTGTTCGCCACGGACGGCTTCACCGAGGTCGCGTCGGAGGCGGACGCCGTCGAGTCGCTGCCGCCGGTCAGTGTGCCGACGGACGCGGCGGCGATCCCCGCCACCCCCATCACACACGCGGACGGCACGGCGATCGTCATCAGCTTGGACCGCTTCGGAGGCGTACGGCGCCGCGAACGGCTCCCGCCACGGCCCGCGGCCCGCGAGGCGGTCGCCGGGGCCGGGGTGAACTCCTCCTGGTCTTCGAGGAGTTCCGGCTGTGCCTCGGATCCGTCCCGGTCCTGCTCGGCCCCGTCGAGGGTCGGCATCTCACCGGTGGCGGTCAACTCGCCGCCGTCCGGGGCGGGTTCGTCGTACGAGTCCCCGTGTGTCCCGTCGTACGTGCCCTCGTGCGTCCCGTCGTACGACGGCTGCTCGAAGGCGGTGGTCGCGTCGGCGGGGCTGCCGTCGGCGTTCCACTGCGTTGCGTCGTAGGCGCCCGTGTCGAAGGCCTGCGTGCCCCATTCCCAGTGCTGGGTCTGGTCGGCGGGGGCGGCGGAATGGGCCGACTGGTCGGGTTGGAGCCAGGCGTTGGCATCCCACTGGCCGCTGTAGTCGGGGCCGGTGGCCTGCGGCGGGATGGCGGACAGCTGCTGGTAGTCGGCCGACCAGGCGGTGGTCTCGTAGGCGCCCGTATCGTTGTAGGCGGCGTGGTGCTGGGCCGCGTACGGGTCGTAGTTCAGGGTGTGCTGACCGCCCGTGGACCAGGCCGAGGAGTCGTAGGCGCCGGTGGCGTGCGAGCCGGTGTCGTGGCTCTGCATGTCGCCGAAGAGGGGGTCGGTCGCGAAGCTCGCGGTGCTGTGCCCGCTGTCCGCGCCCGGGTGGAAACCCGTGGCGGAGTAGTCGCCGTACGTGGTGAAGTCACCGTACTGAGCGTCCTGCCCGCCGTACGACGCGTACTGCGCCGAGGTGGCATCGGAAGCCGGAGCCGGGGTGGTCATGATCCCCGACGGGTGACGGTCGTTCACCAACTTCTCTATTCGCCTCGACAACAGGGGCTGCCAGAGCAGTGCGGCGACTGTACCCGGCAGTACGCGGGCCCGACAATCTTCCTCTGGTTTCGCGTCCGCCGGAAACGGGCATTCGGCCGTGTTTCGGGGGACGGCGGGCACGGGTTTGGCCTGGCGTTCGAATAGCGTTCGAGGTCAGAGACTGTTCAGGCGCTGTAGGCGCCCTGTGCGGACGCTTCGAAGGGCATGGAAATGCTTCCCGCGCCGGAGGCCGGGCGCGTTGACTGCGGCCGACGGCATTCGACGTGGGGAGAGCGTCATGAGGGTGTGGAAGCGTGCGGGGATCGCTGTCGTACTGGCCGCGGCGACGGTCGGCCTCGTGGGTCCGGCGGCATCGGCCGCCCCCGCGCCGTGGGAGACCAGCCGGGCGCACCGGCCCGCCCCGGAGCGGGGTGCGGCGGTGGTCCCGGCCGGGGAGGCCGGCACCGTCAGCGTTCGGTGCGGGAATCCTTGCTACCAGTAGGAGTCGCGCGCCGTTGAAGCGCGGCGCCGGTCAGGCCACCGTCAGGCCGCCCCGGCGAGTGGCGGCCGGTGCCTGCGGCCGTGGCGTGTCGAGGGCCTGGCGGATGCCCGACGCGACGGCCGGGTGTACGGGGAGCGCGAGGTGGCCGATGCCGCTGACCTGCACGTTCTCCGCGATCAGGTCGGGGTGGTCGATGCGGGCGGTCTCCAGTGGCTCCATCAGGTGGTCGAGGTCGCTCCAGAAGCTGACGAAGTGCGTGCGGCAGCCGGGGGCGGGCAGGCCCAGTTCCTCGATCACCGCCGAGCCGGGCCGCATCTGGCGGACGATCGGATGGGCGTTGGCCAGCGGGACCACGGCGGTGCCGGAGTGCGGGGTCCCGAGCGTCACCAGCGTGCGGACCCGCAGGTCACCGCCGAGCCGCTGCACGTAGTAGCGGGCGATCAGCCCGCCGAGACTGTGCCCGACGACGTCCACCTGCTCACTGCCCGTGCGCTCGCAGATCTCCTCGATATGCCGGCCGAGCAGCTCGGCCGCCGTACGGATGTCGCAGGTCAGCGGCGAGTAGTTGAGTGATTCGACCGGCCGTCGGCCGTGCTGGGCCAGGGTCCGGCGCAGCAGCACGAACACCGAGCGGTTGTCGATGAACCCGTGCAACAGCACCACCGGGGGCTTTGCCTCGGTCGGCAGCGGTGCCGCGTCCTCCGGGGAGGGGGCCGGAGGACGCGGCAGCCTGCGTTCCTGGGTGATGCCCGACGGATAGAGGAGCAGATGGCCCGCGAGGATCGCGATCTCGAGGGCCGTCGCTTTGAGGAGGGTCATGGAGAGCCCCGCCAGCCTGCTGGGCAGAAGACGCTGACAGAGGGGGAGAAAGGGCTGCACCGCCCTGGTGACCTTCATGGCCGACCTCCTGTCGGCACACGGAACGACAGCTCCGTCCCCCGTGTGCCCTCGTGGGAGGCCACCGCGAGGACCACCGACGGTGCGCGAGGGGTACGCGCGGGCGGGCGTGGCGCACCTGCCCTGCGTGCCCTTCGTGCCTGCGCCGATGCACCGCACCACCACGGCGCGCGGCCTGCGGCGCGGTGGTGCGGCGACCTCGTTGCGGCTCCCGTTGCGCTTGTTCCCGCTGGAACGCTGCGCGGTGAACGTGTCCCATCGTGTGATTTCCCCCTCGGTATCCGCCGCGAAACTGCCGGTTGCGGGATGCTGGAGATAACGTTCGTTCACTCCCCGCGCCGGAGCGGGTGCCGCGGTACCCGTCGGTAGGGGCGAACGCAGTCGCTTCATGGAGGCAGTGATGGGTGTGGCAGCCGGTCCGATCCGCGTGGTGGTGGCCAAGCCGGGGCTCGACGGCCATGACCGCGGCGCCAAGGTGATCGCGCGGGCGCTGCGCGACGCCGGTATGGAGGTCATCTACACCGGCCTCCACCAGACCCCCGAGCAGATCGTCGACACCGCGATCCAGGAGGACGCCGACGCGATCGGCCTCTCCATCCTCTCCGGCGCCCACAACACGCTCTTCGCCGCCGTGATCGACCTGCTGAAGCAGCGCGAGGCGGAGGACATCCTCGTCTTCGGCGGCGGGATCATTCCCGAGGCGGACATCGGCCCCCTCAAGGAGAAGGGCGTCGCGGAGATCTTCACCCCCGGGGCGACCACGCAGTCCATCGTCGACTGGGTACGGGAGAACGTGCGGCAACCGGCCGGGGCGTAGGGCCGACGGCGAGCGGGGGCCCGCGTCTCGGCGCCGGTCGTTTCGTCGCCCCCGAGCTTCTACGGCGCCTCCAACCCCCGCAGCTTCTACGGCCCCTCCAGCTCCCGCGCCATCGCCGCCCGCAACCGCAACGTCGTCACCAGCCGCTGGAACGCCTCCGCCCAGTAACCCCCCGCTCCCGGCGCCGCGTCCTCCGACTCGTCCGGCACCGCCAGCAACCCGTCGAGCCGGCTCGCCTCGGCCGGGTCGAGACACCGCTCGGCCAGTCCCATCACCCCACTGAAACTCCATGGGTAACTCCCCGCGTCCCGCGCGATGTTGAGCGAGTCCACCACGGCCCGCCCCAGCGGCGCGGCCCACGGCACCGCACACACCCCGAGCAACTGAAACGCCTCGGACAACCCCTGCGCCGCGATGAACCCGGCCACCCACTCGGCCCGTTCGCCCCCGCCCAGCGTGCTGAGCAGCTTGGCGCGCTCGGCGAGCGACACCGCCCCCGGCCCGCCCGCCTCGGGCGCCGACGGCGAACCGAGCAGCGCCCGGGACCACTCCGCGTTCCGCTGCCGCACCGCCGCCCGGCACCACGCGGCGTGCAGTTCGCTCCGCCAGTCGTCGGCCACCGCGAGTGCCACGATCTCCCGGGGCGTACGGCCGCCCAGCCGCCGCTCCCAGGTCCCGAGGGGCGTCGCCTCCACCAACTGGCCCAGCCACCACGACCGTTCACCGCGTCCCGCCGGAGCCTTGGCGACCACACCGTCCCGCTCCATGCCCGGGTCGCACTCGTGCGGCGCCTCGACGACCAGGCCGGGTTCGTCACGCGTACGGTCCACCGCGACGCAGGCCGCGGCCCGGACCGCCATCCGCGCGGCGAGCGCCGAGTCCGGGAGCGCCGACAGCAACTCCGCCGCCGTGGCCCGCACATTGCGGCTCCGGTCGGCCAACGCCTGCTCCAGGAAGGGTTCGTCCTCGGCCGTGAGTCCCGTCCGCAGCGAGTCGAGGAACATCAGCCGGTCCTCCGCCCGCTCCGTCGCCCAGGTGGTGACGAGCAATTCCCGTGCGACCACGGGTCGTTGAGCCCGTATCGCCGCGAGCAGGGCGACCCGCTCGGCGAACAGCCCTTCCTGCCACAGCTGTTGGACCTGGCCCGGGTCGTCGAGGTCCGGCAGGGCCGTGCCGCCGCCCGGGGTGGCGCGCAGCGCGAACCGCCAGTCAGGGTTCAGCCGGGCCAGCCACAACGCGCGCGGGCCCGCGAACTCCAGTGCCGCAGGCCGCAGATCCGTACGCCCCCGGGCCGCGTCCAGCAGCGCGGGCAGCACCTGGACGGGCGCGCCGAAACCGCGCGCGTTGGCCGCCGCGAGCCACTGGGGCAGCAACTCCATGAGATCGGGCGAGGTACCCCGGCGTCCCCCGCCACCCGTACCAGGACGGTCGGTCAGGAGCATCACCAGTCTGCGGGCCGCCGCCACGGGCAGCGCCGGACGTGGGTCGGGCACGGCCGGCTCCGGCCGCTCGGCCGCCCGCGCCGGACGGAGCCCCGCCCGCCGCCGTACGGTCTCCACGGCCGCCGCGTCCAGCAGCGCCACGGGGGCGTCCTGGCCCGGCGCGCACCACGGAGGCGTACGGCGGTCCGTGCCGAGGAGCGCCGTGGTGACGAGGTCCTCCCAGTCGCCCGAGGCGGAGGTGCTGTTCATGCGGTGCCTTTCCGTCGGGTTGGTGCGTGCGGTCGGCACGGCGACACCGTCGATTCGATGGATGTGCTCAGCACAGGGACACCGGCTCTCCCGTCGCCTCCGGCCAGGCCGTGAGCGGGGTGAAGCCCCGGTGGCCCAGCTCGCCGAAGACCTTGACCGGGGCGCCGCCGGAGAGCGCGACGAGCCGCCACAGGCCGGGCCGGGAGCGGGCGGTGGGGGTGAGAGGGAGTGCCGACTCGGTGTCGGCGTCGGCCAGTTGCCAGGAGTCGCCGTCCGGGGTCGGCACCACCCGGTCCAGGGTCACCGGGACCGCGTCCAGCCACGGGTCGTCCCGCAGCGCCTCCCCGTAGCGGACGGCGGCCTGCTCCGTCGTCACGCCTCGCGGCCGTGCCGTCGTCGGCCCGGGCGGCGCGAACTGCTCGCCCAGGGCCGCCCGGAGCTGCCCGGCGCCGGGGAAAGCGGACACCTCCGCCTCCAGGGCCAGCCCGACGGGCAGCGCGAGCTCCGGAGCGCGGCCCGCCGCGCCGTACGAGAGCAGCAGGCTCGTGCGGTCCGACGCCGTGCCGTGCAGCCATATGCGGCGCGTGGTCAGCTTCGCGTCCGCCGTGTCGTACTGGGCGAGGACCAGCCAACTGTCGCGCACCGGCGGGCCGTCCGCCGATCCGGGCAGGCCGATGCGGGAACGGACCGTCGCCGCCAGGCCGTCGGGCAGCCGCTCGCGGCGCAGCCAGGCCCGGTCGAGGAGGTGGAGCAGCGCGCACTCCTCCAGCAGCCGCACCGGCCAGCCGGACCCCGAGGACGGGATCGCCCCCAACTCCCTTGCCCGCGCGGCCAGTCCGGGCGCCTGCGCGTCGACCATGCGGGCCGCGGTCTCCTCCCACACCCCGTACCCCGCCTGCTCCGCCGAGGCCAGCCCGGTGCGCAGCAGGTCCGTCAGCCGCTGCTCCAACTCGCCCGCGCCCGCGGTGATCCGCTCGGCCCGGCGCTCCGCCCTGCGCCGCGCCGCCTCCGGATCAGCGGCGGTTGGGGAACCGGACGCGTCCGCCGCCCGTTTCTCCTCCGTCCGCTTCCGCCGCCCCGCCAGCCACTGCTCGGCCCAGTCCGGCGCCTGCCCGGCCGGCACCGCGGCGTCCTCGCCCGCCCACAACAGCAGCAGTCCCAGCGCGTGCTTGCACGGGAACTTGCGGCTCGGACAACTGCACTTGTACGCCGGACCCGCGGTGTCCGCGATGTCGACGACCGTCTGATACGGCTTGCTGCCGCTGCCCTTGCACAGCCCCCACACCGTCCCCTCGTCAGAACTCCCCGCCTCGGACCACGGCCCCGCCGCCCCGAGCTTGCTTCCCGCCTTGCGTGACGCTGCGTCAGGCGCCAGTGCCAGCACCTGGTCAGCCGTCCAGCGCACCCCCTGCTGAGTCATGACATCGAAGGTAGATCCCGGCACTGACAATCGGCCTGGCTCCGACATTTCCGCAGGTCAGATCGCATTGTCAGTGGCGTGGTGCACGGTGGACACCAGATCCGAACCGGCCGAGCTGGAGGGGGCCTCAGCCATGACTGTGTCCGCAGAACCCATCAACGCGCAGGCGAGTGAGCAGCAGCCGGCCGAGCGGCCGGAGGCACTGCGTCCGCATGCCGAGGACGCCTTCGCCGACGAGCTCGCGGCGCTCGCCGCACAGGACGACCGGCCGCGCCCGGCCCGCTGGAAGATGTCGCCGTGGGCGGTCGCCACCTACCTGCTCGGCGGCATCCTGCCGGACGGCACGGTGATCACGCCGAAGTACGTCGGCCCGCGCCGCATCGTCGAGGTCGCCGTCACCACCCTCGCCACCGACCGCGCCCTGCTCCTGCTCGGCGTGCCCGGCACCGCCAAGACCTGGGTGTCCGAACACCTCGCGGCGGCGGTCAGCGGCGACTCGACCCTGCTCGTCCAGGGCACCGCCGGCACCCCGGAGGAGGCGATCCGCTACGGCTGGAACTACGCGCAGCTGCTCGCCAACGGCCCGAGCCGCGACGCCCTGGTGCCCAGCCCCGTCATGCGGGCCATGGCGGAGGGGATGACCGCGCGGGTCGAGGAACTGACCCGTATCCCCGCCGACGTACAGGACTCGCTGATCACCATCCTGTCGGAGAAGACGCTGCCCATACCGGAGTTGGGAGGGGAGGTGCAGGCCGTCCGCGGCTTCAACCTGATCGCCACGGCGAACGACCGCGACCGCGGCGTCAACGACCTCTCCAGCGCCCTGCGCCGCCGTTTCAACACGGTGGCGCTGCCGTTGCCGGAGAGCGCGGACGCCGAGGTCGACATCGTCGCCCGCCGCGTCGACCAGATCGGCCGCTCGCTCGATCTGCCGGCGGTGCCGGAGGGCGTCGACGAGATCCGCCGGGTGGTGACCGTCTTCCGCGAGCTGCGCGACGGGATCACGGCGGACGGGCGGACGAAGCTGAAGTCGCCCAGCGGCACGCTGTCCACGGCCGAGGCGATCTCCGTCGTCACCAACGGCCTTGCCCTGGCGGCCCACTTCGGTGACGGACTGCTGCGGCCGAGCGATGTCGCCGCGGGCATCCTCGGCGCCGTCGTCCGCGACCCGGCCGCCGACCGGGTCATCTGGCAGGAGTACCTGGAAGCGGTCGTCCGGGAGCGTGACGGCTGGAAGGACTTCTACCGGGCCTGCCGGGAGGTGAGCGCGTGAGCGAGTCCAGGGGACTGGCCGACGACGACACCGCGTGGAGTCTGATCCGGAGGCGAGGGGGACGAAGTGACGGGTACTGAGGGGGTCGGTGGTCCGGGCGTCGGACCGCTGCTGCTCGGGGTGCGGCACCACGGGCCCGGTTCCGCGCGGGCCGTGCGGGCGGCGCTGGCGGCGGCCCGGCCGAGGGTCGTACTGATCGAGGGGCCGCCCGAGGCCGACGCGCTGATCCCGCTGGCCGCCGAGGAGGACATGCGACCGCCGGTCGCGCTGCTCGCCCACGCCGTGGACGAGCCCGGCCGTTCGGCCTTCTGGCCGCTGGCCGAGTTCTCCCCGGAATGGGTCGCGATCCGCTGGGCCCTGGAGCACGGGGTGCCGGCCCGCTTCATCGACCTCCCGGCCGCGCACACGCTGGCATGGGGGAGGGAGGACAAACCCACGGGCGAGGAGCAGGAAGAGAGCCCCACGGACCCGGAGACTCCCTCCGGCCCCGACATCCGCGTCGACCCCCTCGCCGTGCTCGCCGAGACCGCGGGGTACGACGACCCCGAGCGCTGGTGGGAGGACGTCGTCGAGCACCGGGGTGTGGGGGACCGGGACCCGTTCGCGCCGTTCACCGCGCTGGAGGAGGCCATGGGGGCGCTGCGCGAGACGTACGGTGTCGGCGGCCACGACCGGGACCTGGTCCGCGAGGCGTACATGCGGCTCCAAGTGCGCGCGGCACAGCGGGAGTTCGAGGACTGCGTGGCCGTGGTGTGCGGGGCCTGGCATGTGCCCGCGCTGCGGCAGCGGGCGGCTGTCGCGGCGGACCGTGCCCTGCTGAAGGGGCTGCCCAAGGTCAAGGCCGAGCTGACCTGGGTGCCGTGGACGCACCGCCGGCTGTCCCGGGCCGGCGGATACGGCGCGGGCATCGACTCGCCGGGCTGGTACGGCCATCTCTTCGCGGCGCCGGACCGGCCGGTCGAGCGGTGGATGACCAAGGTCGCGGGGCTGCTGCGGGAGGAGGACCGCATCGTCTCCCCGGCCCATGTCATCGAGGCGGTACGGCTGGCGGAGACCCTCGCGGTGATGCGCGGCCGGCCGTTGCCGGGGCTCGGCGAGACGACCGACGCGGTACGCGCGGTGATGTGCGAGGGCTCGGACGTCCCGCTGTCCCTGGTGCGTGACCGGCTCGTCGTCGGGGACGTGCTGGGCGAGGTGCCGCCGGGCGCCCCCGCCGTGCCGTTGCAGCGCGACCTCGACCGGCAGCAGCGCAGGCTGCGGATCAAACCGGAGGCGCTGGAGCGGGAGTTGGAGCTCGACCTGCGCAAGGAGACCGACGCCGCGCGCAGCAGACTGCTGCACCGGCTGCGGCTGCTGGGTGTCGAGTGGGGCGAGCCGGTCGCCTCGCGGGGGAGCACGGGTACGTTCCGGGAGACGTGGCGGCTGCGCTGGGAACCGGAGCTGGCGGTGCGGGTCGCCGAGGCGGGCGTCTGGGGCACCACCGTGCTCGCCGCGGCCAACGCCAAGGCGGAGGCGGACGCCGTCGCGGCACAGGGCCTCTCCGACGTCACCGCACTCGCCGAGCACTGCCTGCTGGCCGAACTCCCGGACGCGCTCCCCGTGGTGATGCGCGTCCTCGCCGACCGCGCCGCCCTCGACACCGACGTCGGCCACCTCGCCCAGGCGCTGCCCGCCCTGGTCCGTTCGCTGCGCTACGGCGACGTACGCGGCACCGACACCGGCGCGCTGACGGAGGTCGCCGCCGGCCTCGCCGAGCGGATCTTCGTCGGCCTGCCCCCGGCCTGCACGGCCCTCGACGCGGACGCGGCGGACGAAATGCGACGCCATGTGGACGCGGTGCACGGGGCGGTGGCACTGCTGGGGGAGGTCGGTGGGGCTGGCCGGGGTGAAGTCCCCGGCCACGGCGATGCCACCGCCCTAGGCCACGGCGACCTGCGTCGTCGCTGGCGTGCGGTGCTTCGGACGCTCTCCGCGCGGGACACCGTGCCGGGCGTCATCCGGGGCCGTGCCGTACGACTTCTGCTGGACGGCGGGGAGTTGGGGCCGGACGAGGCGGCCCAGCTGATGGGGCTGGTGCTCTCGCCCGGGACACCGCCGGCGGACGCGGCGGCGTGGATCGAGGGCTTCGTCGGAGGCGGGGGCGGGCTGCTCCTGGTGCACGACGAGCGGCTGCTCGCTCTGGTGGACGCGTGGCTGGCCGGGGTGTCGGCGGAGGCGTTCACGGACGTACTGCCGCTGCTGCGGCGCACGTTCTCGGCGTACGAGCCGGGGGTGCGCAGAACGCTCGGCGAGCTGGTGCGCCGCGGGCCCGGGAAGCAGGCGGGCGCGGTGGCGGCGGCGGTCGGGATATCCGGGTTCGGCGCGGAGGTGGATGCCGGGCGGGCGGACGCGGTGGTGCCGGTGCTGCGGCTGATGCTGGGGCTGGACGACATGGTGGGGAACAGCGACAACGAGCTTGTGGGGGTGGCGTGATGAAGACGGCGAGCAGCGGTAGGAAGGACACGAAGAGGCCGGGGGAGCGGGCTCAGTCTGCGGGCGCCGGGCGGCGCACCGAGGGTCGTCCGCCGACTGCCGTGCGGGTCGTGCCGCTGTGGGAAGGGCTGCGTGCGGGGGTGCGCGGATGACGGCGAATGGTGCTACGGCGACTGGCGCGACTGGTGGGGCGGGGGCGACAGCGCGCGGGGCAGCAGGCGGGACGGGAGCAGTCGGCGTGACAGAGACGATCGGCGGGACGGGGACGATCGGCGGGACGGGGGCAGCTGGCGCGGCGGGGACGACTGGCGGGATGGGGTCGATCGGCGGGATGGGGGTAGCCGGCGCGGCGGGGACGACTGGCGGGATGGGGTCGATCGGCGGGATGGGGGTAGCCGGCGCGGCGGGGACGACTGGCGGAACGGGGACGATCGGCGGGACGGGGGCAGCCGGCGCGGCGGGGACGACTGGCGCGGCGAGGGCGACCGGCCAGATGGGGGCGACCGGCGTGACGGGGGCGACGGCGGTGACGGTGAACGGGGTGGCTGGGACCGGCCGCGCAGGCCGCGCCGGCGGAGTCGCGGGGCCGGGGCCGGGTCCGGATCCGGCCCCGGCCCCGGACCCGGGGCAGGAGCGCCTGCGGCGGTGGCGGCTCGTGCTCGGGGGTGACGCGGCCGACGGCACCGGGTGTGCGTTGTCCGGGCGGGACGCCGCGATGGACGGGGCGCTGGCCGCGCTGTACGGCAGGGGGGACAAGGAGCGGCCGGGGAAGGACCGTTCGGCGGGGCTCGGGGCGTCGGCGCCGTCCGTCGCGCGCTGGCTCGGGGACATCCGCACGTACTTCCCCTCCTCCGTCGTCCAGGTCATGCAGCGCGATGCCATCGACCGGCTCGGGCTGTCCGCGCTGCTGCTCGAACCGGAGATGCTGGAAGCGGTGGAGGCGGATGTGCACCTGGTCGGCACGCTGCTCTCCCTCAACAAGGCGATGCCGGAGACCACGAAGGAGACGGCACGGATGGTGGTGCGCAAGGTCGTCGAGGACCTGGAGAAGCGGCTCGCCACCCGCACCCGGGCCACCCTCACCGGCGCCCTCGACCGCAGCGCCCGTATCAACCGGCCGCGCCACCACGACATCGACTGGAACCGCACGATCGCGGCCAACCTCAAGCACTACCTGCCGGAGTACCGGACGGTCGTGCCGGAGCGGCTGATCGGATACGGGCGGGCGTCCCAGTCCGTGAAGAAGGAGGTCGTCCTCTGCATCGACCAGTCCGGGTCGATGGCCGCGTCCGTCGTCTACGCGTCCGTGTTCGGGGCGGTGCTGGCGTCCATGCGGTCGATCGACACCCGGCTCGTCGTCTTCGACACGGCGGTCGTCGACCTCACCGACCAGCTCGACGACCCGGTGGACGTGCTCTTCGGGACCCAGCTCGGCGGCGGTACGGACATCAACAGGGCGCTCGCGTACTGCCAGTCGCAGATCACCCGCCCCGCGGAGACGGTGGTCGTGCTGATCAGCGACCTCTACGAAGGGGGCATACGGAACGAGATGCTCAAGCGGGTCGCGGCGATGAAGGCGTCGGGGGTGCAGTTCGTGACGCTGCTCGCGCTGTCCGACGAGGGGGCGCCGGCGTACGACCGCGAACACGCCGCAGCGCTGGCCGCGTTGGGGGCGCCGGCCTTCGCCTGTACGCCCGACCTCTTCCCGGAGGTGATGGCGGCGGCGATCGAGAAGCGGCCGTTGCCGATACCCGACACGGCCTGACGAACGGGCCCGGGGCGACAACGGGCTTGAGGGGCAGGGGGGTTGCGCGTCCTCGGGCGGCCCGTGCGAGGATCGTCGCCTCATGATCTGGCCCGCCGCGATACCCGGTGCCGCCCTGCGCGTGATGCGTACGGCGGTTGGGCGGCGTGCTCTTCAACTGGCCTTGCTGGTGGGCGGGTTGTTCGTGCTCGGCTTGCTGTGCGGGGGACAGGCGCAGGCGGCCGACGGGATTCCGGGTAAGCCGGTGAGTCTCGGCGGGCCGGGGCTTCCGGTGGTGGTGAAACCGGTTCGGGTTCCGGTTCAGGTTCCTGTTCTCGCTCCCGTGCCGGCTCCGGTCTCGGACACCGTGGAGCGGGTCGTGCGGCCCGTGACCGACGTGGTGACGAAGACGGTGACCGCGGTGCTGGCCGAGGCGCCTTCTTTACCCACCTTGCCTTCGCTGCCCACCTTGCCCCCGGTCCCCGTAGTGCCGAGTCAGCCCGTGCCCCCGGTGCAGGAGCCTCCGGCGCACACCGCGCCGGTGGCGGTGCCGACGCCCGTCCGGTCGGCCCCGCGGCCTTCGGGTGGCGGGCATCGTTCGACGGCGCGGCCCGCTGAGGCGGCCGTGGAGACAGGCGTGACGTACGGGCCGCTCGTCGGCGCCGACGAGATCGGCGCCGTAGGGCGTGCGGTCGTACGTCATGTGCCGTCCGTCAGGCATGCTCCGGCGCGCCAGGCACCCAGCGGTGACCCGGACGGCGCCTCGCGCGACCAGCAGGCCGTGGACGGCGGCACCTCGCGGCACTGTGACGCGCAGGCCGTGACCTTGGACAACCGGGTGTTCGTGCGGTTCGTGCCCGGTGCCGACGCGCGTGCGGACGCCGCGGAGACCCGGGACAGGTACCGGGACGTTCCCGTCTTCCCAGGCTAGGCAGGCTCTTCGGGCAGTTGGTCTGCCCGGAATGTCGCCATGTCTCCTTTTCTGGAACGCCTGAGGAACCGACGTACCGATGAGCCACAGCACGAGCACGACCATGAGCGCGACCACAAGCACCGACATCACCCCGGCCGAAGTCCGGCGACGTCTCGTCGATGCCGTGGTCTCCGTCCCGCGAGGGTCCCGGGTGAGGGCCGCCGCGGCCATCCAGGGCGCGCGGGCCGCGCGGACCGCGCGCGCCGCACACATTGTGTGCACCCGGACCGTCCGGCACTGGGAGTAACAGACTCCGTGAGGCAGTGACCCCGGACGGCCGAATGCCGTCGGTCTGTCCGGGGGCGCGCTTCGCGGTATGGGGTCCCGCCGGGCCAACCCCAACCCGGCGGGACCCCGCCCGAGACGACCCGCCTGAGCGACCGCCCGTACGCCCCGTCCGCGGCACTCCGTGTCACCGATTCCGGCATCATGTGACAGGTATCACCGCTCAGGTGTGACCCTCGATTTAGGGGCCCTCCGAAAGCAGCGATAACCTGCGAGACGGACATGCCGCGCGCTCGGTCACCGTGTGCGCCTCCCTTGTGACAGCGGACGTCACGTTGCCCTTCGCGGCACGCCCACGCATCCAACGAACCGCGAGATCACTGAGGACGGAAGCGCGTGGACCTGTTCGAGTATCAGGCGAGGGACCTCTTCGCCAAGCACGATGTACCGGTGCTGGCCGGTGAAGTCATCGACACGCCTGAGGCGGCCCGCGCAGCCACAGAGCGGCTCGGCGGCAAGTCCGTCGTCAAGGCCCAGGTGAAGGTCGGCGGCCGTGGCAAGGCCGGTGGCGTGAAGCTCGCCGCCACCCCGGACGAGGCCGTCGCGCGTGCGACGGACATTCTCGGCATGGACATCAAGGGCCACACGGTCCACAAGGTGATGATCGCCGAGACCGCGCCCGAGATCGTCGAGGAGTACTACGTCTCGTACCTCCTCGACCGCACCAACCGCACCTTCCTCGCCATGGCGTCCGTCCAGGGCGGCGTGGAGATCGAGGTCGTCGCGGAGGAGAACCCCGAGGCCCTCGCGAAGGTCCCGGTCAACGCCAACGAGGGCGTGAGCATCGAGAAGGCCCGCGAGATCGTCGCGCAGGCCAAGTTCCCGGCCGACGTCGCCGAGCAGGTCGCCGAGATCCTGGTGACCCTGTGGGACACCTTCGTCAAGGAGGACGCCCTCCTCGTCGAGGTCAACCCGCTCGCCAAGGTCGCCGACGGCCGTGTCATCGCCCTCGACGGCAAGGTCTCGCTGGACGAGAACGCCGAGTTCCGTCAGCCGGAGCACGAGGCGCTGGTCGACCACGACTCCGCCAACCCGCTCGAGGCCGCCGCCAAGGCGAAGAACCTCAACTACGTCAAGCTCGACGGCGAGGTCGGCATCATCGGCAACGGCGCGGGTCTCGTCATGAGCACCCTGGACGTCGTCGCGTACGCCGGTGAGAACCACGGCGGCGTGAAGCCGGCCAACTTCCTCGACATCGGCGGCGGCGCGTCCGCGGCCGTGATGGCGAACGGCCTGGAGATCATCCTGGGCGACCCCGACGTCAAGTCGGTCTTCGTCAACGTCTTCGGCGGCATCACCGCGTGCGACGAGGTCGCCAACGGCATCGTGCAGGCGCTGCAGCTGCTCGCGGACAAGGGCGAGGAAGTCACCAAGCCCCTCGTCGTCCGCCTCGACGGCAACAACGCCGAGCTGGGTCGCAAGATCCTCTCCGACGCCAACCACCCGCTGGTCCAGCGCGTGGACACCATGGACGGCGCGGCCGACAAGGCCGCCGAGCTCGCGGCTGCGAAGTAAGGGACGAGGGACAAAACAGCCATGGCTATCTTCCTCACCAAGGACAGCAAGGTCATCGTCCAGGGCATGACCGGCTCCACGGGCATGAAGCACACCAAGCTCATGCTGGCGGACGGCACCAACATCGTCGGTGGCGTCAACCCCCGTAAGGCCGGCACGTCCGTCGACGTCGACGGCACCGAGATCCCGGTCTTCGGCACGGTCGCCGAGGCGATCGAGAAGACGGGTGCGAACGTATCCGTCCTCTTCGTACCGCCGGCCTTCTCCAAGGCCGCCGTCGTCGAGGCGATCGACGCCGAGATCCCGCTCGCGGTCGTCATCACCGAGGGCATCGCCGTCCACGACTCGGCCGCGTTCTACGCGTACGCGGTCGCGAAGGGCAACAAGACCCGGATCATCGGCCCGAACTGCCCCGGTCTCATCACCCCGGGCCAGTCGAACGCCGGCATCATCCCGGGCGACATCACCAAGCCGGGCCGTATCGGCCTGGTCTCGAAGTCCGGCACGCTGACGTACCAGATGATGTACGAGCTCCGTGACATCGGCTTCTCGTCCGCCGTCGGCATCGGTGGCGACCCGGTCATCGGCACCACGCACATCGACGCGCTCGCCGCGTTCGAGGCTGACCCCGACACCGACCTGATCGTGATGATCGGTGAGATCGGCGGCGACGCCGAGGAGCGTGCGGCGGACTTCATCGCGAAGAACGTCACGAAGCCGGTCGTCGGTTACGTCGCGGGCTTCACCGCGCCCGAGGGCAAGACGATGGGCCACGCCGGCGCCATCGTCTCCGGCTCCTCCGGCACGGCTGCCGCGAAGAAGGAGGCCCTTGAGGCCGCCGGCGTCAAGGTCGGCAAGACGCCGACGGAGACGGCGAAGCTGGCGCGCGAGATTCTGGCCGGCTGAGTTACGTAGCTGCACGTCGATGGGCTCGCTCCGTGGGTTGGAGCGAGCCCATCGGTGCGTTGTCGGGTGCGGGTGCGTCATGGTTGCTCGCGCAGTTCCCCGCGCCCCTAAAAACGCTAAAGGCACCGTGCGTTTCAGGGGCGCGGGGAACTGCGCGACCAGCCCCCACCGGCCCGCACTTATCGACTCAACGGAAGCAGCCTTTCCGGCCCAGCGGTCATCCCGCTACGCAGCCGATCCCTCAGCGCCACCTCCTCCGCCGACAACGCCCCCTGAACAGCCCGCGCCGGCACCCCCTCCACCCGCTGACCCAAAGGAACCGGCGGCTCGTAGTGTGTCGGAGCCGTCCGCACCGTGAGCGTCGTCGCGCCGATGATCGTGACGGTGAACGCGATCGCCGCCCGGGTCCAGAACACGGTTCGGCGTTCACCCACGAAACGAACCACCGGCGGCTTCGCCGCGTGCAACCGCCCCGTGGAGGCCAGTTCGGTCAGCCGCCGGTTCAGTTCGGTGGGGTCGGACAGCTCGGGGAGCTGCGCGGCCAGCGCCTCGCGCGCGTGCAGCAGCCGGTTGGCCGCGGCCGGCGTGCTCGCCTCCGTCTCCGCCGCCATCTCCGCGAGACCGAGCCCGACACCGTCGTAGAGGAGGAGGGTGCGGCGGTACGACGGGGGGAGGCGGAGGAGTGCGGTGAGCAGGGCGCGGTCGGCGGGGGCCGGGGGCGGGGGTTCCGGGTGGCGGTATCTGGGGCGGAAGCGGTGCCAGGGGGAGAGCGCGTACTCGTACGCGGCCGAGCGCACCCAGCCGGCCGGATCGCGGTCGACTGCCACCTCGGGCCAGCGCTGCCATGCGGTCTGGAAGGCGCGCTCGACCGACTCCCGCGCCAACTCGCGCCGCCCGGTCAGCAGATAGGCCTGCCGTACGAGGGAGGGCGCGCAGAACGCGTAGAGCGCGTCGAAGGCCTGAGCGGGGGTCAGGGGGGCGGGCGCCGGCTCGGTGTGCGGTACGGGGATCTCGACGACGACGATGTCGGTGTGCGGCGGCTCCGGTTGAGCCTCCGGCACCACTGCGGCGAGGGTTTCCACCGCTGCCTCCGTCTCTTCCACCGCGGGGGAGTCCTCGGCCAGGTCGTTGAGCAACTGCGCGTACGCGTCCCGTTTCCGGCCGCGCGGTGAGGTGCGGCCGGTCTCCCACGCGCGTACCGTCGCGCGGCTGACGCCCACCCGCTCCGCGAGCTGAGCCTGCGTCAGGGACGCGGCCTCGCGCAGCCGTCGGCGTTCCTTGGGCGGCGGGAGCGGGGTTGCAGGGGTCTGCGTCACCGGATGCCCCTTCGTACGAAAAAGTACATAAATATATATTGAGCGACACTTCGGAGGTTCGCCTGTTACGACGAGAAAGCGCGTGTCGTTGGGAGCATGGCGGTCGTGATGCCGATGACCCACCGCCGACCGTCGTTGTCGCCCCTCCTCACCCGGATGCGCGACCGATCCCCCGGACTGGCCGCCAGCCTCTTGGGTGGCGCGGTCGCGGCGGGGCTCGGTCTCGGTTCCTTCGCCGTGCTCGTGATGGTGCTGTGGATCAGCTCGCCGTACCCGGACAGCGGACCCGGCGGCGCCCTGCACATGGCCGCCGCGCTCTGGCTCCTCGCACACGGCGTCGAACTGGTCCGCACCGACACCCTCTCCGGAATCCCCGCCCCCGTCGGCGTTACCCCGCTGCTCCTCCTCGTCCTGCCGGTCTGGCTGCTGCACCGGGCGGCCCGGGACGCCGTGCTGGGCGGAGCCGACGAGGACACCGACATCCCGCCGGTCCCGGCCCGCACCGCCTGGACCGGCGTCGCCCTCGGCTACCTCGCCGTCGGCACCGGCGCCGGGCTCTACGCGTCCGGCGGCGAACTCTCCCCCTCCTGGAGCTGGACGGCGGTGTGCCTCCCGCTGCTCGCGGCGGGCGCGGCAGGTTCCGGCGTCTGGACGGCGTACGGGCGCCCGCGTGAACCCGTGCTGAGCGTGCTGGTCCTGCTGCCGGCCGGGCTGCGGCGCCTGGTCCTCGGCCCGGAGGCCCGCGAGTCCCGGGCCCGGATCGGCACCGCGGTGCGCGCCGCCGGTATCGGCACGGCGGTGTTCGTCGGGGGCGGCGCGCTGCTGCTCACGGCGTCCCTGGTGTGGCACGGCGGCGCGGCGCAGACCTCGTTCCTGCGGCTGACGGAGGCGCTGTCGGGCCGGTTCGCCGTGCTGCTGCTCTGCCTCGCGCTGATCCCGAACGCGGCGGTCTGGTCGGCGGCCTACGCCCTCGGCCCCGGCTTCGCGCTCGGCGCCCGCCACACGGTGGACCCCCTCTCCTCGGCCCCGGCCCCGCTGCTCCCGCCGTTCCCGCTCCTCGCGGCGGTCCCGGACGCGGGCGCCGGAACCCCGCTGAACTGGCTCGCGGGGCTGGTGCCGCTGACCGCCGGGTTGCTGGCCGGGTGGTTCGTGGCGCGGGTCGCGGTGGGGCAACGGGGCGACGGCGAGGGCCAGTTGACGAAGTCGGGGAGCGCGGGCGGTCCGGCGTCGTCGCCCTGGCCGCAGGGCCGTACCGCCGCCACCGCGCTGCTCGCCGCCGCCCTGTGCGCCGTGGCGCTGGCGCTGTTCGCGGAGTTGTCGGGTGGTCCGCTCGGGGGTGCCGCGCTCGCGCGGTTCGGGCCGGTGTGGTGGCAGACCGGGGGAGCGGCGCTGGCGTGGCTCGCGGTGGTCGCGGTGCCCACGGCGACGGGGCTGCGGGCGTGGCGACTGCGGGAACCCAGGGTGCCGAAGCCGATGATCGGGAAGCCGCGGGAGGACGCGTCCGAGGAGGCGCCGGACGCTCCGCCGGGACGCCGCCTCCTGAAGCCGTTCACCGCCGCCCGGGGTCGGTTCACCCGCAGGCCGAAGGCCACGCCCGTACCTGTTCCCGTACCGGTCCAGCCTCCCGTCGACCAGCCGTACATCGCCTACGACCACGATCCGACGTTCGATCCGTACGACTTCCTGCCCGCCGACGTCCCGTCGGGGCCCTCGCCCACCCCCTGGTACGACGACGCCTCCCGCGAGGCCCGCTGGGCGGCTCTGCGGGAGGCGGCGACTCCACCGGAACAGCCGGAACGCCCGGAACCCACGGACGGGTCCGGGCCGAACTGACCGGCGCCGTCCGTCAGTTGGCGGTTCCCAGCAAGCCCCGCAGATCCTTCGGCAGGAGCTGGTTGCAGGACTGCTTCGCCTCGTTCGTCAGGGCGTCGTTCGTGCAGGTGTAGAAGTCCTTGTAGGCCAGCTGCGCGACGAACATCGCGGCGACCAGGGCGATGGCGAGGGACGCGGTGACCAGGCCGCTCACCGCTGCCGTCGTCTGGGGGCGGCCCGCCGGCTCGGGCGCGGCCGGGGTGTCCGGGTCGCCGGGGCGGGGCTTGGCGCGCAGGGCGCTGCCGCCCCAGTAGAGGGCCAGCGCGCCGAGCAGCAGGGCCACGTACGGCCAGCTGAAGAGGGCGAAGAAGAAGGCCCACATGCCGCTCAGCAGGGCGTAGCGGGCGCGCCGCTGGGCCGGGTCCGTCGGGTCCCAGCGCATGCCCTGGCCGGGGCCGGGACCGCTCGGGCCCTCGGGGCCGCCGCCGGGTCCGCCCTGGCCGCCGGGCCGGTCGCCGAAGCCGCCCTGGGAACGCCCGGGCTGCCGGTCGCTCCACTGACTGCCCCACGGCGAACGACCGCCGTCCCCCTTCGAGGCGTCGCTGTCGCCGCCCTCCGGGCGCCGCGGCTGCCACGGCCGGTCCGGGGTGCCCTCGGGCGGCGGGGCGAACGGGTTGTCGTCCTGCCCCGCACCGCTCTGTCCCTCCGAGGGCGCGTCCGGCGGCGACGAGGGCCGCTCCCGGAGCAGCACGGTGCCGCGCTCCCCTCCCTGCAACGACTGCGGGGGGAACGCGAGGAGTCGGGGACTGCGGTCCGGCATCAAGTGAGCGTCTTCCCCTTGTTGAATACGTCTCTCCGACATGAGCTGTCACTTCGTGAACGCGTCGCACGACAACCGCGTTCCCGAACCCGCTCTCCCCAGACGCTACCTTCCGGCCACGCCCCCGTCCCGTGGGGGCTGTCCGGTGTGCCGGTATCGTTGCTGACGGTCGGCCGCTTCGTAGACTTCCCCGTATCCCGGGGCGCGAAGCATTCGTATGAATGCACGAACGGGCCGCCCGCACGCACCCCGCTCCCCCGAGAAAGGGCCCCGCCGTGGCCGCCAAGCCCGTGGCCAAGCGCCTTGTCGTGCTGGTCTCCGGTTCCGGTACGAATCTTCAGGCGCTGCTCGACGCCATCGCGACCGAGGGCGAGACGGCGTACGGAGCCGGGATCGTGGCCGTGGGCGCTGACCGCGAGGGCATCGAGGGCCTGGCCCGCGCCGAGCGCGCCGGACTGCCCACCTTCGTGTGCCGGGTGAAGGACTTCGCGACCCGCGAGGAGTGGGACGCGGCCCTCGCGGCGGCGACCGAGGAGTACGAGCCCGATCTGATCGTGTCGGCCGGGTTCATGAAGATCGTGGGCAAGGAGTTCCTCGCCCGTTTCGGCGGCCGGGTCGTGAACACGCACCCCGCCCTGCTGCCCAGTTTTCCGGGGGCCCACGGCGTACGGGACGCGCTCGCGTACGGCGCCCGGGTCACCGGCTGCACCGTCCACTTCGTCGACGACGGCGTCGACACCGGACCGATCATCGCTCAGGGCGTGGTCGAGATCCGGGACGAGGACGACGAGAGCGCTCTGCACGAGCGCATCAAGGAAGTCGAGCGAAGGCTGCTCGTCGATGTCGTGGGGCGGCTGGCCCGCAACGGCTATCGCATCGAGGGACGAAAGGTAGTTATCCAGTGACCGCCGAGAGCAACAAGCGAGCCATCCGACGGGCGCTCGTCAGCGTCTACGACAAGACCGGCCTCGAGGAGCTGGCGCGCGGCCTGCACGAGGCGGGCGTGGAACTCGTCTCCACGGGCTCCACGGCCGGCCGTATCGCCGCCGCCGGCGTCCCCGTCACCAAGGTCGAGGAGCTGACCGGCTTCCCCGAGTGCCTGGACGGCCGGGTCAAGACCCTGCACCCGAAGGTGCACGCCGGCATCCTCGCCGACCTGCGGCTGGAGAGCCACCGCCAGCAGCTCGACGAGCTGGGCGTGGCCCCCTTCGACCTGGTGGTCGTCAACCTCTACCCGTTCCGGGAGACCGTCGCCTCGGGCGCCTCTCCCGACGAGTGCGTTGAGCAGATCGACATCGGCGGCCCCTCCATGGTCCGCGCCGCCGCCAAGAACCACCCCTCGGTCGCGGTCGTCACCAGCCCCGCACGCTACGCCGACGTCCTGAACGCCGTACAGAACGGCGGCTTCGACCTCGCCACCCGCAAGCGGCTCGCCGCGGAGGCCTTCCAGCACACGGCTTCGTACGACGTGGCCGTGGCGAGCTGGTTCGCGTCCTCGTACGCGCCGGTCGACGAGTCGCAGTTCCCCGACTTCCTCGGCGGCACCTGGGAGCGCGAGAACACCCTGCGCTACGGCGAGAACCCGCACCAGCCGGCCGCGCTCTACGTCGACGCCTCGGGCGGCGGTCTCGCCAAGGCCGAGCAGCTGCACGGCAAGGAGATGTCGTACAACAACTACACGGACACGGACGCCGCGCGCCGGGCCGCCTACGACCACGCCGAGCCCTGTGTCGCGATCATCAAGCACGCCAACCCCTGCGGTATCGCGGTCGGTTCGGACGTCGCCGAGGCGCACCGCAAGGCGCACGCGTGCGACCCGCTGTCGGCGTTCGGCGGGGTGATCGCCGTCAACCGGCCGGTCAGCAAGGAGCTGGCCGAGCAGGTCGCCGAGATCTTCACCGAGGTCATCGTCGCGCCGGACTACGAGGAGGGCGCGCTCGAGGCCCTCGCCAAGAAGAAGAACATCCGGGTGCTGAAGGCCCCGGGCGGCCCGGCGAACGCGGTCGAGTTCAAGGCCATCGACGGCGGGGCGCTGCTCCAGGTCACCGACCGGCTCCAGGCCGACGGCGACGACCCGGCCAACTGGACGCTGGCGACGGGCGAGGCGCTGTCCGAGTCCGACCTCGCCGACCTCGCCTTCGCGTGGAAGGCCTGCCGCGCGGTGAAGTCCAACGCGATCCTGCTCGCCAAGGACGGTGCCTCGGTCGGCGTCGGCATGGGCCAGGTCAACCGCGTCGACTCCGCGAGGCTCGCGGTCGAGCGGGCGGGCGCCGAGCGTGCCCAGGGTTCGTTCGCCGCCTCGGACGCGTTCTTCCCGTTCCCGGACGGGCTGGAGATCCTCACCGAGGCCGGCGTCAAGGCCGTTGTCCAGCCGGGCGGTTCGGTCCGTGACGAGCTGGTGGTCGAGGCCGCGAAGAAGGCGGGCGTCACGATGTACTTCACGGGGACGCGGCACTTCTTCCACTGACCCGGAGATGTACGGCCAAGGGCGGTGCCCCACTGGGGGCACCGCCCTTGGCCGTATCGCTCGTCACTTCTTGATGACGATGGTGTTCGCTGCCTTGTCGTGCCAGCCGCGCAGCTGGCCGGTGTTGTCGAAGAAGGGCGAGATCACGATCAGGACGTATCCCAGGCCGCACGTGATGTAGCCGAGCCCGATCGGGAAGCCCCACCGGACCAGGGCCGGGCCGAAGGTCGGCTTCTGGCCGGTGCGTGAGTTCACGATGCGCATGCCGAGAATCATCTTGCCGGGTGTCGTGCCCATCGTGCTGACGAAGATGACGTCGTAGAGGATGAACGTGAGCGCGGAGACCAGCAGCGACGCGAGGAGTGAGCCGATCGCCAGCCCGCTCGACCCGCTGCCGCTGGAGCTCGCGAAGGCGGCTCCGAAGATGATCACGTTGAGAATGATGACGATGATGTAGGCGAAGACCATGTCGAGCAGTCGGGCGCCGAACCGCGCGCCGTAGGTGCCGACTTCGACCACACCGAGACCGGGCACGTTCGCGTAGCCCTCGGGGATCTGGCCACCGGGCTGCTGCGGATAGGCTCCGTACGGAGGCTGGCCGGCCTGCTGCGGGTAGCCGTAACCCGCCTGCCCCTGCGGGGGCTGCTGCGGGTAGCCGTAACCGGGCTGGTTCTGCGGGGGTTGGCCGAAGCCCGGTTGCCCCTGCGGGGGCTGCTGCGGCTGGCCGTATGGGTTGTTCGGGTCGCCAAAGCTCATGGCGCGGTTTCCTCCGTTGGTAGTGCGGGGACGTCGCGGAACGCTTGGAGGAAGATCACAGATGCGGCCCGCTCCCCCCAGCAATGCCGCGGTACTGCGCCGCTCATCGTTCTTTAGTTCTTGCTTACTTGTCCAGCCGCATTCCCGATATGTTGTACAAGTGGAATCCTGGCGATCATGGTGGGAAGCCCGCTCCGAGTTGGTGAGGCAGGTCCTCCTTCGGGGGCGGATTGGAACCCGGAGGGTGTCATCCGCGAGTATGGGTTCATGACTGCCCAGATTCTCGATGGCAAGGCCACCGCAGCCGCGATCAAGTCCGATCTGACCGCCCGCGTGGCGGCGCTGAAGGAGAAGGGCGTCGCGCCCGGCCTCGGCACGATCCTGGTCGGGGACGACCCCGGCAGCCAGAAGTACGTCGCGGGCAAGCACCGCGACTGCGCCCAGGTGGGCATCGCCTCCATCCAGCGCGAACTGCCCGCCACCGCCACGCAGGAGGAGATCGAGGCGGTCGTCCGGGAACTCAACGAGGACCCGGCCTGCACCGGCTACATCGTCCAACTCCCGCTCCCCAAGGGCATCGACGAGAACCGCATCCTGGAGCTGATGGACCCGGACAAGGACGCCGACGGCCTCCACCCGATGAACCTCGGCCGCCTCGTCCTCAACGAGCCCGCCCCGCTGCCCTGCACGCCGAACGGCGTGCTGACCCTCCTGCGCCGCTACGGCGTGGAGATCAAGGGCGCCGAGGTCGTGGTCGTCGGACGCGGGGTCACCATCGGCCGCCCGATGCCGCTCCTGCTCACCCGGCGCAGCGAGAACGCGACCGTGACCCAGTGCCACACCGGCACCCGCGACCTCTCCGCCCACCTCAAGCGCGCCGACATCATCGTGGCCGCCGCCGGTTCCGCCCATCTGATCCGGCCCGAGGACGTCAAGCCGGGCGCCGCCGTCCTCGACGTCGGGGTCTCCCGGAACGCCGACGGCAAGATCGTGGGCGACGTCCACCCGGGCGTCGCCGAGGTCGCAGGCTGGATCTCCCCGAACCCCGGCGGAGTCGGCCCGATGACCCGCGCCCAGCTTCTCGTCAACGTGGTCGAGGCGGCGGAGCGCAGTGTCGCCTGACAGCAAGGAACCGGCGGGCAAGGAACCGGCGGGCAAGGGGACGACTGGGACGGGGACGGACGCCGTGGACGACATCGAGGTGACGGACCCCGTCAGCGCCCCCGGCGCCGACGGCGTCCCGCGCCGCACCACCCGCCGCTTCCCCCTCTTCACCCGCGACACCGCCCGCCCCGAGGGCGGCGGCCGGGCCGCGTCCGGTGCCGCCCCGGCACCGGCCCGCCAGTGGCCGATCCTCGCGGTGCTCTGCACGGTCGGCCTCGGCCTCCTGCTGACCGCCTTCGACGTCTTCCGCTACGGCACCCTGCTCATCGGCGCCGCCCTGCTGGCCGGCGCCGTCCTGCGCTGGGTCGTGCCGGACGTCGGCATGCTCGCCGTACGCTCCCGCTTCACCGACGTCGTCACCTACTGCGTGCTCGGCCTCGCGATCGTCCTGCTGGCGATGATGGCGCAGCCCAAGCCGTGGCTGGTCATCCCGTTCCTCAAGGACACGCTGCACTACACGGTCAACACCAGCTGACAGCCGGTCGGTTCACGACACACGACGGCGGCCCGTCCCCTCCCCCGAGCAAGGACGCGCCGCCGTCTGCGTTTCAGCGTGCCGCGCGGTGAGCGGGCTGTTCAACGGCTGTCAGCGCGCTGTGGCAGGGAGGTGACCGTTTCGCTACGCGGTCCGCACCCCGCCGCGACGAGGGAACCGTTCCCCTTCCGGCGTCGTCATTTCGCTCGGAACGGGCAAGTGGGGCGGGCCGGCGGGCGAGCGGGCGGGCGGTGGAGGTGCGATGAGCGGCTGGCAGCCGCTGCCGGACGAACTCCCGGCGGAGGTACGGCACTTCGTGGAACACCTGCGCCTCCTCAAGGACCGCACCGGGCTGAGCCTGGCCGCGCTCGGCGCCCGCACCGCGTACAGCAAGTCCTCCTGGCACCGCTATCTCAACGCGGGCCAGCCGCCGCCCCGGCAGGCGGTCGTCGCGCTGTGCCGGGTGGCCGGCGCCGACCCCGAACGCATCGGGGTGCGCTGGGAGTTGGCGGTGCAGGCCTGGCCCCGCCCGGTCACCGTCCCGGAGCGGGCGGCCGACGGGGACGAGTACCGGGACGATCCGACCCTGCCCTGGTGGGACACGCCGCCCGAGAAGGGGGAGCGCGGGCCCGGCGGAGGGCTGCTCCGGTACGCGCTGGTGCTGCTGGTGCTGCTGGTGCTCATGTTTCTCATGGCCGTTGTGGGGGCCGTTGTGCTCGGGTGAACGCCGGTATGTGCCCAGTGTGTCGATGTATTGACAAGTTTGCGGATTTGCAACGAACTCGACCAACAACCGCGTTAGCGTGGGCGATTCAGGGCAGAGGGGGGAAAGCAATGCCTCGTTGGAGGGCCTTGCCGGATGAACTCGATCCGCAGGTCAAGGAGTTCGCGGGTCAGCTGCGCCGGCTCGTGGACCGCAGCGGCCTGAGCGTCGCGGCGGTGGCCGACCGCACGGGTTACAGCAAGACGTCCTGGGACCGCTATCTCAATGGCCGGCTCCTCGCGCCGAAGGGCGCGATCGTCGCCCTCGCGGAGGTCACCGGCACCCATCCCGTCCATCTGACCACGATGTGGGAGCTGGCCGAACGGGCCTGGAGCCGCTCCGAGATGCGGCACGACATGACCATGGAGGCGATGCGGATCTCCCAGGCGCGGGCCGCGCTCGGCGAGTTCGGGGCGCCTCCCGCGAGCGCACAGAGCGGCAAGGCACAGAGCGGCAAGGCCGAGGGCGGGAAAGCCGAGGGCGGCAAGGCGGCCCGCAAGGGCGGGAGTGCCACCGCGACCCCGGGGATCGCGGGCCCGGCGGGGGTGTCCCCGACGGTGCCGCCGCAGCCGGCGGCGCCCGAGCCCGACGTACGGGAAGGTGCCTCGCAGGTCGGCAACTCGTGGGGGCTGGCGGGGTATTCGGGGTCGGCGTCCGGGGCGGGGCAGTCCGGTGGCGCGGGTGGTTTTGCCGCTGGACCGGCGGCTGCCCGGCCGGGGGCCGGGCGGGGGCCGGAGACTCCGGTGCCGCACGGCGAGCTGCCGCGGGCGCCCCGGCCCGGGCCGCCGGACGGACTGGCCGGTGCCAGACGGCGGTTGCTGATGTTCGTCGCCGGGGTCGTCGGGGTGCTGGTCGTGATCGCGGCCGTGTTCCTGTTCACCAACAAGGGTGACGGGGACAAGAAGACGAGCGCCACGCACACCTCGGCCTCGCCGTCCGTCAGCACGAACCCCGACCTGCCGGCCGGAGTGAAGTGCGCGGGCGCGGGCTGCACCGGCAAGGACGCCGAGGCGATGGGCTGCACCACGGACGCGGGCGCGGCGACGACCGCCAAGACCGCGACCGTCGGCACGACCGTCGTCGAGGTCCGCTACAGCAAGACCTGCGGCGCCGCCTGGGGCCGGATCACCGCGGGTGTCCCGGGGGACTCCGTGCAGGTGAGTGCGGGCACCACGAAGGAGAGCGACGGCATCACCGCGGCCGGCGACACCATCGCCTACACCCCGATGGTGGCGGTGAAGGACGCCGGCGAGGCGAAGGCCTGCGTGACGCTGGCCTCGGGACAGAAGGGGTGCACGACTTAGGGCGCGCAGGACGCGTCTGTGGGGATTCGGTGAACGTGAGGAATGGCCGGCCCGGATCGGGGCAGGCGGTCAGCACCCCCACGGGAGTCCGGACCCCCGGTACCCCCCACGGCGGTCGTCCGGTGTTCCTCTCCCGAGCCGGACGGCCGCCTTTTCCGTGCCCCGAACCGGGCGCTGTGGGGTGGGCCACACGGACCCGGCAGTCCGCGATCCCGGATGCGCGATAGCCTGACCGGTGGATCTCTTGACGCCAAGAGATCGATCATTTGTACGTCCCGCACCCCGGGGCAGTGCCGCCCCACCGCCAGCTGTCATACGGAGAACGCCATGACCCGCACTCCCGTGAACGTCACCGTCACCGGCGCGGCCGGCCAGATCGGTTACGCCCTGCTCTTCCGCATCGCCTCCGGCCAGCTGCTCGGCGCGGACGTGCCGGTCCGGCTGCGTCTCCTGGAGATCACCCCGGCGCTCAAGGCCGCCGAGGGCACCGCGATGGAGCTCGACGACTCCGCCTTCCCGCTCCTTCAGGGCATCGACATCACGGACGACCCGAACGTCGCCTTCGACGGCACCAACGTCGCCCTCCTCGTCGGCGCCCGCCCCCGCACCAAGGGCATGGAGCGCGGCGACCTGCTCTCCGCCAACGGCGGCATCTTCAAGCCGCAGGGCAAGGCCATCAACGACAACGCCGCGGACGACATCAAGGTCCTCGTCGTCGGCAACCCGGCCAACACCAACGCGCTCATCGCGCAGGCCGCCGCCCCGGACGTACCGGCCGAGCGCTTCACCGCGATGACCCGCCTCGACCACAACCGCGCGCTGACCCAGCTCGCGAAGAAGACGGGCACCACGGTCGCCGACATCAAGCGGCTGACCATCTGGGGCAACCACTCCGCCACCCAGTACCCCGACATCTTCCACGCCACGGTCGCCGGCAAGAACGCCGCCGAGACCGTGAACGACGAGAAGTGGCTGGCCGAGGACTTCATCCCGACCGTCGCCAAGCGCGGCGCCGCGATCATCGAGGCCCGCGGCGCGTCCTCCGCGGCCTCCGCCGCGAACGCCGCCATCGACCACGTCCACACCTGGGTCAACGGCACGGCGGACGGCGACTGGACCTCCATGGGCATCCCCTCGGACGGCTCCTACGGCGTCCCCGAGGGCCTCATCTCCTCCTTCCCGGTCACCACGAAGGACGGCGTCTACGAGATCGTCCAGGGCCTGGACATCAACGAGTTCTCCCGCGCCCGCATCGACGCGTCGGTGAAGGAGCTGGAGGAGGAGCGCGACGCGGTCCGCTCCCTCGGCCTCATCTGAGCCACCCCCGGGAGCCGTTCGCCACGGCTCTGTCACGGGCATGCACGGGCCCTGTTCCGGTTTCGGCCGGAACAGGGCCCGTTCCCTGTTTCCGCCGCTAACTTCGGAAGGTGTACGAAGAGGCACGCGGTGGGGTGATTCGGGGGGTTCGTGATGAGCGACTGGAACGGCTTCGGGGCGGAGCGCGGGCCGAGCGAGGAGAGAGGGCAGGCGCCCTGGTCGGTGTGGTCGACGGCCGAGACCCAGACCTCGCTGACCCCGCCGGCGTGGGTGTCGCCGCCGACGCCTGTCCCGGCTCCGGCTTCCGCACCCGCTCCCGCTCCGGCTCCCGACCACCGGGTCCGGCGGGTGGTCCTCGCGGTCGTCGCCGCCGTGGTGCTGGGCGCGGGCGCGGGTGGCGGCTTCTGGTACGTCACACACGGGCGCGTCGCGCACGACCACGTGGACACGAGTACGAGTACGAGCGCGGGCGCGGGCGCGAGTTCGGGCACAGGCGCAGGCGCAGGTGCGACCGGGCCCGGATCGTCGTACCGCACCGCCCAGGACCCCACCGGCTACACCGTCGAGATCCCCCGCGGCTGGACCCGCGCCCAACGGCAGGGCGCCAAGGCCCCGGTGGTCTCCTACGACTCCCCGGACGGCACCCGCCGCCTGCAGATCTTCCGGATCACCGAGAACTCCCCGGCGCTGTCCCTCGACCTCGCCGAGAACGACCCCGGCTACGGCTTCGCCCGCCAGCCCGGCTACCAGGTCCTCGACCGCACCTCGGGCCCCACCTGGGCCGAACTCACCTACCGCTACGACGACCAGGACAAGGGCGCCCGCCGGGTGATCGACCACCGTTTCACGGCGGCCGACGGCTCGCTCTACGCGATCCGGTCCAGTGGCCCCGAGTCCCTCGATCCCGCGCTGGTCCGCGCCCCGCTCACCACCGCGATCGGTTCCTTCTGCCCGGCCGGCGCGAGTTGCTGACTACTCCAGCCCCCGCTTCCCCGGCGCCCAGAACGGCTTGGTGAGGACGGACCGCCGGTCCCAGCCCAACTCCCGTACGAGCACCTGCCGTACGGCCTGCACGGTCCGGGCCTCCCCGGCGACGTAGGCGATCCCGCCCGGCCCGGGGGCGAGGTCCCGCACCGCGTCCGGGAGTGAAGTCCCGCCCCTGGTAAGCCAGTCGAGACGGTCGGAGTGGGTCAGCGGCAGCCGGTCCGCGTCCGATTCCGTTTCTACGGCCCCGGAGATCCGCGCCCCCTCGGGCAGCGCGGCCAGCATCGCGCCGAAGGCGACGGACGCCGTCTCCTCGCCGACGAAGAGGTGGTGGGAGGCGTCGGGCCGGAGGGTGAAGGTCCCCTCGGGCTTCCGCAGCCGCACCTGCTCGCCGACGCCGACGCCCTTCCCCCAACGGGCCCCGGGTCCCCCCTCGGAGTGGTCCAGCACGCACAACTCGACGGCGCCGGACGGGTCGTAGCGCCACACCGAGTACGTGCGCAGGGTCAGGCCGCCGACCAGGACGCGTACCTGCTGGCCGGGGCGGACGTCGAGTCCGGCGAGGGTGTTGCCCTCGACGCGCAGCCGGCGCATCCGGGCGGTGATCGGCTCGGCGGCGGTGAGGGTGGCGCGGAGGGTCACCAGGTCGAGGACGGGGTTCAGGAGGGCGGTGGGCACGGGGGCTCCTCAACTGGGTGATGCGTGAGGGGAGTTGATGTTCGGACGCAACGCGATATTACGCGTTTCCCGCCGGACGCGATAGTGCGTGTGGGCATTGGTGGACCGGTACGCGAGGTGTGTGGGTCAGCGGGCGCCGGGCAGTCGCTTCTCGAACCAGTGGGACGCGTAGACGTGGTCGACGTAGGCCGGGATCTCCGTGTAGCCGCACGCCCGGTACATCGCCTGCGCCTCGGTGAGCGTCGCGTGCGTGTCGAGTCGTACGACGGCGAAGTCGTGCGCCGCGGCGGCGAGTTCGAGTTCGGTCAGGATGCGGCGGGCGAGGCCCAGGCGGCGGGCGTCGGGGTGGACCCAGACGTGCCGGATCTCGCCGACCCCGGGCTCCAGGGTCCGTAGCGCTCCGCACGCGACCGGCCGTCCCTCCTCGTACGCGACGAAGAACGCGCCTGCCTCCCCGGTCACCTCCTCCGGCCGTACGAGATCGGTCTTGTCGAAGCCCTCGGGGAAGCGGGCGTCGATGTCGGCGGCGTAGGCGTCGAGGCAGGCGCGGGCGTCCTCGGCGGCGCCGTCGACCAGGGCGACCGTGATGGCGGCCAGCCGGAGGAGGCGCTGGGTGGTCGCCAACGCGTGGGTGAGTTCGGTGCGTTGGGATGCGGTGAGGGTGGTGAGGAGGCCGGAGGCGAGCGCGTCGGCGCGGCGGTGCTGCTCCTCGACCTCGATCCGTCCGGCCGGGGTCAGTTCGATCAGCCGCAGCCGGGTGTCGTGCGGGGGCACGGTCAGCCGGACCAGGCCCTGCGCCTCCAGGGCCTTCGCCATCCGGCTCAGATAGCCCGCGTCCAGGGCGAGCCGGGCGCGCAGCTCCCGCAGCGAGACACCGTCACCGATCTCGAAGAGCAGCCGGGCCTCGCCGAGCGGGCGGTCCTGGCCGAGGTAGTGGTCGTCGAGGGCGCCGATACGGCGGGTGAAGTAGCGGTTGAAGCGGCGGAGGGCGGCGATGTCCTCCGGCCGTACTTCCGGTGCGGATTCCGTTACTGGCTCCATACTTCTTTGACTTTAGTCAAAGGAGTGGCCGGAGTCCACGGTGGTGCGGCTTTTGTGCCCTTGTTCAGTGACTCGGCCCACTTTCGGCCAGGCATCGCGCATGCATACGGACCGTCCGGGCAGGCGCTCGCAGTCCCCGGGAGTGACAGTTGGGTGACGCTCGGGCGCTGAACAGGAACGGAAGGCAGTACCGATCATGGCGGAGAAGACGGAACAGCAGGCGGGGAAGACCATTCACGCGGGCGGGGAGTGGCTGGAAGCGGCCTCCGGTGCCACCCGCGAGATCATCGACCCCGCGGACGCGCTGCCGTTCGCCGTGGTCGCGGAGGGCGACGAGAAGGACACCGACATAGCCGTCGCCGCCGCCCGCGCCGCCTTCGACGGCAGCGACGGGGGCGACGGGCGCGGCAGTGCGGGGGTTCGCGGTGAGGGCGCCTGGCCGCGCACGCCCGTCGCCGAGCGTGCCGCCCTGCTGCGCCGCGTCGCCGACCTGCTGCTGCGCGACCGCGAGCGGCTCGGTCTGCTGGAGAGCCGGGACGCGGGCAAGACCGTGGAGGAGGGCCGGGTCGACATCGACTGTGTCGCCGACGCCTTCCGCTACTTCGCCGACCTCGTCGCCGCCGAGGCCCCCGGCCGGGTCGTCGACGCGGGCACGCCCGACGTCCACAGCGTCGTCGTGCACGAGCCCGTCGGTGTCTGCGCGCTGATCACGCCCTGGAACTACCCCCTCCTCCAGGCGAGTTGGAAGATCGCGCCCGCCCTCGCGGCCGGCAACACCTTCGTCGTCAAGCCCAGCGAGATCACCCCGCTCACGACGATCGCCCTCATCGAGCTGCTGGTCGAGGCCGGGCTCCCGGCCGGTGTCGCCAACATCGTCACCGGCCCCGGCCACACGGTCGGCGCCCGGCTCGCCGAGCACCCCGACGTCGACCTCGTCTCGTTCACCGGCGGCCTCGTCAGCGGCACGAAGGTCGCCCAGGCCGCCGCCGTGACCGTGAAGAAGGTCGCCCTCGAACTCGGCGGCAAGAACCCCAACGTCGTCTTCGCCGACGCCTGCGCCACCGAGGAGGGCTTCGACACCGCCGTCGACCAGGCCCTCAACGCCGCCTTCATCCACAGCGGCCAGGTCTGCTCGGCGGGCTCCCGGCTCATCGTCGAGGAGACCGTCCGCGAACGCTTCGTCGCCGAACTCGCCCGCCGCGCCGCGAAGATCCGCCTCGGCCGCGGCACCGAGGACGGCGTCGAGTGCGGCCCCCTCGTCTCCGAACAACAGCGCGCCAGGACCGAGTCGTACGTCGCCGGTGCCCTCGCCGAGGGCGCGGTGCTCCGCTCCGGCGGCAGGCGCCCCGAGCCGTCCGCGACCCTCCCCGCCACGGGCTACTTCTACGAGCCGACCGTCCTCGACCAGTGCCACCGCGAGATGACCGTCGTACGCGAGGAGGTCTTCGGCCCGGTCCTCACCGTCGAGACGTTCCGCACCGAGGACGAGGCGGTCGCGCTCGCCAACGACACCGAGTACGGCCTCGCGGGCGCCGTCTGGACCACGGACGCGGGCCGCGCCCGCCGCGTCGCCGGCCGGCTCCGGCACGGCACCGTCTGGATCAACGACTTCCACCCCTATCTCCCCCAGGCGGAGTGGGGCGGCTTCGGCAAGAGCGGCGTGGGCCGGGAACTGGGCCCCTCCGGACTCGCCGAGTACCGCGAGGCCAAGCACGTGTACCAGAACCTGGCGCCGGGGCCGGTGCGTTGGTTCACCGGCTGACGCCGGGATCTGCGGCCCACCCAAGGGGCGCGGGTCTGTGCCGACATGCGGCTCCGCCGCGTGGGCGCGACCAGCCACAACGCACCCGCACCCGACAACACCACCCCCAACCGGAGTTGCTCCATGCCTGAGACCCCCCACGTATACGACTACGTCGTCATCGGCGGCGGAACGGCCGGCTCCGTCATCGCCTCCCGCCTCACCGAGAACCCCGACGTCACCGTCGCCGTCATCGAGGGCGGCCCCAGCGACGTCGGCCGCGAGGACGTACTGACCCTGCGCCGCTGGATGGGCCTCCTCGGCGGCGAACTGGACTACGACTACCCCACCACCGAGCAGCCGCGCGGCAACTCCCACATCCGCCACAGCCGCGCCCGCGTCCTCGGCGGCTGCTCCTCGCACAACACCCTCATCGCCTTCAAGCCGCTGCCGTCCGACTGGGACGAGTGGGAGGCTGCCGGCGCCAAGGGCTGGGGCGCGATCTCGATGGAGGCGTACTACGCCCGCCTCCTCAACAACATCGTCCCCGTCGACGAGAAGGACCGGAACGCCATCGCCCGCGACTTCGTCGACGCGGCCCAGGAGGCGCTCGGCGTCCCGCGCATCGAGGGCTTCAACAGGGCCCCCTTCACGGACGGCGTCGGCTTCTTCGACCTCGCCTACCACCCCGAGGACAACAAGCGGTCCAGCGCGTCCGTGGCGTATCTCCACCCGGTGATGGACGAGCGCCCCAACCTGACGCTCTTCCTTGAGACTTGGGCCCACCGGCTGGAGCTGAACGGCACCCGCGCCGAGGGTGTGCACGTCCGCACCGAGGACGGCGAGGAACTCCTCGTCCGCGCCCGCCGCGAGGTCGTCCTCTGCGCCGGGGCCGTCGACTCCCCGCGCCTGCTGCTGCATTCGGGAATCGGCCCGCGCAAGGATCTCGAAGCACTCGGCATCCCGGTCGCGGTCGACCTTCCGGGCGTCGGCGAGAACCTCCTCGACCACCCGGAGTCGGTGATCGTCTGGGAGACCGACGGGCCGATCCCGGAGAACTCCGCGATGGACTCCGACGCGGGCCTGTTCGTCCGCCGCGATCCCCAACACCCGGGCCCCGACCTGATGTTCCACTTCTACCAGGTCCCCTTCACCGACAACCCCGAGCGACTCGGCTACGAACGCCCGGAGTTCGGCGTCTCCATGACCCCGAACATCCCCAAGCCGAAGAGCCGGGGCCGCCTGTACCTGACCAGCGCCGACCCCTCGGTCAAACCCGCCCTGGACTTCCGCTACTTCACCGACGAGGACGACTACGACGCCCGCACCCTCGTCGACGGAATCCGCATCGCCCGCGAGATCGCCCGCACCGAACCCCTCGCCGGCTGGCTCAAGCGGGAAGTCGCCCCCGGCCCGGAGATCCTCGGCGACGCCGAACTGAGCGAGTACGCCCGCAAGGTCGCCCACACCGTCTACCACCCGGCGGGCACCTGCCGCATGGGCGCCGAGACCGACGAACTGGCCGTGGTGGACCCGGAGTTGCGCATCCGCGGCCTGGCCGGCATCCGTATCGCCGACGCCTCCGTCTTCCCGACGATGCCCGCCGTGAACCCGATGATCGGGGTGCTCATGGTCGGCGAACGGGCCGTCGACCTGATCGGGGGCGGTGCGTGATGAGTACCTCAACTGCCGTGAACAGTCCCGTCTTCTCCGTGGAGGGCCTGTGGAAGGTCTTCGGTCCGAAGGCCGGCCAGATCCCCGCCGACCCCGAACTCGCCGCCCTCGACACCGCCGAACTCCGCACCCGCACCGGCTGCACCGCCGCCGTCCGTGACGTTTCCTTCGACGTGCGCAAGGGCGAGGTCTTCGTGGTGATGGGCCTGTCCGGCTCCGGCAAGTCCACCCTGGTCCGCTGCCTCACCCGCCTCATCGAACCGACCGCGGGCACGATCGCCATCGACGGCGAGGACGTCCGCGCCATGGACCGCAACCGGCTGCGCGAACTCCGCCGCCACCGCGCCGCGATGGTCTTCCAGCACTTCGGCCTCCTCCCGCACCGCACGGTCCTCGACAACGTCGCCTACGGCCTGGAGATCCAGGGCATCGGCAAGGCAGAGCGCCGCCGCCGGGCCGCCGAGGTCGTCGACAAGGTGGGCCTGGAGGGGATGGAGCAGCGCCGACCCGCTCAGCTCTCCGGCGGTCAGCGTCAACGCGTGGGCCTGGCCCGGGCGTTGGCGGTGGATCCCCAAGTCCTCCTGTTCGACGAGCCGTTCAGCGCGCTCGACCCGCTGATCCGGCGGGACATGCAGGAGGAGGTCGTCCGGCTGCACCACGAGGAGGGCCGCACGATGGTCTTCATCACCCACGACCTCAACGAGGCGCTGAAGCTCGGCGACCGCATCGCCCTGATGCGCGACGGCCGGATCGTCCAACTCGGCACCCCCGAGGAGATCGTGGGCTCCCCGGCCGACGACTACGTCCGCGAGTTCGTACGGGACGTACCGCGCGCCGACGTCATGACGGTCCGTACGGCGATGCGGCCCGGGGACTGCGGGGGAGCGGAGCACCCCGGCGCGCTCGCGGCCGACGCGGTCGTCGCCGAGGCGATCAAGGTCGTGTCCCGCAGCGGCCGGCCCGCGTGTGTCGTGGAGGACGGCCGCTGTCTGGGCGTGGTCGACCAGGCACGGCTGCTGGACGTCGTGGCGGGGGCGGAGCTCGCCGATAGCGGCAGGGAGGCGGTCTGATGGCCACGGTCACCGCACCCGCCCCGCGCCTCGCCCTGCCCGGCGTCCTCCGGCACCGGGCGGCGCACAAGCTGCTGCTGCTCGCGCTCGCCGCGGCGGTCCTCGTGCCGCTCGCCGACGCCCACTGGTCCAGCGGCAGTTGGCCCGGCGCCCTCACCGTCGACCTGTCCGGACCGCTGGGCCGGGCCAACGACTGGATCATCGACAACCGCGACAGCTCCCCGCTGTTCCTCTACTTCTTCGGCTACATCAGCAACGCCGTCGTCCTGTCCGTCCGCGCCGTCTACCTGGTGCTCCTCGCGGCCGGCTGGGCGGGCGTCACCGCGCTCGGCGCGCTCGTCGCCTGGCGGGTGGCGGGCGTCCGGCTCGCGGTCGGGACCGGTGTCGCCTTCCTCGTCTGCGGGCTGCTCGGTATGTGGGTGCCAACCATGCAGACGCTCGCGCTCATGGTGGTCGCGGTGCTCACCTCGGTCGTCGTGGGCGCGCTCCTCGGCCTGGCCGGCGGCCTCTCCGAGCGGGCGGACCGCGCGCTGCGCCCGGTCCTGGACACCATGCAGGTGCTCCCGGCCTTCGCCTACCTCCTCCCCGTCGTCCTCGTCTTCGGCATCGGCGTCCCCGCCGCCGTCCTCGCCACCGTCGTCTACGCCGCCCCGCCCATGGCCCGCCTCACCGCGCTGGGCCTGCGCGACGCCGACCCGGAGGTCCTGGAGGCCGTCGAGTCCCTGGGCGCCACCGGACGCCAACGCCTGGTGACCGCCCGCATCCCGCTGGCCCGCAAACAGCTGCTCCTCGGCCTCAACCAGACGATCATGATGGCCCTCTCCATGGCCGTCATCGCCTCCGTCATCGGCGCCGGAGGCCTCGGCGACCGCGTCTACCAGGCACTCGCGTCCGTGGACGTCGGCGCGGCCCTGGCCGCAGGCATCCCGATCGTGCTGCTGGCCGTCGTACTCGACCGGGTCACGGCGGCGGCGGGCGAGCGTATGGGGGAGCAGGGACCGGGTCTCCGCCCGTGGCTGTACGCGCTCGGCGCCACCGTCGCCGTAGCACTGGCCGCTCGTCTCGCCGGAGCCCTCGACTGGCCCTCCGGCTGGTCCCTCGACATCGCCGAACCGGTGAACCGCGTCGTCGACTGGATGACCGCCCACCTCTACTCCGGCGTCCCGTACCTCGGCGGCACCGCCGACTGGGCCGGCCACTTCACCACCTGGGTCCTGGACCCCGTACGCGACGGCCTGCAATGGCTGCCCTGGTGGGCGGTCCTCCTGATCGTCGCCGCGCTCGCCTGGGTGATCGGCACCTGGCGCACCGCGCTCACGGCGGTCCTCGCCATGGCCGCGACCGGTGTCCTCGGGGTGTGGAAGCCGTCGCTCGACACGCTGTCGCAGGTCCTGGCCGCCGTGGCCGTCACCCTCGTCCTCGGCTTCGCGACCGGCATCGCCGCAGCCCGCAGCGACCGCTTCGAACGCGCCCTGCGCCCCGTCCTCGACGTCTGCCAGACCATGCCGCAGTTCGTGTACCTGATCCCGGTCGTCGCCCTGTTCGGCGTGGGCCGCGCCCCCGCCGTCGCGGCGGCCGTCGTCTACGCCCTTCCCGCCGTCGTCCGCATCACCACCCAGGGCCTGCGCCAGGTCGACCCGGCCGCCCTGGAGTCGGCCCGCTCGCTCGGCGCGACCAGCGCCCAGCAGCTGCGGCAGATCCAACTCCCGCTCGCCCGCCCGGCGTTGCTCCTCGCCGTCAACCAGGGGGTCGTCCTCGTTCTCGCCGTCGTCATCATCGGCGGCCTGGTCGGCGGTGGCGCGCTCGGCTACGACGCCGTGTTCGGCCTGGCCCAGGGCGACCTGGCGACCGGCCTGGTCGCGGGCGCCGCGATCGTCTGCCTCGGCCTGATGCTCGACCGCGTGACCCAGCCGACCGAACGCCGCACCAGGAAGGGAGCCTGACATGCGAGTCCGTACGACCGCTGCCATGGCGTCGCTGGTGCTGCTCACCGGTTGCGGCGCCGCCGACATGACCAAGCAGGCCTCGCCCTTCGCCAACGCGCAGGGTGCCAGGACGGTGACCCTCTCGGTCCAGTCCTGGGTGGGCGCGCAGGCCAACGTGGCCGTCGCGCAGTACCTGTTGGAGCACAAGCTCGGCTACCGCGTCGACACCGTCCAGGTCGACGAGGTCCCCGCGTGGGACGCGCTCAGCCAGGGCCGGGTCGACGCGATCCTGGAGGACTGGGGCCACCCCGACCAGGAGAAGCGCTACGTCGACGACAAGAAGACGATCACCCGCGCCGGCGGCCTCGGGGTCACCGGGCACATCGGCTGGTACGTCCCGACCTACCTGGTCAAGCAGCACCCCGACATCACCGACTGGAAGAACCTCGACAAGTACTCCGCGCTGTTCCGCACCGCCGAGAGCGGCGACAAGGGCCAGCTGATGGACGGTTCGCCCTCCTACGTCACCAACGACAAGGCCCTGGTGACCAACCTGAAGCTCGACTACCAGGTGGTGTTCGCCGGTTCGGAGGCCGCGCAGATCACCCAGATGAAGCAGTTCGCCAAGGAGAGGAAGCCCTTCCTCACCTACTGGTACGCACCCCAGTGGCTCTTCAAGAAGATTCCGATGACAGAGGTGAAACTCCCCGCCTACAAGGAGGGCTGCGACGCCGACGCGGCCAAGGTCGCCTGCGCCTACCCCCACACCCCACTCCAGAAGTACCTCAACACGGACTTCGCGCGGAGCGGCGGCAGGGCGGCGGCCTTCCTGAAGAGGTTCAAGTGGACGACCGAGGACCAGAACGAGGTCTCCCTGATGATCGCCGACCAGAAGCTGTCTCCGGCCGACGCGGCGAAGAAGTGGGTGGACAGCCACCCCGGCACCTGGAAGGCGTGGCTGTCCTGACGGCTGACGGCTGACGGCTCAGCGCTTCAGCTCGGCGGCCATCCCCTGCAACGCGCGTGCCGTCCACCGCTGAAGCCCCGGCCCGAACGTGACGCGCGTGGCCCCGAGTTCACCGAGTTCGGTGGGCGTGGGGCCCTCGCCGTCCGCCCGCGCGAACACGTTGACCGGCCCCTGGACACCCGACCGCAGCAGCGGCAGCACAGCGGTGGGCGCCGCGATCGGATAGACGCAGTCCGCACCCGCCGCGACATACAACGCGGCCCGCTCGATGGCCCGTTCGGGGTCTCCGTCGCCGTACTCGAAGGTGTCGACCCGTGCGTTGACGAACAACCGGTCCGCCGCCTCGGCCCGTACCTCGGCCAGCCAGTCGGCGTGCCGCCGTGGGTCCTTGAGCACACCCCTCTCGGAGTCCTCCAGGTTGCAGCCCACCGCCCCGGCCTCCAGCAGCCGCTCCACCAACTCCTTGGGCGCGAGCCCGTATCCGCCCTCGACGTCCGCCGACACCGGCACGTCCACGGCCCGCACGATCCGCGCGACCGCCGCGAACATCTCGTCCGCCGGAGTCGCCCCGTCCTCGTACCCCAGCGAGGCGGCGACCCCGGCACTGGGCGTGGCCAGCGCCGGGAACCCGGCGTCGGCGAACACCCGCGCACTCACCGCGTCCCAGGGCCCGGGCAGCACGAGCGGATCACCGGGCAGCCGCCGCAGATGCAGACTCCGGAACAGCTCGACCCCGCTGCCGACCGACCCCCGTGTCCGCACGGTCACTTGTGCTGTCCCGCCTTGTAGTGCCCCGGCACCATCCGCGCACTGACCCCGAACCGGTTCCACGCGTTGATCACCGTGATCGCGGCGATCAGCTGGGTCAGTTCGGCCTCCTCGAACTGTCCGGCGGCCCGGTCGTAGACCTCGTCCGGCACGAAACCGTCCGTGAGGACCGTGATCGCCTCGGTCAGCTCGATCGCCGCGAGCTCCTTCTCGGTGTAGAAGTGCCGCGACTCCTCCCACGCCCCGAGCTGGATGATCCGCTCCACGCTCTCGCCCGCCGCCAGCGCGTCCTTGGTGTGCATGTCGAGGCAGAACGCGCAGTGGTTGAGCTGCGAGGCGCGGATCTTCACCAGCTCCAGCAGCTTGGGGTCGAGCCCCCGGCGGGCCGCCGCGTCGAGGCGGACCATCGCCTTGTAGACCTCGGGGGCGTGCGCGGCCCAGTCCAGGCGGGGGCTGTGTTCGGAGGCGTATCGGGTGGTTTCGTCAGTGGTCATGCCTCGACCCTAGGCAAGCGACGGCCCACGAGCATGGTCCAATTCGAAGGCATGATGGTGGGCCAATTCGGGCAGGCGCGTCTCCCGGACACCGGGTAATCGCACCGTTTCCCATTCCTGGATACAGTGAATGCGGATAGAGTCGGGGCCATGAGCAAAAGTGATGCGATAACCCGTGTGGGCCTGAAGAAAATAACCCCTGACGTGTCCGCCGCGATGGGATCCCTGCATGGCGCCGCCGTGACCGCGGCCCAGGACGCCAAGGTCGAACCGGAAATCCTGGAACTGATCAGGATTCGCGCCTCGCAGCTCAACGGCTGCGCCTTCTGCCTCGACATGCACACCAAGGACGCGCGTGCCGCCGGTGAGACCGAGCAGCGCCTCTACGCCCTGAGCGCCTGGCGGGAGACCCCCTTCTTCACCGAACGCGAGCGCGCCGCACTGGCGTTGGCCGAGGCCGTGACCCTGGTCCACGACGGACATGTGCCGGACGCGGTCTACGCCGAGGCGGCGGCGGTCTTCGACGACGGACAGGTCGCTGCACTGATCTGGGCGACGACCGTCATCAACGCGTACAACCGGATCGCGATCGCGACACGGATGGTGCCGGGGGGTTATCAGCCTGCCCAATAGGGGCTGTGCGGTAAAGGGAACACGGTAAACGGCGCGGTAAAGGGAATGGCGAATACGGGCATCGGCGGTAATGGCCGATGCCCGTCCTTTTTCCTTCTTTGTCGCTCGCCGCGGTTCGCTATTTCTCCGGCAGTGCCTCCGCGGTGTTCTCCAGCCACCGCTGCCATTCCGGCGCCCGCTCGGCCGGTGCCGTCCGGAGCAGCCCGCCCATCCAGGCCGTGACCGGTCGGATGCCGTGCAGCGCGTTCACCAGCCACACCTCGCGGCCATCCAGCTCGGCCACCCTCCGCTCGGGGTGGGCGACGCGGATGCCGGTGCGCAGGGCGCGTTCCTGGATGAGGGCGGCGGTCACTCCGGGCAGGACCGGCAGCTGTGGTGAGGGCAGGCACAGCGTGTCGTGCTCCCACCACAGCACGCTCGCGGTGGCCGCCTCCAGGACGACCCCGGAGGGCGTGACGAGCACCGCCTCCTCGGCGCCCTCCTCCGACGCCCGCTTGCGGACCTCACCGAGGGCGTCGAGGTCGGGACCCTTGCGGCGGGGGACGATCCGGGGATCGTGCTGTCCCGCCGCCCAGACCCGCACACCGGACCCGAGCGGTGGCGCGGGCCGCAGCAGGAACCGCAACTCCAGCGAACCGGCGGTGAGTTCGACACGGGGGAACCAGTCGCCGGTGCGTGGCAGCGCTGCGATCATGTCCCGCCAGAACTGGAGCAGCCGGCTCAGCGGCGGCCCGCCGGCCTCGCCGCAGGCGTGCAGGAACCGCTCCTGATGCCGTTCCAGGTCACGCACCCTGCCGTTCCGCACCAGCCAGGAGTCCGCGACGAGCAGCCGCCCCCCGGACGCCCCGGCAGGAGTCAGACCCTGGCCCGGCGACCACGCCGACAGGCCTTCCACGATGACGGATTGAGTCATAACCGCCCTTTCTGTTCTCAGTACTTGCGGCCCGCGACGGCCGGTGCCCCGTGCCGCGGTCCGTACGGCGCGTGCTCCAGCCACGACCCGCACCACGGCAGTACGGGCGCGAGCGCCGCGGCCGTGCGCTGCTTCACCTTGACGATCCGGCGCCGGGGACGAAGGTGGTCCAGGGCGGCTCCGGCCGCCGCGCTGTTGAACAGCGCGGCGGAGCGTCGTACCTCGGAGAAGGGTTCGACCGCCCCGGTGGCGATCGCCTCCGCCGCTGCCGCCGCGTCGGCGATCCCGCTGTTCATCCCGCGCGCCCCGAACGGCGGGAAGAGATGCGCCGCCTCGCCGACGAGCAGCACCCGCCGGTGGCGGTCGGTGAACGTGGCGGCCACCTTGCGCAGGAAGCGGTACGTCGACACCCACAGGACCCGCTCGGCGTACCCCTCGCCCACGACCGCCGGGAGCCATTCCCGTACGGCCTCCTCGGTTCCGAACTCCTCCTGCGCGTCGTCGTCCCGGCACTGGAGGTCGATCTGGAAGCCCCCGGTGAACGGCACCCGCATCACGCTGCGTCCGCCGACGCCGGGATGCTCGTAGTGGAAGACGCGCTCCAGCGGCAGTTCGGCGCCGGGGACGTCGGCCACGTCGACGACGACATGGAAGCCCTCGCCCCGGGTTCCCTCCATGGCGATGCCCAGCGAGCCCCGGACGGTGGAGCGGGCGCCGTCGGCGGCGACCGCGTAGGAGCACTCCCGCTCCCGTCCGTCCGCGCAGCTCAGCGAGACGCCCGTCGGTGTCGTGCGGACGTCCGTCACACGCGCGTCCCAGGCGAACTCCACCCCGGCCCGCTCGCAGGCGGCCCGCAGGAAGCGCTCGGTGTCCACCTGGCGCAGGCTGGTGAAGGGCGGTGGACCGGACGGGGGCGGGAAGGTGCGGGAGTACACCTCGCGGCCCCGGTACAGGGTGCGGCGCGTCTGCCAGGTCCGTCCATAGGAGGTGATCTCGGCGGCGAGCCCCGGCCGCATGCCGTCGAGCAGCGCGAGGGTCTCCCGGTGCACGAACAGGGCCCGGCTGCCCGGGCGTTCGCGGTCCTTCGCGTCCGACTCCAGGACCACGACCGGCAGTTCGCGCGCTCGGAGCGCGAGAGCCGCCGAAAGGCCCACCGGTCCCGCGCCGACCACCACGACCGGGTTCACGCGCGCACGCCCGCCGTCAGCATCCGGGTGATCTCGACCCGCTTCACCTTCCAGGTCGCGGTCATCGGCAGCTCCTCGAACCGCCACTGCCGGGGTTCGGCCATCGCCGGCAGGTCCGCCGTGGCCTTCCGCCAGCGCTCGGGGTCCAGGGGCTGCTCGCCGCGCACGCATACCACCGGCACGGGCTCCCGGTCCGCGCCGGGCACGATGACCACCTCGCGCAGTTCCTCCAGCCGGTCCATCAGGACGTCCTCGACCTCGAGATTGCTGTGCACGGAGTCGATCCGGTCGATCTCACGGTCGATCAGGTACAGCGCGCCCAGTCGGCTGCGGTAGCCCATGTCGCCCATCTCCCACCAGCCGTCGTGGAGTTGGCGGTCGTAGCGGTCCTGCATGCCGAGGTAGGTGAGGATGCGGCCCCGGGTGCGGGCCTCGATCCGGCCGGGTGTCCCGGGTGCCGCGGGCCGGCCGTCGGCGCCGGTGACCCGGACGCGGGTGAAGCCCGGTATCCCGATGCCGACCCGTCGCCCGTCGGCCCGCGCCGCGCTGCGCCGGGTGAACCACTGGAAGGCGACCGGTCCCGTCTCGCTCTGCCCGTAGAGCTGGAGCAGCCAGGGGGCGCGCCGGGTCGAGGCGTCCAGCAGCCGCCGTACCGTGCGCGGGTGGATCGCGTCGAACGTCGAGCCGTAGGACCGCACCCGCGACAGCGGTGCGCCGGGGGCGTCGGCCAACTCCTCCCACAGGACGAAGGTGTTGGGGTGGGTCTCGACGATGCCGGGGCGGTGCCGGGCCAGCAGCGGTGCCACCGCCGCCGGGTCCGGGTCGGTGATGAGCACCAGCGGGCTGCCGAAGCGCAGCAGCACGCCGAGCAGGTGGTAGAAGCGCGAGTGCACGAACGACATGTGCAGCGCGGCCGTCTCCCCGCGCGTGGGCCAGCCCATCGCCTGCTGCGGGATCAGCCGGTTCCACATGGTGTTCGCGCAGTGCACGGCGAGCTTGGGCAGGCCGGTGGTGCCCGAGCTGTGCGTGATCAGGGCGGGCTCGCGGGGGTGCAGGCGTACGGCCTCGGGCCGCTCGGCACCCGCGTACTTCGTGAGCGGCTCGGCCCCCGGTGCCTCGTCCACGGACAGGACACCGCGCACCGGGAGTTCCGTCTCCCGGAGCGGTCCCTCCAGCTTGGCCCGGTCGGTGATCAGCCACGGACGGCGCAGCGTTGCGACCAACTGGGCCACGACCGGTCCGGCCAGTGCGGGGGAGAGCAGCACCGGCACCGCGCCGATCCGGGAGACCGCGCAGGTCAGCAGCACGATGTCGACGTTGTCGGTCTTGTGGACGACCACCCGCTCGGAGGGCCGTACGCCCGCTTCCCACAGCCGGCCCGACAGGTCTTCGACGATGTCCGCGAGATCGGTGTAGGTGAGGTCGACGCCCCGTGCGAGATGGGTGTCCAGGGGGCGGTCCAGGGTGACGTGGACGGCTCCGTGGCGCTCGGCCGCGCGCCGGAAGAGCGGGCCCAGGTAGAAGCCGCGGTCGGTGAGCGGGGAGTGCTGCTCGCGCATCTGGCCGTTCCTTTCTGTCGTGGTCACCAGGCGCCCTGGCGGACCAGGTGGCGGCGGAGCTTGCCGGTGGAGGTGCGGGGGAGGGATGGGACGAGACTCACGCTGCGCGGCACCTTGAAGGCGGCGAGCCGCTCGCGGGCCAGCCGGAGCAGGTCGTCCTGGAGGTGTTCGGGGGCCCGGGTGACCGGGACGACGAAGGCGCGCAGGCGGCCGGCCCCGGTCCCGTCGGTGACGGCCGCGACCGCGACCTCCTTCACCGCCGGGTGGGCGCGCAGTACGGCCTCCACCTCCAGCGGGGAGACGGTGATGCCGCCGACCATCTCCATGTCGTCGGCGCGGCCCAGATGCCGGAAGGCGCCGTCCGGCTCGCGGACCGCCCGGTCGTGGGTGGCCAACCAGCCGCCGACCAGGGTGCGTTCGGTCTCCTCGGGCCGGTGCAGATAGCCCGGGGTCACCGTCGGGCCGCGCACCCACAGCTCGCCCTCGGCGCCGTCGGGCACCGGGCGGCCCGCGCCGTCGCGCAGCTCCACCTCGAAGCCGGGCACGGGGCGGCCGACGGTGCCCGGGTGGTTGTGCCCGAAACTGTTGGCGCAGAAGGCGTGACCTGCCTCGGTGGAGCCGATCTGCTCCAGCACCGGCGCGCCGAGCAACTCGGCTGTGCGCGCGCCGAGTTGCTCCGGAAGGCCCTCGCCCGCCGACACCGCGGCACGCACCGAGGCGAAACAGGTCTCGTGCCCGCTGCCCCGGTCGGCCACCAGCGCGGCGTACGCGGACGGCACGGAGTAGAGCAGGGTCACCCGGTGCCGGGCCACCAGCTCGTCGACGGCCGCCGGGTTCGGGCGCCGGTCCACCAGGACGGCGGAGGAGCCGGAGAAGAGCGGGAAGACGAAGGCGTTGCCGAAGCCGTAGGCGAAGTACAGCTTGGACACCGACAGCGTGACGTCGTCCTCGGTGATCCGCAGCAGCCGTCGTCCGATGAGCTCGTGATAGGCCTTCGGGTCGCCGTGCGTGTGCACGGCGCCCTTGGGAGTGCCCGTGGTGCCGGAGGTGTACTGGACGTACAGCGGCGCGTGCGCGTCGACCGGGTGGGCGGGGGCCGGCCCGGCGGTGGCGGTGAGCGCGAGCAGTTGATCGGCTCCGAGACGGGGCCGGTCGGGGAAACGGTTCTCCAGGCCCGGTCCGGTCACACAGAGCACGGCCTCGGCATCCGCGGCCATGAACTCCTGGTCGGGTGCGGGGAGTTCCGGATTGACCAGTACCGCGACGGCCCCGAGCCGGGCGGTCGCGAGAAACGCCGTCACCCAGGCGATTCCGTCGGGCAGTGCCAGCAGCACCCGGTCACCGGGACGTACGCCGTGACCGGTGAGCACGGTGGCGGCCCGGGCGGCGAGCGCGTGCACCTCGCCGTGGGTCCAGGTCCGGTGCCCTTGGTGGAAGGCGGCGCGCCCGTCCCAGCCGCGCCGCTCGGTCAGCCCGGCGAGCTGGGCGGCGAGGTTGCCGGGGGCCTCGGCGTCGGCCGGCGGGAGCAAGGTCTGCGGAGTCGTCATCGCACGGGCTCCTCGGTGGCGGTGTGCCCGCCGCGGACACGCTCGGCGCGCAGGGCGGCCCGGGCCGCCGTATGGTCGCCCTGCCCGCGGATCCGGTTTCCGGTGTACTGGTGCAGGGCCCGCATCTGGGCCGCGGTCTTCAGCAGCATCTCGTCGTACTCGTCGGCCGGATCGGAGTCGAGGACGATCGCGCCCCCGGCGCCCAGGTGCATCAGCCCGTCGGCGAGAACGGCCGTACGGATGACGATGTTGAGATCAGCTCCTCCGCTGCACCCGAGATAGCCGAGGGCGCCGGAGTACACGCCGCGGGCCCCGGTCTCCAGCCGGTCGATGATCTCCAGGGTGCGCAGCTTCGGCGCCCCGGTCATCGAACCGCCGGGAAAGCAGGCCCGCACGCACTCCACCGCGTCGGTGTCCTCCCGCAGCCGGCCCTCGACGGTGGAGACCAGCTGATGCACGGTCGCGTACGTCTCGGTGGCCATCAGCCGGGTCACGCGCACCGACCCGGTCCGGCAGACCTGGCCCAGGTCGTTGCGGAGCAGATCGACGATCATCAGGTTCTCGGCGCGCGTCTTGGCGTCCATGGCGAGCGCGTCCCGCAGCCTCGTGTCCTCCTCCGGTCCCCGGCCGCGGGGCGCGGTGCCCTTGATGGGGCGTGCCTCGGCGACGCCGTCGCGGGTGATCCGCAGGAACCGCTCGGGGGACGAACCGGCCACGTCCACGTCGCCCAGCCGCAGGAAGGCCGCGTACGGGGCCGGGTTGACCCGGCGCAGCTCACGGTAGAAGGCGAAGGGGTCCGGCGGCGCGGGTAAACGGGCCGCGTTCGTGAGGCAGATCTCGTAGCTGGTGCCCGCCCGCAACTCCCGCTGACAGGACTCGATGTCCGCGAGATACGTCGCCCGGTCCCGCACCAGCCACGGCTCGGCGGCGACGAGGTCGGACTCGGCCCGGGTGGGCAGTGGCGGGGCTCCGGTCCCGGTGGTGACGAAGCTGAGCTGGGTCAGCGCGCTCTCCAGCCAGTCGGCGGCCTCCCACGTGGCCGACGGGGTGTCCTCGGCGAGACAGACCGCGTAGGTGAACCCCTTGAGATGGTCCACCGCGATCAGCCGGTCCGCGAACAGCCAGCAGGCGTCCGGTATTTCGGACGAGTGCCGGTTCGGTGAGCCGCAGTCGGCTTTGGTCTCGTACCCGAAGTAGCCGACGTATCCACCGGTGAAGTCGAAGGGCAGGTCTCCCGCGTCGACATGACGGGTCGCCAACTGCCGTTTCAGATAGTCGAAGACGCTCGCGGTGACCTTGCGGGTGGGCCGCCCCGACCGCTCGATCTCACAGGTGCCCGTCCCGACGTCGTAGCGCACGAACTCCGCGAGCGGACCGCTGTCGTCGCCGAAGAACGAGAACCGTGCGAGGCCCTCCTCGACCAGGGCGCTGTCCAGCCAGAAGGCCCGGCGCGACGCTCCGTACATCCAGGCGAAGGCGGCCTCCGTGTCGACCGCGCCGGCCATGCGCCGGGTGTGCAGCCGGTAGGTGGGGCGGGGCGCTTGCCGGGGACGCGGTATCGCGGCGACGGCCGGTGTGACGGCGGTGTTCTTCGTGCGGGGTCTGCCGGCCCGTTCCGCGGTGAGATTGCGGAAGTTGACGAGCATGCGGTGGCCGTACTCGGTCAGCACGGACTCCGGGTGGAACTGCACTCCCCACAGCGGCCGTTCGCGGTGCCGCAGCCCCATCAGGACGCCGTCCTCGGCCCAGGCGGTGGCCTCCAGGGTGTCCGGCAGCGGCTCGGGCACGGCCAGCGAGTGGTAGCGGACGGCGGTGAAGTCCTGCGGCAGCCCGCGGAACAGATCGCGTCCGTCGTGCCGGACCGTGGACAGATGCCCGTGCCGGGGTTGTGGCGCGGCCGTCACCCGGGCGCCCTCGCCGAGGGCGATGCCCTGGTGGCCCAGGCAGACGCCGAGCACGGGGAGCGGGGAGTCGGTGAGCACGGCGGTGGCGATGCCGAAGTCACGTGGCTCGCCCGGGTGCCCGGGCCCGGGCGACACCACGACATTGTCGAAATCCGCCAGATCCGGAATTCCGTCCGGCGCGTCATTGCGGATCACGACCGGTTCCTCGCCGTTGACCTCAGCGATCAGCTGGAACAGGTTGTACGTGTACGAGTCGTAATTGTCGATGAGCAGGGTCTTCACCCGCCCACCTCCCTTGGTTCGCGGCGGACCTATGCAGTCCGTCTTTTATGCCGTCCACGAAATGCCTGGAGCGGTGGGTACAGCCATTTCTTGAGGAAACGCTGGAGCCTTGGCATGAGAATCCAGGTGACGAGAGCCGTCACACAGAGGCACAACAGAAATGTACGGACGAGCGGATTGAGGCCGCCAAGATAAGGAAGAATGATCAGATTGAACAGGAGCACCGGCGGAAAGACCGCGCTCATGTTCACGAACCACAGCTTCCATTTCGCCGGCGGAGTGAGTGTCTTCGGTGCGGCGGTCTGTGAGTCGAACCACACCTTGGAGCCCTGGACGCTCCGGCGTCCCGTCTGCCGGGCGAAGTCCGCGGCCCGGACGTCCCATTGGGCCCTGGCGGAGGAATCCTCCCAGGCCAGGGCTGTCCCTTCGCTGGCGAAGCGATAGACGACATGCCACTCCGCCTCTCGGTCGACAAGGACGCCACCTCCCATGAAGCCCGGCTGCTGAGCGCTCGCGTTCAGCATCGACCACCCCCACGAATGGAAGTCGGGTTCACGGCCCGACGCCACGTGATAGGCCACGGTGACGGTGACGGGATTGTTGCTCACGACGACAGATACGCAGCTTCTTCACAGCACGTTCAAATCTTCAACGAAGTTTTTCGATTGCCCGTATCGTTACCCTTTATCATCCTTTCGGTCGCCTTTGCGCATTCTGTCGAGACGTACTCCGGGTAACTTTTCCTAAATCTCGGGAAGCGCTTGCGGGCTCGACTTGAATTGCTGCACGATCGCTCTCCCGATCGAAGGAGAATCATGTCCAGGTACGACTGGGATATGCGGCACGAGGGAATCGACAAGGCTCATTCGGTGATCGAACAGGCGCGGAAAGAAGTGACCGCGCACCCGATTTACCAGCGCATCGACAGTCGCGAGAACATGGCGACGTTCATGGCACACCATGTCTTCGCGGTATGGGACTTCATGTCCTTGCTGAAGTCCCTGCAACGTGAACTCACCTGTGTCGACGTCCCTTGGGTGCCGCGCGGGTCGGAGGTCGGCCGACGGCTCATCAACGACATCGTGCTGGTCGAGGAGAGCGACGAACTCAACGGTGGTTTCACGAGTCACTTCGAGCTGTATCGCGCCGGCATGACCGAGGCGGCTGCCGATACGACCCGGATCGACGCGTTTCTCGCCCTGCTGATCGAGGGCCATGGCGTGCCGGCGGCACTGCGCGGCGCCCAAGTCCCTGGCCCCGCCTCCGAGTTCGTCCGCACCACCTTCGGCATCATCGAGGACCGCCCACTGCACTGCCGCGCCGCGGCCTTCGCCTTCTCCCGCGAGGACCTGATTCCGGACATGTTCGACCAGGTGATCAAGAAGGAGGGCACGGAACGCTTCCCGCTGTTCTGCGACTACCTCGCCCGCCACATCGAGGTCGACGGCGAGGAACACACCCCCATGGCCATGCAGATGGTCGCCGACCTCTGCGGCACGGACGACGCCCGCTGGGAGGAGGCGGTGGAGACGGCGACAGCGGCGCTGGAGGCGAGGGTGCGTCTGTGGGACGGGATCGTGGACGCGATGGACTGAGGGTGGGGCGGGGCATGGCGGGGTGGAGTGGGGCGTGGCGGGGTGGGGCGGGAACAGGCGTGAGGCAAGGGAGCGCCGAGACGGCCGGTGGTCGGCTGACGGCGACCAAGGGGCAAGGAGGGCCGAAGGCGTGGCAGAGCACTGGCGCCGATGGTGTGCTGGACGGGCATCGTCCCTGGGCAAGGGTCTGCCTGTGCGATCGGCCGAGCTGGACGCCGTGTGCGCGGATCGAGCTCTGGTCAGGGGCGAGACGGGGGCGACAGGGCGAGATGGGGCGTCTTGGCCAAGGGGCGAACGGGCGTCGGGGTGCGGCTGCCGACCCTTGCGTCGAGTCGGCGACCGGGGCGCAGGTCGCTCACATCCGGGTCGCTCACATCCGACGGGTGTTCCGCCTTTCACGCGCGGGCCGACGCCATCCAGCGGTCCGGCGGCCGGGGTGAGGTTCTACTGGGCTGGTGCCCAGGAACGATGTTCTTTCGTGCCGGCGTCTGAGGTCGCAGGCCGACAAGAATAAGTCCGTCCGGCACCCGTCCAATACGGGCAACCAAGAGTCAGCCTGTCCGGTGTTCGAGGACAAGGTCCCTTGAGGGCCGAAGCGGGGGCTGGGGGCGCGGCCCCCAGGGACGTTCACCCCAACTCACCCGCACCATCACCCGCTTCACCGCCGGGGGCAGGTTCACCGAACCGCGCCAGCGCCAACGCTCCGGCCACCGCCACCAGAAACCCCAACACCGCCAACCACTCCAACCCGTCCCGCGTCCGGTCCCCGAGCCACACCACCCCCACCGCCGCCGGCCCGATCGTCTCCCCGATCACCAAGCCCGCCGTGGCCGTCGTCACCGACCCCCGCTGCAGAGCCGTCGTCAGCAACAGGAACGCGGCGCCACCACCTACCAGCAGGGCGTACGTCGCCGGATTGCCGACCAGTGTCGACGGTGAGAGCGAGTCGATCAGCCGGACCGCCACCTCGACGACCCCGAACCCGAACCCGGCGCCGAGCCCGAGCGTCAACGCCCGCCCCCGCTCCGGCAGCCGCCCACCGACCAGCCCGAGCAGCAGCACCGCACCGGCCGTGCCCAACATCGCCCACTTCAACGCCGTGGACCCGGCCCGGTCGCCCTCCGCCCCGGACGCCAGCCCCAGCATCGCGAGCCCCGCGCACACCACCCCGACGGCCGCCCACTCCACCCCGCTGAGCCGCACCTTCAGCAGCCGCGCGGCCACCACCGCCGTCACCGCGAGGCTCGACGCCAGAGCCGCCCCGACCGCGTAGATGGGCAGGGACCGCAGCGCCGCGATCTGGAACACGAACCCCAGCCCGTCCAGCCCGAGCCCCGCCATGTACCGCCACTGCCGCAGCGCCCGCAGCAACAGCGCCGCGTCCCCGCCCCCACCCGTCGTCGCCGCCCGCGCGGCGACCGCCTGCAGGACAGTCGCCGTACCGAAGCAGATCGCCGCGCCGAGCGCGCACACCATTCCAAAGAGCACAAAGGGACTCTAGGGGAGGGGAGATCGCCACCGGCCTCCCGTGCCGGCCCTCTCACCGATCTCTAGGCCCCCAACACCGCCCGCAGCCGGGCCAGTCCCCAGTCCAGGTCCTCCTCGCCGATCGTCAGCGGCGGCGCGATCCGGATCGTCGACCCGTGGGTGTCCTTCACCAGGACGCCCCGCTCCATCAGCCGCTCCGAGACCTCCCGGCCCGTCCCGACCGCCGGAGCGATGTCGACCCCGGCCCACAGCCCCCGCCCGCGCACCGCCGTCACCCGCCCGGTGTCCTTCAACTTCCGCAGTTCCCCGTGCAGATGCTCCCCGAGCTGCGCCGCCCGCGCCTGGTACTCGCCCGTCCGCAGCATCGCGATCACCTCCAGCGCCACCGCGCACGCCAGCGGATTCCCACCGAACGTCGACCCGTGCTCCCCGGGCCGGAACACCCCCAGCACCTCCGCGCTCGACACCACCGCCGACACCGGCACCACCCCGCCGCCCAGCGCCTTCCCCAGCACATACATGTCGGGCACGATCCCTTCGTGCTCGCAGGCGAACGTCCGTCCCGTCCGCCCGAGCCCCGACTGGATCTCGTCGGCGACGAACAGCACGTTCCGCTCCCGCGTCAACTCCCGTACCCCCGGCAGATATCCGGCCGGCGGCACCAGCACCCCCGCCTCGCCCTGGATCGGCTCCAGCAGAACGGCCACCGTGTTCTCGCTGACCGCCGCCCGCATCGCGGTGAGATCCCCGTACGGCACGATCTCGAAGCCCGGGGTGTACGGCCCGAAGTCCGCCCGCGCCTCCAGGTCGGTCGAGAAGCCGACGATCGTCGTCGTACGGCCGTGGAAGTTGTTGCCCGCCACCACGATCTTCGCCCTCCCGTCGGGCACTCCCTTGACCCGGTATCCCCACTTCCGGGCCGTCTTCAGCGCGGTCTCCACCGCCTCCGCGCCCGTGTTCATCGGCAGCACCAGCTCCATGCCGCACAGCTTGGCCAACTGCTCGCAGAACGCGCCGAACCGGTCGTGGTGGAACGCCCGCGACGTCAGCGTCACCCGGTCCAACTGCGCCTTCGCCGCCGCGATCAGCCGCGGGTTGCCGTGCCCGAAGTTCAGCGCCGAGTACCCGGCGAGCAGATCCAGAAAGCGCCGCCCCTCCACGTCCGTCATCCACGCGCCCTCTGCGCCGGCGACCACCACGGGCAGCGGGTGATAGGTGTGCGGGGTGTGTGCCTCGGCGGCGGCGATGAGGGCTTCCGTACTGGTCACGGCGTCTCCCGGGGGTGAGGGTTCCCCTTTCCTATCCTCGCCCGCATGGTGGACGCGGGAGCCGCACCGTCCGGCCCGCCCGGTAGGCTGACCGGCGGGCCGTGACTGGCGCGCTGGGATGGGACCGACCATCGGGGAGCGGCCCGAGCTGCAATGTGTGCCGTGCGCCTGGGCCGTACCGTGAACGCCGAACGCCACGTCCGGAGGTCCCCATGCCCGACAATTCCGCGCCCCTTTCGAACGAGTCCACCGCCTATCGCGCCGCCCTCGACGTGATCCGCGCCGTCGAGCCGCGCGTCGCCGACGCCATCGGCCAGGAAGTCGCCGACCAGCGCGAGATGCTCAAGCTGATCGCCTCCGAGAACTACGCTTCCCCGGCCACCCTGCTCGCGATGGGCAACTGGTTCAGCGACAAGTACGCCGAGGGCACCATCGGCCGCCGCTTCTACGCCGGCTGCCGCAACGTCGACACCGTCGAGTCCCTCGCCGCCGAGCACGCGCGCGAACTCTTCGGCGCCCGCCACGCCTACGTCCAGCCGCACTCCGGCATCGACGCCAACCTCGTCGCCTTCTGGTCGGTCCTCGCCGACCGCGTCGAGGTCCCCGCCCTCGCGAAGGCGGGCGTCCGCCAGGTCAACGACCTCTCCGACGCCGACTGGGCCGAACTCCGCCAGGCCTTCGGCAACCAGCGCATGCTCGGCATGTCCCTGGACGCCGGCGGCCACCTCACCCACGGCTTCCGCCCGAACATCTCCGGCAAGATGTTCGACCAGCGCTCCTACGGCACCGACCCGGCGACCGGCCTCATCGACTACGACGCCCTGCGCGCCTCGGCCCGCGACTTCAAGCCGCTGATCATCGTCGCCGGCTACTCCGCCTACCCCCGCCTGGTGAACTTCCGCATCATGCGCGAGATCGCCGACGAGGTCGGCGCGACCCTCATGGTCGACATGGCGCACTTCGCCGGCCTGGTCGCGGGCAAGGTCCTGACCGGCGACTTCGACCCGGTCCCGCACGCCCAGATCGTCACCACCACCACCCACAAGTCGCTGCGCGGCCCGCGCGGCGGCATGGTCCTGTGCGACGACTCCCTCAAGGACCAGGTCGACCGCGGCTGCCCGATGGTCCTCGGCGGCCCGCTCCCGCACGTCATGGCCGCCAAGGCCGTCGCCCTCGCCGAGGCGCGGCAGCCCTCCTTCCAGGACTACGCCCAGCGGATCGTCGACAACTCCCGGGCGCTGGCGGACGGCCTGATGCGCCGGGGCGCCACCCTCGTCACCGGCGGCACCGACAACCACCTCAACCTGATCGACGTCGAGACCTCGTACGGCCTCACCGGCCGCCAGGCCGAGTCCGCGCTGCTCGACTCGGGCATCGTCACCAACCGCAACGCGATCCCCGCCGACCCGAACGGCGCCTGGTACACCTCCGGCATCCGTATCGGCACCCCCGCCCTGACCACCCGCGGCCTGGGCACCGCCGAGATGGACGAGGTCGCCGCCCTCATCGACCGCGTCCTCACCACCGCCGAGCCCGGCACGACCAAGTCGGGCGCGCCGAGCAAGGCGTCCCACGTCCTGGACGAGAAGGTCTCCGACGAGATCTCCCGCAGGGCCACGGACCTGGTGTCCGGCTTCCCCCTGTACCCGGAGATCGACCTCGGCTGACAGCCGGCCCGCACCCTCTGTCGAGTTGTCAAAGATCGGTGACTCTCACAGGTCGATGAGTTCCTGTCGTGGTTCCTCGCGCGGCGGTCCGGCCCCACGCCGGGCCGCCGCGCGGCGTATGAGCAGCGTGCCGCCGACGCCGACGGCGAGACCCGCGGCTGTCCACCCGAACCGCTCGGCAGGACCGGGCGCATCCTTCGCGACGCCGGCTCCGGTATCGCCCCTGACCTCACCGAGCAGCCCCGCCCGCACCATCCGCGTGAAGACCGGAAGCGGCGCCCGATGCCAGCGGATGTCGTCGTCCGCCACCTCCGGCGCCGGGTCCGTCCGCACCCACGGTGTGCCGTCCCCGGCGACGAACAACTGGTCCTCCCGCTCCACCGCCACATCACCACCCGGAGCCCGACTCGTCCGAGGCCAGCCCCCGACCCCGGTCAGCCCCCACACCACGGTGATCCGCACCGCCGGATACCGGCCCGCCTCCCACTCCTGCGGTACCCGCTCCGTCCCCGTGTACGTCGGCTGCAACAGCGTCCAAAGGCGCGCGAACGACGGCTCCCCGGAATGCCATGCCTCCGTCCGGCCCGTGTCACCCGCCACGACCAGCGCCAGATCCGGGATGTCCCGGCGCGGATCCTGTACCCGCACCTGATCCACCCCGACAGCCTGGACCTGAGCCGCCCCGGCCAGAGCCATCACTACCAACGCCCCCATGAGACAAGCGCCCCGCAAGCTCCCGCGTTCCATCACGCCCCCTCCTCGCCCTAGTCGACCGACTTGGCGATCTCCACAGCCCGCTGCTTCGACGCCACCCCCTCCAGACGGAACGTCAGGTCACCTCCGGGAACTCCGCCGGCCGGATGCGTCCACAGCAGCGTCGGACCGGCCGTCCGCTCCGCCCGCGTATAGCGGTCCCCGTCCGCGTCCACCAGCCAGAAACTCAGCAGATGTGGCCGCGCGAACCACAGCGCCGGGTCCTGTACGCCGTCCGGCGAGACGGACGCGTCCAGCGACAGCCACTCCGGTGGTCGGCTCACCGTCTTGGCGAAGCCGATGTCCAACCGCGCCGGATACTCGTCGACCCGGACCGTGTGCCCGTCCTGCCGCCAGCACAGGCTGACCAGAAAGCGCCCGTGCGGTTCGCCGGTCACCGTCACCGCGTCCGGAACGCCCAGCGCGTCCGGCACCAGCGGCTCGAACCCCGCCTGCCGTCGGGCCTGTGCCAAGGTCACCGACCGGCCGCACCCGGGCACCACGGCACCGGCCGAGGGCACCGCGGACGGGTCGTACCGCACCTCGACCCCGCCGAAGCCGAACCAGTCGAAGACCGCCGCCCGCACCGGAGGTGTGAGCACGAGCACCGTCAGCAGACCGCACAGGGCCGCCGTCAGCGCGCGCCGGCGCAGCCGAGCCCAGTGCCGCACAGCGCGCAGCCGCGCCCGGACCCCGCCCGGCCCGGCCTCCCGGACGGGGACCGGGAGCTGCTCGGCCAGTATCTGCGCCAGCACCCGCTCGACCATCGACTCGGGCCCGGCGGCCCGGCCCTCGCCACCTCCCCGCGCGTCCAGCGAACGCCCCAGCGCCCGCAACTCCTCCGGCAACCGGGAGGCGGCGCCGGTGCCCTCACCCTCGTGGGACTCCCGTCCGTCACTCACACTCGTCACCTCCTTCCCGAGGCTCGAAATCCGGCAGCAGCCGCCCGAGTTTCCTCAGCGCGCGGCTCAGCCGGGACTTCACCGTCCCGCGCGGCCAGCCCAGGGCCTGGGCCGTCTCCGGCTCGTCCATCTCCAGGAGATAGCGGTAGGTCACGACCAGGCGGTGCTCCTCGCTCAGCTGCTCCAGGGCGGACAACAGGGCCGTACGGCGCTCCGTCTCGAGCGTGGCGACCGCCGGATCCGCCGATTCCGGTATCAGCGGCTCGGCCTCGGCGAACGCTGCCTCCCGGCCGGCGAGCGTGCGCTGGCGTGCCGCCGTACGCACGGTGTTCCTCGTCTCGTTGGCGACGATCGACAGCAGCCACGGCTTGAACGCCGAGCCGTCCCGGAACCTGCCCAGCGCGCAGTACGCCTTGACGAAGGCCTGCTGCACCACGTCCTCCGCGTCCGCACCCGCCCCGAGTGCCGCGGCCGCCCTGAGCGCGATGCCCGTGTGGGCCCGCACCAGCTCCGCGTACGCCTCCGGCTCTCCGGCGCGTACGCGTGCGATCACCGCGACCTCATCGACGATGCGGCCCCCCTCCCGCGTCTTCACATATCTGGTACACCGCCCGAGGCCGATCGGTTCCCATCCGTGCCGCAGCTCTTCCGACCTGGCTCCCGCCTGGCTCCCACGCGGTTCCGGCCGGTTCCTGACCGGGTCCCGGGACCTGAGAGAATGGTGAACATGGCCTCTGACAGTCCTCGCGTGCTCTCCGGAATCCAGCCCACCGCAGGCTCGTTCCACCTCGGCAACTACCTCGGCGCCGTGCGCCAGTGGGTGGCCCTCCAGGAGTCCCACGACGCGTTCTACATGGTCGTGGACCTGCACGCGATCACGGTCCCGCAGGACCCGGCGGACCTGCGCGCCAACACCCGGCTGGCCACGGCCCAGCTGCTGGCCGCCGGCCTGGACCCGGACCGGTGCACGCTCTTCGTCCAGAGCCATGTCCCCGAGCACGCCCAGCTCGCCTGGGTCATGAACTGCCTGACCGGCTTCGGCGAGGCCGCCCGCATGACGCAGTTCAAGGACAAGTCAGCCAAGCAGGGCTCGGACCGCGCGTCCGTCGGCCTGTTCACGTACCCGATCCTCCAGGTCGCGGACATCCTGCTCTACCAGGCGAACGAGGTCCCGGTCGGCGAGGACCAGCGCCAGCACGTCGAGCTCACCCGCGACCTCGCCGAGCGCTTCAACGGCCGCTTCGGCGAGACCTTCACGATCCCGAAGCCGTACATCCTGAAGGAGACGGCGAAGATCTACGACCTCCAGGACCCGTCGATCAAGATGAGCAAGTCGGCGTCCACCCCGAAGGGCCTGATCAACCTCCTCGACGACCCGAAGGCGACCGCGAAGAAGGTCAAGAGCGCGGTCACCGACACGGAGACCGTGATCCGCTACGACGCCGAGAACAAGCCGGGCGTCAGCAACCTCCTCACCATCCAGTCGACCCTCACCGGCAGGTCGATCGCCGAGCTGGAGCAGGAGTACGAGGGCAAGATGTACGGCGCGCTCAAGACGGACCTCGCCGAGGTCATGGTCGAGTTCGTGACGCCGTTCCGGGAGCGCACGCAGCAGTATCTGGACGACCCGGAGACGCTCGACGCGATCCTGGCGAAGGGCGCGGAGAAGGCGCGGGCCGTCGCCGCCGAGACCCTCGCCCAGGCGTACGACCGGGTCGGTTTCCTGCCCGCCAAGCACTGAGGCGCACGACCGCACCCGAGCACCGACCGCGTACCACTGGACAGAGCGCTGCACATCACTACGGTTGCGCCTGCCCACAACTCAGGTGTGGCCGTACAGTCGATAGCCGGGTGGCCGCGCGCGTGGCCGCCCCGCTCGATATCGGGACCACCGGACAGCACCATCACGACCACCGACAGGACGACAGGAGACGACGTGGGGACCGTAACGATCGGTGTGTCGATCGCGGTCCCGGAGCCTCACGGCAGCCTGCTCCAGGAGCGGCGCGCGGGCTTCGGCGACGCCGCTGCGCACGGCATCCCCACGCACGTCACGCTGTTGCCGCCCACCGAGGTGGACGCCTCACAGCTCGCCGAGGTCGAGAACCATCTCGTCTCGGTGGCCGCCGCCGGGCGCCCCTTCCCGATGCGGCTGTCCGGCACCGGTACGTTCCGGCCGCTGTCCCCGGTCGTCTACGTCCAGGTGGTCGAGGGCGGCTCCGCCTGCACCTGGCTGCAGAAGCAGATCCGCGCCGCCTCCGGGCCGATGGCGCGCGAGCTGCACTTCCCGTACCACCCGCACGTCACCGTGGCCCACGGCATCGACGACGAGTCGATGGACCGCGCCTTCGAAGCGCTCGCCGACTACCGCGCGGAGTGGCCCTGCACCGGCTTCGCGCTCTACGAACAGGGCGCGGACGACGTCTGGCGCAAGCTCCGCGAGTTCACCTTCGGAGGTGCCGTCGTACCGCCCCAGGCGGCCCACACGGATCGTGGAACGATCCCCAGCCACTGAGTGACATCAGACGAGTGACATCAGACCGCCAGTCGTCTGAACAGCCCCCGCGGCAGATGCCGCAGCGCCGACGTCACCACGCGCAGCGTTCCCGGCACCCACACCGTCTCCGAGCCTCGGCGCAGGCCGAGTTCGATGGCTGTGGCGACGGCTTCGGGGGTGGTCGTGAGCGAGGCCGCCCTCGGGTCGGTCATCGTCCGTGAGCGTACGAGACCGGGGCGTACGACCATGACGTGCACGCCCGTGCCGTGCAGCGCGTCGCCCAGGCCCTGCGCGAAGGTGTCGAGGCCGGCCTTGGCGGAGCCGTAGATGAAGTTCGAGCGGCGGGCCCGTTCGCCTGCCACCGAGGAGAGCACCACCAGCGAGCCGTGCCCCTGGGCCTGGAGGGCGCGGGCGCTGATCAGGCCGGACGAGACGGCGCCGGTGTAGTTGGTGTGCGCGACTCGCACCGCGGCGGCCGGATCGCGTTCGTCGCGGGCCTGGTCGCCGAGCGTGCCGAAGGCGAGCAGCACCAGGTCGATGTCGCCCTCCGCGAAGACCTTGCCGAGCACGGTCTCGTGGGAGTCGGGGTCGAGCGCGTCGAAGGCGACGGTGTGCACCTCGGCCCCCAGGGCGCGCAGTTGGGAAGCGGCACTCTCCAGGGCGGGCGAGGGGCGGCCCGCGAGCCACACCGTGCGGGTGCGGCGGGCGATGAGTCTGCGGGCGGTGGCCAGTGCGATCCGGGACGTACCGCCGAGCACGAGGAGGGACTGTGGAGGACGCATAGCCGTGACCGTATCGCCCGGTTATGGGCGGTTGGTCGTGCGGCGTCGGCGCCCTCCCTGAAATGGGCGATTAATCGGATGCCGTTCAATGGGGCGCCACGCGCGCGTGTTTGCGGGGTACCCGCACATCGGTGTCAGTGGACGGGGGCAGAATCGGATCATGGACTGGCTGAAGAAGCTCCCCGTCGTCGGGCCGCTGGTGGCGCGCCTGACCGCCACGCACGCGTGGCGGTCGTACGAGCGCCTCGACCGGGTGAAGTGGTCGCAGCTCGCCGCCGCCATGACCTTCATCAGCTTCATCGCGCTGTTCCCGCTGCTGACCGTGGCCGCCGCGATCGCCGCCGCCACCCTCAGCACCGACCAGCAGCACGAACTCCAGGACAAGATCGCCGAGCAGGTCCCCGGCATCTCCGACCAGCTCAACATCGGCTCCCTGGTGAACAACGCGGGCACCGTCGGGCTGATCGCCGGTGCCGTCCTGCTGTTCACCGGCATCGGCTGGGTCGGCTCGATGCGGGAGTGCCTGCGCGCGGTGTGGGAGCTTCCCGACCGCGACGAGAACCCGCTGCTGCGCAAACTCATCGACACCGGGGTGCTGATCGGTCTGGGCGGCGCCGTCCTCGCGACGATCGCCGTCTCCACCGTCGCCTCGGCGCTGGTCGACTGGATCAACGACCAACTGGGCATCGCCCAGGGCGGCTGGGGCGGGATCCTGCTGCGGATCGCCGCGTTCGCCGTCGCCGTACTCGCCGACTTCCTGCTCCTGCTGTACGTCCTGACCCTGCTGCCCGGCGTCGAGCCCCCGCGCCGCCGCCTCACCGTGGCCGCGCTGATCGGCGCGATCGGCTTCGAACTGCTGAAGCTGCTGCTCAGCGGCTACATCCAGGGCGTGGCCGCGAAGAGCATGTACGGCGCGTTCGGCGTCCCTGTGGCGCTCCTGCTGTGGATGAACTTCACCTCGAAACTCGTCCTGTTCTGCGCCGCCTGGACGGCGACCCCGAGCAGACCGGACGAGGACGACGACTACGACCCGGCCGACGACACCGAGAACCCCAAGGTCAGGGACGCGGGCGACGACGGACCAGATCCGGCAGCGGCCAGCGCCGGTTGACCAGGAAGACACCACCGGCCAGCAGCACCAGCAGCCCGCCGACGATCGCGAGCGCGATCCCCACCCCGCTCGAACCGTCCTCCTCGGCGGCCACGGGCGTGGAGGACGCGGCCGGCTTCGTGCCCGCCGTGTCGCCGCCCGCCTCTCCGCTGGCCGTGGCACCCGGCTGGGCGCTCGCCTGCGCCGCGTTCTTCGGCGCGACCAGCTCACCCACCGGCTGCACCTTGCCGGCCGCCTGGAAGCCCCAGTCGAGGATCTTCGCGGCCTCCTTGTAGACCTCGTTGTGCTCGTCCTTCTCCGGGTTCATGACCGTCACCAGCAGCACCTTGCCGCCGCGTTCGGCGACCCCGGTGAAGGTGGCGCCCGCGTTGGTGGTGTTTCCGTTCTTGACGCCCGCGATGCCCGGGTACACCGAGACGTCCGAGTCGCCGCTCAGCAGCCGGTTGGTGTTGCGGATGTCGAAGGTCCCGCGGACCGACTTGCCCTTCACCTTCGTGGTCTCGCCCGGGAACTTCGCGCTCACCGTCGAGCAGTACTCGCGGAAGTCCTTCTTCTGGAGCCCGGAGCGCGCGAACAGCGTCAGGTCGTACGCCGACGAGACCTGCCCCGCCTCGTCGTAGCCGTCCGGCGTCACCACATGCGTGTCCAGCGCCTGGAGGTCCTGGGCGTGCGCGTTCATGTCGGCGACGGTCTGCGCGACACCGCCGTTCATGTGGGACAGGACGTGCACGGCGTCGTTGCCGGAGCGCAGGAAGACACCGAGCCACAGGTCGTGGACCGTGTAGCTCTCGCCCTCCTTTATCCCGACCAGGCTGGAACCGGCGCCCATGCCGGCCAGGTCGGACGCGACCACCTTGTGCTCGGTCGTCTTCGGGAACTTCGGCAGCACGGTGTCCGCGAACAGCATCTTCAGGGTGCTCGCCGGAGGCAGCCGCCAGTGCGCGTTGTGCGCGGCCAGCACATCACCGGTCTCGGCGTCGGACACGATCCACGACCGCGCGGTCAGGTCCTTCGGCGCCACCGGGACACCGGCCGCCAGATTGACCTGCGTCCCCGCCTGCGCGAGCCGGGCACCGCCCACCGACGACATGTTCGCCGGGGGAGTGGCCGTAGGACCGGCACTCGGACTCGCCGACGAACTCGGGGTCGGACTCGGAGCCGCGAGGGCGAGCGGCGCGGTGAGCGCGAGGGACGACAGGGCGGCGGAAAGGACCAGCAGGGATCGCCTGACGGTCTTCAGTGGAGCGGGCACGCACGTGAACGTACATGCCCCGGGACCCGAAGTCCCGTCACCGGCCCCACCCCGGCCACCGGCCCCGGAGGACGACGGCGATACTGGACTCATGAAGCTCAGCCGCCCCGTCTCCTGGTTCCTGCTCGCCTTCGGGGTGTGGAGCTGGGTCATCTGGATCACTTTCGTCAAGAATCTCGTCGCGGACGGCAGCGGACTGGCCTTCGACGACGGCCGCCCGACGGCGTACTTCTGGGTGCACCTCACCCTGGCCGTCGTGTCCTTCGTATTGGGGACGGTCATCGGGGGCCTCGGGTTGCGTGGACTGCGCGCACTGCGCGAGACGTCATAAAGAAGTGGCCATCGCCGTCATCGCGCTCGTCGCCCTGGTCGCGGCAGCCGTCCTGGGCGGCGCGCACTGGTACGTCTGGCGCCGCCTGGTCCGCGACACCACGCGCGCGTGGGGCCCCGCCCGCGTCACCGGCACGGTCCTACTGATCACCGGCCCGGTCCTGATGATCGCGGCCCTCGCCGCCGAGCGCGGCGGCGCCCCCTTCTGGCTCCAGCGCGTCCTGGGCTGGCCCGGCTTCCTGTGGATGGCCCTGGCGATCTACCTGCTGCTGGCCGTCCTCGCGGGAGAGGTCTTACGGCCGCTGCTGCGCCGGTTCCTCGAACGGCGCGGGCGGGCCGGGACGGTCGTAGAAGCCGTAGACGAGGAACCCTCACCGCAGCCCCTCGCTGCCCCCTCCCGCCGTCTCTTCGTCTCCCGGGTCGTCGGGGGCGCGGCTGCCGCTGCCGCCGTGGGGACCGTCGGATACGGCACCTACGGCGTGCTGCGCGGGCCGGGTGTGAAGCGGGTGACCGTGCCGCTGGCCAAACTGCCGCGGTCCGTGCACGGGTTCAGGATCGCGGTCGTCAGTGACATCCACCTGGGGCCGGTCCTGGGGCGAGGGTTCGCGCAGAAGGTCGTCGACACGATCAACTCGACGCAGCCCGATCTGATCGCGGTGGTGGGCGACCTGGTGGACGGGAGCGTCAAGAACCTGGGGCCCGCGGCGGCTCCGCTCGCTCAACTGACGGCGCGGCACGGGTCGTTCTTCGTCACGGGAAACCACGAGTACTTCTCCGGCGCCGAACAGTGGCTGGAAGAGGTCCGCAGGCTCGGCATCCACACCCTGGAGAACGCCCGTACCGAACTCCCCGGCTTCGACCTCGCCGGGGTCAACGACATCCAGGGCGAGAGCGAGCGCCAGGGGCCCGACTTCGGGAAGGCGCTCGGGGATCGTGACGCCACGCGCGCGTGCGTGCTGCTCGCGCACCAGCCCGTGCAGATCCACGAGGCCGTGAAGCACGACGTCGACCTCCAGCTCTCCGGGCACACGCACGGCGGTCAGCTCTGGCCCGGCAACTTCATCGCGGCGGCGGCCAATCCGACGGTCGCGGGCCTGGAGCGCTACGGGGACACCGAGTTGTACGTCAGCCGGGGCGCGGGCGCCTGGGGGCCGCCCACCAGGGTGGGAGCCCCGTCCGACATCACGATCGTCGAACTGGCGTCGAAGCAGGCCTAGTCGGCGGGCCAGGGCCGCGGAGTCGGTCGGCTACGAACAGAAGGAAGCCTTCACGGCGGCCACGATCCCGGCGGCTGTCACTTCGTCCGTGCCGTAGCGGGCGGAGGCGAAGCGTGAGGGTAGCCCAGCGGGGTGAAGTGGCTTTGCGGCAGGCCTGGTTGTTGTGTCGGGGCAGGTCTGCGGACTGGCTGGGAAGCGCCCGTGAAACGGGCGATTAACACCCGTCGGTAAGTTCTTTCTCATCTCGCCAGAACCCTCTTCCCCCGGATGAAACTCCTGTGGTTAGGTGATCCGCGCCACTAGGGGAGTGGCATATGCGCAGGAACCCGGGAGGGTTCTGGGGAGGGCACACCGATGCGGTCGGTTCGCATACGGATTCTCGCGACTCTGCTGGTTCTGGCGGCCGTGGGAGTGGGCGGCTGGCAGTTGCTGCCGTCGGACGGGAACAAGAACAGGACGATCACGGTGGGGACGACGGACGCCGTCACCTCGCTCGACCCGGCCGCCGCGTACGACGCGGGTTCCTGGGCGTTGTACAGCAATGTCTTCCAGTCGCTGATGACGTTCGACTCGGGCGGCACGAAGCCCGTCCCGGACGCGGCCAAGAGCTGCGGTTTCGTGGGCGCCGGGCTGACGACGTACCGCTGTGTGGTGCGCGACGGACTCACCTTCCCCAGCGGGCGCACGATGACCGCCGCGGACGTGAAGTACTCCTTCGACCGGGTCAAGAAGATCAACTCGGACGTCGGCCCGTCGTCCCTGCTCTCCACGCTCGGCTCGGTCACCGCCTCCGGGATGACCGTCACCTTCCATCTGTCGTCGCCGGACGCCACGTTCCCGTTCAAGGTGGCCACCGGCGCCGGTGCGATCGTCGACAGCAGCAAGTACCCGAAGGACGCCCCGCGCAACGGGTTCCAGGCCGACGGCACCGGGCCGTACACCCTGTCGTCGTATACGAAGGGCAAGCAGGCCGTCCTGAAGCCCAACAGCCACTACAAGGGTGCGGTCAAGAGCACGGGGAGCCCGATCGAGCTGCGGTACTACGCCGACTCGGACGCGCTGCAGAAGGCGTACAAGGCGAAGCAGGTCCAGGTCGCCACCCGGCAGCTGCCGCCGAAGATGCTCTCCGGGCTCTCCGCCAGCGACCCGAACCAGCGGGTGTCGGAGGCCGACAGCTCCGAGACCCGCAACCTGTATCTCAACACCCGTAAGGGCACGCCCCTGCACGACGTCCTCGTCCGGCGGGCGATGGCCTGGCTGGTCAACCGCGACGAGCTGGCCGCCACGGTGTACGACGGCACGGTCGACCCGCTGTACTCGCTGATCCCGGCCGGCATCGTCGGCCACACGACGTCCTTCTTCGACGCCTACCCCACCGAGAGCGTCAGCAAGGCGAAGGCACTCCTCGAAGAGGCGGGCGTCTCCGTCCCGGTGCGCTTCACCTACGGCTACGGCATCGGGCACGGCTCCGGCGCCGAGGAGGCCGCCGAGCTGAAGAAGCAGCTGGAGGCGGGCGGCCTGTTCAAGGTGGACGTCAAGGGCTACGAGTGGACCGACTTCCAGAAGCGCTGGGCCACCGGCAAGCTGGACGCGTGGGCGGTCGGCTGGGTCGCCGACTACCCCGACCCGGACACCTTCGGCTCCTCGCTCGTCGGCACCGGCTCCACCATGAACACCGGCTACAGCAACAAGCTCGTCGACCAGCTCATCCTCAACAGCCAGAAGTTCGCCGACCGCAGCCGCGTCGACGACGACTTCCGCGACGTCCAGACGGACGTCGCCGAGGACGTGCCGCTGATCCCGCTGTGGCAGCGCAAGGAGTACGTCGTGAGCAGCGAGGACATCGGCGGCATCTCCTATCTCACGGACGGCACCGGCGTGTTCCGGCTGTGGGCGCTGGACTGGATCTGAGCCCACCCGCCCGGCCCGGCTTCGCCCGAGTGACACCGGGCGGCCCTCGCACGCAGCACCATGTGACGAAGGCGTGCGCGGGGTGAGGAGCCGACGTGGTCAGACGCAACTCGTTCCGGCTGCCCCGGCACCCGGCCTCGGTGGGGCTCGCCCGGCGCCGGGTCCGGGACCATCTGGCCGACTGGGGGCACGCCGGTGACGATCCCGCGCTCCTGGACGCGGTGCTCCTGGTGTCCGAGCTGGCCACCAACGTCGTACGCCACGGGCCGCTCCTGGAGCGGGAGTTCGAGGTCGCGGTGACGGCCCTCGCGGACGGCTCCTGCCTCATCGAGGTGTCGGACGAGGGCCGGGTCGAACCGCGGCTGCGGGTCGTCACGGACGCGGCGGAGGCGGGCCGCGGCCTGCACCTCGTGGAGGGCATCGCGGCGGCCTGGGGCGTGTGGAGCCGCGGCGCGCACGGCAAGACGGTGTGGGCCCTCGTGCAGGCCCACGACACTCCCTGACGTCTCCGGTGTCCTACGACGGCACCGGTGCCCGCGTCGGCAGGGTCACCGTCACCGCGAGTCCCTCGCCCGGGGCCGTCCGCACCGCGACGTCCCCGCCGTGCGCCTGGACGACGCCCTGCACGATCGCCAGCCCGAGGCCGCTGCCCGCACCGCCGCCCGCCCGGAAGAAGCGGTCGAACATCCGCGCCGCGTCGTCCTGTTCCAGCCCCGGGCCCTCGTCCGCGACACACAGCCGGACGACTCCGTCCTCGCGCTCCAGACCGAGCCGTACGGGCACGTCGGCGGGCGTGTGGGTGCGGACGTTGGTCACCAGGTTGCCGAGTATCTGGCGCAGGCCCGACTCGTCGGCGCGCACCAGCAGGGAGCCGTCGGCGCCGACCGTGACCGGCCGCTCCGGCTGCTGCACCCGCAGGTCCTCGGCGGCGTCGCGCACCAGGCGGCTCAGGTCGACGTTCCTGAAGCGCAGTTCGGGACTCTGGTCCAGGCGGGCCAGGGTGAGGAGTTCGTCGACGAGGCGGCCCATGCGGTCGGCCTCCGCGTTCATCCGGTCCCAGGCGCGTCTGCGCTCGTCGGGCTCGGTCAGCATGCCCTTGTCGTAGAGCTGGAGGTAACCGCGTATCGCCGACAGCGGGGTGCGCAGCTCGTGCGAGGCGTCGGCGACGAAGCGGCGGAGCTGGGCGGCCGTGCGCTCGCGCGTGCGGTACGCCGACTCCACCTGGTGGAGCATGGAGTTGAGGGCGAGCCGCAGCTGCTCGACCTCCTGGGTCGGGTGGTGGCTGGAGGGCACGCGCCGGGTCAGGTCGCCCTCGGCGATCGCCGTCGAGGTCTCCACCATGTCCTCCAGGGGCCGCAGCCGCCGCCGCACGCTGACCATGGTGAGCGTGGCGAGCAGCACCAGCAGCAGGCTGCCGAAGGTGAGGTCCAGCTTGAGGGCCTTGGCCATGCCGTGGTGGAGGCCGCCGGTGGAGGCGGCGATCAGGATGTACGTGCCGTCGGTGAGCCGGGTCCCGGTCGCCCGGTAGGAGTCGCCGCGCAGCGAGATGTCGCGCGGTGTGCGGTCCTTGGTGAGATTGGCGGGGTCCCCGAAGGCGTCGGCGAGGGCCCGCTGGGCGGCCGTAGGGGCGTACCCGGCGATGGTGAGGACCTTGCCCCGGCGGTCGACCGCCGCGAACACCGTGTCCGGCTTCGGGGAGCCGGGCTGCTGCTGGGGCACCAGCCGGTCGCCGATGCCGGCCAGTGAGCTCAGTACGTTGATCTGCCGCATGGTGAGCTGCGAACTGCTCAGCGAGTCACGGGACTTGGTGAGCTCCGCGTCGACCTGGGCGAGCAGGTAGTGCCGCATGCCCATCAGGCTGACGGCGGTGGCCATGACGATGCCCAGGGAGAGCAGCGCGAGGTTGGCCAGGGTCAGCTTGGCGCGCAGCGAGTGGGCGCCGCGCTCGCAGTTCGGCAGCCGGATCCTCATGCGAGCCCGTATCCGACGCCCCGCCGGGTGGTGATGACCGGCGCTCCCAGGGTGTCCAGCTTGCGCCGCAGATAGCTGATGTAGGTCTCGACGACGGTCGACTCCGGCGGGGTGTGCTCGTACTGCCAGACATGGCGCAGCAGTTGCTCCTTGGGCACGATCCGGCCGCCGTTGCGCACCAGGAAGCGCAGCAGGGCGTACTCGGTGGGGGTCAGCTCGACCGAGCGGTCCGCGCGGTGCACCGAGTACGTCGTCTCGTCCAGCTCCAGGTCGCCGTAGCGCAGCGGCGGGCGCTGGGGGAGGACGTCGGCGGGGCGGGTGCGGCGCAGGACGGCGGTGATGCGGGCGACGACCACGTCGATGTCGAAGGGCTTGGTGATGTAGTCGTCGCCGAAGCCGAGGGCGCCGACGATCTCGGCCGGCGCGTCCCGCGCGGTGAGGAAGACGAGCGCCAGGTCGGGCCTGCGGGCGCGCAGTTCCTGGCCCAGCGCGCGGCCGTCGCCGTCCGGGAGCATCACGTCGAGCAGCGCGCAGTCCGGGCGGGTGCGCTCGGCCAGCGCGAGCGCCTCGCGGACGGTGCCCGCGGTCATGACCTCGAAGCGGTGGTAGCGCAGCGCGATGGCGAGGACGTCGGCGATGCTCGGTTCGTCCTCCACCACCAGCACGGTTCCTGGAGCCGTCATGCCCCCAGTATCGGCGGCACCACTGACATCGGGGCCGTCCGGTCTTTGGAGTTCCTTGAGAGTCATGGCCAGGACGTGTCCACGCGCGCGTGCCACCGCCAATTGTGTAGCCCAGGACCTGGGGGACCATCCGACCGATCGACCGAGTCAACTCGGTTTTGCATAAGGAGTGTTGAGCGTGGCGACATTGGCACGGTGGTGCTATCGGCACCGGCTGGTGGTCCTGTTGCTGTGGGTGGGGGCACTGTTCGGCCTGGGCTTCTCGGCGACGACGGCGGGGACGGACTACGCGAACGTCTTCTCCCTCCCGGACACGGACTCCAAGAGCGCGTACGACCTGATGCAGAAGGCGTTCCCGAACAGCTCGGGCGACACCGACACGGTGGTGTGGAAGGTCGACTCGGGCTCGGTCAAGGACCGGTCCGTACAGACCCGCATCCAACCCGCCCTGGACAGGATCGCGGGCATGAAGGGCGTCGGCGAGGTCACCGGCCCCTACTCCGGCGCCCGGGGCGCGGCCCAGATCAGCTCCGACGGGACGATCGCCTACGCGCAGATCACCTTCGCCGAGCAGGCGAACGCGGTCCCCAAGGACCTCGTCCAGAAGGTCGTCGACACCGCGCAGGCCGCGCGGCGCGACGGCCTCCACGTCGAGCTGGGCGGCCAGGCCGTCCAGCGGGTCGAGGAACCGCCGGGCGGCATAGCCGAGGGTGTCGGCATCCTCGCGGCGGCGATCGTCCTGTTCCTGGCCTTCGGCTCGTTCTACGCCGCCCTGCTGCCGATCGGCATCGCGATCTTCGGCGTCGGCACCGGCCTGTTCTCCACCCAGCTCCTCAGCCACACCACCGACATCCCCGACCTGGCGCCCCTGCTGGCCACCCTGATCGGCCTCGGCGTCGGCATCGACTACGCCCTCTTCATCGTCACCCGGCACCGGCGCGGCCTCCAACGGGGCATGGATCCCGAGGAGTCGGCGGTCGTCGCCCTCAACACCTCGGGCCGCGCGGTGCTGTTCGCGGGCGGCACGGTGTGCATCGCGCTCGCCGGCATGCTGGTGACGCAGCTGCGCTTCCTGGACGGCGTCGTCATCGGCACCTCGCTCACGGTCGTCCTCAGCGTCCTCGCGGCCACGACCCTGCTGCCCGCGCTGCTCGGCTTCCTGGGCCCGCGCGTGCTCAGCCGCAAGCAGCGCCGCAAGCTGGAGAGCGGGCCGGAGCCGGAGCGCACCGACAACCTCGCGGTCCGCTGGTCGGCCGCCGTGCAGAAGCGCCCGCGCCGGATCGCCGCCTTCGCCCTCGTCGTCATGGCCGTCCTCGCCCTCCCCGTGCTGTCGCTGCGCCTCGGCGCCACCGACCAGGGCAACGACAACGCCTCGACGACCACCAGGAAGGCCTACGACCTCCTGGCCGACGGTTTCGGCCCCGGCTTCAACGGCCCCCTCCAGGTGGTCACTTCGAGCGGTGATACCGCCACCCTGGTCAAGGACATCGAGGCCACGAAGGACGTGGCCCGGGTCGCCGCGCTGCCGCCCACGGGCGGGGTGACGGTCATCCAGGTCGTCCCGAAGACCTCACCGCAGTCCGTGGAGACCGACGACCTGATCGACACCCTGCGGGACAAGGTGATCCCCGAGGCCGGCGCGACCGGTCACGTCGGCGGGGTGACGGCGATCTCCAAGGACTTCGCGTCCGTCACCGGCGACCGGCTCCCGCTCTTCGTCGCGACGATCATCGGCCTGAGCTTCCTGCTGCTCCTGCTCGCGTTCCGCTCGCTCGTGGTCCCGCTGACGGCCGCCCTGATGAACCTCATCGCGGCGGCGGCCTCCTTCGGTGTCCTGGTGGCGATCTTCCAGTGGGGCTGGGGCCTGGACATGCTCGGGCTCGGCAAGGAGGGCCCGATCAACGCCTTCCTGCCGGTCATCATGCTGTCCCTGCTGTTCGGCCTCTCCATGGACTACCAGGTGTTCCTGGTGAGCCGTATGCACGAGGAGTGGGTCCACACCAAGGACAACGCCCGCGCGGTCCGCGTCGGCCTCGCGGAGACCAGCCGCGTCATCAACTCCGCCGCCCTCATCATGGTCTGTGTCTTCCTGGCCTTCGTCCTGAGCGGCAACACGGGCGCGGCGACGGCGGGCGTCGGCCTGGCCGCCGCGGTCGCCCTCGACGCCTTCATCCTGCGTACGGCCCTGGTCCCGGCCGCGATGCACCTGCTCGGCAACTCCAACTGGTGGCTCCCGGCCTGGCTCGACAAGAGCCTTCCGCACCTCGCGGTGGAACCCGCCGAGGAGCCCGCGCCGACCGTCCCCGACGGCCCGTCCTCGGCCGTCCACGGCTTCGTCCGGACGACCGACGGGGAGCCCGTGGAGGGCGCCGCCGTCACGCTGCGGACGACCGGTGGACGCGAACTGGACCGCGTCGAGTCCCTGGCGGACGGCTCGTACATCGTCTCGGTGCCGGGCCCGGGGACCTACCTCCTGGCGACGACGGCACCGTCGTACGGCTCGACCGCCCGGCAGGTGACCGTGACGGACGATCCGCTGGTCTACGACGTCGAACTGGCCGAGGGCGAGGTCGACGCCGTCAACTGACCGGAGCACTCAGGGGCGTTCGTCGTCGGCGGGACCGGCGGCGGACGCCCCGCGCTTCTCTCCCTGCTTCTTCTTCGCCGGGTCCGGCAGCGCGTGGGTCATGCCCGGCAGGAAGTCCGTGAACAGCTCGTGCACCTCCAGGACGAGCGGCCGCAGCACCCGGAAGCGGGCCAAGGACACACCGCGCGCGGTGAGCCGGGCGCCGCGCTCGGCGAGCCGGTAGCTGCGCTCGCGCCCCTCGGTCCGGTCGAACACCCAGTACAGCACCAGGCCCATCTGCGAGAGCCACATCAACTCAGGGAGCACGTCCCGCAGTTCCGGCGCCACCTTGGTCTTCGCGCCGAACAGCACCTCCTTGTGGACGTCGATGGCCTGCACGCGCGCGTGCTCGCTCTCCGGGGAGAACGGGCTGAGCGGACTGTCCGGGTCGGCGGCGTTCTTGAAGAACTGCACCGCGAACTCGTGGTAGGGCGTCGCGATGTCGAGCCACACCCGGAGCACGCCCGCGAGCCGTGCCTCCAGATCGGTCTCCCGGTCCAGCACCTCGCGGACCGCGAGCCGGTGCTCCTCGGCGATCCGGTCGTAGAAGCCCTGGATCAGGTGCTCCTTGCCGGCGAAGTAGTAGTAGGCGTTGCCTACGGAGACGCCCGCTTCCTTGGCGATGGCCCGCATCGTCGTCTTGTCGTAGCCGTGCTCCTGGAACAGCCGCATGGCCGTCTCCAGGATGAGCGCGCGGGTCTGCTCGGACTTGCTGGGGGTGGCGCCGTCGTCGGGGCCGTCGTTGTTCGCGGGCACGGGGACAGAGCCTATCCAGTGGGGCAGGAACCGCCGACGCAGCCCGGCCCGGTGTACGACCACCCGCGGCTCGGGTCGTACGTCCACCCGTCGCTCTGCCGGTACACGCCACCGCCCCACCGCCCGGGGCCCCACTGCGCCCCGCGCCACTTCGCGGCGGCCAGCACGGCCCCCTTGGCGAGCCGGGCGCCGGCAGGGGTGCTCAACCGGTGCGCCAGGGGCCGCTGTTCGCGCAGCGCCCACAGGGTGACGATCCAGGCGGCGGCACCCTGGTAGACCTGCCCGGAGTCGCCGACGACGGTGATCTCGTCGAGGGTGGCCCGGTGGTCGAGCCCGGGGAAGCGCCGCCGCGCCTCTTCGGAGGACGCCGGTACCAGCTCCAGGGGCACCAGTTGCGACTGCCGTACGAGCCAGTCGCGCAGGAAGGTGCACAGGGAGCAGTCGGCGTCGTAGAGGACGGTGAGCCCGTGGACCGGGACGTGTGAGGCGTCCCGGTCCTGGGTCCCGCCGAGGGCCGGGGCCACCCCCGTCACGCCCCGGCCGTCGGCGGAACCCACCCCTGCGGCGCGACGGGCGGCACCTGCTCCCGCTCCATGACCCCGCGCCGCCGGATCTTGTTGAGCACGTACACGTTGCCCAGGTGCATCACCCCGAGCACCAGCAGCACCACGCCCACCTTGGTCGACAGGGCCTCGAAGATGCCCCGGGTGTCCTCGATCGTGCCGTCGCCGCTGAGGTAGAGGGCGACGAACCCGAGGTTCACCAGGTAGAAGCCCACTACGAGGAGGTGGTTCACGGCCTCCGCGAGTTTTTCGTTCCCCCGTAGGACGTCGGAGAGGAAGATCCGCCCGTTGCGGCTGAGCGTGCGTGCCACCCAGACGGTGAGTCCGATGCTGACGATCAGATAGATGACGTAGGCGACGACCGTGCGGTCCATGCGCCTCCCCCTCCTTGAACGCGTTCAAAAACGCTGACAGGAGAGACTGTAGGGATGTTTTTGAACGCGTTCAACTCACTTGCGCTGGGAGCTGCGTCACACCCGCCGCGCCAGCTCCGGCCGCTTCGTGTAGTCCGTGAACCCGATGACGTTGCCCCAGGGGTCGGCGATCTCGACGGTCCACCCCGTGGCCACGGAGAAGGGCGCGTCGAGCAGTGCGACGCCGGCGCCGGTGAGGTGCTGTGCGGCCCTCCGTGCGTCCGGGACCTCCAGCCATACGCGGGGCGCGGGCCAGGGCGGTGGCCTGTGCCCCAGTCCGTCCTCCACCCGCAGCAGCACCCCCGGTGTCTCCCCGCCGACCTTCAGGATCGCGATCCCGGCCTCGTCGAGCCGGAACCCGACCGTGAATCCGGCACGCTCGTAGAAGGGGACCGCCTCTGCGAGATCCCCTACGGGGAGGAGGAGATTGTCGAAGCCGAGCAGTTCGTACGACTCTTCATCTGACATGCCGTCAGATTAGGTGGGTGGAGTCGGGTGCCATCGGGAGGCGACCGCAGGCTGACCATGTGATCACTCGTTGAGGTGAAGCACTCCTGATCCCGCCCGGGTGGCCCGAGTCGACACGTGAGACTCCGCCGCATGGGAGCACTGATGAGCGCCGGATCCGAGGACGGGCTGGACGACGAGCCGGCGTACCACTGGCCGATCCCGCCCGCCGAGGGCTGGACCGCGGACGACCTCGAGCGGATTCCGGGCCTCCCGCCGCACACGGAGCTGATCGACGGGAGTCTCGTCTTCACGCGTCCGCGGACGCGTTTTCACATGCGATGCATGCGCCTGCTTGAGCACAGCTTGTTGGAACAGGTGCCGGGCGACCTGGATGTCGACCGGGAATTCACCGTCAAACTGGATCGCAGGAACCGACCCGAGCCCGACATTCTCGTGTTCCGCGCGGAAGTGGATCTCGGTCCCGACCAGACCTGGCACAAGCCCGAGGACGTGCTCCTGGCCGTCGAGGTCGTGTCGGCCGATTCCGTGGAGCGGGACCGGGAGACCAAGCCCCGCAAGTACGCGGCGGCAGGCGTGCGCCACTACTGGCGGGTCGAGCAGGACGAGGACAAGGGCCTCCCCGTCGTCTACGCCTACGAACTCGACCCCGCCACCAAGTCCTACGCCCTCGCCGGCATCTTCCATGACCGGCTCAAGCTCTCCGTGCCCTTCGACATCGAGATCGACCTGACGGCGATCGATCGGCGTCCGGGGTCCCGCTGACTGTCCGTCAGTTTCCGGTCAGTATCAGGCCGCCGTCGACGGTGAGCACGGTGCCGGTGGTGAACCGGTTCTCCATCAGGTAGAGGTGAGCCGTGGCGATCTGCTGCGGCTTGCCGACCGTTTTGGTGAGGGCGCGCCGCGCGAAGTCGTCGAGTACCGCGGCGCGCTGGGGTTCGGGAACGGCGTCCCACAGCGGGGTGCGGACGGCGCCGGAGCGGACGGCGTTGACGCGGACGGGGGCGAGGTCGACGGCCAGGCCGCGGACGAGGCCCTCGGTGGCCGCGGATCCGGCGGCGGCGAGGGCGGCGCCCTGGACCGGGCGGACGCCGACCGTCCCCGAGGTGAGGGTGATCGAGCCGCCGGGGCGAATGCGCGGGGCCGCGTGCTTGGCGACGGCGACCGCGCCCCAGAACCGCACGTCGAAGATGCGGCGGGCCTCGTCGAGCGGGAGTTCTTCGAGCGTGCGGCGATCGGCCCGGTCGCCGGCCGTGAACACCACGTGGTCGAGTTCGCCGACGCGGGCGAACAGGCCGGAGACGGCCGCCTCGTCGCGCACGTCGAGCGCGGCGGCGTCGCACGAGTCCGGCAGTTCGGCGAGCGCGGCGTCGATGCGCTCCTTGCTGCTAGAGGCGATGGTGACCACGGCGCCGGCTGCCGCGGCCGCGTGGGCCGTGGCCAGTCCCATGCCGGAACTGCCGCCGATGACGACGATGCGCTGACCGGTCAGTGTCATGGTGCTCCTCCTGGATTCCCGAGCCGATGAGGTTGATGACTCACTGGGACATCAACGTAGCACTTGATGTCTCGGTGAGTCATCACTGTTAGAATCCCGGCCATGCCACGTTGGGAGCAGGGAGCGGAGGACCGGCTGCGCAAGGCCGCGCTGGCGCTGTTTCTGCAGCACGGATACGAGAACGTCACCGTCGCGCAGATCACCGAGCGCGCCGGGCTGACGCGTCGCACGTTCTCCCGCTACTTCGCCGACAAGCGCGACGTGCTCTTCGCCGGCTCGGATCAGCTTCCTTCCGCGCTCGCCGACGCCGTGCTGAAGGCCGATGCCGAGCTCACGCCGTTCGAAGCCCTGCTCGACGCCCTGGAGCGGGTCGGCGACGTGGTGGCGGCCCGTACCGCCCCGCACGCCGCGCAGCGACAGGCGATCGTCGACGGCAGCACGGAACTCCAGGAGCGCGGCCGCACCAAGTTCGCCGCCGTCTCCGATGCCCTGGACGCGGCACTCCGGCAGCGCGGGGCCGCCCCGGCGACGGCAGGCCTGCTGGCCCATGTCGGCGTCGCCGTCTTCCGGACCGCGCTCGGGCGCTGGGCCGACGATCCGGACGCCGCCGCCTGCTCGGCCCGGGTGCGCGAGGCCGCCGACGAACTCGCCCACGCGCTCGACCGTCGCTGACCGATCCGTCGCGAACCCGAACCGGGCTGTGGAAGAAAGGCGATGATCGAGCGCGTCGTCGTCGGCCTGGCGGCCCAGGTGTGCCCCGCTCTGCCGCGTCACGCATCGGGGTGAGTGGCGGGAACAGCCGACAGCTTGGCCGGCAGCCCCATGCGGGACGTGATGCCCAGCTTGGTGTAGGCGTGGCTGAGGTGGAACTCGACCGTCTTGACGCTGAGGACGAGTTGGCGGGCGATCTGGCGGTTGGTCAGGCCGGACGTGGCCAGGCGGGCGATCACCAGTTCCTGTGGGGTGAGGGGGGAGTCGGACGCGGTCGCGCCGCCGCTGGCGGCCAGTTCGCGTTCGCAGAGGGCCGCGCTCGGGGCGGCGCCCAGGTCCGTGAACGTGCGTAGTGCCCGCCGCAGTTGGCCGGTCGCGTCGGTCCGCCTGCCCGTGCGGCGCAGGAACGCGCCGTAGGCGAGCTGGACGCGGGCCCGGCCGAAGGGGTCCGGCACCTGTTCGGCGTGGCCCAGCGCCGTGCGGAACGACAGCTCCGCCGCACCCGGCGACCGGCGCGCCGCCAGCAGGGTGCCGCGCGCGCGGGCCGCGGCCGCCAGCCGGGAGTGCCGGCCCCGGTGGGCGGAGGGCGCGTCGAGGCCGTCCAGGATCCGCTCGGCCTGCCGGTGCTCGCCGAGCGCGGTGAGCGCGTCCACCAGCAGATCGCGCCACGGCGCCACGAGCGTCCGCGCCACCGGCTCCCGCTCCAGCAGGGGCAGCAGCGCGCCCGCCACCTCGTCGTGTGCTCCCCTGGCCGCAGCCAACTGGGCCCGCGCCCTTGCCACATGGGCGAAGCCCGCGGCGCCGTGGCCGTAGCCGCCGCTGCCCATGGCCTTCGCGAGGTACTCGGCGGCGCGCTCGGTCCGCCCCCGCAGCGCGAGCGCCCCCGCCGCGTCCGCGCAGGCGACCGGCTCCAGCCAGGCGAGACCGCGGGTGACGGCGGTCTGCGCCGCCGATTCGAGTTCGCGCAGGGCCAAGTCCCAGTTCCCCAGGCGGAGTTCGGTCTCGCCCAGGAGGAGCTGGGCCGTCGCGCGCAGCGGCGCGGGACCGCTGCGGCACAGGGGCGCGGCCGAGCGCAGGTCCGCCCGACTGCCCTCCAGGTCGTCGAAGCCGAGCCTGAGCGCGCTGCGGCCGAGCAGCAGGTCCACGTCGCCGGACTGGACGAGCACCGACTCCGGCAGCCCGGCCGCCCGTTCGACGCCCTCTTCTACGGCATCTGTCAGGCCGAGGGCGGCCAGTTGGGCGTACCGCAGCATGCCGCCCGTGAACGGCACGGGCGGCAGCGCCCCGGCCCGCTGCGCCCACCGTACGGCCGCCGCCGCCTCGCCCTGGACGAGGCCGACGAGGGAGAGCCGTTCCGCGATGCGCCGGGCCAGCGCCGGGTCCAGGGCGGGGTCGCAGTGCCGCCACGCGTCGTCCAGGAGCAGCCGGGCGCTGGGCGTCTCGCCCCGGGCGAACGCGAGTTGGCCGTGCGCGTAGCGATGGGCGGCCCGCGTGCTGTCGCCCGGCAGCGCGCGCACCAGGTCGGCGGCCTCCTCCACCCGCCCGTCGCAGAGCAGCGCGTCCGCCGCCTCCACGGTCAGCCGCTCCCGTTCCGGCCGGGTGCTCGCCAGCCGGGAGGCGTGCGCGGCCATCGACGCGGCCCGCGACCAGTGACCGGCGGCGGCCTGCCGGCGGGCACCCGTCGCGAGGTCGGCGACGAGCGCCGGGTCCGGACTGCGGCCCGCGAGCAGCTGGTGCCAGGTACGGCTGGCGGCGTCCCTGCTGGCCCGCACCGCCCCGGTGTGCAGCGCGGCCCGCCGGGCCGGCCCCAACTGGTGGTAGACGGCGGCCTGGACCAGCGGGTCCGGAAAGGCCAGCTCGGGCGGGCCGCCCGCCGGACACTCCGCCAACAGCCCCTGCCCGACGGCCTGTTCGACGGCGGGCAGCGGGTTCTCAAGCCCGGCCAGCTGCGCCACCCGGTGCAGCGGCGCGCGCGGCCCGAGCACACTGGCCGCGGCCACCAGGTCCCGCGCCGGAGCGTCGCAGCGGGCGAGGCGGTCCCGGACCAGCAACTGGTACGAACGCGGCGCGGGCAGCGGGGAGTCGGCAGCGGCCAGGACCTCCGGCTCCACCTCCCGGATCAGCGCGCGTAGATGCAGCGGATTGCCGCGGGTGTGGGCGTGCAGCCTGCCGACGGCGTGCGGCGGCAGGCCCGCGGGCAGCAGCCGGTCGCACAGCGCCCCGGTCTGCTCGGCGGTCAGGCCGTCGAGCGCGAGGCGCAGGGTCTGGTCGTCCGCCAGCAACCTCCCCAGCCCCTTGGGGAGTTGGGCATCGGCCGGCGCGTGGACGGCCAGCACGGTGAGGACCGGCTCGGCCAGCAGCCGGCGCAGGACGAAGGTGAGCGCGTCCAGCGACGGCGCGTCCGCCCAGTGGGCGTCGTCGATGACGAGTACGACGACGGTGTCCGCCGGGATCCGGCGGGCGAGGTCGAGCAGCCGCGCGCCGACCGCGCCGGGCTCGTCCCGCGGCCCAGGCGCCTCCTCAACCGCCGAGGTCTGACTGAGGAGTTGGGCGAGGACGCCGTAGGCCAGGGCCGTCTCGTTCTCGGCGCCGCTGGCCTCCAGCACGCGTACCCGCTCCGCCGTGCGCAGGAAGCGGCGGACCAGGGCGGTCTTCCCGATGCCGGGCGGTCCCTCGACGACGATCAGACGCGAGGCCCCGGCGCGGGCCTCGCGCAACCTGTTCTCCATTTCCCCGAGTTGCGGCTCCCGGCCGTGGAACGACGGTTCCCGGGCCTCGCCCGCTGGGTGGGCATGGTGCAGCAGTGTGTTCACCGGCATGTCGACGTCTACCCCCGTAGTTGCGTCGGTGTTCCGGGCCATGGTGCTCGCCCTGTCATGACGGTTCAACGCGTGTGCCGTTGAGCGGTCCGGCGGGCCGGAGTCCGCGGCTCACCCCGCAAGGACGCGTACGGCCGGGACGGGCAGCGCGGCCAGCCTGCGCTGGACGAAGAACGTGTTCGAGTTCTGATCCAGGCCCGGCACCGGCCCGATCCACTTCCACCCCATCCTCGCGGCGTACTGCTCGGTGAAGCGCCGCCACTCGTCGGGGTTCGGATACCTGCGGTTCGCGTCATGGAAGTAGACGTACGTCGAACCGAACTCCGTGGCATTGCCGATCGGGTTCGCGATCGCCCCGCCGAGAGCCCGCAGGGCCACCGTCCTTGCGGCGGACGGCAGTTGGGCCCACGGCCGTTGCTGGAGGTCCAGGTAGGCACGGCGCTGACCGCGCGGGATGCCGGGCGGGGCGGGCGGTCCGAAGGTGCCGCCGGTGCGGACGAAGCCGGCGCGGTCCATGTTCCGCCTGCTCGCGCCCCAGCTCTTCAGCACCGGTTGCAGCGGGGTCGAATAGGCCCGCAGAAAGGCGTTGAACGTCCGGTAGTAGGGGCGGGTGAGCAGCGCGTACCGGTTGAACATCGCCCAGATGACCGCGTGACTGTCGGCGTCGTCCCGGCCGCCGGACTCCCCGATGACGAAGCGGGCGGTCCACTCGGCGTCCTCGGTGGTGAACTGGTAGGGCGGCTTGCCCCGGGCGGTCAGGACACCGAGCCGCGGGGGTGCGGTGACCTCCAGGTCAGGGGCGTAACTACCGTGGCCGGCCGCCGACTTCGGTGCCGGCCGCGACGGCGGCGCGAAGCGCACGTGCAGATGGTTGTCGTGGTTCTCCAGGAGCTGTACGCCGTGCACCTCGGGGTCGTTGAAGAAGATCGCCTCGACCGGCAGCACGCCGTTGTTCCGCAGCAGGCCGACGAGTTCCTGGGTGAGCGACCGTGAGTAGGAGGCGTGACGCCAGTGCGTCGGGCCCTGACGGCGGCCGGACTTCACCGGGTAGAGGTCCGCTTCGAGGCCGAGCCGGTGCGAGGTGCGCCCGGGCAGCGGGCCGCCGCCGCGGCGGCCGAGATCCCGGATGTCGAGCACGGGCCCCTGGGGGTGGGCCCGGTGCCAGGCGGCGGCGACGGCCACCAGGGCGCGGACGGCCTCCGGCCGCCCGAACCGGTGCGTGGACCGGCCCGTCGCCCGGAAACCGGGGCCGTGGTGCGGGAGTTGACAGTTGATCGCGGGGTCCCCGGCGGGCGGGCGCTCCGTCCCGTTCCGGACGGCGGTCGAGGTCGTCGGCATGACCTCACTCCCCTTCCGGACGGCCACGCCGGGCCGCAGCGGAACGCCCCGGCGGGAGCCCGGCGGGCCGTCGCTCGGGCTGCCTGCCGCGGGGCAGTTCCCTCGGTGCGGCGGCGGCCCGGGGCAGTTGGGCCCGGGGCTCGGCGCGGCCCAGGGCCTCCCTCGGCTCGGGCCGCCCCAACTGCCGCCCGCCCCGCTGGTCGGAGCCCGCGCCGACGGCGTGCCGGCCCTGCTGCTCCAGCAGCCTGCGGCGCAGGTGTACGGCGGGCATCGTGGCGTCGACGCGCCCGTCCGTGCGCTCCAGACCGAGGTCCACGCCGGTCACCGAGCGGTACGAGTGCAGGTAGCCCTGGATCTCCGAGCGCCAGTAGCGGGCCCAGTTCGCCGCCTGGGTACGGTCGTTGACCGCGTTCCAGTTGCCGTAGCGGATCGACAGGAGCAGTTGCTCGCCGAACCGGCCGAGGTCGCGGAAGTGGATGACGGTGTCCGGGGTCCAGCCCTGGAGCCGCTTCATGGTGTCGACGCGGTCCATCCACTGCTCGGGATAGGCGACCATCGTGCGGCCGGGCAGGAACTCGCGCATCTCCGGGCGGGCCAGCAGCCACTCCTCCATCAGCATCTCCTGGCGCGCGGTCCAGGACAGGTCGCCGTACTGGTTGTGCTGTCCCTCGGTCAGCAGCAGATGGACGTCCTTGAGCGCGTTGAGGACCGGGAAGCCGTCCGCGATGATCGTGGTGTCGTCGTCCTCGCGGAAGAACACGGACGTCAGGCTCAGCAGGGTGTGGAAGGCCTCCAGGAACCGCGGCCGGCTGTCCACCGGCCTGATCGGCGGTGCGCCCGGCGCCAGTTGGGTCACCCCGTACTGGTGGTCGTACTCGTAGGCCCGGCGCAGCGGCGACAGCCGGTTCTGCTCGTCCTGCACATAGCCCCACATCAACTGGCTGAGGGCGCGCAGCGGATCGATGTCGACATGGGCCAGCGGGTCGTAGTCGCCGGGGCCGTGCACGTTCTGGAAACGCGCGGAGATCGCGTCGGCCGAGCGGACGAGCATGCCCTCCTCGTGCCAGTACGACCAGATCAGTTCGAGGAAGCAGGGGAAGGTCAGCTTGTCGCGCAGGATGCCGAAGGCCTCCACACCGAACTGGTCCGCCTCCGTGATCGCCAGCTCGCCCAGCTTCAGCCGGATCACCCCGAGGTAGGGGAGCAGCGCCAAGTCCTGTTCGTCCGGGCGGCGTTCACCCGGCGAGTGCGCCGAGATGTAGCGCAGCCAGCGCTGCTGGATGGCCCGCGCGAAGGCGTCGCCGTCCACGTCGCCCGACTCGCCGTAGCGGCGCCGCTCCTCCTCCAGGTCGACGCCGTCGAAGGGGGACGTCAGGTCGGCGCTGTCGACGCGGACCCCGCACCGCACGATGAGGAACACCTCGGTGGCGACCTTCAGCAGCCGGTACGCGTCCACGCCCGGGTACGCCAGGGCGCGCGGCCCGATCTTCTTGCGCGGCTCGCTGGGGTCGGGCAGGCCGCTGCCGGACATGATCGGATCGATGAAGGCGCTGTACTCGTTGAACGAGATCCGGTCGGTGGAGCGGCGGATCGCCGTCCACAGGGCCTGGTCGTCGGTCGGGTCCGAACCCGCCCTGCGCAGCTGGACGTTGATGCTGTCGCCGGCGGCGATCGGCCGCACCTGCACGGTGAGATCGGCATCGGCCACGTCGTTCGCCGCGTTCGGGAGGTGGAACGTCACCCGGGCGGTGTACCCGCCGGGCCGTTGGTCGTCGGGGACGTCCCAGACGGCGCGGGCGGGATCCTGCGGGTCGCTCGGCAGATCGCCGAAGCCGAGGACTTGCCAGGTGATGGTGGTCCCGGGCGGGGCCGGCTGGTCCGGTGCGGCGAACAGTGAGACACGTCCGCCCTGTTGGATGTTGTGGGGCCGTACTTCGATCGTGGCCATGACGGCCTCCTCAACGGCTGTCGTACGCGGAGAGCTCCGCGGTGTGTGCGGCTATGGGGTGTCGGTGTTCCGCGGCCCCGTCCAGGGCCTCAAGGGTGTTGGAGAGTGCCCAGTGGGTGATCAGCTCCCCCAGCAGGCGGCTCTCCTCCTCCGGTGTGATCAGGGATGCGGCCCTGGCCTGGCCGAGGACCGCGAGGACCAGCGTGGGCCGGGCCGTGCGCAGCAGCTCGGGCTGTCGTGTCCAGCGCCGGTAGTGGGACAGCAGCAGCGCGGGCGTACGGCTGGAGCGGGGCATCAGGTCGGCCAGCCGGGCGCCGCTCAGTGAGGGCGGGCGGTGGCCCACCAGCAGGCGGACGAAGCGGGGCATGGACCGTTCGAGGATCTCGGTCACCTCGCGCAGTTCCCGCGGGGCGCGGTGCGGCGGGTAGAGCGCGGCCCACAGCGCGCTCAGCTGCCGCCACTGCGGATGCGGGTACAGGGCGTCGCCCATGGCGCAGCTGAGCCGGACCCTGATGTACGGGAACGGATGCGGGTCGTCGAGAGCCGGCGCGAGCACCAGCCGGCGCGGCAGGCTCACCACGGCCATCAATCCCAGGGTGCCGCCGATGCCGAGCTTCCCCACGGCGAAGAGATCCGCGAGCACCTCGGAGAGGGTCAGCCCCCAGTAGCGGAACGCCGACCGCTCGGCCGCCGTACGCGCGTGCCGCTCGATGTCGTAGAGGACGGGCCGCAGCGAGCCGAGGAGCCCGAGCTGGGCGACCGCCTGGTGGCCGACCTCGTGGACCAGGGACGAGCCGATGCCGTACCCGACCATGCGTTCGCGGGGGATCCGGATCAGCGAGACCGGGCTGCGCCCGCCGCCGGGGATGCGGGTGTGCACCCGGCGGATCGCGCCGCCCGGACCGCGGGCGAGGTAGCAGATGATGGGCGGCGGGTCGGCGAGCGGGGTGCCCGGCGTGACGAGCGCGTCGACCGCCGCGACGTCCAGCCCGGCGAGCTGCACCCCGACGTCGTGCTCGCTGCGCTGGGTGACGGCTTCCGAGAAGACGTCGAAGTGGCTCAGTACGGAGTTGAACTCCCAGCGCAGCAACGAGAATTGGTGCTGCTGCCACTCGGGGTCCCGGTCGCCGCCCGGCCCCTCCAGCCACTCCAGATACGCGCCGACCCGATGCCGGAGCCTGCTCCGCCCCTCCATGAGGAAGCGCTCGATCGCGCTCTGGGCGGCGGCGGACGGTGCGGCGGCAGGCACCATGGTCTCGTGCAGCGCGAACGGCCTGACCCGGTTCAGACGGGTCAGCAGAGCGCGGGCCTCGCCTTCGAGCAGCGCGGTGGCTGCCGGCCGCAGGTCCATGACGGTCAGGCCCCCATGATGACGATCTTGCGACCCTGGCGGACCCAACGCCCCGACCGGGCACGGCCGTTGTGGTGGCCCTCGTGGTGGCCCTCGTGATGGCCCTCGTGATGGCCCTCACGGTGGCCGTTGTGATGGCGGTTGTGATGGCTTTCGTGGTGGCCGTTGTGGTGCGTCCGCTCCTCGTGCCCCCAGCCCTCCTCCCGGGCGCGCCGCTCTTCCTCTGCGCGGCCCCACTCCTCCTCCTCTTCCTCCTCGGCGTGCTCCCAGCCGCGCTCCTCACCGAACTCGCGCCTGGCCTCGCGCCGCTCCTCACCGAACTCGCGCCGCTCCTCGCGCCGTTCCTCGCGGTTGCCCCACGCCCCGCGCTGTTCCTCGCGGCGCTCCTCGCCGTGCCGCCACTCCTCCAGCTCCGGGGACGCGCCCCACTCCTCCTTGGCGGCGGGGGCGGCCGGAGCCGAGGCCGGCTCCTCGACGAGCCCGGATACGGGTGATCCCGGCCAGAACCAGTCCGCCGGCACGGCGAAGGTCCTGAAGCGCCGGGCCACTCCCGGGGCGTAGCGGCGGGCCGCCGAGTGGACGGCCCGCTGGGCCAGGGCCCGCGGAGCGATCCGGCGCGAGCCGAACGCGGCGTTCCGCGCGGCGGCACCGCTCAGCGCGACGAAGCGCCGGGCGGTCTCGAACTCGTACTCCTCGTGGTCGATGCCCTCGCCCTCGACCTCGAACAGATTGCTCGCCCAGTCGCCCGCCTTGGCACCGATCGCGGTGCCGATGCCGGGGCCGCCGATCGCCGTCCCGAGGGCGCCCCCGATGGCGGGCAGCGCCTGCTTGGCGACGTTCTTGAGGATGCCGCCGACCGCCTTGCCGGCCGCGGACCCCAGGAAGCCGTTGGCCTTCCGCGCGGCCGCCCTCAGCCATTTGCCCAGGAACTCCTCCAGCTCCTCCTCGGAGGTGACCCCCAACAGCTCGGTGGCCAGCTGGACTTCCTCCTCCTCGTCGAAGGGGCTCTCCAGCGACTCGGCCACCCGCTCCTCGCGGCGTCCCTCGGCACCGAACTCCTCTTCCTCCTCCTCCCGGTAACGCCTTCCGTATTCCTCTTCGTACGGCTGCATGAGACCAGCCCCTCCCGGCAGTGAGCCGACGCGACCTGTTCCAGACCCCCGAACCAGGGCCTGGAACCGCAACGTTGGCAGCGCGCCGGGGACGGCGTCGCCAGGGAGGGGGCTGGGGAAGACCCTTGACCCGGCCGTTCCCAGGGGCCCTGGGGACGGGTACGACCGAGGGCCCCGTTCCCACCTGGGAACGGGGCCCTCATGGCCGTAGCGGAAGGAACCTCAGAAGCGCCGAGTGATCAGTGCCCGCTTCACTTCCTGGATTGCCTTCGTGACCTCGATGCCTCGGGGGCAGGCGTCCGTGCAGTTGAAGGTGGTGCGGCAACGCCACACGCCGTCGCGGTCGTTGAGGATCTCCAGGCGCTGCTCGCCCGCCTCGTCACGGCTGTCGAAGATGAAGCGGTGGGCGTTGACGATGGCGGCCGGGCCGAAGTACTGGCCGTCGTTCCAGAAGACCGGGCAGGACGACGTGCAGGCCGCGCAGAGGATGCACTTCGTGGTGTCGTCGAAGCGCTCGCGGTCCTCCGCCGACTGGAGGCGTTCCCGGGTCGGCTCGTTCGTGTCCTTCGTGATCAGGAAGGGCATGACGTCGCGGTACGCCTGGAAGAACGGGTCCATGTCGACGACCAGGTCCTTCAGGACCGTCAGACCCTTGATCGGCTCGACCGTGATCGGCTTCTCGGGGTTGAGGTCCTTGATCAGGGTCTTGCAGGCGAGACGGTTCTTGCCGTTGATCCGCATCGCGTCCGAACCGCAGATGCCGTGCGCGCACGAGCGGCGGAACGTCAGCGTGCCGTCGATGTCCCACTTGATCTTGTGGAGACCGTCGAGGACGCGCTCCTTGGGGTCGATCTCCAGCTGGAAGTCTTCCCAGACCGCTTCCGCCGAGACCTCGGAGTTGAAGCGGCGGACCCGGAAGGTGACCGTGATGTAGGGGGAGTCGGCGAAGCCGGGCTCGGGCTGGCCGGCCGCTTCTTCCTTGTCCAGAACAGGGGTTGCCATCAGTACTTACGCTCCATCGGCTGGTAGCGGGTCTGGACGACCGGCTTGTAGTCGAGACGGATGGACTCGGTGCCGTCGTCGCCGACCTCGCGGTACGCCATGGTGTGGCGCATGAAGTTGACGTCGTCGCGGTTGGGGTAGTCCTCGCGGTAGTGACCGCCGCGGGACTCCTTGCGGGCGAGGGCGGAGACCGCCATGACCTCGGCGAGGTCCAGGAGGTTGCCGAGTTCGATGGCCTCGAGGAGATCCGTGTTGAACCTGCGGCCCTTGTCCTGGATCGAGACGTTCCGGTAGCGCTCGCGCAGCTCCGCGATCTTCTCGACCGCCGTCTTGATGGTCTGCTCGGTGCGGAACACCATGACGTTCGCGTCCATGGTCTCCTGGAGCTCGCGGCGGATGACCGCCACGCGCTCGGTGCCGGTGGAGGCACGGAGGTGCTCGACCTGGTCGATGACCTGCTGCGCGGGGTTCTCCGGCAGCTCGACGTAGGACGCCTTCTGGCTGTACTCCGCCGCCGCGATGCCCGCCCGGCGCCCGAACACGTTGATGTCCAGGAGCGAGTTGGTGCCGAGGCGGTTGGCGCCGTGGACGGACACGCAGGCGACCTCGCCGGCCGCGTACAGGCCCGGGACCACCGTGGTGTTGTCCGTGAGGACCTCACCCTCGACGTTCGTCGGGATGCCGCCCATCGCGTAGTGCGCGGTGGGCTGGATCGGGATCGGGTCCGTGTACGGCTCGATACCGAGGTACGTGCGCGCGAACTCCGTGATGTCGGGCAGCTTCGCGTCCAGCTGCTCCGGCGGGAGGTGCGTCAGGTCGAGGTACACGTGGTCGCCCTCGGGGCCGCAGCCGCGGCCCTCCCGGATCTCCGTGTAGATGGAGCGGGAGACCACGTCCCGGCTCGCCAGGTCCTTCATCACCGGCGCGTACTTCTCCATGAAGCGCTCGCCGTCCTTGTTGCGGAGGATGCCGCCCTCACCGCGGGCGCCCTCCGTCAGCAGGATGCCCATGCGCCAGATGCCGGTCGGGTGGAACTGGAAGAACTCCATGTCCTCCAGCGGCAGACCCCGGCGGTACACGGCGGCCTGGCCGTCGCCCGTCAGCGTGTGCGCGTTCGACGTCACCTTGAAGAACTTGCCGCAGCCGCCGGACGCGTAGATCACGGCCTTCGCCTGGAAGACGTGGATCTCGCCGGTCGCCAGCTCGTACGCGACCACGCCGACCGAGGTCTTCACGCCGTCGACGTCGGCGATCAGCTGGTCGAGGACGTAGAACTCGTTGAAGAACTCCACGCCCTCCTTCACGCAGTTCTGGTACAGCGTCTGGAGGATCATGTGGCCCGTGCGGTCGGCCGCGTAGCAGGACCGGCGGACCGGGGCCTCGCCGTGGTTGCGGCTGTGACCGCCGAAGCGGCGCTGGTCGATCGTGCCGTCCGGCGTGCGGTTGAACGGCAGGCCCATCTTCTCCAGGTCGAGGACCGAGTCGATGGCCTCCTTCGCCAGGATCTCGGCGGCGTCCTGGTCGACCAGGTAGTCACCGCCCTTGATCGTGTCGAAGGTGTGCCACTCCCAGTTGTCCTCCTCCACGTTGGCGAGCGCGGCGGCCATACCGCCCTGCGCGGCGCCCGTGTGGGAGCGGGTGGGGTAGAGCTTCGTCAGGACCGCGGTGCGGCTGCGCTTCGTCGACTCGATCGCGGCGCGCATACCGGCGCCGCCCGCGCCGACGATGACGGTGTCGTATTTGTGGATCTTCATCAGAATTCCTCAGTCCCTCAGCCCGGTGGCCTAGCGGATGTTCGGGTCGAAGGTGAAGATCACCAGCGTGCCCAGCAGGATGGTGAACACCGTGGCGGTGTAGAGCAGGCCCTTGAGCCACAGCCGGGTGTTCGCGCGCTCCGCGTAGTCGTTGATGACCGTGCGCAGGCCGTTGGCGCCGTGCAGCATCGCCAGCCACAGCATCAGCAGATCCCAGACCTGCCAGAACGGCGAGGCCCAGCGGCCGGCCACGAAGGCGAAGCCGATCTTGGAGACACCGCCGTCGAGCACGAGCTGGATCAGCAGGTGGCCGAGGACCAGGACGACCAGCACGACGCCGGACAGGCGCATGAAGAGCCAGCCGTACATCTCGAAATTGCCCCGGGTCGACTTCGGGGTCTTCTTGGTGCGCTTGCGGGGGGCCTCGATGAGCGGCGCGGGGTTGTCCACGGTGTAGACGGCCGCGCTCTCGACGGGGCCGATACCGGAGGTGGTTTCAGTGGTGGCCATCGGTGTCAGCTCCCGAACAGTTCACGAGCGGCGTGGCCGAGCACGGGGTAGATCGCCCCGAGCATGAGCACGACCCACAGGCCTACGACCGACCAGAGCATCTGCTTCTGGTAGCGCGGGCCCTTCGACCAGAAGTCGACGGCGATGACGCGCAGGCCGTTGAGGGCGTGGAACAGGATGGCGGCGACGAGGCCGTACTCCAGCAGGCCCACGATCGGCGTCTTGTAGGTGGCTACGACCTTGTCGTAGTCCTCGGGGGAGACACGCACGAGAGCGGTGTCCAGCACGTGTACGAACAGGAAGAAGAAGATGAGGACGCCGGTGACTCGATGAGCCACCCAGGACCACATTCCTTCCCGGCCGCGGTACAGCGTTCCAGCCGGCACGGAAGAACCCTCCGGGAGCGGGGATTTAGGGCCGCGCCGGCTTCTCTGTCGGTCGGGCCCGGCCGGGTACGGTCCACCGGCCCTCAGCATCGTAACCAGGTGCTGACACGGGTCTTACGGCGGGCCTGCTTGTGTGATCAAACTGGCACCCAAAGGTGCGCGTATGGGCTAGTTTCGGGCGGCTGGTCGGGTGCGGGTGCGTTGTGGCTGGTCGCGCCCACGCGGCGGAGCCGCAAATAGACACAGCCCCGCGCCCCTAAAAGACAAAGACGCTCAGCAGCCGGCCTCTTGCCAGGCGCCGGAGTTCCTCGGCCACCACTACCCGTTCTTCCTCGGGATCGTTTGTCAGCCGTGACCGGATTTCCGCCAGTACATGGTCCAGGACCTCGTCCGGGGCAATGCCGTCCGGGCAGATGACGAACACGTGGCCGAACCTCGCCTCGTACGCCGCGTGGGCCGCGTCCAATGCCATGTGAGCGGCCTCGTACGTGTCGTCCGGCAGGACCGGCAGCGACTCGCCCGCCAGGGCCTCCGCCAGGTCGCCCGCCGTGAGGTCGTACGCCGCCTCGTCGGACGCGGCGAGCAGGGCGTCGAGGTCGGGGTAGGGGCGGTGGTCGGTGAGGCGGTGGGACCAGCGGTGGCTGTGGAGGCAGGCGAGGAGGGTGTGGCGGGCGTCTTCGGGCGGTGCCGTGTTGAAGGCCGCGAGTGAATTCGGGGACGGCGAGGTGCGGGACTGCTCGGGCAGCGCCGGTATGGCCAGTCGGCCGGGAAGGTGGGGAAGGCGGTGCGAAGGCAGTGTGGATCCTCGCGTCACGGATGGTGCGGCAGGGGATGCGGTGAAGGGTGTTGTGAGAGGTGCTGTGAGAGGTGTGTCACCACGTTATCGGGAGTGGTCATGACGTGTCCGTTGCATGCCCGAATTTCACCCGGACGGGAGAGTTTCGGAACGTGTGGTGGACACTCGCGGTCCGCCCGGGGCCGTAGGTTGGCGCCGTGAGCCAGCACAGGCGCCGCTCGTCGGCGAAGCAGGTGAAGTGGAAGCAGAAGCCGGGGCTGATCGCGGTCGCCGCGGCCACTGCCGTGGTGGCGGGCGGTGTCGGCCTCGGGCTGTGGGCGTCGTCCGGGGACGACGGGAGTCCGGTCGGCGCCGCGCTGAGCCCCGCCGACTCCGGCTCCACCTCCTCGCGGGCCGCGAACTCGCGCACCCCCACGCCCACCCCGAGCCCGACCCGGGTCTATCCGCTGTCGCAGACGCCCCGCACGATTCCCGCCGTGCGCTCGCACACGCCCGCGCGCGGCCCCGGCTGGCGCCCCGCCAAGGGGGAGCGGGTCGTCGTCGACGACGCCGACCTCGTCGACGAGGGGCGGCTGATCGCCGGTGAGCTGGGGCTGACGTACGCGGGCGAGGCGAGTGACGTGCGCGCCGGGGACGTACGGCTGGCGCTGAACGACGACGAGGGCGCGAACCCGGAGTCGTACGCGATGACCGTGCGCGGCGGGCGGGTCACCATCAGCGGGCCCTCGGACGCGGGGGTGTTCTACGGCACCCGGACGCTCAAGCAGGAGGTGCACGGCGGCGGTTCGGCGCCGGAGGGGGTCGTGCACGACCAACCGGCCAAGCCGCGGCGCGGGTTCATGCTGGACATCGCGCGCAAGCCGTTCACCGCGTCCTGGATCGAGGACCGGGTACGGGAGTTGGGCGACCTGAAGTTCAACGAGCTGGGCCTGCACTTCTCCGACGACCAGGGTTTCCGGATCGAGTCCACCAGCCATCCGGAGGTCGTGTCCAAGGACCATCTGACCAAGGCCCAGGTGAAGTCGATCGTCGGTCTCGCCGCCGCCCGGCACATCACCGTCGTGCCCGAGATCGACTCGCCGGGGCATCTGGGCGCGGTGATCGCCGCGCACCCCGATCTCCAACTCCGCAACGCGTCGGGCGTCGCCAGGCGCGGTGCCGTCGACATCTCCAAGGACGCGTCCGCCGCGATCGTCGACCAACTCCTCGACGAATACGCCGGGTTGTTCACCGGCGATCAGTGGCACCTCGGCGGCGACGAGTACCAGGCGCTGACCGTCGCCGACCCCCAGGCGTCCTTCCCGCAGTTGGCCGCCGCCGCGACGAAGGCCTACGGCTCCGGCGGCACCGTCGCCGACCTCACCACCGGCTGGCTCAACGACCGCGCCGACACGGTCCGCGACCACGACCGGACGATGCGGGTGTGGAACGACGGCTTCTTCGCGGGTACGTCCGTGCAGGCCGCCAGGGATCTCCAGGTGGCGTACTGGACGGGCAAGGAGCTCGGCGCGCGGCAGCCCGTCGCCTATCTGAGCGCGGGGCGCAAGGTCCTCAACTACAACGACGAGTACCTGTACTACGTCCTCGGCGAGCCGCAGACCTTCGTCTATCCGACCGGGCGGCGGATCTACGAACAGTGGACCCCGCGCGTGCTGCGCGGCACCCAGGCGGTCCCCGCGAAGTACGACGCCCAGATCCTCGGCGGCTCCTTCGCGGTCTGGTGCGACCTGGCCAACTCGCAGACGCAGGCGCAGGTCGCGGCCGGCATCCGGATGCCGTTGCGGGCCACCGTCCAGAAGCTGTGGGACCCGGGGACACCGCCGCTGACCTGGACCCAGTTCAAGTCGCTTGCGGACAAGGTGGGTTGAGCGGACGCCGGTTCTCACGACCGGTTGGCCGAAAATCTCTTCTTCCGCTTTCCCGACCTGCTCGGGGTGCTCCCGTGTGACACTCCCGGGGTGGAGCACGCAGTCAGGGGAGACGCGGGCCCCAAAGGGGAGGGGCCCCGCCGAGGGAGGTTCGGATGAGTCTGCTGGAACTGATCGCTCGGGCCGACGAACGGGCGCTGGCCGTCAGTGGGCTGGCTTGTTTGGATCGGTGTGTACCGCTGCTGGGCGGTGGCGACGAGGTGCTGCGGCCGTTGTGGGCCGGCCTCGCGGACGGCGCGACGGGGGAGGAGTGGGGCGAGCGGCTGGAGAAGGCGCGCGGTGAACTGCCCGCCCTCTTCGAGGAACCCGGTGAGGATGTGGCCGCGCCGCTGGCCCGGCGGATGCTCGACACCGCCCCGGACAGCCTGGCCGACCCCTCCGTACGGGAGTGGGCCGACGCCTGCTCCGTCGCCTCGCTGCGGATCCACCAGCTCCTCGACCCCGCCGACGACGGCTCCCCGGTCGACGCCCGCCGGGCGGGCCGTACGGACGGGGTCTCGCCGCTCGTCGCGGCCGAGCTGCGCCGCCAGATCACCGTGCTCGAACTCCTCTCCGGCCCCGCCCCGGGCGGACTCCGCCAGGTCCTGGCCGTGTCCACGGAGGGCCGCCGGGTGCTGCGCGCGGTGGTGTCGCGCCGGGCCCGCGGACGGGGTTGAGGGGAGCCCCGTTTCCGCGCGGTCTGTGAGCGTCGTGCGGTGAGGATGGGGTGGTCCTGCGCCGGTCCGGGGGAATGTCCGGATCGTGGTGCCGGAAGAGTGCCCGGCCGTGCTTCTCCTGGTGTGGTGACAGAGCGGATGACGGAGCGGTCCCGGCCCAGGGCCGCCGCGCAGCCCGTGCGGTGGGCCGCGGACTCGGTGGCGATGATGCGCGAGGGCGCGCGGGTGCGCCTCGACTACTCGGCGCGGAGCCTGTGGCGCGTCGACCGGATGATCGAGGAGATACGGCGGGAGGGCACGCCGTACGCCGCCGTGCGGAGCGAGTTGCGCGGATTCGGGGCGTACGCCGGCGAGGTGATCGCGCGGCAGACCGGTGCCGAGTGGTGGGCGACCGGCGGTGAGCACTGGCTGCGCACTCCGGACGGGAGCCTGTGGGACCCCGTCGACGAGGCGCGGCGGTGTTTCGGCGGGCACGGGTCGCTGCGGCTGCTGTGCCGGGACGCGATCAACGGCGTGCGGGGGTAGGCGAGTTCGGCGGGCGCCCCGAGGTTCTCGCACGGCAAAATCGGCGTAATAAGAGACGCCTGCGTTCCCCAAGGGCGAGGTCCGGGAGGACGATGAGGGCAACTGCCGGACCGGGGAGGGTACATGGCTGACAACCGTCGTTGGTGGGCGCTGGTCGTCATCGCGCTCGCGCAGTTGATGGTCGTCCTCGACATGACCATCGTCAACATCGCACTGCCGTCCGCCCAGACCGACCTGGGGATGTCGGACGGGAACCGGCAGTGGGTCATCACTGCCTACACCCTCGCCTTCGGCGGACTGCTGCTGCTCGGCGGCCGGGTCGCGGACCTCGCCGGGCGCAAGAACACCTTCATGATCGGCCTGATCGGCTTCGCCGCCGCGTCCGCGCTCGGCGGTGCCGCCGCCAACCAGGGCATGCTGTTCGGCGCCAGGGCGCTGCAAGGAGTCTTCGCCGCGCTCCTGGCCCCCTCCGCGCTGTCGCTGCTGACCACGACGTTCACCGACCCGAAGGACCGCGGCAAGGCCTTCGGCGTGTTCGGCGCGATCGTCGGCGCGGGCGCGGCAGTCGGCCTCCTCGCGGGCGGCTTCCTCACCCAGTACCTGGACTGGCGCTGGTGCCTCTACGTCAACGTGCCCATCGCGCTGGTCGCGTTCGCCGGCGCCTGGGTGCTGCTCAGCGACAGCTCCCGGCACCCGGAGGCCCATCTCGACATCCCCGGCGCGCTCCTCGGCTCGGGCGGCATGCTGACCCTCGTCTACGGCTTCTCCGAGGCGGAGTCGCGGAGTTGGGGCGACGGACTGGTCCTCGGCCTGCTCGCGGCCGGTGTCGTGCTGCTCGTCGCGTTCGGGTTCTGGCAGACCCGGGCACGGGTTCCGCTACTGCCGATGTCGGTGGTGAAGGACCGTCAGCGGGTCGGGGCGTTCCTCACCATCCTGTTCGTCACCATCGGCATGTTCGGCGTGTTCCTCTTCCTCACCTACTACATGCAGCGCGTCCTCGGCTATTCGCCGGTCAGGACGGGCGTCGCCTATCTCCCCATCACCGTCGGCATGATCACCGGCTCCACGCAGATCGCGGCCCGGCTGGTGTACCGGGTCCCGCCGCGCACCCTGATGGTCCCGGGCCTGCTCATCGCCGCGGGCGCGCTCGCGCTGATCGCCCAGGTCGGGGTGGAGCCCGCGTACGCCACGTACATCCTGCCCGGCATGCTGATGCTCGGCCTCGGCATGGGTACGGCGATGATGACCTCGGTCTCCCTGGCCACCGGCGGCGTCGCCCCGCGCGACTCCGGCGCGGCCTCCGCCACCTTCAACACCGCCCAGCAGGTGGGCGGTTCGATCGGTACGGCCCTCCTCAACACGATCGCCGCCACGGTCACCACGCGCTACGCCACCGCCCACGCGGGCCCCGGCGTCGACAGGAAACTCCTTGAGGCCAAGGCCGCGGTGCACGGCTTCAACGTGGCCACCTGGTGGGCGATGGGCTCCCTCCTGCTGGCCGCCCTCATCGCGGGCGTCCTGGTGAACACGGACCGGGTGCCGACGCCGGGCGCGGCCCCGGCGGAGACACCCCAACAGCCCGTGGACACAACGCTCTAGAGCGACGGGATCGAGGGGCAGTACCCCGCGGCGGGGGCGCTGTGACACTTCTGTGAGGCCCGGCGCTGATGGCGATGGGGGGTGCGGGGGACCGCCGCGCCCGGTACGGATTCTTCGCGAACTCGGTACGTGACCCGCTACGTCGAGATCGGTGTGTCGATCGGTACGTCACGGGGGCCGTACGGACGAGGACAGTCCTTGGGCCAGACAGGCGAGCCCCGCCGCGGGCACGCGCACGACGGGGAACTGGGTGTCGCTGTCGCGCGCGCCCAAGAGGGCGACGACGGTGCTTTCGCGGTCGCGTACCGGATCGTGCAGCCCGGGCTGCTCGGGTATCTGCGCGGGCTGGTCGGCGACGAGGCCGAGGACGTGGCGGCCGACGCCTGGCTGGAGATCGCCCGCGACCTCGGCCGCTTCCGGGGCGACGGGGCGGGCTTCCGGGGTTGGACGGCGACCATCGCCCGGCACCGGGCACTGGACCACCTTCGCAGGCAGCGGGTGCGGCCCCGGTCGGCAACCCTGGAACAGGACGTGTTCGAACTCCCCGGTCCGCACAGTACCCACGACCAGGCACTGGAGTCCCTCTCCACCGAGCACGCCCTCGACCTGGTGCGCGGCCTGCCCCGCGACCAGGCGGAGGCGGTCCTGCTCCGCGTCGTCGTGGGCCTCGACGGGCCGGCCGCCGCGCGGGTGCTGGGGAAGCGGCCGGGTGCCGTACGCACGGCGGCCTACCGTGGGCTGAAGCGGCTGGCCCGTGAACTCGCGGCGGAGGGTGTGACGGATGCCGGTACCAGGACGCTGGGGCAGTCGGACGGCGGTTCGCGGACGGATGGACACGGAGATGGCTGAGCAGCGGAACGGCGACGGTTTCCCGGCCCTGCTGGGCGCCGCGTTGCGCGATGTCGTCATGGACGACGAGGCGGAGCGGCGGGCGGTGGCCGCGTTCCGGCTGGCCAGGGATTCCGACGACCGCGCGACCAGCCCCCGACGCGAGGACGACTGGCGGCCCGGGGTGGGGTGAGCCCGCGGCGCCGTGACGGGACCGCTCGGCCAACTGCCCCGGAGTGCTCGGCGGCCGGCGTCGCGTGGTGGTGTGAGCTCGGTCGCCGTGGTGAGGCTGGTGTGTCGACTGTCTGGTCGGGCTTGACGGCTGTGTCCTGGGGTGGTGTGAGTTGGGCCGCTGTGGTTGGACGGTCGGGTCAGCTGTCTTGGTGTGCCTGGCCGACGGGCGTCGCGTGGTGCTGGTCATGCAGGAGGGCCGTATCGGCCCGACTGCCGCGACTAGACCCCTGCCCCAACTGCCCTGCCCCGCTTGACGATCCGGCCCTCCTGCATGACCAGTACCACGTTCGCCGGATCTTCGAGCAGATGGATGTCGGCGACGGGGTCGCCCTCGCACACCACGACGTCGGCGATCTTGCCGACCTCGACCGTGCCCAACGACTGGTCCAGGCGCAGGAGTTGGGCGGCGTTCAGCGTGCCCGCGCGGATGGCGTCCAGTGGGGACAGGCCCAACTGCACCATGTGACCCAGCTCTTGGAGATTCCGCCCGTGGGGGACCGCTCCCGCGTCCGTGCCGAGTGCCACCTTCACCCCGCGCCGGACCGCCTCGCCCGACATGGAAGGTCGACAGCGTCGGGACCAGGAACGCGCCCTTCTCCAGCATCAGATCGATGCCTTCGTCGTCGATGAGGTAACCGTGCTCGACGCTGGTCACCCCGCCGCGCAGGGCGTCGACCGGCCGGCCCCGGTGCCGTCGGGTCTCGTCCACGGCCGTCGCGATCTCCTCCACGGTCAGGCCCTCGTCCTCGGGCTGGTTGCTCGGGCTGTTGACGCCGCCCGTCGCGCAGCAACCGCCGTGTGGCCAGCCGGACTTGGCCGGGATCGTCGGCCAGTTCGCTGAACGGCTCCAGGAGGGCCGAGGGGTCGTAGCCGCTGGGCATGCTGAAGTCGACGTGTCCGCCGGTGTGGCTCATCAGCCGCAGCGCGACATGGAGTCGGGGTCCCTCGATCGGGCCGAGCGCCACGGCGTCGCGGTAACCGGCGTCAATGCCGCCGAGATCGCGGGCCGTGGTGATTCCGGCGTGCAGGGTCTCGCGCATACGGCGGGCCCGTTCGAAGACGGTGACCGTGGGCCGGTTGGTGAGCAGCCGTCCGGTGAAGTCGGCGTTGCTGTCCATGAGGAAGTGCAGATGGCAGTCGAAGAACCCGGGCAGCAGGGTGCGTCCGCGGCAGTCGACGACGGTTGCTCCTCGGACCTGCGGCCTCGCGTGCTCCGGCCCGGCGTAGGTGAATCTGCCGTCCTCCACGACCACGGCCGCCGACTCGACGGGCGGGCCCCCGGTGCCGTCGACCAGACGGACACCGGTGAACACGACAGGGGCCGACGAGCGACGTTCACTGTTGTCAGGCATGCCCCACGTGTATCCCGCACCGACCCCACCCGGCACGCACGGTGGTCCGGTGGCCGGGACGCCGGGCCGGAGACACGGAGGCCCGTGCCGTCCAGGGCGGGTCCACCTCGGACGGCACGGGCGTAACACTCAGCGCGGCTGGGCGAGTTGGGCGGCGAGGAGGTGGGAGTCGAGGAGGGCGGTGTCGCTGGTGCGGGCGGCTTTCGAGTAGCCGGCGAGCATGCGTTTGGTGAGGACGAGTGCCTGTGGGGAGCGCCGGGCGAGGGGTCTGGTCCAGGCGGTGACGGCGTCGTCCAGCTGGTCGAGGGGGGCGACCTTGTGCAGCAGCCCGAGGTGGTGGGCCGTGGGGGCGTCGAACTCGTCGCAGGTGAGCATGAGTTCGCGGATTCGGGCGGCGCCGGCCTCCGTGATGAGGCGCCCCATCGCGCCTCCCCAGGCGGGGGCGAGACCGAGGCCGATCTCCGGCATGCGGAAGCGGCAGGTGTCCGCCCCCGCGCGCAGATCGCAGTGGGCCGCGAGTGCGAGACCGGCTCCGACGACCCGGCCGTGGAGCCGGGCGATGGTGACGGCGTGGGTGTTCTCCAGGGCCTGGCACAGCCGGTGGGCCTTGTCCGCGAGGCGCCGCAGTGTGGTGCCGGTCGGATCGCCGGCCAGAGCGTCCTGGTACTCCCGGCGGTCCGCTCCCAGGCAGAAGTCATCGCCGAGGGAGGAGAGCACCAGGATCTGGACGTCGGGCTGTTCGTGCAGGCCGTCGAGTACGGCGATGAGCCCGTCCAGGACGGCGGTGCTCAGGACGTCGTCGTCCTGAGTGGACGGGTTGAGCCGTACGTGGAGGACGGATCCGGTCCGGGTGAGGCTCAGGGGGCCGGTGGGAGGTGCGGTTTCCGCGTCGTCCACGGGCTCCGACGCGGGGGCGTGCACAGCGGCACGGGAGGTTATTGGCGGGTTCATGTCAGTGAAACGTCCAGGTTCAGAAGTCGCCTGAACGCCACCCGGGGTGCCTGCACGGGGCGGCGGACCAGGGTGAGTCTCGGCAGGCGGGCGATCATGCGGCTGAGCAGGGTCTGTGCCTCCAGCCGGGCCAGTGGTGCGCCCAGGCAGTAGTGGATGCCTCCACTGAAGGCCAGATGGGTCGCCTTGCGCCGGGGCGCGAAGGAGTCGGGGTCGGTGAACCTGGTGGGGTCGCGCTGGGCGGCGCCCACCATGAGGTGGGCCATCTCCCCGGCCTTGACCTCGGTGCCCTCCAGCAGGCAGTCCTCGGAGGCGACCCGGCTGATGACGTGGGTGGGAGGGTCGTAGCGAAGGGTCTCCTCCACGAACGCGGGCACCAGGTCCGGGTGTTCGGCGAGCAGACTCCAGCGGTCGGGGTCCTCGACCAGCAGGAGCGTCATCGTCGACAGCAGTGTCGAGGTCGTCTCCAGGGCGGCCAGCAGGACGAACAGGGCGAGGAAGTAGACGGCTTCGTCGGCCTTGTCCCGGTCCGGTTCGAGCTCGTCCCAGGTGCTGATCCACCGGGAGACGGGATCGTCCCCGGGGTGTTCGCGGCGGTCGCGGATCAACTCCAGGAAGTAGGCGCGCAGTTCCACCATGGCGGCGTCGGAACGGGCCAACTGGCTGGCGTTGGGGAGCAGTTCCTGGGTGAAGACCTGGTCGTGGGTCAGTTCACGCAGTCGGGGCCAGTCCGCGCCGGGCAGTCCGAGCCAGTCGCCGATGGTGGCGACCGGGAGTTCCTCGCTGACCAGGGCCGAGAAGTCGGCCTCTCCCGCGTGCAGGCGCTCGTGCAGAGTGTCGAGCAGCCGGTCGACGACCCGGCTCACCCGGCGGCCGATCTGTTCGATGGTGGTGCGGTCGAAGGAGCCCGCCGACCGGCGCACCCGCGTGTGCTCCGGAGGGTTCAGCGCGGGCATCGTCCGGCTGATCTCCCGTGCGGAGGGGGCGCTCCATCGGGTGCGCGCCCCCTGTTGTTCCCGCCAGGTGGTGTCCGGTTCGATCCACACGCCGTTGCGCAGTACCTGGTCGCAGGTGCCGTAGCCGGTCACGAGGTGACCGCCCCAGGGCGCGGGGCTGACCGAGCCGCGCGCCCTGAGCTCTGCGTAGATGGGGAAGGGATCGGCCTGTCCCTCAGCCGTCCGGAGACGGGAGAACAGGGAGATGGTGGCCCGACGGTCCGTGGACGGAGTCGTGACGCTTCCCACGATGGTGGCTCCTTTCTGCCAGCCGCCATCCGTACCCGTGGGGTGTTTGAATCATCCAATAACACAGTGTTTTCGTAGGGTTACTTACGTCACTCGCCATTCACCCAGGCCCGGAAGCGGCTGAACATCCCGCCCTTGGGCTTCGGTGCGGCGTGCGAGGGCCGGCTGAACGCGGCCGGCTGCGGCATGGCGGCGGCCGACGGCACGGCCTGGGCGGAGGCCGGCCGCGCCGGGCGGGGCTGGGCCGCGGACGGCACCGTACGGGGGGTGTAGCGGATCGGCACGGTCACCAGCTGGCGGCTCCACGGCGCCGGCACCCAGGCGAGTTCCTTGAAGGGGACGCGCATCTCGACGTCGGGCAGCCGGTTGAGCAGCGACTCGACGGCCGTGGCCGCGATCATGAACGCGGGGTCCTTGGCCGGGCACGCGTGCGGGCCCGCGCCGAAGGCGAGGTGGGCCTTGGAGCTGAGCTGTTCGCGGTGCGCGGTCAGCTTGGGGTCGTTGTTGGCGGCGGCGAAGGAGATCAGGACCGGGTCGCCCGCGTGCAGCGTCCGCTCGCCCAACTCGACGTCCTGGGTGGGGTAGTGGGCCGCGTAGTTGGCGATCGGCGCGTAGTTCCAGAGCGTCTTGACGACCGCGTCCTCGACCGGCAGACCGCTCGGCCAGTCGTCGCTGAGGTACAGCGCGGCGCTGGTGCCGATCGAGGCCGTCAGGGGCGCGGTCCCGCCGGAGAGCAGGGTCACCAGCTGGTGCAGCACCTCCTCGTCGGTCAGCCGGGAGGAGTGCACCATCAGGCGGGTGGTGAGGTCCTCGCCGGGCTGCCGGCGCTTCAGCGCGATCAGCTCGGCGAGCGCGCCGCCGAGGGTCTCGTCGGCACCCGGGGTGCCCTGGAAGATGCCGGTGATGCCGGCGATCACGCGGTCGCCGAGCTCGGGCGGGCAGCCGAACAGCTCACCGAAGACCAGCAGCGGCAGCGGCTGGGCGTAGGCGGACATCAGCTCCGCCTGGCCGAGGGCCTCGGAGCTGAACTGGCTGATCAGGTAGTCGGCCGACTGCTGCGTCAGCCGGACGATCCGGCTCTGGTCGACGGTCGCGAGACTGTCCGTGACCGCCTGCCGCAGCCGGGCGTGTGCCGCGCCGTCGCTGAACAGGGCGTTGGGCCGGTAGCCCATCATCGGGAGCGCCGGGCTGTCCGCCGGTATCGCCCCGTCGTTCAGGGCGTTCCAGCGGCGCGAGTCCCGCACGAACAGGGTCGGGTTCTGGAGGATGTACAGGCTGGCGTCGTAACTGGTCACCAGCTCGACCTCGACGTCCGGCGCGATGTCGACCGGGGCGCTCGGCCCCAGCGTGCGCAGCTGGGCGTACATGTTCTCGGGGTCGGAGCCGAAGTCGGACCCGTACAGCGGGACGTTGCCGTGCGCGGGGCAGCCGGCCGGTGCCCCGGACGGCTCGAAGGGCTGTTGCATGCTGGCTCCTAGCCGAGTGAGGACAAGAGGTGCTTCACGAGCGTGATGAGTGCCTGCATCGAGGAGTCCTGGTCGCGCACGTCGCAGTGGATGACCGGGGTGTCCTCGGAGATGTTGAGTGCCTCGCACACTTCGTCGAGGGGGAACTGGTGCTTCCCCTCGAAGGTGTTGACGCCGATGACATAGGGCAGACCGAACGCCTCGACCAGGTCGAGGACGGGGAACGTCTCCTCCAGCCGCTCGGGGTCCGCCAGGACCAGCGCCCCCAGGGCGCCCCGGGACAGCCCCTCCCACATCTGCTTGAACCGTTCCTGCCCGGGGGTTCCGAAGATGTAGAGGACCAGGTCCTCGCCGAGGGTGAGCCGCCCGAAGTCCATCGCCACGGTCGTGGTCGTCTTGTCCGGGGTGTCGGAGAGATCGTCGATCCCCTCGCTGGCTTCGGTGATCTCCTCCTCGGTCTGGAGCGGTTCTATCTCGGAGACACTTCCGATGTACGTGGTCTTCCCGACCGCGAAGTGGCCCACGACCAGGATCTTCACGGAGCGGGAGACGTCGGGATCCAGATACACGGGTCTACGCTCCGGTTCGAATTCGCATCAGGCCGTCGAGCACGGCGGTCAGCAGGACGGGATCATGGCGTTCGGCATGGGGCACCGGATTGCGCACATGGATCAGGCCGTCCTCTGCCATCTGCGCCAGCAGAATGCGGACGATGCCCAGGGGCAGCCGGGTGTGGGCCGCGACCTCGGCCACCGAGAGGAAGCCGTCCGCGATCAGATCCAGGACCGTACGGGCTTCCGGGGCGAGCGTCCTGGCCGCCGCCACGGCACCGTCCTGGGCCGTGATGATCGTGGTGTGCTCGTACTCGCTCTCCCGTGGCAGCGCGCGACCCTGCGCGATGACGAAGAGTGGGACTAATGGGGCCGTCAGTTCCAGCTCGCCGTCCAGTTCGTCACTCATCGCCCGTCCTTCCTCCCCGGGCCGCCGACCCGGCGGTGAGCGCCGGCATCGTGTCGCCCAGCCGTACGGTGAACTCCTCGATGTCACAGCCGTGTTCGGCGGCCGCCGCGAGGAAGGCGCCCTCGCCGGCCGCGATCAGGAACACCCAGCCGTGCTCGAACTCGATGACCGTCTGCATCCACTCGTCGTCCTGCTGCCCGCCCGCGAACGGCGCGGTCGCCCGGCTGTAGGCGTGGATGCCGGTCATGGCCGCCGAGATGGTGTCCGCGAGGTTCCTGCCGATCCCCGAACTCGCCCCGCGCGGCAGGCCGTCCGCGCCGAGCAGCAGCGCGTGCAGCGCGCCCGGCACCGACGCCACCGCCTTGTCCAGCTCCGGGAGCAGGAAGACCCCGCCGCCACCGCTGTCCAGCGCCGCCCCGGCGCCGTCCCCGGGGTGGGCCGGCTCGCTGCCGGCCACCCGCGCCGGGACCGTGAGGTTGTTGCCCAGCCGGGAGACCAGCCGGTTCATCCGGAACGAGAGCTGCTCCATGTCGACGTCGGGCTCCGCGGCGGCGGCCAGATAGGCACCCTGACCGGCCCCGATCAGGAACACCCAGCCGTGCTGGAACTCGATGACCGTCTGGATCCAGTTACGGCTCTGGGCCAGTCCGGCGAAGTGGGCGGTGGCCCGGCTGAGCGACTGCATCCCCGCCATGGCCGCGGAGATGGTCCGCACGTCCTGGCCGGACAGGTCGTCCGTGGACCCGCGCGGCACACCGTCGGCGGACAGCACCACGGCGTGCCGTGCTCTCGGCACGTTGTCCACGATGTCCTGGACCATCCAGGACAGGTCAGCTGTACTCATGCGTTTTCGGACCCTCCGGGCGTCGGAATGTCGAAGGAGGCCGTGTCGCGCGCGGACTGCGTACCGCGCTGAAGGGCCGCCAGGCTGCCGGTGCCGCGCCGGGCACTGCGCCGGGGCGCCTGCTCCCCGCCGGTGGTGACACCGGTGGGCGAGATACGGGAGCCACGCTTCGGCAGACCGCCCGCGGTCCGCGCCGACCGTCCGGTCTCCATCGGCCGGATGGTGCTCACGGGCGCCTCGGTGGCCGGCGGCAGGGTCTCCTCCATGGTCCACAGCTCCTCGGGCAGGAGTACGACGGCCCGCACGCCGCCGTACCGGGAGACACCGGTGACATCCACCGTGAAGCCGTGCTGACGGGCGATCAGACCGATGACGGGGAAACCGAACTTCGGCTGGGTGCCCAGCTGGGACAGCCGGGGCAGACCCTCGCCGGACAGCATCGCGCTCGCCCGCTGCCGGTCCTCGTCGCCCATGCCGACACCGGCGTCGTCGATGACGATGCACAGGTTCTTCTGGGCCTGGCGGAACGTGACCTCGATCGGGGCGTCCGCCTGGGAGAAGCTGGCCGCGTTGTCGAGGAGTTCGGCGACGGCCAGGGCGACCGGCGCGACGGCCGAGGCCTTCAGCGCGATGCCGCTGGGCTGCATGATCTCGACCCGCTGGAAGTTGCGGATCTGGCTCTGCGCGCTGCGGACGACGTCGTAGACGCTGGCGGGCTGGTTGCGGCGGCCCAGCGGCGCGCCGCACATCACGGCGATGCCCTGCGCCTTGCGGGCCATCTGCGCGTTGGCGTGGGTGATGTCCATCAGGTCGGAGAGGACCGCGTGACCGCCGTACTCGCGCTGGACCCCGTCCAGCAGCGTGGTCTGCTCGGCCGCGAGGCTCTGAAGGAAGCGGGCGGCACCCTTGAGGACCGACTTGGTGTTCTCCTCGGCGGCCTGCTCCGCCTCCCGGATGACACCGTCCTGCTCGTCCCGCAGCGTGGTCAAGGCGGCCTGGGCGCGGTCGAGTTCACCCTCCGCGTAGCGCAGCCGCGCCTCCAGCGCGGCCTCGGACTCCTTCTTCCTCCTCCCCAGGGCTCTGCTGCGGAGCACGAGCGCCACGACTGCGGCTACGGCTGTCACCGCTATCGCAACCAGGCACCAAAGAAGCACGTCTTGAGTCATGGAAACCTTTCCCGGCGCGTGGCACGCAGGCGTCATCGGGGGTACGCCTTGCAAGGATCCGCAACCCGTCCAGGGGACTGCATGACTGATCTACGCGGGGAGATGACCGCGTTCAGACTCGAGGCCTGAACAAAAGTGGATCAAGGTCGCAGACGGCGGAATGCTATCACCGTCAACCGTGCGTATCGGAGGCCACTCCATCGGGTTTCACGGAGTTAACACGCCTGCTGTGCAAGGGGTGTTGACCGTACCGGAGGGCCGCGGTCCGCGCCGCCGCAGGCCGGGCCTCCAGCAGGGCCCGCCGCGGCCGGATTCCACCGGTTCCCCGCTCTCCCGGGGCCCGGTCGGCCGGCGACCTGATTGTTATCGGGCACCGCTCCGAGACCGCCTCCGCCGCATCGGCGACGAGCGCTCGTTCGTGTTCGTGGTAAAAGCCGGCGGAGACGCCGAGAAGTGTGCGCCGCCGCGTCGGAGCGACGGCCGTCGCGGCAACGGCCGGGGCCGCCACCCCCCACAGGAGAGGCCCCGGCCGTCGCGCGGCACGGGCCGCGCGGCGGCCCGTACTCTCTACAGCGTCAGGAGTGCGTTTTCTGTCACACCGCGCGCCCGAAGCAGGTGGTTGCGCGTTGTACGGACATGGACGAGGAGCAGTTTCAGGTCGTAACGTGCCTTTCGCGCCGGAGGGCGGCCGCGACCAACAAAATTCGAGGGACCACGTGCTGGGGGACGACGCGGAGCTGACCGCCGCGGTGCTTGCGGCACAGGACGGGGACGAGACCGCGTTCCGGACTGTGTACCGCACGGTGCACCCACGGCTGCTCGGATACGTACGGACGCTGGTCGGCGAACCCGACGCCGAGGACGTCGCGTCCGAGGCCTGGCTCCAGATCGCCCGGGATCTCGACCGGTTCAGCGGGGACGCGGACCGGTTCCGGGGGTGGGCGGCCCGGATCGCGCGCAACCGCGCCCTGGACCACATACGGATGCGCGGCCGCCGCCCCGCGATCGGCGGCGACGAGACCGAGCTGACCGGCCGCGCCGCCGAGTCCGACACCGCCGGCGAGGCCATCGAGGCGCTGGCCACCGGCCGCACCCTCTCCCTCATCGCCCAGCTGCCCCAGGACCAGGCCGAGGCCGTCGTCCTGCGGGTGGTGATGGGCCTCGACGCCAAGACCGCCGCGGAGACCCTCGGCAAGCGGCCCGGCGCCGTCCGCACGGCCGCGCACCGCGGTCTGAAACGGCTCGCGGAACTGCTCGGCGGCGACCCGGAATCGGCCGCGGCCCTCGACGCCCTGCCACCCCAGCGAGAGCCGCGCGACCGCGCGGTGAGGTCCGCCACTGTGACGCATACGCGCGCGCGGACGCAGAAGGACATGTGATGGCCGACGAGCGCTCTGCTGTGCCGGGGGACACCCCCCGGACCCCCGGCCGATGGCTGGACCGCGAAACCGCCGAACTCCTGCTGCGCGGCGAGTCCCTCGAAGCCGTCGACCCGGCCGCCCGCGACCAGGCCGAACGGCTCGCGCGGACCCTCGGCGCGCTGTCCGTGGAACCCGGCTCCGACAAGGCCGAACTCCCGGGCGAGGAAGCCGCGTTGGCCGCCTTCCGGGCGGCCCGCACCGGCGACGACGTCGAACGGTCCGCCCTCGGCGGGCCCACCCGCGCGCACTCCTCCGACGCCGGTCTCGTCCGGCTCGGGCGGCCCGTGGAGACCGTACGGGGACCGCGCCTGGGCAGACCCGCGCGGTTCGGGCTGACCGCGGCGCTCGCCGTCGGACTGGCCGGCGGGGTCGCGGCAGCGGCCGGTACGGGAGTACTGCCGTCGCCGTTCGACGACCCGACGCCCGCCGCCTCCATCTCCGCCGCCGCGACCCCGGACCGCCCGCTGATCTCGCCCCCGCCCAGCGGCACCCTCGGCTCGGGCACACCCTCGGCGGGCGGTGACACGGCCGGCTCCGGCGACTCCTCCGGCGAGGCGGTCGGCGGCGGCACGGACCGCACCCCCGCCGCCGGTTCCGGCCAGGACGAGTCAGCCCACTCCGGCAGCTGGTGGAGCGCCGTGGCCCAGTCCTGCCGTGCCGTGCGCGACGGCAAGTCCCTGGAGCCCGGCCGCAAGCGCACCCTGGTGGGCGCGGCGGGCGGCACCTCCCATGTGTGGACGTACTGCAAGGGCCTGCTCAAGAACACCGGCGGCGGCTCGGACGACCAGGGCAGCGGCAACGGCAACAACGGCGGCTCCCAGGGCGGCGACCAGAGCGGTCCCGGCGGCAGCCAGGGCGACCAGAGCGGCGGCCAGGGCGACGACGAGGGCAACGGCACCATGGCCCCGCTCGCCCCGGGCGGCGGCAACACGGGAAGTGGCAGTGGCAGCGGCAGCGGCGGGAGCGCCGGCGGGCACAAGGGCAACGGCGTGGTCGCCACCCCGCTCCCCTCCGCCTTCACCCCGCTCGCCCGGCAGACACCGTCCACCCCCGCCTCGTCGCACACCACCGGCCCCTCGCGGACACCGGCGCCGGCCCCGACGTACAGCGCCCTCTGACCTGCGACTTCATGACGCGCGGAACTTTTTTCGCGCGGGGTGTGACGTTTTCGGACCCCGTGGCGCAGTACTGAGTGAGCCGACTGGTCATCGGCCGTCGCACAGAGCCGGGGTTCCCCCCGTACCTACGGCTCGTGCACTCGGCGCGGGCGGGACACGTTCCCCCGGTCCCGCCCGCGCCCCGCACATCTCACCGATACACGACGACCTTGTCGCCGGTCCGCACCTGCGCGAACAGACTCGCGATCGCCGCCTCGTCCCGTACGTTGACGCAGCCGTGCGAGCCGCCCGCGTAACCCCGGGCCGAGAAGTCGTAGGAGTAGTGCACCGCCTGGCCGCCGCTGAAGAACATGGCATACGGCATCGGGGAGTTGTAGAGCGTCGACACCCAGTCCCGCGCTTTCCAGTAGACGTGGAACACACCCTCCCGGGTCGGGGTGTACTGCGCGCCGAAGCGCACCGACATCGTCGACACCGTCCGCCCGTCGATCATCCAGCGCAGGGTGCGGGTCGTCTTGTCGATGCACAGCACTCGGCCGGTGAGACAGCGCGGGTCGGGCGCTCCGGCCGGCTGGCCGCCCATCAGATACAGGTCCCACTTCCCCGGCTCGTGCGTCATCTTCACCAGCCGCTGCCAGGTGACCTTGTCGGTCTCGCCCGTCCTCGGCAGCCCGCGCTTGCCCTGGAAACCGGCGACGGCCTGCTCGGTGAGGTCGTCGTAGGTCCCGGTCGGCCCGTCGAAGAGCCAGTCGACCTGCCGTAGCCGGGCCTGAAGCTCGCGCACTCCCGAGCCGCTGTCGCCGCGCGACCACAGGACGTTCGCGGCGGGTTCGGCACGGGGCGTGCCCGGCGTGGCCGAGGGACTGGCCTTGGCTCCCGGCAGTTCGATGCGCACCGGCAGGTGGTGCTTGCCGTCCGCGTCCGTGCCCTGCACCGTGCAGCCGCACACCGCCAGCAGCGCCGACAGGGCCGCCGCGGCGACGATCGCTCTCCCCATACCCGTAGTACGCATCCCGGACCCCCGCCGTCTCACCGGTGTCACCCGGACACGTACCCCCGGATGACGGGCCGCGAACGGCGCGGCATCGTGGTGTCCGGAGGTGCACACCATGGTGCGCGAATCGGAGTCGGGCCTGCCCGTCGAACCCGTCTACGGCCCCGCGGCACTCGCCGGCTGGGACCCGGCCGAGCGGCTGGGCGAGCCGGGGGAGTACCCCTTCACGCGGGGCGTGTACCCGTCCATGTACACCGGCCGCCCGTGGACGATGCGCCAGTACGCCGGCTTCGGCACCGCCGCCGAGTCCAACGCCCGCTACCGCCAGCTGATCGCCCACGGCACCACGGGCCTGTCCGTCGCCTTCGACCTGCCCACCCAGATGGGCCACGACTCCGACGCCCCGCTCGCGCACGGCGAGGTCGGCAGGGTCGGCGTCGCGATCGACTCGGTGGACGACATGAGGGTGCTGTTCGACGGCATTCCGCTGGACCGGGTCTCGACGTCGATGACGATCAACGCCCCCGCCGCCCTCCTCCTCCTGATGTACCAGCTGGTCGGCGAGGAACAGGGCGTGCCGGCCGGGCAGTTGACGGGCACGGTCCAGAACGACGTACTGAAGGAGTACATCGCGCGGGGCACGTACATCTTCCCGCCGAAGCCGTCCCTCCGCCTGACCGCCGACATCTTCCGGTACTGCGGGGCCGAGATCCCGAAGTGGAACACCATCTCGATCTCCGGCTACCACATGGCCGAGGCCGGTGCCTCGCCCGCGCAGGAGATCGCCTTCACGCTCGCCGACGGCATCGAGTACGTCCGCACCGCGCTCGCGGCCGGCATGGACGTCGACGACTTCGCGCCCCGGCTCTCCTTCTTCTTCGTAGCGCGTACGACACTCCTCGAAGAGGTCGCCAAGTTCCGTGCCGCACGCAGGATCTGGGCCCGGGTGATGCGCGAGGAGTTCGGCGCGCGCAACCCGAAGTCCCTGATGCTGCGCTTCCACACCCAGACCGCCGGTGTCCAACTCACCGCCCAGCAGCCGGAGGTGAACCTCGTCCGCGTCGCCGTCCAGGGCCTGGCCGCGGTCCTCGGCGGCACCCAGTCCCTGCACACCAACTCCTTCGACGAGGCGATCGCCCTCCCGACGGACAAGAGCGCCCGCCTCGCCCTGCGCACCCAACAGGTCCTGGCGTACGAGACGGACGTGACCGCGACGGTGGACCCCTTCGCGGGCTCGTACGCGGTGGAGACGATGACGGACGACGTCGAGCGGGCCGCGGTCGAACTGATGCGGCGGGTCGAGGAGTTGGGCGGCGCGGTCGGCGCCATCGAGCATGGCTTCCAGAAGGGCGAGATCGAGCGCAGCGCCTACCGGATCGCCCAGGAGACCGACTCCGGCGAACGCGTCGTCGTCGGCGTCAACCGCTTCCGCCTCGACACGGAGGAACCGTACGAGCCCCTCCGCGTCGACCCGGCCATCGAGACCCGGCAGGCCGAACGCCTCGCACGACTCCGCGCCGACCGCGACCAGAAGACCGTGGACTCGGCACTGGCCGCACTGGGGGAGGCGGCGGCCGGTACCGACAACGTGCTGTATCCGATGAAGGAGGCGCTGCGGGCGCGGGCCACGGTCGGCGAGGTGTGCGGGGCGCTGCGTGAAGTCTGGGGGACCTACGTCCCGAACGACACCTTCTGAGCCGCCCGGCCCCGTGCGACACTCGTGCTCATGTTCGGTGTCATAGACCTCCCCACCTACCTCGCCGGCCTGGTCCTGATCGTGCTGCTGCCCGGCCCCAATTCGCTGTACGTCCTCTCGGTCGCCGCCCGGCGCGGGACCCGGGCCGGGTACACGGCCGCCGCCGGTGTGTGGTGCGGGGACACCGTGCTGATGACGCTGTCCGCGGCCGGGGTCGCCTCGTTGTTGCAGGCCAATGCCGTGCTGTTCGGGATCGTGAAGTACGCGGGGGCCGGGTATCTGACCTGGCTGGCGTTCGGGATGCTGCGGGCCGCGTGGGCGATGTGGCGGACCCGGAAGGAGCGGGCGGCCGCGGAGACGGTCACGGACGCCACGGCCGCCGACGAGCGGCCGTACCGGCGTGCCTTCGTCGTCAGTCTCTTCAACCCGAAGGCGATTCTGTTCTTCGTCGCCTTCTTCGTGCAGTTCGTCGACCCGGGGTACGCCTATCCCGCGCTGTCGTTCGTCGTGCTCGGTGCCTTCGCGCAGCTGGCGAGCTTCCTCTACCTGAGTGCGCTGATCTTCGGCGGGACCCGGCTGGCGACCGCCTTCCGGCGGCGCAGGCGGCTCGCGGCGGGGGCGACCTCGGCGGCGGGCGCGCTGTTCCTGGGGTTCGCGGTGAAGCTGTCGCTGGCCAGCTCGGTCTAGCCAAGCCCCCTGGCCGGTTCCGTCTAGCGCAGGCCGTAGCGCTTCGCGTACTCCGCGAGGCCGTCCTCCGTGGTGCCCGCCCAGCCGACGTAGCCGTCGGGGCGGATCAGGAAGAGGCCCGTGCCGTACGTCTCGACGGCGGGGCCCTCCAGGACGCGCACCGAGTCGCCGACGGCCGTCGGAGGCTTGGTGTCCAGGGCCAGCAGGGTCCAGTGCGGGCCGCGGAAGGTGTCGAAGAGGCGGACGCCGTCGACCGTGCGGTCCGGGGCGCGGTCGCCCGCCCGCAGCGCGTCCTCGGGCAGGTCCGTGCGGGTGTCCAGCGAGAGTGAGCGGCCGCGGTAGCCGAGGGCGAGCTGCTGGGTGGCCCTGCCGCGTTCCAGTTCCCCGCGGTGGACCTGGGTGGAGATGCCGAGCATGTCGGCGGCGTTGGGCAGCCGCTCCTCCTCGTAGGTGTCGAGCAGGGACTCGGGGGCGCCCTCGCGCAGCACCGCGCCGAGCTTCCAGCCGAGGTTGTAGGCGTCCTGGACGCTGGTGTTGAGGCCCTGTCCGCCGGCCGGCGAGTGGACGTGGGCCGCGTCCCCGGCGAGGAAGACGCGTCCGGCGCGGAAGCGGTCGGCGAGCGCCGCGCGCGGCTGGAAGTTGGAGGCCCAGCGGAGTTCCGTCACGTCCTCGGGGGCGAGGTGGGTGCGGGCGGCCACGGTCGCGCGGACGCCGTCGAGCGAGAGGTCGACGGCGGTGCCCTCCGGGAACTGGGCGATGACCTGGAAGTCCTCGGTGCCGGCCAGCGGGAAGATCGCCAGGAAGCCGTCGTCCCCGTGCGGCGGGAAGACGTGCACGTTGTCGCGGTCCAGGCCGGTGAGGCGGACGTCCGCGACCAGCATCGGGTGCGGGTCGACGGTCTCGCCGGTCATGCCGATGCCCAGGGTCCGGCGGACGAGCGAGCGACCGCCGTCGGCGGCCACGAGATACCGGGCGCGGACGGCCGTACCGGAGGCGAACTCGACTGTCACACCCGTCTCGTCCTGGGTGAAGCCGGTGACCTCGTGTCCGAAGTCCACCGCCTTGCCCAGCTCCGCGAGCCGGGTGGACAGGATCTCCTGGGTGCGCCACTGCGGCACCATCCACGGGGTGCCGTACGGGGTGTCGGGGTCCGTCTCGGACGGCTCGAACATCCGGTGCTCGCCGACCTTGCGGCCGTCCTTCCAGACCGCGCCGGTCGGGTAGGCGCCGCCCTTCGCGAGGATCGCGCCGATCACGCCGAGGTCGTCGAGGACCTCCATCGTGCGCGGCTGGATCCCCTTGCCGCGCGAGCCGGGGAAGAGCGCGTCCGCCTTCTCCACGACCAGCGCGTCCACCCCGCGCCGGGCCAGGTCGATGCCGAGGGCGAGGCCGGTCGGGCCCGCGCCGACGATCAGTACATCCGTGTGGTTCGTCATGATCCTCATCTCCTTAACGCCGTTAAGTGGCTACGGGCATCAGGGTGCCCTTAACGCCGTTAAGCTGTCAAGCTGTCGAGCGTGAGTACGGAACGACGCATCCCCCTCGACCGCAAGCGGGTCGCCGACACCGCCCTGAAGGTGCTGAACGAGGTCGGCCTCGACGGGCTGTCCCTGAGAGCCATCGCCAAGGAACTGGACGTCAAGGCGCCCGCCCTCTACTGGCACTTCAAGGACAAACAGGCGCTGCTCGACGAGATGGCGACGGAGATGTACCGGCGGATGGTCGCCGACGTCCCGCTCGTGCGCGAGGACAGCTGGCAGGAGCGGCTGCTGAAATCCAACCGGGGACTGCGCTCGGCCCTGCTCGGCTACCGCGACGGCGCCAAGGTCTTCAGCGGCTCACGCTTCACCGGCACCCTGCACGCGGTGCAGATGGAGGACACCCTGCGGCTGTTCACGGAGGCGGGCTTCACCCTCGCCCAGGCGGTCCGCGCGACCTCGACGTCGTACCTCTACACGATCGGTTTCGTCAGCGAGGAACAGGGCGTCCAGCCGTTGCCGGACGAGCGCCGCGAGGGCTACGACATGGACGAACGCGCCCGCCTGATGGCCGACTTCCCGATGTCGGCCGCGGCGGGCGCGGAGATCTTCCAGGACTACGGCCGGCACTTCGAGGAAGGGCTCGACCTGGTGATCGCGGGCATCGAGGCCCGGTTCAGGAGCGGCTGAGGCCGTTGCGGATCGCGCGGGTGAGGATCGGCGGCAGCAGGTCGGCCGCGAAGCGGCGGGCCCGGGTCGTGCCGCGGCCGCGGGGCGAGGCCTTGGCCGGCGCGACCTCTTCCGCGCGGTGCGCGAACCGGGACGGCGGGAACGGCGGGGCCTGCATGCCCTTCTTGGACTTCAGGCGGACGATGCGGTGCCCCGCGGCCTGCTGGATGCTGAGGTTGCAGTCCTCGCGCCCGCGCACCATCGCCAGCAGCTCGTCCTGGACCGGGCCCGGGTCCTCCCAGGTGCCGTAGAGCTTCTGGGTGCTCAGGCAGATCGGGCGCAGGCCCCTGGTGAGCACCGCCTCCCAGACGGCCACGGAGACGCCGGGCGTGTGCTCCGAGCGGAAGTCGTCCAGGACCACGATCCCGCCGGGCAGCAGCGCCTCGCGGGCCGCGCCGATGTCGTCACGGACGTGCTCGTACAGGTGCGAGGCGTCTATGTGGACGAAGCGGCAGCTGGCCGGGGCGACCTCGGCCGGGACGATGCTGCTGGGGCCCTTCAGCACCCTGGGCAGGGTGTCGTGGAAGGCGAGGTAGTTCTCCTCGAAGACCCGCTGGGTGAGCGCGCTGTACGACTTCGTCGCCTCGGCCTGGTTGGCGTCGTCCGAGGCGTCGCCCTCGAAGAGGTCGCAGACCGTGAAGTTCTCGCCGTCCCGACCGTGCCGCCCGAGAAAGATCGCGCTCTTGCCCATGTACACCCCGACCTCCAGCAGATCGCCCCGCGTTCCCGTGGCCTCCTGCCGGGCCAGGAACCATTCGAAGAGGACCTGGTCGAGAACGGGAAACCAGCCGGGAACGTCGTCGAGCCGGCCGGGCGGTCGTATCGTGCCTGGTACGAGGGTCATCGTGCGGAACGCTCCCTGGCAGGGACGGGCTCGCCTGTCTGAGCCCGTGCGGGACACCCCAGCATCTGCCCAACGGCACCCGCCCAAACGGGCCCTGAGGTGAACGGAAGACCAATTCCTGTGCGTCTGTTGTGTCGGGGTGCAGAAGGGGCGCCCGGGTGATTCCCGGACGCCCCCTGTGCTTCTGCCGTCAGCCGCGTGGTGTCGACAGCAGCGAGCGCAGCTTCGGTGTCAGCCGGTTCTCCACGACGCGGTTCAGCGCGTAGGCCAGCAGCAGCATGGTGAACACGGTGAGCACGATGGTCGCGTACGACGGGATGCCCAGGGTCCGGTGGTAGGCCTTGATGACGACCCAGCCCAGGTGTTCGTGGACCAGGTAGAAGGGGTACGTCAGGGCGCCCGCGACCGTCAGCCAGCGCCAGTTCGCCCAGCGCAGCCAGCCCAGGGCGATGGCGGCGACCGCGACATAGCCGAAGGTCACGACCAGGATGATGCCCCAGGCGGAGCGGTTGGAGAACGCCGTGTCGTTGGGCGCGTGCCACAGCCGGGCCACCGCGTAGTGCTGGCCGATCAGCCAGCTGACGGCGACGATGCCCCAGGCGTAGGCGTCCTTGCGGTCGCGGTGCACGAGGTAGAGGCCGACGCCGCCGATGAAGTACGGCGCGTACTCGGGCATCAGGATGATGTCCAGCAGCGGCGACTTGGCGCTCTGGGTGATCGCCGCGGCCAGCGTCCAGCCCGCGCAGAACATGATCACGCGCCGCCGGTTGGCGCCGGGCAGCACGACGCACAGGGCGAACAGCGCGTAGAAGCGGATCTCCGCCCACAGCGTCCAGCAGACGCCGAGCACCCGGTCGACGCCCAGCGGCATCTGGAGCATGGTCAGGTTGACCAGGACGTCGCTCGGCGCGGCGGCCTTGTACGCCACCATCGGCAGCGCGAAGACGCCGGTGATGATGAGGATCGCCGCCCAGTACGCGGGCAGCAGCCGGGAGGCGCGGGAGGCGAAGAAGGAGCGCAGCGGGCGGCCCCAGCCGCTCATGCAGATGACGAAGCCGCTGATCACGAAGAACACCTGCACACCGAGGCAGCCGTACGAGAACAGCGTGTGCAGGGTGGGGAACTGGTGTCTGGGCGAGGTGCCCCAGGCCTGGACGACCTCGCCGTCACGGCCGCCGTAGTGGTAGGCCGCCACCATCAGCGCGGCGACCAGGCGCAGTCCGTCGAGGGCGCGGAGGCGGGTCTCCCGGCGTTTGGGCGGCTGCGGCGGCTCGGCCGGCGGCAACTCCTCGGTGGCTGGCGGCAGTTCGGCGCGGACCACGGTGCCCGTCGGGTTTTCCCGCGTGTCCGCGGGCGTGTCGATCACAAGGTTCCCCTAGGAATGGCTCTGCTGGATCACAGCACAGTAGTCCGACATCCGGGCGGGTTTACGGTCTCGCCGCGACCCTTCGTCACCCCGTCCGCGGCCGTTCACCCAGGTTTCGCCTGCGCGTACCCAACCTTGTCGCGTCCTCGCCACAACCGGTGTGTAGGGGCCCCGGACAGCGCGGCGGGCCGGCCCCTGAGGGACCGGCCCGTCGCTCGTACGTACGCCCCGCGTCAGCGGCTCACGCCCCGCTTCAGCAGCCGGGCGCGCCGGGCCACCCGGCGCACGGTCGCGTTGCGCGGGATGAACGCGAGCTGCGCCGGTACCGCGCCGGGCAGTGCCAGCGAGGTGAGGCGCTTGCGCTTGAAGTAGCGCCAGCTGTGGCCGTCGAGCCGCCGGGTGAGATAGGCCTCGGCGGCCGGGCGCAGGTTCGGGTAGATCTTCGGCTGCATCGCGTAACCGACGGCCTGCACCAGCTCGTTGAGGACCGCGACGTCCATGCCCTCGCGCTGGTCGGTGACCGCCGCGCGGTTCGTCAGCTCGGGCACCAGCGCGTCGACGATCGTCACCGGCACCCGGTTGCTGTTCTCGTACGGCGTCAGCCGGTCCAGCAGCGTCGAGGTGCCGATGCGGGCGACCGGCAGGCCGTAGAGCGCGCTCGCGGTGAGCAGTGCGGTGGAGAAGCAGCCGACGACCAGGACGGGTCTCAGCCGCTGGTAGAGGACCTCGGCGAGGACCGGGGTGTCGAGGACCGTGAGGTCGGCGCCGAGCTTCTCCGCCTCCTGCTCCAGCGCGCGCGACCAGCGGGCCGGCGCCGAGGGGTGCGGCTTGAACACCACACGCGTGTGGCCGAGTTGGACCACGCCCTTGAGCATCCGGACGTGCAGGTCCTCCTCCTCCTCGGCGGTGAGGATGTCGAGCGCGGAGAGGTACTGGCCGAGCAGCAGGGCGGGTTCGTCCGGGAGCGGGGGCAACTCGTCGGCGGTGTCGCCGAGTTCGGCCAGCACCTTGACGAAGGCGTCGGTCGGGACGATCTCCGGCCCGACGCCGAACTCGGTGAGCAGCAGCGGGGTGAGGCCCGGGACCAGGTCCAGGTGGAGCAGCCGGTCCACCCGGGTGCCGACCAGCGGGTCGATCTTGTTGCGGGTCGGGCCGTAGCTCATCAGGCCGTCGGCGTAGACGGTGACGGGGGCGCCGGTGAAGATCTGGCAGAAGCCGAGCGCCGGGTTGACCTGGATCGACTCGACGACCAGTTCCACCTCGTCGTCGCCGAGGTTCCACAGGAGCCGCAGATGGCGCTCCCACAGCGGGACGTCGTCGAGGCGGGGGGACCAGCCGCCGGGGTGGAAGGGGGAGATGGTCTCGTTCCACGACAGCACGTCGTCGAAGCGCTCCCGCAGCCGCTCGAAGCCGGGCGCCTCGTCGAGGCCGGGCGTGGTCTCGGGGGTCGCCGCGTTGTTGCAGACCAGGAGGATGCGCCGGTCGGCGGGGCGGAAGGCGTCGGAGTCGAGGGCGGCGGCCAGCGTGGCGGTGCCGTACAGGGTCGACGCCAGGAAGATCTGGGTCCTCACGCGGCGGCCCCCGCGGCGGCGGGACGGCGGCGCAGCCGGCGCAGCCTCGTCGCGCGCTGGATGTCCATGGAGTCGAGCGCCTCGTCCACCACGTCCTGTGGCATGCGTCGCAAGGCGACGGCGCTCATCGACTTCAGTTTTCTCGCCACCGCCGGCTCGAACCTTTCGATGGATCCCAGATGATGGGAAATGATTGCGCAATATGTACGGACGGCCTTGGGGAGCAGTTTGTCCGCGTCCCGGTCCTGTGCGGTTTCCTCGATGACCTGGTCGAACGCGCGAATGAAATCGAGCTGGCGGACATCCCCGATCTGGGTCAGGGAGGAGGCGACCCCGCGCCGGTAGAAGACGCCGAGCAGGCTCACCGCGGCGAACGATTCCGCCTCCCGGTGCAGCTTCCAGATCCACGGCCGGTCCTCGGCCGTGCGCAGCCCGTCCGTGAAGTGGAGCAGGCCGCGGTCGACCAGCCGGCGGTGGTAGATGCCCGCCCAGGCGTACGCGTAGTCGACGGAGGTGGACCGGTCGGCGGGCAGGATCGCCTCGCGCGGATTCATCACGACGCCGCGCCTGCCGTGCGGCATCCGCTGGATGGTGCGGGCCCGCGCGGTGCACTGGACATGGTCCGTGCGCACGAAGTCGCAGCCCAACTCCTCGATGGCGTCCACCAGTTGGGGGAAGTATCCGGGGGCGAGCCAGTCGTCCCCGTCGAGGAACGTCAGATACTTCCCCCGGGCCTTGTCGATCCCGGTGTTGCGCGCGGTCGCCAGTCCTCCGTTCTTCTCGTGTCTGACATACACCGCGCCTGGCAACTCGCGCTCCGCGCGCGCGAGAATGTCGGGTGTCCCGTCGCGCGAGCAGTCGTCGACGAGAATGAATTCGAAGTCCGCGTGCGCGTTCGCGCGCAGACTCTTGAGGGTGTCTGGCGCGTATTGCTGCACGTTGTAGAACGGCACGATGACGGAGAGCTTGACCACGGGAGTGACGTTAGGGCGCGGCCCGGCATCCGTCTTTACTGTCACCTTGATTTTGGGTGAACGACACGTGGCGAACCTGTGTACCGGGTTTTTTCGAGGCCCGTTCCTGTGCCGGTTCGCTATTCGGCGTTGTGCTGTTAACCGTTTGTTGCCCTCGGGTTGGGCCGAGCAACGGAATGGCTTCCTAGCGTCTTCGGTGTGCCAGCAAGTGCAACGCAGACCCTGCGAGTCGCCGTCCTCGCGGATTCCGACACCCGGTGGAAATGGGGTTCGCTCACCGCGAATCGCATCGCTCCGCCGAATTCGGACATCTCTTTGGACGGATACCTCCTGCGGGGTCGTGCCACCCCAACAGCCCGCCAGCTGAAGGAAGTCGGCGTCACCGCCGACTCCCTCCGCGAGGTGACCGCCGTCGAGTTCCTGCGCGCCATGGAGCAGGAGTCCTACGACATCCTCGTCCTCTCCCTCGTCGGCGGCGGGGTCCAGGCGATGCTGCACGGTCTGGCACGGGCCTGGGACGGGCGCGCCGAGCGGCCCGTCGTCGTCACCGGCTATGTCGGAGTCGTCTACGAGAAGCTCGCGGACGGCCTGCTGCTGCGGCACGGCGCGGACCTCGTCCTCGCCAACTCCCGCCAGGACGCGGACCGTTTCCGCGCGGTCTACGACGGGGTCGGCGCCGACTCCTCCGCGGTGACCGAAGTGGCCCTGCCGTTCCTCGGCGGGGACACCTACACCGGCGAACACGACCCGTACACCGTCGTGTTCGCGGTGCAGCCCTCGGTGCCCGACAACCGCCGGGACCGCGACTACCTGCTCAACAGGGCCATCCGGCACGCCCGGCTCCACCCCAACCGCGAGGTCCTCCTCAAGCTGCGCTCCAAGCCCGGCGAACACACCACGCACATCGAGGAGTTGCCCTACCAGAAGCTGGTCCAGGGCAAGGACCTGCCCGCCAACTTCAGCCTGGTGTACGGGCACATGGGCGAAGTCCTCGACCGCACCGACCTTCTGGTGACCATCAGCTCGACGGCCGCCCTGGAGTCCCTGCACCGCCGTATCCCCACCGTCGTGCTGACCGACCTCGGCATCCGCGAAGGACTCGGCAACCACCACTTCGTCGGCTCCGGGTGCCTCGCCTCCTGGGAGCAGCTCGACGCCGGGTACGAGCCGGTGCCGGACGCGGAGTGGGTGGCCCGGCAGGGGGTGCTTGCCGACGGATCGTACGAGAAGGCCTTCGACGCGGCCCGGGAGCGCATCGCCAAGCTGCTGGCCGGCGGCGACATGCCCGCCCTGAAGCCGTACTACACACCCGAGACAGCCCCCGGCTATCTGCCCGGCATCCTCGCCCGCCACCACCTCGGCCCCGACGGCACCCCGCTGCCCGGCGCCCCGGCCGCCGACAAGGCGCCCGGGCCCGTCCGGCAGATCGTGCGCCGGGCCGCGCGCGGCGCCTACCGCCACGGCGTGCAGCGCGTGGCGCCCGTCATCCGCCGGATGGGGGAGCTGTGAACGTCAGGATTCCCGCTCAAGGAGTAGAGCCCATGTCCAACCCGCAAGCGGGCCAAGGCGTTTCGATGCGCCGGGTGCTCGCGGTGATCCCCGCGCGCGGCGGCTCCAAGGGCGTCCCCGCCAAGAACCTCGCGCCCGTCGGCGGCGTCCCGCTGGTGGCCCGCGCGGTGCGCGAGTGCCGCGCCAGCCGACTGGTCACGGACGTCGTGGTCTCCACGGACGACCAGGCCATCGCCGCCGCCGCCCGTCAGGCCGGCGCCGAGGTCGTGCTGCGCCCCGCCGCCATCGCCGGCGACACCGCGACCTCCGAGGCCGCCGTCCTGCACGCGATGGACGCCCACGAGGCGCTGCACGGCGCGGCCGTGGACGTGGTCCTGCTCGTGCAGTGCACCAGCCCCTTCATCGTCCGCGAGGACGTCGACGGCATCGTCAACGCGATCGTCGCGAACGGCGCCGACACCGCGCACACCGTCGCCCCCTTCCACGGCTTCGTGTGGCGCGACGCCGACGACGAGGCGACCACGGTCGTCGAGCCGACCGCCACCGGCCAGGTCGGCGGCGCCACCAAGGTCGCCAACCCGCCTGTCACCAGCGGCGGTTACGGCGTCAACCACGACAAGTCCTTCCGCCCGCGCCGCCAGGACCGCCCCCAGGACTTCCTGGAGACCGGCGCCGTCTACGGCATGGACGCGGTCGGCTTCCGCAAGGTCGGCCACCGCTTCTTCGGCCGCACCGAACTCGTACGGACCGACCCCGCAAGGGTGTTGGAGATCGACGACCCCCACGAGCTGGCGCGGGCAAGGGCGTTGGCCCCGCTGTTCGACGCGGACCGACCCGGTTCGCTCCCGACCGCCGACGACATCGACGCGGTCGTACTCGACTTCGACGGCACCCAGACCGACGACAGGGTGCTGATCGATTCCGAAGGACGGGAGTTCGTCTCCGTGCACCGCGGCGACGGACTCGGCATCGCGGCGCTGCGCAGGAGCGGCCTGAAGATGCTCATCCTGTCCTCGGAGCAGAACCCGGTCGTCGCCGCCCGGGCCCGGAAGCTCCAGCTCCCGGTCCTGCACGGCATCGACCGGAAGGACCTCGCACTCAAGCAGTGGTGCGAGGAGCAGGGCATCGCGCCGGAGCGCGTGCTCTACGTCGGCAACGACGTCAACGACCTCCCGTGCTTCGCCCTCGTGGGCTGGCCCGTGGCGGTCGCGAGCGCCCACGACGTCGTACGCGGCGCCGCACGCGCGGTCACCACCGTGCCCGGTGGCGACGGCGCTGTCCGAGAGATCGCCAGCTGGATCCTCGGCCCCTCTCTCGATTCCCTCACCAAGTAAGGAAACCCGCTGTCATGAGCAACAACTCCCGTCTGCGCCAGTTCGGTTCGAAGACCGCAGGCCCCGGCCACCCCGTCTACGTCGTCGGCGAGATCGGCATCAACCACAACGGTGAGCTGGAGAACGCGTTCAAGCTGATCGACGCCGCCGCCGAAGCCGGCTGCGACGCCGTCAAGTTCCAGAAGCGCACCCCGGAGATCTGCACCCCGCGCGACCAGTGGGACATCGAGCGCGACACCCCCTGGGGCCGCATGACCTACATCGACTACCGCCACCGCGTGGAGTTCGGTGAGGACGAGTACCGCCAGATCGACGAGTACTCCAAGAGCAAGAACATCGACTGGTTCGCCTCCCCGTGGGACACCGAGGCCGTCGCCTTCCTGGAGAAGTTCGACGTCCCCGCCCACAAGGTGGCCTCCGCCTCCCTCACGGACGACGAGCTGCTCCGCTCGCTGCGCGCGACCGGCCGTACGGTCATCCTCTCCACCGGCATGTCGACGCCGAAGCAGATCCGCCACGCGGTCGAGGTCCTCGGCTCGGACAACATCCTGATGTGCCACGCCACGTCGACCTACCCCGCGCAGGCCGAGGAGCTCAACCTCCGCGTCATCAACACCCTCCAGGCCGAGTACCCGAACGTGCCGATCGGCTACTCCGGCCACGAGACGGGCCTCCAGACCACCCTCGCCGCGGTCGCGCTCGGCGCCACCTTCGTCGAGCGCCACATCACCCTCGACCGCGCCATGTGGGGCTCGGACCAGGCCGCCTCCGTCGAGCCGCAGGGCCTGACCCGCCTCGTCCGCGACATCCGCACCATCGAGGCCTCCCTCGGTGACGGCGTCAAGAAGGTCTACGAGTCGGAGCTCGGCCCGATGAAGAAGCTGCGCCGCGTCACCGGCGTGGTCGCCGAGGCGGAGATCGCCGCGGCGGCGGGCGAGCCGGTCTCGGTCTGAGTCTGAGCCATTAAGAGCCAGCGCCAGCGTCACTTACGGTCACGGGACGGTCGTACGACAATGAGCCCCCACGCCGGCACCGCCGGCTTCACCCCCCACACTCTCGCGTTCGTGGAGAGTCCGGTACAGCTGCTGAACGTGCTGGAGTGGGCGCACCTGCGTGCGCCCCGCGCGGAGGGGGCACCCGGCGGGGGGCTCACCCTCGTGGTCCTGTCACCGACCGACCCGATGACCCGCGGCCAGCTGCGCCGCATGGCCGACCTCGCCCGCGACGAGGGGCACACCGTGCGCTGGGAGGAGGCGCGGGGTGGCCCCGCGGCTCCTTTCCAGACGATCGGCGGCCTCACGCGGTTGCTGCGCAAGGCGGACCGGATCGTGATGGGCGACCCGTTTTCGAGATATGTGCAGTTGCTGCTGACGATCACCAGGGCACGCGACCTGGTGGTGGTGGACGACGGCACGGCGACGATGGAGTTCGTCGCCCAACTCGCCAGCGGTGAACGCCTGGTCCGCTGGCACCGCAAGGGCGGCCGCCAGGGCCCCAGGGACCTGATCTTCGCCCCGGTCTCCTCCTCGGCCCGCCGCCGCCTCACCCCCAACACCCGCCGCAAGGTGGAGATCTTCTCCTCCATGCCGATCGAGGAGCCCCCCAAGGGCGTCACGATCACGGCGAACGAGTTCGCCTGGACCCGCGCCACCTTCGGCCCGCCCCGCATCACGAAGGGCGCCGACATGGTCGGAACGTCGTTGGTGGAGACGGGAGTCGTCGACGCCGACCGTTACCTGGAGGCGGTCACCGCCCTGGCGAAGACCCACGGCGCGACGCGCTACTTCGCCCACCGCCGTGAATCCACGGAGAAACTCCACCGGTTGGCGGTCGAAACGGGCCTGGAGATCGTCCGCCCGGACCTCCCCCTGGAACTGATCGCCCGCCGCGGCCCCATCGGCCGCACGATCCTCAGCTTCCCGTCAACTGTCGTCCACACCTTGCCGCTGGCCCTGGTCGGCACGGAGGTCCGGGTCGCCGTGTGCGACATCGACCCGGCCTGGCTGACGGAGAACGCCTCGCCTCGGGCGCAGGGGTTCCTGTCGGGGGTTACGGGGACGGCGAAGGATGTGCATCGGTTGTCGGCGGTTACGGCGGCTTAGGGGGAAGAGCGGGGGATCAGGCCGCTCCGGGCCCGGTCCCCTCAGTCTCCGAGTCCTCGGCGAACAGGTCCTCCGCGCGCTCGACCGTGCGGGAACGCTCCAACCAGGCGTCCATGCGGTCGAGGTCCGTGCAGGAGGTGATGCGCTCACGCACGCTGTCCCGTACGGGGATGCCGCGGACCTCCAGCACGAACAGAATCCCCTTGGCTTCTCCTGCGGCACCCCTGCGTATCCGGCCGGGACTCTGAAGTCCCGGCCGCAGCCTTTTCTGCCTTCGTCGACGCCCTGAAAGGCGACCGCTACCCCGCAACTTCCCCCAGCCTGTGAGCCAGCGCGAAAGCACGTCCCAGCCTCTGCGCCCCCCGCGGCTCCACCCGCACCTGCGCGTCCAGCGTCAGCCCCGCCTCCGTGAGGAACCCGGCGACCTCCCCCGGAGTCCGGAAGTAGTAGTCGAGGGAGATGTCCAGGCCGTAGCGCTCCGTCATGTGGATGTGTTCGCCGTCCGAGGCCTGGAAGGCGAGGAGTACGTGGCCGCCGGGGCGCAGGGCCCGGTGGAACTCCTTGAAGACGCCCGGGAGTTCGGGGTCCGGGATGTGGATCGTGGAGTAGAGGGCGATGATGCCGGACAGGGACGCGTCGGGTACGTCCAGGGACGTCATCGAGCCGACCTCGAACCGGAGTTGGGGATGGGCCTCGCGGGCCAGTGCCACCATGTGCGGGGAGATGTCGATGCCGAAGGCCGGGACGCCGAGGGTGTTCAGGCGTGCCGTCACGTAGCCGGGGCCGCTGCCCACGTCGGCCACCGGTGCGTCGGGAGCCGTCGTACGGGCCAGGTCCGCGAAGGCGGTCAGCAGGGCCGATTCGAGGGGGCCGTCGCCCAGGCCGTCGGGGTGTTCCGCGCTGTACGCGGGGGCGATCGTGTCGTAGGAGGAGCGGGTGGCCTCTATGAAGTCCGCGGAGTCCGTGGGCGCGTTCGCGTGAGAGTCGTCGGTCACGTCGGCGGACCCTAGCAAGGGGCGACGACCCGAGAAGCCGGGGAGATCCGCTTCCCGCCAACCCCCGGTACCGCCACGCTGTGTAGCCGTAACGTCGCGTGGCCGTGAGGATTCCGGGATACGGACGGGACAGGCTGGGGCTCGATGGGACGTGGTATGCCAGAGGAAGCAGGGAGCATACCCACCCCAGCGAGCAGCCATGCGGTCGGCGGTCAGATTTTCTTCGTCTAACGGGTTGAACTTTTGTTGATCGAGGGTCAGTTGACCACCCGGGCGCCCTACCCTTCAGAGGGTGAAGCAATTGATGTCACCAGAGTCCGAGGCATCCGAGGCAGAGTCCGAGGCCGAATCCGTCGGGAATGTGCTCCCGGGCACCCTGCCCGAGGACCTGCGGGCCGAACTCGTCGCGTTCCGCCGGGACTTGCACATGCATCCCGAGCTGGGCAATCAGGAGTTCCGGACCACCGCCGCGATCAAGACCCGGCTGGAGCAGGCCGGTCTCGAACCGCGTGTGCTCGCCATCGGGACCGGCCTCGTCTGTGACATCGGGCCCCGCGAGAGCGGCGTACCCATGCTCGCGCTGCGCGCCGACCTCGACGCCCTGCCCATCCCGGACACGAAGAGTGACTGCGCGTACCGCTCCACCGTGCCCGACCGCGCCCACGCCTGCGGCCACGACGTGCACACCACCGTGGTGCTCGGCGCCGGCCTCGTGCTGGCCCGGCTGCACGAGCAGGGGCTGCTGCCCCGGCCGGTGCGGCTGCTCTTCCAGCCCGCCGAGGAGATCCTGCCGGGCGGCGCCGCCGACGCCATCGAGTGCGGGGTGCTGGAGGGGGTCGGCCGGATCATCGCCGTCCACTGCGATCCGAAGGTGGACAGCGGGAGGATCGGGTTGCGGGTCGGGCCCATCACCTCCGCATGCGACCGGCTGGAGGTTTCGCTCGACGGGCCCGGTGGGCACACCGCCCGGCCGCATCTCACCACCGACCTCGTCACCGCCGCCGCCCGCGTCGCCACCGACGTGCCCGCGCTCGTCGCCCGCCGGATGGACGCGCGGAGCGGGGTGTCCGTGACCTGGGGGCGGATCGAGTCCGGTCACGCGCCCAACGTGATTCCGCAGCACGCCGAGCTGTCCGGCACCGTACGGTGTCTCGATCTCGACGCCTGGCGGCGGGCGCCCGACATCGTGCACGCGGCGATCGACGAGGTCGCCGGGCTGCACCGGGCCAAGACGGTGATCGACTACGTGCGCGGGGTGCCGCCCGTGGTCAATGACGCGCTCGTGACCGAGTTGCTGCGGGACGCCATGGTCGCCCGGCGCGGACCGCTCTCCGTCGAGGACACCGAGCAGAGCCTGGGCGGCGAGGACTTCTCCTGGTATCTGGAGCACGTGCCGGGTGCCATGGCCCGGCTCGGGGTGCGGACGCCGGGGGAGCGGACCGTACGCGACCTCCACCAGGGCGACTTCGACGCCGACGAGTCGGCGATCACGGTCGGCGTGGAGCTGTTCACCGCCGCCGCGCTGATCGACGCGGCTCTCTGAGCGCGACGGGGGGCGTAGAGGTGCCCGTTCGGTACCCCTACGTCCCCTTGTGTCACCCGGGTGTAACCACCGGCGCGTGAACGTAACGCGGTGGCGGCACGATCCGGTAACGGCAAGGAGAAACCCCGTTCCCCTCCTCGTCTACGCGCGTTACTGTGCGCGGAAATCGCCACAGAGGCGGCGCGTTGGGGAAGCGGTCCGGTGACGGTGCCGTGAGGACGAAGGAGTGCTTGCTGTGCGTCATACATCTCGGAGGACCAGGTTCTCCCAAGCCGCGGTGGCCGTCACGGTCATCGCCCTCGCGGCTACCGCGTGCGGTAGCTCCAGCAAGGATGCCAACAAGGCCAGCGACAGTTCGTCGTCCTCGTCCGGCAAGTACACCGGCAAGGGCATCGGCCTCGCCTACGACGTCGGCGGCAAGGGCGACCAGTCCTTCAACGACGCGGCCTACGCCGGTTTCCAGAAGGCGGAGAAGGACTTCGGCCTCACCGGCCGCGACATCGAGCCGCAGGACGGCGAGTCCGACGCGGACAAGGTGCAGCGCCTGGAGCAGCTCGCCCAGGCCGGCTACAACCCGGTCATCGGTGTCGGCTTCGCCTACGCGCCCGCCGTCAAGGAGGCCGCCGCGAAGTTCCCGAACATCACGTTCGGCATCATCGACGACGAGCAGGACAAGGCCGCCAACGTGGCCGACCTGGTCTTCCACGAGGAGCAGTCCTCGTACCTGGCGGGCGTCGCCGCGGCCAAGGCGACCAAGAAGAACCACATCGGCTTCATCGGCGGCGTCGACGTCCCGCTGATCCACAAGTTCGAAGCCGGGTTCGACCAGGGCGCCAAGTCCGTCAACCCCAGCATCAAGATCGAGTCGCAGTACCTGACGCAGACCGCTGCCGAGGGCGGCTTCTCCAGCCCCGACAAGGGCAAGGACGCGGCCAGCGGCCAGATCGAGGCGGGCGCGGACGTCATCTACGCCGCCGCCGGTCTCTCCGGCCAGGGCGTCATCTCCGAGGCCTCCGCCAAGGGTGTGTGGGCCATCGGAGTGGACTCCGACCAGTACGAGCAGAAGGCGCTCGCCAAGTACAAGGACTCGATCCTGGGCTCGGCGCTGAAGAACGTCGGCGGCGCGGTCTACGACCTGGTGAAGTCCGTGTACGAGGGCAAGCCCAAGACCGGCGTGATCCGCTACGGCCTCGACAACGACGGCGTCGGCTTCTCCGACACCAACCCGAAGTACAAGGCCATGACCGCCGCGGTGGCCGCGGTGAACAAGGCCAAGCAGGACATCATCGACGGCAAGGTCACGGTCGCCACCACGACCAAGTGAGGGTGACACTGCCTTCCTGGCCGTCTTCCTGACGCCGACACCGGGGAGCCCCGGGACCGAAACGGTCCCGGGGCTCCCCGTGTTCTCCGTGTCCGTTCTCCGTGTCCGCCATCCGGGTGCTTGGCGTTTGGCAAAGGTTCAAAACGGTCGGATAACGCTCTGGCAAGTTGGGGTTCTCCACCATGTCTACGCGCGTTACTCTGCGACGGAACCAGCGCCTGGTTGGGGCGCTTGCACGAAGGAGTCTCGTTCCATGCGCCGGGTGTCCCGTATCGCCGTTGCAGGCGTTGCAACCGCAGCACTTGCCGTCACCGTCTCCGCCTGTGGCAGCTCGTCCAGCTCGTCCACCAGCAGCAGTAGCAGCAGCGGTACCTCCAAGGGTATTGGCCTCGCCTACGACGTCGGCGGCAAGGGCGACCAGTCCTTCAACGACGCCGCGTACGCCGGCTTCACCAAGGCCGAGAAGGACTTCGGCGTCGGCGGCCGGGACGTGGAGCCGCAGGACGGCGAGTCCGACGCGGACAAGGTGCAGCGCCTGGAGACGCTGGCCCGCTCCGGCTACAACCCGGTGATCGGTGTCGGCTTCGCCTACGCGCCCGCCGTCAAGGAAGCCGCCGCGAAGTTCCCGAAGATCACCTTCGGCATCATCGACGACAACACCATCAAGGCCGACAACGTCGCCGACATGGTCTTCCACGAGGAGCAGTCCTCCTACCTGGCCGGCGTCACCGCCGCGCTCACCACGAAGACCAACACCGTCGGCTTCGTCGGCGGCGTGGACGTCCCGCTGATCCACAAGTTCGAGGCCGGCTTCGCCCAAGGTGTCGCCGACACCAAGAAGGGCGTCAAGGTCAAGTCGCAGTACCTGACCCAGACCGCCGAGGAGGGCGGCTTCTCCAGCCCCGACAAGGGCGAGAGCGCGGCCGAGGGCCAGATCGAGGCCGGCGCGGACGTCGTCTACGCCGCCGCGGGCCTCTCCGGCCAGGGCGTCATCAAGGCCGCCGCCGCGCACAAGGTGTGGGCGATCGGTGTCGACTCCGACCAGTACAACCAGAAGGCGCTCGCCGCCTACAAGCCGTACATCCTCACCTCGGCCCTGAAGAACGTGCAGGGCGCGGTCTACGACCTCGCCAAGTCCGTCATCAAGGACAAGAAGCCCCTCAGCGGCGAGATCCGCGGCTCGCTGAGCAACGGCGGCGTCGGCCTGGCCGACTCCAACCCGACGTTCAAGAACAACGCCACCCTCCAGGCCGCCCTCAAGAAGGCCGAGGCCGGCATCAAGGACGGCTCGATCACGGTCAAGACCTCCTGAACCAGCGGTCGTAGGCCGGTTACGACCATGGCCAAAAGAGCGCTGTAATGGCAGCGTTACGGCCACGGAACGGGGCGTGGGGAGGATGGCTCGCCACGCCCCGTTCGCGCGGCAGAATGCTCGGAACGGATCGGACGGCGATGGATGCCGAACAAAGCCGGTCAGGTCTGGGCACTATTTAAAGCAGGGGCGCTACGCGCGTAGAGAGGCCCCTTTCCACGAGGAGAGTTCGCCATCGACGCGTCCAGCAGCCCTCCGCTCACCGCACAGTCGACCGCGGTCGAGTTGGCCGGGATCACCAAGCGCTTCCCCGGTGTCGTCGCCAACAGCGACATCCGCTTCAGTGTCCGAAAAGGCACCGTGCACGCCCTCGTCGGCGAGAACGGCGCCGGCAAGTCGACCCTGATGAAGATCCTCTACGGCATGCAGAAGCCGGACGAGGGCACCATCGCCGTCGACGGCGAGCAGGTCGCCTTCTCGTCGCCCGCCGACGCCATCGCCCGCGGCATCGGCATGGTCCACCAGCACTTCATGCTCGCCGACAACCTCACCGTCCTGGAGAACGTCGTCCTGGGCAGCGAGAAGCTCTACGGCATCGGCGGCGGCGCCCGCAAGAAGATCAAGGAGATCTCCGACCGCTACGGCCTCAACGTCCGCCCGGACGTCCTGGTCGAGAACCTCGGCGTCGCCGAGCGCCAGCGCGTCGAGATCCTCAAGGTCCTCTACCGCGGCGCCCGCACCCTGATCCTCGACGAGCCCACCGCCGTCCTGGTCCCGCAGGAGGTCGACGCCCTCTTCAGCAACCTGCGCGAGCTGAAGTCCGAGGGCCTCGCCGTCATCTTCATCTCGCACAAGCTGGGCGAGGTCCTGTCGGTCGCCGACGAGATCACCGTCATCCGGCGCGGCACCACGGTCGGCACGGCCGTCCCCGCCGAGACGACCTCCCGGCAGCTCGCCGAGATGATGGTCGGCAGCGAACTCCCCACCCCCGAGACGGCCGAGTCGACGGTCACCGACCAGCCCGTCATCGAGGTCAAGAACCTCACCGTCTACGCCGCCGGCGCCTCCCTCGGCGCCGAGTCGGAGCCCGTGGGCGGCGGACTGGTCGGCGACACCGCCGCCGGCGCCGCCAAGCGCGTCCTCGACGACGTCACCTTCACCATCAACGCCGGTGAGGTCATGGGCATCGCCGGCGTCGAGGGCAACGGCCAGACCGAGCTGATCGACGCGCTGATCGGCCTGAAGAACGCCGACTCCGGCACCATCGTCTTCCTCGGCGAGGACATCACCGCCTGGGCCACCCGCCGCCGCCGCGAGCACGGCATCGGCTACATCCCCGAGGACCGCCACCGCCACGGCCTCCTCCTGGAAGCCCCGCTGTGGGAGAACCGCATCCTCGGCCACGTCACCGAGAAACCCAACGCGAAGGGCGTCTGGCTCGACATCAAGGGCGCCCAGGAGGACACCCGCCGGATCGTCGAGGAGTACGACGTCCGCACCCCCGGCATCGACGTCACCGCCGCCTCCCTCTCCGGCGGCAACCAGCAGAAGCTGATCGTCGGCCGCGAGATGAGCCACACACCGAAGTTCCTGATCGCCGCCCACCCCACCCGCGGTGTGGACGTCGGCGCGCAGGCCGCGATCTGGGACCACGTCCGCGCGGCCCGCCGCGAGGGCCTCGCCGTCCTGCTGATCTCCGCCGACCTGGACGAGCTGATCGGCCTGTCGGACACCCTGCGCGTGATCTACGACGGCAGGCTGGTCGCCGACGCCGACCCGGCCACCGTCACCCCCGAGGAACTCGGCTCGGCCATGACCGGCGCCGCGTCCGGTCACCTCGAACACGTCGAAGAGTCCGCAGAAGACGGCGCCGACGACACCGCCCCGGAGGACGAGGCCCGATGAAGAAGTTCGACAAGGAGCGGCTGCTCCTCGCCGTGGCCGGCCCGGTCATGGCGCTTGTCGCGGCGATCCTGCTGACCTCGGTCGTGCTGCTCGCCTCGGGCAAGAACCCGATCGAGCCGTACCACCTGATGCTCCAGCAGATCGGGTACTCGGACGTCCAGGTGCTGATCATCAATCAGGCGTCGATGTACTACATCGCCGCCCTGGCGGTCGCCCTCGGCTTCCGGATGAACCTGTTCAACATCGGCGTCGACGGCCAGTACCGGCTCGGCGCCGTGATGACGGCCGTGGTCGGCGCGCACGTCGGCCTGCCCGCCTTCCTCCAGGTGCCGCTGCTGCTCCTGGTCGCGATCCTCACCGGCGCCTTCTGGGCCGGCATCGCGGGTGTCCTCAAGGTCACCCGGGGGGTCAGCGAGGTCGTCGCCACGATCATGCTGAACGCCATCGCGACCAGCCTGATCCTCTACCTCACGCAGACCGACACGTGGGGCGTCCAGGTCGGCAACAACATGACGACCGGCATCATGAAGAAGTCCGGCTGGATCCCCGGCATCGACATGGGCGCGGACACCGGCGAGATCTACGGCCTGGTCTTCCTCGCCGTGATCATGGGCGTCCTGTACTGGCTCGTCCTCAACCGCACCCGCTTCGGCTTCGACCTGCGCGCCACCGGCGAGTCCGAGACCGCCGCGGCCGCCTCCGGTGTCGACGCCAAGCGCATGACGCTCACCGCGATGCTGATCTCCGGCGGTGTCGCCGGTCTCGCGGGGCTGCCGCTGCTGCTCGGCGACAGCCACACCTACAGCCTCACCTTCCCCGAGGGCCTCGGCTTCACCGCCATCGGCATCGCGCTCCTCGGCCGCAACAACCCCGGCGGCATCGCTCTCGCCGCCCTCCTGTGGGCCTTCCTCGACAAGGCGTCGCCCGCCCTCGACTACGCGACCCCGGTCGCGTACGAGAAGGAGATCGCGACGATCATGCAGGGCCTGATCGTGTTCGCGGTCGTCATCTCCTACGAGGTCGTCCGCACCTGGGGCCTGCGCCGCCAGCAGAGCCGTGTCGGCGCCGAACTCGCCGCCGCCGCCCGGAACAACTCCGAGAAGAAGGAGGTGGCGGCCCGATGAGTACCGCGACCATCGCCAAGCCGCAGGCGAAGCAGCCCGGCAAGGGCGGACGCCGATTCTCCCTTCCCGTGCTCCTGCTGATCATCGCGGGCGCGCTGATCCTCACCTCGATCGTCCGCCTCATCACCGGCGCGGACGGCATCACCTCCACCGGCCAGATGTCCACGGCCCTGCGCGCCGCCGTACCGATCGGCCTCGCCGGTCTCGGCGGTCTGTGGGCCGAGCGCGCGGGCGTCGTCAACATCGGCCTCGAAGGCATGATGATCCTCGGCACCTGGTTCGGCGCCTGGGCCGGCTACCAGTGGGGCCCCTGGACCGGTGTCGTCTTCGGCATCCTCGGCGGTTGCCTCGGCGCCGTCCTGCACGCCGTCGCCACCGTGACGTTCAACGTCAACCACATCGTCTCCGGTGTCGCCATCAACATCCTGGCGCTCGGCGTCACCCGCTATCTGTCGAAGTTCACCTTCGCCAACACCTCCGAGGGCTCCGCCAAGCAGTCCCCACCCATCGACTCGCTCGGCAACTTCGACATCCCCGGCCTCTCCAGTTGGCTGGACACGCTCAACGGCAAGCACTGGTTCCTGATCTCCGACATCGCCGGTCTCGTCGGCGGTCTGGTCACCAACCTCTCCCCGCTCACCGTCATCGCGGTCGCCCTGGTCCCCGCCACCTGGTGGGTCCTGTGGCGCACGGCCTTCGGCCTCCGCCTGCGCTCCTGCGGCGAGAACCCGGTGGCCGCCGAGTCCCTCGGCGTCAACGTCTACAAGTACAAGTACCTCGCCGTGATCATCTCCGGCGGCTTCGCCGGCCTCGGCGGCGCCTTCCTGTCGATCGTCGCCTCGAACGTCTACCTCGACGGCCAGACCGGCGGCCGGGGTTACATCGGCCTCGCCTCGATGATCTTCGGCAACTGGATGCCGGGCGGACTCGCCCTCGGCGCGGGCCTGTTCGGCTACACCGACAGCCTCAACCTGCGCGGCGGCGCCACCAACGTCCATGCGCTGATCCTGCTGCTCGGCTTCCTGCTGGTCGCCGGCGTCGGCTACCTGGTCTGGAAGAAGCGGTACGTCCCGGCCGGCATCACCGCCGCCGTCGCGGCCCTGATGTTCGTCTGGTACGCCACCACCGACCAGGTCCCGACCCAACTGGTCGGCGCCAGCCCGTACATCGTCACCCTGCTGGTCCTCTCGCTGTCCGCACAGCATCTGCGGATGCCGAAGGCGGACGGCCTGCCGTACCGGAAGGGACAGGGCAAGTGACCTCGCCCGCCGCCGAGTTGGCCGTCGACTGGGACGAACTGCGCGCCGAGGCGCGGGAGGCGATGTCCCACGCCTACGCGCCGTACTCGGGCTACCCCGTCGGGGTCGCCGCCCGGGTCGACGACGGCCGCACGGTCTCCGGCTGCAACGTGGAGAACGCGTCGTACGGCCTCGGCCTGTGCGCGGAGTGCGGGCTCGTGTCCGACCTCCAGCGCACCGGCGGCGGCCGGCTGACGCACTTCACCTGCGTCGACGGCAAGGGCGACATCCTCGTCCCGTGCGGCCGGTGCCGCCAACTGCTGTACGAGTTCGGCGGTCCCGGTCTGCTGGTGGAGACACCGGCGGGCGTCCTGCCGCTCTCGGAGATGCTCCCGCAGGCCTTCGGGCCGGACCATCTCACCAGGTAACTCCCGTGCGGCCCCGCTGAGTTGGTCCACCCTGCTCGGCGGGGCCGCGCATTTTCAGAACGTTCGGAAGGAAAGCCAAGCCATGGCGCAAGTCTCGATGGACGCCATCTCCGTCATCCGTACCAAGCGGGACCGCGGTGAACTGAGCGACGAGCAGATCGACTGGGTCATCGACGCGTACACCCGCGGGGAGGTGGCCGACTACCAGATGGCCGCCCTCAACATGGCGATCCTCCTCAACGGCATGAACCGTTCCGAGATCGCCCGCTGGACCGCCGCGATGATCGCCTCCGGCGAGCGCATGGACTTCTCGTCCCTCTCCCGCCCGACCGCCGACAAGCACTCCACGGGCGGCGTCGGCGACAAGATCACCCTCCCGCTGGCCCCGCTGGTCGCCGCCTGCGGCGCGGCCGTCCCGCAGCTCTCCGGCCGCGGCCTCGGCCACACCGGCGGCACCCTCGACAAGCTGGAGTCGATCCCCGGCTGGCGCGCACTGCTCTCCAACGAGGAGATGCTGTCGGTCCTGGAGGGCACGGGAGCGGTCATCTGCGCGGCGGGCGACGGCCTGGCCCCGGCGGACAAGAAGCTGTATGCCCTGCGGGACGTCACCGGCACGGTGGAGGCAATCCCCCTGATCGCCTCGTCCATCATGTCGAAGAAGATCGCCGAGGGCACGGGTTCCCTGGTCCTGGACGTGAAGGTCGGCACGGGCGCGTTCATGAAGACGATCGAGGACGCGCGTGAACTGGCGTCCACGATGGTCGGGTTGGGCACGGACCACGGCGTCAAGACGATCGCGCTCCTGACGGACATGTCGACCCCCCTCGGCCTGACGGCGGGCAACGCCCTCGAAGTCCGGGAATCCGTCGAGGTGTTGGCGGGCGGCGGCCCCTCGGACGTCGTCGAGCTGACCATCGCGCTGGCCCGCGAGATGCTCGACGCGGCCGGCATCAAGGACGCCGACCCGGCGAAGGCCCTGGCCGACGGTTCGGCGATGGACGTCTGGCGCCGGATGATCGCGGCCCAGGGCGGCGACCCGGACGCGGAGCTGCCGGTGGCCCGCGAGCGCCAGGTGGTGACGGCCCCGACGTCCGGTGTCCTCACCCGCCTCGACGCCTACGACATCGGCATCGCCGCCTGGCGTCTCGGCGCGGGGCGTGCGCGCAAGGAGGACCCGGTGCAGGCGGGTGCGGGAGTGGAGATGCACGCCAAGCCCGGCGACGCGGTGACGGCGGGCCAGCCCCTGCTGACCCTGCACACCGACACCCCGGAGCGCTTCACGTACGCGCTGGAGGCCGTCGAGGGTTCGTACGACATCGGCGCCGAGGGGACCTCGTTCACGGCTTCGCCGGTGGTGCTGGAGCGCATCGCCTGATCCGGGAGTGGGGTTGAGGGGCCGGGCTTTCAAGTCCCGGCCCCTTCCGCCTACTTGGGCACCTGGAGGAACTGTTCCAGCGCCGCCCGGACTTCCGGTCGCCGACCGCCGCCGTCCAGCTCCAGGATGGCGGCTTCGACTACGGCGCTGTTCCACATCGCCGCGCTCGGCTCCGTGTGGGACCAGCCCATGGCGGCGAAATCGGGGCCGACCTGCTCGATGACCAGTCTGTTCCGGGCCGCGATCGCCCCGATGATCTTGGGATCGACCCGGGTTTCCAGGGCTGCTCCGGGACCGGCCCGGCTACCCCAGCAGCGCCGCGATCACCACCAGCACCGGCACCGACAGGATCGTCGACAGCAGGATCGAGTCCCGGGCCAGTGCCTCGCCCACGCGGTAACGGCTCGCGTACGTGTACAGGTTCTGCGCACCGGGCAGCGCCGAGGTCACGACCACGTCGAGCAGGGCCGCGCCGTGCAGGCCGAACACCCCCGCCGCCAGCGCCCAGGCGATCGCCGGCTGCCCCACCGACTTCAGGGCGACCGACAGCAGCACCGGCCACCGCTCGACGCCACGTGCCGGCACGGCACTTCCGCGCAGCGAGATGCCGAAACCGAGGAGTACGGCCGGGACCGCCATGTTGCCGATCAGGGTGAGGGGGTCCATCACCGGGCCCGGGAGATGCACGCCGGAGGCGGCCACCGCGACCCCGGCGAGGGAGCCGACCGCGACCGGATTGCGCACGGGCGTGAGCAGCCGCAGCCACCAGGGATCCTTGTCGCCCCGGTCCGACAGGTCGAGGATCGTGAGGGCGAGCGGGCTGACCACCACGAGCTGGAACAGCATCACCGGTGCCACCAGCGACGCGTTGCCCAGGACGTACACCGAGATCGGGATGCCGAGGTTGCCGGAGTTGACGTAGCTCGAACAGAGCGCGCCGATCGTCGTACGGCCCACACCCCAGCCGCGGGCCCCGCCCACCGCCACGAACACGCCCGCCACCGCCGCCGTGCTCAGCACCGTCACGAGCAGCCAGCTGGAGAAGACCACCGAGAGGTCGGCCCGCGCGAGGGTGGTGAACAGCAGGGCCGGGGACGCCACGTTGAAGGCCAGCCTGGTCAGGACGTCCCGGCCGTTCTCCCCGAGGGAGCCGCGCAGGCCGAGCAGATAGCCGACGGCGATGACGACGCCGATGACCGCGAACCCGGTCAACACCCCCTGCACGGCGCCTCCTCGGCGGGGGTCGCGGCGCGCGGGAGGGCGTCAGGTATCCAGGGCGGAGCTGATCCGTGGGGCATACAGCAAACCTAGGCGGTCGCTCCCGATGAGTTACGACCGCCCACCCGGTCTACCGGTCGTGGACGCCATGACACCCGCTGTACTCGTGCCGAACCGCCCCGTCACCCGTGACGAGGTGGTGCGGCTCTGCGACGAGGTGCGGCGGCTGCTGGAGGCGACCGGCGCCGGGGTCGTCCTCGTCGGGGTCGAGACCGTGGGGCCCGGGCCGCCGGGGCTCGGGACCGTCGATCTCCTGGCCCGTCTGGAGCTGACCGCGCGGCGGGCCGGTGGCCGGATCAGGCTGCGCGGGCCCAGCCCCGGACTACGCGCCCTCCTCGATCTGGTCGGGCTCCGCTTCGAGATGGAGGGGCAGGTCGAACAGCGGGAACCAGCGCTGGGTGTCCAGGAAGAAGTGGAACCCGGTGAGCCTGCCGTCTGAGATCTCCAGGACCTGCACCGACCAGGGGCTGAAGCCGCCCGCCTCCGGGTCCGGCTTGTACTGGGCGAAGCCCGGCAGGCCGTTCACCTCCACCGGGATCAGGCGGGAGCCCTCGCAGGCGGCGCCGATCGTCGTCATGAAGCCCGTGATGTCGTCGTGGCCGGTCAGCCACAGGTCGAACGGCGGCATCGTCATGATGGCGTCCTCGTGCAGCAGCGCCGTCAGGGCCGCCATGTCGTAGCCCTCGAAGGCCGCGACATACCGCTCAAGGAGCTTCTTCTGCTCGTCGTCGAGCGGATCGGAGACGGCCGCGTCGGCCGCCTTCTCGTCCCGCTCGGCGAGAGTGGCGCGGGCCCGCTGCAACGCGCTGTTGACCGACGCGACCGAGGTGCCGAGCAGCTCGGCGACCTCGCCTGCCCGCCAGGCCAGCACCTCGCGCAGGATCAGCACCGCCCTTTGTTTCGGCGGCAGTTGCTGAAGGGCGGCCATGAACGCGAGCCGCACCGACTCCTTGGCGACGGCGGCCTCCGCCGGGTCGGCGACCGTGGGCAGCACGCGCGCGTCGGGCATCGGCTCCAGCCAGGTGTTGTCGGGGCGCGGCGACAGCGCGGCCTGGGCGAGCGGGGTGGAGTCGCTGAGGTCGACGGGCCGCGCCCGCTTGTTGCCCGCGGACAGCATGTCCAGGCAGACGTTCGTCGCGATCCGGTACAGCCAGGACCGCAGGCTGGAGCGACCCTCGAACTTGTCGTAGCTCCGCCAGGCGCGGACCATCGTGTCCTGCACCGCGTCCTCGGCCTCGAAGGAGGAGCCGAGCATGCGGTAGCAGTACCCGGTCAGCTCGACGCGGTGTTTCTCCAGCCTGATGTCGAGGTCTGTCGTCGTCGCGGTGCCGTCGCTCATGGTCTCGCCCACCCACCCCTGTGGCCGTTCTTCCGATACCCCGAAACGTAGCGCAGCCCACTGACAATGGCCCCCGGAGTGGCTGAACGCGCAGGTCAGGAAGGTTTCACTACAGGGCCGGGCGGATGTGACCGCTCAGGCGGCGGCGAGTCCCCGCTCGACCCGCGCCGCCCGCGACCCCAGCACCGTGATCGTCACGACACCGAGCACCGCGAGCACGCCCACGCCGACCGTGCCCGCCCAGCCGCCCGCGTGGAACGCCAGCGCGCCGACCGTACTGCCGGTGCTGGAGCCGATGTAGTACGCGGACTGGTAGAGGGCGGAGGCCTGGGCGCGGCCGGTGGTCGCCGTCTTGCTGACCGCCGAGGACGCGACCGCGTGCCCCGCGAAGAAGCCCGCCGTGATCAGCACCAGGCCGAGCAGCACCAGGGGCAGCGAGTCGGCGAGGGAGACCAAGAGGCCGGTGGCCGTCGTACCGCCCGCGAGGTAGAGGGCACCCCGGCGTCCGAGACGGCCGACGAGCCGCCCCGCCGTGGACGCCGACACCGTACCGACCAGGTACACCAGGAAGATCGAGCCGACGATGCCCTGGGGGAGGGAGAAGGGGGCCTCGGTGAGGCGGTAGCCGATCACCGTGTAGACGCCGCCGAAGACCGTCATGAACAGGGCGCCGATCGCGTACAGCCGGCACAGCAGCGGGTTCGCGAGGTGGGCGCGGACCGTGCGGGCCAGGACGCGCGGGCGCAGCGAGCCCGGCGTGAAGTGCCGCGGGGCGGGGAGCAGGAGGCGGAAGGCGACCGCGCAGCCGACCGCGATCAGACCGATCACCCCTACGGCGACCCGCCAGCCCCACTCCTGCGCGACCCAGCCGGTGATGACCCGGCCGCTCATCCCGCCGACGCTGTTGCCCGCCACGAACAGGCCGATCGCCGTGACCAGCGCCTTCGGCCGGACCTCCTCCGCGAGATACGCCGTCGCCGACGCGGGCAGCCCGGCCAGCGCGGCACCCTGGAGGAACCGCAGCACCACCAGCGCGCCCAGCGAGGGCGCGAACGGCACCAGGACCCCGATGCTCACCGCGACCACCAGCGACGCGGTCATGACCGTACGACGTCCGAAGCGCTCCGACAGGGCGCTCATCGGCAGCACGAACAGCGCGAGTCCGCCGGTCGCCGCGGCCACCGTCCAGCTCGCCGCGCTCGCCGCCACCCCGAACTCGCCGGAGATCAGCGGCAGCAGGGCCTGCGTGGAGTAGAGCAGCGCGAAGGTCGCCACCCCCGCGAGGAAGAGCGCGAAGCTCATCCGGCGATAACCGGGACCACCCGGCGTCAGCCGTGAGTCGGAGGAAGTCGTAGGGGAGGTGGTGGAGGCGGCCACGACGGTGGACGCCCCGGTATCGGCGGGAGACATGCTTCGAAGCTACGTACGCTCCCCTTCATCCGTCCAATGCACGGAAACGCCATAATCGTTCCCATGGTGCATCAGTACAGCTCACAGCCTCGCCTGTCACCGTCCGGTGACACAGAAGACATCGTCGCGCTGCTCGCGCCACGGCTCGCGTACTTCGCCGGGGTCGCCCGCACCGAGCACGTCACGCGGGCCGCGCAGGAGATGCAGGTCCCGCAGTCCACCCTGTCGCGGGCCATGGTCCGCCTCGAACAGGACCTGGGCGTCGACCTGTTCGCCCGCCGGGGCCGCACGGTCTCGCTCACCCCCGCCGGCCGCACCTTCCTCACCTCCGTCGAACGCGCCCTCGCCGAGATCGGCAAGGCCGCCGACGAGGTCCGCGCCGACGCCGACCCCACCACCGGCAAGGTCGCCTTCGGCTTCCTCCACACCCTCGGCTCGGAGACCGTCCCCGAACTCATCCGCGCCTTCCGCGCCGACCACCCCCGCGTCCGCTTCAGCCTCGTCCAGAACTACGGCGAGGCCATGCTGGAACGGCTGCGCGCGGGCGAACTGGACCTGTGCCTGCTGACCGCCCCGACCCTCGACGCCCCCGACGTCGTGGCCCACCGCCTCGACGTCCAGAAGCTCCGCCTCGTCGTCCCGGCCGACCACCGCCTGGCCTCCCGCAAGCGGATCCGCCTCGCGGAGGCGGCCGAGGAGACCTTCGTGACCCTGGAGCCGGGCTACGGCCTCCGGAGCATCACCGACGCGGTCTGCGCGGAGGCCGGCTTCCGCCCGAGGATCGCCTTCGAGGGGGAGGAGGCGGAGACGCTACGGGGCCTGGTGGCGGCGGGTCTCGGAGTGGCCCTGCTCCCTCCACCGGCCGTACCCCGCCCGGGAGTCGCGGAACTGACGGTCACGGCCCCGAAGGCGGTACGGGAGATCGGCGTGGCCTGGCTGGACGGCCGCCCGGACACGCCCCCGGTGGCCGCCTTCAAGAAGTTCCTGCTGTCGAGGAGGGGCAACCTGCTGCCCGAGTAGCTCAGTTGTGGTGCCGCACCCGCACGACCAGCTTGCCGGTGGCGCGGTTGTGCTCCATGTCGTCGTGGGCCTGGGCTACTTGCTCCAGCCCGTCGTACACACGGTCGACGGGGAAGGCCAGTTGGCCGGTGGTGACCGCGTCGAGGATCTCCTGGAAGACCGCCGGGGGGAGATCGGAGGCGTCGCCGAAATAGCCCGCGAGACGTACGCCCCTGGGCAGGTACTCGTTCGGGGAGAAGTCGCGGACGGTCCACTGGTTGGAGAGGCTGCCGCCGAAACAGGCCGTGCCGTGCACGCGTACCGCGCGCAGCGTGTCGGGGAGGGTGGGCGTGCCGACCAGGTCGAGCGCGGCGTCGACGCCGTCCGGGTACAACTCGCGTACGGCGAGGGCGACTTCGCCGACATCGAGCAGCGGATGATCGACACCGCGTTCCTTGAGCAGGGTGAGCCGGTCGGGGCGCCGGGTGGTGGACAGCACCGTGGCTCCGCGCCGGCGGGCGAGCGCGGCGGCGGCCAGCCCCACCGAGGAGGTGCCCCCGCGGATCAGCACGGTCTGGCCGGGCCGCAGATCAAGACCGACGGTGAGCGAACCGTAGGCGGTCTGCACCATCTCCGGCAGGGCGCCCAGTACCTCCCAGGGCAACTCGGTCTCGACGGGGATCACTTGAGTCAGCGGCACCGATGTGTACTCGGCATAGCCGCCGTCGTACGTACGCCCCATGTCCCCCATCATCGCGACGACCTTCCGCCCCCGCACGAGCCCGCTGCCGACCGGCGCCGCGTCGACCGTACCGACGGCCTCGATCCCCGGCACCCGCGGAAAACCGACCCCCTCGCTCACCCCCAGCCGCAGCTTCAACTCCGACCGGTTGAGCCCGAAGGCCTCGACCCGGATCCGCACCCAGCCGTCCCGCTCGGGCGGGAGGGGGAGGGTGGTCAGCCGCAGGTTCTCCACGGGGCCGGGGCCGGAGAGCCGTACGGCACGCATGCTGCTCGAAGAGGACGTCGTCATGGGCCTGCCTTCTTCCCGGACGGGGAGGAGAGTCGGTCGGCGGGCGTCAACGTCGGGCGGCGGGGGCTTCATTCCCGACTCGGCCCGGGGACCGGCCGGTTGGCCGCCGCGCCGGGCGGGCGCCTCCGGGGTACTTGAGCAGGGAGCGTTCGAAGTCTGCCGCCGGTGCATTCTCGACTGGCCCGGGACACCGGCCAGTTGGCCGGGGTGCCACGCGATGGCGGCGCGGGCGTCTGTTCTGGCCGGCCCTGGGCCCGGCCGGTCGGCAGTCGTGGCGCGTGCTCGCGCCCGGTTCACCTGCGCAGGGAATGCCCGAGCCCGTCGTCATCGCATGCCCGACTCGCCCCGGAAGCCGGCTTGTCGGCGACCGCGCCCGCTCACTTCCGCAACGAGCGCCCGAAGCCCGCCGCGAGCGGCATCCTCAGTCCCAGCGGCGGTGGTGCCTGCAACGCGTCCTCCACGGGGCGGGCGAACGCCCGGCCGAACAGGGCGCCGAGGACGAAGTCCTCGGTCAGGGCGTGTACTTCCTGGCGGTGTTGGTGCAACGCGTGGCCGTCGGAGTGGACTTCGAAACGGCAGACGTCCCGGTTCGCCTTCTTGGCGCGGGCCGCCAGGCGGAAGGAGAGTTCGGGGTCGGTGCGTTCGTCGTTCGTGCCGTGGACGATCAGGACGCGGCGGCCCACCAGCTGCTTCACCGGTTCGGGTGGTGCGGCCACGTCCTGCTCGGGGAGCCAAGGGGCCAGCGCGACAACGGAGTTGACCGCCTCGTGTCCGGCGGAGCGCAGCGCGGCCCGGCCGCCCATGTCGATGCCGGCGAGGCAGACGGGCACGTCTCCGTAGCGTCGTACGACCTCGTCCACCGCCCAGCTGGCGTCGTGCGCGAGATACGCCTCGCTGCCGTTCCAGCCGCGGCAGCGGTAGTGGACGACATGCGCGGCCAGACCCTCCACCGCGCCTGCCCGGGACAGTCGGCGCCCCAGCGTTCGTACCGAGGCTGTCGCCATCAGGGGGGACGGCCTGCGGGCGGAGACCTCCTCGCCGCCGGGGAGCAGCAGGACCACGCCGCTCACCGAGGTCGGTTCTGGACCGAGCGCTCTCCCCAGCCGGGCCGTCCGAACCGGCGTCGCTTGCTGTGCCATGACAGAACAGTGTCAGAAGTGAGCGTGTACGCCATCCTTCCGCGCGGTCACCGTTACGTATCGACGGATTCGTACAACGGGTGATCTACGCGCGTAGGAGTTAGAGTGCGGAAATGACGAGCCAGAGCACCCCGAACACCCCGACGCCGGACCAGATCCGCCGGGCGCCGAAGGTTCTGCTGCACGACCACCTCGACGGCGGCCTCCGCCCGGGGACGATCGTCGAACTCGCGCGGGACGCCGGGTACACCGGACTCCCCGAGACCGACCCGGACAAACTCGGCGTGTGGTTCGCCGAGGCCGCCGACTCCGGTTCGCTGGAACGGTACTTGGAGACCTTCTCGCACACCGTCGCCGTGATGCAGACCCGGGACGCGCTGATCCGGGTCGCCCGCGAGTGCGCGGAGGACCTCGCCGAGGACGGCGTCGTATACGCCGAGGTGCGGTACGCGCCCGAGCAGCACCTCGACGGCGGGCTCAGCCTCGAAGAGGTCGTCGAGGCCGTCAACGAGGGCTTCAGGCAAGGGGAGTCGCTGGCGCGGGAGGGCGGGCGGCGGATCCGCGTGGGGGCGCTGCTCACCGCCATGCGGCATGCCGCCCGCGCCCTGGAGATCGCCGAACTCGCCAACCGCTACCGCGACCTGGGCGTCGTCGGCTTCGACATCGCGGGCGCCGAGGCCGGGTTCCCGCCCACCCGGCACCTCGACGCCTTCGAGTACCTCAAGCGCGAGAACAACCACTTCACCATCCATGCCGGCGAGGCCTTCGGACTGCCGTCCATCTGGCAGGCGCTCCAGTGGTGCGGCGCCGACCGGCTCGGACACGGCGTGCGCATCATCGACGACATCCAGGTCCAGGACGACGGCACGGTCAAGCTCGGCCGGCTCGCCTCCTACGTCCGGGACAAGCGCATCCCGCTGGAACTGTGCCCCAGCTCCAACCTCCAGACCGGCGCCGCCGACTCCTACGCCGAGCACCCCATCGGGCTGCTGCGCCGGCTCCACTTCCGGGCCACCGTCAACACCGACAACCGGCTGATGTCCCACACCAGCATGAGCAGCGAATTCGAGCACCTTGTCGAGGCGTTCGGTTATTCGCTCGACGACATGCAATGGTTCTCCGTCAATGCTATGAAGTCAGCATTCATTCCTTTCGATGAACGACTGGCCATGATCAATGACGTGATCAAGCCCGGATATGCCGAACTCAAATCCGAATGGCTGTTCCGTCAGACGGCTTCCACCAGCGGTTCTGTACCCGAAGAGGGCTGACAGAGGTCGAACGGGACACGGGGGATGCGGGCGGGCATTCACAATCCGTCCGCATTTCGATGTTTGCGGCGGGCGCCTTCGCGTGTTTACGGTCTTGGACCGCTCACATCCCCGTCATCCCATTCAAGGACGCATTCACCATGAAGCAGTCTGCTGCCAAGACCCTCGGTGTCGCCGCCCTCGGTGCTGCCTTCGCCGCCGTAGGCGCGGGTGCCGCGAGCGCGGCTCCGGCGGTCCCGGACACCACCCAGGTGCTGGGCGCCGTGACCCACACGCTGCCCGCGGAGAACGTCACCAAGGCGCTGCCGGGTGCCGGCGAGGCGCTGAGCCAGGCGCAGCCCGCGCTCGCGGGCGGTCTCTCCGCCGTGCAGCCGGCCGCCGAGAAGGTCCTCTCCGACGGCCCGACCGCGCCCGTCGCCGGACTGCTGGGCGGCCTCCCGCTGTCCCAGACGGGCCTGCCCACGCACGGCCTGCCGCTGAACGGCGTTCCGCTGGGCTGAGGCCCGCCGGGCCGAGGTCCGTTGGGCTGACGCCTGCTGGGCGAGGTCCGTTGGGCTGAGCCCGCCCCCGAACGCGCCGATGGGGCGCCCCCTGGACGAGGGGTGCGCCCCATCGGCGTACGTGCGCCGGGCCGGTGTGGGCTGTCACCAGGCCTCGGTGCGCACCTTGTCCTCGGACGGGAACAGGATCCACAGCGCGATGTAGAGCAGGAACTGCGGCCCGGGCAGCAGACACGAGAGCAGGAAGATCACCCGCATCGTGGTCGCGGAGGTACCGAAGCGCCGCGCCAGCGCTGCGCACACTCCGCCGATCATGCGGCCTTGGGTGGGGCGGGCAATGGCGGTCATGATGGGCACTCCTTCTTTTGGGTCGTTCGCCTTCGGGGGCGCCTCGGCCGGTGTCGAGAGCGCGATCGTGCTCGACGCCGCGCGCCTCCGCGCGATCGCACTCTCGACACCGGCGCGCCCCCTGCGGCTCGCTCCCGGCCGACGCGTGGGGACACTGGCCCTCGGTGGGCCCTGGGCGTTCGTTGAGGTGGGCGGGCTGCCCATCTGCCTTCAACGGTACGGAGGCGGAGGTTGCCCGGCGTCGCTCTACGGTGCGATGCCGACCCTGGGAATCGTCGGGGTCCGTCCCTGAGTCGCTTCCTCCTGGAGGAGGGGCGCGGGGAAGGGGCTCTCGCCCCTGCGGCGGAGCCAGGCGCGGGCGGCGGGGACGACGGCGACGTGCGCGAGGGCCACGCCCACCGTGTTCATGAGCAGCGAGTCGACGTCCACGACCTGGCCCGGCACGCCGGTCTGGAGCAGTTCGATGCCGAGCGAGATCAGGGCGCCGGCGGCGACCGTACGGATCAGGGACGCGAGCGGCGAGACATGCAGCCGGCCGCTCACCATCGGGAGCAGGACGCCGAGCGGGGCCAGCAGCGCGAGGCCCTCACCGATCCGCTTCGCCGCCTCCGGCCAGCCCAGCGCGAGATCGGCCCGGATGCTGGCCAGCGGGTGCAGGTTCGGCGGCATCACCCAGGGGACGTCCCGCGGGCGCAGCGTGACCCAGGCGACGAGCACGAGATGTGCGACGAGGAGGACACCTCCTGTCACACGGACGCGAATCGCGGCACTGCCGCCGATGGAGCCTTGACGCTGCACGCCCCACTAGACGCCCCCTCCGGCACGATCGGTTCCGGGTAGGGCCCAAGCACCGGGCTGAGGCTTCCGCCACACCCCGCTTTTCCGGCTCGTTCACCTCCGGGGCGCTTTACGGAGGAGGCGGCATGATGGACCCATGCCAAAGGGGCGGGTACGCGCGGTCGTCGGCTATGCGGCGCTCACACTGCTGTGCGCGGCAGCGACGACATGGTGCGTACTCACCGGCATCGCGAAGCTGAACCTGATGGGGAACGCCGTGGAGGTCCGGCTCGCGGAGTGCCACCAGAAGGAGGGCGCGAAGGGCGGCACCTACACGGTGTGCAGCGGCCCGGTGCACACCACGCGGAACGCTACGAACGCGCGCACCGCGAAGCTCTCGTACAAAGGCCACGAGGGCGAGACCATAAGGGCCGCACGCACCCCCTGGGGAAGCTACGACGCGGTGGACACCGACTTCGTCTCCCGGAGCATCTCGATCCTGCTCCCCGTGGTGCCGCTCCTCGGGACGGTCGGCGCGGGAGCTCTCACCGTCAGGGAGTTCCGCCGGCCGGCCGCGTGAGCTGCCACTGTCGACACCGGCGCGCCCCGTCGGCTCAGCCCCCCGTCACCTCGCTGGACGGCGGAGCCTTCGTGCCGGGTGCGGAGCGGACGTCGTCCGTGCATTCGTAGCGGCGCAGTGGGGTGTCGTCGGGACCGCCGAGGATGACGGAGCCGTCGCCCTCGGCCGCGGCGGAGTCGGAGAAGGTGCAGACGATCTGGGCGAGCGCGTACGACGTCAGGTCGGCCGGTGAATTGCTCAGCCGCAACGCGTCCTTGGGGTCCTTGGCGCGCGGCCCGCTGACCGTCATGCCGCCCCGCACGTCGGTCGTGTACCGGGCGTCCTTCTCGCCCGGCGACGGCGACTGCGCGAGCTGGTCCAGCAGCCCCTGCGCCACGATCACGCGCCGCTGCACGTCCGCGGTGCCGTCCGGCACCTGCACGGTCCGGTCGACGGTCACCAGCGACGACCCGCACAGCAGGAACACCTGCACGGGCACCCCGCGCGCGGCCTGCGTCGACACGTCCGGCTCGGTCAGCGTGCAGGGCACCATCGAGGGCGCGGGCCCGAAGTCGGTCGGCACCTCCGTGGCCCGGATCCCGCACCCGGCGAGCAGCAGTGCGAGGAGGGGGAGAGTCAGCAATCCGCGTGCCTTCATGAGGCGTCCCCCTTCGAACTGTCCCCTTCGCCCTCGCCCTTGTCGGTCTCCTCCGTGAGTACGGACGCGTCCCTCGGCAGCCGCAGGGTGAACACCGCGCCGCCGTCGGGGGAGTTGGCGGCGGTGATGTCGCCGCCGTGGATGTGGGCGTTCTCCAGGGCGATGGAGAGGCCGAGGCCGCTGCCCTCGGAGCGGGGGCGGGAGGCGCTCGCCTTGTAGAAGCGGTCGAAGACGTGCGGGAGGACGTCCTCGGGGATGCCGGGGCCGTGGTCGCGGACCGCGATGACGAGGTCGTCGTCCTCCAGGCGGACCGACACCCGGACCGGCGAGCCGCCGTGCTTGAGGGCGTTGCCGATGAGGTTGGCGAGGATGACGTCGAGGCGGCGCGGGTCGAGCCGGGAGTGGATGCCGCGCTCGGCGTCGAGGTCCACGGCGTCCAGCCAGGCGCGGGCGTCGATGCACGCCGTGATCTGGTCGGCGATGTCGACGTCGTCGAGGACCAGCCGGGCGGTGCCCGCGTCGAAGCGGGTGACCTCCATCAGGTTCTCGACGAGGTCGCCGAGCCGCTTGGTCTCGCTGACGACGAGCCGTACGGCGGGCTCGATCATCGGGTCCACGCTGCCGGTCTCGGCGTCGAGTTCCTCCTCCAGGACCTCCACCACGGCCGTGATCGCGGTCAGGGGGGTGCGCAGTTCGTGGGACATGTCGGCCACGAAACGGCGCGAGGCGTCGTCGCGGGCGGCCATGTCGGCGACCCGTTTCTCCAGCGCCTCGGCGGTCTGGTTGAACGTCCGTGACAGTTCGGCGAGTTCGTCCGTACCGGACACACGCAAGCGGGTGTCGAGCTTGCCCTCGCCGAGCCTGCGCGCCGCGATGCCGAGGCGGTGCACGGGCTTGAGGACGGTCGTCGCGGCGGCCTGCGCGAGCAGCGCGGAACCGATCAGCGCGAGCCCGGTGGCGATACCGAGCGACCAGGCGAGGGAGTTGAGATCCTTCGCCTCCGGCTCAAGCGACTTGAGCATGTAGCCGGTCGGGCCGCCGCCGATCATCCGCGTGCCGGCCACCAGGAACGGCGTGCCGTGCTCGGTGACCCGCTGCCAGTACAGGTGGTACGGCTCCTTGTTGCCGTCGGTCACCGACTGCTGCTTGTTCACCGCCGTGCGCAGCGACTTGGGCACGTCCTCCAGCGAAAACCCGTTCAGGCCGCCGGAGTTGCCGTAGACCGTCTTTTTGTTCGTGTCCTCGGCGACCAGCAGGACGCTGAAGCGCTGGCTGCTGTTGGCCATCTGGCCTGCCGTGCGCATGAGTTCGTCCTGCGTGGGGTGCAGCGGCAGGGCTCCGGCGTGGTTCTGCATCTCCTGGCGGAAGTCGCGCAGTACCGCGTCCTGGGCGCGGGTGAGGACGGCCTCGCGGTTGAGCCAGTAGGCGATGCCGGACGCGGACACGGCGGCGGTCAGCGCGACCAGGCCGAAGACGACCACCAGCCGCAGGCGCAGGCTGGTGAACCGCAGCCGCCACAGAACTCCCTTACGACCCGGGCGCCAGCCGCGGATCCCCCCTGGTGCGTCGGTCACTGAGGCGAGTCCAGGCGGTAACCGACGCCGCGCACGGTACGGATCAGTGTCGGGGACGAGGGCACGTCCTCGACCTTGGCGCGCAGCCGCTGGACACACGCGTCCACCAGCCGCGAGTCACCGAGGTAGTCGTGCTCCCACACCAGGCGCAGCAACTGCTGCCGGGACAGGGCCTGTCCGGGCCGACGGCTCAGTTCGAGCAGCAACCGCAGCTCGGTGGGCGTGAGTTGGAGGTCCTCGCCGTTCTTCGTCACGGTCATGGCCGCGCGGTCGATGACGAGCGAGCCGAAGCTCGCCGCGTCGGACGACTCACGCTCCCCGCGCCGCAGCACGGCCCGGATCCGGGCGTCAAGGACGCGCCCCTGGATCGGCTTGACCACATAGTCGTCGGCACCGGACTCCAGCCCGACGACGATGTCGATGTCGTCGCTGCGCGCGGTGAGCAGAATGATCGGCAGCTGGTCGGTGCGCCGGATGCGCCGGCACACCTCGAAACCGTCGATGCCGGGCAGCATCACATCCAGCACGATCAGGTCCGGCCGCTGCTCACGCAGCAGCTTCAGACCGTCCTCGCCGCTGGCAGCGGTGGCTACCCGGTGTCCCTGGCGCGTCAGCGAGAGCTCCAGGGCCGTCCGGATGGCGTCGTCGTCCTCGATCAGCAACAGGGAAGGCACGGGGCTCATTCTGGCCCATGCGGGGGCGGTGTTTCGACACCTGCACGGGTACGCGCCCGTAGCGCTCCTTTCTGTGACCGGACTGTCCGTTTTCTGAGGGCAGCCGCAGAGGGGGACCCCTGTGACAGGTCTGTGACAGTCGGCGGACACGTCCATGAAGTGACCCCGGCAGGATTTTCGTCACAGGCAAGGAACCACGAGGAACCGAGCCGGAAGATCCGAACACCGGGCAAGTCCACTACGGGGGGCGCGAGATGAGCACGCTGCACAGCACCAGCAACAACGCAGTCATCACGCGTCTGCACGACGTCACCCGGGGTTCCGAGAAGTCCGGTGCCGTGAGCGGGCGGGGGTGCGTTCGCGGTGCCGGGCGTCAGCACACCGGTTACATGACGGTGGTTGACGCGCACACGGGGGAAGCGCACGGGGGAAGCGGGTACAGGGAGGACACGGGGGAGCGTCGTTCGCTGTCGGAGGCGGAGTTCACCGCCTACGTCCAGGAGCGCCGCGCCTCCCTGTACGCGACCGCCTACCACCTGACCGGCGACCGCTTCGAGGCCGAGGACCTGCTCCAGAGCGCGCTGTTCTCGACGTACAAGGCGTGGGACCGGATCAGCGACAAGGCCGCGGTCGGGGGCTACCTCCGCCGCACCATGACGAACCTGCACATCAGCGCGTGGCGCCGCCGCAAGCTGAACGAGTACCCGACCGAGGAACTGCCGGAGACGCCCGGCGACACGGACGCGATGCGCGGCACCGAACTGCGCGCGGTCCTGTGGCAGGCGCTGGCCCGGCTGCCCGAACTCCAGCGCACCATGCTGGTCCTCCGTTACTACGAGGGCCGCACGGACCCGGAGATCGCGGAGATCCTCGACATCAGTGTCGGCACGGTGAAGTCCAGCATCTGGCGGTCGCTCCGCCGCATGCGCGAGGACGAGGTCCTCAGCTTCGGCCGTGACGAGGAGGACGCCTTCGGGGAGCTCGTCGCCTGAGGGTCGGGGGGAAACGGGGAACGGGGGAGCACCAAGGGGACCACGGGGGATCGGCGCTGGGGGGGCGCCGACGGGGTCCTGGGGGGGGAATCACGGGGGAAGTACCACGGGGGAAAAGGAAGAGCGGGACTGGAGGGCCGGGGGGTCCGTCCAGTCCCGCTTTTTTTTGTCCGCAAAGGCTTGTCTACGAGGGGGAGGGCGCCGGAGCCGTGTGTGCCGGACGCCGGCCCACCGCCGCCGCGGCCAGCCTGCCCAGCGCCTCGTCCTTGTCGCACGCGTACGCGCCGAGCGTCGTCTGCCGCGCCACGATCGACCGCTCCAGCCGCATCAGCCGCCAGCCGCGCCGCAACAGGAACGGCACGGACTTACGGCCCTCCCGCAGATCCCGCAGGAAGCGGCGCCGGAAGGTGCGCACCGGACCCCGGCTCAGGCACAGGGCGTCCGCGAGGACACCCAGCTCCCGGCAGCGGGTGATGACCTCGGCGGCGAAGATTCCCTCCGCTATGAAGAGCGGGGTCCGGCCGACGTCGACCGCCTCCGTGCCCGTGCGGGCGCTGAGCGAGATGTCGTAGACCGGCACATCCGTACGACCCGTGCGGCACAGCTCGACGATCGCGGTGACCGCGACCTCCGCGTCCCAGGAGTCGGGGTGGTCCCAGTCGATGTCCGAACTCCCCGCCACCAGTGGCAGCGTCGGGTCGTCGCCCTCCTTGTAGAAGTCGTCGAGCCGCAGCACGGGAAGACCGGAGCGGGCCGAGACAAGGGACTTGCCGGAACCCGAGGGGCCGCACAGCAGCACGACACGGGCCGGTGACGGGGAAAGGATGCTCACGGGACACCAGTTTGACGTATTCCGTACGTCCTGCCGACCCCGCGGGTCGCCATTGGAACGCGCATCACACGTCAACTACCCTTCGTGCTGACCTGATTACCCTGCGCACCAGAAGGTGGCACCAGCAATGGCACGACACACGTCCTCCCAGCACCCGACCGCCCAGCGCGCCCTGGTCGCCCTCGCGACCGCCGGAGTCGCCCTGGGCGCGGGCGCGGCGACGGCCGCCGCCGCGGACAACGCGCCGGTCGTCGACGTGATGCGGACGCGGCCCACCTCGCTGGGCAAGATCGACCCTGCGGCGGGGCTCGGCGCCGTTGCCGGCACCGTCGGCTACGTCACCGGCCCGATCGCTGGGCTCAAGCCGAATCCGCTCGCGGGGACGGGAGTTGACCCCCTCGACAACGGCGTTGCCACCCAGCTCGCCGACTTCCAGCCGGTTGCTTCGCAGATGTTGACCGCGCCTGTTGCCGAGGCGGAGTCGATCAGCAGGATTCCGGTGGTGGGGCAGGCGCTGGGAGTTCTTGGGGGTTGAGTTGCGGGGGAGGGGCGGGGAGCTGCGGTCTCGTTGCCGGGTGCGCGTTCGTTGTGGCTGGTCGCGCCCACGCGGCGGAGCCGCAGATCCAATACCGCCCCGCGCCCCTGAGGCGTGGCCTTCGGCCTGCCTCCTAGTACGAGGAGCCGCTTGCTCCCAATGAACCCGTCGGATGCCAGACCGTCTTCGTCTCCAGGAAGGCTGTCAGGCGGTCGATGCCCGGAGTCTCGTTGTAATCCACAGGCTGTGGACGAAGAACTCGCTTGAGGTTGTCGGCCGCCGCGATCTCCAGCTCCTTCGCCAGTACGTCGTCCGCGCCCGCCAGGTCGATCGCGTTGACGTCCTGGTGGGCGGCCAGGGGGGCCGCGATCTCCGCCGTTTTCCCGGAGAGGATGTTGACGACTCCGCCGGGGAGGTCGGAGGTGGCCAGGACCTCGCCCAGCGACAGTGCGGGGAGCGGGGACCTCTCGCTCGCGACGACGACGGCCGTGTTGCCGGTCGCGATCACCGGGGCCACGACCGAGATCAGCCCGAGGAACGACGACTCCTGGGGGGCCAGGACGGTGACGACACCCGTCGGCTCGGGGGAGGAGAGGTTGAAGAAGGGGCCCGCGACCGGGTTCGCGCCGCCGATCACCTGGGCGATCTTGTCGGTCCAGCCCGCGTACCAGACCCAGCGGTCGATCGCCGCGTCCACGACCGCGGACGCCTTCGCTGTATCTGATTTCTTTGAGGGCGACAGGCCCTCCGCGTCCGCGACTTCGCGCACGAACTGGTCCTTGCGGCCCTCCAGCATCTCGGCGATGCGGTAGAGGATCTGGCCCCGGTTGTACGCCGTCGCGCCGGACCAGCCGCCGAACGCCTTGCGGGCGGACACGACCGCGTCACGGGCGTCCTTGCGGCTCCCCTGGGGGGCGTTGGCCAGCCACTTGCCCTTTGCGTCGGTCACCTCGTACACCCGGCCGCTCTCGGAACGCGGGAACTTCCCGCCGACGTACAGCTTGTAGGTCTTGAAGACGCTCAGACGGTTCTGCTCGGACTTCTCAGACATCGAGGTACGCCTCCAGGCCGTGGCGACCGCCCTCGCGGCCGAAGCCCGACTCCTTGTAGCCGCCGAACGGCGAGGTCGGGTCGAACTTGTTGAACGTGTTGGACCAGATGACACCCGCGCGCAGCTTGCTCGCGACGGCGAGGATGCGGGAGCCCTTCTCGGTCCAGATGCCGGCGGAGAGGCCGTACTGGCTGTTGTTGGCCTTCGCGACCGCCTCCTCGGGAGTGCGGAACGTCAGTACGGACAGCACCGGGCCGAAGATCTCGTCGCGGGCGATGGTGTGCGCCTGGGTGACGTTCGTGAAGAGCGTCGGGGCGAACCAGTAGCCGGAGGACGGGAGTTCACAGGCCGGGGACCAGCGTTCGGCGCCCTCCGCCTCGCCCTGTTCGACGAGCGTGGTGATCCGGGAGAGCTGCTCGGCGGAGTTGATCGCGCCGATGTCCGTGTTCTTGTCGAGCGGGTCGCCGAGGCGGAGCGTGGAGAGCCTGCGCTTGAGCGAGTCCATCAACTCGTCCTGGATCGACTCCTGTACGAGCAGCCGGCTGCCCGCGCAGCAGACCTGGCCCTGGTTGAAGAAGATGCCGGTGACGATCCCCTCCACCGCCTGGTCGACGGGGGCGTCGTCGAAGACGATGTTCGCGCCCTTGCCGCCGAGTTCGAGCGTGACCTTCTTGGCCGTGCCGGCCACCTGGCGCGCGATCGCCTTGCCGACGGCCGTAGAACCGGTGAACGCGACCTTGTTCACGTCCGGGTGCGCGACGAGCGCGGCGCCCGAATCGCCGTATCCCGGAAGGATGTTGACGACACCCTTGGGGAGGCCGGCCTGGCGGCAGATGTCCGCGAAGAAGAGCGCGGAGAGAGGAGTCGTCTCCGCGGGCTTCAGCACCACCGTGTTGCCGGTCGCCAGCGCCGGGGCGATCTTCCACGCCAGCATCAGGAGGGGGAAGTTCCAGGGGATGACCTGGCCCGCGACACCGAGGGGCTGGGGGTTCGCGCCGAAACCTGCGTGGTCCAGCTTGTCGGCCCAGCCCGCGTAGTAGAAGAAGTGCGCGGCTACGAGGGGGAGGTCGGCGTCCCTCGTCTCCTTGATGGGCTTGCCGTTGTCCAGGGTCTCCAGGACGGCCAGTTCACGGCTGCGCTCCTGGATGATCCGGGCGATACGGAACAGGTACTTGGCGCGCTCGGAGCCGGGCAGTGCCGACCACTTCTCGAAGGCCTTGCGGGCGGCCTTCACCGCGCGGTCGACGTCCGCCTCGCCCGCCTGGGCGATCTCGGACAGCACCTCTTCGGTGGACGGGGACACGGTCTTGAAGACCTTGCCCTCGGCCGCCTCGGTGAACTCGCCGTCGATGAACAGGCCGTAGGAGGGGGCGATGTCGACGACGGAGCGGGACTCGGGCGCCGGTGCGTACTCGAAAGCGGATGCAGATGTGGATGCCATGTGGATCAGTCCACCGTCACGTAGTCGGGGCCGGAGTAGCGGCCGGTGGCCAGCTTCTGACGCTGCATCAGCAGGTCGTTCAGGAGCGAGGACGCGCCGAAGCGGAACCAGTGGTTGTCCAGCCAGTCCTCGCCCGCCGTCTCGTTGACGATGACCAGGAACTTGACCGCGTCCTTGGAGGTACGGATACCGCCCGCGGGCTTCACCCCGACCTGGATGCCGGTCTGGGCGCGGAAGTCGCGCACCGCCTCCAGCATCAACAGGGTGTTCGCGGGCGTCGCGTTGACGGCGACCTTGCCCGTCGACGTCTTGATGAAGTCCGCGCCGGCCAGCATGCCGAGCCAGCTCGCGCGCCGGATGTTGTCGTACGTCGACAGCTCGCCGGTCTCGAAGATGACCTTGAGACGGGCCGCCCCGGACGCCTCCTTCACGGCGACGATCTCGTCGTAGACCTTCATGTAGTTGCCCGCGAGGAAGGCCCCGCGGTCGATGACCATGTCGATCTCGTCGGCGCCGGCGGCGACCGCGTCGCGCACGTCGGCCAGCTTCACGGAGAGCGCGGCACGGCCGGCCGGGAAGGCGGTGGCGACGGAGGCGACCTTCACGGAGGAACCGGCGACGGCCTCCTTGGCGACGGCCACCATGTCGGGGTAGACGCAGACGGCGGCGGTCGAGGGGCTCGTCCGGTCGGTCGGGTCGGGGCGGACCGCCTTGGCGCCGAGCGCCCGGACCTTGCCGGGGGTGTCCGCGCCTTCCAGGGTCGTCAGGTCGACCATCGAGATGGCGAGGTCGATGGCGTACGCCTTCGCGGTGGTCTTGATGGAACGGGTCCCGAGCGAGGCGGCACGCGCCTCCAGGCCGACCGCGTCGACGCCGGGCAGCCCGTGGAGGAAACGGCGCAGCGTGCTGTCGGACGCGGTGACGTCACCGAGAGAGTGTGCTGTGGGTGCAGTGGTGGGCATGGTCACCAGACGAGCATATCTACGCGCGTAGCGGCTGTACACCCCGTGCGGATGAGCGCCCTGAAGGGGCGCGCGGAACTGCCCGACAAGCCACGACGTCCCCGCACTCGCAAACGAACAGGTCCCCAACGGCGAATGGGCGAACGGCTGAGGCACAATCGGCACCATGACGACCCCGCACCACGAGCCCCCCACCTCGCAGCCCCCCGACCGCATCTACAGGTCGTCCATGGGCATCGCAGGCGGCGTACTGCTGCTCGCCATCGGACTGTGGCTCGGCATCGACGCGCTCGTGCGGGGAAACGGCCGCACGCCGTGGCTCGCGCTCGCGGGGCTGATCCTCGTCGTGCCGCTGGTGGTCGCCTTCACGTTCCGCCCGGCCGTGTACGCCAACGACGACCGGCTGCGCGTGCGCAACCCGTTCCGGCTGGTCGTGGTGCCGTGGGGCGAGGTGGCCGCGCTGCGGTCCGGGCTCTCGAACGAGGTTCTCACCAAGGCCGGCACCAAGTTCCAGCTGTGGGCGATCCCGGTCTCGCTGCGCAGCCGCAAGCGGGCGGCGCGCCGCGAGGCGCGGTCCAGGGCGGAGGCGGCCGGCCAGGCGGGCCGGGGCGGCCGGGCCGGGGGCTTCGGCGGCGGATTCGGCGGGTTCGGGGGCTTCGGCGGGGGCCTGGGCGGCGGTGCCGCGGCCGGTGAGTCCACGCGGGCGGAGTCCGACCAGATCATGAGCGACCTGAACGAGCTGCTGGAGAACCGGGAGCAGGCGGAGTCGGCACAGGGCGAGGTCACGGTGCGCTGGGCGTACGAGGTGATCGCCCCGGCGCTCGCGGGTGCCGTGGTGCTGGCGATCCTGTTGGCGACGGGCTGACCGGACCGCCCTCACTCTCACAGCTTTCCGGGTCATCATTCGACCCGAACTCGGCCGCGGCGGCGGTCCCCCACCCGGAGGCGAAGCCGAGCCAGCCGACCACGCCCGTGGTCCGAGTCTCTGGGAAGTCATGGACACGAACGTCCGGCAGCCGCTGCGGCTGCCCGCCTCCGCGATACCCGAGGGCACCGTCCGCTGGCGCGGCGAGCCGGTGCGACGGTGGACGGCGGCGCTGCCCCTGCGCCGGATGTCGGTGCGGTTGCGGCTGGTCCATGTGAAGCTCGCGGTGCTGTGCGGCTGGCTGGCCGCGGCGGCGCTGCTGTACTACGGCGGTCTGCCCCCGTACCTGGCTGCGGTGCTGCCGCTCCAGGCGATCTGGGCGCTGTGGCGGCCCGAGATCGTCCGGTACTCGGCGGCCGTCCTGTTCGTCGCGGTGGTCGGGTACGGGTCGTGGCCGCCGCACGCGTCCTGGTGGGTGCTCGGCGGTGTCGTCCTGCCTGCGCTGGTGCTCTCCGTGCCGCCCGCCGAATACCGGGCACGTGCGCGTGCCCGGCAGCGGGAGGTGGCCCTCGCCGCGTCGGAGGGTGTCACGGCCCGTCTCCCCGGCGCCGGCCGGCCGGTTCGCCGAGGCCGTTTCCTCATCCGCGCCGGAACGTTCCTTCTGGTCCCCGGCGCCGCACTGACCGCCCTGGCGCCGCTCGTCCCGCACGGCGAGGACCGGCAGGCCGCCGTGATGACCGGCGTCCATGTGGTCGGACTCGGCCTCACCGTCCTGCTGTCCGGCGTGCTGGGCAGACGGCGGGCCCGCGCGCTGCGACAGGCTCCGGCCCCCGTCCTGCGCGTGCTGGTCCGGGAGACCGCGCACGGCGACACGGAGGTCCTCGCCACCGACGACCCGGCCGCGCTGCGGCCCCTGTTCCGGGTCGCCGTCTCGGACCCGGACAACACCGCCGCCGGAATCCACCCCGCCGACCCCGCCGACCGGGCCCCGGAGGACGCGGACGACCCCGAGGACGCCGACCCCCTCCCCAGCGCCTTCGACGACGTCGTCGACGAAGTTCTGGACGACGTCCTCGGCGGCGGTCGTCTCCCCGTCGAGCGTTCCGGCCCCGTCCGCGAGGCCGTCCTCTACGGCACCCCCTACGACGGCGCCGAGATCCTCCTCGTCAGCGCCCCCTCGAAGCCGGGCGGCGCGCCGCGAACGCAGTGGTCGACCGGGCCCGTGCGGCCGTTGTCCGAACCCGAGGTGCGGCGGCGGCTCGTGCGGGCGAAGCGGGCGGCGGTCCGGGCGGCCCGCGACGACGCGCGGCACGCGGAACTGGTCGCGGCCGTGGCGGCGCGGAGCGCCGAGCCCGTGCCGGTACGGCGCTGGCGGGCGGGTCCGGTGGACTGGCTGGCGACCTTCCTGATGGCGCAGTGCGGCGTCTGGCTGTACTGGGTCGCGGTCGACGAGAGCCTCTGGCATCGCGTCCTGCTGGTCGTCATGGGCATGAGGGGCGCCACCCGGATCCCCGTGAAGCTGTCCTGGCGCATCACCGCCGACCGGACCGGCATCTGGCTGAACGGTCTGCGCCGGCCGCGACACATCACCTGGGACGACCTCCGCTCGGCCCGCCGGGATGGGGTCGAGCTGAAGCTCCGGTGGCGCGGCGGCGATTCCTGGGTGGTCGCGGCCCCGCACTCGGCCCGGCTGCAACGCAGGCGCGGTCTGATCCACCCCTACGACACCCTCGCCGCCGAGCTCTCCGCGATGATCGCCGACCCCGCCCTGCGGCCCACCGGCGAGAGCGCGGAGGAGGAGCGCGGGCGCCCGCTGTGGCCGTATGCCGCGGTTCTCGGTATCGCCTGGATCGCGGTGCTCGTCACCCGCTGGCTGTCCTGACCGCTGTGCGGGGCGCTGTCCCCGTGCAAGCGCTTCCGTCCGCTTATTGGCAACGTTGTCCTGAGACCGGAGTGAGCGCTTTCCCTGTGGCTGTCCTAGGGGTTACCTAGGGGGTACTTCGACATGAAGCGTGTGCCCGGCCGTCACGTTTGTCTCTCCCCGTTCATCTCCGCCTCAGTAGATTGCTGGTGCCGTCCATAGCGCCGTACCTGCGGGTTTTACTCATCGATGGGCGGCAAGGGGTGGGGACATGGAGCGGTCCGGCGAGACGGCAAGACCTGCCGTCGCGGTGATGGGCATGAGATGTCAGATCGACATCGACGGCCGGGGCGGATACGGCTGGCGGCTGGTGGCCCCCAACGGGCGGTCGGTGGCGGTGTCGTTGACCTCGCACGACAGTCATGAACGATGTCGTACGGCCTTTGTGCGGCTGTGCTCGCGGCACGCCGAGATGGGCGGCGGCATCCAGCACAGCGCCGAGGGCGGCGGCTGGGTGTGGGTGGTGTGGGAGACGTCCGGCCGGCATCTGGCCGGGGCGGCGCGGACGTACGAACGGCATGCCACCTGTCGTGCCGCCTACGACCGGTTCCGCGCGCTGCTGCCCGAACTGGTGGGCGTGGGGCCGGAGTTATTCGGCAACAGCTGACGGACACGGCTGCCTCCGCCTGTCAGCTGCCCGTCAACTCGCCATGTTCATAGGTGAGTTGTCCATGGTGCGGGTGTGCCGTGCGCAACGGTTGTTGCCCCCAGGGCACCTCTCGTTCACACCTCGGGCTGAGCATGTCAATCGCGGGCCCGGAGCGTCGGGACCGTGCCTGTGCCGATACACCTCAGACAGCCGCAGCCCGGGGCCGCCCTCGCGGCCGGGCCCGACGACGACGTGCCCAGACGCCTGTACGCCGACCCGGGACTGCCCGACCGGATCTTCCGCGTGGTGCTGCGCTCCGGCGGCACCTTCGTGCTGGCCGTCATGCTGCTCGTGGGCGGCTTCCTGCTCTACCGGGCCTGGCTGGCGCTGGACAAGGCCGGCTGGTCCTTCCTGACCACCGCCCAATGGGCCCCGGACCAGGGGAACTTCGGCATCGCGGCGGTACTCGTCGGCACCGTCCTGATCGCGATCGTCGCCGTCCTGGTCGCCGTACCGCTGGCCACCGGCGCGGCCCTCTACATCTCGGAGTACGCGCCCGCCCGGCTGCGCCGGACCCTGATCAGCGTCGTCGACCTGATGGCCGCCGTACCCTCCGTGGTCTACGGGTTGTGGGGGGTGTTCTTCCTCCAGGACAAGGTGCTGCCGGTCGCCCGCTGGATCTCCACCTACTTCGGGTGGATCCCGGTCTTCGACGTGCGGGGCGCCGACCCGGCCGACCCGCTCGCGCCCGAAAGCCTGTACACGTCCTCGACGTTCATCGCGGGCCTGGTCGTCGGCATGATGATCGCGCCGATCGTCTGCTCGATCATGCGCGAGGTCTTCTCCCAGGCCCCCGCCGGTGAGCGCGAGGGCGCCTACGCGCTCGGCGCGACCCGCTGGGGCATGATCCGCAGCGTCGTCCTGCCCTTCGGGCGTGGCGGCATGATCGGCGGCACCATGCTCGGCCTGGGCCGGGCGCTCGGCGAGACCATCGCCATCTTCATGATCATCTCGGTGACCTTCGACATCCAGTGGCACGTCCTTCAGTCCGGGACCAGCTCGATCGCCTCGCTGATCGCGCTGCACTACGGCGAGGCCAGCGAGTTCGGCATGTCCGCGCTGATGGCGGCCGGTTTCGCGCTGTTCCTCATGACGCTGATCGTCAACTTCGCCGCCTCCTCCATCGTCGCCCGCTCGCGCTCGGGCGCGACGAGCGACGCCTGACGGCGGCCGCCTTCCCATGTCAACTCCCAGGCGCCCGCAGCCACTTACGCCCCACAGGAATGAGCGACCATGACCGTTGCCCCTGAAGCGCCCGGCGCGCGTCAGGCGACCGGCCGCCCGCGCACCACGCTGCCGGGCTCCGCGCGCGGCACCGGGCCGGGCGGGGAGAGCCGCCGCGCCCTGACCCGGATGCGCGCCACCGACCTGTACGCCGTCGTCGGCGCCGCCGCCTCCGCGCTGTCGCTGACCTGGCTGCTGTTCGCCCGGCTGCTCCCCTTCGACGGCGCGGTCGGCTTCGCCGTCCTGGCCTACGGCCTCTTCCTGCTGATCTACGCCCTGCTGGTCTCCTTCGACGAGGACGGACCCGCCGTCGTCGACCGCATCGCGGCGGCGGTCGTCCGCTCGATGGGCGTGCTGCTGGTCGTGATCCTGGTGTTCGTCGTGGTGTACGCGCTGGTCGAGGGCCGCAAGGCGCTCGTACACCTGAACTTCTTCACCCAGGACATGCACCTTGCGGGACCGCTGGAACCGCTCGGCGTCGGCGGGGCGCTGCACGCGGCGGCCGGCACCCTGATCATGATCACCATCGCGCTGCTGATCACCGTGCCGGCCGGGCTGATCTGCGCGGTGTTCCTCACCGAAGTCCCCGGCGGCTACGCCCGGTTCGTGCGCACCATCGTCGAGGCGATGACCGCGCTGCCGTCGATCGTGGCCGGCCTGTTCATCTACGCCACCGTGATCCTGGGCCTGGGCCTGGGGCAGTCGGGTCTCGCCGCCGGGCTCGCGCTCTCGGTGATGATGCTGCCGATCATCATCCGGGCCGCCGACGTCGTGATCCGGCTGGTGCCCGGCACCCTGCGCGAGGCCAGCTACGCGATGGGGACCAGCCGTTGGCGCACGGTCTGGCACGTCGTCCTGCCGACCTGCCGCTCGGGCCTCACCACGGCCGTGATCCTCGGCACCGCGCGCGGTATCGGCGAGACCTCCCCGGTGCTGCTGACCGCGGGCTTCACCAACGACCTCAACCTCAATCCGCTGCACGACCCGATGGTCTCGCTGCCGCTGGTCACCTTCGAGTTCGTCAAGTCGCCCGAGCCGAACATGATTTCGCGCGGTTTCGGTACGGCGGCCCTGCTGATGACGCTGGTGCTGCTGCTGTTCGTCGCCGCACGCATCGTCGGCGGCCGTGGACCGGGCCAGTTGACGCACCGTCAGGAACACCGGCGCGTCCTCGCGTCGCAGCGTGACGCGCGTCGCTTCGCCGCCCGCCCCGCGGCAGCCCCTTCCGCCCCGAGCCCCAACGCCCTTACCGAAAACGGGAGTTCGTCGTGAAACCCGCCACTCGTTTCCGTCTGGCGGCCACCGCGCTGTCACTGCTGTGCGCCCTGCTCGCCGCCCAACCACCGTCCGCCGCCGCTGCCTCCTACGCGAAGATCACCGGCTCCGGCTCGACCTGGAGCTCCAACGCGGTCCAGCAGTGGGTCCGCAACGTCAAGGCCAACTACGGCATGACGGTGAACTTCTCGGCCAACGGCTCCTCCCAGGGCCGCCAGCAGTTCAAGAACAACACCGTCGACTTCGCGGTCTCCGAGATCCCCTACGGCCTCAAGGAACAGGGCGTCACCGAGGTGCCGCCGAGCCGGGGTTACGCCTATATGCCGATCGTGGCCGGCGGTACGGCGTTCATGTACAACCTCAAGATCAACGGCAGGATGGTCACCAATCTGCGGCTCTCCGGGGACGTACTGACCAAGATCTTCACGGGGAGGATCACCCGCTGGAACGACCCCGCGATCTCCGCCGACAACCCCGGTCTGACCATGCCGGCCCGCGCGATCGTCCCGGTCGTCCGCTCCGACGGCTCGGGCACCAGCGCGCAGTTCACCACCTGGATGTCCAAGGAGTACCCCGCCCTGTGGAGCGACTACTGCTCCCGCACCGGGCGCGGCAGCGGCAACTGCGGGATGACCTCGTTCTATCCGCTGCTCAGCGGCTCCACGATGGTCTCCAAGTCCGGCTCGCTCGGCGTCTCCGGACATGTCCGCCAGCCCTCCGGCGAGGGTGCGATCACCTACGTCGAGTACTCCTACGCCAAGAACACCGGCTTCCCGGTGGCCAAGGTGCTCAACAGGGACAACTACTACGTCGAGCCGACCGCGGCGAGCGTGGCGGTGGCCCTGACCAAGGCCGGGATCAACCAGAACCAGCAGTCCTCGAACTACCTGACCCAGATCCTCGACAACGTCTACACCAACGCGGACGCCCGCACCTATCCGCTCTCCAGCTACAGCTACATGATCCTGCCGACGAAGGTGGAGGCGGGCTTCACCACCGCCAAGGGCAACTCGCTGGGCACGTTCGCCCGTTACTTCCTCTGCGACGGCCAGCAGCAGGCGGACGACCTGGGCTACTCGCCGCTGCCGAAGAACCTCGTCGAGGCGGGCTTCGAGCAGATCCGCAAGGTGCCTGGCGCCCCCACGAGTTCGATCAACATCAACGACTGCCGCAACCCCACCTTCTCCGGCGGCGTCAACACCCTGATCAAGAACGCCCCTTACCCCAAGGCCTGCGACAAGAAGGGGTCCACGCAGTGCACCACCGGCACGGCCGGCGCGGCGGGCACCGACACCCCGGTGAAGCCCGCGGCCAACGGCGGTAGCACCTCGGGCGGCGCCAACTCCTCGACCGGCGGCTCGACTTCGGGCGGTTCCTCCGCCACGGGCGGCACGGCGGGCACGGACACCAACGGCGACGGCACGCCCGACTCCACCGCGAGCGCGGCGGCCGGCGGCACCTCCGGGGCCTCCATCGACCCCGACACCGGCGAGGTCGTCAGCGGCGACGGGACCGGGGCGGGCACCGGCAGCGGCGACACCTCCGTCGTGGCCAACCCCGTGGCCCTCGCCGCGGACAACGGCCTCGGGATGCGCGGCGCCCTGATGGCCCTGTCGGCCGTCCTGCTGCTCGCGGTCGTCGTCGGACCACCGCTCACCGCCCGGATGCTGGCGGCCCGTTCGCGCCGCAAGAGGGAGTTCTGATGAGACGCCGTACGACACGGGTGACCGTGGGCGTGGGCTGCCTGCTGTCCGCCCTGGTGCTGGCGGTGCTGCCGCTGCCCCGGGGCGCGGACCGGGCGCAGGCCGCGACCACCGAGAGTTCGGCGGTGACGGAGAGCGGGACGAAGGGGACGTACGGCGACGACTTCTCGAACCTCGAAGTCACCGTGCACCAGACGAAGGACCTGACCGGACAGGGCGTGCGGGTGACCTGGACGGGCGGGGCGCCGTCGGCCAACGACCAGACCAACTTCCTCTCCGTCATGCAGTGTTGGGGCGACGCGACGTCCGGTCCCGACCGGACGCAGTGCGAGTACGGGATGGCGGCGGGCGCGCAGGCGGGGAACGGCCGGTCCGTGTACCGGAGCGGTTCCTCGGTCGGTGACCCGCTGGAGACCGCGGCTTCGACCCCGGTCGACCACAACGGCGACCACTACGTGCCGTTCCGGCCGGTCGCCGGGCAGGGCGACCCCACCACGAGCGGCACCGACACCACGTACTTCACCGACGGGGACACCAACGCGGTCGCGTTCCTGCCGAACGACGGTGACGGCGGCGGCGACATGTCGTTCGAGCTGAAGTCGGCCGTGGAGCAGCCCGCGCTGGGCTGTGGCGCCCGCACCACCGCGTCCGGCGCGGTCCAGCCCTGCTGGCTGGTGGTGGTGCCCCGCGGCACCCACGACCCCGGCGGGAGTCAGCACCAGGCGGGCAGCCAGGTCTCCTCCACGCTCAGCCAGTCGAACTGGGACCAGCGGATCGTGTTCCGCCTCGACTTCGCGCAGGTCACGGACAACTGCGACGCGGACAAGCCCGAGCGCGGAATCATGGGTTCCGAACTGGCCACCGACGTCGTCACCTCCTGGCAGAGCGCACTGTGCCGCACCGGGACCTACCGCTTCACCTACACCCAGTCCGGTGAGCAGCAGGCCCGGGACGCCGTGACCTCGGGCGACTCGACGGCCGGGCTCGCCCTGACGGTGGACCCCGTCGAACCGGTCGACGGAGCACCCCCGGTGGTGCACGCGCCGGTCGCGGTCACCGGGCTGACGATCGGGTTCGTCTGGATGTACGACGTGTCGGGCGGCAGCCGCCCGCTGACCGAACTCAAGCTCAACCAGCGCCTGTTGGCGAAGGTCCTCACACAGTCCTACCCCCTCAGCCTGGTCAAGCCGGGCGACAAGGTGCCCGCCCATCTCGCCGGCAACCCGGATTCCCTGGTCAAGGACCCCGAATTCATCGAGCTGAATCCCTCGCTCGCGGGCCAGGCGGCGGGAAACGCGCCCCTGGGTCTCGCCGTGACACAGGCCAACACCGATTCTGCCCGCCTGGTGTGGAAATACATTCTGGCGAACGCCGACGCGAAGGAATTCATCGAGGGGAAACCCGACCCCTGGGGAATGAAGGTCAACCCCGCCTACGAGAACGGGGTCGTCTCGGACTCCCTGGACTTCTTCCCCAAGACGGACATCACACCCGCGACGACCGACTGCGGGGGCGGCAACACCACCACGATCACCTACACCGGCATGGACGTCGTCCCCTACGTCAACGACATGCACGACGGGGCGCTGAAGGTGCGCCGCGGTGACATCGGCACCGCCTATCAGTGCGTCCTGACCGACAACGTGCCGAAGCTGTCGCCGGTCGGCCGCCCGATCCCCACCGGCCAGCGCCAGTTCGGCCTGGTGGACAACGCGTCCGCGACCCGCTACCTGCTGGGCGCCGCCGCCCTGCGCAACGGCGCCGGGCAGTACGTCCAGCCGAACAGCCAGTCCCTGCTCAAGGCGGTCGCCGAGATGCCCGACTCGGACGTGGCCGGCGTCAAGGCGCCCGACCCCGCCCGGACGAAGGACGGCGCCTATCCGCTGACCGCCGTGGTCTATGCGGCGGCCTCCCTCGACGAGGCCAAGGACGCCCGCCTCGACTACGCCAAGGTGATGCGCTACGCGGCCGGCGACGGCCAGACCCAGGGCACGGCGAAGGGCCAACTGCCTTACGGGTACGCCCCGTTGCCCACCGCGCTGCGCACGCAGGCGAAGCAGGCGGCGGACCTGCTGGAGAAGGGCGCGCCGGACGCCGGCGAGTCCACCGGCAGCGCCTCCGGGGGCGACGACGTGAGCGGCAGCGGCGGCTCGGCGGCCGGCGGAGCGGCGGGCGGCACGGCCGGAGGCACCGGAACCGGCGCCGCCGGAACATCCGGCACCACCGCCACCGCGTCGGACACCGCCACGCCCTCCACCGCTCCCACGGAGACCGACCCGGCCAAGCAGAACGTGGCCCAGTCCGGCGGCCACACCCCGTCGGAGGTGCTCGGGCCGGTCCGCTGGGTGCTGCTCGGCGTCCTCGTCGCCGGTGGAGCGGCCGCCCTCGCGGGCCCGGTCATGCTGCGGTTCTCGACGCGCCGAAAGGCGGCCGCCGACTGAGCCCCCGGACTTTCCGGATTCCCCGGGGAACATTCACGCCCCGGGGAATCCGCGCACCGCCAAGTGAATTCCCTTGGAGTCACCTAGGAAAGGGAGTCGTAACCTGATGACCGGCTGGAATTAGTGGCCTCAGGAGACGGATCTGCGGAATTGTTCTGCGTGGCCGGCCGACGGGCCGGCGGCGAAAGAGATCCGGATTCTTCTTGTACGTCTTCCGCTTGTACGTCCTTTGCTCGATCCGTTTCCACGGAGGAGAACTCAAGTGAACGTCAAGACCCGCCTGCGTATCGGTGCCGGTGTCGGTGCGGTCGCCCTGGGCCTCGGTGCCCTGGCCGCCCCCGCCTACGCGGACCCCAGCTCGGCCACCGACTACCGTCAGCTCGCCGGTGTCGGCTCCGACACGACCCAGGACGTCGTGAACGCCCTCGGCGACGCGATCACGAACAGCAGCGGCAAGGTCATCGCCTCGTGGAACGCCACCGGCTCCAGCACGATCACGACCAAGTCGACCGGCAGCTGCACGATCACCCGTCCCGACGGCTCCGGCGCCGGCATCACGGCCCTCAACGCCGCCGTCGACGGCTCCACCGGCTGTGTGGACTTCGCCCGCTCCTCGCGCGGCCCGAACAACACCACCACCACGGACCTGACCTTCGTCCCGTACGCCAAGGACGCGGTGTCCTGGGTGAAGCAGGACGGCAGCGCGCTGCCCGACGACCTGACGACCGCCCAGCTCAAGGCGATCTACGAGTGCACCCTGACCACCCTCAACGGTGTCACCCTCACCCCGATCCTGCCGCAGTCGGCCTCGGGCACCCGCGCCTTCTTCCTCAGCTCCATCGGCGTGACGACCCCCGGCTCCTGCGTCACCTCGAACTCCACGATCCAGGAGAACGACGGCTCGGCCGTCGACAGCGCGGGTGACATCTTCCCGTACTCGGTCGCCCAGTACACCGCCCAGGAGAGCTTCGTCGTCGACGACCGCCGCGGCTCCGCCGTGCTCGGTTCCGTCAACGGCCAGGTCGCGCGCAACGACGACCTGACCCTGAACCTGAGCTTCCCCTACCTGCGGAACGTCTACAACGTCGTCCCGACCGCCAAGCTCTCGGACCCGCTGATCGCGGACACCTTCGTGGGCACCGGCTCCAAGGTCTGCGCCAATTCCTCCGTCATCACGCTGTACGGCTTCGGCACCCTCGGCAGCGACTGCGGCAGCACCACCCTCAAGGGCGAGAGCTGAGCACCGACCGCTAGCCGCGCACCGGCCGGGCACCCACGGGTGTCCGGCCCTGTCGGCGTATCCATCCATGACCGAAACCCCGTGGGGGGACCACCGCATGACGCACCGTCTCGCACAACTCAGATCACCCGTGGCGCTGTTGACCTCCTGCGCGCTGCTGTTCGCCGCCCTGGCCGGGGTCGTCGCCCTCTCGGGCCGGGCCCACGCGGCCACGGAACTGGGCAAGTTCACCGTCAGCCCCGCCACGGGCAGCATCACGGACATCCCCATGACCACGTCCGTCACGACCAGCGCCGGCTGCAACTCGACCACCGCGCAGACGACCGTGCTCAGGCTGGTGAACCCGACCACCCCGACCGCACTCCTGCCGCTGGCCCAGTCGGTGACGAAGGCCGGCGTCGGCACGGACCCCTTCACCGTGGCGCTCGCGGCCACCGCGGCCAAGCCGAGCCTCCAGTCGGCCCTGACGAGCGCCGGGGTCTCCGCCCCCTACGACGGCACCTACACGCTGGCCCTGATGTGCACCACCAGCACGACCGCCGACCGCTTCCTCGCCAAGATCCGGGTCACGGGCGACACCTGGTCCCTGCTCGAACAGCAGGCCACGACCCTCGCCGTGAGCGCGCCCGCCGGCGTTCCCGTGGGCGGCGACCTCAAGCTCACCGCCACGGTCTCGCCCGCCTCGGCGGCCGGTTCCGTGGAGTTCAGGAACGGCGACACCTCGCTCGGCACGGCGACGGCCACGAACGGCACGGCCGAACTCACGATCAAGGCACCGGCGATCGGCGGCCCCCTGCCGTTCAGCGCCGTGTTCACGCCCGCCGACGCCGACGCCTACTCCAGCGCCTCGGCCACGGGGAGCGCGAGCATCGACTACGTCGTCTCCGCCAAGGACGCCGACGGCAACGCCCTCTCCGACAAGCCCACGCTGGCCATCGGCCAGAAGGTCAAGGTCACCGTCAAGGGCTTCACCCCGGCCGCCGCCGCCCATGTGACCCTCAGCGGCTCCACCGCGACCTATCCCGACGTGACCGTCAACGCCGACGGGGCCGTCGTGGACTACGCGTTCACCGTGCCCGACCAGCTGCCCAACGGCGACCACAGCCTCCAGTTCTCCGAGAAGACCGGCATCTACGCCTCCCTGCCGTTCGTCAGCACCGACGCGGCCACCTCCAGCCCCAGCCCCACCGAGAACCCCGACCTCACCGTCACCGACGAGGACGGCACCGCCCTCGGCACGAACCCCGCCCTCGAGCCCGGCCAGAAGGTGAGGATCACCGCCCGCGGCTACACCGCGAGCGCCGCCGTCAAGGTCACCCTCGCCGACAGCACTGCGACCTTCACCGACGCCAAGGCCAACTCCGCCGGAACCGTGGACAGTTACGAGTTCACCGTGCCCGGCGACATCGCCGACGGCGACCACACCCTGACGCTCGCCGAGGACGCGACCGGCGGTCACAGCGTCGCCTTCGCCTTCACCACCGGTGGCGACGACTCCAGCGAGTCCCCGTCGCCCACCCCGTCCGACTCGGACTCGGGCGCCACGCCCACCGACGGTTCCAGCAGCGGCGGTTCGGACACGGGCGGCACCACCGGCGGAGACAGCGGCACCGGCACCGGCTCCGCCTCGGGCTCCATGGCGGCCACCGGCGCCCAGGCCGGCGCGATCGGCCTGGCCTCCCTCGCGTTCCTCGCCGCCGGTTCCGCGCTCGTCCTCCACATGCGCCGCAAGGGCCTGCTGACCTTCGGCGACGGCGACACCCCGCAACACCGCTGACCGTCCGGGCGGTCCGGGGGCGCCCACCCCCCCCGCCCCCGGACCCCGCCCCGCGAAAGGCGCCGCACGAGACGCCGTACAGCCGTACAACCGGCGCCGCACGAGACGCCGTTCGAAGGAAACCGTCCCGCTTCGAGGAGCGCACCCCGTGACCACGCTCGCCCCGCCCCCGGCCGACGCGACGGCGCCGGCCGACGGCCCGCCACCGCCGCCCGCCCGGCCGCGCCAGGAGACCCCACGGCCCCCCGCCCGCCCCGGGCTCGCACTCGCCGGGGCGGCCGTGTGTGTCCTGGCCGCCGTGCTCCTCGGCTTCGCCGCGAACCTCACCGTCGTCGGCCACCTCCAGCACGCCCGCGACCAGCGCACCGCCTACGACGAACTCCGCAAGGAACTCGCCCTGGGCACCGCCCCCGTCGGCCAACGCGACTACGAGGGAAGGATGTTGAAGCCGGGCGCCCCTGTCGCGCTCCTGCGCATCCCCGCCCTCGGTATCAAGGAGGTCGTCGCCGAGGGCACGACCTCCGAAGTGCTGATGTCGGGGCCGGGCCACCGCCGCGACACCCCGCTGCCCGGCCAGCCCGGCACCTCGGTGATCATGGGCCGCCAATGGGGATACGGCAGCCCGTTCCTCGACCTGCACAGCCTGCCCACCGGCTCCCGCATCGAGGTCACCACCGGCCAGACCAAGGCCGTCTACCGGGTCACCGGCGTCCGCCGGGCCGGCGACGAACTGCCCACCCCCCTCGCACAGGGACAGGGCCGGCTCACCCTCATCACCGCCACCGGAGCCCCGTACACACCCAGCGGGGTCCTGCGGGTGGACGCCGAGCTGATCACCCCCGCGCAGGCCGCCCCGCCGCGCGATCTGCGCCCCGGCTGGATCGCCGCGTCCGAGGAGGCGCTCGGCGGTGACGACGGTGCCTGGCTGCGCGTCTTCCTGTGGTCCCAGGGCCTGTTGCTCGCCGCCCTGCTCGCGGTGGTCGCCCACCGGGTCTGGGGCCGCTGGCAGACCTGGATCTGCGCGGGCCCCCTGCTGCTGGCGCTGGGCCTCGCCGACTCCGGGGCGATCGTCTCCCTGCTGCCGAACCTGCTCTGAACCACCAAGCCCCGTACGGGAGTTGACCACACCACCATGTCCACCGACCTCACCGGGAACGCCCCCTCGGACGCGGACCCCGACCTCACCGACACCCTCCGCCGGCCGCCGGTCGTCCTCTCCGGACCCGGCCCCGCGAGCCTGCGCGCCGACTCCGTCTCCGCCTGGTTCGGCGACCACAAGGTCCTCGACCGGGTCTCCCTCACCATGCCCGCCCGCGAGGTCACCGCGCTCATCGGCCCCTCCGGCTGCGGCAAGTCGACCTTCCTGCGCATCCTCAACCGCATGCACGAACTCATCGGCTCCGCCTCACTGGCCGGCCGGGTCCTCCTCGACGACCAGGACATCTACGACCGGGGCCGCCGCATCACCCACGCCCGCCGCCAGATCGGCATGGTCTTCCAGAAACCGAACCCCTTCCCCGCCATGTCGATCTACGACAACGTCCTCGCCGGCCTCAAACTCAACGCCATCAAGGCCACCCGCGACGGCAAGGACGACCTGGTCGAGGAGTGCCTGATCAAGGCGGGCCTGTGGAAGGAGGTCAAGGACCGCCTCCGCCAGCCCGGCGGCGCCCTCTCCGGCGGACAGCAGCAACGCCTGTGCATCGCACGGTCGTTGGCGGTACGCCCCCGCGTCCTCCTCATGGACGAACCCTGCTCGGCGCTCGACCCGACCTCCACCCGCCGCATCGAGGAGACCATCGCCGAGCTCAAGTCCGAGGTGACCATCGTCATCGTCACCCACAACATGCAGCAGGCCGCCCGAGTCTCGGACAGCTGCGCCTTCTTCCTCGCCTCGCAGAACACCCCGGGCGTGATCGTCGAGCACGGCGACACCCAGGCGATGTTCAACTCGCCCCAGGACGAACGGACTTCGGACTACGTGAACGGACGGTTCGGATGACGGCAGCGCGGCTCGCGGGCGTGGCCGCGGCGGTCCTCCTCCTGGCCGGCTGCGGGACCGGGGTGCGGGTCACGCACCCCGAGGCAGGAAGGACGGCCGAGGCGCCCCCTACGGTCTCCCTCGCGCCACCGGAGCCCTCCGTGTCCGTACCGCCGTCCGCCGCCGCTCGGAGCCCCCGGGCATCGGAACGGCCCGACCCGTCCACTCCCGCCCCGAGCGTCCCCGACAGTCGGGTACCCGGCCCGGACCTGTCACGGCGGACACCGGCCACCACGCCCCGCCCCACCCGCTCCACCGCACCGCCCACCCGCACGGCGACGACCGGGCGCCCCACGTCCACCACGATCCGTATCGGCGACTGGTCCTCGACGGTCGTCCGCGGCGACCAGACGGAGGTCGACGCCTGCCGGAACGCCGTGCAGTGGACGGGCCCCGACATCGGCACCGAGAACGGCTACGAACTGCGGACCGTGGTGATCGTCGGCCACGACTACTGCGGCTTCGACCGCTTCGCCACGCTCCGCGCAGGCACCAAGGTCACGATCGACACCCCGCGCGGCACCTGGACCTACACGGTCTACGCCCACTACGTCACCCCCGGCCGGGGCGTGCCCGCCGCCGGCCTCTACTGGGGCGACCTCACCCTCCAGTCCTGCGTGGGACCGGACACGGGGTTCAGCTACCTCGTACGGGACTGAACCCCGTGCAGGGGCGAAGGACCGCTCAGATACCGGCCGCCGCCGACAGGTCCCGCTTGATCGTGGCGAGGGTCTCGGCCGCCCGCGCGCGGGCCGCCGGGAGGTCGGCGTGCGCGGCCACGGGGACCACGACCTCCAGGTAGCACTTCAGTTTGGGCTCGGTGCCGCTGGGCCGGACGATGACGCGGGCACCGTCGAGCGTGTAGCGCAGGCCGTCCGTGGGCGGGAGCAGTTCCGTGCCCTCGGTCAGGTCCTCGGCCCTGGTGACGGCCAGCCCGGCCAGCTCGGTCGGCGGCTGCTCGCGCAACCGCCGCATGGCGTCCGCGATGACCGTCAAGTCCTCGACCCGCACCGACAGTTGATCGGTGGCGTGCAGACCGTGCGTGACGGCGAGATCGTCGAGGAGATCCAGCAGATCACGGCCCTCCTCCTTCAGCTCGGAGGCCAGCTCGGTGATCAGCAGGGCGGCGGTGATGCCGTCCTTGTCGCGCACACCGTCCGGGTCCACGCAGTAGCCGAGGGCCTCCTCATAGCCGTAGCGGAGCCCTTCCACCCGGGCGATCCACTTGAAGCCGGTGAGGGTCTCCTCGTAGGGCAGGCCCGCCTTCTCGGCGATACGGCCGAGGAGGGACGAGGAGACGATCGACTCGGCGAAGGTGCCCCGGGCGCCGCGCCGTACGAGGTGCGCGGCGAGCAGCGAGCCGACCTCGTCGCCGCGGAGCATGCGCCAGTCCCCCTCGGCCTTCACCGCTACGGCGCAGCGGTCGGCGTCGGGGTCGTTGGCGATGATCAGGTCGGGGTCCGTGGCGCGGGCCCGGGCGAAGGCGAGGTCCATCGCGCCCGGCTCCTCCGGGTTGGGGAACGCGACGGTCGGGAAGTCCGGGTCGGGCTCGGCCTGTTCGGCGACGAGCACCGGCTCGGGGAACCCCGCGCGGGCGAACGCGGCCAGCAGGACGTCCTTGCCGACACCGTGCATCGCCGTGTAGACGGTACGGGCGGTGCGGGGGGAGCCGGGGGAGAGGACGGCGTCGGTACGGGCGAGATAGGCGTCCAGGACGCCCTCGTCGAGGGTTTCCCAGCCGCCGTCCGGCCGGGGCACGTCGTGCAGGGAGGCCACGGCCTCGATCTCGGCGGCGATCTCCGCGTCGGCCGGGGGCACGATCTGGGAGCCGTCGCCGAGATAGACCTTGTAGCCGTTGTCCCGGGGCGGGTTGTGGCTGGCGGTGACCTCCACGCCCGCGATCGCGCCCAAGTGCCTTATGGCGAAGGCGAGTACGGGGGTGGGGAGCGGCCGGGGCAGCACGGCGGCCCGCAGCCCCGCGCCGGTCATCACGGCGGCGGTGTCGCGGGCGAAGTCCGCGGACTTGTGCCGGGCGTCGTAGCCGATGACGACGACTCCGTCGGTGTGGCCGTGGTGCTTGAGGTACGCGGAGAGGCCGGCGGCGGCACGGATGACGACCGCCCGGTTCATCCGCATGGGTCCGGCGCCGAGTTCGCCGCGGAGGCCGGCGGTGCCGAACTGGAGGGTGCCGCGGAAGCGCTCCGCGAGTTCCGTGACGTCCCCGGCGTCGATGAGCTTCCCCAGCTCCTCGCGGGTGTCCGCGTCGGGGTCCTCGGCGAGCCAGGTCTTGGCCCGCGCGATGAGATCGTCGTCGTGCACGTCAGGTCAACCTCTCGTGGTGTGGTGTGCGTCGGCTTCTCGACTGACCGAGACGGGCGGGCGGGTCGGCGGACGGGCGGGTGGGCGAAATCCTGGGCGGTGCCTACAGCCGGCCGAGCACCTGGGCCAACAGCGAGCCCATCTGCGTGGCCGAGTCCCGGCCCGCCTGAAGAACCTCCTCGTGGTTCAGCGGCTCACCCGTCATCCCCGCGGCAAGGTTCGTCACCAGGGAGATACCCAGCACCTCGGCACCCGCCTCACGCGCGGCAATGGCCTCCAGCACCGTGGACATCCCCACCAGGTCCGCCCCGATCACCCGGGCCATCCGAATCTCCGCCGGAGTCTCGTAGTGCGGCCCGGGGAACTGGGCGTAGACACCCTCCTCCAGACCGGGGTCGATCTCCTTGCACAGCGCCCGCAGCCGGGGCGAGTACAGATCCGTCAGGTCGACGAAGTTCGCGCCGATGATCGGGGAGGCGGCCGTGAGATTGATGTGGTCGCTGATCAGCACCGGCTGCCCGGGCCGCATACCCTCGCGCAGTCCGCCACAGCCGTTGGTCAGCACGATGGTCTTGCAGCCGGCGGCGACGGCGGTACGGACCCCGTGCGCGACGGCGGCGACACCGCGCCCCTCGTAGTAGTGGGTACGGCCGAGGAAGACCAGCGCGCGCTTGTCGCCGATGGCGTACGAGCGGATCCGCCCGCCGTGGCCCTCGACGGCCGGCGGCGGGAATCCGGGCAGCTCGGTGACGGGGAAGTCGGCCTCGGGCACGCCGAGCGCGTCGACGGCCGGCCCCCAGCCGGAGCCCATCACAAGTGCGACGTCGTGGGTCTCGGCGCCCGTCAGTTCGCGCAGGCGCGTGGCGGCGGCGTCAGCGGCGGCGTGGGGGTCGCCCTGGATGTCGTCCGGAAGAAGAGATGCGTTCACGCGGTTGAGGGTAGCTGGTCTGGGCCTACGCGCGTAGATGACAGAGCTCACGGGATTGCGATCGTTGTCTTGTCGTTTCCAACGAGACCTGTGACGGGCGTTATGTGTGGGAACCCTCAGCTCCCGCCGTGACAGCCCTCAGCAGGGCCGCTTACGCAGCTCCATCACATAGTCGTGCGGCGCTCCGGCCGACTCGGCGGCATCGGCCAGCTCTCCGAGATAACGGGCCGACGGCAGCCCGCCCTCATACCCATTCAGGACATACACCCAGGCGGGTTCCTCGCCGTCCAGGGTGTGCACCCGAACCCGCATCCGCCGATAGACATCAAGACCGACACCTTCCCAGCGGTCCATGGAGTCCTCGTCGGGCGGCGCGATCTCGTACAGCGCGACGAAGACCTGGGAGCGCGGCGCCTCCACGATCGTCGCGAGCGCGCCCTCCCAGCCCATGTGCTCACCACCGAAGGTCAGCCGCCACCCGTTCAGCCAGCCCGTGGCACGCAACGGCGAGTGCGGTGCGCGGCGGGTCATCAGCCGCGCGTCGAGATTGCCGGCGTACGCGGCGTAGAGCGACATGCTCCGAGAGTACGGCAGCGAACACACCCGCCACTCCCGTAACCGTCGGTACCCGGGGGCACCTCCGTCGCCCCGGCGCGGACATGCGCTTCGGAACGGCGGCGCACCCCGGACGGCCGTCAGCCGCGTACGGACACCCCCCGACACGGCACCGACCCACAACGAACCGCAGGCGACCCACGACGAACCGCAGGCGCACCACGCACCCCCGCCGCCCCCGGGCGGAAGCATCTTGAAGCGTGCGGGACAATGGGGTACGTGACTCGGATCGTGATCATCGGTGGCGGACCCGGCGGCTATGAAGCGGCGCTGGTGGCAGCGCAGCTCGGCGCGGAGGTGACCGTCGTCGACTGCGACGGTCTGGGCGGGGCGTCGGTGCTGACCGACTGCGTGCCGTCGAAGACCCTTATCGCGACGGCCGAGGTGATGACCACCTTCGACTCGTCGTACGAGGAACTCGGCATCATCGTGGCCGACGACACCCCACCCCTGGAGCAGGCGGCCCGGGTCGTGGGCGTGGACCTCGGCAAGGTGAACCGCCGTGTGAAGCGCCTCGCGCTCGCCCAGTCGCACGACATCACCGCGTCCGTGACCCGGGCCGGCGCCCGCGTCATGCGCGGCCGGGGCCGGCTGGACGGCATGCAGGCGATCGACGGCTCCCGCAAGGTGATCGTGAAGGCGGCCGACGGCACCGAGGAGACCCTCGTCGCGGACGCCGTCCTCATCGCGACCGGCGGCCACCCCCGTGAGCTGGACGACGCCCGCCCCGACGGCGAGCGCATCCTGAACTGGACCCAGGTCTACGACCTCACCGAACTCCCCGAAGAGCTGATCGTGGTCGGCTCCGGTGTCACCGGCGCCGAGTTCGCCGGCGCCTACCAGGCCCTCGGCTCCAAGGTCACCCTCGTCTCCTCCCGCGACCGCGTCCTCCCCGGCGAGGACCCGGACGCGGCAGCCGTACTCGAAGACGTCTTCCGGCGCCGCGGCATGAACGTCATGGCCCGCTCCCGCGCCCAGTCCGCCAAGCGTGTCGGCGACAAGGTCGAGGTCGTCCTCGCCGACGGCCGCGTCATCACCGGCTCGCACTGCCTCATGGCCGTCGGCGCCATCCCGAACTCCGCGGGCATGGGCCTGGAGGAGGCGGGCGTCAGGCTGCGCGACTCGGGCCACATCTGGACCGACAAGGTCTCGCGCACGACCGCCCCCGGCGTCTACGCGGCCGGTGACGTCACCGGCATCTTCGCGCTCGCCTCGGTGGCCGCGATGCAGGGCCGTATCGCCATGTACCACTTCCTCGGCGACGCGGTGGCCCCGCTCAACCTCAAGACGGTCTCCTCGAACGTCTTCACCGACCCGGAGATCGCCACGGTCGGCTACTCCCAGGCCGACGTCGACGCGGGCAAGATCGACGCCCGTGTCGTCAAGCTCCCCCTCCTCCGCAACCCGCGCGCGAAGATGCAGGGCATCCGGGACGGCTTCGTCAAGATCTTCTGCCGCCCGGGCACCGGGATCATCGTCGGCGGTGTCGTCGTGGCGCCCCGCGCCTCGGAGCTGATCCACCCGATCTCGATCGCCGTCGACAACAACCTGACGGTCGAACAGATCGCGAACGCCTTCACCGTCTACCCGTCCCTTTCGGGCTCGATCGCCGAGGTGGCCCGACAGCTGCACACCCGCAAGGCGACGGGCGAAGTCTGAGGCCGCACCGACTCCCCGCTGGTCACGGGGAGTTGCCGCCCATTCGTACGGCATAGGCGCCGGGACTACCCCCTATACCACTTCTCGCCCTCCTGTGCGAACAACTTCTGCTATTCACCGCAAACAGCTGAAAGCAGACGGTCGTTGGGGTTACTGTCAGTTTCGTGTTCGCTGCAGAACGTCGCCAATTGATCCTCGAAATGGTGCGAGCGAATGGGGCTGTATCGCTCCGTGAGCTCGCCCGCGTCGTCCAGACCTCCGAAGTGACCGTACGGCGGGACGTGCGCGCACTGGAGGCAGAAGGACTCCTCGACCGCCGGCACGGCGGTGCGGTATTGCCGGGCGGGTTCACGCGGGAGTCCGGCTTTCCGCAGAAATCGCATCTCGCGACCGCCGAGAAGACGGCCATCGCCGATCTCGCCGCGAGCTTCGTCGAAGAGGGCGAAGCGATCGTGGTAGGGGCGGGTACCACCACCCAGGAGCTGGCCCGCCGGCTCGCCCGGGTCCCCGGACTGACCGTGGTCACCAACTCCCTCCTTGTCGCCCAGGCGTTGGCCCATGCCAACCGCGTGGAGGTCGTGATGACCGGGGGCACCCTGCGCGGTTCCAACTACGCGCTGGTGGGCAGCGGGGCCGAGCAGTCCCTCCAGGGGCTGCGCGTCTCCCGGGCCTTCCTCTCCGGAAGCGGGCTCACCGCCGAGCGCGGCCTCTCCACGTCCAACATGCTCTCGGCGTCCGTCGACCGGGCCCTCGTGCAGGCGGCGGCCGAGGTCGTCGTCCTCGCCGACCACACCAAGCTCGGCACGGACACCATGTTCCAGACCGTGCCGACCGACGTGATCACCCGCCTCGTCACCGACGAGCCCCCGGGCCACGACGACCGCGCCGCCACGGAGTTGCAGGCCCTCGCCGACCAGGGGGTGCAGATCGCCGTGGCCGGCGGGGCGGGCGGCCAGGGGGGTGATCAGGCCCCGGCGCGGGAGCAACGCCGCCGGGACGTACCCCTTCCGGCACCGCGACGGGGTCAAGTACCGGGGCTGCGCTCGGCGGGCGTACTGACCGGGGAGTCCCCGGAGCGGGAGCGCGCGGCAAGGGTGGCGGATTTGCGCAGGCGTTGATCGGTGCGGATTTCGGCTGCGGCGCCGTCGTGGCTGGTCGCGCCCACGCGGCGGAGCCGCATATCGATACAGCCCCGCGCCCCTTAAAAGCGCTTGAGCTGGTCGGCATTTAGGGGCGCGGGGAACTGCGCGACCAGCCCCCACCGACCCGCACCCGAAAACGAGACAGCGCTACGGTTTCAACCCTCGCAACGTCAACGTGAGCAACCTGTCAGCCAGTTCAGGGTCTCCGGGATTCCCCTCGGCCGCCAACGCAATCGCATGCGTCAGCTGAAGCAGATCACCGATCTCGACGTCACCGCGCACGTCACCCGCCTCCTGGGCCCGGGACAGCAACGCACCCCCTGCCTCCCGGATAGGGCTGCTGCACCGGGCCAGCGCCGACGTGTCGTCGTCGGCCACCGCCATCAGCGCCCGTGAAAGCCCCCGGTACTCGCTCGCGTGGGTCACCATCTCGCGCAGCCAGGTCACCAGTGCCGCACACGGCTGTGGAGCATTCCGCAACTCCCGGGAACGCGCGAGGAGTTCACCCACCGCGTCCTCGAACACCGCGCTCATCAGGGACTGCCGGTTCGGGAAGTGGCGATACAGCGTGCCGATGCCGACGCCCGCGCGCCGGGCCACGTCCTCCAGGGACGCGTCCGTGCCGTGCGCGGCGAAGGACACCCGGGCCTCGGCGAGCAGCCGCTCGTAGTTGCGGCGGGCGTCGGCACGCAGACCCGCCGGCGGCCTGGCTGTCTCGGCCATGGGTCCCACCTGCCCTCCTCGGCGCGATACGGCGTTGTCCCGTCACCTTGTTGTCCCGTCACATTACAGAGGTGCCCGGCGGACAGACTGTTCCTGTCGGCCGGGCACCTCTGTACGTGCGGTCGGATCAGTCCTTGATCTCGCAGATGGCGGCGCCGGAGGTGATGGAGGCGCCGACTTCGGCGCCGAGGCCCTTGATGGTGCCGGACTTGTGGGCGTTGAGGGGCTGTTCCATCTTCATGGCTTCGAGGACGACGATGAGGTCGCCCTCCTTGACCTCCTGGCCCTCCTCGACGGCGACCTTGACGATCGTGCCCTGCATCGGCGAGGCGAGGGTGTCGCCCGAGGCGACCGGCCCGGACTTCTTCGCCGCCCGCCGCTTCGGCTTGGCGCCGGCGGCGAGGCCGGTGCGGGCCAGGGACATGCCGAGCGAGACCGGGAGGGAGACCTCCAGGCGTTTGCCGCCGACCTCGACGACGATCGTCTCGCGGTCGGTGTCCTCGTCCGCCTCGGTGTCGGTGGGGGCGGCGAAGGGTTTGATGTCGTTGACGAACTCGGTCTCGATCCAGCGGGTGTGGACTGTGAACGGGTCGGCGGAGCCGGTGAGTTCGGGCGCGAAGGCGGGGTCGGTGACGACCGCGCGGTGGAAGGGGATGGCGGTGGCCATGCCCTCGACCCGGAACTCCTCCAGCGCCCGCGCAGCCCGCTGCAGCGCCTGCTCACGGGTGGCGCCCGTGACGATCAGTTTGGCCAGCAGCGAGTCCCACGCCGGACCGATCACCGAGCCGGACTCGACACCCGCGTCCAGCCGGACACCCGGCCCGGACGGCGGCGCGAAGGTGGTGACGGTGCCGGGGGCGGGCAGGAAGCCGCGGCCGGGGTCCTCGCCGTTGATGCGGAACTCGAAGGAGTGGCCGCGCAGTTCGGGATCCCCGTAGCCGAGTTCCTCACCGTCGGCGATGCGGAACATCTCGCGCACGAGGTCGATGCCGGCGACCTCCTCGGTGACCGGGTGTTCGACCTGGAGGCGGGTGTTGACCTCCAGGAAGGAGATCGTGCCGTCCTGGCCGACGAGGAACTCGACGGTCCCGGCGCCGACGTAGCCGGCCTCCTTCAGGATCGCCTTCGACGACGCGTACAGCTCGGCGACCTGCGCCTCGGAGAGGAACGGCGCGGGCGCCTCCTCGACCAGCTTCTGGTGCCGGCGCTGGAGCGAGCAGTCACGCGTCGATACGACGACCACGTTGCCGTGGGTGTCGGCCAGGCACTGGGTCTCCACGTGGCGGGGCTTGTCGAGGTAGCGCTCGACGAAGCACTCGCCGCGTCCGAAGGCGGCGACGGCCTCGCGGACCGCGGAGTCGTAGAGCTCGGGAACCTCTTCCAGCGTGCGGGCGACCTTCAGGCCGCGGCCGCCGCCGCCGAACGCGGCCTTGATCGCGATGGGCAGCCCGTGCTGCTCGGCGAACGCGACGACCTCGTCCGACCCGGAGACCGGGTCGGGCGTGCCGGCCACCAGCGGGGCGCCGGCGCGCTGGGCGATGTGCCGGGCGGCGACCTTGTCACCCAGGTCGCGGATCGCCTGCGGCGGGGGGCCGATCCAGATCAGGCCGGCGTCGAGGACGGCCTGGGCGAACTCGGCGTTCTCCGACAGGAAGCCGTAGCCGGGGTGGACGGCGTCGGCACCGGACTCGCGGGCCGCGCCCAGGACCTTCCCGATGTCCAGGTAGCTGCTCGCCGGTGTGTCACCGCCCAGGGCGAACGCCTCATCCGCGGCGCGGACATGCAGAGCGTCCCGGTCCGGGTCGGCGTATACGGCCACGCTCGCGATCCCGGCATCCCGGCAGGCCCGGGCAACGCGGACAGCGATTTCGCCACGATTGGCGATGAGCACCTTGCGCACGATTGAGGCTCCCTCCTTGAAACAAGCCGAGTTTAGGGACTGCCGACACGACGCATCGACCCGTCCCCGGTGGTGAGCTTGCCCACACGGAGCGTGATGCGGGGCCCGCTCGACCCGCGAAATCCCTTGTCGCACCTCGGTACGCAGGACTCCTCCGTAAAACCCTAGCCCTCCTGTGTGGTCAAGGTCTCTGTGAGAGCGTGCCGCGCGCCACGCCGTTTCTTTGTGGAGTCCCTACGAATGGCCCAATGATTCTTTGCCCCTGACACAACCCTTGTCCCGAGGTTTACCCGTTAGTAGCGTTCGGGGTGTCTCGAACGGAAGTGGGTGGGGGCCGGTGGTGCGCAGACCGGTGGCATGGATCTTGGCGGTCGTCCTCTTCGTGGAGGCCTTCGGAGTGGCCGCGCTGAACTGGTTCCTGGGGATCGTCGCCGACCGCCAGAACATGTCCCTGGCCGGCATCGACCCGGACGCGATGTCCGTCTCCTCGAAGGTGGGAGGAGTGGTCTTCGGCCTCTACTTCCTCCTGTGCGCCGTGGTCGCCCTGCTGGTCGCGATACGCGACCGGGCCCCGGCCGGCCTCGGCCGCATCCTGCTGATCAGTGTGGCGGTGGTACACGGACTGCTGGCCGCGTTCGCGTGGGCCATGGTGGAGGGCAAGGCCGCGTTCGCGTTCATGGTGGTGGTGCTCGGCCTCGTGATCCTGCTGCTGATGACCTACGACCGCCTGGAGGGCCCCTCCGACGCGGCCCCGGCATCGGAGGGCCCCAAGGACCCGAAGGACCCCGAGCGGCCCGACAAGGACCCGGCGCCGATCGTCCCGCCGCCGGCCCCCAGCCCCTCCTGAGCGCTACTTCTCCCGGGGCGTCCACAACTCCGTGATGCCGACGCCCAGTTGGCCCAGCAGGCGGCGAACGAGCGGCAGGCTGATGCCGATCACGTTGCCGTGGTCGCCGTCGATGCCCTCGATGAACGGCGCCGAACGGCCGTCGAGCGTGAACGCCCCTGCCACGTAAAGGGGTTCGCCCGAGGCGACGTACGCGGCGACCTCGGCGTCGGTCGGCTCGCCGAAGCGGACGACGGTCGACGCGGTCGCCGAGACGTACCGGCCGCTCGTCGTGTCGTAGATGCAGTGGCCGGTCTGGAGGGTGCCCGCCCGGCCGCGCATCGACTTCCAGCGGGCGGTGGCCTCCTCGGCGTCGGCGGGCTTGCCGAGGGCTTCGCCGTCGAGGTCGAGCACCGAGTCGCAGCCGATCACCAGCGCGCCCTGCACCTCCGGGCGGGCGGCCACGACGGAAGCCTTCGCCTCGGCGAGTGCTCGCGCCAGTTCGGCCGGGGTGGGGGCGGAGATCGCGTCCTCGTCCACCCCGCTCACGATCACCTCGGGGTCCAGTCCCGCCTGGCGCAGGAGGCCCAGCCGGGCGGGGGACTGGGAGGCGAGCACGAGGCGGCGGCGCGGCTGATCTGTCATACGGCCAGGGTATCGGCGGCGCCGCGGCCGCTTACGCCAGTCCGATCACGATCATCGCCAGGACCATCGCGAGTGCCATGAGTACTCCGAGTCGCCGCAACATGACCTGCATCTCCCGCAGTTCCTCGGGAGGCTCGTCATCGGGGTCGGACCACAGCATGGCACCAGCGTGCGGCTTGGGTGGGGGCGGGCGCCTGAGTACTCGTACTCAAATCGGCGCCCGGAGTTTCCCCTTCGTGCGCGGTTCCCCGCGCCCCTAAAACCTTAGCCCGGCCAGAAAGTGCGGGTCCACGCACTCGGCCCCGGGATCGGGAGCCTCGCCGTCGCGATCCTCGACGGGTCCGACCACGCGTCCCGCTGCCTCGGTGCGCCGGGCGGAGTTGTCGTCGCCGCCGCGGCGCGGGCCCTGACCACCGCCAGGGCGGCGGCCAGCTCCTCCGGGGTCGGGTTGCCCCTTACGACTTTGATGTTCATGGAGGCCGCTCCTCTACAGGGGGATGTTGCCGTGCTTCTTCGGGGGCAACGACTCGCGCTTGGTGCGGAGTTGGCGCAGGCCCCGGACCACGTGGCGGCGGGTGTCGGAGGGGAGGACGACCGCGTCGATGTAGCCGCGCTCGGCCGCGATGTAGGGGTTGAGGAGGGTGTCCTCGTACTCCTGGATGAGGCGGGCGCGCACCGCGTCCAGGTCCTCGCCGGCGGCCTCGGCCTCGGCGAGCGTGCGGCGGTGCAGGATGTTGACCGCGCCCTGGGCGCCCATGACGGCGATCTGGGCGGTCGGCCAGGCGAGGTTGAGGTCGGCGCCCAGGTGCTTGGAGCCCATGACGTCGTAGGCGCCGCCGAAGGCCTTGCGGGTGATGACCGTGATGAGTGGGACGGTCGCCTCGGCGTACGCGTAGATCAGCTTCGCGCCTCTGCGGATGATGCCGTAGTGCTCCTGGTCGACGCCCGGGAGGAAGCCGGGGACGTCCACGAAGGTGAGGACCGGGACGTTGAACGCGTCGCAGGTGCGGACGAAGCGGGCCGCCTTCTCGGACGCGTCGATGTCGAGGCAACCGGCGAACTGCATGGGCTGGTTGGCGACGATCCCGACCGGGCGCCCTTCCACCCGGCCGAAACCGGTGAGGATGTTCGGCGCGAAGAGGGGCTGGGTCTCGAAGAACTCCGCGTCGTCCAGGACGTGTTCGATCACCGTGTGCATGTCGTACGGCTGGTTCGCGCTGTCCGGGACCAGGGTGTCCAGCTCGCGGTCCTCGTCCGTGACGGAGAGGTCCGCCTCCTCCGGGAACGCGGGGGGTTCGCTGAGGTTGTTGGACGGGAGGTACGACAGCAGCTGCTTGACGTACTCGATCGCGTCCTTCTCGTCGCCCGCCATGTGATGGGCCACGCCGGACACGGAGTTGTGGGTGCGCGCGCCGCCCAGCTCCTCGAAGCCGACGTCCTCGCCGGTGACCGTCTTGATGACGTCCGGGCCGGTGATGAACATGTGCGAGGTCTGGTCGACCATCACCGTGAAGTCGGTGATCGCGGGGGAGTAGACCGCGCCGCCCGCGCACGGGCCCACGACCAGGGAGATCTGCGGGATCACGCCGCTCGCGTGGGTGTTGCGGCGGAAGATCTCGCCGTACGCGCCGAGCGAGGCCACGCCCTCCTGGATGCGGGCGCCGCCGGAGTCGTTGATGCCGATGACCGGGCAGCCGGTCTTCAGCGCGAAGTCCATCACCTTGACGATCTTCTGGCCGTAGACCTCGCCCAGGGCGCCGCCGAAGACCGTGAAGTCCTGGGAGAACACGGCGACGGGGCGGCCGTCGACCGTGCCGTAGCCGGAGACGACACCGTCGCCGTAGGGGCGGTTCTTCTCCAGGCCGAAGTCGGTGGACCGGTGCCGGGTGAACTCGTCGAACTCGACGAAGGAGTCCTCGTCGAGGAGCAGGTCGATCCGCTCACGGGCCGTCAACTTGCCCTTGGCGTGCTGTTTTTCGACCGCGCGCTCCGAGCCCGCGTGCGTCGCCTCCTGGGTGCGGCGCCGAAGATCCGCGATCTTCCCGGCGGTGGTGTGGATGTCGATCTCTTGAGGCGCTTCCGGCTCGGACATCGGGATTACGGCTCCCTGCCTGCTCAAAAGGGGGGACGGTTACTCATTCGTAGAGTAGTGGCGTGCCTACCGATCGGCAGTGCGGCGTACAACACACCTAGGGTGGCTTGCATGACGCCGCGAGATGCCTCAGACGACAGCAGCCGTTGGTCCGATCTGGAACGGCCGCCCCTCAACGCCGACGCGCTGCGCCGCGGGCTCGTCCGGGCGGGCGGGCTGTGGACCGGGGTGGAGGTCGTGCAGTCCACCGGCTCTACCAACTCCGACCTCGTCGCCCTTGCCGCCGCCGGCAAGGCGGCCGAGGGCGCCGTCCTGGTCGCCGAGGAGCAGACCTCCGGGCGCGGACGGCTCGACCGGCAGTGGACGGCACCGGCCCGCTCCGGGCTCTTCTTCTCCGTCCTGCTGGAGCCGGGTGACGTCCCCGTGGCCCGCTGGGGCTGGCTCCCGCTGCTCACCGGTGTCGCCGTCGCCACCGGCCTGGCCCGGTCGGCCGGCGTCGACACGGCACTCAAGTGGCCCAACGACCTGCTGGTGACTGTCGGTGGCGAGGAACGCAAGGCCGGCGGCATCCTCGCCGAGCGCGCCGGGGACACCGCGGTGATCGTCGGCGTCGGCATCAACGTCACCCTGCGCGAGGACGAGCTGCCCGTGCCCCAGGCCGCCTCCCTCGCCCTGGCCGGGGCCGTCGCCACGGACCGCGACCCCCTGCTGCGGGCCGTTCTGCGGTCCCTGGAGCACTGGTACGACAAGTGGCGCGCGGCGGGCGGCGACCCGGTGGAGAGCGGCCTCCAGGAGACCTACGCGGCCGGCTGCGCCACGCTCGGCCGGGTCGTACGGGCCGAACTGCCCGGGGACCGGTCGATCACCGGGGAGGCCGTAGCGATCGACGGGGACGGGCGGCTGGTCCTCGCGACGGAGGACGGAGTGCAGGAGCCCGTGGGGGCGGGCGACATCGTGCACCTGCGCCCCGCGTGACCTTGGCCGCTGTGGGGCTGTCGTGTCGGTGTGACGCGATCGGTTGCGGCGGGCTTGGTCCGGTCCGGGTTGTCGGGGTGGTGGATCGTCGGAGTGGTTGTGATGATCGCTGGGGAGTGTGGTCGGTCTCGGGCTGTGGCGGACGGAGTGCAGGAGCCGGTGGGGGGCGGGCGAATTCGTGCGTCTGCGCCCCGCGTGACCCCGACCGCTCTTGTGGCCGCTTTGTCCGCGTGACTCACGGAGTGAGCTGGCCCACACCTGCCGTAGCATTGGGCCCGGTCGATACCTGACCGTGGCAGATCGGAAGGGCAGCAGGCGTGACCGTCGACGACACGGGCTCCGGCGCGGACGCGGACGGCCGGGTGGACCCCGATGCCGCCGGTGGCCGGGCCGACCCCTATGCCGCCGATCCCGGCGAAGACCCCCTCGCGCTGCGCCTCGAAGGGCTGATCCTGGGCGCGGAGCGCCGTTACACCCCGTTCCAGGCGGCCCGTACCGCCGGTGTCTCCATGGAGCTGGCCACCCGTTTCTGGCGCGCCATGGGCTTCGCGGACGTCGGCCAGGCCAAGGCGTTCACGGAGGCGGACGTCCTCGCGCTGCGCCGCCTCGCCGGTCTGGTCGAGGCGGGGCTGCTGAGCGAGGCGATGGCCGTGCAGGTGGCCCGCTCCACCGGGCAGACCACCGCGCGGCTGGCCGGCTGGCAGATGGACTCGTTCCTGGAGGGCCTCACCGAGCCGCCCGAGCCCGGCATGTCCCGTACCGAGGTGACGTACCCGATCATCGAGCTGCTGCTGCCCGAGCTGGAGGAGTTCCTCGTCTACGTGTGGCGGCGCCAGCTCGCCGCCTCGGCCGGCCGGGTCGTCCAGGCCAGCGACGACGAGGAGATGGTCGACCGGCGCCTCGCCGTGGGCTTCGCCGACCTGGTGGGCTTCACCCGGCTGACCCGCCGCATGGAGGAGGAGGAACTCGGCGAACTGGTCGAGGCCTTCGAGACCACCGCCGCCGACCTCGTGGCGGCGCGCGGCGGCCGGCTCATCAAGACCCTGGGCGACGAGGTCCTGTTCTCCGCCGACGACGCCGGGGTCGCCGCCGAGATCTCGCTGCGCCTGATCGAGACCATGGCCCACGACGAGACCATGCCCGAACTCCGCGTCGGCATCGCCTTCGGCACGGTCACGACCCGCATGGGCGACGTCTTCGGCACGACGGTCAACCTCGCCTCGCGGCTCACCTCGATAGCTCCCCGCGACGCCGTCCTCGTCGACAGCGCCTTCGCCGAGGAGCTCATCCGCAGCGGCGAGGCGCCCGCCTCCGAGGCGGAGGCGGCCGAGGCCGCGGCCACCGCCGAGAAGGAGGGCGAGGAGCCCCCGACGTACCGCTTCGCGCTCCAGCCGATGTGGCAGCGCCCGGTGCGCGGCCTGGGTGTGGTGGAACCCTGGCTGCTTACCCGCCGGGACTCGGCCCCCGCGTAGGTCTCTGCTACGGCGCGATCCCCAGCTGGCGCAGGATGCCGAGCTCGTCGGGGCGGTTCCAGCGTTCGACGATGTGGTCGTCCTCGACCCTGAAGATGTTGGTCCCGTGCAGGGTCAGGGGGCGGCCCCCGGCCGGGGCCGGCACCCCGAGCAGCTCGCCGCGCTGTGTCCCGGCGGCGGTGAAGTGCTCGACGACCAGGTCGCCCTCGGCGATCATCAGGTCCGGCTCGCTGTGCCAGTCGGGACACGCCTCCCGGAACAGCGCGCCGGCGGTGCGGAAGCCCTCACGGTCGCCGGGCCCGTTGAACGGCGGGTCGTGGTCGACGAAGTCCTCGGCGAGGTACTCGTCGACCGCGCCCAGGTCGCCCTTGGTGAAGAGTGCGTCGATGAACGCGCGCACGAGCTCTTTGTTCTTGTCGAGGGTGGTGTCCGATGCGTTCATGTCTTCAGTCTCACGCCGTCCACAAACCGGCACAAACGGTGGGGCTTCGGATCAGTCACGGTGGACCAGTGGGTCCACGCAGAGCCCGATGATCGGCACGCAGAGACTCGGCCGACTCGGCGCCGGGGCAGGGGAGTTGGCGGTCCTGCTCGGGGTCGGCGTGGGGGCCGGCTGCGGGGCCGCGCTCGTCGCGGGAGCCTGGGGGGCCGGTGCGGTGACCGGTGCGTGCGGCTGTGGGGCGGTGCCGGCCTCCGACGTCGGCTCCGTCCGCGGGACGGTCGTGGGTGCCGTCGTCGCGTACGGAGTCGGTACGACGCCGGAAGCCGTGGTCGGTGTCGCGCCCGCGCCGCCCATCACCGAGTTCGCGGAGGGGATCGTGGACGGGAACGCCGTCGGGTCCGCGCTGATCGTGGCGGCGGCGTTGGCCGGGTGCCCGGCGCCGCTCTGCTCCGCGTCCACGTCCGGGCTCGGCTCCGCCTCCGCCGTGCCCACCCCGCCGACCCCCGACTCCGGCGTCAGCCGTACGAGACTCAGCACCCCGGCGGCCACCGCGAGCCCGCCGAAGGCGAGCAGCACCTTGCGGGGCTTGGGGCGCCGGTGCCGGCCCCGGGGGAGGACGGGTGGCGCCGCGTCCGCGGTGTCCTCGGCCCGCTCCGCCTGCGTGGTCGTCGTCACGATCCCTCCCCTGTCGTGTGGCGGACGCACGTTATGCGCTTCTCCGGGCGGTGCGGCGGGAGTTGGGCGGCATGTCACCCGAACGGGGAAGGGCCGTGCGATGATCGGGGCGAGTTCAGTTAACCCACGTTAACCAGGAGGGTGTCATGAGCGAGGAACGGTTCGGGGAGTTCGTGCTGGTGCGGCTCCACGACCATGTCGCGGAACTCGTCCTGGACCGGCCCAAGGCCATGAACGCCGTCTCCACCGCGATGGCCGGGTCCGTCGCCGCGGCCTGTGCGGCGCTGGCGGCGGACCGGGACGTCCGCGTCACCGTGCTGACCTCCTCGCACGAGCGGGCCTTCTGTGTCGGCGCCGACCTCAAGGAGCGCAACTCGCTCACCGACGCCGAGCTCGTACGGCAGCGGCCGCTCGCGCGCGGGGCGTACACCGGTGTCCTGGAACTCCCGATGCCGACGATCGCCGCCGTGCACGGGTTCGCGCTCGGCGGTGGCTTCGAACTGGCCCTGTCCTGCGACCTGATCGTGGCGGACGATACGGCGGTGGTCGGGCTGCCGGAGGTGTCGGTCGGGGTGATCCCGGGCGGTGGCGGTACGCAGCTGCTGCCCCGCCGGGTGGGCGCGGCCCGGGCGGCCGAACTCATCTTCACCGCACGGCGGTTGGAGGCGGAAGAGGCGGCGGAGCTGGGGCTCGTGGACGTCCTGGTGGAGGCCGGTCGGGACCGCGAGGAGGCCCTTGCCCTGGGTGCGCGCATCGCCGCGAACTCGCCGGTCGGCCTGCGCGCGGCCAAGCGGGCGCTGCGGCTCGGGCACGGGCTGGATCTGCGGGCCGGTCTTGAGGTCGAGGACGCGGCGTGGCGGTCGGTGGCGTTCTCGGGGGACCGGGCGGAGGGCGTGGCCGCGTTCAACGAGAAGCGGAAGCCGCAGTGGCCCGGTGAGTAGCGGCTCTTGTCGCGCGTAGACACCTGTTCGCCGCATCAATGTCCCGATATGCCCCAAAACTCCCTAGCCTGGAGTGATGGGTGAGGACAGGCGGCTGGCTGCCGTGGTGGAGCTGGCGCAGGGGATGGCGGCGGCTCACACCCCGCGCGAGTCCTGGCGGGCGGCGGCGGGCGGGGCGTGCCGGGCGCTGGACGGGAGTTTCGCCGCGCTGTCGGTGTGGGAGCGGGAGCTGGGGCGGCTGCGGGTCCTCGTCAACGTGGGGGAGCGGGCGGCGGGCGAGGAGGAGTTCCCGGACGCCGAGACCTACCCGGTGCACCAGTTCCCGGAGATCACCGAGTTCCTGCACGAGCGCTGGGCCGGGGGCGGTGAGCCCAACGCCTGGGTCGAGACCGCGGAGGGCCTGGCCGCGGGCAGTCCCGGCTACTGCCATCAGCGCGTGGCGGCGCTACGGCGTCGTAGGCGCGGCTGTTGTGTGGTCGCCCCGATCGTGCTGCACGGGCGGGCCTGGGGTGAGCTGTATGTGGCGCGGGCGGTCGGGGCGCCCGTGTTCGGGCGGGACGACGCCGACTTCGCGACCGTGCTGGCCTCCGTGGTCGCGGCCGGGCTCGCGCAGACCGAGCGGCTGGAGGAGGCTCGGCGGCTCGCCTTCACGGACGCGCTGACCGGGCTCGCCAACCGGCGGGCCGTGGACGTACGGCTGGACGAGGCGGTCGAGCGGCATCGGCGGGACGGGGTCGTGGTCAGCCTGGTCGTGTGCGATCTGAATGGGCTCAAGCGCGTCAACGACACCCAGGGGCACGCGGTCGGTGACCGGCTGCTCGAACGGTTCGGGTCGGTGCTGTCGCTGTGCGGGGCGATGCTGCCGGGGGCCCTGGCCGCGCGGCTCGGCGGGGACGAGTTCTGTCTGCTCGCGGTCGGGCCACCCGCCGACGAGGTGGTCGACGCGGCGGGCGAACTGTGCCGCAGGGCCGCCGAGTTGGAGCTGGGGGAGGGTGTCGCGTGCGGGGTCGCGTCCACCGAGGATCCGATCGGGGCGGTACGGTCCGGCCGGCGGCTGTTCCGGCTGGCGGACGCGGCCCAGTACCGGGCGAAGGCGCTGCGTGCGGACCGGCCGGTGGTCGCCGGGCGGGACGGCCCGGACGATCCGGTGGTCCGGCTCGCGGACTCGCCGACCCCGGAGATGCCGGCGGAGCGGCGGCGGTTCCGGGGGCGGCGGACGTGACGTACCTGTAAGGGTCCAACCCGTCCCCCGGTAGTGACACTGCCGCATTCAATGCGTACGCTCCTGAATATGGATATGCACACTGTGGTGGTGGGGACGTCGGGGGTCACCGCGTCCGACGTTCTTGCCGTGGCGCGCGGGGGCGCCCGGATCGAGCTTTCGGGCGAGGCCGTCTCGGCGCTCGCCGCGGCGCGGGAGATCGTGGACGCGCTGGCCGCCAAGCCGGAGCCCGTGTACGGCGTCAGCACGGGGTTCGGGGCCTTGGCGTCCCGGCACATCAGCCCGGAGCTGCGGGCCCAGTTGCAGCGCAACATCGTTCGCTCGCACGCCGCGGGGATGGGGCCGCGGGTGGAGCGGGAGGTCGTGCGCGCTCTCATGTTCCTGCGGCTCAAGACCGTCTGCTCGGGGCACACCGGTGTGCGGCCCGAGGTCGCGCAGACCATGGCCGATGTGCTCAACGCCGGGATCACCCCCGTTGTTCACGAGTACGGCTCTCTCGGGTGCTCCGGTGACCTCGCCCCGCTCTCCCACTGCGCGCTCACGCTCATGGGAGAGGGCGATGCGGAGGGTCCGGACGGGCTTGTGCGGCCCGCCGGCGAGCTGCTGGCGGAAGCCGGGATCGCGGCTGTCGAACTGCGGGAGAAGGAGGGGCTCGCCCTTCTCAACGGCACCGACGGCATGCTCGGGATGCTGGTCATGGCGCTCGCCGACCTCGACATGCTCTACAAGTCCGCCGACGTCACGGCCGCGCTGTCGCTGGAGGCGCTGCTCGGTACCGACAAGGTGCTCGCACCCGAGTTGCACGCCATCCGGCCGCACCCCGGGCAGGGCTCCAGTGCCGCCAACATGCTTGCCGTGCTTGCCGGTTCGGAACTCACCGGGCACCACCAGGACGGTGCGCCCCGGGTCCAGGACGCGTACTCCGTGCGGTGTGCTCCGCAGGTCGCGGGTGCGGGGCGGGACACGATTGCGTATGCCCGGCTGGTCGCGGAGCGGGAGTTGGCCTCGGCCGTCGACAACCCCGTTGTGCTGCCCGACGGTCGGGTGGAGTCCAACGGCAACTTCCATGGCGCGCCGGTGGCTTACGTCCTCGACTTCCTTGCCATCGCCGCGGCCGACCTCGGGTCGATCGCCGAGCGTCGTACCGACCGGCTGCTCGACAAGAACCGGTCGCACGGGCTGCCGCCGTTCCTCGCCGACGACGCCGGTGTCGACTCGGGGCTGATGATCGCCCAGTACACGCAGGCCGCGCTGGTGAGTGAGATGAAGCGGCTGGCCGTGCCCGCCTCCGCCGACTCGATTCCGTCCTCCGCGATGCAGGAGGATCACGTCTCCATGGGGTGGTCGGCCGCGCGCAAGCTGCGCACTGCTGTCGGAAACCTCACTCGGATCATCGCGGTGGAGCTGTACGCGGCCACGCGCGCGGTGGAGCTGCGTGAGGGGCTGGCCCCTGCGCCCGCTTCCCGGGCGGTCATCGATGCCGTACGGGCGGCGGGAGTCGAGGGTCCGGGGCCGGACCGCTTCCTGTCTCCCGACCTCGCCGCGGCGGAGGCGTTCGTGCGTGACGGGTGTGTGGTGGAGGCCGTGGAGAAGGTCACCGGGCCGCTGCTGTAGGGAAGTCGGGGCCCGGTCGTGGCAACGGCCGGGCCCCGTACGTCACTTCAGCTTGGCGGACTGGGCGGTGACCACCGCGGCCGGGATGGCGTAGGCCTTCTGCGACATCAGGGCGCCGAGGTTGACCGTGTAGTACGTGACGATGGTGCTGCCGTGCCGCACCACCTCGGTGTGCACGGTGCCCGTCTCGCCGCCGGTGTCCTCCATGACGGCGGTCGCGCCGAACGCCACCGACTCGTCGCCGGAGTCCGAGGCCTTCTCGGCCGTGACCCCGGTGTACTTGGTGCCGTCGGAGCCGGGGACGAGGGTGAAGCCGCCGGCGCAGGTCTTGACCGCGTCGGAGATGGTCTTGAACGTCTTCTCGGCGCCGTCGCCGTCGTACGACGACAGGCCGACGACGGTGGTCGTGCGGTCCATTGCGGAACCGAACGCGTCCTCGAGCTCCGCCTCGCTCAGGTCCTCCACGGACTTGGACGGGGTGGCGGAGGCCTTCTTCGCCTCGATGACCATCCTGTTCGTGGCCGTGGCCGCGTCGCCCGGCGCCTGCCCGGCCATCGCCCAGGCCAGCGGGCGGCACTGCGCCTTGTCGACGGTGACGGCGCTCTTGGTCGCGGGGAAGGTCTTGCCGACCGATCCGACCTCGTAACCGGTGACATCGCCCTTCGCGAGGGCCAGCTTCTGCAACTCGGCGGCGCTGAGCGCCTTCGCGGAGTTCTTGGTGGTGCCTTCGGCGTTGCTCTTGGAGTCGTCGCTCTTCGCGGTGTCCGAACCGCCGTCGGAGCAGCCGGTGATGAGGGCCAGCGACAGTGCGCCCACCGCGACGGTGACGCACAGCCGTATGCCCGATGATCTCTTCATGAGCGGACTATGAAGCTTGAGTCAAGTAATCGTCAAGCAAGTTAAAACCCGAGGCGCTCCCGTCGCACCGAATACGCCACGAAACCGGCGCCGAGACCGAGGAAAATGGTCCCGCCGACGATGTACGGCGTGGTGTCCGGGCTTCCGGTGTCGGCGAGTTGGGTGTCGTCCGAGTAGGTGGTGACGGCCGAGGAGGTCACCCTTGCCTGCTGGGTGACCTGGGAGGTTGGTGTCGCCGAAGTCTCCACTCTCACCTGGTCGGTCACCGTCGCGTTGGCGGAGGGGACGAACCACAGGGCGCCCAGCAGGGTGCCCGCGGCGGTGGCGGTCAGCATCGTTCGGCGAGCGGTTGACACGGAATATCGATCCCCTTGTGGCGCTGGCGAATTGGCCGTGTGGAGCGATGCTAATGAACAGTGCGGGTCGCGGGAAAGTCACGGTGCCTGTGGGCCGTACGCTCCCGGCATGAGCACTCCAGAGACATCACGTTTTGTACGCCTTCGTGTCGAACTCGTTCTTGAAGTCGAGAACGAGGACGCCGTGACCAAGGCCGCGCTGGCCAAGATCGCCGACGATCCGGAACTGCCCGGGGACGAGCGGGTGCACGCCGAGAGCGCTGTGACGGAAGACACCGCCGAGGCCCTCGCCTATCTCGTCGACCCGTTCGACCTGGTCGGCGAGATGCCCGGGGTCGAACTGGCCCAGGCCTCATGGAGCAGCGAGGAGATCGACTACGACCCGGATTCGCCGGATTGGGACCTCGACGAGGATGATGTCGACGGCGACGAGGAAGCAGACGGGACGGCAGTGGTCGGCTGAGCCGTGCGCGGGACCATGTGACCCCGGGCGGCAACCGCTGTCCGGGGTTTCGTCGTCTCAGTGGTTCCGGGCGTCACAGTGGACGTGGTGTGCCCCACAGATTGTGGGTAAGCGGAACGGGGCGCACCAGTCGTAGCGTTGAATTCTTAAGAACTGTTTAGGACTCTTCCAGGACTGTTCAACGGGGCGCTCGGGTTTTTGGTGATTCGGCAACGATGGAGAAGCGTGTGATGACGGACAGTAAGCGGCGCAGGGGTCTTGTGGCCGCGTCCGCACTGCTCGGCGGTGTGCTCGTGCTCACGGCGTGTTCCGGCAGCGACGACAAGTCCTCCGGCAGCGACTCGAGCCAGAGCTCACAGTCGAAGGCCGACGAGGCGGCGGCGAAGAAGTCGTCCGAGGCCCAGATCAAGATCACACCGGCGGACGGTTCGGACAACGCCTCCATCAACAACTCGGCCGCCGTCACCGTCAGCAAGGGCACGCTCACGGCCGTGACGATGACGACCGCGGACGGTACGGCCGTCGCGGGCACCATCTCCGCCGACAAGCTCAGCTGGAAGCCCAGCGCCCAGCTGGAGCGCTCCACGACGTACAAGGTCGCCGCGACCGCCAAGGACTCCGCCGGCCTCGCCGCCCACGAGAACGCCTCCTTCACCACGGTCTCCCCGGCCAACAGCTTCATAGGGAACTTCACTCCCGAGGACGGCTCCACGGTCGGCGTCGGCATGCCGGTCTCGATCAACTTCAACAAGGCGATCACCAACAAGGCCGCCGTCCAGAAGGGCATCACGGTCACCTCCACCAGCGGCCAGGAAGTCGTCTGCCACTGGTTCAACACCCAGCGCATGGACTGCCGCCCCGAGGACTACTGGAAGGAGAACTCCACCGTCACGCTGAAGCTCGCGCTCGACGGCGTCGAGGGCGCCTCCGGGGTCTACGGCGTGCAGCAGAAGACGGTCACCTTCCACATCGGCCGCAACCAGGTCTCGTACGTGGACGCGAAGTCGAAGCAGATGAAGGTGGAGCAGGACGGCAAGGTCATCAAGACCATCCCGATCTCGGCCGGCTCCCCCGAACACACCACGTACAACGGCCAGATGGTGATGTCCGAGAAGTTCGTCCAGACCCGCATGAACGGCGCGACGGTCGGTTTCACCGACGACGACGGCAAGGGCGAGTACGACATCAAGGACGTCCCCCACGCCATCCGCCTCACCAGCTCCGGCACGTTCATCCACGGCAACTACTGGGGCTCGCCGTCCGTCTTCGGCAGCGTCAACACCAGCCACGGCTGCGTGGGTCTCCAGGACGTGAAGGGCGCGGGCGACAAGAACATGCCGGCGGCGTGGTTCTACAACAACTCGATCGTGGGCGACGTGGTCGTCGTCTCCAACACCGGCGACAAGACGGTCTCCCCCGACAACGGCCTCAACGGCTGGAACATGGACTGGGCCCAGTGGAAGGCGGGTTCGGCGGTCTGACCCGCCAACTCCGTTCTGCTCGAAGGCGGTTGCCCCCTGGCTGGGGGTGACCGCCTTCTCCGTTGCCCTGCTCAAGTGGGCGGCGGCATATGTGAGTTGACGGTAATATCCGTCATATGACGCACCCTCGGGTGCGCCTCCCTTGTTCCGGGTCCCGTCCCCTCGGGGCCCGGCCCGAAGTGAGGCGGCTCCGGGTACAAAAAAAGGCCGCCTCCCTGAGAAAAGGGAGGCGCACCCATGGGACGTCATGCCAAGCCACGGCTGACTCTTGTGTGTCGACTCACCCGGCTGCTGCCGGAAACGTGGGCCAAGCACGTGAGGAGGTGTTGGCTCTGGTGGATCACCAGGTAGCCGGAGGCCCCCAGCTTTAGTAGGGGCCTCCGAAGGCTCCTGAGTGAGCCTGAGCCCCTGTCACGGATACCCGCCGTGGCGGGGGCTCGTTCCTCTTCACCGACGACGATACCGGCTACGGCGCCTCCGGCAAGCCGACTTGGTCCTCCGGCCCATGCCCTGTGGGATCCACGTTCCAGGCCGCGGGCAGGTCGCTGTCGCAGAAGACGCAGACGAAGTCGTCCTCGCGCACGATGTTGTGTTCCTGGCATTCGGGGCACCGCCGGAAGACCACCTCGTGGGTGAAGCCAGAGGGCCGCACGAGTTCCACGTCGTCCAGAGCGCGGGCGACCGCCGGCCAGGAGCTGGTGTCCGGGCAGTACCCGGTGGACTGGTTGCTGACCTCGCTCACGGCCCACCGGCCCGCCCCAGTCGAAGCACACCGTCCGTGCCGATCACGAAGGTGAACGGTTCGGCCAATTCCGCCGCCGACTGCTCACCGATCCATCCGCTGAAGTCGGCCCTCGATCTGATCGGGCACCCGCCGCGACCACCCCGGACCGCAGCCTTCAGGTCGACCGGTCCGACATACCTGTAAACCCGCCCTCGCGCACTCACAGCAGCCAACCTAGGGGCCTCCCGCTGAGCTGGAGCGCGGGACTTGCTTTGAAAAAGCGTGACAGTTTGGGGTCTGGTGTCACGCTTTTCGGAAGGCGGTGATGAAGGGGGTCCAGGCGGAGGCGGTGAGGATGAGGGCGGGGCCGTCGGGGGCGGTCTTGGAGTCGCGGACGGGGACGAGGCCGGGGAGGTTGGCGGCGACCTCTACGCAGTCCCCGCCGTCGCCGTTGCTGTAGCTGCTCTTGAACCAGCGCGCGTCACTCAAGTCGGTCCGGTTGCTTGCCATTTCGGAGTTCCTCTGCCGCTGCCTTGATCATGACCAGGGACGTGACTGGTGACAGCGCTACGGCCCTGAGCCGATCGTATGCCTTGCGGTACTGCTTCACGAGGCCCGGATCGTCGATGGTGTCACCGCTGTACGACGACTCGATGTAGATCAGCGGTGGCGCGTCCGGGAAGGTCATGACCTTGATGGAGGCAGCCATCAAAGGATGCGGCCCACACGTCCGCGGAACGATCTGCGGAGCAATCCGGCGTCGCTCGGCCAACTCCACGACCCGATCCAGTTGTTCGGCCATCTCCAGCGCCGGTAGCACCGGATCGCTGAGCAGCGATTCGTGCAGCACCACCCAGTACTCCGGAGTGGAGTGGTCGTCCTCGAAGAGCCGGGCGCGGCTGAGCCGGGCCGTCACTTTCTCCTCGACCCACTCGTCTTCGGCGGCCGGATGGGCAGACCGGACCAACGTCCGTGCGTAGGCGGCGGTTTGGAGCAGCCCGGGGAAGAGGATGGGACACCACTCCTCGATGGACTCCGCGCACTTCTCCGCCTCCAGGACCTTCTCGAAGTACACAGCGTGCGCACCCCGCCGAGCCTTCCGCACATCCTCGCAATGCCGCTCGAAGAACCCGTCCGTCCCCAACACCCGATCCGCGTGCTGTGCCAGATCCAGCGGCATCCTCCGCTCCCCGCGCTCGATGTCGCTGAGGTACGTCTTGCCGTAGAAGATGCCCTTCAGGAACGCATCCAACGACAGCCCCGCCTCCTCCCTCTTCCACCGCAACTCCTTGCCGTAGAAGGTGGGAACGCTCATCGAGCCGTCGATGTCCTTGCCCCGTGCCACCACTTGCCCTCCTCCGCAGCGCCGGTCGCGAACGCGAAACCTCTTTTACGGTAGCCAGCGGGACGCCAGTCTGTGAGGAGTTCGTCACAGAGCGCACAGGAGGCACCCGTTCATGTCCGACCCCTACGACACGACCCTCTGCGTGGAGGAACTCCGCGAGGCCCTCGGTCTGCACGGCATCACACTCCCCTCCCTGGGCGTGGACATCCTGGCCGCCGGCCTCGTCGCGCTCGGGAACTGCAACATCGCCACCGCCCGTGAACTCGCCGCCGCCCTCCGCAAGGCGGCGGAACAGTGACGTTCGAACTCCGTCTGCTCGCAACTCCCAAGGCCGTACCGGAACTTCGCGACCACCTCCGCCACCACGACTACGACGTCCGCCTCTGCGCAACGGAGTTGGTGACGAACGTGATCGACCACGTGGGGGAGGGGACTCCGGTCACGGTCCGCGTCCTCGATACGGACGACGGCCGCACGCGGGTCGAGGTCACCGACCCGGACGCCCGCGCGCTGCCTGTCCTCCTCCGCGCCGCGACGACGGACGAACACGGCCGCGGCATGGCACTTCTCGACGCGCTGGCGCTGCGGTGGGGCGTGGAGCAGGCGGCGGACCGGAAGACGGTGTGGTGCGTGCTCAGGAGTCGAGCAGAGCCCGAAGGCGCCTGATCTCCGCGACCAGTTGGGGGACTGCCTCTCTGGCCATGGCGATGAACGCCGCGTTCTCGTCCCAGCGCCCGTCGGCGCAGTCCACGTACCGGGGCTGCTGAACCAACGTCGCCGCGATCAACTCGCCGTGGTCGAACTCCGGCCACCGCTCGCCCCGCCCGGTGTCCTCGGTCGTACTGACCGCGACCAGGCTCATGGCGTAGTCGTCGTCGAGACTCCTGACGAACCACGGACCCGGCGTGGCGGCGGAGCACAGCTCCTCGATCCCGTCGAGATCGAGTTCTGGGCCTCTTGAGCTGGGACTTCGTGTCATTCCTGGAATCTATCGGTGCGCCGTGCCCCGCGCCTCCGAAAATATCGCGAAATGGATTATCCCGGGCCTCCGTTGACAGCCCCGCAGAGGCTCATTCTTTGCCCACGGACAGCCTTCTCATCGTTCTCTTATGTCGGCCTTATGGCATCATCACGCGCTGTACCTAGCTTGCGGGCCATGTTCTTCACCTACCTGAGGCGCGAGTTGCGCCGCCGCAGAAAAGCGGCCCTCGTCGTCGCCTCCGGCCTCGCACTGGGCATTGCGCTGGTCATCGTGGTCAACTCCGTGTCCTCCGGCATGGGGAAGGCGCAGGACAAGGTCCTCCAGTCGCTGTACGGACTCGGCACGGACATGACCGTCACCAAGGCGGCCACGGCCAGCGCGAGCAGCTCGCAGCAGCCGCGGTTCCAGTTCGACGCCAACAACAACGACGACAGCAAGACGCAGAGCAGTGACCGCGTCATGGTCCAGGGCTTCACGACGCTGGCCTCCACCACCGTCACCAAGGTCGCGGGCCAGAAGGGTGTTTCCGACGCCGTCGGCGGGCTCAGCCTCAACGTCGTCAAGGTCGACGGCCAGTTCACCCGCGGTCAGTTCCAGCAGAACCAGGGCAGCGGCACCGGAGGCGGCGGCAACCGCGGCGGCGGCACCGGCGGCGCGCCGCAGGGCGAAGTCACCGGCGGTGGCGCCAACTTCAACATCAACGCGTACACCGTCTACGGCACGGACGTCACCAAGCCCGCGCTCGGCCCGCTGACCTCCTCGAAGATCACCAGCGGCCGTACCTTCACCACCGCCGAGACCAACGCGAAGGTCGTCGTCGCCGACTCGGCGTACGCCAAGGAGAAGAAGCTCAAGGTCGGTTCGACCGTCACGATCAAGAGCGTCAAGTACAAGGTCATCGGGATCGCCACCGCGACCAGCGGGGACGCCGCGGCCAACCTGTACATCCCGCTGACGCAGGCGCAGACCCTGAGCGGTGACAAGAACAAGGTCACCACGATCTACGTCAAGGCGACCGACTCCAAGCAGATCTCGGCCGTCAAGAAGACCATCACCAGCAACGTCTCGGGTACGACGGTCACCACCTCCGCCGACCTGGCGGACACCGTCTCCGGTTCACTGTCCACCGCCTCCTCCCTCGCCACCAGCGTCGGCAAGTGGCTGTCGATCGCGGTGCTGATCGCCGCGTTCCTGGTCGCCGGCCTGCTCACCTCCTCGGCGGTCTCCCGCCGGGTGCGCGAGTTCGGCACGCTGAAGGCGCTCGGCTGGAAGTCCGGCCGGGTCACCCGGCAGGTGGTCGGCGAGGCCGTCGTCAACGGTCTGGTCGGTGGCGTCCTCGGTATCGCGCTCGGCCTGGCGGGCGCGTACGTCGTCACCGCGATCAGTCCCACCCTGTCGGCCTCCCTCGGCAACTCGGCCGGCGGCGCCGCCCGTCCGGGCGGCGGCGGCCCCGGCGGTGGCGGCGGCTTCGGCAGGCAGGCCGCGGCCAAGACGCTCGACGTCGCGCTCACCGCGCCCGTCAACGCCACCACCATCGGGCTCGCGGTGGGCCTCGCCGTCGCCGGCGGCCTGATCGCCGGCGCCTTCGGCGGCTGGCGCGCGTCGCGACTCCGCCCGGCGGACGCGCTGCGCCGAGTCGAGTAGCGGTAGCTGTCGCGCCCCAAAGGGGCGCGGGGCTGTATCAATTTGCGGCTCCGCCGCGTGGGCGCGACCAGCCACGACGGCGCCGCAGACGAACGACGACGCAATGGGGCCCGTCCCACCGACGGGCCCCAACCCCCTTTACCTCCCCAGGAGTTGCACGATGTACGAACTCAGAGGCGTCACCAAGCTCTACTCGCGCGGCAAGGAAACCGTCCACGCCCTCGACGGCATCGACCTCACCATCGGCGACGGCGACCGCCTGGTCATCCAGGGCCCCACCGGCGGCGGCAAGTCCACCTTGCTCCAGATGATCGGCGCCCTCGACCGCCCCACCGCGGGCGAAATCGTCCTGGACGGCGTCGACTTGGCGAAGCTCTCCGAGGCCAAGCTCACCAAGGTCCGCAGCGAGAACATCGGCTTCGTGTTCCAGTCCTTCAACCTGATCCCGACGCTCACCGCGCAGGAGAACGTCGAGACCGCCCTCGTACCGCTGGGCGTGAAGGCGAAGGAGCGGCGCCAGCGGGCCGCCGACGCGCTGGTGTCGGTCGGTCTCGGTGAGCGCCTCGGCCACCTCCCCGGCGAGATGTCCGGAGGACAGCAGCAGCGTGTCGCCATCGCCCGCGCGCTCGTCAAGCAGCCGAAGGTGCTGCTGGCCGACGAGCCGACCGGCAACCTCGACGAGTCGATGCGCGACGAGATCATGGACGTACTGGAGCGCATGTGGAAGGAGCACGGGCTGACCTTCATCATGGTCACCCACGACTCCGCCATCGCGAAGAAGGCGCCGCGTCTCGCCACCATCCGCAAGGGCAAGATCACGGTGAAGGAGAACGCGGGGTCGAAGTAACTCCGGTGCTGCGCAAGGGAGTTCGGTGAGAGAAGACTCCTTAGCGGAGTTCTCGCGGGCTGAACCCGGCGACTGGGTAACGGAGTTCGCGCGGGCCCGTAACATTCTCCGGCCGTGCCCTCTTACCCTCCTCTCATCTCTTGAGCGGTTGATCACCCCTCGGCATACTGCGTGTTCCGGGGGGTGTACGCGCAGGTGTGCGAGCTTTCCCCCGGCCGGGTGAATGGGGAATTCGCCCGGTACCTGAGCTCCAGGGGGAGTCTTGCGCAGACAAGTGAAGAGAGCGTGCGCGGCCGGTGTCGCCACGGCCGCCGCCGTCGCCCTCGCCGCGGGCATGACCAGCCCGGCGTCGGCGAAGTCCGAGCAGAGCGGCGGGAGTTCGACCGGCTCCGCGCTGCGTACGGCCGCTGCCGCGCAGGCCCGGCTGGCCGGCGAGCACCACCTGACCCTGATCACCGGCGACCGCGTCACCGTCGACGCCAAGGGCCGGGTCGTGGGACTCGAACCCGCGAAGGGCCGTCAGCACATACCCGTTCAGGTGCGGAAGGTCGCCGGGCACACGCTCGTCGTACCCGCCGACGCCGCCCGCCTGATCGCGAGCGGCAAGCTCGACCAGCGGCTCTTCGACATCACCGAACTCGACAAGTCCGCCGAGCGCGCCTCCCAGAAGACCGGCCTGAAGGTCATCGTCGGCTACCAGGGCACCGCGGCCGCCACCCGCGCCGACGTCCGCGACGCGGGCACGCTGCGCCGGTCCCTGAAGACCCTGAACGCCGACGCCGTGCAGACCCCGCAGCAGGACGCCCCCGAGCTGTGGGACGCCGTCACCAACGGCGACCGTACGGCCTCCGGGATCGCGCACGTCTGGCTCGACGGCGTCCGCAGGGCCAGCCTCGACAAGTCCGTGCCGCAGATCGGCGCCCCCAAGGCGTGGGCCGCCGGCTACACCGGCAAGGGCGTCAAGATCGCCGTACTGGACACCGGAGTCGACGCCGACCACCCGGACCTGAAGACCCAGGTGATCGAGGCCAAGAACTTCTCCACCTCCGCCGACACCAAGGACCGCGTCGGACACGGCACGCATGTCGCGTCCATCGCGGCGGGCACCGGCGCGAAGTCGCACGGCAAGTACAAGGGCGTCGCGCCCGACGCGAAGATCCTCAGCGGCAAGGTCCTCGACGACACCGGCTCCGGTGACGACTCCGGGATCCTGGCGGGCATGGAGTGGGCGGCCGGGCAGGGCGCCGACATCGTCAACCTGAGCCTCGGCGGTCAGGACACCCCGGGGATCGACCCGTTGGAGGCGGAGGTCAACAAGCTCTCCGCCGAGAAGGGCATCCTGTTCGCCATCGCGGCGGGCAACGAGGGCCCGGAGTCGATCGGTTCGCCCGGCAGCGCCGACGCGGCCATCACCGTCGGCGCCGTCGACGGCAACGACAAGCTCGCCGACTTCTCCTCCACCGGCCCGCGCCTCGGCGACGGCGCCATCAAGCCGGACGTCACCGCGCCCGGCGTCGACATCACGGCAGCCGCCGCACCCGGCAGCCTCATCGACCAGGAGGTCGGCGAGAACCCGCCCGGCTACCTGACCATCTCGGGTACGTCGATGGCGACCCCGCACGTCGCGGGCGCCGCCGCCCTCCTCAAGCAGGAGCACCCCACGTGGGGCTACGCCGAGCTGAAGGGGGCGCTGACCGGGTCCGCGAAGGGCGGCAACTACACGCCGTTCCAGCAGGGTTCGGGCCCTATCGCCGTCGACAGGGCCATCAAGCAGAGCGTGATCGCCGACCCGGTGTCGGTGAGCTTCGGCGTCCAGCAGTGGCCGCACACCGACGACACCCCGGTCACCAAGCAGCTCACCTACCGCAACCTCGGCACCACGGCCGTCACCCTCGGCCTCACGGCGGCGGCCACCGACCCCAAGGGCCACACCGCCCCCGCGGGCTTCTTCAAGCTGGGCGCCACCAAGGTGACCGTCCCGGCCGGCGGCAAGGCCTCGGTCGCCCTGACCGTCAACACCAAGCTCGGCGGCACGCTCGACGGCGCCTACTCCGCGTATGTGACGGCGACGGGCGGCGGACAGAGCGTCCGTACGGCCGCGGCCGTCGTGCGCGAGGTGCAGTCGTACGACCTGACACTGAAGTTCGTCAACCGTGACGGCACCCCGGCCACCTACTACAGCGCCTCGGTGGCGGGCGTCTCCGGCCTCGGCAACGGCCAGTTCTTCAGCCCCTACGACGCCTCGGGCACCGTCAAGGTCCGTGTCCCCAAGGGCGGTTACGTCCTCGACGGCGCGATCTTCGTGGACCCGGAGGACGCGGCCAAGGGCGCCGACTGGCTCGCCCGGCCCAAGCTGGACATCAGCAAGGACACCACGCTGACCCTCGACGCCCGTACGACCAAGCCGGTCGACATCACGGTGCCCGACACCGGGGCCAAGTCGGTCTTCGCGTCACCGGCCTACCTGCTGGAGACCGGTGACGGGGGCGTCTCCTTCGGCTGGTTCCTGGAGACGTACGACAACTTCCGTACCGCGCACCTCGGTCCGCAGATCACCGACGGTTCGCTGACCGAGCAGTGGGACGCCCACTACGTCAAGGGCGCCGACGAGCAGTACGACACCACGACCGCGGCCAAGGTCAAGCAGCTCGCCACCGGCTACACCAAGCACTACAAGGCGACCGAACTCGCCACGGTGAAGGCCCACATGGGCGCCGGGGCGAGCGGCAAGACGGGTCAGGTGGCCGCCTTCGGCTATCTGCCCGACGGCATCGGCGGCTCCGCCACCGGCGTCCAGCAGAAGCTGCCCGGCACCCGCACCCTGCACGTCTCCACCATCAACGGGGTGCAGTGGGAGCTGGAGTTCGAGCAGGACAGCGGGGTCGACGCGGACGGCTTCCCGATCGCGGAGGCCTACTACACCCTGAACGACCTCCAGACCTTCAAGGCCGGCCGGACCTACTCCAAGACCTTCAACACGGCGGTCTTCGGCCCCCATCTCACCGCCGACTACGGCGTGTTCCGCATGGGCAACGAGATCTCCGGGCTGCTGCCGCTGTTCGCCGACTCCCAGGGCAACCCGGGCTCGTCGACGTTCACCTCGGTCGACACGACCCTGTACCGCAACGGCACCAAGGTCGGCTCCAACAAGGACCCGCTGTTCGGCGAGGCCTCGTTCAAGGTCCCGGCCGCCAACGCCGCCTACAGGCTGACCACTTCGGTCATCCGCAGCGTCAGGGTCGCCGCCGCCTCCACCCGGATCGACGCGAGCTGGACGTTCTCCTCGAAGAAGCCGTCCGGTGACACCGTCGCCCAACTCCCGGTCTCCACGGCCCGTTTCCACGCGGTCACCGGCCCGGACAACCGCGTCGAGGCCGGCAAGAAGGTGACCTTCCCGGTCACCGTCGAGGGCGCGGCAGCCGGCCGCAACCTCAAGTCGCTCGGCGTGTGGGTGTCGTACGACTACGGCCAGACCTGGAAGAAGATCCCCGTCGTCAACGGCAGGATCACCGTCACCAACCCCGCCAAGGGCAAGGCCATCTCCTTCCACGCCAAGATCGCCGACAAGAAGGGCAACAAGTCGACGGTCTCGATCTACAACGCGTACTACGCCAAGGGAGGCGCTAGCACCTGAGCAGGCCGACAGCGAACGGCCCGCCGGAAGTACAGCTTCCGGCGGGCCCTTCGTCACGTGGACGTCCGGCGCTGGTACAGCGCCCCGTAAGGGGCGCGGGGAACTGCGCGACCAGCCCCCACCGACCCGCGGCCGGCCGTCTACTTCTCCGGCCCGGACCCCCAGCCACCGGCTGAACGACCGGTGCCGCGGTGGGGCTGGGGATCGATGCCGTCGTATCAGGGGTGAGTTCGCTGTAGCGGGGGTGCCATGAGGTCACCGTGTCACGGAGTGAGCCCCGGGCGGTCGGTCGACGCCGTGCCCGCGCGGGTCGCGTCCGTGCCCCAGCTGGCGAGGAGGCGGAGGGCGTCGGCCGAGGGGGAGCCCGGCTCCGCGTGGTAGGTGACGAGGATCTGGTCGGAGCCGTCCGAGAGGTGGAAGCCCTCGAAGTGGAGGGTGAGGTCGCCCACCAGCGGGTGGAGGAGGCGCTTGGCGCCGTAGGTCTTCTCCTTGACGTCGTGGGTCGCCCACAGCCGCCTGAACTCCGGGCTCTTCACGGAGAGTTCGCCCACCAGCGCGGACAGTCGCGGGTCGTCGGGGCAGTAGCCCGCGTCCATCCGCAGCATGCTGACGATGTCCGTCGCCTTCTGCTCCCACTCCACGAACAGGTCCCGGTACTCGGGCCGCAGGAACACCAGCCGCGCCCAGTTCCGCTCCTGCGGCGGCAGCTCGGACCAGTCGCCGAAGACGGCCGCGGCCATCCGGTTCCACACCAGGATGTCCGTGCGGCGGCCCGTGATGTACGCCGGGACCGTGTCGATCGTGTCGAGCAGCTGCCGCAGCGGCCCCCGCACGTGCTGCCCCGGGACCGACGACTTCTTCTTGTGCTGCTTCGGCTTCGCCAGGTGGGTGAGGTGCGAGGACTCCGCGTCCGTCAGGCGCAGCGCGCGGGCGATCGCGTCGAGGACCTCCGCCGACACGTTCCGCCCGTTGCCCTGTTCCAGGCGGGTGTAGTACGCCACCGACACCCCGGCCAGCTGCGCCAGCTCCTCGCGCCGCAGGCCGGGCACCCTGCGGTGCCGTCCGAAGTCCGGCAGCCCGACGTCCTCCGGCTTCAGCCGGGCCCGCCGGGTGCGCAGGAACTCGCTGAGCTCGGCACGCTGGTCCAGCGGCCGGCCGGGGTCCAGGGGCTCGGTGGCGGATTCGGGCTGTTCGTCCATGTGCTCCAGTATTCCCGGTCGTACGTCCATGAGCCTGACCTCGCTGGTGGTAGGCACAGCGGACGTACGCAGAAGCGTGGCCTGGGTAGCCGTAGAACGTTCGGGCAGGCTGTACACCGTGCCCGGCCGGAAGGCAGCCGGGCGCACATCCCCCTAGGAGTGTTCCGGCATGACCACCACAGTCGCCGCATACGCGGCCCCCGCCGCCAAGGCTCCCCTGGAGCGCACCACGATCGAGCGCCGGGCGGTCCGCGAGTTCGACGTCCTGATCGACATCAAGTTCGCCGGCATCTGCCACTCGGACATCCACCAGGCCCGCGAGGGCTGGGGCGAGGCCATCTTCCCGATGGTGCCCGGCCACGAGATCGCCGGCATCGTCTCCGAGGTCGGCCCCGGTGTCACCAGGTTCCGGGTCGGCGACCGGGTGGGTGTCGGCTGCATGGTCGACTCCTGCCGCGAGTGCGACAACTGCAAGGCCGGCCTGGAGCAGTACTGCACCGGCGGCAACGTCGGCACGTACAACGCGCTCGACAAGAACGGCGAGCCCACCTACGGCGGCTACGCCGAGAAGATCGTCGTCGACGAGAACTTCGTCGTCGGCATCCCCGAGGGCATCTCCCTCGACGTGGCCGCCCCGCTGCTCTGCGCCGGCATCACCACCTACTCGCCGCTGAAGCACTGGAACGCCGGTCCCGGCAAGAAGGTCGCGATCGTCGGCATGGGCGGCCTCGGCCACATGGGCGTCAAGATCGCGCACGCGCTCGGCGCGGAGGTCACCGTCCTCTCGCAGACGCTGAGCAAGAAGGAGGACGGCCTCAAGCTCGGCGCCGACCACTACTACGCGACCAGCGACCCGAAGACCTTCGAGGAACTGCGCGGCAGCCTCGACCTGATCATCTCCACCGTGTCCGCGCCGCTCGACCTCGGCGCGTACCTCTCGCTGCTGAAGACGGACGGCGCCCTGGTCAACGTGGGCGCCCCCGAGGAGCCCGTCTCCCTCAACCTGTTCTCCGTGATCGGCGGCCGCAAGACCCTCGCCGGTTCCGGCATCGGCGGCATCCGGGAGACCCAGGAAATGCTGGACTTCTGCGCCGAGCACGGCTTCGGCGCGGAGATCGAGCTGATCTCGGCGGACCAGATCAACGAGGCGTACGAGCGGGTGCTGGCGAGTGACGTCCGGTACCGCTTTGTGATCGACACCGCGACGATCTGACGGCGGTCGCGTTTCGAGTGCGGGTGCGTGGGGGCTGGCCGCGCAGTTCCCCGCGCCCCTGAAGGGTCGGACCAGCACGGGCGCTTTCAGGGTCGCGGTGCGTTGTGGCTGGGCGCGCAGTTCCTCGCGCCCCTGAAGGGTCGGACCAGCACAGGCGTTTTGAGGGGTGCGGTGCGCGGTGGCGCGCGCCCACGACGCGGCGGAGCCGGGAATTGATACAGTCCCGCGCCCTTATATGCGCCCGTGCTGTCCGGCTTTTAGGGGCGCGGGGAACTGCGCGACCAGCCCCCACCGGCCCGCACCCGCCGACGAACCTCAGCCCCCCACCCTGTTCCGCCCCAACAGCCACAACAGATACGGCCCCCCGACCAGCGAGGTCAGCGCACCGACCGGCACCTCCAGTGGAGGCAGGATCGTGCGGGCAGCGAGATCGGCCGCGACAAGAATCACCGCCCCCGTCAACGCCGAGCACAGCAACGGCAGTTGAGGCGTGCGCGTGAGCCGCCGGGCCAACTGCGGCGCGGTCAGCGCGACGAACCCGATCGGCCCCGCCGCCCCCGTCGCCGTCGCCGCCAGCACCACCCCGAGCACGGTCAGCGCGAGCCGTGTCCGGTCCACCCGCACCCCGAGCGCCGCCGCCGTATCGGCGTCGAGCCCGAGCGGCCGTACGGCCCGGCCCGCCCACACCAGCGCGGGCAGACACACCAGCAGGACGACGGCCAGCGGCCCCGCCTGCTCCCAGCCGCGCCCGTTGAGCGAACCGGTCAGCCACAACTTGACCTGCTCGGCGGCCTCCAGCTCACTGTCGGCGAGATACAGCTGCACGACGGCCGACAACGCGACCCCGATGCCAACTCCCGTGAGCACGAACCGACTTGGCTGCATCCCGTGCCGCCACGCCAGCACGTACACCAGCGCGGCGGCGGCGAGCCCGCCCACCACGGAGACGACGGGCATCGCACCCGGCGAGGCGACAAGACCGGTGGACAGCGCGAGCACGGTCGCGGCGGCGGCACCGTGCCCGACCCCGATCACGTCCGGGCTGGCCAGCGGATTCCGCGTGACGGTCTGCACCAGCGCCCCCGCGAGCCCCAGCGCCACCCCGACCAGCGCGCCCAGCACGATCCGCGGCACCCGCAACTCGTTGACGACAAGGTCGTACTGCCCCGGACCGGTACGCAGCGTGTGCCACACCTCGGCGGGCGGGATGTAGGTCTGGCCCAGACAGGCCGCCGTGCCCATCGCAACGGCCAGCAGCAGTACGAGAGTTACGGCCACGACGGCCGAACGGCGGTGCAGGAGCAGGGAGATGGCGGGGCGGGGGCGTAGGACCGTGACGCCGCTGGTCGTCATAGGGCGGTTCCCCGGCGCCGTACCAGCACCACCAGCACAGGCACTCCCACCAGCGCCGTCATCACTCCGGCCGGTACCTCCGCCGGTGCCCGCACCACCCGGCCCGCCGCGTCCGCCGCGACCAGCAGCGCCGCACCGAGCAGCGCGGACAGGGGCAGCAGGGCGCGGTGTCCGCCCGAGGTGAGGCGCCGGGCCAGGTGCGGAACGGCCAGCCCGACGAAGGCGATCGGCCCGGCCGCGGCCACCGCCGACGCGACCAGCAGGGTCGCCCCGAGCGCCGCGCACACCCGTACGACCCCCACCCGGTGCCCGAGCGCCCGCGCCGTCTCGTCCCCGAGCGCCAGCGCGTCCAGCCCGCGCGCACAGGCGAGCACCAGCACCGCGCCCGCCGCCAGGAACGGCAGCATCCGTACGACGGTGCCGGCGTCCCGCCCGCTCAGCGAGCCGACCTGCCAGAACCGGAACTGGTCGAGCGTGGCCGAGCTGGAGGTCAGGAGGACGGTCGTCCCGCCCGCCGTCATCGCGGACAACGCCGTCCCGGCCAGGGCGAGTTTGACCGGGGACGCGCCGCCCCGGCCGCGCGCGGCGATGCCGTAGACCAGGCAGGCGGCGAGGACGGCACCGGCGAAGGCGTACCAGACGTAGCCCTCGAAGCCGCTCGCGAGGCCGGTCGCGATGGCGAGGACGACACCGGCCGCCGCGCCCTGGCTGAGGCCGAGGATGCCCGGGTCGGCGAGCGGGTTGCGGGTGACGGCCTGGAGTGCGGCGCCCGCCACGCCGAGCGCCGCGCCCGCCGTCAGTCCGATCTCGGTGCGGGGCAGCCGCAGCGACCGTACGACCAGGGCGTCCGGTGAACTCCCGCCGTGCAGAAGGGCGTTGAACACCGCGGACGGGGGGATCTGGCGGGTGCCGACGGCGAGGCTGAGCAGCACGGCGGCGGCCACCGCGAGGGTGGCCGCCGGCCAGGCGAGGCGATTGAGGCTCATGACCTTCATGACCTTCATGACCTTGTGGAACTCACTACTTGCTTATGTCCTCGGCGAGTTGGAGGACGACGAGGCGGGCGGCGGTGGGGCCCGCGTTGAGGTACCAGGGGTCGTCGTCGACCTTCACCGCGTGCCCGGCCTTCACGGCCTTCATCGACTTCCACAGCGGTCCGGCCAGCACGCTCGCCGCGTCCGTCTTGCCCGCGTCGCCCTGCACCGAGTAGAAGATCCAGTCACCGTCGGCCGAGTCGATGCTCTCCGCGCCGATGTCCTGCGAAATCGCCTTGAACTGCTGCGACTTGGGCCGGTCGAGCCCCATGTCGACCGCGATCGAACCGGTGAAGGACGAGACGCCGAACATCCGGGTCCGGCCGGGCGTGAACCGCAGCATGGACACGGAGGTCTTCGACAGCGCCTCGCCCTTCTCGTGCGCGTCCTCGACGATGCCGTCGAGCAGCTCCTGTGCCTGCTGCCCCTTGCCGATCGCGTCGCCGACGAGCAGCAGGTCGCGCTTCCAGTTGATGCCGTTGCCGGCCGTGACGACGGTCGGCGCGATCTTCGACAGCTTGGGGTAGAGGTCGCCGAGCGAGTCGTTGACGAGGATCAGGTCGGGCTTGGCGGCGGCCAGCGTCTCCAGGTTGGGCGCGGTGCGGGTGCCCGCGTCCGTCATCGCGGCGAGCTCCGACTTGTCCGAGGGGAAGGCCTTCGCGAGGTAGTCGGGGACGAGCCCGGCGTTCTCGGCGCGGGTGGTGACCGCCGGGACGGTGCCCAGGGAGAGCAGGTCGTCGAGCTGCCCGGTGCTCAGCACGGCGATCTTCGTGGGCTTCGCCGTGATGGTGGTCTTGCCCTCGAAGTGTGTGACGGTACGGGGGAAGGTCCCGTCGGTGTCGGTGTCCGCGCCCATGCCGGTCGCGAGGGTGCTCGGTGCGGCGGACGGCCCCTCCGAGGCGCCGATCACCTTGTTCTGTGTTCCCTCGGTCGTCTTCTCGGCATCGTTGTCGGCGGAGGAGGACGAGCACCCGGCCAGCAACCCCCCGACGACGGTCACGGCGGCCACCGCCGTGACAGCCTTCCTCTTGAACGCACGCACTGTCACTGTCACTCCGACTCTCCACTGAAAACTGGCCAGGTAAGGCTTACCTTAGCTTGCCGTCGGAGCGGGTCGGCCAGGGGGCTCAGTGCGCGAGAAACGACCCGCCGGCTCCGTAGGACCGCACGAGCACACCACCGTCGTACGGGGCGGGCCGCACCGAGTGCGCGCGCCCGAGCCCGGAGACGTGCGCACGCCCGTCCGCCGCCACCTCGACGAGTGTGTTCTCGTCGAGGGCGACACCATGCGGAAGCCGATGGCGACTGACAGCCGCGATCAACCGCGGCAGCGTCCCCCACTGCGCCGCGTGCACGTCCACCGCGAAGGGCACGAGCCCCAACCCCGGCCGTACGGCGATCTCTTCGAGATCCTCCGCCGAGTCCTCCGGGCACACCGGAACGCCGTCCAGCAGCCACCCGCCGACGACGGCCGACCGCGCCGCGAGGGCCGCTCCGGCGGAGAACCCGGCGTACGGGATGCCCCGCTCGGCGAGGAGGCCGGGCAACAGGCCGAGACAGCCGGCGAAGGCGTCCTGATAGGCGGGAGTCAGCCCACCGCACACCAGCAGCCCGTCCACGTCCGAGACCGCGCCGAGGTCGAAGCGCCCGCCGACCGGCACGAGCGCCGGCACAGGCACGCAGTCGGCGGCGCCCCTCAACACGCCGTCGTAGCGCGCGAATTGACGGTCCCCGTCGCCGTCCCCCTCGTCGACGATCACACAGCCGATACGGGGCGCGGAGCGCGCGGATCCGCCCGCGGCGCGCAGGAAGGGTTCGTGGACGACAGGGGTGCCCCATCCTCCGCCGATCAGGAACGTGCTGGGGACGGGGGCGGGGGGCTTGCTCGGCTCACTCACGCACGCATCAAAGCCTGTTGACGGGGTGCCGTCACACTCTTTTGCCGGGGGAGTCATGGGGCTGAGGCCGCTGCCTCGCCCCGCAGTCGGAGCGCGTCCTGCCCCGGCGGTCTGCCGAACTCGCGGCGGTATTCGCGGCTGAACTGGGACGCGCTGTCGTAACCGACCGCGAAACCGATGTCGGCGATGTCCCGCGCGCCGCTCATCAGCAGCAGCCGGGCCTCCTGCAACCGGATCCGCTTCTGGTACTGGATCGGGGTCAGCGCCGTCACCGCGCGGAAGTGCCGGTGGAAGGGGGAGGCGCTCATGCCGGCCAGGCGGGCCAGGTCCTCGATGCGGAGCGTCTCCGTGTGGTGGTCCCGGATCCAGCGAATGGCCCTGCCGATATGGGTGAGTTGACTGTCGGCGAGCCCGATCTGCCGTACGAGAGAGCCCTGTTCACCGGTGATCAGCCGCCAAAGGATCTCCTTCTCGATCAGCGGCGCGAGCATCTGTGCGTCGCCGGGGCGGTCGAGCAGCCGTAGCAACCGGACTGTCGCGTCGAGGAGTTCGGCGGGCGCGTCGCACACGGCGAGCCCGTGCGGGGCCGTCCTGCGAGGGAGTGGGTCGGCGCCCGCCTCCAGGAGCAGTGCGGCGATCTTCGCGGGTTCAAGGGTGAACCCGCAGGCGAGGAAGGGTACTTCGGGGTCGGCCTGTGTGTAGTGGCCGGCGACCGGCAGGTCGACCGAGACGACGAGGTACTGCCCGGCCCCGTAGTCATGGACGCGGTCGCCCAGGGTGAGCCGCTTCGAGCCCTGCGCGACGACCGCCAGCACCGGACGGGCGAGACTCGTACTCGGCTCCTCGGGCCGGACCGCCCTGGTCAGCAGCAGACCGTCGACGGCGAGGGGTGCACGGTCGGCGTGCCGGTCGATCAGGGCACGCAGTTCGCTCAGGAGGGTGCGAGGGTACATCCACCCACCTCTCAATTCGACAGGATCGTGCAAGAGCACGACAGTATCGCCCTAACAACATACCTGCTCACAGTGGTGTGATCGAAGAGTCGGTTTCCCGCCCACTCTCCACAGGAGCACTTTCATGACACTCGGCGCACTCGACTCGTACGTCGGTCTCGGCCGGTCCGGTCTCAAGGTCAGCCCCTTCTGCCTCGGGGCGATGAACTTCGGCGAGGACGGCGGCTTCGGCGCCGGCGTCGAGGAGTCCGAGAAGATCCTCCAGGCCTATCTCGACCGCGGCGGCAACTTCGTCGACACCGCGAACTTCTACACCAACGGCCACTCCGAGGCGATCCTCGGCGACTTCCTCGCCGCCCGCCCGGGCCTGCGCGACCGTCTGGTCATCGCCACCAAGTTCTACGGCAACCTCCACCTCGGCGACCCCAACGGCGGCGGCGCGAGCCGCAAGGCGATCCTCGGCCAGGTCGAGGACTCGCTGCGCCGCCTGCGCACCGACTACATCGACCTGTACTGGCTGCACAACCACGACCGTTCCACGCCGGTAGAGGAGACCCTGCGCACCCTGGACGACCTGGTGACGGCGGGCAGGATCCGCTACGTCGGCTTCTCCGACACCCCCGCCTGGTTCACCGCGAAGGCCCACACCATGGCGCTGCTGCGCGACTGGACGCCCATCACCGCACTCCAGCTGGAGTACTCCCTCCTGGAACGCACCATCGAGGGCGAGCTGATCCCGCTGGCCCAGGACGCGGGGATGGGCGTCCTGCCGTGGAGCCCGCTCAAGAGCGGCTACCTGTCCGGGAAATACACCCGCACCCGGGCAACTCCCGCCGACACCAGGCGCTCCGCCGTCCTCGGCGCCCCGACTCCCGCCCAGTTCAAGGTGATCGACGCCCTCGCCGAGGTGGCCGAGCAGGCGGGCGCGACCTCCGCGGCCACCGCCCTGTCCTGGGTCCGTTCCCGCCCCGGCGTCACCTCGACGCTCATCGGCCCCCGCACCCTCTCCCACCTCGAAGCCAACCTCGCCGCCCTGGACCTCCGGCTCACCCCGGCCCAGACGGCCACCCTCGACGACGCGTCCGCACCCACCCTCAACTTCCCCCACGACCTCAACCAGCAGGTCGGGGCCATGCTCAAGTACGCGGGCGCGACGGTCGACGGAGTACCGAGCGCCGTGTATCCGCCGTTGCTCGAGAGCGCCGCGCGATACTGAAGGTGACGGGGAGCACGGCGGCGCGGTCGTCCAGTCGTACGGCATTCCGGCCGGTGTGCGGGGTGCGGAATCGCAGGGCGCCCCCGAGCGTTGTGGACTGTGGGTGACCGAGCCGACAGAAAGTGGAGGGATCGCGATGGCTGCGCAGACGCAGAGGGCCGTGCTGGCGGGCGGGTGTTTCTGGGGGATGGAGGAGCTGATCCGCCGGCTCCCGGGCGTGACGGCGACCCGCGTCGGATACACCGGCGGTGACGTGGAGAACGCGACCTACCGCAACCACGGCACGCACGCGGAGGCCATAGAGATCCTCTACGACCCTGAGAAGACCGACTACCGCGCGCTCCTGGAGTTCTTCTTCCAGATCCACGACCCGAGCACCAAGAACCGCCAGGGCAACGACATCGGCCTCAGCTACCGCTCGGCGATCTACTACGTGGACGACGAGCAGAAGCGGATCGCCGAGGACACGATCGCCGACGTGGACGCCTCCGGCCTGTGGCCCGGCAAGGTCGTCACCGAGGTGGAGCCGGTCGGCCCCTTCTGGGAGGCCGAGCCCGAGCACCAGGACTACCTCCAGCGTTACCCGGACGGCTACACCTGCCACTTCCCCCGCCCGGGATGGCGGCTGCCGGCCCGCGCGGAGGGCTGACCCCGAGCCGGCCCGGCGGGAGTCAAGGCCGACCGGCCGGGACTCCACGGCCGGGCCGTGCTCACGTCACCCGTCGTCCTGTGGTGACTCCTCGTACGCGATGTCGTACGGGGCCGCGACCGGATTGATCTTCGCAGGATCCATCCGGCCGTCGGTGAGCACGGTGGACCCCGCCTCGAACAGGTCCTCCAGGCAGTGCTACCGGCCACCGGGGGAGCAGCACGAACGAGCTCTCCGGTGCCAGGTGGACCGTGTCGTCGAACTCGAACCGTCCGTCAGCCATGGACGCGCCCCTTCGTGTTCCCACTCTTCTCGCCCTTGCCGCCGAACGCCTCGTTGCGGATCAGGTCGAGAAAGCTCGGGGTGCCCTGCGTGGTGCGTACGTCGACGAAGGCGTGCACATGCCGGTCGTCGTCGACGGCCTGCCGCAGCAACTCGTGCGCGAGGTCGGCCCGCGCGGTGTACCGGCCGGGAAGGCGCTCCCTGCCCACCCGGTAGTCGCTCACCGAGTCGGTGTCGAACAGGCCGCCGGGGCGGACGACCGTCCAGTCGAGATCGGTCTCGCGGAGGATCTCCTCCATGCGCCGCATGTCGTCGTACACGGTGCGCCCCATGAAACGTACGACGGACGGCTCCAGCACCTTCCGGAACAGAAGGCCCTCACCGGGCGCCGCCGTCCCGAAGAGCACGGTCGAGGTCACGCCGACGACGCGTCGGACGTCGTGCCTGGCCATGGCCCGCGTGATGTGCCGGATGCCGACGGAGTACACGGTGACCGGCCTTCGGCCGTACGGGACGCCGAGCGTCGAGATCACGGCGTCCTGCCCGGCCACGGCGCGTTCGACCGCGGCGGGGTCGAGCACGTCCGCCTCCAGCACCCGCAGCCGTGGACCGCGTACCGGAAAGTCCGCGGGACGTCGCGTCACAGCGGTGACGGCGTGCCCCTCGGCCCCGGCCTGTTCGGCGGCCAGCCGCCCGGTCGTTCCGTTCGCCCCGAAGATGACGATGTTCACGGGGGTCTCCCCTCTTCAAGCTTCAAGTCGGTTCTGCCGACAAGAGGGCCGGAACGGCGCCGAGTGTGACATCCGCTTCACGGGCGAACCGGCCGTAGCACCGCGTGAGTCGAAAGTGCCACGGCCGTCCTCCTCGCCCATCGGGGATCGCCCCTTCGCACTACGACGAGCCGAGCAGCGCCCTGACGGTGGTGATCACCGGGACCCCCGCCTCCCCGATGACGGCGGCGATGCCGGCGATCCTCCGCAGCAGCCTGCCGAATCGTTCCTCGGAAGGATTCGAACGGATCTCTTCGACCGTCGCGTCGACCTCCGCCCGGTCGCTCGCGTCCAGGTACCGCCTCAACTCGTCGATCTCCCTGAGCAGGCCGGCGAGTGACGGCCCCGCCTCCGGTCCCGGCCCGTTCTTGCCGCCGGTCACGATGTCACCGGAGCCGCTGTGGGTGGCTTTGCCGATGCTTCCGGCGCCGTACTGGTGGAAACTGTCGCCGCTCATGAGGCCGCGATGTTGCCGGAGCCGGTGTGGGTGGCCTTGCCGATGCTTCCGGCCCCGTACTGGTTGATGAGGTCCCCCTGCACGGCGTGCTGCACGTTGTAGATCACCTGGGCGATGTCCGGGTGGCCGATCGCCTTGGTGATCTCGCCCACGAGATAGTGGATCTCGCCGCTGTCCGTGGACCACACGGCGTCGCGCTGAGTGCCCGAGGTGTTGAGGACCAGGCCGAACAGGTCCGGTTTGCCGAGCGCGGTGACGAGCCGCCAGATCAGCAGGGCCTCCAGGGCGAGCAGGATCACCACACCGATGGTTCCGGCGCCGGCCGCCAGGAAACTGCCGAAGAACAGGCAGATGAGCGAGCGCACGATGAACTGCTTCCAGGCCGCCTTCTTGTCGACCGCCAGTTTGCGTTGTCCCACGTGGGAGATGTTGCGCAAGGGGTAAGCCTCACCCGCCACCCATAAAACGCCTTCGTTCACCCGGACCTGAACCGCTGAGTGAGTGGGTGCCACCGCTGCCTCCTCTGTCGTTTATCGGCAGAAACGTGCCGAGATACCGGGACCGTAAGGTGATCGGCATCGCGGTGGTGGGCTTTGGCGTCTTTTCATCCTAATCGGTCAAATTACGTTCTCTTGAATGACGGCTGCCTCTGGCCGCGGTCATGCGATGCCCTGCTGTCGAAAGGGACGGGAAGCTGTTCGGCCGTACGACCACGGGTTGTTCTCGCCGAATCCCGTATCCCGCCGGGACCTATGGCGTCGGTCCGTGAGGCGCAGGGGCGTGGTTCGGAGCAGGTGCGATCCCGTCCAGGAGGTGGGCGAGTGATTCCTCGCCGACGGGATAAGGGAGTTCCTGGGGCAACAGCCGCGTGGCGGAGTGCAACTCGCCGCGGACGGGCACGCGAAGTCGGGGCACAATCGGCTGTTCGACCACGTCAGTACCAGCGGACTTGGCCGGCTGCCCCCTGCCCCGTACGGGCGGCGTGGCGGAGGACGCGCAGCGGGCCGTCAAGAAGTTCGTCCGCGTCGTGGGCGGGATCGTCCCCCAGCCCGGTCATCCACGCATGGATCCGCTCGATCGCGTCGCGACGTGTGGCTCCGGTCAGGGTGAGAGTCTCCTCGGCCGCAGGCAGTTGAGTGCGGACTTGCCCGGCGTCGAGAAGGAAGTCCCCGAACCAGCCCGGCAGTTGCAGCGTCGCGTCGGGACCCAGGGCGTAGGCGAGGGCGGAGAAGGGGCTCGCCTTGCGCGCCGTGGCCACGAACAAACCCTCTTCGACATCGGGTGGGAACTGGTCCATGACGGCGTCGCGCAGCTCCTCCGCGCCGTCGGAGTCGTCGTGGCAGGCGTCGAAGAAGGTGCTCAGTCGGAGTGCGTCCTCCCCGGCGCTCCAATCGCCGGGAGAGCTTGTCGACGTGGTGAACATGGACGCCTGCGCCTTGCGTCGCCACCAAGCCAGCTCCCCGAGCTCTTCACGGTGCACCGGTGCCGGCGACCAGTTCTGAACCGAAGCGCTCAGCACGTCCCGTACCCCTTGGTCAGGCACGGCGCCGACTATCCACACACCTGTGACGCTCAACTCCGCTCCTTTCTGTTCTTCCACCCGAACTCGGTCATGTCCTGGCCGTCGGCTTGACGGTCGTCCGTACTGCGGGTCCACAGGCTGAGGTCACTGCTCGTCGCCACGGCGATCGTCAGGCCGGAGGGGGAGAAGCCGGCTGCACGGAAGGTGGAGTGGTCCGAGTGGAAGATGTGCCACCACTCCTCTCCGTGCGGTCCCGCGTGGGGGAGCCCGCCGTCGCTGGACAGCAGGATCCGATCGTTCGGCCAGGCCGGGGTGACCACTTCCAGGGCCCAGCCGTCTTCGGTGGTGGTGTGCAGTCCGCCGCCGGAGAGCCCGGCGATGCGTACGCGGCTTCCGGCGAGCGGCCCCAGCCCGGGGCAGGACAGATCGGCGACTGCGTCGGGGGTGCTGTCCTCAGGGGCGGGGTCGCGGTCCCTTGCGATCTTCTCGCCGGTGACGGCGTCGAAGAGACCGTGCCCGTCGTACGAGACGACCATCACCAGATCGTGGCCGGTATCGGGGTCCGTCGCGAAGCCGATGCCGAGCAGTCCGCCGACAGGGACGCCGTACTCGTACTCGAAGACAGGCCGCCAGGGCTTGGGCGCGGGCACCACGGAGGCCGCGAGAAGCCGGCTGCGCATCGCCCTCTGGTAGGCCGAGAGTTGTGGCTCCTGCTCGGACCGCCCGGCCGGAGGCGTTTCCTTCGTCCACTTCGTCACGAGACCATGATCCCCGCCTCGACCGGCCGCCCACCCGACTCGTCAGCCCAGCAGGTCGAGGACCTCAAGGTAGTCGTCGTAGGCCTCGCCGTACTGTTTGGCGGCGACAAGGAACATTGAACGGTCGGTCAGGACCTGTCCCAGTGCTTCCCGGCTTTGATCCGTGCCCACCGCGTCGGCCAACTGGCGTGCAAGCACGACCCCTTCGTTGAAGACCGGGCGGAGCTGCTTCAGGATGCGGTGGCTGCGCTTCTCCCAGTACAGGGCTGAACGGATGGTGAGTCTTCGGTGCTGGGCCACCAGTGCCGGAAGATTTTCGCGGGGGTCGCTCGTGGCCGCCTTCCTCAGATCGGCGACCTGTTCTTCGAGGGCGGGCAGGTTCTCGAAGTACGTCTGCTTGATGTCGGGTGACCAGTCGAGGAACGGCAGGCCGAACGGGGGCGCCGGGGCACTCGGACGGCCCACGGGCTCCGCCGATCGACCCGACAGGGCATACAGAGTGGTCCACCACGACAGGATGTTGCTCCAACTCCTGCGCTCCCCGGTCCTGTCCAGCTCGGAGAGGAAGGCCAGGGCGTCCTGTCGGGCCTCGCGAGCCTCGACGTGGCGCCCGGCGGCGTCCAGCATCCCGGCCTGGTGGACCAGCTGCCACACCACGATGGCCAGCGGGGAGCTTCCCTCGCCATCGACCTCGGTACGGCTGCCGTCAACGATCTCCGCGAACACCTCCAGGGCCGCGTCGTGACGTCCGGTGGCATCCAGTTCGGCCGCCCATGCAACCGTGGCCCAGAAAGAGACCTTCCCCGGGCCTTCCGAGCGAGCGGCTCGGACCATCTTCCCGCACAGCTCCGCGGCCTCCTGATGACGCCCGTCCTCGGCCAGTACGGCGGCCAGCGGCCCGTGCCCGTACACGGAACTGCTCACCTGCCCATGGGCGAAACCCCACCGCCCGGCCTCGGCCATCTCCTCGCACACAGCGAAGCCTTCTGCCCGTCGTCCGACGGCATACAGCTCGTACCGGTACGCGGACAGGGCACGTACCAGCAGTTCGGTCCTCTTCGGCTCGCCGGCGTCGACGCGCCGTGCCGTGACAGCCGCCTCGGCATGGCGAGCCAACCGCACCTCAGGCAGGTCCCGGACCTCCGGCTCGTACCCGTACGAGAGCAGTGCCTGTGTCAGCTTCGGCAGGTAGGTCAGAGGACTGACCACCGAAAGCATTCGGTACGCCTCGACCTGATGGCCGAGGCTCAGTCGGCCCGATCCGAGCAACATCGTCCGTGCCCGCAGTACTGCGTCCTGATCGACCTTGTCCGCGTGATCCATGACGGCGATTCTGAGAGCCGGAGCATGGCCCGGACAAGGCTGCTGAGCTGTGCGATCGCTCCTACGAAAAAGGGCCTCCGAGCTGTCATGATGGGGACGTCATCAGCACTCGGCAGCTCAACTGACGCAGACGGGCTCCGGCCCGGCGGTGAACGGCGTTGTCGGCTTGCCGCTCAGGCGTGAGCGGTCGGTCTTTACGTGGCCAGTGCGGGCTGAGGACGGGTGTGCCGCGATGGTCGCCGCCGCCGAGGACAGGCGCGTACTTCACCACCCGGTCCACGCCTGATTCCCGGTGGGCACGGGCGTCGTGGCGGTTGCCGGGCAGTGGCGTTCGGCCGCCACGGCCAGTCGGGCGTTGGCGTCGATGACCATCTGTGGTTGGTGCAACAGCGGTGGTTCCTACTGGAAGCGGCCACGCTCCTGTCGCGGGTCGGGACCAGGGTGCCGTCCACGGCCAGGACCGTGTCGGCCGGGTGCCTGCGCCGGACCGGGGCCGAAGCAAGAAGTGGAGCGATGTGATCCATGACCCGGTCCGCTTCCGACTTCGAGATCCCGAACGGAGGCCCCAGCTGCCGCATCGTCAGGTTCGTCCGCCAGTACGCCGCCACCAGCAATACGTGGTCCGCCAGAGGCAGGGCCTACGGCCGGCCGCCGATGGGCTTGCCTCCAACCTCGACGCCGCACGAGCGCCACGAGCTTGCGGAACTGCCGTCCACGGCATGCGCCCGCGCTTCCACGCGCCGGTGAAACGGCCCTCACGAACCGCGGGCAGACCGATTTCGGGGGCGTACGCCTGATAGACGGTGACCGTGCTGTCCGAGCGGATCACACGGATCTGGCGGTGCGGTTGTTCCATGGGGTTCAGGGTGGGGGTGAGTGGGGGCGGGGCACTGGTTTACCGCTGGTGTTCCGACTCGGCGGTCATGAACGCCGTTGCTCCCGAATGGCTGGGAGCGCGTACTCCGTCACCACGGTGATGACACCACGGGCAACGGGCCCCGGGTCGGTCGTGGCCGAGATGGTCCACCAAGTGTCGCGCTTCGCGGGAAGGAGTTGGCCTATGCGGCGGTGCCAGGCAGCGGGACCGTACACCGTGTTCGGGCTGGGGCGGGCGGGCAGGTGCGGCTGACTCCTGCGGGCCCGGGCCCAGCCGAGCTTGTCGGCCACGGTCACGTTGAGAGTGAACTCGACCCGCCCCGCGGTGTTGTGCGTGGACTTCTGGAAGCCTATGAGAGCCCAGGTTTCGAGATGGGGCAGCTCGTACGTCTGCCCCGACCCCTTGAAGCCCAGCGCGCGCAGACCGGGAGCGATCCGTGCGCGCATCAGCGTGGTGAACGCCTCCTGCGCCGTGGGCGCCGAGCGGTCAGCCATCGATCCGCGCCACACCGACCGGACAGGACACCCCCGTCCCCCCGATCCCGCAGTACCCCGCCGGATTCTTCGCCAGGTACTGCTGGTGGTATCCCTCCGCCGGATAGAACACCCGCCCCTCCGCCGGCAGTATCTCCGTGGTGATCGTCCTGAAGCCCGAGCGCGTGAGGACCTGTTGGTAGGCCGTGCGGGAGGCTTCCGCGGCGGCTGACTGGGCGGGGGTGTGGGGGTGGATCGCGGAGCGGTACTGCGTGCCCACGTCGTTGCCCTGGCGGAAGCCCTGCGTCGGGTTGTGGGACTCCCAGAACGTCTTCAGCAGCTTGTCGTACGAGATCAGCTCCGGGTCGTAGACCACGCGGACCGCCTCAGTGTGGCCGGTCAGGCCCGAGCAGACCTCCTCGTAGTGCGGGTTCTCGGTGTAGCCGCCCTGATAGCCGACCAGGGTCGTCCACACCCCCACCGGGAGCTGCCAGAACTTGCGCTCGGCACCCCAGAAGCAGCCCATCCCGAAGTCGGCGATCTCCAGGTGCTCGGGGTAGGGGCCGAGCAACGGGGTACCGAGGACGACGTGCCGGTCGGGGACCGTGAACATCCGCTCCGGCCGGCCTTGCAGAGCCTGCTCGGGGGTCGGTAGCTGGGGCGTACGGCTGTGCAGGAACATGCGCTCTCCCAACGGGCCCCGGGGTGAGTCCGAGTCCGAACTGTCAACGGGTGGGGCGCATCGAGAATTCCGGTCCCGCCTTCGCAGACGGCGGCGGCTGCCCGACCTCGCCGCCCCTGAGGCCCCCGCCGTCAGTGCGGCAGGCTCGCCGGACTCCCGCCGTTCGCCTCGTACCCCGCCACCGCCAGCGCCCGGTACACCGCGAACTCCGCCGCCGGGTCGGGCGACAGCGTCCACGGGAGGGCTCCGACATGGCCGTCGATGTGTATGAGCTGGTTCATCGCCTCGGACCAGCGCTCCGCGCGGACCAGGAAGAAGACCAGCAGATGGCGGACGTGCGCCAGCATCGGGTCGTCGGGGCGGGCCGCGTGCACGGCGAACAGCGCGCCGTGGATCGCCTTCTCCACGACCTCGCTCTGGTAGAAGCTGCTGACCAGATTCACCTCGGGGAGGTGCTCGAAGACCGCGAAGAGCGGCATCGCGGCGAGGAGGGAGCCCTGCGGGGCCCGCGCGGCGGCCGACTCCGCGAACGAGTTCGCCAGCTCGCGCGAGCCGTGCCACTTCTCGCACCAGTAGTGCAGCGCCGCCAGATGCGCCCCCATGTGGGCCGGCGCACGGTCCAGGATCCTCAGCCACAGCTGCTCGAACTCCGGCTGCGGATACGCCAGTCCACGGGCCACCGACAACTCGACGATGTACGGGACCGGGTCACCGGGGGAGAGCAGCGCCGCCTGCCCGCAGGCGTCCTTCGCCTCCTCCATGATGATCCGGAACTCGTCCGTCCCCCGCGTCGACGTACGCCACGCCTGCTGCACCAGGAACTCCGCGTGCACGGCCGCGCCGCCCGCGTCCTTCGGGTGCTCGGCCCGCCACACCCGCAGCCACTGCCCGCCCGGCGTCTCGCTGACCCCGCCGGGCCGCTGCTGCAGCTCCAGCGAGGCGGCGCCCGCGAAGGCCTGCACCCGCTGCCAGCGCAGCTCGCCCGTGATCTCGGTGCCGGCCAGCAACTGCATCGCCGCGCGGTAGTCCTGCGTGCGCTGCACCAGGTCGAGGACGTCCAGCAGGTCCTGGTCGGGGCCGGGCATACGGATGTCCAGCTCCTCCTCGCGCACGAAGCCGTAGGTCGCCGGGTCCGCGGCGTCCGGGTGGCCCGGCGAGACCTGCTCGATCATCCCGCGCCTGCGCCGCAGGTACGGGAGCAGCACGAAACCCATCATGAGCAGCGCCATCAGGACCCAGAGAATCTCCATGCCTCAAGCGAACCAGACGGGTCCGACAATTGGCCAACCCGGCCCACCACCCTGTGGAAAACCCGCGTCGTTCCGCCGAGAGCGTCCGGATCGTCGTTCACTCCGCGAGCGCACTACGCTCGGCCCCATGAGCGACAGGCACATCAGTCAGCACTTCGAGACCCTCGCGATCCACGCGGGCAACACCGCCGATCCCCTCACCGGCGCGGTCGTCCCGCCGATCTACCAGGTCTCGACCTACAAGCAGGACGGCGTCGGCGGTCTGCGCGGCGGCTACGAGTACAGCCGTAGCGCCAACCCCACCAGGACCGCCCTGGAAGAGAACCTCGCCGCCCTCGAGGGCGGTCGCCGAGGTCTCGCGTTCGCGTCCGGACTGGCGGCCGAGGACTGCCTGTTGCGTACGCTGCTCAGCCCCGGCGACCACGTCGTCATCCCAAACGACGCGTACGGCGGCACGTTCCGCCTCTTCGCGAAGGTCGTCTCCCGGTGGGGCGTCGAGTGGTCGGTCGCCGACACCAGCGACCCGGCGTCGGTACGGGCCGCCATCACCCCGAAGACCAAGGTCGTCTGGGTGGAGACCCCCTCCAACCCGCTGCTCGGCATCACGGACATCGCCGTCGTCGCGCAGATCGCGCGGGACGCGGGCGCACGGCTCGTCGTCGACAACACCTTCGCCACGCCCTACCTCCAGCAGCCGCTGGCCCTCGGCGCGGACGTCGTCGTGCACTCCCTGACCAAGTACATGGGCGGCCACTCGGACGTGGTCGGCGGTGCGCTGATCGCGGCCGACGAGGCGCTCGGCGAGGAACTGGCGTACCACCAGAACGCGATGGGCGCGGTCGCCGGCCCCTTCGACTCCTGGCTGGTGCTGCGCGGCGCCAAGACGCTGTCGGTGCGCATGGACCGGCACAGCGAGAACGCCACCAAGGTCGCCGACATGCTCACCCGGCACGCGCGCGTGACGCGCGTTCTCTACCCGGGCCTCCCGGAGCACCCCGGCCACGAGGTCGCCGCCAAGCAGATGCGGGCCTTCGGCGGCATGGTCTCCTTCCAGGTCGAGGGCGGCGAGGAGGCGGCCGTCGAGGTCTGCAACCGCGCCAAGGTGTTCACGCTCGGCGAGTCCCTGGGCGGCGTCGAGTCGCTGATCGAGCACCCGGGGCGCATGACGCACGCGTCCGTCGCCGGTTCGGCCCTGGAGGTCCCCGGCGACCTCGTCCGCCTCTCCGTGGGCATCGAGAACGTGCAGGACCTCCTGGAGGACCTGCAGCAGGCGCTCGGCTAGGGCCCGCTCTCACCAGTTGGACAGCGGTGGAGTCGTCTCCGACGGCGGCTCCACCCAGGGATGGACCATCAGCGCCCACACGGTGAACGCCACCACCGCAGCGCACATCAGCATCCACATCAGCCGCCGGGCGGCCCTGCGGCGGCGCAGCATCCTCCCGCCGCGGCGCAGCACGTCCGCGTACAGCTCCGGCGGCACCTGCGGCGGAGTCCGCTCCATGATCCGCCGTACGGCCGCCTCCCGCTCGGGCCTGTTCACGCGCGCGTACCCCCGTTCGGCGACCTCATGACGGTGCCACCTTGGCGCCCGCCACCTTCGATGCCGGGGAGCGCGGCGGATGCAGCAGCCTCGCCGTCGCCCGCTCGCAGATCGTCCGCACCCGTTCCGTGGGCAGCCCGAGCAGCGCGGCGGCCTGTTCCTCGGCGACCCCCTCGTACAACCTGAGGACGACGATCAGCCGCTCCTGGGGCGCGAGGGCGCCCAGCGGGCTGTCGGGGTGGGGGCGGGCCCGGCCGAGGCCGCCGTACTGGTGCCAGGCCGCGCGGGCGAAGCGGCTGGCCAGGTACTGCCGGGCACGGTCGTAGGGGTCCTCGCCGCGCAACCGGTCCCAGCACGCGTAGGTGTGGGCCAGCGACAGCGTCAGCAGGCGTCGCGCGCGCGGGTTGTCGTCCGTGGCCTCCGCGGTGAGCAGGGTGGCGGCATGCAGCAGCCGCCCTGCCGCGCCCGCGACGAACGCCTCGAACTCCCGGGCCCGGCGGGCGCCCTGGGACACCTGCCGTTCGCGCACCTAGCCCTCCCCCTGATGGCTCCGGTCTCATCTGAGGCCAGGGCCGTCGTGAGGTCAAGAGTTCGGTACGAAGGGGCGGGAGTCGGGCACCACGCGCGTGTGCCCCACGAGCCGAAGGGTCAGGAAGCGGGCGACGGCTCGTTGCCCGGCATCGCCATCCGCGCGGAGAGGGCGCTGTTGAAGCGTGTGAGGAGCGTGCAGAACGCCTCGCGCTCCTCCGGCGCCCAGTCGTGTGTCAACTCGTCCATCAACTGACGCCTGGACGACCGGACTTCCTCCAGTCGCGACTGCCCGCGCGGGGACAGCTGCAGCACCACCGCGCGGCCGTCCTCGGGGTGCGAGGTCCGCTTGACGAGCCCGGTGTCGACGAGCGGCGCCACCTGCCGGGTGACCGTCGAGGAGTCGATCCCCATGCTCGCGGCGAGCGCCTTGACGCCCATCGGGCCTTCCTTGTCGAGGCGGTTGAGCAGCAGATACGCGGCGCGGTCCATGGAGTTGCGCACCTGTCCGACTCCGCCGAGCCGGGTCTGTTCGGCACGGCGCGCGAAGACCGCCACCTCGTGCTGCAGCGTGTCGAGGAGACCGGGTTCACCGACGGTCGTCATGTCCATCGACATTTCAGGTGTTGTGGGCATGGCCGGGGGCTCGCTTCATGAAGGGGGTGCTGGGTTGGGGGACAGGGTAACGGGCTGGAAGGCGGCCCGTACCGGCGCTGCGCAAACCAGTCTCGGAGCTTGGTCACAGCCGTGGCGTGCGCCTGTGAACTGCGATGCTTGAGTCATGAGCTACAGCACGGCTGACTCCTTGCGACCCGTCACCCTCGACGATGTGCGCGGCGCCCAGAAGATGCTCACGGGCGTGGCGCGGGTGACCGCGATGGAGGGCAGCAGGCACCTGACCCAGCTCGTCGGCTCACCGGTGCACTTCAAGTGCGAGAACCTCCAGCGCACGGGCTCCTTCAAACTGCGCGGCGCCTACGTCCGTATCGCCGGACTCCTCCCCGAGGAACGCGCCGCCGGTGTCGTCGCCGCGAGCGCCGGCAACCACGCCCAGGGCGTCGCCCTCGCCTCCGCACTCCTCGGCGTGCGCTCCACGGTCTTCATGCCCAAGGGCGCACCCCTGCCGAAGATCAGCGCCACCAAGGAGTACGGCGCCGAGGTGCGCCTGCACGGCCATGTGGTCGACGAGACGCTGGCCGCCGCGCAGGAGTACGCCCATGAGACGGGCGCGGTGTTCATCCACCCCTTCGACCACCCGGACATCATCGCGGGCCAGGGCACGGTCGGCCTCGAGATCCTGGACCAGTGCCCCGAGGTGCGCACGATCGTCGTCGGGATCGGCGGCGGCGGACTCGCGGCCGGTGTCGCGGTCGCCGTGAAGGCGCTGCGGCCCGACGTGCGGATCGTGGGCGTGCAGGCGGCCGGCGCCGCCGCGTTCCCGCCCTCACTGGCGGCCGGACGCCCGGTGTCGATCCGGAACCCGGCGACGATGGCCGACGGCATCAAGGTCGGCAGGCCCGGCGACGTGCCGTTCGGGATCGTCGCCGATCTCGTGGACGAGGTCCGCACGGTCACCGAGAACGAACTGTCCACCGCGCTGCTGCTGTGCCTGGAGCGGGCCAAGCTGGTTGTCGAGCCGGCGGGTGCCAGCCCGGTCGCGGCGCTGCTGAGCGATCCGCGTGCCTTCGACGGACCGGTCGTCGCGCTGCTGTCCGGCGGGAACGTCGACCCGCTGCTGCTCCAGCGCATCCTGCGCCACGGCATGTCCGCGCAGGGCCGCTACCTGGCCGTGACGCTGCGGCTGACGGACCGGCCGGGGGCGCTCGCGACGCTTCTCGGGGTGTTGTCAGTGGTCGACGCTAACGTCCTGGATGTGAGCCACGTCCGGACCGACCCACGGCTCGGGCTCACCGAGGTGGAGGTCGAGCTGCACCTGGAGACGAAGGGGCCGGTGCACTGCGCCGAGGTCGGCCAGGCCCTGCGCGACGCGGGGTACACGGTCATCGACTGAGGTCAGGCCCGTTCGTCACCTGTTCCGTCACTCGTTCGAGAAAATCTGTTGAGAGACGCGATACATCGCGTTATGGTGTGTCTCGTGTCGCCGTTCCTGTGAAAAACGGGAGGCGGACCATCACACGCAAACCTAGGCTTTTCGAAGAATCCCCGACGACGTGGAGACTGATATGCCAGGCGCCATCTATGCCGAAGGTTTGGTGAAAACCTTCGGCGACGTGAAAGCTCTGGACGGCGTCGACCTCGATGTCCCCGAGGGCACCGTGCTGGGCCTGCTCGGGCCCAACGGCGCGGGCAAGACGACCGCCGTCCGCTGTCTGACCACCCTCCTGCGACCCGACAGCGGCAAGCTGACCGTGGCCGGCCTCGACGTGCTCAAGCAGCCCAACGAAGTACGGCGTTCCATCGGTCTCTCCGGCCAGTTCGCCGCGGTCGACGAATACCTGACCGGCAGGGAGAACCTGCAGATGGTCGGCCAGCTCTACCAGATGAAGGCCAAGGCCGCGAAGGCCCGGGCCGACGAACTGCTCGACCAGTTCAACCTCGTGGACGCCGCCGACCGCACGGCCAAGACCTACTCCGGAGGCATGCGCCGCCGGCTCGACCTCGCGGCGGCCCTGGTCGTCTCCCCGCCCGTGATGTTCATGGACGAGCCGACCACCGGCCTCGACCCGCGCAACCGCCAGATGCTGTGGGAGGTCATCAAACAACTCGTCTCCGGCGGCACGACCCTCCTCCTGACCACGCAGTACCTCGAAGAGGCCGACCATCTCGCGCACGACATCGCGGTCGTCGACCACGGCAAGGTCATCGCCCGAGGCACCTCCGACCAGCTCAAGGCCCGCACCGGCGGCGAGCGCGTGGAGGTCGTCGTGCACGAGCGCGACCACATCGAGATCGCCTCCGCCCTCTTGGACAAATACAGCCTGCGCGGCTTCGGCAAGGGCGACACCGCCGTCGAGGAGCACATCCGCAAGATCACCACGCCCGTTTCCGGCGGAGCCAAGCTACTCGCCGAAATCATCCGCGAGCTGGACACCGAGGGCATCGAGATCGACGACATCGGCCTGCGCCGCCCCACCCTCGATGACGTGTTCCTCTCCCTCACGGGCCACCTGGCCGAGGAGAAGACCGAGGACAGCGGCGCGGACACCACCGCCGACGCCAAGGACCGCAAGCACAAGAAGGAGGCCGCGAAGTGAGTGCCGTCACCGACGCCGTGCCGGTCGCGGCACCGAGCAGCGCGCTGGGCCAGTCCGTGCACGACTCCCTGGTCGTCGCCAAGCGCAATTTGATCAGAATGTCCCGGATTCCCGAGATGGTGATCTTCGGGCTGATCCAGCCCATCATGTTCGTGGTGCTGTTCACCTACGTCTTCGGCGGTTCCATGCAGATCGGCGGCAGCACCAGCGCCACCGACTACAAGAACTTCCTGATGGCGGGCATCTTCGCGCAGACCGTCACGTTCGCCACCGCCAGCTCCGGCGCGGGCATCGCCGACGACATGCACAAGGGCCTCATCGACCGCTTCCGCTCGCTGCCCATGGCGCGCGGCGCGGTGCTGACCGGGCGGACGCTCGCGGACCTCGTGCAGACCGCGCTGACCCTCCTGGTCCTCGCGATAGTCGCCCTGCTGGTCGGCTGGCGGGTCGGCTCGGACGGAGGCACCAACGCCGGCAAGGTCCTGGGCGCCTTCGGCCTGCTGCTCCTGCTCGGGTACGCGTTCACCTGGATCGGCGCCCTGATCGGGCTCACCGTCCGCACGCCCGAGGCGGCCACCTCCGGCGGACTGATCTGGCTCTTCCCGGTGACGTTCATCTCGAACGCGTTCGTGGACACGGGCAACATGACCCCGTGGCTGCGGCACATCGCCGAGTGGAACCCGTTCAGCGCCACCGTGCAGGCCTGCCGGGTCCTCTTCGCCAACCCGGGACAGTCGCCCTCGGACGCCTGGCCCATGGTGCACCCGGTGTGGGCCTCACTGATCTACTCGCTCCTGATCATCCTCATATTCCGGACGCTGGCGGTACGGAAGTACCGCTCGGCGACGGCCTGAGGGGAGACCCGAGACGACACCGGGACGACGCAGCCCCCGGCGCCGCAAGGCGGCCGGGGGCCCGTCGAAGGCGAAACCTCGGAGTCCCGGGGGTCGGTCAGCCGTTGTACGGCTCGGCCTTGAGGATCGTCACCGAGGCCTTCTTGCCGTTGGGCAGCTCGTACTGCGCTTCCTGGCCCACCTTGTGGCCGAGCACGCCGGAGCCCAGCGGGGACTGCGGCGAGTAGGTCTCGATGTCGGCGCTCGCGTATTCGCGCGAGGCGAGCAGGAAGGTCATCGTGTCGTCCTCGTCGCCGTCGAAGGCGATCGTGACGACCATGCCGGGCGCGACCGCGCCGTCCGCCGACGCCGGAGCCTCCCCGACCTTGGCCTTCTCCAAGAGCTGGACCAGCTGCCGGATGCGGAGCTCCTGCTTGCCCTGCTCCTCCTTGGCCGCGTGGTACCCGCCGTTCTCGCGCAGGTCGCCCTCCTCGCGCGCGGCCGCGATCTTCGCGGTGACTTCCTCGCGCGCGGGACCAGACAGGTACGCCAGCTCTTCCTTGAGCTTGGTGTACGCCTCCTGCGTAAGCCAGGTGACGTCTTCGCTGGTCTGGGTCACAGGTGCTCCTCGTAGGTACTGGGAATACAAAGCATCGCCCTACCCAGAAGAATGTTCCTTCATGGAAGGGCGAAACCACGAGCCTAACAATTCAACGGCGTCAGGGGGAGGACATAAGGCATCAGAAATACGTCAACGCAGGTCAAGGCCTACGCAACGAGGGTGATGTCAGTCGGAGTGGCAGCCCAGCAGCTCGGCCGTGGTGCCCCTGGACGTCGTCTTCAGGGTGACGACCTTGTCGATGCGGGTCGCGGAGCCGCCGAAGTGGAAGTCGGCGCGGCCCACCTCGGACTGGTCGGCGGCCTGCGAGCGCAGGGTGCAGTAGCCGCTGGTGCCCGAGTCCTTGTGGACCTCCAGATGCACCTTGACCTCGTTGTCCGAGGCCTGGAAAGTGATCACTTCGGCGCTGATCTTGGCCTCGACGACATAGTGGTAGGCGAAGTAGCCGACCAGGGCGACGAGGACCGCCGCGAGAACGGCGCCGGCGATCCTGAGCTTGTGGTCGGCACGCTCGTCCGACGAGGTGCCGTAGCGGCCCTCGGGCAGTCGCGTACTCGCCGTACTCATGATCGTCCTCCCGGCAAGGGGCTCAAGGGGCCTCCGAAACCGGCCCCCGGAATTTTTCGCCTCCCGATTCGGTCACTATAGAAGCCGCCGATCGCACCCCAGGACACCGGGGCGCCGACTTACTGAGGATTGAGTCTTGACTGACCAGCTGCGACTGATGGCCGTTCACGCGCACCCCGACGACGAGTCGAGCAAGGGCGCGGCCACCATGGCGAAGTACGTGTCCGAGGGGGTGGACGTGCTGGTCGTGACCTGCACGGGCGGGGAGCGCGGCTCCATCCTCAACCCGAAGCTCCAGGGCGACAAGTACATCGAGGAGCACATCCACGAGGTACGCAAGAAGGAGATGGACGAGGCCCGCGAGATCCTCGGCATCAAGCAGGAGTGGCTCGGCTTCGTCGACTCGGGGCTGCCCGAGGGCGACCCGCTGCCGCCGCTGCCCGAGGGCTGCTTCGCGCTGGAGGACGTCGACAAGGCGGCCGGCGAGCTGGTGAAGCAGATCCGCTCCTTCCGCCCGCAGGTGATCACCACCTACGACGAGAACGGCGGCTACCCGCACCCCGACCACATCATGACCCACAAGATCTCGATGGTGGCCTTCGAGGGCGCGACCGACGCCGAGAAGTACCCGGAGTCGGAGTGCGGCCCGGCGTACCGGCCGCAGAAGCTGTACTACAACCAGGGCTTCAACCGGCAGCGCACCGAGGCCCTGCACAAGGCGCTCCTCGACCGGGGCCTGGAGTCTCCGTACGGGGACTGGCTCAAGCGGTGGGACGAGTCCGGGACGATGCGGGACCGCACGCTGACCACGCACATCCCGTGCGCCGAGTTCTTCGAGATCCGTGACAAGGCGCTGCTCGCGCACGCCACGCAGATCGACCCCGACGGCGGCTGGTTCCGGGTCCCGATGGAGATCCAGCGGGAGGTCTGGCCGACCGAGGAGTACGAGCTCGCGAAGTCTCTGGTCGATACGTCCCTCCCCGAGGACGACCTCTTCGCGGGCATCCGCGACAATGCCTGATATGAGCTCAAGCGCAGCCCTGGCAATGACGCACCTGGTCCCCCTCGCCGAGGTCGACGAGAACAAGGTCACCCCCGGCGTCCTCGGTTTCATCGTCTTCGCGGTGATGGCCCTGGCCGTATGGGGACTGATGAAGTCCATGAGCAAGCAGATGAACAAGGTCGACTTCAAGGAGGCCCCGGACCCGCAGGCGGAGTCCGAGGCCGCCCCGGCCGCATCCAAGGCCAAGCAGGGCTGACCGGGCGGGCGCGCGGGGGTGCTCAGGGCCGGTCCGGCACCGCCACCCCCATCACCTCACGGGCGTGCCGGCTCGGCACCATGCCCAGCCGCCACGCCTGCCAGCCCGCCTCCAGGTTCACGCCCCGCTCCAGCAGCAGCTGGTACGCCTCCACGTAGTCGTCGAGTTTCTCGTCGCGGTAGGGGTGCCGGGTGAGGGCGAGCTGCGCCAGTTCCTCCTGCGCGACCGCCGTGCCGACCTCGACGCCGCCGGGGGCCGCGTACGGCAGGAGCGTGGAGCGCAGGAAGCGGGCCCAGTCCTCGCCGCGGTGGTCGCCGTACGAGGTGAACAGGCCGAGCGCCTCGTCGCACAGGGTCAGCGCCTGTGCGGTACGGGCGTTGCCCGCGTCGACCACCGCGAGCTCCAGGCAGGTCCACGCCTCGCCGTGGGCGACGCCGATGCGCTGGAAGTCGGCGCGGGCGTCGACGAGGAGCTGGCGGGCGAAGCCGGAGTTGCGCAGCGAACCCGTCTGGGCGGCGCGCTGGTCGCGGGTGACGCGGGCGGAGTGGTGCCGGGCGCAGGCCAGGCCGTAGACGTCCCGCATGCGGGAGAACATGGTGCGGGAGCGTTCCAGTTCGCGTACGGCCAGGTCCAGGTTGCCGGTCTCCTCCAGGGCCTGGCCGAGGTAGTAGACCGTCCAGGCCTCACCGCGGGCGTCCTCGTTGTCGCGGTGCCGGGAGGCGGCCGTGCGCAGGCCGTCCACCGCCGGGGACGGATCGCCCGCGACCAGCCGGGCCCGGGCCAGCTGGGTGAGCGCCCAGGCCTCGCCGCGGGCGTCGCGGGTACGGCCGTAGAGGCCCAGGGCGGTGGTCAGTTCGGACTCCGCGCGGGGTATGTCGCCCATGCGCAGGCCGAGTTGGCCGAGCTGGAAGTGGGCCCAGGCCTCGCCGTGCACGGACTCGCCCGCGCGGTGCAGGACCAGGGACTCGGTCAACAGCCGCATGGCTTCGGGGAGCCGGGCGCGGTCGCGCTCGACGGCGGCCAGGGCGTGCATGGTCCAGGCGCGGTCCGTGGCCAGTTGGGGCGGGGCCTGCAGGTCGAGGGCCTCGCGGAGTTTTGCTGCCGCCTCGGTGAGGTTGCCCTGGTGGTGCAGGGTGATGCCGAGGGAGCAGAGGGCGCGCGCGGCGCCGGCGTCGTGGTGGGCCTCCATGTAGAGGTCGACGACGGAGGTGAGGGTGGTGCGCGCCTTGTCGAGTTCGCCGAGCTGCCGGGCCGCGATACCCGTGCGCCACTGCACCGACCGGACGAGCAGCCCCTGGTCGACGGCCTGCGCCAACTCGCTGATCTCGCCCAGCCGGTAGAGGTCGCCGCGCAGCAGGCAGTAGTCGCACAGCGCACCGAGCAGATTGAGTACGGCGCCCTGGTCGACGCCCTCCGCGTGCCGCAGCGTCGAGGTGATGAAGCTGGACTCGTCGTCCAGCCAGCGCAGCGCCTCGTCGAGCGAGGTGAAGCCGTGCGGTCCGAAGCGGTCCGAGCGCGTCGACATGTTGCCGTCGACCAACCGCAGTACGGAGTCGGCGAGTTCGGCGTAGTTGACGATCAGCCGCTCCTGCGCCGCCGTACGTTCCGAGGACTCCTCCTCGTCGAGGAGGCGGGCCTGGGCGAAGGCGCGGACCAGGTCGTGCAGACGGTAGCGGGTGCCGCGGACGTGGTCGAGGAGGCCCGCGCGGGAGAGGGCGACCAGGTGGCGGGTGGCCTCCGTCTCGTCCGTGGCCAGCAGGGCGGCGGCCGCCGCGGCGCCGAGCGAGGCCCGGCCGGCCAGCGCCAGTCGGCGCAGCAGGGTGCGGGCCGGGTCGGACTGGTCGGTGTAGCGCAGCCACAGCGCCCGCTCGACGGGCTCGACCGGGCCGTACGCGCCCAGATCCGTGGCGAGTTGGCGGGGCGAGCGCGGTCCCAGGGACGAGCCCGCGATCCGCAGCGCCAGCGGCAGCCCGCCGCACAACTCCCTGATCCGCTCGTCGGATTCGGCGTCGTAGGGCCCCGAACCGTCCTGCGCCACGGCGCCGAGCAGCTCCTCCGCACCCGCCGCGTCGAGCGCGTCCACCGGCAACTGGTGCACCCAGGCGGCGAGTTCGGCCGGAAGATCGAGAGGCTTGCGGGCGGTCACCACGACCAGACTGTCGGACCGCTCGGGGACCAGGGTGGCCACCTGCCCAGGATCGGAGGCGTCGTCCAGGACGATCGTCACCGGGAGGCCGGTCAGGTGCTGGTGGTACAACTCGCCCAGCCGCCTGACCTGTTGGTCGGGGGAGGAGCGCTCACGGAAGAGCAGTTGCTCGCGGGGCGCGCCGAGCCGGTTCAGCAGATGCAGCAGGGCGTCGCGGGTGGGCAGCGGGGACTCGCCCGGGCTGTCGCCGCGCAGATCCACCACGCACGCGCCGCGGAACTGGTCCCGCAGATCGTGCGCGGCGCGCACCGCGAGGGTGGTGCGGCCGGAACCCGGCGCGCCGTGCAGCACGACCACGGTCGGCCGGGTCTCCGTGCTCGCCCGGGCCGCCTGCACCAGCTGCCGGATCCGCGCCAGCTCCGCCCGCCGACCGGCGAACGCCCCGACCGGCTCCGGGAGTTGACCGAACGACTGCTCCAGCACACTCCGTCTGCGCGCCGCCGCGCTCTTGTCCGTACCGCGCAGCTGCGGTCCCGGCTTCTTCGTCGGCCCGGTGGAGGCGGCGAGCACCCGCTGCTGATCCAGGAAGGGGCGGATGCCCCGCACCTCCAGGGCCGTCAGCCACTGCAACCTCAACTGCTCGGGCCCGCCAGGCTGGTTGGCGGCACCGGCCCGGTGATGCGCGGCGGGCAGATGCGAGGCGGTCACTTTCACGACGGTCGCCGCCGCACCGACGACACCGACGGTCACGCCCGCGCCGAGCGCGGTACCGGCGCCGGTACCGAGGGTCAGATCGGCCACGACAGCCGCCACGGCGGCAACACCCGCCACCAGCAAGGGAGTTCCACCGCCCTCCCTGGCGTACCGCTGCCCGAAGGTGAGCTGCCCGGCCGCCGCCTCGTCGAGCGCGCCCGTATAGGCCGCGTACTCCTCCGCCGCCGTCTCCGCCATGGCATCCAGCGCGGCCCGTGACCGCGCCAGCAGCACCGGCGCCTCGACGCGCCCGCCGGAACGCCGCACCTCCTCCTCCACGGCCCGAGCCAACAGCCGCTCGGCATCGCTCCGATGGCTGTCCCGCATGTCGCGCCCCCTCCGACGGCAACTCCCTGGCCTATGAGTGTCCTTCGGGGGAGACGAGAGCGCGAGAGGGCGACGATCACCCGTTCGCTGCGCGGAAGCTGCGGGCCGTTCTACGACCTGTGCCGCCCGTCGGGCACGATGGGTCCATGCCGAACCGACTGGCCCATGAGACCTCCCCCTATCTGCTCCAGCACGCTGACAACCCGGTCGACTGGTGGCCCTGGTCGGAAGAGGCGTTCGACGAGGCCAGGAGGGCGAACAAACCGGTCCTGCTGAGCGTCGGATACAGCAGCTGCCACTGGTGCCACGTCATGGCCCACGAATCCTTCGAGGACCACCCCACCGCCGACTACCTCAACGAGCACTTCGTCAGCATCAAGGTCGACCGCGAGGAACGCCCCGACGTCGACGCCGTCTACATGGAGGCCGTGCAGGCGGCCACCGGGCAGGGCGGCTGGCCGATGACCGTGTTTCTCACGCCCGACGCCGAACCCTTCTACTTCGGCACCTACTTCCCGCCCGCCCCCCGCCACGGCATGCCCTCCTTCCGGCAGGTGCTCGAAGGGGTGCGCAGTGCGTGGAGCGACCGGCGGGACGAGGTCGCCGAGGTCGCCGGGAAGATCACGCGGGATCTGTCCCAGCGGGAGATCGACTACGGCGGCACCGAGGCACCCGGCAAGGAGGAGCTGGCACAGGCGCTGCTGGGGCTCACCCGTGAGTACGACCCGCAGCGCGGGGGATTCGGGGGCGCGCCCAAGTTTCCGCCGTCCATGGTCATTGAGTTTCTGCTGCGGCATCACGCCCGCACCGGTTCCGAGGGTGCGCTGGAGATGGCGCAGGACACCTGTGAGCGGATGGCTCGTGGCGGTATCTACGACCAGCTCGGGGGCGGGTTCGCGCGGTACTCCGTCGACCGCGAGTGGGTGGTGCCCCACTTCGAGAAGATGCTCTACGACAACGCCCTGCTCTGCCGCGTGTACGCGCACCTGTGGCGCAGCACCGGGTCCGAGCTGGCCCGCCGGGTCGCTGTCGAGACCGCCGACTTCATGGTGCGGGAACTCCGCACCAACGAGGGCGGGTTCGCCTCCGCGCTCGACGCCGACAGCGACGACGGGACCGGGAGCGGCAAGCATGTCGAGGGTGCCTACTACGTCTGGACGCCCGAGCAGCTCGCCGAGGTGCTCGGCGAGGACGACGCCGAACTCGCCGCCCAGTACTTCGGTGTGACGGACGACGGCACCTTCGAGGAGAGGCAGTCCGTCCTCCAACTCCCGCAGAGCGAGGGCGTGTTCGACGCCGGGAGGATCGAGTCGGTCAAGAGGCGTCTCCTCGCCGCCCGTTCGCAGCGGCCCGCCCCCGGCCGGGACGACAAGGTCGTCGCCGCCTGGAACGGGCTCGCCGTCGCCGCGCTCGCCGAGACCGGTGCCTACTTCGACCGGCCCGACCTGGTCGAGGCCGCCGTCTCCGCCGCCGATCTCCTCGTACGGCTGCATCTCGACGAGCACGCCAAGCTGTCCCGCACCAGCAAGGACGGGCAAGTCGGGGCGAACGCGGGGGTGTTGGAGGACTACGCCGATGTCGCGGAGGGCTTTCTCGCGCTGGCGTCGGTCACGGGGGAGGGGGTGTGGCTGGAGTTCGCCGGGTTCCTGCTGGACCATGTGCTCGCCGGGTTCGTGGACGAGTCGGGGGCGCTCTACGACACCGCCGCCGACGCCGAGCGGCTCATCCGCCGGCCGCAGGATCCGACCGACAACGCCACCCCGTCCGGCTGGACCGCGGCGGCGGGCGCCCTGCTGAGCTACGCGGCGCAGACCGGTGCCGAGCCCCATCGCAGCGCCGCCGAGCGGGCGTTGGGGGTCGTGAAGGCGCTCGGGCCGCGGGTGCCGCGGTTCATCGGGTGGGGGCTCGCGGTCGCCGAGGCGTATCTCGACGGGCCGCGCGAGGTGGCCGTCGTAGGGCCTTCGCTCGACGACGAGGCCGCAAAGGCCTTGCACCGTACGGCACTTCTGGGGACCGCGCCCGGTGCGGTGGTCGCCTTCGGGGTCGCGGAGAGTGAGGAGCTGCCGTTGCTCGCGAACCGGCCACTGGTGGGTGGTGAACCGGCCGCGTATGTCTGCCGTAACTTCACCTGTGACGCGCCGACTACCGATCCCGAACAGTTGCGCACCGCGCTGAGCAGGTGAAACGACAGACTCGTAACCATCCCAAACGCGACCAGCGAGAGAAATGCTCAGGTCCGGGTCGCAAGGTGAGGAAACACGCTCTTCACTGAAATCACCTGTCCTCTTCACAGACCGCCCATAGTCTCGGCCCCGTGACGCGACGGAGGTAACTCACCGTCGCGCCGGGGGGATTGGGATCTGGGGGGATCTGCTGTGCTGACGTCCGTATTCGTCGCTGCTGTTTCGCTTGCCCTGTTCTGGATGGCCGCCTTCACTCTGTGGTGGCAGATGCACGCGTGGCGTACGCCCGAAGTGCTCGCCTCCACCCGCTTCAGCAGTCCGGACGGGGACGAGCACGTCTCGTTCTCGTTGCTGCTGCCGGCCCGGCACGAACAGGCCGTGCTGGACCACACCATCCAGCGCCTGCTGGAGTCCACGCACACCGACTTCGAGATCATCGTGATCGTGGGGCACGACGACCCCGAGACCGCGGCGGTGGCCGACAGCGCCGCCGTGCGCGACCCGCGCGTCCGCGTCGTCGTCGACACGCACGAGAAGAAGAACAAGCCGAAGGCCATGAACACGGCGCTGCCGCACTGCCGCGGCGATGTCGTCGGGGTCTTCGACGCCGAGGACCAGGTCCATCCGGAACTGCTCGCCCATGTCGACCACGCGTTCCGGACGACGGGGGCGGACGTCGTCCAGGGCGGCGTCCAGCTCATCAACTTCCACTCCAGCTGGTACAGCCTGCGCAACTGCCTGGAGTACTTCTTCTGGTTCCGGTCCCGGCTGCATCTGCACGCGCAGAAGGGGTTCATCCCGCTGGGCGGCAACACCGTCTTCGTACGGACCGACACCCTGCGGGAAGCCGACGGCTGGGACCCCAACTGCCTCGCCGAGGACTGCGACTTGGGCGTCCGGCTGTCCAGTGTCGGCAAGAAGGTCGTCGTCGCCTACGACTCCGACATGGTGACCCGGGAGGAGACTCCGGGCTCGCTCATGTCGTTGCTGAAGCAGCGAACTCGCTGGAACCAGGGCTTCCTTCAGGTCTACCGGAAGAAGGACTGGAAGCAACTCCCGGGATTCGGGCAGCGGTTGCTCGCCCGCTACACGCTGATGACCCCGTTCCTGCAAGCCTTCTCCGGGGTGATCATCCCGCTGAACGCGGCGGTCGCGCTCTTCCTGGACGTGCCGGTCGGCATCGCCTTCCTCACCTTCCTGCCGCTGGTCACCGCCGCCGTCACCTTCGTCTTCGAGGTCGTCGGACTGCACGACTTCGGCAAGCAGTACGGCCTGCGCGTCCGCGCCGTCCACTATCTGAAGCTCGTCGTGGGCGGCCCCTTCTACCAGGTCCTCCTGGCCGGAGCCGCGATCCGCGCAGTGTGGCGTGAGCAACGTGGCCGAAACGACTGGGAGTTGACCTCCCATGTCGGCGCGCACCTCACCGAACCCGCAGTGATCCGAGAGGACGTTCCTGCGTGACCTCCACCCTTCCCGCGGCGACCACCACGGTCCCCGCGCAGCGCCAGCCTGCGCCTGAAACCGGTTCGGCCACCCGAACGACGCCACTTTCAAGGCTGCGTTCCTCCCGCCCCGACCTCCTCCTCTGCGGTCTGCTCCTCACCGCGATCCTCGTCGTCCAGGGCTGGAACATCGCCGACTACCCGACGCTCAGCGACGACGAGGGCACCTACCTGGCCCAGGCCTGGGCCGTCCAGCAGGGCACCGGCCTCGCCCACTACACCTACTGGTACGACCATCCGCCGCTCGGCTGGATCCAGATCGCGCTGCTCACCTGGATCCCCGCGCACTTCAGCCCCGACTCGATGACCGTCGGCACCATGCGCCTCGTGATGCTGGTGATCAGCGCGGTCAGTGCCGTCCTCGTCTACGTCCTGGCCCGCCGCCTGTCCCTCCCGCGCTGGGCGGCCGGCCTCGCCATGCTGCTCTTCGGACTGTCCCCGCTCTCCGTCATCCTCCAGCGGGAGATCTTCCTCGACAACATCGCCGTGATGTGGATGCTGCTCGCGTTCTGCCTGGCCGCGTCACCGAGTCGCCATCTCTGGCACCACTTCGGGGCCGGTCTGGCAGCCGCCGCCTCGGTCCTCACCAAGGAGACGATGGTCGTCGTCCTGCCCGCGCTGGTGGTCACCATGTGGCGGCACGGACACCGGGACACCAGGAAGTTCGCGCTCACCGGCGCCATCACGGCCTGTGTCCTGATCGGCTGCGCGTACCCTCTCTTCGCCCTGCTCAAGGGCGAGTTGCTGCCCGGCAGCGGCCATGTCTCCCTCTGGGACGGCCTCAAGTACCAGATGACCAGGCCGGGTTCGGGCTTCATCCTCGACCCGGGGACCGGCTCCCACGGTGTCCTCCACTCGTGGCTGTACTACGACCGTGTCCTGCCCCTGGGCGGCCTCGCCGGGGCGCTCCTGCTCCTGGTGACCTGGCGCTGGTCGGTCACCGCCCGCTCGCTCGCCGGACCGGCGCTGACCGTGGCGATCCTCGCCGCCGTGGCCCTGCGGCCGGGCGGCTATCTGCCCGCGATGTACGTCATCGGCGCGCTGCCCTTCCTCGCCCTGGTCCTCGCCGGAGGCACCGCCTCGGTCGCCCACGCCGTGCTGCGCAGACGGCGGCGCGAGGGGGAGAAACGGTACGTCACCGGGGGCCGGTACGCGCTCGCGGCCGTGCTGGCCCTCGCCGCCGGCGCCTATGTCGTACCGAAGTGGTACGACGGCGACCACACCGCCGTGACCGCGGACGCCAACGCCCCCTACCGGGCAGCCTCCAAGTGGCTGTCCACCGAGGTGCGGGACCCGAAGGACACCCGGGTCCTCGTCGACGACGCGCTCTGGCTGGACCTGGTGCACGCCGGGTACCGGCCCGGGCTCGGGGTCATCTGGTTCTACAAGGCCGACCTCGACCCCGCCGTCACCAAGACGCTGCCCGACGGCTGGCGGGACATCGACTACGTGGTGGCCTCCCCGACGGTACGGCGAGACGCGGTCGACCTGCCCAACGTCAAGGCGGCGATCGAGCACTCCACCCCGGTCGCCACCTTCGGCACCGGCGACGACCGCATCGAGATCCGGCAGGTCCGGTCCGAAACCGTGGGAGCCCAGCGATGAGTCAAGAGTCCACAGTCCCAGGGGAGTTGGGCGAGCCCGCGGTACGCGCCACGGAAATCGCCGAGCCCGGTGCCGTCACCATCGTCGTACCGACCTTCAACGAGTCGGCGAACGTACGGGAGTTGCTGCACCGGATCACCGAGTCCGTGCCGACCCGGCTGCCCTGCGAGGTCGTCTTCGTCGACGACTCCACCGACGACACCCCCGAGGTGATCTTCGAGGCCGCGCGGGACTGCCCGTTCCCGGTGACCGTGCTGCACCGGGAGGAGCCGGTCGGCGGGCTCGGGGGCGCGGTCGTCGAGGGGATCAAGGCGGCGACGTCGGACTGGATCGTCGTCATGGACGGCGATCTCCAGCATCCGCCGTCCCTGGTACCGGAGTTGGTGGGTACCGGCGAGCGGGCGCACGCCGGGCTCGTCGTCGCTTCCCGGTACATCAAGGGCGGCAGCCGCGAGGGTCTGGCCGGCGGCTACCGCATCGCCGTCTCCCGTGGGGCGACCTGGCTGACCAAGGGGCTCTTCCCGCGCAGACTGCGGGGCATCAGCGACCCGATGAGCGGCTTCTTCGCGATCCGCCGCAGCGCGGTGACGGCACAGGCGCTCAAGCCGCTCGGCTACAAGATCCTGCTCGAACTCGCCGTCCGCAGCCGCCCGCACACGGTCACCGAGGTGCCGTTCGTCTTCCAGGACCGCTTCGCCGGCGAGTCCAAGTCGACCGCGAAGGAAGGCTTTCGCTTCCTGCGCCATCTGCTCGGCCTGCGCACCGCCTCGCCGGTCGCGCGCATGCTCGTCTTCGGCCTGATCGGCGCCACCGGCTTCCTGCCGAACCTGGTCGGCCTCTGGGCGCTGACGAAAGCGGGCATGCACTACGTCCCCGCCGAGATCCTCGCCAACCAGCTCGGGGTGGCCTGGAACTTCCTGCTCATCGAGCACCTGTTGTTCCGCGACCGCCGGATGCACCGCAACTGGTGGGACCGGGCGGGCCGCTTCGCGCTGCTCGCCAACGCCGACCTGGTGCTGCGCATCCCGCTGATCGCCGTGTTCGTCCACCGGTTCGGCATGGGCGCCGTGTCGGCGACCGCGCTCGCGCTGGTCACGACCTTCGTCCTGCGCTTCGTCGGCACCGAGGCACTGGTCTATCTCCCGCGTCGCAAGGAGAGCCGTACAGCCGCAAGGAGAGGCGTGTGAACAAGTACCGCAGAAGAACCGCGTTCCTGGGGGTGGGAACGCTGACCGCCGGACTGCTGCTGACCTCGCCGCAGTCCGCCGAGGCCGCGAACCTCGTGCTCAACCCGGGGTTGGAGACGGACGGCGGTGACGGGATGCCGTACTGCTGGGAGAAGTCCGGCTGGGGCGACAACGACTTCGATTTCACGACGACTTCGGACGCGCACTCCGGTTCCAAGGCCATGAAGGTCACCGTGACGCGGCGGGTGGACGGTGACCGGAAGGCGCTGATCACCGAGTCGACGGGGTGTGCGCCGGTGGTGACGGCGGGCAAGCAGTACGATCTCGGGCTCTGGTACAAGACGACCACGCCGGACGCGAACATCACCCTCTTCCGGCACGACACGGTCGCCGGCTGGCAGTACTGGACGGACCTCAAGACCCTGGAGATGCAGGGCAGTTGGACCCAGGCGAGCGTCCGTACGCCGGAAGTCCCGGCCGGTACCGACCGGATCACCTGGGGTGTCTCGGTCTACGGCACCGGGTCCGCGACCACCGACGACTACACGATGGACCAGGTGCCGGACACGCTCCCGCCCGCGACCTGTACGGCGACCGCCGAGCAGTGCGCGAACGGCCGTTGGGACGTGCTCCCGACGCAGAACCCCGTCCGCTCGATGCACTCCGTCGTGCTCAACAACGGCAAGGTGCTGCTGATCGCGGGCTCCGGGAACAGCCAGGAGCAGTTCGACGCGGGGACGTTCACGAGTGCGGTGTACGACCCGGTCGCGGGGACGTACAAGGTGATTCCGACGCCGAAGGACATGTTCTGCTCGGGGCACATCCAGTTGCAGGACGGCCGGGTGCTGGTGCTGAGCGGCAACAAGGCGTTCCCGGCGGCGGACGGTTCGCACGGGTACGAGGGGTACAAGGACTCGTACATCTTCGACCCGGTGACCGAGACGTACAGCAAGACGAACGACTTGAACGACGGGCACTGGTACCCGTCGGCGACCGAGCTGGGCAACGGTGACGTCGTCTCCTTCGGCGGGCTGCGGGAGGACTCGACGGGGTCGGTGACGGCCGAGTACTGGTCGGACGCGCAGCAGAAGTGGCTGCCGTTGTCGCAGGTCAACCAGACCTGGTCGTACTGGGGGCTGTACCCGTCGATGGTCCTGATGCAGGACGGGCGGCTCTTCTACACGGGCAGCCATGTCTTCGGGAACAACATCCCGGGCACGGGCTCGGCGATCTACGACTACTCCGCGAACACGATCACGTCGGTCCCGGGTCTCCAGAACAAGGACCAACGCGACCAGTCCGCAAGCGTGTTGCTGCCTCCGGCGCAGGACCAGAAGGTCCTCACCATCGGCGGCGGCAACATCGACTCCAACCCGGACGCGAACCGGCTGACCGACATCATCGACCTCAAGGCGGCGAATCCCACGTACACCGTGGGACCCCAAATCCCGCAGGGGACCGTCGACTTGGGGAACGGTCCGGTGGCCGAGACCGGTGCGCAGGGCAAGATGTACGTATCGGCCGTCATCCTCCCGGACGGCACGGTGCTGGAGACGGGCGGCGCGCTGCACAACCGGGCGAACCCGGTGTACGAGGCGTCGATCTTCGACCCGGCGACGACGACGTTCGACCCGGTGGCCGCCGACCCCGAGGCCCGCGGCTACCACTCGTCCTCGTTCCTGCTGCCGGACGGCCGGGTGATGTCGACCGGTGACAACCCGGGCAACGGCACCTGGAACCACAACGTGTCGATCTACACCCCGCCGTATCTCCTCAAGGGCACACGCCCGACGATCACTTCGGTGATCGACAACGAGTGGGAGTACGGCGACACCCAGACGATCACCGTCGACCGGCCCATCGCCAAGGCGGAGTTGATCCGGCCGGCCGCGGTCACCCACTCCTCGGACCCGAACCAGCGGTTCGTGGACCTGCCGCTCTCCGTGAACGGCAACACGGTCGACCTGAACGTGACGAGCAACCCCAACCTGGCGCCGCCCGGCTGGTACATGCTCTTCGCGGTGGACGCCAACGGCGTTCCCTCGGTCGCCAAGTGGGTCCATCTGCAAGGCCCTTCGGCCCTGTCGGCGGACACGGCCTCGGCCCACGTCCACTCCTTCGCCGACTCCCTGACCGGCAAGGTCACCGAGCCCGGCAGGAAACGGACCTCGCAGAAGGTCTCCGTGACCATCTCCGGCTGCGACCGCCACTACGGCACGATCAACGTCTGTGTCCCCACGGTCTTCCCGGCCGAGGTCAAGTCGACCACCGCGGCCCGCTGTTCATGGCTCCGGCAGAACGACTACGGCCGCCTGAAGGTCAACGGCAAGGACGACCCGCTCCACCTCGACCCGGACAGGGACGGGGTGGCGTGCGGGAAGGGTGACCTGAAGACCGTGAAGAAGAAGGGGTAGGTGCCGCCCGAGCACGGGCTCACTCACTCGGTGAGCCCGTGCTCCAGCACGTCCATCGTGCGGTCCACCAGGCTCGCGAAGTCCTCCTGGTGGCCGTTCTCCGCCCAGTACAGCGACGTTTCCATCAGACCGCCGATGAGCGACATGGCGTAGACCCGGACCTCCAGGCTGTCCTGGTCCCGGCCGGTGCGCTCGGCGATGGCCTCGCAGAGCATGGCGCCGGTGACCGACATGCTCTCCATCATGCGGGAGCGCACCGCCGGGACCTGGACCATGAGGTGGGTGCGCAGGCGGGTGGTCTCCTCGTCCTCCTTCAAGCCGTACTTGATGGCCTTCTGCATCACATAGCGGAGGGTGGTCATCCAGGGCTCGTCGGCCGGGCGGGCCCGGAGTTCGTCCATGATGATCGGGTCGAACTCGTCCGTGATGACGATGTCTTCCTTGGTCGGGAAGTAGCGGAAGACGGTCGACGGCGACACCTCGGCGCGCTCTGCGATCTGCTCGATCGTGGTCGCGTCGTACCCCTGCTCCTTGACGAGCGCGTACGTCGCGGTGCGGATCGCTTCGCGGGTCTTGATCTTCTTGCGCTCACGGAGGCCCAGTTGAGGGCGGTCTGCGGGGCTGAAGGGGGAGGGTGCGGCCGTCATGCTGTTCATTGTCCGGCATCCGCCAGAGCGGTGGCCACGGCTGTGCCCGTGTCCTCGTCGTCCTTCTCCGTCGCCGCCACCGGGGTGTTCGGCAGGAACGCCGCCGCAAGGAGGGCGGTGACGAGGGCCGCCGCGCCGCACACCAGCAGGACCAGGCCCATGCCGTGGACGTACGCGCTGTTCGCCGAGGCGATCAAGTCTGCGGATCCCGCCTTCTGGCCGACGATGTGTGCCGCTACGACCGACTCCCCGGCCGTGTCGGCCGCCTTCGCGGGCAGGCCGGTCACGTCGAGGCGGTCCCGGAAGGTGCTGGCGAGCAGGCTGCCGAGCAGGGCGATGCCGATCGCGGCGCCGACCTGGCGCATGGTCATCAGGAGCCCGGAGCCGCTGCCGGCCCGGTCGCGGGGGAGCGCGCCGAGGGCGCCGTCCATCGCGGGGACGATCGAGAAGCCGAAACCGAAGCCGGTGACGGACAGCCACAGCGCGGTGAAGCCGTAGCCGGAGTCGACCGTCGTACGGCTGCCGAGGACGGCGGCGAAGGCGAGGACCACCAGGCCCGCCGTGACGACCGCACGGGAGCCGAACCTGGCGACGAGCGGTTGTGCGGCGCGGGCCGCGACGATCAGGCCGCCCATCATGGGCAGCAGGCGGACGCCGGTGCCGAGCGCGTCGTTGCCGAGGACCGCCTGGAGGTACTGCGGCAGCACGAACAGCAGGCCGGACAGGACGAACATCACGAGGGTCGCGGCCATGGTGTTGAAGAGGAAGCCGCGGTGGGCGAGCAGTTCCATGTCGAGCATGGGCCGTTCCATGCGCCGCTCGCGCAGCACCAGGGCGGTGATCAGGATCGCGGATCCGATGAGCATGCCCACGATCAGCGGGTCGCCCCAACCGCGGCTGGGCGCCTCGATGATGGCGTAGATGAGGGCGCCGAGGCCGGCCGCGGTGAACGCGGTGGAGAGGGTGTCGACCTTGGGGGAGGCGGGGTCGCGGGTCTCGGGGAGCAGGAAGACGCAGGCGGCGATGCCGATCGCGGCCATCGGGATGTTGACCAGGAAGACCGAGCCCCACCAGAAGTGGTTGAGCAGCCAGCCGCCGATGATCGGGCCGAGCGGCAGGCCGAGCGAGGAGGCCGCGGAGATGATGCCGACGGCCTTGGTGCGCTCGTCGGGGCCGAAGAGCGAGGGCAGGACGGAGAGGGCGAGCGGGGTGATCAGGGCCGCGCCCACTCCCATCACCGTGCGGGCCGCGATGACCCAGTTCACGTCGTTCGCCATGACGCCGGCCACCGAGCCGGCGAGGAAGATGCCGAGCCCCACGACCAGCATCCGGCGCCGTCCGAAGCGGTCGCCGAGGAGGCCGGCGGGGAGCATCAGGGCCGCGAAGACGATGACGTAGGAGTCGGCCATCCACTGCTGCTGGCCGGTGGTGGCGCCGAGGTCGCCCGCCATGGTGGGCAGGGCGACGTTGAGGATCGTCGTGTCGAAGCCGAGCGTGAGCATGCTCGCGACCAGGGCCCCGAGGGCCCACCAGCGGCGCGGGTCGCGTCGCACCTCTTGGGATTGAGTGACAGTAGCCATGAAATGAGAGTAGCTGTCAAAAGGTGGTTGATGTCAATGGGGATCGGCTTTCAGCGCATGAAAAATGGCCACGGCTTGAGAGCCGTGGCCATGAACAGGAGGTGTCTCAGGCGCTACCCGTGCTGGTAGGCCACCAGGGAGATCCCCACGTAGTGCACGAGGAAGGCCGCCACCGTCAGGGAGTGGAAGACCTCGTGGAAACCGAACCAGCGCGGTGACGGGTTCGGCCGCTTTATGCCGTAGATCACTCCGCCCGCGCTGTAGAGCAGTCCGCCGACGATGACCAGGACCAGGACGGCGATGCCGCCGGTGCGCATGAAGTCCGGCAGGAAGAAGACGGCCGCCCAGCCCATCGCGATGTAGCAGGGGGTGTAGAGCCAGCGCGGGGCGCCGACCCAGAAGACCCGGAAGGCGATGCCGGCCAGTGCCGCGCCCCAGATGCCCCACAGCAGCCACTGGCCCTTGGCGCCCGGGAGCAGCAGCATCGTCAGGGGCGTGTACGTGCCCGCGATGATCAGGAAGATGTTGGCGTGGTCGAGTCTGCGCAGGATGCCGTCCATGCGCGGGCTCCAGTTGCCCCGGTGGTACAGCGCGCTGACGCCGAAGAGCAGGCAGGCCGTCAGGGCGAAGATCCCGCAGGCGATACGGCCCCGGGCCGAGTCGGCGAGTGCGGTGAGCACCAGGCCGGAGATGAGAACGGCCGGGAACATGCCGAGGTGCAGCCAGCCGCGCAGCTTCGGCTTCACATGGTCGGGGATTGAGAGCGCGGAGGGACCGTGGCCGGCGATCGGCGTGTCCGTGGGCGCGTCGGGGACGGACGCAGTCATGCGCGCAAGCGTACCTACGGAACCGTAAGTTACGTGTCAGTGCGGCGAGATGGGGTCCAGAAGTGGCCACTCTCTCATGCGTAGCCGAGGTGCGGGTACCCGGGGTGAAGCGCCGGTGACGCACGGAAAACATCTCGATACGTGGCGATCCTCACGTCGCTCGTCTGTGAGGCCCTCTGGACAGATGGGCAGGGGAGTCGGATGATCAAATGAGTGCGGTCGGCACCGGATGAGCGCCAAGATCGACCATCTGAAGCATCCGGGTCGCGGCCCCCACGGGGCAACAAGGACAAAATCCCTCACCATAGGAGCAATCGTGGCGCGCGACATCGCGGCTCCCCCCGTCATCCCAACCGAACACAAGGAACTGGTCTCGTGGGTGAACGAGATCGCAGAACTGACCCAGCCGGACAGCGTGGTCTGGTGTGACGGATCAGAAGCCGAGTACGAGCGGCTGAGCGAGGAGCTCGTCCGAAAGGGCACCTTCCAGAAGCTCGACCCGATCAAGCGCCCCAACTCCTACTACGCCGCCTCCGACCCGACCGATGTCGCCCGGGTCGAGGACAGGACGTTCATCTGCTCCGAGCAGGAGCAGGACGCGGGACCGACCAACCACTGGAAGGCACCCGCGGAAATGCGGGAGATCTTCGCGGGAGAACAGGGCATCTTCCGCGGCTCCATGAAGGGCCGGACGATGTACGTCGTCCCGTTCTGCATGGGCCCCCTCGGCTCGGACCTCTCCGCGATCGGCGTGGAGATCACCGACTCCGCCTACGTCGCCGTCTCCATGCGCACGATGACGCGCATGGGACAGCCCGTCCTCGACGAACTCGGTACCGACGGCTTCTTCGTGCGTGCCGTGCACACGCTCGGAGCACCGCTGGCCGAGGGCGAGGCGGACGTGCCGTGGCCGTGCAACTCCACCAAGTACATCTCGCACTTCCCCGAGAGCCGCGAGATCTGGTCCTACGGCTCCGGCTACGGCGGCAACGCGCTGCTCGGCAAGAAGTGCTACGCCCTGCGCATCGCCTCCGTGATGGCGCGCGACGAGGGCTGGCTCGCCGAGCACATGCTGATCCTCAAACTGACGCCTCCGCAGGGGGAGTCGAAGTACGTGGCCGCCGCCTTCCCGAGCGCCTGCGGCAAGACCAACCTCGCGATGCTGGAGCCCACCGTCTCCGGCTGGACCGTGGAGACCATCGGTGACGACATCGCCTGGATGCGGTTCGGCGAGGACGGCCGGCTCTACGCGATCAACCCCGAGGCCGGTTTCTTCGGCGTCGCGCCCGGCACCGGCGAGCACACCAACGCCAACGCGATGAAGACGCTGTGGGGCAACTCCGTCTTCACCAACGTGGCGTTGACCGACGACAACGACATCTGGTGGGAGGGCATGACGGAGGAGACCCCGGCCCACCTCACGGACTGGAAGGGCAACTCCTGGACGCCGGAGTCCACTTCGCCCGCCGCGCACCCCAACGCCCGCTTCACCGTGCCCGCCTCGCAGTGCCCGATCATCGCGCCCGAGTGGGAGGACCCCAAGGGAGTGCCGATCTCGGCGATCCTCTTCGGCGGCCGGCGCGCCTCGGCCGTACCGCTGGTGACGGAGTCCTTCGACTGGAACCACGGCGTCTTCCTCGGCGCCAACGTGGCCTCCGAGAAGACCGCCGCCGCCGAGGGCAAGGTCGGTGAGCTGCGCCGCGACCCCTTCGCCATGCTGCCGTTCTGCGGCTACAACATGGGCGACTACATGGGCCACTGGATCGACGTGGCCAAGGGCAAGGACCAGGCGAAGCTGCCGAAGATCTACTACGTGAACTGGTTCCGCAAGAACGACGCGGGCAAGTTCGTGTGGCCCGGCTTCGGCGAGAACAGCCGTGTCCTGAAATGGATCGTGGACCGCCTCGACGGCCGCGCCGAGGGTGTCGAGACCCCGATCGGCGTCCTGCCGGCCAAGGGCGCCCTCGACACCAAGGGCCTGGACCTGTCCGAGGCCGACCTCGACTTCCTGCTCACCGTCGACAAGGACGTGTGGCGCGAGGAGGCGGCCCTGGTCCCCGACCACCTCAACACCTTCGGCGACCACACCCCGAAGGAACTGTGGGACGAGTACCGCGCGTTGGTGCAGCGCCTGGGCTAGTCCCCGTAAGACTCCGCGGCCGGTCAACCGAATGTGCCCTGACCAGCAGATCGTCACGGCCGGCCGCGGTGACGGCACAACGGGCAGGGGCTCGCACAACGGCGTGCGGGCCCCCACCCGTTGGCCTCCATTTCTCCCATCACCTCTGCCCAGACCGGCATTTCGGGGGACACTCGGGACAACCTGCAACGAACCCCGAAGTGAGGTGAGCGGGGTGCGTACTCCGGCCAGTGATCCGCTGAGCGTGGGGCCGTACCGGATCGCCGGGCGGCTCGGCTCCGGCGGTATGGGCTGGGTGTATCTCGGCCGTTCCCCGGCCGGCCGCGAGGTGGCGGTGAAGGTCGTACGGCCCGAACTCGCCGCCGAGCGGGAGTTCCGCGAGCGCTTCGCCCGCGAGGTCGCCGCCGCGCGGCTGGTCAGCGGCGCGTACACGGCGGCCGTCGTCGATGCCGACACCGAGGCCGAACTCCCCTGGCTGGCCACGATGTACGTGCCCGGGCCCTCCCTCGCCGAGGCCGTCCGCAGCGACGGACCGCTGCCCGAGGCCCAGGTCCGCAGGCTCGGCGCGTTCCTCGTCGAGGCGCTGCAAGCCATCCACGCGGCCAACCTGGTCCACCGCGACCTCAAACCGGCGAACGTGCTGCTCGCCTCCGACGGCCCGCGTGTCATCGACTTCGGCATCTCCCGCGTCGAGGGCGCCCCGAGCCTCACCCAGGCCGGAATCGTGGTGGGCACCCCGCCGTTCATGTCCCCGGAGCAGATGACGGCCGCGCCGGTCGGCCCGCCCACGGACGTGTTCTCCCTCGGCGGTGTCCTGGTGTACGCGCTGACCGGCCGCCCGCCGTTCGGCTCGGGCGAGGCGGTGAGCCTGCGGGTGGTGCACCGCGAGCCCGACCTGGACGGCGTACCGGCGGGGCTACGGCCGCTGCTGGCGCGGTGCCTCGCGAAGCGACCCGGGGACCGGCCCCGACTGGACGTCCTGCTCGGGGAGTTGCTCGCGCAGCCGCGCACCGCGGTGTGGCCGCCGCCCGCCGTGGCCCGCACGATCGAGGTCCGCCGCAGCGAGCTGGCCGCCCGGCGCGGGGGCGGTACGAGTCTGCCGGTGCCGTCCTGTCTGCTGCTGCACGCGCAGGCCCTGCTGGACGCGGGCCTCACCGACGACATGGTCACGCGGGCGGTGGTCCGTGGCGACGCCTGAGGCCTCGATCCCGCCCGGCCGGGACTACGACATCGCCTCGTCCTGGCGGCAGTTGACGCACACCTGGGGCGCCCGCCGGAATTACCACGTCGAGAGCGAGGTCGATTCCCTCTCCCTGCAATTCGATCTAGAGGGGTCGGGGCGCACGCTCACCGTGCGTTTCATGACCACGAAAAGACTTCTCGTCGCTTTTGTCACCGACGGTCATTCCCTGCGCAAGGATCAATTGGCGATCGCCGCCGCCGCGTCCAACGCGTGGAACACGGAACAGCTGAATCCCATGCTGTCGGTGTGGGACGTGCGCGGACCCAGCCCGTGCCTCGCCGGGGTCTGCGATCTCCCGCTGACCTGCCGGATCTCGCAGGCCGACTTCGATGTTCTGGCCAGTGATTGGGTGGAACGGGCGCGACAGATGTTCACCCGTTGTCATCAGGTTTTCCAGCTGTAGAAGTGAATTGAGCATTCTCAGTCAACCCCTTTCGGCCACGGCCCTGTTGCCTCCACTATGGGCGCCAACGGGGGGTCGTCATGAGACGTACGTTGTGCACTGCCTTGCTGTTCGGTTTGTTGATCGCGGTGATTCCGGCGGGGTCGGCGGCTGCCGCCGGCGCGGACTGCGGCAAGGACTTTCCGGCGCGCCTCGGCTGTTGGCGGGAAGCGCTCGGCGACGGGGCCGAGGTCACGGTCACGCTGGACAAACCGCTGGCCGTCGACACCGGCCAGAAGGTCGACCAGGCCGCCGTCCGCCGGGACCTCAAAAATCTTCGAGTGGAGGTACCGGCCGATGTCCACACCGGCCAGGGCGGCACCGCGCTGCTCCTCCTGGCCGGCCACCCGCTCGTCGACCGGGACGCCCGGATCGATCGGCTGAACTCCGCGACACTCAACCAACTCGGGACCTGCACAAGCGACTTGTGCACAGCACTGAAGAGTTCCTCGCTCACCGGCGGCCAACTGATCGACAAGAAGCTGGGCGTCACCGAACTCGGCCCGCACAAGTCCTTCGACTACCTGCGCCTCCTCTTCATCACCCTGACCGCCGTACTCCTCCTCCTGCTCCTCGCCCTCCTCCTCGCCGTCCGCCGCTCCCGCGCCCCGGCCACAGTCACAGCCACGGCTGTGGCGGACACCGGCCCGGACCCCGCGGAGACCACCGCCAGACTCCGGCCCGTCCCGCCCGCCCCCGCACCGCCCCCGTCCCCCGGCCGCCGGGTCGGCCCCCGCACCGGCCCGTCCCGAACGGCCGTCGTCCGTACGGCACTTCACCCGCAGGGCTATGTCGAACTCGACCACGTCCTGTACCGGGCCGTCTGGGCCGAACCCGACCGCACCCCGCCCGAGCCCGGCGCGCAGGTCGAGGTCACCGACGCCCGCGAACCCGACTCCGACGTCCTGTACGCCTTTCCGCCCGCCGCCCGGCATCACGCGCGCGGCAGCTCGTGATCCCCGTACTACCGCCAGGAGATCCCCATGCACAGCGAATACCCGCCCACGCTGCCGGCGGAGTACGCCGACATCGAGTTCGAGAACAACGCGCAACGGCTGCCGCTGGTGCTGTGCCTCGACACGTCGAGTTCCATGGCGGGGGCGCCGATCCAGACCCTCAACGACGCGCTCGCCGAGTGGACCCGCGAACTCCACGACGACGTCTCCCTCAGCTACAGCGTCGAGGTCGCCGTGATCACCTTCGGCGGCCGGGGCGTCGGCGCCTGGCGTGGGCCCCAACTCCTCGACCCGCACACCCCGGTGAGCCCCTTCGTGCCCGCGCACGCCTTCCAGGCACCCCGCTTCACCGCGTCCGGCGTGACGCTGATGACGGAGGCGCTGGAGCTGGCCATGCATGTCGTCGCGGCCCGCAAGGCGGAGCTGCGCGCCTCCGGGCTCCAGTACTACCGCCCGCAGATCTGCCTGGTCACCGACGGCCTCCCCACCGACGGCACCGGCCATATGACCGACTCCTGGCACCGGCTGCTGCCCGTCCTCGCCGAGGAGCAGCAGGCCCGCCGCTTCCGCCTCTACGCGATCGGCGTCGGCGGCATCACCGACCGCGGCGAGCAGGTGCTCCAGGCGTTCGCGCCGAAGTTCAACGCCCGCATCCAGGGCTTCCCGTTCCGCGAGCTGCTCCAGATGATGTCGGCCAGCGCCAACGCCGAGCAGAAGGGCGCGGGCGACGAGGTCTTCGAGAAGATCTTCAGCCAGTTCAAGACCCAGCGCCCGGCGTGGGAGAGCTGAGCGGTGGCCGCGTCGCCCTGGCGCATCCACGGCCTCAGCGTCGAGGGCTACCGCCACCGCCGCACCGGCACCCCCTGCCAGGACGCCTGCACCTATGTGGCATCCGCGCAGGTGACCGTGCTGGCCGTCGCGGACGGCGCGGGCAGCCGCCCGCACTCCGACCAAGGGGCCCTGCACGCCGTCGAGTTGGCGGCCGAGCACTTCCGGCGCCGGGCCGCCGCAGCGTCCGGCTGCCCGCCCGGCACCGAGGTCCACGACCTGCTCGCCGACGCCTTCCACGACGTCGCGAAGATCTTCCTGGACACCTACGGCGCCGCCGCCCCCGACTACGCCACCACCCTCACCGTCGTCGTGCTCACCCCCGGCTGGCTCGGCCATCTCAGCGTCGGCGACGGCTTCGTCGTCGTACGCGCCGGAACCGAGGACGGGCAACGGCAGTTCCACCTTCTCCCGCAGCCGCCCGCCGTCAGCGAGTACAGCAATGAGACCGTCTTCCTCACCTCGCCCGACGCGCCCCGCCGGCTGCACACCGACTGTGTGGCGGACCCGCGCGTCGACGGGGTGCTGCTGTCCACCGACGGCCTCGCGCAGGCCGCGCTCTCTACCCCGGGCGGCGGCCCGCCGCAGCCCAACTCCTCTTTCGTGGAAGCCGTGTTGCGCTCCCTGGACACCCCGGGGCCGGTGACCGACAGCGCGAGCGAGAACATCGCCGCGCTGCTCCGCTCCGACCGGCTGACCAGTCTCAACGGCGACGACAAGACCCTGCTGCGGGCCGTGCGCGCGGTGACCCCGTGACCGGCCGCACCGTCCACCTGGACGGCAAGCCCGTGACCCTCGCCGAACTCCCGCTCAAGGGCGGCGGCCAGGCGGCCGTCTTCCCCGTCGAGGGCGACGACACGATCGTCGTCAAGCTCTACCGCGACCGCCCGGGACCGGACCTGGAGCGCCGCCTCGCCCGCATGCTCACCATGTCACCACTGGCCGCGCGCCCCACCGATGCCAACCAGCCCCCCGAACTCGCCTGGCCCACCGCCATCGCCCGAGGCCCCGACGACACCTTCCTCGGCTACGCCATGCGCCGCTTCGGCGAACCCCAACACGTGCAGCTGGTGGGCCTGTTCACCCGCGCCCAGCGCCTGCGCCTCTTCCCCGACCGCGCGGACTGGCGCTTCCTGCTCGGCGTCTCCTGGAACCTCGCCTTCATGACGGCCCGCATGCACTACGACGGCCTCGTCATCGGCGACTTCTCGTCGAGCAACGTCGTCGTCGACGCCAACGGCTTCGTCACGTTCCTCGACTGCGACTCCATCGCCTTCACCGACCCGGTCACCGCCGAGCACTTCCCGTGCCTGATGCACACCACCGACTACTCCTCCCCGGAACGCCAGTCGGGCGCGGCGGCCACCCCGGAGAGCGACAACTTCGCGCTGGCGGTGCTCATCTACCAGCTCCTCACGGCCGGCAACCACCCCTTCGGCGGCGTCCCGCACGACAGCACCTCCGAGTCGACGGTCAAGGACAACATCGCCGCGAGCGTCTCCTACGTCGTCCGCCCCGAGGCGGTCGTCATCCCGCGCGGCACCGTGGACCCCTCGGTCCTCCCGCCCGGCCTCCTCACCCTGGCCCACACGGCGTTCGGCCCGGGAGTCCACGCCCCCGCCGCCCGCCCCACCCCGGAGGTCTGGCTGCGCGCCCTCGACCAGGAACGCTCCCGCGTCCAGGCCTGCCCGACCCGCCCCCTGCACACCTATGGCTCCCACCTCCCGACCTGCCCGTGGTGCACCCGCGCCGCGGTGACCGGACACGACGTGTTCAACCCGCCGGTACGACAGCCGGTGCCGGTCCCGGTGCCGCCGGTGGCCGCGCCGGAGAGCCACCGGTTCGGGCCGCTGAAGGTGGCGGCCGTACTCGTCCTGGTGGTCGCGCTGATCGCGATCCTTCAACTGCTCTGAGAACGCCCCCGGTCCTCCAGATACCGCGTGTGCGACTCCTGCCGCCGCGCCTCCGCCTCACGCAGGTTCGCCGCCAGCTGCTGCGCCTCTTCCTGAAGCACCGTCAACTGCCGTTCCAGATGGCGTTCCGGCGGCTCGGTGCCGGGAGCCAGCCGCGTCCACCACCGCGTCCGTACGAACGTGTCGACCGCCTCCGGTACGTCCTGCCGGATCGCCCGCGACAGGATGTGCACGCCCTCCGGATCCTGCGCGAGATCCTGGGTGACCTGCGGATCGAGCAGCCCGGCGAGGAGTTGGTTCAGCTCGGTGAGCCGGCCGTCGGCGGCCGGCGGCAGCTCGATCGCGGTGAGATAGCCGCCCAGCTTCTCGAAGTCGTCGCGCAGTTCCGCCAGTTGGGCCGACGGATCCGGGAAGTCGGGCAGCGGCGGCCGTTCCGGCGGCGCGATCAGCGCACCCGCGCCGTACAGCCCGACGACCACGACCGGCCAGTACGGCCCCGCCACCCCCACGAACGTCAGCGCCAGCCCGACGAGCCCGCAGGCGCTGCCGGTGAGGTTCTTGCGGGACTCCAAGTAGCCGAGGAACTTACTGGTAGCCACGGATCTCCTCGAAGGCGCCGTCCAGCGAGCCCTTCTGGGCGTCGAAGAGACGGCCGCCGGTCAGGTCGGCGATGTGCTGGAGCTCCGCCTTGTCCGAGTCGCCGAAGAGGATGGGAAAGACGGGGATCTCCCGCTGGGCGGTGGGCAGTTGGCCGTAGAAGCCGTCGAACTCCTTGGCCTTCGCTCCGGTCGTGTTCTCGCCGTCCGTCATCAGCACGATCGACGTGAACGTGTCGCCGCCGGTGCCGAGATGCTCGTACGCCTTCTCCAGCGAGGTGTAGATCGCGGTGTTCCCGTCGGCGCTGAGCGCCTTGGTGTCCTCGCGGATCGCGTTCAGCCCGGCCTGCGGATCACCCGGGCTCACCACATGCGTCTTCACGCTCTTCACGCCCGACCCGAACGGCATCAGCGTGACCTCCTCGCGCTGCCGGAAGTCGCCGGTCAGAGCGGTGAGGGCCTTCTTCAGCCGGGACAGCCGGTCGCCCGCCATCGACCCCGAGGTGTCCAGGACGTACACGGTCCGCGAGGGCCGGCGCAGCTTGTTCTCGTACGAGTCGAGGAGCCCGTCGGCGACGGACCGGCTGCCGGGGAAGGGGAGTTCACGCCGTCGGCCGGTGTCCAGGCCGGACGCGGGCGGTACGGAGGTGACGACCGGGCGGCGGTGCGTGCGGGTGGTGATCAGCTTCTGGAGCGCGTCCGTGCGCAGGTCGGTCGTCACCCGGCGGACGTTGTCGCGGGTCGTCGCGTCCGTCGAGGCGAGCGAGGTCAGCGGGTAGTCGGCGGTGACGACCCCGTCACTCGGGCGGATTACGGTCAGACCCGGGATGCCTTTGAGGACGGACTCGTAGTTGAGCAACGCGTCGACGTTCCCCCGGCGTTGGTACGCCTCCGCGAGCCAGCCCGACGAACCCGACGTCAGCTTCTGCCCCTTGAAGAACTCCTTCAGCCGGGGAGTCGCCTTGGTGACGTCCGCGTCGGTGAGCGCCGACTGCGCGCCGGAGAGCGCGGAGGCCACCGAGACGAGGGTGGAGAAACCGGAGTTGGAGCGGGCCGGGTCCGTCATGCCGTAGGTCAACTTGCCGTCCTGGACGGCCTGTTCGATCTCGGACCAGGTGACCTTGTCCGGCTGCCAGCCCAGTGCCGTGACGGTGGCCGTCTTCACGCCGATCGCGACCGGGCTCGACATGATCGACGTCTCGGACACGACCTTCTTCGCCGCGTCGGGCCGCAGCCGCAGATAGTCGTTCGACGACAGCCACAGCGCGTCGTACTGCCCGTCGACCTTGCCCTTCGCCAGCAGGTCCACCGCGTCGAGGGTGCCCATGTAGGTGGGGCGGATCGTGATGCCGGTGTCCTTGCGGACCTGGTCGAACACCGGGGTCATGTCGCTGAGTTCGCTGGAGGCGAGGACGCGGAGGGTGCCGGGCCGGGGTGCGTTGTCGGTCCCGGTCTTCGTGTCCTGCGTCGACGTGCACGCGGTGAGCAGGGCGGCCGTGCCGAGTGCGAGCGCGAGGAGGCGTCTCATCCGAGACCCCCTTCCAGCGCGCTCTGCGAGCGGCTGCGCTCCAAGTAGCTGCTGGCGTTCTGGAGTTCGGACGTCAGGGACTCCACGGTCGCCGCCATCACCTCGGTCGCCTGCACCTTGTAGGTGTCGATCGCGTCGAGCGTGCGGTAGATCTGCTGGAAGGCGGTGCGCAGCGTCTCCGCGCCCACCGCCGGGTCGGCCGCGATGCGCTGGATCTCGCCGCTCTGCGTGGCGAGCATCTCGGCGTTGCCCCGGATGAGGTCCTCGGTCGTGCCGCGCAGGGCGTTGACCTGGTCGACGACCTTGCGCTGGTTCTCCAGCGCGGAGGCGAGCATGACCGAGATCCGCAGCGCCGAGACGGTCGTGGTCGCCGCCCGGTCCACGCCCTTGATCAGCTCGTCGTTGTTGCGCCGTACGACGTCCATCGCCAAGTAGCCCTGCGCGCACACCGCGAGCTGGGTCAGCAGGTCCTGGTGCTTCTGCCGGACCGGGAAGAGGACGTCCGCGCGCAGGGTGTCGGCCTGGCCCGGGTCGGTGGCCTCGACGCCGGCGATGTGCTGCTCGACGGCCGAGTCGAGGGCCTGGGTGAGGACCACGTACTCCTGGAGCTTGCCCATGGTCTCCCAGAGGCGGACCCGCTCGGTCTGCAACGCCGCGTTGTCGCGCCGGAGTTCGTCCTGCCCGCCGCGCAGCGAGCCCACGATCTTGTTCAACGTGCCCTGCGCGGAGGCGTACTTGGCGACATGGTCGCGCAGCTTGTTGCCGCCGGGCAGCCGGGACAGGAACTTCCGCCCCTTCGACGCCGGCAGGTCGCGCGGGTCCAAGTCCTCGACCACGCGCCGGAGTTCGACGAGCGAGCCCGCCACCTGCGACTGGGCGTCACCGCCCTTGGAGGGCAGACTGCGCACCGTCCGCTCCAGCATCCGGTTGGACTGCGCGGTGGCGCTGCGCATCTCCCCGGCGCCGAGCGCGGTGATCTCGCCGACCTTGCCCGCGAACTCGGGCGAGCGGGCGTCCAGTGCGGCCAGCCCCTCCACATAGGCACTGGCCTTGCGCTCCATGTCCGTACGGACGGAGTCGTCGACGGGCACGAGCCCGCCGGCCTTCTCTCTCGGCACGGGCTTCACGGCCTCCGGCGGAGTCAGCGTGAAGACGTCGTCGCCGCTGAGCGTGTTCTCACTGCTGTTCTGGCTGGTGTTGAAGCTGCTGCTCATGTGGTCCCCCCGGTCAACCGCGCGCCCGGCGCGCCATGTCGTGCAGCACCGTGGAGGTGGGCACGGGCGCCTGCCGGACACCGGTCAGCGTCTGGTTGAGATAGCTGGAGTGGGCGGCGGTCGCCGCGACGAACTCGGCGGTGTCGCCCTGCGGCCGGAACCCGTGCCGTACGGCGAGCTTCCGCAACGTCGGGTCGGAGCTGAGGAGTTCACCCAGCGCCCGGCCCTCCGGAGTGAGCGGCACGACGGTGTGGTCGCTGTTGGCCGTGGTGTCCGGGTAGAGGACGACGAGATCGCCGACCGGCTGCTTCTCCAGGAGCAGCGAGGCCACCTGCGACTCGTACACCAGGACCAGCGGATTGCCGGCGCCACTGATGAAGTCCCTGAACGGCCCGTCGGAGCTGGACTGTTGGGCTCCCTGCACGCTGATCAGCTTGCGCATCAGCGGCGCGGTACGACCGACATCGGCGCTACTCGCCGCCACCCGCCCGCCGTCCGCGACGTAGGAGGCCGCGGCGAGATAGAGAGCACCGGAGTTGGAGGTCTCAGGGTCGGTGGTGGCGATGTAGAGGGTGCCGGTCAACTCCCCGTGTTTGTCGGCCCCCTTGAGCTGCTGCCAGGTCCGGTCGGCCTTGGCCGCGTCCAGATAGGCGGCCATCTTCAGGGTGCCGCGGTCCTGGCTCCGCTCCAGCGTGGCGAGCCCGTTGTCCGCGAGGACCTGGGCGGCGCTGCGATGGGCCACGACGACGAGCGGCGAGTAGAAGGGCCGCGGCAGGGGCTGCTGCACCTTGTACTTGGCGGCGAGCGCGTCGGCCGGTGCCTGGCTGGAGGGGAAGGCGAAGTCGTACCCCTTGAGGTCGCGCCCCTCCATGGCCCAGGACCCGGAGGTCTCCGTCTTCACGGTGAAGCCCTTGGCGGCGAGGGCCTTCACCACGTCGGGATCGGCGAAGAAGTCCGCCTTCTCCGAACCGATCACTCCACGCACGGTCTTCGTTGCCGTGCCCTTGTCCCCGTTGTCCCGGCCCGCTACGACGGCTGCCACCACTCCGCCGATCAGCAACACCGCGAGGACGATTCCTGCGATACGTCTCACGAGGGGCAGCGTGCTCGCGGAACCCAACATTCCCCGAGGAATGGGATGAACGGAAGGTGTCGGACGGGTCCCGGATCAACACGCTGTCTTTCAGGGGCGTGGTCGCTCAGGCCACTGCGGTGCCCGCATGCGCGTCCATCCGCTCGGCGGACAGAATCGCCGCGGCCGTATCCGCCCTGGACGCGGCGACAACCAGCGCCCGCCCGGCAAGCGCGTGCGCCCGCTGATGCAGCGCGTCCAGACGGGTCGTAGGAGCGGACGCGGACATGCGGCTGGGCGCGATTCCGCCGCGCAGCCGCGTCAACTGCCCCGCAAGCCGCTCGGCGGCGACGTCCAGCTCCGCCGAAGGCTCGAGCGCCCGCAGCTCGTCGGTCACCGCAAGCAGCGCGGCGAGATGCCCCGCCAGCTGAATGTCCAGCTCCTCCTCACGCGACCGGTGAGGAAAGTCGGACGGAGTGCGGGCCACCGTGCTGTGGACCGACTTCGTGCGGATCGGTTCGTACATGGCATGGTCTCCTGTGCTCAGACAGGAAACCATCCTAGCTTAGATTGCGTCTAAAGTTGTGTTGGCCGAAAAATTGGCCGAAAGAATCAGGCCCGCAAGGTTTACGGCTGGCTGTACCCGTCCAGGAAGTTCCCGATCCGGGTCACCGCGTCCCGCAGATCCCCGACCGTCGGCAGCGTCACGACCCGGAAGTGGTCGGGCTCGGACCAGTTGAACCCGGTGCCGTGGACGACCATGATCTTCTCGCGGCGCAGCAGGTCGAGGACCATCTGCCGGTCGTCCTTGACCTTGAAGACCTGCGGATCCAGCCGCGGGAACAGATACAGCGCGCCCTTCGGCTTCACGCAGGTCACACCCGGGATCTGGGTCAGCAGGTCGTAGGCGACATCCCGCTGCTCCTTGAGCCGCCCGCCCGGAAGCACCAGGTCGTTGATGGTCTGCCGCCCGCTGAGCGCGGCGACCACCCCGTGCTGGCCGGGCATGTTGGCGCACAGCCGCATGTTGGCCAGGATCGTCAGACCCTCGATGTACGACTCGGCGTGCGTGCGGGGCCCGGAGATCGACACCCACCCGACGCGGTAACCGGCCACCCGGTACGCCTTCGACATCCCGTTGAAGGTGAGCGTCAGCAGATCCGGGGCGATCTTCGCGGTCGGGGTGTGCGTGGCGCCGTCGTAGAGGATCTTGTCGTAGATCTCGTCGGAGCAGACGAGGAGGTTGTGGCGGCGGGCGATGTCGGTCAGGCCGCGCAGCATCGCCTCGTCGTAGACGGCGCCGGTCGGGTTGTTCGGGTTGATGATGACGAGCGCCTTGGTGCGGTCGGTGATCTTCCGCTCCACGTCGGCGAGGTCGGGCATCCAGTCGGACTGCTCGTCGCAGCGGTAGTGGACGGCGGTGCCGCCGGAGAGCGAGACGGCGGCGGTCCAGAGGGGGTAGTCCGGGGACGGGACGAGGACCTCGTCGCCGTCGTCGAGCAGGCCCTGCATCGCCATGACGATCAGCTCGGATACGCCGTTGCCGATGAAGACGTGCTCGACGTCCGTCTCGATGCCGAGGGTCTGGTTGTGCATGACGACCGCGCGGCGGGCGGCCAGCAGGCCCTTCGCGTCGCCGTACCCGTGCGCCGACGACACGTTCCGGAGGATGTCCTCCAGGATCTCGGGCGGGCACTCGAACCCGAAGGCCGCCGGGTTGCCCGTGTTGAGCTTCAGGATGCGGTGGCCGGCCGCCTCCAGACGCATCGCCTCTTCGAGAACCGGGCCCCGGATCTCGTAACAGACGTTGGAGAGCTTGGTCGACTGGATCACCTGCATGTCCGTGAGCTTACGGCCCGGTAACGAGACTTGGCTCGTGCTTTCCGCCACATGAGACAGGCCCCCATGCCGCCCCTGAGCGCGATTCGCCGGATGCGCGCGCCCGGAATCGGTACGTTGACCTCGCCGAAGGGGGGAGGCGGAGCATGGAGTTCTCGCTGCTGAGCGACGAGCCGGTGAGCGCGCCGGAGGCCGATCTGCTCGGCACCGGCAGAGCGGCCCGGCAACTGGCCGCGCTGGTCCACGACTCACGGAGGGCGGCGCCCTTCACCCTGGCCGTGGACGCGGGCTGGGGCATGGGCAAGAGCAGCCTGATGCGGCTGGTCCGGGCGGAACTGGACGCGCGCGACGACGTCGGAACGGTCTGGTACAACGCGTGGTCCGCCACCGGCGCCGACGCGCTGGAAGGACTCATCAAGACCGTGCTGATGAGGTTCGACAAGCGACTGCTGCGCCGGACCCTGCACCGGCTGTCGGAGCACGGCCCGCTGGTCAGGGCCGCGCTGGCCACCCTTACGGTGGTCGCCTCCCCGTTCGGGCTGGCCGGGCTGGTCGACCGGCTGTGGCGCGAGCTGTCCGTCGACCCCAGGGCCCGCGCCACCATGCGCGACGAGCTGAACAGGCTCGCCACCGACTGGGCCCGCACGACCGAGAACCGGCCGGGCCGGCTGCTCGTCGTGTTCGTGGACGACCTCGACCGCTGCGCCGAGGACACGGTCCTCGCGGTGTGCGAGGCGGTGAAGACCTACCTCGACCTGCCGGGGCTCGTCTTCGTGATCGGCTGCGACCGGTCGGTGCTCGGCCCCTCCGGACTGCTGCGGGACCTCGGCCCGGCGGGCTCCGCGTTCATGGAGAAGATCTTCCAGACCAGCTATCGCCTGCCGGTACCGGGCGGTGAGGACGTCCGCGCCTACGTCCGCCACTGCGCCGACCGCTCGGGCGTGCGCGAGCTGCTCGACGACGACCTGGTGAGCCTGATAGCCGACCGCTCGGAACGCAACCCCCGGCGGATCAAGCGGCTCATCAACGGCTTCGGCCTGGAGTGCTCCCTCAACCCGGTGTGGGCGGGCTTCGAGCCGGAGGCCGTCATCCGCACGCTGCTGCTCCAGTACCTGTATCCGGAGTTCCACCGCATCCTCGTGTCCGGCGACGTCCTCTCCTCCAACGCGGCCCAGGAGTTCCTGGGGTACTACACGGCCCGGCGGGTGCTCAGCCGGTCGATCGCGGCCGGTCCCGAGGTCTGGCGCACCACGGTGGCCGCCGTGGCCGGGCACCGGCTCGCGCCGCCCGACCGTGAGCGGCCCGAGGAGTGGGAGGCCGTCCTCGGCCGGCTGGAGGAGCAACTGCCCACCGTCTACCCGTCATTGGCCCGGGACCGGGGCTTCGTCGGGCTCGTCGAGGAGTGGCTGCGGCTGCCGCAGGGGGACAGGCTGCTGACCCAGCTCCAGCGGGGCGGCGCCTCGCCGGTCGTCACGATCCGGCCGGACGGGGCCGGGCCGCCCACCGGGGAACGGAGGACGGGGGAGGGGCGGCGCGAGGAGGACCGCACGGGCGGGGACCGGTCCGACGACCGCTACCAGGGCATCCGGATGCTGTGGGTGGACGACCATCCGGGCAACAACACCTCCCACGTACGGGAGTTGGAGCGGCTGGGCGCCCAGGTCCTGCTGGCCGAGGACGCGCCGAGCGCCGAACGGATGCTCGCCCGGACCCCGGTCGACCTGCTGCTCTCGGACTTCGCGCGCGGTCTCGACGGCGACGCCGGCCTGAACGCCCTCGCGCGCTGGCGGGAGCGGGAGATCTTCACCGGCCCCGCGGTGTTCTTCACCGGCCGGATCACCCCGGCCCGTGAGCGACAGTGCCGTGAACTGGGCGCCCGCATCGCGGACAACGGCGCGACGCTGCGCCGTCTCGTCGACGAGGCATGTGCGGAAATCCGCCAGGGCCCGTCCTGAAACCGCTCCTTGCCCCCTCTCTCCCCAACAATCACAATGCCCATGACAAAAGGCGGCGGCCGGAAGATCTCCGGTCGCCTCGTCATAAGAGGGGACCCCCACATGAACAAGCCTCTCCTTGCCGCACTCTCGGGCCTGGCCATCGCCGGGGCGGGCGTGGCACCCGCCGTCGCCGCACCGCAGACGGCACCGAAGGCGGCGGCCGTGACCGTCGACTTCGCCGGCACCGTCTCGCTCAGCAACTGCTCCGGCTCGGTCATCCGCTTCCCGAACTCGACCGACACCTCCCCGGCCCTCGTACTGACCAACGGCCACTGCCTGGAGACCGGCTTCCCGGCGGCCGGCCAGGTCATCACCGGCCAGTCCTCCAGCCGCACCTTCGGGCTGCTGAACTCGGCCGGCACCAAGGTCGCCACGCTCCGCGCCAACCAGGTCGTCTACTCGACGATGACCGACACGGACGTGACGATCTACCGCACCACCACCACGTACGCGGCGATCAAGAGCGCGTACGGCATCAGCCCGCTCACCGTGAGCGCCACGCACCCGACCGCGGGCACCGCCATCAAGGTCGTCTCCGGCTACTGGAAGACGATCTACAGCTGCAACATCGACGGGTTCGTGTACCGGCTGAAGGAGGGCTCCTGGACCTGGAAGGACTCGGTCCGCTACACCTCCGCCTGCAACACGATCGGCGGCACCTCCGGCTCCCCGGTCATCGACACCAGCACCGGCCAGGTCGTCGCCGTCAACAACACGGGCAACGAGGACGGCGAGACCTGCACCGTCGACAACCCGTGCGAGGTCGACGAGAACGGCACGGTGACGGTCCGCGAGGGCATCAACTACGCCGAGGAGACCTACAACATCCCGGCGTGCTTCACCTCGGCGAACGTGCTCAACCTGAGCGCGAGCGCCTGCACCCTGCCCAAGCCGTAGGTCAGATACGGGGGTTGGCGTTCCGTCGCACGGGACTGCGACGGATCGACCGGCCCGCCAGTACGTCCGTCCGCCGGCCGTCCTCGATCACGAAACGGCCGTCGATCAGGACGTGCGGGATGCCCGTCGGCAGCGTGCGCGGCTCCTCGAAGGTCGAACCCGCCGCCACCGTCGCCGGGTTGAACAGGACCAGGTCCGCGCGGTAGCCCTCCTTGACCAGACCCCGGTCCGGCAGGCGCAGGCGGGCCGCCGGGCGGGACGTCAGATGCGCCACGCACTCCTCCAGCGACAGCACGCCCAACTCCCTTGTGTACCGCCCCAGATACTCCGGGAACGTGCCGTACGCCCGCGGATGCGGCTTGGCGCCCTGGAGGATGCCGTCCGAGCCGCCCGTGTGGACGCGGTGCCGCATGATCTGCCGGACGTTCTCCTCGTGGCCCACGTGCTGGAGGATCGAGGGGGCCAGACGGTCGGCGAGGAGCAGGTGCCGGGCCGTGGCCCAGCTGTCCAGGCGGCGGCCGACGTACTCCGCCAGCGCGGGATCCGCGACCCCCGAGATCTCGATCGTGTCCCACTCCATCGGCACCCCGTGGCAGCCGTCCGAGCCGGTCACCTCCAGGTGGTGGCGGATACGGTCGGCCGTGTCGTCGTCCGCGAGCCGCTTCAGGATCGCCTCCGGGCCGCCCTCGCTCGCCCAACTCGGCAGCATCGCCACGAGCGTCGTGCAGCCGGGGGTGTACGGGTAGGTGTCGAGACTGATGTCCGCGCCGGTCGCCAGGGCCTCGTCCAGGAGGGTCAGCAACTCCGGTGCCCGGCCCTCGTTCACGCCGAAGTTCATGGTGGCGTGCGCGAGATGGAGCGAGCAGCCGGCCTCCCTCGTCAGCTCCACCATCTCCGCGTAGGCCTCCAGCGCGCCCGCTCCGTACGAGCGGTGGTGCGGGCAGTAGTAGCCGTCGTATGACGCCACCACCCGGCAGAGTTCGGTGAGTTCGGCGTCCTTGGCGTACATGCCGGGGGTGTAGGTGAGCCCGGACGACATGCCGACCGCGCCCTGCTCCAGGCCCTCGGCGACCAACTGCCGCATCCGGTCCAGCTCCCGGGGTGTCGCCTCCCGGTCCTCCCAGCCGACGGCGAGCATCCGGACCGTGCCCTGCGGGATCAAGTAGGCCGCGTTGACGGCGATGCCCTGATCCAGCCGGTCCAGGTACTCGCCCACCGACCGCCAGTCGAAGTCGATGTCGTCGCCGTACCCGTTCCACCCGGCGATCGCCCGGCGCACCTCCGCGAGGGTCCGGTCGTCGACGGGGGCGTACGACAGCCCGTCCTGGCCGAGGACTTCGAGGGTCACCCCCTGCGCGGCCTTGGCGCTGTGGTCCGGGTCGCGGAGCAGGGCGAGGTCGCTGTGGGCGTGCATGTCGATGAAGCCGGGGGAGAGGACCAGCCCCTCGGCGTCCAACTCCCGCCGTGCCTCGGGGCGTTGACAGCCCGCCTGCGCCGCCTCCCGCACGATCGAGACGATCCGGCCGCCGTCCACGACCACATCGGCGCGGTACGACGGGTCTCCGCTGCCGTCGACGACGTCCGCGTCCCGGATGACCAGCTCTTCCATGCGATGCCTCCCGGGGCCTTCTAGAAGAACGTACGGATGTAGTCGACGACCGTCCCGTCCGCCTCCGCCAGCGGGATCAGCTGCCACTTGTCGAAGGACGTGCAGGGGTGGGACAGGCCCATCCCGATCCAGTCGCCCACCTCCAGGTCCGCCTCGGGCGCCGTCCGCAGCCAGGCGTGCTGGTCGGACAGGCCGGTGATCTCGACGCCGGTCGCCGGGCGTTCGGCGCCCTCCCGGCGGACGACCTGGGCGAAGGGGAGGTCGAGGTCGTAGGCCGCGTCCCGCTTGCCCGCGTTGGCGAAGGCCTGCTCGGGGGAGGGGCGGGACACGATCTGCGCCCAGAGCCTGAACGCGGGCTCCAGCGCGCCCTCTTCGGGCACGCGGGTGAAGGGGGTCAGCTTGCGGTAGTGCCCGTCGTCGTGCGAGACGTAGGCGCCCGAGCGCAGCAACTTCAGCGCGGGGAGCGAGAGTTCGGGCAGTTCGGCGAGGACGTCGGCGACCGCGTCGAACCAGGCGCTGCCGCCCGCGCTGACCACGATCTCGTCCGTCTCGGAGAAGCGGCCGGACTTGTCGAACTCCACGGCCAGCGCGGTGAGTCGGCGCAGCCACGCGTGCACCCGTTCCGGGTCCGCCTGAGGCACCTCGCCCTCGTACCCGGCGACCCCGACCAGCCGCAGTGTCCCTACGGCGGCCACCGCGTCCGCGACGGCCGCGCACTCCGCCTCCGTGCGGGCGCCGGTGCGGGCGCCCTCGCCGGCGGCCAGTTCGACGACGACGTCCAGCGGTCGGGCGGCGCCGCGCAGGGCCGCGTCCATCAGCTCGACCCCGCGCACGGAGTCGACGTAGCAGATGAAACGGAAGTCGGGGTCGGCGTCCAGCTCCGACGAGATCCACTTCAGGGCCGCCGGGTCGACCAGTTCGTTCGCGAGGAAGATGCGGTCGATGCCGAACTGCCTTGCCACGCGCACCTGGTGGGGGACCGCGAGGGTGATGCCCCAGGCGCCGTGCGCGAGTTGGCGGTGGAAGAGCTGGGGGGCCATGGAGGTCTTGCCGTGCGGGGCGAAGGCGAGGCCGTGGCGGGTCGCGTAGGTCTCCATGAGGCGGAGGTTGTGCTCCAGGCGCTCGGCGGAGAGGGCGAGGACGGGGGTGGTGAAGCCGCCGGTGAAGAGGTTGCGGCGCTCGGCCGCCAGCTCGGCGAGCGTCAGGCCGTCCGCGTCCGGGGGAAGGCCCTTGAAACGGTGGTCGACGCGTTCCCCGGCGAGCCGGGCGAGCGCTTCGGTACCGGTGTCGCGGACCATGAGGCCTCCCTGAGCTGGAGTGTTGCAATCTCTGCAACCTTCATTGCGTATATCGCTTACCGCTGTCTAACATCTCGCCCAACACCGGGTCAACGGAGCCGCCGCAAACCGGTGCACCGACGAGGAGCCATCACCATCGTGACCGCCGACGGACAGTCCACCGCCGCCCGTGACGTCGTCGACGTCGTAGCGCTGGGCGAGTCCATGGTCACCTTCCTGCCCGGCCGCCCCGGCCGCCTCGCCGACGTACCGTCCTTCGACCGCGCCATCGGCGGCGCCGAGTCGAACGTCGTCTGCGTGCTCGCCGCCGCCGGGCACAGCGCCCGGTGGGTCAGCCGGGTGGGGGCGGACGGCTTCGGGGACCATCTCGTCGAGACCATCGGCGGGTACGGCGTGGACGTGTCCGCCGTGGAACGCGATCCCGCGCGCCCCACCGGCATCTACTTCCGCACCGCCGGGGACCGGGCCACCGACGCGCACGAGGTGGCGTACTACCGGGCCGGATCCGCCGCCTCCGCGATGTCCGTCGCGAACGTGGACCTGGCCGCCGTACGGGCCGGGCGGGTGCTGCACCTGTCAGGGATCACCCCGATGCTCTCCGACGGCTGCCTCGGCCTGGTCCGGGAACTGACCGCGCTCCGCGCGCACCGCCCGCTGATCTCCTTCGACGTCAACCACCGCCCCGCGCTGGGGCGTTCGGCCGACGGGCCGGGCGTGCTGCTGGAGCTGGCGCGCGGCGCGGACCTCGTCTTCGTCGGCGAGGACGAGGCCGCCGAGGTCTGGGGGCTGGTCGGGGCCGAGGCCGTACGGGACGCGTTCCCCGACCCCGAGACGCTCGTCGTCAAGCAGGGCGGGCGAGGGGCCACCGTCTTCCACAGGAAGCACGTCACCTTCGTGCCCGCGCCGCACGTCGACGTGGTGGCCGCGGTCGGTGCCGGGGACGCCTTCGCCGCCGGGTTCCTCTCCGCGACCCTGCGGGGGCTTCCCGTACGGGACCGGCTGCGGCACGGGCATCTCACGGCCGCCGCCGCGCTCACCGTCCCCGGCGATCTCGCCGCGCCGCCGCTCCGCGACCACGCCGACCGCCTGGTCGCCCTGGACGAGCGGGCGTGGGGGAGACTTCGACTCGGCCCCGGCTGGACCGACGCCGCCGACCGGGCCGACGAGGAGGTACGTACGCCATGAGTCAGACCGTCGACCGCGCGCTCAGCATCCTGCCGCTGCTCGCCGAGGGCCCCGCCGACCTCGGCCAGGTCGCCGAGCGCCTCGACGTCCACAAGTCGACGGCCCTGCGGCTGCTGCGCACCCTGCACGAGCACGGCCTCGTCTACCGCCAGTCCGACCAGCGCTACCGCCTCGGCGCCCGCCTCATCGCCCTCGCCCAGGAGGCGATGGAGAACCTCGACATCCGCGAGATCGCCCACCCCCATCTCGTCCGCCTCAACGAACAGTGCGGTCATACCGTCCACCTCGCGGTGTACGAGGAGAACGAGGTCCTCTACATCGACAAGGTGGAGAGCCGGTACCCGGTGCGCATGTACTCGCGGATCGGGAAGCCCGTCGCGATCACCGTCGCGGGGGTCGCGAAACTGCTCCTGGCCGACCTCCCGGAGGGCGAGCGGCGGGTCCTCGCCGACAAGCTCGACTACCCCATGTACACCGCCCGCTCCACCCCCAACGCCCCCGCATTCCTGCGGGAGTTGGAGAAGGTGCGGGAACAGGGCTGGGCCACCGACCTCGGCGGCCACGAAGAGTCCATCAACTGCGTCGCCGCGCCGATCCGGGGCGCCGACGGACGCGTGGTCGCCGCGATGTCGGTCTCCGCGCCCAACGTCGTCGTCACCGCCGACGAACTCCTCACCCTGCTCCCGCTGGTCCGTCGTACGGCGGACGCCATCAGCGGGGAGTACTCCGGCAGAACCCCCGTCAAGGAAGCCACCTCATGACCGAGAAGACCGCCCTCACCCCCAAGACCCACACCGCCCCGCCCGCGAAGTTCTCGCACGGCGTCCGCAAGGGGAACATCCTCCAGGTCGCCGGGCAGGTCGGCTTCCTCCCGGCCGAGGAGGGCAGGCCGCCGACGCCGGCCGGCCCGACCCTGCGCGAGCAGACCCTCCAGACCCTCGCCAACGTCCGGGCGATCCTGGAGGAGGGCGGCGCGAGCTGGGAGGACGTGATGATGATCCGCGTCTATCTGACGGACGTGGACCACTTCGCCGAGATGAACGCGATCTACAACGAGTACTTCGAGGGCCTCGTCGAGGTCCCGGCCGCGCGCACGACGGTCTACGTCGGCCTCCCCGCCGGCCTGCTCATCGAGATCGACGCGCTGGCCGTTCTGGGCTGACCGGCCCGATGGGCTAGCGCCCCCGCAACTCCCGCACACCGTACGACGGTTCGGCACCCCTAGGGGTGCCGCGCCGCGATGCCCCCTGCCCGAAAGCCCCATGTTCCTACGACGACCCCGAGGACCCCCACATGTCCCTACCGCTCGCCGCCACCGCCCCCGCGACCCCACCCCACACCGGAGGCCTGCTCCTCCTCTTCGACGGCACCGCAGGCCTGCTCACGGTCGCCGCCATCGGTATCGCACTCCTCCTCTTCCTGATCATCAAGGTCAGACTCCAGCCCTTCGTGGCCCTCCTCGCCGTCTCCATAACCGTCGGCCTGCTGGCCGGCCTGTCCGTCACCGAACTCTTCGGCACGGTCCAGCGCTCCGACGCCGTCTCCACCATCGAGTCCGGCATGGGCGGCATCCTCGGCCATGTCGCGATCATCATCGGCCTCGGTACGATGCTCGGCGCGATCCTCGAAGTCAGCGGCGGCGCGGAGGTGTTGGCGTCGAGGCTGCTGAACCTGTTCGGCGAGAAGAGAGCCCCCCTCGCCATGGGCCTCACCGGCCTGATCTTCGGCATCCCGGTCTTCTTCGACGTCGGCATCTTCGTCCTCGCGCCGATCGTGTACGCGGCCGCCAAGCGCGGCGGCAAGTCGATCCTGCTCTACTGCCTGCCGCTGCTCGCGGGCCTGTCGATGACCCACGCGTTCCTTCCGCCGCACCCCGGCCCGGTGGCGGCCGCGGGTCTCCTCCACGTCCAGCTCGGCTGGGTCATCCTCATGGGCATCGTCGTCGGCATCCCCGCCGTGCTCGCCGCGTGGGCCTACGCGGCCTGGATCGGCAAGCGGATCTTCGTCGCCGTACCCCAGGACATGGTGGAGGCGGCGGCTGAGGCGAAGCAGGCGGTCATCGAGGAACAGCGGGCGTCCGGTGTCGTACCGCAGGAGCAGCCGGTGGCGCTGGGCACGGTCCTCGCGATCATCGGTACGCCCCTGGTCCTGATCCTCGCGGCCACGTTCTCGTCGATCGCCTTCGACCCGTCCACCGGGCGCTCGGTGGTGGAGTTCTTCGGCAGCCCCTTCGTCGCCCTGACCATCGCGCTCCTCCTCGCGTACTACCTCCTGGGCATACGTCGGGGCTGGTCCCGCAAGTCCCTGGAGACCGTCTCCACCGCGTCCCTCAAGCCGGTCGGCAACATCATCCTGGTCGTCGGCGCGGGCGGGGTCTTCGGCGCCGTCCTCAAGGCGAGCGGCGTCGCCCAGGCACTCTCGGACACCTTCCACGACGTAGGCCTGCCGGTGGTCGTGCTGGCGTACCTGATCTCGCTGGTACTACGGGTCGCACAGGGCTCGGCGACGGTCGCGATCGTGACCACGGCGGGCATCGTGGCCCCCCTCCTCGCCGAGGGCGACCACTCCCAGGCCTTCGTCGCCCTCGTCATCATGGCGATCTCGGCGGGCTCGATCTTCGCGTCGCACGTCAATGACGGCGGCTTCTGGATGGTGGCCAAATACTTCGGGATCACCGAGCGGGACACGTTGAGGACGTGGACGGTGCTGGAGTCGGTGCTGTCGGTGGCGGGGTTCGCGGTGGCGGCGGTGCTGAGCCTGTTCGTGTAGGTGGCGGGCGGTGTGATCGTCGCGGTCGGTCGGCACGGTCTTCGGCCGGCCTGCGGCAGTCGCTTCCGCTGTGGCGGGTGCGACGAGCGGCGGTTCCGCCTCGGCGGGCTCGGTCTTCGCCTCGCGTGTCAACGATGGGGCCCGCGCGCGGAGCGCGCTGTCGGTGGCGGGGTTCGCGGTGGCGGCCGTATTGAGCGTCTTCGTCTAGAAGTTCGTGTAGGCGTCTGATAACGAAGTAGGGGCTGGCTGTGTCCGACACAGGATCGTCGACCATACTTCGCGCTGTGGAGCAGCGCATAGGTTCGAGCAGCCAGCCCCTGGAGGGCGCCGGATTCGACCCGGCCTTCGTCCCCGGGCTCACCGCACCCGCCGTGTCCTCCGACGAACCGGAGGACACGAAGTCGCCGGACGCGGAGCCCGAGGACGCCAAGGCCGAGGCGGCGGAGCCGGAGGAGTCGTCGGCCGAGAAGGCGGACGTCGGTGAGGCGGAGGCCGAGCAGGCCGTCGCCGAGGACGACGACGCCGAGGAAGACGGTGACGACGAGTCCGACGGGCCCGTCTTCGAGGCCTCCGACCGGCGGGCGGAGATCGTCGCGGACGAGAAGGGCGTACGACTGCGCCTGGACGACCAGAACTGCGAGTTCCGCTGGGACGAGATCGGCGCCGTCGAGACCGAGACCCCGCGCTTCGGCAAGCGGTTCACCATCACGGTGCACACGCCCGACCGCCGCTGGTACCCGATCGAGATCGAGGCGTCGGCCAGGAGCCGGTTCGCCGAGTGGGAGACACAGCTCGACGCCGTCCTCGACGCGTACTTCGAGGACGGCGACGAGGACGAGGACGACGAGTCCGCCGAGGTGGACGAGGCCGCGCTCGCCGAGGCGGAGGCCGAGGTCCGCAAGGACTAGCCGGCCGGACGGATGGCCGGACGGCCGGCTAGCTGCAGTACTGGGCCGCCTTGCCTATGGACCGGTACATGCAGTCCGCGTTCTCCAGCAGTTGGAACACCGCGTCCCGGTTCCGTGAGGTCTCCCGCTCGATGACCTCGTCGGGCGGGTAGAACCCGCCCGCGGAACTGGACGTCGGGTACATCTCGAAGGTGTAGTCGAAGATCTTCTGACTGCCCCAGAGGTAGTCGTCGATCGAACCGTCCGTGATGTACAGGTCGCTGGACTGCTCGGCCGTGTAGCCGTTGCTCGCGCCCATCTTCTGCCCGACCGCCTTGAACGCGGCGGCGTCGTCCGCGGTCATCCCGGTGGCCGTGTCGGAGTACGTGTAGCCGAAGGGCCACAGCACCAGTTCGCTGTACGTGTGGAAGTCGATGCCCGCGGTGATCTGCTGCTTCCCGCCGACGACCCGGCTCCGCACGAAGTCCGCGACCACCTTCACCTCGGGCGCCGACTCGGCGGACGCGCCCCGGTAGGTCTCGGACGAGGTCGAGCCCGAAGAGCCGCCGCAGCAGCCCCACTTGTAGTTCCAGTTCCGGTTGAGGTCCGTACCGACATATGAGGAACCGGAGTTGGGCTGGCGGTTCTTGCGCCAGGACCGGTAGGCGCCGGTAGCGATGTCGTACTCGCCACCGTCCGGGTTGAGGTCGGGCACGATCCAGATCTCGCGGCTGTTGACGATGTTCGTGACGCGGGAGTCGGTGCCGTATCCCGCGCCCAGCTCGCGCAGCAGGTACAACGCCATCTCCACCGTGAGGTGTTCGCGCGCGTGCTGGTGGAAGGTGAACAGGACCTCGGGCTCGTTCTCGTCGGTGGCCACGTTGTCGCTGACCTTGATGGCGACGATGTCCCGGCCCTGGTACGACTTGCCGATCACCTTCTTGCTCATGATGTTCGGGTAGGCGGCGAGCCGCTGGTCGATCTCCGTGTTCGCCTCGGCGTAGTTGTGGTACTTCGAGTCGGCCGAGGGGAAGTCGAGGAGCCGCGGGGCGTCCGCCGCCGTGGAACGGTCGGGTGCCGAGCCCAACAGCGAGACGTCGTAGCCCAGTTGGCGCAGCTGCTTGATCTGGGCGGCGCGGCCGGAGACGACCACGGTCTCCTCGTCGGACTCGTCCACGGTGACGCCGGCCGCCGCGATGGCCGTACGGGTGACCGGGGTGTTGTGGTCGACGTGGATCTCGTACTGGCGGATGTCGTCCGCCGCCGGGGAGGCGGCCTGTCGCGCGCCGCCGCCGGTGGCGTTCGCCGAGACGGGGGCGGCGAGGGCGAGGGCCATCAGGGCGGCGAGCGCTGCGGTGCGTCTGCCACTTCGGGCGCCTGAGCCGCGGATACGGAGTCGCATGAAATCTCCTAGCTGGAGTTGGGGGGTGTTTCAGTGCGACGTGCGGGTGTGGCTTTCCTGTGTGGCGCCTATGGTGAAGCGATTGGCATGGTCAGGTCAATGGGGCGCAAAGCGGCTGGCCGGATTACCGCCACTTCGGGCTGAGGACGATCGCGCGCAGCTGCTTCATGGTCAGGGCCGGGGTCGTACGGGTCGAAGGGGTGTCCTGGGCACCGGAGTTGAAGGCGCTGATCACCACGCGCATGCCGTCGGTGCGGATGGTGTCGACGGTCCACATCACGACACCCGCGCCGCCCTTCTCGCCGGGACCCTGGTGCGTGGCGACCTTCGTACCGTCGGAGAGGACCTCGGCGTCCGAGCCGAAGAGGTCGCCCTCGACGTCCGACATATTCGCCTGGACGTTGACCTGGACGAGGCTCTTGCCCTTGCCGTCGTCGACGACGAGATAGCCGAAGCCGGAGTCGTCACCACTGCTCTCCGACACCGTGAACCCCTTCGGCAGAAGGGACTTGAGGGTCGGGGCGACCGGAATGCCGAGAGCCGTGTCACTCGGTGCCGGGGCCGCTGTCGGAACCTGCTCGGGAATCGCGTCGATGGCCTTCCGCCACGCCTCCGAAGCCACGAGTTTCGTCAACCGGGCCGGGGACAGCGGAGGTTGGGGCCTGGTGATCGGTGAGTCCTTCTCGGCGGCGGCGTTCCACTCGCTCACGCTCACGTGCTGCCCCTGCGGGGTGACGAGTTCGGCGCTCCACCACTTGGTGTCCACCCGGCGGTCCGGATACTCGTACCCCTGAAGGACCATGACCACCGACCCGTCCGCCAGCCGGCTCGTGCGGCACGCGTCGTAGTGCGTGAACGCCTTCGCCGGGCACGTGGTGGCCTGCCGCGCCTCGTCGCTCCCCGGCTCCACCCGGCCCAGGGTCAGCTCTACGGCCGACTTGCCCTTCCCGTCGTCGTAGACGGCATGGACGTACGGCGCCGGTCCCTCGTCCGTGCCGCGGGTCTCGATCTTGGTGTACGAGCCGTCGCCCATCAGGTGTCCGAGCGTCATGAACAGGTCCTTGCCGGAGACGGGCGCGGGAGCGGAGGAGGCGGAGGCCCGGGTGGACGTGGCCGGGGAACCCTGTACGTCGGGGGAGCCGCTCGGCAGGAGCACCGCCGTGCCGACGCCGACGAGGGCGATACCGGCCGCGCCGCTCATCACCGCGGCGTTCCGGCGCCGTAGCAGCCGCCGCCGTCCCTTGAGGGCACCCGCGGTGACGAGCGCGGCCCGGTCGGTCTCGAAGGCGTCGCCCGCGTCCCTGAGACCGGCCGCGAGCCGTGTCTCGAAGGGGTCGGCGCTGTCGCTGGAGTGTGCGTCGGGCATGGCGAACCACCGTTTCGCATAGGGGGTGTTGGCGGATGGGAGTGGGGGGAGGTCAGGGGCGGGCGTACTCGTCGAGGTTCTCGCCGAGGAGTTCCCGCAGCCGGCTCAGCGCGCGGACGCAGCGGGTGCGTACGGCGGCGGAGCTGACGTGCATCACGTCGGCGGTCTCCTCGACGGACCGGTCCTCCCAGTAGCGCAGGACGACCACGGCCCGGTCCTTCGCGGGCAGCCGGGACAGGGCCTGGAGCAGCGTCAGCCGCAAGGGGGTGTCACCGGCGGAGCCGCCCGGGTCGGGCCGGTCGGGCAGTACGTCGGTGGCGCGTTCGGTGCTGCTGCGGCGCCGCTGGTGCGCGAGGAACGTACGGGTGAGGACGGTCTGCGCGTACCCCGCGGGGTTCCCGATCCGGGACATCCGCCCCCAGCCGACGTACAGCTTGCCCAGTGTCTCCTGCACCAGGTCCTCGGCGAGATGCGTGTCCCCGGCGGTCAGCAGACAGGCGGACCGATAGAGATGCCCGGCGCGCGCGGCGGCGAACTCCGCGTACTCGTCGGCGCGTCCCTGTCGTCTCATACCGTTTCCCCCTGCCCCCGCGGGCTGTTGCCCGTACCACCCTCACTTCATTGATGCGGTGGACCCACAGGAATGTTTCAGACCGGGCGGCCCAGCGCACGGAGAGCCGTACGGCATCGGTGGGCGGCAGGGACGAGGTCGGACGCCGTCGCCGCGTGCCGCGCGGGCTCGCGGACCCGCAGGTCGACGCTCACCGACCCCGGCCCCCATACGGCTACCACCTGAGCCCGCTCCAGCCGGCGGAGAGGATCCACTCCGGTACGGCCCGCTCGGAGCCGTTCAGTGGACGGGGTTCGACGGGTACAGGCGGCCCCGGCGATGCCCGTGATGCGAACGCGCCCCGAACACGCCCACCCCGCGCCTCCGACCGCCGGGGCGGTTGCGCCGGGGCCACCTTGTTCAGTGGGGGTCGGCGTGAGGACCATGTCCCTGACCGTGTACGGCCGTCGCAGCGAGGGGAATCTGCCGTGTTCGACAACCTGGGGGACCTGGGGAAGCTCAAGGACAAGGCCGAGGAGATCGCCGAGGAGCACGGGGACACGATCTCCGACGGGCTGGAGAAGGCCGGTGAGCTCGTCGACGAGAAGACGGGCGGCAAGCACAGCGAGCAGATCGACACCGCGGTCGACAAGGCGCAGGGGCTGCTGGACAGGCTTGCCGAGAGCGCGCGCGACGCCGACGGCAAGGACCGGCCGGCGGGGTAGAGCAGAAGCTGGGTAGAGCGAAAGCGGGCGTAGAGCGAAAGCTGGGGAGTGCGACCGGGCTGCCCGGTCGCACTCCCCACGTTCAACACGATCCGCTACGGCAGCGCGTGCACATGCGCCCCCACCGAGTTCGACCACGAACTGCCCGCCGCCGCGTCCCAGTTCGTCGACCAGGTCATCGCGCCCCGGAGGTCGGGGTAGGTCTTCGACGGCTTGAAGGTGCCGCAGTTGGTGCCGGCGGTCAGGCAGTCGAGGGCGTTGTTGACGATGGTGGGGGAGACGTAGCCGCTGCCGGCCGCGCTCGTGGAGGCCGGGAGGCCGAGGCCCACCTGGGACGGGGAGAGGCCGCCCTGGAGCTGGATGCAGGCCAGGGCCGTCAGGAAGTCGACCGTGCCCTGGCCGTAGACCTTGCCGTCGCAGCCCAGCATCGTGCCGCTGTTGTAGTACTGCATGTTGACGACCGTGAGGATGTCCTTCACGTTCAGCGCGGTCTGGAAGTACGCGTTCGACGTGGACTGCATGTCGATGGTCTGCGGGGCCATCGTGATGATGAGCGACGATCCCGCCTTCGAGGACAGGGACCTCAACGCCTGGGTCATGTAGGTCGCGTTGATGCCGTTCTCCAGGTCGATGTCGACGCCGTCGAAGCCGTACGTCTGCATCAGGGAGTAGACCGAGTTGGCGAAGTTCGTCGCGGACGTCGAGTCGCTGACCGAGATCGTGCCGTTCTGGCCGCCGATCGAGATGATCACCTTCTTGCCGGCCGCGTGCTTGGCCGCGATGTCCGCCTTGAACTGGTCGACCGTGTAGCCGCCGAGGCCGGACGAGTCGAGCGTGAAGGAGACCGCGCCCGGAGTCGAGGTCGCGTCCGCGAAGGCCACCGCGATGATGTCGTACTGGGAGGAGACGGCCGAGAGCTTCTGGACGGTCGCGCCGTTGTTGAAGTTCTGCCAGTAGCCGGTCACCGCGTGCTTGGGCAGACCCGTGCCGCCGTTCCCGCCCGTTGCCGTCGTCGTGCCCGTCACCGCCGTCGACTTCCCGGACTCACCGGCCGAGTTGGTCGCCGTGACCTGGAAGGAGTACGAGGTCGAGGCCGTAAGTCCCGTGACCGTGGCGGACGTTCCCGTCACCGCCGTGATCTTCGTGCCGTTGCGGTAGACGTTGTAGCCCGTGGCTCCCGAGACCGCGCTCCACGCGAGGGAGACCGAGGAGGACGTCGTGGAGGAGACGCTCAGGCCGGTCGGGGTCGCCGGGACCGTCGGGGCCGGGTCGCCGCCACCGCCGCCGTCGGGGCCGTAGACCGAGATGTCGTCGGCGTAGTACGCGGCCTGGCCGTACCAGCCGTGGGTGTAGACCGAGACGGAGGTCGTCGAGGCGCCCGTGGTGAACGTCGTCGACAGTTGTTTCCAGGCCGTCGTGTCGGGGGTCCAGGTCGAGACGTCCGTCGTGCCCGTGCCCGTCACGCCCAGGTAGGAGTAGCCGCCCTGGACCCACGCGCTCAGCGTGTACGTCGAGTTGGGCTTGACCGCGACCGACTCGCTGCACTGGGCGTTGTCCTGGCCGGCCGGCGTGGCCTTCAGCGCCGCCGCGCCACTGTGCACCGGGGAGGAGACGGTCGTGCCGCTGCCCGCCGTACAGGTCCAGTTGGTCAGGCCCGATTCGAAGCCGGCGTTCTTGGCGTTGTTGATGTCGGCGGCGGACGCCTGGCCGGTGCCCGCGAAGGAGAGAGCGAGGGCGGCCATGGCGACCCCGGCCCACAGACGTCTGTTCCTGAGTACGGGCATGCCTGGTGCGCGGTCCACTGATGCCTCCGGTGGGGGAGTTGGAGGGGGCTGTGACGAACGACGGTGGCCACCGCTGGAGTTCAAGAGTTGGTCCAGACCAATCCGCTGTCAAGAGGTCCAGACCAACTTCCCCGGCGGCGGATTCGGCGCCCTGGCCGCGATCGGCTGCTCGACCTGCCCCGATTTGGCGTGTTGTGCGCGATGACAGTTGCGGGACAGCTACCGAAACGCTGTTCTCCGGTCACAGGGGCGTGGTTACAGTGCTGAGGTAGTCACGCAATGAAGTCGACTCGGCGTACCGGAGTGATCCCGGCAGGCCGACAGGCGTGAGACGGGGAGCTGCGCGTGCCAACTGCCATTGCCGTGACCAGCGCCGACATGGCGCTGCCACCACAGGACGAACGAACCGTGCCCGCCGTCGTGCTGCGGGACCTGGATCAACGGCCGCTGGACCAGGCGCTGTCGGAGATGCAGACCCTCATTGACCAGCACGGGCATGTCGTCGTCGTGTCCTCGCAGGCCGTGTCCGAGGGCGTCGACCGACGGCTGCACACCATCCGGTCCATCCTGGAGACCGACCGGATCGCCCTGTTCCGTCCGAATCTCCCCCCACTCGGACTCGCGGTCCTGGCCCGCCAGTTGAGGCAGCTCGCGTCCTGCGACCTCAGCCCCGGGGTGCTCGCCTCGGCCGGCCGGCTGCTCACCCACTACATCCACGCCGGTGCCGTCCTCGGCTCGGTCACCAAGCTCGACCGGGTCCCCGTCGGCCTCAAGTCGCACGCCAAGTCCTGGGTGCCCGGCAGCCAGTTCGCGGTGATCGCCCACCCGGAACCGCAGCTCATCAAGGTCGGCCCCGGAGTCGCCCTCGCCGGGCCGGAGTTCGGCACCTGGATGCTGGTCGCCAAGGGCCAGCTCCAGTCCGACTGGATCGGCACCACCCTCGCCCCGGCCTGGAACGCGATGGGGCTGCGCGAGGCCACCCTGCCCGCCGAGTCCGCGAGTTGGTGGGGCACGGGCAGGCTGATCGAGTTCTGTACATATCTGCCCGACCTGTCGGTGCTGTACCAACTGGTCACCTCGGTACGGCAGTCCGTGTGCCATTGGTGCGGTATCGACGTCATCGGCGACCGATGTGTCTTCTGCTCGGCAACACCGCCCGTTCACGAGAACCAAACGCCCAGCGGATAAGTCATCCCTTCACAGGACACGCTTACAGCACCTGGTCCCGCTCGACCCGGCTAGATCCGCTCATCTCCGCTCGACCGATATCCCCAATGAGGTTGTACGGTTCATGAACTCCCGTCAGCGCCGCGGCGTGATACTCCTGCTCCTGTCGGTCCTCTGCGCCCTCGGCGCGTTCGCCGGCGTCCTCTCCGTCATCAGCGACGTGAAGTCCAAGGTCGGCCCCGAAGTCGCCGCCTACCAGGTCAAGGACAACGTGGCGCCCTACACGGCCCTCACCGCCGCCCAGTTCAAGAAGATCGAGATGCCCAAGCGGTGGCTGTCGGACAACGCCGTGACCGATCTGAGGCAGATCCAGGGCAAGATCGCGGTGACCACCCTGCGGAGCGGCTCCCTGCTCCAGACCGACATGATCGTCGACCAGCCGGCCCTCCAGCCCGGCCAGCAGGAGGTCGCCATCATGATCGACGCGGCGACCGGCGTGGCCGGCAAGATCACCCCGGGCTCCACGGTCAACGTGTACGCCACCTTCGCGGGCGCGAAAGCGGGCGACCCCGACCAGTCGAAGATCATCGTGACCAACGCGAAGGTCATCGACGTCGGCCACATCACCGCCCTCGACCCGGGCAGCAACAGCGACAAGAACCAGCAGTCCACCGACGCCGTCCCGATCACCTTCGCGCTCTCCACGCTGGACGCCCAGCGCATCACCTACGCCGAGTCGTTCGCCGAGCGGGTGCGGCTGGCACTGGTGGCGCCCGGCACCGATACGACCGTGCCCGAGCAGGACCGGACGTACGAACTCGCGAAGGACAAGTGAGAGGCCCGCATGCCCACCAGGATTCTCCCGGCGGTCGGAGACGCGGACGCCATCCGCGCCATCACGACCCTGCTCAGCCAGCTCCCGGACGCCGACCCGGTGGCCCCGGTGGCCGACTCGACGCAGCTCGTCGACACCCTGGCCCGGCTCGCCGCCGAGTCCGTCGACGAGCTGCCCGAGGTCGTGGTGGTGCATGAACGCATCGGTCCCGTACCGGCGTTGGAGCTGGTCCGCGAGGTCGCCCTGCGCTTCCCGGCGGTGGGCGTCATCCTCGTCACCACGGACGCCAGCCCCGGCCTCTTCCAGGCCGCCATGGACTCCGGCGCCCGCGGCCTCATCGCCCTCCCGCTGAGCTACGAGGAGTTGGCCAACCGCGTCCAGGCCGTCGCCGCCTGGTCCGTGGGCGTACGGCGCCATCTCGGTCACGGCGGCGACGTGTTCACCGGCGTCGGCGGCACCGTCGTCACGGTCAGCGGCGCCAAGGGCGGGGTCGGCGCCACCCTCGCCGCGATCCAACTCGCCCTCGCCGCCCAGACCTCGGGCCGTAGCACCGCGCTCGTCGACATGGACCTCCAGACCGGCGACATCGCCTCCTACCTGGACGTCCAGTTCCGCCGCTCGGTCGTCGACCTCGCCGCGATCACCGACATCTCGCCGCGCGTCCTGGCCGACGCCGTGTTCCGCCACGACACCGGGATGGCGCTCTTGCTCGCCCCCGGCGAGGGCGAGCGCGGCGAGGAGGTCACCGACCGGGCCGCCCGCCAGATCGTCAGCGCCCTGCGCTCCCGCTACGAGGTCGTCGTCATCGACTGCGGCGCCCAGATGAGCGGTGCGAGCGCGGCGGCTGTCGAAATGGCCGACACCGCCCTGCTGTTCACCACCCCGGACGTGGTCGCCGTACGCGCCGCGAAGCGCACCGTCCGCATGTGGGACCGGCTCCAGATCCGCAAGGCGGAGGAGACGACCATCGTCGTCAACCGGCACACGCGCGGTACGGAGATCCAGCCGGCCCTCATCCAGCGCATCACCGGCACGGCGGTCGCCGCGACCGCGATCCCCGCCAACTTCAAGGAACTCCAGGGCGCGGTGGACGCCGGCCGCCTGCACGAACTCGACAACAAGAGCGTGGTCAAACAGGCCCTCTGGGGTCTCGCGGGCGAACTCGGACTGGTCAAGGTCCCCGAAGGCGCCCAGAAGGGCGGCCGGACCCGGGGCGGCGGCGACCGCGGCTCGGTCAGCTTCCGGCGCCGTAGGGAGTGAGGAGGATGCGTATGACTGTGCACGGGAGAGACCGGGGCCAGGTCACCATCGAGTTCCTCGGCATGACCCCGCTGATCATTCTGACGCTGGTGCTGATGTGGCAGTTCGTGCTGGTGGGGTACACCTACACGCTCGCGGGGAATGCTGCCGACGAGGCGGTACGCGCGGGCACGGCGGCCACACGCGGCGAACGCCAGGCCGCCTGCGAACAGGCGGGCCTCAGCAAGCTGTCCGCCGCGTGGAGGGGGGACGCCGAGGTGACCTGCCAGGGCACGGGCTACGTCACGGCCGACGTCAGGCTCAAGGTACCCGTCCTCTTCCCCGGCTCGATCGCCTTCCCCTTCACGGTCCACGCCCACGCGGGCGCCGTAGAGGAGGCGACGAACTGAGATGTCCCACGGACGAACTGGCCTGTCCTACGGCCGTGAAGCGCGCGACCGCGGTCAAGTCGCCATCGAATACCTCGGGTTCATCCCGATCCTGATCCTCGTGACCCTGGCCGCCGTGCAGTTGGGGCTGATCGCCTACACCGCCGAACAGGCGGGGACGGCGGCCCGGGCGGGCGCGCGCAGCGCCTCGCTCCGCCAGGGCGCCCAGCCGGCGTGCAGCGACGCGGTCGGCTCCGGGCTCACGGTCGTCGGCTGTCCGGCCTCGTTCGGCAGCGACACCGTCACCGTCACCGCCTCCATCCACATCCCGTCCGTCATCCCCGGCTACGACGGCTTCGGGAACGCCAGCAAGACGGCCACCATGCCGCTCGACCACTGACACCGCACAACAGGGCTCGACCGGAACAAGGAGCGAGGAGCACAGCACTCATGGGTCTGCGGGAACGTGTCAACCATCCCGAGGAGAACGGCCATCGGGGCGAGGAAGGCCACATGGTCGCCTCGTACCGCGCCAAACTCCTGGAGGAGATCGACCTCGCGGAGATGAGCGCGCTGGCCGCCGCCGAGCGACGGGCCCGCCTGGAGCGGGTGCTCGGGCACATCATCAGCCGCGAGGGCCCGGTCCTCTCGACCGTCGAACGCTCGCAGCTGATCCGCCGGGTCGTCGACGAGGCGCTCGGCCTCGGCATCCTCGAACCGCTCCTCGAAGACGCGTCGATCACCGAGATCATGGTGAACGGCCCGGACGCGATCTTCGTCGAACGCGGCGGCCGCGTCGAGCAGTTGCCGCTGCGCTTCCCCTCCCACGACCAGCTGATGCAGACCATTGAGCGGATCGTGTCGACCGTCAACCGCCGTGTGGACGAATCGAATCCGATGGTTGACGCCCGACTGCCGTCCGGCGAACGCGTCAACGTCATCATCCCGCCGCTGTCGTTGACCGGCGCCACGCTCACCATCCGCCGCTTCCCGCGCTCCTTCACGCTTCAGGAGATGGTCGGCTTCGGCTCGCTGGACGAGCACATGCTGTACCTGCTCGCGGGGTTGGTGCACGCGAAGTTCAACATCATCGTGTCGGGCGCCACGGGCACCGGCAAGACCACCCTCCTCAACGCCCTCTCCGGTCTGATCCCGGAGACCGAGCGCATCATCACCATCGAGGACTCCGCCGAACTCCAGCTCCAGCAGTCGCACGTGATCCGGCTGGAGGCCCGCCCCCCGAACGTCGAGGGCAAGGGCCAGGTCACCATCCGCGACCTGGTCCGCAACTCGCTGCGCATGCGCCCCGACCGGATCGTGGTCGGTGAGGTCCGCGGCGGCGAGTCCCTCGACATGCTCCAGGCGATGTCCACCGGCCACGACGGCTCCCTCGCGACCGTCCACGCCAACAGCGCCGAGGACGCGCTGATGCGCCTCAAGACGCTGGCGTCCATGTCCGAGGTGGAGATCCCCTTCGAGGCGCTGCACGACCAGATCAACAGCGCGATCGACGTCATCATCCAGCTCACCCGCTTCGCCGACGGCGCCCGCCGCATCACCGAGATCGCCCTCCTCGACAGCCACGGCAGCGAGCCGTACCGCCTCGCCACGGTCGCCCGCTTCAGCCCGCAGCCCATCTCCGCCGACGGCCGGGTCTACGGCGTCTTCGAGTACTTCCCGCTCTCGCGCCGCACCGCAGACCGCCTCTACATGGCGAGCCAGCCCCTGCCGCAGGCCTTCGGCGTCGCCCAGAGCACGGAACACCTAGCCCTCAGAGAAGCCAGTAGGTAGGGACCGACCCCATGGATCTCCAGACGATCGTCACGCTCACCACCGGCATCACCCTGCTGACCTGCGTCCTGGGTGTCGCCGGAGTGCACGCCTACGCCACGGGCAGGGCACAGCGCGCGGCCCTGGTCGACCGGCTGTCGTCGACCGGACAGATCCCGCTCGGCCGCGCCCGCCGCTTCCGCGGCCTGGACCGCAGACTGCGCCGCACCCGCCTCGGCCGCAAGCTCGAACTGCGGCTTGCCGCAACGGGGTTGGACATGACGCCGGGCGAGTTCTTCGTCTACATGCTGGCCACGGTGGCCGCCCTCTGGCTGATCGGCCAAGCCTCCCTGGCACCGTTCTTCGGGCCGATCGCGGGCCTGTTGGGCATCGGGGTGGCGATCCAGTTCCTCAACTGGCAACGCCAGAAACGCATCGAGAAGTTCATCAACCAACTCCCCGAACTGGCGCGCATCATGGCCAACGCGACCCACGCGGGCCTCGCCCTGCGCACCTCGATCAGCATGGCGGCGGAGGAACTGGAGGCACCGGCCGGGGAGGAACTCGCCAAGGTGGCCAACCAGTTGGCGGTCGGCGCCTCGATGGACGACGCGCTGAGCGAGCTGGCGGACCGCCTCCCGTCCCGCGAACTCGTCGTACTGGTCACGACGTTGGTGCTCTCGAACCGGGCCGGCGGCCAGGTGGTCAGCGCCCTGCGCAACCTCACCGAGACCCTGGAGGAGCGCAAGGAGACCCGCCGCGAGGTCCGCACCCAGCTCTCCCAGGTCAACATGACCTCGTACGCCGTTCCGGTGATGGGCGTGGGCGCCCTCTTCCTGATGAACGGTGTCAAACCCGGCGCCCTGGACCGGATGACGGGCTCCCCGATCGGCCAGGCCTGCGTGATCATCGCCTTCGGGCTGTACGCGGTCGGCTTCGTCCTCATCCGCCGCCTGTCCCGCATCGACGTCTGAGAGGGGGGAACCTGATGACGGCACTCGTCCTCGGACTGGTCATGGGCCTCAGCGTGTGGGGCATCTTCGCCGGCATCCGCATGTACCGCGCGGACGCGAAACTCCCCACCGACCTGGTCCTCGCCCTGGAGGTCGGCTCCACCCGCACCGGCGCGGTCGACTCCGTCGTCGACCGCCTCGGCATGCGCTACGCCCCGACGGTCCTGCGCCTGATGGGCCCCAAGCAGGTGGCCAAGTACCGCCGCAAGATAGACCTCGCGGGCAATCCGGGCGGCCTGACGATCGACCGCTACGCGGCGAGGAGGGCGGTCTACGGCTTCCTCGGCGGCTTCGGCGGCCTGGTGTTCCTCCTGAAGGGCAACTACCTCCTCGCCATCATCCTGTTCGCCTTCGGCGCGTTCTGGACGGAGGTCGGCATCTGGTCGGCGATCCGCATCCGCAAGGACGTGATCGAACGGACCCTGCCCGACTTCCTCGACGTGCTGGCGGTGGTGGTGAGCGCGGGGCTGGGCTTCCGCCAGGCGCTGGACCGGGTGGCGTCGAAGTACGAGGGGCCCTGGGCCGACGAACTCCGCATCACGCTCCGCCAGATGGACCTGGGCATGAGCCGCCGCGCGGCCTTCACGGAACTGCGCCGGCGCAACGACAGCGAGCAAGTGGCCATGTTCGTCACGGCGTTGCAGCAGGGCGAGGAGCTGGGCGCGCCGATCGTCGACACGCTGGTCGCCCTGGCGAAGGACATGCGCCGCACGGACGCGCAGAACGCGCGGCGGAAGGCGGCCAGGGCGGTGCCCAAGGCCACCATGATGATCACCACGTTCATGGTCCCGGCCACGATGCTGCTCCTCGGCGCGGGCCTCCTCCTCGGCTCCGGCACGGACTTCAGCACGATCACGGGCAAGTAGGGGACGGGGGCGAGCGACGGATGGCGACGACGGAGGAACGAACGGGACGACTGCGACGGCGCCCGAAGCCGGCGGAGATCACGACACCGCCGGCGGGGACGGTCCTGCCGGACCATGTGCGGTCCGGGGCGACGGACATCCCGGTGACGACGGTGACGCCCGCGCTGCCGCCGGGGTGGACGCCGGCGGGGCCCGGGGCGAGGCTGCCCGGGGTGCCGACGCAGCCGGGGCCGGTGGTGGCGGCTGCGTCGGGGATGCCGAAGGCGGACCCGTCGGCCGACGGCGCAGGGATGGCCGCCGACGGTGAAGGCGCCCCACAGGGGCCACCCGCACCCGACAACGAAAGTGCAACGGTTGGTGCGGGTGGGAGCAAGATCCCGGCCGGAGGCCGGGTCGTGGCGCTCCCCATCCAGATCAGCGCCCTACAGGCAATGTGCCGGCAGGTCTTCGGCTTCCGCCTCGCGATGATCGCCCTGGCCGCCCCCTCCGCCCTCCTCAACGCCAACCCCGGAGTAGCGACCCGCCTGGTCGGCGCAGCCGTGGTCGTCACCTTCATGGTCTCCTACGTCCTCTTCAGGGACTGGGAACGCTTCGGCCCCCTCCTCCTCCGCCACCCCTCCCTCCTCGCCCTGGACACCCTCTTCGCCGCCCTGCTCCTCATCTCCGCCGGCCCCACCAGCACCCTCGCCTATGTCAGCGTCTGCACGCCTCTGCTCGCCGGCATCGTCTACGGCTGGCGCGGCGCCGGCTGCTTCGCCGGCCTCCAGGCGGTGATCCTGCTCCTGGCGCAGACGGCGGCGGCCGACGCCCACAGGGGCGTGGCGGAAGCCTCCCTGCTCCCCGGCCTGTGCGTGATCGCAGGCGCGGTCGGAGTGACCCTGCGCAACCTGATGCTCCGCTTCGGCGAGGCGACGACCGCGTTGACGACGGTCCAGGCGAGGCTGGCCGTAACGGAGGCGGTGGGCGCCGAACGGGCCCGCCTGGCCCGCGAGTTGCACGACTCCGTGGCGAAGACCCTGCACGGCGTTGCCCTCGCGGCGGACGGCCTGGTCGGTTCGGCGGGCGCGGACCGCATGGACCCGACCCTGGTGAAACAGCAGGCGGAACTGGTGGCCCGCTCGGCACGCCGGGCCGCGGCTGAATCCCGGGAACTCCTGGCGGACCTGCGCAGAGAGTCCGACCCCGACGAGGGCACGGACGTACTGGTCGAACTGGCCGCCCGTACAAGGGACTTCAGCACCAGAACCGGCCTGCCCACCACCTACCGCCCCACCGGCGAACACGGCGTACCCCCGGTCCCGCCCGCCGTGGCCCGCCAACTCCTCACCATCGCCACGGAGGCGATGGAGAACGCCCACCGCCACGCGACCCCCACCAAGGTCGACGTACGGGCCGGAGTCCACGACAGCCTGCTCCGCATCAGCGTCTACGACGACGGCCGCGGCCTCCCTCCCGGAACGACCCTCGAACAGCTGCGCAGGGCAGGCCACTTCGGCCTGGTCGGCATGGTGGAGCGGGCGGCATCGGTGGGCGCCCGCATCCGCATCGGCAGGGGCGGCCACCCCAAGGGCACGGAGGTCCGCCTGGAACTCCCGCTGGAAGCGCTGACGGCGAAGACGTAACCACAGCGAACACACACGACTACGACTACGACCCGAGAGGAGGCAGCCATGCCGGACCACACGACGCCCCACCCCGGCGCGCCGCAGCCGAACCCGTTCCCGAACTTCCCGCAGCCCGCGCCGACTTCACCCCTTCGGGTGGTGGTGGCCGACGACAACCCGGTGGTCCGGGCCGGCCTGACGGCACTCCTCTCGGGCCGTGCGGACATCACGGTCGTGGCGGAGGCGACGGACGGCCGCGAGGCCTACGAGGCGGCCCGCCTGCACCGCCCCGACGTGGTCCTCCTGGACGTACGCATGCCCGGCGTGGACGGCATCTCGGCGCTCCCGTACCTCGTGGGGATCGCGCCGGTCGTGATGCTCACGTACAGCAGGGAGTCGGAGATCGTCCAGGAGGCGCTGCGCCGAGGGGCGGGCGGTTACCTGGTCCACGGCGAGTTCACGGCGGACGAACTGGTCGCCGCCGTAAGGGACATCAAGCAGGGCAGGGCCCACTTCACGCCGTCGGCGGCGGGCGCACTTCTGGCCCAGCTCCGCCAGGAACGAACGGGCCCCGCACTACCGGAGGGCCTGGGCTCATACGAGCCTCAACTAAGTGCAACTGCACACGTGATAGAACCCGTTGGGTCCTTGCCACCACCGACTTCACCCAAAGGGCTTTCGCAACTGCAACCAACTGTGCGACAGTTGACGCCGGACAGGTCACGGTTCCAACTGAGCGCGAGGGAGGCGGAGATCATGGACCACATAGCGTCCGGCATGACCAACCAGCAGATCGCCGCCACCTGCTTCATCTCCGAGAAGACCGTCAAGAACCACATCAACCGCATCTTCGCCAAACTCCACAGCACGAGCCGCTCCGAGGCCGCCGCCAAGTGGCTCGGCACGGCACCGGGTTCGACACGAGGGCTGGGGTGAACTCCGGTGAACGGTTGGGACTCCGATTGGGCCCGGGATTGGGCCCTGGGACCCTCTGACGTACCGCTGTCGCGGGCATACCGTTCTCATGTCGAAAGCGGCACCGGCGACGAGGAAGCCGGTAACGCGTCATTCGGAGGGGAACATCATGAGCAACTGGATCAACACCACCGTGACGTACCTTCAGGCCCGCGCCGCCCGCAGCGACAGGGGTCAGACCGCGGTGGAGTACCTGGGCATCATCGCGGTGGTCGTGGCGATCGTGCTGGCGATCACGGGTACGTCGATCGGCCAGTCGATCCTCGACGCGATCACCGCGAAGATCGGCGAGGTCACTGGCGGCTGATGCGGCCCCGGAGATACAGCGACGCAGGGCAGGCCTTCCCCATCTACATCACGGTGGTGGCGGGTCTGCTCTTTCTCGCGTTCGCGTACGTAGCGGTCGGCCAGGCCGCGGTGAACCGGGGCGGAGCCCAGACGGCCGCCGACGCGGCGGCGCTCGCGGCGGCACAGGACACCCGGGACCAACTCGCAGATGCGTGGCAGCTGGACGTGCTCGACCCGACCAAGTGGCAGGACATCTTCGATGGCATCGCGGACGGGCTCACCCCGTCGTGCGGGCGTGCCACCGAACTCGCGGGGCAGAACGACGCCGCTGTGGAGAACTGCACACAGACGGAGCCCCTACGCTTCACGGTCGCGGTCAGGACCAACAAGTCCGTCGGCGACTCGATCGTCCCCGGTACGGAGAACACGTACTCGAAAGCACATGCCACCGCCGTGATCGAGTCGCTCTGCACGTTCCAACTCCCCGGTGAGGACGCCGGGGACGATGTGCTGCCGAAGCTCACCTGCAAGGACGGCGTGGAGTGGGACCTGGACCCGCTCCAACTCACCGATCTACCGGGACCCGAGGACCTTTTCGACGTCCACCTGGCTGACTGACAACCGAACGACGAGTGGTGAAGGAAGCAGAGTCATGAGCATTCGGTTCACTTCGACGGCCCGCAGGGGGATGGTCGCGATGGCTGTCGCGGCCGGTCTGGCCCTCGGTGTGGCCGGCTGCGGGGGTGGCGGCGAAGCCAAGAAGCCGGACACGACGGCCTCGGCCTCCAAGAGCGGCGGATCCGATCCGAGTGCCCAGGAGGGGCAGTCGGACGCGCCCTTGGCCGAGTTGAAGGGGTCGAACGGCCTGATCCTGGACATCACCTCGGTCACCCGGGACGCGGGCGGTTTCGTCACGGTGAACGGCAACCTGAGGAACGACGCGGACAAACTCCTCGTGGTTCCAGCCGCGTTGAGCGGCAATGAGACCGAGATCATCAGGAACGGCCCGTCGCTCGGCGGCGCCACACTCGTGGACTCGAAGGGCAAGAAGCGCTACTACGTGCTGCGTGATACGGACGGCCGTCCGCTGACGACAACCGGTATCGCGACGATCAAGTCAGGCGACGAGGTTGCCGTCTTCATGCAGTTCCCGGCTCCGCCCTCCACCACCACTGAAGTCTCCTTCGAACTACCCACGTTCTCCGTCGCCACCATCAAGATCTCCGGATGAGGCGACAGTGACCACCACTCCCCGCCTCCCCCTCGTCGTCACCGCCGCCACCCTCATGGTCGCCGCGAACCTCGTCGGCGCGGTGACGGCCCACGCCGACACCCCGAGCCCCAGCGTCCCCCCGGGCACCGAGGCCTCCGCCTCCGCCCCCGTGCAGGTCGACCCGAACGACCCCGACCTGAAGCTCCCCGAGGGCGCCACGCTCGCCGCCCCCAAGGTGCTGGACATCAAGTCCGTCGTGGAGGACCAGGGCGGCGAGGAACGCCGCGAGGACACCAACTCGGACGTGACGTTCGCCCTCCAGGCCGAGGTCCTCTTCAGCAAGGACAGTTCGAAGCTGAGCGCCGCCTCGAAGTCCCGTATCGACGCGATCGCCGCGGAGATCAAGAAGCAGAACGCGACCACCGTCCGCGTCTTCGGCTTCACCGACAACCTCGGCTCCTCGGCCCACGGCGACGTCCTCTCCAAGCAGCGCGCCGACGCCGTACAGGCCGTCCTGGACGCTGACTTGAACGACCCGAACATCACCTTCGAAGTACGCGGCTACGGCGAGCAGTACCCGATCGCCGACAACTCCACGGAGGCCGGCCGCAAGAAGAACCGAAGGGTCGAGGTGACCTTCCCGCGCACGTCGAGCTGACGTGCACAACCGTCAGTCGGCGCTCTCGCTCTCCGTCAGGGTGCCGACTGACGGCTTCTCGGCGCGGACGAAGGTGCCCTTGATGGGGACGATCGGTACGGCGGTGGCGGCGTAATGACGTCGATGAAGAAGGCGGGGTCGACGGAACCGGGGGAGCCGGGGAAACATGTGGAGGGCCTCGTCCGCCTCCGCCTCCTGCCGTGGCCGTCGCCGGAGGGCAAACCCTGCTACCTGTCGACCGACAGTGAGGGCGGGTACCTCTCACGCCTCGCGGACGAGATGGAAGCCGTACAACTCGCCATGGCGGAGGACGTGTTGGGCGGTGCCCGGAAGGTGCTGGACGATTCCATGTCCCCGTTCACCGAGGTGCGGTACGCGGCCGTGCGGCTCGCCGAGTGCCTGAGTGACGCGGTACGCGTGGCCGAGCCGCGGGGTGCGCGCCTGGGCTCGCCGCGTTTGGAGGCCGACGACGAGGGCGGAGGGAACGAGGGCCTTTGCAGTCGAGCGGCGCAAAGGGGTGCCGCTCGCGGGGAGTGTGCCGTAAAAGTGTGACGCTTTTTCGTCAAAGCGTCACACTTTCACGGGGAGGGTGTCCCGGGGCGGACACCGGCACAACGCCGCATCGCTCAAGTCCCCGGCGGGCGGGGCCACTTTCCTCCGAAACCGGCCCGGATCTTCCCGTCGTCCGACCTCACAGCTTGCCAAAGACCACTCCCCGCCAGGTCCAACCGGACCTGAGCACGGTGTCACGCAGGGGCTCGCGCATTTCGGCGCTGTCGAAGCGGAAGGTCTCCGTCGCCTCAAGGTGGCCGTCGGCACCACGCCCGACGGTCCAGCGACGGCTGACGGTCCGGCCGGGTCCGCGTGTGTACTCCGAAGTCGTCTGGAGCCTCGTCGGAGTACCGACCCGACTCAGCTCCCACTGTTCCTCAAGGGCGCGTACCTCGTGCTCCTTGTGGTCCAGGCGCAGCCGGATCCGGACGGCGTGACTGATCCGGGACCGGACGAAGACCTGCTGCCAGGCCGGTTCGGTCAATCGCCACTCCGCGAGCAGGTCGCACCCCTCGCCGCCGCCGTAGCGGATGACGTAGGGAACCTCGGCCCGGTTGAGTCCGAGCAATGCCTCCCGCAAGTCCTCCCCAGGGACCGGCGACACCCCCTCGGGTGGATGCTGGGTGCCGGTGAGCTTGTCGAAGAGTCCCATGAGGCCAACCTATGAAGGCCGGGACGGCGGCACAAGCGCGTTCCCACCCGCGGAACTACGGCGTTGCCCCCTCGCCCGGGCGGATGGTTCGCACCATGCTCCGGAAGTCGTCCAGCAGAGCGGGATGCCGTGACTCGGTGGAGGTGAGCATCAGGCGGATCACGACCCGCCTGCGGGGATTGTCGACGTCGAGCAGGGAAAGGTACACCTGCGACTGGAGGAGGTCGTGGCTCCGCTGGCCCAGGACGACCGAGAAGGCCAGGGTCTGGGTGAGGCCGGGAGCATCCGCGGAGCCGGTCTCACGTCGGTCGGTGACCCTGACCGACGTGACGGATTCACTCATGAGACCCACCGACTCGTCGGCGATGCGGGGCAGCGTCGCCGTGTCGGGGCGGTACTCGCCGTCGACGGTGATGTTCGGGGTGAAGCCGTTGTCCGACGGCGGATGGACGGCGACGAACGCGGCGTCGGGTGCGCCGACTTCGTCCGGAGGCGCGGCGCGCCAGCCTTGAGGTACATCGAACCGGATCGGGATCGGCAGGGTCGTCGGCATCGAGAGGTTTCCTTCCTCCGAAGGCGCAGCCGCGGCGCCGGGCCACGCGAGCGACGGTTCGGAGCACGTTGGTGATGGTTTCAGAACACGCTGGTGACCGCATGCCCGACCGAACTCACACCATGGCCCACGGCGTCGGCCAGGTCGCCCGCGGTGTGGACGACCTTGTCCGGGTCGACACTGAACTCGAAGCCCACTTCCCCGCCGAGCGCGGGAGAGAGACCGACTTTGGTGCTGAATTCCCACACGTTCTCGTCGTTCTTGCCGGCGTCCAGGCTTGCCTCGGCGCCGGGACCGGCCCACCCCTCGGAGGAGAAGCCCGCCGAGACTCCGCCGAGATCCGCACCGAACTCGCCGCCGCCTTTGGCACCCGCGAAGACGTTGCCGCCCACGTGCACACCCTCTTTGCCGCCCCCCGTATTCGCGTTGGCCTCGGCACCCGCCGTGGCCTCGGCCTTGGCGGAGACGCCGAACGGGCCGACATTGACGTTGCCCTCGGACGATCCCTCAGCCCCGGCGAAGGCGCTCGCGTCTCCTTCTGCGCCGCTCTGGCTGAAGCTGCCGCTGGCCGAGCCCTTCGCGCCCGCGTAGGCATCGGCCTTTCCGTCGAGTGTCCACGGCCCTCTGGTGAGCGAGCCCTCGGCGCTCGCGCTGCCCAGGTCTGCATGTGCCTCTGCCTCGCCGAGTTTGCCGGACGCGACGTCCGGTCCCTCCGCGCTCGCCCCGGCACCGAGGCCGGACACCTCGGTCTTGCCCTTGGACTTCCAACCGTCGGGTTCGGTCCGGGCGGCTTCGCGCCTGGCCTCGTCCTCGTAGGTCTTGATGTCGCCGTGGGCCTGGCTGTTGAAGCCGGTCAGCGTGCCGTCACTGACATCGGAGTCGATCACCACCCGAGTGAGGGCGTTCTCGACCTCAGTGTCGGTGTCGCTCACCGCCTTCACGAGCCGATCGATCTCCGCCTGCCAGGAGGCGACAGCCTTGCGCACCGTCTGCTGGTAGTCGGGGTCGTGGTGCAGGGCTGTGCGCTCGCCCTCGCTCAGCCTTGCGGTGTCGTAGGACACCAAGCCCTGCTCCGAGACCACCATGCCCGCCTTGACGGCGTCCTCTCGGGCGGACTCCAGTTTTTTCCGGAGACCCGTGAAGTCCGTGTGTGCCTCACGCAGCAGTGAGGCCACTGCCTTGGCTTCGACCTGCGCGGCCTGGAACTGCTTGAGTGTGGTGTCGAAGCGTCCGCTCGCCGCGTCCGCGCTCAACCCCGACCAGCCCGGACTCAGGGTGATGCCGTAGACGTCCCGCCGGTAGGCGGACTCCTGCTTGTGGAACTCCTTCGCCATCCCGTCCCAGCGCTCTGAGGCTGTGGTGAGCGCGGACAGATCGGTTGTCATGATCTCGTGATAAGTCGGCATGGCTTCCCTGCTGTCATTGCCAAGCTGTCTGCGGGCCGAGGGCGCGACCCAACTGAGCCCCGTGGCTTGCCCGTCAGTACCCGGAGAGTGCCGACACCGCGTCCGTGTCCGACCCGACCTGGAAGTCCGTGGTCTGCAGTGTGGTGTTGGTGCTGCGCAGTGCCGCCTTGTCCGAGCCGAGCCTGTTCATCAGGTTCGTCACCTGCTCGCCCCAGGCCGTGTGCGCCTTTTTCAGCGCTCCCGAGGCGCGCCATCCGTCGCGGAACGCCTTGACCGCTCCGTTGGTTTCCGCGTCGGCATGGCCTGCGGCTTTGCGTGTGTCGGGCTCGATGTGCTGCTCGATGGCGTTGGCCGCCGCCTTTTTCTGGGCCGGTGAGGAGACGAGCTTCTGCTGCCCTTCGGGCTGTCCCTGAGCAGTCGGGGAACCACCGATATCGCCCGGTATCTGGTTCAGTCGCATTCCGACGGATTGTGCCGTCGCGCTGTTGTCCGGATCTACCCCTGCCATCAGCCTTACCCCCGTCGCTCATATAAGCGAATCAGACTCAACTGTCTTTGGACGCTGGTCAGTTCGAGGCCGGAGAAGCTTTGTCATCGGCCTTGAAGTCGTAGTGGATCTGGCCGCCGCTGACAGAGGTGACCTTGACTGTCACACCCAAGGTGCTGCCGTCGTCCGCCGTGAGCGTGCAGCGTGAGGTGGTGCCGACCTTGCCGACGAGGTCCTCGGGGCAGGAGACGTCCGGTTTCGACTGTCCTGTCGCGGCGGCGAGCTTTTCGGAGAGCGTGCTGGAAAGCTTGTCCGCGGACAGCTTCGGCGGCGTGGACTTCTTGACCTCGACGGATGCCGAGCAGCCCGACAGCAGCGTGCCGGCCGCGATGGCTGCGAGCATCGACAGGCCTGCGGTCATCGGGACTTTGAACATTGTGCACTCCTGGTCGGCCGGTCGGGTGGGAAGACCGGAAGAGCATACGAGGCGCGGTGCTCCATTCGCCGGGCCATCCTGCGGGCCCTGTCCTGTGCAGTCCGGACCCACCCGGTAGTTGGGTACCGATTTGGGCCCACGGGCCCATCCCGGGCACCCGCCCCGTCCCTAACCTCTGGAAGCTCCAGTGGAGTTGAGTCACAGGCAGCGGGGGACGGGGAGACATGGCCTCGATCGGGGGAACGGGCGGGGGAATCGACGGAGTCGGCAGCCGACTGGGCGGGCGGCGCGAGATGCCCGCCCCGCTCGCCACCGCGCTGGTGCTGGTCCACGCACTCTTCGCGGTCACCGTCGTCGGCGGCCTCGGCGTCCTCCTGACCGCCGCGTCGTACGACACGCTCGACGGCCAGGTGGTCGCCCTCGTCGCCTACGCCGCCGCGCCGGGCGTCCTCGGCTGGTGGCTGGCCCGCCGCAGCTGGGAGGGCGGGACCCGGGTCAGGCTCGGACTCCTCGCGGTACAGGGCTGGTTGATCGTCGGAGCCGTCGTCAACGTCACCTCGGGGTCCGCCCGCGGCGGCCTCCAGCTCTTCCTCCCGATCGTCATCCTCTTCTTCCTGTTCCGCCCCGAGAGCCGCGAGTGGTACGGCCTCGCCGGACTGGACCGCGCCGAACGCCGCCCCTTCTCCCTTGCCCGCCTGATCCGTTGGCGCCGGGACGAGGGCCAGACGGCGATCGAGTACGCCGGCTTCATCGCGATCGTCGCCGCCATCATCACGGCCCTGCTGGTGACCGGCCTCGGCACCCAGATCTTCAGCGGCATCCAGTCGGAGGTCTGCAAGGTCACCGGCATGTCCTGCGGTACCGGCACCACAACAACCACTACCGAGACCGACACAACGGGCGCCGACAAGCCCGCCCCCGCCTCCGCCCCCGCCGCCGACAAGCCTGCCCCCACCAGCGATGAAAAGGCCCACGACGACGGCTGCTTCTCCGGCGTGGGCGCCTTCTTCGGCTGCGCCGGCGACCAGGTCAAACAGGTCGGCCAGGGCCTCTTCGTGGACGGCGTCTGGGGCGACCTCACCGGCATCTACGACATGGTCCGCCACCCCATCGACACCGTGAAGGGCATCGGCGACTACGGCAAACAGCTCGGCGACGACTGGACCAAGAACTCCAAGGACGCCGGCAAGAAGTGGTCCGACGGGGACTACGGCGGCGCCCTGTGGGACTGGACGACCGCCTCCGCGAAGACGGGCGGCACGGTCCTCTACGACCTGTTCATCGGCGACGACGTGGCCAAGGACTGGAACAACGGCGACAAGACCCGCGCCGTCACCCACGTCCTGTGGAACGTCGGCTCCCTCTTCATCCCGGGCTACGACGGCGCCAAGATCGTCGAAAAGGTCGGCGATCTGGGCAAGATCGGAAAGTTGGGCAAACTCGGCGAACTAGCCGAAAAGGCGGCCAAGGCAGCGGAGGACGCGAAGAAGGCGGCCAAGGCGGGGGACGTGGCGGGCGCCGAGAAGGCGGCCAAGGAGGCCGACGAGGCGGCCGACGCGGCGGAGAAGAAGGCCCGGCAGACCGGCTGTCTGGTCGGTGCGCCCAGCCGCCGCATCCCGTACGGCGACAGCGGCGCCCCCACGTTCGGAGGCACCGGCACCGGCACCACGGTCCTGGCCGCCGGCAGCACGCCGTATGTCGTACTCGCGCAGGGCAAGGACTGCGACGAGGACGCCGAGAAGGAGGCCGAGGAGGCCCGTAAGCAGGCGGACGAGGCCGATGCGGCCGCCCGCGCCGCGGACCTGCAACACGCCGCGGACGAGGCGAAGAAGGCCATCACGGATGCCAAGGACAAGCAGAAGACGCCCAAGAGCGACCGGTTCCAGCTCGACGAGAAGAAGATCGACGACCTCGTCGCCAAGGCCAAGGACAATCCGGACCTGAGCAAGGGGGAGATCGGGAAGGCCGAACTGACCCAGTCCCTCAAGGACTTGGCGGACATGCTGAAGAACACGACTATCGACAGCCAGAGCCGTGGTTCGCTCGGCGGCCCCGTGCTCAGGGCCGGCAACCGCTACCAACTGGCCGAAGCCATGGCCGAGGTCAAGGCCGCGACGCGCGCCGCGGACGACGCCGCCGAGGGCACCAAGGTCTACGCCGGTGTCGGTGCGAAGAAGGGCCGTCAGACGGTGGACATGGGCGACGGCACCACCGCCGATCTCTCCGGCATCGACGACGCCGACGTGGTCTACAAGGGCAAGGACGGCACTCTGAACGTCGTGGAGGTCAAGAACACGGGACAGGCGGCCACCCAGGCGTCGATTCGCGCTCAGGCCAAGAAGCTGGCCGACTGGCAGAAGGCGAACCCCGGCCGGAAGGCCCGCTACGAGATCGAGACCCAGGACGGCTGGGACAAGGTGTTCGACGGTTTCCAGAAGGACAAGAAGACCGGAGAGGTCCCGGCCGGAACTCCTGCGCAGACGCTCGCCGAGAACGGTCTCGACCTTCGTGTCGCCGGTCAGGACATCTCGTCGCAGCAGCTCAAGGCGATGAACGACGCGTGGAGCCGGAAGACTCCGGCCGAGCAGCAGGCGGCACGGGACTCGGGCAAGATGAAGGATCCGAAGACCGCGATGCAGTACCTGGGCGTTTCTTGACGTGGAGCGAACGAGCGGACGGACGAGTGGGCGACGAGAGGAACGGAGCGGCCGGACAGTGACCGCACATCACCTGCTGCCCGCGGACATGCGTCGGCTCCCGCCACCATGGAACGACCTGACCTGGGAACGGAAGCCGAAGCTGGAGGATCTGGCACACACGGAAGCGAACGAGCGCGCCGCTCTCGACGCACTGGGTGCCGCGCTCTCCGGTCCGCCGCGGTCGCCCGCGCCCCGCGTCTGGAGCGACGAGTCGTGGGAGCTCTTCGACCGGGTCCGGCACGAGGCCGGGCGTCGGCTGTCCCAGGCGATGCCGACGGTCGGCCGGTTCACCCGCGAGGGCGTTGCGGACGTGCTCAGGGAGTGGGGGCGCGCAGCGCAGCCGCCGGTGCCGAACTGGTGGCTTGAGGGTCAACTAGACCTGATCAACAGGGAGTTGGCCGACTTCACGCTCTCGAACTGGGCCCATGACGTGCTGCGGTGGCTCCAGCAGCAGCCGTACGACGAGGCGGGCGTCGCGGCTGTGGCCGAGCGCTGTGTCGAGAAGGGGCTCGGAGCTCACCAGGCGGTCAGCCTGCTGCAAGCACTCGGCCAGCCTCACGGCGAGCAGGCTCTCCTACGTGTCGTACGAGACGACCGGGCCCACGAAAGCAGCCGCTCGCAGGCGCGGGGCGCACTCATGCGGCTACGCCGCCCCGCCTACGTGGCCCGCGCACAGCAACCAGCGTACGGAGAACACCCCTTACTACCCCCCGCCGCACGAGAACTCCCCTACAGCTGGAGCGCCGGCTTCCAGTGGCCCGCGGAACTCCCCGAGACCGAGGAGAACATCGCCCGCGCCCGTTCGATCCTCCGGTCCTGCGCCCCGCCCGAGCCCGTGCCCGAACCGGTCCCCGTCCCCTCCTGGCACAGCCACGAGGACGAGGACGAGGATCACGAACCACCCGCCTGGTTCGAGGTCCGGCAGGTCATGCGGGATCTGATGCCGTACGCCCGCCTGGTCACCGAGGAGCGGATGTCCGAGGCGATGCGGGAGTGCGCGCTGATCGGGATCCCCGGAGTGCCGCAGGTCCCGAGCGGTGAGGAGGCGGCGCGGTTCGTCCGGCGGTGGGTGACGTGGATCGGCGGCTGGATCGCCGGCGAGGTCTTCACCTGGCTCGGCATGTACGTCGACGACGAGTCACTGGTGACCCCGTGGGCGATGGAACTCGCCGAGCAGTACGCCCGGTACGACGTCGCCACCGAGCAGGCCGTGGCGATGCTGCGCTGGCACGGCACCGTAGCGCGCAGTCGTGAGGCTCTCGCCCGGCTGGCGGCCGACGGGACACTGCCGCCGGAGGAGCAGGAGCAGCCTTGACCCGTTGGAACCGGGTGGAGGACGTCCTCCTGCATCGCTACGTCACCGATGTTCTCGTCCCCGGCCGTGTCGACCGCGACGACGAGCCGATCGCGGTGTTCAGACCGCAGCCGCTCGTCGTGTTCGTCAGGCTCGACGATGGAGCGCTGCGGCTCGAATCGGTGGGAGGTTTCGGCCAGTTGGAGGTCCGGGTGGTGGACTCGGTCACCCTGGCCGGTGTCGAACTCTTCGCGATCATCGAGGAGGAAGGGGACGAAATCGCCCTCGCTTCCCAAGGCGAACAGCTCTTCGGTGACGGCTGGGACCGACTTCGCTGCACGACCGTACGCCCCTTCATGGACGTCGGCTCGAAGCCCGAGGAGGGTTTGGTCAAGTGCCTTGCCCTCGAACTCGAGTCCCGCTACTGGCTGTTCTTCGACCCGACGTGGCCCTTCGGCATCAGAGTCGGGAACGCCGAGGACATGCGCCGCTGGAACGGGAGCAGCCGGTGAAAATGCTGCTCGCGAACCTCTTCGTCGTGGCGGAGTCGCCCCGCGTCGAAATCCGGCGCGCCCTCGCGGACTTGCTGGGCCTGCCCGAGGAGGCCGTGGACGTGGGGGACTGGAACCAGGAGGACCGGAACTGGGCGGCCCCGGTGCTCTGCACCTACTGCCCGCTGCCCCCGGGCGACCTCGCGCTCTGCCTCGACATCACCGTCACCGCCCCGGCCGCCGGCGACCTCACGGAAGCGGACCTCGCCCTCGGTATCGCGGCCAGGGTGGGCAGTTCGGTCCTCTACCCCGCCGAGTCCTACCCGCCGAGCGCCACTTGGGCGGCGGTCCCCGACGGCCGTACGGTCCGATGCAGCATGGAGTCGGTCGAGGCGGGCTACGGCGCGGACGCCGACCTCCACCCGTTCCGCGTCTACGACGTGACGGCACAGGTACCGGATCTGCCCCCTACGGCCCCGCCTCCACCGTCACCCGACCCCCCACGTCCAACCCCCACCCCGCCATGACCCCCGCCTCCGCCTCCAGCACATGACGGGACCGGAGCCGTGGCAGGCCCAGTCGGCCCGGCTTCATCGTGTGGACGGCGACGACCTCCAACCTCCGGTTCAGGTACGCCACATCGATCGGGAAGCGCATCCGGAACGTGTGCACACTGCTCGCCGGCGAGAGCAGCATCGCCCCGTCGATCCCGTCCCGGCCGAGCAGCCCCTTCGTCCGCGCCCGGTAGGAGGTCGCGAGCTCCAGCGGAACGGCGACCGTGCCCGCGGCCCCCCGCACGATCAGCTTCCCCCGCCCGTCACTCCACCGTCGTCCCATACCAGGCCGCCTTCCCGCGCCACTCCGGATCCATATCGCCGTCCCTCCGGTGTCGACCGACCGTATCCGTCCCCGACTAGGCCTCACATGGGCCCACGGACCCATGCCCCGCCCGCCGCCACCCGGATATCGTCCCCGCGTGCGCCTGATTCTGATCGTCGTGGGTGCCCTGTGGGGCGCGTGGTCGGGCCTTCTGCTGCCCCGCGCCGCCCACCGCCTCTCCGTCGAGGCCGAGGAACCCTGGAACGGACACTGCCCCGACGGCCACCCGATCAAGGGCCCGTTCGACGGCTGGCTGGGCCGCGCCCGCTGCAAGGGAACCGGCGACATCGACATCAGCACTTACGGCCCCAGCACCCCCGTCGTATCGACCGCCACCGCCCTCGTCTGCGCGGTCCTCGCCGCGGCCACCGGCCCCCACCCCGAACTCGCCGTCTGGCTGCTCGCGGCCCCTGTGGCCGTGCTGCTCGCGCTCGTCGACTACCGGGTGCACCGCCTCCCCGACGTCCTCACCCTCCCCCTCGCCGCCGCCACCCTCGCTCTCCTCGGCGTCGCGGCCCTGCTCCCCGCCGACGCGGGCTCCTGGCTCACCGCGCTGCTCGGTGGACTCGCCCTCGGCGCCGGGTACTTGGTGCTGTATCTCATCAACCCCGCCGGCATGGGCTTCGGCGATGTGAAGCTCGCCCTCGCCCTCGGCACGGCCCTCGGCTGGTACGGCTGGCCGGTGCTCGTCACGGGGGCCTTCGCGGGGGTGCTGTACGGCGCGCTGTACGGCCTCGGCATGGTCGCGCTGCGCCGGGCGGGCCGTAAGACGGCTATTCCGCTGGGGCCGTTCATGCTCGGCGGCGCGTTCACGGGCGTGGTCCTGGGGGCGCTGGCAGCGGCGTGAGACGCTGACGCACCCGGTTCTGAACGGAGGTGACGTACCGTGCGGAAGATCTCCTACATGATGTCCGTGTCCCTCGACGGTTTCCTGGAGGGCCCCGACCGGGACATCGGCTGGCATCTGGTCGACGACGAACTCCACCAGCACATGAACGACACCCTCAGGCCCATGGGCGCCTTCGTCGACGGCCGGGTCACCCACGAACTGATGGCCGGCTACTGGCCCACCGCCGACGCCGACCCGGACGCCTCCGCGGTCACCGCCGAGTTCGCCGCGATCTGGCGGGACAAGCCGAAGACCGTGTACTCGCGGACCCTGCCCGCCGGTCCCGCCGAGTGGAACACGACCATCGTCTCCGAGGTCGTCCCCGAGGAGCTGCGCGCACTCAGGGAACAGCCCGGCGGCGACCTCTGCCTCGGCGGCGCCGACCTCGCCGCCACCTTCCTCCGGCTCGGCCTCGTCGACGAGATCAAGGTGTACGTCCACCCGGTCCTCATCGGCCGCGGGAAGCGGATGTTCCCCGAGGCCGACGCACACACCGCGCTCCGCCTCGCCGAGAACCGCGCCTTCGGCAACGGGGTCGTCCTGCTGCGCTACGAGCGGGTCGCGCCGTAAATCCGTTGTCCGCCGTGCTCCCACCGGATAGGAAGAAGCCATGACTGGACTCGGCGCGGTGTTCCGTCCCCAACTTCCCCCCGAGCGACTCCGTGCGGTGGTCGGACTCGCCGACGCCTGCGGGCTCGAAGAGCTCTGGCTGTGGGAGGACTGCTTCCGCGAGGGCGGGATCTCGGCCGCGGCGGCGGCGCTCGCCTGGAGCGAGCGGGTACGGATCGGCGTCGGACTGCTCCCGGTCCCGCTGCGGAACGTCGCCATCACCGCGATGGAGGCCGCGACCCTGTACCGGCTGTTCCCGGGGCGCCCGATCCTCGCCGTCGGCCACGGCGTGCAGGACTGGATGGGCCAGGTCGGCGCACGCGCCGAGTCCCCGGTGACCCTGCTGCGCGAGCATCTCGACGCGCTGCGCGCCCTGTTGCGCGGAGAACGGCTCACGGTCCAGGGCCGCTACGTCGATCTCGACGACGTAGGCCTCGACTGGCCGCCGACCGGTCCCGTCGAACTCCTCGCCGGCGCCGGCGGCCCGCGCACCCTTCGCCTCTCCGGCGCCTCGGCGGACGGTACGGTCCTCACCGCGTCCACCGCGCCGGACGGCGTCCGACGGGCCCGTCAACTCATCGACGAGGGACGGGAGTCGGCGGGCCGCACCGACACGCACCGGATCGTCGTCTACCTCCTCACCGCCACCGGCCCCGGCGCCACGGCCCGCCTCCGCGCCGAACTCGCCGAAGAGGGCCTGGAGTCGGTCCCCGACCTCGGCGCGGCCGGCGACGCGCACACCGTGGCGAAGGCCGTCCAACGCCTCGCCGAGGCCGGCGCCGACACGGTCGTCCTCCAGCCCACCGGCGACGAACCCGACCCCGAGGCCTTCGTACGCTTCGCGGCGGAGGAGGTCAGGGCACTCGTCCCCTGACCCGCGCCGCGCCGCTTCGAAATTCGGCAGCGCCACCGACACCGCCCTGCGACCATCGCCCCATGGGCAACAGCAGGAGCTTTGAGGATCTTGTCGCGGAAGGGGCGGCCGTCCCCACCGAGGGCTGGGACTTCTCGTGGTTCGAGGGGCGGGCCACGGAGGCGCGGCCGTCGTGGGAGTACGCGCGCACCGCCGGGGACCGCCTCACCTGGGCGAACACCGCCCTGGACGTGCAGACCGGGGGAGGGGAGGTCTTCGACTTCGCCCTGAGCCGGGCCGCCGTCCAGCCCCCGATGATGGTCGCCGCCACCGAGGGCTGGCCGCCGAACGTCGCCAAGGCCACCGCCCTGCTCCGCTCGCGCGGGGTCGTGGTGGTCGCGGCGGCCGAGGACGCACCGCTGCCCTTCGCGGACGCCGCCTTCGACCTCGTCCTGAGCCGCCACCCGGTCCGGGCCCACTGGCCGGAGATCGCCCGCGTGCTGCGCCCCGGCGGCACCTACTTCGCCCAACACGTGGGCCCCCGCAGCGCGTTCGAACTCGTCGAGCACTTCCTCGGCCCCCAGCCGGAGGAGGTGAGCGGTGCCCGCGACCCCGAGCGCGAGCGGGCCGGCGCCGAGGCCGCGGGTCTTGAGGTCGTCGGTCTGCGGGCCGAGCGGCTGCGCATGGAGTTCTACGACATCGCGGCCGTCGTGCACTTCCTGCGCAAGGTGATCTGGATGGTCCCGGACTTCACGGTCGAGGCCTACGAGCCCCAACTCCGGTCCCTGCACGAGCAGATCGAGGCCACGGGCCCGTTCGTGACCCACAGCACCCGGCACCTCTTCGACGTACGCAAGCCGCTCGCGTGACGTGGGGCCGATTCAGGCGTGCGGTCCGGAGGTCACCTTCCCGATCACCAACTCCGCCCGCGCCTGAAGCACTTCGCCCACCCGTTCCGCCCGCTCGCCCAACTCCCGTTCCTGGCGTGCCGTCAGCCGTCCCAGCGGCTCCACGGTGACGGTCGTACGCCGTCCTTGTCTGCGCTGGTGCCAGACCCCGGCGACCACCCCGTCGACCAGCAGCACGGGGTAGTTGCCGGCCTGTCCGCCCGCCAGCGCCCGCCGGTACGCGGTACCAGGGAACAGCGTCTCGCGGGGCTGGGCGGCGATGACGTAGGCGTCGAAGTAGGGGAGAAGGCGCACGCCCCGGACGGGTTCCTCGGGGAATGACGTGTCGCCCGCCGCCAGCCACGCGCGCGTGCCCTCGAAGTCGGCCTCCTCGATTCCGCCCTCGGCGGCGCAGGTCTCGAAGAGCGCCGACGCCCAACCTCCGGGCGCCGCGAGCCATTTGGCGAAATCCGGTGGGGTCGCCGGGCCGTAGGCGCGCAGATATCGCCGTACGAGGGTGCGCAGGGCCTCGGCCGTGGGGAGGGGGGTGAAGCGGGGCGGGCGGGTGTAGGTGACTTTGCGGCCGCGGTTCGGGCCGAAGCACAGGGCGCCGGACTGGCCGGCCCGGTGCAGGACCTGGCGCCAGCGCGGCCACAGGTCCTGGAAGGCCGGCATCACCCGGTCCCCGGCCCACGGACCGGTGCGGGCGACGACCGCCTCGTCGAGTTCGTCGACGGTCAGGGTCCGGCCGTCCAGGGCGTCGGCAATGGCCGCGACCACCTCGGTGGCCTGTGCGTCGGTGAGCCGGATGTCGGGGGCGAACCGGCCCGTGCCCGGGATCGCGGTCAACGCGGCGCTCCACAGCGGGAGTTCGCCGGTGGGCAGCAGATGGACGGTCCCGCGCGGGCCGTGGGCCTTGATCAGCGAGGCGGGTGAGCCGTCGGCCTGCCACAACGCCGCTCGTACGTCTGCCCGGGTCCGCCCCGCGGCCCGTACCCCCACCGACACCTCGGCCGCCGACAGCACCTGCGCATGGGCGGCGAGCATCGACGCCACCACCTCGGCGACCGGTGTGCCGGGCCCGGCCGGGGTGTCCAGGAACTGCCGTCGGAGCCGGCGGGCGCTCGCCATGGTCCAAGTGATCTTCACGGTCATGGCGCGACGCTAGGGCCGAACTAGGTCACGGGACGTCCGCCACACGTCCACGCGGTTTTCACATCGTTATCGAGATCGACTCGCGTTCCGGCCATCTCCTCACGTAAGTTCAGACCAAGGTAATTCGCGTGAGCAAAGCTGCGCGGTCGGCACCGCGCGGTGGAGGGGGCCGCGCGGTGCCCCTGCCCCGTCAAGCGGACGTTCGCCGACGGTGTCACCCCTGCGAGCGACACGCCGGGGGGTGGCGGAAAACCCCCGCCTTCTCCTCGGAATCCGCTGTGAACAGGCCATGATCAGGGCTGGAATCAGGGCTTCCGGACCCGTTGACGTGTTGTCGGCCGACTCCGGAGAGTAGTTGTGGCACGCCGATGCACGCAGCATCACTTACGAAGGGTTATGGTGGAAACCCCCCCTCGGGCCGGTCCGTATCCCCCCCACGGACCGGCCCGATTTTTTGTGCCCCGCGGCGACGACCCCCGCGCCCCTCGCACCCTCCCGCACCGGCCGACGCCCGTACCGACCCCGTGCCGAACCGAGACCGACCTTCGTGCCGAACCGGGATGAGCCCAGACACCCCTTGGGGGAACCGGGCTCCGGCGGGGGTAGGCTTCGACGCCGGGGACTGCCATCCACGGAGGGGCTGACAACACGTGAACGTGCGCGACACCCTGCGCCGCCTGCTGGTCAGGTTCTACGCACGCAGGGTGGGAGGCCATCTCGACCACGCACAGGTGCCCAAGCACATCGGCGTCATCATGGACGGCAACCGGCGCTGGGCGAAGGCCGCGGGTTCCACCACCGTCCAGGGGCACCAGGCCGGCGGCGACAAGATCGAGGAGTTCCTCGGCTGGTGCAGCGAGACGGACGTCGAGGTCGTCACCCTCTGGCTGCTGTCGACGGACAACTTCGACCGCCCGCAGGAGGAACTCGGCCCGCTGCTCGGCATCATCGAGAACGTCGTCAGTTCCCTCGCCGCGGACGGCCGTTGGCGCGTCCACCACGTCGGCACCCTCGACCTGCTGCCGTCCGGGATGCAGTCCGTCCTCAAGGAGGCGGAGGAGTCGACCGCGCACATCGACGGGATACTCGTCAACGTCGCCATCGGCTACGGCGGCCGGCAGGAGATCGCCGACGCGGTCCGCTCGATGATCCTGGACGCCGCCGACAAGGGCACCTCCCTGGAGGAGCTCGCCGACCACGTGGACGTCGAACTCATCGGCAAGCACCTCTACACGGGCGATCAGCCCGACCCCGATCTGGTGATCCGCACCAGCGGCGAGCAGCGGCTGTCCGGATTCATGCTCTGGCAGACGGCCCACTCCGAGTACTACTTCTGCGAAGTCTTCTGGCCCGCCTTCCGCAAGGTCGACTTCCTGCGCGCGATGCGCGACTACGCCGCGCGACACCGGCGTTACGGCGGATGACGGGCAAGACCCCCCGAGTACCCCGTTTGGTGCACAAGTAACAAGGAGTTCACCAGGGCGTCGTCATATGCCGTGGCATGGCGGCGCATGTTCGAGGGCATAAGCCAAGCAGGTCGACGCCCGAACCACGGGTGTCGTATCTCAGCGGACGGCACGGGGCCGTCCGCCCGGGAGGCCCTTTGCACCAGCCCGACCGTGCGGTCAGTACGGACGAGACGGAGGGCCGGTCCTCGGCCCGCGCACTGCGGTCCGGACCGGTCCAGCTCCTCTCCGTCGCTCCCCGACCTCTTCCGAGGGGGTACGTCCTTCCGTGGTGACCAGCACAAAGCGCCGCCTGCCTGACCGGCGCACCTATGTTCTCGACACCAGCGTTCTGCTGGCCGACCCGAACGCACTGAACCGCTTCGACGAGCACGAAGTCGTGCTGCCGATCGTCGTGGTCACAGAGCTGGAGGCCAAGCGGCACCATCCCGAACTCGGCTACTTCGCCCGGCAGGCCCTGCGCCTGCTCGACGAGTTCCGGGTCCGGCACGGTCGCCTCGACGCCCCCATCCCGATCGGGGAACTCGGCGGCACCGTCAGGGTCGAGCTCAACCACTCGGACCCCAGCGTGCTGCCCAGTGGGTACCGCCTGGGGGACAACGACTCCCGCATCCTCGCGGTCGCCCGCAACCTGCAGGCCGAGGGGTACGACGTCACCGTCGTGTCGAAGGACCTTCCGCTCAGGATCAAGGCCTCGTCCGTCGGACTCCTCGCCGAGGAGTACCGCGCGGAACTGGCCATCACGGGCTCCTCCGGCTGGACCGGAATGTCCGAACTGACCCTGCCGGGCGAACAGGTGGACATCCTCTTCGAGGAGGGCCACGTCTACGTCCCGGAAGCGGCCGACCTTCCCGTGCACACCGGACTGACCATCCAGTCCGAGCGCGGCAAGGCGCTGGGCCGCGTCACCGCCGACGGCAACGTCCGGCTGGTGCGCGGCGACCGGGAGGCCTTCGGTATCAAGGGCCGCAGCGCGGAGCAGCGCATCGCGCTGGATCTGCTGCTCGACCCCGACATCGGGATCCTGTCCATGGGAGGCCGGGCCGGCACCGGCAAGTCCGCGCTCGCGCTCTGCGCGGGCCTGGAGGCGGTCCTGGAGCGCCGCCAGCACAAGAAGGTCATGGTCTTCCGGCCGCTGTACGCGGTGGGCGGACAGGAGCTGGGCTATCTGCCCGGCTCCGAGGCCGACAAGATGGGCCCCTGGGCCCAGGCGGTCTTCGACACGCTGTCCGCGGTCACCAGCCGCGAGGTCATCGAGGAGGTCACCGCCCGCGGGATGCTGGAGGTCCTGCCCCTCACCCACATCCGCGGACGCTCGCTGCACGACGCGTTCGTGATCGTGGACGAGGCGCAGTCCCTGGAGCGGAACGTCCTGCTGACCGTCCTGTCCCGAATCGGTGCCAATTCACGGGTGGTTCTCACCCATGACGTGGCCCAGCGGGACAATCTGAGGGTCGGCCGCTACGACGGTGTCGTCGCCGTGGTGGAGAAGCTGAAGGGCCACCCGCTCTTCGCGCATGTGACCCTCACGAGGTCCGAGAGGTCCCAGATCGCGGCGCTTGTGACCGAAATGCTGGAGGACGGCCAAATCTGAGGTAGTTGCAGGTCAGTTGGCGCCGCCCCGCAAAGCCAAGGAGCTTAGCGGGGCGGCGCTTTGGCGTCCTGCTGTTTCTCCAAATCCCCTGGGGCAAACGGGATGTGAGCTTTCACACGCAACTCAGAATTGCCACCCGGCGTCCGGTTACGGCAGAGTCTCACTCCTGTCAGGCCCCGCATACGACACACGTGTACCCCCAGCGGTACGCACCAACTTGAGCATCAAAGCCAACTCCACAGCGAAGTCGTATGCCGCCCGCTTCTTCACGCGGCGCTCCCCGAGCGGGAGTTGCCCACCGGGCCCGTGCCTCCCGTGACCCCGTAGTTGGGAGGCCAGCGTTCAGGGGCACGATTGCGTCCGCCAGGGTCACCGAAGCGGACGATGCTGGAAGGAAACCGTGTGAGCCGGATTTCGGTCCGGGGATTCGCAGTGGCCTCGGCCACCGCGGTCACCGCCGTCGGAAGCGTCGTGGGCGTTGCCTCGGGCAGCGTCGCTCAGGCGCAGAACAATGACGCCGAGACGACGGCAGCCGACACCACGCTCCTGGCGGACATCCCCACGGGCCAGCAGGCCCAGGTACAGACCGCCTCCTTGACGCAGCAGGCCGACGCCCAGGCGATCCAGGCCGACGCGAGCGCCAAGAAGGACGCCGAGGAGTCGGCCCGCCTGGCCGCCGCGAAGACCGCGGTCGCCAAGAAGGCCGCCGCCGAGAAGGCGGAGAAGCTGGCCAAGGAGCGCGCCGAGGCGAAGTCCGCGGCCAGCCGTTCCTCCACCAGCTTCCCCGTGCAGAGCTCGTACACGGTCTCGCAGATCCAGGCCATGGCCGCCCAGATGGTGCCGAGCGGCCAGTTCCAGTGCTTCAGCAACATCGTGTCGCACGAGTCCGGCTGGAACTACCACGCCGTCAACGCCTCCTCCGGCGCCTACGGTCTCTTCCAGGCACTCCCCGCCTCCAAGTACTCCTCGGCGGGCTCCGACTGGCAGACCAACCCCGCCACCCAGATCAAGTGGGGCCTCAACTACATGGACAGCCGCTACGGCAGCCCGTGCGAGGCCTGGTCGTTCTGGCAGGCGAACAGCTGGTACTAGTCGTACGCCCGGTCCCGGGCCGCTCAACCTCTGAAGGCCCCTCCCCGTCCTAGGGGGAGGGGCCTTCGCCCTGTACGGTCGGACACGCAACGGCTCCAAGGGGGAGTGGGGTGGGGACAGACGGGGGAAGAGGGCGGATCATGTCGCGAGTGCCAGGGTGGCTCGGCCGGCTGGGCAACGGGCTGAGCGAGATGGGGGAGCGCTTGGACGAGCGCCGTGCCGAGGTGGAGAAGGAACACACCGACGCCGGGCCCGAGTTGCCGCCCGCCGACGCCGAACCCCCGGAACCCGCCCCGGTAGCCGTTCCCATCGCCCGTGACCGCCCCGACCCCGCGCTCGCCGTGCCCTGGGGTGTACGGGTGGCCGCCGAGGCGGGCTGGCGGCTGCTGATCCTGGCCGGCACGGTCTGGGTGCTGATGCGGGTCATCAGCGCCGTACAACTGGTGGTCCTGGCCTTCGCCGCGGCCCTGCTCATCACGGCACTGCTCCAGCCGACGGTGGCCGCCCTGATCCGCTACGGCTTTCCGCGCGGGGTGGCCACGGCGCTCACCGCGATCCTCGGCTTCGTCGTGATGGGGCTGATCGGCTGGTTCGTGACCTGGCAGGTCATGGCGAACATCGACAACCTCTCCGACCAGGTCCAGAACGGCGTCGACGATCTGCGCAACTGGCTGCTCAAGGGCCCTTTCCACGTCACCGAGAAGCAGATCAACCAGATCGCGAAGAACCTCCGCGAGGCCATCGGCGCCAACACCGACCAGATCACGTCGTTCGGCCTGGAGGGCGTCCAAGTCATCGTCGAGGCCCTGACCGGCATCCTGCTGACGGCCTTCTCGACCCTCTTCCTCCTCTACGACGGCCCGCGCATCTGGCAGTGGTCGCTGAAGCTGGTGCCCGCGGCGGCCCGGCCGGCGATGGCGGGGGCGGGCCCGCGCGCCTGGCGCACGCTGACGGCCTACGTCCGCGGCACGGTGATAGTCGCCTTCATCGACGCCGTCTGTATCGGCGTCGGCATCTACTTCCTCGGCGTACCGATGGCCGTGCCGCTCGCCGTCTTCATCTTCCTGTTCTCGTTCATCCCGCTGGTCGGCGCGGTGGCCTCCGGCGCGCTGGCGGTCGTCGTCGCGCTGGTCACCCAGGGCGTCGTCGTGGCCCTCTTCACCCTGGGCGTCGTCCTCGCCGTCCAGCAGATCGAGGGCCACATCCTCCAGCCCTTCATCCTGGGCCGCGCGGTCCGGGTCCACCCCCTCGCGGTGGTCCTCTCGGTCGCGGCGGGCGGCATGATCGCGGGGATCGGCGGAGCGGTGGTGGCGGTCCCGCTGGTCGCGGTCACCAACACGGTGGTGAGCTACCTCAAGGCGTACGCCCAGGGCACGGAACCGCCCCCTCGGCTGTCGCCGAAGCCGAGGGGGGCGACGGCGGTGTCATCGCCCCCGCCGGACCAGGCCCCGTAACGACCTTTCCCACCCACCCACCCGTTCACCGTCGGTCGAGAGGTGCCAGCACCGCCTCCGCCTCCAACGTCACCCCCACCGCCTCCACCACCGCCGCGATCTTGAACGCCTCCTGGATCACGTCCCGTTCGACGCCCGCCTTGCGGAGCACCTGCTCGTGCGAGTCGAGACACATCCCGCAGCCGTTGATCGCCGACACGGCGAACGACCACAGCTCGAAGTCGACCTTGTCGACCCCGGGGTTGCCGATGACGTTCATCCGCAGCCCCGCCCGGAGAGTGCCGTACTCATGGTCGGACAACAGGTGCCGCGTCCGGTAGAAGACGTTGTTCATCGCCATGACCGCCGCGGCGGACTTCGCCGCGGTGTACGCCTCCGGCGACAGGTGGGCCTTCGCCTCGGGCGCCAACTCCCGCAGCACGAGCGGCGAGCGGGACGCGATCGCCGTCGCGAGGACCGTGCCCCACAGCTGCTGCGCCGGCAGGTCGGAGTTGCCGATGACCGAACCGAGGTTGAGCCTCAGGTCCTTGGCGTGGTCCGGTATGGCGGACTTCAGGGCGTCCAGTGACATCTCGGGTCACTCCCCGGCGAGCAGCGCGCCCGCGTCCAGCGTGGCCTCGCCCTTGGTCCAGTTGCACGGGCAGAGCTCGTCCGTCTGGAGCGCGTCGAGGACCCGCAGGACCTCCTTGGGGTTACGGCCGACCGAGCCCGCGGTCACCATGGAGAACTGGATCTCGTTGTTCTGGTCCACGATGAACACCGCGCGCTTGGCGAAGCCGTCCTCGCCCTCGATGCCGAGGTCCCGCATCAGCTCGTGCCGGGAGTCGGCCAGCATCGGGAACGGCAGGTCGCGCAGGTCGTCGTGGTCCTTGCGCCAGGCATGGTGGACGTACTCGGAGTCGCCGGAGAAGCCGAGCACCTGGGCGTCACGGTCGGCGAACTCGTCGTTCAGCTTCCCGAAGGCGGCGATCTCGGTGGGGCACACGAAGGTGAAGTCCTTGGGCCACGCGAAGACGATCTTCCACTTGCCCTCGTAGGTCTTGTGGTCGATCCGCCGGAACTCCTCGCCCTTCTCCAGCGAGACACAGGCGGTCAGATCGAACGACGGGAACTTGTCACCGACAGTGAGCACAGGCTCTCCTTGCAGCGGAAAGCACCCAAGCGGAATGGGTGCTTTACGTGGGTTGGTCGGCCCCGATCCTGGCACAACGTGCATTGATTGTGGAAATAGCTACACTGGGGCGTGTTGATCGGAGGCGGTTATCAGTGACCGTTAGTAATACGAGTAAGAGACGCCAGCCCAGCCTGGCCCAGTTGCGCGCCTTCTCCGCGGTCGCCGAACACCTCCACTTCCGGGACGCCGCCGCCGCGATCGGCATGAGCCAGCCCGCGCTGTCCGGTGCCGTGGCCGCCCTGGAGGACACCCTCGGCGTGACCCTCCTGGAGCGCACCACCCGCAAGGTGCTGCTCTCGCCCGCCGGCGAGCGGCTCGCCGTACGGGCGAAGGCGGTGCTGGAGGAGGTCGGGGCGCTGCTGGCGGAGGCGGAGGCCGTGCGGGCTCCGTTCACCGGGGCGCTGCGGCTCGGGGTGATCCCGACCGTCGCGCCGTATCTGCTGCCGACCGTGCTGGGGCTGGTGCACGACCGGTACCCGGACCTCGACCTCCAGGTGCACGAGGAGCAGACCGCGAACCTCCTGGAAGGGCTGACCACCGGCCGCCTGGACCTGCTGCTGCTCGCCGTGCCCCTCGGTGTGCCAGGAGTGGTCGAACTCCCGCTGTTCGACGAGGACTTCGTGCTCGTCACGCCGCTCGGCCATCCGCTCGGCGGGCGCAGCGGCATCCCGCGCGAGGCGCTGCGCGAGCTGAACCTGCTGCTCCTGGACGAGGGGCACTGCCTGCGCGACCAGGCCCTCGACATCTGCCGGGAGGCGGGCCGCGCGGACGCCCCGGTGACCACGACGGCCGCCGGACTCTCCACGCTCGTACAGCTCGTCGCCGGCGGGCTCGGGGTCACGCTGCTGCCGCGCACCGCCGTACGGGTCGAGACCACCCGCAGCGACCAGCTCCTCACCGGCTACTTCACCGAGCCCGCCCCGACCCGCCGGATCGCCCTCGCGATGCGCACCGGAGCCGCCCGCCGCGCCGAGTACCAGGAACTGGCCGCCGCCCTCCGCGAGGCCCTGCGGCCGCTGCCGGTACGGGTGTTGGGCACCGGCAACTGACCCGTCCCCGTTCGGTCAAATGAGCGCCGCACAAAGGAAATCGAACGGCGGGAATTCTCAACTTCCGTCACCCGCAGGCAGGTAGGAAGAACCCCGCCGGAATATGCGCTCGGACTGATACACCTTCACCCCTCAGCGCTACACGTCAGGTGCGTGTACGAAAAGCCTAGGGGAGTGATGTCGGGCATTCGGGATTCCCTCGGCCGGGTCGGTCACGACCTGCTCGCGGCGGCTCTTTCGGCCTGTGGGCGCGAGGAGTTCACCGGGGGACTGCGGGTGTCCGGCAGACCCGGCGGGATCTTCCATCTGCGCGGCGGGCTCGTCATCGCGGTGGAGAGCCCCGGCGCGCCGGGCCCCGAGGCACTGCTGCTGCGCTCCGGCCGGGTCACCGGCGAGCAATGGGCCGATCTGGTACGGGAGTCGGGCGGCTCGCGCTGGCCGGTGGCCGGACTGATCGCCCACGGGTACGCGGGGGCCGCCCAGTTGCGGATCGTGTGTGTGCTGGCCCTGCACGACGCGGCCTTCGCGGTCGTCGCCGGAGACGTCGACCACTGCGAACGCGCCCCGGACGTAAGGCCGTTGGCGCCCGTGGGCATCGGCGAACCCCCGATCCGGCTGCTCCAGGACGGGGCCCGCAGACTTGCCGCGATCGCCGCGCTCCCGTGTCCCGTACGGCCCGACCGGGAACGCCCCCGAGCCCCCGCCGGCGGCCTCGACGAGGCCGGACTCGGCATGCTGCAACGGGAGTTGCTCACCCATGTCGACGGCCGCCGTACCGCCCGGGATCTCGCCTTTCGTACCGGGCGCGGGGTCTACCCGGTCACCACCGAGGTCGCGCGGATGCTCGCCGAAGGGCTGCTGGAGTGCTCCGACACCCCGGTGCCGATCCCGGTCCGGGTGCCGCCCGAAGGGCCCGTCCTGCGCCGTCGTGAACCGGCGCCCGCGCCACCGCAGTTCACCGCACAGGCCGCACCCACCGCGCTGCCCCGCCGGAATCCGGGGGCCAGCGGTATCACCGAATCTCTCGTCCCCGAAAAGAGCGGGGCGGGCTGGAAAGGGTTCTTCCGCCTGCGGAACGGAACCTCGAAATGACCCTGACGGACAATTGCGATCAGTTTTAGGGGAGTTGAGTAAGTGGATCACAAAGCCCTGACATTGGAAATGCGCACACTGCGGGAACAGGTGACCGGAATCACCGACACCGCGGTCACGGCGGCCGACGGACTGCTCATCGCGGCCGACACCGCCGACTCGATCGACCCGGAGGCCCTCGCCGCGCTCGCCGCGGCCGGCCTCGGCCTCGCCCGGCGCACCGCCGAGGCCACCGACCGCGGCACGCTGCGCCAGACGGTGACGTACGGCAGTCACGGCTGCGCCGCGACCTACGCCGTGGGCGACACCGCGCTGATGGTGGTGCTCGGCGACGAGGGGATGGACGTGGACCGGCTGCATCTGGCGGCCCGGCCGACGCTCGACCGGATCGAGTCGATCCTCACCGAGAAGGCATCAGAAGGAGTGTGAAGGGATGGCGACGAAGCGTATGACTCCAGGATTCTCCGACCAGGTGATGGGCCTGGTCAAAACCCTCCGGACCGACGCCCCCGACTGTGTGGCCTCGGGCGTGGTCGACATGTCCACCGGCATGCTGCTGTCGTACGAGACCATCGACAACCACCCGCCAGAGGTCCTCGACCTGCTGGCGGGTGCGACCCTCGACCTGTTCCAGGGCCGGACGGTCGTGATGATCGAGGACGTCTTCAAGGAGCGCCGCGGGATCACCAGTGACCACCACTTCTTCCAGGAGATCCTCGTCAACAGCGAGAACCTCACCCACCTGTTCGTGCGGATGACCGAGCAACAGGACGTCGTCGCCGTGGTGGTCTGCCGCAAGTCGGTGAACGTGGGCATGCTGTTCGCCCAAGTCCGGCGCGTGGTGCGGGAGTACGGACTCTGACGAGGGCGGACGGGCGGCTGCGGACGGACTACTCCGTGCGCAGCCCGTCCGGCCGCATCATCCGCAGCAGCGGCGGCAGGCTGAGCAGGGTCACCGCCAGGACGACCCCCGCGCCGATGCCGGTCATCATCAGCACGCTCTCCCAGTCGATGGCCACCGGCGTGGCCGTCATCTTCAGCAGCACCGCGCCCAGGGTCAGCCCCACCGTCGAGGCCAGGGCCAGGCCCAGGCCGATCGGGATCGCCGTCTGCCACAGCACCGACAGGCTCAGCGTGCGCCGCCGGGTGCCGAAGGCGACCAGCGCCGACAACAGCTTCCTGCGCTCGCGCAACTGCTCCAGCTGCGACACCAGCAGGCTGGCCCCGATCAGGACGAGCACACAGGTCGCGCCGACCAGCAGTCCGGTGCGGATGGACGTGAATTGCGCCGACTGCCGGGTGGACGCCAGGACGAACACGTCCCCCAGCGGGTCGAGCTTCGCGGCGGTGTTGCGCACGTAGTCGGTCGCGTCCGGCACCGAGCCGTCCAACGTGACGAACACGTGCTGGTCCAGGGTCTTCGCCGCGTTCGCGGGCAGCGCGCCCGAGGTGATCAGCAGACCGTCGCGGGCGTAGCCGGTCGGGTCCTCGCGATGGGTCGCCGTCTTCAGACCCGCGGGCACCTTCCAGGCCACCGTGTCGTGGGCCGGTGACGAGTCGTAGGACGGGTCGAAGTACACCGTCCGGCCCGCCTTGGCCGTGTGTGCCGTCTGCTGGTCGAGGTCGGCGCCGCCGCCGGTGATCCGGAAGATGTCGCCGTCGCGGCAGCCCGTCAGCCGGGCCACCTCCTGAAGCTGGGCGCAGCTGCCGACGGCGACTTCCAGGTTGCCGTCCGGGTTCTTGGCCCGTTCGCCGATCCAGGTGAGGGAGACGGCCGCCGTCCGCCGGACGCCCTTGGTCCGGGCGAGCTGCCCGTCGGCCTGGGCCAGCGAGGTGGCGCCGTCGACGGAGACCTCGATCTGGGCCCGGTTCACGTCGTTGCCGGTCCGCTCGGTGTAGCCGCCCTCGACGCCGGAGAACAACATCTGGAGCGCGATCGCACCTGCCACCGCGACCGCGATGCCGTTGACCATGCGGGCGGCCGTACCACTGCTCAACTGGAGTCTGCGGACGGCGAGTTGCCAGGACACCGAGCCGGAGTTCAGCCGGACCACGGTGGCCTCGACGATCCACGGCAGCAGGGCGGTGATGCCGACGAGCAGCAGGACCGTGCCGCCGATCACCAGCCACTGGTTGAAGTTCCCGTCGCTGTTGCCCTGGCCGATCATCGGGTAGAGCATCGCGAGGCCGGCCAGCGGCATCAGCAGCCGCCACCACAGCCGGCGCCGCGGCGGCTTCGCCTTGCGGACCACACCGAGCGGTTCGATGACCACCCCGCGCAGCGCGAACAGCGTCACCAGGACGGCCGCGGCCGGCACGGCGACGGCGACGGCCAGGGCGAGCAGCGGCGAGGGGTTGAGGTCGCTCGGGAACATGCTGATGTCCCGCACCTCGACGAGCGACGCCAACTGCCGCCCCACCAGGAAGAATCCGGTGCCGACGACGAGCCCGAGGAGCGCCCCCGCGAGCGCCTCGCCGCCCGCGATCCGGCGCGCCATCCGCCCGTCCGCGCCGACCAGGCGCAGCGCCGCGAGCCGCCGGTCCCGGCGGTCGCCGCCGAAGCGCACGGCCGCCGCGATGAACACGCCGACCGGCAGCAGCAGGACGACGAAGACGATCAGGATCAGCAGCAGGAGGATCGGGTCGAGCTTGTCCGGCGTGCTGTTGGGGGAGGGCCCGAAGTAGTTGATGCGCTCGACGTTGCTGCCGCCCTGGTGCTGCAAGAGGTCCTTGCCGCCCGCGTAGTAGGCGAGTTCGGCGGGGCCGATGAGCCCGGTCCGCGCGATGGTGCCGGTGATCTTGTAGGGCAGCCGTTCGCGCAGCAGCTTCCCGGAGCCGGACTTGAGGAGCTCGTCGAGCGCGGGGGAGACGACCATCTCGTCGGTCGCCGGGAACTTCGTGAGGCCCGGCGGCAGCGGTGCCTTGGTGCCTTCCGGCTCCAGCAGCCGGCCGCGCACGTCCTTGCTGCGGAACGTGGTGTCGGAGTTGGCTATGACCAGAGTGTTGTCCGCCTTCGGCAGCTGCTTCCCGCTGTAGGTGAAGTCCTGCCGCGCGCTGCCGCGGTCGTCGCGCTGGGAGAGCGCGTTCGGCAGCGCGGTGGTGAGCAGCAGCAGCGCCACCCCGAGACCGACGCCGACCGCCGTCAGTACGGCCCGTACCCAGCCCTCACGTCCGCCGGCGAAGGCGAACCGCACCCCCATGGCCAGATCGGCCGCCCACTGACGCAGGTTCATACGATGCGCTCCATGTCCTTGGACTTGCCGTCCCGTACGACGATCTCGCGGTCCGAGTAGGCGGCCACCCGGGCCTCGTGCGTGACCAGCACGACGGCCGCGTTGGTGGACCGGGCCGCCTCGGTCAGCAGCTCCATCACGCGCTCGCCGTTGAGCGAGTCGAGCGCGCCGGTCGGCTCGTCGGCGAACAGCACGCGCGGGTTGGTGACCAGCGAGCGGGCGACGGCGACGCGCTGCCCCTGACCGCCGGAGACCTCGCCGGGCCGCTTCTTGGCGAGGTCGTCGACCTCCAGGCGCTCCATCCAGTGGAGCGCGGCCCGCTCGGCCTCCTTGCGGTGCGTGCCGTTCAGCCGCAGCGGCAGTGCCACGTTCTCGACACAGGTCAGCTCGGGCACCAACTGGCCGAACTGGAACACGAACCCGAACTCCGAGCGGCGCAGCGCGCTGCGCTGGGCGTCGCTCATCGTCGCCATCTCCTGCCCGTTGTAGGTGATCGAGCCCGAGTCGGGCGGGACGATCCCGGCGAGGCAGTGCAGCAGCGTCGACTTCCCGGACCCGGAGGGCCCCATCACGGCGACCACCTCTCCGGGATGGATGGAGAACTCGGCGCCGTCGAGCGCGGTCGTCGGCCCGTAGGCCTTGCGCAGTTCCTCGGCCGCGAGCAGGGAACCGGCGGGATGTGTCGTCACTTGGCCACCACCTCGGCGAGCTTTTCGAGACGCGCCGCGGTGAGCTCCAGCCACCGCAGGTCGGCCTCCAGATGGAAGAGGGCGTGGTCGCAGATCAGCTGGTCCGCGAGATCGCCCTTGCGCTTGCGGTCGGTCAGGATCCGCATGCCCCGCAGATGCTCGGAGCGCTGCACGTCGAGGATCTCCGCCGCGTTGCGGTGCGTGAGCAGCGCGAGAACGACCTTGGTGTAGAGGGTCGACTGAAGGTACGGCTCGGGCTTCTCGGGCGTCGCGAGCCACTGCTGTACGTCGGTGATCCCGGCGTCGGTGATGGCGTACCGCTTGCGCTCGGGACCGCCGCCGGCCTCGATGCCGTCGACCTCGACGAGGCCGTTCTTCAGCAGGCGGGACATCGTCGAGTAGACCTGGCCGTAGTGCAGCGGCCGGTCGTGACCGAACTTCTCGTCGAAGGCCCGCTTCAGGTCGTAACCGTGGCGCGGGCCGGACTCAAGGAGCCCCAGAAGGGTGTGACCGATGGACATGCGGAGCACTCTACACACGGCGTATACCTGGCGTGTATACGCACAGTGTGTAGATCATGGCCCGGGGTGCGGCCCCGCAGGTGAGGGCCGATTGTCACGGTTCTGTCACTGGGGCGGCCGGGGTGGCCGGCCGCGGCGCGGCAGCGGCCCGGCCTCCCCGGGAAGCCGCCCCGCCTCCGCGAGAGCCCGCCGCAGCAGGAACTCGATCTGCGCGTTGGCGGACCGCAGTTCGTCCCCGGCCCACCGGGCGACGGCCTCGTAGACCGCGGGGTCCAGCCGCAGCAGTACCTGCTTGCGCTCCTGCTGCGGCCGGCGCTTCGCCCCGGAGGGCTCGGAGGGGTCTGTCACTGGTAGAGGGTCCCCGTGTTCAGCACGGGCTGCGGCGACCGGTCCCCGCACAGCACCACCAGCAGGTTGGACACCATCGCCGCCTTCCGCTCGGAGTCCAGCTCCACGATGTCCCGCTCGGTGATCCGGGCCAGCGCCGCCTCGACCATCCCGACCGCCCCGTCCACGATCTGCCGCCGGGCCGCGACGACCATCCCGGCCTGCTGCCGCTGGAGCATCGCCGAGGCGATCTCGGGCGCGTACGCGAGGTGCGTGAAGCGGGACTCGATGATCTGGACGCCGGCCGCCTCGACGCGCGCGCTCAGTTCGAGGACGAGCTTCTCGGTGATCTCCTCGGCGTTGCCGCGCAGCGAGAGCCCGCCCTCGTCGTGGGAGTCGTAGGGGTACTCGATGGCGATGTGCCGTACGGCCGCCTCGGTCTGGATGGCGACGAAGTCGCTGTAGTCGTCCACCTCGAAGGTGGCCTGCGCGGTGTCGCGGACCTTCCACACCATGACCGCGGCCAGCTCGATCGGGTTGCCGTAGGCGTCGTTGACCTTGAGGACCGCGGTCTCGTGGTTGCGGACGCGGGTGGAGATCTTCGTGCGCGCGGTGAAGGGGTTCACCCAGCGCAGCCCGTCCTGCCGGATGGTCCCCCGGTAGCGCCCGAAGAGCTGCACGACCCGCGCCTCGCCCGGCGCCACCGTGTTCAGTCCGCGCATCGCGATGACCGCGGCCAGGAGGACGAGGAGGCCGCCGACGATCAGCGCGGCCTTGCCGCCGGGCGCGGTGACCGCGGTGGCGGTGGCGAGCAGTCCGGCGGAGATCAGCAGCCCGGCCAGTCCGAGGACCAGCGCCAGCGCGCCGCCGATGCTGTGCGCGGCGAACTCGCGCACACGCGGGGCGGGCATCTCGGGTACGTCCGCCGTGGGTGAGTCCGTGGCCATCATGTCCCCCATATCTTGGTTGAAGCAAAGTGATATCACTTTACCCTCGCGCGGCAACCCTCAACCCCGTTCGTACGTCGGTTCCGTTGGAACAGGTGCTGATTCTCACGTCCGTAAAAGACAGGATCGGCAGACCTTTGTCACAACTGGCGGTGTTAGCTTTCTGAGCTGACTTGCAGGCACGGACGAGACGGAAGCGGAGCAGACGGACTCATGGGACGAGCGGAAGAGCGACGAGCGCGACAACGCGGTGGCCGCCGCGCTGCGCCCAAGACCCGCCGTTCGTCGGGGGCCACCGCCACAGCGTCGGCCGGCACGGACGCCAAGGGCGGCAAGAGCGGTAAGAGTTTCATACGCAGGCTCTTCACCTGGAAGAAGATCCTCGGCACCTTCCTCGGCTTCTGCCTGCTCGGCATCGGCGCGTTCATCGTGCTCTACATGATGATCAGCATCCCCGCGGGCAACGCGACCGCGAAGCTCCAGAGCAACGTCTACAAGTACAGCGACGGCTCGACCCTGACCCGCAGGGGCCAGGTCAACCGGGAGAACGTGGACCTCTCGCAGGTCCCGAAGGCCGTCCAGGAGACGTTCGTCGCCGCCGAGAACAAGACCTTCTACAAGGACGCCGGCGTCGACCTCAAGGGCACCGCGCGCGGTCTGCTCAACACGCTGTCCGGCAAGGGCGCGCAGGGCGGCTCGACGATCACCCAGCAGTACGTCAAGAACTACTACCTGACGCAGGACCAGACCGTCACGCGCAAGCTGAAGGAACTGGTCATCTCCCTGAAGCTGGACCGCGAGAAGTCCAAGGACTACATCCTCGCCGGGTACATCAACACCAGTTACTACGGCCGCGGCGCCTACGGCATCCAGGCCGCCGCGCAGGCCTACTACCAGGTCGACGCGAGGAAGCTCTCGGTCGAGCAGGGCGCCTATCTCGCCGCACTGCTCCAGGCGCCGAACCAGTACGACTGGGCGATAGCCACCGACACCGGCAAGCAGCTGGTGAAGGCGCGCTGGAACTACGTACTGGACAACATGGTCGAGCAGAACTGGCTGAGCTCCGCCGAGCGCCAGAAGATGACGTTCCCGACCCCCAAGCCGCCCAAGGCCGAGGCCGGTATGGAGGGGCAGAACGGCTACCTGGTGACCGAGGCCAACGCGGCGCTGGAGAAGCAGCTGATCTCCAGCGGCCAGGCCGCCAACACCAAGGAGGCCGAGGCGCTGGTCGACGCGGGCGGCTGGACGATCACGCTCAACATCGACAAGAAGAAGCAGGCCCAGCTGGAGAAGTCGGTCAAGTCCCAGCTGACCAGCAAGCTCGACGCCAAGAAGCGCAAGGTCGACGGGAACGTCCAGCCGGGCGCGGTGTCCGTGGACCCGAAGACGGGCGGGATCGTGGCGATGTACGGCGGCGTTGGCTACACGGAGCACTTCACGAACAACGCCACCCGCACCGACTACCAGCCCGCCTCCACCTTCAAGCCGGTGATCCTGGCCGCGGCCCTCGCGGACGGCGCCAAGACGCAGTCCGGCAAGACGATCACCACCGACACGCTCTACGACGGCACCAGCAAGCGCCCGGTCGTGGGCAGCGACATCGCCTTCGCGCCGGAGAACGAGGACGACCAGAACTACGGCAAGGTCACCGTCCAGACGGCGATGAACAAGTCGATCAACTCGGTCTTCGCGCAGCTCGGTGTCGACGTAGGCATGGACAAGGTGATGAAGACCGCCGAGCAGCTGGGCATGGACCCCGGCGACCTGAAGGCCGTACCGGCGCAGACCCTGGGCACCATGGGCGCGAGCCCGATGGAGATGGCCGGCGTCTACGCCACCTTCGACAACCACGGCCGGAAGGTCACCCCGGCGATCATCAAGTCGGTGTCGCACAACACGCGCACGGTCACCATGCCGAACCCGATCGGTGCCCAGGTCATCCCACGCGAGGCCGCCGACACGGTGTCCTCGGTGCTGACCGGTGTGGTCGACGACGGTACGGCGAAGGTGTCGGTGGCCGAGAACAGCAAGCGCGACGGGCAGCAGGTCGCGGGCAAGACGGGTACGTCCGACAACAACAAGTCGGCCTGGTTCACCGGCTACACGCCCGACCTGGTCACCTCGGTGGGCCTGTTCGGCGAGAAGAAGGGCAGCGGCGCCCAGGTCCCGCTGACCGGTGCGACGGGTCTGATCACCGCGGGCGGCGGCCGTATCAACGGTGGTGGCTACCCGGCGCAGATCTGGGCGACGTACATGTTCGGAGTGACCAAGGCGAACAACAAGTTCGACCTGGAGACCGACCAGGGCGCGGCCGTCGAGCCGGACTTCACGCCGACCCCGAGCGCGACCGTGTCGACGACGCCGTCCGAGACGCCGACGACGAAGAGCCCCTCGCCGACTCCCACGACGGAGTCGCCCACGCCGACCCCGACACCCACGCCGACCCCGACGACCAGTCCGACGCCGACGACCAGTCCGACGCCGACGCCGGGCGACGGCAACACCGACCAGCCGCTGGACCAGTTCGGGCAGTAGCCGGGTCACACAAGAGAAAGGGCGCCCGGCACATCGCCGGGCGCCCAACTTCTGTCAGGGCCTAATTCCGGTTCAGTTCGAACCAGACCACCTTTCCGGTGCTGAGCCGGGTCGCTCCCCACCGACGGGCCAGTTTGTTGACCAGGTAGAGACCGCGTCCGCCCTCGTCCGTGGCCCGTGCCTGCCGCAGCCTGGGCAGTTGGGGCACGTCGTCGCCGACCTCGCAGCGCAGTACGTCGGTCCGCAGCAGCCGTAGCGTGACCGGCCGGGAGGCGTACCGTACGGCGTTCGTCACGACCTCGCTGACCAGCAGCTCCACCGAGTCGCTCAGGTCCTCCATGCCCCAGCGGGCCAGCGCCCGCCGGGCCAGCCGGCGGGCCTGGCCGGGCGCGGAGTCCTCCGGGTCGAGGAACCAGTACGCCACGTCGCTCGGCGCGATCCCGTCGAAACGGGCGGCGAGCAGCGCGATGTCGTCGTCCCGGTCGCCCGGGCCGAGCATGTCGAGCACCTCGTCGCACAGCGCTTCCAGGGGCGGCGGATGGTCCGGTCCGGTGAGCTGCGCGACCGCGGCCAGCTTCTCGCGCAGCTGCTCTATCCCGGTCCAGACGTCCCTGAGCCGCGACTCGACCAGCCCGTCCGTGTAGAGGAGCAGGGTCGCTCCGGCGGGTGCGTCCAGCTCTACGGCCTCGAAGTCGACGCCGCCGACCCCGATCGGAGCGCCGGGCGGCACCCGCAGGACCTCCGCCCGGCCGCCCAGATGCAGCAGCACCGGTGGCGGATGGCCCGCGTTGGCGATGGTGATGCGGTGCGAGACCGGGTCGTAGACCGCGTAGAGGCAGGTCGCCATGCGGTCATGGCCCAGCCGCTGGGCCTGTTCGTCGAGGTGGTGCAGGACCTCCTGCGGGGGCAGGTCCAGGCCCGCCAACGTCTGGGCGGTGGTGCGGAGTTGGCCCATGATCGCGGCCGAGGTCATCGAGTGGCCCATGACGTCGCCGACCACGAGCGCGACCCGGCTGCCGGGCAGCGGGATCGCGTCGTACCAGTCGCCGCCGACCCGGGCCGTCTCGGCGGCCGGGAGGTAGCGGGAGGCCAGCCGCACGCCGGTGGGGCGCGGGAGGGTCTCGGGGAGCATGGTGCGCTGGAGCTCGTCGGCGATGTACGCCTCACGGCCGTAGAGCACCGCCTTGTCGATGCCCAGGGCACTGTGCGTGGCGAGTTGGGCCGCGACGAGGAGGTCGTCGGCCTCGAACGCCATGCGCTCGGGACGGCGCAGGAAGAGCGCGGCGCCGATCACCCGGCGCCGGCCGCGCAGTGGCGCGAGGATCGCGCGCTGGCCTGTGGGGACGATCAACTCGCCGCCCTCGCCGAGAAGTTCGGGCAGCGCGGCGCGGGCGGCCGGGGAGTCGGCGAAGACGGGACGTACGCCCCGCAGCACCTCGTTCAGCGCGCCGCCGGGCCTGACCTCGCACAACTCGGCGGTGACCGCCGAGAGTTCGGACGGCTGCTCGGGCTGGAGCGCCGGCATGAAGCCGTTCTCCGTGTCCCGCTCCTCCGGGATCCGGTCGGTGCGGCGCAGCCGCAGCACGACGGGACCCGTGGGCCGTTCGTCGCCGACGGGCAGCGGGTCGCGCAGATAGACCAGGATCGCGTCCGAGAAGGTCGGCACGGTCGCCCGGCACAGCCCCATCACGATCTCGTCCAGGTCGATCCCGCGGGCGATCCGCCGGGTCGCGGCGCCCACGAAGCGCAGCCGGTCCCCGTCCCGCCGCATCGGCATGGGACCGCCCGGGGGCAGCCCCTGTCCCGTACGGCGCTCCTTGGCGACGGCGTCGGGGACCTCCCCGACCCCCGGCTGGGCCGGGATGCCCTCGGGCGCAGGGCGCGGACGGTGGGCGTCGGGTTCGGCGGCCGAGGGCTGGGAGTGCTCGGAGCCACCTGCGGTGTCGGGCTTCACAGGGGTACCTGCCGGGTCCTTCCCCTTGGCGCGGGACGTGCTCGTACCCGGCGCCGAGGACGGCTCACCGGTGCGTGCCTGAGCCGGTAAGGCCGGGGCACCGGACGGCCTGGGCGGCGGCGTCGAGGTACGCAGAAGCGCCCCACGGGGGTCCGTGGGGTCGGCGCCCTGTGGGCGCTCGAAGGAGGTGGGGTGCTCCGTCACGCGTGTCGAATCCGTCCGTCCGGGACCGCACGCCGTACGTACGGTTCGTCCCGCCGAAATGCCGATACCCGGAATACGTGCCCCAGGAACGGAATTCCCGCGTGGTCAGAGGCTGTTCCTGTGCCACCGGTGGACCGGCGGCCCTCAGGACCGGTGTCGCCGGTGTTGCCCTCGTACCCCTCGCTCACGTCCTGCCGCCCCTCGGTGACATCTGGTCAGTCCCGGTGCATGCGCCGGGAGTTGTCGCGGTGCCCTTGCGGAGGACGATCCTACGGTTGCGCACCGGGGGCGCATCAAGGGTCTCATGTGGACATGTGCGCGGGAGTGCGGTCCCAGTCCTCCGGAAGTGAAGGTACAGCCCAGGACGGATCCGGGCGCCAGTGCTGCCAGCCGTCTGCGAACGGGGAGCCCCACGCGCGGATCGCTTCCACCGCGGACCAGCCCGCTTTCCGCACCCGCTCGGCGAGTTGGGAATCCATCAGCCCGTCCCGCTGGGCCTGCGCGAACTCGTCCTCGTCGCGCCATTCCCAACTCCGGTCCGGCTCAACGGTGATGTCCAGGAAGTGGTCCTCGGAGTCGACCCCGCCGGCCCAACGGGCCAGCGGTTCCTCAAGGTTCACGTACCAGTTCTTGAACCGCCATCCCGGCTCCCAGAACAGCCACACCGACCACGCCTCACCGGGCCGCGCCAGCTTCAGCACACCGGTCCCGAACCAGTGGTCGCGCTGGACCGTGCGCGGCTTCGTGTACCGCGTCTCCAGCGGCTCCACGTGCACCGACGTGCCGTCCGCGAGCACCGGCTTCACACACTCGGTGCCGGGTGCCATCCAGACAGCGAGCAGCTCCTCGTCGTCGCGCACGACCGTGACGGGGCGGGCGATGTGGAAGCGCGGTCCGGCGTTCTCCCGATAGCGCCACAGGATCTGACTCCCGGGCGCCCAGAAGGCCGTAGACGTACCCGCTTCCACCGCTCTCACCGCTCCACCGTCTGCCATGAACAGATATTAGGTGCCCCGGGCATACGACGCTGCGGCGCGCGTCACGGTTCACGCCATGGCGACAATTGGTTACGGACGCGTCATCCGCAGGACATCGAGGGCTTCGTCGAGTTGGACGACCGTCAGATCACCGCGCTCCACATAGCCGCCCTCCAGCACGACTTGGCGGATCGTCTTGCGTTCCGCCAGTGCTTTCTTGGCCACCTTGGAGGCCTCCTCGTACCCGATGTACTTGTTCAGCGGGGTGACGACGGACGGCGACGACTCCGCGTACTCACGCGCGCGCTCCCGGTGCGCGACGATCCCGTCCACGGTCCGGTCGGCGAGCAGCCGCGACACATTGGCGAGCAGCCTGATCGACTCCAGGACGTTCTTGGCGATCACCGGAAGCATGACGTTCAGCTCGAAGTTGCCCGCGGCCCCGGCGGTGGCGACGGTCGCGTCGTTCCCGACGACCTGCGCGGCCACCATCAGCACGGCCTCCGGAATCACCGGGTTGACCTTGCCGGGCATGATCGATGACCCCGGCTGAAGATCCGGCAGCGAGATCTCGGACAGCCCGGTGCGCGGCCCGGACGCCATCCACCGCAGATCGTTGGCGATCTTCGTCAGTCCTACGGCGATGGTCCGCAGCTGCCCACTGGTCTCGACGATCCCGTCCCGGGCGCCCTGCGCCTCGAAGTGGTCGCGTGCTTCCGTGAGCGGCAGCCCGGTGACCAGGGCGACCTCCGCGATCACGGCGGCGGAGAACCCGGGCGGGGTGTTGATCCCGGTGCCGACGGCGGTCCCGCCCAGCGGCAGTTCGGCCAGCCGCGGCAGCGAGGACTGCAACCGCTCGACGCCGTACCGCACTTGGGCCGCGTACCCGCCGAACTCCTGCCCCAGCGTCACCGGGGTGGCGTCCATGAGATGCGTCCGCCCGGACTTCACGACATCGGCGAACTCGACGGACTTGCGCGACAGCGCGCCCGAGAGATGCTCAAGCGCCGGGATCAGATCACGAATCACGGCACCGGTGGCCGCGATGTGAATGGAGGACGGGAAGACGTCGTTGGACGACTGCGAGGCGTTGACGTGGTCGTTCGGATGCACAGGGCGCCCGAGCCGCTCGGTCGCCAGGGTCGCGATCACCTCGTTGGTGTTCATGTTCGACGAGGTGCCGGACCCGGTCTGGAACACGTCGATCGGGAAGTGCTCGTCCCAGGCCCCGCCGGCGACCTCACGGGCGGCTTCCTGGATCGCCTCCGCGATGTCCTTGTCGAGCACGCCCAGCTCGGCGTTCACCTTGGCGGCGGCACCCTTGATCCGGGCCAGGGCCTCGATGTGGGCGCGCTCGATGCGCTGGCCGGAAATGGGGAAGTTCTCGACGGCCCGCTGCGTCTGCGCCCGCCACTTGGCGTCCGCCGGGACCTGTACCTCGCCCATGGAGTCGTGCTCGATGCGGTAGTCGCTCATACCTGTATATCGACCGGGAGGGCGGGGATGTTCCGGGTCAGTGGCCGGGGGCCGTGCAGACGGGCTTTCCGGCCACCTCGGCGCACGCCTGTGCCCCGCGCGGGTCCGAGGAGGCCAGCATCGGGCTGCTGTAGCCGTCCGAGCGGTCGCCCGGGTACTCGGCGGACAGCTCGTCCCGCCCCGACCTGATCGAGATCTCCCGCGCGCCGCCGATCCGGGTGCGCACCTCGGACCAGACGGTGGCGCAGGACGGCGAGTACCGCAGCCGTACGACCTGGGTGGCCCGCGCGACGACGCTCTCCGTACGGGCGTCCCGGGCGCAGGCCCCGGCGGACGGCAGCTCCCCCTGACAGCCACCGTAACGGCAGGAGAAGGCCACCTGGTCCGTGTCGCGGTCGAGGACGTCGGCGGCACCGGCGGTGACCGCGACCGTCGTGGCCACCGCGGCGAGGGCGACGAGGGCGCGGGCGGGGGCACGCAGCCGGCGGGGGCGTACGGGCGGGGCGGGAGGTTCGATGGGCCTGGACTGCTCCCGGGTCGCCGTGTCCCACAGGGCGAGCAGCGTGCCGGGTTCGGTTCCCGCGAGCCGGGCGAGCGCCTCGACAGCGGCGCGTGGCGGGAACTGGTCGCCGCTCAGATAACGGTGCCAGGTCGACTTGCTGTACGGCGTGACGGAGGCCAGCGCGGCCAGGCTCAGCCCGGTCCGCCGCTTGAGGAGGTGGAGTTCCGCCAGGAGCCGCTGTCTCTCGACCGTCACAGGGCCTTCCCTTCCCGGGGGTGGTGTGGGGCCACACCCGGGTCGCCGGAATATGAAGGGGTGTTGACCTGGTGTTCCCCGACGGGACGTACGGGATCGTCCCGTCGGGGAACACCGTCGGTCAGGCGGGGGTCAGCACCAGCGGACGGCGCTGTGGTTGCGGACGTAGTGCGCGGAGACGTAGCCCTCGTGGTGCGGGAGCTTGTACCAGCGGTGGTTGCCGAAGACGTTGGAGCCGCGCGTCTTGCAGACGATGGGCAGCGCCCGCCCGACCGGCCGCGTGCCGACGATCCGGTAGCCGGTGCCGGGGCCCGAGCGGACGTTCAGACGAGTGTAGTGGCGGGTCGTGACGCTGCCCCAGGTGCGGGCGGCGACGTGGTGGTGGGCGACGTGGTGCCGGGTGGGGTGCGGCGCCGAGTGGCCGGCCGGGGCGGCGACGGCTGCCGCGGGGAAGAGAGCGACGGCCGCGAACGCGGCCACGAGGCCGTTGCGCAGAGTGCGTCGGATCATGGGGGGTTCCTCCGAGTCGACCGAGGACCACGGGCTGTGATCCAGTCAGCACGGAGCTTTTCCGGCAAAGCGGGCGGAAATGCCGTCCCGTGTGTCCCTGGGACGAATTGGGACGGTTTCCTTCATCCCGGGACACCGCTCACCCCGGGCGGCCGCAATCAGCCCGTCCGGCGTTTGAGGACGAGGCCGTCCAGGCCGACCGGGGGTCCAGGGGGCGGAGCCCCCTGGGAACGGGGTCGAAGGGGCAGAGCCCCTGGAGGACGGGACGGGTAGGGGCGGCGGGGGCGAAATCCACCCCCGGCCACCCCGAACGTCCTACACCAGCCCAGGCCCCCGCACCGGAATGTGCGTGAACGTCGGCTCCGGCGCCGGGTTCTGGAAGAAGTCGTTGCCCTTGTCGTCGACGACGACGAACGCCGGGAAGTCCTCGACCTCGATCTTCCAGACCGCCTCCATGCCGAGCTCCTCGTACTCGACGACCTCGACCTTCTTGATGCAGTCCTGCGCGAGCCGGGCCGCCGGCCCACCGATCGACCCGAGGTAGAAGCCGCCGTGCGCGTCACACGCGTCGGTGACCTGTTTGCTGCGGTTCCCCTTGGCGAGCATCACCTTGGACCCGCCCGCCGCCTGGAACTGCTCGACGTAGGAGTCCATACGACCGGCCGTCGTAGGCCCGAAGGAGCCGGACGCGTACCCCTCGGGGGTCTTCGCCGGCCCGGCGTAGTACACCGGGTGGTCCTTCAGGTACTGCGGCATCTCCTCGCCCGCGTCCAGCCGCTCCTTGATCTTGGCGTGCGCGATGTCACGCGCCACGACCAGCGGCCCGGAGAGCGAGAGCCGGGTCTTGACCGGGTACTTGGTCAGCTCGGCGAGGATGTCGTCCATGGGCTGGTTGAGGTCGATGCGGACGACGTCTTCGCCGGCCGAGTCGAGGTGCTCGTCGGTCGTCTCCGGCAGGAACCGCGCCGGGTCGGTCTCCAGCTGCTCCAGGAACACACCCTCGGCGGTGATCTTCGCGACGGCCTGCCGGTCGGCGGAGCATGACACGGCGATGGCGACGGGGCACGAGGCGCCGTGCCGGGGGAGCCGGACGACCCGCACGTCGTGGCAGAAGTACTTGCCGCCGAACTGCGCCCCGATCCCGATCCTCTGCGTCAGCTCGAAGACCTTCTGCTCCAGGTCCTTGTCCCGGAAGCCGTGCCCCAGCTCCGAACCCTCGGCCGGGATCTCGTCCAGGTAGTGCGCGGAGGCGTACTTCGCGGTCTTCAGCGCGTACTCGGCGCTCGTACCGCCGACCACGATCGCCAGGTGGTACGGCGGGCAGGCGGCCGTACCGAGCGAACGGATCTTCTCCTCGAGGAACTTCATCATGGAGCCCTCGTTGAGGACCGCCTTCGTCTCCTGGTAGAGGAACGACTTGTTGGCCGAGCCGCCGCCCTTCGCCATGAAGAGGAACTTGTAGGCGCCGCCGTCGGTCGCGTACAGCTCGATCTGCGCGGGCAGGTTCGACCCGGTGTTCTTCTCGTCCCACATGGTCAGCGGGGCCATCTGCGAGTAGCGCAGATTGAGGTTCAGGTAGGCGTCGTAGATGCCCTTGCTGAGCGCCGCCTCGTCCTCACCTTCGGTGAGGACGTTCTGTCCGCGCTTGCCCATGACGATCGCCGTACCGGTGTCCTGGCACATGGGCAGCACACCGGCCGCCGCGATGTTCGCGTTCTTCAGGAGGTCCAGAGCCACGAACTTGTCGTTGTTCGACGCCTCGGGGTCGTCGATGATCCGGCGCAGCTGCGCGAGGTGGGCCGGCCGCAGATAGTGCTGGATGTCGTGGATCGCCTCGGCCGCCAGCTTCCGCAGCGCCTCCGGCTCGACCTTGAGGAACGTCCGCCCGTCGGCCTCGAAGGTGGAGACACCCTCGGAGGTCACCAGCCGGTACGGGGTGGTGTCCTCTCCCATGGGGAGCAGATCGGTGTACGCGAACTCAGGCATCGCAGCCCATTCCTCACTCGACAGACGGCCGCCCGCCGACACTGGCGGGCGCTCACCAGCGTAGAACCTGCCGCTGACAGCGGGCTTGTGAGGTAAGGCTCAGTTCGCCGGGGGCCGCGCCACGCCAACGTTGTCCACACCCCTAGTCGCGATCTATCGCGTTTCGGTACTCTGCTGTCGTGGACCTTCAGAAGCAGCCCGCATCCGCGCCCACGGCCCCGCAGCCCGCGCCCGCCGCGTCCGCGCTGCGCGCCTCGGACGCCGACCGTGACCGCATCGCCGACATCCTGCGCGACGCCCTGACCGAGGGGCGGCTGAGCGCCGACGAGCACGCCGAGCGGGTCGAGGGGGTGCTGAGCGCCAAGACGGTCGGTGAGCTGGAGGTCTTCATCCAGGATCTGCCGGCCGCCCATGGGCACCGGGCGACGGCCGCGTCGTACAGCCCCGCGCCGAACCGCCCGACGGAGGGCGCGATCCCGGCCGAGGCCGACCAGAACGTGGTGGCGGTGTTCAGCTCCGCCATGCGCAAAGGTCGCTGGCGCGCGGGCCGCCGCATGCACGCGTACGCCGTGTTCGGCAGCGTCGAGATCGACCTCAGCGAGGCGATCTTCGAGTACCAGCAGGTCGTCATCAAGGCGATCTCGGTGTTCGGGAACGTGGAGATCCGCGTCCCGGAGAACGTGTCGCTGCGCGGCACCGGCGGCGGAGTCCTCGGCAACTTCGAGGTGGACACGCTGGACTCACTGGAGCCGGACGCGCCCGTGATCTACGTCGACGGATGGGCCGTACTCGGAAACATCGAGGCAAAACCCAAGCGCGGCAAGCTCGTTGCGGACATTCTCGATCGGGTTCAGCGCAAGGTCGACAAGGGTTTGCGCAAACACCTGGACCGTTGACGGTTGTGAATCGGGACACATGTGGAGCTGATCGGTCCACGCCGGTCCGCCCCTGACATCGCGCACAAGCACACGGAAACCAGCGGTTCGGAACTCAGTGCATAGGCGCGCGCACAGCGGGTAGGCCTTGCTGCATCGTCTCTCGCTCGCGAAGCCGTCGTCAGGAGTAGACCGTGCTGCAACCGCCGCATTCGTCCCTGCAGGTAGCTGCTGTTCCGGCCCAGCGGGTGCCTGCGCGAGACAGGGACCAAGACGCTCCATGGCACACCGAAGCGGTGTGCCGGCGCGACGAGGCCGGCCTGTTCTTCGCACCCTCCAAGGAACCCACCGCCGCCCGGCTCTCCCGCGAGGACGCCGCCAAGCGCGTCTGCGCGCGCTGTCCGGTCATGGTCGAGTGCCGCGAACACGCCCTCCTCCAACCCGAGCCCTACGGCGTCTGGGGCGGCCTCACCGCCGCCGAACGCCGCGTGGTCCTGGCCAGGCGCCGCCGCCGCGAGGTGGAACTCCAGAAGGCGAGGGCGGCGGGCCGCATAGCAGCGGCCGGCTGACCGCCGTAGAAGAGGCGCCCCCACCGCACCGGGGGCGCCTCTTTCACATACGGCCGTGTGGTCGTGGTTCTGGCTGTGGAGTGGCTACTTGGCCCGGTCGAAGTCGATCGCGCTGTACGCCCGCAGCTTGCTCAGCCGGTGCTCCGAGTCGATCCGCCGCACCGTCCCCGACTTGGACCGCATCACGATGGAGTCGGTGGTCGCGGTCTCCGACCGGTACCGCACGCCCCGCAGCAGCTCCCCGTCCGTGATCCCGGTCGCGACGAAGAACACGTTCTCGCCCGACACCAGGTCGTTGGTGGTGAGCACCCGGTCCAGATCGTGCCCCGCGTCCAGCGCCCGCTGCCGCTCCGCGTCGTCCTTGGGCCACAACTTGCCCTGGATCACGCCCCCGAGGCACTTCACGGCACAGGCCGAGATGATGCCCTCGGGCGTGCCGCCGACACCGAGCAGCAGGTCGACGCCGGTGCCTTCGCGCAGCGCCAGGATCGAGCCGGCCACATCCCCGTCGGAGATCAGCTTGATCCGCGCACCGGTCTCCCGGATCTCCTTGATGATCCCGTCGTGCCGCGGCCGGTCCAGCACGACGACGGTGACGTCCTCGGGCGTGACCCGCTTGGCCTTGGCGACCCGGCGGACGTTCACCGAGATCGGGGCCTCGATGTCGACGAACTCGGCGGCCTCGGGCCCGGTGACCAGCTTGTCCATGTAGAACACGGCGGACGGGTCGAACATCGAACCCCGGTCCGCGGCGGCCAGCACCGCGATCGCGTTCGGCATGCCCTTGGCGTTGAGGGTGGTCCCGTCGATCGGGTCGACGGCGATGTCGCACTCGGGCCCGGTCCCGTCACCGACGCGCTCGCCGTTGAAGAGCATCGGCGCCTCGTCCTTCTCGCCCTCGCCGATGACGACGACGCCGTTCATCGAGACGGTGGAGACGAGGGTCCGCATGGCGCGCACGGCGGCACCGTCGGCGCCGTTCTTGTCACCGCGCCCGACCCAGCGGCCCGCGGCCATCGCGGCGGCTTCGGTCACCCGGACGAGTTCCAGGGCGAGGTTGCGGTCGGGGGCCTCGGAGGGGACTTCGAGTTCGGACGGCAGATGATGATGCTCGGTCATCGGAGCGCACCTTTCTGATACGACGACGGCCGGATGAGGGTATGGCCACGACTCTATCGCCAGGCAGACAAAATGAGCAGGGGGCCCCACGGATGAGCGGACCAGGGCACCTGCGACGATAGGGACGTGGCAGGTTCGAACGGCAAGCAGAAGACGGTCCGGGACATGATTCTCTCCCTGGGCCTGATCGGGATCGCGGCGGCGATCGTCTACATCTTCATCCCGCACAGCGACCACGCTCCGGACGTCAAGCGGGTCGACTACCGCGTGGAGCTGCTCACCGCACGCCGCGCGGCGCCGTACCCGGTGGCGGCGCCGGAGGGCCTGCCCGCGAGCTGGAAGGCGACCTCGGTCCGCTACGACGGCGCCGCGTTCGACGCCTGGCACCTCGGGTTCAGTGCCCCCGGTGGTCAGTACGTGCAGATAGAGCAGTCGACTCAGAAGCCGGCCGACTTCATCGATACCGCGAGCCAGGGCGCCGCCGCGACCAGGACCACCCAGACCATCGACGGCCACACCTGGACCCGCTGGACCGGCGGCCGCTACGACGCCCTCGTGCTCGCGGACAAGGGCTCGACGACGGTCGTGGCGGGCACGGGCTCCTTCGCCCAACTGACCGAGATGGCAACGGCGTTGCAGATGAAGTAGCCCGACGGCGTCCCCGCGCTACGGCCGGACGTACGGCCGCGTCATGATCTCCATGTTGTGGCCGCCCGGGTCCTCGAAGTAGGCGCCGCGACCGCCGAAGAGGTCGTTGGTCCGGCCGGGATCCTTGTGGTACGGGTCGGAGTAGTAAGTCACCCCGACCGCCTCCAGGCGGCCGATCATCGCGTCGAACCGCTCCTCGGGCACGAGGAACGCGTAGTGCTGCGGCTGAATCGGCTCGTCGCGCTTCTCGTAGTAGTCGAGCGTCACACCGTTGCCCAGGTCCACGGGGACGAACGGCCCGAAGGGCACGCCGACCTCCAGACCGAGGATCGCGGCGAGGAACTCGGCGGACAGTTGGCGGTCCACGGCGTAGACGGCGGTGTGGTTCAGCTGGACGGTGGTCGGCAGTGACATGTGTGGGCGGGTCTCCGAGTCTTGGGTCCGATGAGAGCGCCACGTCCGGGCGCCAGAAGGGAAGACAAGGAGAAACGGCGGGGCTCTTGCCCGCCTCGTGCTCACGCCGAGGCCGGGTGCCCCACTCGTGAATGGCCATTGGCCGACCCGGCAGTCACATGAAGGACCCTAGTGCCGCACTGAGCGTCACGGCAACGGCGATTGGCGAATACGGAAGGCCCCGGCGCGGACGGTTTCCTGTCCGCGCCGGGGCCTTCCGTGCGTCACGCGTCTCAGACGGTGGTGACGACCTCGTCGTACGCCAGCCGCGGGGAGCGCGGGAACCAGGCGTCCTCGCCCGGCTTGCCGATGTTGATGACGACGAACGGGGTGTGGTCGTCGTCCAGGAACTCCTTCTGGACGCCCGCGAAGTCGAGGCCGGTCATCGGGCCCGCGGCGAGGCCGGCGGCGCGGATGCCGATGATGAAGTACGCGGCCTGGAGGGCGGCGTTCAGCGCGGCGTTGTGCTCGCGGGCCGAGCGCTCGGCGAAGACGGTGTCCTTGGCCTGCGGGAAGTGCGGGAACAGGGTGGGCAGTTCCTCGTGGAACTCGTTGTCCGCGGAGAGGATCGCGACCAGCGGGGCGGCGGCGGTCTTCTTCTGGTTGCCCTCGGAGAGGTGCTGCACGAGACGCTCGCGGGCCTCGGGGGAGCGGACCAGGGTGATGCGCAGCGGCGACTGGTTCATCGAGGTCGGGCCGTACTTGACCAGGTCGTAGATCGCCTGGACCTGCTCGTCGGTCACGGGCTCGTCGGTGAAGGTGTTCGCGGTGCGGGCCTCGCGGAACAGCAGGTCCTGGGCGGCGGGGTCAAGAACGAGAGACATGCGAGAACTTCCTCGGGGGGCGGAAGCGGATTACCGGACCGCGGTCCGGTTAAGCTGACGAGACCGACCGTACGCGACGTTAGGTTCAACATTCAACCAAAAACGGAGCATGGTGATCCGCCTCACAGCGGATCACAGTCAGTGTTACTCGCGGCCCTCTTCTTCGGCCTCTTCCTCCGCCAGCGCCGCGTCCAGCCGTGCCCGGGCCCCGTCCAGCCAGCGCCGGCACACCTTCGCCAGTTCCTCGCCCCGCTCCCAGAGCGCGAGCGACTCCTCCAGCGTCGTACCGCCCGCCTCCAGCCGCCGTACGACCTCGATCAGCTCGTCGCGCGCCTGCTCGTACCCGAGGGCTTCTTCCGTCACCTTGCTGGTCATTCGCCCACCCTATGCATGTGCCGTATCGACTCGAACCGTGAACTCGCCCTCGGCGACCCGTGCCCGCAGCACCTCGTCGGCCGTCACCTCTTCCGGGTCGCGGACGGCGTGCCCGTCGGCCTTCTGCAGCACCGCGTACCCCCGCTTCAGGGTCGCCGCGGGGGAGAGGGCCACCACGCGCGCGTGCGTGTGGGTCAGCTCCGAGTCGGCGCGGTCCAGGAGGTGGCCGAGGGTGCGCCGGCCCCGGTCGAGGAGGGCGGCGACATGGTCCGCCCGCTCGTCGATCATCCGGTGCGGATCCTCTATCGACGGCCGTGCCAGCGCCTGCGCCAGCCCGCGCTCCTCCCGGTCGACGAACGCCACCACACACCGCCGCGCCCGGTCGCGCAGCTGCCGTACCCGCTCGTACTCCTCGCCCACGTCCGGTACGACCTTCTTCGCCGCGTCGGTGGGGGTGGAGGCGCGCAGGTCGGCCACGTAGTCCAGGAGCGGGTTGTCGGGCTCGTGCCCGATCGCGGACACCACGGGCGTACGGCACTCCGACACGGCCCGCACCAACTGCTCGTCGGAGAACGGCAGCAGGTCCTCCACACTGCCGCCGCCCCGCGCCACGATGATCACGTCCACGCCTTCGAGCGCGTCCAGCTCCTTCACGGCCTGCACGACCTGCGGCACGGCGTGCACGCCCTGCACGGGCACGTTGCGCACCTCGAAGCGGACGGCGGGCCAGCGGTGCCGCGCGTTCTCCAGGACGTCCCGCTCGGCGGCCGAGGCCCGCCCGCAGACCAGCCCGATGAGCTGCGGCAGGAACGGCAACGGCTTCTTCCGGTCGGCCGCGAACAGCCCCTCCGCGGCCAGCGACTTCTTCAACTGCTCCAGCCGCGCGAGGAGTTCACCCACCCCCACCGGCCTTATCTCCGTGGCCCGCAACGACAACTGCCCGCGCGGCGCATACCACTCCGGCTTCGCGAGGACGACCACCCGCGCGCCCTCGCTGACGACATCCGCGATCTCGTCGAACACCTGCCGGAAGCAGGTCACACTCACCGAGATGTCGTACGACGGGTCGCGCAGCGTCAGGAACACGACACCGGCACCGGGACGCCGCGACAGCTGGGTGATCTGCCCCTCGACCCACACCGCGCCGAGCCGGTCGATCCACCCGCCGATCAGCCGGGAGACCTCACCGACGGGGAGCGGGGCGTCCGGAGCCGTGTTGAGAGCCATGCGCCCGAGAGTAACGGCCAGGTCTGACAGTGCGGTCGAGGTGAGGAGCGTACGACCCTCAACCGGTCTCCGTGTCGGCCTTGTTCCGGCTGCCCTGCACCGCGAGCACCGCCAGTCCCACCGCCAGCCAGATCGCACCCACCACCTGTGCCGTACCGGACGCCTCCACGATCACCGCGACGGTGATCGCCGCTCCCAGCACCGGTACGAGCACGTGCCGCCACCACACCACCGGCCCTCCCCGGCGCCGTACCGCGAACCAGCCCACCACGCTCGCGTGCAGCAGTGTGAAGGCGGTCAGGGCGCCGATGTCGACGACCGACACCAGGTGGTCGAGTCCGTCGTCGCGCCGGGCCGCCCAGACCGCGGCGACGAAGGTGATGAGGGCCGCCGACAGGAGTGCGACCCGGGGAACGCCGTCGTCGGTCTTCGAGAGGGCGCGGGGGAGGCGCCGGTCGCGGGCCATCGCGAAGACCAGGCGGCCCGCCGCGGCCTGCCCGACGAGCGCCGCGAAGGCCGCGCCGATCGCCTTGCTGACGGCCACCAGGTTGTGCAGCCAGTTGCCGACCGACACGTCGACGGCGTCGTAGAACGCCGATCCCTGCTTTCCGGCGTCGGCGGCGAGCTGCGCGGAGGTCGTCGGCTCCAGGAGGGCGACCAGGTACGTCTGGGTGATGAACAGGACACCGGCCAGCGCGAGGCAGAACAGCAGCGCCCTGGCGACCTTCTCGGAGCCGCCGGTGACCTCCTCCGCGAAGGTGGCGACCGCGTCGAAGCCCAGGTAGGAGAGCACGGCGACGGAGACCGCGCCGATCACCGCCGACAGCGCGAACGCGCCCTGGGTGCCGTCCCCGGAGAGGGGCGACAGCCAGCCCCGTTCGGCGCCGTCGCGCGCGAGGACGACGATCGCCGACACGACGAAGACGACGAGGACCACGATCTCCATCGCGAGGACGAGGAAGCCCACGCGCGCGGCGGCCCGCACTCCCCAGAGGTTGAGGCAGGTCGTGAGGACGACCGCGAGCGCCGTCCACACCCACCGGGAGACCTCCGGGACCAGCGCGTTCATGGCGATCCCGGAGAAGAGGTAGGCGACCGCGGGGATCAGGACGTAGTCCAGCATCGCCATCCAGCCGGCGATGAACCCGGCCTCCCTGCCGAGCCCCACGCGCGCGTAGGCGAACACCGAGCCCGCCTGGGGGACGACCCGCACCATCTGCGCGTAGCTGAAAGCGGTGAACGCCATCGCGACCGTCGCCACGACGTAGACCAGCGCGACCGCGCCGTGCGACTTGGCGTCCAGGGTGCCGAACACGCCGACCGGCGCCATCGGGGCGATGAACAGCAGCCCGTAGACGACGAGATCGCGGAAACCGAGGCTGCGCCGCAGTTGGGGTCCCTCGCCGGCCATGGTCGTCGCGTCCGTATCCGTGCCCGTGTCGGCCATCTCGCGTCTCCCGTACGTAGTGTCCGGCCCCCGCCCCTTCCCCCTCCACGGCCAGTCTCTCCAAGGACGCGATCTTTGACCCGTCGGGCGCGGCCTTACGATGGGACGCATGACCGCTTCGTCTGGCCGCCGTGTCCTGCTCGCCGCCCCCCGGGGCTACTGCGCGGGTGTGGACCGCGCCGTGATCGCCGTCGAGAAAGCCCTTGAGCAGTACGGGGCTCCGATCTACGTCCGGCACGAGATCGTGCACAACAAGTACGTCGTCCAGACCCTGGAGAAGAAGGGCGCGATCTTCGTCGAGCGGACCGAGGAGGTCCCCGAGGGGAACATCGTGATGTTCTCCGCGCACGGCGTCGCGCCCGTCGTCCACGACGAGGCCAGGCGGGGCAATCTCGCCACCATCGACGCGACCTGCCCCCTGGTGACCAAGGTCCACAAGGAAGCCGTCCGGTTCGCCAACGACGACTTCGACATCCTCCTCATCGGGCACGAGGGCCACGAGGAGGTCATCGGCACCTCCGGGGAGGCCCCCGACCACATCACCCTGGTCGACGGTCCCGGCGACGTCGCCAAGGTCGAGGTGCGCGACCCGTCCCGGGTCGTCTGGCTCTCCCAGACCACGCTCTCCGTGGACGAGACCATGGAGACCGTCGACGCCCTGAAGGAGAAGTTCCCGCAGCTCATCTCCCCGCCCAGCGACGACATCTGCTACGCCACGCAGAACCGTCAGCTCGCCGTGAAGCAGATGGGCGAGGAGGCCGACCTGGTGATCGTGGTCGGCTCGAGGAACTCCTCCAACTCGATCCGGCTCGTCGAGGTCGCCAAGCTGGCCGGCGCCCGCGCCGCCTACCTGGTGGACTTCGCCGACGAGATCGACGAGGCCTGGATGGAGGGCGTGACCACGGTCGGTGTGACCTCCGGTGCCTCCGTACCGGAGATCCTGGTCGAACAGGTGTTGGAGTGGCTGTCCGTGCGTGGCTACGAGGACGTCGAGCTGGTGAAGGCGGCAGAGGAGTCCATCACGTTCTCGCTGCCCAAGGAACTCCGCCGTGACCTGCGCGAAGAGGCGGCGGCACTGGTCGCCGAGCGTACCGGTACGGCCCGTACGACCCCCTCCGGGCAGTGACTGTCAGTCGTTCGTCGTAGCGTGGATCCATGCAGATCTTCGGCGTGGACATCGGTGGATCCGGGATCAAGGGCGCCCCTGTGGACCTGGGCAAGGGCGATTTGACCCAAGAGCGGTGCAAGGTGCTGACTCCGCACCCGGCGACGCCGGACGGGGTGGCCGACGGCGTGAAGGAAGTCGTCGACCACTTCGGCTGGACGGGACCGGTCGGGCTCACGTTTCCGGGCGTGGTCACCGGCGGTGCCACGATCCGTACGGCGGCGAACGTCGACAAGAGCTGGATCGACACGGACGCGGGCGCGCTGTTCAGCGACAGACTGGGCGGCCTCCCGGTGACCGTCGTCAACGACGCGGACGCGGCGGGCGTCGCCGAGATGCACTTCGGCGCCGGCCGGGGCCGCAAGGGCACGGTGATCCTGCTGACCTTCGGCACAGGCATCGGCAGTGCCCTTTTTGTCAACGGCGTCCTCGTCCCCAACACGGAGCTGGGCCACCTTGAGCTGAACGGCCACGACGCCGAGAAGAAGGCGTCCAGCAAGGCCAAGGAGGACGGCGAGCTGACCTGGGAGCACTGGGCCCACCGCGTCCAGAAGTACCTCGCCCACGTCGAGATGCTGTTCTCCCCCGAACTCTTCATCATCGGCGGCGGAGTCAGCCGCAAGGCCGACAAGTTCCTGCACTTCATCGAGGACATCAAGGCGGAGATCGTCCCGGCGCAGTTGCAGAACAACGCGGGGATCGTGGGGGCGGCGATGCATGCGGCGGGGGACGACTAGCCCCGCGTGGAGCGCTCCCGCGCCTCCACGAAGGGCCTGATCACCCGCGTCGGCGTCGGTTCACCAGCTGGATTCTGCGGACCGTCGCGATGAGGCCCGCGACGAGTGTGCCGCCGTAGAGCCAGCCGGCCTGGGTCGCGAGGGCGGTGAACAGGCCCATCAGGCGGTTGCCGAGGCCGCCGCTGCCGTCGGCGACCGGGAGCAGGCCGACGGCGAAGGCGATCGGCACGACGACCGGGGCGGTCAGCAGGTCGCCGCGTCGGATCCAGACCGCCGTCAGCACGCACACCGGCAGGAACAGCACGCCGTACACGGTCAGCGACGCCCCGAACAGCAGCTGGTCGAGGAACCCGAGCACGACCATCACGGCCGCGCAGAACAGGCCGCCGCCGAGCCCGGTGAGCCGGGGGTTCGGCAGCGGCCGTACGGACTGGGGTGTCGCCGGGCCGGGGCGTCGTACGGCCGCCGGACGGCGCTGTGCGGTGCCGCGGGCCTGGGGTCCCGGCCGGGTCGGACGGGCCGGGCCGCCGTTCGGGCCCCGGCCCGCCTGCGGGGGCAGCGGCGGGGCCCCGCGTCTCGCGCCGGGCTGTGGGGGTCGTGTCCTGTGTTGCTCCACTGGACCAACTTAGGTCGGTTTATGTGCCGAATAGGCCCTGGGACACGCCGATGAGCAGAGCTTGGCCAGGTGTTCGAGGCGGAGCCGGGAGGGCGCGGCTCACGCCGTAGACTGGTGGATCGGCCCCGGGCCGCAACCCCGCGAGCCCCCATCGCTCTCACGCCTCTCACGTACGGGAAGTCGCAACGTGTCGCTCACGATCGGAATCGTCGGTCTGCCGAATGTCGGCAAGTCGACCCTGTTCAACGCCCTGACCAAGAACGACGTGCTGGCGGCCAACTACCCGTTCGCCACGATCGAGCCGAACGTCGGCGTGGTCGGCGTCCCGGACGCGCGCCTCACCAAGCTCGCCGAGATCTTCTCCTCCCAGAAGATCCTCCCGGCGACCGTCGACTTCGTCGACATCGCGGGCATCGTGAAGGGCGCGTCGGAGGGTGAGGGGCTGGGCAACAAGTTCCTCGCGAACATCCGTGAGTCGGACGCGATCTGCCAGGTCATCCGCGCCTTCAAGGACGAGAACGTCGTGCACGTCGACGGCAAGGTCTCGCCCAAGGACGACATCGAGACGATCAACACCGAGCTGATCCTCGCCGACCTCCAGACCATCGAGAAGGTCCTGCCGCGCCTCCAGAAGGACTCGCGCATCAAGAAGGACGTCGTCCCGAAGGTCGCGGCCGTCGAGGCGGCGAAGGAGATCCTGGAGAAGGGCGACACTCTCTTCTCGCAGGGCATCGTCCAGGGCTCGGGCAAGGAGGAACTCCTCCACGACCTGCACCTGTTGACGACCAAGCCCTTCCTCTACGTCTTCAACGTCGACGAGGACGAACTGGTCGACGAGGACTTCAAGACCGCCCAGCGCGCCCTGGTCGCCCCCGCGGAGGCGATCTTCCTCAACGCCAAGCTGGAGGCGGACCTCGCCGAGCTGGACGAGGAGGACGCGATGGAGCTCCTGGAGTCGGTCGGCGCGGAGGAGCCCGGCCTCGCCACCCTCGCCCGCGTCGGTTTCGACACCCTCGGCCTCCAGACGTACCTCACCGCCGGTCCCAAGGAATCCCGCGCCTGGACCATCAAGAAGGGCGCCACCGCCCCCGAGGCCGCCGGAGTCATCCACACCGACTTCCAGAAGGGCTTCATCAAGGCGGAGGTCATCTCCTTCTCCGACCTGGTGGAGATGGGCTCGGTCGCGGAGGCCCGCGCGAAGGGGAAGGCGCGGATGGAGGGCAAGGAGTATGTGATGCAGGACGGGGATGTGGTGGAGTTCCGGTTCAACGTCTGATCGAGTCCGTGACCTGCTCTCCTGTCCTGGAACAGTGAGAGCCCGGGAAAGGGCTCACCGCCAGAGGTGAGCCCTTCGGTTGCCCAGGTGATGCTCGGTCATCACGTCAGCCGGGTTGTTCCGCGGCGGCCGTCGCCCGACGATCGAACCAGAGCGCGATTTCGGCCACGGTGGTCACGATCAGCAGCACGAAGCAGCACACGAAGCCGATCAGACCGGCCTCCAGCCAGTAGATCCCACGCCAGTCCATGCACTCCAGGGCCGGTGAGCAGCCGACGGTTCCGGGGCTGATCTGCGGTCCCTTGTCGCGGTACCCGATGAGGAGACAGGACACCGAGACGACGGTCGCGGCGGACAGCAGAAACCACCGGATCCGCCGTGTTCCCCACCACGACAGGATCCAGCCGACGATGGTCACCGCGGGCAGGATCCACACATAACCACTGACTATTGCCACACGGCATCGGTCCGTGACATCGAGTTCCGGCCGGTCTGCCGTTGGGTGACGTGGTTGCCCGTGCCGATCAGTCCTACCAAGGGGTGCTTGATGGTCGGCAGATCGCCCGCCGGCTTCCGTGTCGTCACCTCCAGGCTCAGATCGAGCCGGTCACCGGACTTGAGCTTCACCGTTGTGCTCCACTTGGTCTCGAACAGCGATGTGGTCCGGGTACGCGAAAGGAGTCGTACCCCGGCGTCGTGCGCTGTGTGATTGAGCCGGGCGTCGGCGACTTTGACGTCGTTCACGATCTGGGGGTCCAACGCCACGGAGAAGGACGCGGTTGCGGGGACGGGGCCCGGCCCGACGCTCTGCACCGTGACCTGAACCGGATAGTAGTACCACCGCTTTCCGTTCCCCCACTCGTAGCGGCCCCAGACACCGCTGACCTCAAGGCCCCATGGTGTGGCGACGCCGCCGAACGTGCTCGGCCGGTGCGGCTGAAGGCTCCGCCGACCGCTCGCCTTCGCGTTCTTCCGGCTCACGGCGGCGGTCGCGTCCGCGGGCCCGACGACGAGATCGCGCGGGTAGAGCACGGGGTAGGCGGTTCCCACGACGACCACCGGATCACTGCCCGCGGCGACGGTTTCGGCCAGGGTGACCGTGCAGGTCGCGAGCGTCGTCCTGGGGTCGGTGGTGATCGTGCTCGTCGTGCGCAGCCGGCGGTCCTCCACGGTGGCCACCGCGGCGGGCAGCGGGGAGTAGAGCCGGGGGTCGTAGGTGACGGTCACTTCGGTCCCGGCCGGAAGACTCGCGCCCGCGTGCTGGACCTGTACGGCCAACTGTCTGGGGAACGCCGCCGGTTGGACACCGACGCCCGGAAGGACCGCGACCGGGCTCGCGCCGACCGGCACCAGCACCACGTCCGAGGCCGCGGAATCGGCCCACGCCGGTCCGCCCAGACCGGCGACGGTGACGGTGGCGACGCCCAGAGTCAGCCCCCCGAGAGCCAGGACCTGCCGACGGGTGACCTGCGGATCGTTCATGTCACGTCCTCGATTCGTCATGAGCAGTACTGGAGGATGGCGTCGCGGAATGCCGCCGCCACACCACCGATCGCGTCGGCGGACATGAATTCGGGAGAGGGACAGGTCACCGATCCGAACTGGTCGTACCAGAAGGCTCCTCGGATGGCGGCCATCTCGGCGGTGCCGCGGACCATCGCGTTCACGGCCGCCGTGCCCAAGGTGTCGGACGAACCGCCGAACCGGAGCGCGTAGAACGCCTTACGCCGTGCGACGGAGGCGGCCGACGACGCGTAGTTCGCCTTGAACGCCGCGGACAGTGTCTGGCTCGAGTCCTGCAGGGCGCCGTGGCCCAGGATCCAGGCGTCGATATCGGCGAGGACATCGGCGAGCGAGAAGTAGGTGCCCTCACCTTTGGCGCCGATCAGACCGGCGGCGTAGTCGTACGCCTGGTCGTCGGACAGTCCGCTCTGGTGGAACTGCCCCAGCACGCTGACGAGATCGCCGCCCCAGGTCCCGAAGTCCGCCAGGTTGGCCGATGTGAGGTCGTCATCGAGACCGGTGGTGATGACGGCGCCGTAGGACGCGCCGAAGTGGGCCACGTCGGAGTCCCACAGCAGGTCGGGGTCGCGCAGCGGGCTGGCGAACGGTTCGTCGGGATAGGCGTTCACGAAGTCGACGAAGTCCTGGTCGAGCGAGCCGAAGGTGGTGTCGGCGCCCGTGAACTCGTAGAGCCCGTCGCGCGCCCGGAGGTACTGCGCGACCAGTTCGGGCGCTGACCGGGAGGTGTGCCCCTGGTCGATCCACTGGCCGGCCCTGGCTTCCAGCCAGATCAGGTACGTGTAGAAGCCGTCGTTGGGATCGCGCGGCCGGGTCACGCTGTCGACGCCCAGATCCCGGCCCGAGACGATGTCGTTGTCGATCTCCACCGCGCCGCTGGTGCCGGGGGCCAGCGTGAAGTCCTTGATCTGGTCGAACGCCCAATTGTCCGGGAGCGGGTAGCCGAGATTGCCGCTGTAGCCGGTCGACATGCCGCTGACGAAGCTCCGGGTGGTGAGGCCCTCGGCCGCCAGGCGGATACAGGTGTTCCGGCACCCGTACACACCGATCGCGTACAGGCTTCCGTACGCGCCCACCCCGTCGTTGATGCCCTGGAAGTGCGGGATGATCACGCTGGTGATGTCCGCGTCGGTCGCGTCGAAGTCGACCGAGAAGTAGATGACCGTGCCGTAGGGGATACCGAAGTCCATCGCGGCTCCGGCCGCGTCGTTTCCGGCCGCGACCCCCAGTTCGTGGCCGAAGTCGGTGATCACGTTGCCCTCGTCCTGATAGATCGGGAAGAGGGACAGGCCGTTGTCGAAGATGAGGGCGATCTCGGAGTTGGTCAGCACCTTGCTCGTGCCGCCGATGAGGTAGCGGCCGACTGTCGAGTAGCCGTTGTCCTTCACCGTCTGGATCGTCGTCGCGTTCAGCGGATACATGCAGTCGAACGCGGTGCCCTTGCGGTCCGGGTCCCCGGTCGACACCAGCAGCGACATCCAGGTCTCGTAGTCGGCGGCGCCGTTGGCGTCCAGCTCGCAGAACTGCTGGAAACGCATCACCGTGTAGGCGAGGTCGGAACCGAACGTGCCGCCGCCGTCCCCCCAGTGCGCGTCGAAGTTGTTGAACGTGAGGGCACTCTGGAACAACCGGACCCAGCCGGCCGACCCCGAGTCCTGCGAGCCGCTGGACACATAGGCGGTCGTCCGGAGCGCCCCTTCGGTGGTCGGTCCGATGGAGCCCGTCACCTGACTGTCCGTCAGGCCCATCTGGTACTGGATGCCCAGCACCAGGGCCTGCTGGACATTGCGGGAGAAGTGCCCGTCGCACGGTCCGATGAAGAACTGGCCCTTCTGGTAGTACGCGCTGTTGAGCCACTGCTGGCAGGTCCGGATCGCGTCGGAGCCGCCGGCCGTGATCACGTACGCGTCCATGGTCAGCAGTGCTTTGAAGACCTTCGGCTCCACGTCGTAGAGCTGGCTGTCCGGGTCCGGCGGACCCGGCAGGCCCATGTCCGCCACCAGAGCGGTCAGACCGGCGCCGGTGTCCACGTTGAACCCGCCGTCGATGTCGCCGCCGCTGTAGCCCTTGCAGTAGAGGGCCGCCTCCGCGATGGTCCGCATGTTTATGTTGGCGGAATCGTGCCCGACCGGGCCGTACGCATTGAGATCCGCCCAGGTCGTCGGCCCGAAGTTGTCGGACAGCGCGGTGATGCCGAGTTCGTGCTGGAGTGCTCGGGTGAGGCAGTAGATCGTCTCCCAGCCGGTCATTCCGTTCTCGGTGCACGGGTTGTAACCGGATACGCCTGTGTATGTTGCATTGACCCATTGCTGGGCCTTGAGAACCATTTGATCCATAGGATGGCCCTTCTTGGTTCCGGTGACCGGACGCCCAAGAAGATGTCAGGTGGCGCCATCGCCTTCCCATCGCCTTCCCATCGCCACTCCATCACCAGGTCATCGCCGGGTCACAGGGAGTGGATGTGCATGCGGTCCCCAAGGCGGCCTCAAAGGGCCATAAAGAGTCGTGCTCAGACGCAACAAAGGAGTCTGCGACACCTACACTTTCAAACGCGCGGCAGCAGCATTCTGTTTGTTTCCTGTGAAGATTCTCGCACCCGCTCTTTTATCGGAAGGGATGGTCGATGCCCGACTTCGGGATTCTCGGGCAACCGTATGCCGAGCCCCTCCGGTCCAGCATCGGCGTTAATCGCAGGCGTGAATGGATCATTCTTTCCGCCTTGATGACACGACCCAACTCCTTTATTTCCACGAATGCGCTCATCGACGCGATGTGGGACACCGACCCGCCGCGGACGGCACGCGAGCAGGTGATGAACTGCCTCGGCTCCATCCGGCGGGCGATCACGGCGTCGGGCGCCGCCGATATGCGTCTCGACCGGGTCCGGGACGGGTGCGTCTTCGGCGTCGACGCCGAACGGATCGACCATGTCGTGTTCTCCCGGCTCCACGCGGAGGCGGAGTCGGCGAAGGCGCTCGGGCGGGTCGAGTCCAGCCTCGGCCTGTACGAGCGCGCGCTGGCGCTGTGGCGCGGCGGCGTGTACGACGGGCTCGATGTACCGAGTCTGGCCTCGCACGCGGCGGCGCTGGAGGAGCAGCAGGCGATCGCGGCCGAGGAGTACTTCGCCCTGTCGATCGCGACCGGTCGCGGTAGCGGGGTGATTCCGCGCCTTCTGCGGCACGTCGGGGAGCATCCGCTCCGGGAGCGCGGAGTCGCCCTTCTGATGTCGGCGTTGCACGGCGAGGGCCGGACCCATGACGCGCACGCGGTATACGCGCGCCTTGCCCGTCGGTTGGGGGAGGGACTCGCGATCGGGCCGGGCCGCGAGGTTCGCCAGGCCCTGGACGCGATCCTCGACGGCACGGTTCCGCTCCCCGCTCCCGGGGCTGACGAGTTCTCGGATGCCGAGCTGGGCGCTCCGTCCTGAGACGGTGGCTCTTGGGCGGTCGCTCCGACGGGCACCGGGGCGCGACTCCGAAGGGTCAAGGTTGCTGAGACCGGGGAGCGCGAGATGCGGCCGGAGTCGGGGGTGATCTCCCTGATCGGTGTACGCGCGTGCCATCGGAGGTGTGCCGACGGGCGTACTGGATGCGCTGGATCAGTCCCCACGGTGCTGGACCGGTGCTGGATGCGATCACTCGAAGGAGCATTTCCGCAGGTGGGAGCCCTGTGGCGAACGTTCCGGTTCAACGTCTGAGCGAGTGACGTAGTCGCCCCAAACCCCGGCTTTATCCGCACGGTCGATCACCTCCGCTCCACGCTAACGTCTATGTTAGTAACATCGTCGTTAGTTTCATGGGTGGAGGTCGGAGGACATGGTGGACTTCGTAGGCCGTCGCGAGGAGCTGGCGACGCTGGAGCGGGAGCTGCGGAAGGTCGCGGCAGGGGTCGGCGGGGAGCGGCCCGGTCGGTGTGTGATGTTGCGCGGGCGGCGCCGGGTGGGGAAGTCGCGGCTGGTCGAGCGGTTCGCGGAGCGCTCCGGAGCCCCGTTCCTGTTCTACGCGGCGACCGGTGCGGCCCCCAGGGACGATCTGGCGCGGCTGGCCCGGGACGCTCAGGCGTCGACGCTGCCGTTGGCCGGGCTGGTGGCCGCCGCGCGGCCGGAGAGTTGGGACGCCGCGTTCGACGTGCTGGCCGCGGCGCTGCCCGCCGACCGGGAGAGCGTGCTGGTCATCGACGAAGTGCCGTACCTGATGGATGCCGATGGCGCCTTTGAGGGGATGTTGCAGCGGGCCTGGGATCGGGTGCTGGAGACCAAGCCGGTGCTTCTGGTCCTCATCGGCTCCGATCTGTCGATGATGGAGGCGCTGAACAGCTACGGGCGCCCCTTCCATCAGCGCGGCCGGGAGATGGTGCTGGGAGCACTCAACCCCGCCGAGGTGGGACAGATGCTCGGGCTGGATCCGGCGGAGGCTTTCGACGCTGCCCTGATCACCGGCGGGCTGCCGCTGATCTGCGCCGAGTGGCCGAGCGGCGCAGGGCTGTGGGACTTCCTCGGCGAGGCCTTGAGCGATCCGGTCTCGGCCCTGCTCGTGTCGGCCGAGCGCTCGCTGGCTGCCGAGTTCCCCCCGCAGGCCCAGGCGCGGACGGTGCTGGCGGCCATCGGCAGTGGTGAGCGGACCTTCACCAACATCGCCCGCGCGGCCGGCGGGATCGGGGCCACGCCGCTGCAGCGAGCCCTGGAACTGCTCACGGACAAACGGATCGTCGCTGGGGAGCTGCCTGTCTCGCCGCGTCCGTCGAAGGACCGCCGCTACCGGGTGACTGATCCCTACCTGCGGTTCTGGCTGCACTTGCTCGGCCCGTCCATGGAGGAGATCGAGCGGGGGCGGGGTGATCTGACCTTGGCGCGCATCCGGGAGAACTGGACCAGCTGGCGCGGCCGGGCGATCGAGCCGCTGATCCGCGAGGCGCTCGCCCGGATACTGCCCGACGCTCAACTGCCCGCAGCCCCCGCGGTGGGCGGCTACTGGACCCGCACCAACGACGTCGAGATCGACATCGTCGGGGCGGACCGCGCCCCCATCGCCAAGGAGCTCCTCTTCGTCGGCTCCATCAAGTGGCTGGAGCAGTCGCCCTTCGACCGGCACGACTTGGCCGCTCTCCACCGACACCGGGCCGCCCTCACCGACGAACCTGTTCCAGTCGTCGCGGTCTCGCGCGGTGGAGTCGACTGTCCGGGGCTCGACGCCGTCTATGGTCCTGACGACTTGCTGACGGCCTGGCCGCTGTGAGTGGCGGATGGCAGGTCTACTTCGCCCTGGGCCTCACCCAGGAGGAGCAGGCCGTAGACCACCGTCCGCTGGGCGACACCCTGGCCCGCGCGATCTCCGCGACGACCCACCCCGCGCTGCACCGCGTGGCCGGACATCTCGCACCGGGGTCCTTCGACGAGCCGTTCGAGTTCGGGGTGGAGGCGATTCTCGCGGGGCGGTGAGCGAAGCGGATCGGCGAGCAGGGCAGGGCAGAGCAAGGCAGGGCGGATCGGCGAGGGGTGCTGGTCACCGCAGGGTCTTCAGCGCGCTCTCGGCCGCGGCCAGCACCGTGCGGGTCTGGTGCTCCACCTGGTCGCGCACCGGCACCCGGCGCACCCGCAGGGCCCGTTCGAGGTCGGTGCACCACGCGGTGCAGAGCTCGTCCAGTTCGCGGTGCAGCCTCGGGGCGGCCGGGTCCTCCGCCGCCTCCAGGAGCCGTAGCAGAAGGCCCGCCGCGCGGATGGGCTGGCGGCGGGCCACGATGTCCAGGGCCGAGACCTGGGCGGTCGTCAGGTGGCGCGGATCGTCGGGGTGCGTCGCGGCGGCGGCCTGCCGGGCGAGCGGTTTCCAGGACTCGGCGACCATGTCGTAGAGGCCGTCGGCCATCCACTCCAGTACGCGTCTGAGCGGGTCGTCCTGGGCCGACGGCAGGAATCCGCGCGCCTTGTGGAGGATGGCGGTCACCTGTCGGCCGCCGTCCAGCACCAGTTCGGCCAGCTCGCGCAGGGTGTGGTCGGCCGCCGGGTACGGGGTCGTGTCCGCGGCCAAGTCCGTTGCGCACATGGGGACTTCGACGATCGCGGTGACACCGCCGTAGCGCAGGGGCGCGCACCACGTGGACAGCCCGATGTTCTCCGACCCGGCCGCCAGCCGGCCCGTGCTGTCCGGCGGGGGCAGGACGTAGACGGCGGGGCTCGGGTTCTCCCAGTACAGGGCGTCGTACGTGCCGTACTGGAGCGGGATGCCGAGTTCGTCGGCGGATGCCCGGAAGGGTGCGGCCAGTTCGGGCAGGTCGCTTGTCAACTGGACCCAGCTGCCGCCCACATCGGTGCTGTGCAGCGAGCACTGGAGGAACGGCCGTAGCCCGTCGATGAGTTGGAACAGCGCGCGGCTCTCCGGGAGCGGGTGCGAGACGATCGGGGCCCACTCGGGCTGCTCCGCGGCGACCGGGCGGAAGGCGGTGCCGTAGTAACTCTTCAGAGTGGAAGCGGAGTTGCTGCTCAGGGCCGCGCCGTCCGGGTCCAGGCACAGCACGATGTCCCAGGTGACGAGGGCGGGGTCGGTCGCCGCCGACAGCCGCTCGCCGCGGGCGATCCGCTCCGCCAGGGTGAGCGCGGTCGCGCCGCCCACCGGTTCGTCGGGGTGCGGTCCGGCGACCACCAGGACATGGCGCGGCCCGTGCCCCACGGACAGCATCAGGATCGGCCGGCCCGCGCGGGACGCCCCGATCCGGCGCAGTCGTACGGTCCCCGGAAACCGGGAGACCAGCAGCCGGGCCGACTCGGTGACCTCCGCGACGGTGGGGTAGCGGTCCATCGGGCTCGGCGGGTCGGTCGCCGCCTCCCGCGCTCTCGCCGCCATGTCGTGTCCTTCCGGTGGACGCTGTGGAACTCACGGTTTTGACGTGCTCCTGCCAGGGTTTGCGTAGGGGGTGACCGTTGTCAACGACTGCTCCCGCCGATTCTTCGAAACATTCGCTCGAAACATTCGGACATTCGGGCAGGTGATCCACTCTGTGAGTGATATGCGTCTTGCCGTTGATCTCACCTGCCAACATGTCGGCGAATATTTCGAATCTGGAACCGAAACTATTGACAGTTGACAGGGACGTACCAACACTGACGCGGCATGGACCACACACCCGCACGCACGACAAACCGCTTACGGCTGTCAATCAGCGGCGCCTGCGCCCTGCTGCTGGCCCTCCTCGCGGCGATGACCCTGCCCGGCACCGCGAGTGCCGCGACGGTGATCACCACGAACCAGACCGGCACCAACAACGGCTACTACTACTCGTTCTGGACCGACTCCCAGGGCACGGTCTCCATGACCCTCAACTCCGGGGGCAACTACGGCACCACGTGGAGCAACACCGGCAACTTCGTGGCAGGCAAGGGCTGGAGCACCGGCGCCCGCCGGACCGTGACGTACTCGGGCAGCTTCAACCCGTCCGGCAACGGCTATCTGTCGCTCTACGGATGGACGTCGAACCCGCTCGTCGAGTACTACATCGTCGACAACTGGGGCACCTACCGGCCCACGGGCACGTACAAGGGCACCGTCACCAGTGACGGCGGCACCTACGACATCTACAAGACCACGCGGTACAACGCCCCCTCGGTGGAAGGCACGAAGACCTTCGACCAGTACTGGAGCGTCCGGCAGACCAGGCGCACCGGCGGCACCATCACCACCGGCAACCACTTCGACGCCTGGGCCCGCGCCGGAATGCCGCTGGGCAGCTTCAGGTACTACATGATCCTCGCGACCGAGGGCTACCAGAGCAGCGGGAACTCCAACATCACGGTGGGCTGAGCCAGTTCGGAAGGACACGTCACATGAAGTCCGCACCGCACTTCTCGTCACGACCCCGGTCGGCCAGGCCGGCCCCCACGCTCGCCGTCGCCGCGCTGATCGCCGCGAGCACCCTCGCCGTAGGCGTCAACACCCCGGCACAGGCCGTCACTTGCGGCGGCTATGTCGGCCTCACCTTCGACGACGGCCCGTCCGGCAACACCCCCGCCCTCCTCAACGCGCTGAAGCAGAACAGCCTTCGGGCCACGACGTTCAACGAGGGCCAGTACGCGGCCACTTACCCGGCGCAGGTCAGGGCCGAGGTCGCCGCCGGCATGTGGGTCGGCAACCACAGCTACACCCACCCGCACCTCACCCAGCAGACCCAGGCGACGATCGACTCGGAGATCTCCCGGACCCAGCAGGCCATCGCGGCCGCGGGCGGCGGCACGCCCAGACTCTTCCGCCCGCCGTACGGCGAGACCAACGCGACGGTGAAGGCCGTAGAGGCCAAGTACGGTCTGAAAGAGATCATTTGGGACGTCGACTCCCAGGACTGGAACGGCGCGACCACGGATGCGATCGTCGCCGCGGCAGGCCGCCTCACCGCCGGCCAGATCATCCTCATGCACGACTGGCCGCCCAACACGGTCGCGGCGATACCGCGGATCGCGCAGGGGCTGGCGGCCCGGGGGCTGTGTGCGGGGATGATCTCGCCGGGGACCGGCCGCGCCGTGGCACCCCAATAGGGCCGCCGACAACCCTGCGAGTCCCTACACCTGGGGCGCGGGCGGAGCGAGGGCCGCGCTGATCTCGGGAGTGACCGGGTGTCCGGCGAGGACGTGGCGGACGGCGTCGAGGGGTACGGGGCGCTCGTAGTAGTCCTCGAAGTGGGCCCGGACGGTCTCGGGGGAGCGGTCGGTGAGGAGGTGGAAGAGGGAGTCGGAGCCGTCCGGCTGCTCGTTGCCGGCGGGGAATTCGATGGCTGGGCCGGCGCGCCAGGCGGTGTCGCCGGTCTCGCGCCACAGGCAGGCGGTGACGGCGACAGGGGAGGCATCGTCCAGGAGCGGGCGCAGTGCGGCCGGCACGTCGTCGACGACGCCGGGCCAGACCTCCTCGTCGTCCGTCCTGTACGGGCTCATCTCCGACTCGTGGTCGAAGCCGAGTACGAGCACACCGGCCGCGGTGAACAGGACGGTGAACTCGTCCCCCGAGCCGTTGTCCATCCGGGCCGCCTCCTCCCCGGGGCCCCAGTCCGGGTGGAAGGTGTACTGGCAGTACTCCTCGTCGTCGCCGATCGTGCCGTCCAGGACGGCCAACGCGCGCAGACGGACGCGGAGTTCGGCGGGCTCGGGGAGGAGGACGGCGGTGTCGTGCACGGTGCTCATGACGTCATGGAACCAGCCGCCACTGACAATCCGGCGCCCGGCCTACGCGGCGAGCCCGGGCAGCGCGATACCGGCGTCCGCCAGCAGTCGTCGCTCCTCGGCCGTGAACGTCGGCCCGTCGAGCTGCGGCCGCAGCGGTCCGAGCAGCGCGGCCGTCAGGACGCCCGGCCGGAGCAACGCCGTCCCCGGCGACCGGAGCGTCAGGACCTCCGTCATCGCCGTCGCCACGTGGTACGAGCCCGTGGCGGTGTGGGAGAGGCGGCTGACGTAGCGCTGGAGGAGGCGGTCGGGTGGGCCCGCGTTCCTGCCTGTTGTGGTCGTGTAGTGGATGTCCTGGCCGACGGCGAGGCTCCAGGCGAGTTCGACGGGGGCGGCGATGGCCCGCTGGGCTGCGCGGGACAGGCCGCGGCCGAGGCCCAGGGCGGAGAGTTGGGTGCGCAGGGCTACGGCGCCGAGGGCCGCCACCGACATGCCGTGGCCGTAGACCGGGTTGAACGCGGCCACCGAGTCGCCGAGGGCGATCAGGCCCTCGGGCCAGGACTTGAGGCGTTCGTAGTAGTGGCGGCGGTTGACCGTGCTGTGAGTCATGACGACGTCGGTGAGTGGCTGCGCGTGGGCCAGGAGGTCGGCGACGAGCGGGTGGCGGAGGGTGCGGGCGTAGTTCTCGAACTCGGCTGCGTCGCGCGAGGGTTGGCCGCCCGGGGTGCCCATCAGGCTGACGTGCCAGCGGCCGTCCTCGATGGGGACGATGCCGCCCGCGCGGCCGGGTTCGCCGCTGCGGGGGTCGGCCTGGACGCTGATCAGGGGCCAGTTCCGGGTGGAGACGGGGGCGCGGTAGATACGGCTGGCGTAGGCCATGCCGGAGTCGATGCGGGCCTCGGCCGGTGCGGGGACGCCCAGTTGGGCCAGCCAGTGCGGAGTGCGCGCCGCCTTTCCGGAGGCGTCGACGACCAGGTCCGCGGTCAGCTCGCTCTCGGTGCCGTCGGCCGCGCTCAGCCGTACGCCGGTGACCCGGCGCGAACTCCCCAGCAGGGCAGTGACCTTGGTGCGGGGGCGTACGCGGATGCGCGGGTCCTTCAGTACCTGCCTGCGTACGACGAAGTCGGTGAGGTCCCGGCTCGCGGCGATCAGGTAGTGGCTGTCCCGCCGCCAACGGCGGTACCAGCCCTCGGGGGAGAACAGGACCATGTTGGTCGTCATGGGCACACGGTTGGCGCCCGCGGCGAGGAGGTCGTCGATCGTGCCGGGGAGGAGGTCGTCGATCGCGTCCGCCCCGCCCGACAACAGGACGTGGAAATGCGCCGCTTGGGGCACGCCCGGGCGTGACTCGGGGCCCTCGGGCAGGTCGTGCGCCTCGATGATCTCGACCGTGTCGACGTGGTCCCGGACCGCGGCCGCCGCGAGCATGCCGGCGAGACTTCCTCCGACGACCACGGCACGGGTCGACGTCCGGGACACCTGGGGAAGCCGTTGCGGCGATTCACTCATGGGGCGACGATAACAATCTCAATTCGCCTGCCACGGAGGGAAGTTGGGGCTCTGTCCGGCCCCTCCCGTCACGCGCCGTCGAGGAGCGAGGCGAGGCCCCGGTCGAGGGACGGGCCCAGGGCCTCCCGGCCGGGTTCGGTCACCCGGTAGGTGCGGCGCAGGAAGTGGTGCAGGGCGACCGAGTCGAAGCGGATCATCGCCATGCCCTCCGCCGAGTGGAACTCGACCGCCGTGTGGGCGGGGCCGTACGGCCTGATGTGTACGTTGCCCATCCCGGCGGGGGTGTCCAGGCCCTCCTCCAGCAGTGCCCGCGCGAAGGTCCACGTCACCTTCTTGCCGTCGAGCGATATCCAGGCGGGGAAGAGAAGTTGGACGGCGAAGGGGTCGCCGGAGGAGTAGCGAAGCGTGACCGTCACGGCCAACTCCTGGTCGTCGTCGGCGATCAGGCGGGCGCCGGTGGGCTGTTCCAGGGTGATGGGGCTCATGGCGGTCTCCGATTCGGGCGGGGGCGGCGGCCGTTGTGCCGACACACCCTCCTTGATCACGCGGAGGGGCCTTTGATTACGCCATCACGCGAAGTGATTTATGTGACCTGTGTCACCTTGTGGAACGTCTGCAACTTTAATTGAAAGTTTTGCCATCTAGGGTACGAACCCTTGTCCCCGCCCCACTGGCAACTGGAGCGTTGCTGCCATGAACGACGGCCCCACCGCGGCGTACGCCCGGATCTACGAGGAGCAGCAGCCGCGCCTCGTCGCCTACGCCCGCTCGCTCACCCGTAACACCTGGGTCGCCGAAGACCTCGTCGCCGAGGCGCACTTCAGGGTGTGGCGCAGGCTGTCCGCCGGGCACGAGATCGACAACGTGCCGGCGTACCTCATGACCACGGTGAAGCATCTCGCGAGCGCGGCGGGGGGCGCGGCACGCGAGACGCCGCTCGATCCCGAGGTCGGCGAGCGGGTCGGCGCGCAACGGGTGCACGACCAGGTCCACGGGGGCGATCCGGCCGAGCAGGTGTCCTCGACAGACCTGCTGGTGCGGGTACTTGAGCAGTTGCCGGAGCGCTGGGTCAAGGCGCTGTGGCTGGCCGAGGCGGAGGGGCTGCCGCTGGCGGCGATAGGACCCCAGCTCGGCACCAAGCAGGGGGCCACGGCCGTACTGCTGCACCGCGCGCGGGAGGGCATGCGGCAGGCGTTCCTGCGTGCGCAGACCGGCGCTCCGGACGATCCCGCGTGCCAGGTGCACTGGGCGCGGATGCCCGCGTATGTGCGCGGCGGCGCCACCGAGCGGCAGTCCGAACGGCTCCTCGGCCATGTCGACGCGTGCGACGACTGCCGGGCCCGGCTCGCCGCCCTGATGCGCGCCAACGACCGGCTGCCCGCGCTCGTGGCACCGGCCCTGCTGGTGTTCGTGCTCGGCGGCGCGGGCAAGTTCCTGCTGGCCTTCGGCGCGGGGTCCGCGGGCGCGGCCACCGCGGCGGGCGGGCACGGCGGAATTCTGCACGGCGTACGGCACGTGGCAGCCGGCGCCTCCAAGACGCAGGTGGGGGCGGCGGTCGGCGCGGCCGTCGCGGGCGCCGTCGCGGTGATCGTCGTCCTCGGTGGCAGCGACTCCGCCGAGGTCCCGGTGGCGAAGGGTCCGGTGGCCGAAGTCCCGGTCTCCCAGGCGCCGGTGGCATCGCAGCCGGGGGCGGGGAAGCCCACGAAGACGCCGGGCGACGGCGGCGGTTCCATAGCACCCGCACCGGACGGGTCCGTAACCGCCGTTCCTCCGGCCGTACTTGGGGAGAGTGGACCCGGGACGGTCGTGGTGCCGGTGGGGGGCAGCAGCCCAACACCCGTTCCTACGACCCCGGTTGAGACGCCGACTCCTGCGCCGACGCCGACGCCTACGCCCGTGCCCACGCCGCCCGTGACTCCGGAGCCGACGCCGACTCCGACGCCGCCGGCTTCCACGGATCCTGAGCCGACGCCCACGGAGCCGACACCCACCTACCCGGCTCCGAGCGACCCCGTGAAGAAGCCCCCGAAGCCCCCGAAGCCCACGAAACCGGAGCCCACGACCCCGTCCGTACCGTCACCGGAACCCTCCGTGGTGGCCCCGACTCCCGCCGACCCGACGCCTGTTGAGACGCCGGGCGGCGGTGACCGCCTCTGTGGCCGGGCTGCGACGGCCGATGCGGATCAGCCGATCGCGTAGGCGCGGTAGACCGTCTCCGTCGACGTACCGCCGGTGGAGTCGGTCACCTGGGAGCGCAGGGCGACCGCGCCGGACGCCGGGTTGTGCACGGCGGCCTTCCAGGAGGACCCGGAGCGGGTGACGGAGACGGCCTTCCAGGTCGTGCCGCCGTCCGAAGAGGCCCAGACCTTCAGGGACTTGACCGTCGTCTTGGTGAACTTGACGTCCGGACCCTGGGATCCGCGGCCCGCGCTGACGGTGACCGACGTGACGCTGCTCGCCTTCGCCCGGTTGCGGCTGTCGAGACCGGTCGGCAGGAAGCGGGTCATGAAGACGGGGGCGACCACCGACTTGGCCGGGTCGGCCTTGAACCGCCAGTCGAGCGTGACGCGCGACGACAGCATGCCGGACGGGAAGGTGATGCCCGGGCGGTAGCGGTGGGCGTCCACGGTCAGCCGGTAGGTGCCGGCCGAGGTGATGCGGGCGGCGAAGGCGTCGCTGGAGTTGCCCCAGTTGGTCAGGGTCTGCTTCTTGACGGTGGTGCTTCCCTTGGACAGGACCACCGTCTCCTTCGTCGGGTCGGCGCCCCAGACACCCACGTCCGGGTCGCCGATCAGCGCGTCCGGGATGAAGTTCACGGACTTCTGCCAGACCATCGGCAGGTAGTGCATGGGGCCCCATGCGGCACGCCCGAAGGACTGGGTGAAGCTCTGCCCCGCCTTCAGCGTCCTGGCCGCCGGGAAACCGCCGCTGACGACATCGCCGTTGTTCGCGATCACGTCGCCGCGCGGCTGCCAGGTCCCGGGCGTCACATGGACCGTGGCGCTGAACGGCGCGCTGTCGTCGCGGACTTCGGAGTACAGGTCGGTCGTGCAGTCGTCGGTCTTGGGTGCGGCTTGGACGGCGGTGTCGTTCTGGGTGCCCATCTGCGTCCCGGCGCGCACCGAGAACCGCAGCGCCGCCAGCTGCGACCGCTTGAACGAACCGCCGGGCGCGGCCGGGATACCCGTCGTCTTCTTGACCGCGACGTAGCTGTCGGTGCCCGACCACTGCGCCATGTACGCGAACTGGAGCAGCTTGGAGGAGTTGGGGATGGCGTAGAGGGCCCCGGCGTCGTTCCAGCCGCCCGCACTGTACGCGGAGGGCATGTCCATGGTGCCGGCGCACACCTGCGCGCTGATCCGGGCCGGTCCCGTCACATCGGCCGGGGTGTCCAACGACACCTTCACGGCCTTGCCCTTGCGGGCGTCCAGGGTCACGGACCTGGCCCCCGACACCGACACGACCTGCGCGCCGATGGTGTCGGTGCCCAGACCGTCCGTGGCGCTCTCGTAGATGTCGGTCATCGCGAGGTACTTGCCCGCGGGCAGGCTGAGCTTCTTGCCGGACTTGACGGTGCGCCGCTCACCGGACGACGCGTTGACGACGGTCACCGTCGTCGCCACCTTCGCGCCGTGCCGCCCCAGCGTGGTCACGGTCAGCGAGCCCGACGCGGCCTGCGCGGAGGCGGCGGGAACGAACAGCGGTGCCAGCATGGCCACCCCGACGAAAGCGAACGACGCGCGTCTTCCGCGTCCGGTACGACCTGCGCTCATGACAACCCCCTACGACCCGAACTCCCCAAAGCCGACTCATAGTAGCCACGCGCCTCACCCCCCGCTCCTGACCCCCCGGCAAGCCTCCGCGTACGCCCTCACCAGCGGCTGTCCGCCGTTCTCGCGCCGCCACGCGAGGGCGTACTGGCTCGGCGACAGACCGCGCACCGGGCGGGTGGTGACACCGCCGAGGGTGATCAGATGCGCGTTGCCCGTGGCCACCAGGCAGATGCCCAGACCGGCGACCAGCGCCTCGTACGTCTCCTCCGTGCTCGCGATCTCCGCCCCGATACGCGGGGGACGGCCGCCGCGTTCGGCGAGGGCGAGCCAGTGGTCGCGCAGCGGGCCCGCGTCGGGCGGCAGGGCGAGGAACGGTTCGTCGACGAGGTCCGCGAAGTCCACCTCCGCGCGGGCGGTCAGCGGATGGGTGTCCGGGAGCGCGACCAGGCGGGGCTCCTCGGCGACCACCGTCCAGTCGTAGCGCTCCGCGTCGGGCAGCGGCAGCCAGACGAAGGCGACGTCCGCGCCGCCGTCCGCGAGCCCCGCCGTCGGATCGTCCCAGCTCACCTGCCGCAGCCGTACGACCGCCTCCGGACGCGCGGCCGTGAAGCGGGAGCGGATCGCGGGCAGCAGGCCGCCCCGGCCGGGGCTGGTGCTCATGCCGACGACCAGGGTGCTGCGCTCGGCCGCGCTGACCTCCGCCAGCGCGGACGCGCCCTCCGCCCAGAGGGCCAACACCCGTTCCGCGTACGGCAGGAGAGCCGTGCCGGCCGGGGTGAGCGTCACGGCCTGCCGGTCGCGGCGGAACAGCTCGGCGCCCAACTGCCGCTCCAGCGCCCGGATCTGCTTGCTCAGCGCGGGCTGCGACACGTACAACCGCTCCGCCGCGCGCGTGAAGTGCAGTTCCTCGGCGACCGCGACGAAGTAGCGCAGGTCCCGTACATGGACGTCCATCGTCATAGCCATCGGTTATGAGCTTAGGTCTTGGACGCGTCGCAGGGGGCGGGAGCAGGCTGGTCCGCAGAGGGCAACACGGATCTCGAACGGATCTCAGAGGGAGACGTCATGAACAAGGTGTGGCTCGTGACCGGCGCCAGCAGCGGGTTCGGGCGGGCGATCGTCGAGGCCGCGCTCGCCGCCGGTGACGTGGTGGTCGGCGCGGCCCGGCGGCCCGAGGCGCTGGACGACCTGGTGGCCGCCCACCCCGACCAGTTGGAGGCGCTGCGCCTGGACGTCACCGACACGGAGGCGGCGGAGGCGGCCGTACGGGACGTGGTGGCGCGGCACGGGCGGATCGACGTCCTCGTCAACAACGCCGGCCGCACCCACGTCGGGGCCTTCGAGGAGACCACCGAGCAGGAGCTGCGGGACCTGTTCGACCTGCATGTCTTCGGGCCCGCCGCACTCACGCGCGCGGTGCTGCCGTCCATGCGGGAGCGGCGCTCGGGGGCGATCGTGCAGATGAGCAGCATGGGCGGGCAGATGTCCTTCGCGGGCTTCTCGGCGTACAGCGGAACGAAGTTCGCGCTGGAGGGACTGTCCGAGGCGCTCGCCGACGAGGTCGCCGAGTTCGGCATCAAGGTGCTGATCGTCGAGCCGGGCGCCTTCCGGACCGCCCTCTTCGACACGAGCCGGGCCGGGGTCAGCGCCGACAGCGGTGTGTACGCCAAGGTGACCGAGACCCGCGGCTTCGTCTCCGGCGGCGACGGCGGCCAGGCCGGCGACCCCGCCAAGGCGGCGGCCCTCATCCTCGCCGCCCTCGACGCCGAGGACACCCCGCTGCACCTGCCCCTGGGCGACGACGCCGTCGACGCCGTGCTCGGCCACCTCGACCAGGTGCGCGGCGACATCGCGGCCTGGGAGAAGCGGACCCGGGCGACGGGCTTCGACGCCTGAGGGACAGCGGGTGAGACGCGGGACGGACGGTCGGTCCGACGCCTGACGGACGGCCGGGAACCCTTGGCCCGCCTGGTCCCGTCCCCGTTGTCAGTGGCGGATGCCACGATGGACGCACGACGGGACACATGCGAGCGGGGGGTGACATGGAGGGGGAGTTTCCGCGCGGCGGGCGGCAGATCAGGGAGCTGTGCTCGCGGGGGACGAGGTTGTACGACGTGGCGCGCGCCCTGCGTGCCGACCACACCCGCGCCCTCGACACCGTCCGCTCCGCGCTGGAACCGCTGCGGGCCGAACTCGTCGCCCAGGAGCTGGAGTCCATCCCCGTCGGCAGGCTGAAGGACGTCACCGAGGGGCGGCTGCGGCTCGGCGCCGTGGAGGCGGCGGGGCTCACCTCCGTGCGCGCGGTGCACAAGGCGAGCCGGTACGAACTGCGGCAACTGCCCGGTGTGGGACAGCAGACCGCCGACCGCGCGCTCGCCGCCGCCCGGCAGATCGCGCGGGCCGTCGGGGAGACCGTCTCCGTCCGCATCGACGCCGACGACCCCGACCCCCGCACCACCGCCCTGGTCGTCGCTCTGCAACGGCTCGTCGAGGCAGGACCCGAGCTGCGCCGCGCGCTGGACGCGGCCACCCGGCTCGACGAGCGGCTCGGCGCGCTGCTCCCGGTGGCCCGGCCCGCCACCAGCAGGCTACTGATGGCGCTCGCCGGTCGCGGGCGGAGGAACCGCGCCCTCGCGGCGGTCGCCGAACTCCACGAACTCGTCACCGACGCCACCGCCCGGGACGTACCGCTGCTGATCGCCCAGGCCTCCACCGACCTGCTGCGCCCGCCGGTCTCCGAGATCGAGGCCCTGGTCGACTTCGAGCTGCGGTCCGCCGAGTACTACAGCCAGCTCGCCGAGGTCGACGGCCAGTTGCCGGACCACGCGGCGAGCGAGGGCTTCCTGCCCTCGGAGCTGGCCGAGCGCGTGCACGCCCAGCAGCTGGACGACACCCACCGGAGGGTCTCGCTGCGCGGCTACCAGTCGTTCGGCGCCCGGTTCGCGCTCGCCCAGCGCCGGGTCGTCCTCGGGGACGAGATGGGACTCGGCAAGACCATCCAGGCCATCGCCGTACTGGCCCATCTCGCGGCCGAGGGGCACAGCCACTTCCTGGTGGTCTGCCCGGCCGGCGTGCTCATCAACTGGACCCGCGAGATCGGCGCCCGCAGCACCCTGCGCGCCCTGCCCGTGCACGGCCCGGACCGGCAGGAGGCCTACGGAGAGTGGCGCGAGCGCGGTGGAGTCGCGGTCACGACCTTCGACACGCTGCACACCCTGCCCACGCCCGAGAGCAGGAAGTCAAAGCTCTGGAAGCCCAAGGGCGAGGCCCCGCCCGGCCCCACCCCGGGCATCCTCGTCGTCGACGAGGCCCACTACGTGAAGAACCCGGACACCCGCCGCACCAAGTCGGTCGCGCTGTGGACCGAGCACTGCGACCGCGTGCTCTTCCTGACGGGCACGCCCATGGAGAACCACGTCGACGAGTTCCGCACCCTCGTCCGCCACCTCCGCCCCGAACTGCTGCCGACGGTCCGGGGCGGCACCGCGGCGGCCGGACCGCAGGCCTTCCGCAAGTCCGTCGCCCCCGCTTACCTCCGCCGCAACCAGGTGGACGTCCTCACCGAACTGCCCGCCCTGGTCCAGGTCGACGAGTGGGTGGAGCTCGGCGCCGCCGACCGCGAGGCCTACGACCGCGCGGTCGGCGCCGGGAACTTCATGGCGATGCGCCGGGCCGCCTACGCCGACGCCGAGAAGTCGGCGAAGCTCCAGCGCCTGCGCGAACTGGTCGCCGAGGCCGCGGAGAACGGCGCGAAGGTGGTGGTCTTCTCCTACTTCCGGGACGTGCTGACCACCGTCCGGCGCGCACTGGACGGACCCGGCATGCGCGTGACCGGGACGATCTCCGGAAGCGTCCCGGCCCTCCGCAGACAGCAACTGGTCGACGAATTCACCCAGGCCCACGGCCACGCCGTGCTGCTCGCCCAGATCAGCGCGGGCGGGGTCGGCCTCAACCTCCAGGCCGCCTCCCTGGTCATCCTCTGCGAACCCCAGGTCAAGCCCACGGTGGAGCACCAGGCCGTGGCCCGCGTCCACCGCATGGGCCAGATACGCACCGTCCAGGTGCACCGCATGCTCGCCACCGACAGCGTGGACGACCGGCTCCTGACCATCCTCAAGAACAAGGACCGCCTCTTCGACCGGTTCGCCCGGCGCAGCGACCTCGCGGACGCCACGCCGGACGCGGTCGACATATCGGACGCCACCCTGGTCCGCCGCATCGTCGAGGAGGAACAGCAACGGCTGGCGGCCGAGGCCAACTGCCCCCTCAAGGAAGGCTAGTTGGCCGTCACGAGCGCACGTCGAGCTCGGCGAGCGCGGCACCCGTACCGCCGCGCACGGTGACACGGACGTATCGGGCGGGCGTCCCGTTCGGGGCGTGCCACGCGCGGCCGTCCGCCGAGGCCTCGACCGTGTACGACCCCGGCCGCTTCGTCCACGTGGGCCGGACCGTCCCGACCCGCACCGGGCGGCCCAGGTCCACGGTGAGCGAGGCGCGGTCGGCGCCCGGGGACCAGGTGGTCGCGGGGCTGCCGTCCACGGCGGCCTCCGGATAGCGGCCGGACTCCGAGGAGGTCGCCGTCGCAGGGTGGCAGCGGGCCAGGTCGGTGGTGGGCGTGAGATCGGGCCGCCGGGTCTTCAGGGTGACCGTGCCGGAGAGGGTGCGGCGGCCCTCGGGGGTGTCCAGCACGAAGGGCGCCCCGGAGCGCAGCCGTACGGTCGTCGTCCTCGCGCCGATCGCGATGTCGTACGTACGACCGCGCCAGCGCAGGCCCGACAGGCGGACCCCGTCGGAGAGTTGGGGCGGCAGGCTCGGGTCGAGGTGGAGGGTGTCGGGGCGCAGCCGGAGGCCCGTCAGGCCGTGGGTGAAGACCTGGAGGTAGCCGCCCTTGCCGGTGAGGAAGTCCTGCGCGGGGGAGCCGGCGAGCGGGTCCGACGCGCCCGCCTTGTCGCCGCGCGACTCCGAGAAGAGGGCGAACGGGCCGCGGGCGAAGGGCTGGTAGGCCCGCCGGAGGTAGGTGTACGCGGCGCAGCCGGGCTCGCCGACGGCCGCCGCGTCGATCGCGTGGACGGCGTCGGTCATGGCGGGGCCGTCCGGGTCGGTGCGCTGGGCGTAGTAGTCGAGGGTGGCGGCCCCGGCACCGGCCGGCATCGGCCACTCCAGCGGGTAGATCAGCAGCACGGTGTCGGCCTGCTTGATCTGTGAGCCGTTGTAACCGTCGTACTGGAGGAAGATCTTGCGTTTCGGGTCGTAGGGGATGCGGAGGTGGTCGGCGATGGTGAGCCAGTCGGCGGGGGCGGGCCGGCCCAGGGAGTGGGCCGCTTCGGTGGCGGCGCGGAGGGCGGTGGCGGCGACGGCGTTGGTGTAGACGGCGTCGTTCACGCCGTTGCTGTACTCGTCGGGGCCCGCGACCTCCCTGATGGAGTAGGACCCGTCGGTGTTCTTTGTGACGCGTGAAGTCCAGTACTGGGCAAGGCCGTTGAGGAGGGGCCGGCCTTCGGCGCGGAGCCAGGTGCGGTCGCCGGTGGCGAGGTAGTACTGGCTTGCGGCGAGGGCGATGTCGCCCTGGAGGTGGTTCTGGGTGAGGCAGTGCGGGGGCTGCCAGCTCTGGCACTCGTTCCACAGCAGACCGCGGCTCGCGCTGGTCCAGGGGAAGAACAGGCCCTTCACCGCGGTCTTCGCGGCGTTCTCGGCGGCGGCCGTGCGGGTGCGGTAGCGGTAGTCGAGGACCGGGCGGGCGAGGTCGGGGTGGGCGGCCAGCAGGGACGGGAACATCCAGGTCTCGGCGTCCCAGAAGATCATGCCCGCGTAGTTGTCGCTGGTCAGCCCTGCGGGCGCGATGCTGTTCCGGGCGCCTTGGCGCAGCGCGGACAGCAGCCCGTACTGGGCGGAACGGGCCCAGAGTTGCAGGTCCGGATGGCCCGGCACCTCGATGTCCGACGACCACAGCGCCCGCCACGCGGCGGTGTGCGCGGCGAGCAGCGCGTCCCAGCCGCGCCGCGCGGCCCGCCCGGCGGCGTCCCGGGCGGCGGCCCGGGGATCGCGCGAGGTCAGTGAGGTGTCGACGCCGACGAACTTGGTCGCGGTGTAACTACGGCCGGAGCGCACGGACAGGACCGCCGTCTGGCTGGCACTCAACTTCCCGTCCCGGGCCGCGCGTTGACGCCGCCCGGGCACGTCCAGCACGGAGGCCAGGGCGCCGTCCACCCCGGTCCCGTCCGTGCGGAACGCGACGCCGATGGTGTGCGCGCCCGCCGGGCCGCCGGTCGTCTGGGTGACCCGGCGGGCGCCGCGGCCGTCGAGGCGGTCGGTGAGGGTGAGTTCGCCGTCCCAGTGCGGGGTCACGCGCAGATGTACGGCGCCGGTGTGCTCGCTGTCGCGGGAGGTGAGGACGTCGTAGACCAGGTCGGTGCGGCGGCCGTCCTTGGTCGTCCAGGTGAGGGACGTACGGACGTAGCCGCAGCGCAGGTCCAGGGTCTGGCGGTACCGCGTGATCCGGCTGCCGCCGCCGTACGTCTCGGCGCCCGACGTCACATCGAGGCCGGTCCAGGTCGGGAGCGCGGCGAGGGCCTCGCGGCCGGCGGTGTTCGCGGGGCCCCGGGCATAGAGGCCGGAGACGAACGCGCCGTCGTAGCGCGGGGTGTAGAGCGGCCAGCCGGTCTTCTCGCCGGACGCCGCGTAGCCCGCGCCGGCGGGCGGGACCCGGGTGCCGAGATAGCCGTTGCCGACGTACGGGTGGTAGGTGTCGGCCGGGTCGATCCGGGTGGCCGAGGGCGTCCAGCCGCCCGCCCCGCAGCCGTCGCGGGGGAGGGGCGCGGCGGACGCCGGGGGCAGGGGGAGGAGCAGGGCGGCGGCGAGGAGCGGGAGCAGCAGACGGGGTGGCTTGGTCACCGTTCGACGATGGGGCGCGGCGTGGGGTGGGGGCGGGAAACGCGCGGGGGATTACCACGTACGGGGCGCACCCGGCCCCGAGCCCTCCCTACCCCTGATACGGCAGCGGCTCGGTCACCCACCCCGCTGTCAGGACGAGACGTGACTCGCGGTGTACGGCCAGGAAGCCGAAGGGGCGGTCGAAGCGGGCCGTGACGATTGTCGTCGTGCAGCGGAGATCGGGTCGGGAACCGGCGCCGTAGCGGGGCGCGACCGCGGTCACCGCTCCCGCGCGGAAGCCGAGCGCGCCGAACTGTGCCACCGCCGACTGCTCGGCCTTCCCGACGGCGAGCGGGTCGGGGCTGATGCCGGGGAAGTGGCCGTCGCCGGTGTCCATGGCCGTGGTGAGCCCGAACAGGCCGTGCCGGTCGAGGAGATCGTGCCGCGCGCCGATGTCATAGGCCACCGTCGTCACGGACAGCTCCGGCGGTCGCGGTGTGGCGCACCGCTGTTGTTCGACGCGCAGGCCCGGTCCCACGTCGCCGTAAGGGAGTTGGCCGCTGGGGACCACGGTGACCTGGTGGGCCAGCGCGGCGACGCCCGTGCCCAGCACCTGGCCGGGGGTCATCCGCTGTTCGCCGAGCAGGAGATGGACGTCGATGCCGTTGTCGCCGGGGACCTTCAGCTCGGTGACGTAGCCGTGCGGGCCGTTCGTCACGCCGGCCCGGTCGAGGCGGACGCCGGTGCGGCGCAGGCCCGCGAGGCGTCGCCCCTGCCAGGGGCCGGCGTCCGGGCTGAGCGGCAACTCCTCGAAGGGGCGCGGCCATTCGGTGCGCAGCGCGAGCGCGCTCGCCAGCACCATCACCACGCCCGGGTCCAGGGCGATCGGCATCCGCTCGATCAGCCCGCCCGTCCGCTCGGCCGCCCACGCGTCCAACGCCCGCTGTCCGGCGGGGAGATCGTCGGTGAGGACTCCGTGCGTGCCCGCGGGCAGTCCGCTCCGCCACTCCTCGCGCAGGGCCAAGTCGTGCCTGGTCCACAGGCCGAGGGCGGAGCGCAGTCCGGGCATCGACCCCATCGTGGTCAGCAACTCCCGTGCGGCGGGGGCGGCTTGGTCGGCGGGCAGGCCCACCGCGTCCGCGAGTTCCGCCCGCGCTGCGCCCCACGCCCCGTCGGCTAGGAACGCGAGCAGCGGCCACACCCCGGCCGCCGAGAACACCGTGCCACCGGTCGCCGTGTCCGCCCAGCGCGCCGTCAGCCGGTTCACCGCGTCGACGGTCCCCCCGACCGCCGTCCCCCCGACCGCCGTGCCCTGAACCGCCGTTCCCCGGACCGCTCCCAATTCCGCCCCCGTCCGTGCCGTAGCGCAAGATCGCGCACGTGAAGGCTATCTTCGCCGCCCCGGCACCGGATGATCAGCCCTGGTCGTCGGGGAACGGCTCCGGTTCCGTGACCCAGCCGGCCGCCAGCACCAGCCGTGAGTGGCGGTGCAGGGCGAGGAAGGCGAAGGGGCGGTCGAAGCGGGCGGTGACGGTGGTGGTCACATGGCGGAGGTCGGGCAGGCCGCCGGGGACGGCGGCGACCGCCGACACCGCCGCCGCGCGGAAGCCGAGCGCGCCGAACCTCGCCGTCGTCGCCTGCTCGGCCGACCCGATCGCCAGCGGGGAAGGGCTGATGCCGGAGAAGTGGCCGCGCGTGGAGTCCCGTGCCGTCGTGAGCCCGAACAGGCGGTGCAGGCGCAGCAGATCGTGCCGCGCGGTCAGGTCGTACGCGACCGTCGTGACGTCGAGGGTGGGCGGCCGTGGGCGGGTGGAGCGCGTCCGCTCCACCCGCAGGCCCGGTCCGGGGTCTCCGTAGGGGAGTTGGTCCCCGGGTACTACGGGATGACGGCGGTCCAGGATTCCCACGCCCGCGCCCAGCACCTGGGCGGGTGTCATCCGCTCCTCCCCGAGCAGGAGGTGGACGTCGATCGCCGCGTCGCCCAGGACCTTCAGCTCGGTGACATGGCCGTCAGGTGTGTCCGCGACGCCGACGCGGTCCAGGAGGGCGGTCTCGCGGCGCAGGCCGAGCAGGACCCGGCCGCGCCAGTACGTGCTCTCCAACGGCACCTCGGTGAACGGCCGCAGCCACTCGGTGCGCAGGGCCAGCGCGCTCGCCAGCACCAGTTCGGTGGCGTCCGTCAGCGCGAGCGGCATGCGCTCGATCAGTCCGCCGGTCCGTTTCGCCGCCCACGCGTCCAGGGCCGCGCGGTCGGCCTCGGGGTCCCCGGTGAGCACTCCGTGCGCCTCGGCGGGCAGCCCCGCCGCCCATGCCTCGCGCAGCTCCACGGTCCGCTTCGTCCACAGCCCGAGCGCCGCGTCGACTCCGCGCATCGCCGTCAGCCCGGCCAGCAACTCCCGTGCGGCGGCGGCCGATTGGCCGACCGGCAGTCCCACCGCGTCCGCCAGCTCCGCCCTTGCCGCTCCCTCGGCGCCGTCCGCGAGCAGGGCCAGCAGCGGCCACACCCCGGCCGCCGAGAACACCGTGCCCCCGCAGGCGGCCCCGGCCCAGCGCGCGGCAAGCGCGTTCACCGCCCGGACCGTCGTCTTAGAAACCCGCATTCCGCCCCCGGTCACCTCGTGCTTAACATGCGCGAGTCGTACATCAGTTCCGCACCTGAAGATCTCCGGCTCCGCGGCGAAGCCCGCCCGCCGAAGATCCCCCGCCTGAACCAGGAGCACGGTACCCGTGTCCATACCCCCGCCGCCGGACCACGAAGGCCCCCAGGACCAGCCCCCGGGCCCGGCTCCTCTCCCCCAGGCGCCCGCCACCCCGTACAACCCGTACGCCCCGCCGCCGGAGGACACCCACGGGACGGCACAGCCCCAACCCCCTTACGGGGTACAGCCGCAGCCCCCGTACAACCCGTACACCCCGTACCCCCAAGGTCCCCCGCCCCCGTACGCCCCCTACGGGCCCCAGCCCTACCAGACCTGGTCCCAGGGCTACAGCCCGTACAACAACCCCGCGCCCCTCAACGGCATGTCCATCGCCGCCCTCGTGCTCGGCATCCTCTGCTGCATACCGGGCGTCGGTCTGGTCCTCGGGCTGATCGGGCTGAACCAGACGAAGAAGCGGGGCGAGCGCGGCCGGGGCATGGCGGTGGCCGGCATCGTGCTCTCGTCGTGCGGGCTGGTGCTGTGGGCGCTCGGAGTGGCCGGCGCGGCGACCGGCTTCTTCGACGACGTCGAGGTCGACGGGGGGAACAGCGCGAGCGCCTCCCCCGGGAAGGGCCAGTGCTTCGACGCGCCCAGCGGTTCGCTGGAGGGCATGGCCTACGACTTCGACGTGGTGTCCTGCGCGGGCGAGCACGACGGCGAGGTGTTCGCCGTGGTGCGGCTGAGCGGCGACTCGTACCCGGGGGACAAGAAGGTCACGGCCACCGCGGACGACCGGTGCTACGCGCTCCAGGACTCCTACGCGATGGACGGCTGGGCCGTGCCCGACGACGTGGACATCTACTACGTGACCCCGACCGCGGAGAGCTGGAGCCTGGGCGACCGCGAGATCACCTGCGCGTTCGGCAACAGGGACGAGGAGGCGAGTCTGCCCGGCGGTTCGCTGCGCAACGACGCCACGACCCTCGACGCGGACCAGGTCGCGTACCTGAAGGCGGCCCACGTCCTCAACGCGGCACTCGACTCGGCGCCCGACGCGCAGTACGTCGAGGACGACCTGCCGGGGCACAGGGCATGGGCGGGCCGGGTCTCGACCGCGCTGACCCGGCAGGCCGATCTGCTGGAAGGCCGTCAGTGGCCGAGTGCCGCCGCGAAACCGGTCGCGGACCTGGTCAAGGACCTGCGGGCGGCGCAGAAGCAGTGGGCGAAGGCGGCCGGGGCCTCCGACGCCGACGAGTTCTACGGGCACTACGACAAGGGCGCCGAGCTCATCGACCCCCATCTGTCGGTCACCGCCCGCAAGGCTCTGGGGCTCGCCACGACCCCGCCGCCGTACGACGACAGCGACAGCGGAGGGGACAGCGGAGGAGGCGATACCGGTCTGGAGGTGTGAGGGCCTCTATAGCGGGGAGAAACTGCCTGGGTAAAGCCCACGCCGGGCACAAGTCATCACATCGAGTGATTCTCTGGCCTTTGCTTGCATGGCACAACCCACGGTTGCCAGGCTGTTGCTGTCTGTACAACCTGATGGGAGCGGCCAGTGACATTCGGTGAGCAGCCGGCGTATCTGCGCGTCGCGGGTGATCTCCGCAAGAAGATCGTCGACGGCAGGCTGCCCCCGCACACCCGGCTGCCCTCGCAGGCCAGGATCCGCGAGGAGTACGGCGTCTCGGACACGGTCGCTCTCGAGGCGCGCAAGGTGCTGATGGCCGAGGGTCTGGTCGAGGGCCGCTCCGGCTCGGGGACGTATGTGCGCGAGCGTCCGGTGCCGCGCCGTATCGCCCGCTCCGGGTTCCGGCCGCCGGCCGGCGCGACACCGTTCCGGCAGGAGCAGGCCGACGGCGAGGCGCGCGGCACCTGGGAGTCCAGCAGCGAGCAGACCGAGGCCGGCGGAGCGATCGCCGAGCGGCTCGGCCTCCAGGCCGGCGAGCGCGTGATGCGCACGAAGTACGTGTTCCGGGACGCCGGCGAGACGATGATGCTCTCCACGTCCTGGGAACCCCTCGCCGTGACCGGCCGTACGCCCGTGATGCTGCCCGAGGAGGGCCCGCTCGGCGGCATGGGGGTCGTCGAGCGGATGCGGGCCATCGACGTCGTCGTGGACAACGTCACGGAGGAGGTCGGCGCCCGGCCCGGCCTCTCCGAGGAACTGCTCGCGCTGGGCGGTGTCCCCGGGCATGTGGTCCTCGTCATCCAGCGCACGTACTACGCCTCGGGGCGCGCGGTGGAGACGGCCGACGTGGTGGTCCCGGCCGACCGCTACCGGATCGCCTACCACCTGCCCGTGAAGTGATCGCCCACCGCCTGCCCGTGAGGCAATGCACCGACTTCCCGTGAAGTAGCGCGCTGAGTAGCGAGTTGGGCGCATTCCAGATGAAGTAGCGCAACTTTCCCGGCACTTGTCGCCGGAACCGGTCAATCCGCCCTGTCTTTGGGGCCGTTGCATTCCGGTCTTTCTCGCAGGTCGCTCACAGGACCTGTAGCGTGCCTCCGACCGGATGCATCGAGGTGCGTCAACGGCGCGTTCGTTGTCGTGCGCCCCCTCCGTCGTGGCTGGTTGCGTACCTCTTTGTGAAAAGCCGTATTCGCTGCGTGAAGGTTAGGCGTAGGCTCCGGCATATGCGGATTGCGGTTTCCTTATGGGGTGGGGCACGGCACGAACCGCGAGCGGGAAGCGGAGGGGCGCGATGAACGACGGCACGATCACTCTTCCCTGGCTCGTGATACGGCAGGACGACAACGGCAATCGCTACCGCGTGGGCAGGTACGCCACCCGCGCCGAGGCCCAGAAGATCGCGGACAGCCTCGACGACCGCAAGCACAAGCAGCTCTACTGGGTCGAGCGGATCGGGCAGAACGGGGACGCCACCCGCAACTGACGCACCCCGTAGGCTCCGGCGCATGACGACACGGATCGTGGTGGTCGGAGCCGCCCTGTTCGACGACGACCTCGACGGCGACTTCGGCGACGACGGTGACGGCCGCGGCGCCCGGCTGCTCGCCGCCCGCCGCAGTGCACCCCCCGAACTGGCCGGCCGCTGGGAACTCCCCGGCGGCAAGGTGGAGCCCGGCGAGCGCCCCGACGCCGCGCTGGTGCGCGAACTCCGCGAGGAACTCGGCGTCGACGCCGAGACCGTCGCCCGCGTCCCGGGGGAGTGGTCGCTGAAGCCGCCGTACGTCCTCCAGGTCTGGACGGCCCGGCTGCTCCCCGGTTCGCCCCGCCCGCTTGCCCTCCAGGACCACGACGAGCTGCGCTGGCTCGCCCCCGCGGACGTCTGGAGCGTCGACTGGCTCGACCAGGACGTGCCCGCCGTACGGGAGACGCTGGCGCTGCTCGACGCCGGGGCGCGCTGAACCCGTCGTAGGCCGGGACGAGCCGGGTGTGCGGAACCCGCCGTAGTTCGTGGCGGACGGGCGCACCGGATTCCTGTGGGGCGCGAGGTGGTGGAGTGCGCCGGGATCGGTGTACGCCGTTCGTGCCACAGTGCGCCCTCCGGGACGGTACCGGGCCCTTGATATCGGGTATGTGCCCATTAACCCCATGAAATCGGACATGGGTGTGCTGGGCCGGCCCCGGGATGTGATCGGCTTGATCGACACCGAAGGCGACTGCGCCGAGTGGACCTTTCCCGCCGACCCCGGAGCCGTCCGCACCGCGCGCTCGGCCGTCCGCGGTCAGCTGCGCGACTGGGACCTCACCGCCCTCGCCGACATTGCCGCGCTGCTGGTCAGCGAACTGGTGACCAACGCGCTGCGGCACGCCACGGGCCCCATCGGCGTCCGCCTGGTGCGCCCCGCCCGCCCCGGCGGCGTCCTGCTCGTCGAGGTCTCCGACCCGCTCCCCGACCCGCCGCGCGAGCGCGTCGCCCGCCCCGAGGACGAGAGCGGACGCGGCCTCCAGCTGGTCGCCGACGCCTGCGTCCGCTGGGGCACCCGGCCCGGGGAGACGGGCAAGACGGTGTGGTTCGAACTCGAGGTGCCGTGATGGACCCGGGCCGGTGCGCGGGCGCACGCTCCTGTACGGACCGGACAGTGGTGTCCATCGATTGGTCAAGGCCTGTGACGGTTGTCGATCGGCGTGGTTCGACTGCGTGTCCGCTGGTTAGAAGACTGGGAGTGTTGTCGCGGGCAGGTCCGAAATGCATCGGGATTGTCCTGTGATCGTGAACACCGTGTTGTGGGGCGCCGTAGTGCTGGATACTGCGGGCAGCCGCCCCCGGTGACCGGTGCCGGACGCGGTGAGCTGGAGGGGACGGTTCGCGTGAGCGAGATACCAGCGAAGGCCACGGAGTCCGAGGACCCGTCGGGCGGCGCGAGGGCTGAGGCCGTGGGCTTCGCCGACGTGCCCTCCGCCGACGCCATGTCCGTCGGCGACGCCATGTGGCAGAGCAGCCCGCCCGGCTCGATCTACGACTACATCAAGGTCGCCTCCTTCTCCATCGGCCCCGACGGGCTCGTCGACCAGTGGAGCCTGCGGGCCGAGCAGCTCTTCGGCATCCCCACGGAGCACGCCGTCGGCATGGACCCCATCGAGGCGTTCGTCGACCCCGCGCTGCGGGAGCGCGGCCAGCGGAAGATGGCCGAGATCCTGGACGGCCGGGAGTGGACCGGAGTGGTGCCCTTCCGGGTGCCGGAGAGCGCCGAGGGCGATCCGGGCAAGGAGGGCCTCGCCGAGGTCTATGTGATGCCGACCCGGACCGAGGAGGGCGAGCGGGCCGCCGTCTGTATCGTCGTCGACGTCCGGATCCTGCGCCGGATAGAGACCGATCTCGCCGCTTCGCAGTCGATATTCGGTCAATCTCCGTTCGGGTTCCTGCTGATCGACCCCGACCTGCGGGTCCGGCGCGCCAACCAGCAGATCGCCAACACCTTCGGCGGCACCCCCGACGACCACCGAGGCAGGGGCGTCCAGGACTATCTGCAGAGCCCCGAGGCCGAGCGGGTCACCGCGACCCTGCGCCGGGTCCTGGAGACCGGCAACTCGATAACGGACATGCATGTCACGGGCCTCGTGCCCGGCTCCGAGGAGCGCCGGCACTGGTCCATCAACCTGTACCGCGTGCACAGCGGCAGCGGGCGCCCCATCGGCATCGCCTGGCTCGGCACCGATGTCACCGCCCGCCGCGCCGCCGCCCGCGAGGCCGCCTCCGCGCGGCGCAATCTCGCCCTTCTGAACGAGGTCGGCGCCCGCATCGGGAACTCCCTCGACCTGGAGACCACCGCCCGCGAACTCCTCGACATCGTCGTCCCCGGCTTCTGCGACCTGGCGACCGTCGACCTCTACCAGGGCCTCCTGGCCGGCGACGAGACCCCGCCCGGCCGGGCCGACGGCAGCGCGGAGGTGCGCCGGGTGGCTTTCGCCAGCGCGGTCTCCGACGCCCCCTTCGCCGGCGGCGGCGCACCCGTCACGGTGGGCGCGGTCCACCACTACCCCTTCAACTCGCCCTGCGCGGACGCCCTGCGCACCGCCCGCCCGCAGTACGTCCCCGCCGAGGAGAACGGCCCGGTCCAGTCCACGCTGGCCGTGCCGATGGTCGCCCACGACACCGTCGTGGGACTCGTGCAGTTCGCCCGTACGAAGGGCAGCGAGCCGTTCGGCGACCGGGACCGGGATCTCGCGGTGGAACTGGCGGCACGGGCCGCCGTCTGCATCGACAACGCGCGCCTGTACCGCCGTGAGCACGAGCGGGCGTTGATACTGCAACGGTCGCTCCTCCCGCCCGGCGACCCGGAGGCCTCCGGCCTCGACATCGCGTGTCGTTACCTTCCCGGGAACGCGGCGACGGAGGTCGGCGGCGACTGGTTCGACGTCATCGAACTGCCAGGCCACCGCACGGCGTTGGTGGTGGGTGACGTGATGGGCCGCGGACTGCGCGCGGCGGTCGCGATGGGCGAACTGCGCACGGCGGTCCGCACCTTGGCCCTCCTGGACCTCGAACCGGCCGAAGTCCTCTCGGCGTTGGACGAGATCGCGCGCGGGCTCGGCACCCCCGGCGGCGTCCAGCAGGCCACCCGGGCCGCCCGCCGCCCCCGCGAGGCCGACCTCTCCGAGGTGTACCTCGCGACCTGCATCTACGCGGTCTACGACTCGGTGACCAGGCGGTGCACCTTCGCCAACGCGGGCCATCTCCCGCCGGTCCTGGTGGAACCCGGCGAGGCGGCGCTGATGCTCGACGTGCCGCCCGGCATGCCGCTCGGCGTCGGCGGCGAGCCCTTCGAGGAGGTGGAGGTCGAACTGCCCGAAGGCGCACTGTTGGCGCTCTACACGGATGGACTGGTCGAATCCCGCGATCACCCCCTCGACGAGGGCCTCCAGGCCTTCGTGGGCGCCCTCACCGACCCCAACCGCCCGGCGGACGACGGCCGTCCGGTCACGGCGGCGGCACTCAACGCCGAGACCCACCGCGACCTGGAGGACGTCTGCGACCACGTCCTCAGCACCCTCGACACCCACCACGGCGAGGACGACATCGCGCTGCTGATGGCCCGCGTCCAGGGCCTGCCCGAGGACTCCGTCGGCGACTGGACCCTCCCGCGCGAGCCCCGCAGCGTGGGCCGCGCCCGCGAGTACGCACGCGCCCGCCTCCAGTCCTGGGACCTCGAACCCCTCATCGACACAACGGAGTTGCTGGTCAGCGAACTGGTGACAAACGCGCTCCGGTACGGCGAGGGCGAGATCAGGCTACGGCTGTTGCTGGACCGCACCTTGGTGTGCGAGGTCTGGGATGCCGGGCTCGTCCAGCCGCGCCGCCGCCGCGCCCGCGACACGGACGAGGGTGGCCGAGGCCTACAGCTGGTAGGCCTCCTGTCGGCGGCCTGGGGCTCACGCCGGACCCCACGCGGCAAGACGGTCTGGTTCGAACTGCCCTTGCCGGACGGCGAGACCGGGATGGTGGATCCGGCGGAGGCGCTGCTCAGTCTGTTCTGACGGAGTTGGAGGCGGACTCACTCGGGTCGGGTTCCCCGCGTTTCCTCGTGCCCGGTCCGCCGAAGGCGGGCGGGGGTCCGCCGTCCGGGTTCTCGCCGAGCAGGACTCCGCCGAGGACGGCTCCGGTCGTGTGCTCGGTGGTGCCGGAGTAGGGGTTGCCGTGTACGCGGACGTCCTGTTCGGCCAACTCCCGGGCTGCCAGGGCGGGTTCGGCGGCTGCGGCGGGGTCGGTGTCGAGCAGGCGTTCCGCCTCCGCCAGGAGGGTTCGCGCGCCGGCGCCCACCGCACCCCGGTGCGTCGCCACGAAGTCGTCCGCCGCCCGGACGTCGGCCCGGCCGACCAGCCACGCGGCGGCACCGAGCACCCCGTCCTGCCCGGCGCCCAGCGCCGACGCGGCCCGCACGATGCTCCGCAGGGCGGCGAGAGGGTCGTACGGACGGTCGCCGGTCAGTTCCTCCCGTACGGCGGCGAGGGCGGCGTCGGTGTCGGCCAGGAGGGAGCGGGGCGCGCCGCCGTTCGCCGTCCCGGTGGCCGACCGGGTCCTCACCGCCTCCGCGCCGGTGAGCGCGGGCGGGATCAACTCGGTGGCTCTGGCGAGGGAGTCGGCCAGCTCGTCGACGTCGGTGAGGAGGGTGGCGGCCTGGCCGATGGCGCCCTCGGCGGCGCGGAGGTCGCGCACCGCCTGTTCGGTTCGCCCCAAGTCGGCTGCCTGGCGGGCCTGGTTGAGATGGGTCGTGGCGAACACCAGGCGGTCCTTGGCCTGTTCGACGTATCCGGTGACTGTGGTGGTGGCCGAGGCCGGGAAGTGCGCGTGCAGGTCGGCGAGTTCGGCTTCCACCGCCCCCGTACGGCCGGTCAGTTCACGGAACCGGCCCTCCGCGACCTCCAGCGCCTCGCCCATCTCCCGCTCCAGCGCCCGGAGTCGATCGAACTCCGGGGCTGCGGCGTCCAGGCGCCGTCCGACCTCGGCGCACCGTCCGACGATGCCGGCGAGGGCTTGCCGCCGGGCCGTTTCCTCTGCGCGGACCCCCGGAACCTCCGGGACGCCCCGGCCGTAGCGCAGGTGTATCGCGAACGCGGCGGCGAGTTCGCGCTCGGCCTCGTGCAGGGCCCGGTGGAACGGTTCGACGAGGGCCGGCCCGAACCGGGCCTCGGCGAAGGCGAGTTCGGCCCGGCTGGTGCGTATGCAGTCGTCGGCCTGGACGAGTGCGGCACCGGCCTGCCGTTCGAGTACGGGCAGTGGGGTCACCGGGGGCCGGGGCGACACCACGGGCGGTACCCCGGGTGACACCACCCCGGGAGTCGTACGGGTACGGGCCCTACGGGTGCGCCGTACATACCCGTACCCCGCGAGTATCCCCGCGCCGCCGACGGCGACGAGCGGCAGGACGAGGTCGGCGGCGGACGTCCCGTCGGCCGCCTGCCCGGCGGCGGCGTCCCGCTCCGCGACGGGCCCGGCCCGGGTGGCCGCAACCGGAACCTCCGCGTTGATCGTCATCACCGGCAACACCAGCCACACGACCCCGGCCGCACCGCCCAGCACGGCATGCGCCACCCGCACGGATATGTGAGAGGCCGCGCGTCGCGGCCGGCCGCGTATCAAGGATGACGTCACATTTCGGAGCGTATGAGCAGGATTACGGACGCGCGACCGGGGCGGGACGTGGGGGTGTGCCGGTGACGGGTGGGGTGCGGGGTACGGCTACGGGAGGGGAGACGCCGTGACGGAACACGCAGGGGGTACGGGTACGGGTACCGGGAGAGACGAGGGTCCTGAGGTCGCCGACGGCGATATACCTCCACAAGCGCCGCCGCAGGGAAGGAAGTGGGCCCGCTGGACCCGCCGTACCGCCCTCGCGCTCGTGCTCCTCCTGGTCCTCCCCGTCCTCGCCGCCGAGATCGCCCTCCGCGTGAACTACACCGGTGACCCCGCGGACGGCGCCCGCACCAGGAACCAGGACGCGATCTGGCTGGGCCACGCCTGGGTGGACGGGCGGAAGACCGACGCGGACGTGACCGCGTTGGCCCGGCGGCTGAAGGGGACCGGTATTCGTGATCTGTACGTCCATTCGGGGCCCCTGGAGCACGACGGCACCCTCCCTGAGACGGACTACCCCAGGGCCACCTGGCTGATCGAGGCCGTCCACCGTGCGCTGCCCGGCGTACGCGTGCAGGCCTGGCTGGGGGACAAGCTCGCCACCGAGAGCCCGGACGGTCTGCGGCTGCAACGGGCGGCTACCCGGACCGCGATCGTCGCCTCCACCCGCCAGATCCTCGACGCCGGTTTCGAGGGCGCCCACTTCGACCTCGAACCCCTGCACTCCGGCGACCGCGACTACCTCGACCTCCTCGACCGGCTGCACGACGTCACCGAGTCCCGGAACGCCCAACTCTCCGTCGCCGCCCACCAGATCGACCCGCTCCCCGCCTTCCACTCCTTCTGGGGCACCGTCACCAACCACCCCAAGTGGTGGTCGCAGGCGTACTTCGGTCAGGTCGCCCGCCGGGTCGACCAGATCGCCGTGATGTCGTACGACACGATGCAGCCCCTGCAGAGTCTCTACGGCGGCTATGTCGCCCAGCAGACCTCGCTCGCCCTGGAGGTCACCCCGGACTCCACCGATCTCCTCATGGGCCTGCCCTTCTACCACGAGAACCGGTTCGGCCACCGGGGCGCCGCCGAGACCGTCCCCGCCGCCGTCCGGGGCGTACGCCTCGGCCTGTCCCGCACGGACGCGGACCGCGCGAACTTCGGTGTCGCCCTGTACGTGGACTTCGCGGCGACGGAGGCGGACTGGACGGCGTACCGGGAGGGTTGGGTGCGCTGAGCCTCCAACTCTTTTTTGTGCGACAGGACATGACGGAGGGTCAATAGCGGCGCACCCGGTCGGCCGGGTGCCAGTCGCCGTGGGCATGGGTGGGGGCCCGCACACCACGGCGTGCATGCGTCGGCCTTACGAGGCATTCAGGGGGCCGAGCGTCGCCGCGCCGACTGCTCACTTCCCGGACCATTCGCCGCTCACTTGACCGGCCCCGCGCACAGGGACCCGGCCCTCGCCCTGCCTCACCTGCCACTCACACGGGCCGGCACCGTACGCCGTATTCCAGTCGGCGTTCCAGGCTTCGGGGGAATTCGCAGGTCAGGTGGCGTTCCGGTGTTCCAGCGTCCCGTAATCGGCCGTCGGCCTCGCATCTGGGACGACCGTGCCCACAGTCTTGGGCCGTCCGCCCCGGCAGCACTCGCCGCACTCCGGCAACCGCCGCTCGCCGTACTCCGGGCATCCGCAGAGCCGGCACAGAACCGGCATCCACAGAAAAGGCAGTCCGTCATGCGTATCCTCAGCCGCCGCACCGCTCGTACCCTCGCCCCCTCCGTCCTCGTCGCCGTCCTCGCGGCGGCCGGTGTGCAGGCGGCGGCCCAGTCGGCCGACGCCGCTCCCAAGCGGGCCGCGGCGATCAAGGCCTGCACCACGGCCCACATGAAGGTGACCGTCAGCCCGGTGACCCGGCCGGTCAACCACCTGTTGCTGAAGGCCACCAACACCGGCACCAAGCCCTGCTACGCCTACGGCGCCCCGTACCTGCGGGCCGGCGCCGATGCCCAGGCCGCGGTGGGCTGGGACGAGGACTCCGTCCCGCAGTCGGTGGTCACCGTGAAGCCCGGCAGGTCCGCCTACGCGGGGATCACCACCTCCACGCCCGACGGCGTGGGGGGCTACAAGGCCAAGACGCTCGGCGTGTTCTTCGCCAACCGGGCGCTCGACGGCTCGGTCGGCCCGGAGAAGACCCTGAAGCTGCCGCACCACGGGGTCTACTTCAACAGCGCCGCCACGGTCACCTACTGGCAGAGCAGCATCGAGAACGCGCTCTACTGAGCCACCGAGCCGCCCGGCCGAGGCGCGTACCGACACCGTCCGCCCGAGAACTGCTCACTTCCCAGACCGGATGACTGCTCGATGTAAAACGGGTGCTGTTCACAGCCCGGGGTGCGATGATCCGTCGAGCCTGGAGGGGGTGGGCCATGTTGTGGACGGTGCTCGGCGCGCTGGCCTGTGTGCTGGTGGCGGTACCCGGAGCGATCGCGCTGACGACCGGTTGGCTCCCGCGGCGGCTGCGGGTCCATGTCGTGCAACCGGGATTGTGGGGATGCGGCGGATTGCTGACGGCCGCCGGCCTGGCGACGGAATGGTCCCTGCGGTGGCTGACGGCCGTCGACTTCTTCGGACTACTGGGCTTCGCCCTGATCGTCCTCGGCTTCGTGTGCCAGTCGCGCGCCCGCCGGCATCCCACGCCCCGGTGACCGCCACCCGCAGAACCCTCACCCGCACCGACCTGGCCCCGCTGTCCCGTGCCGCCCTCGGCCGCGTCCCGACCACCGTCACCCGCATCCGGGGCGGTTCGAAGAAGGGCGTCTACCGCCTCGTCTTCGAGGACGGTACGACCGCGGTGGCCTACGTCTGGTCAGCGGACGAGGACCTCTGGGACGCCGGCCCCGGCGACCCACGCGACCCCTTCTCCCACGCCTCCGGCCTCGCCCTCTTCACGGCGGCGGCCGACCGCCTCGCCGCGGCCGGTGTCCGCACGCCCCGGCTCCTGCACGCCGACCCCACCCACACTCACCTCCCGGCGGACGCGGCGCTCGTCGAGGACCTCCCGGGCGGCACCCTGGAGGACCTGCTGGACCGCGACCCGGCCGCCGCACCGAAGGCCCTGGAGCGGATGGCGGCCCTCCTCACCACCCTGCACACCTGCACGGGCCCGCGCTTCGGCAAGGTCGCGGTGGTCGACAACGGCGTTTCCTCGTACGGGAGTTCATGCGAGGAGCTCGTCGTGGCCCGCGCCCTGGGCGACCTCGACGAACTCCCCGCCCGCGACCCGCGCGCAGCCGCCGCCCACCCCCAACTGGCCGACGCCGTAAGGGCCCTGGCCGCCCGCGTCCGCCCCCGCACCTCGCCCCCCGCCCTCATCCACGGCGAACTCGGCGGCGACCACGTCCGCGTGACCGCCGACGGCGACCTCGCCCTCATCGACATCGAAGGCCTCATGTACTTCGACGTCGAATGGGAGCACGTCTTCCTCCGTCTGCGCTTCGGCCACCACTACGAAGCCCTGCGCACCGAAGGGCTGGACGAGGACCGGCTCCACCTCTACCGCCTGGCCATGCATCTCTCCCTGGTGGCAGGCCCGTTGCGCCTCCTGGACGTCGGTGACTTCCACGACCCCGAGTTCATGCGGGGCATCGCGGAACACAACCTCCAGCAGGCGCTGTCTCTCACGGAGTGGACATGAGTGACGTCGAAGTGGCCGTGGCCGTGCTGCTGATCGCCGTGCTCGCCGTCGTCGGCGTCGGCGCGATCACGCGCGGCTGGACCCCGCTCGTCCGCCGACGCAGCATCGCGCGCCCCAGGTTGTGGGGCTACGGCATCCTGGTCAGCGACGCGGGCCTGGCCTGGTTCATCTTCTTCGGTCCGTATCCGAGCCCCCATTCGCACGGGCTCCTCGCGATGGCCGGCACGTTGGTGATGATCGCCGGGATCTTTGTCCAGCAGGCCGCCTGGAAACCGGGGGAATCCGGGGAATCCGGGGCCCCTACGAAGAACGCCTCCTGATCTTCGACCCCAGCCACACCAGCGGGTCGTACTTGCGGTCGACCGCCCTTTCCTTCAAGGGGATCAGCGCGTTGTCCGTGATGTGGATGCCCTCGGGGCAGACCTCGGTGCAGCACTTGGTGATGTTGCAGTAGCCGAGGCCGTGTTCGTCCTGGGCGGTCTTCTTGCGGTCCAGGCCGCTCTCGGATGCCGCGTCCAGCGGGTGCATGTCCAACTCCGCGACCCGCATGAGGAATCGGGGTCCGGCGAACGCCGTCTTGTTCTCCTCGTGGTCACGGACGACATGGCAGGTGTCCTGGCACAGGAAGCACTCGATGCACTTGCGGAACTCCTGCGAGCGGTCGACGTCCTCCTGCATCATCCGGTACTCGCCGGCGGCGACGCCCTGCGGCGGTACGAACGCCGGAACCTCCCTGGCCTTCTGGTAGTTGAAGCCCACGTCCGTGACGAGGTCGCGGACGACCGGGAAGGCCCGGAGCGGGGTGACGGTGATCGTCTCCTCGCGGGTGAACACCGACATGCGGGTCATGCACATCAGCCGGGGTCGCCCGTTGATCTCCGCCGAGCACGAACCGCACTTGCCCGCCTTGCAGTTCCAGCGCACGGCGAGGTCGGAGGCCTGGGTGGCCTGGATGCGGTGGATGATGTCGAGGATCACCTCGCCGTCGTTCACCTCGACCTCGAAGTCCTCCAGGCCGCCGCCCTTGACGTCCCCCCGCCACACCTTGAAGCGGGCCTCGTAGCTGCTCACTCGTAGAGCTCCTCTTCGGCGAGGTACTTGACCAGCTCTTCCTTCTCGAAGAGGGCGAGCAGGTCGGCGCGGATGGGGTCGGTCGTCTCACGGGTCAGGGCGATCTGCGCGGCCACCGGGTCCGTTGCGCCCAAACCGCCCGTGGGATCGGTGAGTTGGCAGATCAGGTTGATGCGGCGCCAGTCGCGGTTCATGCCGGGGTGGTCCTCGCGGGTGTGTCCGCCGCGCGACTCGGTGCGCTCCAGCGCGGCCCGCGCCACGCACTCGCTGACCAGCAGCATGTTCCGGAGGTCGAGCGCGAGGTGCCAGCCCGGGTTGAACTGCCGGTGGCCCTCGACTCCCGCCCGGCGGGCCCGTACCCGAAGATCCGCCAGTTTCTCCAGCGCCTGCTCCATCTCGCCCTCGCGGCGGATGATGCCGACGAGGTCGTTCATGGTCTGCTGGAGTTCCTGGTGGAGGGTGTACGGGTTCTCCGGCGGGCGGCCGTTCTCCTTGCCGGGTTCCGGCCCTTCGGCGGAGAAGGGGCGCAGTGCCTCCGCCGCCGCGAGGTCCACCTCGGTGTCGTCGACCAGCGGGCGGCTGTCCGCGAGGTCGGCCGCGTGGTCCGCCGCGTGCCAGCCGGCCCTGCGGCCGAACACCAGCAGGTCGGAGAGGGAGTTGCCGCCCAGCCGGTTGGAGCCGTGCATGCCGCCGGCCACCTCACCGGCCGCGAACAGTCCCGGTACCCCGCGTGCGGCGGCCGTGTCCGACTCGACCGCGATGCCGCCCATCACGTAGTGGCAGGTCGGCCCGACCTCCATCGCCTCCGCCGTGATGTCGACGTCGGCCAGCTCCTTGAACTGGTGGTACATGGACGGGAGTCGGCGCCGGATCACCTCCGCCGGCATACGGGTCGACACGTCCAGGAAGACCCCGCCGTGCGGTGAGCCGCGGCCCGCCTTCACCTCGGAGTTGATGGCGCGGGCGACCTCGTCGCGCGGGAGCAGTTCGGGGGGCCGGCGGTTGTGGTCCGGGTCCTCGTACCAGCGGTCGCCCTCGGCCTCCGACTCGGCGTACTTCTCCTTGAAGACGTCGGGGATGTAGTCGAACATGAACCGCTTGTTCTCGGAGTTGCGCAGCACCCCGCCGTCGCCGCGCACCGACTCGGTGACGAGGATGCCCTTCACGGACGGCGGCCAGACCATGCCGGTCGGGTGGAACTGCACGAACTCCATGTTGAGCAGGGGCGCTCCGGCGAGCAGTGCCAGCGCGTGGCCGTCGCCCGTGTACTCCCACGAGTTGGACGTCACCTTGAAGGACTTGCCGATCCCGCCGGTCGCGATCACCACGGAGGGCGCTTCCAGGACGAGGAAGCGGCCGGTCTCGCGCTCGTAGGCGAAGACCCCGGAGACACGGCTGCCGTCTTTCAACACCCGTGTGACCGTGCATTCCTGATAGACCTTCAGGCGGGACTCGTAGTCGCCGGTCTCCTTCTTGTCCTCCTGCTGGAGGGACACGATCTTCTGCTGGAGCGTGCGGATCAGTTCGAGTCCGGTGCGGTCGCCGACGTGGGCGAGGCGCGGGTACTCGTGGCCGCCGAAGTTGCGCTGCGAGATCCGGCCGTCCTGGGTGCGGTCGAAGAGGGCGCCCCAGGTCTCCAACTCCCAGACCCGGTCCGGGGCTTCCTTCGCGTGCAGCTCGGACATGCGCCACTGGTTGAGGAACTTGCCGCCGCGCAGGGTGTCGCGGAAGTGGACCTGCCAGTTGTCGCCGGAGTTGACGTTGCCCATCGCCGCCGCGATGCCGCCCTCGGCCATCACCGTATGGGCCTTGCCGAACAGCGACTTGCAGATCACCGCCGTACGGGCACCGCGTTCGCGCGCTTCGATGGCGGCCCGCAGACCGGCGCCACCGGCACCGACCACGACGACGTCCCACTCCTGTCGCTCGACCACGGACATCAGAAGAACCTCGGATCGTTGAAAGCGCCGGAGGCGACCAGGTACACGTAGAAGTCCGCGAGCGCCACGCTGATCAACGACGCCCAGGCGAGCTGCATATGACGGTTGTTCAGCTTCCCGACGAACTGCCAGGCCTTGTAGCGCACGGGATGCTTGGAGAAGTGCTTGAGCTTGCCGCCGACGATGTGCCGGCAGGAGTGGCAGGAGAGGGTGTACGCCCAGATCAGCACGATGTTGGCCACGAAGACGAGGGTGCCCAGGCCCATGTGGCCCCAGTGGTAGTGCTCGTCGCGGAAGGTCAGCACGGTGTCGTAGGTGAGCGTGCCCGCCACCAGCAGGGCCGCGTAGAAGAAGTACCGGTGGACGTTCTGGAGGATCAGCGGGAAGCGGGTCTCGCCGGAGTACTTCTTGTGCGGCTCGGCCACCGCGCAGGCCGGCGGAGAGGCCCAGAAGCCGCGGTAGTAGGCCTTGCGGTAGTAGTAGCAGGTCAGGCGGAAGCCGAGCGGGAAGATCAGGATGATGATGGCGGGGGAGATGCCCCACCAGCTCCCGAAGAGGTCGGCGTTCGGGCCCGCGTGCATGGTGCCACACCGCTCGGCGAGGCAGGGCGAGTAGAACGGCGAGACGTAGGGCGCCGAGTAGTAGTTCGAGTCCGCGAAGGCCCGCCAGGTCGAGTAGACGACGAAGGCGAGCAGTCCGGCGGCGGTGACGGCCGGGGCCAGCCACCAGCGGTCGGTCCGCAGATGCGGGGCGTCGATGGCGGCGCGCGTACCGGTGCGTACGCCGCCGCTGTTCGGATGAGGTTCCGTACCAGTGGCCAAGTCAGGACTCCGGTCGGTTTCTAGGGACGCTCAGTGGCCGGGACCGTGATGGGCGCCGAGTCCCTCGTCGTCCGTGTCCGTCCACAGGGTGTTGTCGTAGGGGGTGTCGGGGATGGGGACGAGATCGGGGCGCCGGGGGCGCTCGATCCTTGGTGCGGCGTCGCGCAGCAGCGCGACGCTCTCGCGCAGGCGGTCGGCGTCGGCTTTGACCCTGCGCATCTCCAGGCCGCCGCTGCCGAATTGCTGTTCCAGCCGTCCCACCGACCTGAACAGGTCTTCAAGACAGCGTTGTACTGACGTCAGTTCGTCGTGCACGGACATGACGTGACCTCACTTCCGCGGGCCTCGGCCCTGGACGGCAACGTTCATGCGCCTGCGAGTGTTGCGCGTCACACCTGCCGGTGGGAAGCGGTGTGCACGGATTGGCCGGGGTGCGTTGGTGTGTACGGGGGCAGATTCGAACATTGCGCCGCACGGGTGGGCTTCCCGGCGCCCCTCGCCGTGTCGCCCCACAGGGCCGAACCGTTTCCTCTTCAGTGGCCGCATAGATCTGATCAGCTCCATATACCACCAAAAGTGATCAGAAGCCCGCGGCTTACCGGAGGTAGCAGTGATGTCCCACGACGGCGTCGGACTGCGCGCGGTCATGCGCTCGGTCGCCTTCCTCACCGCGGGCGCGCTCGCGGTGCCCATCCTCTCGGCGTGCAGTTCCGAGGACGCGTCGGGCAAGCCGCTGGCCGCACAGGACATCGCGCCCGTCGCGCGTGACCTGGTCGCCGACGGCGGCACCCTGCGCTGGGCCGTCGACGACGTACCCGAGACCCTCAACGCCTTCCAGTCGGACGCCGACGACGCCACCACCCGCGTCGCCCAGGCCGTCCTGCCCGCCATGTTCCGGCTCGACGCGCAGGGCCGCCCGCAGCGCGACGCCGACTACCTGGAGTCCGCGAAGGTCGTCGACACCTCGCCCAAGCAGGTCGTCCTCTACAAGCTCGACCAGCAGGCCGTGTGGAGCGACGGCCGCGAGATCGGCGCCGCCGACTTCGCCGCCCAGTGGCGCGCCCTGTCCGGCAAGGACTCCGCGTACTGGACCGCCCGCAACGCCGGCTACGACCGCATCGAGAAGATCGAGCGCGGCGCCAACAACCTCGAGGTCAAGGTCACCTTCAGCAGGCCCTACGCCGACTGGAAGTCGCTGTTCTCGCCGCTGTACCCCAAGGACGTCATGGGTACCCCGGACGCCTTCAACGACGGGGCGCGCCGCAAACTGAAGGTCACCGCCGGAGCGTTCGCCCTGCAGAAGGTCGACCGCAAGGACGAGGAGATCGTCCTCGCCCGCAACCCGCACTGGTGGGGCAGGCCCGCGAAGCTCTCCCAGATCGTGCTGGCCGCCGTACCACTGGAGAAGCGGGCCGCCGCGCTCGCCGACGGCACGGTCGACCTGGCCGCCGTCGACCCCGCCGACGCGAGCCGGATCGCGCTCGCGGGCCGCGCCAAGGGCACCGGCACCCCGCTCCAGGGCGCGAGCGCGAGCGCCACGGGCGACACGGAGAACAAGGACGAGAACAAGGGCGAGAGCCCCAAGGAGAAGAAGAAGCTCAGCAAGAAGGAGCGCAAGGCGCTCGCCAAGTACCTGCGCCAGCAGGACGAGTTGAGGGCCTTCACCGTCCGCCGCTCCTTCGAGCCCGCCTACACGCAGCTCGCCCTGAACGGCTCCGAGGGCCCGCTAGCCGACGAGCGCGTCCGGCGTGCCGTGGCCCGCGCGCTCGACCGGGAGGCACTCGCCAAGGTCGTCCTCACTCCGCTGGGCCTGCCCGCCGTACCGGTCGGCAGCCACCTCGCGCTCTCCGGGCAGGCCGCGTACGCCGACAACAGCGGCGCGCTCGGCGACCACGACACCGCGGAGGCGCAGGCGCTGCTCACCGACGCGGGCTGGGTGGCCGGCGGACCGGTCAAGGAGAAGGGGGAGAAGGCGGCCGGCGCCGAGGGCAAGAAGGGCAAGAAGTCCGACGACGATGCCGCGTCGGAGGGCGGCTCCGACGGGCAGTACATCGTCGGCGAGGACAACAAGGACCCGCAGGACCACACCAAGAAGCACGGGCACGGCGACGAGGGCTCCAAGCACCTCGCCGACGGCAAGCAGTACGACGGCCGCAAGGTGAAGCAGGGCGGGGCGCCCGGCGCGTACGCCCCGAAGGGCACGGCCGCCCCCGCCGGCGCGAAGACCGGCACGCTCGCCAAGGACGGCAAGCCGCTCACCCTGCGCTTCGTGCTCCCCTCCGGCACCGGCTCGGAGTCGCTGAGCGCGGTCGCCGACAGCATCTCCCGCATGCTGGAGAAGGTCGGCATCCGCACCGAGATCACCAAGGTCTCCGACGACAGCTACTTCAAGGACCACATCGCGTCCGGCCAGTACGACCTCGCCCTCTACTCCTGGCCCGCGTCCGCCTACCCCGCCACCGACGCCCGCCCGATCTTCGCCAAGCCGGTCCCGGCAGCCGACGGCTCCCTGAACGTCGAGCAGAACTACACCCGCGTCGGCACCGACCAGGTCGACCAGCTCTTCGACCAGGCCGCCTCCACCCTCGACGAGGACGAGTCCGCCGCCCTCGTCCGCAAGGCCGACGCCCGCATCTGGGCCGCGGCCGGCTCCATCCCCCTCTACCAGCGCCCCCAGCTCACCGCGGCCCGCAAAACCATCGTCAACGCGGGCTCCTTCGGCTTCCAGACGCCGGTCTACGAGGACATGGGGTTCCTGAAGAAGGGAGCCCACCCCTCGGCGAGCCCGTCCAAGGGCTAGCATCACCGCAGATGACGAGCACGGCCGCCGTCCCGCTTCCGAAGCGGGGCGGCGGTTGTCGTACGGGGGTGGGTTGTGCGGGGTTGGGGTGCGGCGCTGACCGCGGTGGTGATGCTGGGCACGGCCGGCTGCGGAGCCGCGGCCACTGACGACGGGCGATCCACCGCCGGGGCGGCCACGATCTGCGCGCACGGGACGTACCAGTGGTCCGGGATCCAGCGTCGGCAGAAGGTGACCGCGCTCGCGGACCCGGTCACCTTCCCCAAGGGGACCGAGCACTACGAGTCGAGCCTGAAGCCCGTCGACGACACCGTCTACCGGGTCACCGTGCCCCACGTGCCCAGGGGCGTCGGCGCGGCCCGCGTGGTCGAGGCGCTGGGCGACCGGCTCAGGACGGACGAGCCCCTGGCCGATCCGTCGGAGGTGGTGCGGCCCGAGCGGTCCCAGTACTTCGAGGACACGGGGGATCTGGAGGGCCCGTACTACTCCTGGGGATGGATCGGCCTGGTTGAGGCCGATTTCACTTACACCTGTGGGTACAACGCGCCGGTGCGAGGCCATGTGCTGACCTGGGAGACGGTCGGTGAGGGGTTCCTGCCCTGCTCCGAGACCTCCGACGGCGCTGCCGGCCGTAGCGCGGGGCTGCGGCTGTGCCCGGCCGGAACGGCGGCGGGCGAGTCCGCCTGACCCCTCCCGCCGCCGCCCGTAAGGCCCTGCGGAGGCCCCTTCCCCGTACGCCACGTACGATGGGGTAAGGCCGTGGCGTGTCCAGCCCGGCAGGGTCCGCGTAACACAGACGTACGCGCAGGCCTTCCTCACTCTCCGGGAGTACGCCGCAATATGGCCACGCGCCACGACATCCGCAACGTCGCCATCGTCGCCCACGTCGACCACGGGAAGACGACCCTCGTCGACGCCATGCTGAAGCAGGCCGGTGCCTTCGCCGCGCACGCCGCCGAATCGCTCGACGACCGCATGATGGACTCGAACGATCTGGAGCGTGAGAAGGGCATCACGATCCTGGCCAAGAACACGGCCGTGAAGTACCACCCGAAGGATGGCGGAGACGTCATCACCATCAACATCATCGACACCCCGGGCCACGCCGACTTCGGTGGCGAGGTCGAGCGCGGTCTGTCGATGGTGGACGCGGTGGTGCTGCTCGTCGACGCCTCCGAGGGCCCGCTGCCGCAGACCCGCTTCGTGCTGCGCAAGGCGCTCCAGCAGCGCCTGCCCGTCATCCTCTGCATCAACAAGACGGACCGCCCCGACTCCCGGATCGACGAGGTCGTCAACGAGACCTACGACCTGTTCCTGGACCTGGACGCGGACGAGGAGCAGATCGAGTTCCCCATCGTCTACGCGTGTGCGCGGGACGGCGTCGCCTCGCTGACCAAGCCGGAGAACGGCACGGTCCCGCAGGACAGCGACAACCTGGAGCCCTTCTTCTCCACGATCCTGTCGCACGTGCCGGCCCCCCAGTTCGACGAGGAGGCCCCGCTCCAGGCGCACGTCACCAACCTGGACGCCGACAACTTCCTCGGCCGTATCGCGCTGCTCCGCGTCGAGCAGGGCGAGCTGCGCAAGGGCCAGACCGTCACGTGGATCAAGCGCGACGGCACGATGTCGAACGTGCGCATCACCGAGCTCCTGATGACCGAGGCGCTCACCCGCAAGCCGGCCGAGATGGCGGGCCCCGGTGACATCTGCGCCGTGGCCGGTATCCCGGACATCATGATCGGCGAGACCCTGGCCGACCCGGAGAACCCGATCGCGCTGCCGCTCATCACGGTTGATGAGCCGGCGATCTCCATGACCATCGGTACGAACACCTCGCCGCTGGTCGGCCGCGGCGGCACCGGAAAGGGCGCCCAGGCGAAGTCGGCGGTCAAGGACCGCAAGGTGACGGCCCGTCAGGTCAAGGACCGCCTCGACCGCGAGCTGATCGGTAACGTCTCGCTGCGCGTCCTCGACACCGAGCGCCCCGACGCCTGGGAGGTGCAGGGCCGCGGTGAGCTGGCGCTGGCCATCCTGGTCGAGCAGATGCGCCGCGAGGGCTTCGAGCTGACCATCGGCAAGCCGCAGGTCGTCACGCAGATCATCGACGGCAAGGTGCACGAGCCGGTCGAGCGCATGACGATCGACGTGCCCGAGGAGCACATGGGCGCGGTCACGCAGCTCATGGGCGTCCGCAAGGGCCGGATGGACAACATGTCCAACCACGGCTCGGGCTGGGTCCGCCTGGAGTTCGTCGTCCCGTCCCGCGGTCTCATCGGCTTCCGTACCGAGTTCCTCACCGGTACGCGCGGCACGGGCATCGCCCACTCCATCCACGAGGGCCACGAGCCGTGGTTCGGTGTGCTGACGACCCGTAACAACGGCTCGCTGGTCGCCGACCGCGCCGGCGCCGTCACCGCCTTCGCGATGACGAACCTCCAGGAGCGCGGTGTGCTGTTCACCGACCCCGGCACCGAGGTGTACGAGGGCATGATCGTCGGCGAGAACTCGCGCGCCGACGACATGGACGTGAACATCACCAAGGAGAAGAAGCTCACCAACATGCGCTCGGCCGCCGCCGACTCCTTCGAGGCGATCGTCCCGCCGCGCAAGCTCTCCCTGGAGCAGTCCCTGGAGTTCTGCCGCGACGACGAGTGCGTCGAGGTGACCCCGGAGGCCGTCCGCATCCGCAAGGTCGTCCTCGACCAGAAGGAGCGCGGCCGCTCCGCGAGCCGCGCCAAGCACGGCTGATCGGCCTACAGGGCCCAACTGAGCCCGGGCACCCCCGAGTTGGGGTGCCCGGGCTCAGTGCGTCGGCCGTGCCACGGTGATGATCTCGGGACTCGCGGCCGTGAGCGGTCCCCGCTCCCAGTCGCCGTACTGCTCGACGACCGCCAGCCCGGCCCCGGCGAGGAACTCCGACAGGGCGCCGCAGTCCAGGAACCGCAGGGTCGACCGGCTCACCTGAGGCCGTGGCCAACACCCACCCTCGAAGGTCTCGGTGAACGTCACCCGGTCCTCCGCGGCCGGCACGGTCTCGACCTCGTGCCACACCTTTACGACACTGCCGTCCGCGTCGGTGAGTTGGCGGGCCCGGTCCGGTGTCCAGCTCTCCCAGGCGCGCGCCGCCGGATTCCGCGTCTCGAACACGAACCGCCCGCCGGGCGTCAGCGCGTCCCGCACGGCACGCAGCGCGAAGCGCAACTCCTCGTCCTGGACCAGGACTTGGAACGCGTGCCCGGTCATCACGACAAGGTCGAACTCGGCGCGCCAGGCCGCACTCCGCAACTCCCCGAGCACCCACTCGACACCGGGTTCCCGCCGGCGCGCCTGAACGAGCATGGCGGCGGCGGGATCGATCCCCGTCAGGCGCCCCCCGTGTCCCTCGCCTCGGGCCCGGTGCAGCAACTTCCCGGTACCGCACCCCACATCGAGCACGGCCCGCGCGGCCATCACCAGGTCCAGATAGAAGTCGTCCCCCGCACCCCACGGATTGAGTCCGTCGTACAACTCGGCAAGCGACATGTCCCCGAATGACCGATCCACCACCGATTCAGCCTGCCACACCCACCCCACGGGTATGCGGGGCCGACCCGCATTCTTGACGGGTTCTCAACTGCGGAGGAGGTGGCGGGTGTTGCTGCACCACGTCGAGTTGTGGGTCGCGGACCTGGAGCGGGCGGCCCCGCAGTGGGGGTGGCTCCTGGAGCGCCTCGGCTGTGAGCCGTACCAGAACTGGCCGGCGGGCCGGAGCTGGCGGACGGGGGAGACGTATGTCGTGATCGAGCAGTCACCGGCGCTGCGCCCGGCCACCGGCCACGACCGGATGCGGCCGGGGCTGAACCATCTGGCCTTCCATGTCCGCGGTGGCCGCGCCGAACTCGACGCGTTGGTGGCGGCGGCACCCGGGCACGGCTGGATCCCGATGTTCACGGAGCGGTATCCGCACGCGGGTGGTCCGGATCACTGTGCCGCCTATCTGGAGAACGGGGACGGTTTCGAGGTCGAGTTGGTGGTGGACGCCATGTGAAGCCGGGGCTCGGCCGAATAAAGGGTTATCCCTTGTCCTGGTCAGGAATCCGCACAGGCCCCTCGATCCGCACTACTCTGCCGTTGGCGTGATCCTGTCCATGTCCTGTCCGGTGCCGTTGAAGGCCGCGGACCTGCGGGCGTGTTGATTGCACAGCGGTCGCTGAACCGCAACTGGATTTTCACGCGCTCCGCGTTCGGCATGCGGACATTCAAGCCCGATAAATATGTAACAAGTCCGTTTCGCAGGGATCTTTCACCAAACCCTTTGTCCGGATTTTGGAAGATGTACGCGCGAGGTGTGATCGAACCGAGACCTTGTGAATATGGCTCGGTCCCGCCTCATGGCAGATAGTTAGGCGCGTAGAGCTCGGATCACGGGTCACTCGCTGTAGGCGGCGACTCATCGAGCGCGGGGAGCACTTGACCTTTTCAGGCACCGGTGACGGTGATGTGTCATGCGCTCTCCCAGGTGATGAACCATTGGACTCATGAGGAGGAGCCCCCATGCGTGGTGCCAAGAGCGCCAAGTGGGTTGCGATAGCCGCAGTTGTGGCGCTGGGCGCAACGGCCTGTGGTGGCGGCGGTGACGACAACAGCTCCGGCGGCAGCAAGGGCAACGGCGTCATCTCGGTCGAGATCGGCGAACCGCAGAACAGCCTGGTTCCGAGCAACACGTACGAGACCGAGGGTGGCCAGGTCATCAACGCCCTCTTCACGGGGCTGACCAAGCTTGACGCCGACAACAAGGTCGTCAACGCCATGGCGGAGTCGATCGAGTCCAAGGACAACAAGGTCTGGACGATCAAGCTGAAGTCCGGCTACACCTTCCACAACGGGGAGAAGGTGACCGCCCAGTCCTTCGCCGACGCGTGGAACTACGGCGCGAACCAGACCAACGCCCAGCAGACCAACCCGCTGTTCAGCCACATCGCGGGCTACAAGGACCTCAACCCGGGCGAGGGCAAGAAGCCCGCGACCGACAAGCTGTCCGGTCTGAAGGTGGTCGACGACAGCACGCTCCAGGTCACCCTGGACGGCGCGTTCTCGGCCTTCCCCTCGCAGCTCTCCTTCACCGCGTTCGTGCCGCTGCCCAAGGCGTTCTTCAAGGACCCGAAGGCCTTCGGCGAGGCCCCGATCGGCAACGGCCCGTTCAAGATGAGCGGCACGTTCAAGCACAACCAGGAAATCGACACCGTCAAGTACGACAAGTACCCCGACGCCTCGAAGATCGAGGTCAAGGGTGTCAATTTCAAGATCTACTCGAACCAGGACACCGCGTACAAGGACCTCGTCGCCGGCAACCTCGACAGCCTGCTGACGATCCCGACCTCGGGCCTGCCGACGTACCACAAGGACCTGGACGGCCGTTACATCGACGAGGCCGACTCGGCCGTCGGGTACATCGGCTTCCCGATCAAGTACAACAAGGCCTTCCAGAACGCGGACCTCCGCAAGGCCATCTCGATGTCGATCGACCGCGCGACGATCTCGTCGAAGATCTTCCTCGGCGCCCGTACGCCCGCGGACGACTACATCAGCCCGATCATCGACGGCTACCGCAAGGGCGCCTGTGGTGAGGCCTGCACGTACAACCCGACCAAGGCCAAGGCGCTCTACAAGCAGAGCGGCGGTCTGCCGGGCAACACGCTGGAGATCGGTTACAACGCGGACGGCGGCCACAAGGAGTGGGTCGAGGCCGTGTCGAACCAGATCCAGCAGGCTCTCGGCATCAAGGTGACGGCCAAGCCGTTCGAGCAGTTCCAGACCATCCTGAACGACCTGGACGCCAAGAAGTACCAGGGCGCGTTCCGCATGGCGTGGAGCATGGACTACCCGGACATGGAGGACTACCTCCGTCCGATCTTCTCGAAGGACGCCATCCTCAACGGCTCCAACTACTCGGGCTACACGAACGAGGCGTTCGAGAAGCTCCTCGTCGAGGGCGACCAGGCCCCGACGCACGAGGACGCCATCAAGAAGTACCAGGCGGCGGACGACGTCCTGCTCAAGGACCTGCCCTACATCCCGGTGTACTTCTACACGCTGAACGCCGGCTACAGCGACAAGATCAAGTCGATGAAGATCGCCGGTCACCAGATCCTGTGGGACACGGTCAAGCTCAGCTGAACCGGTTCTGAGCAGTTCTGACACAGCGGTACGGGGTGAGCAGGGGGAGGAATAGCCTTCCCCTGCTCACCTCTGCTGCCGTCTACCGTCCGACCGTGCCCTCCCCCCGGCCGCGGTCGGGTCGAGCACCCCCCTCTGGAGCACCCATGGGCCGATACGTCGCGCGCCGCCTTTTGCAGGTGATCCCTGTGGTCATAGGCGTCACGTTCATCATTTTCTGCCTGGTCTTCGCTCTGCCCGGCGATCCGATCCAGGCACTGGCCGGCGACAAGCGCGCCGACCCCAACATCGCGGCGATCCTGCGCGCGCACTACCACCTCAACGAACCGCTGTACCAGCAGTACTGGCACTACATCAGCGGTGTCCTCACCGGTGACCTCGGTGAGACGTACAACGGGCGCGCCATCTCCGACATCGTCTCCGAGCGCTTCCCCGTCACGGTGAAGCTGGGCCTGACGTCCTTCGCGCTCGAAGCCGTGATCGGCATCATCGCCGGTATCTTCTCCGCCCTGAAGAAGGGCAAGTTCATCGACAACGTCGTGCTGGTCTCGACGCTGATCCTGATCTCGATCCCGGTCTTCGTGCTCGGCTCCGTGCTTCAGCTGGAGTTCGGTGTGAACCTCAAGATCACACCGGTCGCCGGCATCGAACACGGCTGGCCGCAGAGCTACATCCTCCCGGCCATCGTGCTCGCCTCGACGTCGATGGCGTACATCGCCCGACTCGTCCGGACGAGCATGGGGGAGTCGGTCCGTGCCGACTACGTCCGTACGGCGATCGCCAAGGGCCTGCCGACGCGGCGGGTCATCGGCGTGCACGCGATGCGCAACTCCCTGATCCCGGTCGTCACCTTCCTGGGCTTCGACCTGGGCGCGCTCATGGGCGGCGCCATCATCACCGAGCGCGTGTTCAACATGCCCGGCATCGGCGGCCAGTTGGCCCAGTCCGTCTATCTGCGCGAACGGCCCGTCGTGGTCGGTCTGGTGACCCTCCTGGTACTGATCTACCTGGTCGCCAACCTCCTCGTAGACCTGCTGTACGCCGTGCTCGACCCGAGGATCCGTTATGAGTGAGAAGACGATAGAAAGGCCCACCACCGACGAGGCCGCCATCGCCAAGGAGATCGAGGCGGAGGAGAAGGCGGCGGCCCGGCAGGCGAGCCTGCTGCGGGACGGCTGGGCAGATCTGCGCAAGCGGCCGATGTTCATCGTGACCTCGTTGATCATCCTGATCCTGCTCGCGCTGGCGATCGCGCCCAGCCTCTTCACGGCGCGCTCCCCGTTCTCCGACGGTTTCTGCCAGCTGCAGAACTCGATGACCGGGCCCTCGTCCGGGCACCTGTTCGGCTACGACGTGCAGGGCTGCGACATCTACACGCGGACCGTGTACGGCACCCGCAACTCGGTCGTCGTCGGTGTCGTGACCACCACCGTCACCACGCTGATCGGCGGTCTGGTGGGCATGCTCGCCGGTCTCATCGGCGGCTGGGCCGACGCGCTGCTGTCCCGTATCACCGAGGTGTTCGCGGGTCTGCCGCTGATCATCGGCGGTCTGCTGATCATGTCCATCTGGGGCGGCGGCGACGTCTGGTCGGTGTCGTTCATCATGGCGATCCTCGGCTGGCCGCAGGTCTACCGGATCATGCGCGGCGAGGTCATCGCCAACAAGTACAACGACTACGTGACGGCCGCGCGAGCACTGGGCGCGGGCTCCTGGCGAATAGCGTTCCGGCACATCCTGCCGAACACGCTCGCCCCCGTCATCGTCATCACCACCATGAACCTCGGGGTGTACATCAGCGCCGAGGCCGCCCTGTCCTACCTGGGCATCGGCATCCAGTACCCCAACATCTCCTGGGGCGTGATGATCAGTGACGCCCAGGACAGGTTCCTGACCTCGCCGCACGCGCTGATGTTCCCGGCCGGTGCCCTGAGCATCACGGTCCTGGCCTTCATCATGCTCGGCGACGTGGTTCGCGACGCCTTCGATCCCAAGATGCGCTGAGGGAGGCGTACGTGACCATCATCGACCCGACGGACGCCGTTCCGGCCCAGCGCCCCGGCGACCACGAGAACACCGGCCCACTGCTCGAAGTGCGCGATCTGCACGTCGAGTTCCAGACCCGCGAGGGTGTGGTCAAGGCCGTCAACGGCGTCAACTACACCGTGAACTCCGGAGAGACGCTCGCCGTGCTCGGCGAGTCCGGCTCCGGCAAGTCCGTGACCGCGCAGGCGATCATGGGCATCCTGGACATGCCGCCGGCCCGGATCCCGCAGGGGGAGATCCGTTTCTACGGCCAGGACATGCTGACCATGGGCGCGGAGGAGCGGCGCAAGCTGCGCGGCGCCCGGATCGCCATGATCTTCCAGGACGCGCTCTCCTCGCTCAACCCCGTGCTCAGCGTGGGCTTCCAGCTCGGCGAGATGTTCCGCGTCCACCAGGGCATGTCCCGCAAGCAGGCCAAGGCCAAGTCCATCGAGCTGATGGACCGGGTGAAGATCCCGGCCGCCGCGGCGCGGGTGAACGACTACCCGCACCAGTTCTCCGGCGGTATGCGCCAGCGCATCATGATCGCGATGGCACTCTCCCTGGAGCCGGACCTGATCATCGCCGACGAGCCGACCACGGCCCTCGACGTGACGGTGCAGGCCCAGGTCATGGACCTGCTCGCGGAGTTGCAGCGCGAGTATCGGATGGGGCTCATCCTCATCACCCACGACCTCGGTGTGGTCGCGGACGTCGCCGACAAGATCGCGGTGATGTACGCGGGCCGCATCGTGGAGACGGCACCGGTGCACGAGCTGTACAAGCGCCCCGCGCACCCCTACACCCGGGGTCTGCTGGACTCCATCCCGCGCCTGGACCAGAAGGGCCAGGAGCTCTACGCGATCCAGGGCCTGCCGCCCAACCTGCTGAAGGTGCCGCAGGGTTGTGCCTTCAACCCGCGCTGCGACAGGGCGCAGGACATCTGCCGTACGGAGTTCCCGCCGCTGGTCCCGGTGACCGAGGCGGACGGAACCGAACTGCCCGGCCGCGCCAGCGCGTGCCACTTCTGGAAGGAGACGATCCATGGCTGACCCGACCAAGGCCGACGAGCCGCAGGACGTGACGCCGAACGTCTCCGACGTCGAGGTGGCGGAGGTGCACTCGGAGGAGGAGGCGGTCGCCGCTCTCGACGCGAACGTCGAGCGGGGCGAGCCGATCCTCCAGGTGCGCAACCTGGTCAAACACTTCCCGCTGACCCAGGGGATCGTGATCAAACGCCAGATCGGCGCGGTGAAAGCCGTCGACGGTGTCTCCTTCGACCTGCACCAGGGCGAGACCCTGGGCATCGTGGGCGAGTCCGGCTGCGGCAAGTCGACGGTCGCCAAGCTCCTGATGAGCCTGGAGACGGCGACGGCCGGCGAGGTCTTCTACAAGGGCCAGGACATCACCCGGCTGTCCGGCAGGGCCCTCAAGGCCGTCCGCCGGAACATCCAGATGATCTTCCAGGACCCGTACACCTCGCTCAACCCCCGTATGACGGTGGGCGACATCATCGGTGAGCCCTTCGACATCCACCCCGAGGTGGCACCGAAAGGGGACCGTCGCCGCAAGGTGATGGACCTCCTGGACGTCGTGGGTCTCAACCCGGAGTACATCAACCGCTACCCGCACCAGTTCTCGGGCGGTCAGCGCCAGCGCATCGGCATCGCCCGCGGCCTCGCGCTCAACCCCGAGATCATCATCTGCGACGAGCCGGTCTCCGCGCTCGACGTGTCGGTGCAGGCACAGGTCATCAACCTGATGGCGCGACTTCAGGACGAGTTCAACCTCTCCTACATCTTCATCGCGCACGACCTGTCCATCGTCCGGCACATCTCGGACCGGGTGGGCGTGATGTACCTCGGCAAGATGGCCGAGGTCGGCACCGACGAGCAGATCTACGAGTACCCGACGCACCCCTACACCCAGGCGCTGCTGTCGGCCGTACCCGTGCCGGACCCGGAGGCCCGCGAGCACCGCGACCGGATCATCCTCACCGGTGACGTGCCCTCCCCGGCCAACCCGCCCTCGGGCTGCCGCTTCCGCACCCGCTGCTGGAAGGCCCAGGACAAGTGCGCCCAGGAGGAGCCCCTCCTGGCGATCCCGGAGCGCTTCAAGGGCTCCGACACCCCCGCGGCCCACGAGTCGGCCTGCCACTTCGCCGAGGTCAAGGACGTGGTCCACGCGGCCTGATCCGCTACGGCCACGACTGGTTCCCGGCACTGTGACGACGGTGCCGGGAATCGGCGTTTTCACGATCGGGTACAAGGGCGGAAGACGCAGGTCCTTCGGCCGCCCGCCGTAGGAAGTTCATGCTCTACCAGGCATTCCAGAGCCCGTCGTGACGGTGGCGGACCGGAGGGATGTCCGCGTCGTCGAGGTCGTGGCCTGCGCGGTGCAGTCCGCGGATCCGCTGGGCTTCGAGTCGACCCTGGAGCCGGGCCCGGCGTTCAGCCGTAGCGATCTCGACCGCGAACGAGCCCTTTCTGCAAGAGAGCACCATCCACTGCCAAGCGGTGATCCGGTGCAGCGTCTTCGTGGGGTCGGGGCGACGGCCTTCGCGGGCGGCCCGGGCCAGTTCGGCGTGCAGGTAGCGCAGGTCGTACAGGGACATCGTCTCCGAAGCGACGTCTCGGACGCGGAGTCGCCCGGGAGTCGTGCGGACGGTGCGGGACATCGAGAGCCTCCCCAGGCACCTCCGGGCTTTCCGGAGGTACCTACGGAGGGTGCGCGGTGGTCAGCACGGCTCAGCCCTCTCGTCGGTCGGACGATCCACCAGCAGGACAGTAGTCGCCAGTTCGAGATAATTTTGCGGAACTGCGGCCAGAGCCGTCTCCCAACGACGTTCTCATACGGCGGGGTCCGGCACCCGTGCCCAGTGACAGGCCACCTGTGCCTCCGCGCCCCCGCCCAGTACCTCCAGGTCCTCGGTCCGGCAGCGGTGTGCCACCCCCGCCCGCTCCGCCTCCCCGCTCGCCAGGATCTGGCAGCGCACCCGGAACCGGCAGCCGGTCGGGATGCGGGACGGGTCCGGGGGCTCGCCGGACAGTACGACGGGATCGCCCGGTGCTTCGGGCAGTACCGACAACAGGGCTTGTGTGTACGGGTGTCGGGGCGCCGTCAGCACCTGCTCCGCGTCCCCCGTCTCCACGATCCGGCCCAGGTACATCACCGCGACCCGGTCGGCGATGTTCCACGCCAGGCCCAGGTCGTGGGTCACCACCAGGGCGGCCAGGCCGAGTTCGGTGCGCAGCCGCAGCAGGAGGGCCAGGATCTCGCCGCGCACGGAGGCGTCCAGGGAGGCCACCGGCTCGTCGGCGACGAGGAGTTCGGGTTCCAGGACGAGCGCGCCGGCGATCACCACGCGCTGCCGCTGCCCGCCGGACAGCTCGTGCGGATAGCGCAGGAAGAACCGCTCGGGCGGCCGGAGCCCGGCACGGCTCAACGCCCGTGCGACCACGGCCTGTTCGTCACCGACGCCCCCGTGGACGCGCAGCCCCTCGGCCACCGCGTCGTACACCGTGTGCCGGGGGTTGAGCGACCCACTCGGGTCCTGGAGGACGAGCTGCACCCGGCGGCGGTAGGCCTTCAGGGCACGGGAGGAGTACTGGAGGGGCTCGCCGTCGAAGGTGATCCGCCCTCCGGTCGGCGGCACCAGCCCGAGCAGCGAGCGGGCCAGCGTCGTCTTCCCGCAGCCCGACTCGCCCACGAGCGCCACGACTTCTCCCGGCCGGATGTCGAGGTCGACCCCGTCCACGGCCCGGGCGGGCGCACCGCCACGCCGCCCCGGGAAGGCCACGTGCAGCCCTTGCGCGCTGAGCAGAGGCGCCGCCGGTGTGGTCATGACGGGCTCCTGGTGTCGTGGGGTGGGGCGGCTGAGCCTGGTGTGTTCTCGGGGGCGGGGCCGGGGCGGCCGGGGGGCTCGGTCCGCGTGGCGGGGGCCGTGCGTTCGGCAGGCTCCGGGGATCCTGCGGACCCGCCAGGCCGCCCCGGCTTGCCCAGCTCGCCCGGCTCGGCGGATCCGGCTGCCCCGGCGGGCTGAGCCAACTCGACCGCCGGTCCCGTGGCGACCGCCGTCCCCGCGCCCGCGGCCAACTCCGTTACGCCGGGAGCCGGTTCCGGCGCACCGGCATCCCCTGCCGCCGCCCCGATCACACCCACAGGCACATGCACGCAGGCGGCCCGCCGCCCCCGACCGGCCTCCCGGAGGGCCTGGTCCTCGGTCGCGCACGCCTCCAGTGCCTCCGCGCAGCGTGGATGGAACGCGCAGCCGGAGGGGAGGGCCGACGGGTCGGGCGGGTCGCCCGGGAGGCCGCGTGGGGCGAAGCGGGAGGACGGGTCGCCGATGTGCGGGAAGGAGGCCGACAGGGCCTTGGCGTAGGGGTGGAGGGCGTTCTCGTAGACCTGTCGGGCGGGGCCCTCCTCGATGACGCGGCCCGCGTACATGACGACGAGGCGGTCGCAGCTGTCGGCGAGGACCGCGAGGTCGTGGCTGATCATGATCAGGCCCACGTCCTGGTCGGTGACGAGGCCCTGGATCAGGTTGAGGATCTGGGCCTGGATCATCACGTCGAGTGCGGTGGTGGGCTCGTCGGCGATGATCAGTTGGGGGTCGCAGGCGAGCGCCATCGCGATCATGACGCGTTGCCGCTGGCCGCCGGAGAGTTCGTGCGGGTAGGCGCCCGCGCGGGCGGCCGGCAGCCCGGCCTGTTCGAGGAGTTCGCCGGCGCGGCGCCTGGCCTGTGCCGCCGTCGCCCCCTGGTGCAGCAGCACCGGTTCCGCGATCTGGTCGCCGACGCGGTGCACGGGGTTGAGGGAGTGCATCGCGCCCTGGAAGACGATCGAGGCACCGGCCCAGCGGACCGCCCGCACCCGCCCCCACCGCATCGTCAGCACGTCCTCGCCGTTGAGCAGGATCTCCCCGGAGACCCGCGTCCCCGCCGGCAGCAGCCGTAGCAGAGCCAGGGCCAGGGTGGACTTGCCCGAGCCCGACTCGCCCGCCACGCCCACCTTCTGACCTGCCGTCAGGGACAGGTCGACGCCCCGCACCGCGGCCACCCCGCCGGGGTACGTCACTTCCAGGTTCCGGACCTCCAGGAGGGTCAACCCGCCACCCCCAGCCGGGGGTTGAGGACGGACTCCACCGCGCGCCCGCACAGCGTGAACGCCAGCGCGACCACGGCGATCGCGATGCCCGGCGGCACCAGGTACCACCAGTCCCCGGCACTCACCGCGCCCGCCTCCCGGGCGTCCTGGAGCAGCCCGCCCCACGACACCACCGTCGGATCGCCGAGCCCCAGGAAGGCGAGGGTCGCCTCGGCGAGGATGGACGAGGAGACCATCAGGGTTGTCTGCGCCAGGACCAGCGGCATCACATTGGGCAGTACGTGCCGGGACATCACATGCCAGTGCCCGCCGCCGAGCGCCCGTGCCCGTTCGATGTACGGCCGTGACTCCACCGCCAGCGTCTGCGCCCGCACCAGCCGGGCCGTCGTCGGCCAGGTCGTCACGCCGATCGCCAGGATCACCGTGCCGAGCGAGCGGGACATGACGGTGGCCAGCGCGATCGCCAGTACCAGGGTCGGCATCACCAGGAACCAGTCGGTGACCCGCATCAGCACGGTCCCGTACGCGCCCCGGAAGTGCCCGGCGGTGATCCCGACCACCGCGCCGATCGCCACGGACAGCACCGCCGCGAGCAGTCCGACGAGCAGCGAGACCCGCGCGCCCCACACCACCAAGCCCAGCAGGTTGCGGCCGAACTGGTCCGTGCCCAGCGGGAATTGGGTGCTCGGACTCTCCAGTGGCCGTCCGGGCGCGTCGGTCACGCTCGACACGTCCGAGCCGACCGTCAGTGGCGCGGTGAGCGCGACCAGTGCGAACAGGGCGAGCGCGGCCAGGCCGACGAGCCCGGCGCGGTGGGTGCGGTACCGCGCCCAGAACCGTACGGCGGACCGGCGGCGGCGCTGCCGGGCGAGGGCGCGCGGGCCTGCCTGCGCCACGGGGGGAGCGGTCATCGGCCCACCCGGGGGTCGAGCAGCGGATAGACGAGGTCTGCCAGTGTGTTCATGACGATCACCGCCGCGGCGAAGAAGAGGAACAGGCCCTGGACCAGGGGCAGATCGGGCACGCTGAGGGCCTGGTAGAACAGTCCGCCCAGGCCCGGCCAGGAGAAGACCGTCTCCACCAGGATCACGCCCGCGACCGTCCGGCCGAGGTTGACGAAGACGAGGGTGACGGTCGGCAGCAGCGCGTTCGGGACCGCGTGGCGGCGCCGGACGAGGTCGTCCCGAAGTCCCTTGGCCCGCGCGGTCGTCAGATAGTCGCTGCCCATCTCGTCGAGCAGCGCGGAGCGGGTGACGAGCAGGGTCTGTCCGTACTCGACCGCCACCAGCGTGACCACGGGCAGGACCAGATGGTGGGCCACGTCCAGCACGTACGCGAAGCCCTCCTTGCCGCCCGACTCCATGCCGCCGGTCGGGAACAGCCCGGGGATCGGGCCCACGCCCACCGAGAACACGATGATCAGCAGCAGCCCGAGCCAGAACGACGGGACGGAGTAAAGGGTCAGCGCCAGACCGGTGTTGAGCCGGTCCGAGAGGCTGCCGTTGCGCCATGCCGAACGCGTGCCGAGGAACATGCCGAGCGCGGTGTACAGCACGAAGGCCGTGCCGGTGAGCAGCAGGGTGTTGGGCAGCGCTTCGCCGATCTTGTCGATGACGGGCGCGTGGAACTGGTACGACGTCCCGAGGTCGCCGCTGAGCGCCTTGCCGCAGTAGTCCGTGAACTGCTCCCACAGGGGCAGGTCGAGCCCGAACTCCCGGCGGTACTCGGCCAGTTGTGCGGTCGAGATCGGACGGCCGCCGGTCATGGTCTTGACCGGGTCGCCCGGGATCAGCCGGAACAGGAAGAACCCGGTGACCAGCACGGCCAGCAGCGAGACGACCGCACCGCCCAACTTGCCGCCGACGTAGCGGACGTAGCCGGACCGGGTACGTCCCGCTCCCGGTCCGGCCGTCTCCTCCACCGGCACCGAAGTGACGTCAGCGGTCATGAACCACCCTCCCGCCCAGGGCTGTTGAGGGCACCGGCTACTCCCGGTCCTCGGCGGTGGCCCGGCGCCGTACCGCGAACAGGACCACCAGGCCGACGACCACGAGCCCCCCGACGGCGATCCCGGCGATCGCCCCGCCCGAGAGCCCGCCGGACGACGAGCCGTCGGAGGTCGCTGGCACCGCCGACCACCAACTCCAGTAGCCGTCCTGCCCGTAGATGTTGCCGCCGCTCAGCGGCATCGTGTCGAGGGACTTGATCTGGTCGGTGCGGTAGGCCTCGACGGCGTTCGGGTACGCCAGGACGTTCATGTACCCGAGGTCGTACAGCCGCGACTCCATCTGTTTGACGATGTCCGCGCGCTTTGCCGGGTCGTACTCGGCCAACTGCTGGGCGTAGAGCTTGTCGTAGGTCTTGTCGCAGATGAAGTTGTCGGTCGCGCCGATGTCCTTGGGGGTCGCCGGAAGTGCCGCGCAGGTGTGGATGGACAGCACGAAGTCCGGGTCGGGGTTGACGGACCAGCCGTCGAAGGCGAGGTCGTACTTGCCCGCGAGCCAGGGGTCGGTGACGTTGTCGAGGCAGTCGAGCGTCACGCCGATGCCGAGCTTGCCCCACCACTCCTTGAGGTACTGGCCGACCGCCTTGTCGTTGGGGTCGGTGGCGTGGCACAGCAGGCGGTAGTCGATCGGCTTGCCGTCCTTGCCGACGCGTTTGCCGTCGCCGTTCTTCTTGTAGCCCGCCTGGTCGAGGAGTTGGGCCGCCTTCGTGGGGTCGTAGGCGAGGTCCTGGCTCGCGGACGGTTTCCAGAAGTACGTGGAGAAGCGTGGCGGGATGTAGCCCTGGCCCTCGACGGCGTGGCCTTGGAACACCTTGTCGATGAGGGTCGTGCGGTCGACCGCCATGAACAGGGCGTGCCGCACCCGCTCGTCGAGCAGGGAGGGGTCGCCGTCGCCGAAGTGGGTGCCGTTCTTGGCCTGGGCGCCGGGGTTGGTGGCGAGGGCGTAGAAGCGGCGGCCGGGGGCGTCGTTGACCTTGATGTTCTTCTCGGTCTTGAGAGAGGCGGCCTGGGCGGGGGTCAGGGAGGGGGAGCCGGCGACGAAGGAGACCTCGCCCTTGCGCAGGGCGGCGACGGCCGCGTCCTGGTCCTTGTAGTAGCGGAAGACGAGTTCGTCGAACTTCGGTGCCCCGCGCCAGAAGGACTTGTTGGCCTTGAGGCGGACGTAGCTGTCGGGCTTGTAGGCGGTGAGGACGAACGGGCCGTTGCCGACGATCGGGAAGGTCTTGTCGTTGTTGAACTTGGAGAGGTCGCCGGCCTTCGACCAGATGTGCTCGGGCACGATCGGCACGTCGAGCGCGGTCATCGTGGCCTGCGGCTTCTTCAGTTGGATGACCAGCTGGGTGGGGCTGGGGGCGGTGACCTTCGCGAAGTTGGTGACGAAGCTGCCGTTGGCGGTGGCGGCGCCCGGGTCGGTCATCATCGTGTTGAAGGTCCAGGCAGCGTCCTCGGCGGTGGCCTGCTGTCCGTCGGACCACTCCGAGTTCGAGCGGATCGTGTACGTCCAGGTCAGCTTGTCCGGCGACGACGTCCACTTGGTGGCGAGCCCCGGGATCGTGTGGTTGTCCTTGGGGTCGTAGTTGGTGAGGTAGTCGTACATCAGCCGGCCGATGCTCGTGCTGACCAGGCGGGTCGCCAGGAAGGGGCTCAGGGAGTCCACGCTCTGTGCGACGGCGACGGTGAGGACCTTGTCGGTCTTGCCGGCCTTGGCCTCGGCCTGCTGCGGTGCCGGGTCGAGGGGGGTGGCGAGGGCCGCCGTGAGGGCCAGGGCGCCGGATGCTCCGGCCACCAGCCGGTGTAAGCGGCGGGGCCGCGGTCTTCTGGGGCGTGAGTGCTCTGTGCCGTTCCGGTCCTGAGTGCTCATGGTCCTGACCTCGCGCTTGACCAGGTGACGCCGGGCTGGGTTGAAGAGTGTGTCTATCAGCGGCGGTCGGCGCCCGTCAACGGCGCATGAAAGGCCATGTGGCCTGCGGAAACAGTGAGTTGACGGACCGATCGGAGGTTTATTGGTCCACACCACTGAAGCGTGCCTGGTGGGGCGGTGGCAGTGGAGCCGGGCCCGCCTCGCCCCGTGCGTCACCCCTCCCACGCGCGGCCTGTGCTGCATTCGGGTGACTGCGTGTGCGAGGTGCCCAATTTATGCAGATATTGGCCGGTAATGGATCGATCTGGATCGGCCTGGATCGGCTTTCCTGAGGAGGCACTCGATGCGTGGAGCCACGCACGCCAAATGGGCCGCTTGCGCGGCGGCGGTAGCCCTCGCGGCGACCGCCTGTGGGAGCAGCGGCAGCGGCAGCAGCGGCGGTGACGGCAGCGCGGTGCTCAGTGCCTCCTGGGGAGACCCGCAGAACCCGCTGGAGCCCGCCAACACCAACGAGGTGCAGGGCGGCAAGGTCCTCGACATGGTCTTCCGCGGCCTGAAGCGGTACGACCCGAAGACCGGCAAGGCCCAGGACATGCTCGCCGACAAGATCGAGACCACCGACTCGCAGAACTTCACGGTCACCGTGAAGAGCGGCTGGAAGTTCAGCAACGGCGAGGCCGTCACCGCGAAGTCCTTCGTCGACGCGTGGAACTACGGCGCCAGCCTCAAGAACAACCAGAAGAACGCGTACTTCTTCGGGTACATCGACGGCTACGACAAGGTCCACCCCGACAGCGGCTCGCAGTCCGCGACCACGCTGTCCGGGCTCAAGGTGACCGGCACCGACACCTTCACCATCAAGCTCACCCAGAAGTTCTCCACCTTCCCGGACACCCTCGGCTACGCGGCCTACTCCCCGCTGCCGTCGACGTTCTTCTCGGACCACGCGGCCTGGCTGAAGAAGCCGGTCGGGAACGGGCCGTACACCATCGAGTCGTACACCAAGGGCTCGCAGATGCAGCTCAAGAAGTGGGACGGCTACACCGGCGCCGACAAGGCGCAGAACGGCGGCGTGACCCTCAAGGTCTACACCGACAACAACACCGCCTACACCGACCTGATGGCCGGCAACCTCGACCTCGTCGACGACATCCCGGCCTCGCAGCTCAAGAACGTCAAGAGCGACCTCGGCGGCCGGTACATCAACACCCCCGCCGGGATCATCCAGACGCTCGCGTTCCCGTACTACGACAAGGACTGGAACAAGAGCGGCTCGGAGAAGGTCCGCCAGGGGCTGTCCATGGCGATCAACCGGGACCAGATCACCAACACGATCTTCCAGAAGACCCGCACCCCGGCCACCGACTGGACCTCACCGGTGCTCGGCACCGCGGGCGGCTTCCAGGACGGGCTGTGCGGTGACTCCTGCAAGTACAACCCGACCGAGGCCAAGAAGCTGGTCCAGGAGGGCGGCGGGCTGCCCGGCGGCCAGGTCAAGATCACGTACAACGCGGACACGGGCTCGCACAAGGAGTGGGTGGACGCCGTGTGCAACTCCATCAACAACGCGCTCGGCAACGACAAGGCCTGCGTCGGCAACCCGGTCGGCACCTTCGCGGACTTCCGCAACCAGATCGGCCAGCACAAGATGACCGGGCCGTTCCGGGCCGGCTGGCAGATGGACTACCCGCTCATCCAGAACTTCCTCCAGCCGCTCTACTACACCAACGCCTCCTCCAACGACGGCCAGTGGTCCAACAAGGACTTCGACAAGCTCGTCGACCAGGCCAACGCGGAGACCGACACCGGCAAGGCGATCAAGCTCTTCCAGCAGGCCGAGGGCGTCGTACGGGACAACATGGCCGCCATCCCGCTCTGGTACCAGAACGGCAGCGCGGGCTACTCCGACCGGCTCTCGAACGTGGCGCTCAACCCGTTCAGCGTCCCCGTGTACAACGAGATCAAGGTCGGCTGAGCCCGCATGGGACGGTACGTCGTCCGGCGGCTGCTGCAGATGGTCCCGGTCTTCATCGGCGCCACCCTGTTGATCTTCCTGATGGTGAACGTGATGGGCGACCCCATCGCGGGCCTGTGCGGAGACCGGCAGTGCGACCCGGCGACGGCCGCCCAGCTCAAGCGGGAGTTCGGCCTCGACAAGCCCGTGTGGCAGCAGTACCTGACCTACATGGGGAACGTCTTCACCGGTGACTTCGGTACGGCGTTCAACGGCCAGAAGGTCACCGAGCTGATGTCGACCGCGTTCCCCGTCACCATCAGGCTGACCGTCGTGGCGATCGTCATCGAGGTCGTCGTGGGCATCGCGCTCGGGGTCGTCACCGGCCTCAGGCGCGGCCGTCCGATCGACACGAGCGTGCTGCTGCTCACCCTCATCGTGATCTCCATCCCGACCTTCGTCACCGGTCTGCTGCTGCAACTGCTGCTGGGCGTGGAATGGGGCTGGATCAAGCCGTCGGTGTCCACGGACGCGACGTTCAGCGAACTGATCGTGCCGGGCCTGGTCCTGGCCTCGGTCTCACTCGCCTACGTCACCCGGCTGACCCGGACCTCCATCGCGGAGAACCGGCGCTCCGACTACGTCCGCACGGCGGTGGCGAAGGGCCTCCCGAGACGCCGGGTGATCATCCGCCACCTGCTGCGCAACTCCCTGATCCCCGTGGTCACGTTCATCGGCACCGACATCGGCGCGCTGATGGGCGGCGCGATCGTCACCGAGCGGATCTTCAACATCCACGGCGTCGGCTTCCAGCTCTACCAGGGGATCGTCCGGCAGAACACGCAGACCGTGGTCGGCTTCGTGACGATCCTCGTGCTCGTCTTCCTGGTCGCCAACCTGCTCGTAGACCTCCTGTACGCCGTACTCGACCCGAGGATCCGCTATGCCTGAGCAGCCGTTCGAACCGGACCGCGCCATCGCCGGCACCGGCATGGGCGGCGCGATGGACCTCGCGACCAGCGAGGCGGAGACCCTGGAGAAGACACCAGGGGGACCGGAAGGCACGGGCCCCGGGGAGAAGCCCCGCTCCCTCTGGTCCGACGCCTGGCGGGACCTGCGCCGCAACCCGGTCTTCATCATCTCCGCGCTGGTCATCCTCTTCCTGATCGTCATCTCCCTCTGGCCGTCCCTGATCGCCTCCGGCAACCCCCTCAAGTGCAACCTCGCAAAGGCCCAGGAGGGCTCCCAGCCCGGCCATCCCTTCGGCTACGACGGCCAGGGCTGCGACGTCTACACGCGCACGGTCTACGGCACCCGTACGTCGGTCACGGTCGGCGTCCTCGCCACGCTGGGCGTCGCGGTCTTCGGCTCGGTACTGGGCGGACTGGCCGGCTTCTTCGGCGGAATCTGGGACTCGATCCTGTCCCGCCTCACGGACATCTTCTTCGCCATCCCGGTGGTCCTCGGCGGTCTGGTCCTGCTCTCCGTGGTCACCAGCAACACGGTCTGGCCGGTCATCGGCTTCATGGTGCTGCTCGGCTGGCCGCAGATCTCCCGCATCGCGCGCGGCTCGGTCATCACCGCCAAACAGAACGACTACGTCCAGGCCGCGCGGGCGCTGGGAGCCTCCAACTCCCGCCTCCTGCTTCGCCACATCACCCCGAACGCGGTGGCCCCGGTGATCGTCGTCGCCACCATCGCCCTCGGCACGTACATCTCCCTGGAGGCGACCCTGTCCTACCTCGGTGTAGGCCTGAAGCCCCCCACGGTCAGCTGGGGCATCGACATCTCCTCCGCCTCCGCCTACATCCGCAACGCCCCGCACATGCTCCTCTGGCCGGCCGGAGCCCTCGCGATCACGGTCCTCGCGTTCATCATGCTGGGCGACGCGGTACGCGACGCCCTTGACCCGAAGTTGAGGTGAGGTGCCGTCATGCTGCTCGAAGTGCGGGATCTGCACGTGGAGTTCAGGACCAGGGACGGGGTCGCCAAGGCCGTCAACGGGGTCAACTACAGCGTGGACGAGGGGGAGACCCTCGCCGTGCTGGGGGAGTCGGGGTCCGGGAAGTCGGTGACCGCGCAGGCCGTGATGGGGATTCTCGATGTGCCGCCGGGGAAGATCACCGGCGGGGAGATCCTGTTCCGGGGGAAGGACCTCCTCAAGTTCAAGGAGGAGGAGCGGCGCAAGGTTCGCGGTGCCGAGATGGCGATGATCTTCCAGGACGCGCTGTCCTCGCTCAACCCCGTGCTCTCCGTGGGCGATCAGCTCGGCGAGATGTTCGTCGTGCACAAGGGGATGTCGCGGAAGGACGCGCGCGCCAAGGCCGTCGAGCTGATGGAGCGGGTGCGGATCCCGGCCGCCAAGGAGCGCGTACGCGACTACCCGCACCAGTTCTCCGGCGGTATGCGCCAGCGCATCATGATCGCGATGGCGCTCGCCCTCGAACCGGCGCTCATCATCGCCGACGAACCCACCACCGCCCTCGACGTCACCGTCCAGGCGCAGGTCATGGACCTGCTCGCCGAGTTGCAGCGCGAGCTCAACATGGGGCTCATCCTCATCACCCACGACCTCGGAGTCGTGGCCGACGTGGCCGACAAGATCGCTGTCATGTACGCGGGACGGATCGTCGAGTCGGCCCCCGTTCATGACATCTACAAGGCCCCGGCGCATCCGTACACACGCGGTCTGCTCGACTCCATCCCGCGCCTGGACCAGAAGGGGCAGGAGCTCTACGCCATCAAGGGTCTCCCGCCGAACCTGATGCACATCCCGTCCGGCTGCGCCTTCAACCCCCGTTGCCCGATGGCCCAGGACGTGTGCCGGACCGACGAACCCGAGCTGTACGAGGTCGATCAACACCGGGGCAGTGCCTGTCACTTCTGGAGGGAGTGCCTCAATGGCCGAGTCAACGGTTGAGCCGATCCTTGAAGTGACCGGACTGGTCAAGCACTACCCGTTGACCCAGGGCATCCTGTTCAAGAAGCAGGTCGGTGCCGTCAAGGCTGTCGACGGTGTCGACTTCACGCTGGGCAGAGGAGAGACCCTCGGCATCGTCGGGGAGTCCGGGTGCGGCAAGTCGACTGTCGCCAAGATGCTGGTCAATCTCGAGCGGCCGACGGAAGGGTCGATCAAGTTCAAGGGCGAGGACATCAGCAAGATGTCCGGCCGTGCCCTGAAGGCCGCCCGCCGCAACATCCAGATGGTGTTCCAGGACCCGTACACCTCCCTCAACCCGCGGATGACGGTCGGCGACATCATCGGGGAGCCGTACGAGATCCACCCCGAGGTGGCGCCGAAGGGCGACCGGCGCAAGCGGGTTCAGGATCTGCTGGACGTGGTGGGGCTCAATCCCGAGTACATCAACAGGTATCCGCACCAGTTCTCCGGCGGCCAGCGCCAACGCATCGGCATCGCACGGGGGTTGGCCCTGCGCCCCGAGGTCATCGTCGCCGACGAACCCGTCTCCGCGCTCGACGTCTCCGTGCAGGCCCAGGTCATCAACCTCCTCGACCGCCTCCAGGACGAGTTCGACCTGTCGTACGTCTTCATCGCGCACGACCTGTCGATCGTCCGTCACATCTCGGACCGGGTCGGGGTGATGTACCTCGGCCGGATCGTGGAGATCGGCAGGGACGAGGAGATCTACGACCACCCGACGCACCCGTACACCCAGGCGCTGCTGTCCGCCGTCCCCGTGCCCGACCCGGACGCCCGCGAGCACCGGGAGCGGATCATCCTGGCGGGTGACGTGCCGTCCCCGACCAACGTCCCGTCCGGCTGCCGCTTCCGCACCCGCTGCTGGAAGGCCCAGGAGCGCTGCTCGCTGGAGGTGCCGCTGCTCGCCGTACCGGCCGAGTTCCGGCTCGCGAGCGGGCCCGCCGCGCACGACTCGGCCTGTCACTTCGCGGAGGAGAAGACGGTCGTACCGAAGGACGAGACCCCGGACGATCTTGGGAATGGGGCGGAATAAGGGTGCAAACGGGTATCAACCGCGTTAACACGCAGGCAACTCGGCCGACCCGATCTCGATATACGGACGCGTCAACCTGAACAACGTACGGCCGTGCGGGTGCCGTAAACGGACCGGGGCGCGCCATGTCGCCCCGGTCCGTTGCCGTACCTACGCCAGCCCCAACGACCGCTTCAGGAAGTCCACTTGAAGCAGCAGCAGGTTCTCCGCGACCTGTTCCTGCGGGGTCATGTGGGTCACCCCGGACAGTGGCAGCACCTCGTGCGGGCGGCCGGCGGCCAGCAGCGCCGAGGACAGCCGCAGGGTGTGCGCGACCACCACGTTGTCGTCGGCGAGGCCGTGCACGACCATCAGCGGGCGGTGCGGCTCGGCGGGCGCGGACAGTCCGTCGTCCGTCACCAGGCTGCTCCTCGCGTACGACTGCGGGTCCTTGGCCGGGTCGCCGAGGTACCGCTCGGTGTAGTGGGTGTCGTAGAGCCGCCAGTCGGTGACCGGGGCGCCCGCGATGCCCGCGTGGAAGACGTCCGGGCGGCGCAGCACGGCGAGGCCGGCGAGCCAACCGCCGTACGACCAGCCCCTGATGGCGACCCGCGAGAGGTCGAGCGGGTGGGACTTCGCGAGGTCCTGGAGGGCGTCGATCTGGTCGTCCAGGGAGACCGTGAAGTCGCGGTGGACGCCCTTCTCCCAGGCCGGTGAGCGGCCCGGTGTGCCCCGCCCGTCGGCGACGAGCACCGCGAAACCCTGGTCGGCGAACCACTGCGAGGTGAGGTGCGCGTTGTGCGCGGCGACCACCCGGGGGCCGTGCGGACCGCCGTACGGGTCCAGCAGAACCGGAAGAGGGCTGCCGCCGTCGTAGTCCTGTGGCATAAGCAGGGCGCACGGGACGCGGCGTGCGCCCCCCTCGGTGAACGTGATGCGCGGGGACATACCGGGATCTTCGGCGTACGACGCGATCGTCAGCGTCTTCTTGCCCTCGCGCAGCACCTGTACCCCCGTGCCCGGCCGGTCCGGCACCGCCGACAGCAGTACTGTCACGCCCCCGGCGCGTACCGCCGAGTGCACGCCGGGCTCCTGCGAGACGCGCTCCAGGCCGAGTTCGTTGACCCGGTAGACATGCACCTCGCCGGTCTCCGGGGCGGGTGCGGCCTCGCCCGCCGAGGCCGCGACCAGCACGTTGTCGTCCGAGACGTCCAGTATCGCGCGGACGTGCAACTGCGGTCCGGTGAGCGGGCGTTCACCGACCGCGAGGACCCGGGCACCGCCCTCGTCGGTGATCCGCACGAGCCGTCCGGAGGGGCTCCAGCACGGCACGCCAGGGAAAAGATCAAGCCAAACTGGATCTTCGTCGGCGTGCACCATCCGGGTCGCCCCGGTGTCCGGGTCCACGGCCAGGAACAGCTGGCTGCGCTGGTCCCGCGCCTGCACGAGCAGCAGCGGCGCACCCGCCGCTGACCAGTGCACTCGCGCCAGATACGGGTACCGCGCACGGTCCCATACGACTTCCGTGCGCACCCCGTTCAGCGCGATCACATACAGCCGCACCTCCGCGTTGGCCGTCCCCGCCGCCGGATACCCGACCTGGCGCGGCGCGCGCTCCGGGTGGGCCGGGTCGGCGATCCACCAGCGCTCCACCGGCGTGTCGTCCACCCGGGCGACCAGCAGCCGGTCCGAGTCCGGCGACCACCAGAAGCCGCGGGTACGGCTCATCTCCTCGGCCGCGATGAACTCGGCCAGTCCATAGGTGACTTCGTCCGACTCCGGCCCGGCGAGCACCCGGTCGTCCTCGCCCTCGGCTCCCACGACCCGCAGGGCGCCCTCGGTGACGTAGGCGATGTGGCGTCCGTCGGGGGCCGGACGGGGGTCGATCACCGGTCCGGGGACGGGGAGTTCGCGTGCCGTGCCGGCCCGCAGCTCGGCCGTGAAAAGCCGCCCTGACAAGGCGAAAGACGCCAACTCGACCTCGCTGTCGGTGGCGTAGCCGACGATCCCCGCACCGCCCTCGCGGGTGCGCTCGCGGCGCGCCCGCTCCTCGGGCGAGAGATGTTCCGAGGCGCCGCCCAGAAGGGCGCGCGGGTCGGCCGCGACGCGCTCCTCGCCGCCCGCCGGATCGAGGACCCACAGCGCGTTCACCCGGTCCTCGCCGGAGGAGGAGCGCAGGAACACGACCCGCGAACCATCGGGCGCCACGCTGAACGCGCGCGGTGCGCCGAGCGTGAACCGCTGGGTACGGGCGTGCCGTCGGGGGAAGGAGTCGGTCTCGGTCGTCATGACCCGACCATATTGGCCATGCGCCCCCTTGTGCGGCTGTGCGCCGAGCGATGCGCGAGCGCGGATAGTTATGATCACTAGCGCAGTGTGGGTATGAACCTGCTGGCTGCTGTATGGATTTGCTCTACGGATCCACGCCATGGATCCATTGCCCCCATAGTCCGACCCCCCCGAGTCCCTGGGATCATTGGAGGTGAGCCGCCGTGGCACTCTCGATTTCGGCGGTGGTGCTGCTGGCGATCGTCGTCTTCCTTCTGGTCAAGAAATCAGGGCTGAAGGGCGGGCACGCGGTCGTCTGTGTCCTCCTCGGGTTCTATCTGGCCTCCTCGACCATCGCGCCCACGATCAGCGATCTCACGACGAACATCGCGAGCATGATCGGCAGCATCAAGTTCTGACGGCCCCCCCTTTAGGGTGGGCACATGACGGAACTGCCTGCCCGTCGTCTGCTGCTCGTGCACGCGCATCCGGACGACGAGTCGATCAACAACGGCGCGACCATGGCCAAGTACGCGGCTGAGGGTGCCCTGGTGACGCTGGTCACCTGCACCCTCGGCGAGCACGGCGAGGTCATTCCGCCCGCGCTGCGGCAGTTGACCGGCGCCGCGCTCGCGAAACACCGGGCGGGTGAGCTCGGGGCCGCGACGGCCGAGCTGGGAGTCGGTGACTTCCGTCTCCTCGGCGGCCCCGGCCGCTACCAGGACTCCGGGATGATGGGCACCCCGGACAACGACGACCCCGACTGCTTCTGGCAGGCCGACGTCGACGAGGCCGCCGCACACCTCGTCGAGGTGATCCGCGAGGTCCGCCCGCAGGTCCTGGTCACCTACGACCCCGACGGCGGCTACGGCCACCCGGACCACATCCAGGCCCACCGCGTCGCCATGCGCGCCGCCGAACTGGCCGCAGACGCAGGGCAGTCGATCGCCAAGATCTACTGGAACCGCGTACCCCGGACCGTCGTCGAGGAGGGCTTCGCGCGGCTGCGGGACGCGCTGCCGGAGCTTCCCTTCGGGGAGACCGCTGCCGTGGACGACGTCCCGGGTGTCGTGGACGACGGGCGGATCACCACCGTGATCGACGGCACCGCCCACGCCGCCGCCAAGACCGCCGCGATGCGCGCGCACGCGACCCAGATCGAAGTCGCCCCGGACGAGCCGTACTTCGTGCTCTCCAACCACCTCGCGCAACCGATCCTCACCACCGAGTACTACGAGTTGGTCAAGGGCGGGGCCGGCGGCCCGGCGCCCGAGACCGACCTCTTCGAAGGGCTGGGCCTGTGACGAGCGCCAACCAGGGCGGCGGAAGCCTGCTCGCCCAGCCGCTGCAACGGCCTTCCGGACTACGGGTGTTGGCCTACCTCGGGCTCTTCGTGCTCGGCGCCGTCGTCGGGGCGGCCGGGGCGCTGGTGCAGGGCGGCTGGTTCCCCGGCGGACTGCTGCTCGCGCTCGCCGGAGCGGGCGGACTCTTCCTCGGCGGGGCGAGAGCGGCCGACGGCAGGGGCGGGGCCGTCGCGCCCGCGGCCGGCTGGATGGTGGCCGTCGTCCTGCTCACCGCCAGCCGTCCGGAGGGCGACTTCCTCTTCGGCGCGGGAGTCGGTTCCTATCTCTTCCTGCTCGGTGGAATGGCTGTTGCTGTGATCTGCGCCACGTTGGGTTTGGGGCGGCAACCAAGCGGCCCTGACGTCCGACTTGGCAAGTGACGTACCACTTCGCGGTGACGCGCGCGTGCGAGTCCGGTGTGGGTTTCCCCAGCGGCCGTGGGATACCGCCAAGAAGTGGCCAGTATGGTGGTGCGCGCCGCCGAGTCGCCCGTGGGTGTCGGGCGGCGGAGCCAACCGGGAGAACCTGCCTTGAGTCGTGAAACTGACACTCCGTCCTCCGGGCCCGACGGGCGCGGCGGAGCCGCTTACCCCTCGGGGACCCCGCCGTACGGGACGCCGGCGGCTTCCGACGACCGTACGGATGCGGGGCGTTCGGCCGCGCAGCCGGAGGAACGCAAGACCGAGACGACGCTGACGACCCGGATCCGGATCAACATCCCCGGGTCGCGGCCCATTCCGCCGGTCGTCGTGCGCACGCCCGTCGCGGACACCGAGTCCGCCGACGGGTCCACGACCGCCGAGACGCAGCTGCCGAGTTCCGCGCTGCCCACCGGCGTCGTCGAGCCGACCGCCGAACTCGCCCTGCCCACGCCCGAGGAGAAGACGAGCGACTGGTTCGCGCCACGCAAGTCCGGCCCCGCGAAGGGCGGTCAGGGCGGTGGCGGCACCAACGGCGCGGGGATTGCGGGCGGTTCGGCCGCCGGAACCCCGAGCGCGCCGCCTGCGGGCGCCTCGGGCGCGCCCGGCGGTGCGCGGCCGACCGGCGGCCGGCCCGGCGGTGTGGTCGGCGCCATGGGCCTGCCGAGCGCCTCCCGGCCGGGCGGCGCGAACGGCGGTACGAACGGTGCCGGGTTCGCCGGTGCCACCGGTGGCGGACCCGTGGCCCCCGGGCACGGCGGCGGCACCGGCTCCTTCGACGTGACCGAGGCGCTGGCGGCGGGCTCGCTGGGCAACGGCTCCCGTCCGGGCGGCGGCCCCGGCGAACCCCGCCGCGATGACCTGCCGTACTTCTCCGGGAACGGTCAGGGCGAGCAGGGCGGCCTGCCCGGAGCGGGCGGCCAGGGCGGCGAGCAGGGCGGCTTCCCCGGGCCCGGCGGTCAGGGTGCGCTGGGGGGCTACCCCGAGACGAACGGCCAGGGCTTCCCCGGGACCAACGGTCACGGCCCGCGCATCGAGCAGTTCCCCGGACCCGACGGCCAGGGCATGGGCCCCGGCGGCCAGGGCGGTCCCGGCGGACCCAGCGGTTTCAACGGCCCGAACGGGCGCGGCGGCCAGGGCGGCCCCCAGGGCCCCGCGGGCCCGACCGGCGGCCCGGTCACCGGCGACGGCCTGATGCTGCCGCCCGGCCCCATGGGCGGCGCCCCGGGCGCGCCCAGCGCGCTGAGCGGCTACGCCGACGGTTCGGGCGGCCCGGGTGGCCCTGGTGTTCCCGGCGGCCCCGGTGCTGCGGCCCCCGGCCGGCACGCCGGTCGCGGCAGGGGCCCGGGTGTTCCCGGCGGCCCTGGAGGTCCGGGCGCGGGTCCCGGCGGTCCCGGCGCGGGCCCCGCCATGGGACTCAGCGGCCCCGGTACGGCCGGCGGCGCCGGTCTCCCCGGCATGATCCCCGGCGGCGGTCTCAGCGACGACACCGCGATCCTCACCCCGCAGAAGCTCGCCCAGCCCGGCATGCCCGGCTACGGCGCCCCCGCCGACCAGGTCTCCGGACACACCGTCACCAGCGGTATGCCGGTCGTCCCGGGCAGCGGCACCGCGCCGTTCGGCACGGGCACCCACCCGGACGGACCGCTTCCCCACACGCCCCCGAAGCTGCCCGAGTCCGGCTCGGCGCAGAGCGCGCCCGCCGCCAAGAACGCGGGCAAGAGCGCGGCGAAGAAAAAGAAGAAGGGCCGCAGCAAGCTGGTCCTGCTCGGCGTCGGCGTGTTCGTCATCGCGGGCGGTGCCTACGGTGCCGGGCTGCTGATGAACCACACCGACGTGCCCAAGGGCACCACCGTGCTCGGCGTCGACATCGGCGGCGGCACCCGTGACGACGCCGTCAAGAAGCTCGACGACGCGTTCGGCGACCGGGTGAACAAGCCGCTGAAGCTGTCGGTGGGCGGCAGGACCGTCTCGCTGAAGCCGGACCAGGCGGGGCTTCAGTTCGACTTCGCGACCACCGTCAGCAAGGCCGCCACCAGCGACTACAACCCGGTCTCCGTGATCGGCTCGCTCTTCGGCCAGGAGCGCGTCGTTCAGCCCGAGATGCCGACGGACGAGGAGAAGCTCCAGGCCGCCCTGGCGAACCTCGGCGGCGGCTCCGGCACCGGTGCGGTGACCGAGGGCACGATCGAGTTCAAGGCCGGCAAGGCGGTCGCCGTCTACGGCAAGGCGGGCAAGGCCATCGACCCGGCCGGTTCCGTCACGGCTGTCGAGGAGGCGTACCGCACCGAGGTGGAGACCGGCACGGCCACCACGGTGACGGTCCCGACGACCACCAAGGAGCCGACGGTCACGAACGCCGAGGTCGACCGCGAGATGAAGGACTTCGCGAAGCTCGCGATGTCGGCCAACGTGACGATCAGGACGGACGCCACGCACGCGGTCTCCTTCAGCCCGCAGAACTCGATCTACAAGTTCCTGACCGTGCAGGCCCTCAACGGCAAACTCGTCGAGCACTACGACCTCAACGTGCTGAAGACGCTCTACGGCAGCACGTTCGACGGCGTGCAGATCGAGCGCGGAAACGGCTCGAAGACCGCCGTGGCACCGACGGACGTCGCTGTCGGACTGCGCGAGGCACTGCGTGGAAAGACATCCGCGGCGCGTATCGTCACCATTCCGCAGGACAATTGACAATCGAAGTGGTCTTGGGCACGACGGCGTCCTGATTGCCCCTTTGGTGTGCGGTGGATGATATTCTCCGATTCACCAACGCAAGGGGGAAATGTGCGACGTCGTCCTGCCGTACCGATGGTTTCCGCTGCGGCCGCCATCGGGATTCTCGGCGTCTTCACGGGGTCCGCCTCGGCGGCCTCCTGGGAGGTCGACACCGGGATCGTCACCGCCTACGACCCGGACGAGCTCGGCTATTTCAATCAGCACGGCGATGCCTGCGCGATCGGCCTCCCCATCGGCCGCGTCTGCTTCGACCGGGGCGACGACGGTATTTACGTGAGGGACGAGAAGAAGGACGGCAAGTCCGTCACCGGGTACTGGCTCACGGGAAACCGCAAGGGAAAGTGCATCAACAAGGCCGGTGTCGGCAAATGGGTCTACTGCTCGAAGAATTTCACCGACCACAAGGCCATTGATATCTGGCTCGAATACAACGGTCAGAAGTTTCTCGTGACCGGCAACACGTGACGGATTCTCCGCCGAGCGGCCCTCGCCTCCCCGACCAGGGGGCGGGGGCCGCTCGGCTTTCCGACCAAGGGGGCAGGGCCGCTCGGCTTTCCGTCATCCGCTCCGTATGACATCTGTCATCCGCCACTCAGGACCGCCGACACTGCCGCGTGCCAGGCCCCGGCGGCCACGATGGGTGCCATGACGACAACAGCGGCGACCACCGCCACCCCGGTGGTCGGGTTCGACCAGGTGAGCAAGAGTTACGGCGAGGTCCGGGCCGTCGACGGGCTGTCGCTCGCGCTGCACCCGGGGGAGACGGTGGCCCTGCTGGGGCCGAACGGGGCCGGCAAGTCCACCACCCTCGATCTGCTGCTCGGCCTCAAGCACGCCGACAGCGGCACGGTCAGCGTCTTCGGCACCAGCCCCCGCGAGGCCATCGTCGCCGGCCGGGTGGGCGCGATGCTCCAGAGCGGCGGACTGATGGACGAGGTCACGGTCGGCGAACTGGTCAAGCTGGCCTGCGACCTGCACCCGAAGCCCTACAAGGTCACCGATGTGATCGCCCGCGCGGGCATCGCCCAGATCGCCGACCGCAAGGTCAACAAGCTCTCCGGCGGCCAGGCCCAGCGCGTCCGCTTCGCCCTCGCGACCGCCGGCGACAGCGACCTGATCGTCCTCGACGAACCGACCACCGGCATGGACGTCTCCGCCCGGCAGGCCTTCTGGGCCACCATGCGCGAACAGGCCGACCAGGGCCGTACGGTCCTCTTCGCCACCCACTACCTCGAAGAGGCCGACGCCATCGCGGACCGCGTCCTGGTCCTGCACCGCGGCCGGCTGCTCGCCGACGGCACCTCCGCCGAGATCAAGGCGAAGGCGGGCGCCCGCAGGGTCGCCTTCGACCTGGACGGCGAGATCGACGAGGCGCCGCTGCGGGCCCTCCCCTTCCTCACCACCATCGACATCTCCGGTCAGACGATCCGCATCCAGTCCACCGACGCCGACGCGACCGTCCACGCGCTCTACGGCCTCGGCGTCTACCCCCGCAACCTCGAAGTCGCCGGACTCGGCCTGGAGCAGGCCTTCGTCGCCATCACCACCGCCGAGGAGGCCAAGCAGTCATGAACAGTCTCATCAAGCTGGAACTCACCCGCGCCCTGCGCAACCGCAAGTTCCTGTTCTTCTCGGTGATCTACCCCTCGGTGATCTTCCTGCTGGTCTCCAACCAGACGGGCACGGTAGACGGCACCGGCCTGAGCATCGCGAAGTACGTCATGGTCTCCATGGCCTCCTTCGGCGCCCTGACCGCCGTCCTCATGGGCAACAGCGAGCGCATCGCCAAGGAGCGCGAGAACGGCTGGGTACGGCAGCTGCGGCTGACCACCCTGCCCGGACGCGGCTACGTCCTCGCCAAGACCGCCAGCGCCGCCGTGGTCAGCCTGCCCTCCATCGTGGTCGTGTTCATCGTCGCCGCCGTGCTGAAGGACGTACGGCTGGAGGCCTGGCAGTGGCTCGCGCTGACCGGCGCGATCTGGGCCGGCAGCCTGGTCTTCGCCGCGCTCGGGGTGGCCATCGGGTACCTCGCCTCCGGGGACGCGGTCCGCCCGATCACGATGATCGTCTACTTCGGGCTGTCGATCCTCGGCGGCCTCTGGTTCCCGTCCACGACCTTCCCGACCTGGCTCCAGGACATCGCGAAGTGGCTGCCCACGCACGCGTACGCTGCGCTGGGGCAGGCCATCGAGCAGAGCCGGTCGCCCCATGCCAAGGACATCACCCTCCTCGTCGTCTACTTCGCGCTCTTCGCGGGCGGGGCGGCCTGGCTGTACCGGAAGGACACGCTGAAGGCGTGAGCGCGATGACGGAAGACCTGAGGTCCGAGGAGGAGGCCCGGGCCGACCGGCTGGTCCGGATCGGCCAGCCGCCCCGCAACCGTTCCGAGGCGGTGCGCAAGCTGGTGTGGGTCCTGCCGTGGCTGGTCTTCCTCAGCGGGCCCGTGAAGGACCTGCTTTCCGGCCACCACACCACCCCGGCCACGGCGGCGGGCTGGGTCGGCCTGGTGGCCTTCGTCTCGGCCTACCTGACCGTGGTCTTCCGTTCCATGGGCCGGCCCTACGCGGGCCGGTTCGTCGCGGCCCTGATCACCGTGCTCTGGGTGCTCGCCGTGACCCTGGCCCTCACCCTCGGCGGCTCCTGGATCGGCCTCTTCGTCTACGTCTCCGTCTCCTGCGGGGCGGCTCTCCCGCTGCGCGCCGCGTACTGGACGATCCCGCTGACCACCGCGGCCATGATGCTGGCGGGCTGGCACGCCCACGACCTGGACGACGCCTGGGGCCTCTTCCTGGTGGTGCTGCTCATCGGCTACTCCATGACGGGAGTACGGCAACTCGTGCGCACGACGGTCGAGTTGCGCAAGGCCCGCGCCACGGTCGCCCAACTGGCGGCCAACGAGGAGCGGTTGCGCCTGGCCCGGGACCTGCACGACCTGCTCGGCCACTCCCTCTCCCTGATCACGCTGAAGAGCGAGCTGGCCGGCCGGATGCTCCCCGACCACCCCGACAAGGCGGCCCAGCAGGTCGCCGACATCGAACAGGTCAGCCGCCAGGCCCTGGTGGACGTCCGCGAGGCCGTCACCGGCTACCGCCGACCCCGCCTCCCCGGCGAACTCGCGGGTGCCCAGGTCGCGTTGACGGCGGCCGGCGTCACGGCCGACCTCCCCGCCGAGCCGGACCTCGCCGACGTCCCCGAGGACAGCGAGTCCGCCCTCGCCTGGGCCCTGCGCGAGGCGATCACCAACGTCGTACGGCACAGCGGCGCCCAGCGCTGCCTGGTCGAGGTGGTCCGGCGCCAGACCCTGGACGGCCCGATGCTCGAACTCTCCGTCGAGGACAACGGCTCGGGCGGCTCGGGCAAGGGTCCCGGCAACGGTCTGACGGGCCTCACCGAGCGCCTCGCGAAGGTCGGCGGCTCCCTGGAGACGACCCGACTCAAACACGGCTTCCGGCTGGTCGCCCGGGTGCCCACGGGCGTTCCGGCCGCTTCGGCGGACGTAGGATCCCCCGCATGAGCCGTACGATCAAGGTCCTCCTCGCCGAGGACCAGTCGATGGTCCGCGAGGCACTGGCCGCACTGCTCGGCCTGGAGGACGACATCGAGGTCGTCGCCCAAGTCGCGCGCGGCGACGAGGTGTTGGCGGCGGCCCGGGACCACGGCGTCGACGTGGCCCTCCTCGACATCGAGATGCCCGGCTGCACCGGCATCGAGGCGGCGGCCCAGGTCCACAAGGCGCTCCCCGAGGTGAAGCTGGTCGTCCTCACGACCTTCGGCCGCCCCGGCTACCTCCGCAGCGCGATGGAGGCGGGCGCCGACGCGTTCCTGGTGAAGGACGCCCCGGCGGCCCAACTCGCGGCAGCGGTACGGAAGGTACTGGCGGGGGAGCGGGTCATCGACCCGACTCTGGCCGCGGCGGCACTCGCAGAGGGCGCCAACCCGCTGACCGACCGCGAGCGCGAGATCCTGAGGGCGGCGGCGGACGGCTCGACGAACGCGGAGTTGGCCAAGGCGCTGCACTTGTCCCAGGGGACGGTCCGCAACTATCTGTCGACGGCAATCCAGAAGTTGGCGGTGAGGAACAGGGCGGAGGCGGTGCGGATCGCGAGGGAGAAGGGCTGGCTGTAAATCGCCGGCCAACTCAGTTCAACCTGGCCCTTGCGGACTGGGCCTGCCCCCGAACTCGATCAGCAGCAGGTTCGTCCACCACGGCCACCACCTCCGCATACGCCTCCAACTCGGCTGCCCCGGTAAGGAAATCCCCCCGCTCAACCAGCAGTTGAGCCCGCTCGTACCGCAACCGTGCCGAATGCGAGGGCAACAGCAACGCCAACTCGACGGCCCACAGGGCGACATCCGACCGTTCCGGCCGAGCCGCAGCCCACGCCCGGATGTTGTTCAGGACGCGCGAAACGACCTCCAGCGGCGCCGCAGGCACAAGCATCGAGGGCTCCAGCGAAGCTCCCGTCGCCCCCGCGACCAGCAACTCCGCATCGCCGCCCGACAACACCCGCCCCCCGTCGAACGGATCGGCCAGCACCTGTTCCTCCGCCGGCCCGAACCCCACCACGAAGTGCCCCGGCAGCGCGACCCCGTACACCGGAGCCCCGGCCCGCCGCGCGACCTCCATCCACACCACGGACAGCAGGATGGGCAGCCCGCGCCGCCGGCGCAGGACGTCGTGCAGCAGCGAGGACCCCAGCCGCTGGTAGTCGCCGGGCGTACCGCGGAACTCGAAGCGGACGCCGAGGAGTTGGTGCAGCGCGTTCGCCCAGGCGGAGGGCCCGCCGGGACGGTACGGCAACTGCCCGGCCAGCCGGTCCAGTTCGACCTGCGCCGCGTCGATGCCGGCGTCGTCCAGCGCCCCGTCGGCCGTAGCGCCCACCAGCAGGCAGAGCGTGGTCAGATCGGGCCGCTCGGACCGGGCCTCCTCGGCGAACCAGGCACGCACCTCCGCCGACCGCTCGGGCGACGGGGGAGAGGGACAGGGAACGGGCATGGCGAACTCGAACCCCCTCACGACGAACCGTCGCGACCGCCGGCACCGATGTCACCGGTGGCAGGGACGTCACCGATGTCACCGATGCCATCGGTCGAGGCCGGCTCGCGATAGTGGTGGTAGGCGTGATGCGCCGCGAACCCCATCCCGGTGTACAGCGCCCGCGCCCCCGCGTTGTCCGTCTCGACCTGCAACCACGCGGCCGACGCCCCCTCCTCCAGCGCCCGCGAGGCCAACGCGGCCATGACGAGCGAGCCGAGCCCTCGCCGCCGTAGCGCCGGATCGACCTCGACGGCACCGAAACCGGCCCACCGGCCGTCGACCACACACCGCCCGATCGCGGCAGGCTCGGCACCTTCCCCGGGCACGGTCGCGAACCACACCGACGGGCCGCCGCCCAGCACCTTCAGGGCCACCTCGCTCACCCCCTTGCGCTGATAGCGGGCCAGCCATGCGTCGTCGGCCGTCCTGGAGAGGACGACCCCGGCCGGGTCGGCCCGGTCGGCGACCGGGGCCAGGGCCCCGACCCACAGCTCGGCCGTCACCTCCCGGGTCCAGCCGCGCCGCTCCAGTTCGGCGCAGAGCAGCTCCTGCGTGCCCTCGGCGCCGGTCGCGGTCTGGACGTAGGCGGGCAGGCCGCGGTCGCCGTACCACCGTCGTACGGAGGTGAGGGCCGCGTCGAGAGGCAGGCCGGGATCGCCGAGCGGGAGCACGGAGTTGGCGCGGCGGGTGAATCCGGCGGCGGCGCGCAGCTCCCACTCGCCGAGCCGCTCGCTCTCCACCGGCGGCCAGCCGCGCGCGGAGACCTGCGCCAGTTCCCGGTAGCCCGCGGCGGGGCCCCGCCGACGGGCCGGAGCGGCCGGGACGACCTTGCCCGCCACCAGCGAGGATTCCGAAATATGCACGGACTCCCCACCTTTCCGTGTGATCGTGAGCACACCGCTGTCCCATGATGTGAGAACACCCACCGTGTCGGTGAACTTCTCCGTCGTGTCTTCCGTACCTGCCAAGCGCCTGACGGACACCCGTTTGCCCACGTCAGCAGCGGTGATGCGGACCTCGAGACGTCCGGCCGCAGAGATTTCCACAGGTCAGTTCACCCCTCCTGTATGGATCACGCCCCGGAACGGAGATACTAGGTGCGGGCATGGACGACGCCGCGCTCCAGCGCGCCTGGCGGCGGAGCCTACGGAGGCCCGCCAGCGCCCTATCGAGGAGGAACGACAGCGTGACCTACGTCATCGCGCAGCCTTGTGTCGACGTCAAGGACAAGGCGTGCATCGAGGAGTGCCCGGTCGACTGCATCTACGAGGGCTCACGGTCCTTGTACATCCACCCGGACGAATGCGTCGACTGTGGAGCCTGTGAGCCGGTGTGCCCGGTCGAGGCGATCTTCTACGAGGACGACACTCCCGAGGAGTGGAAGGACTACTACAAGGCGAACGTCGAGTTCTTCGACGAGCTCGGCTCCCCGGGCGGTGCCAGCAAGCTGGGCCTGATCGAGCGCGACCACCCCTTCGTCGCCGCGCTGCCGCCGCAGAACCAGTAAGAGCGGCCCGCGCAGACGCGCCGCCTCGGTCCCGTACGGCCTGATCACGCCCGATCAGCGCCCTACGGGGCCGAGGCGTTTGCCGTGTCGGGTCGTACCGGTCCGTACCGGCCGCATCGGGCCGTACCGAAGAAAGTGAGCGAGCAACCGTGTCCGCAGTCTCCGACCGTCTGCCCACCTTCCCCTGGGACAAGCTGGAGCCGTACAAGAAGACGGCGACGGCGCACCCGGGCGGCATCGTCGACCTGTCGGTCGGCACCCCGGTGGACCCGGTCCCCGATCTGATCCAGAAGGCCCTGATCGACGCGGCCGACTCGCCCGGCTACCCCACGGTCTGGGGCACCCCGGCCCTGCGCGACGCGCTCACCGGCTGGGTCGAACGCCGCCTCGGCGCCCGCGGTGTCACCCACCGCCACGTCCTGCCGATCGTCGGCTCCAAGGAACTGGTCGCCTGGCTCCCCACGCAGTTGGGCCTGGGCCCCGGCGACCGCGTGGCCTACCCCCGCCTCGCCTACCCGACGTACGAGGTGGGCGCCCGACTGGCCCGCGCGGACCACGAGGTCTACGACGACCCGACGCGGCTCGACCCCGAGGGCCTGAAGCTCCTCTGGCTGAACTCCCCGTCCAACCCGACCGGGAGGGTCCTCTCGAAGCGGGAACTCACCGCGGCCGTCGCCTGGGCCCGCGAGCACGGCGTCCTGATCTTCTCCGACGAGTGCTACCTCGAACTGGGCTGGGAGGCCGACCCGGTCTCGGTCCTGCACCCGGACGTCAACGGCGGCTCCTACGACGGCATCGTGGCCGTCCACTCCCTCTCCAAGCGCTCGAACCTCGCCGGCTACCGCGCCGCCTTCCTGGCCGGCGACCCGGCGGTCCTCGCCCCGCTCCTGGAGATCCGCAAGCACGGCGGCATGATGACCTCGGCCCCGACCCAGGCGGCCGTCGTGGCGGCCCTGAGCGACGACACCCACGTCCAGGAACAGCGCGACCGCTACAAGGCCCGCCGCACGCTCCTGCGCGAAGCGCTGACCGCCCACGGCTTCCGCATCGAACACAGCGAGGCCAGCCTCTACCTGTGGGCAACCCGGGACGAGTCCTGCTGGGCCACGGTGGCCCACCTGGCCGACCTGGGCATCCTGGTGGCACCGGGCGACTTCTACGGGGAGGCGGGCGACCGCTTCGTACGGGTGGCGCTGACGGCGACGGACGAGCGAGTACGGGCAGCCGTAAACAGGCTCAGCTGAGAGTTCTTTAGGGGCGCGGGGAACTGCGCGCCCAGCCCCCACCGGCCCACAGCCAAACAACCAGCATGCAAAAGGGGTCCAGGGAACTCCCTGGACCCCTTCAACGCAGGGTGCCTAGCCGAGCGGCAGTCCCTTCAACGGCAGCTCCTGGGCCGTCGGCAACCCACCCTTGGTGACCGCGTCCGTCGGCAGCCCGCCACCCGCCGTGGCGGTCTTGGCGGTGTCACCGAGCAGGCCGCCGGCCTGCCCAGCCGTGTCCCCGGCGACATGCTGCGCAGCCGGAGCCACCGTCTTGGCGACCTTCCCGCCGGTCTTGCCTGCGGCCGGCACCGCCTTCTCCAGCGTCTGGCCACCGGACTTGCCGGCGACCCCCGTGACGTTCTGGCTGGCGCCGTCGACCGTGTTGCCGACGCTCGCCCCGTCCAGGGCGGTCAGCGCGCCCAGGTTCGGGGTGGCCGGCAGGGAGGGGGCCGCACTGGCGGAGCCGGCCGCACCGACCCCGGCTGCCGCTCCCGCTGCGACGAGCAGCGCGGCACGGGCGATCCGGCGGGTCAGGGGGAGGGACATGATGCTCCTTGTGTTGATCTCCGGGCTCGGACGCAGTGACTACCGCTCGAAGCGCGCGAAGGTTGCGGAGCGCCAACGTAAAGAGTTGGCAATGCGTCGCATTATCAGCTACGGATAAAAACGGACAAAGGTCGCCCGTCCCGAAAGCCCGTCGAATGCTTGCAGCCCTTTGTTTTCAAGGACTCCGGCGCACCTGTGGGTGACCACGCGAAAACCTGAGCACCCGCGGCCCCTGATCGACCACGCATAACTCCTACGGGTGAGGACCCGTACTACTGCCCGGTCGGTGCCTCGGTCTGGATGCGGACCCCGCCCGCGGCCTTCGTGCCGGTCGAGTGCCACGGGTCGTTCGCGCTGCCCGCGGCCCACTCGCGGCCGTTGTACGACACGCGGTCGATGTGCAGCGCCGAGGAGTTGGCCACCGCCCAGTGGGCGAGCTGCCAGCCGGTCTTCGTACTGCCGGACCGCACCGGCAGGGTCACCGTGCTGCTCCCGCCGGTCGCACTCGCGCTCGGAGCCGGCGTGGCCGTGGTCTTCGTCTTCGACTTGGACGTGCCCTTGGACGTCGTCGCCCCGCCGGTCACCTCCGCGCCGGTCTCCTTCAGCACCTCGCGCCCGAAGTCCCGTACCAGCGCGGCCCGTACGGCGTCCGGGCCGGTGGTGGTCACGGTGGTGTCCGGGAGGCCCTGGCAGGTCAGCGTGGCGGCCGACTGCCCGGTGAGGGCGGCGGACAGCAGCGTGGCGTCGGGCTCGTGCTTGGCGTACGCCTCCGGGTAACCGCTGCGCTGCACGCGCTGCGCGGCGACCGTGAGGGGGAGCTTCTGGTAGTCGTCCACCTTGGCGAGGTGCTCGTAGAAGACGCCCGCCGCGTACGTCGGGTCCATGATCTGCTTCTCGGTGCCCCAGCCCTGCGAGGGCCGCTGCTGGAACAGGCCGAGCGAATCCCGGTCCCCGTGGGTGATGTTGACGAGCTGCGACTCCTGGAGGGCGGTCGCGAGCGCGATCGTCACGGCCCGCTCGGGCATACCGCGCCCGGTGCCTACGGCGGCGATCGTCGCCGCGTTCATCGTCTGCTCCTGCGTGAACTCGAACTCCTGGCCGTCGTCCTTCCCGGAGACCACCTTGCAACCGGGCCCGCCCCGGCCGCCGGTGACGTACTGGACGACCAGATAGCCCGCGACAGCGAGCAGCACCACGAAGGCGGCTGAGAACCGGAAGAGGCGGCCGCGTCGACGCTTCTTTGGGGTGGGGGACTGCTCAGGCATCCCCACAAGGTAGCGGAGGCTCCTGTTACCGCTGAGCCGGGTGTGGACAAACGGTGGAGACGCCCTTCGCGTTAGGGTCGACGGCATGGCCGATACCCCACTTGACCTCACGCTGGACGCCGCACTGCTCACCGCGCAGCTCGTCGACTTCCCCTCGGAGAGCGGCAGCGAGAAGCCCCTCGCGGACGCGATCGAGACCGCGCTGCGCGCCCTGCCCCACCTGACGGTCGACCGGTACGGCAACAACATCGTCGCGCGCACGAACCTGGGCCGTTCGGAACGCGTCATTCTGGCCGGCCACATCGACACGGTCCCGATCGCCGGGAACGTCCCCTCGCGCCTCGACGAGAACGGCGTCCTGTGGGGCTGCGGCACCTGCGACATGAAGTCCGGCGTCGCCGTCCAACTCCGCCTCGCGGCCACGGTCCCGGCCCCCAACCGCGACCTGACGTTCGTCTTCTACGACAACGAGGAGGTCGCCGCTCCCCTCAACGGCCTCAAGCACGTCTCCGAGGCCCGTCCCGAGTGGCTGGCGGGCGACTTCGCGGTCCTCCTGGAGCCGACGGACGGTCAGGTCGAGGGCGGCTGCCAGGGCACGCTCCGGGTGTTCCTGAAGTTCAAGGGCGAACGAGCGCACTCCGCGCGCGCGTGGATGGGCTCCAACGCGATCCACGCCGCCTCCAGGGCACTGGCCAGGCTCGCCGCGTACGAGCCCCGCACGCCGGTCGTGGACGGCCTTCAGTTCCACGAGGGCCTCAACGCGGTGCGGGTGGAAGGGGGAGTCGCCACCAACGTCATCCCCGACGCGTGCACCCTGGTCGTCAACTTCCGCTACGCGCCCGACCGCAGCGAGGCGGAGGCGGAGGCCTTCGTGCGCGAGTACTTCGCCGACTGCGGGGTCGACGAGTTCGTCGTGGACGACCACACCGGAGGAGCCCGCCCCGGCCTGACCCACCCGGCCGCTGCGGCCTTCATGGCGGCCGTCGGCGGCGAGGCCCGCCCCAAGTTCGGCTGGACGGACGTGGCCCGTTTCAGCGCCCTGGGAGTGCCCGCGGTGAACTACGGCCCGGGCGCCCAACTCCTCGCCCACAAGGTGGACGAGAGGGTCGAGGCGGCTCTCATCCCCGAGGCGGAGCGGCGGCTGCGGGACTGGCTCACCGCCTGACATCCGTATGTCCCCCCTCCGTAACCCGCGTAGACCTACGCTGAGGTACGAAACACCTGCAAGTGGAGGGAGCGCACATGGCTACAGGCAACCCCGAGGGCAAGCAGCAGCCACCGGAGGAACAGCGCCTGGGACCGGTCCTCCGGAGGCGCGGCCAGGTGACCGCGAGCACGACCGACCAGCGTCTTCTGGACGCGGGCGGCCCCTCGGACTGGGTCCACACCGACCCGTGGCGCGTTCTGCGCATCCAGTCGGAGTTCATCGAGGGCTTCGGCACACTGGCCGAACTGCCGCCCGCGATCAGCGTGTTCGGCTCGGCCCGCACCAAGCCGGACTCACCGGAGTACGAAGCGGGCGTACGGCTCGGACACGCCCTCGTGGAGGCCGGGTGGGCCGTGATCACCGGAGGCGGCCCCGGAGCCATGGAGGCGGCCAACAAGGGCGCCCTGGAGGCCAAGGGCATCTCCGTCGGCCTGGGCATCGAGCTGCCCTTCGAGCAGGGGCTCAACCCCTACGTCGACATCGGCCTGAACTTCCGTTACTTCTTCGTCCGCAAGATGATGTTCGTCAAGTACGCCCAGGGCTTCGTGGTCCTCCCCGGCGGCCTCGGCACCCTCGACGAACTCTTCGAGGCCCTCACCCTCGTGCAGACCCAGAAGGTCACCCGCTTCCCGATCGTCCTCTTCGGCAGCGAGTACTGGGGCGGCCTCGTCGACTGGCTGAAGAACACCCTGATCGCCCAGGGCAAGGCGTCGGAGAAGGACCTCCTGCTGTTCCACGTGACGGACGACGTGGACGAGGCGGTAGCGCTGGTCTCGAAGGAAGCCGGCCGGTAACGGTGGTTCTTTTCAGCCTGTCCGGCGTTTGAGGACGAGGCCGTCCAGGCCGAAAGCGGGGGTCTGGGGGCGGCAGCCCCCAGGGACGATGGGGGTCCCCCCGCTCGAGCGAAGCCGAGAGTGGGGGAGGGCAGGGGCGGCGGGGGCGAAAAAATCAGGCCAGCCCCCGCCGCGCCACAGCCGGCGGCCGATGCCCGGCAATGGACGCCACCATGTCCAGCACCTGCCGAGTCTCCGCGACCTCGTGCACCCGGTACACCTGGGCACCGAGCCACGCGGACACCGCAGTCGTCGCCAACGTCCCGACAACCCGCTCCTTGACCGGCTTGTCCAGCGTCTCGCCCACGAAGTCCTTGTTGGACAGCGACACCAGCACCGGCCACCCCGTCTCGACCATCTCCCCGAGCCGCCGCGTCGCCTCCAGACTGTGCCGCGTGCTCTTCCCGAAGTCGTGCCCGGGATCGATCAGCACCGACTCCCTGGCCACGCCCAGCGAAACGGCCCGCTCGGCGAGCCCCAGGGTCACGCGCAGGATGTCGGCCATGACGTCGTCGTACGTCACCCGGTGCGGCCGGGTCCGCGGCTCGGCGCCGCCCGCGTGCGTGCACACAAGACCCACGCCGTACCGCGCGGCGACCTCCGCGAGCCGCGGATCGACGCCGCCCCACGCGTCGTTCAGGAGATCCGCGCCGGCCTCGCAGACGGCCTCGCCGACCTCGTGCCGCCAGGTGTCGACGCTGATGATCACGTCCGGGAAGCGCCGCCGCACCTCGGCCACGAAACCGACCGTACGCCGCGCCTCCTCCTCGGCGGTGACCTCCTCACCGGGGCCGGCCTTCACTCCGCCGATGTCGATGATGGCGGCGCCCTCGGCCACGGCGTGCTCCACGCGCGCGAGGGCGGGCTCGTCGCGGAACGTCGCCCCCTGGTCGTAGAAGGAGTCCGGGGTCCGGTTCACGATCGCCATGATCACCGGCTCGTGCGCGTCGAATTCACGCCTGCCCAGCCTGAGCATCCCCTGTGACCTCTCCTAGTACCGACCGGTCTTCAGCCGCCTGTGACCCTAACTGTCAGCGTCGCATGGCACGATCGGACCCTGACACATTCGGCTTCGGCACGTCCGACCTCGACGCCCGTGGAGACCCCAGCGATGTTCATGTTCCTGTTCCTGGTCGTCGGGCTGGCCGTCGTGGTCGGCGCCGTGACCCTCTCGGTGATCGGCGGCGGCGAGAACGCCCCGCTGCCCGACGTCGCGCCCGAGCGCCTCGACGACGCGCTGCCCCCGGACCGGCCGGTCGACCAGGCCGACGTGGAGAGCATCCGCTTCCCGCTCGCCGTGCGGGGCTACCGCATGGCCGAGGTGGACGACGCGCTGAGCCGCATCGCCGCCGAACTCGCCGAGCGCGACGCCCGGATCGCCGACCTGGAGTCCGCGCTGGCGGGCGCGCAGAGCCACCGCGTCTCGATCGAGAAGCCCGTGGAAGGCGACCACCAGTGAGCGAGGCCGTGGCCGGTCCCGACGGCGGTCTGCGCTGCCCCTGGGCGCTGTCCACCGAGGACTACATCACGTACCACGACGAGGAGTGGGGCCGCCCGGTCCACGGCGACGACGCCCTCTACGAGCGCCTCTCCCTGGAGGCCTTCCAGTCGGGCCTCTCCTGGATCACGATCCTGCGCCGCCGCGAGGGATTCCGGGCCGCGTTCGCGGGCTTCAAGATCGCGGAGGTCGCGACCTTCACGGACGCCGACCGTGAACGCCTGCTCCTCGACACGGGCATCATCCGCAACCGCCTCAAGATCGACGCGACGATCGCCAACGCGCGCGTGCTGGCCGACTGGGCGCCGGGCGAACTCGACGACTTCATCTGGTCCCACGCCCCGAAGCCGGGCCCGGCCCCGAAGACACTCGGGGACGTCCCGGCGGTCACGGAGGCGTCGACGGCCCTGTCAAAGGCCCTCAAGAAGCGGGGCCTGAAATTCGTGGGGCCCACGACGGCGTACGCCCTGATGCAGGCGTGCGGACTGGTGAACGACCACTTGGCGGACTGTGTGGCCCGCCTCCCCTGAGTCGGTTCAGCGCCCCAAGTACTTCGGCGTCTCCTTGTTGACGAACGCCTCCACAGCGATCGCGTGATCCTCCGACGCGCCCGCCCGAGCCTGGAGTTCGTCCTCCTTCTCCAGCGTCTCCTCAAGGGTGTGCGAGAAGCCGTAGGCGACGGACTCCTTCAGCGCCGCGTAGGCGACCGTCGGCCCGCCGGCCAACGCCCGCGCCACCTTCTCGGCCTCCGCGTGCAACTCGCCCGCGGGCACGAGACGGTTGGCGATCCCGAGGTCGTACGCGTCCTGCGCCGTGATCGTGCGCGGGAACAGCAGCAGGTCGGCGGCGCGCCCGGGTCCGACGACCCTGGGCAGCGTCCAGGAGATGCCGGAGTCCGCAGTAAGGGCGACACCCGCGAAGGACGTGTTGAAGCCGGCGGTGTCGGCCACGACCCGGTAGTCCGCGGCCAGCGCGAGCCCGAACCCGGCCCCGGCCGCGACCCCGTTGACCCCGGCCACCACGGGCTTCGCCATTCCGGCCAGCGCCCGCACGATGGGGTTGTAGTGCTCCTTGACCGTGGTCATGGTCTCCCCGGTCCCGGCCTCGCGGTCGGAGGCCAGGAGGCCGATGTGCTCCTTGAGGTCCTGGCCCACGCAGAACGCCCGCTCCCCGGCCGCGGTCAGCAGCACGGCCCGTACGGCGTCGTCACCCGCCGCGGCCTGGACCGCCTCCCGGAGGGCGACCTTGGTCGCGATGTTCAGCGCGTTCATCGCCTCCGGGCGGTTCAGCGTGATCTTCGCGAGTCCGTCGCTCACCTCGTAGAGCACGGTGTCGGCCATGGTGTGTCCCCTCCGGTGCGGTGGCTCCGGCGTACCGTTCGGTACGCCCTGTGTCCGTAGGACAGCATGGCGGAGATCGCCGTCCACGCACCGGACCGGTCGTGTGACCTGCGTCAAAGAATTCGGCGCCGGTTTCGGTCGGCAGGGGTCCGCGCGGCGGCGAAGTATCGCAGTCACATCGGCGAATTGAGTGGTTTTGCTCGCGCGCGTTGCCCAAGCGATGCCGACTGATGTTGGTCATCGGGTCCTGAGATGCGGGATAATGGCTTGGAAGCAATGTGTTCGATGCCGGTGACGCGTGTCTCATTAGGGGCCGCGCGTGCCCTCCATGGGGCCGTCGGCGACGATGAGCTGGTTTCAGGAAGGGGAACGAGCATGGCGGCCATGAAGCCGCGGACGGGCGATGGCCCGCTCGAGGTGACCAAGGAGGGGCGGGGCATCGTCATGCGCGTTCCGCTCGAAGGCGGCGGTCGGCTCGTCGTCGAGCTGACCCCTGACGAGGCCGACGCCCTGGGCGACGCCCTCAAGAAGGTCGTCGGCTGACGCGGCGGAACGCGACCATACCCCTTCAGCTGCCCCGGCATCCGAGATGGTGCCGGGGCCGCTGCTTTCCCGCGTTCCCAAGGCGTTCTACCGCTTGACGGCGCACAGCAGTCCGTCGCCCACCGGGAGCAGCGACGGCACCAGCTCCGGGCTCTCGCGCACCGCCCGCAGCAGCTCGCGCAGCCGCAGCACCTCGGTCGGCTGCGGGCCCGAGTCGACGGTCCGGCCGTTGGCGAAGACGCCCTCGAAGACCACCAGGCCACCCGGACGCAGCAGGCGCAACGATTCAGCGAGATAGTCCAGGAACTCCTGCCGGTCGCCGTCGCAGAACACCAGGTCGTAGCCGGCGTCCGCGAGCCGGGGCAGCACGTCCAGGGCGCGGCCCGGGATGAAGCGGGCCCGGTTGCTGGCGAAGCCGCACGCGCGGAAGGCCTGGCGGGCGAACTGCTGGTGGTCCGGCTCCTGGTCGACGGTGGTCAGTACCCCGTCCGGCCGCATGCCGTGGAGAAGATGCATCCCGGACACGCCGGTCCCGGTACCGATCTCCGCCACCGCCTTCGCGTCCACGGTGGCGGCCAGCATCCGCAGCGCGGCGCCCGTGCCGGGCGACACCGAGCGCAGCCCTGCCTCGCGGGCCCGGTCCCGGGCCCAGCGCAGTGCTTCGTCCTCGGCGACATAGGCGTCGGCGAACGCCCAGCTCGTCTGCCGGTTGCCGGTAATGACCCTCTCCTGTCCCCGTGGTTGCCTGGGCGTGACTGTATCCGTTGGTGCCGGGAACCTGCTGATGGGACCGGGCGTTTAGAGGGGGAGGAATGCACTGGGGGACGCGGCCGGAGGGGAGAGCGGGGGATGAGGACGGATCAGGACGTCGAGCAGCGGCGGGAGCAGGGGCCCGAGCATCGGCTCGTACCGCCGGAAGGTCGGTATGAGCATGTATCAAATTCTCGTAAAACCCCTTATCCGGAGCTAACGGGCGAGGTGGCTATGGTAGGGACTCCACTGGACACCACCAGAGCCGACAGGGGAGGTGCGGCTGTACCTGTGGATCGGGGAGGAGTGCTCCGGCGCTTTCTCGGATCGGCAGGCAGGCCGAAATCCGTGAACGACACCGCTGCTGACCACAGCCACGCCGCTGACCATGCCCAGACCGCGACCTTCTCCACCGACGCGGACGGGCAGGCGTGGACTCCGCCCACCTGGGAGGAGATCGTCAGCACCCACAGCGGCCGTGTGTACCGGCTCGCGTACCGCCTGACGGGGAACCAGCACGACGCCGAGGACCTGACGCAAGAGGTCTTCGTCCGGGTCTTCCGTTCCCTGTCGACCTACACGCCCGGCACCTTCGAGGGCTGGCTGCACCGCATCACCACCAACCTCTTCCTGGACATGGTCCGCCGCAAGCAGCGCATCCGTTTCGACGCGCTCGGGGAGGACGCGGCCGAGCGCCTGCCCAGCCGCGAGCCGTCGCCCCAGCAGGTCTTCAACGACGCGCACTTCGACGCCGACGTCCAGCAGGCCCTGGACACCCTCGCGCCCGAGTTCCGGGCGGCGGTCGTCCTCTGTGACATCGAGGGCCTCTCCTACGAGGAGATCGCCGCGACCCTGGGCGTCAAGCTCGGCACGGTCCGGTCCCGGATCCACCGTGGCCGCTCCCAGCTGCGCAAGGCCCTCGCACACCGCTCGCCGGAAGCACGGGCCGAGCGCCGTTCCTTCGTGGCGCGTGTGCCCGCGCTGGGGGGAGGGGGCGCGACCGCGTGAGTGGATCACGTCCTACGCCTGCGGAGCAGCATCTGGGAGACCGACTTTCCGCCCTGGTGGACGGGGAGCTCGGTCATGAGTCGCGCGATCGCGTACTGGCGCACCTGGCCACCTGTACGAAGTGCAAGGCCGAGGCCGACGCGCAGCGCCGACTGAAGAACGTGTTCGCGGAAGTGGCCCCGCCGCCGCCCTCCGAGAGCTTCCTGGCCCGCCTCCAGGGACTCCCCGGGGGAGACGACTCGGACGCCGAGGAACCGCCCGGCGGGGGATTCCTCGCCGGAGCCGGCTTCTTCGGCGTGAAAAGAGACGGCCCGCTCGACGCCTTCGAGTTCGGCTACGTCCCCGCGGGCCCGCACGCCGCGACAGCCCTGACCCCGTCGTCCGCACCGGCCCGCGAGGGCTTCCGCATCCATGACGTCAGCCGGCACGACAGCGACCGCTCCGCCTCACGCGGCATGCGGTTCGCGTTCGTCGCCGCCGGCGCGGTCTCCCTGGCCGCGATCGCCCTGGGCGGGGTCGCCACGGTCACGCCGGGCGACACCGCCGCCGAAGCAAGGGGCGGCGCGGGAGTGACCCCGGCGCGCACCCAGGGCACGGGCGCCGCGGCCGCCGACTCCGGCCGCCGCCGAGGCGTCGGACCCCTGCTCGCCCAGGGCGCGAGCCAGCGGTCGATGCTGGGCGACACCCCGATCGCCCCGACCTCCGTCTCCGCGCCGCTGCTGCCCGGGGTGCCGTCCCCCGCGGTCGTCCGGGGCGACGACGAGGTCATGCACACGCTGACCGCGCCCGTCGTGGCCGGTGCGGCGGTCATGTCCCCGCTGATACGCCCGCTCAACACGAACCCGCCGGTCGCCCTCACCTCGTGGTCCACGGCCCCCGAGGTCATGGCCCCCGGCCTGCTGCGCGCACCCGACGCCACCTCTTCCCCCACTCCGTCCCCCTCCGCCTCCTCCCGCCCCCTGCACTGACCGGCCCCTGCCCCGCACCCCGTCGACCTGGTTGAATCCGGGGAGTACGGGGTGGCACGGCGGGCGGTGGGGAGCACATGAACGAGGAGACACCGAAGCCGAAGTGGTGGAGTCGAGGGCGGGCGGTGACGCCCGGCGCGGCCGTGAGCGCTGAAGTCCCTTCCGCCGACGCCGACTTCGAGCCGGAGCGCCCCGTGGAGGCGCCCGGAGACGCCCCACAGGCCGCCACGACGGCCTCCGGCGTTCCTGCCCCACCGACCGGCTCAACGGCTTTCAGCACCCCCGCCCCACCGGACGCCGCCCCCACCCCCGTTCCCGATCCCTGGCACCGCTACGACCCCTGGGCACCCGCACCGCCGATCGCCCCCCTCCAACAGACCGGTGCCGCGCCCCCGACCCAGGAGCAGCGCCGCAACCGCACCCGGAAACTCCTCGTCGTCTCCGGGCTGGTGCTCGCGCTGGTCTCCGGGGGCGTCGGCGGCGTCGTAGGGGCGTATCTGGAGCGGGACGGTGTCGGTGGTGACGTCGTGCTGCCGCAGGCCGGTGCCGAGGACGGTGGGCGGGCGGCCGGGAGTGTGGCCGGGATCGCCGCTCGGGCGCTGCCCAGTGTGGTGACCCTGCATGTGAGCGGGGACGAGGAGTCGGGGACCGGCACCGGGATCGTGCTGGACACGCGGGGCCACATCCTCACCAACAACCATGTCGTGCAGCCCGCGGGCGGCGACGGCGAGATATCCGTGAGCTTCAGCGGGGGACAGACCGCCAGGGCGAAGGTCGTCGGGCACGACACCGGCTACGACCTCGCCGTGGTGCAGGTGAGCCGGGTGCGCGGGCTCAGGCCCATGCCCCTCGGCAACTCCGACAACGTGCGGGTCGGCGACCCCGTCGTGGCGATCGGCGCGCCCTTCGACCTCGACAACACCGTGACCGCCGGGATCATCAGCGCCAAGGACCGGCCCATCACGGCCGGCGGCGACGCGGCGGACGGGAGCGACGTCTCGTACGTCGACGCCCTTCAGACCGACGCGCCCATCAACCCGGGCAACTCCGGCGGGCCGCTGCTCGACGCCCAGGGGCGGGTCGTGGGGATCAACTCGGCGATCCGGTCGGCCGACGACGGGACCGACACGGGCGACGGCCAGGCCGGTTCCATCGGGCTCGGCTTCGCCATCCCCGTCAACCAGGCCAAGCGCGTCGCCGAGGAACTGATCAACACCGGGAGGGCCACCCACCCGGTCATCGGCGTCACCCTCGACATGGACTACTCCGGGGACGGCGCCCGCGTCGCGACGAAGGGCAGCGGCGGAGACCCCGCCGTCACCGCCGGCGGTCCCGGCGCCAAAGCCGGGCTGAAGGCGGGCGACGTGATCATCCAGGTCGACGGCGAGCGCGTCCACACCGGCGACGAACTCATCGTCAGGACCCGCGCGCACCGTCCCGGCGACCACCTGCGGCTGACGCTCAGGCGGGGCGGCAGGAACATGACCGTGTCGCTCGTTCTGGGCTCCTCGACCGGCGATTGACAGAAACGTCACAGGTGAGAGCCCCGCGGCCCGTCCCACTAGGCAAACAACCCGGAAAACCGGTCCTGTACACCCACTCGTAGCCCACGGGACAGTACCGGTCGGGTGGGATCGCCGGGTACCGTGGACCCGGCCCGGACCACGGAAGACGCGCACCGACCACCGAGGGCCGCGGACCGAGGATCGCAAGGAGCTTCAGGTGTTCAATGACATAGGACCGCTAGAGCTGGTGACGATCATCGTCCTCGCCGTGCTCGTCTTCGGTCCGGACAAGCTCCCGAAGGTCATCCAGGACGTCATGCGGACGATCCGGAAGATCCGAGAGTTCTCGGAGAGCGCCAAGGCGGACATCCGCGAGGAACTCGGCCCGGACTTCAAGGACTTCGACTTCGAGGACCTCAACCCCAAGACGTTCCTGCGCAAGCAGCTGGACAACGACGAGCTGGGGCTCAAGGAGATCCGCAACGGCTTCGACCTGAAGAAGGAGATGGCCGAGGTCACGGAGGCGGTGCAGAGCGCCGACACTCCGAGTTCGCCGCCCGCTTCCGGTGGTCGTCTCGACATGACCAAGAAGCCCGAGGACCCCGAGAAGGACGAGCGCCCGCCCTTCGACGCGGACGCCACCTGACCTTCCCGCGCGGCTCCCGAAGCGCCTCCCACGTGACGCGTTTCATAGCTTCGCCACGCCCTCGTACGGCCTGAACACGGCCTCCGGGCGCCTCACGCGCCGGGCGCTTTCCGGGCTGCCTCCCACGAGGTGGCTATGCTGCCGAGTTGTTGTGCGGACCGGGCGAGTCGCCCGAAGGGGGGCGGGCCGCCCCGGTCCGACGAGAGCGAGGAGGCGTCCGGCATGGAGACGACGAGTCGGGTAGGCGCGCAGGCGCCGGCCGCGGAGGGCGGACAGCAGGTCCCCTCCGCCCGGCGCACGGTCGACGGCTACCTGCTGGCGCCCTTCCCGTGGTACGGCCTCGACGAGGCCTTCACGGGGCCGCGCTGGCTGATGCAGGTGGGCATGGCGGCGGACGGTGCCGTCGAACACGGTTCGATCGGACACGGCGACGAGCCCTCCGTACGCAACGAAGGCACGGAGGACAAGGAGAAGTTCGCGGTCGTCGTCACCGTCGCGGGCAACCCCGCGCGCCGCACGGCCGACGGCACGGGCCTCCTGGAGGCCACCTCGGTGTCCTCGGCGGCCTGGCTCGCCGGCGTCGGACTGCTGTCCTTCACCTGGCCCGGCCAGATGGACCACACGCTGCGGGACGACTGGCTGGAGCAGCAGACCGAGACGGCCTGGGTCCTGGCCGACGACCTCGCCGGCGACGACTGGTCCACCCTGTCCCTGCCCGTGGACGGCGTCCCGACGCCCTTCCACTACCGCGAGTCCGAGTTCGGCTGGGTACTGGCCGGGTCGACCCAGGCGGGGGTCCACGTGGGGGCCTACGGCCGGGGCATGAGCGCGTACGGGCTCGGCTTCGCCATGATCAAGGACATCGCGACCTACGCCCAGTAGACGCTACGACGATGGGGGCGCCGTCCGGCCGGACGGCGCCCCCATCGTCGTAGGAAGATCCCTAGAACTTGTTCTTGGGTGTGATCCCGAGTGACAGTCCCGAAAGACCCCGCTGCCGGCCTCCGAGCTTGCCGGCGATGCCCCTCAGGGCCGCGCCCGCCGGGGAGTCCGGGTCGCTCAACACCACCGGTTTGCCCTCGTCGCCGCCCTCGCGGAGGCGGACGTCGATCGGGATGGAGCCGAGGACCGGGACCGAGGCGCCGGTCGTGCGGGTCAGGCCGTCCGCGACGGACTGGCCGCCGCCCGTGCCGAAGACGTCGACCATCTCGCCGCAGTGCGGGCACGGCAGGCCCGCCATGTTCTCGACCACGCCGACGATCTTCTGGTGGGTCTGTACGGCGATGGAACCGGCCCGCTCGGCGACCTCGGCCGCCGCCTGCTGAGGGGTCGTCACGACGAGGATCTCGGCGTTCGGGACGAGCTGCGCGACGGAGATCGCGATGTCGCCCGTGCCCGGCGGGAGGTCGAGGAGGAGGACGTCCAGGTCGCCCCAGTACACGTCCGCCAGGAACTGCTGGAGCGCGCGGTGGAGCATCGGGCCGCGCCACACGACCGGGGCGTTGCCCGGGGTGAACATGCCGATGGAGATGACCTTCACGCCGTGCGCCGACGGCGGCATGATCATGTTCTCGACCTGGGTGGGACTGCCGTCGGCGCCCAGCATGCGCGGCACGGAGTGGCCGTAGATGTCGGCGTCGACGACCCCGACCTTGAGGCCGTCGGCCGCCATCGCCGCCGCGAGGTTCACCGTCACCGAGGACTTGCCGACGCCACCCTTGCCGGAGGCGACCGCGTAGACGCGGGTGAGGGAGCCGGGCTTGGCGAAGGGGACCTCGCGCTCGGCCGTGCCGCCGCGCAGGGCGGTCGCGAGTTCCTTGCGCTGCTCGTCGCTCATCACGTCGAGGGTCACGTCGACGCCGGTGACGCCCTCGACGCGCGAGACCGCCTCCGTCACGCGCTGCGTGATCGTCTCGCGCATGGGGCAGCCGGAGACCGTCAGGTACACGGTGACCGCGACCGCTCCGTCCGCACCGATCTCCACCGACTTGACCATCCCCAGTTCGGTGATGGGTCGGTTGATCTCGGGGTCGTTCACCGTCGACAGCGCTTCGCGCACCGCGTCTTCCGTAGCCATGTGTCGATGGTACGGCGCCGACCGGGCCCTTCGGCCAGCCCCTCAGCGGTCGTCTGCGTCACGCACGGAAGACCGTTCTGCCGGGAATACGACATGCCCGTCGTGCCGTACGTCCAGCTCCTTGACGAGGTCCTGCAGCTCGGAGCGGATCCAGTCCCGGGTCGCCACCTCGCCGAGACCGATGCGCAGGGCGGCGATCTCGCGGGTGAGGTACTCGGTGTCGGCGATCGACCGCTCGTTCTGCTTGCGGTCCTGTTCGAGGTTGACCCGGTCGCGGTCGTCCTGCCGGTTCTGCGCGAGCAGGATCAGCGGGGCGGCGTAGGAGGCCTGGAGCGACAGCATCAGGGTGAGGAAGATGAACGGGTAGTTGTCGAAGCGCACATCGCGCGGGGCGAAGATGTTCCACAGCACCCACGCGATGATGACGATCGTCATCCAGACGATGAACCGCCCGGTGCCCAGGAAGCGGGCGATCCGTTCCGACAGCCGCCCGAAGGCCTCCGGGTCGTACTCGGGCAGCAGCCGGCGCCGCGGCGGGCGCGGCTGGTCGAGCCGGGTCCGCGACCGGGTGGTGGCGGTCGCGCCCGCCGGTGTCCGCTCACGCGTGGTCTCGCGCTCAGGAGTCATGAGCCGCCACCTCCTCCGCTTCTGCTTCGTCGTCCTCGTCCAGGTGGAATTCCGTCTCCCGCCAGTCCTCCGGCAGCATGTGGTCCAGTACGTCGTCCACGGTCACCGCGCCCAGCAGCGACCCGGTCTCGTCGACCACGGGCGCCGCGACCATGTCGTACGTCGCGAAGAACCCGGCGATGAGCTGCAACGAGGCGTCCGGGTCCAGGGGTTGGAGGTCGCCGTCGATGATCGCGCTGACCAGGGTGTACGGCGGGTCGCGCAGCAGCCGCTGGAAGTGGACCGTGCCGAGGTACTTGCCGGTCGGGGTGTCGTCGGGCGGGCGGCACACGTAGACCTGGGCGGCGAGGGCCGGGGACAGGTCGGCGTTGCGGACCCGGGCGAGCGCGTCGGCTACGGTCGCGTCCGGTCGTAGAACGATCGGCTCGGTCGTCATGAGGCCGCCCGCGGTGTGCTCCTCGTACGACATCAGACGGCGTACGTCGGCCGCCTCGGAGGGCTCCATCAGGTTCAGCAGCCGCTCCTGGTCCTCCTCCGGCAGCTCGCCGAGCAGGTCGGCCGCGTCGTCCGGGTCCATCGCCTCCAGGACGTCCGCCGCGCGCTCCTCCTTCAGCTTGCCGAGGATCTCGATCTGGTCGTCCTCCGGGAGCTCTTCGAGGACGTCGGCGAGACGGTCGTCGTCGAGGGCGGCGGCGACCTCGGCCCGGCGCTTGGGGGAGAGGTGGTGCAGGACGTTGGCGAGGTCGGCGGGGCGCAGCTGCTCGAAGGTGGCCAGGAGGCTCTCCGCGCCCTGTCCCTGCTCCTCCAGGGAGAAACCGGTGACGGCGGACCACTCCACGGTCAGCGTCTCGCCCTTGGCCCTTCTGAAGGCTCCGCCGGTCCTGCCCTTGCGGACGAAGACCCGGTCGATCTCCCAGTCCCGGCGGGCCGGCAGCTGCTGCACCGCCAGGTCGAGGACGGTGACCTCCTCGCCGGTCTCGACGAGGGTGACGCGCCGGTCGAGGAGTTCGCCGAACACCAGCCGCTCGGTGGGCCGTTGCTCGAAGCGGCGGACGTTGAGCACCCCGGTGGTGACGACCTGCCCTGACTCGATGCCGGTGACCCGGGTCATGGGGAGGAAGATGCGGCGCCGGGTGGAGAGTTCGACGACCAGGCCGAGCAGGCGCGGGGGCCGTTGACCGACGCGGAGCATGACGACGAGGTCGCGGACGCGGCCCACCTGGTCGCCGTTGGGATCGAAGACGGCGACACCGGAGAGGTGCGAGACGAAGACCCTGGGGGCGCCCCCTGCCATGGCTGCACCTCCCTTTCTTTTCCTGGTTTCCGGATGTTCCGATTTGCCCGCTCGGACGGGCTTCAGGCTAGCCCGTCCGTATGCGATCCGCGCAGGTGGGCGGTCCGGACGGACTGGCTCCGACGGCGCCCGGCGACCCCGGTACGCTGCCGTACGCCATCGCCCCCCGCCGCACGAAAGGCCCCCCACCTGTGACTGCGATTCCCCAGGTCCGAAACCGTCGTGCGGCGCTGCTCGGCGCGGTCTGCGTGCTGGCTCTGGCGGGCTGCAGCGAGGATCCGGACGCGGGGACCAACGGGGTCGGCAAGCTGGCCGCCGACAAGATCCAGTCGAAGTCGGTGACGGCCGCGGGCGCCGCCGACGCGGTACGGCTGTCCGGGACTGTCGTCACCAGCGGGCGGACGTACCGGCTGGACATGCGGCTGAAGTCCGACGGCGGCACCGGCTCGGTCACCTCGAAGGGGTCGACCTTCGGGCTGCTGCGGGTCGGTGAGCAGCTGTATCTGAAGGCCGACGCGGACTTCTGGAACAGCAACGGGGACTCGGGCGTCGGCGACTCGCTGCACGGCAAGTACGTGAAGGTGCCGCAGGACGACCCCTCGTACAAGAAGTTCAGTGGTTTCACGGACAAGGACGTCCTCCTCTCCAGTCTGCTGACCCTGCACGGGTCGCTCGCGACGGACGGACACCACGACCAGAACGGCGTCCGCACGATCCGCATCACCGGCGACGACGGCTCCGGCGGCACCCTCGACGTCTCCCTCGAGGGCAAGCCCTATCCGCTCCGGCTGGTCCGCGCGGGCGGCGCGGGCACCCTGACCTTCTCGGACTGGGGCAAGAGCTTCGCCGTGACGGAACCCGCGGACGACGACACTGTCGACTACGGCAAGCAACTGCCGTCTTCCTGACGGCATTTGATGGCGGTTACCGGCGTTTGCGTTTCTTCAGCAGCAGGCGCGGCAGCGCGGCCGGGGCCGGCTGACGGGTCGTCGCGGGAGAGGGCAGCGGAGGCTCGGCCAGCGAACCCTCCGGCAACTCGCTTGTGGCGCCCGTCGGTTCGAGCCGCAGCACCCGGCACTCGCGCGCCCAGCGCTCCGTCATCGCCTCGCCGTCGGGCGCGTTGAGCCGCTTGCCCTTCAGCTCGCCGACGGCCGCGGTCCAGGCCTCCGAGCCCGGTGCCAGTTCCACGACCTTCGCCGTCCATACGACCAGCCGGCCGCCCTTGTCCTTGCTGCGGACCGTGACCTCGGCGGCGCCGCCGTCGGCGAGCCCCGGCAGCGGCTGCTCGCCCGGACCGTCGCCGACCAGAGTGGCCGCGCCCTCGTGCCAGACGTGCCACAGCGCACGGGCCGGGACGCCGGGGCCGTTGACCCAGACGAGGCCGGACTTCTTCGTGGCCTCCTCGACGAGGGCCTGGTCGAGCAGCTCGCTGCTAGTCATGGCGCCCAGCCTATCCAGCCCGCTCACAGCCAGCCGTTGCGCTTCAGCGTGCGGTGGATCGCCAGACAGACGGTCACGGTGAACGCGAGCACCACCGGATACCCGTACCGCGCGTGCAGCTCGGGCATGTGCTCGAAGTTCATGCCGTACACGCCGGTCACCATCGTCGGTACGGCGATGATCGCGGCCCACGCGGTGATCTTCCGCATGTCCTCGTTCTGCGCGACGGACGCCTGCGCGAGGTTGGCCTGGAGGATCGAGTTCAGCAGCTCGTCGAAGCCGATGACCTGTTCCTGGACCCGGGCGAGGTGGTCGGCGACATCGCGGAAGTACTTCTGGATGTCGGGGTCGATCAGCCGCATCGGCCGCTCGCTCAGCAGCTGCATGGGACGCAGCAGCGGCGACACCGCCCGCTTGAACTCCAGTACCTCGCGCTTGAGTTGGTAGATCCGCGCCGAGTCGACACCGCGCGAGACCCCGCCCTTGCGGCCCGGGGTGAACACCTCGGTCTCGACCTCGTCGATGTCGTCCTGCACCGCGTCCGCGACCGCGACATAGCCGTCCACGACATGGTCGGCGATCGCGTGCAGCACCGCCGAGGGACCGCGGGCGAGCAGCTCGGGGTCGTCCTGGAGGCGGTGGCGCAGCGCCCGCAGCGAGCCCTGCCCGCCGTGCCGGACGGTGATGAAGAAGTCCCGGCCGGTGAAGCACATGACCTCGCCGGTCTCGACCACCTCGCTGTTTGCCGTGAGTTGGTCGTGCTCGACGTAGTGGATGGTCTTGAAGACCGTGAACAGGGAGTCGTCGTAGCGCTCCAGCTTGGGTCGCTGGTGGGCCTGCACGGCGTCCTCGACGGCGAGCGGGTGGAGTCCGAACTCCCGGGCGATACCGGCGAATTCGGCCTCGGTCGGCTCGTGCAGCCCGATCCACACGAAGCCGCCGTCGCGCCGCACCTGGCGCATCGCCTCGTGCGGGGTGAGCGGCTTGCCGGTGTCGACGCGGGCACCGTCGCGGTAGACGGCGCAGTCGACGACGGCCGACGGGGTGCCGGGGTCACGCGTGGTGTCGTACGCGCCGCCGTCCTTGCGCAGGGAGGGGCGGGACGGGCGGACCACGGCACGCAGGTCGCGGATCATCGACATGGCGGGCTCCTTCGCGACGAGCAGCGAAAGGCGCCAACGACGGTTGGAACTGCCCGGAATGGGGACGTCCTGTGTACGGATGTTTGGCACGTCCACAAAGCGGGGAGCACCGCACCGTCGCGGTGGCGAGTTTCGCTACTGATACAAGGCACTGACTTACAGGCACCGACCGACCGAGGGCCGACTGCGGAACAGACAGACCACGGACAGGGCCGGACGGATCAGGTGAAGAAACGAAGTGCTCTTCCGCGACGGTGAAGAAGTGCGAGCGGCGACAGCCGACTGGAGGCTAGAACAAGAGCCAGAGCGACGACATCAGCGGTCGGAAGAGCGGGTGGTACTGCCAGGCCGACTTCGGTCCATTGCAGCCCCACCTCCTCCGGCCGGTCCCCCTTGAGGGAGTCTCAACGGCGTCGGGACTTGATCGCGACGCTTCTGCGTGCTGCCCGAACGACCGGCCCAGACTATCAGCAGGCCGAAGTGTCAAGGCGCTGCTTTGCCCGGTACTGACGAGTTCTATGCTCCCCGCATGGTTGATGTTCTTGCTCTGGTCGAGGCACGGTTGCGCACCGCGCTGGGCGAACCGGACGCGCGCGCGGCGGTCACCTTCCTGGGCACGGACCGCGTCGAGGTCCTGCGTTTCCAGGACACCGGACAGGACGGCGGCATCGTCCGCTACGCCACGCTCGGCATGTCCGCACAGCCCATGAGCGACCCCACGGCGATGCTCGCCGACCCGGTCTCCGGCCCCCGCGCCGAGCTGGTCCTGTCCGTTCGCGGCGGCCTCGCCGACACCGACAAGGTGCTCCGCCCGCTCGCCGTACTCGCCGCGTCCCCGCAGGTCGAGGGCGTGGTCGTGGCTCCCGGCGCCTCGCTCGACGTGGGCGAGCCGCTGTGGCCCGGCGCCCCCTTCACCTCGGTACTGGTCGCCGAACCGGGCGGACTGATCGAGGACCTGGACTTCGACGCGCCCCTCGACCCGGTCCGCTTCCTCCCGCTGCTCCCCATGACCCCGAACGAGGCCGCCTGGAAACGCGTCCACGGCGCCCAGGCCCTCCAGGAGCGCTGGCTGACGAGCGGGACGGACCTACGGGATCCGTCCCGCACATCCGTCCCGCTCGACTGAAACCGGAGTGGCGGCAGAAGTGAGCAAGCTCACCAGCGAGCTCACCAACGACGGCCGGGAATCGGCTAGTTGGCGAACACCGCGACACCGTCCTCGGTCGCGTGCCTCGGCTCCAGCACCTCGGCGTCGTGTGTGAGCGCGCTCCGTCGTACGACGACCACCAGCGCGCCCAGTGCCGCGGTGACCGCCGCGACCACGAACGGGATGTGGATGTTGGTCCAGCCCTCGATCTTCGGCGCGAAGAACGGCGCGGCTGCCGCGGCGAACCAGCGGACGAAGTTGTAGCCCGCGCTCGCCACCGGGCGCGGCGCGTCCGAGACGCCGAGGGCCAGCTCGGTGTAGACGGTGTTGTTCACGCCGATGAAGGCGCCGGACAGGATCGTGCAGACGACGGCGGTGGTGTGGCTGCCGTAGCCGAGGACGAGCACGTCGACGGCGAGCAGCACGAGGGAGCCGCCGAGCACCTTGAGGGAGCCGAGGCGGGCCTGGAGGCGCGGGGCGACGAAGACCGAGAAGACGGCGAGCAGCACGCCCCAGGCGAAGAACACGGCACCCGACTTGTAGGGGGTCATGTCCAGCACGAACGGGGTGAAGGCCAGCACGGTGAAGAACGTGTAGTTGTAGAAGAAGGACGAGACGGCGGCGGAGGCGAGTCCGCCGTGACCGAGCGCCTTGAGCGGGTCCAGCAGTGAGGTCTTGCGGGCGGGCTTCGGCTGTTCCTTCAGGAACGCCGTGATGCACAGGAAGCCGATCGCCATCAGGAACGCGGTGCCGAAGAAGGGGTAGCGCCAGCTCTGGTTGCCCAGCAGGGCGCCGACCAGCGGGCCGCAGGCCATGCCGAGGCCGAGGGCGGACTCGTAGAGCAGGATCGCGGCGGCGCTGCCGCCGGCCGCTGCGCCGACGATGACCGCGAGGGCCGTCGAGACGAACAGCGCGTTGCCGAGGCCCCAGCCGGCCCGGAAGCCGACGAGTTCGCCGACCGAGCCCGAGGTGCCGGCGAGGCCGGCGAAGACCACGACGAGGGCGAGGCCGAGCAGCAGGGTCTTCCTGCCGCCGATGCGGCTGGAGACGAAGCCGGTCACCAGCATCGCGACGGCGGTGATCAGGAAGTACGAGGTGAAGAGCAGGGAGACCTGGCCGGCGGTGGCGTCCAGGCCCTTGGCGATCGACGGCAGGATCGGGTCGACGAGCCCGATACCCATGAAGGCGACGACCGAGGCGCCGGCGGTGGCCCATACGGCCTTCGGCTGTCGCAGCAGGCTGCCGGTGCCGGTTCCCGCGTCGAAGGGGTCGTCCGTCCCGTCCATGCTTCCTCCCAAGTAGTTGGTGTATGCACATAGTAAGTTAGGCTAGGTAATAAATGCAAGATGCATCTAGTTTCGCTCCGTGAGTGGTCCCGGCCGGACGGGTGATCGTCCTTGACGTGGGGGTGCGAGGGTAGGACCGTGGGGCCCTATGAGGGGCGAACCCAGTTGCCCGAAGTGTGGTGGCCGGGTCAGGGCTCCCGGACTCTTCGCCGATTCCTGGCAGTGCGATGTCCACGGCACGGTGCATCCGGTGCAGCCCGTGATCCCGCCCAGCGTCGAGGCCCTCAGCGTCGTCGTGCATCGCACGCAGGTACCCGTGTGGATGCCGTGGCCCCTGCCGGTCGGCTGGCTGTTCACGGGCGTGGCGTGCGCGGGGGACGACCGGAGCGGGGGGCGTGCGACGGCTGTCGCGTGCTCCGGGCCCGGGCCGCTCGGTGGGATGGGGGAGCTGATCCTCGTCGCGGAGGAGCTGGGGGTCGGGCTCGGGGCGCGGTACGCCGGGATCGACGGGCCCGATCCCGGGCCGTACATGAGCGTCGAGAAGCCGCCGCAGGCGAAGCTGCTCGCGGCCGGGCGGCCTACGCCGTTGTGGCATGTGGCCACGGCGCCGGACGATCGGGCCGTTTTCGCCGGGGAGGCGTTGGGGCTGTGGCTGTGGGCCGTTGTCTGGCCCGAGCAGTCGGGGTTGTTGATGTACGACGAGTTGGTGCTTACGGATTTGCGGGATGCGGGGGCGGAAGTGGACTTGGTGCCGTGTGGTGCGCTTTCGCCGCGCTTGCTTGAGCCGTAGCGCCTAGGGGGGTGCCTGGTTCTGTTTTGGGGCGGGTGCGGGTGCGTTGTGGCTGGTCGCGCAGTTCCCCGCGCCCCTTAGGGGGTTGCGGACCAGGGTGTTCGAAGGGCTCCCGAGGATGCCGTTACCCTTGAGTGGTCCCTTTTTGAATCGTCGCCGTCTGGAGCTTGCGCGTGCGTATTGATCTGCACACCCACTCCACGGCCTCCGACGGTACGGACTCGCCCGCTGAGCTGGTGCGGAATGCCGCTGCCGCCGGGCTGGACGTCGTCGGGCTGACCGATCACGACACCAGCCGTGGGTACGGCGAGGCGATCGACGCGTTGCCCTCGGGGCTCACGCTGGTCACCGGGGCCGAGATGTCCTGCCGGATCGACGGGATCTCGATGCACATGCTGGCGTATCTCTTCGATCCCGAGGAACCGGCGCTGCTCGCCGAGCGGGAGCTGGTGCGGGACGACCGGGTGCCGCGGGCGCGGGCCATGGTGGAGCGGCTTCAGGGGCTGGGTGTGCCGGTGACCTGGGAGCAGGTCGCGCGGATCGCCGGTGAGGGGTCGGTCGGACGGCCGCATGTCGCCACCGCGCTGGTCGAGCTGGGTGTCGTACCGACCGTGAACGACGCGTTCACCGCGGACTGGCTGGGCGACGGCGGCCGGGCCCATGTGGCGAAGCACGAGACCGATCCGTTCGAGGCGATCCGGCTGGTCAAGGCCGCGGGGGGCGTGACCGTCTTCGCGCACCCGGGAGCCAGCAAGCGCGGGCGCACCGTGCCCGAGTCCGCCATCGCCGAGATGGCCGCGGCCGGGCTCGACGGCATCGAGGTCGACCACATGGACCACGACGCCGAGACGCGCGTGCGGCTGCGCGGGCTCGCGAAGGAGCTCGGGCTGCTGACCACCGGGTCCAGCGACTACCACGGGAGCCGCAAGAGCGTGCAGCTCGGCGAGTACACGACCGATCCCGAGGTCTACGGCGAGATCACGCGGCGCGCGACCGGGGCGTTCCCGGTGCCGGGGACCGGCGGAGCCTGACCCCGCCCGCACCCTCCCCGCCCACCTCTTCTCTCCTCTGCAAGGCTTGTGGCTCACCCATGTTCGACGTCGCCGTCTTCGGCTCTCTCTTCCTGACCCTTTTTGTCATCATGGATCCCCCCGGGATCACCCCGATCTTCCTCGCGCTGACCGCCGGACGGCCGGCCAAGGTGCAGAAGCGGATGGCCTTCCAGGCCGTGTGCGTCGCGGGCGGGGTCATCACCGTCTTCGGGCTCCTCGGGCACCAGATCCTCGACTATCTGCATGTCTCCGTGCCCGCGCTGATGATCGCGGGCGGACTGCTGCTCCTGCTGATCGCGCTCGACCTGCTCACCGGCAAGACCGACGAGCCGAAGCAGACCAAGGACGTCAACGTCGCCCTCGTACCGCTGGGCATGCCGCTGCTCGCCGGGCCCGGTGCGATCGTGTCCGTCATCCTCGCCGTGCAGAAGGCCGACAGTGCGGCCACGCAGGTGTCGGTGTGGGCGGCGATTCTCGCCATCCATGCCGTGCTGTGGATGGTGATGCGGTACTCGCTGCTGATCATCCGGGTCATCAAGGACGGCGGGGTCGTCCTCGTCACGCGGCTCGCGGGGATGATGCTGTCGGCCATCGCCGTGCAGCAGATCATCAACGGGGTCACCCAGGTCGTCCGGGCGAGCTGAGGCCCGAGAACGCGGAACCCCCGTACGGCGTCGGTGCCGTACGGGGGTTCTGAAGTCTGGTGGAGCTCTGCGTGGATGTCGTCGGTGTCGTCGGTGTTACGAGGCTTTGGTCTCGGCGGGGCGGATCCACAGTCGCTGTCCTATGGCGGCGGCCTGTTGCACGATCCGGTTGACGGAGGCGGCGTCCACGACGGTGCTGTCCACGGTGGTGCCGTCGACCTCGTCAAGACGCATGATTTCGAAGCGCATCGGCTTCTCCCTTCGTCTGGTCATCCTCCTGAGGAGAACTACTCGGTTACGTATGTAGTCAACGGGATGCGTGTTACAAACATTCCCTACGCTAAGGAAATTTTTCGCACGCCTAATTACTGACCGGTAAGAGATCGGCACGAGACTGACCGGGACCGGTTGTGTTCGCAGCGTGACCGCCGGGACAATGGAGGCGATGAACGACGACCTCGCGGCCCTCAGCGCCCGCATCGACCGCACGAACGAGCTGCTGCAGCGCATGCTCGCCGAAGTGGCGAAGACGCCCTCGACGCATGCGATCTTCGTCGACGCCGGGTACTTGTATGCAGCCGCGGGCCGGCTCGTCTCCGGGACCGAGGACCGGCGCACCTTCGACCTCGACACCGAGGGCCTCATCGAGGCGCTCATCGACAAGGCCCGCACGATCTTCGCGGACAGCCGGTTGCTGCGCGTCTACTGGTACGACGGCGCCCGGCGCCGCATCCACACCGCCGAGCAGCAGGCCATCGCCGAACTCCCGGACGTGAAGGTGCGGTTGGGCAATCTCAACGCCAACAACCAGCAGAAGGGCGTCGATTCACTCATCCGCTCCGACCTGGAGTCCCTCGCCCGGCACCGCGCGATCAGTGACGCGGCCCTCATCGGCGGCGACGAGGACCTGGTCTCGGCGGTCGAGGCGGCCCAAGGGTATGGCGCCCGCGTCCACTTGTGGGGCATCGAGGCCCCCGAGGGCCGCAACCAGGCCGAGCCGCTCCTCTGGGAGGTCGACAGCCAGCGCACCTTCGACCTCGACTTCTTCAAGCCGTACGTCTCCCGGCGCACGGCCGCCGTCTACGAGGCCGCCGCCACCCGGCCCACCCGCGACGACGTCCGCTTCGTGGGCGCGCAGATCGCCGCGAAGTGGCTCGCCGCGCGGGGCCGGGAGGCACTGGTGGAACTGCTGCCCGGGCACCCGTACCTCCCCGGTTCGGTCGACCAGGATCTGCTGGTGGAGGCGGAGGGGCTGCTCCAGTACTCCCTGCGCGGACAGTCCGATCTGCGCCGGTCGCTGCGGGACGGGTTCTGGGAGCACCTCCAGACGCAGTACTAGGGCCCGCTACCGGCTCGGGGTGTCCCAGAAGTCGGCGATGGCCTTGGCCGTCGCGGCCGGCTGGTCCGTGTTCGGCGAGTGTTCGGCCCGCGCGATCACCGTCCGCCGCGCCTTCAGCCGTACGGCCATGTCGTCGAGGAGCGGCACCGGCCAGGTGTCGTCGCGTGAACCCGACAGGACGTGGAACGGCAGCGGGACGGCGGCCAGTTCGGCGACCCGGTCCGGCTCGTCGCACAACTGGCTTCCCGTGGCGAGGAGTTGGGCCGGCTTGGTGCCCAGCCAACGGCGCCGCAGATCTTCCCGGTCGTCGAGCCCCTCGTCCAGCGCACCCCCGGTCTCGGTCTCCTCGGGCGTTTCCATCGCCTGGATCGCGTCCCACACCTCGGCCATCGACATCACGGCCAGGGCGTCCCGCAACAGCTTCACCCGGTCCTGCTGCGACGCCGAGATCTGCGCCGGCCCCGACGCCATGAGCGTCAGTGACACGAACGGCGTGTGGTCCAGGAGTACGGCGGCCCGCGCGACCTGCCCACCGAGGGAGTGCCCGAGCAGATGCACCGGCGCGCCGACCGCCTCGGCCAGTGCGAGCACGTCACGCGCCAACTCGTCCTGCGCGTAGGCGGATTCGTCGTCCTGGGGCCCGTCCGTCTCGTACTGCCCCCGCCCGTCCACGGCGACCGTCCGGTACCCGCGCGCGCCGAGCGCCACGTGCAAGGGGTTGAAGTCCTCCTTGCTCCCGGTGAATCCCGGCAGCAACAGGGCGACTCCCCTCGGCTCGACACCGTCGGCCACGGGCGAGTCCACGACGGCGAACTCACCGCGACCGGTCCGCAGCGGGTACGCGCGAGCGCCGGGGGGCGGGACGAAGGAGGGAGGCCTACTCATGGCCTGAGGTTATCCGGCGGAACCGAGCGGGATGGGGACGGGACGGTGTAACCGGGGTTAACGGGGGGAGTGGGAGTGGCGAGCGGAGGGGGAACGCCGTCGGCCCGGCCCACGTGGAGTGGGCCGGGCCGACGGCGTTCCGACCTGCGGGGGCAGGGCCGATCAGCTCTCGCCGACCTCCGCTGCCGCGGCCTTGCGGGGACGGCGCACCCTCGGCTTCGCCTCGGCTGCCTCCGACTCCGCCACGACCGGGGCCTCGGCGGCCTTGCGGGTCGTACGGCGACGCGGCTTGGCCTCCGCCTCCTCGGCCACCTGGGCCGGGATGTCGGCGACGGCCTTGCGGGTCGTGGCGCGACGGCGCGGCTTGGCTTCAGCCTCCTCGGCCACGGTTTCGGCGGCGACGGCCGCGGTCTTCCGGGTCCGGGTGGTGCGCGGCTTGGTCTCGACCGCCTCGGGCGCCTCGGTGGCGACCGCGGCGGCAGCCGTCTTGCGCGTCCGGCGCGGCTTGACCTCGGCGGCCTCCGACGCTTCGGCGGCTACCGGAGCGGCGGCCGCCTTGCGGGTCCGACGGGGCTTCGCCTCGACGGCCTCGACCGTGTCCAGGACGGCTTCGGCGGCAACCGCGGCCTTCCGCGTCCGGCGCGGCTTGACCTCGGTGGTCTCCGGTGCCTCGGTGGCCACCGGCGCGGCGGCGACCTTGCGGGTCCGGCGCGGCTTGGCCTCGACGGCCTCGACTGCGTCGACGACAGCTTCGGCGGCGACCGCGGTCTTCCGGGTCCGGCGAGGCTTGGCCTCCTCCACGACCGTCGGCTCCGCCGCGACCGGGGCCTCGGCGGCCTTGCGGGTCGTACGGCGGGGCTTGGCCTCGGCCGCCTCCTCGGCCACCTGGGCCGGGATGTCGGCGACGGCCTTGCGGGTCGTGGCGCGACGGCGCGGCTTGGCCTCCGTGCCCTCGGCGGTGTCCACGGCGACGACCTCGGCCGGAGCCGCGGCCTTCCGGGTCCGGGTGCGACGCGGCTTGGCCTCGACGGCCTCGGCCGTGTCGACGGCGGCCACGGCGGCGGCCTCCGGAGTGGCGACGGCTGCCTCGACCGGCTCCGTGGCCGCTACGGCCTTACGGGTCCGGCGGCGCGGCTTCGTCTCCTCGGCGACTGGGGCCTCGGCCACCGGCGTCTCGGCGACCACGGTCTCGGCCGTCGCGACCGCCGGCTCCGCGGACTTGCGGGTACGGCGGCGGCGCGCCGGCGCGGGGGTGTCGAGGGCCGGGCCCTCGGCCGTCGCCACGGCGTTCTCCGCCGCCTCGGGTGCGGCCGGGGAGGTGACCGCCGTGGCCGGCAGCTGCTCTCCGGTCGCTCCGGTACGGGTGCGGCGACGGCGGCGCGGGGTGCGCGTCGCGGTCTCCTCGGAGGCGGCCGGCGCGGTCTCCTCCGGCGTGGACGTCACGGCCGTAGCGGCCGAAGTCCCTTCCATAGGGGCGCCGTTGCGCGTACGACGGCGGCGGCGCGGGGTGCGCGCCGGGCGCTCGGAGTCGACGGGGCCGGCACCGGAGCGGGACTCGTTCCGGTTGTCCCGGCCACTGTCACGTCCGCCTCGGCCACTGTCACGACCGCCACGGCCACCGTCGCGACCGCCACGGCCACGCGGGCCGCCGCGACCACCGGTCTCGCCGAGGTCCTCGACCTCCTCCGCGGCCAGCCCGGCGCGGGTGCGCTCCGAGCGGGGCAGGACACCCTTGGTGCCCGCGGGGATGTTCAGTTCCTCGAAGAAGTGCGGGGAGGTGGAGTACGTCTCCGGCGGGTCGTTGAACTTGAGGTCCAGCGCCTTGTTGATGAGCTGCCAGCGCGGGATGTCGTCCCAGTCGACGAGGGTGACCGCGATGCCCTTGGCGCCCGCGCGGCCCGTACGGCCGATGCGGTGCAGGTAGGTCTTCTCGTCCTCGGGGGACTGGTAGTTGATGACGTGCGTGACGCCCTCGACGTCGATGCCGCGGGCGGCGACGTCGGTGCAGACGAGCACGTCGACCTTGCCGTTGCGGAACGCGCGCAGCGCCTGCTCGCGGGCGCCCTGGCCGAGGTCGCCGTGGACCGCGCCGGAGGCGAAGCCGCGCTGCTGGAGCTGGTCGGCGAGGTCGGCCGCGGTGCGCTTGGTGCGGCAGAAGACCATGACCAGGCCCCGGCCCTCGGCCTGGAGGATGCGGGCGACGAGCTCGGGCTTGTCCATGTTGTGCGCGCGGTAGACGAACTGCGTGGTGTTCGCGACCGTCTTGCCCTCGTCGTCCGGCGCGGTGGCGCGGATGTGCGTGGGCTGCGACATGTAGCGGCGGGCGAGACCGATGACCGCGCCCGGCATGGTCGCCGAGAACAGCATCGTCTGGCGGCGGGCCGGCAGGAAGTTGATGATCTTCTCGACGTCGGGCAGGAAGCCCAGGTCGAGCATCTCGTCGGCCTCGTCGAGGACGAGCGACTTGATGTGCTTCAGGTCGAGCTTCTTCTGACCGGCGAGGTCGAGCAGCCGGCCCGGGGTGCCGACGACGACGTCGACGCCCTTGCGGAGCGCCTCGACCTGCGGCTCGTAGGCCCGGCCGCCGTAGATGGCGAGAACGCGCACGTTGCGCACCTTGCCGGCGGTCAGCAGGTCGTTGGTGACCTGGGTGCACAGCTCGCGGGTGGGGACGACGACGAGCGCCTGCGGGGCGTCGGTCAGCTGCTCGGGCTTGGCGCGGCCGGCCTCGACGTCGGCGGGGACGGTGACGCGCTCCAGGAGCGGGAGGCCGAAGCCCAGCGTCTTGCCGGTGCCGGTCTTGGCCTGGCCGATGACGTCCGTGCCGGAAAGGGCTACGGGGAGCGTCATCTCCTGGATCGGGAAGGGGGAGACGATACCGACGGCCTCAAGGGCCTCGGCGGTCTCGGGAAGGATTCCGAGCTCTCGGAAAGTAGTCAGGGTGCTGCCTCTTCTGTGTGCGCGGTGCGAGGCGAGCGCGGGGGTCGTGTCAGGACCGTGCCGGGGACGTCGGCTGCCAATACGGCAAGCCGTAAAGACACGGGACCACTGCCGACGCTCTAGCGCTCGAACCGCTGAGGGTCCCCCTCCGAACTTCGTACGCAGAGTGCCGTACGGGCGAGGAGGGCTGTCGGGTCGGAGCCGATCGGGCCACCGACCGGGCATCCTCATTCGTGCGGCCCGGCGAATATTCGGCGGGCGCATTACCACCATACCCCGGAATCACGCACATGCGTTGGCCGATTTGGTCACGTAGTCGTCGTCACACTGATTGACCAGGGCCTTCCGCCGTGCGGTGAGCGGGCTATTGTGCGCTTCATGACGACCGCTGACAATGCCTCCGACGCACCCGCCGAACCCACCGGAGTCGCCGCCCAGGACTGGGCCACGGCCGCCGCCGACCCCCAGTACCGCAACGCGGTCGTGGACCTGCTCGGTGCCCTCGCGTACGGCGAGCTGGCGGCGTTCGAGCGGCTCGCGGAGGACGCCAAGCTGGCGCCCACGCTCGCGGACAAGGCGGAGCTGGCGAAGATGGCGTCGGCCGAGTTCCACCACTTCGAGCAGCTCAGGGACCGGCTCACGGAGATCGGGGCCGAGCCGACCGAGGCGATGCAGCCGTTCGTCGCCGCGCTCGACGGCTTCCACAGGCAGACGGCTCCCTCGGACTGGCTGGAAGGGCTCGTCAAGGCCTACGTCGGCGACTCGATCGCCAGCGACTTCTACCGCGAGGTCGCGGCCCGCCTCGACAAGGACTCCCGCTCGCTCGTGCTCGGCGTCCTCGACGACACCGGGCACGCGAGCTTCGCCGTAGAAAAGGTACGCGCGGCGATCGACGCGGACCCGCGCGTGGGGGGCCGACTCGCCCTGTGGGCACGGCGGTTGATGGGTGAGGCGCTGTCGCAGTCCCAGCGGGTCGTCGCCGACCGGGACGCGCTGTCGACGATGCTCGTGGGCGGCGTGGCGGACGGCTTCGACCTCGCGGAGGTGGGCCGGATGTTCTCCCGCATCACCGAGGCGCACACCAAGCGGATGGCGGCCCTGGGGCTCGCCGCCTAGCTGCGGCTACGCGGGGGCCGACCGCCCCCGGAGTCGTCTCGACGGTCGAAGGAGCAGCGAGAGCGAGGCGGCGGAGACGACCGCCGCGCCGAGCAGGCTCGGCAGACCGCTGCCGGGGCCCAGCGCGCTGTGCGTGACGAAGTCGCCGAAGAGCGCTCCGGCGACACCGGTCGAGAAGACCAGGGTGCGGGCCGGAAGACGGTCCGCGAGCCGGTGGGTGGCCGCCCAGGCGAGCAGCAGACCCAGCACAGCGGAGCCGAGCGCTTCCAGGATCATCACGGGGGTCCCTCCCACGGTCGGCCTGCGTACTGCTGTCACAGCCGGTCATACCCGTGACCTGCGGAATGCAATCCTCCCCTGTGGGGGACTTGTGCTCCATCTGTGATGGAGACGCGAGGGGGCCCGGCGGCCGAATGGACGCCGGGCCCCCTCGCTGTTCGCTCGTGACTACAGCGCGCCGAAGCCCACCTTGCGCGGGGCCGCCTCGCCGAGCTCGACATAGGCGAGCCGGTCGGCGGGGACGAGGACCTTGCGGCCGTGCTCGTCCACGAGGCTCAGCAGCGGAGCCTTCCCGGTCAGTGCCTCGGCCACGGCCTGCTCGACCTCCTCGGCGCTCTGACCGGTCTCCAGAACGATCTCGCGAGGCGTGTGCAGCACGCCGATCTTGACCTCCACGCTATGTCCCTCCGACGGTCAGCAAAGTGCGCGATCTTCCGCGCCGTACGCAGCACACACTAGCCCGGTGAGAGGACGTAGATGTTCCGCGCCGGGAACGCCAGGAGCGAACACCGGACGGGAACAAAAGGGGAGCCCGCGGGTCAGTGGTGCTGTTCGCTCCCGTGCAGCGGGAAACCGGCGATGCCGCGCCAGGCCAGCGAGGCCAGCAGCTGGACCGCCTGGTCGCGCGGGACGCTGCGGTCGCTGTGCAGCCAGGAGCGGGCGACGACCTGGGCGAGACCGCCCAGACCGGAGGCCAGGAGCATCGACTCGGCCCGCGAGAGGCCGGTGTCCTCGGCGATGACGTCGCAGATCGCCACGGCGCACTCGTTCGTCACCTTGTCGACGCGCTCGCGCACGGCGGGCTCGTTCGTCAGGTCCGACTCGAAGACCAGCCGGAAGGCGCCGCCGTCGTCCTCGACGTAGGCGAAGTACGCGTCCATCGTGGCGCGGACGCGCTGCTTGTTGTCGGACGTCGACGCGAGCGCCGTCTGCACGGCCTGGATCAGCGACTCGCAGTGCTGGTCGAGGAGGGCCAGGTAGAGGTCGAGCTTGCCGGGAAAGTGCTGGTAGAGCACCGGCTTGCTGACGCCGGCGCGCTCGGCGATGTCGTCCATCGCGGCCGCGTGGTACCCCTGCGCGACGAAGACCTCCTGGGCGGCGCCCAGCAGCTGGTTCCGTCGGGCACGGCGCGGCAGGCGGGTGCCCCGCGGGCGCGCCGCCTCTGTCTGCTCGATGGCTGTCACGCCGCCTCCCAATGTCGTCCTCATGCGGTGAGCGCCGCGCCGCCATCGTACTTTTCGGTAACCCTGCTGTGCGCGCTGCGAGCGCAGAATTTCACGGACCGGACGGTGACGGAAGTCGCGCAAAGTGTTTTGAATGCGGATGGAGCGGGCAGGGAGGCGCGGTTCGGTGCGCGCTCCCGGGGGCGCGGGGGACGGTGGTGACCGCGCGGCGGTCAGCGGTAGTCGTCCTCGTCGAGGGAGACGACGCGGGCCTGTTCGATGACGTCGGCCTCGTTCGCGGAGTCCGGGTCCAGCTCGGTCGGCGGGTCCTCGCGGTCCGCCGTCACCTCGGCCGACTGCTCGGCGGCGTCGCCCTCCGGGGCTTCGACGTCGAGTTCGGCGGCGCCGCTCTCGTCCTCGAAGGTGTCGGGGTCGGTGGGATCGACGGCCATGGGGGGCTCCCTTCCTAGTACGTCCCTGACGAAGCAGGGGGCCACATGCGGGTGCCCTGTGTACGAGCCTAGGAGACACCCGATCCGGACGCCATGCGATGAGTGGAGGGCGGCCCTCGGTCGCCCGGCCTTTGCCCGCCCGCCGTCGGTTCGCCGCGGCCCGTTCGCTGTCTGTGACGGCGAACACATGAACCACAGCGTGATCGTCTCGTAACATTGCCGCATGTCTTCGACAGAGCTGCCCTCCGTGTCGGTCGCCGCCGTGCTCCCCAAAGTGGCGCCCGTCAGAGTCGGCGACGGCGAGCGGCTCAGGTCGGTCCGGCTGCCGGGAATCACGCTCACGGTGCGGTCGCGGCCACCGGTGCGCGAAGGACTGCCGCCCGCGCTCTACGTCCACGGGCTCGGCGGCTCCTCGCAGAACTGGTCGCTGCTCATGGCCGAGCTCGACGGCGTGGTCGACAGCGAGGCCCTCGACCTGCCGGGCTTCGGCGACTCCCCGCCACCGGACGACGGCGACTACTCCGTCACGGGGCACGCCCGCGCGGTCATCCGTCACCTCGACGCGGCCGGCCGCGGCCCGGTGCACCTCGTCGGCAACTCCCTGGGCGGCGCGGTCACGACCCGCGTGGCCGCGGTCCGCCCGGACCTCGTCCGCACGCTCACCCTGGTCTCCCCGGCCCTCCCGGAGCTCCGCGTCCAGCGCACGGCCGTCCCGACGGCACTGCTCGGCGTACCCGGAGTGGCCTCCCTGTTCACCCGCGTCAGCAGGGACTGGACGGCCGAACAGCGCGTCCGCGGCGTCCTGGGCCTCTGCTACGGCGATCCCGGCCGGGTGACGCCCGAGGAGTTCCACCACGCCGTCGAGGAACTCGAACGACGGCTCCAACTCCCGTACTTCTGGGACGTGATGGCCCGCTCCTCCCGGGGCGTCGTGAACGCGTACACCCTGGGCGGCCAGCACGGCCTCTGGCGCCAGGCCGAGCGCGTCCTCGCCCCGACCCTCCTCGTCTACGGCCGCCGCGACCAGCTCGTCGGCTACCGCATGGCCCAGCGGGCCGCCCGCGCCTTCCGCGACTCCCGACTGCTGTCCCTGCCGCACGCCGGGCATGTCGCGATGATGGAGTACCCGGAGATCGTGGCCACGGCGTTTCGTGAACTGCTGGCGGATGCCGGGGAGTTGGGGACGGGCGCTGATGCCGGTGCCGGGGAGGGCGCGGGTGTGGTGACGGGGCGTCGGACGGTTGACGCGGAAACGGTGGGCCGCGGTGGCCGAGGGGGCCGGAGTGGTGCGCGGGGGGTCCGTGACGGCGGTTCGGTGAGTACGGTGAGTGAGAGCGGCGGCGCTTCAACGGCTGCGGGTGCGGGTTCTGGCGCCGCGGTTGACGGCAAGGGCGACGATACGAACACGGGGAGTTGAGGAGGCGACGTGGGACGCCATAGTCGCCGTAAGTCCAACTCCAAGGGCGATTCCGCGGACGGGGGCATACGCACCGGAGCCGGTGCGGGTGCCAGTGCCGGTGCCGACGGCAATGCCAACGCCGGTACTGGCAAGGGCGGTTGGGCGGCTCTGGGGCGGCAGCGGGCGCAAGGGCCTCAGCCGGGGCAGGCGGGTAGACCGGGTCAGCCGGGGCAGCCGGGGCAAGCGAACCGGGTGGGCCAAGCGGGCCAGGGGGCTCAGGCGGGGCAGGCGGACAGGTCGGGTCAGCCGAGCCAAGCGAACCGCGTGAGCCAAGCAGGTCAGGGGGTTCAGGCGGGGGCGAGTCGGCCGGGCGGCGCTCCGCGTTCCGGGGGCGGGAACCCGAGCCCTGGAGGGCCGCGTTACGCCGACGGGACCCCGGCGCACGGCTTCCCGAGGCTGCCTGACGGCACTCCTGCCCATGGCTTTCCGAGGCTCCCCGACGGGACTCCGGCACGCGGTGTCCCGCGCCTGGCCGACGGGACTCCCGCGCACGGCAGCCCGCGCTTTTCCGACGGGACGCCGGCGCATGGCACGCCTCGTTTTTCTGACGGCACGCCTGCGCACGGCATGCCGCGATTTCCTGACGGGACTCCGGCGCACGGCATACCTCGCCTTCCTGACGGGACTCCGGCGCACGGCATACCTCGCCTTCCTGACGGGACTCCGGCGCACGGCATACCTCGCCTTCCTGACGGGACTCCGGCGCATGGCACGCCTCGCCTTCCCGACGGCACGCCTGCGCACGGCACCCCCCGCTTCCCCGATGGCACTCCCGCGCGCGGTGTTCCGCAGGCTCGTGCCGGGCATCCTCAGCAGCCTGAACCCGGCGGTGGTTGGGGCGAGTTGAGGGGGCAGGGCGGGCGGACCGGGGTGCCTCAAGGTCCCGCCGCCGGCGGACCCGTACGCCCCGGGGCGGGCCCGGTGCTGCCCATCCCCCGGCAGCGGCAGGCGCCGCAGGCCGGGGCTCGGCAAGGCGGGCTGCGTGGTCGTGGTCCCCGGCAGGACTACGTCGACGCCTTCGACGGGGACACCGATGTCTTCGCACCACGGGCCGGTGTCGCCGCGCACCGCTCCGATCCGTACGCCTCCGTCACCGACTGGCCGTCCGAGAGCGATGCCGGCACGGAGGGCGATGTCGACAGTGCGGGCGTGCCGCCCGGTGGCCCGGGTCGGTCAGGCGTCGGCACTGCTCCCGCCAAGGGTGGCAAGGGGCGTGCCTACACGGGCATCGCCGCCGCGGCCGTCACCACCGTGCTGGCTGTCGTCGTCGCCGGGCAGGTCACCGGGGACGGTGACAAGGGTGGTGTGCGGTCGGAGGCGGCCACCGACCAGGCGCGGGACGTGCGGGGTACCGCTACCGCTTCCGCGCAGCCCAGCGCGTCCGCCTCGCCGCGGGTGGCGACCCTGACGTATGCCCAGAAGATGGACAAGAAGTATTCCCTGAGTGCCTCGCTCAAGGGGCCGGACAAGTTCGACGCGGTGCCCGGTGTCGACAAGGCGCCCGGCAAGGGGCGCAAGTACACGTACCGCGTGGACGTGGAGCAGGGGCTCGGGCTCGACGGCACGCTCTTCGCGGAGGCCGTGCAGAAGACGCTCAACGACAACCGGAGCTGGGCCCACAACGGGGCCCGTACCTTCGAGCGCATCTACTCCGGCAAGCCGGACTTCGTGATCACTCTCGCGAGCCCTGGTACCACCGCCAAGTGGTGTGCCAAGTCCGGGCTCGACACCACCGAGGACAACGTGTCGTGCGACTCGGCGGCCACCGAACGTGTGTTGATCAATGCGTATCGATGGGCCCAGGGGTCGTCAACATATGGGGACAAGATGTACGCGTATCGACAGATGTTGATCAATCATGAAGTCGGTCATCGTCTCGGCTACGGGCACGTCACCTGCGACAAGGACGGCGAGTTGGCGCCGGTCATGCAGCAGCAGACCAAGTTCCTCGACCACGACGGGATCCACTGCCTGGCGAACCCCTGGCCGTACCCGGGGAGTTGACAGGCGACGCTTATGTCACATTGACACGAGCCGCAGCATCCTTCATATTTTTGGGCATGTGGTCTAGTCATGTCGCGAATCGCGCCGCCATCGAGCTGGCGCTCATCGGCGTGACCCCGCTCTGCGTGGCCGACATTCTCTGTCGCTGAACACCGCCCCTGGCGTTCGTGTCGCGACCCGCACCACCTCGCCCTTGCCCGTGACCTTGGCAGGGCGTTTTCCGACGACCTGACGCCGGGGCAGACGCCTGTTCATTTCCGTCTCACCCCTCGTCCATCCGTCTCGCTATTCGGGAAACCCCATGAGAATTCCCGAGCATCCCCCCGAGAGGTCGTCATTCCGATGCGTCAACCGTCCGTCATAGCCCGGCGCGTGGCCGTGGCATCCGTCAGCCTGGCCGTGGCAGCGGGCGCCGCTGCCTGCGGGCCGAAGGACAACGATGCCAAGGGCTCAACCGGCGACTCCACACCGCACAAGGGCGGCACGCTCACGGTCCTGAACTCCAACCCCCAGGAGGACTTCGACCCGGCGCGCCTGTACACCTCCGGCGGCGGCAACGTCCCCTCCCTCGTCTTCCGCACGCTCACCACCCGCAACCGTGAGAACGGCGCGGCCGGCGCCAAGGTCGTCCCGGACCTCGCCACCGACACCGGGCGCCCCAACAAGGACGCGACCGTGTGGACGTACACCCTGAAGAAGGGCCTCAAGTACGAGGACGGCACCGCGATCACCTCGGCCGACATCAAGTACGGCATCGAGCGCTCCTTCGCCCCCGAACTCTCCGGCGGCGCGCCCTACTTGCGGGACTGGCTGGTCGGCGCGGCCGACTACCAGGGGCCGTACAAGGACAAGAAGGGGCTCAGCGCGATCGAGACTCCCGACAGCCGGACCATCGTGTTCCACCTCAACAAGCCCGAGGGCGAGTTCCCCTACCTCGCCACGCAGACGCAGTTCACGCCCGTCCCGCAGGGCAAGGACACGGGCACGAAGTACGAGCAGCACCCGATCTCCTCGGGGCCGTACAAGGTCGTCAGCAACCAGAACGACGGTGAGACGCTCGTCCTGGAGCGCAACAAGTACTGGTCCACGGCCACGGACTCCGAGCGCAAGGCCTACCCGGACAGGATCGATGTCAAGTCCGGGCTCGACTCGGCCGTCATCAACCAGCGGTTGTCGTCGTCCCAGGGTGCGGACGCCACCGCCGTCACGACCGACACCAACCTCGGGCCTGCCGAGCTCGCCAAGGTGACCGGCGACAAGGAGCTCGCGTCGCGCGTCGGCACCGGGCACTTCGGTTACACGAACTACATCGCGTTCAACCCCACGGTCGCGCCGTTCAACAACATCAAGGTGCGCCAGGCGATCTCGTACGCCGTCGACCGCTCGTCGGTGGTCAACGCGGCGGGCGGTTCGTCGCTGGCCGAGGCCGCGACCACCTTCCTGCCGAACCAGAAGTCCTTCGGGTACGACCCCTACGACCTCTTCCCGGCGGGCGCGACCGGCAACGCCGCGAAGGCGAAGGAGCTGCTGAAGGAGGCCGGTTACCCGAACGGGATCACCGTCACCCTGACGCACTCCAACGACAAGGACTTCGAGACCAGCCCCGAGATCGCGACCGCGATCCAGGACGCGCTCAAGAAGGCCGGCATCACCGTCAAGCTCCAGGGCCTGGAGATCAACGACTACAAGGACAAGATCCACAGCGTCAAGACCGAGCCGGGCTTCTTCCTCGCCCACTGGGGTGCCGACTGGCCCTCCGGCGGTCCCTTCCTGGCCCCGATCTTCGACGGCCGCCAGATCGTCAAGGACGGCGCGAACTTCAACACCGGCCTGCTCAATGACAAGTCGGTCAATGCCGAGATTGACGCGATCAACAAGTTGACGAATCTTGACGAGGCCGCCAAGCGGTGGGGCGCACTGGACAAGAAGATCGGCGAGCAGGCCCTGACCGTGCCGCTGTTCCACCCCGTCTACAAGCGGCTGGTCGGCAAGGACATCAAGAACGTCGTGATCAGCGACTGGACCGGCGTCCTGGACATCTCCCAGGTCGCGGTCAAGTAACCCCATGAGTGAGGCACTTGTCGCCTCCCAGGCCGCCGGGACGGACATCACCGTCCCGGCGGTTTCGGGGGCCCGTCAGTTCTGGCGGCGGCTGCGCGCGCAGCGTGCCGCCCTCGTCGCGGCGGCCGTCGTCGCCCTGCTCGTCCTGGTCGCGCTCGCCGCGCCGCTGCTCACCGCGATCGAGGGCCAGGACCCCTTCACCTACCACCCGTCGCTCATCGACTCCGCGCGCGGAGGCGTCCCGACCGGCTCCTTCGGGGGCATCACCGGCGACCACTGGCTCGGCGTCGAACCACAGACCGGCCGCGACCTGTTCGCCCGCCTCGTCTACGGCGCCCGGGTCTCGCTCGGTGTCGCGCTGGGGGCGACCGTCGTGCAGGTCCTCATCGGTGTCGTGGTCGGTGTCGCCGCCGCGCTCGGCAGTCGATGGGTTGATCAACTGTTGAGCAGGTTGACCGAGATCATCGTCGCCATGCCGTTGATGATCATGTCGTTGGCGCTGCTCGCGATCGTGCCCAGCAGCTTCCCGCGGCCCCTGCTGGTCGCCCTCGTCATAGGCCTGATCGCCTGGGGCAACACCGCGAAGATCGTGCGCGCCCAGACGCTCACCCTGAAGGAACTCGACTACGTATCCGCCGCCCGGCTCAGCGGCTGGGGCACCTGGCGCATCGCCCGCCGCGAACTGCTCCCGGGACTCGCCGCGCCCGTCATCACGTACGCCGCACTTCTCGTTCCGACGAACATCACGGTCGAGGCCGCGCTGTCCTTCCTCGGCGTCGGCGTGAAGCCCCCGACGCCCTCCTGGGGGCAGATGCTCACCGCCGCCGACGTCTGGTACCAGGCGGCCCCGCAGTACCTGCTGCTGCCCGCCGGCGCGCTGTTCGTCACCGTGCTGTCCCTGACGGTCCTGGGCGACGGCATCCGCACGGCCCTGGATCCACGCGCTGCCTCCCGCCTGCGCATCGGCACCGGCCGCGAGCGCGAGGCCAAGGCGGACGCGGGCACAAAGGCGGACGCGGGCACCAAGGGCGCGAGCGGCAAAAACGCGAGCACCGAGGGCGACGCCGGCACCAAAAGCGCTACTACGAAGAGCGCGGATTCCAAGGAGGCCACGTCATGAGCGGCTTCGGAGGATTCGTCCTGCGCCGCGGTATCGGCACCGTGATCACCCTGCTCGCGATCTCGGTCATCGTCTACGTGGTCTTCTTCGTCACGCCCGGGAACGTCGCCCAGATCACCTGCGGCCCGCGCTGCTCCCCGGAGCAAGTGCACCAGGTCGCCCAGCAGTTGAGGCTCGACGACCCGCTGTACCTCCGCTACTGGCACTTCCTCCAGGGCATCCTCGTCGGCCAGGACTACTCCACGGGCACCTCCGTGGAGCACTGCTCGGCGCCCTGCCTCGGGCTGTCGTACCAGGGCGACCAGCAGGTCACCCAGCTGATCCTGACCAAGTTGCCGGCCAGTCTGTCGCTCGTGTTCGGCGCGATGGTGCTGTGGCTGATCCTCGGTGTCGGCACGGGCGTCCTGTCGGCGTGGCGGCGCGGCCGGTTCACCGAGCGCCTACTGACCGGCATCACCCTCGCGGGCGTCGCCACCCCTGTGTTCGTGATCGGCCTGGTCCTGATGATCGTCGTCTGCGGGCAGCTCCAACTGCTGCCCTTCCCGCAGTACGTCGCCCTCACCGACGACCCCGAACAGTGGGCCTGGAACCTGCTGTTGCCCTGGCTCTCCCTGGCCCTCATCGAGGCCGCCACGTTCGCCCGGCTCACCCGCGCGTCGATGCTGGAGACCCTCGCCGAGGACCACATCCGCACCTTCCGCGCGTACGGCGTCGGTGAGCGGTCCATCATCGGGCGGCACGCGCTGCGCGGGGCGTTCGCGCCGATCATCGCGCTCAACGCCAACAACGTCGGCTCGGCGGTCGGCGGCGCGGTCCTCACCGAGACCCTCTTCGGACTGCCCGGCATCGGACAGGAACTCGTCCACGCCGTCAATGTCGTCGACCTCCCTGTGGTCGTCGGCATGGTCCTGGTCATCGGCTTCTTCGTGGTCATCGCCAACGCCGTCGCGGACGTGCTGTACGCGGTGGCCGACCGACGGGTGGTGCTCGCATGAGTTCGGTGGAAGCGTCCATTGACGGCTCGGTGGACGTCCTGGTGGAGGTCACCGACCTGACGGTCGGGTTCGGCTCGCTGCGCGCCGTCGACGGCCTGTCCTTCCGGCTGGAGAAGGGCGCCGCGCTCGGCCTGGTCGGCGAGTCCGGCTCGGGCAAGTCCACGGTCGCCTCGGCCCTGTTGGGGCTGCACCGGGGCACGGGAGCCGACGTGGGCGGTTCGGTGCGCGTGGCTGGCATCGACGTACAGGAGGCGTCCGAGGCGGACCTGGGGCGGCTGCGCGGCGGCAAGGCCGCGATGGTCTTCCAGGACCCGCTGTCGTCCCTGGACCCGTACTACGCGATCGGCGACCAGATCGCCGAGGTGTACCGGGTCCACGCGCGTGTGTCGCGTCGGGCGGCACGCGCGCGTGCCGTCGAGGTCCTGGACCGAGTTGGAATTCCGGACGCACCGCGACGGTCCCGTTCGCGCCCGCACGAGTTCAGCGGCGGTATGCGCCAACGCGCCCTGATCGCCATGGCGTTGGCCTGCGAGCCGGAACTGCTCATCGCCGACGAGCCCACGACCGCGCTCGACGTCACCGTCCAGGCCCAGATCCTCGACCTGCTGCACATGCTCCGCGAGGAGACCGGCCTGGGGCTGCTCCTGGTCACGCACGACGTGGGTGTCGCCGCCGAGAGTGTCGACGAGATCCTGGTCATGCGGCACGGACGGGCCGTCGAGCACGGCCCGGTGGGCACCGTCCTCGGGGCACCGACCGAGCCGTACACCCGGGATCTGCTGAGCGCGGTCCCGCGCGTGGACGCGCGGCGCGTTCGCTCCGAGGGGGCCACCGGAGCGCTGTCCGCGGCCTCGTCCGAGACGTCCTCCGAGGCGTCTTCGGCGGCCCCGGAGATCGTTTTGGATGCCACGGGCCTGCGGCGCGAATTCGGGCGCGGGAAGCGGGCGTTCGCGGCCGTGGACGACGTGTCGCTGACCGTCCACCGGGGCGAGACCCTCGGCATCGTGGGCGAGAGCGGCAGCGGCAAGACGACGCTCGGTCGGATGCTGGTCGGGCTGCTGGAGCCGACGGCCGGTGAGATCAGGCCCGGCGGAGGCGTACGCCCCGACGTCCAGATGGTCTTCCAGGACCCCGTCTCCTCGCTCAACCCCCGCCGCAGCGTGGGCGAGTCGATCGCCGACCCGCTCCGCGCGCGGGGTGAGCGTGACGAGGGACGCATTCGGGGGCGCGTCCGGGAACTGCTGGAGCGCGTCGGGCTCGAAGGGGCGCACTACGACCGCTACCCGCACGAGTTCAGCGGCGGCCAGCGCCAGCGCGTCGGCATCGCGCGGGCGCTCGCGGCCGACCCGCGCGTGATCGTGTGCGACGAACCCGTATCCGCGCTCGACGTCACCACTCAGGCCCAGGTCGTCGCCCTGCTCGGCGAACTCCAGCGCGAACTCGGCCTCGCGCTCGTGTTCGTGGCCCACGACCTCGCCGTCGTACGTCAGGTCAGCGACCGGGTCGCGGTGATGCGACGCGGGAGGATCGTTGAACAAGGCCCCGCCGATGAGGTCTACGACTCCCCGCAGGACCCGTACACAAAGCAGCTGTTGGCCGCCGTACCGGCCCTCGATCCGGAGGTGGCGGCCCAGCGGAGGGCGGTCCGACGGGAGTTCGCGACGACATGAGGATCGTAGAACGATTCGGGTGTGGATCGTAGAACGATCCGCCCCCGGATGATCCCTTAGCGCGAGCGAACGCGACCCGCACGGGAAAGTTACGACCGTTCACCCCTTTTGGTGGCGCGATGGACAACCGTCCGTCGCGCCACCGTCATGTCCGCATACGTTCGTCCCGCTGCGAGCCGCCGGGTCAACGGTGGCTCCCCACAAGGGAGATCGGGGGTGTGGTCGTGCGCATAGGACTGGTTACGGAGGGTGGCTATCCGTATGTGAGCGGTGACGCCAGACTCTGGTGCGACCGGCTCGTACGCGGGCTCGGGCAGCACGAGTTCGACGTCTACGCGCTCAGCCGCAGCGAACGCCAGGAGGACGAGGGCTGGCTCGAACTGCCGCCCCAGGTCCGGCGAGTACGTACCGCGCCGCTGTGGAGCACCGAGGACGACGGACCGGCGCTCGGCCGCCGCGCACGCCGGCGGTTCCGCGAGCATTACGAGGAGCTGGCGGCGGTGCTGTGCGCGGGGGATGCGCCGGTGCAGGGGCCGACCGGGTCGGCGGAGTCGCAGCCGTTCCTTTCCGAGTCGGCGGTCTCTGAGCCGGCCGTGTCGGAGTCGGTCGGCTCCGTGAGGCCTGCCGAGTCCTCGGGGCCCGTGTCCGCAGGGCCTTCCGCGCTTTCGGGGGAGGCTTCCGCCGTTGTGGCGGACCGTTTCGCCAACGCGTTGTACGGGCTCGCGGAACTCGCCCGCGACGAGGGCGGACTCGTGTCCGCGCTGCGCTCGGAGAGCGCCGTACGTGCCCTAGAACGCGCCTGTCGTGCGCCCGGCGCACTCCGCACGGCACGCGAGGCGCGCGTACCCGACCTCCTCACGGTCGCCGCGCACGTCGAACGCGCCCTGCGCCCCCTCTCGCTCGACTGGTACGAAGACGACGCCCTCGGCTCCGTGGACCTCTGCCATGCGACGGCCGGCGGCACCGCGGCCCTGCCCGGCCTGCTCGCCCGGCACTTCGCCGGCGTACCGCTGCTGGTGACCGAGTACGGCGTGCAGCTGCGCACGCACTACCTGGCCTCCGCCGACGCCCCGCCCGCCGTCCGGGCCCTGCTCGCCGCCTTCCACGGCAGGCTGGCCGCCGAGGTCTACCGGCGGGCCGCGCTGATCACCCCCGGGAACACCCACACCCGCCGCTGGCAGGAACGCTGCGGCGCCGACCGTACGAAGCTGCGCACGGTCCACCCCGGCATGGAGGCGTCCCGTTTCGCGGAGGTGGGCGAGGCGCCCGACCGCGCCGACGCGGACACGCTGGTGTGGGTGGGCCGTATCGAGCCCGCGAAGGACCTGATCTCCCTGCTCCACGCCTTCGCGGAGATCCGCAGGGAGGAGCCCAAGGCGCGCCTGCGGATCGTCGGCGCGCCCGCCGGTGCCGAGGGCGCGGCCTACCTGGGCCACTGCCGGGCACTGGCCGCACAGCTCTTCCCCGACGAGGCCGAGGGCGTGCACGCGGTCGGCGACAACCCGGTGTCCTTCGAGGAGATCGGCGGCCCGGAGGCACCCACGCTCGCCGAGGCGTACGCGTCCGGCACGGTGATCGTCCTGTCGAGCGTCGTCGAGGGCTTCCCGATCGGTCTGGTCGAAGCCATGTTCTGCGGCCGGGCGACCGTGTCCACGGACGTCGGCGCGGTGGTCGAGGTCATCGGCGGCACGGGACTCGTCGTGCCCCCGCGCAATCCAAGGGCGCTCGCCGAGGCGTGCGTGACCCTGTTGCGCGACTCCGAGCGCCGTGAGCGCCTGGGCGCCGCCGCGCGCGCCCGCGCACTCGAACTGTTCACCGTCGAGCAGAACATCGCGGCATTTCACGGCATTTACCTGGAGGTCGTCTCCCACTCCCCGGTCCACCGCGTCGTCCTCGACGACACCGGCGAACCCCTCCCGTTCGCCGCCCCCGCGGAGTCCCACGTTCCCGGCCGCTGGACCGGCCGCCCCACGGCTGACTCGACCACCGGCTCTACGGCAGCCCCCGCGGCACGCGTCGTGGCTCGCGGCGGCCCACGCTGGGCGGCGGGAGCGCCGGTACGCGCCACCGCTCCGGTGCCGACGACGGAGGCGGCCCGATGAGCGGCCTCGGCGAACTCGACCGCCCCGGAACGCCCGCCAGCGCGGAGGCATGGGACGAGCAGTCGGGGGAGTGGCTCGGAGGACGGGAGGAGCCGGAGCCCGAAACGGAGCCGGAAACGGACCCCGAAACGGAGCCGACGGCGGAGAACGCGCGGGCCGACGACGACACCGATTCGCCGACCGCGCGCCCCGCCCCCGTACAGCCCCCTCACGCGACCGACCGCAGGCCCGCCCCCGCCCGGCGCGGTGCCGCCGACCCCGTGAAGGCGCTGATGCACCGGCATCGCGAACTGTGCGAGCGGGCCGTCGACCCGCTGGAGATCGCGGCGGGCCTTGAGGCGCACGGTCTCACCGACCGGACCGCCACCCGCTTCCGGCACCGTGACGTCTTCTCGCTCGCCGAGGAGATGTACGCGCGCGTGCCCCGCCCCGACACGGCTGCCACGCACTCCGACACCGACGCCGTTGCCGCGCCCGCGCCCCGCGCCGCCTGGGCCGTACGCGTCCTGCTGCCCGGAGCCCTCTGCGCCGCGGCCGTGACCGGCGTGCGGCTCACGGACGGTCGGGTGCGGCCGGCGGTGGCCGTCGCCGGTGTCCTCGCCGTGGCGTTCGGCGTGCGCATGGCGCTTCGGCGCGGCCCCCTGAGCACCCCGCCCGGCACCCCCGCTTGGCGCACCCCGCCCGGCACGCGCCTGTGGACGTACTGGCTGCTCGCCTACGCCCTCCTCGGCGACGGTCTGCTCCGCGCCGCTGACGACGGCGGCCCCGACAACCTGCCGACCGGCATCGCCGGCGGACCCTGGCCCACGGCCACCGCACCCGTCCTGGCCCTCACCCTGGCCTGTGTCCCAGCGGCCTGGTGCGCCCACCACTTCGCCGTACGCGCCCGGCGCGAGCTCGCCACCAGCCGCGGCCTGGAGGACTTCGCCGACTCCGTGCAGCCGCTCCTACTCGGCACGTTCGCCCTCTTCGTGTGTGCCCTCGCTGCCCTCCTCGCTCTCTGCGGAGCCGTCCTGGGCGAGCCCGCCGCGTACGCGCAGGGCGTCACGCTGGGCGCGCTCCTGCTGCTCGCCCGCCTTCTCTTCGTGCACGGCTTCACCCGTGCCCCGGCCTTCGCCCTGGGCGCGGCAGCCGCGGCGGAGGCCACGGTCCTGGCCCTGGACCTCATCGGCCGACTCCCCGACTGCGGCTTCCTGGCCACCCCCGTCGAGACCCTCCTGGGCTCCTGGGGACCGGGCGGCATTCCCGCCCTGGCCTGCGGAGCGGCCGCCCTGACCCTCCTGTTCCACACCACCCGCACGCTGACCAGAGCCTCCGCGCACGCGCCGGCGGACGAGCCGCGGTGACGCCGCCATGACCTCGAACCAACCGGCCCCGTCACCCGGCCGCAGGCGCCCGGCCCCACCGCCGGAGGCAACCGCACCACCTTGTGAAGGAGAACACCAGATGATCACCTCCCGATCCGGAGAGTCGGCCACGGGAGCCGTCCGATGAGGGTCCTGCTGATCGGAGCCAACGGCTATCTCGGCCGGTTCGTCGCCGACCGCCTGCTCGCCGACCCGGCCGTCCAGCTCACCGCGCTCGGCCGCGGCGACGACGCCGACGTCCGCTTCGACCTCGCGTCCGGCAGTCCCGGAGCACTCACCCGCTTCCTTGACGCCGTCCACCCCGGAGTCGTCGTCAACTGCGCCGGTGCCACCAGGGGCGGCGCCCGCGAACTCACCCGGCACAACACCGTCGCCGTCGCGACCGTCTGCGAGGCGCTGCGCCGCAGTGGCTGCGGAGCCCGGCTCGTGCAGATCGGCTGCGGCGCGGAGTACGGCCCCAGCCAGCCCGGTTCCTCCACGGCCGAGGACGCCGTCCCCCGCCCTGGCGGCCCGTACGGCGTCAGCAAACTCGCCGCCACCGAACTGGTCCTGGGCTCCGGTCTCGACGCCGTCGTCCTGCGCGTCTTCTCGCCCGCGGGACCGGGGACCCCGGCCGGCTCCCCGCTCGGCCGGCTCGCCGAGGCCATGCGCCGGGCCATGCAGTCCGGCGACGGCGAACTCAAGCTCGGCGGCCTCGGCGCGCAGCGCGACTTCGTCGACGTACGGGACGTGGCCCGCGCCGTCCACGCCGCCTCGCTCTCCGCCGCGCAGGGCGTCATCAACATCGGCTCGGGCCGCGCGGTCCGGCTGCGCGACGCCGCCTCCGTCCTTGCCCGCGTCGCCGGATACGGCGGAGCGCTGCATGAACTCGACGGTCCGCCCGGACCGCTGCGGGCCGCCATCGGCCACCCCCGCAGCGACCCCGACCACGCGGCCCCGGTCGCGTACCCGTACCCGGACGGCTGCGGCAGCTGGCAGCAGGCCGATGTGCGCACCGCGCGCGACCGGCTCGGCTGGCGGCCCCGGATCAACCTGGAGGAGTCCCTCGCCGACATCTGGATGGAGGCGGCGTGCCGCATCTGACCAGCACGACCCCGGGCACCGCGAGCACCGCCGTCCGCACCGGCTTCGGGATCCCCGGCTACGCGCACCCCCTCGTCGCGCCGGCCGAGTGGGGCGGACTCACCCGCCCCGGCACCCCCTTGCACTGGGTCGTCCTCAATGTCTCCTCCGGCCCGGGGGCGCGTCCCGATCCGCACTGCCTGGAAGCGGCCGGTCGGCTGCGCAACATGGGCATCCGCGTGCTCGGCCACCTGGACGCCGCGTACGGCGCCCGTGCCTTCGGCGAGCTGATCTCCGAGGCGCACCGCTATCTCGACTGGTACCGGGCCGACGGTTTCCTCCTGGACCGCTGCCCGACCGGAGGCACCGCGCTCCCCGAGGTCCGCCGTACGGTCGCCACGCTCCGCGAGATCCGTGACGGCGCCCATGTCGTCCTGGGGCACGGCACCCACCCGCACCCCGGATACGCCGAGTTCGCCGACCAGTTGGTGACCTTCTCCGGCCCGTGGAGCGACTACCGCTGGTCGCAGGTGGCCGAGTGGACCGCCGACCACCCGCCCGAACGCTTCTGTCACTTCGTGCACAGCGTTCCGCGCGGTCATCTCGACGAGGCGCTGCGCATCGCCCGCTGGCAGGGTGCCTCGACGATCTACTTCACCGACCGCACCGATCGCGGGGGCCGCACCGACCCCTGGGAGACGATGCCCGGCTACTGGGACGAGATCGTCTCGCGGATCGGAACGGGTGTCTCGGAATGAAGAGGGGCATGGCAGTGTTACGGGGAGAACAACTGTAGTGATTGACCGACCAACGGAGTCCCCGTGTCGCTGCCACCCCTGGTCGAGCCGGCTGCCGAGCTCACCGTAGACGAGGTCCGCAGGTACTCCCGCCACCTGATCATCCCCGACGTGGGCATGGACGGGCAGAAGCGGCTGAAGAACGCCAAGGTGCTCTGCGTGGGCGCCGGCGGTCTGGGTTCGCCGGCGCTGATGTACCTGGCCGCGGCGGGCGTGGGCACGCTCGGCATCGTGGAGTTCGACGAGGTCGACGAGTCGAACCTGCAGCGCCAGATCATCCACAGCCAGGCCGACATCGGCCGCTCCAAGGCGGAGTCGGCGCGCGACTCCGTGCTGGGCATCAACCCGTACGTGAACGTGGTCCTGCACGAAGAGCGGCTCGAGGCCGAGAACGTGATGGACATCTTCAGCCAGTACGACCTGATCGTCGACGGCACGGACAACTTCGCGACCCGCTACCTGGTCAACGACGCCGCCGTACTGCTGAACAAGCCGTACGTGTGGGGTTCGATCTACCGCTTCGACGGCCAGGCCTCCGTCTTCTGGTCCGAGCACGGTCCCTGCTACCGCTGCCTCTACCCGGAGCCCCCGCCCCCCGGCATGGTCCCCTCCTGCGCCGAGGGCGGCGTCCTGGGCGTGCTGTGCGCGTCCATCGGCTCCATCCAGGTCACCGAGGCGATCAAGGTCCTCACCGGTGTCGGCGACCCGCTCGTCGGCCGCCTGATGATCTACGACGCCCTGGAGATGCAGTACCGCCAGGTCAAGGTCCGCAAGGACCCCAACTGCGCGGTGTGCGGCGACAACCCGACCGTCACCGAGCTCATCGACTACGAAGCCTTCTGCGGCGTCGTCTCCGAGGAGGCCCAGCAGGCCGCCGCCGGCTCGACGATCACTCCCAAGCAGCTCAAGGAGTGGATCGACGACGGCGAGAACATCGAGATCATCGATGTCCGCGAGGTCAACGAGTACGAGATCGTCTCGATCCCCGGCGCCAAGCTGATCCCCAAGAACGAGTTCCTCATGGGCACCGCTCTGGAGACCCTCCCGCAGGACAAGAAGATCGTCCTGCACTGCAAGACGGGTGTCCGCAGTGCGGAAGTCCTCGCCGTCCTGAAGTCGGCGGGCTTCGCCGACGCGGTCCACGTCGGCGGCGGCGTGATCGGCTGGGTCAACCAGATCGAGCCCGACAAGCCGGTCTACTAGGCACACGCCTTCCCGGGAGGGGCTCGGCACCACAGGTGCCGGGCCCCTTTCCGCTGCCCGGGCGGGCGCGGACGCTACGAGGCGCAGACCTTGCCGTCCTTGGGCACCGTCCCCTTCAGCAGATACGCGTCCACCGTCGAGTCGACACAGTCGCTCCCACTGCCGTACGCCCCATGGCCCTCGCCCTTCCAGGTGAGCTCCACACCGACGCCCTTGCCCAGCTCGTCGACCATCTTGCGGGCACCCTCGTACGGCGTCGCCGGGTCCCCCGTGTTGCCGACCACCAGGATCGGCGCCGCACCGGGCGCGCTGACCTCCGGGGTCTCGTACTGCCCGGCCACCGGCCAGTCGTGACACCACCCGGCCGTGTCCCAGCCCAGGAAGTCGCCGAACACGGGGGAGATCTTCTCGAACTCCGGCAGCAGCTTCTGCGTCTGCTCGGGTGTCGGCCGCTGCTTGTCGTCCAAGCACGATATGACCCGTTGGGAATGCGTCGTCGTGCCGTAGTGCCCCGCGCTGTCACGGTCGTTGTAGCCGTCGGCGAGCGCCAGCAGCTCCGAGCCGTCGCCCTCCTTCGCGGAGTCCAGAGCGCTGGTCAGAGTGGGCCAGCTCTCCTTGCTGTACAGCGGAAGGACGATGCCGGTCAGGGCGAGCGTCTGGGTCAGCTTGCGCCCCGTCGAGGTCGCGAGCGGTTTGGCGTCGATCTGCTTCAGCAGGGCCGCGATCTTCTTCGAGCCCTGCGCGGGGTCCTGTCCCGTCGACTTGAGGTAGTCGTCCAGGGCGCGCTGGAAGCCCCGGGTCTGGTTCAGGGCGTGGCCCACCGAGTCGGCGCTCGGGTCGACGACCGCGTCCAGGATCAGCCGCCCCACCTTCGTCGGGAACAAGTGGGCGTAGACACCGCCGAGTTCGGTGCCGTACGAGATGCCGAAGTAGTGCATCTTCGTGTCACCGAGGACCTGGCGCATCAGGTCCATGTCGCGGGCCGTGTCGGTCGTCGACACGTGCGACATCAGCTTTCCGGCGGCCTTCTCGCATCCCTTGCCGAAGTCGGTGGCGTCCTGGAAGTACGCCTTCTCCTCGGCCGGTGTGTCCGGTGTGGCGTCCACGTCCTCGGCGGCCTGGATCGCCTTGTCGCTGCGGCACCGGACGCCCTCGCTGGCGGCGACCCCGCGCGGGTCCCAGCTCACCAGGTCGTAGTGCTCGTGCAGCGCGGACACGGTGGTGGAGTACGCCGGCATGTAGTCCACGCCCGAGCCGCCGGGGCCGCCGAAGTTGAACAGGAGCGAGCCGATGCGGTCGCCGCCGGTCGCCTTCGAGCGGATCAGCGCGAGCCCGATCGTGGAGCCGTCCGGCTTCGCCCAGTCCAGCGGCACCTTCAGCGTCGCGCACTGCCAGTCGCTGCTGGGCGCGGCCGAGTCGCCGGTGGCCTTGCAGCGCCCCCAGCCGAGCTTCTGCGCGGTCAGCGACGCGGGCAGCGCGGCCGTCGTGGAAGAGGACGAGTCGGCCGTGGACGGCTTGGCGTCCCCCGCGCCAGCGCCGTCCTTACCGTCGTCGGACGAGCCGCTGCTACAGCCGGCCGTCAGCAGTGCAGCGGCGGCCATCAGGGCCGTCCACCGTACGAATCGCGCCATGTGCATTCCCCCCTCGCAGGCCGTCCGCGTCACGCCGCGGATGGCGGTCAGGCCATAGTAGGCGGCACGAGCCGAGCCCGTGACGGCCTGTGGATAACCGTTTGACCTGCGCTTTTGCTTGGATTTCAGATGGAGGGTCAGGAGCAGACGGTGCCGGCCGCCGGCACTTTTCCGTTCAGCAGATAGCCGTTCACCGCGCTTTGCACGCACTTGTTCTTGCTGTCGTACGCCCCGTGCCCCTGGCCCTTGTACGTCAGCTCGACCGCGACGCCCTTGCCCAGCGCGTCCACCATCTTCCGCGCGCCCTCGTACGGCGTGGCCGGGTCGCCGGTGTTGCCCACGACGAGGATCGGCGCCGAACCGGCCGCGCTCACGTCGGGATGGTCGGCGGCACCCGGCACCGCCCAGTCGGTGCAGGTGACCATGCCCCAGGCCAGGAAGTCCCCGAACAAGGGGGAGGCCGCCCGGAACTCGGGCAGCTTCTGCTCCACGTAGTCGGCCGTGTAACGCGGCTTGTCGTCGGCGCAGTTGATGGCGACGTTGGCCGCGGTGATGTTGCTGTACTCGCCGTTCTCGCTGCGCCCGTTCATCGAGTCGGACAGCGCCATGAGGACCTTGCCGTCACCGCTGTAGGCCTGTTCGAGGCCCTCGGTGAGGTACTCCCAGAAGTCCTTGGAGTACAGGGCCTGCGCGATGCCGTTGGTCGCGGCGGTCTGGGTCAGCTGGCGGGGGAAGATGCCCGGGATCGGTTTGCTGTCGAGGCTCGTGAGCAGCTTGGCGATGCGGTCCTTGACGTCCTGCGCGGTGTCGCCGATCGGGCAGTCCGTGGTCTTCGACGTGCAGTCGTCGGCGAAGTTGTCGAGCGCCAGCTGAAAGCCCTTGGCCTGTCCCAGGGAGCCCTGTTCGGAGTTCTGGGTGGGGTCGACGACCGCGTCGAACACTGCGCGGCCCACGTGCTTGGGGAACAAGTGGGCGTAGACGCCGCCGAGTTCGGTGCCGTAGGAGATGCCGAAGTAGTGGAGCTTGTCGTCGCCGAGGACCTGGCGCATCAGGTCCATGTCGCGGGCCGCGTCGGTGGTGCGCACCTGGGGGAGCATCTTCTTGGAGTTCTTCTCGCAGGCCGCGTTGAACTGCTTGGTGTTGGCCAGGAGCTTGGTCCGCTCGGCCGCGTCGTCCGGTGTGGCGTCCTGCTGGAAGTACTCGTCGAGCTGTGAGTCGCTCTCGCACTTGACGCCGGCGCTGCGGCCGACTCCGCGCGGGTCGAAGCTCACCAGGTCGTAGCGGGTGCGCAGGGTCGCGTAGTCGTCGCCGAACGCGGGCAGGGTGGTGACGCCCGAGCCGCCGGGGCCGCCGAAGTTGAAGACGAGCGACCCGATCCGCTTGTTCGCGGGACCACTGGTCTTCGCCCGGACCAGGGCGATCCCGATCGTGTCGCCCTTGGGCTTGTTCCAGTCGAGCGGCGCCTTCATGGTGGCGCACTGCCACTTGTCGCCGTTCGGCAGTGGCGACGGCGCTGCGCCGCCGCCCTCCGACCCGGACGGGGCCGGGCAGTCCTTCCAGCTGAGCTTCTGGGCCGTCGGATCCTCGTCCTTGGAGTCGCCGCCGCAGCCCGCCAGCGTGGCGGACAGCAGGAGGACAGTGGCGGTCAGGGCAGCGGCACGCAGCCGGGAGGGGTTCGGCATGGTCCCATCCTGAGGTCGCACACGGCAGGGCGCTCGGGGCACGGGCCGTACGAGGTACGCACGCGTGCGTACCCCATGTTCCTCGTGGGCGTGCTCTACAGGGAGCCCTTGCGGGACAGGTGGTTGAAGAACAGCCAGCCGGGCAGCACCGGGATCCACAGCGTCAGCAGCCGGTACAGCAGCACCGCCGGAGCGGCGACCTCCTTGGGCAGGCCGACGGCGATCAGACCGAGCGTCAGGCTCGCCTCGACCGCGCCCACACCGCCGGGCGTCGGGGCCGCGGAACCGAGCGCGTTGCCCGCGAGGAAGACGACCGCGACGCTCGCCAGGCTGAGCGACGTCGACTGGTCGCCGAACGCCCGGATCGACGCGTCCAGGCACATCACGAAGCAGGCCGTCAGCAGCAGCATGCCGCCGATGCCGGTGACCAGCTTCTGCGGCCGCTGCAGCACGTCGAGCATGCGCGGGATCACGCCCGCGAACAGCGACCGCACGCGCGTGACGAGGAACTTCCGCAGGAACGGCACCGAGGTCACCACGAGCACGAGCACCGCCACCGTCAACAGCCCGGCGATCACCGTCCTGGACGGCGACAGCGACGGCGTCTTCTCGGTGCCGGTGAGATAGCCGAACGACAGCAGCATCAGGATGTGGCAGCCCAGGCCGAACAACTGCGAGGCGCCGACACTGGCCACCGCGAGCCCGGGCCGCACCCCGGCACGCTGGAGGAAGCGGGTGTTCAGGGCGACACCGCCGACCGCGGCCGGGGCCACGATCTTCACGAACGACCCGGCGACCTGTGCCGCCACGGTCCGCAGGAACGGCACCCGCTCCGGCACGAACCCCAGGAGGGCCATCGCCGCCGCGAAGTAGCTCAGCGCCGAGAACAGCACGGCCGCGGCCACCCAGCCCCACTGGGCGTTGGCGACGAGCGGCCCGAACTCGATGTGCGTGAGCTGCGTCAGCAGGAAGTACGCGCCGATCGCACCGGCGATGAAACTGATCAGCGTCCGTGGCCGCACCCGCTCCAGACGGGCCGGCTCGACCGGCGCCTGCGGCCTGATCAACAGCACCTGGTGGCGGATCTGGGTCAGCAGATCCTCCTCGCGCGCCTCGTCCAGGGCATCGTCGATGGCCCGCTTCTCGGCCCGCTGCTCCGCCCGTACGGCCTTCTTGTCGGGCTTCTCGAGTACGGGCGCCGAGCCGCTCTCCGAGTTCGCCTCGGCGTGCGCCAGCCGGGTCTGCCGGGACGCCTCAAGGATCGCCTCGCGCTCCCGCTGGGCCCGCTCCCGGGACAGCCGGCGCAGCGTCGCGCGCGTGGAGCGCGACAGCGCGATGGGCTGGAGCATCGGCAGACAGTCGGCCACGGCGTCGGGGCCGAGGACACCGACCGCCGACGCCACCGCGCGCTCGGCGCCCACCCGTAGCCCGAGCGTCGTCACCAACTGGGCGACGTCCATGCGCAGCAGCAGCTCACCGGCCGCGATCTCGCCGCCGCGCAGGTCGGTCAGGATCACCTTGCCGGAACGATCCACCAGAATCGCGTCACCGGCGAGCCTGCGGTGGGCGATGCGCCGTGACTGCAACGCCTGCACCTGGTGCCAGGTCAGGCGCAGCAGATCGTCGGTGATCTCGTCGTCCGCGAGCGAGTCGAGGGTGCGCCCGCCGGTGTGCTCGTAGACGAGCATGACGGCGTCCGGGCCGAGCTCCGAGGTCGCGATCAGCTTGGGGGCGTTGGCCCCGGCGGCGATCGCCGCGTAGGCGAGCAGGGCCTCCTGCTCCAGCGCCTGGCGCAGCGACTGGAGGCTGCTGCGGGTCGCGAAGCCGCGCAGCGTCAGATTGCGCCACGCGCGGTAGAAGAAGCCCTGGGCCTGCTGTTCCCGGTCGACCACGGTGACGTCCAGCGGCGGACCGTCCTCCAGGGTGACGAAGTAGCGCCGGCCGCGATCGCCGTTCTCCGTGTCGACGGCCTCCTCGCGGGCCGCGCCCACGGGGTGGAAGCCGACCGTCCGCAGGCCGGCCATCAGCGTCCGGCCGGTGGGACGCACGTTCGGGGAGCCCACCGCGTACAGCGTCCCGTAGGCGACGGTCCAGCCGATCAGCACCGTCAGGATGATCGAGAACGGGGTCGTGTACCCGGTGACCAGCATCGAGAACGCGTCCAGCAGCAGCACGATCCACAGCACGGAGCGCCAGCGCGGCCTGCGGGACATGCCGACGGCCGTCATATAGGCGATGACGGGCGCCAGATAGCCGTGCACCGGGTCGGTGAGCGCATGGATGTCACCGGGGGAGGGCTGGGTGAGCGCCTCCTGGATGGACCCCGGGGCGGCCTTGGCGACCCACAGGTCCGTGGCGAGCGTCACTCCGTGCGCGAGGACCGCCGCGAGCACGCCGTCGGCGATGCGCAGCCCGTCCCGCTTGATCAGCCGCTCGATCGCGAAGGCGACCGGCACCAGCAGGATGGCGATGCTCGACGCCAGCCCCGCGATCTTGATCAGCAGGTCGGGCGCCTGGCCGGTGCCCTTGTTGATGTCCTGTTCGAGCCCCGAGGTCGTGCCGTGCGCGAACGCGGCGATCGCGAGCAGTACGACGATCGCGAGAACGCCCACCAGGAGGCGCATGAGATCGGAAGGGCGGTGCACGCGCGCGGGGAGGAGCGGTTCGTCGCCCTCGACCTCTTCGGCGTGCATGTCGCCGTCGCAGTCGTCGGGGCCGGGCGTGGGCGCCTCGACGGGATCCTCCGAGGGGTCCTGCTCGGGCGCGTCGGCGGTGTCCGGGCGCGACGCAGCGTCAGAGGTGCCCTCCGCGTCTTCGGGGTGCACACCCTGCTGCTTCATCGTCTCTTCTTGATCTCGTATCACCTGTTCACCGCCCGCACGATGGTGGCATGCCCCACCGACACACGGGGGCATCAGGGTGCAAATGCGGGGGCGCACAGTCTGCCCCAAGCGCCGCTCCGGGGCGAGGGATACCCACACTCGCCAGCGCGTCGCGTTGTCGGTGGTGTGCGGCAGGATGGGGCGGATGAGCGAGCAGAGCCTTCCGGACGACACCGGCCCGGAGCACGCGGATGCGCTGCCCGAGTACGCGGAGCGGGTCCTCGACGTGGCCGAACGCATCCCGCCCGGGCGCGTCATGACGTACGGCGACGTCGCCGAATGGCTGGAGGAGGGCGGGCCGCGCCAGGTCGGCCGGGTGATGGCCCTCTACGGAGGAGCCGTCGAGTGGTGGCGCGTCGTCCGCGCGGACGGCGTGCTGCTCCCCGGCCACGAACTGGAGGCCCTCGCCCGCTACCGCGAGGAGGGCACTCCTCTGAAGGAGGCGAACAGAGCCGCCGAGGGCCACCTGCCGCGCGTCGACATGAAACGGGCGCGATGGGACGGCGGCGAACGCGCGGACGGTCACACCTGACAGCTTCCGCCATCGGACCCGCCCCGGTGCGGCCTGTGGCCCGTACGGGGGAAACAGGGCACGTCCGTGGCATGCCGTACGTTCGAGGGGCGAGGGACACACGGGTCGTGAGAGCCGCGGGGGAAGAAGCAGAAGTCCCGCTTCCGTACGACCCGTCGGCGTAGCGTCGGCTGCACGCGTCCCCCTCACCCCGCTGCCACCGCCCCCGACGCGCGGCAGCCTGCCAACCAGTACACCCACCAGGACCGGCGAACCACGTGAGCTCCTCTTCCTCCACCAGGCGCCTGTCGCACCCCCAGGTGCGACAGGGGAACCGTGGCGCTTACCGACTGGTGCGTACCCCGCCGACCCGGCCGGCTCCCCCTCACCTGGACGCGCCACAGCGCTCGGTGGTTGACCATGGGGCCGGTCCGCTCCTCGTCCTCGCAGGTCCCGGCACCGGCAAGACCACCACCCTCGTGGAGTCCGTCGCGGCCCGGATCGCCCGGGGAGGTGACCCCGCGCGGATCCTCGTGCTGACGTTCAGCCGCAAGGCCGCCGTCGAACTGCGCGACCGCATGGCACTGCGCATCGGCGCCGCCCGCGCGCCCCGGGCCACCACCTTCCACTCGTTCTGCTACGCCCTGGTCCGCGCCCACCAGGACAGCGAACTGTTCGTCGAGCCCCTACGGCTGCTCTCCGGCCCCGAACAGGACGTCGCCGTACGCGAACTGCTCGCCGGCCAGCCCGACCTGGAGCGGCTCGGCCTCGCGCACGTGCGCTGGCCGGACGAACTGCGGGCCTGCCTGACCACCCGCGGCTTCGCCGACGAGGTCCGCGCGGTCCTCGCCCGCAGCCGCGAACTCGGCCTGGGCCCCGACGCCCTCGACGCCTTCGCCCGCCGCATCGGCCGCCCCGACTGGCGGGCAGCCGCCGCCTTCCTCGCCGAGTACCTCGACGTACTCGACCTCCAAGGAGTGCTCGACTACGCGGAACTGGTCCACCGCGCGGTGCTGCTCGCCCACCGCCCCGAGGCCGCCGAACGGCTCGCCGCGCAGTACGACGCCGTGTTCGTGGACGAGTACCAGGACACCGACCCGGCCCAGGTACGGCTGCTGCACGCCCTCGCCGGCGGCGGCCGCACCCTCGTCGCCTTCGGCGACCCCGACCAGTCGATCTACACGTTCCGGGGCGCCGATGTGAACGGCATCCTGGACTTCCCGAGCGCCTTCCCGCGCGCGGACGGCACCCCCGCCCCCGTGGAGGTGCTCCGGACCTCCCGCCGTTCCGGCGCCGGCCTGTTGACCGCCACCCGCCTGCTGACCCAGCGCATGCCCCTGACCCGGCTCCCGGCCCAGAAGGTGCGCGCCCACCGCGAGCTGTCCCCGGTGCGCGACGGTGGACGCGTCGAGGTGTACACGTACCCGACCCCCGGCACGGAGCTGGACAACATCGCCGACATCCTCCGCAGGGCACACCTGGAGGACGGCGTCCCCTGGAAGGACATGGCCGTCCTGGTGCGCGCCGGCTCCCGGACGATCCCCACGGTCCGACGCGCCCTCACCGCGGCCGGCGTCCCCCTGGACATCGACGGCGACGACCTGCCGCTCCGGCACGAGCCGGCGGTGGCCCCGCTGCTGACGGCGCTGCGGGCGGTCGCCACGGCGGAGGCGTCGGCACGCCCCGAGGACGACACCGAAGCCGTGCGGGGCAATGAAGCCGTACAGGCCGAAGAGGATGCCGAAGACGTGGGCGCCGTGCCGGAAGCCGACGGCACAGACGCCGTGCCGGAAGCCGACGCTGTGGACACCGCCGTAGAAGGAGACGGCGAACAGGCCCCGCCGGAAGCCGATCCCGAAGATCCGCCCGCCGCCACCCCCTCCTGGCTCGACACCGAGACCGCCCTCACCCTGCTCGCCTCGCCCCTCGCCGCCATGGACGCCGCCGATCTGCGCCGCCTGGGCCGGGCGCTGCGGGAGGAGGAGCGGGCCGGTGGCAACCCCGTGCCGCCGCCCTCCGACGAGTTGCTCACGCGGGCGCTCGCCGAGCCGGAGCGGCTGGTCGCGCACGACCCCACGTACGCGCGTGGTGCCCAGCGCCTGGGCGCGCTGCTGCGCAAGGCACGGGAGCGCCTGGCGGGCGGCGGTACGGCCGAGGAGGCGCTGTGGGACCTCTGGCAGGGCACCCCCTGGCCCGGGCGCCTGGAGCGGGCCACGCTGCGCGGCGGCGCGGCCGGGCGCAACGCGGACCGGGACCTGGACGCCGTCTGCGCGCTGTTCGCGACCGCGGCCCGCGCGGAGGAGCGCACCGGGGGCCGCGGCGCCCTCAACTTCCTGGAGGAGATCGACGCCGAGGACATCGCCGCCGACACCCTCACCCGGCGTGCCGTACGCCCCGACGCCGTACGCCTGATGACCGCGCACCGCTCCAAGGGCCTGGAGTGGCGGGTGGTCGTCGTGGCCGGTGTCCAGGAGGGCCTGTGGCCGGACCTGCGCCGCCGCGGCTCGCTCCTGGAGGCGGACCGCATCGGCCGCGACGGACTCGCTGAACCGCTCACCCCAGGGGCACTGCTCGCCGAGGAACGCCGCCTGTTCTACGTTGCTGCCACGCGCGCGCGTGAACGCCTCGTAGTCACCGCTGTGAAGGCACCCGCCGACGACGGCGACCAGCCCTCCCGCTTCCTCACCGAACTCGGCGTCGAGCCCAAGGACGTCACAGGGCGCCCGCGCCGCCCGCTGTCCGTCGCCGCACTGGTCGCCGAGCTGCGCGCCACGACCGTCGACCCGCGCGTGTCCGACACCCTCAGGGAGGCCGCCGCGCGGAGGCTGGCCCGGCTGGCCGCGCTCGCCGACGAGGACGGCCGCCCGCTGGTCCCGTCCGCGCACCCCTACCGCTGGTGGGGCATGTTCGAGCCGACCGAGAGCAAGGTGCCGCTGCGCGACCGCGACCAGCCCGTCGTGCTCTCCGGAAGCGCCCTCGACCAGCTCGCCAACACCTGTGCCCTGCAATGGTTCCTGGGCCGCGAGGTGAAGGCCGACGCCCCCGCAACCGCGGCCCAGGGCTTCGGGAACGTGGTGCACGTCCTCGCCGACGAGGTCGCCTCCGGACGCACCCCCGCCGACCTGGCCGTCCTCATGGAACGCCTCGACACCGTGTGGAACGCGCTCGCCTTCGACGCGCCCTGGAAGTCGGCGCAGGAGAAGGACAACGCGCGCGTGGCGCTCGAACGCTTCCTGAAGTGGCATGTCGACTCCAACAGCCTCCGCGCCAGCCGCACCCCGGTCGCCAGCGAGCACGACTTCGACGTCACCCTCGAAGCGGGCGACTACGAGGTGCGCATCCGCGGCTCCATGGACCGCGTCGAGACGGACCACGAGGGGCGCGCCTACGTCGTCGACTTCAAGACCGGCAAGCAGACGCCGACCGCCCGCGAGGTGGAACGCCACCCCCAACTCGCCGTCTACCAACTCGCCGTCCAGGAAGGCGCCGTGGACGACGCCTTCGACGGAGTGCGCCCAGAGCCGGGCGGCGCCGAACTCGTCCAGCTGCGCCAGGGCGCCGCCGTACGGGACGGCGGCGAGACCCTGCCCAAGGTGCAGGCCCAGGAGCCCCTGGAGGGGGAGTGGGCCGGTGAACTGCTGGCCACGGCCGCGGGCAAGGTCCTCGACGAACGGTTCACGCCGAAGACCGGCCAGCACTGCGCGCACTGCGCGTTCCGGGCCTCGTGCAGCGCGCGGCCCGAGGGGCGGCACGTGGTCGAGTAGCGCGCGTGACACATCGCACCACCCGTGCTGAGCTGCGCTTCTTCTTCCCCCGAGGGCGATTGGTCCTCGACTGTCAGTGGCCGCCGCTAGCCTCTCCGACATGCCCGCCCGTATCACCGATCCCGATCAGCTCAAGGAGCTCCTCGGCATCCCCTTCACCCCGGAGCAGACGGCCTGCATCATCGCGCCGCCCGCCCCGCAGGTGATCGTGGCCGGAGCCGGGTCGGGCAAGACGACGGTGATGGCGGCCCGCGTGGTGTGGCTGGTCGGCACCGGCCAGGTCGCCCCCGAACAGGTCCTCGGTCTGACCTTCACCAACAAGGCCGCCGGTGAACTCGCCGAGCGCGTCCGCAAGGCGCTGATCAAGGCGGGCGTCACCGACCCCGATGTCATCGACCCGGACAACCCCCCGGGCGAGCCGGTGATCTCGACGTACCACGCCTTCGCGGGCCGCCTCCTGACCGACCACGGCCTGCGCATCGGCCTCGAACCGACGTCCCGCCTCCTCGCCGACGCCACCCGCTTCCAGCTCGCCGCGCGCGTGCTGCGCGAGGCCCCCGGCCCCTACCCGGCGCTCACCCGCTCCTTCCCGGACCTCGTCAGCGACCTCCTCACCCTCGACGCCGAGCTGGCCGAACACCTCGTACGGCCCGAGAAGCTGCGCGCCTACGACATCGAGCTGCTGCGCAACCTGGAGGGCCGCAAACTCAGCAACCCCGAACTCCGCAAGGTCCCCGAGGCGGCTGCCGCCCGCCGTGAACTCACCGAACTGGTGAGCCGCTACCGGACCGCCAAGCGCGAGCGGGACCTGCTCGACTTCGGCGACCAGATCGCCCTGTCCGCGACCCTGGCGCGCACCCGCCCCGAGGTCGGGGAGATCCTGCGCGACGAGTTCCGGGTGGTGCTGCTCGACGAGTACCAGGACACCTCGGTCGCCCAACGCATCCTGCTGGCAGGCCTGTTCGGCTCCGGCACGGGCCACCCGGTGACCGCCGTCGGCGACCCCTGCCAGGCGATCTACGGCTGGCGCGGCGCGTCCGTCGCCAACCTCGACGACTTCCCCCAGCACTTCGCGCACGCCGACGGCCGCCTCGCCGCCCGCCAGTCGCTCAGCGAGAACCGCCGCAGCGGCGGCCGCCTCCTCGACCTCGCCAACGGCCTCGCGGAACCCCTGCGCGCCATGCACGCGGGCGTGGAGGCCCTTCGCCCGGCCCCCGGCGCCGAGCGCGACGGCATGGTGCGCTGCGCGCTGCTGCCCACCCACGCCGAGGAGATCGACTGGCTCGGCGACTCCATCGCCCACCTCGTACGGACAGGTAAGGCGCCCGGCGAGATCGCCGTCCTGTGCCGCACGGCCACCGACTTCGCCGAGATCCAGGGTGCCCTGGTGGCCCGCGACATCCCCGTCGAGGTGGTCGGCCTCTCCGGACTGCTGCACCTGCCCGAGGTCGCCGACCTCGTCGCCGTCTGCGAAGTCCTCCAGGATCCCGGCGCCAACGCCTCCCTGGTCCGGCTGCTGACCGGCCCGCGCTGGCGCATCGGCCCCCGCGACCTCGCCCTCCTGGGGCGACGCGCCCGATTTCTCGTGGCCCACGCGCGTGTGGGGGCCGACGAAGACCCGGATCGCAGGCTCGCCGCAGCCGTCGAGGGGGTCGACCCCTCCGAGGTGATATCGCTCGCCGACGCCCTCGACACGTTCCTGGAGACCCCCCTCTACGGCTCCGACGGCACCGGGGACGACGACGGGCTGCCCTTCTCATCGGACGCCCGCGTGCGCTTCGCCCGCCTCGCCACCGAACTGCGCGACCTGCGCCGCTCCCTGTCCGACCCCCTCATGGACGTCCTGCACCGTGTGCTGGCCGTCACCGGCCTGGAGGTCGAACTCGCGGCGTCCCCGCACGCCCTGGCCGCCCGCCGCCGCGAGACCCTGTCGAACTTCCTGGACGTTGCCGCCTCCTTCGCCGCCGGCGACGGCGAGGCGACCCTGCTCGCCTTCCTCGGCTTCCTGCGCACCGCCGCCCAGTACGAGAAGGGCCTCGACAACGCCCTCCCCGGAGGGGAGAACACCGTCAAGGTCCTCACCGCGCACAAGTCCAAGGGCCTGGAGTGGGATGTCGTAGCAGTTCCCGGCCTGGTGACCGGCACCTTCCCCAGCAGCCAGGGTCGCGAGAAGTGGACCGCCCAGGGCAAGGTCCTCCCGCACGCGCTGCGCGGCGACACCGCCACCCTGCCCGACGTCGCCTCCTGGGACTCCAAAGGCATGAAGGCCTTCCACGAGGCCATGAAGGACCACCAGCGCACCGAGGAACTCCGCCTCGGCTACGTCACCTTCACCCGCCCCCGCTCCCTGCTGCTCGGCTCCGGCCACTGGTGGGGGCCCAGCCAGAAGAAGCCCCGGGGACCGTCCGACTTCCTCCAGGCCCTCCACGACCACTCGGTGGCCGGGTACGGCGAGATCGAGGCCTGGGCGGACGAACCCGAGGAGGGCGAGGAGAACCCCGCCCTGCAGACGGCCACCGCCGACCAGGCCTGGCCACTGCCGTTGGACGACAGGGCGATGGCCCACCGCCACCAGGCCGCCAAGATGGTCATGGACCACCTGGAGCGCCTCGCCTCCCACGACGAGGGCCACCCCGCGGCCACCCACGACCCGGACGCTTACGACGACCCGGACTGGCCCCCGCCACCGGAGGACGACGAGCCGACCTACGACGAGCCCCGCTACGAGGAAACCCCCCTCGACGCCGAGGACGGCCTCCCGGAGGACGATCCCGCCGACTGGGACGACTGGACCACGGACCGCCCGACCGTCCCGCACCAGGCCACGGCCCCGCACCCCGCCGAACACCCCAGTGCGCCTGGGGGCGCCCGCCCACGTCCCACGGAACCGCCCGGGACCCGCCTCACCCCCGAGGAAGCCCGAGCCATCGCCTCCTGGGACCGTGACCTCGACGCGCTCACCGGTGAACTCCTGCGCGCCCGCCGGGGCGTCACGGACGTCCCCCTGCCGGCCTCCCTCACCGCCACCCAGCTGCTGCACCTGGCCGCCGACCCGGACGGGCTCGCGCAGGAACTCGCGCGCCCCATGCCACGCCCTCCACAACCCGCCGCACGTCGAGGCACCCGCTTCCACGCCTGGGTGGAATCACGCTTCGAAGAGCTGACCCTGCCCATGCTGGAGCCGGAGGAACTGCCCGGCAGCGAAGCCGAGATCGCCGACGAACGAGATCTGGAAGCACTCAAGGACGCCTTCGAACGCACCGAGTACGCCCGGCGCACGCCTTACCGCGTCGAGACCCCCTTCCAGCTCTCGATCGCCGGCCGCGTCGTACGGGGCCGTATCGACGCCGTCTACAAACAGGGCGACGGCGACGAGGCGACGTACGAGATCCTCGACTGGAAGACCAGCACCACCCGCACCGCCGACCCGCTCCAGCTCGCGATCTACCGGCTCGCCTGGGCCGAGCGGCAGGGCGTGCCGCTGGAAGCGGTCACCGCCGCGTTCCTTTACGTGCGCGGCGGCGAGGTAGTCCGGCCGGAGGGCCTCCCGGACCGGGCGGCACTGGAGCGGCTGCTGCTGGAGGAGCCGGGCGCGCGGGCGGAATCACCTGGCGCGCAGGGGGAGTAGCCGGCCGCGCAAGCAAACTGTGAGGAACCGCCCACCGAGGATGTCAGTGCGGGCCGATAGGCTCGTGACCATGAGCCACACCGTTGACAGTGCCGTCAGCGCGGTCCGCACGTACATCGAGCAGCACCGCGCGGTCTTCCTCGACGACCTCGCCGAGTGGCTGCGCATCCCGTCCGTGTCGGCGCAGCCCGAGCACGCGCCCGACGTCCGGCGCAGCGCGGACTGGCTCGCCGCCGCACTCCTGGAGACCGGCTTCCCGACCACCGAGGTCTGGCCGACCCCGGGCGCACCGGCCGTCTTCGCCGAGTGGCCCTCCGACGACCCCGAAGCACCCACGGTCCTCGTCTACGGCCATCACGACGTACAGCCCGCCGCCCGCGAGGACGGCTGGGACAGCGAGCCCTTCGAGCCAGTCGTCCGCGGAAACCGCCTCTACGCGCGCGGGGCCGCCGACGACAAGGGCCAGGTGTTCTTCCACACACTCGGCGTCCGTGCCCACCTCGCCGCCACCGGCCGCACCACCCCGGCCGTCAACCTGAAGCTGCTCGTCGAGGGCGAGGAGGAGTCAGGCTCCCCGCACTTCCGGGCACTCGTCGAGGAGCGCGCCGACCGGCTCGCCGCCGACGCCGTGATCGTCTCCGACACCGGCATGTGGTCCGAGGACACCCCCACGGTGTGCACCGGCATGCGCGGCCTCGCCGAGTGCGAGATCCGCCTGTACGGCCCGGACCAGGACATCCACTCCGGCTCCTTCGGCGGCGCCGTGCCCAACCCGGCGACCGTAGCCGCCCGCCTCGTCGCCGCCTTGCACGACGAGCACGCACGCGTGACGGTCCCCGGCTTCTACGACGGCATCGTCGAACTCACCGAGCAGGAGCGCGAACTCTTCGCCGAGCTGCCGTTCGACGAGCCGCAGTGGCTGCGCACCGCCAAGTCGTACGCCACCCACGGCGAGGCCGGGCACACCACCCTGGAGCGCATCTGGGCCCGACCCACCGCCGAGGTCAACGGCATCGGCGGCGGCTACCAGGGCCCGGGCAGCAAGACGATCATCCCGTCCTCGGCCATGGTGAAGCTCTCTTTCCGGCTGGTCGCCGGCCAGGACCCCGACCACATCGAGAAGGTTGTCCGCGACTGGGCCGCCCGGCAGGTGCCCGACGGCATCCGCCAGGAGATCGAGTTCAGTGCCGCCACGCGCCCGTGCCTGACCCCGCTGGACCACCCGGCTCTCCAGTCCGTCGTCCGCGCCATGGCCGTCGCCTTCGAGAAACCGGTCCTCTTCACTCGCGAGGGAGGCTCGGGACCGGCCGCCGACCTACAGGAAGTCCTCGGGGCACCCGTCCTCTTCCTGGGCATCTCCGTCCCCTCCGACGGCTGGCACGCCCCGAACGAGAAGGTCGAACTCGACCTCCTCCTCAAGGGCGTCGAAACCACCGCCCACCTGTGGGGAGACCTCGCCGACACCTGGCGCCACGCGCCCTGACGAACCACGCGATCCGGAACGGCGACGCGCGCGAGGCACACTGGAAGAACCGCCCCGCACACCCGTCCCCGCCGGACCCGGTCGCCTCCTGCCGTACGTCCCGCTGAACCGCCCGCCGAAACAATCCGCATTGCCGGGGGAGTTGGAAGCACCCGTGACCACCTGGACCGACCACACAGCCGATCGACCCATCTCGCTCACCGCCCCGAGCGGCATCGACCGAGCCGCCCACCACCGGCTCGACGAGGCCTGGCTCGCGGCGGCGTGGAGCCACCCCACCACCCGTTGCTTCGTGGTCTCCGGCGGCCAGGTCCTCATCGACGAGACGCCCGACGGCAGCACCGAACTCGTCATGACCCCGTCCTTCGAGGCCCCCCTCACCGAGGCCCACCGCTACTTCCTGGGCACCGACGACGACGGCGTCAGCTACTTCGCCCTCCAGAAGGACGCGCTGCCGGGCCGTATCGACCAGTCGGCACGGGCGGCGGGCCTGCGCGAGGCGGGGCTGCTGCTGTCACCCCGGGACGTGGGCCTGATGGTGCACGCGGTCGCCCTGGAGAACTGGCAGCGCCTGCACCGCTTCTGCTCCCGCTGCGGCGAGCGCACGGTCATCGCCGCGGCCGGCCACATCCGCCGCTGCCCGGCCTGCGGCGCCGAGCACTACCCTCGCACCGACCCCGCCGTGATCATGGCGGTCACCGACGAGGAGGACCGCATCCTGCTCGGCCGTCAGGTGCACTGGCCCGAGGGCCGCTTCTCGACGCTCGCCGGCTTCGTGGAGCCCGGCGAGTCCATCGAGCAGTCGGTGCGCCGCGAGGTCTTCGAGGAGGCCGGCATCACCGTCGGCCACGTCGAGTACGTCGCCAGCCAGCCCTGGCCCTTTCCGTCCAGCCTCATGCTCGGCTTCATGGCCCGTGCCACCTCGACGGAGATCAACGTCGACGGCGACGAGATCCACGAGGCCCGCTGGTTCTCCCGCGAGGAACTGCGCGCCGCCTTCGAGTCCGAAGAGGTGCTGCCGCCCTACGGCATCTCGATCGCGGCCCGCCTGATCGAACTCTGGTACGGCAAGCCGCTGCCGACGCGCAGCTTCGTCTGAGGCCGGCAACAGGAAGCAGACAGCAAGAAGGCGGCCCCTGACGTATCAGGAGCCGCCTTCCACGGAGCCGCGCGCGCCGACCACCGATCAGGCGCCGACCTTCTGCTTGACCTGGGCCAGCGAAGGGTTCGTGAGTGTCGAACCATCGGCGAAGAGCAAGGTCGGGACCGTCTGGTTCCCGCCATTCGCCTTCTCGACGAACGCCGCGGAATCCGGGTCCAGCTCGATGTTGACCTCGTTGTACGCGATGCCCTCGCGGTCCATCTGGCTCTTCAGCCGACGGCAGTAACCGCACCAGGTGGTGCTGTACATCGTCACGGTGCCCGACATTCTCTCGCGCTCCTCAACAGCTCAGGGAATATGTCCTCGCAGTGGTGGAAACGTACGCGACGCACCCGCCATTCCCGCCGGGGGTATCCCGCGGGACGTGACGCCTGCCGCATTAGTACGACTGCGGGTGCCTCCCTGTGGACAACCGGCTCACCCGTCTCCGGCGACCTGGCAGCATGGCCGTGTGACAGCAGCAACGCACTCCCCCCTCTTCCCGCAGGTACCGGACTCGGCCGACGCGGTGCTCGAAGGGCTCGACCCCGAGCAGCGCGAGGTGGCGACCGCCCTGCGCGGTCCGGTGTGCGTGCTGGCGGGCGCCGGAACGGGCAAGACACGGGCGATCACCCACCGCATCGCCTACGGAGTGCGCGCCGGAGTCCTGCAGTCCTCCAGCGTGCTGGCCGTCACCTTCACCAACCGCGCCGCCGGCGAGATGCGCGGCCGGCTACGCCAGCTCGGCGCCACGGGAGTGCAGGCACGCACGTTCCACTCCGCCGCCCTGCGTCAGCTCCAGTACTTCTGGCCGAAAGCGATCGGTGGCAGCATGCCCCGGCTCGTCGACCGCAAGATCCAGCTCGTCGCCGACGCGGCGGCGGCCTGCCGCATCCGACTCGACCGAGGCGAACTGCGGGACGTCACCGCCGAGATCGAGTGGTCCAAGGTCACCCAGACCGTCCCCTCCGACTACGCCGCCGCGGCGGCCAAGGCGGGCCGCGACATCCCCCGCGCCGCCGCCGAGATCGCCCAGCTCTACGCCACCTACGAGGACGTCAAACGCGACCGCGCGGTCATCGACTTCGAGGACGTCCTGCTGCTCACCGTCGCCGTCCTCCAGGACCGGCACGACATCGCCGAACAGGTCCGCTCGCAGTACCAGCACTTCGTGGTCGACGAGTACCAGGACGTCAGCCCGCTCCAGCAGCGCCTCCTGGAGCTGTGGCTCGGTGACCGTGACAATCTGTGCGTCGTCGGCGACGCCAGCCAGACGATCTACTCGTTCACCGGGGCGACCCCCGACCACCTCCTCGACTTCCGCGCCCGCCACCCCGGCGCCACCGTCGTCAAGCTGGTCCGCGACTACCGCTCCACACCCCAGGTCGTCCACCTCGCCAACGGCCTGCTCTCCCAGGCCCGTGGCCGGGCCGCCGACCACCGGCTGGAGCTGATCTCCCAGCGCGCCGCGGGTCCCGAGCCCCTCTACGCCGACTACACCGACGAGCCCGCCGAGGCCGAGGGCGCCGCCCGCCGCATCCGTGACCTGATGGCGGCGGGCGTCCCGGCCAGCGAGATCGCGATCCTGTTCCGCACGAACTCCCAGTCCGAGACCTACGAACAGGCCCTCGCAGACGCCGGAGTCCCCTACCAACTCCGCGGGGCGGAGCGGTTCTTCGACCGCCCCGCGGTCCGCAAGGCCGGCGTCGCCCTGCGCGGCGCGGCCCGTTTCGGTGGCAACGACTCCCTCCTCGACGACGTCGTCGACCTGCCCTCCCAGGTCCGTGCCGTCCTCTCCGGCGAGGGGTGGACCACCGAGCCACCGGCCGGCTCCGGAGCCGTCAGAGAGCGCTGGGAGTCCCTGGCCGCCCTGGTCAACCTCGCCCAGGACTTCGCCGCGGCCAGACCCGGAGCCACCCTCGCCGACCTGGTCGCCGAACTCGACGAGCGGGCGACCGCCCAGCACGCCCCCACCGTCCAGGGCGTCACCCTCGCCTCCCTGCACTCGGCCAAGGGCCTGGAGTGGGACGCCGTCTTCCTGGTCGGCGTCGCCGAGGGCATGATGCCGATCTCCTACGCGAAGACCGACGAACAGATCGAGGAGGAGCGCCGCCTCCTGTACGTCGGAGTCACCCGCGCCAGAGAGCGGCTCCACGTCTCCTGGGCCCTCGCCCGCTCACCCGGCAGTCGCCCCAGCCGCCGCCCCAGCCGTTTCCTGGACGGCCTGCGCCCCGGCTCGACCGGTGCCGCGGGCAGACCCGGCCTGGTCGCCCCCGGCGGCATCGAGCGCGGCTACACGGGCACCGGTCCCACAGCCGTCCCCCGGCGGGCGCAGCGCACCGTGGCCCGCTGCCGGGTCTGCGGTCGCACGCTCACCGACGCCGGCGAGATGAAACTGATGCGCTGCGAGGACTGCCCGTCCGACATGGACGAGGGCCTCTACGAGCGGTTGCGGGAGTGGCGTGAGGTCCAGGCGCAGCGCAGCGGCCAGCCGGCGTTCTGCGTCTTCACCGACAAGACGCTGATGGCGATCGCCGAGACCGTCCCCGACGACGAGGGCGAACTCGCGCGGATCCCCGGCGTCGGAGTGCGCAAGCTCAACCGCTACGGAGCCGATGTCCTGGCCATCTGCGGCGGTCAGGAGCCTGTGGAGGGTGCCGCGGGGGACTGATGGAAACTCGTCGGAAAAATAGTTTGCGCATGCCCCAGCGATCCCCATAGGTTCTAAGCCACGGGAACAGAAGGCCTTCTCGAAGGCCCTGATTCCGTGATGTACTTGCATATCCGAAGGATCGGGTTCACGCCCGGTCCCCCGAGACGCCGAGAGGAGGCGATTCCAGTGATCAGCATCAACACCAGCTCCGCCAGCATCGTGAAAATGACCGATCCCTCGGTCGTCTCCCTGTGCATGCTCGGCGTTTCGAACCTGGGCACCGGTCTGTCCGGCATTTCTGCCGCCCGTCCGGCGTCCGCCCTGTCTCTCGCGGTTCTTCCCATCCGTGAGCGCAATGAGCGACCGACCAAGGCACTGGAAGCAGTAGGAGCACAGGCGCAGGCCTATGCCTTTGCGCCCGGTGCCGGAAGCCGGAAGCAGACGACGCAGCACCACCAGATGTGGGCCTTCCGTGGGCCAGAACCCTGGAGTGATCCAGCCTGATCGATCAGGCCGGCGCCTTCAGGGCCGCGGAACCCCATCCGGGATCCGCGGCCCTTCTGTTTTCCCCGAACGGGGACGACGGAGCGAAGGGGCCTCGGGACAAGAAAAGAACCCGGTACCAAGCCGACACCCGGCCCAACAGGGCCGGACCGACCAGACGAGGAAGAACAACCGTGCAACTCGAAGCGCACGCCCCGTCCGTACCGCCTTCCGAAACGATCCCCCCGCCCGGCCTCACGGAGGACTCCACCTTGACTCCGCTCACTGCGCTCACCGCGCTCGACGACGCCATCGAGAACCTCGGCGTGCCCGTCCCCTGCCGTTCCTACGACCCGGAGGTCTTCTTCGCCGAGTCGCCGGCCGATGTCGAGTACGCCAAGTCCCTCTGCCGCACCTGCCCGCTGATCGAGGCCTGCCTCGCCGGCGCCAAGGAGCGGCGTGAGCCCTGGGGCGTCTGGGGTGGCGAGCTCTTCGTCCAGGGTGTCGTCGTGGCCCGCAAGCGGCCGCGTGGCCGTCCGCGCAAGAACCCGGTCACGGCATGAACACCATCTTCGGAACGATCGACCGCCCCCTCACGCACGACCCCAAGAAGCAGGCCCCGATGAAGCCGTCCACTCCCAGCGAGCCCGCGGGCTCCGCGATCCCAGACTTCACCACTCCGGGTGCGACCGAGTCGCGCCAGAACAGGACCCGAGAGATGCAACTCATTCCAGAAGCCCTGGCCCGTGCGCATATGCACGAGCGCCTGCAGGAGGCCGAGCGGGAACGACAGGTCACGCGCCTGCTGGCCGCCCGCCGGATGCAGCGCAGGGCCGAGCGCGCGTCGATGCGCGCCCGCCGTGCGCTCGCCATGGCCGTCATGCAGTAACCGATCACACCTGAAGCGGTGGCCTCCCCAGCCCGGAGGCGAATGCTCCCCGCGGGGGCCGGTCCGTCCGAACGGACCGGCCCCCGCGGTGCGTTCTGCCGCCGATCCCCGGCCGCGGCGTTATCGTCGCCGGGTGACGAGTCGTCCCGGAGGCAGCGACACCAGCGCCTCCACCGCGGAGCCCCAGCCCGTTGTGTGCGCCCGCTGCGGCACCCGGTCCGAAGACCCGCAACCCACCTGGACCTGCTCCGTGGAGAACGGAACCCGGCAGTACTTCTGTGACGCCTGCGCCAGGGAGAACCTCAGGGCGATCGAGGGACGGCTTGACTCCGACTGGTGGTAGGCCGCGCTCGCGCCCGTCCTCGCGGCGGGGCTCAGGCTTGCGCGGCCGGTTCCTCCTCGTCCCCGAACTCCCCGTACTCGTCCGGCTCCTCCGGCACGAACCCCGGCAGCCACTCCTCCAGCTCCTCGCGCAGCCGTACCGTCGCACCCAGCTGACACAGAACGCCGATTGTGCTCAATGTCACTCGGTGTATCAGGAGGTACGCCGGAGGCAGATTGAGCTGCTTGCCCAACTGGTGGGCGGGGGAGCGGGGATCGGCGATCCGGGCGGCCTGACTGCGCATCCAGCCCCGGGTGAAGGTGAACTCGTCGACCTGGGCCGGCTCGATGATCGGCACCAGGTAGTCGAGGACGGCGTCCGGGTCCAGCTCTATCGACTCCTTGACGAAGCCCTCCGCGCACAGCAGTTCGTAGACCGCCTCGGCCTCGCCGTCGAGCGTCATGCGCAGGGAATCGCCGATGGGGGTCGGCAGACCGCCGGGGAGCCGGTCGACCGTGCCGAAGTCCAGGACACCCAGGCGCCAGTCGCCCTTGCCGTCCGGGTCGGCGGGCAGCAGCCGGAAGTTGCCCGGATGCGGGTCCGCGTGGAGCAGACCCGTACGGGCCGGGCCGGAGAACAGGAAGCGGGCCAGGAGCTGACCCGCCCGGTCGCGCTGCTCCTGGGTGCCGTCGGCGATCACCTCCGACATCGGAATCCCGTCGATCCACTCCGTGACCAGGACCTGGTCGCACTGGTGGACCACGGCGGGCACCACGACATCCGGGTCGCCCTCGAACTCCTCCGCGTGCACCTGCTGGGCCTGAGCCTCCAAGCCGTAGTCCAGCTCCTCGGAGACCCGGTCGCGGAGCTCGGCGATGAGGGGCTTGATGTCCATCCCGGGGATGAGCGGGCCCAACAGGCGGGCGAAACGGCTCAGTTGGGTCAGGTCGGAGAGCAGGGCCTCGCCGGCGCCCGGGTACTGCACCTTGACCGCGACCTCGCGGCCGTCGTGCCACACCGCCCGGTGCACCTGGCCGATGGACGCCGCGGCCGAGGGTTTGTCCTCGAACTCCACGAACAACTCGCGCCAGTCCTCACCAAGCCGCTCCGCCAGCACACCGTGCACGGTGCGCGTCGGCATCGGCGGCGCCGCCTCCTGGAGCTTGGTGAGCGCGGCACGGTAGGGACCGGCGACCTCCTCGGGCAGCGCCGACTCGAAGACGGACAGCGCCTGCCCGAACTTCATCGCCCCGCCCTTGAGCTCGCCGAGCACCTTGAACAGCTGCTCCGCCGTGCGCTGTTGCAGCTCACGGCCGACGATCTCCGCGGACTCGCCCACGATCCGTTTCCCGAGCCCCCAGGTGGCTCTCCCGGCGAAGCCGAGCGGGAGCGCGGCGAGCTTGGCGGTACGGGTGACCGCCTTGCGGGGAAGATCAGACATGCGCCCTCCAAGTCCCAGCCGGCCGGGCCGAGTCCGCCTTGCGGCGCACGTCCCTCGACGGCCGGTCCTCTGCCATTGTCGCGTGTCGATCCTCGTCCGTAGAGGTGTGTCCCTCCTTACCTTTCTCCGCCTCTCTTTCTGCGGCTCCGCAGGGGCAGGCGGAATGTGCCCAGACCGGTCGCGCGTGCCAGTGCAGACCGGGTAGCGAGGCCTCCCACCGCGCGCCCGCGCTCGACGGCGACTGGCCGTCCAGGAAGGCGAGCGCGTGCGTGGCCGCCAGGCCGGCGACGGTCGTGGCCAGCGCCAGATCGCAGGGCCGTACCCGGGGCTGCCTGCCGGAGCGCCACTGGGCGACCAGCCGGGGCCAGGTCGGGTCCCGGTCGGTGCGCGCGTGGTGCAGACAGCCCGCGCACGCCGACTCGCCGGGCAGCACCAGCGGGCCCACCGTTCCCGTGCCCTCCACGACACCGGCGTACAGATGAGGGGTCCCCGAGGCGATCAGGTCGGCGGCGGCGGACGGGTCCGGCGCGTGCACGGCGACATCGTCGCGCGGGGCGAGGACCACCAGGGAGAAACCGGGTTCGCCCGCCTCTCGCGCGGTCCCCGAGGTCCGGCGCGGCGACCGGTCCGGGGCCGCCCGGCGCACCGCCCGCCGTGCCGACTCGTCCCGGCGCTCGCCGACGGCCTCGGCGGGCAGCCCGCCCGGAGCGACGTCCCAGGGCTCGGTGTCACCGCCGTCGCGCACGTCGACCTCGCCGACCCCCGCACCCGACAGCAGGGAGGCCAGCACCGCGCCCACCCGGCCCGCGCCCCTCACCTGCACGCGCAGTCCGCGACGCGCCGCCAGTCGGGCCATCGCCGCGCCGGGCTCGCCGGTCGTCAGGGAGAGCGACGCGAGATCCGGGCGCAGCCGGTCCAGGACGTCCTTCTTCGCACGCAGCGCGTCCGCCGCGGGACCGCCCCCTTTCGCGTCGTCGAGCAGTCCCGCGTGTGCGAGCCCCTTCAGCAACTGGTCGACATGGCCGTCGGGCAGATCCATTCGCCGGCCCTCCTCGCGAAGGAGCGGCAGTCCGCGCGTGCCGTTGAGCAGGTCCAGGAAACTGCCCGTCGCCGTGTCCATCGGGCCCAGCGTCATCGCGTGCGCCGGTGTCATCCCGAACTGCACGGTGTTGAGATCGCGCCAGCCGCGCCGCAGCGCCGGCTTCACCATCGGATGCATGACAGGCCCCCGTAGCCGTAGGAAGTACGTCCCGTGTTCCGGTGGAGCTGGTCGGTGCTCCGCCGGTGGTGCCAGAGTGCCCGGCCGGGCCGGAGGACGCCGAAAGTTGTCCACAGGCGGTGGGGATTCGTCGTACGAATCAAACGCTTGGTGGGGGATCGACACCGAAACCGTCCCGGAGTCGGGACTTCCCGCGTGTGCAGAGGGTAACGTCATGGCGTGCCCGCCGACCCACTGCACAGCGCCGGAAAACCACAGCGCAGTACGACGAGCCAGCCGCCAAGCGGCTCGGGGGCGAGCGCGATCGAGGTTCGCAGGAGTGCGCGTCGGCGCAGAACGGTCTCCGCGTACCGCGAGGGCGATCGCACCGTCGTGCTGATCCCCGCCCGCATGTCCGAGGCGGAGGAGAAGCGCTGGGTCACCGTCATGCTCGACAAGCTGGCCGCCCAGGAAAGCAAACGCGTGCTCGGTGACACGGAGTTGGCCGAGCGCGCCGAGCGCCTGTCGGCCCAGTACTTCGACGGCCGCGCCCGGCCCACCTCGGTGCGCTGGGTCACCAACCAGAACACGCGCTGGGGGTCCTGCACGCCCTCCGAGGGCAGCATCCGGCTCTCCCACCGGCTTCAGGGCATGCCCGAGTACGTCGTCGACTACGTGCTGCTGCACGAGCTCGCGCATCTCCTGGTGCCCGGACACGGGCCGCGTTTCTGGCGGCTTCTGGAGGCGTATCCGCGCACCGAGCGGGCCAAGGGGTACCTCGAAGGCGTGGTCGCGGCCGAGCGGCTGCCCCATCCGCCGGGCGCCCGCGAGGAGTGACCGTCCCCTGTGGGGGATTGTGTACCGGGTCTGTACCGACTTACTCCGGTGTCGGAGATTGCCGTTAGCCTGACGCGACGCACATCGCATCGGGATGGGGGACGGTCGTTACGCATGGCCAGGGAATTCCAACGCGGCCACAAGGCCAAGATCAGTGACCTCACCGCGGGCACCGATCTGTACGTAGGCGTACAGATCACCGGCCTCGGGCTGACGTTCGACATCAGCTGCTTCGGTCTCGACGCCGAGGAACGGCTCTCGGACGACCGGTACTTCGTGTTCTTCAACCAGCCGAAGTCCCCCGAGGAGTCGATCCAGCTCCTGGGCGCCCAGGCGGGCGACGCCGAGTCCTTCCGGGTCACGCTCGACAAGATCCCGCCGCAGATCCACAAGCTGGCGTTCACGGCCACGATCGACGGCGCCGGGCAGATGTCCCAGATCGCCCCCGGGTACGTCCGGATCGTCGCGGGCGGCGAGGAAGTGGCCCGCTACTCGTTCAACGGTTCGGAGTTCACCACCGAGCGGGCCGTGATGCTGGGCGACTTCTACCTGAAGGACGTCTGGCGGTTCGCCGCCGTCGGTCAGGGCTTCGACGGCGGTCTCGAAGCGCTGCTGAAGAACTTCGGCGGCGAGGTCATGGAGGAAGAGGCTCCCGCCGCGCCGCAGCCGCAGTCCGGCGCTGCCCCGGGCTTCGCGCCGCCCGCGTTCGGCGCCCCGTCCGCACCGGCACCCGCACCGGCTCCCCAGCCGGTCGCGCAGGGCTTTGCGCCCCCGCCGGGCGCCACACCGCCCCCGGCCCCGGCACCCGCGCCCTCCGTGCACGCCGCGCCGACGATCATCGCCCCGATGACCCCGCCCGGCCCCGGAACCGTGCCGCCCCCGGGCCCCGTCCCCGCGCCCTACGGCCAGCCGCCCCAGCCGTACGGACAGCAGGCCCCCGGCCAGACCGCGCCGCTGCCTCCCGGGTACGGTCAGGCACCGCCGCCCCCGCCCGGCTACGGCCAGCCGCCCGCGCCTCCCGGCTACGGCCAGCAGCCGCCCGCCCCTCCCGGATACGGGCAGGTCCCGGCCCAGCCGGCCGCCTACGGAGTGCCCTCCGGCGCTCCCCAGGGCGCCGGTGTGTCGGCCGCGCTGCAGAAGTTCAAGGAGACGCCCACCGGCCAGCGCTGGACGCAGCAGAACAAGAAGCTGATTCGCGTCGACCTCGGCATCGGCGGCCAGCCCGTGCTGGCCCGCCAGGGCAGCATGGTGCTCTACCAGGGCAAGGTCGACTTCGGCTACAAGGGCGCCGGATTCGCCGGCCGGCTCGTCGGCAACGCGACCGGCCAGGAGATGCAGCTGATGCGCTGCACCGGCCAGGGCCAGGTGTTCCTCGCCGAGAACTCCACCAACCTGCACCCCGTCGAGCTCCAGGGGGACGCGATCTGTGTCTCCGCGGAGAACGTCCTCGCCTTCGACGAGAGCCTCCAGTACGAGGTCAGACGCATCGAGGGACACGGCATCCCCGGGGGCGCGCTGTTCACGATGCAGTTCCAGGGGACCGGCACCATCGTCGTGAAGACCCACGGTGAGCCCGTCGTCCTGCCGGTCACTCCGACCACGTTCGCCGACTGCAACGCCGTCGTCGCCTGGTCCGCCGCCGCCCAGGTGATCGTCTCCAGCCAGGTCCGGATGCGCCGCAACGCGTACCCCGGAGACACCGGCGAGAGCGTCAACCTGCAGTTCCGGGCCGCCCCCGGCAACTTCGTCGTCGTCCAGCCTTACGAGGTCTGAGGGAGCCCGTCATGAACCAGCCGCTCGCGGGCTATGCCCCCGCACCCGTCACCGCCCGTATGGAGAACCACGGCAACAACATGCTGAAGGTCGCCATGCAGACCGGAAGCGACCTCTTCGCGCGCGTGGGCTCGATGATCGCCTACGAGGGCTTCATCCAGTACGAGCCCAACCCGCCGGCCGTGCGCCAGATCGCGCGCGACTGGATGACCGGCGAGGGCGCGCCCCTGATGAAGTGCTCCGGGGACGGACTGCTCTACCTCGCCGACTACGGCGCCGACGTCGTCGTGATCAACCTCAACGGCGACGGGATCTCCGTCAACGCCACCAACCTGCTCGCCTTCGACACCTCCCTCACCTGGGGTGTGGAGCGCGTCAAGGGGCTCGCCAAGTTCGCCGGGCAGGGCCTGTGGAACACCAAGATCAGCGGCCAGGGGTGGGTCGCGCTGACCTCCCGCGGCAAGCCGATCGTCGTCGACTGCGGTGGCGGCGACGACGAGACCTACGTCGACCCGGACGCGCTCGTCGCCTGGTCCCCGAACCTCAAGGTGAAGGGCAAGCGCAGCTTCAAGGCGCAGTCGCTGATCGGCCGGGGCAGCGGGGAGGCCTACCAGATGGCCTTCTCCGGGCAGGGCATCGTCGTCGTCCAGCCCAGCGAGGACAGCACCGACCGTCTCCGGCTCCGGGGCTGAGGGGGGAAACGACACCATGCAGAGCCCGCTTTTCGCGTTCAACGACTCGCAGTCCCAGGACCGCTACAGCCTTCAGAACAAGCAGATGCTGCGCATCGTCCTGGAGGGCCACGACGACATCCTCGCCCGCAAGGGCACGATGGTCGCCTACCAGGGGCTCGTCGAGTTCGACGCCGAGTACCAGAACACCCGGCAGGCCTACGCGCGTGCGGCCACCGGCGAGGGCCTCAGCCTGATGCGCTGCCACGGGCAGGGCACGGTCTTCCTCGCCAACCTCGCCCAGCACATCCACGTAGTGGATGTGGAGCAGGACGGCCTCACCGTCGACAGCAGCTACGTCCTCGCGATGGACTCCTCGCTGCACCACGAGGTCATCGCAGTGGACAGCCAGTACGGCATCTCCGGCTCCGGGAAGTACCAGCTCAACATCACCGGCCGCGGCAAGGTCGCCCTGATGACCTCGGGCGCGCCGCTGATGATGCAGGTCACGCCCGACAAGTACGTCAACTGCGACGCCGACGCGATCGTCGCCTGGTCCACCGGCCTGCGCGTCCAGATGCAGGCCCAGACGCATTCCTCCGGGGTGTGGCGGCGCCGCGGCAACACCGGCGAGGGCTGGGAGCTGAGCTTCATGGGCAGCGGCTACGCGCTCGTTCAGCCCAGCGAACTTCTGCCGCCGCAGAACGCCGGCATCGGCCAGGGCCTCGCCGCGCAGTACGGCATGGGCCAGCACGGCGCCCACGCCCAGAACCAGGGCAACGCCTGGAGCTGAGCGTCCAACGGTCGAACGTAAGGGGCGCCCGCAGTTGCGGGCGCCTCTTACACGTTCACAGCCTGGCGCGCGTCGCCGCCAGCAGCCGTACGACCGACTCGTCGGCTACGGCCGCCACCTCGTCGTAGGCGAACCAGCGCAGGTCCAGCGACTCGTCGCTGATCTCCTGGACGGCGCCGGGCGGTGCCACGGCCGCGTACTGGACGTCGTAGTGGAAGTGGCAGGGTGCCGGGATGGGATGGAGGTCGAGGCGGACCGGGCCGCCCGGCAGCAGGGTGAGTCCGGTGATGCCGGACTCCTCCGCGGCCTCGCGCAGGGCCGCCTCCTCCAGCGAGGTGTCCTCCGGCTCGCAGTGGCCGCCCATCTGGAGCCACATCCGCAGCTTCTTGTGCAGGGTCAGCAGAACGCGACCCTGCTCGGGGTCGACCACCAGCGCGCTCGCCGTGACATGACCGGCGTGGCAGGACTTCCACATGCCGTCCGGGTGAGCGGCCAGGTGGTCCAGATAGGCCTGGCGCAGCTCCGTCTGGTCCTCGTAGCTCTTCAGTACGAGGACCGCGTCGTCGTGCAGGCTCACTCGGTGTCGTCGTCCTTCTTCAGGTCGGGCTTCTCGGCCGCCTCGCCGAGCAGCTTGTCCAGCTCGGAGAAGTCCAGCTGCTCGCGGTGCACGAAGCCGTCCGGGTCGTCCAGGTCGGAGGCCGTAGGCAGCATGTCCGGGTGGGCCCACAGACCGTCACGGCCGTCGACACCGCGCGCGTCCGTGAGCGAGGCCCACAGGCGGGAGGCGTCGCGCAGCCGGCGCGGGCGCAGCTCCAGGCCGATCAGCGTGGCGAACGTCTGCTCGGCGGGACCACCCGTGGCGCGACGGCGCCGCAGGGTCTCGCGGAGCGCGTCGGCGGACGTCAGACGCGGCTTCGCGGCGGCGTGGACCACTGCGTCCACCCAGCCCTCGACGAGCGCCAGAGCCGTCTCCAGACGGGCCAGAGCCGCCTTCTGCTCCGGCGTGTCCTCCGGCTGGAACATGCCCTGCTGAAGAGCGTCCTGGAGCTGCTCCGGGTTCTGCGGGTCGAACTGGCCGACCACGTCCTCCAGCTTGGCGGTGTCGACCTTGATCCCGCGCGCGTACCCGTCTACCGCGCCGTACAGGTGCGAGCGCAGCCACGGCACGTGTGCGAACAGGCGCTGGTGGGCGGCCTCGCGCAGGGCGAGGTAGAGCCGCACCTCGTCCTGGGAGATGCCCAGGTCCTTGCCGAAGGCCTCGATGTTCAGCGGCAGCAGCGCGGCCTTGCCGACCGGGCCGAGCGGCAGACCGATGTCGGTCGAGCCGACGACCTCGCCCGCGAGCACGCCCACGGCCTGCCCGATCTGCGTGCCGAACATGGCGCCGCCCATGGAGCGCATCATGCCGATCAGCGGGCCCGCCATGGCCTGCATCTCCTCCGGCAGGACATCGCCCATGGCCGCGCCGACACGCTCGGCGACCGGGTCCACGAGCTCCTTCCAGGCGGGAAGCGTCGCCTCGACCCACTCCGCGCGGGACCACGCCACGGCGGAGCCGGCACCGGACGGCAGCGAGGTCGCGTCGTCCAGCCACAGGTCGGCGAGGCGGACGGCCTCCTCGACCGCGCTGCGGTCGGCGGGGCCGATGCTCGCGTCCTTCGTGCCGTCCTGAGTGCCCTGGGAGACCGTCTGGCGGGCGATCTGCTTGGCCATGTCCCAGTTCACCGGGCCGCCCTCGTACGAGAGCATCTGGCCCAGCTGCTGGAACGCGGCGCCCAGGTCGTTGGGGTTCAGGGAACCGAACATGGCTGCGAGCGGATTGTCCGCACCGGGGCCGCCAAAGCCCCCGGCACCGGGCAGCCCGCCAAATCCGAACGGGTTGGCCGGTCCCTGACCACCACCGCTCTCCTGGTCCTTCTTCTTGCCCTTGTCGCCGTCGTCCGGCTCCTCCGGCGGAAGGCCGAATCCGAATGGGGTGTCACTCACGGGATTCCTCGGCTGTTAAGGCCGCCGGTTCTCTCCGACGGCACGACTGCCCTTCAACACCACCCAGCGTAGACACCGCGGGCCGATCGGGCCTCGGTGCTTCGCCGAGACCTGGCCTGCGGCAGGATGGATGCCACCTGGTCCGGACGCGTCACGCGCGTCCGTACTGAAGACAACCGCTGGAGACGCCCGGTGAGTTCCCCAGATCCGCAGGTTCGCGCAGCGCGAATCCACTCAACCAGTCCCGCCCTGCGCGGGCCCGTCGTCGCGGTCACCGGCGCCGCGTCCGGGATCGGGGCGCTCCTCACCGAGCGGCTCGCCGCGTCCGAGGAGATCAAGCAGGTCATCGCCATCGACGAGCGGCGCGGCGAGTGCGCGGCGGCCCAGTGGCACATCCTCGACGTGCGGGATCCGGCCATCGCGGAGAAGCTGCGCGGCGCCGACGTCGTCGTACATCTGGCGCTGGACCTCGATCTGGAGACCGATCCGGCCGCCCGTTCGGCGTACAACGTGCGGGGGACGCAGACCGTGCTGACCGCCGCCGCGGCGGCCGGGGTCCACCGGGTCGTGCTCTGCACCTCGGCGATGGTCTACGGAGCGCTGCCCGACAACGAACTGCCGCTCTCGGAGGACGCCGAACTGCGCGCCACAGCGGAGGCCACCGGTGTCGGCGACCTCCTGGAGGTCGAGCGGCTCGCGCGGCGCGCGCCCCGGGCACATCCCGGGCTCAACGTCACCGTCGTCCGCCCCGGAGTCCTCGTCGGCGGCACCGACACCGCGCTGACCAGGTACTTCGAGTCGCCCCGGCTGCTCGTGGTGGCCGGGTCGCGGCCCGCCTGGCAGTTCTGCCACGTCGAGGACCTGTGCAGCGCCCTGGAGTACGCCGTCCTGGAGAAGGTCGACGGGGAACTCGCCGTCGGCTGCGACGGCTGGCTGGAGCAGGAGGAGGTCGAGGAGCTCAGCGGTATCCGGCGCATGGAACTGCCCTCCGCGGTCGCGCTCGGCGCGGCGGCCCGGCTGCACCGGATCGGACTCACCCCGTCCCCGGCCGGCGACCTGGCGTACACGATGTACCCCTGGGTGGTCAGCGGGAGCCGGTTGCACGACGCGGGCTGGCGGCCCCAGTGGACCAACGAGGAAGTGCTCGCGCAGCTCCTGGAGGAGGTCGCCGGACGGCACACGGTCGTCGGACGACGGCTCGGCCGCAAGGACGCCACGGCGGCCGGTGCCGCGGGCGCGACGGTCGCACTGCTCGGCGCGGCGGCGGTCGTACGACGGGCGCGGAAGGCCCGGCGCCGGATCTGAGCAAGGCAGGGAACGACCTCCTGTAGGACGCTCCAAACAGGCACGCGCGTGTGCCTGGTGAAAGTGCTATTCCGCGCTGTCGGCGGGGTGCGGCACGATGGAGGCATGGCACCCACGATCGACCACCCCGGTGAGCAGGCCGCGCAGGATCCCGTCAAGCTGATCGGGATCCGGGAGACGCCGCTCTCCGTGGACGAGGTCTTCCGGGCCGTCGGGGACAACGCGGCCGGCGGGACGGCGCTGTTCGTCGGGACCGTGCGCAATCACGACGGCGGTGCCGACGTCGACCGGCTCGGGTACTCCTGCCACCCCAGTGCCGAGGCCGAGATGCGGCGCGTCGCCGAGAAGGTCGTCGCGGACTACCCGGTGCGGGCGCTGGCCGCCGTCCACCGGGTGGGGGAGCTCGGGATCGGGGACCTGGCGGTCGTCGTCGCCGTGTCGTGTCCCCACAGGGGCGAGGCCTTCGAAGCGTGTCGGAAGCTGATCGACGATCTCAAGCACGAGGTGCCGATCTGGAAGCACCAGCAGTTCTCCGACGGCACCGAGGAGTGGGTCGGCGCCTGCTGATGCCGGCCCGCCGCGCCTGCTGATGCGCACTCACGTACTTCTCACCCGCCCTCCGGTTGCGTAACCGCCCCCCTGCCACGAGCGTTGTCAGTGGGCCTGGCTAATCTGCTGATCAGGCAGTCGAGTTCACTTGTCCGGGGTTGGGAGGTCGGCATGGCGGCACTCGCGTGGTTGTTGATTCCGCTGGTGGCTGCGATAGGCGCCGGTCTGTGGGGCAGCTGGGCCAACAGGACCCGCAAGGTGCGCAGCGACGGTCCGGAACTGGACGGCTATGCCCGCTTCCGCGAGGCGATGGACAAGTCCCACTCCGGCACCTGAACCGAAGGCGGCCCTGACGGTGCGCTGACAGATGCGTCCCGTACTGTCGTGCCATGCCACGCCGCACCGCGACGATGCTCGCCTCCACCCTGATGCTGATCGCGCTCCTGTGCGCGGGAGTCCTCATCAACGTCCCGTATTCGGAGATGTCACCGGGCCCGACGGTGAACACGCTCGGGGACCACGACGGCGAGCCGGTGCTGCAGATCACCGGGCGCAAGACCTACCCGACGACCGGTCACCTGAACATGACGACGGTCCGGGTCACCAGCGCCGACTACAACATGAACCTCATCGAGGCCGTGTACGGCTGGCTCGCCCACGACGACAAGGTCGTCCCGCACGACACGCTGTACCCGGACGGCAAGACGGAGCAGCAGTCGACCCAGGAGAACGCCGAGGAGTTCAGCCAGTCCCAGGAGAGCGCCAAGGTCGCCGCCCTGGACCAGCTGGGTATCCCGGTGAAGTCCTGGGTGATCGTCTCGACGGTCCTCAAGGACTCCCCGGCCGAGGGCAAGCTGCACGCCGGTGACGTGATCAAGGCCGTCGACGGTACGACGGTCAAGCAGCCCGACGACGTCGCGAAACTGGTCACCAAGCACAAGCCGGGCCAGAAGGTCGTGTTCACGATCGTGTCGGCCAAGGACCAGGCCGCCGCGGTGAAGGCGAACAAGACGGCGACAGCTACGAAGGACATCACGATCACCACCGCGACCTCTGACGACACCGGCGCCAAGCGCGCCATCGTCGGCATCTCCGCCGGAACCGATCACACGTTCCCGTTCACCATCGACATCAAGCTGGCCGACGTCGGCGGCCCCAGCGCCGGCCTGATGTTCGCGCTCGGCATCTACGACAAGCTCACCCCGGGCGACCTCACCGGCGGCAAGTTCGTGGCCGGCACCGGCACCATCGACGACACCGGCAAGGTCGGCCCGATCGGCGGCATCTCGATGAAGACCGTCGGCGCGCGCAGCAAGGGCGCCCAGTACTTCCTGACGCCCGCCGAGAACTGCGCGGAGGCCGCCAAGGACACCCCCAGTGGCCTCAGGCTCGTCAAGGTGAACACCATCAAGGACGCGATCAGCGACCTCAAGCTGATCAACAGCGGCAAGACCGCCGACCTCCCGAAGTGCAGCACCAAGAGCTGAACGAGCTCCTTCTTTAAGAAGGCCTCGCGTACGACTCCGGGGGCGCCCTCAGGCCGAGAGCGCCCCCGGAGCCGTACGAGAAGACAGGACGTCAGTCCTCGAAGGTCGCCGACAGGGCCTCCGCGAGGCCCGGGACGAGGGCGCCGCCGGTGAGGACCTCCGTGGGGGAGTCCTTCTCGCGCAGCCGCAGGGCCGAGTCGCGGGTGCCGTCGCGCAGGACCGCGACCGTCATCCGGACCTCCTGGCGGTCCGGGTGCTGGGCGACCCACTGGGCGAGCTTCTTCTCGGTGAGGCCGTCCGGGACGGAGGCCTCGGCGGACGGCGGCAGCATCAGCCGCTCGACGGTCAGCGCGCAGCCGGCCACCGCGTCGGGCCAGGCGATCGTGCCGAGGAACTCGTCCAGCGGCTTTCCGGCCGGGATCTCCTCCTGCTCGATCGGGGTGAGACCGGTGGTCTCGGGCTCGTCCCGCAGGCCGAGTTGGGCCGCGAGACCGGGCTCCTGGGCCCGCAGTCGCGCGGTGTCTACGAGGGCGAAGAGGCGAGCGGGCTGGTCCCAGCCGAGGCCGGAGGCGTACTCGTCGATCTCCAGTACGGCCCGGGTGAGGGGGTTCGCTGCCATGGGAGTGTTGGACATGGTCACAATCCTGCCTCGTTCATGGCCGGAATCGGGAACCGAGTAAACGGTGAGTAAGTTGCATAGGTGTGGGCCCGCGATCACGCGGGGCTACGGACGGTCCGCGAACCCGGGGGCCTGACGCAACGACAGCGATCAACAGCGAACTTCGAGGTGCGCACCTTGGCTTTCCAGATGCCGGACCGCGGCGGAGGCCCGCAAGGGCCGCGGATCAGAGTGGGCCGCCCCTCCCGGCGGGTCCGGACTTTGCTCATGACACTGGGCGTCCTTGCCGTACTCGGCATGGCGTTCACGATGTTCGCGGGCTTCTGGACGGACTGGCTCTGGTACCGGTCGGTGCATTACTCGTCCGTGTTCACCACCACCCTCTCGACCAAGATCGGCCTGTTCTTCGTCTTCGGCCTGCTCATGGCGGCCGCGGTCGGGGTGAACATCTGGCTGGCGCACCGACTGCGCCCGCCGCTCAGCGCCATGTCGATGGAGCAGCAGAGCCTCGACCGCTACCGCATGGGCATCGCGCCGTACAAGAAGTGGCTGCTGCTGGCGATCACCTCTCTTGTCGGGCTGATCGCGGGCGCCTCGGCGTCCAGTCAGTGGCGGGTCTGGCTGATGTGGGTCAACGGCGTGCCCTTCCACCAGAAGGACCCGCAGTTCCATCTCGACGTCTCCTTCTACGCCTTCGACCTGCCCTGGTACCGCTTCCTGCTCGGCTTCGGCTTCGCCGCCGCGATCCTCTCGCTGCTGGCCGCCGCGCTGACGCACTACCTGTACGGCGGGCTGCGCATCACCAGCCCGGGGGCGCGCGCCACGGCCGCCGCCACCGGCCATCTGTCGGTGCTGCTCGGCATCTTCGTCGCCCTCAAGGCGGTCGCCTACTGGCTCGACCGCTACGGACTCGCGGTCAAATCCAGCGACTTCAAGGCGACGGGTGACTGGACGGGCCTCAGATACGTCGACGCGAACGCGTATCTGCCGGCCAAGACGATCCTGTTCTGCATCGCCGTCATCTGCGCGCTGCTGTTCTTCGCCACCTTGTGGCGGCGCACCTGGCAGCTGCCCGTCATCGGCTTCGGCCTGATGGTGCTCTCCGCGATCCTCATCGGCGGCCTGTACCCGGCGATCGTCCAGAAGTTCACGGTCCAGCCCAACGAGCAGGCCAAGGAAGCCCCGTACGTCCAGAAGAACCTGAAGGCGACGCGCGAGGCCTACGGCATCGACGACACCAAGGTCACGGAGTACTCGGGGACGAGCACCACCAAGGACAAGACCAAGCTCCGCGCGGACGTCGACTCCACGGCGAGCATCCGGATCGTGGACCCGAACGTCGTGTCGCCCACGTTCCAGCAGCTCCAGCAGATCAGGAACTACTACGCGTTCCCGACCAACCTGGATGTCGACCGCTACAGCGAGGACGGCAAGGACCAGGACACGGTCATCGGGCTGCGCGAGCTGAACCTCAACGGCATCCCGAAGAACAACTGGATCAACGACCACTTCCGCTACACGCATGGCTACGGCGTGGTCGCAGCCAAGGGCACCGAGGTCGACTCCGAGGGCCGCCCGGTCTTCACCGAGTCCGATCTGCCCTCCACGGGTGAGCTCGGCAAGTACGAGCAGCAGATCTACTACGGCGAGAAGACCACCACGTACTCGATCGTCGGCGGTCCCCAGAAGGAGATCGACTACTCCGACGACAGCGGTGAGAAGACCACCAGCTACAAGGGCAAGAGCGGGGTCAACCTCTCCAACCCGCTCAACCGGGCCGCGTACGCGGTGGCGTTCAACGAGCCGCAGATCCTCTACTCCGGTGCCATCGGCGAGGGTTCGCGGATCCTGTACAACCGCACGCCCAAGGAGCGCGTCGAGGCGGTCGCGCCCTGGCTGACCATCGACGGCGACGCCTACCCGGCGGTCGTGGACGGCCACATCCAGTGGATCGTCGACGCGTACACCACGAGCAACGGCTACCCGTACGCCTCCCGGACGACCCTCGGGGACACCACGGCCGACTCGCTCACCGCGACCAACAACAACCGCGCGGTGGTGGCCCAGCAGAACCAGGTCAACTACATCCGCAACTCGGTGAAGGCGACCGTCGACGCGTACACCGGGCAGGTCAAGCTCTACCAGTGGGACACCGAGGACCCGGTCCTGAAGACCTGGATGAAGGCGTTCCCCGGCACGGTCGAGCCCAGGTCGGACATCTCGGCCTCGCTGATGGCCCATCTCCGGTACCCGCAGGACCTGTTCAAGGTCCAGCGCGAACTGCTCACCCGCTACCACGTGACGGACGCCCAGACGTTCCTCAGCGGCAGCGAGGTGTGGCAGGTGCCGGACGACCCGACCAACAAGTCGGGCAGCGCGGTGCCGCCGTACTACCTGAGCATGAAGATGCCGGACCAGAGCGCGCAGGCGTTCTCCCTGACGACGACGTTCACGCCGAACGGGAGAGACAACCTCAGCGCCTTCATGGCGGTCGACTCCGAGGCGGGCAGCCCCGACTACGGCAAGATCAGAATCCTGAAGCTGCCGACCAGCACGACCGTCGGCGGGCCCAAACAGGTGCAGAGCGCCTTCAACTCCCAACAGGACATCGCCGAATCCATCAAGCTACTCAAGGGCGGCGACTCCGACATCGAGTACGGCAACCTGCTGACGGTGCCGCTCGACGGAGGACTGCTGTACGTGGAGCCCGTCTACGTACGCGGTGGTGGACTCAAGTACCCGCTCCTGCGCAAGGTGTTGGTGGCCTACGGCAACAAGACCGCGTTCGAGGACACGCTGGACGAGGGGCTCAACAAGGTCTTCGGGGCGGAGACTTCGACCACTCCACCGGATACGGGGACGACCACTCCACCGACCTCCAGCAATCCGACGGTCCAACAGGCCCTGACCGACGCCCAGAAGGCCTTCGACGCGGGCCAACAGGCCCTGAAGAAGGGCGACTGGGAGGCGTACGGGCAGGCGCAGAAGGATCTGCAGGCCGCGCTGAAGCGGGCCGAGGACGCGCAGGCCGCGGCTGAGAAGAGCAGCGGCAGCGACAAGAGCAGTAGTCCGAGTCCGAGCAGCAGCCCGAAGGCAAGCAGTAGTCCGAGTGCCAGCAGCAGTCCGAGCAGCGCGAGCGGTTAGCGCAGCTCGGACGGCAGTTGATCACTAGGTCAGAGGCCCACCCCGCACCGTGGTACGGTTGCAGCACAACGGCGCGGGGTGGAGCAGCTCGGTAGCTCGCTGGGCTCATAACCCAGAGGTCGCAGGTTCAAATCCTGTCCCCGCTACTGATCGCGAAGGCCCGGATCCTTTCAAGGATCCGGGCCTTCGCGCTGTGCGAACGCATGTGCCGACGAGGGTGACGGCCGTGCCGCCCGGGGGACTTGGTGGAACCGTGTTTCGCTTGTCTCTCTGTGGGCATGTCGACAAAACGCTGTAGAGACCTCACTGGCTGCGGTATACCAGGTGTACCCAGGTTGCAGGTGGTGCGACGATGGACGTTATGGGGGACAAGGCAACTCTGTTGGATACAGGGCGTTTTGTGCAGCCTTCCGACCGGGACGAGACCGGTGAGGGGGAGGCTGTCGACGAGGCACGCACACGGCTCGCCGCACAGGCCGGCGACGTCGAGGCGACGAGTGTCCTCGGAGCGATGCTGCTGCGCCGCGGTGATCTCGACGGAGCCGAGCCCCTGCTGCGTGCCGCCACCGCCGAGGGCGACCGGGCCGCGGCCAACAACCTGGGTGTCCTCCTGCACCAGCGCGGATACGCCGACGAGGCCGCCGGATGGTGGCGGATCGCCGCCGTGGCCGGTTCCGCCGCCGCCGCGCACGCGCTCGGCCGGTTCCACCGCGAGCGCGGCGACGAACCCGCCGCCGAGTACTGGCTGCGCCAGTCCGCCGAGCAGGGCCACGCACTCGGCGCGTACGCCCTCGCCGACCTGCTGGAGCACCGCGGGGACGGCGCGGCCGAGCAGTGGATGCGGTCCGCCGCGGAGCGCGGGCACCGCGAGGCCGCGTACCGGCTGGCGCGTGCGCTTGACCGGCGGGCGCCGCACGAGGACGAGTACGGGGCTGGGCACGGGATCGGGGACGGGAACAGGGCCGGAGGCCGGGACAGGGGCGTCGGCGCGGACTCGGGCGACGCTGGTGCCGCATCGGCTTCCGCCGTCCCCGCGGGCTCTGCGGGCTCTGTTCCCGGGAACGAAGCCGAGCAGTGGTACCGGCAGGCCGCCGCCCGTGGGCATCAGCGGGCCGCGCTGCAACTCGGGGCGATCCTGGAGAAGCGGGGCGAGCTCAAGGAGGCCGGGCGCTGGTATCTGACGTCCGCCAAGGACGGCGAGGCCCGTGCCGCCTGCGCGCTCGGGTTCCTGCTGCGCGACGCCGGCGACACCGAGAGCGCCGCCGTGTGGTGGCTGCGCGCTGCCCAGGACGGCGACGGCAACGCGGCCAACGCGCTGGGCGCGCTGCACGCCGAGCGCGGCGAGACCCAGACCGCCGAGCGCTGGTACCGCGCCGCGATGGACGCCGGTGACGTGAACGGCGCGTACAACCTCGGGCTGCTCTGCGCCGAGCAGGCGCGTACCGCGCAGGCCGAGCAGTGGTACCGCCGCGCGGCCTACGCGGGACACCGCGAGGCGGCCAACGCGCTCGCCGTGCTGCTGCTCCAGGGCGGCGACGCGACCGGTGCCGAGCCGTGGTTCTCCAAGGCGGCCGAGGCCGGCAGCGTGGACGCGGCCTTCAACCTGGGGATTCTCTTCGCCGGGCGCGGCGAGGAGGCCGTCGCGCTGCCCTGGTACGAGCGGGCCGCTGCCGCCGGGCACACCGAGGCGGCGCTCCAGGTCGGGATCGCCCGGCTGCGGGACGGCGACGAGAGGGAGGCCGAACGGCATCTGCGGTGCGCCGCCGGCGGGGGGAGCGCGGAGGCGGCGTACCGGCTGGCCTCGGTGCTCGACGCGCGGCGGCCGCCGACGCCCGCGCACGAGCTGGGTGAGCAGGTGCATGAGAAGACCGAGTGCGAGGAGTGGTACGAGCGGGCGGCCTCGCAGGGGCACCGGCGGGCACAGGTGCGGGTCGGGATGCTGTCCGCCGCGCGCGGGGATGTCGTCGAGGCGGCTCGGTGGTACCGGGAGGCGGCCGAGGCCGGATCGCGCAACGGGGCCTTCAATCTTGGACTGTTGCTGGCTCGGGAGGGGAGTGAGCCGGAGGCGGCGGTGTGGTGGGCGCGGGCCGCTGACGCGGGGCACGGTCGGGCTGCGTTGCGGCTGGCGCTGGTTTACGCGCGTCGTGGGGAGCTGGCGGAGGGGCAGCGGTGGGCTGATCGAGCCGTGTCGCTGGGGCCGGCGGAGGTGTCGGAGCGGGCGGCTCGGTTGCGGGATGCGCTGCGGCAGGAGCTGACGGCGTAGGGGGGGGGGTGCTTTTCGCCCCCGCCGCCCCTGCCCGTCCCGTCCCTGGGGGCTGCCGCCCCCAGGCCCCCGCTTCGGCCTGGACGGCCTCGTCCTCAAACGCCGGACGGGCTGGAGGATGCCCGCCTGGGCTCAGAAGCGAAGGGCTTTGACCTGCGCTGTTAAACGATTTGCTTCTCTTGGTGCGACTGACGTAGTGTCGTGTTTACCGACGCGGGGTGGAGCAGCTCGGTAGCTCGCTGGGCTCATAACCCAGAGGTCGCAGGTTCAAATCCTGTCCCCGCTACTGAAGGCCGAGGGCCGGAACCCGAAAGGGTTCCGGCCCTCGGTGTTTCTACGGCTGGTGGCCGACCGCTTCCTCGTAGAGGGAGTGGTCCACGGTTCGTGACTCCGGGAGCGCGGCTCCCTTGGACACGCCCGCCGCCTTGTACGCGGCTTGCAGGCGCGTGGTCGTCCCTGCGCGGATCTCCCAGTCCATCGTGAGCGACGGGGTCGACTTCAGGACCGTCTCGTCCGTCTTCAGGAGTTTCGCCAGGTACGAGACGAAGGCGGGGTCGGTCTTGTAGTCGCCCGCGAAGTACGTGTTCACCGTGCGGATGTAGGCCCGCAGGAGGGCCACGCCGGCGTCCACGTCGTCGTGCAGGAGGCTGCGGCCGTACAGCATGCCGCCCAGGGGCTCGCCGAGGGGCTGGCCGCCCAGGAAGGCGTACGCGGGGTTGTCGTCGACCTTGCGCCAGACCGGGTCCAGGAGCCACGCGGAGTCGACGCCGCCGTTCTGGAGCGCGGTGAGGACGTCGGCCGAACCGAGCTGCTGGTACTGGATCTTGTCGAGGCCGCCGCCGTGGGTCGCGAGGGCCTTCTCCATGGGGTACGCGATCACCGAGCCCTTGCCGATCATCGTGCCCATCCTGCGGCCCGCCATCCGGACGTCCGCCGCCGCCTCACCCTGCTTCAGCTTCACCCACAGACCGCTCTTGGACTCGGGGTCGGGCGAGAAGTTCCCGGCGACCCACTTGATGTCGAAGCCGCCCTTGATCCCGTTCATGACGGCCGCCTCCGGGGCCGCCCACATCGCGTCGATGTCCCCCTTGGCGAGGAGGGGGAGCGCGTCCGGGGTCGGCAGCACCTTGAGGGTGACGTCCAAGCCCTCCTTCTTGAACTCGCCCTTGTCCAGGGCGACTTCGAGCGGGGCCACGTACTCCGCGCTCAGCGTTCCCGTCGCGATCGTCAACTTCGTGGTTTTGGACTGGGGTTGAGGGGCGGGGGTGAGCGGCTCGCAGCGGGCCGGGGTGCGGGTGGGGGAGAGGTCCGCCGGGTCCGTCCAGGACGCGGCGCCGCAGCCGGTCACCGGCTTGACCGTGCGGTTGCCCGCGGCCGCCGTGGCCGAACTCCCCGAGTCGTCCGCGTACTTGGACGAACAGCCCGCCGACGCCAGCACCGCCGCCACGACGACCACCACACCGTACGTACGACGTCTCACGACTGCCCCCGTCCTCGGTCCCTCGGTGCCCACGGTGTGAGCAACCGGCCCGCCACGCGCACCAGTTCGGAGAAGACGACTCCCAGGACCGCGACGCACACGATGCCGACGAACATCACGTCGTTCTGGAACAGCGCGCGGGAGTCGAAGATCAGATGGCCCAGGCCGTTCGTCGCGGCGATCTGTTCCGAGGCGACGATGACGAGCACGGCCACGCCCGCCGCGATCCGCGCGCCCACCAGGACCGCGGGGAGCGAGGCGGGGAGGAGGACATGGCGGAACATCTGCCAGGGAGAGGCGCCGAAGACCTGGCCCGCGTCGCGGTGGCCGGAGGGGATCGCGACGACCGCCGACATCGTCGAGATCCACACGAAGAAGAACACCGTGGCGGCCACCAGGGCCAGTTGGGGGCCCTCGCCCAGGCCGAACATGTTCAGGAAGACGGGCAGCAGGGCCAGTTTCGGTACGACGTACAGGGCGTCCAACAGCGGTTCCAGCGCGGCCCGTACGAGCGAGAGGGAGCCCATCAGCAGGCCCAGGGCGTAGCCGGCCGCCGTCCCGATCGCGTAGCCGCCCAGGACGCGCCGGGTGGTGGCCCACACGTCCGGCCACAGGTCGCCCGCGGTGGCCCGGTCCCAGCCGTCGGAGAAGATCGTGGAGGGGGCCGGGTAGACACGGGGGTCGATCCAGCCCTGGGTGGCGGCCAGTTGCCACCAGAGGATGAGGGCGAGCGGTACGGCGACGGCGAGGGACAGTTCCAGTGCGCGCCGGCGGCGGTGGGTGCGTACGGGATGGAGTTCGTGCGGGCCGGGGCGCCGGACCAGGACCGCGTCCTCGCGGCCGGGAGCGATCGTCGTCATGCGGGCACCGCCTCCTTGCGCAGCAGCTCCCACAACTCGCTTTTCAGGGCGGTGAATTCGGGGGTGTCGCGGATGTCGCCGGTGCGTGGGCGCGGGAACGGCGGACGGTGCTCGGCGATGATCCGGCCCGGGCGCGCGGACATCACCAGCACGCGGTCACCGAGCACGAGCGCCTCCTCCAGACTGTGTGTGATGAAGAGGGTGGTCGTGCGCAACGCCTGGGTGAGGTCGAGGAGTTCGTCCTGGAGGATCGTGCGGAGCTGGGCGTCCAGAGCGGCGAACGGCTCGTCCATCAGCAGGAGTTCGGGTTCTACGGCGAGTGCGCGGGCGATGGCGACGCGTTGCCGCATGCCGCCGGAGAGGGTCGCGGGGTAGGCGTCCGCGAAGTCGGCGAGGCCCATGCGGGTCAGCCACTCGTCGGCGCGGGCGTTGGCTTCGCGGCACGGTACGCGCTGGACGTCCAGGCCGAAACGGACGTTGGCGCGGACCGACTTCCAGTCGTAGATGCCGTAGTCCTGGAAGATCATGGCCGCCGGGCGCGGGCTGGACGTGCGGATCTCCAGGGTGCCCGTGCTGGGGCGCAGGAGACCCGCCGCGATGCGCAACAGGGTGGATTTGCCGCAGCCGGACGGCCCGACCAGGCAGACGAACTCGCCCGGCGCGACGGTGAGTTCGAGCGGGCCGAGGGCGTGGACCTGGTGCGGGGCGCGGCCGAAGGCGCGGGTCAGTCGGGTGGCCTGGAGTTTTGGGTGCGGGTCTCCCACGGTTGCTCCTCGCGGAGTTCGGTACGGGTGTCGGTCCGGGGGGTGGGGAGTGCCGCACGACGATATGACGGACCGTCAGATTCGGGAAGGCTGTACGCGACATGAGTCCGTGGACAGCGCAAAGCCCCGGTGGCCGCCTGCTGCGGTACCGGGGCTCGCGAAGGGACTTGCTGCGCGGACCTGCCGCGCGGACCTGCTACGCGCTAGCGCAGTTCGGGCACAGTCCGCGGTACGTCACCTCGACGTCCGAGACCGTGAAGCCGAAGCGCTCCGAGTCGGGGAGGTCGGCGAGGGGGTTGCCGCCCGGGTGGACGTCGCGGATCTGGCCGCAGTTCGCGCAGACGAGGTGGTGGTGCGGGCTGTGCGCGTTCGGGTCGTAGCGCTTGGCGCGCTTGTCCGTGGCCACTTCGAGGACCTCGCCGAGGGAGACCAGCTCGCCCAGCGTGTTGTAGACCGTCGCCCGGGAGATCTCGGGGAGCTTGGCCACGGCGCGGGAGTGGACCTCGTCGGCGGTCAGGTGGACGTGGTCGCCGTCGAGCACTTCGGCCACGACGCGCCGCTGGGCGGTCATCCGCCATCCGCGTCCGCGCAGCCGCTCCAGAAGGTCACTCATGCAGGCCAGCCTAACAGCAACGTGACCAGTTCCCGAATAGGTGTGACTTTGGAGGGCTGCCGGACTTGGACTGGATCCAACTATGCGGGCCGGGCGGTTGTCAGGCCGGTACCTGCTGTCGTGCGGGTGCCCAGCAGCGGATGATGTCGCGGACCGAGACGATGCCGGCGGGCTCGGCGCGGTCGAGGACGATGAGATGACGGAAGCCGCCGTGCGCCATCGCGCTCGCCGCGTCCTCCAGCGTCCAGGCCGGGGTGGCGAACACGACGTCGGTGGTGGTGTGGGCGTGGGCGCGCTCGGTGTCCGGGTCCTGGCCCCGGCCGATCGAGTTGAGGATGTCCCGTTCGGTGAGGATCCCGATGCCGCCGGCGTCGGGGTCGAGGACGACGGCCGCGCCGACGTGGCGCGAGGCCATCAGGGCGGCTGCCTGGCGGAGGGTGTGGGCGGGGCCGATGGTGAGAACCACCGTGCTCATGGCGTCGCGGACCAGCATGGGATGAGGCCACCTCCTAGTGGAATCCGGATCGGCGAACGGACCTCGGGTCCGGCGGTCGCCCGGCCGAGGTCTGCTAGTTCCCGGATTCACAAGTTCACAAGTGGGGGGACTCTCAGGGTCGCAGGTAAAGCACGGGTCAACAAGAGGGCGCGCGCGGCCGGTTGGGGGCGTGTGCGGGTGTCTCGTTGTGCTCAGTAGCGCATGTTCAGATACCCCAAAAACTCGTCGTGCAGGATCCCGTTAGATGCCGCCGCGTTGCCGCTGTGGGGGCCCGGGCGGCCGTCGAGGCCTGTGAAGGTGCCGCCGGCCTCGGTGACGATGATCGCGTTGGCGGCCATGTCCCAGAGGGAGAGTTCGGGTTCGGCGCAGATGTCGACCGAGCCCTCGGCGACCATCATGTAGGGCCAGAAGTCGCCGTACGCGCGCGTGCGCCACACCTCGCGGGTCAGGTCGAGGAAGCCGCCGAGGCGGCCCTGGTCCTCCCAGCCGGTGAGCGAGGAGTACGCGAAGGACGCGTCCGTCAGCTTCGAGACCTGGGAGACGCGGAGCCGGGACGCGGAGGACAGGCTGCGCCCGGTGTAGGCGCCGTGCCCCTTCGCGGCCCACCAGCGGCGGCCCAGCGCGGGGGCGGAGACGAGGCCGACGACGGGCTGGTAGCCGCCCTCCGCCGCCTCCGTCAGGGAGATCAGCGTGGCCCACACCGGGACGCCGCGCACGTAGTTCTTCGTGCCGTCGATCGGGTCGATCACCCAGCGGCGGGGGCCGGTGCCCTCGACGCCGTACTCCTCGCCGATGACCGCGTCGCGCGGGCGGGCGCGCTGGAGATGGCCGCGGATGAGTTCCTCGGCGGCCTTGTCCGCCTCACTGACCGGAGTCATGTCCGGCTTGGTCTCGACCTTGAGATCGAGCGCCTTGAACCGGGCGGTCGTCGCGGCGTCGGCGGCGTCCGCCAGGACGTGGGCGAGGCGCAGGTCATCGTGATAGTCGGCCATGCGTGAACCGTATCTTCAGGGGTCGGCGCGGGGCTACAGGGTCCGGTGGGCGAAACGGGAGGTGGGGGACCGCCGCGTCCCTTCCCTGAGCGGCACTCTCCCCCCAACTCCCGCGCGCAATGGCCGAAGTGCGCCCCCCGGCGCAGCCGCGAACCCTTGACAGTGCTCCCGTGCGCGTCAAATCTGGGCGCAGAGCCGCTCGTCCCCGGGAGGCGAATGATGCCTGCAGCGCGGGAATCCCTGTTGGACGCCGCCTATACGGCGCTGGCCCGCAGGCCGTGGTCCACCGTACGGATGGTGGACGTGGCCGCCGCGGCCGGAGTGTCCCGGCAGACGCTGTACAACGAGTTCGGCAGCAAGGAGGGGCTCGCGCGGGCGCTGGTCAGAAGGGAGGCCGACGGGTATCTCGTCGGCGTCGAGCGGGCGCTCGGGAGCACCAGCGACGCCCGGGAGCGGCTGACCGCGACCGCCGAGTGGACCACGTCGGCGGCCCGGGAGAACGCGCTGGTGCGGGCCATGCTCACCGGCTGCTGGAGCGAACGGCTGCCCTCGCCGACCCTGTCCGCGGTGCCGTCCTCCTCCGCCGTACCGGCACAGCGCCGGGCCGACGGGCCGCTGCCCTCGCCCGGCGACTTCGTGGCCGTCGTCCGCGACCGTGCAGTGGCCGCGCTCGCCGGTCCCGGAGCGGTCCGGCCGGACACCGCCGACCTGGCCCGGTCCTGCGAACTCGTCGTGCGCCTCGCGCTGTCCTGCGTGGCGGCGCCACCGGGGGAGGGGGGCGTCGGCGAACTCGTACGGAGTGCGCTGACCCCGGCTCACCGGGCCCTGCTGACCTAGAGGTTCAGTGGGCGGAACCGGACAGCTGGAGTCCGATCACGCCGACGATGACGAAGCTGATCGACACGAGCTTCAGCGTCGACACCAGGTCGCCGAGGAAGACCATGCCGTAGATCGCGGTACCGGCCGCGCCGATGCCGGTCCACACGGCGTAGGCCGGGCCCACGTCGAGCTTCCGCAGCGAGAGGGTGAGGAGACCGAAGCTGCCCAGGGCGAAGGCGCAGAAGGCCACCGTCGGCCACAGGCGCGTGAAGCCGTGGGACAGCTTCAGGCACACGGCGAACCCGGTCTCCAGAATTCCGGCCACGACAACCAGCAGCCACGCCATGTGCTGTCCTCCCGTTTGTCCGGCTCGGTGCGATTATGCACTTACCGAACTCGAGTCCCCACAAACACGCGGTGGTCAGCCGGTGATCAGTCGCCCTCGGTCCGCTCCCGGGTGGCCAGCAGCCGTCGTAGCGAATAGAGCCGCTGTGGGTCGGCGTGGCCGTCGGCCACCCACTGGTCCAGGGCGCAGTCCGGCTCGTCGTGGCTGCACGCGCGCGGACAGTCGACCGTGCCGGGCTCCAGGTCGGGGAAGGCCTTGATCACCCGGGACGGGTCCACGTGGTGCAGGCCGAAGGAACGGACGCCCGGGGTGTCGACGACCCAGCCCGAGTCGTCCGGCAGCGGGATCGCGCGCGCCGAGGTCGTGGTGTGCCGGCCGCGGCCGGTCACGGCGTTGACGATGCCGGTGCTGCGCCGCCGGTCCGAGGAGACCAGCGCGTTCACGAGGGTCGTCTTGCCGACACCGGAGTGTCCGACGAACGCGGTGATCTTGCCGTCCAGCTGCTTGCGGACCCGCTCCACCGCGCTGCCGTTCTCCAGCTCCTCGCGGCTCGTGACGACATAGGGGACGCCCAACGCGCCGTACAGCTCAAGGAGTTGGTCCGGCGGGGCCAGGTCCGACTTCGTCAGCACGAGCAGCGGGTCGAGGCCGCCGTCGTAGGCCGCGACCAGACAGCGGTCGATGAGGCGGGGGCGCGGCTCGGGGTCGGCGAGGGCGGTGACGATGGCGAGCTGGTCGGCGTTGGCGACGACCACGCGCTCGTACGGGTCGTCGTCGTCGGCCGTGCGGCGCAGCACGGAGGTGCGCGGCTCGATGCGGATGATGCGGGCGAGGGTGTCCTTGTCGCCCGACAGGTCACCGATGATGCCGACCCGGTCGCCGACCACCGCCGCCTTCCGGCCCAGTTCGCGGGCCTTGACCGCCATCACGACCCGGTCCTCGACCAGACAGGTCAGGCGGCCCCGGTCGACGGTGAGGACCATGCCCTCGACCGCTTCCTCGTGTTTGGGGCGGATGTTCGTACGAGGCCGGTTGCCCTTGCGGTTCGGGCGCTGGCGGATGTCGTCCTCGTCGGTGTTCTTGCCGTAGCGGCGCATGGCGTGAGTCCCCTACGCCCCGTCGCTCCCGAGCATCCCGGCCCACAGATCGGGGAAGTCCGGAAGTGTCTTCGCGGTCGTCGCCACGTTCTCGATCTGCACGCCCTCGACCGCGAGGCCGATGATCGCCCCGGCCGTCGCCATCCGGTGGTCCTCGTAGGTGTGGAAGATCCCGCCGTGCAGACGGCGCGGGCGGATGTGCAGACCGTCGGCGGTCTCGGTCACGTCGCCGCCCAGCTCGTTGATCTCCTTGGTGAGCGCGGCCAGCCGGTCCGTCTCGTGCAGGCGGAGATGCGAGACGCCCCGGAGCGTGGACGGCGAGTCCGCGAGGGCGGCGACGGCCGCGATGCCGGGGGTCAGTTCACCGACCTCGCTCAGGTCCACGTCGATACCGTGGATCGCACCCGAACCGGTGAACTCCAGCCCGTACTCGGTGAGTTCGCAGGAACCACCCATCTCGGTGAAGATCTCCCGCAGCCGGTCCCCGGGCTGTGTCGTCCGCGCCGGCCAGTCCGGTACGACGACCTTGCCGCCGGCCACCAGCGCCGCCGCGAGGAACGGCTGCGCGTTCGACAGGTCCGGCTCGATCGTCAGGTCCCGGCCGAGCAGCGCGCCCGGGGTCACCCGCCAGACGTTCGGCTCGCCGCCCGACTCCGGGGTGTCCACCTGGGCACCGACCGCGCGCAGCATGTCGACGGTCATGCGGATGTGGGGCATCGAGGGGAGGGAGGAGCCGATGTGGCGGACCTCGACGCCCATGTTGAAGCGGGGGCCCGAGAGCAGGAGCGCCGACACGAACTGCGACGAGGACGACGCGTCGATCTCCACCGGGCCGCCGTCCAGCGCGCCTCCGCCGTGCACGGTCAGGGGCAGCGCGCCCCGGCCGTCGTCATCGATGCGGGCGCCGAGTACGCGCAGCGCGTCGATCACGCCGTTCAGGGGGCGTTCGTACGACCTCGGGTCGCCGTCGAAGCGGATGGGGCCGTCGGCCAGGGCGGCGACCGGGGGGAGGAAGCGCATCACGGTGCCCGCGTTGCCGACGTCCACCGTGGCCGGGCCGTGCAGGCCCGAGGGGATGACCCGCCAGAACTCGCCGGAGCCCTTCTCCGTGCCCACGCCCTCCTCGATGCCCACGCCCATCGCGCGCAGGGCGCCCGCCATCAGGAGGGTGTCGCGGGAGCGGAGGGGGCGGCGGAGCCAGCCCGGTTCGCTCGCGAGGGCGGCGAGGACGAGGGCGCGGTTGGTGACGGACTTGGACCCGGGGACGTGGACCGTCGCGTCGACGGCTCCGCGCGCGTGGGGGGCGGGCCAAAGGGCGGTTTCGTTCGGGGCCATGGGCCCCACTGTATAAGTACGTCGTGTTTCGAGTGCTGCGCCGTTGGGGCTGGTCGCGCAGTTCCCCGCGCCCCTGACGCCTGCCCCCTTCGGGGGCGCGTCATAGCTCCAGCAGCCACCGGCCTCCGCCTATGAGCGAGCACAGCGACACCAGGTGGAACAGGAAGAGCCAAAGCCCCGCCGGTACGTGCGTCAGTCGCGCCAACTGGTCCGCGTCCGAGTCGCCCGCTCCGCCCCTCGACCTCTTCGCCTGGAGCTCGAAAGCCGGACGCACCCCACCCAGCAGCAGGAACCACACCACCGCGTACGCGAACGCCGCCTGCACCTGCGGACCCGTAAGCCAGGACACCAGGAGGAAGGCCGCGCCGCTGAGGATCACCGTGAGGGCGCCGTACGCGTTGCGGATCATCACCAGCATGGCGACCAGCAACAGGGTCGACAGCCACAACAAGAGCGTGATGTGGCCGGCGGCCAGGAGGGCGGCGCCGCCGAGGCCCAGGAGTGGCGGAGCGGTGTAGCCGGCGGCCGCTGTGAGGATCATGCCGAGGCCGTGCGGCTTGCCGCGGCTGACGGTGAGGCCGCTGGTGTCGGAGTGCAGGCGGATGCCGGTGAGCTGGCGGCCGGTGAGGAGGGCCACCAGGCCGTGGCCGCCCTCGTGGGCGATGGTGATGGCGTTGCGGGAGACGCGCCAGAGTCCGTGCGGGACGACCACGGTGAGTGCGGCGACCAGGGTGGCGATCACCACCCACAGATCCGGGTCGGGCTGGCTGCCGAAGACCTCGTCCCAGAGGGCGGGTATCGAGGCGATTGCGGTGCTTTCCATTGGTGGCGGAGGCTCCCGTGGGTGTCGTCGAATCTGGCAGTCTGGCACGTATGTGCGGACGGTATGCAGCTAGTCGTGGGCCCGAGGATCTCGCAGGAGTCTTTGAGATCGAGAAGTGGGAGCCCGAGGAGGTTCTGGCCCCCGACTACAACGTGGCCCCGACCAAAGAGGTCTATGCAGTCCTCGACCGTCCACTTAAGGACGCGGACAGCCCGAAGCCGGTTCGCCAGCTGCGCAAGCTGAAGTGGGGACTCGTGCCGAGCTGGTCGAAGACGCCCGAGGGCGGGGCGCGGATGATCAACGCCCGCGCGGAGACCGTGCACGAGAAGCCGTCGTACCGTCGTGCCTTCGCCTCCCGGCGGTGCATCATCCCCGCCGACGGCTACTACGAGTGGGTCACCGCCAAGGACGAGCGGGAGCTGGAGGTCGAGGGCAAGAAGAAGCGGCAGCGCAAGCAGCCGTACTTCGTGCTGCCCGCCGACGGGTCGGTCTTCGCGATGGCCGGGCTGTACGAGTTCTGGCGGGACCGGACGCTGCCCGACGACCATCCGCTGGCCTGGTGGGTCACCTGCTCGGTAATCACCACCGAGGCGGAGACGACCCCGCTCGCGGTCGCTCCCGCAGACGGGCCGTACGCGCTCGCCGACATCCACCCCCGGATGCCCCTGATGCTCACCCCGGACCGCTGGGACGCCTGGCTCGACCCGGCCCGCACCGACCCCGACGACCTGCGTGAGCTGCTCGCGCCGCCGCCCGCCGGGCTGATGCGCGCCTACCCGGTGTCCACGGCCGTCAGCAATGTCCGCAACAACGGACCGGAGCTGCTGAAGGAGCTGGAGGGGCCCGAGGAGGGCACACTCTTCTAGCGTGACCGAGATCATTGAGACCGACGCGGGGACCGCCCGCATCACCTGGCACCGGGCGAAGCAGGCACGGCTCGTCCTCGCCGTCAGTCATGGGGCCGGCGGTGGCATCGAGGCGCGGGATCTTCAGGCCCTCGCCGCCGCACTTCCCGCGCATGGGGTGACCGTCGCGCTGGTCGAGCAGCCGTGGCGGGTGGCGGGCAAGAAGGTGGCGCCCGCGCCGAAGACGCTGGACGTGGGGTGGCGGGGGATCTGGCAGGCCGTCGCGAAACCCGGGCTGCCGGTGGTCTCCGGGGGCCGTAGCGCGGGCGCTCGCGTGGCCTGCCGTACGGCGACGGAGCTGGGCGCCGCCGCCGTACTCGCCCTGAGCTTCCCGCTGCACCCGCCCGGGAAGCCGGAGAAGTCGCGGGCCGCCGAACTGCTCGGGGCCGGGGTGCCCACGCTCGTCGTGCAGGGCGGCAACGACCCCTTCGGGAAACCGGCCGAGTTCCCGGCGGGCGGCTTCGGGCTGGTCGAGGTGCCGTACGCCGATCATGGGTTCGCGGTGCCGAAGCGGGCGGAGATCGGTCAGGAGGAGGCCCTGGAGATCATCACGGGGCGCGTGGTGGAGTGGACTCGAACACTCGGGTGAAGGGCGGGAATGCCGGGACCCTTACCACTGTTGTGCTGGGCACAGAGAGTCGTAGAAAGGAAGTCCTCCGCATGGGTTCGACCTTCTGCCCGGCCCGTAGCAGCCGCCCTGACCTGGACTGGTCGGTGCTGCACGCGACCAAGGCCACCCCTATTGGGGCGGCGGGCGGACCGGATCGTCGTCTATCCTCCGATTCTGGTGGCATCGGCTTCGGTGCTGCCCGGAATCTTGAGGAGGTGGGTCCGGTTCCCGGTACCGACGCAGGGACCGAACACGGCCAGGCGGAGCAGCCCGAGGGCCAGGGCACGGGCACGGAGTCCACGGCGGAGCGCAGCGCGCGCTTCGAGCGGGACGCGCTCGAATTCCTCGACCAGATGTACTCGGCCGCACTGCGCATGACCCGCAATCCGGCCGACGCCGAGGACCTGGTGCAGGAGACGTACGCCAAGGCGTACGCGTCCTTCCACCAGTTCCGTGAGGGCACCAACCTCAAGGCGTGGCTGTACCGCATCCTCACCAACACGTTCATCAACTCGTACCGCAAGAAGCAGCGCGAGCCCCAGCGCTCCGCGGCCGAGGAGATCGAGGACTGGCAGCTCGCGCGCGCCGAGTCGCACATGTCGACGGGTCTGCGCTCCGCCGAGTCGCAGGCGCTCGACCACCTGCCCGACTCGGATGTGAAGGAAGCCCTCCAGGCCATCCCGGAGGAATTCCGCATCGCCGTGTATCTCGCGGACGTAGAGGGCTTTGCGTACAAGGAGATCGCGGACATCATGGGGACACCCATCGGTACGGTGATGTCCCGGCTGCACCGCGGTCGCCGTCAACTGCGCGGCATGCTCGAGGACTACGCGCGTGACCGCGGACTGGTCCCGGCCGGTGCCGGGGAGTCGAACGAAGCGAAAGGCTCGGGCTCATGAGCTGCGGAGAGCCGCACGAAACGGACTGCAGTGAGGTCCTCGACCATCTCTACGAGTTCCTCGACAGAGAGATGCCGGACGCGGACTGCACCAAGTTCGAGGTGCACTTCGAGGAGTGCTCGCCGTGCCTGGAGAAGTACGGCCTGGAGCAGGCCGTGAAGAAGCTCGTGAAGCGGTGCTGCGGGCAGGACGACGTGCCGACGGACCTCCGCTCCAAGGTGATGGGACGCCTGGAGATGATCCGGTCCGGGCAGGTCGTGCCCGAGCATGATGTGGCGGCTTCTCCGCAGGAGTCCTGAACGGACTGTCGTCACTCGAATGTGCTAATCCGCGGGTGATACGCCCGCGGCCTCCCCCCGCTCGCCCTAGGCTCCTCGGCCTGGACAGGCATGGTCGGGGGGAGGGGCGTCAGCCATGGAGGCGACACCGGCACGGGCACGTGCGTTCGTGGTCTGTGCCGTCCTCGGCGCCCTGCTCTGCCTGCTTCCGCTGCCGGCCGTCCACGCACCCTGGTGGGCGGTCGTGCTGTTGGCGGCCCTCTACGCGGGCTGCGAGCAGATCGCCCGCCGCCGGTTCGCGGGCACCTTCTACCCGGTGCTGCTCGCCGCCGCCTTCCTCCTCCCGCCGCCCGCCGCCGCGCTCGTACCGCTGCCGGGTGCCCTGTTCTCCCACGTCGAGCAGGGCTCACCCCGGCTGCGGCGCAGCTGGCGGGCCGCGCAGCTCGCGCTCGCCGTGTGGACGGCGGGCCGCGTGCACTGGGCGCTGGGCGGCCGGAACGCGGTCGTCGCCTCGGACTTCCCCTACGCCCTGCTGCCCGCTCTCGCCGCCGTCCTCGCCTTCTGCCTGGTCCTGACCGTCCTCGACGGCGGGATTCTCGCGCTCGCGGAACAGGTGCCGCTGCGACGGGCCTGGCAAGGCCTGTTCCTACGATCCCTGGCACCCATCGGCGTGCACGGGCTCGCCGGGCTGATGATGGCCGTGCTCTGGCGCAGCCCCTACGGCCCGGTCGCCGCGCTGCTCGTGCTGCTGCCCATGGGCGTGTCCTGGTGGGTGTTCGCCCAGTACCACCGGGAACACGCGGCCCACCAGGCCACCATCCGCGCCCTCGTCCAGGCCGTCGACATCAAGGACGGGTACACCCGCGGGCACAGCGAGCGGGTCGGACAGGCGTCGATGATGATCGCGCGGGAGCTGGGCATGGACGACTCGCGGGTGGAGGTGCTCCGCTTCGCCGGAATCCTGCACGACGTGGGGAAGTTGGGCGTTCCGACGCGCCTGCTACGCAAGGACGGGCCGCTCACGCCCGAGGAGCGGCGGGTGATCGAACTGCATCCCGAGTACGGCCACGAGATCGTGCGCGGGATCAGCTTCCTGGGGGAGGCCCGGGCGGCCGTCCTGCACCATCACGAACGGCTGGACGGCAGCGGGTATCCCTACGGACTGCTGGGCAGTCAGATCCCGGAGTCCGCGCGGGTGGTCGCCGTCGCCGACGCCTTCGACGCGATGACGTCGACCCGGTCGTACCGGCGGGCCCGGCCGGTGTCCGCCGCGCTGGAGGAGCTGTCGCGCTGTGCCGGAAGTCAGTTCGACCCGTTGATGGTGCGGGCGTTGGTGCGGGCGCTGGGGCGGTGTGGATGGCACCCCTCCGTGACCGCCGACGAAGTCCGGTCCCCCACCCTTCTCCCACCCAGCCCGGCCGTCTCCAGTGGGCTGAGGGGTTGACGTTCACATGCCCCTGCCTCGGCCGCCGTTGATCCTCACCCTCGTCCACGCCTCCGCCCTCCTCCTCGCCACCACCGCCCTCACCCACACCCTCTGGACCGGCCTCGAAGAACGCGGAGTCGCCCTCGCCTTCGGAGTGCTCGTCGCCGTGGGGGAGCTGAGCCGGTGGAACGGGACGACCGGGCTCGGGCTCCGGGAGACCGCCCCGCTCGGCGCCGCCGGCGCCCTCGCCTACGCGCTGCTCGGCGCCGACGCCGGCCGGCCCACCCACCACGGCGCCTTCCAGGTCGTCACCGTGGTCGTCGCCGCCTCCCTCGTCGGCTGTGTGCCGCACATCGCGCGCGGCCGCGGCCGTACCTCCGACCACCTGGCGCGCCGCGTACTGACCGTCGGCTTCGCCGCCGTCTGCTTCCAACCCCTTTACAACCAAGGGGTGTTCGGCCACTGGGGCGGCCCCGCCTACGCCCTCCTGCTGCTCGCACTGCTCGCCCTCACCGCCCTGTGCGACGCCGTGCTCGCCGCCGCGCTCGCCCACTCCCGCACCCGCTGGCCCTTCGGCCCGCTGCTCCGCGACGAACTGCGCGGCATGCTCGGCATCGGGTCCGCGGTCTGCGCGACCGGCGCGGTGATGGCGCTCGCGGTCGCCGTCGTCGGGCTGTGGGCGCTGCCCGTCTTCTCCGTGCCCTTGCTGCTGACCCAGCTGTCCTTCCGGCGGTACGCGGCCGTACGGGACACCTACCGGCAGACCATCACCTCCCTCGCCCGCTCCACCGAGATCGCCGGGTACACCCCGGCCGGGCACGCCCGCCGGGTCGCCGCGCTCTGCCAGGCGGTCGGGCGGGACATGGGACTGTCCGAACCCGACCTCACCGTCCTGGAGTACGCAGCCCTGATGCACGACATCGGCCAGCTCAGCCTCGTCGACCCGGTACCGGCCGGCGCCACCGCCGTACTCCCCGTGGCCGAGCAGCGGCGGATAGCACTGCTCGGCGGGGCCGTCGTACGGCAGACCGGGGTGAGTCCTCAGGTGGCGGCCGTCGTGGAGCGGCAGGCCGACCCGTGCCGGGAGCAGCCCGTCTCCGCGCGGATCGTGCGGGCCGTCAACGCGTACGAGGAGAAAACCCGGGCAGGCGGCCCCGGCGGGCCCCTCCAGGCGCTGGAGGAGCTGCGCCTCGGGACCGCCGGGGACTACGCTCCCGAGGTCGTGGAAGCGCTGGCCCGGGTGCTCTCCCGTGGCTGTCTGACCTTGCCCTCGGCTGGGTAACCCATGGGTAATGAGCGCCCTCCCAGCCGTACGTGGTTGGATGCGAAGAAGAGGGTGTCCGGGGGCAGAGCCAGCCCAACGAACGGAACTGGCAGGCGGGAATCGTGAGGATCTTCGGCAAGGGACGGCACCGGCCCTCCGCCTCCTGGCGGCAGGCCACAGACCGCGCGTTCACGCTGATCGGCGACGGCCGGTACGAGGACGCCGGCGCGCTGCTGACACGTGCCGCCGATCTGGAACCCTGGCTGTCCGAGTCCTGGTTCAACCTCGCCCTGCTGCACAAGTTCCGGCACGACTGGGAGCAGGCCCGGGCGGCCGGGCTCCGCGCGGTCGCGCTGCTGGAGCGGGAGGCCGGCGCACCTGACTGGTGGAACGTGGGCATCGCGGCCACCGCCCTCCAGGACTGGCCGCTGGCCCGGCGGGCCTGGCAGGCGTACGGGCTGCGGGTGCCGGGCGGGGTCACCGCGGCGGGCGAGCCCGCCGGCATGGACCTCGGCAGCGCGGCCGTACGGCTGTCTCCCGAGGGCGAGGCCGAGGTCGTGTGGGGGCGGCGGCTGGATCCGGCGCGGATCGAGGTGCTGTCCATTCCGCTTCCCTCGTCCGGGCGACGCTGGGGCGAGGTCGTGCTGCACGACGGGGTGCCGCACGGTGAGCGGACGACCGCGTCGGGCCATGCGTATCCGGTGTTCGACGAGATCGAGCTGTGGGCGCCGTCGCCCGTGCCGACGTGGGTGGTGCTGCTGGAGGCTGCCGCCGAGGCCGACCGGGATGCGTTGGAGCAGCTGGCGGCCGATGCGGGGTTCGCGGCGGAGGACTGGTCGTCCTCCGTGCGGCTGCTGTGCCGGATGTGTTCGGAGTCGCGGATGCCTTCGGACGAGGGTGACGGGGAGCATCTTGATCCGCACGATCACAGTGAGCCGGGGCATCCTGGGCCGCTGGGGCATCGGACCGACGGGCAACTGTGGGTGCCGGAGCGGGAGTGTGGGCTTGCGGCCCCCGCGTCGCTCGTCCGGGGGTTGTTGGACGGGTGGGTTGCCGACAGCCCGGATTCAAGGGACTGGCGGGACTTGGAAGAGGTCTGCTGAGGACTTCGTTCGGCTGCGGGTCCGTTGTGGCTGGGCGCGCCCACGCGGCGGAGCCGCAGATATGCACAGCCCCGCGCCCCTGAAAAAACTCCACGTACCCTGTATCAGCAACTCACCCCCCTTGGTTTTGAGGAAGGCGTTCGTCGGCATGGCGCAGCAGGACACCGATCAGCAGCACGTGGGCGTGCTTCCCGTGGACGACGAGGGGTTTGTCGTCGACACCGAGGGGACCGAGGAGCGTGAGGCGGCCTGGCGGGAGCGGGGGACCTCGCGGGCGATCACGGTCGTCGGGAACCCGGTGCTGCACAAGGAGTGCGCGGACGTCACCGAGTTCGGCGCGGAGCTGGAGACGCTGGTGGCGGACATGTTCGCCTCGCAGCGCACCGCCGAGGGCGTCGGCCTCGCCGCCAACCAGATCGGCGTCGGTCTGAAGGTCTTCGTCTACGACTGCCAGGACGACGAGGGCAAGCGGCACGTCGGTGTGGTCTGCAACCCGAAACTGGTCGATCTGCCCGCCGACAAGCGGCACCTCGACGAGAGCAACGAGGGGTGTCTGTCCGTGCCGACCGCGTACGCGCCGCTCGCGCGGCCCGACTACGCCGAGGTGACCGGGCAGGACGAGCGGGGCAACCCGATCAAGGTCCGCGGCACCGGCTACTTCGCCCGGTGTTTGCAGCACGAGACCGATCACCTCTACGGCTACCTCTACATCGACCGGCTCTCCAAGCGCGACCGCAAGGACGCGCTGCGGCAGATGGCCGAGAACGAGCCCCGCTACCCCGTGGTCGCCAACGACTGAGTCCCGGGGAGTCCCAAGGAGTCCCAGAAACGATCACAACCCCCTTACGTACGGCGTCTGTTCAGGTGCACCTCCCTGACCAGGCGCCGTTCGCATGTCCGTCGCACATTCGATCGTTTTTGCTCTCGTAGTGATCCAGAATCAGTCACACAAGGATGGATTCTCGGCACTTGGGGGTAGTGAAGGGAGCAAATCCGTTCCCAGAACGGTCAGTTGTGGTGCTGAATGGGAAGTGCGGGGATACGCAACGGCGCACGCCCGGCACAGCGGGAGGGGCGTGTGCAACTGGCGGCTGAGAGGGGTTTGTTCGTGCCTGCTTTCTCGCACAGCACCACAACGGCATCGAGGGCGATCGCCGTTCCACCATCGCTCTCTCTCCCGGTGATCGAGGCGGCGTTTCCCCGGCGACTGCATCCGTATTGGCCGAGGCTCCAGGAGAAGACACGCGTCTGGCTGCTGGAAAAGCGGCTGATGCCGGCGGACAAGGTACGCGAATATGCCGACGGTCTTTGCTACACGGACTTGATGGCCGGGTACTACTTGGGCGCACCGGACGAGGTGCTCCAGGCGATAGCGGACTTCAGCGCGTGGTTCTTCGTCTGGGACGACCGCCATGACCGGGACATCGTGTACGGCCGGCCCGACGCCTGGCGGCGGCTCCGGTTCCGCTTGCACGCCGCACTGGACTCACCGCGCCACCACCTGCTTCACCCGGATCCCCTGGTCGCGGGGTTCGCCGACTGCATGACGCGGATCTACTCGTTCCTCCCCGCCACCTGGAACGCGCGGTTCGCCCGGCACTTCCACGCCGTGATCGAGGCCTACGACCGGGAATTCCGCAATCGCATCGAGGGGACCATTCCCGCGGTCGAGGAATACCTGGCGCTGCGCCGGCTCACTTTCGCGCACTGGATCTGGACCGATCTGCTGGAAGCGGGCGCGGGATGCGAACTCCCGGACCGTGTACGGAAACATCCGGGATATCGGCGGGCGGCACTGCTCAGTCAGGAATTCGCCGCCTGGTACAACGACCTCTGTTCCCTGCCGAAGGAAATAGCGGGCGACGAGGTCCACAATCTCGGAATCAGTCTCATCAAACACGAGAGGCTGACCCTTGAGGACGCGGTCGCCGAAGTGAGGCGCCGGGTCGAGGAATGCATCGCCGATTTCCTCGTCGCGGAACAGGAGGCCTTACTTCTTGCCGGGCGGCTCGACGACGGCACCGTACGCGGAATGGAATTGAGCGCCGCCGTGCGGTCCTGCCTCGGCAATATGCGGAACTGGTTTAGTTCCGTCTACTGGTTCCACCACGAGTCCGGCCGTTACATGGTCGACAGCTGGGACGACCGGTCCACACCCCCGTACGTCAACAACGAAGCGGCAGGTGAGAAATGACCGTCGAGTCTGTGAAGTCCGCGCCCTCCGAGGCGCCGGAACTGCTGGAGCCGCCCGTCGCGGGCGGCGGAGTACCGCTGCTCGGCCACGGCTGGAAACTGGTCCGCGACCCGCTGGCCTTCATGACCCGGCTCCGCGACCACGGTGAGGTCGTACGGCTGCGCCTCGGCCCCAAGACGGTGTACGCCGTCACCGCGCCGGCCCTCACCGGGGCCGTCGCGCTGAGCCCCGACTACATCATCGCGGGCCCGCTGTGGGAGTCCCTGGAGGGCCTGCTCGGCAAGGAGGGGGTGGCCACCGCCAACGGGCCCACCCACCGGCGTCAACGGCGCATCATCCAGCCCGCGTTCCGGCTCGACGCGATACCCGGCTACGGGCCGGTCATCGAGGAGGAGGTGCACGCGCTCACCGAGCGCTGGCGGCACGGCGGGACGATCGACTGCACCTCCGAGGCCTTCCGGGTCGCCGTGCGGATCGCGGCCCGCTGTCTGCTGCGCGGCGACTTCATGGACGAGCGCGCCGAGCGGCTGTGCGCCGCCCTCGCCACCGTCTTCCGGGGCATGTACCGGCGGATGGTCGTCCCGGCCGGACCGCTCTACCGGCTGCCTCTTCCGGCCAACCGCGAATTCGACCGGGCACTGGCCGATTTGCATCTCCTCGTCGACGAGATCGTCGCCGAACGCCGGGCATCTGGTCAAAAGCCGGACGATTTGCTGACCGCGCTGCTGGAGGCGACCGACGAGAATGGCGAGCCGATCGGGGAACAGGAGATCCACGACCAGGTGGTCGCGATCCTCACCCCCGGAAGTGAAACCGTGGCGTCCACGATCATGTCGCTGCTCCAGGTCCTGACCGAACACCCGGAACACACCGACAAGGTATGCGCGGAAGTTGAATCCGTGACGGGCGGACGCCCGGTGGCATTCGACGACGTCCGCGCGCTCACCCACACCAACAATGTCCTCGTCGAGACACTGCGCCTGTGGCCCGCCGTATGGATATTGACGCGGCGGGCGGTCACGGACACCGAACTGGGCGGCTATCGGATTCCGGCCGGGGCCGACATCATCTACAGCCCCTACGCGATCCAGCGCGACCCGCGTTCGTATGCGCACAACCTGGAGTTCGACCCCGACCGCTGGCTTCCGGAACGGTCCAAGGACGTACCGAAGTTCGCCATGAGCCCGTTCAGCGTGGGCAACCGGAAGTGTCCCAGCGACCACTTCTCGATGGCCCTGCTGAGCCTGTTCACGGCGGCGGTGGCGGCGAAGTACCGCTTCGAGCTGGTGTCCGGCTCCTACGACACCACCCGCGTCGGCATCACCCTCCATCCGCACCGGCTGATGCTCAGGCCGATCCCCAGGTGAGACGAGAGGCGTGCGTTCAGGCGGCTTCCGGGCCCCTGAACGTGCGCCGGTAGGCGTTCGGGGTGGTGCCCAGGGCGCGGACGAAATGGTGGCGCAGCGCGGGCGCGGTGCCGAAGCCGGTGCGCCAGGCGATCGCGTCCATCGTCTCGTCCGTCCCCTCCAGCAACTGCTGTGCCAGCAGCACCCGTTGACGCAGGATCCAGCGGTACGGCGTGGTCCCGGTCTCCTGCTGGAAGCGGCGGGCGAACGTACGCGGCGACATATGGGCGCGGGCGGCGAGCTGTTCGACGGTGACCTCCTGGTCGAGGTGCTCCGCCATCCACACCAGCACCTCGCCCACCGTGTCGCACTGCGAGCGCGGCAGCGGCCGCTCGATGTACTGGGCCTGACCGCCGTCGCGGTGCGGCGGTACGACCATCCGCCGCGCGATGGCGTTGGCGACCTCGGGCCCCTGTTCCTTGCGCACGATGTGCAGACAGGCGTCGATACCGGCCGCGGTGCCCGCCGAGGTGATCACCGGGTCCGCGTCGACGTACAGCACGTCCGGTTCTACGGCGATCTTCGGGTACCGCTTCGCCAGCAGCTCCGCGTGGTGCCAGTGCACCGCGCACCGCCGCCCGTCCAGCAGCCCGGCGGCGGCCAGCACGAACACCCCCGAGCAGACGCTGAGCACCCGGGCGCCCCGGTCCACGGCCCGCCGCAGCGCGTCGAGCAGCTCCTGCGGGTACTCCCGCGCGGCGTAGGTCGCTCCGGCCGGTACGGCGATGAGATCCGCGCTCTCCAGCCGCTCGAGCCCGTGCTGGACCGCCAGCGAGAAGCCCGCGTGCGTGGCGAGCGTCGGTCCCTCGGCCGAGGCGACCGCGAAGTCGTAGACCGGCAGGTTCTCGTCGCTGCGGTCGAGGCCGAACACCTCGCAGACGACGCCGAGTTCGAAGGGATGGACTCCGTCGAGCAGGACCACGGCCACGTTCTTCAGCATCGTGCCATTGTGCGCCGGATCTGGCAGTAAATCGAGGGTGTACGGCAGTACTGCCACTCACGGTAAGGAGCGTAACGCGGGACAGTGGTGTCTATGAACACAGCCATGGACAACCTCATCGCCCTGCTGACCGTCCTCGGCATCTTCGCCGCCGTGGCCTTCCCGTCGCTGCTCGGTATCGCGCACGAGCGGCGCATCGACCGTCAGATCCGGACCGCCCACCGGATCATGACGTCGTCACCACGACGGTGACCGACCACTCCTGAATGCCCTTGCAGGAGATCTTGTGCGGGGCGGTCGCACACAGCGGCCGGGACGACGTGAGCTTCACGGTCCCGGCCGAGACCGCCTTGAACGCGTTGCTCGCGTCGCCGGGCCGGATCAGGATCCCGCTGTTGGTGGCCTCCAGGCCGGTGCCGGCGGTCTTGACCTGCGCCCACGGCCGGGATTCCGTCCCGTCCAGCAGGATCCGGACCGTGCTGCCGGTCGTCAGGCAGAACGTGCCGTTGTCGTCGGTGGCGGCGAGGGTCTCCTTCGCCGTACAGGCCGCCTTGCTCCTGCTCGGTGTGGGGGACTGCGACGGGGCCGGCGACACGCTGCCGCTGCCGGTGTCGGACTTCGTGCCGCCGCAGCCCGTGAGGGCGAGTGCCAGGGTGGCGACGGTGAGGGACGGAGCGAGGATGGATCGGCGCATGGGGGGCCTCCTTGCCCCTTTGACGTGTCACGGACGCATCCGGATCCGCTGTGAGAAGTGAAGTATTCGTGGACATGACACTGGCGCGCATGACAGAGCCCCGGCCGCTGCGAGACGGCCGGGGCTCAGCTCATGAGGAGGTCAGCCGGTCGTCACGGCGGTGTCGTCGAGAACGAAGCTGGTCTGGAGCGAGGAGTCCTCGACCCCGCTGAACTTCAGGGTGACGGTGGTGCCGGCGAAGGCCGAGAGGCTGAAGGACTTCGCGACGTATCCGGTCGCCGCGTTGAGGTTGGAGTAGGTGGCCAGGGTGGTCGAACCGGCGGTGACCGTCAGCTTGTCGTAAGCGGTGCTGGTGGTGGTCTCCGCGGTGTCGACGTGCAGGTAGAAGGTGAACGTCGTGGCCGTGCAGCCGCTGGGGATCGTCACCGACTGGGACAGCGTGTCGGTGTGGGTCGAGCCGTAGCCGTCGAGCCAGGCCTTGTAGGAGCCGGTACGGGCGGCCTCACTGCTGGAGTTGGTGATGACGCCGCTGGTCGCGGTCCAGGTGGTGTTGCCCGACTCGAAGCCCGGGTTGCCGAGCAGCTGGGTCGAGGTGCAGGAGCCGCCGCCGGAGGTGCTGACCGTCCAGGTGAAGGAGGCCGAGCCGGAGGCGCCGGTGGAGTCGGTCGCGGTCACCGTCACGGCGTAGGTGCCGGCGGTGGACGCGGTGCCGGAGATCAGCCCGGTCGAGCTGCTGATCGACAGGCCGGTCGGCAGTCCGCTCGCGCTGTAGGTGAGGGTCGCGCCCGCGCTGTCGGAGGCCGAGATCTGGAGGCTGGCCGTGGAACCGGTCGCGGTGGACTGGCTGCCCGGGTTGGTGACGGTCACCGTGTTGCCGGTCGTGGTGCCGGCGGTGAAGGCGGCGGTGCCGTCCGGGGTGCCCCAGCCGGTCGGGCCGTCGTAGCCGGTGCCCGCGGTGCAGAAGTACGAGGTCGAGCAGGAGCCGTTGTTGCCGCTGGTGACGTCGTACAGGTTGCTGGTGTGGGAGTAGGGGTACTTCGCCGGGTAGTCGCTGGAGCCCGGGGTGCCGGCCAGCGCGTAGACGCCCGCGATGATCGGCGACGAGGCGCTGGTGCCGCCGTAGACCGCCCAGCCGGAGCCGCCGTAGGTGTCGTAGACGGCCACACCGGTGGCGGGGTCGGCGACGGCGGAGACGTCGGCCTCCATGCGCTTGGTGCAGCCGGTGTCGGTCTGCCAGCTCGGCTTGGAGTCGTAGGCCGAGCAGCCGGAGCCGGTGCCCTCGGTGGAGCTGGTCTTCCAGACGGACTCGGTCCAGCCGCGGGAGTTGGAGGAGGTGGACAGCGCCGTGCCGCCAACTGCCGTCACGTACTGGGAGGTTGCCGGGTACTCGGCGCCGTAGGCCTCGTCACCGGAGGAGACGGTGATCGCGACGCCCGGGTGCTTGAAGTACGAGGTGTCCTCGGAGGTCTGCGAGGAGGACTCGGAGCCGCCCCAGCTGTTGGAGACGAACTTCGCGCCCAGGGCGACGGCCTCGTTCTCGGCCGTGCCGAGGTCGGAGTCGGTGGCCGAACTGGCCTCCACCAGAATGATGTTGCAGTTCGGGCAGACCGCGCTGACCATGTCGATGTCGAGCGCTTCCTCGCCCGCCCAGCCGGTGTCGTTCGTCGGCAGGGAGGTGGTCGAGCCGGTCTGGCTGACCTGCTTGAAGCAGCCGCTGGCCACCGTGCAGGCGGACAGGCCGAAGTTGGAGCGGTAAGTGGCCAGGTCCGAGGCCGCGTTGGGGTCGTTGTACGCGTCGACGACGGCGACCGTCATGCCGGAACCGCCGGTCGACGGCAGCGCGTAGGCGCTGTGCAGGTTGGCCGGGCTGAGCCCGGAGACCGCGGCGGCGGCGTCCGGGTGCACGGCGGCGGCCAGTTGCTGCTTGATGTCGGTGCGCCGCTGGGCGAAACAGGCCGCGGAACCGGGGGCCGCGGTCGCGCACAGGTGCTCGGTCGGCACCTTCTGCCCGGCCTTGCCGGTGGAGTGGACGGCCTGCGCCGCCGGGGCGGTCAGGGCCTTGGAGTTCTGGGTGACCTTGGAGACCTGGGCGGACTGGGTGACGGCGTGGGGGACCGGCTGCGCGTCGGCGGGTGACGCGGCCACAAGGCCGAAGACGCTCAGGGTGAGAGCGGGTATGGCGGCGGTCAGTAGTCTTCGCAGGCTTCGTCTGGGCTTCTCACGCATGGGGGTACTGCCTCCGTCGAGTCGATTGGAGTGGGGTTCCTCGGCGTGGTGGCAGGCCTGTGACGCGCGTAGCGGCGGCGTTGAACGTCGTCATGGGCATGACACTTTGAGCGTTCTGAAGGGGACTCTGTGATGCCGTTGTGCATGGCATGGACAGGACGGGCAGAACCTAGCCGGGGCAGGGAGACCGGGAACAGATGCCCCTCAAGAACTTTGCCGCTCCATAGAAACTCCATGGACGGCCCATGGAAGCTCCATGGGCCGTCCGCGAAGTAAGCGATACATAAAGGGGGTTAGAAGTCCTCGTCGAGGTCGACCGTGCCCTCCACGGCGACCTGGTACGCCGACGGGCGGCGCTCGAAGAAGTTGGTCAGCTCCTGCACGCCCTGCAACTCCATGAAGGAGAAGGGGTTCTCGGAGCCGTAGACCGGGGCGAAGCCCAGTCGCTGGAGGCGCTGGTCGGCCACGCACTCCAGGTACTGGCGCATCGAGTCGGTGTTCATGCCCGGCAGACCCTCACCGCACAGATCGCGCCCGAACTGAAGCTCCGCCTCGACGGCCTCCTTCAGCATGTCCGTGACCTGCTGCTGGAGCTGGTCGTCGAACAGCTCCGGCTCCTCCTTGCGCACGGTGTCTACGACCTCGAACGCGAAGGACATGTGCATGGTCTCGTCGCGGAACACCCAGTTGGTGCCGGTGGCCAGACCGTGCAGGAGACCCCGGCTGCGGAACCAGTAGACGTACGCGAACGCGCCGTAGAAGAACAGGCCCTCGATGCACGCGGCGAAGCAGATCAGGTTGAGGAGGAAGCGGCGGCGGTCGGCCTGGGTCTGGAGGCTCTCCAGCTTCTCGACCTCGTTGATCCACTTGAAGCAGAACTCGGCCTTCTCGCGGATGGAGGGGATGTTCTCCACCGCGTCGAAGGCGGCGGCCCTGTCCTCCGGGTCGGGGAGGTAGGTGTCGAGGAGCGTCAGGTAGAACTGGACGTGCACCGCCTCCTCGAAGAGCTGACGGCTCAAGTAGAGCCGTGCCTCGGGGGAGTTGATGTGCTTGTACAGCGTCAGCACGAGGTTGTTCGCCACGATCGAGTCGCCCGTCGCGAAGAACGCGACCAGCCGGCCGATCATGTGCTGCTCGCCCGGCGACAGCTTCGCGAGGTCGGCGACGTCCGAGTGGAGGTCGACCTCCTCGACGGTCCAGGTGTTCTTGATCGCGTCCCGGTAGCGCTCGTAGAAGTCCGGGTAGCGCATGGGGCGGAGGGTCAACTCGAAGCCCGGGTCGAGAAGGTTCTTGGCTTCGGTGGTCATTACTGGCAGGCCTCGCAGGACTCGGGGTTTTCCAGGGAGCAGGCGACCGCGTCTTCGTCGGGCGTCAACTGCTGTACGGGGACGGTGGGTTGGGTTTGGGCCTGGGCCGCGCGGGCGATGCGGGTCGCCGGGCGCGAGCGCAGGTAGTACGTCGTCTTCAGGCCCTGCTTCCAGGCGTACGCGTACATCGAGGAGAGCTTGCCGATCGTCGGCGTCTCCAGGAACAGGTTCAGGGACTGGGACTGGTCCAGGAACGGGGTGCGGGCGGCGGCCATGTCGATCAGGCCGCGCTGCGGGATCTCCCAGGCCGTGCGGTACAGGGCGCGGACGTCCGCCGGGATCCAACTGAACGCCTGCACCGAGCCGTTGGCGTCGCGCAGCGCCTCCCGGGTGCGGGCGTCCCACACGCCGAGCTGCTTCAGCTCGTTCACCAGGTACGAGTTGACCTGGAGGAACTCGCCGGACAGCGTCTCGCGCTTGAAGAGGTTGGAGACCTGCGGCTCGATGCACTCGTACACGCCCGCGATGGACGCGATGGTGGCGGTGGGCGCGATGGCCAGCAACAGGCTGTTGCGCATGCCGACTTGGGCGATACGTTCCCGCAGCGCGGACCAGCGCTCGGGCCAGGTCAGCTCCACGCCGTAGTGGTCGGGGTGCAGGACACCGCGGGCGGTACGGGTCTTCTCCCAGGCCGGCAGCGGGCCGTTGCGCTCGGCGAGGTCGGCGGAGGCCTCGTACGCGGCGAGCATGATGCGCTCGGCGATCCGGGTCGAAAGGGCCTGCGCCTGGGGGGAGTCGAAGGGGACGCGGAGTTTGAAGAAGACGTCCTGGAGACCCATCGCGCCCAGACCGACCGGACGCCAGCGGGCGTTGGAGCGGCCCGCCTGCTCGGTCGGGTAGAAGTTGATGTCCACGACCCGGTCGAGGAAGGTGACGGCGGTGCGGACGGTCTCGTCCAGCCGCTCCCAGTCCAGCTCACCATCGGTGACGAACGCGCCCAGGTTCACCGAACCGAGGTTGCAGACCGCCGTCTCGCCGTCGTCCGTGACCTCCAGGATCTCCGTGCAGAGGTTCGAGGAGTGGACGGTGTGACCCGGCTCGGCCGTCTGGTTGGCGGTGCGGTTGGCCGCGTCCTTGAAGGTCATCCAGCCGTTGCCGGTCTGCGCGAGGGTGCGCATCATGCGGCCGTAGAGGTCACGGGCCGGGATGGTCTTCTTCGCGAGGCCCTGCTCCTCCGCCTTGCGGTAGGCCGCGTCGAACTCGTCGCCCCAGAGGTCGACCAGCTCGGGCACGTCGGCCGGCGAGAACAGCGACCAGGTGCCGTCCTCGTTCACCCGGCGCATGAACTCGTCCGGGATCCAGTGCGCCAGGTTCAGATTGTGCGTACGGCGGGCGTCCTCACCGGTGTTGTCCCGCAGCTCCAGGAACTCCTCGATGTCGGAGTGCCAGGTCTCCAGGTACACGGCGGCGGCACCCTTGCGCCGGCCGCCCTGGTTCACCGCGGCGACCGAGGCGTCCAGCGTCTTCAGGAACGGCACGATGCCGTTGGAGTGCCCGTTCGTGCCCCGGATCAGCGAACCGCGGCTGCGGATACGGGAGTACGAAAGACCGATGCCACCGGCGTGCTTCGAGAGGCGGGCGACCTGGTGGTAGCGGTCGTAGATGGAGTCCAGCTCGTCCAGCGGGGAGTCGAGGAGGTAGCAGGACGACATCTGGGGGTGCCGGGTGCCGGAGTTGAAGAGGGTGGGGGAGGAGGGGAGGTAGTCGAGGCGGCTCATCAGGCGGTAGAGCGCGGTGACTTCGTCCAGGGCGCGGGTGCTGTCGTCCTCCGCCAGGCCGGACGCCACGCGCAGCATGAAGTGCTGGGGCGTCTCGATGACCTTGCGGGTGATCGGGTGCCGGAGGAGGTAGCGGCTGTGCAGGGTGCGGAGCCCGAAGTAGCCGAAACGGTCGTCGGCACCCTCATCGAAGGAGGCGGCGATCAGCGCGTCGAGGCGGGCCGCGTGCAGCGTCACGAACTCGGCGGTGCGGTCCGCGATCAGGCCCTCGCGGTGGCCCACGGCGACGGACTCGGTGAACGTCGTGACGCCCTGGGACGCGGCCTCGGCGGCGATGCTGATCGTCAGCAGGCGCGCGGCGAGCCGCGAGTAGACCGGGTCCTCGGAGATGAGGCCGGCGGCGGCCTCCGTGGCCAGTTCGCGCAGTTCCGTCTCGTCCGCGTGCGCGGACCGGCCACGGAGCGTGGCGGCGGCGACCCGGCCGGGGTCGGCGTCGGGAAGGTCGGCGGTCAGCTCGGTCAGGGTCCGCAGGATCGCGGCGCCGGGACCGTCGGCACCGGGAACGGCGGTTCCCGGCAGGTCGGTTCCGGTCGCGATCGCCTCGTTCGCCTGGGTCGCTGATGCCGGCTCTGCTGGCGCGATGGTCACGGTGGGGCTCTCCCTCGCTCGGCACGGGGCCTTGCGGAGGGCAGGCGGCAGCTCACGAGCGCACGGGGCGTCGCGTCCACCGGCCCACTCCACGAGGCCCGGACGTCATGCGCCCTGGCCGGTTGGCCGGGCGCGCCGTCGGCAGGTCCTCGGACTGACCAGGCGTGCACATGCACGCAAGTACACCGTTGCGGGACAGTTCCGGATTCACACCGGATTCCCCTGCGGCGACAGCGAGCATGAGCATACATCTTGTGCCGGGCTGTCGTGGCACCCCCAGATGTTGTGTCGCGGCTGTTTCAGAGTGTCAACTCATAGGTGAGGAGAGTGATGTCGTCGAGCTCCGGCAGGGGTTTCCAGTCGCGCTCCGGGGCGCGGGTGAAGCCGACGCGTTCGTAGATGCGGTGGGCGGCGTGCATGGTGCGCTGGGTCGACAGGACGACCGCTGTGCAGCCCGCGGTGGCCCGGGCGCGGTCCACGCAGGCGCGGACCAGGGACTCGCCGGCGCCCTTGCCGCGGGCCTCGCGGGCGACCGCCAGCATGCGGATCTCGGCCTCGCCTTGTTGCGCGATGTCGGCCATGGGGCCGCCGGACGGGACGAAGGTCACTCCGCCGAGGAGGTGGCCGTTCTCGACGGCTACGAGGACGTCGGCTGCGGCGGCTCGTTTTGCCACGGCTCTCAACTCGCCGAGGTATGCGTCGCTTTCGCCGAAGTCGAGGAGGCCGTCCTGGAGGTAGGCCTGGGCTGTGATTTCGCCCAGGGGTTCGTATTCGGTGGGGTCTGCTGGGCGGATGAGGATGTTCATGGGGGTGAGTCTGTATGACAACGGGCCGCCGTCTTACTTGCTGTCGGCGGCCCGCTGCGGGTTCGTTGTGGCTGGTCGCGCCCACGCGGCGGAGCCGCACATTGATACAGCCCCGCGCCCCTAAGGAATTTCAGTGACCGGCGATGACGGGGAGCTCCTCCTTCACTCCCGGGTCGCCCGCGTCCGCCGTGTAGTCCGCCGGGCTTGTCTCGTCCACGCCCTCCGGGGCCTTCGCCGCCTTCAGGATGAACGTCAGGACCACTGTCACCGCCACATTCAGCACGAACGCCGTCAGGCCGATGTACCCGATCTCGCCGATTCCCGGGATCTCCTTGGACGAGCCGCCGAAGTGATTCTGGGTCGGCGAAGCCACGCCGTAGGCCGCGAGCGTGCCGTAGAGCATGCCCACCGCCCAGCCGGCCAGGAGGGCCCAGCGGTGGAACCAGCGGGTGAAGAGGCCGCCCACCAGGGACGGGAAGGTCTGGAGGATCCAGATGCCGCCCAGGAGCTGGAAGTTGATGGCGACCGTCTTGTCCATCGTCAGGACGAAGGCCAGGGCGCCGACCTTCACCAGCAGCGAGACCAGCTTGGAGACCTTGGTCTCCTGGGCGGGGGTCGCGGCCGGGTTGATGAAGTCCTTGTAGATGTTGCGAGTGAAGAGGTTGGCCGCCGCGATGGACATGATGGCCGCGGGCACGAGCGCGCCGATGCCGATCGCCGCGAAGGCCACGCCCGCGAACCAGTCGGGGAACATGTTCTCGAAGAGCTGCGGGATGGCCAGTTGGCCGTTGGTGACCTTGACGCCCGCCGCGATCGCCATGAAGCCGAGCAGGGCGAGCAGCCCCAGCATCAGTGAATACAGGGGCAGGATCGTGGTGTTGCGGCGGATCACGTTGCGGCTCTTGGAGGAGAGCGTCGCCGTGATCGAGTGGGGGTACATGAACAGGGCCAGCGCCGAGCCCAACGCCAGGGTGGCGTACGTCCATTGGCCCGCCGGGGCGGGGACCAGACCGCCCGCTCCCGCCGCCTTGAACTTGGCGCCCGCCGCGCTGAAGATGTCGTGGAAGCCGCCGAGCTTGATCGGTATGTAGATGATCGCCACCGTGATGACGATGTAGATCAGGCCGTCCTTGACGAACGCGATCAGCGCGGGCGCGCGCAGGCCGGACGAGTAGGTGTACGCGGCCAGCACGGCGAACGCGATCAGCAGCGGCAGGTCCTTCACGAACCAGTTGGAGTTGGCGCTGCCGCCGACGCCCATGACGTCCAACACGGCCTGGATGCCGACCAGTTGGAGCGCGATGTACGGCATCGTCGCGAGGATGCCGGTGACCGCCACCGCCAGCGAGAGGCTCTTGGAGCCGAAACGGCCGCGCACGAAGTCGGACGTCGTCACGTAGCCGTGCTTGTGCGACACCGACCAGAGGCGGGGCAGGAACGTGAAGATCAGCGGGTACACCAGGATCGTGTACGGCACCGCGAAGAAGCCGGCCGCGCCCGCCGCGTAGACCGCCGCGGGGACGGCGACGAACGTGTACGCGGTGTAGAGGTCGCCGCCCAGCAGGAACCAGGTGACCCAGGTGCCGAACGACCGTCCGCCCAGGCCCCATTCGTCGAGGCTGTGCTCGTTGTCGGCCCGGCGCCAGCGCGCGGCCAGGAAGCCCAGGACCGTGACGGCCAGGAAGAAGAAGATGAAGACGCCGAGGGCGACGCCGTTCACGCCGTCGTTCACCGGGTGCCTCCGTGACGGGTGCGCTGGTCGCGCTGCCAGAGCTTGTAGGCGGTCATGGTCAGCGCCGTCGAGACCAGCACCCAGAGCATCTGGTACCAGTAGAAGAACGGGATGCCGATGAACGCGGGGTCCGTCTTGGCGTAGGAGCCGACCCAGAGCAGCGCCACGAAGGGGGCGAACAGGCAGACGGCGATGACCACGCGGACCGGTGTCACCACCGGCGCCGCCACTTCGGGCGGAACTTCAGGCACATCTGACATTTCGCGACTCCGTCCCCTCACTGATCGCCTGTGTAACGCGCAGGCAATGTAGGTCACGGCATCACGCGAGCGAAAGACCCCGTCCGCATATCGTCATGTCGATTTAGTGAAAGCCTGACATCGGTGTCAAAAGCAGGGGTCCGGCATGGGTCAGCAGCAGCGGAAACCCTGGCGTGGATCGGCCTCCTGACGGTCTGTCCGCATGCGTTCGAAGTCGCGTCGGTTCGGGACCTCCGCGTCCGGGTGGTCCCGGCGTACGTGTGCGACATACCGGTCGTAGGCCGTTTCGTCGGTCAACTCCCGGACGTACCAGAGCACTCCGCTAGTCGCCCGCCTGAGCGCCGACCACATCGCGAGACCTCGCCTCCTCCTTCTCCTCCCGGGTCGGGATCAGCCCGGCCGGTGCCACGATCTTCGACTCGACGTACGGCGTCTCGCTCAGCGTGGAGAGCGCCGGGCGGCGGATATGCCGAACGCAGATCCGAAGGGCGTCCGCGATCACGACCACGACCAGCACCGCGAGAATGGCCGAAAGCACTCCGTCCACCGTGGAGTTGGTGACGACGGTGTGCATGTCGTCCATGTTCTTGGCGGGCGGCAGGACCTTGCCCGCGTCGATCGCGTCCTGGAACACCGACCGTTGCTTGAAGAAGCCGACCTTGGGGTCGCTGGAGAACACCTTCTGCCAGCTCGCGGTCAGCGTGACCGTCGCGTCCCAGGCGAGTGGAATCCCGGTGATCCAGGCCCACTTGAGGCGGCCGGACTTCACCAGGAGGGTGGTGCAGACGGCCAGCGCCACGGCCGCGAGCAGCTGGTTGGAGATGCCGAAGATCGGGAAGAGCTGGTTGATCCCGCCGAGGGGTTCGTGGACGCCGACCCAGAGGAAGTAGCCCCAGAGCGCGCAGACCAGGGCACTCGTCAGCGCCAGGCCCGGCTTCCAACTCACGTTCTTGAAGGGCCGGTAGAGGTTCCCCAGCATGTCCTGGAGCATGAACCGGCCCACCCGCGTGCCCGCGTCCAGCGCGGTCAGGATGAACAGCGCCTCGAACATGATCGCGAAGTGGTACCAGAAGGCGCGCAGACTCCCGCCGGTGACCTTGGCGAAGATCTCCGAGACACCGACCGCGAGGGTGGGCGCACCGCCGGTGCGGGACAGGAGGCTGGCCTCGTCGACGTTCTTCGCGGCCTGCGCGAGGTCGGCGGGGGAGATGTGATAGCCCCAACCGGTCACCACCTGCGAGGCGTTCTGCACGGTCGTGCCGATCGCGCCCGCCGGTGCGTTCATGGCGAAGTACAGGCCGGGGTCGATGATGCTCGCGGCGACCAGCGCCATGATCGCGACCGACGACTCCATCAGCATGGAGCCGTAGCCGATCATCCGGATCTGCGTCTCCTTCTGGATCATCTTCGGGGTCGTACCGCTCGATATGAGCGAGTGGAAGCCGGACAGGGCCCCGCAGGCGATCGTGATGAAGACGAAGGGGAAGAGGGAACCGGCGAAGACCGGGCCGTTGCCGTGCTTCGCGAAGTCCGTGACGGCGGGCATCTTCAGGTCGGGCAGGGCGACGACGACGCCGATGGCCAGCAGGGCGATGGTGCCGATCTTCATGAAGGTGGAGAGGTAGTCGCGCGGGGCGAGCAGGGTCCAGACGGGGAGGATCGAGGCGATGAAGCCGTACGCCACCAGCCAGATGACCAGCGTCGAGGGCGCGAGCGTGAAGGTGCCGGCCCAGGACGACTCGGCGACCCAGCGGCCCGCGACCAGGGCGAGCAGCAGCAGGGCCACGCCGATCAGCGACACCTCGGAGACGCGGCCGGGGCGGAGTACCCGTAGATAGAAGCCCATCAGCAGGGCGATCGGGATGGTCATGCCGATGGAGAAGGTGCCCCAGGGGGAGGAGGCCAGCGCGTTCACGACGACCAGGGCCAGCACGCCGAGCAGAATGATCATGATGGCGAAGGTGGCGAGCAGGGCCGCCGCGCCGCCGAACGGGCCGATCTCCTCGCGGGCCATCTGGCCAAGTGACCTGCCGTCGCGGCGAGTTGAGAAGAACAGCACCACCATGTCCTGGACCGCGCCCGCGAAGATGACGCCGACGATGATCCAGATCGTGCCGGGCAGATAGCCCATCTGCGCGGCCAGCACGGGTCCGACGAGCGGTCCGGCGCCGGCGATCGCGGCGAAGTGGTGGCCCAGCAGGACGCGGCGGTCGGTGGGGTGGTAGTCGATGCCGTTGTCGAGGCGTTCGGCCGGGGTGGCCCGGGTCGCGTCGACCTTCAGGACCTTGTACGCGATGAACCTGGCGTAGAAGCGGTAGGCGATGGCGTACGAGCCGAGGGCGGCGGCCACCATCCAGGCGGCCGACACGTTCTCGCCCCGCGCCAGCGCGAGGACGGACCAGCCCGCCGCGGCGACGAGCGCGACGAGGGTCCAGACGACGATGGTTCGGACGTTCGCGGTACGCACCGGGGAGTCCTCCCGTCCATGCGGCGACGGGAGGAACGTAGAGCAACCCGGGTAACTCCGTAAGTCCCCTAGTCCTGTGGGCGCTTGAGTCGCGCCACGAACTAGTCCTGCGGGCGTTTGAGGCGGGCCACGAACTTGTACCGGTCCCCTCGGTACACCGACCGCACCCACTCCACCGGCTTGCCCTCCTTGTCGAGGGAGTGGCGGGAGAGCATCAGCATCGGGAGGCCGACGTCGGTGCTGAGCAGGCCGGCCTCGCGCGGGGTGGCCAGCGAGGTCTCGATGGTCTCCTCGGCCTCGGCGAGATGGACGTCGTAGACCTCGGCCAACGCCGTGTAAAGGGACGTGTACTTGACCAGGGACCTGCGCAGCGCGGGGAAGCGCTTCGCGCTGAGGTGGGTGGTCTCGATGGCCATCGGCTCGGCGTTGGCCATGCGGAGGCGCTCGATGCGCAGGACCCGGCCGCCGGCGGTGATGTCGAGCAGGTCGGCGAGGGTGTCGTCGGCGGTGATGTAGCCGATGTCCAGGAGCTGCGAGGTGGGTTCGAGGCCCTGCGCTCTCATGTCCTCGGTGTACGAGGTGAGTTGGAGCGCCTGCGAGACCTTGGGCTTGGCGACGAACGTGCCCTTGCCCTGGATGCGCTCCAGGCGGCCCTCGACGACCAGTTCCTGAAGGGCCTGGCGGACGGTGGTGCGCGAGGTGTCGAACTCGGCGGCCAGGGTGCGCTCGGGCGGGACGGGTGTGCCGGGCGGCAACGTCTCCGTCATGTCCAGCAGATGTTTCTTCAGGCGGTAGTACTTGGGCACACGCGCGGTGCGGACGGTAGCCCCACCCTCGTTCTCCGCACTGCTGACGTCGGTGCTCATGCTCCGCCTTTCCGGCTCCGGACAAGGGTCACTTCGTGATCCCTTCTGTATACCGTCGCCGCTGCTTTTGGTCTAGTCCACAAGGCCAAGTGGTCTAGTGGAGGAGAGTACTCCGGCATGGTTGTTTTCGCTGCCTTCTTACTTAAAGGTTCCTGCATATGTAGGTCCCATAACGGCTGGTCAGGGCCGTTTCGGGAACCCTTGACAGGCCCTGTGGTCTGGTCCAAGCTCCCGGTACTGGTCTACACCATTGGTTCAGGTCCCGGCCCTTGGGCGGGAGGTGTGGCAGGCATCCCTGAGGAGGGTGGCGTGAAGCGCAAGCTGATAGCCGCGATCGGTATCGCGGGCATGATGGTCTCCATCGCGGCGTGCGGGGGCAACGACGACAAGGGCTCTTCGAACAGCGGCGCCGACGCCAAGGAGCTGACCGTCTGGCTCACCGTCGACGCGCAGAACAACTGGCCCGGACTGGTGAAGGCGGCCGACGCGGCCGTGCAGAAGGCGCACCCCGGCGTCAAGATCAAGCACGAGTACTACGGCTGGCCGGACAAGAACACCAAGCTCGACGCGGTCCTCGCCACCGACAAGGCCCCCGACGTGGTCGAGATGGGCAACACCGAGATGCTGAGCTACATGGTCAAGGGCGCCTTCGCGCCCCTCGACGCCTCGAAGTTCACCAACTCCTCCCAATGGCTCGACGGCCTCAAGGCCTCGGTCACCTACGACGGCAAGACCTACGGCGTCCCGTACTACGCCGGTGGCCGCGTCGGCAACTGGCGTTCGGACATCGCCGCTTCGGTCGGCATCAAGGCGCCCCCGAAGACGTACACCGAGCTGACCGCCGACCTGGACAAGATCCAGAAGAAGGAAGGCGACAAGTTCAGCGCCTGGTACCAGCCCACCCGTGACTGGTACGCGGCCATGTCCTTCGTCTACGACGCCGGCGGCTCCATCGCCGCGGAGTCCGGCGGCCAGTGGAAGGGCAACCTCTCCTCGCCGGAGTCCATCAAGGGCCTCACCGAGTTCAAGAACGTCATCGACAAGTACATGCACGGTGACAAGACCAAGGACGAGTCCGACCGCTACATCGTCTACGGCCAGGGCAAGTCGGCCATGATCTTCGGTGCCGCCTGGGAGGGCGCGAGCGCGGCCGACCCGAAGGCCGACAAGACCGGCGGCAAGCTGAAGACCAGCCTCGTCAACTTCGTGATGCCCGGCCCGTCCGGCAAGAACATGCCCGTGTTCCTGGGCGGTTCGGACCTGGCCGTCCCGGTCAAGTCCAAGGCACAGGCGCTCGCCGCCGAGTGGATCAACGCCTTCACCGGCCCCTCCGGCCAGAAGGGCCTGATGGCCAAGGGCAACCTGCCCAACAACAAGACCGACCTCGCGACCCTGAAGAACGACCCCGCGACGGCGGTCCCGGCCACCGCGGCCGAGTCCAACTGGTTCGTCCCGATGGCACCGGGCTGGGGCCAGGTCGAGAAGGCCCAGGTCCTGCAGACCATGCTGCAGAACATCGGCACCGGCAAGCAGTCGGTCGAGGACGCCGCGAAGGCCGCGGACACCGCGATCGACAAGGTCATCAACACCAAGTGACCTGAGGGTGGGGCCCTGTTGGACACCTCGGTGTTCTCGGGGCAGGGCCCCGCCTCACGTACGGCCGTACGACCTGAGGGACCGCTGAGGAGCGCGCGATGAGTGCCGACACGACCACCCCTGCCAAGGTGCCGCCGCCGCGGCAGGCGCCCCCACCGCGCGCCCCGGGCGCACCTCGCGGAAAGCGCACGGCGAGAGGCACCGGGATCCCCTGGCTGCTGCTCGCCCCCTGTCTGTCCATCCTCGCCCTGGTCATGGGCTATCCGCTGGTGCGCCTGGTCACGCTGTCCTTCCAGTCCTTCGGACAGTCCCAGCTGTGGGGTTTCAAGCCCGCCGAGTGGATCGGCTTCGACAACTTCTCCGGGGTCCTCGGCGACGGCGAGTTCTGGGGCGTCGTCGTCCGCACGATCGTCTTCGCGGCCGGCTCGGTCATCTTCACGATGGTCGCCGGCATGGCCCTGGCCCTGCTCCAGCAGCGGGTCTCCGGCTGGATGAAGACCCTCATCAACATTGTCCTGGTGGCCAGTTGGGGCATGCCGGTCATCGTCGCGACCACCGTCTTCAAGTGGCTCTTCGACACCGACTACGGCGTCTTCAACGCCCTGCTCAGCAAGCTCCCCGGCGTCGACATGGTCGGCCACAACTGGTTCGCCAGCGGACCGCAGGGCCTCCTCGTCATCATGCTGCTCGTGGTCTGGGGCGCGGTGCCCTTCGTGGTGATCACCCTCAGCGCCGGACTCACCCAGGTCCCGCAGGAGTTGGAGGAGGCCGCCCGCCTCGACGGCGCCGGCGCCTGGGGCGTCTTCCGGTACGTCACCCTGCCCATCCTCAAGCCGATCATCGTGATGCTCACGACCCTCTCGGTGATCTGGGACATGGGCGTCTTCCCCCAGGTGTTCGTGATGCGCGGCGGCCATCCCGAGGCCGACTTCCAGCTCCTGAGCACCTACTCGTACGACCGTGCCTTCGTCGTCAACGACTACGGACAGGGTTCCGCGATAGCCCTGGTCACGGTGGTGCTGCTGCTCGGTGTCGTCGCCGTCTACATGCGTCAGATGCTTCAGATCGGAGAGGTCGAATGAGCGCGCTCACGACCGACGCGCCCCGCAGGCCGACCGGCGGGCGCAAGAAGTCCAAGCTCGGCTGGAACCTCGTCGGCCTCCTCGTCTTCCTCGTCGTCGGCTTCCCGCTCTACTGGATGGTCGACACGGCCTTCAAGCCGGCCAAGGACGCCATCGACCCGGACCCGAGCCTGCTGCCCACCGGCATCACGCTCGACAACTTCCGCCGGGCGCTGGCCATTGCGGACTTCTGGGGCCCGGTCGGCCGCAGCCTCATCGTGTCCCTGTCGGTCGTGGTGATCGGCATCGTCGTGGGCCTGCTGGCCGCGCTCGCCATCTCCCGCTTCGCCTTCCGCGGCCGCAAGATCGTGATCGTCGGCATCCTCGCGGTCCAGATGGTCCCGCTGGTCTCGATGATCATCCCGGTCTTCCTGCTGCTGAACGACCTCGACCAGTACGACAAGCTCTCCGGCCTGGTCATCACGTACCTGACCTTCATCCTCCCGTTCACGGTGTGGACCCTGCGCGGCTTCATCGTCAACATCCCGAAGGAACTGGAGGAGGCGGCCATGGTCGACGGCTGCTCCCGCACCGGCGCCTTCATCCGCGTGGTCTTCCCACTGCTGGCCCCCGGCATGGTCGCCACCTCGGTCTACGGCTTCATCCAGGCCTGGAACGAGTACCTGTACGCCCTGATGCTGCTCAGCCAGGAGCACCAGACGGCGACCGTCTGGCTCGGCAACTTCACCACCAAGCACGGCACCGAATACGCCCCGATGATGGCCGGCGCCACGATGATGGCCGTGCCGATCGTCGTCCTCTTCCTCCTCGTCCAGCGCAAGATGGCCGCGGGTCTGACCGCCGGCGCTGTGAAGGGATAACGCCAACCGATGACGACATTCGCCAGCGGTACAGACACTCTGACGCGCGACGCCCTCACCGTCCTGCAACCGGGCTTCCCCGGCACCACGGCCCCCGACTGGCTGCTGCGGCGCCTCGGCGAAGGCCTTGCCTCGGTGGGCCTGTTCGGCCGCAACATCGCGTCCGCCGAGCAACTGTCCTCCCTGACCGCCCAGTTGAGGGCCGAACGGGACGACGTGCTGGTCGCGATCGACGAGGAGGGCGGAGACGTCACGCGCCTGGAGGTGCGCACGGGTTCCTCCTTCCCCGGCAATCACGCGCTCGGCGCGGTGGACGACGTCGACGTGACGAGGGAGGTGGCGTACGAACTGGGCCGCCGCCTCGCCGCCTGCGGTGTGAACCTCAACTGGGCCCCGTCCGCCGACGTCAACTCCAACCCCTCCAACCCGGTCATCGGCGTCCGCTCCTTCGGCGCCGACCCGGAGTTGGTCGCCCGCCACACCGCCGCCTACGTCACCGGCCTCCAGGCCGCGGGCGTCGCCGCCTGCACGAAGCACTTCCCCGGCCACGGCGACACCGCCGTCGACTCCCACCACGCGCTGCCGCGCATCGACGCGGAGTCGGCGGTCCTGGAGCGGCGCGAACTCCTTCCGTTCCGCGCGGCCATCGCCGCCGGGACCCGCGCGGTGATGAGCGCCCACATCCTGGTCCCGACCCTGGACCCGGACCACCCGGCCACCCTCTCCCCGCACATCCTGACCGGCCTCCTGCGCGGCCGGCTCGGCTACGACGGCCTCATCGTCACCGACGGCATGGAGATGCAGGCCATCGCCGCCACCTACGGCATCGAGCGCGGCAGCGTCCTCGCGATCGCCGCCGGCGCCGACGCGATCTGCGTGGGCGGCGGCCTCGCGGACGACGAGACGATACGACGCCTGCGGGACGCGCTGGTGAGCGCGGTCCGCGCGGGCGAACTCCCGGAGGAACGCCTGGCCGAAGCGGCGGAACGGGTACGGGGGTTGGCCCGGTGGGCGGCCACGGCATCGGCCTCCGCCTCAGCTGAAGGCGTCGCTCCCGCGCCGGACGTGACGCGCGTCGACATCGGTCTCGTCGCCGCCCGCCGCGCCCTCACGGTCACCGGCGCCGAAGCCTTCACCCCCCTCACCGAACCGCCGTACGTCGCCCTCCTCGCCCCCGTCGCCAACATCGCCGTCGGCGACGAGACGCCCTGGGGCGTGGGCGCGGAGCTGACCAGGACGCTGCCCGGCACGGAGACGGGGAGCTTCGCCGGGGAGGCCGCGGGGGACGCGGTGCTGGAGGCGGCGGGGGCGCGGCGGATCGTGGTCGTGGTGCGGGACGAGCACCGGCATCCGTGGATGGCCGCCGCCCTCGACACCGTGCTGGCCGCCCGGCCCGACACCGTCGTGGTCGAGATGGGCATACCGCAGGCCGCCCCCCGGGGCGCCCTCCACATCGCCACCCACGGCGCGGCCCGAGTCTGCGGCCGGGCCGCGGCGGAGGTCGTCGCCGGGGCGTGACCGCGAGCCGGGGGAGCGACCCCGACCCGGGGGAACACCTCCGAATACACCGGTGCCGGGCTCTCCACGAGGGAGCCCGGCACCGGCATGTACGTGTGCGGAAGCGGAAGCCGCGCCTCAGATCCCCTGCCAGTCGGGCTTGTTGACGAACGTGTGCCGGAAGTAGTCCGCGAGCTTCAGCTTGGACGCGGCGCCCTCGTCCACCACGACCGTCGCATGCCGGTGCAGCTGGAGCGCTGAGGCAGGGCACACCGCGGCGACCGGCCCCTCCACCGTCGCGGCGACCGCGTCCGCCTTGCCCTCACCGGTCGCCAGCAGCACCAGGTGCCGCGCTTCCAGGATGGTGCCGATGCCCTGTGTGATGACGTGGTGCGGGACCTGCTCGATGTCGCCGTCGAAGAAGCGCGCGTTGTCCACCCGTGTCTGCTCGGTCAGCGTCTTGATCCGGGTCCGCGAGGCGAGCGACGAGCACGGCTCGTTGAACCCGATGTGCCCGTCGGTCCCGATCCCCAGTATCTGGAGGTCCACCCCGCCGGCCTCGCCCAGCGCCCGGTCGTAGGCCTCGCACGCCGCCTGTACGTCCTCGGCGGTCCCGTCCGGTCCGAGGAACGCGTCCATCCCGATCCCGAGCGGCTCCAGGACCTCACGGCGCAGCACCGAGCGGTACGACTCCGGGTGCTCGGCGGGCAGTCCCACGTATTCGTCGAGCTGGGCGATGCGCGCCCGTGAGGTGTCCACGGCGCCGGCGCGGACCCTGGCCGCCAGCGCTTCGTAGACGGGCAGGGGCGTCGAGCCGGTGGCCACGCCCAGCAGGGCCTCCGGCCTGCGCCGGAGCAGCTGTGCCATGGCCTCGGCGATGAGTTCGCCGCCCGACCTGGCGTCCGGAACGATGACAACTTCCACGCGGGGCCTGCCGTTCTGAAGAGAACCATGTGGTTTAGACCAATCGTGTCCAATCTAACAGAATCGGTACCGCCCTCCCAGAGTGATCCACGTCCCACCACCCCGCACGGGCGCCGCCGTGGAAGAAGGGGTGAAATGGACACCGCACCGCCGCCACGACCCACCTCCGGAGGATCCCGCATGACCGCCACGCCCCCGGCCCCCGACAGCGAACTCCCCGGCCGGATCATGGCCCGCGAGATGGCCGAACAGCCCGATGTCCTGCGCCGCATCCTGGAGGAGGGCGCCCCGCGCATCCGGCAGGTGGCCCAGGACGTGGCCGCCCGCAAGCCCCGTTTCGTGCTGCTCACCGCCCGCGGCACCTCCGACAACGCCGCCCTGTACGCCAAGTACCTCCTGGAGATCCGCCTCGGCCTGCCCTGCGGACTCACCTCGATGTCGACCACCACGGCCTACGGGGCCCGCCCCGATCTGACCGACGTCCTCGTCGTCACCGTCAGTCAGTCCGGCGGCTCCCCGGACCTGGTCGCCTCGACCCGTGCCGCCCGCGAGGCGGGCGCGATCACCGTCGCGGTGACCAACAACCCGGACTCGCCGCTGGCCGCCGTCTCCGAGTACCACATCGACATCATGGCGGGACCGGAGAAGGCGCTCCCCGCGACCAAGACGTATACGGCCTCCCTGCTCGCGCTCCACCTCTTCGTCGAGGGACTTCGCGGCGGCGACGGGGCCGCGGCCAAGGCGCTGCCCGACCTCGCGGAGCAGCTGCTCGCCCGGCAGGACGAGGTCCGTGCCCTCGCCTCCCGCTACCGCTTCGCCGAGCGCATGGTCATCACCTCCCGCGGCTACGGCTATCCCACCGCCAAGGAGGCCGCCCTCAAGCTGATGGAGACCAGCTACATCCCGGCTCTCGCCTACTCGGGCGCCGACCTCCTGCACGGCCCCCTCGCGATGGTCGACAACGTCTCGCCGGTCATCGCGGTCGTGACGGACGGCAAGGGCGGCGCCGCCCTCCAGCCCGTGCTCGACCGGCTGCGCGGCCGGGGCGCGGACCTGGTCGTCATCGGCCCGGCCGGCCAGGTCGAACAGGCCTCGGCCGGCTTCGTCCTGCCCGTCGAGGGCGTCCCCGAGGAACTCCAGCCGATCCTGGAGATCCTCCCGCTCCAGCTCCTCGCCTACGAGGTCACCATCGCCCGCGGCCAGGACCCGGACGCGCCCCGCGCCCTGGCCAAGGTGACGGAGACCCGCTGAACCGGTACCCCATGTATCGGCCATGGAAATTCCCATGACCAACCAGTCCCGAACAGGACCCGACACCGTTAGGCTTCCCACAGCCTTCAAAGCATGGACAGGCCATGTGGTCTAGTCCACAATGTGTTAAGGCGCAAGCCTCCGTCTTCCCCGCACAGGAAGACGGATCGAGGAACCGAGGCTCTCTGCCCTGACTGCCCCGGGTCCTCATCCATCGGCCGATCGGGACCGCACACCCCGTGGCCGTTGCTGCTCCGGGCTGCGGTGCCGAGAGGGCTGAGGGTCCCTCTCAGGCGCCGCGGCCCGCGGGTGTTTTTAGGACAGGTACAGACCGGCGGGTACGCTCGCAGACGTGCCCTCCATGAACGAACTCGTACGCCAGCACACCGCACTCGACGACTCCGACCTCGAGTGGCTGCACCTGCTGGTCTCGGAGTGGCAACTGCTCTCCGACCTCTCCTTCGCCGACCTGGTCCTGTGGGTCCCCACGCGCGACGGCACCCGCTATGTCTCCGTCGCCCAGATGCGCCCGAACACCGGCCCCACCTCTTACCAGGACGACATGGTCGGCCACCTCGTCCCGCGCGGCCGCCGCCCCATGCTGGACGCCGCCCTGGACGAGGGCCGGATCGTGCGCGAGGGCGACCCGGAGTGGCGCGAAGAGGTCCCCGTCCGCGTCGAGTCGATTCCGGTACGACGGGACGGACGCGTCCTGGGGGTCATCGCGCGCAACACCAACCTGCTCACCGTGCGCACCCCGAGCCGCCTCGAACTCACCTACCTCCAGAGCGCGTCGGACCTCGCGCAGATGATCGCCGCCGGTTCCTTCCCGTTCCCGAACCAGCAGGTCGACATGGACGCCTCGCCGCGCGTCGGCGACGGACTGATCCGGCTCGACGGCGACGGCATCGTGCAGTACGCCTCGCCCAACGCCCTCTCCGCGTACCACCGGATGGGCCTCGCAACCGACCTCGTCGGCCAGCACCTGGGCGTCACCACCGCCGAACTCGCCCCGACCCGGGGCCCGGTGGACGAGGCGCTCGCCAAGGTGGCCAGCGGGTGGGCGCCGCGCGAGTTCGAGATCGAGGCGCGGGACGGGGTGATCCAGTTCCGGGCGATCCCGCTCAAGCCCAAGGGCACCCGCATCGGTTCGCTGGTGCTGCTCCGGGACGTCACCGAACTGCGGCGCCGCGAGCGGGAGTTGATCACCAAGGACGCGACCATCCGGGAGATCCACCACCGGGTGAAGAACAACCTCCAGACCGTCGCCGCCCTGTTGCGCCTCCAGGCCCGCCGGATCGAGTCCGAGCGCGGCCGGGAGGCCCTGGAGGAGGCCGTACGCCGGGTCGGCTCCATCGCGATCGTGCACGAGACGCTGTCCCAGAACCTGGACGAGCGCGTGGAGTTCGACGAGATCGCCGACCGGGTGCTCGCGATGGTCGCCGAGATCTCCCCGGGCAAGGTCACCGGCCGGCGCAGCGGCCGCTTCGGGATACTGGACGCCGAGGTCGCGACCCCGCTCTCGATGGTTCTCACCGAGATCCTTCAGAACGCCCTGGAGCACGGCTTCCGCGAGGGCGAGACCGGCACGGTCGAGGTGTCGGCGGTGCGCGGCGGCACCTCGAAGGACGCCCGCCTCCTGGTCACCGTGCAGGACGACGGCGTGGGACTCCCCGAGGGATTCGACCCGCACCGCTCGGGCAACCTGGGCCTCCAGATCGTACGGACCCTGGTGGAGGGCGAGTTGGGCGGCACGTTCGACATGGTGCCGGGGCCGGAGCGGGGGACCCGGGTGATCCTGGACGTGCCGGTGCAGGCGCACAAGTGACCTACGGGGACGGGGTGTTCGGAAACGGCTTCGGAGACAGCAAAGAGCCCCGGATCATCAACTGATCCGGGGCTGTTCGCTCGTTGCTATGCGCATCGGGGGTACTGCGCGCTGCGGCTCGGGGGCGGGAGATGCGTACTCGCTGTACGCGCCGCCAAGCTCAGGCTGTTAGCAGGGTGGACGTCAGGCGGAGGCCTGACGAGCACGGTTGCGAGCGGCGCGGCGCTTCATGGCGCGGCGCTCGTCCTCGCTGAGACCACCCCAGACGCCGGAGTCCTGGCCGGACTCGAGCGCCCACTGCAGACACTGATCCATAACGGGGCAGCGACGGCAGACGGCCTTGGCTTCCTCGATCTGCAGCAGCGCAGGACCGGTGTTGCCGATGGGGAAGAAGAGCTCGGGGTCTTCCTCGCGGCAAACGGCGTTGTGACGCCAGTCCATGGCTGCTACCTCTCCTTGGTATTACGTGCGGGTTGCTTGTGAATGTGAACGCTTTCACGAATCCCTCAACAAGTGAAGGGCCGAACGCCAGGTTCACTGGCGGGGTCCTGTGGATTGAAGAGGGGTTCCGGTGATCCGTGGAGGCCGGTGTTGCGGGCCGTCTCGATCGCCACGTAGAGACTCGCAAACCTCAGCGGCGGATACAACCCCTTCTGGAAAGTTTTTTTTGATTCCTCGGTGTCGACTAGGTCACAGCCGTACTTCCATGGGGTGGATCCTGGTCTAAACGTTCGAGTGAAAGGACTTCAGCCCTTTCTGCTCACACAATCACACGCAGTGCCCGGCGTACGCCTGTGAACGTCACGCTCGTACGCAGTCCGAGGTGGTCGCCGTCCATCTGGAGGGGCAGAGGGACCTTCGAATGCAAGGTGAACTCGCTCAGGTCGTGCAGAGCCGCAGCGTGCTTGCCGTGAGGCCCACGCTCGGGGGACGAAGTGAGCAACTGGGTGCCATACCGGGCAACCGCGGCGCTGGACAGCCGGCTGAGACCGAGTACGTCGAGGCCTTTATCGAACGACGCCTTAGGTGACGTGTACATCGGGCGATTGCCGAGATACGTCCAGGGCTTGGTGTTCGAGACTATGGCCACCACGAGATCGGTGACCGGGTCCTCGCCGGGCTGCTCCAGGGTGATCGTCCCGTGCCTGCGGTGCTGCTCGCCGAGAAACTGCCGGACCACCTGGCGCACGTAGAGCGCGTGCGTGGATTTCTTGCCCTGTTCCCGCTGCTGTTCGACCCGCCCGACGACTCCCGCGTCGAACCCGAGCCCGGCGTTGAAGGTGAACCAGCGCGACGGCACCGCCTCGTCCTCGGTGCCGGGCGTGCCGGAGGCCAGCCCCAGGCCGACCGTGCGCTCGCTGCCCTCGCGCAGGGCGTCGAGGATGGCGCCGGTGGCCTCCACGGCGTCGTTGGGCAGCCCCAGGGCGCGCGCGAAGACGTTGGTGGAGCCGCCGGGGACCACGGCGAGGCCGGGCAGGCGCTCCGGGTCGGGGCCGGTGTGCAGCAGGCCGTTGACGACCTCGTTGACGGTGCCGTCGCCGCCGAGGGCCACCACCAGGTCGACGTTCCCGCTCTCCGCGGCCTGCCGGGCGAGGTCGCGCGCGTGGCCTCTGTACTCCGTGGTGACGGCCTCCAGCTTCATCTCGCTGGCGAGCGCGTGGAGCAGGACGTCGCGCGTACGTGCGCTTGTGGTGGTTGCCGCCGGATTGACCACGAGAAGTGCACGCATGAGTTGCAGCGTACCTACTGGGGGGTACTGGTCCCATACCGAGGTAGGGGTTCGGTAAGAGGAGACGGCGTGAGCCTGGACACCTGGGGCCGTTTTCCGAGGGCTACCCTTCTGGGGTGAGCGCTGAGCAGACCCCCGCCCCGGAGACGGCGACCGACGGCCCCGACGGACCCCGTCCGCGCCGGCTGACCTACGCGGCGGTCCTCGTCGGGCTCGAAGGGCTCGCGCTGGCCGTCGGCGGTGTCTGGATGCTCGTCCTGGGGCTCACCGGCGACCCGGACGACCGGCAGCAGGCGGTGACCGGAGGCGTGACCCTGGTGGTGCTCGCGCTGCTGCCGCTGCTCGCCGCGCGCGGACTGCTCGGCCGGCGCGGCTGGAGCCGGGGTCCCGCCGTGATCACGCAGATCATGGCGCTGCCCGTGGCCTACAACCTGCTCCAGGCCGACAGCGTGGCCATCCCGGCCGGCATCGCGCTCGCGGTGGTCGCGGTCGCCTCCCTGGTGCTGCTGATCAACCCGGCAACGACACAGGCCCTCGGAATCCGAGGGCCCGGCCGCCGTACCGAAGAGCCGAAGGGCTAGCCTCCGGCCCGGTCCTACTCCTCGACGAGGAGCTTCTCCCGCAGCTGGGCCAGTGTCCTGGCCAGCAGGCGGGACACGTGCATCTGGGAGATGCCGACCTCCTGCGCGATCTGCGACTGCGTCATGTTGCCGAAGAAACGCAGCAGCAGGATCCGCTTCTCCCGGGGCGGCAGGTCCTCCAGCAGCGGCTTGAGCGACTCGCGGTACTCGACGCCCTCCAGGGCCTCGTCGTACGCGCCCAGGGTGTCCGCGACCGCGGGAGACTCGTCGTCCGTGTCCGGGACGTCCAGGGACAGCGTGGAGTAGGCGTTCGCCGACTCCAGGCCCTCCAGGACCTCCTCCTCCGAGATGCCCAGCTTCTCGGCCAGCTCGTGGACCGTGGGGGAGCGGCCGTGCCGCTGCGAGAGCTCCGCCGTCGCCGTGGTCAGCGACAGGCGCAGCTCCTGGAGCCTGCGCGGGACGCGCACCGCCCAGCCCTTGTCACGGAAGTGCCGCTTGATCTCGCCGACGACCGTCGGGGTCGCGTACGTCGAGAACTCGACCCCGCGCTCCGGGTCGAAGCGGTCGACCGACTTGATCAGGCCGATGGTGGCGACCTGGGTCAGGTCGTCCAGCGGCTCGCCGCGGTTGCGGAAGCGGCGCGCGAGATGCTCGACGAGCGGCAGGTGCATACGGACCAGCCGGTTGCGCAGCTCCGCGTACTCGACGCTGCCGTCCTTGAGCGTGCGCAGCTCGATGAAGAGCGCGCGCGCTCCGCTGCGGTCCTGCGGGTCGTGCCGGGTGCTCTGCGCACTCTGCACGGCCGGCGCGCCCGCCACGTCGTCCCGCTCGTGCTCGCTCATCGCCTGGTCCGTCGCCCTTCCCCGAGCTTTCGCCTCCTCCCCCACGCTCGACTGAGTCGGAGCGGGGGAACCCCCAGGAACGGGGGAGACCCCACCAATACGCACGGCACCGTCCTGCTCACGTTGACCGTCGTCCGTCACACCGGCCTCCGAGGGTTCGTCCTCCGGATGCGGCCGGGCCTGCTCGGGGATCCCGCCGCGGGGCACCAGGGGGCCGGCGTCCGCCGTACGGCGTGCTCCGCCCGTGCCGCCCTCGGCCGGCAGCTCCCGTGTGCCGCGCTCTTCGTCCCGCACCGGCCCGTCCCCGTTCCTCACGCCGGCCCGGGTCCCGCGCCGCGCTGTTTGTAGAGGCTGATCGAAACGGTCTTGTCCTCGTCGACTGCCGATGAGACCTTGCCCGCGAGGGCCGAGAGCACGGTCCAGGCGAAGGTGTCGCGCGAGGGTGCGTGACCGTCCGTCGTCGGGGCGGAGACGGTGACTTCGAGCGAGTCGTCCACGAGCCGGAAGACACAGCTGAGCACTGAGCCGGGCACGGCCTGCTGGAGCAGGATCGCGCAGGCCTCGTCCACCGCGATGCGGAGGTCCTCGATCTCGTCGAGGGTGAAGTCCAAACGGGCTGCGAGGCCGGCCGTGGCCGTACGCAGCACCGACAGGTAGGCACCCGCAGCCGGCAGCCGGACTTCCACGAAGTCCTGGGTCGCGGGCTCGCCTGCGATCTGGGACACCCTCACCTCCAAGGTGGTACAAGCTCTTTCGGGGGCCCAGGGGTCGCCCCCCGGGGTAACGCGATACTTGGTTCAGCGGTGACGCTACCGCGCTCCGAACTTTCCTGTCCCCGGGACCCCAACCCCATGCTGTCACTCATAGTAAACCTACGGATACGCTCCGTGGCTAGGGGTCCTGCGGGCCCAATTGGGAAGAGCGCGCGCCGGGTTGACGTACCCAGACGTCAGACGGTCGAACCGTCGAAACCGGCGGCCGGATTACGGGGTCACAGGAGTACGTGGTCGACGAAGCACCAGCGCCAGCTCTCACCGGGTTCGTAGGTCCGCATCACCGGATGCCCGGATTCCTTGTGATGTGCTGTCGCGTGGCGCAGGGGCGAGGAGTCGCAGCAGGCGACATGGCCGCAGTAGAGGCACAGTCGCAGCTGTACGGGGTGGGTGCCGGCCGCCAGACACTCGAGGCAGGTCTCGCTCTGGGGCTTCGGTTCCGGGAGCGGCAGCGCGTCGGCGTGCGTGCACTGTTTCATGATTGCCAGATTACGACGGCTGTGCGGTTGGCCGCGCGGAAAAACGAGGGCGGGCGAGGACGATGGACGTGATGCCACTGCTGTTGCTGGTGGCGGGAAGTGCCGTGGTGGCCGCGGGGGCCCGGCGCACCCCGGTGCCGGCGCCGCTGCTGCTGGTCGCCGTCGGGCTGGCCGTCTCGTACGTCCCGGGGGTCCCGGACTACACCCTGGACCCGGACGTCGTCCTGCCGCTGCTGCTGCCCCCGCTGCTCTACACGTCGGCCACCGACAGCTCCTACCTCGATCTGCGGGCCCAAGTGCGGCCCGTGGCGCTGCTGTCGGTGGGGTACGTGCTCTTCGCCACGTTCGTCGTCGGCTGGGCCGCGTACGTGATCGTGCCGGGGCTGCCGCTGACCGCGGCGCTGGTGCTCGGCGCGGTGGTCGCGCCGCCGGACGCGGTCGCCGCGACCGCGGTGGCCCGCCGGGTCGGACTGCCCTCGCGGATCACGACGATCCTCCAGGGCGAGTCCCTGCTGAACGACGCCACCGCGATCACCGCCTACAAGGTGGCCCTCGCGGCGGCGGTCGGCGAGGGCGCCACCTGGGCCGGCGGCATCGGGGAGTTCCTGCTCGCGGCCGTCGGCGGGGTCGGTGTCGGGCTCCTGATGATGGTGCCGATCCACTGGCTGCGCACCCACCTCAAGGAGGCGCTGCTCCAGAACACGCTCTCCCTGCTGATCCCGTTCGTCGCCTACGCGGTCGCCGAGCAGGTGCACGCCTCCGGAGTGCTCGCCGTCGTCGTCGTGGCGCTCTATCTGGGCCACCGCGCGTGGGAGGTCGATTTCGCGACCCGCCTCCAGGAGGAGGCGGTGTGGAAGATGGTCGCCTTCGTCCTGGAGTCGGCGGTGTTCGCCCTGATCGGGCTGCAACTGCCGGTGGTCCTCAAGGGACTTGGCGAGTACCGGGGCCTGGACGCCGCCCTGTACGCGATCGCCCTCTTCCTGGTCGTCGTGGTGACCCGGTTCGTGTGGGTGTACCCGGCGGCCTTCCTGCCCCGCATGTTCTCCGCGCGGATCAGGGAACGCGAGGACAACCCCACCTGGAAGGGGGCGATGACCACCGCGTGGGCCGGCATGAGAGGCGTGGTCTCACTCGCCATCGCCTTCTCGATCCCGCTCACGGTGCACGGAGGCGACCCCTTCCCGCAGCGCAACATCATCCTGTTCCTGACCTTCACGACGGTCATCGGCACCCTGGTGGTGCAGGGCCTGAGCCTGCCCCCGATCATCCGGCTGCTGAAATTCCCCGGCCGCGACCCCCAGGCCGAGACCCTCGCCGAGGCCAACGCCCAGGCACAGGCCTCCCGAGTGGCCGAGAAACGCCTCAACGCCCTTCTGGAGGACGAGCGCAACGCCCTGCCCCCTCCGCTGGCCGACCGCCTCCGCGAGGTCCTGGAACGCCGCCGCAACGCCGTCTGGGAGCGCCTGGGCGCCACCAACCCCGTCACCGGCGAGACCGTCGACGACACCTACCGCCGCCTCTCCCGCGAGATGATCAGCGCCGAACGCTCGATGTTCGTCCGCCTCCGCGACGGCCGCTACATCGACGACGAGATGCTCCGCACACTGCTGCGCCGGCTGGACCTGGAGGAGGCGGCGGCTTATCGCGAGGCGGCGTAGCAGTTGCCGCGGCGCCCTGAGGGGCCAGCGGGTTCTACGGCGGCTGGGGATGCCTAGGGGAACGGTCGCCCGGTGACGACAGCGGTGACCGTGCTCCCGCGCGGGAAGGCCCCTTCGCCCGCCAGCGCGACAAGTCCGTACAGCAACTTGGCGACATAGAGACGCTCGACGGCCAGCCCGTGCCGGTCCTCGAAGTCCCCGGCGAAGGCGTCGAGTTCGGCCGGCACGCGCGCGTAGCCGCCGAAATGGAAGCGGTCGTCGAGCGACCAGTCGCCGCGTCGGCCGCCGAAGGCCCGCTCCTGGAGGGCCGTGATGTCGGCGCCCAGGAAGCCACCCTTGAGGACCGGTATCCCCAACACCCGCTGGTCGGGGGCGAGTCCCGCTGCCAGTCCGGCCAGTGTGCCGCCGGTCCCGCAGGCGAGGGCGACGACGTCGACGTCAGTACGCGTGCGCAGCTCCTCGCCCAGGGCCCGGCAGCCGCGCACCGCAAGGGAGTTGCTGCCACCCTCGGGGACGACGTACGCGTCCTCCGCGTCCACCTCGCGCAGGATGCCGGCCAGCGCTTCGGGCTCGCTCTTGCGCCGGTACATCGACCTGTCGACGAAGTGGAGGCGCATCCCGTCGGCCGCGCACCGGGCCAGGGACGGATTGAGCGGGCGGTCGGACAGCTCCTGGCCGCGGACCACACCGACCGTGCACAGGCCCAGGAGACGGCCCGCGGCGGCGGTGGCGCGCAGGTGGTTGGAGTAGGCGCCGCCGAAGGTGACGACCGTACGGCCGCCCGCCGCCGCGAGGTTGGGCGCGAGTTTGCGCCACTTGTTGCCGATGAGATCCGGGTGGATCAGGTCGTCCCGCTTGAGCAGCAGCCGGACGCCGTGCCGGCCGAAGCGCCCGTCGGCGATCTCCTCCACCGGCGACGGCAGCCGGGGCCGTAGGGCGGCGAGGTCGGGGCTGGTCACGGCACCATTGTCACCCGGGGCGGTCTCGGCGCCGGTGTCGTCCGTGTCCCCGGGGGGTCACTTCAGGCGCTCGCCGACCCGGTCGCGCAGCCAGTCCATCGTGAACCCGCGCGGGTCCACCTTTCCGGGCTGCCACTCCAGGTGCCCGATCACCGAGCGCGCGGACCACTCGTGGTGGCGGCAGATCGCCGCGCAGACCTTCTCGATCGCCTCCAACTGGGCCTCGGGCCACGGGTCCTCGCCGTCGCCGAGGTTCTCGCACTCGAAGCCGTAGAAGTGCCGGTTGCCGTCGGTGTTGGCCTCGTTGTCGTGCGGCAGCCGCTTCTCCGCGATCACCGCGCGCAGCACGTCGTCGTCGCCGAGGCCCGCGTGGTTGGCGCGGCCGTAGCCGACCAGGTGGACCCTGCCGTCCTTGGTGATGACGCCGTGGCACAGCGGGCCGGGCAGGTCCGGGCGGCCCTCGCGGCACAGGTCCACGGTGTGCGCGCTGCCCTTGGTGACCGTGTGGTGGATCATCACGCCGTGGACGGGGCCCCACGGGCCCTTGTGGTTGCGGTTGTGGTGCTCCCAGTCGCCGACCTCGACGACCGTGACGCCCTCGTCCCGCAGCGCGTCCAGGAAACCGCCCGCGGACATGGGTGAGGCCATGAACGCCTCCTTCGTGCTGTGCGACGGCCGACGTGCACGGCCGCCTGTTATCGCTGCTTGTACCGAAAAAATCCCGGTACGCACGACTTGTTCGCACGGCGTGCGAGTCGATCCGGACAACGGCGGCCCCGGCCGCAACTCGAACAACATTCGACGTAAACAGCCCATGTGCCCAGCGGTTGAAGATCCATTCCCGCTCTTTCGGGTAATACCACCGGCACGCTGAGTGAGGAAGGCTGGTGCGCGAGAACGAATGCCGGGCGCACAGGGCCCGGCATGAATGGGGAGGGCATTTCTCTATGTCGGTAGGCGAAGAGGTCCGCGCGGAGCAGAACAAGCCGCAGCAGAGCCTTGGCACAGCGGCTGCGCGGAACCTGGCCACCACCACCAAGTCCGCACCGCAGATGCAGGAGATCAGCTCCCGCTGGCTCCTGCGCACACTGCCGTGGGTGAACGTGCAGGGTGGCACATACCGGGTGAACCGACGGCTGAGTTACTCCGTGGGCGACGGCCGGGTGACATTCGTGAAGACCGGCGACCGTGTCGAGGTCATCCCCGCGGAGCTCGGCGAACTGCCCGCGCTGCGGGACTACGAGGACGATGAGGTCCTCTCGGAGCTGGCCGTCCGCTGCCGGCAGCGCGAGTTCGCCCCGGGGGAGGCGATCGCGTCGTTCGGCAGCCAGGCCGACGAGGTGTACCTGCTGGCACACGGCAGGGTCGAGAAGATCGGCACGGGCCCGTACGGCGACGACACGGTCCTCGGAGTCCTCGCCGACGGCGCCTACTTCGGCGACCAGGCACTGCTGGACCCGGAGGCCATCTGGGAGTACACGGCCCGCGCGGACACCGCCTGCACGGTGCTCGTGCTGGCCCGCGGGGACGTCGAGCAGGTCGCGGAGCGCTCCGAGACCCTGCGCGAACACCTCACGCAGCTGCGCGCGATCCCCGAGCAGCGCACCAACAAGTACGGCGAGAAGGCGATCGACCTCGCCGCGGGCCACTCCGGCGAGCCGGACATCCCGCACACCTTCGTCGACTACGACGCCCGGCCGCGCGAGTACGAACTCAGCGTCGCCCAGACCGTGTTGCGCATCCACTCGCGCGTGGCCGATCTCTACAACCAGCCGATGAACCAGACGGAACAGCAACTGAGGCTCACCGTCGAGGCGTTGAAGGAGCGCCAGGAGCACGAGCTGATCAACAACCGCGAGTTCGGCCTGCTCAACAACTGCGAGTACGACCAGCGGCTCCAGCCGCACGACGGCGTGCCCAGCCCGGACGACATGGACGAGCTGCTCAGCAGGCGGCGCGGCACCAAGCTGTTCCTCGCCCACCCGCGCGCGATCTCCGCGTTCGGCCGCGAGCTCAACAAGCGCGGACTGGTCCCGGAGTCCATCGACGTCGGCGGCAACCGCATCCCGACCTGGCGCGGAGTGCCGATCTACCCGTGCAACAAGATCCCGGTCAGCGACCGGCGGACCACCTCGATCATCGCCATGCGTACCGGCGAGAACGACCAGGGCGTCATCGGCCTCCAGCAGGCCGGCATCCCGGACGAGATCGAGCCGAGCCTGTCGGTGCGCTTCATGGGCATCAACGAACAGGCGATCATCAAGTACCTCGTGACGGCCTACTACTCGGCGGCGGTCCTGGTGCCGGACGCCCTCGGCGTCCTGGAGAACGTCGAGATCGGCCGCTGGAGGTGACGTTTCAGCAGCTGGACGCGGTGTCCCCGCCCGTCAGGGCGGGTACACCCCGGTCACATGTGCTCAGCCGCAGTGGAAACGCCACCGTCCGCGGACTCTCCGAGGGGGACCCCATGGCCGAGTTCAGGGCGGAGACGAAACAGCGCGCCGACGGGACGCAGCCGGCCGACGAGGAACGGTCGGCGGAGGGAGCGGGGCCGAGCGCACCGCCGGCCGACGGGCACGAGGCGGCGGTGATCCTGGAGGGAGCCCGGGCGTCCGTCGACCCCGAGCTGCGCTCGGCGATCGACTCGCTGCCCGGCTCGATGCGCCGGATCGCGCTCTACCACTTCGGGTGGGAGCACGCGGACGGCACCCCGGCGGCGGGCAACGCGGGCAAGGCGATCCGCCCCGCCCTCGTCCTCACCGCGGCCGGCGCACTCGGCGGCGAGCGCGCACGGTCGGGCGCCCTGCGCGCCGCGGCGGCGGTGGAGCTGGTCCACAACTTCACCCTGCTGCACGACGACGTGATGGACCGGGACACCACCCGCAGACACCGGCCCACCGCGTGGACCGTGTTCGGCGACCCCGACGCGATCCTCGCCGGGGACGCGCTCCAGGCGCTCGCGCTGCGACTGCTCGCCGAGGACCCGCACCCGGCGGCCTCGGCCGCCGCGGCCCGGCTCGCGGACTGCGTCGTCGAACTCTGCGAGGGCCAGCACGCGGACACCGCCATGGAGAGGCGCGACCCCGGCGAGGTCACCCTCGACGAGGTGCTCGCCATGGCCGAGGCCAAGACCGGCGCGCTGCTCGGCTGCGCCTGCGCGGTGGGCGCGCTGTACGCGGGGGCGTCCGCCGAGGACGTCGAGGCGCTGGACGCGTTCGGCCGGCAGGCCGGGCTCGCCTTCCAGCTGATCGACGACGTCATCGGCATATGGGGCGACCCCGGCCGCACCGGCAAACCGGCCGGCGCCGACCTCGCCGTACGCAAGAAGTCGCTGCCCGTGGTCGCCGCGCTCGCCTCGGGCACCCCGGCGGCCGCGGAGCTCGCCGAACTGTACGGACTGCCGTACGAGGAAGGGGACTTGGAGCGCACCGTGCTCGCGGTGGAGCGGGCGGGCGGCCGGGACTGGGCGCAGGCCCAGGCGGCCGACCGGATGGCGCGGGCCGTGCAGGAGCTGGCCCGGGCGATCCCGGACCCGCAGGACGCGGGCGGTCTGCTCGCGCTGGCCGAGTTCGTCACCCGGCGCAGCAGTTGAGGACTCCGGAGCCCCGCGGTGCCGTGCGGTCCTGACCCCGCACGGTGACCCGAGGCCCCGGACAAAGCGGGTCCCGCGCATCCCCACGGTGCGCGGGGCCCGCCCTTTTCTGAGGCTCGGTTCGCCTCCGGGGCGCGCCCCTTCGGCTCACTCGCCCGTAAGTCCCGCTAGTCTCAACACCCGTTCAAATGAAGGTGGTTGAGAGCTAAGGGGCGGAACATGGGCGTGGCGATACGGACCGCGGGCGAGGGCGACCGGGAGCTGGTCGTCCGGCTGCTGGACGACGCGTTCCAGGACGATCCGGTGAGCGGCTGGATCTTTCCCGATGCCGGGTACCGCCGTAGAACCCACCACAAGCTGATGGCCGCCTTCACGGACGCCGTGTTCGCCGACGGCCGGATCGATCTGGCCGAGGACGGTATGGCCTGTGCGCTGTGGCTGTCCGTGCCGGGCGAGCCGCACGCGGCGGACGGCGAGGACGAGGCCGTACAGCTGCGGGAGTTCGTGGATCCGGACAACGAGCGGGTCGAGACGATCGCCCGGCTCATGGCGGAGGGACACCCCACCGGCCGGGCCCACGAGTACCTGTGGATGATCGCCGTGACACCGGACCGGCAGGGCGAGGGCCTCGGCGCCGCGCTGATCCGGCACGTCCTGGAGCGTTGCGACCGCGAGGGCCTGCCCGCGTACCTGGAGGCGAGCAGCGAGCGCAGCACCAAGCTGTACGAGCGGCTCGGCTACGCCTTCACCGACGCCACCCTCGACCTCCCCGACGGTCCGCGCATGTATCCGATGTGGCGCGAACCCCGCACGGTTCTAGTCTGAGTGCATGGGCAGAGAAGAGCACACCTGTCCCGCCTGCGGACAGCCGGTGGCCACCGTCGTCCGGCGGTACAAGACGCTCGGCGCATGGGTGCCGAAGTGGGTGGCCGGCCCGTGCCGGAACCCCGAGTGCGAGGCGTACGCCGGCGAGGGCGCAGGGCCCGGAACCGAATCCGCCCCGGAAGAATCCTGAACCCGTGTCGAGAATCCCGGCCCGGCTCCGATGTCTCCTGTGAGAGCCGCCCGGCACGGGTGGCCCGAGCCGAAGGAGCGGACTCATGAAGTACCTGGTCATGGTGCAGGGCACCCAGGCGGACTACGACGGCATGCAGGGCAAGCCCACCCCCGGGTCCCCGGCCTGGAGCGAGGCGGAGATGCAGGCCATGTTCGCCCACATGGGCGCCATCAACGACGACCTGTCCGAGACGGGTGAGCTGATCGACGCGCAGGGGCTGACCGAGCCGGCGAGGACCCGGCTGGTCGCGCTGGGCGCGGACGGCAAGGCCGTGATCACCGACGGCCCGTACAGCGAGACCAAGGAACTGATGGCCGGCTTCTGGGTCCTGGACTGCGCGAGCCTGGAGCGCGTCACGGAGATCGCCGACCGCGTCACCCGCTGCCCCCTGCCCGAGGGTGCCGTCAACCGCGCGGTGGTGATCCGCCCCATCCAGGACGGCACCGCGGACGTCTGAGCCGGATGCGCGACACCACCGGCATCGAGGACCTGCTGCGCCGCCACGCGCCGCAGGTCCTCGGCGCACTGGTCAGGCGGTACGGCCATTTCGACACCGCCGAGGACGCCGTACAGGAGGCGCTGCTCGCCGCGGCCCGGCAGTGGCCGGAGCGAGGGGTGCCGGAGAACCCGCGCGGATGGCTGATCCGGGTCGCCTCGCGGCGGCTGACGGACGCGCTGCGCGCCGAGGAGGCGCGGCGGGCACGGGAGGCGAAGGCGGCGGCCCTTGAGCCCCGGAACCCGTATACCCCCGAGCCGCCGCGCGAGGACGACACCCTCTCCCTGCTCTTCCTCTGCTGCCACCCGGAGCTGACCCCGCCCGCGCAGATCGCGCTCACCCTGCGGGCGGTCGGCGGACTGACGACGGCGGAGATCGCCCGGGCGTACCTCGTTCCCGAGGCGACGATGGCGCAGCGGATCAGCCGCGCGAAGGCCAAGGTGCGGGGCGTGTGCTTCGGGCGGCCGGACAACTGGGCCGAGCGCCTGCCGGCCGTCCTGCACACGCTCTACCTGATCTTCAATGAGGGCTATACGGCGACGTCCGGCCCGAGTCTGACGCGACGCGAGCTCGCGGGCGAGGCGGTCCGGTTGACCCGGGCCGTGCACCGGCTGCTCCCCGAGGTCGGCGAAGTGGCGGGGCTGCTCGCGCTGATGCTGCTCACCGACGCCCGCCGGGCCGCCCGCACCGGTCCGCACGGCGAACTCGTTCCCCTCGACGAACAGGACCGCGACCGCTGGGACAGGGCGGCGATCGAGGAGGGCGTCGCCCTCGTCACCCGCGCGCTGTCCCAAGGGCCCGTGGGGCCCTACCAGTTGCGTGCGGCGATCGCCGCCGTACACGACGAGGCGCCGTCGGCGCGGGCGACGGACTGGCACGAGATCCTCGGCCTGTACGAGGTGCTGGTGCGTCTGGTCCCCGGTCCCGTCGAGCGCCTCAACCGGGCGGTCGCCGTCGCCATGGTCGACGGTCCGTACGCGGGCCTGGCCGAACTTGCCCTGGTGGCGGACGAGTTGGGGGAGGGACACCGCCCCGACGCGGTCCGCGGCCACCTTCTGGAACGGGCCGGCGAGTTGACCGCGGCCCGGGCCGCCTACGAGTCGGCGGCGGCCAGAACCCTCAGCCTGCCCGAGCAGCGCTACCTGCGGGCGCGGGCCGCGCGCCTGAGGCCGTAGCGTGGACGTATGCCGGAATCCGAACCCACTGCCACCCCCGCCACCATCCTCCACATCACCGAACGCGCCCTCTGGGACGCGGCCCGCGAGCGCGGCCGCTACGAGTGGTCGACCCGCGGCCGCACCCTCCAGGAGGAGGGCTTCATCCACTGCTCGACCCGCGCCCAACTCCCGCGCGTGGCAGCCTTCTTGTACGGCTCCTACGACGGTCCCGGCGACCTGGTGGTCCTGGAGGTGGACCCGGGACGGCTCGGCGCACCCCTGAAGTACGAGGCGCTCAAGCCGGGCGGCGAGGAGTTCCCGCACGTCTACGGGCCGATCCCGGTGGACGCGGTGGTGGCAGTGGAGGTGTGGACGGCTTGAGTCGCCTGTGGCGCCGGGTCCTCGTCGCGTGGGCGGTCGCCGTGGTCGGCGGGGGCGGGCTCACGTGGTGGCTCCAGGACTCCGGCGGGCCGCACGAGCCGTACAGCTGGCAGCTGAACAACTCTGATGGCGAGACGCCGACGCCGTCGCCGAGTCAGGACGGTCAGGACGGTCAGGACGCGGCGAACGGCTGTCCGACGCCCACGTCCTCGCCGTACGACGACCCGCATACGATCTTCATCTGCCTCAAGAACGGCTAGGCAGCCCGCCGGTCTCCGGGTCGCGCCCGGTCAGGCAGTAGACACCGCCCGCCGGGTCCCGCATCACGGTCCAGTGCGTGCCGTGGGAGACGACGCTCGCGCCGAGCCGCTCGTGCTGTTCCCTGGTCCTGCCGATGTCCGCGCAGGCCAGGTCGAGATGGGCGGAGGCGGGACGGTCCTCGCCGAGCCGCTGGAGCAGGACGCGGATCGGCAGGCCGGGCGGCGGCTTGAGCACATGGAACTCGGGGAGCGCGCCGCGCAGCGAGGCCCAGTCGGGCAACAGGGCGCTCCAGAAGGCGACTTCGGCGTCGTAGGAGCCGGGTCCGATGTCGAGGGACACCTGGTCGAGGCGACTGCCGTCGACGACGGGCGGCCGTACGGCCTCGCCGTGCCAGGGGACCGCGCAGAACAACTGCCCCGCGGGGGACCGGAGTACGGCCCAGCCGTCGTGCTCGGCGACGGTGTCGGCGCCGAGCGCCAGCGCGGAGCCGATGAACGCCGGCACGTCCTCGACGGAGAAGTCGGGATGAGCGCCGCCGGGGCCGCCCCCGACCCCCTGCACCTTCACGCAGGCGTCCGCCCCCGCGGGCAGCAGAGTGACGAACTCCCCTTCCCCACCGCGCGGTTCGGACAGCCGGGTGTCCGTGACGGCCGTCCAGAAGGCGCGGGCGGGGTCGAGGAGCGCGCGCGGGCGGTCGACGAAGGCGTAGGTCCAGCGGATGCTCATGGCGTGATCGTAGGCCGGAGGACGCGAGCGGCCCCCGCGGATTCAGGCCGGAGGACGCGAGCGGCCCCCCCATGGATCTCAGTCCCCGCTGCGCTGCATGAACCGCAGCATGTTCCCGGCCGGGTCGCGGAACGCGCAGTCGCGGACACCGTACGGCTGGTCCGTCGGCTCCTGGACGACCTCGGCGCCGGACTCCTGGACGCGGGCGTAGAGGGCGTCGCAGTCGGCGGTGGTGAAGTTGACCCCGCGCAGGGTGCCCTTGGCGAGGAGTTCGGCCATGGCCTGCTTGTCGGCGGGGGAGGCGTCCGGGTTCGCGGCCGGCGGCTCCAGCACGATCTCCACGTCGGGCTGCAACGGCGACCCCACGGTCACCCATCGCATGCCCTCGAAACCGACGTCGTTACGGATTTCCAGCTCCAGCACGTCGCAGTAGAAGGCGAGCGCCTTGTCGTGGTCGTCGACGGCGATGAAGCACTGGCGGAGTTTGAGATCCATGCACGACAGGCTAGGGCCGGAGCGGCGGTCCCGCCCGGTTCGGGCGGGTGAAAGTGCGGGCCACGCAGGACGGGATCACCGCGCCGGCCTCGTGGGAACGGGCGCGGTAGGCACTCGGGGTCTCGCCGACCAGTTCGGTGAAACGGGAGCTGAAGGAACCGAGCGAGGTACAGCCGACGGCCATGCACACCTCCGTCACACTCAGATCCCCGCGCCGCAGCAACGCCTTCGCCCGCTCGATCCGCCGCGTCATGAGATAGCTGTACGGCGTCTCCCCGTACGCGGCCCGGAAGCTCCGCTGGAAGTGCCCCGGCGACATCAGCGCTGTCCGCGCGATCGACGCCATGTCGAGCGGCTCCGCGTACTCCCGGTTCATCCGGTCGCGGGCCTGACGCAGCCGTACGAGGTCTTCGCGGTTCACGGGGTCAAGGATGGCATGGGGGCGGCACGGCTACCGGGGAAACGAGTCGAGGAACGGGCGCCCGTGCGCGCGCATGAGCTCGATCACCCGGGCGTGCAGGGCGTCGTCCTCGACGAGGAGGGCCATGCGGGTGGAGGTGTTGAAGACGGTGCCCGCCGCGAAGCTCGTCCGGACGACCACCCAGCCGTCCTCGGCGCCGTCCCAGAGGTAGCTGTACTCGGCGCTCTCGTCCGTTTCTGTCATGCGAGGCGGCTCCAGCGGTCGGAAGTGCCGTACGCGCAAATGCCGTACGACGAAGGGGCCCGCCCGGCGAACCGGTCGAGCCCCTTCAGCATGCCCACTGGCACACACCCAGTGACCCCTGCCCGCTGACCCGCGATGGTGCACCGATCGCCGGTCGGGCCGGGGAGTCGGGTGGGTCAGGCCTTCTTGGTCTCCCAGAAGATCTTGTCGATCTGGGCGATGTAGTCCAGCGCCTTCTGGCCCGTCGCCGGGTCGGTGGACGCCTTGGCGGCCGAGAGGGCCTTCAGGGCGTCGTTGACCAGCTGGTGCAGCTCCGGGTACTTCTCGAAGTGCGGGGGCTTGAAGTAGTCGCTCCAGAGCACCGAGACGTGGTGCTTCGCGAGCTCGGCGCGCTGTTCCTTGATGACGACGGCGCGCGCCTGGAAGTGCGGGTCGTCGTTGGCGGCCATCTTGTCCTGCACGGCCTTCACCGACTCCGCCTCGATGCGGGCCTGGGCCGGGTCGTACACACCGCAGGGCAGGTCGCAGTGCGCGCTGACCTTCACCTTGGGGGCAAACAGGCGGGAAAGCATGGAGCGTTCCTTCCTCGTGATCGTCTTCTCAGGTGGGACATTACTCCCTGGAGAAGCTGATTTCGCGAGTGCCCCCATGGGCTTAGGACAAAAGTACGGGGTCGGACTCAGACTGGTGGAGGATAGGACCGGGGAGGTGCCGGGGATGCCGGAGCTGTCGCAGGAGACCGAGCGCGGGAGGGCCGTACTGCCCTTCGGGACGGCCGAGGTGACCGGGCCGTCCATGGTGCCGACGCTGGTCCACGGGGATCTGCTCGTGGTCCAGTACGGTGCCAGGGTCAGGCCCGGGGACATCGTCGTGCTGCGGCATCCGTTCCAGCAGGACCTGCTGGTCGTCAAGCGGGCCGTGGAGCGGCGGGACGGCGGCTGGTGGGTGCTCGGGGACAACGCGTTCGCGGGTGGGGACAGTACCGACTACGGCACCGTGCCCGAGGATCTGGTGCTGGGCAGGGTGCGCTTCCGGTACCGGCCGCTCAGGCCCGGTCAGCGTTCGCCGCTCGCGCTCGCCCGCTGGGCGCTCTCGGCCGCCAGGCCCGTCCTGTCCGACCGGTCGGCCTCCAGGCGCTTCCGGGCCCGGTAGGCGGCCACGTTGGCGCGGGTCGCGCAGCGGTCCGAGCAGTAGCGCCGGGAGCGGTTGGTCGAGGTGTCGAGGTAGGCGTTGCGGCACGGGGGCGCCTCGCACAGGCCCAGGCGGTCGACGCCGTACTCGGTGAGGTGGAAGGCGAGGCCCATCGCCGCGATGGCCGCGTAGCCGGCGGTCGCGTTCGACGGGTGGTCGGCGAGGTGCATGTGCCACAGCGGGCGGCCGTCCTCGTCGCGGAAGTTGTGCCCGGAGATCTGCGGGCTGACCGGGAACTCCAGCAGGAGCGAGTTCAGCAGGTTCACGGAGAGGGTCTCGTCGCCGCCGTCGGCCGCCTCGAAGACCGCCCGCAGCCGCGCCCGGACCGAACGGAAACGGGTGACGTCGGCGTCGGTGGCCCGGCGGGCCGCCTCCTTGTTGGTGCCGAACAGGTCCCGCACGGCCTCGACCGAGGTCAGGACGTCCTTGCCCCGGGCCGGTTCCTCGGTGTTGACGAGGCGTACGGCATAGTCCGAGTAATAGGCCAGTTCCACTTGTAGTCCTTACGGAGGCGCTCTATGGTCGTGGATGCGGTCGGGTAACAGCTGATCGTGCTTCCAGGGTATTACGGCAGTGGCATTGTGACGGCGCGTGGACAGGGGGTCCTCATGACGACCGGTGTCGGAACCGACTGGCAGTCCTGGCAGGAGAGCTGGGACCGGCAGCAGGAGTGGTACATGCCCGACCGGGAGGACCGCTTCCGGATCATGCTCGACATGGTCGAGGCCTGCGTCGGGCCCGAGCCGCGCGTCCTCGACCTCGCCTGCGGCACCGGCAGCATCACGGCCCGGCTGCTGGCCCGCTTCCCGAACGCCACCAGCACCGGCGTCGACCTCGATCCCGCCCTCCTCACCGTCGCCCGCGGGACCTTCGAGGGCGACGAACGGGTCTCCTTCGTCACGGCCGACCTCAAGGACCCGCGGTGGACGACGAGTCTGCCGTACGACTCGTACGACGTGGTCCTCACCGCCACGGCGCTTCACTGGCTGCACTCCGAACCCCTCGCCGCCCTCTACGGCCAACTCGCCGAACTCGTCCGCTACGGCGGCGTGTTCATGAACGCCGACCACATGATCGACGACACCACGCCCCGGATCAACGCGATCGAGCGCACCCGCAGCCAGGCCCGCATGGAACAGGCCCAGAAGAACGGCGCCCTCGACTGGGCCGAGTGGTGGCAACTCGCCGCCCAGGACCCGGTCCTCGCCGAACCGACCGCCCGCCGCTTCGAGATCTACGGCGCCCACGCGGACGGCGACATGCCCTCGGCCGCATGGCACGCGCGCGTGCTCCGCGAGAAGGGGTTCGGGGAGGCGCGGGCGGTGTGGTGCTCGCCGGCGGACACGTTGTTGCTGGCGCTGAAGTAGGAGTCGGGGTTCCGGTATATCCGAAATGCCCATCAGGATCGCGTAGTTACTCAAGCAAATTGCTTGCTTCTCCATTTGGGTAGTGATCCAATGCTCACTCCAAGTCCACGGGGGGCTTGGAGTGGGGAAAGGTCCCAAATGAAGTTTCGGCCTTTGTCCGCAGTCGCCGCGCTGACCATCGCGGCTGCTGGGACTTTGCTGGCGAGTACTCCCGCCAGTGCGGCGAGCAAGACATGTGCCGTGGATCAGGCATCCGTCTATGACATCTGTTTCGACGCCGACGGAGACAAGTTCATCGTCAACGACCTTCGCAAGGACGGTATGCGTGCCGTCGTGAAGTGGAAGGCGATGGACGGATCGGGCCGGGTCGGGCAGTGCGCCGACACCGACGGCGCCTTCAACGCGCCGAAGGTCTGCGACTACGACTTCAAGGAAGGTCCGCAGAACTACGTGCTGTTCACGGGCTTCATCCAGGACGGGCCGCGCGGTGCCGCGCAGTTCATCTCCTACACCTACACCGGGTACATCAGCGCCAAGTGAGCCTCGGCCGCGCATTCAGGGGGACATCGTGAAACTCAAGCAGAGAATCGTCGTCGGCGCGGTATCGGTGCTGGCCTTCAGCGGCCTTCCGGTATTCGTGGCGGGGGCCCAGGCCGACCCGAGTTGTACGGTCAGCGTCAGCGGATCGACCAGCGGCAAGTCGTACACGGTGAACTTCACCAAGAATCCCTGCGGCCGCAAGGTCCGGGCCTATGTCGGCTGCATCTACACCGACACGTTCTACCGGTCGAACAAATACGGAAAGACCATCAGCGGTACGGGCACCAGCACGGCGACCTGCGACTCGCGCGACATCATCGAGAAGCGCGGACACCAGGTCTATGTGCCGGGCCAGGGCTGGACGACATACCTGCACTGAGTCATGTGCGGATGAAAAGGGTTGGTGCGGAAGGGAATTCCCTTCCGCACCAACCCTTTTCAGTGGACTGCGGGTCAGAGGACCTTCGACAGGAACGACTTCGTCCGCTCGTGCTGAGGGTTCGTCAGTACCTCGCGCGGGTGGCCGGATTCGACCACCACGCCGTCGTCCATGAAGACCAGCGAGTCGCCGACCTCGCGGGCGAAGCCCATCTCGTGGGTGACGACGATCATCGTCATGCCGTCCGCCGCGAGGTCCCGCATCACGTCCAGCACCTCGCCGACCAGCTCCGGGTCGAGCGCCGAGGTCGGCTCGTCGAAGAGCATCAGCTTGGGCTGCATCGCCAGCGCCCGGGCGATCGCCACCCGCTGCTGCTGACCGCCGGACAGCTGCGCCGGATAGTGGTCCTTGCGGTCGGCGAGGCCCACGCGGTCGAGCAGCTGCTGTGCCCGTTCCCGGGCCACGGCCTTGGTCTCGCGCTTGACCTGGACCGGTGCCTCCATGACGTTCTCCAGCGCCGTCATGTGCGGGAAGAGGTTGAAGCGCTGGAACACCATGCCGATGTCCCGCCGCTGCGCGGAGACCTCCTTCTCCTTCAACTCGTAGAGCTTGTCGCCCTGTTGCCGGTAGCCGACCAGCCGGCCGTCGACGTAGAGCCGCCCGGCGCTGATCTTCTCCAGGTGGTTGATGCACCGCAGGAAGGTGGACTTGCCGGAACCGGAGGGGCCGACCAGGCAGAACACCTCGCGCGGGTTCACCTCCAGGTCGATGCCCTTGAGGATGTGCGCGAGCCCGAACGACTTGTGCACGGCCTCGGCCCTGACCATCGGGTGGCCGCCGGTGCCCGGGGCGATGTCCTTGGCGAGACTGGTCATCGGGCCACCTCCGGGCGGCGGAACGAACCGAACATGCGGAGGTACTTCCGCATCCGCTGGAGCGGCGTCGGCGGCAGACTGCGGCTCGAACCACGGGCGTAACGGCGCTCGATGTAGTACTGGCCGATGCTGAAGACCGTGGTCAGGAACAGGTACCAGATGCACGCCACGAAGTACATCTCGACGACCGCCAGCGAGGTGCTGGAGATGTCCGTGGCCTTCTTGATCAGCTCGGGGAGCTGGACGGCGTAGGCCAGGGACGAGGTCTTCAGCATGTTGATGAACTCGTTGCCGGTCGGCGGGATGATGACCCGCATCGCCTGCGGGAGGACCACCCGGCGCAGCGTCTTGCCCTGCGTCATGCCCAGCGCGTGCGACGCCTCCGTCTGCCCCTCGTCGACCGACTGGATGCCGGCCCGGACGATCTCGGACATGTACGCGGCCTCGTTCAGGCCGAGTCCGAGCAGCGCCGTCAGGACCGGTGTCATCACCTGGTTCATCTCGTCCTTGTAGAACCCCAGGTTCAGGATGGGGAAGACGAGCGAGATGTTGTACCAGAGCAGGAGCTGAACCAGGACCGGGGTGCCGCGGAAGAACCAGATGTAGAACCAGGCCACCGTGCTGGTGACCGGGTTCGACGACAGCCGCATCACGGCGAGGATCACGCCGAGTACGACTCCGAGGAGCATCGCGAGCACCGAGATGTACAGCGTGGTCCACGCGCCGGCCACGATGCCCGGGTCGAAGAGGTAATCGGGGATCACGCTGTAGTTGATCTTCGCGTTGGAGAACGCGATCCCGATCAGCACCAGGAGGCCCACGACCACGACACCGGCCACCCAGCGGCCGTAGTGGCGCACCGGGATGGCCTTGATCTGCTCGGGCGGTATCGAGGGGGCCGGTGGAGGCACCCGGTCGGAAATCTCAGTCACGGTGACTGCCTTTCAGCGTCGCGCGGGATCAGGAGCCGCCGTTGATCTTGGCCTCGGTGACCGCGCCGTCCGTGACGTTCCACTTCTGCAGGATCTTGGTGTACTCGCCGTTCTTCATGATCGCGGCGAGGGCGGCCTGGAGGGCGTCGCGCAGCTGGGTGTTGCTCTTGCCGACGGCGATGCCGTACGGGCCCGCCTCGATCTGGTCGCCGACGACCTCGAAGTCCTTGCCGCCGTTGGAGGTCTTCGCGTTGTAGGCCGCCACCGGGAAGTCGTTCAGGTCGGCGACGGACGCGCCCTGCTTCAGGCGGAGCAGCGCCTCGGGGTCGGTGTCGAAGGTCTGCAGGCTGATGGCCTTCTTGCCGTCGGTCGTACACTTCTTGCTCTGCGTCTTGGCGATGCCCTCGGACGTGGTGCCCTTCTGCAGGGCCACGACCTTGCCGCACAGGTCGTCGAGCGACTTGATGCCCTTCGGGTTGCCCTTCTGGACGAGGATCGACGTACCGGCGGTGAAGTAGTCGACGAAGTCGACACCGTCGCCGACCTTCTTGCCGGTGTCCGAGTCGACGCCGTCCTGGCGGGCCTTGGTGTCGTTCATCGCCGACATCAGCACCTGGAAGCGCTTGGCCTGGAGGCCCACGATCAGGTTGTCGAACTTGCCGTTCTGGAACTCGAACTTGACGCCCAGCTGCTTGCCGAGCGCGTCCGCGATGTCGGGGTCGATGCCGACGGCCTTGCCGTTGTCCATGTATTCGACCGGCGGGTACGCGATGTCCGAACCGACCTGGATGACACCCGCCTTGCGGATGTCGGCGGGGAGCTTGCTCGCGAGCGGAGCCGAGGAGGACGACGACGAGTCCGAGCTGCTGCTCTTGTCCGTCTGGTCGCCGCAGCCGGCGAGCAGCAGGGAGCCGGCGACCGCGATCGCACCGACCGCTGCCAGCCGGGTGTGCGGGGCGGTCGTACGACGGGTGAAGCGTGCGGTCATGATGGGTTCCTCCGGCGAATGGATGGCGGTGCCGACGGGTCGACGAGAACACACACCTTCGGGTGTCGCGACCTCGTGTGATTAGGGCATCTTGCCATTCGGACTGAACCATTCAGGGGACCCGCTATGTCAAAATCGGATAACGGGTGAACCCCGAATCGCATCAGGTCGGCACATCAGGACGCCCTGATCACGGACCATCTGCTGGAATCTCCCCTTCCGGCCGGAAGATCTTCGTCATGTCTCACGATGTGATCGATCATCGTTCCGCCCTCGGACCACGAGATGTGACCTTGCGCCTATTGGACTCGTCCTCGGTGGTGTCCGTCCGGTAAGAAGGTTCTTTACACCCCTCATCCGGGGCTCAGGGCGCGTGTGCGGCGCGCCCGTCGCGCAGGTGCTCGTACGCATCAACTCTCTGGGCCCTGCGCGGTGCCCGCCCACCCCTCACCAGGGAGTGGCCACCCTCAAATCAATGAAGACCTAAGGGGTAAGACAAAGTGGCAGCGGAGATCGTCAATCCTCGCAGCGACAGCAGTACGGATCAGGACGGCGGGGCCGAGCCCCTCGATTCCTTCGATCCTGCGTTCGCGCTGCACCGCGGCGGCAAGATGGCCGTGCAGGCCACCGTGCCGATCCGCGACAAGGACGACCTGTCCCTGGCGTACACACCCGGCGTCGCGCGCGTGTGCACCGCCATCGCGGAGCAGCCGGAACTCGTCCACGACTACACCTGGAAGTCGTCCGTCGTCGCCGTCGTGACGGACGGTACGGCCGTGCTCGGACTCGGCGACATCGGTCCCGAGGCCTCCCTCCCCGTCATGGAGGGCAAGGCGATCCTGTTCAAGCAGTTCGGCGGCGTGGACGCGGTGCCGATCGCGCTGGACTGCACCGGCGTCGACGAGATCATCGAGACCGTGGTGCGGCTCGCGCCCTCCTTCGGGGGCGTCAACCTGGAGGACATCTCGGCGCCGCGCTGCTTCGAGATCGAGCGCAGGCTCCAGGAGCGGCTCGACATCCCGGTCTTCCACGACGACCAGCACGGTACGGCGATCGTGACGCTGGCGGCGCTGCGCAACGCGGCGAAGCTGACCGGGCGCGAGCTGGGCGACCTGCGGGCCGTCATCTCCGGCGCGGGCGCGGCCGGGGTGGCCATCGCCAAGTTCCTGCTGGAGGCCGGGCTCGGCGACGTCGCGGTCGCGGACCGCAAGGGTGTCGTCTCGCGCGACCGGGACGACCTCACGCCCGTCAAGCGCGAGCTCGCCGAGCTGACCAACAAGGCCGGGCTCTCCGGGACGCTGGAAGCGGCGCTGGAAGGCGCCGACGTCTTCATCGGTGTCTCCGGCGGTACGGTCCCGGAGCCGGCCGTCGCCTCGATGGCCGAGGGCGCGTTCGTCTTCGCCATGGCCAACCCGGACCCCGAGGTGCACCCCGACGTGGCGCACAAGTACGCGGCGGTCGTCGCCACGGGCCGGTCCGACTTCCCGAACCAGATCAACAACGTGCTGGCGTTCCCGGGCATCTTCGCGGGCGCGCTCCAGGTGCGGGCCTCTCGGATCACCGAGGGCATGAAGATCGCGGCGGCCGAGGCGCTGGCGGGTGTCGTCGGGGACGACCTCGCCGCGGACTACGTCATCCCGTCACCGTTCGACGAGCGCGTCGCCCCTGCGGTCACCGCGGCTGTCGCGGCGGCGGCGCGGGCGGAGGGCGTTGCCCGCCGGTAGCTGTATCTGGCCCCGCCCGGTTTGGGCGGGGCCATTTTTTTGCCCACCCGCCCGCCCGTTCGGGTGACGTGAGGGGTGGGCGTGTCCCGTGGGCGGCTCGGGTTTCGTCGGCGGCCGAGGGTCGTGGTCGCTCGGCCCCTTTCCCACCCGCCCGCCCGTTCGGCGCGTTCGAAGGCGGGCCTTGCCTGTGGGGGCTGAGGCCGGTCGGCGGTCTCAGGCAGTCGCGGGGGTCTGGGGGCGCGGCCCCCCAGGAACACCGCACGCGTGCGCAAGAGGGCATGTGTCACACCGCGAGGTAGTTCCCCGCGCCACCGGCGGAGCCTATGGTCAAGGTCATGTTCGCCGTCTACGCCGCCCGAATCGACCGCGACCAGCCGCTCTCCGGCCTTGAGTTGGGGGAGCGCCCCGCCCCCGAGGCCCGGCCGGGCTGGAGCACGATCGATGTCAGGGCCGCCTCCCTCAACCACCACGACCTGTGGTCCCTGCGCGGCGTGGGCCTCGCCGAGGACAAGCTGCCGATGATCCTCGGCTGCGACGCCGCCGGCGTCGACGAGGACGGCAACGAGGTCGTCCTGCACTCCGTCATCGGCCAGACCGGCCACGGCGTCGGCCCCAGGGAACCCCGTTCCATCCTCACCGAGCACTATCAGGGCACCTTCGCCGAGCAGGTCGCCGTACCGACGTGGAACGTGCTGCCCAAGCCGAAGGAGCTGTCCTTCGCCGAGGCCGCCTGTCTGCCCACGGCCTGGCTGACGGCGTACCGCATGCTCTTCACCAACTCCGGCGTACGGCCCGGCGACTCGGTGCTCGTGCAGGGCGCGGGCGGCGGGGTCGCCACGGCCGCGATCGTGCTCGCGAAGGCGGCCGGGCTGCGGGTCTTCGCGACCAGCCGGGACGAGGCCAAGCGGAAGCGGGCGCTGGAACTGGGCGCGCTGGAGGCGGTGGAGCCGGGGGCCCGGCTGCCGCAGCGCGTGGACGCCGTCATCGAGACCGTCGGCGCGGCCACCTGGTCCCACTCGGTCAAGTCGCTGAAGCCGGGCGGCACGCTCGTCATCTCCGGTGCCACGAGCGGCGACCGCCCCTCGCACGCCGAACTGACCCGCATCTTCTTCCTCGAACTCAAGGTCGTCGGCTCGACCATGGGCACCAAGGACGAGCTGGAGGACCTGCTCGCCTTCTGCGCCGCGACCGGTGTCCGCCCGGTCATCGACGAGGTCCTCCCGCTGGACCGGGCCCGCGAGGGCTTCGAACGCCTCGACTCCGGCGGGCAGTTCGGCAAGATCGTGCTCACGAACGGCTGACGCTCCCTGGTATTTCCCTTCGACGGCCGGTCCGGTCTCCCGGGCCGGCCGTCGCCGTGCAGCGGCACCTGTTTGTCAACTTTGATTGACAGGTGGGTGTCTGTCAACGTAGGTTGACGTCATGACCGAAGCAACGGATCTCGCCGAACGCGCGGGTGACCGTGACCCACGGGTCGGCCTCCGTGCCGTGTCCGCGCTGCGCAAGCTCGTGGAGCAGCTGGAGGCGGTGCAGGTGCGCGCCGCGCGCAATCAGGGCTGGTCGTGGCAGGAGATCGCCGCGGAACTCGGAGTCAGCAGGCAGGCCGTCCACAAGAAGTACGGGAGGCAGTGATGTTCGAACGGTTCACGAAGGACGCCCGCGCCGTGGTGCGCGGCGCGGTGGAGCACTGCGAGCGAGCCAGGACCGGTTCCGGTTCCGTCGAGGCCGAACATCTGCTCCTGGCACTCCTCGACCGCGAGGGCAGCCGCGCCTCCTTCACCCTGACCGCACTCGGCCTCACCACCGAAGAACGCAAGGAGTCCCTACGGCAGGCTCTGGGCGACGCGCGCCGACGGGCCGGGCTCTCGCAGTCCGAGGCCGACGCCCTTGCCGGACTCGGCATCGACGTCTCGGAGATCGTCGCCCGGGTCGAGGAGGTGCACGGCGTCGGGGCGATGTCCGGCGACCGCAGGGGCGGGGAGTGGTGGTCGGGCCGCCGTACCTTCGGCCGGGGTGCCAAGAACGTCCTGGAGAAATCCCTGCGCATCGCCGTCGCCCACCACGACCGGCACATCGGCGACGAGCACCTCCTCCTCGCCCTGACCATCCTCCCCGGGGTGTCGGGCGAGGTGCTCGCCGACCACGGGGTGACCCACGAGGCGGCGACACGGGTCCTTTACGGCGTCGGGGGAGAGGCGAAGGCGGGGTGAGGAGCGGGGACGGGGTGAGGGGCGGGGACGGGCTCAAGCAGAGGTGAGCCGAGCGGCAGGGGGGTGCGCCTGGGCCTGGGCCTGATGCCGGGGCGCACCACCTGCGCCTGTGCTTCTCCGCCTCGGTTCAGGCCTTACGGCCGCCCCGCAGTATCGCCCCGATGTGCGCCGCCGCCGCGCTCAAGTGGCGGCGGGTGTCGCGGAGTTGGTCCTCGGTGACACCGCGGTCGCGGGCCGCGTCCCGGATGTCGTCCCGGAAGCGGTCGAGCAGCCGGTCCAGATCGCGGGCCGGGTCGCCGGTGGAGTCCTCGTGGGCCCAGGCGGGTTCGTACTCGGCGGGGAAGTCCTCCGGGGTCTGGCCGTACTCGGGCGCGGATGCCCCGGGCGCAGGAGCCGAAGCCGACTTACCCGCACCGGGCCGCCCCCCGAACCCGAAGTCCTTGCCGAACTCCTTCCCGAAGTCCCCGAACTCCTTTGCCAGTTCGGTCAGGCTCTCCCGTACGCCCGTGGGCCAGTCGCCGCGTGCGAAGTGGTCCTGGGCGTGCTCCTGGACCTGGCGGCCGATGCGCTGCATCTCCTCCTGGGCCTGGGCCCATGCCCGCGCCTGCGCCTCCTTGGCCTGGCGCCGGGCCTGCTGGGCCTCCTCGCGGGCCCGCCGGCTCTCGTCCTTGGCGCGCCGGGCCTGCTCCTTCCACTCCTGCTTGGCGCGGCGCATCTCCTCCTTGGCGGCGCGCCACGACTCCTTGTCGCCGAAGTCCGTGAAGTCCCCGGCGCTGCCCTCGTGTTCACCGCCGCGAGCCCGCGCGCTTCCGGTGCCCCGCCGGGCCTCGGAGGCCGCCGCGCGCATCTCGCGCCGCAGGTCGCCCGCCGCGCCCCGGACATCGGCCCGGATCTCGGCGGCCAACTCGGCGACGGACTCGCGGATCTCCAGCTCCAGGTCGGCCAACTCGCCGCTGCGGTCGGCCAGTTCGGCGCGGCCGGCGTCCGTGATGGCGTACACCTTCCGGCCGCCCTCGGTGGTGTGGGTGACCAGGCCCTCGGCCTCCAGCTTGGCCAGGCGCGGGTAGACCGTGCCCGCCGACGGCGCGTACAGCCCCTGGAAGCGCTCCTCCAGGAGGCGGATCACCTCGTAGCCGTGGCGTGGGGCCTCGTCCAGCAGCTTCAGCAGGTAGAGGCGGAGGCGGCCGTGGGCGAAGACGGGAGGCATGTCAGAGCACCTTCTTGTCGGTCGTGCCGTCGGCCGAGGCGCTGCCGGAGGCATCGTCCGGGCCGGAAACGGAATTGTCCCCCGAGTCGCCCTGGGCCCCGCTCACGGGGGCATCGTTCACATAGTCCTCGGCGCCCTCTCCCTCGTCCTCCGCGGCCGGCCGGCGCAGCAGGGCGATCGAACCGGAGACGGTCGTGGCACGCAGCTTTCCGGTGCCCGCGCCGAGGCGGCCGGTGATCTTGTGGGCGCCCCACTGGCCGTGCACCCGCAGTCCGTCGAAGGCGTTGGAGATGGAACCGCTCGCCGTGTTCGCCTCGACGTCCGCGTCCGCCGGGTGCGGCAGCCGGATGGCGATCTCGCCCGAGACATTGGTCAGCCGGACGTCGGTCGGGCCGTCCGGGTCGAGGTCCACGATCATGGAGCCGCTCACCGACTCGGCTCGCACCGAGGTCCCCGAACCCTCGACGACGGTGAGGTCGCCGGAGACGGAGTTGAAGCGGAGGTCGCCGGTGACGGCCTGGGCCTCCAGGTTCCCGGAGACCGTCTCCGCGCGGACCGGGCCGGAGAGGCTGACGAGGGTGGTGTCGCCCGTGACGCCCCGCACCACCGAAGGCCCGCTGATACCGGAGACGACAGCCGCCGCGCCGACCACCCCGACCTCGACCCGGGTGCTCGCCGGAACCGCCAGGGAGACCACCGCGCTGCGCCGCCAGCCCTTGCGGTCGAGCCACTTGAGGAAGCCCTTCCAGGGCAGGTCCTCGTACGCCACCGTCAGGGTGCCGTGCTGCTGGGTCACCACCAGGGGCGGCCCGTCGATCTCGGAGATCTCGAGGCGGGCGGAACCCTCGTCGGTCCCCACGACGTTCACCGTTCCGTTGACGATGCGTACATGGAGATCGCTCACGGGCTCGTCGAACGTGAGCTTCCTGGGCTCTGCGACGGACCACTCGGACATGATCAGACCTCCTCGGTCGAACCGGACGGGACGGGATCGGACACGGACGGGACAGGATCGGACGCGACGCGCCATATCGCGTCTTCCAAGAAACACGATATATCGCGGATGTGGAAAGTCAAGACACTCGTTTCGGTGATCGCCGATCGGCCCCGGCCGTCCAACGACCGGCGGAAAGGTGCGTATTGCCCTAGCGTGTGACCATGTCCACGGAGAAGTCCCAGGTCGGACGCCGGGCCGCTGCCGGCCCGGGCGCGCTGCTGCTCTGCCGCGCGGAGCCGGATTCCGTCGCTCCGGCGGCACATCTGCTCCGCGAGCGCATGCTGCTGACCCGCGCGGGCGACGACTGGAGCGTGCTCGTCCCCGAGGGCAAGCCCTGGCTGCACGGCGGCGAACCCGTCGACCGCGTCCTCACCGGCTGGGCCGCCGCGCTCGCCGTCGGCGCCCCCTGGCCCGTACTCGCCCTGTGGTGGGACGCCGACCGCGCCGGTTACACCTTGGCCTCGGGTTTCCGCCGTCCCGTCGGCTACGTCTGGCTCGCCGACGGCACCCCCGCCGGCGAGGACGAGGCGATGCGCACCTTCGCCGCCCGCCTGGCCCTGGACCCCGTACTGGATCTCCAGTCCCTGGACCAGCTGACGAAACCGGACCCCGAGGCCGACGCCCGCGCCCGCCTGCGCGGCCTCCTGGCGGTCCTCACGCGCGCGGGAGTGGCCCTTCCGACAGGCCTCACCCCCGGCGAACCGTCCGACCGCCTCCGCGAGATCACCCGCATCCGCCCGGACGCCCGGCAGATCGAGCGGTCGAACTGGCGCGAGGCGGTCCGCAGGGAACTCGAAACGGACCTCAAAGCCGTCGACAACAGCCGCCTGGGCCCCTGGCTCCCCTGGTCCGGCACATACGCGACCAGCGCCCTGTCCGTCGCCCAGCTGACGGTGGGCGTCCCGCTCACGGCCTGGGGCCTACGGCGCCGCAGCGCGGGCTGGACCGCCGCGGGGGCACTGCTCCTGGCCTACGGGACGCTCGGCATCGCCTACGGCCTGGCCTGCCCGCGCGACTGACACAGGGGGCGCGACGGGCCGTCGTAGGAACTGCTACTCGTCGTCGTCCTCGTCGTCCAGCCGGGCCAGCCAGGTCGCCAGGCGCTCCACCGGGACCTCGAAGTCCGGGTTCAGATCGACGAACGTCCGCAGCTGCTCGGCGAGCCACTCGAAGGTGACCTCTTCCTCGCCGCGCCGCTTCTCCAGTTCCTCGATGCCACGGTCCGTGAAGTACATGGGTCAAGGATAAGTGCGCGCAAACGGCCGGGCCGCACCCCCCGGAGTGGGGGTGCGGCCCGGCCGCGTACGACGGGTTCGGGGCGGTTACGCCTCGAAGACCTCCCGCACCAACTGCTCCTGCTCCGCCTGGTGCCGCTTCGCGGAACCGACCGCGGGGGACGAGCTGTGCGGGCGCGAGATGCGCCGCAGCCGCTCCCCGTGGGGAACGTCCGCGCCGACCGCCAGGTCCAGGTGGTCGATCAGGTTGAGGGCGATGAACGGCCAGGCACCCTGGTTGGCCGGCTCCTCCTGGGCCCACAGGTACTTCTCGACGTTCGGGTACTTGTTGACCTCCGCCTGAAGCTCCGCACCCGGCAGCGGGTACAGGCGCTCGACGCGGATGATCGCCACGTCCGTGGTGCCGCGCTTGGCGCGCTCGGCCTCCAGGTCGTAGTACAGCTTGCCGGTGACGAAGACGACCTTGCGGACGGCCGCGGGGTCCGTCACCGTCTCGTCGCCGATGACCGGGCGGAACTGGCCCGTCGTGAACTCCTCCGTCTTCGACGCGGCGGCCTTCAGGCGCAGCATCGACTTCGGGGTGAAGACCACCAGCGGCTTGTGGTGCGGGTTGTGCACCTGCCACCGCAGGAGGTGGAAGTAGTTCGACGGGAGGGTCGGCATCGCGACCGTCATGTTGTTCTGCGCGCAGAGCTGGAGGAAGCGCTCGACGCGGGCCGAGGAGTGGTCCGGGCCCTGGCCCTCGTAGCCGTGGGGGAGCAGGAGCGTGACGCCGGACGTCTGGCCCCACTTCTGCTCCGCCGCCGAGATGTACTCGTCGACCACCGACTGCGCGCCGTTGACGAAGTCGCCGAACTGCGCCTCCCACATCACCAGCGCGTCCGGGCGGGCGAGCGAGTAGCCGTACTCGAAGCCCATGACCGCGTACTCGGAGAGCAGCGAGTCGTAGACGTTGTAACGCGCCTGGTCCTCGGCGAGGTACTGGAGCGGGGTGTAGTCCTCGCCCGTCTGGCGGTCGATGAGGACCGCGTGGCGCTGGCCGAAGGTGCCCCGTCGGGAGTCCTGGCCGGAGAGGCGCACCGGGGTGCCCTCAAGGAGCAGGGAGCCGATCGCGAGCGTCTCGCCCATGCCCCAGTCGATCGTCCCGTCCTCGACCATCGTCGCCCGGCGCTGCAACTGGGGCAGCAGGCGCGGGTGGACGTGGAAGTTGTCCGGGATGTTGACCTGGGACTCGGCGATGCGCTTGACGACCTCCGAGGAGATCGCGGTGGAGACCGCGACCGGGAACTCCGCCTGCGGGTCCGGCATCGGCGCGGCGCCGGGCTGGGCCGTCGCCTCGCGGACCTCGGTGAAGACCTTCTCCAGCTGGCCCTGGTAGTCCTGGAGGGCCTGCTCGGCTTCCTCAAGGGTGATGTCGCCACGGCCGATCAACGACTCGGTGTAGAGCTTGCGCACCGAGCGCTTCTTGTCGATCAGGTCGTACATCAGGGGCTGGGTGAAGGCCGGGTTGTCCGACTCGTTGTGACCGCGACGGCGGTAGCAGATGAGGTCGATCACCACGTCCTTGTTGAACGCCTGACGGAACTCGAAGGCCAGGCGGGCCACACGGACCACGGCCTCCGGGTCGTCGCCGTTCACGTGGAAGATCGGGGCCTCGATCATGCGGGCCACGTCCGTCGCGTACATGGAGGAACGCGAGGACTCGGGGGCCGCGGTGAAGCCGACCTGGTTGTTGATGACGATGTGGACCGTGCCGCCCGTGCGGTAGCCGCGCAGCTGCGACATGTTGAGCGTCTCGGCCACCACGCCCTGGCCCGCGAAGGCCGCGTCACCGTGCAGGGCGACCGGCAGGACCGTGAAGTCCGTGCCGCCCTTGTTGATGATGTCCTGGCGGGCGCGGACGATGCCCTCGATGATCGGGTCGACCGTCTCCAGGTGGGAGGGGTTCGCCGCGAGCGTGACCTTGATCTGCTCGCCGTCCAGGCCGGTGAAGGTGCCCTGGGCGCCCAGGTGGTACTTCACGTCGCCGGAGCCGTGCATCGACTTCGGGTCGAGGTTGCCCTCGAACTCGCGGAAGATCTGGGCGTACGACTTGCCGACGATGTTCGCGAGAACGTTGAGCCGGCCTCGGTGGGCCATGCCGATGACGACCTCGTCGAGGCGCGACTCGGCCGCGCTGTCGATGACCGCGTCGAGGAGCGGGATGACCGACTCGCCGCCTTCGAGCGAGAAGCGCTTCTGGCCTACGTACTTCGTCTGGAGGAAGGTCTCGAAGGCCTCCGCCGCGTTCAGGCGGCGCAGGATGCGCAGCTGCTCCTCGCGCTCCGGCTTGGAGTGCGAGCGCTCGATGCGGTCCTGGATCCACTTGCGCTGCTTCGGGTCCTGGATGTGCATGAACTCGATGCCCGTGGTGCGGCAGTAAGAGTCGCGCAGCACGCCGAGGATGTCGCGCAGCTTCATCAGGGACTTGCCGGCGAAGCCGCCGACCGCGAACTCCCGCTCCAGGTCCCACAGGGTGAGGCCGTGCTCGGTGATGTCCAGGTCGGGGTGCTTGCGCTGGCGGTACTCCAGCGGGTCGGTGTCGGCCATGACGTGGCCGCGGACCCGGTAGGAGTGGATCAGCTCGAAGACGCGGGCGGCCTTCGTCACGTCGTTGTCGTGCGACGCGTCGATGTCCTTGAGCCAGCGGACCGGCTCGTACGGGATCCGCAGCGACTCGAAGATCTCGTCGTAGAAGCCGCTCTCGCCGAGCAGGAGGTTCGCGACGATCCGCAGGAACTCGCCGGAGGCGGCGCCCTGGATGACCCGGTGGTCGTAGGTCGACGTGAGCGTCATGACCTTCGAGATGCCGAGCTTGTTCAGGGTGTCCTGGCTGGTGCCCTGGAACTCCGCCGGGTAGTCCATGGAACCGACGCCCATGATGACCGACTGACCGGGCATCAGACGCGGGACCGAGTGGACCGTGCCGAGGCCGCCGGGGTTGGTCAGCGAGACGGTGACGCCGGTGAAGTCGTCCATCGTCAGCTTGCCGTCGCGGGCGCGGCGGACGATGTCCTCGTAGGCCTGCCAGAACTCGAAGAAGTTCAGCGTCTCGGCCTTCTTGATGCCGGCGACGACGAGCTGGCGGTCGCCGTTCGGCTTCACCAGGTCGATGGCGAGACCGAAGTTGACGTGCTCCGGCTTGACCAGGGTCGGCTTGCCGTCCTTCTCCGCGAAGGAGTAGTTCATCGACGGCATGGCCTTGATGGCCTGCACCATCGCGTAGCCGATGAGGTGGGTGAAGGAGATCTTCCCGCCCCGGGCGCGCTTCAGGTGGTTGTTGATGACGATGCGGTTGTCGAAGAGCAGCTTCACCGGGACCGCGCGCACGGACGTGGCCGTGGGCACCTCGATCGAGGCGTTCATGTTCTTCGCGACCGCGGCGGCGGGGCCGCGCAGCGTCACGTACTCGGGGCCGGCGGGGGCCTCGGTCGCGGGCTCGGCCTTCTTCGGCTGAGCGGCCGGAGCCGGGGCCACGGCCTTCACGGGGGCCGGAGCGGCGACGGGAGCCGGAGCCGGGGCCGGAGCGGCGGCTGCGGGCGCCGGCGCGGGGACCGCCGGGGCGGCGGGCGCGGCGGGAGCAGCCGGAGCCGGGGCCACCGGTGCGGCCGGGGTGGAGGTCCCTGCGGCCCCCGCGGCCGCAGTACCCGCCGAAGTCGAGGTCGGGGCGGCAGCCGCGCCCGGCTTGTAGTCGGCGAAGAAGTCCCACCAGGCTCGGTCTACCGAGTTCGGATCCTGGAGGTACTGCTGATAGATCTCGTCGACGAGCCACTCGTTGGGGCCGAACGCTGCCGCGGGATTCTTACCCGCGGCTTGGTCGGACTCGGTCGAGATGGTCGAGTTACTGGGGGACTGTGACGACACGGCGGCAACCGCCCTCTTCCGCTTCACAAGGTGATGGACAGCGGGAATTAAGGCTACGCCCCCATGACCACGAAGGTCAGGTCGGGCCGGTCCATCGTCGTGTAAGTCACACCGGAAAGTGTGTTTCAGGGGCCGAAATGGCGGGAAACAAGCGTGGTTCCGCTACGGAAGGGGTGTTTCGGTGCGGGCCGGGCGCACGAACGGCGCGGGCCTGTGCCTGATCACACGTGTCCGTCAGCGCGGACCGCCGTGGATCTTGGGGCTCCGGTTCGAACTTTACGTCAACTTGGCACGGATGACAGTCCCGGAAGGGTGACGATAATCCTGCAGCCGCGGTCGGATTCGGCCACACCGATCCGGCCGCCGTGCAGGTCCACCGCCCAGCGGGCGATCGCCAGGCCGAGGCCCGTACCGCCGTCGCTGCCGGGACCGTGGGGCGAGCTCACCGCTCCCCGGTTGAACCGCTCGAAGATCTGGTGCCACTGCGCCTTCGGGATGCCGGGTCCCTCGTCCAGGACCTCCAGCTCCAGCGAGTCCGGCAGCGGCCCGCGCCGCGCCTTGACCGTCACGCGCCCGTGCGCCGGGCTGTGCTTCACCGCGTTGTCGATCAGGTTGGCGACGACCTGGTGGATGCGCTCCGGGTCCGCGAGCGCGGTCAGCTCCGGCGGGGACACGTCCAGGTGGAGATGGACGTCCGTACGTGTGTGGCTGCCCGAGCCGGACGCGATGCCCGCGCGCGCGGAGGAGACCATGTTGGCCTCCTTGAGCACGCCCGAGAGATACGGCCACACCTCGAAGCGGCGCGTCCTCAGCGGTACGACGCCGTTGTCCAGGCGGGAGAGGTCCAGCAGCGTCTCGACGAGCCGCCCGAGCCGCTCGGTCTGCTTCAGGGCCGTCCGCATGGTCTCCGGGTCGGCGGCCGAGACGCCGTCGACGACGTTCTCCAGTACGGCGCGCAGGCCCGCGATGGGGGTGCGCAGCTCGTGCGAGACGTTGGCGACTAGTTCCTTGCGCTGGCGCTCCTGGGCCTCCAGCTCGTCGGCCATGACGTTGATCGTCTCGGCCAGGTCGCCCAGTTCGTCGCGGCGGTTCTCGCGCACCCGGCGGGTGTAGTCACCGCGCGAGATCGACCGGGCCACCGTGTTCATCTCGTCCAGCGGCGCGGTGAGCGAATGGGCCACGAACTGCGTTATCAGCAGTGTGGCGATCATCGAGAAGACCGTGATGAAGCGCAGCTCCGTCGCCGTGCGCATGGCGATCACCATCAGCCCGGTGGTGATGAGCACCGAGATGACCACCAGTGCGCCCAGCTTGGTCTTGATCGAGAACGGGCGTACGCCGCCCCAGGGCTCCCCGGGGCTCCTCCGTGACGTCTGCCCTTCGTTCATGGCGTCGGTGTCTCCAGTGCGTAGCCGACGCCGTGGACCGTGCGGATCCGCTCGGCGCCGATCTTCCGGCGCAGCGCCTTGATGTGGCTGTCGACGGTACGGGTGCCGGAGGCGTCCGCCCAGTCCCAGACCTCGGCGAGCAGCTGCTCGCGGGAGAGCACGGCACGCGGGGTGTTCGCCAGGCAGACCAGCAGGTCGAACTCGGTGGGCGTCAGGTGTACGTCCTCGCTGCGCACCCGTACCCGGCGCTGCGCGTGGTCGATCTCCAGCTCGCCGAGGCGCAGGATGCCCGAGCGCGGGGTGGACGCGGCCACCACGGCACGCTCCACGCGGCGCAGCAGGACGTGCACCCGCGCGGCCAGCTCCCGCATCGAGAACGGCTTGGTCATGTAGTCGTCGGCGCCGACCCCGAGCCCGACCAGCATGTCGGTCTCGTCGTCGCGCGCGGTGAGCATCAGCACCGGCACCGGGCGGGCGGCCTGCACCCGGCGGCAGACCTCCAGGCCGTCGAAGCCGGGCAGCATGATGTCGAGGATCAGCAGATCGGGCTGCCAGGCCTCGGCGGTGTCGACGGCCGAGGGGCCGTCACCCGCGGTTTGCACGAGAAATCCCTCGGCGCGCAAACGGGCCGCGATGGCGTCGACGATCGTCGCATCGTCCTCGACCACGAGCACCCGGCGCTGCGCGCCCGGCGTGGCCGTGGCCGCGCCGTTGTGGGAGGTGTGTGTCTGCTCCATCGCCCGCCCCTGAAGTGTGCTTTCCGGAACCAGTGGGGTGATCCCATGACTGCGCTTGACGCTTGAATGATCCGCGTCAGGGAAGCAGGGTACGGGCAGCGGCAACCCCTTTGCTATCCAGGTCGTACGGCGAGGTGCACCACGTCGGGAACTCCTCGGGCAACGGGGATCTCTTCGGTACGCACCTGTTGGAACCCGGCATTCCATAAGGTTCGCTCAAATTCCGGAGAGGGCTGTGCCGACCATACGGCGAGCACCCCGCCAGGCCTCAACACCCTTGCGCAGCTTGCCAGTCCGGCCGGTGAGTAGAGGTGGTCGTTGCTGTCGGTGACGGTCCAGCCGGGCCCGTTGTCGATGTCGAGGCAGAGTACGTCGAATGTGTCGCAAGTCTCATTGACGAATGCGACCAGCTCCGTTTTCAGAATGTCGGTCCGCGGGTCGGCCAGAGCGGACGCGGAGAGCTCCGACAGCGGTCCGGAGAGGTGCCATTCGACGATCGCGGGCTCCCGCTCCACGACCGTGATCCGGCCCCAGCGGGGGTCGCCGGCGGCGTGCGCGAGCGAGAAACCCACGCCCAACCCGCCGATCAGCACGTCCGGTCGGGGCCGCCCGTCGAGCGCGGCGTACGCGGCGTCGACCAGCAGCCGCTCCGAGCGCCCGTCCGAAGTGTCCATCAGGAAGCACCCGTTGGCGATGATCTGGAGCAACTCCCCGTGCCGGCGCAGCACCACCTCGCCGTAGGGGCCCTCGCGACGGTCCAGGACAACGGGAGTGTCGTACGCGGTGGTCATGCGGTCCATTTTGGCAGTTTCACCGGAACGGGCGGCGGGATCGGCTCCCGGTGGACGCGCAAGAAGTCTTTGAGGTTGCTGTGAATCGGCTCTCGCGTGGCGTCGGTCATAGACAGCGACAGGTGGGACGGCGAAGGGTGGGGTGAAACGGAAGGAGCGCCTCACGGTGGAACGGACCGCGACGGCCGATACCCAGGTCTCCGCCACGCCCTCGGGCACGCCTTCGGCCGGGGAGGACTCCTCTCTGCTGGACGCCATGCCGAGACAGCGGGAAGTGGTCGAAACCGCCTGGGGGTCGACCCGGCCGGCGGTGTCCGTCTCGGCGTCCACTCCTGCCGTTCCCCGCGCACCGCGCGTCCCCGGCCTGCTGCGCCTCCTCCGTCCCTGGCGGGTGCTGCCCACGCCCACCGGGACGCCGTTCACCTTCGGTTACGGGACGCTGCTCGTCGTCACCTCGCTCATCGCGCAGTACGCCGATCCCACGCTGGTGAACCAGCTGCACCAGGCCTCCAGCACCGATGTCACCCACCTCGTCAGCGACCCGTTCCTCGTGCTGGTCGCCAGCGCGCTGTGGATCGTCGGCGGGGTGCTGTCGCCGTACGCGATCCTCTTCCTGCTGGTGCTGACCGCGCTGGAGCGGCGGATCGGCGGGGTGCGGGCCGCCGGGGTGTTCCTGACCGGGCACATCCTCGCCACGCTCGCGACCGAAGGCACGGTGGGGCTGGCCGTGTTGGCCGGGCACCTGCCCGACAGCTCGCTGCACCGCTTCGACTACGGCATCAGTTTCGGCGTCGCCGCGAGCACGGGAGCCCTGGCGGGTCTGCTCAGGCCCTGGCTCGGGCTGCCGTTGCTCGCCCTGTTCGGCTGGACGCTGGTCTCGGACCTGATCGCGTTCACCGACCCCATGACGAACTGGGGCCATCTGATCTCGCTCGCGATAGGCGTGGCGAGCTGGCCGTTGATACGGCGCTGGCAGCGGGCCGGGCGGCTGGTCCGGTTGGTTCCGGTGGAGGTGGCTGCGGTCGACGTGGCCCGGGCCGAGGTGGCGCGGGCCGAGGTGGCCCGGGGCTAACTCCCCGCCCGTCTGGCCGCGTTCAGCTCCTTCGCCAGGGCCGGGATGCCAAGTCGCGCTTCCTGCGCGGGGGTTGCACCGTGCAGCCTGTTGGTGAGCTGGTAGGGGTCGGCGCGCAGGTCGTAGTACTCGCGGAAGAGCACCTTGCCGTCGCCGTCCGTGGGGCGGCCGTTGTTGTCGAGACGGGTGCGGTAGTACTCCGTGTACTGCTCCGACCTGCCGATGTACGTCGCCCAGGTGTGGATCGGTTCCTTGTCCTGGCGGTTCCACCACCACTCGGCGAGCAGATGGTCCCGGTCGCCGGTGCCGAGCAGCGAGTGGCCGTCGTGCGGGGTGTCCGGGGTGATGCCGGCCGCGTCGAGGAGGGTGGGCGCAAGGTCGACGTGACCGGTGAGACGGTCGTCCGAGGTGCCCCTGTCGAGACCCCGGGCCGGCCACGACAGCCGGCACGGCACCTCCAGACTCGGCCGGTACGGCACCGACTTGCGCAGCCATCCGTGGTCGCCCCAGCACAGCCCGTGGTCGCTGGTGTACAGCACGAGCGTGTTCTCCAGCTGGCCGAGTGAGCGCAGTTGGTCGCGGAAGTCGCGCATCGCGTCGTCCACCGACAGCAGGGTCCTCAACTGGCGGGCGCGCAGGGCCTGTCCGGCGGCCAGACCGTGCTCGGCCTTGCGCAGGAACGCGGGTTTGTCGGCCTTGTCGGTCTCGAAGACGGACGGCCGCCCCGGCCACTCGGGGACGCGTGCGTGGGCGTACTTCTTCTCCGGGATGTTGAACTCGTGCGCGCTGCGGGTGGCGACGTAGGCGAACCACGGTCGGCGGTCCGTGCGGGAGCTCTTCAGGAAGGCGAGGGCGCGGTTCTTGATGACGGTGGTGTTGTAGCCGGGGATGTTCCGGACGGTTCCGCCGTCGTTGTAGTGGCCGTTGTAGTACGCCACCGGTTCCTGGAGCAGCCACTCGTCGAAGTGGGGCGGGTTGTCGCCGGTGTGCCAGTAGTTCAGGTACTTGCCGAACAGGCCCGTGCGGTAACCGGAGTTGTGCAACTGCCGCTGCACGGTGGTGTGTTGGTCCAGGTGGTAGGGGTGGCGGGTGTCCAGGACGCCGTGGTTGTGGGCGTAGCGGCCCGACATGATCGAGGCGCGGGAGGGTGCGCACAGCGGGGTGTTGGCGTGCGCCCGCTCGAAGGTGACGCCGTGGCCGCCGAGCCAGTCGACGGTCTGAGGGGTCGCCCACTCGGTGTCCTTGGGCTGGTCGTCCGTGACGACGAGGAGGATGTTGGGGCGGTCGTCGCCGCGGGCGCGGGTGTGGGGAGTGGGGGAGGCGAGGTTCCGTACGGGGGTGGCCGGTTCGGCCGGGGAGGCGTGCTCCGCACCCTTCGTCGCGTGGAGGACGGCCGGGACCGCCGCGGCCGTGGCGACCACCGCGGCCCCCGTCACGACCGCACGCCTGCCGGGCCCGCGCCGCTCCTGATCCTTGTCCATACTGTCCCCCGTTGTCCCCGCGCGGGCTCTCGCCCAGCTGTGAATCCGCTTGCAGTTTGCGGCAGTTGCCTATGAATGCCGTTGCGGGGGTGTAGCGATGGTGTGGACAGCCGAGCACGGTCCTGGACGGGGGAGGTCCACGTGGCGGAGACGGTCGCGGTGGTACGGCGGATCGAGCGGGCGCTGGTGGCAACCGGCCGTGTGGTGGCGGGAGTTGGGGAGAACCAGTGGGCGAACCCCACCCCGTGCGCGGAGTGGGACGCCCGGACCCTCCTCAACCACACGGTGGGCGGAATGCGCATCTTCACCGCCGAACTGAACGGCACCGACCCGGGCGCCGAGCACGAGTCCGACTGGCTGGGCACGGATCCCCGGGGCGCGTACGCGGCGGCGTCCGAGACCGACCGCGCGGCCTGGAACCGCCCCGGCGCCCTCGACACCACCGTCCATATCTCCCTCGGCGCCTTGCCCGGCCCGATGGCCGCGCTGATCCACTTCACCGAGATCTGCGTCCACGGCGTGGACCTGGCGGTCGCGACGGACCAACGGGCCCTGGTCGACGAGGAGTTGTGCGGTGAGCTGCTGGCGGTGATGCGGGGGATGGGCGGCTTCGACGCGTTCCGCGTACCGGGAGTCTTCGGCCCCGAGGTCCGGGCCCCGGCGGACGCGGCTCCGCATGCGCGGCTGCTGGCGTACTTGGGCCGCGCGGTCTCCTGATCCGGTCGGTGCGTCCGAGCTGGGCGGACAAGCCGCTTCGCGGGAGCGCGTGGGACACCGGGGCGGCGCTGTCGCGCGGAGGCCGACGAGGGGCGGGCCCGCCCTCGGCCGTGCAGTGGCGTGAGTGCTCGCCGGCCCCCGCCGGAGGGGACCCCTCCACGAAAGTGTGACACTTTCACCGCAGGTGTCATGCTTTCGCGCCTCGCCCTCCGCAGGTGGCGAGCATCCCTACGCGTCGGGCCAGGCCCGCTCCGGCCGAGTCGGCTCGATCAGGAGTAGAAGCCTCGGCCGTACTCGTCCCGGCTCAGGGCGAAGTCGTCCGGGCGATCATGGCGGAGCTCCTCGAGGCTCTGGGATGCACCCGGTCCACGCTCTCGGGCAGTTCTTCCATGGCGTCGTGAGCCTGGATCAGGCGGGTCTGTTCTGCGGCAGCTGGGGTGTGAGCGTGCTGCGAAGGCCGTTGATGGTCGTGTGCCAGGGGGCGTCGTCAGATTCGGCCCAGAGCTCCAAGAGTTCGGACGGCTCGGTCAGGACGCGGTCGAGGGCCCGGAGGGCGAGGGTGCGTAGGCCGGTGAGGTCGGGGGCGGGCTGCTTCGGGCCGTAGTGGGGATGGGCGGGCTCGCCGCCCGGGCATTGCGCGGCGACCAGGGCCGCTGCCGCGATGGCGTTGTCGCCGACGTCCGCGTCCAGGTAGTCGGTGGCCTCGGCCGCTCGGGCCAGGGTGTTCCGCACCAGGCCCCGACGTGCGTCGGGGGCGGCGTCGTCGAAGCCGCCGCACCAGTCCGCTGCCGTGTCGTTGTCGAAGGGGCCGACGTCCCAGGTGCCCATGCGTCTCTCCTGATCCTGATCGTGATCGCGTCCGGGCAGCGTGGCAGGCGCCACTGACATCGGTCGCGGAAGTACCTCGTACGCCCGGGAAGCCTCCACCCCGTTTCCGTGTTGACCTGCACCGAGGCCAGCCCCTTCCCTCTGATCGCTCACGGCGAACAACCGGTGGGGAACAATCGAAGGCGCCCAAGCATTGAGTCGGCATAGCTCAACTTGACTGCCTAAGGGGAGATCATGGCTTCGACGTCCACACCGCTCACCCTGCCCGTGCTGCCGCTCGACGACGAGGTCGTGCTGCCCGGAATGGTGGTTCCGCTGGACCTGAACGACACCGATGTACGCGCCGCCGTGGAGGCCGCCCAGGCCGCCGCGCGGTCCGAGTCCGGAAAGCCCAGGGTCCTGCTGGTGCCACGCATCGAAGGGACTTACGCGAGCACGGGTGTGCTGGGCACCATCGAGCAGGTCGGCCGGCTGGCCGACGGCGACCCGGGTGCGCTGATCCGCGGCCGTAGCCGCGTGAAGATCGGGGCCGGGACGACCGGTCCTGGTGCCGCACTCTGGGTCGAGGGCACCGCGCTCGACGAGAGCCTGCCCGAGCCCTTGCCCGGTTCCGTGACCGAGCTCGTGAAGGAATACAAGGCGCTGGCCACCGCGTGGCTGCGCAAGCGCGGGGCCTGGCAGGTCGTCGACCGCGTGCAGGCCATTGATGATGTGTCCACGCTTGCCGACAATTCCGGTTACTCGCCTTTCCTGACCACCGAACAGAAGATCGAGCTGCTGGAGACCGCCGACCCGGTGGCCCGGCTGAAGCTCGCCACCCAGCACCTGCGTGACCACCTCGCCGAGCAGGACGTCGCCGAGACCATCGCCAAGGACGTGCAGGAAGGCGTCGACAAGCAGCAGCGCGAGTTCCTGCTCCGCCGCCAGCTCGAAGCCGTCCGCAAGGAACTGCGCGAGCTGAACGGCGACTCGGCCAAGGACGGCGAGGAGTCCGACGACTATCGCGCCCGCGTCGAGGCCGCCGATCTCCCCGAGAAGGTCCGCGAGGCCGCGCTCAAGGAGGTCGACAAGCTGGAGCGCTCCTCCGACCAGTCGCCCGAGGGCTCGTGGATCCGTACCTGGCTGGACACTGTCCTCGAACTCCCGTGGAACGAGCGGACCGAGGACGAGTACGACATCCGGGGCGCCAAGGCGATCCTGGACGCCGAGCACGCCGGTCTGGAGGACGTGAAGGCGCGCATCACCGAGTACCTCGCCGTGCGCAAGCGCCGCAGCGAGCGCGGGCTGGGTGTCGTCGGCGGGCGGCGCGGCGGCGCCGTACTGGCCCTCGTCGGTCCGCCCGGTGTCGGCAAGACCTCGCTCGGCGAGTCCGTCGCGCACGCGATGGGACGGAAGTTCGTCCGGGTCGCGCTCGGCGGTGTGCGGGACGAGGCGGAGATCCGCGGCCACCGGCGTACGTACGTCGGCGCGCTGCCCGGCCGTATCGTCCGCGCCATCAAGGAGGCCGGGTCCATGAACCCGGTGGTCCTGCTCGACGAGATCGACAAGGTGGGGTCCGACTACCGGGGGGACCCGGCCGCCGCGCTCCTCGAAGTGCTCGACCCCGCGCAGAACCACACCTTCCGCGACCACTACCTGGAGGTCGAACTCGACCTGAGCGACGTGGTGTTCCTGGCGACGGCCAACGTGCTCGAAGCCATCCCGGAGGCACTGCTCGACCGGATGGAACTGGTCCGGCTGGACGGCTACACCGAGGACGAGAAGGTCGTCATCGCCCGTGACCACCTGCTCCCGCGCCAGCTGGAGCGGGCCGGTCTCAAGGACGACGAGGTCGTCATCGACGAGAGCGCGCTGCGCAAGCTCGCCGGTGAATACACGCGTGAGGCGGGCGTCCGCACCCTGGAGCGGTCGATCGCCCGGCTGCTCCGCAAGATCGCCGCGCAGCACGAACTGGGCGAGCGGGAGCTGCCGTTCACCGTCAAGGACGCGGATCTGCGCGCTCTGATCGGCCGGCCGCACCACGTGCCCGAGTCCGCCCAGGACCCGGCGGAGCGCCGTACGGCGGTCCCCGGTGTCGCCACCGGCCTCGCGGTCACCGGCGCGGGCGGTGACGTCCTCTACGTCGAGGCGTCGCTGGCCGACCCGGAGACGGGCGCGGCGGGTCTGACCCTGACCGGTCAGCTCGGTGACGTGATGAAGGAGAGCGCGCAGATCGCCCTGTCGTTCCTGCGCTCGCACGGAGCCGAACTGGAGCTGCCCGTCGCCGACTTGAAGGACCGGGGCGTGCACATCCACTTCCCGGCGGGTTCGGTGCCGAAGGACGGCCCGAGCGCGGGTGTCACGATGACGACCGCTCTCGCGTCGCTGCTCAGCGGCCGGCTGGTCCGTACGGACGTGGCGATGACCGGTGAGGTCTCGCTGACCGGCCGGGTCCTGCCGATCGGCGGGGTGAAGCAGAAGCTGCTCGCCGCGCACCAGGCGGGGGTCACCACGGTGATCATCCCGAAGCGCAACGAGCCCGACCTGGACGACGTCCCGGCCGAGGTCCTGGACAAGCTGGACGTCCACGCGGTGACGGACGTCCGTCAGGTCCTGGAGCTGGCCCTGTCGCCAGCGACGAACGGCGCGACCCCGGAGGTTCCGGTGGCGGCGTGACGGACGCCACCGGTCAGGTGAAGGCCCGGGTCCCTTTTCACGAGGGGCCCGGGCCTTCGTCGTACGTAGGTCCCACCCTGCGAAATACTGGCGAAACTGCGGCGACTTTCACGATCAGGAAAGCAGAACATGGGTGCTGACGTGCACAAGGACGAGGACAGAAACGACAGCGGGATCCCGGATCCCGATCCCGAATACCTGTCCCTGGAACGCGAGTTGACGTTCCTCTTCCGGCGGGCCCGGGCCAACCAGGGCGAGATGGCCCGTGAGGTCCACCCCGACCTGGAGTCCGCCGCGTACGGTCTGCTGGTCCGGCTGGACGAGTACGGGCGGCAGCGGGCCACCGAACTCGCCGCCTACATCGGCGTCGGCAAGGCCACCATGTCCCGCCAGCTGCGCGCCCTGGAGGAGCTGGGCCTGATCGCCCGCGAGCCCGACCCGGCGGACGGCCGCGCCTGGCTGGTCGACCTCACCGACGAGGGCCGGCGCCGCGTCGCCCACGTCCGCGAGGCCCGGCGGGCCCGCTACGTCAGCCAGCTCTCCCACTGGGACCGTCGCGAGGTCGCCGAACTCGCCCGGCTGCTCCACCAGTTGAACGGCGTCATGGAGAAGTGAACTCGAAGCGGTGAGAGCGGACGTAGCGGCTCACAGTTCGACGTACACGACCGTCGCGTCGTCGTGCGTCTTGCTCCGGCGCAGATACGTCCGCGTCTCCGCGTCGGCCCGCTCCAGCGCCCGCACCCGGCTCACCAGCTCCGCCGCGCCCTCCTTCCGGACGAGGGCGAGGCACTGTGCCCAGTCGCCCTCGCCGAACTTCTCCACCCACCTCGTCGCCCCGTCCGTGAGGGCGGCGAGGGCGCGGACCCCGGCGCGGGGGAGCGTGCCCGTCACCGCCCGCCGCGCGACCGAGGGATCGGCGGCGGCCGTGAAGAAGCCGCCCTCCTTGTTACGGAGCGTGGCGTCGATCAGCTCGTCCGTGGCCCGAGCGGCGCGCGGCAGGCGCGAGAGGCGGTCGTCCAGTACGGCGGTCACCTCGCCGGCCGGGGAGTCCACGAGCAGGGCGGAGTCCGAAAGGACCAGATATTCGATCTCCTCCCGCGACCAGCGGGCCAGCACCACGGTTGCCTGCGGGGTGCGTGGGTGAGAAAGGTCACAGGTGGTGGCGTGTGCCTCGGATGTTCGGACGATCGCCCGGGAGAGAATCTCCGCCAGCGTCAGATCCCGGCAGGAAACGGTCAGTTCGGTCAGCGCGCCACCCAGCCGCGCGGTGTACCAGGGGACCGGATGCAGACAGCCCGTCTCCCCTCTCGGCGGGGTCACTCCGTCCAGGACGATCAGCGAACCGCCCTGCCCCGAGGCCGGAAGGCCGACGCTCGCGAAGTCCTCGTTGGGTCGGTTCGGGTCGCCGGGTTCCGACACAAGTTCCGTACGCATTCGGCCAGTCTGCACGACCTCTTCACAGGCCTCGCAAAACGTTGGCACTGATTGCCGAATCGGCGCAGCCTCGCAGGTCAGACGCCTGGTTTGGGCTGGAATGGATCACTCCGGGATTACGTGGCGGCGAATCCTGCCAAAGCCCGCCGCTCACGTCCAACCGGCGCGGCCCGCAGGGCCGCAGGGCGGGCCGCCGGAACTTGCCCGCCAACTCCCCAACGGGGTTCACTCCTTCGGGTGGCGGCCCGGATGATGCGCGACCGCTGCCCACCGGCACTGGGAGGGTCGCCGTACCGGGATGACGGAGCGTCACCCGGCCCCATGGGTATCACGAGTCAGGAATGCGAGCACCGGTGCAGAAAAAGCGGCCTCGGCGCACAGGCAAGCAGACGGCCCCTCAGGGGGGCGCCACCGGTGCCGTCACGCCCGATCCCGCGGGCAAGGGGCGCAGCACCCACGTCCGCAACCGGCTCATCGTCGCCGTGGCCGTGGTGGCCGCCGCCATCGCCGCGGCCGGTGTCCCCTCCCTTGTCACCGCCTCCGGCCAACTCCACGACTCCCAGGACCTGGTGACGCTCGCCGAGCAGACCCAGGACGCGCTGTCGCTGGCCCACTCGCTCGCCGACGAGCGGGACGAGGTCACCTCCTACATCGCCGCCGGACGCCCCAAGTCCCAGGCCCCCGACGAGGACCGCAGCGCCCGCGTCGACCGCCAGGTCGACGAACTGCGCGCCGACACCGACATCTCCGCCGCGCTCCGCTCCGACCTCGACGACGTCGCCGCCGTACGACGGGCCGCACTCACCGGCCAGAGCAGCGCCCTGGAGGCGCATGTCGCGTACTCCGGCGCCATCACCGAACTGCACCGGCTCGCCGAGCAGTTGGCCGAGCAGATGCCGCCACGGGCCGGCTCCGGCGCCTACGCGCTCGCCGAACTCGACGCCGCCGTCCAGCAGGCCGCCGCCGCCCGCGGACTGCTGCTGGCCGCGCTGAACGTGCCGACCAGTACCAAGACGGTCATCAGCGCCATCACCGGCCTCCCCGTCACCGAGACCGGCTCGACGCCCGCCCAGACCAAGCAGCGCGACGCCCTCAGCGCCGCCGCCCAGCAGGCCCGGCTGCGCTCCGACGCCGCCCTCGCCGACTTCCGCGAGACCGCGACGAAGACGGCCGTGGCGGGCTACGACTCCACGGTCACCGGACCCGAGGTCAACACCGCCGAGAAGTACCTCGCCTCCCTCACCGACCAACCCACGCTGTCCGACAGCGAGTTGGACACCAGCACCAAGAAGCTCGACGCGGCGCTCTCCGCCCGGGTCGACCTGATGCGCGGCGAGGAGTCCGCCCTCTACGAGCACCGCTCCAAGGACCTCGCCCAGCTGCGCGACGACGACGTCAAGGCGCTGGAGCTGCGCGTCGCGATCCTCGGCGCCCTCATGCTGCTCGCCGTCGGCATCGCCACCGCCATGGCCCGCACCCTCACCCGCCCGCTCTCGGTGCTGCGCCGCGGCTCGGCCCGGCTGGCCGGCGCCGAGGACCCGGCGGCCGAGGAAGCCATCAAGTTCACCGGCCGCAACGACGAGTTCGCCCAGGTCGTCCGCTCGGTCAACTCCCTGCACGCGCACGCCGTCGCCCTCCACGAGCGCATCGCCACCCTGGAGGCCGACCGCAAGCACCTGGTCGGCCAGCGCCAGCGGATGGCCGACGCCCGCGAGGAGCTCCGCGCCGAAGTCACCGACTCCAGCGACCAGTTGGAGCGCCTGCGCACCAGCATCGGCGGCACTTTCGTCAACCTCGCGCTGCGCACCCTCGGCCTCGTCGAGCGCCAACTCGCCGTCATCGAGGGCCTGGAGGAGCGCGAGCAGGACCCCGACCGCCTCTCCACCCTCTTCAAGCTGGACCACTTCGCCACGGTCATGCGCCGGCACAGCGAGAACCTCCTCGTCCTCGCCGGCACCGAACACGTCCAGCAGCACGCGGGCCCGGTCCCGCTCGTCGACGTCGTCCGGGCCGCCGTCAGCGAGATCGAGCGCTACGAACGCGTCCGCATCTCGGCCCTCCCGCCGCACGCGCACGTGGCGGGCTTCGCGGCGGACGACCTGAGCCACCTGCTCGCCGAACTCATGGAGAACGCCAGCTCGTTCTCCCCGCCGGACGCCCCCGTCGAGATCTCCGGCTGGCTCCTGGAGAACGGCGAGGTCATGCTCTCCGTCCAGGACGAGGGCATCGGCATGACCGACGACCGCATGACCCGCCTCAACACCCGCCTCACCGAGTTCGACCCGGACTCCCCCTACGACCAGGAGGGCGAGGAGGGCCTCGGCCTCGGCCTGTACGTCGTGGCCCGCCTGGCCCACCGCCACGGCGTCCGCGTCCAGCTCCGCGACCAGAAGCAGGGCGGCGTCGCGGCGGTCGTGGTCCTGCCCGGCCCGCTCCTCGCGGCGGCCCCGGCGACAGCCGTACCGGCGTCCTCACCGGCCACCGGCACCACCCACTCCTACTCCCTCCCGGGCGCCGCGGCCGAGGTCAACTCCAACGTCCTGCACGCCCGTTCCAAGCCGGACGAGGACCCACTGGTCGCGCTGGCGGAGCGAGCGGTACGGGAGAATCCGGCGGAGAAGGCGGTCCGGGAGTCCCCGGCGGAGAAGGCGGTCCGGGAAACCCCGGCCGAGACGACGGTACGGGAGTCCCCGGCCGAGACGACGATGGAACTCCTGCTGCCCCTGGCTACGGAGAACCCGCCGGCCGCCGACGGCGAGACCGCCCCACAGGGGCCACCCGCACCCGACGACGAAAGCCGCACGGGCGGTGCGGGTGGGAGCGAGAGCAAGGCCGAGGGCGAAGCCGAGGCCGAGCACACACGCGCAGACGAGGACCCCGTCACCGACAAGGGCCTCCCCAAGCGCACCCCAAAGATCACCCAACCCGCACAGGCCCCGCGCCAGCGGACCGGCACCGTAGACGCCGAAGCCCTGCGCCGCAGACTCGGCGGCTTCCGCGCCGGAGCCTCCGCCGGCTACCGCGACGTAGAAGCGGAGATCGCCGAGAAGACCGGCCAGAACCCGGTCCCGGCACCGCGCGGCGCGACCGCACCATCCGAAGAAGCCACGGGGGGCACCGTCGAGGAGGCAAGCAGTTGACCGCGCCCAGTACCTTCGGCCTGAGCAGCGAAGCCCGTAACCTGCACTGGCTGCTGAGCAACCTCGTGGAGGAGGTGTCCGGCATCCAGTCGGTCGCCGTCGTCTCCTCCGACGGTCTGCTCCTCCTCTCCTCCGACCCGCACAGAAACGATCAGGCCCGAGAAGCGCTCGAAACCAAGCGCACCGGACCGCGAGGCTCCGCGGCCGACCTGGCCACCATCGTCTCCGGCATCGGCAGCCTCACCATCGGCGCCGCCAAGCTGATGGACTCCGGCCCGGTCAAGCACACCATGGTCGCGATGGAGGAGGGCAGCCTGTTCGTGATGTCGATCAGCGACGGCTCGCTGCTCGGTGTGCACGGCTCCGCGGACTGCGACATGAGCGTCGTGTCGTACCACATGGCGCTCTTCGTCGGCCGCGCCGGCCATGTGCTGACCCCCGAACTCCGCAGCGAGCTGCGGAAATCCCTCGAAGACGCGTCCGCGGAGAGTGCCCGATGACCGGCGGCGGCAGCGGCAGTACGCCGAACAGGCTTCCCGTGCGCGGCGGCGACCGCAAACCCGCCCGGGTGCGCCCGTACTCGCTCACCGGCGGCCGGACCCGCTTCGGCCATGTCCTCCTGGTGGAGACCTTCGTGGCGGCGCTCGAAGCCCCGGAGGAACGCAAGGAGTTGACGAACGGCTCGCTCGACACCCGGGTCATGCCGGAGATGCGCGCCATCGTCGAACTCTGCCGCCGTATGCGCACGGTGGCAGAGATCGCCGCGCTGCTGAAGATGCCGCTCGGTGTGGTCCGCGTGCTCCTGAGCGATCTCGCGGACCAGGGAAAGATCCGTGTGTACGGAACCGGGACCGGTCACGGCCCGGGCCGTCCTGACCGCGCTCTGCTGGAAAGGGTGCTGAGTGGACTCCGTCGTCTCTGACGCCGCCGCCTACGGCGTCTCCCCGCTCCTCGACGACGAGGAGCAGCCGCGGGCCTGGCAGTTGGACCGCAACCGCGCGCCGGTCGCCACGAAGATCGTGGTGGCCGGTGGTTTCGGCGCCGGCAAGACCACCATGGTCGGCGCCGTCTCCGAGATCCAGCCCCTCCAGACGGAGGCGCTGATGACCGAGGCCAGCGAGGAGACCGACGACCTCACGGGCACCCCGGAGAAGACCACCACCACGGTCGCCATGGACTACGGCCGTCTCACCCTCGACGACGACCTGGTGCTCTACCTGTTCGGTACGCCTGGCCAGCAGCGGTTCTGGTTCATGTGGGACGACCTGGTGCGCGGCGCGATCGGCGCCGTCGTCCTCGCCGACACCCGCCGCCTCAAGGACTGCTTCCCCGCGCTGGACTACTTCGAGAGCTGCGGCCTGCCGTACGTCGTCGCGGTCAACCACTTCGACGGCAGCGAGCGGTTCGACCCGGAGGACGTGCGGGAGGCATTGACGATTCCCGCGCACATACCTGTAATGATCATGGATGCGCGGCGGCGGATTTCGGCCATCGAGACCCTGCTCGCGCTCGTCGGCCACGCGCTGGACGTCACCCCCGAGTAGCCCCCGAGCAGTCCTCGATCAGTCGCGACCAAGGAGTCACCACCCGCATGCGGAAGATACTCGTCGTCGGAGCTGGCCAGTCCGGGCTCCAACTCGCCCTCGGACTCCAGTCGCACGGGTACGAGGTCACCCTGATGTCCAACCGGACGGCGGACGAGATCCGTTCCGGGCGGGTCATGTCGACGCAGTGCATGTTCACCACGGCACTGCAGCACGAGCGCGATCTCCAGCTGAACTTCTGGGAGTCCCAGGCCCCGAAGATCGTAGGACTCGGCGTCTCGGTCGCCGCCCCCGGCTCGCACGACCCGGGGCCGACACAGCGCGCGATCGACTGGGTGGGCAGGCTCGACGGGTACGCGCAGTCGGTCGACCAGCGGGTCAAGATGGCCGGCTGGATGGAGACCTTCGCCCAGCGCGGCGGCCAACTGGTCATCCACGGCGCCGCAGTCGGCGACCTCGACTACTTCTCCCGTACGTACGACCTCGTCCTCGTCTCGGCCGGCAAGGGCGAGCTGGTGTCGATGTTCGCCCGCGACCCGGAGCGCTCCCCGTACGCCGAGCCGCAGCGCGCGCTCGCGGTCTCCTACGTCCACGGTCTGGGTCCGCGTCCCGAGCACCCGGACTACGACGCGGTCCGCTGCAACCTGGTGCCGGGCGTGGGCGAGTTGTTCGTCATGCCGACACTGACGACGTCCGGCCGCGCGGACATACTGTTCTGGGAGGGCATACCCGGTGGGCCGTTGGACGTCTTCAACGGAGTCAAGGACCCGGCGGCGCACCTCTCCCTGACCCTGGAACTCATGGAGAAGTTCGTGCCCTGGGAGTACGACCGGGCGCGGAACGTCGAACTGACCGACGCGGGTGGGACGTTGGCCGGCCGCTACGCGCCCACGGTCCGCAACCCGGTCGGCCCGCTCCCCGGCGGCGGGCTGGTCCTGGGCGTCGCCGACGTCGTCGTCGCCAACGACCCGATCACCGGGCAGGGCTCCAACTCCGCGGCCAAGTGCGCCGCTTCGTATCTCGCGTCGATCCTCGAACACGGCGAGAAGGAGTTCGACGGGGACTGGATGCGCGCGACGTTCGAGCGGTACTGGGACACCGCGCAGCACGTCACCAAGTGGACCAACGCGATGCTCTCTCCGCCGCCGGAGCACATTCTCAACCTCATCGGTGCGGCCGGGCAGTTGCAGCCGGTGGCGGATCGGTTCGCCAACGGGTTCGACGATCCGGCCGATTTCGAGAACTTCTTCTACGAGCCGGAGAAGACGGGGGCGTACCTCGCTTCTGTGACGGCCTAGGGCGCCTGGTCCGGACGTACGGCTCCGAGGATCGGGTAGCTCGCGATCGGCGATACCTGGATCTTCTCGCCTGTGCGCGGAGCCTGGACGATCTTTCCGTCGCCCACATACATGGCCACGTGTGTCGCCTTGGGGAAGTAGATCACCAGGTCGCCGGGGCGCAGCTCCTTCAGCGGGACTCTGGGGAGTTGCGCCCACTGCTCTTCACTGGTCCTCGGAATCGGGGTGCCCGCGTGGCCCCATGCCTCCGATGTCAGCCCCGAGCAGTCGTAGGCCTTCGGGCCCTCCGCGCCCCACTCGTAGGGCTTGCCGATCTGCTGTACGGCGTAGCGCAACGCGTGGTCGCCCGCACGTGAGGGCTCGCGGTTGTCGTCGCCCAACGCACCCGAAGTGACCAACTTCTGCTGGGCCTTGTCGACGTCGGTCTTCTCGAAGGCGGCGAGGGCGGTGAGTTGGCCGGGGGTGAGGGACGTGAGGAGCTTCTCGACGTCGGCCAGGCGCTTGCGTACGTCGTCGCGGTCCTTCTTCTGGCGCGTGGCCAGGGTGAGTCGGGTGTCGAGGGCCTTGCGGGCCGCGCGGGCCAGGCCGTCGCTCTTCTTCTCGCTGCCGACCAGGCGGCCCACCGTCTCGGCCCGCTCGCGCGCCAACTGGCCGATGACATGGCCCTCGTCGAGCGCGTGCTGCGGATCGCGGGCGAGGAGGAGGCGGACGTACGGGGAGATGGCCGTGCTGTTCTGGTACTGCTCCCGCGCCAGCCGGCCAGCGGCGCCGCGGCTGTCGTGGAGGGTGAGGCGGGCGCGGGCCAGTTCGGAGTCGAGGCGGTCGACCTTCGCGCGCTGCTTCTTCAGCTGCTCCTCGGTGGCGTTGTACGTCTCCGTGGCCTGCTCGGCGTCCCGGTACAGCGTCTGAAGGTCCGTCAGCAGCTCGGCCACGGGCCGCTGTCCGGGCGCCTGCGGATCGGGCACGGCCGCGGCGGGCAGCGGTGCGAGGACGGTGCCGGCCGCGACCGCCGCCGTACAGACCAGACGCAGAAGCCTTCCTGACACGTCATCACCTCCGGTGCGCGGCGGCCCTTCCGCCCCGCATCGTGAGCATCAGACGGGGGCGCAGGGTCCGCGCGCCGGGTGTGCGCGGTTCGGCGCAACCTGGTCACCCGTGGGTGTCGTCCGGCTTGCCGCCCGGCGTGGCGTCTGGTGCGGGGTCCGGTTTGGACCAGGGCCAGCGCAGGGCGCCGCCGCGCTTCCCCGCCCCTTTTTCACCTTCGGCGGAGTACTCGTACTTCCAGCCCTTGGGGAGCCCGAGCCGCTTGCTGTGCGCCCTGGGCACCCGGCGGTAGACGAGGATCGTGGGCGGGCCGCCGGCGTCGTCGGGGACCGGGATGCGGTAGGTCTTCGGCGGGTTCCCGGTGGGGCCGACCAGTACCGGCAGGGACCGCCCGTCCATCGGGCCGCCCTCGAACGGGGTCTCTTCGCTCTTCACGGCATCAGTCTCGGCCATCCGTCGCGAGCGACCGGACAAGCTCCGCGGTCTGCGGGTCCCGGCGGGCCGTCACCGCCAGCGCCGCCGCGAACTGGTCGACCAGCCAGTCCCGCAGCTCGTCGACGGGCGGCTGCTTGTCCTCGTCGAGCCAGATGAGGGAGGCCGCCTCCACGGCCGTGATCCACATCCGTACGGTCATCCGCAGCCGCGGGCCCGGTTCGGCGACGCCGAGATGGCTGAGGATGTGCACGGCGGCGGCCCGCCGGACCCCGTCCACGATGGCTGTCGTACGGGATGTCTCCACCACGCTCCCGCCCTGGAGCAGCGCGCTGAAACCGGCGTCGTGCTGGTCGACGAAGCCGAGGTAGCGGTCGAGGGCGCGGGCGAGGCGGGGGAGGAGCGGGCCCTCGCGCGGTTCGTCGAAGCACTGCTGGAGTTCCTCGGCGGCGGAACGCAGCGCGGCCTCGTAGAGCTGCTGCTTGCCGCCCGGGAAGTACCGGTACACCAGGGGCCGCGAGACGCCGGCCGCTTCCGCCACGTCGTCGAGGGAGACCTCCTCGGGCGCGCGGTGCGCGAAGAGGGTGAGGGCGGCGTCGAGGAGCTGGCTTCGCCGCTCCTCGACGTTCAGGCGGCGGTAGGCGGGAGTGGAAGCGGCGGGGGACATAGGGGCAGGGTAGTCGGGCGGGTGCGGGTCGGTGGGGGCTGGTCGCGCCCACGCGGCGGAGCCGCAAATTGACACAGCCCCGCGCCCCTTACTTAAGAAGCGCCCAAGCTGGTCCGGCCTTTTAGGGGCGCGGGGAACTGCGCGACCAGCCCCCACCGGCCCGCACTACGAACTCAAGCCAGCAGCCCCGAAGCCTTCCACAACCGCCGCCCAACCCCCCTCAGCACCCCAATGTCGTCCAAGAAGTCCGTCAGCTTCTTCGAGCCGTTCTGCATGACCTCCCGCCGATGCCCACTCGCCCGCACCTGCGCCACCGCCTCCCGCTTGTCCAGCCCCACATTCGTGTACACCTCGGGATTGATGAAGGCGACGGAGAAGACCCGCGCGAACTCACCCGACGTGACCCGTGTGAACTCCTGCGACCACCGGGGCGCGGTGATCATCTGCCGCCTCAACTCCTCCCGGGCGTACCGGACATGACGCGCCTCCTCCACCACATGGATCCGCGTCACGCCCCGCACCAACGGCTGCACCCGCTCGTCCGGGAACGTCAGCCTCTGCATCCAGTCGAGGACTTCCTCCCCGAGCAGCGTCGCCGTGAAGGAACCGGGCGTCGTGGAGATCGTCTTGAACAGCCGTCCCAGGTTCTGGTGGGCCCGGCTCACCGGATACCAGGGCGCGTCCCCGCGGGAGATCAGCCGCGCGAACATCTTCGAGTGCCGGCACTCGTCCTCGATCTCGGTGAGCGCGTAGCGCACATGCGCGCTCGTCGCCGCCTTGTCGTAGATGTGCCGGACGAGCAGCTGCATCAGGATCAGCTCGAACCAGATACCGAGCGAGGCGAGCGCCGCGGCCTCGTGCTGGGAGAGCAGGATCCGCTGCTCCTCGCCCATCCGCCGCCACAGCGGGGTGTCGTAGAGCGAGACCAGTTCCGGCGGCCAGAACCACTTGCCGTCCTCGAAGGGCGCGTCCCAGTCGAGTTCCTTGTCGGGGTCGAAGGAGTGCCTGGCGGAGGAGGCGAGCAGCCGTTCGGCCACCTGCTCGCGGTCCTTGAGCAGGCCGAGCGCGTCGCGCAGCCCGTCGACCGCGTCGGCTTCGGTCAGGGTCGTCATGGTTCTCCCACCTCGCAGGTCGGTGTGTTACCGGGGGTCACATCCTCCACTGTCTTATGAGACTGCTTGTCAGCAAGCTCGTCAATCCCTCCGTTCGCACGTTCTGCATATCCCGCATGTACGGTGCTGGCGTGTCCATGCCTCCGCCGCCGCAGCAGCCGCCGTATCCCCAACAGCCGCAACCCCAGCAGCCGTACCCGCAGCAGTACCCCCAACAGCCGTATCCCCCGCAGCAGTTCGGACCGCCGCAGCCGCCGCAACAGCCCTACGGTGGCCAGCCCCCGTACGGTCAACAGCCCTACGCCCAGCCCCCGTACGGCCAGCAGCCCTACGGCTGGGGCGCCCCTCCGCCCGCCTTCCCGCCGCCCCCGAAGAAGCGCGGGCTCGGGTTCGCGCTGGGGATCGTCGGCGGGGCCCTCGGTGTGGCGCTGGTGATCTTCATGGCCGTCGTGCTGACGGTCGGCAGCCGGTCCGCCACCGGGTTCCCCGAGGCGGACTTCGTGCTGACGCTGCCGAAGACGCTGGTCGACGGCCGCTTCGAACTCGCCGACGACCTCTCCCGCACCGAGGGGCAGAAGATCGAGCAGGAGGCGGACGGCGCCTGGGACGCCAAGGACACCGTGGCCGTCGTCGGCACCTACACCCTCAACGGCGACGCGACCAAGGGCACGCTGGCCCTGTCGGGGATGTACGGCCGGTTCAAGAACACGGACGAGGCCCGCGAGGGCATGCTGAAGGGCGCGGGCGAGGCCGACGGGGTGACCGTGGCCGTACCCCGCAAGGACTTCACCGAAGGCGGGGTCACGGTCTCCTGCGAGGTGCTCAGCCAGAAGAAGCTCAGCGTCACCGTCACCTATCCGACCTGCGCCTGGGCCGACGGCAACACCGCCGCCGCGGTCGCCTGGACCACCGCGGCGACCGTCACCCAGGACCCCTCGGACGTCGACCTGGCGTTCTCCGCGAAGACGACCCTCCAGGTCCGCTCGGAAGCCAGGAAGGCCAAGTGACCCCGGCCCGGCGGAGTTTGGAGGGGCTCGCCCTCGGCGACGCGTTCGGCGAGCGCTGGTTCCCGCTCTTCCGCGAACCCCGCCGGGCCTACGACGAGGTCCGCGCCCGGCGCACCCCGCAGGAACCGGAGTGGCACTGGACGGACGACACCGCGATGGCCCTCGGCATCCTCCGGGTGCTCGACGAGCACGGCGAGATCCGACAGGAGCCCCTCGCCCGGGCCTTCGCGCTGAGCTACGACGCCGATCCGGCCCGTGGATACGGCCACGGCATGCACCAGTTGCTGCCCCTGCTGCTCCAGGAGCCGCACCGCTGGCGGGAGTCGGCGCGCGAACTGTTCGACGGCCAGGGCAGCCTCGGCAACGGTGCCGCGATGCGTGCCGCTCCGCTGGGCGCGTGGTTCCACGACGACCTCGACCGGGTCGTGACCCAGGCGACCCTGTCCGCCGAGGTCACCCACGCCCACCCCGAGGGCATCGCCGGCGCGGTCGCCGTGGCCGTCGCCGCCGCGCTGTCCGTGCGGCGGGAGCTGACCCTGGAGGCGGTGGCGGCGCGCACGCCCGAAAGCGCCGTAAGGGAAGGGCTGTTGAGGGCTGCCGACGTGCCGTTCGCCACCGAGCCGTGGCGGGCCTCCGACCTCCTGGGCAACGGGCAGCGCATCCGCGCCGACGACACCGTCCCCTTCGCCGTCTGGTCGGCCGCCAGGCACCCCGACGACCTGACCTCCGCCCTCTGGACCACCGCCGAGGGCTTCGGCGACGTCGACACGACCTGCGCCATCACCGGCGGCGTCGTGGCCGCCCGGACGGGGCTCGACGGCGTGCCGCAGGACTGGCTGCGGCGCCGCGAGCCCCTGCCCGGTCCCGGTCCCGGTCCCGGGATCTAGACCGAACAGCCCAGCCCCTCAGGGATGTCGACCGGCCCGGCCGGCTCCGCGCCCTGGGGTGGGAACGACGTCCGCAGGGTGAACGCGTACGGGGTCGGGCCGTGCGCGCGGAGGTGCAGGACGCGTTCCTCCGCCTCCGCGACCGTGGGGCGGTGGCCCGCCGGGACCCACCACAGGGCCGCCATCGCCTCCCGCATCCGCTCGAACCACTCGCGGCGGCGGGCCAGCAACTCCCGGTGCCGCCCCTGGTACATGAACGCGGTCAGGGCGTCCGTGTCGCGCCAGACCGACATGTTGATGATCAGCCACTCGTCGCCGAGGACGGGTACGTCGGTCGCGTTGCCGGAGTCGGACTGGAGGCGCCACACGAAACCCCCGGCCGCGTCGGCGACGGCGTTCACGGGGTCGAGGGCGTCCACGAAGTCCTTCAACTCCGGGGAGTCCAGCGGGAATTGGAGTCGGCCGATGTTGACCTGGGCGAGTTCGTACGCGGGTACCGTCAACGGCTCAGTCATGAACCGGACGATAGGTCGGGCGCCCGTGCCGTGACACCCCCCGTCTCACAGGCCGAGCACCGCCTCCATCACCGCCTTGGCGATCGGCGCCGCGTCCCCGCCCCCGCTGATGTCGGAGCGGTCCGCCGACGCGTCCTCGACCACCACCGCGACCGCCACCTTCGGCTCCATGTCCCGTTCGCCCTGCGCCCAGGACACGAACCAGGCATACGGCGTACCGGAGTTGCCGATGCCGTGCTGCGCGGTACCGGTCTTGCCGCCGACCGTGGCACCGGGGATCGCCGCGTTCGTGCCGGTGCCCTCCGTCACCACGTCTTCCATGAGTTCCCTCATCTGTACGGCCGTTGCGGGATGCATGGCCTGGCGGACCGGGCGGGACGATCCGGCCGTCGAGACCGTCTCGCCGCCCCGCCTCGTCGTACGTTCCACCAGGTACGGCTGCCGCACCTGCCCGCCGTTCGCGACCGCCGCCGCGACCATCGCCATCTGCAACGGCGTGGCCCGCGTGTTGTACTGGCCGATCGACGACAGCGCCAACTGGGCCCTGTCCACCGAGGTGTCGAAGGTGCTGGGGGAGACCGCGAACGGGATCCGCACGCCGGTGTCGTTGAAGCCGAACGCCTCCGCCGTGCCCCTCATGTTCCGCACCCCGACATCCACGCCCAGCTTCGCGAACACCGTGTTGCACGACCACTCGAAGGCGGAGCGCAGCGGCGCGTCCGCGCAGCCGTCGCCCTCGTTCGTGAGGGTCGTCGAGGTACCGGGGAGCGTGAACGGGTCGGGGGACCTCGTCGCCGCGTCCAGGTCCGTCACCACCCCCGCGTCCAGCGCCGCCGCCGCGGTGACCACCTTGAACGTCGAACCCGGCGGATAGGTCTGCCGTACCGCCCGGTTGAGCATCGGCTTGTCCGGATCGGCGTTCAGGCGGGCCCAACTGCGGTTCGCGGTACGACCGTTGCCCGAGAGCGCGCCCGGGTCGTAGGACGGGGTGGAGACCAGGGCGAGGACGCGGCCGGTGGACGGTTCGATCGCGGCGACCGCGCCCGTGCGGGTGCCCAGCCCGTCGTAGGCCGCCTTCTGCGCGGCCGGGTCGAGGGTGGTGACGACATTGCCGCCGGGGTTCTGGGCGCGGGTCAGGTCGTTCCACAGGGGGAACGGCGAGAGCATCTCGTCGGTGCCGGAGAGGATGCCGTCCTCGGAGTGCTCCAGGAACGTCGTGCCGTACTCCTGCGAGGCGAAGCCGGTGACGGGGGCGTACAACGGGCCGTCCCTGTAAGTCCGTTCGTAGCGGAGCTGCTCGCCGGAGTCCCGGGACCCGGTGATCTTCCTGCCGCCGACGAGGATGGCGCCGCGCGGCTGGGCGTAACGGGCGATGGTCTGGCGGCGGTTGGCGGGATTGTCGTCGTAGGGCCGGGACTGGAAGATCTGGATGCGGGTGGCGTTCACCAGCAGGGCGAGCAGCAGCAGGGTGCAGAAGGCCGCCGCGAGGCGGATGTGCCGGGTCATGGCGTCGGTCACGCGGCCACCTCGATGTCGTAGTCGGACTGGCGGCGGGCCGAGTCGCTGATCCGGATCAGCAGGGCCACGATCGCCCAGTTGGTGACGACCGAGGAGCCGCCCTGGGCGAGGAACGGCATCGCCATGCCGGTCAGCGGGATCAGGCCGGTCACCCCGCCCGCGATCACGAACACCTGGAGCGCGACGATCGAGGCGAGCCCGACCGCGAGCAGCCGGCCGAAGGGGTCGCGCAGCGCGAGGCCCGCCCGGTAGCCGCGCTCCACGAGCAGGCCGTAGAGGATGAAGATCGCGGAGAGGCCGGCCAGGCCCAGTTCCTCGCCCGCGGTGGCCAGGATGAAGTCCGACTTCGCGGCGAAGCCGATGAGGATCGAGTGGCCGAGGCCCAGGCCCGTGCCGAGCAGGCCGCCGGCCGCGAACGCGAAGAGGGACTGGGCGAGTTGGTTGGGTCCCTGGCCCGCGTCGATCGACGCGAAGGGGTGCAGCCAGTCGAGGACGCGGCTGTGGACGTGCGGTTCGAGCCGGCCGACCGCGACCGCGCCGAGGGCCGCGAGCAGCAGGCCGACCGCGATCCAGCCGGTGCGGCCGGTGGCGACGTAGAGGAGGGTCACGAACAGGCCGAAGAAGAGGAGCGAGGTGCCGAGGTCGCGTTCCAGGACCAGCACGCCGACGCTGATCAGCCAGATCGCGACGATCGGGCCGAGGACGCGGCCGGTGGGGAGCTGGAGGCGCCACACGCGGCGGCCGGCGTGGGCGAGCGCGTTGCGGTTGGCCGCGAGATACGCGGCGAAGAAGATCGCGAGCAGCACCTTCGCGAACTCGCCCGGCTGGATGGAGAATCCGGCGATCCGGATCCAGATCCGGGCCCCGTTCACGGCCGGGAAGAGGACCGGGAGGGTGAGGAGCACGAGCGCGGCGGCCACGCAGACGTAGGCGTACCGCTGGAGGACGCGGTGGTCGCGCAGGGCGAGGACCACGACGATGAAGAGGGTCACGCCCAGGGTGGACCACACGAGTTGGGTGGGCGCGGCCCGGTCGCCCGGGGTCTCCAGGTCGAGCCGGTAGATCAGGACCAGGCCGAGGCCGTTGAGGAGCACCCCGATCGGGAGCAGGAGCGGGTCGGCGTACGGGGCCCGCAGCCGCACCGCCACATGCGCCAGCAGGGCGAGCACGCCGAGCCCGGCGCCGTAGCCGGCGGCGCCGGGCGGGACCGTGCCGTTCCTGGCCAGACCGACAGCGCAGTAGCCGTACACCGAGAGGAGTACGGCTACGACGATGAGGGTGAGTTCGATGCCACGGCGCCGGGGAAGGCGTACAGCGGGTGTGGGAAGGTCCGCTGTGACGGTGGTTCCGGCGTTGGTCATGTCCGGAACTTACCCAAATGGGACGGGTTGTGTGCCTTGGGTGGTGCGTGTGTCTCGTCCGTCAGCACCAGCGGGGGGCCGGGCCGATGTTGTCGATGTAGCGCGCCGAACCCCAGGCCCAGGTGCCGTCCGTGAGCAGGTACCAGAGGTGGTTGCCGTCGACGTTGGAGCCCCTCGTCTTGCAGAAGATCGAGACGTGCTCGCCGCGGTGCGCGTACCGGATGATCCTGCTGCCGCGGTCCGGCCGGGAGCGCAGGGCCAGTTCGCGCGCCGTCACGACGCCCCGGTACAGGCGCGGGTTGTTGTGGTGCTCGCCGCCCTGGTTGTAGTCGCCACGGCCGTCGTCGTCACCACGGCCGTTGTCGTCGCCCTGCTGGTAGTCGCCGCGGCCGTCGGAGTCCTCGTCGCCGCGCTGGTTCCAGCCGTCGTCGTCCTGGGAGCTGCTGACGCTCTGGTCCTGGTCGCCCCATTCGTCGTCGGCCACGGCCGGTGTGACGGCGGCCGCGGTGACGAGCGCACCGGCGGCGACCGCTATACCGATACGACGGAGGGAGAGGCTGAGGGACATGGGGGTACCTCCAGAAATGGGGCGAACCTGACTGATCGCCACACTAGGAGGGGTTCGGGGAGGGCGCTTCTCGTGCTGCGCCATCAGGGCTGCGGGCGGCTCACTGAGGCAGTGTCAGGGTGGCCAGCGCCCCGCCGTCCGCCACGTTCGCGAACTCCAACCGCGCCCCCAGCACCTCCGCCTGCCCGAGCGCGATGGTCAGCCCCAGCCCATGCCCCGTAGCTCCCCCCTCCGTCCGGAACCGCTGCGGCCCGTGCTCCAGGAGATACCCCGGGTATCCGTCCCCGTGATCCCGCACGGTCACCACCGCCCCGTCCACGGTCACCACCACCGGCCCCCGCCCGTGCCGGTGCGCGTTCGCGACCAGATTCCCGAGCACCCGCTCCAGCCGCCGCCGGTCCGTCTCCACCCACTCGTCCCGTACGACGACGACCTCCGTGTCCGTCCCCGACGCCTGGACCACCCGCGCGGCCACCGCCCCCAACTGCTCGGTGCCAAGCTCCAGTTTCTCCCGCCGGGTGTCGAGCCGGGAGATCTCCAGCAGGTCCTCGGTGAGGGTGCGCAACGCGGCCACCCGGTCCCGCACCAGCTCGGTCGGCCGCCCCGGCGGCAGCAGTTCGGCCGCCGCGTGCAGCCCGGTCAGCGGGGTGCGCAGCTCGTGCGCCACGTCCGCCGTGAACCGCTGCTCGGTCAGCAGCCTGCCCTGGAGCGAGGAGGCCATCGTGTCGAGCGCGGCGGCCACCGCGGCCACCTCGTCCTGCGGCCGGCTCGCGTCCTTCGTACGGGGATCGTCGACCCGCGCGTCCAGGTCGCCGGCGCTGATCCGCCGGGCCACCTGCGCGGTCCCGTGCAGCCGCCGGGTCACCCGGGTCACCGCGAACGCGCCGAACAGCAGGGTCGCCCCGATCGCCAGCGCCGAGGACCCCACGATCGCCCGGTCGAGCCCGGCGATGGTGTCCGCGCCCTGCGAGTAGTCGACGGCCACGGCCAGCACCCGCCCGCCGTCGGCCGGTCCCGCCGCCCACATCGTGGGGCGCCCCCGGTGCCTGCCGACCATGGTGCCCCGCTCGCCGTCCTCGGCCAGCCGCCGCAGCGCCACGGGCAAGCTCGCGGGATCGACCCCGGCGCCGTGCAGCAGCGAGTCCCCGGCCTCGTACTGCGCCGTCGCCGTCCGCAGCCGCGACAGCGCCAGTTGGCGGGCCTGGCCCACGGTCCGGTCGGTCACCGACACATGCACGAGCACGCCGAGCAGCGCGGCCAGCGCGCAGCACATCACCGTGATGAACACGGCGGACTTGAAGGCGAGTGTCCCGGCCCACCGGGGCAGCGCGAGCCCCGTCACGGGGTGGCCGACGTGACGGGCGCGGGCGTCGCGCGGCGGACACCGTGCTTACGGCTGCCCGTGCGCAGGAACTCGTCGTGGGTCAGCAGCATCGCCTTCTGGTCGGCGTCCCAGGTCCACTGCACGCGGTACTCGTACCCCGCCAGCTCGGACGGCGAGCGGATGATCACGGAACGCCCGGCCAGCTCGACCCCGCTCACCGCGTCGTCGTTGGCCATGACCTGCACGAGCCGGTGCTTCTCGACGGTGTAGACCCGCACGGCCGTCATCTTGGTGGGCAGCAGCCGGAAGCCGAGCGTCAGGTCGTCGTGTCCGTCGCCCGTCACGTCGCGGTAGTACGGCTTGAGGACGGGGCACTTGCTCCGGTCCCCGCCCTTCGCACAGTCGCCGATCCGCTCGGCGGTTCCCCGGTACGGCGCCTTGGAGCCGACGTAGTCGCCGGGGTTCGCGGCGATCTCGGCCCGTACGACGGCGATCGGGTCCACCTTGCGGATGTCGTCGCCGGGGACGGTGACGCCCTGCACGATCTCGGTGTCGGCCTCGTCGAAGTCGTAGGCGGGGGAGGCGGCGGGCGACATGTTCGGCCAGAGCTTGGCGGGGCTGGTCGCCGTCGGGGTCGCGCCCGCGCCGCGCAGCGCGCCGGTGTCGCCGCAGGCCACCGCGGTCGCGAGCAGCAGAGCGACAACGGCGGTGACGGCGGTGGTGCGGAGGGGACGACGGAGCGGCACCCGTACACCCTATTCGTACGGAAGTCCTTTTTGTTCATGCTGGTCAGTGGGTCGGGGGGAAACGATTACTCGGCTACTCGGCCAGCTCCTCCAGCAGCCGTGCCGTGGACAGTCCCGCCCGCAGATACTCCACGAACAGTTCGTTGTGCAGCGCCCACGGGGAGCGGCGGGTGCGGATCAGCCGTATCGCCTCCTCGGTGGAGTACCCGCGCCGGACCAGCGCGTGCGCCACGACGAGCCCCGACCTGTTGTAGCCGTGATAGCAGCGGACGAGGACCTTCCGCCCGTCGTCCAGCGCCTCGCACGCGGCCCGGGCCAGCCGCATCACGCCCGCGAGCTGCGTCCCGTCCAGCGGACCGTCCGGAATCGGCCACACATGGTGCTCCACGCCGGAGTCGGGCCCGTGTCCCGGCAGCCGCAGCAGCGTCTGCACGAGATCGAACTCGTCCCGCACCACCGCGAACTCCCGTTGCCCGGAGCGCCCTCTGAACTCGTGCCCGCCCATCCACAGACCGGTGACGATCTCGCTCCACGGAGTGTCCGGAGCGGGTACGTCGGGTTGCTTCCTGCGCGTCCGCAACGGCGCCTCCCCAAGCCCCAGCGACTGACCCAAAGGTAACCGGGTTCTTGCCCCTTGAGCACCCCGCCTGTTCCCATGGTCGAGGGGTGATGGTGCATGAGCGGACTGCGCATCGTACCGACCTGGCGCCATGGTCAGGAACGGCTGTACGTCTGTCACACGGACGGAAGGAACGTCGCCTGGTACGACCGGGAGGCGGCCAGGATCAACCTGCTCAGCGAGGACAGCAGGGAGGACGTGCTGCACGCCCTCGGCCCCTTCCTCACCGGCCCGGTCACGATCGGCCCGCCGCCGGTCCCGACCCCCGCGGAACTCGCGCGGCTCTCCCTCCACCCCGACGACGACCTCGCGCCCAACCGCCCCGGCGAGGCGCTCCACCTCGCCCTCGACCGGGACCCCGGCCCGCAGCACCGGCTCCGCCCCGACCGGCGGCGCCGCGCCCTCACCGCCGAACAGGCCGTCGGCGAGGCCCTGGACGCACTCGACGGCGCCGGCTGGCACACCCTCCACTCGATCCCGCTCCCCGGCGGCGACCGCCTCCACCACCTGGTGATCGGCCCCGGCGGCCTCTTCGCCGTCCACACCCTGTACGCCCGCAAGCAACGCGTCCGCATCGCCGACCCCATGGTCACCCTGGGCCGCCGCGACCCCCTCCCCCTCCTCCGCCGAGTCCGCTCCGACGCCGACCGCGCCTCCTACGCCCTCACGGCCGAGGTCCGCCCCTTGCTGGCGCTGGCCGGCCCGACCGACGTCACGGTCACGACCCCCCTCCGCGAGGTCCGCGTCCTCCAGGACACGGAACTCCCCGGCCTGGCAAGGACGGGCGGGGTGCTGAAGCCGGCGGATGTGGAGGCGCTGCACGCGATGGCCCGGGATCGGCACACGTGGGGGAAGGTGTGACGATGCCCGGCCGACGCGGGCCACCACTGTCCAGGCCGTCCGGCCACTTCCCGACGCCGGCCACCAAAACTCAGCCCGTCCGGCCACTTCCCAACGTCGTCCACTAAAAATCAGCCCGTCCGGCGTTTGAGGACGAGGCCCCTTCAGGGCCGATCGGGGGTCTGGGGGCGGAGCCCCCAGTGACGGGACGGGCAGGGGCGGCGGGGGCGAAAATCAAGGCACCACCCCCGCCCGCTTCGCGTCGAGCAACGGCCCCAACAAATCCCCGTACTCCCGCAGCCGTCCCCCCATGTCCGTTGCCAGAAAGGTGAGTTGACGCACCGACCCGCACCCCTCCACCTCCTCCCACGTCACCGGCGCCGACACACTCGGCTCGGCCCGCGCCCGCAGCGTGTACGGCGTCGCCGTCGTCTTCCGCGCAGCGTTCTGGCTCCAGTCGACGAACACCTTCCCCGCCCGCAGACTCCGCGTCATCCGGTGCACGACCAGCCGGGGCATGGCCTTCTCCGCCTCCACGGCCAGCGCCTTCGCGTACTCCACGGCCCGTTCCGACGGCACCGGCTCCACCTCCGCCAGCAGATGCAGCCCCTTCGCCCCGGACGTCTTGGCGTACGCCTCGATCCCGTCCGCCGCCAGCCGCTCCCGCAGCCAGACCGCGACCTCACAGCACTGCACCACCGTCGCCGGCGCCCCCGGATCGAGGTCGAAGACCAGGCGGTCGGCGGAGCCCGGCGCCCCGATCACCCACTGCGGGGTGTGGAACTCGGTGACGAGGTTCGCCGCCCACATCAGGGACGCCAGGTTCTGCACCAGCACCATCCGGGCCGGCCCCTCCGACCTGGGCACCTCGGCCGTGGTGACCCACTCGGGCGTACCCGGCGGCACGTTCTTGGCGAAGAACACCTGACCGTCCGGCCCGTCCGGGTACCGCAGGAAGGACAGCGGCCGGTCCCGCAGATGGGGCAGCAGGGCTTCGGCGATGGTGGCGTAGTAATGCAGGACCTCACCCTTGGTGAAGCCGTCCGCCGGGTACAGCACCTTCTCCAGGTTGCTGAGCGCGAGCCTTCGCCCCTCCACCTCTGTGATCGGCGTCATACGATGACAATCCCACGTAAACGTCACCAATCAGCAGATAACCGTAAGGCGGGTGCGGCAGGTGCGATCCATATGGAACGGCGCGATCTCCTTCGGCCTGGTCAGCATCCCGATCAAGCTGGTGAACGCGACCGAGAGCCACTCCGTCTCCTTCCGCCAGATCCACACCGAGGACGGCGGCCGCATCCGCTACCGCAAGGTCTGCGAACTGGAGGACCGCGAGGTCACCCAGGCCGAGATCGGCAAGGCGTACGAGGACGCGGACGGCACGATGATCCCGATCACCGACGAGGACCTGGCCCAGCTGCCGATCCCCACGGCGAAGACCATCGAGATCGTGGCCTTCGTACCGGCCGACCGGATCGATCCGCTCCAGATGGACGCGGCCTACTATCTCTCCGCGAACGGCGTCCCCGCCGCCAAGCCGTACACCCTGCTCCGCGAGGCGCTCAAGCGCAGTCAGAAGGTGGCCATCGCGAAGTACGCGCTGCGGGGCCGCGAACGCCTCGGCATGCTGCGCGTCGTGGACGACGTGATCGCCATGCACGGGCTGCTCTGGCCGGACGAGATCCGCGCCCCCGAGGGCGTCGCCCCCGACACGAGCGTCACCGTCCGCGACAAGGAACTCGACCTCGCGGACGCCCTGATGGACACGCTGGGCGAGGTCGATCTCGCCGACCTCCACGACGACTACCGGGAGGCCGTGGAGGAGATGATCACCGCGAAGGCCTCCGGCGAACAGCCCGCCGGCACCCCGGCCCCGGCCCGCAGCGGCAAGGTCCTCGACCTCATGGCGGCCCTGGAGAAGAGCGTCCGCGAGGCCCAGGAGTCGCGCGGCGCGGAACCGGCCAAGAAGGCCGAGGTCAGACCCCTTGCCAAGAAGTCGACGGCGAAGAAGACGACGAAGCAGACCACAGCGAAGAAGGCCCCGACGAAGAAGGCAACTCCCCGCAAGCGAACGGCGTAAGGGACAACCGCGCCCCATAGGGGCGCGGGGCTGTATCGACATGCGGCTCCGCCGCGTGGGCGCGACCAGCCACAATGCACCCGCACTCGCACGACGGCCGGACGCACCCCGACAGCCACAACGCACCCGCACTCGCACCCCAGCCGGGCGCAGTCCTACCCCACCCTCCGCAACGCCAACACCGCGTTGTGCCCCCCGAACCCGAACGAATTGCTCAACGCCAGATCCCCACCCCCCGGCAGTTCCCGCCCCACTCCCACCACCACGTCCAGCCCCAACGCGTCGTCCAACTCCCCACTCCCCACGGTCGGCGGCACCACCCCGTGATGCAGCGTGAGCACGGTCGCCACGGCCTCGACCCCGCCGGCCGCCCCCTGAAGATGCCCGAGATGCCCCTTGAGCGCGGTGACGGGTACGGCCCGCCGTCCGAAGACGGCCCGCAGCGCCTCCGCCTCCGCGAGATCGCCCTCGACCGTCGCCGTGGCATGGGCGTTCACATGGACGACGTCCACGACATGCCCGCCCGCGTCCCGCACCGCCCGCCGTACCGCGAGTGCGACCCCCGCCCCCGACGGATCCGGCGCGGCCATGTGATGCGCGTCGGCGGACAGCCCCCACCCGGCGGCCTCGCAGTAGATCCGCGCCCCGCGCGCTCGTGCGTGCTCCTCCGCCTCCAGGACGAGCACCCCCGCGCCCTCCCCGTTCACGAACCCGTCCCGGTCCTTGCCGAACGGCCGGGACGGCGACGAACCGTCCTCCACTCCCCGCCCGGCCAGCGCCCGCATCGCGGCGAACGACGCCATGATCGCCGGCGTGACGACCGCCTCCGCCCCGCCCGCGAGGGCTATGTCGACGCGGCCGTACCGTATGCGGTCGATGGCCGCCCCGATCGCCTCGGTGCCGGAGGCGCACGCGGCGGTGACCGTGCGGGCCTCGCCGGTGATGTGCAGGTCGAGGGAGACCTGGGACGCGGCCTGCGAGGGCACGGTCATGGGGGTGGTGAGCGGGGAGACCGCGCGCGGGCCCTTGTCGCGCAGCTTGCGGTCGCCCCCGACCAGCACGGCCGCGTCCCCGAGGATCGCCCCGAGGCTGACCCCGACCCGCTCGGGGTCGAGCCCGCTCTCGCGGGTGCCGCCGGCGGCGAACCCGGCGTCGTCCCATGCCTCCCGCGCGGCGAGTACGGCGAACTGCGCGGCCCGGTTCATCCGCCGCGCCGCCGCCCGCGGCAGCAGCTCCGCCGGGTCGACGGGCACTGTCCCGGCCACCCGTACGGGCAGCTCCGCGAACTCCTCGCCGTCCAGTTCACGGATCCCGTGCCGACCGTCGAGCAGCCCCCGCCACAGCTCGCCGACCCCGACCCCGAGCGGCGTGACGGCCCCGAGCCCGGTGACCACCACCCGCCGCGGCTGCCGCACGACCGGGGCCACCTTCCGCTCCGGCCGCGCGTGATGCCGTACGACGGACTCCGCACCGCCCCAGCCGCGGACCTCGGCATCGGTCGCGACCTCGTCCGCGGCCCCGTCGAGGTCCCGGTGCCAGACCCCCCAACGCCGTACGTACGACACCTCGTCGGCGCGCGGATCGACGACCCGCAGGGTGGTCACCCGGTCGCCGTCCCGGAACTCGATCGCGGCGAGGTCCTGGGAGTCCAGGCGGGGGATCGCCCCGACGTCCATCCGGTGGCAGGCGACGGTGACGCGCAGGTTCCGGCCGAGCACCTCGTCCCGGTCGGCGCCGCCGAGCGGCGGGCGCAGCGCGAGCCGGATCGTCTCCGGGGTCTCGGGCAGCGTGTGCATCACGACGTACCAGCAGTCGCGTTCGGCGTCGTCGGGGGTCAGGGCGATCAGATCGCCGGGGATGACTTCGGCGGCGCTCACCGGGTGAGGAGCGAACGGAATCTCTGATGAATGGGGTGAATTGGACATACCTCTGCACACTCCCTGTGCTCAGAACGGACTTATGGTGCGCGGCAAACGATCCCGAGTGAACTGGACGAAGCAGGAAAAAGCCACGGTTGAATGGTGAACCTATTGCGGCCCGGGAGCTCTCAAGGCCGCCTGGAACAGACCGAGTTGCCGGATTCGATCACCGGGCTTGTGTGTGGAACGTCACTTCTGCGGCCGCGGTCACCGCCCCCGCCCCCACTTGTTCCCTGGATTTAACGCGAGGCCCTCTGGCAACTCCCTTTCTACGCGCGTAACTTGAGCCGACTCCCCACAGGCACCGGTATCGGCAGCTACACGAAGTACGAGGAGACCGCCAGCGTGTCCAGACCTGAAGGGCGCAGATCGCGCGCCCGCCGTACCGCCTACTCGATCGTCTCGGTGGGCGCGGCGGGAGCGTTCGCCTTCACCGCCCTGCCCGCCGCGCACGCCACCCCGTCGGCCTCGGCGGTGATCGCCGAGGTGTACGGCGGCGGAGGCAACTCGGGAGCCACCCTGACCCGGGACTTCGTGGAACTCGGCAACGCCGGTTCCACGGCCTACGACCTGTCGGGCTACAGCGTGCAGTACCTGCCCGGTTCGCCTTCCGCGAGCTCCACTTGGCAGGTCACCGCCCTCTCCGGCGCGATCGCCCCCGGCGCCCGCTACCTGGTCGGCGAGGGCACCGGCAGCGGCGGCACCACCGCGCTGCCCACCACGGACGCCGGCGGCTCGATCGCCATGAGCGCCACCACCGGCACGATCGCCCTGGTCTCCGGCACCACCGCGCTCACCTGCAAGACCGCCGCGGACTGCGCGGCCGACACCCGCATCGTCGACCTGACGGGCTACGGCACCGCGGTCGTCCGCGAGGGCAGCGGCCCGGCCGCCGGCGCCTCCAACACGGCCGCGGTCGCCCGCGCCGACTCGCTCGCCGACACCGACGACAACGCGGCCGACTTCACCGCCGCCACCCCGTCGCCGGTCAACTCGGCGGGCCAGACGCCCGGTTCGGGCGACGGCGGCGGTGGCGACGGCGGCTCGCCGACCGACCCCGGCACCGTCCGCGTCCACGACATCCAGGGCACGACCCGCCTCTCGCCGTACGCCGGCCAGACGGTCACCCGCGTCCCGGGCCTCGTCACCGGCGTCCGCTCCAGCGGCTCCCTCGGCTACTGGATCCAGGACCCCACCCCCGACACCGACCCGCGCACCAGCGAGGCAGTCTTCGTCTACACCGGCTCCACCAAGCCCACGGTGGCGGTCGGCGACTCGGTCCTGGTCAGCGGCAAGGTCAGCGAGTACTACCCCAGCAGTACCAGCCAGTCCAACACCGAGATCACCGGCCCGACGACCACGGTCCTCTCCAGCGGCAACGCCCTCCCGGCCGCCGTGACCCTCGACGCCACCTCCGTCCCCGACGCCTACATCCCCACCGCGTCCGGCGGCAGCATCGAGTCCCTCCCGCTCCAACCCGCCGTCTACGCCCAGGACTTCTTCGAGTCCCTGGAGGGCATGCGGGTCACGTTCTCCGACGCCCGCGTGGTCGGCGCGAGCGATGCGTACGGCGAGCTGTGGGTCACGGTGAAGCCCGACGAGAACGCAACGGCCCGCGGCGGCACCCTGTACTCCTCCTACGACCAGCCCAACACCGGCCGTATAGAGGTGATGTCGCTGGATACCACCTCAACCTTCCCCGCGGCCAACGTCGGTGACGAACTGTCAGGCACGACCACGGGTCCCCTCGACTACTCCACCTACGGCGGCTACAACGTCCAGGCCACCCAGCTCGGCACCCTCGTCGACAACGGCCTGAAGCAGGAAGTGACGCGCAAGCAGAAGAAGGACGAGCTGGCGGTCGCCACGTACAACGTGGAGAACCTGGACGCGCTCGACACCCAGGAGAAGTTCGACCGGCTCGCCGAGGGCGTCGCGGTCAACCTCAACTCCCCCGACATCGTGGCCCTGGAGGAGATCCAGGACGACAACGGCGCGACCAACGACGGCACGGTGACGGCCGAGGGCACCCTCAAGCGCTTCACGGACGCGGTCCGCGCGGCCGGCGGCCCGGTCTACAAGTGGCGCTACATCTCCCCGACCAACGACGCGGACGGCGGCGAGCCCGGCGGCAACATCCGCCAGGTCTTCCTCTTCAACCCCAAGCGCGTCTCCTTCACCGACCACCCGGGCGGCGACGCGACCACGGCCACGAGCGTGGTGAAGACCCGCCACGGCGTCGAACTCACCTACTCCCCGGGCCGTATCGACCCGACCAACGCGGCCTGGGAGGACAGCCGCAAGCCCCTGGTCGGCGAGTTCACCTTCCAGGGCGAGCAGGTCTTCGTCGTCGCCAACCACTTCATCTCCAAGGGTGGCGACCAGCCGATCCACGGCCGCTATCAGCCCCCGGCCCGCAGCTCCGAGACCCAGCGCGCGGCCCAGGCGGCGGAGGTCAACACCTTCGTCAAGTCCCTGCTGGCGGCGGACAGGAACGCCAAGGCGATCGTCCTCGGCGACCTGAACGACTACGAGTTCTCCCAAACAGTCACCGCCCTGACGGCCGACAAGGTCCTCAAGCCCCTGATCACCACCCTCCCCGCCGCCGAGCGCTACACCTACGTCTACGACGGCAACTCCCAGACCCTGGACCACATCCTGACCAGCCCCGCGGTGACGTCCTTCAACTACGACGTCGTCCACCTCAACGCGGAGTTCGCGGACCAGGCGAGCGACCACGACCCGCAGATCGTCCGGATCGACCTCTCGAAGTGCGGCAGGCACTAGCACTGCCGGCACCCGATGGAGCGGGCCGGCGCAAGCCGCCCCGCCCCATCAGCCTCTCGACGCGGTCAGTGCAACCCTCTGAGGTGCGTGCGGTCTCGATGCCGGTCAGGGCCCCTGAGGGGCGTGACGTCCCGATGCCGGTCAGGGCACCCTGAGGGGCGTGACGTCCCGATGCTGGTCAGGGCACCCCCTAAGGAGCGCGCCTTCTCGATGCTGGTCAGGGCACCCCCAAGGGGCGTGCCTTCTTGACGCCGACCAGGACACGCCCTGCCGACCAGGGCACCCCCTGAGGAGCGTGCCCTCCCCGTCCCGGTCAGGACAACTCCCCAAGGGGCGCGGGGAACTGCGCGACCAGCCACAACGCGCCCGCACCCGCAACACAACACAAGCCCCTCAGACGCTAAGCCGCACACCCCGGTCCACCACACTCCGCCCCGTCACCATGACCAGCCCCACCCCCACCACCAGCCCCAACGCCGGCAGCACCGGAAACCGCCCGCCGTAGGCGAACCCATGCCCCGCGAACCAGATCAGCGCACTCACACTCGCGGCAAGCCCGAGCCACAACGCCCAGCCCCTGCGCGGTTCGTCGCCCGCCCGTGTCCGCTCGTAGGCCACTGCCAGCCCACGCTCCAACGGCCGCAGCGCCCCTACGACCCCCACCAGCACGACCGTGAGCACCGCCAGCCACGGCACCCGCAGCGCCCACCAACTCCCTGACCCGTAGGCCGGTTCAGGGGCGAGGTCGGTGAGGTAGAAGGCACCGGCGACGACCAACACGGGCAGCATGTGCCAGAGATAGAGCGTCATGCTGATGCCGCCCAACGGCCGTACCAGCCCCCAGAGTTGAGCGCGCCCCAGCAACCGCCGCATCGTCGGCGCGAGCAGCAGCGCCACCCCGACCTGCCCAACCGCCCACGCCAGCATGGCCGCCGACGGGGGATTGGTGTTACTGGGGCTCTGCCCGGTCACGAGGATCAGGCTCACCGGGAAGGGCCCGAGCCAGACCAGCGCGGCGAAGCCGACCACACCGCCCGCGGCCATGAACCCGGGGACGGCGGACCGCTCGGCGAGAAGCTTGTCCCGCCAGCAGAAGCCCAGTTGATAGGCGACGCCCCATACGAGCACGTAGTTCAGCAGCCCGACACCGGGCGCGTGCACGGTGACCACGAACAGATCGGCGACGAGCGCGACCGCCCCCATCATCACCGGCACCCGCAACCCCCACCGCCGATGTGCCGCATGCAGAACGGGAGTTGCCGCGCTGAGCAGCAGATACACCGGCAGGAACCAGAACTGCATGGCCATCGCCCACCCGACGAGCGCGAGCGTGTCGGCGTCCACCCCGACCGCCACACAGATCGCGACGGCGACCAGCACCAGCCCGCTGTACACCCCGGTGGGCAGCAGCAGCCGTAGCGCCCGCTGCCCCACCCACCCGGTCGCGCTACGGCCCTCGGCCCGCGCCCGCTCCCAGGAGCCTCCCGCCGCGTGCCCGCCGGCCAGGAAGAACAGCGGCATGATCTGGAAGCCCAGGGTGAGCCACTGCGTCCACGGCACGGTCGCGAGCAACTCAGGTGCGCTGATCACCCCGTTGGGCTCCCGCACCAGCCCGGTGATCAGCCAGTGCCCGAACACCACCAGCACGATCGCCCACGCCCGCAGAAAGTCGACGTAGCGATCCCGGTCCCCGCTCGAATCCCCCATGGGACGCCATGGTGCCGGGGGAGTAGGGGAGTTGGGGCGCACGTGCGCTCTCCCGCAACCAATCCGTGCCCGTCACGACACCGGTGCTCGGAGGCAGTGCACCCGAGAGTCCTGCACGTAACGGGAATCAGCGCTCCGCCCGTTACCCACTTTCGGGTGACGCCCCCGGCGGACCTGGGGTGGCGCACCGTGGCGATCACGGACCTCGGGTCAGTGCCCGCAAGAACTCTGGGCGTCAACCTGGTGCATCACGCGCATAAATGGACGGTACAGGCGACAATCACGGAAATGCGACCGACTCGTAACGCGATTCACGTATCGCTCATATCCCGTCGGCACGGTGGAGAAGGTGTGGGTGTGCGGCCAACAGGCCGCCACCCGCACACCGCACAGCCCGGGTCCGGCCGTTGCCGTATCCAGGGATGTGCCCGCACCATGCTGGGGGAACCCGTGACCTCTTCACCTTCCGTGTCCGTCCGTCGTCTGGCCGCAGCCGCGCTGGCTGCCGGCGCTCTCGTCGGCGCGGCGGCACTGCCGGCGACCGCGGCCGACCACGCGGCCCGGCCGAGCGTGGAGATCAGCCGCGTGCAGGCCGACTCGCCGGGACCGGACGACCGCTCCGCCCGTTCGCTGAACAACGAGTGGGTGGAGATCACCAACCACGACCGCCGTGGCGTCAACCTCGACGGCTGGAAGCTGTCGAACAAGGAAGGCCAGACCTACACCTTCCACCACTTCCGCCTCGCGGGCCACGCCACCGTCCGCGTCCACACCGGCAAGGGCCGTGACACCGCCCAGGACGTCTACCAGGACCGCCGCGACTACGCCTGGGACAACCGCTCCGACACCGCCACCCTCCGCAACGACCACCGCCGCCTCGTAGACGACAAGTCCTGGGGCGGCCGCAACGGCGGCGGCGAGGGCGGCGGCCACAACGGTGGCGGTCACGGTGGCGGGGGCCACAACGGTGGCGGCGGCCACGAGGGTGGCGGCCACGGGGGCGGCGGCCACCGCTGACCACCGGCACGATGACGTCCGACCAGTGACGTCCCGGCAGTGACATGACATCCACGGCGCGCCGTCCCATCCAGGGGCGGCGCGCCGTCTTGCTCTGTCCTGGACACCGGGAACAGGGCCGACGAAGAAGAATGAGTGTCAGGGCCAGTCGATGGTGACGGGGGTGCAAGGAGATCTCTTCCGAGAGCGCCACCGGGTTGACCTGGTGACGCTGCGGTTATGTCCACCTCGGCGTCAACAAGGACACGAAGCTCTATGGGGCGGACAAGTAGCGCGACGGCGGAACCAAACGCAATGATCGCCCGCCTGTTGGGGTTGGTGGCCAGGACTGCAGTGGCATGCAGGTGGACCCTGCGCGGCGCCTCTACCGAGCTCCGCCAACCGTTCCGGGAACCTGGGCTCGCTCCGCGGCGAGTAGGCGTGCGAGGTCGTCCCGTTTGCCGTCGAGAGTGGCGAGCATCCGCAGACGGGTCTGCTCGAAGTCGGGCTCGGTCTCGACGCCGAGGTCGTGCCGCAGAGTGACCCGCAGCAGGTACACGCCGTCGGACAGCGCCTTACTGAACCACGTCTGCGCCCGCTGATAAGCACTGTCCGGGTCGGGGCTGCCGGCCAACTGCTTGACGACTGAATACCCGACTCCGAGCGACCTGTTGAGAGCCGAAGCCACGTCCAGGACGTCCTTCGCAAGCGCCATCTGAGCCTGAGAGTACTCGTCGGCCCAGGCTTCCTTGGCAGCGTCGAGAAGCGCCGGGTCGATGCTCTCACCACGTTGGGCCGCTTCGACGGCGTCCCGCGCGGCGACCCGGTAGGCGCGAGCGGTGGTATTCAGACGGGCATAGAGATCCCGCCGGGTCTGTATCGCCTGCTCGTGACGTTCCTGCTCCCGTTCACGATCAGCACGCTGGTTCTGCTCCCGGTTGGCACGCTGACTGAGCGCCGTCCCTCCGAGAGTTCCGCCCAGCGTTCCTCCGACGCTGATGAGTGCGACGGCAAGAGTTGTCACGTCCACGGGATCCCCCAACATGTCCGTTCGTCTGTCTGCGGTCGACGGCTGATGGCGACACAGACCACGCCGTCCCGTGCCACTACGGCAAGATCCTGTTCACACTTCGCCCACGAACCCTGCCATGCGACCGCCACGGGCCGCATCTGCCCGCACAAACACGAAGACCCCGTCCTCAGCTGACGCGCTGACGGCGGGGTCTTTGGGCAACAGGTGCCCCCGGCAGGATTCGAACCTGCGCACACGGCTCCGGAGGCCGTTGCTCTATCCCCTGAGCTACGGGGGCGTGTTCGTCGCGGTGTTCGCGGCGACGGGTAGAACCCTACCAGCTTCATACCGGTGTTCATGAACAGGTTTCCCGGTGGTCAGAGAGGTCGGGGGAGAGGTGGTCCGGGAGGTGTCCCGGGTCCCTCGCAGGGGGTGGAAGTGGGGAAAACCCGGACGCGGTGGCCGGTCCGGACCTACTCTCGAGTTGTGCCAGGCGCGTCGGGTCGGGTGCTTGTTGTGGACGACAACAAGGTCATCCGGCAGTTGATCAGGGTCAATCTCGAGCTGGAGGGTCTCGAGGTCGTGACCGCGGCCGATGGTGCCGAGTGTCTGGACGTCATTCATCAGGTACGGCCCGATGTGGTCACCCTCGACGTCGTCATGCCCCGGCTGGACGGACTGCGTACCGCCGCTCGGTTGCGCAGCGACCCCCGTACCCGTGATCTCCCCCTCGCCATCGTCAGCGCCTGCACTCAGCACGAGGTCGACAGCGGGCTCGACGTCGGCGTCGACGCGTTTCTCGCCAAGCCCTTCGAGCCGTCCGAACTCATCGCGCTCGTACGGCAGTTGATCGAGCGCGGGCGGCGTGATGCGGCAGGTGGGCTGTCCATCGGCGGTCCCTTCGGCGCGGGCGAGGCCGAACGGGCCGGGCGGGGCGGCCGCACCGGCGGCTGACGTACCCGGGTCCCGGACGCCCGACATGGACACCTCGACCCCGCCTCCAGCCCGGGGTCCACATCCTGGGCCCTGGACCAATCCCGCTGACTTCTCCCCCCTTCTCCACCCCGGCGTCCGCATCCCAGGCCCATAGCCAAACCGGCTGACCCCTCCCCCCTTCTTCTCCACCCCGGCCCCCACATCCCGGCCCCCAGCCAAACCGGCTGGCTTACCCACCCCCCTCCTCCCCTACGCTTGTCCCGTGACCCCCGTCGAGCTCTCCCGTACCGTGCTGCGCGCGGTGCGCCGTGCTGTCGACGACGGGGAGCTGCGCGTGGTTGTGCCCGAGCGGGCCTCGGTGACCGTGCCGGGGGCCGGCGGGTGCGGGGACTACGCCACCAACATCGCCCTTCAGCTCGCCCGGCCCGCCGGAGAGACCCCCCGCCGCGTCGCCGAGCTGCTGCTGCCGCATCTGGCCGGCGCGCAGGGCGTCAGCGGTGTCGAGATCACCGGGCCCGGGTTTCTCAACATCAGTCTGGGGAGTACGGCGTCCACCTCCCTCGTCGCGGAGATCCTGCGGCGCGGACCGCGGTACGGGTTCGTCGACGGCCCGCCCATCGACGCCCCCACCATCGACGCGCCCACCATCGGCGCCTGCACCAGCGGCGATGGCACCCCCAACGCCCCAGCCACCCACCTCGTACGACTCCACGCCCCCCACGAGCCCCGCGCCCTCGTCGTCATGGACGTCGTCGCCCGCCTCCTGCGCTCACAGGGTGCCGACGTCCGCACCAGCTGTGAGGCCGGGCCGCCCGAGCCCGCCTGGGCGACCGTTCTAGGCGTCGACCCGTACTGCACGCCCCAGGAACCCACCCCGCTCGACCCCGACCCCGAAGTCGTACGCCCCATCCCCGTCCCGCCCCCCGACCTCGCCCCCCTCCTCACCCTCGGCCGTGACGCCGCCCGCTGGGCTCTCCTCCATCCCGCCGCCCACGACCGGCCCCGGCTCACCGCCGAGCACCTCGTGCAGCGCGAGGCGAATCCCCTGTTCCGGGTCCGTTACGCCTACGCCCGCACCCGGGCCGTCGGCCGCAACGCCGCCGACCTCGGTTTCACCGCCGAACCCGGCGACGTACGAGACACACAAGACGCGCAAGGCGCACACGGCGCTGTAGGGGCGGTCACCCCCCTCCTCGCCGACCACCCCCGGGTCCTCGCCCGCGCAGCCACCCGCCGCGCCCCCGACCTGCTCGCCCGTCATCTGGTCGCCGTAGCGGACGCGACCCTCGTTCTTCTCCCCGTGGTGCTGCCGCTCGGGGACGAGAAACCCTTGGCCGCCCACCGTGCCCGGCTCGCGCTCGCCGAAGCCGCCGGGGCGGTGCTGGCCGGTGGCCTCTCCCTGCTCGGCATCGACGCACCCGAACACCTCTGAGCGCGACGACCGACGAAGACACCACTCACTCGATCCCCGCGCCAGGAAGAGACAGAAGAGAACACGACATGAGCCGTTCCGCACATCCCGCCGGACCCCGTCACGCCGACGTCCTGCCCGAGGGGCACTACTCCGGTCCCGCCGCCGATCTCAACGAACTCGACCCCAAGGTGTGGGCACAGACCGTCACCCGCGACGACGACGCGAACGGTGTCGTCACCGTCGGCGGTATCGACGTGAAGACCCTCGCCGAGCGGCACGGCACGCCGGCCTACGTTCTCGACGAGGACGACTTCCGGCAGCGGGCCCGGGCCTGGCGTACCGCCTTCGGGCACGACGCCGACGTCTTCTACGCCGGCAAGGCGTTCCTGTCCCGTGCCGTCGTGCGGTGGCTGCACGAGGAGGGGCTCAATCTCGACGTGTGTTCCGGGGGCGAGCTCGCCACCGCCCTCTCCGCCGGTATGCCCGCCGACCGCATCGCCTTCCACGGCAACAACAAGTCCGTGAGCGAGATCACCCGGGCCATCGAGGCCGGTGTAGGGCGGATCGTCCTCGACTCCTTCCAGGAGATCGTGCGCGTCGCCCACATCGCGCAGTCCCTCGGCAAGCGGCAGCCCGTGCAGATCCGGATCACGGTCGGGGTCGAGGCGCACACGCACGAATTCATCGCCACCGCCCATGAAGACCAGAAGTTCGGGATTCCGCTGGCCGGGGGGCAGGCCGCCGAAGCCGTACGGCGCGCTCTTCAGCTCGACGGGCTCGAAGTCATCGGGATTCACTCCCACATCGGGTCGCAGATCTTCGACATGTCCGGGTTCGAGGTCGCCGCTCACCGGGTTGTCGGGCTGCTGAAGGACATTCGGGACGAGCACGGGGTCGAGCTGCCCGAGATCGACCTCGGGGGCGGGCTCGGGATCGCGTACACCAGCGACGACGATCCCCGGGAGCCGCACGAGATCGCCAAGGCGCTCACCGAGATCGTCACCCGTGAGTGCGATTCGGCCAAGCTGCGGACTCCTCGTATCTCCGTCGAGCCCGGGCGTGCGATCGTCGGGCCCACCGCGTTCACGCTCTACGAGGTCGGCACCATCAAGCCCCTCGACGGGCTGCGGACGTACGTGTCGGTCGACGGCGGCATGTCCGACAACATCCGGACGGCGCTCTACGACGCCGAGTACAGCGTCGCTCTCGTGTCCCGCCGCTCCGACGCCGAGCCGATGCTCGCCCGTGTCGTCGGCAAGCACTGCGAGAGTGGGGACATCGTGGTCAAGGACGCGTTCCTGCCGGGGGACCTGGCTCCCGGTGACCTGATCGCCGTACCGGCGACGGGCGCGTACTGCCGTTCCATGGCCAGCAATTACAACCATGTGCTCCGGCCGCCGGTCGTCGCCGTGAAGGATGGCGAGTCGCGGGTCATCGTGCGTCGGGAGACCGAGGAGGACCTGCTCCGGCTCGACGTCGGCTGAGCCGGGCCCGGCACAAACAGGGGTGGAAGATCTCCGGTCTTCCGCCCCTGTGAAAATGAAATCGATGTCTCACGATCCGGACTATGGATAGAAAGTCCCGTCCGGTGAGTGAGACTGGTCCAACCGATGACGGTATGAGGAAACGAGGTCGGATGATGCGTACGCGTCCGCTGAAGGTGGCGCTGCTGGGCTGTGGAGTGGTCGGCTCAGAGGTGGCGCGCATCATGACGACGCACGCCGACGACCTCGCCGCCCGCATCGGCGCGCCCATCGAGCTCGCGGGCGTCGCCGTACGACGGCCCTCCAAGGTCCGCGACGGCATCGACTCCGCCCTCGTCACCACCGACGCCACCGCCCTCGTGAAACGCGGCGACATCGACGTCGTGGTCGAGGTCATCGGGGGCATCGAGCCCGCCCGGTCCCTCATCACCACCGCCTTCGAGCACGGCGCCTCCGTCGTCTCCGCCAACAAGGCGCTGCTCGCCCAGGACGGCGCCGCCCTGCACGCCGCCGCCGAGCGGCACGGCAAGGACCTGTACTACGAGGCCGCCGTCGCCGGGGCGATTCCGCTGATCCGGCCGCTGCGCGAGTCCCTCGCCGGGGACAAGGTCAACCGCGTGCTCGGGATCGTCAACGGGACGACCAACTTCATCCTCGACAAGATGGACAGCACCGGCGCCGGGTACCAGGAGGCCCTCGACGAGGCCACCGCGCTCGGGTACGCCGAGGCCGACCCGACCGCCGACGTCGAGGGCTTCGACGCCGCCGCCAAGGCCGCCATCCTCGCCGGAATCGCCTTCCACACGCGCGTGCGTCTCGACGACGTCTACCGCGAGGGGATGACCGAGGTCACCGCCGCCGACTTCGCCTCCGCGAAGAACATGGGCTGCACGATCAAGCTGCTGGCCATCTGTGAGCGGGCCGAGGACGGTGGCAGCGTCACCGCGCGCGTGCATCCCGCCATGATCCCGCTCAGCCACCCGCTCGCCTCCGTCCGCGGCGCCTACAACGCCGTGTTCGTCGAGTCCGACGCCTCCGGGCAGCTGATGTTCTACGGCCCCGGTGCCGGTGGCGCTCCGACCGCCTCCGCCGTCCTCGGTGACCTCGTCGCCGTGTGCCGCAACCGGCTCAACTCGACCACCGGGCCCGGGGAGTCGGCGTACGCCGGACTGCCCGTGTCGGGCATGGGCGAGGTCGTCACGCGGTACCACATCAGCCTCGACGTCGCCGACAAACCGGGTGTTCTCGCACAGGTCGCCACCGTGTTCGCCGAGCACGGTGTCTCGATCGATACGGTTCGGCAGCAGGGGAAGGACGGCGAGGCCTCTCTCGTCGTCGTCACGCACCGCGCGTCCGACGCCGCCCTGGGCGGGACCGTCGAGGCGTTGCGCAAGCTCGACACCGTGCGGGGTGTCGCCAGCATCATGCGGGTTGAAGGAGAGTAACCAGCAATGACCCACCAGTGGCGCGGAATCATCGAGGAGTACCGGGACCGGCTCCCGGTGTCCGACAGCACGCCGGTCGTCTCCCTCCGCGAGGGCGGCACGCCCCTCGTGCCCGCGCAGGTGCTCTCCGAGCGCACCGGCTGCGAGGTCCACCTCAAGGTGGAGGGCGCCAACCCCACCGGGTCCTTCAAGGACCGCGGTATGACCATGGCCATCACGCGGGCCAAGGAGGAGGGCGCGCAGGCCGTCATCTGCGCCTCCACCGGCAACACGTCGGCCTCCGCCGCCGCCTACGCGGTGCGCGCCGGGATGGTCTGTGCCGTCCTCGTGCCGCGCGGCAAGATCGCGCTCGGCAAGATGGGCCAGGCCCTCGTGCACGGTGCGAAGATCCTCCAGGTCGACGGGAACTTCGACGACTGCCTCACCCTCGCCCGCGAGCTGAGCGACAACTACCCTGTGGCGCTGGTGAATTCGGTCAACCCGGTGCGCATCGAGGGCCAGAAGACGGCCGCCTTCGAGATCGTCGACATGCTCGGCGACGCGCCCGACATCCACGTCCTGCCGGTGGGCAACGCGGGCAACATCACCGCGTACTGGAAGGGCTACAAGGAGTACGCCGCCGACGGCATCGCCGCCAAGTCGCCCCGCATGTGGGGCTTCCAGGCGTCCGGCTCGGCGCCCATCGTGCGCGGCGAGATCGTCAAGGACCCCTCGACGATCGCCACCGCGATCCGCATCGGCAACCCGGCCTCCTGGCAGTACGCGCTCGCCGCGCGGGACGAGTCCGGCGGGTTCATCGACGAGGTGACGGACCGTGAAATCCTGCGCGCCTACCGGCTGTTGGCCGCCCAGGAGGGCGTTTTCGTCGAGCCCGCCTCCGCCGCCTCCGTCGCCGGTCTGCTGAAGGCGGCCGAGCAGGGCAAGGTCGACCCGGGCCAGACCATCGTCTGCACGGTGACCGGAAACGGTCTGAAGGACCCCGACTGGGCCGTCGCCGGCGCCCCGCAGCCCGTCACGATCCCGGTCGACGCGCCGACCGCCGCCGAGCGACTCGGACTCGCGTAGACCCGCAAGCGGAACGGCATCCGGGGGAGATCCCCGCAGGGGGTGCACAGGGGGCTTACGACACGCATCGTGCGCCTCCTGTGCGCCCTATGTCGCCACAGAACCTTCCTTCGATAGGCTGTACCGAACCCGCCCGCCGCATATGCCTGCGCGCATGGCTCGGCACCGCGCCGTCTCCACGGCCCGAGGGTCTCCACGTACCTATCGGATGTCATCGAACTTCATCGCACTTCATCGAATGTCTTCGACAATCACGCAGCTCAAGGAGAGTCATCGAGCGATGGCCGGTCCAGCCTTCCGCGCCGCCGCCGTCCGGGTGCGCGTCCCCGCCACCAGCGCCAACCTCGGCCCGGGCTTCGACGCCTTCGGCCTCTCGCTGGGGCTCTACGACGACGTCGTCGTCCGTGTCGCCGACTCCGGGCTGCTCATCGACATCGCGGGCGAGGGCAGCGAGACCCTCCCGCGCGACGAGAACCACCTCCTCGTACGGTCCCTGCGCACCGCCTTCGACCTGCTCGGCGGACAGCCGCGCGGCCTGGAGATCGTCTGCGCCAACCGCATTCCGCACGGCCGCGGCCTGGGCTCCTCCTCCGCCGCCATCTGCGCGGGCATCGTCGCCGCGCGAGCCGTGACCATAGGCGGGGACTCCAAGCTCGACGACACGGCCCTGCTGGAGCTCGCCACCGAGATCGAGGGCCACCCCGACAACGTGGCGGCCTGTCTGCTGGGCGGCTTCACGCTCTCCTGGATGGACGCGGGCGCCGCGCGGGCGATCAGGATGGATCCCGCCGATTCCATCGTTCCGGTGGTTTTCGTGCCCGGGAAGCCGGTGCTCACCGAGACGGCGCGCGGACTGCTCCCGCGCAACGTCCCGCACGTCGACGCCGCCGCCAACGCGGGCCGCGCCGCCCTGCTCGTCGAGGCCCTCACCCGCCGCCCCGAACTGCTGCTGCCCGCCACCGAGGACCGCCTGCACCAGGAGTACCGGGCGCCGGCCATGCCCGAGAGCGCGGCGCTCGTGGAGCGGCTGCGCGCGGACGGGGTGCCGGCCGTCATCTCCGGTGCGGGGCCCACCGTGCTGGCACTGGTCGACGCCGACAACGCCGACAAGGTCGCCCATCTCGCCGGCGAGGGCTGGGCCGCCAACCGGCTCGACCTCGACGAACAGGGTGCGTGCGTCCTTCCGCTCGCGGCCCCCAGCAGCGCCCCGAGCAGCAATTGACTACGTACCGTCGCCGGATTTCGAGAGGGGGAATGTTTGTTGGATCCGGTAGTGTTAATCTCAAGTCTGCACCCGACCCCACCATGGCGAGGTGCTTGTTGTCCCCGTCAGGGACAGACATTCTTCCGGGAGCCTCCCAAACCACACTCTGTTCCGTCCGGGCACTGAGTGGTTCGCCGGGCACGCTCCGGAAGCCGGGAAAGCTCCGGAATTGGTGCGACCAAGCAACGTGACACAGCCACTCGGTGTCACTGCTTTGGGAAGCACCGTCACCAGAAACCTCTTCCGCCGCTTTGGCGGACCACCGCCCCGGCACGGTTCACACAGCAAGAACCGAAGCCGGACAGCACAACCGGTCGCCGAGCCAGACAGGCCGACGTCCGCTCCAGGGAAGGACCCTTCGTGAGCGACACCACCGATCTGATGGGCGCGCGTGTCGAGGAGACCGCTGCCGCGCCCGCCACGGACGCCTCCGCGCCTGCCACCGGTGCCGGCTCCCGGCGGCGCCGCGGTACCGGCCTCGACGGCATGGTGCTGGCCGAGCTGCAGCAGGTCGCATCCGGCCTCGGCATCAGGGGCACCGCGCGTATGCGCAAGAGCCAGCTGATCGAGGTCATCAAGGAGGCGCAGGCGGGCGGGGGTGCTCCGGCCAAGGCCGAGACCGCCACCGAGACCAAGCCGAAGCGCCGCGCCACCTCAAAGACCCGCACGGGCGACGAGAGCGCTGCCCCGGCCGAGCAGAAGGCCGAGCAGGTCGCCGCCGATAAGGCCGTGGCCCAGCAGCAGATCGAGATCCCCGGCCAGCCGGCTGGGGGCCCCTCCCGCGCGAGCGAAGCCGAGCGTGGGGGAGAAGACGCGCCGGTCGAGCGCCGTCGTCGCCGTGCCACCGCCGAGGCGGGCAGCCCCGAGACGATCGTCGCCGAGGTCAAGAGCGAGCCGCGTGCCGAGACGCCCGCCGCCGCGCAGGGCGAGGCCAGGGGCGACGCCGGTGACGACGGCCGTCAGGGCCGCCGGGACCGCCGTGACCGCGACCGCGGCGGCCGTCAGGACCGTGACCGCGGCGACCGCCGCAAGGGCGACGAGCAGCAGGGCGGCGGCCAGCAGCAGGACCGTCAGCAGGGCGGCGGCCGGCAGGACCGCCAGCAGCAGGGCCAGCAGCAGAGCGGTGGCCGCCAGGACCGTCAGGACCGGCAGCCGCGCGACAACGGCCCGCAGGACGACGACGACTTCGACGGCGGACGCCGTGGCCGTCGCGGCCGTTACCGCGACCGCCGTGGCCGTCGCGGCCGTGACGAGTTCGCCGGCGGCGCCGGTGAGCCGCAGGTCGCCGACGACGATGTGCTGATCCCCGTCGCGGGCATCCTCGACATCCTCGACAACTACGCCTTCATCCGTACGTCGGGCTACCTGCCGGGTCCCAACGACGTGTACGTCTCCCTCGCCCAGGTCCGCAAGAACGGCCTGCGCAAGGGCGACCACGTCACCGGCGCGGTCCGCCAGCCGAAGGAGGGCGAGCGCCGCGAGAAGTTCAACGCGCTCGTGCGCCTCGACTCGGTCAACGGCATGGCGCCCGAACACGGCCGCGGGCGGCCGGAGTTCAACAAGCTGACGCCGCTGTACCCGCAGGACCGCCTCCGCCTGGAGACGGACCCGGGCGTGCTGACGACCCGCATTATCGACCTCGTCGCGCCGATCGGCAAGGGCCAGCGCGGTCTGATCGTGGCCCCGCCGAAGACCGGCAAGACCATGATCATGCAGGCCATCGCCAACGCGATCACGCACAACAACCCCGAGTGCCACCTGATGGTCGTCCTGGTCGACGAGCGTCCGGAAGAGGTCACCGACATGCAGCGGTCGGTGAAGGGCGAGGTCATCTCCTCGACCTTCGACCGCCCGGCCGAGGACCACACCACGGTCGCCGAGCTCGCCATCGAGCGCGCCAAGCGCCTGGTGGAGCTGGGCCACGACGTCGTCGTCCTGCTCGACTCGATCACGCGTCTGGGCCGTGCCTACAACCTCGCGGCGCCCGCCTCCGGCCGCATCCTCTCCGGTGGTGTCGACTCGACGGCGCTGTACCCGCCCAAGCGCTTCTTCGGTGCCGCGCGCAACATCGAGGACGGCGGCTCGCTGACCATCCTCGCCACCGCGCTCGTCGACACCGGCTCGCGCATGGACGAGGTCATCTTCGAGGAGTTCAAGGGCACGGGCAACGCCGAGCTGAAGCTCGACCGGAAGCTCGCAGACAAGCGCATCTTCCCGGCGGTGGACGTCGACGCGTCCGGTACCCGTAAGGAAGAGATCCTGCTCGGCAGCGACGAGCTGGCGATCACGTGGAAGCTGCGCCGGGTGCTGCACGCCCTCGACCAGCAGCAGGCGATCGAGCTGCTCCTCGACAAGATGAAGCAGACGAAGTCGAACGCGGAGTTCCTGCTCCAGATCCAGAAGACGACCCCGACGCCCGGCAACGGCGACTAAGGCGAGTCAGCGTCACCGGAGGGCCGCCCCCTGTTGAGGGGGCGGCCCTCTGCGTTGTCAGTGGCCCGCTGTACGATCGCGCTCTTCGGACTCGTATTCGACATTCGTCCGAACTTCTGATCCCGAGGGGGGACTTCAGTGGGTACGCCCATGCCTGGAGCCGGTCGGCACAGACGCCGCATACGTTTCGCCCTGCCCGTCGCCGCGGCCGGCATCGCCGCCGCCGTGACCGCGGCGGTGCTGACGACGTCCGCCGGCGCGGCCACCGCGCTGCCGACACCGACCGCGAAGCCCGTCGTCAGCCAGCCGTCGCTCGCCACGCTGAAGGAGCGCATCGCGGGCGCCGAGGCCGGTGACGACACGGCCGGCCAGACGACGACCAAGAAGTCGTCCCGCAGCGCGAGCACCACCGCCACGACCGTCAGCCCGAAGATCATCGGCGGCACGACGACCACCATCAGCACCGCGCCGTACATGGCGCAGCTCTGGTACTACGACGACAAGGGCACCACCGACGAGAGCGACGACCTCGGCTTCTTCTGCGGCGGCTCGGTCGTCTCGCCGACGAAGATCCTGACCGCCTCGCACTGCGTCAAGGGCTACAACTGGGCCAAGTACGGCGTCGTCGTCACCAGCGCCACCGAGCTGCCGACCAGCACGACGGCCGCCGACGGCACCACCACGACCGACCTGCACGGCGGCCAGGCCACCGCGGTCCTGCGTCAGTGGAACCACCCGTCGTACAACGCGGCCACGGTCGACAACGACGTGGCGGTCCTGACCCTGTCGGCCCCCGTCAAGGCGACCCCGATCCGCCTGACGACGAACACCGACACGACGTCGTACACGGGCACGGCCGCCAAGACCGCCACGGTCTACGGCTGGGGCCGTACGAGCTCCTCCTCCGAGGACATCTCCGAGACGCTGAAGAAGGCCTCGCTGCCGATCCAGTCGGACGCCACCTGCTCGGGCGCCTACGGCAGCCTGTACATCAAGGGTCACAACGTCTGCGCGGGCGAGGCCGCCACCGGCAGTGACACCACCACGACGGCCATCTGCAACGGCGACTCCGGCGGCCCGCTCGTCGTCGCCGGCCGGATCGTCGGTGTCGTCTCCTGGAGCGCCGACGACGGTGACGCCAGCACTGTCAACGACTGCGTGGTCGAAGGCACCTACGGCGTCTTCGCCAAGGTCAGCGCGTACGTCGGCGCGGCCTACGCGCAGATCGACGACGGCAACCTCAGCTACACCGACGGCAAGGCCGACATCTACGCCCGCAAGTCCTCCACCAAGGTGGGCTACGAGCTGGACTCCAAGGGCACCTCGCTGGCCACCCGCCAGTCCCTGGGCGACTGGAGCGGCGTCAACCTGGTCCGCTCGGCCGACCTGAACCGGGACGGCTTCCAGGACTGGGTCTACCGGACCACCGCCGGCGCGGTCTACTGGGACCACTTCGTGCTCAACAGCGCGCGGGACGACGGCAGTTGGGTCAGCACGAAGATCTTCGCCAACTGGAAGACCCGCACCCGGATCATCGCCCCCGGCGATGTCACCGGCGACTACCTGCCCGACCTGATCTCGGTCGACAGCTCCGGTGTCCTGTGGATCTACCCGGGCAAGGGCAACGGCACCTTCTCCTCGCCGTCGCGGGTCGGCGGCGGCTGGAGCCAGTACAACGCGCTCGTCGGCCACGGCGACTTCAACGGCGACGGCAAGGCCGACCTGATCGCCCGCAACAAGAGCACCGGTGCCGTCTACCTGTACAAGGGCGCCGGCAAGTCCGGCACGGGCGCCTTCGCGGCCCGGATCAAGGTGCGCAGCTGGCCGAGCTACAACGCGTTCGACGCGGTCGGCGACTTCACCGGCGACGGCAAGGCGGACCTCCTGATCCGCAACGCCAGCGGCTCGCTCTACGTCTACCCGGGCACCGGGAAGGCCACCAGCGAGATCTTCGGCACAGCGAAGTCCCTGGGCACCGGTTTCCAGCAGTACGACATCTTCGGGTGAAACAGCAGGTGAGCGTGGTCTGACCCGCTCACTCGACTACACAGAGTGCCCATCGCCGTACGCGATGGGCACTCTGCGTTGTGCAACCCTTTGTCGAGTTTCGCCGTCTGACCAGGCGGACGAAAATGGAGCGGTACTGACCGCGCCCGACCCTGAAAGCAGGGGGTAACCGACCGGACGAGAGACCGAGGAGCACATGTCCGCCGAGAGCACGCCGGAGCCCGGCATACCGGGCCAGGACGGCAACAGCGGCCCGCGCCACCGCGCCAAGGGCCGCAGGCAGAAGAACCGCAGTCCGCGTCACAGGGCCCTGATGATCACGGCCTGGGTCGCGGGAGGCGTCCTGGTGCTGGGCGGCACCGGAGCCGGATACGTGTACTTCAAGCTCAACGGCAACATCAAGAGCGTCGACATCAACCAGGCCCTCGGCACCGACCGGCCGGTCAAGGTCGACAACGGTTCCGAGAACATCCTCGTGCTCGGCTCCGACTCCCGCTCCGGCACCAACAAGAAGCTGGGCGGCGGCACGGACGACGGCAGCGCCCGCTCCGACACCGCGATGATCATCCACGTCTACAAGGGCCACAAGAAGGCCAGCGTGGTGTCCATCCCGCGCGACACCCTCGTCGACCGCCCCGCGTGCACCGACACCAAGGGCGTCACCCACGACGCGGCCTCCGGCGTGATGTTCAACGAGGCGTACTCGACCGGCGGCGCCGCCTGCACGGTGAAGACCGTCGAGTCCATCTCCGGTCTGCGCATGGACCACTACCTCGAAGTCGACTTCGCCGGCTTCGAGAAGCTCATCAACGAGCTCGGCGGCGTCCAGATCACCACCACCAAGGACATCAAGGACACGAAGAGCCACCTGGACCTCAAGGCGGGCAAGCACACGCTCAACGGCTCGCAGGCCCTCGGCCTGGTCCGCACCCGGCACGGCGTCGGCGACGGCTCCGACCTCGGCCGCATCCAGCTCCAGCAGGCGTTCATCAAGGCCCTGGTCAACCAGGTCAAGCACGTCGGCCTCCTGACCAGCCCGACCAAGCTCTTCGACCTCGCCAACACCGCCACGCAGGCGGTCACCACCGACTCCGACCTCGGCTCGGTGAACTCCCTCACGTCCTTCGCCAACGGCCTCAAGGGCATCAGCTCCGCCAACATGACCATGGTCACCATGCCGGTCGAGTACGACCCGGCCAACCCGAACCGCGTGATCGTGGAGAAGGCAAAGGCACAGCTGGTGTGGACGGCCCTGAAGAACGACCAGCCGATACCGGCGGCGGCGAGCAAGGGCACGGCCACTGGCGAAGCAAAGGGCGTTGTGACGTCGTAGTCCGGCCGCGCTCAGCCCCTACCGACCCGCGGGGAATAGATCACCTAGGCCCCCCGTTTTGGGAGATGGCTCCAGTGCTGGCAGACTGGACAGTCGGCCCCGGTTCACGCGACCGCACCCGCGGCAGCGACCCGGAGCCCTCCCGAAACTAGGAGACACCCTTGAAGCGCGAGATCCACCCCGAGTACGTCGAGACCCAGGTCAGCTGCACCTGTGGCGCGTCGTTCACCACCCGCAGCACGATCACGAGCGGCAACATCCGCGCCGAGGTCTGCTCCGAGTGCCACCCGTTCTACACGGGCAAGCAGAAGATCCTCGACACCGGTGGCCGCGTGGCCCGCTTCGAGGCCCGCTTCGGCAAGGCTGGCGCCGGCTCCAAGAAGTAGCGAGCTCCATTTCGCCGGTCCACGGCCACGCCCCTCCACAGGCGTGCCGGGACCGGCGTTTTTGGTCGCCCGCCTTCCCTTTCTCCACCGCATTTCAGGAGCCCAAGATGTTCGAGGCTGTCGAGGACCTCATCGGCGAGCACGCCGACCTTGAGAAGAAGCTCGCCGACCCGTCGGTCCACGCCGACCAGGCCAACGCGCGCAAGCTGAACAAGCGCTACGCCGAGCTCACCCCGATCGTCGCCACGTACCGCTCCTGGAAGCAGACCGGCGACGACATCGAGACCGCGCGTGAACTCGGCGCCGACGACCCGGAGTTCGCGGCCGAGGTCAAGGAGCTGGAGAAGCAGCGGGACGAGATCACGGAGAAGCTGCGGCTGCTGCTGGTGCCGCGTGACCCCAACGACGACAAGGACGTGATCCTTGAGGTCAAGGCGGGCGCGGGCGGCGACGAGTCCGCCCTGTTCGCCGGTGACCTGCTGCGCATGTACCTGCGGTACGCGGAGCGCGTCGGCTGGAAGACCGAGATCATCGACGCCACCGAGTCCGAGCTGGGCGGCTACAAGGACGTCCAGGTCGCCGTGAAGACCAAGGGCGGCAACGGCGCGACCGAGCCCGGCCAGGGCGTCTGGGCCCGCCTGAAGTACGAGGGCGGGGTGCACCGCGTGCAGCGCGTGCCCGCGACCGAGTCCGCGGGCCGTATCCACACCTCGGCCGCCGGTGTCCTCGTCACGCCCGAGGCGGAGGAGGTCGACGTCGAGATCAACCCGAACGACCTCCGCATCGACGTCTACCGCTCGTCCGGTCCCGGCGGGCAGTCCGTCAACACGACCGACTCCGCGGTGCGCATCACGCACATTCCCACCGGAGTCGTCGCCTCCTGCCAGAACGAGAAGAGCCAGCTGCAGAACAAGGAGCAGGCGATGCGTATCCTGCGCTCCAGGCTGCTCGCCGCGGCACAGGAGGAAGCGGAGAAGAACGCCGCCGACGCCCGCCGCAGCCAGGTCCGCACGGTCGACCGCTCCGAGAAGATCCGTACGTACAACTTCCCGGAGAACCGCATCTCCGACCACCGCGTCGGCTTCAAGGCGTACAACCTCGACCAGGTCCTGGACGGCGACCTCGACGCGATGATCCAGGCTTGCGTCGACGCGGACTCCGCCGCCAAGCTCGCGGCGGCGTAACACCACGGCACGCACGGCACGCATCGCACGGACGAGTACGACACGGAGGACTTGCGTGAACCTGCTGCTAGCAGAGGTGGCCCAGGCCACCCAGCGGCTGGCCGACGCCGGCGTGCCCTCGCCGCGCAACGACGCGGAGGAGCTCGCCGCGTTCGTGCACGGTGTGAAGCGGGGCGAGCTGCACTCCGTGAAGGACGCGGACTTCGACGCCCGCTACTGGGAGACCATCGCCCGCCGCGAGCAGCGCGAGCCGCTCCAGCACATCACCGGCCGCGCCTTCTTCCGCTACCTGGAACTCCAGGTCGGGCCGGGGGTGTTCGTGCCGCGCCCCGAGACCGAGTCGGTGGTCGGCTGGGCCATAGACGCGGTCCGCGCGATGGATGTCGTGGAGCCGCTGATCGTGGACCTCTGCACCGGATCCGGCGCCATCGCGCTCGCCCTCGCGCAGGAGGTCCCGCGCTCCCGGGTGCACGCCGTGGAGCTGTCCGAGGACGCCCTCCAGTGGACCCGCAAGAACATGGAGGGGTCCCGGGTCGACCTGCGGCAGGGCAACGCCCTGGACGCCTTCCCCGACCTCGACGGCCATGTCGACCTGGTCATCTCCAACCCGCCGTACATCCCGCTCACGGAGTGGGAGTACGTGGCGCCCGAGGCCCGAGACTACGACCCCGAACTCGCCCTGTTCTCCGGCGAGGACGGCCTCGACCTGATCCGCGGCATCGAACGCACCGCACACCGACTCCTCCGCCCCGGCGGTGTCGTCGTCATCGAGCACGCCGACACCCAGGGCGGCCAGGTGCCGTGGATCTTCACCGAGGAACGTGGCTGGGCCGACGCGGCCGACCACCCCGATCTCAACAACCGCCCGCGCTTCGCGACCGCCCGCCGGGCGACGCCGTGACCTGCGCCCCGACTTTCGACCCGCAGCAGTACGTGTACGAGGAGGCCCGCTAGACATGGCACGGCGATACGACACCAATGACGCGACCGACCGCACGACGGGTCTGCGCGAGGCCGCGTCCGCCGTCCGCCGGGGCGAACTCGTGGTCCTGCCGACCGACACGGTCTACGGCATCGGCGCGGACGCGTTCACCTCGGAGGCCGTCGCCGATCTGCTGGACGCCAAGGGCCGGGGCCGCAACATGCCCACGCCCGTCCTCATCGGCTCCCCGAACACCCTGCACGGCCTCGTCACGGACTTCTCCGAGCTGGCCTGGGAACTCGTCGACGCGTTCTGGCCGGGCGCCCTCACGCTGGTCGCCAAGCACCAGCCGTCCCTCCAGTGGGACCTGGGGGATACCCGGGGCACGGTCGCCATCCGCATGCCGCTGCACCCCGTCGCCATCGAGCTGCTGACGGAGGTCGGCCCGATGGCGGTCTCCTCCGCGAACCTCACGGGCCACCCGTCGCCGGAGACCTGTGACGCGGCCCAGGACATGCTCGGCGACTCGGTCTCCGTGTACCTCGACGGCGGTCCGACGCCCGGCAACGTGCCGTCCTCGATCGTCGACGTCACCCGCGAGGTGCCCCTGCTGCTCCGCGCGGGCGCGATCTCGGCGGAGGAGCTGCGGAAGGTCGTCCCCGACCTCGAGGTGGCGAATTGACAGCCCCTGACGCGGGGCGTGGCATAGGCAACGGGGAAGTGACGGGGACCTTCGGGCTTCCCATGGACAGCTTCCGCATCCTCCACGTCAGCACCGGCAACGTGTGCCGCTCGCCGATCACCGAGCGGCTGACCCGCCATGCCCTGGCGGACCGGCTCGGCGACCCGCTGTGGGGCGGGCTCATCGTGGAGAGCGCCGGCACCTGGGGCCACGAGGGCGCGCCCATGGAGACCAACGCGGCGACCGTCCTCACCGACTTCGGCGCGGACCCCTCCGGGTTCACCGGCCGCGAGCTGCTCGACGACCACGTGATCCGCGCCGACCTGGTCCTGACCGCCACGAGGGACCACCGTCAGCAGGTCATCTCCATGGGCCACTCGGCGGGCCTGCGCACCTTCACCCTCAAGGAGTTCACCCGCCTCGTGAAGGCGATCGACCCGGCCACCCTCCCACCCCTGGAGGACGGCATGGTCGCCCGCGCCCGAGCCCTGGTCCGCGCCGCAGCGGCCCTCCGCGGCTGGCTCCTGGCCCCCACCGCAGAAGCCGACGAGGTCTTCGACCCCTACGGCGCCCCCCTCCCGTTCTTCCGCTCCATCGGAGACGAGATAAACCAGGCGATCGATCCGGTGGTGACGGCGTTGACGGGTGTGCCTGCGCGGACGTGATGCGCCGGTCGTGGCTCAGGGGGTGTGCCCGCGCGGACTTGATCCGGCGGGAGGGGGTTCGGCGGGGGCCGCCGCGGAGTGGCTGTTCCGAGGGGCCGGGTCGGAGACGCCCGCCGCGGAGCGGCTGATGTGGCTGAACCAGGCGATCGATCCGGTGGTGACGGCGTTGACGGGTGTGCCTGCGCGGACATGGCAACAGCCGCGCGTCCCACGCGCCCCGGGCCTACATTGGACGTACGTCACCGTCGACGGCTCGGAGTCCACCATGTCGGTCACCCCTGTCCTTGAGGCCGATGTCCTGCGCAGGCAGGACCCCGAGCTGGCCGAGATCCTGCTCGGGGAGCTGACCCGGCAGTCGACGACGCTCCAGCTGGTCGCCGCAGAGAACTTCACCTCGCCCGCCGTGCTGGCCGCGCTCGGCTCCCCGCTCGCCAACAAGTACGCCGAGGGATATCCCGGCGCCCGTCACCACGGCGGCTGCGAGATCGTCGACGTCGCCGAGCGCGTCGCCGTGGACCGCGCGAAGGCCCTGTTCGGCGCCGCGCACGCCAACGTGCAGTCCCACTCCGGGTCTTCGGCCGTGCTGGCCGCGTACGCGGCCCTGCTGCGGCCCGGTGACACCGTCCTCGCGCTGGGGCTGCCGTACGGCGGTCATCTCACCCACGGGTCGCCCGCGAACTTCTCCGGGCGGTGGTTCGACTTCGTGGGGTACGGCGTGGACGCCGAGACCGGGCTCATCGACTACGAGCAGGTGCGCGCCCTGGCCCGTACGCACCGGCCCAAGGCGATCGTGTGCGGGTCCATCGCCTATCCCCGGCACATCGACTACGCCCTCTTCCGCGACGTCGCCGACGAGGTCGGCGCCTATCTCATCGCCGACGCCGCCCACCCCATCGGCCTCGTCGCCGGGGGAGCGGCGCCGAACCCGGTGCCGTACGCCGATGTCGTCTGCGCCACCACGCACAAGGTGCTGCGCGGGCCGCGCGGCGGGATGCTGCTGTGTGGCGCGGAACTGGCCGAGCGCGTTGACCGGGCCGTGTTTCCGTTCACGCAGGGCGGGGCGCAGATGAACACGATCGCCGCCAAGGCCGTCGCGTTCGGCGAGGCGGCGACGCCGGCCTTCACGGCGTACGCCCATCAGGTGGTCGCCAACGCCCGGGTGCTCGCGGCCGGACTGGCGGCGGAGGGGCTGGTCGTGACGACGGGTGGCACCGACACTCACTTGATCACCGTCGACCCGTTGCCCCTCGGTGTCGACGGACGTACCGCCCGCGGCCGGCTCGCAGCCGCCGGAGTGGTCCTGGACTGCTGCGCGCTGCCGCACGGGGAGGCCCGTGGCCTGCGGCTCGGTACGGCCGCGGTGACCACGCAGGGCATGGGGGAGGCGGAGATGGCGCAGATCGGCGTGCTGCTCGCGGGGGTGCTGCGGGAGAAGCCAGGGAAGGCCGCGAGCCGCACGGCGCGTGACGAAGTGCGGGATCTTGTGGGTGGATTCGCGCCGTATCCGGGCTGAACGGGGGTACCCGGAGCCGGGTACACAGCCACACGTGCAACCATCGTCGCTACCCGGAAGTCCCCAACCATATGCGTCCCTCGCTAGGGTGTGGGGCTGTGATGGCCAGCGAGACCTGTGGGGAAGCCTGTGCGTGAATACCTGCTGACGCTCTGCGTGACGGCCGCGGTGACGTATCTGCTGACCGGGCCGGTGCGGAAGTTCGCGATCGTGGCCGGGGCGATGCCGGAGATCAGGGCCCGTGACGTGCACCGGGAACCGACTCCGCGGCTCGGCGGTATCGCCATGTTCTTCGGCCTGTGCGCCGGTCTGCTGGTCGCGGACCATCTGACCAACCTCAGCGAGGTCTTCAAGAACTCGAACGAGCCGCGGGCCCTGCTCTCCGGCGCGGCCGTGATCTGGCTGATCGGTGTGCTCGACGACAAGTTCGAGATCGACGCCCTGATCAAGCTGGGCGGGCAGATGATCGCCGCCGGCGTGATGGTGATGCAGGGTCTGACGATCCTGTGGCTGCCCATCCCGAAGGTCGGCACGGTCGCGCTGACCCAGTGGCAGGGCACCCTGCTCACGGTCGCCCTCGTCGTCATCACCATCAACGCGGTCAACTTCGTGGACGGCCTGGACGGCCTCGCCGCCGGCATGGTGTGCATCGCAGCCGCCGCGTTCTTCATGTACACCTACCGCATCTGGTACTCGTACGGCATCGAGGCCGCCGCCCCGGCCACGCTCTTCTCGGCGATCCTCATGGGGATGTGCCTCGGCTTCCTGCCGCACAACATGCACCCCGCGCGCATCTTCATGGGCGACTCGGGCTCGATGCTGATCGGGCTGGTGCTCGCCGCGGGCGCGATCTCCGTCACGGGCCAGGTCGACCCGGACAACCTGTTCGGCGGGTCCGAGCGGAGCACCGTGCACTCGATGGTGCCCGTCTACATCCCGTTGCTGATGCCGCTCACCATCATCGCGGTGCCGACCGCCGACCTGGTGCTGGCCATCGTCCGCCGCACCTGGCGGGGCCAGTCGCCGTTCGCCGCGGACCGGGGCCATCTGCACCACCGCCTGCTGGAGATCGGGCACTCGCACAGCAGGGCCGTCCTGATCATGTACTTCTGGTCGGCGCTGATCGCGTTCGGCGCGCTCGGCTACTCGGTCAACTCGGCCTCCTCGATGTGGATCGTCCTCGGCATCGTCTTCCTGAGCGCGGTCGGTCTGGTGCTGCTCCTGCTGCCGCGCTTCACCCCGCGCGCCCCGCGCTGGGCCGAGCACCTGGTGCCGCCGCGTTATCGCCGTCGCAGGGCGGCAGTTGAGCCCGTGGTCGTGCTGGCCGAGGAGGACCGCAGTCCGCGTCCGCCGGTTGTCGCCGGAGTGTCAGGAGTCAACGGGGCGACCGCTGTCGGCCCTCGTTCGCGGCTCCTGGACGGACGTAAAGCCGAGTCCTCGCGCTGACGCCAAGGTAAGAATCTGACTAAAGCGTTGCCATCTCGTGGGCAGACAAAGCCTCCCTATACCAGACAAGTTGGCCGCTATTTTGCACAGACGCGCACTGTCACTCTCATGTGTGACAGCAAGCACACCTTCTAGGTAAAGACCGCATCAAATAGTTTGTGATACGGTTCACGAGAACCCGGGACAGAGCCGAAGGACCCTAGTGCGACGGTCCATTGGCGTGAGGTTCTCTCTCATCCCGGGACTACGCTCGTCCATGACGACACGCCCCCCTTAGCAAGCGGAGTTGCCGCCATGCCGTCCAATGACGCCCGGATTCTCCTTCAGGCCGCTGTGCCCACAGCTGCCGTCGGCGCGATTGCCGCCGTCGTCAGTGGTGTGGTCGCCGGCGGTGAAGGAGCTATTGGGGCAGCCGTTGGGACGCTGATCGTGATCCTCTTCATGGGAATCGGGCTCTACGTTCTGCAGCGCACCGCCAAATCGCTTCCGCACCTGTTCCAGGCGATGGGCCTCATGCTCTTCGCGGCGCAGATTCTGCTGTTGTTCATTTTCCTCGCCGCGTTCAAGCACACCACGCTGTTCAATCCCAAGGCCTTCGCGTTCACGCTGCTCGCCGGAACCATCGTCTGGACCGCCGCGCAGACCCGTGCCCACATGAAGGCCAAGATCCTCTACGTCGAGCCCGAGAAGTCGGGGCACTCGTCGTGAGAGGTAGGGCCGGGATAAGAGCACGTAAGCGACCCTGCTATCGTCCGGTGCCAACTGCGGCATCGCGGGCGCGGGCATCTGAGCTGACGCCTGCTCAATCGCGAGGCTCGATGCCCCACTGCCGCCCCCACATCCGTTACACCAGTCCAGTGCCGAACCGCGGCTGCGCGCCGCGCCGACACAACGAGGTTGCCGTACCTATGCGCCACGCTGAAGGAGCCCGCGGTGAGTGCTGACCCGACGCAGGTGCTCGCCTTCGAGACCGACTGCCACATCTTCGACGGCTGTGGCTTCCCGGCTCCCGGCCTGCACTCGTTCCTGTTCAAGCCCCTTCTGGGGGACGGCGACAGCAACGTGTACTTCAACAAGCCGATGCTGCTGGCGCTGATCGGCTCGGTCATCGTTGTCGGCTTCTTCTGGGCCGCCTTCCGCAAGCCGAAGGTCGTCCCCGGCAAGCTGCAGATGGTCGCCGAGACCGGTTACGACTTCATCCGCCGCGGTGTCGTCTACGAGACCATCGGAAAGAAGGAAGGCGAGAAGTACGTACCGCTGGTCGTCTCGCTCTTCTTCTTCATCTGGATGATGAACCTCTGGTCGATCGTTCCGGTCGCCCAGTTCCCGGTGACCTCGATCATCGCGTACCCGATCGTCCTCGCGGCGATCGTCTACATCACCTGGGTCTCGCTGACGTTCAAGAGGCACGGATTCGTCGGCGCCTTCAAGAACTTCTCCGGCTACGACAAGTCGCTCGGCGCGGTCCTCCCGCTGGCGATGGGCATCGAGCTCCTCTCGAACCTGATCGTCCGGCCGTTCACGCACGCCGTGCGACTCTTCGCGAACATGTTCGCGGGCCACACCCTGCTGCTGCTCTTCACGATCGCCAGCTGGTACCTGCTCAACGGCATCGGCATCGCCTACGCGGGTGTCTCGTTCGTCATGGTCATCGTGATGACGGCCTTCGAGCTCTTCATCCAGGCTCTGCAGGCGTATGTCTTCGTGCTGCTGACCTGCACCTTCATCCAGGGCGCGCTCGCCGAGCACCACTGAGCACCGTCCTCCAGAACCCCCTTAAGCGTCCGGTGGCCAACCCCCGCCGGTCCGTACAGATAAGGAAGAATCAGCATGGCTGCCACTGAGACCCTCGCTGCCGTCTCCGGTTCGCTCGGCTCCATCGGCTACGGCCTCGCCGCCATCGGTCCCGGCGTCGGCGTCGGCATCATCTTCGGCAACGGCACCCAGGCTCTTGCCCGTCAGCCCGAAGCTGCCGGCCTGATCCGCGCCAACCAGATCCTCGGCTTCGCCTTCTGTGAGGCCCTTGCCCTCATCGGTCTGGTCATGCCGTTCGTCTACGGCACCTGATCGACCGCGATCAGCGACAGCCCACTAGACGAAAGGCACTGACATGAGCCAGCTGCTCATTCTGGCGGCCGAGAAGGAGAACCCTCTCGTCCCGCCGATCCCCGAGCTCGTCATCGGCCTGATCGCCTTCGTCATCGTCTTCGGCTTCCTCGCCAAGAAGCTCCTCCCGAACATCAACAAGGTTCTGGACGAGCGCCGCGAGGCCATCGAGGGCGGTATCGAGAAGGCCGAGGCCGCCCAGACCGAGGCCCAGAGCGTGCTTGAGCAGTACAAGGCTCAGCTCGCCGAGGCCCGGCACGAGGCCGCGCGCCTGCGCCAGGAGGCACAGGAGCAGGGCGCCACGCTCATCGCCGAGATGCGCGCGGAAGGCCAGCGGCAGCGCGAGGAGATCGTCGCCGCCGGTCACACGCAGATCGAGGCAGACCGCAAGGCCGCTTCGCAGTCGCTGCGCCAGGACGTCGGCAAGCTCGCCACCGACCTGGCCGGCAAGCTCGTCGGCGAGTCCCTCGAGGACCACGCCCGGCAGAGCCGCGTCATCGACCGTTTCCTCGATGAACTCGAGGAGAAGGCCGAGGCGGCTCGATGACTATGCACGGAGCGAGCCGCGAGGCCCTGGCCGCCGCACGTGAGCGTCTCGACGCGCTGACGGACTCCACGTCCGTGAACGCGACGCAGCTCGCCGACGAACTGGCCGCCGTCACCGCGCTGCTCGGCCGTGAGGTGTCGTTGCGTCGGGTCCTCACCGACCCGGCGCAGGACGGCGAGGCCAAGGCCCAGCTTGCCGAGCGCCTGCTCGGCGGTCAGGTCGGCGGCGCCGCCCTCGACCTGCTGTCCGGCATGGTGCGCTCCCGCTGGTCGCAGTCCCGCGACCTGGTGGACGCGCTGGAGGAACTGGCGGCCACCGCCGACCTCACCGCCGCCCAGCAGTCGGGCCAGCTCGACGACGTCGAGGACGAGGTGTTCCGGTTCGGCCGGATCGTCGCCTCGGACACCGGGCTGCGTGCCGCGCTGACCAACCGCGCGGCGGGCACCGCGGCCAAGAGCGAGCTGCTGAGCAGCCTGCTCGGCGGCCGGGCCAAGCCGGCCACGGAACGACTGGTGACGCGCCTTGTGACCGCGCCCCGGGGACGTAGCCTGGAAGCGGGACTCGAGTCCCTGTCCAAGCTCGCCGCCGAGCGCCGCAGTCGCCTGGTCGCCGTCGTCACCACGGCGGTCCCGCTGAGCGACCCGCAGAAGCAGCGCCTGGGCGCCGCCCTCGCGAAGCTCTACGGCCGTCAGATGCACCTGAACATCGACGTGGACCCCGAGGTCCTCGGCGGTATCCGGGTGCAGGTCGGCGACGAGATCATCAACGGCTCCATCGCGGACCGCCTCGATGACGCCACCCGCCGTATGGCGAGCTAGCACCACCACAACAAAGACGTAGTAAGGCGGCCCGAGTTGGGCCGTGCAGAGGATTCACCTCGTTCAGGGGGGAGTCCCCCCATCCCCCCAAGTGAAACTTCGGGCCCAACAAGGAGAGCAGGGAACCCAGATGGCGGAGCTCACGATCCGGCCGGAGGAGATCCGGGACGCGCTGGAGAACTTCGTCCAGTCGTACAAGCCGGACGCGGCCTCGCGCGAGGAGGTCGGTACGGTCACCCTTGCCGGCGACGGCATCGCGAAGGTCGAGGGCCTGCCCTCGGCCATGGCCAACGAACTGCTGAAGTTCGAGGACGGCACCCTCGGTCTCGCGCTCAACCTCGAAGAGCGTGAGATCGGTACCGTCATCCTCGGCGAGTTCAGCGGTGTCGAGGAGGGCCAGCCGGTCACCCGCACCGGAGAGGTCCTGTCCGTCGCCGTCGGCGAGGGCTACCTCGGCCGTGTCGTCGACCCGCTCGGCAACCCGATCGACGGCCTCGGCGAGATCGAGACCACCGGCCGCCGCGCGCTGGAGCTTCAGGCCCCGGGCGTCATGGTCCGCAAGTCGGTGCACGAGCCGATGGAGACCGGCTACAAGGCCGTCGACGCGATGACCCCGATCGGCCGCGGCCAGCGTCAGCTGATCATCGGCGACCGCCAGACCGGCAAGACCGCCCTGGCCGTCGACACGATCATCAACCAGCGCGACAACTGGCGCTCGGGCGACGTGAACAAGCAGGTCCGCTGCATCTATGTCGCCATCGGTCAGAAGGGCTCCACCATCGCCTCCGTGCGTGGTGCGCTCGAAGAGGCCGGCGCGCTGGAGTACACGACCATCGTCGCCGCCCCGGCGTCCGACCCGGCCGGCTTCAAGTACCTGGCGCCGTACACCGGTTCGGCCATCGGCCAGCACTGGATGTACGACGGCAAGCACGTCCTCATCATCTTCGACGACCTCTCGAAGCAGGCCGACGCGTACCGCGCCGTGTCCCTGCTGCTGCGCCGTCCGCCGGGCCGCGAGGCCTACCCGGGTGACGTCTTCTACCTGCACTCCCGTCTGCTGGAGCGCTGCGCGAAGCTCTCGGACGAGATGGGCAAGGGCTCGATGACCGGTCTGCCGATCGTCGAGACGAAGGCCAACGACGTCTCGGCGTTCATCCCGACCAACGTCATCTCCATCACCGACGGCCAGTGCTTCCTGGAGTCGGACCTCTTCAACGCCGGTCAGCGCCCCGCGCTGAACGTCGGTATCTCCGTCTCCCGAGTCGGCGGCAGCGCGCAGCACAAGGCGATGAAGCAGGTCTCCGGCCGACTGCGCCTCGACCTCGCCCAGTACCGCGAGCTGGAGGCGTTCGCCGCCTTCGGTTCCGACCTGGACGCCGCGTCGAAGGCCCAGCTGGAGCGCGGCCAGCGTCTGGTCGAGCTGCTCAAGCAGCCGCAGTACCAGCCGATGCCCACCGAGGACCAGGTCGTCTCCGTGTGGTCCGCGACCACCGGCAAGATGGACGACGTACCGGTCGAGGACATCCGCCGCTTCGAGAAGGAGCTCCTGGAGTACCTGCACCGCAAGGAGCAGGGCCTCATGACCTCCATCAAGGAGGGCGGCAAGATGTCGGACGACACCCTCACCGCCGCCGCGGACGCGATCGCCGAGTTCAAGAAGCAGTTCGAGACCTCGGACGGCAAGCTCCTCGGCGAGGACGCCCCGGCCGCGGCCAAGTGACGTAAGGAAGGGACCTGACTCATGGGAGCCCAGCTCCGGGTCTACAAGCGTCGCATCCGATCCGTCACCGCGACCAAGAAGATCACCAAGGCGATGGAGATGATCGCCGCCTCGCGCGTCGTCAAGGCGCACCGCAAGGTGCAGGCCTCGACGCCGTACGCGAAGGAACTGACGCGCGCGGTCACGGCGGTCGGTACGGGTTCGAACACCAGGCACCCGCTGACCACCGAGGCCGAGACGCCGACCCGTTCCGCTGTGCTGCTCCTCACGAGCGACCGCGGTCTGGCCGGCGCCTTCAACTCCAACGCCATCAAGGCCGCGGAGCAGCTGACCGCGCGTCTCGTGGCCGAGGGCAAGGAGGTCGACACGTACATCGTCGGCCGCCGCGGTGTCGCCCACTACAACTTCCGTGAGCGCAAGATCTCGGAGCAGTGGACCGGCTTCACCGACGAGCCCACCTACGCGGACGCGAAGAAGGTCGCGGGTCCGCTCATCGAGGCCATCGAGAAGGACACGGCGGAGGGCGGCGTGGACGAACTCCACATCGTCTACACCGAGTTCGTCTCGATGATGACGCAGACGCCGGTCGACAGCCGGCTGCTGCCCCTCAGCCTCGAAGAGGTCGCGGAGGAGGCTGCCCCCCAGGGCGAGATCCTTCCGCTGTACGACTTCGAGCCGTCGGCGGAGGACGTCCTGGACGCTCTCCTGCCGCGGTACGTCGAGAGCCGTATCTACAACGCGCTGCTCCAGTCGGCCGCCTCCAAGCACGCCGCCACGCGCCGCGCGATGAAGTCGGCGACCGACAACGCGGGAGACCTGATCACCACGCTCTCCCGTCTTGCCAACGCGGCCCGCCAGGCCGAAATCACCCAGGAAATCAGCGAGATCGTCGGTGGCTCCGCAGCCCTGGCCGACGCGACCGCGGGGAGTGACAAGTAATGACGACGACAGTTGAGACGGCCGTTGCCACGGGCCGCGTCGCCCGGGTCATCGGCCCGGTCGTCGACGTGGAGTTCCCCGTCGACGCGATGCCGGAGATCTACAACGCTCTGCACGTCGAGGTGGCCGACCCGGCCCTGGACGGCGCCAAGAAGACGCTGACCCTGGAGGTCGCCCAGCACCTGGGTGACGGCCTGGTCCGCACCATCTCGATGCAGCCCACCGACGGTCTGGTCCGTCAGGCCCCGGTCACCGACACCGGCGACGGCATCACCGTCCCGGTCGGCGACTTCACCAAGGGCAAGGTGTTCAACACCCTCGGTGAGGTGCTGAACAGTGAGGAGAAGTACGAGGGCGAGCGCTGGTCCATCCACCGCAAGGCCCCGCGCTTCGACGAGCTCGAGTCGAAGACCGAGATGTTCGAGACCGGCGTCAAGGTCATCGACCTGCTGACCCCGTACGTCAAGGGCGGCAAGATCGGCCTGTTCGGCGGTGCCGGCGTCGGCAAGACGGTGCTCATCCAGGAGATGATCTACCGCGTCGCCAACAACCACGACGGTGTCTCCGTGTTCGCCGGTGTCGGCGAGCGCACCCGTGAGGGCAACGACCTCATCGAGGAGATGGCCGACTCGGGCGTCATCGACAAGACGGCCCTTGTCTTCGGCCAGATGGACGAGCCCCCGGGCACCCGTCTGCGCGTGGCCCTGGCCGGTCTGACCATGGCGGAGTACTTCCGCGATGTGCAGAACCAGGACGTGCTGTTCTTCATCGACAACATCTTCCGCTTCACGCAGGCCGGTTCCGAGGTCTCGACCCTGCTCGGCCGTATGCCCTCCGCGGTGGGCTACCAGCCGAACCTGGCCGACGAGATGGGTCTCCTCCAGGAGCGCATCACCTCGACCCGCGGTCACTCGATCACCTCGATGCAGGCGATCTACGTCCCCGCGGACGACCTGACCGACCCGGCCCCGGCCACCACCTTCGCCCACCTCGACGCGACGACGGTTCTCTCCCGTCCGATCTCCGAGAAGGGCATCTACCCGGCCGTGGACCCGCTGGACTCCACGTCCCGGATCCTGGACCCCCGCTACATCGCGGCGGACCACTACAACACCGCGATGCGCGTCAAGACGGTCCTCCAGAAGTACAAGGACCTCCAGGACATCATCGCGATCCTCGGTATCGACGAGCTGGGCGAGGAGGACAAGCTCACCGTCCACCGTGCCCGTCGCGTCGAGCGCTTCCTGTCCCAGAACACCCACGTCGCCAAGCAGTTCACCGGCGTCGACGGGTCGGACGTCCCGCTGGACGAGTCGATCACCGCGTTCAACGCGATCATCGACGGCGAGTACGACCACTTCCCGGAGCAGGCGTTCTTCCTCTGCGGCGGTATCGAGGACCTGAAGGCCAACGCGAAGGAGCTGGGCGTCTCCTGACCCCGTGCTTCACCTGAGGGGGTGGGGCGTGTCCCACCCCCTCTTTCACGCCCACTAGAATCAAACCCACACCCGGCACGACCGCCGGGTGGTGACCCGAGGAGCCCACCTTGGCTGCTGAGCTGCATGTCGAGCTCGTCGCCGCGGACCGCCAGGTCTGGTCCGGCGAGGCCACCCTGGTCGTCGCGCGCACCACGTCCGGCGACATCGGCGTCATGCCCGGTCACCAGCCGCTGCTCGGTGTGCTGGAGTCGGGCCCGGTGACCATTCGTACGAGCGATGGTGGAACGGTCGTCGCCGCGGTGCACGGCGGTTTCATCTCGTTCGCGGACAACAAGCTGTCGCTGCTCGCCGAGATCGCCGAGCTGTCGGACGAGATCGACGTCCAGCGCGTGGAGCGCGAGCTGGAGCAGGCGAAGGCGGCGGGCGATGCCTCCGCCGAGCGCGCCGCGGACGTCCGGCTGCGTGCGGCGGCGACCAACTGAAACCTGGCGCACCACGCGATGACGTGACTCAGCCGCGGCTGGGACCGGAGGAATCCGGACCCAGCCGCGGCTGAGGCGAATGTGGGTGTTTTTTCCGTTCCGTTACCTGTTTTGCCTAGGAGACGAGGAGGTCGGTGTCGATGGTCCTCGCTCTGACTGTGTGCGGAATTGTTGTCGCCCTTGTGGTGGTGGGGCTCTTCGTCTTCGGCCTGCGCCGCAGACTCATCCAGCGCTCCGGCGGCACCTTCGACTGTTCGCTCCGCTGGGACGTCCCCGAGAAACCCGACACCAACGGCAAGGGCTGGAGCTACGGCGTCGCCCGCTACAACGGCGACCGCATCGAGTGGTACCGCGTCTTCTCCTACGCCTACCGCCCGCGCCGCACCCTGGAACGCTCGGCGATCGAGGTGGCCGGCCGCCGCCTCCCCGAGGGCGAGGAGGAGCTGGCGCTGCTCTCCGACGCGATCGTCCTGACCTGTCTGCACCGGGGCACGCGGCTCGAACTGGCCATGAGCGAGGACGCGTTGACCGGTTTTCTCGCGTGGCTCGAAGCAGCCCCGCCAGGCCAGCGCGTCAACGTGGCCTGATCTCGCACACCGGGTTGGGTACGTCGGCCTGACTGACGACCACCGCGTGGGGCGGGGAGCCGAGTGTCACGGTGACGTCCACCGGACAGGCGGACACGAGAGCGGCGGCGATCGCCGAGGCGAGGGCGCCGGCCGGTGCGGCCCAGGAGTGGATGGGCCTCTTGCTGGTGCGGGACGTGGTGGTCCTGCGCTTCATGGTTTCCCCCGTGGTGCGGTGTTGCGTTTGCTGTCGTAGGACCAAGATGCCCCAGGTCAGCGGCTTCCTACCGGCGCCAACCGGCCTCCGCCCAGGGCCGAAGGGCCCTCCGGGGTGCACGCCGGGGGCGCGTGCCGCGCGCAACGCGCCTTTCGCGGCGGGCTCCACGCAACGCGCCGCGGACAGACCGGAGAGGTCTGCCCGCGGCGGCGTACTGAGCAGCGTGGGGATCAGCTCAGCCCGCTGTTGATGGCGCTCACCAGCTCTCCGTTGCTGGTGTCACCGCTGAACTCCCAGAAGAACGCGCCGCCGAGACCCTGGTTCTTGGCCCAGGTCATCTTTCCGGCGATGGTGCTCGGGGTGTCGTAGGACCACCAGTTGGTGCCGCAGTGGGCGTACGCGGTGCCCGCGACGGTGCCGGTGACCGGGCAGGACGTCTTGAGGACCTTGTAGTCCTCGATGCCCTGTTCATAGGTGCCGGTCGCCGCTCCCGTGGCCGTGCCGCCCGGCGCGTCCTGGGTGACGCCGGTCCAGCCTCTGCCGTAGAAGCCGATGCCGATCAGCAGCTTGCTCGCCGGGACGCCCTGCGCCTTGAACTTGGCCATCGCGTCCGCCGTGTCGAAGCCGGCGGTCGGGATGCCCGCGTACGAGGTGAGCGGGGAGTGCGGGGCGGTCGGTCCGGTGGTGGCCCAGGCGCCGAAGAAGTCGTACGACATCACGTTGTACCAGTTGACGTACTGGGAGGCGCCCGCGTAGTCGGTGGCGTCGATCTTGCCGCCGGCGGAGCCGTCGGCCGTGGTGGCCGCGGTGACCAGGTTGCTGGAGCCGAACTTGGCGCGCAGCGCGGACATCAGGTTCTTGAAGGCCGCCGAGCCGCTGGTGTCGCAGGACAGACCGCAGGCGTTCGGGTACTCCCAGTCGATGTCGATGCCGTCGAAGACATCGGCCCAGCGCGGGTCCTCGACCAGGTTGTAGCAGGAGTTCGCGAACGCGGTCGGGTTGGCCGCCGCCTGCGCGAAGCCGCCGGACCAGGTCCAGCCGCCGAAGGACCACAGGATCTTGATGTTCGGGTACTTGGCCTTCAGCTCGCGCAGCTGGTTGAAGTTGCCCGCCAGCGGCTGGTCCCAGGTGTCGGCGACGCCGCTGACCGAGGTGTCCGCGGTGAACGTCTTCTGGTAGTCGGCGTAGGCGTCACCGATCGCGCACTGGCCGTTCGTCACATTGCCGAAGGCGTAGTTGATGTGCGTGATCTTCGCCGCCGAGCCGGACGTCACCAGGTTCTTGACCTGGTAGTTGCGGCCGTAGATGCCCCACTCGGTGAAGTAGCCGAGCTTGACCTTGGAGCCGGTGGTCGGGGGAGTGGTCGTACCGCCCGTGGTGTGCACGGCGACCGCGCCGCTGACCGGTCCTGTCTGGTCGGCGGTGTCGCGGGCCTGCACGGTGTACGAGTAGTCGGTGCCGGCGGTCAGGCCGCTGTTCGTGTACGACGTGGTCGTGACCGTGGCGACCTTGGTGCCGTCGCGCAGGACGTCGTAGTTCTTGATGCCCTTGTCGTCGGTGGCGGCCGACCAGGAGAGGTTCACCGAGGTGTCGGTGATCCCGGAGGCGGTGGGGGTGCCGGGCGCGGAGGGGGCCGCGTCACCGGGGACCGTGGTGCCGCCGTCACAACTGCCGCCGTTCAGCAGGCAGTTGGAGGGGGTGCCGGAGCCGGCTCCGTTGAAGCCGAAGGAGACGGAGGCGCCGGCGGCGATCGTGCCGTTGTAGGACTTGTTCTTCGCGGTCCAGTGGTTGCCGGAGTTGGTGACGTCCGCGTCCCAGGCCGAGGTGACGGAGGTGCCGGAGGGGAAGTCCCACTCGACCGTCCATGAACTGATCGCGCTGGTACCGGTGTTCTTGACGGTCCACTGACCGCCGAAGCCGGTGCCCCAGTCGCTGGTCTTGGTGAACGTCGCGGTCGCGGTCGAGGCGGCCTCGGCGGGGGCCGCCAGACCGACGAGAGCGGCGAGCGGAAGCAGCAGGGTCGCGAACCCGGCAACTGCTCTGGTTCTGAAGCGCATGGGAGCGCCTCCTCAGGGGTGTCGGGGGTGCTGGGACGCGACTGAGCCTTCGCGTCCACGGTGCCGTGAGAATAGAAAGGTCTGGACCACGGGTCAATAGGTCTGGACCACTTCGGCTCCGGTGTGCTAAACCCCCAACTCCTGCGCCAGTACGGCCGCTTGGACCCGGCTGCGCAGCCCCGGCTTCGCCGACAACCGCCTGACGTGCGTCTTCGCTGTCGCCTCGGCCGTGTCGAGCCGGTCCGCGACCCCCGCGTCGAGGACGGCCGGGTCGGTCCCCGGGCGGGGTGCGGGCCTCGTTCTTGAGCTGGAAGCCGGCGGCACCTGCGCGCAGGGCGCCGAGGCCGTCGGGGGTCGGGGCGGCGGTGGGTTCGCGTGGTTCAGCGCTCCCCGCCGGGTACCCACAACACGTCCCCCGCCCCCTTGTTGGCCGTGCGGGCCAGGATGAACAGGAGGTCCGACAGGCGGTTGAGGTAGGTCGCCGTCAGGGGGTTCATCACCTCGGCGTGGACCTCAAGGGCCGCCCAGGTCGAGCGTTCGGCGCGGCGGACGACCGTGCAGGCCTGGTGCAGGAGGGCCGCGCCAGGGGTGCCGCCGGGGAGGATGAAGGAGCGGAGTTTTTCCAGGCGGTCGTTGAAGCGGTCGCAGTCCGCCTCCAGTTTGTCGATGTAGAACTGCTCGACCCGGAGGGGTGGGTACTCGGGCTTCTCGACCACGGGGGTGGAGAGGTCGGCGCCGACGTCGAAGAGGTCGTTCTGGACGCGGGTGAGGACCTTGACGATGTCCTCGTCGAGGTTGCCGAGGGCGACGGCGGTGCCGATCGCCGCGTTCGCTTCGTTGGCGTCGGCGTACGCCGAGATCCGGACGTCCGTCTTGGCGACCCGGCTCATGTCGCCGAGGGCGGTCGTGCCCTGGTCGCCGGTCCTGGTGTAGATGCGCGTCAGATTGACCATGCGGCCAGCGTAGTCAGGGTCGGTCGGCGCTCAACTACGCCGTACGGGCGGTCGAATGACCCGCGCCGGTGTGATGTCCGTCAGATGAGACGTGACGCGCGTTACTAACCGGTCACACAGCGCCGTCACTTCGCTAGTGTCCGCCGAGAGGCATACGGATACACGCTGTAAGCGTTTCAAAGGGGAGTCGCACAGTGGCACGGAAGCTTGCCGTCATCGGCGCCGGACTCATGGGTTCCGGTATCGCCCAGGTCTCCGCGCAGGCGGGCTGGGACGTCGTCCTGCGCGATGTCACCGACGAGGCCCTGAAGCGTGGCACCGACGGCATCAAGGCCTCGTACGACAAGTTCGTGAGCAAGGGGAAGCTGGAGGCGCACGACGCCGACGCGGCCCTGGGGCGGATCACGGCGACCACCGATCTCGACGCGGTCGGCGACGCGGACATCGTCGTCGAGGCCGTCTTCGAGAAGCTCGAAGTCAAGCACGAGATCTTCCGGGCGCTCGACAAGATCGCCCGGGAGGACGCCGTCCTCGCGTCCAACACCTCCGCCATCCCGATCACGAAGATCGCGGCCGTGACGGAGCGTCCGGAGCGCGTCGTGGGCACGCACTTCTTCTCGCCGGTGCCGATGATGCAGCTGTGCGAACTCGTCCGCGGCTACAAGACGAGCGACGAAACCCTCGCCACCGCGCGGGAGTTCGCCGAATCCGTCGGCAAGACCTGCATCGTCGTCAACCGTGACGTGGCCGGCTTCGTGACGACCCGTCTCATCTCGGCGCTCGTCGTCGAGGCGGCGAAGCTGTACGAGTCGGGCGTCGCCACCGCCGAGGACATCGACCTCGCCTGCAAGCTGGGCTTCGGTCACGCGATGGGCCCGCTGGCCACCGCGGACCTCACCGGCGTCGACATCCTGCTGCACGCGACGAGCAACATCTACACCGAGTCACAGGACGAGAAGTTCGCCCCGCCGGAGCTGATGCGCCGAATGGTGGACGCCGGTGACATCGGCCGCAAGAGCGGGCAGGGCTTCTACAAGCACTGAAACCGCACACGCCCCTGCGGCATCACACGCAGGGGTGAATTCGGTATCGGTTCGCTCACAGACGGCAACCTCCCGGCACTTCACACAGTCAGAGGTTGCATCACCCACATCACGGAGTACGCCACCGCACTCACGGGGAGCGCATATGTACATCAGGGGCGACCACGTCGAGCTGGTCGTCGGGGGCCGCCTCGACGTCCGCAGCGCGGCGGACGCCCGTACGGTCCTGCACTCGGCCGTCGACGACGGAGTCGGCGACCTGGTGCTCGACCTGTCCGAGCTCGACTCCTGGGACGCCACCGGCCTCGGCGTCATCATGGGAGCCCATCGACGGGCCGGCCGCTGCGGCCGGCGCCTGGTGCTGCGCGGTGTACCGCCGCAGATGCAGCGCCTGCTCGTGGCCACCCGGCTGCACCGCATCCTCGCGATCGAGGGCGGCATCGGGGCGGAGTGCCTGCCCCGGGTGTGACCAGTTTTGAAAGTGTGTCACTTCCACCGAAAGTGACACACTTTTTTTAAGAGGCCCGGTCGGACGCCCGCGAAACACCCGACGCGCACAATCCTCATGAGACTGTGACGTCTCGGACGGCGCGGTACCCCGGGCTGTCGTAGATACTGTGCGAAGGTTTAGGGTTCGGTCGCCCGCTGTGTGACAACCCTTCGAGCGGGCCCGGACCAGAAGCGACAGCGCGGTGTGCAGCAAGGCCGGGAGGGGCCTGGGTCCTGTCGACCCGCACACGACGCTTTTGGGGGGCTTGGACCTATGGACCCGATCAACCGGGAACCCGAGGAGTACGGCCAGGACGGCGACGACACGTCGTCGCGCCAGCGCCCGCCGCGGGAACCCCTCACACCCGACTTCGGCCAGCACACACCCGCGCTCGCCCGCACCGTGCAGCTGGTCACCGGTGACTTCCTGCTCACCGTCAACCCCGTCGACGGCAGCGAGATCGAGGCCTGCCCGCCCGGACAGCGGCCCGGCCGGCCCGCCAGGCTCACCGCCGCCGAGCGCGCCGAGACCGCCCGCGCGGCCAAACCGCCCGCCCCGCCCGGCCTGAACCGGCCCGCACTCCCGCTCCTGGAACGCCAGGAGGAGCGCGAGCGGCTCGTACGGCTGCTCGCCCGCGGCCGTTCCGTACGCCTCACCGGCCCCTCGGGTTCGGGCCGCAGCAGCCTCCTCGACCTCGTCGCCGAGGACTGCCTCGACCTCGCCCCCGACGGCGTGATCCGCCTCACCGGCTTCCACCGCACCGCCACCGACCTCCTCCACGACCTCTTCTACGCCGTCTACGACGCACCCCTGCACCGGCCCGCCCGGGACGAACTGCTCACCCTGGTGCGGGAGATCGGCGCGGTCGTCGTCCTCGACGACATCGAGTTCGGCGGCGGCGCCCTGGAGGAACTCCTCGACGCGACCCCCGAGTGCGCCTTCCTGGTCGCCGCGACCCCCGACATCCCCGCACCGGCCGCCGACTCCGTCATCGAGGAGGTCTTCCTCGGCGGCCTCCAGCGGGCCGGCGCCGTGGAGGTCCTGGAGCACGCAGTGGGCCGCGTCCTCACCGAGGAGGAGGCGAACTGGGCGGGCGACCTCTACTTCGAGTCCGAGGGCCTGCCCCTGCGCTTCGTCCAGGCCGGCGCCCTGCTCCGGCAGCGCGACGAACTGCGCGTCGGCACCAGCGTGGTGGAGGAGTTCGGCGTCTTCCAGGACATGATCCCGGCCGACGCGCCCCCCATCACGCCCCTCGACGGCGACGAGGACGACGCCGTACCGCTGCCGTCCCTCGGCGAGGCCGCCGCGCCCGCCCCGCTGCTCGCCTCCCGGCTCAGCGACTCGGCCCGCGCCACACTGCGCTTCGCCGTCGCGCTCGGCGGCGAGGTGCCGCACCAGGCCCATCTGCCCGCACTCGTCGGCGACACCCACGCGGACGCCGCCCTCGGCGAACTCGCGGCCTGCGGACTGGTCTCCCCGGTCGGCGGCCGCTACCGGCTCGCCTCCGGCGTCCAGACCCAGCTGGAGGCCGCCGGATACGGCGAGGAGACCGGGGCCAGTGCCCTCATCGCCGGGCTGCACTACTCCTGGTGGGCCGGACACCCCTCGGTCACCCCCGGGCGGGTGTGCGCCGAGGCGGACGCGCTGCTCGCCGCCCTCACCGTCCTCGTACCGGCGACGACCCCGCCCGGCGAGGGCGAGGAGAGCGCCACCGTGGAACTCGCCCGTACGGCCGCCCCCGCGTTCGCCGCCGGACTCCACTGGAGCGCCTGGGAACGCGCGCTGCGCTCCGGCGCCGAGGCCGCCCAGCTCGCCGGCAACGCGAGCGAACAGGCCTACTTCCAGCACGAGTTGGGCGTCCTCGCGCTCTGCGAGGGCGACCTCGACCTGGCCCGGGCCGAACTGGAGTCCTCCATCGGCCTGCGCGACTCCGTCGCCGACAAGCGCGGCACCGTCGCGGGCCGGCGCGCCCTCGCCCTGGTCGCCGACCGCTCCGGCATCACCATCGGCCTCGGCGCCGCGGCCGGCGAGGAAGTGCCCGACGCCCGCTACGAGGAGTCCGCCTCGCCGCCCGGCGGCACCCCGACGCCCTTCCCGCCGCTCCAGCCCCCGGGCGACACCTACACCCTCGTCGCCCACCAGGCCCCGTCCGGCGGCAGCCCCACGCCCCACAACAAGGCGCGCGGCGGCCTGCGCGGCTACGCCCGGCGCAACCTCGTCGCGGCCGGTGCGGGCGCGCTGCTCGCCGCCGTCCTCGGCACCGTCGTGACGCTCGGCGCCACGTCCAACAACAACGCCGACAACCCGTCCGACAAGGTCGGCGTCAACCCGTCGGCCAGCCAGGGCAGCTCCGACGACAGCCTCGGCGCCGACCCGGCGAAGAAGGGCGACAACGGCACGGCCAGCAGCAGCCCGACCAACCCCGGCCCCGACGGGACCTACGGCACCTCGGACGACCCGACACCGCCGTCGAACAGCGGCACGCCTTCGGACAAGCCGAGCGGGACGAAGTCGCCGACACCGTCCAAGTCCCCGACCACCAAGCCGCCGTCGACGAGCCCGACCACGACCAGGCCCACGGATCCGACCACCGCGCCGCCCACCACGTCGGCGCCTCCGACGGACACCACGTCACCCACTCCGACGGACACGTCCACCGCCCCGTCCACGGGAACCTCGGCGAGCGGCATCGCCTCCTCCAGCGCCCCCGTCGACACGACCAGTTCCGCCGCCCCCGCGAGCAGCATCGCCTCGGGCACCGTGATCTGACCCTCCGTGCAACGCTGAAGGGCCGGCTCCGATGATCGGAACCGGCCCTTTTCGGCGTAGTGAGATCGGTGTCGGTCAGAACAGGCGGAGCTTGTCGTCCTCGATGCCGCGCAGGGCGTCGTAGTCCAGGACCGCACAGCCGATGCCGCGGTCGGTGGCGAGGACGCGGGCCTGCGGTTTGATCTCCTGGGCGGCGAAGATGCCACGCACCGGGGCGAGATGCGGATCGCGGTTCAACAGCTCCAGATAGCGCGTGAGTTGCTCCACGCCGTCGATCTCGCCGCGCCGCTTGATCTCGATCGCGACGGTCTGGCCCTCGGCGTCCCGGCACAGGATGTCGACCGGTCCGATGGCCGTCATGTACTCGCGGCGGATGAGCGTGTAGCCGTCGCCGAGGGTCTCGATGCGGTCGGCCAGCAACTCCTGGAGGTGCGCTTCCACGCCGTCCTTGATCAGGCCGGGGTCCACGCCGAGTTCGTGCGAGGAGTCGTGGAGGATCTCCTCCATCGTGATGATGAGCTTCTCGCCCGCCTTGTTGATGACGGTCCAGACGCCGTCGTCGTCCCCGGAACCCTCCTTCAGCGTGCAGGGCGGCGACATCCAGTTGAGGGGCTTGTAGGCCCGGTCGTCCGCGTGGATCGAGACGCTGCCGTCCGCCTTCACCAGGATCAGACGGGGGGCGGAGGGGAGGTGGGCGGTGAGCCGGCCCGCGTAGTCCACGGAACACCGGGCAATGACGAGACGCATGGTCGGCAACGCTACTCGACGGGCGTGGGTGCACGCGATTCGCCCTGGAAGACCCCTGACGCCCCTTGTTCATTAATGGCCGATTGTGGGCCCATTGAGAGTTCCCTATGTACGCATTCTCCTGGTGCCGCCACCTTCCGTTGCCTACCGTATAAACGGGAGGTCGCGAGGCGTGTACGCAGCGTGTTCGTAATCGCGGACTCCCTTATCTGTCCGGCAACCCCCGCTGGTTGGGGGTGCGAGAGGAGAACCCATGTCGCTCGACGTCTCACCGGCCCTACTCGAAAAGGCCGAGCGAGGCGAGGTCGACGAAGCGGAATTCGTCGACTGCGTCCGGACCTCCCTGCCTTACGCATGGGAGATGATCAGCTCCCTGGTGGCTCAGCTGAAGGTCGACGGCGGTGCGTTCGCCGACAACCAGACGCCGCCGCCGGACGAGCAGGCACGCGGTCAGTTGCTGCGTGCGCTCGCGAGTGACGCGATACGCGGCGCGCTGCAGCGGCACTTCGGTGTGCGGCTGGCCTTCCAGAACTGCCACCGGGTGGCGGTGTTCCCGTTGGACGGCTCGGTCGACGAGACGCTGGCTCGCTTCACCTCGGTGCGCAGCCAACTGCTCAACCAGTCCCCGGAGTTCAGGGACTGCTGACGAGGCGATGCGCATTGCTTGCCGCTCCGTACGCGGGAGGTGCTTTCTGTACTGGGGCGGCAAGCTCCCCGCACGTTGCTCAGCCGAGGTGCGGGAGCACCTCGGCACCCAGCCGCCGTACGTTCTCCTCGGTCGACGCCAGGTCCCCGGAGCCCTCGACGAGCAGCGCGAAGCGGGAGATGCCGGTCCGCTCCGAGGTCGCCGCGAGCCGGTCCACGCACAGCCGCGGGGTGCCCACCGGGTGCAGTCCGCAGAGGAGTTCGGTGTACGCCAGCGGGTCGCGCATCGAGCGCTCCCGGTCGTCCACCGTCACATGGGCGTCCAGCCCCTGCTTCAGCCAGCCCGGCATCGCCTTCACGAGCGCCTCCACCGCGTCGGCCCGCTTGTCCGCGATCTGGCAGACCCCGGCCGACACATGGGCCGCGTCCCGGATCTCCTCCGCCGGCCGCCCGGCCGCCCGCGCCAACTGCCGCCACAGGGCGATCATCTCGGCCTTCTCCTCGTCCCCGACATGCATGCCGAGCAGCATCGGCAGGCCCCGCTCGGCCGCCAGCCGCACGCTCGCGGGCGAGGTGCAGGCGACGACGACCTCGGGGCCCGGCGCGTCCGACAGCGCCTCCGACGGCCTTGGTACGACCGGGACTTCACGGAACGCGTAGCGGTCACCGGTGCCCGCGACCGACGGTTCGCGAAGCCAGCTCATCAACAGATCCAGTGATTCCGGGAACCCGCGTTCGTACGCGGCGAGGCCCGCGCCGAACACCTCCAGGTCGACCCACGGCCCGCCGCGCCCCACGCCCAGCGAGAAGCGGCCCCCGCTCGTCACATGCAGCAGCGCGGCCTGCTCGCCGAGGGCGACCGGGTGCACGGTGGGCAGCACGCTGACCGCGGTGCCGACGCGGATACGCCGGGTGCGGCCCAGCAGTAACGCGGCCAGGGTGACCGCGGACGGGCAGGTGCCGTAGGGCACGAAGTGGTGCTCGGCCAGCCAGGCCGTGTCGAGACCGGCTTCCTCGGCGACCTCCACCGAGCGGACCGCACGGTGCAGGGCCTCCCCCTGGCCCTGACCCGGGAACTGGGCCGCCAACACAAAACTTCCGACGCGCATGGTTCTTCCTGCTTCCTCGGCTCCGACACGGAGCTCCCCCACCGGGCATAACCGCCCGACACGTGCCTAGGACACGGCCTGGCGGAGAGATTTGCGGATTGTCTGCAGAATGTGCGGCCCTGAGGGGGACTTGTGCGGGTTGATGCCCTTCGCGTACCCCTGTGCGGGGCACGTAGGCTGGACACAGCCCGTGCCTCCTGTATAGCCCCGTGAGGTGTTCTGTGTCCCCGCGTCGCAACCGACCCAAGGAGTCCGGTTCCTCCGGCCCCAGTGCCGACGAGGACCGCTCGGGCCGCTACGGCGGCTGGCAGTCCACGGAGCACTGGCAGGGCGAGGAGTGGAGCGTGCGCCATGTCGCCGGGGCCAGCGCGGAGGGCAAGACGTACCGCTGCCCCGGCTGCGACCAGCAGATTCCCTCCGGTGTCCCGCACGTGGTGGCCTGGCCGGAGCGCGCGGGTGTGGACGACCGGCGGCACTGGCACAAGGCGTGCTGGAACGCGAAGGACCGCCGCACCACACGGGTGCAGCGGTCCAGGAACGCGCCGAAGTTCTAGAAGGTGTTCCTGCTCACACGTCCCGCTTCTCCAGCAGCGCGACGGCGCCCGCGAACGCGACGGCCGTCACCCCCAGGATGATCCACAGCGGGTCCCAGCCCGAAGGGCCGGATTCGCTGAGGGAGTTGGAGTAGAAGACGCTCAGCTGGTTCGGGATCGAGTACTCGAACAGCGCCTGCCGTACGTTCTCCAGGGACTGCGCGAACATGAACAGCGCGACGACCAGCGGGGCGAGCACGGCGCCGATCATGATGGTGATCGCGCCCGCCGAGTGCCGGATGATCGAGCCGACGATCAGCGAGAGCAGCCCGAGCAGCGCGACGTAGAGGGAGACCCCGAGGGTCCCCTTCAGCCACTCGCCGGCGGACGGGTCCTTCGCGCCGTTGTCCTTCAGCAGCGAGGCGTCCACGAAGGCGATGAACGACGTCGTCACCAGCGTCACCACGAAGGCGACCGCGAAGAACACGATGGCCTTCGCCGCGAGCACGCGCGCCCGGCTCGGGCACGCCGTCATCGTCGTGCGGATCATGCCGGTGCCGTACTCGGAGGCCGTGGTCAGCACGCCGAGCGTGATGATGCACATGAGGCCGAGCAGCAGTCCGAAGAAGCCGAGGGAGAGCGGGTTCTCGCCGTTCATCTCGGACGAGGAGTTGCTGACCACGACCGCGGCGAGCAGTCCGATGCCGAGCACGAGGACGATGAACACCCCGAGCGTCCAGATCGTCGAGCGGACCGACTTGATCTTCGTCCACTCGGAGGCCAGCGCGTGCCCGAGATGCGTGCGCACCACGGGGATCGGCGAGGTGTAGCCGCCGTACGAAGGACCGTTCGCCGCCTGCCAGTTGGGCGCGGCTGCCGGGGGCATCGGGAGCTGGGGCGTACTCATCGGGCGTCCTCGGGCTTGGTCAGGTCGGGCGTGGAGGCGGGGGTGGCCGAGGGCTGGGCGTCCGCGGCCGGAGGTGCGTCCTGGGGCGGCTGTGGCGGCGTCTGCGGGGCCGGCGGGGTCGGAGGCGTGTACGGGCCCGGTGCGGCCGCGGCGGGCGCCGCAGGAGCGGCGTAGGGGTTCGGGGCGGCGCCGTAAGGATTCGGCTGGCCCATCGCGAACGGCTGGCCGCCCTGCGCCGGGGGCGGCGGCGCGTACCAGCCCGGCTGGCCCTGGCCGGGCACCGGCATCGGCGGCTGCGCGCCCGGCGGAAGCGGCTGCATCAGACCGGCCTTCTGGTCGATCGTCGAGCGGTAGTCGACGGCGCCCTGCGTCATCCGCATGTACGCCTCCTCCAGCGAGGCCTGATGCGGGGACAGCTCCCAGAGCCGTACGTCCGTGTCGTGGGCGATGTCGCTGATGCGGGGGAGTGGCAGTCCGGTCACGCGCAGGCCGCCGTCCTGCTCGGGCAGTACGTGGCCGCCCGCCTCGGTCAGCGCGGAGGTCAGCTTCTCGCGGAGCTGTGGTTCGGTGTCCGGAGTGCGTACGCGCGCGAAGTCGGCGGAGTTGGCCGAGATGAAGTCCCGGACGCTCATGTCCGAGAGCAGCTGTCCGCGCCCGATCACGATCAGGTGGTCCGCCGTCAGCGCCATCTCGCTCATCAGGTGCGAGGAGACGAAGACGGTACGGCCCTCCGCCGCGAGCGCCTTCATCAGGTTCCGCACCCAGAGGATGCCCTCGGGGTCGAGACCGTTGACCGGCTCGTCGAAGAGCAGCACCTGCGGGTCGCCGAGCAGCGCGGCGGCGATGCCGAGCCGCTGGCCCATGCCGAGGGAGAAGCCCTTGGAGCGCTTTCTCGCCACGTCCTGGAGGCCCACGACCCCGAGCACCTCGTCCACGCGCCGGGCCGGGATGCCCGAGAGCTGGGCCAGGCTCAGCAGGTGGCTGCGGGCGCTGCGGCCGCCGTGCACGGCCTTGGCGTCGAGCAGGGCGCCGACCTGGCGGGGGGCGTTGGGCAGCTTGCGGTAGGGGAAGCCGCCGATCGTCACCTGTCCCGACGTGGGGTTGTCCAGGCCGAGGATCATGCGCATCGTCGTCGACTTGCCCGAGCCGTTGGGTCCGAGGAAGCCGGTGACGGCACCGGGCCGCACCTGGAAGGAAAGGTTGTACACGGCGGTCTTGTCGCCGTAGCGCTTGGTCAGGCCGACAGCCTCGATCATGCTCCGCACCCATCGAAAGGATCAGGACAGCAGGGCACACGCCCCCGTAAGGGTTAGGAGGATATCGGGGCGCTGACGGTTCCGCTCAAGAGAAAGTAAAGCCGTGGCCTTGGATGGGGGCGTGGCGGTGCCCGGCGTTTTGTCCCGACACGGGCCGGTGGGGGTGTCGGGGTCGTGGCGGTACGACGAGCCCGCCGCGGGTTGCGCCCCTCTGTCGGTTCAGGAGTGGGCGGCGTTGGGACCAGCTAAGCGGCGGGCTCGCCGTACCGCCACGACCCGCTCGCGTCCGTCGGCGGGTGCGGGGCCCAGTACTACGCGTCCCGTCGCTTCAGCAGGACGTATGCGCCGATCAGTGCCGCGGCCACCCACAGGGCCATGATGCCGAAGCCGCCCCAGGGGCCGTACGGTGCGGAGTCGTCGACCGGGGTGACGACCTGCATGATCTTGCTGCCGGCCTGGTCGGGGAGGTACTGGCCGATCTTCTTCGTGGCGGAGACGTTGCCGAGGATGTTGGAGATCAGGAAGAAGAAGGGCATCAGGATGCCGAGGGACAGCATCGGGGAGCGGAGCATCGAGGCGACGCCCATGGAGAACATCGCGATCAGGGTCATGTAGAGGCCGCCGCCGATCACCGCGCGCAGTACGCCGGAGTCGCCGATCTCCGCCCTGTGGGAGCCGAGCATCGCCTGGCCCAGGAAGAACGTGACGAAGCTGGTCACCAGGCCGACGACGAGGCAGAGACCGGTGGCCACCGCGATCTTGCCGAACAGGAAGGTGCCGCGCTGCGGGACCGCCGCTAGGGATGTGCGGATCATGCCGGTGCTGTATTCGTTCGAGACGACGAGCACTCCGAACACGATCATCGCCAGCTGTCCGAGGCTCATCCCGGCGAAGCTGATGAAGGTCGGGTCGAAGGAGAGTTTGTCCTTCTCGCTCATGTCGTCGAACTGGTTCTTCGACAGCGCCGAGATCAGCATGCCCAGCCCGATCGTCACCACCAGCGCGAGGGACAGTGTCCAGATTGTCGATGCCACGGAGCGGATCTTCGTCCACTCCGACCGGATGACCTGGGTCGCCGCCATGTCAGTCCTTCTTCCAGCCGTCGCCCCAGCCCTGCTGTTGCGCGGCAGGTGCGACGGGGAGTGGTGTATCGGAATGCGCGTGGTACTCCACCGACTCCGCGGTCAACTGCATGAACGCCTCCTCCAGGGAGGCCTGTTGGGGACTCAGCTCGTGCAGCACGAGCTGGTGCTGCGCGGCCAGCTCACCGATCTGCTCGGACTTGCCGCCGTCCACCTCAAGGGTTCCGTTGCCGGATTCGACGACGGTGACCCCTGCCTGGTGCAGCACGTCGAGCAGCCGTTCGCGGTGCGGGGTGCGGATCCGGACGTAGGACCGCGAGTTCTGCTGGATGAAGTCGGCCATGGAGGTGTCCGCGAGGAGGCGGCCCTGGCCGATGACCACGAGGTGATCGGCCGTCAGTGCCATCTCGCTCATCAGGTGCGAGGAGACGAAGACGGTACGGCCTTGCGCGGCAAGGGACTTCATCAGGTTGCGGATCCAGTGGATGCCCTCGGGGTCGAGGCCGTTGACCGGTTCGTCGAACATGAGGATGCGGGGATCGCCGAGGAGCGCGCCCGCGATGCCGAGCCGCTGGCCCATGCCGAGGGAGAATCCCTTGGCCTTCTTCTTCGCGACGGCTGTGAGTCCGACGGTGTCGAGGACCTCGTGCACCCTGCTGTTCGGGATGCCGTTGCTCTGTGCCAGGCACAGCAGGTGGTTGAAGGCGCTGCGTCCGCCGTGCATGGCCTTGGCGTCCAGGAGGGCGCCGATGTACTTCAGCGGGTCCTTGAGCTGGTCGTAGTGCTGGCCGTCGATGCGTACGTCACCTGCGGTCGGCCGGTCGAGGCCGAGCATCATGCGCATCGTCGTCGACTTGCCGGCGCCGTTCGGGCCGAGGAAGCCCGTGACGATTCCGGGCCGGACGGCGAACGTGAGGTTGTTCACCGCCACCTTGTCGCCGTACCGCTTGGTCAGCCCCTCGAGCTCGATCATGCGGCCACGTTAGGACCGCTGTTGGGCTGATGCCACCCGGACGGGCAAACAGAGTCCGACGGCGCAGGCAACAACGGTGAACGCCGTCGCCCAGGCGAAGGTGTGGGGGAAGGCGGTGGTGCCGTGGCCGTGCGCGAGGATCGTCGCCAGTACCGCGGTGCCGACGCCGCCGCCAAGCTGCTGCACGATCCGGGTACTGGTGCTGGCGTGCGGGATGCGGGCGCGGTCGAGGCCCTGGTAGGCGCCCACCATGACGGCCATGTTGGCCGCGCTCATCCCGAACCCGCGTACCACCAGGGCCCCGGCGAGCAGCGCGGCGCCGGGGTGCGGGAGGAGGAAGGGGAGGGTGCCGAGAGCGCAGAGGAGCATGCCCGACACGACGACCGGGCGGGGCCCGATGCGGTCGGTGAGCGGGCCGGTGACCCGGGCCAGCAGACTGCCGAGGCCCTGTGGCGCCAGCAGCAGCCCGGCCGCGATCACGCCCTCGCCGCGCACCTGTTGGTAGTAGAGGGGGAGCAGGAACATGCCGCCGAAGAGGGTGAGCCCGTTCATGAACGTCAGGAGGGAGGAGACGGCGAACGCGCGGTCCTTGAAGAGGCGGAGGTCTACGAGGGGGTCGCGGGCATGGAGTGCGTGGAGGGTGAACAGGGCTGTCAGTACGGCGCCGGCCGGGATCGCGATCGTGCGGGCCGTGCCGGTCTCGGACAGGCCGTAGACGAGGGCGGCGAGGCCGGGGGAGAGGAGCAGGAGGCCGGTCAGGTCCAGGTGGTGGCCGGGGCGGGGGGTGTCCTTCGGGACGCCGCGCCAGGCCAGGGCGAGGGCCAGGAGGCAGACGGGCACGTTGACGTAGAAGATCCAGCGCCAGCTGAGGTGGCCGACGATCAGGCCGCCGAGGACCGGGCCGAGGATCGGTACGACCACGACGGGCAGGGTGATCGCGGTCATCAGGCGGCCGAGGGAGCGGCCTCCGGCGGCGCGCATCACCAGGGTCTGGAGGACGGGCAGGAGCAGTCCGCCGCCTATGCCCTGGAGGACCCGGAAAGCGATCAGCGAGCCGATGTTCCAGGCGAGGCCGCAGAGGACGGATCCGGCGAGGAAGAGGGTGAGCGCGCCGAGCCAGACGTGGCGGGAGTCGTAGCGCTCGACCGCCCAGCCGGAGACCGGGACGACCGTGGCGAGGGCGAGGAGGTAGGCGGTGCTGACCCATTGCAGGCTCGCCGTCGACGCGCCCAGGTCGTGGCCCAGGGTGTGCAGGGCCATGGAGACGATCGTGCTGTCGAGGAGCGGGGCCAGCGCGCCCAGGACGAGGATGCCGGCGAGTTTGCGGACGGCGGGGTCGAGGCGTTGAGATGAGGTGACGGTTGTGGTGGACATGGCGGTACCCCCTTTGGAGACGCTGCGTCTCTAATGGGCAGGATAGGGTGGCCTTGTAAGAGACGCAAGGTCTCCTAATGAAAGGTGTCGGCGATGACCGGAGAGCAGACGCGGCGGCGTGGGGCCGCGCTGGAGGCCGACATCCTGGACGCGGTGTGGGAGGAGCTGGCCGAGGTCGGCTACAGCCGGCTCACCATGGAGGGCGTCGCGGCCCGCGCCCGTACCGGTAAGCAGGTCCTCTACCGGCGCTGGGCCAACCGCGCCGAACTCGTCAAGGCCGCCCTGCCGCACCGCACCGGCTTCATCGTCGACCAGGTCCCCGACACCGGGGAACTCCGTGCCGACCTGCTGGCCCTGCTGCGGCTGATGATCGAGCGGCAGCGGCAACTGGGCTCGGACGTCCTCCGGGGCCTGCTCGCGGAAGCGACCGACCTGGACCCGAAGGTCTTCGGCATCATGCACGACATCCTGCTGACGCTGCTTCGGCGGGCCGCGAAGCGCGGCGAGATCCCTACCGCCGACCTTCCCCGGCGGGCCGTCACCGTTCCCGCGGACCTGCTGCGCTACGAGATGGTCGTCTCGCACGAACCGGTCACCGACGCCACGCTCGTCGAGATCGTCGACGACGTCTACCTGCCGCTGCTGCGCGGACACGGCTGAGGCCCGCACCCCCGGAGGGAATGCGGGCCTCAGCCGTACGCAAGAACTACCGCGTGACTACCGGGACTGCTGAGCCGGAACCCCACGGGAGATGGGCTCGTCCTCGACCGGAGAGCTCGCGGCGGCCACGGCGGCGCCGGTGAGCGTGGCGAGCATCTCGCGCACGTTCGTCAGCTGCGCGTTGATGCTGTCGCGGCGGTTGGTGAGGGCGGCCAGCTCGCGCTCGGACTCCGAACGGATGCGGTCGGCCTTGGCGTTCGCGTCGGCCACGATGTCCTCGGCCTGGCGCTGGGCCGTCTCCACCGTCTGGCGGGCGCGGCGCTCGGCGTCCGTGCGCAGCTTCTCGGCCTCCAGCCGGAGCTGCTCCGCGCGGTGCTCGATCTCCGCGAGACGCTTCTCCGCCTTCTGCTGACGGGACGCCAGGTCGCGCTCGGACTGCTCGCGGCGCTTGGCGAGGTTCGTCTCGAAGTCCGCGGCGGCCTGGGCGGCCTTGGCGCGGGTCTCCTCGAAGAGGGCGTCGGCCTCCTCACGCTTCTGCTGGGCGTCCTTCTGGGCCTCGCCACGCAGCTGCGCGGAGTCGCTCTTGGCCTTCTCGACGATCCGGACGCCCTCGTCCTCCGCCTTGGCCTTGCGCTCCGCAGCGAACGATTCTGCGTCGTTGCGGACCTGCTGGGCAGCGGACTCCGCGAGTTCGCGGTGCTGCTCGGCCGCGCGCCGGGCCTCCTCGCGCAGATCCTTGGCCTCTTCCTCGGCGAGGCGGAGGATCTTCTCGACCCGCGCGCCGAGGCCGGCGTACGACGGCTCGGCGTCGCTTACCTGGGCCGCGGCGTTCTGCGTTTCGAGGTGGAGCTCCTCGATGCGCTTTTCAAGAGCAGTGATACGAGCCAGAGCGCTGTCACGGTCGGAGACGAGCTTCGAGATGCGTTCGTCCACCTGAGCGCGGTCGTACCCACGCCGCACAAGCTCGAAGCCGTAGGGGGAAGTGTCGCTCATGGGGTTCCTGTCGAATGAGACCGGTGAGGTGATAGGTGGAATCCTAGGGGCCGAAGCGGTGTGTCATCGAGCGGATGCGTGTTTGATCTGGAGAATGACACCCCTTTTGAGTGGCTAACCGTCCGAGCGCTTGCCAAAGACCGGGTCAAAGGCCCCAGAACGCCCGAACCTCACAGCAGGTTCTTAACCTCGGCTAGCCTTCAACCGACTTGCCACCCGAACGAGTTGCGCCCGCGGCGGCGCCGGCCTTGACCGCGCCGTCCTTCGCCGCCGTCGGGGCCTCAAAAGACTCCAACGCCTCAAGGACGTCCTGGACACGGGAGATTTCGGCATTGATGTCCTCGCGGCGGCGGACCAGCACGTCGAGTTCGCGCTTGCCCTCCTCCACCGTGCGCCGGGCCTCGCGGATCGCCTCCGCCTTCAGGTCCTCGGCCTCACGGATCAGCGTGGACTTCTTCTGCTCGGCCTCCTTGAGGAGACCCTCCGCCTTCTTCACCGCGGCGATACGGACCTTGCCCGCCTCGGAGTTGGCCTCCGAGACCAGCTCCTTGGCCTTCGCCTGAGCCTTGCCGAGCTGCTCCTCGGCCGCCTTGATGAGCGCGTCGCAGCGGTCGCCGGCCGAGCGCATCGTCTCCGCGGACTCACGGCGGGCCCGCTCGTGCAGACTCTCGATCTCGCTCGTGATGCGGTCGCGCAGCTCCTCGGCCCGCTCCCTTATGGCGGTGGCGTCCCGGCGCGCGCCGACCAGCAGCTCGTCCGCGTCCGTACGGGCCTGCTCCACCCGGGAGTTGCCCTCGACGGTGCCCTCGGACACCAGCCGGTCCGCCTCCTTGCGGGCCGCGCCCACCATGGAGTCGGCCTGCGCCTCGGCGTCCGCCGTGGTCTTCTGCGCCTGCTGCTGCGCCTCGCCGAGAAGCTTGTCGGCCTCCGCCGCGGTCTCCGTGATGAGCGTGTCGACCTGCTCGGCCACGTCCGACCGGCGCTTGTTGGCCTCCTTGCGGGCCTCGTCCAGCGTCCGCTCGGACTCCTCGCGCGCCGCCGCGGTGACCCGCTCGGCCTCCGCCTCCGAGTCCGCCCGCAGCCGCGCCGCCTCGGCCCGGGTCCGCTCGGCGTGCAGCTGCGCGGCCCCGACCGTCTCGGCGGCCTCGGCGCGCAGCCGCTCCGCGTCCCCGGTCGCGTCCGAGATCAGCTTCTCGGCCTTGGCCACGGCCTCCGAACGCACCCGCTCCGCCTCGGTGGCCGTCTCCGTCTGGAGCCGCTCCGCCTCCGCCGTCACCTCGGTGATGAGGGTGTCGGCCTGTGTCGCCGCGTCCGAACGGATCCGGTTGGCGTCCTCGCGGGCGTCCGCCCGGGCCCGCGCCGCGTCCTGGTCGGCCTGCGCGATCGCGTCCGCCGCCTCCGTGCGCCCCCGCTGGACGTGCTCGGCGGACTCCGAACGCATCCGCTCGGCCTCCGCGATCGCCTCCGCGACCGTACGCTCCGCGAGCGCCTTGGCGGCGTCCGTCTCCTCGCCGGCCACCCGGCGGATGCGGTTGGCGTCCTCGGTGGCCCGCTCCCGCTCGCTGTAGGCGTCGGCGCGGACCCGGTCCGCCTCCTCCTGCGCCTCGCGCCTGACCCGGTCCGCGACATGCTCGGCGGCCGACCGCAGCCCCTGGATCTCCTCCTGGGCCTGCTCGTGCAGCCCGGCGACCGACTCCCGCACCTGCTGGGCGTGCTGCTCGGCGCCCGACACCATCTCGGTGGCGCGCCGGTCGGCCTCCTCGACCAGCCGGACCGCCTCGGCCTGCGCCTCCTCCACCCGGTTGCGGGCGGAGGCGAGCAGCTCCTCGCTCTGCTCCCGGGCCCGCTCGCGCTCCTGCCCGGCCTCCTCACGGGCCGACCCGAGCAGCTCCTCGGCCTCACGACGTCGTCGTACGGCCTCCTCCTGGGCAGCGGCCAGAGTCTCCGAGGCCTCGATGGCGAGGCGCTCGGCGGCGGCCTGCGCCTCCGCGCGGACCCGGTCCGCGGTGTCCTGCGCCTCGGTCTTCAGCCGCTCGGCCTCGGCGGACGCCTCGGACCGCAGCCGTACGGCGATGGACTCGCCCTCGGCGCGGGAGGCGGACGCGTCGGCGGCGGCCTCGTTGCGCAGCCGGTCGGCCTCCGCCTCGGCCTGCGCCTGGAGCGAGCGGATGCGGTCGGCGGCCTCGCCGCGCAGGCGCTCCGTCTCCTCGGCGGCCTCGCGGCGGATCCGCTCGGCCTCCTCGCGGGCGTCGGTCAGGGCCTGTTCGGCCGCGGCGAGCCGCTCCTCGGTCTCGGTGTGCAGCCGCGTCAGGCCCTCGGCGGCCTCCTCGCGGCGCGCCTCTATGGCCCGCTCGGTCTCGTCGCGCAGATCGCGCGCGGCCTGTTCGGCGTCCGCCTTGATGCCCTCGGACTGCTCGACGACCTCCGCGCGGTGCCGCTCGGCCTCCTTGCGGGTGCGGTCGAGGGTCTCCTCGGCCTGCCGGCGCAGGGTGGTGGCGCGCTCGATGGCCTCGGTGCGGACCTTCTCGCTGTCCGTGGTGGCGGTCTGGCGCAGCTCGTCGGCGTCGACGCGGGCCTTGGAGAGGAGTTCCTCGGCGGTCTTGGCCGCCTCCTCGATCTGCTGGACGGCCTCGCGGCGGGCCTCGGCGCGGATCCGCTCGCCCTCGCCGACCGCGTCGGCGCGCAGCTGCTCGGCCTCGCCGCGCAGCCGGCGCGCCTCCTCCTGGAGCTCGACCGTCTTGGCGCGGTACTCCTTGGTGTCGTCCTTCGCCGCGCCCTTGAGCCCCTCGGCGATGTCGTGCGCCTGGGCGCGCAGCCGGTCGGCCTCGGCCTCCGCCTCGGAGCGGATCCGCTCGGCCTCCTCGGCGGCGGCCTTCGTGGTGTTCTTGGCCTCCTCGGACGCCTTGTCGAGAACGTCCTCGGCGGTCCGGGCGGCCTTCGCGAGCTGGGAGGCGGTCTCCTCGGCGGTGAGGCTGCGGGCGTTCTCCTCGGCCTCCGCGACGATCTTCTCGGCCTTGGCCTGGGCGTCCGCGACGATCTGATCGGCGTCCGCCTTGGTGGTCTCGGCCTCCTTGGTGGCCTCGGTGACCAGCCGGGCGACCTGCTCCTTCGCGGTCCGGGTGCGCTGCTCGTTGGCCGACTCGGCGCTCGCGAGGGCCTTGGCGGCGGAGTCCTTGGCCTCGGTGAGGACCTTCTCGGCCTCCAAGCGCGCTTCCCGCAGTGAGGTTTCGGCCTCCGCCATCCGCAGCTCGGCGGCCCGGCTCAGCTCGGTGGCCTGCCGGCGGGCGGAGTCCGACTCGTTGACGGTGGAGCTGCGCAGCTGTTCGGCGTGGTCGGTGGCTTCCTGGGCCTGGCTGGAGGCCGCGTTCAGCAGGCGTTCGGCGTCCGTGCGGGCGCGGCGCAGGAGTTGCTCGGCCTCCCCGCGGGCCGCCTCGGCGTCCATCTCCAGCCGCTGCCGGGCCTCGGCGGCGACCCGCTCGGCCTCGGCGCGGGCGGCGGCCAGCGCCTGCTCGGCCTCGGCGCGGGACTCCTCCACGAGCCGGCGGGCCTGTGCCTCGGAGCGGGCGCGCAGCTGCTCGGCCCACGCCACGTTCTCGTTGACGTGCGACTCGACGGTCTGTCGGCGCTCGCCCAGTTCCTGGTCGAGCTGCTGGCGCCGGGTCACGGCCTCCTGGTGCAGCTCGGCCTGGAGGCGGGCCGCGTTCTCCGCGTGCTCCTGGAGGATGCGCTGGGTCTGCGCGCGGGCCTGGCTGAGCTCCCGCTCGGCGTCCTGGCGCAGCTGGTCGGCCTGGATCTGGGCATTACGGAGCATCTGCTCGGCCTGGTAGCCGATGTCGCCGCCCTCGTATGCCGGGCGGGACATGAGGGTGCGGCGCGCCTCGTGGAGCTTGGCGCGCAACACCTCGACCTGGTAGCCGAGGTCCTCGGCATGCTGGATCGCCTTTTCCCGCTCGGTCTTCAGCCGCTCCATCTCGGCCTCGAACCGAGAGAGGTGGTCGACGTCAGCCGCCGGCTCTCGCTCCTGGCGTTCGTAGCCCCGCACTGCGCGGTCCCATCCGTCCCCTGGTCGCGGTTTACTCCAACGAGCTCCGTCCATCCGCCGAACGGTGCTCCCGGGGAATGGTGTCAGATCAACGGCGGAGCACGGGCTGCTGCCCCGACGCTCGCCCCCCGAAACCGGACCCCGGCATGCCGTTGCCCTGGTTGCGAGCGACGACCGACCCCAACCCTACCGGCCCATATGTACGAGGGTCAGTGCTCAGGTGACTCAACAGGCGCCGAAGTGACCAGTTCTGTCAGTACGCCATGGCAATCCTTTGGGTGCAGGAACGTGATCCGTGACCCCATGGAGCCGCGCCGGGGCTCCTCGTACAGAACGCGTACGCCCTTGCCCCGGATGTCCTCGGAGTCCGTGTCGACATCCGCCGTACCGAAGGCGATGTGGTGGACCCCCTCCCCGTTCTTCGCCAGCCACTTTCCCACGGCGGAGTCCTCGCGGGTGGGTTCGAGGAGCTGGAGGTAGGAGGCGCCGCCGTCGTCCGTGTTGTTGATCTTCAACATGGCCTCGCGTACGCCCTGTTCCTCGTTGACCTCGGAGTGGAACACCTCGAAGCCGTACGTGGCCCGGTAGAACTCGACTGTGGTGTCGAGGTCGAAGCAGGCGATCCCGATGTGGTCGATTCGCGTCAGCATGTATGTAGTGCAGCGCTCACCGGGTGGTTACGCAACGTGCGCGCGATCACACCGACGGCCCGATGACGGGGTGGTCTACCGCTCAGTACATTTCAAGTAAACCCTCGTTCACTCCTCAGCTGAAACACGCTGGAAGGGGATCGCACCTCATGTCTGGAACGAACAGCACGACCTCGGTGATCGTCGCGGGCGCCCGGACGCCCATGGGACGGTTGCTGGGCTCCCTGAAGACCTTCTCCGGAGCCGACCTCGGCGGCTTCGCGATCAAGGCCGCCCTCGACCGTGCGGGTATCGGTGGCGACCAGGTGCAGTACGTGATCATGGGCCAGGTGCTCCAGGCCGGGGCAGGGCAGATCCCGGCACGCCAGGCCGCCGTCAAGGCGGGCATCCCGATGAGCGTCCCGGCGCTCACCATCAACAAGGTCTGTCTCTCGGGCCTCGACGCCATCGCGCTCGCCGACCAGCTCATCCGTGCAGGTGAGTTCGACGTGATCGTCGCGGGCGGCCAGGAGTCGATGACCAACGCCCCCCACCTGCTCCCCAAGTCCCGCGAGGGATACAAGTACGGCGCGATCGAGATGCTCGACGCGATGGCCTACGACGGCCTGACCGATGCCTTCGAGAACATCGCCATGGGCGAGTCGACGGAGAAGCACAACACGCGCCTCGGCATCCAGCGCCCCGAGCAGGACGAGGTCGCCGCGCTGTCCCACCAGCGGGCGGCGGCAGCGCAGCAGAAGGGTGTCTTCGAGGCCGAGATCACCCCGATCGAGATCCCGCAGCGCAAGGGCGAGCCCGTCGTCTTCAGCAAGGACGAGGGCATCCGCGCCGAGACCACGGTCGAGTCGCTCGGCAAGCTGCGTCCCGCGTTCACCAAGGACGGCACGATCACCGCCGGCACCTCCTCGCAGATCTCGGACGGCGCCGCGGCCGTGGTCGTGATGAGCAAGACCAAGGCGCAGGAGCTGGGCCTTGCGTGGATCGCCGAGATCGGCGCCCACGGCAATGTGGCGGGACCCGACAACTCGCTCCAGTCCCAGCCGTCCAACGCGATCCTGCACGCCCTGAAGAAGGAGGGCCTGGAGGTCGAGAGCCTCGACCTGATCGAGATCAACGAGGCCTTCGCCGCCGTCGCGGTCCAGTCAATGAAGGACCTCGGGGTGTCCACGGAAAAGGTGAACGTCAACGGCGGAGCCATCGCCCTGGGCCACCCCATCGGCATGTCCGGCGCCCGCCTGGTCCTGCACCTGGCCCTGGAGCTCAAGCGGCGCGGCGGCGGGGTCGGCGCGGCGGCGCTGTGCGGCGGCGGCGGTCAGGGCGACGCGCTGATCGTGCGGGTGCCCAAGGCCTGAGCGGCAGTACCTTCTCGCACCATCCGCAAGTGAACGGAGCCGTGATGCAGGACGTCGCCTCGCTGGTGGCCCAGGCCAGGGAAGGCCGGCCGCGGGCCGTGGCCCGGCTGATCTCCCTGGTGGAGGGGGCGTCCCCCCAGCTCAGGGAGGTCATGGCGGCCCTCGCACCGCTGACCGGCGGGGCGTACGTGGTCGGCCTCACGGGATCGCCGGGCGTGGGCAAGTCCACCTCGACGTCCGCGCTGGTCACGGCGTACCGCAAGCAGGGCAGGCGGGTCGGCGTCCTGGCCGTCGACCCGTCCTCGCCGTTCTCGGGCGGCGCGCTGCTCGGCGACCGGGTCCGGATGTCGGACCACTCCTCCGACCCCGGCGTCTACATCCGCTCGATGGCCACCCGCGGCCACCTCGGCGGCCTCGCCTGGTCGGCCCCGCAGGCGATCCGCGTCCTCGACGCGGCGGGCTGCGAGGTGATCCTGGTCGAGACGGTCGGGGTCGGCCAGTCGGAGGTGGAGATCGCCTCCCAGGCCGACACCAGCGTGGTGCTGCTGGCCCCGGGCATGGGCGACGGCATCCAGGCGGCGAAGGCCGGAATCCTGGAGATCGGCGACGTCTACGTCGTCAACAAGGCCGACCGGGACGGCGCCGACGCGACCGCCCGCGAGCTGAACCACATGCTCGGCCTCGGCGAGTCCCGCGGCCCCGGCGACTGGCGCCCCCCGATCGTCAAGACGGTCGCCTCCCGCGCGGAGGGCATCGACGAGGTCGTCGAAGCCCTGGAGAAGCACCGCGCATGGATGGAGGAACACGGCGTCCTCGCGGAACGCAGGGCGGCCCGCGCGGCCCGCGAGATCGAGACGATCGCGGTCACGGCACTGCGGGCACGGATCGGCGACCTGCACGGGGACCGACGGGTCGGCGCGCTCGTGGAACGGGTGGTGGCGGGGGAGTTGGATGTGTACAGGGCGGCGGACGAGCTGATCGCGGGCATCACAGAGGGCTGAGTCGATGGTCAACGCGCTGATGCCGCTGCTACGTTGACCCACATGTTCCTCCTCATGGCATAGGGCGCGCCGAACACACCGGCGTCCCTTTCCCATGCCTCCAGTTGAGGAACATCCGCATGTCCGCGCCTTCCCGCACGCCGACTCCGGCGTACCCTTCGTACGCCGCCGTGCTCCAAGTCCCGTACGCGCGCCGCACGTTCACCGCCGCCCTCGTCGGCCGGTTCTCCTACGGCACGGTCTCTCCGGCCGTGCTGCTCGCGGTCGTCCACTCCACCGGCTCCTACGCCGCGGCAGGCACGGTCATGGCCGTCTTCGGCGCCACGGCCGTCCTCCTGATGCCCCTCCGCGCGGCCCTGGTCGACCGCCACGGCCCACGCCGCGCCCTGCTCCCCATGGCCCTGCTCCACGGCACCCTCCTGTGCGTCCTCGCGGTGGTGACCTGGCGCCCCGGAACACCGGAGGTGGTGCTCGGCACGGTGGCTGCGCCAACCGGCATGTGCGCGCCCCCACTTGGCCCCACCATGCGCTCCGTGTGGGCCGAAATCGTCCGTGACCGCGGCCTGTTGCAGCGCGCGTACACCCTCGACGGCGTCGCCGAGGAACTCCTGTACGTCATCGGCCCGTTGGTGGTCGGCGCGGTGCTGGCCTTCGCCCCGCCGGCCGCCGCGATCCTGCTCAGCGCGGTGTTGATCGGCGTGGGGACCCTCGCCTTCGTCACGTCACCCGCACTGGCCGGGGTGCGCGTTCCGGCAGGCGCCGGGCGGGGATTGAAGCTCTCCAGGGTCCGAGGGCTGCTCGGCCCGGTCGTCGTGGCCGCCGGGATGGGGCTCGCGCTGAGCGCGGTCTACCTGTTGGTGATGGCGTTCGCCGAACAGCGGGGGTACGGCGACGGTGTCGTGCCCTGGGTGCTGGCCGCGGTGTCGGCGGGCAGCGCGGTGGGCGGCCTGCTGAACGGTGCGGTCGACTGGCGTCGGGCCGCGCGGGTACGGCTGGCGTTGTCGGCGCTGGGTCTGGGGCTGGCGCTGGCCGCGGCCGGGCTGGCGGCGGGGGTGTGGTCACTCACCGTGGCGGTGGCGTGCGCGGGCTTCTTTGTCGCACCGGCTCTGACCACCGCGTATCTGCTCGCCGACGAGGTGGCCGCGCCCGAGGTGCGGACGCAGGCGGGGGCGTGGGTCAACACGGCGGTGAACGCGGGGAGTTCGGGGGGATCGGTGGTGACGGGGCTGCTGATCGGGCGGGTTCCGGTGGGGGTTTGTTTTGTGATCGCCGGGGTGGTGGCGGGGGCTGCGGGGGTTGTGTCTTGTCTGCCGGTCCGTTGTGGCTGGTCGCGCCCGCGCGGCGGAGCCGCAATCGACACGGCCCCGCGCCCCTAAGGGCGTGCTGTAGCGACCGGAGATGACAAGGCGGCCGGAGTTCCTTTGAACTCCGGCCGCCCGTCTATCAGTTGCCGTTACGGACGCCCCCGCTGCCCCCGCAGATGCTCCGCGATCGGCTTCAGTGTTTTGGAGAGTTCCGACAAGCCCTCGGGTGTCACGAGGTCGATGAAGTGGCGCCGTACGGAGGCGACATGGTGGGGCGCGACCTTCTGCATCGTCTCCAGGCCGTGTTCGGTGAGTACCGCGTACAGTCCCCGGCGGTCCGACTCGCAGTTCTCCCGGCGTACCAGGTCCGCGTTCTCCATGCGGGTGATCTGGTGCGAGAGGCGGCTCTTGGACTGGAGCGTGGCGGCGGCGAGGTCGCTCATCCGCAGCCGTTTGTCCTCCGCCTCGGAGAGGTTCACCAGGATCTCGTAGTCGTTCATCGTCAGGCCGAACGGCTGCAGGTCCTTTTCGAGCTGGTACGTCAGCAGCCTGTTGACCTCCAGGTGGGTGCGCCAGGCGCACTGCTCCTCATCGGTCAGCCAGCGCGTGGCCGTCTCGGTCTCCATGAATGAAGTCTACCTAAAATGTTGAAAGGCGAACTAGTGAGGGTGGCGTGACGGCGCGCACACGTTCGACGTCACACTCCGCAGACTACCGCTCACAGCCCGAAGCGACGCTGGAGATCCCCCAGCTGTCCGGGAAGGCGCGGTGCGCCCGCTTGCTGTGAGGGCCCTGTGCGCACCCCGCCCCCACCCGGTACCCCCGGCTCGTGCGGCACAACCCCTGTGGCCTGCTCGGGCATCAGATTCTCGGAGGACTGGAGCAGCACCGTACCCGCCCCGACGAACTCGAACTGGTGCTCCTCCCCGGAGGCCCCGCCGATGCCCGTCATCGCACGTAGACCGCCCATCAGACCGGTCATGTACGCGTGGTCGTAGTGATGGCACGGGGAGGGGCAGTCGGCCCAGCCGACGAGTGCCTGCGGGTCGACCCGGATCGGGGGTTCCACGAACACCACCGGCCCGCTGGAGGCGGCCACGATCTTGCCGGTTCCGATGAGTGTCAGAAAGCCGGGAACAATCGACTGCTTGAGAGCGAGACTTGGCTGAAAAGCGAGCAGGTTGCCCGAGCGAATGGTCATGTTGGCGTCTTCGAGGTCGTACGCGTTGACGTCGAAGGCCCGGTCGGCGAGCAGCATCTTGCCCGAGCCGTCCGCCACGACCCAGTCGCTCGCGTGCAGAGGCGAATGAAAGGACGTACGGACAAGCCGGTCGAGTCGCCCGTGCCCGATGCCGTTGAACTCCATCGAGCCGTAGTAGGCGATCATCTTCCCCTTCTGCAGGAACCACTGGCTCCCCTTGAGCTCCACGCAGAAGGTGTACTTGTTGACGTTGTCGTCGACCGGCAGGGTCATCGGGTCGAAGACCGTGGGGCCGGACCCCGCGTACTGGCTCACAGCTTCTCCTCCGACGCCTGGACGTACACCGCGCCGCTGCCGCTCAGCTCCAGCTGGAACGCCTCGCCGGAGCCCCGGCCCACCATGTCGCGCCAACCGAGCGCCGTGGACAGCTTGTTGCGGACGTCGCCGTGGTGGGCGACGTAGGCCTGCGGGTCGACGTGGACGGGTCTGCCGGGGGTGATCGGCACCTCGAAGACCCCGCCGTGGGCCATCACGGCGACCGCGCCCCGCCCCTGGAGGGTGGTCGTGAACAGTCCCTGGCCGGTGACCTGGCCGCGGACCATGCCCATGACGCCGCCCTGCGAGCCCATGAACATCGTGCCCTGCTGGAGGGTGCCCTCGAAGGCGAGGAGACGGTCGGCCTCCACGTAGAGGGTGTCTCCGGTGAGCTCGATGATCTGGATGTGGTGGCCGCCGTGCCCGAACATCACGGTGCCGCTGCCCTCGACGGTCATCAGGGGCGTGGCCTCGTTGGCCACCCGGCGGCCGAGCATCGACATGACGCCGCCCTGGCCGCCCTGGATGTTCGGGGTGAAGGAGACGTCGCCCTTGTAGGCGAGCATCGCGCCGCGCTGGCTGTACAGCCGCTGACCCGGCATGACGGTGGCCTGGATCATCTTCGAGTTGATCTCCGTGAACGTCATGTCACACGTCCCGCGCGATCGTGTTCCGCTCGCTGGGCTGGACGTAGACGAGCCCGTCCCCCTCGAAGCGGATCTGGAAGGCCTCGCCGCCGCCCTCCCCGAAGAAGGTGCGGAAGGTCACACCGGACTGGAAGGACTGGTGCAGGTTTCCCTGGTGCGCGATGTACGCGCCGGGGTCGACGGTCAGCGGGTACTGCCGGCTCACCCGCAGCACCACCGCCGGGCCGTCCGACATGATCGCCGCCTGGCCGTGACCCTCGACGGTCGTGGTGAACAGGCCGTTGCCCTGCGAGGCGCCGCGCAGGCCCGTGAACGTCGTGCCCGTTCTCAGCCCCGCGTCGGTCGCGAGCAGGTTGCTCGACTCGACGTACAGCTTGTCGCCCCGGAGGTTCACGAGGTTGATCTCGGAGGCCCGGTCCGCGAACCAGCAGGTGCCCTGCCCCCTCACCTCCATCACCGTCATCTGCTCACCGGTGAGCCGCCGGGTGACCATCCCCCGGATGCCCTCACCGCCGCCGCTCATCTTCTTGAAGGCCATCTGTCCGTCGTACGCGACCATCGAGCCGTTCTTCGCCTTCACGGCGTCCCCGGTCATGTCGACGGCGAGCACCTTGCTGCCCTGGAGTCGAAACATCGCCACGGTGCGAAGGTAGCCGTAGGGTGCGAAAGCCGACAGGGCCCGTGGGTGGAGAACTACCCTGACCTGCCCCCTAGGGCGTGTCGCGCGGGCGCGGTCGGCCGCCGCGCCGTCGTGGCCGGGCGCGCCCCGCGGCGGAGCCGCTGACGAACACAGCCCGCGCCCCTTCAGGGCGCCACCGAACCGCCGTCGACTCCACTACCCCCCGGTCTTCGTCGGCTCCGCCGTTTGCCACAATGGACGAACGTTTGTGCTCGCGTTCACAAACTGTGGACGTCTCTCCCACCGAAGGTGACCCGTGGACATCAAGACCGCCACCGCAATCCGCCGCCTCCGCCTGGTGTCGGCCCCCGAGGCCGTGTCCTTCCTCCTGCTGCTCGTCTGCTCGGTGCTGAAGCGGACCACGGACTTCAACGCGGTGCCCGTGATGGGCATGGTCCACGGCGTCCTCTTCATCCTCTACGTCCTCTTCTGGGCCGACGCCTGGAACCGCACCAAGTGGGGCCCGAAGAAGGCCGCCCTCTACTTCGTCCTCTCCGTCCTGCCCACCGGCGGCTTCTTCGCCGAGCGCAAGCTCCGCCGCGAGTCCGAGGACGCGCTCATCGCCTCCCGCGCCCGCCAGGAGCAGCAGGGAGCGGTGAAGGCATGATCGTCGCCTTTTCCGTGACGCCCCTGGGTGTCGGCGAGGAGGTCGGCGAGTACGTCGCCGACGCCGTCCGCGTGGTCCGTGAGTCGGGCCTGCCCCACCGCACCGACGCGATGTTCACCTCCATCGAAGGTGACTGGGACCAGGTCATGGACGTCGTCAAGCGCGCGGTCGCCGCGGTGGAGGCCCGCGCCCCGCGCGTCTCCGTGGTCCTCAAGGCGGACATCCGCCCCGGAGTGACGGACGGCCTCACCTCCAAGGTGGAGACGGTCGAGCGACACCTGGCGGACTAGCCGACCCCTCACCCCTCCAGCGCCGCGCACAACCGCGACACCGCCGCCAGGTCCGGCACCCGGACCAGCGCGGCGAACACCTGGCCGCTCGCGAACTCCCGCTGGGCGGCGGTCACCGTCGGGTCGACCGCGCACTCCGCCTGCACCCGCACGTAGTTGAGCTCGGTCGCGAAGAGCATCGAGAACGACCCCGGCCCCCGTACGACCACTGTCCCGCCGGCATCGCGATAGGCCCGCGCCACCCGGCCACCGGCCTTGACGTCCCCCTCGTTCCCGCCCGACCACACGAACAGGGCGCGGGCCAACTCCCGTTCCGCCGAAGCGGATCCGGCGTTGTCCCAGTCGAGGAGGACGGGACCGCCGGGGCCGACCAGTACGTTCTGGGGTTGCAGGTCGAGGTGGGACGTCACCAGGTCGTCACCGGGGCCGGACGGCGTCACCCACTGCGCCAGCTCCCGCGCGGAGGTGTCGATGAACCGTCCCAGCGCGTCCGCCCACGGCATCCCCGCCCGCCGGACCTCAGCGTGAAGCGTCGCCCACTCGTCGTCCCGCGGGCACCGCTCGTACCAGCCGCTCGGCGGCTCGGTCTCGCCCGCTCCCGCCCGGTGCAGCAGGGCCATGGTCCGCCCGAACCAGTCCAGGACCTCCGGGTCGGAGGCGTCCGCGCGGGTGCCGTCGACCCAGTCGTACAGCTTGACGGGGGAGCCGGAGGCGAGGCGGGAGACGTACGCCCCCTGCTGGTCGGGCATGAGCCGCGGCGAGGCGATGCCCAGCCGCTCGGCGGCCTGCCGTAACGCGGCCTCGCGGCGGACCTGTTCCTCGTCGCAGCCGAAGAGGAGCTCCTTGACCGCCCAGGAGGTGCCGGCTCCGGACAGCTTCCAGATCTGGCCGAGCGCGCCCCGGGTGACCGGTGTCATCGTCCACGGTCCGGCGCCGAGCGCGTAGGTCTCGGCGACGAGATCGGCGGTGTCGTGCATGCGGGTGCCCTTCGGAGTGGTGATCGTCGCGGCATTCTCCCGGAGCCGTCTCTCCACCTGCTTCTCCGCCCGTTCCGCCGCCGGGGTCAACCCCCCACCCACCTGGACGCACCCAGTTCGACACGCCCTCAATTCTCCACTTGTGTGTGGGTATCGGCCCGATCGATCTTCGGAGCGCAACGGTTCCGGCGGTCCCCCGGGCGTCGATCACTCCTCAATCATTGGAGGGCGCTGTGCGGCCGGAGGGCTACGACTACGACACCTACAGCCGACTGGCCGGGCCGCTCAGCGAGCCGTCCGGTGCGTCGTACCAGGTGCAGTACACCTCGCTCCTCTCGCGCGAGCCCCACCGAATACGCGCTGTCCTCCTGATGAGCCTCGCCCCGGTGCTGACCGCCGCCCTGCTCGTCTACCTCGTGTGGCCCACCCACTGGGTGGAGCGCGAGGGAGGTCAGGAGTGGATGGTCGGGCTCGACGTCACGATGCTGATAGCCATCGGTCTCATCGAGCTGTTCATGGTCGTCAACGTCGCCTCCGTCGCCCACGCCACGCTGGTCGCCCGCGACCCCATCCCCGTCGTCCCCGCCCCCGGCACCCGCGTCGCCTTCCTCACGACGTACGTCCCGGGCAAGGAACCCCTCTCCATGGTCCGCGCCACCCTCGAAGGCGCGGTCAACGTCACCCACACCGGGCCCGTGGACGTGTGGCTCCTCGACGAAGGTGACGACGAGCAGGCCAAGGCGCTGTGCGCCGAGTTGGGCGTACGGCACTTCACCCGGCACGGGGTTCCCGAGTGGAACCGCCCCAAGGGTGTCCACAAGGCCCGTACCAAGCACGGGAACTACAACGCCTGGATCGCGATGCACGGCGGCGACTACGAGTTCTTCGCCTCCGTCGACACCGACCACGTTCCGCTCCCCAACTTCCTTGAGCGGATGATGGGTTACTTCCGCGACCCGGACGTGGCCTTCGTCGTGGGGCCGCAGGTGTACGGGAACTACCACAACCCCGTCACCAAGGCCGCCGAGTCGCAGCAGTTCCTCTTCCACGCGCTGATCCAGCGCGCCGGCAACCGCTACCGCGCCCCCATGTTCGTCGGCACCAACAACGTCGTACGGATCGCCGCCGTCAAGCAGATCGGCGGGCTCTACGACTCCATCACCGAGGACATGGCCACCGGCTTCGAACTCCACCGGCACCGCAACCCCTTGACCCGCACGCACTGGCGCTCCGTCTACACCCCGGACGTGCTCGCGGTGGGGGAGGGGCCGGCCTCCTGGACCGACTTCTTCACCCAGCAGATGCGGTGGTCGCGCGGGACGTACGAGACGCTGATCAAGCAGTACTGGAAGGCGCCGTTCACGATGCCTCCCGGGCGGCTGTTCTCGTACACGATGATGCTCGTCTACTACCCGATGACGGCCGTCAACTGGCTGCTGGGCATCCTGAGTTGCTTCCTGTTCCTGTGGTTCGGGGCGTCCGGCACGCAGGTCGCCGCGTCCGTGTGGCTGATGCTCTACAGCGACGCGGCCGCTCTCCAGATCGGGCTGTACCTCTGGAACCGGCGGCACAACGTCTCCCCGCACGAACCCGAGGGCTCGGGCGGTCTCGCGGGCATGGCGATGTCGGCGCTCTCCGCGCCGATCTACCTCAAGTCCTTCGGCGAGGCGCTGATCCGCCGGCCCAGCCGGTTCGTCGTCACCCCCAAGGGCGGCGACGCCAGCCCGGACCGGGTGATGACCTTCCGCATCCACCTCTTCTGGGCGATCCTCCTGGCGACCTCGCTGGCCGCCTCCGTCGTCCTCGACCACACCCACGCGGCCATGCGCACCTGGGCCGTCCTCGCGATGGTCATCTCCCTTGCGCCGCTGGGGATTTGGGTCGGCTCGCTGCTCAAGGAGCGCCGGGAGCGGCACGCGCTGCTCGGCGCCGCGCGCACCCTCGACACCGTCGAACCCGCTCTCGCCACCACCGGGGCCGGCCCGTCCGTCTCCGGCACCACGACAGGGGGCAACTAGACCATGGCGTACCAGCCGTCCCAGAAGACCAGGAAGACCGTCCTCGGCATCGGCGGCATCGCCGTCCTGGCCGGTCTCAACGCCCCGGCCGCCCTCGAGTTCGCCGGTGAGCAGTACCACGAGTACAAGATCACGCGGCCCGACTACATGGCCAAGTACGGCTCCTGGGACCAGATCGACATCCCGAAGGAGTACCGCACCAACGCCATCCACGCCTCGCTGCTGCACACCGGCAAGGTCCTGATCGTCGCGGGCTCCGGCAACGAGCAGAAGAAGTTCAACGCCGGGTCCTTCGACACCGTCCTGTGGGACCCGAAGGCGAACACCTTCAAGAAGATCCCCACCCCGGTGGACTTCTTCTGCGGCGGCCACAGCCAACTCCCCAGCGGCAACCTGCTGGTGGCCGGCGGCACCGCCCGCTACGAGCTCCTCGACGGCGAGGTCAAGCGGGCCGGCGGCGGTATGCGCGTGAAGAACGAGAACCCCAACAAGCCCATGTTCCTCAAGAAGGGCACCGTCTTCCGCTCACCGGCCGGCGTCGACTACGTCAGCAGGTTCGACGTCACCGTCCCCAAGGCCAAGCGCGAGTTCAAGGTCACGTACAACGCCCGTGGTGTGATGCAGCCCTGGCAGACCAAGGTCACCGCGAGCGAGGTCCGCGTCTTCGTCGAGGCCACCGAGGCGGGCCCGATGTCGGTCACCGAGAACCAGGCCCAGTACGACATCGTGGGCCTCAAGGGCATCGACGCGAACAACACGTACGGCCTCTCCGAGAAGATCACCCTCGACAAGCAGGACTACCAAGGCATCCGCGCCGCCTACGAGTTCGACCCGAAGGCCGAGCGGTACATCGCCGTCGACCCGATGGACAAGGCCCGCTGGTACCCGACCCTCGTAGGCCTCGACGACGGCCGCGTCCTCGCCGTCTCCGGGCTCGACGACGTCGGCGTCATCGACCAGGGCGACAACGAGATCTACGACCCGAAGACCAAGAAGTGGACCCCGGGCCCCAAGCGTTACTTCCCCACCTACCCGGCCCTCTTCCTCACCAAGGGCGGCAAGCTCTTCTACCCGGCCTCCAACGCAGGCTACGGACCCGCCAACAAGGGCCGCGAGCCCGGCATCTGGGACCTGAAGACCAACAAGTTCACGACGGTGGCGGGCCTGCGCGACCCCGACGAGACCGAGACCTCGTCCTCCCTGCTCCTGCCCCCCGCCCAGGACCAGAAGGTGATGATCCTCGGCGGCGGCGGCGTCGGCGAGTCCAAGAAGTCGACCCCGCGCACGGCCGTCGTCGACCTCAAGCAGGACAGCCCGGTCTTCAAGGACGGCCCCAACCTCCCCCAGGGCACCCGGTACTTGAACAGCGTGATCATGCCGGACGACTCCGTCTTCACCACCAACGGCTCCTCCGACTACCGCGGCCGCAGCGCCAGCAACATCTTCAAGGCACAGTTCTACGACCCGAAGGGCAACGCCTTCCGCGAGGCCGCCGCCCCCATGGTCGGCCGCAACTACCACTCCGAGGCACTGCTGTTGCCCGACGGCCGCGTCGTCACCTTCGGCTCCGACCCGCTCTTCGACGACCAGGCCAACACCAAACTCGGCCACTTCGAGCAGCGCATGGAGATCTTCACCCCGCCCGCACTGCACAAGAACGGCTCCAACAGGCCCGTACTCCAGGACGGTCCGGAGACCCTCGACCGCCACCACCGGGCGACCTTCCGCACCGAGCACCCCGACCGGGTAGTCAAGGCCCGCCTGATGCGGCCGAGTTCGGTCACGCACACGACGGACGTCGAGCAGCGCTCCATCGAGCTGGGCCTGGTCAAGGACGGCAGGTCGGTGACGGTGGACGTACCGAACGACCGGGCACTGGTGCCGCCCGGCTGGTACATGCTGTTCGTGACGGACGCACAGGGCACGCCGTCAGAGGCGAAATGGATTCAAGTGCTGTGACACTGGGGGACACCCCCAGACCCCCGTGAAGTCTCTTTCTACGCCTTGGAGTTGCGCGCCAGCTCCAAGGCGTACTCCGGCCACCACTGCCCGGCGTCGGGACCGCCCTCGCAGGTGCCGTCCGAGGCGCCGGGCCGCTTGATCCAGAGGTAGGCGTCCAGGGAGGGCTCGCCGGTGTCGGTGGTCGGGCGGGTGCCCAGGCCCCGGCCCGGCGGGTTGCACCAGGCGCCGGCCAGCGGCCCGTTGCCGTTCCGGCTGCTGTCGACGACGAAGTGCTTGCCGCCGAGGTCCTTCGACAACCGGACGCCGTACTTCTTCGTCACGTCGTCCGTCTGGAAGTTGGAGACGTTGAGCGAGAACCCGTCGGCCTCCTCGACCCCGGCGCGCTTCAACGGCTCGACCAGCTTCCAAGGGTCCTGAATCCAGGCCGGATTGCCCGCGTCGAGATACACCGTCGTACCGGACTGCTGCTTCAGCCGGACGACCGCCTCGCCGAGCAACTGCTCCCGCTCGCCCTGGTACTCGCCCGGGGTGCACCCGTCCACCATGTGCGCGACGGCGTCCGGTTCGAGGACGACGAGCGCCTTGGAGTCGCCCAGCGCCTCGGCGAACTTCCCGATCCAGGCCCGGTAGGCGTCCGCGTCCGCCGCCCCGCCCGCCGAGTGCTGACCGCAGTCCCGGTGCGGAATGTCGTACGCCACGAAGACGGGTGTACGCCCCTCCTGACGCGCCGACGCGGTCGCCGCCCGGATCACCGGGCCGGGATCGAGCTCACCGGCCGGCCACAGCGCGGTCGGCTGGTCGGCGATCCGCTTGAGCAGCGCGGCGTCCTGCTTGCGCCCCTCCCGCTCCCACAGCTGGATCTGCTCGGCCGCCGGGCTCGCCGGGTCGACCCAGAAGGACGTGGCGTGCGCCGGATCCTTGGACCGGGCACCGGCGACGGAGGCCTCGTCGACATCGGCGGCGGACGAACAGCCCACCGCGAGCCCGAACACCGAGACCACCGCGAACGTGCGGATCAGCCGGGACATGCCGCTCCCTTGCGCGAGGGGACATTAAGTGACGATTCGTCAGCAATTGTGAACGATCCATCACCCTGCCGGGCCCTGGCGCGCCGGTCGGCCGGTCCTTGAGGCCGGTGTGTGCGGTCAGCCCCCGCCCGAGGCCAGCGCCGTCCCCAGCGCCGTCCGCTCGTACAGCACCTGGTGGCCGTAGCGTCGCGCCGTGAGCAGGCCCGCGTCGCGCAGGACTGTCAGGTGGGCCGACACCGATGAGGGTGCGAGGCGTAGGCGGTGGGCGAGGGCGGTCGTGGAGGACGGTTCGGTGAGGGCGGTCAGTACGGTGGCCCGGCCGCGGCCCAGGAGGCGCAGGAGCGCGTCCGGGGTGTGGTCGGTGGGCTCGGACCACAGGGCGCCGATGCCTCGGGCGGGGTAGGCGAGGGTGGGCTGCCAGGGGTGTTCGAAGGTGCTCACCACGTTCGGCCAGATGAAGACGCTCGGCAGCAGGACCAGGCCCTGTCCGCCGAGGTCGCGCTCGTGCTCGCCGCGGAAGTCCACGGTCAGCGTCCCCGCGTCCCAGGCGCAGTGCCGGCTGATCTCCGGGAGCAGCACGCCGAGGCCGACCTCGGCGAGCCGGCGCGAGTGGAAGGCGATGTCCGCCTCCAGCAGGGCGCGCAGCCGGGGCCAGTCCGGCGCGACCAGGGTGTGCCAGACGGACTCCATCGCGTCCGCCAACTCCTCGATCATGCGGGCCGGTTCACGCAGCCAGGCCCGGCCGCGCGCCGACTTGAGCGCGCCCGGGGTGGACGCCAGCGACCTGGCCGTGTCCTCCCGGGCCTCGGCCGGATCGGCCGCGCGGACGGCCGCGATCTCCTCCTCGAACGTGGCCGCCGGACCGATCGGCGGCGGGCACAGCCAGTCGGGACAGTGCCCGGTCTGCGGCATCAGCAGCCACAGCGGCGCGAGATCGAGACCGGCCACGGCCGCACCGTTCCGCCGCAGCCAGTCCGCGTGATACCCGTGCCGCTCCGGCCGCTTCAGCGTGCGTACGACCTCCTGCGTCTCCCAGAGCGGCGACACCGCGAACCGGCACCGGAGGAAGTCGTCCTCCCCGAAATACAGTCGCGACGGCATGCCCCACCCCTGGAAGATTCGGCTCTGTCCGAAACTCTAGGACGCCGGGGCGCCTCCGGCCACGCTGCTCCCCATGCTCCAAGCCCCGCCCGCGCCGCCCACCGGCTACCGTCGCGTCCTCGCCGTGCCCGAGTTCCGTGTCGTCTTCGCCGCGCACGCGCTGTCCCTGCTCGGCGTGATCGTCACCGAGATCGCGCTCTCCGTCCTCGTCTACGACCTCACCGGCTCGCCCCTGATGAGCGCGCTCGCGTTCGCGGTGGGCTTCCTGCCGTATCTCGTCGGCGGGACGCTCCTCGCCGGGGTCGCCGACCGCTACCCGGCCCGGCGCGTGCTGGTGGTCTGCGACCTGGTGTGCGCGGCGTGCGTCGCCGCGATGGTGACGCCGGGCACCGGCATCGCGCTCCTGCTGCTGCTCCGCTGCGCGCTCGCCGTCGTCGCACCGGTGTTCGCGGGCACCCGGATGGCGACCCTCGCCGACATCCTCGGCGACGGCGACCTGTTCGTGCTCGGCCGCTCGCTGCTGCGGATCGTCTCGCAGAGCGCGCTGCTCGTCGGGTACGGGCTGGGCGGCCTGCTGCTCACCGTCGTCTCTCCGCGCCACGCCCTGCTGATCACCGTCGGGACCTTCCTCACCTCCGCCGCCCTGCTGCGCCTCGGCACCCGGCGCCGCCCCGCCCGGGCGAGCGGCGGGGGCGCTCTGCTGGCCGACTCCCTCAAGGGCTCCGGGCAGGTGCTCGCCGACCGCCGGGTACGGGCGCTGCTCCTGCTGTTCTGGCTGCCCGCGATGTTCTCCGTCGCCCCGGAGGCGCTCGCCGCCCCCTACGCGGCCGAACTCGGCGCCGGTTCCACCGGGCTCGGGCTGCTGATGTGCGCCCTGCCCGTCGGCACGATCGCCGGCGAGCTGTACGCGGGCGCCCGGCTGCGCCCCGCCACCCGGGAACGGATCGCCCTCCCGCTGGTCTGCTGCACCCTCCTGCCCTACCTCGCCTACGCCGGCCGGCCCGGCCTCGCCCTCTCGCTGGCGCTGCTGGCGGTCGCGGGCGCCGGGTCCGCGTACACGCTCGGCCTCGACCAGTGGTTCGTACGGGACGTGCCGCAGGAACTGCGCGGCCGGGCCATGACCCTGCTCACCGCCGGGCTGATGACCATCCAGGGCGTGGGCATGGCCCTGGCCGGTGTGGCCGCCGAGTTCGCCGGGGTGCGCGGGGCGGTCGTGGGAGCCGGGGCGCTCGGCACGGTGTGCTGCGCCCTGCTCGCGCTGGAAGCCCGTAGGACTGCGGGAGCCCGCAGAACCGCGATGGGACCGAAAGACGAGACGGGGCTGACCACGATGTGACCGGCCGGTAAGGTCTGGTGACGTGCCGAAGCCGCTCAGTCTCCCTTTCGACCCCATCGCCCGTGCCGACGAACACTGGAAGCAGCGCTGGGGAAACGTACCGTCGATGGCCGCCATCACCTCGATCATGCGGGCACAGCAGATCCTGCTCGCCGAGGTCGACGCGGTCGTCAAGCCGTACGGACTGACCTTCGCGCGGTACGAGGCGCTGGTGCTGCTCACCTTCTCCAAGGCGGGTGAGCTGCCGATGTCGAAGATCGGCGAGCGGCTCATGGTGCATCCGACGTCCGTCACCAACACCGTGGACCGGCTGGTCAGATCCGGACTCGTCGACAAGCGCCCCAACCCCAACGACGGCCGCGGCACCCTCGCCTCCATCACCGACAAGGGCCGCGAGGTCTGCGACGCGGCCACCCGAGACCTGATGGAGATGGACTTCGGGCTGAGTGCCTACGACGCCGAGGAGTGCGCGGAGATCTTCGCGATGCTGCGGCCGCTGAGGGTCGCGGCGGCGGACTTCGACGAGGACTGACCCGGGCCGCGGACGAGGAGCGACCCGGGGAAAGATCGCCCGGAACCGGTCGTTACGCTCGTCCTCATGAAAAAGAGCGTGCTGACCCGCTACCGCGTCATGGCGTACGTCACGGGTGTCCTGCTGGTCCTGCTGTGCCTCAGCATGATCGCCAAGTACCTCCTCAAGATCGACGGCGCCGGCAGCTTCACCGAGGTCGTCGCCATCGCGCACGGCTGGCTGTACGTCGTGTACCTCCTCTTCGCGTTCGACCTGGGCTCCAAGGCGAAGTGGCCGGTCGGCAAGCAGCTCTGGGTACTGCTCGCGGGGACGATCCCGACCGCCGCCTTCTTCGTGGAGCGGAAGATCAGCCACGAGCTGGAGTCGAAGATCGTCGAGCCGACTCCGGTCGCCGCCAAGGCGTAACCCCGCCGCCGTACGGGTTCCGTGCGGCGGTTGTCCATCGACATTTACTTGGACGTCCTAGTAAATTCGAAGCATGGACGCTGACGCCATCGCAGAGGGCCGCCGACGCTGGCAGGCCCGGTTCGACGCCGCACGTAAGCGCGAGGCCGACTTCACCACGCTCTCCGGGGATGCCGTCGAGCCGGTGTACGGGCCACGACCCGGGGATACGTACGACGGCTTCGAGCGGATCGGATGGCCCGGCGAGTACCCCTACACGCGCGGGCTGCACGCCACCGGCTACCGGGGGCGAACCTGGACGATCCGGCAGTTCGCCGGGTTCGGGAACGCCGAGCAGACCAACGAGCGGTACAAGAAGATCCTGGCCAACGGCGGCGGCGGACTCTCCGTCGCCTTCGACATGCCGACGCTCATGGGGCGCGACTCCGACGACCCGCGCTCGCTGGGCGAGGTCGGGCACTGCGGGGTGGCGATCGACTCCGCCGCCGACATGGAGGTCCTCTTCAAGGACATCCCGCTCGGTGACGTCACGACCTCCATGACCATCAGCGGGCCCGCCGTCCCCGTCTTCTGCATGTACCTCGTCGCCGCCGAACGGCAGGGCATCGACCCCGCCGTCCTCAACGGCACGCTCCAGACGGACATCTTCAAGGAGTACATCGCCCAGAAGGAGTGGCTTTTCCAGCCCGAGCCGCACCTGCGCCTCATCGGCGACCTCATGGAGTACTGCGCGACCGGCATCCCCGCCTACAAGCCGCTGTCCGTCTCCGGCTACCACATCCGCGAGGCCGGCTCAACGGCCGCGCAGGAGCTGGCGTACACCCTCGCGGACGGCTTCGGGTACGTCGAACTCGGCCTGTCCCGGGGCCTCGACGTGGACGTGTTCGCGCCCGGCCTGTCCTTCTTCTTCGACGCGCACGTCGACTTCTTCGAGGAGATCGCCAAGTTCCGCGCGGCGCGCCGCATTTGGGCCCGCTGGATGCGGGACGTCTACGGCGCGAAGTCCGAGAAGGCGCAGTGGCTGCGCTTCCACACCCAGACCGCCGGCGTCTCGCTGACCGCGCAGCAGCCGTACAACAACGTCGTCCGTACGGCAGTCGAAGCGCTGGCCGCAGTTCTCGGCGGGACCAACTCGCTGCACACCAACGCCCTGGACGAGACCCTCGCGCTGCCGAGCGAGCAGGCCGCGGAGATCGCGCTGCGCACGCAGCAGGTGCTGATGGAGGAGACCGGGGTCGCCAACGTGGCGGATCCGCTGGGCGGTTCGTGGTACGTCGAGCAGCTCACCGACCGGATCGAGGCGGACGCCGAGAAGATCTTCGAGCAGATCAGGGAGCGGGGGCTGCGGGCGCATCCGGACGGGCGGCACCCGATCGGGCCGATCACCTCCGGCATCCTGCGCGGGATCGAGGACGGCTGGTTCACCGGCGAGATCGCCGAGGCCGCGTTCCAGTACCAGCGGTCCGTGGAGAAGGGCGACAAGCGGGTCGTGGGCGTCAATGTGCACCACGGGTCGGTCACTGGGGACCTGGAGATCCTGCGGGTCAGCCACGAGGTGGAGCGGGAGCAGGTCCGGGAGCTGGGGGCGCGGAAGGGAGCGCGCGACGAGGCGGCCGTAGCGGCTGCACTGAACGCGATGCTCACCGCCGCGCGGGACGGCTCGAACATGATCGGACCGATGCTGGACGCGGCACGGGCCGAGGCGACGCTGGGTGAGATCTGCGGGGTGCTGCGGGAGGAGTGGGGGGTCTACACGGAACCCGCCGGGTTCTAGGGCTGCCGCAGGCGGGGCGTCGGCCGCGCTCCCCAACTGCCTTGAGGGCGTGGGGGACCCGTCGCGTCACCCGCGACGACAGCCGCCGCTCAGGTGCCGTTGCTTCCCTGCTCCCCTGCTCCTCTGCGGCCCGATCCGCTGGACCGGCGCTAGCGCGGAGGTGTCTGACCCCCGCTGAGCGAGGTCAGGCCGAGCAGCAGGACCTGGGTGAAGCTGTGGACCCAGTCCTCGTCGGCCGGTTCCGCGCTGACCAGGGTGCGGTGGACGACCGCGCCCGCGACCACGTCGAAGATCAGGTCGGCGGTGCGGGCGGCTTCCAAGGGGTCGGATTCCGGGGGTAGTTCGCCGCGGGCCTGGGCGCGGGCCCGGCCCTCCACGACCAGGCACTTCTGCCGGTCGACGATCGACTCGCGGATGCGTTCGCGCAGGGCCTCGTCGCGGACGGACTCCGCGACCACCGCCATCAGTCCGCTCTTGGCCTCCGGGCGGGCCAGGATCGCCGCGAACTGGAGGACGACGCCCTCGATGTCGGCGGCCAGGGTGCCGCGGTCGGGGAGCTCCAGCTCGTCGAAGAGCTCGGCGACGGCGTCTACGACGAGTTCGTTCTTGCCGGCCCAGCGACGGTAGAGGGTCGTTTTCGCAACCCCGGCGCGCGTCGCCACGTCTCCCAACGTGAGCTTGGACCAGCCGAGTTCGACCAGCGCCTCCCGGGTGGCCGCGAGGATCGCGGTGTCCGCGGTGGCGCTGCGGGGGCGTCCCGCGGCGCGTGGGACGGGAGTGCGGCTCTGCATCCCTTGACCATAACCGGCGGTTCCTGTGGTGCAGTGAGGGAGATCACCGGGTATCCCTTTCCGCGAGGCACCCGGCACCATTACGCTACGACTCGTAGCGAAACCACGGGTGTGGGGTGGGGACCCGACGCCGAACAGCACTTACCGGACCGGCTTTCACAACGCTTTTCATTCACACGCGCGGACGGGGGAGGATAGACGCATGCAGCCACGGAACATGTCCATGAGCGGAGTCGTCGACCTCGCCGCGGTGAAGGCGGCCCAGGAGGCCAAGGCCAAGGCGGAGCAGGCGCGCGCCGAGTCCGCCAGGCAGGGCGGTGGCGGAGCCGTCTCGCCGGCCGACCTTGTGATCGACGTAGATGAGGCGGGCTTCGAGAGCGAGGTCCTCCAGCGGTCCACCGAGGTCCCGGTCGTCATCGACTTCTGGGCCGAGTGGTGCGAGCCGTGCAAGCAGCTGAGCCCGGTCCTGGAGCGGCTCGCCCTCGACTACAACGGGCGCTTCGTCCTCGCGAAGATCGACGTAGACGCCAATCAGATGCTGATGCAGCAGTTCGGGGTGCAGGGCATCCCGGCCGTCTTCGCGGTGGTCGCCGGGCAGGCGCTGCCGCTCTTCCAGGGGGCCGCCGCCGAACCGCAGATCCGCCAGACCCTCGACCAGCTGATCCAGGTCGCCGAGCAGCGCTTCGGCCTCACCGGGCTGGACGTCGACCCGGACGCCGTACCGGGGGAGCGGCCCGAGGCCCCGGCCGAGGTGCCGGCCGGACCCTACGACGGCCTGCTGGAAGCTGCCGTACAGGCCCTGGACGCGGGGGACTTCGGCGGGGCCGTGCAGGCCTACAAGAACGTGCTGAGCGACGACCCGGCCAACTCGGAGGCCAGGCTCGGGCTCGCGCAGGCCGAGTTGTTGCAGCGGGTGTCGGTGCTCGACCCGCAGCAGGTGCGTACGGAGGCGGCCCAGAAGCCGGGTGACGTGCCGGCCCAGATCGCCGCCGCCGACCTGGACCTGGTGGGCGGTCATGTCGAGGACGCCTTCGGCCGGTTGATCGACACCGTGCGGCGCACGGTGGGTGACGACCGGGACACCGTACGGGTGCGGCTGCTGGAGCTGTTCGAGGTCGTCGGGGCCGACGACCCGAGGGTGACGGCGGCCCGGCGGGCACTGGCGCGGGCGCTGTTCTGAGCGGGGTCCGAGGCCGGTTCTGACCAGTCGGTAAACCTCGGGAACGGTGTTGCCGGTGTGAAAGATTTGCCGACGGAGTGTCACTGCGACCGCGCTTTACCAAATCTTGGTAATCGCGGTCGCTGTTACTTGGAGTAAGCCGAGGTCGTTGTTCTGTCGGATTCCGTCCGAAGATCGACGGTTTTGTCCTGGCCCATGAAGACACCCAGCGTCGTCGGCCGATACCGGCGGGTCGTTGTTCGGTTATCCGGTCGTTACTACCGAGTAACGAAGCCCCTTGTGCGGGCGGCGAGAATGCACCACGATCGGCGACGCTCGGTCCGTTTCCGTACCCCCGACAGCCGGTCGGGGCGACGGGTCTCCTGGGTCCCCACCGAGTAGAGCCGGAAACTATGGAGTCGGCTCTTGGGCAGGGGGGTCTTCGCCGCACGGCGGAGCCTGTCCAGCAAGGTTGTGCGTGATGTGCGTCAGGCGCGACCAGTGGTTGTCGCTCGGGGGTGATCGCCGGTGATCGGTGCGCGGGTTCGCGCCTCCGGGTACAGGCGCTCCCCTTCCCGAGGACGTAGCACTTCTCCCATCCCTGCCCGGCTGAGCCGCCATCTGGGGGCAGTCAGGGCCAGGAGATGTACGTCCGAGAAGGAGGAAATATGGAGTCCCAGGTGCGTGGCGGGACGAGATGGAAGCGCTTCGCTGTGGTCATGGTGCCCAGCGTCGCCGCTACGGCGTGTATAGGTGTCGCCCTCGCGCAGGGTGCTCTTGCCGCGTCGTTCAGTGTTTCCGGCCAGTCGTTCAAGGTGACGGCCGACCAGCTCGACGGCACGGGCTTCACGCAGTACGGAGCCCTGGACTCGGGCTACAACCTCGACGGCAGCAAGACGGCTCACCCCGTCGCCGTCTCGGCGTTCAAGTCCGCCTCGATCACCAACATGTGCCAGTCGGTGGTCACCCCGAACATCCCGATCTTCGGATCGGTCAGCCTGGTGCTGAAGGCCGGCGGCGACGGTACGCCGGTCGAGGCCGAGAACCTGTACATCGACGTCCAGGACCTCAGCGCCGATGCGGTGTTCCACAACATCGACATCGGTGTGGCCGCCGGAAACGCGACCAAGGGTCCGGGCATGAAGGGCGGCAGCGAGGCTGCCAACCCGTACGGATTCGCCCAGCAGGCCGAGTCGGCCACGCTGACCAACGTGAAGCAGACGGCGTGGGCCACCACTGCCGGAACCTTCAAGCTCAGCGGGCTGAAGATGTCGGTGTCGACGGGCACCCACGAGTGCTACTAGGCACGTGACGGCGGGCGGGGGAGCCGGTGGCGCCCCCGCCCGTCCATCTTCCGACCGCACCTTCACACAAGGTGCAACTCTCCACCACAGCAACGCCGTACCAGGGAGCTGTTTTCCATGAGCGCCGAGACTCCTGCCGCACCCGGTCAGTTCACCCGCCGGAGGCTGCAGTTCCGCGCCTGGCGTGGCACGAGGCCGTTCTGGGCCGGTCTGTTCGTCATGTTCGGCGGACTCCCGATCGCCTACTTCCCGTACGCGCATCTCCAGATCGGGCATCTGACGCTGGCGATGGCCACCACCGCGGGCGCCGGGTCCCTGATCATCGGCGTGCTGCTCGTCGTCCTGGGCTTCAGCCTCTGGTTCCAGAAGCACGTGCGCACCTTCGCGGGTGTCGCGGCGATTCTGCTGGCGCTGGTGTCCATCCCCGTGTCCAACCTCGGCGGCTTCCTCATCGGCTTCCTCTTCGCCATGGTCGGCGGAGCACTGGCCGTGTCGTGGGCGCCGGGCGCACCGCCGCAGCCGCAGGCGGTACAGGACGACACGCAGGGAGAGGGCGGCGCGCCCGCAGCCGCACCGTACGAGGCCGCGCCCCACGAGTCGGCGGCGTACTACGAAGCCGCGCCTCAGGAGTCGGCGCCCGCCGAGTCCGCGCCGCAGGAGTCCGCCGACGAAGCGGACGAGCCCAAGGATCTGTCAGGAACGAGCCCGGTGAGCAACGGGGCGAACGGGAGGCACAGTGCCGGCTGACGAGGTGACCCACGGGACTGACGTGGACGCGTCCCGTGTGAGAACCGGGCCGCGGCACGCGGCGCCCAAGAAGCCGCTGTTCACCAGGCTCCACATGCCCGCCGGCAAGGCGATAGCCACGGTGGCGATGCCGACCGCCGTCATCATGGGGATGGGCTTCACGTCGTCCCTGGCACTCGCCGACAACGGCTCGACGACCTCGCCGACGTCGAAGAGCCTGACCGCCGACGAGTACAAGGACTGCGTCTCGGCCCTCGCCGAGTCGACGTCCAGCGCCTCGGCCACGCCGTCCGCGTCCGCGAGCGAGTCCTCGGACTCCTCCAAGGACGACGCGACACCGTCGGCCACGGCGACGGACTCCGCCACGAAGGACTCGGGCAAGACCTCTTCGTCGGATTCAGGTTCCGACGACACGGCCACGCCCACGCCGTCCGCCACGGCGAGCAAGTCGGCCGACACGAGCGGTTCGTCGGGCAGCACCGCCACCGCGACGCCCTCCGCGTCCGCGAGCAGCGAAAGCCTGCTGGACACCATCGGCGACGCGATCACCGGCATCCTCACCGGCGGTTCGTCGAGCTCGGACTCCACGGCGAGCGCCACGCCGACGCCGACCGCGTCCGCGTCCGCCTCGGCGAGCTCCGACGCCGGCTCCTCCAGCGCGTCCGACACCGTCAAGGAGACCACCAAGAAGGTCACCGACACGGTCGACGACACCGTGAAGGACACCACCGACACGGCGACCAAGGCGGCCGACGAGGCCACCAAGGCGGCCGAGGACACGGCCACCGCGACGGCCACCCCGTCCGCGAGCGCGAGCGCCGACACCTCGGACTGCCCGGTCGCCACGGACGACACCAGCGGTGTCGACAACAAGATCCTGGTGCCCGACGACCCCTGGTACCTGAACGCCAGCTCGCTGCTGCTCAAGGGCGCCGACTACCAGGGCGTCGTCGAGGTGAAGACCGCCAGCGGCAAGGTCAAGAAGGTCCTGAAGTACGTCATCTCCGGCGGCACCGACATCGGCGACCTGCACCAGACGGTGGACGACAAGCAGTCCGGCAAGACCTACCACGTGCAGGCGGCCAAGGGCTCGACGTCCACGATCCGCGACGGCGACACGGTGATGTACACGGAGTCCATCTCGGGCAACCTGTTCGGTCTGATCCCGATCACGTTCGACCCGGACAACCCGCCCCCGCTGAACATCCCGCTGATCTACTTCACCAACGTGAAGGTGGTCCAGGCGGGCCAGTTCGGCGGCACGCTGACCGTCCCGGGACTGCACAACTACATCGACTGAGCGTCCCCACAAGCCCGTTCGGGAGCCGCGCACGAACTGAGGGCGCCCCCTGTCGCAGGGGGCGCCCTCAGCGCCGTACAAGAGCCTTCAGCGGTACGTCAGTTGCCCTCGCCGCCGCCGAGGTGGTGGACGCGGAGCATGTTCGTCGTGCCCGCGACACCGGGGGGCGAGCCGGCGGTGATGATGACGGTCTCGCCCGGGTTGAAGCGGTTGATCTTGGCGATCTCGCCGTCGACCATGTCGACCATCTCGTCGGTGGTGTTGACGAACGGCACCACGTGCGACTCCACGCCCCAGCTGAGCGCCAGCTGGTTGCGGGTGCCCTCGTCGGTGGTGAAGGCGATGATCGGCTGGGCGGCGCGGTAGCGGGACAGCCGGCGGGCGGTGTCACCGGACTGTGTGAACGCCACCAGGGCCCGGCCGCCGAGGAAGTCGGCGATCTCGCACGCGGCACGCGCGATCGAACCACCCTGCGTACGCGGCTTCTTGCCCGGCACGAGCGGCTGGAGGCCCTTGCTGAGCAGCTCCTCCTCGGCCGCCTGGACGATCTTCGACATCGTCTGCACGGTCTCGATCGGGTAGGCGCCCACCGAGGACTCGGCGGAGAGCATGACCGCGTCCGCGCCGTCCAGGATCGCGTTGGCCACGTCGGAGGCCTCGGCGCGCGTGGGGCGGGAGTTGGTGATCATCGACTCCATCATCTGGGTCGCCACGATCACCGGCTTGGCGTTGCGCCGGCACAGCTCCACCAGGCGCTTCTGCACCATCGGGACCTTCTCCAGCGGGTACTCCACGGCGAGGTCGCCACGGGCCACCATCACCGCGTCGAAGGCCGCGACCACGGCCTCCATGTTGGCGACCGCCTGCGGCTTCTCCACCTTGGCGATGACGGGGACCCGGCGGCCCTCCTCGTCCATCACCTTGTGGACGTCGTACACGTCGCTCGCGTCGCGCACGAAGGACAGGGCGACCATGTCGCAGCCCATCCGCAGCGCGAACCGCAGGTCCTCGACGTCCTTCTCGGACAGCGCGGGCACGTTCACGGCCGCGCCGGGCAGGTTGATGCCCTTGTGGTCGGAGATGACGCCGCCCTCGATGACGATCGACTTCACCCGCGGGCCCTCGACGCTCAGCACCTTCAGCTCGACGTTGCCGTCGTTGATCAGGATCTGGTCGCCGCGGGAGACGTCACCGGGCAGGCCCTTGTACGTCGTACCGCAGATGGTCTTGTCGCCCGGGACGTCGTCGGTGGTGATGGTGAACTCGTCACCGCGCACCAGCTCGACGGGACCCTCGGCGAAGGTCTCCAGGCGGATCTTCGGGCCCTGGAGGTCGGCCAGGACGCCGATGGCGCGGCCCGTCTCCTTGGCCGCGGCACGGACCCGGTCGTACCGGCCCTGGTGCTCGGCGTGGGTGCCGTGGCTGAAATTGAAGCGGGCCACATTCATGCCGGCCTCGATCAGCGACACCAACTGCTCGTGGGAGTCGACCGCGGGGCCGAGAGTACAGACGATTTTCGAACGGCGCATGGGACGATCCTATCGGTTTGTTTCGCTGCGGAATATTCCGTCTGGCGGAAGATACAAATGGGCGGGCATGCGCTCAGGCGTTGGAATTTCCGACCAGTGCATACGTCTGCGTGGCGATCTCCAATTCCTCGTCCGTCGGCACCACCGCGACCGCGACCCGCGACGACGCCGGCGAGATCAGCCGCGGCCCGTCGCTCCGTACGGCGTTCAGCGCGCCGTCCACCTCCAGCCCCAGCAGCTCCAGGCCCGCCACCGCGGCCTCCCGCACCGCGCCCGCGTTCTCCCCGACCCCCGCCGTGAAGGCGACCGCGTCGACCCGGCCGAGTACCGCGCAGTAGGCACCGATGTACTTCTTCAAACGGTGAATGTAGATGTCGAAGGCGAGTTCCGCCCGTTCGTCGCCCTCGTCGATCCGGCGCCGGATCTCGCGCATGTCGTTGTCCCCGCACAACCCGATCAGACCGCTCTTCTTGTTGAGAAGAGTGTCGATCTCATCGGTGGACATTTCGCCAACACGCATCAAATGGAAGATGACGGCCGGATCCAGGTCTCCCGACCGGGTCCCCATCACCAGCCCCTCCAGCGGGGTCAGCCCCATGGAGGTCTCCACGCACCGCCCCTTTTCCACGGCCGAGGCGGACGCCCCGTTCCCGAGGTGCAGCACGATCACGTTGACGTCCTCGGGCGCCTTGCCCAGCAGCTTCGCCGTCGCCCGCGACACATACGCGTGCGAGGTCCCGTGGAACCCGTACCGCCGGATCCGGTACGCGTCGGCGGTCGCCGTGTCGATCGCGTACCGCGCGGCCGACTCCGGCATCGTCGTGTGGAACGCGGTGTCGAACACGGCCACCTGCGGCAGATCCGGCCGCAGCGCCTGCGCGGTCCGGATCCCGACCAGGTTCGCCGGATTGTGCAGCGGGGCGACGGGGATCAACCGCTCGATCTCGGCGAGCACGGCGCCGTCGATGACCGTGGGCGCGGTGAAGGTCTGCCCGCCGTGCACGACCCGGTGCCCGATGGCCGCGAGTTCGGGAGAGTCCAACCCGAGCCCGTCCGCGTCGAGTTGCTCCGCCACGGCCTTCAGAGCGGCCTCGTGATCGGCGATCGGCGCGATCAACTCCCGTACGGCGCCGGTCGTGACGCAGGTGTGCTTGAGCCGGGAGGTCTCCTCGCCGATGCGCTCGACGAGCCCCAGGGCCAGCCGCTCGCCGCCCCGCATGTCGAGCAGCTGGTACTTCACCGACGAGGAGCCGGAGTTGAGGACGAGGACGCGGGTCGCGGTCACTGCTGGGAGGCCTTCTCGTTCGGGGACTTCGGGTTCTGGGCCTGGATCGCCGTGATGGCCACGGTGTTCACGATGTCGGAGACGAGAGCGCCCCGGGACAGGTCGTTGACCGGCTTGCGCAGCCCCTGGAGCACCGGCCCGACGGCGATCGCGCCGGCCGAACGCTGCACGGCCTTGTAGGTGTTGTTGCCGGTGTTGAGGTCGGGGAAGATCAACACGCTTGCGCGGCCCGCGACTTCGGACTCCGGCATCTTGGTGGCGGCGACGCTGGGCTCGACGGCGGCGTCGTACTGGATGGGCCCCTCGATCCGCAGATCGGCCCGCCGCAGCCGGACCAGCTCCGTTGCCTCGCGCACCTTGTCGACGTCGGCGCCCGAGCCGGACGTACCGGTGGAGTACGACAGCATCGCGATCCGCGCGGCGACCCCGAACTGCTCGGCGGTGGCGGCGGATTGGATGGCGATGTCGGCCAACTGCTCCGCGTTCGGATCCGGGTTGACCGCGCAGTCGCCGTACACCAGCACCTTGTCGGCGAGGCACATGAAGAAGACGGACGAGACGATGCCGGCGTCCGGCTTCGTCTTGATGATCTCGAAGGCGGGGCGGATGGTGGCGGCCGTGGAGTGGACGGCGCCCGAGACCATGCCGTCGGCGAGGCCCGCCTGCACCATCAGCGTCCCGAAGTAGTTCACGTCGGCGACGACGTCGTAGGCCAGCTCGACGGTCACGCCCTTGTGGGCGCGGAGTTCGGCGTACTTCTCGGCGAAGCGGTCGCGGAGTTCGGAGGTCTGCGGGTCGATCAGCTGGGCGGCGCTGAGGTCGATGCCGAGGTCGGCGGCCTTCTTGCGGATCTGGTCCTCGGGGCCGAGCAGGGTCAGCTCGCAGACGCCCCGGCGCAGCAGCACCTCGGCGGCGTGCAGGACGCGGGGCTCGGTGCCCTCGGGGAGGACGATGCGGCGCTTGTCGGAGCGGGCCCGCTCCAGGAGCGTGTGCTCGAACATCATCGGGGTGAGGCGGTCGCTGCTCGGTGCCGAGACCCGCCTGAGCAGGTCGCCGGTGTCGACGTACCGCTCGAAGAGACCGAGCGCGGTCTCCGCCTTGCGCGGGGTGGCCGCGTTCAACTTCCCCTCCAGGGCGAAGAGTTCGCCGGCGGTGGGGAAGGAGTTCCCGGCCACCGAGACCACCGGGGTGCCCGGGGCGAGGCGGGCGGCGAGGGTGAGGATCCCGTCGCTCGGCACCTCGTTCAGGGTGAGCAGGACACCGGCTATCGGCGGGGTGCCGGCGCTGTGCGCGGCCAGCGCCCCGATGACGAGGTCGGCGCGGTCGCCGGGGGTGACGACCAGCGCGCCCGGGGTCAGCGCCTTGAGGAAGTTGGGCAGCATCGCCCCGCCGAACACGAAGTCCAGCGCGTCCCGCGCGAGCCCCGAGTCGTCCCCGAGCAGCACCCGGCCGCCGAGGGCGTGGGTGATCTGCGCGACGGTCGGCGCGGAGAGCGCGGGCTCGTCCGGTACGACGTAACAGGGCACCGGGAGCCGGGTGGTGAGGCGCTGGGCGATCTCCTCCCGGTCCTCGCGGGCGACCCGGTTGGTGACCATGGCGAGGACGTCGCAGCCGAGGCCGTCGTAGGCGCGGTACGCGTTGCGGGTCTCCGCGAGCACGGACTCCGAGGTCTGCTTGCGGCCGCCGACGACGGGGATCACGGACGCGCCGAACTCGTTCGCGAGCCGGGCGTTGAGGGCCAGCTCGTCCGGGAACTGGGTGTCCGCGAAGTCGGTGCCGAGGACCAGGACGACGTCGTAGTCGCGGGCGACCAGATGGAACCGCTCGACGAGCGTCGACACCAGCTCGTCCGTGCCCTGCTCGGCCTGGAGGGCGGACGCCTCGTGGTAGTCCATGCCGTAGACGGTCGCCGGGTCCTGGGAGAGCCGGTAGCGGGCGCGCAGCAGCTCGAACAATCGATCGGGATCGTCGTGGACGAGGGGACGGAACACCCCCACCCGGTCGACCTGGCGGGTCAGGAGCTCCATGACCCCCAGCTCGACGACCTGACGGCCGTCGCCGCGGTCGATCCCGGTCACGTACACGCTGCGGGTCACGCGTGCTACCTCGCTTCGTTTCGGTGGTCGTTTCGGTGGTCGTTTCGATGGTCATAAAAATCGCCCACCGGGGTGAGCGGAAGCCTCTTGACAATACCTCTGGGGGTAGTTAAGGCGCCCGCCGGTCGGACGGGAGCGGCATCGCCCTGGGGGACGTGAAACAATCGGATCCGGCTCACCGGTACCGACAGCGAGCAGGAGACACAGCACGATGCGCATCGGAGTTCTCACCGCAGGCGGCGACTGCCCCGGCCTGAACGCAGTGATCCGATCGGTCGTGCACCGGGCGGTCGATCACTACGACGACGAGGTGATCGGCTTCGAGGACGGCTACGCGGGCCTGCTGGAGAGCCGCTACCGCACCCTCGACCTGAACGCGGTCAGCGGCATCCTCGCCCGCGGCGGCACCATCCTCGGCTCCTCCCGGCTGGAGCGCGACCGGCTGCGCGAGGCCTGTGAACGGGCCGAGGACATGGTCGAGGCCTTCGGCATCGACGCGCTGATCCCGATCGGCGGCGAGGGCACGCTCACGGCGGCGCACATGCTGTCCGAAGCCGGGCTGCCGGTGGTGGGCGTCCCCAAGACGATCGACAACGACATCTCGGCCACGGACCGCACCTTCGGTTTCGACACGGCGGTGGGGGTCGCGACCGAGGCGATGGACCGCCTCAAGACGACCGCCGAGTCCCACCAGCGGGTGATGGTCGTCGAAGTCATGGGCCGGCACGCGGGCTGGATCGCGCTGGAGTCCGGGATGGCGGCGGGCGCCCACGGCATCTGCCTGCCCGAGCGGCCCTTCGACCCCGCCGACCTGGTCAAGATGGTCGAGGAGCGCTTCGCCCGCGGCAAGCGGTTCGCCGTCGTCTGCGTCGCCGAGGGCGCGCACCCCGCCGAGGGCTCCATGGACTACGGCAAGGGCGAGATCGACGCGTTCGGCCACGAGCGCTTCCAGGGCATCGGCACGGCACTGGCGTACGAACTGGAGCGCCGCCTCGGCAAGGAGGCCAAGCCGGTCATCCTCGGCCACATCCAGCGCGGCGGCGTACCGACCGCGTACGACCGGGTCCTCGCGACGCGCTTCGGCTGGCACGCGGTGGAGGCCGCGCACCGGGGCGAGTTCGGCCGCATGACGGCGCTGCGCGGCACGGACGTGGTGATGGTGCCGCTGGCGGAGGCGGTCACGGAGCTGAAGACGGTACCGAAGGACCGGATGGACGAGGCGGAGTCGGTCTTCTAGCCGGGCCTTCTATCCATCCGGTCCTTCGGTCGGTTCACCTGGCGCAGTAGGCGTACGCCGTCAGCGTCCAAGTGCTGCCGATCCCCGAGACGGCGGCCACTTCGGCCGCGGTCGGGGCGTCGTTCGTGGTCGGCTTGAAGGAGATCACGTGGGTGCCGGGCGCGCTGCTGAAGCCGTTGACGCCGGTGACTCCGTAGCCGCTCGGGCAGGTGACGGACACGTGCTGGGGGCCTGTGCCGGTCACCGAGCCGGTGGCGACCACGAGGTCGGACAGGTTGTCGACGGGCGAGAAGTTCACCGTCGCGCACACCACGGACGAGAAGAGCTGGTACTGGCCGGTGAACCCGTCCGCGTCCTCCTTGGCGATCACGGTGGAGCTCGTGGCGAATCCGGTGGTGGTCGGAATCAGGCCCAGGTCCACTTCACCGTTGGTGGACGCGGTGACGCCCTGGACGAGACCGCCTGACCCGGTCACGGCCTTTCCCGCCGGACACGGGGAGGTCAGCGAGCCGACCGCGTTCGAGGTCGGGTTCCCGTTGACCCCTGGCGGGATCTCCCAGCCGGGCGGCTGGGGTGCGCAGAGCACGAACGCCGACACCGCCCACTGCTCGGTGGGGTGGGTCTGGTCCTCGATCGCGGTGACCAGATAACTGTCCTGACCCGCGTTGACGAACGGGCGCGCCTCGACGATGACGACGTGGTTGCTGCCGGAGACCTGGGCGCCGCCGCCGACAACCCGCAGGCCGTCCTGGCAGAACGCCTGCGCCTGCTTGTTCTCCGAGCTGAAGACGGGCGGGGTGCTGAAGCCCTTTACGGACTTCAGCGGAATCGTGGCCGCCGACGCCGGTGCGACGCCGATCGCGTTCAGGGCCAGGACCGCCACGACGATTCCGATCAGCGTGGCGAATCGCCCTCTCAAGTGCCGTAACACATATCCCCCTTGGTTGCTGCGGTTGAGTAAGAGGGATGGTGGCCGGAGCGGCCGCGGGGCGACGTGAGTACCGCCTACCCATTTGTCACCGGACGCTCGCGCATGTCGGCGGCCCGGGGCGAGCGCGGGGCGAGTGCGGGGCCGCGCGGAGATTGAGGGCGGGTGTGGTGTCGGTGGTCGCGGAAGCGTGCGCGACCGCCCGCCTCCTTCCGACCGGGCCCCCTGCCTCATTCAGACCGGGCCGCCCGTCGCTTTCCAACCGGGCCGCCCGTCTCTTTCCGACCAGGTCGTCCGTCACTTCCCGATCAGTACGACTCTTTCCCGACCACGGCCCAGAAACGGTTGATGATCTGGTCGAGGAAGTCGCGCCCGGCCTCGCTCGCGTCGCCGGGGGAGTTGCCGCCGGCCCAGCTGAGGGTGGCGACCATCTGCCCCTGGTACTCCTGGTGGAGCTCCTTGAGGGCGTCCTCCAGGAGGTGCCGGTCCAGGGGCACCATTTTGCCGATCGGCCGCACGTAGGCCTGCCAGCGGGTGGTCATCGCGCTGCGCAGCAGCTCCGCGAGCCTGGCGTCGCGTCCAGTGAGGGTGATGAAGTCGGGCAGCGAGAGGTCGAGCAGATCGGCGAGCGCGGCGGACTGGCGCTCGGTGCCGCGCCACTCGTCGTTCTCCTCCATCCGTAAATACACGAGGAGTTCGAGCCCGACGGCACGCGCGACGTCCTCCGGCGCGAGGCCCCGGGCGAGCCGGTGCTCACGCAGCGTACGTGGCCTGCCGATGAGTTCACTCGCGGAACACCACAACACGCCCGCGAGCGCGGTGAGTTCGGGGCCGGACGGAGCGGTGAGCCCACGCTCCCAGGCGATGACCAGGTCCGGAGTGACGTAGGGCAGCCCGAACGAGGCACGCATCCCGTACGCGACATGTTCGGGACCCATGTTCAGAGCGGTCCTGAGCCTGCGGGCGGCGGGGGCGTTGAACGGCGGCGTGGGCGGCGTGGACTGGCTGGGATCAACTGGGGGTCGGCGCACGGGGCACAAGTTAGGGGCGCCTGGGTGCGGTGACTACGGTCTGTTCGGCCAGGATTACGGATTGTATGAACGTACGGATTCGGTCGGGCGGGGGAGATCGAATGCGGCCGGGGGTGGTGGCTGTGGTGACGGTGCGTGGCGGCCGGAAGGGGTGACTGGTGGCCGAGGTGCGGTGAATATGCCGATCTACCTTGCCATTTGCGTGGGTGGCGGGCACTGGCCGGGCGGGCGGGGGCGGGGGCTCGGTGTCGGGTGTTTGGGCGGGGGTCGAAGGGGAGTGCGTTTGTGGTGGGGGTGATGATCGGGTGTGGGGGGAAGTGGGGGGTGGCGGGATATCGACGGTCGCTGTCTGCGGGGGTTCGCCGGGCGGATGCTCAGGTGTGCGTCGCGCCCTCCACGGCGTCGAGCACCAGTCCCCAGGGGAACTCCTTCGGCTTGCCCTGCCCTGGTTGGTTCGGCACGAAGCCGCCCTCGCCGTAGAGGAGTTGTACGCCCATCGCGCGCAACTCGGCGATGCTGCGCTCGAATTGCCGGTGCTGGACATAGGCCGAGTTGACGCAGGGCATAGCGACGATCGGGATGCCCTTCCCGATGCCCTCGGCGACGACACCGACCACGAAGTCGTGAGTCAGCCCGAGTGCCCACGAGTTGATCGTGTTGAAGGTCGCTGGCGCGACCGCGATCACGTCCGCCTTCGGCCACACATCAGGCTCGCCCGGCATCTTGTACTCGCTGCGCACGGGGTGGCCAGTGAGCCGTGCCAGTTCGCCGGGTCGGTGTTCGAGCCAGCGGGCGGCGGTGGGGGTGAGGCCGAGGCACACGTCGAAGCCGCGGGACTGGGCGTCTTCGACGACCTCGGCGATGTCGAGGACGGGGGGTGCGGCGGAGGCGAAGAGGTAAAGGACATGAGAGGCGGTCGTCATGCGGGCCATCCGATCACATGCAACCGTCCCTGCTTCGGAGGGAGTCGGGGTGGAAGGGCGCGGCTGACCGGCCCAGTCTGGGTACTGTTCCAGTGGCTGCTCAGAACGGAGACCGTATGCCGACGCTGGACGAGAACCACACGGGCGCCCGTATCAGAGAACAGCGCAGACTGGCCCGACTCACCCAGCGCCAGCTTGCCGCTCGGCTGCCCTATTCCTACAGCCTGCTGAATCAGGTGGAATGCGGCGCCCGTCCGGCCACGGCAGACTTCGTCGCCGCCGTCGCCCGCGTGCTCCAGATCGACGTCACCGTGCTTACTGGGCAGCCCTATGTGACCGAGTTGCAGCGAGATCGGCTCGCCGAACTGGTGCGGCCCATCCGGGAGTCCCTCGACCTCTACGACCTCGGTCCGAACCCGGACCTGACCGTCCGGCCCACGGATCAGCTCATGGCGGGGGCCGATCACCTGTGCGCGGAGGTCCGGGCGACGCACCTGCGCAATGCGGCCCGCGAACTCCCGGATCTGATCGCCGAACTCACCCACACCGCGTGGTCGACGCCCTCGACCGAACTGTGGCAGACACTGGCCTCGGCCTATCGCACGGCACACGACATCAGCGTGAAGCTCGGCTACTACGACCTCTCCTCGGTCGCCCTGGACCGAATGGCCTGGGCGGCCGAGCGCGCTTCCGACGCCTGCCTCGGCGCGGTGCGCCAGTACATGCGGGCGTTGGTCTACTTCCGCGAGGGGGAGTACGGGATCGGACAACGGCTGATCACCTCGGGACATGCGGTGGTCGGCCAGGCCGACAAGACCCGTGAGGCCCTGGCCGTCACCGGGCAACTCCATCTCGGAGGCTCGGTCATCGCCGCGCGCGCCGAGGACGAGACGGGTGTCGGCGGGCACCTCGCCGAGGCCGACAGGATCGCGAAGCGCATCGGAGACGCCTCCGAGGTGCACTGGCTCAGCTTCGGCCCGACCAACGTCGCCCTTCACCAGATGTCCGCGGCCGTCGAGATGCGACGCTACGACGACGCGCTCAAACAGGCCCGGAAGATCAGGCTGTCCTCGCAGTTGGCCACATCCCGTCGCGCGCACTTCCTGATCGACCAGGCACGCACCGAAATGGAGACCGGGCACACCGAGGCGGCCCTGAAGTCGCTGGTCGAGGCGCGCCGTCTGGCTCCCGAGCAGACCCGCTACCACCCGGCGGCCCGGGACACGATCACGGGTCTGGTGCACCTGTCCCGGCGAACACCGGAGACACTCAGTCATATGGCGGCCTGGGTCGGTATGTAGCGCGCTGCGCTCACAGCGCTCACGGATCTGTGAGCGTTCCGCTCTTCTCGCAGCGTCACGCTGTAGTCACACCTGGTCAACACCCTTGCTGTCGGGCCTCGCTCGACAGCAAGGTGCGCCCCGGCAGTCGCGCGAACGACTCCGGGGCCGGCCAACGCTGCTGAGGAGCGTCGACATGACGAACGGTACTGCCCTGCGAAAGCCGGAGGTCAAGATGACCATCCGGGTGTATTCCGTGAACGGCGACGGCACAGTCACCGAGGATCGGGGTGTCGTAAACATCCTGGAGGGGCAGGAGTTGCCGCTGAGCTCTCCTGTCCTGCCGTGCCGGTGCCACCGCTGCACGGCACAGGGGGACCGGCCCACCGGGGCCTTCCACGAGGAGGCGCCGCCCCTTCCCGGCATCGCACGCATGCGAGCCGACGCTGCCGAATTCCTTGGCGAGTGCCTGCCGTTGCCGCGCTACGAGGACGTACAGAACTTCGCGGCCCAGTGCCATCGCGACCTGCTGAAGTTGGTCCCGGAAGTCGAGCAGCTCGCGGGACGCCTCCCGGATGACGACATCCCGTCCAAGGTGGCGCAAGCCGGAGTCGCAGAAGCCCGGCGCCGCCTCGACGAGATCGAGGCCGTGGGCCTGGACGGTGAGGTCAAGCGGGTCCAACGACTGGCCCGTTCCGTCCTCGCACTCTGCGATCACCACGACTCGCTGACCGGCTTGACGATGTGCCTGGCCTGCGACGGCCCAATCCAGGGCGGTGAAGAGGCCGTGCTGTACGAGACGGTAAGTCACTCGGGCGGCGTGGCGAGGGCGGGACGTATCCATGCCCGTTGCGCCGACAAACCGCGCCGCCGCTGACGAGTATCTTCCCGCCCCGGCAACAGGGCCCCATGGCGGCCGTTTCGGGTCAGGGCCGCGCCCACGCTCCCTGTCTCGCCGTGGACGGGGGGCACGACACCTCAGATGGGAATTTCTATGACCGTTGCTCTCGAACGACCTGCCGGTACCCGTACCCGGGACCCCCAGGAACTCCTCAACTCCGTCGCTCCGCACATCACGGAACTGACCGTGAACATCTTCGACTCGGGCATGAGTATCTGGGACCGCGAGACAGCGCTGCTGCTACGCGAGCACACGATGGTCCGCGACATGGCCGAACGCATTTTGGGCAACGCCGTCATGTACGTGATCGGCTCCATCGAAAATCCCGACGCGCACCTGGGCGTCGGCAAGCTGGTGGACATCGGAGTGCATCAGCTCATCCTCGACACACCCGTCTGGTTCGGCATCTGCCGCCTGTACAACGACGGCCGCTACAAGCACCACGCCCCGTTCATCCAACGCCGCAACGACGGACTGTGTCTGCGCACCGGCGACTTCCTGAAGAGCCAAGGCTGGCCCGTGGACGAGGAGTTGTGGGCCATCGACGGCGCGGACTGCTCGCCGTGCGACGACAAGGTCCCCGACAGCCACTGACCGCCCGCTACAGTCGGCCCCCGCTCTCCCGTTCTCCGGGAGGGCGGGGGCTCCAGTATCTCGATATGACGCAGAGGAATGACGCCGTGCCCGTACCCCACGACATCCCGGCCGAGACCGAACTGTGGGACGCCTACGCCGAGTCCGCGTTCAAGGACGATGCCGAGACCTCGTTCTGCTGGACGCAGTACGCCGGCCATGGCCCCGGTCCCGAACTGCTCGGCGATCCACGCAGCGTGCTGGAGATCGGGTGCGGGACCGGTCGTGCGCTCGCGTACCTTGCAGGGCGGGGCGTCAGTGCACAGGGCGTCGACCTCTCGCCGGTCATGGTCAAGAAGGTGAGCGAACGGTGGGGCGGTACTGGCGCCAAGTTCGTTTGCGGGGAGGTCCTGGAGTATCTCGGCTCGTGCGAGGACACCTACGACGCGGTCTACTCGATCTTCGGCGCGGCCTGGTTCACCGACCCGAGTCGGCTCTTTCCGCTCGTACGGGCTCGACTTAACCCAGGTGGTGTCTTTGTGTTCTCTCAGCCTCCGGCGATCCCTGGTGCGTACGGTCCGCAGGGTATGTACAAGGGGGGCTTCGCGGGCAAGGCCATGTTCACGTATCGGTACAGCTATCGACCTGCCGTTTGGGAACGGTTGCTGGTGCGAGCCGGGTTCTCGTCGGCTCGGGCGGTTGTTCTTGATGCGCCTGTGCCTGGCCATATTGGGACGTTGATCGTGAGAGGCGAGGCTTAGCAGCGGTCCACGGTCCAGCAGGGCTACGCGCCAGAAGGTGCCGGCGAGTTGGCCGGTCTCTGCGCGCGGGCTGGTGGGAGGTACCTGCTTCTCGATGTCCGTCAGATGGGCACGTACTGCCGTGTATTCCAGCGACTGTGCGGTCAGGACGGCGACCGCGGGTGGTGTGTCGAGCACCTCTTCGCGGTGCTCCCAAGTCGCCTGGCCAGAGCGGGTGTTGGGTGGTGGCCGTAGGCGTACCGTGTTGGCACGCGATTCGGGGGCAGCGGCACGATGGGTGAGCAGTACAGCGGGGATCACCAGGATTGTCGGGACGGGGAGTTCAATGGCCCCTTCATCGCGAAACAGGTGGAGTACCACCAGCATGGGGCGGCGCCGTACGGCCTTCAAGGACACGACCGGCACTCCCATCCCCGGCTGGCGGCGGCCTGCGGATGCGCGAAGGCGGGCGGCGCTACGGGTGTTGGGGTGCGTGGTGCGGGCGTGTGAGGGGGAGTGGGGGTTCGGGGAGGCGCGGGAGCCCGGGGGTGGGACGCGGATGTGGGCGATGGTGCCTCGGCGGGGGTGAGGAGGGTGGTGGGGGTTATTCCGGGAGTTCGGTGGCTCGGGTGCGGGCTTGGGCGGCATCGGCGGGAGCGTTGGCGCTGGTGAAGGCGTCGGCGGACTGGAGGTAGGCGGTGCGGGCCTCGGCGGGGCGGTGGGCTTCCTTTAAGGCCTGGCCCAGGTTTTCGAAGGTCTGGCCCTTGCCGTACCAGTCGTCGAACTCCTGGCGTGCCTCCAGGGATGTGCCGTACGCCTCGATCGCCTCTTCCACCCGGCCCGCGTCCTGCAGAGCGAGGCCGAGGTTGTTCCACGCAATGGCTTCGCGACTGCGGTCCCCGGTGGCCTGGTACTGGTCGCGGGCGCGGGTGTGGGCCTCGACCGCCTCCTCCGCCCGGCCCGCCATCCGCAGGGCGCTGCCGAGGTTGTTCCACGCACTGGCTTCGAGGTGGTGGTGCCCAGTGTTCTTGTGCATGTCGCGGGCCCGGGTATGCGCATTGATGGCTTCTTCTGTCCGGCCGGAGTCTCGCAGGGCCAGGCCGAGATTGCCCCACACGATGGCTTCGCGGTGGTGGTCCCCCCTGTTCTTGTGCATGTCGCGGGCGCGGATGTACGCGTCGATGGCTTCTTCTGTCCGACCTGCCTCCCGCAGGGCGAGGCCGAGGCTGTTCCACGCAACCGCCTCGCCCAGCGCATTCCCGGCGTGCCGGGCGGCGTCCTGGGCGGTCCGGCAGACCGTGATCCAGTCGTCGAAGTACCGCCGCCACTCCAGATACACCCCCAGGCACTCGGAGAGCTTCACTGCCACGGTCGTGAACCGTTCCTCCCGCGCCCACTGCACCACCGGCACCAGATTGGCCCGCTCCGAGTCCAGCCACGCCAACGCCTGCGCCCGGTCAGTGAACTGCTCCGGCTTGTCCTTCCCCGGTAGCCACCGCAGCCGGTCGTCCGATGCGTCTGCCCACCGGAGGTAGAAGGCGAGTATCCGCTCCCTTGCCAGTTCCCCCTCCTCCCGCAACTCCGTCTCCCCTGCCGTCACTCTCGCCCCGAATGCCCGCACGAGGTCATGAACTCGCCACCTCATAGCGGAAGCCGTCCTGGCGACGCTCCACACCGGCGTGACGAGATGCGTGGCGGCCAGGCAGTCCAGAAGGGACAAAACAGCTTCAGCGTCGAGATCGGTTAGAGCGGCAATCGCCTCTGTGCTGGTTTCCGCCCCCGGGGCAAGGCACAGCAGACGCAGTAGTCGGGCCTGATCAGGTGGTAGTCGGCGATACGACGTCTCCAGTACAGGGCGCAGCACGAGTGAGCGGCCGTACACATCAACGCCAGGGCTTCCGTTGTCGAGAATCGCAGTCGGGTCCCCGGCCGTCTTGATCTCGGTCACCAGGGAGGCGATGCCCCGATGCCGTAGCCGCAGCATCCCCGCCGCGATTTGAAGCGCCAGCGGCAAATAGCCGCAAAGCTCGGTCAGTTCACGCAACGCGTCCGTTTCGCGTGCCGCGCGTTCGTCGCGTTCGTCGGTCTCGTGCAGGGCACGTGTCACCAGGGCCACGGACTCGTCCGGGGCGAGTGTCTCAAGGTCGATGAGGCGTATAGGCAGCGAGACAGGTCGATCACGGGACGTGATGATCACCCTGTGGTGGTCTGTGCCGGGGAGCAGTGGCAGGTACTGGGACGGGTCGGACGCGTTGTCCAGGACCACGAGCATCCGGTCCCGACGCTCGCCCAGCAGCGCGCGATACGCGTCGTACTGTCGCTCCGCAGTCGTCGGCAGATCCCGGTCCCGCACACCGAGCGCGTCCAGCAGCGCCAGTACCGCCTGATCGGCCGTGACCGGGTCCTCGTCGTACCCCCGCAGGTCCACGAACAGCGTCCCGCCCGGAAACCAGCCCTCCCTACGCGCCCGATGCGCCGCCTCCAACGCCAGCGCCGTCTTGCCTATGCCGCCCATGCCGGTGACGGCGAAGATGAGGAGCGGGAGGGCGGTCGAGTCGTCCTCGCTTGGCGCCAAGTGCGGTAGCAGGCGGTCGAGTTCGGCTGAGCGGCCCGTGAAACCCGGCGGCCGGGGCGGCAGGGTCGCAGTCGCGCGAGGGACCGGACCGTGGGCGGTCCCCCTACCTTCCGTCGACCCTCTTCCCGACGACGGGCCCGTAGAAGGTGCCGCCCCGGAAGTCGATGTGGTCTCCGCCGTACGACGCTCCGTCGTCCCCTCGGCGTTCGTCGCCGCGTCGTTGGGGCCCCTCCTCGGTGTCGGTGGAACTCCCGCGCGGCCGGTGTTTGCGCAGTACCGCCACCGTCACCGAAGCGGCTTGCGCGGCGGCCCTCTCCTGGGTTCCCGAGGCGTCGGCCTTGGACTTCTCGGCGTTGGCGCGGTCGCTGATGCCCCGGATGACGAGGGCGTCCAACTGGCCGTTGAGATGGGCGGCTTGGGCGGCGCCGGAGCCCTCCATCTCGATGGCGCCGGCGTCGTTGTAGTGGCGGCGGATGAACTGGGCGATCTCGGAGGCGGCGTCCGCGAGGACGATGTCGCCCGTGGCGATCGGCATGAAGTGGGCCCGGACATCGGGCATGTCGCGTACGGCGGAACGGGCCGCCTGTTCCAGTGCGTGCGAGCCCGGGAGGGCCTTCGGGCGGACCAGGAAGTCCTCGGGTGTCTGCTTGCCGCCGTGGATCTCGTACACCTGCGTTCCCACGACGACGTCCCCGATCCCGATGTCGTCCTTCAGGCTGCCGGCGACTCCGACGAAGAACACGGCCTGCGGGCGCAGCCAGTTGATGAGCTGCGTGGTGAGTGCGGCGGTGCGCTCGGCACCCACGCCGAGTTCGCTGATGGCCACGCGCCAGTCGGTGCCGGGGAGTTGGCCCTCTTCGACTCGGGTTCCGTCGGGGTGGACGCGTTCTTGGCGCTGCTCGACGTACGCACGGACGGCAGTGTATTCGAGGGGGAGTGCGGTCAGGACGAGGGCGGTGGGCTGGGTCTCCGGCACTTCTCCAAGGTACTGCCCGGTCATCGGTCCGGGTGGGGTGTTGGTGGTGGCAAGCCGCAACGGTGCGGTGGAGTGTACTGAAGTGCGCAAGGTCCACAGTGAGCTCTTGTGTACACTTGGTTCATTCGGTACCTTGAATGTATGACACAGATGCCCATAGAGTCCATCCGTGATGTGCGCGCCCACCTTGCCGAGGTGGTTGAGCGGGCCGATCGTGACGACACCCCGACGGTCATTACCAGGAGGGGCAAGGAGGTCGCGGCGGTCGTGTCGATCGAGGTCCTGCGCAGGTATCAGGAGTGGGAAGAGCGCGAGATCAACCGGATCATCGACGAGCGCATGGCGAATCCTGCCGTCGGTGTCCCCATTGAGGACATCATGAAGGAGACGCTGGCGCGCAGTGAGTAAGTACCGCACCCTCTTCCGGCCCGAAGCTCAGGCGGAACTGCGCAAGGTCCCTCGTGACATGGCGTTGCGCATCTTGGTCAAACTGACGGAGTTGGAGACCGACCCGCTCGGCTTCAACACCACTGCGCTCGTCTCCCAGCCGGACCGGCGTCGCCTGCGTGTCGGCGACTATCGCGTCATCTACACCATCGACAACGGTGAACTCGTGGTCTGGGTGGTACACGTGGGCCACCGTTCCACTGTCTACGACACCTGAGGTTCTGGACGTTCCGGAAGCCGGCCTGGGGGAGGGGCGCACGTGTCGCAACAAGGCGTCACCGTAGGGCAGTTGCTGCTCGCCGAGTATCAGACGATCAAGGACGAGCAGAAGGCGCGGATCGGGTTCCGGGACAATCTGCTGTACGTGACCCTGACCGTCGTGGCCGCCGTCATCGCCGCCGCCGCGCAGGCCGGGCAGGCGTCGATGCTGCTTGCGTTGCCGCCGGTGTGTGTCGTGCTCGGGTGGACCTATCTCGTCAACGACCAGAAGATCTCGGCGATCGGGGCGTATGTGCGGGATGAACTCGGGCCTCGGCTGGGGGAGTTGGCAGCGCAGGGTGGGGGTGGTCGGGGTGGGGTCGAGGTGTTCGGGTGGGAGACGGCTCATCGTGGGGACACGCGGAGGAAGTCGCGGAAGGTCGTGCAACTGAGCGTCGATCTCATGGCGTTCTGTGCGGTGCCGCTCGCCGCGTTGGGGGTGTTCTGGGTGGCCAGCGGGAGCAGCGGGGCGCTCGTCGCCCTGTCGGTGGTGGAGGCGCTTGCCGTGGGTGGGCTTGCGTGGCAGGTCGTGTGGTACGCGAAGCGGGCGTGAAGGGCGTGAAGTCCTGGCTGTCGCCGTACCTTTGACGTACGGTCACTTGTCGGCTGACGGGGGCGGGCGCCGGGTGCGGAACGGGCGGGCGGACGAGCGATGAAGGCGGCGTTGGCGGCGTTGCTGGTGGCCCTGGGTGAGGGCGCGGGCGGGGATGGTGGGCGCCGGGCGGTGGCTGGGTTGGCGGGGGCCCTGGGGTTGGGCGCGGGGGCGTCCGTGGAGGCCATTGTCGAGGCTGCGCGGGATCCGGGCCGGCGGGAGGCCGTGGGGGAGTGGGGCGAGGCGGTGGCGCGGCTGCTCGCGGGGGATCCGGAGGGGGTGGCAGCCGAAGCTGTCGCGGAGGCCATGGAGCGGTACGCGCCGGGGAGCGGGGCTTCCTGGTACGACGGGGACCACACCGACTTCAGGAACGGCGTCTTCCTGCGCGAAGTGATCGGCGTACAGGTCGTGTTCCCGCCGGGCGGGGGCGTCTCCGTACCCGAGGCGCTGGCCGGACTGCCGCCGAGGCCTAGCGGGTTCACCGGGCGGGAGGAGGAGACGGCGGCGCTGTTGCGGGCGCTTGAGCCGGGTGGGGCGAGGGCGGGGGAGTCGTCGGCGGTGCTGGTCGCCGCCGTGTCCGGGCTCGGGGGCATCGGGAAGACCGCGCTCGCTGTCGAGACGGCGCATCTGGCGTGCGAGCGGGGGTGGTTCCCGGGTGGGGTTCTCTTTATCGACCTGCATGGGTACGACCGGGAGCCGGTTACCGCCGACCGGGCGCTTCAGGCGTTGCTGCGAGCCCTTGGTGTCCAGCCGGAGCACATTCCCGGTACGGCGGATGAGCGGGCGGTGCTCTATCGGTCGACGTTGGCTCGGCGGGCGCGGGAGCGCGGGGCGGTGCTTGTGCTGGCCGACAATGCGTCCTCGCCGGATCAGGTACGGCCGCTTCTGCCGGGGGACGCTCGGCATCATGTGCTGGTCACGTCTCGGGATCGGTTGCCTCAACTGGGGGCGCGGTTGGTCGCCTTGGACCAGCTCCGGCGGGAGGAGGCTTACGAACTCCTCGACCAGGCGCTGCGGATTGCCGACCCGGACGACAGCCGGGTCGTGGACGCCCCTGACGCGGCTGAGCAACTGGCTGGTCTGTGCGGACATCTGCCATTGGCGCTCCAGATCGCCGCCGCGCTACTGGCTGAGGATCCGAGTACGCCGGTGAGTGAACTCGTGGAGGAGCTTGCCGAGTCCCGCGACCGGCTCAGCCACCTCGACGACGGCGAGCGCAGTGTGCGGGCCGCCTTCGAGCTGTCGTACAGCCGACTGTCCTCGGAGCAGGCGCGGGTGCTGCGGCTGATCACCCTCGCGCCGGGACCTGAGGTGAGTGAGGAGGTCGTTGCTGCGTTGGTTGGCGTTGAAGGGCCTCCGGTTCGCGAGCTCAAGGCATTGTTCCGTGCGCACCTCGTGGAGCGGGGGAGCGGGCGCGGGTGGTGGCGGGTGCATGACTTGGTGCGGGTGTTCGGGGTGGGGGTAGTGGCGGGGGATGTGGGGTTGTCGGAAGAGGGGGAGGCTGCGCGGGTGCGGGTGATGGCCTTCTATTTGTGGTGGGCGGATGCGGCTGATGACCGGTTGCGGTGGCTGCCGGGGATGCCTGTGCCGGAGCGGTTCGGGGAGCGGGGGGAGGCACTGGCGTGGTTTGACGGGGAGCGGGCGGGGCTGGTGGCGGCGGTGGGGTGGGCGCGGGAGGAGCGGTTCGCGCAGGCAGCGGTGGTGCTGGCTACGTGCCTGGGGGCATATCTGGTCTGGCGGCGGTATTTCGAAGACAGGATCGCCGTCGAGGAGGTGGCACGGCAGACGGCCGAGCGGGCCGGGGACCGGGTGCGTGAGGCGATAGCCTGGGACAGCCTCGGCTGCGCCCTGCGGGAGGTGGGCCGGGAGGAGGAGGCGGTCGAGGCACTCACCCGCGCCCGTGACCTGCTTCAGGCTGTAGGGGACCGCCGACGCGAGGCCGTCGCATGGCACAATCTTGGCAGCGCCTTGGAGGAGGTGGGCCGGGAAGAGGAGGCGGTCGAGGCCCACACCCGCGCCCGTGATCTGTTTCGGGTCCTAGGGGACCGCCATGGCGAGGCCATCGTGTGGGACAGCCTCGGCAACGCTTTGCAGGAGGCGGGCCGGGAGGAGGAGGCGATTGAGGCCCACACCCGGGCCCGTGACCTGTCCCAGGTCGTAGGGGACCGCCACTCCGAGGGCATCGCATTGCACAACCTTGGCATCGCCTTGCGGAAAGCGGGCCGGGCGGAGGAGGCGATCGAGGCGTACGGCAGGTCCCTGGAGGCCCGCCGGGAGTTCGATGACTGGTACGGCAAGGGCGTGACCTTTCACAACCTGGCCCTTGTCTTGGCGGAGGCCCACCGCCCCGCCGACGCCCGCACCGCTTACCTCCAGGCCGCCGATGCCTTCACCCGCGCCGATGACCCCGCCGAAGCCGTCCAAGCCCGCACCCGAGCCATCGCCCTCGACACCTCCCCACCCCCTACCGCCCCCTCCCCACCCACCGATACTGCAACTCAGGCCGCCCCACAGTCCCGTACTGCGGACTCCGCACCGCCCGCCCCGCCTCCACCAGATGCTCCAAATACCGCCGCGCAGTAATCCGCGAGATCCCCACCGCCTCAGCCACCCCCGCAGCCGTAAGCCCCTCCCCACAATCCCGCAGAGCGACCGTCACCCGCTCCAAAGTCGGCGCACTCAACCCCTTGGGCAGCGCCGCAGGCGAAGGCGCCCGCAACGCAGCCAACGCCCGGTCCACCTCGTCCTGCCCGCTCGCCTCCCCCGCAGCCCCCCGGAACTCGGCATACCGCACCAGCCGATCCCGAAGCGTCGCGAACGTGAACGGCTTCAACACGTACTGCACGACCCCCAGCGACACCCCCTCCCGCACCACCGCCAGATCCCGAGCCGACGTAACCGCTATCACGTCCGCGTGATAACCAGCCGCCCGCAACGACCGAGCCAGCTGCAACCCATGCACATCCGGCAGATGCAGATCGAGCAGCAGCAGATCCACCTTGCTCCGCTCAAGCGCCCGCCGAGCCTCCGCCCCCGTATGCGCCTTCCCGACGGCGACGAACCCGGGTACCCGCCCCACATACATGACATGCGCGTCCGCGGCGACGGGATCGTCCTCGACGACCAGTACTCGGATCGGCTCGGCGACGGTCATGACTCGACACCTCCGGAGACAGCGCCCTGAGACGCGGGGGCGTCGTCAGAAGCCGCCGGAGCCAGCCCTCGCAACGGCAACCGCACCTCGAACACCGCCCCACCCCCCTCCGCCTCCGCCACCGTCAACGCCCCGCCATGCCGGTTCACCGCCTGCCGCACCAAGGCCAGCCCCAGCCCCCGCCCCGGACCCCCCGGCCCCGCCGGTTTCGTGGAGAACCCCCGCTGGAACACCGCCTCCGCATGCGCCGGATCCACCCCCGCCCCCGTGTCCGCCACCCGCAGCACCAACGCGGAGCCCTCCAGGCCGCCCTCCGTATACGCCGTCACCGTCACCCGCCCCCGCAAGCTCCCCTGAGCCGCATCCACCGCGTTGTCGATCAGGTTCCCGAGAATGGTCACCAGATCCCGCGCGGACAACGACGCCGGCAGCAACCCGTCATCGAGCCCGCTGTCCTCCGAGACCACCAACTCCACGCCCCGCTCATTCGCTTGGGCGGTCTTCCCGAGCAACAACGCAGCCAGCACTGGCTCGTTCACCGCGGCGACCACCTGATCGGTGAGCGCCTGGGCCAGTTCCAGCTCGGCCGTCGCGAAGTCGACGGCCTCCTCCGCGCGCCCCAGCTCGATCAGCGAGACGACCGTGTGCAGCCGGTTCGCGGCCTCATGCGCCTGCGACCGCAACGCCTGCGTGAACCCACGCTCGGAGTCCAACTCGCCCATCAGGGACTGGAGTTCGGTGACATCCCGCAGGGTCACCACCGTCCCGCGCCGCTCACCGCCCGACACCGGCGACGTGTTCACCACCAGCACCCGGGACTCCGTCAGATGGACCTCGTCCACCCGCGGCTCCGACGACAGCAGCGCCCCCGTCAACGGCGCCGGCAGCCCGAGATCCGCCACCGACCGCCCCACGACATCGGCCTCCGCCCCGACCCCCAGCAACTCCCGACCCCCGTCGTTCATGAGCGCCACCCGGTACTGCCCGTCGAGCATCAGCAGTCCTTCCCGTACCGCGTGCAGCGCGGCCTGGTGGTAGTCGTGCATATGGCTCAGCTCGGTCGCGTTCATGTTGTGGGTGTGGCGGCGGAGACGGGCGTTCACCACGTACGTTCCTACGGCACCCAGGGCCAGCGCGCCGGCCGCGACCGCGATCAGCGCCGTCACCTGGTCCTGCACCCGCTGGGTGATCGCCTCGACCCGGATGCCGGCGCTGACCAGGCCGATGATCCGGGTGTGCCCGGTGTCCCAGATGGGGGTGACCGCGCGGACGGAGGCGCCGAGTGTGCCGGTGTAGGTCTCGGTGAAGGAGTTGCCCTGGAGGGCGGGCCCGATGTGGCCGAGGAACTTCTTGCCGATCTGGTTCCGGTCCGGGTGGGTCCAGCGGATGCCCTTCGGGTTCATGATCGTGACGAAGTCGACCTGGGTGTCGCGCTGGACGCGCAGGGAGTACGTCTCCAGGTGCGCGGTGGGGTCGGACGTACCGATCGCCGCGACCACCGACGGGGAGTCCGCGACCGAGCGGGCCACCGCCGTGGCCTGGCGGCCGGCCGCGTCCTCGGCCTGGCTGCGGTCGCTGACGTAGGTGAACAGCGCGTACCCGGCGACGACGACCGCTATCAGCACCGCCTGCATGCCGAAAAGCTGACCGGCGAGGCTGCGGGGGCGGGGGATGTGCGGGAAGCGCATGTCGTCAGTGTGCCTCTCCGAAATGGCGCGAACTAAATGAACGTAAGGGTGACCGCCCTCACAAGCCAGGAGATAGTCACCGCAACCCCCTGGGAGCCCCCACCTCCCGGATCTTCCCGGATGTGAGCCGCACAACGGGATTCCGCCGGTCGTGAGCCGCACGCCGGATGATGCCGACGACGTCGTCAAGGAGGGCAGCCGTGGCCAGCACCGCTCCCGCACCTGCCGCACCCCCCGCGAAGCGGGACCGTACCCACTACCTCTACATCGCGGTGATCGTCGCGGTCGCCCTCGGCATCGCCGTCGGGTTCATCGCGCCCGACTTCGCCAAGGAACTGAAGCCGATCGGTACCGGCTTCGTCTCGCTGATCAAGATGATGATCTCCCCCATCATCTTCTGCACGATCGTGCTCGGCGTCGGCTCCGTACGGAAGGCCGCGCAGGTCGGCAAGGTCGGCGGACTCGCGCTCGGCTACTTCATCGCGATGTCGTTCGTGGCGCTGGCCATCGGCCTGGTCGTCGGCAACATCATTCACCCGGGCAGCGGCATGCACCTGACCGAGGCCGTCAAGGGCGTCGGACACACGCAGGCCCAGGCCGCCGCAGAGGGCCCCGTCGACTTCCTGCTCGGGATCATCCCGACCACCTTCGTGTCGGCCTTCACCGAGGGCCAGGTTCTCCAGACCCTGTTGATCGCGCTCCTCGCGGGCTTCGCGCTCCAGGCCATGGGCCGGACCGGCGAGCCGGTGCTGCGCGGGGTCGAGTACATCCAGAAGCTCGTCTTCCGCATCCTCGGCATGATCATGTGGGCCGCGCCCGTCGGTGCCTTCGGCGCGATGGCCGCCGTCATCGGCGAGACCGGCATGGACGCGCTGAAGGCGCTCGGCACGATCATGCTCGGCTTCTACGTCACCTGCTTCCTGTTCATCGTGGTAGTGCTCGGCACGCTGACCAAGCTGGTCGCCAAGGTCAATCTGTTCCAGCTGCTGAAGTACCTCGGCCGCGAGTTCCTGCTGATCGTCTCCACCTCCTCGTCCGAGTCCGCGCTGCCGCGGCTCATCGCGAAGATGGAGCACCTGGGTGTCAGCCGCCCGGTCGTCGGCATCACCGTGCCGACCGGCTACTCCTTCAACCTCGACGGCACGATGATCTACCTGACCATGGCCTCGCTGTTCATCGCCGACGCCATGGACCAGCCGATGAACATCGGCCAGCAGATCGGCCTGCTGCTCTTCATGATGGTCGCCTCGAAGGGTGCGGCCGGGGTTTCCGGCTCCGGTATCGCCGTACTCGCCAGTGGTCTCCAGTCGCACAAGCCGGCCCTGGTCGACGGTGTCGGCCTGATCATCGGCATCGACCGCTTCATGAGCGAGGCCCGCGCGGTCACCAACTTCGCCGGCAACGCCGTCGCCACGCTGCTCATCGGCACCTGGACCGGCGAGGTCGACAAGGAGCGGGTGAACCGGGTCCTCGCGGGCGAACTGCCCTTCGACGAGAAGACGTTGCTCGACGAGAAGGACGGCGACGAGCACCTCGACGGCGTGCCCGAGCAGGGCGGCGAGAAGGAACTCGCCAAGGCCTGACCCGCCCTCCCAGAGCGGGGCGCCCGGACCCACCTGAACAAGGTCCGGACGCCCCACGGACTCCGGGCGGCTGGGTGTCCCCCCGTCGCTCAGCCGCCCGGTCCACCTCCCCGCCCCTCCGGGGGATGCACTAGCGTGCCGTGCCGTGCCGGAAAAATCCGGCGCGGCACGGCACGTTCTCGTTCGGCGGGAGTCACGGGGGACATGGGCATGAAGATCGACTGGGACCGGCGGCACTGCGCACGGCACGGGCATGTGACGTACGCGCCCGACGAGACGGCGCTGCGCGAGCGGCTGCGCGCCGAGACCGGGCTGGGGACGGCCTGGAGGTGTCTGCGCTGCGGTGACTTCGTGCTCGGCGAACCGCACGGCAAGGGGCCGGCCGACCACGCCCCGCTGGTGCCGCGCGGCAAAGTGCTGCGGGACCTGTTCATTCTCCGTTTCCTGGCGATCGAGCGGGCCGTGCGCGGGATCTTCATCGTGCTGGTCGCCGCCGCGGTCTGGAAGTTCAGCAACAGCCAGGACTCGGTGCGCAAGCTCTTCGACGAGTACCTCGACGTCTTCCGGCCCGTCTTCAAGCACTTCCACTACGACCTCGACCACTCGCCGGTCGTCGGCTCCATCCAGAAGACCTTCGGCTACAAGCACTCCACGCTGGTCCTGGTCGCCGTACTGCTGCTGGCGTACGCGCTGATCGAACTCGTCGAGGCCGGCGGACTCTGGTACGCCAAGCGCTGGGCGGAGTACCTGACGGTGGTCGCGACCGCCGCGTTCCTGCCCCTGGAGATCTACGAACTCACCGAGCACATCAGCTGGTTGAAGATCGCCACGCTTGTGCTCAATATCCTCGCCGTCCTCTATATCGCCCTCGCCAAGCGGCTGTTCGGGTTGCGCGGGGGGCGGAAGGCCTTCGACGAGGAGCGGGAGAGCGCGTCCCTGCTGGAGGTGGAGGTCTCCGCGGGCGTCACGGTCTGACGCCCGTGGCCGGCGCGATCCGACGTGACAGGCTGGCCGGCATGGAGTCGGAGAGCGTGATGGTCCGTGGACTGGTGCTGCCCACGCGGTTGACGTCGCTGCTGCGGGAGGGCCGCTGGCTGCACCCGGGGGACGTGGAACTGGCCCGGCTGATCCCGTGGTTCGAGGACCCGCTGGACTTCCTCACCAGCGCCGACGAGATGGCATGGGAATCCCGGTCGCTGGACGAGTTCGCCGATGACCCGCGTGGCTCGGCGCTGTTCCGTGAGGTGCGCGGCGGCAGCCTGGGCGCTCCGGTGGACCTGCCCTGGCTGGACGTGGAGCAGGCGTTCTTCATCGCCGTGAACCGTCACCCCGGGGACGACGTGGCCGTCGCCCTCGACTACCGCACCGACCCCGCCGATCCCCGGGTCGTCGGCAGCGACTTCTGGACGGCGACGCCGCCGCGGTGTGCGTGGCGCCCGATCGCGCCCACCTTCTCGGCCTTCGCCGACGCCTTGGGCCTCGGGTCCCGGAATCCGCTCTTGCCCTGACGTCCGCGTCAAGGATTACCGTCGGGGCATGCGAATCGGCGAGCTGGCCGCGCGGGCCGGGACCACGACTCGGACTCTCAGGTACTACGAGTCGCGGGGGCTGCTGCCCGCGCGGCGCGGTGGCAACGGGTACCGGACATATGACGAGGCCGATCTGAAGCTGCTGCGGCAGATCAGGACCTTGCAGGACTTCGGGTTCGACCTGGAGGAGACGCGGCCCTTCGTGGAGTGTCTGCGGGCCGGGCACCCGGAGGGCGACTCGTGCCCGGCGTCGCTCGCGGTCTACCGCCGCAAGCTGGCCGAACTGGACTCCCTGATCGGGGAGTTGCAGGCCGTGCGGGCGGAGATCGGGGTGCGGCTGGCGTCGGTCGAGGAGCCAACACCGTTGTGCGAACTGGGAGGGCGTGAACTGTGACCGACGTAGCGGGCGTGCGGGACGTGACGGACGAGAGTTTCGCGGCGGAGGTGATCGGGGCCGAGCTGCCGGTGCTGGTGGAGTTCACCGCGGACTGGTGTCCGCCGTGCCGGCAGATGGGGCCGGTGCTGCGGGCGCTCGCCGCCGAGGAGGGCGAGCGGCTGAAGGTGGTGCAGCTGAACGTGGACCGGAATCCCGAGACCACGAACGCCTACAAGGTTCTCTCGATGCCCACGTTCATGGTCTTCCAGGACGGTGAGCCGGTGAAGGCCATGGTGGGAGCCCGGCCGAAGCGGCGGCTGCTGGAGGAACTGGCCGACGTGATCTGAGTCTGCTGACACGACCTGTCGGCACGAAAAAATCCCCTGAGCAATTGCGCTCGGGGGATTCTTTTGCGTATATTCAATGGTTCGTGACTTCGCGGGAATTGAGTCACAAAGAGGCTCAGTGAGCACAGTATATAGGTCCGGGAGTGGAATTGTCAAACAGCGATGAAATTCACGGCGAGCAGGAATTCATCGACGGTCTGTACGCACGCGTGGACGCGCTGCGCGGCGCCACCGAGGACTCCGTCACGGACGCGCTCGGGCAGGGCAACACGCCCATGCAGGCCCGGCTGGAGCGGGACATCCTGGTCGCCGAGCGCTCGGGGCTGCTCGCCGCGCTGAACGCCGTGGACGGCTCGCTCTGCTTCGGCCGGATCGACCTGACCTCCGGGGTCCGGCACCACATCGGCCGGATCGGCATCCGCGCCGACGACGCCGACCTCACCCCGATCCTGATCGACTGGCGGGCCGACGTCGCCCGCCCCTTCTACCTCGCCACCGGCCACACCCCGATGGGCCTGCGCCGCCGCCGGCACCTCACCACCGACGGCCGCCGGGTCACCGCCCTGCACGACGAGATCCTCGACCTCGGCGACGCCACCCGCACCGGCCACGAGGATCCGACCGGCGACGCCGTGCTGCTCGCCGCGCTCAACTCCGCGCGCACCGGGCGGATGAGCGACATCGTGCAGACCATCCAGGCCGAACAGGACGAGATCATCCGGGCACCCCATCGGGGGGTCCTGGTCGTCGAGGGCGGGCCGGGCACCGGCAAGACCGCCGTCGCGCTGCACCGGGCCGCGTATCTCCTCTACGAACACCGGGAGTTGCTCGCCAAGCGCGCCGTCCTGATCGTCGGCCCGAACCCCGCCTTCCTCGGCTACATCGGCGAGGTGCTGCCCTCCCTCGGCGAGACCGGCGTGCTGCTGGCGACCGTCGGCGAGTTGTTCCCCGGCGTGAAGGCGACCGCCACCGACAGCCGGGCCGCCGCCGCGGTGAAGGGCCGCGCCGACATGGCCGACGTCCTCGCCAGGGTCGTACGCGACTGGCAGTCGCTGCCCGACCCAGTGATCGCGATCGAGCACGACCGCGAGATCCTCATGCTCGACGACGGACTGGTCCGGGTGGCCCGCGACCGCACCCGCGAGGCCGGGCTCCCGCACAACGCGGCCCGCGAGCACTTCGAGGGGCACATCCTCAACACGCTCACCGAGATGGTCGCCGAACGCATCGGCACCGACCCCTTCGACGGCAGCAACCTGCTCGACCCCAGCGACATCACGCAGATCCGCGACGAACTGGCCGAGAACCCCGAAGTCTGGGCCGCCATCGACCAGTTGTGGCCGCGGCTGACCCCGCAGTACCTCGTCGCGGACTTCCTCGCCGACCCTGTGGGCTATGTCTCCGACGACGACGCGGACGCCGTCCGCCGCCCGGTGACCCGCGAGTGGACCGTGGCGGACGTACCGCTGCTCGACGAGGCGGCCGAACTCCTCGGCCGGGACGACCGGGTGGTGCGGGCGCGGGCCGAGCGCGAGCGCGCCGAGCAAGTGTCGTTCGCCCAGGGCGTGTTGGACGTGTCCTTCGCGTCCCGGACCTTCGAGTTCGAGGACAAGGAGGAGGACGACCCCGAGGGCTCCGAGGTGCTGTCCGCGCACGACATCATCGACGCCGAACGCTTCGCCGAGCGGCACGAGGAGGAGGACCACCGCAGCGCCGCCGAGCGCGCGGCGGCCGACCGCACCTGGGCCTTCGGCCACATCATCGTCGACGAGGCGCAGGAACTCTCCCCGATGGCCTGGCGGTTGCTCATGCGGCGCAGCCCCACCCGCTCGATGACCCTGGTCGGCGACCCGGCCCAGACGGCCGAGCCGGCGGGCGTCGGCTCCTGGTCCCAGATCCTCGCCCCCTACGTCGAGGACCGCTTCACCCACACCCGCCTCGGCGTCAACTACCGCACCCCCGCCGAGATCATGGACCTCGCGGCGGCCGTCGTCCGCGCCGAGAACCCCGGCTTCGAACCGCCGAGTTCGGTGCGGTCCACGGGTGTACGGCCCTGGGTACGGGCAACTGACGACCTCCCCGGCGCCGTAGCGAAGGCCGTCGGCGAACTGACCCCCTCCGAGGGCCGGTTGGCCGTCATCGCCCCGCGCGACCTGCACCGCCGGCTGGCCGCGCGCCTGGACGGCGTGACGGCGGGCGCGGAGCCGGACCTGACGCGGACCGTCGTCCTGCTCGACCCGCGCCAGGCCAAGGGCCTGGAGTTCGACTCAGTGCTCGTCGTCGAGCCGGGGCGGTACGGCACGAGCGACCTGTACGTGGCGTTGACCCGGGCCACGCAGCGGCTCGGCGTGGTGCACACGGGACCGCTGCCGCGCGCGCTCACCGAAGTGCCGGAGCTGTTCTAGGCCGGGCGCAGCCAGACCGTCGCCAGCGGTGGCAGCGTAAGGCGGATGCTTGCCGACCGGCCGTGCCAGGCGGTGGGTTCCGGCTTGACGGGGTCGGGGTTGGTGACGTCGCTGCCGCCGTAGAGCGCGGTGTCGGTGTTGAGGGTCTCGTGCCAGGCGGGGGTGTCGTCGGGGACGCCCAGGCGGTAGTCGTGGCGGACGACGGGGGAGAAGTTGCTGACGGCTAGGAGGGGGGTGCCGTCGGTGTCGTAGCGGAGGAAGGCGAAGACGTTGTCCTCGGCGGCGTCGCCCGTTATCCACTGGAAGCCGGCGGGGGTGGTGTCCAGCTGCCAGAGCGAAGGGGTGTGGCGGTAGACCGTGTTGAGGTCGCGGACCAGGTCGCGTACGCCCCGGTGGTCGGCCTCCGCGCCGTAGGCCGGGTCGAGGAGCCACCAGTCGGGGCCGTGGGTCTCGGACCATTCGGCGCCCTGGGCGAACTCCTGGCCCATGAAGAGGAGTTGCTTGCCCGGGTGGGCCCACATGAAGGCGAGGTAGGCGCGGAGGTTGGCGCGCTGCTGCCACCAGTCGCCGGGCATTTTGGAGACCAACGAGCCCTTGCCGTGGACCACTTCGTCGTGGGAGATCGGGAGGACGTAGTTCTCGCTGTACGCGTACACCATGGAGAACGTCATCTCGCCGTGGTGGTGCTTGCGGTGGACGGGCTCGTGCGACATGTAGTCGAGCGAGTCGTGCATCCAGCCCATGTTCCACTTGAACCCAAAGCCGAGGCCGCCGGTGTCGGTGGGGCGGGTGACGCCGTCCCAGGCGGTGGATTCCTCGGCGATGGTCACGACACCGGGGACGCGCCGGTACACGGTCGCGTTCATCTCCTGGAGGAAGGCGACGGCGTCCAGGTTCTCCCGGCCGCCGTGCTCGTTCGGGGTCCACTGGCCCGGCTCGCGCGAGTAGTCGAGGTAGAGCATCGAGGCGACCGCGTCCACGCGCAGGCCGTCGATGTGGAACTCCTCGCACCAGTACACGGCGTTCGCCACCAGGAAGTTGCGCACCTCACGGCGGCCGAAGTCGAACTCCAGGGTGCCCCAGTCGGGGTGGGCGGCGCGCAGCGGATCCTCGTGCTCGTACAGGGGGCGGCCGTCGAACTCGGCCAACGCCCAGTCGTCGCGCGGGAAATGGGCCGGCACCCAGTCCATCAGGACGCCGATACCGGCCTGGTGCAGGGCGTCGACCAGGAACTTGAAGTCGTCCGGGGTGCCGAGGCGGGCCGTCGGGGCGTAGAAGCCGGTGACCTGGTAGCCCCAGGAACCGCCGAAGGGATGCTCGGCGACCGGCATCAGCTCTACGTGGGTGAAGCCCAAGTCCTTGACGTAGGCCGGGAGTTGCTCGGCCAGCTGACGGTACGTCAGGCCAGGCCGCCAGGACGCGAGGTGGATCTCGTAGACGGAGAACGGCGCCTCGTGGGACGGGACTTCGGTGCGGCCCGCGAGCCACTCCTCGTCGGCCCACACGTGGTGCGAGGCCGTGACGATGGAGGACGTGGCGGGCGGGACCTCGGTGCGGCGGGCCATCGGGTCGGCGCGCAGCGTCTTGGAACCGTCGGGCCTGGTGATCTCGAACTTGTACAGCTCGCCCTCGCCGATGCCCGGCATGAACAGTTCCCAGACACCGGTGGCGCCGAGCGAGCGCATCGGGGCGCCCGTGCCGTCCCAGAAGTTGAAGGTGCCCGCCAGCCGTACACCCTGTGCGTTCGGCGCCCACACCGTGAAGCGGGTGCCGGTGACCCCCTGGTGCGTCATCGGCTCCGCGCCGAGCGCCTGCCACAGCTGCTCGTGCCGGCCCTCGCCGATCAGATGCAGGTCCAGGTCACCGAGCGCGGGCAGGAAACGGTACGCGTCCTCGGTGTCCTGCACGGTGCCGTCGTAGGCCACGAGCAGCCGGTACTCCGGCACGTCCGGGAGCGGGAGCAGCCCGGAGAAGAAGCCGTCCCCGTCGTCGTGCAGCTCGGTCGTCGAGCCGCCCGTCACGACGGTCACGCCGAGCGCGAACGGCCGGAACACCCGGAACGCGACGCCGCCGGGGACCGGGTGGGCGCCGAGGACGGAGTGCGGGGCGTGGTGGGTGCCGTGGAGGAGGCGGTCGCGGTCCAGGGCATCGAGGGCAGGGGATATGGCGATCTCCGGTGCGGGTGCGGGTGCGGGTGCGGGGGGTGCGGACGGCGTGGGCGTGGCGGTGGGTGCGGGTGCGGGTGTGGTCGATTCGGTGCGCGTGTCGGCGGTCACCGTCTCGTGTGCGGCCTTCTCGGCGGCGGCGCTCGTCTTCTTGGCTGACGCCCTGTCCACGGAGGTCTTCTTCTCGGACGCCTTCTTCAGCGCGTTCTTCTTCGTCGACTTCTTCTTCCCGGCACCCTTCTTGGCCGTCGCCTTCTTCGCGGCGGCCTTCTTCTTCGGATCCGGACCGTTGGACGACGGGGTGCGCGGGGTCACGGCGGGGCCTCCTGGGCGGGGTGGGTCAGGTGGTCGGGTTGGCGAGGCGGCGTACGGCGGAGAGCGGGACCGGGAGCCAGTCGGGGCGGTGCCGGGCCTCGTAGACGACCTCGTAGACCGCCTTGTCCGTCTCGTACGCGCGCAGCAGGACGGGGTCGGTGCGCGGGTCCGCGTCGGCGATCTCCGCGTACCCGGAGCAGTACGCGGCCCGGCACCGCGCCGCCCAGCCCGGGGCCGGCGGGTCGGCGGAGTGGGCCGCGTAGTCGAAGGACCGCAGCATCCCCGCGATGTCCCGCACCGGCGGCTGCGGCAGCCGGCGCTCCGCCAGCGGCCGGGACGGCTCGCCCTCGAAGTCGATCAGCGACCACTCCCCGGACGGCGAGCGCAGGCACTGGCCCAGGTGCAGGTCGCCGTGGATGCGCTGGGCGGTCCAGGTGTGCCCCTCGGCCGCGAGATCGGCCAGCGCCGAGAACGCCGTACGCAGCCCGGGCGCGTACGGCCGCAGCGCGGGCACCGCCTGGGCCGCCGCGTCGAGCCGCTCGGTCATGCCCGTGACCAGCAGGTCCAGCTGGACGCGGCCCAGGGTCGCGGTCGGCAGCGCCCGGGCCAGTGCCACATGGACCTCGGCCGTGGCCCGCCCCAGCGCCCGTGCCTCCGCGCAGAACTCCTCGCCCTTGCGCAGCTCGCGCAGCGCCAGCTCCCAGCCGTCGGTCGCGCCCCGTACGAACGGCTGGAGCACCCCGAGGACGTACGGCTCCCCGGCGAACTCCGCCCGCAGCCACGCCGTCGGCGCGGGCACCCGGGGACAGCCCTCCAGGGCGAGGGCGAGCGGGAGTTCCAGGTCGGGGTTGGTGCCGGGGACGATCCGGCGCAGCAGCTTCAGGATGAACCGGTCGCCGTAGACGACGGACGAGTTGGACTGCTCGGCGGTCATCAGGCGGGGGGCCAGGCCGGCCGCGATCTCCTGGCCCGGGTCCCGTTCGAAGCGCAGCCCGCCGATGTGGGCCTGGGTGCGCAGCGCCTCCAGGAGCACCTCGGCGGGCCGGGGGTCGTACAGGGCCTCGTACACCGTGCGGCCGGCGAGCGGGCCCTCCTCCACATGTCCGATCAGCGCGGGCGCGAGCCGGGGCGGCAGCGCCTCGCGCACACCTATGAGCAGCTGGTAGCAGTCGCCGGGCGCGGGTGACTGATGGGCGCGGACCAGCAGGTGGTAGAGGCCGAGCGTGCCGTCCGCCGGCAGCAGCTCGGTGGCGGCCACCAGCGAGAAACCGGTGACGGGACGGCCCTTGCCCGCGAACCACCGCTGCCTCGGCAGCCACTCCCGCAGGAGGGGGTCGAGGGACGCGAGGAGGCCGGGACCGGGACTGGTCCGGCCGGAAAGTGTGACAGTTTCCGCCATGGCGTCACGTTCCTTTCCCCGGGGTGGTCGGGGTGTCACTGTTGCGTGCCCCGGGCGGGGCGGAAGAAACCGAAACCGGATCCTCCCGCCCCACGGGGTGACTAGGCGGCTTCCTTGCGGAGCCGGAACCAGTAGAAGCCGTGCCCCGCCAGCGTCAGCAAGTACGGCAGCTCTCCTACGGCCGGAAAGCGCACCCCGCCGAACAGCTCGACCGGATGCCTTCCATTGAACGCCCGCAGGTCGAGTTCCGTCGGCTGCGCGAACCGGGAGAAGTTGTTCACGCACAGGACCAGGTCGTCCTCGTACTCGCGCAGGAAGGCGATCACCGCGGGATTCGACGACGGCAGTTCCCGGTACGAGCCGAGGCCGAACGCCAGGTTCTGCTTGCGGATCTCGATCATGCGGCGGGTCCAGTGCAGCAGCGAGGAGGGCGACGACATCGACGCCTCGACGTTGGTGACCTGGTAGCCGTAGACGGGGTCCATGATGGTCGGCAGCGACAGCCGGCCGGGGTCACAGGACGAAAAACCTGCGTTGCGATCAGGTGTCCACTGCATGGGGGTGCGGACGGCGTCGCGGTCGCCGAGCCAGATGTTGTCGCCCATGCCGATCTCGTCGCCGTAGTAGAGGATCGGCGAGCCGGGCAGCGACAGGAGCAGGGCGGTGAACAGCTCGATCTGGTTGCGGTCGTTGTCCAGGAGCGGGGCCAGGCGCCGTCGGATGCCGATGTTGGCGCGCATCCGCGGGTCCTTGGCGTACTCGGCCCACATGTAGTCGCGTTCCTCGTCGGTGACCATCTCCAGGGTCAGCTCGTCGTGGTTGCGCAGGAAGATGCCCCACTGGCAACCGGAGGGAATCGCGGGGGTCTTGGCGAGGATTTCCGAGACGGGATACCTGGACTCCCGGCGGACTGCCATGAAGATGCGGGGCATGACGGGGAAGTGGAACGCCATGTGGGCTTCGTCGCCGCCGCTCTGGAAGTCGCCGAAGTAGTCGACGACGTCCTCGGGCCACTGGTTCGCCTCCGCCAGCACCACCGTGTCGGGGTACTGGGCGTCGATCTCCTTCCGCACCCGCTTCAGGAACTCGTGGGTTGCCGGAAGGTTTTCGCAGTTGGTGCCCTCGGCCGCGAAGAGGTAGGGCACGGCGTCGAGGCGGAAGCCGTCGATGCCCAGGTCCAGCCAGAACTTCAGCGCCGAGATGATCTCTTCCTGCACGGCCGGGTTCTCGTAGTTGAGGTCCGGCTGGTGGGAGAAGAAGCGGTGCCAGAAGTACTGTTTGCGGACCGGGTCGAAGGTCCAGTTGGAGGCTTCGGTGTCGACGAAGATGATGCGGGCGTCGGGGTACTGCTTGTCGTCGTCGGCCCACATGTAGTAGTCGCCGTAGGGGCCTTCGGGGTCGCGGCGGGATTCCTGGAACCACGGGTGCTGGTCGCTGGTGTGGTTCATGACGAAGTCGATGATGACCCGCATGCCCCGCTGGTGTGCGGAGTCCACGAAGTCCACGAAGTCCGCGAGGTCGCCGAACTCGGGGAGGACGGCGGTGTAGTCGGAGACGTCGTAACCGCCGTCGCGCAGGGGGGATTTGAAGAACGGCGGGAGCCAGAGGCAGTCGATGCCGAGCCACTGGAGGTAGTCGAGTTTGGCGGTGATGCCCTTGAGGTCACCGATGCCGTCGCCGTTGCTGTCCTGGAAGGAGCGGACCAGGACCTCGTAGAAGACGGCGCGTTTGAACCACTCGGGGTCCCGGTCCTTGGCGGGAGTGTCCTCGAAGGTGTCCGGGACGGGCTCGTTGACGATCATATTGTGGGTGACCCTCCGATCTGCGGGGACGGTCGCAGGACGGTGAGGATGTGTGCGGGCCGGTTGCCCGGTTCCAGGCGCACATAGTTGGCCCTGCCCCAGTGATAGGTCTCACCGGTGAGCTCGTCGCGCACCGGCACCGACTCGTGCCATTCCAGGCCGAGTTGCGGCATGTCCAACGAGACCGTGGCCTCCTGGGTGTGGTGGGGGTCCAGGTTCACAACCACCAGAACCGTGTTCGAACCACTCCGCTTCGAGTAGGCGATCACCGCCTCCTGGTCCGTGTGATGGAACTGGAGGTCGCGCAACTGCCGCAACGCCGGGCTACGGCGCCGGACGTCGTTCAGCTTGCCCAGCAATGGCGCGATGCTACGTCCTTCCCGCTCGGCCGACGCCCAGTCGCGCGGCCGGAGTTGGTACTTCTCGGAGTCCAGATACTCCTCGCTACCGGCCCGTAGCGGAGCGTTCTCGCACAACTCATACCCGCTGTACACCCCCCAGGTCGGCGCGAGCGTCGCCGCGAGCACCGCGCGGAGTTCGAAGGCGGGTCGGCCGCCGTGCTGGAGGAACTCGTGGAGGATGTCGGGGGTGTTGACGAAGAAGTTGGGCCGCATGTAGGCGGCCGCCTCGCCCGACAACTCGCTGAGGTAGTCGGTGAGTTCCTGTTTGGTGTTGCGCCAGGTGAAGTAGGTGTACGACTGCTGGAAGCCGACCTGGGCGAGGGTGGCCATCATCGCGGGGCGGGTGAACGCCTCGGCCAGGAAGATCACGTCCGGGTCGGTGGCGTTGACGTCGGCGATGACCCGCTCCCAGAACACCACCGGCTTGGTGTGCGGGTTGTCGACGCGGAAGATCCGCACCCCGTGGTCCATCCAGTGCCGCAGCACCCGCAGGGTTTCTGCGACCAGGCCGTCGAGGTCCCGGTCGAAGGCGATGGGGTAGATGTCCTGGTACTTCTTCGGCGGGTTCTCCGCGTACGCGATCGTCCCGTCGGGGCGGTGGTGGAACCACTCGGGGTGCTTGTCCACCCAGGGGTGGTCCGGCGAGCACTGGAGGGCGAAGTCGAGCGCGATCTCCAGGCCCAGCTCGGTCGCCCGTGCGACGAACGCGTCGAAGTCCTCCAGCGTCCCGAGGCGGGGGTGGATCGCGTCGTGGCCGCCCTCCGGGGAGCCGATCGCCCAGGGCACGCCGACGTCCTCGGGACCGGCGGACAGCGTGTTGTTCGGGCCCTTGCGGAACGTCGTCCCGATCGGATGGATCGGCGGGAGATACACCACGTCGAAGCCCATCGCCGCGATGCCCGCGAGCCGCTTCGCCGCCGTGCGGAACGTGCCGTGGGGCTCGGCCGCCGTGCCCTCGGAGCGGGGGAAGAACTCGTACCAGGAGCCGTACAGCGCCCGCTCCCGCTCCACCAACAGCGCGCGCGGCTCGGAGGCCGTGATCAGGTCCCGCAGGGGATACCGGGCGAGGACCTGGTCCACCTCCGGTGTCAGCGCGGCGGCGAGGCGGGCCGAGGCGGGGCGGGTCTCGTCGCGGAGGGCCGTGACCGCGGTGCGGAGGAGGGGCCGGAGGCCCTTGCCCTTCGGCACCCCGGCGATGGCGCGTTCGTAGAGGCGCGCGCCCTCCTCCAGGACCAGGTCCGTGTCCATCCCGGCCGGGATCTTGATCCCCGCGTGATGGCGCCAGGTGGAGACCGGATCGCTCCAGGCCTCCACGACGTACGACCAGTGGCCCGGCGCGTCCGGCGTGACCTCGGCGCCCCAGCGGTCGGTGCCCGGGGCGAGCTCCCGCATCGGGGTCCAGGGGCCGGGGCGGCCGTCCGGGTCGTACAGGACGACGTTGGCGGCGACCGCGTCGTGGCCCTCGCGGAAGACGGTGGCCGAGACCTCGAACGTCTCACCGGTGACCGCCTTGGCGGCCCGGTGGCCGTGCTGGACGACCGGCCGGACATCGAGGACGGGGATGCGTCCGATGCCGGGGGGCGTGCCGACCGCGGAGGGTGGCTCCGGGGCGGGTGGTGCCGTGCCGGCGGGGCGCACGGGGGGCGTGGCCGTGCCGGGTGTCGGGGGTGCTGACGAGTGGTGCGTGGCGGGCATGACCGCTCCTGTCCGCGTCAACGTGGGTATGGGCGGATGGATGTGGGGAGGTGGGTCCTGCGAAGGAGATCCCGTACTGCGTCTGGGGGTGTACCGGTGGAGCCTTCCCACCCTATTCCGGTTGGCAATCCGGCAGGTTGCCAACTACTTACGCGCAGGTCTCCACAAATGATCCGGCCCCGTCCTGGGCGAACGGGGCCGGAGCCGTCACTCCCGCACTACGACCGCGGTACTTGCAGAAGTTTGTCCGGCGAACCGAGCCCTTCACCGGACACCTTGCCGGAAACCGCTCCCGCGACGAGCGCCTTGGACACCTGTGCGGGTGTGGCGCGTGGGTGAGTGCCGAGATAGACCGCCGCCGCGCCGGCCGCGTGCGGTGACGCCATCGACGTGCCGGAGAAGGTGGCCTTCGCTGTGTCGCTCGTGTACGTCGCGGAGGTGATCGAGACGCCCGGGGCGAACAGGTCGACGGCCGGGCCGAAGTTCGAGAAGGCCGCCCGGGCGTCGGTGCGGTCGGTGGCGCCGACCGTGATCGCCTCCTTCACGTCGGCGGGGGAGTAGAGACCGGCCGACAGCCCGTCGTTGCCCGCCGCCACCGTGTAGGTGACTCCGGAGGCGATCGAGTTGCGTACGGCGGCGTCGAGCTGGGCGTTGTGGTAGCCGCCGAGGCTGAGATTGGCGACCGCCGGTTTGTGCGCGTGCCGGGTGACCCAGTCGATCCCCGCGATGACCTGCGAGGTCGTACCGGCCCCGTTGTTGTCCAGAACCCGGACGGCGACCACCTTGGCCTTCTTGGCGACGCCGTACGTGGAGCCGACGATCGTGCCGGCCACATGCGTGCCGTGGCCGTTGCCGTCCTGGGCGGTGGCGTCGTCGTCGACGAAGTCCCAGCCGTAGCTCGCCCGGCCGCCGAAGTCCTTGTGGGTGATGCGGATGCCGGTGTCGATCACGTACACCGTCACCCCGCTGCCCCCGGAGTCCGGCGAGGTGTAGCTCTTGTCCAGCGGCAGGCTCGGCTGGTCGAGGCGGTCCAGGCCCCAGGACGGCGGGTTGCGCTCGGTGCGGCCGACGCTGTCCAGGGTCACGCGGGTGTCCTGGGCGACCGAGGCGACCCGCGGGTCCGCCGCGAGGCGTCTCGCCTGTCTCTCGTTCGCCTCGACGGCGTAGCCGTTCATGGCCGTGCCGTAGGTGTGGCTTATTTTCGCCCCGTACTTCTCGGCGAGCCCCTTGCCGGCCGCCGACGGAGCCTCTGTTCCCCCCTTGAGTGTCACCAGGTAACTGCCGCTGACGGTGCCGGGTGCGCCGGCGCCGAGTATGGTCCCCTCCGGTGCGGCGTGCGCGGGCAGGGTGATGGCCGAAAACACCACGGCTGTGGCGACCGCGGTCAGTCCCCCCGCCCGGCGCAGACGCCGCGTACGCGTCCGTGCCATGGTCGAGTTCCCCTCCTTCAACTCTCCACTGGGCAGCCTCTCGTGCGGTGCGAAGCACCACAAGGGCGCATGAGGGGCCCTTTTCGGCCCAGGACGGCTCATCTTCGGCGGGGGCCGTCAGTCACCGGCGACGCCCGCACCATCGCCGGTACCGTCTTCAGAGACGACGACGCACATTGCCGTGTGTCATCCAGCGAACGCGCAAGGTGGAGCTGTGAAGGCGATCCGTCGATTCACCGTCCGTCCCGTTCTCCCCGAACCCCTCCGGCCGCTCAGCGATCTCGCGCGCAACCTGCGCTGGTCCTGGCACGCGGAAACCCGCGATCTCTTCCAGTCCGTCGATCCCGAGCGCTGGACCGCCTCGGAAGGCGATCCGGTACGACTGCTCGGCAGCGTGTCCGCCGAGCGGCTCGCGGAGCTGGCCGAGGACCACCGCTTCCTGCGCCGGCTCACCGAGGTGGCCGGCGATCTCGCCGACTATGTGGGCGGCGACCGCTGGTACCAGGCCCAGTCCGGTGAACTGCCCGCCGCCGTCGCCTACTTCTCACCCGAGTTCGGCGTGACGGCCGCCCTGCCCCAGTACTCCGGCGGCCTCGGCATCCTCGCCGGCGACCATCTCAAGTCGGCCAGCGACCTCGGCGTACCGCTCATCGGCGTCGGACTCCTCTACCGGCACGGCTACTTCCGCCAGTCCCTGTCCCGGGACGGCTGGCAGCAGGAGACCTATCCCGTCCTCGACCCCAACGAACTCCCGGTGGCACTGCTCCGGGAGGCCGACGGCTCCCCGGCCCAGGTCGCCATCGCCCTGCCCGGCGGACGCTCGCTGCGCGCCCGGATCTGGCTCGCGCAGGTCGGCCGGGTGCCGCTGCTGATGCTCGACTCCGACGTCGAGGAGAACGACCTCGGCGCCCGCGGGGTGACCGACGTCCTCTACGGCGGCGGCAGCGAACACCGGCTCCTCCAGGAGATGTTGCTCGGCATAGGAGGTGTGCGGGCCGTACGCACGTACTGTCGCCTCACCGGTCACCCCGAGCCCGAGGTCTTCCACACCAACGAGGGCCACGCGGGCTTCCTCGGCCTGGAGCGGATCGCCGAACTCTGCGACGCCGGGCTGGACTTCGACGCGGGCCTGGAAGCGGTACGGGCCGGCACGGTCTTCACCACGCACACCCCCGTCCCGGCCGGAATCGACCGCTTCGACCGGGAGTTGGTCGCCACCCACTTCGGCCCGGACGCCGAACTCCCGCGCATGGACGTCGGAAACATCCTCCGCCTGGGCATGGAGACCTACCCGGGCGGCGAACCCAACCTGTTCAACATGGCCGTGATGGGCCTGCGCCTTGGCCAACGTGCCAACGGCGTCTCGCTGTTGCACGGGCAGGTCAGCCGCGAGATGTTCTCCGGCCTGTGGCCGGGCTTCGACCCGGAGGAGGTGCCGATCACCTCCGTCACCAACGGCGTGCACGCCCCGACCTGGGTCGCCCCCGAGGTGTTCCGGCTCGGCGCCCGGCAGATCGGCGCCCAGCGCACCGAGGACGCGATGTCGGTCGGCGGCTCCGACCGCTGGGACGCGGTCGCGGAGATCCCGGACCAGGACATCTGGGCGCTCCGGCGCGATCTGCGCGAGCAGCTGGTCGTGGAGGTACGGGAGCGGCTGCGCGCCTCCTGGCGTCAACGCGGCGCGGGATCCGCCGAGTTGGGCTGGATCGACGGCGTGCTCGACCCCGACGTCCTCACCATCGGCTTCGCGCGCCGCGTCCCGTCGTACAAACGCCTGACGCTGATGCTGCGCGACCGCGACCGGCTGATGGACCTCCTCCTGCACCCGGACCACCCGATCCAGATCGTGGTGGCGGGCAAGGCGCACCCGGCGGACGACGGCGGCAAGCGCCTCGTCCAGGAACTGGTGAAGTTCGCGGACGACCCGCGCGTCCGCCACCGCATCGTGTTCCTCCCCGACTACGGCATGGCGATGGCGCAGAAGCTGTACCCCGGCTGCGACATCTGGCTCAACAACCCGCTCCGCCCGCTGGAGGCCTGTGGCACCAGCGGGATGAAGGCCGCGCTCAACGGCTGCCTCAACCTCTCGGTCCTGGACGGCTGGTGGGACGAGTGGTTCCAGCCCGACTTCGGCTGGGCCATCCCCACGGCCGACGGCACCGGCACGGACCCCGACCACCGCGACGACGTGGAGGCCGCGGCGCTCTACGACCTCCTGGAGCAGCGCGTGACCCCGCGCTTCTACGAGCGCGGCCAGGACGGGCTGCCCGACCGCTGGATCGAGATGGTCCGCCAGACACTGACGTTGCTCGGCCCGAAGGTCCTGGCCGGCCGGATGGTCCGCGAGTACGTGGAGCGGCTGTACGCCCCGGCCGCGCACGCGCACCGCGCGATGACCCCGGACGCGGCGCGTGAACTCGCCGCGTGGAAGGGGCGGGTGCGGGCGGCTTGGCACGGGGTGTCCGTAGACCACGTGGAGACGTCGGCGGCTACGGCCACCGCCGAACTCGGTACGACGCTGAATCTGCGGGTGCGGGTCGGCCTGGGCGGCCTGGCCCCGGACGACGTCGAAGTGCAGGCGGTGTCGGGGCGGGTGGATCCCGAGGACCGGATCGGGGACGGGGTGGCTGTGCCGCTCAAGCCGGTCGGCGGTCCGGATGCGGAGGGGCACTGGTTGTTCGAGGGGCCGCTTTCCCTTGATCGGACCGGGCCCTACGGATATACGGTCCGGATTCTGCCCGCGCATCGACTGCTGGCGTCCAGTGCGGAGTTGGGGCTTGTGGCGGTGCCTTCGGAGGATGGGGTGGAGGGAGCCGGGGTTTTGATGCGGTAGTGCTTCGGCTGCGGGCCGGTGGGGGCTGGTCGCGCCCACGCGGCGGAGCCGCAAATGTCACAGCCCCGCGCCCCTAAGGGGCCTCGCGGCCCTTAGGGGCGCGAGGCCCCTTTAGGGACGCAGGCCCCTCACACCTCCGAGTACGGCGCGCACATCTGCCGCAGCGTGCTGCCCATCCGCCTCGCGTACGCGTGCTGCAAGCCCCGTGTCGCCGGACCGCCCAGGCGGGCGTACCACTTCGCGCCGCGGCTGAAGGCCGAGACCGTCAGCCAGACCGTGCCGTCGCCCGTGCGGTCGACCACGAAGGCCTCCTCGCCGCATTCGGGGTGGCCGGGGAGCGTGCCGTAGGCCCAGCCGGATCTGCGGTGTTCCTCGGCCGTCCAGACTATGCGGCAGGGGGCCTTGATCAGGCCGGCCAGGGTGACCGTCACGTCCACGCCGGGGGCGGCCTTGTCGGCGCTCGCCTCGATGCCGACGCCCAGCTCGCGGTGCAGCTCCCAGGTGAGGAGCGCGTCGGACGCCCGGCGGAAGACCTTCTCGCCCTCGCCGATCCGGGTGCGCACAAACAGGGGGTGGAAGCCCGGGGGGCAGAAGCCGCGTTCGCGGGTCGCGCCGACGTCGTCGTACGTGAAGGACATGGGACCCAAGAGTAGGGCGGTACCCGGAGATGCCTTCGCTCCGGGTACCGCCCTTACCGCTTGGCTGTCAACTCGGCGGCTGTCAGGTGACGTTGACGGCCGTCCAGGTCGCCGCGACCGCGGCGTACTCGGCGGAGCCGGAGCCGTAGAGCGCGGCTGCGGCGCTCAGGGTGCCGGTGCGGGCCGCCTTGTAGTTGGTGGTCGACGTGAAGTACGTCGTCAGTGCCTTGTACCAGATCTGCAGCGCCTTGGCGCGGCCGATGCCGGCGAGGGTGGCGCCGTTGTACGTCGGGGAGTTGTAGGCCACCCCGTTGATGGTCTTCGAACCGCTGCCCTCGGAGAGGAGGTAGAAGAAGTGGTTCGCGACGCCCGACGAGTAGTGCACGTCGAGGTTGCCGACCGAGGAGGACCAGTAGTTGGCGGAGCCGCCGTCCTTGCTGGGCTGGTCCATGTAGCGCAGCGGGGTGCCGTCGCCGTTGATGTTGATCTTCTCGCCGATGAGGTAGTCACCCGGGTCGGACGAGTTGGCGGCGTAGAACTCGACGCCGGTGCCGAAGATGTCGGAGGTCGCCTCGTTCAGGCCGCCGGACTCACCGGAGTAGTTGAGGCCCGCGGTGTTGGCGGTGACGCCGTGGCTCATCTCGTGGCCGGCCACGTCGAGCGAGGTCAGCGGGTGGGTGTTGCTGGACCCGTCGCCGTAGGTCATGCAGAAGCAGTCGTCGTCCCAGAACGCGTTGACGTACGAACTGCCGTAGTGGACACGGGAGTAGGCGCCGACGCCGTCGTTCTTGATGCCGCTGCGGCCGAACGTGGCCTTGTAGAAGTCCCAGGTCTCCTGGGCGCCGTAGGCGGCGTCCGCGGCGGCGGTCACGTCGGTGGTGGAGCTGGACGCGGCGCCGGTGCCCCACGTGTTGGTCGTGTTGGTGAACAGGGTGCCGGTGCCGGAGCTGGTGGTGTGCTTGAGGTTGTACGTCTTGTGGCCGCCGCGCGAGGCGTCGGTCAGCGAGTACGTCGTGCCCGACAGTGTGGTGGTGAGGCTGACCGTGCCCGAGTACAGGGTCTTGCCGGTGCCGGTGGCGTTCTCGATGCCCTGGTACTCGAAGAGCTTCTTGCCGGTGGCCGCGTCGGTGATGACGTGCAGCTTGTTCGGGGTGCCGTCGTCCTGGAGGCCGCCGACGACCGTCTCGTAGGCGAGGACGGGGCTCGCGCCGCCGGCCCAGATGACCTTGCGGGCACCGTCGGCGGCGGTCTTGTCCGAACCGGCGGCCTTGGCGGCGGTCAGCGCCTGCTTCTCGGCCTTGGCGACGGTGATCTTCGGCGTGACCGTGGCGACCTTGATGGCCGCCGAGTGCGCCTTGGTGACACCCTCCGTCTTTCCGGCCGGCGAGGTGTGGACGACCAGGTCGCCACCGAGGACCGGGAGGCCCGCGTAGGTCCGCTCGTAGCGGGTGTGCACCGTGCCGTCGACATCCTTGACGACGTCCTTGACGACCAGCTTCTCCTTGGTGCCGAGGCCTATCTGCGTGGCCGTCTCGGCCGCGTCGGCCTGCTTCTCCTTGACCAGCGCGGTGCGCGCGGCGTTGGAGAGCAGCTGCGGGGCGGCGGCGAGGGGGGCCGCCTTGCCCGTGGCGGGCTGGGCGGAGGCACCGGTGCTGACACCGGTGGCGAGCAGGGCGCCTGCGGCCACCGCGGTGGCGATGGCCAGGGTGGTGCGCTTGTGACGCGCGTAGAGGGGGGTCACGCGAGCTCCTCTGTGGGGGAGTCCGGCAGTGTGGGGTTACTGACCGGAGCGGTTGTGAAATTGCTGTGCTGAAGCGGCGTGAGGGAAGACTTGCATCAGGGGCGCGTACATGTCAGGACCCCGAAGTGATGTTGGCTGAAAATCGACTGTCCGGTGAACGTTGCGGCCATGTAAACGTCCACAACAGAGCGCCGCCCCGGAGTTGAAACCCCGAGGCGGCGCTCAGTTCGTGCGGCCGGAACTGGACGGCTGGTTTTTACGGGAACGTCAACTTCCAGCTGTTGATGTATCCCGTGTCCTGTGCTGCCACGTCCTGGACCTTCAACTTCCAGACGCCGTTGGCGACTTCGGAGGACGCGTTGACCGTGTAGGTCGCCTGCACGTTGTCCGCCGAGTCGGACGAGCTGGAGTTCTTCAGGCGGTACGTCGACCCGTCCGGGGCCACCAGGTCGATCACCAGGTCGCCGCGCCAGGTGTGCACGATGTCGACCGTGACCGCGAGGTTCGAGGGCGCGTTGCCGGTCCGCCCGGAGACGGTGACCGAGGAGGTGACGGCCGGTCCGTTGTCCGGAATCGACACGTCGGTCGTGTTCTCGAACGACGTACCGCCACCGCCGCCGCCACCGGAGCGCGCGCCGACCGCTACGGCCGCCCACGCGTCCTGCACCGCCTTGTACTCGGCGCCCGTAGTGCCGTACAGCTCACCGGCCGCCGCGAGCGTCCCGGTGCGGGCCGCCGCGTAGTTGGTGGTGGACGTGAACTTCGTGGTGAGCGCGCGGTACCAGATCTGCAGCGCCTTGTCCCGGCCGATCCCGGTGACCGGAAGCCCGTCCGAGGTGGGCGAGTTGTAGCTGACACCGTTGATGACCTTGGCGCCGCTGCCCTCGCTCAGCAGGTAGAAGAAGTGGTTGGCGACGCCCGAGGAGTAGTGCACGTCGAGGTTGCCGACGCCGGAGTACCAACTGTCCGCGCTGCCGCCGTCCTTGCTCGGCTTGTCCATGTAACGCAGCGGGGTGCCGTCGCCGTTGATGTCGATCTTCTCGCCGATGAGGTAGTCGCCCACGTCGGTGGAGTTGTTGGCGTAGAACTCCACGCCGGTGCCGAAGATGTCGGAGGTCGCCTCGTTCAACCCGCCGGACTCACCGGAGTAGTTGAGCCCGGCGGTGTTGGAGGTGACACCGTGGCTCATCTCGTGGCCCGCGACGTCCAGCGCTGTCAGCGGGTCCGCGTTGCCTGAGCCGTCGCCGTAGGTCATGCAGAAGCAGCTGTCGTCCCAGAACGCGTTGACGTACGAATTCCCGTAGTGGACACGGGAGTAGGCGCCGACGCCGTTGTTCTTGATGCCGCTGCGGCCGAACGTGTTCTTGTAGAAGTCCCAGGTCTCCGCCGCGCCGTAGTGCGCGTCGGCGCCGGCCGTCGCCGCGTTCGACGTGGTGCCGTTGCCCCAGGTGTTGCTGGTCTGGGAGAACAGCGTGCCGGTGCCCGAGGTGCCGTGGTTGAGGTTGTACGTCTTGTGGCCGCCGCGGTCGCCGTCGGTGAGGTTGTACGACGTGCCCGACTGGGTCGTGGTCAGCGAAACGGTGCCGCTGTACTGGGTGTTGCCCGTACCCGTGGCGTTCTCGATGCCCTGGTACTCGTACAGCTTCTTGCCGGTGGCCGCGTCGGTGATGACGTGCAGCTCGTTCGGCGTGCCGTCGTCCTGGAGGCCGCCGACGACCGTCTCGTAGGCGAGGACCGGCTTGCCGCTCGCCGCCCAGATCACCTTGCGGGCCGAGTCCGCGGCCGACTTGGTGGAGCCGAGCGCCTTGGCGCGGGAGACGGCCTGCTTCTCGGCGGTCGCGGTGGCGACGGCCGGGGTGAGGTCGGAAACCGCGATGGTGGCGTTGGTCGCCTTGATGACCCGTTCGGTGGCGCCCGAGCTGGCGGTGTCGACCACCAGGTCGCCGCCGAGGACGGGGAGTCCGGCGTAGGTGCGCTCGTAGCGGGTGTGGACCGTGCCGTCCGCGTCCTTGACGACGTCACGGGCGACGAGCGTCTCCTTGGCGCCGAGGCCGATGTCCTTGGCGGTCGCGGTCCGCGCCGACTGGGCGTCGCGGAGCAGCTCGGCGCGCTGCGAGGCGGAGAGCGAGAGGGCCATGTGCGCCGGATTCCCCTTGGCGGCAAGGGGTTTGGCCGGAGCGGCGGAGGAGGTCGCGCCCGCCTGGACGGCCGCGGCGAGCAGAGCGGTGACGCCGGCTACGGCGACTATGTGGGAGGTGCGTCTGCGCGAGGAATTGCTTCTCAACACTGACTCCTTCAGGACGGTCGCGGATCGCGCGACCAGGGGAGATCACAGGGATCACAGGAGTGAAGCTGTGGGGTTGCTGTGAAGCGCCAGTGGGAAGAGTGGCACCAGCTCGCGCTTTCTGTCAGGGGCGCGTCAGGAACTTGGCCGGAATTCGTTCGTTGTCCGGGTGTTCATGTCCGCTATACGGAGCGCCACTTGACGCTTCCTTGACCGTGAACAGAAATTTTCCCGGCCGACATGCCCCCGGAACCAACCCGAAAAAGATCCGGCACGATCCTGCCGTGCAACCGGCGGTCCTGCCGGACCGCCGCTCCCACGAGGGGAGTTGACGGTTGCAGTGATTCCTTATCCCAACTGGCTGGACGCGGGCGACAACGCCTGGCAGCTCGTCGCGGCGACACTCGTCGGACTGATGAGCATCCCCGGCATCGCGATCCTCTACGGCGGCCTGGTCCAGCGCAAGTGGGTCGTGAACACCATGTTCATGGCCTTCACCGGCTTCTCGCTGGTCCTGGTCGGCTGGGTCCTCTGGGAGTTCAAGATGGGGTTCGGCGAACCCCTGAACTCCAGCTGGCCCGGCATCCTCGGCGCGTTCGTCGGCCGCCCCGGCACCATCGTCGGTTCGGCGAGCGAACAGCAACAGGCGTGGATACCGCTCGTCAACGGCAACGACCTGATGCCGAGCTTCCACTTCCCGCAGTCCACGCTCGCCTACTTCCACTTCGCGTTCGCGGCGATCACGCCCCTGCTCTTCATGGGCAGCGTGATCGGCCGGATGAACATCCGCGCGTGGTTCCTGTTCGTCCCGCTGTGGTCGACGCTCGTCTACACGGTCAACGCCTTCCTGCTGTGGGGCGGCGGCTGGTGGGCGGCCAAGGGCGCGCTCGACTACTCCGGCGGCTACGTCATCCACCTCGCCGCGGGCACCTCGGGCTTCGTCGCGGCGGCCGTGATCGGCCCCCGCCTCGCCCGCGACCGCGCCCACGGCGTCCCCAACAACCTGCCCATGGTCGCCGTCGGCGCGGGCATCCTCTGGCTCGGCTGGAACGGCTTCAACGGCGGCGACATGTACTTCGGCGGCCACAACGCGGCGGTCGCGGTCCTCAACACCAATCTCTGTACGGCGGTTGCCCTGCTGGTCTGGGTGTTCTGGGACATGTTCGTCGGCCCGCAGCGCAAGCCGACGTTCCTCGGCGGCATCAACGGCATGATCGTCGGCCTGGTGGCGATCACCCCGGCGGCCGGCTTCGTCAGCGGGATCGGCGCGATCTACATCGGCATCATCGCGTCCTCGATCGTCTGGCTGGCCTGGAACTACCTCTCCAAGGTCCCGCCGTTCAACAAGGTCGACGACGCGCTCGGCGTCGTCTACACCCACGGCATAGCGGGCCTCGCCGGCGGCCTGCTCGTCGGCATCTTCGCCGACCCGGCGGTCGCCGTGTACCTGAACAAGGACGGCTCCACGGCCTGGTCCACCAGCGGCTGGCTCTACGGCAACTTCGACCAGCTCTGGAAACAGGCGGGTTCCGCCGGGACGGTCATCCTCTACGACGCCGTGATGACCTTCCTCATCCTCAAGGGCATCGGCCTGTTCGTGAAACTCCGGGCGCCCGACGAGGTGCTGGAGAGCGGCGACCTCGCGGTCCACGACGAGGAGGCGTACCCGACGGAGTCGGCGGTGACTTCGGCGCCGGAACCGGTGGCGGTGGCGTCGGCACCGGCTGCGGCTGCGGAGAAGGCCAAGGAACCGGACTCCAGCTGAAATGACCGGAGTTGAGGACGACCCGTGAAACTCGTCACCGCGGTCCTCCCGCCCCACCGTGTCCCGGACGTCATGAAGGCTCTCCAGTCGTTCGGGGTACGGGGAGTGACCGTGACCGAGGTGCGGTCCTACGAGCCGCGGTCCGTCCGCGTCGAGGTCTACCGGGGCAGCGAGTACCGGGTGAACCTCGCCCCGCGGCTCCGGCTGGACATCCTCACCCTCGACTTCGACGCGACCGACCTCGTCCGCGTCATCCGCGCCGCGGGCGCCCGCGGCACGGGCGGCGGCACGGTGTGGGTGACTCCGGTGGAGGAGGTGGTGAGGATCAGGACGCGGGAGAGGGGGCCGGACGCGGTGTGAGCCGCGCCTTTCGGCCCGCCCGGCGTCAGCCCCCCGACGCCCGCCCGTCCCCGTGCCACGAATGCCACAGCGCCGCATACGCGCCCTCCGCCGCCACCAGCTCCTCGTGCGGGCCGAGTTCGGTCAGCAGGCCGTTCTCCATCACGGCCACCCGGTCCGCGTCGTGGGCGGTGTGGAGGCGGTGGGCGATGGCGATGACGGTGCGGCCCTCCAGTACGGCGGCCAGCGCACGCTCGGTGTGGCGGGCGGTGGCCGGGTCGAGGAGGGCCGTCGCCTCGTCCAGGATCAGCGTGTGCGGGTCGGCCAGCACCACGCGAGCCAGGGCGAGTTGCTGGGCCTGGGAGCCGTCCGTGGCCCGACCGTCCGCGCCCAGCGGGGTGTTGAGGCCGTCGGGCAGCTCGCGTACCCACTCCTCCGCGCCGACCGCCGCCAGCGCCGCCCACAACTCCTCGTCCGTGGCGGCCGGTTCGGCGATCAGGAGATTCTCGCGGACCGAGCCCAGGAAGACGTGGTGCTCCTGGGTGACCAGCACGACCTGGCGGCGCAGTGTCTCCGGTGAGAGCCCGGAGACCGGCACCCCGCCCACGGTCACCGTGCCCTCGGTCGGAGCGTCGACGCCCGCCAGCAGCCGGCTGAGTGTCGTCTTCCCGGCGCCGGACGGGCCGACCACCGCCAGGCGTTCGCCCGGCCGTACCGACAGATCCACGCCGTGCAGCACCTCGCCGCCCCGCTCGTAGGCGTACCGCACCCCGGTCACATCGATCCGGTCGTCCGCCGGAGCCGGCGCGTCCCCGTCGCCCTCCGCGCGCGGTGCCCGGGCCAGGCCCTCCACCCGGGCGAACGAGGCGCCGCTGCTCTGGAGTTGCTCGACCCGCATCAGGATCTGGTCCAGCGGCTCGGTGAACTGCCGCAGATACAGGGCCGCCGAGACCACCGCGCCCACGCCCACCGCCCCGCGACCGTGCAGCCACCCGCCGACCAGCAGCACGCCCGCCACCGGGATCGTGTACGACACCTCGACCGCGGGGAAGAACACGGTCCGCAGGAACAGCGTGTACAACCGGGCCCCCTTGGCGGTCTCCAGGGTGTCCCGGCTCGCCGTGATCCGCCGCTCCTGGAGCCGGAACGCCTCCACCGTGCGCGCCCCGGACGCGGTCGCCGTCAGGATCTCGGCGACCTCCGACATCGCCGAGCCCTCCGCGAGATAGCCGTCCCGGGCCCGGCGCAGATACCAGCGCAGCGCGAACCAGATCGGCGTCAGACCGAGCACCCCGAACAGACCGAGCAGCGGGTCGAGCGCGAACACCGCGCCCATCACGAACAGCGCCTGCACGGAGCAGACCAGCAGCTCGGGCGCCACGTCCCGCAGGGTCGTGCCCACGGTCGCCACGTCGGAAGTGCCGCGCGCGGTCAGGTCGCCCGTCCCGGCCCGCTCCACCACCGACGCGGGCAGCGCCAGCGCCCGGTCCACGAAGTCCTCCCGGACCCGGGCCAGCGTGCGCTCCCCGAACCGGTACCCCACGTACCGCGCCCAGCGCGCCAGCAGCAACTGGGCCAGCGAGCACACCACGATGACCAGCGCCAGCCGGTCCACGACCCCCACCCCGGCCCCGGCCCGCACCTCGTCCACGATCCGCCCGAGCAGCCACGGCCCGGCCAGCCCGGCCCCGGCCGCCAGCGCGTTCACCACCAGCACGACGGCGAACGCCCGCCGGTCCACCCGGATCAGCCGGACCGCGGCCCGCCGCACCTCGGCCCGTTCGGCGATGGGGAGTTGACCCTTGTCCGCCGTCACCGTACGACCTCCTCAGTGTCCGCATCCGCATCCGCACCCGCGTCCCGGGCCACCAGCGCGCGGTAGCCGGGTTCCTCCGCCAGCAGCCGGCGGTGCTCGCCGGCCGCCGCGACCTTCCCGTCGACCAGGTAGAGCACCGTGTCCGCCTGGTCCAGGACCAGCGGGGACGTCGTGGTCACCACCGTCGTACGGCCCGAGCGCGCCTCGCGCAGCCGCCGGGCGACGGCCGCCTCCGTGTGGGCGTCCAGGGCGGACGTCGGTTCCACCGCGAGCAGCACCTCGGGCTCGGCGAGCAACGCCCTTACCAGCCGCACCCGTTGGCGCTGCCCGCCGGAGAGACTGCGGCCCTGCGCGGCCACGGGCGAGTCAAGACCCTCCGGCAACCCCTGCACGATGTCGTCGGCGGCACCCGCGGACACGGCCTCCGCGACCGTGTCCGCCGACCGCTCCCGCCGCCCGGACACCACCTCCCGCAGGGGTCCGGCGAACAGGTCGGCCTCGTTGTCCGTGACCAGGATCCGGGACCTGACCTCGTCCAGCGGGATCGCGTCGAGCGCGATTCCGCCCCAGGTGACCCGGGACGGCCCGTACCGGCCGAGCCGGTCGACCACCGCCAGCGTCTCCCCGGGCCGCGCCCCGACCAGCGCGGTCAGCCGCCCCGGCAGCACCCGCACACCGGAGTCGGGGTCGTGCAGAGCGGCCGGTTCGGCGGGCGCGGCCGACGTGCCCGTGTCCGCCTCCGGCTGGAGCGCCAGCAGTCGTACGACCCGGCGCGCGGCCACCACGCCCCGGCTCAGCTCGTAGACCATCTGCACGAAGAAGGCCACCGGGCCCACCAGGACCGCGACATAGCCGTACACGGCGACCAACTCGCCCACGCTGAGCTGCCCTTGGGCCGCGAGCCGGGCCGCGAGCCAGGTCACCACGGCGAGGAACAGGGTCGGCAGTCCGACCCCGATCGCCTGCACCCAGCTGGCCACCGCGCCCACCCGGTAGCCCTGCCGCCGCAGCCGCTGCGAGTCACGCCGGAACGCGTCCGCGAACAGCCCTTTGCCACCAAGCCCGTTGAGGACCCGCAGGCCGCCCGACAGGTCGGCGATACGCGCGGTCAGCACACTCTGCCGGTCCCGGTACTCCGTCTCCACACCCTGCAGCCGCCGCGTCAACGGCCCCGCGAGCAGCGCGAGCACCGGCACACCCAGCAGCACTACGGCGGCCAGCGGCGCCGAGATCGACAGCAGCACCCCGGCCACCACGCCGTAGACGACCAGGGCACCGAAGCCGGGCCCGACGACGGTCAGGGACTGGGCGATCGTCCACACGTCACCGACGCCGATCGTGATGACCTCGCCCGCCCGCACCCGGCGCGACAGCACGGCGCCCAGCCGGACCGCCTGGCCCACGATCAGCTTCACCGTGCGGAAGTTGGCGTCCATGCGCACGCGGGTCATGGTGCGGTGCCGCATGATGCTCAGCCACGAGTTGACGGCCCCGACCACGAACAGCGCCCCGGTCCACCAGGCCAGCGTGCCCAGCCGCCCCGGCACAAGACCGTCGTCGACGGCCCGCGCCATCAGATACGGCGCCGCCGCCATCAGCACCATCCAGACGCTCGACAGCATTGCCCCGGACGCCGCCCGCCACCGCTGCCGCATCACCAGCCACCACAGGAAGTGCCAGCCGCCCCGACAGTCGGGTGTCCCCGGATCCTCGTACGCGTCGATCATGTGCCTCCTTGCCCAGGCCGCTGAACGCGGGCAGCCGTGAGCGATCCCGGTGTGGTTGGAGACCCCGAAGATTACCGAGCGTGAGTGCGGTTGCCCATCGAATATCGGGCGCGAGGGGGCCGGTGCACAGGCTGTGTGCACCGGCCCCAACTGATGTGCGAATGCCGGGAGTTATCCGTGCGCGGCCCTGCGGCGGCGCATCCACCACACGAGCGCCCCGCCGGCCACGGCGAGGACGCCCGCGATGCCGGAGATCAGGCCGACCGGGGTGTCGTTGCCGGTGTGGGCGAGGTCACCGCCGGGCTCACCGGGCGCCGGTGTCGTGGGCGCCGGCGCGGGAGTGCTCCCGCCACCGCCGCCGCCGCTGTGGGTCGGGGTGGGGGTCGGTTTCCCGGTGTGCGTGGGGGTGGGCGTCGGGGTCGGCGTGGGTGTCGAGGTGCCGGTGTCGTCGGCGGCCGTGTTGGCGCCGAGGAGCAACTGCCCCGTGGTGTCGGTGTTGTCGGTGACCGTCTTCACGCTGGTCTCCGTCTGCCGTGGCAGATAGCGGTGTTGAGCGGTGAAGCTGACCTTGCTGACGTTCTGCTTGGGCTGCTTGGACAGGTCGACGCCGCCCACGATGTAGACCAGCACGGTGCCGTTGGCGGGCACGTCGTACGTGAACTCGCCGTGCGTGTAGATGTACCGGTACTTCTGGAACAGGGCCTCGCGGGTCCAGTTCTGGTTGGGGGCGCGCAGCGGCCAGCGCGAGGCGTCACCGCTGTTGATGATGGCGTGGTAGTCGGTGGGCGACCTGGCGTCCTGCTGGCGGATGTACTCGGCGGCGACCCGCGCGGTGTAGACGCGCCGCAGATCGGCGTACTGGGGCGCGGTGTTGATGGTCTTCTCCACCGCGGGCACGATCATCGAGTCGATGACCCGCTGGGCGGCGGCGGTCTGGGCCGCGTCCGGGGTGCAGATCGGTTCGCCGGGGCCGGGGGTGACCGTGGTCTGCGCGGTCGACTTCAGCCGCAGCGGGGTGTCGAGGATGTAGATCCCGCCGTCCTGCTCACGGACCTGCGCGGTCTTCGGCTCGATCCAGTTGCGCAGGCCGGGCATGCAGGGCTTGCCGTCGACCTTGGGCAGCGCGGCCCAGTAGCGCTTGCCGAGGTCGGTGCTCGGGTCCATCGCCTTGTAGAAGTCGTGCTTCATCCGGAGGTCGGCCTCCAGCAGCACCCGGCCGGCGTCCGTCCTGCCGAACTTGGCGTCCATGATGCGGTCCGGCTCGTCGGGGTTGAGGTTGACCCAGAACTTGTCGGGCGTGAGCGCGAGCCAGGTGAAGAACGCGTCCGAGATCAGCTGCGACTTGGCCTTGCCGCCCCAGCCGGACTGCTCGGTGGCGTCCTCCTTGGCGTCGAACGCGAAGTCGACGCCCTTGCCCCGGACCGGCTTGCCGACGTACTTCAGGTCCAGGGTGGAGAAGTCGACACCGCCGGGACCGCGCGGCAGCCCGCCCGTGTTGGCGGCGTTCCTGGCGTTCAGATAGTCCGCCATGGTCTTGGGAGTGGGCCGCGACTCACGGATCAGATCGGTGAGCCCGCCGCGCGTGCCGCTGCCGGACTGTCCCGGCGGTTCCATCAGGCTGCTGGTGGCGCGCTGTCCGCCCCTGGGCGCCAACTCCACGCGGTCCGTACGGTAGTTGTACTCGGTGACCCGGTTCCCGGCGAGCTGCCGCATGTCACCGAGGAACTTCTTCGCGTCCGCCTTCTGCGGCTCGGCGAACACGTACTTGACCCTGCTGTCCTTCCAGGCCGGGTCCTTGGCCCACGCCAGGTCCTTGGGGATCTGGGTGCGGTCCGGGCTGCCGTTGGACTTGATCTCCAGGATCTGCTTCGTGCGCGTGTTGTACGCGTCGAGCTTGCGCCGGTACGTCTTCCCGGTGTCGGGGTCCTTGAACTCGACCTCCTTCTGGCAGATCCAGTCCGGCCCGACCAGCCCGTGATCCTTGATCACCTTCTGCTCGAAGGCCTTGCCGCGGGGGTCGTTGCCGGAGTTCGGGATGAAGACGGCGTCCCGGTAGTCCGCGAAGTTCGGGTACTTGTCCTTCTGCTGGAGCCACCGCCACCAGACCCGGTCGGGCTGGGCCGCCGGTGCCCTCGTCAGCTCTGACAGCGCGGCCTGCTTCGCGGCGGACGGCGCCCCGAGGCCGTCCCACTCCTTGGCCGGATTGACGTACGAGTACGTGTCCCACTGCGAGGTCGCACGGGACGCGTCGAACGCCGGCAGCCCCACGGTCGGACCGGTGGCGCCGGGCAGGCCGTACAGCTCGTCGCAGCGCTTGCCCGGGTCCAGCGGCCTCGGTGCGGCGTCCGCCGAGGTGAGACCGGGAAGCCCGGTGAGGGTGAGGACCGAGGCGCACGCGAGGCCGACGACCGAGCGTCGCAGCGCGCGCAACCGGCGGTTGCGTATGGGTTTGTACACGTGATGTCCCCGTGGGGGCCCAGTGGGCATGGGGTGTCCGCGCGGCACCAGGGGCCCCCGTGGTCGATGTGGCGCCGGCGAACGGACCACACGCTAGGCAGAGGCGTGTACATGTCGAAGCCGAACCACCGTTCACCGACCGGGTCGCCCCGCCATCTCCACAGGATGCTCACAGCTCGGCGCGCGGCCCCGGCATACGCTCGGCGCCATGAGCCCCGTAACTCCCGGCACACGGGTGGACCCCCGCTACGGCGGGCAGGCCCAACTCGTCGTCGTACAGCCCCCGTTCGGGCCCCCACTCCGGCCCGACGAACGGCCGCCCGTGCACGCCCACGACCCGGCCGCGGCGAGGGCGGCCGTCCTCTCCCTGTCGTCCGTCGCGGCGATCCGCGGCGAGCACGCCCCGGCCCCGCTGGAGCACCCCGGCAGCCCGGCCGACCGCGCGGAACTGGACGTCGTCCACGCGGCGGGCTGGGGCTCCACACTGCGGATCAGTGATCCGGCGCTCGTCGAGGACGGCGTGCTGACCGGCGCTCTGGAGGACGAGTTCAGGGCCTGGCGCAAGCGCTGCCCGGACGCCCGGATCGTCGCCGTCTGCGAACGCGACTTCGGCGCCGCCTACTTGAAGATCCTCGTCGCGGTCCCCGGCGCCCCGGAACTGAGGGTCGAGGGCTTCGACGAACCGGAGATCGACGGCGACTGGCGCGCCACCCTTACGGCCGCCGGCTTCGCCCCCGAACTGCTGGCCGAGGACGACGAGTTCGGCGACGAGGCCTTCCTGGACCACGACGGCCTCCTGCACGTACTCACCGGCGGCGCGCTGTCCGTCTACGCGGACGAGGAGCGCCTGGAGTCGGCATTCGTCGTCGAGCGCACGGAGGAGGGCGAGCAGGACATCCGCGAGGTGTGGTTCTCCTGACCCCTCACGCCAGACTGTCCCGCCACGCCCGGTGCAGATCCGAGAACCGCCCGGTCCCCGAGACGAGTTCGGCCGGGCGGCCGTCCTCGACGATCCGGCCGTGCTCCATGACCAGCACCCGGTCGGCGATCTCGACCGTGGACAGCCGGTGCGCGATCACCACCGCCGTACGGCCCCGCAGCACCGTCGACATGGCCCGCTGCACGGCCTGTTCGCCCGGGACGTCGAGCGAACTCGTCGCCTCGTCCAGGATCAGCACCGCCGGGTCGGCGAGCAACGCCCTCGCGAACGCCACGAGTTGACGCTGACCGGCCGAGATACGGCCACCCCGTTTGCGTACGTCCGTGTCGTAGCCGTCGGGCAGCGCGCTGATGAAGTCGTGCGCGCCGATCGCCTTCGCGGCCCGCTCGATCTCCTCGCGCGGCGCGTCCGGGCGGCCGATCGCGATGTTCTCGGCGACCGTGCCGGAGAACAGGAACGCCTCCTGCGTCACCATCACCACCCCGCGCCGCAGTTCGGGTCCGGACAGCTCGCGCAGGTCGACGCCGTCGAGCAGCACCCGCCCGTCCGAGGGGTCGTAGAAGCGGGCCAGCAGTTTGGCCAGGGTGGACTTGCCGGCGCCCGTGGAGCCGACCACGGCGACCGTCTGCCCGGCGGGGAGGGTGAGGTCGAAGACGGGGAGCACCTCGCCGCCGGTGCGGTAGGCGAAGCGGACCCCGTCGAAGACCACCTCGCGGCCGGGCTGCTCCGACTCAAGTGCGGGCAGCTGCACGGGCGTTGAGGGCTCGGGCACGGACGGTGTCTGGGCGAGGAGCCCCGCGATCTTCTCCAGGGACGCGGCGGCCGACTGGTAGGAGTTGAGGAACATGCCGAGCCGGTCGATCGGGTCGTACAGCCGTCGCAGATACAGCACCGCGGCGGCCAGGACGCCCAGCTCCAGCGAGCCGTCCGCGACCCGGCTCGCGCCCCACAGCACGATCACCGCGACCGCCGTGTTGGCGACCAGGCGGGAGCCGGTGACATAGCGGGCCATCTCCAACAGGGCGTCACCGTTGGACCGTTCGTGCCGCTGGTTCAGGATCCGGAAGTCGGCGTCGTTCACGGCCTCGCGGCGGAACGCGCGCACCGGGCGGATGCCGTTCATCGTCTCCACGAACTTCACGATCACCCGCGCGATCGCCGTGGACCGCACCGCGTACACCCGCACCGCGCGCCGCCGGTAGACCCGCACCAGCAGATACAGCGGCACGAAGGACGCCACCGCGACCGCGCCCAGCCCCAGGTCCAGCCAGAGCAGCATCGCCGAGATGTACACGAACGACAGGATGACCGTGATCAGCTCCTGGAGGCCCTCGCTGAGCAGTTCGCGCAGCGCCTCGACGTCCGTGGTCGAACGGGAGATGAGCCGGCCGGACGTGTAGCGCTCGTGGAAGTCGATGCTCAGCGCCTGCGCGTGCCGGAAGATCCGGCCGCGCAGATCGAGCAGCACGTCCTGGTTGACACGGGCGGAGGCGCCGATGAACGCGTACTGGAGTCCGCCGGAGAGCAGCGCGCACAGCAGATAGCCCACGGCCACGGCGATCAGCGGCCCGTGGTCGTGATCGCGGAAGGCGGGCACCGCGCGGTCGATGGCGTACGCCACCAGCAGCGGGCCCACCTGCACGGCCGCCTGCTGGAGCAGCAGGAGGAGGCTGGTCACGACAACCCTGGACTTCATCGGGGCGAGCAGGGAGCGCAGCAGGGCGGTGGTCGCGCCCGGGGGAGTGGGCAGGACGTCGTGGTCGAAGGGGTCGCCCGCGGTGGGCCGGTGCGGGGGGTCGGGGGTGTCGTCGGTGGTGGGCGCCGATGTGGTGGGGGCAGTCATCGTTCGTCCTCCTGTTCCGGGTCGGCCGACTGGACGCCCGACATCAGGTGCGCGTACTCCGCGTTCGTGCGCAGGAGTTCCTGGTGGGTGCCGACCGCCGTGATACGGCCGTCCGACAGCAGGGCCACGCGGTCGGCGAGCAGGACCGTGGACGGGCGGTGGGCCACGATCAACGCCGTGGTGTCGGCGAGGACGTCGCGCAGCGCGGCTTCTACGGCGGCCTCGGTGTGGACGTCCAGTGCGGACAGCGGGTCGTCGAGGACGAGGAAGCGGGGCCTGCCCACCACCGCCCTTGCCAGCGCCAGGCGTTGGCGCTGGCCGCCGGAGAGGCTCAGGCCCTGTTCGCCGACCTTGGTGTCCGTGCCCTGGGGGAGCGCGTGGGCGAAGTCTGCCTGGGCCACACCCAGTGCGCGGTCCAACTCCGGTTGTCCCGCGCCCTCTTCGGCGCCCATCAGGACGTTTTCGCCGACGCTGGTCGAGAAGAGGGTCGGTTCCTCGAAGGCCACCGCGACCAGCTCGCGCAGCGTGTGGCGGGGCATCGCCGTGATGTCCTCGCCGTCCAGGGTGATGTGGCCCGAGGTCACCTCGTGGAGGCGGGGGACGAGTGCGGTGAGGGTGGTTTTGCCTGTGCCGGTGGCGCCGACGAGGGCCATGGATTCGCCGGGTTTGATGTGCAGGTCTATGCGGTCGAGGGTGGGTGGGGAGTCGGGAGGGGCGTCCGGGTAGCGGAAGGAGACTGAGGAGAAGCGGATGCCGTCGTTGTTGGGTGCACCGCCGTCGGGGCTGGTCGCGCAGTTCCCCGCGCCCCTAAAAAACGCCTCATCTTCCGGCGTTTCATCCATTACCTCGAAGAATCGCTCCGTCGCCGTCGCCGCCTCCTGGCTCATCGCCAGCAGGAAGCCGATCGACTCCACCGGCCAGCGCAGGGCCAGGGCCGTGGAGAGGAAGGCCACCAGCGTGCCCGCCGACAGGTCGCCGTCCGCGACCTGGATCGTGCCCAGGACCAGCGTCGCCCCGAGTGCCAGCTCGGGGAGGGTCACGATGACGCCCCAGATCGTGGCGAGCAGGCGGGCCTTGTGCAGTTCGGTGCCGCGCAGCTTCCGCGAGAGTTCACGGAACGCCCTGGCCTGGCTGCGGTGGCGGCCGAAGCCCTTGATGATGCGGATGCCGAGGACGCTCTCCTCGACGACCGTGGTCAGGTCGCCGACCTGGTCCTGCGCGAGGCGGGCCACGTGCGCGTACCGCCGCTCGAAGATCACGCAGGTGACGATCACCGGCACGGCCGGTCCCAGGATCACCAGTCCCAGTGTCCAGTCCTGGAGCAGCATGATGATCACGCCCACCAGGATCGTCACGGCGTTGACCAGCAGGAATGTGAGGGGGAAGGCGAGGAACATCCGCAGCAGCATCAGGTCCGTCGTGCCCCGGGAGAGGAGCTGGCCGGACGGCCATCTGTCGTGGAAGGCCACCGGGAGCCGTTGAAGATGGCGGTAGAGGTCCGCTCGCATCTCCGCCTCGACCCGTGACAGCGGCCGGGCCACCAGCCAGCGCCGCAGGCCGAACAGGCCCGCCTCCGCGATGCCGAGCAGCAGCAGGTACAGGGCTCCGAGCCACACCCCCGCCGTGTCCCGGTCGGCGACCGGGCCGTCCACCATCCACTTCAGGACGAGCGGGAACACCAGCCCCGTACAGGACGCGACGACGGCCACCCCGGCCGCGGCGAACAGCCGTACCCGCACGGGGCGGACGTACGGCCACAGCCGCGCGAGCGTGCGGGCGGCGGAGCGGTCCTTGGTGGTGGCATGCGTCGTCGACATCACGGGCGAGCCTACGGACCGCCACTGACAGTGCCCACCGAGTTTTGGCCGGACCCGGATCCGTCGCTGGTCCTACGACCTGCGGGTCCGGGGGGTCGTAGCGCCGCATCAACCGATCGGTTGATGCGCGGTCGAGCGCGATGGGCGATGTGGCCGACCCGGCGCCGACGGGATCCTCGGAGCATGTCAGCCACACCTGTCATCGAAGTCACCGCACTGCGCAAGTCCTACGGCGGCCGGGCCGTCGTCGACGGTGTCTCGTTCGGCGTCGAGGAGGGCGAGATCTTCGGGATCCTCGGCCCGAACGGCGCCGGCAAGACGACCACCGTCGAGTGCGTCGAGGGCCTGCGCGTCCCGGACGCGGGCCGGGTCCGTGTCACCGGCCTCGACCCCGTCGCCGACCACGAGCAGGTCGCCCGCGTCCTCGGCGCCCAGCTCCAGGAGAGCGAACTCCAGGCCAAGCTCACCGTCCGCGAGGCCCTGGAACTGTACGCGGCCCTCTATCCGCACCCGGCCGACTGGCGGCCGCTGGCCGAACGCCTCGGTCTGACCGACAAGTTGACCACCCGCTTCGCGAAGCTGTCCGGCGGTCAGAAGCAGCGCCTGTTCATCGCGCTCGCGCTGATCGGCAACCCCCGGGTCGTCGTCCTCGACGAACTGACCACCGGGCTCGACCCGCGCGCCCGCCGCGACACCTGGCAGCTCATCGAGGACGTCCGGGCGAGCGGGGTCACCGTGCTGCTCGTCACGCACTTCATGGAGGAGGCGCAGCGCCTCTGCGACCGGATCGCCGTGATCGACAAGGGCAGGGTGGCCGCACTGGACACCCCGGACGGGCTGATCCGCCGCTCGGCCGGCTCCACCGTCATCAGCTTCACGCCCTCCGCGCCGCTCGACGACGGCGACCTGAACGCGCTGCCCGCGCTCACCTCCGTGGCCCGCAAGGACGGCCGGATCACGCTCTCCGGCACCGACGAGACCGTCAACGCCGTCATCACCCTGCTCGCCAGGGGTCACATCACCGCCCACCAACTCCGGGTCTCCGACGCCACGTTGGACGACGCCTTCCTGGACCTGACGGAGGTCGCCCGATGAACACCGCAGTCCTGCGCACCGAGTTGCGCCTCTTCCGCCGCGAGCCGGGCGCCCTCTTCTGGATCCTGGCCTTCCCCACGGTCCTGCTGGTGATCCTGGGCTCCATCCCCGGTTTCCGCCACCACGAGGCCGACCTCGGCGGCCTGCGCACGATCGACGTGTACGTCCCGGTCACCGTCCTCCTCGGCATGATCGTCGGCGCGCTCCAGTCGATGCCGCAGACCCTCACCGGCTACCGCGAACGCGGCATCCTCCGCCGCATGTCCGCCACCCCGGTCCGCCCCACCGCCCTCCTCTCCGCCCAGATGGTGGTCTACGGCGCGGCGGCCCTGGCCTCCGCCCTGTGCGCGCTGACCGTCGGGCGCCTCGCCTTCGGCGTACGGCTCCCCAAGCAGGCCTTCGGCTATCTCCTCGCCCTGCTCCTCGCGATCCTCGCCGCGCTCGCGCTGGGCGCGGTGGTGTCCGCGCTGTCGCGGACCACGAAGATCGCCGGTGCGATCGGGTCGGCCGTGTTCTTCCCGATGATGTTCTGCGCGGGCGTGTGGATCCCGGTGAACTCCATGCCGGACGTCATGGCCCGCATCGTCGGCTGCACGCCGTTCGGCGCCGCCGCCGAGGCCCTGAACCGGGCGGCGGCCGGGCACTGGCCGGGCTGGACGCACCTGGGCGTCCTGGTGGCCTGGACCGTCCTGCTCACGGCGGGTGCCTCCCGCTGGTTCCGCTGGGAGTAGGGGCGGCGGCCGTGCAGACTGGGGAGATGACCACCAGGGACCGGCAGATCGAACGGCGCTGGGAGCAGCTGCACACCTGGGGGCCGTACGGGCTGCTCGGCATCAGTGTCGTCCTCGCCGTCGCCTCCTCCGGTCTGTTCGACCACAGCGCCGCCCAGTGGTGGGCCGGCTGGTCCCTGGCCGGTGCCGCGCTCGTCCTCCAGCTGGGGTGGCACGCCATCCGGGTCCGCCGCCCCGGCCGCGGCCGGACCCCGTCGCGGACGGGGACCGCGTACTACGTCGTCCGCTGGGCCCTCGCCTTCGCCCTCACCTGGATCGACCCGTTCTTCGCGTTCTACGCGGCCTCCGGCTTCATGGACGCCGACGAACTGATCCCGGGCACGGTCGGCCAGCGGGTCGGGCTGTTCGCGAGCGCGGTCACCGTGGCCGGGGCGCAGGCCGGCGGGCTGCCGTTCGGGAGCGGGCTCCAGTGGATCCTCTTCGCGGCGCTCGTGCTCGCCAACTCCGTCCTCCAGATGGCGATCGCCCACATGACCGACCAGGAGGCACGGCGCTCCCGCGAGCGCACCGAGACCATCACCGAACTCGAACGCACCAATACTGCGTTGCAACAGGCCCTCGACGAGAACGCCGCCCTGCACGCCCAACTCCTCGTCCAGGCAAGGGAGGCCGGGGTCGCCGACGAACGACGGCGGCTGGCAGCCGAGATCCACGACACCATCGCGCAGGGCCTGACCGGCATCATCGCCCAGCTCCAAGTCGTGGCGAACGCGCCGGACTTGACGACCGCGCGCACCCACCTCGACCGCGCCGCCACCCTCGCCCGGCACAGCCTCGGCGAGGCCCGGCGCTCCGTGCAGAACCTCGCGCCCATCGCGCTGGAGCACGACGGACTGCCCGAGGCGCTGAAGAACACGGTCGCCGAATGGGGCGAACGCACCGGTGTCCGCGCCGAGTTCACCGTCACCGGCATCGCCGAGCAGCTCCACGACGAGGTCTCCGCGACCCTGCTGCGCATCGCCCAGGAGGCCCTGTCGAACGCGGCCCGGCACGCCCGGGCCACCCGGGTCGGTGTCACCCTCTCCTTCCTCGGCGAGGACGTCATCCTCGACATCCGCGACGACGGCCAGGGCTTCGACCCGCTCGCGCTGCCCGAGCGCACCCGCACCGGCGGCTTCGGCCTCGACGGCATGCGGGCCCGCGCCGAGCGCATCGCGGGCACGCTCGCGGTCGAGTCCGAGCCGGGGCACGGCACCGCCCTGTCGGCTCGCGTACCGTTGGTCCGCCATGAGTGACGAGTTGCTGATCTCCCTGCTGATCGTCGACGACCATCCCGTCGTACGGGACGGTCTGCGCGGCATGTTCGAGTCCGCGCCCGGATTCCGCGTCCTGGGCGAGGCGGCGAACGGCGTCGAGGCCGTGGAGCGGGCCGCCGCCCTCGACCCGGACGTGATCCTGATGGACCTGCGGATGCCCGCCGGCGGCGGAGTCGACGCCATCCGCGAGCTGACCCGCCGCGCCGCCCGCGCGAAGGTGCTCGTGCTGACGACGTACGACACCGACTCCGACACGCTGCCGGCGATCGAGGCGGGCGCGACCGGCTATCTGCTGAAGGACGCGCCCCGCGACGAGCTGTTCACCGCCGTCCGCGCGGCGGCGGAAGGCCGTACGGTCCTCTCGCCCGCCGTCGCCTCCCGCCTCGTCTCCGCCGTGCGCGGCCCCCAGACCCCCGGCAACGAACCGCTCTCCGCCCGCGAACGCGAAGTGCTGGCACTCGTCGCCAAGGGCACCTCCAACCGTGAGATCGCCCGCGAACTCTTCATCAGCGAGGCGACCGTCAAGACCCATCTCACCCACCTGTACGGCAAGTTGGGCGTCAAGGACCGCGCGGCGGCGGTGGCGACGGCGTACGACCGGGGGATCCTCGGCTAGGGCCCAGGCCTAGTCCGGGTAGGGGAGGAGCCCGGAGGCGATCTGCTCCCAGGCGGCCTTCAGCTCGGCCAGCAACTCCGGTTTGTCGGGGGCGAGATCGGCCTGTTCGCGCAGGTCGGCGGCGAGGTCGAAGAGGTGGTCGTCGCCGTCCTCGTCCTGGTAGTACTTCCAACCGCCGCGCCGCAGCGCCCGGTTGGCCTCCACCCGCCAGAACAGGTCCCGTACGGGCAGCTCCTCGCCCTTCAGTAGATAGCCCGCGAGGCTCGTGCCGTCCAGCGGATAGGCGGGGTCGGGGCGGGCGCCGGCCAGCTCCAGGAAGGTGGCGGTCCAGTCGGGGGAGAAGTTCGGCTCGTGGCTGACCTGGTTGCCGTCGATCCGGTGCGGCCAGCGCAGGATCGTCGGCACCCGGATGCCGCCCTCCTGGAGCACGAACTTCTCGCCGCTCAACGGCCAGAGATACGACCAGCGTTCACCGCCGTTGTCGCTGGCGAAGTACACCAGCGTGTGCTCCTCCTGCCCGGACCGGCGCAGCGCGGCCAGCACCTCACCGACGGCCGCGTCCAGGCTCTGCACCATCTCCGTGTACTTCGCGACCGAGCCGCCGTCCCACTGGTTGAGGGCGTCGCTGATCTCCAGCTGGCTGGTGGCCGCCCGGATCTTCGCGGCGATCCCGGCGCCGGTCTCCGCGTCGCCCTCGGCGAGCCAGGGCCAGTGCGGGGTGGTGAAGTTGAGGTTCAGCAGCCACGGCCTCTCGTGCTCGCGGCCGACGTACTCCACGGCCCGCTCGGTCAGCACCTGGGTGTAGTAGCGCAGGTCCTGGTAGGTGGCGTCGCCCTCGTAGAGGTCGTAGTCGCCGAGCTGGCCGAGCTTGGAGAAGTACTCCAGCACACCGCCGTGGTTGCCGAAGAACTCGTCCCAGCCCGACTTCGTGGGGCTGTACTCGGGCAGCCAGCCGCAGTGCCACTTCCCGATCATGGCGGTGGAGTAACCCGCCTTCCGCAGCAGGGAGGCGAGGGTCGGGTGGCCGGGGTCGAGTCCCTGCGACCGGTTGTTGATCGGCTCGGCAAGGCCGCCCGGTGTACGGCCCGGATAGCGTCCGGTGTAGAGGCTGAACCGGGTCGGGGAGCAGGTCGCCGAGCCCGAGTACGCGTCGGTGAACCGCACCCCCTGCCGGGCCAGCCGGTCCAGATTCGGCGTCTTGATGTGCGGGGCGCCGTAGGAGGAGAGGTCGGCCCAGCCCAGGTCGTCGCCGAGGACGACGAGGAGGTTGGGACGTCTCCCGGAGGCGGCGGGGCGGGCCTTGAACGGGCGTTCCGCGGGGGCCTGTTCGGCACCCTCGGCACTGGCGGCCGTACCGGCGACGGCGGTGACGGCACCGCCACCGACGAGGCCGCCGAAGGCACGGCGGGTTAATTCGGGCATGCGGGTTCCTTAGGGCAGGCAGTGGAATCGGCGAGGGGCGCGCCCTCCATGCGATCAGCCGGCCCACCCCCGTGCCCAGGCATCTGCCCGTGAGTTCACGGAGCTGAAACGTCACCCCGGCCGTCCCTTCGGCCGTCCTCCGGTTGCCGAGCCGCCCCTCAGCCCACCTTCAGCAGCAGCACCGCCCGGGCCGGCACCGTGATGGCCGAGCCCGCCCGGTGCACCACCCCCGGCGCCTCCGCCTGCTCCTCCCGCGAGGTGTCGACGACCACCTCGTACCGTTCCGCCCACGGCGGCCCCGGCAGTACGAAGCTCACCGGCCGGTCGCCCGCGTGCAGGACGGCGAGGAAGCTGTCGTCGAGGATCGGGTCGCCGCGTTCGTCGCGGCCGGGGATGTCGCGCCCGGAGAGGTACATGCCCAGGGTGGCGGCGGGCGCGTACCAGTCCCGTTCCGTCATCTCCGTGCCGCGCGCGGTGAACCAGGCCAAGTCCCTTATGCCGTCCGCCGATCGGGCCCGCCCGGAGAAGAACGCCCGGCGGCGCAGCACCGGATGGCGGTGGCGCAGGTCGATCAGCCGGGCGGTGAGGTCGGTCAGCGCCCGCCAGCCGGGGTCGTCCCGCAGCTCCCAGTCCACCCAACTGATCTCGTTGTCCTGGCAGTAGGCGTTGTTGTTGCCGCGCTGCGTCCGACCCAGCTCGTCGCCCGCGACCAGCATCGGCACGCCCGTGGAGAGGAGGAGCGTGGTGAGGAGGTTCCTCAACTGCCGCCGCCGCAGCGCCTGTACGCGCTCGTCGTCCGTCTCGCCCTCGACCCCGCAGTTCCAGGACCGGTTGTCGTCCGTGCCGTCCCGATTCCCCTCGCCGTTGGCCTCGTTGTGCTTGCGCTCGTACGACACCAGGTCCCGCAGGGTGTAACCGTCGTGCGCGGTGATGAAGTTGACCGAGGCGTAGGGGCGCCGGCCGCCCCACGCGTACAGGTCGCTCGACCCCGACAGGCGGTATCCGAGGTCCCGTACGTCCGGCAGCGCGCCGCGCCAGAAGTCGCGGACGGCGTTGCGGTAGCGGTCGTTCCACTCCGTCCACAGGGGCGGGAAGGCGCCCACCTGGTAGCCGCCCGAGCCGACGTCCCAGGGCTCGGCGATCAGCTTCACCCGTCGTAGCACCGGGTCCTGGGCGATGACCGCGAGGAACGGGGACAGCATGTCGACGTCGTGCATCGAGCGGGCCAGCGCCGCCGCGAGGTCGAAGCGGAAGCCGTCGACGCCCATCTCGGTGACCCAGTAACGGAGGGAGTCGGTGATGAGGCGGAGGACGTGCGGCTGGACGACGTGCAGGGTGTTGCCGCAGCCGGTGTAGTCCGCGTAGCGGCGGGCGTCGCTCTGGAGGCGGTAGTAGCCGCGGTTGTCGATGCCCTTCAACGACAGCATCGGGCCCAACTCGCCCGCTTCGGCGGTGTGGTTGTAGACCACGTCGAGGATGACCTCGATCCCGGCCTCGTGCAGCGCCCGCACCATCCGCTTGAACTCGCCGACCTGCTGACCCGCCGTACCGGTCGCCGCGTAGGCCGCGTGCGGGGCGAAGTAGCCGATGGAGTTGTAGCCCCAGTAGTTCTTCAGGCCCCTGCGCAGCAGATGGTCCTCGTGCGCGAACTGGTGGACGGGGAGGAGTTCTACGGCCGTCACGCCCAGCTTGACCAGGTGCTCGATCGCCGCCGGATGCGCCAACCCGGCGTAGGTGCCCCGGAGTTCCTCGGGTATCCCGGGGTGCAGTCTGGTGAAGCCGCCGACATGGAGTTCGTAGATGACCGAGTCCGCCCACGGGGTCTTCGGGCGGCGGTCGTCCATCCACTCGTCGTCGGTGGTGTCGTCGTGGACCACAACTCCCTTGGGGACGTGGGGCGCCGAGTCGCGGTCGTCGCGCACGGTGTCCGCGACCTGCTGCTGCGGCCAGTCCCGGACATGCGCGTACACCTCGGGCGGCAGCCCGAACTCGCCGTCCACCGCCCGCGCGTACGGGTCGAGGAGCAGCTTCGCCGGGTTCCAGCGGGCGCCGGTCCACGGGTCCCAGCGGCCGTGCACCCGGAAGCCGTAGCGCTGCCCGGGCAGGACGCCCGGCAGGAAGCCGTGCCAGATCTCGTGCGTCAGCTCGGTCAGCGGGGCGCGGGTCTCCACCCCCCGCTCGTCGAAGAGGCACAGCTCGACCGCCTCCGCACCCCCCGCCCACAGCGCGAAGTTGGTGCCCGCCACCCCGTCCGGGCCGACCCGGAACCGGGCGCCCAGCGGCATCGGCGTCCCCGGCCACACGGGCGCGGCCGGCGCCCGGTGCGGGGCGCCGTTCAGCACGGGGGCGGCACGTGGTGCCGGAAGGGCCTCCTCGTCGATGGACCGCTCCACCGGCACGCCGTCGCCGTCGACGCGCCCCTCCTGCACGGCCTCCTGCTCGGCTGCGCTCGACACCGTCCGGCCTCCTGCGGCTCATGGAACGACGAGGTGAAGGGCGCGCGACGTCCCGGTCGCGGGCCCCTGTCCTGTCATCCTCCCCACTGTTCTGCCCAGAGCTTGGGTCGCACTCACGTTTCCCTGAGGCAGGGCCGCTCGTTGGGCACCCCGTGAGGCATGCACAAGGGCGCGCGCGGCGCGCAGGGGTCGCACTGGCCGCCGTACTGACATGGGCAGGACTGCTGGCCGGAGCCACCGGCTGTACTTCCGACGGATCGGGCGGGGGCGGCATCGACGAGCTCTTCGGCAAGGCACCGGCGCCCGAGGATGTGATCCGGATCTCGCCCGACGACACCGCCAAGGGCGTCAAACCCGACCAGCGGCTGCTGGTCAAGGTGCCCAGCGGGCGCCTGGAGTCGGTGCAGGTCGTCAAGGAGCAGGACGCCCAGGACACCCCCGTCCCGGGCCGTATCTCCGACGACGGACTGCGCTGGGAACCCGAGGACCCGAAACTCGCCCTGGCCGCCCGCTACACCGTCGACGCGGTCGCCCTCGACGGCGACGGCCGCCGCTCCGCCCGGCACACCACGTTCACGACGTACGTCCCCGGCGAACGGTTCATCGGCTACGTCACCCCCGAGAACCGCGCCACCGTCGGCACCGGAATGATCGTCTCCCTCGGCTTCAACCGGGAGATCGAGAACCGGGCCGCCGTCGAGCGCGCGATCCACGTCACCGCGAAGCCGGCCGTCGAGGTCCGCCCCCACTGGTTCGGCAACGCCCGCCTCGACTTCCGCCCCGAGTCCTACTGGAAACCCGGCACCCAGGTCACCGTCTCCCTCCGCCTCCGTGACGTCGAGGGCGCACCCGGCGTCTACGGCCTCCAGTACAAGACGTTCTCCTTCACCGTCGGACGCAGCCAGGTCTCCCTGGTCGACGCGGCCAAACACACCATGGAGGTACGGCGCGACGGCGACCTCCTGGCCACCGTGCCGATCACCGCCGGCGCCCCCGGAAGGACGACGTACAACGGGAAAATGGTGGTCATGGAGATGCTGGAGGTGACCCGCATGAACAGCCGCACGGTCGGCTTCGGCGGCGAGTACGACATCCCCGACGTCCCGCACGCCATGAAGCTCACCGACTCCGGCACCTTCCTGCACGGCAACTACTGGGCGCCGGACGCCCCCGGGCACGTCAACGTCAGCCACGGGTGCGTGGGGCTGCGGGACGTGAAGGGCGGCGGCTCGGACACCCCGGCCGGGTGGTTCTTCGACCGCAGCATCGTCGGGGACGTCGTCGAGGTCGTGCACAGCAACGACAAACAGGTCGCTCCGGACAATGGCCTCGGCGGGTGGAACATGGGTTGGAAGGAGTGGAAGGCGGGCAGCTCGCTCAAGTGACCGGAGAAGGGGTGGGCTCCCCGTGTCAGGCGACAGTTGAAGTTGCGACCGAACGGTGACAATCACCTGACACGAAGCTCAAATCCTGGCGGTTAATATGCGCGGACGCGCACGTCAGATGCGCAAAGGGGTGCGGGCCGGACCGGGCCCGGCGAGGGGAGAAAGTCTTGAACGTGCGACCGATATCGGGGGCGTCGGTTGACGCGCGCGGCCGGAGAAGCAAGGGCCTGCTGGCGCTGATCCTCGGCGTGCTGCTGCTCGCCGTCACCGCGTGCGGAGGCGGTGGCGGCGGCTCCAACTCCGGTTCCGGGTCCGGCTCCGGCGATGCCAAGGGCAAGGGCTCGGACACGGCCCAGACCAAGCAGTCGCAGGCGGTCGTCACCATCGCCCCCAAGGACGGCTCGAAGTCCGTCGACACGAGCGGCGCCCTCAAGATCAGCGCCGCGAAGGGCAAGTTGACCGAGGTCACCGTGAAGGACGCCGGTGGCGCCGAGGTCGACGGCGCGATCACCGGCGGTGGCGCGACCTGGACTCCCGCGACGCATCTCGCCGCCTCCACCAAGTACACCGTGCACGCGGTCGCCAAGGACTCCGCGGGCCGCGTCGCCGCAGAGGACTCCAGCTTCACCACGCTGACCCCCGCGAACACCTTCGTCGGCTACTTCACCCCCGAGGACGGCTCCACGGTCGGCGTCGGCATGCCGTTCTCCATCCGCTTCACCCGGGGCATCACACACCCCGAGGACGTGAAGAAGGCCATCAGCATCACGACCTCGCCGGCCGTCGACGTCGAGGGTCACTGGTTCGGCAACGACCGCCTCGACTTCCGCCCCGAGAACTACTGGAAGTCCGGCACCAAGGTCACGATCAAGCTCAACCTCGACGGCGTCGAAGGCCGTTCGGGCGTCTACGGCAAGCAGACCAAGACGGTCAGGTTCACCATCGGCCGCAACCAGGTCTCCATCGTCGACGCCAAGAAGCACACGATGAAGGTCACCCAGGACGGCAAGACCATCAAGACCATCCCGGTCACCACCGGCAAGCCCGGCTACGACACCTGGAACGGCCAGATGGTCATGAGCGAGAAGCTCACCGTGACCCGGATGAACGGTGACACGGTCGGCTACGGCGGCGAGTACGACATCAAGGACGTCCCGCATGCCACCCGCCTGACCGACTCCGGCACCTTCGTCCACGGCAACTACTGGGGCGGCGACGCCTTCGGCAACTACAACGCCAGCCACGGCTGCATAGGCCTGCGGGACGTCAAGGGCGGTTACAGCAAGACCGTTCCGGCCGCGTGGTTCTTCAACCACTCGATCCTCGGTGACGTCGTGGTCGTCAAGAACTCCAACGACGCGACCGTGGCACCCGACAACGGGCTCAACGGCTGGAACATGTCGTGGGCCAAGTGGACCGCGTGACAGTTTCCTAGCGACGTACTGCGGGCCCGGTGCTGTGACCGACAGCACCGGGCCCGTTGTCGTTAGCGGCGGTTAACCTGCGTGCATGACCGTGAATCTCGAAGTCGCCGAGGGCGTCGGCACCATCCGCCTCGACCGCCCGCCGATGAACGCGCTGGACACCGCCACCCAGGACCGCCTCAAGGAGCTCGCCGAGGAGGCCACGCGCCGCGAGGACGTGCGGGCCGTGGTGATCTACGGCGGGGAGAAGGTGTTCGCGGCGGGCGCGGACATCAAGGAGATGCAGCGCATGGACCACGCGGCGATGGTCGTGCGCTCGCGCGCGCTCCAGGACTCGTTCACCGCGGTGGCCCGGATCCCCAAGCCGGTGGTCGCGGCCGTCACCGGCTACGCGCTGGGCGGGGGCTGCGAGTTGGCGTTGTGCGCGGACTTCCGGATCGCGGCGGACAACGCCAAGCTGGGGCAGCCGGAGATCCTGCTCGGTCTGATTCCGGGCGCGGGCGGCACCCAGCGGCTGGCCCGGCTGATCGGCCCCTCGAAGGCGAAGGACCTCATCTTCACCGGCCGTATGGTCAAGGCCGACGAGGCGCTCCAACTGGGCCTGGTGGACCGGCTGGTGCCGGCCGCCGAGGTGTACACCGAGGCGCACGCGTGGGCGGCGCGGCTCGCGCAGGGACCGGCGATCGCGCTCCGTGCGGCGAAGGAAGCGATCGACACCGGTCTGGAGACGGACATCGAGACCGGGCTCGCGGTCGAACGGACCTGGTTCGCGGGGCTGTTCGCGACCGAGGACCGTGAGATCGGGATGCGCAGTTTCGTCGAAGAGGGTCCCGGCAAGGCGAAGTTCCGCTGAACCGGACGGTCAAATACCGCTCAGCCACTTGCAATTGACGCGATGTCTCATACAGGTACCTCGACAGGATGGTTTATGGGAACCTTAAGGTGACCTTAAGCCTGCCTTGTCGAGGGAGTCTGTCGATTGCCGCCAACAGAGCCTTCACCGCAGGTCGGAGGGGTCGCGGCCGAGACCGAAATGCCCTTGGCATATGTCAATCGGATGTCGCGGAACGGGTGCTTCCGGGGGGCGTATTCCTCCGGAACCGCCCCGGAGGCCGTCCGTGGCGGCCATGATGGACGCATGGCGGGGCTGGAAGGTATCGGACAGCCGCGGGGACAAGGCCGTGCGACCGCGGCGCGCTGGTCGCCTGCGGTCGAGGACGAGCGGGCACTCAAAGCGATCGAGTTGTTCGGCGATCCGACGGAGGCAGAGGTTCCGCTCCCGTCCCGCCCCGAGTCCGCCGCCGCGGCCCGCCGGCTCACCCAGATCGTCGTCCTGCGGCACTGGGGCCTCAGCCCGAAAATGACCGAGGACGCCGTCCTGCTGGTTTCGGAACTGGTCGGAAACGCCGTACGGCACACGGGCGCCCGGGTGTTCGGACTGCGGATGAAGCGCCGCCGCGGCTGGATCCGCGTCGAGGTCCGCGATCCCTCCAGAGGCCTGCCCTGTCTGATGCCGGTCCAGGAAATGGACTTGAGCGGTCGCGGTCTCTTCCTCGTCGACAAACTCTCCGACCGCTGGGGCGTCGATCTGCTCCCGCGGGGCAAGACGACGTGGTTCGAGATGCGGGTCGCCGACCGCTGAAACGGTCGTAGCGCCGAAGCGAAAACCGTCGTAGGACTCCTGTTCGGAGTGCGACCCGTGAGGGTCCCTCGATCGGGTTAATGCCCCGCTTTCTTGCTCAACGCCCCTTAAATGGACCGGGTGACCACGACCGACCGCCGTACGGCGTTGCGTGCGGGTGCCGGGCTCGTCGCCGGGGGCGCACTCGCCGCCGGATGTGCCACGACCGGCCCCGCCGCAGCCCCCGCCGCGCCCGCCCGCGCCCCCGCCGCCAAGGCGACCCCGCTCACCGCTCCCGCCCCGCGCGCCTTCCCCCGGCAGCCCGCGCAGATCACCCACGGACCGCGCGACCGCCCCCGGATCGCGCTCACCTTCCACGGCCAGGGCGACCCCAAGATCGCCACCGCCCTTCTCACCGAGGCGGAGAAACACGGCGCCCGCGTCACCGTCCTCGCCGTCGGCACCTGGCTCGACACCCACCCCGAGATGGCCCGCCGCATCCTCGACGGCGGCCACGACCTCGGCAACCACACCCAGCGGCACATCGCCGTCAACACCCTGTCCGAGGCCGACGCGCTGGCCGAGATCACCGGCTGCGCCGAGCGCCTCAAGCGGCTCACCGGCTCGATCGGCACCTGGTTCAGGCCCTCGCGCGCCCCGGCCGCGTCCCCCCTCGTCCAGCGCCTGGCCCACCGCGTGGGCTACCCGCACGTGCTCTCCTACGACGTCGACTCGCTCGACTTCACCGAGCCCGGCGCCCCCGCCGTCACCCGCAAGGTGCTCGCCGAGGTCCGCGACGGCTCCGTCGTGAGCATGCACTTCGGGTACGCCGGCACGGTCGCCGCGCTCCCCGCCGTACTGCAAGAACTCGACCGCCGCGGACTGCGCGCGGTGACGACCACGGAGCTGCTGAGCTGATGCGATCCACCCTCCTCACCCGCGCCCTGGTCTCCGGCGCCGCCCTCGCCGCACTGGCCGCCCTCGCCGGCTGCGGTTCGCAGGACCACGCCGACGAGGCCCTCGGCACCAAGGCCGCGCTCCAGCCGCAGCAGCAGAAGAAGCAACAGCCGCAGGTGGCAAAGGGGTTGCCCGGAATGCCGCCGGTGCTCGACCCGGCCGACGTGTACGCGGCCGACCGGCCCAATCAACTCTCCTCGGTGGTACGGGACTTCCCGTCCCGGGTCTACGTCCCCAACACCGGCTCCAACACGGTCTCGGTGATCGACCCGAAGACGTACAAGGTCGTCGAGACCATCCCGGTCGGGGTCCAGCCCCAACACGTCGTCCCCTCATGGGACTTGAAGACCCTGTGGGTCAACAACGACCGCGGCAACACCCTGACGCCCATCGACCCGCGAACGGGCAGGGCGGGCAAGCCGGTTGACGTGCACGACCCGTACAACCTGTACTTCACGCCGAACGGCAAGTACGCGATCGTGATGGCCTCCCTCGACCGGCAGTTGGTCTTCCGGGACGCGCACACCATGAAGACGGTGAAGGCGGTTCCGGTCAGCTGCTACGGCGTCAACCACGCCGACTTCTCCACGGACGGCCGCTACTTCATCGTCTCCTGCGAGTTCAGCGGCGAACTGCTCAAGGTCGACACCGAGAAGATGAAGGTGATCGGGCAGCAGAAGTTGCCGTTCCACGGCTCGATGCCGCAGGACGTCAAGATCTCGCCCGACGGCAAGCGATTCTACATCGCCGACATGATGGCGGGCGGCATGTGGGTGCTGAACGGCGACACCTTCGCCAAGCCGGACTTCCTGCCCACCGGAAAGGGCTGCCACGGCCTCTACATCAGCCGGGACTCGCGCGAGATGTACATCTCCAACCGGGGCGAGGGCTCCATCTCCATCTTCGACTTCACGAAGAACAGGCTGACCAAGAAGTGGCATTTGCCGCACGGCGGCAGCCCCGACATGGGCGGTGTCTCGGCCGACGGAAAGGTCCTGTGGCTGTCCGGCCGCTACAACTCCGAGGTGTACGCCATCGACACCCGCACCGGCACCCAGCTCGCCCGCATCAAGGTCGGCGGTGGCCCGCACGGCCTCGCCGTCTACCCGCAGCCCGGCCGCTACTCGCTCGGCCACACCGGCATCTTCCGCTGAAGTGCTGAAGTGCTGAAGTGCTGAAGTCGGATTGAAATGCGGTCAGTTGGACACGCCCCGTACGGGTGATGATCCACGGTCCGCCGTCGCAGAACCGGAATCGTGCCCCGCATGATCACCCTGCATCTGCGGCGACGGACCGCTGCCGCCGTCCTGTCCCTCGCGGCCGTGTTCGCCACGACCGCCGCCACCGCCCCCGTCCACACCACCCGCACGCCGGTCCGGGCCGCCGCGCCCGCCTGTCCCGTGGTCGCCGACCCGGCGACGGCCGCCGTCGACGACCGCGTGGACATCTCCCGCATCACCCCCGACCCGGTCTGGCGCACCACGTGCGGCACCCTCTACCGCAGCGACAGCCGCGGCCCGGCGGTCGTCTTCGAGCAGGGCTTCGCTCCCAAGGACGTCATCAACGGGCAGTACGACATCGAGAAGTACGTCCTGGTCAACCAGCCCTCGCCGTACGTCTCGACGACCTACGACCACGACCTGTACAAGACCTGGTACAAGTCGGGCTACAACTACTACATCGACGCCCCCGGCGGTGTGGACGTCAACAAGACCATCGGCGACACCCACAAGTGGGCCGACCAGGTCGAGGTCGCCTTCCCCGGCGGCATCAAGCGGCAGTACATCATCGGTGTCTGCCCGGTCGACAAGAAGACCAAGGTCGAGATCATGAGCGACTGCGAGAGCAACCCGTACTACCAGCCCTGGCACTGACGCTCAGGGCGCGCCGAGCAGCAGCGCCTCCGCACCCACCGGACGGTAGCCCGCCGCGAGGAACGCCCGCATCGAGCGGGCGTTCCCCGGCGCCACCTGCGCCCACAGCGGCTCGGCCGACAGCTGCCGCGCGGCGGCCACCAGCGCGCGCCCCAGCCCCCGGTGCCGTACGCCCTCCTCGATCTCGACCGAGACCTCCAGGCGGCCCGCGATCCCGCGGCCCGTCACCAGCACCCCGCCCTCGGTCGTCCACGCGCGCACGTCGTCGCGCCGGCCGCGGGCGTACACGATCCTCGGATGGTCGCCGTCCGTGATCTCCTTCAGCGGGAGCGGCGGTTCGCCCGGCAGCGGGGCGCCCACGAGCATCGCGTCGACGGTCTCCGCCGTACGGCCCGTCCGGTCGAGCAGGGCCGCCAGGAACCGCGGGTTCATCGGCGCCGCGAGCGCGTCGCAGGGAACGGCGGCCAGGGTGTCGTACACCCACTGCGGGTCCTCGTCGACGAAGACCACCGCGTGGGCCGTGAAGGCGAGCACCCCCGCGTCCCGCTCGGACGCCTGCGGCACGACGGTCGTACGGCCGTCCGGCGGCGGGAGGACACCCCGCGCCGCCGCGTCGAGAATGTCCCGGAGAGTCTCCATCGCCGTGCTCCTCGCACTCCTTGAGTCTCCACCCACTGGAAGGCCCACACTCACGACATGATCGACGACGGCACCGCACTGCTCACCATCGGGGAGCTGGCCAGGGCCACCGGACTGACCGTGCGCACCATCCGCTACTGGTCGGACGAGGGCGTCCTCACCCCGGTGACCCGCTCCGCCGGCGGCTATCGGCTCTACGACGCCGAGTGCGCCGCCCGTCTCGAACTGATCCGCACCCTGCGGGAGTTGGGCCTCGGCCTGGACGACGTACGCAAGGTGCTGGCCGGGGAGACGACGGTCGCGGAGGTGGCCGCCGCCCATGTGGTGGCGCTGGACGCGCAGATCCGTGCGCTCCGGGTGACCCGCGCGGTGCTGTCGACCGTGGCGCGACGCGGTTCGACCGCAGAGGAGATGACGCTCATGAACAAGCTGGCGCGGCTGTCGGCAGCCGAACGCAGGCGGATCATGGAGGAGTTCGTGGACGAGCTGTTCCACGGCCTCGACACCGTGGATCCGTCCATCGAGGAGCGGATGCGCACCATCGCGGTGGACCTGCCGGACGATCCGACCCCCGAACAGGTCGACGCCTGGGTGGAGTTGGCGGAGATGGTGCAGGACCCGGAGTTCCGGGGGGAGATGCGGAAGGTCATGGAGTTCAACTCGGCGGACCAGGGCCGCAGCGCCGCACCCGGGCGGGCCACCTGGTTCCCCATGCGCCTGGTGCAGCTGGGCGGGGAGGCCCGGCAGCGGGGGATCGCCCCCGAGTCTCCGGAGGCGGCGGAGATCGTACGGGAGGTGCTGGGGGACGGCGGCGATCCGGCCGTCGTGCTGGAGCGGATGGAGTCGGCGGCCAACGACCGGCTGGCCCGGTACCGGGAGCTGCTGTCCACGGTGAAGGGCTCCGGGCCCGCCGGAGCGCACCGCGAGGAGTTCGCGTGGGTGGTCGCCGCACTGCGTGCGCGGGCGGCCGGTTAATCTGGCCTCCGTCAACAGGCAGTAAAGCGTTACGAAGGGGCGGATCCGGTGGCGGACATCGAGGAAGCACGCAAGCATTTCCAGCGGATCGACACGGACGGTGACGGCTTCATCACCGCGGCCGAGTTCAAGACCGCCCTGGCACAGGGAGGCGACTGGAACGTGACCGAGTCGGTCGCCGAGGCCATCATCAAGACGCGGGACCTCAACGGGGACAAGGTCCTGTCGTTCGACGAGTTCTGGGCCCACCTGAACAAGTGACCCGGGAGTGACCCGAGCGAAAGGGGCGCCCGTCCTTCGGTGGACGGGCGCCCCTCTCGTTCACCGCCGGTGCCTGATCCGTACGCTCCAGCGGCCCTCGTGCCGCTCCAGGACCAGCGGCAGGTCGAAGCACTTGCCGACCTGGTCGCTGGTGAGGACCTCGGCCGCCGGACCCTGCGCGAGGGGGCGGCCGTCGCGCAGCAGCAGGGCGTGGGTGGTGCCGGCCGGGAGTTCCTCCAGGTGGTGGGTGACCAGGACGGTGGCCAGCCGCGGATGCTCCCGGCGCAGCCCGTCCAGAGCGTCGAGCAGCCGCTCCCGGCCCGGCAGATCGAGGCCGGTGGCCGGTTCGTCCAGCAGCAGGAGCCGGGGCTCGGGCTCCCCCAGTTCTCGGCTGCGCTCGAACCGGGAGGTACCCCCATGCGCCCGGTCGATCAGGGTCCGGCCGCGCTGCCCCTGGGAGAGCGTCGGCCAGCGGGCGTCCCGCAGCTCCGCCAGCCCCAGCGTCCCGATGAGCCGCTCCGCCCGCGCCTCCTGCTCCGGTGTCGGCCGCCAACGCGGCAGCAGGGCCACGGAGTTGGTCAGCCCGGTCAGCACCACCTCGCGGACCCGCAGCGGTTCGGCGAGCGGATGCCGGGGGTCGACGTGCCCCACGTACGACCGCAACTCCCGTACGTCGACCCGGCCCAGCCGGCGGCCGAGCACCTCCACCGTCCCGCCGGTCGGATGGACGACCGCCCCGAGCAGGCTCAACAGGGTTGACTTTCCCGCCCTGTTGGCGCCCAGCAGCGCCCAGTGCTCGCCGGCCCGGACGGTGAGGGACACCTCCGCGAGGATGGGCCGCCCGTCGCGGACGACCCGTACGTCCTCGGCACGCAGTACTTCGGTCCGCGCGTCGGTCGGTACGCCGGTCACCGCAGCCCCCGGTTCACCGCCGAGAGGACGGCCGGTACGGAGGCCGCCGGGCCCTGTGCCGCGCCCCACACCGTGACCCCGTCCACCCGGCACTCGGCATAGGCGGCCGTGCCGTCCTCGACGAGCTCCAGGACGTCGACGGTGTGCCCGCTGCGCGCGAGCGCGTCGACCACGGCGGCCGGGTCCGGGTACGCGCCCGGTTCCAGGGGGCCTTCCACCACGTACGTCTCCCGGAACAGCTCGTACAGCTTCTTCGGCGCCGCCTCCCGCCCGCTCGCGTCCGTCGCCTCCTGGACGACCCGGGAGAAGTCGGGCCGCAGGCGCGGCGGCAGGTCGAGGCCGTGGTGCACGCGCAGCAGATACGCCGTTCCGCCCTTGCCCGACTGCGAGTTGACGCGGATCACCGCCTCGTAGGAACGGCCCACGTCGGCCGGGTCGATCGGCAGATAGGGGACGGACCAGGGAGCCGCCGCCTCGGACACCCCCGACTCGGCCGCCCTGCGGGCGTGTTCCTCGAAGCCCTTGCTGATCGCGTCCTGGTGCGTGCCCGAGAACGCCGTGTGGACCAGATCGCCGGCGTACGGGTGCCGGGGGTGCACCGGCAGCCGGTTGCAGTGCTCGACGGTCTCCCGGACCGCGTCGATGTCCCCGAAGTCGACCATGGGGTCCACTCCTTGGGCGAACAGGTTGAGGGCGAGGGTCACCAGGTCGACGTTCCCGGTGCGCTCCCCGTTGCCGAACAGACAGCCCTCCACGCGCTGCGCACCGGCCAGGACGGCGAGTTCGGCGCAGGCCACGCCCGTACCGCGGTCGTTGTGCGGGTGGACCGAGAGGATCACCGACTCCCGCCGGGACAGGTTCCGGTGGGCGTACTCGATCTGGTCGGCGTAGACGTTCGGCGTCGCGATCTCGACCGTGGCCGGGAGGTTGTGCGTGACCGGGCGGTCGGGGCTCGCGTCCCACAACTCCGTGAGCCCGTCGCACAGTTCGAGGACGAAGTCGGGCTCGGTGAGGTTGAAGGTCTCCGGGGAGAACTGGAAACGGACCCCGGGCGCGTCCCCGGCCCGGCGCGCCATGTGCTCGGCCGCCGCGCGCACGGTCCCCCACAACTCGCCCCGGTCGCGGCCGAGGACCACCTCCCGCCACACCGGGGAGGTCGCGATGTACAGGTGCACCACCGCACGCGGCAGCCCCTCGATCGCGTCGAAGGTCCGGTCGATCAACTCCCGCCTGGCCGGGGTGAACACGACGGGAGTGACGTCGTCCGGCACGGCCCCGCCGGCCGCCAGATGCCGTACGAAGTCGAAGTCGGTGCGGCTCGCGGAGGGATAGCCGACCTCGATCTCCTTGAACCCGGTCGCCACCAGCAGGTCGAACAGCCGGCGCTTGCGGGACGTGTCCATCGGCTCGGCGAGGGCCTGGTTGCCGTCGCGCAGATCGACGGGGACCCAGAGAGGCGCGCGCTCGATCCGGGCGGAGGGCCAACTCCGGTCCCCGACAGGGACGTTCACGCGGTCATGGAAGGGGCGGTAGCGGTCGTACGGCATCGGGCTCGGGCGCTGGGGGTTCCAGCGGAAGGATGGGGCGATGGTCATCGTCGGCTGACTGCTCTCGGCTCGGTCGGACGGTGACCGGCAGCACGGCGACCCGCGGCGGGGTGCCGGTCGCGTCAGGCCCCGCCGCGGCAGCCGAGAAGAAGGAGACCGCGAAGCGTCATGCCGGTACGCTATCCACACCTCAGGTCCTCAGACAAGTGAGAATCTCCTCAACCGGGTTGGTGAACCGCCGTGCCGCTGGGCCCCGTCCGCCCCAGTCCCCTCGTCGAACAGGCCGCCGCCCGGCTGCGCGCGCAGATCGCCGCCGGTGAGTGGCCGGTCGGCACCAGACTCCCCGGCGAGACCACCCTCGCCACGGAGTTGGGCGTGGGCCGCTCCACGGTCCGCGAGGCCCTGCGGGCGCTCGCCGGGGCGGGGCTGGTCCGGCCCCGGCAGGGCGCCGGCGTGTTCGTGATCGCCACCGAACCCGCCGAGGACTGGCCGACCCGGCTGCGGCGGGCCGCGGTGACCGACGTCTACGAGGTGCGGATGGGCGTCGAGGTCCAGGCGGCCCGGCTCGCGGCCCGCCGCCGTACGCCCGAGGACGTGACGGCGATCGAGCGCGCGCTGGAGGGACGGCGGGCCGCCGCCGGGGCCGACGACACGGCGTTCGTCGACGCGGACATCGCGTTCCACGCGGCCGTGGTCGCCGCCGCGCACAACCCCGTACTCGCCGATCTCTTCGGCCAGTTCAGGCCGGTGCTGCGCGAGGGGCTGGTGGAACTGCTGGCCCTCACCGGGCTGCGCGAGCGCGATCCGAACACCGGGGACGGGGCGCACGAGGCCCTGGTCAGGGCGGTCGCGGAGGGGGACGCGGAGACGGCGGCGGAGGTGCTGCGGGCGGAGCTGGAGGATCCGTTCGGGGAGTAGGCGCATTCCCTGGTGGGCCCGCTCGGCCGACTGTTAGCGTGCGCCGATGGAAGATCTTGGAAGCGTGGCCTGGCCGCCCGAGCCGATCCGGACCGAGAGGCTGCTGCTCCGTGAGTCCGAGGCGCGGGACCGGGCGGTGTTCGTCGAACTGCTCGCCTCGTCCGAGGTGCACACCTATCTCGGCGGTGCCCGGCCGCGGGCCGAGCTGGAGCAAGAGGTGCCCGCGATCCCCGCCCGGTGGCCGGGGGGTCTGGTCGTCGAGCTCGACGGGGCGATGATCGGGCACATCCTGCTCAGGAGGACGACCGCGACGGGGCACAGCCGGCCGGCCGCCGTGGGGAAGGCCGATCTGGGCTATATGTTCCTGCCGCGGGCGTGGGGGTTCGGGTACGCGGCCGAGGCGTGCGCGGCGGCACTCGACTGGCTCGCCGGCGTGCTTCCGGGCGAGCCGGTGGTGCTCACCACCCAGACCGCCAACGCCCGTTCGATGCGGCTCGCGGCGAGGCTGGGATTCGTGGAGGTGGAGCGGTTCGAGGCCTGGGGTGCCGAGCAGTGGCTCGGCATGCGGCCCCCGGCCGCCCCGCCCCTTCACTCGGACGGCGGCGGTCCGGAATAGCGGGCGGGCGGCCGGGGTTCTCGCGACCGGAAGCATGCGCGTGCATGGATTCCGGATCGGCGAAGGGTCTGTCATGAAGATCGGCATCATCGGCGCGGGACACATCGGCGGCAACCTCGCCCGGCGGCTCACCGCACTCGGGCACGACGTCTCCGTCGCCAACTCGCGCGGCCCGCGGACGCTCACCGCGCTGGCCGAGGAGACGGGCGCGACGCCCGTACCGGTGGAGGAGGTGGCGCGCGGGGCCGAGGTCGTCGTGATCGCCGTCCCGCTGAAGGCCGTACCGAACCTGCCGAAGGGGCTGTTCGACGACGCGGCGGAGAACTTCGCCGTCATCGACACCGGCAACTACTACATCGGCCGGGACGGCCGGATCGCCGCCATCCTCGACGACGGCCTCACCGGGAGCCGCTGGACGTCGGAGCGGATCGGCCACACCGTCGTCAAGGCCTTCAACGGCACCTACGCCCAGGACATCCTGGACCGGCACCGCCCCGCCGGCGCCCCCGACCGCCTCGCGCTCCCGGTCGCCGGCGACGACGAGGCCGCGAAGCGCGTGGTCAGGGCCCTCATCGACGAGCTCGGCTTCGACACGGTCGACGCGGGCAGCCTGGACGAGTCCTGGCGCCAGGAGCCGGGGACGCCGGTCTACGGCCTGAGGGAAGGCGTGGACGGAGTCACGAAGGCTCTGGCGGAGGCTTCGCCGGAGCGGACGGGGGACCTCGGGGGCTGACAACTCCCCTTGTCCTCTACGGTTGTTGCCGGACCGCGGCTCGGAGCCCGAGGGAGGCCCTGGTGGAGGTCGATGCCCTGCCCCGTGTCGACGAGCACGCGACGGTGGTCGCGGCGGGCGTCGACGAGGTCTGGCGCGCCCTGACCGAGACGCTGGACCGAACCTGCTCCCGCCCGGGGGCGGCCCGTTACGCGCGGTTGGTGGGGTGCGTCGACCGGGCGGTCGCAGGGCCGCGACCACTGGCCGAGGGCTCGGCGTTCCCCGGCTTCCGGGTGGTCGGCGCGGTTCCGGGCGAGGAGCTGGTGCTGCGTGGCTCCCATCGGTTCTCGGTCTACGCGTTCGTCTTCCGGCTCGACGAACTCGCCCCGGGGCGAACCCGGTTGCGGGCCGAGACCCGGGCGGTGTTCCCGGGCCCGGCCGGCGCCGTCTACCGCCTTCTCGTCATCGGCAGCGGCGGCCACGCGGCCGGTGTGCGCCGCCTGCTGGCCGGGATCCGCCGCCGGGCCGAGTGAGTCGGCCTCAGGCGCTCGTGGCCCACGACCGGAGTGCCGCGTTGCTCGCGAAGTCGGCCACGTTCTTGTCGTGCGGGTCGGACGTGTACTGGTGGAACACCCAGTCGGCCTCGATGCGGGGCTTGCCCGCCGTCGTGTAGTCGGCGATCCACAGGCCGTCGCCCGCGTAGGAGGTCTTGTCGACGGTCAGCCAGAACGTGCGGTTGCAGTAGAGGACCACCCGGTTGTCCGGCCGCAGTGCCTTCACCTTGCGGATGAAGCTGTCCTTCTCCGCGTTGGAGGCGTGGGTGCCGTCGCCGGTGGTCTCCCAGTCGACGGCGAGCAGGTCGCCCGCCTTTTCGGGGGCCTTGCTCACGAAGTACTCCGCCTGGGCCGTGATGTCGCCGGGCCAGAGGAAGTGGTAGAAGCCGACGACCAGTCCCGCGTCACGGCCCGTCTTCGTCTGGGCGGTGAGTCTCGGGTTGACGTACGAGCGGCCCTCCGTCGCCTTGATGAAGACGAAGGAGGAGCCGGTCGTGCTGTACGCCGTGGACTGGTACGCGCTTACGTCGATGCCATGCAACATAGGGGGACTTGTGCCCCCTCCCCGGCATCCGGAACCTCAGCTTCTGGTGGTCACCGAACCGAGTACCGCCGCCGATTTCGCCGACCAGTCAGAGGTGATCACACTTGCGTGATCGGCGGCCAGGAGTGCCAGTTTGGCGGCTGCTTCCGCGTCCGTGGGGGCGGTCGAGGAGATCGCCGGGGCCACCGCGTACGCGTCCGTCATGATCAGGATGTAGTGGTTCGCGGAGTAGAACGACGTGTCGTAGCCGTTGTTGACGTATGTCGCCGCGTCACCGTCGAAGAAGACGAACCAGGGGCGGATCGAGGTGTCAGAGGTCCAACGGGTCGACCGCGGATCGCCGTTCGCCGCGCCGAGTACGGCCGGGAAGGCCTGCGCCTGGGAGATCGTGCCGGCCGCGTACAGGTCGCGCAGATGGTCGCCGTACTCCTGGTCGGTCCAGTAGTGGTCGAAGGGGTTGGCCTGCTCGACCGTGCCCGGGATCAGTTCGAAGATGAACTTGCCCTTGAGGTCGTCACGGGAGGGCCACGCGTTCGCCCTGGCGGCCGCGTCGAGCGTGGAGTACGAGGAGCCGAGCAGGTCGGACGGCTTGTAGACGCTGCTGCCGAGCTTCTGCGAGACCAGGGTGTCGAACGCCGTCGGGCCGAGACCGATCGTCTGGTTGAAGCCCACCTTCATCTCCACCTTGACGATGATCGGCGCGTGGTCCGGGTGCAGGGTGTTCCAGGCGGCCATGTTGTCCAGGCAGCTGCCGAGATCCTGGTTGCGGTCCTTGCTGTACAGGTCGGCGGGGGTGCTCGCGTACTCGCAGTTGTTGTCGTTGGCGAACAGGTCGCTGTGGCTGACCCGCCACCGCTTGCTCAGGCTGTCGACGTAGACGTCCAGTTCGAGCAGCGAGGCCCCCGGAGTCCAGCGCCTGCGCCCAGTACGTGTACTTGTCCTTCTCGTACGCGTTGTGCGTGCCGATCGTCGTCGTCTCCGAGAACTTCGGCGCCGCCGCGTGGGCGTTGCCGACCGCCCCCGTCAGCAGCAGGGCCGTCCCGGCGAGCAGCGCCGCCAGCCGTCTTGTCGCCTTCATGAGTCTCAAGTCCCCTTTGCCGTGGCCTGGTTGGAGCCTTGGTGGCGGCAGCAGCGTAGGGCGAAGCGGTTACTCCCGGGTAGCCCCTGGAGGAACATCGGCTTCCGCACCGTCCGGCACCGCTGCGGCCGTGATTCGGTCGGCCAGGTCGGAGACTTCGGTGAGGAGTTGGGCGGGTGTCCGGCCGAGGTCCAGGGCGTGGGCCGTGACGGTGATGCCGACGCGGCGGACGGCGTGCTCCGACGGGCCGTTCCCACCCTGCCCGTCCCCGCTCGTCGCGGCGTAGACGAGGTGCCCGTGCGGGAGTCCCAACGCCACGCAGTAGCCGAGGAGTTGGTAGAGGTGTTCGGTGGGCGGCGCGGGGGAGTGCCGGGCCGCGTACTTCGCGTCGACTACGGAGACGGTACGGCCCGCCCGGTACAGGACGAGGTCGGGGCGCAGCCGGACCTGTCCCGCCCGGTCGAGGCGGTGGTGCTGTTCCTGGGCGGCGCAGCGGACTCCGCGCCGGGCCAGGGCGGTGGTGAGCGCCGTGGTGAGGAACCGTTCGAAGACGGCCGGCATGTCGAGGACGAATCCGTCGGCGGTGGTGGGGAGTTGGCCGTCGTCCGCGTCGAGTGAGCGGTCGGCCAGCAGGAGTTCCGCGAGCCGGAGAGCCGGTGTGTAGCGGGAGTTGAGGCGGTTGGGGGTCCAGCGGGGGAGGGGCGCGCCGGGCGGCAGCGGGTGGACGCCGTCGAGGTGGTGGGCGAGATGGCGCAGCGCGAGGCCGGTGCGCGGGGGGAGTCCGGGCAGCCGGGCGGCGCGGTGCAGGGCCGCCAGCAGGATGCGGTTCTCGGCGATGTCCGGGGTGTGGTCGTCGTAGCGGACGGCGACCGGGAGGGGGAGGCCGACGCGGCGCAGTTGGTCCGCCGTGCGGATCCGGCCGCGGATCAGGGGCAGTTCCTCCTCGACCGTGCGGTAGCCGTGCAGGACGCCGGAGTCCAGGGTGCGGCGGGTGACGCGGGCGAGGAGGTCGGCGAGGGCGGGCAGCAGATCGTCCGCCTCGGCGGCCTCGACGGTCTCGTTCAGCCAGGGGTCGGTGGGGGAGTGGCCGAGCAGGAACAGCAGGTTGCGGACCGGGAGTTTGGGGCGCAGCCGGAGCTGGACCGTGGCGCCTGAGGGGGTGCGCAGCCGCACCAGGCCCGTCTTCTGGTTGCCGGCCAGCCGCCACCGCCCGCCGGCGGCCGGGCTCAGCCGCACCAGACCGGGCACACCGAGCAGCGCGGCGAGCTGGTCCCCGGTCAGCTCGCGCACGATGCCGGGGCCGGTCTCGTCGACGGTGAGCCTCAGGGGCTCGGCGCTCACCGCTCCTCCAGCAGCGCGGCGAGGCCGTACTCCTCCTCGACGTCGACGCCGGTGCCGTAGAGCTGGTCCTCCAGGAGGGGCAGGATCTGGGTGCGCCAGATGAGGCCGAGGCCTTCCGGGCGGGCCGCGGACGGCTTCATCAGGTACGACGGTCCGATGGCCCGGTCGGCGTCGCCCAGGCGGGAGTTGAGCGCGTCCAGCAGCCGGGCCGCCGTGTCGGGCAGGCCGCGGGCGTGCAGCCAGCGCTCCAACAGGCCGCGCACCGGCGGCAGTTCGGGGGAGAGCCGGCGGAACGCGAAGCGGCGGCGCATCGCCGCGTCCACGAGCGCGATCGAGCGGTCGGCGGTGTTCATGGTGCCGATGACGAGGAGATTGCCCGGGAGATGGAACGGGTCGAGCGGGCTGTACTGCGTGGTCACCGGCTCCTCGCGGTACTCCAGCAGGAAGTACAGCTCGCCGAAGACCTTCGCGAGGTTGGCCCGGTTGATCTCGTCGACGACCAGGACGTACGGGTTCGACGGGTCCTGGCGGGCCCGCTCGGCGAGCAGCTTCAGGGGGCCCGGCTGGAGGTCGAACACCACCGAGCCGTTCTCGCCCTTGCCGGGACGGAACCCCTCGAAGAAGTCCTCGTAGGTGTAGGAGGGGTGGAACTGTACGAGCTCCACCCGGTCGGGGCCGGCCAGATGGCGGGCCAGCGCGCGGGCGAGGTAGGTCTTCCCGGTGCCGGGCGGGCCGTGGAAGACCAACTGCCGCTGCTCCTGGAGCAGTTCGGCCGTCTCCCGCAGCCAGTCCAGCGGCATCAGCAGCTGTGCCGCCAACTCCTCGGTGACGGAGGGTAGTTCGAGCGGCTTCGTGACATCGGCCTCGATCAGCTTCTCCGCCACCGCGTTCTCCAGGCCCGCCTGCTCGGCGAGTTCGGCGGCGACGCTGCTGATGTCGTAGACCGCCGGCGGCCGGGTCAACTGCGCCTGCACGGCTTCGGGCAGCCGTGCCCGCTCCAGGGGCCGCCCGGTCGTGGCCCAACGCACCGTACGGCGGCGGGCGTTGTCGGGTCCGTCGGAGAGGTCGTACGTCGGCGGGCCCTGGAGGGTGCCGACGTGGACGTCGTGCGGGGTGACGGTGACGATCACGTCGCCGGGTTTCATCACGGAGAGGAACGCGTGGAGTTGGTAGGTGGCCTGGCCGCGCAGTTGGGCGCTGGCGTCCGGCATCGCCTCCGCGACCGCCCGTTGGACCTGCGTCTTGGTGGCGTCGGCGGGGATCTCCGGGACGTCCCGCCAGGCCAGTGAGCAGTAGCCCCGGTCGAGCCAGGCCGGTACGAGGTTGGCGCCGTCCACGTTGTAGCCGCGCACCAGCCAGCCGCGTTGCGCGTGCTCGGCCGCGCGCCGGCGCCAACTCCCCTGCCAGGGCTCGGCGTAGAAGTCGACCGGCGCACCCGACCGTGCCTCCAGGACCCGGCAGAGGGCGAACAGATCCTTGTCCTGGTCGCCGGTCGGCTCGGGCAGGTCGGCGGCGAAGGCCTGGAGGATCTCCTGCTTGTGATGGACGCTGGCGATGGGCTGGAACACGTCCGGGAAGAGCAGGTACAGCAGGATGTGGATCTGCGCGCGCCCCTTCTTGTGCCCCTCCGCCTCCTGGATCGCGAGGCACTCGGCGCGGAACCGCCAGGGGTCGGCGAGTATCGACTCCCTTTCCGGGCGCGGCAGTCCGGCGAGGCGTTCCACCAGCAGGACCAGGATCTGGAACTGCGCCCAGCGGTAGTTCAGGAAGCCCTGTCCGCCGTTGATGAACCCGCCGAGCCCGCTCTCCAGCTCCGCCGGGACCGACACCGGCCGGCCGGCCCAGGACAGCACCTCGCCGATGATCTCCCGCTTCTTGGGCAGCCCTATCTGCTCGGGCACCAGCGGCGCCATGTTCACGTACAGCAGCTCGGCCGCCAGGGCGATCGTGCCGTCCGGCGCGCCGTCGAGCTGGCGGCGCAACTTCACCAGGAACGTGTCCGACGACTCGTCCGGCTGGTCCACGAAACGGGCGCGCAGATCGGCGGCCGTCGGCTCGGTCCACGCCTCCCACTCGGGCGCGAACGCGGACTTGCCGCTCAGCAGCCCGTCCCGGAACACGTGCTGCACCGCCGCCACGACCTCGGCGCCCTCGGGTCCTGCTGCCACGACGTCCACCCCCTGTGCTTGAACTGCCCACAGTAGAAGGGGGTTCGGTGGGGTGGACCGACGGCTGGAGAGAATGTGGTTATCGTGATAGGCGTATTGCATTTCGCTTGACGAGAATCATATCCTCGAAGGATGGATCGTCCTGGCCTGGAGTTCGCGCTTCGCTTCGACTTCCGCAACCCCGAGTCGGCCGGCACGTCCATGGCGGACCGGTACGCGGCGGCCCTGGACATGGCCGAGTGGGCCGACGGGCTCGGCTGCACCCGGATCACCGTGTCCGAGCACCACGGTTCGCCGGACGGCTATCTGCCCAGCCCGGTCCAGATGCTCGCGGCGATGGCCGCCCGCACGGAGCAAGTCCGGTTCCTGGTCGCCGCGTTGATCGCGCCGTTCCACGATCCGCTGCGCCTCGCCGAGGAGTTGGCGGTCCTCGACAACATCAGCCGGGGGCGCGTCGATCTGATCGTCGCGGGCGGCTATGTGCGCGAGGAGTTCGCGATGTTCGGCGTGCCGATGAACGAGCGCGCCAGGCGGGTCACCGAGGTGGTGACCACCCTCAAGTCGGCGTTCACCGGGGAGCCGTTCACCTACCGGGGCCGCACGGTGCGCGTCACGCCCGCGCCGTACCGGCCGGGCGGCCCCGCCGTGCTGCTCGGCGGCAGCAGTGAACCGGCGGCGCGGCGGGCGGCCCGTATCGCCGACGGGTTCGTGCCCTCGGTGCCCGAGGTGTGGGACCACTACCGGGACGAGGTGGGCAAGTTGGGCCGCCCCGACCCCGGCCCCAGCCCGATCGGGCCGAACCGGGTCGTCGCCCTCGCCGAGGACCCCGACGCGGGCTGGCAGCGGATGGCGCCGTACTTCCTGCACGAGACCAACGCCTACGGGGTCTGGCAGGCCCAGGACGACGTGGCGGCACCCTTCCGTACGGCCGAGGGGCTGGCGGAGCTGCGGCGCGGCGAGCAGTACCGGGTGCTGACGCCCGAGGCGTTCGTACGTGAACTCAAGGCCGCGCCAAGGCCGTTCACCCAGTTCCATCCGCTGTGCGGGGGCATGCCGATGGAGCTGGCGTGGTCGAGTCTGCGGTTGTTCGAGCGGGAGGTGCTGCCTGCCTTCGGCTAAAAGGCCTGGGGCGCGGTGTGTTCGGTGAGGACCTCGGTGAGCTGGCGGGTCGTCTGCCGGGCGACGCGGGGTTCGGTGGCCGCGTAACTCGTGTAGGCGTTCAGGCCGGTGGTCAGGGCCCAGCCCATGCCGCGGGTCCAGGTGGCGTCGTCCAGGCCGAGGACGGAGCGGAGGACCGGGCGGGTGGTGGCCGACAGCAGGGTGTAGGCGATGACCAGGTCGCAGGCCGGATCGCCCATGCCCACGCCGCCGAAGTCGATGACGGCGGAGAGCCGGCCGTCGACGGTGAGCAGGTTGCCCGTGTGGAAGTCCCCGTGGCACCACACCGGTTCGCGGCCCCACGCGGGCGCGCTCAGCGCGTTGTCCCAGACCTCGGTCATCGCGGCGGCGTCGAACACCCCGGCCACCGCGTCGATCGCCGCACGGGTCGCCTCGTCGCGGTCGGCCAGCGGGGCGCGGGCCAGCTCGGGGTGGACACCGGGGACGAGCTCCCCGGCGGGCGGGATCTCGTGCAACGCCCGCAAGAATGCGCCGAGTTGACGGGCGGTCTGGTCCGGATCCGCGAGGTCGTCGACGCTCGCCGTGGTCCCGTCCAGCCAGCGGGTGACGGACCAGTGCCACTCGTAGCCGCAGCCCGGTGTGCCGAGCCCCAGCGGTTCCGGGACGGGCAGCGGCAGGCGCGGGGCCAGCTGCCGGAGCCAGGTGTGCTGCTTGGCGGCCTCTCCGTCCGCCCAGTCGCTGCGGGGCAGCCGTACGGACATCGCCTCGCCGAGGCGGTGGATGACGTGATCCGCGCCGCCCTGCTCCACCAGGGTCAGGGGCAGGCCGGCCCACTGCGGGAACTGCGTGGCGAGCAGCCGGCCGACGAGTGCGGAATCGATGGTCATCTTTCCCCCGAGTGCCAAGTGCCGGTTGATCGCCTCACGTTACCGATCGACTCGACGGAGGCAACCGGGAGCCATGACGGATCCCGTCGCGGGTACCCGGAGCACGGGAAACGTACAGAGGGAGTGGGAACCATGCTGCACGCAGCGGATGTCCGGGAGTGGCGCGAGCGCGATGTCGTGGACGCGGAGTCCCACAAGATCGGTGTGCTGGAGGCCGTGTACGTGAACACCGCCACCGACGAGCCGGCCATGGCCACGGTCCGCACCGGACTGCCCACGCGGCACCGGCTCACCTTCGTCCCGCTGGACGAGGCGATCCTCGGGCCGGACTACGTCAAGGTCGACTACCCCAAGGCCCTGGTGAAACAGGCCCCTTCGATCGGCACCGACGACGTCCTGCCCGCCGACCAGGAGGAAGCGATCTTCAAGCACTACGGCCTGCCCTACAGCCCCGGCGCGGGTGGGGAACGCCAACTGGCGCGCCGCTGACGCCATCTGGCGCCGGGAGGTTTCAACCCGGCTTTCCGGGCCACCCGTTGAGCATGTCCACACGCTACGGCGGAAGCCCCGCGGGGACGGTCGTCTCCGTCCTCGCGGACATCGCGGCACTCATCCTGATCCTGTGGATCGGTCTCTACCTGTTCGACGCCAACACCGCGAACAGCACGGTCGACCGGGTCCACCACGCGGCCGACTGGCTCTCCGGCTGGTCGCACAACCTGTTCACCATCCACTCGGCCGACTGGCGCACGGTGGTCAACTACGGCCTGCCCGCGCTGGTCTACCTCTTCATCGGCCACGCGGTGGCCGCCGGCGTCACCCGGGATTAGACCCCCGCGTGCTCGGGCGGGCCCAGGGCGAGTTCCCCGTCCTCGACGAACACCGGCGGGGCGTCTACGCGCCGCCGCCGCGCCTGCCGATCAGGTCCCGGTACAGGGCCGCCTGCTCCTCGTGGGTCTGCGCCTTGGCCAGCTCCGTCTTCCAGGCCTGCTCCAGGTCCTTGAGCTTCTTCACCCAGTCGCCGAACTCCTTGAGATCGACGAGGCGTTGGTTCTTGTCGAGGGGAGCGTTCGCACCGATCTTGTCGTCCTTGTGCCCGCCGAACTGGCTCACCGGGTTGTTGTTCTTCTCGCTGCTCGTGATGCCGTGCTTGTAGCCGTCGGGGGTCCGGCCGCTCGGTCCGGCGGTCTCGATACCGACCTGGAACGCCCCGTCGCGCTCGTGCGTCGGCGGCTTGTACCCCATGAACATGTGCCCGTACGACTCGTTCGGGAGGATGGTGTCGCCGTGGTAGTCGGTGTTGCCCATGCCGCCGATGGCCATCGGAAGGCCGTAGAGGTGGCTGTGGGGATCGCCCCAGTTCCGCAGGGTGGCGCCGATCTCGCCCTTCTCCACGAAGTCGCCGCGCGTGCCGTCCGCGCTGTTGTCTCCGATCGTCATGTGGTGCGTGCCGAACGCGCGCCGGTACACCGGCTCCTCCGGAGTCGACTGCGGCTCCCAGGGCCTGCGGTTCTCCTTGGTGATGTGCAGCCACTGGGGCAGCTCGTAGCCGTGCTGGCCGTCGGCGAGCTGCGGGATGCGGATGTTGACGCGTCCGCCGTAGGCCAGGGCGTGGGCGACGTCGTCCTCGAAGTCCTCGTGGATGCCCGCCTCCGGGTTGAAGACCTTCAGCCCCTCCTTCAGGATCAGGAAGATCTTGGTCAGCACCTCGGTACCGCGCTGGACCCGCTCCCGGTGCTTGCCCGCGTCCGGGACGGTGTCGCTGATGCCGGGCGGGAGCATGGTGCTGACGAAGGTCTGGAAGATCTGCTCGTTCCGCTCCCCCGTGAGCCGGTCCTTCTCCTCCTGCGGGGTGCCCTCGGCGTGCATGGCCATGTGGCGGCCGAGCTGGTAGTCCGAGCGGGTGGGCTTGTCCGGCGGCTTCCCCTCGCCGCGCTCCTCGACGCTCTGCTGCCAGCGCAGGGTGGCCACGAGCAGCCGCTTGCCCTCCGGCTGCTGGAGCCAGCTGCGGAAGTCACCCGCCTTGATGTAGGCCAGCGCCTCGGCATGGGTGCACATCCCCACCGTCTTCAGCCACTTGGGGTCCTCGGCCTCCGCCGCCCTGATCGCATCGAGCTCGGCCTCCGAGAAACTCGGGCCACTGCGCACCCGCCTGTGGATGACGTTCCGTACGTCCTTGTTCCGGAGCTCCTGATTCCCCCCGACGAGCAGCCGCGCGAGCCGGGCGATGGCCGGGGGAGAGGCGGAGGGCGGCGGCGAGGGGGCGGGTGAGGGAGCGGTCGCCGTCGCGGGCCCCGGCCGGTCCGCCCGCTGCACGGCGACCTCGCCGTCCACGCTGCGCTGCACCGCCCCGCCCGCTACGGCGGCTCCGGGCAGGGCGAGGTCGGGGGCGGCGCCGCGGGCCAGCTTCCGGCCGTTGGCGCCGGCGCTCCGCTCGAACGGGTCGTCCGGGTGGGAGACCTTCTCGCCCGTGCCGTTGAGCGTGCCGGGCACGGGCCCCAGAGCCTGCTGCCTGACATGGTCGACCTCCTCGTACATCACCTCGTCGTCGACCCGGCCGCCGCCGAGCACGATGTGGGAACCGGTGGTGTAGGCGAGCGCGCCCAGCTCCTCGGCCGAACGCCGGGCGACCGGCCCGCTGTGCACACGTACATGCCCGAAGCCCATGCCGTAGGCCTGCTCGGCACGCTGGAGGATACGGGGTTCCAGGGGGCGGCCGGGCGATCCGACGGCATCCGGAACGGACGATCGCCGCTGCACCGACCCGCCCGCCCCGGTCCCCGTACGCTCCGCCTCTACGGCGCGCTCCTCGTCCCGCGCCCGCTGGATCGCGAGGGTCAACGCGGCGTTTCCGGCGGCCCGTTGGAGCGCGGCGAGGGGAGGCAGCGCGGCGGCCGGCCGGGACGCGGGGCGTCCGCCGGCCCGGTCGGCGCCGGAGTGGTTCTCTCCCTGGATGCGCATGCGCGATTGCCCTTCGCTCGACGGGTGCCCTTCCCTCTTACCGGACGGGGGGCGGGTGGAGGGGAGTCCGCGGGGGCAGAACCGGGGGCAGACTTTCCGGAGTTGTGGGCGCGGGTGGGGCGCGCTCGGTCAGCGCGGAGTTGCCCAGGTCGGTGTCCAGGTTCCGGTGGGCTGGCGGTCGGCTGTCGTGGTGGTGAGGTGGGTGCGGTGGGTGGGCGGCGTCGTCGGGGTGCCGTGGTCTTGCTGGACGGATGGTGGGGGGTGGCGGAGTCGTCAGGACGGACTGTCCGGTGTGGTGGGCGGGTGATTGTGGGGCGGGGTGCGCTCGGTCAGCGCGGAGTTGCCCAGGTCGGTGTCCAGGTTCCGGTGGGCCGGCGGTCGGCCGTCGTCGTGGCGAGGTGGGACCGGAGGGTGGGCAGGGCCGGGTGGGGGTTGTCGTGGTGCCAGAGGAGGGAGTGGGGGTAGACGGGGGTCGGGTCGGTCACCGGGATGCGGCGGAGGTCGTGGTCGGGGGGCCAGACGAGGCGGGTCCGTGCGGTGGTGAAGGTGGCGAGGGCCGGGGTGTCGGCGATGGTGTCGAGGAGGACGTCGGAGCCGAAGTTGGGGCCGGTCGCCTCGATCGTGAGGCCGAACTCGGCCACGAGGGCGTCGTAGTAGGCGGTCCACTCGGTTCCGGGGACGAGGCCGGGCATCCAGATCCGGTGCCCGGTGAGCTCGGCGAGGGTCACCGAGCGGGCGTCCGCCAGGGCGTGGGCGGGGCCGGTGAGGAGCTGGTGCGGTTCGTCGAGCACCCGGACGGATTCGATGTCTTCGGGGAGCGGGTGCCCCGGCACGGCGACCGCGCGGAAGGACGCGTCGATCGCGCCGGAGCGGATCGCGGCGACGGCCGTATCGATGTCGGACAGCATCACCACGTCGAGGTCGATCTCCGGGTGCGCCCGGTGGAAGTCGCGCATCAGGGCCGACGGTGCGACGCGCGAGGCGATCACGTCGACGCGCAGCGGACGGCGGCCGGGGCGCACGGACGCGCTCGCGCGCTCCGCGACGCGCAGCAGTTCGCGCGCGTGGGGCAGGAACGCCTGCCCGTCGATGGTGAGTTCGGCGCCGCGCGGAGCACGGGTGAACAGCCGTACGCCGAGGGCGCGTTCCAGCGCGGCGACGCGTTTGGAGACGGCCTGCTGGCTGATCGACAGGTCGGCGGCGGCCTTCTGGAACTGACCCGCTTCCGCGACGGCGACGAAAGTGCGTACTGCTTCGAGATCCACGGCGACCCACCTTAGGGAACACCACCACCTCAGTCGGTGACGAGGTCCTCCGGCGTGGAGCGGGCGAGTTCGGCGAGCGTGCCGAGCGCCCGGGAGAGGGTCTCCGGGGCGGGGGTGGCGAGGCCCAGGCGGACGGCGTTGGGGGAGTGGTGGGAGCCGACGGTGAACGCGGCGGCCGGTACCACCCCGATGCCGTGCCGTGCGGCCGCCGCGACGAAGGTGTCCGCGCGCCACGGGCGGGGCAGTCGCCACCAGCAGTGGAGGGAGCGCGGATCGCTCCGCACCGCGAACCCGGCGAGCTGCCGGGCCGCGATCCCCTGCCGTACCGCCGCTTCCTTCTGCTTGGCCGCCACCAGTGTCTTCACCGTGCCGTCCTGCTGCCAGCGGTGGGCCACCTCCAGGGCGAACCGGCCCGGGGCGCTGCCGCCGGACCGCAGGGCGGCGACGATCCCGCCCGTCAGGGCCTCGGGCGCCACCGCGAACCCGAGCGTCAGGCCGGGGGCGACGCGCTTGGACAGGCTGTCGATCAGGACCGTCCGCTCGGGGGCGTACGCGGCGAGCGGCGGCAGTTCGTCACGGAGGAAGGCCCAGATCGTGTCCTCGATCGCGGGGATCCCGAGCGCGAGCAGTACCTCGGCCAGCCGCTCGACGCGTTCGGCGGGCATGGTGAGCGAGAGCGGGTTGTGCAGCCTCGGCTGGACGTAGACGGCGTGCAGCGGGGCAGCGGTGTGCGACTCTTCCACCGCTTCCGGGACGAGTCCGGCGTCGTCCATGGCCAGCGGGACGAGGGTGATGCCGAGGCGGGCGGCGACGGCCTTGACGACGGGGTACGTCAGCTCCTCGACGCCGAGCCGGGCACCCGGCGGTACGAGGGCGGTGACTGCGGCCGCGATGGCCTGCCGTCCGTTGCCCGCGAAGTGGATCCGCGCCGGGTCCGGGCGCCAGCCGCCCCGGGCGAGCGTGTCGGCGGCGGACTCCCGGGCGGCCGGGAAGCCGGAGGTGCCGACCGGCCGCAGGGCGTCCCCGAGGGCGTCGGGCCGTAGGAGACTGCCCAGGCCCTCGGCGAGGAGCGCGTTCTGCCCGGGTGCGACCGGGTAGTTGAGCTCCAGGTCGACGCGCCGGCCCTCGGCGGGTTCGGTGAGCGCGGGGGCGGAGCCGGCCGGGTCGGCGGACAGTGCGCGGACGAAGGTGCCGCGGCCCACCTCGCCCACGGTCAGGCCCCGGCGGGCCAGTTCGCGGTACACGCGCGTGGCGGTGGAGTTGGCGATGCCGTGCCGCCGGGCGAACTCGCGCTGCGGGGGGAGCCGGTCGCCGGGACGGAGCGCGCCGGACCTGATCTCCCCGGCCACGGCGTCGGCGACGCTCTGGTAGTCCCGCACGGCTCTCCCGCCCTTCTCGCCCTCTTGGTCTCTGGCCTTCTTGGCTTCTTGGCTTCTTGGCTTCTCGATCGGGTGTCAATCCAATCATTGAATTGCACCGAGTGCAAAATGAACATTGCATCGAGGTGTGGGTCTCGAATACGCTCCGAACATGGTCGAACTGAGCGGCATACTGGGTGTGACGGCGGTGGCTCTGGGAATGGTGCTCACCCCCGGCCCGAACATGATCTATCTCGTCTCCCGCAGCATCACCCAGGGCAGGCGCGCCGGGATGGTCTCCCTCGGCGGGGTCGCACTCGGCTTCATGGTGTACCTGCTCGCGGCGAACCTGGGCCTGTCGGTGTTCTTCGTCGCCGTGCCCGAGCTGTACTTCGCGGTGAAGCTCGCGGGCGCCGGGTACCTCGCCTACCTGGCCTGGAACGCCCTGAAGCCGGGCGGGATCTCCGTCTTCGCCCCGCAGGACGTACCGCACGACTCACCGCGCAAGCTGTTCACGATGGGCCTGATGACGAACCTGCTCAACCCGAAGATCGCCATCATGTACCTCTCGCTGATCCCCCAGTTCATCGACCTGGACAAGGGGCACGTTCTCCTCCAGGGCCTCGTCCTCGGCTCGGTCCAGATCGTGGTCAGCATCGCGGTCAACCTCGCCATCGTCCTGGCGGCCGGCGCGATCGCCGTCTTCCTCGAACGCCGCCCCTCCTGGCTCAAGGTGCAGCGCTACGCGATGGGTACGGTGCTGGGCACGCTGGCGGTCTCCCTTGCCATCGACAACTCGGGCCCGGCCAGGGCGAATTGACACAACGTCACCACGTCACCGCGTCATACGACGACCGGCAGGGACGTGAGTCCGCGCGTCAACCGCGTGTGCCGCCAATCCAGTTGCTCCACGGGACGTGCCAGCCGTACGTCGGGGAAGCGGGCGAAGACGGCCCGGAGCGCGAGTTCGCCCTCCGCCCGCGCGAGCGGTGCGCCCAGGCAGCGGTGGATGCCGTGGCCGAAGGCGAGGTGACCGGTGGCGGCGCGGTCGAGGTCGAGGCGGTCGGGGCCGGGGAACCGCGCGGGGTCGCGGTTGGCGGCGCCGGGTGCGATGAGCACCGGAACACCCGCGGGGATGTCGGTCCCGCCGAGGGTGAGCGCCTCGGTGCTGTAGCGGAACGTGGCGATCCCGACCGGCGAGTCGAAGCGCAGCAACTCGTCGAGGGCGGTGCCGAACAGCTCCGGCTCGGCCTTCAACCGGGCGAGGGATTCCGGGTGTTGGAGAAGCGCCAGGGCCGCGTTGCCGATGAAGTTGGTGGTGGTCTCGTGCCCGGCCACGAGCAACAGCACGGCGAGCGACACGAGTTCGTCCTCGGTCAGCCGGTCCTGACCGTCACGCACCGCGATGAGATCGTCGAGCAGACTCTCGCCGGGGGAGGCGCGCCGGGCGGCGACGAGGTCGGTCATGTAGGTGCCGACGGCCTGCGAGGCGGCGTCGATCCGCCGCGGGTCTCCCGCGGCGAACAACTCGCCGGACCACGCGTGCACCGACCCGCGGTCGGCTTCGGGCACCGCGAGCATCTCGCAGATGACGGTGACCGGCAGCGGTACCGCGAGGCCGGCGACGAGGTCCACCGGTCCGTGTTCCGGCCAGGCGTCGAGGAGTTCGTCGACGAGCCCCGCGATGTAGGGGCGCAGCTTCGCCACGGCCCCGGTGCTGAACGCCTTGGTCACCAGGGCCCGTAGCCGCGCGTGCTCCGGGGGATCGGTGGCCAGCATGTTCCGCGAGACCGCCGGATGGAGATCGCGGTCGGACAGCCGGCCCGCGAAGAACCGCGCGGTGTCCTTCGAGAGCCGTGGGTCGGCGAACGCCTCCCGGGCCTCCGTGTAGCCCGTGACCAGATAGCCGACGCGCCCCGCCGAACCGGTCGGCACCTGCTGCACCGGCGCCGCGTTCCGTAGCCGCGCGTAGGTCGAATAGGGGTCGGCGAAGAACAGGGGGTCCTGCAACGGGTCGGTCACGCTTGCGGGTCCGTTCCTGCGGGGGCAGTTCGTCGTCGACGCTACCCGCGATCCGCTGGGCGCGGGCGCGGGTGATGAGGAGCGGCCGGTCGGGGTCGGTGCGGAGGCTTCCGCCCGGGAGGCGCCAGGGCGGCGGTACGACTTCGGCCGGCGGCTCGTTCCCGGCCGGATCCGCTGAGCGTGGGCGTGAGCGATGAGGAGCAGCTGGTCGGTGTCGGTGCGGTGGCTGTCCGTCCGGGAGGCGCCAGTGGGGTGGCGGTACGGCTCAGGCCGGCGGCTCGCTCCCGGCCGGATCCGCTGAGCGTGGGCGCGGGCGACGAGGAGCAGCCGTCGGTGTCGGTGCGGAGGCTGTCCGCCCGGGATGCCGCAGTGGGAGGCGGCACCGCGGCTTCGGCCCGCGGCTCGCTCCCGGCCTTCTTCGCCTGTACCGCGGCCCGCGGCACTGCGGCCTCCGCGAGCGCGTCGCCCTACTTTGGGATGCCCGTCATGCCCCGTGCGGTGACGCCCTGTTCGGTGCTCTCCCGCACCTGCTGGGAGGGGGCGGTCGGAGTCGTCCGCGTTTCCATCCGTCAACTCCGGCGCGGACAGGGCGACTTCGGGCATGGCGCCGGAGATGTCCTGCCGGAGGGGGCCAAGCGCCGCGTACGGCCGTGTCTGTCGGCGTCGGCGCTGGAGCCGGATGAAGGGCCTGGCCCCGGCCCCATCGGGGGTGGGCCCGGCCCTAGAGCAGTGAGAGTCCAATTCCCTCCACCTGTACGCGAGTTGACAATCAGGCCGACGCCGCCGTGTCCGACGCCCGTCGCCAGGCGATTCGCGCGGCGAGTGCGAACGGTTCGACCAGGCTCGGGCGGGAGTGGTCCTGGTTGAGGTGGCGGAACTCCGTGGAGAGGGTGATGGCGAGGCGTTCCGGGAGGCCGAGGCCGGGGTAGCGGTTCTCGTCGATGAGGATGCGGGCCGCTTCGATCGGGGTCTTGCCCTGGCCGTGCAGCAGGAGTGCCTGGTCGGAGAGGTCGTCCAAGTAGGAGATGTACGTGCGCAGTTGGGCGGGGGTCAGCAGTGGGCCGTGGCCGGGCACGATCCACTCGGGGTCGAATGCGAGGACGCGTTCGGCCGCCGCCGCGATCCGGTCGAGCGGGCCGGCCCAGTGGCAGGGGTGGTCGCCGGAGAAGACGATGTCGCCGGCGAACACGACCCGCTGCTCGGGGAGATGGACGACCAGGTCGCCCACGGTGTGGGCGGGGCCGACCTCGTGGAGTTCGACGGGGATCCGCCCGACCGTCAGGTCGTGGCGGCCGGTGAAGGTCTTGGTGGGCGGCAGGACCCGTATGCCCGAGAAGTCGAACTTCCCGAAGTGGCGGCGGAAGTACCAGCCCAGCGGCTGGCCCGGATCGCTCTCCCACACCAGCGCGTGGAGTTCCTGAGGCGTCGGCTCCACGCACTGGTGCTCAAGTGCCGCTTCCGTGGCGAGGATCTCGCTGCCGGTGAGGCACTGGTTGCCCCAGGTGTGGTCACCGTTGGCGTGGGTCGCCACCACGGTGCCCGGCGCGGTGCCGCCCGTCACCCGGCGGGCCGCGGTGAGGAAGGTCTCGGTCAGGGCGGGCGTGTACGGCGTGTCGACGACGAGGGCCTCGCCGTCCGAGTGGACCAGGCCGCAGTTGGCCAGACCCCAGGTGTCCACGCCGTCGGGGGCCCACATGTGCACGCCGGCCGCGATCTCGTGGAGCTGGGTTGCGTCAGTCATGGGGACGCATTCTTCCCGGACGGAATGTCAGGCGGCAACGGGGCGCTGCGAGGGCTCGAAGACGAGGAACAGGAACCGGGCCCCGGGCGAGCCGAAGGGCTGCGCCGCACACATCGTCACCACCCCCAGCTGGGACACCTCGTGGTGCTCGCAGCAGCGGTCCCGCCGGTCCTCCTCACCTTCCGGGGCGACAAATCCCGCGTGGCGCATGAGACGTGAGTCACCGTCAGGATGGACGTAGGCGATCTTGTGGTTGCGGTAGACGGGACCCGCGACCGGGTCGTCGTTGACCTCCTGGTCCAGCTGCTGGAGGTCCTTGTTGTCCGGGTGCGACGCAACGGCCGTGCGGAGCTGGGCGGCGACCGGCTCGGCCCACCGCTTCTCCCACTGCACCAGGTGGTGCTCGCGGGCGTCCTCGCGCAGCAGCATCCAGCGGATCAGGTTCTGCTCGGGCAGGCGGGCGGGCTTGCCCGGTTCCTGCGGGAACATCCGGATGAAATCGTCGTTGGCCGCCAGGACGTTCCAGGCGACGTCATTGGCGTAGCAGGGCTGGCCGGAAACGCGCTCGATCGCCGTCTGCCAGGCCGGGGCGACGCTGCTGCCCGCCAGTGGGTCCATGGGGAACGGCGGTTCGTAGCCCAGGGCGTAGACGTACAGCGCGGTGCGCTCGCGCTCCTCCATCCGCAGGGCCTGGGCGACGTTGTCGAGGAACTCCGCGGTGGGCGACGGCATTTCACCCCGCTCCAGGTCGGCGTAGGTGCGCTCGGAGACGTACAGCACCTGTGCCACCTGGGCCTGCGACAGCCCCGTGGAACGGCGCCCCCGTCCGCTGCGCTGCGGCCACCCGAGCTCCACCGGGTCTATCTGGGCCCGCTTCCAGCGCAGCAGCCTCTGCAGCGCCTCCTTGTTGTCCAACTCGGAACCTCTCCCGTGGCGCCCGCCGGGCCGCCGACTCAATTACCGGAAAACCCTTTTCAGGAAAATCCGGAACCGGAAAAAACAGACCCTGGTGTGCTCGACGCCGATGCAGAAAGATCACTCACCGGGTCGTTCGCGTTGCTGGGGACGTGAAGTCCCTGACCGCGAGGGGGCGTTGTTCGACGTGCGGTGGCCGATCCGACGCCATTCATCACCTAGAGTGACGGCTCGACTGATCTCCTTACAGTCGAGTACTGGCCAGATTGCCGTCGCTCACCGGCCGCGCTTTTCAGACCGGAAAGGCATTCTGTGTCCCGTTCAGTCCTGATCACCGGTGGCGGTCGCGGTATCGGCCTTGCCGTCGCCCGTCGTATGGCGGCCGCCGGTGACCGTGTCGCCGTGACGTACCGGACCGGCGAGCCGCCCGAGGGTCTGCTCGCGGTGCGGTGCGACATCACCGACACCGACCAGGTCGACGTCGCCTTCAAACAGGTCGAGGCGGAGCACGGTCCGGTCGAGGTCCTGATATCCAACGCGGGAATCATCAGGGACCAGTTGCTGCTGCGCATGTCCGAAGCGGATTTCACCGAGGTCGTCGACACCAACCTCACCGGCGCCTTCCGGGTGGTCGGACGAGCCGGCCGGGGAATGCTGCGCGCCAAGAAGGGCCGGGTCGTGTTCATCTCCTCCGCCGTCGCGCTGCGGGGCGAGAGCGGACAGGCCAACTACGCGGCCTCCAAAGCGGGGTTGATCGGATTCGCTCGCTCGATGGCCAGGGAACTCGGCGTGCGCGGGATCACCTTCAACGTGGTCGCACCCGGCCTCACCGAGACCGCGATGAGCGAGAACCTCACGGAGGAACAGCGCACACATCTGACCGGCCAGATTCCCCTCGGCCGCCTCGCCAGGCCCGAAGAGGTCGCCGCGGCCGTCGCGTTCCTGGCCTCCGACGACGCCGGTTACATCACCGGTGCCGTCCTGCCGGTCGACGGGGGAGCCGGGATGGGGCATTAGCGCCGCATTCATCTGTTCCTTCCTCACCCACCGCCAAGGAGTTTTGCGTATGCGCGGGCCGACTGCGCGGAATATGTATCACCTGACCGTCGACGACTTCACCGACGAGGACGTCGCCGAATTCCACCGTCTGATGAGCGAGCTGCTGACGAAATGCGCGTCGGTGGGGCAGCAGCACGCGCCGGAAGGAACCTGGGTTCCGTCCACCACCGGTCTCTTCGATCAGATGGCCGAGTCCATGCAACTGGTCGCCGAGGTCTCCCGGGCGCTCAACCACACACGCGCCGGCATCCGCCGGGTCGGCGGCCGGGCGCGCCAGCGGCTGTACGACCGCTTCAGCAGCACTCTCGAGGGCCCCGCCGGACCGGCCTGACCGACCATTCTCGGAAGGAAGTGCTCGGGCTTTCCCGCGAAGCCCTGAAGCCGCCGGGAGCGCATGTCCCGGGCGGGGGCCGGCCGGCAGGAGGGAAGCCTACCGGCCCCCGCCCGATGTCCCGCCCCGCGCCGCATGCCCGGAATCCGTTGGAATCCGCAGCGCGCGGTCTCCGCGCTCGCGGTCCTGGACATCGTGCCGACCCGGCACGCCTACCTGCACTCCGACGCCGACTTCGGGCGCGGCTACTACCACTGGTTCTTCCTGACCGCCGGCAACGGCAACCCCGAGCACCTGATCGGCGGCGACCCGGAGTTCTGGATCCGGGCCCGGATGGGCGCCCGGCACCCCCTTCGCCCCGGACGCCCAGGCCGAGTACGTGCGCTGCTTCTCCGACCCGGCCGCGATCCGCGCCGCCTGCGAGGACTACCGCGCGGCCGGCTCGATCGACCTGGTCCACGACGAGGAGGACGCGACAGCAGGCCGCCGCCTCACCCAGCCCCTGCTCACCCTCTGGGGCGAGCACAGCTTCGTAGGCTGCCACTACGACGTCCCGGCCGTCTGGTCCGAGTACGTCGACGCCGTCACCGGCGCCGGGGAACAGTCCGGGCAGCGGTAGCCCAGCTCACCCGCCTAACCCGCCTCGCCGAGGCCGGCTGAGCGCTTCCGAGGGGCGCTCCCTCAACACTCGATGATGTTCACCGCAAGCCCGCCCCGAGCCGTCTCCTTGTACTTCACGCTCATGTCCGCCCCCGTCTCCTTCATCGTCTTGATGACCTTGTCGAGGGACACCTTGTGGGACCCGTCCCCCCGCATCGCCATGCGCGCCGCGGTCACCGCCTTCACCGCGGCCATGCCGTTGCGTTCGATGCAGGGGATCTGGACGAGGCCGCCGACGGGGTCGCAGGTGAGGCCGAGGTTGTGTTCCATGCCGATCTCGGCGGCGTTCTCGACCTGCTCCGGGCTGCCGCCCAGGACCTCGGCCAGCGCGCCCGCCGCCATCGAGCAGGCCGAGCCGACCTCGCCCTGGCAGCCGACCTCCGCGCCGGAGATGGAGGCGTTCTCCTTGAAGAGCATGCCGATCGCGCCGGCGGCCAGCATGAAGCGGACGACGCCCTCCTCGTCCGCGCCCGGCACGAAGTTGATGTAGTAGTGGAGGACCGCCGGGATGATGCCGGCCGCCCCGTTGGTCGGGGCGGTGACCACCCGGCCGCCCGCCGCGTTCTCCTCGTTCACCGCCATCGCGTAGAGCGTGATCCACTCCATCGCGTGCGCCAACGGGTCGCCCTCCGCCCGGAGTTGGCGTGCCGACATGGCGGCCCTGCGGCGGACCCGCAGGCCGCCGGGCAGGATGCCCTCCCGCGACATGCCCCGCGACACGCACGCCCCCATCACCCGCCAGATCTCCAGCAGCCCGGCCCGGATCTCCTCCTCCGTGCGCCAGGCGCGCTCGTTCTCCAGCATCAGCGCGGAGATCGACAGACCGGTCTCCTGCGTGAGGCGCAGCAGCTCGTCGCCGGTGCGGAAGGGGTACTTGAGGACCGTGTCGTCCAGCTTGATCCGGTCGGCGCCCACCGCCTCCTCGTCGACGACGAATCCGCCGCCCACCGAGTAGTACGTCTTGGACAGCAGCTCGCCGCCCGCCGCGTCGTACGCCCACAGCGTCATGCCGTTCGCGTGGTACGGCAGGGCTTTACGGCGGTGCAGCTTCAGGTCGGCGTCGAAGTCGAACGGGATCTCGTGCTCGCCGAGGAGGCGGATGCGTCCGGCCGCCTTGATCTGCTCGACCCGTTCGTCGGCCCCCTCCACGTCCACCGTGCGCGGCGACTCGCCCTCCAGGCCGAGCAGCACCGCCTTCGGGGTGCCGTGCCCGTGCCCGGTCGCGCCGAGCGAGCCGTACAGCTCGGTGCGGACGGAGGCGACGGAGTCCAGCAGCTCCTCGTTGCGCAGCCGGAGCGCGAACATGCGGGCGGCCCGCATCGGGCCGACCGTGTGGGAGCTGGACGGGCCGATGCCGATCGAGAACAGGTCGAAGACCGAGATGGCCACGGTGACTCCTCAGAACGCAGGACGTGCGGGGTGGTGCGAGGGGGTGGGCACCGCCGTACACCTCTCAGTGTGCGGCGGTGCCCCGGTGGCCGACTACGGCCGGGCGGGCCGACTACAGGCCCGGATACAGCGGGTACTTCTCCGCCAGCGCCGTGACCCGGGCCTTCAGACCCGCCACGTCGGACCCCTCGAAGGGAGAGGGCGCCTTCAGCGTCTCGGCGATGACGTCCGCGACCTCGGCGAAGTCCTCCGCGCCGAAGCCCCGCGTGGCCAGCGCCGGCGTGCCGATGCGCAGGCCGGAGGTGACCATCGGGGGCCGCGGGTCGTTCGGGACGGCGTTCCGGTTGACCGTGATGCCGACCTCGTGGAGCCGGTCCTCGGCCTGCTGGCCGTCGAGCTCGGAGTTCCGCAGGTCGACCAGGACCAGGTGCACGTCCGTACCGCCCGACAGGACGTCGACGCCTACGGCCTTCACGTCGTCCCGGACGAGCCGCTCGGCGAGCAGCCGCGCGCCCTCCACGGTACGCCGCTGGCGCTCCTTGAACTCCTCGCCCGCCGCGACCTTGAAGGAGACCGCCTTGGCGGCGATCACGTGCTCCAGCGGACCGCCCTGGAAGCCGGGGAAGACGGAGGAGTTGAGCTTCTTCGCGAAGGACTGCTTGGCGAGGATGATGCCGCCGCGCGGGCCGCCCAGCGTCTTGTGGGTGGTGGACGTGACGACGTCCGCGTAGGGGACGGGATTCGGGTGGAGGCCGGCCGCCACCAGCCCGGCGAAGTGCGCCATGTCGACCCACAGATACGCCTCGACCTCGTCCGCGATCCGGCGGAACTCGGCGAAGTCCAGCTGCCGCGGGTACGCCGACCAGCCCGCGATGATGACCTTCGGGCGGTGCTCCTTGGCGAGCTTCTCCAGCTCGGCCATGTCGACCAGACCGGTCCGGGCGTCCACGTGGTAGGCGACCACGTCGAACTGCTTGCCGGAGAAGTTCAGCCGCATCCCGTGGGTGAGGTGGCCGCCGTGCGCCAGGTCGAGGCCGAGGATCGTGTCGCCGGGCTGGGCCAGCGCGAACAGGGCGGCCTGGTTGGCGGAGGCGCCCGAGTGCGGCTGGACGTTGGCGTACTCGGCGCCGAACAGCTCCTTGACCCGGTCGATCGCGATCTGCTCGGCCACGTCGACGTGCTCGCAGCCGCCGTAGTAACGACGGCCCGGGTACCCCTCGGCGTACTTGTTGGTGAGGACGGAGCCCTGTGCCTCCATGACCGCGACCGGAGCGAAGTTCTCCGAGGCGATCATCTCCAGCGTGGACTGCTGACGGCGCAGCTCGGCGTCGACGGCGGCGGCGATGTCCGGGTCGAGCTCGTGCAGGGGCGTGTTCAGGACGGACATGGTTCTACGACTCCTCAGCCGGCGGTGAAGGCGGTGTACTCGTCGGCGGAGAGCAGGTCCCCGGGCTCGTCCGTGATCCGCACCTTGAAGAGCCAACCGCCGTCGAAGGGCTCGGAGTTGACCAGCGCGGGCTCGTCCACGACGGCCGTGTTGATCTCCACGACCTCACCGCTGACCGGCGCGTACAGGTCCGACACCGACTTGGTCGACTCCAGCTCGCCGCAGGACTCGCCCGCGGTCACCGTCGTGCCGACCTCGGGCAGCTGGGCGTAGACGACGTCGCCGAGCGCGTTCGCCGCGAACTCGGTGATGCCGACCGTCGAGACACCGTCGACGGCGGCCGTCAGCCACTCGTGTTCCTTGCTGTACCGCAGATTCTCGGGGTGGTTGCTCATGGCGTGAATTCTCCTGTACGCGGGGGAGTGCTGGTGAAGGGGGGAATGCGGAGGGAATCGTCGAGCGGGGGCGATCCGCCCCGGTCACGGACCCGACGCTACGACGACTGTCACTTCTGGCGCTTGTAGAACGGCAGCGCCACGACCTCGTACGGCTCGTGACTGCCCCGGATGTCCACACCGACACCGGCCGTGCCCGGCGCGGAGTGCGCCGCGTCGACGTAGGCCATGGCGATGGGCCTGCCCAGCGTGGGGGAGGGGGCGCCGGAGGTGATCTCGCCGATCACCCGGCCGTCGGCGACCACGGAGTACCCGGCGCGCGGGACGCGGCGGCCCTCGGCGATCAGGCCGACCAGGACGCGCGGCGGCTGTGCGGCGGCCCGTTCGGCGGCGGCCGCAAGGGCCGTACGTCCGACGAAGTCGCCGTCCTTCTCGAACTTCACGACCCGGCCGAGCCCGGCGTCGAACGGGGTGAGCGAGGTCGACAGTTCGTGGCCGTACAGCGGCATGCCCGCCTCCAGGCGGAGCGTGTCCCGGCAGGACAGGCCGCACGGGATCAGCCCCGCCGACGCCCCTGCCTCGGTCAGCGCCTCCCACAGCTTCTCCGCGTCACCGGGGGCGACGAACAGTTCGAAGCCGTCCTCGCCGGTGTAGCCGGTGCGGGCGATCAGCGCGGGTACGCCCGCGACCGTGCCGGGCAGCCCGGCGTAGTACTTGAGGCCGTCGAGGTCGGAGTCCGTGAGCGAGGCGAGGATGCCGGGGGACTCGGGGCCCTGGACGGCGAGCAGCGCGTACGCGTCACGGTCGTCACGGACGACCGCGTCGAAGCCCGCGGCCCGCTCGACCAGCGAGTCCAGGACAATCTGGGCGTTGGACGCGTTGGCGACGACCATGTATGTGGAAAACGCAGCCTCGGTCCCGGCCAGCCGGTAGACGATCAGGTCGTCCAGGATGCCGCCGTCGGCCTGGCAGATCATGGTGTAGCGGGCGCGGCCGACGCCCACGGAGGCGATGTTGCCGACCAGCGCGTAGTCGAGGAGCGCGGCCGCGTCCGGTCCGGTGACCGTGATCTCGCCCATGTGGGAGAGGTCGAAGAGGCCGGCCTTCGTGCGGACGGCGAGGTGTTCGTCGCGCTCGGAGCCGTAGCGCAGCGGCATGTCCCAGCCGGCGAAGTCGGTCATCGTCGCACCGAGCGAGCGGTGCAGCGCGTCCAGCGCGGTGCGGCGCTTCTCAGGGGTGGCGGTACTGCTCATCGGTCGGTCTCCCAAGGCATGACGGCGAGGTCGTTCCTCCCCATCTGTCATCGGAACCTGAGAGGTTCGCCATGACCGCGCGGGACACGCACGGGCCATGGGTTGCACCTTGGGTGGGACCGCCGGCGACGGCGGCCCGCTTTTCAGATGTGCCTCGCCCGCGCGGTAACTGGGCCTGAGAGATTCAAGGGAGGGACTTGCTCCTTCGGCGCCCCGGAGGTCGTACGACCGGGGACTCTCCCGCGCGGATTCAAGCGGCCGGTATGCAGTTAGGCGCGCACATCATCGCACAGGCTTTGTAACAGGCCTGTGGCCGGAAGCGAACGGAACCGCGAGACACCGTGCATTACCTTCTCTTTACGTTAGTTGGGGAGAACCTTTCCTGACCCCGCAGGGAGGACGATCACGGTGACAAGGACCACGGTGTACGCCACGACCTCGGCCGTAGCGCTGCCCGAACAGCGCTCGGCCCCGGCCAGGGAGGCATGCCCGGCCCGCCCGGCACCGGTCGTCCGCGACCTCCGCGAGCGCGCCGGCCGCAGCCCGCACGGCCTCCGCTTCGGCCCCCGCGACCTGGTCGTGGTCACCGGCCTGCCCGGCAGCGGCAAGTCCACGCTGATGCGGCGCGCGGTGACCGGTGACGGCGTCCGCGTCGACAGCCAGGACGCCAGGGACCGCTGGGAGACCCGGGTGTCCCGTGTATCGGGCCTCCTCCCGTACGCGGTCTACCGCCCCCTGGTCCGCCTCGCCCACTACGCCGGACTGCACCGCACCCTGCGCTCCGCGTCCGGAGCCGTCGTGCACGACTGCGGCACCCAGACCTGGGTGCGCGGCTGGCTGGCCCGCGCCGCGCACCGCCGCGGCGGCACTCTGCACCTGGTGTTCCTCGACGTCAGCCCGGACACCGCGCTCGACGGCCAGCGCGAGCGCGGCCGGGGCGTCTCGCGGTACGCGTTCCTGCGCCACCGCCGGGCCGCCGCCCGGCTGTTGCGCGCCGTGGAGCGCGGCGACCTGCCGCACGGCGTGGGCTCGGCGGTCCTGCTGGACCGGGACGCGGCGGACGTGCTGCGGCGGATCGACTTCGCGGACTGAGCCGCTAGCCTTTTCCGTCACAGCACGTTTACAGCAGGCGGTTTCACCAGCAGGCGGTAGGTAGATGGACTTCCCGGCGGACTTCCCCGGTCAGGCGTACCCCCACCCGCATCCGCACGGCGGATGGCCAGGCAACGAGCTGGAGGAGGTGCTCTCGGTCTCCCTCGGCCTGCCCTCGGCCGGCGGCCGGATCATCGAGGTGCTGTCCCGCAGCTTCGTCTGGGTCCCGCTGCCCAGCGGCGGCGGCCCGCACAGCGGACCCCTGGACCTGCCCACGCTGGACATCGAGGGTCAGGCCTTCGTGCCGGTCTTCAGCTCCGAGGAGCAGTTCCGCAAGGTCGTCGGCTCGCATCTGTCGTTCACCATCGCGCCCGCGGTGGAGTTCGCCCGCGGACTGCCCCCGCAGGTGGGTATCGCGGTGAATCCGGACGGCGTGGTCGGCATCCCCCTCCCGCCCGCCGCCGTGGCCGAGCTGTGCCGCATCGGCCGTACCGTCCTGGACGGCCCCACCAGCGGTGGCCGGGTCCGCCTCTTCGAGCCCGACTGGCAGGACGACCCGGTCGACTTCCTCGCCGCGGCCTCCGCGGAGTTCGCCGCCATCGGCGTGGTCGGCACGGCCCGCCGCTGCCTGGCCGCGATCGAGACCGCCGATCCGGTGATGTTCGTGGGCGTCGAACTCACCAACTGGGACGGCGACTTGAGGGCGGCCCCCATGGGCGCCCTGTCCCGCGCCCTCACCAGGACCGAGGTCAAGTGGCCGGTCAACCTGGTCCTCCTGGACGTGACACAGGACCCGGTGGCGGAGTGGATGCGGCAGACGGTACGTCCTTTCTATACACAGGGTCACTAGGAAACTCCCCAAGGGGCGACTCCCTCAGGGGCGTGGGGAACTGCGCGCCCAGCCGAGACGCACCCGCACTCGCCAACGGACACCGAGCCCCCACCCCTTGGGCGCTTAAGCTGGACCCCAACGCAGGCCAACCACCAGAAGGGGCGGTACACGTGAGCGCCAGCGGCACCGCGACCGGCCAGGTCGAGCACATGCTGCGCCAGGTGACGCCCGGGCGCTACGACGCCTACGAGGCGCTCCTGCGCGCCCTCGCGACCCCCCACTCCGGCCAGATCTGGATGCTCCTGTGGCACGGCCAGTCCGGCTCCCCGGACGCCCAGTACGGAAACATGCACGTCGAGGGCTACGGCTACGCCCCCTGCGTCACCTCCGCCCAGGAGCTCTCGGCCAGTGGCTGGAACCGTTCGTACGAGGTGGTCGACGGCCTGGACGTGGCCCGCACCCTCTATCCCGACCACTTCGGCCTCTGGCTCAACCCGCACGCTCCCGGCGGCGGCGTCGGCATCCCGTGGCTCGACCTGCGCCGGATCGCCACCGGCCTGGAGCGCCAGCCCGCGGGGCCGTTGCGCCTGACGGAACCGGCGATCGAGGTCCCGCAGTTCTACGGCCTGCTCACGCAGAACGCCCACCGTACGCCGGCCGTCCGCACCCTCCGCCGCGCCTGGGTGCAGCCCGCGCTCGGGGCGCCGTATCTCGCGATCGGTCTGGATGTGTACGACACCAGTCCGTCCGCCGTGGACTCGGTGCGCGCGATGATGCAGCAGTCGATCGGCGCGGTCCCGGACGGGTTGCCGGTGTCGACCGTGGCGATGTCCGACGACTACGACCCGGTGGCGCTGTGGCTGCGGGCGAACGCCCGCCCGTTCTACGACCGCGAGGCCCACGCGGCGCCGGCGCAGGTGTCGACGCCGGGTGGATACGGCTATCCGCCGCCGAGGTACTGAAAGACGATGGGGCCCGCTCTTCGAAAAGAGCGGGCCCCATCGCTTTCCGGCGTGAAGCAGAAGCTCGGGGCGCGGATGTCGCCGCGCCGACGGCGGCGGCCAGGGCGACCGCGCCCCTTCGAATTCCTCCCCGCACCCACCCCGCGGCCGTCCGGTGTGGTGCTGCGGCCGTCGGCGAGTGCCCGCGGGGGCGGGTGGGTGCCGGTGCTCATCCGGCCGTGGTGGATACTTGCCCGGCGAGTCCTCTTCCCCGCTCCTCCGCAGGTTTTACGCCGACGACACATTTCTTCGCGCGTAGATCGCGGTCCGATGCCCTAAAAAGTCACCGGATCGGTGTTCTGTCCCAACTGCCCGGCGTCCGGGGGGCGTTACCCGTTGTCCGTATAACGGAACCCTCCAGCCCGCATCACGTTTACGCATCCATTCACCGCCAAGTCTGGCAACAGATCACCAAAGCGTTGAAGACTCCCGCACCAGGGGCCGTGCGCCCCGATGTACGACGGACTGATCATGGCCGCCACAGCGGCAAGTGTGGGCCGGCTACCGCCGGTTGAGAGGGGTCCCTGCCAGATGACGGCACCATTGCACGAGCCGACCGCGGAAGCGGCCCCGAGCGCAGCCGAGGAAGCGGCGATCGCCAACGCCGGTGACAAGGTCGTGCAGGGACGTTCCCTGGGCCGGATCGCCTGGGAGCGCCTCAAGCGCGACAAACTCGCCCTCACGGGCGGCATCGTCGTGGTCGTCCTCATTCTGGTCGCGGTTTTCGCCCCGATGATCGCCAGCCTGATCGGGCAGGATCCGGACACGTTCCACGAGACCCTGATCGACCCGCTGTTCGGCACCCCCAAGGGGTCGCTGGGTGGCATCAGCGGTGACCACCTGCTGGGGGTCGAGCCCGTCAACGGCCGCGACATCTTCGCGCGCATCCTCTACGGCTCCAGGATCTCGCTGCTTGTCGGCTTCCTGTCCGCGATCGTCGCCGTCGTGCTCGGCACCGTGCTCGGTATCCTGGCCGGCTTCTTCGGCGGCTGGGTCGACTCCCTGATCAGCCGTGTCATGGACGGGCTGCTGGCCTTCCCCCAGCTGCTCTTCATCATCGCGCTGGTCTCCGTGATGCCGAACGAGATGCTGGGCCTGAGCGGTTCCAGCGTGCGGGTCTTCGTGATGATCCTGGTGATCGGCTTCTTCGGCTGGCCGTACATCGGACGCGTGGTGCGCGGACAGACCCTGTCGATGCGTGAGCGCGAGTACGTCGAGGCCGCCCGCTCGCTGGGCGCCGGACGCTTCTACATCCTGTTCAAGGAACTGCTGCCCAACCTGGTCGCGCCGATCATCGTGTACACGACGATGATGATCCCCACCAACATCCTCACCGAGGCGGCACTCAGCTTCCTGGGCGTCGGCGTCAAGCCGCCCACCTCCTCCTGGGGACAGATGCTCTCCACCGCGATCGACTACTACGACTCGGACCCCATGTACATGGTCATTCCGGGTGTGGCGATCTTCATCACCGTTCTGGCCTTCAATCTCTTCGGCGACGGCGTGCGGGACGCGCTGGACCCGAAGGCTTCCCGCTGAACCGCATTGCCTCAAGCGTCCCGTGCCATCTACACGGGGTCTCTCATCAAATCCGGAGGATCCGAGATCGTGACTACCCAACGCACCTCAGGGCGGCGTAGGCAGGCCTTTGCCGCTGCTGCCGCGGTCGCCGGCATGCTGGCCTTGGCAGCGTGCGGCGGCGGCAACAGCAAGGACGACGGCGGTTCGAAGACCGGCGCCGCCGGCTTCGACGCGGCGAACAACAAGGTCGCCCAGGCCTCGCTGGTCAAGAAGGGCGGCGAGCTGAAGTTCGTCTCCGCCCAGGACGCCGACTTCTGGGACACCACGCGCGGTTACTACGGCTTCATGTGGGACTTCTCGCGGTACTACAGCCGTCAGCTGCTCACCTTCAAGACCGAGCCGGGTGCCGCGGGCGCCGAGCTCACGCCCGACCTGTCCACCGACATGGGCCAGGTCTCGGCCGACGGCAAGACCTACACCTTCCACCTGCGTGACGGGATCACCTGGGAGGACGGCAAGGCCATCACCTCCCAGGACATCAAGTACGGCATCGAGCGCGTCTGGGCGCAGGACGTGCTGTCCGGCGGTCCGATCTACCTCCAGCAGATGCTCGACCCGAACAACACCTACAAGGGTCCCTACAAGGACACCTCGAAGGACAAGCTCGGCCTGAAGGCGATCTCCACGCCCGACGCCAAGACGATCGTCTTCCACCTGCCCAAGGCGAACTCGGACTTCAAGCAGGTCCTCGCCATGGTCACGGCGTCCCCGGTCCGCCAGGACAAGGACACCAAGGCGAAGTACACGCTGCACCCCTTCTCCTCCGGCCCGTACAAGTTCCAGTCGTACAGCCCGGGCAAGAAGCTGGTGCTGGTGCGCAACACCAACTGGAAGGCGTCGTCCGACCCGGTGCGCAAGGCGTACCCGGACAAGATCTCGCTGACCATCTCCTCGAACCAGTCCGACATGGACCAGCGTCTGATCAACGGCGACTACGACATCGACGCCGGCCAGACGGGTCTGGGTCCGCAGGGCCGCACCATCGCCCTGAAGGAGCACAAGGCCAACCTGGACAACCCGATCTCCGGGTTCATCCGGTACGCGGTCTTCCCGCAGAGCGTCGCGCCGTTCAACAACATCGAGTGCCGCAAGGCGGTCATCTACGCGGCCGACCACGTGTCGCTCCAGACCGCGCGCGGTGGCCCGATCGCCGGTGGTGACATCGGTACCAACATGCTCCCGCCCGCCATCGCCGGTGGCGAGGGCCAGAAGTACGACCCGTACGGGATCTCCGGTGCCAACAAGACCGGCAACGACGACCTGGCCAAGAAGGCGCTGAAGGCCTGCGGTCAGCCGAACGGCTTCAAGACCACGATCGCCGTCCGCAACAACAAGCAGCAGGAGGTGGCCACGGCCACGTCCCTCCAGGCGGCGCTGAAGAAGGTCGGCATCCAGGCCGACATCTACCAGTACGACGGTTCGCAGAGCTCCGGCATCATCGGTTCCCCCTCGAACGTCGCGAAGAAGAAGCTCGGCATCATCATCATGGGCTGGGGCGCGGACTTCCCGACCGTCCAGGGCTATGGCGCCCCGCTGTGGGACAGCCGCTACATCCTCCAGAGCGGTAACAACAACTTCGCCCTGATCAAGGACAAGACGATCGACGGGCTGTTCGACCAGTACACCACCTCGCTGGACGAGTCGAAGAAGACGCAGATCGCCACGGAGATCAACCACAAGGTCAGCGAGGGCGCGTACTACCTGCCCTTCACCTTCGAGCGGCTCCTGAACTGGCGCTCCTCGCGGATCGCCAACGTGTACACGACGAACGCGTACAGCGGCTACTACGACTTCGTCAACATCGGTCTGAAGTCCACGAAGTAATCCCGGCACACCCGCCGTACGGCACGAAAGGCAGGTGAAGGCCGGCGCGGCGGGACCGCGGGCCACCGGACGACCTCCGGTGGCCCGCGGTCCCGCGGCGGGCCGTTAGCTGTGCTCGCTTACCTCATCAGGCGGCTGTTCGCCGCCGCAGTGATGCTGGTCGTCATCATCCTGGTGGTCTTCAGCATCTTCTTCCTCGTCCCCAAGTGGGCGGGCGTGGACATCGCCACGAGTTTCGTGGGCAAGCAGGCCGACCCTCATGCCGTAGCGGCGGTGCGGGAGAAGCTGGGTCTGAGCGACCCGATCTTCGTCCAGGTCTGGCACTTCTTCAAGGGCATCTTCGTCGGCCGGACCTACTCGGCCGGCGGCGACGTCACCCACTGTGCCGCGCCGTGCTTCGGCTACTCCTTCCGTAGCGAGCAGTCCGTATGGCCGGTGCTCACCGACCGCTTCCCGGTGACCCTGGGACTCGCGCTCGGTGCCGCCGTGCTGTGGCTGGTCTTCGGTGTCGCGGCGGGTGTGCTCTCCGCGCTCAAGCGGGGCACGATCTGGGACCGGTCGGCGATGGTCATCGCGCTCGGTGGCGTGTCCCTGCCCATCTACTTCACGGGTCTGCTCTCACTGGCGATCTTCAGTTACGGGCTGAACTGGATCAACGGCCAGTACGTGCCGCTGGAGCAGAGCTTCTCCGGCTGGCTGGGCGGCATGATCCTGCCCTGGATCACCCTCGCCTTCCTCTACGCCGCGATGTACGCCCGTATCACCCGCGCCACCATGCTGGAGATCCTCGGCGAGGACTACATCCGCACGGCACGCGCCAAGGGCCTCAAGGAACAGGTCGTCATCGGCAAGCACGCGATGCGCTCCACGATGACGCCGATCCTCACCATGCTCGGCATGGACCTCGGTGCCCTCATCGGTGGCGCCATCCTGACCGAGACGACGTTCAGCCTGCCCGGCCTCGGCCAGGCGGTGCTCACCGCCATCAAGAACCAGGACCTGCCCATTATTCTGGGCGTCACCCTGATCACTTCTCTCGCGGTGCTGCTTGCCAACCTCGTGGTGGACATCCTGTACGCCGTGATCGACCCCCGAGTGAGGCTCTCATGACGGAACTCAGCAAGAGCGGGGCCGCCGTGGGCGAACCCACGGACGCCTCTCCCGCGCCCACGGCCTTCCTCGAAGTGCGCGACCTCAAGGTGCACTTCCCCACCGACGACGGCCTCGTCAAGTCCGTCGACGGCCTCAGCTTCTCGCTGGAGAAGGGCAAGACCCTCGGCATCGTGGGCGAGTCCGGCTCCGGCAAGTCGGTGACCTCGCTCGGCATCATGGGCCTGCACACCGCCGGCCAGTACGGCAAGCGCAAGGCGCAGATCTCCGGCGAGATCTGGCTGGACGGCACCGAACTGCTGTCCGCCGACCCCGACCACGTGCGCAAGCTGCGCGGCCGGCAGATGTCGATGATCTTCCAGGACCCGCTCTCCGCGCTGCACCCGTACTACACGATCGGCGCGCAGATCGTGGAGGCGTACCGGATCCACCACGACGTCGACAAGAAGACCGCCAAGCGGCGCGCGGTCGAGATGCTCGACCGGGTGGGCATCCCGCAGCCGGACAAGCGGGTGGACAGCTACCCGCACGAGTTCTCCGGCGGTATGCGCCAGCGCGCGATGATCGCGATGTCGCTGGTCAACAACCCCGAGCTGCTGATCGCGGACGAGCCGACGACCGCCCTGGACGTGACCGTCCAGGCGCAGATCCTCGACCTCATCCGGGACCTCCAGAAGGAGTTCGGCTCCGCGGTCATCGTCATCACCCACGACCTGGGCGTCGTCGCCGAACTGGCCGACGACATCCTGGTGATGTACGGCGGCCGCTGCGTCGAGCGGGGACCGGCCGAGGACGTGTTCTACCAGCCCCGCCACCCCTACACCTGGGGTCTGCTCGGTTCGATGCCGCGGCTCGACCGTGAGCAGCAGGAGCGGCTGATCCCGGTCAAGGGCTCCCCGCCCTCGCTGATCAACATCCCGTCCGGCTGCGCCTTCAACCCGCGCTGCCCGTACGCGGACCTCCCGAAGGACAACGTCACCCGCACCGTCCGCCCCGAACTGGCCGAGGTCGGCACCCGGCACTGGGCCGCCTGCCACCTGGGCAAGGAACAGCGGGAGCGTATCTGGACCGAAGAGATTGCGCCGAAGCTGTGAGTGACGACGAGAAAGCGGTGACGATTCCCGCTCAGGCCGACGAGCCGCAGAAGCAGGGCGACACCCTCACCAAGGGGACCGCCCCCGGCGAGGTCCTGCTGAAGGTGACCGGGCTGCAGAAGCACTTCCCGATCAAGAAGGGCCTGCTGCAGCGGCAGGTCGGCGCCGTGCACGCGGTCGACGGCCTCGACTTCGAGGTCAGGTCCGGCGAGACGCTGGGCGTCGTCGGCGAGTCGGGCTGCGGCAAGTCGACGATGGGCCGGCTGATCACCCGGCTGCTGGAGCCGACCGGCGGAAAGATCGAGTTCGAGGGCAAGGACATCACGCACCTCGGTGTGAGCGGCATGCGTCCGCTGCGCCGCAATGTGCAGATGATCTTCCAGGACCCGTACTCGTCGCTGAACCCGCGCCACACCATCGGCACGATCGTCGGCGCTCCCTTCAAGCTCCAGGGCGTCGAGCCCGAGGGCGGCATCAAGAAGGAAGTGCAGCGGCTGCTCGAGGTGGTCGGTCTCAACCCCGAGCACTACAACCGCTATCCGCACGAGTTCTCCGGCGGTCAGCGCCAGCGCATCGGCATCGCCCGCGCGCTCGCCCTGAACCCGCGGCTGGTCGTGGCGGACGAGCCGGTCTCCGCGCTCGACGTGTCGATCCAGGCGCAGGTGGTGAACCTGCTGGACGACCTCCAGCAGGAGCTCGGCCTGACGTACGTGATCATCGCGCACGACCTCTCGGTGGTCCGGCACGTCTCGGACCGGATCGCGGTCATGTACCTCGGCAAGATCGTCGAGCTGGCCGACCGCGAGCTGCTGTACAAGGCGCCGATGCACCCGTACACCAAGGCGCTGATGTCGGCGGTGCCGATCCCGGACCCGCGGCGGAAGAACGCGAAGAGCGACCGCATCCTGCTCCAGGGCGACGTTCCTTCGCCGATCTCGCCGCCGAGCGGCTGCCGTTTCCACACCCGGTGCTGGAAGGCGACGCAGATCTGCACCACCACCGAGCCGCCGCTCCTGGAGCTGGTGCCCGGTCAGCAGGTCGCCTGCCACCACCCGGAGAACTTCGCGGACCAGGCTCCGCAGGACACGGTCCTGCTGACGGTCGCGAAGGAGGCCGAGAAGCTGCTCGGCGAGACGGCGCTCCAGGAGTCGGCGGAGACGTCGGCGGCGGTGGCGGCCACGCTCTCCGAGGAGGCGGCCGAGCCGGTGGCCGAGGTTGCCGAGCCGGTGGCCGAGGTTGCCGAGCCGGTGGCCGACGCTGCCGAACCGGTCGCGGAATCCGCCGAGCCGGAGGCCGACGGAGAGAAGTAGCGGGAATTCGAGCACGGGGAATGCCCCGGCGGCCGAAAAGGCTGCCGGGGCATTTCCATGTCCTGCCGGGGTTTTACCGGGTGTTCTCAATTCACGACTTGGTTTCCCAGTAATACCAGCCGACGGAGTTCACCGGAAGCTTTGCCGTCCCCTTGGCCAGCACCGTGGTGCTGCAGTTCGGGTTCGTCTTGTTCGACTCCCAGCCGACCTTGAAGCCGTAGGAGCCGTACTGCATGTTGCCGAACTTGTGGGCGCTGATGTTGTGCGTGTACGTGTGCCCGGTGGTGACCGCCACGGACTTGGTCACGGAGCCGCCCACGGACGCCTTGGCCGAGGCGAACAGGTAGCTCGCGCTCACCTCGAGGGAGGTGGAGAGGCTGTAGGAGATGGTGGATGCCTTGGTGACGTGGACCGACATCGTTCCGCCCGGGCCGTCGTGGTAGTACTGGCCCTTCGCCGGCAGCCGGTAGTGCGAGTGGGACGTGATCAGGACCCCGTAGGTGATGGGGCAGGACCTCTTCGGCGTGACGATCGCGGATGCCGGAGCCGCACCGGCGACGACGGGCAGCGTACCGGCCAGAATGAGCGTGGCGAGCTTGGCTCTCGTGCGCATGAATTCCCCCTGTGAGTTCTTCCGAAAACCTCAAGCGCGGCCGAGCCTAGGGACGTTGACAGAGGCAGGTCAATCGATAAAAAAAGCGTTGAGGAAGAATTGAGGTTGCCCTTTTGGGCAGTGAAATCTCTGGCAAAGATGTCGAAAAAACCCGCCGCCCGTCACGGTCAACTACCCTGTGACACATGACAAGTTGGTAAAGTCATGTACATGACGTGTGAGCCAAGGGCAGAGTCCTGCGTGTCCGACTGATCGGAAACACGCACCGAAGGGACGACTTCATGGCACTCTCCCGTTCGGCACGTCTGGGGGCCCTCGCGACCGCGGCGGCCTCTTTTCTTGTCATAGCCGCCTCCTCCGCCCCCACCCCCGGCGCCGACGGCATCGGTGACAGCTACTTCCCCCAGCTGGGCAACGGCGGCTTCGACGCCCGGCACTACGCCCTCGACGTGGCCTACAACCCCGACACCGACCGCCTCGACGGCCGTACGACCCTCACCGCCCGCGCCACCCAGAACCTCTCCTCCTTCGACCTGGATCTCCAGAAACTGGAGGTCACCAAGGTCGAAGTGAACGGCAGACGGGCCCAGTTCACCCGCACCGGCGACGAACTGCGCATCACACCGCGGGACTTCCTCCGCAAGGGCAGGGACTTCACGGTCTCCGTCACCTACGGCGGTGTGCCCGAACCCCTCAACGGACCCATCGTGTTCGGCTCCGACTACGGCTGGATGAAGACGACCGACGGAGTCTTCGTCGCCTGCGAACCCAACGCCGCCTCCACCTGGTTCCCCTCCAGCGACCACCCGTCCGACAAGGCCACCTACGACATCCGCATCAAGGCCCCCAAGGGCCTCACCGGAGTCTCCAACGGCCGCCTCGTCTCGACGTACGACAAGGGCGACTCGACGTACACCCACTGGCGCGAGAGCAAGCCGATGGCGACCTATCTCGCCACCGCCACCATCGGGAAGTTCGACGTGAAGACGGGGACGACGCCCGGCGGCACCCCGATCTACGTCGCGATCGACCCGGTCCTCGCCAACAGCAACAGCGTCGACGTGTACGCCGTGACGGCCGCCGCCACCGACTACTGGTCGCAGGTCTTCGGGCCGTACCCCTTCGAGGAGACCGGCGCGATCGTCGACGACATGCCGGAGGCGGGGTTCTCGCTGGAGGTGCAGAGCAAGCCCGCCTACTCGGCCGTGCGCAGCGAGACGACGATCGTGCACGAGCTGGCCCACCAGTGGTTCGGCGACTCCGTGTCGGTCGCGCACTGGAAGGACATCTGGCTCAACGAGGGCTTCGCGACCTACGCCCAGTGGCTGTGGGCCGAGCACCAGGGCACCCGCACCGCGCACGACTCGTTCCTGGCCGGCTACAACGCCCGTCCCGCCGACAGCGCCTTCTGGCAGACGGTCGTGGCGGACCCGCAGCGCGACACGATGTTCGCCTCCGCGGTCTACCAGCGCGGCGCGATGACCCTCCAGATGCTGCGCGAACGCATCGGCGACACCGCGTTCTTCAAGCTGCTGCCCACCTGGACGAAGCTGCACCGCTACGGCAACGCGAGCACCGAGCAGTTCATCGCGCTCGCCGAGAAGATCAGCGGCCAGCAGCTCGACGACCTCTTCCAGACCTGGCTCTACACGACGGGCAAGCCCACCCTCTGACGACCCACGGGTAACAATGTGGGGTGCTTCAGCAACTGTTCAGCCCCTCCGTCCAGCACACGCTCGACCTCGTCGGCATCTTCGTGTTCGCCATCTCCGGCGCGCTGCTGGCCGTCCGCAAGAACTTCGACGTGTTCGGCATCGCCGTGCTCGCCGAGGTCACCGCGCTGGGCGGAGGGCTGTTCCGGGACCTCATGATCGGCGCGGTGCCCCCGGCCGCCTTCACGGACCTGGGGTACTTCATCACCCCGCTCTTCGCCGCGCTCCTCGTCTTCTTCCTCCATCCGCACGTGGAGCGGATCCAGGCCGGCGTCAACGTCTTCGACGCGGCCGGCCTCGGCCTGTTCTGCGTCTCGGGCACGGTGAAGGCGTACGACTACGGGCTGAACCTCACCTCCTCGGCCGCCCTCGGTCTCGCCACCGCCGTCGGCGGCGGTGTGCTGCGGGACGTCCTCGCCAACGAGACCCCGTCCCTGCTCCGCTGGGACCGCGACCTGTACGCGGTCCCGGCGATCGTCGGTGCCACCATCTCCGTGCTCTGCATCCGCTACGACGCGCTGACCCCGCTCACCAGTGGGCTCGCGATCGTCACCGCTTTCGTGTTGCGCCTGCTCGCGATGCGGTTCCACTGGCGAGCTCCGCGTGCGTGGAACCGGAGGTCGAACGCCCGAGAGGATCCGACGACGACTTCGTGATCCGCGGGTGGTTCTGGCCCAGCTCCAGGGTCAGCCAGCGGAACACCGTCTTCACCTGGGGCCGCCACAGCGCCATGGTGTGCCCGCCGTCGCTGCGCGGCAGGAACACGACGTGCACGCTCGTCGGCGCCTTCGCGATCTGTTCGAGGGCCACGCCCGCCTCGTAGCCGTCGCCGGACTCGCCGGACAGGTACAGCGCGATCGGCGGCGGTGTGGCCGCCTTCTTGAGCAGCAGGTAGGGGTTGTTCGCCTCCCGCAGGGCCACGCTCTGCGCGGCCAGCGAATTGCGTTCGCCGATCGGGTCGTTGTAGCCGGACATGCTCACCGCGGCCTGATAGCGGTCGGGGTGGGCGACGGCGAGCTTGACCGCGCAGTGCGCGCCGGCCGAGTAGCCGGCGACTCCCCAGCCCTTGGGCGCAGGCTGGGCGCGGAAGTTGTCCGTGACCATCTTCGGCACGTCGACGCTGAGCCAGGTGTCGGCGTTGACCGTGCCGGGGATGTTGGCGCACCCGGTGTCCACGCCGGCCAGCAGGTTGTAGCGCGGTGCGACCAGGATGAAGGGCGCGATCCGCCCGCTCCTCATCAGCGGCTCCAGCTGCTGGGTCACGTGCATCGACCCGAACCAGGCCTTGGCGGAGCCGGGCCAGCCCGGCAGCAGTTCCACGACGGGGAACTTCTTGTGGCGGTAGGCCGCTTCCTTGTACTGCGGCGGGGTCCAGACGTAGACCTCGGCGTTCACGCCCGACACCCGGCCCTTGAGCTGGGTGACCTCCACCTGGCCCGCGGAGCTCATGCCGGGACCGGTGGCGGGGGAGAAGTCCTGCTTGACCTTGGGCAGCCGGTTCAGCGAGATGTTGCCGGTGCCGTTCTTGCCGAGGTTCGCGGCCTGCTGGACGTGGTTGCCGGTGCCGAGGAGGTCGGCCCAGTTGTCGTAGAGGTTGTTCTGGTTGTTGACCATGACGAAGACCAGGGTGACGGCAGTGGCCTGCGCGAACAGCAGCATCAGGGCCCGTGTCGCCACCCGTACGGCCTTGGGGCCGCGCATCCGCGACCACAGCACGAGCGGCAGTATGAGGGCGACGATCGTCAGCACGACGGCGGTGTAGAGGAACGGAGTCCCGGTGAGGCTCATGTCCCCAAAGAGGGGGATCACGGGCCGTGGGTCACGGACGAGTGCGGACACTTACCAAGAAATTGCCGGGCGCTCACCCGAGTGGCCGGTGTTTTCATATGCCCGCAACAACAAAGCTACCGCTTAGTAATCAACTGTTGTACGGTTCATCCATGCGAGAAGCAGCATCCGCACCGACGGCCACGCGGGCCACGATCGGTGACAGCGAGTTCGACCGCGACACGGCGGTCACCCGTCGCGCCCAGGGCGTCTACGACATCGACCTCTCGGCCGGCTGGACGATCATCAACGCGGTCAACGGCGGCTACCTCCTGTCCGTCCTGGGCCGGGCCCTGGCGGACGCGCTCCCGCACCCCGACCCGTTCACGATCTCCGCGCACTACCTCACGGCGTCCCAGCCCGGCCCGGCGGTCGTCCGCACGGACGTGATCCGCACCGGCCGCACCCTCTCGACGGGCCAGGCGTCCCTCCTCCAGTACGACGACGAGGGCCACGAGGTGGAACGCATCCGCGTCCTCGCCTCCTACGGCGACCTGGACGCACTCCCGGACGACGTCCGCACGACGGCGAAGCCGCCTGCTTTCCCGCCCATGGACCAGTGCTTCGGCCCGGAAGACGGGCCTGCTCCGGTCTCCGGCAGCTCGGCCATCACCGACCGCCTGATGCTGAAGCTCGACCCCTCCACCCTCGGCTGGGCCCTGGGTGCCCCCTCCGGCAAGGGCGAGATGCGCTCCTGGTTCGGCCTCGCCGACGGCCGCGACGCGGACCCCCTCTCCCTCCTCCTCGCGGTGGACGCGCTCCCCCCGACCGCCTTCGAGATCGGCCTCAAGGGCTGGGTCCCCACGGTCGAACTCACCGTCCACGTCCGCTCCCGCCCCGCACCAGGACCACTGAGGATCTCGATCACCACCCGCAACCTGGCCGGCGGCTTCCTGGAGGAGGACGCGGAGGTCTGGGACAGCGCGGACCGACTGGTCGCGCAGTCACGGCAGTTGGCACGGGCGCGGCTGGGCTGAGGGGCTCGCTCCCGCGCCGAGTTCGGCTGTCGGACTTCTGGCCGCGCCGGGCTCGGCCGACCGGCCCTTTGCCCGCGCCCGGCCACAACTGCCGCTGGACATCGGGTCCTTCGGGCGCAGGGCGCGGGGGCGCGGGATGTGTCGGGCTTGCGTTGGGCGGCAGGCGGCCTGGGCCGGTTCCGGATCGAGCCCGAAGGTGCGGCCGGTGACTCGCCGGGCCCCCGGGCGCGGGTCGCGATCTCCGTGACGCCGTATGCGATCCGCTGCGGCCTTCGTGGGGCCCGCCACCCTGCCCGCGCCCGGCTCAGCCGAGCGGCTTCCGCCCCAGCCAGGCCGCCAACTCGCCGTAGGCGTCCGCCTTTTCGGGTGTTGGCCGGGCCGTGTCGAAGGGGGTGTCCGCGTCGCGTTGCTCGTCCGGCAGGACGCGGTGGGCGATCGTGAGGGCGAACTCGGCGAGTTCCGGGTCGAGTTGGAGGGGGTGGCCGAGGGACTCGGAGAGGTCCCAGGTGTGGGTGACGTTCTCCATGAGGTAGCCGGAGAGGGCCGCGCGGCCCGGTGCCTCGCCCCACGGGACCCGGACCGGCGCGTCCAGCCGGGTGTCGTCCGCCCAGGCGTTGAGGACCTGGACGCGGGCCTCCTCGTACGCGGCCGGCCAGCCCTCGTCGGCGACTCCGTCCACGAAGGGGTGTACGGCCATCCCGTCGCCGCCCTCGCCGATCGTTGCGATGCGCAGGGTGCCGCCGACGAGATGGCTCAGCAGGGTCCGTACGTCGAACTCCGCGCACGGAGTGGGACCGGTCAGCTGCTCCGGCCGTACCGTCCTGATCAGCGCGGCGGCCTGCTCGGTGGCTCGGGTGTAGAGGGGGCGAGGGTCCGTGGTGTCTGTGTTCATGGCACCGATGGTCGATCAATAACCTGACAGATTCCGTCAACATTTGCGCCGCCTTTCCAAGCGGCGGATCCTGAGGGTGTGAAGGCCGACCGACTCCTCTCGATCCTGCTGCTCCTTCAGACCCGGGGCCGGGTCCCCGCGCACGAACTCGCCGACCGGCTGGAGGTGTCGGTGCGGACCATCTACCGGGACGTCGAGGCGCTCTCCGCCTCGGGCGTGCCGGTGTACGCCGAGCGCGGGCGGCACGGCGGGATCGAACTGCTCGCCGGGTTCCGTACCGACGTCACGGGACTGACCGCCGACGAGTCGCGCGCCCTGTTCATCCTGGCCGCGCAGGGCGCCCACGCGGCGCTCGGCCTCGACGCCGCGCTCGGTTCCGCGCTGCGCAAGGTGATGGCCGCGCTGCCGGCGCCGTACCGCCCGGCCGCCGAGGTGACCTCCCGGCGCATCCTCGTCGACGCCACCCGCTGGAAGGGCGGGCCCCAACCCGCCGTGGAGCTGGACGTGTTGCAGGACGCGGTGTTCACCGACCGGAGGCTGCGGCTGCGCTACCGGCACAGCGGCGCGAAGGAGCCGAGCACCTACACCGTCGACCCGTACGGTCTCGTCTCCAAGGCCGGCGTCTGGTACCTGGTCGCCGACCGCCGCGCGAGCCCCCGCCTCTTCCGCGCCGACCGTGTGCACTCGGCCACCCTCCTGCCCGACCCGGTGCAGCGCCGCCCGGGCGTCGAACTCGCCGACGCCTGGGAGGAGTTGCGCCGCCAGGTCGAGGAACGCCCCGGCGGACTCGACGTCACGGTCCGGGTCCGCCGCTCCCGCCTCGACATGTTCCTGCGCCTCAACGCCTCCTCGCTGGCCGAACTCCCCGACGACGAGGGGGAGAACGAGTGGGTGACGGTCAGGCTGACGTACGGCTTCGTCCGCGAAGCGCGTCAACTGCTCCAGTTCGCCGACGCGTTGGAGGTCGTGTCGCCGCCCGAGGCGCGCGCGGAAGTGGCCGCGGCGGCTGCTTCTGTCACGGAGCTGTACCAGCGAGTAGGCGAGCCGTCCTCGTGAACCAGCAGGTCAGAGCGTTGACTTGGGTTGTCCTTTACTCCGCGCACAGGGTGAGGACAGGGCGCCGACAAGGAAGCCCTAAGCGGCGTTGGTTGAGTTCCCGCCACAAGGCATCCTCATCGTTTTTGGAGCTGTTTCTCATGAAGCGTGCGCGTCTCCTCCCCGCAGTGGCCCTGCTGGCGCTCTCGCCCCTGGCCCTCGCGGCCTGCGGGTCGAGCGACTCCTCGTCGTCCTCCGGCAGCGCCAACTCCGGCTCCACACAGTCCTGTTCCGCGCCGACCGGCAACGCCACGGCGCGGGCCGGCGGTGCCCCGTCCGGCGCCCCCTCCGGTGCGCCCACGGGCGCCGCGGCCTCGGGCCGGCCGACGGGCATGCCGACCGGCAACGCCTCCGGCATGCCGAGCGGCGGTCCCGGTGGCGGCGGCCAGGGCGGCGGTCCTGGCGGCGGGTGCGGCGGAGGCCCGGGCGGCGGCCAGATGAGCGGGGCCCCGCAGCAGGGCTGACCGCTCTCCGCACGACAGGGGCGGCGCACCCGTACACCGGGAGCGCCGCCCCTGTCGTATGCCCGCGGCCGGAACGGCTCAGCCGAGCCAGTGCCGGCGGCCCACGCTGATCAACCGCATCTGGCGGGTGGCCAGTCGGGTCACCCGCTCGCGCTCGTGCTCGTCGTCGGCCGTCTCCCGCGCCTCCATGAAGAGCGAGGCCGTGATGAGCATCTGGTCGACGTAGAGGTGGGCCAGCATCAGCAGGTCCGAGTCGTTCCAGCCGTCGGACTCCGGGTCCTTGGCGAGTTCGGCCTTCACCTCCTCGGCGAACCGGGCGAGTTGGTCCCGGATGGCCTCCCGCACCGGCTGCACCCCGCCGTGCCGCTCGCGCGCGAGGAAGCGGACATGGGCCGGGTGGGCGTCCACGTGGTCGGCGATCAACCGGACGGCGCGCACGATGCGTTGGTCGCTGTCCTCCGCCGTCGCCACCGTCTGCCGGATCATCGGATGCAGACTGCCGAGCGCCTCCTCGACGAGCGCCACCCCGAGGTCGGCCGTGGAGCGGAAGTGCCGGTAGAAGGCGGTCGGGGCGACCCCCACGGCTCGGGTGACCTCGCGCAGGCCCAGGCTGCTCAGGCTCTGCTCCTCCAGCAGCCCCAACGCGGCGTCCAGCAACGCCTGTCGGGTCTTCTGCTTCTGTACCTGCCGGATGCCGAGGGTGTGACTCATGTCATCCAGTTAACAACTGTTCTCCGGAATTGAAAAGCCGTCGGAGACGCTAGACTCAAAGTCAGTGAACAAGTGTTACTACAACCGTTCACCGAAACGTAACGAGAGTCTGCTCAAGTCGTCTCGGAGGGGGAGTCATCCCATGCTGGTCCTCGTCGCAGCACTTCTGCTGTTCGGCGTCGTGATGGGCACCGTGGCCCACGCGTCGTTCGCCTTCACCGCCGTCGCCGCCACCGTCATCGCCGTCTGGCTGGGCATCTTCGCGCTCCGCGAGCGGCACGGCCGCCGCGGCCGTACGTCCGCCAACTGACCGCCCGCCCATCCGCCCACCCGATCCTCGGGAGCCGAACCACCATGCAACTCACCGCACCGGCAACCAGCAGCAGCACCGACTTCAAGGCCACCGGCCGCCGTGACGCCGACGGGATGGCCGTCGCGTCCTTCATCCTCGGCCTCGTCGGTCTGCTCGTCCTCAACGTCTTCCTCGGCCCGATCGCCATCGCCCTGGCCGGCGCGGCCCTCTGGCGCGGCACCACCCGCCGCGGCCGGGCCCTCCTCGGCCTCGGACTCGGCATCGCCGATCTGCTGGTCCTCGTCGCCTTCATGCAGCTCGACAGCACGGTCTCCTGGAACTTCTAGCCCTGCCCGCCCCTTCGGGGTGCCTGCCGGGGACCGTAGAATCGGCGGCACCATGGCATACCTCGACCACGCCGCGACCACCCCGATGCTTCCCGAGGCAGTCGAGGCGATGACGGCCCACCTGAGCACCACGGGCAACGCCTCCTCCCTCCACGCCGCCGGCCGCAAGGCCCGCCGTACGGTCGAAGAGTCCCGGGAGACCCTCGCCGAAGCGCTCGGCGCCCGCCCCAGTGAGGTGGTGTTCACCTCCGGCGGCACCGAGGCCGACAACCTCGCGGTGAAGGGCCTGTACTGGTCCCGCCGCGACGCCGACCCGGCCCGCACCCGGGTACTGGCCAGCCCCGTAGAGCACCACGCCGTCCTGGACGCCGTCCACTGGCTCGGCGAGCACGAGGGCGCCACCGTCGAGTACCTCCCGGTCGACTCCTACGGCCGTGTCCACCCCGAGGTGCTGCGCGAGGCCATCGCCCGCAACCCCGACGACGTCGCCCTGGCCACCGTGATGTGGGCCAACAACGAGATCGGTACGGTCCTGCCGGTCCGTGAACTCGCCGACGTGGCGCAGGAGTTCGGCGTACCGCTGCACGCCGACGCGGTGCAGGCCTTCGGCCAGGTCCCGGTCGACTTCGCCGCCTCCGGCCTCGCCGCGATGACGGTCTCCGGCCACAAGATCGGCGGCCCGTACGGCATCGGCGCCCTGCTGCTGGGCCGCGAGTACACCCCTGTACCCGTCCTGCACGGCGGCGGCCAGGAGCGCCATGTCCGCTCCGGGACCCTCGACGTCCCCGCCGTCGCCTCGTTCGCCGTCGCCGGCCGGCTCGCCGCGCAGCAGCGCGAGTGGTTCGCCCACGAGATCGGCGCCCTCCGCGACAACCTCGTGACGGCCGTCAGCACGGCGGTCCCCGACGCGATCCTCGGCGGCGACCCGGTGAACCGGCTGCCGGCCAACGCCCACTTCACGTTCCCCGGCTGCGAGGGCGACTCCCTGCTGCTCCTGCTGGACGCCCAGGGCATCGAGTGCTCCACCGGCTCGGCCTGCACCGCGGGCGTCGCCCAGCCCAGCCACGTCCTGCTCGCCACCGGCACCGACCCGGAACTGGCCCGCGGCACCCTGCGCTTCTCGCTGGGCCACACCTCCACGGAGGCCGACGTCGAGGCCGTGGCGAAGGCGATCGCCCCGGCGGTGGAACGGGCCCGCGCCGCCGGGCTGACCTGATCCGACCCGCACACGCGAAGAACCGGGGAGAGTCCGCCGACTCTCCCCGGCAACAGGTGTCCGGCGTCCACGGGGGAGGCCGACGCGGGACACCGGGGAACCGCGCTCCCTGCGGAACTAGGAGTCCGTCACCATGAGGGAGGCCATCATGCCCTCGTCCTCGTGCTGCAGCAGATGGCAGTGGAGCATGTACATATAGGTGTCGTCGGAGAAGTCGGTGAACTCCATGGCGATCTTGATCGAACCGCCACCGACCACCTCGTAGGTGTCGTACCAGCCGAGCTGGACCCCGGTCGGATCCTCGCCGTTGATCGAGATCAGCTGATAGGGCACGTCGTGCAGGTGGAACGAGTGCTCCAGCTGGGTGGAGTTCTGGATCGTCCAGATCTCCTTCGAGCCGACCGTCGTACTGATCATCGCCATCGCGGCCATGGTCGTGCCCGCCGACCCGTTGATCAGCATGGTCGCGCCGTTCTGACCCAGGGTGATCGTCCGGGCGGTGAAGTCGCTCGTGTCGTAGCGGTCGATGGTGTTGAGGGTGCTGGGCAGGTCGTCCGGGGTGTCGGAGCCGCTGGCCGTGATCGCGAGGAAGTCGTACGTGCCGCTGCCGCCGCGGATCCAGCCGGTGGTGATGACGGCCTGGAGGGTGGCGTCAGCGGTGAGGTCCATGGTGAATTCGGCACGGGCGCCGGCCACCAGGCGGATCGTGGTCACCTCGGTGGCCTCGGTCAGATAGCCCTGGTCGGTGCTGATCTGGGTGAGCGTGCCGCCGTCGCTGCGCTGGATCACGATGATGTCGGACGGCGAGGCGTTCAGCGCGCGGAACCGGGTCCGGGTCTTGGTGGCGGTGAAACCGAGCGTGGTGGAGTCCACGTTGGTGCCGTTGACCAGGAGGGGGAAGGTGGTCGTGCTCAGCCGGTAGCCGGCCGCGTCGTACTTGATGTCCCCGTCGGTGTCGACGGCCAGGGACTGGAAGATGAGCGGGATGTCGTCGACGCCGTAGTCGCTGGGCAGCGCGGCCGAGGCGTCCGTGGAGTCCTCGACGATGATCATCCCGGCGAGGCCGTGCACGGCCTGCTTGGCGGTGGTGCCCAGGGCGTGCGGGTGGTACCAGAGCGTGGTGGCCGGGTCCTTGACCGTGAACGTGGGGGACCAGGTCTCGCCGTCCGCGAAGGCGACCTGCGGGCCGCCGTCCATCTTCGCGGGCACGTGGGCGCCGTGGAAGTGGACCGTCGTGTCCTCGCCGATGTCGTTGGTGATGTTGAGGAGGACCACGTCGCCGTTGGTCCACTTCATGGTCGGGCCCAGGAAGTCCTGGTTGTAGCCCATCGTGCTGCTGGTGACGCCGGAGATGACCTCGTGGGTGCCGGTCTTCGCCTCCAGCGTGAAGGTGGTGGTGCCGTCGGAGGTGGTGCCCTCCAGCAGGTCCGGGATGGTGAGGGTGGTGTCCGCCGCGGACGCCTTGTTCTTCGCCGCGTCGTTCAGCAGGGAGAAGGCACCTCCGGCGGCGGCCACCGCCGCGATGCCGGCCCCGGCCATCCCGCCGAGGAACTTGCGCCGGTGCACACCCTTGCCCCGGGCCGCACCGCCCTTGCTGTGCTCGCGCTTCTCGGCCGTTGACTTGCGGTGGTTGCCCTTGGTGTCGTTGCCCGCTTCGGACGCGGGCTCGCTGGTGTGTGTCATGGCGCCAGAGATTTGACCTAAGGCCTGTGTAAAAACTGAGGGGTAGTTAGCAGTCAGCACAGCAATCTGTGAAAGGTAAGCGCGCCCGATCCCTTCACAACTCCCCTGCAACACAAGGCGAGTTGGCGTACCCCAGGTCACATCCCGAGCAGGGGACGCATCGGACACCGTCGTAACTGAAACGACTCATAGCCAAAGCAAGTGTGACCCGAGTCACACGCCTGTCCGGTGTGCCCGCCTTACGAGCGCCATGTACCGGTCCCAGTCCCAGTACCTTCCGGGGTCCGTGTGATCGGTCCCCGGCACCTCCACATGCCCGATGACGTGCTTCCGGTCGACCGGGATTCCGTAGCGCCGGCATATCCCCGCCGTCAGCCGCGCGGAGGACGCGTACATCGCGTCGGTGAACGACGAGGCCTCCTCCACGAAGCCCTCGTGCTCGATGCCGACACTGCGTTCGTTGTACTCCCGGTTGCCCGCGTGGAAGGCCACGTCCATCTCGCGGATCATCTGCGTGATGTGCCCGTCCTTGCGCACGATGTAGTGCGCCGCCGCCCCGTGCGCCGGATCCTGGAAGACCTTCACCGCGCCGCGGAAACTGCCCTGGGTCACATGGACGACCACCATGTCTATCCCGTAGTCGTCCGGCCGGTCCGCCCGCCGGTAGTTCGCCGGGGACGCAGCCACCCACTGCGCGCCCCGGAAGTCCACCGCGCCCGCCACCCGCGGCTTCTCCACCCCGGGCAGCCGCCACCACAGCCGCGCCAGCTCGTCCCGCGCCAGCGCCGCCGTCCCCACGGCGGCCGCGGCGCCGCCGATCAGCAGCGCCCGCCGGCCCGTGACCCCCCGCGCCGTCTCCGTGTGCCCGCCCTGTGTCTCCCCCATGCGATCTTCAACGGATACTCGCGGGTCCCGGTTCCCGGCGACCCGTACCCTGGAAGGGTTATGACTGAGACCTCGCAGCGCCCCCGCCCCCTTCGCGTACTCGCCGCCATGTCCGGCGGCGTGGACTCCGCCGTCGCCGCCGCCCGCGCCGCCGAAGCCGGCCACGACGTGACCGGCGTCCACCTCGCGCTCTCCGCGAACCCGCAATCGTTCCGCACGGGCGCGCGTGGCTGTTGCACCATCGAGGACTCACGGGACGCCCGCCGCGCCGCCGACGTCATCGGCATCCCGTTCTACGTCTGGGACCTCGCCGACCGCTTCCGCGAGGACGTCGTCGAGGACTTCGTCGCCGAGTACGAGGCCGGCCGCACCCCGAACCCCTGCCTGCGCTGCAACGAGAAGATCAAGTTCGCCGCGCTCCTCGACAAGGCGCTCGCCCTCGGCTTCGACGCCGTCTGCACCGGCCACTACGCCCAGGTCATCGTCAACGAGGACGGCACCCGCGAACTGCACCGCGCCTCCGACATGGCCAAGGACCAGTCCTACGTCCTCGGCGTCCTGGACGAGCGGCAGTTGGCGCACGCCCTCTTCCCGCTCGGCGACACCGTCACCACGAAGGACGAGATCCGCGCGGAGGCCGAGCGCCGCGGCCTCGCGGTCGCCAAGAAGCCCGACTCGCACGACATCTGCTTCATCGCCGACGGCGACACCCAGGGCTTCCTCGCGAACCGCCTGGGCAAGGCCGAGGGCGACATCGTCGACGAGTCCGGCACGGTCGTCGGCTCCCACGAGGGCGCCTACGGCTTCACCATCGGCCAGCGCAAGGGCCTGCGCATCGGCACCCCGGCCGCCGACGGCAAGCCGCGCTACGTCCTGGACATCTCCCCGGTGAACAACACGGTGACGGTCGGCCCGGCCGCCGCCCTGGACGTAGCCGCGCTGACGGCGATCAAGCCGCGCTGGTGCGGCACGGCCCCCTCGGGCCCCGGCACCTACACCGCCCAGCTCCGCGCCCACGGCGGCGAGACCGAGGTCACCGCCGAACTCGTCGACGGCACCCTGGAGGTGACGTTCACCGAGCCGGTACGGGGCGTGGCCCCCGGACAGGCGATCGTGCTCTACGACGACACGCGCGTGGTGGGCTCGGCGACGATCGCGACGACCACGCGCGCGGCGACGGCGATGGCCTGACCCTTCGGGGAGTCGCCCCGCCGGTCACTGTGCGAAGAACTCCGTGAGCAGCGGCGCCAGGACGGTCGGGTCCACCATGTGGGTCTGGCCGTCCAGCGTGCGATACGTCCCGTCCGGCGCCGCGTCCGCCACCGCCCGCGCGGCCTCCCGCATCCACTCCGCGCTCGCGCCGCCCGCGATCGTGAGGACCGGGACGGACAGCGACGCCAGCCGGTCCACCGGGACCAGGCCGTCGCCCATGGCCGCGTCGTCGTAGGCGAGGGTCGGGGCGATGGCCTCCATGCCGGCCCACATGGGGGAGCGGCGGGCGCCCTCGACCATCTCCGGGGGCGCGCCGGTGAGCGCCATGAACAGCTCGACGGCGTCGCCGTTACGCCCCTCGGCGAGCAGTTCCGTCAGCCGCCCGGTGTACTCGGCGCGCTCCTTGGCGCCGGACGCGTCGAGGGCGAACGGCGGCTCGTAGAGGGCGACTTGGGTGACGGGCAGGCCGCTCGCCACCGCGTGCAGCACCAGCGCACCGCCCGACGAGTGGCCGTAGAGCGCCGCACCGCCGCCCACGGCGTCGATCAGCGCCGCGAGGTCCTCGACCTCCCGGGCCACCGCGAAGGGCGCCGTGTCGCCGCTGGAGCCCCGGCCCCGGCGGTCGTACGGGACGGCCCCGAACCGGTGCGCGAGCTGCGCGGCCAGCGGCAGCAGGCCGTCGCCCGTCGTCATCGCGCCACCTACCAGGACGACGGGCGGGCCCGCACCGATGCGTTCGTACGCGACGGCGGTGCCGTCGCGCGAAACAGTCTTCTTGTCCATGCCCTGGAGACTGCCGCAGGGCGCCGGACTAATCGGTCACAACACTTCCGCTCACAACACTTCTACTTCGTAGAAGCAGAGGTGGTCCTTGATCTGCGCCACGTCGGGCTTGGGGTCGGGGTACGCCCACACCAGGTCGGTCGCGTCCGGGAGCGACCAGTAGGAGGCGTCGCCCTTGAAGGGGCAGTGGGTGTGGGTCTCGGAGGGGGTCAGGAGATCCAGGCGTACGTCCTCCGGGGGGAGGTAGTAGCGCACGGGACAGCCGGTCTCCTTCAGGACGAGGGGGCGGTCGCTCTCCGCCAGCACCTGGTCGCCGTGGACGACGCGTACCCGCTGGTCGCCCTGCTCGATCGTGATCGTGTGTCCGTCAGCCATACCGGAAAAGCACTCGCGGGCCCCCGGTTCTTCCCGCGTACGGTGACGGACATGAAGATCTGTGTCTTTCTCTCCGCCGCCGACCTGGACGAGCGCTACACGCGCCCCGCGCGGGAGTTCGCGGAACTCGTCGGCAAAGGCGGGCACACCCTCGTCTGGGGCGGTTCGGACGTCGGCCTGATGAAGGTGGTCGCAGACGGCGTACAGGCCGCCGGCGGACGGCTGGTGGGCGTCTCGGTGACCTTCCTGGCCGCGAAGACCCGCGCGGGCGCCGACGAGATGGTGATCGCGGCCGACCTCGCCGAACGAAAGAAGCTGCTGCTGGAGAAGGCCGACGCCGTGGTCGTCATGGTGGGCGGCACCGGGACGCTGGACGAGGCGACGGAGATCCTGGAGCTGAAGAAACACGGCCACACCGACAAGCCGGTGGTCCTGCTCAACACGGCGGGCTTCTACGACGGCCTGAAGACCCAGTTCCGGCGCATGGAGGACGAGGGGTTCCTGCCCGTCCCGCTCACCGACCTGGTGTTCTTCGCGGAGGAGCCGGTGGGGGCGCTGGCCTACCTGGAGGAGAGTCAGGGCATCGGGTGATGCGAGCATGGCGGGCATGGCTACACATGTGATCACCGGGGCCGGTTCCGGCATCGGCGCGGCCGTCGCCCGCCGTCTGCACGCGCGTGGGGACGACCTCGTGCTCCACGCGCGCGACGCGGGCCGCGCGAAGGAACTGGCGGCGACGTATCCCGGGGCGCGCACCCTGGTCGGTGACCTCGCGGACCCCGACCGGCTCAGCTGGGCGTTCTCCCACCAGAGCCTGCCCGACCGGGTGGACACGCTCCTGCACATCGCCGGGGTGGTCGACCTGGGCCCGGTGGGCGAGCTGACCCCGAAGACCTGGCACCACCAGCTCAACGTCAACCTCGTCGCCCCCGCCGAACTGACCCGCCACTTCCTGCCCCAACTCCGCGCGGCCCGCGGCCACGTGCTCTTCGTCAACTCCGGCGCGGGACTGCGGGCGAGCGCCGACTGGTCCGCGTACGCCGCCTCCAAGCACGGCCTGAAGGCCCTGGCGGACTCCCTCCGCCACGAGGAACACCCGGGCGGCGTCCGCGTCACCTCGGTCTACCCCGGCCGCACCGCCAGCCCCATGCAGGCCAAGGTCCACCAGCAGGAGGGCAAGGCCTACGACCCCGCCCAGTGGATCGACCCCGAGTCCGTCGCCACGACGATCCTCATGGCGATCGACCTGCCGGCGGACGCGGAGGTCAACGACCTGACGGTGCGGCCGGGAAGGTGACCAGGAAGGCGACCGGGCCGGAGCGATCGCGCGGGGAGAAAGGTGCGGAGGTCCGGGGCTGGCTCGACGAGGTGTGGGGGCGCACGGAGGCCGCGGTGGTCCTCGAAGGCGGCGACAACGGCGGGCCGCTCTCCGAACGCGGCCTGATCGGTGAGGTGTTCGACGCCGAGGGACTCGCGGAGTTGCGCGCTCTCACCACGACCGGCACGTTCATAGAAGGCATCTGCCGCTGCTTCGGCAGCGTGACCATCGCCCTGCTCGACGCCGAGGGCGAGTTCATCGGCGCGGGCAGTGTGCACGGCCTGACGGACGTCTCTTGGGAGCGCCGCCGATTCTGGAACAACCTGGAGGTGGCGGATCCGGAGGGGCTGGTCGGGTTCTTGGAACGGTACGGGGTCCGGATGCGCTGAAGTCCGGACCTGTGAACCATTCAAGCAACCGAGTCGGGTGGTGGGCGGGCAAGGTTCCGGGGGTCTGGGGGCGGAGCCCCCAGGGGTGAGCCCGGCCCCCGGAGGGTTCCGTAGTCTTCCGGGGTGAGCAACAACAGCCAGTTCAGCTTCGGTCCGGCCACCGGTGTGGGTTCCCTGCCCGGCAGCGATGCCCGGGAGGCCGCGAAGACCGCTGCCGGGGCCTTCGAGGACTTTCCGTTTCTGCCCGAGCTGCCCGGGCGGGGGCCCGGTGCGGACATGATCGGGCGGACCGCCGGGCTGCTCGTCGACGTGTACGCGCGCGTGGAGCCCAGCGGTTGGCGGATCGGGGACCGGCCGGGGCGGGACACCAAGCGGGCGTGGGCGTGGCTGGGGGAGGACCTCGACGCGTTCGAGGAGTTCACGCAGGGGTACGAGGGGCCGCTCAAGGTGCAGGCCGTGGGGCCTTGGACACTGGCCGCCGCGCTGGAGTTGAGGAACGGCGAGGCCGTGCTCTCCGACCCCGGCGCCTGCCGGGACCTGGCCGGCTCGCTCGCCGAAGGCCTGCGCAACCACCTCGCCGAGGTCCGACGCCGTGTCCCGGGCGCCCAGATCGTGCTGCAACTCGACGAGCCGTCCCTGATCGGCGTGCTGCGCGGACAGGTCAGGTCCGCCAGCGGCTATCGCACCTACCGCGCCGTGGACCGCCAACTCGTCGAGAGCACCCTCCGCGAGGTCGTCGGGGTGCACGCGGACGGCCCGGTCGTCGTCCACTCCTGCGCGCCGGACGTGCCGTTCGCCCTGCTGCGCCGGGCGGGCGCGGCCGGCGTCTCCTTCGACTTCTCGCTCCTCACCGAGCGTGACGACGACGTGATCGGCGAGGCGGTCGAGGCCGGCACCCGGCTCTTCGCCGGTGTCGTGCCGGGCACGGACACCGCATTGTCAGACCCTGCCGGTAGCGTCATGGGTGTCAGAACGCTGTGGCGCAGGCTGGGGCTGCGACCGGGACTGCTCGCGGAGGCGGTCACCATCACCCCGGCGTGCGGACTCGCGGGGGCTTCCCCCGAGTACGCGCGCAAGGCTCTCGCCCACTGCGTCCGGGCGGCGAGATCCCTCGCGGACAACCCTGAGTGACGGAAGGACAACACGGTGGCCGGCGACAAGGAAGCGGAGACGGCGGTGCCCGCAGCGGCACGGGAGAAGCACGCGCACCTCGCTGAGCAGATCGAGGAGCACCGCTTCCGTTACTACGTGAACGACGCTCCGGTCGTCAGCGACGCGGAGTTCGACAAACTCCTGCGCTCTCTGGAGGCGTTGGAGGAGGAGTATCCGGAGCTGCGCACGCCGGACTCCCCGACGCAGAAGGTCGCGGGGGCGTACGAGACGGAGTTCACCTCCGTCGTCCACCCCTCCCGCATGCTCTCCCTGGACAACGCGTTCGACGACCTGGAGCTGGCGGCCTGGGCCGAGCGTGTCCACAAGGACGTCGGCGCCTCCGACCACCACTTCCTGTGCGAGCTGAAGGTCGACGGCCTCGCCGTCAACCTGACGTATGAGCACGGCCGCCTCACGCGCGCGGCGACCCGCGGCGACGGCCGTACGGGCGAGGACATCACGCCCAACGTGCGGACGATCGCGGAGATCCCGGACCGGCTGACCGGCGACCGCGTGCCCGACCTCGTGGAGATCCGCGGCGAGGTCTACTTCCCGATGGAGAAGTTCGAGGAGCTCAACGCCCGCCTGGTCGAGGCCGGCGACAAGCCCTTCGCCAATCCCCGTAACGCGGCGGCGGGTTCACTGCGCCAGAAGGACCCGCGCGTCACCGCCTCCCGCCCCCTGCACATGGTCGTGCACGGCATCGGAGCCCTGGAGGGCTTCGACCCCCTCACCCGTCTCTCCGAGGCGTACGCCCTGCTGCATACCTGGGGCCTGCCCACGTCCACGCACAACAGGGTGGTCGACGACCTCGACGGCGTACGGGAGTTCATCAGGTACTACGGCGAGAACCGCCACTCCGTCGCGCACGAGATCGACGGCGTGGTCGTCAAGCTCGACGAGATTCCCCTCCAGGGACGCCTCGGTTCCACCTCCCGCGCCCCGCGCTGGGCGATCGCGTGGAAGTACGCGCCCGAGGAGGTCAACACCAAGCTCGTCAACATCCGGGTGGGCGTGGGCCGTACGGGCCGGGTCACGCCGTACGCCCAGGTCGAGCCGGTGACGGTGGCCGGCTCGGAGGTCGAGTTCGCGACGCTGCACAACCAGGAGGTCGTCAAGGCCAAGGGCGTCCTCATCGGTGACACGGTGGTGCTGCGCAAGGCCGGTGACGTGATCCCGGAGATCCTCGGCCCGGTCGCCGATCTGCGCGACGGCAGCGAGCGGGAGTTCGTGATGCCCGCCGAGTGCCCCGAGTGCGGGACCCCGCTGCGGCCGATGAAGGAGGGCGACATCGACCTCCGCTGCCCCAACGCCCGTACCTGCCCTGCCCAGTTGAGGGAGCGGCTCTTCTACCTCGCCGGCCGCAAGGCGCTGGACATCGACCACTTCGGCTATGTCTCGGCCGCCGCCCTCACCAAGCCGCTGGAGCCGGCCGACCCGCCGCTGAAGGACGAGGGCGACCTGTTCGGCCTCACCATCGAGCAGTTGCTGCCCATCAAGGCGTACGTCCTGGACCAGGACAGCGGGCTGCCCAAGCGCGATCCGAAGACCGGCGAGGAGAAGATCGCGACGGTCTTCGCCAACCAGCAGGGCGAGCCGAAGAAGAACGCGCTGGCGATGCTGGAGACCATCGCGGCGGCCAAGGAGAGCCCGCTCGCCCGCATCCTCACCGGGCTGTCGATCCGTCATGTCGGCCCGGTCGCCGCCGAGGCGCTGGCCCGCGAGTTCCGCTCGATCGAGCGTATCGAGCAGGCCGACGAGGTGGAGCTGGCGAACACCGAGGGCGTCGGCCCGATCATCGCCGCCTCGCTCAAGGAGTGGTTCGCCGAGGACTGGCACCAGGAGATCCTCCGCAAGTGGCGGGCCGCCGGGGTCCGGATGGAGGACGAGGGTTCCGCCGAGGACGAGGGCCCGCGTCCGCTCGAAGGGCTGACCGTCGTCGTGACCGGCACACTCGAACACTTCACGAGGGACGGGGCGAAGGACGCCCTGCAGAGCCGGGGAGCGAAAGTGACCGGTTCTGTTTCGAAGAAGACGTCTTTCGTCGTCGTAGGTGACAATCCTGGTTCCAAGTACGACAAGGCGATGCAGGTCAAGGTGCCGGTTCTGAACGAGGACGGCTTCACCGTTCTGCTGGAACAGGGCCCCGAGGCGGCCGCCGAAGTCGCGCTTCCGGCCGAGGAGTAGCGAGGAGCAGCGGTTGAAGGCCACCCGATCGGCGCATACCAGATGCATACGGGTGGCCGGGTCGCATTCGGGCAACCGTCTACGACCGCTGCCCGTGGAAGCCTTCTGCGGCCTACTGTTGAGGTGTGCACCTGCCGTGCCCAGCTGCGGTTGGGGCAACCCCCTGCTCTTGGTGAGCAAGGGGAAGGGTTTTCCAAACGCGGTACCGGTGATGGAAGTCGGGCATCGGACCGCGTGGCGTGGGCACCGCCGGCTGTGAGAGGGACGGGAATGGAACCGACCGAGAGCGCCCCCCCGGACTCACTCCTGCGCCGGCTCACCGGCGCCTGGCGGGGGAGCCGCCCGGGAGCGCGCCCCGTGGAGCGTCCGGGCAGAGCCCAGCCGCGCGCCACCGGACAGTACTCCACACCGGACGCGCGCCACGACGCACCACTCTCCGCCGGCCACGCCTCCCCACTGCCGGGCGGCGAGACCGGACGCCATCTCAACTGGCCCGCGCTGCCCACGGCGGTCGTGGCCGCGGCCGGCTTCGTCCTGGGCGCTGGCTTCTTCCGGGCGTTCACCGGCGACCACGCGCTCTTCCCGTCCGGCACCGTCGGCTGGTCGCTGGCGGTCCTCACCGGCATCATCGTCGGCCACCTGGTCGCCCTCGGCCGCGCCCGCTGGTGGGGCGGCACCGGCTCGGGCGCCGCCCTCACCCTCGGTGTCCTGCTGCTCTACGGCTGGGTCGCCGCCGGCATGGTCAGCCTCACCGTCGTCGTCCTGGTCGGCATAGCCCGCCGCAACCGCTGGCGACAGGGCGTACTGCACGGCGCCGTCGACATCCTCGGCATAGCCGCCGGAGCGCTCGTGCTCGGCGCGTTCGGCCGGGTGCCGTCCGTCGAGAAGCCCTGGAACCCGGACACCTGGACGGTCTACACCGCCCCCGAAGTGATCCTGGTCGCCCTGGCCTATCTGGCCGTCACCCGCACCCTGCTCTGGTACCTGCACGCCCCGCGCCACGGCGGACTGCCCACCGTCGCCCGCACCGCCCTGCTCAGACAGGGCCTTGTCGCGGTCGCCCTGCTCGGCATCGCCCCGCTGATCTGTGTGGTCGCGATCGCCCAGCCGGTCTTGCTGCCCCTCTTCTCGATCCCGCTCATCGCCCTCGACTCCACCCTGTGGATGGCCCGCGCCCGGGCCGAGGAGCAACTGCGCGACCCGCTGACCGGGCTGCCCAACCGGCAGTGGCTCCTGGAGCGCATCTGGACCGCCCTGGACGACGCCGAACGCATCGGCGCCAAGGCCGCGCTCATGCTGATCGACCTCGATCGCTTCCGATCGGTCAACGACACTCTCGGTCATCTTGCCGGTGACCGGCTGCTGTTGCAGATAGCCGACCGGCTGCGGGTGGCGCTGCCGCGCGGGGCGGAGGCCGCGCGGCTCGGCGGCGACGAGTTCGCCGTCCTGCTGCCCGTCGCCGACTCCACCACGTCCGCGACCCGGGTCGCCCGCAACCTCGTCGCCGCGCTCAGCTCCCCGCTCGACCTCGACGGGCTCACGCTCGTCCTGGAGGCCAGTGCGGGCGTCGCCGTCTTCCCCGACCACGCCCTCGACGCCGAGGGCATGCTGCGCCGGGCGGACGTCGCGATGTACCAGGCGAAGCGGGACCGTACGGGTGTGGAGGTCTACGAGTCCAAGCGGGACTCCAACACCCCCGACCGGCTCGGCCTCCTCGGCGATCTGCGCCGTGCCCTCGACGCGCACGAGGTGCAGGTCCACTACCAGCCCAAGGTCCGCTTCGACGGCCAGGTCGCGGGTCTTGAGGCACTGGTGCGATGGGTGCATCCGGAGCGCGGGAAGGTGCCGCCGGACGAGTTCATAGCGATCGCCGAGTCGTCCGGACTGATGCCCCATCTGACGGAGTACGTCCTCGACACGGCCCTCGCCCAGGTCGCCCGATGGCGCGCCCAGGGCCTGTTCGTGCCGGTCGCGGTGAACGTCTCCCCGCGCGATGTGCACACCCCCGGCTTCGCGGGCTCGGTCGCCGCGCGCCTCGCCCGGCACGGGGTCCCGGCGGGGTCGCTCCAGCTGGAGATCACGGAACACGTCCTCCTGGAGGACCCCCAGCGCGCCGCCGACACGCTCAACGGCCTCACCGGCCACGGCGTCAAGATGTCCCTCGACGACTTCGGCACGGGGTACTCGTCCCTCGTGCATCTACGGCGGCTCCCCGTCAGCGAGTTGAAGATCGACCGGTCGTTCGTGGCGCGGCTCGCGGTGGACACGGAGGACGCGGAGATCGTGCGGTGCACGGTGGATCTCGCGCACTCGCTCGGGCTGCTCGTCGTCGCGGAGGGTGTCGAGGACGACGAGACGTGGGAGCGGCTGCGGGACCTGGGCTGCGACGCCGTACAGGGGTGGCTGGTCGCCGCGGCGATGCCTCCGGAGGACATGACGGCGTGGTTGCTGGCGCGGGGGTCTCGGGGGTGGCAGCGGCCGCGGGCGGCGCTGCCGGCGGCCGCGGCGGACGATCCTGAGCGGATCGGCTGACTGCTTGCGCCTACAGGGGTGGGGGCTTCTGTCCGTTCGCGGCTGCGGGCGCGTCGTGGCCGGTCGCGCAGTTCCCCGCGCCCCTAGGGGGTTGCCCCTTAGCCCTGTTGTGATGTGGCCGATCAAACCGTTTACCGGGTACCCGGTGTTGCCCCATAGGATTGGCCCCAAACCACACACACTCACCCCAGAGGAACGCTGCATGCCTGGCATCACGCGCGAGGAGGTCGCCCACCTCGCCCGGCTGGCGCGTCTGGAGCTGAAGCCCGAAGAGCTCGAGCACTTCGCGGGACAGCTGGACGACATCATCGGCGCGGTCGCCCGCGTCAGCGAGGTCGCCGACCAAGACGTACCGCCGACCTCTCACCCGCTGCCGCTGACGAACGTCATGCGCGCGGACGAGGTCCGTCCCTCGCTCACCCCCGAGCAGGCGCTCTCCGGCGCCCCGGCCCAGGAGCAGCAGCGTTTCAAGGTGCCGCAGATCCTGGGGGAGGACTAATCACCATGACGGACCACAGCAGCATCATCCGGCTCACCGCCGCCGAGACCGCCGCGAACATCGCGTCCGGCGTGCTCACGGCCGTGGAGGTCACCGAGGCCCACCTCGCGCGGATCGAGGAGGTCGACGCGAAGGTGCACGCCTTCCTGCACGTCGACCGTGAGGGTGCCCTCGCGCAGGCCCGCGCCGTCGACGAGAAGCGCGCCCGGGGTGAGCAACTCGGCCCCCTCGCAGGCGTTCCGCTCGCGCTCAAGGACATCTTCACCACCGAGGGCATCCCGACGACCGTCGGCTCCAAGATCCTCGAAGGCTGGATCCCGCCGTACGACGCGACGGTCACCAAGCGGCTCAAGGCCGCCGACGTCGTCATCCTCGGCAAGACCAACATGGACGAGTTCGCCATGGGGTCCAGCACCGAGAACAGTGCGTACGGGCCCACCGGCAACCCGTGGGACCTCACCAAGATCCCCGGCGGTTCCGGTGGCGGTTCCTCCGCCGCGCTCGCCTCCTTCCAGGCGCCCCTCGCGATCGGCACCGACACCGGCGGGTCCATCCGCCAGCCGGCCGCCGTCACCGGCACGGTCGGCGTCAAGCCGACGTACGGGGCCGTGTCCCGCTACGGGATGGTCGCGTTCTCCTCCTCCCTCGACCAGGGCGGGCCCTGCGCCCGTACGGTCCTGGACGCGGCGCTGCTGCACGAGGTCATCGCCGGGCACGACCCGCTGGACTCCACGTCCATCGACGCCCCGGTCCCGCCGGTCGTCGAGGCCGCCCGGAACGGCAGTGTCGCCGGCATGCGCGTCGGTGTCGTCAAGCAGTTCCGCGGCGAGGGCTACCAGGCCGGTGTCATCCAGCGTTTCGACGAGGCCGTGGAGGTCCTCAAGGAACTGGGCGCCGAGATCGTCGAGTTGGACTGCCCGTCCTTCGACCTCGCCCTGTCGGCGTACTACTTGATCGCGCCGTCCGAGTGTTCGTCGAACCTCGCCCGTTTCGACGGCCTGCGCTACGGCCTCCGCAGCGGCGACGACGGCACGCACTCCGCCGAGGAGGTCACCTCCCTCACCCGTGAGGCGGGCTTCGGCCCCGAGGTCAAGCGCCGCATCATGCTCGGCACGTACGCGCTGTCGAGTGGTTACTACGACGCCTACTACGGCTCCGCCCAGAAGGTCCGTACGCTCATCACCCGCGACTTCGAGAAGTCGTTCGAGAGCGTCGATGTGATCGTGTCGCCGACGACGCCGACCACCGCCTTCCCGATCGGCGAGCGTGCCGACGACCCGATGGCGATGTACCTCGCGGACCTGTGCACCATTCCGACGAACCTGGCGGGCAACTCGGCCATGTCGCTGCCCTGCGGTCTCGCGCCGGAGGACGGCCTGCCGGTCGGGCTCCAGATCATCGCCCCGGCGCTGAAGGACGACCGGCTTTACAAGGTCGGCGCCGCCGTAGAGGCCGCCTTCGTGGAAAAGTGGGGCCACCCGCTGCTTGAGGAGGCACCGTCGCTGTGAGCAACGCACTGTCGAAGGCCAAGGGCTTCAAGAAGTCCAAGTCCGGCACCTATGTGTCGATGGCCACCACCGCGTTCGGCGCGCTGGGTGTCGCCAAGCAGATCAAGAAGGCGCGCACCGAGCACGACACGCTCCGTCTGATCGACGCCACGGTCTCCGCCGTCGCGATCGTCACCGGCCTCGCCATCCTGTACCGCGAGCTGAAGCGGCTGGGCGACGACGACGTCCTGCTGGGCTGAGAGGGAAAGTTCACCGTGACCACCACGACCGACCTGGAGTCGTACGAGGACGCTCTCGCGTCGTACGACCCCGTCATGGGCCTTGAGGTCCATGTCGAACTCGGCACCAAGACCAAGATGTTCTGCGGCTGTTCGACCGAACTGGGCGCCGAACCGAACTCGCAGACCTGCCCGACCTGCCTCGGCATGCCCGGCGCGCTCCCGGTCGTCAACGCGATCGGCGTCGAGTCCGCGATCAAGATCGGCCTCGCGCTGAACTGCGAGATCGCCGAATGGTGCCGCTTCGCCCGGAAGAACTACTTCTATCCGGACATGCCGAAGAACTTCCAGACCTCCCAGTACGACGAGCCGATCGCCTTCAACGGCTACCTCGACGTCCAGCTGGAGGACGGCGAGACCTTCCGGGTGCAGATCGAGCGCGCCCACATGGAGGAGGACACCGGCAAGTCGCTGCACGTCGGCGGCGCGACGGGCCGTATCCACGGCGCCTCGCACTCGCTGCTGGACTACAACCGCGCCGGCATCCCGCTCATCGAGATCGTCACCAAGCCGATCGAGGGTGCGGGCGAGCGCGCTCCCGAGGTCGCGAAGGCGTACGTCGCCGAGCTGCGCGAGCTGATCCGGGCGCTCGGGGTGTCCGAGGCCCGCATGGAGCAGGGGCAGATGCGCTGCGACGTGAACCTGTCGCTGCGCCCGCACGGCCGCGAGAAGTTCGGCACGCGGAGCGAGACCAAGAACGTCAACTCGCTGCGCTCCGTGGAGCGTGCCGCCCGTTACGAGATCCAGCGCCACGCCGCGGTGCTGAACTCCGGCGGCACGATCATCCAGGAGACCCGCCACTTCCACGAGGACACCGGGTCGACGACCTCGGGCCGCGTGAAGGAGGAGGCGGAGGACTACCGGTACTTCCCGGAGCCCGACCTGGTGCCGGTGGCCCCCTCGCGCGCGTGGGTCGAGGAGATCCGCGCCGGGCTGCCCGAGCAGCCGCTGGCCCGCCGCAACCGGCTGACCGAGGAGTGGGGGATCTCCGCGTTCGACATGCAGTCGATCCTCAACGCCGGTGCCATCGACCCGATCGTCGCCACGATCGACGCGGGTGCCGACGCGGCCTCCGCGCGCAAGTGGTGGATGGGTGAACTGGCGCGCAGCGCCAACGAGTCGGGCAAGGCGCTCGACGAGCTGCCCATCACGCCGGAGCAGGTCGCCCGGGTCACCGCGCTGGTGACCGCCGGTGAGCTGAACGACAAGCTGGCCCGCCAGGTCATCGAGGGCGTTCTCGCCGGCGAGGGCACCCCGGACGAGGTCGTCGAGAAGCGCGGTCTGAAGGTCGTCTCCGACGAAGGCGCCCTCACCACCGCCGTCCAGGAGGCCATCGCCGGCAACCCGGGCATCGCCGACAAGATCCGCGGCGGCAAGGTGGCCGCGGCCGGTGCCCTGGTCGGCGCCGTCATGAAGGCGACCCGCGGTCAGGCCGACGCGGCCCGCGTCAAGGAACTCGTCCTTGAGCAGCTGGGCGTCAGCGAGGGCTGAGCCGCCGTAGGAAATCGACATCCCCGGGGGACGCATCGAGTGAGATGCGTCCCCCGGGGATGTTCGGTGAACGGGCCCCTCCGGTTCTGCGTAGCTTCCTGTGGGAGAGCAACGAGATTGTGGAGGACGTCGGTTGGCCGTGCACGAGGTCTCTCAGGAGGACGCGCTACTCTCGCCCGCCATGGACGGACGCGGAGAATCCGAGACACCGGACTTCGACGATCCCGCACTGGACGCGCGGCGGGCCCGTTGGACGGCGGCCCTGACCGGTGCCGTGCTGGCCCTGGCCGGTGTGGCCGCGGCGGTGCTCCGGGCCACCGGTTCCGAACCGGTGCTGGTCCCGGCCGCCTATGCGGTGGGGGCCGCGCTGTGCGCGCTCGCGTCGGTGCTCGGCTCCCGTGGCCGTACCAGACGGGCGCTGTGGCTGCTGGTCGTCGGCGCGATGGTGATGGCGCTGGGGGACCAGTTCGACTGAGGCGCCTTCCGGGGTGACAGAGTCGCCGTTACTGTCCTGTGATCTCGCTCCCACTCCGGCGATGAAGCCCTCGAACGTCATCAACGATCACTTTCGGCTGCGAGAGTGGGCCGCGTATTGCTCATGCGTTCTTTGCGGGCTGTTCATCCCTTGAACGATTTCTCCCGGTCAAAGATCCACAATTCGCCATCCCCGGGAGCACGTTCGTGGCAGCCCTTGCCCGCTGGTGTGTTCGGCACCGCCTCGCCGCCGTCCTGTTGTGGCTCCTCGCGTTCGGCGGGGTCACCGCTGCCGCCGCCGTCACCGGCTCGGCGTACTCGAACGACTACGAGGCCCCCGGCACCGAGTCGGGCCGTGCAACTCAGCTGCTCAAGGAGAGCTTCCCGGGCCTCGGCGGCGACAGCGACACCGTGGTCTGGCGCACCTCGCCCGGCTCCGTCCGCGCCGCCGACGTCGAACAGACCATGACCGAGGCCCTGGACAAGATCTCCGGTCTGCCCGGAGTCGCCTCCGTAGTCAGCCCGTACGACGGGCAGGGCACCGGCCGGATCAGCGCCGACGGGCGGACCGCGTACGCCACCGTCACCTTCGCGCACCAGGCCGAGGACATCGACAAGTCCGAGGCGCAGGCGGTCGTCCGCGCCGCGAAGGCCGCCGAGACCGAAGGGCTCCAGGTCGAACTGGGCGGCAGCGCCATCGGGCTGACCGAGTCGTCGAGCGGGCACACCGCCGAGATCGTCGGGGTGGCCGTCGCCGCCCTCGTGCTGTTCCTCGCCTTCGGCTCGCTCGCCGCCTCGCTGCTGCCCATCGGCACCGCCCTGGTGAGCGTCGGCACCGCCTACGCGGCGATCGTGCTGCTCGGACACGCCATGACCGTCGCCGACTTCGCGCCCATGCTCGGAATGCTGGTCGGGCTCGGCGTCGGCATCGACTACGCCCTGTTCATCGTGACCCGGCACCGGCGCGGACTGAAACGCGGACTGTCCGTCACCGAGTCGGTCACCAACGCGGTCGTCACCACCGGACGCGCGGTCGTCTTCGCGGGCGCCACGGTGTGCATAGCCCTCCTGGGCATGCTGATCCTGCGGCTCGGCTTCCTCAACGGGGTCGCCATCGCCGCCTCGTTGACCGTGATGCTCACCGTCGCGGCCTCCGTGACCCTGCTCCCGGCCCTGCTGTCCTTCATCGGACCGCGCGCCCTCAGCCGCCGCGAACGGCGCCGGCTGGCCGAACACGGACCCGAGCCGGAGCTGCCCACCGGGCTCGCCGCCCGCTGGTCCGCGTTCGTCGAACGCCACCCCAAACTCCTCGGCGCCCTCGCCCTGGCCGTCATCACCGTCCTCGCCCTGCCGACGCTCTCGCTCCACCTGGGCACCTCCGACCAGGGCAACGACCCGAAGACGTCGACCACCCGCCAGGCCTACGACCTCCTCGCGGACGGCTTCGGCCCCGGCGTCGACGGCCCGCTCACGCTCGTCACGAAGATCGACGGCGCCGAGGACAAGCTCGCCCTCGACAACCTCGACGCCACCCTCCGCACCACCGAGGGCATCGCCTCCGTGACCCCGGTGACCTACGACGCCGGCGGCTCCACCGGGTACTTCACCGTCGTACCGGACTCGGCACCGCAGTCCCGGCGGACCAGCGATCTCGTCGACCGGCTGCGCACCGAGGTACTGCCCCGTGCCGAGACGGGCACCTCGCTGGACATCCACGTGGGCGGGGTGACGGCCAGCTACGACGACTTCGCCGGCGTGATCGTCGGCAAGCTCCCGCTGTTCGTCGGGGTCGTCATCTCGCTCGGCTGTGTGCTGCTCCTGCTCGCCTTCCGGTCCGTCGGCATCCCGCTCAAGGCCGCCGCGATGAACGTCGCCGCCGTGGCGGCCGCCTTCGGAGTCGTCGTCGCGATCTTCCAGTGGGGCTGGGGGAGCGAGTTCCTCGGCCTCGGCCGGGCCGGGCCCATCGAACCCTTCCTCCCCGTGATCATGGTGTCGGTCCTCTTCGGGCTCTCCATGGACTACCAGGTCTTCCTGGTCAGCCGGATGTACGAAGAATGGCTGGAAACCGGCGACAACCGCCGGGCCGTCCGCGTCGGCCTCGCCGAGACCAGCCGGGTCATCAACTCGGCCGCCGTCATCATGATCTCGGTCTTCCTCGCCTTCGTGCTCAGCGGCGACCGCGTGATCGCCATGTTCGGCATCGCGCTCGCCTCCGCCGTCGCCCTGGACGCCTTCGTCCTCCGTACGCTGCTGGTGCCCGCCCTCATGCACCTGCTCGGCGGCGCCAACTGGTGGCTGCCGCGCCGCCTGGACCGCGTCCTGCCCCGCATCAGCATCGAGCCCCCCGAGTGCCGCGCCGCCCATGAGAGGCTGGCCGCTGCGACGGACGCCGAGGTGGCGGACGTACTGGCGAAGGAGCGGGAGCAGGATGTACGCGATATCCCTGGGTGACGACGGGGCCGAACTGCGTCCCCTGGAGCCCTGGCACGCCGAGGAGTTCCTCGCCCACCTGGACCGCGGCCGGGAGTTCATCGGCCAGTACATCTCCTTCGGCTCCAAGGAGACGGACGTCGAGTCCGCGCGGGCCATGCTCCAGCGCTACGCCGACCTGCGCGCCGCCGACAGCGCGTCCCTGCACGGCATCTGGCTGGACGGCAAGCTCGTCGGCGGTGTCCTCTTCCTCAACTTCCACGCCGACCAGGGCAACTGCGAGGTCGGCTGCTGGCTCGAACCCGCCGCTGCCGGGCGCGGACTGATCACGCGCGCGATACGGATTCTTATCGACTTCGCCGTCGAACAGCGCGGTATCCACCGGGTCGAATGGCATGCCGCCGCAGGCAATGAGAAGAGCCTGAATGTTGCCCGCCGCATGGGCATGACCAGGGACGGGATCCTTCGCCAGTCACACCCCCACGGGGGCCTGCGGCACGACACCGAGGTGTGGTCCGTGCTCGCACCCGAGTGGCGCGAGGCACGCGCGCGTGCGGCGGGGGCCGATCTTTAAGGAACTTCTCAGAAACCACCCCTACCGTGCGCACCATGGGTACCAAGACTGTTGACGAGGCCGCGAACGAGGCCCCCGAGGTGAAGAGCGACGCGGAAACCGTCGACGTCACCAAGACCGATGTGACGAAGACCGATGTCACCAAGACCGACGAGGAAGTGACCGAGCAGGAGTCCGCCGACGCGGATGCCACCGAGGCCGAGGCCTCCGAGGACGAGGACGACCTCACCGAGGAGGAGTACGCGGCCGAGCTCGCGAAGCTCGGACTGGAGGAACCGGAAGGTTCCGCCGGCGTCGGCCAGGGTGCCGCCGCCGTCGTGTCCGCCGCGCTCGGCTTCATCTCGCTCTCCGGCGGCTGGATCGGCTCCGTCGCCGCCGCCCGCGAGACCCTCAAGGGCCAGCTCTCGACCTCCTCCACCGCGAGCGTCGCGACGCAGATCAAGGAGGTCTACGGCGACGCCTGGCACACCACCGCGCTGTGGGCCGGCATCTTCGCCCTGGTGGGCCTGCTCGTCGGCGTCGGCGCCCTCGTCCGGCCCGCCTTCGGTGCCCCCGGCAAGCCGCAGGCCACCTGGATCAAGTCGGTCTCCTGGGCGGGCGTCGCGCTCGGCGTCGTAGGCCTGCTCCTGGCCGTCCTGAAGTACACCGACGTCCTGCTCAGCCTGCCCTCCGCGAGCAGCTGAGTCACCGCAGTTCATCAGGGGTCCTAGGTCCTCCGTAAGCACCTTACGGAGGACCTGGGGCCCCTTACGCACGTCTAAGGCCCTCCCGGTCCCGCAAGATGCGGAACTCTCCCGATGTGGCGGACCCCCCTTGGAGACGAAGGTTGAGGCATCGCAGAAAGCGAAGCCCGAAAAACCGCCTCCACCAAGGGACTTGAGATGTACGAGTACGAGATGCACCAGCTCCGTTCCGCCGAACTCCGCCGGCAGGCGGCCAACGAGCGGCTGGCCCGCGAGGCCGTGCGCGGCGCCCGTGCCGCCCGTCGCGAGCAGGCCGGGCAGGTCACCGAGAGCGAGGTGCATACCGAACGCCCGCGCAGGCACCTGTTCGCCCGCGCCTCGTGACCGGACGGACACGGGAGGGCGGCCGCACGGCGCCCGCCCGGCGGGCCGGCGGGGCGCTCCTCCCCGCGACCGCCCTCCCGAAAACGAGTGCCGCGTTGTCAGACCCGCGTGACATCCTCGGGACCGTGGAGACCAGGTCCGTCAGTCCGGTCTTCGTCGGCCGGGCCGATGAACTGGACACGCTGAACGACGCGCTCGCCCGCGCTGCCGCGGGCGAGCCGCAGGCGTTGCTGCTGGGCGGCGAGGCCGGCGTGGGCAAGACCCGGCTGGTCGAGGAGTTCGCCACGGCCGCCTGCCGCCGGGGCGCCGTCGTCGCGCTCGGCGGCTGTGTCGAGATCGGCGCGGACGGACTGCCCTTCGCTCCCTTCTCCACGGCCCTGCGCGCCCTGCGCCGCGAACTGCCCGCCGAACTGTCCAGGGCCGCCGCCGGCCAGGAGGAGGAACTCGCCCGGCTGCTCCCCGAGCTGGCGGAGACCCCCACCGCGCACCGGGCCCGCCGCGGCGACGAGGAGGGCATGGCCCGCCTCTTCGAACTCACCGCGCGCCTCCTGGAGCGTGTCGCCGCCGAGCGCACGGTCGTCGTCGCCCTGGAGGACCTGCACTGGGCCGACGCCTCCACCCGCCACCTCCTCGCCTACCTGTTCCGCACCCTGCGCACCGGCCGCCTCCTCGTCCTCGCCACCTACCGCGCCGACGACATCCACCGCCGCCACCCGCTGCGCCCCCTGCTCGCCGAACTCGACCGGCTCCGCACGGTCCGCCGGATCGAGCTCGGCCGCTTCAACCGGCAGGAAGTGGCCCGCCAGATCGCCGGCATCCGCGCCGCCGAGCCCGACCAGGCCCAGGTCGACGAGATCTTCCGGCGCTCCGACGGCAACGCGTTCTTCGTCGAGGAACTCGCCGTCGCCGCCGACGACGGCTGCCGCACGGGCCTCACCGACTCCCTGCGCGACCTGCTCCTCGTCCGGGTCGAGTCACTGCCCGAGAGCGCCCAGCGGGTCGCCCGGATCGTCGCCGAGGGCGGCTCCACCGTCGAGTACCGACTGCTCGCCGCCGTCGCCCGGCTCGCCGAGGACGACCTCATCGAGGCGCTGCGGGCGGCCGTCGGCGCCAACATCCTCCAGGCCGCGCCCGGCGGCGACGGCTACCGCTTCCGCCACTCCCTGGTCCGCGAGGCGGTCGGCGACGACCTGCTGCCCGGCGAGCGCTCCCGCCTCAACCGCCGCTACGCCGAAGCCCTGGAGGCCGACCCGACGCTCGTCCCGGCCGACCAGCGCGTCATGCGGCTGGCGAGCTACTGGTACCACGCCCACGACCCCGCAAAGGCCCTCCCCGCCGTCCTGGACGCCTCCGTGGCGGCCCGCGGCCGGCACGCCCACTCCGAGCAACTGCGGCTCCTGGAGCGGGCGATGGAGCTGTGGGACACCGTCCCCGACGAGGTGCGCGCCGGACTGCGGCCCGTCGACTACGCCGAGGTGTATCCCGCCTGCGGCTGCGACCCGGAGACCACACCCCTGCGCTACCTCGACCTGATGGCGGAGGCCGCCGTGGCCGGGCGGCTCAGCGGGGAGCGCGAACGCGCCCTGAAGATCACCAAGCGGGCCCTGCACCTCATCGACGACGAGGGGGACCCGCTGCGGGCCGCCTGGTTCTGGGTGCAGCGCTCCGTCCTGATCCGGCACCAGGGACGCGGCGACGGCTGGTCGGAACTCGCCTCCGCGCAGGAACTGGTACGCGGTCTGCCGCCCTCCGAGGTGCACGCGGAGGTACTGGCCAAGGTCGCCGGCTGGTCGATGGTGCACGTGCCGGGACCGGACGCCTATGTGGCCGCCGAGCGCGCGGTCGAGTACGCGCGCATGGTGGGCGCCCGCGAGATCGAGATGGACGCCCGCCTCACCCTGGCCGGCCTCATGGTCGCCTCCGGCGATGTCGAGGCGGGCCTCGCCGAGCTGGTCGAGGTGAACGAACGGACGGTCGCCGAGGGCATCTCCAGTGTCGCGGGCCGCAGTTATGTGAACCTCCCGTCCTCCCTCGAAACCGTCGGCCGCTCCCGCGAGGCCGTGCCGATCCTGGAGACCGGGCTCGCCTTCGCCAAGAAGTTCGGCCAGTTCGACAAGGAGGCCTGGATCTGGGGCAACCTCGCCGAGTCCCTCTTCACCCTGGGCCGCTGGGACGAGGCCGCCGAGGCCGCGACCAAGGCCGAGCGGGTGGGCCAGAGTTCCAAGCCCCGCGGCTTCCACGCCCGCCTTCGGGCCGAACTCGCCCTCGCCCGGGGCGAGGTGACCGAGGCCCGCCGCCAACTGGCCGCCGCCCGCGAGCACTTCGGCACCCATGACGTCGCACCCCAGCACCACCAGCCCCTGGAGCGGATCGAGATCCAGGTCGCCGCCGCCGAGGGCCGCCTCCTCGACGCCCGCGCCACCCTCGAACAGGTCCTGGACTCCGGCTTCCGGCCCGGCACCCACTTCGAGACCTGGCCCCTGCTGGTGGCCGCCGCCGTCTCCGAGGCCCAGGCCATCGGCCTGCCCGCCGCCGACCCCGGCCGCCCCAAGATCCTCGAACGCATCCGGGAGGCCGCCAAACGCGTCGCCACCAATGCGCCCGTCTGGCAGGCCCACGAACGCTGGCTGCGCGCCGAACTGCTGCGCGCCGAGGGCCGCTCCACCCCGGACGACTGGTCCGAGGCGGTCGCCGCCTTCGAGCGCCTCGACCGCCCCTACGACCTCGCCCGCGTCCGCCACCGCCTGGCCGAGGCGCTCCTGTCCGAAACCGGAGGCGGCGAATCCGGCACCGACGGCGGCAGCGGTGACGACCGGCGTGACCGCGCCACCGAACTCCTCCGGCTCTCCGGCGCCGTCGCCGAGCACCTGGGCGCCCGCCCGCTCGCCGACTCCGTCGCCCTGCTCGCCCAGCGGGCCCGGCTGACGCTGACCAGGGTCCCGGCGCCACGAGCCGTCTCCGCCGACCCCGTCGAGGCACTCGGCCTCACCAGCCGGGAGCGCGACGTCCTGCGCCTGGTCTCCGCCGGCCGCACCAACCGGCAGATCGCCGAGGAACTCTTCATCTCCCCGAAGACCGCGAGCGTCCACGTCTCGAACATCCTCGGCAAGCTCGGCGTCTCCGGCCGGGGCGAGGCGGCGGCCGTGGCCCACCGGCTGGGGCTGTTCCCGCCCGACCCGCTCACCGTGCGTTCGGCCGGATGAGTCGTACGCTGTAGGAGACCGGGCCAGGGGAGGCGCCGTGTTCAACATGTTCGAGGAACTGTTCTCACCGGGCCGCAAGCACACCGAGGACGAGCGCAACCGCCTGGAGATGACCAGGGTCGACGTCGCCGACGGCGACCCCGGACGCGGGCCGATAGACCTGGAGTCCGGCAAGGTCGTCGTCCGCCTGCCGGACCCCTCGGCCGATGACGCCGACGCGCCCGCTACGACACCTGAAGCTCCAGAATCCGGTCGTCCCCCGACTTAGGCGTGCCCCGCCCGTCCGTATTGCTGGTCACCAGCCACAGCTTGTCGCCGCCCGCCGAGACCACCGTGCGCAAACGGCCGTACTCGCCGGTGAGGAAGGCCTGCGGGGCGGCCGACGCCTTGGTGCCGTCCAGCGGGATGCGCCACAGGCGCTGCCCCTTCAGGCCCGCCATCCATATGGAGCCCTCGGCGTAGGCGATACCGCTGGGGGAGGCGTCGTCGGTGTGCCACTGGGTGATCGGGTTGTGGTACTTGGAGTCGCTGCTCTTTCCCTCCGCGTTCGGCCAGCCGTAGTCGTCGCCCGGAGTGATCGCGTTCAGCTCGTCCCAGGTGTCCTGGCCGAACTCCGAGGCGAACAGCCGCTGCTTGGAGTCCCAGGCCAGGCCCTGCACATTGCGGTGGCCGTAGGTGTACACCGGCGAGTCCGGGAACGGGTTGCCCGGCGCCGGGTCGCCCTCCGGGGTCAGCCGCAGGATCTTGCCGCCCAGGGACTTCTTGTCCTGCGCCAGGCCCCGCTGACCGCTCTCGCCCGTGCCCGCGTACAACATGCCGTCCGGGCCGAAGGCGATCCGGCCGCCGTTGTGGATATAGCCCTTGGGGATGCCCTTGAAGATCGTGTCCGGGGCGCCCAGCTGCTCACCGGCCGGCTTCTTCGGGTCGTACAGCATGCGGACGATGCGGTTGTCCGAGGCCGAGGTGAAGTAGGCGTAGACCATGTGGTCCGAGGCGTAGTCCGGGGAGAGCGCGATGCCGAGGAGACCGCCCTCGCCCGCGGGGGAGAACCCGGAGACCGTGCCCAGCTCGGTCTTCTGGCCCGTCTTCTCGGTGATCCGGGTGATCGTGCCGTTGTCCCGGGAGGAGACGAGGAGGTTCCCGTCGGGCAGCGGGGCCAGGCCCCAGGGGGTGTTCAGACCCTCGGTGACCGTGCGCAGCACCTTCACGGTGCCCTTGGCGGGCGGGATCCGCGCGGCGGGCTGTCCGGAGGACGACGACCCCGTGGCCGTACTGGCGCTGCCCGAGGGCGTGGGTGTGCCGTAGCGCGGGTCCTCGCCGCCGGAGGAGCAGCCGGCCGTCAGCAGGAGCGCGGTCACGGCCAGGGCGGCCGACACGACTCGACGTTGCACGATCAGGTCCCTTCGACGGGCGGGTTCTACTTGTCATACACCGCTCACGCCGGACGGGTTCCCGATCACCGACGACCGACGCAGGATCGAGCCCTGTCACGCGCTTGGTTCCGGGGCGCAGGGGTGCCCGTCCGCCGGCGGTCCCTGGCATGTGTACGACGGCCAGTCCCAGGGGGCGGGCGCCTGAGGCAGTCCCTGTTCCGCGTATGCCCGGCCAGTCTCAGGGGGCGAGCGCCTGGGCTGTCTCTGTCCCGTGTCTGCCCGATAGTCCCAGGGGGCGAGCGCCTCAGGCAGCGCCTCTCCCGCGTACGCCCGGTCAGTCCCAGGAGCCCTGTGCCGCCGGCAGTTCCGCCACCTCCGTGAGGTCCTCCGGAGTGAGGCGCAGTTCCGCCGCTCCCGCGTTCTCCGTCACCCAGCGTTCCTGCTTGGTGCCCGGCACGGGCACCACGTGCGGGCCCTGCGCCAGCACCCAGGCCAGGGCCACCTGGGCCGGGGTGACCTCGGGGCCGTGGCGGCGGGCCACCCTGCGCAGCCCGGCCACGATCGGCTGGTTCGCGGCGGTCATCTCGGCGGTGAAGCGGGGGTGGCGGGCGCGCACGTCGTCCGGTTCGAAGCCCTCGCCCGGGGTCAGGGTGCCGGTGAGGAAGCCGTTGCCGAGCGGCATCGCGGCCAGGAAACCGACCCCGCGCGCCGCGCACCACGGCAGCAGCGCGTCCAGCGCCTCCGTCGACCACACCGACAGCTCGGCCTGCACCGCCGTCACCGGGAACACCTGTTGTACACGCTGGAGTTGGCGGATCGTTCCGTCATGCAGGCGCGCCCCGGGCCGGCGCGCCGAGCGGGCGCCGACCGCGCACATGCCCAACGCCCTTACCTTTCCTGCCTGTACGAGGTCTGCCATCGCGCCCCAGGTCTCCTCGACCGGTACCTCGGGGTCGGCGCGGTGCAGTTGGTAGAGGTCGATCACCTCGGTCTGGAGGCGGCGCAGCGAGGCGTCGCAGGCGCGTTTCACATAGCCGGGGCGGCCGTTGGCCACGATGTGCTGCTCGCCGACCAGCAGGCCGACCTTGGTCGACACGAACGCGTCCCGCCGCCGTTCCTTCAACACCCGCCCCAACAAAAGCTCGTTGGTGAACGGGCCGTACATGTCGGCGGTGTCCAGCAGCGTCATGCCCAGATCGAGCGCCCGGTGCACGGCCCTGACCGACTCGTCGCCCCGCTGCCGCGACCCGCTGTAGGCCCAGTTCATCGGCATGCAGCCGAGCCCGACGGCCCCCATCGAGAGCGCCCCCGCGCCGATCGTCCTGCGCTCCACCTGCTCGTGACCCTCCCTCTCCTGGCCCACCAACCTAACCTCTGCGCGCGCGTGGCCCTGACATAGCCTCCTGACCATGACTGTCGACGTGTGGCTGCCCATCCCGCCGGAGGAGATCGAAGGGCTCCCCGAGGGGCCCAACTACCTGTTCTGGGACGGGGGTGAGGAGGGCGATCAGGAGTTCCCCGGCGACCCGGCGGACTGCGTTCTGTACGTCGTGCCGTACATGAAGCGTCACCCCGTGAAGACGCGGCCACTGGCGCACATGCGGAATCTCCAGGTCATCCAGACGCTGACGGCCGGTGTCGACGACATGACCTCGAGCCTCTCCTCCATCGTCCCGGGAGTGCGGTTGTGCAACGCCCGCGGCGTGCACGAGGCGAGCACCGCCGAACTCGCGCTCGCGCTGACCCTCGCCTCGCTGCGCGGCATCCCGCAGTTCGTGCGGGCCCAGCAACAGGAGCGCTGGCAGGGCGACTTCCACCCGGCGCTCGCCGACCGTTCCGTCCTCATCGTCGGCTACGGCGCCATCGGCGCGGCCATCGAGGACCGGCTCACTCCCTTCGAGCTCGCGCGGGTGGCGCGCGTGGCGCGCTCCGGTCGCACCACGGAGCGCGGACCGGTGCACCCGTTCACCGAACTGCCCGCCCTGCTCCCGGACGCGGACGTCGTCATCCTGTCCACGCCTCTCACGGAGACCACGCGTCACCTGGTCGACGCCGAGTTCCTGGCCCGGATGAAGGACGGGGCGCTGCTGGTCAACGTGGCCCGCGGTCCCGTCGTGGACACCAAGGCGCTGCTCGCGGAGCTGGAAAGCGGCCGTATCACCGCCGCGTTGGACGTCACCGACCCCGAACCGCTGCCCCAGGGGCACCCGTTGTGGCAGGCGCCCGGCGTGCTGATCAGTCCGCACGTCGGCGGGCCCACGTCGGCGTTCCTGCCGCGTGCGAAGCGTCTGGTTGTGGAGCAGTTGGGACGGTTCGTGAACCAGGAGCCGCTGCGGAACGTGATCCTTACGACAGGACCAACTGAGTAGTCGCAACAGGCGTGCAATCCGCTTCCGGTACCCTCCGCAACCTTCCGGAAGCGGGGCGTGCACGCATCTCCGCTGGTCGTCACGGAGCGTAGAGGAACTATGTCCCTGAGTGACGAGACTGGTGTATCGTCCCGGCAGGGGCTGCGCCGCGCACCGTTCGGCGCCGGGGACGGACATTTCAGACTGTGAGGGGGGCGACGGGCGATGCACGGCCTATGGACGAGCGATCCGACGCGGCGGGGCCGCCGACGGCGACCCTGGCGCACCGCCGCGCGCAGACGCGGCCACCACGGCTGTCACGACAACCACGGCGGTCACGGCAGCCGCAGCGATCAGGGTGGTCGGCACAGTCACCCCAGTCATCACCACCGCAGGCACAACAGCCGCCGCAGGCACGCCCATCCAGCGCACCGGGGCCCGCGGGACCGGGGAGCGACACGGACCGGGAGGGCCCGGTGAGTGCGCCACCGTCTGCGACGACCACCCTCAACGGGGCGCTCCGGGACCGGACTTCACCGGGAGCGCGGCCGCCACGACCGCCGTCCTCCGGCGGCTGGGGCCTGGTCCAGCAACTCGTCCTGGCCCTGGTGTGCGCGGGATACGCCGTCGGTTCCGCGCTCGACTGGGGATCGCACCAAGTCGCCCTGATCATGGGCGACTTCGGGCTCAGCGCGGCGGCCGGTACCGCCGCCGTCTCCTGCTTCCTCTACGCGCGAAACCGCCGTATCCGCTTTCGACCCGCCTGGCTGCTGTTCTCGCTCTCCTCGGCGATGGCGGCACTGGGCAACGGAGTCTGGGGGTGGTACGAGGTCGTCCTGGAGCGCACCGTGCCCAGCCCCAGCTTCGCCGACCTGTTCTTCCTGTGCTTCGCGCCGCCCGCCATCGTAGGCCTCCTGGTGCTGGCCAAACGGCCCGTCACCAAGGCCGGTTGGGTCTGTCTGGCGCTGGACGCCTGGCTGATCGGCGGCTCGCTGCTCACCCTGTCCTGGAGCCTCGCGCTGGCCCAGGCCGCCAAGTTCGACGGGCCGAGCGTGGCCCACACCGCGCTCTCCCTGGCGTACCCGCTGCTCGACATCGCCCTGGTCAGCATGGTGCTCGCGCTGCACTTCCGGCGCTCCTCGGTCAACCGGACCGCCGTGAACACCGCGATCGGCGCGCTGGCCCTGACCGTGATGTGCGACGCCCTGTTCACCTCGCCGCTGCTCCACAACAACTACCACTCGGGCCAGTTGCTCGACGCGGGCTGGTTCGCCGGCTCGCTGCTCCTCGCCTACGCCCCGTGGGCCGCGCCCCGGCACACCCGGCCCGAGGACGACGGGCACACGCGCGTGGTGCACGAACACCGGCCCGGACAGCGCACCGGCGTCCAGCACCCGGCAGCCGCGCCGGGCGCCGACCACGGCCGCTATCCGGCCACCCGGCCCATCGCCGGTTCGCTGGCCGCGCTCACCCCGTATCTCGCCGCCGCCGTCTGCACGCTGGGGATCCTCTACAACGTCCTCAACGGCCGCAGCCCCGATCGCGTGGTGCTCATCACCGCGGGCTGTGTGGTGCTCGCCCTCGTGGTCCGCCAGGGCATCATGCTGCTCGACAACATCACCCTCACCCAGGAGTTGGCCCAGAAGGAGAACCACTTCCGCTCCCTGGTCCAGGGCTCCAGCGACGTCATCATGATCGCCGCCCCGAACGGCATCCTGCGCTACGTCTCCCCGGCCGCCGCCGGTGTCTACGGCAAGGCCGCGGAGGAGCTCGTCGGCAACGAGCTCGCCTCGCTCATCCACCCCGAGGACCTCGGCTGTGTGGTGCACGAGGTGCGCCGCTTCCTCGCCGCCAGCCCCTTCGAGGAGTCCAACACCCGTATCGAGTGCCGCTTCCGCTCCGGCGACGGCGGCTGGCTGAACGTCGAGTCGACGGTCAACCGCCATCACGGCGGCCTGATCTTCAACAGCCGGGACGTGACCGAACGCGTGCGCCTCCAGGCGCAGTTGCAGCACAACGCCGAGCACGACCCGCTCACCGACCTGCCCAACCGCGCCCTGTTCACCCGGCGCGTCCAGCAGGCCCTGTCCGGCCGCCGCTCCACCGACCGCGGCACGGCAGTCCTCTTCATCGACCTCGACGGCTTCAAGGCCGTCAACGACACCATCGGCCACCAGGCCGGCGACGAACTCCTCATCCAGGCCGCCCGCAGGCTCGACGGCGCGGTCCGGCACGGCGACACCGCCTCCCGGCTCGGCGGCGACGAGTTCGCGGCCCTGATCGTCGGCGACGGCACCCGGGACCGGGCCGCCCGCGAGCGGCACATCATGGAACTCGCCGACCGCCTGCGCATCACCCTGTCCCAGCCGTATCTGATCGACGGCAACGATGTCCGTGTCGCCGCCTCCATCGGCGTCGCCTTCGCCGAACCTGGCCTGGGCGCGGGGGAGTTGCTGCGCAACGCCGACCTCGCGATGTACCGCGCGAAGGGCGCCGGCAAGGGCCGGGTCGAGCTGTACGCCCCCCAGATGCAGCAGGACGTCGTACGGAAGGCGGAGCTGGCCACGCGGCTGCGGGCCGCGCTGCACGACGGCGAGTTCGCGCTGCTGCACCAGCCCGTGGTGTCGCTGACGGACGGCCGGATCACGTCGGTCTCCACGCAGGCGCGCTGGCGGTCCTCGCAAGGGGTGCTGTTCACGCCGGCCGAGTTCCTGCGGGTGGCCGAGGACAGCGACAAGACCGCCGAGCTGGGGCGCTGGATGCTGGAGGAGGCCGTGGAGCAGGCCGCCGAGCGTCTCGCGGCCGGGCCCGCCGTGTCCGTGGCCGTGCGGATGAGCGCCCGGCGGCTGCTGGACAAGTCGATGCCGCTCGGCTCGATCGAGGCCCTGCTGACCCGGCACGGGCTGCCGTCCGGCTCCCTGGTCGTCGAGCTGTCCGACACCGACCCGAGGGTCTCCCTGGACGAGCTGGAGCGACGCCTGACCGCCCTGCGGCGGCTCGGCGTCCGGATCGCCCTGGACGGCTTCGGCAGCGGCTACGCGACCATCACGACGCTGCGGCGGCTCCCCGTCGACGTACTGAAACTGGACCGCAGTCTGGTGGAGGGAGTCGTCGAGTCCGCGCGGCTGCACAAGATCACCAGCGGGCTGCTGCGGATCGCCGGGGACCTCGGGCTCCAGTCCGTGGCCGACGGGGTCGACCTGCCGGAACAGGTGGTCGCCCTGCGCGCGATGGGCTGCACGCACGGGCAGGGCATGGCCTTCTCCGGACCGCTCGACGAGTACCGGCTGCGCCGGGCCCTGTCCTGCGGCCACTATCCGGTGCCGCACGGCCCGGCGGAGCCCGCGTTCGCGGGCGGCGCCGCGGGGGTGTACACCAGTGGTGTGCCCGTCGTTTTCGGGGGCGGAACAGCCCTCCGCTCACATAATGAGACTCCCGTCCCACCCACTTGACAGTCGGTGCGTGCCGGGGGGAGGGTCAATGCCATGCGCACCCGAATTCTCGTACTTGGAAAGCGCGTCGGCTGAAGCTGGTGACGTCCGGACGGACCCGGAACTCCCAGCGACCGCACCCGGCGCGCTCCCCTCGCTTGCCTCACGGCACGAGGGGTTTTTTGTTGCACAGGATCGAGTCGTGCAGCAGTAGAACCCCGCACAAACCTCGCAAAAACCCTCAGCATCGAGAAGAGAATGACGATGACCGAGCAGGCCACCGGGGCCCATCCGCAGCCGCGGCCCCGATCCGGAGGACAGCCGTCCGCCCCCGAGCACGTCACGGGCGCGCAGTCCCTCATCCGCTCTCTTGAGGAAGTCGGGGCCGACACGGTATTCGGCATCCCCGGCGGTGCGATCCTTCCGGCGTACGACCCGCTGATGGACTCGACGCGGGTGCGTCACGTCCTGGTCCGGCACGAGCAGGGCGCGGGTCACGCGGCCACCGGCTACGCGCAGGCCACCGGCAGGGTCGGCGTCTGCATGGCGACCTCCGGCCCCGGTGCCACCAACCTGGTGACGCCGATCGCCGACGCGCACATGGACTCGGTGCCGCTCGTGGCGATCACCGGGCAGGTCGCGTCCAAGGCGATCGGTACGGACGCCTTCCAGGAGGCGGACATCGTCGGCATCACGATGCCGGTCACCAAGCACAACTTCCTGGTCACCAAGGCCGAGGACATCCCGCGCGTCATCGCGCAGGCCTTCCACATCGCCTCCACCGGCCGCCCCGGCCCGGTGCTGGTCGACATCGCGAAGGACGCCCTCCAGGCGAAGACCACCTTCTCCTGGCCGCCGGTCATGGACCTGCCCGGCTACCGCCCGGTGACCAAGCCGCACGCCAAGCAGATCCGCGAGGCCGCCAAGCTGATCACCGCCGCGAAGCGGCCCGTCCTCTACGTCGGCGGCGGCGTCATCAAGGCCCACGCCACCGCCGAGCTGAAGGTCCTCGCCGAACTCACCGGAGCGCCCGTCACCACCACCCTGATGGCGCTCGGCGCATTCCCCGACAGCCACGAGCTGCACGTGGGAATGCCGGGCATGCACGGTGCGGTCACCGCCGTCACCGCGCTGCAGAAGGCCGACCTGATCGTCGCCCTCGGCGCCCGCTTCGACGACCGCGTCACCGGCAAGCTGGACAGCTTCGCGCCGTACGCGAAGATCGTCCACGCCGACATCGACCCGGCCGAGATCGGCAAGAACCGCGCCGCCGACGTGCCGATCGTCGGGGACGCCCGCGAGGTCATCGCCGACCTGGTGCAGGCCGTCCAGAAGGAGCACAGCGAGGGCCACACCGGCGACTACAGCGCCTGGTGGAAGGACCTCAACCGCTGGCGCGAGACCTACCCGCTCGGCTACGAGCAGCCCGACAACGGCTCGCTCTCCCCCCAGCAGGTCATCGAGCGCATCGGCCAACTCGCCCCGGAGGGAACGATCTTCGCGGCGGGCGTCGGCCAGCACCAGATGTGGGCCGCGCACTACATCCAGTACGAGAAGCCGGCCACCTGGCTCAACTCCGGCGGCGCCGGAACGATGGGCTACGCGGTCCCGGCCGCGATGGGCGCCAAGGCCGGCGCCCCGGACCGCACGGTCTGGGCGGTCGACGGCGACGGCTGCTTCCAGATGACCAACCAGGAACTCACCACCTGCGCCCTGAACAACATCCCGATCAAGGTCGCCATCATCAACAACGGCGCCCTCGGCATGGTCCGTCAGTGGCAGACCCTGTTCTACAACCAGCGCTACTCCAACACCGTGCTGCACAGCGGCCCGGAGGCGGACGGCAAGCAGCCGAGCGCGGGCACCCGCATCCCCGACTTCGTCAAGCTGTCGGAGGCGATGGGCTGTTACGCGATCCGCTGCGAGTCCCCCGACGACCTCGACAAGGTCATCGAGGAGGCAAACTCGATCAACGACCGCCCCGTCGTGATCGACTTCATCGTCCACGAGGACGCCATGGTGTGGCCGATGGTCGCCGCCGGCACCTCCAACGACGAGGTCATGTTCGCCCGGGACGTCCGCCCCGACTTCGGCGACAACGAAGACGACTGAGCGAGAGAGACCACAGAGAAATGTCCAAGCACACGCTCTCCGTCCTGGTCGAGAACAAGCCGGGTGTCCTCGCCCGGATCACCGCCCTGTTCTCCCGGCGCGGCTTCAACATCGACTCCCTCGCCGTCGGCGTCACCGAGCACCCCGACATCTCCCGCATCACGATCGTGGTGAACGTGATCGAGGCACTCCCGCTCGAACAGGTCACCAAGCAGCTCAACAAGCTCGTCAACGTGCTGAAGATCGTCGAACTGGAGCCGGGTTCCGCCGTTCAGCGCGAACTCGTTCTGGTGAAGGTGCGCGCCGACAACGAGACGCGCTCCCAGATCGTCGAGATCGTCCAGCTGTTCCGCGCCAAGACCGTCGACGTCTCCCCGGAGGCCGTCACCATCGAGGCCACCGGCTCCAGCGACAAGCTGACCGCCATGCTCAAGATGCTGGAGCCGTACGGCATCAAGGAGCTGGTCCAGTCCGGCACGATCGCGATCGGCCGCGGCGCCCGCTCCATCACCGACCGCTCGCTGCGCGCGCTCGACCGCTCCGCGTAGCACCGTCTGCGGGCGGCCCCGGCCGCCCGCATTCCGAGACCCCCGAACTTCGATTCCGCCCGCCGTCATACGGTGGGACGCAACACCTGCACACCAAGGAGAGAACCCAAAGTGGCCGAGCTGTTCTACGACGCCGACGCCGACCTGTCCATCATCCAGGGCCGCAAGGTCGCGGTCATCGGCTACGGCAGCCAGGGCCACGCCCACGCGCTGTCGCTCCGTGACTCGGGTGTCGACGTCCGAGTCGGTCTGCACGAGGGCTCCAAGTCCAAGGCGAAGGCCGAGGAGCAGGGCCTGCGCGTGGTGACGCCCTCCGAGGCCGCCGCCGAGGCCGACGTCATCATGATCCTCGTCCCGGACCCGATCCAGGCCCAGGTCTACGAGGAGTCCATCAAGGACAACCTCAAGGACGGCGACGCGCTGTTCTTCGGTCACGGCCTGAACATCCGCTTCGACTTCATCAAGCCGCCGGCCGGCGTCGACGTCTGCATGGTCGCCCCCAAGGGCCCGGGCCACCTCGTGCGCCGCCAGTACGAGGAGGGCCGCGGCGTTCCGTGTATCGCGGCCGTCGAGCAGGACGCGACCGGCAACGGCTTCGCGCTCGCGCTGTCGTACGCCAAGGGCATCGGCGGCACCCGCGCCGGCGTCATCAAGACCACCTTCACCGAGGAGACCGAGACCGACCTGTTCGGTGAGCAGGCCGTTCTCTGCGGTGGTACGGCCGCGCTGGTCAAGGCCGGTTTCGAGACGCTGACCGAGGCCGGTTACCAGCCCGAGATCGCGTACTTCGAGTGCCTGCACGAGCTGAAGCTCATCGTCGACCTCATGTACGAGGGCGGCCTGGAGAAGATGCGCTGGTCGATCTCCGAGACCGCCGAGTGGGGCGACTACGTCACCGGCCCGCGGATCATCACGGACGAGACCAAGGCCACCATGAAGCAGGTCCTCGCCGAGATCCAGGACGGCACCTTCGCGCGCGAGTGGATGGCCGAGTACCACGGCGGCCTGAAGAAGTACAACGAGTACAAGCAGAAGGACGCCGAGTCCCTGCTGGAGACCACCGGCAAGCAGCTCCGCAAGCTGATGAGCTGGGTCGACGAAGAGGCGTAAGTCCTGAGGCCGAGGGGCCGGAGCGAGTGCTCCGGCCCCTTTGTCCAACCCGTCCGGTCACGGACGGGTGATCCTTCCGCAGAGGCGTAAGACGACCCTCGCCGCGCCACTACACTGCCGTACTAATACGCGTCAGGCCCACAGCGTCGTGCGTCTCCGCGGCTAGCCCCTCCACCGCCTGCGGCCGTCGGGACGGCCGTCCGCACGCAATGGACTTGTGAGGACTCACGTGAGCTCGAAACCTGTCGTACTCATCGCTGAAGAGCTGTCGCCCGCGACGGTGGACGCCCTCGGCCCGGACTTCGAGATCCGGCACTGCAACGGCGCCGACCGGGGCGAGCTGCTCCCCGCGATCGCCGACGTGGACGCGATCCTGATCCGTTCGGCCACCAAGGTCGACGCCGAAGCGGTCGCCGCCGCACGGAAGCTGAAGGTCGTCGCACGAGCCGGCGTCGGCCTGGACAACGTGGACGTCTCCGCCGCCACCAAGGCCGGCGTGATGGTCGTCAACGCCCCCACCTCGAACATCGTCACCGCCGCCGAGCTGGCCTGCGGTCTGCTGCTGGCGACCGCGCGCCACATCCCGCAGGCCAACGCCGCGCTGAAGAACGGCGAGTGGAAGCGCAGCAAGTACACGGGCGTCGAGCTGGCCGAGAAGACCCTCGGCGTCGTCGGCCTCGGCCGTATCGGCGCGCTCGTCGCGCAGCGCATGTCCGCGTTCGGGATGAAGGTCGTCGCCTACGACCCCTACATCCAGCCCGCGCGCGCCGCCCAGATGGGCGTCAAGATCCTGTCGCTGGACGAGCTGCTCGAAGTCTCCGACTTCATCACCGTGCACCTGCCCAAGACCCCCGAGACGGTCGGTCTGATCGGCGACGAGGCGCTGCGCAAGGTCAAGCCGACCGTCCGCATCGTCAACGCGGCCCGCGGCGGGATCGTCGACGAGGAGGCGCTGTACTCCGCGCTCAAGGAGGGCCGCGTCGCCGGCGCCGGCCTCGACGTGTACGCGAAGGAGCCCTGCACGGACTCCCCGCTCTTCGAGTTCGACCAGGTCGTTTCCACCCCGCACCTCGGCGCCTCCACGGACGAGGCCCAGGAGAAGGCCGGTGTCTCGGTCGCCAAGTCGGTGCGCCTCGCGCTCGCCGGTGAACTCGTCCCCGACGCGGTCAACGTCCAGGGTGGTGTCATCGCCGAGGACGTCAAGCCCGGCCTCCCGCTCGCCGAGAAGCTCGGCCGCATCTTCACCGCGCTCGCGGGCGAGGTCGCGGTCCGCCTCGACGTCGAGGTCTACGGCGAGATCACCCAGCACGACGTCAAGGTGCTCGAACTCTCCGCGCTCAAGGGCGTGTTCGAGGACGTCGTGGACGAGACCGTGTCGTACGTCAACGCCCCGCTGTTCGCGCAGGAGCGCGGCGTCGAGGTACGGCTGACGACCAGCTCCGAGTCGGCCGACCACCGCAACGTCGTCACCGTGCGCGGCACGCTGAGCAGCGGCGAGGAGGTCGCGGTCTCCGGCACGCTGGCCGGTCCCAAGAACCTCCAGAAGATCGTCGCGGTCGGCGACTACGACGTCGACCTCGCGCTCGCCGACCACATGGTGGTGCTGCGGTACGAGGACCGTCCCGGGGTTGTCGGCACGGTCGGTCGTATCTTCGGTGAGTCCGGGATCAACATCGCCGGGATGCAGGTGTCGCGGTCGGTCGCGGGCGGCGAGGCGTTGGCGGTTCTGACGGTCGACGACACGGTTGCCGCGGGTGTGCTGGCGGAGGTGGCCGAGGAGATCGGCGCGACGTCGGCTCGCTCGGTGAACCTCGTCTGATCCTGGTCTGGTGTTGAGGTGGTGCTGGGGGCTCCGCCCCCAGACCCCCGATCGGCCCTGAAGGGGCCTCGTCCTCAAACGCCGGACGGGCTGGATTTTGCCGGCCCGTGTTGAGAAGGCGCCGGACGGGCTGAGTCGTGCCGGTCGTGTTTGTACGTGAACGCCGGGCGGGTCGAGGAGAGGATCCTCAACCCGCCCGGCGTTTCTGTGTGTTGGGGCATCACGCCTGTGCTTCCTGCGGCTTCGCCGCCACCGGCTCCGGCTCCTGCACCCGCAGTCCCCGCAGGGTCCGCGCCGCCGCGAAGGCCGCGCCCAGGAGCAGGGCCGCGCCCGCGATCGCCGCGCCGTGCATGCCGTCGGTGAAGGCCTGTCGTGCGGTCGCCGTCAGGGCATCTCCCGCGTGCCCCGGCAGCCGGCGGGCGACGGCCAGTGCGCCGCCGAGGGTCTCGTGGGCCGGGGCGGGGGCCGAGGCCGGGATGCCGTGGCGGTAGACGGCCGTACCGATGGAGCCGAGGACCGCCATGCCCAGCGCGCCGCCGAACTCCGCGCCCGTCTCCATCAGCGAGGACGCGACGCCCGCCTTCTCCACCGGTGCGCTGCCCATCGCGAGGTCCATGATCTGGGACATCACCATGACGATCCCGGAGGCGAGGACACCGGCGGCGGCCAGGGCCGGCCAGAGGGCGTCGGTGCCGGTGACGGCGAGCATGCCGTAGCCGCAGGCGGCGGTCGCGAAGCCGGCCGCGACGACGTAGGCGCGGTCGACTCCCTTCTGGACGAGGGTCGTTGCGAGCGGGGCCGCCATGCCGATCGGCACCGAGGGGAGCAGTGCCCACAGGGCCGCCTCCAGCGGGCTCTTGCCGAGCACCGACTGCAGGTACTGCGTGGTGAAGAAGGCCGAGCCCATCATCCCGAACGCGGAGACCAGGTTGAGGATGACCGAGGGGGCGAAGCCTCGGGCCCGGAACAGGGTGGGGTCGATCATCGGGGACGCCGTCGTGCGTTGGCGGTGGACGAACAGGGTCGCGAAGAGCAGGCCGACCGTGATCGAGACGACGTACTGCACGTGCCAGCCCTCGGACGGGATCTCCTTGAGGCCGTAGATCACGGGCAGGACCGCGGCGAGCGACAGCGGGACGCTCGGCCAGTCGAAGCGGCCGGGGGACGGGTTCTTCGACTCGGGGAGCAGGAACGGGCCGATGAGCAGGAGCAGGGCCATCGCGGGCAGGTTGATCAGGAAGACCGAGCCCCACCAGAAGTACTGGACCAGCACCCCGCTCAGCACCGAGCCGAGCGCGACACCGGCGGTCATCACGCCGGACCACAGACCGATCGCCTTCGCGCGCTGGCCGGGGTCGGTGAACATCGTGCGCAGCAGCGCCATCGTCGAGGGCATCAGGGTCGCGCCGCCGATGCCGAGGACCGCGCGGGCGGCGATCAGGGTCTCGGCGCTGTTCGCGTAGGCGGCGATGAGGGACGCGGCGCCGAACGCCGCCGCGCCGATCAGGAGGAGCCGGCGGCGGCCGATGCGGTCGCCGATCGAGCCCATCGTCATCAGCAGGCCGGCCAGGACGAAGGCGTATATGTCGAAGATCCACAGCTGCTGGGTGCCGCTCGGCTCCAGGTCCGCGCTGATCGCCGGGATGGCGAAGTAGAGGACGGAGACGTCCATGGAGACGAGGAGCAGCGGGAGCATCAGGACGCCGAGGGCGGTCCATTCGCGGCGCCCGGCACGGGAGTTGGAGGTGCTCGCGGGGTTCGTCGAGCTCGGTGAGTTCGTCATGACGGTGAATGTACGCGCGTATTAAACGGTTGTCTAGAACGCTTGTATAGAACGGTCGTGTAAGTCATGTGTATGGGACGGTTGTATGAATCGACGGTAGGGTGGCGGGCATGGGACACCGTGAGGATCTGCTCGAAGGCGCGAAGCGCTGCCTGCTGGAGAAGGGGTTCGCGCGCACCACGGCGCGCGACATCGTGAAGGAGTCGGGGACGAACCTCGCGTCCATCGGCTACCACTACGGCTCGAAGGACGCGCTGCTCGCGCAGGCCTACGTCTCGCTGGTGGACGACATGTCCTTCGAGTGGGGCGACCGACTCGAAGGGGCGCCCGGCTCGCTGGAGCGGTTCCGGGAGGTGTGGTCGAACGTCGTCGACTCCCTCCGCCGGCCCGGCTCGATGTGGCGGCTCAGCGGGGAGATCATGGCGATGGGCGACCAACTGCCGGAGGCCCGCGACCAGTTGGCGCTCGCACAGCGCGAGGGCGGCCGGGGGCTGGTCTCCCTGCTCATGGGCGTGCCGGAGGAGGAGGTCTCGGACGAGACCGCCGACACGCTCGGCTCGTTCTACATGGTCGTGATGTCCGGGCTCATCATGCAGTGGACCTTCGACCCGAAGACGGCGCCGGATGCGGACAGGCTCACGGAGGGGCTTCGCCAACTGCTGGAGGGGGCGCGGAGGGTGGGTTGATGCGCTGGTTGTTCGTCGGCCCGGAGCGCCGGTCTCGCCGCCCGCCGCCCGCCGCCCGCCGCCCGCCGCCCGCCGGACGCTCGGCCCGATGGGGGCGCTCTCCGTGGGGCTCCGGCCGGCGCCGGAGGGCGTGCGCGAGGCGCGCCGACCTGGTGGGTCATCCGGCCGCGGCCGGGCCCTCGCGCCGCCGGTCCCGTACCGCCGGTGCCACCGCCACCAGCATCAGCAGCGCGGTCAGTGCGAAGGCCCACGGGTAGCCGGTCAGGTCGGCCGTGATGCCGAAGCCGGCCGCGCCAGCGCCCATTCCGCCGTCGTAGGCCAGGTTCCACAGCGCGCTGACCGTGCCGTACGAGGCGGCGGAAGAACGGGCGTACATCAGGGTCAGCGTGGCGTTCTGGGTGATGCCGAAGCCCGCGCCGAACAGGGCGGTGCCCGTGACGACGGCGACCGGGTCCGCGGTCGGGGCGATGACCAGGACGCCGGCCGCCGACAGGAGCAGCCCGGGCAGCACGAGCCGGCCGCTGCCGTGCCGGTCGCCGTGGCGGCCCGCCAGCCAGCGTGTCGCCGTGGAGGCCGCGGTCTGCGTGAACAGCGCCACCGCGACGACTCCGGCGGACGCCGACGGTACGGCCAGCGGCAGGAACGTCACGATGATTCCGGCCGCGGTCGCGGTGGCCGCGAAGACCACAACCGGCCGTAGCAGAGCGGCTGTTCGCAGGCCCTGTACGACACCCATCGGCTCATCGGGGCGGTCGGCCCCGCTCGCCCGGTCCGGCAGGCCGGTGACGAAGGGGACCGCGGTCAGTGCCGCGAGGCCCCCGGCGACGGCGACCGGCCCGAAGCCCAGGTGTTCGGCCAGCCACAGGCCCAGCGGCAGCGCGACCAGTGACGGTACGCCGGACACCAGGCCCACCAACGCGAGCCCCTCGCCCCGGCGTTGGTCCGGGATCAGCGACGCGGTCAGGGCGCCGCCCGCGACGATCGTCAGCGCGAAGCCGAGCCCGCGGACGAAGCACACCGCGACGACCCACGCGGTGTTGTCGGAGACGGTCAGCACCAGGGCCGGGGCGCCGAGCAGCAACAGCCCTGCGATCAGGGTGAGTCGGTACCCGAAGCGGTCGACGAGCCGGGGCGTGACCAGCTCACCCAGCACCGTCGCGAGCATCAACGACCCGGTCGCGAGCCCCGCCGCGCCCCCGCCGCCGCGCTCGGCGGCATACGCCGGTACGACCGAGAGCAGCAGGAAGAAACTGAGACTGGCGCCGACCACGCTGACGAAGCGGAGGAGCAGGGGTCGGGTGAGGAGTGGGGGACGACTGCCCGAAGTGGCCTTGGAGGAGGGGCAGTTGGGTGTCGCGGGGGTCGGGGAGCCGGAGGTCTGGCCGGTGGTCATGGCATCGACACTAGAATCCGGCCGGGGTGCCCGGCAGCTCCAATCCGGGGCGGGTGGACTGGTCGGCCGGCCGCGTTCCGCCGGACAGCACCTCCCGCCGCGGTCGGCGATGTGGGGCCATGTTCGAGCAACCGCACCGGCCGGCGCGGCGATCGTGGGGCGCCCTCGTGCTCACCTCGGTCGGCACGGTGGCCGCCGCCCCCCCCGCGTCCCCCGCCCCCTGCGGCTTCTACAAGACCAGTACCGACGCCTACTACCGCCACTGCACCAGGGACGGCTCGCATGTCGTCATCAAGGTCCGGGTCGCCCGGGCGCGCGACCACGAGGCGTGCGTCAGGCCCGGTACGACCTGGCTGGGCTCCGCCCGCAGGATCCAGGGCGCGTACTACGTCGGGCGGACCTGCTGACGCGTCGCGTCGCCCAGTAGCCGGTTGCCCCCAACTGCCTTACAGCCGAGCCCCCTTCAACACCATGTGCAGCAACAACCGGTCCTCCCCGTCGTCCAGGTCAAGACCCGTCAGCTGTTCTACCCGTGACAGGCGGTAGTAGAGCGTCTGGCGGTGGATCCCCAACTCGGCCGCCGTGCGCCCCGCTTGGCCCGCGCGGTCGAGGTACACCTCGGCGGTGCGGGCGAGTTCGTGGTGGGCGGGGGAGAGGAGGGGGGCCACGGCGGGGTCGTGGGCGGAGTCCGGGGGGAGGCTGGTCAGGAGGCGGTACGGGCCGATGCGGGACCAGTCGGCGACCGGGGCGAAGCGGGGTTCCGCGAGGGCGGTGCGGGCCGCCGCCGTGGCTTCCTGCCAGGCGGTGGCGAGGTCGGTGAGGCCGGTGCGGGGACGGGCGACGCCCGCCGCGCGGTGGGCGCCGGGCGGGCCGTCCTTGAGGAGGCGGGCCGCCGCCGCCTCCGCCGGGCTCCCCGCGTCCGTCGACCGCAGTCGTACCAGCACCGCCAGGCACTGCTGCTCCGCCGGGCCCCACGGGATCGTGCACAGCGCCGTCGCGTGCGGCACCGTGCGGGCGGACGGGGCGTCGTCCGGGTCGGCGGACGGCCAAGGGGCGACGCACACCAGCGTGTACGGGCCGTCGCCGCGGGTGCCGAGGGCCGTGCGCAGGGCCGCCACCGCCATGTCGCCCTGCCAGCCGCGCTCGGCGGTCAGCACCGCCCGCAGCTCCCGGCTGAGATCCGCCCCGTGCTGCGCCTCGTCCGCGAGCAGCGCGCCGATCCGGGACGTCACCTCCATGGCCGCGTCCAGCTGCGCGGCGGTGGGTCCCGGGTCGTCGGCCAGGAGCCAGACGTAGCCGAGGACGACGCCCCGATGGCGGACCGGGAGGCAGATACGGCCCCGGTAGACACCCGCCTCGGGGGTGGGCGGGATCCGGACCGGGCCGGTCGCCCGGGTGATGCCGAAGCCCTCGAACCAGGTGCGGATCGCCGCCGTGGAGCGCCGGGTGAGGATCGAGCGGGTGCGGACCGGGTCCAGGGCGGCCGGGTCCAGGTCGCCCTCGCCGTCGTAGGCCCCGAAGGCGATCAGCTCGAAGTCGCGGTTCTCCAGGGTCGCCGGGGCGCCGAGCAGTTCGGAGATCTCGTCGACGAGCTCCTGGTAGTCGCCTCTGGAATCGGATGTCACCCGGGCATTCTCGCGCATTCCCCCGCCGAATCCGTGCCGGTCCTGTGCCGCCTTCATACATCTGTCTGAGATCTGCGGCACGGATGCGTGACAGCTGTCGATGGCCGACGATCGGAGACAACCCTAGGTTTCACGGTGGTTCCCCTTATGTCCGACCGCTTGGAGGTTCCCCGTGCTGGGTCCCGTGATTCTCGCCGCCTCGCGCAGCGAACAGATGCGTCGGCTGATCTCGGCGGCGCCGGTGACCAAGCAGGTCGTGGACCGCTTCATCCCCGGCGAGACCGTCGACGAGATCGTGCCGATCGTCCAGGACCTGACCGCCAAGGGCCTGGAGCTGACGATGGACGTCGTCGGCGAGGACATCACCACCCCCGAGCAGGCCGCCGCCGCCCGTGACGCCTATCTGACGCTCGTCGGCCGGCTGGCGGAGCTCGAACTGGGTACCCGGGCCGAGATGTCCGTCAAGCTCTCCATGTTCGGGCAGGCGCTGGACGGCGGTCACGAGCTGGCTCTCGCCAACGTCCGGCCCGTCGTCGAGGCCGCCGCCGCCATCGGTACGACCGTCACGCTCGACGCCGAGGACCACACCACCCTCGACTCGATGTTCGCGATCCACGAGGAGCTGCGGAAGGACTTCCCGCAGACGGGGTGCGTCATCCAGGCCTACCTCTTCCGCACCGAGTCCGACGCCCGCCGCCTCGCCGGGGCAGGCAGCCGCGTCCGGCTCGTGAAGGGCGCCTACAAGGAGCCCGCCGAGGTCGCCTACCAGCAGAAACACGAGATCGACAAGGCGTACGTCCGGATTCTGCGGATCCTGATGGAGGGTTCCGGCTACCCGATGATCGGGTCCCACGACCCGCGCCTCATCTCCATCGCGCAGGAACTGGCCCGGCGAGCCGGCCGCAAGCTCGACGAGTACGAGTTCCAGATGCTCTACGGGATCAGGAGCGACGAGCACCTCCGACTCGCCGCCGAGGGTCATCGCATGCGCGTCTACACCGCCTACGGCACCGACTGGTACGGCTACTTCATGCGCCGTCTCGCGGAGAAGCCGGCCAACCTCCTCTTCTTCGCCCGCTCGACCCTCACCAAGGGCTGACCCGGGGATCGACCCCAACACCCGCTCACGTAAAAGGAGTTACGGATCCCATGGACGCTGTGACCCAGGTCCCCACCCCCGTCAACGAGCCGGTGCACGGCTACGCGCCCGGTTCGCCCGAGCGCGCCCGTCTGGAGGTCAAGCTCAAGGAGCTTGCCGAGAACCCGATCGACCTGCCGATGACCATCGGCGGCGAGCGGCGGATGGGCGGCGGCGAGCGCGTCGATGTCGTCCAGCCGCACAACCACAAGGCGCGGCTGGGCACTTACGCCAACGCCACCCAGGACGACGCCCAGGACGCGATCGACGCGGCCCTCGCCGCCGCGCCCGCCTGGCGCGCGATGTCCTTCGACGACCGCGCCGCGATCATCCTGCGCGCGGCCGAACTGCTCTCCGGCCCCTGGCGCGAGACTCTCGCGGCCTCCACCATGCTCGGCCAGTCCAAGACCGCCCAGCAGGCTGAGATCGACTGTCCCTGCGAGCTCGTCGACTTCTGGCGCTTCAACGTCAAGTACGCCCGCGACCTGCTCGCCGAGCAGCCCCCGGCGAACTCCCCGGGCGTCTGGAACCGCCTCGACCACCGCCCGCTCGAAGGCTTCGTCTACGCGATCACGCCCTTCAACTTCACGGCCATCGCGGGCAACCTGCCGACCGCGCCCGCGCTGATGGGCAATGTCGTGGTCTGGAAGCCGTCGCCGACGCAGACCCACTCCGCCGTGCTGCTCATGCAGTTGCTGGAGGAGGCGGGGCTCCCCAAGGGTGTCATCAACCTCGTCACCGGCGACGGCATCGAGGTGTCGAAGGTGGCCCTTGAGCACCGCGACCTCGCCGCCATCCACTTCACCGGGTCCACCAAGACCTTCCAGTACCTGTGGAAGACGGTCGGCACCAACATCGAGAAGTACCGCTCCTACCCGCGCCTCGTCGGCGAGACCGGCGGCAAGGACTTCGTCGTCGCCCACCCGAGCGCCGACCGCGCGGTGTTGAAGACGGCGCTGACCCGCGGCGCCTTCGAGTACCAGGGCCAGAAGTGCTCCGCGACCTCCCGCGCGTACATCCCCGCGTCGATCTGGAACTCCGGTTTCAAGGAGGAATTCGCCGCCGAGGTCGACTACTTGACCATGGGTGACGTCACCGACCTGTCGAACTTCATCGGCGCGGTCATCGACGAGCGCGCCTTCGCCAAGAACAAGGCGGCCATCGACCGCGCGAAGGCGGACCCCAACTGCACGATCGTCGCGGGCGGTTCGTACGACGACGCGGTGGGCTATTTCGTCCGCCCGACCGTCGTGGAGTGCAGCGACCCGGCCAACGAGGTGTTCACCACCGAGTACTTCGGCCCGTTCCTCGCCGTGCACGTCTACGAGGACGAGAACTACGACGAGATGCTGACCCAGATGGAGTCGGTGTCCGACTACGCCCTCACCGGCTCGGTCATCTCCAACGACCGTGCGGCGGCGGCCTACACGATGGAGAAGCTGCGCTACGCGGCCGGCAACTTCTACATCAACGACAAGTCCACCGGCGCCGTCGTCGGCCAGCAGCCCTTCGGCGGCGGCCGCTCCTCCGGCACCAACGACAAGGCCGGCGCCCCGCAGAACCTGATGCGCTGGACCCTGACCCGCGCCATCAAGGAGACCCTGGTGGCACCGACCGACTACACCTACCCGCACATGGGCTGACCCACAGGGCGCCCGCAACCGGCAGACTCCCCGTCATGACCCCAACCCGTATGCAGGAAACGGCGGTTGTGGCGGACGACGGAGTACGGCTGTGGGCCTCCCGGTCCGGCCGTGGCACGCCCAACACCCCGCCCCTGGTGCTGTGCCACGGCGGACCCGGACTCTGGGACATGTCCGAGGACGTGGCCGGGATGTTCGACTCCCTTACCGCGGTGGTCCGTTGGGACCAGCGCGGCTGCGGGCGGTCCGGGCAGTGCGCGGGCCCGTGGACCACCGAACGGTTCGTGGCCGATCTCGACGCCGTACGACGGCACTTCGTGCTGGAGCGGCCGGTGCTGCTCGGCCACTCCTGGGGCGCCTCGCTCGCCCTGCACCACGCGCTCGCCCACCCGGACCGGGTCGCCGGGCTCGTCTACGTCAGCGGCACCGGCATCGGACCGGACACCGACTGGCACGGCGCCTACGAGGCGAACCTCCTCGCCCGCCTCGGCGAAGACCCCGGGCGGCTCGCCCGCTGGCGGGAGTTGCCCGGCGACAGCCGTGAACGGGCCGTGCTCCAGTGGTCCGCCGAGTTCGTGGACCGGAAGCGGGCGGTCGAGTACGCGGAGCGGATGGCCGACCCGTGGTTCCCCATCAACTCCCCTTGCAACCAAGCCCTGAACGCCGAGGCGAGACAGACCGCCGGCACCCCCGCCCTGTACGCCGCCTGCGAGGCTCTCGACCTCCCCGTGCTCATCGTCGACGGAGAGCGGGACATCCGCCCCCGTTCGGCCGTCGACTCGCTGGAGCGGGCGCTGCCCCGGGTGCGGCGGGTGACCCTGGCGGGCGCCGGGCACCATCCGTGGGTCGAGGACCCGCACGGGTTCCGTGAGGCGGTGCTGAGCGAAATGCGCTCATGACCTCAACGCGCTCATAGCGTCAACGCGCTCATGACAGCGATGCGGCGATGACGTTCACGCCCCGCCCCCGCGTCTCCGATACTGACCCCGTGACCATCCGTATGCGCACCGCCCACACGGCCGACCTCACCCCGGCCGACCTCCGCGCCGCCCGCGCGCTGCTGGACGCCGCCTTCGCCGGTGACCTCACCGACCAGGACTTCGAGCACGGCCTCGGCGGCCTCCACGCCCTGCTCGCCGACGAGGACGGGCTCGTCGCGCACGGCTCGGTCGTCATGCGCCGGGTGCGCTATCGGGGGCGCTGGCTGCGGGTCGGATACGTCGAGGGGGTCGGCGTACGGCCCGACGCCCGGCGCCGGGGCCACGGCGGCCGGATCATGGCCGAGCTGGAGCGGATCGTCGACCACGCCTACGACGTCGGCCTGCTCGGCGCCAGCGACGACGGCGCCCGTCTCTACACCGCGCGCGGCTGGCGGCTGTGGGGCGGCAAGATCTCCGCGCTCGGCCCGGACGGCATCGTCCATCTGCCCGAGGAGGAGGACAGCACCTACGTCCGCCCCGCGCTCGCCGGGCCCCTCGACCTCGACGCCGATCTCCTCTTCGACTGGCGGGACGGGGACGTGCTCTGACGCCTCGCCGCGTTCTGCGAAACCGCAGGTCAACGCCGCGTGACTCGTTTCACCGTCTCAGATAGTAGGAAGTCCGAGTAATTGTGGAGACAGATGCGCGGTCCTGTCCTAGCTTTGTAGAAGCCGAACGTCTCGCTAGACCAAGCGAATGGCGGTCGTGAGCCGGACACCGCGCAGGCAACCCCTGTGGTCCGTGGCTCCCCGCCCCCTCCGGCGTCTCGTAACCCCCTTCAGCACTCCAGGAATCATCGAAGGAGTCGATTCTCCATGGCCGAGACGACCGTCCGCCGCCGCGTCCGCCACGTGACCCGCACCAGCGAGTCCGAGCGCAAGAACGCCGCCGCCGCCCTCCAGCGCGCCCTCGACCGCCGGGACAACGGCGGCGAGACCGGCCACTGAGCCGCAGTAACACCACTTAAAAGCCGGGAGCCGCGCCCGCACGGGGTGCGGCGCGGTCTCAGCGACCGCGCCGCACCTCGAAGTGGTCGATGCGCCTGCCGTTCTGGTCCAGCGCCGACACCCTGAGCCTCGGCGTGCTGCCGCTCTCCGCCTCGACCGAGAGGAGGGAGAAGCCCCGGTAGCGCACCCGTGACCACTCCACCGTCTCGGCCTGGCTGTGCTGGCCCTTCGCCCACTGCATGGTGTCGACCGTCCCGTGCCGGGTGACGTGCCCCTCGTAGCTCTCCTTGACGCCCGCCGGGAAGCCGTACAGATCCCGGCCGCCGCCGCCCGCCGTGACGTAGACGATCCCGTCCTTCGTCGGATCGGTGGACGTGCCGATGGGTACCGCCCGGCCGACCGCGCCGTTCTTGATCGCGTCGGTCCGCTCGTACACGTGGTTGTGCCCGTTGATCACCAGGTCCACCTGGTGCTGAGCGAACACCGGCAGCCACTCCGCCCGTACCCCGCCGTCCGAGGCGTGCGCGGAGGTCGAGTAGGCGCAGTGGTGGAAGAAGACGACGAGGAAGTCGACCCCCCTGGCCGCCCGCAGGTCCCGCAGCCTGCTGTCCAGCCACTTCGTCTGCCTCCCGCCCGTGTAGCCGAGGTTGGCGGTGATCTCGTACGACACGTCGTTCGCGTCGAGGGCCACGACGCCGACGTTGCCGTAGACGAAGGAGTACACGCCCGGCGCGTGCGACGGGTCGAAGCCGTTGTCCGGGAGGGACCAGCGGGCGAGCTGGCCGCCGTAGCCGTCGGGGGAGTACCAGGCCTCCATGTCGTGGTTGCCGGTCGTCACCATCCACGGGACGGTCCGGGAGACGCCCTCGTTCTGCTTGAGGAAGAGGTCCCAGTACGTCGGGTCGTAGCCGTCCGTCGTCTTGCCCTGCCCGTTGGTGTCGGCGTAGCAGATGTCACCGGCGTGCAGGTGGAACGCGGGGTTCTCGCGCAGGATCACATGGTCGTTGGCGGCGGCCGCGTTGCTCACGCCCTGGTCGCCGAAGGCCGTGAACACGAACCTCTCCGGGCTCCCCGGCGCCGTACGGAACGAACCGATCGTCGAGCGGTGGGCCGGGGCGGCCGGGTCGAAGCCCTCGTGGCCGACGCCGTAGTAGTACGTCGTGCCGGGGTGGAGGCCGTCCAGGGCCGCGTGGACGTAGTACTGCTCCACGGCGGGGCGGACGCCGGTCAGGCCCGGGGTGTGCAGGTCGCGGATCTCGGCCGTGATCTTCCGGCTGAGGTCGTCGGGCTTCGACCCCACGCGTACGTAGGGCTTTTTGACCGCGAACGGCACCTGCCAGGAGATCCGCATCTCCGTCTTCGGGTCGGTGCCGAAGGCGAGATGGCGGCCGAAGGGGGTGACGACCGCGCCGGGCACCTTCGAGGTGGCGGGGTTCGCTGCCTTTGCGTCGGTGCCGCTCTTGCCGGCGCACCCCGCGAGCAACCCGCCCGCCGCCACCGCGCCCGCCGTCACCAGCGTGCGGCGCCTGGTGAGCTTCGTGCGCAGGTACTCGTACTGCTCGGCCATGCTCATCCGGACCGCGAGGTGCTCCGGGATGCCGACGTCAGGTGTCTCCATGTCGATGAAGCTCCCCCACAAGTCCAACGGGCGCCATGCGTAAGGGTGAACGTACGTCGAACGGCCGACGCCGGTGGCCGAGGCGCGTCCGCATCATGGACACCCGGTGTCATCCCATGGGACGCGGAGTACGGTGTCGGGCATGTCTCGCAGCATCGATCTCGCAGTGATCCCCGGTGACGGCATCGGTCAGGAAGTCGTGGCCGAAGGTCTCAAGGTCCTCTCCGCCGTCCTTCCGCAGGACGTGAAGCTGGAGACCAAGGAGTTCGACTTCGGCGCCCGCCGCTACCACGCGACCGGTGAGACCCTCACCGACGCCGACCTGGCCGCGCTGAAGCCGCACGACGCGATCCTGCTGGGCGCGATCGGTGACCCGAGTGTTCCGTCCGGGGTCCTTGAGCGCGGTTTCCTGCTGAAGCTCCGCTTCGCCTTCGACCACCACGTCAACCTGCGGCCGAGCAAGCTGCTCCCGGGTGTGGCGACCCCTCTCGCCGGTGAGCCGGAGATCGACTTCGTCGTGGTCCGCGAGGGCACCGAGGGCCCGTACACCGGCAACGGCGGCACCATCCGCAAGGGCACCGAGCACGAGGTCGCCACCGAGGTCTCCGTCAACACCGCGTTCGGTGTCGAGCGGGTCGTCCGGGACGCCTTCGCCCGCGCCCAGGCCCGTCCGCGCAAGAAGCTCACGCTGGTCCACAAGAACAACGTGCTGACCTTCGCGGGCCACCTGTGGACGAACGTCTTCAACAAGGTCGCGGCCGAGTTCCCCGAGGTCACCACCGACTACATCCACGTCGACGCGGCGACGATCTACCTCGTCACCGACCCGGCCCGCTTCGACGTGATCGTCACCGACAACCTCTTCGGCGACATCATCACCGACCTCGCCGCGGCCGTCTCCGGCGGCATCGGCGTCGCCGCGAGCGGGAACATCAACCCGTCCGGCGAGTTCCCCTCGATGTTCGAGCCCGTGCACGGCTCGGCCCCGGACATCGCGGGCCAGGGCAAGGCCGACCCCACCGCCACGGTCCTGTCCGTCGCCCTCCTGCTGCGCCACCTCGGCTACGAGGCCGAGGCCGTGCGCATCGAGGAGGCCGTCTCCGCCGACCTCGCGGAGCGCACCGGCAAGCCCGCGCGCAGCACCACCGAGATCGGCGACGCGCTCGCCGTACGAGTAGCCGGCTGACCCGCCGCACCACTAGAAATCTCTCGCAGTATTTCGAAGCCGCCGGGTCGCACATGCACCCGGCGGCTTTTCTTACGTCCCCGCCGGGTGCCACCATCATCCCTGGGTCGCATTCACGCCGTTTTCGTCCACGGTCCACCACGCGCGATAATCGAACGCGGAGCCGCGGAATGAGGGAATGCTCGGACGTCCTAACACTGGCCACTGGCAGTCGAGGGCGTGAGCGCGGCCCGTCACACACAACCGGTGAAGGACAACCACTCATGACGACGCCCACGATCGAGCTCAAGCCCTCGGCCTCGCCACTTTCCGCCGCCGAGCGCGACGCGATTCTGGCGAACCCCGGGTTCGGCCGCCACTTCACCGATCACATGGTGACGATCAAGTGGACCGAGGGCCGCGGCTGGCACGACGGCCAGCTCGTGCCGTACGGCCCGCTCTCCCTCGACCCCGCGAACATGACCCTGCACTACGCGCAGGAGATCTTCGAGGGCCTCAAGGCCTACCGCCAGGCCGATGGCTCGGTGGCCACCTTCCGCCCCGAGAAGAACGCCCGCCGCTTCCAGACCTCCGCCCGCCGCCTCGGGATGCCCGAGCTGCCGGTCGAGACGTTCATCGAGGCCTGTGACGTGCTGGTCCAGCAGGACCGCGACTGGGTCCCGGCGCACGGCGGCGAGGAGTCCCTGTACCTGCGCCCGTTCATGATCGCGACCGAGGTCGGCCTGGGCGTGAAGCCCGCCAACGAGTACCTCTTCCTCGTCATCGCCTCCCCGGCCGGCGCCTACTTCCCCGGCGGTGTGAAGCCCGTCTCCATCTGGGTCTCCGAGGACCACGTCCGCGCCGTCCCCGGCGGCATGGGCGACGCCAAGACCGGCGGCAACTACGCCGCCTCCCTCCTCGCCCAGGCCGAGGCCGCCGAGCAGGGCTGCGCCCAGGTCTGCTACCTCGACGCGGTCGAGCGCACGTGGGTCGAGGAACTCGGCGGCATGAACCTGTACTTCGTGTACGGCAACAGGATCGTCACCCCGACCCTCACCGGCTCCATCCTGGAGGGCGTCACCCGCGACTCCCTCCTCACCCTCGCCCGCGACCTCGGCTACGAGCCGGAGGAGGGCCGTATCTCCATCGACCAGTGGCAGCGCGACTCGGAGAACGGCACGCTGACCGAGGTCTTCGCCTGCGGCACGGCCGCGGTCATCACCCCGGTCGGCACGGTCAAGCGCACCGGCGCCGAGTGGCAGCAGTCGGGCGGCGAGCCCGGCGAGGTCACCCTGCGCCTGCGCGGCGCGCTGCTCGACATCCAGCGCGGTGACGTGGTCGACAAGCACGGCTGGATGCACCCCCTGGGCTGAGCCCGGCGGCCGGACACCGGTTCGACGCGTATCGCCTCCCCCGTGCGGGTATCCACTGATTCCGCAGGAGACGGGAACACGGGGGAGGGGACGCGGTGAGTGGTGGGCCGATACCGCGGCTGCGCTGGCTGCTGCGCGCGTTACGCACCCCGCGCCGCCCGCAGAGCCTCACGGTGCTCGCGCTGCTCGCCGCCGTCGCCGGACTCCTGCTCTGGCGGGCCGGCACGATGGACAGCTACGCCGAGAACCTCTCCCTCAACCTGGGCACCGACCTGGTCGGCGTGGTCGTCACCGTCTTCGTGATCGGCCCGCTGATCTCCCGCGCCCAGGAGGGCCGGGTCCGCGAACACACCCGGCTCGACTACGAGTGGTTCGCCGCGCAGGTGTACGGCTCCACGTCCAACGTGAAGGTCCTCGACACCTTCTCCAACCTCTTCGGCCCGCAGTTCTCCGAGCGCCTCTTCCGCGGTGTCCGCTCGGCCACCGCACACGGCGCCCGGGTGCAGATCCTGCTCCTGGACCCCGACTCCCTCGCGGTGATCCTGCGCGGGCGCGAACTCGGCGAGCAGAGCGCCGACATCCGCCGCGACATCATGCGCAACCTGCGCACCCTGGACCGGTTCGCGCAGCGGCTCGACGAGCACTCCAGGACGCTGCTGGAGGTACGGCTCTGTTCGACCTCCCCCGGTGTCACCCTCTACCGCTGGGACGAGCGCTGTCTCGTCTCCTTCCTCACCGTCGGCCGACTCTCCGGCGAGGGCGTCCAGTTGGAGGTCGCCGTCCGCTCCCCGCTCGGCACCTTCGTCGAGCAGCGCTTCGACGAGCTGTGGCAGCAGGGCAAACCGATGGACCGCTTCACCCATCTGCCGGTGACCCTGGTCGACGCGGCCGACGGGCGGCGGGAGTTCAGCTGCCGCTTCGTCTACGTCGAGGACCGCCTGTACGTCGAGGCCCCCGACCTCGTCACCTACCTGGCGCGCCGCCGCCTCGACCAACTCTCCGCCCACAGCGGGGTGCTGGGCCCGGGCGAGGCGTACGAGGTCATGGTGGTCGACGACCGCAGCGAGCTGCACGGGCGGCTCATCCACCACTTCACGGAGAAGTACGATGCGCAGGCGGCGGCCTTCGTGGAACTGCGGCCGCCTACGGTCCTGGTCACGGAATAAGAGGGCCCCGGCACACATGAGCTCAGCGCACCACCCCCGCTTTCGCGCCTTCACGCCCCGTGACCTGGACGGACTGCTTCAGCGCGTGTCCCTCCCGGCCACCGAACGGCACGCCCTCCGCGCCGTCTCCTCGGTCCTGCCCTTCCGCACGAACAGCTACGTCGTCGACGAGCTGATCGACTGGTCGGCGGTCCCGGACGACCCGATCTTCCGGCTGACGTTCCCGCAGGCCGGGATGCTGCCCGAACCCGACCTCAAGCAGATGGCCGACCTCCTCTCCCAGGAGGCGCCGAAGGCCGAGGTCCTGCGCACGGCCCACGAGATCCGGATGCGGCTCAACCCGCACCCCTCGGGCCAGCTCGACGCCAACGTGCCCGTGCACGAGGGCGAGCGGCTGGAGGGCCTTCAGCACAAGTACCCGGAAACAGTGCTGGTCTTCCCGCGCCAGGGCCAGACCTGCCACGCCTACTGCACGTACTGCTTCCGTTGGCCCCAGTTCGTCGGCGAGTCCGAACTCCGCATCGCCACCGACGACATCGCGACCACGTCCGCGTACCTCCGCGCCCACCCGGAGGTCACCAGCACGCTCATCACGGGCGGCGACCCGCTGGTCATGAGCACCGAGGTCCTGAGCCGCTACGTCGACCCCCTCCTCGACATCGACACGATCCGCTCGGTCCGCATCGGCACCAAGTCCCTCGCGTTCTGGCCGTACCGCTTCACGACCGACCGCGACGCCGACGACCTGCTGCGCCTCTTCGAGAAGGTGGTGGCGAGCGGCCGTCACCTCGCCCTGATGGCCCACTTCACCCACCCGCAGGAGCTGCGCCCGCCGGTCGTACGGGAGGCGATGCGCCGGGTACGCGGCACGGGCGCGGTGATCCGCTGTCAGGGCCCGCTGGTGGCCGGCATCAACGACAGCGCCGAGGCCTGGGCCGAACTGTGGGACGAGACGACCACGCTCGGCGCCGTGCCGTACTACCAGTTCGTGGAACGCGACACCGGCCCCCAGGGCTACTTCGGCGTCCCGCTCGCCCGCGGCCACCAGATCTTCCGCGACGCCTACGCCCGCGTCTCCGGCCTGGCCCGCACGGTCCGCGGCCCGGTCATGTCCGCGATGCCCGGGAAGGTCTGCGTCGACGGCGTCGCCGAGGTGGCCGGCGAAAAGGTCTTCGTCCTCCATCTGATCCAGGCCCGGAACCCGGACCTCGTGGACCGCCCGTTCTTCGCGGCCTACGACGAGACGGCGACGTGGTTCACGGACCTGAGGCCGGCGTTCGGGGCGAGCGAGTTCCTGCCGGGGCTGCCCTGGCTAGAGCACCGCACAAGCTGACATCGCAGGCATCTAAGCACTTCAAACGGACCTGTTTCCTTTTTCCGCACCCCGAGTTTAGAGTGCTGCTCTAAACGAAGGGACGACCCCCATGCGGCTCACCCCCACCGAACGCGACCGCCTGCTGCTCTTCGGTGCCGCCGAGCTGGCCCGTGCCCGCAAGGCACGCGGGCTCCGGCTCAATGTGCCGGAGGCGACCGCGCTGATCGCGGACACGGTGTGCGAGGCGGCTCGGGACGGCCTCAGGCTCGCTCTCGCGATCGAGCGTGGCCGGTCGGTGCTGGGGCCCGACGACGTCCTGCCGGGCGTCGCCGATGTCGTCACCGAGGTGCATGTCGAGGCCGTCTTCGACGACGGTTCGCGGCTCGCGGTCGTCTCCGATCCCATCGGCGGGGGACTCGGGGGCGAGGCCCCGGGCGCGCTCCTCCCCGGCCCCGCGCACGCCGAGCCCGAGGCGGTCGTCCGGGTCACCGTCACCAACACCGCGACCGTCCCCGTCTCGGTGACCTCCCACTTCCACTTCTTCGAGGCCAACCCGCGCCTCGACTTCCCGCGCGCCGAGGCCTACGGCATGCGGCTCGCCGTACCCGCCGGGTCGTCCGTCCGCTTCGGCCCTGGCGAGAGCGCCGAGGTGGGCCTGCTGCCGATCGGCGGCGAGCGGATCGCGATCGGCTTCGCCGGGCTGGTCGACGGGCCGCTGGACGCGCCGGGCGCGAAGGAAGAAGCCCTGCGCCGGGCAACCGCCTGCGGCTACCTGGGAGTCGAGCTGTGAACCCGTACGAGTACGCCGCCACCCACGGCCCCCGCGCCGGCGACCGCGTCCGCCTCGGCGACTCGGGCCTGACGATCCGCGTGGAGTCCGACGCGCAGCGCTACGGCGACGAGTTCCTCGCCGGCTTCGGCAAGACGGCCCGCGACGGACTGCACCTCAAGGCCGCCGCCGTGCGCGAGACCTGCGATGTGGTCGTCAGCAATGTGGTCGTGATCGACGCCGTGCAGGGTGTCCGGAAGGTGTCCATCGGGATCAGGGAAGGACGGATCTGCTCGATCGGGCGGGCCGGCAACCCCGACACCCTGGACGGGGTCGACGTCGTCGTCGGCACCGGTACGTCCATCGTCTCCGGCGAGGGGCTCATCGCCACCGCCGGTGCCGTCGACACCCATGTCCATCTGCTGTCGCCGCGGATCATGGAGGCCTCCCTCGCCTCCGGGGTCACCACGATCATCGGGCAGGAGTTCGGCCCGGTGTGGGGCGTCGGAGTCAACTCGCCCTGGGCACTGAGGCACGCCTTCAACGCCTTCGACGCCTGGCCGGTCAACATCGGCTTCCTGGGCCGGGGTTCGTCGTCCGACGCGGCCCCGCTCGTTGAGGCGCTGGCCGAAGGGGGCGCGTCCGGCTTCAAGGTGCACGAGGACATGGGCGCCCACACCCGCGCGCTGGACACCGCGTTGCGGGTCGCCGAGGAGCACGACGTCCAAGTCGCCCTGCACAGCGACGGGTTGAACGAGTGCCTGTCCGTCGAGGACACCCTGCGCGTGCTGGAGGGCCGCACGATCCACGCCTTCCACATCGAGGGCTGCGGCGGCGGACACGTACCAAATGTGTTGAAAATGGCGGGAGTTCCGAACGTCATCGGCTCCTCCACCAACCCCACCCTCCCCTTCGGCCGGGACGCTGTCGCCGAGCACTACGGCATGATCGTCTCCGTCCACGACCTGAAGACCGACCTGCCCGGCGACGCCGCGATGGCCCGCGACCGTATCCGCGCCGGGACGATGGGCGCCGAGGACGTGCTGCACGACCTGGGCGCGATCGGCATCACCTCGTCCGACGCGCAGGGCATGGGCAGGGCGGGGGAGACGGTCCGCCGTACGTTCGCGATGGCCGGGAAGATGAAGGCGGAGTTCGGTGCGCCATCCTCTGATCACGACAATGAGCGCGTCCTGCGCTACATCGCCAAGCTGACCATCAACCCCGCGATCGCGCACGGTCTTTCGCACGAGGTGGGGTCGCTGGAGGTCGGCAAGCTCGCCGACATCGTGCTGTGGCGGCCCGAGTACTTCGGCGCGAAACCGCAGCTGGTGCTGAAGTCCGGCTTCCCGGCGTACGGCGTGGTCGGCGATCCGAACGCGGCGACCGACACCTGCGAACCCCTCGTCCTGGGACCGCAGTTCGGCGCCCACGGCAGCACCCCCGCCGACATCTCCGTGGCGTTCGTCGCACAGGCCGCCCTGGACCAGGGCGGTGACTCCATGCCGACTCGGCGCCGACGCGTGGCAGTTCGCGGCACGCGCGGCATCGGCCCCGCCGACCTGCGCCTCAACTCCCGTACCGGAGCGGTCGACGTCGACCAGCGCACCGGTCTGGTCACCCTGGACGGCGAGCCGATCCGCTCCGAGCCGGCCGAGTCCGTCTCCCTCAACCGCTTCTACTTCCTCTAGGCCCCCCGGAGTTCCCCATGACCTATCGCATGCCCCCCGAGTGGGCCCCGCACGAGCGCACCTGGATGGCCTGGCCCGGACCCAACCCCACCTTCGCCACCGAGGAGGAGCTGACGGAGGCCCGCGCCGCCTGGGCGTCCGTGGCCCGTGCCGTACGCCGCTTCGAACCGGTGACGATGGTGCACGGTCCGGGCCAGGGCGGGTCGGCGCGTGAACTGCTGGGCCCGGACGTCGAGTTGGTCGAGCGCGACCTCGACGACGCCTGGATGCGGGACATCGGCCCCACGTTCGTCACCGACGGCTCTCGACTGGCCGCCGTGGACTGGACGTTCAACGGCTGGGGCGCCCAGGACTGGGCCCGCTGGGAGCACGACTCCAAGGTCGCGCGCCATGTCGCGGACTTGGCTGGTGTGCCGGCCCTGAGCAGCACGCTCGTCAACGAGGGCGGCGCGATCCACGTCGACGGCGAGGGCACGGTCCTGCTCACCGAGACGGTCCAGCTCGGCGCCGCTCGCAACCCCGGCTGGGCGCGCGAGCAGGTCGAGGCGGAGATCCACGCCAACCTCGGTACCACAAAGGCGATCTGGCTCCCGCACGGCCTGACCGGTGACTACGGCGTCTACGGCACCCAGGGTCACGTCGACATCGTCGCGGCCTTCGCCCGCCCCGGCACCGTACTGGTCCACAGCCAGCGCGACCCGGCCCACCCGGACCACGCCCGCTCCCAGGAGTACCTGGCGCTGCTGAGGGCCGAGACCGACGCGAAGGGCCGCCCGTTGGAGGTCGTGGAGGTTCCGGCGCCGACAGTGCTGGAGGCCGACGGCCACTGGGTCGACTACTCCTACATCAACCACTACCTCTGCAACGGCGGGGTCGTGCTCTGCGCCTTCGACGACCCGCAGGACGAGATCGCGGCCGGTATCTTCCGGGGCCTCTTCCCTGAGCGGACGGTGACGCTGGTGGACGCCCGTACGATCTTCGCGGGCGGTGGCGGTATCCACTGCGTCACACAACAGCAGCCGAAGGTCTGAGGACCGAGGGAGAGGGAGTCGGGCGATGGCCGGTGCGCGGAAGAACGCGCCGCCGCGCGAGGAGGTCCTCGCCGCAGCCATGCGCATGATCGCCGAACGCGGCCTGGAACAGCTCACCATGGCGGCGCTCGGCCGCGAGGTCGGCATGAGCAGCGGTCATCTCCTCTACTACTTCCGCTCCAAGGACGAACTGCTCCTGCGGACCCTGGAATGGAGCGAGGGCAGGCTCGGCGCGGAACGCGGACGCCTGCTGACCCGTACGGTCTCCGCGCGCCGACGCCTGGACGCCTACGTCGACCTGTACGTCCCCGACGGTCACCGCGACCCGCACTGGACGCTCTGGCTGGAGGTCTGGAACCGCTCGCAGAACGCCGACGACGAGGCCCGCGACCGCCAGGCCGCCATCGAGGGCGTCTGGCACCGCGACCTCGTCGCCCTCATCGCGGAGGGCATCTCGCGCGGCGAGTTCCGCCCCGTCGACCCCGACCGCTTCGCCACCCGCCTCCGCGCCCTCCTAGACGGCTTCTCCATCCACGTCGCGATCGGCCTGCGCGGCACGGACCGGGCACAAGTTCTCGGCCACGTAAGGGAGTTCGTGGAGGAAGGGCTTCTCGCGGACGCCTGAAGGTGCGCCCGGGTTGTACGCAGACGAGCGCATTGACCCGGGGTGCCCGGTGCGCTTGCATCCTGGTGAGTCCCCGGTGCGGGACCGGGGGAAAGACAAGGTTTCGGGGGGAACCATGTTCATGTCCACACGCACCTCAAGCATTTCCGTGGGAGCCGCGCTGCTCCTCGCGCTGGGCGCCGCCGCCCCGGCGCTCTCGGCACCGCACGCGCCCCGCCTGGAGCGGATCAGCACCGGCGCCCGCGGCAGCCAGGCCGACGGCGCCTCCACCGCGCCCGCGATCAGCGCCGACGGCCGCTATGTGGCGTTCGCCTCGGCCGCGACCAACCTCGTCCCGGGCGACCGGAACGGCGTTACCGACCTCTTCGTCCGCGATCTGCGCACCGGCCGTACCGTGCGCGTCGCGCAGGGACCGATCGTGGACCGGTCGGCGTTCAGCGCGGACGGCAGGTACCTCGTCTTCGTCACTCCGGCCGCGCTTGCGAAGGGCGACACGAACGGCGCCGACGACATCTACCTCCGCGACCTGCGGACCGGCCGCACCGAACGCGTCAGCCACGGCCACGCGCCGTCCACCCCGGCGCCCCACCTCAACAGCGCGCCCACCATCAGCGGGAACGGCCGCTACGTCGCCTACGTCACCGCGTCCCCGGACACCGTGCCCGGCGACACCAACGGCCGGGAGGACGTGGTCGTCCACGACCGCAGGACCGGCCGTGACGAACTGGTCCAGTTCACCACCAGTGGTGCCCAGGGCGACGGTGACGCGCTCCAGCCCGCGCTGGGCACGGACGGCCGCTATGTGGCGTTCACGACCGCGGCCCACCTGGACCCGGCGCACGACTGGACCCACGCCCAGAACGTGTACGTCCGCGACCGGGTCAAGGGCGTCACCGAGCAGATCAGCATCCCCACCCGCTTCGTCTACAAGAGCAGTTCGTTCGGGCCGTCCATCAGCGCGAACACCCGCCTCGTCGCCTTCTCCTCCAACGTCGACAGCCTCGTCCCCGGCGACACCGACAAGACGACCGACGTGTTCCTCTTCGACCGGGCCAAGCAGACCACCGTCCGCCTCAGCACCGCGGCCGACGGCACCCAGGGCGACGGGGCCAGCTACGGCGTGAGCCTGAGCGCCGACGGCCGGTACGCGGCGTTCGGTTCGAGCGCCACGAACCTCGTCCCCGGCGACACGGACGGCGTCGCCGACATCTTCGTCAAGGACCTGCGCACCGGGGCGGTCCAGCAGGTGACCGGCGCCGCCGACGGCCCCTCGGACGCCGTGGCCCTGGACGCGGACGGCAGCACCGCCGCCTTCTCCTCCACGGCCACGAACCTCGTCCGGCGCGACACGAACGGCGTCGCCGACATCTTCGTACGACACCTGGAGGCGAAGTGAGGAGACGACTGCTCCTCGGCGCCGCCCTGGCCGGGGCGCTCCCCCTGACGGTCGGCCCGGCGCAGGCCGCGCCCGCCGGCACCGCCCGGGTCAGCACCGACGGCGGAGGTGTCCAGCTGCCGTCCGCGTCGTACGGCGGCACGGTCGGCGCCGACGGGCGGCACGTCCTCTTCGCGACCGCGGACCCCACGGGCGGCTACAACACCAGCCTCCACGTCAAGGACCTGCGCACCGGCGCGCTGACCCAGGTCCCCGAGGACCTTCAGTACACGACCCACCCGATGCTGAGCGCGAACGGCCGCCGTGTCGCGTACTCGAACGGCGACCGCTACCCGAAGCCGTACGTCTACGACCGCGCGACCGGCGAGACCCGGCAGCTGTGGCCCGCGCAGCCGCCCGACACCGCCTTCTACGAGCTGGGCGAGGCCGCGGCGATCAGCGCCGACGGCCGGCAGGTGGCGTACACGATCGGCAATCGGCACGGGGACCAGTACGCCCGCGTCCTCTACGTCCGCGACCTGGCCGCCGGCACCGACGACCAGATCTCGCCGGTCCCGCCCGAGGGCATGATCACGGGCGCCTCGCTCAGCGCCGACGGCCGCACCGTCGCGTACGGCGTCCTCGTCCGCACCGACCGGGCGACGACCGTCCACGTCTACGCCGAGGACCGTGCCTCGGGGGTCACGACCAGGATCGACACGGGAGGCGCGACGGGTCTCGTCCAGATCTCCGCCGACGGCCGCCGTGTGCTGTTCAACTCCACCTCGGAGGACGGGACTTCGGGCGTGTACGTGCGGGATCTGCGCACCGGGCGGGTGCGGTCGATCGCCGCCGGGAGCGCCGACGCCGCCGACTTCTCGCTCCGGTACGTCGTGCTCGCCGAGGACACCGGGCTCGTCCTGCTCGACTCCGGGACGGGCACGCGGCACACCGTCGCCCCGCCCGGCTCGACCGCCGTCCCGGGCTCCGTCACCCGGCATGGACGGGCCGTCGTGTTCACTTCCGACGCCGGCGACCTGGTGCCCGGCGACACCAACGGCACGTCCGACGTGTTCGTACGGCACCTGGGCTGACAGCCGAGCCGGTGCCTGGGCCGAACAGCACACTGTTCGCATCATGAGACGGACGGTGAGGGCGGGGGCGGTCTGTGCCAGACTGCCCCCGTGTTCTCGTTCGCCACGATTATTGGCAGCAGGCGCGCCGGTCCGCAGTGACCGCCTCGTACGACCAGGTACGGGCGATCACCGTCGTCTCTCGACCCGCGCGCAGACCTCTCGCACCCGCGAGGGGTTTTTCGCTTTTCTGGCCCACCTTCAGCCGGGAAAGCAGTGCGAGGGATCATTGAGGGACGGTGGAGCCGGTCATTCCGGTACAGACCGAGATTCAGATCCTCAGGAGCCAGACACCATGACGGAAACCAGCGCACTCGACGATGCGTTCCACGTCTTCGACACGACCCTGCGTGACGGCGCGCAGCGGGAGGGCATCAACCTCACCGTCGCGGACAAGCTGGCCATCGCCCGGCACCTGGACGACTTCGGCGTCGGTTTCATCGAGGGCGGCTGGCCGGGCGCCAACCCGCGGGACACCGAGTTCTTCGCCCGCGCCCAGCAGGAGATCGAGTTCAAGCACGCGCAGCTCGTCGCGTTCGGTGCCACCCGCCGCGCCGGCGCCAAGGCCGCCGAGGACCCGCAGGTCAAGGCCCTCCTGGACTCCGGCGCCGAGGTCATCACCCTGGTCGCGAAGTCCCACGACCGGCATGTCGAGCTGGCCCTGCGCACGACCCTGGACGAGAACCTGGAGATGGTCCGCGACACCGTCTCCCACCTGGTCGCCCAGGGCCGCCGCGTCTTCGTCGACTGCGAGCACTTCTTCGACGGCTACCGCGCCAACCCCGAGTACGCCAAGGCCGTCGTCCGTACGGCGTCGGAGGCCGGCGCGTCCGTCGTGATCCTCTGCGACACCAACGGCGGGATGCTCCCGGCGCAGGTCCAGGCGGTCGTCGCCACCGTCCTCGCCGACACCGGAGCCCGGCTCGGCATCCACACCCAGGACGACACCGGCTGCGCGGTCGCCAACACCCTCGCCGCCGTCGACGCGGGCGCGACCCACGTCCAGTGCACGGCCAACGGCTACGGCGAGCGCGTCGGCAACGCCAACCTCTTCCCTGTCGTCGCCGCCCTGGAGCTGAAGTACGGCAAGAAGGTCCTCCCCGACGGCAAGCTCCGCGAGATGACCCGCATCTCGCACGCGATCGCCGAGGTCGTGAACCTCACCCCCTCCACGCACCAGCCCTACGTAGGCGTATCGGCCTTCGCGCACAAGGCCGGCCTGCACGCCTCCGCGATCAAGGTCGACCCGGACCTGTACCAGCACATCGACCCCGAGCAGGTCGGCAACACCATGCGGATGCTGGTCTCCGACATGGCCGGCCGCGCGTCGATCGAGCTGAAGGGCAAGGAGCTGGGCGTCGACATCAGCGGCGACCGCGAACTGGTCGGCCGGGTGGTGGACCGAGTCAAGGAACGCGAGCTGAAGGGCTACACGTACGAGGCGGCCGACGCGAGCTTCGAACTGCTTCTTCGCGCCGAGGCGGAGGGCAAGGCCCGCTCCTACTTCCAGGTCGAGTCCTGGCGCGCGATCGTCGAGGACCGCCCCGACGGCAGCCACGCCAACGAGGCCACGGTCAAGCTGTACGCCAAGGGAGAGCGCATCGTCGCCACCGCCGAGGGCAACGGCCCGGTCAACGCCCTCGACCGCGCCCTGCGCGTCGCGCTGGAGAAGATCTACCCCCAGCTCGCCAAGCTCGACCTCGTCGACTACAAGGTCCGCATCCTGGAAGGCGTCCACGGCACGTCCTCCACCACCCGCGTCCTGATCTCCACGTCCGACGGCTCGGGCGAGTGGTCGACGGTCGGCGTCGCGGCGAACGTCATCGCCGCGTCCTGGCAGGCCCTGGAGGACGCGTACACCTACGGCCTCCTCCGCGCCGGCGTCGAGCCCGCCAAGTAGGCCTTGGCCGGTTCAGCAGGAGTCCTCGGCGAGCTTCTCGAACTCGCCGAGGCTCATGGCCTTGTCGTCGGCCCAGACCTGGCCGGGTTCGAGGGCGGACAGATTCCTGGCGGTGAACGTGACGACGCCGGAGTACTCGTAGTTGAACTCGGCCTTGCCGAAGACGAGTTGGTACATGTAGTCCGGCACCAGTCGCTGCGGTCCCGTGGCGCGGGCCCGCCAGGCGGACGGCGGTGTGAAGAGCGGGAACTCGGCGTCGGTGCCGTGCCGCTTGCCGGGCACACGCCAGCCCGAGTAGTTCCGTTCGGACTCCGTGCCGGCCGGGGCCCCTACGAGCGCGAGCCCCTGGATGAGGTCGTCGCCGCACGGCCGCAGCACCGCCGTGTAGCCCCCGTGCGCGTCACGCTCCACCGCGACCAGCGGCAGGTCCTCGGCCCCGCACCCGCTCAACACCAACGCACCGGCGACCGTGCCCAGCACGGCCGCCGTCCCCCGCGTACGTTTCATGGACTCCCCTACTGAAGATGCCACTTCTGGTTGGCGGCTCCCGTGCAGGTCCAGATCTGCGCCCGCGTCCCGTTCGTCGACGAATTGCCCGTCACGTCAAGGCACTTGTTGGCCGCCGTGTTCACCACATCACCGGTCGCGGAGTTGTACGACCACTGTTGCGCGGCGGTTCCGTTGCAGTCGTACAACTGCACCTTCGCCCCGTCGGCGGTCGAGGCCGACGTCACGTCGAGGCACTTGCCGAGCGCGCGCACCGTGCCGTCGGTGCCCACGGTCCACTGCTGGGCGGTCGAGCCGTTGCAGTCGTAGAGCTGGACGGCGGTGCCGTTGGTGGTCGAAGCACCGGCCACATCAAGGCACTTGCTCGCCAGGCCCACGAACGCGCCGGTCCGGGCGCCCCCGCCGGACTGCGTGCCCGTCCAGGTGAAGGTCGCCGACGTCTTGCCGGGGAGGGAGTAAGTCGCGTGCTGGCCGCCCCAGTTGATGGTGACGGTCTTCGCGGTGGACGCGTCGTTGTACGCGATCAGCGCCTTCGAGCCGTCCGGGTTGCGCCACGCGACGTTCGGCACGTTCGTGGACGCCGTCGAGGCGATCCGCTGCGCGCCCGGCCGGACGAACTTCGTCAGCTGGCCCATCGTGTAGTACTCGACGGTGTAGTCGACGGTCCCGCTCGCGCCGTCACCGTTGTGCACGGTGATCAGACCCGTGCAGGTGCCGCAACCCCCGTTGTGCGGGCCCATGTTCTGGTCCACGGCCAGCGACCACTTGGTGACCGACTTCGCCCAGTTGCGGGTGTAGTCGATGATGTTGTTCATGTCCTCGCGCTGCTGGTTGGCGATCCAGGTGCCGCCGGAGTGCTCGGTACCGAAGGCGTCGAGGGTGGGGTACTGGTTGTGCACGGTGGTCTGCTTGGTGACGTCACCGCCGTAGCCGTGCCAGGCGATCCCGCCGAAGTTGGGGTTCGAGCGCACCGCCGCGTCGTCGACCGTCGCCGCCGCGTAGGAGTCGTAGACGTCCCAGTTCCAGTCGTGCGCGAGGACCTTCGTCGTCAGGCCGGACGCGTTGAGCTTCGGGAGCAGCTCGCTCTTCGTGAAGTACGCCAGCCCGGACGCGTTCCAGCTCATCGACGGGTACCCGGAGCAGCAGGTCGGCTCGTTCTGGACGGTCACGTACGAGACCGGAACGCCCTGGTCCTTGTACGCCTGGAGGTACTTGACGAAGTAGTCGGCGTAGGTGCCGTAGTCCTCCGCCTTCAGCCAGCCGCCGTTGAGCGAGCCGCTGTCCTTCATCCACGCGGGTGCCGTCCATGGCGAGGCCATGACAGTCAGAGAGGGGTTGAGGGAGAGCGCCTGCTTGGTCAGCGGGACGACGTCCGCCAGGTCGTGCGCGATCGAGAAGGAGGTGAGGTTCGGGTCGGTCGCGCCGGAGGCCACGTCGTCGTACGTGTACCCGTACCGCGCCAGGTCCGAGGCGCCCATCGGGTTGCGCAGGAACGACATCCCGATCCCGTCCGTCGGCGAGAACAGCTTGGTCATCGTCGCGTTGCGGGTCGCCGCCGACAGTGCGCCGCTGCTGTTCATCAGCCAGGCGGCGGTGTCCGTGAAGGACGCCCCGCCGCCGGTGAAGGTCTGGTAGCGGGTGTTCTCGTCGACGGTGATGTTCTCGCCGCTGCCGCCCGTCCCGGACGAGAAGGCGAACGGAGTCTGGGCCTGGAGGCCGCGCGTGACATGGCGTCCGGCGGCGTCGTCGGTGGTGGTGAGCCAGGCCGTGACCTGCTCACCGGCCGCGTGCGCGGGTGGTACGGCCGCGGTGAAGCCGGCCACGGAGAGCAGCCCGGCGAGCAGCAGCCGGGCCGTGCGGGGGGTTCTCCTGGACATGGATGCGTTAGCCCTTCCTGACGAGACGTCTTGACGGGTCTGCGGGCCGTTAGTTAACTCACGGCGTGATCTAAGTCATGAGTGAACTGTGCGAACCCAGAGTGAACCAGAGCTCCAGAGCCGAGGGAAGGTCCATGCCAAGAACCGCCCTGCTCGTTTCCACCGCCCTGTGCGCCGCGCTGCTGTCACCGGCCGCCGTGTCCCAGGCGGCAGCCGCCGCCGATCCCGCCCCCACCCCCGTCGACCGCTTCGAGGGCGAGGTGCCCTTCGCGAGCCAGCCCGCGGAGGGCATCTTCACCTGGGGCAGCGACAACGACGACCCGCCCCAGCTGGCCCTGACCGCGAGACCGGACGCCCCCGAGGGCGACAAGGTACTCAGCGGCACCTACGACATCAGCGGCTACGGCGGCTTCACCCACGACTTCGCCGCGACCGAGCCCGCCCACGACTGGTCCGCCCACCAGGGCATCCGTTTCTGGTGGGACGGCCAGAACACGGGCAAGTCGACCAACTTCGAGATCAAGGACGGCGGCGCGAACGGCGAGGCCTCCGAGCTGTGGACGACGTCCTTCACGGACGACTTCACGGGGTGGAAGCAGATCGAGATCCCGTTCACGAACTTCGTCTACCGCACGGACTACCAGCCCGTCGGCGGCATCGACCACGTCCTGGGCCTCACCCAGATGTGGGGCTACGCGGTCACCCTCCCGGTCGGCATCCACAGCCAGTTCGCCATGGACGACGTCGAGTTGTACGGCAGGGCGGATCAGTCGCTGCGCGCCTCCGTCGTCACCGACTCGGCCGTCTACCCGGTGAAGGAGGGCGGTACGGCCACGGTCAAGGTCACCGTCGCCACCACCGGAGCCGTCCCGATCGACGACCCGGTGACCGTCGCCTACACCTCCGACGGCGGCACCGCGGAGGCCGGCAAGGACTACACCCCGGTCTCCGGCACGCTCATCTTCCCGGCGGGCACCGCGTCCGGCACCACGCGGACCGTCACGGTCCGCACCCTCAAGGACAGGTCCGCCGAGAACGCCGAGACGATCCCGCTGAAGCTCACGGTCACCGGCGCCAAGGCCCCGGCCGAGACACCCCAGGTCGTCATCGACGCGCACGGACTCCCGTACCTGGACAGCAAGTTGCCCATCAAGAAGCGTGTCGCCGACCTCGTCAAGCGCATGTCGTTGGAGGAGAAGGCCGGGCAGATGACCCAGGCCGAACGCGGCGGCATCGGCACGGGCGCCGACATCGCCACCTACGACCTCGGCTCCCTGCTCTCCGGCGGCGGCTCGACCCCGACGCCCAACACCGCGGCGGCCTGGGCGAAGATGATCGACTCGTTCCAACTCCGGGCGCAGGCAACGCGGTTCCAGATCCCGCTGATCTACGGCGTCGACGCGGTCCACGGCCACAACAACCTGGCCGGCGCCACGATCATGCCGCACAACATCGGCATCGGCGCGACCCGCGACCCCCAACTCGCCGAGAAAACAGGCGCGGTGACGGCCAGTGAGGTCCGCGCCACAGGCATCCCGTGGGACTTCGCGCCCTGCCTCTGCGTCACCCGTGACGAACGCTGGGGCCGCTCCTACGAGTCCTTCGGCGAGGACCCCGCGCTCGTGCAGTCCATGGAGACGATGATCCAGGGCCTCCAAGGCGCGGCGAACGGCAGGCAGTTGAAGGACGACGACAAGGTCCTCGCCACCGCCAAGCACTTCGTCGGCGACGGCGGCACGGCCTACGGCTCCTCGACCACCGGCACGTACACCATCGACCAGGGCGTCACCACCGTCACCCGGCAGCAGCTGGAGGCCATCCACCTCGCGCCGTACCGGACGGCCGTCGACCGGGGCATCGGCACGGTCATGCCGTCCTACTCTTCGCTCGACATCGTCGGCGACGGCCTCGGCCCGGTGAAGATGCACGCCCGCGCCGACATGATCAACGGCGTCCTCAAGAACCGGATGGGCTTCGACGGCTTCGTCATCAGCGACTGGAACGCCATCGACCAACTGCCCGGCGACTACGCGTCCCACGTCAGCACCTCGGTCAACGCGGGCGTCGACATGATGATGGTCCCGTACAGCTACAAGGACTTCACCACGACCCTGATCGCCCAGGTGAAGGCCGGCGCCGTCACCGAGAAGCGGATCGACGACGCCGTATCGCGCATCCTCAGCCAGAAGTTCAAGCTCGGCCTCTTCGAGAAGCCGTACGCCGACACGAGCAACGCGGCGCGGATCGGGTCCAGTTCACACCGGGCCGTGGCGCGGCAGGCGGCGGCCGAGTCGCAGGTGCTGCTGAAGAACGCGGGCGGTGTGCTTCCGCTGAAGAAGTCGCAGAAGGTCTACGTCGCCGGTTCCAACGCCGACGACCTCGGCAACCAGACCGGCGGCTGGACCATCACCTGGCAGGGCTCGTCCGGCACGAACACGACCGGCACGACGATCCTCCAGGGCATGAGGAACGCCGGCGGTGACGTCACGTACTCCAAGGACGCCTCCGCCCCGACCAGCGGCTACGACGTGGGTGTGGTCGTGGTCGGCGAGACCCCGTACGCCGAGGGCGTGGGCGATGTCGGCAACGGCAACGACCTCACCCTCACCCCCGCCGACCAGGCAGCCGTGGACAAGGTGTGCGCGGCGATGAAGTGCGCGGTGCTGATCGTCTCCGGGCGCCCGCAGCTGATCGGCGACCGGCTGCCGAAGATCGACGCGCTGGTGGCCTCCTGGCTGCCGGGCACCGAGGGCGACGGCGTGGCCGACGTCCTCTACGGCAAGCGCTCCTTCACCGGTCAACTCCCGGTCACCTGGCCGAAGTCGGAGGCCCAGCTGCCGATCAACGTCGGCGACACGACGTACGATCCGCAGTTCCCGTACGGCTGGGGCCTGACGACCGTGTCGAAGGCGCCGACGGGTGGCGCGTCCACGCTGAAGGCGCTTGGGGCTGCCGCCGGGAAGGTGCGGTCGGTGGAGGCGGGCAAGGCGCTCGTCACGCAGGCGCGGTTGATCGTCCAGCAGAAGGTGGGGCAGAACATCACGGCGGCGGTGTCGAAGCCGTTCGCCGACGCGGACCATCTGTTGTTGACCGGGAAGTACGCGGCGGCCGTGAAGAAGCTGGAGGAGGCTTACCGGGTGGCGTGAGGGAGCCGATGGGGGCGCGAGGGTTGTCGGTCGGCTGCGGCGTCGTTGTGGCTGGTCGCGCAGTTCCCCGCGCCCCTATCGGGCGCGTCCGCTAGCGTCGAGTCATGAAGGTCGTCGCTTGGGGCCGAAGCCTCCCGGGGCTGCTCGTGGCCCTGCTGCTCGTCGCGCTGACCATGGCGTCCCCGGCCGCCGCGGACACCGGCGTTTCGGCGATCGGCCGGGCCCTGCGCGAGGGGCCCGTCTACGTCGACCCGGGGACGTCGTCCCTGTCGTCCGCCGATGCCGACGCGCTCGCGCAGCGCATCAAGAAGGCCGACAAGCCGGTGTTCGTTGCGGTCCTCCCAGCCGACTACCCGACGGCGAACCTGTTCTCCGATCTGCGCACCGCCACCGGCATCACCGGCCTCTACGCGATCCGCCTCGGCGACCGTTTCGACGCCCGCGCGGACTCTCGGGTCCTGTCGAACGCGGCCGTGAAGAACCTGGTCAGCAGCGTGCAGGGCGAGGACGCGAAGACCCAGCTCATCGACTTCACGGACCGCGCGCTCGCCAGCATGGGCGGCTCGGCACCCGCGTCCTGGGGTGGTTCTCCGGACGGTGGCGGGGGAGTCTCCGGTACGGCGCTGATCGTCGCGGGCGGGGTGCTGGTGGCCGGTGGCGCGGGGGCGTACACACTCGTACGGCGTTCCCGGCGCCGCAGGCTGGAGGAGCAGCGGGCCGCGCTCGACAAGCTGCGGGTGGTGGTCGACGAGGACATCACCGCGTTCGGCGAGGAGCTGGACCGCCTCGACTTCCACCCGGCGGAACCGCACGCGGACGACGCGATGCGCGCCGACTACGAACGCGCCCTCGACGCCTACGAGCAGGCGAAGTCGTACATGGCGGCGGCCACGAAACCCGAGGACGTCCGGGCCGTCACCCAGGCCCTGGAGGACGGCCGCTTCTCGCTCGCTCAGCTCGCCGCCCGCCGCGAGGGCCGCCCGCTGCCCGAGCGCCGCGCCCCCTGCTTCTTCGACCCGCGCCACGGACCCTCGGTCGCCGACGCCACCTGGACCCCGGCCGGCGGCGCACCCCGCGAGGTCCCGGTCTGCGCGGCCGACCAGGCCCGGCTCGCCGACGGCCGGGACCCGATGATCCGCGAGGTCGACACGGACTACGGCCGCCGCCCCTACTGGGACGCGGGCCCGGCCTACGGCCCCTGGGCGGGCGGCTACTTCGGCGGTGGCCTGCTCCCCGGCCTGCTCGTCGGCACGCTGCTCGGCAGCATGATGTCCACGCCGTCCTACGCCTCCGACTACGGCACCGGTTACGGCGACTTCGGCAGCGGCGGTTACGACGGCGGCGATGTGTCCGGCGCGAACTTCGACCCCGACGACTTCAGCGGCGGCTTCGGGGACGGCGGGGGAGGGGACTTCGGAGGGGGCGGCGGAGGGGACTTCGGCGGCGGTTTCTGAAAGACCGCAGGCAGTGCGTGCCGACCAGCTGCGAGGGGCGTTGCGCTGGTATCACCGGCCAGGGCAACTCCCAAGGGGCGCGGGGAACTGCGCGACCAGCCCCCACCGCCCGGCACCCGATCAACGACCTGCCAGCCGCTCCATAATCGCCCCCGCCAGTTCCAACACTCCTCGCTCTGTCTCGCTCAAGGACCCCAACGCCCCCGCCAACCACACATCCCGCTCAGCCATGTCCCGGTCCAACGCCTGCCGCCCCGCCGCCGTCAGCGTGAGCACAGACCGCCGCCGATCCACCGCGCTGGGCTCGCGCGCGATCAACCCCTCCGCCTCCAACTCGCCGAAGGCCCGAGTGAGCGACTGAGGCCGCTGACGCTCGGCCACAGCAACCTCACCCGGCGTCGCCGAACCGTTCCGATGCAGATGCCCGAGCACGATCAACTGGTTGGGCGTGAGCCCACCGTCCCCGCGCTCCTGTCGCAACCGCCGGTTCAGCCGCACGACACCACGACGGATCCGAGCGGCTTCGGAGAGATGATCCATGCCGGACATCGTACGCACTGACTTACTATTCAGCGCATGCAATGCCCGCTACCGTAGTGATAGTGACCGCCAAACTAATACGCAATGCGTACGAAGCGGCTTTGACGATGACCGCTGTGCTGCTCTGCTGGGGCGTCGCCCTCTGGCTGGAGGGCGCCGTAGGACTGCACACCGACGTGCTGGTCCTCGCGGTCGCCCTGACCCTCACCCTGTCCTCCACCCAGCGCACCGCCGACACCCGCCGCAGGCTCACCGCGCTCGTCCTGCTGCCGGTCACGGCCGGTGCCTCGATCTTCCTGGGCCGGCTGATCGCGTCCCACTACGCGCTCGGCGCCGCCGTCTACACGGCGGGCATGGCGCTGGCCATCTGGATCCGCCGCTACGGCCCCGTCGCCACGAAGGCCGGCACACTGCTGGCGCTCCCGCTGGTTGCCCTCCTCGTCGTACCCGGCCCCGCGCTGCCGGCCAAGGCGCAGAGTGGGCTGGTCACTTGGGGGTGGTCGGCGCTGGTCGGGGCGCTGGCGTGCGCGGTGGTGTGGCTGGTGCAGGGGCTGGGGGACCGGTACGGCCCCCGCGCCTGGCGCGCGGATCCCGACCCCGGACAACCACCGCGCCGCACCCGTCTCCACCCCCGGCCCAGCACCCGCATGGCCCTCCAGATGGCGGCCGGGATCGCCGCCGCCTTCGTCGTGGGGCGGCTGTTCTTCGACGACCACTGGCCGTGGGTGGTCCTCACCGCGTACGTCGCCGCGAGCGGCAACCGGGGCCGAACGGACGTACTGCGCAAGGGAATCGAGCGGCTGGCGGGAGCCACGGTCGGCACCCTGCTGGCGGCGGGCGTCGCGGCGGTCGGCCTCACCGGCGACACCTCCGTGGCGCTGATGTTCGCCGTCCTCACGGTCGCGTTGTGGCTGCGCCCCCTCAACTACGCCTACTGGGCCGCCGGAATGACCTGCGCCCTGTCCCTCCTCCTCGGCTACTTCGGCCAGGACGCCCTCCACCTGCTGCCCACCCGCCTCGAAGGGATCGCGGTCGGCGCGGTGCTGTCGGTGGCGTCGGCGTGGTGGTTGCTGCCGGTGGCACGCGCCCGCCGTCAGCCGGTTCTCGGCACGACGAGCCCCGTCTCGTAGGCCATCACGACGGCCTGCGTACGGTCCCGCAGTCCGAGTTTGGACAGGATGCGGCTGACGTGGGTCTTCACGGTTTCCTCGCCGACATGCAGGCGGTGGGCGAGTTCGGGGTTGGAGAGGCCCTCCGCGAGGAGCCGCAGGACGTCGGTCTCGCGTGGGGTGAGGGAGTCGAGTGCCGTGCGTACAGGGGCGGTTCGGGGGCGCTGGCGGGCGAACTCGGAGATGAGGCGTCGGGTGATCGCGGGCGCGAGCAGGGCCTCGCCGGCGGCTACGACCCGTACCGCGTCGAAGAGGCGCTCCGCCGTCACGTCCTTGAGGAGGAAGCCGCTCGCCCCTGCCGTCAGCGCGTCGTAGACGTGTTCGTCGAGGTCGAAGGTGGTCAGGACGAGCACGCGTGGGGCGTCCGGGCCCTGAAGGCGGGCGGTGGCCTCGATGCCGTCCATGACCGGCATGCGTACGTCCATCAGGACCACGTCGGGGAGCTGTTCGCGGCAGACGCGTACCGCCTCGGCGCCGTCGTGGGCCGTGCCGACGACGGTGAAGTCGGCCTGGGTGGCGAGGAGTCCGGCGTAGCCGACCCGGACGAGTTCGTGGTCGTCGGCGACGACGATGCGGATGGCTGTCATGCCGGTCCCCCCTCGTCCGGGTTGACGGGCAGGCGGGCCTCCACGAGGAATCCGCCGCCGGGGGAGGGGCCGGTGCGGAGGGTGCCGCCCACGGTGGCGGCCCGCTCGCGCATGCCGAGCAGGCCGTGTCCGGAGTTGTGGGCGGCGGGCTGCCCCGGGCCGTTGTCTCGGACGCGGACCTTCAAGTCCGCTTTTCCGTACCTGAGTTCCACGTCCACGGCGGCGCCGGGTGCGTGTCGGCGGGCGTTGGTGAGGGCCTCCTGCACGATGCGGTACGCGGTGACCTCGATGCCGGGGTCGAGTGTGGTGACCGGACCGCTGATGATGAGCCGGGTGCGGGAACCGGCCGCGTCCCGTGACTCGTCGACGAGTTCCATGAGTTGGCGCAGGCCGGGCTGCGGCCGTCGCTGGACCCCGGTGTGCGCGTCTTCGCGCAGGACGCCGAGCAGCCGCCGCATCTCGGTCAGCGCGGTGCGCGCGGTGTCGCCGATGGCGAGGAGGCGGGTCGCGCCCTCCGTCGGCAGCCCGGGGGTGGTGAGCCGGGCGGTCTCCGCCTGGACGGCGATCATCGAGATGTGGTGTGCGACGACATCGTGCAACTCCCGTGCGATACGCGCCCGTTCACCCCGGGCGGCGTGTTCGAGGAGGGTGTCCGCGAAGGCCTGCTCGGTGACGCTGTGGGCGAGCGCGGTGCTGCGCACATGGTGGGCGATGCCGGTGGCCGCGGCGGCGGAGGCGAGCGTCGCCACGAGGACGGCGACGATCCGCGTCGGGTCCTCGTGGCCGGCGAGCGCGATCACGACGTACGGCAGGACGAACAGCCCGCCGAGCGCGGTGGCCCCGGCCCGCCCCAGCACGTACACACAGACGAGCTGGGCCACGACCCCGCCGACGGTGAGCATTCCGAACGGCACGAGGGACAGCACGCAGGCCGCGCCGACAGCGACGGCGGTGGCATTGCGCGCGGGACCCTTGGACCCCAGCACGAGGGCGAGAGGCAGGGTGGAGGCGAGGGCGAGCAACAGGAGGGCGGCCAGGCCTCCGGCCAAGTCGCGGCTGCGCAGGAGGACTTCGGAGACCGCGAGGACGGCCAGGCCGCCGGGGACGACGAGCCCCGCGCGGCGCGAGGCGGCACCGAGACCCGCCCGCCCCATGCCGAGCAGCCGCTCCCGGCCCGGCTCCCCCATCGGCATCGGCCCAATTCCCTCCGCCGCGAAGGCGCTCACCCGGACGTCGCTCTCCGGCGGTGCCGAACCCTCCGCACCCGACGATCCCTCCACGCCCACCCAGTCATTGTGCCGACCCCGGTCACGCCCGGCGTCCCCCTCGTGAGGGACCTCGCCGGCGTGACGACAGCGCGTGGGGCGCGCGCCTAGCCTCCCTCACCATGAGCGACGCAAGCATCGAAGTCCGTGACTTACGGAAGCGGTTCGGCCGGACCCTCGCGGTCGACGGCCTCTCCTTCAGGGTCGAGCCCGGCACGGTGACCGGATTCGTCGGTCCCAACGGTGCCGGCAAGTCCACCACCATGCGCTCCCTGCTCGGCCTGGACACCCCCGACGAGGGGCGGGCGCTGATCGGCGGGCTGCCCTACCACGCCCTGCGCACACCGCTGTTGGAGGTCGGCGCCCTCCTGGACGCCGCCGCCCTGCACCCGGCCCGCCGGGGCCGCGACCACCTCCGCTGGCTCGCCAACTCGCACGGGCTGCCGATGCGCCGCGTGGACGAGGTCCTCGAACAGGTCGGCATGGAGCAGGCGGCCCGGAGGCGGGCGGGCGGCTACTCGCTAGGCATGCGCCAACGGCTCGGCATAGCAGCCGCGTTGCTCGGCGACCCGCCCGTCCTGCTCCTCGACGAACCGGTCAACGGTCTGGATCCCGAGGGCATCCAGTGGATCCGCACCCTACTTCGCCACCTCGCCGCCGAGGGCCGGGCGATCCTCGTCTCCAGCCACCTCATGAGCGAACTCGAAGACACCGCCGACCACTTGGTGGTCATCGGCCGGGGCCGTCTCATCGCCGACACGGCGGTGGCCGACCTCCTCGCGGCGGCCTCCGGCGACCGGGTACGGCTGCGTACGAGCAGTCGTACGGAAGCGATGGAACTGCTCGCCCGGGAGGGCGGCACGGTGGCCGTCGTCGACCGTGACCTCCTCACCGTGACGGGCCTGCCCGCCGAACGGATCGTGGAGGTGCTCGCCGCGTCTCGCGTCCCCTTCGCCGAAGTGGGCGCGCACCGGGCCTCGTTGGAGGAGGCGTACATGGAACTCACCCGGGACGCGGTCGAGTTCATGTCGGCGCCCGCCGAGTCGTCCGGCGAGGTGACCCGATGACGGCGCCAACGCGGACACCCGCGCCGTACCGTTCGGCGCTGCATCCGGCCCGGGCCGGCTTCGGGCGGCTGCTTCGGGCGGAGTGGACGAAGTTCTGGACGGTCAGGGCCTGGCTGCTGGTGCTGGGGATGGCGGCCGTGGTCGTGGTCGGGATCAGTCAGATGGGCGCGAGCGGGTCCATCACGGGCGGCGGTCCGCCGACCGTCCTCGGGCCGGACGGTGAGGTGGTCAACGATTCGTTCCGTTTCACCCACCGTGCGCTGACCGGTGACGGCACGCTCACGGTCCGGGTCACCGGGCTGAAGAGCAACGACGGCGAGGCGCTGGAGCCGTGGGCCAAGGCCGGGATCATCGTCAAGGCGAGCCTGAAGCAGGGCTCGGCGTACGCGGCGGTGGTGGCGACCCCGGGCCATGGCGTCCGTATGCAGTGGAACTTCACGCATGACACGGCGGGCCCGAGCAGCGATCTGGGGACCGCTCCGCAGTGGCTCAGGTTGAAAAGGCTGGGGGGAAAACTAACCGGTTATGCGTCGGTGGATGGTGAGAAATGGACACGGCTTGGGGAGGTGGGGGTGGCGGGGCTGGGGCGGACGGTTCAGGTGGGCCTGCTGCTGGGGACGCCCGATCACGAGTCCGTGCAGCGTTCCTTCGGCGGCACGAGCGCGACGGCCGGCCGGACCACGGTCACCGGCACCTTCGACCACCTCACCCTCCAGGGCGCGTCGACCGGCGCGGGCTGGACCAGCACGGACATCGGCCCGACAGGCCTCGGCGACCCGAACGCCCGCAACGTGCCACCGAACACCACGCAGGTGTCCCCGACCGGCACCTACACCCTCACCGGCCAGGGCGACATCGCCCCCGAGGAGAACAGCCCCGACCTGGTCCAGATGGGCTTCCAGGGAGTCTTCGTCGGCCTCCTCTTCATGACCGCCCTGGGCACGCTCTTCGTGACGACCGAATACAAACGGGGCCTGATCCGTACGACGTTCACGGCGACCCCGTCCCGCCTGAAGGTACTGGCGGCGAAGGCGACAGTCATCGCAACGACCACCTTCACAACAGGCCTACTGGCAACGGCAGTCGGCTACACCTGGGCCCAACAGACCCTGCGCTCCAACGGCTTCAAGCCCCCCGAGTTCCCCGACCTGTCCCTCCTGGAGAACCCGTCCCTCAGGGCGGTGGTGGGCAGCGCGGCACTCCTGTCCCTGGTGGCGGTCCTGGCCCTGTCCGTAGGGTTGGTGCTGTGCAACAGCGCGGGCACGATAGCCACGGTCGTCGTCCTCGTCATCCTCCCGCAGATCCTGTCCTTCGCCTTCCCGCTCCCCGCGGCGCAATGGCTCCTACGAGTCACCCCGGCAGCGGCCTTCGCGATCGAGCAGGGCAAGACGTACTACCCCCAGGTCCAGCACAACTGCCTTCCGGAGAGCGGCTGTTACCCCCTCTCCCCGTACAACGGCCTGGCGGTCCTGGTCGCCTACACCGTGGCGGCACTCCTGCTGGCGGCCTGGACGCTACGGAGGCGAGACGCGTGAGGTGGCTGACTTCCCTCCACGCCGAGTGGGCCAAACTCCGCACCCTGCCCAGCACATGGTGGCTCCTGACGGCAACGGCCGTCCTGACAGCGGCGATCGGAGCGGCGGCGGCCTCGTCGGTCACGACCAGGATCTGCCCGGTGCCGTGCCGCGCGGACACGGTCAAACTGACTCTGTCGGGCGTCCAGTTGAGCCAGGCGATATGCCTGGTCCTGGGTGCGTTGTCGATCGGCGCGGAGTACAGCACGGGCACGATCCGCACGACGCTGACGGCGATGCCGGGCAGATGGCGGGTACTGACGTCGAAGGCGGCGACGCTGTCGCTACTGGCGGCGGCAGCAGGGGCGTTGGGGGTGCTGTCCTCCCTCGGCCTGGCCCGCCTGATCCTCCCGACCCCGCCGGACGGCGCCCTGCTCCGACCGGCGACGGGCTCGATCCTGATCCTGGTCCTGGTAACACTCCTGGGCCTGTCCCTGGCCACCCTGCTCCGCGACACGGCAGGCGCGATCACCCTGGGACTCGGCATCCTCTACGTCGTCCCGATCCTGTCCCACCTGCTCAACTCCCCAACCTGGCAACACCGCCTGCAACGCTGGGCCCCGATGCCGGCGGCCCTGTCCATCCAGGCGACCAAGAACCTGGGCACCCTGGCGATTGCTCCGTGGCCGGGCCTGGCCGTTCTGGCGGCCTACGCGGTGGGCTTGTTGGGGGCCGGGGGAGTGTGGTTCAGGCTGCGGGATGCGTGACGGTGGAGAGGAAGTCGGCCCAAGTGGCAGGAGCGACCGTGAGGATGGGCCCGGCGGCGACCTTGGAGTCCCGGACGTGAACGGCGGAGGGGTGCGCGGCGACTTCGATGCAGTTGCCGCCTTCGCTGCTGCTGTAGCTGGACTTGAACCAGTGCAGTGCTGCGGTGTTCATTGCGTGACCGCGTCGAGGAAGGTGCCCCAAGTGCCGGGCGCGACGGTGAGGATAGGCCCGGCGGTGATCTTGGAGTCACGCACGTGGACGGCGGAGGGGCGAGCGGCGACTTCAACGCAGTCGCCGCCTTCGTTGCTGCTGTAGCTGGACTTGAACCACGCCAGGTCGTCCAGGAGGAGGGGCTGCCGTGCTGCGGTGTTCATTACTCTCCTAGCAGTCTGTCCAGGAGGCACGCACTCTCGTGCGGAGAGAGGGCCTGTGACCGCAGCATTCCATACTTCAGCTGATAGACGCTGACCTCATCCGGATCGTCGATCAGGAAGCTCGCGCGCTGCACTTCCAGGTAGACCACGTGCTCATGGGCGGGAGTCTCCAACAGCAGCATGGGTCCCGCCAGTCCCGCGTGTGGAACCTGTCCCATGGGCATGATCTGGATTCCCATGTGAACCAGATCGCAGTCCGCACGCAACTTGCGGATCTGGTCCCTCATGACCTCCGGCCCGCCGAGTGCCGTCCGCAGGGTCGACTCCTCCAGGATGAAGTGGCCGAACGGCGGCTGCTTGCGCTGCCAGATCTTCTGCCGTTCCATGCGAGAGGACACCCACTGCTCCGCTGTCTCGTCCTCGAATCGCGGGAAGCGGCTCTCGAAAGAGGCTCGGCAGTAGTCCTCTGTCTGGAGCAGACCAGGAATCATCTGTGTCTGATACGAGAGGATGCTGACGGCCACCTGCTCGATGTCGACGAGGCCCTGCGCGAACGCGGGCATCCGCTCCCGCACCGGCAACTTGTCCACCAGCGCGAACAACGCCCCACCCGTACCGAGCAGTTCATCGAACTCCACCGCCCGATAGTCCTGGAGCGCGAGCCGCCCCTGCTCGATCGACCGGATCGTATCGACGTGCAGGTTCGCGATCTCGGCGAACCGCTCCTGCGTGTACCCCGCCTTCCTCCGGAAATGGGCGACCAGCCCACCCACCGCTTCCCAAGTGCCGACCTTCTTAGGCCTCTTCGCCGATTGCATGCGTGTCCCTTTCCCCCGCGCACACCCGAAGACGTCGTAGTGGGGTCGTAGGAAAAGGAACTACGACCTCACTCACTGACCCACGATAGTGACTCCCTGTGACAGTGGCCCCGTGAATGAACAACTCCAACAAGGCCACACCCGCGAGGCGTTCTACCGGCGGGACCGCAGATCGGTCGCCCTGGCCCGCGACTTCACCCGGGAGACGCTCACCGCCTGGTCCGCCACCGAGCGGAGCGACGACGTGCTGCTCTGCGTAAGCGAGTTGGCGACCAACGCGATCCTCCACGGCGTACCGCCGGGCCGCGGCTTCGCCGTACACCTGTCCCTGCACCCCGATGGAGTCCTCCGTGTCGAGGTCCACGACAGCGGCACTACCGAACTCCGCAGGATCCGTACGCCGTACAGACAACTGGACGCGGAGGAAGGGCGGGGCCTGATGCTGGTCGCCGTGCTGTCGGACAAGTGGGGGGTGGGGGAACGCTCCCCTGGCACGGTCGTGTGGTGCGAGTTCGCGCTCAGGTGAGGGCCGCGGCCAGCAGGGCGAACGCGGCGATGATGACCGCGACGCGGACGTAGTGGTACCGGTCCCAGCGGTTCAACTGCTCCTTCCAGTCGGCGGGCCGATTCTCGGGGGTCCAGGTCTTGCCCCGGTTGTTGATCGGGACGAGCAGCAGGATCGACATGACCACGCTCACGATCAGCAGCGCGGCGGCGGTGACGACGAGGCCGGCGCCGGAGTGGTGCCGTTCGGCGACGGCCCAGACCGCGCTGAGGACGAGTGAGCCGATGTACCAGAACGGCATCACGGCGCCGAGCATCCGGCCCCCGTGGGCGCGGGCGAGCTGTCCGCTGTCGTCGGGAAGGGCGTTGAAGATCCGGTTCATGACGAAGGCGACGGAGAACTCCACCCCGACCATCACGCCGACGGCCACGGTGGTGAAGACCTCAAGTGCGGTGAGCATCACGACTCTCCCTTTTTTCTAGCGTTGCTAGCCGATGAGGCAACGCTAGACCTACTGCCGCTCGAATGTCTAGCGGTGCTAGGATCGAATCATGTCGGTACAGGAACGCAAGGAGCGCGAACGGGCGGGCCGCGAGCGCCTCATCTTGGCGACGGCCCGCGAACTCGCCGAGCAGCAGGGCTGGGACGCGGTCACGACCCGCCGCCTCGCCGAGCGCATCGAGTACAGCCAGCCCGTCCTCTACAGCCACTTCCGCGGCAAGCGCGAGATCATCGGCGCCGTAGCCCTCCAGGGCGCCACGGAGATGGCTGCGGAACTGCGAGCCGCGGCCTCCGCCGCGAAGGGCCCGCACGCCCGGGCCACCGCAATCGCCCGCGCCTACCTCGACTACGCCGACCGCAACCCGGCGGTTTACGACGCCATGTTCCAGCTCGACGGCGGCCTGGCCTTCGCCCAGGAGGACACCCCGGCCCCGATGAAGGACGCCTTCGCCGCCCTGCTGGAGAACCTCGACGCGGTCGCGGGGGAGGGCGTCCAACCGGGCCTGTTCACCGAGGTGTTCTGGGCCTCCCTGCACGGCCTGGCCACCCTGACCCGAGCGGGCCGCCTGCCTCCGGCCGACGCCGAACGAAGGACCCGGCTACTGGTGGACCGGCTCGCCGTGGTCTGACGCTCGCCGCAGGCTCGTAGCGCGTGCTTTTACCAGACCGGAGGGCACGCGGGCGCGGAAGAGCGAAACGACGCTCAGCACGCCGGTCGCCTGCCCATGCTGCTCCCAGCGTCTAGAACGGGGGAGGAAACGTGCAGGCGTTTCTGGCGGGGGTCGTACTCCTGGTGGGTCTGAGCGCGCCGCTGATCGGTGGGGTGCAGCGGCCGCGGCTGAGGTCCAAGCGGCTGGCACCCGAGCTCTTTGGAGGGGCGCCGCTCGTGGTGGGGTTCGGCTCGTGGGTGGTGTGGGTCCTGATGTTCACGGTGAGCCGGGTCGGCTTCACCGGCACCAGGAACACGTGGATCTGCGCGGGGATGCTCGGACTGTGCGTGCTGGTGGCCCGCCCGATGGTCCGGATGGTGGCGCCCGCGCGGCTCGACGGACGCCGCCTGCTGGTCGCGGCGCGCGCGGTGGGCCTCTGCGGTGCAGTAGCGGGCGTCATGGAACTCGTGGCCACGGGGATGGGGAACCAGGCGATGGCCGGGCTGACCGTGGTCTACGCGACGGCCGCCGCCGTACTGGGGCTGCTGCGAACGGTGGACCACGGCTACTTCCCGCTGGTCCTGTTGTGGTCGGCACTGCGGAAGGCGCTCCTGGCCGTCGTGACCGGGTACTGGATCGACCGCGCCGGCGGCACCCTCGTCCCGGACCCGGAGCACACCACGCCGGGGGCACTGCTGCTCGCCGTCCTGTGGTGGTCGACGGTGGGCGTATCTGCCGGGTGCGCGGTGGCGGCCGCCGTACGCCTGGTGCCCTGGCTGAGGACCGGGCCGCCGGCCGGCCCCGCGCCTCCCGGAGTGAAGGCCTGGCCGCCGGCCGTGGGCGATGTGTGGACGGCCGAACTCACCCACGACGACAACAACTTCAAGGAGCGTCCGGTGCTCGTGCTGGAGCACACCCCGGAGTTCGTCCGCGTGCTCGGCGTCACCAGCGTCGACAAGTCCGACCGGAAACGCGGATATATGAAGCTCCGCCAGTCCGAGTGGGAGGGCGTGCTGAAGAAGGACGGCTGGCTGAACCTGGAGATCGCGCACATCCCGTACTGCGACTTCCTCTGGCGGCACGGGGAGTGCCCGGACCGTGTGTGGGACCTGCTGTGCACGAAGGCCGATGTGCGGGAGCGGCCGGCGAAGTCGGGACCGGCCCCCGGGTTCACGTTCCAGCACCGGCTGCGGTCGGCGATGAACAGGCACGTCGGCCGGGACGCGCGCACGGTCCGTACCGACGCCGGCGGCCGGGTGCGCCGGCCGCGGACGCGGGAGCGGGTCTGACGAACCACGGCTGCCCGGCCTGCCCGCGAGCGACGACCCGCTGGGGCCCGAGCAGCTGATTGTCCTCGAAGTGGGGCCGCTGCCAGGGGAGTTGATACTCGTGTGTGCCCCACACCCCCGGAACACATCAACCCCGCCGACGGACGACGTCGACGGGGTGAAGGGGGCGTGACGTCAGGCGCTCTTGATCGCCGAGATGTCGAAGTTCAGCTTGATCTTGTCGGAGACGAGGACGCCACCGGTCTCCAGCGCGGCGTTCCAGGTGAGGCCCCACTCGGAGCGCAGGATCTCGGCCTTGCCCTCGAAGCCCACGCGCTCGTTGCCGAACGGGTCCTTCGCGGCGCCGTTGAACTCCAGGTCGATGGAGAGCGGCCGGGTGGTGCCGAGGATCTCCAGGTCACCGGTGATGCGGTAGTCGTCGCCGCCGAGGGCCTCCGCGGAGGTGGAACGGAAGGTCATCGTGGGGAACTCCTCCGTCTTGAAGAAGTCCGCGCTCTTGAGGTGACCGTCACGGTCCGGGGAGCCGGTGTCGATGCTCTCCATCGTGACGTCCAGGGAGGCGGTGGACTTGGCGGGGTCGGAGCCGTCCAGGTTCAGCGTGCCGGTGAAGTCGAGGAACTTGCCCTTGACGTTCGTGACCATGGCGTGGCGGGCGACGAAACCGAGCGTGGTGTGCGACGGGTCGATGGTGTACTCGCCGGTCAGCGCGGCCAGATCGGGGTTGACGGCGGCGGGTGCCGAGGTGGTGTCGGTGTCGTCGCTCTTGCGGCCGAAGATGCCCATGACGTGCTCCTAAGGGGGACGGGGGTCGTGCGGGGATGAAGCTGTTGAATGTTCAACGATGCCAACACGAAGGACCGTAGACCTATTCCATTCAATTTTCAACATCATCCGCAGGGTGTTTCACCAACTACTACGAGTAAGCCCTCCGGGTGGGCGCGGCAACGCGGGAATCACTCCGGGGATGGCATCCTCCCCGTGTGAATGTGAGGTGGCTCTCAGCTGTCGCCTTTGTGTGACTCCTACAACGGGCGCGCCCCTTGAGCAGTCGGAACGGCTGCATGCCGGTGAGGTTCTGTTCGGTGGTACCAGGAAAACGGGCCGGAGACTGTGCAGAGTCGACGGCGCACAATCCCTGGTGCGCTTCGTAGGGTCGGTACATGACCGTTTTGGATGAGGCGCCGGGTGAGCCGACGGACGCGCGCGGGCGAGTGGCCGAACTGCACGAGATCCGTGCCCTGGCACTGGCCGGCCCGAGCGAGAAGGCGACCGAGGCGCAGCACGCCAAGGGGAAGCTGACCGGCCGGGAGCGCATCGAACTGCTCCTCGACCCCGGGTCCTTCCGTGAGGTCGAGCAGCTGCGCCGGCACCGCGCGGTCGGCTTCGGCCTGGAGGCCAAGAAGCCGTACACCGACGGTGTCATCACCGGCTGGGGCACGGTCGAGGGCCGCACGGTCTTCGTCTACGCGCACGACTTCCGGATCTTCGGCGGCGCGCTGGGCGAGGCCCACGCCACGAAGATCCACAAGATCATGGACATGGCCATCGCGGCCGGTGCCCCGCTGGTCTCGCTGAACGACGGCGCGGGCGCCCGCATCCAGGAGGGTGTCAGCGCCCTCGCCGGCTACGGCGGCATCTTCCAGCGCAACACCAAGGCGAGCGGGGTCATCCCGCAGATCAGCGTGATGCTCGGCCCGTGCGCGGGCGGCGCGGCGTACAGCCCCGCCCTCACGGACTTCGTCTTCATGGTCCGCGAGACGTCCCAGATGTTCATCACGGGTCCGGATGTGGTGAAGGCGGTGACGGGCGAGGAGATCACGCAGAACGGCCTCGGCGGCGCCGACGTGCACGCCGAGACGAGCGGTGTCTGCCACTTCGCCTACGACGACGAGGAGACCTGCCTCGCCGAGGTGCGCTACCTCCTGTCGATGCTCCCGCAGAACAACCGCGAGAACCCGCCCCGCGCCGAGTCCTCCGACACCGCCGACCGCCGCTCGGACATCCTGCTCGACCTGGTCCCGGCCGACGGCAACCGGCCGTACGACATGGCCAAGGTCATCGAGGAGATCGTCGACGACGGCGACTACCTGGAGATCCACGAGCGCTGGGCCCGCAACATCATCTGCGCGCTGGCCCGCCTCGACGGCCAGGTCGTGGGCATTGTCGCCAACCAGCCGCAGACCCTCGCGGGCGTCCTGGACATCGAGGCGAGCGAAAAAGCTGCGCGCTTTGTCCAGATGTGTGACGCTTTTAACATTCCGATCGTTACGTTTCTGGACGTCCCGGGATTCCTTCCCGGCGTCGACCAGGAACACGGCGGAATCATCAGGCACGGAGCGAAGCTGCTCTACGCGTACTGCAACGCCACCGTGCCGAGGATTTCGCTCATCCTGCGCAAGGCGTACGGAGGCGCCTACATCGTCATGGACAGCCAGTCCATCGGTGCGGACCTCACATATGCCTGGCCCACCAACGAGATCGCCGTGATGGGCGCCGAAGGTGCCGCCAACGTCATCTTCCGCCGCCAGATCGCCGACGCCGAGGACCCCGAGGTCATGCGGACGCGCATGGTCAAGGAGTACAAGTCCGAGCTGATGCACCCGTACTACGCGGCTGAGCGCGGACTCGTCGACGACGTCATCGACCCGGCCGAGACCCGCGAGGTACTCATCCAGTCGCTCGCGATGCTGCACACCAAGCACGCGGACCTGCCCTCGCGCAAGCACGGCAACCCCCCGCAGTAACCCAGCGGACCCTCCGCGCCACCCCAGCGGAAACCTCTCTCACGGAGACTGAGACCTATGACCACGCCTGACATTCGTGTCGAGAAGGGCCACGCCGAGCCCGAGGAAGTCGCCGCGATCACGGCGATCCTGCTGGCTCGCGCCGCGGCCGCCCCCACGACTGAGCCTCACCGTCCCCTGCCGAAGGCCGGCTGGCGCCGGCTGGAGCGCGAGGGTGGGTTCAGGGCGCCGCACAGCTGGCACTGAGCCCCCGCGACTCCCGCGAGGCTCCAACGGCCCCGCTCTCCTCGGCTGGAGAGCGGGGCCGCAGGTTTGTCCGGCTATGGTGCGCTCGTTGTCGCGTCCACGGTGTCCCCGTCCATGGTGCTCCCGTCCGTCTTCCGCACGGTGCACACGACGATGTGCGTGCCTGATGTCCAGGGGCCCGAGCTCGTCCATGAACCGGCCTCGTACGTCGACGGGTCGAAGCCGTGCGCGCGCGGCGACATGTCGCGGGCGCACGCGCCGTCCGACTGTGTCCGGGCCTGCGCGAGCGTGACGTCGGAGCCCAGCTTGATGAATCCGAGTACCTCTTGGTCGTGGGGTTGAGCGCAACTAGCCAGTCGTGCATTCCGGTTACTGGGCACCTGAAGGCAGTCCCCCTTCTGCATGGTGGCCGTGTCCCGGAAGCCGCTCCCAAGCTTCCGGTGGACACCGATCGGCCCGTACACCGGACCGTGCGCGCCCAGAACCAGACAGGTAGAGCGCCGACCGGCGGCCTCGAAGGTATCCCGGCTCGGTACCACGGCGAAGCTCCGTACATCGGCGAGCTTCTTCCGGAGCGCCGCGGTTCCCCTGGCGCACAGTCCGGGACCGTCCTTCCGCGCCTCCTCGGCGCTGTCGGCGGGGACAACGGCCATGACCTGGCCATCGGGGGGCCCGTCGCCGCAGGTGGGATCCACCGTCAGATGCGGCTCACCTTCGAAGCGAGTGCCGCTCGGCCAATCGACGACGACACAGTCACCGATGTCCAGGGGGGCGTCAACGGGAACCACCGCTCCCGTCCCGGCAGCGTTCGCGTCCCCGGACCCCAAGTACGCCGTCCCCACCCAGACGCCGCCGAATACCACGGTCGCGCTGACCGCACCGGCCAGCAGTACGCCCAACAGCCGATGTGCCTGCGATCGTTCGGAGCCGAAAGGCGGCTCATACGGCATCGCGGGCGCCGGCGTCAGGGAGACGCCGAGCAGGCCGGCCGCCACCCGCCGGCCCAAGGGGTACCGAGCGAAGTCTGCTGATACGGACACAGGAGGGCCGGTGACCCCGAAGAGCAGCATCAGTACCCGCCGCCACAGAACGGCCCTCACGGGGCGACTCCGGGGCGTGTCGACTCCAGGGACGCCTCGCTTGGTGCATTACCGCCGACGACCGCCGACGGAGTGCCGTTGACGAAGCCAGCGATCTGCGGGACGGCGCCCAGGGTCGCCAGCACCGCCGGAGCGCAGACTCCGAGCGCCACGGCCGCGTAGGCGCCGCTGATCTGTCCGCTCACCCCGAACAACGCGGCCATGGTGGCCCCGATGGCCGCGCGCAACACGGCCAGGCACGCGTGGGCGGACGTGTCCAGGTACTGCCGCAGAGCGGGCGGCTTCGTACGGCGCCGTCCCGTGGCGGTCCGGCGAGCCGCCTGCCACTGCGTGCAGCCCCGGAAGACGGCCAGCAGTTCGACACTCAGACCCCCTCCGGCGCCCAACAGAGCGAACTGCCACCAGCCCATCGCATCCCCCGTCACCAGCCACAGAGCGTCCACAGCATCCCGCCTTGGCGAGGAACACGGGCGTGGAGCCCGTACCAGGCAGAACAAATACGTTGGACGGTGCGGCAATTGCAGTACGGGCGCTGTGCAGGCGTAGTACGGCCGGGTACCCGGCTACTCCCTTGTGGTGATCAGGGCGGACACGACAGGCAGAGCTGGTGCGTGTACGAAGTGAGTTGAGCGAAACGGCCCCCGCACTTCCCAAGTGAGGGATGCGCAGGGGCCGTTCAGCCATGTCGTGGATCTACCGCAGGCGCGCCATCAACGCATGCTCCACCAGCGTGATCAACGCCGACTTCGCGTCAGCCCGGTGCCGCGCGTCCGTCGTGATGATCGGGGTGTCCGGGCCGATCTGGAGCGCCTCGCGGACCTCGTCGGGGTTGTACGGCTGCTGGCCGTCGAAGCCGTTGAGGGCGATGACGAAGGGGAGACCCGAGTTCTCGAAGTAGTCGACCGCGGGGAAGCAGTCGGCGAGACGGCGGGTGTCGACCAGGACGATCGCGCCGATCGCGCCGCGTACCAGGTCGTCCCACATGAACCAGAAGCGGTCCTGGCCGGGGGTGCCGAACAGGTACAGGATCAGGTCCTGGTCCAGGGTGATGCGCCCGAAGTCCATGGCGACCGTGGTGGTGGTCTTGTCTCCGGTGTGGGTGAGGTCGTCGATGCCCGCGGAAGCGGACGTCATGACGGCCTCGGTACGCAGCGGGTTGATCTCCGAGACGGCCCCGACGAACGTGGTCTTGCCCACGCCGAAGCCACCCGCCACCACGATCTTCGCCGAGGTGGTGGAGCGGGAAGGACCGCCGCTAGAGCTTGCGAAGTCCACTGAGCACCCTTTCGAGCAGTGTCACGTCTGGCTGGCCGCCGGCGTTCTCGTCGCCGCCGGGCTGATGAATGGCGACCAGGCCCGCCTCCGCCAAGTCGGCGACGAGGATCCTGGCCACACCGAGAGGGATCGTCAGGAGGGCCGAGATCTCGGCCACCGACTTGATCTCCCGGCAGAGGTTGCAGATCCGCTGATGCTCGGGCAACTGGCCCTGCATCTGGTGCGGCTGCGCGGTGGTGTGCACCAGCGCCTCGATGGCGAGCTGGTAGCGGGGGCGGGTCCGGCCGCCGGTCATGGCGTACGGACGCACCAGGGGATTGCTCGACGAACCCGCGGGCGCCGCCTCGGGGGAGCGCCGGTGCGGCTGCACGGGCTGGATGCGCGGCGCCGGCGGCTGGTCGTACGGTGACGGACCGGGGCCCTGCGGGTACTGAGGGTGACGCGGGGAGGGCGTGGAGGGGAAGTTGTACCGGTTCCCGGAACCGTCGCCCTGCCCCTGGCCGGGGCCGTACGACCAGTTGCCCGAAGACGAACCGCCTGGGGGTGTTGCCACTTTCTCCTCCTCCGACTGTGCCGGGCACCCATCAATGTGGAGCCGCGTCCCGAAACCTTATGGCCTCGGGACGCCAAAACGCACCGTCCGTTGGTTAGTTGAGAAGGCTCCCTTGGAGCTCTGCACGAAGGTCCGGGGTCAGGACCGTACCGGCACGGTCCACCAGAAGGGCCATCTCGTACCCAATGAGGCCGATGTCCGCTTCGGGGTGTGCGAGAACCGCGAGGGAGGAACCGTCGGACACGGACATGATGAAGAGGAATCCCCGCTCCATCTCCACAACCGTCTGGTTCACGCTGCCGCCCTCGAAGATGCGCGAGGCACCGGCGGTGAGGGAGGTAAGACCCGACGCTACGGCCGCCAGCTGGTCGGCGCGGTCACGCGGGAAACCTTCGGACATCGCCAGAAGGAGTCCGTCGGCGGAGACCACCACCGTGTGGGACACACCGGGGGTGTTGTCCACGAAGTTGGTGATCAACCAGTTCAGGTTCTGCGCCGCCTGGCTCATCGGGCTCACACTAACGCTCCTGGTTGTAGGTGCTGTCAGAACCGAAGCCCTGACCGTTCGTTTCACTTCCCGCACTGCGACCCCGCTGGACCCCGCGGCGCAGGTTGCTGAGCCTGCCCCGGATGTCCTCGGGAGCGCGGGAGACCTGGGGGCCGCCCTGAGGGGTGCTCTCGGCGGTGCCCTCGACCAGGTTGGCCTTGGGCACCCGCCTCGGCAGGCCGGAGGAGGTGACCCCGCCGGCCTTCGGCTTCTTCAGTGCCGAGGCCTGCTGCCACCGCTCGTCGTTCGCCGAGCGCCAGTCCACGGTCCCGGTGCTGCCGTTGGCGCTGCCGTTTCCGTTCGCGGTGCCGTTCGCCGTACCGAAGATGTTGGTGTTGCTCTCCGGGGCGGAAGCCACCGACTCCTGGCGCGCGGGCTGCGAGCCGTTGGTGCCTTTCGCGGACGAACCGCGGCGCGGCAGCCCGGCGTCGGTCAGCGCGTGGACAGCCGAGGGGGCCGGTCCCGGACGGTCGAAGCCTACGTGATCCCGCTCACTCACGTCAGCGGCCTGCGAAGGTTCCGGTTCCGGAGCGTACTGGTCCGGGTAGCCGTTGCGGTAACCGTCCTGCTGCGGCCAGTCGTCCTGATAGGACGGCTCTTCGAAGCCCGTGTACGTCTCCGGGGCCGCGGCGTGCGCCGACGCGTGCTCCTCCCGCACCGGCTCCGCATACCCGGGCTCCGGGTAACCGCCGTTGGACGGGAAGGAGTCGGCGAAGGTGTCGCTCTGCGTACCGTTGCCGTTCGGCGCGAAGTACTGCTCGTCGTACGCGGGCTGAAGCGGCTCGTCGTACGACGTCTGCTGCTGCTCCTCGTACGCCGGCTGGCCGTTGTACGCCGTCTGCTGCTCCTGGTACGCCTGCTGCCCGTTCTCGGCGTACGGCTGCTGCTGGGGTTCCTCGAACTCGGTGAACTCCGGGTAGGAGCCCGGTTCCAGGGCCTCCTGGCCCGGCTTCTGGGACTCCAGGGCCGCCCGGCGCTCCTCGCGCATCAGCGAGCGGCCGACCGGGTCGAGCTCGCGGATGTCGTCCGGCACCTCGGGGTAGCGGGTGTCGTCGAAGCCGAGTTCGGCGGCCGTGAGCGGGGCGCGGTTGAAGTCCTCGCCCTGGTACTGCGGCTGCTCCGGCATGATCTGCGAGACGGTGAACTCGTCGCGCTGGAGCTGCTGTTCGCCACCGCCACCGTGGGTGATCGCGTCGGGCAGCATGACCAGCGAGGTGGTGCCGGCCTGCTCGCCCGAGGGGCGGAGCTGGACGCGGATGCCGTGCCGGTCGGAGAGGCGGCCGACCACGAAGAGGCCCATGCGCTGGGAGATCGCGACGTCCACGGTCGGCGGGTTGGCCAGCTTGTGGTTGATGTCCGCGAAGTCCTCGGCGGTGAGGCCGATGCCCTTGTCGTGGATCTCGATCATCACGCGGCCGTCGGGGAGACGGGTCGCGGTCACGCGGACCTTGGTCTGCGGGGAGGAGAACGTCGTCGCGTTCTCCAGCAGCTCGGCCAGCAGGTGCACGAGGTCGGTGACCGCGCGGCCGTGGATCTCGGCCTCCGGGACACCGGAGAGCTCGATGCGCTCGTACTGCTCCACCTCGGAGGAGGCGGCGCGCAGCACGTCGACCAGCGGGACCGGCTGGTCCCAGCGGCGGCCGGGCTCCTCGCCGGCGAGGACCAGGAGGTTCTCGCCGTTGCGGCGCATACGGGTCGCGAGGTGGTCCAGGCGGAAGAGGTTCTCCAGCTGGTCCGGGTCGGCCTCGTTGTTCTCCAGGTCGGTGATCAGGGTCAGCTGGCCCTCGATCAGGGACTGGTTGCGGCGCGAGAGGTTGGTGAAGATCGCGTTGATGTTGCCGCGCAGGAGGGCCTGCTCGGCGGCCAGTCGTACGGCCTCGCGGTGGACCTGGTCGAAGGCTCTGGCGACTTCGCCGATCTCGTCCGTCGTGGTGATGGGGATCGGCTGGACCCGGGTGTCGACGCGGCCGGGGTCGGTGCGCGAGAGCTGGTCGACCAGCATCGGCAGGCGCTGCTCGGCGATGCCGAAGGCCGCGTTGCGCAGCTGGCGCATCGAGCGGCTCATCTGGCGGGCGACCGCGCCGGCGAGGATGAAGGCGAGGAGCAGGGCGACGATGACGATGGCACCGGTGATGATGGCGTCGCGCTTGGCGTTGTTCGCGATGTCGGAGGCCTCGCTCACCGCGGTGTCGGCCTTGTCCTCCTCGATCTTGCGGTACGCCTCGTACTTGAGGGTCGTGCCCGCCCACCAGTTCTGCGCGGTGATGCCCTGCTGGGCAAGGGCGTCACGCGCCGCGATGTCGGTGGTGTCCAGCTGCGACATGGCCGTGACCGTCTTGATCGCGCTCGGCGGCGGCACGTATGTCTTGCCGGCGGCCTTCGCCTGCGCGGCTGCCTGCTTGACCAGGGCCGTGCCGTCGGTCTGCACCTTCGCCAGTGCGGTGTTCAGCTTCGCGATGTCCGCGTCCGTACCACCGGCCTGGTACTCCTGGATGGCGATGCCCTCCAGGTAGGCGTACGAGGTGAGGGCGGTGCGCTGGGTGGCCAGGCTGTTCGCGTCGGGGCCGGGGTTGATCAGCAGGTGGGTGCCGATGGAGCGCTCCAGGGAGAGCGCGCCCTTGGCCAGCGCGATGGCGTAGACCGAGCGGCCGTAGCTGGTGATGTTGCCGGTGCCGAGGCCCAGTTCGTTGGAGAACTCCAGGAGCGGGTGCTCCAGGTTGACGTAGCTCTCCTCGGTCTGGACGCCCTTCATCTTGGAGGTGTAGGCGTTGGCCCGGACCGTCTGGAGCGACGGCTCCACCTTGCGGAAGCGGCTGAGGCGGCGCTCCAGGCCCGGGGAGTCCGGCATGTTCTGCACGGCCTTGTCGAAGGCGTCGGCCGCGTCGTCGGTGGCCTTGCGGGCCGCCACGACGGTCGCGTTCTTCTGGCCCTTGCCCTCCAGCAGCGGAGCGGCGGTCACGTCACGCTCGTTGGTGACCGCGTTGCTGTAGGTCAGCGCGGCCTGCACCACGCGGGCGGTCTTCTCCGCGTCCTCGGCGTTCTGCCAGGTGTCGATCGAGCTCCTGACCTGGAAGCCGCCCATGATGAGGCCGACGCCCACGGGTATGAGCAGGATCGCGTTCAGCCGGGTCGGCACCCGCCAGTTGCGGGGCGAGAAACGGCCCCCGCTGGGAGGGGGTGGTGCCGAGGGCTCCGAGCCTGGCACAGGGGCGGGCGCCGCTCCGCGCGGCGGCGGGGTGAAGTTGCCCCGGGCCGACGGCTCGGGACCGTTCTTGCTTCGCCTCACTCGACCAACAACCTTCCGGCGGTCGGCACCTATCCTCGTGCCGCAGTGTCTCAGGCCCGTCAACGAGCGCTGACTATCAGTACGTCGTTGACTATTGGGCAGTTCAGGCATTCCAGCACGTCAGCCTGCGCGATTCCAAACAGTCGGAACGGCGGATTCCGAGTGATGTAAGCCCCAGATAAAACGGTCATAAAGAGCGAGCCCCGCCAAAAGACGGGGCTTTGTTAGCGCAGTGGCACCGGACGACCGCGACGCGTTGCGGTACCACCCGATTCCTCTGCCGAAACGTTATGAACACCGGGGCCGACCGTGTCAAAGGCCACAGCCGGCTCCGGGGTGTCTACGACAACTGCCGTATGGGAACACCGATTTGACTACCGCAGTCGAGCCATGAGCGCATGCTCGACCAGCGTGATCAGCGCACTCTTGGCGTCCGAGCGGTGCCGGGCGTCCGTCGTGATGATCGGCGCGTCCGGCCCGATCTGGAGGGCCTCGCGCACCTCCTCCGGGTTGTACGGCTGGTGGCCGTCGAACCCGTTGAGGGCTATGACGAAGGGCAGCCCGCTGTTCTCGAAGTAGTCGACCGCGGGGAAGCAGTCGGCGAGACGGCGGGTGTCGACCAGGACGACGGCGCCGATCGCGCCGCGCACCAGGTCGTCCCACATGAACCAGAAACGGTCCTGACCCGGCGTACCGAAGAGGTACAGGATCAGGTCCTGGTCCAGGGTGATACGGCCGAAGTCCATGGCCACCGTGGTGGTGGTCTTGTCCCCGGTGTGGGTGAGGTCGTCGATGCCCGCCGAGGCGGACGTCATGACGGCCTCCGTGCGCAGCGGGTTGATCTCGGAGACGGCACCCACGAACGTGGTCTTGCCGACGCCGAAGCCACCCGCCACCACGATCTTCGCGGAGGTGGTCGCCCGCCCTCCGTCAGAGCTTGCGAAGTCCACTGAGCACCCTTTCGAGCAGCGTCACGTCCGGAGCGCCGCCGTTGTTCTCGTCGCCGCCCGGCTGGTGGATGGCCACCAGTCCGGCCTCGGCGAGGTCCGCGACGAGGATCCGCGCCACACCGAGGGGCATGGCGAGGAGTGCCGACACCTCCGCGACCGACTTGACCTCACGGCACAGGTGGCAGATGCGCTGGTGCTCAGGGAGCAGTCCCATCAGCGCTGCCGGGTCGGCCGTGGTGCTGATCAGTGCCTCGATGGCGAGCTGATAGCGCGGCCGGGTCCGGCCGCCGGTCATCGCGTAAGGACGTACCAGCGGCTGGTCGCCCTCGTCCCCGTACGGCTCGGCGTACGGATCATGAGAGGCGGTGGGCGGGGTCATGAATCCTCCGGGCGGGACAGCAAGTCGGTCGGGCTTAGCCGTCTGACAGGGCCGGTGGGGGGATTGTGGCGGCCGGACGGTGATTTGGTGAGACGGGTGGTGCCGGGGCCGGTCAGTGAAGCAGACTGCCCTGGAGTTCGGCGCGCAGGTCCGGCGTGAGGACCGCCCCCGCACGGTCGACGAGCAGTGCCATCTCGTAGCCGACGAGGCCGATGTCGCACTCGGGGTGCGCGAGCACCGCCAGGGACGAGCCGTCCGAGACGGACATGAGGAAGAGGAACCCTCGCTCCATCTCGACGACCGTCTGTGCCACGTCTCCGCCCTCGAAGATCCGGGAGGCCCCGGCCGTCAGCGAGGTCAACCCGGATGCCACGGCCGCGAGTTGGTCGGCGCGGTCGCGCGGGAAACCTTCCGACATGGCCAGAAGGAGTCCGTCGGCGGATACGACGACGGTGTGGGACACACCGGGGGTGTTGTCCACGAAGTTGGTTATCAACCAGTTGAGGTTCTGTGCCGCCTGGCTCATCTGGCTCAACTAACGCTCCTGCTGGTGAGTGGGGCTGGGGAAGCTGCCGGTCTGGCCGGTACCCGTACCGGCCTGGCGGCCCTGTGCGATGCCCCGACGGAGATTGGTCAGCCGGCCGCGTACGTCATCAGGCGCACGGGAGACCTGCGGACCGGTTTGGTGCTGTTGCTGCTGAGCCGTACCCGGGACGAGGTTCGCCCTGGGCACCCGGCGCGGCAGGCCGGAGGTGGTGACGCCGCCCGCGGCCGGTTGCCGTACGCGCTCCGCCTGCCGAACGAGATCGTCGTTCGGCGAGCTGCGCCAGGTACCGCCCGTGGGACGCTGAGGGGGTGTCGCCGGAGCCTGCGGTGCCTGCGGCTGCGGGGCGGGCGCGGAGCCGTTGCTCTGGCTCTGCGCTTCCGCCTGCTGGCCGTGGAACCAGTTGGTCTCCAGCGTGTCGTACAGCGGCGTCCTGCCGTCACCGGGACCCGTGGCAGGCGGCAACGCCTCGGGCTCCTGGCGGGTGGGACGCTGCGGGGCGGGCGGCCGCGCGGTGCCGAAGTCGGCGCCGTTGCGGTTCCCGTTGACCTGCGGACGGTCGAACTGCCCGGTGTTCCCGGGGTTCTGACGGCCCGGCAGATTGTGCTGACCGGTGGACCCGTTGTCAAAACCGGGTGTCGCGAACTGGCCGGTGGAGTTCGCGTCGTAGGCCTGCGGGACGGCGAACTGTCCCGTGTTGGCCGGGTTCGACGGATTGTTGGCCGGGCTGTTCGGAGCGCCGAAGACGTCCGAGCGGACGAACTGGCCGCCGTTCTGCTGCGAGTTGGAGCCGGGCCGCGGAGGCTCGAAGTCCTGCCGCGGGAACTGGCCGCCCGCCTGCGATCCGTTGGCACCCTGGCGCGGCAACTGGCCCGTGTTCTGGGACCCGTTGAGGTTCGGCCGGGGGAAGGAGCCGGTGTCCTGCGGTCCGCCCGTACCCGGACGCGGGAAGGAGCCCGTGTCCTGCGGTCCGCTGGTGCCCGGGCGCGGGAACTGCCTGCTGTCCTGCGCGTCCAGGCGCGGGATCGCCGGCATCTCCTGCGTGCCGGGGCCCTGACGGTCGTCGATGCGCGGCATCCGGGAGGTCTGCTCGGCGTCGCGCTCGTCGTGGCCGCGCGGGGCGTCGAGGTTGCCGCGGCCCAGCGGGGGCTGCGCGTTCTCGTCGCTCCAGCTCGGGCGCTGGTTGTTGTTGCCGCCCGGCAGCTCGGCCCGCGCGCCACCGCGCGGCGGGAGCTGCGGCTGACGGCCGCGGCGCCGGCCACCGCCACGGGGCGGCTCGGGCTCGTTGTTCCCACGCTGCGGGGGAACCGCGCCGTTCTGCTGCTGCGGAGGGGTCCCGCCGAAGGCGTCCTGGCGTCCGTCGCCGAAGCCCTGCGGAGCGCCCGTACCGGCCGCCTGGAGGCCCTGTGGGGCACCGGGCGCCTGGCCGAAGAGACCGGCACCGGAACCGGCGGCCGGACGGCCCTGCGGCGCCGAGGGACCCTGCGGTCCACGCGCACCGCCGGGAGCACCAGGAGCACCGGGACCACCCGGACGTCCACCGCCCGCACCGGGCAGCGCGGCCCGCGGGCCCTGACCGGAACCGACCTGGCCGCGCGGAGCGGCACCGGCGCCGAGCAGTCCGCCGTTCGCCGGAGCGCCCGCGCCGAGGGCGGAGCCGCCCTGGCCGTTGCCCCGGCGGGCCGCACCGGCACCGGCGGCGGCAGCCGCGGCACCCGCGCCGACGGCGGCCTGGCCGGGCTTGCCCGGAGCGGGCTTCTTGCCGCCCTGGGCGACGTCGACCGGGAGCATGACCAGCGCGGTCGTACCACCGGAGTCGGAGGGGCGCAGCTGGATGCGGATGCCGTGACGCTGGGACAGACGACCGACCACGAAGAGGCCCATGCGGCGGGAGACCGAGACGTCCACGGTGGGCGGCGAGGCGAGCCGCTCGTTGATCGCCGCGAGGTCCTCGGGGGAGAGGCCGATACCGGTGTCGTGGATCTCGATCAGGACGCGGCCGTCGGGCAGCGCGTGACCGGTGACCTTGACCTTGGTCTGCGGCGAGGAGAACGAGGTCGCGTTCTCCAGCAGCTCGGCGAGCAGGTGCACGAGGTCGTTGACCACGCGGCCGGCCACTTCGGTGGTCGGCACGGAGGAGAGCTCGATGCGCTCGTACTGCTCCACCTCGGAGGCGGCGGCGCGGAGCACGTCGACCAGCGGGACCGGGCGGGTCCAGCGGCGGCCGGGCTCTTCACCGGCGAGAACGAGAAGGTTCTCACCGTTACGGCGCATGCGGGTCGCGAGGTGGTCGAGCTTGAACAGCGAGGACAGCTGGTCCGGGTCGGCCTCGCGGGACTCCAGCTCGGAGATGAGCGAGAGCTGACGCTGGATGAGGCCCTGGGAGCGGCGCGAGAGGTTGGTGAACATCGCGTTGACGTTGCCCCGCAGGAGGGCCTGCTCGGCGGCGAGGCGGACCGCCTCGCGGTGCACGTCGTCGAAGGCCGCGGCCACCTGGCCGATCTCGTCCCGGGAGTGCACACCGACCGACTCCACGGACGTGTCGACGTCCTGCGGGTCGGACTCGGAGAGCTGCTTGACCAGCTCGGGCAGCCGGTCCTGGGCGACCTTGTTGGCGGTCTCCTGGAGCCGGCGCAGCGAGCGGATCATGGACCGGGCGATGACGAAGGCGCCGACGAGGGAGACACCGAGCACGAGCAGGATCAGCGCACCGGAGATGATCGCCTCGCGCTCGGAGGCGGAGCGCAGCTCGCGGGCCTTCTGCTCCATGTCCTCCAGGAGCGTGTGCTCGATCTTCTTCATCTGCTCGATCTTGGTCGAGCTGTCGTCCACCCAGTCCTTGTAGGACCGCTTGTCCAGCGAGGCCAGGCCGTTGGAGTTGGCCAGGGCGCGCTCCGCGTACTTGTCCGCGGCGTCGATCGTGGCGTTGCCGTCCTCGATCGGCTGGATGAGCTCCTCGGCACCCTGGTCGCCGTAGATGTTGCGGAAGATCGCCAGGTCCGACTTCTCGCTCTCCAGCGCCGAGTCGGCGTAGAGCCGGTCGTTGTCGGAGAGCTTGCCGGTGGTCGTGTTGTTGTCGGGCAGGGCCGCCGCGATGACGGCGCGCTGCACGGACGCGAACTCCTTGGCCGAGGAGAAGGCGGCCAGGGCGCGCGTGCGCTGGATCATCTCGGGGTTGCTGGTGGCCTCCGCCATGTCCTGCGAGAGGTCGAGCAGCTGGGTGATCAGACGGTGGTATGCGTCGACCGTCTGCGTCGAGTTGCCCTTCGACTGGTACGCCGTCTTGCGGATCTTGTCGAGGTTGTCCAACTCGGTGGCGAGGCCGACCACGGTCTCGCGGACGCCCTGCAGGTTTCCGTTCCTGCTGGCGCTGTCCACCTCTTCCGAGGAGTTGATGAAGTTGTCGCGGGCCCGGTCGGTCTTCTCCTCGTAGCCCTTGATCTGGTAGTCGGTGGCCTTGGTGCCGTGCGACAGGGGACCGGCCGACTGGTCGCGCTCCTCCTGGAGCGCGGTGGCCAGCTCGGTGGCCTGCTTGGTCATGTCCGTCAGCAGCTTCATGTTGTCGAGCTGCTGGATGTCGGTCATGGAGTCGCTGATGCGCAGGGCACCCAGCGAGGTGGCCGCGACCACGGGGAGCGCGAGCAGCGACACCAGGCGCGTGGAGATGCGCCAGTTGCGCAGGGCGACGCGCGAGCCGGGTCCCGGAGCACCGCTCGGCGGCTTGGCCGGGGGCGCGGGGGTCGGGGCTGCGGACACACCGGGGCGCCCGGGGGCCCCGCCTTCACCTGACGGTGCCGGGCCCGGGTTCTGGGCGTGCTGGGGCGAGGAGCTGCCGGTGTTGGGGCCAGCCCCGCCATGCGGCTCCGGCTCCGCCGGAGCACTGCCATCCCTCTTGAAACGTCCCTGCACTAGCGTCGCAACCTCTGGACCAGGCGTCCCCCGCGCGAACGGAAGGACGGTGTCGGCGTCTTGGGGAGCGCCCTGAACGCGCACCCCATGTGTGGTCGTGAGTGACCGGCGCTGCTCCCCCTTCCGCCGCCCTCGGCGCTGCGTTGCGCCCCCTGCGCGCCGGGCTGATTCTGCGGCGGTCCGTGGAATTCCAGCACAGTGCCGGATCTCCAACAAGGCCCGTAGGCCAGGCTGTGACCTGTGTGACACCCCGTGAGGACAGTGTCACGAGACGTAGAAAGCTATTCACTCCAAAGTGGACTTATCGTCACGATCCCGGGGGGTGCGGGATGTGCCCCAGTCGCCATGATCAGGAGCGGAATGGCAGCTTCAGGGGGTCAATGTCCGTTTCGTCGAGGTGAGTTGGCGGTCCGAATTGGTCGCTTTGCCCACAGGGTGGTGAGCAAACTCACATGCGGATCATGGGCTCTTCACGCGTTCGGCCGGGAATTGGATGTTTAGCCTGACGCTTTACATGAGGGCACAATCTGTCAACCACCCACCCAGGACAGACGAGGGTCGAGTACAACAGTGAAGACGACGATGATGTTCCGCAACATTGCCAACCCGCGACGCACGACGCTGGCGCACCTGTCGGACGCCGACGCGCTGCAGACGCCGGAGCAGCAGGAACACTCGCTCGACCTGCCGGCCCAGACCGCCAACCCGCGCCGCACCGTCCTCATGGAGATCCCGGTCGGCGCCGCCGCGGAGTAGTCGCGCGAGCGCTTCCGCCCGGCACTCCCCGAGCCGCCGGCCGGGCCCCGGACCACGCACCGAGCCGCCACGGGGGCGGCGCGCAGCCGCCCGCGCCCGAACAACCTCACGCGGGGGGCACCCATCGCGTCGCCGCCCTCTTCCGCCTTGCGGCGGCGCGCACCGGCCCCGCCGCCGACGCCGCTGCTTTCCCGCGACCTGAACCGCCGGAGAGCACTTAATCGGCGAAGCAGCGCCCCCGCACCGGGTTAGCCTGGAGCGTCAGACTCCAGCTCCAGCCAGCTCAGTGAAGGGTGCCGGGATCCCGTGCGCATCGCCAGATTCTCCATCGACGGGAACGTCGCCTTCGGCGCGGTCGAGGGCGACAGGCCGGACGAACTCGTCCTCGACATCATCAAGGGCATCCCGTTCGCGGACTTCGAACTCTCCGGTACGAAGGTCCCGCTGAGCAAGGTCCGGCTGCTGCCCCCGGTCCTCCCGAACAAGGTCGTCGCCTACGGCCGCAACTACGCCGAGCACGCCCGGGAACTGGGCAACGAGGTACCGGACGCCCCCTTCGCCTTCTTCAAGCCGTCCACCTCGGTGATCGGCTCCGGCGACGACATCCAGTACCCCTCCTTCACCGAGGACCTCCACCACGAGGCCGAACTGGCCGTCGTCATCGGCCGGATGTGCCGCGAGGTCCCGCGCGAGCGCGTCAAGGACGTCATCCTCGGCTACACCTGCGCCAACGACATCACCGCGCGGGACGTCCAGAAGCGCGAGAAGCAGTGGGCCCGGGCCAAGGGCTTCGACACCTCCTGCCCGCTCGGCCCCTGGGTGGAGACGGAACTCGACCCGAGCGACCTCACCATCCAGCTCACGGTCAACGGCCAGCAGCGACAGCTCGGCCGGACCAGCGAGATGATCCACTCGATCGAGGACCTGATCGTCAACATCACCGAGGCCATGACGCTGCTCCCCGGCGACGTGATCCTCACGGGCACCCCGGCAGGCGTCGGACCGCTCACCGTCGGCGACGAGGTCGCCGTCACCATCGAAGGCATCGGCACTCTCACCAACAAGGTTGTCAAGCGTGGCTAGCGCATCCGCCCCAGCTGTCCGTGTCCGTTTCTGCCCCTCGCCGACCGGCAACCCGCACGTGGGCCTGGTCCGCACCGCCCTGTTCAACTGGGCCTTCGCCAAGCACAACCAGGGCACGCTGGTCTTCCGCATCGAGGACACCGACGCGGCCCGCGACTCCGAGGAGTCCTACGGCCAACTCCTCGACGCGATGCGCTGGTTGGGCTTCGACTGGGACGAGGGCCCCGAGATCGGCGGCCCGCACGCGCCCTACCGCCAGTCGCAGCGCATGGACATCTACAAGGACGTCGCCAAGAAGCTCCAGGACGCCGGCCACGCCTACGACTGCTACTGCTCCACCGAGGAGCTGGACGCCCGCCGCGACGCCGCCCGCGCCGCCGGCAAGCCGTCCGGCTACGACGGCCACTGCCGCGACCTGAGCGCCGAGCAGGTCGAGGCGTACAAGGCCGAGGGCCGCACGCCGATCGTCCGCTTCCGGATGCCCGACGAGACGATCACCTTCACCGACCTGGTCCGCGGCGAGCTGACGTTCACCCCGGAGAACGTCCCGGACTACGGGATCGTACGAGCCAACGGCGCCCCGCTGTACACGCTCGTCAACCCGGTCGACGACGCCCTGATGGAGATCACCCACGTCCTGCGCGGCGAGGACCTGCTCTCCTCGACGCCCCGTCAGATCGCCCTGTACAAGGCGCTGATCGACCTCGGCATCGCCAAGTCGGTGCCGTCCTTCGGGCACTTGCCGTACGTGATGGGCGAGGGCAACAAGAAGCTCTCCAAGCGCGACCCGCAGTCGTCCCTCAACCTCTACCGGGAGCGCGGCTTCCTGCCCGAGGGACTGCTCAACTACCTTTCCCTGCTGGGCTGGTCGCTCTCCGCGGACCAGGACATCTTCTCGATGGACGAGATGGTCGCGGCCTTCGACATCGCGGACGTCAACCCCAACCCGGCGCGCTTCGACCTGAAGAAGTGCGAGGCGATCAACGCCGACCACATCCGTCTCCTGGACGTGAAGGACTTCACGGAGCGCTGCGCCCCGTGGCTTCGGGCCCCGTTCGCCCCCTGGGCGCCGGAGGACTTCGACGAGGCCAAGTGGCAGGCCGTCGCCCCGCACGCGCAGACCCGCCTGAAGGTGTTGTCGGAGATCACGGACAACGTCGACTTCCTCTTCCTGGCCGAGCCGGTCGAGGACGAGGCGTCCTGGACGAAGGCGATGAAGGAGGGCTCCGACGCGCTCCTCCGTACGGCCCGCGAGAAGCTGGAGGCCGCGGACTGGACCTCGGCCGAGTCCCTCAAGGAGGCCGTCCTGGCCGCCGGCGAGACCCACGGCCTCAAGCTCGGCAAGGCCCAGGCCCCGGTCCGCGTCGCCGTCACCGGCCGCACGATCGGCCTGCCGCTCTTCGAGTCCCTGGAGATCCTGGGCAGGGAGAAGACGCTGGCGCGCATCGACGCGGCGCTGACGAAGCTGACGGCCTGAACGACGCGCGTGAGAGGGGCGGCACCCGGTGATCCGGGTGCCGCCCCTCTCATGTCCCGGCGTGCGGCCACCGGTCCAACGGACCGATTCGCCCGCACTCGTTGTCAGGTGGCGTCGTTCTCGTCGATCAGGTAGTGGCTCTCGTCGAAGATCTCCAGCACCACGACGACCATGATCGTGCCGGCCACCATGTACTCCACCATGACGCCCGGAGCCACGTAGGCTTTGCGCAGGTGCTCCTCGGGGCCGAGCTGCGCGGTCGATGTCTTACGGAACGGGTCGCGGGCCAGTATGCGCACGGCCCTGTCCAACTGGGCCCTGCGTTCTCCGGGCAGGGCGTCATACGTCGTGCGGGCTTCGACGGTGAACTGGACGCGGTACTCGGTCATGGCTGTGGCTCGGACTTTCGCTCGTCGGTCCCACCACGCTACGGCATCCCGCATCCGTGCTGCCCAGCTCGAGGACCCTCTCCTGCGCATGGTCCGTCGATTCCCGGGCCCTGGTGCGCTGACTCGCCCCGGGGCCCTGAGTTACCGTCGGATCATGAGCATTCGGGCCGTGGTCTGGGACGTCGACGACACCCTGTTCGACTACACCGGCGCGGACCGTGCCGCCATGCGTGAGCACTTGGTGGCCGAGGGGCTGCTCGACGGGCACGTGAGCCTGGCTGCGGCCCTGGAGCGCTGGCGGGTGGCCACCGAGTTCCACTGGGCGCGGTTCTCGGCCGGCGAGGTCTCGTTCGAGGGGCAGCGGCTCGACCGGGTCCGGCACTTCCTGGACCGGGAGCTGACCGACGCCGAGGCCGACGACTGGTTCCGGCGCTACAAGGACCACTACGAGACGGCCTGGGCCCTCTTCCCGGACGTCCTGCCCGTCCTGGACGCCCTCGCGGCCACCCACCGGCACGCCGTCCTCTCCAACTCCAGCCTCACCGTGCAGGACCGCAAGCTGCGCGCCCTCGGCGTGCACGACCGCTTCGAGGTCATCCTGTGCGCGGCCGAACTGGGCGTCTCCAAGCCCGAGGCCGGCGCCTTCCTCGCGGCCTGCGAAGCGCTGGAACTGCCGCCGCGAGAGGTGGCGTATGTCGGAGATCACCCCGAGATCGACGGACGGGGTGCCGCGGACGCCGGTCTGCTCTCCGTCTGGATCGACCGCCACGGCGGGCACACCTCCGTCGAGGCCCTGGTGGGGCGCCACCGGATCGGCTCTCTCGCCGAACTCCCCGCTCTGCTCGGCGCCGATACCCGTTTTGGAGCCCCGTCCACCTTCGGGTAATGTTGTTCCTGTCGCCGCCGGGGGACGGGCCGAAAGGTCAGGAACCGGAGGCGGTAACTAGAACAAGATCCCCGCAAGGGCTTGCGTTTTAGTGGCCTATGGTGTAATTGGCAACACTACGGTTTCTGGTACCGTCATTCTAGGTTCGAGTCCTGGTAGGCCAGCTCGCAGATGCTTTGAATTCTGCAACGCCCCCGTTGTGTAGCGGCCTAGCACGCTGCCCTCTCACGGCAGTAGCGCCGGTTCGAATCCGGTCGGGGGTACAGATCCTTCCCAGGAAGGTGGTCCGGGTCGCACCCATCACCCTCCATGCAGGATCGCTAGGGCCCCCGTTGTGTAGCGGCCTAGCACGCTGCCCTCTCACGGCAGTAGCGCCGGTTCGAATCCGGTCGGGGGTACGTTTTACCTTGCAATACCTTGGTCTATGGTGTAATTGGCAACACTACGGTTTCTGGTACCGTCATTCTAGGTTCGAGTCCTGGTAGACCAGCTCTGATCTGCGGCTGTGTAGTTTTGAACGCCCGCATGATCTGCGCCCCCGTTGTGTAGCGGCCTAGCACGCTGCCCTCTCACGGCAGTAGCGCCGGTTCGAATCCGGTCGGGGGTACGTAGACGAGAGGCCCCCCACTTCGGTGGGGGGCCTCTCGCGTGCCCCGCTCACTCGAAGCCGTACCGCCGGGCCGACTCCTCCTCCTGTGCCAGCCGGTGCAGCGCCTGGAGCACCGGCTCGACGAAGATCGCGCCCGCGACCGCCGTCTCCACCTTCTCGGCCTCCGAGGGATGCGTCTCCACGAAGTCCAGGTCGAGCACGGCCGCCTCGCGCATCAACTTGCCGTAGTTCACGACCAGTTCGGGGGGCCAGTCGTACCCGAGCCGGCGAAGTGCCGCCACCGCCACCACCAATGAGCGGTACGACGGCGAAATGGTCACCAGCGCCTGGGAGTTGGACCAGCCCAGCGTCTCCAGGAGCTCGTCCACCTCGCGGTGCGAGGCCTGGACGTACTCGTCCTCCGCGTCCGGCTCCGGAACCTGCGGCAGCGCCCAGAGTGCCGCGCCCAACCGGATCGTACGACCCAGGGAGTCGTCGTCGACATGGCCGAGCACCTCGCGGACCGTGGCCACCGGCAGCCGGCCGACCTGGATCATCGCGCGGACCAGCCGCAGTCGGCGCAGGTGCTCTTCGTCGTACTCGGCGGTGGTCGTGTTGACCTGCCGGCCGGGGCTCAACAGGCCTTCGCGCAGGTAGTACTTGATCGTCGCGATGGACACACCGCTGCGCTCGCTCAACTCGGACAGCCGCATGTCTTGCGCCCTTTCTCGGATACCGGCACTATCCAAACACGGGTCATCGGATAGCGCTGGTACCCAATAAGGGGGAGTCATGTTCGCGAAGGCTGTCAACGGCCGTACCACCGCCGCCGCCGAGGGGGAGGTGGTGGTGCTGCTCATCGGCATGCGCATCAACCGCTTCTGGGCCGTGCACCACTGGGTGCCGGTGTTCCTCGCGATGCCGCGCATGCTGCGGGAGTTGGGGAAGGACAAGAGCCGCGGACTGCTCGGACACGTACTGCTGACGGCGTCACCGCGGACGTACTACGTCGTCCAGTACTGGGAGTCCAAGGAGAAGCTCTACAAGTACGCGAGTTCGCCCGACATGTTCCATCACAGGGCGTGGGCGATCATCAACCGCAAGGAGAAGGCGGGGAAGGTGCGCGGACACGTCGGCCTGTGGCACGAGAGCTATGTGGTGCCGGAGGGGTCGTACGAGGCGATCTACGCCGACATGCCGGCCTTCGGACTCGCGGCTGCGCACGGACAGGTGCCGGTGGAGCAGCGGGGGAGGCGGGCCAAGGATCGGTTCGCGTATCGGTCGGGGAGCGTGACGTCCGACTAGGTGGGCAGCGCCCCATAGGGGCGCGGGGAACTGCGCGACCAGCCACGACGGCGCGGCAGCCGAACGACGGCCGATGTGCGCGCTTGACCCCGGGCGTGACGAAGGGCCTGCCGCGGCGTTGAGGCAGGCCCTTCTGTGGTGTTCCTGGGGATCAGCCGGTGCGGCGCAGGGCCTCGGAGAGGCGGGCGGCGGCGTCGATGACCGCCTGGGCGTGCATACGGCCCGGGTGGCGCGTCAGGCGCTCGATGGGGCCGGAGACGGACACCGCGGCCACCACGCGGTTCGAGGGGCCGCGTACGGGCGCGGAGACGGACGCGACGCCCGGCTCGCGCTCGCCGATGGACTGGGCCCAGCCACGGCGCCGTACGCCCGAGAGGGCCGTGGCCGTGAAGCGGGCGCCCTGGAGGCCGCGGTGCAGGCGCTCGGGCTCCTCCCAGGCCATCAGGATCTGGGCCGAGGAGCCGGCTTTCATCGTGAGGGTCGAGCCGACCGGGACCGTGTCCCGGAGTCCGGACAGGCGTTCCGCCGCGGCCACGCAGATGCGCATGTCGCCCTGGCGGCGGTAGAGCTGCGCGCTCTCGCCGGTGATGTCCCGCAGATGCGTGAGCACCGGGCCCGCCGTGGCGAGCAGCCGGTCCTCGCCGGCGGCCGCGGCCAGCTCGGCGAGGCGGGGGCCGAGAATGAAACGGCCCTGCATGTCGCGCGCCACCATGCGGTGGTGTTCCAAGGCCACGGCCAGCCGGTGTGCCGTGGGTCGTGCCAGCCCGGTCGCCGCGACCAGACCCGCGAGGGTGGCCGGACCGGACTCCAGAGCGCCCAGGACAAGGGCTGCCTTGTCCAGGACGCCGACGCCGCTACTGTTGTCCATGAAACGATACTCGCGTCTCACTCTGTGAAACGCAAGTTCCTTTTTTCGTGAGACGCGCAACTCTTGTAGGCACAGCGGCCCGCGTTCCAAACGGGCCAGGCGGCGGCTGCCCGTGAACCAGGGGTGCGAGCGCCGTCTCCTCAAGATCTCTAGTTGGGCCGGCGCTGTTTCGCCGGCCGGAGGGAAAGCGATGGGTAGGACACTCGCGGAGAAGGTCTGGGACGACCATGTCGTCCGGCGCGCCGAGGGCGAGCCCGACCTCCTCTTCATCGATCTGCACCTGCTGCACGAGGTGACCAGCCCGCAGGCCTTCGACGGTCTCCGCCAGGCCGGGCGTCCCGTGCGGCGCCTCGACCTCACCATCGCCACCGAGGATCACAACACCCCGACCCTCGACATCGACAAGCCCATCGCGGACCCGGTCTCCCGGGCCCAGCTGGAGACGCTGCGCAAGAACTGCGCCGACTTCGGCGTGCGCCTGCACTCCCTGGGCGACGTCGAGCAGGGTGTCGTCCACGTCGTGGGACCGCAGCTGGGTCTGACCCAGCCCGGTACGACGGTCGTGTGCGGTGACTCCCACACCTCCACCCACGGCGCCTTCGGCGCGCTGGCGTTCGGTATCGGCACCTCCCAGGTGGAGCACGTGCTGGCGACGCAGACGCTGCCGCTGGCCCGCCCGAAAACCATGGCCATCACGGTGGACGGCGAACTGCCCGACGGTGTCACCGCCAAGGACCTGATCCTCGCCATCATCGCGAAGATCGGCACCGGCGGCGGCCAGGGCTACATCCTCGAATACCGCGGCTCCGCCATCGAGAAGCTCTCGATGGAGGCCCGCATGACCATCTGCAACATGTCGATCGAGGCCGGTGCCCGCGCGGGCATGATCGCCCCCGACGAGACCACCTTCGAGTACATCAAGGGCCGCGCCCACGCCCCCGAGGGCGAGGACTGGGACGCCGCCGTCGCGTACTGGAAGACCCTGAAGACCGACGACGACGCGGAATTCGACGCCGAGGTCGTCATCGACGGTCCCTCGCTGGCGCCGTTCGTCACCTGGGGCACCAACCCCGGTCAGGGCGCGCCGCTTTCGGCGTCCGTCCCCGATCCGGCTTCGTACGAAGACGCTTCGGAGCGCCTCGCCGCCGAAAAGGCCCTGGAATACATGGGGTTGGAGGCCGGCCAGCCGCTGCGCGACATCAAGGTCGACACCGTCTTCGTAGGTTCGTGCACCAACGGCCGTATCGAGGACCTGCGTGCGGCCGCCGCGATCGTCGAGGGCCGCAAAGTCGCCGACGGCGTACGGATGCTGGTCGTCCCGGGCTCCGCGCGGGTCGGTCTCCAGGCCGTCTCCGAGGGCCTGGACGTCGTCTTCAAGGAGGCCGGCGCCGAATGGCGGCACGCGGGCTGCTCGATGTGTCTGGGCATGAACCCCGACCAACTGGCGCCCGGTGAGCGCTCCGCGTCCACCTCCAACCGCAACTTCGAAGGCAGGCAGGGCAAGGGCGGCCGTACGCACCTGGTCTCGCCGCAGGTCGCCGCCGCGACCGCCGTGCTGGGCCATCTGGCCTCGCCCGCCGATCTGTCCGACGCCCCTGTGCCCGCTGGAGTCTGAGAGTCATGGAAGCATTCACCACGCACACCGGCCGGGCCGTCCCGCTGCGCCGCAGCAACGTGGACACCGACCAGATCATCCCCGCCCACTGGCTCAAGAAGGTGACCAGGGACGGCTTCGAGGACGGGCTCTTCGAGGCCTGGCGCAAGGACGAGAACTTCGTCCTCAACCGCCCGGAGCGCAAGGGCGCGACGGTTCTGGTGGCCGGCCCCGACTTCGGCACCGGCTCCTCCCGTGAGCACGCCGTGTGGGCGCTGCAGAACTACGGCTTCAAGGCCGTCATCTCCTCCCGGTTCGCCGACATCTTCCGCGGCAACTCGCTGAAGAACGGCCTGCTCACGGTCGTTCTGGAGCAGAAGATCGTGGACGCGCTGCAGGAACTCACCGAGAAGGACCCGCAGGCCGAGATCACGGTCGACCTGGAGGCCCGTGAGGTGCGCGCCGAGGGCATCACCGCCGCCTTCGAACTCGACGAGAACGCCCGCTGGCGGCTGCTGAACGGACTGGACGACATCTCCATCACCCTCCAGAACGAGGGCGACATCTCCGCGTACGAGGCCAAGCGCCCCTCGTACAAGCCGCGGACGGTCCAGGTCTGACCCAGGCCCCCGCACCAGGTCGAGATCCGGCCACCGCGACACCCTCTGTACCCCCGATCGCCACGATTGGGGGTACAGCCATGTCTGCACTCGAACGGCCCCGCGCGCCTCCAACGCTTCTCTCAACTTCCCATGTTAGACAGGGTGTTGACTGGGTAGGCGCAGCTTTGAGCCAAGGCTGCCGCCGGGCTCCGTCAGGCCGTTCGAGGCACCAGTTGCGACCCCCGCAGGCGACAACTCGCCCCAGATGGCACAATCTGTGCATGGAACACGACGGCCAACTCAAGCTCTATGCGGCAGTCGCGGACCAACTCAAGGAAGCGCACACAAGGGTGCGCGCACTGCAAGTCCCGGAGGGCGTACGGATGGCGCTGGCCCGGAAGCTGCTGGTCATTACGGCCGCGGCCAAGCACGATCTCGCCGATGCGACAAGGCGACTGGACCGGTTCACGGCCGACCTCGACGCGGGTCGATTCCCCGAAGAGGAACGCTGAACAAGTCCAGGACAGTCGAGTTCGTTGCGGCGCACGGGTGATTAGCCCGTTTCGTGTTTGATTTGCGGTATATATCTGCCTAACGTGCGGAAAAGCCTGAACACTTTCGTTCCGGCCAATGTCTCCGAAGGGGAAGACGTGAACAAGGCGCAGCTCGTAGAAGCGATTGCCGACAAGGTCGGTGGCCGTCAGCAGGCCGCCGAGGCGGTCGACGCGGTACTGGACGCCATCGTCCGTGCCGTCGTCAGTGGGGACCGGGTCTCGGTCACCGGTTTCGGTTCGTTCGAGAAGGTCGACCGTCCGGCCCGTTACGCCCGCAACCCCCAGACGGGCGAGCGGGTTCGGGTCAAGAAGACCTCCGTGCCGCGCTTCCGCGCGGGCCAGGGCTTCAAGGACCTGGTGAGCGGCTCGAAGAAGCTCCCGCGCGGTGGCGAGGTCGCCGTCAAGAAGGCGCCCAAGGGCAGCCTGAGCGGCACCGCTTCGGCGACGGTCAAGAAGGCCGCGGCCAAGAAGACCACCGCCAAGAGGGCGACGGCCACCGCGAAGAAGACCGTCGCCAAGAAGACCGTGGCGAAGAAGACGGCGGCCAAGACGGCCACCGCCAAGAAGACCACGGCCAAGAAGGCGACCGCCAAGAAGACCACGGCGACGGCCAAGAAGACGGCGGCCAAGAAGGCCACCGGCACCGCCAAGAAGGCTGCGGCCAAGAAGGCCCCGGCCAAGAAGTCGGCGACGCGCAAGACCACCGCCAAGAAGGCCACCGCCACCCGCTAGTCAGCGGAACGCAGGGCACTCACGCGCCGGGCCGGACTCCCGCTGGGAGTCCGGCCCGCGGCGTGTACACGGCCCGTGCGCGGGCGTTCAGAAGGTTTGCAGCGTCACCAATGTGACCCGGAGGCCGTCCTTCGGCCCCTCGGTCTCGATCCGCACCCGCTGTCCCGGCCGCAGCAGCCGCAGCCCGCCCGCGTCGAACGCGTCGGCGTCGAAGGGCACCGGGGTGCCGTCGTCGAGCAGCACACTCCCGGTACGGGTCCCGGCGTCGTAGGTGTAAGCGGTCGCCTGCATGGCCGCAGCCTACTGCCGTCTACTGCCCGGGGATCAGCAGCCCCGCGGCCGCCGCCGCCGTGCGCGGCCCCACGCCCAGGGCCAGCGCCGCGCGCAGGTCCTCGCCGGTGTCCACGTCCTGCCGTACGGAATCCACCGCGTCCAGGGCGAGTTCGGCCGCTCCGGAGGCGCGATGGCGGGCGCGGGAATCGGTGCCGAATGCCGGGTGCAATTCACGGCCCGCGCGCGCGGTGAGCAAGGTGGTGCCGATTGCGGCGGCGTCCGGGAGAAATGCACGCGGGAATTCCGCCGCCGCGTCCAGGACCCGGGCCAATTCCACGGGACGCAGAGCCGGCAGATCGGCGTTCAGGGCCGCCACCGCGCTTTCGGGGCGGGAAACCCGCACGACCGTCGCCGCGTGCCGCAGCGCGGCGTTCAGACCGCCTCCCGGCTCGTCCGCGACGATCCGGGCGCCCAGCGCGGCCAGTTCGCGGCCGGCCAGGGCGTCGCCCGTGACGACCGCCACATCACAGACCGCCGGGCAGGCCAGCACGGCCGCCACGGTGTCCTGTGCGAAGGCGAGGGCGAGCCCCGGCCGCAGCCCGTCGCCGGCCGTGTCCGAGAGCCTGGTCTTGGCTCGCGCCAGAGACTTCAGGGGTAGCACCAAGGTCCACTGCACGCGGGTTCCGTCCCTCTCTTGTCACGGTCATTGTCACCCGGCGCCCCTGGCGTTGTCGGTGGCGGGGCGTACGGTGTTCTCGACAGACCGACGGCCTGGGGCGACACTTGTGCGGCCCCCCAGGCCCTAGAGGAAGGTGCTCGTGTGCCCCGCCGCAGAATCGGCTTCTGGTACCGCTTGGCAGCGGTGATCGCCAAACCGCCGCTGGTGGTTCTGATCAAGCGGGACTGGCGCGGAACGGAACACATTCCGGCCGAGGGTGGATTTATCACCGCGGTGAACCACAATTCGCACGTAGATCCCTTTGCGTATGCTCACTTCCAGTACAACACCGGGCGCGTTCCGCGATTCCTCGCGAAGAGCGGCCTTTTCAAGAAGGGATTCGTCGGCGCCGTGATGCGCGGCACCGGACAGATCCCCGTCTATCGCGAGACCACGGACGCGTTGAGCGCCTTCCGCGCCGCGATCGACGCCGTGGAGCGCGGTGAATGCGTCGCGTTCTATCCCGAGGGCACCATCACCCGTGACCCCGACCAGTGGCCCATGACCGGCAAGACCGGTGCCGCGCGCGTGGCCCTGCAGACCAAGTGCCCGGTGATTCCCGTCGCCCAGTGGGGCGCCAACGAGCTGCTGCCGCCGTACGCCAAGAAGCTGCACGTCTTCCCGCGCAAGACCAGCCATGTGCTCGCGGGCCCGCCGGTGGACCTCACGCGCTTCTACGGCAAGGACATGAGCCCGGACCTCCTCAAGGAGGCGACCGAGGTCATCATGGCCGACATCACACGCCTGTTGGAGCAGATCCGCGGCGCCGAGGCACCCGAGACGCCCTACGATCCGCGCCGCGAGCGGATCGAGCAGCGGCGCCGGACGGCCGCGGAGACCGAGCAGTTGGAGTCCGGGGCCGAGTCGGCGACCGAGCCGAAGGCCGAGCAGGAAGAGGGGCAGGGCACGTGAGCAAGCCGGTCAAGGCGGCCGTTTTCAGCGCCGGTTCATGGGGCACGGCCTTCGGCATGGTGCTCGCCGACGCGGGGTGCGAGGTCACGCTGTGGGGGCGTCGCGCGGAGGTCGTCGAGGCCATCAACTCCACGCGTACGAACCCCGATTACTTCCCCGGTGTCGAACTCCCGGAGAACCTGCGGGCCACCATCGACCCCGCCGAGGCCGCAGCCGACGCCGACTTCACCGTCCTGTCGGTCCCTTCGCAGACGCTGCGCGCCAACTTGGCGGACTGGGCACCCCTGTTGGCGCCCGACACGGTCCTCGTCTCGCTCATGAAGGGCGTCGAGCTCGGCTCCGTCATGCGGATGAGTGAGGTCATCGAGGACGTCGCCAAGGTGGGCCGGGACCGGATCGCCGTGGTATCCGGACCCAACCTCGCGCGCGAGATCGCCTCCCGGATGCCGGCCGCCGCGGTGGTCGCCTGCACCGACGAGGCGGTGGCCCGCCGGCTCCAAGCCGCCTGCCACACCCCGTACTTCAGGCCGTACACCATCACCGACGTCGTGGGCTGCGAGCTCGGCGGCGCGGTGAAGAACGTGATCGGGCTCGCCGTCGGCATCGCGGACGGCATGGGACTCGGGGACAACGCGAAGGGCTCGCTCATCACGCGCGGGCTCGTCGAGACGACCCGGCTCGGCATCGCGATGGGCGCCGACCCGCTGACCTTCTCCGGGCTCGCCGGCCTCGGCGACCTGGTGGCGACCTGCTCCTCGCCGCTGTCGCGCAACCACACCTTCGGCACCAACCTCGGCAAGGGCATGACCCTCCAGGAGACCATCGCGGTCACCAAGCAGACCGCGGAGGGCGTCAAGTCCTGTGAGTCCGTACTGGACTTGGCCCGCAGACATGACGTCGACATGCCGATCACGGAGACGGTGTTCGAGATCGTGCACGAGGGGAAGTCTCCGGTGGTCGCGGTCAAGGAGCTGATGTCGCGGAGCGCGAAGCCGGAGCGACGCTGAGCAACGCGGGTCAACGGACGCTGACTCAGGGCAGTACCACCGGGTACGCTCATCGCGATATGAGCACCGAGAACCTCTCCCAGAGCCCTGAGCAGCCGCCTCGCAAGCCGCGTGTGGCCGTCGTGTTCGGCGGTCGCAGCTCCGAACACGGGATCTCCGTGGTCACCGCCGGCGCCGTCCTCGCGGCCATCGACCGGACCAAGTACGACGTCCTGCCGATCGGCATCACCCGCGAAGGCCGCTGGGCCCTCACCGCCGACGCGCCGGAACGCATGGCGATCACCGACCGCCGCACCCCGGACGTCGACGAGCTCGCCGAGTCGAGCGAGGGCGGAGTGGTGCTCCCGCTCGACCCCGGAAACCGCGAAGTCGTCATCAGCGAGCCGGGATCCGTGCCCAAGGCCCTCGGCGAGGTCGACGTCGTCTTCCCCGTCCTGCACGGCCCCTACGGCGAGGACGGCACCCTCCAGGGACTCCTGGAGCTGTCCGGTGTGCCGTACGTGGGCGCGGGTGTGCTCGCCTCGGCCGTCGGCCAGGACAAGGAGTACATGAAGCGGGTGTTCACCTCGTTCGGCCTCAAGGTCGGCCCCTACGTGGTGATCCGGCCGCGCGAGTGGGAGCGGGACGAGTCCGCCGCCCGCAAGAAGATCGTCGACTTCGCCGGTGAGCACGGCTGGCCGCTGTTCGTGAAGCCCGCGCGCGCGGGTTCGTCGATCGGCATCACCAAGGTGGACGACCTGGCCGGACTCGACGAGGCGATCGAGGAGGCGCAGCGGCACGACCCGAAGATCCTCGTGGAGGCCGCGCTGCGCGGACGCGAGATCGAGTGCGGGGTGCTGGAGTTCGAGGACGGACCGCGGGCCAGCGTGCCGGCCGAGATCCCGCCGCCCCAGGAGCACGCGTACTACGACTTCGAGGCGAAGTACATCGACTCGACCCCCGGCATCGTGCCCGCCCCGCTGACGCCCGAAGAGACGGCCGAGGTGCAGAAGCTCGCGGTGGACGCCTTCGACGCGGCCTCCTGCGAGGGGCTGGTGCGGGCGGACTTCTTCCTCACCGAGGACGGCGAGTTCGTCATCAACGAGATCAACACGATGCCCGGATTCACGCCGATCTCGATGTACCCGCAGATGTGGCAGGCCACCGGGGTCTCCTACGGCGAGCTGGTGGACCGCCTGGTGCAGGCGGCGCTGCGCCGGTCCACCGGACTGCGCTGAACGGGCCGCTCCGGTCGAGCTAGTCGGCGATCCCCGCGGGGATCGCCTTCTTCACGGACTTCGCCAGGTCGACCAGGGGCGCGAGACCGTCCCCGGTGCGGTCCTTCGGGATGGTCACCTCGACATACGCCTTGCGCAGCGTCGTGGTGAACCGGAAGGACCCGTCGTCCTGCTTCTGCAGCAGCCAGCCCACGCCGTTCACCTCGACGCCGTCGGCCTCCGGGTCGTTCATCTTCGCGGGTCTCACGACACCGCAGCGCAGTATGATCGCCGGGTTCCCCCAGCCCGCGGTCAGCGCGGACGCGGGCTCGGGATCCCGGCGGCCCTGGCCGTCGACCTTCGACGGCAGCACCTTGTCCAGATTCCGGCACAGCCCGGTGACCTTCGCGCCCGGTGAGGGAACCGCCGCCGACGCGCTGTCGTCTGCCGAGGAGCAGCCCGCGAGGGCGATCAGCGGGGCGAGCACGGACAGCCCGATGACAGAACGGCGCCGGTGACGGAGAGAGTTCACCGGCCAAGGGTAGACGGGGGCTACAGATGCACCACCGGGCAGGTCAGGGTGCGGGTGATGCCGTCCACTTGCTGGACCTTGGCGACCACCATGCGGCCGAGATCGTCGACCGTGTCGGCCTGGGCGCGCACGATCACGTCGTACGGTCCCGTCACGTCCTCGGCCTGGATCACTCCGGGAATCTTGCTGATCGTGTCGGCGACGGTCGACGCCTTGCCGACCTCCGTCTGGATCAGGATGTACGCCTGTACCACGGAACCTCCAGGGCGGCCACGAGGATCATGTGGGGAAAAGGAACGCCACGGTATCGCGTCGCCGCTCACCACGGGGAGACCCGCGGAAGCCCTTCCCCTCGTGCCGTGACGTGGGCACGACTGAAGTTGACGGTCACCTCGACCGTACCGAGCACACCGACGGCTCGCGACCGGGCGCTGCCGTCACGAGAAGAGGACGAACGATGAAGGGCACCGTCGGTGAGTTGGGGGAGTTCGGGCTCATCAGGGAGCTCACTTCCCGGCTCACCACCACTCCCTCGGTCCGGGTCGGCCCCGGCGACGACGCCGCGGTCGTCGCCGCGCCCGACCGCAGGGTTGTGGCGAGCACCGACATCCTGCTGGAGGGGCGGCACTTCCGCCGCGACTGGTCCACCGCCTACGACGTAGGGCGCAAGGCCGCCGCGCAGAACCTCGCGGACATCGCCGCGATGGGCGCCGTACCGACCGCGCTGCTCCTCGGCCTCGTCGTGCCGGCCGAACTCCCGGTCACCTGGCCCATGGAGCTGATGGACGGCCTGCGCGACGAGTGCCAGGTCGCGGGCGCCTCGGTGGTCGGCGGCGATGTCGTACGAGGCGACACGATCATGGTGTCGATCACCGCGCTCGGCGATCTGCGCGGCCGGGAGCCGGTCACCCGGGCCGGCGCCCAGCCCGGTGACGTGGTCGCGGTGACCGGCTGGCTCGGCTGGTCCGCGGCCGGGTACGCGGTGCTGTCGCGGGGCTTCCGCTCGCCGCGCGCGTTCGTGGAGGCGCACCGGCGCCCCGAGCCGCCGTACCACGCGGGTCCGGCGGCGGCTGGGCTCGGCGCGACCTCGATGTGCGACGTCAGCGACGGGCTGATCGCCGACCTCGGGCACATCGCCGAGTCGAGCAAGGTCCGGATCGACATCCGCTCGGGCGCGATCGACATCCCGACCCAGATGCACGACATCGGGCAGGCCGTCGGCGTCGACCCCATCCAGTGGGTGCTCACCGGGGGCGAGGACCACGCGATCGTGGCCACCTTCGCCCCGGACGTGAAGCTGCCGGCCCGCTGGAAGGTGATCGGCGAGGTGCTCAACCCCTCGGCGCTGCCCCAGGTGACGGTCGACGGAGCGCCGTGGACCAGCAAGGGCGGCTGGGACCACTTCGGGGACATCGAGTCGTGAAGCCCAACGTCCTCACGGTCGCCGGTTCCGACTCCGGTGGAGGGGCCGGAATCCAGGCCGACTTGAAGACGATGCTCGCGCTCGGCGTGCACGGCATGAGCGTCGTCACCGCCGTCACCGCGCAGAACTCCCTTGGTGTGCAAGGCGCTTGGGAGCTTCCGGCGGAGGCGGTGCGCGCGCAGTACCGCAGTGTCGTCGACGACATCGGCGTACAGGCCGTGAAGACCGGGATGCTGGCCTCGGCCGAACTCGTCGAGACGGTCGCGGAGTTGCTCGCGGGGACGGACGCACCGGCCGTCGTCGACCCGGTCGGCATCTCGAAGCACGGGGACTCGCTGCTGGCGGACTCCGCGCTGGACGCCGTACGCACGAAACTGCTTCCTGTGGCGACCGTGGCGACGCCGAACCTCGACGAGGTGGCGCAGCTCACCGGTGTGCGGGTCGAGACGGAGGAGCAGTTGCGGGAGGCCGCGGCGGCCGTGCTGGCGTACGGGCCGCGGTGGGTGCTCGTCAAGGGCGGGCATCTGTCCGGCGACGCCGTGGACCTGCTCTCCGACGGCACCGAGGAGCACTGGCTGCGCGCGCCCCGGTACGACAACCGGCACACCCACGGCACGGGCTGCACGCTCGCCTCGGCGATCGCCGCGCAGCTCGCGATGGGGCGGCCGGTGCCGGAGGCGGTGGCGGCGGCGAAGGAGTACGTCAGCGGGGCGATCGCGGCGGGGTTCGCGCTCGGCGGGGGCATCGGGCCCGTGGATCACGGGTGGGCGCTCCGGCGCGAGGACTGCTGAGCGGGCACGGCAAAAAGCCGGCCCACACGAGGTGGACCGGCTCGATGCAGCGAACCAGCAGTGGCCGCGCGCTTAGCGGTGCGTCAGCGCGAGACCTTGCCGGCCTTGATGCACGAGGTGCAAGCGTTCACGCGCTTCGGCGTCCCGCCGACCACGGTACGAACGCGCTGGATGTTCGGGTTCCAGCGACGCGGCGTACGGCGGTGCGAGTGCGAGATGTTGTTGCCGAAGCCCGGCCCCTTGCCGCAGACGTCGCAGTTGGCAGCCACGGGTCACTCCAAAGACTTCAGATGCACAGATGCACTTACGGATGATCCCGGCATGCCGGGATCAGGATCTAGGATCTGAAGTGGCACTGCCAGGGGGGATGGCCCGATCGGGATCGGGCAACCGGAGCAGCATACAACGACTGCGCCGGTTCAACGAAACTACCATGCCTGGTCGAGGGCCTGCTCCGGCCCTCCTCGGGCCCGGCCCCCTCCGGGGTCTACGCTGCGTGCCAGTCCAGCAGCTCAAGGAGGCGCAGGTGCCGCAGGTGCCGCAGACATTCTTCGATGCTCTCGCGGTGCGTACCTGGTGCGGTCTCGCGCTGCGCGCGCTGGGGCGTGCGCGCGAGGAGATCGACGCCATCAACGTGTATCCCGTGGCCGACGGGGACACCGGCACCAACCTCTACCTGACCATGGAGTCCGCCGTCACGGCCGTAGAGGCGGTGTTCGCCGGACATGGCACCGTGACCGAGCAGAAGCCGTTGCTGGCCGACGCGGCCGGGGCGATGGCCCACGGGGCCCTCATAGGGGCGCGCGGCAACTCCGGGACGATCCTCGCGCAGCTGCTGCGCGGTATGGCCCAGGTGCTGGCCGCAGACGGTGAGACGGCTCACACGGACGGGGAGGGGCTGCGGCTCGCGCTGCGGCACGCGGCCGACTCCGCCCGGCAGGCCGTGGCCCACCCGGTCGAGGGCACGGTCCTCTCGGTCGCCTCGGCGGCGGCCGACGCGGCAGACGACACCCAGGGCGACTGCGGGACGGTGGCACGGGCCGCCTACGACGGAGCGTGCGCGGCGCTGGCCGCGACCCCGGGGCAGCTGGCCGTCCTGGAGCGCGCGGGAGTGGTCGACGCGGGCGGCCGGGGGCTGGTGGCGGTGCTGGCCGCGCTGGTGGAGACGTTCACACGGGAGGCGCCGGCCTTCGGGGGGCACGCGCGCGTGGAGGCTGTTCTGGCTGCCGGTGCTCCTGACGCGGCTGTTTGCGAGGACGGTCCGGAGGCGCTCCAGGAGGGCGGGCCCGCCTACGAGGTGATCTACCTCCTGGAGGCCGACGACAGCGCCGTGACCCGGCTGCGGGACCGGCTCGACGCCCTCGGCGACTCGCTCGTCGTGGTCGGCGGCGACGGCCTGTGGAACGTCCATGTGCACGTCGACGACGCCGGCGCCGCCGTGGAGGCGGGCGTCGAGGCCGGACGGCCGTACCGCATCCGGATCACCCACTTCGGGCTCGGCGACGTCCACACCACCGGTGCCGAACGGCCGCCCAGGGAGCGCGCGCAGAGGGCCGTCGTCGCCGTCGTCCCGGGGGAGGGCCTGGCGGGGCTCTACGGCGAGGCAGGCGCGACCACTGTGCTCGCGCGCCCGGGGGAGCCGCCTGCCAGCGGGGAGCTGGTCGCGGCCGTGCGGCGGGCACACGCGCGTGAGGTCGTGCTGCTGCCCAACGACGCGGACCTGCGGCACACGGCGGCGGCAGCGGCCGAGCAGGCCCGCGCGGAGGGCATCCGGGTCGCGCTGATCCCGACGCGCTCCGCGGTCCAGGGGATCGCCGCGCTCGCCGTGCACGAGCCCGAGCGCCGCTTCGACGAGGACGTCGTCTCCATGACCTCGGCGGCCGGCGCGACCCGCTACGCCGAGGTCGCCGTCGCCGAACGCCAGTCCTGGACCATGGCCGGCATCTGCCAGGCCGGGGACGTCCTGGGCCTCGTCGACGGCGACGTGGCGGTGATCGGCGCCGATGTCACGGCCACCGCACGGGCCGTCCTGGACCGCATGCTCGCGGCCGGCGGCGAACTCGTCACCCTCGTCCTGGGCGACGAGGCCCCCGAGAGCGTCGCCGACGTCCTGGAGGTCCACGTCCGCGAGTCGTACCTCGCCGTCGACACGGTGGTGTACCGGGGCGGCCGGCAGGGCGCCCTGCTGCTCATCGGCGTCGAATAGGGCCGGGTGGGGACTACAGGTAGGGACTACTTGTCGTTCTGCTCCTCCATCAGCTGGAGCAGCTGCTCGGCCTCGGCGCGACGGGCCTGTACCGTCTCGTCGCCGTCGTCGGCACCCTCGTAGGCCTTCAGCACGCCACGCGCGCGTGCCGCCGCGTCGGCCGGACGGCTGAGGTCCGCCTCCAGCCAGCCCGCGGCGAGTTCGGCGGCGGTGCGGGTGTGCACGGCGCCGTCCCCGAGGGCGGCGAAGACGGCGACGGCCTCCGCGGTCTGCGCCAGGGCGTCCTCGAACGCGCCCTGGATCGCGGTGTCCTCGGCCTCCTCGGCGACCGAACGGGCCAGCAGCTCGCCGAACTGCCGGTGCGTGTGGCCGAGTTCACCGGTGAGCCGCTGCCGCGCCTCCTCGTCGTCCGTCACCAGCAGGGCCGCCTCGCACTCCTCGATCGCGGCCGACATCAACTCCCGCGCGCTGTCGAGCCCTTGGTCGGCGCGCAACGCCAGCCAGGCCCGGGCGCGCAGCGAACGCACCAGCCCGTGCACATTCCCCAAGGACCGCCACAGGTCGCCCGCGCGCGTGTACGCCTGGTCCGCCTCGGTGTGCATCCCCGCGTGCCCCAGGGACTCGGCGGCGAGATGGGCGAGCGTCGCGTGGTCGTGCTGCTCGGGCCAGTGCCGGGCGATCTCGGCCGCCTGCAACCGCCGTTCGGCCGCCGCGCGGTGCTCGCCCAGCTCGCTCAGACAGTCCCCGAGCCACCACTTCGTCTGGACGACCGCGCCGTCGCCGTGCGTCTCGGCGCTCAGGTCGGGCAGCGCCGACTCCAGCACCTCCGCGGCCTCGGCCCACCGGCCCTGACGCAGCAGGAAGCCGCCCAGCTGGTGCCGCGCCCAGGCGCCCAGCGTCGGGCCCTCGCCCGCCTCGTCGGACCAGTGCGCGGCTTCCAGGGCGTGCTCCGCCGCCTCCTGGGACCGGCCCCGGCCGCCGAGCACCTCGGCGAGCTGGAGATGCAGCTGCGCCCGCCCCGGTGCCTCCAGGTACGGCCCGCCGTGCTCCAGGGCGGCCCGCAGCGCCCGCTCCGCCTCCGCGATGTCCCCGAGGTGATGGGCGAGCCCGGCCGACCGGGCCTCGTACTCCACCGCGAACCACGGCAGACCGGCCGCCACGAAAGCCGCCGAGGCCTTCGCGAACAGCCGTACCGCCGTTTCCAAGTCCCCGGTCCGCACCGCGAGTTCGGCCAGCATCGCCTGCCCCTCGGCGCCCCGCGCGGCCAGCCGGACGTCGTCCCCAGTGTGCCCGTCGACCAAGGCGAGCACCTCCCGGACGGCGGCCTCGGCGGCGGCCAGGACCTCGCCGTCGGGGGAGTCGCCCGAGGGGTCCTCGTGCACGCCCCGCATCAGGACGCGCGCCCGGCTCATCAGCACACCCGCCGCCTGCCGCACGCCCGTGGTGCCCTCGGCGTACAGGGCGAGCACCCCGTCGTACGGCTCGGCGATCGCCGCGAGGGCCTCGTCGAGCTCGCCCGTGAGAGCGCGTACGTACGCCCCACGCGCGCGTGCCGCCCACGCCTCCCCGGGGTCGCCCGCCTCGGCGTACAGCTCGGCTGCCCGCTCGAAGAGGGCGACGCCCTCGGGGCCACGGTCCATCGCCTGGTGGTCGGCGATCTCCGCGCGGTCGAGGGCGGCAAGCTCGACGCCCTCGGCGGCCCGCGCGACGGCCAACCAGGCCTCCACGGCGTGCGGTTGCAGCGTGTCCGACAGCCGCCGCGCCTCCGCGAGCAGCGCGGAGAGGTCCTTCTCCGGGGCCGCATCGGGGGCGGGCACGGTCACCGGTGCCGCGGTCGTCCGGCCCGCCGAACGCACTCCCAGGGGCAGTCGTTCCACCAGGGGACGCTGATCCATGCGCGCACGTGCCCGGTCGCCGACATGGGTCGTGCCGTTGCGCTCGTCGAAGCGGGCGGCCAGCGCGAGGGTCTCCACGCGCGCGTGGGCGGCGAGTTCACGGGCCGTCCAGGGCCGGCCGGTCGGTCCCGGCACCAGCTGGTCGCCGAGCCCCAGCTCGGTCAGCCGGTCCATCAGCAGCGTCACCACGGACAGGAACTCCAGCCCGCTGCGCGGGTTCCCGGAGTCCGTGAAGTACGCCGGCCGCTCCGCCAGCAGTTCCAGACCGCGCGCCTCGTTGCCGCTCAGCGCGCAGAACTCCACATGGTCCGCGTACGCGCCCCGCATGCTCTCCATGGGCCGTACGAGCCGGAAACCCCGCAGATGGTGGGCGCGTGCCTCGTCGGCCCGTCCGAGGCGCAGCAGCGGGGCCAGGGAGGACGCGAGGACGGTGTGCGGTTCGTGGGCGCAGGTGAACTCGCCCTCCAGGACCGGGCCCCACAGGTCGAGGGCCTCGGCATAGCGCCCCCGCTCGGCCTGCCACTCGCCCTGGCTGTGCAGCTCGCACGCGTGGCAGTCGGCCATGGTGTCCCGGTCGGCGGCCAGCCATGCCGTGTACGCCCGCTCGGCCCGCGCCAGGTCCCCGACGTGCGAGGCGACACTGAACTCGGCGCTGCGGACGGCCCGTTCGGAGTGCCCGGCCAGCCGGTAGCGGTGCTCCATCTCGGCGAGCCACTTCTCGATCGACGCGAGCGGGATGTGCGGCTGGCCGAGCATCCCGGACGACATCCACTTGAAGACCCAGTGCAGCGAGTGGATCTCGTACTCGTCGAAGTCCTCGGGCCGCTCGTCCCACATGCGCAGCAGGCGCGCGAAGGGGACGAACATCTTGTCCTTCTCGGAGCTGTAGTTGTAGACCTTCAGCTGGTGCCCCAGTGCCTCGATCACCGCGAGCGGGATGTCCAGCTTCTCGGCCTCGGCGAGCAGCTGCTCCGCGCGCGCGTTGCGGGCCGGTCCCTCCGGCTCCTCGGAGTTCTCGGCCATCGCCCGGCGCAGCGCGTCGAAGTCCGTGATCCCTGTCATCAGTGGTCGCCCTCCCCGTGTGTGGCCCACTCCAGGAGGCCGATGAACGCCCGGTTCAGCAGTGCCGAGTCGGCGGGGCGCAGTGGTCGCTGCGCCATCAGGAGCGCCTGCCCGTAGAGGGACTCCGTGGCCGTCCCGATCAGGTCCCGGTCCCTGAGTGAACTGATGCGACGGATCAGCGGGTTGAGATGGTTGAGCACCAGCCGCGCGCGGGGCGCGCTGCCCCGCAGCGAGCCCAGGATGCCCGCCCACAGGTCGTCGGCCTGCTCCTCGGCCTCCGCGCGGGCCTGCTCGTGCCGGGCCGAGCGGTCGTCCAGGTGCAGCGCGGGCACCGACAGCGGATGGAACGCCCGGAGGACCACATCGCAGCCCAGGGGGTCCAGCTTGGCCCGCGCGGCGGCCAGGAAGTCCGCCAGCGCCAGCTCCTCGGCCGGATCGACCGAGTCCAGGTGCGCCGTCACGGTGTCCGAGTCCAGCTCGGCGACCACCGTCCCCGGGCGCACCGACGGCAGCGCCTCGACCAGCTCGCCGTCGTAGGTGTAACCGCCGTTGACGACCCCGATGCCCTGCGCGGACGCGATCGGGGCGACCTGCCGGTACTCCTCGACCGTCCGCGTGAAGTGCACCACCGCGTGCCGCTGCGCGAACTCCTCCAGGGACACCCGGCCGTCCGTCGTCTCGAACGGCAGCCACGGCAGCATCGTGCGCAGCATCTCCGGGTCGTGCCGCGCCAGCGACTTCACCCCCAGGTGATGCACCGACAGGAACGCGGCCAGCCGCTCCGGATCGCCCGCCGCGAGCCCGGTCAGCCAGGAGCGAATCCTTTCCCCCAGCGCCTCCCGTACGGCCGCCAGCGTCTCGTCCTCGTACAGCGACTCGCGCGAGGCCGTGGGCCGCAGACTGTCCGTGTCCAGCACACAGCGCACGAAGAACGCCCAGTCGGGCAGCAGTTGTTCGGCCCGCTCGGTCAGCAGCATGCCCTTGAGATGCACCCGGTGCGTGGCACGCTGCGCCGGGCTCACCGCCGACGGCAGCACATAGGCCACCCCGCGGATCCCGGCGAGCGGCACGGACAGCTCGATCGAGTCCAACGGCGTGAACCCGAACAGCTCGTGACAGTGCCGGGCCAGCGACACCCTGCGCGCACCGGGACTCGGATACGGCCGGTCCCAGGGCGCCGGCAGATCGGTGATCGCCTCACCGTCCACCCGCACGTCGTACGGCAGCAGCGCCCCGAAGTCCCGCGCCAGCGCGAGCACCCGTTCCTTGGTGAGCCACTCACCGGCCCCCGCGCGCGCCACCAGGTGCACGGTGGTGCCCGGTTCGGGGTGCTCGGCGGCGGGCAGGGTCCGCACCGTGTACGACCCGTCGTCCGTCGCCGTCCACTCCACGGGCGGCGCGTCGGGCGTACGGGCACTGCGGCTGACGACCCGGATCCGCTCGGCGACCACGAAACAGGCCAGCAGCCCGATGCCGAACTGCCCGAGAAAATCGGAGCGGGCCTCCTGAAGCCCGTCGGCGCGCTTGGAGCTACGGCCAATGGTCGCAAGGAGGTTGTGCACGTCCGCCTCGGTGAGCCCGACACCGGAGTCCTCGACGCGCAGGGTGCCCCCGTCGGCGTACAGCCGCACCAGAGCGGGGGAGTCGGGCTGCTCGGCCCGGCGGGCGGTGATCGCGTCCACGGCGTTCTGCAGCAGTTCGCGCAGATAGACCTTGGGGCTTGAGTAGAGGTGATGGGAGAGCAGGTCCACCAGACCGCGCAGGTCGACCTGGAACGTGTGAGGTGACTGGGATGCCTGTGATGACTGTGAGGTCTGGGAGTCCATCGTCGCAGCGCCGAGGTGGGGGGAGGTGCGAACGGCGCGAGGGTCGGGCGGTCCCTGTGAGGCGGTGACCGCGGGGGATGGCCGGAGCGCGTCATCCTAGGCCCGAACGACCCGTCTGACCAGGGGTTTCGGGAGACGTATACGGCATTGTCAGTGACGTGGTGTGCAATGGATCTCGTGCCCGCACTGGAAGAACCACTCAAAAAGGTGCTCGGCCCCGCCACCGCGAAGGTGATGGCCGAGCATCTCGGCCTGCACACAGTGGGCGACCTCCTGCACCACTACCCGCGCAGATACGAGGAGCGCGGCCAGCTCACGCACCTCGCCGAGCTGCCGATGGACGAGCACGTCACCGTGGTCGCCCAGGTCGCCGACGCCCGCCTCCACACCTTCGCGTCCAGCAAGGCCCCCCGGGGCAAGGGCCAGCGACTCGAAGTCACGATCACGGACGGCAGCGGCCGGCTCCAACTCGTCTTCTTCGGCTCGGGAGTCCACAAACCCCACAAGGAACTCCTGCCGGGCACCCGCGCGATGTTCGCCGGCAAGGTCTCCGTCTTCAACCGCCGACTGCAACTGGCCCACCCGGCATACGAGTTGCTGAAGGGCGACGCCGAGGAGACGGTCGAGACCTGGGCGGGCACCCTGATCCCCATCTACCCCGCCACCGCCAAACTGGAGTCCTGGAAGATCGGCAAGGCCCTCCAGACGGCCCTGCCCAGCGCCCAGGAGGCCGTCGACCCCCTCCCCGACACCCTCCGCGAGGGCCGCGGCCTGGTCTCCCTCCCCGAAGCCCTCCTCAAGATCCACCGCCCCCACACCAAGGCGGACATCGCCGCCGCCCGCGACCGCCTCAGGTGGGACGAGGCCTTCGTCCTCCAGGTAGCCCTCGCCCGCCGCCGCCACACCGACGCCCAACTCCCGGCGGTAGCCCGCAAACCCGCCCCCGACGGCCTCCTCGCGGCCTTCGACGACCGCCTCCCGTTCACCCTCACGGACGGGCAGGTGAAGGTGTCCAAGGAGATCTTCGACGACCTGGCGACGGAGCATCCGATGCATCGGTTGTTGCAGGGGGAGGTGGGATCGGGGAAGACCATGGTGGCCCTCCGAGCCATGCTCGCCGTGGTCGACGCCGGCGGTCAGGCCGCGATGCTCGCGCCCACCGAAGTCCTCGCCCAGCAGCATCACCGTTCCATCACCGAGATGATGGGGGAGCTGGCCGAGGGCGGGATGCTGGGCGGGGCCGAGCGGGCCACGAAGGTCACGCTGCTCACCGGATCCATGGGGACGGCCGCCCGCCGCCAGGCACTCCTCGACCTCGTCACCGGCGAGGCCGGGATCGTGATCGGCACGCACGCGCTGATCGAGGACAAGGTGCAGTTCCACGACCTGGGCCTGGTCGTGGTCGACGAACAGCACCGCTTCGGTGTCGAACAGCGAGACGCCCTGCGCGGCAAGGGCAAACAGCCCCCGCACCTCCTCGTCATGACCGCCACCCCCATTCCGCGCACGGTCGCCATGACGGTCTTCGGCGACCTGGAGACCTCGGTCCTCGACCAGCTCCCGGCCGGCCGCTCACCCATCGCCAGCCATGTCGTCCCCGCCGCCGACAAGCCCCACTTCCTCGCCCGTGCCTGGGAGCGGGTGCGCGAGGAGGTGGGCAACGGCCATCAGGCGTACGTCGTCTGCCCCCGCATCGGCGACGAGGAGGACGACCCCAAGAAGGCCGCCAAGAAGAAGTCCGCCGAGGACGAGGCCGAGAAGCGCCCGCCGCTCGCCGTCCTCGACGTCGCCGCCCAGCTCGCCAAGGGCCCCCTCCAGGGCCTCAGGATCGAGGTGCTGCACGGCCGGATGCACCCCGACGACAAGGACGCCGTGATGCGCCGCTTCGCCGCCGGTGACACCGACGTCCTGGTCGCCACCACGGTCATCGAGGTCGGCGTCAACGTGCCCAACGCCACAGCCATGGTGATCATGGACGCGGACCGCTTCGGCGTCTCCCAACTCCACCAGCTCCGCGGCCGAGTCGGCCGCGGTTCCGCGGCCGGCCTCTGTCTCCTGGTCTCCGAGATGCCCGAGGCCAGCCCGGCTCGCCAGCGCCTCAACTCCGTCGCCTCGACCCTCGACGGTTTCGAGCTCTCCCGCATCGACCTGGAGCAGAGGAGGGAGGGCGATGTGTTGGGGCAGGCGCAGTCCGGCGCCCGTACGTCTCTGCGGGTGCTGTCGGTCATCGAGGACGAGGAGGTCATCGCGGAGGCGAGGGAGGAGGCGACGAAGGTGGTGGAGGTCGATCCGGAGCTGGAGCACCTCCCCGGGCTGCGTACAGCGCTGGACGCCCTACTGGATGAGGAGAGAGAGCAGTACCTGGAAAAGGGCTGAGGCTGTCTTACCCAGGGGCGCGGGGAACTGCGCGACCAGCCACAATGGACCTGCACTCACCCACGATCAAGGACCCCACATGACCCGCGTGATCGCCGGCGAAGCCGGCGGACGTCGACTCGCCGTGCCGCCCGGCACCGGAACCCGCCCCACCTCCGACCGCGCACGCGAGGGCCTCTTCTCCACCTGGCAGTCCCTCCTGGGCGCCCCCTTGAACGGCGAACGGGTCCTGGACCTGTACGCGGGCTCAGGAGCCGTAGGCCTGGAAGCGCTGTCCCGAGGGGCCGGCCACACCCTCCTCGTCGAGGCCGACGCCAAGGCCGCCCGGGTCATCAGGGAGAACGTCAAGGCCGTCGGCCTCCCCGGTGCCGAGGTCAGGGCGGGCAAGGCCGAGCAGGTCGTCCAGACGGCGGCGCCGGCAGAGCCGTACGACATCGTCTTTCTCGATCCGCCGTATGTTGTCGCAGATCACGATCTTCGGGAGATTCTCCTCACACTCCGGTCGGGGGGCTGGCTCGCGCCCGACGCTCTCGTCACCGTGGAGCGCAGCACCAGAGGCGGCGAATTCGGGTGGCCGGACGGTTTCGAGGGGATCCGGGCCCGTCGCTACGGCGAGGGGACCTTTTGGTACGGTCGCGCCGCCTCTACGTGCGAAGACGCACGATGACCGGACCGGAGAGCGAGGGAAATCAAGTGCGCCGCGCTGTTTGTCCGGGGTCCTTCGACCCCATCACCAATGGCCACCTCGACATCATCGCCCGTGCCTCCCGGCTGTACGACGTCGTGCACGTCGTCGTGATGATCAACCAGTCGAAGAAGGGCCTGTTCACCGTCGACGAGCGGATCGAGCTGATCCGTGAGGTCACCGCCGAGTTCGGCAATGTGCAGGTCGAGGCCTACCACGGCCTTCTCGTCGACTACTGCAAGCAGCGCGACATCCCGGCCATCGTCAAGGGCCTGCGCGCGGTCAGCGACTTCGACTACGAGTTGCAGATGGCCCAGATGAACAACGGACTCTCGGGCGTCGAAACCCTGTTCATCCCGACCAGCCCCACCTACAGCTTCCTGTCGTCCTCGCTGGTCAAGGAGGTCGCGACCTGGGGCGGCGACATCTCCCACCTGGTGCCGACGGTGGTCCTGGACGCGCTCAAGGGCCGTATCGGCAAGGCCTGAGGGACTGACTGTGCGTCACCCGGTGTCGGGCGGGACGGGAGTGGTCGTACAGTCGACCCGTCCGTCTCCAACACGTCGGTAGAGAGTGGCGAGCACACGGTGGACGTGCAGAAGAAGCTCGACGAGATCGTCGCCTCGGTCTCCAGCGCCCGGTCCATGCCCATGTCGGCCTCCTGCGTGGTCAACCGCGCCGAGCTGCTCGCCATGCTCGAAGAGGTGCGCGCGGCGCTGCCCGACTCGCTGGCCGAGGCGCAGGAGCTGATCGGCGGCCGGCACGAGATGGTCGAGCAGGCCCGTCAGGAGGCCGAGCGGATCATCCAGACCGCGCACGCCGAGCGCGGCTCGCTGATCTCCGACACCGAGGTCGCCCGCCGCTCGCAGAACGAGGCGGACCGCATCCTCGCCGAGGCCCGCCAGGAGGCCGAGGAGGTCCGCGCGGAGGCCGACGACTACGTCGACTCCAAGCTCGCCAACTTCGAGGTCGTCCTCACCAAGACCCTCGGCTCGGTCGGGCGGGGCCGCGAGAAGCTGCTCGGCACCGGGCCCGGCATCGACGACCAGGGTTACGAGGACGAGGACGCCCCCGAGCGCAGCCACGACCCGGAGACCCTGCGTCGCGACGCCGACGCGTACGTGGACGTCAAGCTCGGCGCCTTCGAGGCGGTCCTCGCCAAGACCCTGGAGGCCGTCGGCAAGGGCCGGCAGAAGCTGCACGGCCGGATCGCCAGCGACGACCTCGGCGCCCTCGCCTTCGACGACGACGGCAACCAGGTCCAGCACACCAGCGACGCCGACTACCTCGCCGACCTCGCGACCGTCACGGACACCCCCGTCTCGAACACCCCGCTCCAGCCCGAGCAGCAGGACTACGCCCCGCAGGCGGCCTACGACTACCAGCAGCAGGGCCAGCAGCAGGACCAGTACGGCTATCAGCAGCAGTACGCCCAGCCCCAGCAGCAGGACCCGTACGGGTATCAGCAGGCCGACCCGTACGCGTACCAGGGCTACGACACCGGCCAGCAGCCCGTGTACGACCCGAACCAGATGCAGCAGGCGCAGCAGCTGGACCCGCAGGGACAGCAGGGGTACGCCCTCGACGAGACCAGCCTCTTCGACACCGGCATGATCAGCGCCGAGCAGCTGCGCGCGTACGAGCAGGGCCGAGGCCTGTAAGGGACCACCGGATTGGGCCGTGAGCGAAAGGTCCAGTATCCTGGCTCTTCGGTCGCGTGTACGTCCGCGATCACCGCTGCCCGGAAGCACCGAAGGGCAGCGCTCCTTGAGCTCAGCAGACCGAAAGACAGGAATGGCTCTGAACGCCCGCCTCGACCACCGCAACCCTCTCGTGTTCGACACTCACGAGCTGGGGCGGCGTCCTGGTGCGCTGCAGCGCCTGACCCGTTCGATCGACGCTCCCAATGATCTCGGGATCCAGGGAGTCATCGGAGTGCCGGAAGGCGCCCCGGTGAAGCTCGACCTCCGCCTTGAGTCGGTCATGGAAGGGGTGCTTGTCACAGGCACCGCCCGTGCACAGGCCAAGGGGGAGTGCGTAAGGTGTCTGGAGCCGCTTGAGCTGTCGCTCGAAGCGGACTTCCAGGAGATGTTCTCGTACCCTGACGCCGACGACCGGGGCCGCCCCACAGCGGAGCCGGTCGACGACGCCGAGGAAGACGAGGACAGGCTCTTCATCGAGGACGGCCTGTTCGACCTCGAACCCGTGCTGCGCGATGCGGTGGTGCTCGCACTGCCGATGCAGCCGGTGTGCCAGGACGACTGTCCGGGCCTGTGCTCCGAGTGCGGAGCGCGGCTCGCGGACGACCCGGACCACCACCATGACGCCGTCGACATCCGTTGGGCGGCACTGCAGGGACTCGCCGGTTCACTCGAAGACGGCGAGAAGGACGAGATCAGTGGCGAGGCGCCCCGACCGGCGCGCGCCAACGAGAAGCAGGAGAAGTAGCCGTGGCTGTTCCGAAGCGGAAGATGTCGCGCAGCAACACGCGCCACCGCCGGTCGCAGTGGAAGGCTGCGGTCACCCCTCTGGTTGCGTGCGAGCGCTGCCACGAGCCCAAGCAGCAGCACATCGCGTGCCCGTCTTGCGGCACGTACAACAAGCGCCAGGTCCTCGAGGTCTGAGCGGCTGGTGAGAGGCTCCATGTCTGACGTCAAGGCGGACTCAGTCCCCAAGAAGCAGGCGGACACGGCCTCGTCCCACACGCTGTTGGAAGGGCGGCTCGGGTATCACCTCGAGTCCGCCCTTCTGGTGCGTGCGCTGACCCACCGTTCGTACGCGTACGAGAACGGCGGTCTGCCGACGAACGAGCGGCTGGAGTTCCTCGGGGACTCCGTGCTCGGCCTCGTCGTCACGGACACGCTGTACACGACCCACCCCGACCTGCCCGAAGGCCAACTGGCCAAGCTGCGGGCCGCGGTGGTCAATTCTCGTGCGCTGGCGGAGGTCGGTCGCGGTCTGGAACTCGGCTCCTTCATCCGGCTCGGCCGCGGTGAAGAGGGCACGGGTGGCCGGGACAAGGCGTCCATCCTCGCCGACACCCTGGAAGCGGTGATCGGCGCGGTCTATCTCGACCAGGGCCTCGACGCGGCCTCCGAACTGGTGCACCGCCTGTTCGACCCGCTCATCGAGAAGTCCTCGAACCTCGGTGCCGGCCTGGACTGGAAGACCAGTCTCCAGGAGCTCACCGCGACCGAAGGACTCGGTGTCCCCGAGTACCTGGTCACGGAGACCGGCCCCGATCACGAGAAGACCTTCACTGCTGCCGCCCGCGTCGGAGGCGTCTCGTACGGCACCGGCACCGGCCGCAGCAAGAAGGAGGCGGAGCAGCAGGCCGCCGAGTCCGCCTGGCGGTCCATCCGGGCCGACGCGGACGAGCGCGCCAAGAAGGCGAAGGAGGCGGCCGAGCAGGCCGTCGAGCTCGCCACCGAGGCCGCCGAGCAGCCTGCCGAGGAGAGCGCCGACCCGTCGTCGGCGTCCGCCTGACCGAACCGTACGACCCGAGCGCCCGTCCCCGAGTGGGGCGGGCGCTCGGATCGTTCACCCGTGACCAGCAGGGGATGCCATGCCCGAGTTGCCCGAGGTCGAGGTCGTCCGGCGGGGTCTGGAGCGGTGGGTCGCCCAACGCACCGTCACCGACACCGAGGTGCTGCATCCGCGTGCGGTACGACGCCATGTCGCCGGCGCCGACGACTTCGCGCACCGCCTCAAGGGGCATCGCATCGGCACGCCCAGTCGGCGCGGGAAGTACCTGTGGCTGCCGCTGGAGGACACTCACCAGGCGGTGCTGGCCCACCTCGGGATGAGCGGCCAACTCCTCGTCCAGCAGCACGAGTTCCCCGACGAGAAGCACCTGCGCATCCGGGTCCGGTTCGCCGACACGCTCGGTACCGAACTCCGCTTCGTCGACCAACGCACCTTCGGCGGGCTGTCGTTGCACGACACCACCCCGGACGGACTGCCGGACGTCATCGCGCACATCGCGCGCGACCCCCTGGACCCCTTGTTCGACGACGAGTTGTTCCACCAGGCGCTGCGCCGCAAGCGCACGACCATCAAACGGGCCCTGCTGGACCAGTCGTTGATCAGTGGAGTCGGCAACATCTACGCGGACGAGGCCCTTTGGCGGGCCCGCGTCCACTACGAACGCCCGACCGCGACCTTCACCCGTCCGCGCACCGCCGAACTCCTGGGCCACGCACGGGATGTGATGACCGCGGCCCTCGACGTGGGCGGCACCAGCTTCGACAGCCTGTACGTCAACGTGAACGGCGAGTCGGGCTACTTCGACCGCTCGCTCGACGCGTACGGCCGTGAGGGTCTGCCATGCAGGCGCTGCGGTACGCCGATGAAGCGGCAGGCGTGGATGAACCGGTCGAGCTACTTCTGTCCGAAGTGCCAGCGGGTGCCGAGGAGTTAGCGGCCGTCCCGCGTCTCGTCGTAGCGCGTGCGGGCCGCGAGGACGTCGTCCATGCGGCTCTCCATGAAGTCGACGAGCACCTTCAGGTGTTCGGCGACGTCGCGTCCGAGCGGGGTCAGTTCGTAGTCCACGCGGGGCGGGTTCGTCGGCTGGGCCTCGCGGAGCACCAGGCCGTCGCGCTCCAGCGCGTGCAGGGTCTGCGAGAGCATCTTCTCGCTCACGCCGTCCACGCGCCGCCGCAGCTCGTTGAAGCGCAGCGAGCCCTCGTGCAGCGCGCACAGGGTGAGTCCGCCCCAGCGGCCCGTGACGTGCTCCAGGGTGGCCCGGGAGGGGCAGGCCTTGGCGAACACGCTGTACGGGAGGTTCTGCTCCTCCGTACGCTCCTCGGTGGTGTCCATTTCCACAGCGTACGCGAACGCAGCGCTAACCAGAAGGGAGCACTAACCGTCGGTTAGCGCTCCCTGCCGGTGCCTGCCGGTGCCTGCCGGTGCCTGTCTGCGTCGGACTAGTACCCGAAGTCCTGCGTCCACCACGGGCCGCCGGTGCCGAAGTGCACACCGACACCCAGGGTCTTGAAGTCGCAGTTCAGGATGTTGGCCTTGTGGCCGGGGCTGTTCATCCAGGCGTCCATGACCGCGGCCGCGTCGGCCTGGCCTCGGGCGATGTTCTCGCCGCCGAGGTTGGTGATGCCGAGCGTCTCGGCCCGGTCCCACGGGGTGGCCCCGCTGGGGTCGGTGTGGTCGAAGAAGTCCTCGTCGGCCATCTGCTTGCTGAAGTTCTCGGCCAGCGTGGTCAGCGAACTGTTGGCGGCCACGGGGGTGCAGCCGGCGATCGCCCGCTGCTCGTTGACGAGCTTGAGCACCTCGGCCTCGGCGGCGGCCTCCGCGGAGACCGTCACGGGTGTGTCGGCGGTCTGCGTCGGCGTCGGGGTGGGCTTCGCCGAGGGAGTCGAGGTCGTCGGCTCCTCGGTCGGGGTGGCCGCCGGCTTCTTTGCCGGGGCCTTGGTGGCGGGAGCGGTGGCGGACTTGGTCGGAGCCGCCGACGGAGAGGCCGCGCGGTTGGCGTCACGGCTCGTGGCCGAGCCGGAGTCGCGGGACTCGGCGCTGCCGGAGGTACCGCCCTGCTCGGTCGCCGAGTTGGACGGCGAGCCGGCGGCCTGCACCTTGTCGCTGTTGTTGCCGCCGCCGAGCTTGTAGTTGTCCAGCCCGGGCATGGCACCCGCGGCGACCGCGACCGTGCCGATGGCGACGGCGGCGGAGACCCCGATCAGACCCGTCTTGACGGGCGTCACGGCCTTGCGCTTACGACGGCGTCCACGGCCGTTGCCCGGGCGTGAGCCGTCGCCACGGGAGGCGGCCGCCTCCGGGAAGACCACGGCGTAGTCCTCCTCGGTGGCGAAGAGATAGGCCTCGCTCTTCAGCCGGGTGTCGGCCTTCAGGCGGGACTCGGCCCGCAGTCGGGCCTCGGACTTCGGAGGTGCCTCGTGGTGCGCCTGAGGCTGGTGACTCGAGTGAGCCTGGTGGTTCGGGTGGAGCTCGGCGGGGCCCTCCGGGTGCAGATAGGGCGCCATGCCGATCGTGGAGCCGTCCGCCGGGTTCCAGTCGAAGCGGTCGTTCCGGTCGGAGCGGTCGTTCCAGTCGTACGAGTCGTGCGGGTCGTAGCCGCTCGTGTATGAGCCGTGCGTCTCTGTGACCCCCGTGGCGCGGCTCGTGGCGGCGCGGCCGGCGGCGGAGCGTCGGTGGCGTCCCATGTCCTTGCCTTTCGTCCTTGCGGTCAACTCGTCCGTGCGGTGACCCAGCTCACTCGATCGAGTGAGTTTCATATGAGATTCATTGGGGCGGACGGTACCGCATGGCGGGTGGGGAGCAAGTGTCCCGAGAGACATTGGCCGGTTAGGTTGCAGCCATGAGCGAGGATGTGCGGTTGGTCGCCTGGGTGCGAGGGCGTGTGCAAGGTGTGGGTTTTCGGTGGTTTACCCGTGCCAAGGCCCTGGAGATCGGGGGCCTGAGTGGTTTTGCTCTCAATTTGGGCGACGGGCGCGTGCAAGTGGTCGCGGAGGGATCGCGCGCGGGCTGCGAAGGACTCCTCGACTGGCTCCGGGGGCACGACACGCCCGGGCGCGTGGACGGCGTGACCGAGATCTGGGACACACCTCGGGGCGGTTACGACGGCTTCGCGATCCGCTGAGCACATTCTCCGGAAAGGTGTAAAGCGGCCCCGGTGGAGGCGGAGGGACATGCCACCAGCACCTGCCCTCAGCAGAAATGGCCTGGTGGTTGCCAAGAACGGCTCGCTCTGGCAGGCTCCGCACCTAAGGATGATCGCCAGTCCCGTCAGGCCCCGCAGGAGCCGCAGCGCCGCCCGGTCAGGGCCGCGCAGCCCCGGGTTGCCCGCCAATACGGGGCGTGATCGTGTTGACCGTCAAACATTTTGGTGAGACGCTGAAAACCCCGCGCACCTTAGCTGTTTGGCATGGAAGAACAGCAGAGCAACCCTCGAGTGTGTCAAGCATCGCGGGTGCGATTCCCTCACGACCCACACCGCTTCGGTCGGTCACTCAGTGTGGAGGACCATCCATCATGGCAAAGGCGCTTCTCGGTTACGTCGGCGGCTCCGACCCGCGACTCCTCGCCGAGATGCGACGGCTCCAGCAGCGCGTCCAGGACCTGGAATCCGAGCTCGTACGGATCCAGGAAGAGAACGACGCGCTGACGGCTGCCGCAACTCACGATTCGCTTCTCGAGCTCGACGCACGCCAGGCGGAGCCCGCGCTCACCTGATCACTGCACCGCATCATGACAAGCAGTGGTTGGGCGGCCCGTATCAACCGCTAAGTTGTCAGAGTTTGCAAGGGACGCTTCGGCGTCCCTTCTTTCTTTCCCCCGCAAGCCTCCACCCTCTTTAACGTTTGGTGTGCCCTGCACGTTCAAGGGCGAAACCGCGGGGAACCGGACGTTCATGGAGAGAGCGAGCAGCGGAAGGTAGAGTCCAGCGGCGTGCACCTCAAGGCCCTGACCCTGCGGGGGTTCAAGTCGTTCGCCTCGGCGACCACGCTCCGGTTCGAGCCGGGGATCACGTGCGTCGTCGGTCCGAACGGCTCGGGCAAGTCCAATGTGGTGGACGCGCTCAGCTGGGTCATGGGCGAACAGGGCGCCAAGTCGCTGCGCGGCGGCAAGATGGAGGACGTCATCTTCGCCGGCACCACCGGCCGCCCCCCGCTGGGCCGCGCCGAGGTGTCCCTGACCATCGACAACTCCGACGGGGCGCTGCCCATCGAGTACGCCGAGGTCACCATCACGCGGATCATGTTCCGCAACGGTGGCAGCGAGTACCAGATCAACGGCGACACCTGCCGCCTCCTCGATATCCAGGAACTCCTCTCCGACTCCGGCATCGGCCGCGAGATGCACGTCATCGTCGGCCAGGGCCAGCTCGACTCCGTCCTGCACGCCGACCCCATGGGCCGCCGCGCCTTCATCGAGGAGGCGGCCGGCGTCCTCAAGCACCGCAAGCGCAAGGAGAAGGCGCTCCGCAAGCTGGACGCGATGCAGGCCAACCTCGCCCGCGTGCAGGACCTCACGGACGAACTCCGCCGCCAGCTCAAGCCCTTGGGCCGCCAGGCCGCGGTCGCCCGCCGCGCCGCCGTCATCCAGGCGGACCTCCGGGACGCACGCCTGCGCCTGCTCGCCGACGATCTCGTACGACTTCGCCAGGCGCTGAACACCGAGATCGCCGACGAGGCCGCGCTCAAGGAACGCAAGGAAGCCGCCGAACTGGAGCTGCGCAAGGCCCTCCAGCGCGAAGGCCTCCTGGAGGACGAGGTACGGCAGCTCACCCCGCGCCTCCAGCGCGCCCAGCAGACCTGGTACGAGCTGTCCCAGCTGGCCGAGCGGGTGCGCGGCACGATCTCGCTGGCCGACGCCCGAGTGAAGAGCGCGACTTCGGCGCCCCCCGAGGAACGGCGCGGCCGTGACCCCGAGGACATGGAGCGCGAGGCCGCCCGCATCCGCGAGCAGGAGGCCGAGCTCGAAGCGGCCCTGGAGGCGGCCGAACACGCCCTGGAGGACACGGTCGCCCACCGCTCCGAACTGGAGCGTGAACTCACCGCCGAGGAAAGGCGGTTGAAGGACGTCGCCCGTTCCATCGCCGACCGCCGCGAAGGCCTCGCCCGGCTCAACGGCCAGGTCAACGCGGCCCGTTCACGCGCCGCCTCCGCCCAGGCCGAGATCGACCGCCTCGCCTCCGCCCGCGACGAGGCCGAGGAACGGGCATCGGCCGCACAGGAGGAGTACGAGACCCTCCAGGCCGAGGTCGACGGCCTCGACGCGGGCGACGAGGAACTCTCCGAGCAGCACAAGGCGGCCCGGGCCGCACTCTCGGAGGCTGAAGCAGCCCAGTCCGCCGCCCGCGAGGCAGCCACCGCGGCAGAACGCCAGCGCGCCGCCACCCAGGCCCGCCGCGACGCCCTGGCACTGGGCCTGCGCCGCAAGGACGGCACGGGGATACTGCTCGGCGCGCGGGACAGACTCACGGGCGTGCTGGGCCCGGCGGCGGAACTGCTGACGGTCACACCGGGCCACGAGGTAGCCCTGGCAGCGGCCTTCGGGGCGGCGGCGGACGCGATCGCGGTGACGACACCGGCGTCAGCGGCGGACGCAATCCGCCTGCTGCGCAAGCAGGACGGGGGCAGGGCGGCCCTGCTACTGGCCGCAGATTCAACTCCGCCCACTGAGGCGCCCCAAAGGGGCGCGGGGAACGGCGCGACCAGCCACGACGAACCCGCAGACGCCCAACGACAATTCGCGGCAGACCTGGTACGCGCCCCTAACGACCTCATGCCCGCGATCCGCCGCCTCCTCCACGACATCGTCGTAGTGGACACCCTCGAAGCCGCCGAACAACTCGTATACACGCACCCCGAGTTGACCGCGGTGACGGCCGAAGGCGACCTCCTCGGCGCCCACTTCGCCCACGGCGGCTCCGCCGGCGCCCCCAGCCTCCTCGAAGTACAGGCTTCCGTAGACGAAGCCGCCGCCGAACTCGAAGAACTCGCCGTCCGCTGCGAGGAGTTGACCGCTGCCCAGCAGTCCGCGACCGAGCGCCGCAAGGAATGCGCCGCGCTGGTCGAGGAGTTGGCGGACCGCCGCCGGGCGGCAGAACGCGAGAAGTCGGCCGTGGCACAGCAGTTGGGACGGCTGGCCGGGCAGGCGCGTGGGGCCGCAGGCGAGGCTGAACGTTCCGCCGCTGCCGCCGCACGGGCGCAGGACGCGCTCGACAGGGCCGTAGAAGAGGCAGAAGTACTCGCCGAACGACTGGCCGTCGCCGAGGAGATGCCGGTAGAGGAGGAGCCCGACACCTCCATCCGGGACCGCCTCGCCGCCGATGGCGCCAATGCTCGCCAGACCGAGATGGAGGCCCGCCTCCAGGTCCGTACGCACGAAGAGCGGGTCAAAGGCCTCGCCGGCCGCGCCGACTCCCTGGACCGTGCCGCCCGAGCGGAGCGCGACGCACGCGCGCGGGCGGAGCAGCGGCTCGCGCGGTTGCGGCACGAGGCCGCCGTCGCGGAGGCCGTTGCCTTCGGGGCGCGGCAACTGCTCGCGCACGTCGAGGTGTCATTGCGCCGCGCAGACGAGGAGCGGACCGCCGCCGATGCCGCCAAGGCCCGGCGGGAGCAGGAGTTGACCGCCGCCCGCAACCAGGGACGTGACCTCAAGGGCGAGCTCGACAAGCTGACCGACTCGGTGCACCGCGGTGAGGTGCTCGGTGCCGAGAAGCGGATGCGGATCGAGCAGCTGGAGACCAAGGCGCTGGAGGAGCTGGGGGTGGAGCCGGCGGGGCTGATCGAGGAGTACGGGCCGCATCAGCTCGTGCCGCCCTCGCTCGCCGCCGAGGGAGAGGTGCTGCCGGAGGATCCCGAGGACCCGCGCAACCAGCCCCGTACGTTCCACCGTGCGGAGCAGGAGAAGCGGCTGAAGTCGGCCGAGCGGGCGTACCAGCAGCTGGGGAAGGTCAACCCCCTGGCGCTGGAGGAGTTCGCGGCGCTGGAGGAGCGGCACAAGTTCCTCAGTGAGCAGCTGGAGGATCTGAAGAAGACCCGCGCCGACCTCCTTCAAGTGGTGAAGGAGGTCGACGAGCGCGTCGAGCAGGTCTTCACCGAGGCGTACCGGGACACGGCGATCCAGTTCGAGGGTGTGTTCAGCAGGCTGTTCCCCGGTGGTGAGGGACGGCTGATCCTGACCGATCCCGACAACATGCTCACCACCGGTGTGGACGTGGAGGCCCGGCCGCCCGGCAAGAAGGTCAAGCGGCTCTCCCTGCTCTCCGGCGGCGAGCGGTCTCTGACCGCCGTGGCGCTGCTGGTGTCGATCTTCAAGGCGCGGCCCAGCCCGTTCTACGTGATGGACGAGGTCGAGGCGGCGCTCGACGACACCAACCTCCAGCGGCTGATCCGGATCATGCAGGAGCTCCAGGAGGCCTCGCAGCTGATCGTGATCACCCACCAGAAGCGCACGATGGAGGTCGCCGACGCGCTGTACGGCGTCTCCATGCAGGGCGACGGGGTGTCCAAGGTGATCTCGCAGCGGCTTCGCTAACCAAGCTTCAACTCTTCAAGCTTTAGCCGGTTTCTGGATCATTTTGAATTCATAACTTGAAGGCATAGTCTCGTGTGCGTTACAAGTACCTTCGAGTGGTGATCGGCCACGAGCTATGCGCCACTGGAAGGGTCGCCCCCCACCCGGCAGCGTTGCCGGTGGCCCGAGGAGTACACGTGACCGGCACAACGCAGGCGTCCAAGTCAGGAGCCCCGGCGGCTCATCCCGAGCATCTCGGGCACGTCATCTTCATCGCGGCGGCGGCCGCGATGGGCGGCTTCCTCTTCGGCTACGACAGCTCCGTGATCAACGGCGCGGTCGAGGCGATCCGCAGCCGCTACGACATCGGCTCCGCGGCCCTCGCCCAGGTCATCGCGATCGCCCTGATCGGCTGTGCCATCGGCGCGGCGACCGCCGGCCGGATCGCCGACCGCATCGGCCGTATCCGCTGCATGCAGATCTCCGCCGTGCTGTTCACCATCTCCGCCGTCGGCTCCGCGCTGCCCTTCGCGCTCTGGGACCTCGCCTTCTGGCGGATCATCGGCGGCTTCGCCATCGGCATGGCCTCCGTCATCGGCCCCGCCTACATCGCCGAGGTCTCCCCGCCCGCCTACCGCGGCCGGCTCGGCTCCTTCCAGCAGGCCGCGATCGTCATCGGCATCGCGATCTCGCAGCTGGTCAACTGGGGTCTGCTGAACGCGGCCGACGGCGACCAGCGCGGCCAGCTCATGGGCCTGGAGGCCTGGCAGGTCATGCTCGGCGTCATGGTGGTCCCGGCCGTCCTCTACGGCCTGCTCTCCTTCGCGATCCCCGAGTCCCCGCGCTTCCTGATCTCCGCGGGCAAGCTGGACCGCGCCCACGCGGTGCTGCGTGAGGTCGAGGGCGACGACATCGACCTGGACGCCCGCGTCGCCGAGATCGAGCACGCGATGAAGAGCGAGCACAAGTCGACGTTCAAGGACCTGCTCGGCGGTGGCGGCTTCTACTTCAAGCCGATCGTCTGGGTCGGCATCGGCCTCTCGGCCTTCCAGCAGCTCGTCGGCATCAACGTCGCGTTCTACTACTCCTCGACGCTGTGGCAGTCGGTCGGCGTCGACCCCACGGAGTCGTTCTTCTACTCCTTCACGACGTCGATCGTGAACATCATCGGCACCGTGATCGCCATGATCTTCGTGGACCGCATCGGCCGCAAGCCGCTGGCCCTCATCGGCTCGGTCGGCATGGTCGTCGGTCTCGCGCTGGAGGCCTGGGCCTTCTCCTACGACCTCGTCGACGGCAAGCTGCCCTCCGCGCAGGGCTGGACCGCGCTGATCGCCGCCCACGTCTTCGTCCTCTTCTTCGCCCTGTCCTGGGGTGTCGTGGTCTGGGTCTTCCTCGGCGAGATGTTCCCGAACAAGATCCGCGCCGCCGCCCTCGGTGTCGCCGCCTCCGCGCAGTGGATCGCCAACTGGGCCATCACCGCGAGCTTCCCGTCGCTGGCCGACTGGAACCTCTCCGCGACCTATGTGATCTACACGGTCTTCGCCGCGCTCTCCATCCCGTTCGTCCTGAAGTTCGTGAAGGAGACGAAGGGCAAGAAGCTGGAGGACATGGGCTGACCCCAGGCCCTCCCCCTGAACTCGGGGAGACGGGCTCCATCCCCCGCCGCCCGTCTCCCCGAAACCCCTTCCGTCCTACGTCGGTGAGCTCACCAGATGAGGACGCCGCCGCCGATCTCCCGCGCGCGCAGGGCGGCCGACTCGATGTTGTCCAGCCGGCTTCCGACCAGGTCGGGAGCCTCTCCCACGGCCGCGGCGACGGCTTCGAGATGCTCCCGCAGCAGCGTGACCTCGCGCAGGAACTCCGGTACGTCCGCGGCCTCGACGTACAGGTCGCTGGAGGCCAGCACGGGCAGATACGTGGCACCGAGCGACCGTACGGCCGGCGAACCCCACACGGTCTCCCGCCAGTTCTCGAAGCCGGCCGAGTCGTTGCACCCCTCCGGAACGTCGAGCACGTTCCACCGGCCGTCCGCGTCACGCAGGAACACATCCACTGCCAAGGTCATGACCGCAGTGGACCACCGGTGGACCGGCCGGTCCACCGGTTACGGGTAAGAGTCACTCCCCGCTCACTCCCCGAGCACCGGCAGCACCCGCTCCGCGAACAGCCGCAGGCTGCGCCATCCCTCCTCGACCGGCATCCCGCCCGCCAGCGGATGCAGTACGAGATTGTCGAGGCCCAGCGCCACGCACTGGTCCGGCGTGAGGATCCGGTACACGCCCTCCGCCCGCAGCTCGGCCACATTCGTGGCCCCCGACTTCACCGCCGAGCGGATCTCCCCGGACTGCCAGGAGGCGTAGGTCCGCGCCTCGTGCAGGAAGTGCGCGCCGTACTCGGCCCAGGCCCGGTCCGGGTCCTCGGCGATGTGCAGCAGCGGGGTCTCCGCGCCCGGCATCATCGTCCAGCCCTCGGTGCCGTACTCCACGAGCCGGTCCTTGTAGTACGCCTCCAGGTCGGGCAGATGCGCGCTCGGGAAGAAGGGCAGCCCCAGCCGGGCGGCCCGGCGCGCGGCGGCCTTGGAGGAGCCGCCGACCAGCAGCAGGGGGTGCGGATCGGAGAAGGGGCGCGGGGTGACCCGTACCGTACGGCCCCGGTACTCGAACTCCTCGCCGGACCACGCCTTCAGGACCGTCTCCAGCAACTCGTCCTGGAGCCTGCCGCGTTGCTTCCACTCCACGTCGAACTGGGCGTATTCCTCCGGGCGGTAGCCGATCCCGGCCACGGTCACCAGCCGGCCGCCGCTCAACAGGTCCAGTACAGCGATGTCTTCGGCCAGCCGGAGCGGGTCGTGCAGCGGGCCGATGACCGCGGAGACGGTCACCGCGATGTGCCGGGTCGCGCCGAAGACCGCGCCCGCGAAGGCGAACGGCGACGGCATCCAGTTGTTGGCGACACCGTGGTGCTCCTCCGTCTGCACGGTGGTGATCCCGTGCTCGTCGGCGTACGCAGTCATCTCCAGGGCGGCCCGGTAGCGGGCGCTCAGCGAGGCGGGGGTGGCGCCGGGTTCGACGAGGTTGAAGCGGACGACCGAGACGGGCATGGGAGGTCCCCCTTCCGTGTGTGGTGGGGGACGTTAGCTGACGGTATGTCAGATAGCCATGGGCATGACTGCGGCGGTTCGGGGCCGGCGCGGATGACGGCGACACCGACGGCGACCACCCGGCCGCGCGCCCGCGCTGGGCCCCGGCCAGGCCCATGGCTGATACTGGGTGGGTTATGGAAACCGTCATCCTTGCTGTAGTCATCGCCGTGGTCGTGCTCGGTGCGCTCGGCGGGCTCGTCGTCGGCAGCCGGCGCAAGAAGCCGCTGCCCCCGCCGCCCACCTCCGTGCCCGACATCACCGCCCCGCCGGCCGAGCCGCACATCGGCGACGAGGCCGAGACGCCGCGCGACGAAGCGCGCCGGACCATAGAGGAGGTGGACCTCCCCGACGGCTCGGCCCCGGTCGCCGTCGAGGAACCCCCCGTACTGGAGGTCCCCGAGCCGACCGCCGGACGCCTCGTCCGGCTGCGCGCCCGGCTCTCCCGCTCGCAGAGCGCGCTCGGCCAGGGGCTGCTCACGCTGCTGTCCCGCGAGCACCTCGACGAGGACACGTGGGAGGAGATCGAGGACACCCTCCTCACCGCCGACGTCGGCGTCGCGCCCACCCAGGAACTCGTCGACGCGCTGCGCGAGCGGGTGAAGGTGCTCGGCACCCGGACCCCGCAGGAGCTGCGCGCGCTGCTCCGCGAGGAACTGCTCAAGCTGGTCGGCACCGATGTCGACCGGACCGTGAAGACCGAGCCCGAGGACCGCAAGCCCGGGATCGTGATGGTCGTCGGGGTCAACGGCACCGGCAAGACCACGACCACGGGCAAGCTCGCCCGGGTGCTCGTGGCCGACGGCCGTACCGTCGTGCTCGGTGCCGCCGACACGTTCCGGGCCGCCGCCGCGGATCAGCTCCAGACCTGGGGTGAGCGGGTCGGGGCCCACACCGTGCGCGGGCCCGAGGCCGGTGACCCCGCCTCCGTCGCGTTCGACGCGGTGAAGGAGGGCAAGGAGATGGGGGTCGACGTCGTCCTCATCGACACGGCCGGGCGGTTGCACACGAAGACCGGGCTCATGGACGAGCTCGGCAAGGTCAAGCGGGTCGTGGAGAAGCATGCGCCGCTCGACGAGGTGCTGCTCGTTCTTGATGCGACCACTGGGCAGAACGGGCTGGTGCAGGCGCGGGTCTTTGCCGAGGTCGTGGACATCACGGGCATTGTGCTGACGAAGCTGGACGGTACGGCGAAGGGCGGGATCGTTGTCGCCGTGCAGCGGGAGCTGGGGGTGCCGGTCAAGCTGATCGGGCTGGGTGAGGGGGCGGATGATCTGGCGCCCTTTGAGCCGGAGGCGTTTGTCGATGCCCTTATCGGGGACTGATCGGCTGTTTGTTTGCTGCGGGTCGGTGGGGGCTGGTCGCGCAGTTCCCCGCGCCCCTATCGGGCGCGTTGCAGTGAGCCCGTTCCGAGAAGTGCCCGTCCCTCAACTCACCGTTAGGGACGGGCACTTCGTCGTTCTACGACCTATGCGCGCGATCTGTGTGCCACGTACGCCAGCGTGCCCAGCAGCAAGCGTGCCGCCGGGGGCCTCGTAGCGGAGTCCAACGCGGGGGAGCGCAGCCAGCGGACCGGGCCCAGGCCGCCTCGGTCGGAAGGGGGAGCCGTGATGTGGGTGCCGGGGCCTAGGCCGCGCAGGTCGAGGGAGGTGGGGTCGTCCCAGCCCATGCGGTAGAGGAGGGAGGGGAGTTCGGCTGCTGCGCCGGGGGCGACGAAGAAGTGGGCGCGGTGGTCCGGGGTCGCCGCCACCGGGCCCAGGGGGAGGCCCATGCGCTCCAGGCGGGCCAGGGCGCGGCGGCCCGCGGGCTCGGCCACCTCGATGACGTCGAAGGCGCGGCCCACCGGCAGCATCACCGACGCGCCCGGCAACTCGGCCCAGGTCTCGGTGACTTCGTCGAGGGTCGCGCCGGCCCGTACCTCGGGGGCGAAGGCCAGCGGATGCGCGCCCGGCGCGGGGCACTTGGTGTCGCCGCAGGAGCACGCGCCGCCCGCGGCCCGTGCGCCCGCGACCACGTCCCAGCCCCACAGCCCGGTGAACTCGGCCACGGCCGTGCACTCCGAGGTGCGGCCGCGGCGGCGCGTGCCGGACCGGATGTCGCGGATACCCCGGCTGCTGCCGATCGTGAAGCCCATGCCCCCTCCAACGGGTCCAACGCACCGGTGGTTACGAGACGGATGCGGATCGTCACTCTGCGTCCACGCCTACCCGGTGCCGCTGGGTCCAGGCGGCGCCCAGGAGCATCCCGGGTGGTGTGCTTGGCGGCACGCGCCCCTGCGTGCACCGCTGCGCCCACCTCCGGCCGTCCTATGTCAAGTGAATCGTGCGCGGGCAACCGTAGGTTCATTCGAAGGGGTGGCGAATGGTGGCGTTTCCGGGATCGCCGTGGCTGGACGGGTGATCGTAGGATTACTTTGTGTGCACAAGCCCTCGGGGCACATGCACTCGTGGGTATGCCGGAGGCAACTCGTCATCTCGTTCGAAGGGTGACAAGTGCGGGACGGGAAGCCGTATTTACCGGCATTCTGATAGGGCTTGGCGCACAGCGGCGACAAGTGGTTCCAGGGATGGGGGCGTTCCAGTGGGCGGCAACGGCGGAAGCGGGACGACCGCGGCCAGTACGGACAAGCGCCCCAATGAGCTGCTCGGCTCGTGGTTCGTGCGCAGTGGCTGGTCCAAGGGCGAGCTGGCACGCCAAGTGAACCGCCGGGCGCGCCAGTTGGGCGCCAACCACATCTCCACGGACACCTCCCGCGTGCGCCGCTGGCTGGACGGCGAGAACCCGCGCGAGCCGATCCCGAGGATCCTCTCGGAGCTGTTCTCCGAGCGCTTCGGCTGTGTCGTCTCGGTCGAGGACCTGGGTCTGCGCGCCGCCCGCCAGGCACCGTCCGTGTCCGGCGTCGACCTGCCCTGGACGGCCCCGCAGACGGTGGCCCTGCTCAGCGAGTTCTCGCGCAGCGACCTGATGCTGGCGCGGCGCGGCTTCCTCGGAACCTCGCTGGCCCTGTCCGCGGGGCCGTCCCTCATCGAGCCCATGCAGCGCTGGCTGGTCCCCGGCCCCTCGGCCCTCCCGCCGGAGCCCGAGCCCGCCGGGTCCTCCCGGCACGTCGGGCGGCTCTCCAGGCCGGAGTTGGAGCTCCTTGAGTCCACCACGGCGATGTTCCGCAAGTGGGACGCCCAGTGCGGCGGCGGCCTGCGCCGCAAGGCGGTCGTGGGACAGCTGCACGAGGTGACAGACCTCCTCCAGGAGCCCCAACCCGACGCCACCAACCGCAAGTTGTTCAAGGTCGCCGCCGAACTCGCCGAGCTGGCCGGGTGGATGTCGTACGACGTGGGGCTCCAGCCCACCGCGCAGAAGTACTTCGTCCTCGCCCTGCACGCGGCGAAGGAGGCGGGCGACAAGCCGCTCGGGTCGTACGTGCTGTCCAGCATGAGCCGTCAGATGATCCACCTCGGCCGGCCCGACGACGCGCTGGAGCTGATCCACCTCGCGCAGTACGGCAGCCGGGACTGCGCGAGCCCGCGGACCCAGTCGATGCTGTATGCGATGGAGGCCCGCGCCTACGCGAACATGGGGCAGCCCGGGAAGTGCAAGCGGGCCGTCCGGATGGCCGAGGACACCTTCGCCGACGTGCACGAGTGGGACGACCCGGACCCGGACTGGATCCGTTTCTTCTCCGAGGCAGAGCTGTACGGCGAGAACTCGCACTCCTATCGCGACCTCGCCTACGTCGCCGGCCGCAGCCCCGCCTACGCCTCGCTGGCCGAGCCGGTCATGCAGCGGGCGGTGGACCTCTTCGCCAAGGACGACGACCACAAGCGGTCGTACGCGCTCAATCTCATCGGCATGGCCACCGTGCACCTGTTGCAGCGGGAGCCGGAGCAGGGCGCGGTGCTCGCGGCCGAGGCGATGACCGTCGCCAAGAAGGTGCGCTCCGAGCGCGTGAACACTCGTATCCGAAAGACCATCGACACGGCGGTCCGCGACTTCGGCGAACTGGCCGAGGTCATCGACCTCACCGACCGGCTCGCCATAGAGCTCCCCGAGACCGCCGAGGCGGTCTGAGCCCCCCAGGCCCCGGCCGCGGCCGGCCTTCCCGAACCGCCCGACTCGGCTCCCCCATGCCAGGTCATCGGAAGGCCGACCGCGGCCGGTTTCATGTGCGTCCGCGGATCGGGCGGCGGCCGGTACGGCGGTGCGGGCCGGTGGTCACAGGACCGTCCGGCCCTTCCTGACTCGTATTCGAAAGACCGTCCGCGCGGCGGTGCGCGGTGCCCGGACTCCGACCGGAATCGCCGACCCCGCCGGGAGGCACCCGACCGGGCCGCGGGAGAGGGCCGAAGGGGCCCGGACCCCATGCCCCGGCGCCCCCGCGCCGGGCCGCCACAACTCCGGCCGCGGCCGGTTTCCCGCCGCCGGGGAAGGTTGCGCGACGATAACGATCGCCCGACCGGAGATCCGGCAGTTCATCGACGCGTAACACGCGCGGCGCCTTCGTCACCCCGGCGAAACAACGTGGGGCTTCGACCGAAACCGCGCTGCGCCAATCTCATGGCGCATAACCGGACCCCCCGCCTTGACCGGACCGCATCCAGGCTTCGCCCGCACGGGGCCGTACAACCGACGAGGAGACGCCGATGGCATCAGCCGCCATCACGCTTGCCGCGGAGGCACCCAAACTGTCCTCCGCGAACACAGGCTTCATGCTCATCTGTTCCGCCCTGGTGTTGCTCATGACACCGGGACTCGCCTTCTTCTACGGCGGCATGGTCCGCGTCAAGAGCACCCTGAACATGCTGATGATGAGCTTCATCAGCATCGGGATCGTCACCATCCTGTGGGTCCTCTACGGCTTCTCGCTCGCCTTCGGTTCGAGTAACGGCTTCATCGGCTACGACTCGCACTGGCTCGGCATGAGCGACGTCGGACTGACGGACCTCTGGCCCGGCTACACCATCCCGATCTTCGTCTTCATGGTCTTCCAGATGATGTTCGCGGTCATCACCCCGGCCCTGATAAGCGGTGCCATCGCCGACCGCGTGAAGTTCTCGGCCTGGTGCCTCTTCGTCGCCCTTTGGCTGACCGTCGTCTACGTCCCGGTCGCCCACTGGGTGTGGGGCGCCGACGGCTGGGCCTTCAAGCTCGGCGTGATCGACTTCGCCGGTGGTACCGCGGTCCACATCAACGCCGGTGCCGGCGCCCTCGGCGTCATCCTGGTCATCGGCAAGCGCGTCGGCTTCAAGCGTGACCCCATGCGTCCGCACAGCCTTCCGCTGGTCATGCTCGGCGCCGGTCTCCTGTGGTTCGGCTGGTTCGGCTTCAACGCCGGTTCGTGGCTCGGCAACGACGACGGCGTCGGCGCGCTGATGTTCGTCAACACCCAGGTCGCCACCGCCGCCGCCATGCTCGCCTGGCTCGCCTACGAGAAGATCCGCCACGGCGCGTTCACCACGCTGGGCGCGGCCTCGGGTGCCGTCGCCGGTCTGGTCGCCATCACCCCCTCGGGCGGTGCGATCTCCCCGCTCGGCGCGATCGCGGTCGGTGCCATCGCCGGTGTCGGCTGTGCCGCGGCCGTCGGCCTCAAGTACAAGTTCGGCTTCGACGACTCCCTCGACGTCGTCGGCGTCCACATGGTCGGCGGTATCCTCGGCTCCCTGCTGATCGGCTTCTTCGCCACCGGCAAGGGCCAGTCCGCCGCGACCGGCGTCTTCTACGGCGACCACTCCTTCACCCAGCTGTGGAAGCAGTTCGCCGGTGTCGGCGCGGTCCTGGGCTACTCCCTGGTGGCCTCCGCGGTCCTCGCCTTCCTCCTCGACAAGACCATCGGCATGCGGGTCACCGAGGACGAGGAGATCTCCGGCATCGACCAGGCCGAGCACGCCGAGACCGCATACGACTTCAGCGGCGCCGGCGGCGGCCTCAGCGGCGGCACCCTCACCGCTGCCACGGAGACGAAGAAGGTGGACGCATGAAGCTCATCACCGCCGTCGTGAAGCCCCACCGGCTCGACGAGATCAAGGAAGCCCTCCAGGCCTTCGGGGTCCACGGTCTGACGGTCACCGAGGCGAGCGGCTACGGTCGTCAGCGGGGACACACCGAGGTCTACCGGGGCGCCGAGTACACGGTCGACCTGGTCCCCAAGATCCGCATCGAGGTGCTGGCCGAGGACGACGACGCCGAGCAGCTGATCGACGTCATCGTCAAGGCCGCCCGCACCGGCAAGATCGGTGACGGCAAGGTCTGGTCCCTCCCGGTCGAGACGGCCGTCCGGGTCAGGACCGGCGAGCGCGGACCGGACGCGCTCTAAAAAGAAACGAACAGGAGTCGCTGGGTGACGAGTACGGACGTGCGCAAGGATGCAGAGGACTCCGGACCCAGCGGCTACGCGGCGGCCCGGCTGCGCCTCCTCACTGAGGGGGCGCGGTCCGGGCCGCCGCGCCGTGCCGCCCTCGCCGAACTGACCGACGACTGGCTGACCGGCCTCTTCGCCGCCGGCAACGAAGCACTCAAGGGCGTCTCCCTGGTCGCCGTCGGCGGCTACGGCCGCGGTGAACTCTCCCCGCGCAGCGACCTCGACCTGCTCCTCCTGCACGACGGCTCGGACTCCGGCGCGGTGGCCGCGCTCGCCGACCGCATCTGGTACCCCGTCTGGGACCTCGGCCTCGCCCTGGACCACTCGGTCCGCACTCCGGCCGAGGCCCGCAAGACCGCGGGCGAGGACCTCAAGGTCCAGCTCGGCCTCCTCGACGCCCGCCACATCGCCGGCGACCTCGGCCTGACCGCCTCCCTGCGCACGGCCGTCCTCGCCGACTGGCGCAACCAGGCGCCCAAACGCCTCCCCGAACTCCAGGAACTCTGCGCCGAACGCGCCGAGCGCCAGGGCGAGTTGCAGTACCTCCTCGAACCCGACCTCAAGGAGGCCCGCGGCGGCCTCCGCGACGCCACCGCGCTGCGCGCCGTAGCGGCCTCCTGGCTCGCCGACGCCCCGCGCGAGGGCCTCGCCGACGCCCGCCGCCGCCTCCTCGACGTACGCGACGCCCTGCACCTCACCACCGGCCGCGCCACCGACCGGCTCGCACTCCAGGAGCAGGACCAGGTCGCCGCCGAGCTGGGCCTCCTCGACGCGGACACCCTGCTGCGCCAGGTCTACGAGGCGGCGCGCGTCGTGTCGTACGCCAGTGACGTCACCTGGCGCGAAGTGGGGCGCGTGCTGCGGTCGCGGGCTGTGCGGCCGAGGCTGCGCGCCATGCTCGGCGGGGGCGCCAAGCCGACCGCCGAGCGCTCGCCGTTGGCGGAAGGCGTGGTCGAGCAGGACGGCGAGGTGGTGCTCGCCCGCGCCGCCCGCCCCGAACGCGACCCCGTCCTCCCGCTGCGCGCCGCCGCTGCCGCCGCGCAGGCCGGACTCCCGCTCTCGCTGCACGCCGTACGGCGCATGGCGACCACCGCGCGCCCGCTGCCCACGCCCTGGCCCGCCGAGGCGCGCGAACAGCTCGTGACGCTGCTCGGTTCCGGTCAGCCGACGGTGGACGTGTGGGAGGCGCTGGAGGCGGAGGGCCTGATCACGCGGCTCCTCCCGGACTGGGAGCGGGTGCGCTGCCGGCCGCAGCGCAACGCCGTGCACATCTGGACCGTCGACCGGCACCTCATCGAAACCGCCGTCCGCGCCTCGGAGTTCGCCCGCCGCGTCAGCCGCCCCGACCTCCTGCTGGTCGCCGCGCTGCTGCACGACATCGGCAAGGGCTGGCCCGGCGACCACTCCGTGGCCGGCGAGATCATCGCCAAGGACGTGGCCGCCCGCATCGGCTTCGACCGCGCGGACGTCGCCGTACTCGCCACGCTCGTACGCCATCACCTGCTCCTCATCGACACGGCCACCCGGCGCGACCTGGAGGACCCGGCGACGGTCCGCTCGGTCGCCGAGGCGGTCGGTACGACGGGCACGCTGGAGCTGCTGCACGCGCTGACGGAAGCGGACGCGCTGGCCACCGGCCCGGCCGCCTGGTCGTCCTGGCGCTCCTCCCTCGTCACCGACCTGGTGAAGCGGGTCGCCGCGGTCCTCTCCGGGGACGCCCCCGAGGAGCCCGAGGCGGGCGCGGCCACGGCGGAACAGGAACGCCTGGCGATCGAGGCGGTGGCGACGGGCGGCCCGGTCCTCGCACTCCGCGCGCAGACCGAACCCCCGTCCGAGGACGAGCCCTCGGGCGACCCCGAACCGCTCGGCGTGGAGCTCCTGATCGCCGTACCGGACCAGCCGGGGGTACTCCCCGCGGTGGCGGGTGTCCTCGCGATGCACCGCCTGACGGTTCGCACGGCGGAGTTGCGCGCCCTGGACCTGCCGGACGGCGTGGAGGGCTCGGTGCTGCTGCTGAACTGGCGGGTCGCCGCCGAGTACGGCTCCCTGCCCCAGGCGGCCCGGCTGCGCGCGGATCTCGTACGGGCCCTGGACGGGTCGCTGGACATCGCGGGCCGCTTGGCGGAACGGGACGCGGCCTACCCGCGCCGCCGGGGCGTCGTGGCACCGGCCGCCCGCGTGACGGTCGCCCCGGCGGCCTCCCGGCACGCCACCGTCATCGAGGTGCGCGCACACGACGCACCCGGGCTGCTGCACCGGATCGGCCGGGCACTGGACGAGGCGAAGGTCCGGGTCCGGAGCATGCACGTCAGCACGCTGGGCTCGAACGCGGTGGACGCGTTCTACGTCACCGGCGCGGAGGGCACGCCCCTGCCGGCGGCGGAGGCGACAGCGGTCGCGCGCAAACTGGAGGAGACGCTGCGCGGCTGACCCGTGACCCGGTCTTGTGCGACCGGGATACCCTGGAGGGCGATTCCCCAATAGCCACCGACCCCGAGGACCGCGAGCGCCGTGTTCGATACTCTCTCTGATCGCCTCTCAGCCACTTTCAAGAACCTGCGCGGCAAGGGACGGCTCTCCGAGGCGGACATCGACGCCACCGCGCGTGAGATCCGGATCGCGCTGCTCGAAGCGGACGTTGCGCTGCCCGTCGTCCGTACGTTCATCAAGAACGTCAAGGAGCGTGCCCTCGGCGCCGATGTCAACAAGGCGCTGAACCCGGCCCAGCAGGTGCTGAAGATCGTCAACGAGGAACTCGTGACGATCCTCGGCGGCGAGACCCGGCGGCTGCGGTTCGCCAAGAACCCGCCGACCGTGATCATGCTGGCCGGTCTCCAGGGTGCCGGTAAGACGACCCTCGCGGGCAAGCTCGGCAAGTGGCTGAAGGACCAGGGGCACTCGCCGCTGCTCGTCGCCGCCGACCTCCAGCGCCCGAACGCGGTGAACCAGCTGAGCGTCGTCGCCGAGCGCGCCGGTGTCGCGGTCTACGCGCCCGAGCCGGGCAACGGCGTCGGTGACCCGGTCAAGGTCGCCAAGGACTCCATCGAGTTCGCCAAGTCCAAGGTCCACGACATCGTGATCGTGGACACCGCCGGCCGCCTGGGCATCGACCAGGAACTGATGCAGCAGGCCGCGGACATCCGCGACGCGGTCGGCCCGGACGAGATCCTGTTCGTCGTCGACGCGATGATCGGTCAGGACGCGGTCAACACCGCCGAGTCCTTCCGCGACGGCGTCGGCTTCGACGGCGTGGTGCTCTCCAAGCTCGACGGCGACGCCCGCGGTGGTGCGGCCCTGTCGATCGCCTCGGTCACCGGCAAGCCGATCATGTTCGCGTCGAACGGCGAGAAGCTCGACGACTTCGACGCCTTCCACCCGGACCGGATGGCCTCCCGCATCCTCGACATGGGTGACCTGCTCACCCTGATCGAGCAGGCGGAGAAGACGTTCAGCCAAGAAGAGGCCGAGAAGATGGCCTCGAAGCTGGCGTCCAAGAAGGGCCAGGACTTCACCCTCGACGACTTCCTGTCCCAGATGGAACAGGTCAGGAAGATGGGCAGCATCAGCAAGCTGCTCGGCATGCTTCCCGGCATGGGCCAGATCAAGGACCAGATCAACAACCTGGACGAGCGGGACGTCGACCGTACGGCCGCGATCATCAAGTCGATGACCCCGGCCGAGCGCGCCGAGCCGACCATCATCAACGGCTCGCGCCGCGCCCGTATCGCCAAGGGCTCCGGCGTCGAGGTCAGTGCCGTGAAGGGCCTGGTCGAGCGGTTCTTCGAGGCCCGCAAGATGATGTCCCGCATGGCGCAGGGCGGCGGGATGCCCGGCATGCCGGGGATGCCGGGCATGGGCGGCGGCCCCGGCCGCACCAAGAAGCAGCCCAAGCAGGCCAAGGGCAAGCAGCGTTCCGGCAACCCGATGAAGCGCAAGCAGCAGGAGCTGGAGGAAGCCCGCCGCCGTGAGGCCGGCGCGGCCCAGGGCGGCAACGCGTTCGGACTGCCCGAGCAGGGCGGCCAGGACTTCGAGCTCCCGGACGAGTTCAAGAAGTTCATGGGCTGAGCCTTCACAGGGTCCATGCCCTGAGTTCACCCCCTGCGCATGCCAAGGGTTGGCCCGTGTCGTAACGTCCCGATATGACCAACCCCGCGCCGCCGCGCAAGTCACCCGATCAGCCCTGGCGTACGGAGGGCACCCCGGACGAGCCTCCGAAGCCGTCGCCGGGCGGGAAGAAGATGCGCGGCGGCTGGTGGAGCCTGATCCTCACCGCGCTGGTCGTGTACCTGATCGCCAACCTGATCCTGTCGTTCTTCAACGAGGGCGACGAGCCGACGATCTCGTACACGGAGTTCAGCAAGCAGGTCGACGCGGGCAACGTCACCAAGATCTACGCCAAGGGCAACGCGATCCAGGGCCAGCTCAAGAAGGGCCAGGACAACCCGGACGGCGGCGGCAAGTACACCAAGTTCGACACCGAGCGGCCGACCTTCGCGGACGACCAGCTCTGGGAGGACCTGACCAAGCACAACGTCACGGTCACGGCGGAACCGGTCGTACAACACCGTAGTTTTCTGGCCAATCTCCTGATCTCGCTGGCCCCGATGCTGCTCCTGGTCTTCCTGTGGATCTTCATCGCGCGGCGGATGAGCTCGGGGCTCGGCGGCGCGGGCGGCATGCTCGGCCGCAAGGCCCCGCCGAAGCCGGTCGAGCTGGAGCCGGGCAAGCAGCGCACGACCTTCGAGGACGTGGCCGGCATCGACGAGGTCGAGGGCGAGCTGAACGACGTCGTCGACTTCCTCAAGAACCCCGACGCCTACCGGAAGATGGGCGCCAAGATGCCGCGGGGCGTGCTGCTCGCGGGCCCGCCCGGCACCGGCAAGACGCTGCTCGCGCGGGCGGTCGCGGGGGAGGCGGGGGTGCCGTTCTTCTCGGCCTCGGCCTCCGAGTTCATCGAGATGATCGTCGGTGTCGGTGCCTCGCGCGTGCGTGAACTCTTCGCGGAGGCCCGCAAGGTGGCCCCGTCGATCATCTTCATCGACGAGATCGACACCATCGGCCGCGCGCGGGGCGGCGGTTCGGGTATGGGCGGTCACGACGAGCGCGAGCAGACCCTGAACCAGATCCTCACCGAGATGGACGGCTTCTCCGGCTCCGAGGGCGTCATCGTCATCGCGGCCACCAACCGCGCCGACGTCCTCGACCCGGCCCTCACCCGCCCCGGCCGCTTCGACCGGGTCGTCGTGGTCTCGCCGCCCGACCGGGGCGGACGCGAGGCGATCCTGGAGATCCACACCCGCGAGATCCCGCTCGCGAAGGACGTGAACCTCGCCCAGGTCGCCCGTACGACCCCGGGCATGACCGGCGCCGAACTCGCCAACCTCGCCAACGAGGCCGCCCTCCTCGCCGTCAAGCGCAAGCAGAGCGAAGTCACCCAGTCCGACCTCTCGGAAGCCCTGGAGAAGGTCCAACTGGGCGCCGAACGCCCGCTGGTGATGCCCGAGGAGGAGCGCCGGCGCACCGCCTACCACGAGAGCGGCCACGCCCTCCTCGGCATGCTCCAGCCCGGCGCCGACCCGGTCCGCAAGATCACCATCGTCCCGCGCGGGAGGGCACTCGGCGTCACGCTGTCGACGCCGGATTCGGACAAGTACGCGTACACCGAGGAGTACCTGCGCGGCCGGATCATCGGCGCCCTCGGCGGCATGGCGGCGGAACAGGTCGTCTACGGGGTGATCACCACCGGCGCGGAGAGCGACCTCGAACAGGTCACCAACATCGCGCGCGGGATGGTCGCCCGCTGGGGCATGAGCGAGCGCGTCGGCCGCCTCTCCGCCCTCCCGAACGACGCCCAGCAGGCCTACGGCCTCGCCGCCGCACCGCAGACCCTGGACGTGATCGACGACGAGATGCGCCGCATCGTGGACGAGTGCTACGACGAGGCCTGCCGCAAACTCCGCGACCACCGCGGCCAGTTGGACTCGCTCGCCGAGGCACTCCTGGAGAACGAGACGCTGGAGGAGGCGGACGCGTACCGCATCGCGGGCGTCACGCGCCTCTTCAAGGAAGAGCCGTAGTCATCCTCAGGTCGTACGCGCGACCACATACCGGAAGACGTTCGGCATCCACACCGTGCCGTCCTGCCGCCGATACGGATGCAACGCCTCCGCCAACTCCTTCTCCACCTGCACCTGGTCCGTCGCGGTGATCGCCGCGTCGAAGAGCCCCGTGGACAGCAGTCCTCGTACGGCACTCTCCACGTCGGCGTACCCGAAGGGGCACGACACCCGCCCGGAGCCGTCCGGCCGCAGACCGGCGCGCTGGGCGACCTCCTCCAGGTCGTCGCGCAGGGCCGGGCGCCAACTGCCCGCGCTGCGCAGCGGATCGGCCATCCTGGCGGCCACCCGGAGCACGGACGACGTGGCGCAGCGCTCCGGCGGACCCCAGCCGGCCAGCACCACGGGTGCTCCGTGCCCGGTCAACGGAGTGGCGGACGCGAGCAGTTCGCCGAGTCCCTCCGCGTCGCCCGCGAGACACCCGATGGGCTCGAAGGCGGTCACCAGGGTGTACGCGGGCGTCTCCGCGTCGGCCGCGTCCCTGGGGGAGCCGTAGACGAGCCGGGTGTGCGCACGCGCGCGTGGGGACCACGGGTCCGGCAGCAGGCGCTCGCGGGCGAGGGCCAGGCGTTCGGGGGAGGAGCGCTCGACACCGGTGACCGACGCGCCTCTGGAGGCAGCCATCAGCAGGGCGAGCCCGGAGCCGCAGCCGAGGCCGAGCAGCCGGGTGCCGGGCCCCACTTCGAGTCGCTCGTAGACGGCTTCGTAGAGCGGTACCAGCATCCGCTCCTGGATCTCGGACCAGTCACGCGCGCGTGCACCCAGGTCCACACGGGGCGCGGGCCCCGCATGAGGCAGGTAGTGCCGCACGAGCGTAGGTGTCATCGAAAGCGCCCCAATCCGCCGAGAGTTGTGGCCGTGCCCGTTTCCGAGGCCCCCGTGATGTGCGCTCGCACTTCCCCCGTATGCCAGCAAACTCCGCGCTCGCTACGGCGTCCAGGGTTTGTGGGGCCCGGCTTGTGGCTTCTCTGTGGGAGTGGCGAGAATTCACATGACGGCAACGTGGGCCCGTACCATCGCGCCATGGCGAAGGCACCCGTACTCACACCGCGGGCGGAAGATTTCCCCCGCTGGTACCAGGATCTGATCAGCAAGGCCGAGCTGGCCGACAACGGACCGGTGCGCGGCTCCATGGTCATCCGACCGTACGGGTACGGCATCTGGGAGCGGATGCAGGCCGAGATGGACGCCCGGATCAAGGAGACGGGCACCGAGAACGCGTACTTCCCGCTGCTGATCCCGCAGTCCTACCTCGCCCGCGAGGCCGACCACGTCGAGGGCTTCGCGCCCGAGCTGGCCGTGGTCACGCACGGCGGCGGCAAGGAGCTGGAGGAGCCCGCGGTCGTCCGGCCCACCTCCGAGATGATCATCAACGAGTACTTCTCGAAGTGGGTGCAGAGCTACCGCGACCTGCCCCTGCTGATCAACCAGTGGGCGAACGTGGTCCGTTGGGAGCTGCGCCCCCGGCTCTTCCTCCGCACGAGCGAGTTCCTCTGGCAGGAGGGCCACACGGCGCACGCGACCTACGAGGAGGCGCGTGACTTCGCCGCGCACATCCACCGCGATGTCTACGAGGACTTCATGGTCAACGTCCTCGCGATGGACGTCGTACCGGGACGCAAGACGGTCAAGGAGCGGTTCGCGGGCGCGATCAACACCCTCACCCTGGAAGGGATGATGGGCGACGGCAAGGCGCTGCAGATGGCGACCAGTCACGAGCTGGGCCAGAACTTCGCCAAGGCCTTCAACACCCAGTACCTGTCCAAGGAGGGCCGGCAGGAACTGGTCTGGCAGACCTCCTGGGGCTCCACCACGCGCATGATCGGCGCCCTGGTGATGATGCATGGCGACGACGACGGCCTGAGGGTCCCGCCGCGGCTGGCGCACATCCAGGCCGTCGTACTCGCGATCAAGGGCGACGAGGCGGTTCTGGCCAAGGTCCGCGAGCTCGGGGCCCGGCTGAAGGCGGCGGGCGTCCGCGTCCGGGTCGACGACCGTACGGACGTCCCCTTCGGGCGCCGGGCCGTCGACTGGGAGCTCAAGGGCGTGCCCGTACGGATCGAGATCGGGCCCCGTGACCTGGAGAACGGCACCGCGATGCTGGCCCGCCGGATCCCGGGAGGCAAGGAGCCGGTGGCGATCGACTCCCTAGTGGAGCGGCTTCCCGTCATCCTTGAGGAGGACCAGGCGCTGCTGCTGAAGCAGTCCCGGGAACGGCGCGAGTCCCGTACCTCCGAGGTGTCCACGATCGGGGAGGCCGTCGAGGCCGCCACCGCCGGCGGCTGGGCGCGCATCCCGTGGGCGGCACTGGGCGAGGAGGGCGAGGCCGAGCTGGCCGAACACGCGGTCACCGTACGGTGTCTGGTCGCCGAGGACGGGTCGGTACCGGACGCCGACAAGGCACCCGGTAACGTCGCGGTCGTCGCGCGCGCTTACTGAAGCAGCGGCCTCCGGCGGCAGAGCGACCGAAAGGCCTCTTGCGCAACGGCGGACGACAGCTCCCCCGGCGCGCGGACACCGTCTACGCGCCGGGTCGTACGGAGGACTACGCACCAGCTTGGTATGAGCTGTGAGGCTTCTCCGCAGATCAGCGCACCCGCCCTCGTCAGGACGCATCAGCGGCAACTGACGGGTACGTGCAAATTATTTGGGATGCCCCGGAATCGGAACACAGGGGCACTCCGGCTCGTTGTCATTACGTGAGCACGACACAGACACCACCTGTTCTCGCCGCAGAGCTGGCAGAGGCGTGGGCCGACATTCAGCGGTACCACCCCGAACTGCCCGATCTGGCCGCGCCCGAGTCCCTGATCGGAGAGTCGTCGTCCGCCTGCGGACACGAGCTCTCCTTCGAGCGACTGCTCCATGAGGCAGTCCATGGCATCGCCGCCGCGCGCGGCGTGCGCGACACGTCCCGTGCCGGCCGCTACCACAACCGCAGATTCCTCGCGATCGCCGAGGAGCTGGGCCTGGACCACCCCGACGAACCGCATCCCAGCAGCGGTTTCTCGCTGGTCCAGCTCAACCCCGAGGCCAAGCGGCGCTACCGGCCGACGATGGAGCGACTCCAGCGCGCGCTGAAGGCGCACACCGTCGCCACCTCCGCGGACACCTCCCGTACCTTCCGCGGCCCGGCCGCCCGGCACGGCTCCTCCGGTGGCGGGGTCCGCGTCAAGGCGGTGTGCGACTGCGGTCGTAACGTACGGGTCGTCCCGTCGGTGCTGGCCCAGGCGCCGATCGTGTGCGGGGGCTGCGGCAAGCCCTTCCGCATCCCGGAGGTCGTGGGCGCGGCCTGAGGGTGCGGCTGCTCGTGGCAGCCGCACCCCGCAGGGCCGGGTTGCGTACACCCGCGCCGGTCACCTCCCGGCGCCGGGTGTCGCTTCCGCATGGCCGGGAGCATGCGGGGGCATGCTCCCCGGTCGGGCGAACCGCCAGGGTGTGGCACAATGACTAGCTGTACTCGACAGCCGCACAGGAACCCTCTCGCCTCCGGCTGACGCGTCCATCGGGCACTCGGGTACCGCAACCCCACGCGGCCATCTCGCCGTGCCCAACCACGTCAAAACCAGGAGAACCCACTCCCGTGGCAGTCAAGATCAAGCTGAAGCGTCTGGGCAAGATCCGTTCGCCTCACTACCGCATCGTCGTCGCCGACTCCCGTACCCGCCGTGACGGCCGGGCCATCGAGGAGATCGGTCTGTACCACCCGGTGCAGAACCCCTCGCGCATCGAGGTCGACACGGACCGCGCGCAGTACTGGCTGGGTGTCGGCGCGCAGCCGACCGAGCCCGTGCTCGCCATCCTGAAGCTCACCGGCGACTGGCAGAAGTTCAAGGGCCTGCCGGCCCCGGCTCCGCTGCTCGTGGCCGCGCCGAAGGCCGCCCGTCCCGTGTTCGACGCCCTCGGTGGCGACGACGCGAGCAAGGGTGAGGCCATCACCCAGAAGAAGAAGGCCGACAAGAAGGACGAGGCCGCGGCCGAGTCCGAGTCGACCGAGGCCTGAGCATGCTCGAGGAGGCTCTCGAGCACCTCGTGAAGGGCATCGTCGACAACCCTGACGATGTGCAGGTCGCCTCGCGCGACCTGCGTCGTGGGCGCGTGCTGGAGGTCCGGGTGCACCCCGACGACCTCGGCAAGGTGATCGGCCGCAACGGCCGTACCGCTCGCGCGCTGCGCACCGTCGTGGGCGCAATCGGCGGCCGAGGCGTCCGTGTCGACCTCGTCGACGTGGACCACGTCCGCTGACGTTCATCGCATACCGGCTCGGGCCGGGGAGGGCCTGCGGGCCGTCCCCGGCCCGTTGTCGTAACCAGTCCTCGTACTGGTCGTCCTAGTCGTCGCCGTACTCGTCGCAATACAGGAGAGCAAGCACAGTGCAGCTGGTAGTCGCTCGCATCGGCCGCGCCCACGGCATCAAGGGCGAGGTCACCGTCGAGGTACGCACCGATGAGCCGGAACTCAGGCTCGCCCCCGGAGCCGTCCTGGCCACCGAACCGGCCTCCACCGGTCCCCTGACCATCGAGACCGGCCGGGTCCACAGCGGCCGGCTCCTCCTGCGTTTCGAGGGCGTGAGCGACCGCACCGGCGCCGAGGCCCTGCGCAACACCCTCCTGATCGCCGAGGTCGACCCGGAGGAGCTGCCGGAGGAAGAGGACGAGTACTACGACCACCAGCTGATGGACCTGGACGTCGTCACCAAGGACGGCACCGAGGTCGGCCGGATCACCGAGATCTCGCACCTGCCCTCCCAGGACCTCTTCATCGTCGAGCGTCCCGACGGCAGCGAGGTGATGATCCCCTTCGTGGAGTCGATCGTCATCGAGATCGACCTGGAGGAGCAGCGCGCGGTCATCGACCCGCCGCCCGGGCTGATCGACGACCGGGCGGAAATCGTGTCCGCCAAGGAAGCCTCTTCCGAGGAGGAGGCGTAATGCGGCTCGACGTCGTCACGATCTTCCCCGAGTACCTCGAACCGCTGAACGTCTCCCTCGTCGGCAAGGCACGCGCGCGTGGACAGCTGAATGTGCACGTGCATGATCTGCGCTCCTGGACGTACGACCGCCACAACACCGTCGACGACACCCCCTACGGCGGCGGCCCCGGCATGGTCATGAAGACCGAGCCCTGGGGCGACGCCCTGGACTCCGTCCTGGCCGACGGCTACGAGACCGGCTCGGGTGCGCCCGCGCTCATCGTGCCGACGCCGAGCGGCCGGCCCTTCACCCAGGAGCTCGCCGTGGAGCTCTCCGAGCGCCCCTGGCTGGTCTTCACGCCCGCCCGCTACGAGGGCATCGACCGACGGGTGATCGACGAGTACGCGACCCGGATGCCCGTCTACGAGGTGTCCATCGGCGACTACGTGCTCGCCGGCGGCGAGGCGGCCGTCCTGGTCGTCACGGAGGCCGTGGCGCGGCTGCTGCCGGGCGTCCTGGGCAACGCCGAGTCGCACCGCGACGACTCCTTCGCGCCCGGGGCCATGGCCAACCTCCTGGAGGGGCCGATCTACACCAAGCCGCCCGCCTGGCGCGGCCGGGAGATCCCGGACGTGCTGCTCAGCGGCCACCACGGCAGGATCGCCCGCTGGCGGCGCGACGAGGCGCTGAAGCGCACGGCCGCCCACCGGCCCGACCTGATCGAGCGCTGCGAGCCCAAGGCCTTCGACAAGAAGGACCGCGAGATGCTCTCGATCCTGGGCTGGGCCCCGGACCCGGCGGGGGAGCCGTACGGCCGATTTTGGCGCAGGCCGGACGGCGTGGAAGAATAGGTCGCTGTTGTGCGTCGTCCGGCGTGCGCCCCTGCCACAGGGGGACACGACGCCCGCCCCGGCACGGACAGCATCCTTCCGAAAACCCAGCTCCCGCTGATGACCTGTGGCATCGGCGAAGAAAGCAGACGAAATGTCCCACCTGCTCGACATCGTCGACGGCGCCTCGCTGCGCACCGACATCCCGGCCTTCCGCCCGGGTGACACCGTCAACGTCCACGTCCGCGTCATCGAGGGCAACCGCTCCCGTGTGCAGCAGTTCAAGGGCGTAGTCATCCGTCGCCAGGGTTCTGGTGTCCGCGAGACCTTCACGGTCCGCAAGGTCTCGTTCTCCGTCGGCGTGGAGCGCACCTTCCCGGTGCACACCCCGATCGTCGAGAAGATCGAGCTCGTGACCCGCGGTGACGTCCGTCGCGCGAAGCTGTACTACCTCCGTGATCTGCGCGGCAAGGCCGCGAAGATCAAGGAGAAGCGCGACAACTAGTCGCCCTACGGGGTTCTTATGGGGGCCGGATAACATCTGGCTCCGATGGACACCGAAGCACAGCAGACGGAGCGCGACCGCTCCTCCCGCCCTTCCGACTCCGAGGACAGCTCGGACACAGGAGGACCGGAGGGACGGTCGCGTTTCGCGTTGCTGTCGCGTGCCGTCGAGTGGCTGCCCGGCGGCCGGATCACCCTGACTGCCCTGGTCTGTCTGGTGTTTCTGCTGCTGCTCAACACGTTCTTGGTCCAGCCTTTCCAGATTCCCAGCGGATCCATGGAATCCGGATTGAGGATCGGCGACCGCGTTCTCGTAAATAAGTTGGCGTACCGTTTTGGTGCCCATCCGAGGCGCGGCGACATCGTTGTGTTCGACGGCACCGGTTATTTCGGGGACGCCGACTACATCAAGCGCGTTGTGGGTGTGGGGGGAGACCGTGTGGTCTGCTGCGACAAGAAGGGGAGGCTCCAGGTGAACGGGCGGTCGGTCGACGAGACGGCGTTCCTGTACCCCGGTGACACCCCGTCCAGCGTGCCGTTCGACGTCGTGGTGCCCTCCGGGACCCTCTTCGTCCTCGGCGACCACCGCAGCGACTCAAGCGACTCCCGGGATCACCTGGGCGACCCGGGCGGAGGCATGATTCCCGTTGGTGACGTCATCGGACGAGCCGATTGGGTCATCTGGCCCGCCGGGCACTGGACCCACCTCGTCCGACCCGGCGCCTACGCGCGCGTACCCGCCGCGGACGGCGCCCATGGGTAACCGCGGCAAACCGCGCGGCGCGGCGCCGGGCGGCAACTTCGGGAACGAGAACCTGCTGCCCACCGGCTTCCGGCGCGCGGGCGCGCTGGCCCCGGCGGGCGGCGCAGGCCGCAGTCGGGCCGAGCGCCGCAAGCTCCAGCGCAAGGTCAAGCGGCGGCGCAGGCGCGGCGCGGTCCGGGAGATACCCCTCCTGGTGGGCGTCGCGGTCCTCATAGCCCTCGTACTGAAGACCTTCCTCGTCCAGGCGTTCGTGATCCCGTCGGGCTCCATGGAGCAGACGATCCGCATCGGGGACCGGGTCCTGGTCGACAAGTTCACCCCGTGGTTCGGCTCCGAGCCCAAGCGCGGTGACGTCGTCGTCTTCCACGACCCGGGCGGCTGGCTCGCGGACGAGCAGACCACCAAGAAGAACGACCCCGTGGTGATCAAGCAGGTCAAGGAAGGGCTCCAGTTCATCGGCCTGCTGCCGTCCGACAACGAGAAGGACCTCATCAAGCGGGTCATCGGCGTCGGCGGCGACAAGGTCAAGTGCTGCGACTCGCAAGGGCGGGTGACCGTCAACGGCGTTCCCCTGACGGAGGCCGACTACCTGTACCCCGGGAACGCGCCGTCCGAGACGCCGTTCGACATCACCGTCCCCAAGGGCCGGCTGTGGGTGATGGGCGACCACCGCGGCAACTCGGCCGACTCCCGGGCACACCAGAACACCAGTTACGGCGGCACGGTCGCGCTCTCCTCGGTGGTGGGGCGGGCCAAGGTGATCGCCTGGCCGATGGGCCACTGGACCAGCCTGAACGAACCTAAAACCTTCGCATCGGTTTCCAACTCCGTGTCGGGGACGACCGCCGGTCCCGAACTGTCGCATAGGGTTGCCCCGGTCGATCCGAACGGATCGGTCCAACTCCCGAGCCCTGCGGAACTCCCGCTCGTTATGGGAGTGGTGGGCCTGCGCCGAGGATGGGGCAGGCGGCGGCACAGAGTGAGGAGTTGGCGTGGGGGATGTGGCGGTTGGCGCACGGTCCGGACACGACGGCGAGGAGCACCAGGGACATCCCGTGGAAGCACCCGTCCCGGCCGCGGACAGCGCCGTGACCTCCGGGAGTGACGCCGGAGCGGACGAGGACGGTACGGCGCCGGGCGACACGGCCCGGACCGAGGTACTGGGGTCGGGCGACTCGCCCCCCCAGGCGAAGAAGCAGCGCTCCTTCTGGAAGGAGCTGCCGATCCTCATCGTCATCGCGCTCGTCCTGGCGCTGCTGATCAAGACGTTCCTGGTGCAGGCGTTCTCGATCCCCTCCGACTCGATGCAGAACACCCTCCAGCAGGGTGACCGGGTCCTGGTCGACAAGCTCACCCCGTGGTTCGGCTCTGAGCCCGAGCGCGGTGAGGTCGTCGTCTTCCACGACCCGGACGACTGGCTGGCGGGCGAGCCGACGGCCAACCCCAACGCCCTTCAGACGGTGCTCAGCTGGATCGGCCTGATGCCGTCCGCCCAGGAGAAGGACCTGATCAAGCGGGTCATCGGCGTCGGCGGCGACACGGTCTCGTGCAGCGGCACCGGCCCGTTGATGGTCAACGGCAAGGCGCTGAACGAGCCGTACGTCTACCCGGGCAACACCCCGTGCACCAACGACGACCAGGGCGGTCAGTTCACCGTCAAGGTCCCCAAGGGCGACATCTGGGTGATGGGCGACCACCGGCAGAACTCGCGGGACTCGCGCTACAACCAGTCCGACAAGCACCACGGCATGGTCCCGGTGAAGGAGGTCGTAGGCCGCGCGATCGTCAAGGCCTGGCCCATCAACCGCTGGGGCACGCTGCCGATCCCGGACACCTTCGACCAGACCGGCATCAACACCCAGGCCTCGGCCTCCCGCCTGCTGACGGCCGCACCGGAGGGCCTCGCCCTCGTCGGCGTACTGCCGCTGGCCCTGTGGCGCCGCAGGCGGTCCCGGTCCGCCAAGGTCGGGTAAAGGCCTTGTAGAGCTTGTGACCTTGGTCCCGGAGGAAGGGCTGACCACCCTCGGTACCGCCGGGTAGGGTGCGGACCCATGGGTGGCGAGAGCGCAACACGTACGGCCCCGCGTACCGGCGGTGGCACTGGCAAGGGCCCGGTGGGCAGCCGGACCGGACAGCGGTTGTCCGGACTGGCCGTCGCACTGGGCCTTGTGCTGTTCCTCGGCGGATTCGGCTGGGGAGCGGTGGTCTACCGGCCGTACACGGTGCCCACCAGCTCCATGACGCCGACCATCGACATGGGCGACCGGGTGCTGGCGCAGCGCATCGACGGCAGCGAGGTGCGCCGGGGTGACGTCGTCGTCTTCACCGACAAGACCTGGGTGACGAACGCGCCCGTGGTCAAGCGTGTCGTCGCGGTCGGCGGGGACACCGTCTCCTGCTGCACGAACGGCAAGCTGGTTGTCAACGGCAAGCAGATCGACGAGGGCTACCTCAAGGGCGGCGCGGTCGAGGACAAGACGATCCCGACGGTGAAGGTCCCCAAGGGCCGTCTGTTCCTGCTCGGCGACGAGCGCCAGGGCTCCCTGGACTCCAGCGCCCACCTCACGGACGTCGCCGGCGGCACCGTCGCGAGCAGTGCCGTGAACGCCCGCGTGGACGCCGTCGTCTGGCCCATGAAGGGCATGCTGGACCGCCCCAACGGCTTCGAGGAACTCGGCTCCCTCTCCGAGCCCGGCCCGCTGCGCACGGTCGTCGCCCTGATCGTCGCGGGCGCGGTGCTCGTCCTCGGCGGCGGCGCCTACGGCCCGGTCGCCAAGCGGCTGGCCGGCCGCCGCTCCCGGACGCGTACGGAGCCCGCCGGTGCCCGCTGAGGCCACCGAGGAGGGCGCCCACGGCGACTCGTACGAGGGCGGGCTGCGCAAGGTCGCCCGGGTGATTCTCCTGGACCCGCAGGACCGCATCCTGCTGCTGCACGGCCACGAGCCGGAGGATCCGGCCGACGACTGGTGGTTCACGCCGGGCGGCGGCCTGGAGGGCGACGAGACCCACGAGGAGGCCGCGCTGCGGGAGCTCGCGGAGGAGACCGGGATCACCCGGGTGGAACTCGGCCCGGTGCTGTGGACCCGGACGTGCTCCTTCCCGTTCGCGGGCCGCCGCTGGGACCAGGACGAGTGGTACTACCTGGCCAGGACGTCCGCCACGGCCGACGGGGTGCCCGGCGCCACGGCCCTCACCGAGCTGGAGCGCCGCAGCGTCTCCGGAGCACGTTGGTGGACGTGCCGGGAACTGGAGCGGGCGCATGAGACGGTGTATCCGACCAGACTCGCCGAGCTGCTCCGCAGGCTGATCGACGAAGGGCCCCCGGCCGGGCCGGTGACCCTTGACACGGAAATCGTCTAGGGACGCACGGGACTGGCGCACAATGGTGGGATCGCACGGCTGAAGGGGAACATGCCATGAGCGCCGAGGACCTCGAAAAGTACGAGACCGAGATGGAGCTGAAGCTCTACCGGGAGTACCGCGATGTCGTCGGTCTGTTCAAATACGTGATCGAGACCGAACGGCGCTTCTACCTCACCAACGACTACGAGATGCAGGTGCACTCGGTCCAGGGCGAGGTGTTCTTCGAGGTGTCCATGGCGGATGCCTGGGTGTGGGACATGTATCGACCGGCTCGCTTCGTCAAGCAGGTCAGAGTCCTCACATTCAAGGACGTGAACATCGAAGAGCTGAACAAGAGCGATCTGGAGCTGCCGGGCGGCTGACGGCGGCTCTTCGCGGAGGACTCGTCGCTCGTGTGGGTGACCGAGTTCTCCACAAGCACTGAACGGTCCACCAAGATCCACTCGGTGGGCCGTTCTGCGTGACGGTTGGCGCCGGAGGTGGTGCCGACATGAACGCACGCAGTGCAATCGGCAAGTACGGTGAGACCGTGGCCGCACGACGGCTGGTCGCGGCCGGTATGACGGTCCTGGAGCGCAACTGGCGCTGTGGCAGGACCGGCGAGATCGACATCGTGGCGCGGGACGGCGACGTCCTGGTGGTCTGCGAGGTCAAGACACGGCGGGCCGGTGCCTACGAGCACCCGATGGCCGCGGTGACCCCCAAGAAGGCGGAGCGCCTGCGCGACCTCGCCGAATGCTGGATCCACGCCCACGGAGGGGCGCCACCGGGCGGTGTCCGCATCGACCTGGTCGGCGTGCTCCTGCCCCGCCTCGGCGCAGCAGTCGTCGAGCACGCGCGGGGGGTGGTCTGAGATGGCCTTCGCTCGTACGTGCTCGGTGGCGCTGGTGGGCGTCGAGGGCGTCGTCGTCGAGGTCCAGGCCGACCTCGAACCCGGCGTCGCCGCGTTCACGCTGGTGGGACTGCCCGACAAGAGCCTGACGGAGAGCAGGGACCGGGTCCGCGCCGCGGTCGTCAACTCGGGCGCCGCGTGGCCGCAGAAGAAACTCACGGTGGGCCTGAGCCCGGCCTCCGTACCCAAGAGCGGCAGCGGCTTCGACCTGGCCGTCGCCGCGGCGGTACTCGGCGCGGCCGAACGGATCGATCCCCGGGTCCTCGCCGACATCGTGATGATCGGCGAACTGGGCCTCGACGGGAGGGTCCGCCCTGTCCGGGGGATCCTCCCGGCGGTGCTGGCGGCGGCGGACGCGGGGTATGAGCAGGTGGTGGTGCCGGAGTGTGCCGCCGCCGAGGCGTCCCTCGTGCCCGGGGTGTCCGTGCTCGGCGTCCGCAGCCTGCGGCAGCTGATCGCCGTACTCGCGGACGAGCCCGTCCCCGACGAGGAACCCGACGACCTGGTGGGCCGGCCCGATCCGCTCCTCGCCGGACTGCGCGTGCCGGGTACCGGTGCGGCCACGGGGATGCACAGCGCGGGAGCGGCGCATTACGACCCCGGTCATGACCTCGCCGATGTCGTCGGACAGGACGCGGCGCGCACGGCGGTGGAGATCTCCGCGGCCGGCGGACACCACCTCTTCCTCGAAGGTCCGCCCGGTGCGGGCAAGACCATGCTGGCGGAGCGGCTGCCCGCGATCCTGCCCCGGCTCAGCCGACAGGACTCACTGGAGGTCACGGCGGTCCACTCGGTGGCGGGTCTGCTACCGCCGGGGAAGCCCCTGATCGACGTCGCCCCATACTGCGCCCCGCACCACTCGGCCACGATGCAGGCCCTCGTCGGCGGCGGATCCCACATGGCGAGGCCGGGGGCTGTCTCCCTGTCGCACCGGGGAATTCTCTTTCTCGACGAGACTCCCGAGTTCAGCGGCCAGGCCCTCGACGCGCTGCGGCAGCCGCTGGAGTCGGGGTACGTGGTGATCGCCCGCAGCGCGGGTGTGGTGCGGTTCCCGGCGAGGTTCCAGATGGTGCTCGCGGCCAATCCCTGTCCCTGCGGCCGCTACTCCCTGAAGGACGACCTCTGCGAATGCCCGCCCATGTCGATCCGCCGCTATCAGGCCCGGATCTCCGGCCCACTGCTCGACCGGGTGGACCTGCGGGTCACCGTGGACCGTGTCACCCGGGAAGAGCTCGGCGCGTTCGGCGCGCGAGGGGAGACCACCGCGACGGTCGCGGACCGGGTACGGGCGGCCAGGGAGCGGACCCTGGCACGCCTCGCGGACACTCCGTGGCGCACCAACAGCGAGGTGCCCGGCCGTGAACTGCGCAGCCGCTGGCACGCGGTGCGCGGGGCGATGGACGAGGCCGAACGCAGCCTGGAGCGGGGTGCGCTGACCGCGCGCGGGATCGACCGGGTCCTGCGCGTGGCCTGGACGGTCGCGGACCTCAAGGGGCACGACCGGCCCGACGACACGGACGTCCTCCTCGCCCTGCAACTGCGCACAGGTGTTTCCCGCGGCGCGACGATGTCCCTCGGGGCACTGGCATGACCGCGCACGAGGACCCGGGCGACGACGAGTCCCATGCCCGTGTCTTCCTCGCCCGGGTGATCGAACCCGGTGACGAAGTGGCCGGGCGCTGGATTCGGGAGCTGGGGGCCGTGGAAGTGGCCCGGCGGCTGCGGGACGGGGGGCCGCAGCTCGTCGGGGTCACCGACAAGCGGTGGGCCGGGCTGTGCACGCGGGCCGAGTCGGTCGAGCCGGGGCGGGATCTGGAGGTCGCGGAGAAGGCCGGGGTGCGATTCGTGTGCCCCGGCGACACCGAGTGGCCCGCACAGCTCGACGACCTCGGGGACGCGCGGCCCGTCGGACTGTGGGTGCGCGGGCGGCCCAGCCTGCGGGTGTGGGCGCTCAAGTCCGTCGCCGTCGTCGGCGCCCGCGCCTGCACCGAGTACGGCGCACACATGGCGGCCACCCTCGCCGCCGACCTCGCCCAGGACGGCTGGATCGTCGTGTCCGGCGGTGCCTACGGCGTCGACGGTGCCGCACATCGCGGCGCCCTCGGCGCGGGCGGCGCCACCGTCGCCGTGCTCGCCTGCGGAGTCGACCGGCCCTACCCGCGCGGCCACACCGAGTTGATCGGCAGGATTGCCGAACAGGGGCTCGTGGTGGGCGAGTTGCCGCCCGGCGAGCATCCGACACCGAGCAGGTTCATCCTCCGGAACAGAGTGATCGCCGCGCTCACCAGGGGCACCGTGGTGGTCGAGGCCGCGTACCGCAGCGGATCGCTCGTCACGGCCCGGGCGGCGCAGCGGCTGGGGCGCCACACCATGGGTGTCCCCGGCCCGGCCACCAGCGGACTCTCCGCCGGCGTGCACGAACTCCTGCGCGGGGACGCGGTGCTGGTCACCGACGCCGCCGAAGTCGTCGAACTGGTCGGTGACATGGGCGAACTGGCCCCCGACCGACGCGGACCGGTGCTCCCGCGCGACCTGTTGGAACCGGCCGCCCGCCGCGTCCTCGCCGCCCTCCCCGGCAACAGGGCGGCAGCGGCGCGGGAGATCGCCCGGGGCGCGCAGAGCACGGAGGACGACGCGGTCGCGAGACTGTACGAACTCCGAGCACTTGGTTACGTCGAACGACACGGCGACGGCTGGAAGTTGACACGCCAGGCGATGATCTCGGTCCGGCCGGATCGGGGGCGCCGCTGACCGAGTGTGTTCGGCCGTCCGGGGGAACCCCGACACCCTTGGGAATTCCCGCAGTTGGCGCATTCCGATGATCACGCAGAGCGACTGGAGTGACCCGTTCCGGCACCCTGTCGAACGCGTCCGTGGCCGGTCCGAGCCCTGTCCTTCGCACACCGCGACACTCCAGTCACGCTACGCTCACGGGGATTCCGGCACAGACCGGCCAACAGGCTGGTAACTCCACATCACTCCGACAGCTCACCCAGGCAACCGCACTTCACGGCAGAACGGCACAAGGCGACGAATGCCCCAGCACACCTCCGGGTCCGACCGGGCGGCGATCCCCCCAGCCGCCCGTGACGGTGGCAGCGTCCGGCCGCCCGCTCCCTCGACGCTCGACGAGCTGTGGCGGTCGTACAAGACGACGGGCGACGAGCGGCTGCGCGAGCAGCTGATCCTGCACTACTCGCCGCTCGTGAAATACGTCGCGGGACGGGTGAGCGTCGGGCTGCCGCCCAATGTCGAGCAGGCGGACTTCGTGTCGTCCGGGGTGTTCGGACTGATCGACGCCATCGAGAAGTTCGACATCGAGCGGGAGATCAAGTTCGAGACGTACGCGATCACCCGCATCCGGGGCGCGATGATCGACGAGTTGCGCGCGCTCGACTGGATCCCGCGCTCGGTGCGGCAGAAGGCGCGGAACGTGGAGCGGGCGTACGCCACGCTGGAGGCGCGGCTCAGGCGTACCCCCAGCGAGGGCGAGGTGGCTGCCGAGATGGGCATCGCGGTGGACGAACTCCACGCCGTCTTCAGCCAGTTGTCGCTGGCCAACGTGGTGGCGCTGGAGGAGCTGCTGCACGCCGGCGGCGAGGGCGGCGACCGGCTCAGCCTCATGGACACCCTGGAGGACACCGCCGCCGACAACCCGGTCGAGGTGGCCGAGGGGCGGGAGCTGCGGCGGTTCCTGGCGCGGGCGATCAACACCCTGCCCGAGCGGGAGAAGACCGTCGTCACGCTCTACTACTACGAGGGGCTGACCCTCGCCGAGATCGGCAACGTGCTCGGGGTGACCGAGAGCCGGGTCAGCCAGATCCACACCAAGTCCGTGCTCCAGCTGCGCGCCAAGCTGGCCAGTTTCGGCCGTTGAGCGAAAGCCGTACCGCCTCCTCGACCTCGCAGAATCGTGCCTGCATGGCCCCGGTCACTCCCGCCGGGGGTGGAGCGTCCGTAGAGTGGTTGACGTGCCAAGGATTCGAGCGGCCTCCGTGGCCGAGCACCGGTCGATGCAGCGAGCCGCCCTGCTGGACGCGGCTCGTTCACTGCTGTCCGAGGGCGGGACGGAGGCGCTGACCTTCCCGGCCCTGGCCGAGCGGACGGGTCTCGCGCGGTCCTCCGTGTACGAGTACTTCCGCTCGCGGGCCGCCGTCGTCGAGGAGCTGTGCGAGGTCGACTTCCCCGTCTGGGCGGCGGACGTGTCGGCGGCGATGGAGCGGGCGGGCTCCGCCGAGGGCAAGGTCGAGGCGTATGTGCGGCAGCAGCTCGCGTTGGTCGGGGACCGGCGGCATCGGGCTGTGGTCGCCATCTCCGCGAGTGAACTGGACGCCGGGGCGCGGGAGAAGATCCGGGCCGCGCACGGTGGGCTGGTTGCGATGATCGTTGAGGCGTTGGCCGAGATGGGGCATGGGGAGCCTCGGTTGGCGGCGATGTTGCTGCAAGGGGTTGTCGATGCGGCTGTGCGGCGAATCGAGCTGGGGGCTGCGGAGGATCCCTCGGTGATTACTGAGGCTGCGGTGAGTATGGCTTTGCGGGGCGTTCAGGGTTGAGTGTCGGCTGCGGGCCGGTGGGGGCTGGGCGCGCAGTTCCCCGCGCCCCTAAATGACTCCAAGCGTCGGCGGCAAGCGGGAGAGGCCACTAAAAAAGCTCCACGTACCGGCAGCAAGTGAGACAGGTCCCTAAACGCCGAGCACCGGCAGCAGGCGTGACGGCCCCCTGTTCAGCAGCCACGGTGGCAACAGCCCCAGCGGATCCAAGTACACCTCCCCTCTCAGCAAGCCCCAGTGCACGCACGGAGTCGTGCCGCAGTGCGAGCCCGTGAGTTCCACCGTCCCGACCACCCCGCCCGCCTCCACCTCGTCCCCCTTCTTCACCGAGGCAGTCACCGGTTCGTACGTCGTGCGGAGATCCGTCCCCGTCAGTTCCACCGACACCACTCCTCTCCCCGCCACCCGCCCCGCGAACGACACCCGGCCCGCCGCCACCGCCCGTACCGGAGCGCCGGCCGGGGTCGCCAGGTCCACGCCCCGGTGGCCCCGGGCGTAGAGCGTCGCCGGGGGCTCCCAGCCGCGCAGGACCAAGGGGTGGGAACCGACCGGCCAGGTGCGGGCCACGGCCGGTACGGGAGGGGGTGGGAGTCCGGGGGCCGGAGGGGCGTCGGCCGCACGGGCCGCGCAGGTCAGCAGGGTCAGGAAGAGGGCCAGTACCAGGCCCGGCACCAAGTCCAGCACTGTGTGCCGGTTTCGTCGTGTTCGCATGGCACAAACCGTGCCGTACCCATGGCGATCATGGCCGGGACCTGTGGACCGCCGGGGGCCTGTGGACAACGGCGTCACCCGGTACCTCGCGGGTCCCGTACACTTCCTTTGGCGATCCGGGTCACCGGGTCGACTTCGCACGCCCCGACATCTGGTCCTCCGTCGAGAGACGAATCCGGTGTCAGCGCTCCTCGGTCCTCTGGGCACGCGCACGTGGGCGTCAGGCGCGAGTGCCGTCCCGGCACCCGCGGCACAACCGAGAAAATCAAGGAGAACGGCCATGGCCGTCGTCACGATGCGGGAGCTGCTGGAAAGCGGCGTCCACTTCGGTCACCAGACCCGTCGCTGGAACCCGAAGATGAAGCGCTTCATCTTCACCGAGCGCAACGGCATCTACATCATCGACCTGCTCCAGTCGCTGTCGTACATCGACCGCGCCTACGAGTTCGTCAAGGAGACCGTCGCCCACGGCGGCACGGTCATGTTCGTCGGCACGAAGAAGCAGGCGCAGGAGGCCATCGCCGAGCAGGCCACCCGCGTCGGCATGCCCTACGTCAACCAGCGCTGGCTGGGCGGCATGCTCACCAACTTCTCCACCGTCTACAAGCGTCTGCAGCGCCTCAAGGAGCTGGAGCAGATCGACTTCGAGGACGTCGCCGCGTCCGGTCTCACCAAGAAGGAGCTTCTCGTGCTCTCGCGCGAGAAGGCCAAGCTGGAGAAGACCCTCGGTGGTATCCGCGAGATGTCCAAGGTTCCCAGCGCCGTCTGGATCGTGGACACCAAGAAGGAGCACATCGCGGTCGGTGAGGCCCGGAAGCTCAACATTCCGGTCGTCGCCATCCTCGACACGAACTGCGACCCCGACGAGGTCGACTACAAGATCCCGGGCAACGACGACGCGATCCGCTCCGTCACCCTGCTCACCCGCGTGATCGCCGACGCCGTCGCCGAGGGCCTCATCAGCCGCTCCGGTGTCGCCGCCGAGGCCAAGGGTGACAAGGCCGCCGGCGAGCCGCTCGCCGCGTGGGAGCGCGACCTGCTCGAGGGCGAGAAGAAGGCCGACGAGGCCCCCGCCGCCGACGCCGAGGTCCAGACCTCCGCCGAGACGGAGAAGGTCGCCGACGCCGAGCAGGCCGAGGCTCCGGTCGCCGTCGAGGAGGCCGCCGCCGAGGTCGAGGCGCCCGCCGCCGACGCCGAGCAGGCCTGACCCTCCGGCCAACGGCCTGACCTTCCGGGCCAAAGGGCTGAGCTGAAGTGACGGCGGGTGGTGCCGACCGCGCCACCCGCCGTTCACTCACAGCCCCTAGATCTTCGTAGCCCGTAGATCTTTGGCGGAAGCCCGCTCACCACGCGGCCGCCGCCGACTTCGAGACTTCGAACTCCGAGAAGAGATTTCCAGATCATGGCGAACTACACCGCCGCCGACGTCAAGAAGCTCCGTGAGCTCACCGGCGCCGGCATGATGGACTGCAAGAAGGCGCTGGACGAGGCCGACGGCAACGTCGAGAAGGCCGTCGAGGCGCTCCGCATCAAGGGCCAGAAGGGCGTTGCCAAGCGCGAGGGCCGCTCCGCCGAGAACGGCGCCGTGGTCTCCGTCATCGCCGACGACAACACCTCCGGTGTCCTGGTCGAGCTGAAGTGCGAGACGGACTTCGTCGCCAAGGGCGAGAAGTTCCAGGCCGTCGCCAACCAGATCGCCCAGCACGTCGCCGCCACCGCCCCGGCCGACATCGAGGCGCTCCTCGCGTCCGAGATCGAGCCCGGCAAGACGGTCCAGGCGTTCGTCGACGAGGCCAACGCGAACCTGGGCGAGAAGATCGTCCTGGACCGCTTCGCCCAGTACGCCGACGGCTACGTCTCCGCGTACATGCACCGCACGATGCCCGACCTGCCCCCGCAGATCGGTGTCCTCGTCGAGCTGGACAAGCCGAACGCCGAGGTCGCCCGCGGTGTCGCCCAGCACATCGCCGCCTTCGCGCCGAAGTACCTGGCCAAGGACGACGTGCCGGCCGAGGTCGTCGAGTCCGAGCGCCGTATCGCCGAGGAGACCACCCGCGCCGAGGGCAAGCCCGAGGCCGCGATCGCGAAGATCGTCGAGGGTCGCGTCAACGGCTTCTTCAAGGACGCGACGCTGCTCGGTCAGCCGTACGCGCTCGACCCCAAGAAGTCCGTCCAGAAGGTTCTGGACGAGGCGGGTGTCACCCTGAAGCGCTTCACGCGCATCAAGGTCGGCATCTGAGTCCGTACCGCGATCGACGCGCGGCGCCCCGCGGAATCCCGCTAGGGTCGTCAGCAGTCGAGCCGGTACGCCGTCGCGCACGCGCGCGTGGCGGACGACAGCAGATCTGACGAGGAGGCCATTGCCGAGCATGGGATGCGACAGACACCCCACCGGCAGTGGCCTTCTTCGTATGTGCGACCACGTAAAAGAGGCGAGAACGTCATGACCACCAAGCCCCAGAAGAACGACGACGGCAAAGTACGCGGCCGGTTTCTGCTGAAGCTGTCCGGAGAGGCCTTCTCCGGAGGCGGTGGCCTGGGCGTCGACCCCGACGTGGTGCACAAGATCGCCCGCGAGATCGCGGCCGTCGTACGGGACGGCGCGGAGGTCGCCGTCGTCATCGGCGGCGGCAACTTCTTCCGCGGCGCCGAACTCCAGCAGCGCGGCATGGACCGGGCCCGCTCCGACTACATGGGCATGCTCGGCACGGTGATGAACTGCCTCGCCCTCCAGGACTTCCTGGAGAAGGAGGGCATCGACAGCCGCGTCCAGACCGCCATCACCATGGGCCAGGTCGCCGAGCCGTACATCCCGCTGCGCGCCGTACGGCACCTGGAGAAGGGCCGTGTGGTCATCTTCGGCGCCGGTATGGGCATGCCGTACTTCTCCACCGACACCACCGCCGCCCAGCGCGCCCTGGAGATCAACGCCGAGGCGCTGCTGATGGGCAAGAACGGCGTGGACGGGGTCTACGACTCCGACCCGAAGACCAACCCCGCGGCCGTCAAGTTCGACTCGCTGAGCTACGGCGAGGTCATCACCCAGGACCTCAAGGTCGCCGACATGACCGCCATCACCCTGTGCCGCGACAACAAGCTTCCGATCCTGGTCTTCGAGCTGATCGCCGAGGGCAATATCGCCCGCGCCGTCAAGGGTGAGAAGATCGGCACGCTTGTGGGTGACCAAGGCAGCCAGGGCTGATGACCCTGACCGGGGGATGGACAATGTCCTGCCGGTCGGGAACCGTTCAGGAACAAGACGCGACGCAGCCGGCCGCCGACGCCGACACAGCACAGCAGCCGGGCCTACTCAAGACACGCAGGAGCAAGTGGTGATCGAAGAGACCCTCCTCGAGGCCGAGGAGAAGATGGAGAAGGCCGTCGTGGTCGCCAAGGAGGACTTCGCCGCGATTCGCACCGGCCGTGCGCACCCGGCGATGTTCAACAAGATCGTGGCGGACTATTACGGGGCGCTGACGCCGATCAACCAGTTGGCCTCGTTCTCCGTGCCGGAGCCGCGCATGGCCGTGGTGACCCCGTTCGACAAGAGCGCGCTGCGCAACATCGAACAGGCGATCCGTGACTCGGACCTCGGCGTCAACCCGAGCAACGACGGCAACATCATCCGGGTGACCTTCCCCGAGCTGACCGGGGAGCGCCGCAAGGAGTACATCAAGGTCGCCAAGACCAAGGCCGAGGACTCCAAGATCTCGATCCGTTCCATCCGCCGCAAGGCCAAGGAAGCGATCGACAAGGCGATCAAGGACGGCGACATCGGCGAGGACGAGGGCCGTCGCGCGGAGAAGGAGCTCGACGACACCACGGCGAAGTACGTCGCCCAGGTGGACGAACTCCTCAAGCACAAGGAAGCGGAGCTGCTCGAGGTCTGATGAACGACTCTTCCTGGGGGGCACCGCCACAAGCCGGGTACTGGGGGCCGTCCGACCAGGGGCCTGTCCAGGGGGCTGCCCCGGCGGGTCCCACGTACGATGCGCCCAAGGCGCAGCAGACTCGCCCCATGCCCATCGTGCCCGACGAGCCCGCATACGGCGGACACCAGGATGACGACCGGGGGGCCGCTCGGCTGAGCGGCCCCTTGTTCCGCGACGAGACGTTCCGCGACGAGACGCAGCAACCGCCGTACGACGTACGGCAGTCGCCGTCGTACGACCCGCGGACGCAGCCCTCTGACACGCCGCAGGCGCAGCCCTACGGGGCGGTGCCGCAGAATCCGGAGCCCATGCCCGACGTCCCGCCACCGGCGCCCGCCCCGCAGAAGAAGAGCGCGGGCCGGGACCTGGGTGCGGCCATAGGGGTCGGGGTCGGACTCGGCGCGGTGATCATCGCGTCCCTGTTCGTCGTCAAGGCCGTGTTCGTCGGCGTGATAGCGGTCGCCGTGGTCGTCGGCCTGTGGGAGCTGACCTCGCGGCTTCAGGAGCGCAAGGGCATCAAGGCGCCCCTCGTGCCCCTCGCGGTCGGCGGGGCCGCGATGGTCGTCGCCGGCTACGTCCGGGGTCCCGAGGGCGCCTGGGTCGCCATGGCGCTCACCGCGCTCGCCGTCCTCGTATGGCGGATGACGGAACCGCCCGAGGGCTACCTCAAGGACGTCACGGCGGGTGTCTTCGCGGCGTTCTACGTGCCGTTCCTGGCCACGTTCGTCGCCCTGATGCTCACCGCCGACGACGGCGCCTGGCGGGTCATGACGTTCCTGCTGCTGACCGTCGTCAGCGACACGGGCGCCTACGCCGTCGGCTGGCGCTTCGGCACGCACAAGCTCGCCCCGCGCATCAGCCCCGGAAAGACCCGCGAGGGCCTGTTCGGGGCGGTGTCCTTCGCGATGGTGGCGGGCGCGCTGTGCATGCAGTTCCTGATCGACGACGGCAGCTGGTGGCAGGGCCTCGTCCTGGGCCTCGCGGTCGCGGCCAGCGCCACGCTGGGCGACCTCGGCGAGTCCATGATCAAGCGCGACCTCGGCATCAAGGACATGGGCACGCTGCTGCCGGGGCACGGCGGCATCATGGACCGCTTGGACTCGTTGTTGCCGACCGCCCCGGTGGTGTGGCTGATGTTCGTGCTGTTCGTCGGATCCGGCTGAAAGACCTGAGAACCGGCTGACCGGCTGACCTGCTGTTTTGCGTACGAGGGGCTCGTTGTCCACAGGGCGGCGAGTCCCTCTTCGTATGTCTGCGACACTGGTAGGGCCATGCCTAAGCCCGGAGAACTCACATTCGTCGCCCCCCGCGGAGCCCAGAAGCCGCCGCGGCACCTTGCCGACCTCACGCCCGCCGAGCGCAAGGAAGCCGTCGCCGCGATCGGCGAGAAGCCGTTTCGCGCCAAACAGCTCTCGCAGCACTACTTCGCGCGGCTCGCGCACGACCCGGCGGAGTGGACCGACATCCCCGCCGGTTCGCGCGCCAAGCTGCAGGAGGCGCTGCTTCCCGAGCTGATGACGGTCGTACGGCATCTGTCGACCGACCAGGAGACCACGCGCAAGACGCTGTGGCGGCTGTTCGACGGGACGCTCGTCGAGTCCGTGCTGATGCGGTACCCGGACCGGGTCACCATGTGCATCAGCTCGCAGGCGGGGTGTGGCATGAACTGCCCGTTCTGCGCGACCGGTCAGGCCGGACTGGACCGAAATCTCTCCACCGGTGAGATCGTCCACCAGATCGTCGACGGGATGCGCGCGCTGCGCGACGGCGAGATTCCCGGCGGTCCGGCCCGCCTCTCCAACATCGTCTTCATGGGCATGGGCGAGCCCCTCGCCAACTACAAGCGGGTCGTCCAGTCGATCCGCGCCCTCACCGACCCCGAGCCGGACGGCCTCGGTCTCTCGCAGCGCGGGATCACCGTCTCGACGGTCGGACTCGTCCCGGCGATCCACCGCTTCGCGGACGAGGGCTTCAAGTGCCGACTCGCGATCTCGCTGCACGCCCCCGACGACGAGCTGCGCGACACCCTGGTCCCCGTGAACACGCGGTGGAAGGTGCGCGAGGTCCTCGACGCCGGCTGGGAGTACGCGGCGAAGTCGGGGCGCCGGCTGTCCATCGAGTACGCGCTGATCCGGGACATCAACGACCAGGCGTGGCGCGGCGACCGGCTCGGCCGGCTCCTCAAGGGCAAGCCGGTGCACGTCAACCTGATCCCGCTGAACCCGACCCCGGGCTCCAAGTGGACGGCTTCCCGCCCCGAGGACGAGAAGGCGTTCGTCGAGGCCATCGCGGCCCATGGGGTGCCGGTCACCGTCCGGGACACCCGTGGCCAGGAGATCGACGGAGCGTGCGGTCAGCTCGCGGCCACCGAGAGGTAATCTTCACCCGTACGACCTGTACGTACATCTTCATATCCGACAGGGGAGCGCGCAGCGCTGAGAGTGCGGCAATCGGGCCGCAGACCCTCTGAACCTCGCCCAGGTCATTCTGGGTAGGAAGTTCGGTCATCACCGTGAACACCAAGAAGTACTGTGCTGTCCTCGTGGGCCTCGGCCTGGTCACGCTCTCCGCGTGCGGGTCGGGGTCGGACGGAAGCGGCGGCTCCGGATCCGACAAGACCGTCACCCTCGTCAGCCACGACTCCTGGGCCGTCTCGAAGAGCGTCCTCAAGGACTTCGAGAAGCAGTCCGGCTACACCGTCAAGGTCCTCAAGGACGGCGACGCGGGCCAGGCCGTCAACAAGGCGATCCTGACCAAGGACAACCCCCAGGGCGACGTCTTCTTCGGCGTCGACAACACCCTGCTCTCCCGCGCGCTCGACAACGGCCTCTTCCAGTCCTACGACGCGAAGGGCTCCGCCACCGTCAAGCCCGCGTACCGCGTCGACGAGACCAAGCACCGGGTCACGCCCATCGACACCGGCGACATCTGCGTCAACTACGACAAGGCGTACTTCAGCAAGCACAAGCTGACCCCGCCGACCTCGTTCGCGGACCTGGTCAAGCCCGAGTACAAGAACCTCCTCGTCACCGAGAACGCGGCCACCTCCTCGCCCGGCCTCGGCTTCCTGCTCGGCAGCGCGGCCCAGTTCGGGGACGACGGATGGCAGTCGTACTGGAAGAAGCTCAAGGCCAACGGCGTCAAGGTCGTCGACGGCTGGGAGCAGGCCTACGACCAGGAGTTCTCCGGCTCGGCCGGTGGCAAGAAGGCGGGCGGCGACAGGCCCCTCGTCGTCTCGTACGCCTCCTCGCCGCCCGCCGAGGTCATCTACGGCGACCCGAAGCCGACCACCTCGCCTACCGGGGTGTCGTACGGCACCTGCTTCAGGCAGACCGAGTACGCGGGGCTGCTCAGCAACGCCAGGAACACCAAGGGCGGCAAGGCCTTCATCGACTTCCTGCTGACCAAGGAGTTCCAGCAGGACATGCCGCTCAACATGTTCGTCTACCCGGTGATCGAGGGCGCGACCGTGCCCGCCGAGTTCACGAAGTACGGTCCGCAGGCCAAGGACCCCGAGACCATGGCCCCCACGAAGATCGCCGCCGACCGGGACCAGTGGGTCAAGTCGTGGACCTCGCTCGTACTGAAGTAGTCCCGCGGAAGTCCTCCCGCAGAGGGAACGCGACACGGCTCGGCCTCATGGCCCTGCCCGTCGCGTTCTTCGCGGTGTTCTTCGCCTACCCCGTCGCCGCGATCGTCGGGCGCGGGCTGAAGGTGGACGGCGCCTGGCAGTTGGGCCGGATCGGGGACGTGCTGGCGCAGTCCGACATCCGGCACGTGCTGTGGTTCACCACGTGGCAGGCGCTCGCCTCCACCGCGCTCACGCTGCTGATCGCGCTCCCTGGCGCGTACGTCTTCGCGCGCTTCGACTTCCCGGGACGGCAGGTGCTGCGGGCCGTCGTGACGGTCCCGTTCGTGCTGCCCACGGTCGTCGTCGGTACGGCCTTCCTCGCGCTCGTCGGCCGGGGCGGACTCCTCGACGACCTGTGGGGCGTACGGCTGGACACCACCGTGTGGGCCATCCTGCTCGCGCACGTCTTCTTCAACTACGCGGTCGTCGTCCGGACGGTGGGCGGCCTCTGGGCGCAGCTCGACCCGCGTCAGGAGGAGGCCGCGCGGATGCTCGGCGCCTCCCGGCTGCGGGCCTGGCGGAAGGTGACGCTGCCCGCGCTCGCGCCCGCCGTGGCCGCCGCCGCGCTCATGGTCTTCCTCTTCACCTTCACCTCCTTCGGTGTGGTGCAGATTCTCGGCGGCCCGACCTTCTCGACCCTCGAAGTGGAGATCTACCGCCAGACCTCGGAAGTCTTCGACCTCTCCACGGCCGCCGTGCTCACCATCGTCCAGTTCGTCGCGGTGGGCGCGATCCTCGCCGTCCACGCCTGGACGGTACGGCGCCGGGAGACGGCCCTGCGGCTCGTGGACCCGGCGGTGACCGCACGGCGCCCGCGCGGGGCAGGCCAGTGGGCGCTGCTGGCCGGGGTCCTGCTCTCCGTCCTGCTCCTGCTCGTGCTGCCGCTCGCCGTGCTGGTCCAACGGTCGCTCGACACATCGGACTTCGGCTACTACCGGGCGCTGACCCACGACGACGGCGGCACCTTCCTGGTCCCGCCGATCGCCGCGATCGGCAACTCGCTGGAGTACGCCGTCGCCGCCACCGCCATCGCCGTGGTGATCGGCGGTCTCGCCGCCGCGGCCCTGACCCGGCGGGACGCGGGGCGGCTGGTGCGGGGCTTCGACGCGCTGCTGATGCTGCCGCTCGGGGTGTCGGCGGTGACCGTCGGCTTCGGCTTCCTCATCTCGCTCGACAAACCCCCGGTGGATCTGCGGAGTTCATGGATCCTGGTGCCTCTCGCGCAGGCGCTGGTCGGCGTCCCCTTCGTCGTACGGACGATGCTGCCCGTGCTGCGGGCCGTGGACGGGCGGCTGCGGGAGGCGGCGGCCGTGCTCGGGGCCTCGCCCTGGCGGGTGTGGCGGGAGGTCGATCTGCCGCTGGTGCGGCGGGCGTTGCTGATCGCCGCCGGGTTCGCGTTCGCGGTGTCGCTGGGGGAGTTCGGCGCGACCGTGTTCATCGCGCGGCCCGACAACCCGACGCTGCCGGTCGCGGTGGCCCGGCTGCTGTCCCGGCCCGGTGATCTCAACTACGGCCAGGCGATGGCCCTTTCGACGATTCTGATGGTGGTGTGCGCGGTGGCCCTGCTGGTGCTCGAGCGGCTGCGCACCGACCGGACCGGGGAGTTCTGATGCTGCTCAGCCTCACGGGTGCGACCGTACGGTTCGGCGGGCGCCCGGTGCTGGACGCCGTCGATCTCGGGGTCGCCGAGCACGAGATCGTGTGTGTGCTCGGGCCCAGCGGCAGCGGCAAGTCGACGCTGCTACGAGTCGTCGCCGGGCTGCAACCCCTGGACTCCGGGCGGGTGTTGCTCGACGGACGCGACCAGGCCGGGGTGCCCGCGCACAGGCGGGGCGTGGGGCTGATGTTCCAGGACCATCAGCTGTTCCCGCAGCGGGACGTGGCCGGCAACGTGGCTTTCGGGCTGCGGATGCACGGCGCGAAGAAGGAACAACAGGCCGCCCGGGTCGGTGAGTTGCTCGACCTCGTCGGACTGCCGGGTGCCGCCCGCCGTGCGGTGGCGGGGCTGTCCGGAGGTGAGCAGCAACGCGTGGCGCTGGCCCGTGCCCTCGCGCCCAGCCCCCGGCTGCTCATGCTCGATGAACCGCTCGGCCAGCTCGACCGGTCACTGCGGGAGCGGCTGGTCGTCGAACTCCGGGAACTCTTCGGGGCGTTGGGCACGACCGTGCTCGCGGTCACGCACGACCAGGGCGAGGCGTTCGCGCTGGCCGACCGGGTCGTGGTGATGCGGGACGGGCGGATCGCCCAGTCCGGTACGCCACTTGAGGTCTGGCAGCGCCCCGCCGACGAGTTCGTGGCCCGCTTCCTGGGCTTCGACAACGTGGTCGGGGCCACGGTCGCCGGAGAGGCCGCCGACACGCCCTGGGGCAAGGTGCCGGTCCCCGAGGACGCCCTCCAGGGCACCCGCACGCTCCTCGTACGTCCCGCGGGCGTACGCCTGTTGCCCGCCGAGGAGGGCCTGCGCTGCACGGTCGCCGCCCGTACCTTCAGGGGCACCCATGTCGCCGTACAACTTCAGCCGGAGGGCGCGCCGCGCCTTGAGGCGGCGTGTGCGCTGCGGGAGGCGCCGGAGGTCGGGGACACGGTCGGGGTGGAGTTCGACGCGGCCGAGGTCGTCGTACTCGACGGCCGTTAGACATGCGTGTGGCCCGCCCCCACGAACCGGGCGGGCCACAACAGGGGGTCGATCAGCGGCCGTTGGTCGCACCGCGGCGGCGCATGCCGTAGTAGACGGCTCCGCCGCCCGCGACGACGAACGCGCCCGCGATACCGGCGATCATGCCGGTGTTGGAGTTGGCACCGGTCTCGGCGAGGTTCGAGCTGCCGGCCGCCGGAGACGGCGCGTTGTCCGTCGTCGTGGCGGGGGCGGTGCTGCTGCTCTCCGAGGCCGACGGGGTCGGGGTGTCGGACTCGGCCGGGGTCGAGGCGGTCTCCGACGGGGTCGGGGAAGCCTCGGTCGGAGTCGGGGTGGGCGACTCCGTGGCGCAGGCCTTGGACGGGGTGGTCAGGAGTTCCCCAAGGTCCTTGTCGAGGCCGTTGGTGGCTGTGACGTGGACGCGGTACTTGGCGTCAGGCTGCCAGGCCTCGGCGAAAGAGATGGTGACACCTTCGCGCGAGCCCTTGACGGTCTGCGCTTTGCCGACCTGCCTGACGTCGGCGTTGTTGTTCTCCAGGAACACCGTGACGGTCGCCTCGGTACCGGAGGCGTCCTTGTCAGTGACCTTGATGACACCGTTGGCGCCGTCACAAGTCGCTTCCGCGGAGAACTCGCTGATGTTGCAGGCGAGCGCGTTGCCCGCGAATCCGAGCGCGAGCGCGGCCGAGGCGGACGCGACACCGAGGATGCGTACGGAACGTCGAGATATGGACACGTTTGCCCTTCACGGGATGTGCAACTGCGGGGGGTTTAGGGGGAGATGAGGCAGCGTTCGAGGTGAGGCACCACCACCCCCAGGAGTCTCACTGGTCTATAAGTGCTGCGTAAGCAGTGTCAATGCATATGCGGTGTGCGGCAGTTGCCTTTACCTGCACTTTAATGAGCGAGACGTTTCAGCGCCTCCGGAGCCTCCTCGATCCGGTCAACGAGGGCGATACGGCCCTCCATCGACCGTTCCCGGGCAAGTGCACGCAGCAACGGCCAGGTCGGCAGCCGCTCCGTCCAGTGCTCCCGGTCCACCAGAACCATCGGCGTGGGCTCGCCGCGCGACTCGTAGTAGTTCGGCGTCGCGTTGTCGAAGATCTCCTGTACGGTCCCGGCCGCGCCCGGCAGGAACACCACACCCGCGTTCGAGCGGGCCAACAGGCCGTCCTCGCGGGTGGCGTTGGCGAAGTACTTGGCGATGTGCGAGGCGAAGGCGTTCGGCGGCTCGTGGCCGTAGAACCAGGTCGGGATGCCGATCGAGTGGTTGCCCTTGGGCCAGCGGTCGCGGACCTCGAAGGCGCGCCGGGCCCAGTCGGTGACGGAAGGGCTGAACGAGGGTGATCCGGCGAGGAGTTCGCACGCCTCCTCCAGCATCGCGTCCTCGTACGGCGCCGCGTACGCGCCGAGGTTCGCCGCCTCCATCGCGCCGGGTCCGCCGCCGGTCGCCACCGTGAAGCCGGCGCGGCTCAACTCCCGGCCCAGGCGCGCGGCACCGCCGTAGGCCTCCGTCCCGCGTGCCATCGCGTGGCCGCCCATCACGCCCACCACCCGCGCCCCGCGCAGGAGTTCGTCGAGGGCGTCGGAGATCGAGTCGTCGTGCACGGCGCGCAGCATCGAGGCGTATATGTCGCCGTCCGCCTTGGTCTGCTGGAACCAGGCGTACGCCAGCGCGTCCGGCGTCTGCTCGTACCCCTTGCCGAGCGAGGCGAACAGCTCGGCGGGCGTGTAGAGATGACCGCGGTAGGGGTCGAAGGGGAGATGCGGCACCGGCGGGAAGACCAGGGCACCCTCGGCGCGGATCTTCGCCGCGGCCTCGTCACGCATCGGACACCCGAGGAAGACGGCGCCCGCGGTGTCGGTGGTGAGCAACTCCTTTGTACGGTCCGTCAGATCGACGGCCTGGACGCGGTACCCGGCGAGGGTGCCGCGGGCCGAGACGGTCGCGTCGAAGTCCTCGACCGTCTCGATCTCGCGTTCGTCGTGAGGGGCCGCATGGGCCGGGCTCGTCTGCACGCGCCCATGCTAGGCAGTGAGCCGGTCAGCCCTGGACCGCCGCCGGGTCCATCCACATGACCTCCCAGGTGTGGCCGTCGGGGTCGTCGAAGGAACGGCCGTACATGAAGCCCTGGTCGATGGCGTCACCGCTGCCCGTGCCGCCGGACGCGATGGCCTTGTCGACCAGCTCGTCGACCTTCTCGCGGCTCTCGGCGCTCAGGCACAGCAGTACCTCGCTGGTCTTCGTCGAGTCGGCGATCTCCTTCTTGGTGAAGTCGCTGTACCGCTGCTTGCCGAGGAGCATCGCGATGATCGTGTCGCTGATCACGACGCACGCGCATTCGTCGGTGCTGAACTGGGGATTGATCGAGTAGCCGAGCTCCGTGAAGAACTTCCTCGACGCGTCGACGTCGTTCACGGCCAGGTTCACGAAGATCATCTGCTGGTACATGCGCGGTCTCCCATCGGGCGTACGTGCTGTTCGGTGGGTAGACCGGCCGTCCGCGCGAAACTCATCGGCCGGCCAGCGGCAGCGCCGCCAGCTCGGCCACGAACAGGGTCAGCGGGAGGAACAGGGCCAGCAGCGCGCCCGCGCGCAGGGCCGCCGCGCTGCGCAGCATGGTGGCGGGGGCACCGAGGCGCAGCAGCGCGGCCGTGGTGTCGGCGCGGGCGTGCTTGGCCTCCAGCGCGGCGGTGAGCAGGGTCGCCACCGTGCAGCCGGTGACCAGCAGCAGACCCAGGGTGGTCAGCGGGCCGAAGGCCGGGGCGTCCGCGTCGTAGAGCGCCGTCATCGCGAAGCCGCCGGACGCCACCGCGCACACCACGCCCAGCGGGCGTCCGATCCGGGTCGCCTCCTCCATCAGGACGCGCCCGGCCAGCAGCCGCAGCGCGCCGGGGCCGACGGACTGCAGCAGCCTGCCGCAGAGATGGGTGAGTCCGGGTCCGGCCAGCGCGAGTCCGATCGCGGTCAGGACCCAGCCGGCCAGCACGCTCGCGGGCCCGTCCGCGAGCCCGCCGGGCAGCGACAGCCCGCCGCCGTCCCGCGTCCGGTTCGCGTACGCCTCCACGGCGAGCCCGGCGGCCAGTACGGCGATGCCCCAGGGCAGACCTCGGGGGGCTTCCCGGGGAGCCGGGGGGCGCGAGGGGTCGTGGGCAGTGGGGTGCGCGCCTTCCGACTGCTCCGTCTGCGCGGGCTGTTCGGCCGGTTCGGCCTCCGGCCCGCCGCCGCGCGTCCCCGCACGCAGATGCGCGCCGAAACGGCCGTACGCCCCGAAGGTCTCGCGGCGGTCCGGGCGGCCCTGCACGCCGAAGCGGCCGTACGACCTTGCCGGGCCCTTCTCGGAGGCGGGGCGGAGGTCGCGGGGGCGCAGGGCGAGGGCCACCGCGACGGAGGCGGTCAGCGGTACGAGGGCGAGGAGGGTCAGCGCCGCCGGGAGCGGCAGGGGCTGGTCCGAGGCCAGGAACTCCGCCGCCGCGCCGTCGAAGGGCATGCCGGTGAGGTCGCCGCGCAGGTGGAGGAAGAAGAGGAGGGCCAGCATGGAGCCGAGGGTGCAGGCCAGCGCGGTCGTGGTCGCGGAGATGGCCATCAGGCGGCCGGGGCCGAGGCCGATCGCGGAGAGGCCGGGGCGGGGTCTGGTCGCCGGGTCGGTGCGGGCGACGGCGACCGCGAAGTAGACGGTGGCGGCCAGCGGGGTCGCGCACCAGCCGAGGCGGAGGGCCGCGGCGGCGGGGGAGTCGGGGTGGCCCATCGCGTAGCCGAGGGTGCACAGGAGGAGGAAGCCCGTGCCCGCCGAGGCCACCGCGACCAGCAGGCGGCGGAGTTGGACGGCGGGGTGCGAGCCGCGGGTCAGACGGAGAGCGAGCACTCGGCCCGGCCTTCCGCTTCGGTGACCGGGGGGAGGTGGACCGTGTTCACGCGGCGTCCGTCGAGGAGGGACACCGTGCGGTCGGCGAGGGCCGCCGTCTCCGCTTCGTGGGTCGCGAGGACGACGGTGATGCCGTGCGAGCGGGCGGCGGTGGTGAGCGTGCGCAGGACGTGGGCGCGGTCCGCGCGGTGCAGCGGGGCGGTCGGCTCGTCGGCGAACAGGACCGTGGGCGCCGGGGCCAGCGCGCGGGCGATCGACACGCGCTGGCGCTCGGCCTGGCGCAGTTCGTGGGGGCGTTTGCGGGCGTGCTCGCCGATGTCGAGGCGGTCCAGCCACTCCAGGGCGGCGGTCTTGGCCCGGCGGCGGCTGGTGCCGCGCAGCATCAGGGGGAGGGCCGCGTTCTCCCAGACGTTCAGCTCCGGGACCAGCACGGGCGCCGGGTCGATCCAGCCGAAGCGGTCGCGGCGCAGTCGCTCGCGGGTCATCGGGCCCATGGTGTGCACGGGCACGCTGTTGAACCAGACCTCGCCGCGGTTGGGGCGCTCCAGACCCGAGAGGCATCTCAGCAGGGTCGTCTTGCCGCTGCCGCGCGGGCCGTTGACGGCGAGGATCTCGCCCTCCCGGACGCCGAGCGAGACACCGCCGAGGGCGGGCGTTCCGTCGTGGTGCTGGAAGTGCAGGGCACGTGCCCAGAGCACGTCGTTGTCCGGCGGGGCCACCATGCGCGTACACCTCGTTCAGATCCGTTTTCCCGTATCGCATCCCCCGTCCGGGGGAACGAAGAGGGGGCCGATCGGTCACTGGCACGCTAAGGAGCGGTCGGCGGGAGCCCGGACAGCACACGGCCCCGGGCCGCCGTTTCTCACTCGAACGGCGGCGCCGGGGCCGGTGTTGATCATCCAGAAGGAAGATCGGAAGCTACGGTCAGAGCTTCGTCCAGGCCTCCGTGAGGACCTGGCGGACGATGCCCTCGATCTCGTCGAAGGTCGACTGGTCGGAGATCAGCGGCGGCGACAGCTGGATGACCGGGTCACCGCGGTCGTCGGCGCGGCAGTAGAGGCCGTACTCGAAGAGCTTCTTGGAGACGAAGCCGTAGAGCACGCGCTCCGACTCCTCGTCCGTGAAGGTCTCCTTGGTGGCCTTGTCCTTGACGAGCTCGATGCCGTAGAAGAAGCCGTTGCCGCGGACGTCGCCGACGATCGGGAGGTCGTGCAGCTTCTGGAGGGTCTGGAGGAAGTTGGCCTCGTTGTCGAGGACGTGCTGGTTGAGGCCCTCGCGCTCGAAGATGTCGAGGTTGGCGAGGCCGACCGCGGCGGAGACCGGGTGGCCGCCGAAGGTGTAGCCGTGCAGGAAGGTGTTGTCGCCCTTGTAGAACGGCTCGGCCAGGCGGTCGGAGATGATGCAGGCGCCGATCGGGGAGTAGCCCGAGGTCATGCCCTTGGCGCAGGTGATCATGTCCGGTACGTAGTCGAACTTGTCGCAGGCGAACATCGTGCCGAGGCGGCCGAAGGCGCAGATGACCTCGTCGGAGACCAGGAGGACGTCGTACTGGTCGCAGATCTCGCGCACCCGCTGGAAGTAGCCGGGCGGGGGCGGGAAGCAGCCGCCGGCGTTCTGCACCGGCTCAAGGAAGACCGCGGCGACCGTCTCCGGGCCCTCGAACAGGATCTGCTGCTCGATCTGGTCGGCGGCCCAGCGGCCGAAGGCCTCCGGGTCGTCGCCGAACAGCGGGGCGCGGTAGATGTTGGTGTTCGGGACCTTGTGCGCGCCCGGGACGAGCGGCTCGAAGGGCGCCTTGAGGGCCGGGAGTCCGGTGATGGACAGGGCGCCCTGCGGGGTGCCGTGGTAGGCGACCGCGCGGGAGATGACCTTGTACTTGGTGGGCTTGCCCTGGAGCTTGAAGTACTGCTTCGCCAGCTTCCAGGCGGTCTCGACCGCCTCGCCGCCGCCGGTGGTGAAGAAGACCTTGTTCAGGTCGCCGGGCGCGTAGTGGGCCAGACGCTCCGCAAGCTCTACGGCCTTCGGGTGGGCGTACGACCAGATGGGGAAGAACGCCAGTTCCTGCGCCTGCTTGGCGGCGGTCTCGGCCAGCTCGGCGCGGCCGTGACCGGCCTGGACCACGAACAGACCCGCGAGACCGTCGAGGTAGCGCTTGCCCTTGTCGTCGTAGATGTAGGTGCCCTCACCACGGACGATCGTGGGAACGGGCGCGTTCTCGTACGAGGACATGCGGGTGAAGTGCATCCACAGGTGGTCGTACGCGGTGCGGCTGAGGTCCTTGCTCACGGTTATCGGGTTCCCCACATGTAGGTCTGCTTCTTGAGCTTCAGATAAACGAAGCTCTCGGTGGAGCGCACGCCGGGCAGCGCCCGAATGCGTTTGTTGATGACGTCCAGCAGGTGGTCGTCGTCCTCGCAGACGATCTCGGCGAGGAGGTCGTACGAGCCCGCGGTCATCACCACGTACTCCACTTCCGGCATGGCCGTCAGCGCGTCCGCCACGTTCTCGACATCGCCCTCGACGTTCACCCCGACCATCGCCTGTCTGCGGAAGCCCACGGTGAGCGGGTCCGTGACGGCCACGATCTGCATGACGCCCTGGTCGAGCAGCTTCTGGACGCGCTGGCGCACGGCCGCCTCGGAGAGGCCGACGGCCTTGCCGATCGCGGCGTACGGCCGGCGGCCGTCCTCCTGGAGCTGCTCGATGATGGCGAGGGAGACGGAATCCAGATGCGGAGTCCCGTTCCTGGACTCGCGGGAGTCCCTGTGTTCTGCGCTACGACTGGCCACGGCTTCACTGTGCACGACGTCTCGACCGTTCCGCAAGGCCGCTTCGATGAAATTCGTTGTTTACGTGGTCGAGACTTGCGGATTTCGTAGTCTTGGCGCGATCAGGGGTGTTGAAAACGTGGGCCGGGCGATTAGGGTGGGTGTCTCAGTGATTGGACACCTGAACTTGGAGGGCCGGCAGTGAGCACCGAGCTGCGTCGTCTGCGCAATTACATCGACGGTGAGTTCCGGGACGCCGCCGACGGACGGACCACCGAGGTGGTCAATCCCGCGACGGGGGAGGCGTACGCGACCGCGCCGCTGTCCGGGCCGGCGGACGTGGACGCCGCGATGGCGGCGGCCGCCGCCGCGTTCCCGGCCTGGCGGGACGAGACCCCCGCGGCGCGCCAGCGGGCCCTGCTCAAGATCGCGGACGCGTTCGAGGAGCGGGCCGAGGAACTGATCGCCGCCGAGGTGGAGAACACCGGCAAGCCGATCGGGCTGACCCGCTCCGAGGAAATCCCGCCGATGGTCGACCAGATCCGCTTCTTCGCGGGCGCGGCCCGGATGCTCGAAGGCCGCTCGGCCGGCGAGTACATGGAGGGCATGACCTCCATCATCCGGCGCGAGCCGATCGGCGTCTGCGCGCAGGTCGCGCCCTGGAACTACCCGATGATGATGGCGGTGTGGAAGTTCGCCCCGGCGCTGGCCGCCGGCAACACGGTGGTGTTGAAGCCCTCGGACACCACCCCCGCCTCCACCGTCCTGATCGCCGAGATCATCGGCTCGATCCTCCCCAAGGGCGTCTTCAACGTCGTCACCGGCGACCGCGACACCGGCCGTCTGATGGTCGAGCACCACACCCCGGCTATGGCCTCCATCACCGGTTCCGTGCGCGCCGGCATGTCCGTCGCCGAGTCCGCGTCCAAGGACCTCAAGCGGGTCCACCTGGAGCTGGGCGGCAAGGCCCCGGTCGTCGTCTTCGAGGACACCGACATCGCCAAGGCCGTCGAGGACATCTCGGTCGCGGGCTTCTTCAACGCCGGCCAGGACTGTACGGCGGCGACGCGCGTCCTCGTCCAGGAGGGCATCCACGACGAGTTCGTGGCCGCGCTCGCCAAGGCGGCGGCCGAGACGAAGACCGGGCAGCCGGACGACGAGGACGTGCTCTACGGCCCCCTGAACAACCCCAACCAGCTGAAGCAGGTCACCGGTTTCATCGAGCGGCTGCCCGCGCACGCGAAGGTGGAGGCGGGCGGTCACCGGGTCGGTGACGTCGGCTACTTCTACGCCCCGACCGTCGTCTCCGGCCTCAAGCAGGACGACGAGATCATCCAGAACGAGGTCTTCGGACCGGTCATCACCGTCCAGTCGTTCACGGACGAGGCCCAGGCCGTCGAGTGGGCCAACGGCGTCGACTACGCGCTGGCGTCCTCCGTGTGGACGAAGGACCACGCCCGCGCGATGCGCCTGTCGAAGGCCCTGGACTTCGGCTGCGTGTGGATCAACACCCACATTCCGCTGGTCGCGGAGATGCCGCACGGCGGCTTCAAGAAGTCCGGCTACGGCAAGGACCTTTCGGCCTACGGCTTCGAGGACTACACACGCATCAAGCACGTCATGACGTCGCTGGGCGAGTAGTGGTCACGAGCTCAAGTGCGCGGCCCCGGACGGGAGTTGATCCGTCCGGGGCCGCGCTGTTCCCCCTCGTGATGGTCAGGAGTTCTCGAAGGCGCGGGTGAGGGAGGGCAGTTCGGAGGTGACGTTCCCGGGCTTGCCGGACTTCCCGCCCTCGGTGTGCCGGGTGATGCCGCCCTCTCCCTTGCCCGGGGCCGGCTGTGACGGCGGCGCCGGCAGGTCGCCCGGGTTCGGGAAGGTGATGCCGGTCTTCTTCAGGATGGGTCCGCAGGCGCTGAGGGCCTTCTTGTAGCCGGACGCGCTCGGGTCGAACCCGGGCCCGCCCTTGCCGTTGATGTGCACGCGCAGCATGACGCCGCCGTCCGAGCCCTTGGACGCGTGGAAGTCGGGGAAGACCGACTGCCCCCGCGCACGCATGCATGCGGCGAAGCGCGTGTTCGCCGCGTTGAGGTCGCCGGGGGCATGGGAGGTCGGCGTGTACTCGACCGCGAAGGGGACGCCTTTGCCGGACCCGAACTCCTTGCCGCCCTGGCCTTTCTGCTTGACGACGGTCCTGCCGGAGACGACCGTCCCGTGGGAACCGGAGCTGGTCGCGTGAGACGCGGGCGCCGCCGCGGCGGTGACGGTGCCGAGCGCCGCGGCCGACAGTACGGCGATCCCGAGGGCGAGCCGCCTGGGCCTGGTCGCCAGTGGACGCATGTGTTCCTCCTGCTGTGTACGGGTGTCGCTGGACGGGATCCACACAACAGCCCGGACGGTTACAGCGACGGAACGGCCGCCCTTATACCCGTGTAACCGCCCGCCCGTCACACTGGCGGCCATGCGTGTGCTGGTGGTCGAGGACCACGAAGAACTCGCCGAGACGGTGGCGGCGGGACTGCGCCGCGAGGGCATGGCGGTCGACCTCGCGTTCGACGGTCCTACGGCCCTGGAGCGCGCGGAGATCAACGGCTACGACGTCGTCGTGCTCGACCGCGATCTGCCCGGCGTCCACGGTGACCAGGTGTGCCGGACGCTCGCGGCGGGGAACAGCAGGGCGCGGGTGCTGATGCTCACGGCGTCCGGGACGGTCGCCGACCGGGTCGCGGGGCTCGGACTCGGGGCCGACGACTACTTGCCCAAGCCGTTCGCGTTCACCGAACTCGTCGCCCGCATAAGGGCGTTGGCGCGCCGTGCGCAGCCCGCGCTGCCGCCGGTCCTGGTGCGCGGCGAACTCCGGCTCGACCCGGCGCGCCGGGAAGCCACTCGGGCCGGGTGCCAACTGCCGCTCAGCCCCAAGGAGTTCGCCGTACTGGAACTCCTGCTCGGCGCGCAGGGGACGGTCGTGTCCACCGAGGAACTCCTGGAGCGGGCATGGGACGAGGCAGCCGATCCCTTCAGCCAGACCGTCAAGGTGACCGTCAGCAGACTGCGCCGGAAGCTGGGGGAACCGCCGTTGGTCGAGACGGTGGACAGGGCCGGGTACCGCATCCGATGACGGCGCGGTTCCTGCGACGGCTGCACGGGCCGCGCACCGTCCGCTGGCGCCTCACCCTCCTCTACGGCGCGCTGTTCGTGGGTGCCGGCGCGCTCCTGCTGACCTTCGTGTACCTGCTCGCGCAGACCACCGGGGGTGTGTCCGCCACGTCGGGGGCGAGCACCCAGGTGATCGGCGGCGTGCCCGCCGTGAGCGCGCCGACGCTCACCGCCGTCGCCGAGGCCGCCCGCAGCGACCAGTTGCACCAGCTGGTCGTCTACGCCGTCATCGCGCTCGCCGTGATGACCCTGGCCTCGCTCGCGCTGGGCTGGCTGATGGCCGGCCGGGTGCTGTCGCCGCTGCGCACCATGACCGCCTCGGCCCGCCGGATCTCCGCCGACAACCTGCACGCACGGCTCGCGGTGCCCGGTCCCGACGACGAACTGAAGGCGATGGCGGACACCTTCGACGCCGTACTGGCGCGGCTGGAGGGCGCGTTCGAGGCGCAGAAGCAGTTCGTCGCCAACGCCTCGCACGAACTGCGCACCCCGCTCACGCTCCAGCAGGCCATCGTGGACGTCACCCTCGCCGACCCGGACGCACCGGCACAGGTGCTGCGCGCGGCGCTGGCCCGGGTGCGGGCGGCCGGGCAGGAGCAGGAGCGGCTGATCGAGGCGCTGTTGACGCTGGCGTGCAGCCAACGCGGCCTGGAGACAAGGGAGTTCGTGGATCTCGCGACGGTCGTGGAGGAACGGCTGCGAGGTGTGGAGCTTCCCGTGCGGGCCCGGCTCGAATCCGCGCCCGTGCTCGGCGATCCGCAGCTCGTCGAGCGGCTGGTCGTCAACCTGACCGACAACGCCGTACGGCACAACCTCCCGGCGGGGGAGGGGAGTTGGGTGAGTGTCTGGACGGGGCTCGATCCGCTGGGCCGGCCCGGGCTGCGGATCGAGAACAGCGGGCCGGTGATCCCGGCCGACGAGGCAGCCGGACTGTTCCAGCCGTTCCGGCGGCTGGGCGCGGAACGGGTCGGGAAGCGGGACGGCCTCGGTCTCGGGATGTCCATCGTGGCGGCGGTCGTCGCCGCGCACGGCGGACGGGTGCGGGCACGGACCCGGCCGCAGGGCGGGCTGGTGGTGGAGGTGAGCCTGCCGCCGTACGCCCAGCCGTACGCCCCGGCGGAGCACCGGAGTCCGGCCCCGGCCTCCGCCCCCGCGGCGGCCGGGATCCCGCGCTCCGCGCCTCCCGTGTGAACTGGCGGTTACTTCACAGACAACCGATCGACAAGGTGTCGGTTCCGCGGGTGGCCGCTGGACGCAGCGTCCATTGATCGGACCCCGGTCGGCGCGTCATGCTGCGCGGGTGCCCAAGACTCCGAAGCCGTACTCGCCCTCCCGCCGCTCCCTGCTGCGCGCGGTCGGCTCCACCGCCGCGCTCGGTGCCCTCGCCGGATGCGGTGTGCCCGCCGCCTATGTGAAGGCGGGCGACCGTGCCGGTGCCGATCTGTCCGCCAAGGACAAGCGGCTGACCTGGGCGAACTGGCCGCTGTACATCGACACCGATGACAACGACGCGACCAGGCGGCCCACCCTCGACGCCTTTGAGAAGCGCACCGGGATCTCCGTCGACTACATCGAGGAGATCAACGACAACGACGAGTTCTTCGGCAAGATCAGCCCGGCGCTCATGAACCACCAGCAGACCGGCCGCGACCTGATCGTCATGAGCGACTGGATGTGCGCGCGGTTCGTCCGCCTCGGCTGGGTCCAGCGGATGGACCGGGCGGCGCAGCCCAACGTGGCGAAGTACCTCGACCCGCAGCTCAGCTCGCCGGCCTTCGACCCGGGCCGCCGCTACACGGTGCCGTGGCAGTCGGGCATCACCGGCATCGCCTACAACCACCGCAAGCTCGGCCGCGAGATCCGGCACGTCTCCGACCTGTGGGCGAGCGACCTCAAGGGCCGGGTCACCCTGCTCTCCGGCCTCGACGAGGCGTTCGCGCTGCTGATGCAGGGCAACGGCGTCGACATCACCAAGTGGACCGCCGCGGACTTCCACAAGGTGTGCGACCAGGTCCAGACTCAGATCAGCAGGAACCAGATCCGCCGCTTCACCGGCAACGACTACACCAAGGACCTGGTCAGCGGCGACGTCCTGGCCTGTCAGGCGTACTCCGGCGACGTCATCCAGCTCCAGGCCGACAACCCGGACATCCGCTTCGTCGTCCCCGAGGAGGGCGCCGAGCTCTGGGCGGACTCCCTGATGATCCCCGACCTGGCCCGCCACAAGACCAACGCCGAAAAGCTCATCGACTACTACTACGACCCCGAGGTCGCCGCCGAACTCGCCGCCTGGGTCAACTACGTCTGCCCCGTCCCCGCCGCCCAGGACGTCCTCGCCTCCTCCAAGGACAAGGACACCGCGGCCCTCGCCGAAAACCCCCTGATCTTCCCGGACACCACGATGCGCAAGCACCTCGCCATCGCGCGGGACATCACGTCCACGGAACGGGTGGAGTTCGCGAAGGAGTGGAACAAGATCGTGGGGTTGTAGGGGGCGTTCTGCCGTGTGACGAGGATTTCTGGTTGGCACAAAAGAGGGATGGTTGGCACCGAGACCGCTGCTGCCTCTCAGAGGTGACGGCGCATCACCTCAATGCAGGCTGCTCGGGCAGCTGTTGATCGGTCGCGGGGGTAGGCCGCGCCGAGGTTCATCCCTTCGTCGGTCCTGATGGGCGGCTGCTGCCAGGCGAGACTCATCTGTGCGCCAGCTTCCGCGCGGGCCGTGGCGACGAGGATCGCGTACGGCCCTGCGACTGACGACGCTTCGATCTGGAGCCACGCATGGTGGAAGGTCATGCGCGCCAGCAGACCGCTGACTTCGGCGGGCGGGCTGCCGTACGGCTGGCGACGACTCGGGCGGCGCCTTGTCCGGTACGGTCGTCATTCCGCGCTGGGTCCGGTGGAGGAGACGGGCTGTGGGTAGTAGCAGCGCAGGCACGGAATCTGTTTCAGGGCCTCGTACAGGGCGAGGACGGGCCTTGGGGCAAGCCCGCCGATCAGCCAACCCACCCGGCGGGACGTCACCCTCCTCGGATCGCACAGTCGCCGAGGCGAGGCCGTCGGTCCGACACGTACTCGGACACCACGGGCGTAGCGGGCCCTTCCAGGGCGATCGCAGTCGGCTTGCGCCAGGAGTGTTGCCTTTGCATTGCCAACGTATGGGCATTCCTTGGTCTTCCCCTTCTAGGGTCGTGGACGCGACTGCGAACGGGGGAACGCGCGATGGGTGACGGCAAGGATCCGACCAAGGTCCTCGACATCAAGACCGCCGACATCAAACGGGTGGCACCGGACTTCCAGACGGCGGCAGTCGACCTCGGCAAGGCGCTGACCGCGCTGGTGAAGTCCCTCGACGGGCTGGGCGAGCCGTGGGGAAACGACAAGCAGGGCAAGGAGTTCGGGGACTCCTACAAGCCGTTGCAGAAGAAGATCGAGAGCGCGGCGGGCACGCTGGTGCTCGGTCTGACGAGCATTCACGAGGCGATGGCCGACCTGGCGGACGGGCATGTGGACAACGACGAGTTGATCGCCGGGATGTTCACCGAAGTGAAGGTCACCAAGGCGGACGGTGCCGGTGAGCGTTGAGGACGAGGCCCGGAAGATCCTGCTCGATCTGGGCCTGTGGTGGCCGGAGGCCGACTCGGGGAAGCTGCGGTCGGCGGCGACGGCCTGGCGCACCTTCGCGGACGCCGTGGACGATCTGCGGGGCCCTGTCCAGCAGAGCGCGTCCTCGATCATCCACAACAACACGGGTGAGTCGATCGAGGCGTTCGACAAGTTCTGGGGCCGGTACTCGAAGAACGCCGAGGGGAACGACAGCGGCTGGCTGAAGGACCTGGCCGGCTCGGGGCGGGACATGGCCACCGCGCTGGAGAAGTTCGCCGACGCCATCGACGACGCCATCAACAGGCTCTGGACGCAGATCGGTATCGACGCGGCGGTGATCGCGGGCGGGGTGGCGCTGGCCTTCTTCACCGCCGGGTTGGCCTCGGGCGCGGCTGTCGCGGCGGCCGACCTGGTCATCGAGTTCGGCGCTGGGCTCGGGGTCGCGGTCTCCACGACGATCGCCGAGATCGCCGGCGGCACGCTGGTCGCCGCCGCGTTCGGCGGGATCGAGTCGGTCACCGTCGACCTGGCCGTGGCCCAGCCGCTGAAGATCGCGACCGGACTCCAGCAGGGCTTCAGCCTCGACGAGGTCAACCAGGCGGCCAAGGACGGCATGATCTTCGGCGGTGCGCTGGGCGCCGGCGGCGGAGTCCTGAAAGCGACCATGGAAGGCGGGCTCAGCGACACCACGCCCCTTCTGCTGCGCCCGCCGTCGCTGCGGCCCGACTTGGTCGAGTTGGGCCCGGCGGCCCGCACCGCCGACCGCATCCCGTGCGTGGGCGAGCCGATCGACGTGGCGACCGGCGCGATGCTGATGACGCAGACAGATCTGACGCTGCCGGGGAGTCTGCCGCTCAAGTTCACCCGCACCCACCTCTCCTCCTACCGCGGCGGCGTCTGCTTCGGCCCGACCTGGATCTCCACCCTCGACGAATGCCTCCAGATCGATGGTGAGGGCGTGGTGTTCGCGGCGGCGGACGGCATGCGCCTGGTCTACCCGGTGCCCGAACCGGGTGTCCCTACGATGCCGGTGAAGGGCATGCGCTGGCCCCTGGAATGGGACGGCAAGCCGGACGGCGCCATGACGGTCACCGACCCGGCGACGGGAGTCGTCCGCACCTTCGCCGCCCCGGTCCCGTCCCCCTCTTTCGGCGTCTTTCACCTGGCGCTGGACTCCTGGAGTGACCGCAACGGCAACCGTATCGACGTCGAACGCGGCGACGAGGGCGTGCCGTTCGGCCTCCGCCACTCCGGCGGCTACTACGTCGCCGTCGATACCGAGGGCCCACGCATCACGGCCCTGCGTCTGCTGGACGAGCCGCCTTCTCGCTATCGGCCCAGCATCGCGGCCGACGACGGCACGGTCGTGATGCGCTACAGCTACGACGAGTCCGGGAATCTCGCCGGGGTCATCAACTCCGGCGGCGAACCCCTGTCGTTCACGTACGACGCCGAGGGCCGGGTCACCAAGTGGACCGACCGCAACGGCACTTGGTTCCGTTACGTCTACGACGAGCGCGGCCGCGTGGTCCGCACGGAGGGGGTCGACGGAATTCTCTCGGGCACGCTTGCTTACGACGAAACAGCCCGCGCGACCACGTACAGCGACTCCCAGGGGCACATCTCGGTCCATCGGTTCAACGCCGAAGGTCTGCTGGTGGAGGAGACGGACCCGCTCGGCCATGTCACCCGCACAGAGTGGGACGAGTACGGGACACAGCCGGTCGAGGTGACAGACCCGCTGGGGCACAAGACTCGGTACACCTACGACGAGGACGGACTCCTCACCGAACTCACCCTGGCCGACGGCTCCGTAGCCCGGGCCGCATACAACGCGCTCGGATTGCCGGCCGAAGTGGTTGAGCCGGGCGGGGCGGTCTGGCGGCACACGTACGACGAGCGCGGCAATCTACTGAGGACCGTGGACCCGACCGGTGCCGAGACGCGGTACACGAACGATGAGGCGGGCCGTCCAACCGCGATCACGAACGCGCTCGGCCACACCCGCACGGTGACGTACGACGCGGCCGGTCTGCCCGTCGCCCTGACGGACGAGTTGGGCCACACCACCACGATTCGCCGAAACGTCTTCGGCCGGGTGGTCAGGGTGACCGACCCTCTGGGCCACATCACACGCCTGGGCTGGACCGCGGAAGGCAAGCCGGCCTGGCGCGAACAGCCCGATGGCAGCCGGGAGTCATGGACCTGGGACGCCGAGGGCAACCTGCTCAGCCACACGGATGCGGCGGGCAACACGACGCATCACACGGCAGCGCACTTCGACGTCCCCGCGACGCTGACCGACCCGGACGGCGCGCTCTACCAGTTCTTGTACGACACGGAACTGCGCTTGGCGAAGGTCGTCAATCCGCAAGGCCGAACCTGGTCGTACAGCTACGACGAGGCCGGCCGTCTCGTGGCCGAAACCGACTTCAACGGGCGCGCGCTGACGTACACCCACGACGCAGCAGGCCGGCTGGTCTCACGGACCAACGGGGCCGGTGAGACGCTGACCTTCGTGCGGGACGGGGCGGGCCGCGTTGTGGAACAGCGCACCGGCACCGGTGAGACGACGACCTTCGAGTACGGAGCGGACGGACTGCTCGCCCGAGCGGTCAACGGGGACGCCGCGCTGGTCCTCGCCCGGGATGCCCTCGGACGGGTCCTCAGCGAGACGGTCGACGACCACGCCACGGCCTACGCCTACGACCTCATGGGTCGTTGCGTCCGCCGCGAAACTCCGTCCGGGCTGGTCTCGCTGTGGACGTACGACATGGCAGGTCGTCCAACCGAGCTTCGCTCGGAGGCAGGTGCCCTGTCCTTCGCCCACGACGCCGCCGGGCGCGAGACGGAGCGCCGTCTCGGCGTCGATGTTCTGCTGACCCAGAAGTGGGACGTGACCGGCCGCCTCACGGTCCAGTCCCTCACCGCAGGCTCCGCCGATGCGCAGAACCTGCTGCAGCACCGCACCTATGCCTACCGCGCCGACGACCACCTGACGGAGATCCGGGAACTCACCACGGGTACCCGCCACTTCGACCTGGACGGGACGGGGCGTGTCACCGCCGTGCGTGCCCACGGCTGGACCGAGACATACGCCTATGACCAGGCCGGCAATCTGGTGGGCGCCACAGCACCCGATCACGGTTCCGCCGGGGAGCGTGACTTCGACGGCACCCTCGTCCGCCGTGCAGGCCGCACCACCTACCAACACGATGCCCAGGGGCGTCTGATCGGCAGGACCCGCAAGCTCCTCAACGGGCAGGCTCGTAGGTGGACCTACTCCTGGACGGCAGAGGACCGCCTGGCCGAAGTCTGCACACCGGGCGGCGAACGCTGGCGATACGTGTACGACCCGCTCGGGCGCCGCCTCTCCAAATACCGACTGACGGATGACGGAACGCAGGCCGATCGCACCGACTTCTCCTGGGACGACACCAGGCTGTCCGAACAGAGACGATCGGACGGCCAGGTGACCACCTGGGACTATGAGCCCGGTACCTATCGGCCGGTCGCCCAGACCGATCACCGGCGATCGGCTCTAGGTCACGACGACTCGTTCCTCGCCCGGTTGGCCGCGGAGTCGGCACCCGACCACGCGATCCTCTTCCAGGCGGTCATCACGGATGCCGTCGGCACTCCGACCGAACTCGTGACCGATGAGGGCACGAGGACATGGCAGGGCCGGACGTCACTCTGGGGCACGGTGCTGCGAGACCCGGAGTCCGCCACCACCGACTGCCCGCTGCGGTTCCCGGGGCAGTACGCGGATGCCGAAACGGGCCTGCATTACAACTACTTCCGCTATTACGACCCCGAGACAGCCTGCTACCTGAGCCAGGACCCCCTGGGACTGACGGCAGGCCCCAACCCGTCGGCGTATGTCCGCCATCCCGGCACCTGGTCGGACCCGCTGGGTCTGTACGGCTGTGAACTGGACGACCTCGGAGGCGGCTGGTACCGATCGCCCGAAGGGCTGGACTACGGTCCGGGATCGGCTGAGGGGCACCGCATCACCCATGTCATGCAGCACACACGGGACAACCCCGTGAAGCCCGCTCACGGAGTGTTCGACACGGGCAACCAGGGGGTGTTGGAGACAGTCGACGAGGCATGGAACCGGCGGGCCGCAGCGGTATCGGTCAATCAGCAGGGCGCTCGTACCACCTACATCATCCCGATGGCCCGGCAAGTGGGTTACAACCCCGGAGAAGAATATATTTCGATCACCGTCGAACACGGCAACGAAGTGATCACGGCGTTTCCAAGGAGTTGGAACTGATGGAAAAGGTTGCCTGCGCCCACTGTGGCCAGGACTGGGTGCGCTGCTACGAGCGCAAGGACACGGGCAAGAAATTCTTCCTGTGCCCGGAATGCGAGTCAGTATGGGAACTGGAGGACGACCTCCAAGAGGACACGGACATGTACTTGAGCGAGTACCTGCTCACCGGAGACCCCGCGAAGGACTGGGAGATCATCACTCCGTGTGCCTGAGCGAGTGGTGACGCGGCCGGCATTCGCCGACGACCGTCTGCTGCCGGCGCGCACCTGAACCGCCTGCGATTTGTCCAGCCTGTTGCCGCGGCGACACCCTTCCTGACCTGCGCTGTACCAAAGTGCCAACCATCTTTCCGCTGCCGTCCCTGCGGTTGCTGAAACTACTTGGCATCAACGCAGGTCACGAACATTGCTCAGTGCCAACTAACGATCCTGGTCACACGTGTGTGACGAGGATTTCTGGCTGGCACAAAAGAGGGATGGTCGGCATCAAGACCGCTGCCGGCTCTCAGAGGTGACGGCGCATCACCTCGACGCGGGCTGCTCGGGCGGCTGTCGCCAGGCGCTCTGCTGTCGGCGCGCACCTGGACCGCCTGCGACTCGTCCAGCCTGTTGCCGCGGCGACGCCCCTCCCGACCTGCGCTGTACCAAAGCGCCCATCGTCTTTCCGCTGCCGAGGGATCTTGAGGGTCCGGCCGGACTTCGATGACGGTCGTACCATGGCCGGACCACATCGATGTCGTCTCAAGGAGTCACCGTGGCCCGCCCCCGTACCGCTGCCCGGACCGTGGCGCATCCCGAGTTGTCGGATGTCTCGCTGCAGCAGGTCCTGGAGGCGCTGGTGGATCCCGTGCGGCGGATGGTGGTGTCCCAGCTGGCCGAGGCGGACGAGGACAAGGGCTGCGGCACCTTCGAGGCGCCGGTGTCGCTGTCGACGCTCACCCACCACTTCAACGTGCTGCGCGAGGCCGGCGTGATCCGGCAGTACTACCGGGGGACGACGAAGCTGAACACGCTGCGCTCGGACGAGATGGAGGAGCGCTTCCCCGGTCTGCTGTCGTCGGTGGTGGCTGCCTCCGGGACGGAGGCCGGGACGGGCGAGGCGGGTGCCGCCTGAGGCCATCCGCGCATACTTCGATGGCTGTCGAAATTTGACGGTCATCGAAGTTTGGGGCAGGGTGATGACGCGCGCCGGGCTGACCCGACGTGCTTCCCCACCCCTGCTCCCAGGACGGATGCGCCATGGCAAGAATCGTTCGGTTCGACCGGCTCGGCGGGCCCGAGGTGTTGACTCTCCACGAGGTGGAGACCGGCACCCCGGGTGCGGGCGAGGTGCGGATCCGGGTCGACGCGATCGGTCTGAACCGGGCCGAGATCATGTACCGCGAGGGCGGCTACTTCTACGAGCCCGTCTTCCCCTCCACCCTCGGCTACGAGGCCGCGGGCGTCGTCGAGGCGGTCGGTGCCGGTGTCGAGAGCCTCGCCGAGGGCGACCCGGTCGCGGTCGTGCCGTCGTTCCTGCAGACCGAGTACGGCACCTACGGCGATCACGTCGTCCTCCCGGCCTCGGCCGTCGTACCGCGCCCCGCGAACGTCGACCCTGTGCGGGCGGCGGCCGTGTGGATGGCCTACGTCACCGCCTACGGTCCCCTCGCCGAGAGCGGCAACGTCCGGCCCGGCGACCACGTCCTGATCACGGCGGCCTCGAGCAGCGTCGGACTGGCCGCCATCCAGATCGCCCGCCACATCGGCGCGATCCCGATCGCGACCACCCGCGGCGCCGACAAGAAGCAGCGCCTTCTGGACGCCGGCGCGGCCCATGTCGTGGTCACCGACGAGGAGGACCTCCCCGCCCGCGTCAAGGAGATCACCGGCGGCGAGGGCGTCCGCCTGGCCTTCGACCCGATCGCCGGCCCCGGTGTGGAGACCATCGCCCAGGGCATCGCCCCCGGCGGCTTCCTCGTGGTCTACGGCGCCCTCGACCCGCGCCCCACCCCGCTGCCTGGCGCGCGGTCCTACCCGGCGCTGACCAGCAGCACGTACACCCTCTTCGAGATCACCACGAACCCCGAACGACTGCGCCGCGCGGTCGCGTTCGTCAACGCGGGCCTCGCCTCGGGCTCCTTCGTCCCGGTCGTGGACCGCACCTTCGACCTCCGTGACATCGCCGAGGCCCACCGCTACATGGCGGCGAACGGCCAGGTCGGCAAGATCGTCGTCACCGTCTCGCACCAGGACACGGCGTCGTGACCGGGCGCGGCCCGACCGTCGGCGCGACTGCCGGCAGGACGGCCACGCGCCTGACGAAGTTCGGCCACGCCGCCGTCCGTGAGGAACGACTGCGTGCCGCCGCCGAGAAGAACCCGGCGCCGTGTATCTGGACCCACCCGGATGTGGCCGGGCGGCTGGGGGGGCTCGGCAGGTGGCGCGTACACGCCGTCACCCACGGCGACGCCTTCACCGCGGCGGGCCTCGACGTCGTCGAGGTGCACGGCGAGTAGCACCCCCCATCCACCCCGGGCCGCCGTCCGTCCAGGCAGATCTCCGACTGCGCCCGCCCGGTCGGCGCGACCCGTGCGTTCAACACGCACGACGGCCTTCTCGACGACGTGGGCCGCGCCGCCTCCACCGCCCGCGCGGTCCCGGTCGGCCGATCCGGCGCCGCTTCGGCCTGAGCCCACCCTTTCTCACAGCTTCAAGGAGTCGTCACACCATGAGCCGAACCGTCCGTTTCCACGAGACCGGAGGACCCGAAGTCCTGAGCCTGGAGGAGGTGCCCGACCCGGCACCCGGTCCGGGTGAAGTCCTCATCCGCACCCGGGCGTTGGGGCTGAACCGGGCCGAGTCGATGTTCCGGCGGGGCGAGTACGGCATCGACCCGGTCTTCCCCTCCGGCATCGGCTACGAGGCCGCCGGGGTGATCGGGGCCCTCGGAGCCGGGGTCACCGGCTTCCGTGCGGGCGACGCCGTCAGCGTCGTGCCGTCCTTCGCCATGACGGACTATCCCGTGCACGGCGAGGCCGTTCTCGCTCCCGCCCACGCGGTCGTCGCCCACCCCGAGCACCTGTCCTTCGAGGAAGCGGCCTCGGTGTGGATGAAGTTCGTCACCGCCTACGGCGGCCTGGTCGACCTCGCGGGCGTGCGCGCCGGGGACACCGTGCTGATCCCCGCCGCCTCCAGCAGCGTGGGCCTGGCCGCGATCCAGGTCGCCCACAAGGCGGGCGCCCGCGCCATCGCGCTGACCCGCACCGGCGCCAAGCGGCGGCAGCTCCTGGACGCCGGCGCCGACGCGGTCGTAGCCACCGCCGAGGAGGACGTCGTCGCCCGCGTGCACGAGCTGACCGGGGGCGAGGGTGCCCGGGTGATCTTCGACCCGGTCGGCGGCCCGGCCCTGGCCGACCTGGTCGCCTCCGCCGCCCACGAGGCCGTCATCGTCGTCTACGGCCTCCTGGACCGCGCCCCCGCGTCCCTCGACGTGGGCGCGGTGCTCTTCAAACACCTCACGATCCGCGGCTTCGAGTTGTTCGAGATCACCACCGACGACCAACGGCGGGCCGCCGCCGTGGAGTTCGTCCGGGACGGCCTCGCCAAGGGTGAACTGACTCCTGTCATCGACCGGACGTTCCCGCTGGAGGACATCGCGGGAGCCCACCGTCATCTGGAGGCCGGGGGACAGGTCGGCAAGATCGTCGTCACCGTCGCGGCCGAGGACGGAGCGGCGTCGTGAAGTTCGGCTTCATCATGTTCCCCACCCAGGACGCCGTCCCGCCCGGCGAGTTCGGCGTGCTGCTGGAGGACCGCGGCTTCGAGTCGCTGTTCATGCCCGACCACACCCACATCCCGGCCGTCACACCCGAACGCCACGACGTGATGAACCTGGCGCCGGAGTTCAAGAACGGCATGGACGCCTTCGTCGCCCTCGGCGCGATCGCCCAGGCCACCACCACCCTCCAGATCGGCACCGCCGTACTGCTGGTGACCGAGCGGGACCCGATCGTCACCGCCAAGGAGGTCGCCTCCGTCGACGTGCTGTCCGGTGGCCGGATGAACTTCGGCGTCGGACCCGGCTGGATCAACCAGGAGATGCGCAACCACGGCACCGCCCCCGACGACCGCTGGCGCGTCATGCGCGAACGCGTCGAGGCGATGCGGCGGATCTGGACCCACGACATCGCCTCCTACCACGGCGACTTCGTCGACTTCGACCGCATCACCTCCTGGCCCAAACCCGTGCGGAAGCCGCACCCGCCGATCCTCGTGGCCGGCAACGGCCCGGGCGTCGCACGACGCGTCATCGCCTACGGCGACGAATGGATCCCCATGCTGCGGCCCGGAATCCTCGACCACATCGCCGAGTTCAAGAAGACCGCCCGCAAACCCGGCAGCGACCGGCCCGTCCCCGTCACCCTCTTCGGCGGCGAACTCGACGACGTGGACGCCTATGCCGCGGTCGGGGTCGACCGCGTCCTCTTCTGGGTGCGCCCCCAGGACACCGCGCACATGATCCGCACCGTCGACCGGATCGCGCTCCGACTCGGCGACCGCCTGCGCTGACCACGGCCGGGCCGAAGGGCGCAACGGGGAGCGCGACTCCAGCCGGAGGGCGCCTCGGGACCGGATTCTTCCCTTCCTCCCTACTCCGTCCCGCCGCCCTCCAACGCCGACGGATTCAGCGAGGCCAGCAGCTTGAGCAGCAGCGCGTGCGCCTGTTCCTGTTCCGTCGGTGTCAGCACCTGGAGCGCCTGGGCGTGAGCGGAGTCCAGTGCCTCCGAGGCCTCGGCCGCGAGTCGCACGCCGGCCTCGGTGGCGTGCAGACGCTGGGTGCGCCGGTCGCCGGGCGTGGTGCGCCGCTCCAGAAAGCCCCGCTCGACCAGCCCGTTCACCGCGCTGCCCATGGACTGCGGGGTGATCGCCGCCCTGCGGGCAGCGGCCGCGCTGGAGACGCCGGGTTCGCGGATGGCCTGGGTCAGGGCGCTGTTCTGGGCGAGGGTCAGCCGGAACGGGCGCAGGGCGCGCTCGATCCGGGCCGCCAGGATCTGGCCGATCTGCCACGCCACATAGCCGGTGCGCGTTTCGGGGTGGTTCACGGAGTGGACCTCTTTTGTAAGGCAGCTGATTGTGATGTACAAATATTATCAGTTGCCTTCTAATCTAGGACGCCGCCGATGTCCCAGCAAGTCGCCACCCGCCCGCCCCACAAGCACGCCCTCGACGTGGCCCACCCGCCCCCCGGCCCCGGAAACGCGCGCGCCGTCCTGCTCCCCGTCGCGGTCGTGCTGCTCATCGGCACCGTGTTCGTCAGCGTCTACCTCGCCGCCTTCCACGCCCCGAGCCCGCACCAACTCCGCGTCGGCACAACGGAGATAGGCACCGCACAGACTCACCTGAGCCAGGATCTGGAGCGCGTCGCTCCGGGCGGCTTCAGCGTGGAGACCTACCCGGACGAGACCGCCGCCCGGAACGCCGTACAGGACAGGAAGGTCTACGCCGCCTACCTCGGCGACGGCGAACTCCTCTACGGCAGCGCGAACGGCGCCGCCGTCACCGCGACCGTGACCACCGCCTTCGGCGCCGTCGCGCACGCCGAGCACCACGAACTCGCCGTGGAGGACGTGGCCCCGGCGGCAGCGGGGGACACCCGCGGCCTCTCCGTCTTCTACGCGGCCTTCGGCCTGGTCCTCGCGGGCTACCTCTTCGGTATGACCACCTACCAGCTCGCGCCCCGCCTCCAGTACCGCTGGCGGATGGCCAGCCTGGCCCTGTTCGGCATCGTCGGGGGACTGCTGATCGCGACCATCGCGGGGAGCACCGGCTTCGGGGCGCTGCCCGGCTCCTTCGTGCCGCTCGTCACGGTCATCGCGCTGATGGGCGCGGCGGTCGGCGGCACGACCATGGTGCTGCTGCGGCTGTGCGGCTCCGCCGGCGTCAGCCTCGCCTCGATCCTCATGCTGATCCTCGGCAACAGCAGCAGCGGCGGCATCATGCCGGCGGCCTACCTCCCCGGCTGGCTGCGCCCACTTTCCGAGATCCTGCCGGTCGGTGTCGGTGTCCGCGCGATGCAGGGCCTCTCCCGCTTCCAGAACGACGGCCTCACCCGCGCCCTGGTGATCCTCCCGGTGTGGATCCTCGGCGCCGCCCTCGTCCTCTACCTCAAGGACGTGTACCGGCGGGGCACTCCGGCCACCGCGGCGGCCACACCCGCCTGAAGGCGCCAACTCCCCTGTCCCGGCGCGGACTAGGCTCGACACCGTACAGCCGTAGAGCCGCACAAAGGGACCGGGGCGCCGGTGCCGTCGCCGGAGTCTCGACCCGAGGGAGCCCGCCATGCCCACAGAATTCGCCGCCAGGGTCTTCGCCCTGGTCGACGGGACCGACGCCGTCGGCTTCAGCCGCCTGTTCGCGTTACAGGGCCGGATGCGCTTCGGGAACGCGGCGCCGATGACCGGACCCGAGGAGATAGCGGCCGGCACCGGCGCCTTCTTCGCCACCATCAAGGGGCTGCGCCACAACGTCGTCCGTGAGTGGTACACCGGCGCCGACGCCATCGTCGAGGAGACGGTCGACTACGTCCGGCTGACCGGCGACACGGTCACCGTCCCCGCCGTCACCATGTGGCACGTCGACGAGACCGGCCTCATCGACGACTTCCGCGTCTACATCGACCTGGCCCCGCTCCACGCCTGAGCCGCGACGCGGGACAGCCGCGAAGTTCCGTACGCCTCCAGGACTTTGCCCGCTCTTTGCAACCCGCCCTCCCGCCGCCTCGTCTCTCCGCTCGATCCGTAACCCGCCCCGCCGGTGCACCACCGGCGGATCCGGCGGGCCGACAGACGAGAGAGAGCGATTCATGCGCCGAACTGTCCTCAGCGCCATGGCACTCGCGTGCGGCGCCGTACTGGCGAGCACCGTGCCCGCCTTCGCCCACGCGGCGTCCGCGGCGCCCACCCCCGCCGCGTCCGCCGTACCGACCACGGCGCCGAGCCCGGTCCCCAGCGCCACCGCCGCCCCCACGCGGAGGCCGAGCGCCGAGCCCTCCGCCGTACCGACCGTGGCGCCGAGCCAGGTCGCCACCGTCCCGCGCGGCGCCCCGGACACCGGTGTCGCGCCGGTGTCGAAGTCGTCCGACCTGTCGACCACGCTGATCGGCGGGGGAGCCGCCGCGGCCGTCGTCGGTGGCGGCGCCTTCGTCGTCGTACGGCGCCGGAGGGCGACCGGGGCATGACCTCGCTCTCCAGGCGCGCCTTCGTCACGGCGTCGGCGGCGGCCCTGCTCACCGGCTGCGGCGGCGGAAACGGGACGGCCCCGGCCACGAACTCTGCCGCGAAACAGAGGAGTTCGGAGCAGGGAAGCCCGACGCCCTCCTCGCCGACCGCCACCGCGAAGCCGGTCCACGCCCTCGCAAGGTCCGTCCCGGTCACCCTGCGCGTCCCGGCCATCGGGGTCGACACCCCGGTCATGCGGCTGGGGCTGGCCGCGGACGGCACCGTGCAGGTGCCGCCGATCACGGCGCACGACCGGGCGGGCTGGTACCGCTACTCGCCGACGCCCGGCGCGACCGGGCCGTCGGTGATCCTCGGGCATGTGACGGTCGGCGCGTACGGGGACGGGGTCTTCCGCCACCTGGCGCGGCTGCGCGCGGGGAACCGGATCGACGTGGGCCTGGAGAACGGCACGACGGCCGTGTTCGCGGTCACCGAGGTGCGGACGGTCGCCAAGGCCGACTTCCCCTCGGACGAGGTGTACGGGAACGTGGACCGCCCCGAACTGCGGCTCATCACCTGCGGCGGAACCCGTACCGGTACGGGCTACCTCGACAACGTGATCGTCTTTGCGGCCCTGACCGCCCCGAGCCCCTGATCCGGTCCGGATCCCGGACCGCCGGAACCCCCGCCGGCGGTCCGGGGTCTTCCTCCGTGAACCTCACCACCCCCTACGGAGCATGTTGAAACGGTCCCGCGAGACGGCAGCGTCCGAACTGTTCGCCGCCGTCTACCCGCGCCTCGCCGGCTGGTGCCGCCGGCTCGTCGACGACGACGAGACGGCCCACGAGATCGCCTCCGAGGCCTTCACCCGGCTCTGGGCCCGCTGGACGAAGGTCGCGGAACCGCGCGGCTTCCTCTACGTCACCGCCGCCAACCTGGTCCGGGACCACTGGCGCAAACTGGAGCGCGAACGCCGGGCCGTGCGCCGCGCCACCACCGAGGAAGCGGTACGCCCGCCCACCGAACAGACCGACCCGTCCGTACGGCTGCTCGTCCAGTCGCTGCCGGAACGACTGCGCGTCCCGATCCTCCTGCACTACTACGCTGACATGCCGATCCGGGAGGTGTCCGTGCTGACCGGGCGCAAGGAAGGAACCATCAAGGCCGACCTCCACGCGGCCCGCGAACTGCTCCGAGCCCATCTGAGGAGAAGCCTTGACCACACACTTTGACGAGGAGGACGAGGGGCGGGAGCCCGATCTCGCCCTCGACGACCCCCTCACGGTCATCCTGCGGCCCTCCTCCGCCGAGTACCTGGGCCCGCCCCCCGGCCGCTACGAGTCGATCCGCCGCGGCGCGCACCGCCGCCGCCTGCTCCGCGCTGCGGCCGGCGCCGGCGCGACCTGCGCGGTCCTCGTCCTCGCCGCCCTCCCGTTCCGCCTGGCCCACCACGACACCCCCGTGACCCCCACGGTCCCGCTCGCCCCGCCCCCCGCGAGCAGCAGTCCTACGACTCCGTCCCCCTTGCCCGCAACCAAGGCACCCACTCCCACCCCCACCCCGGACCCGAGCCGCACGAGCGCCCCCACCACGGAACCGTCCAGGATCCCCACGGCATCGGCATCGGCATCGGCCTCACCCACGGCCCGGACCGTCGCCCCCTCGGCCGTACCGACCCGTACGCGATAACTCCCGCGCCCACAGGGGTATTTGCGGCCAATCGTGTCGCACATCTTGCCGACAATATTGCCAAGCGGTTACACAAGTGAGTCATGGGAAGGACGACGACACTCCGCAGCAGAGTCCGCACCACCCTGGCCACCGTGAGCGTGCTCGGCCTTGGGCTCCTGTCCCCGATCGCCGTACACGCGCTGAAATCCCCTCCCGCACAAGGGAGTTCGCACCGCACCTCGCTGGTGGTCCCCACCGCCTCGGGCAAGGTGAAGGGCCAGGCAGCGACCGGATACGACGCCTGGCTCGGCATCCCGTACGCCGCCACCCCCACCGCCGCCGACCGCTGGACGGCCCCCCGCCCGGTCGCCTCCTGGACGGGCGTCCGCGACGCCACCCGCTTCGCCGACCGATGCGCCCAGCCCTCCGGCTGGGACCCCGGCTACGAGAAGGCGATCACCACCGAGGACTGCCTCGCCCTCAACGTCTATGCCCCGCAAGGGAGCAGCGCCGACGCCCCGGTCGTGGTCTGGATCCACGGCGGCGGCTTCCTCGGCGGCGCGGGCCAGGACACCGACCCGCGCAAGTTCGTCCAGCAGACGGGTGCGGTCGTCGTCACCGTCAACTACCGCCTGGGACCGCTCGGTTACCTCAACCTCCCCGAACTCCGCGCCGAGAACGCCAACGGCGCCGGAAACTACGGCCTGTTGGACCAGCAGGCCGCGCTGCGCTGGGTGCGGTCCAACATCGGGCACTTCGGCGGCGACGCGGGCAACGTCACCATCGCCGGCCAGTCCGCGGGCGGCAGTTCGGTCTGCGACCAGCTCGCCTCGCCCACCGCCAAGGGTCTGTTCGCCCGCGCGGTGATCATGAGCGGCAGCTGCGCCCTCCAGTCGGCGGCGGCCGGTGAGACACAGAGCCGGGCCTTCGTCCAGGAGATCGGCTGCGCCACCGCGTCCGACGTCCTCGCCTGCCTGCGCGCCAAGCCCGCCGCCGCGATCGTCGCCGCACAGCTCAAGGCCCCGGTCCGTCCGTCCCTCGGCGGCACGGCCTTCCCACTCGACCCGGCAACAGCCGTACAGACAGGGAACTTCACCAGAGTCCCGGTGATGCTCGGCCAGACCAACAGCGAGCGAGGCCTGTTCACCTTCCAGAACTACGACTACCTCGGCACACCGATGACCGCCGACCAGTACACCCAGTCGGTGAGGTCGACGTACGGCACGAACGCGGCCAAGGTCCTCGCCGAATACCCGCTCACCGCCTACCTCACCCCGGGCCAGGCCTGGACCGCCGTCCAGAACGGCTCGACCTCCTACGACCGCCAACAGCTGATGGCACGGCTGTCGCGCTGGGTGCCGACGTACGCCTACGAGTTCGCCGAGAGCGACACCCCGCACTTCACCTCGATCTACCGCCTCCAGCAACAGAGCGCCACCGCCCACGACTTCCCCTTCGGCGGCGCCATCCACGTCGACGACCTCGGCTACCTCTGGGACTACCTGGGCCAGACGCTGCCGTACGACGACGACCAGTTGGAGCTGTCCCACCAGATGATCACCTTCTGGGACCACTTCACCGCGACCGGCGACCCGAACGGCTCCGGCCTCCCGAACTGGCCGAAGTACCGTACGGGGACAGGGGAGTTGATGTCCCTGAAGGCCTGCGACACGGCCCCGTCGAGCGACGCGCCTCCGGCCGCCTGCTCCCAGTCCACCCGTGACTTCGCCCAGGAACACGACCTGGACTTCTGGGGGAGTCTCGGGGCGTCGTGACGTTGTTTTGAACGCGTTCAAATAACGGCGTAGGCTGCCGTCATGAACGACAGAGCCGCCCTCCTGAAGGGCATCCGCGCCTGGCTTGCCCTGTTCGTCGTCTGTCTGGTGCTCAGCGGCGCCACCGCCTTCCCGCTGGTCCACGAACTCCGCTGGGCCGAGGCAGTGTTGAGGTCCCTGTCCGTACCGCACTACCTGCCCGCCCTCGCGGACTGGATCGAGCGCGTACGCCAGGGACTCGACACCGCCGACACCGACTACCCCTTCCTCCTCTACGGCACGGACTGGCTGGCCTTCGCCCACCTCGTCATCGCGGTCGCCTTCTACGGCCCCTACCGCGACCCGGTCCGCAACATCTGGGTCGTCGAGTTCGGGATGATCGCCTGCGCCGGGATCATCCCGCTCGCCCTGATCTGCGGACCGATCCGCGGAATTCCCCTCTGGTGGACGGTGATCGACATGTCCTTCGGGGTCATCGGGATCGTCCCGCTGTACGTCGTCCGGAAGAAGATCAAGCGGCTGGAAGCGGTGCTTGCGCCAACTACCGTGCCGGGTATGGCTACTTGAGCGCCGCCAGCGCGATCCGCATCGCGACCGCGTTCATCGACTCGCCCTTGGCGTCCGTCGAATCGACCGAGTAGACGAGGGTGCGGGACAGGTCGCGGGTGGCGAGGACGACCGCGCTGTAGCCGTACCGGGCACCGGACTTGAGCCAGTAGACCTTCCCGCCGTACTCGAAACGCTGGAGCCCGGCGCTGTAACTGGCGCCCTCGATACCGGACGGCACCGTGAACATCTCCTTCAGCTCCGGCCCCGGTACGATCCGGCCCCGGAACAGCGCGGTGATCAGCCGTTCCAGGTCGGCGGTCGTCGAGATCATGTCGCCGGCCGCCCACCGGTCCGCCTGGTTCCAGTCGGTGACGTCGACGAACTTCGTTGTGCCGTCGGCCTGTTGGACCACCTGGTAGCCGTGGTTGTGCGGGCCGCGGATGCGCGGGTCGGTGCCGGGGAAGTACGTGTCCCGCATGCCCGCCGGGCGCAGCACGAGCCGGGTGGCCTCCGTGGCGTACGAGTGTCCCGTCACCCTCTCGATCAGCAGGCCGAGGATCGTGTAGTTGATGTTGAGGTAGTCCTGCCGCGTGCCCGGCCGGAACTCCGGCCCCTTCGCCACCGCCGACGCGACGACCTGTTGGGGCGTGAGCGTGTCGAAGCGGTGCGCGTACTGGTCCTCGAAGGCGTCCCCGAAGCCGTCGCCGGCCTGGATGCCACTGGTGTGGTTGAGCAACTGCCGTACGGAGACGGGCTCGAAGGCCTTCGTGAGCAGCCCCGGGAGGTAGTGCTGGACCGGTGTGTCCAGGTCGACCTTCCCCTGTGCCGCGAGCCGGAGCACCGTCGCCGCCGTCACGACCTTCGTCGTCGAGCCGGCTCTGAAGCGCGCGTCCGGATCCGCGGCGGTACCGCTCTCGAGATCGTGCACCCCGGCACTTCCGCGCCAGCTCCCGTCCGTTCCGCCCACCCGTACGAGAGCCGCGGTGGCATCCGCGTCCGGCAGCCCGGCGAGCGCGGCCCGCAGCGCCTCGGCGTCCGGACCGGCCGTTCCCCGTACGGCAGTTGAGGGGGCCGGGGGCGCGGCGAACGCGGGTGCGGCCAGCGGGCCGGCCGCGAGGGCGAGGACGAGCGAGGCGGTGACGACGGTGGTGCGACGGCGGGTGCGCATCGGCTGCTCCTGAGTTCCGCGGTGGCTGTCGGTGATCAGCCTCATCGGCTACGGCCGTCCGCGGATCGTCGGCGAGGAGGGCACCCACCCCTGGCATCACCCGGACCAACTCCCGTGCGGAACAAGGGGTTTACCGGGGTCGCCCCCTACGGGATCCAACCCGGCGCCGAAAAAACTGTTATCGCCGAAGCCTTCACCCCGTCTCCCTCTGCGTCCTCCGCTTCCTCACGCACCGGAGCCACCCACATGGCAACGAACGCACCCGAACCGACCGGCGCCCCCGAGCCGGCCGGTGCCCGAAAGGCCGCCAACAAGCACCGCCTGACCCGCCGGGGCCTGTTCACGCTCGGCGGCGGCGTCGCGGCGGCGGGAGTCGTGGGCGGCGGGATCGCCGCGTTCTCCGGAGGCGGTGCGGACGCCGCGCAGCCCGGCACGGCCATCGGCACCGCCACCGCCCGGCCGCAGGCCCTCGTCCACCCGGGCATGCTGCACAACGCCGGTGACCTGCACCGCGCCAAGGTCCGGATCGCCGCCCACAAGGACCCCTGGCTGAAGGGCTGGACCCGGCTCACCGACAACCGGCACTCCGCGAGCACTTGGCAGCCCCGCCCGCAGGCCGTCGTCGTGCGCGGCGGCGCCGGCCAGAACTACGTCACCCTCTACAACGACATCCACGCCGCCTACCAGAACGCCCTGCGCTGGCGGATCGGCGGCACCAAGGCCAACGGCGACACGGCCGTCGCCATCCTCAACGCCTGGTCGGCCAAACTGACTTCGGTCAACGGCAACGCCGACCGCTTCCTGGCCTCCGGCATCTACGGCTACCAGTTCGCCAACGCCGCCGAACTCGTCCGCGACCACCCGGACTTCGAGTTCGCCCGCTTCAAGAAGATGCTGCACACCGTCTTCGTGTCGATGAACACCGACTTCCTCACCAACCACAACACCGCCAACATCACCAACTACTGGGCGAATTGGGACCTGTGCAACGTCGCCTCCCTGATGGCGACGGGCATCCTGTGCGACGACCGCGCCACCTTCGAACGCGCGGTGACCTATATGAAGTCCGGTGCGGGCAACGGCTCGTTCACGCACGCCATCCCCTTCGTCTACGACGGCCAGAACCTCGCCCAGTGGCAGGAGAGCGGCCGCGACCAGGGCCACACCATGATGGGCATGGGCCTCATGGGCGCGATCTGCGAGATGGCCTGGAACCAGGGCGTCGACCTCTACGGCTACCTCGACAACCGGTTCATGAAGGCCGCCGAGTACGTCGCCAAGTACAACCTCGGCGCGGCCGTGCCCTTCACGACGTACGCCTGGCGCAGCGGACAGGGCGCCGGACGCTACCTGGAGCAGTCTGTGATCTCGGACATAGCCCGGGGAGCCGTTCGCCCGGTTTGGGAGATTCTGCACAACCACTACGCCCGCCGGCGGCGCCTGAACACCCCGTTCATCACCCTCATGGCTGAGAAGGTGCGTGCGGAGGGCGGTGGCGGCGACTACGGGCCCAACAGCGGCGGCTACGACCAACTCGGCTTCGGGACGCTGCTGTACAGCAAGTGACGTCGGGGGAGACCGGGTGAGGTCGGGAAGGGCGGAGAACGACGTGGACGGGCGGCAGTGGCACTCCACCATCGAGGCGGCGCAGGCCGGTGACCGGCGGGCGCTGGACGAACTGGTCGCGGGCTGGCTGCCGTTGGTCTACAACGTGGTCGGCCGTGCCCTCAACGGCCACGCGGACGTGGACGACGTGGTCCAGGAGACGATGCTCCGCGCCGTCGACCACCTCGGCTCGCTCCGCGACCCCGACAGCTTCCGGTCCTGGCTGGTCGCGATCGCCATGCGCCAGATCCGGGACCGGGCCCGCCGCCGCAAGTCCCCCGACCAACTCCCGGACGGACTACCGGGCGACGCCGCCGACTTCGCCGAACTGACCGTCCTGCGGCTCCAGTTGGAGGGCCAGCGGCGCGAGGTCGCGGAGGCGGTCCGCTGGCTCGACGACGAGGACCGCCAACTCCTCTCCCTGTGGTGGCTGGAGGTCGGCGGCGAACTCACCCGCCGCGAACTCGCGGCGGCCGTCGGCATCAGCCGCCAGCACGCGGCGGTCCGCGTCCAGCGCATGAAGGAACGCCTGGAGACCGCCCGGGCCATCGTCCGCGCCCTCGACGGCGCCTGCCCCGAACTCCGCGAGGTCACCGCCCGCCGGGACGGCCGCCAGGACTCGGTCTGGCGCAAACGCGTGGCCCGCCACCTGCGCGGCTGCTCCTACTGCGGCGACCCCCGAGAGTCCGTAGTCCCCGCGGAACGCCTCCTCGTCGGCATCGCCCTGGTCCCCCTCCCCATCGGCTTCACCCTGTCCCTGGCCTTCGGCGCGAAGACGGCGGCGGCTGCGGCGGGGGCGGCTTTCGCGGCCGGGGCGAGTGGGCTGGGCGGGGTCAGTGGTGCGGTCGGCGTGACTGGTTCGGCTGGTGCAGCGGGGGCTGCTGGTGCGGTCGGGGCGGGCGGCTCTGTGGGGGCAGCCGGTTTCGCGGGACCGGCCGGGGCGGCGGGTACAGCCGGTTTCGCCGGCTCGGCAGGGGCCTCGGGCGTCGCGGGCGCGGGCGGGACGGCAGGAGCGGCGGGCGCGGCCGGTGCCGCGGCTTCGGCGCACGCTGTCGGGGCAGTGGGTGCGGCAGGGACGGCGGGGGCTTCAGGTGCGGCGCATGCCGTCGGGACCGTAGGCGCCGCGGGAGCTTCGGGTGTTGCGGGAACCACCGGATTTGCCGGAGGCGCGGGTTCGGCCGGGGGCGCCGGAGCTTCGGGTGTTGCGGGGTCTGCCGGGGCTTCGGGTTCGGCAGGTCTCGCGGGGGCTTCAGGTGCGGCGCATGCTGCCGGGACCGTAGGCGCTGCGGGAGCTTCGGGTGTCGCGGGCTCGACGGGATTGTCCGGAGTCGCGGGTGCCGCGGGTTCGGCCGGGGGCGCGGGCGTTTCGGGTTCCGCCGGTGTCGCGGGCTCCGCGGGTGCTGTTCACGGGGCAGGCGCCGTGGGCTCGGCGGGCGTGGCCGGTGCCGCGGGTTCAGCCGGAAGTGCCGCCGGTGCGGCCGGTGCCGCGGGCTCCGCCGGAAGCGCTGCCGGTGCGGCGGGGACCGTCGGCTTGGCCGGTGGGGCCGTCGGGTGGCCGGCCAAGGTGCTCGGGCTGCTGACCAAGCCCGCTGTCGCCGTGACGGCGGGTGCGACGATCGCGGCGGGCGGCGTCTACGTCGCCACCCACACCCCGGACAGCCCACCCCCGAGGGCCCTGACCCCCACCGCGTCGGCCGGTACCCTCCACCCCTCGTCCGCCACGGCGACCGCGACCACCGCACCCCCCTCCCCGTCCCTCTCCCCGTCCCCCTCCTCCAGGACGACCGGCGGACCGTACGGCTCGGTCGTCGACGCCGTGGACCGCGCCCCGAACCCCGACACCCCGCCCGCGGCCCTCCCGCACCGTCCGGCCTCCGGCCTCACCAGCACCGGCGGCGCGCACGCCACCATGAACCACCGCGGGGACAACGTGACGCTCAGCGGCCAGGGTTACGTCCTCGTCCGCTGGCAGGTCTCACCGCAGTACCGCTCCGGCGCGCTGGTCATGCCGAGTTGGACGGCACTCAAGGGCAAGCTCTTCCACGTGGCCTCCGGCGGCGGCCGTCGTATGGACGACCCGGTCAGCACCACCGACCCCACCGCCACCGGCATGGGCAGCAAGACCACCGGCTACGACGTCCTGCCCACCGGCACCCAACAGATGTGGCAGAACGAGTACTTCTACGTCGACGGCAGCGTCACCCTCACCGTCAACGAACGCGGCGCCGACTACGGCCTGAACGTCTTCCCCACCACCTGGGACGCCGTGGAGCAGGACATCACCACCGGCCCCGCCCAGGGCGCGACCCGCTACGGCCTGACTCGCGACACCGGAAAGGACGACGCCCCGGTACCCCAGTACGTCACCCGCACCACCCCGGCCGACCCGGCGACGGTCGCTCAGGTCTCCCGGGTCTGACCGCCGCGCGTGAAGTCGTCCTGCGCGGCCATGACTTCGTCCCCGTGCTCGAACGCCCAAACCCCGAACGCGTCGATCGGTTCGAGCAACGTCCGCCCCAGCGCGGTGAGTTCGTACTCCACCCGTGGCGGCGAGCCACCGTAGGACCGCCGTGCCACCAGCCCGTTGAACTCCAGCCGCCGCAAGGTCTCGGTCAGCACCTTCTGACTGATCCCACCGATCCGCCCGCGCAACTCGCCCGGCCGCTCCGGACCGTGCCGCAGGGCCCAGAGCACCACACAGTTCCAGGTGTTGCCCAGCAGATCGAAGGCGAGCCGGGCCCGGCAGTCGGCGAGAAACACGGGTTCGGAGGTCACGCACCACATGGTGCCCGAGCCCCTTCCTACTGTCGTGCCATGCGAATCGGAATCCTCGGAACCGGCGGAATGGCGGACGCGCTCGGCGCGCAATGGCTCCGGTCGGGACACGAAGTGCTGTTCGGCGGACGGGACTTGGGGCGGGCGGAAGCCCTCGCGCGCCGCTGGGGCGGCGACCACGGCACCCTCCACCAGGCCGCCGACTTCGGCACCGACGCCGTACTGCTGGCACTCCCGTGGCGTGCGGCGATCGAGGTCGCCCCCCAACTCCCGCTCACCGGACGTGTGGTGATCGACTGCACGAACCCGGTCGGCGAGGGCTTCCGCCTGCTCACCGCGGGCGCCCCCTCCGCCGCCGAGCGACTCGCCTCCGCGGCGGGCCCCGAGACCCATGTCGTCAAGGCCTTCAACCTCTGCCACGAGGACGTCTGGCGCCTGACACCCCCGGTGTTCGACAGCCGCCCCCTGGGCGTCCCCCTGAGCGGCGACAACGAGCAAGCCCTCGCGGTCGTACGGCAGTTGGTGCGCGACGTGGGCTGCGAACCCTTCGCGGCGGGGGAGTTGGACCGGGGCGCGGCGCTGCTGGAGGCGACGGCCGCGCTGCTCATCCGGTTGTGGGTGGGGGAGGGGGTTGACGCTCAGTCCATCGCCCCGCCGGTGGAGTCGGCGGGACCGCGAGCCCCGGCCGCCTCCACCCTCACCCCTTCTTCCTGAGCCCGCACAGGACGCCGACGCGGTTGGTGGTGATCGAGTCGACGCCCAGATCGAGGAGTCGGCGCATCGAGCGGCGGGTGTCGGGGGTCCAGACGGAGAGGAGGTAGCCGTCGCGGTGGACGCGGGCGACGAGGTCCCGATCGACCAGTGTGAAGCGGTAGTTGAGCCAGCGCGGCCGTACCGCCTCCAGCACGGCGGGGCGCGGCGGGGCGAGCGAGGTCCAGGTGAGGGCGATCTCGGCGGACGGGTCGGCCGCGCGCACGGCGAGCATCGAGTCGGCGCCCGCGCAGTAGTAGGCCCGGTCGTCCGCACCGTACTCGCGGATCACCTCCACGATCCGGCGCGTGGCCCGCGGGTCGGCCGCGCCGGGCAGGTCGACCATCACCCGGCTGCCCTCGGTCGCGGCCAGCGCCTCCACCAGCGTCGGCACCCCGCCGTCCGTGAGCCCGCGCACCTCGTCCACGGACAGCGACTTCAGCGGCCGGTCCACCTCCCAGAGCCGTTGCAGCGTCTCGTCGTGCAGCAGCACGGGCACGCCGTCGCGGGTCACTCGTACGTCGAACTCGACGGCGTCCGCGCCCTGTTCGAGCGCGGAACGCAGTGAGTCGACGGTGTTCTCACGGGCACGGTAGGGGTCGCCGCGATGGCCCACGGCGGTCACGTTCTCCATGGGCTCATTGTGCTGGTTGGCGCGGGAGCGCCGACCGTCAGGGCGCGAGCCACGCCGAGGTGTAGGTGTCGATCTCGTCGTTGATACGGGCCTTGCCGGCCGCGTCCAGGAAGGAGGCCGCCACGGCGTTCTTCGCGAGGTCGGCGACACCGCGCTCGTCGAGGTCGAGGAGGCGGGCGGCGACCGCGTACTCGTTGTTGAGGTCGGTGCCGAACATCGGCGGGTCGTCGGAGTTGATCGTGACGAGGACTCCCGCCCGGACGAACTCCTTGATCGGGTGTTCGTCGAGCGTGCGGACCGCGCGGGTGGCGATGTTGGAGGTCGGGCAGACCTCCAGCGCGATGCCGTGCTCGGCGAGATGCGCGAGCAGCTTGGGGTCCTGCGCGGAACTGGTGCCGTGTCCGATGCGCTCGGCGCGCAGGTCGCCCAGCGCGTCCCACACCGTCTCGGGTCCGGTGGTCTCACCGGCGTGCGGCACGGAGTGCAGGCCGGCCGCGACGGCCCGGTCGAAGTACGGCTTGAACTGCGGCCGGGGCACGCCGATCTCCGGCCCGCCGAGCCCGAACGACACGAGCCCCTCCGGCCGCAGCCGGTCGTCGGTCGCGAGCCGCACGGTCTCTTCGGCCGCCTCCAACCCTGCCTCACCGGGAATGTCGAAGCACCACCGCAGTACGGTCCCGAACTCGGCCTCGGCCGCCTTGCGGGCGTCCTCGATCGCGTCCATGAACGCCCGCTCGTCGATACCGCGCCGCGTCGAGGAGAACGGCGTGATGGTCAGCTCGGCGTACCGCACCTGCTGCCGGGCCATGTCCCGCGCCACTTCGTACGTCAGCAGCCGCACGTCCTCGGGCGTCCGAACAAGGTCGACCACGGACAGATACACGTCGATGAAGTGCGCGAAGTCCGTGAAGCTGAAGTAGTCGACCAGGGCCTCGGGGTCGGTGGGCACGGTGGAGTCGGAGTGCCGGGCAGCCAGCTCCGAGACGATCCGCGGGGAGGCGGAGCCGACGTGATGGACATGCAGTTCGGCCTTGGGCAGCCCGGCGATGAAGGCATGCAGCTCGCGGGCCTGACCGGCGGCGGGTACGGCGCTGTGGTCGGACAAGGTTCCTCCCCGGAACGGCGCCCCGGGCAGTGCCGTACGGGACGCGGGTGATCGGCTGATCGATGACTCGGGATCATCGTAGGCCGGGGACCGGGAGGGGCGGAGGTGGGTGGCCGACGGGCGTGATGGCGCCGGTCGGGACCGGTGGCGCCGTTCGCGGTGTGCGGCTGATCGCGCCGAGCCCGGGCGGGACCCGTGGCGCCACTCGTATGGCCGAACTGTCACGTGAACGCTCTAGCATGGTCCGCCTGACGGTCGACCGACGGGGACGGGGACGGGACATGGGGGACCAGACACAGCCGGACGGCGGCGCGGGGGCGAACAATGACCCGTGGGCACCTCCGGAGAGCAAGCCATCACTGGACAAGCGCGCCCAGCCGCCGACCCCCGGCCGGCGGCCGCCCCCACAGGACCAGCCCCAGCAGCCTCCGCCGCAGTCGCCGTCCCTGCACTACCAGCCCACGATGACCGCCCTCCCGTCCGACGGCTTCGCCCCACCTGCCTCTGGCACCCCCGGAACCCCACCCGCTTCCGGCGCCCCCGGCTACGGCCGGCCCGGCACACCGGTCGGTCCCTCCGGCCTCCCCACCTACGGCGCCCCCGGCTACGGCCCGCCCAACGCCCCGGGCGCACCAGGCGCCCCAGGAATGCCCGGCGGTTACAGCTACCCCGGCTACCCGCAGGGCTACGGCTGGCCCGGTATGCCGATGGCCCCGCAGAACAACCTGGGCACGGTTGCCCTGGTGCTGGGCATCCTGTCCTGCTGCCTCTTCTGCATCTACGGCATCGTCTCCCTGGTCCTCGGCATCATCGCCGTCGTCCTGGGCGTCAAGGGCAAGAAGCGGGCCGACCGAGGCCAGGCCACGAACCGGGGCCAGGCCCAGGCAGGCATGATCACGGGCATCGTCGGCATCCTCCTCGGCCTCGCGGTGATCGCCCTACTGGGCATCGCCTTCGCGACCTACGAGCACGAGCAGGACCGCCAGGACTCCGACTCGACCTCGTCGTACAACTCCGCACCCGCCCTGCCGACCCAGATCCCGCCCCAGGACTGACCACTACAGCCGCTTCCCGACCCGCCCCCGCGGCTCGCGCCACCGATCCGGCTCCCGGCCCTCCACGACCGTGAGCCCCGCGACGGCCGCAGCGCCTTCCCCCGACGGGCCCCTGAGCCGCGCCCGCCGAAGCTGCGCCCGGCGCCCTCGGCCAACGCGAACCCCGGGCGCGCCTCGACCTCCGACCGCAGCTGCCCCCGGACTGCCGTCAGCGTGAGTCCAGCTGTGGTCGAAGCGCCTTCCCCGACAGACCCCCGAGACGCGCCCGCAGAAGCCCCCAGAGTCTCCATCAGCGTGAACCCGGCCGTGGCGAAGTGCCTTCGCCCATACGCCCCCGGGCTTGCCCACTTCTCACCTCAGCCGCCCCGGGGACTCCCATCGGCCAACACACAACAGCGGCCGAAGCCCCCCGCCCCACGGACACCCCCGGACCCCCGTCACCGCCAGCCCCAACCCCGACCGACCCCCCCTCCCAGCCGCGCCACCCCCCCCCGCAGAGGCCCCACCCCCTACCCCACCCGCCCCCGAGCCTCCATCAACGCGAACCCCAGCAGGTTCGGCCCCCGCCACCGCTCCGGATCCTCCGCCCCCGGATCATCCGCGGCCAGCCCGATTCCCCACACCCGGTCCACGGGGCTCGCCTCCACCAGCACGCGATCCCCCGTGCCCAGCAGAAACGCCCGCAGTTCCTCGTCCGCCGAGAACTTGTGGACGCTCCCCTCCACGACGATCCCGAACCGCTCCCGCGCCCAGGTCTCCTCGTCGAAGCCGCGCACCAGGCGCCCCGCCTTCTTCGCCTCGGACGGGTGACCGGCGGAAAGCACACGCGCGAGCGCCTCGGTGTCGCCGAAGAGGCGCGCCTTGCCCGCCATCATCCAGTGCTCGGCGGTCGCGTACGTCGTCCCGTCCACTGTGAACGGCGACGGCCACCACTGGCTCAGGCAGCTCGCGCTCACGCGGCCGTCCGGGCGTGGCCGGTGGCCCCAGAAGCGCAGGTACTTGACCTTGGCCCCGGCGCGCACTTCCCTGATCAGGGCTTCCTGTGAATCGATCCTTTGCGCGGCGCCCGCCGCGAGCTTCCCCGTGATCCCGTCCATACACGCGAGTCTTGCAGGCACCACTGACACTCCGTCCCCCCTTTTCCACATGGACTCGACACCTGGTCGAAGGATTCCGTCGCGTAACCAAAAGGCAACAACGGAATCACTTGTTGGAGTCCCTTTGCTCTGTCAGGATCGGCATTCAAATCGAGCTGGAGCTACGCCACCCGCCAGCGGACGAAGCGGGGCGAAGGCGGAGGAGAGCGACATGCACAACCCGGGTAACGCCACCCCGGAACGATTCCCCGCTCAGGAGTACTTCGCGGACGGCGCGCAGTTCATCGCGGGCCGCCTGACCAAGGGCACCTCGGGCCACACCCACGCGGTCGTCGACCCGGCGACCGGTGAGGACGTGTACACGTACGAGCTGGCCGGCACGGCCGACGTGGACGCGGCCGTGGCCGCCGCCCGCGCGGCCTTCCCGGGCTGGTCGGGCGCCACCCCGGGCGAGCGCTCCGACGCGCTGCACCGCTTCGCCGCCGTGCTCGCCGAGCGCGCCGACGACTTCGCCCGCGCCGAGTCCCTCCAGTGCGGCAAGCCGCTCAAGCTGACCCGCGAGTTCGACATCCCCGGGACCATCGACAACACGGCCTTCTTCGCCGGTGCCGCACGGCACCTCCAGGGGCAGTCCGCCGGTGAGTACTCGGGCGACCACACGTCGTACGTACGCCGTGAACCCATCGGTGTCGTCGGCTCCATCGCGCCCTGGAACTACCCCCTCCAGATGGCCGCCTGGAAGATCCTCCCGGCGATCGCGGCCGGCAACACGATCGTGCTGAAGCCCGCCGAGCTGACCCCGCTCACCTCGTTGATGTTCGCGCAGGCCGCCACCGAGGCCGGCATCCCGGACGGGGTCATCAACATCGTCACCGGCACGGGGAAGGTCGCCGGTGAGCATCTCGTCGGTCACCCGGACGTGGCCATGACCTCCTTCACCGGGTCCACCGCCGTCGGCAAGCGTGTCGCCGAGATCGCGACCGCCACCGTCAAGCGCATCCACCTGGAGCTCGGGGGCAAGGCGCCCTTCGTGGTCTTCGACGACGCCGACCTCGAAGCCGCCGTCAACGGAGCCGTCGCCGGTTCGCTCATCAACACCGGGCAGGACTGCACGGCCGCCACGCGCGCGTACGTGCAAAGGCCCCTCTACGAAGCGTTCGTCCAGAAGACCGCCGCCCTCATGGCGGGCGTCCGGGTCGGCGATCCCTTCGCCCCGGGCACCGACCTCGGGCCGCTGATCTCGCACGTCCAGCGCGACCGCGTCGCCGCTTTCGTCGACCGGGCGCGTGGCTACGCGCGCGTGGTGACCGGCGGTGAGGCTCCTCAGGGAGATCTCAAGAACGGCGCGTACTATCGCCCCACCCTGGTCGCGGACGCCGCCCAGGACAGCGAGATCGTGCAGTCGGAGCTGTTCGGCCCGGTGCTCGTGGTGCTGCCCTTCGACAGCGACGACGAGGGCATCGCGCTCGCCAACGACACCCCGTACGGGCTCGCCGCCTCCGCGTGGACCCAGGGCGTCTACCGGGCAGGCCGCGCGACCCGCGAGATCAAGGCCGGCTGCGTGTGGATCAACGACCACATCCCGATCATCAGCGAGATGCCCCACGGCGGCTACAAGGCGTCCGGCTTCGGCAAGGACATGTCCGCCTACTCCTTCGAGGAGTACACCCAGATCAAGCACGTCATGTTCGACAACACCGCGGTCGTCAGGAAGGACTGGCACCGCACGATCTTCGGGGACCGATAGCAGAACTGACGGCCGCCCAAGGCGCCGCCGTCTCCTCCCGAAAGGGCAGCACGCGCATGAAGCAGTACGAGCCCGACCGCCTGACCCCGGCCGAAGTGGCCGCCGTCCGGCGCAGCTTCACCAAGAGCAGGTCCGCGTGGACCCGCCGTTCGGTGCTGCGCGCCTCCGCCGGCGGCGCGCTCGCGGTCGGCGGTCTCGGCGCCCTGAGCGGCTGCGGGATCCCCGCGGCAGGCAAGACGCAGGGCGGTGTGTCCGCCGACGACCACTCGGCCGCCGAGAAGGAGATCGACTTCTCGAACTGGCCCGAGTACATCGACACGGACGACAGCGGCAAGCACCGGCCCACCCTGGACGCGTTCACCAAGCGGACCGGCATCAAGGTCAAGTACACCGAGGACATCAACGACAACGACGAGTTCTTCGGCAAGATCCAGCCGCAGCTCGCCGCGGGCCAGGCCACCGGCCGTGACCTGATCGTCCTCACCGACTGGCTGGCCGCCCGCATGATCCGCCTGGGCTACGTCCAGAAGCTGGACGCGTCCAACCTGCCGCACGCCTACGCCAACCTGTCGGACCAGTTCCGCAGCCCCGACTGGGACCCCGGCCGGGCCTACTCGTACGTGTGGCAGGGCATCTCGACCGTCATCGCCTACAACAAGAAGGCGCTCGACGGCGTCGAGGTGAAGTCGATCTCGGACCTGCTCGACAACCCCAAGCTCAAGGGCCGCGTCGGCTTCCTCACCGAGATGCGCGACAGTGTCGGCATGACCATGCTCGACATGGGCAAGGACCCGGCGAAGTTCACCACCGACGACTACGACGCGGTCATCGCCCGCCTCCAGAAGGCCGTCGACAAGGGCCAGATCCGCCGCTTCACGGGCAACGACTACACGTCGGACCTCACCAAGGGCGACTTCGCGGCCTGTGTCGCCTGGGGCGGCGACATCGTCCAGCTCCAGTCGGACAACCCGGACGTCGGCTATGTCATCCCCGAGGCCGGCTACATGACGTCGACCGACAACCTGCTGATCCCCAACAAGGCGCGCCACAAGACGAACGCCGAGCGGCTGATCGACTACTACTACGAGCCCGAACCGGCCGCCGAACTCGCCGCCTACGTCAACTACGTCAGCCCGGTCGGGGACGTGAAGCCGTATCTCGCCAAGATCGACAAGACGGCGGCCGACAACCCGCTGATCCTTCCCGACAAGGCCATGGCGGCCAAGTCCCACGCCTTCCGCTCCCTGAGCTCGAAGGAAGAGACGGCCTACCAGCAGAAGTTCGCAAAGCTCACAGGGGCGTGACGAGGATGAACACCAAGGACAACAGCGGCGACGTCCGCCTCTCCGGTATCAGCAAGACCTACGACAACGGCTTCACCGCCGTGCAACCGCTGGACCTGACCGTGCCCCAGGGCTCGTTCTTCGCCCTGCTCGGCGCGTCCGGCTGCGGCAAGACCACCACCCTGCGCATGATCGCCGGCCTGGAGGAACCTTCCTCCGGCACCGTCCACCTCGGCGACCAGGAGGTCACCAACCTCCCGCCGTACAAGCGGCCGGTGAACACCGTCTTCCAGTCGTACGCCCTCTTCCCGCACCTCGACATCTTCGAGAACGTCGCCTTCGGTCTGCGCCGGCGCGGCATCAAGTCGGTGAAGCAGCAGGTCGTCGACATGCTCGACCTCGTCCAGCTCGGCGAGCAGGCCCGCAAGAAGCCGCACCAGCTCTCCGGCGGCCAGCAGCAGCGTGTCGCCGTGGCCCGCGCGCTGATCAACCACCCCAAGGTGCTCCTCCTCGACGAGCCCCTCGGCGCCCTCGACCTCAAGCTGCGCCGCCAGATGCAGCTGGAGCTCAAGCGTATCCAGACCGAGGTCGGCATCACCTTCGTCCACGTCACGCACGACCAGGAGGAGGCCATGACCATGGCCGACACGGTCGCCGTGATGAACGCGGGCCGCGTCGAGCAGCTCGGCTCGCCCAGCGACCTCTACGAGAACCCGAACACCACCTTCGTCGCCAACTTCCTCGGCACCTCCAACCTCATCGAGGCCGAGGTCGACTCCAAGTCCGGCGACGACATCGTCCTCAGGGCGGGCGGCGGCAAGCTCGTCCTGCCCGAGGCGCGATGTTCCGCGCCCACGACGACCGGCGGCAAGGTCCTGGTCGGCGTACGTCCGGAGAAGATCACCCTCACGCACGCCGACGACGCGGGCGAGATCCCGGCCGGCCGCAACCGCATCACCGGCAAGATCGTCGACTCCAGCTTCATCGGCGTCTCCACCCAGTACGTCATCGACAGCCCGGTCTGCCCCGAGTTCGAGGTCTACGCCCAGAACATCGACCGCGACGGCCGGCTGCGGCCCGGTGCCGACGTCGTCCTGCACTGGAACCCGGCGCACACCTTCGGCCTCGACGCGGCGCAGGACATCGACGCGGGCGTCGACACCGAGGAGGAGGCCGCCTGATGGCCGCTGTCACCGAGGCGCCGCCCCTGGCGCCGGCGCCGGAGGAGAAGGCGCCGCGCAAGAGGCGGGGCCGCTGGACGCCGTACTGGCTGCTGCTGCCCGGCATTCTCTGGCTGATCGTCTTCTTCGCGCTGCCGATGATCTACCAGGGCTCCACGTCGATCCAGACGGGCTCCCTGGAGGACGGCTACAAGGTCACCTGGCACTTCTCGACCTACTGGGACGCGGTGTCCGAGTACTGGCCGCAGTTCGTGCGCTCGGGCCTCTACGCCGCCGCCGCGACCATCCTCTGTCTGCTGCTCGGCTACCCGCTCGCGTACCTCATCGCCTTCCGCGCGGGACGCTGGCGGAACCTGATCATGATCCTGGTGATCGCGCCGTTCTTCACCAGCTTCCTGATCCGCACGCTGGCCTGGAAGACGATCCTCGCGGACAGCGGCCCGGTCGTCGGCGCCCTCAACACGCTGCACGTCCTGGACGTCACCAACTGGCTCGGCTGGACCTCCGGCGACCGCGTCCTCGCCACGCCGCTCGCGGTCGTCTGCGGACTGACGTACAACTTCCTGCCGTTCATGGTGCTGCCGCTCTACACCTCGTTGGAGCGCATCGACGGACGGTTGCACGAGGCGGCCGGCGACCTGTACGCCAAGCCGTTCACCACCTTCCGCAAGGTGACCTTCCCGCTGTCGATGCCCGGCGTCGTCTCCGGCACCCTGCTGACCTTCATCCCGGCGGCCGGTGACTACGTCAACGCCGAACTCCTCGGCTCCACCGACACCCGCATGATCGGCAACGTCATCCAGACGCAGTTCCTGCGCATCCTGGACTACCCGACGGCGGCGGCTCTCTCCTTCGTCCTCATGGCCGCCATTCTCGCCATGGTGACCATCTACATTCGCAAGTCCGGGACGGAGGATCTGGTCTAAATGGCAGTCGTACGCTGGTTCAAGCGCCATTTCGTGGTCATCGCGGGCCTGTTGACCCTCGGCTATCTCCTGCTCCCGAACGTCATCGTCACGGTGTTCTCCTTCAACAAGCCGAAGGGGCGCTTCAATTACGAGTGGCAGCAGTTCTCGCTGGACGCCTGGAAGCAGCCGTGCGGTGTCGCCGACATGTGCGGCTCGCTGAGCATCAGCCTCCAGATCGCCGTCTGGGCGACCATCGGCGCCACCGTCCTCGGCACGATGATCGCCTTCGCGCTGGTCCGCTACCGCTTCCGCGCCCGCGGCGCCGTCAACTCGCTGATCTTCCTGCCGATGGCGATGCCCGAGGTCGTCATGGCGGCCTCGCTGCTCACCCTGTTCCTCAACATGGGTGCCCAACTGGGCTTCTACACCATCCTGATCGCCCACATCATGTTCTGCCTCAGCTTCGTCGTCACCGCCGTCAAGGCCCGCGTGATGTCGATGGACCCGCGCCTGGAACAGGCCGCCCAGGACCTCTACGCCGGCCCGGCGCAGACCTTCCTGCGTGTCACCCTGCCCATCGCGGCCCCCGGAATCGCGGCGGGCGCGCTGCTCTCCTTCGCGCTCTCCTTCGACGATTTCATCATCACCAATTTCAACGCGGGTTCGACCGTCACCTTCCCCATGTTCGTCTGGGGTTCGGCACAGCGCGGGACACCCGTTCAGATCAATGTCATCGGTACGGCCATGTTCCTCGTCGCCGTATTGTTGGTGCTCGTCTCGATGGCGATCACCAACCGCCGCAACAAGGTAAAGGCATAACCGCTAGCGCCCTGTAGGGAGTTGAAATCATGGCCCCAAGCGCCATGAGCCGTAACACCAATTGGACGAAGTCTCTCTCCGAAGCCCGGCCGGTCCCGTACTGGCTGGACGACCCCGGCAAGCCCCACCCCGAGCCCGCGCTCACCGGCGCCGAGACCTGCGACCTGCTGGTCGTCGGCGGCGGCTACAGCGGACTGTGGACCGCGCTCATCGCGAAAGAGCGCGACCCGCAGCGGGATGTCGTCCTGCTGGAAGGCCGCGAGGCGGGCTGGGCCGCCTCGGGCCGCAACGGCGGCTTCTGCGCCGCCTCCCTCACCCACGGCCTGTCCAACGGCCTCGCCCGCTGGCCCGACGAGATCCACAAGCTGGAGGAACTGGGCGCCCGCAACCTCGACGAGATCGAGAACGCGGTCGCCCGCTACTCCCTGGACTGCGAGTTCGAGCGCACCGGCGAGATCGACGTCGCCACCGAACCCCACCAGGCCGAGGAACTCCACGACTGGCACGCCGAGTTGAAGAGCAAGGGCCTCGCCGACGGCACCGAGTTCCTCGACGCGAAAGCGGTCCGCGAACAGGTCGACTCCCCGACCTTCCTGGCCGGCCTGTACGACAGCCGGGGCGTCGCGATGCTCAACCCGGCCAAACTGGCCTGGGGGTTGAAGCGCGCCTGCCTCGGGCTCGGCGTCCGGATCTACGAACACACGCCCGCCCTGGCACTCAAGCCGTACGGCGCGGGCATGGCCGTACGCACCCCCTACGGCTCGGTCCGCGCCCGCCGGGTAGCGCTCGGCACCAACATCTTCCCGAACCTGATCAAGCGCGTCCGCTCGTACACCGTCCCGGTCTACGACTACGCCCTGATGACCGAGCCGCTCTCCGCCGACCAGTTGGCGTCGATCGGCTGGAAGAACCGCCAGGGGCTGGGCGATTCGGCGAACCAGTTCCACTACTTCCGCCTCTCCGCCGACAACCGCATCCTGTGGGGCGGTTACGACGCGATCTATCCGTACGGCGGCCGGGTGCGCGCCGAGTACGACGACCGGCCGGAGACCTACGCCAAGCTCGCCGAGCACTTCTTCACCTGCTTCCCGCAGCTGGAGGGGCTGGGCTTCAGCCACGCATGGGGCGGCGCGATCGACACCTGCTCGCGCTTCTCGGCGTTCTTCGGCACCGCCCACCAGGGCAAGGTGGCGTACGCGGCGGGCTTCACCGGACTCGGCGTCGGCGCCACCCGCTTCGGCGCGGACGTGATGCTGGACCTGCTCGCGGGGGAGCGCACCGAGCGCACGGAACTCGAGATGGTCCGCAAGAAGCCGCTGCCCTTCCCGCCCGAGCCCTTCGCCTGGACGGGCATCGCGCTCACCAAGTGGTCGCTGGCCCGCGCCGACGACCACGGCGGCCGGCGCAACCTGTGGCTGAAGACGATGGACAAGCTGGGCCTGGGCTTCGACAGTTGAGCCCGGCTCGCAGGGTGTGACCCGGTTCACTCCTTCGAGGTGCCGGAACCCGCGTAATGCCGACGGCCGACCTCCCTCTCTCCTGTGACGCGACCAGCGTCGACACGAGAAAGGGAGGTCTTCTCATGACTGGGGCGAAGACGGCCGTCGAGTGGCTGGCATCCGTGGCTCCGGATCCGGAGGCCTGCCGCTGGGAATGGGAGCGCAATCCCCAGGGGATCGCGCTGCTGCCCGCCGGCAAGGCCTGGGACGTACTCATCCTGCCGGGTGAGCTCGGTTATCCCACGCTCGATGTGCTCACCCGGGTCATCGATCAACTGGGCCCGGTACTCGTCGACTTCGGCGACGCACGCATGGGTTTCCTGGTACCGCCCGGCACCGCGGCCCGCTGGCTCGGCACCGGGATCCGTACGGCGGGACCCGGCACCTGGATCGTCGTGCCGTACCCCGGCCGGTCGACCGGCGGAGTCCGCTGGCTGGTACCGCCGGACGGCTCCGGCACCCTCACCGATCCCGCACTCCTCGAACTCGCCATGCACGAGGCGGCGGCGGGGCTGGCGACGGAAGGGGAGGGCGGGTAATCGACTGAGGTCTTGACAAGCTAATTGGTCTGGACCAAATTGGGCGCGCTCCACCCCTCCAAATCCCCCATGCCCGGAGGCACTTGTGGATCGCCCCAGACCCGTCCTCGCCATGCTCACGGCCGCCCTGCTGGCCGTACCCGGCATCACCGCACTCTCGTCGGCCGCCCGTGCGGCCGACGCGGACATGGCGAAGAACGGAGGCTTCGAGTCCGGCCTCGACAACTGGTCCTGTTCCGCGAGCAGCGGTACGACCGTCAAGTCGCCCGTGCACGGCGGCAGTTCGGCGTTGCAGGCGACCCCGGCCGGCAACGACTACGCCCAGTGCGCGCAGACGGTGACCGTGAAACCCAACTCGCAGTACTCGCTTGCCGGTTACGTCCGCGGCAGCTACGTCTACCTCGGCGCGAGCGGCACCGGCACCACCGACGTCTCCACCTGGACCCAATCGGCCCCGGACTGGCAGCGGTTGACGACGACCTTCACCACCGGCGCGTCCACCACCAAGGTCACGATCTACACCCACGGCTGGTACGCCACCGGCGCCTACTACGCCGACGACATCTCCCTCACCGGCCCCGCGGTCGACCCGGGCCAGCCGCCAACCACCCCCACAGGCCTCACCGTCGGCTCAGTCACCTCTTCCTCCGTCGCCCTATCCTGGTCCGCCGTCACCGGCGCGACGAGCTACGCGATCTACCGCGACGGGGTGAAAGTCCAGACGGCGAGCGGGACTTCGGCCACCGTGAGCGGTCTGACGGCCGCGACGGTGTACAGCTTCCAGGTCACCGCGGTCAACGACGCGGGCGAGTCACCGAAGTCGACGGCGGTCACCGCGACCACGTCCACCGGCTCGGGCCCCACCACCGGCCTCCCCACCCACGCCCTCGTCGGCTACCTCCACGCGAGCTTCGCCAACGGATCCGGCTACACCCGCCTGGCCGACGTCCCCGACAGCTGGGACGTCATCGACCTGGCCTTCGGCGAACCCACCTCCGCCACCTCGGGCGACATCCGCTTCACTCGCTGCCAAGTCAGCGAGTGCGCGAACGTCGAGAGCGACGCCGACTTCAAGGCGGCCATCAAGGCCAAACAGGCGGCGGGGAAGAAGGTGTTGATCTCGATAGGCGGCGCCAACGGCCAGGTCCAACTCACCACGACCGCAGCCCGCGACACCTTCGTCTCCTCGGTCTCGAACATCATCGACACCTACGGCCTGGACGGCCTGGACATCGACTTCGAGGGCCACTCGCTCTCCCTCGACGCGAGCGACACCAACTTCAAGAGCCCCACAACTCCCGTGGTGGTCAACCTGATCTCGGCCCTGAAGACCCTGAAGGCCAAGTACGGCTCGAAGTTCGTGCTGAGTATGGCGCCCGAGACGTTCTTCGTGCAGATGGGCTACCAGTTCTACGGCACCGGCAAGTTCGGCGGCCAGGACCCGAGGTGCGGGGCGTATCTGCCCGTCATCTACGCTCTGCGCGACGACCTCACCCTGCTGCACGTCCAGGACTACAACTCGGGCCCGATCATGGGTCTCGACAACCAGTACCACACCATGGGCGGCGCCGATTTCCACATCGCGATGACCGACATGCTGCTCACCGGCTTCCCGGTCGCGGGCGACACGAACAACATGTTCCCGGCCCTGCGCCCCGACCAGATCGCCATCGGCATGCCCGCGTCGGTCAACGCGGGCAACGGTTACGTGGCTCCCGCCGAGGTCACGAAAACCCTGGACTGCCTGACGAAGAAGGTGAGTTGCGGCTCGTACACGACCCACGGCACCTGGCCGACGCTGCGCGGCCTGATGACCTGGTCGATCAACTGGGACCGCTACTCGAACTGGGAGTTCCAGAGGACGTTCGACGGCTACTTCGGCTGAGGCCCGCTCGAAATGCGGCCGAGGAACAGCCGCAGCGAGGCGAGCAGCACGGTCCCGAGGCACCAACTGGCCACCACGTCCAGTGGCCAGTGGTAGCCCCGCCGGACCAGCCCGAAACTGACGGCGGCGACGAGGAGGACGCAGATCGCGACGGCTCCGCGACGGGCGTACGACGTCCGGAGCCAGGGAAGGAGGACGAGCGTCGAGGCGCCGTACGCGATCATCGCGGTGGCGGTGTGGCCTGAGGGGTAGTAGCCGGTGCCGGGTGGGACCGCAGGGGTTCCGCCGCGGGCGATCAGTTCCTTGACGGGGACGATCAGTGCCGGGACCAGGGCCATCAGGACGGCCGCCGCGAGGGGTGCCGGCCACCAGCGGTCCGTACCACTGGCACGGCCGCGCCATGCGACGTAGGCGAGGACCACGACGAGAACGGGAACCGCGACCTGGACGTTGCCGAGGTCGGCGAGGAGTTCGGAGAAGCGGTCCGGGTGGACGAGTGCGCGGCTCAGGCGCTCGTCCAGGCGGAGGAGCGGGCCGTCGGAGGCCACCTGCCAGGTGATCACCGCGAAGAGCAGCGCGGGAAGGGCGAGAAGAAGCCAGAAAAAGGAGGTCGGCCGGCCCGGAACAGGGGGGGTAGTTCCGAGCCGGCCGTCCGGATCGGATCGTCGGCCGCCCCGGGGGGTTTGGGGCGGGCGACTGTCCGATCGGTGAGGAGATTCGGAGCCGGAGGCTCCTGTTGTGTGCGCGAGGGCACGACCAGGGCGAAGCTGGGGAGGCCTCGTCCTGAAGTCGCCCACAGTCCCCTGTGGGCGGGGTGTATCTCTCATCTGGGTAGAACCTACGGCAGTGACTGGAGGGAAGTCAGGCGGATTCGCGTCCCGTCATGTACCCCGCACACCTTCTTCACACGGCCTGACGCCCGCCGCCCCAGCCTGTGAATCATCAACGATGAAAGGGCTGGGGCGGGTGGGACGCATGGGGCGCGGCTCCTGTGCGGGAGCCGAGAGTTCCGTGTGGCCGGGAAGTACGGGAGGGGGTGGCTCAGATGCGTGCGAACGCCTGCTCGATGATGTCGAGGCCCTCGGACAGCAGGTCGTCCCCGATGACCAGCGGGGGCAGGAAGCGGAGGACGTTGCCGTAGGTGCCACAGGTCAGGACCAGCAGCCCCTCCTGGTGGCAGGCCTTGGCGAGCGCGGCCGTCGCCTCCGGGTTCGGCTCCTTGGTCGTGCGGTCCTTGACCAGCTCGATGGCGATCATCGCGCCGCGTCCGCGCACATCGCCGATGATGTCGAACTTCTCGGCCATGGCGCCGAGCCGGGCCTTCATCACGGCCTCGATGTTCTTGGCCTTGGCGTTGAGGTCGAGCTCCTTCATGGTCTCGATCGCGCCGAGCGCGCCGGCGCAGGCGACCGGGTTGCCGCCGTACGTACCGCCGAGCCCACCGGCGTGCGCGGCGTCCATGATCTCGGAGCGACCGGTGACGGCGGCGAGCGGCAGCCCGCCCGCGATCCCCTTCGCGGTCGTGATGAGATCCGGGACGACACCCTCGTCCTCGCACGCGAACCACTGACCCGTACGGCAGAACCCGGACTGGATCTCGTCGGCGACGAAGACGATCCCGTTGGCCTTGGCGAATGCGCTCAGCGCGGGCAGGAAGCCCTTCGCCGGCTCGATGAAGCCGCCCTCGCCGAGGACCGGCTCGATGATGATCGCGGCGACGTTGTCGGCCCCGATCTGCTTGTTGATCATGTCGATGGCCTGCGCGGAGGCCTCGGCACCGGCGTTGTCGGGACCGGTCGGCCAGCGGTAGCCGTAGGCGACGGGAACGCGGTACACCTCGGGTGCGAACGGGCCGAACCCGTTCTTGTACGGCATGTTCTTCGAGGTCAGCGCCATGGTGAGGTTGGTGCGCCCGTGGTACCCGTGGTCGAACACGACGACGGCCTGCCGCTTGGTGTAGGCCCGCGCGATCTTGACCGCGTTCTCGACGGCCTCGGCGCCGGAGTTGAACAGCGCGGACTTCTTGGCGTGGTCGCCGGGCGTCAGCTCGGCGAGTGCCTCGGCGACCTCGACGTACCCCTCGTAGGGCGTGACCATGAAACAGGTGTGGGTGAAGTCGGCGAGCTGCGCGGTGGCACGGCGTACGACGGCCTCGGCGGAGGCGCCGACGCTCGTCACCGCGATACCGGAACCGAAGTCGATGAGGCGGTTCCCGTCGACGTCCTCGATGATCCCGCCGCCCGCGCGCGCGGTGAACACGGGCAGCACGGAACCCACACCGGCCGCGACCGCCGCGATACGGCGGGCCTGCAGCTCCTGGGACTTCGGGCCGGGGATCGCGGTGACGACGCGGCGCTCCTGCGGAAGTGCGGTCATGAGGGGCTCCTGGGGTGGTGCGGACGCTTACGCGCTGTCCTGTTTCGTTTTCTTCCTTTCTCGCAGGCTAGGACCGGGGGCGAGGGGTGGGCATGCTCCATGTGGGCGGTGTCGGCGCCGCGGGTTGTCCGTGGTGGACAGTGCCGGGTTCGCGGAGCTTGCGGTGGGCCCGGGCGCGTAAACGGTGAACTCCCCTTCTGGGCGCGTTAGATTGACTCGCTGACGGTGTACGGAACGGCTGGTCAAGGGGCGAGGGCGAGGGCGAGGACGATGGACAGCGACGGGGCGCGGGACGCGCGGGGTACGCATGCGAATCCTGTGCCGCGTCCGGCACGGCCCACGGAGGCGCCCGGAGTCCCGCCGAGGCCGACACACGCCCCGGGCGCGGCCGGCACCGCCGTGGCCGACTGGCTCAACGAGCCCCGGCCCGCCGCCGGCCCCGGAATCTGGCGGTTCGGGTACCGCGTGCCCAAGCCGGAGAAGAACACCGAGCGGCTGTCCCCGATCACCATCGTCGGCGTCCTCGTCCCGCTCGTCGTCGGCATGGTGCTGTGGTCGCTGTGGAAGCACGGCAGCATCCCGTACCAATGGGCGCTGCTGAAGGTGTTCACCCCGGGCGACTGGTGGTGGGCCGGCACCACGGCACCCAAGGGCAAGGGCTTCGACGCCGTGGCCGTGGCCGACGGCGTGTTCTTCGGCATCCTGGTCTACGGCATGGGGCGCCTGGGGAGCTGGCCGGAGATCGTCCGGCACCTCGTCACGCGCCGCCCGCAGCCGGCCCGGGCACTGCTCGCGCTGCTGGGCGCCGTGGTCGCGGAGAACCTGGTCGTGATCCCGAGCGTCTACGACGTCGGCTGGAACGCGCTTCCGGTGGCCGGTCCCGTCTACCACCTCATCAACCTCTTCCCGGGCGGCTACGACTTCATCTCCACACCGCTGACGGGCAACCTGCTCTACGTCGTCATCGGCGTACTGCTCCTGTGGCCGTTCGCCCGGATCGGCGGCTGGCTGCCACTTCTCCGGGAGCGGCACGCACCGAGCGAGCCGGCCGCCGAGCCGGCACCGACCGACGGGTCACGAGCCCACTGGCCCGAGCTGCGGGAGGCGGGGCAGTTCGAGGCCGCGGACGTCCTCACCCACGAGGTGCTGGCGGGCCGGATGAACGACGTGGACTGCGCGCGCGTCGACCACGCCTGGAAGCGGGCCCGGCGGACCGGCGACCTCTCCTCCTTCACCCGCACCGTGCTGCGGGCCGCCGGCGGTGCCTGGACCCACCCCTCCGGCTCCCGTGACCTGCCCGGCCGTATCGCCCGGCACGACCTGCTCGCCGGACAGGTGCGGATCGGGACCTGGGCGGCCGGTGAGCGCACCGCGCTCGCCTACCGCGGCGTCGGCACCGCGCTCGGCCCGGACACGCTGGGCACCTCGCTGCTCGTCGTCGGACCCTCGGGCTCCGGCAAGACACGGCACGTGGTGCGGCCGTTGGTCGAGAACCTCACCCTTCAGGCCCTCACCGGCCGGTGCGCCGTCGTCGCGGTGTGCGCGGCCGGTGCGCCGCTCGGCCCGGACGACGCCTTCGACGTGATCGTCCGCGTCGGGGACCCGGCGTCCGTCCACGACCTCGACCCGTACGCCGAGTCGGGCGACCCCGACGAGGCCGCCGCCCTGCTCGCGGAGGCCCTGGTCGGAGACCTCGACACCGTGGACACACAGCGTGCCGCCGGCGCCCTGGCCCAGCTCCTCGGGCCCTACCGGGCCGCGTACGGAAGGTTCCCCGCACTGCCCGTGCTGCGCGAACTCCTGGAGGGCGAGCCGAGGGCCCTGGCGGAACTGAGCGGGGCGCTCACCGACGACGGACACGCCATGATGCGGCGCGAACTCGACTCCCGCATGCGCCATTCCGGCGGTGGCAACGACCCCGGCCAAGACCTCGCCGACCGGCTCGCGCTGCTCGACCGCCCGGTGTTCGCCGAGTTCTTCGGAGCGGGTGGCGGGACCGCGCGGCCGTTCTCGCTGCGGGCCGTCGCCCACCATCCGCTGCGGGTCCGTATCGACCTGCCCGAGCACGGGCACGACGAGGCGGCCAAGGTACTCACCCGGCTGGTCCTCGCGCAGTTCACCGCGCTGGTGCGCGGCCGTGAGCGCGGGCACTTCGCCTGCCTCGTGCTCGACGACGCCACCGGCACCGTGACCACCGAGTCACTGCGCCGGATCCAGCGGCTGCGCTCCGAGGACGCGGGTGTCGTCCTCGCCCTGCGCACCGTCGGCGACGTGCCCGAGGCCCTGCACGGCCCGCTGTACGGCGCGGTCGGCTGCCGGATGGCACTGGCCGGCGTCACCACCTGGGACGGCAGCCGCTTCGCGCAGGCCTGGGGCACCGAGTGGGTGGAGACCACGGACGTCGCCAAGCACACCGTCTTCGCCGACCAGCCCATGACCCGCGCCATCCACGCCCTCCGCAAACTGATCACCGGCAAGGCCGTGACCACGGAGGCCGTCACCGTCCGCCAGGTCGAGCGGGAACGCTGGTCCGCGTCCGAACTGGCGCACGGTGTGCCGGCCGGGCACGCGGTGCTGTCGCTGACCAGCGTGAAGGGGGAACACGCGCCTCCGCTGCTGGTGGATCTGCGCGGGCAGGGGCACTGAACCGGACATACGGGGGCGTCACGACCGTACGGTGAGGCAGAATTGCGGCAGGCCGTTCGTACGCGACGGCCAAAAGATCGCACTGATCGCCCACGCCTGATCTTCCTCGACTGAAGGCCCCATGCCCCCCACCCTCGCCTCCCTCGTCCACCACTCCGCGCTCAAGCTCACCGTGCGCGCCGGCGAGGACCGCCTGGACGTGCCCGTGCGCTGGGCGCATGTCAGTGAACTGGCCGACCCGGTGCCGTACATGGAGGGCGGGGAACTGCTGCTGATCACCGCGTTGAAGCTGGACGCGGAGGACCCCAAGGCCATGCGGCGGTATGTGAGGCGGCTGGTGGGGGCGGGGGTCGTGGGGCTCGGGTTCGCCGTTGGGGTCAACTACGACGAGATCCCGAAGGCGTTGGTCGACACGGCGGAGGAAGAGGGGCTGCCGCTGCTCGAAGTGCCCCGGCGGACCCCGTTCATCGCGATCAGCAAGGCCGTCTCCGCCGCCATCGCCGCCGACCAGTACCGGGCCGTGACCGCCGGATTCGCCGCTCAGCGCGAGCTGACCAGGCAGGCTCTCGCGGACGGTCCGCAGGGGCTGCTCACCGTGCTCGCCGCGCAGGTCGACGGGTGGGCCGCGCTCTACGACACGTCCGGCGCCGTCGTCGCCACCGCACCGGAGTGGGCCGGCCGCCGGGCCGCCCGGCTCACGGCGGACGTGGAACGGCTGCGGGAGCGCCCCGCGCCGGCCTCCTCCGTGGTGGGCCTCCCGGACAACGAGGACCGCGTCGAACTGCACTCCCTGGGCACCGGACGCCGGCCGAAAGCCGCCCTCGCGGTGGGCACGGCCGCCGCGCTCGGGACGGCGGAACGGTACGCCGTCCACTCGGCGATCGCGCTCCTGACCCTCACCACCGAACGCTCACGGTCCCTCCAGGCCGCCGAGCAGCGGATCGGCGCGGCGGTGCTGCGGATGCTGCTCGCCGGACAGCCGGACCATGCCCGGGCGGTCGCCGGGGACCTGTTCGGACCGCTCCTCGACGCGCCGTTCCGGGTGATCGTGGGGGAGGGCACCGGTACGGACCGCGACCCGCTGGGCGGGCTCGCCGAGGTCGTGGAGTCGGCGGCGGCACGTGCCGGGGAGGCCGTGCTCGTCGTACCGGAAGGGCCGCACGAATCGGAGCGGCTGGTCGTGCTCGCCGTCGACGGCGGCGCGGCCGTCGAGGCCTGCCGCGAGTACACGGCGGCGCTGGAGGCCGAGCGCGCCTCCTCGGAGGTGCGGGAGCAGGCCGAGGACGACGGCCCGGTCGTGGGACTCTCCGCACCGGCCGGCCCCATCGCCGCCGCTGCCGCCTACAAGCAGGCCGAGCAGGCGCTGTCGGTGGCCCGGCGGCGCGGGCGGGTCTTCGTCGAGCACGAGGAACTGGCCGCCGGGTCGGTGCTGCCGCTGCTCGCCGACGACGCGGTACGGGCCTTCGCGGACGGGTTGCTACGGCCGCTCTCCGAGCACGACGCGACCGGGCGCGGGGACCTGGTCGCCTCGCTGCGGGCATGGCTGTCCCGGCACGGCCAGTGGGACGCGGCGGCGGCCGACCTCGGGGTGCACCGGCACACCCTGCGGTACCGGATGCGGCGGGTGGAGGAGATCCTCGGCCGGTCCCTCGACGATCCGGACGTACGGATGGAGCTGTGGCTTGCCTTGAAGGCGACAGCCGCCACGGAGTGACGGGCCCTGCCGAACTGTACTGTTCCCGTCCGGCACCACTACGACTCGGCTAAACGCACCGCGGCCTCCCCGCACCTACGGTTGACCGAGAAGCCCCAAGACCACCCCCAACGCGGAAGGGCCGGGACATGACTTCCACCCACGCCTTCTGGCTCGCCGGCCGTCAGGCCAACGGCGAGGACACCTTCGACGTCACCTCCCCGTGGGACGGACGCCTCGTCGGCAAGGTCAGCGTGCCGACCGACGCCCAGGTCGAGGAGGCGGTGGCCGCCGCGTACGCCGTACGGGACGAGTTCGCCGCGACCCCCGCCCACGTCCGCGCCGCCGCCCTCGACCACGTCAGCCGGCGGCTGGCCGAGCGCACCGAGGAGATCGCGCAGCTCATCTCCGCCGAGAACGGCAAGCCCATCAAGTGGGCGCGCGGCGAGGTCGGCCGGGCCGTGTCCGTGTTCCGGTTCGCCGCCGAGGAGGCCCGGCGTTTCAACGGCGGCGAGGCCCAGCGCCTCGACACCGACGCCGGCGGCCAGGGCCGTCTCGCCCTGACCCGCCGCTTCCCGAAGGGCGTCGTCCTCGGCATCGCGCCCTTCAACTTCCCGCTGAACCTGTGCGCCCACAAGATCGCCCCCGCGATCGCGGCCGGCGTGCCGATCATCCTCAAGCCGGCCCCGGCCACCCCGCTCTCCGGCCTGATCATCGGCGACCTGCTCGCCGAGTCCGAACTGCCCGCCGGCGCGTGGAGCATCCTGCCGGTCGCCAACGACCACATGCCCGCCCTCGTCCAGGACGAGCGGCTCCCGGTGATCTCCTTCACCGGTTCGGAGAAGGTCGGCTACGCGATCATGGACTCGGTGCCGCGCAAGCACTGCACCCTGGAACTGGGCGGCAACGGCGCGGCCGTGGTCCTCGGGGACTACTCCTCCGACGCCGACCTCGACTGGGCCGCGACCCGTATCGCCACCTTCTCCAACTACCAGGGCGGCCAGTCCTGCATCTCCGTGCAGCGGGTCATCGCGGACACGGCCGTCTACGACCGTCTCCTCCCGCGCATCGTCGCAGCCGTCGAGGCCCAGGTCACCGGTGACCCGGGCGATGCCAAGACGGACGTCGGACCGCTGGTCAGCGAGGCCGCCGCGCAGCGCGTCGAGTCGTGGGTCCAGGAGGCCGTCGACGCCGGCGCCACCCTCCTCACCGGCGGCAAGCGCGACGGCGCCTCGTACGCGCCGACCGTGCTGACGGACGTACCCGCCGATGTGACGATCTCCTGCGAGGAGGTCTTCGGACCGGTGCTCACCGTGACGAAGGTGGACGGCGAGGCCGCCGCCTTCGCCGCCGCCAACGACTCCAAGTACGGCCTCCAGGCAGGGGTGTTCACCCACGACGTGCAGGTCGCCTTCCGCGCCCACCGCGCGCTTGAGGTCGGCGGTGTCGTGATCGGCGACGTCCCGTCCTACCGCGCGGACCAGATGCCCTACGGCGGCGCCAAGCAGTCCGGTGTCGGCCGCGAGGGCGTGAAGTTCGCGATGGACGACTACACCTACGAGCGGGTGCTGGTGCTGACGGGCCTCGCGCTCTGACCGTTCTCTCACCCGACAGCCCTAGCTAATGGGAACCATTTTCATATAGTCTCGCCGCAGCGGGCCCGGCACCGATGCCTTCCGGTGCCGGGCCCCTGCTTTCCGCCGGCCTGCTTCCGGACCCTCAGCCGGAGAAGCCGACGTGCGCGAGCCGCAACGGGCCGCGCAGCCTGATGTGCACGTCGTGCACGCCCTCGGCGACGATCCCGGCGCCGAGAGTGGTGTAGTCGTACGGGCCCGACGTCGGGGCGGGCAGGGCGAGTCGGGCCAGTGTCGGGCCGCCGTCGAAGGACAGTTCTACGGCCCCTTCGCCCGCCACCTCCACGGTCACCTCCGTGACCCCGGTGCCGAAGTCGCAGTGCCGGTACGTCAGTTCGGCCGTACCGCCGCCCACCGCGGTCACCGCGTCGCCCGCCGCCTTTGTCCGGTCGACGAGCTCGCCGCCCGACTGCTCGTCGAAGTCGGCCGCGGGCAGGCCCCGTTGGAGGAGATCGCGGGGTGCGGCGGGCTCACCGGTGAGCGTCACCGTCGTCCGCAACCGGACGTCCTCGCTGGAGGCGCCGACGAAGAGGTCGTACAGACCGGATTCGAGACGTCGGCCGCCGCGCTTCACGTCCCAGAACTCGAAGGCGGACAAGGGGACTTCGAAGGAGAGCCGCGCCGTCTCGCCCGGAGTGAGACGCACGCGGCGGTGCGCGACCAGTTCACTGAGAGGGCGGGTGGCCGACGGGTCCACCGCGCTGCTGTACACCTGCGCGACCTCGTCGGCCGTCACGTCCCCGGTGTTGGTGACCGTGAACTCCACGTGCACCGCGCCGAGTTCGGCCCGGGTGCTCAGGTCGCCGTACGAGAAGGACGCGTACGACAGGCCGTGGCCGAACGGGAACAGGGGCGTGCCCTCGAAGTAGAGGTACGTCTGACCGCTGCCGATCACGTCGTAGTCGAGGAGGCCGGGCAGGTCGGTGTCGGCCGCGTACCAGGTCTGGGGGAGGCGGCCGGCGGGGGAGACGTCGCCGGCGAGGACGCGGGCCAGGGCGGTGCCCGCCGCCTGGCCGCCGTGGGCGGTCCACAGCATCGCGGGGAGGCCGGGGAGGCCGGGGAGTTCGGAGGGGTCGACCGTGTACGGATACGCGGAGACCAGGGCCAGCACCGTGTTCGGGTTCGCGGTGCGGGCCGCGCGCAGCAAACGCCGCTGCTGGGGCGGGAGTTGGAGCGTCGTACGGTCCTCGGTCTCGCGGCCGTTGATGTGCGGGTCGTTGCCCGCGACGACGAGCACCACGTCGGCCGCCTCGGCTACCCGGGCCACCGCCTCCTCGCCGCGCTCGGCGACCACCGGTTCGAAGACTTCTCCGCCGTCGTCGGCAACCTTCACGCCGTCGGCGGCGACAGAGACGTGGCGACCCGTACCGATGTGCAGCAGGAGGTGACCGTTCTCGTGGGGTTCCAGGCGGAATGTCTCCTGGACGACCCAGCCGCCGGGCTGGTCGGCGGAGGCGCGCACGTATCCGTCCTCGGCGACCGAGAGGTAACGGCCGTCGGGGGCGCGGAGGGTGAGGACGCCCTCGCCCCAGTCGACGAGCGCGAATTCGGTGCCGGTGGTGTCGGTGGTGAGCGGCGGGAGGTCGGTACGGCCCGCGAGGAGGGCGGGGTCCAACGCGCCCTCGGCGCCGCGCACTTCGTCGGGCACGTCCGCCAACGGAACGTGCAGGTAGGCGCCTTGGGAGGTCTTCAGCCGGACCCGGTCCACGCCCTCCGCGAACTCGACGCGCTCGGCGCCGAATCGCTCGTACACGCCCTCCAGCGGGGTGGAGCGGTGCATCAACGTGCCGCTGTACCAGTCGAGTTTGCACTCGTCCGCGAGCAGCCCGACCACGGCGAGACGGGTGTCGTGGGCGAGGGGCAGCAGGTCGCCGGTGTTCTTGAGGAGGACGACCGCCTGCTCGGCGGCCTCTTGGGCGAGGGCCCGGTGCGCCGGGGTGTCGAAGTCCTCGATGCCCGCGTGCGGGTCGTGCGCCGGGTCGAACTCGCCGAGCCGGAACCGGACCGACAGCTGGCGGCGGACCGCCACGTCGATGTCCGCCTCCGTCAACAGGCCCTGTTCCACGGCCCCTTGGACCCGCGCCACGATCGTCGAGCCGTCCGTGCCGTGGTCGGTGAAGCTGTCCACGCCGGCGAGCAGCGAGGCCGCAGTCGCCTCCTCGTGGGTGTCGAAGTAGTGCTCGGAGTCCACCAGGTTGGAGGGCGCTCCCGCGTCCGAGCAGACCAGCAGGTCCTCGTCGGTCCAGGTGCGCAGTTGCTCGCGCAGGTACGGCGAGACGTGGTTGGGGCGGCCGTTGACCAGGTTGTACGCGGGCATCACCCCGGCCACCGCGCCCGCCTCGACCGTCTCGCGGAACGCGCGCAGGTCGTACTCGTGCAGCACGCGCGGGCGGACGGAGGACGAGGTGATGTCGCGGCCCGTCTCGTTGTTGTGCGCCAGCCAGTGCTTGAGGACGGGGGCGGTGCGCCAGTACGTCGGGTGGTCGCCGCGCAGGCCGCGCGTGTACGCGGTGGCGATCGCCGAGGTCAGCCTCGGGTCCTCCGAGTAGCCCTCCTCGTTACGGCCCCACAGCGGGTGGCGCAGCAGGTTCACCGTGGGGGCCCAGACGTTGAGGCCCACGCGGTCGTCGCGGGCGCGCATCGCGCGGACCTCCTTGGACACCGCGTCGCCGACCCGGCGTACGAGCTCCTCGTTCCAGGTCGCGCCCAGGCCCACCGCCTGCGGGAAGACCGTCGCCGGGCCCATCCACGCCACCCCGTGCAGGGCCTCCTGGCCGGTGCGGAACGCGGCGACGCCCAGACGCTCCACGGCGGGCGCGTACTGGTGCAGAAATCCGATCTTCTCGTCGGGGGTGAGCCGTGCCAGCAGATCGTCGATGCGCTTCGCGAACGGCAGCTGCGGGTCGCGGAAAGGCGGCGTAGGCGGCGTTTGTGCGGTCACGTGGGGTTCCCCTTGCGATGGAGCGGCGCGGCTCTTTCGAAGCGCTTCGATGCTGATTCGACGAGGAGCGGGTGTCAAGAGACCTTCACCGTTATTTCAAGCAGCGCATACGGACAGGTCACCCCCTACACCTCGGAGGAATCTTGGAAGCGACCCTTGTGCACCCTCGGGCGTTCACTTAACCTCGCAGCAACATCGAAGCGCTTCGACTAAGTGCTCTGTTCCACTCAAGACACCGCAGCCGACGGCTCCACCGCCGGGTGTCCTGGTGCGCCATGAAGGGTTGACGCAATGACGCCGAACGCCTCCGCCGCCTCCGCTCCCAGCCGGAGAAGCTTCCTCGCCTCCACGGCGGTCGTCGCCGCAGCGGTGGCGGGAGGGGTACCGCTGCTCTCCGCCTGCGGCGCCTCGGACAGCGGCTCGGGCGGGGGGAGTTCGCAGGGCAAGGGCGTCAAGAAGCTGCTGCCGGCGTTCGTCGCCGGCAATGTGGTGACCCCGGACATCGCCTCCAAGAACGGCTCCTCGGTCGGCTTCACCAGCAAGCTCGACCTCGCCACGCTGAAGACGTCGGTGCCGAAGAAGCTCGGCAAGGGCGGCAAGGTCTCCATCATGTCGCCGTTCTGGGGCTCCCCGCCGAAGAGCGACAACGCCTACTACAAGGCGATGAACGCGCTGATCGGCGTCGACGTGGCCTGGCAGAACCAGGACGGCAACACCTACGACCAGAAGCTCGGCGCGGTCCTCGCCTCCAGCGACATCCCGGACGTCGTGGTCGTCCCCGGCTGGAACATGGGCGGCAAGATACCCAGCGCCATCATCGGCAAGTTCGCCGACCTCGGCCCCTACCTCTCCGGGGACAAGGTCAAGGACTACCCGAACCTCGCGGCGATCCCGTCCGACGCCTGGCAGCGCTGCATCTTCGGCGGCAAGTTGCGCGGACTGCCGATGCCGTCCTCGTACGTGCCCAACATCGTGCCGCTCTACCGCAAGGACATCTTCGACAAGGAGGGGTACCAAGTCCCCACCTCCGCCGACGAGTTCATGGCGCTGGCCAAGGAGATCACCAACGCCAAGGCCAAGCGCTGGGCCTGCATGGACATGAAGTGGACGGCCTTCAACGCCTGGGGCGTGCTCTCCGGCAGCGAGAAGTCGCTCGGCTGGAACCTCGTCGACGGCAAGCTGGTCAACCGCATCGAGACCCCGGAGTACCTCGAAGCGCTGGAGTGGACCCGCAAGCTGTTCGCCGCCGGAGTCGTCCACCCCGACGCCAAGCTCGGCAAGAGCCAGGCCACCGACCCCGGGCCCAAGTTCGCCGCCGGCGAGTTCCTCATCTACAACCAGGACATCTCGCAGTGGTGGAGCCGCACCGCCGAACAGGCCACCCAGAACCCGGACTACAAGATCTGGGGCATGGACATCTTCGCCCACGACGGCGGCGACCCGACCTTCTGGGCCGGCGAACCGGCCGGCATCTTCGCCTTCATCAGCAAGAAGGCCTCCGAGTCCGTCATCCATGACGCGCTGGCCGTCGCCAACGTCACCGCCGCGCCGTACGGCACCAAGGAGTACATGCTCACCAACTACGGCGTGGAGGGCACCCATTACACCGTCAAGAACGGTGTGCCGACCAAGACCGACCAGGGCAACAACGAGGTCATCAACGCCTACGTCATGGTCGCCAGCCCCGCCTCGACCATCGCTCACCCCGACTTCCCCGAGGTCGCCAAGGCACAGGTCGAGTGGCAGCAGCGGATGGGCGCCTTCACGAAGAAGTCGAGCTTCTACGGTCAGCAGATCACCGAGCCGAGCCGCTACACCAACCTTTCCAACGACTTCGAGCAGTTGGAGGACGACATCACCCGGGGCCGCAAGAAGATCAGCGACATGCAGCAGGCCGTGTCGGACTGGAAGAGCAAGGGCGGCGACCAACTCCGCGCCTGGTACCAGAAGTTGCTCGACGACAACGGCACCGCGACGAGCTGACCGGGTACCGAGGCAAGGAGAACGGCCGTGTCCCACAGCACGGTGCCTCGGAGCAGGACCGAGGCCGACACGACGGGCAAGTCCCCGGTGGCGTCCGGCGGTGCCACCGGCACCCGGCCCAACCGCCCCAAGGGAAAGCTGAGTTGGCGCCTCAGGTTCAGACGCGACCGCGTCCTGCTCCTGATGACCCTGCCGGCCGTCCTGCTCATCCTGGTCTTCAACTACCTGCCGATCCTGGGCAACATCGTCGCCTTCGAGGACTACGACCCCTACGTCAGCGACAACGGCATCGTCTCGATGCTGCACAGCCCCTGGGTCGGCCTGGAGAACTTCCAGCAGATCTTCGCGGACTCCGCGTTCTGGAGCGCCGTACAGAACACGCTCGTCCTGTTCTTCCTCCAGCTGATCCTGTTCTTCCCGATCCCGATCCTGCTCGCGCTGCTCATCAACAGCGTGGTCAGGCCCCGGGTCCGGGCGCTCTCCCAGGCCATCCTCTACCTCCCGCACTTCTTCTCCTGGGTGCTGGTCATCGCCGTCTTCCAGCAACTCCTGGGCGGGGCAGGGCTGTTCTCGCAGCTCCTGCGGCAACACGGCTTCGACGGCCTCGACGTGATGACCGACCCCAACACGTTCAAGTTCCTGGTCACCGCGCAGAGCGTGTGGAAGGACGCGGGCTGGGGGATCATCGTCTTCCTCGCCGCGCTGTCCTCCGTCAGCCCCGACCTCTACGAGGCCGCCGCGATGGACGGCGCCGGCCGCTGGCGCCGCATGTGGCACGTCACGCTGCCCGCACTCCGACCGGTGATCGCACTGCTTCTGGTCCTCCGCGTGGGCGATGCGCTGACCGTCGGCTTCGAACAGATCCTGCTCCAACGCGACGCCGTGGGACCCGGAGCGGCGGAGGTCCTCGACACCTTCGTCTGGTGGAACGGCGTCCGCAACCAGGACTTCGGCTACGCGGCCGCCGCCGGACTCGTCAAGGGCGTGATCAGCCTCGGCCTGGTCCTCGCCGCGAACAAAGTGGCCCACCTCATGGGCGAGCAGGGGGTGTACAAGAAGTGACCGCCGTCATCGACAAGCCCGTCGATCCCGTCAAGTCCGTACGACAGCCCGGTCGTTGGGCCGCGCCGCCTCGCCCGACCTGGGAGGAGGAACCCAGCAGGGCCGGGCTGGCCGGCAAAGGCCTCGTCCTCACCCTCGCCTGCCTCGGCATCCTCTTCCCGCTCTGGATCGTCCTCGTCACCAGCCTCTCCTCGCGCAAGACCATCGACCAGGCGGGCGGTCTGGTCATGGTGCCCAAGGGCATCACCTTCGTCGCCTACCAGGAACTCCTCAGCGGCGGCCAGGTCACCCGCGCGGCGGTCATCAGCGTCCTCATCACCGTCGTCGGCACGGCGTTCTCCATGACGGTGTCCGTCCTGTGCGCCTACGGCCTCTCCCGTATCGGCTCGCTCGGGCACCGGTGGATCCTGATGCTGCTGCTCGCCACGATGTTCTTCAGCGCCGGGCTCATTCCGACCTACCTGCTGGTGCAGTCGCTCGGTCTCACCGACAGCTATCTCGCGCTGATCCTGCCGAGTGCGCTCAGCGTGTTCAACATCCTTGTGCTGCGCGGGTTCTTCATGGGCATCTCGCAGGAACTCATCGACAGCGCGCGGATTGATGGTGCCGGTGATTTCCGGATTCTGTGGCAGATCGTGATGCCCTTGTCGCGTGCGGTGCTGGCCGTTATCACGCTGTTCTACGCCGTGGGGTATTGGAGCGCCTGGTTCAACGCGTCTCTGTATCTCAATGACCAGGACATGATGCCGTTGCAGAACGTCATGATCCAGCTGGTGCAGAAGCAGGAGGCTCCGGTGGGGCTGGGGCAGGCGATCAAGACGGGGGAGTTGTCGGGGCTGGCCGTGCAGATGGCGGTCATGGTGATGGCTTTGCTGCCGGTGGCTGTGCTTTCGCCGTTCGTGCAGCGGCATTTCAAGAAGGGGATGCTGACAGGCGCCGTTAAGGGCTGAATCGGTTGTGTTTTGGCTGCGGGCGCGTTGGGGCTGGTCGCGCCCACGCGGCGGAGCCGCAAATCGATACAGCCCCGCGCCCCTTAAAAGCAAGTCTCCTCACCCCATCTCATACAGCGAGGTATGCGCATGCTTGCGTCCCGACTGAGCCGCCGGGCCGTTCTTGCCGGGACCGCGGCTGCCGCCGCGCTCACCGCCGTGCCTGGTATCACCGCGAAGGCACATGCAGCCGAAGCGCCCTCCTACCGCTGGCGCAACGCCACCATCGGAGGCACCGGATTCGTCACCGGCGTCCTCTTCCACCCTTCCGTCCGCGGTCTCGCCTACGCCCGTACCGACATCGGTGGTGCCTACCGCTGGGACGACCGGACCGCGCGCTGGACCCCGCTCACCGATCAACTCGGCTGGGACGACTGGAATCTCCTCGGGGTGGAGGCCCTCGCCGTCGATCCGGCACACCCGAACCGGCTCTACCTCGCCGTCGGCACCTACGCCCAGTCCTGGGCGAGCAACGGAGCGATCCTGCGCTCCGAGGACCGGGGCGCCACCTGGACCCGTACCGACCTCGCCGTGAAGCTCGGTGGCAACGAGGACGGGCGCGGTGCCGGGGAGCGGCTGCTCGTCGACCCGCGTGACAGTGACACCCTGTGGCTCGGCACCCGGCACGACGGGCTGCTCAAATCGGCCGATCGGGGGGCCACTTGGGCAGCCGTCAGCGACTTCCCCGCTGTCGCGAGCGCGTCCGGCCAGGGCGTCACCTTCCTCGTCGCCGTCGGTCGTGCCGTCTACGCCGGGTGGGGTGACGGCGACGGGAGCGCGACCGCCGTCAACCTCTACCGCACCACCGACGGTTCCACCTGGGAGACCGTCCCCGGGCAGCCCACCGGCACCTCCGCCAAGGTCCCGATCCGCGCCGCCTACGACCGCCACGCCCGCGAGCTGTACGTGACGTACGCCGACGCACCCGGGCCCAACGGGCAGGCCGCCGGCAGTGTGCACAGGCTCGCGCCTGCCACCGGGCGCTGGACGGACGTCACCCCCGTCCAGCCCGGTGGCAGCGACACCTTCGGCTATGGCGGGGTCGCCGTCGACGCCCGTCGTGCGGGGACCGTCGTCGTCTCCACCAACAACCGCTGGGCGGCCGTCGACACCCTGTACCGGACCACCGACGGTGGCCTCACCTGGACGTCCCTCAAGGACTCCGCTGTCCTCGACGTGTCCGAGACTCCTTTCCTCAAGTGGGGTGCGGATGAGCCGAAGTTCGGCTGGTGGATCCAGGCCGTCGCCGTCGACCCGTACGACTCGAAGCACGTCGTCTACGGCACCGGCGCCACTCTCTACGGCACCCGTGACCTCACGCACTGGGCGCCGCGGATCCGTGGCCTGGAGGAGACGTCCGTGATCCAGCTGATCTCGCCCCCGGTCGGGGAGGCGCACCTGATCAGCGCATCGAGGGACATCGGCGTGATGTACCACGAGCGGCTCACGGCGTCTCCGTCGCGCGGCATGGCGACGAACCCCGTGTTCGGGTCGGCGACGGGAATCGCGCAGGCCGCGGGCAGGCCGGCGTATGTCGTCCGCACGGGCTGGGGCGACAACGGCAACGGTGCCTACTCGGACGACGGCGGCCGGACCTGGGCGCCCTTCGCTGCCCAGCCCTCCATCGCCCACGACGCACCGGGGCCGATCGCCACCGGCGCCGACGGCGGCACGCTGCTGTGGTCCTTCGTGCACTGGGACGGCACGAAGTACCCGGCTCACCGCTCGGCGGACAACGGCGCGACCTGGACCGAGATCTCCTCCTTCCCGAAGGGCGCCACGCCGGTCGCCGACCCGGCCGACCCGACGCTCTTCTACGCATACGACACCGACACAGGAACGCTATACGCCAGCACTGACAGTGGCCTTTCGTTCACTGCGCGTGCGGGCGGGCTGCCCGCCGGGGACAGCCAGTTCCAGCTGGTCGCGGCGCCGGGCAGGTCCGGTGACCTGTGGCTGAGCGTGAAGTGGAACGGGCTCTACCGGTCGGAGGACGGCGGCGCGAGCTTCGGCAAAGTCGCCAGCTGCTGGGCCTCCTACACCCTCGGCTTCGGCAGACCCGCCCCCGGCGCCGACTACCCGGCGATCTACCAGGTCGGCTCCACCGAGACCATCACCGCCGTCTACCGCTCCGACGACGAGGCGAAGACCTGGGCGCGGATCAACGACGACCGGCACCAGTGGGGTTGGACCGGGCAGTGCATCACCGGTGACCCGCGTGTGTACGGCCGGGTCTACCTCGCCACCAACGGGCGCGGCATCCAGTACGGGGAGCGGATCTGATGCCCCAGCTCGGTGACGCCACCCGTGGCCGTGTCCTCTTCGGCGGCGACTACAACCCCGAACAGTGGCCCGAGGAGACCTGGACCGAGGACGTCCGGCTGATGAAGGACGCCGGAGTCAACTCCGTCACCCTCGGCGTCTTCTCCTGGGCCAAGCTCGAACCCGAGCCCGGCGCACGGAAGTTCGGCTGGCTCGACCGGCTGATGGACCTGATGCACGACAACGGAATCGGGGTCGTACTCGCCACGCCCACCTCCTCCCCGCCGCCGTGGCTCGGCCGCCTCCACCCGGAGACCCTGCCCCGCGACGCCGACGGCCGGATCGAGTGGTGGGGCGGACGGCAGCACTTCTCGCACTCCAGCGCGGTCTACCGCCACCACGCCGCCGCCATCACCGAGGCCCTGGCCGCCCGTTACGCCGGCCACCCCGCCCTCACGATGTGGCACATCAACAACGAGTACTGCACCTTCGACTACGGCGACGAGGCCGCCGCCGCCTTCCGCCGCTGGCTGCGCGCCCGATACGGCACGCTCGACGCCCTCAACTCCGCCTGGGGCACGGCCTTCTGGAGCCAGGGCTACGACACCTGGGACGGCGTCCTGCCCCCGCGCCACGCCCACTACCTCAACAACCCCACGCACGTGCTCGACTTCCGGCGCTTCACCTCCGACATGCTCCTGGAGTGCTACACCGCCGAGCGGGACATCGTCCGCCGGCACACCCCGCACCTCCCGGTCACCACCAACTTCATGCCGCTGTGGGTCGGCCAGGACGCCTGGCGCTGGGCCGAGGAGGAGGACGTCGTCTCGGTCGACCTCTATCCCGACCCGCGCGATCCGCTCGGCGCCCAAAGTGCCGCCCTCGTGCAGGACTTGACCCGCTCGCAGGCGCGCGGCCCGTGGATGCTCATGGAGCAGGCGGCGGGACCGGTCAACTGGCGTGGGGTGAACCACCCGAAGCCGCGCGGCCTCAACCGCCTCTGGTCTCTCCAGGCCGTGGCCCGAGGCGCCGACGCCGTCTGCTACTTCCAGTGGCGCCAATCCCGGCAGGGCGCCGAGAAGTTCCACTCCGGGATGCTCGGCCACGCGGGAGAGCGGGGCCGCACCTTCCAGGAGGTCAAGCAGCTCGGCGCCGAACTCGCCCGCATAGGCGAGGGAGTGACGGACCGTCACATCACCTCCCGCATCGCGATCCTGCACGACTGGCACGCCTGGTGGGCCGGCGCCCAGGACGGCCGCCTCTCCACCGAGGTCGACCACCCCGAGATCGTCCGCGCCTGGCACCGTGCCCTCTGGGAATCCCACCTCACCACCGACTTCGCCCACCCCGAACACGACCTGTCCACCTACGAGCTGGTCGTCGTCCCGCAGCTCTACCTCCTCACCGGCACCGCGATCGACAACCTCCTCGCCCACGTCCGCGGCGGCGGCACCCTCGTCTGCGGCTTCCTGACGGGGATCGCCGACGAGGACGACCGCGTCCGCCCCGGCGGCATGGACGCCCGCCTCCGCGACCTCTTCGGCATCCGCACCCTGCACGAGTGGTGGCCGCTGGACCCGGGGGAGACCGTCGAGTGCGAGGGCTTCCGAGGGACGCTCTGGTCGGAGGAGATCGAGCCCGAGGACGGCGCCGCCGACGAGGCGATCCCCTACAAGGGCGGGGAGTTGGACGGCCTGCCGGCCGTACTGCGCAAGGGCCGGGCCTGGTACGTCTCCACCCTCCCCGAGCCGTACGCGCTCCGCGCCCTGCTCGCCCGTGCCGCCGCCGAGGCGGGCGTCCGCCCAGTACTCGAAGGACTTCCGGCGGGCGTCGAGGCCGTACGACGCGGCGAACTCCTGTTCCTCCTCAACCACGGACGCGAACCGGTGACCGTCGAAGTCCCGGGCAGCTACGACGACTTGCTCACAGGCGCGACCGTCGAGGGCGAACTCACCCTCAGCCGCTACGGCGTGGCGGTGCTACGGCCATGACTGGTGGGCCCGCACTTGAGAGTCCCGTCCACGGGACGTGGGAACCCCTCCCCGCCGCCCGCTGGGAGGACGCCTACCTCAGTGGCAACGGCCATCACGGAGCCCTCATATTCGGTGATCCGGACGACGACCGTGTCATCGTCACTCACCACACCCTCGTCCGCCCGAACGGTGCCGAGCACGCCCGGCCGCCGCGCCTCGCCGCCGAACTCTTCGCGCTCCAGGAGCGGTTGCTCGCCGGTGACCTCACCGCCGCCGAGGACTTCACGGACGGGCGTCCGCTCCAGTGGGTTCAGCCCTTCCATCCCGCCTTTCAGACACGGCTGCGCAGCCGGTCGGCCGCCGGCGCGGAACGCGACTACCGCCGCTCCGTCGACTTCGCCACCGGTGAGGTCACGGCCCATCGCGGTGCATGGCGCAGCCGCGTCTTCGTCTCCCGCGCCGACGACGTGGTCGTCCAGCACGTCACGGCCGCCGACCTCACCCTCGATCTCACCCAGGAGCACCAACTCCCTGGGACACCGCCCAGGTTGACCGTCGGCCACGGCACGCTCCTCACCTCCGACGGCGCGCTGCTCAACCTCCGCGTCCGCTACCCCGACAGCGACCGCGCCTACACCGGGGTGACCCTGGCCGTGGTCACCGGTGGCACAACTCGACTCGCGCCAACCGGAGTTCGCATCGTCGGCGCCACCGAGGTCCTGCTCCTCACCCGGGTACGACGCCACACCGGCGAACTGGACGTCCCGGCGGAGACCCGCGCCCTGCGTGCCCTGCTGCCCGACGAGCGGCAGACCGGCGAAGGGCAGTCCTACGACACGCTCCTCGACCGCCACCTCGCCCTCCACCGCACGGCCTACCACCGCGTCACCCTCGATCTCCGGGGCGAAGCGACCGAACGGGCCCTTCCCGGCTCCGAGTTGCTCAAGCGGCCCACCAGCCCCGCGCTCCTGGAGCGGCTCTTCGCCGCGGGGCGGTACCACCTCCTCTCCGCCAGCGGTCTGCTCCCGCCCCGCCTCACCGGCCTGTGGACCGGCGACTGGGACACGGCGTGGTCCGGGGCGTTCACCAACGACGCGAACCTCAACCTCCAGACCGCCTCCGCCGTGAGCGCCGCCCTCCCCGAAGTCACGTACGCCCTCGCCTCCCTGATCCATCGTCAGCTCGACGACTGGCGGGAGAACGCCCGAGCCGTCTTCGGCGCCCGAGGCGTCGTCGCGCCCGCGCACACCGACGGCGAGTCGGGGCTGTCGTACCACTTCAGCCGGGAGTACCCGCTGCATCTGTGGACCGCCGGCGCCGACTGGCTGCTCAAGCCGCTCGTCGACCACGACGAGACCCGCGGCGCACGCGACTCCCGCACCGCCGCCGCACTCGCCGAAGTCGCCCTGTTCTACGAGGACTTCCTGACCCGTACCGACCCGGACGGGCACCTGGTCGTCCTCCCCTCCTACTCGCCCGAGAACCGTCCCTCGAACGGCAGTTGGGGCGCGATCAACGCGGCGATGGACCTCTCCGCCGCCCGGCACGCGCTGCGCACCGCAGCCGACTACCACCCGGGCACCCCGGAGGCCGACCGCTGGCGCGCCCTCGCCGACCGGCTGCCGCCGCACCGGGTCAACTCCAAAGGCGCGCTGGCCGAATGGGCCTGGCCGGGCCTCGACGACAGCTACGACCACCGCCACCTCAGCCACCTCTACGGTGTCTGGCCCCTCGACGAGATCAACCCCTACGACACCCCGGAACTCGCGAGAGCCGCCCATCGCGCGCTCCAACTCCGGGGCGCCGAGAACGACTCGGCGCACGGACACCTCCACCACGCGCTCGTCGCCGCCCGCCTCCGCGACGGCGAACGGGTCGCGCACGCTCTCGGCCAGGTCCTCGGCGGCGACTTCTTCCACGACTCGCTGATGAGCGCGCACTACCCGAACCGCGACGTCTACAACGCGGACGCCGCGCACACCCTGCCTGGTGTGCTGATCGAGACGCTGGTGCAGTCGACGCCGGACCGGCTGGTCCTGCTGCCCGCGCTGCCGGCGGCGTACCCGATGGGCCAACTCACTGGCGTGCGCACGAGGTTCGGGGCGGAGCTCGATCTGAGCTGGACGCCGGACACGGCCGTCGCGGTCCTGCGCCCCTCCCGCACCCACCGCGTCGAACTGCGGACTTCCTCCGGCACTCGGCCGCTCGAACTCGTCGCCGGAGAAGACCGCGTCCTCACCCTGGGGGCGCGGTAGCCACACGCAACTCCCCCCACCCATGGAAGGGACACCATGGCAACACGCACCCGCAGCAGGCTCGTCATGGCCCTGCTGGCCCCCGCACTCGCGCTCGGCGCCACCGTCGGCCTCGCCTCGGCCCCCGCCTCCGCCGCCGTCTGGAGCTCCTGCGACCAGTGGGGCAGCACGACCCTGAACGGCTACACGCTCTACAACGACATCTGGGGCTCCGGCGCCGGCACCCAGTGCATCTGGGCCAACTCCGGTACCAACTGGGGAGTTACCGCCAACCACCCCAACACCGGCGGGATCAAGGCCTACCCCAACGCCAAGAAGGTGATCGGCAAGTCGATCACCTCGCTCGGTTCGCTCAAGAGCAGCTACAACGTCACGGTGCCGTCGTCCGGCGCGTACAACACGTCGTACGACATCTGGGACACCAACTACGCGTACGAGATCATGCTCTGGGTCAACAAGACCGGCGCGGTCGGCCCGCTCGGCACCTCGCAGGGCAGCCTGACGCTGGGCGGCTCCACCTGGACCGTCTACAAGGGCAACAACGGCAGCAACGACGTGTTCTCGTTCGTGCGCAGCTCCAACTCCTCGTCCGGCACGATCGACATCCTGCCGATCCTCAAGTGGATCAAGGACACCAAGGGCTGGTTCGGCAACGTGACCATCGGGGACCTGCAGTTCGGCTTCGAGATCACGTCCTCGTCCGGCGGGCTCGCCTTCACCACCAACAGCGAGAGCGTCACCAGCAGTTGACCCACTTCGGCACCGCGCTCAGCCGCCCGGTCCCCGCATTCCGCGGGGGCCGGGCGGCTCCGCGACGACGAGCCCCGCGACCCAGCAGCCGAGCGCGGCGAGCACGAGGGCGCCGACCACCGGGTTGACGTAGCCGGGAACGGTGTCGGACGTGAAGCCGCCGCCGTCCTTCGTCTCGCAGACGAAGCGCAGCGGTACGTAGTCCACCGAGTAGCTGATGACGTTCGAAGTCCGCTCGTCGTACTGCCCGTTGACCGTGCGGCAGGGTGGCAGCGGCGCCGAGCCGGTGCCGCCGTCCCCGACCTCCAGCAGCGCGCCCATGATGTGGAGCAGACCCCAGAGATACAGGGCGAACGCGGCCAGGCCCGCCGCGCCGGCGAGCTTGCGTAAGACCATCGCAGGAGTCCACCAGAACAAGATCGGCACGGCTGTGACGGAGCCCACAGTTCCGCGCAACGGAAGCGTCACGGCCCGGAGGGGAGGTCCAACTCCCCTCCGTACGAGGCCACTTCGCTACTCCGCGATCGGCAGCGTCGCCCCGTCCCGCAGGAACAGCGGAATCCGGTCCAGCGGGGCGTCGACCGTGACGGCCGTGCCGCCCTCGTACGTCTCGCCCGTCCACGCGTCCGTCCACCAGGCGCCCGCCGGGAGATGGGCCGTACGGACCGTGGCGCCCGCCGTCAGCACCGGGGCCACCAGCAGGTCGGGGCCGAAGAGATACGCGTCGTCGACCGACCAACTCGCCGGGTCCCCGGGGAACTCCAGGAACAGCGGCCGCATCACCGGCAGCCCCTCCTCGTGCGCGGCCCGCATCACATCGAGGACGTAGGGCTTCAGGCGCTCGCGCAGCCGCAGGTACTTCTCCAGGATCGGCAGGGCTTGATCGCCGTACGACCAGACCTCGTTGGGGCCGCCCGTCATGTCGGGGCCCAGCGGCATGCCCGGGTCGCGGAAGCCGTGCAGGCGCATCAGCGGCGACAGCGCGCCGAACTGGAACCAGCGGACCATGACTTCCTGGTACGCCGGGTCGTCCGGGTCGCCGCCGTGGAAGCCGCCGATGTCCGTGTTCCACCAAGGGATGCCGGACAGCGCGGTGTTGAGCCCTGCGGCTATCTGGCGGCGCAGGGTCGGGAAGTCGGTGCCGATGTCACCCGACCACAGCGCGGCGCCGTAGCGCTGACTGCCCGCCCACGCCGAGCGGTTGAGGGTGATGATCTCCGACTCGCCCTCGGACAGGAGTCCTTCGTGGAACGTGCGGGAGTTCTCGGCCGGATAGATGTTGCCGACCTCCAGGCCCGGGCCCGCCCAGTAGCGCAGGTTCTCCTGGAAACCCGGCTTCAGCTCGGGCTCACAGGCGTCCAGCCAGAAGGCCGTGATGCCGTACGGCACAAGGTAGTTGTCGCGGATCTTCGACCACAGGAACTCGCGGGCCCCGGGATTGGTCGCGTCGTAGAAGGCGACCTGGACGGTCGACGCGACCCCCTTGTCCGGCCAGTCGGCGTGGGCCATCGGGCCGTACTGCGTGCCGATCAGGAACCCGCGCTGCTCCAGCACCGAGTGGTTCTCGCTCAGCGGCGACACCGACGGCCAGACGCTCACCACCAACTTCACGCCCAGCTCGTCGAGTTCGCGGACCATCGCCGCCGGGTCGGGCCACTCCGCCGGGTCGAACTTCCAGTCGCCCAGGTGCGTCCAGTGGAAGAAGTCGCAGACGATTGCCGACAACGGCAGCTCTCGGCGCTTGTACTCCCTTGCCACGGCGAGGAGTTCGTTCTGGGTGCGGTAGCGCAGCTTGCACTGCCAGAAGCCCGCCGCCCACTTCGGCAGCATCGGCGTACGGCCCGTCACCGCGCTGTAGCGGCGCTGGCCGTCGGCCGGGGTGCCCGCGGTGATCCAGTAGTCGATCTGCCGGGCCGAATCGGCCACCCAGCGCGTGCCGTTGCCGGCCAGCTCCACCCGGCCGATCGCCGGGTTGTTCCACAGCAGGGTGTAGCCGCGGCTGGAGACCAGCACCGGGATGCCGACCTCGGCGTTGCGCTGGACCAGGTCGAGGACCAGCCCCTTCTGGTCCAACCGCCCGTGCTGGTGCTGCCCGAGGCCGTACAGCTTCTCGTCCTCGTAGGCGGCGAAGCGCTGCTCCAGGCGGTGGTGGCCGTTGCCGACCGCCGTGTAGAGCCGTGAGCCGGGCCACCAGAAGTGGGCGCGGGCCTCCGCGAGGAGCTCGGCGGAGTCCTCGGTGCGCAGGAAGCGGATCAGGCCCTCGGCGTCGACATGAACGGCCAACTCGCCCACGGTCAGCTGTGCTTCACCGTCGCCGATCTTGATCGAGCCGTCCGCGGCGGGAGGTTCGTCGAGAAGGGCACCGGGGAGCCCGTCGAGCAGCGGACCGCCGAGCCGGGCCCTGACCCGGACCGCGTCCGGACCCCAGGGTTCGATCCGTACGGTCTCCTGACGGCCGCTCCACTCCAGCGCGCCGTCCCGCTCACGGAACGTGCCGATGGTGGGGGAGGACTGCGCGAGACTGACCTCGGACTGGATTGCGGCAGGCAGATTCACGAGGAGTGCTCCTGGAGGAAAGCAGACAGGGGGAACCGCACAAACACGTGGAGCGTGGCCGGTCAAGAAGCCGACGGCGCCGGCCCCGTACTCGCCCGCACCGTCAACTCCGGTGCGATCAGCACGACTTCGTCACTGCCCCGACCGTCCAGCTTGGCCACCAGATGCTCCACGGCGTAACGCCCCATCTCCTGCGCGGGGATGGCGACCGACGTCAGCCGTACCGAGGCCTGGGTGGCGACCTGGTCGGGGCAGACCGCGACCACCGACACGTCCTCCGGCACGGCCCGGCCCTGCTGGCGCAGCAGCGCGAGCAGCGGCTCGACCGCCGACTCGTTCTGCACGACGAAGCCCGTGGTGCCGGGGCGCTCGTCGAAGATCCGGGCCAGCGTCACCGTCATCGCGTCGTACCCGCCCTCGCACGGCCGGTGCAGTACCCGCAGGTCCAACTCCCGTGCCCGGGACCGCAGTCCGTCGAGGGTGCGCTCGGCGAAACCGGTGTGCCGCTCGTAGACCGCGGGCGCCTCGCCGATGACAGCGATGTCGTGGTGACCGAGCTTCGCGAGGTGCTCGACGCACAGCGCGCCGGTCGCCCCGAAGTCGAGGTCGACACAGGTCAGTCCGGTGGTGTCGGCGGGGAGGCCGATGAGCACGGACGGCTGGTCGGTGCCGCGCAGCAACGGCAGGCGCTCGTCGGCGAGTTCGACGTCCATCAGGATCATCGCGTCGGCCAGCCCGCTGCCGGTGACCCGGCGGACCGCGTCGGGGCCCTCCTCGCCGGTGAGCAGCAGCACGTCGTAGCCGTGCAGCCGGGCGGTGGTCGCCACGGCGATGGCGATCTCCATCATCACCGGGACGTACATGTCCGTGCGCAGCGGCACCATCAGCGCGATGATGTTCGACCGGCTGCTGGCCAGGGCGCGGGCGCCCGCGTTCGGGTGGTAGCCCAGCTCGCGGATGCTCTGCTCGACCCGCTGCCGGGTGGCTCCGGAGATGGACCGCTTGCCGCTGAGGACATAGCTCACCGTGCTCGCCGAGACTCCGGCGTGCTGGGCGACCTCGGCGAGGGTGACCATCCAGCTCTCCAAGCTTTGTGAAGCGCTTCGACAGTGCGCGTTGCTGACAAGGGCGAGTGAGGGTGGTTCGACATTAGCTTCAGGCGGTGTGGGTGTCCATAGGTTGTCGAAGCGCTTCGACACTTTCTCGTTCGGGGCGGTCCAGCGAGATTCTCCGCGAGGGAAGGCAACCTCCGGGCGGCTCGGCGGCCACTGGAAGGTCGTAACGGCCGCTGACGGGCCGTAGACGAACCGTCCCCCGGAAGGACCCCCGATGCAACACCGCAGACCCCGCCTCTCGAAGAAGGCGAAGGTGCTGGCCGCCGCCTCGGTCGCGCTCACCGCGCTCGCCGGTGTGACCGTCGCCCAGGCGGGCGAGACGAGCAAGAAGTGCGGGGCCTTCGACACCGTCACGCTCGGCAAGTACTACGTGAACAACAACCTCTGGGGCCAGGACAAGGCCACCGGCAGCCAGTGCGTGTGGGACAACTCCCAGTCGGGGTCCACCATTTCGTGGGGTACGTCCTTCAGCTGGGCCAACAACAGCAAGGGCACGGACGCGGACGTGAAGTCGTACGCCAGTACCGTCCTCGGCTGGCACTGGGGCTGGAAGGTCGACAAGGCGACCACCGGACTGCCGATCCGCGTCGGCGACCGCAAGCCGGTGAAGACGAGCTGGGACTTCTCGCTCAGCAGCAACCCCGGCACGCTCGACGTCGCCTACGACCTGTGGCTGCACGCCAGGAACACCGCCGACTGGGCCGACCAGCCCACCGACGAGATCATGATCTGGCTCAACCGGCAGGGCGGCGCGGGCCCGCTCGGCACCAAGTACGGCAGCGTCAGCCTCGACGGCGCCATGTGGGACATCTACCAGGGCGACATCGGCTGGAACGTCTACTCCTTCGTGCGTCGGACCAACACCACCAAGGCCACCCTGAACATCGACGACTTCACCCAGGCCCTGGTCCGGCGCAAGCTGCTGAGCAACGACAAGTACCTCTCCGGCATCGAGTCCGGCACCGAGGTCTTCAAGGGCTCGGGGCGCCTTGACACAAAGGCGTACTCCGTCGACATCGGCTGAACGGACGCGCGAAGGGTGGCTGCTTCGCGGCGGATCGGGTAGATACGAACGGGTAGCACCCATCGGTAACCACAGAGCGCCGAGGGTCCGATTCGCGGCGAGGTGAGCCTCATGTCCGCTCCACCCAGCAAACCCACCGTCACCGAGCGAGAAGCCCGCCAGGTGGCGGAGGCCGCCCGGGAACAGGACTGGCGCAAGCCCAGCTTCGCCAAGGAACTGTTCCTCGGCCGCTTCCGGCTCGACCTCATCCACCCCCACCCGCTGCCGCCCGACGAGGACGTGCGGCGCGGCGAGGAGTTCCTCGACAAGCTGCGCGTCTTCTGCGAGACGGGGATCGACGCCGCCCGCATCGAGCGCGAGGCCCGCATCCCCGACGAGGTCATCGCCGGCCTCAAGGAACTCGGCGCCCTCGGCATGAAGATCGACACCAAGTACGGCGGCCTCGGCCTCACCCAGGTGTACTACAACAAGGCGCTGGCCCTGGCGGGCTCGGCCTGCCCGGCGGTCGGCGTGCTGCTCTCGGCGCACCAGTCGATCGGCGTACCGCAGCCGCTGAAGCTGTTCGGCACCGACGAGCAGAAGGCCGAGTTCCTGCCCCGCTGCGCCCGCACCGACATCAGCGCCTTCCTGCTCACCGAACCGGACGTCGGCTCCGACCCGGCACGCCTGGCGACGAGTGCGGTGCGGGACGGGGACGCGTACGTCCTCGACGGCGTGAAGCTCTGGACCACCAACGGCGTGATCGCCGATCTGCTGGTCGTGATGGCCCGGGTGCCGAAGACCGAGGACAACAAGGGCGGCATCACGGCGTTCGTCGTGGAGGCCGACTCGCCCGGCATCACCGTCGAGAACCGCAACGCCTTCATGGGCCTGCGCGGCATCGAGAACGGCGTCACCCGCTTCCACCAGGTCCGGGTCCCCGCGGCCAACCGCATCGGCCCCGAGGGCGCGGGCCTCAAGATCGCCCTCACCACCCTCAACACCGGCCGCCTCTCGCTGCCCGCGTCCTGCGTCGCGGCCGGCAAGTGGAGTCTGAAGATCGCCCGCGAGTGGTCGGCGGCCCGTGAGCAGTGGGGCAGGCCGATCGCCGAGCACGAGGCCGTGGGCAAGAAGATCTCCTTCATCGCGGCGACCACCTTCGCCCTGGAGGCCGTACTCGACCTCTCCTCCCAGATGGCCGACGAGGACCGCAACGACATCCGCATCGAGGGCGCGCTCGCCAAGCTCTTCGCCTCCGAGATGGGCTGGCTGATGGCCGACGAACTGGTCCAGATCCGCGGCGGCCGGGGCTTCGAGACAGCCGAATCCCTCGCGGCCCGCGGCGAGAAGGCGGTCCCCGCCGAACAGGTCCTGCGCGACCTGCGCATCAACCGCATCTTCGAGGGCTCGACGGAGATCATGCACCTCCTCATCGCCCGCGAGGCCGTCGACGCCCACCTCACGGTCGCCGGCGACCTCATCGACCCGGACAAGTCCCTTTCCGACAAGGCGAAAGCGGGCGCCAACGCGGGTGTCTTCTACGCCAAGTGGCTCCCGAAACTGGTCGCTGGAAGCGGCCAACTCCCGCGCACCTACGGCGAGTTCCGCCACGGCATCGACCTCTCCAAGCACCTGCGCTACGTCGAGCGGGGCGCCCGCAAGCTCGCCCGCTCCACCTTCTACGCCATGTCCCGCTGGCAGGGCCGGATGGAGACCAAGCAGGGCTTCCTGGGCCGGATCGTCGACATCGGCGCTGAGCTCTTCGCGATGAGCGCGGTCTGCGTACGGGCCGAACTCCTGCGCACCCAGGGCGAACACGGCCGCGAGGCCTACCAACTCGCCGACGCCTTCTGCCGGCAGTCCCGCATCCGGATCGAGGAACTCTTCGGCCGGCTGTGGACCAACACCGACGACCTCGACCGCAAGGTGGTCAAGGGAGTCATGGGCGGCGCGTACACGTGGCTGGAGGAGGGCATCGTCGACCCGTCGGGCGACGGACCCTGGATCGCCGACACGACCCCGGGCCCGTCCAAGGCGGACAATGTGCACCGACCCGTCAACTGACCGCGGATCAGCAGTACTTGTCGCTCGGATCCCGCGTCGTCCAGGAGCAGGTGTCGACCTTGCTGCCGGTCGCTCTGGTCAGCGTCGCCGTGTCGCTGGTGTTGTTCCAGACGTACGCGGCCCGCCCCTGGTACGTGTTCGACGCGGTGTCCGTGCCCTTGCCGGTGTGCACCTTGATGTACTTGCCGGCGCCGATCTTGATGTTCTTGAAGACGTACCGGTGGTTCGAGACGTCCTTGAGGACCCACCCCTTGAGCGAGATCGCCGACCGGCTGGTGTTCTTGATCTGCACCCACTCGCCGTTCAGGCTCGTGTTGGACCGGTTGTCCGAGCCCGGGCTGTCGAACCAGACGTGGTAGATCGTGACCCCGCCGGCGGCCTCGGCCGGGGTGCTCAGCAGTGTGCCGGTGAGTATCGCGGCGCCCGCGAGCGCGGGCAGGGCAGCGCGTATCCGCATGGAGAATCCCCCCAGGATGTCGTCCACTGGCCGGTCGTCCACCGGCGCAGGAAAGAAGTGTTATCACAAGACCTTCACGCCGTATTCACAAAGGGGGATTTCCCTTCAATCACCGACGAGAGCCGATAAGCCACCCGCCCGAGGGAACCGCTGTCCACCTGGCCACCCGTTGCGGCAACAATGGAGGGATGAGCGACAGTCCAGCACCCCTCGCCGACCCACATCTCGTCTACGACCCCGTCGTGGGCGACGGTCCCAAGGCCCTGGTGATCCTCGGCTCCACCGGGTCCATCGGCACCCAGGCCATCGACCTCGTGCTGCGCAACCCGGACCGCTTCCGGGTCACGGCACTCTCCGCCAACGGCGGCCGGGTCGGGCTCCTCGCCGAGCAGGCGTACCGGCTCGGGGTGCGGACGGTCGCGGTCGCCCGCGAGGACGCCGTACCGGCACTGCGCGAAGCGCTCACCGCGCAGTACGGCACCGGGGAGCCGCTCCCCGAGATCCTCGCCGGACCGGACGCGGCCACGCAGGTCGCCGCCTCCGACTGCCACACCGTGCTGAACGGCATCACCGGCTCCATCGGTCTCGCGCCCACCCTCGCCGCCCTGGAGGCGGGCCGTGTCCTCGCGCTCGCCAACAAGGAGTCGCTCATCGTCGGCGGCCCGCTGGTGAAGGCCCTCGCCAAGCCGGGCCAGATCATCCCGGTGGACTCCGAGCACGCGGCCCTCTTCCAGGCCCTCGCGTCCGGCACCCGCGCCGATGTCCGCAAGCTCGTCGTCACCGCCTCCGGCGGCCCCTTCCGCGGCCGTACGAAGGCGGAACTGGCGAACGTGACCGTCGCCGACGCCCTCGCGCACCCCACCTGGGCGATGGGCCCGGTGATCACGATCAACTCGGCGACCCTGGTGAACAAGGGGCTCGAAGTGATCGAGGCGCACCTGCTGTACGACATTCCCTTCGATCGCATTGAGGTGGTCGTGCACCCGCAGTCGTATGTCCACTCGATGGTGGAATTCACGGACGGATCGACGATCGCCCAGGCGACGCCCCCCGACATGCGGGGGCCGATCGCCATCGGGCTCGGCTGGCCCGAGCGGGTCCCGGACGCGGCGCCCGCGTTCGACTGGAGCAAGGCCTCGACGTGGGAGTTCTTCCCGCTCGACACCGAGGCGTTCCCCTCCGTGGGCCTCGCCCGGCACGTGGGACAGCTCGCGGGCACGGCCCCGGCGGTGTTCAATGCGGCGAACGAGGAGTGCGTGGAGGCGTTCCGCGCGGGCGCGCTGCCGTTCAACGGAATCATGGAGACGGTGACACGGGTGGTCGAGGAACACGGGACACCGGCCACGGGAACCTCGCTCACCGTGCCGGACGTCCTCGAAGCGGAGACCTGGGCGCGTGCCCGGGCCCGTGAACTGACAGCGCAGACGACCACGGCGAACGCGGAGGCGCGTGCATGACAGCCCTGATGATGATCCTCGGCATAGTCGTCTTCGCGGTCGGCCTGCTGGTCTCGATCGCCTGGCACGAGCTGGGGCATCTCTCGACGGCGAAGCTCTTCGGCATCCGGGTGCCCCAGTACATGGTCGGCTTCGGCCCGACCATCTGGTCCCGGAAGAAGGGCGACACCGAGTACGGGTTCAAGGCCATCCCGTTCGGCGGCTACATCCGCATGATCGGCATGTTCCCGCCCGGCGACGACGGCCGGATCACCGCCCGCTCCACCTCGCCCTGGCGCAGCATGATCGAGGACGCCCGCTCGGCGGCCTTCGAGGAACTCCAGCCCGGCGACGAGACCCGCCTCTTCTACACCCGCAAGCCCTGGAAGCGGGTCATCGTGATGTTCGCGGGCCCCTTCATGAACCTGATCCTGGCGGTGGCGCTCTTCCTCACCGTCCTGATGGGCTTCGGCATCTCGCAGCAGACCAACACGGTCAGCTCGGTCTCCCAGTGCGTCATCGCGCAGAGCCAGAACCGCGACACGTGCAAGAAGACCGACCCTGCCTCCCCGGCGGCGGCAGCGGGCCTCAAGGCCGGCGACAAGATCGTCAGCTTCGACGGCGTGAAGACCACCGACTGGAACAAGCTGTCCGACCTGATCCGCGCCGACCCGGGCAAGACGGTCGCGATCGTCGTCGAGCGCAAGGGCCAGGACGTCACCCTGCACGCGAAGATCGCGAGCAACCAGGTCGCCAAGAAGGACTCCAGCGGCCAGATCGTCCAGGGCCAGTACGTCACCGCCGGCTTCCTCGGCTTCAGCGCGGCCACCGGCATCGTCCGCCAGGACTTCGGCGACTCGGTCACCTGGATGACCGACCGCCTCGGTGAGGCCGTCGACTCCATCGCCGCCCTGCCCGGCAAGATCCCGGCCCTGTGGAACGCGGCCTTCGACGGCGCCCCCCGCCAGGCCGACTCCCCGATGGGCGTGGTCGGCGCGGCCCGCGTCGGCGGCGAGATCTTCACCCTGGACATCCCGCCCACCCAGCAGCTGGCCATGGCCCTGATGCTGGTCGCCGGCTTCAACCTCTCCCTGTTCCTCTTCAACATGCTCCCGCTGCTCCCGCTCGACGGCGGGCATGTCGCGGGCGCCCTGTGGGAGGCCCTGCGCCGCAACCTGGCCAAGGTGCTCAAGCGCCCGGACCCGGGCCCGTTCGACGTGGCGAAGCTGATGCCGGTCGCGTACGTGGTGGCAGGGATCTTCGTCTGCTTCACCTTGCTCGTCCTCGTGGCGGACGTGGTTAACCCGGTGAAAATCTCCTAGTCATTCGTAGTTTGTGGCGGCCTCACATCCTTGGTGTGGGGCCGCCCTCCATTGAGTGGGTTTACGGCCGGGATGTGCTCGGGCCCGCACGGTTGACGTAATCTCGAAGCCTGGAGCCCGCTGTTCCGGGACCGGGGCCTTGATCCACGACTTGGGGTTGCACAGCAGATGACTGCGATTTCTCTCGGCATTCCGTCCGTTCCGACCCGGCTCGCCGAGCGTCGCAAGAGCCGGCAGATCCAGGTCGGATCCGTGGCGGTCGGCGGCGACGCGCCGGTGTCCGTGCAGTCCATGACGACCACCCGTACGTCGGACATCGGAGCCACGCTCCAGCAGATCGCCGAGCTGACCGCGTCCGGCTGCCAGATCGTCCGGGTCGCCTGCCCCACGCAGGACGACGCGGACGCGCTGGCGACCATCGCGCGCAAGTCGCAGATCCCGGTGATCGCGGACATCCATTTCCAGCCGAAGTACGTCTTCGCCGCGATCGAGGCCGGCTGCGCGGCGGTCCGGGTGAACCCGGGCAACATCAAGCAGTTCGACGACAAGGTCAAGGAGATCGCGCGGGCCGCGAAGGACCACGGCACCCCGATCCGCATCGGCGTGAACGCGGGCTCGCTGGACGCCCGACTGCTGAAGAAGTACGGCAAGGCGACCCCGGAGGCGCTGGCCGAGTCCGCCCTCTGGGAGGCGTCCCTCTTCGAGGAGCACGGCTTCCAGGACATCAAGATCTCGGTGAAGCACAACGACCCGGTCGTGATGGTCGAGGCGTACCGCCAGCTCGCGGCTCAGTGCGACTACCCGCTGCACCTCGGCGTGACGGAGGCGGGCCCGGCGTTCCAGGGCACGATCAAGTCGGCGGTCGCCTTCGGCGCGCTGCTCAGCCAGGGCATCGGCGACACGATCCGCGTCTCGCTCTCCGCCCCGCCGGTGGAGGAGATCAAGGTCGGCCTCCAGATCCTGGAGTCCCTGAACCTCAAGCCCCGCCGCCTGGAGATCGTCTCCTGCCCCTCCTGCGGTCGCGCCCAGGTCGACGTCTACAAGCTGGCCGAGGAGGTCACGGCGGGCCTTGAGGGCATGGAGGTCCCGCTCCGCGTGGCCGTCATGGGCTGTGTCGTCAACGGCCCCGGCGAAGCCCGCGAGGCCGACCTCGGCGTCGCCTCCGGCAACGGAAAGGGCCAGATCTTCGTCAAGGGCGAGGTCATCAAGACCGTGCCCGAGTCGAAGATCGTCGAGACGCTCATCGAGGAAGCCATGAAGATCGCCGAGCAGATGGAGGCGGACGGGGTGGCTTCGGGGGAGCCGACGGTGGCGGTAGCCGGCTGACAGGCGTGGCTGCGTGATTGCCAGCCCGTCCGGCGTTTGAGGACAAGGCCGTCCAGGCCGAAGCGGGGGTCTGGGGGCGGCAGCCCCCAGAGACGCCCACCTACCCCACCCCAACTGAGAAGCGAGCCCCAACACAAGGCGGCACCGCTCAGCTTCCGCAGGTACAGTGCGGAGATCAGCAGACCCTCAGGGTGAGGCCCCGTACGTGTTGACCCAGACCACCTCTCGGGTGCTCGAACCGAGCGACCTGGAAGCCGCGCTCGCCGTACTCGACCGCGAGCCGGTCACGAACGCCTTCGTGACCTCGCGGGTCCAGGTCGCCGGCCTCGACCCGTGGCGGCTCGGCGGCGAGATGTGGGGCTGGTACGAGGACGGCATGCTGACGTCCCTCTGCTACGCGGGCGCCAACCTCGTCCCGATCTGCGCCACACCCCGGGCGATCCGCGCGTTCGCCGACCGGGCGCGCAGGGCCGGCCGCCGCTGCTCCTCGATCGTCGGCCCCGCGGAGGCGACGGCCCAGCTGTGGCGCCTTCTCGAACCGAGCTGGGGCCCGGCCCGGGAGGTCCGCGCCCACCAGCCCCTGATGGTCGCCGACCGCATGCCCACCGACATCGCTCCCGATCCCTACGTCCGTCGCATCCGCAAGGACGAGATGGAGACGATCATGCCGGCGTGCGTGGCGATGTTCACCGAGGAGGTGGGCGTCTCCCCGCTGGCAGGCGACGGCGGCCTCCTCTACCAGGCCCGAGTGGCCGAACTCGTCGGCTCCGGCCGCTCGTTCGCCCGCCTCGACGAGTACGGCAAGGTCGTCTTCAAGGCCGAGATCGGCGCGGCGACCCCGCAGGCCTGCCAGATCCAGGGCGTGTGGGTGGCCCCCGAGTGCCGGGGGACGGGCGTGGCGGCCCCGGCGATGGCATCGGTACTGCGCTACGCCCTCGCGGACGTGGCCCCGATCGTCAGCCTCTACGTCAACGACTTCAACACCCCAGCGAGAAGGGCGTACTTGAGGGTGGGCTTCCAGGAGATCGGTGCCTTCATGAGCGTCCTGTTCTAGAGGTCTTCAGGTCTTTAGGGGCGCGGGGCCGTATCGATATGAGGCTCCGCCGCGTGGGCGCGAGCAACCACGACACACCCGCACCCCATCCACAACCGAAACTCCCCTGTACTCTCCCCACATGCGATTTCCCGGTCACGGCCACCGCCACCCCGAAGACGTCGTGATCGCCCCCCTGAACCTCTCGGCCCACGTCGACGAAGCCCTCGCCGTACAAGCCATCGCCTTCGGCCTGGGCGCGGACGAGGTGGCCGTACGCAGGCAGATCGTCCTGCGCCACATGACCTACCCGGGCGCCAACGCCTTTGGCGCCACCACCCAGGGCCGACTGGTCGGTTTCGTCTACGGCATGCCCAACAACCGCACCCACTGGTGGTCCACGGTCGTGGAGCCGTACCTCCGCACCGGCGGCCACGACGCCTGGCTCGACGACTCCTTCGTGATCACCGAGCTGCACGTCCACCCGCACTTCCAGAACCGGGGCGTCGGCCGTTCCCTGATCACCACGATCACGGACACCGCCGCCGAACCCCGCTCGATCCTCTCCGCGATCGACACCGACAGCCCGGCCCGCGGCCTCTACCGCTCCCTCGGCTACGAGGACCTCGCCCGCCAGGTCCTGTTCCCGAGCGCCCCGAAGCCGTACGCGGTCATGGGCGCCCCGCTGCCCCTCCGCCGCCGCTAACCGATTTCCACCGGCACAGCGAGCCCGGCTAACCTCCTAGCCATCACCCTTTCCCGGCAGGAGTACAGGAACCATGGCGAACGCACCGGTCCAGCGCATGTCCCAGTTGATGGCGAAGACGCTGCGCGACGACCCGGCGGACGCCGAGGTCCTCAGTCACAAGCTGCTCGTGCGGGCCGGTTACGTCCGGCGTACCGCCGCCGGCATCTGGTCCTGGCTGCCGCTGGGCAAGAAGGTGCTGTCCAACGTCGAGCGGATCGTGCGTGAGGAGATGGACGCGATCGGCGCCCAGGAGGTGCTGCTCCCCGCGATCCTGCCCCGCGAGCCGTACGAGGCGACCGGTCGCTGGGACGAGTACGGCCCCGAGCTGTTCCGTCTCCAGGACCGCAAGGGCGGCGACTACCTCCTCGGCCCGACCCACGAGGAGATCTTCACGCTGATCGTGAAGGACCAGGCGTCCTCCTACAAGGACCTGCCGGTCATCCTCTACCAGATCCAGCACAAGTACCGTGACGAGGCCCGCCCCCGGGCCGGCATCCTCCGTGGCCGCGAGTTCCTGATGAAGGACTCGTACTCCTTCGACACCGAGGACGAGGGCCTGGCCCACTCCTACGCCCTGCACCGCCAGGCGTACCAGAAGGTCTTCGCGCGCCTGGGCCTCGACTACCGCATCTGCGCCGCCACCGCGGGCGCGATGGGCGGCTCCAAGTCGGAGGAGTTCCTCGCCCCGGCCGAGGCCGGCGAGGACACCTTCGCCGACTGCCCGAACTGCGACTTCGCCGCCAACACCGAGGCGATCACGTACGAGTTGACGTCCGTGGACGCCACCGGCGTGCCCGCGCTCGAAGAGATCCCCACCCCCGACACCCCCACCATCGAGACCCTCGCCGCCCACCTCGGCGTCGAGGCCTCCGCGACCCTCAAGAACCTTCTCGTGAAGGTCGACGGCGAGATCGTGGCCGTAGGAGTGCCCGGTGACCGCGAGGTCGACCTGGACAAGGTCGAGGCCCATTTCGCCCCCGCCGCCGTGGAGTTGGTGACGGCGGAGGACTTCACCGGCCGCCCCGACCTGGTGCGCGGCTACGTCGGCCCGCAGGGCCTCGGCGACAAGGTCACGTACATCGCCGACCCGCGCGTGGCCCCCGGCACGAGCTGGATCACGGGCGCCAACAAGGAGGGCACGCACGCGAAGAACGTCGTCGCGGGCCGTGACTTCGAGGTCGGCGAGTACGTCGACGTCGTGGTCGTGCAGGAGGGCGACCCCTGCCCCAAGTGCGGCACCGGCCTCAAGCTCGACCGCGCCATCGAGATCGGCCACATCTTCCAGCTCGGCCGCAAGTACGCCGACGCCCTCAAGCTCGACGTCCTCGGCCAGCACGGCAAGCCGGTCCGCGTGACCATGGGCTCCTACGGCATCGGTGTCTCCCGCGCGGTCGCCGCCCTCGCCGAGCAGACCGCCGACGACAAGGGCCTGTGCTGGCCCGCCGAGGTCGCCCCGGCCGACGTGCACGTGGTCGCCGCCGGCAAGGCCCTCCAGACCGAACTCGCCCTGGACGTCTCGGAGAAGCTGCGCGCGGCCGGCCTGCGCGTCCTGGTCGACGACCGCGCCGGGGTCTCCCCGGGCGTGAAGTTCACCGACTCCGAGCTGATCGGCGTACCGAAGATCCTCGTCGCGGGCCGCCGCTCCGCCGAGGGCGTCCTGGAGCTCAAGGACCGCCGGACCGGCGAGCGCGAGGAACTGACCGTCGACGAGGCGATCGCCCGTCTGACCGCGCAGCCCGCCCTGTAAGAGATCTCTCAGGGAGTTCTGCGGAGGCGTATGGCCGCCTCACAGACTTCTCTCAGGCTGGTCCCCGACCGTAGTACGTGACAGAGCGTCACTGCGGAGGGGAACGGTCATGACAGTCAAGGAGCGTGGGGCCGCTGCGGCGGTCCGCAGAGGCAAGCGGCGCATCGCGGCGGCCACGGCAGCGGTCACGCTGGCGGCGGCCGCCGGGGTGTTCGCCCTGGTCGGCACATTGCAGTCGGACACGGAAGCGGACACGACGGCGAGCAACACCGGCACGACGACCAGTTCGTCGTCGCCCTCGCCGTCCGCCTCCTCCTCCAGCTCGTCCACGTCGGACAGCTCGTCCTCATCGTCTTCATCCTCCTCGTCGGACCTCCAGTCGTCGTCCGGCGTGACGTCGTCCTCCGGCGGCTCCACCGACTCCACGTCGGGAGCGTCGTGATGACCACAACGACCCTGCGCAGGACGGCCGCCGCGGACTGGCGCGCCCTGGGGACCACAGTGCGGCTGGTCGTCACCGACCCGGCCCTCCTGGACTCCTGCAACCTGCTCCTCGCCCGGCACCTCGCCGAGGTCGACGCGGCCTGCAGCCGCTTCCGCCCCGACTCCGAACTGGCCGCCCTGGACGCCTCGTTCGGCCGCCCGGTCACCGTCAGCCCGCTCCTCGCCGAAGCCCTCGCGGTCGCCCTGCGCGCCGCCGAGGCGACGGACGGCGCGGTCGACCCGACCGTCGGCTCGGCGATGAACGCCATCGGCTACGACCGCGACTTCACCCTCGTCCGCGAGGACGACCGCCCGGTCCGGCTCACCGTCAAGCGCGCCCCGGGCTGGCGCCTGATCGACCTCGACCGTACGACGGGCACGGTCACCGTCCCGGCCGGCGTCCGCCTCGACCTCGGCGCCACGGCGAAGGCCTGGGCCGCCGACAAGGCCGCCGCGATGCTCGCCGAAGTGGCGGGCTGCGGAGTCCTGGTGAGCCTCGGCGGCGACACTGCCGTCGCGGGGGAGCCCCCGGCCGGCGGCTGGAACATCCGCGTCCAGGACGTCACCGGTTCCGTCGACGAGACGCCCACGGACGGCACGTACGCCACGATCGGCCTGCGCTCCGGCGGCCTCGCCACCTCGGGCACCGCCGCCCGCAACTGGCGCCGCGGCGGCCACGAACTGCACCACATCGTCGACCCGCGCACCGGCCTCCCCGTCCGCAGCCCCTGGTGCACGGTCTCGGTCGCCGCGGCGACGAGCGCCGACGCCAACGCGGCGAGCACGGCGGCCATGGTGAAGGGCGCGGGCGCCGAACGCTGGCTGACGCGCCTCGGCCTGCCGGCCCGCCTGGTCGCCCAGGACGGCACGGTCGTCACGACTCCGGGCTGGCCCACCTCTCTGGCGGCCGCCGCATGAGCTCCGAAACCCTCTGGTACGCCAACCGCGCCACCGGAGCCGTCTGCCTGGTCCTGTTCACGGTCGTCGTCCTGCTCGGCATCGCGGTCCGCCTGCGCACCCGGCTCCCCGGCCTGCCCCGCTTCGGCACGGTCACCCTCCACCGCAGCCTCTCCCTCTCCGCGACCGCCTTCCTGGCCCTGCACATCGCGGTGGCGGTGATCGACGGCTACGTGAACATCACCGTCCTCGACGCGGTGATCCCCTTCGTCTCCGACTACCAGCCGCTCTGGCTGGGCCTCGGCACGGTAGCCCTCGACCTCCTCCTCGCGGTCCTGATCACCAGCCTCCTCCGCGAACGCATCGGCCACCGCACCTGGCGAGCGGTCCACTGGCTGGCCTACGCCTCCTGGCCCGTCGCCCTGATCCACGGCATCGGCATCGGCACGGACACCGGCACCGACTGGATGACCTGGCTGACCGTCTCCTGCGTGGCCGCGGTGGTCGCCGCCTTCGCCATCCGTACGGCCCACTCCGCCCGAGCCGCCCGCCGCACCCCGGCGGCCCTGCTCCGCACAGCCGAAGGAGCCCGCTCATGACCACCACGACCTTCACCGACGTCTACATGTCCCCCCGCCTCCTCGCCCCCGGCGGCACGGCGGCCGACCTCGCCACCCACGAACAGCGCTACGGCCCACTGTCGTACGGCGATCCGGACGCCGTCCTGAGAACGGTCGCCGAATCCGGCCTCACCGGACGCGGAGGCGCCGCGTTCCCGACCTACCGCAAGCTGGTCGCGGTCGCCGACGCGAGCCGCCGTACGGGCCGCGCTCCCGTGGTCGTGGCGAACGGCGCGGAGGGCGAACCGGCCAGCCGCAAGGACAAGACCCTGCTGCGCCTGTCACCCCATCTGGTCCTGGACGGGCTTCAGTTGGCGGCCAGGGCGGTCGGCGCCGGGGAGGCCCACCTGGCGGTGGAGGACGGCGCGTCCTACCTGGAGTCGGCCCTGTCCCAGCGAAACGACCCGCTGAACGTGAAGGTGATCCGCCTCCCCAAACGCTTCCTCTCCGGCCAGGCCTCGGCCCTCGCGCAGTACGTCTCCGGGAACGCCCCGCTGCCCCGCCACCAGCACCCGCCGGTCCGCGAACGCGGGGTGCGCAAGGCCCCCACACTCGTCCAGAACGTCGAGACCCTGGCCCACCTCGCCCTGGTCGCCCGCTACGGCGCCGACTGGTTCCGCAGCGCGGGCACCCCCGCCCAGCCCGGCAGCACGCTGTGCACCCTGCATGTGCCGGGCCGCGAAGTCCGGGTCGTGGAGGCCCCGTTCGGCCTCCCGCTGGACCGCCTGCTCCCGCTCCAGGGCATGTCGGCGGTCCTCGTCGGCGGCTACCACGGCACGTGGATGTCGGCCACCCAGGCAGCCCAACGCACGCTGGACGCCGGGGACTTGGGGGCGGGCGTCCTGGCAGCCCTCCCCACCACCCGCTGCGGAGTGGCCGAAACCGCCCGCGTCCTGCGCTACTTGGCCCTCCAGTCGGCCGGCCAGTGCGGCCCCTGCCTCAACGGCCTCCCGCGCATCGCCTCCGCGTTCCGCACGCTGGCCACCCCCGGCCCGCAGTCCAACACCCGCCAGGACGTGGCCCGTTGGTCCGGCCTGGTCGAGGGCCGAGGCGCCTGCCACCACCCCGACGGCACGGTCCGCCTGGTCCGCAGCGCGCTGACCACGTTCGCGACCGAACTCGACGCCCACGCAAGGGGCTTGTGCACGGCGACCGACCCCACCCCCCTGCTCCCGATCCCGAACGAGGCCCGCTGACATGGAGCACCAACAGATCGATGTCGACTGGACGGCGTGCCAGGGCCACGGCCTGTGCGCGGAGCTGCTACCCGACCACATCACGCTGGACGAGTGGGGCTACCCCTTGGTGGACGGCTCCCCAGTCCCGGCCCGCACGGTGAAGAGGGCCCGCAAGGCAGCTGCGGACTGTCCGGCCCTGGCCTTGAAACTCACGCCAGCCATCTAGGGGCGCGGGGAACTGCGCGACCAGCCCCCACGCACCCGCACCCAAAATACGACCTAAAGCCACCCAGCGAATTCCAGCAACAACTCCGCATCCCGAGGCCGCCCCACCCGAAGCGCCCGCACCCCCGACTCCACGGCCCGGAACAACGTCCACCCCCGCAACCGCTCCTGATCCACATCCAACGACTCGGCAAGTCGCTTGACCCGCCGCCGAGTTGTAGACGCCCCCGAAGGCGTGGCGATCAGATCCTCCACCCGGTCCCGCACCAGCCGAGCCAGATCGAACGCACACTCACCCACCACCGGATCCGGCCCCACGGCCAGCCACGGCACCCGATCCCCGGCCAGCACCTTGCTCTGCCGAAACGTCCCGTGCAGCAACCGCTGCTCCGGCGGCGCGGCCACCAACTCGTCCCGCATGGCCAACGCGGCGTCCACCAGCGCCGAAACCTCCGCCAAGCCGGACGCAGTCGCCCGCATCGCCGCCGCCTGCCGACCGGTCCGCTCGCCCACGGTCTCGAAAACATGATCCGCGGGCGGCTCCACCCACAGCCGCCGCAACGCCCCCGCCGCCTCCAGCAACGCCTTCGCCTCCGGCAGCGACCGCACCGACACATCCGGATGCAACCGCTCCAGCAGAAGCACACCCTCACCGGCAGCCGACTCGACCAGCTGAACGGCCCCCCGCCCACCCCAGTGGGACAGCGCGGCCCGCTCGCTCTCCGGCCGGGCCCGGCGCGGGGCCAGCTTCAGGACCGCAGGGGTCCCGTCGGCCCGCCGGACCAGTACGACCAGGCTGCTGCGCCCACCGGGCACCTGCACCCGTTCCGCGGTCAACTCGCGTAGATCAACGGCCTGTTGGGCCACCTCGGGCAGCTTCTCCAACCAGTCGTCACCGCTCGGTGCCGTCTCACCGAGCGCCCTCACCAGACGCTGCGGCGGTTCGAAAGCCATGCGCGAGTCGTTCCCTTCAGCTGGTCCTGCGGCCCGGTGCGGTGTTACGCCGTGGGTGTCGCCGAGGCCGTGGGGGTCGCGGCCCGCTCGGCGAGACCAGGGAAGGGTACGCTCCCGCCGCGCCAGCGCACCGCCCGGACCGCCGCTTCCCGCAGCGCCTCCGCGGCGATGCCGCGCACTCCGCCGGTCGACGCCCGCACCAGGTCGGAGTAGACCCCGGCGACCCGTTCCTCCAGCTCGGCGGCGAGCCGTACGGCGGCGGCCGAGTCGGGCACCGGGAACGGCAGCGCGTACGCGGCCGACGCGGCGACCGGCTTGCCGCCCAGGCCCCGTACCTCCCGGACCAGGGCGTCCCGCCGGGCCCGGTGTCCGTCGTAGGCCGCCTTGGCCTCGGTGCGCCGGCCCTCGCGGATACGGCCCCCGACCACTCCGTAGCCGTAGACCGCCGCGTGCTCGGCGGCCAGGGCCGCCTGCAGTGCGGTCAGTTCCGCGACCTTCTCCTCGCTCACTTGGCATCCTCCGTCAGCAGGTACGCGTGCCCGGCCCCGGCCGCCGCGACCGAGGCCAGCAGCCGGGCCAGCTCGCCCGGCACGTCGAGCAGGGCCTTCGCCCGCTGGTCGGCGAGGGTCCGCTCGGCGGCGGCCAGCCCGGCGAGGGCGTCGCTCGCGGTCGCGGGCACGGCGGACGCCGACGCCGATGCCGACGGCGCGGCAGTGGCCGTGGAAGACGGCGTGGAACCGCTGCCCCCGAAGGCCGTCGCGTGCCGGACGACCTCGGCCCGCAGGGGCTCCAACCGCTCCGCGAGCGTCGGGTGGGCGGCGAGTACCGAGTCGTAGTGCTGGACCAGGGTCTCGCTGTCGGCGGCCGCACGCGCGCGTGCGCGTTCCGCGGCCGAGGGGCTGCCCGCGGTGTTCTCGGTGTCGTCGCCGTCGGTGGAGCAGCCCACCAGGAGCGCGGCTCCGGCGGCCGAGGCGAGCAGGCTCCTTCTGCGCGGTCCCGTGAGGGTGCGCGGAGGTGGGGGGAACGGCACGGCGAATCGTCCTCGGGGGGCTCGTACGAACGAAAACACGGGAAGGGCTGCGCGCCCGTGATCACGGTACCCGCGCACCGGATGGCTGCCAGTCACCGGCACCGGTCTGTCCGCAGGTGGACGGCAACACACCCCGGGACCGGATACCCTTTGAGCAGACACGCGCCCTACCCACAACAGCACACGCGGCCGAGGAGTCACCCGGATGAGCACGACCCAGAGCGAGAGGCTGCGAGTACTGCTGGAACCGCTCGTCAGCTCCCAGGGACTCGATCTCGAAGAGGTCGAAGTGGACTCGGTCGGACGCAAGCGGGTGCTGCGCGTGGTCGTCGATTCCGACACGGGTGCCGATCTGGACCAGATCGCGGATGTGAGCCGCGCGCTCTCCGCGAAGCTCGACGAGACCGACGCGATGGGCGCGGGTGAATACACCCTGGAAGTCGGGACGCCCGGCGCCGAGCGCGAGCTCACCGAGCACCGTCACTACGTGCGTGCCACCGACCGGCTGGTGAAGTTCCAGCTGGCCGAGAGCGGTGAGCTGGTCGCCCGGATCCTCGACGTGGACGACGACGGGATCGATGTGGAGGTGCCCGGTGTGAAGGGGCGTAGGCCCACCGCCAAGCGGCTTGCCTTCGCGGAGGTCCTCAAGGCCCGCGTGCAGGTCGAGTTCAACCGTAAGAGCAAGAACGAAGAGCACGAAGAAAACACAGAGAACGCAGAGGAGGCGTAGCCGTGGACATCGACATGAGTGCCCTGCGGGGCCTGGTACGGGAGAAGGAGATCTCCTTCGACCTGCTGGTCGGAGCGATCGAGTCGGCCCTCCTCATCGCCTACCACCGCACCGAGGGAAGCCGCCGCCACGCGCGCGTGGTGCTCGACCGTGAGAACGGCCATGTGACGGTGTGGGCGAAAGAGGACCCCGAGGACCTGGAGGAGGGGGAGGAGCCGCGCGAGTTCGACGACACCCCGTCCGACTTCGGCCGGATCGCCGCCACCACCGCCAAGCAGGTCATCCTCCAGCGGCTGCGGGACGCCGAGGACGAGGTGACGTTCGGCGAGTTCGCCGGCCGTGAGGGCGACATCGTCGCCGGTGTGGTCCAGCAGGGCCGTGACCCGAAGAACGTGCTCGTCGACATCGGCAAGCTGGAGGCCATCCTGCCGGTGCAGGAGCAGGTGCCGGGCGAGGAGTACCCGCACGGGCTGCGCCTGCGGTCGTACGTCGTCCGGGTGGCGAAGGGCATGCGCGGTCCGTCCGTGACCCTCTCCCGTACGCACCCCAACCTGGTGAAGGCGCTGTTCGCCATGGAGGTGCCGGAGGTCGCCGACGGGTCGGTGGAGATCGCCGCCATCGCGCGCGAGGCCGGCCACCGCACGAAGATCGCCGTCCGCTCCACCCGCAGCGGTCTGAACGCCAAGGGCGCCTGCATCGGCCCCATGGGCGGCCGGGTGCGCGCGGTGATGGGCGAGCTGCACGGCGAGAAGATCGACATCGTCGACTGGTCGGACGACCCGGCCGAGATGGTGGCCAACGCGCTGTCCCCGGCGCGGGTCTCCAAGGTCGAGGTGGTCGACCTCGCGACCCGCTCCGCGCGCGTGACCGTGCCGGACTACCAGCTGTCCCTCGCCATCGGCAAGGAAGGGCAGAATGCCCGGCTCGCGGCCCGCCTCACGGGGTGGCGGATCGACATCCGTCCGGACACCGAACAGCCGTCCGACCAGCCAGGGGAATAGTTCTCGGCCGCCAGTGGCTTAGATCACGACAACAGCCGTTCGATTCTTGCCCCGAAGGGGTGAGGTCGGTGCGGGGAGGTAGACTTAGACGTGTCTGGCCGGACGCGAGCCCGCGCATGCCCTGAACGCACCTGTGTGGGGTGTCGGGAGCGAGCGGCCAAGAAGGAACTGCTGCGGATCGTGGCGGTCGAGGGCGAATGCGTCCCCGATCATCGCGGTACGCTGCCCGGCCGGGGCGCATATCTGCACCCCGCCCTGGTCTGTCTCGACCTGGCGGTACGCCGCCGGGCGTTCCCACGGGCGCTGCGTGCCCAGGGGACGCTCGACACAAAGGCGTTGCGTCTCTCCGTCGAGCAGGCAACACCGTAAGAGCGAGTCGTACGGAACCTCCGTGCGGCCCGGTATTCCGCGAGTTGGAAGTAGGTCGAGATTGCGATGAGCACTCGATGAGCACGCGATGAGTACGCCCATGAAGTAGCGACGGTCCGGACGCACCCGGACCTAAAAGGAGCGAAGTGGCTAAGGTCCGGGTATACGAACTCGCCAAGGAGTTCGGGGTGGAGAGCAAGGTCGTCATGGCCAAGCTCCAAGAACTCGGTGAATTTGTCCGTTCGGCGTCCTCGACGATCGAGGCGCCCGTTGTACGCAAGCTGACAGACGCCCTCCAGCAGGGCAGCGGAGGCGGCAAGCCCGCCCCCGCACGCAAGGCTGCCCCGGCCCGTCCGGGAGCCCCCTCTCCGGCGCAGGGTGCCCGCCCGGGCCCCGCCGCGCCGCGTCCGCCGGCCCCGAAGCCGGCCGTCGCCGAGCGCCCCGCCGCGGCTGCCGCCGCTCCGGCCGCGCCCGCCGCCCCGGCCTCCACCGGCGGCCCCCGTCCGGGCCCGCGGCCCGCGCCGCGGCCCGCCCCGGTCTCGCCGGCGCCCACCGCGCCCGAGTTCACCGCGCCTCCGGCGGCCCCGGCGGCTCCCGCCGCCCCGGCCTCCACCGGCGTTTCCGCACCCCGTCCGGGCGCCCCGCGTCCGGCGAGCCAGGCACCCCGTCCGGGCGCTGCCCGTCCGGCCGGTCCCGGCCAGGGCGGCCAGGGTCGTGGCGACCGCCCCGAGCGTGGCGGCGACCGTCCCGGCGCTCCGCGTCCGGCCGGCGGCCAGGGCGCACGCCCCGGTGCCCGTCCGGCCGGTCCCCGTCCGGGCAACAACCCGTTCACCTCCGGCGGCTCCACCGGCATGGCGCGCCCCTCGGCGCCCCGTCCCGGCGGTGCCCCGCGCCCCGGCGGCCAGGACCGCCCGGGCGGTGCTCCCGGCGGCGCCCCGCGTCCGCAGGGTGCCGGTCAGGGCGGTCCCCGTCCCCAGGGCGCTTCGGGCGGTCCCCGTCCCGGTGCTCCGGGTGGCGCGCGTCCGACCCCGGGCGGCATGCCCCGCCCGCAGGGCGGCGCTCCGCGTCCGGGCGGTGGCCCCGGTGGCAACCGTCCGAACCCCGGCATGATGCCGCAGCGTCCCGCCGCGGGTAGCAGCCCCCGTCCCGGTGGCGGCCCCGGTGGCCGTGGTCCCGGTGCCGGCGGCGGTCGTCCCGGCGGTCCCGGCGGCGGCGGTCGTCCCGGTGGCGGCGGCGGCTTCGCCGGTCGTCCCGGTGGCGGCGGTGGCGGTTTCGCCGGTCGTCCCGCGGGTCCCGGTGGCGGTGGCGGCGGTTTCGCCGGCCGTCCGGGTGCTCCGGCGGGTGGCGGCGGTGGCCGTCCCGGCTTCGGCGGTCGTCCCGGTGGTCCGGGTGGCCGCGGTGGCACACAGGGCGCCTTCGGTCGTCCCGGTGGTCCCGCGCGTCGCGGTCGCAAGTCGAAGCGGCAGAGGCGCCAGGAGTACGAGGCCATGCAGGCCCCGTCGGTCGGCGGTGTGATGCTGCCTCGTGGCAACGGACAGTCCGTCCGTCTGTCGCGCGGTGCCTCGCTCACCGACTTCGCCGAGAAGATCAACGCCAACCCGGCGTCGCTCGTCGGCGTGATGATGAACCTCGGCGAGATGGTCACTGCCACGCAGTCCGTCTCCGACGAGACGCTGAAGCTCCTCGCGGACGAGATGAACTTCGTCCTCGAGATCGTCAGCCCCGAGGAGGAGGACCGCGAGCTGCTCGAGTCCTTCGACATCGAGTTCGGCGAGGACGAGGGCGGCGAGGAGTTCCTCGTCGCGCGTCCGCCGGTCGTGACCGTCATGGGTCACGTCGACCACGGCAAGACCCGACTCCTCGACACCATCCGCAAGACGAACGTCGTCGCGGGCGAGGCCGGCGGTATCACGCAGCACATCGGCGCGTACCAGGTCACGACCGAGGTCAACGACGAAGAGCGCAAGATCACCTTCATCGACACCCCGGGTCACGAGGCGTTCACCGCCATGCGTGCCCGTGGTGCCAAGTCGACCGACATCGCGATCCTCGTGGTGGCGGCCAACGACGGTGTGATGCCCCAGACGATCGAGGCGTTGAACCACGCCAAGGCGGCCGACGTGCCGATCGTGGTCGCGGTCAACAAGATCGACGTCGAGGGCGCCGACCCGACCAAGGTGCGCGGTCAGCTCACCGAGTTCGGTCTGGTGGCCGAGGAGTACGGCGGCGACACCATGTTCGTCGACATCTCCGCCAAGCAGGGTCTGAACATCGACCAGCTGCTGGAGGCCGTGGTCCTCACCGCGGACGCCTCGCTCGACCTGCGGGCCAACCCGGAGCAGGACGCGCAGGGCATCGCGATCGAGTCCCACCTGGACCGTGGCCGCGGCGCCGTCGCGACCGTCCTGGTCCAGCGCGGCACCCTGCGGGTCGGCGACACCATGGTGGTCGGCGACGCCTACGGCCGTGTCCGCGCGATGCTCGACGACAAGGGCGACAACGTGGAAGAGGCGGGTCCCTCGACCCCGGTCCTCGTCCTCGGACTCACCAACGTCCCGGGCGCCGGCGACAACTTCCTCGTCGTCGACGAGGACCGCACGGCACGTCAGATCGCCGAGAAGCGCGCGGCGCGCGAGCGCAACGCCAACTTCGCCCGGCGCGGAGTCCGGTTCTCCCTGGAGAACCTGGACGAGGCCCTCAAGGCCGGTCTGGTGCAGGAACTCAACCTCATCATCAAGGGCGACGCGTCCGGTTCGGTGGAGGCCCTCGAGTCCTCGCTGCTCCAGCTCGACGTCGGCGACGAGGTCGACATCCGCGTCCTGCACCGCGGCGTGGGTGCGGTCACCGAGTCGGACATCGACCTGGCGACCGGCTCCGACGCGATCGTCATCGGCTTCAACGTCCGCGCAGCGGGCCGCGCGGCGCAGATGGCGGAGCGCGAGGGCGTCGACGTCCGGTACTACTCGGTGATCTACCAGGCCATCGAGGAGATCGAGGCGGCCCTGAAGGGCATGCTCAAGCCGGAGTACGAGGAGGTCGAGCTCGGTACGGCGGAGATCCGCGAGGTCTTCAAGTCGTCCAAGCTGGGCAACATCGCCGGTGTCCTGGTCCGCTCCGGAGAGGTCAAGCGCAACACCAAGGCGCGCCTCGTCCGCGACGGCAAGGTCATCGCGGAGAGCCTCACCATCTCCGGTCTGCGTCGCTTCAAGGACGACGTCACCGAGATCCGCGAAGGGTTCGAGGGCGGTATCAACCTCGGCAACTTCAACGACATCAAGGTCGACGACGTCATCGCGACGTACGAGATGCGCGAGAAGCCTCGCGGCTGATCGTCACAGCACGCGATCGGGGCCGGTCGGCGGGGAGAGAATTCCGTCGATCGGCCCCGGCCGTTGCGTGTACGGTTCCTGTATCGGCGTCCGAGACCGGCGCCCATACCCCGAACCGGCGGGACATCCGGACACACATGTATGTGGGGACTCTGTCCTTCGATCTGCTCCTCGGCGACGTCCACTCGCTGAAGGAGAAACGCTCTCTCGTCCGTCCGATCGTGGCCGAACTCCAGCGCAAGTACGCGGTGAGCGCGGCCGAGACGGGCAGTCAGGACCTGCACCGCAGGGCCGAGATCGGGCTCGCGGTGGTTTCCGGGGACACGGGACACCTCACCGACGTACTGGACCGCTGTGAACGGCTGGTCGCCGGGCGGCCCGAGGTGGAACTGCTCTCGGTTCGACGCAGGCTCCACAGCGACGAAGACTGAAGCAAGCAGCAAGACGTAGTTACTAAGGAGACGGACCAGTGGCCGACAACGCGCGTGCCAAGAGGCTGGCGGACCTCATCCGAGAGGTGGTGGCCCAGAAGCTGCAGCGCGGGATCAAGGACCCGCGGCTCGGCACTCACGTCACCATCACGGACACCCGGGTCACCGGGGACCTGAGGGAGGCGACCGTCTTCTACACCGTGTACGGGGACGACGAGGAGCGCGCGGCGGCCGCCGCCGGTCTGGAGAGCGCCAAGGGCGTGCTCCGCTCGGCCGTGGGTGCCGCGGCCGGTGTGAAGTTCACGCCGACCCTCACCTTCGTCGCGGACGCCCTGCCGGACACCGCCAAGACCATCGAGGACCTCCTCGACAAGGCCCGGCAGTCCGACCAGAAGGTGCGCGAGGTCTCGGCGGGCGCCGCCTACGCGGGCGACGCCGACCCGTACAAGAAGCCGGACGACGAGGACGACGCCGCCGAATGACGCAGAAGACCCAGACGCCCGACGGCCTTGTCATCGTGGACAAGCCGTCGGGCTTCACCTCGCACGACGTGGTCGCCAAGATGCGCGGCATCGCCCGCACCCGCCGCGTCGGGCACGCCGGCACCCTCGACCCCATGGCGACGGGCGTGCTCGTCCTCGGTGTCGAGAAGGCGACAAAGCTCCTCGGCCATCTCGCGCTGACGGAGAAGGAGTACCTGGGCACCATCCGCCTGGGCCAGAACACCCTGACCGACGACGCCGAGGGCGAGATCACGGGGTCGGTCGACGCCTCGAAGGTCACCCGGGAGGCCGTCGACGCCGGGATCGCCAAGCTCAGCGGCGAGATCATGCAGGTCCCGTCCAAGGTCAGCGCCATCAAGATCAACGGCGTGCGCTCCTACAAACGGGCCCGCGACGGCGAGGACTTCGAGATCCCCGCCCGCCCCGTCACCATCTCCTCCTTCGCGGTCTACGACGTCCGGGACGCCGTCGCCGAGGACGGCACCCCCGTCCTGGACCTGGTGGTCTCCGTGGTCTGCTCGTCCGGCACCTACATCCGGGCGCTCGCCCGCGACCTGGGCGCGGACCTCGGCGTGGGCGGTCACCTCACCGCTCTCCGCCGTACCCGCGTCGGCCCGTACAAGCTGGACTCGGCCAGGACCCTGGACCAACTCCAGCAGGAGCTGACCGTGATGCCGATCGCCGAGGCCGCCGAGGCCGCGTTCCCGCGCTGGTCGGTGGACGAGCGGCGGGCCAAGCTGCTGCTCAACGGAGTCCGCCTGGACATCCCCGAGGAGTACGCGGGCGTCGGCGCGGTCGGCGTCTTCGACCCCGAGGGCCGCTTCCTGGCGCTCGTCGAGGAACAGAAGGGCAAGGCCAAGAGCCTCGCCGTCTTCGCCTGAGTGACACCCCCGGAGACCTCTCCGGGGGTTCAACTCCCGCCCGTGGAGCGGCGGTCACGGGGTCCACGTTCCCGCCGCTCCACGGTCCCCCCTCGGTTCCCCCACCCCTAGGGTGTATCCAACGCTCCTCGTCTATTCACCCACCTGGGCAGGCGCTCGGAGTGAACCGAGGGAGCGGAAGGGGGCGCGTTCACCACGCGATCTGTCCCGCCGATCACGCCACGCTTACCGTCGAACACAGGGCAGCGGTACAGCGGGGAGGTTCGACCATGGTGGGACGGGGCCCGCGGCGATCCACCGGGGGCGATGCGACAGCGCCCCAAAGGGGCGCGGGGAACTGCGCGACCAGCCACGACGGCGTCGCAGATGAACGACGGCACATCGCGGCCCCGGCGGAGCGCCTCGTGCGGATCCGCGATCTGGCCGGACGCCCCCGCGGCACCGGCTTCGTCGCCGACCACCACGGCACGGTGATCACCAGCCACGAGGCCGTCGACGGACTGCCCCGGCTCGTCCTGCACGCAGCCGGCGACCGCAGCTGCCTGGTGACCGCCGACGCGGTGACCCCACTGCCCGGCCTCGACCTGGCCCTCGTCCGCACCGAGGGACTCGGCGTCGACCCGCTCCCCGTCACCGTCCGGGACCGGATCGGGACCGGCACCTACGTACGCATCGCCGCGGGCTGCTGGCGCGAGGCCCGCGTCCTGGGCGCCACCTCCGTGACGTACACGGCCACCGACCGCTTCCATCTCCTCGACGACGCACTGGAGTTGGCGATCGGCACCGCCGGCCGGGACGCGCTGCGGCCGGGCGGCGGAGCGGCCGGCGGACCCGTCCTCGACACGGTGACCGGCGCGGTGGTCGCCGTCCTCGGCACAGCACTCCAGTCCGCGCAGCGGGACACGGGCTTCGCGGTCCCCCTGCGCGCACCCGACGGCCCACTCGCCGACCTCCTCGCCCGCAACGCGGCGACCGTGCCCGCCTACGGCCCCGACCTCAACCTGGCAGGCGTGCTGGAACTGACGGCCACCTCGGTGGGCTCGGACGGCCCGCCCGGCACGCTCGCGGGCTTCGTCGGCGCCGGTCGCGCAGGCCTGCCGGAGCCGGTCGAACGCCCTTCGGTGGCAAGGGAGTTCGCCCGCTTCACCGCGAGCCCGGCCGCCGTACTCGGCCTCGTCGGGCCTCCGGGCAGCGGCCGTACGACGGAGCTCGCGGCGTTCGCCGCCCGGCGCGGCGGCGGTGCGGAACCGGCGCCCACGCTGTGGCTGCGCGGCGCCGATCTGCGGGACGGCGACGCGTCGGTGGCGGACGCGGTACGGCGGACCGTGGAGCGGGCGTCCCGCATCCTGGCCGCCTCCGTCGCCCTGCCCGGCGGCCTCGGCGACGTAGGCCCCGAGCGGCTGGCCCGGGTCGCGGGCGACGCCGGAAGGCCCTTGCTGCTCCTGCTCGACGGCCCCGAGGAGATGCCGCCCGTGCTGGCGCACCGGCTGGCCGAGTGGACCCGGGGGACGGGGGAGTGGCTGCGGGGGAGCGGGGCGCGGCTGGTGGTGGGGTGCAGGGCGGAGTACTGGGAAGGGGCGGGGTTTCCAAGGGAGTTGCTGTACGGAGGGCTTCCCTCCAAGGTGCCTGGGCCTGATGACGCCGGTCCGTATTTCTCAGCCCCCGGGACGGCGCTTCCGGCCTGCGTCCACCTGGGCGACCTGCGTCCAGATGAAGCCCGCCGGGCCCGCGCGGCCTACGGCGTCCCGGAGGACCTTCTCGCCGACGCCGACGCCCGTCACCCCCTCACCCTTCGTCTCCTCTCCGAGGTGCTCGCCGCGCTGCCCGGGACCCCCGCCGCCCGGCTCCAGCGTGACGAGGTGTTCTCGGCCTACCTCGACCTCATGTGCCTTCGCATCGCCGTCCGGCTCGCCGCCGAGAACGGCCTGCGGGGCACCGCCGTACGACGGCTCGCCGCCAAGGTGTCCGGGCAGGTGCACGAAGCGGCACGGCGCAGTCTCGGGCCGGGGCAGGGGGAGTTGGACCGGGAGGCGTTCGAGGCGGTGTTCCCGTGGGGCCCCGCGCCGGCGCGGCTCGGCGGAGGTACCGGGTGGGCGTCCGCCGTTCTCACCGAGGGGCTGCTCGTGCCGGCCGGCAGTGGATACCGCTTCGCCCACGAGGAGTTGGCCGACTGGATCCAGGGCACGCATCTCGACCTCGACGAGGCGCTGCACGCCCTGGTGCACCGCCCGCGCACCCAGCGGGCCGCGCATCTCCTCCCCGTCCCGCACCACCGCATCGGCCCCGTCGTACAGGCCCTGCTGCTCCTCGCCCGCGAGCACGGCACCGGTCAACTCGCGCTACGGCTGAAGGAGTTGGCGCAGGCCATCGACGCCGACCCGCACTCCTGGTGGGCCGCGCGGCTGCTCGCCGGGGTGCTGGTGAGGGTGCCCGACGCGTCGCCGTACAGCGGTGTACTGCGGCTGCTCGCCGACCAGTTGGTGGCGCGACGACAGCAACAGGACGACGTACCGGCGGAGTTCGGGCCGGAGTTCTGGACCGCGCTGGCGCTGCCGGAGGCCGAGCGGTTCGAGTTGCTGCGGCGGCTGGTGCTCGCCGACGGTGCCCCGCAGGACGGCGGCGGGCCCCGATTCCTGGACGCCGCCGCCGAGTTGCTCGCCGCCGACCCCGCCGCCGTACAGCCGCTGCTGACCCGGTGGTTCGACGACGAGCGGCCGTTGCCCGCGACCCCGCACGCGACCGTGGCGACGGCCGCGCAGGCGCTGCTGCACACGCATCGGCGGCGGGCGCTGGACGATCTGACCGAGGTGCTGGTCGGCTGTGCGCACGGGCGGGCCGACGAACTCCTCGCCGTACTGGCCGAGGAGGAGCCGTCCGCCGTGTGCCGGGCCGTGGACCGGTGGGCGCACGACGAGCGGCCGGGGCGGCGGGTGGCGGCGGTGGCGTACGGACTGCGGGCCGCGCCGCACGTACGGACCGAGGCCGACCGTGAACTCCTGCGCTACGCGGCCCAGTTCCTGCTCGCCCGCCCCGCCGACCGCTCCCTGCACGGTGGCGCGCTCGCCCTCCTCGTCCGCGATCCGCACACCCGCGCCCGCCATCTCCCGCAGGCGCTGCGGCACTTCGCGTCCGGCGACCCGCAGTTCCCGCCGAGCGCGCTGGCCGCCGCCCTCACCACCCACTCCGACCCCGTCCTCGAAGCCTTCCGGGCCCGGCTGCACGGACCGGACGCGGGCGAGGCGGTCCGCACCCTCGCCGACGTCACGACCCCCGCCCTCGCCCGCCGGGCCGCCGCCCTGGTGCGCGAGACCGTCGTACGGTGGCCGGAGACGGCCGCCCACCTCGGGGTCTACGTCGACCGGTGCCTCGACCACGGCCCCGCCGCGCGGGCCGACCTCCTCCCCCTGGTCACCGGCCTCCTCGACGGCGGCCCGGAACCGGTGCGGACGGCCCTCGCCGCCGTGCTCGCCGCGCCCGGCACCCCCGCCTCCCGGCCGCTGCGCCGCGAACTCCTGGAGTTCCTGCTCGCGCACGAGCACGACCCCGCCGTCCTGGACGCACTCCTGCACGCGGCGGCCCGGCGCGACGACGACGAGCTCCGCGACCTCGTCCACCGGACCGGACGGCTGCTCGTCCGCACCCCCGCCGGCGCGACCCGTTTCGACCGCGGGCTCGTCGACCTCGGCCGCCAGGTGCCGGGCTTCGCCGCCCTGATGGCCCGCTGGCTGGCGGACACCCCGGCGGACTGGGCCGCGGTGGTCGGACCCAGCGCCCGTCGCATGATCGAGAACCTGGCCGGAGTGGGCGTTCCCGCCTAGCGGGATTCGTACGTGCGCCCGGTCACAGCCACCATGCCGATGCGGGCCGAAAGCCCCCGGCATGGCACCCTTAGACCTGCGTAAGAGGTCAACGACACAGGTCTACATCAGGTCTACATACGGACACGGGTTCGATGAGGAGCGGTCACAGTGCAGCGCTGGCGTGGCTTGGAGGACATCCCCGAGGACTGGGGGCGCAGCGTCGTCACCATCGGTTCCTATGACGGGGTCCACCGCGGGCACCAGCTGATCATCCGGCATGCCGTGCAACGCGCCCGTGAGCTGGGCGTTCCCTCCGTCGTCGTCACCTTCGACCCGCACCCCAGCGAGGTCGTGCGCCCCGGCAGCCACCCCCCGCTGCTCGCCCCGCACCACCGCCGTGCCGAACTGATGGCCGAGCTGGGTGTCGACGCGGTGCTGATCCTCCCGTTCACCAAAGAGTTCTCCAAGCTGTCCCCGGCCGACTTCGTGGTCAAGGTCCTGGTGGACAAACTGCACGCGAAGGCGGTCGTCGAGGGCCCCAACTTCCGCTTCGGCCACAAGGCCGCGGGCAATGTGGCCTTCCTGATCGAGCAGGGCAGGACATACGACTTCGAGGTAGAGGTGGTGGATCTTTACGTGAGCGGTGCGGCGGGCGGTGGTGAGCCCTTCTCCTCCACACTGACCAGGCGGCTGGTCGCCGAGGGCGATGTCGAGGGCGCCCGCGAGATTCTCGGCCGCCCGCACCGCGTCGAGGGTGTCGTGGTGCGCGGCGCCCAGCGCGGTCGCGAAATGGGCTTCCCGACGGCCAACGTCGAGACCCTGCCCCACACGGCGATCCCGGCCGACGGCGTCTACGCCGGTTACCTCCACGTCGAGGGAGAGGCCATGCCGGCCGCGATCTCCGTCGGCACGAACCCGCAGTTCGACGGCACCGAGCGCACGGTCGAGGCCTACGCCATCGACCGCGTCGGCCTCGACCTCTACGGCCTGCACGTCGCCGTCGACTTCCTCGCCTTCGTGCGCGGCCAGGCGAAGTTCGAATCGCTGGAGGGCCTGCTGGAGCAGATCGCGCAGGACGTGAAGCGGTGCCGGGAGCTGATCTCGGCGGACGCGGACGCGGACTCCGACTCCGAATCCGGCGACGCCGAGTAGCTGTTTTCGTTTCTACGACGCCGAAGGGCGGCCGGTGCTTGTGGGCACCGGCCGCCCTTCGCGTTCGGCGGTGGGTTACTGCTGCGGGGGTGCGGACGGCGGGGGAGGCGGAGCCTGGCCACCTTCAGGCTGGGCGTAACCGGGGTGCTGCGGGTAGGGCTGGGCCTGCTGTCCCGGGTGCTGGGGGTAGGGCTGCTGGCCGTACAACTGCTGCTGGCCCGGCTGCTGTTGGGGTTGCTGCGGGGGGTACGGAGCCTGCTGGCCGGGAGCGGGCGGGCCCGGGTACGGCTGCTGTTGCGCCGGATAACCCTGCTGACCGGGGTAGCCCTGCGCTCCCGGGTATCCCTGCTGGCCCGGCATCGGCGGGGCCAGCACCGGCGGGGGGTTGCCGTCGCTCGTCCACAGGCCGTGCATCTGCTGGTGGCGGACGAAGTCCTCGGCGACCAGGGCCGCGAGGTGGAAGTACGCCTCCCGGACCTTCGGCCGCATCATGTCGAGGTCGACCTCCGCACCGGCGGCGAGATGCTCGTCGAACGGCACCACCACGACACCCCGGCAGCGCGTCTCGAAGTGGCTGACGATGTCCTCCACCTTGATGGTCTTGCCGGTCTCGCGCACCCCCGAGATGACGGTGAGCGAGCGCGAGACGAGGTCCGCGTACCCGTGCGCCGACAGCCAGTCCAGCGTCGTACTCGCGCTGCTCGCACCGTCCACGGACGGCGTCGAGATGATGATGAGCTGGTCGGCGAGGTCCAGCACACCGCGCATGGCGCTGTAGAGGAGACCCGTACCGGAGTCGGTGAGGATGATCGGGTACTGCTTGCCCAGCACGTCGATCGCGCGCCGGTAGTCCTCGTCGTTGAAGGTCGTCGAGACGGCCGGGTCGACGTCGTTGGCGATGATCTCCAGACCGGAGGGCGCCTGGGACGTGAACCGGCGGATGTCCATGTACGAGTTGAGGTACGGGATCGCCTGGACCAGGTCGCGGATGGTGGCCCCGGTCTCGCGGCGCACCCGGCGGCCGAGCGTGCCGGCATCCGGGTTGGCGTCGATCGCGAGGATCTTGTCCTGGCGCTCCGTGGCGAGGGTGGAGCCGAGCGCGGTGGTGGTCGTGGTCTTGCCGACACCGCCCTTGAGGCTGATGACCGCGATCCGGTAGCAGGACAGCACGGGCGTGCGGATCAGGTCCAACTTCCGCTGCCGCTCGGCCTCTTCCTTCTTGCCGCCCAGCTTGAACCGCGAGGGTGAGGCACCCGGACGGCCGCTCTTCGCCTTCTGCTTCTTGTTGTTGAGCAGCCGGTCCGACGACAGCTCCACGGCCGCGGTGTAACCCAGCGGCGCGGCACCGGGGTTCACCGGCTGCCGGTGGTCGTGCTGCATGGGCTGCGGCCAGGCGGCACCGGTACGGGGGTCGACCGGAGGTGCGGAGGGAGCCTGGGGGTGGGACTGCGGCGGCAGCGGTTGCGGCTGCGCCTGCGGGGGCTGACCGGGGTGCCGTGGGTCGCCGCCCTGCTGCGGGATCTGGGGCGCGTGCGGGGGCGGCGGCGCGTCGGACCAGGACTCCGGGGCGAAGCCGGTGCGGGGGGCGTCTTGGGCGGGGGCGGGGGGCGCGGCCGGGGTGTGGGGGAAGCCGTAGCCGTCGTGCTGAGCGAGAGGCGGCGGGAAGCCGTAGCCGCCCTGTTGGTCCGGCGGGGTGGGGGCGGGCCCGGTGTGCGGGGCGCCCTGGTGGTCCTGCGGTGCGGGGGGAGGGAAGCCGTAGCTGCCCTGTTGGTTCGGTGGGGTACCCGGGTGGTTCTGCTGGGCCGGGGGCTGCGGGAAGCCGTAGCCGCCTTGCTCGTTCGGGGTCGGCTGCGCGGGTGGAACGGGGGGCTGGGGGAAGCCGTAACCGCTCTGCGGCGGGGCCGGGGGCATGGGTGCCGGGGCTTGTGGAGCGGGGGCGTTCCACGCGGCCTGGGCAGGCTGCGGGGTCTGAGGTGCCTGCGGCTGCTGGAACGCGGGCTGCTGCTGGGGCGGTGACGACGGCTGGGGCGGCGCCGCGAAGGGCTGTTGCGGTACGGCCGGTTGGGGCGTCGCGGGAGCCGCGGCCGGAGGCTGCTGGGCCTGAACCTGGGGCTGGGCCTGGGCCTGGTGTTGCGGCTGTGCGGGCCAGTGGTCGGCCGGGGCCGGGGCGGCGGGCTGGTAGGAGGGCGGCAGGGGCGGGACGTCGCTCTGCGGGGCTGGCGGGCGGGTCCAGGCGGGCGGGAGGGGCGGTACGTCGCCGGTGGCCTCGGTGGCATCGGTGGCCGGGGCGGCAGCGGGCTGCGAGGCGTCGGCTACTGGTGCGGAGGTCGGGGCGTCGGTGTCGCTCGGTTCGTCCGCCGGGTCGGTGGCGGGAGACGTATCGGTGTTCGTATCGGCGCTCGTGGCGGGGGTTGCGGCGGCGGGCACAGCGGTCGCGGAGTCGTCGTCGGCGCTCTCGTCATCGGCCTGAGTCTGAACCTCGGCCTCGGCCGACTCCGCGCTCTCCGGGTCGGCGACCGTGCCGTCCTCGTCCTGAGTGCTCGCCTCGGCGTCGTCGCCGTGCTCCGGGGTCTCCGTCAGCTCGTCCTCGGAACCCTCGAACTGCCCTTCCCCGGAGCCCGATTCGGCACTACCGGCATTCCCCGCAGAACCCTCGACCGGAGCCGGAGCCGGAGCCGGAGCCGGAGCCGGAGCCGGAGCAACCGGAGCCTCCGCGTCGGCCTGTTCCGGCGTGGGGCCGGTCACCCCACCCCGTTCCGTGATCTCCCGCTTCAGCGCGGCGGCCGAGATCCGCATGGTCGCGCCGCTCACGAGGTCGCCGTGCTCGCCGTCCTCCTCGTCCTCGTCGGAAACCAGGGCCGAGGCCGTCCAGGCGGACGGGAAGCCGGGGTTGTTCGGCAACGCCGGTGTCGAGAACGGGAGGCCGACCGGCGATGGCGGAGGCGGCGTGGCCGTACCGTTCGCCGGAGTCGGCGCCGAAGGCGGCGTAGGTGCCGTAGGCGCGGCAGGTGCCGTGGGCGGTGCGGGCGTCGGCGGGGCCTGTGCGGGCGTGCCCGACGAGTTCTGCGTGTACCAGGCCGGCGGGGCGTAGTCGATCGTGAACTCGCCCGTCATCTCGATGGCGGACTCGTCATCGGGCTGGTCATCGCCGGGCGTGGCCCAGCCCCCGCGGATCCCGTCCCGATCGCTGCTCACAATTCCTCCTGGTGTGGTCGAGCACCCTCATGCCGTGCTGGGGCGACCGTTCTTGACATCCGAACGTCCGATGCGCCGGGTCGTCCCCCTGAGCCCGTGGCCCTGGGCGACGCACCACCCGCGCGCGGATACTCGTGACGTGCCCTGTCCCAGCCTAATCACCAAAACCGTGGACTCGGCAGGCCCGCCCACCCCTTCGTGCACACCCACACGACCGAGACCGGCGATAGCGGATCAAATCCCCCTGGAATTCGACCAATCGCGACAGCTCGGGCACTTCAATCCACCGGATCCACCCCACTGGCGGTCCGTCGCTCCGCCGTCGTCCCGCCGTCAGTCCATGCGGCGCGCGACGCCCAGCAGCCCGACCTCGGCGTCCGTCGGCTGGGTCATCACGTACTGCCGGTCCCGCTCCGTGCACCACAGGGTGACGCCTTCGGGCAGCGTCGGCAGTGACTCCAGGTCGGGGCGCGGCAGACCGATCACGCGCCCGATCTCGGCCGCCTCGTCCGGCGACACCCGCTGCACACCCACCAGCCGCGCCTGCCGCATCAACCGCGGTGCGACCGGGCTGAGATACGGCAGCAGGGTCAGCACCGACTGCCAGGGCGCCGACGTCACCCGCCCGCGCGGGGGCCGCATCCCGCAGTCCCGCACCACCAGCACGGGCGTACCGGCGGAGGCGCCCTGCGGGGGGACGCGGCCGACGTCGTACACCGCGAGGCCGTTCTGTCCGCCGCCCATCGCGTGCACCATCTGCATCCAGGCCTGCGGCCGTCCCGTCTCGACGGCGACGCGGGCGCCCGTGGCCGCCGCGCGCAGCGCCAGCACCTGGGCCGTCCACAGGCCGCTGATGAGCAGGATGTCGTACGGCGTCGGGCGGTTGACCCCGAGCACGGCGGGCCGGCCGTCGGGGTCGATGCCGACCACCACGCCGTCGTCGCCGATGGGCAGCGACAGCGCCTCTACCTGGTCGACGGGCAGGGCGTGGCGGGGGTGGCGGGGGCCGAGCAGGCCGAAGCCGGTGCGCAGCCGCGAGGCGATACCGGTGGTGCCGGGCTCCGTGGTCGTCATGGACGTCATGGTCATCAGCGGGCACCTCCGAGGGGCAACGTGGCGAGGACGCCGGGGAGTTGTTCGCGGTCGAGGCGGGCCAGGCCGGTGCGCGTCTGCCGGGCCGCCTGCTCCAACTCGCGCCGGGCGTCGGTCAGTTCCTGGTTGCTGCGGCCGGTGATCCGCAGATGTCCGGTGAGGGCCACGTCCTGCCGCTCGCCGCGGGCCAGGGTCAGACTGAAGGTCGTCGCCAGCGCGGGCACCGCCGTGAGCTGGGCCACGAGTTGTGCCAACGAGGTGCCGGACTCGCCCAGTTGGGGCCAGCGGCGCACCCAGTAGGTGGTGTGCCGGCGGTTGTCGCAGCGCCAGCTGCGGCTGGATTCCTCGGTCCGCCGCTGCGGTGCCTCGCTCCGCCCGGCCTGCGCGGTCACCATCGGGTTGGCGCACGCGGAGGTGGCGATCGCGGCCGTCAGCTCCTCCTCCGTGAGCACGTTGGCCCGCAGGCCCGCACCGGACAGGCGGCTCGACAGATGCTCCGCCGACCGCACCAGGCACTTCTGCGCCCCGACCAGTCCGCCCCCGCGCGCGGCGACCGCCTCGGGGCACAGCTCGGGGTCGAGCTTCAGCGCGATCCAGGTGATACGGACGGCGGGGGAGCCCGTCTGGGCCTGCAGCGGCGCGTAGTTGCTCACCACGACCGACTGCTGCGGCAGATGCAGCGCGGGCGCGGGCTGGGTGTGCACCACGATCTGCGCCGACTCGAGGTGGATCCCGTCGACTTCGAGGGCGTCGCGGACCAGCCCCACGGGCAGCGGTCTGCGTCCGCGCTCGGCACGCAACGCGCCCGCGTCGGACTCGACTTGGAGCACCGCGGTGAGGAAGTCGCCGTCGCCGATCATCCCGACCGGCCGCTGGTCGCGGTCGTCACCGCGGTGGTAGCTGTACGTCCGCAGGCTCGGGTCGCACTCCACGGCGGGCGCGAGACCGGCGTCCGTCCCCTGCGGCACCGGGGTGTTCGCGGCTCGCCGCACCCGGGACCGCAGTGCCAGCAGGGTGCCGAGCCACTCCGGCAGGGAGCGCCCCCGGCGTCGTACGACAGCGAGGACCACCAGGAGCGCGGCGACGACGACCGAGGGCACGAGCGCGACCGGGCCGATGAGCCAGCCGCAGACCACGAGCGCCGCCGCGACCTCCAGCAGCACCAGCCGCTGGGTCGTGAACGAACCCCCGCGCCCCGAACGCGACTTCAGATGAGGCGTGAAGGAGCCGCGGTGCGGACCCGAAACGCTCAGGTGATCCGAGCCGGCCGCCGATTGCGATCGCGACCGGTTCCGCGTTGCGGATGCCATCACTCCAAAACCCCCGAACTCTCCCGAAATTCCCTGCGCGCCGGCCCCCTCAGGGCCAGAGCACCCTACCCGTGACACAAGCACACCCACGCAACAGGCATAGTAGGGGGCGGGTCTGACACCAGAGGTATCAGAGGCAACCGGGGGCGGGGGACGTATCTCCACAGGTCCTCCACGGCTCCGCACGGGGAGAGAGCGGACACAGATGGCATCACGGCGCGACGAACTCAACGCCTACACCTTCGCGAAGCGCCGCACGCTCGCGTCCTTCCTGCAGCCGTCCCCGACGGGCTCGGAAGAGGGAGCGCCGAAACCGCTGGGCGCAGTGGTGCCCGGCGTCGTCGTCGGCGTGGTGATCCTCGCGGTGTTCGGCGGCATCGGCATGTTCAAGCCGACGGCGCCCCAGGGGTGGGCCGACGTCGAGTCGCACGTCATCGTCGCGAGCAAGTCGACCACCCGGTACGTGGTGCTGAAGACGGGCAAGGAGGCCCAGCTCCACCCCGTTCTCAACATGGCCTCCGCCAAACTCCTCCTGGATCCCGGCAAGGACAGCGTCATCACCGTCAAGGAGGACATCCTCGACAACGGGAAACTCCCGCACGGTGCCACGGTGGGCATCCCGTACGCCCCCGACCGTCTGCCCGACCCCGACGAGGCCGAGGCGGCGAAGCGCTGGGCGGTCTGCGAGAGCCCGTCGGCCGGCGGCCGGTCCATCCAGAAGGCGGCGTTCGTCCTCGCGAAGAAGGACTGGTCCAGGACCGACGGCAGCGGCAGGCTCTCCGGCGGCGACCTGATGTACGTCGTGGGCCCGGACGGCAAGCACCAGTACGTCGTCGACGCCAAGGGCACCGCCTACCCGATCGCCGACCCCTCCGACAAACAGGTTCTCAAGGCCCTCGACACCCAGAGCCGCGCGCCGCAGCGCGTCTCCCAGGAGTGGCTCGACACCCTCCACAAGGGCGACCCGATCGAGATCCCGAAGATCAACGGCGTCCCGGGCGCGCAGGCGAACGCCCTCGCCGCGCCGGAGGTGAAGAAGTACGACAGGGTCGGCATGGTCATCAGCGCCAACGACGGCCAGGCGCGCAAGTACTACGTGGTGCTGCCCGGCAAGGTGGCCGGCATCTCGGAGTTCGTCGCCACGCTGCTGCTCAACAGCCCGGCCCTCCTCAACGCCGGGCAGACGGGCGAGGCACAGCCGGTCAGCCCTGGCGCGGTGACCGACAGCGCGACCTTCGAGGCCGACAAGAACTGGCCGACGTACGCACCGACGACGGTCAACGACGGCACCAGCGCCGCGAACGGCCGCAACACGGTCTGCAATGTGCTGCGTTCGGTCGGCAAGAACAACCGCACGACCCTCTCCACCTGGGTGGGCACGGACTTCCCCGCCCCCCTCCCCACCGGCTCCTCCAGCGCCTACGTCACCGCCGGCTCCGGCCAGCTCTACCGCCAGGTCATGGGCACCGAGGCCGACGCGGGCCCGGTCTTCCTGGTCACCGACACGGGCCTGCGGTACGCGCTGCAGTCCAACAGCGACAGCGCCACCGACGACAGCGGCATCGGTACGACGGCCAAGCAGCGCAAGGAGGAACTGAGCGAGGCCAGGATCGCCCAGACCCGCCTCGGCTACGAGAAGGTCACCCCCACCCCCGTCCCCGCGGAGTGGTCGACGTTCCTGCCGACGGGCCCCCGCCTGTCGGAGGCGGCGGCACGGCAGCCGCAGGGTTCGTAAGGGTTCGCAGGCGAGACGGGGAGGGGTTCAACTCATGCTGATCGCGCGGATGTTGAGGGTGACGGTGACGGCCTCGATGATGGCCGTACCCCTGTCGATGTCACCTCTGCTGGTGACTCCGGTGTGGGCGGACGACGGCCAGTGCACGTTCCCGTCGAAGGACTACACGGGCCGCCCGTGGGCCCTCCAGCGCGTCAATCTCGACGAGTTGTGGGCGGAGTCCACCGGCAAGGGCGTCAAGGTGGCCGTGATCGACACGGGCGTCGACGTGAAGAACAAGCAACTCAAGTCGGCGGTCGACGCGTCCAAGGGCGAGAACCTGCTGCCCTCCAAGAACTCCAAGGGCGAGACGATCGACCGCGGCAACAGCCAGGGCACCACCGACACGGTCGGCCACGGCACCCGGGTGGCAGGCATCATCGCGGCCCGCCCCGCCAAGGGCACCGGCTTCGTGGGCCTGGCCCCCGACGCGACGATCATCCCGATCAAGCAGAACGACGCGGAGGGCGACGGTACGGCCGCCACCCTCGCGACGGCGATCCGCGACGCGGTGGCCAAGGGCGCCGGCGTCATCAACATCTCCCAGGACACGGCGAACGCCGTGGCCCCCGACGACCGCCTCCGCCAGGCCGTCGACTACGCCCTCGCGCAGCGCGTCGTGGTCGTCGCCTCGGCCGGCAACGACGGCCTCGGCGGCAACGTCCAGATCACCTACCCGGCCTCCTACGACGGCGTCCTCGCCGTAGCGGCCTCCGACCGCAACAACGAACGCGCCTCCTTCTCCCAGTCCGGCGAGTTCGTCGGCGTGGCCGCACCCGGCGTCGACATGATCTCCACGGTCCCGGGCGGTGGCCACTGCTCCGACAACGGTACGAGCTTCTCGGCGCCCTATGTCGCGGGCGTGGCCGCCCTGTTGAAGGCCAAGTACCCGCACTGGACGGCCCGCCAGATCGTCGCCCAGATCGAACAGACCGCGGAACGCTCGATCCCCGGCCACGACCGCCTCGTAGGCTGGGGCGTCGTCGACCCGGTCAAGGCCCTCACAGACGTGGACCCCGAACACCCCGTCGAATCCCCCGCCCCCGAGGGCGGAGTCTCCAAGGCCGAGGCCCCGTCGGTGACCCCCCTCCACTTCGGCGAAACGGCGGACGAACGGAACACGCGGCTGGGGACGTATGTGGTCGTGGGCGGGTTGCTGGCGGTGGCGGGGCTGGGGGGGTCCGCGGTGGCGGTGCGGGATGCGCGTCGGCGGCGGGGGCGGGTTACGGGCGCGGTGGACGACTGACGGGCGCGCGTCCGTTTGTCAGCCGGTCCGACTGACGGACGCGACCATCATCAGCCTTGCCATGGCGGTCACCCTCGCGGGTGACGATGAGCATGATGCCCCACTCGACCAGGGCCTGAGGCAGTTCGAGTGGGGCAGGGCAATCACAGGATCAGTGGCCACGCTGAAAAGGCTTACTGACCATAAAAAGGTGCGTCATTGTTGGCTCACGAGCTCTTGCCGCAGGGCTGCTGTTTCTTGAACGCGGATGTGTAGCCCAATATCAGATCCTTCATGGCGGATTCTTTCTGATGCGCAGGCTTGAGGACCCTGACCACAATGGTGATGTCTTCGTCACCGCTCTCTCCGCCGCGGCACTTCACCACCGATATCCCGACCCGGTCCGAATAGGCGACACTGCGCTGCTCTGCGGACTTCGGTTGATTGACGCCGAACCGGTCCCGTGCGATGTCATAGGCTGAGGCGCCGACATCCCGGTGCTCCTGCTCCAGTGAGAGCACCATGTCACCGTCCACGCTCGCCTTGCAGGTGGTGAGAGCATCGGGAACCGGAGTGGCCTCGTCCACTGTCAGGCGTTTGCCGACCGGCAGCAGTTGTGAGAGCGCGGGAGCGGGAACGGACACTCCGCACAAAGAGGTCGGGAGAGTGTATTCCCGTTTCTGTTCTTCGGAGCAGCCGACAACTGTAGCCATGACCACTGCGGCGCAGACGAGGAGTCCAGAAAACTTGGGTCTCAATTTGCGTCACTCTCCGAATTCCACTGCGCACCGTCCGAGTGGCTGATGCCTGCTGCCGTGCGAGCGGCCCGCTTGATGGCCTCCGCCGTTTTCCAGTCGATGTCGTTGTTGTCGACGAGCGCGCGTGACACCGCCTCGTCCGCCGACCGAATGGCCCCCGACCGTCCGTCGGAGTACTCGGCGCCTGCTTCCGCGTCGGCCTCGGTCGTCGTGTCCTGTTCGATGCTCTTCATGACGGATTCCTGGATATCCTCGGAAGCCCAACCGAGAACGGTACCTGCAATGGGCACGCGCTCTCCGACCGTGTCGACGCCCATTCCGAGGATCCGGTCCACCCACTTCTGTTTCTCCGCCGCGGACTCATTGAATTCAGTGTCCGAGGCCGTGTGGTACTTGTAGATCGAGTCGGCGCGTGAGTCGCTCATGATGCCGGCCATTGCCGAGCCGGGCGCGACCGCGTCTCGGATCTGTCCGTCCAACGATGCGGCCGACCTGCCGTCTCCGTTGATGACATGGTCCACCACGTCTGTCGTATAAGCCTGTTGCGCGGTCGTGATGGCCGCATAAGCGTCGGGGTCCTGCCCCACCTCGCTCAGGAACTGCTGTGCGTGCCCCGGGTTGAGACCGGCCGCCTGGCCGAACGTGGGGAACATGTCGCTGGACGAGTTTTCCTCGTACATGGCCCGTTGGAAATCCCCCATGTACTCGGCGGTGATGTCTCCAAGACTGGCCCGCATGCCGTAGAGAGCCCCGGATTCCTCGTCGATGTCGCCGTTCTCGTTGTGCCGGATGAGTTCCGGGTGCTCGCCGAATTTGTCGACGATCTCCCGAACCAGGTCGGCACGCGCCTGAGTGTGCTTGATCGCGTCACCGGCATCGTCGTCGTACGGCCGCCCGGTCGTCGCCGACTCCAGTGCGTGCCCGAGGGCTTCGGGGCCGAAGGTCAGTGCGTTCTTCGTCTTGTCCTCGTCGGCGAGGATGTTCGTGTCGTTGGTGTCGACCGTCCAGTCGAAGTTCTCGTCGGTGAACAGATCGAGGTACGAAGTGAACCCCGGGCTGCCGCCCTTCACCGTGCCGTCCTCGTTGTACGCGGTCGGCGATTCGGTGAAGAACTTCTCCGAGGCCTCCGGACTGTGCCCGAGCGCCTCCAGCACGCTGTTCAGCGGGTCGTTGCCCGACCCCAGCTTGCCCGAGGGATTGAAGCCGTAGACGTCCTCCTGGCCCGGGGCCTTGTTGTTGAGGAAGAAGTACGGGTCCTTCTTGTGGAGTTGGGTGACGTGCTCGGCGATCGGGTCGAGGAACCGGGGGTCGTAGTTGCCGTAGCGCAGCAGGCCGCCGAGGACCTGATAGCCGTACGGCTTGTTCCACTGCCCTTGCTCCCAGCCGATCTGCTGGGTGCCCAGGCGACGGAAATCGGCTCCCCAGCTTGCGGGCAGATGGTTCCGCGTGTCCGGGTCCGTGGCGTTGGCCAGCGCGAACCCCATGTTCTGCTGAAGGTCCTTCATCGCGTTCAGCCGGAGCTTGCTCGCGTCGGGGCTCGTCCCGTCGATGGACATCTCGGCGTAGAACTCGAGTGTCTTCTCCGGCCCACCCAGCCCCTGGTAGAACTCGGTCGCGAACTCCCCGTCCTTCTCACGGCCGTTGAAGCGCATCAGCCGGTTGAACTCCTGAAGTTCCGCGTCGCTCATCTTGTCGCCCTTGCGGGCGAGTTCAAGGGCGCGTTCGGCCTGGGCGTCGTTCAGGGACTCGTATGTGCTGTGGCCCGCGTTGTGGGCGTCGCCGCCGTGGCTCTTGCGAAGGGCCCGGGCGACCGAGGCGTCGACCTCCGCGGCATGGGAGAGGATTCCGTTGATCCGGTTCTCCAACTCCCGTTTGGCGTCGAGCTGTTCCTGGGTGCGCTCGTCGGTGTCGCCGCGGACGTGGGGGAAGATGCAGACGACCTTTCCGTCCCCGATGTCGTTGACGCGTACGCCGAGAGCGCTCGCGTCCTTCCCCGAGGCGTCCTTGACCTGCTTCTGGAGCTGGACGAGTTCCGGATGCCCGTCGGCGAGCACCTGGTAGATGCTGTTGGCCTCGGCGTGGAGATCCGAGACCTCCTTCGCGGTCTTCGCGATGAAGCCACGGGTCACAGTCGCGTTGACACCGGCCCACTGCGCGGAGTCCGACTTCGCCTGCATGCCCGTGCGGGCGTTCTCCGCCGCCGTCTTGAGACTGTCGACGGTCTTCTTCCAGTCCGCCACAGCCGTACCGAGCTTGTCGAGATCGACCTCGACGAGGTCCGTGAAGGTGAGAGCCACAGCCGGTTCCCCTACTTGAAGTACTCGTTGAGTTTCGACACCGATACGGCCGAGCCGTCGCTGGCACGAAGGACGGTTCCGATTTCCGCGTCGTCCTCGGCGTGACGCTTCTTGCTGTAGTCGAGGTGGTCCGAGATGTGCGCACAGGCCTGAAGCACGGACTTGACCTGGGAGGTCCACACCTCGACGGTCGTCTCCAGGGCGCTGCCTGTCTCGAAGCCGCGGGACTTCAGCGCCCCGGCGGCCTGCGCGGTCGAGCCGGTGCCGTCCTTGCCGGCCCCCGCGGCGGCGATGTCCGCTCCGGAGCGGATGTCGTCGTAGAGGATGCGCGCCTCATGTCCTACGGCACCGAGGTCGTCCTGGTGCGCGACGAGGTCCCCGGAACCTCCGCCTCCGCCGTCCGGCGCCAACTGGTTGAGACGCATGTGGGTCGACTGCCGCTCAGCCGCCCGGGACTTGAGCTGCTCCCACTCCTCCCACGCCATGCGTGGACCCCTTCCCCGTGTGCTCTGCCGCAGGCGCCTCCGCTCGACGAGCGTGGCCGCCTCCGCACTGTCGCGCGGTCAAGTTAGCAACCCGGCCCGGGCAAAGTCCGGGTCATATCCGTATTGGCCCGATTGTCCCCGCGTGAAGTTTCGAAGGAGATGCCCTGGTCGGCTCCGTCGGGACCTGGCGTCAAGCGGGCGGTGGGCCGCGCCCGCGAACTGTCGGCCGGTTTTCCGGCCCCACGGCGCTTGATCAGTGGTACGGCGCTCTCGGCCTCTTCCGAGTCCTGGCCGTACGTCGTCTCCGCCTGCTGCACACGGGAGTTGTCGAGGATGCCTCGCGTTTCGGCACCGACCGCCATGACGTCACGGGCGTGGTTCATGCGGGCCTCGCTGGTGGCCGGGTTCGCGTCCAGCATGCTCAACGTATAGAGGTGCTGAGCGGCCGTCACGCCCTTGTGCGAGTCCTCGTTCTGCCCGAGGACGCTCAGGAAGTCGATGGCTCCCTGGTTCCCGAACCGGGCGCGTCCGGCGTACTGGGCGGGGAAGTCGCTCGCGTCCTTGCCGTGGTCGCCGATGCCGGACAGCTCGTAGTCGATGTCATCGATGTACGCGCCGCCCATCTTGCCCAGGCTGTCGGCGAGATCGGGCTGGTCGTGCAGCAACTTCGGGCCGTCCTCGCCTCCGTAGAGATAGGCCACCTGCTCCATCACGGCCGCGGTGGAGGCCGTGCGATGGTTACCCCCGGCCTTCACCGCGTCCGCGGTCGCGTCGTACGAGTATCCGGTCGTGGCGGCTTCGAGAGTATGGCCGAGGGAGTCCCGCCCGGCGATGAAGTCGTGGTCGCCTTCCACGGTGGCGTCGGACACCCTGACACGTTCCTGGGTCAGGTACTTGAGGTGCTCGTTGACCTCGGAGTTCGCGTCGACGGTGTCCCTGTCCACGGCTCCCTCCGGTACATCGGGCCGCGCGAGGAACTGCTCCGACGCTCCCGGATTGTGTCGCAGAGCCTCCAGGAAGCCTGTCACCGGGTCTCGGCCGCGATCGTTCTTGTAGCCCCAGCTAGTTGAGGTCTCCCTGGTTGGCGTTGTTGACCCAGAGGCTGATGCCCTCGCCGTTGACCTGTTTGTCGTAGGCGAGGAGCTTGTCGCCGTAGTCGTTGAGGAACTGGTCGTCGTAGTCGCCGAAGCGCATGAGATTGCTCATGACGGCATAGCCCGTCGGATTGCTCGCGTCGTCGATGCCGAGCTGGTCCGGGCCGAGCTTGGTCATCTGGCTCTGCTCTCCCAGCTCTGCATCCTGTCGCTGTCGGAGAGCGTGGCCCGGCCGATGGTGATGCCCAGGTTCTTCTGGAGCTGCTTGGCCTGCTCGCCGCGGGCGTGGTCGTAGCCCCCTTGGTACGGGTCGGCGATGCCGGCATAGAAGGTGAGGAGCTTCTTGGGGCCCACCTGCTCGGCGAACTCCTCTGCGAAGAGAGGGTCGTTCTTGTACTTGGCCAGGGCGGCGTTGAGGCTCGCGAGTTCCGTGTTCGTCACGTCGTGCGGGTTCTTGGCGAGGATCTTGGCCATCGCGTCGGCGTCGGCGATCGCCTTGGCCGCGGCGTCCCGGTTCTCGTAACTGGCTTCGGAGAAGCCGTACTTGGCCTGATCGACGATGAGGCGCAGTGCCTTGGCCGCGGTGGAGTCGCTCTCGGCGGCCTTGGTGAGGATCCGCTGGATCTCGTCGCGTAGGGCGTCGACTTCCTGCTGGTCTACGGCGTCGGACCGGCCGCTGGGATCGGAGGCCCAGCCGGGGCGGGTGGTCCGGGTGACGACGAAAGTGCCCTGGCCGGTGTCCAGTACCGTCAGGCTCTTCTTCTGGCCGCCCGCGACGGCTTCGTTCAACCGGTCGCGGTAGCCGACGAGTTCGCCCCGGGTATCACTGAGGATGTTGGCGACGGTGTCCGCCTGGGTGTGGGCGTCCGCGAACTCGCCCGCCGTCTTGTCGATGAACTCACGGGTGACAGTGGCGTTGACGCCGGCCCAATCCGCCTTGTCGGCCTTGCCCTTGAGGTTCTTGTCGGCGTCGGTGGCGAGCGTCTTGAGCTTCTTCGCCATGTTCTGCCAGTCGGTGATCGCCTCGTCGAGCTGGTGGAAGTTGCCGTGGCGGAGCGCGTCGAGATCCATCGGTTCGGCTGCCCTTCCGCTCGTCGAAGCCCTGGTCGAGCGTGGCGATGCTGCTGAGCGTGCCCGCGATGTACGTCTCGTCGCCCGCGTGCGCGCCCTTGGTGTAGTCGAGGTGGTCGAGGTGGTTGGAGATGTGGGCCGTCGCGTCGAGGAGCGACTGGACCTGGTCCACCCAGTGCTCGGCGACGCGGTCCAGCGCCGAACCGATCCCGTAGCCCTCGCTCTTGAGGCCGTCGCCGGCCTTGATGGAACTCATCCGGGCGAGGTCGCTGTCGTGCTGGAAGGCCTGGTGCAACTCGTACGCCGCGTCGCCGACCGCGGCGAGGTCGCTCTGGCTGACCCGCAGGTCACCTTGCGGATTGCCGCCGCCGGGATTGGCCGGGATCGAGTTGAGTTGCATGTGCGTGGAGCTCTGCCGGCGCGCCAGCGCGTCGCCTTTGAGCTGCTCCCAGTCCCAGCCCACCGGTGGTCACCTTCCCCCGTGCTCTGCCTTCGGTGCACCGGTCGGCAGGCGATGCCGTCTCCTGTTCACGATGATTGGTCAAGTTAGCAACCCATGCCGAGGAAAATTGGAGCCGTGTCCGATGTGTGCGGATTGTTGATCGTGAAGGTTCGGGCGGGTGCCCAGCGAGTGATGGGCCGACGGATGGTGGCTGCATACGTGCTTGATACGTGCTTTCTGGTCGGCATCGGAAGGCTCCGGTCGCCGAAACCGGGCCGCTGCCGGCGTGTGACTCGACCGGGCGCCCCCTTTCGGCACCGATGCGCCCCGAGTGGCGCGTGGGAGCCGTGGTGATCCGGGGCGACCGGTCGCGTGTGGGAATTCCATGAAGATCGCAACGAGGGCCCGTCCGGCGGCATCCGGCGTGGTCGCGCGGGCTCGGACCTCCGGCGGGGCGTCGGTATCCCGGACGCGTGATCCATAAGTCGTAAAGTGACAAAACCGGCAGACCGTGGCGTCTGGCCACGTCCCGTAACTGAGTTAACACACAGGCCGGTTGGCCCCGATGTACAGGTTGACTAGAGTGGTAAACGCGTTGTCAGGAGTGGCTCGCTTTGCGATCGTAGGGTGAGCGGTTGATCGTCCTCGGTTCGACGGCGGCCGATGGATGTACGGGGAAACGGGGAGGAGCGTCGTGCTTCCGGCAGACATGGTGGGGGGCGTGTCGGCTACCAGGGCGAAGGACCTGGAGGCGAGCAGCGAAGCGTTGACGGACTTCGTGAACCGCGTGGACAAGGTCCTGCGTGATCTTGAGAGTTCGGCGGGGAATCCGAAACGGGTGGGTGCGCAGACGGTCAGCGCGGGGTCGCTCCACAGGGGTGGGCGAGGTGCATTCCACGAGGCGGACGGCCTGTACGACGAGTACCACGCGGTCCACAACAAGCTCACTGCCCTGTCCAAGACGCTGCATCTGCAGATCGAGGCGATCTGTATCGCCGTGCAGGGTGCCCGGGGCACCTTCGACGGGGTGGAAGAGGATCAGCGTCGGCGGTTCTGGGAGATCCAGACGGAGATCACGAGGATCAACACCGACCCGGGTCCCGAGCGCACCAACACCGCCAACTCCGGGATGAGTGGGTGACGATGACTGACGATCAGCACAAGTGGGACCTGAGCAGGGTCAAGCGCCAGAATCAGTTCACCGACCTGGCTCGGGGTGTCGAGGAGCGCCCGAGAGAGAACGGCCTCCTGGCCGGCCTCTTCTACAACCCTCTGCGCGCGGTGGTCGAGACCACGTCGCAGGGCCAGGCAGTCCATGACTCCGTGCACGGGCCGTCCGACGACCGTCGTACGAACTTCGAGAACCGCCCGCTCAACGAGATGATCGACCTCGTGGAGCGGACGAACCCGGAGGACCTGGAGTCCTCCGGCAAGGCGCTGTGGGACGCGCGCGACGCGATCAAGGCGGCGGCCGACGAGCTCAGCGGTCACATCGACAAGGTCCAGTGGGCCGGGAAGTCGGGCGACGCGTTCCGTAAGTGGGGGAGTGAGCTCGTCACCCAGACGCATAGTCTGAGTACTTTCGCCGGGGGAGCGGGCGATCAGATCACCGCCGCTGCCATGGGACTGGCGTCCGTGCGCAGTGCCATGCCCTCTCGCGACACGGAGGCGGAGCGGAAACACCCCACGACGTTCACGGCGGCCGAGAAGGTCGCGAACAAGGACGAGTACGCGGCGGCCGTACGCGTGGAGAAGGATCGCCAAGAGGCGATCAACCAGATGAACCGGCTGTCGTCGTACTACGTGGTGTCCAAGGACGAGCTGGCGGCTTTGAACAGCAAGGCGCCTGAGTTCACGGATATGCCGGATGTGGGCGTGCCGCGACCTGTTACGACGCTAAGGCGCGTCGACGACTCCCCGAAGTCAGGTGGGGACCACGTGCAGGGGACAAGTACGGTCAGTGCCGCGGGACATCACACCCCGGTCGTGTCGGCCACGGGTGATTCAGGCAAGCACGTCGTGAGCGACGTCACGCCGCCTGTCAAGCACGTCACCAGTCACGTCGCACCTCCTGGCGTTCCCACGCATACGAATATCGACAGCGTGGGCACATTGCCACCGGCAACCACTACACCTACGACGGTCCACAATCCGCCGGTCACAGGTACCCCAGTCCCTGGGGGCGGTCAGGCCAACGCCTTCGACAGCGCCTTCGGAACCCCCCTGCCCAACGGTCCCATGGGCAGGAGCACGGGCGGTTCCGGAGGCTTTCGGAACCCGGTCTCTACGCAAGGGCGCAGTGGTGCATCGGACCTGAGGAATTCAAACACGGGGCGGTCGGCGAACCGCGGGCCCACGAGTCAAATGGGCCGCGCCACCGAGACCGGCCGGTCGCTGGCCAAGGGCTCCGCCGCTGGAGCCAAGTCGTCCCCGATGGGTCGTGGTGTCACCGGCGGTACCCCGAGAGCGAACGGTACGGCGACTCCGCGCGCCAACGGTGGTTCGGCCACCGGTGCCGGTCGTTCGAACGGGGTGGTGGGCGGACGGCCCACATCCGGTACCGGCAATTCGGCGAAGGGCGGGTCCAGGATCCCTCGCGGCAACGTCATCGGAGCCGAGGAAGCGGCCGGTTCTCGGTCCGCGCCTGGTCGGCCGGGGCAGCGTGGCGTCTTCGGAACGCCCGATGCTGCTGCGCGGCCGACATCGAGGGCACGTGGCGGTACGGGCGCGTCTGAGACCGTTACGGGGGTGCCCACCGAACGTACATCCGTTGCCCGAGCCGAACGGAACGGCATGACGCGTGGTGGCTCCGGCCTCGTACGTGGACCTGGCAAGCAGGGGAAGCCTGGCGACAAGGGACGAGCGGACGGAGCTCCGTGCCCAGACCACCTCGTAGAGGACGAAGAGACACATCTGCCCACCCAGCCGCGGCGCGACGTGCCGCCGGCCGTCAACTGAGCACGAGCGAGGACAGTCAACGTCATGAAGTCAGGGAACAGCCGTCCAGCCCGGAGGGCTGTGCTGCTCAGGACACGTCGTGCCGGACGAGTACGTGCCGTAGGTGCGATCCTCGGCGCCCTGGCCGTAGTGAGCATGGGATTCGCGCCGAATGCCGGCGCTGACGACGTTCAGTCGAAGCAGTGGTACCTGGATGAGATGCAGGTGCACCAGATGTGGAAGGTCAGCACCGGCAAGGGTGTAAAGGTCGCTGTCATCGACAGCGGAGTAAATCCGAATACACCTTCACTGAAGGGCCAGGTCCTCGTCGACGAGGTACCCAAGGCGGTCGCGTACCGCTCGACGGTCGACTACAACGGCCATGGGACAACCATGGCCGAGTTGATTGCGGGTACCGGATCTAACGGTAGCCTGCAGGGGTTGGCGCCGGGCGCGAAGATCGTCCCCTATCGCGCCGTCTTTCAAGGGTTTAAGGCCGGTGCAGTGGAGGAGAAGAAGACTCCCCAGCCGTGGCAGGCGATCAGGGCCGCAGCAGACACCGATGCAAAGATCATCAGCATGTCCTTCGGAGGGTTTGTCAGCCCGGAGTTGGAGGAAGCGGTCAAATATGCCGCTTCAAAAGGGAAGTTGATGGTCGCCGCAGTGGGTAATTCGGGTACGGGGAAAGGGACTGGCAATATCGACTATCCAGCTGCGTACCCTTATGTAGTCGGCATCGCTGCGGTCAACTCGTCGTTCACTGTGACGAAGTTTTCCTCGTACGGAAATTTCGTCGACCTCGTGGCACCCGGTGAGGGAATTCCGGGGTGGTGCGATACCGCCTTCCGTACGTACTGCGACACGGCTGGCACGAGTGCGGCGACCGCCATCGCCTCCGCCTCCGCCGCCCTCATCTGGTCCGCCCACCCCGACTGGACGGTCAACCAGGTCACCCGCTCCCTGATCGACACCGCGAGCCGGACATGGCCGGAGAACGACCCGAGTAAGTACGCCGGTTACGGGTTCGTCCGTCCTCGCATGGTGTTGGAGAACGCCAAGTACGACGCGGGCGCCGCCAACGTCGACCCGCTCGCGAAGGAGAACGGCGGCAACCTGCTGGCCAAGTCGGCGAGTTCCTCCTCGTCGGCCCCATCGACCCCGTCCGCGTCGGCCACGTCAGAGAATCCGGGCAAGGGTTCTACCGGCGGCACCTCAGCCGCAGGATCAAGCGCCGATTCGTCCAACGACAGCAACACACTCTGGATCGCACTCGGCGGTGCTGCCGCCGTGCTCGTCATCGGCGGTGCGGGCGTAGCCGTACTGCGCGCACGGCGTGCCAGGTGACCGGGATTTCCAGCCAGACCACGCATCAGTCAACACAAGAAGGGTGAGCTGACCATGTCCAACAAGCAGAAGCTCGAAGATGCCGCAGTAGTCGATATTCAGAAGCAGATGCTCGACAAGTACGACGGCATCGCCAAGCGCGTGCACGGGCTTCAGGGTGTGATCGACGGGCTCGAGGGTCAGTGGCACGGAATTGGTCGTGCCGCGTTCGACAAGAAGCAGTACGAGATCAACGAGTCGCTGCAGAAGATCGGCACCATTCTCGGTGACGTCATCGAGGCGATGACCGCGACGCGCAACATCAAGGACAGCAAGGAAGACGAGGTCCGCGCGGCGGTCAACAAGATCGACCTTCAGGACGGCGCCCCGACCGTGCCCACGTCCTCGCTCAGCTCCTACTGAGTTCTCACTGAACTCCCACTGAGCCACGACGCCCACAGCCCCATACGAACGAGACGAGGTACACACGCATGAGCCGTAACTCCGACGGCCTTTCCGTCACTTATGACGGGCTGGACTTCGCGGCCACGAAGATCGGCAACGAGGCGAAGCAGCTGGAGCAGGACCTCCAGGAGCTTCGCGCGCTGGTCGTGAAGAGCCAGCAGTACTGGGAGGGTGACGCCCAGGGCACGTTCAACGAGAAGCTGCACCGGTGGGACAAGGAAGCCAACGACATCCACACCGCGCTGACCGGCATCGGTCACGTCGTGTACACGTCGGGCGGTACCTACATGGAAGGCGACAAGAAGGCCGCCAGCTACTTCCAGTAGGACGAGGCACGCAGCAACAACAGCAACGCAGGGTGGGCGCGCGCGGGAGGCGCCCACCCTGTTGCCGTACCTGGCCCCCGCACAAGAGGGTGAGCACGCGCCCGTGCCGGAGGGAGGGGAGTGCAGCACACATGGCTATGGCCAGTGCAACGACTCGGCGGATCGGCCCCTGCACGATCGTCACCCGGCTCGACAGCAACACCGCCGCCCTCACCCCCCCCGCCCTCAACCCCTCACCCCCCCCGCCCTCAACCCCCCACCCCCGAACGCCGTTTCATCGCCCGCAACCCCTACGGTGACCGCACCGTCCTGCTGAGTGCGCCCCTGCCGAAGGCCGACCCAGGGCGGTTCATGGCGGAGGTCGGCACCTCGCGGTAACTGCTCGGGCCCTGGGTGCTGCCAGCCACCGAGCTCGCCGCGCCGGGCGGCGAAGCGTGGCATGCCCGGCCCTACGTGCCCGCGCTGCCCCTCCCCGACGCCCTCGCGGCGAACGGCGGTCCGCTGCCCGAGCGGACCGTGCGCGCGCTCGCCGTAGCGCTGGCCGAGACGCTCGCCGTGCTGCACGGGCAGGAGTTGGCGCGCGGGGGTGTGTCCGGCGGCCGTACCGCTTGCCGCCGACGGGCTCCGGCTCGGTTCCTTCGGGGGGCGGTGCGGCCGCCGCGCCGGACGGTGTGCCGCGCTGGGGAGCGCCGGGCTGGACGCCGGGAGTCTTCCGCCCGAGCAGGCGGCCGGTGGACGGGCGTTGACCCGGAGGCGGCTGCTCACCGGACTCTCCACCACGGGTGTCGTGGTCGCCGCCGGGGGCGGTACGACGGCCTGGCTGCTCGCCACGACGGGCGGCGGCACGAGCGGTGGCGGCTCGAAGAGCAGCCCCTTCACCGTTCCGTCGGTGGTGGCGACCTTCACGCAGAACATGACCGTCGTCGACGACAAGGTCTCCGGTTCCCTGGGCCGGCCCGGCACCCTCTCGACACTGGAGAACGCCGCCGACGTCTACTCGCCGTATCTGCTGCCGGTGCGGGACGTCCTCGTCCTCGGCGCCGCGAACGGCGGGATCGTGGCCTACGGCGTCAAGGACGGCAGACACCGCTGGAGCGCGCCCCGCGTCGTGACGAAGAGCGGCTATCTGTCGCTCTCCGGCGGTCTGGTCGTCGGTACGGACAGCCAGGGCGCGCTGCGTACGTAGGTCCCCTCCACCAGCGGACCCAAGTGGACCTGCCCGGCGGCCGAGGCAACCCAACTCCTCGGCGCCGACGCGGAGTCGGTGTACGTCATCACCAAGGACGACCGGCTGCGCAGTGTGCGCCGCGCGGACGCGAGGGTCGGGTGAACGGCGACGGTCCCGGCCGACTTCCGCAGGAAGGTGTTCGCCCCCGCCCCCGCCACCGCCGTCGGTCCGGGCCGGCTGGTCATGAGGACGACCGACTGAAACTTCCTGGCGGTCGACACGAGCAACGGCCGTATGGCGTGGAATCGCCTCGACCATGTCCCCATCGGGCTCCGGCCGGCCGTCCGCGGCGACACCGGCTATCTCGGCGACTACACCCTGGAGGCGGTGCGGATCGCCGACGGGGAACGGATCTGGAGCGTCAAGCCCCACGGGGACCTCTACCGGGAGCGCTGGGGACCTGTGACGGTCTCCGGGAACAGGCTCTACGCCACGGAGGGCGTCTATCCCGGACGCCTGGACCCGTGCGACGGCAGCCAGTTGTGGTCCGGCTACTCCGAATCCGCGGGCACGGCTTTCTACGCGGGCCGGACGCTGCCGCAGGGGCACGCGGTCTGGTCGATCGGCAGAAGCGTGGTGGACACCGAGCCCATGGAGCTCGACGCCGCGAAGGCGGTCGACGGCGGGTGGCTGTGGCGGTACGAGTTCCCCCGGACCGACTACACCCGCCTCGCCGCCGACGGAAACCGTGTCTTCCTGATGCACGCGAGCAAGGTCGTCGCCCTCAGCACGTTCTGACGAACCAGTCGGCCCACAGGGGGCGTTACTCGTCCGCGTCCGCCACCCGTCCGACCTGAACCAGCGGCTTCCCCCGCTTCCGGGACACGAACACACCCCGCCCGGCAGGCATCGGCCGTGGTCTGACCCCGCCCAGCAGGTCGCCCTCGGCCGGATCGCCCGCCAACACCACGCCCTGGGCGCCGAGTTCCTTCATACGCTGCATGAACGACTCGTAACCGGCGCGCCCCGCACCCGCCGTGGAGCGGGCGATGATGAAGCGCACGCCCACGTCCCGCGCGAACGGCAGGAGTTCGGTCAGACCCGACAGCGGGTTGCCGCTCGACGTGGACACCAGGTCGTAGTCGTCGATGATCACGAAGACCTGCGGGCCCCGCCACCAACTCCGGTCCCGTAGCTGCTGCGGAGTGACGTCCGACGTCGGCGTCCGGCGCTGCATCAGGTCGGCCAGCGCGTCCATGTGATGCTGCATCTGGTTCGACATCGGGATGTACTCGGCGAGGTGCGAGGGCGGGGTCACGCCCAGCAGGGAACGCCGGTTGTCGACCACGAAGAGCTTGCACTCGGTGCCGTCGTAGCGCTCGCCGAGGCGCTTGATCAGCAGCTTGAGCAGGTTCGACTTGCCGGACTCGCTCTCGCCGAAGACCAGGAAGAACGGGTCCTGGTCGAAGTCGACGAACACCGGCTCCAGGTTGTCCTCGTCGAGGGCGAAGGAGATGCCCCGGTTGGGGAAACGGTCGCCCGGAGGAAGCTGGGTCGCCGGGAACTCCCTCGGCAGCAGGCGCACTTCGGGGGCTCCGGGCTCCTGCCAGTGCCGGGCGACCTCGGCCGTGAGGGCCGTCGTCGCCTCCGCGAGGTCCGTGTCGGAGGACAGCCCGTCGATGCGCGGGACCGCCGCCATGAAGTGCTGCTTCTGCGGGGTCTGGCCGCGCCCGGGCACGCCCGTCGGCACGTTGGCCGCGACCTTGCGGTCGAACTCGGAGTCCATCGGGTCGCCGAGCCGCAGCTCCAGCCGGTTCATCAGGTGGTCCTTCATGTTCGCGCGAACCTCCATGGAGCGCGAAGCGGTGAGGATCACATGGATGCCGTAACCGAGGCCGCGGGCCGCGATGTCCAGCACCAGCGGCTCCAACGCCTCGTAGTCCGTACGGAAGTTGCCCCAGCCGTCGATGACGAGGAAGACGTCTCCCCAGGGCTGGTCCGTCACGGAGATGTCGCCCCGCGCGCGGCGGGCGCGGAACTCGGCGATCGAGGAGATCCCGGCCGTACGGAAGTACTCCTCGCGGCGGGTCATCACGCCGTAGACCTCGGCCGCCGTACGCCGGACCTTCTCCGGGTCGAGGCGCGAGGCCACCCCGCCCACGTGCGGCAGACCGGCCACCGCCGACAGGCCGCCACCGCCGAAGTCCAGTGCGTAGAACTGCACTTCGCGCGGGGTGTGGGTGAGCGCGAACGACGCGATGAGCGAGCGCAGCAGCGTCGACTTGCCGGACTGCGGGCCGCCGAGGATCTGCATATGGCCGGCCGCGCCGCCGAAGTCGGTCCACAGCGGGTCGCGCCGCTGCTCGTACGGCTTGTCGACCAGGCCGACCGGGACGACGAGCCGGCCCGCGCCCTCATAGCCGGGCTGCGTCATGCCCCGTCCCGGTACGGCGGCGAGTCCGGGCAGCAGGGAGTCGAGCGACGGCGGGCTGTCCAGCGGGGGCAGCCACACCTGGTGGGCGGCCGGACCCTGCGCCTCAAGTCGCCGCACGATCACGTCGAGGACGGTGTCGGCGAGCGCGTCGTCCTTCTCGTCCGCTGTCGCCTCCTGGCGCTGCCGCGGCACGGGCGCGTACTGCACCGGCACCTGCGCCGCCGTGAACAGCACCGGCCTGCGGTCCACCGGGAGCGGCCCGCCGAGCGCGGCGGCCTGCTGCGAACCGGTCCGGTACACCCCGGAGACGTACGCCGCCTTGAAGCGGACCATCTCGTCGGTGCCGTACTTCAGGAAGCCGGAACCCGGCACGTTCGGCAGCTCGTACGCGTCCGGCACCCCGAGCGCGGCCCGCGACTCGGCCGCCGAGAACGTGCGCAGACCGATCCGGTACGAGAGGTAGGTCTCCAGGCCGCGCAGTCGGCCCTCCTCCAGGCGCTGCGAGGCCAGCAGCAGATGCACGCCCAGGGAGCGGCCGATGCGGCCGATCTGCACGAACATCTCGATGAAGTCCGGCTTGGCGGTGAGGAGTTCGCTGAACTCGTCGATCACCAGGACGAGTGACGGGACGGGCTGCAAGGGAGCGCCCGCGGCGCGCGCCTTCTCGTAGTCGTGGATGTTGGCGTAGTTGCCCGCGTCGCGGAGCATCTCCTGGCGGCGGTTCAACTCGCCGCGGATCGAGTCACCCATACGGTCGACGAGCGTCAGGTCGTCCGCCAGGTTGGTGATGACGGCCGCCACGTGCGGCATCTGCGCCATGCCGGCGAAGGTGGCACCGCCCTTGAAGTCCGCGAGGACGAAGTTCAGCGTCTCCGAGGAGTGCGTCACCGCGAGGCCGAGGACCAGGGTGCGCAGCAGCTCCGACTTGCCGGAACCGGTCGCGCCGACACACAGCCCGTGCGGACCCATGCCCTCCTGGGCCGCCTCCTTGAGGTCGAGCATCACGGGCCGGCCGTCCTCACCGAGCCCGATCGGCACCCGCAGCCGCTCCGCCGTCGAGCGTGGGCGCCAGGTCCGCTTCGGGTCCACGGAGGCCGCGTCGCCCAGGTTCAGCAGATCCGTGAACTCCAGGTTGGCGAGCAGCGGTTCGTCGTCGTCACCGCCCGACACCATGCGCAGCGGCGCCAGTTGACGGGCCAGGGCCTCGGCGGCCTCGTACGACAGCACGTCCGGCGTGCCCTCGTAGACCATGCCGTGGCCCGACTCCAGGCGGAGCTCCTTCGGGTGTACGACGACCGAGAGGTCACCGCGTCCGCTGTTGAGGTCGCCGGGGACGACCTCGACGATCGTCACCCCCTGGAGGCCCTCGGGGCTGGCGAGGAAGGAGGTGGGCGGCAGGGAGACGCCGTCCAACACGACCACCAGATGCGGCTGTTCGGGCACCGGCGCTCCGGCCGGGTGGAAACGCGGGCGGCCTTGGAGGCGGTCCGTGAGCATCTCCTCCAGCTCCGTCGGGTCGGTCGAGATCAGCCGCAGGCTGCCCGCGCCGTCCGCGAGACCCGGCGCCTGCGCGTGCGGGAGCCACTTGGCCCACTCCCACTCGGGCACCGACTCGCGCCCGGTGGCGACGGCGATGACGAGGTCCTCGGGGGAGTGCATCGAGGCGAGGGAGGCGGCGAGGGCGCGGGCGGTGCCGCGCACGGTGGCCGGTTCGCCGCTGATCGTCACGTGGTAGAAGGCGCGCAGCGAGACCGCCATCGGCAGGTCCTCAAGGGTGCCGTGCGTGGCCAGGAAGCGCTGCATCGCGCCCGCGGTCAGCGGCTCCAACTGGTCGACCGGCGCGGTCTCCGGCGGGATCAGCGGAGTGGCCAGACCCTGCGGGCCGAGGCCCACCCGCACCTGTCCGAAGTCCTCGTCGTTCGTGCGGCGTTCCCACACCCGGCTGCCCTCGGCGACCAGCGCCCACAGTTGCTCCGGCGAAGGGTGCAGGTAGTACTGGGCGTCGCGCTGGGCCCGCGCGGTCTCCAGGGCCGTACGCCGGGTCTGCGACAGATAGCGCAGATAGTCACGGCGCATGTCGGCCATCTGCCCCTGGGTGCCCCGGCGGTAGCGCACCAGCATCGAGACGCCCATCGCGACCGTGGACGCGATCATCACCATGCCCATGATCTTCATGAAGGGCCCGGCGCTGGAGTTGAAGAAGAACACCACCGACCCGCCCATGCCGAGCATGGGCAGAAGCTGCATCAGGGCGCCCTCCTGCTGGCCGCGCGGCAGCTCCGGCGGAGCCTGCAGCACGACCTCGTCCGTGGGCACTTCCTTCGGCAGCGACCTCGGCGGGCGCTTGACGACGATCTGGCTCACTACGCACCAATTCCCTTGCCGGACCGAGTTGTTTCGTCCGCCGCCCCGTGTCGGGCGGACGCCGATCCGCACTGCGCGATCCTACTGACAACCACTGACAACGGCGGGCGGTAGGGTGCCCGTGAGACGTGTGAGCAGTTGCGAATCGTTCCGGGAAAACCGGGCAAAACCGCAGTGTTCGCGGCGGGCGGATCCCATTGGGTGCCGGGCGCTACGGCGCGGCCGACCAGCGGGACGGACAGTACGGCGCGACCTGCACAGGATCTTTACGGCGGAACTTCACGGTGGACGCGCGCGGCACCTTCGCGGACCGTCCGTCACTGACAAGGGGGAACAGCAGGTGAGCATCACGGCCTCCGCGCCGGCCGGCGCGGCCGGCGGAACGGGCACCGGACCCTCATCCGGGGCGGGCACGGGCTTCGGTTTCTGCCGGGTCACCATCGTGGCGCCCGACAGCCGGATCGACGTGGCCCTGCCCGACGACGTACCGGTCGCCGACCTGTACCCCGAGATCCTGCGGCTGTCCCAGCAGAGCCTCGCCGAGGGCGCCCCCGTCGGCTACCACCTCGTACGCCGCGACGGCACCGTCCTCGACGGCGCCCGCTCCTTCGCCGCCCAGCGCATCCTCGACGGCGAACTGCTCACCCTGCGCCCCTTCGCCGACTCGCTGCCGCCCGCCGTCTACGACGACGTCTCCGAGGCGGTCGCCGCCGCCGTCACCCGTGACCGTGCCCTGTGGAACGGCGAGTTGACGCGCGCCGCCGGTCTCGTCGCGGGCGGCATCCTGCCCGCACTGCTCGCGTTCGTGGCCTGGAGCTCCCAGATCCACCACGACATGAACGGCCTCCAGGGCATCGTCGCCGGCCTCGCCGGCATCCTCCTCGTCACCATCGCCTGCGTACGCGCGCGCGTGTACGACGACCGGGGCTCGGCGGTCGCCCTGGGCCTGGGGGCGCTCCCGAACATCGCCGTCGCGGGCTCCGGACTGCTCCCCTTCTCCGAAGGAGAAGGTATGGGGCGGCTCCAGTTCCTGCTGGCCTGCGCCGCCGTCCTCGTCGCGGCCGTCGTCCTCACCCTGGTGTCACCCGGCGGCGACGGCCCCTTCGTGGCCTTCGTCTTCGCCTCCGCCATCGGCCTGTTGACGACGTTCGTCGCGACGCTCGCCCACCTGAAGCCCATCGAGACGGCCGCGATCTGCGCCCCGCTATCCGTGTGCGCGCTCGCCTTCCTCCCGGGCCTGTCCATGCGCTTCGCCCGCCTCCCCATCGGCTTCGAACCGCCCAACCCCACCCGCGGCTACGGCGACGGCGAACCCGTGGCCCAGGAGCCCGTCGACGCCGAGCGCATCGCCGCCCGCGCCCGGCGCGGTCACGAACTCCTCGTCGGCCTGGTCGGCGGCTGTGCCCTCGTCTCCGTGGGCGCCTCGATCGTCCTCGGCTTCTCCAGCGACGTGTGGGCCCAGCTCCTCGCCCTCGCCACCGGCATCGCGATGCTGATGCGCGCCCACCTGTTCCGCTACACCGCCCAGGTCGGCGCCACCCTCGCCGCGGGCCTGGCCGCCCTCGTCTTCCTGGGCCTCGGCCTCGCCCTGAACCCGCCGCACGCGTACGTGCGGGACGCGTTCCTCGGCGACCCGAACTCCCTCGACATCCGCAGCGTCTGGCTCGCCGCGGCCGTAGCCGCGTCGACCGCGCTCGTCACCGCGGTCGGCCTGATCACCCCGAAGCGCGGAGTCACCCCCTTCTGGGGACGCTTCCTGGAGATCGCCGAGAGCTTCGTCCTGCTCACCCTGATCCCGCTCTCCCTGGCCGTCTTCGACGTGTACGCGCAGGCACGGGCGATGACCAGCTAGGAGCCGCAGGCATGCGAAAGGGGCGGCACACACGCGTGCCGCCCCTTTTCCACGCCTACGACTACTACTGCAGCTCCTCCGGAGCCGGCTCCAGATCGAACTCGCCGTCCCGGGCGCCCAGCACGAAGGCCGTCCACTCCGCTTCTGTGTAGCGCAGCACGGTGTCCGGGTCGAGCGACGAGCGCATGGCCATCCCTCCGTCGGGCAGGTCGGCGATCTCGACGCGCTCCTCGTGCTCCTCCGTGCCCGGCGCGCTGCGCCACTCGACGCCCGAGATGTCGAGGGCGTACAACTCGTCCCGCTCCCGCTCCTTGCGTGCCTTGATCTCCTGCTCCGTCTCCGCCATGGCGAAGCGACCCCTTCCCGACGAGCCGACGTGATCTACGGTCCATGCGTAGATGCAGATCACCCTAGTGGCCGTATCCGCCCCGGTCAGGGCCCTTCGCGGAGCTGGACTGCGGCGTCCCCCCAGGCTGGTACGCTGTGTAGCGGCCGTTTGTGTACGCACCCCTGGAGCTCACCGCTCCGGAGGCCGCGCCCAGCGGATCCCGCCTCCCGAGTCACGGAAGCTCCCCTGAGAAGTGGACCAGGGGCACTCGGTGGCACATCAAAGACTACGAGGAGTACGCGTGTCGCTCGACGCCGCTACGAAGAAGCAGCTCATCACCGAGTTCGGCCAGAAGGAGGGCGACACCGGCTCCCCCGAGGTCCAGGTCGCCATGCTCTCGCGCCGTATCTCGGACCTGACCGAGCACCTCAAGACCCACAAGCACGACCACCACTCCCGTCGTGGTCTGCTGATCCTGGTCGGTCAGCGCCGCCGGCTGCTGCAGTACCTGGCCAAGAAGGACATCCAGCGCTTCCGTGCGCTGGTCGACCGCCTGGGCATCCGCCGCGGTGCGGCGGGCGCCAAGTAAGACGCCGTGAAGGGAGCGGGTCCCGAAACGATCGGGAGCCGCTCCCTTTGCCGTATGTGCGGATTGCCCGTACGTGCGGAAACGTGCGGAGTGTCACTGCCGCTTTGTAGTGTGGTAGCACAACGCAATACGCACGACACGAAAACGAATGAGGAGAAGCGCGCCTCGCAGCCGCCGGTCCTCGGTAGTGGCCCCCGGGCAGGAAAACCCGGGTGCTTCGATCGAAGACCGGCCCGCACCAGACAGCGCTTCTCCGCCACCGTCCCCCCGCCACACGGGCGGGGAGGGACGAAAGACGACAAGTAACGGAGAAAACGCTAGTGGAGAACGAGACCCACTACGCCGAGGCCGTCATTGACAACGGCTCCTTCGGCACCCGCACCATCCGCTTCGAGACGGGCCGCCTGGCCAAGCAGGCCGCCGGCTCCGCCGTGGCGTACCTGGACGACGACACCATGGTGCTGTCGGCCACCACCGCCTCCAAGAACCCCAAGGACCAGCTCGACTTCTTCCCCCTCACGGTGGACGTCGAGGAGCGGATGTACGCCGCCGGCAAGATCCCCGGCAGCTTCTTCCGCCGTGAGGGCCGTCCCTCCGAGGACGCCATCCTCACCTGCCGCCTGATCGACCGCCCGCTGCGCCCGTCCTTCAAGAAGGGCCTGCGCAACGAGATCCAGGTCGTCGCCACGATCATGGCGCTCAACCCCGACCACCTGTACGACGTCGTCGCGATCAACGCGGCCTCCGCGTCCACGCAGCTGGCCGGTCTGCCCTTCTCCGGCCCGGTCGGCGGCGTCCGCGTCGCGCTGATCAACGGCCAGTGGGTCGCGTTCCCGACGCACACCGAGCTCGAGGACGCCGTCTTCGACATGGTCGTCGCCGGTCGCGTCCTGGAGGACGGCGACGTCGCGATCATGATGGTCGAGGCCGAGGCCACCGAGAAGACCATCCAGCTCGTGCAGGGCGGCGCCGAGGCGCCCACCGAGGAGGTCGTCGCCGCCGGTCTGGACGCCGCGAAGCCCTTCATCAAGGTGCTCTGCCGCGCGCAGGCCGACCTCGCCGCCAAGGCCGCCAAGCCGACCGGCGAGTTCCCGATCTTCCTCGACTACCAGGACGACGTCCTGGAGGCCCTCACCGCCGCCGTCCGCCCGGAGCTCGCCTCCGCGCTGACCATCCCCGGCAAGCAGGACCGCGAGGCCGAGCTCGACCGCGTCAAGGGTCTCGCCGCCGAGAAGCTCCTCCCGGAGTTCGAGGGCCGCGAGAAGGAGATCTCCGCCGCGTACCGCTCGCTGACCAAGGCCCTGGTCCGTGAGCGCGTCATCAAGGAGAAGAAGCGCATCGACGGCCGTGGGGTGACGGACATCCGTACCCTCGCCGCCGAGGTCGAGGCCATCCCGCGCGTGCACGGCTCGGCGCTGTTCGAGCGTGGCGAGACCCAGATCCTGGGCGTCACCACCCTCAACATGCTCCGCATGGAGCAGCAGCTGGACACCCTCTCCCCGGTGACCCGCAAGCGCTACATGCACAACTACAACTTCCCGCCGTACTCCGTCGGCGAGACCGGCCGCGTCGGCTCCCCCAAGCGCCGCGAGATCGGCCACGGAGCGCTCGCCGAGCGCGCCCTGGTCCCGGTCCTGCCGACGCGCGAGGAGTTCCCCTACGCGATCCGTCAGGTCTCCGAGGCCCTCGGGTCCAACGGCTCGACGTCCATGGGCTCGGTCTGCGCCTCCACCATGTCGCTGCTGAACGCCGGTGTGCCCCTCAAGGCCCCCGTCGCCGGTATCGCCATGGGCCTGATCTCCCAGGAGATCAACGGCGAGACGCACTACGTCGCCCTCACCGACATCCTCGGTGCGGAGGACGCCTTCGGCGACATGGACTTCAAGGTCGCCGGCACCAAGGAGTTCGTCACCGCCCTCCAGCTCGACACCAAGCTGGACGGCATCCCCGCCTCCGTCCTGGCCGCCGCCCTCAAGCAGGCCCGTGACGCCCGCCTCCACATCCTCGACGTGATGATGGAAGCGATCGACACGCCGGACGAGATGTCCCCGAACGCCCCGCGGATCATCACCGTCAAGATCCCCGTGGACAAGATCGGCGAGGTCATCGGCCCGAAGGGCAAGATGATCAACCAGATCCAGGAGGACACCGGCGCCGAGATCACGATCGAGGACGACGGCACCATCTACATCGGTGCCCAGGTCGGCTCGCAGGCCGAGGCCGCCCGCGCCACGATCAACGGCATCGCCAACCCGACCATGCCGGAGGTCGGCGAGCGCTACCTGGGTACGGTCGTCAAGACCACCACCTTCGGCGCGTTCGTGTCGCTGCTCCCGGGCAAGGACGGTCTGCTGCACATCTCGCAGATCCGCAAGCTCGCCGGCGGCAAGCGCGTGGAGAACGTCGAGGACGTCGTCGGCGTGGGCCAGAAGGTCCAGGTCGAGATCGCCGAGATCGACTCCCGCGGCAAGCTCTCCCTGATCCCCGTCATCGAGGGTGAAGAGAACACCGAGGACGACAAGAAGGACGACGGCGACAAGTGACGTCGACCAGCACCACGACGACGGCCCGCACCTCCTCGGAGGCGCGGGCCGTCGCCCGTACGCAAACCCTCATCCAGGGCACCAACGGCATCGGCACGGTCCGCAAGACCACCCTCCCGGGCGGCCTGCGCATCGTCACCGAGACGCTGCCCTCGGTCCGCTCCGCCACCTTCGGCATCTGGGCACACGTGGGCTCCCGCGACGAGACGCCGTCGCTGAACGGCGCCACGCACTACCTGGAGCACCTCCTCTTCAAAGGCACGCACCGGCGCAGCGCGCTGGACATCTCCTCCGCGATCGACGCGGTCGGCGGCGAGATGAACGCGTTCACGGCGAAGGAGTACACGTGCTACTACGCGCGCGTGCTCGACACCGACCTGCCGCTCGCCATCGACGTGGTCTGCGACATGCTGACGGGCTCCCTGATCCGCGAGGAGGACGTCAACGTAGAACGCGGCGCCATCCTCGAAGAGATCGCCATGACGGAGGACGACCCGGGCGACTGCGTGCACGACCTGTTCGCGCGCACGATGTTCGGCGACAACCCCCTCGGCCGCCCCGTCCTCGGCACGGTCGACACCGTCAACGCCCTGACCGCGGACCGCATCCGCCGCTTCTACAAGAAGCACTACGACCCGACCCACCTCGTGGTCGCGGCGGCCGGCAACATCGACCACGACAAGGTCGTACGGCAGGTCCGGGCCGCCTTCGACAAGGCCGGCGCCTTCAAGAACGCGCAGGCCGCGCCCATCGCCCCGCGCGACGGCCGCCGCACCCTGCGCACCGCGGGCCGCGTCGAGCTGATCGGCCGCAAGACCGAGCAGGCGCACGTCGTCCTGGGCATGCCGGGCCTGGCCCGCACCGACGAGCGCCGCTGGGCCCTCGGGGTCCTCAACACGGCCCTCGGCGGCGGCATGTCGTCCCGCCTCTTCCAGGAGGTCCGGGAGAAGCGCGGCCTGGCCTACAGCGTGTACTCGTACACGTCCGGCTTCGCCGACTGCGGCCTCTTCGGGGTCTACGCCGGCTGCCGGCCCTCGCAGGTCCACGACGTGCTGAAGATCTGCCGCGACGAACTCGACCAGGTCGCCGAACACGGCCTGTCCGACGACGAGATCGGCCGAGCCGTCGGCCAGCTCCAGGGCTCCACCGTCCTGGGCCTGGAGGACACGGGCGCACTGATGAACCGCATCGGCAAGAGCGAGCTGTGCTGGGGCGAGCAGATGTCCGTCGACGACCTGCTGGCCAGGATCGCCTCGGTCACCCCGGACGAGGTCCGCGAGGTCGCCCGCGAGATCCTGGGACAGCGACCCTCGCTGGCGGTCATCGGCCCGCTCAAGGACAAGCAGGCGGCCCGACTGAACGACGCCGTCGCCTAACACCCGTCGTAAGGAAGCAAGAACGATGAGCAAGCTGCGCGTGGCGGTCCTCGGTGCCAAGGGCCGGATCGGCGCCGAGGCGGTACGAGCCGTCGAGGCCGCCGAGGACATGGAACTGGTGGCCGCCCTGGGCCGGGGCGACACCCTGGAGGCGCTCACGGCCGCGGGCGCCCAGGTGGCGGTCGAACTGACCACCCCCGCCTCGGTGATGGACAACCTCGACTTCTGCGTCCGCAACGGCATCCACGCGGTCGTCGGCACCACCGGCTGGACCGAGGAACGCCTCGCGCAACTGAACGACTGGCTGGCGGAATCCCCGGAGACGGGCGTCCTCATCGCGCCCAACTTCTCCATCGGGGCCGTACTGACCATGAAGTTCGCGCAGATCGCCGCGCCCTACTTCGAGTCGGTGGAGGTCATCGAACTGCACCACCCAAAGAAGGTCGACGCCCCGAGCGGTACGGCCACGCGCACGGCCCAGCTCATCGCCGAGGCGCGCGCGAAGGCGGGCACGGCCGCGGCACCGGACGCCACGGAGACGGCCCTGGACGGCGCACGGGGCGCGGAAGTCGACGGGATCCCCGTCCACTCCGTCCGGCTGCGCGGTCTGCTGGCCCACCAGGAGGTCCTGCTCGGCGGCGAGGGCGAGACGTTGACCGTCCGCCACGATTCGCTCCACCACAGCAGCTTCATGCCGGGCATCCTGCTCGGCGCCCGCCGCGTGGTGACCACTCCGGGCCTCACCTTCGGCCTGGAACACTTCCTGGACCTGGGCTGAGGCTCACGACATGCGCGCCAAACTCACCTACGCCGTCACGGCCGCCGTCCTGGTCTTCTACTTCGTCCTGGTCGGCAGCCGCGGCGTCATGCTCATACAGTCGGGCACGGTCATCACCGTCACCTTCGGGATCGCGGTCCTGATCCTGCCGGTGATCGGCCTGTGGTTCCTCTGGAAGAACACCCAGTTCGTCCGCAACGCCAACCGCCTCGCCGCCCTCCTCGACGCCGAAGGCGGCCTGCCCGTCGACGAGTTGAGGCGCACGCCCGGCGGCCGTATCGACCGTGACTCCGCCGACGAGGTCTTCGCCAAGCGCAAGGCCGAGACGGAGGCGGCCCCCGACGACTGGCGCAGCTGGTTCCGCCTCGCCGTCGCCTACCACGACGCCCGCGACACCCCCCGCGCCCGCAAGGCCATGCAACGCGCGATCGCCCTGCACGCAGGCCGCCCCGTCCAGGCCTGACGCCCAGGACGAAACACGGCCGTACGCCGGAACGCCGAAGGGGCCGGCCCGCACTCGCTGCGGACCGGCCCCTTCGCGTCGCTCTCGGCCGGTCAGCTCCGCCGGTACTCGTCGGACCACACCTCGACGGAGTCCGCGGCCCGGTCGAAGGCGGAGGCACGCCCCAGGAAGTCGATGTCGTGCGTGGTCAGCAGCGCGGCCACATCCTCGGGGGCCCGGTCCTTCCGTACGAGGAGCAGCGCCTGTCCCTGCACGGTCCGCGGCAGCCCGAGCCAGCGCACCGGCTGCTGCACCGTGCGCACGGCGGCGACCCGGTCCCACCGCACCGTGACGGTGTAGAAGAACCGCACCCGGCGCAGCCCGCGCGCGCTCACCCACACGCCCATACGCAGCAGCCGCAGGGCACAGAGGATGACGGCCACCGCGATACCGAGGATCACTCCGGCCTCGGACCGCGAGCCGGTCAACGCGATGATGACGGCGGCGAACAGCACGTACGACGCGAGCAGCAGCACGAGCGCCGACGCCGCCACCCGCCACGGTCCGGGCCGGTAGGGGCGCCGCCAGCGGTCGCGGTCATCGAACGGCAGCGCGAGCTCGTCCGCGGCCTCGAATGCGCGGTCGGCCGTAAGGAAGGGCAGGGGCACGGCTGGTGTCCTCACTGAATTCCATGCGTGGGCTGTGCCCGGTGAGGCTATCCGGCCGTGTTCCCGGTCACCACCATTGGGGGTCCGGATGAGTCAGTGTCAGCTGCATCGCAGGTCAGCGGTTGTCGGCGGCCTGCGACTGTTGATTCTGTGTCGAGAGGTTGTCCTGGGACAGCGCTGGCATACCGAGGACCAGGGAGCCCACGATGCCGGCGATGATGGTGAGCCCCAGAAGCCAGCGCCCGGCTATCTGACCGGCGGACGCGCGCTCACGGGGCGGCGGGGTGACATTGCTGCGGAAGCGGTCGGTCTCGGCGATGAAGGCGAACGGGACGGGTTCGCGCCGACGGAGCATCGGTGGTGCATCTCCCCTCGGGGATCGAATCGGGATCGAACGGGTGGCTCTCACCAAGACAGACGAGCGAACGCACCAAAAGGTGCCCCGTTTCGCCGAATTCGCAGAAGTTCGCCAACGAATGTCGCGGCACGGCACCGAACGCCCCGATGTCAGTGCCGGGCCGTAGAGTGGGCGCCGCCCGAGAGACGTGATGGAAGGACCCTCCGAGCCGTGACCGACACTCCCGCCGACGACCTCAAGCCCAGTTTCCGCAGCGATGTCACCGTCGAGCTGGTCAAGCACACCGCGTCCGACGCGGACGTGCTCTTCGCCGCCCGCGTCTCGACGATCGGCGAACAGTCCCTGGAGGAGATGGGCAAGGACCCCGAGCGCTCCAAGGGCCTGATCAACTATCTGATGCGGGACCGCCACGGCAGCCCCTTCGAGCACAACTCGATGACCTTCTTCATCAGCGCCCCGATCTTCGTCTTCCGCGAGTTCATGCGGCACCGGGTGGGCTGGTCGTACAACGAGGAATCGGGAAGGTACAGGGAGCTCCAGCCGACCTTCTACGTCCCCGGCGAGTCCCGCAAGCTGGTCCAGGAGGGCCGCCCGGGCAAGTACGTGTTCGTGGAGGGCACTCAGGCCCAGCAGGAGCTGGTCGGCCGCACCATGGAGGACTCGTACCGCCAGGCGTACGAGGCCTACCAGGAGATGCTCGCCGCCGGCGTGGCCCGCGAAGTCGCCCGCGCGGTCCTCCCCGTGGGCCTCTTCTCCTCGATGTACGCCACGTGCAACGCACGCTCGCTGATGCACTTCCTCGGCCTGCGCACGCAGCACGAGCTGGCGAAGGTGCCGTCCTTCCCGCAGCGGGAGATCGAGATGGTCGGCGAGAAGATGGAGGAGCAGTGGGCCAAGCTCATGCCGCTCACGTACTCCGCCTTCAATGCCAACGGTCGTGTTGCCCCGTAGCGCACCTCTGTTTGCCGCGCGGGCACACATGTACGGATCAGCCGCGCGAAGTGTCCGTATTGCGGCATTTAGAGAAGTTCATCTAGCCTGATCAAACGGACCCGGCACTGCTTGAACCCCCGAGCAGGCAGTGCCGGGCTCCATATTTGTCATGACTTGTCGCCTGCCCCGAGGGCAGACCCCGCATTGAGCAGCGAGTAGCGTGTTCCCCATGGCTCCGACCTCCACTCCGCAGACCCCCTTCGGGAGGGTCCTCACCGCCATGGTCACGCCCTTCACGGCGGACGGCGCGCTCGACCTCGACGGCGCGCAGCGGCTCGCCACCCACCTGGTGGACGCAGGCAACGACGGCCTGGTCGTCAACGGCACCACCGGTGAGTCCCCGACCACCGGCGACGCGGAGAAAGCGGATCTCGTACGAGCCGTACTGGAAGCGGTCGGCGACCGCGCCCACGTCATCGCCGGCGTCGGCACCAACGACACCCACCACAGCGTCGAACTCGCCCGCACGGCCGAACGCACCGGCGCACACGGCCTGCTCGTCGTCACGCCGTACTACAACAAGCCCCCGCAGGAGGGCCTGTACCGCCACTTCACGACGGTCGCCGACGCCACCGGACTGCCGGTCATGCTCTACGACATCCCCGGGCGCAGCGGTGTCCCGATCGGCACCGAGACGTTGGTCCGACTCGCCGAGCACCCCAGGATCGTCGCCAACAAGGACGCCAAGGGCGACCTCGGCCGCGCCAGCTGGGCCATCGCGCGGACCGGCCTGGCCTGGTACTCCGGCGACGACATGCTGAACCTGCCGCTGCTCTCCGTGGGCGCGGTCGGCTTCGTCTCGGTCGTCGGCCATGTGGTCACACCCGAACTGCGCACCCTGGTGGAGGCCTACGTCTCCGGTGACGTCCAGAAGGCCACCGAGATCCACCAGAAGCTGCTCCCCGTCTACACCGGCATGTTCCGCACCCAGGGCGTCATGACCACCAAGGCCGCGCTCACCCTCCAGGGACTGCCCGCCGGACCGCTGCGCTCACCGATGGTCGAGTGCTCGCCCGAGGAGATCGCCCAGCTCAAGATCGATCTTGCCGCCGGCGGGGTACAGCTCTGACAACAGACTTCACAACTGAATACGCAGGGCTTCGGCGCCTGCACCCCACATCCAATAACTGCATTTGCACGAACGTCATGCGCGCCACGTGCCCACCGGTACGTGGCGCGCATGGGTAGGAGAGTCTTTTGAGCCATCCGCATCCTGAACTCGCCCCTCCGTCGAAGCTCCCCGAAGGCGGCCTGAGGGTCACCCCACTCGGCGGCCTCGGGGAAATCGGCCGAAACATGACGGTCTTCGAATACGGCGGCCGTCTGCTGATCGTCGACTGCGGCGTGCTCTTCCCCGAGGAGGAGCAGCCGGGCATCGATCTGATCCTGCCGGACTTCACGTCCATCAGGGACCGCCTCGACGACATCGACGGCATCGTCCTCACGCACGGCCACGAGGACCACATCGGCGGAGTCCCGTACCTCCTTCGCGAGAAGGCGGACATCCCGCTGATCGGCTCCAAGCTGACCCTCGCCCTCATCGAGGCGAAGCTCCAGGAGCACCGCATCCGCCCGTACACGCTCGAGGTCGCCGAAGGGCACCGCGAGCGCATCGGCCCGTTCGACTGCGAGTTCGTCGCGGTCAACCACTCCATCCCGGACGCCCTCGCGGTCGCCATCCGCACCCCCGCGGGCATGGTCGTCCACACCGGCGACTTCAAGATGGACCAGCTTCCGCTGGACGGTCGGCTGACAGATCTACACGCGTTCGCACGTCTCAGCGAGGAGGGCATCGACCTCCTCCTCGCCGACTCGACGAACGCCGAGGTCCCGGGATTCGTCCCGCCCGAGCGGGACATCTCCAACGTCCTGCGCCAAGTCTTCGCGGGCGCCCGCAAGCGCATCATCGTGGCGAGCTTCGCCAGCCATGTGCACCGCATCCAGCAGATCCTGGACACGGCCCACGAGTACGGCCGCCGGGTCGCCTTCGTCGGCCGCTCGATGGTCCGGAACATGGGCATCGCGCGTGACCTCGGCTACCTCAAGGTCCCGCCGGGCCTGGTCGTCGACGTCAAGACGCTCGACGACCTCCCGGACAGCGAGGTCGTCCTCGTCTGCACGGGCTCGCAGGGCGAACCGATGGCCGCGCTGTCCCGCATGGCCAACCGCGACCACCAGATCCGCATCGTCGCCGGTGACACGGTGATCCTGGCGTCGTCGCTCATCCCGGGCAACGAGAACGCCGTCTACCGCGTGATCAACGGCCTCACCCGCTGGGGCGCCAACGTCGTCCACAAGGGCAACGCCAAGGTCCACGTCTCCGGACACGCCTCGGCCGGCGAGCTGCTGTACTTCTACAACATCTGCAAGCCGAAGAACCTGATGCCGGTCCACGGCGAATGGCGCCACCTACGGGCCAACGCCGAGCTGGGCGCCCTGACCGGTGTCCCGCACGACCGGATCGTCATCGCCGAGGACGGCGTGGTCGTCGACCTCATCGAGGGCAAGGCCAAGATCTCGGGCAAGGTCCAGGCCGGTTATGTGTACGTCGACGGCCTCTCGGTCGGCGACGTCGGCGAGCCCGCGCTGAAGGACCGCAGGATCCTCGGAGACGAGGGCATCATCTCGGTCTTCGTCGTCGTGGACTCCTCCACCGGCAAGATCACGGGAGGCCCGCACATCCAGGCCCGCGGCTCCGGCATCGACGACTCCGCCTTCGTGGACGTGGTCCCGAGGATCACGGAGGTCCTGGAACGCTCGGCCCAGGACGGCGTCGTCGAGCCCCACCAGCTGCAGCAACTGGTCCGCCGCACGCTGGGCAAGTGGGTCTCGGACAACTACCGACGCAGGCCGATGATCCTCCCGGTCGTGGTGGAGGTCTGACGGTCGTACGACCCCCTCGTACGCGTGAACCTGGAGCGGGCCGCCTCGATTTGCATCGAGGCGGCCCGCTCCAGTACGTTTACGGCTCCGCCTGAGGGGGAACCCGGACACTTCGTGTGTACGGGAGCCACTCCCGGAGGGCCGGAAATTCCGACTCAGAACCTCTGATAAAGTCGGAGTCGCCGGAAAGGGAAACGCGGAAGCGGAAACCTGGAAAGCACCGAGTAAATCGGAACCGGAAACGGTCTGATAGAGTCGGAAACGCAAGACCGAAGGGAAAAGCCCGGAGGAAAGCCCGAGAGGGTGAGTACAAAGGAAGCGTCCGTTCCTTGAGAACTCAACAGCGTGCCAAAAATCAACGCCAGATATGTTGATACCCCGTCTCCGGCCGTCAAGTTTGATGGTTGGGGCGAGGTTCCTTTGAAGAAAACATACAGCGAGGACGCTGTGAACCGTCGGGCCTATTCCGCCCGGGGGTTCCGCTCTCGTGTGTGTGCACCCGATTACGGGTAAACATTCACGGAGAGTTTGATCCTGGCTCAGGACGAACGCTGGCGGCGTGCTTAACACATGCAAGTCGAACGATGAACCACTTCGGTGGGGATTAGTGGCGAACGGGTGAGTAACACGTGGGCAATCTGCCCTGCACTCTGGGACAAGCCCTGGAAACGGGGTCTAATACCGGATAATACTCCCGTACTCATGTGCGGGTGTTGAAAGCTCCGGCGGTGCAGGATGAGCCCGCGGCCTATCAGCTTGTTGGTGAGGTAATGGCTCACCAAGGCGACGACGGGTAGCCGGCCTGAGAGGGCGACCGGCCACACTGGGACTGAGACACGGCCCAGACTCCTACGGGAGGCAGCAGTGGGGAATATTGCACAATGGGCGGAAGCCTGATGCAGCGACGCCGCGTGAGGGATGACGGCCTTCGGGTTGTAAACCTCTTTCAGCAGGGAAGAAGCGCAAGTGACGGTACCTGCAGAAGAAGCGCCGGCTAACTACGTGCCAGCAGCCGCGGTAATACGTAGGGCGCAAGCGTTGTCCGGAATTATTGGGCGTAAAGAGCTCGTAGGCGGCTTGTCACGTCGGGTGTGAAAGCCCGGGGCTTAACCCCGGGTCTGCATTCGATACGGGCTAGCTAGAGTGTGGTAGGGGAGATCGGAATTCCTGGTGTAGCGGTGAAATGCGCAGATATCAGGAGGAACACCGGTGGCGAAGGCGGATCTCTGGGCCATTACTGACGCTGAGGAGCGAAAGCGTGGGGAGCGAACAGGATTAGATACCCTGGTAGTCCACGCCGTAAACGGTGGGAACTAGGTGTTGGCGACATTCCACGTCGTCGGTGCCGCAGCTAACGCATTAAGTTCCCCGCCTGGGGAGTACGGCCGCAAGGCTAAAACTCAAAGGAATTGACGGGGGCCCGCACAAGCAGCGGAGCATGTGGCTTAATTCGACGCAACGCGAAGAACCTTACCAAGGCTTGACATACACCGGAAAGCATTAGAGATAGTGCCCCCCTTGTGGTCGGTGTACAGGTGGTGCATGGCTGTCGTCAGCTCGTGTCGTGAGATGTTGGGTTAAGTCCCGCAACGAGCGCAACCCTTGTCCTGTGTTGCCAGCGTGCCCTTCGGGGTGACGGGGACTCACAGGAGACCGCCGGGGTCAACTCGGAGGAAGGTGGGGACGACGTCAAGTCATCATGCCCCTTATGTCTTGGGCTGCACACGTGCTACAATGGCCGGTACAATGAGCTGCGATACCGTGAGGTGGAGCGAATCTCAAAAAGCCGGTCTCAGTTCGGATTGGGGTCTGCAACTCGACCCCATGAAGTCGGAGTTGCTAGTAATCGCAGATCAGCATTGCTGCGGTGAATACGTTCCCGGGCCTTGTACACACCGCCCGTCACGTCACGAAAGTCGGTAACACCCGAAGCCGGTGGCCCAACCCCTTGTGGGAGGGAGCTGTCGAAGGTGGGACTGGCGATTGGGACGAAGTCGTAACAAGGTAGCCGTACCGGAAGGTGCGGCTGGATCACCTCCTTTCTAAGGAGCATCTAGGCCGCCAAACGTTGTTTGGTGGTCCAGGGCCATTACGTCGGCGCATGTCCGACGGTGGTTGCTCAAGGGTGGAACGTTGATTATTCGGCACTCGTGACTGTCTTCTCCTTCCAGTACTGCTCTTCGGGGCGTGGAACGTCGAGGGAAGCGGCAAGAGTGTCGGGCACGCTGTTGGGTGTCTGAGGGAATGAACTTCCTTCAGTGCCGGCCCCAGTGAACTCCGGTGGTAGCCGGGGGTGATGGGTGGTTGGTCGTTGTTTGAGAACTGCACAGTGGACGCGAGCATCTGTGGCCAAGTTTTTAAGGGCGCACGGTGGATGCCTTGGCACCAGGAACCGATGAAGGACGTGGGAGGCCACGATAGTCCCCGGGGAGTCGTCAACCAGGCTTTGATCCGGGGGTTTCCGAATGGGGAAACCCGGCAGTCGTCATGGGCTGTCACCCATACCTGAACACATAGGGTATGTGGAGGGAACGCGGGGAAGTGAAACATCTCAGTACCCGCAGGAAGAGAAAACAACCGTGATTCCGGGAGTAGTGGCGAGCGAAACCGGATGAGGCCAAACCGTATGCGTGTGAGACCCGGCAGGGGTTGCGTATACGGGGTTGTGGGATCTCTCTTCTGTCGTCTGCCGGCGACAGGACGAGTCAGAAACCGTTGATGTAGGCGAAGGACATGCGAAAGGTCCGGCGTAGAGGGTAAGACCCCCGTAGTCGAAACATCAGCGGCTCGTTTGAGAGACACCCAAGTAGCACGGGGCCCGAGAAATCCCGTGTGAATCTGGCGGGACCACCCGCTAAGCCTAAATATTCCCTGGTGACCGATAGCGGATAGTACCGTGAGGGAATGGTGAAAAGTACCGCGGGAGCGGAGTGAAATAGTACCTGAAACCGTGTGCCTACAAGCCGTGGGAGCGTCGCGCATTGAGTTTACTCAGTGCGTCGTGACTGCGTGCCTTTTGAAGAATGAGCCTGCGAGTTTGCGGTGTGTTGCGAGGTTAACCCGTGTGGGGAAGCCGTAGCGAAAGCGAGTCCGAACAGGGCGATACAGTAGCGCGCTCAAGACCCGAAGCGGAGTGATCTAGCCATGGGCAGGTTGAAGCGGAGGTAAGACTTCGTGGAGGACCGAACCCACCAGGGTTGAAAACCTGGGGGATGACCTGTGGTTAGGGGTGAAAGGCCAATCAAACTCCGTGATAGCTGGTTCTCCCCGAAATGCATTTAGGTGCAGCGTCGTGTGTTTCTTGCCGGAGGTAGAGCACTGGATAGGCGATGGGCCCTACCGGGTTACTGACCTTAGCCAAACTCCGAATGCCGGTAAGTGAGAGCACGGCAGTGAGACTGTGGGGGATAAGCTTCATGGTCGAGAGGGAAACAGCCCAGAGCATCGACTAAGGCCCCTAAGCGTACGCTAAGTGGGAAAGGATGTGGAGTCGCAGAGACAACCAGGAGGTTGGCTTAGAAGCAGCCACCCTTGAAAGAGTGCGTAATAGCTCACTGGTCTAGTGATTCCGCGCCGACAATGTAGCGGGGCTCAAGCGTACCGCCGAAGTCGTGTCATTCCAGCATATACGCCCAACGGCGGCTGGGATGGGTAGGGGAGCGTCGTGTGCCGGGTGAAGCCGCAGCGGAAGCTAGTGGTGGACGGTTCACGAGTGAGAATGCAGGCATGAGTAGCGATACACACGTGAGAAACGTGTGCGCCGATTGACTAAGGGTTCCTGGGTCAAGCTGATCTGCCCAGGGTAAGTCGGGACCTAAGGCGAGGCCGACAGGCGTAGTCGATGGATAACCGGTTGATATTCCGGTACCCGCTGTGAAGCGTCAAACATCGAGCATCGTGATGCTAAGGCCGTGAAGCCGTTCCGGACCCTTCGGGGAATGGAAAGTGGTGGAGCCGCCGGTCCAAGCGGTTAGTAGGTGAGTGATGGGGTGACGCAGGAAGGTAGTCCATCCCGGGCGGTGGTTGTCCCGGGGTAAGGGTGTAGGACGTGGTCCAGGTAAATCCGGATCACACATAGTCTGAGACCTGATGCCGAGCCGATTGTGGTGAAGTGGATGATCCTATGCTGTCGAGAAAAGCCTCTAGCGAGTTTCATGGCGGCCCGTACCCTAAACCGACTCAGGTGGTCAGGTAGAGAATACCGAGGCGTTCGGGTGAACTATGGTTAAGGAACTCGGCAAAATGCCCCCGTAACTTCGGGAGAAGGGGGGCCATCACCGGTGATCCGTTTTACACGGTGAGCTGGGGGTGGCCGCAGAGACCAGCGAGAAGCGACTGTTTACTAAAAACACAGGTCCGTGCGAAGCCGTAAGGCGATGTATACGGACTGACGCCTGCCCGGTGCTGGAACGTTAAGGGGACCGGTTAGTCAAGATTCGTCTTGGCGAAGCTGAGAACTTAAGCGCCAGTAAACGGCGGTGGTAACTATAACCATCCTAAGGTAGCGAAATTCCTTGTCGGGTAAGTTCCGACCTGCACGAATGGCGTAACGACTTCTCGACTGTCTCAACCATAGGCCCGGTGAAATTGCACTACGAGTAAAGATGCTCGTTTCGCGCAGCAGGACGGAAAGACCCCGGGACCTTTACTACAGTTTGATATTGGTGTTCGGTTCGGCTTGTGTAGGATAGCTGGGAGACTGTGAAAGCCATACGCCAGTATGGTGGGAGTCGTCGTTGAAATACCAGTCTGGTCGTGCTGGATGTCTAACCTGGGTCCGTGATCCGGATCAGGGACAGTGTCTGATGGGTAGTTTAACTGGGGCGGTTGCCTCCTAAAGAGTAACGGAGGCGCCCAAAGGTTCCCTCAGCCTGGTTGGCAATCAGGTGTTGAGTGTAAGTGCACAAGGGAGCTTGACTGTGAGACCGACGGGTCGAGCAGGGACGAAAGTCGGGACTAGTGATCCGGCGGTGGCTTGTGGAAGCGCCGTCGCTCAACGGATAAAAGGTACCCCGGGGATAACAGGCTGATCTTCCCCAAGAGTCCATATCGACGGGATGGTTTGGCACCTCGATGTCGGCTCGTCGCATCCTGGGGCTGGAGTCGGTCCCAAGGGTTGGGCTGTTCGCCCATTAAAGCGGTACGCGAGCTGGGTTTAGAACGTCGTGAGACAGTTCGGTCCCTATCCGCTGCGCGCGCAGGAACATTGAGAAGGGCTGTCCCTAGTACGAGAGGACCGGGACGGACGAACCTCTGGTGTGCCAGTTGTTCTGCCAAGGGCATGGCTGGTTGGCTACGTTCGGGAGGGATAACCGCTGAAAGCATCTAAGCGGGAAGCCTGCTTCGAGATGAGTGTTCCCACCCACTTGATGGGTTAAGGCTCCCAGTAGACGACTGGGTTGATAGGCCGGATCTGGAAGCCCCGTAAGGGGTGGAGGTGACCGGTACTAATAGGCCGAGGGCTTGTCCTCAGTTGCTCGCGTCCACTGTGTTGGTTCTGAAACCACGAACAACCCCGTACAGGTCACGTGCGGTGCGGTTGATGTGTTTCATAGTGTTTCGGTGGTCATAGCGTGAGGGAAACGCCCGGTTACATTCCGAACCCGGAAGCTAAGCCTTACAGCGCCGATGGTACTGCAGGGGGGACCCTGTGGGAGAGTAGGACGCCGCCGAACAAGTATTGAAAGGGTTGGATCCTGAACTTCGGTTCGGGGTCCAACCCTTTTTTGTTGGGCGTCACTTGAAGTTCACATTGCACAATCACCATCCGAGCATGGGTACTGCTGCAATGCTCAGGGCCGCAGGCGTCGGACTCGGTGACGAGGTCGTCGTGCCGGCGTTCGGGAACGTGGAAGTCGCCGAGGCTGTCACTCTCGCGGGTGGGCTGCCGGTGTTCGCCGACATAGATCCGGTGACGTACTGCCTTGACGCGTCTGCTGTCGAGGCGGCCGTAACTCCGCGTACGGCGGCGATAGTTGTCGTACATCGATTCGGTCGGTCGGCTGATATGGCGCGGTTGCTCGGGGTCGGGCAGCGGCATGGGCTGCTGGTGTTGCAGCAGGGGGAGTCCGAGGCGCCGTACGACGAGGTGGCTCAGCGGCGGGAGCGGGCTTCCTATCTGGATGCCAAGTTGCGTGGGGTGCGGACGCCCGATGGTGGGGACGGGCACACCTACCAGCAGTACATCGTGCGCGTGCCGGGGAACGGGCGGCCGGACCGTGATGCCTTCGCTCGCGCCGTGCGGGGCAGGGGAGTTGAGTGCCGGGTGCCGGTGAAGACTCCTGTGCATCGACTGCCGGAGTTCCGGCGGTGTGTGTCGCTGCCGGAGACCGAGCGGGCCGCGGACGAGACGCTCGCGCTGCCGGTCGACGCGTCGTTGACGAAGCGAGAGATGCAGCGGATCGTTTCTGCGTGCAACGCGCTCGGGGGACTGCTGCAGCCCGCTTTCTGATCGAGTCGGGGTCGGGTGGCGGTGGTTGGGCGCACGGGCCTGTTCGGGGTATGATTCTTTTCGTCGCCGCGAGGGAAACCTCGGGAAAGCGACAGGCCCTCTTAGCTCAGTCGGTAGAGCGTCTCCATGGTAAGGAGAAGGTCAACGGTTCGATTCCGTTAGAGGGCTCCAGTAACTGAAAGGCCCCGCCCAATTGGGCGGGGCCTTTTGCATGTTCGGGCGTCAGTCCTTCTGGAGGCCCGGGACGCGCATGGCGAGGATGGCCATGTCGTCGGACGGGGCGTCCGACGCGAAGCGTTCGACCGCGCGCATGATGCGGGCCGCGACCGCGCCGGCCGTGAGGCCCGTACAGGTCGTGAGGACATCCGTGAGGCCGTCGTCGCCCAGCATGCGGGTGCCTTCGCGGCGCTCGGTGACGCCGTCCGTGACGCACAGGAGGACGTCGCCCGGGTCGAGGGTGACCGTCTGCTCGTAGAGCTCCAGGTCGTCCATGACGCCGAGGAGCGGCTGGGGTTCGGCGGCCGGTTCGACCGTGCCGTCCTGGCGCAGGCGGAGCGGGAGTGGATGGCCGGCGCAGACCACCTTCAGCTTGGCGCTGCCGTCCTCCTGGGGCCACAACTCGCCGTAGAGGAGGGTCAGGAAGCGGCTGCGGGCGCCCTCGTCGAGGATCGCGGAGTTGAGGCGCTCCAGGACCGCCGGGCCGCCGAAACCCTCTCTGGCGAGCAGGCGGAGGGCGTGGCGGGCCAGGCCGGTGACCGCGGCCGCCTCGGGTCCTGTGCCGCAGACGTCGCCGATGGCGAAGCCGTAGACGCCGTCGCGGATGGGGAAGAGGTCGTAGAAGTCGCCGCCTACTTCGTTGCCCTCGCCGGCCGCGCGGTAGATGACCTCGACTTCGACGCCCTCGATGTGGGGGAGGTCGGGGGGCAGGAGGCTGCGCTGGAGGGACTGGCTGATGGCCGTGCGCTCCGAGTACAGGCGGGCGTTGTCGAGGGCGAGGGCGGCTCGGCGGCTCAAGTCCTCGGCCAGTTCCAGGATTTCCTGGCGGAAGTGTTCGTCGGTGGGCTTGCCGAGGGTCAGCATGCCGATGACGCGGTTGCGGGCGACCAGGGGGAGGACGACTGTTTCGCCGCCGACTGCCGAGGCCGTAGCGAGAGTTGGGCCGATGCCGGAGCTGACGCGGCGGGTGGGTTCGCCGAGGCCGAGGCTGCGCATGGAGGTGCGGAGGGCCGCCTGGTGGGCGGCTTCGGCGGGGGCGGCCCAGACGCGGGCGCCGGGGGTGGGTACCGGGTCCGGAGGGGCGATCTTCGAAAGCAACGACTTGATGCCGTCGATGAGTTCCTCGTCCTCGTGCAGGACGTACGAGAGGTACGGGTCGGAGGCCTGGTCGGCGATCGTGTAGACCGCGCACCAGGTGGCGAGGGTCGGGACCGTCATCTGGGCCATCAGGGCCAGGGTCTGGTCGCGGTCCAGGGTGCCGGCGAGGAGGTCGGAGGCCTCGACCAGGAAGCTGAGGGAGCCGCGGCGCAGGCGTTCCAGTTCGCCCAGGCGGGCCGACTCGACCGCCAACGCGATGCGGTCGGCGGCGAATTGGAGGCGGAGGGCTTCTTCGTTCGAGTACTTGTTGGGGCCCTCGGCGGCGACTCCCAGGGAGCCGGTGAGGCGGCCTTCCACCTTCAGGGGGACGGTGACGACCGAGCGCATTCCGGTGCCGCTGAGGAGCGGTACGGCGCCCGGGACGGCCTGGAGGTCCTCGTGGACGGCCGGCATGCGGGCGGAGCCGTAGCGCCCGGGGCCCGCTTCGACGGGCACGCGCGCGAAGCGCTGGCGGGCGGAGGGCAGGCCGGTGGAGGCGCGGACCTCCAACTCCGTTTCGTCGTCCGTCGCGAGGAGGAGGAAGGCGGAGTCCCCGTCGAGCATGTCGCGGGCGCGCTCCACCGTGCGCTGGAGGAGACCGTCGAGGTCGTCCGGTGCGGGGGAGCCGATGAACACCTCGAAGGGGTCGGTGTTCTGGCCGTCCGGGGTGGACGCGGCGTCGGGGGCGGGGCCGCGCAACGGGGTCTGCAGAACCGCGCGTTCGTGGTCCCTCACCAGGAGGCACACGGTTGACGGCTCGCCGCCGGTGTCGCGGACGCGGAGGTGGGAGGCGTACACCGGGATCACGCGGCCGTCGGCGCCGCGGATGCCGTAGCTGCCCTCCCAGCGGGAGAGGCGCAGTGCCTCGGCGATGCCGGTGCTGGTCCCCGGGGTGTGCGGCCAGGCCGCGAGGTCGGTCAGGGGCTTGCCGGTGACCTGCTCGGGGGCGTAGCCGAAGAGTTCCTCGGCGTCCTCGTTCCAGGACGCGATGGAGCCCGTACGGTCGATCTGGACGACCGCGACGCGGACCCTGCCGTCGGCGAGCGGGAGCAGGGCGGCGGGCAGGGACGGGCCGGCCGCGCGGGTGCCCACCGGGCGGGCGGGGAGGTCGAGTTGGAACCAGACCAGCTTCTGTGTGGGCGTGTAGTCGACGCCCCAACGGCTGGCGAGGGCCGCGCACAGCTGGAGGCCGCGGCCGCCCTCGCGGTCGGGGCTGCTCATGGTGATCGCGGCCCCCTGGAGGGGGATTTCGCGTTCCGGATAGTGGTCGGCGACCTCGATCCGCACGCCGTCGTCACTCCGTAGACACAGAACATCCGCGGCCGTGCCCGCGTGGACCACGGCGTTGGTCACCAGCTCGCTGGTGAGGACCACGGCGTCGTCGACGATGTCGGCGAAGCCCCAGCCCTGCAGGGTGTCGCGGACGAAGGACCGCGCGGTGGCGACCGATCGTCCGACGGGCTCGAAGCTGGCTGCCGCGCGCGCGGTGATCACAGAACTCCTCGGCCTGTTGTCGGCGGGCAGGGGCCCATGGCCGATCGGCGCCTGCCGGGGCAACGGCTGGTTCCCGGTCGGCGGGGGATCCTGGGGCGTTCCTCCAGGATGCAGTCCGGTGGTCATGGTGCGGTGCCCCTCCGATGCCTGCCCGCTCGTGCTCGTGCCACCGCCCAGGCCGGACGGAACCGGCGCGGCTGGACAGCCGCATGCAAGGTTACTTACCTTCACCGTCCATGCGGATGCCGGTCGCGGTGTTTCCGTCCGGAGGGTGTGCGGACGATGTGCGAAGCTGCCGAACTGTTATGGCCTGGTTCAGGCAGGGTGAAACACTGGGCAGGATTCTGGTGAAGGTCCGGGCAGGCCGGGTGTCTTCTGTGTACTGCGGGCGGCAGGCCTTGTTGAAGGCCGGTAATCCGGGCAGAGATACGCGGCAGTGACCGAAACGCCGAGCAGCAGCACCCAGCACAGCAGTAGCAGCAATGGTCGACCCCTGCGGGAGGGACACAGTGGAGTCTGGCGCAGCGACGCGGGCCACCAAGACGCGCGCGAAAGGCGGACAGTCCCTGAAGAACCAGCGCAAACCGCGCAATGGGACCACGGAAGTGGACGCGGCCTCCTTGGACCGGCTGCTGACCGCTCTGGTCGCCATGCGGGACGGGAACTTCCGCAAGCGGCTCACGGTGTCCGGCGACGGCGTGATGTCGGAGATCGCCGCCGTGTTCAACGAGGTGGCCGACCGCAATCTGCACCTCACGGGTGAGCTGTCGCGGGTACGGCGCATGGTCGGCCGTGAGGGAAAGCTCACGGAGCGGCTCGAGACGGGCGCCTGCGAGGGTTCCTGGGCCTCGGCCATCGATGCCTCCAACGCCCTCGTGGACGACCTCGTACGGCCCGTCTCAGAGGTCGGACGGGTGCTCTCCGCGGTGGCCGAGGGTGATCTGTCGCCGCGCATGGAGCTGCGGACGCAGGCGCAGGACGACGGGAACGGGCATCCGCTGCGCGGGGAGTTCCTGAAGGTCGGGCGGACCGTCAACAATCTGGTCGACCAGCTGTCGACGTTCACCGACGAGGTCACGCGCGTGGCCAGCGAGGTGGGCACCGAGGGCAAGCTCGGCGGTCAGGCACGCGTGCGAGGCATGTCCGGCTCCTGGAAGGACCTCACGGAGTCCGTCAACACGATGGCGTACCGGCTGACGGCCCAGGTGCGGGACATCGCGCTGGTGACCACGGCGGTCGCGAAGGGCGACCTGTCGCGGAAGGTCACCGTTCATGTCGCCGGCGAGATGCTGGAGCTGAAGAACACCGTCAACACGATGGTGGACCAGCTGTCCTCGTTCTCCTCCGAGGTGACGCGAGTCGCGCGCGAGGTGGGCACCGAGGGCGAGTTGGGCGGCCAGGCGCAGGTGCCGGGTGTGGCCGGGGTGTGGAAGGACCTCACCGACTCGGTGAACATCATGGCCGGCAACCTGACGGCCCAGGTGCGCGGGATCGCCCAGGTGACGACGGCTGTCGCCAACGGTGACCTGTCGCAGAAGGTGACCGTGTCGGCGCGGGGCGAGGTCGCCCAGCTCGCCGAGACGATCAACCAGATGACCGAGACGCTGCGTACGTTCGCCGACGAGGTCACGCGCGTGGCCAACGAGGTCGGTGCCGAGGGGCAGCTCGGCGGGCAGGCGAACGTGCCGGGTGCGGCGGGGACGTGGAAGGACCTCACCGACTCGGTGAACACGGTCTTCCGGAACCTGACGATCCAGGTGCGGGACATCGCCGCCGTGACGACCGCGGTGGCGAGCGGTGACCTGTCCCAGAAGGTCACGGTGAACGTCGCCGGCGAGATGCTGGAGCTGAAGAACACCGTCAACGGGATGGTCGATCAACTGTCCTCGTTCGGTGCCGAGGTCACGCGCGTGGCGCGCGAGATCGGTGTCGAGGGTGAACTGGGCGGCCAGGCGCAGGTGCCCGGCGCGGCCGGTACGTGGAAGGACTTGACCGACTCGGTCAACACCGCATTCCGCAACCTCACCGGCCAGGTGCGCAACATCGCCCAGGTGACGACGGCCGTGGCCAACGGCGACCTCTCCCAGAAGGTCACCGTCGATGTCTCCGGTGAGATGCTTCAGTTGAAGAACACCGTCAACACGATGGTCGACCAACTGTCGTCGTTCGCGGACCAGGTGACCCGCATGGCCCGGGACGTGGGCACCGAGGGCCGTCTCGGCGGTCAGGCGCGCGTGGACGGCGTCTCGGGCACCTGGAAGGAACTCACCGACTCCGTCAACTCGATGGCCGGGAACCTGACCTCCCAGGTGCGCAACATCGCCCAGGTGACCACGGCGGTGGCCCAGGGAGACCTGTCCCAGAAGATCGACGTGGACGCGCGCGGCGAGATCCTGGAGCTGAAGAACACCATCAACACGATGGTGGACCAGCTGTCCGCGTTCGCCGACCAGGTGACCCGGGTGGCCCGCGATGTGGGTACCGAGGGCCGGCTCGGCGGGCAGGCGCAGGTGCCGGGTGTCGCCGGTGTGTGGCGCGACCTGACCGACTCGGTGAACGGCATGGCCGGCAACCTCACCGCCCAGGTGCGCAACATCGCGCAGGTCGCTACCGCGGTGGCCCGGGGTGACCTGTCCCAGAAGATCACCGTGGACGCGCGCGGGGAGATCCTGGAGCTGAAGAACACCCTGAACACGATGGTCGACCAGCTGTCCTCGTTCGCGGAGGAGGTCACGCGCGTGGCCCGCGAGGTGGGCACCGAGGGGCAGTTGGGCGGTCAGGCCGAGGTGCAGGGTGTCTCCGGCACCTGGAAGGACCTCACGCAGTCGGTGAACTTCATGGCGAACAACCTGACCATCCAGGTGCGCCAGATCGCCGAGGTCACGACCGCCGTCGCCAAGGGCGACCTGTCCAAGAAGATCACTGTTGACGCGAAGGGCGAGATCCTTGAGCTCGTCACGACGGTCAACACCATGGTTGATCAACTCTCGTCGTTCGCCGAGCAGGTGACCCGGGTGGCCCGTGAGGTGGGCACCGAGGGCATCCTGGGCGGCCAGGCCCATGTGCCGGGCATCACGGGCATCTGGAAGGACCTCAGCGGCAACGTCAACCTGATGGCCAACAACCTGACCATGCAGGTGCGGAACATCTCCCAGGTCGCGGCGGCCGTCGCCAACGGCGACCTGACCCGGACGGTGACGATCGAGGCGCGCGGCGAGGTCCAGCAGCTCGCCGACACCTTCAACACCATGGTGAAGACGCTGAGTTCGTTCGCCGACCAGGTGACCAAGGTGGCCCGCGAGGTGGGCACGGACGGCATCCTGGGCGGCCAGGCGCACGTGCCGGGTGTGGCGGGCACCTGGAAGGACCTCACCGACTCGGTGAACGGCATGGCGTCCAACCTGACCGGCCAGGTGCGCAACATCGCGATGGTCACCACGGCCATCGCCAAGGGCGACTTGACCAAGAAGATCGACATTGACGCCCGCGGCGAGATCCTGGAACTCAAGACGACGATCAACACCATGGTTGATCAGCTGTCCAGTTTCGCCGAGGAGGTCACCCGGGTGGCCCGCGAGGTGGGCACGGAAGGCCAGTTGGGCGGTCAGGCACGCGTGCGTGACGTCGACGGCACCTGGCGCGACCTCACCGAGTCCGTGAACGAGATGGCCGGGAACCTGACCCGCCAGGTGCGCGCCATCGCGCGCGTGGCGACCGCGGTGACCCGGGGCGACCTGAACCTGAAGATCGACGTGGACGCGTCCGGGGAGATCCAGGAACTCCAGGACTACATCAACAAGATGATCGCCAACCTGCGCGACACCACGATCGCCAACAAGGAGCAGGACTGGCTCAAGGGCAACCTCGCCCGCATCTCCGCGCTGATGCAGGGCCGCCGCGACCTGGACGACGTCGCCTCGCTGATCATGAGCGAGCTGACCCCGGTGGTCTCCGCCCAGCACGGCGCGTTCTTCCTCGCGCTGCCCCTGGCGGACGCGGAGGGCGAGGACGCGTACGAACTGCGCATGCTCGGCTCCTACGGCTACTCGATGGGCTCCATGCCGACGTCGTTCAGGCCCGGTGAGGCGCTGATCGGGACGGCCGCCCAGGAGCGGCGCACGATCCTCGTGGAGAACGCGCCCAGCGGCTATCTGAAGATCTCCTCGGGGCTCGGGGAGGCGCCGCCGGCGCAGGTGATCGTGTTGCCGGTGCTGTTCGAGGCGAAGGTGCTCGGCGTCATCGAGCTGGCCTCCTTCACGCCCTTCACACAGATCCAGAAGGACTTCCTCAACCAGATCGCCGAGATGATCGCGACCAGCGTCAACACCATCTCCGTCAACACCAAGACGGAGCTGCTGCTGAAGCAGTCCCAGGAGCTGACCGAGCAACTCCAGGAGCGGTCGGCCGAGTTGGAGAACCGGCAGAAGGCCCTCCAGTCGTCCAACGCCGAACTGGAGGAGAAGGCCGAGCTGCTGGCCCAGCAGAACCGGGACATCGAGGTGAAGAACACCGAGATCGAGGAGGCCCGGCAGGTCCTGGAGGAGCGCGCCGAGCAGCTCGCCGTGTCGATGCGCTACAAGAGCGAGTTCCTCGCCAACATGTCGCACGAGCTGCGCACCCCGCTCAACTCGCTGCTGATCCTGGCCAAGCTGCTCGCCGACAACGCGGAGGGGAACCTCTCCCCGAAGCAGGTCGAGTTCGCCGAGACGATCCACGGGGCCGGCTCCGACCTGCTCCAGCTGATCAACGACATCCTGGACCTGTCGAAGGTCGAGGCGGGCAAGATGGACGTCTCCCCGACACGCATCGCGCTCGTCCAACTCGTCGACTACGTAGAGGCCACTTTCCGCCCGCTGACCGCGGAGAAGGGCCTTGACCTGTCCGTCCGGGTCTCGCCGGAACTGCCCGCCACACTCCACACCGACGAGCAACGGCTGCTCCAGGTGTTGCGCAACCTGCTGTCCAACGCGGTGAAGTTCACCGACTCCGGAGCGGTCGAACTGGTCATCCGGCCGGCCGGCGCCGATGTGCCGGTGGCCATCAGGGAGCAGCTCCTGGAGGCCGGTTCGCTGCGGGACGCGGACGCCGACCTGATCGCGTTCTCGGTGACCGACACCGGGATCGGGATCGCGGGCAGCAAGATGCGGGTCATCTTCGAGGCGTTCAAGCAGGCGGACGGTACGACCAGCCGCAAGTACGGCGGTACGGGCCTCGGGCTGTCGATCTCCCGGGAGATCGCGCAGCTGCTCGGTGGTGAGATCTTCGCGCAGAGCGAACCGGGACGCGGTTCGACGTTCACGCTGTATTTGCCGCTGCACCCGAGCGAACTGCCCCCGCAGGGCTACCAGCAGCTGCCCGCGCTGGAGGCGGGCGACCTCTTGGCGTCCTCCGCCGCGGAGCTCGCCGAGCTGTCGGAGCGCAGCGAGGTGGACATCGAGACGCCGGCCGAGGTGAAGTCGTACCACGAGACGCAGAACGGTGCCGCCGCGCTCTTCAGGAGGCGCCGCAGGGCCGTGGAGCAGTCCGCCCTGCTGGGGCAGACCGTTCGGGACCAGTGGGCGTCCGAGGAGACTGCGCCCCCGTCGCGCCGTGGGATCCGGTTCAACGGGGAGAAGGTGCTGATCGTCGACGACGACATCCGCAACGTCTTCGCGTTGACGAGCGTCCTGGAGCAGCACGGGCTGTCCGTGCTGTACGCGGAGAACGGCCGTGAGGGCATCGAAGTCCTGGAGCAGCACGACGATGTGACGGTCGTTCTGATGGACATCATGATGCCCGAGATGGACGGATACGCGACGACGACCGCGATCCGCAGGATGCCGCAGTTCGCCGGGCTGCCGATCATCGCGCTGACCGCGAAGGCGATGAAGGGCGACCGGGAGAAGGCGATCGAGTCCGGCGCCTCGGACTACGTCACCAAGCCGGTCGATCCCGATCACCTGCTGTCGGTGATGGAGCAGTGGATGCGTCCGGAGTGAGGGAAACGACCGGGCCTGACGGGAAAGCGGTGGGAACGGTGCGGGGAACGTCCGGTGTGCACTCGGAGTTGCTGACTCAGTGTGTCCGAAGCCGTGTAGAAGCGCGGGATTCGGGGAACCTTCTGGTCTCCCGCTACGTTTCTGCTTCGTGCACAGTGACATCGCGGTGACAGGGTGTGGCGACAGGCGGGGTGCGGCTACCATGACCGGCACAAGGACGGGCGGCGCAAGAGAGCCGTCCTCTGGGGCGGCGCCCGGTGCACATCCGGGGCGAGGAGGGCGGGCCATGGTGCAGAAGGCCAAGATCCTTCTGGTCGATGACCGGCCGGAGAATCTGCTTGCGCTGGAGGCCATCCTCTCTGCGCTCGATCAGACACTGGTTCGGGCATCGTCCGGGGAGGAAGCGCTCAAAGCACTGCTCACGGACGACTTCGCGGTCATTCTGCTGGACGTTCAGATGCCGGGCATGGACGGTTTCGAAACCGCCGCGCACATCAAGCGACGGGAGCGGACCCGGGACATCCCGATCATCTTCCTCACCGCGATCAACCACGGCCCGCACCACACCTTCCGGGGGTACGCGGCGGGCGCGGTCGACTACATCTCCAAGCCGTTCGACCCGTGGGTGCTGCGCGCGAAGGTCTCGGTCTTCGTCGAGCTGTACATGAAGAACTGCCAACTGCGGGAGCAGGCGGCCCTGTTGCGGCTCCAGCTGGAGGGCGGCGGCAAGCCCGCGGTCGGCGCGGCCAAGGAGCCGGCCGGACTGCTCGCCGAGCTGTCCGCGCGGCTCGCGGCCGTCGAGGAACAGGCCGAGGCGCTGTCCAAGCAACTCGACGACGAGTCGGCGGACGCGGCCGCCGTGGCCACCGCGGCCCATCTCGAACGCAAACTCACCGGACTGCGCAGGGCACTCGACGCCCTGGAGCCGGGCACCGGCACCGGAGCACCTTCGCTCCCGTCCCAGAACTGACGTCCGCCGCGGGCGCAGTTGTGCGTGAGCGAGCGTCAGTTCCCCGTCCCGTACGGGCGACACGAACGGGTGAAGCAGTGGGCACACGTGTCCCCTGCGCTCTCCACAGGTAACCTCACACCTATGGCCTCACGTCCCTCCGCAGCCAAGAAGCAGCCCGCCAAGAGGGCTGCTCCGGCGAAGGCTCCGGCGAAGAAGGCCGCCGCGAAAAGGGCTCCGGCGAAGAAGGCGGTCGCCAAGAAGACCGCCCGCCCGGCGCCCAAGCCCGCGCCCAGCCCCACCGGTGGCATCGTCAAGCTCGTGCGCGCCATCTGGCTCGGCACCGCGCACGCCGTCGGCGCCGTGTTCCGCGGCATAGGGCAGGGCGCGAAGAACCTCGACCCGGCGCACCGCAAGGACGGCGTGGCTCTGCTCCTGTTCGGCCTCGCACTGATCGTCGCCGCCGGCACCTGGGCCGATCTGCGCGGCCCGGTCGGCGACCTCGTCGAGATCCTCGTGACGGGCGCCTTCGGCCGCCTCGACCTGCTCGTGCCGATACTGCTCGCGGTGATCGCCGTGCGCTTCATCCGCCACCCGGAGAAGCCCGAGGCCAACGGCCGCATCGTGATCGGCCTGTCCGCGCTCGTCATCGGCGTCCTCGGTCAGGTCCACATCGCCTGCGGCGCACCCGCCCGCAGCGACGGCATGCAGGCGATAAGAGACGCCGGCGGCCTCATCGGCTGGGGGGTGGCGACCCCGCTGACGTACACCATGGGCGAGGTGCTCGCCGTACCCCTGCTCGTGCTGCTCACGATCTTCGGGCTGCTGGTCGTGACGGCCACACCCGTCAACGCCATCCCACAGCGCCTGCGGCTGCTCGGGGTGAAGCTCGGCATCGTCCACGAACCGGAGGACGAGGACGAGTTCGGCGAGGACGACGAGCGCTACGACGAGCAGTGGCGCGAGGCGCTGCCCGCGCGCCCCCGCAAGCGCGACGGCGACCCCGAGGTGTACGACCCCGACAGCGCCGAGCAGGAGGCCCTCACCAGGCGCCGGAGCCGCCCCAGGCGCTCCGCGGTGCCCCAGCCCGAGATGCACCGCCCCATGGACGCCGTGGACGTCGCAGCGGCCGCCGCAGCGGCGCTCGACGGGGCGGTCCTGCACGGCATGCCGCCCTCGCCGATCGTCGCCGACCTCACCCAGGGCGTACGGGTCGGAGGCGACCGCGAGGACACCACGCCGACGCCCGTGCCGGCCCCCGCCGCGCGCCCCAAGCAGGAGAAGCTCAAGGCCGAGGTCATGGACCTCACCAAGGCGCCCCCGGAGGAGGTCCGCGACCTCCCGCCGCGTGCCGAGCAGCTCCAGCTCTCCGGCGACATCACGTATTCGCTGCCCTCGCTCGACCTCCTCACGCGCGGGGGCCCCGGCAAGGCGCGCAGCGCCGCGAACGACGCCGTGGTCGCCTCCCTGACGAACGTCTTCTCCGAGTTCAAGGTCGATGCCGCCGTCACCGGCTTCACGCGCGGGCCCACGGTCACCCGCTACGAGGTCGAGCTCGGCCCGGCCGTCAAGGTGGAGCGGATCACCGCTCTCACGAAGAACATCGCCTACGCCGTCGCCAGCCCCGATGTACGGATCATCAGCCCGATCCCCGGCAAGTCCGCGGTCGGCATCGAGATCCCGAACACGGACCGGGAGATGGTCAACGTAGGAGACGTCCTGCGCCTGGCGGACGCGGCCGAGGACGACCACCCGATGCTCGTGGCGCTCGGCAAGGACGTCGAGGGCGGCTACGTCATGGCCAACATGGCGAAGATGCCGCACATCCTGGTGGCCGGTGCCACCGGCTCCGGCAAGTCGTCCTGCATCAACTGTCTGATCACGTCGATCATGTGCCGCGCGACTCCCGAGGACGTCCGTATGGTCCTCGTCGACCCCAAGCGCGTCGAACTGACCGCCTACGAAGGCATCCCGCACCTGATCACGCCGATCATCACCAACCCGAAGCGGGCCGCAGAGGCGCTCCAGTGGGTCGTACGCGAGATGGACCTCAGGTATGACGACCTCGCTGCCTTCGGGTATCGGCACATCGACGACTTCAACCAGGCGATCCGCGACGGCAAGCTGAAGACTCCGGAGGGCAGCGAGCGCGAGCTCAAGACCTATCCGTACCTCCTGGTGATCGTCGACGAGCTGGCCGACCTGATGATGGTCGCCCCGAGGGACGTCGAGGACTCGATCGTGCGCATCACGCAGCTCGCGCGCGCGGCCGGCATCCACCTGGTGCTCGCGACACAGCGCCCCTCCGTGGACGTCGTCACCGGTCTGATCAAGGCGAACGTGCCCTCCAGGCTCGCGTTCGCCACCTCCTCGCTCGCCGACTCCCGGGTCATCCTCGACCAGCCCGGCGCCGAGAAGCTGATCGGCAAGGGCGACGGGCTGTACCTGCCGATGGGTCAGAACAAGCCCACCCGTATGCAGGGCGCCTTCGTCACCGAGGACGAGATCCACGCCGTCGTGCAGCACTGCAAGGACCAGATGACCCCGGTCTTCCGGGAGGACGTCACCGTCGGCACCAAGCAGAAGAAGGAGATCGACGAGGACATCGGCGACGACCTCGATCTGCTGTGCCAGGCGGCCGAGCTGGTCGTGTCCACGCAGTTCGGGTCCACCTCGATGCTCCAGCGCAAGCTGCGCGTCGGCTTCGCCAAGGCCGGGCGGCTCATGGACCTCATGGAGTCCCGGGGCATCGTCGGGCCCAGTGAGGGGTCCAAGGCGCGTGACGTTCTGCTGAAGGGCGACGAGCTGGACGGTGTGCTCGCGGTGATCCGCGGGGAGTCCGAGGGCTAGGAACGGGTAGGCGTTTCCCCGAAGGGGCGCGACCGGCCGTGACTCACCCGTTAGAGATCGTCGGGCAACCGTTTCCCTTTGCCGTACGTCAAGTTGAGCGAGAGGACAGACAGGGCTCCCACCATGGGGTCCGTGTCTGGCCCGCCATCGGTCTGTCCGGCCATACCGATGGCGTACAAAGTCCCACCGCCCGGTTGCCCCACCCTTTCATACCCCCCCTAGACTGAACCTCCAGCACAGGCGGCTACACGCTCGAAAGGCGCCCCCGTGTCCATCGGCAACTCCCCTCAAGACGAGCGTCCGTTCGAAGACGGTCGCTCCGAAGACGGTCATGAGGAAGCAGCCCGCCCTTCCGTCGGCCGAGCCCTGCAGCAGGCACGTATCGCCGCCGGGCTGACCGTCGACGACGTCAGCAGTGTCACCCGGGTCCGCATCGCCATCGTGCACGCCATCGAGGCCGACGACTTCACGCCCTGCGGCGGTGACGTCTACGCGCGCGGGCACATCAGGACCCTCGCCAGGGCCGTCCACATCGATCCCGCCCCGCTTCTCGCCCGCTACGACGACGATCACGGCGGACGCCCGGCCCCGACGCCGGCGGCACCTCTGTTCGAGGCGGAACGCATCCGTCCCGAGCGGCGCGGGCCCAACTGGACCGCCGCCATGGTCGCCGCGATCGTCGCGGTGGTCGGCTTCGTCGGATTCACCGCCTTCAAGGGCGGCGACAGCGACGCCGACGCCAAGTCGCAGGTCGCCCAGGGAGCCACGCCCAGCGCCAGCAAACCCGCCAAGCCGACACCCTCGAACACCGACTCCGCCACCCCGAAGTCCGACCCCTCCGACAGCGCCATCGCCGCCGCTCCGCAGGACAAGGTGACGGTCCAGGTGACCGCGGTCGACGGCCGCAGCTGGATCTCCGCCAAGGACCACAACGGCCGGATGCTCTTCGACGGACTCCTCAAGAAGGGCGAGTCCAAGACCTTCCAGGACAGCTCGAAGGTCAACCTGATCCTCGGCGACGCCGGTGCGATCCAGCTCTACGTCAACGGCAAGAAGATCGAGGACGACTTCCAGCCCGGAGCGGTGGAGCGCCTCACGTACACGAAGGGCGACCCCGAGGTCGGATAAGCGGTCCGACGGAGTGGTTGCTCAAGGGGTTGGCCAAGATCGGCCAACCCCTTCGACGTGGGGTGTCAGTGGGACGAAGTAGTCTTGAGCCCATGCCTGAACGCCGTACCGTCGCACTCGTCACTCTTGGCTGCGCCCGTAACGAGGTGGACTCGGAGGAGCTCGCAGGCCGCTTGGAGGCGGACGGCTGGCAACTCGTGGAGGACGCCGAGGACGCGGACGTCGCCGTCGTCAACACCTGTGGCTTCGTCGAGGCCGCCAAGAAGGACTCCGTAGACGCCCTCCTGGAAGCCAACGACCTCAAGGGCCATGGCAGAACGCAGGCCGTCGTGGCGGTGGGCTGCATGGCCGAGCGGTACGGCAAGGAACTCGCCGAGGCGCTGCCCGAGGCCGACGGAGTGCTCGGCTTCGACGACTACGCCGACATCTCCGACCGCCTCCAGACCATCCTGAACGGCGGCATCCACGCCTCGCACACCCCGCGCGACCGCCGCAAGCTGCTGCCGATCAGCCCCGCCGAGCGGCAGGAGTCCGCCGCCGACGTGGCGCTGCCCGGCCACGGCCCGGCCGACCTCCCGGACGGCCTCGCGCCCGCCTCGGGCCCCCGCGCGCCCCTGCGCCGCCGCCTGGACGGTTCCCCGGTCGCCTCGGTGAAGCTCGCCTCCGGCTGCGACCGGCGCTGCTCCTTCTGCGCCATCCCGTCCTTCCGCGGCTCCTTCATCTCCCGCCGCCCCAGCGACGTCCTCAACGAGACGCGCTGGCTGGCCGAACAGGGCGTCAAGGAGATCATGCTGGTCTCCGAGAACAACACGTCCTACGGCAAGGACCTGGGCGACATCCGCCTCCTGGAGTCGCTGCTGCCCGAACTGGCCGACATCGACGGCCTGGAGCGCGTGCGCGTCAGCTACCTCCAGCCGGCCGAGATGCGCCCCGGGCTCATCGACGTGCTGACCTCGACACCGAAGATCGCGCCCTACTTCGACCTGTCCTTCCAGCACTCCGCGCCCGACGTGCTGCGCTCCATGCGCCGCTTCGGCGACACCGACCGCTTCCTCGAACTGCTCGACACCATCCGCTCCAAGGCCCCGCAGGCCGGCGTGCGCTCGAACTTCATCGTCGGCTTCCCCGGCGAGACCGAGTCCGACCTCGCCGAACTGGAGCGCTTCCTGAACGGCGCCCGCCTGGACGCCATCGGTGTCTTCGGCTACTCCGACGAGGAGGGCACCGAGGCGGCGACGTACGACAAGAAGCTCGACCAGGACGTCGTCGACGCGCGGCTCGCGCACATCTCGCGGCTCGCCGAGGAACTCGTCTCGCAGCGCGCCGAGGAGCGCGTCGGCGAGACCGTGCACGTGCTGGTGGAATCGGTGGACTCCGAGGACGGCGCCTACGGCCGCGGCGAGCACCAGGCGCCGGAGACGGACGGCCAGGTGCTCCTCACGAGCGGCGAAGGCCTGAGCGTCGGCCGTATGGTCGAGGCGAAGGTGGTCGGTACGGAAGGTGTCGACCTGGTGGCCGAGCCGCTCCAGGGCTCGCTCGCGTGTAGTGAGGAGGCGGGCAGATGACCGGAGTCCCGGCATCGGCGGCGGGCGGCACCTCCAGCGCGAACGGCGCGCCCGCGAGCGCGGGTTCCGGTGCGGCCTCCGGTGGCGCCCCTTCCGGCGCGATGTCGGGCAGTGTCTCCGGCGATGTCCCCTCCGGGGGAGTCTCGCCCGGCGGTGCCTCCGGTGTGGTCGAATCGGGCGTGCCGGGCGGCCCTAAGCCGGCGCGTGGCGCGAAGGTCGTCGCCGCCGCCGTCAACCAGGCGAGCGTCTGGAACATCGCCAACTTCCTGACCATGCTCCGGCTGCTGCTCGTCCCCGGCTTCGTCGCCCTGATGCTGGCCGACGGCGGGTACGACCCGGCGATGCGCTCGTTCGCCTGGGCGGCATTCGCCATCGCCATGATCACCGACCTGTTCGACGGCCATCTGGCGCGCACCTACGACCTCGTCACCGACTTCGGGAAGATCGCCGACCCCATCGCCGACAAGGCGATCATGGGCGCGGCACTGATCTGTCTGTCCTCGCTCGGCGACCTGCCGTGGTGGGTGACCGTCGTCATCCTCGGCCGGGAACTCGGGATCACGCTGCTGCGTTTTCTCGTCATCCGGTACGGCGTGATTCCCGCGTCGCGCGGCGGCAAGCTGAAGACGCTCACGCAGGGCGTGGCTGTAGGCATGTATGTGCTGGCGCTCACGGGATGGCTGGCCACCCTGAGGTTCTGGGTGATGGCCGCGGCGGTCATTTTGACCGTGCTGACCGGGCTCGACTATGTGAGACAGGCCATTGTGCTGCGCAGGCAGGGAATCGCCGAGCGCATGGCGGCGTCGGAGGAGACGGAAGCGTGAGTTCCACGGCCACTGAAGTGGTGCGACTACTGAACGTGAGCGGTGCGACGCTCGCTGTCGCCGAGTCGCTCACTGGTGGTCTGGTTGCGGCGGAGATCACATCGGTGCCCGGAGCCTCCAAGGCCTTCCGCGGTTCGGTCACCGCCTATGCCACCGAACTGAAGCACCAGCTGCTCGGTGTCGACGCCGCCCTGCTGGCCGAGCGCGGGGCCGTAGACGCGCAGGTCGCGGCCCAGATGGCGGCCGGTGTACGGAAGGCGCTGGGCGCCGACTGGGGCATCGCGACGACCGGTGTGGCGGGCCCGGAGCCGCAGGACGGGCAGCCCGTGGGCACCGTTTTCGTGGCCGTGGACGGGCCCTTTGGCCCGGATTCGGATGGAGCCGGTGGCGGGAAAGTGGCCGCGCTGCGGTTGAACGGCGGCCGGGCGGAAATTCGTAGAGAGAGTGTACGGAGCGTACTCGCGCTGCTTCTGGAGCGGCTCGTGAGCGAACAGACCGGGAATGAGCGGGCACAGGATACGGAACAGAACGGGGGGTTTTGATGTTTGCAGCCCTGAGTGAACACGACATCGCTCCCCGCACGGCCGCGGCGCAAGGCGGTACGGTGGGGCGAGAAGGATGCGGCTACGCGGTCCGAGGAGGGAGCCACCGATGATTCTGCTCCGTCGCCTGCTGGGTGACGTGCTGCGTCGGCAGCGCCAGCGCCAGGGCCGTACTCTGCGCGAAGTCTCCTCGTCCGCCCGAGTCTCACTCGGCTATCTCTCCGAGGTGGAGCGGGGGCAGAAGGAGGCTTCCTCTGAACTGCTCTCCGCCATCTGCGACGCGTTGGACGTACGGATGTCCGAGCTCATGCGGGAAGTGAGCGACGAGCTCGCTCTCGCCGAGCTGGCCCAGTCTGCTGCGGCCACCGATTCCGTGCCCACGTCGGTACGCCCGATGCTGGGTTCCGTGTCGGTGACCGGTGTGCCACCGGAACGGGTGACCATCAAGGCCCCCGCCGAAGCGGTGGACGTGGTCGCCGCGTGACGCTGACGCCGGTCTGAGCCGATGCGGCGCCGACCGGCACTGAAGATGTGCTGAGGGCCCCGGCCGGGGCTTCTCCAGTGAGAGCTGGAGAGGTGCGGTCGGGGTCTTTCGTGTTCCGGGCGCCATGTACGGCCGGGCGCCTTGTTGGTCCGCTGCGGTCCGTTTGCCGGTGTGGCCCAGTGCGGTCATGGTTGAGGCGGGTGGTGCGTCCGTGTGCCGTCGATGCGCCCTCCTCGCGGATGACCGCGGCGGTCTAGCGTCCGGCTGGAGGTGGCGGCCATGGCGGGGCGGACAGTGCGCTGGGGGGCTGCGCTGGGGTTCGGCGCGCTGTGGTGGTGGGCCGTGCTCCGTCTCGCCCTGACGCCGCACGCGGGTGCGCTGGAGGGGGCGGTCGCGGCCGGGGGATGGGGGCTGAGTCTGCTCCCGGTGCACTGCATGCCCAAGGCGCGGGCGGCGGGAGCAGTGGCCGCGGGGCGGTGGAGGCAAGCATGGCGGACGTCGGCCGCTGGGGCGGTGTCCGTCACCACGGCATCGCCACGCCCCCGTTCGGACGGAGGATCTGACCCGTCGTGAACGACGATGCGTCGGACGCCAGATACAGCACGGCGTGGGCGATGTCCTCCGGCTCACCTACCCGGCCCAGCGGCGACAGCCGGGCCATCATCGCCTCGGTACGGGCCTGCGCCTCGCCCTCGTGGTGATCGGTCATGGGCGTGCGGATCCAGCCCGGCGCGACGGCGTTGACGCGGATGCCGTGTCGGCCGACCTCCGTCGCCAGCGTCTTCGTCAGCTGGACGACCGCCGCCTTCGCGGCGCTGTAGCAGAGCAGCCCGGACCCTCCGGTGTCGATCGCGCCCGAGGCCATGGTGACGATGCTGCCCCCGGTGCCCCGGTCGAGCATCAGCCGGGCCGCTTCCTGGCAGGCGTACAGCACCCCCTTGAAGTTGACGCTCAGCACCCGGTCGAGATCCTCGTCGCGGGTCTCCAGAACCGTGCTGCTGTGCATGATCCCGGCCACCGCGGCCATCACATGCAGCGTCTCGCAGGACTCGACGGCCTGCCGGACCTGCGCGCGATCGGTGACGTCGAGGTGGTGGGTGCGGGCGGTGCCGCCCTGGTCCTTGATCAGGGTCGCCGTCTCGTGCAGACCCTGTGTGTCACGGTCGGCGCAGTGCACGGTGGCACCCGCCCCGGCGAGCAGCGCGGCCGACGCGCGGCCGATACCGCTGGCGGCGCCGGTGACGAAAGCGGTGCGTCCGGTGAGGTCGTACGCCTTGACGGGCATGCAGCGACGGTACGAGGGTTTCTGACGGATCGTCAATTAGTCGTACGGCGTTGAGTTCCGCGAGGTGAGGAGGTGCCGGGCGCCGGTCCCACCTGGCAGGTCGGGCACCAGTAGGTGGGGCGCTCGCGCGAGCCGTCGCCCTGGTCGGCCGTGCGGATCGGGGTGCCGCAGCGCAGACAGGGGCGGGGTGCGCGGCCGTAGACGAACAGGTCGGGGGTGTGGGGGCCGCCTGCGGCGCGGTGCGCGGAGCCGTTCGTGATGTTGCTCGTGGTGTTGCGGACCGGGCGGTCGCGGTTGGTCTCCAGGAGGCGCTTGGCGATGGCGGGGAGTTTTGCTGCACGGTCGGCCGGGAGGCCGCCGATGGGGAGCCAGGGGGTGGCGCCGAGGAGGAAGCAGAGTTCGCTTTTGTAGATGTTGCCGATGCCCGCGAGGTTGCGCTGGTCGAGGAGGGCCTCGCCGAGGGGGCGGGTGGGGTCGGCGAGGAGGTTGGCGAGCGCCTGCTCGGGGTTCCAGTCGGGGCCCAGGAGGTCGGGGCCGAGGTGGCCCACGGCGCGGTGCTCGTCGATGGTGCGGAGGAGTTCCAGGACGGGGAGGCGGTAGCCGACGGCCGTGCGGTCGGCGGTGCCGAGGATCGCGCGGATCTGGTGGGCCGGGCCGCCACCGCTCCAGCGCTGACCGTTGGCGTACACCCGCCAGGTGCCGTCCATGCGCAGGTGCGAGTGGAGGGTGAGGCCGCCCTCGACACGGGTCAGCAGGTGTTTGCCCCGGGGCGTGACGTCCAGGACGGTGCGGCCGGTGAGGTCCGCCGTGGCGTACTTGGGCACCCTGAGGTCGCTGCGGGTCAGCACCTTGCCCGCGAGGGCCGTGTGGAGGCGCTTCGCGGTCTGCCAGACGGTGTCGCCTTCAGGCATGGGTCAAGGGTGGCATGCGGTGGTGGGGGTCGGTCCGGTTCATGCGCGCAGGCGCAGGCCGCGCGGTGTCGCGATGAAGCCCGCTCCTTCCAGAAGGGTGCCGATGGGGGAGGTCAGGGCCGAGGCGCCGTTGACCCGCTCCACCGTGACCGTGCCGAGGGAACCGGCTCGGGCCGCTGCCGCGAGGGCTTCGGCGGCCCCTTGGAGGCGCGGGTCCTCGGTGGCCGCGGTGTCCGGTGCGGAGGGCCACGCGAGCAGGGTCTTGCCGCCGCGCTCCATGTACAGCGTCAGCTCACCGTCCACGAGTACGACGAGCGAGCCGGCCTTCCGCCCAGGCTTGTGTCCTGCGCCTGTCGGGGGTTCGGGCCAGGGGAGGGCGGCGCCGTACGCGTTCGCCGGGTCGGCGGCGGCCAGGACCACGGCCCGGCCGGCGAGGGAGGGGCGGCGGTAGGAGGACGTGCTGTTGGTTCGGGGTGCCGGGGCGGGGAAGTCGCGGGGCGAGATGTAGTCGCCCGGGGACGGGGGGTGGGAGGCCGGGGAGCCCTGGAGCCGTGAGGTGGGTCCCGTCGGTGCCCCCGTGTCGTCGAGGTCGTCGAAGTCGGTGAACGGGCCGAAGGCGTCGGCGAAGTCGTGGACTCCGGGGAAGCCGGGTGTGTTGTGCCGGCCGTGCGGGGTGGGGGAGTCGTAGGTGGCCGGGGTCGTGAAGCGGTCGACGGAACCGGAGGGCGGTCCGCCGGAGCCGCCGAGGGTTCCGAAGCCGTAGGGGTCGTTGTCCGTGCTGTCCGGTGTGGGCAGGCCGTCGCCCCGGTCGCGGGCGTTGGCGACCGCGCGGAGGCGGTCCACCGCGCCGTCCATCGCGAACTGGGCGGCGCCGAGCCCCTCCACGACATAGCCGCGCCGTGCCTGACCGCTGTCCTCGAAGACGGACAGGACTCGGTACGTCGCCGAGAAGCCGCCCTCGACTCCCTCCGCGGCGACCGCTCCCCGGGTCACCACACCGTGCCGGTCGAGCAGGGTCCGGGCCAGGGCGTGGGCGCGCAACGTGGGGTCCGGCTCGTGGGCGGGGAGCAGGGACCAACGGCCCGCGACGGTCGGCGGGCCGGTGCGGGAGGCGGGGCGCGCGGCGGCGGTGAGCGAGCCGTAGCGCCCGCGCGGGACCGTGCGTTTGGCGCGGTGGGCCGTGGAACCAGCCGTACGGCCGGAGCCCAGCAGGGAGCGCATCGGGGTGAGCGTGTCGTTCGTGAGGCGGCCGGACCAGGCCAGGTCCCAGACGGCGTCGGCCAGTTGGGGATCGGTGGCGTCGGGGTGGGTGGTCGCGCGGACCTGGTCGGCGATCTGGCGGAAGAAGAGGCCGTAGCCCCCGGAAAGGGTGTCCAGGACGGACTGGTGCAGTGCCGTGAGTTCGAGCGGGTGCGGGGGCGGGAGGAGCAGGGGTGCCGCGTCCGCCAGGTAGAGGGAGATCCAGCCGTCCTTGCCGGGGAGCGAGCCCGCGCCGGCCCACACCAGTTCGCCGGATGCGGTGAGTTCGTCGAGCATGGCGGGCGCGTAGTTCGCCACGCGGGACGGCAGGACGAGCTTCTCCAGGGCGGACGCGGGCACGGAGGCGCCCTGCAACTGCTCGACGGCGCGCACCAGTCCGTCGACGCCACGCAGTCCATGGCCCTTGCCGATGTGCTGCCACTGGGGGAGGAACTGCGCGAGCGCGGCCGGCGGCACCGGCTCCAACTCGTGCCGCAGCGCGGCCAGGGAGCGGCGGCGCAGCCGACGCAGCACCGTCGCGTCACACCACTCCTGACCGATGCCGGCCGGGTGGAACTCCCCTTGTACGACACGGCCGTTCGCCGCGAGCCGCTGCAACGCGCCCTCGGTGACGGCCACACCGAGCCCGAAGCGGGCGGCGGCCGTGGCCGATGTGAACGGGCCGTGGGTGCGGGCGTGACGTGCCAGGAGGTCGCCGAGCGGGTCCTTGACCGGTTCGGTGAACGCCTCCGGGACACCGACCGGCAGCGCCGTGCCGAGCGCGTCGCGCAGGCGGCCCGCGTCCTCGATCGCCGCCCAGTGGTCGGCACCGCCGATCCGGACCCGGATCGCGCGCCGCGCGGAGGCGAGGTCGTGGGCCCACTGCGATGCTGCGCCGCGCTCGGCCAACTCGGCGTCGGTGAGCGGGCCGAGCATCCGCAGCAGGTCGGCGACGCCCTCGACGTCCTTGATGCGGCGGTCCTCGGTGAGCCACTGGAGCTCGCGCTCCAGCTCGGTGAGCACTTCGGCGTCGAGGAGTTCGCGCAGCTCCGCCTGGCCGAGCAGCTCGGCCAGTAGCCGGGAGTCCAGCGAGAGGGCGGCAGCGCGGCGCTCGGCGAGCGGTGAGTCTCCCTCGTACAGGAACTGGGCGACGTACCCGAAGAGGAGGGAGCGGGCGAAGGGGGACGGCTCGGGGGTGGTGACCTCGACGAGGCGCACCTTGCGGGACTCCAGGTCGCCCATCAGCTCGGTGAGGCCCGGGACGTCGAAGACGTCCTGGAGGCATTCACGGACCGCCTCAAGGACGATCGGGAACGAGCCGAACTCGCTTGCCACCTGGAGCAGTTGAGCCGCCCGCTGGCGCTGCTGCCACAACGGGGTGCGCTTGCCGGGGTTGCGGCGCGGCAGCAGCAGCGCGCGAGCTGCGCACTCGCGGAAGCGGGCCGCGAACAGGGCCGAGCCGCCGACCTGGTCGGTGACGATCTGGTCGACCTCGCCCTTGTCGAAGGCGACGTCCGCCGCGCCCACGGGGGCCTGGTCGGCGTCGTACTCCGTGCCGGCCTTCATGGGTTCCTGGTCGAGCAGGTCCAGGCCCATCATGTCGGCGTCGGGCAGGCGCAGGACGATGCCGTCGTCGGCGTGCATCACCTGGGCGTCCATGCCGTAGCGCTCGGAGAGACGGGCGCCGAGGGCGAGCGCCCAGGGGGCGTGTACCTGGGCGCCGAAGGGGGAGTGGATGACCACGCGCCAGTCGCCGAGCTCGTCGCGGAAGCGCTCCACGACGATCGTGCGGTCGTCCGGGATGTGGCCGCAGGCCTCGCGCTGTTCGGCCAGGTACGACAGCACGTTCTCCGCGGCCCAGGCGTCGAGGCCCGCGGCGAGGAGGCGCAGGCGGGCGTCCTCCTTGGGCTGGGAGCCGACCTCGCGGAGGAACGCGCCCACCGCGCGGCCCAGTTCGAGCGGGCGGCCCAGCTGGTCGCCCTTCCAGAAGGGGAGCCGACCTGGAACGCCCGGCGCGGGGGAGACCAGGACGCGGTCGCGGGTGATGTCCTCGATCCGCCAGGAGCTGGTGCCCAGGGTGAAGACATCGCCCACCCGGGACTCGTAGACCATCTCCTCGTCCAGCTCGCCGACCCGGCCGCCGCCCTTCTTCGGATCGGCGCCCGCGAGGAAGACCCCGAAGAGACCGCGGTCGGGGATCGTGCCCCCGGAGGTGACGGCGAGACGCTGCGCGCCCGGGCGGCCGGTGATCGTGCCGGCGATGCGGTCCCACACCACGCGCGGGCGCAACTCGGCGAATGCGTCGGACGGATAGCGGCCCGCGAGCATGTCCAGCACGGCGGTGAACGCCGATTCCGGGAGCGAGGCGAAGGGCGCGGCGCGGCGGACCGTGGCGAGCAGGTCGTCGACCTGCCAGGTGTCCAGCGCCGTCATCGCGACGAGCTGCTGGGCGAGGACGTCCAGGGGGTTGGCGGGGACCTTCAGGGACTCGATGGAGCCCGTGCGCATCCGCTCGGTGACCACGGCGGCCTGGACCAGGTCGCCCCGGTACTTCGGGAAGACCACGCCCGTGGAGACCGCGCCGACCTGGTGTCCGGCGCGGCCCACGCGCTGGAGGCCGGAGGCCACCGAGGGCGGGGACTCCACCTGGATGACGAGATCGACGGCACCCATGTCGATGCCCAGCTCCAGGCTTGACGTGGCGACCACGGCAGGCAGTCGGCCCGCCTTGAGGTCCTCCTCGACCTGGGCGCGCTGCTCCTTGGAGACCGAGCCGTGGTGGGCGCGCGCGATGACCGGGGGTGCGCCCTGAGCGGCGCCGGAGCCGCCCATCAGCTCGGCCGGTGCGTGGTGTTCGTCCAGGGGCTCGCCGGTCGCGCGCTCGTAGGCGATCTCGTTGAGCCGGTTGCACAGACGCTCCGCCAGGCGGCGGGAGTTGGCGAACACGATCGTTGAACGATGGGCCTGGACGAGGTCGGTGATGCGCTCCTCGACATGCGGCCAGATCGACGGCTTCTCCGCGCCCTCACTGCCGTCGGCCACCGGGGAGCCGCCCAGCTCGCCCAGATCCTCGACCGGGACGACCACGGAGAGGTCGAACTCCTTGCCCGACTTCGGCTGGACGATCTCCACCTTGCCGCGCGGGGCGAGATAGCGGGCGACCTCGTCCACCGGGCGCACGGTCGCCGAGAGACCGATACGGCGGGCCGGCCTCGGCAGCAGCTCGTCCAGCCGCTCCAGGGACAGCGCGAGATGCGCGCCCCGCTTGGTGCCGGCGACCGCGTGCACCTCGTCCAGGATCACCGTCTCGATGCCGGTCAGCGCGTCGCGCGTGGCCGACGTCAGCATCAGGAACAGGGACTCCGGGGTGGTGATCAGGATGTCCGGCGGGCGCGTGGACAGGGCGCGGCGCTCGGCGGGCGGGGTGTCGCCGGAGCGGATGCCGACCTTGATCTCGGGCTCCGGCAGACCCAGGCGGACGGATTCCTGGCGGATGCCGGTGAGCGGGGAGCGGAGGTTGCGCTCCACGTCGACCGCGAGGGCCTTCAGCGGAGACACGTACAGGACGCGACAACGCTTCTTCGGGTCGGCGGGCGGGGGTGTCGCGGCGAGCTGGTCCAGCGCGGCGAGGAAGGCGGCCAGGGTCTTGCCGGAACCGGTCGGGGCCACCACCAGCACGTCCGAGCCCTCGCCGATGGCTCGCCACGCGCCCGCCTGGGCCGCGGTGGGCGCGGAGAACGCCCCCGTGAACCAGCCGCGGGTCGCGGGGGAGAAGCCGTCGAGGGCTCGGTGTGCGGAGCTGACCATGCGTCCATCCTGCACCCGACCACTGACAATGCGTCTGACCTGCGGGAATTGTCGGGCGATGGTTTGCAGGACCGTTTCGGTGCCTGTGCCCGCCGTGGCGGAGAATGGTCGCATGGCGGGTTCGGGCGAGTTGGCGAGGCACTGGCAGTACACGGAGCTGCCCGGGGTCGACCTGCTTCGCGCCCGGTACATCAGCAAGACGTTCGTACGGCACACGCACGAGCACTTCGTCATCGCCGCCATCGCGGACGGCGTCGACGTGTTCCAGCACGGCGGTGGAGAGGTGTCCGCCGGGGCGGGAGCGCTCGCGCTGGTGAACCCGGACACTCCGCACACCGGCCGGGCGGGCGTTCCCGAGGGCTGGCGGTACGCGGCCGTCTACCCGTCGCCCGAGGTGGTGGCCGCGATAGCCGCCGAGACCACCTCCATCCGCGGCACCCCCGGGTTCGCCAGTCCCGTCCTCGACGACCCTTACACCGTCGGGCTCGTCCACCAGGTCCTCCGCGCGGCAGACGAGGGCAACGCGCTCGCCGCCGACACCCTGCTGCGGGTCGCCGTCACCAGGCTGCTCCGGCTGAACGGCGGATCACTGCCGCAGCGTGCGGTGCCCACGGCGGGTGGCCGGGTCGCCGCACGCGCGCGTGCCGTGCTGGAGGAGCGGATGGTGGATCCGCCCACCCTGGAGAAGCTGGCCGGTGACCTGGGGACCAGTCCGTTCGCGCTGCTGCGCGCGTTCCGGGGTGCCTACGGGATGCCGCCCCACACCTGGCTGACCGATGCCCGGGTGCGCCGGGCACGGCGGCTCCTGGACGCGGGTACGGCGCCCGCGGAGGCCGCCGTCGCCGTCGGGTTCACGGACCAGCCGCACCTCAACCGGCACTTCGCCCGGATCGTCGGTGTGCCCCCGGGCGCGTACCAGCGGGAGCGCAAGAACGTACAAGACGCGGGGCCGCGACCGCTCCTACCGTCCGACAGGTGGCAGAACGGATCGCTTCAGAAGACATCTACGCCGGAACGGGAGGAGAACCGCACTCCGACGCCGGCGGAAAGCCGGACTCCGCCGTCGTACGGGACGCCCTCGGAGTCGGGGTCGCCGTAGGGCTGTCGGGGTTCGCCTTCGGGGTGACCTCGGCCGGTGGCGGGCTCACCCTGTTGCAGACCTGCGCCCTCAGTCTCCTGGTGTTCACCGGCGCCTCCCAGTTCGCCCTCGTGGGAGCACTCGCGGCCGGCGGCAACCCGCTCACCGCAGCGGCGGGAGCCTTCTTCCTGGGAGTGCGCAACACCTTCTACGGGCTGCGCCTCTCGCAGCTGTTGGCCCTCCCGCGCGCGGTGCGTCCTTTCGCCGCCCAGTGGGTCATCGACGAGACGACGGCCGTCACCCTCGCGCAGCCGACGCGCCGGGCCGCGCGGATCGGGTTCACCGTCACCGGGCTCAGCCTCTACCTGTTGTGGAACCTCACCACGCTGCTGGGCGCGCTCGGCGCCAAAGCCATCGGGGACACCGACGCGTGGGGTCTCGACGCGGCCGGGCCCGCCGTCTTCCTGGCGCTGCTCGCGCCCATGCTCAGGACCACCATCGAGCGGGCCGTCGCCGCCCTCGCGGTCCTGCTGGGACTGGGGCTGCTGCCCGTGCTGCCGGCCGGTGTGCCGGTCCTGGCGGCCGCTCTCGCGGCGCCGATCGCCCTCTACGTAGCGGGCCGTCGGCAGACCGGCACCCGTAACGACGCACAGGAGGAAGACTGTTGAGCATCTGGATCGCGATCGCGGCGACCGCCCTGGGGTGCTACGTCGTCAAGCTCGCCGGACTGCTGGTGCCCGCGGGCGCGCTGGAGCGGCCGCTGGTGAGGCGGCTCGCCGCCCTGCTGCCGGTCGCCCTCCTCGCCGCGCTCACGGCCCAGCAGACCTTCGCCGACGGGCATGCGCTCGTACTCGACGCCCGGGCCGCGGGGCTCACGGCGGCCGCCGTGGCGCTGGTGCTGCGGGCACCCTTCCTGCTCGTCGTCGCGGCGGCCGTGCTGGTGACGGCGGGTGTCCGGGCCATGGGCGGCTGAGACGGCCCCCAAGTCAGCCGATGGAGCGGCCGTACGCCTTCAGGGTGCGCAGGGCCTGGATCGTCACCATGGGGCGTGCCTCCAGGGCGATGCCCGGCGCCCACTGGCGCCAGCGGATCGGCCAGCCGCCGTCCTCCTGCTGGCCGGCCGACAGATGGTCCAGGGTGCGGGCCATCTCGTCGTCCGTGAACCACGCGCGCGCGAGGGAACTCGGCGTCTTCGCGTAGTCGTACGGGAAGTGGTGCTCGCCCGGCGCGTACCCGGGGGCGACCGGGTAGGCCTCCAGGTGCTCCGGGTCCAGGGCGGCGAGGCGGTGTTCGCGCACCAGGCGGCCGAGCCGGTCGGCGGCGGCCTCCGCGCGCGGGCGGTCGGGCGCCGAGTCCAGGAAGGCGACGGCGGCCTCGATCTCGTAGGGGTGCGACTTCTCCAGCGAGTCGACGGCCTGCCAGCAGAAGTCGGTGGCCCGGAACAGCCAGGCGTGCCACACCTCGTTGCGGTGCAGCAGGCCCACCACCGGCCCGGTGGCGAGGAGTTCGCTCGGCGGGTCGTCCACGATCGGCACGAACGGCGCCGTCGGATAGCCGCGCTGGCCGGGAAGGATCGCCGGCAGGGCGCCGTCGGCCGTGGAGACCGAGGTCAGATAGCGGCACACGCGTTCCACCCGCTGCCCGCCGCAGCGCCCGATGGAGTCCAGGACGCGCAGTGCGTGACCGGTGTGCAGCGGCTGGCTCACCGGGCCGCGCAGATCGGGTTCCAGCGCGTGCCCGTAACCGCCGTCCTCGTTGCGGTACGCGTCCAGCGAGATCTCCACCGGATCGGCTTCGCCGTTGAGGAAGTGGTACGCGAAGAGGCGCTGCTCCAGCACGCGCGCGGTGAGCCAGACGAAGTGCTCGGCGCGGAAGAGCGGGGAGTGCGCCGGGGGCGTCGGGGGGAGTGGGGATGCTCCTGTTTCGGCCATGCGTCAGACCGTAGGACGGAAAGCGGTCTCGGCAGGCGGTCCCGGCCCGGGCCCACTCTCAGGGGCGGGATACTGGTGTCATGCGGTTGACGGTCTTCTGGCAGCGGATGACGGAGCACTTCGGCGCGGGATACGCCGAGAGCTTCGCGCGCGATCACGTGATGACGGAGCTCGGCGGGCGGACGGTGCACGAGGCGCTGGACGCGGGCTGGGAGGCCAAGGACGTGTGGCGCGTGGTCTGCGCCGTCATGAACGTTCCGCAGGAAAGTCGCTGATCGGTCACGAAGATCGACGGCGGTGACCGGTTGTCAGTGACGTAGGCGAGACTTGCTCCGTGGCCTCCACTGACGAGAGCGGGCACGACGCCCCGCAGGCATCCCCGTCCGGTACGACGCCGCCGACCCGGTCCCCGGCCGACGGCGCCGCGCCGGGCACCGGTATGCCGCGCTGGCTGCCGCGCGCCATGGTGCTGGCGCTCGCCCTCGTCGCCGTGTTCCAGCTGGGCAGTTGGGCCTTCCACCAGCTCATCGGACTGCTGATCAACATCCTCATCGCGTTCTTCCTGGCCCTCGCCATCGAGCCCGCGGTGAGCCGGATGTCCGCCTACGGCATGCGCCGGGGGCTGGCCACCTTCCTGGTCTTCCTCGGCCTGCTGATCGTGAGCGCCGGGTTCGTCACTCTCCTCGGGTCGATGCTGGCCGGCCAGATCATCAAGATGATCGAGGACTTCCCGGACTACCTCGACTCCGTCATCAACTGGATCAACACGCACTTCCAGACCGACCTGAGACGGGTCGACATCCAGGAGGGGCTGCTCCACTCCGACTGGCTGCGCAAGTACGTGCAGAACAGCGCCACCGGCGTGCTGGACGTGTCCACCCAGGTCCTCGGCGGCCTCTTCCAGCTGCTGACGATCGGTCTGTTCTCGTTCTACTTCGCCGCCGACGGGCCGCGCCTGCGGCGCGCGCTGTGCTCCGTACTGCCGCCCGCCCGACAGGTCGAGGTGCTGCGCGCGTGGGAGATCGCGGTCGACAAGACCGGCGGCTACATATACTCCCGCGGTCTGATGGCGCTGGTCTCCGGAGTGGCGCACTACATCCTGCTGCAGGCGCTGGGCATCCCTTACGCGCCCGTGCTGGCCGTCTGGGTGGGCCTGGTCTCCCAGTTCATCCCGACCATCGGCACCTATCTCGCGGGCGCCCTGCCCATGCTGATCGCCTTCACCGTGGACCCCTGGTACGCCCTGTGGGTGCTGATCTTCGTCGTGGTCTACCAGCAGTTCGAGAACTACATGCTCCAGCCCAAGCTGACCGCGAAGACCGTCGACATCCACCCCGCGGTCGCCTTCGGCTCGGTCATCGCGGGCACCGCGCTCCTGGGCGCCGTGGGCGCGCTGATCTCGATCCCGGCCGTGGCCACGCTGCAGGCGTTCCTCGGGGCGTACGTGAAGCGGTACGCCGTCACGGACGATCCCCGGGTGCATGGGCACCGGACCACCCGAGGGTCCGGTGGGTCAGGTCTGCTCACTCGCGCGCGGGGCTTGTGGGAGCGGCGGTCGGGAGCTGCGGAGCACACGGCGACCGACCCTTCAGGGACAGCCGATTCCGGGGCCACCGGCTCCGGACCGACCGACCCCGGACCGGCTGATTCCGGGTTGACCGACTCCGGCCGAAGGAACTCCGGGTCGACCGACTCCGAGCCGAGAGACTCGGGAGACGGCTCCTCCTGAGGGATGATCCGGCGAGAACACCGGGGTGTCGCGGTCAGTACGTGAACACCGCCCACACTGCCGCCCCGGCCACCGCGGCGGCGTAGCAGCCGACGGCCACCGCCACGGTCCGCAGCCGTGCCGTCTCGCTCCAGGACGTGCGGGACAGCAGCCAGGCCAGGGCCGGCAGGACCAGGACGGCGTGCAGGCTCACCCCGTGCAACGGCTTGAGCGGGGCCGTCGAGTGGTAGGCCGCCTCCTGGTGACCGGTTCGTGCGAGGACCACCCCGCGCGCGATCATCGCGGCGCCCGAGGCCAGCGCGACGAGCAGGATCGCGAACCCGGAACGCACCGCGAGCGCCATCCCCGTGGGACCCGTCGGCCGGTGCCGGAAGGACGCCACCGCGAACACGGTGAGCAGCGCCACGAGGACCGCGCCGCCCACCGCGAGCGTCATGGACACCGCCGTGTCGAAGGGCGTCTCCATGTCCAGGTGCGACGGCACCCGGCGCCACGCCTGAAGGGTGATGCCGCCGACCTCCACCACACAGTCGGCGGCGAACACGACGAGCAGCACGGTGCGCAGCCTGGCCCCGACACGCAGATACGACGTCACCCAGGTGACCGCGATCAGCGTCGCCCCGAAAGAGAGCCCGAACGTGACGGGCTTGCGCCAGGAGACGGGCCCGTGCCAGGGGCCGCCGTCCACCGCGAACACCATCAGGTGCGTCAACCCGGAGAGGATCAGCAAGGCACCGGTCGCATGGCAGAGACGCTCGGCGGGACGTACGCGGCTCTTCAGGACCCGAATCATGGCCCGAGCCTCGCGGGAACCCGCCGCACAGTCGTCGTACGACCGAAGACACCGGCCGTACGACGACGGAAGTACGGCTCCCTGAGGAATGCGCCGGGTCAGACGGGGCCGGCCGGTGGTTCCGCGATGCCGACGATGCTTCCCTCCAGGTACCGGACGTGGACCGTCCAGCCCAGGGCTGTGAGGTCTTCCGCGAGGGTCCGGGCGTCGTGGAACACCTTCACGACGCGGTACTGACGGCCGTCGTGGAGTCGGCGCAGCACCGTGGGGACAGGCCCGTCCGTTACGCCGTGCTCGTCCGCGGCGGCGGCCGGTCCGTCGTCGACGAAGACCGCTTTGCCGCCCGGCGCGAGCATGGCGGCGACGGCGCTCCAGAACTCGGGCAACCGCGTCGGCGGAACGTGGGAGAGCCAGAAGGCGAAGAAGACCGTGTCGTAGCGCCGCGAGGGCCGCCACGTGAACAGGTCGGCCTGAAGGAACCGGACGTTGGGGAAGGGAGCGCGCGCACGAGCGACGGCCAGCACCTCGGCCGCCGCGTCGACGGCCGTCACCGACCGGGCCCGGGCGGCGAGTCTCACGGTCCACTGCCCCGTTCCGCAGGCCAGCTCCAGCACGTCTTCGCCGACCGGAAGGTCGTCGACCACGGCCGGCAGCTGTCGCAGCTCCTCCCGCTCCGTGTAAGGGCGGTCGTACTCGGCCGCCCCCGCGCGGTAGTAGGCCAGCTGCTCCGTGAGGAGGGCATCGTCATCACTGCTCATGGCCGGAAGGGTCGGGCCTGCCCCTGAGGCAAGGTCAACCCCGGCTGTCGGTAGCGGCCGTGTTGCCGGACGGCGTAGATGACGTGAGTGCCGCGTGGTGCGCTTGACACGAAAATCGAACATCCATTCTTATGGAAGCTCCGGCGAGGCCATGACGGGCATTTCGGCAGGCTTTTGATGGCGAAGTGCCCGAGTTATCCACAGGCCGGACGGGCGTCGGGGCGCATTGTCAGTGGCAGGCGTTAGCGTCTTTGACGTGAAGCGATCGACTCAAGCAAACCGGGTGGAACCCATGGCAGGAACCGACCGCGAGAAGGCGTTGGACGCCGCACTCGCACAGATTGAACGGCAATTCGGCAAGGGCGCGGTGATGCGCCTGGGCGAGCGGCCGAACGAGCCCATCGAGGTCATCCCCACCGGGTCGACCGCACTCGACGTCGCCCTCGGTGTCGGCGGCCTGCCGCGCGGCCGAGTGGTGGAGGTCTACGGCCCGGAGTCCTCCGGCAAGACGACCCTGACCCTGCACGCGGTGGCCAACGCCCAGCGGGCCGGCGGCCAGGTCGCGTTCGTGGACGCGGAGCACGCCCTCGACCCCGAGTACGCGAAGAAGCTCGGCGTCGACATCGACAACCTGATCCTGTCCCAGCCGGACAACGGCGAGCAGGCCCTGGAGATCGTGGACATGCTGGTCCGCTCCGGCGCCCTCGACCTCATCGTCATCGACTCCGTCGCGGCACTCGTCCCGCGCGCGGAGATCGAGGGCGAGATGGGTGACAGCCACGTCGGTCTGCAGGCCCGTCTGATGAGCCAGGCCCTGCGGAAGATCACCAGCGCGCTCAACCAGTCCAAGACCACCGCCATCTTCATCAACCAGCTCCGCGAGAAGATCGGCGTGATGTTCGGCTCTCCGGAGACCACGACCGGTGGCCGCGCGCTGAAGTTCTACGCCTCGGTGCGACTCGACATCCGCCGTATCGAGACCCTGAAGGACGGCACGGACGCGGTCGGCAACCGCACCCGCGTCAAGGTCGTCAAGAACAAGGTCGCCCCGCCCTTCAAGCAGGCCGAGTTCGACATCCTCTACGGCCACGGCATCAGCCGCGAGGGCGGCCTGATCGACATGGGCGTGGAGAACGGCTTCGTCCGCAAGGCCGGCGCCTGGTACACGTACGAGGGCGACCAGCTCGGTCAGGGCAAGGAGAACGCGCGCAACTTCCTGAAGGACAACCCCGACCTGGCCAACGAGATCGAGAAGAAGATCCTGGAGAAGCTGGGCGTGGGCGTCCGTCCGGAGAAGCCCACCGCCGAGCCGGCCGCGGACGCGGCGGTCACCACCGCCACGGACGACGCCGCCAAGGCGGTGCCCGCTCCGGCGGCCGCGGCCAAGACCACCAAGGCCAAGGCCACGGCAGCCAAGAGCTGACCGGTGACACGACGAACGGACTGGGCCGAGTACGCGTATCCCGGCGCCCCGCAGGGGCGCGGGGGAGGCGGCGACGGCCTGGCCTACGGTGCGGACGGCGCACCCGAGGAGCCGTACGGCACGGACGGGCCGTACGGCGACGAGCCGGGCGGTGAGTGGTCGGCCGGTGGCTTCGGCTTCGCCGGTGGGTCCGGTCCGCCGTTCGGCGGCCTGGAGTCCGGCGATGGTTCGGTGGGCAGCGGTCGGCCTTTCAGAAGCTCGGCACCCGACGGCACTTCGCCCGACGGGGGACCGACCGACGACGGCGCACCCGGCCGCGGTTCACGCCGCAGCCGCGGAGCGCGCGGCGCGGGCGGTTCATGGGAAGGCGGCTCGCGTGAGGGTGGCACACGCGGGGGTACGGCTCGTGGTGACGGCGCACGCGGGAGGCGTGGGCGCCGTGGTCGTGGCTTCGGGGAGTCGTCCGGAGAGGACGGGGGTGACTTCTCCTCGTCGAGGGCCGAGAAGGAGGAGCCGCCGGCGGACCCGGCTGAGCGGGCGCGGGGCATCTGTCTGCGCCTGCTCACCGGGAACCCGCGCACCCGCAAGCAACTCGCGGACGCCCTGCGCAAGCGGGAGATCCCGGACGAGGTGGCGGACGAGGTGCTGTCGCGGTTCGAGGAGGTCGGACTGATCAACGACGGTGCGTTCGCGGACGCCTGGGTGGAGTCCCGGCACCACGGCCGGGGACTGGCGCGACGCGCGCTCGCCCAGGAGCTGCGCACCAAGGGCGTCGACTCCACGCTGATCGACGAGGCCGTCTCCCAGCTCGACTCCGAGCAGGAAGAGGCGACGGCACGCGAACTGGTCGACCGCAAACTGCGGTCCACCCAAGGCCTCGACCGCGACAAGAGGCTACGGCGCCTCGCGGGCATGCTGGCCCGCAAGGGCTACTCCCAGGGCATGGCCCTCAGAGTGGTCCGGCAGGCGCTGGAAGAAGAGGGCGAGGACACGGAGTTCCTCGGGGACGAAGGGTACTGATCCGGGTTCTTGCCCGGGTGCCCGTCCGGTTCCGGTTCCTGTCCGGTTCCGGCTTCTCGGTGGTGCAGACGGCCTGAACACGGTGGACGCGCGGGGGCGCCGACCGCGTTCAGGCGAGCACCGGCCGAGGCTTCGGGTAGGGCTAACCCCCTGTCGAAGACGCCGGATTGCCGCAGTGCACAGACACCTGTGCACAAACGACTGTGTACGCATGGCACAGGAACCCTGCCCACCTGGCGCGGAGACGCCCACCCAGCCCACCTCGGCGACACCCGCACCGGTCGAACTCTCCGACCTCGCCACGCTGAAGGCGCTCGCACAGCCCCGCCGACAGCGCATGCTCCAGCACCTCACCCTGCACGGCCCAGCGACCTCGGCGACACTCGCCCGCGCACTGGGCCTGAACACCGGCTCCACCAGCTACCACCTGCGTGAACTCGCCCGCTACGGCTTCGTCGAGGAGATGGAACCGGAGTGGGCACCCGACCACGGCCACGGCCGCGAGCGCTGGTGGCGGGCCGTTCCCGGTGACCGTCGCTTCCCGCCGCGCAGTCGCCAGAGCGCCGAGATGCGGCACGTCATGGACGAGCTCAACCACCATGCGTACGCCGCCGATCTGGAGCTCTTCGAGCAGTTCCAGCGCGACGCCGCCGAGACCGGGCCGTGGGCGGACGCCTTCCCGTACTCACGCGGCACGATCCGGCTGACGGTGCCCGAACTCGGCGCGTTCTTCGAGGAGTACATCGCCCTCCTCAACCGCTACAAGCGCCCCGAAGCCGAGACGCCGGCCGACGCCCGCACCGTACTCACCCGATTCCTCGCCTTCCCGGCCCCTCTGGCTGAGCCCGAGCCCGAAGCCGCCCCGGCGCGCAATGGAAAAGAGACCGAGCCCTCATGATGCTGCGCTACGCCCTCCGTTCCGTCCGCGCCCGCAAGGCCGGTTTCCTCGGCGCCTTTCTCTCCCTGATGTGCGCGGCTGCCCTCATCACGGCCTGCGGCACTCTCCTCGACACCGGTCTGCGCGGCACCATCCGCACCGAGCGCTACGCGGCGAGCCCCGTCGTGGTCTCCGCCGACCAGAACGTCCACCGGACCACCGTCAAACACAAGAAGGGCAAGACCAAGGTCAAGCACAAGGCGAAACCGATCGCCGAGCGTGCCTGGCTCCCCGAGAGCCTGGAAACCACGCTCGCACGGACCCCGGGCGTCGCCCGCGTCATCCCCGAACTGACCTTCCTCGCCCAGCCGTTGACCCCCGCCGGCACCGGCGGCCGGACCGCCTACGGGCACGCCTGGGACTCCGCCGCGTTGACGCCGTACCGGCTCGTCACCGGCAGCGTTCCGCGAACCGCCACCGATCTCGTCATCGACCGCGACTTCGCCGGACGGGCCAGGCTCCGACCCGGCGACCGGCTCACCGTCCAGTCCACGCAAGCCCCGCGCGTCTACCGGATCACCGGAATCGCCGCTCCCACCACGCCCGTACGCCACCAGACGTCACTCTTCTTCTCCACAGCCGAGGCCCGCCGTCTGGCCGCGCACCCCGGGCAGGTCACCGCGTTCGGAGTGCTCCCGACCAAGGGCACAAGCGCGGACCGGCTGCGGCAGGCCGTCACGACAGCACTCCACCAGCCCACCGCGCGCCCCGGCACCGCCACCTCGCTCAGCCCCACCACCTCACTCGGCTCCACCGCTCAGGTCACCACCGGCGACGCCCGCGGCCCCGTCGAGTTCCTGGACGCCGCCACGGCAAGGACCAGGCTGGTCAGCATCGGCGGTGCGATGGGCGGTACCTCACTGCTCGTGGCGGTTCTCGTGGTGGTCGGCACCTTCGTGCTCTCCGTCCAGCAGCGGCATCGCGAACTCGCCCTGCTCCGTGCCGTGGCCGCAACCTCCGGCCAGATCCGCCGACTGCTCGGTCGCGAGGCTCTGATCGTCGGCACGGTCGCCGGCGTCGCGGGAGCTCTGCTCGGACTTCCGCTGAGCGGCTGGCTCTACGGCAGGTTCGTCGACCTGGGCGCGGTCCCCGCCACTCTCCAGCACACCACCGGTGTCGTCCCGCCGCTGGCAGCCCTCGTCGCGACCGCTCTCGGTGCCTGGACCGCCGCCCGGGTCGCCTCCCGCCGTATCTCCCGGATCCGCCCGGCCCAGGCACTCGCCGAGGCCGAAACAGGAGCAGGAGCAGGAACTGAAGCCGGGGCCGAAGCCGGGGCCAAGTCCACGCGCACCCCTCTCACCACCCGCGCCGGACTCACACGAGGCCGCTTCCTCGCCGGGCTCGTCCTCCTCGTGGGCGGTGTCGTGCTGGTCGCCGTGCTCAGCAAGCTGCGCACCGAGCCCGCCTCAACACCCGTGACCTTCCTGGCCGTTGTGGTCCTGTCCACCTCCGTCGCCCTCCTTGGGCCGCTCCTCGTCAAGGCGGCCGTCCTCGTCCTTCGTGGTCCGCTCCGGCGCAGCGGCCCGACCGGTCGGCTGGCCACCGCCAACCTCCGGGGCAACGCCGCTCGTATGGCCTCCGTCGTCACCCCTCTCACCCTGCTGATCGGCATGACCTGCACCGTCCTGTTCGTCCAGCCCACCCTCGGCGACGCCGCCCGTGCCCAGGCCCGTGAAGGTGTCCGTGCCGACTGGGTCGTCGCCTCCCAGGGGCCCGGTGTCCCGGCCGAGGCCGCACGGCAACTCCGCGCGCGGCACGACATCGTCACCGAGGTCGTCCGTACGACCGTCCGTGTGGGCCTCGACAAATACGCGGCCCAAGGCGTCACACCCGCCGGACTCACCCGCACCTGGGATCCCGACGTCACCGCCGGATCGCTCGACGGACTCACCGAGCGCACCGCGGCCGTAAGCGAACTGGCCGCGGACCAGCTGCACTTGAAGCCCGGTGGCACCCTGAAGCTCACGCTCGGCGACGGCACGCCCGCCACGCTCACCGTCGTCGCCGTCTACGCCAGGGGTCTCGGCTTCGGCGATCTCACCCTCGCGCACGATCTCGTCGCCCGGCACGTCGACAACCCGCTCGCCTCCTCCGTCCTCGTCAGCACGCCCCGTACACAGACACAACTCGCGACTACCCTCCGTGAGTTCCCGGGCGTCCGTGTTCTCGCGCCGGCCGCCGCCGACTCGCTCCAGGCGCGGCGGCAGCAGGCGGACGCCGAGGTCAACTACCTGGCCATGGGCCTTGTCCTGGCCTTCACGGCCATCGCCGTGGTCAACACGCTCGCCATGTCGGTCGCCGAGCGGGTCCGGGAGTTCGCGCTGCTGCGGCTCGCGGGGGCGACCCGCCGTCAGGTGCTGCGGATGCTGCGGATCGAGGCGCTGTCGGTGGTGCTGCTCGCCACGGCGCTCGGCAGCGGTGTCGCCCTCGCCGTCCTGACCGCGTTCAGCGTCGGGATGACCGGCCGGGCCGCACCGTCGGTCACCCCTCTCGTGTACGTCACGGTGGTGGCGGTCGGCGCGGTGCTCGCGCTCGGCGCCACGGCCCTGCCGGGACGGGCCGCGCTCCGGGTACGGGCGGTGACGGTGGCGACGGCGAGGGAGTAGCCACTGGGTGCCACTCACTGGTTCCCGGTCACCGGGGGGCGCGTTCCGCACGCTTAGTGTGCGTTCCGTGAAGGGTTCGCATGTTTGGTGCGGGAGTAGCTTCTGCTGCCGTCACTCCCCGGCCCTCCCGCCTGCTGAGCCGCAGTCAGGCCCGCCTGAGCGTCCTCAGGCCGTTCCACCGGCCGATCCTTCGCATGCCATGAAAGGCGGCCCCCTTGTTCCCGCACGTGTTCCCGCGCGCGCACCACCGAAGACCGCTGGTGGCCTCCCTGGTCGGTGTCGGCCTCCTGCTGAGTGGCTGCGGACTCGAGTCGAGTGCCGCGCCCGCCGACGACGGGCCGATCACGCTCGGGTTCGTCAACGGTGGCAGTACCGAGTTCCACACCTGTCTTCAGGAGTCGATTGCGAACACGGCCAAGAGCAACTTCGCGAGGCTCGTCACGGCCGACTCGCATCAGGACGCCGCGCAGGAACTCTCCAACATCCAGTCCATGATCGCGCGCCATGTCGACGCGATCATCGTCCAGACCGTCGACACCGATGCGCTCAAGAGCGACATCGCGAAGGCCAAGAAGGCGCACATTCCGATCTTCCTGACCTCGGTGAGTGCCGATCCGTCCGACATCCTCGGAGCCGTCGTCGTCGACCTCAAGGCGGTGGGCAAGCTCGACGCCGACTGGATCGAGGACGACGCGGCAGGCCGCCAGGTGCAGGTGGCCGTCATCGCGGGTGCGCCGGGCGCCGCCTCCGACCTGCTGGTCGGCGGATTCACCAAGGGCCTGCCGGCGAACGCGAAGGTGGTCGCGAACCAGCCCGCCATGTTCGCCGCCGCGAAGGCGAAGATCGTCGCCGCGGACATGATCAAGGCGCATCCCGGTCTGGACTACGCCTTTGTGGCCAACGAGGAGATGGCGTTCGCCGCCCGCAAGGCGTTCGACGCGGACGGCGGCAAGAAGGTCAAGATCGTGACGGTCAACGGCACCGACGAGGCTCTGGCCGCCCTCAAGGACGGCCGTTTCGCCGCCACCGTCTCCAACTCGGCCAAGGACACCGGCGAACTGGCCGTCACCAACGTCATCAGCCTTCTCCGTAAGGAGAAGGTGGAGAAGATCGCCACGACCCCGGCCCGCCTGGTCACGAAGGCCAACGCGGACACCGCCCCGCTCTACTGCCCCTCCGACGGACTGTGAGCGGAGACGGGGCCGCACTGTCACGTCGTGGACACTGTGTCTACGACGTGACAGGCAGTCCCGCCGCCTTCCAGGCCTGGAAGCCGCCGACCAGGTCCGTCGCGCGGTGCAGGCCCAGTCTGTGCAGGGACTCGGCTGCCAGGCTGGAGGCGTAGCCCTCGTTGCAGATCACCACGACGCGCAGGTCGTGGCCGGTGGCCTCGGGGACGCGGTGGCTGCCCCGGGGGTCGAGGCGCCACTCCAGTTCGTTGCGCTCGACGACCAGGGCGCCGGGGATGAGGCCGTCGCGGTCGCGCAGGGCGGCGTAGCGGATGTCGACCAGGAGGGCCGTACCGTCGCGGGCGGCGTCGTACGCCTCCCCGGCCTCGACCCGCCGATAGTCCGCGCGGACCCGCTCCAGCAACTCGTCCATACCGGGCGGCTGTTCGCGCACGGCACTCACTGCCAGTCCTCCGGGCGCTCGACCTGCTCCAGGCGCAGTACCGGGCCGGTGCGGCTGTAGCGGCGGATCTGCGGCAGCGGCGGGTAGTAGGCGTGGACGGAGATCGCGTGCTCCTGGGTGGACTCGTTGAGCACTTCGTGGACGTGGTGATGACCGAAGGCGCGGCCCTTGCCGGTCGGCAGCCGCCGCTCGCGGTCCACGCCCTCCTCCAGTTCGAGGGTCTTCCAGCCGTGGCTCGGGAGTCGCGCGGCGAGCGAGTTCTCCTTGAGTTCGCCTGCGGCGGTGAGGAAGGCGCCCACCGAGTCGGCGTGGTCGTGCCAGCCCGTGCCGCTGCCGGGCGGCCAGCCGATCAGCCAGGCCTCGCTGCCGCCGGGCCCTTCGAGCCGCACCCAGGTACGGCCCTCGGGGTCGAGGGGGAGCGAGGCGATGAGCTCGGTGTCGGCGGCCGTACGCCGTGCGAAGTCGAGCAGGTCCGCCTGCGTCGGAGCCTGGGCGGGCGCGGCGGGGGACACGGAGGCAGAGGGGGATACAGACACGTGCACCGTCCTGATGAGTGTTCGCGAGGGCGCGCACGGGCCCACAGAAAGGGCGCGCGCGAGTGAGAGAGATGCGAATTCAGCAGGAGACGTGACAGACGCAGCCCACGTAGCGGACGAGGTCCAGATGGACCTTCCGCCAGAGGTGGACAGAGGTGTCGGTCATGATCCGGAGTACAGCACGACGGTGCAGGCCGGTCAACTCAGCGTCACTATGTGGACAGTTCGGATACGGAGGCCTCAGCGCGAGCCGGCCGTGGCCTCCGTCTTCGCCGGACCGCCCAGGGTCGCCTCGGCCGCCGCGTACAGATCGGCCGGCCGCACCCCGCTCAGCGCGGTCACCAGGTGCCCGTCGGGCCGCACGAGCAGGACCGTGTGGGCGGCGGCGCCCGGGTAGCTCTCGGCGACCAGCAGCTCGGCAGGGTGCGGCAGCGCCGTCACTGCCGCTGCCAGGCGTGGCATGACCCCGGCGGTCACCCAGTGCTTGCGCTCCCACACGCCCGTACCCGGTGCGACCAGTACGACGAGCAGTGCACCGCGCCCGAGGCGGTCCCGCAGCCGTACGAAGGAGCCGTCCTCCGCGGTGACCCGGACATCGGTGACCGGAGCGCCGGGCGGAGTGTCGACGTCGACCTCGCCCTCGATGTGCCGGGGCGTGAGCGGTGAGTCGGCGTACGCCCCCGGCGCACCGAGCGGGCCGCGCCCCAAGTGACCGTCCGTGAGCAGCGAGTCGTGGCCGCGGGCCGAGCCGGGCACGACCGCGCGCAGTCCCGCACCGCCGCGCACCAACGGCAGCGCCTGGTCGGCGGCGCGCAGCCGGGCCGCGACGACCGCCCGCCGCTCCGCCTGATAGCTGTCGAGCAGCGCCTCGTGCGGCCCGTGGTGCCAGGCCGTCGCCAGCTTCCAGGCGAGGTTGTCGGCGTCCCGCAGCCCCTCGTCCAGCCCTTGCGTGCCCAGCGCCCCCAGCAGATGCGCCGCGTCCCCGGCGAGAAACACCCGCCCCACCCGCCACCTGCGCGCAAGCCGGTGGTGCACGGTGTGCACACCGGTGTCGAGCAGTTCGTACGGCGGTGTCGGCCCCTCGGTCCAGCCCGCGAGGGTCTCCCGGATACGGGTGAGCAGCAGCTCGGGCGTGACCAGGTCCTTGCCCGGCGGCAGCAGCCAGTCCAGGCGCCACACACCGTCCGGAAGGGGGCGTCCGGTGACCTCCCCGGCCGAGGGTCCGGACGTCCGCCACGGCGGCACCCGGTGCAACAACGCCTGGTCGGGCCACGGAAGTTCCGTGCGCAGCGCGGCCACGGCGTGTCGCTCCACCGCCGTACGGCCGGGGAAGCGGATGTCCAGGAGCTTGCGCACGGTGGAGCGCGGGCCGTCGCAGCCGACCAGGTAACTACCGCGCCACCAGGTGCCCTTGGGGCCGCGGGTGTGGGCGGTGACGCCCGAGGGCTCCTGTTCGACCGCGTCGAGGCGGTTGTCCACCGTGAGTTTCACCAGCCGCTCGCCCGCGAGGGCCTGGCGCAGGGCGCCGGTCAGTACGTGCTGGGCGATGTGCAGGGGGGCGGGCTCGGTGTCGTCGAACGTGATCTCGCGCATCACCTGCTTGCGCCGCATCGACCGCCATCCGGCCCAGTGCGCACCCGCCTTGGCGAGCGGAACACCGGTCAGCCGCTCCAGCAGCGCCGCGGTGTCCTCGCGCAGGACGACGGTCCGCGCGGGGCGCGGTTCGTCCTTGCCCGGGCCCTCGTCGAGGACGACGGAGGGCACTTCCTGCCGCGCCAGCGCCAGGGCGAGCGTGAGCCCCACGGGCCCCGCGCCGACGATGATCACCGGGTCCACGGTGCGGCGCCCCCTGCCCGTGACGGTGTCCTCAGGGACGCATGTGAACAGGAAGTTGGAGCAGGGTGCACGATCACAGAACGTATGCAACCCATTGCCGGTGCTTGCGTCAAGTGACGGAGGCAGTGGCGATCACGCCACTGCCTCCGTGTCGTTCATGACATGTGACCGATCATCAGATCGTGCCGCCCGCGCCGGTCCCGAAGCCGCCCGTCACCTGCGCGGGGTTGAGCCCGGTGGCGTCTTCGAGGGCGACAGTCGCACCCGTGCTCTTCTTGCTGCGCCGCAGCCTGCGCTCCAGCCAGCTCGCGAAGGTGGTGAGAGCGAGGTTCAGCAGGATGTAGATGATCCCGACGACGATGAAACTGGCCACCACATTGGCGTAGTTGGCCGCCAGCGTACTGCGCGCGTTGAGCAGCTCGGTGAAGCCCAGCATCACCCCGCCCAGCGCGGTGTCCTTCACGATGACCACGAGCTGGCTGACGATGGCCGGCAGCATGGCGGTGACGGACTGCGGGAGCAGGATGCTCGTCATCGTCTGGCCCTTGCGCAGACCGATCGCGTACGCGGCCTCCGTCTGCCCCTTGGGAAGGGACAGGATGCCCGCCCGGACGATCTCGGCGAGCACCGATGCGTTGTAGAGCACCAGTCCGGTGACGACGGCGTAGAGGGGCCGGTCCTCGCTGCCCACATTCGTGGAGCGGACGTAGAACTCGTTCGCGAACAGCATCAGCAGCAGGACCGGGATCGAGCGGAAGAACTCGACCACCACTCCGGCCGGGACGCGTATCCACCTGTGGTCGGACATCCGGGCGATCCCGAAGAACGCGCCCAGGGGAAGGGCGATCACCATGGCGAGTCCGGCGGCCTTCAGGGTGTCGGAGAGGCCCGGCAGCAGATACGTCGTCCAGGCGTCCGAGGTGGTGAACGGCTGCCACAGGGACCACTTCAGCTGGCCCTTGTCGTCCATCGTCCGCCAGATCCACCACAGGAACGCGGCGAGCAGGACGACGAAGACGACGGTCAGGAGCACGTTGCGCCGCTTGGCGCGAGGGCCGGGCGCGTCGTAGAGGACGGAGGTCATCGCTTCACCGCCATTCGCTTGCCCAGCCAGCCGAGGAAGAGGCCGGTGGGCAGGGTCAGTACCACGAAGCCGAACGCGAAGACCGCGCCGACGGCGACCGTCTGGGCCTCGTTCTCGATCATCGACTTCATCAGGCTGGCCGCCTCGGCGACGCCGATCGCGGCGGCCACCGTGGTGTTCTTGGTCAGCGCGATCAGAACGTTGGCCAGCGGTGCGATGACCGCGCGGAACGCCTGCGGAAGGATGACGATCCGCAGCACCTGACTGAAGCTCAGCCCGATGGCGCGGGCCGCCTCGGCCTGTCCGACGGGCACGGTGTTGATGCCGGAGCGCACCGCCTCGCAGACGAAGGCCGCGTGGTAGGCGACGAGACCCAGCAGGGCGAGTCGGAAACCCTGCACCTTGAAGTCGTCGGACGCACCCATCGTCACGCCGAAGATGTCGGCGAGGCCGAGCGAGGTGAAGACGATGATGACCGTCAGGGGGATGTTCCGGACGGTGTTGACGTAGAAGGTGGCGAAGCCACGCATCAGGGGGACGGGGCTGACCCGCATTCCGGCCAGCAGAGTGCCCCAGACCAGGGAGCCGAGGGCGGAGATGACGGTGAGTTTCACCGTCATCCAGAACGCCCCTAGGACGTCATAACCTTGAAGAAAGTCGAACACGATCTCCCGCGCTTCCGGGTATGGGGCCTGCCTTACGGGCGATTTCCAGGGTTACTTGACGATGACGCCGATCTTCGGGGCGGGCTCGTTCTTGTACCCGGCCGGGCCGAAGTTCTTGGTGACCGCCGTCTGCCAGGCGCCGCTGCTGACCATCTTCTCCAGCGCGGTGTTGATCTTGGTGACGGTCGCGGAGTCGCCCTTCTTGACACCGATGCCGTAGTTCTCGTTGCTGAGCTTGAGGCCGGCGAGCTTGAACTGACCCTTGTACTTGTCCTGCGAGGCGAAGCCCGCGAGGATCGAGTCGTCGGTGGTCACCGCGTCCACGGCGCCGCTCTGCAGGCCCGCGATGCACTCCGAGTAGCCGCTGTACTCACGGAGGTTGGCCTTCGGGGCGATCGTGTCGTGGATGTTCTGCGCCGAGGTCGAGCCGGTCACGGAACACAGCTTCTTGCCGTTGAGGTCCGTGCCCTTGGCGATCGTCGAGTCCTTCTTGACCAGCAGGTCCTGGTGGGCCAGCAGGTAGGGGCCGGCGAAGTCGACCTTCTGCTTGCGCTCGTCGTTGATGGAGTACGAGGCCGCGATGAACTTGACGTCACCGCGCGCCAGGGCGTTCTCGCGGTCGGCGCTCTTGGTCTCGACCCACTCGATCTGGGCGGGCTTGTAGCCGAGCTGCCCGGCCACATAGGTCGCCACGTCCACGTCGAAGCCGGCGAAGCTCCCGTCCGGCTGCTTCAGGCCGATGCCCGGCTGATCGAACTTGATGCCGACCTTGATCTTGCCGCCGCCGCTGGAATCCGAACCGGAGTCGTTCTTGTCGCTGCTCCCGCAGGCCGTCGCGGCGAGCGAGAGGACCAGCGCGGTGGCTGCGACGGCGGTGACCTTGCGAAGCTTCATGATGAACGTCCTTTGGCTGGTGGTGACATGAGGGCCCGTCAGGGCGCGTGGCGGTGGCTCTGAGGGCGTGCGGGATCACCGGCGGCAGTCGGCAGCCACCCGTCGTCGACGGGTCGTCAGCGGCCGGCTGTCGCCGTTCTGCGGTGTTCTGGGGTTCTGTCGCTGTTCTTCGGGGCTCTTGGGCGTTCCGGGGTGGTCGTCAGTGGTGCAGGATCTTCGACAGGAAGTCCTTGGCCCGGTCGCTTCGCGGGTTGCTGAAGAACTGGTCGGGCACGGCCTCTTCGACGATGCGGCCGTCGGCCATGAACACCACGCGGTTGGCCGCCGAGCGCGCGAAGCCCATCTCATGGGTGACGACGATCATCGTCATCCCGTCCCGGGCCAGCTGCTGCATGACCTCGAGGACCTCGTTGATCATCTCCGGGTCGAGCGCCGAGGTGGGCTCGTCGAAGAGCATCACCTTGGGGTCCATGGCCAGTGCCCGCGCGATGGCGACACGCTGTTGCTGGCCGCCGGACAGCTGCGCCGGGTACTTGTCCGCCTGGGTGGCCACGCCGACCCGGTCGAGCAGGGCCCGGGCCTTCTCCTCGGCCTGCTTCTTGTCGGCCCCGCGGACCTTGACCTGGCCCAGCATCACGTTCTCGAGCACCGTCTTGTGCGCGAAGAGGTTGAAGGACTGGAAGACCATCCCGACGTCGGCACGCAGCCGGGCCAGTTCCCTGCCCTCCTGGGGCAAGGGCTTGCCGTCGATCGCGATGGCACCCGAATCGATCGTCTCCAGGCGGTTGATGGTGCGGCACAGCGTGGACTTTCCGGACCCGGAGGGGCCGATCACCACGACGACCTCACCGCGGGCGATCGACAGATCGATGTCCTGGAGTACGTGCAACGCGCCGAAGTGCTTGTTGACGCTCTTCAGGACGACCAGTTCGCCCGCCGGGACCGCGTCTTCCTTGGCCACCGATACCTTGGTCATCGCTTGCTGGCTCCGTCCTCGTCGGTTGCGGAGGACAGTAGTGAGGCCTTACGACCAGCGTCATCACATCTGAGCGAGATCTGAGCATCACGATCGGATAGCAATCGGACACGTGTTGTAGCACTTGCCGTAAGGCCGCGTACCGGCTGCGTAACGGAAACCGTCCGCAACCGGAACCCCCTTGACGGCGTCTTCGTCCATCAGCGTGACTGCCTGGGTGCACGCGCGCGTGAGACGTGCTTTCGTACAGGCCGAGACCATACGAACGATGAACCGGAGGGGGCCGGGATGAGACTGCTCCTCGTCGAGGACGACAACCATGTCGCCGCCGCTCTGTCCGCGGTCCTGGCGCGGCACGGCTTCGACGTCACCCATGCCCGCAGCGGCGAGGAGGCCCTTCAGGCCCTCGTCCCCGAGGGCGACGTCTTCGGAGTCGTCCTCCTCGACCTCGGCCTGCCCGACCAGGACGGCTACGAGGTCTGCGGCAAGATCCGCAAGCGCACCAGCACCCCGGTGATCATGGTGACCGCGCGGTCCGACGTCCGCTCCCGCATCCACGGCCTCAACCTCGGAGCCGACGACTACGTGGTGAAGCCCTACGACACCGGGGAGCTGCTGGCCCGCATCCACGCCGTCAGCCGGCGCAGTGTCCACGAGGACGCGACCGCGGGCGGCGACACCGCGCTGCGGCTCGGCCCGGTGCGCATCGAACTGCCCACCCGCCAGGTCAGCGTGGACGGTTCGGTCGTCCAGCTGACCCGCAAGGAGTTCGACCTGCTGGCCCTGCTGGCGCAGCGTCCCGGGGTGGTCTTCCGGCGGGAGCAGATCATCAGCGAGGTGTGGCGCACCAGTTGGGAGGGCACGGGACGCACCCTGGAGGTGCATGTCGCGTCCCTGCGCGCCAAACTGCGGATGCCCGCGCTGATCGAGACCGTACGAGGCGTCGGCTACCGGCTCGTCGCCCCGGCCACGTAGCGGGCACGGGTGCGCACACGTCTTCTCCCGCTGCTCATCGTCCTGATGGCGGCCGTTCTGCTCGCCCTGGGCGTCCCGCTCGCCATCAGCGTCGCCGCTGCCCAGCAGCAGAAGGTGATCGTCGACCGTATCGACGACACCGCGCGGTTCGCGGCGCTCGCCCAGTTCGTCACCGACGCGCCCACGGGCAGCCGCCCCGCCGACATGGTCCCGGACGAACGCCAGCAGACCCTGGACCGCGAACTCGCCAGCTACTACGAGGTCTACGGCATCCGCGCGGGCGTCTTCTACCGCACCGACACCTCCATGGCGAACGCGCCAGACGACTTCCTGCTCCCCAAGACCGGCGAGGTCCGCGACGCCTTCGACGAGGCCCTGCTCAGCCGCCGCAGCCACGACCCGGAACAGGTCTGGCCCTGGCAGCGCCACCGCCTGGTCGTCGCCTCGCCGGTCATCCGCGACGGCGACGTCATAGCGGTCGTGGTCACCGACTCGCCCACCGGGCCGATGCGTTCACGGACCCTGCGCGGCTGGCTGACGATCGGCGCGGGCGAGATCGGCGCCATGCTGCTGGCCGTCGGCGCGGCCCTGCGGCTGACCGGCTGGGTCCTGCGGCCCGTACGCGTACTCGACGCCACCACCCACGACATCGCCACCGGACGCCTCAAGTCACGGGTCGCAGCGGCCGGCGGACCGCCGGAACTCCAGCGCCTGGCCCGATCGTTCAACGAGATGGCGGACAACGTCGAGGACGTGCTGGAGCAGCAGCGCGCCTTCGTCGCCGACGCCTCGCACCAGCTGCGCAACCCGCTCTCGGCGCTGCTGCTGCGCATCGAATTGCTCGCGCTCGAACTGCCGGAGGACAACGACGAGATCGCCTCGGTCCGCACCGAGGGCAAACGCCTGACCCAGGTCCTGGACGACCTGCTCGACCTGGCCCTGGCCGAGCACGCGGAAGCGGACCTCAGGATCACCGACATCGGCGCGCTGACCGCCGAGCGCGTCGCCGCCTGGTCACCGACCGCAGAGGCCAAGGGCGTGCGCCTGGTGGGCAGTTGTCCGCCGACCACCGCCTGGGCCGACCCGGTCACGCTGTCCAGCGCCCTGGACGCGGTGATCGACAACGCGGTGAAGTTCACGCCCGAGGACCAGTGCGTCGAGGTGACGGTCGCGTCGAACGGCGAGACCTCCACGGTCGTCGTCACGGACCAGGGCCCGGGCCTCACCGAGGAGGAACTCGCCCGCGTCGGCGACCGCTTCTGGCGCAGCGGCAGGCACCAGAACATCAAGGGCTCCGGCCTCGGCCTGTCCATCTCCCAGGTCCTGCTGGCCGCGGGCGGCGGCTCACTGGCGTACGACCATCACGAGCCGCACGGCCTCAAGGTGACCGTGTCGGTGCCCAGGAGCGGGCCTACGGCCTGAACGGGCGCCAGAGGGCCTCCTGGTGCGTCCACGGCCCGAGAGGGCGTCAACGGCCGTTGTGCGCCTACGGTTTGACGGAGCGGTAGTAGCGCCGGGCACCCTCGTGCAGGACCAGGGGGTCGGTGTAGATCGCCGTGCGCAGGTCCACGAGCTGCGCGGAGTGCACATGCGCGCCGATGCCGTCCCGGCTCTTGATCACGGTCTTGGTGATCCACTCCGTGAGCCTGGGATTCAGGTCCTTGCGGGTCATCAGCAGGTTGGAGACGGCGATGGTGGGCACCGTGGACCCCCGCTGGATGTCGGGGTAGGCCGACTCCGGCATGTTGGTGGCGCGGTAGTAGCGGGTGGCGTCGCCCTGCTCGTGCATCTTCGCCACGAGGGAGGCCTCGATCGGCACGAACCGGAACGCGTAGTGGGCGGCCAGGTCCTTCAGGCCGTCGGTCGGCAGTCCGCCGGACCAGAAGAACGCGTCGAGCTTGCCCTTCTTGAGCAGGTCCGGTCCGGTGTCGATGCCGGCCGCCACCGGCTTGACGCCCTTCTTCGGGTCGATGCCGGCCGCCGCGAGCACCCGGTTCGCGATCAGTCGCACGCCAGAGCGGTCCGGCCCTATGGCCACCCGCTTGTTCCGCAGATCGGCGACCGAGTTGATGTCCGAGTCGCGCGGGACGATGAGCTGGACGTAGTCGTCGTACAGCCGCGCGATCCCGCGCAGCCCGGCGGCACCGGGCTTGCCGTCCGCCTCGTACGTCTCCACCGCGTCGGCCGCGGCGATGGTGAAGTCGGCGTGACCGGTCGCCACGCGCGCGACGTTCTCCTGCGACCCGGCGCTGTTCACCAGCTTCACCTTCAGGCCCGGCATGTCCTTGTCGAGCTCGGCCCGCAGCAGCTTGCCGTACTCCTGGTAGACCCCGAGCGGTGTCCCGGTGCTGAAGGTGATCGTCCCGGTCGGCGGCTCGTCGCCCAGGGGCAGCAGCCACCACAGCAGCAGCCCGAACGCGACGAAACCGGCCGCCGCGCCCGTCAGGGCCCGGCGCCTGCTGATACGGGAGAACACCTTGAGCATGCGCGCGATCCTGCCAGCCCTTGAGCGGTACTGACCAGGGCCGGGCTCGCGGGCCGGTGGTGTCAGTGGCGGCCGTTAGGGTCTTGGCATGAGTTCTTCGCCCGCCGACCTGGTCCGCGAATTCCACCTCGCCTTCGGACTCGACGCCCGCACCACACCCACCGAGGTCGCCCCCGCCCTCGCCGCCCACCGCGGCGAGCTGCTCGCCGAGGAGGCCGCGGAGGTCGCCGAGGTCTCGGTGAGCGGTCCCCTCGACCGACTGGCGCACGAACTGGCCGACGTCGTCTACGTCGCCTACGGCACGGCCCTCGTGCACGGCGTGGACCTCGACGCGGTGATCGCCGAGGTCCACCGCTCCAACATGACCAAGATCGGCCCGGACGGCCAGATCGCCCGCCGGGCCGACGGCAAGGTCCTCAAGGGCGAGCACTACGAGGTGCCGGATGTGCACGGGGTGCTGCGCAAGCAGGGATGGAGCGGCGGAACTCCGGATTCCGGCCGTGGCTCCGAGTGACGTGAGCCACGGCGGTTCTCAGCCGCAGAAGGAGTCACTCCCGGCACCGCCTACCCTTGTCGCATGAGCAGCGGTGACCGGAGCGAGGCAGTGGACGTCAAAACGTACGAAGTGCGCACCTACGGGTGCCAGATGAACGTCCACGATTCCGAGCGGCTCTCCGGGCTCCTGGAGGGGGCCGGTTACGTGCGCGCCCCCGAGGGTTCGGACGGCGACGCCGACGTCGTCGTCTTCAACACCTGCGCCGTCCGCGAGAACGCCGACAACCGGCTCTACGGCAACCTCGGCCGCCTCGCCCCGATGAAGACCAGGCGCCCCGGGATGCAGATCGCCGTCGGCGGCTGCCTCGCCCAGAAGGACCGCGACACCATCGTGAAGAAGGCGCCCTGGGTGGACGTCGTCTTCGGCACGCACAACATCGGCAAGCTGCCCGTCCTGCTGGAACGCGCACGCGTCCAGGAAGAGGCGCAGGTCGAGATCGCGGAGTCCCTGGAGGCCTTCCCCTCGACGCTGCCGACCCGGCGCGAGAGCGCCTACGCGGCCTGGGTGTCGATCTCCGTCGGCTGCAACAACACATGCACCTTCTGCATCGTCCCGGCGCTGCGCGGCAAGGAGAAGGACCGCCGCACCGGCGACATCCTCGCCGAGATCGAGGCCCTGGTCGGCGAGGGCGTCTCCGAGATCACCCTGCTCGGCCAGAACGTCAACGCGTACGGCTCCGACATCGGCGACCGCGAGGCCTTCAGCAAGCTGCTGCGGGCCTGCGGGACCATCGACGGCCTGGAGCGCGTCCGCTTCACCTCTCCGCACCCGCGCGACTTCACCGACGACGTCATCGCGGCGATGGCCGAGACGCCGAACGTGATGCCGCAGCTGCACATGCCGATGCAGTCCGGTTCCGACCCGATCCTGAAGGCGATGCGCCGGTCCTACCGCCAGGAGCGGTACCTGGGGATCATCGAGAAGGTGCGCGCGGCCATCCCGCACGCCGCCATCACCACCGACATCATCGTCGGCTTCCCCGGGGAGACCGAGGAGGACTTCGAGCAGACGATGCACGCGGTCCGTGAGGCACGCTTCGCGCAAGCGTTTACGTTCCAGTACTCCAAGCGGCCCGGCACCCCGGCCGCGACCATGGAGAACCAGATCCCCAAGGAGGTCGTCCAGGAGCGCTACATGCGTCTCGTGGCACTCCAGGAGGAGATCTCATGGGACGAGAACAAGAAGCAGGTCGGCCGCACCCTGGAGCTGATGGTCGCCGAGGGTGAGGGCCGCAAGGACGGCGCCACCCACCGCCTCTCCGGACGCGCCCCCGACAACCGCCTCGTCCACTTCACCAAGCCGGACCAGGAGGTTCGCCCCGGTGACGTGGTGACGGTCGAGATCACCTACGCCGCCCCGCACCACCTCCTCGCCGAGGGCCCCACTCTTGACGTGCGTCCCACGCGCGCGGGCGACGCCTGGGAGAAGCGCAACGCGGCCGAGACCGCCAAGCCGGCCGGTGTGATGCTGGGCCTGCCGAAGATCGGCGCCCCCGCGCCGCTGCCGGTCGCCACGGGGAGTGGCTGCGGCTGCGACTGAGGGGGCGGTTGCACGTCGCCGGCGAGGGGCTGAGGCGCGGGCGAGACTTCCCGCGCCGCTCGGATGTTCAGACGCCGGACGGCGTGGCCGGCTGGACCGGCGGTGCTCCTTGTTAGTGTTCCGGCCATGCTCGTAGCCGCCGCGGTCTGCCCCTGCCCTCCGCTTCTCGTCCCCGACGTCGCCGCCGGTGCCGCCTCCGAGATGGACGCCGCGCGTGCCGCGTGCACCGACGCGCTCGGGGTGCTCGCCGCCGCCCGGCCCGACCGTCTGGTGGTCGTCGGACCGGCCGAGCAGAGCGGGCGCGGGCCGCATCCGGAAGGCACCCGGGGATCGTTCCGCGGCTTCGGAGTGGACCTCGACGTACGCCTCGGGAGGGACGGTGCCGCCGTGTCGGAGCGGGTACTTCCGCCCTCGCTCGCCGTCGCCGCGTGGCTGCTGGAGCGGACCGGCTGGTCCGACGCCCCGATCGAGGGACTCGGCGTGGGGGAACCTCTCGCGGCCGAGCGGTGTATCGAAGTCGGGAGGGACATCGTCGCGCAGGCCGAGCGGGTCGCGCTGCTGGTGATGGGCGACGCCAGCGCGTGCCGGACGCTGAAGGCACCCGGCTATCTCGACGAGCGCGCGGCACCCTTCGACGCCGAGGTGGCGCGAGCGCTGGGAGCGGCGGACGTCCCGGCCCTCAAGGCGCTGGACGCCGAGCTGGCGTACGAGCTGAAGGCCTCCGGCCGCGCCCCCTGGCAGGTCCTCGCGGGCGCGGCGGAGGGCGCTGACCTCGGCGGCGCGCTGCTGTACGAGGACGCGCCGTACGGCGTCGGATACGTGGTCGCGGCCTGGTCGTAGACGCGGTGCGGCCGTGAGCGTGGCGGGGCAGGGAACGCGGTGCGGAGGACGACACAGTGCAGCCGTGCACGTGGTCCAGCTGTGCACGTCGTCGTGAAAGCGCCGTAGCCGCGAAGCCCGCCGTGAACACGGCTCAGCCGTGAAACGGCGGACGGCCGGGAGCCGAGTGCTCCGCGGCCGTCCGCCGATCGATGTGCGGTGCCGGTCAGCCGGCCGGCGGGGGAGAGTCCGGCGGCGCGGTCGTGCCGCCGTGCTCCGTCCCCGTGCTTCCCGCGCTCCCTGTGCCGTCCTTGTGCGCGAGTCGGTCCATGGCGTCCTTGGCCTTGCCCGTGCCCGTCTGGATCTTGTCGCTGTACTTGCCCTTGGTCTTCTCGTCGACCATCTTCGCGGCCTTGTCGAGGCCGCTCTCGATCTTGCCTCCGTGCTGCTGCGCGAGGCCCGAGACCTTGTCCTTCGCCGGGGCGAGTCTGGCCTTCAAACTGTCCATCAGACCCATGGTTCACCTTCCACGCGGGGCGGTTACGTGCGAGCGCCTTCACCGGCCTCGTTGTCGGCGGCCTCTTCGGCGGACTGCTGCCTGGGGATCTCGACGCCCTCCGCGGCCCCGACGGCCTCCGTCGCCGTCGTCTTCGCCGCTTCCTGGGCGTCTGCCCCCGTCTCGGTCTCCGACACCTCGCCCGGCGCTTCGGCCGTGAGGTCCTCGGCCGACTCCGCGCCGGCCTGCGTGTCGGCGGTCGACGCGTCCTCCGTAGCCTTCGACCTCCGAAGAAGTCGGTCAAAAACTCCCATATCAACTCCATACGTTACTCGTGTGGGCGAAATCCCGCGTAGCCCGGTGCGTCCGTTTGCGTCACCCGGGGCGCCGCCTCCAGAAAACGGCGGCGGGACATCTCGCAACGGGCAACGACCCCACAGGGGTGCCGTCACGTAACTCGTTCGAGGCCGGGTCGGGCGTTTGGGAGACTGTGAACGTGAGCAGCGCACCCCCCGCCCCCCGAGTCATCGCCGTCGTCGGACCGACCGCGGCCGGAAAGTCCGATCTGGGCGTCTTCCTGGCCCAGCGTCTAGGTGGCGAGGTCGTCAACGCCGACTCCATGCAGCTCTACCGAGGGATGGACATCGGCACCGCCAAGCTGACGCTCGAGGAGCGCGGCGGCGTCCCGCACCACCTCCTGGACATCTGGGACGTGACCGTCACGGCGTCCGTCGCCGAGTACCAGCGCCTCGCCCGCGAGCACATCGACGCCCTGCTCGCCGCGGGCCGCTGGCCGATCCTGGTCGGTGGCTCCGGGCTGTACGTACGCGGGGCCGTCGACAACCTCGAGTTCCCCGGCACCGACCCCGAGGTCCGCGCCCGCCTGGAGGAGGAGCTCGCCCTGCGCGGCTCCGGCGCCCTGCACGCCCGCCTGGCCGCCGCCGACCCCGAGGCCGCGCGCGCGATCCTGCCCAGCAACGGCCGCCGTATCGTCCGGGCCCTGGAGGTCATCGAGATCACCGGCAAGCCCTTCACCGCCAACCTCCCGGGCCACGACTCGGTCTACGACACCGTCCAGATCGGCGTCGACGTGGCCCGCCCCGAACTCGACGAGCGCATCGCGCGCCGCGTCGACCGGATGTGGAGCGCGGGCCTCGTCGACGAGGTGCGGGAGCTGGAGGCGCGGGGCCTGCGCGAGGGGGTCACCGCGTCCCGCGCGCTCGGCTATCAGCAGGTGCTCGCGGCGCTCGCGGGGGAGTGCACGGAAGAAGAGGCGCGCGCGGAGACCGTGCGGGCCACCAAGCGCTTCGCGCGCCGCCAGGATTCGTGGTTCAGACGCGATCCCCGGGTGCACTGGTTGAGTGGGGCTGCGGCCGATCTCACAGAACTTCCGCACCTGGCACTGGCGTTGGTCGAACGACCGGTCACAGCCTGATCACGTCATGGCATCGGGACGCTCCGGCCGCCGTTGCGGCCTCCAGGGGCGTGCCATCATCGAGCTTCGATCGACCAAGTGGAGTCCGAGTTGGGAGGGCGCGTGGCGATGGAGGCCGGCCCTCGCGACACCGCAGAAGGCGCTGAGCAGGTCACCGCGGACCGTGGTGAACCGGAAGAGGCCGACGGCCGACTGAGCCCGGACGGCCCGGACGAGATCCAGGGCGGCGTGACCGCCGACGGTCCCGGGCCCGACGAGATGTACGCGGGACCCGAGGTCGAGGTCGAGCTGCGTCCGCAGCGTCGTCTGCGTATCTGGCAGCTCGCCCCCATCGTGGCCCTGGCCGCCGTCGGCTCTCTGATGTTCGCCTTCCCGCTCGCCTTCGACTTCGGTGACAGCGGGGCCGTGATCGCCATGCTGGGCCTGCTCATCTGCTCCTGCGCGGCCGGCTGGGGCATGACCGCGGCCCGCCGCGTCGGCCACACCTGGCCCGGCTTCCCGCAGCGCGGTTCCGGGCGCCGTCCGGACTGGCGGGTCGTCGTCGCCTACGCGCTGGTGGTGGCCGTGGTCGTGGTGCTCGCCATGTGGCGCGTGGCCAGGCTCCGCTAGGCGCCGAGGCTGGCCGCGGCGGTCGTAGGAGTCGGTCGCGTCGGCTGTCGAGGTCGGTCACAACTGCTCGCCGGGATGTCGTAGCCACCCCGTACGATCGAGGAATGAGCACGCGGATCGCCTTCCTCAAGGGGCACGGCACCGAGAACGACTTCGTGATCGTCCCGGACCCCGAGAACGTCATCGACCTCCCTCCGGCCGCCGTGGCCGCCCTGTGCGACCGCCGCGCGGGCATCGGCGGCGACGGACTGCTGCATGTCGTACGGTCCGCCGCGCACCCCGAGGCGCGGGACATGGCGGCCGAGGCTGAGTGGTTCATGGACTACCGCAACGGCGACGGCTCGGTCTCCGAGATGTGTGGCAACGGAGTGCGTGTGTTCGCGCGCTATCTCCAGCGCGCCGGACATGTGGCCGCAGGGGACATCGCGGTCGCCACGCGCGGGGGAGTCAAGACCGTCCACCTCGCCAAGGACGGCGATGTCACCGTCGGCATGGGCAAGGCGCTCCTCCCCGAAGGGGACGTCACAGTGAGCGTCGGCGAGCGCAGCTGGCCCGCGCGGAACGTGAACATGGGCAACCCGCACGCGGTCGCCTTCGTCGACGACCTCGCGCACGCCGGTGACCTGTACGCCCCGCCGCCCTTCGGCCCGGCAAGCGCCTACCCGGAGGGTGTCAACGTCGAGTTCGTGGTCGACCGGGGCCCCGGCCATGTGGCGATGCGCGTGCACGAGCGCGGTGCGGGCGAGACCCGCTCGTGCGGCACGGGCGCGTGCGCGGTCGCCGTGGCCACCGCCCGCCGCGACGGCGCGGACCCGGCCGTCACAGGAACGCGGGCGACCTACACCGTCGACGTACCCGGGGGAACGCTGGTGATCACCGAGTGGCCCGACGGCCGGATCGAGATGACCGGTCCCGCGGTGATCGTCGCCGAGGGCGAGATCGATGCCGAGTGGCTGGAAAACGCCATCCGCTGAACGGGTGATTCGCGGTCCCGGCCGCCCTGGAGGCCCTGATCCGAAGTCTCCGGCGGCCGGGTCGGCCGGAAAGCACGGCCGACCCGGGAGAGTGTGGCGCAAAACCGTAAACCTCCCGACCTTCGCTCGAATGGGTGATCCGTTTCACGCTCGGCGAGAGGCGGTCAGTCGCACGTGGTGGGCTCGGTAGCATCAAGCACCGGCCCGGACGGGGGATCGTCACCATCCCCTGAGCCGAGTCCGCCATGGGGCACCCGTCCGCCGGTCAAGCAGCCGGAGGTGCCCATGAGTGCGGAGGCCACGAACCCTGCGAGCCCAGGCCCTGTGACCAACACAGTGCCCCGCAGGAAGGCCCGCCCCCGGATCGACCTGCGCCGGCTCGGCCGGGCCGCCCTGCTCGGTCCCACCGCGCGCGACCGGTTGCCCGACGCCATCGGCCATGTCGCCGAGGCGCATCGCGCCCATTACCCCGACGCCGACCTCGAACCGCTGCGCCGCGCCTGGGTCCTGGCCGAGTCCTCGCACCGCGGCCAGATGCGCAAGAGCGGCGAGCCGTACATCACGCACCCCCTCGCCGTGACCCTGATCCTCGCCGAACTCGGTGCCGAGACCACGACGTTGACGGCCTCTCTGCTCCACGACACCGTCGAGGACACGGAGGTGACGCTCGATCAGGTCGGTGAGGAGTTCGGCGCCGAGGTGCGCTATCTCGTCGACGGTGTGACGAAGTTGGAGAAGGTCGACTACGGCGCCGCGGCCGAGCCCGAGACCTTCCGCAAGATGCTCGTCGCCACCGGCAGCGACGTCCGCGTGATGTCGATCAAACTCGCCGACCGGCTGCACAACATGCGCACCCTGGGCGTGATGCGCCCCGAGAAGCAGGCCCGCATCGCCAAGGTCACCCGGGACGTCCTCATCCCGCTCGCCGAACGGCTCGGCGTCCAGGCGCTCAAGACCGAACTGGAAGACCTGGTCTTCGCGATCCTCCACCCCGAGGAGTACGACCACACACGCGAGTTGATCGTCGACAACGCCTCCCGCGCGGACGACCCGCTCGCCGAGGTCACCGACGAGGTGCGCACCGTCCTGCGCGACGCCGACATCCAGGCCGAAGTCCTCATCAGGCCACGGCACTTCGTCTCGGTGCACCGCGTCGCCCGCAAGCGCGGCAGGCTGCGCGGCGCCGACTTCGGCCGCCTCCTGGTGCTCGTCAACGAGGACGCGGACTGTTACGGCGTCCTCGGCGAACTGCACACCTGCCTGAAGCCCGTCGTCTCGGAGTTCAAGGACTTCATCGCCGTACCGAAGTTCAACCTCTACCAGTCGCTGCACACCGCCGTCGCCCACACGGACGGCCAGGTCGTCGAAGTCCTCATCCGCACCCACCAGATGCACAAGGTCGCCGAGGCCGGCGTCATCGCGCTCGGCAATCCCTACGCTCCTCCTTCGGAGGAGCAGCAGGCCACCAGCGACGGGGAGCGCGCCGACCCCACCCGGCCCGGCTGGCTCTCCCGGCTCCTCGACTGGCAGGAGGGCGCGCCCGACCCCGACACCTTCTGGTCGACGCTCCGCGAGGACCTCGCACAGGACCGCGAGATCACCGTGTTCCGGCCCGACGGCGGCACGCTGGGCCTGCCCGACGGCGCGACCTGTGTGGACGCCGCGTACGCGCAGTACGGCGAGGACGCCCACGCCTGCATCGGCGCCCGCGTCAACGGCCGCCTGGCGACCCTCAGCACCGTTCTGCGGGACGGCGACACCGTCCAGCCCCTCATGGGCCAGGACCCGGCCTCCGAGCCCTCCAGGGAGTGGCTGGAGCACGCGCACACGCCCGCCGCCCGGATCGCCATCCAGCGTTGGCTCGCGGCGCACCCGGGGCGCGGCGACGAAGCAGACGCCGACGTCGACGCGGACGAGGGAGCGCAGAGCGTCCGATCGACGCCCCCTGCGGCCGAAGACGCCCCCACCAGCAACCCCGCTACCCCCCTCGTCGACCAGCCCGGCGCGACCGTACGGCTCGCCGGCTGCTGCACGCCCGTACCGCCCGACGAGGTCACCGGATTCTCGGTGCGCGGCGGGGTCGTGACCGTTCACCGCGTGGAGTGCAGCGCGGTGGCGCACATGAAGAGCGTGGGGCGCGCGGAGGTGGGTGTGCGCTGGGGCGATACCACCGAGTGCCGGGTCACGCTGGTAGCCGAATCGTTCGGCCGCCCCCATCTGCTGGCCGATCTCACCGAGGCCATGGCTCTGGAGGGCGCCGAGATCGTCTCGGCGACGGTCGAACCCCCGAGCCAGCAGCGCGTCCGCCACACCTACACCCTCCAACTCCCGGACGCGGCGCACCTTCCGGCCCTCATGCGGGCGATGCGCAATGTGCCGGGCGTCTACGACGTGAGCCGGGCGCAGCACCACACGACGGCCTTCTGAGCCCGGCCCAGGACCGCGCCCCCGCGTCTCCTCGGGGCGCGCGCCTCCGGCGTGCCCGGCGCCCCGTGGGCCCCCGGAAGACCTCGTTCGAGTGGGCCGGGCGCGAGTCGTCGACGTACGGTACGCGTGCGCTGGTAGCGGTGGTCCATGCTGCTCACCCCCCGCACCGCCACCCCTGGGGCCGGTACCAGGGCTCCCCGACGGCTGAAGGCGGCTCTGCTCGCCTCGGCCGCGTCCGTCTGCCTCGTCGCCGCCGGCGCGCCGCCCACGCCCCTCGGCGTCGGGGACCGCCTCTTCCCGGACCTGGGCAACCCGGGCTACGACGTGGCGTCGTACGACCTCTCCTTCACCTATCCCGGCACCAACACCAAGCCGCTCCAGGCCGTCACCACCATCGACGCGTGGACCACGGAGTCCCTGGACCGCATCAACCTCGACTTCGCGCACGGCACCGTGGACTCGGTCGAGGTCGACGGTCGGCCGGCCGCCTTCGAGAGCGCCGGCGAGGACCTGGTCGTCACCCCGAAGGAGCCGCTTTCCGAAGGCAGTTGGACGCGGATCACCGTGCGGCACACCAGCGACCCCGTCTCAGCCAAGGGCCAGGACGGCGGCTGGGTGCGCACCAAGGACGGGCTCGCGATGGCCAACCAGGCCGATGCCGCGCACCTGGTGTTCCCGTGCAACGACCATCCCTCCGACAAGGCGATGTTCACCATCAGGGTCACCGCGCCCAACGCCTACACGGCCGTCGCCAACGGACTGCCGGCCGGCGTCGACAAGGTCGGCGCGAACACCACCTGGACGTACCGCACCCAGCACCCCATGGCCACCGAACTCGCCCAGGTGTCCATCGGCCGCTCAGCCGTACTGCACCGCACCGGGCCGCACGACCTGCCGATGCGCGACGTCGTGCCCGCCGCGGACGCCAAGCGGCTCGAACCGTGGCTCAAGAAGACCCCCGACCAGATCGCCTGGATGGAGAGCAAGGTCGGCCGGTACCCCTTCGAGACGTACGGCCTGCTCATGGCCGACGCGTCCACCGGCTTCGAACTCGAGACCCAGACGATCTCTCTCTTCGAGAGAGATCTCTTCACCGAGCCCGCCTACCCCAAGTGGTACGTCGAGTCGATCATGGTGCACGAGCTGTCGCACCAGTGGTTCGGCGACAGCGTCAGCCCCCGCACCTGGTCCGATCTGTGGCTCAACGAGGGACACGCGACCTGGTACGAGGAGCTGTACGCGGAGGAGAAGGCGAACAAGCCCATGGAGACGCGGATGAAGGCCGCTTACGGCGCCTCCGACGGCTGGCGCGCCGCCGGCGGACCGCCCGCGCTCCCCAAGGCGCCCGCGCCCGGCCAGAAGATCAGCATCTTCCGCCCCAACGTCTACGACGGCGCCGCCCTCGTCCTCTACGCCCTGCGCCAGGAGATCGGCCGCCCCGCCTTCGAGCGCCTGGAGCGCACCTGGGTGAGCATTCACCGGGACGGCACGGCCACCACCGCCGACTTCGAGGACCTCGCCTCGGCGATCTCCGGCCGCGACCTGAGCGACTTCTTCAAGGCCTGGCTCTACGGCGCGAAGACCCCGCCGATGCCGGGTCACCCGGACTGGGTGTCGCAGGCACCCGTGAAATAAGGCCGTGACGGCGCGATCCGTGCCGTGCGACCATCGTCGGGTCGGCGGCGCGGATCGCCCGGAATCTCCGGTCACCGGGAATCTCCGGGAGCACTCGCACGTTGTCACCTTTGCAGCACTCCTCTCGACGTAAGGACCCAATGACCTCCTCTTCTTCCCCTTCCCAGGACACTGAGCGCCTCGCGCACACCTACCCCGAAGGTCTTCGGGCCGATGCCCTGATGGAAGAGGACGTCGCCTGGAGCCACGAGATCGACGGAGACCGGGACGGCGACCAGTTCGACCGCTCCGAGCGCGCGGCCCTGCGCCGCGTCGCGGGCCTCTCCACCGAACTCGAGGACGTCACCGAGGTCGAGTACCGACAGCTCCGTCTGGAGCGCGTCGTACTCGTCGGCGTCTGGACCACGGGTACGGCACAGGACGCGGACAACTCCCTCGCCGAGCTGGCCGCCCTCGCGGAGACCGCGGGCGCGCTCGTGCTCGACGGCGTCGTCCAGCGCCGCGACAAGCCGGACGCGGCCACGTACATCGGCTCCGGCAAGGCCAACGAGCTGCGGGACATCGTCCTGGAGACCGGCGCCGACACCGTCATCTGCGACGGTGAGCTGAGCCCCGGCCAGCTGATCCACCTCGAAGACGTCGTCAAGGTCAAGGTCATCGACCGTACGGCCCTGATCCTCGACATCTTCGCCCAGCACGCCAAGTCCCGGGAGGGCAAGGCGCAGGTCGCGCTCGCGCAGATGCAGTACATGCTGCCGAGGCTCCGTGGCTGGGGCCAGTCGCTGTCCCGTCAGATGGGCGGCGGCTCGGGCGGCGGCCTCGCCACCCGCGGTCCCGGTGAGACCAAGATCGAGACGGACCGGCGTCGTATCCGCGAGAAGATGGCGAAGATGCGCCGGGAGATCGCGGACATGAAGACAGGCCGCGACATCAAGCGCCAGGAGCGCCGTCGCCACAAGGTGCCCTCGGTCGCGATCGCCGGCTACACCAACGCCGGCAAGTCGTCCCTGCTCAACCGCCTCACGGGCGCGGGCGTGCTGGTCGAGAACGCGCTGTTCGCGACCCTCGACCCGACCGTGCGCCGGGCCCAGACCCCGGGCGGGCGGCTGTACACGCTGGTCGACACCGTCGGATTCGTCCGGCACCTGCCGCACCACCTGGTCGAGGCCTTCCGCTCCACGATGGAGGAGGTCGGCGACGCCGATCTGATCCTGCACGTGGTGGACGGTTCGCACCCGGTCCCGGAGGAGCAGCTGGCCGCCGTGCGCGAGGTGATCCGGGATGTCGGCGCCACCAAGGTGCCCGAGATCGTGATCATCAACAAGGCGGACGCGGCGGACCCGCTGACGCTCCAGCGGCTGATGCGGAACGAGAAGCGGTCCATCGCCGTCTCGGCCCGCACCGGTCAGGGCATCGAGGAACTGCTCGCGCTCATCGACAACGAGCTGCCGCGCCCCTCGGTCGAGATCGAGGCGCTCGTGCCGTACACCCACGGCAAGCTGGTCGCCCGCGCCCACTCCGAGGGCGAGGTGATCTCCGAGGAGCACACCCCGGAGGGCACCCTGCTCAAGGTGCGGGTGCACGAGGAACTCGCGGCGGAGTTCGCGCCGTACGTCCCGGCACCGCTGGCCTGACGGCCGTAGCGCAGTACGTCCTGAGGCTCGCCCCGGATCCCCCGGGGCGAGCCTCAGCAGTGTCTACTGCCCTGCGAACTTCTTGCTGACCGAGTCGTACACGCCCTTGGCCACATCGCCCAGCCTCGGACCCGCCAGCCAGCCCGAAGTCACCGGGCCGATCGAGGTGTTGGACACCAGCGCCGGCTTGCCGTCCGTGCCCGTCTCCACCCAGCCGCCGCCGGACGAACCGCCGGTCATGCTGCAGCCGATGCGGTACATCGTCGGGTCCGAGGCGTTGATCGACAGCCGCCCCGGCTTGTCCGCGCATTGGTACAGCGTCGAACCGTCGTACGGCTTCGCCGCGGGATAGCCGGTCGCCGTGATGCTCGACACCTTCGGTACGGCAGGCGCGTCGAAGTTCACCGGCAGCGCCGAACCGACCGTCTCCTCAAGGGACTTGCCCCCACTGCCCTTCTCGGGCGTCACATGGATCACTGCGTAGTCGTACGACGAACCCTGCCCGCCCGTCTCGCCGCCCTGGTCGATCCACTGCTGCGAGGTCTGCGCCCAGTCGGCCCACCAGACCCCGTACGGAGCGACCTGGTCCCGGGTGGCCGTCTGCAACTGGGCCGTCTTCATACCCGAGTTGTTGTACGACGGCACGAACGCGAGGTTGCGGTACCAGCCGCCGTTCTTGCCGGCGTGCACGCAGTGGCCCGCCGTCCACACCAGGTTGGACTTGCCCGGGTGCGCCGGGTCCTCCACGACCGTCGCCGAGCAGACCATCGTGCCCTCGGGGGCATCGAAGAACACCTTGCCCGCCGTCGCCGCGTTGGCGTGGTACGTAGGCGACACGGCCTTCGCGTCCACCACCGCGGGCGTCGGGTCGGTCACGCCCTGGTCACCGGAGATGTCGTTGGTGTCGACGCCCTTGTCCGGGTCGTTGGCGTCCCGCATCCGGCCGGAACTCCACAGCCCCTCGATGATCGGGTTGATGTAGTCGTTGGCCTCGCGCAGCCAGTCGTCCCTGTCCCAGTTCTTCCAGGCGCCGTTCTTCCACTTGTCGATGTCGATCCCGTGCTCTTTGAGCTTGTTCTTGATGTCGTCCGGGATCTTGATCTTGCCGTCGCCGGTGTCACCGCTGGTCGCCGACGCCGTGGACTGCCCGTCCGCCTTGGTGTCACTCGAACCGCAGGCCGTCGCGGTGAGCGCGAGCGCCGAGGCGAGGGCAACGGCGGTCAGCACGGGGGTGGTTCCGCGACGCGCACCCCTCCCACGCCGGGTGGTGAAGGACGGCCGTATCGATCGCATGGTCTTGACTCCCCCTGGAGTGAACGGATGGTGCGCCACGGCTGTGATCTCAGCCGGAACTCATGGTGAGTTCACGCCGAACTCACGACCTTCGGGAACGGCATCACACACTATGCGCTCGCTGTGGGGGACTTCCGACGGAACGGCAACGGTTTCGCTACGGCAAGGATCTTGAAGCAACCCGTAACCCGTTGGGCGGTACGGGGGTTGGCTTCGGCAGGGGCGGAGGGGGCTGCTGTTCGGTGAGTGGTCCGCTGTGCCCGGGGCGACGCGAGATCTCACATCCCGAGGAACAGTCTTGAACCCCACATCCACCTCCGACAGCCACTCCCACCCGCACACCTTGGCAGTGGCGTCGGCCGAGTCGGTTCCCCAACAGCAGCCGCGCAGCCCGGAAGTGAGCCGACCCCGGGGCGCGGGTGCCGGCCTCCTGGAGCATCCCGACCCGGGAACCGCCGCCCAGGCCGCGGCCGTTGAGAACCTGCTGCGCTGCTGGGTGCGCGAAACGAACCTCCCCGCTCCCGACGACGGCACCCTACGCATCCCCCTACCCGCCAGCGGTACGGCCCTGCACGCCCAGGTCCACTACTGGTCCCCGACGGGCTGGCACCGCTTCGGCCTTGCGCACTTGTCCAACGCTCCGCACGGTGCGCCACCGGCCGACGCGGTGACGGTCGCGGCGCTGCTCGCCAGGGAGACGGCCGCACGTGATGCCGACTCCGGACCGGGAGCGGCGGTTGCAGGTGCGACGACACCCGACACCGGCACCGATCTGGTGGCTCGCGTGGCCGACTCCCTCCGACGCACCGCCACGTTCGTCACCGACCGCCGAGCACACCCGGCCGACGGCCCCGACCTCTTCCTCTCCGCCGAACAGGCGCTCCTCCTCGGCCACCCGCTCCACCCGACCCCGAAGAGCCGCGAGGGTCTCTCAGAGGCCGAAGTCCGTCTGTACTCACCGGAGTTGCGCGGTTCCTTCGCACTGCACTGGCTGGCAGTCGCCCCCTCCGTACTCGCCACCGACTCGGCCTGGACGGAAGGCGGTCGATCTGTCTCCGCCGCCCAGCTCACGGCCCGACTCGCCGGCCCCGGGCTGCCGTTGCCGGACCGACACGCTGCCCTGCCCCTGCACCCCTGGCAGTGGCGTGAGATCCGACACCGTGCCGACATCGCGGCCCTGCTCGACACCGGGTCGCTCCAGGACCTCGGCCCCTACGGCACCCCGTGGCATCCCACGTCCTCCGTGCGCACCGTCCACCAATCCGGCGCCCTAGCCATGCTCAAGCTGTCCCTGGGCCTCCGCATCACCAACTCCCGTCGTGAGAACCTCCGCAAAGGACTCCATCGCGGCGTAGAAGTGCACCGCCTGCTGCGCAGCGGCCTGTCCCAGCAGTGGCAGGCCGTCCACCCAGGCTTCGACATCGTCCGCGACCCGGCGTGGCTGGCAGTCGACGCGCCGGCGGTCGGGGGCGGTGCCGACCGTGGCCAAGGGAGCGCGGGCGGTACGCGTGTGCCCCTGGCCGGAATCGACGTGGTGATCCGGCACAACCCGTTCAGTCCGTCCGACGACGTCTCCTGTGTCGCCGGGCTCGTCTCACCCCGGCCATACACCGGTCGGAGGGCCAACGCCGACGGACCGCAGGCGACTTCGGGGACCGGCCACTCCGGCTATCCCGCGTCCGATGAGCCCCTGCTGCGGTCCCGGCTGGCCGAAGTCGTCACCGGCCTCGCCGAGCGGACCTGCCGGCCCCGTGAAACAGTCGCCGCCGAGTGGTTCCTGCGCTACCTGGAGCAGGTCGTCCGTCCCGTGCTGTGGCTGGACGGCGAGGCAGGCATCGCCCTGGAGGCACACCAGCAGAACACGCTGCTCCTGCTGGACGGTGCGGGCTGGCCCGCGGGCGGCCGCTACCGCGACAACCAGGGCTACTACTTCCGCGCGTCCCGGCGCGCGGAACTCGACGCCCGTTTGCCCGGCATCGGCGAACACAGTGACACCTTCGTCTCCGACGAGGTCACCGACGAACGCTTCGCGTACTACCTCGCGATCAACAACGTGCTCGGTCTCATCGGAGCGTTCGGCTCGCAAGGTCTCGCCGACGAACGCCTGTTGCTCTCTGCCTTCCGCCGTTTCCTCCGCGATGTGGCCTCCGGTCCCGCCCGGCTGCGCACTTCCCTGCCGGCCCGCCTGCTCGACTCACCCGTCCTGCGCTGCAAGGCCAACCTGCTGACCCGACTGCACGGCCTCGACGAACTCGTCGGCCCGGTCGACACCCAGTCCGTCTACGTCACCATCGCCAACCCCCTTCACTCCTGATCGCCGCCAACTCGCCTTCATTTCTGACCGCCGCCAACTCCCGTCGCCCCTGAGGAACATGACCCACCCCATCTCTTGAATCCACCCCATCTTTTGAGAGGAGCGTCACCGTGCGCCCCACCGATGCGAGCGCCGACACCGCGACAGTCCTCGGCTGCACTCCGGGCTCCGGTATCGGCCGGAGTTCCGGCACGGACGCCGAGGACACCCTCGACCTTCGCCTGCCCGAGGAGTTCCTCGCCCTCTGCGCTGAGGCGGACGCGGCCGACCGCGACGAACTCCTCGGCCGTGTCGGTGACTGGGGGCGGATCCGTACCCCCGTGGGTGTCTTCCACCTCGTCCCTGTCCTTTGCGAGCGAGACCTCCCCCTCATCAGCGGTTGGATGAACGACCCTGCGGTCGCGGAATTCTGGGAGCTGGCCGGCCCCCGGACGCTCACCGAGAACCACCTGCGCGCCCAACTCGCCGGCGACGGACGCAGCGTCCCGTGTCTCGGTGTGCTGGACGGCACCCCGATGAGCTACTGGGAGATCTACCGGGCGGACCTCGACCCCCTGGCTCGCCACTACCCCGCGCGACCGCACGACACCGGTATCCACCTGCTCATCGGTGACGTCGCCGACCGAGGACGAGGGGTGGGCAGCACTCTCGTCCGGACCGTAGCCGACCTCGTACTCGACAAGCGCCCCGCCTGCGCCCGCGTCGTCGCCGAACCGGACATTGGCAACACCCCCTCCGTAGCCGCCTTCCTGAGCGCCGGTTTCCGGTTCTCCGCCGAGGTGGACCTGCCGGCCAAGCGGGCCGCACTCATGCTCCGAGACCGTTCCGTGCGCGATCTGCTTTAGCGCCGTGTGGTTGCGCCATCACTTTTGGTACACCGCTCGGACCGATCCGGTTCCACCTCAACCGAACCGATCTGGTTCCACCTCAACCCAACCGACCCTGTTCCTCCTCAGCCAAACCAATCCGCGTCTGATCCACCCCGATCTCTGTCCGGTCCACCCCGATCCCCGTCCGCTCCGACCTGATCTCCATCCGCCCCCACCCGAACGAAACCAGTCCCCACCGGAACCAAATCCGTCCCCGTCCGAAAGCTCACCGGTCCTGCCCCAGCCCCTCCCTCAGCCTTGATCGCCCGGTTGTCAGTCCCGCCCCGTAGGGTTGGTCGCGCTATGACGAAGCCCTCACTCCCCGAACTCCTGCATGCTGCCGTCACTGCCGTCGGCGGTTCGGAGCGCCCCGGCCAGGTGACCATGGCCGAAGCCGTCGCGGAGGCGATCGACGACGGCTCCCATCTGCTGGTCCAGGCCGGCACCGGTACCGGAAAGTCACTCGGCTACCTGGTGCCCGCGCTCGCGCACGGGGAGCGTGTGGTCGTCGCGACCGCCACCCTCGCGCTCCAGCGCCAGCTGGTGGAGCGCGACCTGCCGCGCACGGTCGACGCACTACATCCCCTGCTGCGCCGCCGCCCCCAGTTCGCGATGCTCAAGGGCAGGTCGAACTACCTGTGCCTGCACCGCCTCCACGAGGGCGTGCCGCAGGACGAGGAGGAGGGCCTCTTCGACCAGTTCGAGGCGGCGGCCCCCACCAGCAAGCTGGGCCAGGACCTGCTGCGGCTGCGTGACTGGACGGACGGGACCGAGACCGGCGATCGCGACGACCTCACGCCCGGCGTCTCTGATCGCGCCTGGGCGCAGGTGTCGGTGTCCTCCCGGGAGTGCCTGGGCGCCCAGAAGTGCGCCTACGGAGCGGAGTGTTTCGCCGAGGCGGCCCGTGAGCGCGCCAAGCTCGCCGACGTCGTCGTCACGAACCACGCGCTGCTCGCGATCGACGCGATCGAGGGCGCCCCCGTCCTCCCGCAGCACGAGGTGCTGATTGTCGACGAGGCCCATGAACTGGTCTCGCGGGTCACCGGAGTTGCCACCGGCGAGCTCACCCCGGGCCAGGTCAACCGAGCGGTGCGCCGGGCCGCGAAGCTGGTCAACGAGAAGGCCGCCGACCAGCTCCAGACCGCCGCCGAGGGCTTCGAGCGGCTCATGGAGCTCGCGCTGCCGGGCCGCCTGGAGGAGATCCCGGAGGACCTCGGATACGCGCTCATGGCACTGCGCGACGCCTGCCGTACGGTGATCTCCGGGATCGGTGCCACCCGCGACAAGTCCGTGCAGGACGAGGACGCGGTCCGCAAGCAGGCACTGGCCTCCGTGGAGTCCGTGCACGACGTGGCGGAGCGGATCAGCAACGGCTCCGAGTGGGACGTCGTCTGGTACGAACGCCACGACCGCTTCGGCGCCTCCCTGCGCGTCGCCCCGATGTCCGTGTCCGGCCTGCTCCGGGAGAAGCTCTTCGCGGACCGCTCGGTCACCCTGACCTCCGCGACGCTGAAGCTCGGCGGCGACTTCAACGGCGTAGGAGCGTCCCTGGGGCTCGCCCCCGAGGGCACGGCGGGCGACGACCTCCCGCAGTGGAAGGGCGTCGACGTGGGCTCGCCGTTCGACTATCCGAAGCAGGGCATCCTGTACGTCGCCAAGCACCTCTCGCGCCCCGCGCGGGACGGCGATCGCGCCGACATGCTGGACGAGTTGACCGAGTTGATCCAGGCGGCGGGCGGTCGCACCCTGGGCCTCTTCTCCTCGATGCGGGGTGCCCAACTCGCCGCCGAAGAACTGCGCTCCCGCATCCCCGAGTACCCGATCCTGCTCCAGGGCGAGGAGACGCTCGGCGAGCTGATCAAGAACTTCGCGGCCGACCCGAAGACCTGTCTCTTCGGCACGCTGTCGCTCTGGCAGGGCGTCGATGTCCCGGGCCCCAGCTGCCAGTTGGTCGTCATGGACAAGATCCCGTTCCCGCGTCCGGACGACCCGCTGATGAGCGCCCGCCAGAAGGCGGTCGAGGACGCGGGGGGCAACGGCTTCATGGCGGTGGCCGCGACACACGCGGCGCTCCTCATGGCCCAGGGCGCCGGCCGTCTCGTCCGGGCGTCTGGAGACCGGGGTGTGGTCGCCGTACTGGATCAGCGGCTGGCGACCGCCCGCTATGGCAGCTATCTCAAGGCTTCACTGCCCGACTTCTGGTACACCACGGACCGTAACCAGGCCCGGAGGTCGCTGGCGGCGATCGACGCGAAGGCGAAGCAGGCGGAGGCGGAAGCGGAGACGGAGTGACCGGCGGGTGCCCTGGTGTCTCAGGGCACCCGCCGATCGACAGCGGCTCCCGCCGGACCCGGGACAGCACAGGACCCCGGAACCGGCGCAGGGGTCCCGGGGTCCGGTCAGGGGGCCGGGCCGATACGGCCCCGCCCGCTGCGGGCGTCAGATGCGCCGCAGCACCGCCACCACCTTGCCGAGGATCGTCGCGTCGTCGCCGGGGATCGGCTCGTACGCGGAGTTGTGCGGGAGGAGCCAGACATGGCCGTCCTCGCGCTTGAAACGCTTGACGGTGGCCTCGCCCTCCAGCATGGCGGCCACGATGTCGCCGTTCTCCGCGACCGGTTGGCGGCGTACGGTGACCCAGTCGCCGTCGCAGATCGCCGCCTCGATCATCGAGTCACCGACGACCTTGAGGACGAACAGCTCACCGTCACCGACCAGTTGGCGGGGGAGGGGGAAGACGTCCTCGACCGACTCCTCGGCGAGGATCGGGCCACCGGCGGCGATCCGGCCCACCAGCGGGACGTACGACGCGGCCGGCTTGCCCGCGGTGTCCGTGGGCTGCACCGACGAGGACTGGTCGGAGCCGCGGACCTCGTACGCGCGCGGGCGGTGCGGGTCGCGGCGCAGGAAGCCCTTGCGCTCCAGTGCCATCAGCTGGTGTGCGACCGAGGACGTGCTGGACAGGCCGACCGCCTGCCCGATCTCGCGCATCGACGGCGGGTAGCCCCGTCGTTGCACCGAGTCCCTGATGACCTCGATCACGCGGCGCTGCCGGTCCGTGAGCCCCGAGCTGTCCGCCCGGATGCCGGGAGGTCGGCCCGGCAGGGAGCGCTTGTGTCCCTCGGCATTCGCGGCTTCGTTCATTGCATGCACCGGCTCGAGTCGGCCCTGGGAGCGATCCTGGGCAGTGATGGTGGCACTGTCTGCGGTGGTGGTCACGTCGGCCCCTCTCGATGTTCTCCCTGCTGGACAACGGTAGTTGCTTTCGAAAGGTTGCGCCAAACACACGTTCGAGTGAAAAAACGCGGATAGCCTGCCGCGATCATGTGTCTGGGTGTATGGCCGACGTGTCACCTGGCCGACAAAGGGCCCGTTGTCGGACTCTTCGCCGCCCGGTTGGTGACCTGCGGGTTGTTGCCCCAGTCTGCCACCCGGTGTCCCGCCGGCCGGGGGCCGGTCCGGGTCTGTGCGGGAGCCCCACGTCTTCTCCGTGCCGCGCTCACGGTATCTCCGTAAGTGCCCTGGCGGTACGGGTGTGCGCCAGCGTGTTCCGGGCGACGGTATGGCCGTATGGCACATGCCAATACGGGCGCGACACGCGCGTGCGGCGTGTTTGTGTAAGCCAATCACCACATCTAGTGGTTGGATTGCGGCAGCAGCCCAGAAGTTGTGGTCCCCCGGGTCTCCATCGTCTCGGCCATCGCCTATGCTTGGGGCTGCTTCGAGAGGCCCAAGGGGTCTTACGAGGCTATTGAGTCTGCTGTGAGGGAGGGTTGGAGATCATGCACTGCCCCTTCTGCAGGCACCCCGACAGCCGTGTTGTCGACAGCCGTACGACGGACGACGGCACGTCGATCCGCCGGCGCCGCCAGTGCCCTGACTGCTCCCGTCGTTTCACGACCGTGGAGACGTGCTCGCTCATGGTGGTCAAGCGGTCCGGAGTCACCGAGCCTTTCAGCCGTACCAAGGTCATCAACGGTGTGCGCAAGGCATGCCAGGGACGGCCTGTCACCGAGGACGCACTCGCCCAGCTCGGCCAGCGGGTCGAAGAGGCGGTGCGCGCCACCGGAAGCGCCGAACTGACCACCCATGACGTCGGGCTGGCCATACTCGGCCCGTTGCAGGAACTCGACCTCGTCGCCTATCTGCGATTCGCCTCCGTCTACCGGGCGTTCGACTCGTTGGACGATTTCGAGGCCGCGATCGTGGAACTGAGGGAAGCGACGCCAGGCCCCGCCGCGGACGACGAAGACGCGGGATCGGGGAGCCAGGAAGACGACGGCGGGCCCGGAGGGACTGTTCAGGTCCCGGTGCCCGCCCACTCCGCCGACTGACCGGCGGGCCGGAACCGGGCACAGACCCCGGATCCGGCCGGACGGCGGCGGACCAGGACTTGTCGCGGAGCCATGAGCGTGTGGGCTGCCGTGACACCAGACAAACACTCTGCCACGGGAACATCGTGGCATTTCAGGGCGTTTTTGCCTGTACAGGGAGGCGGCATGACAGAGACGGCGAGCGGTCCGGCACGAGGTTCCCGCGCGAAGGGCACCAAGGTCACCAAGGGACTGCGCATCGAGCGTATTCACACCACCCCCGGCGTGCATCCGTACGACGAGGTGGAGTGGGAGCGTCGTGACGTCGTCATGACCAACTGGCGCGACGGCTCGGTCAATTTCGAGCAGCGTGGCGTCGAGTTCCCCGCCGAATGGGCGGTGAACGCGGTCAACATCGTCACCAGCAAGTACTTCCGCGGTGCCGTGGGCACCCCGCAGCGCGAGGTGAGCCTCAAGCAGCTCATCGACCGCATCGTGAAGACGTACCGGAAGGCCGGCGAGGACTACAAGTACTTCGCCTCGCCCGCCGACGCCGAGATCTTCGAGCACGAGCTGGCGTACGCCCTCCTGCACCAGGTCTTCAGCTTCAACAGCCCCGTGTGGTTCAACGTCGGGACCCCGCAGCCCCAGCAGGTCTCGGCCTGCTTCATCCTGGCCGTCGACGACTCCATGGAGTCGATCCTCGACTGGTACAAGGAAGAGGGCATGATCTTCAAGGGCGGTTCCGGCGCCGGCCTGAACCTGTCCCGCATCCGCTCCTCCAAGGAACTGCTCTCCTCCGGCGGCAACGCCTCGGGACCGGTCTCCTTCATGCGCGGTGCCGACGCCTCCGCGGGCACCATCAAGTCCGGTGGCGCCACCCGCCGCGCGGCCAAGATGGTCATCCTGGACGTCGACCACCCCGACATCGAGGACTTCATCCAGACCAAGGTCAAGGAAGAGGAGAAGATCCGCGCCCTGCGCGACGCGGGCTTCGACATGGACCTGGGCGGCGACGACATCACGTCGGTGCAGTACCAGAACGCCAACAACTCGGTCCGCGTGAACGACACGTTCATGAAGGCCGTCGAGAACGGCGACAAGTTCGGCCTGACGTCCCGCATGACCGGCGAGGTCATCGAGGAGGTCGACGCCAAGCAGCTGTTCCGCAAGATGGCCGAGGCGGCCTGGGCCTGTGCCGACCCGGGCATCCAGTACGACGACACCATCAACCAGTGGCACACGTGCCCGGAGTCCGGCCGTATCAACGGCTCGAACCCGTGCAGCGAGTACATGCACCTGGACAACACGTCCTGCAACCTCGCCTCGCTGAACCTGATGAAGTTCCTCAAGGACGACGGCAAGGGCAACCAGTCCTTCGAGGTCGAGCGCTTCGCCAAGGTCGTCGAGCTCGTCATCACCGCGATGGACATCTCCATCTGCTTCGCGGACTTCCCGACGCAGAAGATCGGCGAGAACACGCGCGCGTTCCGCCAGCTCGGCATCGGCTACGCCAACCTCGGCGCCCTGCTGATGGCGACCGGCCACGCGTACGACTCCGACGGCGGCCGTGCCCTCGCCGGTGCCATCACCTCCCTGATGACCGGCACGTCGTACAAGCGCTCCGCCGAACTCGCCGCGGTCGTCGGCCCGTACGACGGCTACGCCCGTAACGAGCAGCCGCACCTGCGCGTCATGAAGCAGCACGCCGACGCCAACACCACGGCCCCGCGCGTGGACGACCTGGACACGCCGATCTGGGCCGCCGCCACGGAGGCCTGGCAGGACACACTGCGCCTCGGCGAGAAGAACGGTTTCCGTAACTCGCAGGCGTCCGTCATCGCCCCGACCGGCACCATCGGTCTCGCGATGTCCTGCGACACCACCGGACTTGAGCCCGACCTCGCCCTGGTCAAGTTCAAGAAGCTGGTCGGCGGCGGCTCGATGCAGATCGTCAACGGCACCGTCCCGCAGGCCCTGCGCCGCCTGGGCTACCAGGAGGAGCAGATCGAGGCGATCGTCGCCCACATCGCCGACAACGGCAACGTGATCGACGCCCCGGGCCTCAAGACCGAGCACTACGAGGTGTTCGACTGCGCCATGGGCGAGCGTTCCATCTCCGCGATGGGCCACGTCCGCATGATGGCCGCCATCCAGCCCTGGATCTCCGGCGCGCTCTCCAAGACGGTCAACCTGCCGGAGACGGCGACCGTCGAGGACGTCGAGGAGGTCTACTTCGAGGCCTGGAAGATGGGCGTCAAGGCGCTCGCGATCTACCGCGACAACTGCAAGGTCGGCCAGCCCCTCTCCGCGAAGACCAAGGAGAAGGAGAAGGCCGAGGTCACCGCCAAGGCCGAGGACACCATCCGCACCGCGGTCGAGAAGGTCGTCGAGTACCGCCCCGTCCGCAAGCGTCTTCCCAAGGGCCGCCCGGGCATCACGACCTCCTTCACGGTCGGCGGCGCCGAGGGCTACATGACCGCCAACTCCTACCCGGACGACGGTCTCGGCGAGGTCTTCCTGAAGATGTCCAAGCAGGGCTCCACCCTCGCGGGCATGATGGACGCCTTCTCGATCGCCGTCTCCGTGGGCCTTCAGTACGGCGTCCCTCTGGAGACGTACGTCTCGAAGTTCACCAACATGCGCTTCGAGCCGGCCGGCATGACGGACGACCCGGACGTGCGGATGGCGCAGTCGATCGTCGACTACATCTTCCGCCGCCTGGCGCTCGACTTCCTGCCCTTCGAGACGCGTTCCGCGCTCGGCATCCACTCCGCCGAGGAGCGTCAGCGTCACCTGGAGACCGGTTCGTACGAGCCGACCGAGGACGAGGTCGACGTCGAGGGCCTGGCCCAGTCGGCGCCGCGCGCCCAGGAGTTGAAGGCCGTGGCCACCCCGAAGGCCGTCACCGAGGCGGCCAAGCCCGCCCCGCAGCAGGCGCACACCAGCGCCGAACTGGTGGAGATGCAACTGGGCATCCAGGCGGACGCCCCGCTCTGCTTCTCCTGCGGTACGAAGATGCAGCGGGCCGGTTCCTGCTACATCTGCGAGGGGTGCGGGTCGACGAGCGGGTGCAGCTGAACCAGGGCAGCTGCTTGAAGTGAAGTAGCTGGTCAGGGCGGCGGAGTCGGAATTCGGGCTTCGCCGCCCTCGGCGTTTCCCGCCCCGGGAAGAATCCGGGTTCCCAGCAGAACGATCAGCAGTTAATCTCCCTCAGCGCGCATAGCGTGCGCACAGGGGAGGGTGGGGGACATGGCCGACGATTTCGTCGAGCCCGAAAAGGGTATGCGGGCGGGGGCCCAGGCAGTCGCGGCGATCGTGGTGGTCGGCGGTGTCGTGGGTGGTCTGTGGGGGCTCGGGGGAGTCCTGCCGAAGACGACACAGGACACCAAGCCGGCGACCTGCTCGGCGAGTACGGACAAGAGCCTGCCGGCGAAGTACGTCTCGCCGACAGCGCTCTGCACCGCGCTGAACCGCGCGGACCTTCCGGTGCTCCTGGGGACTCCGGACGAACACGCGGTGTCCGCCTCGGGCAGCGCGGGCTGGATGACGCTGGCCGGCGGCACCAAGATCGCCAGCCCCGAGGCGGACGTAGACCTCAGGACGTACTCCGTGCGGCTGTCGGCGTCCTACGACGACATTCCCGTCGCCCAGGCGGCCCGCTACGTGGACTCCACCTCGCAGGTGAAGCAGGTCCTGGGACACCCGGCGGTCCTCTACTCCGACCGGACCGTCGCCATCAGCTTCAGCCTCGGCGGCGGCAAGGCCAGCACGGGCCCCGGAGGCATCGCCCGCAGCCTGCTGGTCTCCACGAGCGCGAAGGACGGCGGCGACTCCTTCGAGATATCCATCTGGCGGCAGGACGACGTGCCGCCAGACGACGAGGCGCTGTTCCGTATCGCGGAGGAGGTGCTGCCGACGGTCCCGGGCTGGACCGCCGGCTGACGAGCTGCCCGAGGGCAGGGCTCAGGACTGCTGTGCCCTGCCCATCGTCCTGGTGAAGGTCGCCGGGTCGTCGTCGAAGCCCTGGATGCCGGGATGGAAGTCCCAGCTTCCGGACTCGTCGCGCGTGAACTCCCCGACCGTCGCCGCCGTCGCACCGAGGACGTCGCCGAAGTCCACCTGGGTGAGGACGGAGTAGCCCTCCCGGATACGCAGCTTCGGATTGAGGACGTTCACGAACGTGCGGTGGGCCACCCGCTGCTGGATGACGACACCGACCACCACGCGCGCGTACCGCTCGGCGAGCCGGTCGAGTTCCAGCGTCATGACCTCGTCCCAGCCGAAGCCCTTGCCGTCCTTGCTGTCGCGGTTGAGATAGATGGTGCCGTCGGGGGACCGGCTGTCGAAGTACACCGCGTACGCGGGAGTGCCGTAGAGATCACTCGTCACATACGTGGTGGCGACGATGTCCAGATCGACAGGCGGTTGCCCGGTGGGACTCGGATCCCACTGGAGACCGACTTCCGCCTTGCGGATCCCCTTGTTGAGGCCGTTCACCACAGTTCCCCTTCCCCGTGCGCCTCGATCGCGCGCCCCAACTGCCGGGCGATCAGCGTTCGTTGTCCATCGTGCCACGCGCGCGGGGGCGTATGCGCGGACGATCTCCGCCGGAGCGTGACCGGCGCCACGCTCCAGGGCCGTACGATGGCGCGGTGCTGGTCAAGTGGATTCGCTGCACCGTGATGGACCGCCGCGGCTTCGAGCGCGGGCAGCGAAAGTGGGCGGGGCTTCTGGGGGAGCCGGGATTTCGGGGACAGGGGGGAGGCTGGAGCAGAGCGCGGCCAGGAGTGGCACACATTTTCGCGTTCTGGGAAAGCCGTGCCTTCTACGACTCCTTCATGGCCCGATCCCACGACCGGCTGGCGTCGGCTCAGATGGGCACGTTCAAGGACGCGCAGGTCAAGCTGTTCGACCATCGTTTTGACGTGAAGACCGGCTTCGAGCCGCGCTTCACCGACGCCGATCTGGTGCGGGTGGCCCTGTGCCGTGTCCACGAGGAGCGCGCCGAGCACTTCACGCTGATGCAGGAGAAGGTGTGGAACCCCGCGATGGCCGGCTCCCCGGGCATGCTCCGCGGGCTGTTCGGCGAGGCCCCGGGACACGAGTTCATGGTGCTCTCGATGTGGCACTCGGCCGCCGAACACGGCAAATACCGCACCGAGCGGGTGGAACGGCTCGCCCTGAGGGCCCAGATCGAGGCGGACGTGGCGTCCCTCACGGGGGACATCGTGGAGCTGGAACCGAGCTGGACGGTTTGAATTCCGAACTGACTGGAATGCCATCAGTCGAACCGACAGGGGTCCCGTCACCGACGTCCCGGTGTGTGAATCGTGCGCCCCTATGTGGCCCATCGGGCAGAATTCGTGTGACCTACGCCGTATGGAGCCCGTACGAGTGCTCGATATGCCACCACTGGATCTAGGGTTTTGGCATGGCACGACCACGGCGCATCGTCCTTGTCCGGCACGGCGAGTCAACGGGCAATGTTGATGACACCGTGTACGAGCGTGAACCCGACCATGCCCTGGCGCTGACCGACCAGGGATGGCGTCAGGCCGAGGAGACCGGCAAGCGGCTGCGGGAGGTGTTCGGCCGCGAGCGCATCAGCGTGTACGTCTCCCCTTACCGCCGCACTCACGAGACCTTCCGCGCCTTCCACCTCGACCCCGACCTCGTACGCGTACGCGAGGAGCCCCGGCTCCGCGAACAGGACTGGGGGAACTGGCAGGACCGGGACGACGTACGCCTCCAGAAGGCGTACCGGGACGCCTACGGGCACTTCTTCTACCGCTTCGCCCAGGGCGAGTCCGGCGCCGACGTCTACGACCGGGTCGGTGGCTTCTTGGAGAGCCTGTACCGCAGCTTCGAGGCCCCGGACCACCCGCCGAACGTGCTCCTGGTGACGCACGGCCTGGCGATGCGGCTCTTCTGCATGCGCTGGTTCCACTGGACGGTCGCCGAGTTCGAGTCGCTCTCCAATCCGGGGAACGCCGAGATGCGGATGCTCGTTCTGGGGGACGACGGCCGGTACGCGCTGGACAGGCCGTTCGACAGCTGGCGGGATCCGGAGCCGTACGGGATCAGTGGGTAGGCTGACGGACCGATGACAGCCGACTCCTATTCGAACTCTTCCGACTCCTCCAACCCTTCCAACCCTTCCGATTCCCCTGACTCTCCCGGCGGACGCCTGGGCCGCGCCCTGGCCAGCCTGCGCGGACTCGCCGTGGGCGACGCGCTGGGCTCCCAGTTCTTCGTCCCCGTGAACTACCCGCTCCTCAAGCGCCGTGAGCTGCCCCCGGAGCCCTGGCAGTGGACGGACGACACAGAGATGGCCTGCTCCGTGGTCGCGGTCCTCGCCGCCCACCACCGCGTCGACCAGGACGCCCTGGCCCACTCCTTCGCCCAGCACCACGACTTCGACCGCGGCTACGGCCCCGCCGTCAACCGGTTGCTGCGCCTCGTGCGTGAAGGCGGCGACTGGCGCGAGCTGTCCGCCGCGCTCTTCAACGGACAGGGCTCGTGGGGCAACGGCGCGGCGATGCGGATCGCACCCCTGGGCGCCTGGTACGCGGACGACCCCGAGCAGGCGACCCACCAGGCCGAGATCTCGGCGTACCCCACGCACCAGCACCGTGAGGGCGTCGTCGGCGCCATGGCCGTCGCCGCGGCAGCCGCACTGGCCGCAGCCCCCGGTGGGCCGCCCAGCGCCGAGGCGCTCCTCGACGGCGTCATCGCCCTCGTTCCGAGGAGCGCGGTCGGCACGGGACTGCGGCGCGCCCGCGACATGCTCGACTACGCCGATGCCGACACGGTCGCCGCGGTACTGGGCTGCGGACGTCGTACGACAGCGCACGACACGGTCCCCTTCGCGCTCTGGTCGGCCGCTCGCGGCCTCGGCGACTACGCGCGGGCGTTCTGGACCACCGCGCAGGTCGGTGGCGACGTGGACACCACCTGCGCCATCGTGGGCGGCGTGATCGCCGGAGGGAAGGCCGGGACGCCGCCCGCCGAGTGGGTGGAGCGGACGGAGGCGCTGCCGGGCTGGGCACCGACGGCCGTCTGACGCCTCCGACTTCCCTCCCGGCAGCGCCACCCGCACTCGACGAAACTCTCTGTGCCCGACGGGAACTCTGCGTGACCGCCCGGCCGTTGTCCCGGCAGTCGCTGTGTGACACATGGGTCCACACAGGACAGGCAGGACACGACGGCTGTGGGGGTGGTCATGAGGTTTTGGCTCATCTGGATGCAGGTGCTGTTGACGGTCGGTCGGGCCCTGGCCGGGCCCGACCGGTCAGCCGATTCCCGGACCCGCCGTGCCCGCGAGGGCGTCGAGGTCGCTCTTGCGGACCCTGATCACCAACCAGGCGGTGATCAGGGCGAGTACGGCCATCGCGGCGGCAGGGATGAAGGCTGTCGAGATGCCGTGCGCGAGCACCTCGTGCCCCCAAGGCGCGGGCAGCTGATGAGACTTGGCGAACTCCTGTTTCTGCTCAGCCGATCCATTGGCCAGGAACTTCGGCAGCTGCTTCTTCGCCTCGTCCCTGCTGGCCGAGCCGAACACCGTGGTCAGGATGGACAGACCGAGCGAACCGCCCACCTGCTGCATGGCGTTGAGCAGCGCGGAGGCCGCACCCGCCTCGTGCGGGGCGACACCGGACACGGCGGTGATCGTCAGCGTCACGAAGTTCAGGCCCATGCCGAAGCCGAACACCAGCATGGGGCCGAGCACTCCGCCGACGTACGAGCTGTCCGAGCTGATGAGGGTCTGCCAGGCCAGCCCGATCACCGCGAGGGTGGAGCCGACGAGCATGAACGGCCGTGGTCCGAACCGCGGCAGGAACTGCTGGGACAGTCCCGCGCCGGCCGCGATCACGACCGTCACCGGCAGGAAGGCGAGACCCGCCTGGATCGGGCTGTACCCCAGCACGTTCTGCACGAAGAGCACGATGTAGAAGAACATGCCGAACATCGCGGCGGCCAGGCTCAGCATGATCACGTATGTGCCCGAGCGGTTGCGGTCGGCGAACATCCTGAGCGGGGTGATCGGTTCCTTGGCCCTGGACTCGATGATCACGAAGGCCACCAGCAGGACGGCCGCCGCGCCGAAGGACCCGATGGTCAGGGTGTCGCGCCACCCCTTGTCCGCCGCGCGGATGAAGCCGTAGACGAGGGATGCCATGCCCGCCGTCGAGGTCAGCGCGCCGGCGATGTCGAACCGGCCGGTGTGCCGTTCGGACTCGTTGATGTACAGCGGTGTGAGTACGGCGATCAGCAGACCGATCGGCACGTTGACGAAGAGCACCCAGCGCCAGTCGAGCCACTCTGTGAGCATGCCGCCCGCGAGCAGGCCGATCGCGCCGCCGCCCGCCGAGACCGCGGCGAAGACGCCGAATGCCCTGTTGCGTTCCGGGCCTTCGGGGAACGTGGTGGTGATGAGCGCCAGCGAGGTGGGCGACGCGATCGCGCCACCCACGCCCTGCAGGACGCGCGCGGCCAGCAACTGCCAGGGTTCCTGGGCGAGTCCGCCGAGCAGCGAGGCGAAGGTGAAGAGCAGGATGCCGGTGATGAACACCCGGCGCCGGCCGAGGATGTCGCCCGCCCTGCCGCCGAGAAGCAGCAGGCCGCCGAAGGTGAGCGTGTAGGCGCTGACGACCCAAGTGAGGTCGGTGGTGCTGAAACTGAGTGCGGCTTGAATGTGCGGGAGAGCGATGTTCACAATCGTCGCGTCGAGTACCACCATGAGTTGGCAGGCCGCGATGACCGCGAGCGCGATGCCGGGATGCCCCTCCCGGCGGGCCGCTCCTGGTTTTGGCTTCTGGGTCAACTGAGAGGTTGTCACTATGGGTCCCCCACAAGTGTGTTAGTGAACGCCCGCGTTCACTGCCGCGTCAACGGTAGTGAGTCCCCGACAGTGAACGCAAGCGTTCACTTAACTCGCCCGCGCATGACGTGTCCCCCGTCGCTGCCGCGCGACGTGTCCCCCATCCCCGGAATTCCCCATTCCACTGCTCGCTGGAGAGACTCAGATGGTTACTTCGGGCTGGACGGCCGCCCCCGCTCGGGCGACCTCCCTCCGCCGTCGCGGCGCCGTGCTCGAACGCGCGATCCTGGACGCCGCGCTGGAACAACTCAGCACGGTCGGCTGGAACGCCCTCACGATGGAGGGCGTCGCCGCCGGCGCCCAGACGGGCAAGGCCGCGGTCTACCGCCGCTGGTCCTCCAAGGAAGACCTCGTCGCGGACGCGTTGCAGGCCGGACTGCCGAGTCTGGAAGAACTGCCCGACCTCGGTGATGTGCGCGCGGATCTGCTGGCGCTGTGCACGCGGGCGCGCGACGCGATGTTCTCGCGCCCCGGATCCGCCCTCCGCTCGGTGATTCACGAATGCGACATGGCGCAGGCGGAGCGCTTCCACGGCGTGATCGTCGAAGGGGTCGTGGAACCGACGCTCCGACTGATCCGCGACGCCGTCGACCGCGGAATCGAGCGGGGTCAGGTTCGGCCCGACGCATCCAACAGTTATGTCTTCGACGCCATCCCGGCGATGATGATGTACAGGTCGAAGGTATGCGGCAGCGAATGGGGCGATCAGGAGATCGAGGAAATGCTCGACCAGTTGATGCTTCCGCTGCTCCGCCCGGGCGGTGCGTGAAGCCGGGCCGGGACGGTCTTGAGGGGGCCCGGGGAAGCCGGGGTGTCGCAGGTGGTCCCGGGCGGCGTACCCTGAGGTCGCCATGCCGTACGAACCACCTACTCACACCGTCGAGCGCTCACTCCGCGCCACGACCGGAGCCAAGGTCATTGCCGGCGTCGACGAGGTGGGGCGCGGCGCGTGGGCCGGCCCCGTCACCGTCTGCGCGGCGGTCACCGGACTGCGCCGACCCCCCGAAGGCCTCACCGACTCCAAGCTCATCGCGGTCAAGCGGCGTACCCAACTCGCCGAGGAACTCCGCAAGTGGGTCACGGCGCACGCCCTGGGACACTCCTCCCCGGAGGAGATCGACGACCTGGGGATGACGGCCGCGCTGCGGCTCGCCGCGGTACGTGCCCTTGAGGCCTTGCCGGTTCGCCCCGACGCGGTCATCCTCGACGGGAAGCACGATTACCTCGGGGCCCCTTGGCGGGTTCGTACGGTGATCAAGGGCGACCAGTCGTGCGTGGCGGTGGCCGCCGCTTCCGTGATCGCCAAGGTTCAGCGCGACAAAATGATGGCCGAACTGGGCATCGACCATGCAGACTTCGCTTTTGCGGCCAACGCCGGGTATCCGTCACCCGTGCACAAGGCCGCGCTGGAGGAGCGGGGCCCCACCCCGTACCACCGGTTGTCGTGGGCTTATCTTGATGCGCTGCCCCAGTGGCGGCACCTCAAGAAGGCCCGCAGTTGGGCGGAGGGAAACGTTCCGGAGATCGAGGGGCAGCTCGGCTTCGACTTCTGACCGTTCCGCTCGCACTCATGTGCCACCCGCCGACGCGAGCGGCGCCAACGTTTGATAAAAATCAGCTCATGCCTCTCATTCCCGAGGAGCCTCAGATTCACGAGAGTGCCCAGGGTCCCGTCGCCACTCCGGCCAGTGGCCGCGTCGCGCCGACCCCCCGTCCCGTACCAGGCCCCCGCCCCGCGGCGCCCTTGCGTCCCGGTCGCCCCGGCCCTCTGCGGCCCACGGCGCCGGCGCAACGCACGCCGCGCGACGTGGCCGCCGTCAAGCCCGGACCGTCCGGTCCGGCTGCCCCCGCCGCCTCCGGCACCGCTGTGGCGACCCCGCAGATCCAACTCGTCCCGGCCTCGGCCGAGGGTGCGCTGGACGCCGCCGAGGAAGCCGTCGACCTGCTCCTGGAGTCGGGCCGTACCCCCGGTGACGTGCTGGTGATCACCACCGGCGAACCGCACCCGTGGGCCGCCCATGAACTGTCCTTCGGCGAAGCGTCCTACTGGGCGCAGCACGACGCGCGCGACGACGTCTTCTACGCGGACGCCGCCGTCGCGGGCCGGGCGGCGTCCCGACCCGTCGTCGTGGTCGCCGTCAACGGAGGCCTCGACACCGTTGCCGCCACCGCACTGCCGCTGGCCCTCGGCCGGGCCGGCGCCCTGCTGATCGTCTGCGGCGACCCGCAGCAGATCAACTCGGTGCTCGGCGCGGGCGTCTGAGAGCCGTCTCCGGAACGTCCGGAAGGCTCTCGGGACCGACGGTGGCCACCTCGGGCGCCGTCGCGTCCAGTTGCGCACGGTAAGCGATTCGCCGTGCCCGGAAGACCGGGCGCGGTTGGCGAAGGGTGCCTTCCACCGGTGTTCCGTCCCGTGCGCGGTGACCCGGCCGGGCGGAAGTCTCCACGCGGGGCGGCCCGGCGTCGTACGGACTCTTCGGTAATGGTCTCGTACTGCCGTGCGGTCCGGGCGCGGAGCCCGGACCGGTTTCAGCGGGCCGCGGCGCGGCGCAGAACCTCCGAGGCGGCGCCGCCGGTGCGGGGCAGCAGAGGCGGTGCCTCGGACATGGCGAAAGGTTCCGGCGTCGAGTCCGCGCTCGGGCGCCGGCCGCCGCGCCCCTCGCCGAGCACCTGCCAGCCGTCACGGGTCAGCGTGATGTACGCCCCGCAGCGCAGCCCGTGCAGCGTGCAGGCGTCACGCAGACCCCACATCCACGCCCCGTCCTCCTCCGTCCAACGCGCGTCGCCCTCACGGCAGTAGAGCAGCACGGCGGTGCGCACCGGGGTGCGGCGGCGCAGGTCGTGCGGGATGACCCGCCGCAGCTGAGCGAGCAGCGCGTTGCGGAACATCCAGCCGTCGGCCGGGGCCGACCGGCGGACGAACGAGGCGCTCGCGAGCAGCCGCTCGTCCGGGTCGAGGACGGCCACGATCGCGGTCGCCGGTCTCGGGCGGTGCCGGGAGTGCAGCCCGCTGACGACCTCGCGGGGATTGCGCAGCAGGGGGATTCCGGCGGCGGCCCACTCGGAGGGTTCGAGCATACGGGCCAGAGGGTTGGCGGAAGCGGCGGACAGGTCGGCTGACGTCGACGTGGATGCCGCGGAGGACGGAGCGAATCCGAAGGTCACGGTCCTCCCTTCGGCTACGCGCCCACACTGCGGGCGAGGTCGGTTTCGGGGGAGCGCACACCGCAGCAGAGCCCTACCGGATCACGGACGAGCCGTGCGGGGAGCGGACTCCAATTCTTGCTGTCGAACTGGGATGCGGCAACGAGCAAATGGGGCCACAGCCCCTTATCTGATGGTCTGTGGCTTATATCCCTACCCAATGCGTCGTCCGACGACGCCTGGGACGTTCGGGCACGACACTTTCGTACGCCATTGAGGTGCGGAAGGTCCAGAGGGAGCAGGTGGGCCGGGGTGCGTGGGGCGCCCGGGACAGGCGCTCAGGACGGCCGGAAGCGTCTCTTCGCCGCGGCGGGGGATTGGGCCGTTGTCAGTGGCGTGAGGTTGCATGGGGGCATGAGCAACCAGGAGCTGCGTGCCGAAGCCGACGCCATCCTCGCCGAGCTGGTCGGCGATCCGAGCGGTACGGCGCGGCTGCGCGAGGACCAGTGGCAGGCGGTGGCCGCCCTCGTGGAGGAGCGCCGGCGCGCGCTGGTCGTGCAGCGCACCGGCTGGGGAAAGTCGGCGGTGTACTTCGTCGCCACCGCCCTGCTGCGCCGGCGCGGCTCCGGGCCCACGGTGATCATCTCGCCGCTGCTGGCCCTGATGCGCAACCAGGTCGAGTCGGCGGCACGGGCGGGCATCCGGGCGCACACGATCAACTCGGCCAACCCGGAGGAGTGGGACAGCATCTACGGAGAGGTCGAAAAGGGCGAGACCGACGTTCTCCTCGTCAGCCCGGAGCGGCTCAACTCCGTGGATTTCCGCGATCAGGTGCTGCCCAAACTGGCGGCCACGACCGGCCTGTTGGTGGTCGACGAGGCCCACTGCATCTCCGACTGGGGACACGACTTCCGCCCGGACTACCGCCGGTTGCGGGCGATGCTGGCCGAACTGCCCACAGGGGTCCCGGTGCTGGCCACCACGGCGACCGCCAACGCGCGCGTGACCGCCGACGTGGCCGAGCAGTTGGGCACCGGCGCCGGTGAGGCCCTGGTGCTGCGCGGCCCGCTGGAGCGGGAGAGCCTGCGGCTCGGGGTGGTCCAACTCCCGGACGCGGCACACCGCTTGGCCTGGCTCGCCGAGCACCTGGACGAGCTGCCGGGCTCGGGGATCATCTACACGCTCACCGTGGCCGCCGCCGAGGAGGCGACCGCCTTCCTGCGGCAGCGCGGCTTCAAGGTGGCCTCGTACACCGGGAAGACGGAGAACGCCGACCGGCTCCAGGCCGAGATCGACCTCCAGGAGAACCGGGTCAAGGCACTGGTCGCCACGTCGGCCCTGGGCATGGGCTACGACAAGCCGGACCTGGGCTTCGTGGTCCACCTCGGCTCGCCCTCCTCACCGATCGCGTACTACCAGCAGGTGGGCCGCGCGGGGCGCGGTGTGGCCCACGCCGACGTACTGCTCCTGCCGGGCAGGGAGGACGAGGCCATCTGGCGCTACTTCGCCGATACGGCCTTCCCGCCCGAGACACAGGTCCGCCAGACCCTCTCGGCCCTCGCCGACGCGGGACGGCCGCTGTCCGTACCGGCCCTGGAGACGGCCGTGGATCTCCGGCGCAGCCGTCTGGAGACGATGCTGAAGGTCCTGGACGTCGACGGAGCGGTCAAGCGCGTGAAGGGCGGCTGGGCGGCCACGGGAGCCGAGTGGGTGTACGACGCCGAGCGGTACACCTGGGTGGCCAAACAGCGAGCGGCCGAACAGCAGGCCATGCGCGACTACGTGAGTACGTCCCAGTGCCGGATGGAGTTCCTGCGCCAACAGCTGGACGACGAAGGGGCGGTGCCCTGCGGCCGTTGCGACAACTGCGCGGGCGCCTGGATCGACTCCTCCGTCTCGTCGGAGACGCTGACAGGGGCGACGAAGGAACTCGACCGCCCGGGCACGGAGATCGAGCCGCGCCGGATGTGGCCGACCGGGATGGCCGCACTGGGCGTCGACCTCAAGGGACGCATCCCCGCCAAGGACCAGTGCTCCACAGGACGTGCCCTGGGGCGCCTCTCGGACATCGGCTGGGGCAACAGGCTGCGCCCGCTGCTGGCCGAGAACGCACCTGACGGCCCGGTCCCCGACGACGTCCTGAAGGCCGCGGTGGCGGTCCTCGCCGACTGGGCGCGTTCTCCCGGGGGTTGGGCGCCGGACGTCACCGACCCCTCCGCCCGTCCCGTGGGAGTCGTGGCCGTACCGTCGCTGGCCCGTCCGCAACTGGTCGGGTCCCTAGCCCAGGGCATCGCGACCATCGGCCGCCTCCCCCTCCTGGGCGCCCTGACGCACACCGGCCCGGACGGCACGCACGCGGCCCGCCGCAGCAACTCCGCCCAACGCCTCAGGGCGTTGTCCGACGCCTTCGCCGTCTCCGAGGAACTGGCCGGCGCCCTGACCGCCCATCCCGGCCCCGTCCTGCTCGTGGACGACTACACCGACTCCGGCTGGACCCTGGCGGTCGCCGCACGGCTGCTCCGCCGCGCAGGCAGCGACCAGGTTCTTCCGCTGGTCCTTGCTGCGGCGGGCTGAGATTCCGTGGCCGGATCCGCCTTGCCGGGCGGCCGAGCGTTCGATTCCGGTTCGCATCTCACGGTCGCCCGGGCCGACTTGGCCACATCGAACTCCATATGACGTGCCCCTGACCGGACTTATCCACAGGCTCAAGCGGATTGGGGCGATTTGCGAGATCGTCAACGCATGACGAATCACAGCGAAACGACCGGATCCTCCGAAAACGGCGACATCGAGCCCACCGCGTACGACCGACACGGCGCCGACCACCAGGTCACCCTGCGCACCCCGGCCGAACTCGCCGACGCCCTGCCGTACCTTCTCGGATACCGCCCCGAGGACAGCATCGTCCTCGTCGCCCTGCACGATCGCGGCGGTCGAGGCCGCTTCGGTGGCCGAGCCCGGCTGGGCATTCCCGCCGGCGCGGACGACTGGGCGTCCGTGGCACGGCAGTTGGCCCACGGCCTGGTGACCGGCAGCGAGCGCAGGGGCACCCGGCCCGAGCAGATGATCGCCTACGTCTGCCAGGAGCCGGCGCCCGGCGAGTCGGGGCGCCAGGTCATGGAGCGTCTGCGTCCACTGGTGCAGAAGCTGCGCACCGAGTGCGGCCGTCTCGATGTGACGGTCATCGAGGCACTCTGCATCTCGGACGGCCGCTTCTGGTCCTACTGCTGCCCGATCGAGGGATGCTGCCCGGTCGACGGATCCCCGATGGGCCTGCCCGGCACCTCCGTGCTGGCCGCCGCGGCGACCTACGCCGGACTCCAAGTGCGCGGCACACTGCGCGAGTTGCGCAGCAGGCTGCAACCGTGGGAGACGGCCGCCGCACTGGAGCAGGAGGCCGCACTGGACGCCGCCGGTTCGGTCCTGGTACCTCGCCTCCTCGACGACGCCTACCGCGCGGACGTGGCGCACGAGACACTGGATCTCGCTCGGTTGGTCCTGAACCGGTTCGTCGCGGCACCACCCGTGTCCGGCGCCCTCCGGTCGGACCTGCGCGACGACGAACTGCTCGCCCACGACGAAGCGGCCACCCTGATCCTCGGCCTCCAGGACCGTACGACCCGCGACCGCGCGGCCGAATGGATGGAGGGCGACGAGGCGGTCCCGGCTCTGCGCCTCTGGCGCGCGCTGGCCCGCCGCTGCGTCGGGCCCTACGGCGAACACGCCGCGGCCCCGCTCACACTCGCGGGCTGGGTCGCATGGTCGACCGGCGACGACCTGGAGGCCCGGGAAGCCCTGGCCATGGCCCTGGGCGCCGACTCCGACTACTTGTTCGCCCGCCTCCTGCACCAGGCCTGCAACGAGGGACTGGACCCGGAGTCGATCCGCCGCTGCTTGCGGGCGGAGCGGAAGGAGCGAGCTGGGGTGGGTGAATCGGCGGTCACCGATGGTTCCGCAGCCCAGGGAGCGAGCGGTTCCGGCGACGTCCAGGCACCGGTGGCGACGCCCACGGCTTCACGCCGTCGACGCCGTGCGCGTACCGCCGACGGAGCCGAGGACCGCCCCCGTTCCGCGGAACCGGACGGCTCCCGCCCTCGCACACCGGCGCAGGGCACCGCGCGTCCGGGCGGCACGCGTGCGCGCACCTCGGGAAAGAGCGGTTCGCGGCGCCGTGACACCTGCAAGGAGCTGCCTCTGCAGGGGAGCAACGGCATCGAGGGGGACGGGTGATCAAAAGGTGGAGGACCGGTGCCAAGCGCCCGTCTCACCCGACCCACCGCCATTCGGTCGGCTTCCCGGGCCGCGGGCGTGACCAGGAGGAGCCCGGCTCCGTTCACCTGAGTGGCGGAACGCCTGATCGGGTCGTGTCGCCGCACAGCCCTTGTCCTCTCGGGACTCTCCATCCGGCGCCGAACACGTCCGAGGCGCACAGAGCGCAGAAGAAGCCGCCCATGCATCAGCCGACTCCGCCCTCCGATGCCGGTGACCGCCCTGGCGGAAGCTTGTCGCAGCCGTCGCAGCCGTCGCAGCCGTCGCAGCCGTCGCAGCCGTCGCAGCCGTCGCAACGGCCGGCGGGTGGCTTGGCGCCCGGTCAGATCCGCCGTCCACCGCCACCCCCGTCCCGGTCCCTGTCCCCATCCCCGTCCCCGTCCCCGCTCCGGTCCTCCTCGCTCTCCCCGCCGCAGAGCCCCGTGCCGCGCACGCCTCGTCCGACGCCCCGCCGATCCGTCGAACTGCCACCCACCCACAACACGCTGATCTGCGTCGCCCTCCCGGGGCTCGCCGTCTCCACCGAGCAGGGCCAGCTGAACGGCCGGGGACTGGAGGGGTTCTACCGCGCGGGCCGGCGGGTGCTCTCCCGCTGCCAGGTGCGGGTGGCCGGACGTGAACCGCTGGCGGTGCAGGCCAGGATGACGGCGGCCGACCGCGCCCGCTTCGTGGGAACCGTACGGGTGGCCCCCGACTGCGGCCCGGACCCAGACCTCGTGGTCGAGCGGATCCGGCACGCCGACGGTACGGAGCGCATCATCCTGCGCAGCGTGTCCTGGCGCCCGCTGCGCCTGCCGGTCGAGGTGGCGCTCGGCGCCGACCTGGCGGAGCTGGGCGCGATCGCAGCAGGCGGCACGGGACCCGAACTCCCCGCCACCGTGCACGACTCCGGGCTGCGCTGGTCCGGCTCCACCGGGAACTCGACGGTCACCGCCGACCCGCCTCCCGCCGACGCGCTGGCCTCCGCAGGGCTGCTGCGCTGGGAGTTCGAACTGCCACCGGGCGGTACGGCGAGCGTGGAACTGCGGGTGCGGCCGGACGGCGCGGGACCGGTACGGGCCGTGGGCCACGCGGCGACCAGCCCACTCGCCTCCGCACGGGCGGCCGGTGACGACCCCCGAGTCCAGGCGCTGCTGCGCACCAGCGTCGAGGATCTCCAGGCACTGCTGCTGCGCGACCCCGCACACCCCGCCGACACGCATCTCGCGGCCGGGGCGCCCTGGCGGTGCGGTCTGGCCCCGGCGGAGTCGCTCACGGCGGCCCGTATGACGCTGCCCCTCGGCACGCGGCTCGCCGCGGGCACACTGCGGACCCTGGCCCGGACCCAACTCCCGCGCCCCGGAGCCCAGTTCGGCATGATCCCGGGACCGCGCCGCGATGCGGGCGCCCATCTGCCGCCGGGGTGCACGGGGACGGAGGCGACCCTGCTCTTCCCGGTGCTGCTCGCGGAGGCCCGCCGCTGGGGGCTCCCGGAGCAGGAGACACAGGAGTTGCTGCCGGCCGCGGAGCGCTGTCTGACCTGGTTGCGGACAACTGTGGGCGGCGGTACCTATCTGCGCGACCCGCAGCCCGGCGGACCCGTCCGCTGCGAGACACAGGCCCACGCCCACCGGGCAGCGCTGCTCGGAGCCGATCTGCTGGACGCGTTCGGCAGACCCGGCGGTGTCGAACTCCGGGAATGGGCCCAGGAGTTGCGCACCGTCTTCCGCGCGGACTTCTGGATCGGGGACCTGGGCGGCGGTCGCCCGGCGGCGGCCCGGCTTCCGGACGGACGCCTCGTGCCGCACCTCGGCGCGACCGCGGCCCATCTCCTCGACACCGGACTGCTCGGCGGCGGCGAGTACGCACCTGGTCTGCTCGACAAGGCGCGGGCGGAACAACTCGCCCGGCTGCTCGGTAGCCCGGCGATGGACTCGGGCTGGGGACTGCGCGGGCTGGGCGCGAAAGAACCGGGATTCAGCCCGTTCGGCCACCGGAGCGGCGCCGTGCGGGTGCAGGAGACGGCCATCGCCGTCGCGGGCCTGGCCGCCGGCGGCTACGAGAAGGAGGCCACCTCGCTGTTGCGCGGCGTCCTGGCTGCGGCCGAGGCGTTCGGACACCGGCTCCCCGAGATGTACGCGGGGGAGCAGCGCACCGACGGGAGCTCTCCCCTTCCCCACCCGGCCGCCTGCCGCCCGGCGGCCACGGCAGCCGCCGCCGGAGTACTGCTGCTGACCACCCTCGCGGGCATCCGCCCCGATGCCCCCGCCGGGACGGTCACCCTCCGCCCGGTCCGCAGCGCGCCCCTGGGTGAGATCGGCCTGACGGGACTGCGGATCGCGGGCGCCCCCTTCTCCGTACGGGTCGGCCGACTCGGTGTCGCCATGGTCGAGGAGGCGGCCGACGGACTGCAATTGGGAGCGTGACCTCGTACGAGTCCCTGTCGGCCGACGGCCGGAAGCGGAGGAAGAACCGCGTATCGCACCGAAGTGGATCAGTCACGGCGGTACCGACGAAGGGAGTGTTTATCGTCAGGCAGACGACTATGATCGCCGCATGTCCTACGACCCGTCAGCGTATCCGCCCTTCGCCGTCACCGTGGACCTGGTCGTGCTGACCGTGCGCCGCCATGCTCTGTGCGGGCTGGCGGTACGCAGGGGTGAGCCGCCCTTTCAGGGACGCTGGGCGCTGCCAGGCGGCTTCGTGCGGGCCGACGAGGACCTGGCCCAGGCCGCCGCCCGCGAGCTGGCCGAGGAGACGGGACTGCGCGCCCACGACCCGGCGGTCCCCGCCCAGGACAACGGAGCACATCTGGAGCAGCTCGCGACCTACGGCGACCCCAAGCGCGACCCGCGGATGCGCGTCGTCAGCGTCGCCCACCTCGCCCTCGCCCCCGACCTGCCCGCACCCCGCGCCGGCGGCGACGCCAGCAACGCGCGCTGGGCACCCGTCGAGGAACTGCTGCAACAGGGCGGCTTCGGACGCGACGGCGACCCGGTGGCGCCGCTGGCCTTCGACCACGCGCAGATCCTGTCCGACGGGGTGGAGCGCGCCCGTTCGAAGATCGAGTACTCGTCCCTGGCCACGGCGTTCTGCCCCACCGAATTCACCGTCGGTGAACTGCGCCGCGTCTACGAGGCGGTGTGGGGAGTGGCGCTCGACCCGCGCAACTTCCACCGCAAGGTGACCGGCACGCCCGGCTTCCTCGTCCCGACCGGCGGTACGACGACGCGTCAGGGCGGACGCCCGGCACAGCTGTTCCGGGCCGGCGGGGCCACGCTGCTCAACCCGCCGATGCTGCGCCCCGAGGTGTGAGGCCGTAGCACCTCGACCGGGGCGATCAAGCCTTGCGGTGCGGGCCGTTCGGTGCCCGAAAAAACGGACATAGCGCGCTATCTTGCTGTGGGTGATCCAGGCCTTCGGACTGACCAGCAACGCCCGCAAGGAGCATCCGCCCGCCGTCGACGACGTCTCCTTCGAGGCCCGTGCGGGCAGTGTCACCGCACTCCTCGGAGCACCGGGTGCGGGAAAGACGACCGCGCTCAGGCTCATGCTAGAACTCCAACAGGGGCGTGGAATCACCTACTTCAGGGGCCGCCCCCTGCATCGCATCGCCCACCCGTCGCGCGAGGTCGGCGTGCTCCTGGGCGATGTACCGGGACATCCGGCCCGCTCGGTCCGCGGCCATCTGCGGATGCTGTGCGCCGCGGCGGGTGTTCCGGCCCGGCGGGCCGACGAGGTCCTCGAAGTGGTCGGCCTCGTGAGCCTGCGCGACGAACGCCTCGGCAGCCTCGCCCGCGGCATGGACCGCCGCCTGGGCCTCGCCTGCGCGCTGTTGTCCGACCCGCACACACTGGTGCTGGACGAACCCGCCGGCGAGCTCTCCGCCCGCGAAAGCCGCTGGCTCCACGGCATGCTGCGCGCGCACGCCGCCCAGGGCGGCACGGTCCTGTTCACCACGGCCCAGCCCAAGGAAGCCGCCCGCAGCGCCGACCGGGTCGTCACCCTCGAACAGGGCAGACTCGTCGCCGACCAGGAGGCCGGAGACTTCGCCCGCACCCGGCTGCGCCCCCGCGTCGCGGTCCGCACCCCGCACGCCGCCCGCCTCGCCGCCCTCCTCACCAAGGAGGCCCGCACCGCGCACCGCTCCGTCGAAGTCGTACGGGAGGAGGGAAACCGCCTTTCCGTGTACGGCAGTACGTGCGCGGACGTCGGCGAGACCGCGTTCCGGCACGACATCCTCGTGCACCAACTCGCCGACGAGATCGGCGATATGGGGCCCGGGGCCGGTACGTCCCCCAAGGGTGGGCCGGAGACCGGTGACGAGCCGCGCGTGCCGGCCCCCTCGGCGGAGCGCTCGGAGGCCGCCGAAGGACCGGAACCCGCCGCAGCAGTCCACCCGCCGCACGAGGCTCGGGCAACTGCCGTCAGCCCCTTGCGGGACACCGCCGTTGACCCCGCGGCTCAGCCGACCACCACAAGCTCCCCTGCGACGCCCGGCCCCCGCGCGCCGAGCCCCACCCGCTCCCGGCTGGTCCCCCTCATCGACCCCGAAGAGACGACCGGCACCCTGCCCCCCGCGCGTGCCCCCCGCCCTTCGCGAGCCGCCACCCTCGACGCCCTGCCCCCGCTCCCGCCCCCCATCTCCGTCCGCTCCGCCCCCAGCCCGCTGCGTCCGCTCCGCTACGAGCTGCGCCGGGCCACCGGTATCGGCACCGGGTTCCTGACCGGGGCCGCCGTACTCGTCGTGTCCGCCCTCACCGCACTGCTGTTGGCCCGCATCGGGCACACCCCGCAGTCGCGCCTGCTGGCCGCGTGGCCACGCGAACTGCCTCTGCCGCCCGCGGCGCTCGGCGCGGGACTGCTAGGGGCGTTCGCCTTCGGCGACGAGTTCCGCCACCCTGCCCTGGCGGCGGACCGCGGCACCGTCCCCCGGCGGATGGGGCTGCTCCTCGCGAAGCTCCTCGTCGCCGCGGCCACCGCGCTGCTGCTGGGCCTTCTCACCGTGGGCTGCGACGCCGAAGTGCTCTACCTCGTATACGGACGGGAGCTCGCGCAGGTTCCCACCGACTGGCTTTCGGCGAGCGCGAGTTGGACCGGGCTGGTCGTCGGGTGCGCCTGGGCCGGGGTGCTGGCCGCGGGCATCTTCCGGTCCACCACGGCAGGGCTCGCCGCGGTGGTCGCCGTACCGATTCTCGTCGTACCCCTCGTGCACAAGGCGCTGGAAGGTCCGGCCGTGCGGGCCGCGGCGGGCTTTCCGCTGCGGCTGCGGAAGGTGTTCCTGCTGCAGTGGCCCTTCGGGGGTGAGCGGTATCTGTCCGCGGCGGCACGAGTCGTCGTCCAACCCGTGGGCGGGGCACTGGCGTTGTCGCTGACCGCACTGCTCTGCGCGTATCTGCTCACGACCCTGCGTAGCAGGGTCCGATGACGACCGCGCGCACCCTTCGGGTCCCGCTCTGCGCACAACTCCCCGGAGAAAGCCCATTTCTTTCCGATAAGGCGTCAATTGCGACGGGGTGAGCGATCACCCTTTCGTGTGCTTTTCACCAAAGACCTCAAGGGAGTTGGAGCCAGCGCCGACAAAGGATCCGTGAGTACCCTTGCGCACACCATGATGACCGCCGCCCGCTCCGCAGACTCCGGTCTCGCCGGCCCGGGCGAACTCGACCGCTACCCCTATGCCGAGGCGCCCGTCACCGAGCGCCTCGGAGCCCCTTCCTGGGACGGTTCCGACCCCGAGCTGGGCCGCGTGGGCCGTCGTGCCGCGGGCAGCCGCGGACGCGGACTGCACGGCCAACTCGTCCAGCAGCTGGGCCAGATGATCGTCTCCGGCGACCTGGGTGCCGACCGCCCGCTGGTGCCCGAGGAGATCGGCCAGCGCTTCGAGGTCTCCCGCACCGTCGTCCGCGAGTCGCTGCGCGTCCTGGAGGCCAAGGGCCTGGTCAGTGCCCGCCCGAACGTCGGCACGCGCGTGCGTCCCGTCAGCGACTGGAACCTCCTCGACCCGGACATCATCGAGTGGCGCGCCTTCGGCCCGCAGCGCGACAACCAGCGCCGCGAGCTGAGCGAGCTGCGCTGGACGATCGAGCCCCTCGCCGCGCGCCTCGCCGCCGGGCACGGGCGCGAGGATGTCCAGCAGCGCCTCTCCGACATGGTCGAGATCATGGGTCACGCCATGGCGCAGGGCGACGCGTTGACCTTCTCCCGCGCGGACGCCGAGTTCCACTCGCTGCTCATCCAGGTCGCGGGCAACCGCATGCTGGAGCACCTCTCCGGGATCGTCTCCTCTGCCCTCCAGGTCTCCGGCGGCCCGGTCACGGGCTGTGACCGCCCGAACGACGCCTCCCTGGCGCACCACGCCCGGATCGTCGACGCCCTCGCGGCCGGCGACGGTGCGGCGGCCGAGGCGGCCATGCGGCAGCTGCTCATCGTGCACCCCGAGGTGGAGCGCGTGGTGCCTGCCCCGCGCGAACACTGACGCGCGGGGTGGCAGGCGCGGTCGAGGCGCGTCGCGCTCCCGTGGCGCCGCCCGGCCTGGTCGCCGTCTTCCGCCGGACCCCGCAGGATCCTCCAGGGAACCGGCGGGGTCCGGCGGCGCGACGGGCGCCGGATCGCCCCGAGAAGTGCCTCTCGCGGCCCCGGGTGACCTCCTCTGCCCGCGTCTGACCGTTTTTGAGCGCTTACGGGGTGTGACTCGGGCCACGCAGATTGGGCGTAACGCTCGCGGGAACTGCGCGATGACCTAAGAGGTGACAGCCGCGGAAGGGAATACGGACGCCGTTCAAGGCGCTGTGATTCTTCCCGGCCCCAGCCCGCGCCGTCGGCCCATCCCCAGTCGGCGGTCGTCGGTTCCTGTCCGTACCGGACGGGGCCGGAAGCCGTTTTCCATCGTTCCGAGAGGTTGTTCGTGTCGGCCAGCACATCCCGTACGCTCCCGCCGGAGATCGCCGAGTCCGTCTCTGTCATGGCGCTCATCGAGCGGGGAAAGGCTGAGGGGCAGATCGCCGGCGATGACGTGCGTCGGGCCTTCGAAGCTGACCAGATTCCGGCCACTCAGTGGAAGAACGTACTGCGCAGCCTCAACCAGATCCTCGAGGAAGAGGGTGTGACGCTGATGGTCAGTGCCGCGGAGCCCAAGCGCACCCGAAAGAGCGTCGCAGCGAAGAGTCCGGCCAAGCGCACCGCCACCAAGACGGTCGCCGCGAAGACGGTGACCGCCAAGAAGGCCACCGCCACCGCGACTCCGGCGGCGCCCCTCGCCGACGCTCCCGCCGAGGACGACGCCCAGAAGGCCGTTGCCAAGAAGGCGGCGCCCGCCAAGAAGGCGGTGGCCAAGAAGGTCGCCGCCAAGAAGACGACTGCTGCGGCGGCCAAGAAGACCAGCGCCAAGAAGGACGACGCCGAACTCGTCGACGACGAGGCCGTCGAGGAGACCCCCGGCAAGACCGGGGACGAGCCCGAGGGCGCCGAGAGCGCCGGCTTCGTACTCTCCGACGAGGACGAGGACGACGCACCCGCGCAGCAGGTCGCCGCTGCCGGTGCCACCGCCGACCCCGTCAAGGACTACCTCAAGCAGATCGGCAAGGTCCCGCTCCTCAACGCGGAGCAGGAGGTCGAGCTCGCCAAGCGCATCGAGGCAGGCCTGTTCGCCGAGGACAAGCTGGCCAACGCCGACAAGCTCGCCCCCAAGCTCAAGCGCGAGCTGGAGATCATCGCCGAGGACGGCCGCCGCGCCAAGAACCACCTCCTGGAGGCGAACCTCCGTCTGGTGGTCTCCCTGGCCAAGCGCTACACCGGCCGCGGCATGCTGTTCCTGGACCTGATCCAGGAGGGCAACCTCGGTCTCATCCGCGCGGTCGAGAAGTTCGACTACACCAAGGGCTACAAGTTCTCCACGTACGCCACCTGGTGGATCCGTCAGGCGATCACCCGCGCGATGGCCGACCAGGCCCGCACCATCCGTATCCCGGTGCACATGGTCGAGGTCATCAACAAGCTCGCGCGCGTGCAGCGCCAGATGCTCCAGGACCTGGGCCGCGAGCCCACCCCGGAGGAGCTGGCCAAGGAACTCGACATGACCCCGGAGAAGGTCATCGAGGTCCAGAAGTACGGCCGTGAGCCGATCTCCCTGCACACCCCCCTGGGTGAGGACGGCGACAGCGAGTTCGGTGACCTCATCGAGGACTCCGAGGCCGTCGTCCCGGCCGACGCGGTCAGCTTCACGCTCCTCCAGGAGCAGCTGCACTCCGTCCTGGACACCCTGTCCGAGCGCGAGGCCGGTGTGGTCTCGATGCGCTTCGGTCTCACCGACGGTCAGCCGAAGACCCTCGACGAGATCGGCAAGGTGTACGGGGTCACCCGCGAGCGCATCCGCCAGATCGAGTCCAAGACCATGTCGAAGCTGCGCCACCCGTCGCGTTCGCAGGTGCTGCGCGACTACCTCGACTAGGCCGTAGTCGTACGTCACGGAAGGCCCGGTCTCCTTTCGGGGAGCCGGGCCTTCGTGTCGGCCGCGGGTGCGCGGTGCGGCACGCTGGATCACTCTGGGTCTCCGATCACCATCCCAGAGTGAGGAACGTGCATGCGTCGTCCCTTTGCCCGGGCGCTGACCCGGCCGCTGGTCCTGGCGGCCGCCGCGTCCGCCATACCGCTGGTCTCCGCGGCCCCCGTGGCCGCCGACAGCATCGTCGTCGGCGGGTTCCCGGTCGATGTCTCCGAGAGCCCGTGGACGGTGGCGCTGTCCAGCCGTGACCGGTTCGGGGGTACCCGGGCGGGGCAGTTCTGCGGCGGTGTGGCGGTGGGCCGGACCACCGTCCTGACGGCGGCCCACTGCATGGGCGACGACGTCGTCGGTACGCCGCCAAACCGCGCGGGCGACCTCAAGGTCCTCGCGGGCCGTACGGACCTGCTCTCGGGCAGCGGCCAGGCGATCGCCGTACGGGACGTGTCGGTCAACCCGGACTACGACACCGTCAGCAACGCCGGCGACTTCGCCGTGCTCACCCTCGCCGCGCCGCTGCCGCAGAGCTCGGTCATCGGGATGGCGGCCACGGGGGACACGGCCTACCGGCCGGGCACGGCCGCCACGGTCTACGGCTGGGGCGATCTCAGCGGCGGCGGCGACTACGCGGGCAGCCTGCACGCCGCGCGCGTCCACGTGCTGCCCGACGCCCGCTGCGAGGAGGCGTATCCGGGCGGTGCGGACGGCACCTACCTCCCCGAGGCCATGCTGTGCGCAGGGGAGCCCCAGGGGGGCCGTGACGCCTGTCAGGGGGACAGCGGGGGGCCGCTGGTCGCGCAGGGCCGGCTGATCGGGCTCGTGTCGTGGGGCAGCGGGTGCGGGCGGGCCGGGAGCCCCGGCGTCTACACCCGGGTGTCCGACGTCCTGCGGACCCTCGGCCGCCACCGCGGCGCACCGGGTCCGCACAAGGGCGCCTGACGGCCCCTGAGGGGCATCGGCGGATACGAGGACGGGCGGCCCTGCTCCTGTGGTTCAGGAGCGGGGCCGCCCGTCGCCGGCCTGTGCCGGTGCTGGCTCGTCGTGGACGCGAAGTGTCAGCGCTCTTCTTCAGGAGTGCTTGCTGCGGGAGCGGCGGTCAGTCGCTCCGACTCGTCCTGTATCTCAGCGGCGATCTTCTTGAGTTCCGGCTCGAACTTGCGGCCGTGGTGGGCGCAGAAGAGCAGTTCTCCGCCGCTGAGCAGGACGACGCGCAGGTATGCCTGGGCGCCGCAGCGGTCGCAGCGGTCGGCGGCCGTCAGCGGGCTCGCGGGGGTCAGAACAGTAGTCACGTCGCCTCTTCTCTAGCTCGACGAGCTGTCGTACCAGGGTCAACATCCAACCAGCCCGAAAACGTTCCCGCTCTGGGCTTTTCCTCGAAAAAATCTTCCGGGGCTGCTGTCTGCTGCCGGTTGGCGGCGAATGTGCCGTATTGCGTGTCTATGTGTCTGTACGGGTTCGCGCTGTGGGTCAGGGGTCGGTCCTCCCGGCTGGGTTGCCGGTTGTTCATGAGGACGTGCCCGGAGCCTAAATGGTTCATGCCCCGAAGGGAACGTGATATGTACTTCACTCCATCGAGGGATCGAACAGGTATACGACCCTGGACTACTGTGAGGAGGAGACGAGGGTGGCGTTACAACGGCTCTACCAGGCCTCGGTACCCTCTGAGCGGCAACCGAAGCCGAGCCCTTACCCAAAAGGGCCTCATCTGAAATTCAGCGAGGAGCGAACCGCGTGACCGCCGAAACGTCCGTGCCGTCGACAGCGCTGCTGGCAGGAGCAGACCGGGACGGTTCCAACTACACCGCGCGGCACCTGCTCGTCCTTGAGGGGCTAGAGGCCGTACGCAAGCGCCCGGGCATGTACATCGGGTCGACCGACAGCCGTGGCCTGATGCACTGTCTGTGGGAGATCATCGACAACTCCGTGGACGAGGCCCTCGGGGGCTACTGCGACCACATCGAGGTGATCCTCCACGACGACGCCTCCGTGGAGGTGCGGGACAACGGCCGGGGCATCCCGGTCGACGTCGAGCCCAAGACCGGTCTCTCCGGTGTCGAGGTCGTCATGACCAAGCTGCACGCCGGCGGCAAGTTCGGCGGCGGCTCCTACGCCGCCTCCGGCGGTCTGCACGGCGTGGGTGCCTCCGTGGTGAACGCCCTGTCCGCGCGGCTCGACGTAGAGGTGGACCGCGGCGGCAGTACCCATGCCATCAGCTTCCGGCGCGGTGTGCCCGGCTCCTTCGCCACCGCCGGTCCCGACGCGGCGTTCGAACCCGGTGGTCTGCGCAAGACCAAGCGGGTCCCCAAGACCCGCACCGGCACGCGCGTGCGCTACTGGGCGGACCGCCAGATCTTCCTCAAGGACGCCAAGCTCTCCCTGGAGAACCTGCACCAGCGGGCCCGCCAGACCGCGTTCCTGGTGCCCGGTCTGACCATCGTCGTCCGCGACGAGTACGGCCTCGGCGAGGGCGGCAGCAAGGGCGAGGAGTCCTTCCGCTTCGACGGCGGCATCAGCGAGTTCTGCGAGTACCTGGCGACCGACAAGCCGGTCTGCGACGTGCTCCGGCTGACGGGTCAGGGCACCTTCAAGGAGACGGTGCCCGTCCTGGACGACCACGGCCAGATGACACCCACCGAGGTCACCCGTGAACTCGGTGTCGACATCGCGCTGCGCTGGGGGACCGGCTACGACACGACCCTCAAGTCGTTCGTCAACATCATCGCCACGCCCAAGGGCGGCACCCACGTCGCGGGCTTCGAGCAGGCCATCGTGAAGACGATGAACGAGGTGGCGCGCGCCAAGAAGCTGCTGCGTGTCGCCGAGGACGACGTCGTCAAGGACGACGCCCTGGAGGGCCTCACCGCGGTCGTCACCGTACGACTCGCCGAGCCCCAGTTCGAGGGCCAGACCAAGGAGGTGCTCGGTACGTCGGCGGCTCGCCGTATCGTCACCAACGTGGTCACCAAGGAGTTCAAGGACTTCCTGACCTCGACGAAGCGCGACGCGGCGGCCCAGGCCCGGGTGGTCATGGAGAAGGCCGTCGCCGCTGCCCGTACGCGTATCGCGGCCCGGCAGCACAAGGACGCGCAGCGCCGCAAGACGGCCCTGGAGTCCTCGTCCCTGCCCGCCAAGCTCGCCGACTGCCGCAGCGACGACGTCGAGCGCAGCGAACTGTTCATCGTCGAGGGAGACTCCGCGCTCGGTACCGCCAAGCTCGCCCGGAACTCCGAGTTCCAGGCGCTGCTGCCGATCCGCGGCAAGATCCTCAACGTCCAGAAGTCGTCCGTCACCGACATGCTGAAGAATGTCGAGTGCGGCGCCATCATCCAGGTCATAGGAGCGGGATCGGGCCGCACCTTCGACATCGACGCGGCCCGCTACGGCAAGATCATCATGATGACCGACGCCGATGTGGACGGCTCCCACATCCGCTGTCTGCTCCTGACCCTCTTCCAGCGCTACATGCGGCCCATGGTCGAGGCCGGCCGGGTGTTCGCCGCGGTGCCGCCGCTGCACCGGGTCGAACTCGTCCAGCCCAAGAAGGGCCAGGACAAGTACGTCTACACGTACTCGGACCGCGAACTGCGCGAGAAGCTCCTGGAGTTCCAGAGCAAGGGCGTCCGGTACAAGGACTCCATCCAGCGCTACAAGGGTCTCGGCGAGATGGACGCCGACCAGCTGGCCGAGACCACGATGGACCCCCGTCACCGCACCCTGCGCCGGATCAACCTCTCCGACCTGGACGCGGCCGAGCAGGTCTTCGATCTGCTGATGGGCAACGACGTGGCACCGCGCAAGGAGTTCATCTCCAGCTCGGCCGCGACCCTGGACCGGTCGCGCATCGACGCGTGATCGCCCACGTGTGACAGACGACGTGTGACAGACGACGTCTGACCGGCGGCGCCGGGCATCGGCTCCGGTCCCGTTCCGAGCCCGATCCGGGCCCGGAACCGAGGGCCGGCCGGTGCCCGGCGTTTGACGTCTGACGGTCGCCGCCTGGCGGTCAACGTCTGCCCGGTGGCGCCGGACGTCGGCTCGGGTCCCGATTCGAGGTCCGGTTCTGGTCTCGGCCAGGTCGGGTCGGCTCGGGGCGGGTCCTGACTCCGATCCCCGGTCGGCTCCCAACCCCGGGCCAGGGCCGAAACCGATCCCGGTCTTGGCCCCCGGCCCGGAACCGCACCGGGGCCGGAGCCGAGGCACCGGCCGAAACTCGGCGCCGTCGGTCCGCTCCACCCGTGGGTGGAGGTCGGTGCGGTCGGAGGATCCACCCACGATCCACCCTGGCGCCGATCTGCCGACCTGCGAATTTCCGTAGCTTCGAAGGCGTCGGCAGCGCTCGCCGCCGACATCCCCTTCCGCTCACGGAGGCTCTGATGTCCGGGCTCGTCAACGCGTTGGTGATCGTGGCCGTCGCCGCCCTGGTGATCGCGCGACAGTTCAGCGCCCGCCAGATCGGGACCGACCGGCGCTGGTGGCTCCTCCCTGCCGTCCTCGCCGTCGTCGCCCTCCGCGAGCCCGGCATACTCGACGCGCACCACCACACCGAGTCGGCCCTCCTGCTCGGTGTCGAGCTGCTCATCGGGCTGGCCACCGGCGCCGGCTGGGCCTGGACCACACGCCTGTGGGTGGAGGCGGACGGTTCCGTGTGGAGCAAGAGCACCAAGGCGAGCGGAGGCGTCTGGATCGTCGGCATAGCCCTGCGCGTCGGCCTCATCGCCCTTGGCGCGCTGATCGGCGTGCACCAGAACAGCTCCGCCCTGATGCTCGGTCTCGCGGCCACGCTGCTGGTTCGCTCCGGCGTCCTGGTCTGGCGGGCCCAGTCCGTCACCGGGACGGCCGGACCCGCCCCGGCGTACGGTCTCGGCATGACGAGGCCCGCCCGGAAGGAGCGCGCGTGACGGAGAACGCGTGGACGCGCTGGCCCTCGCGGGAGGCGCTGACACGGGCGGGAGTCTCACGGCCCCGGCGCCTGCTCGCCTGGGCCGTGCGGCTGCTGGTGCTCGGCGTGCTCTTGTGGGGCGCCTACACCGGCCACCACCTCCACGGCTGGGCCCTCGCCGGCGGCATTGCCGGGATCCTCGTGACCGCGACCCTCGCCTGGGGCTTCTGGCGCACCACCCTCGCCCACAGACTCTGGCCGTCGCTGGGCCTCATCGCCGCGCTCATCGGAATCGCGATCGCGGGACAGGCGGCGGGCTTCACGGTCCCGGCCCTCGTCGTCTGGTGCGGATGTGCGGTTACCTCGCTGGAGCGGCTGCCCATCGCGGTCGCCCTCCCCGTGACATCGGTCTCCCTCGCGACCTACGCCGCGGTCAACAACGACGTATGGCTGACCACCGCGGTCACGACAGCCGGACTGGCCCTCGCCGGCTACACGCTCCGCCTCGACGCCGAGGCGCGGGGCAACGCCCAGCGGCTGCTCGCACAGGAACGCATGGCCCGCGCGGCCGAGGCGGAGTCCGCCGCGCTGGCGGAACGGGCCCGTATAGCCCGGGAGATCCACGACGTGCTGGCACACAGCCTCTCGGCCCAGCTCGTGCACCTGGAGGCTGCCCGGCTGCTGATCGAGCGGGGCGCGGACCGGCAGACGATCCTCGAACGGGTCGTGGCAGCACGGGGAATGGCCCGGGACGGCCTCGCCGAGACCCGGCAGGCCCTGTCCGCCCTGCGGGGCGAGATGACCCCGCTGGAGGACTTCCTGACCGAGATCGTCGCTACGACGGCCGGTGCGGAGGTCACTGTTACGGGTGATCGGCGGCAGCTCTCGGCCGAGGCCTCGCAGGCCGTGCGCAGGGTCGCCCAGGAGGCCCTGACGAACGTCCGCAAGCATGCCCCGGGCGCCAAGGTGCTGCTTCGGCTGGAGTACGGCGAGCACGAAGTGCGGCTGGATGTACGGGACTTTGGCGGTTCGCCCGGTGAACTGACCGGTGCGGGAGGTGGGTACGGTCTGCTGGGCATGCGGGAACGAGCCGAGTTGCTGGGTGGTTCACTGCGGGCCGGGCCGGAGGAGGAGGGATTCGTGGTGACGCTGAAGGTGCCCGCATGACGGAGGCGGCCTTGAAGAAACCCGCGCGGGTCGTGGTCGCGGACGACCAGACCGTCGTACGGGAAGGCATCGTGATGCTGCTGGGACTGCTGCCCGGGATCGAGGTCGTCGGCGCCGCGGTCGACGGGGACGAGGCGGTGCGGCTCGTCGCCGAACTCGCCCCGGACGTCGTCCTGATGGACCTGCGCATGCCCCGCTGCGACGGTGTCGAGGCGACCCGGCGGATCCGCGCGGAACATCCCGGAACGCAGGTCGTGGTGCTCACGACCTTCGCGGACGACGCGTCACTCTTCCCGGCGCTGCGCGCGGGAGCACGCGGCTACCTCACCAAGGACGCGGGCGGCGACGAGATCGTACGGGCCGTGCAGAGCGTGCTCTCCGGGGACGCGGGTCTGTCGCCGAGCATCCAACGGCGGCTGCTGGAACGCCTGTCGGACCCCGAGCCGCAGCCCTCGCCGGATCCCGCCGAGCCACCGGACGGGCTCACCGCGCGGGAGGCCGAGGTGCTGGTGCTGATCGCCGAGGGCCTGACCAACCAGGAGATCGCCCGCGAACTGCATGTCTCCACGGCGACCGTGAAGACCCACATCAACAACCTGTTCGCCAAGACGGGGCTCAAGGACCGCGCGCAGGCGGTGCGTTACGCCTACGGGAAGGGACTGGTGCGGCCACCAGCGGGTTGAGTCACCTGATGGGGTGAAGACCCGGGAGAAGAAGAGTCGGGGATCTTCCCGTTCTGTCCATCCTTGGGCATGCAGTCAAGCAACGGCCGTCCCCGCGGTGGCGCGAGTGGTCACGAGGGGCCGGCCGACAACCACGAAGGTCATGACCCGACCCCCGCCGAGGCATCCGGAAAGGTGAGGTACCACGACCCGTGGTACGACGCACTCGCGTCCGGCTGGGGCGAGCTGGACGGCACGGGGGCGCTCGCTCCCGAGGTGCCGGCCGCGCGCAGGGAGGACGGGGGACCGGCGCTGCGGGCCGGGGACGTGTATCTCGACGTGCAGCGCAGCGCGGCCTTCCAGGAGGTGCGCAGCCGGTATCTGAGGTTCGTGGTGCCGGGCGTGATCGTCTTCCTCACCTGGTACGTGGCCTACGTGGTGGCGGCGACGACCGCGCCCGGACTGATGGCTCGGCCCGTGGCCGGCGCCGTGAACGTGGGGATGGTCGCGGGGCTCGGGCAGTTCCTCACCACGTTCCTGCTGACCTGGGCGTACGCCCGCCATGCGCGGCTGCGCAGGGACCGGGCCGCGCTCGAACTGCGGTGGGACACCCAGGAACTGACGCGTGGTGTCCGAGGCGGTGTTCTGTGACGGGCAATCATCAGACGCTGGCGTTGCTGCTGTTCAGCGGGTTCGTCGCCGTCACCCTGGGGATCACGACCTGGGTGAGCCGCAACCGGCACGGCTCGGCGGAGGAGTTCTACGCGGGCGGGCGGCTCTTCTCCCCGATGGAGAATGGTTTTGCCATCGCGGGCGACTACATGTCGGCCGCCTCCTTCCTCGGCGTCACCGGACTCATCGCGCTGTACGGCTACGACGGCATGCTCTACGTGGTGGGCTTCCTCGTCGCCTGGCTCGTGGTGCTGTTCCTGGTCGCCGAACTGGTGCGCAACTGTGGGCGGTTCACGCTCGCCGACGTGGTCGCCGCGCGGATGAGCGAGCGGCCCGTGCGGATCGCGGCGGGAACTTCCTCGGTCGCCGTGTCCGTTCTGTATCTGGTGGCACAGATGGTGGGCGCGGGCAGTCTGGTGTCACTGCTGCTGGGCGGGACCAGCCCGGCCGCGCGGGCGTGGACCGTCATCGGCGTCGGCGCGCTCATGGTGATCTATGTGTCGTTGGGAGGGATGCGGGCCACCACCTGGATCCAGATCGTCAAGGCGATCCTGCTGCTGAGCACCACCGTCGCGCTGACGGTGCTGGTGCTGCTGCGCTTCCACGGGAACATCGACCAACTGCTGCTCACCGCGGCCGACCGCAGCGGCCACGGCCTGTCGTTCCTGGCGCCGGGGCTCAAGTACGGCGGGGACTGGACCGCGCGGTTCGACTTCATCAGCCTGGGCCTGGCGCTCGTGCTGGGTACGGCCGGACTGCCGCACATCCTGTCCCGCTTCTACACCGTGCCGACCGCGCGGGCCGCACGCCGTTCGGTGGTCTGGTCGATCGGGCTCGTCGGCGGCTTCTACCTGATGATGATCGTGCTCGGCTTCGCCGCAGCCGCCGTCGTCGGACCGGAGGCCCTCAAGAAGTCGAACGCGGCGGGGAACACCGCGGTCCCGCTGCTGGCACTCGACCTCGGCGGCGGCGCCGACTCCACGGGCGGCACGGTCCTGTTCGCGATCGTCGCCGCCGTGGCCTTCGCCACGATCCTCGCGGTGGTCGCCGGGATCACGCTGGCCTCCTCGGCCTCCGTGGCCCACGACCTCTACGCGTCGCTGCGCCGCCGCCGCGCCAAGCCGTACAGCGAGGTCGCGGTGGCGCGGACGGCGGCGGTCGGCATCGGGGTGATCGCGATCGCGCTGGGCCTGCTCGCCAGGGACCTCAACGTGGCCTTCCTGGTGGGCCTGGCCTTCGCCGTCGCCGCCTCCGCGAACCTTCCGGTGCTGCTCTACTCCCTGTTCTGGCGCGGCTTCACCACCCGCGGTGCCGTCTGGGCCGTATACGGCGGACTGATCCCCGCGCTGGCCCTCGTGCTGCTCTCGCCGGTCGTGTCGGGCAGCCCCGATTCACTGTTCCCGGGCGTCGACTTCCAGTTCTTCCCGCTCCAGAACCCCGGCCTCGTCTCGATCCCGCTGGGCTTCCTGGCCGGCTGGCTGGGCACGGTCACCTCGCCGGAGATCCCGGACGAGGCGAAACACGCGGAGACCGAGGTACGGGCGCTGACGGGGGCGGGGGCCGTGTAGCCGGGGCGACCTCCGCCGTCGTACGGGAGCCGCTGCCGACCCCGCGGGGCTACGGCGCCACCCAGGCGTAGCGGTGTTCGGGGCGGCCGGTGTCGCCGTACTTGAGGGAGAGGCGGAGGCGGCCGGCCTGTTCCAGGTGGCGGAGGTAGCGCTGCGCCGTGGAGCGGCTCAGGCCGGTCTCGGCGGCGACCTCGTGGGCCGAGAGCGGGTGGCCGGCGCGGTGCAGGACGCCGCAGATCAGGTCGGTGGTCGGTTCCGAGTGGCCGCTCGGCAGACCGGGGGAGGCCGGTGCGGTGGTCGTGCGCAGGGCGCCGAAGATGCGGTCGACCTGCTCCTGGCCGGCGATGCCGCGCCCGCCGACGCGGTCGACGGTGCGGCGCAGGGCGGCGTACGAGTCCAGGCGGGTGCGCAGCGCGGCGAAGGTGAACGGCTTGACCAGATAGTGCAGGGCGCCGAGGCGCATCGCCCGCTGCACGGTCGTCACATCGCTGGCCGCCGTGATCATGATGACGTCGGTGGTGTGGCCCTGTTGCCGCATGCGGTGGACGAGTTCGAGACCCGTCTGGTCGGGCAGGTAGTGGTCGAGCAGTACGAGGTCGATGGCTCCGCGTTCCACGGTGGCCAGCGCCTGCGCAGCGCTGTGTGCGCGGGCGGCGACCCGGAAACCGGGAACCTTTCCCACGTACTTCGCGTTGATCTCGGCGACGCGGAAATCGTCGTCCACGACCATGACGTCAATCATTGGGCCTCTTTCCTCAAGGCCAGGCGAGCGTTAAGCCCGTGTTTCGGCTCCGCAGTTGTAGCGCGAGCAAAACGAGCACAACAGGCTCTTGCGAGCAAAAGAACGGCTTGCGCCCAGAAGACTCCTGTCGTGGTCCGGGCCACATCTACGGTCCCCGCCATGAGCGTAGACACCAGCCCCGCCATCGAGCTGCGGGGCGCGAGCAAGACCTTCAGGACCCCGTCGGGGGGTCTGCACACGGCCGTACGGGGGCTTGATCTCACCGTAGGACGTGGCGAGTTCGTGGCGGTCGTGGGCCCCACGGGCTGCGGCAAGTCGACCACGCTGACCCTCGTCAGCGGACTGGAAGAGCCCTCCGAGGGCGATGTGCTGGTGGCCGGGGAGCCGGTCTCCGGCGTCGGCGACAAGGTGGGCTTCGTCTTCCAGCAGGACGCCACCTTCCCCTGGCGCACGGTCCTCTCCAACGTCATGGCGGGCCCGCGCTTCCGCGGCGTACCGAAGGCGGAGGCCAGGGCGAAGGCGCGCGAGTGGCTGGCCCGGGTCGGGCTCTCCGCCTTCGAGGACCGCTATCCGCACCAGCTCTCCGGCGGTATGCGCAAGCGCGTCGCGCTCGCCGCGACCTTCGTCAACGACCCCGAGATCCTGCTGATGGACGAGCCGTTCTCGGCGCTCGACGTGCAGACCAGGGCCCTGATGTCGGACGAGCTCCTGGAGCTGTGGGAGGGCACCGGCGCCTCGGTCGTCTTCGTGACCCACGACCTGGAGGAGTCCATCGCGCTGGCCGACAAGGTCGTCGTGATGACCGCCGGGCCGGCCACCGTGAAGCAGGTCTTCGACATCGACCTGCCTCGGCCCCGCAAGGTCGAATCCGTGCGCCTGGAGCCGCGCTTCATCGAGATCTACCGCGAGATCTGGGAGTCCCTCGGCGAAGAGGTCCGCATCACGCGCGAGAGGGGTGCGGCCAATGTCGCCTGACGTCATACCCGAGGACCGGGTCGCCACGGCCGTCACCGAGCCCGGCGGCAAGACGGACCGCGCCCATTCACGCGCGCGTGCCGCCCGTAAACGCAAGCTCGGTGTCGGGGCGGCGAGAGTGCTGCTCCTGGTCGCCGTTCTCGGTCTGTGGGAGGCGCTCTCCCGGGCCAAGGTCATCGATCCGTTCAACTTCTCGATGCCCTCGAAGATCTGGGACCAGATCTACACCTGGGTGATGCACGGGACCGCGCTCGGCTCTCTGGGGGAGCAGATCTGGTTCACGCTCCAGGAGGCGCTGCTGGGCTGGATCATCGGTGTGATCGCCGGTGTCGTGTTCGGTATCGCGCTGGGGCGGATCACCTTGCTCGCCGACATCCTTGGTCCATACATCAAGGTGCTCAACTCCATACCGAGGATCGTGCTCGCCCCGATCTTCGTGATCTGGTTCGGACTCGGACCGGCCTCCAAGGTCGCCTCGGCCGTCGTGCTCGTCTTCTTCCCGGTGTTCTTCAACGCCTTCCAGGGCGCCCGCGAGGTCGACCGCAACCTGGTCGCCAACGCCCGCATCCTCGGCGCCAGCGACCGCAGGGTGACCCTCCAGGTCGTCATCCCGTCCGCCACCTCCTGGATCTTCACCAGCCTCCACGTCAGCTTCGGCTTCGCCCTCATCGGCGCGATCGTCGGCGAGTACATCGGCGCGACCAAGGGCATCGGCCTGCTCGTCGCGCAGTCTCAGGGCACCTTCAACGCGGCCGGTGTGTACGCCGCGATGGTGATCCTCGCGGTCGTCGCCCTCGTCGCCGAGGGGCTCCTCACCTTCGCCGAGAACCGCATCTTCCGCTGGAAGCCGTCGGGCTCCGACAGCTGAACGGCCCCTCCCGGGGCCCCTGTTGAAGAGCCCCGCTGCCTCCCCGCACCGCACCCTCACAAGGACGTGAACCGCCATGCGCAAGACCGCCAGATACGCCGCCCTGGCCGCCTCGGGCCTGCTCGCCCTCTCCTCGCTCACCGCCTGCGCCAACGACGCGGCCAGCACCGCCTCCACCGGCTCCGGCGCCAAGGGCGACGGCAAGGGCGAGAAGGTCAAGATCATGGTCGGTGGCCTGGACAAGGTCATCTACCTGCCCGCGATGCTCACCCAGCGGCTCGGTTACTTCGACGCCGAGGGCCTCGACGTCGAGCTGCTGAGCGAACCGGCCGGCGTCCAGGCCGAGACCGCGCTCGTCTCCGGGCAGGTCCAGGGAGCCGTCGGCTTCTACGACCACACGCTCGACCTCCAGGTCAAGGGCAAGTCGGTCGAGTCCGTGGTGCAGTTCTCGCAGGCGCCCGGCGAGGTGGAGGTCGTGTCCACCAAGGCGGCCGGGAAGGTCAAGTCGGCCAAGGACTTCAAGGGCAAGAAGCTCGGCGTGACCGGCCTCGGCTCCTCCACCGACTTCCTCACCAAGTACCTCGCCGTCAAGAACGGCGTCAACGTCAGCGAGTTCACCCCGGTCGCCGTGGGGGCGGGACCGACCTTCGTGGCAGCCCTCCAACAGGGCTCCATCGACGCCGGCATGACGACCGACCCGACCGTCGCGACGATCCTGGACAAGAAGGCCGGCACGATCCTCGTCGACATGCGGACGCCCGAGGGATCGCAGGCGGCGCTCGGTGGGCCGTACCCGTCGTCAAGTCTGTACATGCAGACGGACTGGGTGAACAGCCACAAGTCAACTGTGCAGAAGATGGTCAATGCATTCGTCAAGACGCTCAAGTGGATGTCCACACACAGTGCCACCGAGATCGCCGACAAGATGCCCGCCGACTACTCCCAGGGCAACAAGACCCTCTACGCCGACGCGATCAAGAGCACGCTGCCGATGTTCACCAAGGACGGCGTGATGCCGGCCAACGGCCCGGAGACCGTCGAGAAGGTGCTCAAGGCGTTCAACCCCACCATCAAGAACGCCGACGTGGACCTCGACAAGACGTACACGACCGAGTTCGTGAAGAACGCGACCGGCTGACCGGCCGTGCCTCTCAGGCGCGGGTCGCCCACACGTAACGGTGTTCCGGGCGGCCCGCGTCGCCGTACTTGAGCGTCAGCCTGGCCCGTCCGGTGCGCTCCAGGAGCTTCAGATAGCGCTGGGCGGTCTGCCGGCTCACCCCGGTGCGGTCGGCGATCTCCTGGGCGGACAGGGGGCCTTCGGCGTTCATCAGGGACTGCCGCACGAGTTCCGCGGTGGTGGGGGAGTGCCCTTTGGGCAGACCGGGCTCCGACGGCGTGGACAGGGCGCCGAAGATGCGGTCCACCTCGGCCTGTTCGGCCTCGCCGCCGCCGTCGAGGGTGCGGCGCAGCTCGGCGTACGCCTCCAGCTTGGCCCGCAGCCCCGCGAAGGCGAACGGCTTCACCAGGTACTGCAACGCGCCCTGCCGCATCGCCGCCTGCACGGTCGTCACGTCCCGGGCCGCCGTCACCATGATCACGTCGGTCTGGTGGCCGCGTCGGCGCATCTCCTGGACGACCGCCAGGCCCGTCTCGTCGGGCAGGTAGTGGTCGAGGAGGACCAGGTCGAGGCGGGGCAGCGTCTCCAACTGGCGCAGCGCGTCGGCCGCGTTGTGGGCCTCGCCGGCCACGTGGAAGCCGGGCACCTTCTCGACGTAGGCGGCGTTGACCCGGGCGACCCGGGTGTCGTCGTCGACGACCAGGACCTCGATCATCGGGAGTCCTCCTCGGTGACGGTCTCCCCGGAGGCGGTGAGAGCGGGTTCCAGGTCCGGTTCGGCCAGTGCCTCGGGCAGCACGACCACGAACTCCGCGCCCCCGCCGAGCGCCTCCGTCACCAGCGCGCTGCCGCCCTGCCGTTCGGCGAGCCGACGCACCAGGGAGAGGCCGATTCCGCGTTTGCCGTGGGCCGGGGGCTTCTTCGTGGACCAGCCCTCGGTGAAGATCAACTCTCGTTGTTCCTCCGGGATTCCGGGTCCCGTGTCCCGCACCCGGAGCACCGCTGTCCGCCCTTCCGTCCGCAATTCGACCTCCACGCGCGCGTGCGGTGTGCCTCCGACGGCGTCGAGCGCGTTGTCCACCAGGTTGCCGACCACCGTGACCAACCCCCGTGGGTCGATCAGCCGGTCCGGCAGCCAGGTCCGGTCGGAGATCCACAGGGCGACGCCCCGTTCGGCCGCGACCGTCGCCTTGCCCACCAACAGGGCGGCGAGGAGGGGGTCCTGGATCTTCTCGGTGACCTGTTCGGCCGTGGCCCGGTGATCGCCGACCACCTCGCCGACGAATTCCACGGCGTCGTCGTACATCTCCAGTTCGAGCAGCCCCAGGAGGGTGTGCATCCGGTTGGCGTGCTCGTGGTCCTGGGCGCGCAGGGCGTCGATCAGGCCGTGGGTCGAGTCCAACTCCCGGCCCAGCTGCTCCAGTTCGGTGCGGTCGCGCAGGGTGGCGACGGCACCTCCGTCGTCGGTGGGCATCCGGTTGGTGACCAGGACCCGCTGGCCCCGGACGGCGAGCAGGTCGGTGCCGGTCACCCGGCCCGCCAGCACGTCGGTCGTACGTCCCTCGCCGAGCGCCTCGTCCAGGGACCGGCCGACCGCCTCGTCACCGATGCCCAGCAGCCGCCGTGCCTCGTCGTTCAGGAGCCGTATGCGGCCCGCGCGGTCCAGGGCTACGACGCCCTCCCGGATGCCGTGCAGCATCGCCTCGCGCTCCGAGAGCAGCGCCGAGATGTCCGAGAAGGCCAGGTCCCGGGTCTGCCGCTGGACCCTCCGGGAGACCAGCCAGGCCGCCAGCGCGCCGACGGCGAGCGCGCCCCCGGCGTACGCCAGCAGCCCCGGGATCGCGCTGATCAGCTGTGCGCGGACGCTGTCGTACTTGATACCCACGGAGACGGCCCCGATGATCGTGCCGTCGGCACCGCGCATCGGCACCTTGCCGCGGGCCGAGCGGCCCAGGGTGCCCTTGTCGATCTCCTTGACCTCCTGACCGGCCAGGGGCTGGCCGGGAGAGGTCGAGACGAACCGGCCGATCTCGCTCGGAGTGGTGTGCGACCAGCGCACGCCCCGCCAGTCCATCACCACCACGTACTCGGCCTTCGTGGCCTTCCGTATCCGCTCCGCCTCCTTCTGCACGGGGCCGTCCGCGCGCGGAGGGGTGTTCTGGAGGTCCTTGATGATCTGCGGCTGCTGCGCGGTGGTCTGGGCGATGGCCAGGGCGCGGTTCATGGCCTCCTGGTCCAGCTGCTTGCTCAGCGGCGCGAGGAACAGCCCGGTCGCCAGGACCGCGACTCCCGCGGCGATCGCCAGCTGCATCAGCAGCACCTGCGAGAACACCCGCCGCGGCAGCCCGAGGCGACGGCGGCGTGCGAGAGGGGTGGGGCTCATACCCACGAAGGTACGTGCCGGGACGGGACCCGCCCCAGGGGTGTGGCGTGGATCTCTTGACCAATTCTTGGGGAAAGTGACCTCCAGGAGAGGGCGATTTTCCGCTGGAGCCGGCCAGGCGGCCCGGTCCCGGGCGGGTCAGCCCGCCAGGGCCGTCGTCAGCTCACGCACCGCCACCACGTCCATCCGCGCCGGCGCCCCGAGGACCGACGCCCCGCAGCTCTCCGGCCGGGGCGGCAGCGAGGCGCCCTGGGCGACGACCACGCGCCAGTGGCGTCCGTCGGTGTGCGCGACCGTCACCTCCCAGCGGGGCGCGCCGCCGTCCGTCCGTACGACACTCAGCGCGTCCGCCGCGTGCTCGCGCGCCGCCGTCCGCACGGCCAGCTCCGCCGCCTGTCCGGGCCGCTCCCAGGCCGAGCCGCCCCGGCAGCCCTCGACGACCACACGGCCCTCCTGGGCGCCCTGGAGGATCTCCTTGACGGTGTGGGCGCCGACGCGCCCGTACGCGTAGCCGTATGGCAGGACGAGCACCGTGGGCGAGAAACGGTGGCCGCCCAGATGGGTGACCTCCCAGACGCCCTCGACCCCGGAGGCCGCCAGTTCGGCGGCGAGCGGACGGCCCAGGAGCGCGCAGCAGCGGTCGCGCTTGCCGTTGGTGCAGACGAGCGCGAGCGGATCGCCGGTGTGGGGCCGCCCGCCGAGCGCCGAGCCGAACGAGTGCGGGTCGCCCGCGCCGAGGGCCGCGAAATCGAGGGCGAGCAGGTCCTGCGGGTCGGTGGTCGTGGCGCTGTGCAGCCACGCGTTTCCGGGAACGGTGTGGGCCGCGTACACCTGCCGCACGCGTGACGGCGCGGGGTCGGCGTGCCGCCCGGGACGCCGGATGAGCGCGATCCGTACGCCCGTGTTCACGGCCGCCGTCTCCAGGGCGCGCCCCAGCACGGGGTCCAGGTGGCTCGAAGTGAGCGCTTTGGCACCCCAAGGACCGGGCTGTTCCAGCAGCAGCCACGTCGTCGCCGTGGCCGCGGTTCCGGAAATGGGCTCGTCGAGGTCCCGAGAGACGGTCGCGCACGTACTCACAGAGGTGAGCCTAACCTGACTTGGCCCGGGGTGACTTCCGGCCGGGCCCGTGTCCTACTCCGGTAGTGGTTGAGGCGGTTTCGGACCGACGTAGTGACCGCTGGGCCGCATACGGAGCGGGCGCTCGCCGTACTCCTCCAGGGCGTGCGCGATCCAGCCCGCCGTACGGGCGACCGCGAAGATCGTCTCGCCCGCCGTGGAGGGCATCCCGGAGGAGACCGTGAGCACGGCGAGCGCCAGGTCGACGTTGGCGTGCAGCGGGGTGTGGCGGGCCGTGGTGGCGACGATGTCCCGGGCCGCGGCGAGCGCCGGCCCGGCGCCGGAAACGTCCTTCAGGAGGGCGAACAAGGCACGCGCGCGTGGGTCCTCGCCCGGGTAGAGCCGGTGGCCGAGTCCCGGGATACGGCGGCCGGCCCGCAGTTCGTCGGCGACCACCGGGGCGGCGCTGCCCTGGTCGAGCACGTCGAGCAGCATCCGGTGAGCCAAGCCGCTGGCCGCGCCGTGCAGGGGGCCTTCGAGGACGCCCAGGCCGGAGGAGACGGCCGCGTAGGCGTGCGCGCGGGCCGAGGCGGCGACCCGCACCGCAAGGGTGGACGCGGCCAGGTCGTGGTCGACGAGCAGACCAAGTGCCGTGTCCAGGGCGCGCAGTGACGCCTCGTCAGCTGTCTGTCCGCTCAGCCGCGCCCACAGGCGGTGGGCGAGCGGACCCTCGTCGCGATGCGCGCGCCGCGCCGGTGGCAGGGCGGCGACGAGGGTGGGGATGAGGGTGCGCGCCGTGCCGAGCACGGCGTCCTCGGAGAGGTCGAAGCGCAGCGGGTCCGCGGTCGCCGCCGCGATGGCCGCGACCCGCAACCGGTCGGTGGGGCCGGTGTGTTCGGGCAGCGCGTCCACCGCGCGGCGCGCGACGGCGACGCTCGCCTTCGGCGCGGTGAACGTGATCCCGGGACGCAACTCCCCGGTCCACAGCCACTCGGCGATCTCTTCGTAGGAGTGGCGCGCGGCCAGCTCGGTCGCGTCGACGCCCCTGAAGAAGTACCGGTCCTTCTCGATGAGCGTGATCCGGGTCCGTACGGAGAGCTCGCCTCCCGACCCCGAACTCCCGCTGCTCTCCCGCCTGTTGCGCAGGGCGAGCGCCTCCACCTCCTTGGCGTCGAAGGTGCTGCCCCGGCCGCCGGGCTCGCGCCTGCTGCTCAGCTGCCCGCGACTCACGTACGCGTACACGGTCTCGGGCTTCACGCCGAGCAACTCGGCGGTCTCCTTGGTGCTCAGCCATCGTTCGGGGTGACCGGGAGCGGGTTCTTGATCGCGCATGGAGGTCACCGTATCCACTCTCATTACATTGATTCAATCAATATTGACAGAGATTGAGTCAACCATGGACATTGAAATCAAGTCCAGGGAGGAAACATGTCCATCAACAGGGCCGCTGCCACTCGTATCGAGGTTCCGCGGGGACTCGCGGGCGTCGTCGTCACCGACACCCGAATCGGTGACGTCCGGGGGACCGAGGGGTTCTACCACTACCGCCAGCACTCCGCCGTCGAGCTCGCGCAGACCCGCGGCTTCGAGGACGTCTGGCATCTCCTGGCCCACGGCGAACTGCCGGACGCCGACCAGAGCGCCGCCTTCGCCGCCGAGACCGCGGCGCTGCGCCGGCTGCCCGACGAGGTGCGGGCCGCGCTGCCCGCCGTGGCAGCGGCGAGCGGGACGTCCGGACCGCTGTCCGGCATGCGTACGGCGCTGTCGCTGCTCGGCGCCGCGAAGGGTTTCCGGCCGGTGTACGACATCGACGCGGACGCGCGCCGGAGGGACACCCTGGTGGCCGCGGCCGCCGTACCGACGCTGCTGACGGCGCTGTACCGCCTCGGCCAGGGCCTCGACCCCGTGGAGCCGCGCGAGGACCTCTCCTACGCGGCGAACTACCTCTACATGCTGACGGGTTCGGAGCCGGACAAGCAGCAGGCCAGGGCGATCGAGCAATACTTGATCTCAACCATTGACCACGGATTCAACGCGTCAACCTTCACCGCGCGGGTCATCGCGTCGACGGGGGCGGATGTGGCGGCCTGCCTGGTCGGGGCTGTGGGGGCGCTCTCGGGCCCGTTGCACGGCGGCGCTCCCAGCCGCGCCCTGGACACCCTGGACGCGATCGGCACCCCGGACCGTATCGACCCCTGGATCCGTGAACGCGTTCTCGCCGGCGACCGCATCATGGGCTTCGGCCACGCGATCTACCGCACGGAGGACCCGCGCTCCCGGATGCTCCGCGAGGTCGCCCAGCAGTTCGGCGGCCCCCGCGTCGAGTTCGCGATCGAGGTCGAACGCCAGGTCGAGGCAATCCTCGCCGAACTCAAGCCGGGCCGCGAACTGCACACGAACGTCGAGTTCTACGCGGGGCTGGTGATGGAACTCTGCGGTCTGCCACGGGAGATGTTCACACCTACGTTCGCCGCCGCGCGGGTGGTGGGGTGGAGCGCGAATGTGGTGGAACAGGCGGAGGACTCGAAGATCATCCGGCCGGTGGCACGGTATGTGGGGGTGGGGGCGCCGGTGGCGGTGCCGGTGATGACTTGAGGCACGGCCGGCTCCCTCGGTGACCTGCGTTCGCCTCTGGTGCGGCGGTGGGCCGTGTTGCTTCCTGTCGCGTCGCGCGTGTATCCAAGCGGAGACACACGAAGGCCCCGTGCTCCCCTCGGCTAGGCCCCGACGGACGGACTTTGAGGACGAGGCCCTGGTGGTGTGGACGTGGGACCTGGCCGATTCCTCGGCCGGGGCCTACGCACTTCAGACCCACGGGCAGTGCTGGATGAGCCATGCGATCACAGGAAGATCTCGCAGGCCGCACACACGCGCTCCGATGAGACGTGCTGCCGTACATGGATCCGCCACCGGTCCGTCAGCTTGCGCTTCGAGGCCGCCTCCCTCCAGGCCGGAAGGCCCTGGGTGTGCGGGATGCCGTCCCGCGCCGCTGAGGCACTGCTGTGTCCTCACGTGAGGGACGCTGCTGTGAACCCCGGCGGGGTAGAGGCGAGTTGGCGGGTTGGGCTGGGCTTGATCCGCTTTGACGGACATCCGAGATCAGGGGTTCAGCCCCGAGAGGATGTCCATCATGGAGAGCATGGGGAAGAAGAAGCCTCGCCCTCGTCGCTCGTTCACGCCGGAGTTCAAGGCGGAGATCGTCGAGCTGTGCCGACGCGGTGACCGCTCGGTCGGTCAGATCGCCAAGGACTTCGATCTGACCGAGACCGCGGTGCGTGACTGGGTGAAGCAGGCCGAGGTTGATGCGGGCGAGCGGGACGGCCTGACCAGCAGTGAACGCGAGGAGCTGGCCGCGTTGCGGCGGGAGAACCGCCGTCTGCGTGAGGACGTCGAGGTCCTCAAGCGTGCGACGGCTTTCTTCGCGAAGGAGACCCGGTGACGGTGCACCCGTTCATCGAGGCGGAGAAGCGCGCAGGTCACAGCGTCAAACGAGCGTGTGAGCTGCTGAAGGTCTCCCGGACCGCCTTCTATGCCCGGCGCGCTGCCAAGCCTGGTCCCCGCGCGGTCCGTGACGCCGAGCTGGCGGAACAGATCGCCGACGTCCACACGAGATCGCGGGGAACCTACGGCGCCCCGCGCGTCCATGCGGTGCTCAAGCGGGCAGGCGCCGGATGTGGCCGCCGACGTGTCGCGCGGCTGATGCGGGCTGCCGGCCTGGAGGGCCGACACCGCAGACGACGACACCTGACGACGATTCCTGATCCACGGGCTGCTCTTCGGCCCGATCTCGTCGTCCGGGACTTCCAGCCCGACCCCGCCGACTTGAATGCCCGGTGGTGCGGCGACATCACCTACATCGCCACGGAGGAGGGCTGGCTCTATCTGGCCATCGTCATCGACATCGCCTCACGTCGCGTGGTCGGCTGGGCGACGGCCGACCACCTGCGGACCGATCTGGTCGCCGATGCCCTCACGGCCGCCTGCCGGAAGCGCCGTCCCACCCGGCCGGTGATCTTTCACTCGGATCGCGGCTGTCAGTACACCAGCCAGCAATTCGCCACACTGGCGCACCAGTTGGGCGTGCGCCTGTCGGTCGGCCGCACCGGACAGTGCTGGGACAACGCGCTCGCCGAGTCGTTCTTCGCCACCATCAAGAGGGAGTTGCTCACCACGAGCTCCTGGCCCAGCAGAGCCGCGGCCCGAACCGCGATCTTCGATTTCATCGAGGGCTGGTACAACTTGCACCGGCTCCACAGCAGCCTCGGCTACCGCAGTCCCGCTGAGTATGAGACCGCACTCGCAGCCTGACCACCACACCGATGGTGTCCGTCAAAGCGGAACAAGCTCAGGGCTCAGATGAAAGAAGAGGGCTGTGACCGGAGGCCCGGCACCGCAGGGTGCCGGGTTCTCTATGTGCAGGTCCTGTGTGTGAACAGAAGTAGAGACGTGCCTTGATGGTCGGAGGTGTCAGGCGTCAGGGATGTCCCGTTTCGCGCGAACCAGGGTCTCGCGACTGATGACGACGATGCGCTCGTAGTCGGCACGTGCGGCGTCAGGAGGGAGCTCGGAGTCGAGTTCCGCAGTCGCTTCGCGCCCGATGACGGCGAAGTCGCCGTCACTGAGCTCGAAGATGTCGGGGCAAGTCTGGCCAGTGGCGCTGCCTCGCTCGCGAGGCGAAGCCCCGACACGTCGCACGATTCTCACGTAGAGTTACCAACCTTACTCGGAGTGTTCTCCGAGTGCGGCTCCTTGTGGCTCGGAGGGATGGAGACTCCGAGCGGTGCGGCACCCCGGGCAGGTGTGGCGCCGGAACCGCAGGTCTCCGAGCGTGAAGGGTGTTCGTCGGAGTGCCCGGAGGGGGCCAGACGACAAGGTAGACCATTCCGCCACTCGCGGTGGGCCGGTTACGGGCAAGCATTCCGGTGAACTCTGCCGCCTGCTCTTGACGGAGTGCTTTTCGGGGCGTCGGAGCCCGCCTGGGGTCAGGGTGAATCGCCCGGCGTCTCCCCGACCACCCACCACTCGTCGGTGTCCGAGTCGTCGAGTTCCTGGATGAGTTCGTCCATGACGTGGCCGAGCCCGGCCTCCTCGGAGGCGTCGGGCAGGCTCTTCCGATGGTGCTCGGTGGCTGCCCAGTACTCCCGGAAGACCGGGTTCTGGCACATGACTCGGAAGTGGCCGTGCAACTCGGCCAGGGACAGGGCGCCGATCCGGTGGTAGTGCAGCGCGTTCACGTAGAGGGCGTTCGCGAAGAGGTACTGACGCTGCTTCTCGGGCGGCACCGGGGTCTCGTACGTGTCGAGGACGCTGGCCAGGGCGGGGTCGTCCATGGCTTTGCACAGCAGGGCGAAATGGAGTCGGTGCTGTTCGGCGAGGGCCGCTTTGTGCCGACGGCGTGTGACCGGCCCGGCTAGGGGCGCGGCGACGGCCGCGACCCAAGCTCTGACGGCTGAGCCGAGCCCTCGTATCCCCACGTTCCGTGTGGCCATGTCAACAACCCCCGAATCAGGCGGCCGTCCGCCGGTCGTCGGGGTGCGGGTCGACTGATGGGGACCGGCGAGCGATGGGCGGCGCTTGCCGTCTCCCAGAGTGCCGAGCGGCTCTGATCGGCAGGGAGGCGGAGAGGAGGCGCACGGAGGGAAGCGAGGGTCGCACGAACCGGCGCCTTCCCCAACGTGTGCCCCGCAAGGACTGCTAACAATCGTTCACTTCGCGGCGATTCTTCCGGCTCGTATCCTGGGGCGGCATTCAACCTCCGTACGTGCACCCGACCGCGATCCGGTGCACGCGTCGGCGTGAAAGAGGTCGCACGTTGAGCTCGCAGAACCCGAGCGCACACCCGAGCCCGCGCGAGAGCGGGGCGCCGGTTTCAAGTCGCCCGCAGATCCCCGTCGTCGTACTCGCCGGATTCCTGGGTTCCGGCAAGACGACCCTGCTCAACCACCTCCTGCACCGCAGCGGCGGCAGCCGTATCGGCGCCGTCGTCAACGACTTCGGGGCGATCGAGATCGACGCGCTCGCCGTGGCCGGGGCCCTCGGGGACTCGACCGTCTCGCTCGGCAACGGGTGCCTGTGCTGTGCCGTCGACGCCAGTGAACTCGACGTCTATCTGGAGCGGTTGGCCAGGCCCTCCACCGGTATCGACGTCATCGTCATCGAGGCCAGCGGACTCGCCGAACCGGAGGAACTGGTGCGCATGCTGCTCGCCAGCGAACACCCGGGGATCGTCTACGGCGGACTCGTCGAGGTCGTCGACGCCGCCGAGTTCGACGACACGCGCGCGAAGCACCCCGAGATCGACCGGCATCTCTCCCTCGCCGACCTGGTCGTCGTCAACAAACTCGACCGGGCGGCAGCCGATGCCCCGCGCGTTCTCGCACTCGTCGGCTCCCTCACCGACCGGGCCGCCGTGGTGCCCGCCACCTACGGCCGTATCGACCCGGAGTTCCTCTTCGACTGCCGGCCCAGCGAGGAGCGCGTGGGGCAGCTGACCTTCGACGATCTGGACGATCTGGACGATCTGGACGAGCGGACCGGCGACGAGCACGAGCACGCCGACCATCTGCATACCGCCTACGACAGCCTCTCCTTCGCCTCCGACGTGCCCATGGACCCGCGCCGGCTGATGGGGTTCCTGGACAGCAGGCCCGAGGGGCTCTACCGGATCAAGGGGTACGTCGATTTCGGCGTCCACGATCCACGCAACCGGTACGCCGTGCACGCCGTAGGACGCTTCCTGCGGTTCTATCCCGAGCCCTGGGCGGGCGGGGACGCCCGGCTCACGCAGCTCGTGCTCATCGGTACCGGGTTCGAACCGGCCGCGCTCGGCAAGGAGTTGGAGGCGTGCCGGGACGGCGACGCCCCACACGCCGACGAGCACGGCATGTGGGGCGTCCTGCGTTACGTACAGGAACCGGACCAAGAACCGGAGTTCGAGCCGGAACTGTAAGCCTGACGGGGCTACACCGGGCCCGCCACCACCGACACCGTCTTCGGCAGGGACACGCCCGAGCCGTCGCGGCGCGGGTCCATCTCCGGGAGTTCGGCCGGGGTGCCGTCGCGCTGTGCGGCCCTGGCCGGTACGGCGCCTGCCCAGGCCAGGGACAGGCAGTCCTCGCCCTTCAGGAAGCGCTGGCAGCGGACGCCGCCGGTGGCGCGGCCCTTGCGGGGGTACTGGTCGAACGGGGTGAGCTTGGCCGTCGTCTGGACGGAGTCGTCCAGCGTGCCGCGCGAGCCCGCGACCGTGAAGACGACCGCGTCCACGGCGGGGTCGACTGCCGTGAACGAGATGACCTTCGCGCCGTCGGTGAGCTTGATGCCCGCCATGCCGCCGGCCGGGCGGCCCTGGGGACGCACCTGGGAGGCCTGGTAGCGCAGGAGTTGGGCGTCGTCCGTGATGAAGACGAGGTCCTCCTCGCCGGTGCGCAGTTCGATCGCGCCGACGATCCGGTCACCGTCCTTGAGCGTGATGACCTCCAACTCCTCCTTGTTCGTGGGGTAGTCGGGGACCACGCGCTTGACGACGCCCTGCTCGGTGCCGATGGCCAGACCCGGGGAGGACTCGTCGAGGGTGGTCAGGCAGACGACCGTCTCGCCGTCCTCCAGCGAGACGAACTCCGAGACCGGCGCGCCGCCGGAGAGGTTAGGCGCGGACGCCGTCTCCGGGAGCTGCGGGAGGTCGACGACGTTGATGCGCAGCAGGCGGCCGGTCGAGGTGACCGCGCCCAGCTCGCCGCGGGCCGTCGCCGGGACCGCCGAGACGATCACGTCGTGCTTGACGCGCCGGGCGTCGGCGTCCTCCGGGAAGGGCTCGCCGTTCGCCGTACGGGCCAGCAGGCCCGTCGAGGAGAGCAGCACCCGGCACGGGTCGTCGGCGACCTGGAGCGGCACGGTGGCGTCGGGGGCGCCCGCCGACTCCAGCAGGACCGTACGCCGGTCGGTGCCGAACTTCTTTGCCACCGCGGCCAGTTCGGTCGAGACCAGCTTGCGCAGCTCGGTGTCCGACTCCAGGATGCGGCTCAGCTCGGCGATCTCCGCCGTAAGGCGCTCCATCTCCGACTCCAGCTCGATCCGGTCGAACCGGGTGAGGCGGCGCAGCGGCGTGTCCAGGATGTACTGCGTCTGGATGTCCGACAGGGAGAAGCGCTCCATCAGACTCTGCTTCGCCTGCGCGGAGTTGTCGCTGGAGCGGATGATCCGGATGACCTCGTCGATGTCGACGAGCGCGGTGAGCAGACCCTCTACGAGGTGCAGGCGGTCGCGCCGCTTGGTGCGGCGGAACTCGCTGCGCCGCCGTACGACGTCGAAGCGGTGGTCGAGATAGACCTCAAGGAGTTCCTTGAGGCCCAGGGTGAGGGGCTGGCCGTCCACCAGGGCGACGTTGTTGATGCCGAAGGACTCCTCCATCGGCGTCAGTTTGTAGAGCTGCTCCAGGACCGCTTCCGGCACGAAGCCGTTCTTGATCTCGATGACCAGGCGCAGGCCGTGCGCGCGGTCGGTGAGGTCCTTGACGTCGGCGATGCCCTGGAGCTTCTTCGCGCCGACCAGGTCCTTGATCTTGGCGATCACCTTCTCCGGGCCCACGGAGAAGGGCAGTTCGGTGACGACGAGGCCCTTGCGGCGCGCCGTCACGTTGTCCACGGCGACCGTGGCGCGGATCTTGAAGGTGCCGCGGCCCGTCTCGTATGCGTCGCGGATGCCGCTGAGGCCGACGATCCGGCCGCCCGTCGGCAGGTCGGGGCCGGGGACGTGGCGCATCAGGGTGTCGAGGTCCGCGTTCGGATAGCGGATCAGATGGCGGGCCGCCGCGATGACTTCGCCCAGGTTGTGCGGCGGCATGTTGGTGGCCATGCCTACCGCGATGCCCGACGAGCCGTTCACCAACAGGTTCGGGAAGGCGGCGGGCAGGGCCACCGGCTCCCGCTCCTGGCCGTCGTAGTTCGGGGCGAAGTCGACCGTGTCCTCGTCGATCGACTCGGTCATCAGGTTCGCGGCCTCGGACGGCCGGCACTCGGTGTACCGCATGGCGGCGGGCGGGTCGTCGTTGCCCAGCGAGCCGAAGTTGCCGTGGCCGTCGGCCAACGGGACGCGCATGGAGAAGGGCTGCGCCATGCGCACCAGGGCGTCGTAGATCGACGCGTCGCCGTGCGGGTGCAGCTTGCCCATGACCTCGCCGACGACACGCGCGCACTTCACATAGCCGCGGTCGGGGCGCAGGCCCATCTCGTCCATCTGGTAGACGATCCGGCGGTGGACCGGCTTCAGGCCGTCCCGGGCGTCCGGCAGGGCGCGGGAGTAGATGACCGAGTACGCGTACTCAAGGTAGGAGCCCTGCATCTCGTCGACGACGTCGATGTCGAGGATCCGCTCCTCGAACGAGTCGTCGGGCGGCGGGGTCTTCGTGCTGCGGCGGGCCATCGCTGCCGGCTCCTCTTTTCTGGTCGCTCGCCTGGGGGTCGCTCCCCTTCGGCTCACTCTTGCTGAAGCGTGAACGGGGTCTTGACGTGAACCATTGTGGACCGCGGCACTGACAACGCGGACCAGGACCCGGCGTTGGCCGTTCGGCTCCGTCACCGACGGCTGCCGCGTGGGTCCACGTGTGCGACTGCCCGCAGGCTACGCGATCTCGCTCTCGGCGTACGTCCGCCGGGAACTTCGCCGACGGTCCGCACGCTTGCATACAGTGGCGGGACGAGCAGGATTTCTGCGGTTCCAGCCAGATAATCCGCGATCGAAGGGACGTACATGCCCATGGGTCACACGGCCACCGCCGAGGCAGGGTCCGGCGGTCTGACAGCGACCGAACACCGTTTGGCCAACGGTCTGCGTGTGGTGCTCTCCGAGGACCACCTGACCCCGGTCGCGGCGGTGTGCCTCTGGTACGACGTCGGTTCCCGCCACGAGGTCAAGGGGCGTACCGGCCTGGCTCACCTCTTCGAGCACCTGATGTTCCAGGGCTCCGGACAGGTGAAGGGCAACGGCCACTTCGAACTGGTGCAGGGCGCGGGCGGTTCGCTCAACGGCACCACCAGTTTCGAGCGCACCAACTACTTCGAGACCATGCCCACCCACCAGTTGGAGCTCGCCCTCTGGCTCGAAGCCGACCGCATGGGCTCCCTGCTGGCCGCCCTTGACGACGAGTCCATGGAGAACCAGCGCGACGTCGTCAAGAACGAGCGCCGCCAGCGCTACGACAACGTGCCCTACGGGACGGCGTTCGAGAAGCTGACCGCCCTCGCCTACCCGGAGGGCCACCCCTACCACCACACGCCCATCGGCTCGATGGCGGACCTGGACGCGGCCACCCTGGAGGACGCCCGCGCGTTCTTCCGCACCTACTACGCGCCCAACAACGCCGTCCTGTCCGTGGTCGGCGACATCGATCCCGAGCAGACGCTCGCCTGGATCGAGAAGTACTTCGGGTCCATCGCCTCGCACGACGGCAAGCCCGCGCCCCGTGACGGCGCACTGCCCGACACCATGGGCGGTGAACTGCGCGAGGTCGTCGAGGAAGAGGTCCCGGCGCGCGCCCTGATGTGCGCCTACCGGCTCCCGGAGGACGGCACGCGCGCGTCCGACGCGGCCGACCTCGCCCTCACCATCCTGGGCGGCGGCGAGTCCTCGCTCCTCTACAACCGCCTCGTACGACGCGACCGTACGGCCGTCGCGGCCGGCTTCGGTCTGCTGCGGCTGGCCGGAGCGCCCTCCCTGGGGTGGCTGGACGTCAAGACGTCCGGTGACGTCGAGGTGCCCGTCATCGAGGCCGCCATCGACGAGGAGCTCGCCCGGTTCGCCGCGGAGGGTCCCACCGCCGAGGAAATGGAGCGCGCCCAGGCCCAGTTGGAGCGCGAGTGGCTGGACCGGCTCGGCACGGTCGCGGGCCGCGCGGACGAACTGTGCCGCTACGCCGTCCTGTTCGGCGACCCGCAGCTCGCCCTGACCGCTGTACAGCGCGTCCTGGACGTGACGGCGGAGGAGGTCCAGGAGGTCGCCAAGGCGCGCCTGCGGCCCGACAACCGCGCGGTGCTCGTCTACGAGCCGATCGCGGACGAGGATGACGCCGACGACGAAGCAGCGGCCGAGGCCGGCGACGAGAACGAGGAGGCGGCCAAGTGACCGAGCTCGCCACGATGGAATTCCACCCGCAGCCCCAGGCCGGCGAGGCCCGGCCGTGGGCCTTCCCGGCGCCCGAGCGAGGGACGCTCGGCAACGGCCTGACGGTCCTGCGCTGCCACCGCCCAGGTCAGCAGGTCGTCGCCGTCGAGGTGCTCCTCGACGCACCCCTGGAGGCCGAACCGGCCGGCCTGGACGGTGTCGCCACGATCACCGCGCGGGCCTTCTCCGAGGGCACCGACAAGCACTCCGCGGAGGAGTTCGCCGCCGAGCTGGAGCGCTCCGGCGCCACCCTCGACGCGCACGCCGACCACCCGGGGCTGCGCCTGAGCCTGGAGGTCCCGGCCTCTCGCCTGGCCAAGGGCCTCGGCCTGCTGTCGGACGCCCTCAGGGCACCCGCCTTCGCGGACAGCGAGGTCGAGCGGCTGGTCCGCAACCGCCTCGACGAGATCCCGCACGAGACGGCCAACCCGTCCCGCCGCGCGGCCAAGGAGCTCTCCAAGGAGCTGTTCCCGGCGAGCTCGCGCATGTCGCGCCCGCGCCAGGGCACCGAGGAGACCGTCCAGAAGATCGACTCCACGGCCGTACGCGCCTTCTACGACCGGCACGTCCGCCCCGCGACCGCCACCGCCGTGGTCGTCGGCGACCTGACCGGCATCGACCTGGACGCGCTGCTCGCCGACACCCTGGGCTCGTGGACCGGGCCCGCCGGCCAGCCGCGCCCCGTGCCGGCGGTGACCGCCGACGACACCGGGCGGGTCGTGATCGTGCACCGGCCCGGCGCCGTGCAGACGCAGCTGCTCATCGGCCGCGTCGGAGCCGACCGGCACGACCGCGTGTGGCCCGCACAGGTGCTCGGCACGTACTGCCTCGGCGGCACCCTCACCTCCCGCCTGGACCGCGTCCTGCGCGAGGAGAAGGGCTACACCTACGGTGTGCGGGCCTTCGGCCAGGTGCTGCGTTCGGCACCCGACGGCACGGGCGTCTCGATGCTGGCGATCAGCGGCTCCGTGGACACCCCGAACACCGGTCCGGCCCTGGACGACCTGTGGACGGTGCTCCGCAAGCTCGCCGAGGGCGGACTCACCGACGCCGAGCGGGACATCGCCGTACAGAACCTCGTCGGGGTGGCGCCGCTCAAGTACGAGACCGCCGCCGCCGTGGCGAGCACGCTGGCCGACCAGGTCGAGCAGCACCTGCCCGACGACTACCAGGCGACGCTGTACCGGCAGCTCGCCGCGACCGGCACCGTGGAGGCCACCGCGGCGGTCGTCAACGCCTTCCCGGTGGACCGTCTGGTGACGATCCTCGTGGGCGACGCGGAGCAGATCAAGGAGCCCGTCGAGGCCCTCGGTATCGGCGAAGTGACCGTCGTTCCAGCGGAGTAGACGCAGAGCGGCACGCGCGCGTGGGGGAGCCCTGATGACTGAACGGCCGTCAGGGCTCCCTATTGTCCGAATTGGGGGAGAGGTTGCCTGTCTGCCCTGTGGCGTGCGCTACAAAAACCGTGATCCGTTTGGGGATTGAAAGTGGCCCCCCTTAGCGTCGGTCCGGCTGTCCGTCAGGCACCGCGCCGCACTCGCGGCACCGGACAGTCATCGCCGAGTCCCCGTACGGCGCGAGCCAGGGGAGCCGGGGACCCACATGAGTCCCTGGGGTGAATCGGACGCCCGCGCGCACAGCGGGGGAGTCCGTAGGAGACCTTCCTGCTCCGAACCCGTCAGCTAACCCGGTAGGCGAGAAGGAAGGAAAGGACCAGCCACTTCATGGCGTTCACCCGCGCCACCGGGAAGCACCGTCGCCCGAGCCGGACCCACCGCACCACCGTTCGTGCCGCGAGCGTCGCGGCTCTCGCCACCTCCGGGGTAGTGGGCACCCTGGCCGCCGCCCCGGCGTTCGCCGCGGAGCCCACCCCCGAACAGACCGGCCTCACCCCCGTCGTCGCCATCGGCGACTCCGTGGCCGAGAAGATCGACGCCCAGGCCGTCGCCCAGCGGCAGGCCGCCGCCGAGACGCTGGCCGAGGAGACCGCCCGCGCCAAGGCCGCCGCCCAGGCCGAGGCGGCCCGCGAGGCCCAGGCACGCGCCGCCCGCGAGGCCGAGCGCAAGAGGCTCAACACCTTCGTCGCGCCGGTCGCCAACTCCTATGTGTCCACCGGCTACAAGACCGGCGGCTCCCTGTGGTCCTCCGGCGCCCACACGGGCATCGACTTCCACGCCTCGACCGGCACCAGCGTCCACGCGGTGGGCTCCGGCACCGTCGTCGAGGCAGGCTGGGGCGGCTCGTACGGCAACGAGGTCGTGATCAGGATGGCCGACGGCATGTACACCATGTACGGCCACCTGTCGTCCATCGGCGTCTCGGTCGGCCAGAAGGTCACCCCGGGCCAGCAGATCGGTCTCTCCGGGGCGACCGGCAACGTCACCGGACCGCACCTCCACTTCGAGGCCCGTACGACCGCCGAGTACGGCTCCGACGTCGACCCCGTCGCCTACCTCCGCAAGCACGGCGTCAACGTCTGACGACGCACCACCGCACTTCCCGGAGCCCCGGCCCGTCGGCCGGGGCTTTCGGCGTTTCCGGACCCCTCCTGTCCAAAAAATATCCATGGATTCCGGTCCGCCATCGGAAATTCCCGCTGATTGCAATAGAGTCACGGAACACACGTCAATCGTCGACGTTTCACGGGGATTAAGGCGGAGGTCGGACATGCGTATTCCGGCGCACTCGGTATGCACGGCGATCCGGGACGACATCGTCGCCGGTGTCTACGAGCGCGGCGGCCGGCTCACGGAGGAACTCCTCGCGCGCCGGTACGGCGTCTCGCGCGTCCCCGTGCGGGAGGCGCTGCGCACGCTGGAGGCGGAGGGGTTCGTGGTGACCCGGCGGCACGCGGGCGCGTGCGTCGCGGAACCGACCGAGCAGGAGGCCGCCGACCTGCTGGAGATGCGGATGCTGCTGGAGCCGCTCGGCGCCTCGCGGGCCGCCCAGCGGCGCACCGAGGCCCACCTCAAGGTGCTGCGCGGACTCGTCAGGCTGGGCCAGGAGCGCGCCAGGAGGGGCAACAGCGAGGATCTGCGCTCCCTGGGCAGCTGGTTCCACGAGACGCTGGCCCAGGCCTCCGGGAGCCCCGCCCTGACCTCGATGCTGACCCAACTGCGGCACAAGATCGCCTGGATGTACGCGGTGGAGGCACCGGCCAACCCCGTGGAGTCCTGGGCGGAGCACGGGGCCATCGTGGACGCCGTGGCGCGCGGCGACGGGGAGCGCGCGCGGGCGATCACCGCCCTGCACACCGAGCGCGCGGGCAGCGCGCACCGGCTGCGCTTTCCCGGCGGGGCGAACGGCACGGACCGTGTGAGGACTTCGCAACCTCCCGTAAACATGTCGGGCCTCCGGCATTAACACGGGCGCCGTATACAAAGAGGGGATAATTCGCGGGGGATTATTTCTGCTGCCCGCAAGTGGAATTGCGAAGGGCTCGCCCGGTAATTCGGGCGAGCCCTTCGAGGTTGCGGTGCATCGGTTTTGCGGCGAAATCACCGCAACCATCAATTGCGGGTAACTCAGACGGTCTCGGGGAGCTCCTCGAGACCCTCCGCGACCAGCTTCGCCAGCCGGTCGAGGGCGGCGTCCGCGCCCTCGGCGTCCGACGCGAGGACGATCTCCTCGCCGCCCTGGGCACCCAGGCCCAGGACCGCGAGCATGGAGGCCGCGTTGACGGGGTTGCCGTCGGCCTTGGCGATCGTCACGGGGATACCTGCGGCCGTGGTGGCCCGGACGAAGATGGAGGCGGGACGGGCGTGAAGGCCCTCCGCCCAGCCGACGTTGACGCGGCGCTCAGCCATGTGATGCTGCCCTTCAGAGTCTCAGGGTTGTCTAGACCAGTTTCCCACACGTGAAGCGAGCCCGGAGCGGCCCCGCGGACCGTCCGGAAAGGGGTGTCGGACCGCGGCCTCGGCCCCACTTCCCCTCGTCTCCTCGCTGCTTTCACCCACAGACTGCCTCGCGCCGTTGTCGGACGCGAGCCGTACGCTGGGCCCCATGCAGCAGACCTCGTCGGACCGGCACGAGTACCCCGCCCACTGGGAAGCCGACGTCGTGCTGCGCGACGGGGGTACCGCGCGCGTCAGGCCCATCACCGTCGACGACGCCGATCGCCTGGTCAGCTTCTACGAGCAGGTCTCCGACGAGTCGAAGTACTACCGCTTCTTCGCGCCGTATCCTCGCCTGTCCGCCAAGGATGTCCACCGCTTCACGCACCACGACTTTGTGGACCGGGTGGGACTCGCGGCCACCGTAGGCGGCGAGTTCATCGCCACCGTACGCTATGACCGCATTAGTGCCGACGGGCGTCCGGCCTCCGCCCCCGCCGACGAGGCCGAGGTCGCCTTCCTGGTGCAGGACGCGCACCAGGGCAGGGGCGTCGCCTCCGCCCTCCTGGAGCACATCGCGGCCGTCGCCCGCGAGCGCGGCATCCGCCGCTTCGCCGCCGAGGTGTTGCCCGCGAACAACAAGATGATCAAGGTGTTCACGGACGCCGGCTACACCCAGAAGCGCAGCTTCGAGGACGGCGTCGTACGCCTGGAGTTTGATCTCGAACCCACCGACAGGTCCCTCGCCGTGCAGCGTGCGCGGGAACAGCGCGCCGAAGCGCGGTCGGTACGACGGCTGCTGGTGCCCGGCTCGGTCGCCGTCATCGGTGTCGGACGTACCCCCGGAGGGGTGGGCCGCAGCGTTCTCGACAACATCAGGGACGCCGGATTCACCGGCGACCTGTACGCCGTCAACAAGGCCTTCCCCGAAGGGCAGAAGGAACTCGACGGGGTACCGGCCCACCGCTCGGTGCGTGACATCGAGGGCCCCGTGGACCTCGCGGTCGTCGCGGTCCCTGTCGAACACGTCCCCCAGGTCGTCACCGAGTGCGGCGAACACGGGGTGCAGGGACTCGTCGTGGTCACCGCCGGCTACGCCGAGAGCGGCCCCGAGGGACGCGAGCGCCAGCGCGAACTCGTCCGGCACGCGCGCACGTACGGCATGCGGATCATCGGGCCGAACGCCTTCGGGGTCATCAACACCGCAGCCGACGTACGCCTGAACGCGTCTCTGGCCCCCGAGATGCCCCGCCCCGGACGCATCGGCCTGTTCGCCCAGTCCGGCGCCATCGGCATCGCCCTCCTCTCCCGCCTGCACCGGCGCGGCGGCGGCGTCACCGGTGTCACCGGCGTTTCCACCTTCGTGTCGTCCGGCAATCGCGCGGACGTCTCCGGCAACGACGTCCTCCAGTACTGGTACGACGATCCCGACACCGACGTCGCCCTCATGTACCTGGAGTCCATCGGCAACCCCCGCAAGTTCACCCGCCTCGCCCGGCGCACAGCGGCGGCGAAGCCGCTCGTAGTGGTCCAGGGCGCGGGATCCGCCCCCCAGGGACACGCCGTACGCGCGACACGCCTGCCGCACGCCACGGTGTCCGCGCTGCTGCGGCAGGCCGGCGTGATCCGCGTCGAGACGATCACCGAACTCGTCGACACGGGACTGCTGCTCGCGCGCCAGCCGCTGCCCGGCGGGGCCCGGGTGGCGATCCTCGGGAACTCCGAGTCACTGGGACTCCTGACGTACGACGCGTGCCTCTCCGAGGGGCTGCGCCCGCTCCCTCCGCTGGATCTCACCACGGCGGCCACCGCGGCGGACTTCCACCGGGCGCTGTCGGACGCGCTGGCCGACGAGGCGTGCGACGCGGTCGTGGTGACCGCGATACCGGCGGTGGGAGAGGGTCCTGCGGAGGACGCGGCGCTGGCCGAGGCGTTGCGGTCGGCGGCCGAGACCGTCCCCGGGAAGCCCGTGCTGGTGGTCCATGTGGAGCTCGGAGGGCTCGCGGCGGCGCTGTCGGCCGCGACCAGTACGGCACCGCGGGCCGTTTCGAGGCGGGAGGACTCCCAGCGCTCCGAGGAGCGGCCGCCCAGCGCGGTGCAGGCCTCCGAAGGCGTCGGCCTCATCCCCGCCTACCCCGCCGCCGAACGCGCGGTCCGCGCTCTCGCCGAAGCCGTGAAGTACGCCCAGTGGCGGCGCGAGGCCGTCGACCCCGGCCGGGTGCCCGAGTACGAGGACATCGACGAGAAGGGGGCCGCCGGGCTGATCGGCGGGCTCCTCGCGCGCGGGCAGGGCCTCACGCTCGGCGTCGACGAGACCTGCGAACTCCTAGGGATGTACGGCGTCGACGTGCACCGCGCGCTGCCCGCGCCCACCCCCGATGCCGCCGCCGAGGCCGCCCGCACCCTCGGCTACCCGGTCGCCCTCAAGGCCACCGCCCCGCACCTGCGCCACCGCGCGGACCTGGGCGGCGTACGCCTGGATCTCGCGGACGAAGACCAACTGCGGCGCGCGTACGCCGAGTTGGGCGAGCTCTTCGGCAGGCCGGAGGAACTGCGGCCGGTGGTGCAGCGGATGGCGCCGCGCGGGGTCGACACCGTCGTACGGGCCGTCATCGATCCGGCGGCGGGCGCCGTGCTGTCGTTCGGACTCGCCGGAGCCGCCTCGCAGCTGCTCGGGGACACCGCGCACCGGCTGGTTCCGGTCACGGACCGGGAGGCCGCCTCGCTGATCCGGTCGATCCGGACGGCACCCCTCCTGTTCGGCTGGCGCGGATCGACGCCCGTCGACACGCCTGCCCTGGAGGAACTGCTGCTGCGGGTGTCGCGACTGGTCGACGACCACCCCGAGGTCGTCGCGGTCACCCTGGAGCCGGTCGTCGTCGCCGCGCACGGCCTGAGCGTGCTCGGCGCCTCCGTCCGCCTGGCCCCGCCGCCGGTCCGCGACGACCTCGGCCCGAGGACGCTTCCCGTGTACTGATGGACCTCCCGCGCGCGGACGGCCGCTTCCGGGTGCTGGTCCCGTGTACTGAGACGGCTGTGACAAGACCGTGCTCTGCGGTGCCTCGCAGTCAGTGGGCCACCGTAGGATGGACGTCATGGCCAAGACCAGTACGACGACCCAGGGGCTGCGTGCGGCGATCGAGCGCAGCGGCTACTACCCGGCCCTCGTGGCCGAGGCGGTGGAGGCCGCCGTCGGCGGCGAGCCGATCCGGTCGTTCCTGGTCCACCAGGAGACCACGTTCGACCAGAACGAGGTGCGCCGGCACGTGACCGTGCTGGTCCTCACCGGCAACCGCTTCATCGTCAGCCACACCGACGAGCAGGCCGCCGACAGCACCTCCCCGACGCCCTACGCCACGACGTCCACGGAGTCCGTGAAGATCGGCCGGATCTCGTCGGTGGTGCTGAGCCGCGTGGTCGCCAACCCGGAGTCGTACAAGCCGGGCACACCGCCCCGCGAGGTCGTGCTGACCATCGGCTGGGGTGCCGTCTCCCGGATCGACCTGGAGCCGGCCGCCTGCGGCGACCCCAACTGCGAGGCCGACCACGGCTACACGGGCAACTCGACGGCGGACGACCTGAGCCTGCGCGTCAGCGAGGCCGGGGACGGCCCGGAGACCGTGCAGCAGACCCTCGCCTTCGCGCAGGCGCTGTCCGAGGCGACCGCGGACGTACCCCGCTGATGGCGCAGCCCGCAACCTGGGACCACCCCGAACCCCTCGCCGTAGCCTCCGCGCCCGTCCCCGAGTACGGCTCCGGCTCCCTCGCCGACCTGCTGCCCACGCTGGCCGCCGGCATGGGCGTACCCGGCATGGCCGCGGCGATCCCGGAACTGACCCCGGCCGACCGCAACTGCGTCTTCCTGGTCGACGGCCTCGGCTGGGAGCAGATCAAGGACCACGCCGACGAGGCGCCGTATCTGCACGCGCTCCTCGGCAGCTCGCGCGGCGGCACGGGACGTCCGCTCACGGCCGGCTACCCGGCGACCACCGCGACCTCGCTGGCCTCCGTCGGCACCGGCCTGCCGCCCGGCGCGCACGGCCTGCCCGGCTACACCGTGCGCAACCCGGACACCGGCGCGCTGATGAACCAGCTGCGCTGGCAGCCGTGGACGTCGCCGAAGCCCTGGCAGCCGTACCCCACGGTCTTCCAACTCGCCCAGGACGCGGGCGTGCACGCCGCCCAGGTGTCGTCGCCCACCTTCCAGAACACCCCGCTGACGAAGGTCGCGCTCAGTGGCGGAACGTTCCTCGGGCGGCTGACCGGCGAGGAGCGCATGGACCTCGCGGCCGAGCAACTGGCCGCCGGGGACCGCTCCCTGGTGTACACGTACTACGCCGAACTCGATGGCGCGGGCCACCGCTACGGCGTCGCCTCCGACACCTGGCGCGGCCAACTCATGTACGTCGACCGGCTCGTCCAGCGCCTCGCCGAGCAACTGCCGCCGCGCAGCGCGCTGTACGTCACCGCCGACCACGGCATGATCGACGTGCCCTTCGACGAGGAGCACCGCATCGACTTCGACGCGGACTGGGAGTTGCGCGCCGGGGTCGCCCTGCTCGGCGGCGAGGGCCGCGCACGCCATGTCTACGCGGTACGGGGCGCCGAGAACGACGTACTGACGTGCTGGCGCGAGGTGCTCGGCGAACAGTTCTGGGTGGCGTCGCGGGACGAGGCGATCGCGGCGGGCTGGTTCGGCCCGACGATCGACCAGCGCGTCCACGACCGCCTCGGCGACGTGATCGTGGCGGCCCGGGACGACGTCCTGGTCATCGCGTCCGAGCGGGAGCCGAAGGAGTCGGCGATGGTCGGCAACCACGGCTCCATGACCCCTGCCGAACAGCTGGTCCCCCTGCTCGAAGTACGCTCCTGAAGCCCCACCGTCCTCCTGTTTGCCGAAAGGTGCTCAACTCCCCATGCCCGAGCTGGTGTTCTTCTCCGGAACGATGGACTGCGGGAAGTCGACCCTGGCGCTCCAGATCGAGCACAACCGCTCGGCGCGCGGCCTGGCAGGGGTGATCTTCACGCGGGACGACCGCGCCGGCGAGGGAAAGCTTTCCTCACGCCTCGGCCTGGTCACCGACGCGGTGGAGGTCGAGGACGAGCAGGACCTGTACGCGTATCTCGTCGACCACCTGTCCCAGGGCGGCCGCGCGGACTACGTCATCGCCGACGAGGCACAGTTCCTGGCACCCGTCCAGATCGACCAACTCGCCCGCGTGGTCGACGACCTGAGCCTGGACGTCTACGCCTTCGGCATCACGACGGACTTCCGCTCCAAGCTCTTCCCCGGCTCCCAGCGCCTGGTCGAACTCGCCGACCGCGTCGAGGTCCTCCAGGTGGAGGCACTCTGCTGGTGCGGCGCCCGCGCCACCCACAACGCCCGCACGATAGGCGGCGAGATGGTCGTCGAGGGCGCCCAGGTCGTGGTCGGCGACGTCAACCAGTCGGAAGCCATCGGCTACGAGGTCCTGTGCCGCCGCCACCACCGCCGCCGCATGACGTCGGCCACGGCACGGGCGGCGGCGCTGTCACCGGATGTACTGCCGATGACGTCGGCCTAGGGTTCTACCGAGGCCCCTGGATCACCGAGAACATCGCGCCCTCGGGGTCGGCCACCGTCGCCACGCGGCCGTGGGGGCTGTCGTGGGGCGGTTCGAGGGTGTGGCCGCCGAGGTCTGCGACGCGGCGGAGGGCCTCGTCCGTGTCGGCCACCTCGAAGTACGTCATCCAGTGCGGGCCCCGGTCGCGGGGGAGGGCCGTGCCGACGCCGTGGACGCCGGCCACCGGGGTGCCGTCCAGGTGCAGGGTGACGTAGTCCAGGTCGGCGGACTCGACCGGGACCTCCTCGTAGCCGAAGACCGCCTCGTAGAACTTGGCGACGCTCGCGGTCTCGAAGGTCAGCAGCTCGTTCCAGGCGGGGGTGCCGGGGACGCCCGTGATGGACGTACCGAGGTGTTCCGCGACCTGCCAGATGCCGAACACCGCCCCCGACGGGTCGGAGCCGATGGCCAGGCGGCCGGCCTCGGCCGCGTCCAGGGGGCCCACCCCCACCGTGCCGCCGCACATCCGTACCGTCTCGGCCGTCTGGTCCACGTCGTCCGAGGCGAGATACGGCGTCCAGGCGATGGGCAGATGCCGGTCCGGCGGCAGCTGGCCGATGCCGGCCACCTCCTGCCCGTCGAGCAGGGCCCGCACGTAGGGGCCGAGCTGATGGGGACCGGGTTGGAATTCCCAACCGAACAGCTCCCCGTAGAAGTCCTGAGTCGTGGTCATGCCGTGCACCATCAGACTCACCCAGCAGGGTGTGCCCTGCGTACGCCGAGTGTGCGTGTCGCCGTTCAGGCCGGCCGACCCCCGTGCCTCGGTCATCGTCACCTTCTCCTCGGCCCCTCGCGGTGGCCGTTTCTTCCGCACTGCGGATCCGCGTGCCGCAACCGCGTCACGCCCCGAGCCGATGCTCGCACCCCCTGCGGCGCCGCGCGCCCCGGCCGCGCCGTCGACGGGCGGCTCACGTACGGAGGATGCCCGGTCTGTGGCCCCTCGTCCGTTTCTGGTTGATTGCCGTGGGGTGTCCATCGGTTGTACACCATGTGCTCGATCCCGTACGCCTCGTGATCGAGACTGTCCGGCGGGCAGAGTAGTCGGACCCGGCCGCGTCGGCCACCCCTTGCGCGAGGATGGTGGCCATGAACGCCATCATCTCCGCACCCGAACTGGCGAGCGATCTGGCCGGGACGAACCCGCCGGTCCTCCTCGACATCCGCTGGCAGCTCAGCGTCGCGAAGGCCGCAGGTGAACCGCCCTTCGACGGGCGTGCCGAGTACGAGGCCGGGCACATCCCAAGCGCTGTCTACGTAGACCTCGACCAGGAACTGGCCTCGGCCCCCGGCGCCCGCGGCCGGCACCCCCTCCCCGACACCGCGCGCTTCGGCGCCGCGATGCGCCGGGCGGGCGTATCGGACGACCGCGCGGTCGTCGTGTACGACGGCGGCCAGGGCTGGGCGGCGGCCCGCGCGTGGTGGCTGCTGCGCTGGGCGGGTCACCCGGACGTGCGGGTCCTCGACGGCGGCCTTCCCTCTTGGGAGGGTCCTTCGGAGACGGATACGCCGACGCCGGCCGAGGGCGACTTCACGCCCGAGCCGGGGGCCGTGCAGCTCCTGGACGCGGACGGGGCCGCCGCGCTGGCCCGCAGCGGGGTCCTGTTCGACGCCCGCGCGGGGGAGCGTTACCGGGGCGAGGTGGAGCCGATCGACCGGATCGGCGGCCACATCCCGGGCGCCGTGTCCGCGCCGACCAACGAGAACGTGGGCACCGACGGCCGCTTCCTCCCGGCGGAGGAACTGGCCGCCCGCTTCAAGTCCCTGGGCGCCACGGAGGGGACGGGCGTCGGCGTCTACTGCGGCTCCGGAGTCTCGGGCGCCCACGAGGTCCTGGCCCTGGCGGTGGCGGGCATCCCGGCCGCCCTGTACGTCGGCTCCTGGTCGGAGTGGTCGGCGGACCCGGAGCGCCCGGTCGCCGTCGGCCCCGACCCGCAGTAGCGGCCGTAGGAGGACGAAGAGGGCCCGCGCCGAAACCGGCGCGGGCCCTCTTCGTCGTGGCCGAACTTCCTTGCGGCGGACTACTCCTGCTTTTTTCTCCGCGTGCCGAAGACGATCTCGTCCCAGCTCGGGACCGCCGCTCTGCGGCCCGGGCGGACGCCGTCGGCCTCGGCCTGACGGTCGGTGGAGCCGATGAGCCGGTCGCGGTGGGCACCGACGGAGCGGGGCATGAGGACGTCCGCGTAGGCCGAACCGGCCGAGGCCGCGGGTGCCGGGGGCTCCTCCGCCTCCGGTTCCTCCACGGGCTCCTCCGGGGTCTCCGAGGGGCGCTCGGGGACCACCATGTCGCCACGGAAGCTCGGTACCGCCTCCAGGAGGCTGGTCAGCGAGTCGCGCTCGCTCTCCTCGACCGGCTCGGGAGACGGCAGCGCGGGACGCTCCGGGCGCTCCAGGGCACGGTCCAGCGGACGGTCGCGGGGCAGCCGGGCGATCCGCGGGACGAACGGGAAGCTGGGCTCGGGAGCGGCGAGGTCGTCGGACTCGCCGATCAGCGAGCGCGCCTCGTCGTCGACGGCCTGGACGAGCCGCCGGGGCGGGTCGTACGTCCAGCTCGCCGAGTGCGGTTCGCCCGCGACCCGGTAGACCAGCAGGACCTCCCAGGTGCCGTCGTCGCGGCGCCAGGAGTCCCACTGCACGGTGTCCTTCTCGGCACCGCGCAGCGTCAGCCGCTCCTGCACGGCCTCGCCGAGCTGGGGTCCGGCGTTCTCACCGGGGCGGCGGACAGGGGTCTTCCGGGCACGCTCGGCCATGAAGGCACGCTCGGCGAGCACGGGACCCTCGAAGCGGCGCACCCGGTCCACGGGGATGCCTGCGAGTTGCGCGACCTCCTCCGCGGAGGCGCCGGCACGTATACGTGCCTGGATGTCTCGGGGGCGGAGATGGCTCTCCACCTCGATCTCGATCTGGCCGAGGCGGGGACGGTCGCCGCGTACGGCGGCGCGCAGACGCTCATCAATCGGAAGCGTGTACTCCGTGCTGTCCGCAGCCTTCAGCACCAGCCGTGTGCCGTCGTTAGAGACGGCCACGACACGCAGTTCGGGCATGGGGACCTCCCGGGTGGTGCCTGCCGACGTCACGTGCGTCGCTGCTTCCGCTAGTCGAGTGTGGCCTGCCCGGGTGCAGCCTGCCACAACCTTGCCGAGTTGCCCGGCGTGTCGGGCACGGGCCCGGACTCGCCGTTATGGCACGGTTACCTATTCGCAACGCTAAGTGACCAACTACATCACCCTGTGCAACTGGCCCCCTCTGGGCGGTCCATGAGGCCGCGGACGCCCTGGCAGGAGACCGCACCCAGGGCTCGCAACAGTACTCCATTTGGACCACGTGCGTGGATTGGCACGCCACCCAACTTCCTGCGGGGGGTGGGACTTGACGGTCCGGAACGGGGTTCGGGCGATCTTGAAAGTGGCGTACTTCACGTAACGGCCCGAAACGGAACCGTCCGAGCGTCCCGCCCGTCGCGGGGAACCGGGTCCGGCCGATTCCCCGCCCGACGGTTCGTCGGCTACTGACCCAGCACCCTTCGCAAGTAGTCGTTCTGGAACCGCCGTTCAGGATCCAGCCGGTCCCGCAGCGCCGTGAACTCGCCGAAGCGCGGATAGACCCCGGCGAAGTACTCGGCGTCCCGGGTGTGCACCTTGCCCCAGTGCGGCCGGCCCTCGTGCGCGGTGAGGATGCGCTCGGCGGCGGTGAAGTACGCCTGATACGGCGTGCCCTTGTACATGTGTACGGCGATGTAGGCGCTGTCCCGGCCGGAGGCGGTGGACAGGGCGATGTCGTCCGCCGGGGCGGTGCGCACCTCGACGGGGAAGCTGATTCTCAGGTCCGAACGGTCGACCATGGCCTTCAACTCGCGCAGGGTCTCGACGAGGGCCTCGCGCGGTACGGCGTACTCCATCTCCACGAAGCGGACCCGCCTGGGAGAGGTGAAGACCTTGTACGGGATGTCGGTGTAGGTCCGCGCGGACAGCGCCTTGCTGGAGACCTGAGCGATCGTTGGCACCGTCCCGGGCGCCGCGCGGCCGACCCACTGGGCCACCTGGAACACCCCGTTGGAGAGGAACTCGTCCTCGAACCAGCCGGCGACCGGGCTCACGGGCTTCTCCGGGCCGGCGCTGCGGTTGTTGCGCTTGGTGTTGGTGTTGCCGGTGTGCGGGAACCAGTAGAACTCGAAGTGTTCGTTCTCGGCCCAGAGTTCGTCGAAGCGTCCGGTGACCTCGTCGAAGGTCATCGGCTCCTCGCGGGCCGTGAGCAGGAAGACGGGCTCCACGGCGAAGGTGATCGCGGTGACGACGCCCAGGGCGCCGAGGCCGATCCGGGCCGCCGCGAAGACGTCCGGGTTCTCCTTCTCGGAGCAGGTGAGCACCGAGCCGTCCGCCGTCACCAGCTCAAGACCCCTGATCTGGGCGGCTATGGAGGCCGACTCGCGTCCGGTGCCGTGGGTGCCGGTGCTGGTCGCCCCGGAGACCGTCTGCTCCATGATGTCGCCCATGTTCGTGAGCGACAGACCCTCGCGCGCGAGAGCCATGTTGAGTCTCTTGAGCGGGGTGCCCGCCTCGACCGTGACAGTCAAGGCATCGCGATCAATGTTGCGGATGCCGGTCAACAGTTGAGGGCGGATCAACACACCGTCCGTGGCGGCGATCGATGTGAAGGAGTGCCCGCTGCCGACGGCCTTCACCGTCAGACCGTCCTCGCCGGCCCTGCGGACGGCCGCGGCCAGTTCCTCGACGGAGGCGGGTGTGACCTCCCGCGCGGGCCGGGACGCGACTGTTCCGCCCCAGTTACGCCACGTGCCGTTCTTCGCGCTCGCTGTGGTGCCCAACAACGGTGCCTCCCCGACCCGGTGCCGGTCTGCTGAGCCGGCGGTACCCGAGGAAACCGACCGCGACCGCGACGGCTCCGGCGACCACCGGAACCCCGTACCCGGCCCGCGCGTCGGCTGCGTCGATCACCCAGCCGGCGGCCGAGGAACCGAGCGCCACCCCGACCGCCAGGCCGGTGCTCACCCAGGTCATGCCTTCGGTGAGCTTCGCGCGAGGTACGTGCTCTTCTATGAGGGACATCGTCGTGATCATCGTGGGTGCGATGGACAGTCCCGCAAGGAACAGCGCCACGGCCAGAAGCGGCAAGTTTCCGACCAGTAGGAGGGGGATCATACTCACGGCCATCGTGCATATGCCCAGCAGCCACCGGCGTTCGGGCGCTCCCCGGAAGCGCAGCAGCCCGAACACGACTCCGGCCACACAGGACCCCGCCGCGTACAGAGCGAGCACCACACTGGCGCCGCTCTTGTGACCCCGTTCGTCGGCGAACGCGACGGTGACCACGTCGACCGCCCCGAAGATCGCCCCGGTCGCCACGAAAGTGGCCACCAGCACCTGGAGGCCGGCCGCCCGCAGCGCCGAGCCGCCGCCCTCGGCACCCTTCACGCGCGGGTGCGGCGCGGGCTCGGTGGCGCGCTGGGCCGTCAGCCAGAAGACACCGACCGCCAGGAAGCCGGCGGCCAGCAGGGGTCCCGCCTCCGGGAACCACACCGTGGACAGCCCGATCGAGATGATCGGCCCGAAGATGAAGCACACCTCGTCTACCACGGACTCGAAGGAGTACGCCGTGTGCAGCTGCGGGGTGCCCCGGTAGACGGCCGCCCAGCGCGCCCGGACCATCGCGCCCAGACTCGGCACCGAGCCGATACCGGCGGCACACACGAACAGCACCCAGTCCGGCCACCCGAAGCGGGCCGCCAGCAGCAGCCCGGCCGCCGCGGCCAGCGCCACGAGCGTCGCCGGACGCAGCACCCGCCGCTGCCCGTACTGGTCGACCCACCGAGAGATCCGCGGCCCGATCGCGGCGGCGGCCAGCGCGATGGTGGCCGACAGCGCGCCCGCGAGGCCGTAGCGCCCGTTGATCTGGGAGATCATCGTGACCACGCCGATGCCCATCATCGACAGGGGCATCCGGCCGAGGAACCCCGCGGCGGAGAAGCCCTTGGAGCCGGGGGCGGCGAACAGGGCGCGATAGGGGCTGGGCACGGGTGACTCCGGTCGAAAGGGCGCGGTGGCGGCTCGGTGGTGCGGGGTGGCGATGTGATGACGGCTCAGTAAGGTGCGAATGCGGCTGATACAGCTTACGAGCAGGTGGGGCCCGTTGCACCCGCCCGTGCCGCGCCCGATGCACCTCCCAGGAAGCCCCCGGTTCGCGGCCCGGCACCCCTCCGTTTCCCGGCTGTCAGTGGCGGGTGGCAGGATCGGAGACATGCCAGACGTGCTCGACGCCACTCCCTACGACGCCCTGCTCCTGCTCTCGTTCGGCGGCCCCGAGGGCCCGGACGAGGTGGTTCCGTTCCTGGAGAACGTGACGCGCGGGCGAGGCATCCCCAAGGAACGCCTCAAGGAAGTGGGCCAGCACTACTTCCTGTTCGGCGGGATCAGCCCCATCAACGACCAGAACCGCGCCCTCCTGGACGCCCTCCGCAAGGACTTCGCGGACCACGGCCTGGACCTGCCGGTCTACTGGGGCAACCGCAACTGGGCCCCGTACCTCACGGACACCCTGCGCGAGATGGTCGCCGACGGCCGCCGCCGCGTCCTCGTCCTGGCCACCAGCGCCTACGCCTCGTACTCGGGCTGCCGCCAGTACCGGGAGAACCTCGCCGACTCCCTGGCGGCCTTGGAGGCCGAGGGGCTCCAGGTGCCAAAGGTCGACAAACTGCGCCACTACTTCAACCACCCCGGCTTCCTGGAGCCGATGATCGACGGGGTGCTCGAATCCCTCGCCGACCTCCCCGAGGACGTCCGGGACGGCGCCCACCTCGCCTTCTCGACCCATTCCATCCCGACCGCCGCCGCCGACAGCTCCGGCCCGGCCGAGGGCCACGGAGACGGCGGGGCGTACGTCGACGAGCACCTGGACGTGGCCCGGCTGATCGCCGACGCGGTCCGCGAGCGCACCGGGATCGACCACCCTTGGCAGCTCGTCTACCAGTCCCGCTCCGGCGCCCCGCACATCCCCTGGCTGGAGCCCGACATCTGCGACCACCTGGAGGAGCGCCACAAGGCCGGTGTCCCCGCGGTCGTCATGGCACCCATCGGCTTCGTCTCCGACCACATGGAAGTCCTCTACGACCTCGACACGGAGGCCACGGCCAAGGCCGAGGAACTGGGCCTGCCCGTACGCCGGTCGGCCACCGTGGGAGCCGATCCGCGCTTCGCCGCCGCCGTCCGCGAACTCGTCCTGGAACGCGCCGCCGTGGAGAGCGGGCAACAGGTCACGCCCTGCGCCCTGGGCGCGCTCGGCGCGAGCCACAACCTCTGCCCGGTGGGCTGCTGCCCGGCCCGCGCCCCGCGTCCCGCCGCCGCGGGCGCCGACAGCCCCTACGCATGAGGAGCGCCGTGACCGACCCCCTGCACCAGGAACTGCTGGCACTCGCCCAGGAAGCCGCCCACAAGGCCGGCGAGCTGCTGCGGGACGGCCGTCCGGCCGACCTCGCGGTCGCCGCCACCAAGTCCAGCCCGATCGACGTCGTCACCGAGATGGACATCGCGGCCGAGAAGCTGATCACCGACCTGATCTCCGAACAGCGGCCCGACGACGGGTTCCTGGGCGAGGAGGGCGCCTCCGTCACCGGCACCAGTGGTGTCCGCTGGGTCGTCGACCCGCTCGACGGCACGGTCAACTACCTCTACGGACTGCCCACTTGGTCCGTCTCCATCGCGGCCGAGCTGGACGGCGAGACCGTCGCCGGGGTCGTCGCTATCCCGATGCGCGGCGAGACGTTCCACGCGGTGCTCGGCGGCGGGGCGTGGGCCACGGGCGCGTGGGAGGGCGAACGCAGGCTCACGTGCCGGCCCGCGCCGCCGCTGGAGCAGGCGTTGGTGTCGACGGGCTTCAACTACGTCACCGAGGTCCGGGTCCACCAGGCCGATGTGGCGCAGAAGTTGATCCCGCTGCTGCGGGACATCCGGCGGGGCGGCTCGGCGGCCGTTGATCTGTGCGACGTGGCCGCGGGGAGGCTGGACGGTTTCTACGAGCGGGGGCTGAACCCGTGGGACCTCGGCGCCGGGGACCTGATCGCCCGGGAAGCGGGCGCTCTGAGCGGTGGGCGGCCCGGAGAGCGGCCGGGGCGGGATCTGGCGGTGGTGGGGAGCCCGGGGGTGTTCGAGCCGCTTCAGGGGCTGCTGGAGGACTTTGGGGCCTGGCACGACTGACGCTCAGGAAACCAAGGGCGCAAGCGGAGGCCAACGGTGAGGGCCCACCCACTCCTGCTGTCCCCACGCGTCGGCCCGAGAGAGCCGTAGGGGTGCGCCGGTGTCGAGAGCCCGAGCGCGCGGAGGCGCGTAGCGCCGAGCACGGTCGGGCTCTCGACACCGGCTTGAAGCACCCCGCAGGCGAACGAGCAAAAAAGGAGCAGGACCCCGGCGCTGGATTCGCCGGGGTCCCGCTTTTCTGCTGTTTGCGCTGATCAGACGCTCGTCGCGCTGACCTCCACACCGTGGTCGGCGGCCAGGCGGCGCAGGTCGTCGAGCTCGGCCTGTTCCACCTCGACGAGGAAGTCGTCGCCCTCGTCGCGAGCCCGCGTCAGGTCGGTCTCGGTCGCCCTTATGCGCTGCAGAAGTCCTGCGGTGAATGCGTCCATGCTGCGCCCCCTCGTCCTGGGTCGTGGGTCGGGTGGCACGGGGGTGTGCCGTTCGGAAGGGGCGATCACGTCTGCGGATGCGGGTGCCCAGCGCTGCCCTGGCTGGGCGGCGACGGTGCCGGACACCCACGCCCGCTCTGCGGAAGCGTTGGACGTACCACAAGGTGGCTTGCCACATGCAGAGCGTGATCGCGGGGTGTAAAGCCGTCCTCCCCGCAGTCCCTCCGGTGGAAACCTCAACCCATCGAGAAAATCCCGCATTCCCGGGCCTCATACCCGACCTTCATCTTGCGCCCCGCCGCCTTACAGCCGACTTATGGCCGAAAAGGGCAGGATGGAGGTCACACAGCCACGAAGACCCTGCCCGCGTGCGCCGAGACGCGCTACGCGGGTGGACAGAGGAAGGACAAGCGACGTGCGCGTACTCGTCGTCGAGGACGAGCAGCTGCTCGCCGATGCGGTGGCCACCGGACTGCGCCGGGAGGCCATGGCCGTCGACGTCGTGTACGACGGTGCGGCCGCCCTGGAGCGCATCGGCGTCAACGACTACGACGTGGTCGTCCTCGACCGCGACCTCCCGCTCGTGCACGGCGACGACGTCTGCCGCAAGATCGTCGAGCTCGGCATGCCCACCCGCGTGCTGATGCTCACGGCGTCCGGCGACGTCAGCGACCGTGTCGAGGGCCTGGAGATCGGCGCCGACGACTATCTGCCCAAGCCCTTCGCGTTCAGCGAGCTGACGGCACGCGTGCGTGCCCTCGGCCGCCGTACGAGCGTGCCGCTGCCGCCCGTCCTGGAGCGCGCCGGCATCAAGCTCGACCCGAACCGCCGCGAGGTGTTCCGCGACGGCAAGGAAGTCCAGCTGGCGCCCAAGGAGTTCGCCGTCCTGGAGGTGCTGCTGCGCAGCGAGGGCGCCGTCGTCTCCGCGGAGCAGCTCCTGGAGAAGGCCTGGGACGAGAACACGGACCCGTTCACCAACGTCGTGCGGGTGACGGTCATGACGCTGCGCCGCAAGCTCGGCGAGCCGCCGGTCATCGTCACCGTGCCCGGCTCCGGTTACCGGATCTGAGTGCACGGTGGCAACCACTCCCGCGCCTCCCCAGGCGCCCCCGAAGCCCACCTGGGACCCCAGAAGGCCCGAACCGCCGTTCCCCTGGCTGCGTCCCACGATCCGCATAAGGCTCACGCTGCTGTACGGCGGCATGTTCCTGATCGCCGGCATCCTGCTGCTGTCGATCATCTACCTGCTCGCCGCGCACGCGCTGAACGTGGGCAGTGAGCTGCCCTTCAAGGTCATCTCCGGCTCGGTCAGCAGCAGCAGCTGCAACTTCCCGTCCGAGCCGTTGGCGAGCGAGCTGAACAACGCGATGAACCAGTGCGTCAACGAACAGCGTCAGCACGCCCTGGACGACCTGCTCAGCCGCTCCCTGCTGACCCTGCTCGGCCTCGCGATCATCGCCTTCGCCTTCGGGTACGCGATGGCGGGCCGGGTGCTGTCCCCGCTGGGCCGGATCACCCGGACCGCCCGCGCGGTGGCCGGCTCGGACCTGTCCCGGCGGATCGAGCTGGACGGCCCGGACGACGAGCTGAAGGAACTCGCGGACACCTTCGACGAGATGCTGGACCGGCTGCAGCGGGCCTTCACCGCCCAGCAGCGCTTCGTGGGGAACGCGTCGCACGAGCTGCGCACCCCCCTGGCGATCAACCGCACGCTCCTGGAAGTGCATCTGTCCGATCCCGGTGCCCCGGTCGAGCTCCAGCAGCTCGGCAAGACGCTGCTGGCCACCAACGAGCGCAGCGAGCAGCTCGTGGAGGGCCTGCTGCTGCTGGCCCGCAGCGACAACCAGATAGTCGAGCGCAAGCCTGTGGACCTCGCCGAGGTCGCCGAGCAGGCGGTCGACCAGGTGCACGCGGAGGCGAGCGCGAAGAACGTGGTCATCCGCGGCGAGCGCAAGCCCTCCGTCGTCCAGGGCAACGGCGTCCTCCTGGAGCGGATCGCCCTGAACCTGGTGCAGAACGCGGTGCGGTACAACGTGCCGGAGGACGGCTGGGTCGAGGTCACCACCGAGGTTCAGCACGGCAACGCGGTGCTGATCGTCTCGAACACGGGTCCGGTGGTCCCGGCGTACGAGATCGACAACCTCTTCGAGCCCTTCAGACGGCTCCGTACGGAGCGAACGGGCAGCGACAAGGGTGTGGGCCTCGGTCTGTCGATCGCGCGCTCTGTGGCGCGGGCGCACGGTGGCCATATTTCGGCCCAGCCTCGTGAGGGGGGTGGGCTCGTGATGCGAGTCACCCTGCCCATCTGAGATCATGTCGCCGACACACGAGGATGTTCGCTTTGCGCGGAATTTTCTGGCCGTGTCTTCGGCACTCTTGTGTGTGATCGATCACAAGCACGATTTTCGGGGCATCTACTCTCCGTGATCATGCACCCTGTCGGAAAGCCGGGAAAATCCGGGTTTTCAGGGGTCTTGATCACGGGAAGTACACGGTGAGGTGCCTTTGAAGAGCGGCATTGGGACCGTGTACGGTCCCCTTCGCCATCCAAGCCGATCACTCTTGAGGGGTCCGGTTGGGTGTCGATTGAGTAACAGACCTTGATGTGAGGCAAAATCTCCGCCTCAGGTCGGGCACAAGTCCGGCCTCTCACGCGTTACGTGCGCTGGAGACACCGCAGACACCCAGAGGGGGAGAGCGCGACATGGCAACGGATTACGACACCCCACGCAAGACCGACGACGACGTCGACTCGGACAGCCTTGAAGAGCTCAAGGCGCGTAGGAACGACAAGTCGACTTCCGCAGTGGACGTCGACGAATTCGAGGCGGCCGAGGGCCTCGAACTGCCCGGAGCGGACCTCTCGAACGAAGAGCTGGCCGTCCGGGTGCTGCCCAAGCAGCAGGACGAGTTCACCTGCATGAGCTGCTTCCTGGTGCACCACCGCAGCCAGCTGGCCCGCGAGAAGAACGGCCAGCCGATCTGCCGCGACTGCGACTGAGGAGGGGTCGGCCGTGACTGGCTCGACCCCACCCTGGAAGCGCCGCTCCCTCGAGCAGGGAGCGGACGAAGGGCCGGCCGACGGCCCTCATGGCGCGCGTGACGACGAGCGGGGCTCATCCGAACAGGGATCAGCCTCGCTCGAACCGGCGGCCGACCGGGCTGACCTCCTGGTGCCCGCCGACGTTCCCGCAGCCGCCCCCGTCGCCAAACGACGGGCGGCGGTGATCCGGGACAAGGCCAGGGAAGGCGTCCGTAAGGGCGGCAGCCGGGCCAGAGCGGGTCTGGCGTACCTCGCCGACCGAATCATCGACATCGCCCCCAGGATCCCCGTACGGGACCTCGAGGCGCTTCGGCGGCAGTTCCCGGGCCTCGGGCCCGAGCAGCTCGCCGACAAGCTGGTGGCGGGCGCTGCGAACGCCACGTCGACCGTCGGCGCGGGCATCGGTGCCGCGGCGATGCTGCCCGTGCCACCCGCGATGCCCACCGAACTGGCCGCCGAGATCACCGGCGTCGCCGCGATCGAGCTGAAGCTGATCGCCGAGCTGTACGAGGTCTACGGCGTCCGTCCGCCCGGCGACCTGAGGCAGCGCAGCACCGCGTATCTGAACTCCTGGTCCGGGGAGCGCGGTATCGACGTGACCAAGCCGTCGACCATGAGCGCCGCGCTGAACGGCCACATGAAGCGCGAACTGCGCCAGCAGATCATGAAGCGCATGGTCCGCGACCTGCCGAACCTGATGCCCTTCATGGTCGGCGCCGCCGTCGGAGCGGTCATGAACCGCCGGGACACCAAGAAGCTCGCCGAGCGCATCCGCAAGGACCTGCGCAAGGCCCAGGTGCCCTGGGACGCGCTGCCCGAGCTCCCGCCCCTGGAGACCCCGCCGGACCCGCTCAGAATGGGCGAGATCCCCAGGGAACTCGGCCGCTAGGGCCGGTCCTAGAGCGCTGCCGCCTGTGCCGCCTTCAGGGCCTCCGCCAGCCGCTCCGGCTCGCGGGTCGACAGGTACAGGTACGGCGTCGGGTCGGCCGGGTCGGTGACCTCCACGCGCAGTGCCGTGGGGATGTAGGAGCGCAGCAGCAGGAAGGCCCGGGTGTCGGCCTTGTAGGTGCGCCAGGCGCGCGCCTCCTCCGGGTCCAGGATCTCCGCCTCGCCCAGGGCCGTCACCGGGATCTTCGCCTCGCCGGCGATCAGCGAGCCGCCCACGATCCGGATCCGGAGCGAGCCGTAGGAGCTGGCCGTGACCGCCGCGAACGCGGTGCCGCCGACCAGGCCGCCGAGCAGCGGCAGAGTGCCGAAGGGCAGCAGGATCAGGGCGAAGGAGACGCCCACCAGGAACGAGATGAACCACCACGAACGGGGGGCGGTGAGGCGCTCGTCGTAGGGGGAGGCGGAAAGCTGCATGGAGCCAAGCTTGGCACGGTGTCCGGAACATACGGACGCGCGGGTAAGGTCTGCGGCTGTGGGTGGTACTTCTCCAGCTCTTAAGCCTCCGTCCGACGCCGTGAAACCGGTGCGGCACCCCGACGCGCCCGCGCCCGGTGAGTTGCTGGGTGCCCACTACGAACAGTGTTTCGGGTGTGGCGGCGACCAGCCGCACGGGCTGCATCTGGCGGCGCGGGCCGGCGAGGGTGTGACCATCACCGCCGAGTTCACCGTGCGGGCCGCCCACCAGGGCGCCCCGGGCCTCGCGCACGGCGGAGTGCTCGCCAGCGCGCTGGACGAGACCCTCGGCTCGCTGAACTGGCTGCTGCGGACGATCGCGGTGACCGGCCGCCTGGAGACCGACTTCGTACGGCCCGTGCCCGTGGACACGGTGCTGTATCTGGAGGCCGAGGTCACGGCCGTGGCCGGCCGGAAGATCTACTCGACCGCCACGGGACGCATCGGCGCTCCCGACGGGCCGGTCGCCGTGCGCGCCGACGCCCTCTTCGTCGAGGTGAAGGTCGACCACTTCATCGAAAACGGCCGCCCGCAGGAGATCCGGGCCGCCATGGACGACCCGGACCAGGTCCGGCGTACCCGTGCCTTCGAGGTGAACCCGTGAGCAGTGACCGCAGTCCCCTGGACGTACTGATCCGGCGCGTCGACCCCGACGTACCGCTTCCGTCGTACGAGCACCCCGGTGACGCGGGCGCGGATCTGCGGACCACCGAGGGCCGGGAACTCAAGCCGGGTGAACGGGCCGTACTGCCCACGGGGGTGTCTGTCGCGCTCCCGGAGGGGTACGCGGCCTTCGTGCACCCCCGTTCGGGGCTCGCCGCCCGCTGCGGTGTCGCCCTAGTGAATGCCCCGGGGACGGTTGATGCCGGGTACCGTGGGGAGATCAAGGTGATCGTGGTGAATCTCGACCCGTACGAGTCGGTACGGTTCGAGCGCTTCGACCGGATCGCCCAGCTGGTCGTCCAGCAGGTCGAGAGGGTCCGCTTCCAGGAGGTCGCGGAACTTCCCGATTCGGCGCGGGCCGAGGGGGGCTTCGGGTCCACCGGCGGTCACGCCGCCGTGGGCGGCACCACGGGTGGGAATCGATACGCTTCGGTCGTATCCGACCGGGAAGGACAGTGACGTGTTCGGACGTCGCAAGAAGGGCACTGCCGCCGAGGACGCGGCGAGCGAGGCCGAGCAGGTCGTCGACGACGTCGACACTGAGGCGGACGCGGTGGAGCGCGTGAGGCTCGAACCGGAGCCCCGCCCCGACGGACCCTGGGACGACTCGGAGGTCGGCGATCCCGCCGAGGGCCGGGTGGACCTGGGCGGTCTGTTCGTGCCGGGAGTCGACGGCATGGAGTTGCGGGTCGAGGTCGCGGGTGACGCGATCGTCGCCGCCACCGTGGTCCTCAAGGACAGTGCCATCCAGTTGCAGGCCTTCGCCGCCCCCAAGCGCGAGGGCATCTGGGGTGAGGTCCGCGAGGAGATCGCCAGCGGCATCACCCAGCAGGGCGGAATCGTCGACGAGGTCGAGGGGCCGCTGGGCTGGGAGCTGCGCGCGCAGGTTCCGGTGCAACTGCCGGACGGCACGGGCGGTTTCCAGGTGGTGCGGTTCGTCGGTGTGGACGGTTCGCGCTGGTTCCTGCGCGGGGTGATCTCCGGGCAGGGCGCGGTGCAGCCGCAGGCGGCCGGTCTGCTGGAGCAGATCTTCCGGGACACGGTCGTCGTGCGCGGCGAGGGCCCGATGGCGCCCCGCGACCCGATCGTCCTGAAGCTGCCGAACGACGCTCAGATGGTTCCCGAGGGCGTCCAGCAGGAGGAGGCGGGTTCCCGCTTCTCCGGCGGCATGGGCCAGTTGCAGCGCGGACCGGAGATCACCGAGGTCCGCTAGCGGGAACAGACAGCCACGAAAGGGCCGTACCCCTCCGGGGGTGCGGCCCTTCGGCGTGTGCGCACCCTTGACGGCGTATTGGTCTGTACCTATGGTCTCGGCTCAACGCCCGAGTTCATCAGGGTGCTCTGTGTTCACATACGAGAACGGAGTCACCGTGCGCCGTGCTGCCCTGCTCTCCGTCGTCACCGCGCTGGTCCTGGGCTTCTTCGCTCAGCCCGGCGCCACCGTCACCGCCGAGGCGGCCCCCGCCGCCTTCGTCCACCCCGGAGTCGACGTCTCCAGAAGCCAGCTGGACTTCGCCCGCACAGAGGTCCTCGCCGGCGCCCAGCCCTGGAAGGGCGCCTACGACCAGATGATGGCCAGCTCCTACGCCAGTCTGAGCCGGACCCCCAAGCCCAGAGCCGTCGTCGAGTGCGGCTCGTACTCCAACCCCAACTACGGCTGCACCGACGAACGCGAGGACGCGATAGCGGCCTACACCGACGCGCTCGCCTGGTACATCACCAAGGACGCGCGCTACGCCCAGAAGTCCATCGAGATCATGGACGCCTGGTCGGCCACGATCACCAGTCACACCAACAGCAACGCGCCCCTCCAGACCGGCTGGGCCGGTGCCTCCTGGCCCAAGGCCGCCGAGATCATCAAGTACACGTACACCGGGACGTGGACCAACTCGGCCCGCTTCGCGACCATGCTCCGCAACGTCTACCTGCCCGAGATCATCAACGGCTCCAATTCCAACGGGAACTGGGAGCTGACGATGATGGATGCCGCCGTCGGCATCTCCGTCTTCCTGGAGGACAGGACGTCGTACGACAAGGCCATGGCGCTCTTCCGGACGCGCACGGCCGCGTACATCTACCTCGCCTCGGACGGCAGCGTGCCGAAGACCGTGCCGAGCCAGAACCTCAACACCACGGCGAAGATCGTCGCCTACTGGCAGGGCCAGTCGACCTTCGTCACCGGGCTCACCCAGGAGACGTGCCGCGACTTCACCCACACCGGGTACGGCCTCTCCTCGATCTCGCACGTCGCCGAGACCAGCCGGATCCAGGGCGCCGACCTCTACGGCACCGACGTCGGCGAGCGGCTGCGGCAGGCGCTCGGGTTCCAGGCCAAGTACCAGCTGGGGACGGCCGTGCCGAGCTGGCTGTGCGGCGGGTCGCTGACCCTCGGGCTCGGGCCGGTCACCGAGGTCGGCTACAACGCGCTGCACAACCGCCTGGGCATCGCCATGACCAACACCCAGACACTGACCCTCGACAACCGCCCGGCCGGCACCAACAACCTCTTCGTGGCCTGGGAGACCCTCACCCACGGCGACAACCCCAACTGAGTACCGTCGCGCCCTGATGCCCGTACCGTGCCGTACGGGCATCAGGGTTGTGTCAAAGACGTCCAGGACCAGGCTCGCCACCCCTTTTGTCGGACTTATTGGCCGTAAAGTCGACGCTGCGTACACGGGTGTGACGGGAAGACAATGGGGCCATGGGACGCGGCAAGCTTCGGATCTACCTCGGTGCGGCACCGGGCGTCGGCAAGACGTACGCCATGCTGTCCGAGGCCCACCGCAGGGTGGAGCGGGGCACCGACTGCGTGGTCGCCTTCGTGGAGCACCACGGCCGGGCCCGCACCGAGGTGATGCTGCACGGCCTGGAGCAGGTCCCGCGCGCGGAGCTGGCCTACCGGGGCACCGTCTTCACCGAGATGGACGTCGACGCCGTACTGCGCCGGGCCCCCGCCGTCGCCCTGGTGGACGAACTCGCCCACACCAACATCCCGGGCTCCCGCAACACCAAACGCTGGCAGGACATCGAGGAACTGCTCGCGGCCGGCATCGACGTGGTGTCGACCGTCAACATCCAGCACCTGGAGTCCCTCGGCGACGTCGTCGAGTCGATCACCGGGGTGCGCCAGCAGGAGACCGTGCCGGACGAGGTCGTCCGCCGGGCCGACCAGATCGAGCTGGTCGACATGTCGCCACAGGCGCTGCGGCGGCGGATGGCGCACGGCAACATCTACCAGCCCGACAAGGTCGACGCGGCCCTCTCCAACTACTTCCGCCCCGGCAACCTCACCGCCCTGCGGGAACTGGCCCTCCTGTGGGTGGCAGACCGGGTCGACGAATACCTCCAGGAGTACCGCAGCGAGCACCAGGTGTCGGCGATCTGGGGTTCGCGCGAGCGGATCGTCGTAGGACTGACCGGCGGTCCCGAAGGGCGGACGCTGATACGGCGGGCCGCGCGGCTCGCGGAGAAGGGGGCCGGCGGTGAGGTGCTGGCCGTCTACATCTCCCGCAGCGACGGCCTGACCTCCGCCTCCCCGAAGGAACTGGCGCAGCAGCGCACCCTGATCGAGGACCTCGGCGGCACCTTCCACCACGTAGTGGGCGACGACATCCCGGCCGCGCTGCTCGACTTCGCGCGCGGGGTCAACGCCACCCAGATCGTCCTCGGCTCCTCGCGCCGCAAGACCTGGCAGTACGTCTTCGGGCCCGGCGTCGGCACCACGGTGGCCCGCGAGTCCGGGCCCGACCTGGACGTCCACATCGTCACGCACGGAGAGGTCGCCAAGGGGCGCGGACTGCCGGTGGCCCGGGGCGCGCGGCTCGGGCGGGCCCGGATCGTCTCGGGCTGGGTGGTCGGTGTCGTCGGGCCGGTGGGCCTCGCGCTCCTGTTGAACGCGATCCATCTCGGGCTCGCCAACGACATGCTGCTGTTCCTGTCGCTGACCGTCGCCGCGGCGCTGCTCGGCGGGCTGCTGCCGGCGCTGGTGTCGGCTGCCTTCGGGTCGTTCCTGCTGAACTACTACTACACGCCCCCGCTGCACCGGCTGACCATCGCCGACCCCAAGAACATCGTCGCCATCGCGATCTTCGTAGGCGTTGCCGTGTCCGTGGCCTCCGTCGTCGACCTCGCCGCGCGGCGCACCCAGCAGGCCGCCAGACTGCGCGCCGAGTCGGAGATCCTGTCCTTCCTCGCGGGGAGCGTGCTGCGCGGCGAGACCAGCCTCGAAGCGCTCCTGGAGCGGGTCCGGGAGACCTTCGGCATGGAGTCCGTGGCGCTGCTGGAACGCAAGAGCGACGTCGACCCCTGGACCTGCGCCGGCCGGGTCGGCGTCGGGGTGCCGCTGGAGCGGCCCGAGGACGGCGATGTGGACATGCCGGTCGGCGACCACATGGCCCTCGCGCTGACCGGCCGGGTGCTGCCCGCCTCCGACCGCCGGGTGCTCGCCGCCTTCGCCGCGCAGGCCGCCGTCGTACTGGACCGCAGACGCCTGCGCGAGGAGGCCGACCAGGCCCGCGCCCTCGCCGAGGGCAACCGCATCCGTACGGCCCTCCTGGCGGCCGTGAGCCACGATCTGCGGACCCCGCTGGCCGGCATCAAGGCAGCCGTTTCGAGTCTGCGCTCGGACGACGTGGCGTGGTCCGAGGAGGACCAGGCCGAGCTACTGGAGGGCATCGAGGCCGGCGCCGACCGGCTCGACCACCTCGTGGGCAACCTCCTCGACATGTCCCGCCTCCAGACCGGCACGGTCACGCCGATCGTCCGGGAGATCGACCTCGACGAGGTGGTGCCCATGGCGCTGGTCGGGGTCCCCGAGGGCAGCGCGGAACTCGACATCCCGGAGACGCTGCCCATGGTGGCCGTGGACCCGGGGCTGCTGGAGCGGGCGGTGGCCAACCTGGTCGAGAACGCGGTCAAGTACAGCCCGCCGGACCGACCCGTCCTGGTGTCCGCCAGCGCCATCGCCGACCGCGTGGAGGTCCGGGTGGTCGACCGGGGCCCGGGGGTCCCGGACGAGGCCAAGGACCGCATTTTTGAGCCCTTCCAGCGCTACGGCGACGCCCCGCGCGGTGCCGGAGTCGGGCTCGGCCTCGCCGTGGCGCGTGGCTTCACCGAGGCCATGAACGGCACCCTGAACGCCGAGGACACACCCGGCGGCGGCCTCACCATGGTCCTCACGCTCCGCGCGGCGAAAGGCGTCGTGGAAGACGCGCACGACGGGCATGACATGTACGACGTACAACCGGAAAGGCAGGTCTCATGACCAGGGTCCTCGTGGTCGAGGATGAGCCGCAGATCGTGCGGGCCCTCGTGATCAACCTCAAGGCGCGGAAGTACGAGGTCGACGCGGCGGCCGACGGGAAGACCGCGCTCGATCTCGCCGCCTCCCGCCACCCCGACGTGGTCGTCCTCGACCTGGGGCTGCCCGACATGGACGGCGTCGAGGTGATCAAGGGCCTGCGGGGCTGGACCCGGGTGCCGATCCTGGTGCTGTCCGCCCGGCACTCCTCGGACGAGAAGGTCGAGGCGCTGGACGCGGGCGCCGACGACTACGTCACCAAGCCCTTCGGCATGGACGAACTGCTGGCCCGGCTGCGGGCCGCCGTGCGCCGGGCCGAGCCCACCGGCGGCGGCGAGGACGACGTCCTGGTCGAGACCGAGGAGTTCACCGTCGACCTGGCCGCCAAGAAGGTCCAGCGCGACGGCAGGGACGTACGGCTGACCCCCACGGAGTGGCATCTGCTGGAGGTGCTGGTGCGCAATACCGGGCGGCTGGTCAGCCAGAAACAGCTGTTGCAGGAGGTGTGGGGGCCGTCCTACGGGACCGAGACGAACTACCTCCGCGTCTACATGGCTCAGCTGCGGCGCAAGCTGGAGACGGACCCCGCGCACCCGAAGCACTTCATCACGGAGCCCGGGATGGGCTACCGGTTCGAGCGCTGACGACGCGGGTACGTCACTGTCGGTGGACCCCGGTACGCTTCAGATATGAGCGCTGTCTCCCGTTCCGAAAAGCCGGCCGGCCGGTTCCGGCGCATGCTCGACCGGCTGTCCTCCTCGCAGGAGGACCTGGAGTCCGAGGAGCTGCGTGAGGACTCCGAGACCGAGGGCTGTGTCCGGATCGGCGACTGCCACGACCGACAGATCGTGACGGTTACTGGTACCTTGCGCACGGTCACGCTGCGCCCCCGGGCGGGAGTTCCCGCGCTGGAGGCCGAACTGTTCGACGGCTCGGCCGCCCTGGACGTGGTGTGGCTCGGCAGGCGTTCCATCGTGGGCATAGAACCGGGACGCAAGCTGATCGCGTCCGGCCGGATCTCCATGAGCAGAGGCCGCCGGGTGCTCTTCAACCCGAAATACGAACTGAGACCCCTCGGACGGGAGTAGCCGGTGACGTCGCTCGACAAGCCGACCACAGAGACCGTGGACGCCGAAGACAGCGAGCAGGATGTCCGGGCGGTGACCGAGGCGGCCCTCTTCGAGGCGTTCGGCGGGCTGCGCGGCATGATCGAAACGGTCCTGCCCGGCCTCCTCTTCGTCACCATCTTCACGATCAACAAGGACCTGCACTGGTCGGCGATCGCCGCCCTCGCCGTGTCCCTGGTCCTGGTCGTGGTCCGCCTGGTGAAGCGCGACACCGTCAAGCACGCCTTCAGCGGTGTCTTCGGCGTCGCCTTCGGTGTCGTCTTCGCGATGATGACCGGCAACGCCAAGAACTTCTACCTCCCCGGCATGCTCTACACGCTGGGCCTGGCGCTCGCCTACATCATCACGACCCTCGCGGGCGTCCCGCTGATCGGCCTGATCCTCGGCCCGGTCTTCAAGGAGAACCTCTCCTGGCGCACCCGCAACCCCGGCCGCAAGACGGCGTACGCCAAGGCCAGTTGGGCCTGGGGCCTGATCCTGCTCGCCAAGTGCGCGATCCTCTTCCCGCTCTACTGGTGGGCCAACACCGCCCAACTCGGCTGGGTCCTGGTCGCGTTGAAGATCCCGCCGTTCCTGCTGGCCGTCTGGCTGACCTGGGTCTTCCTGGCGAAGGCACCCGCTCCCATCGACGTGTTCGCGGAGATGGAAGCCGAGGAACAGGCCGAGAAGGAACGCAAGGCGGCGGCTGCCACGGCGGAGGGCCGCCACCGGCGAGACGCATAGGTTCCGTTACGACGAAGAGGGCGCCCCGACATCTCGGGGCGCCCTCTTCGTCGTAACACCGGACTAGCTCGCCGCGTCCTCCCGGCGCACCGACAGCAGGTCCTCCAGCTGCTCCTCGCGCGCCTGGGCCGCGACGAACAGCAGCTCGTCGCCCGCCTCCAGGGAGTCCTCGCGGGACGGGGTCAGGACGCGGGTGCCTCGGATGATCGTGACCAGGGAGGTGTCCTCGGGCCACTCCACGTCGCCGACCTGGGTGCCCGCGAGGGCGGACTCCTCGGGGAGGGTCAGTTCCACCAGGTTCGCGTCGCCGTGGCTGAAGCGGAGGAGGCGGACCAGGTCGCCGACCGAGACCGCTTCCTCGACCAGGGCCGACATCAGGCGGGGGGTGGAGACGGCCACGTCGACGCCCCAGGACTCGTTGAAGAGCCACTCGTTCTTCGGGTTGTTGACGCGGGCGACGACGCGCGGGACGCCGTACTCCGTCTTCGCGAGGAGGGAGACGACCAGGTTGACCTTGTCGTCGCCGGTCGCGGCGATCACGACGTTGCAGCGCTGGAGCGCCGCCTCGTCCAGGGACGTGATCTCGCAGGCGTCGGCCAGCAGCCACTCCGCCTGGGGGACCCGCTCGACCGAGATCGCGGTCGGGGCCTTGTCGATGAGAAGGATCTCGTGACCGTTCTCCAGCAGCTCACCGGCGATCGAACGTCCGACCGCGCCGGCTCCGGCAATGGCGACCCTCATCAGTGACCGCCCTCCTCTTCGGGACCCTTGGCGAACGCCGCCTCGACCTTGTCGACCTCGTCCGTGCGCATCATCACGTGCACGAGGTCGCCCTCCTGCAGCACGGTCTGCGAAGAGGGCAGCATCGCCTCGCCGAGACGGGTGAGGAACGCCACGCGGACGCCCGTCTCCTCCTGCAGCTTGCTGATCTTGTGGCCGACCCAGGCCGCCGAGGCGTGCACCTCGGCGAGCTGGACACCGCCGGTGGGGTCCCGCCACAGCGGCTCCGCGCCCGAGGGCAGCAGCCGGCGCAGCATCTGGTCGGCGGTCCAGCGGACCGTGGCGACGGTGGGGATGCCCAGGCGCTGGTAGACCTCGGCACGGCGGGGGTCGTAGATACGGGCCGCGACGTTCTCGACGCCGAACATCTCGCGGGCCACCCGCGCGGAGATGATGTTCGAGTTGTCACCGCTGGAGACGGCCGCGAACGCGCCCGCCTCCTCGATGCCCGCTTCGCGCAGCGTGTCCTGGTCGAAGCCGACCCCGGTGACCCGGCGACCGCCGAATCCCGGGCCCAGCCGACGGAAGGCGGTGGGGTCCTGGTCGATCACGGCGACCGTGTGCCCCTGTTGCTCCAGGGTCTGGGCAAGAGCGGAACCCACTCTGCCGCAGCCCATGATGACGATGTGCACGACCGTCCTTCCGGTGTCCTGAAATCAATGCTCAGCCCCATCAGGGTCTCAGACCGAGGCCAAAGTACACACGTCCGGCCCTTCCGGGGCACCCCTGTGCGTCAGCGGCGCCCGATGCTGCGCACACTGGCCAGGGTGAGGATTCCGAGGCCGGCCAGGGCGGCGAGGGCACCGATCAGCTCTGCGGTCGAGGGCATGGAACCTCCAGGAGGCGGGCGGGAGCGGGGTTTTGTCATATAGACACGGAGTCGCCACTCCCGACGGAATCCGCAACTCCACTCGTCACCGATTTCACCCGTGAGGCAGATGAGAGGCAGATGACATGGCTCAGGCAGGTGGCGAGTAGAGGATCGCCTGTTCGAAGGCCTACGATCCTCTGTTGTGTCCAAACTGACCGACGTGCCCAAGCGCATCCTCATCGGGCGCGCACTGCGCAGCGACCGGTTGGGCGAAACGCTCCTGCCGAAGCGCATCGCACTCCCCGTCTTCGCTTCCGACCCGCTGTCCTCCGTCGCGTACGCGCCCGGCGAGGTGCTGCTGGTCCTCTCCATCGCGGGCGTGTCGGCCTACCACTTCAGCCCCTGGATCGCCGTCGCGGTCGTGGTGCTGATGTTCACCGTGGTCGCCTCCTACCGGCAGAACGTCCACGCCTACCCCAGCGGCGGCGGCGACTACGAGGTGGCCACCACCAACCTCGGCCCCAAGGCCGGCCTTACCGTCGCCAGCGCCCTGCTCGTCGACTACGTCCTCACCGTCGCCGTCTCGATCGCCTCCGGCATCGAGAACCTCGGCTCCGCGATCCCGTTCGTGGTCGAGCACAAGGTGATCTGCGCCATCGCCGTCGTGGTCCTTCTCACGCTGATGAACCTGCGCGGCGTGAAGGAGTCCGGCTCGCTGTTCGCGATCCCGACCTACGTCTTCGTCGCGGGCGTCTTCGTCATGATCGCGTGGGGCGCCTTCAGGGGCCTGGTCCTCGGCGACACCATGCGCGCGCCGACCGCGAGCTACCACATCAAGGCCGAGCACCAGGGGCTCGCGGGCTTCGCGCTGGTCTTCCTGATGCTGCGCGCCTTCTCCTCCGGCTGCGCCGCCCTCACCGGCGTCGAGGCGATCTCCAACGGCGTCCCGGCCTTCCGCAAGCCCAAGTCGAAGAACGCGGCGACCACCCTCGCGGCGATGGGCCTGCTGGCCGTCACCATGTTCTGCGGGATCATCGCCCTCGCCATGACGACCAAGGTCCGCATGGCCGAGAACCCGGCCACCGACCTGATCCACAACGGCGTCGCCATTGGCTCCGGCTATGTCCAGAACCCGGTGATCTCCCAGGTGGCCGAGGCCGTCTTCGGCAAGGGCAGCTTCCTGTTCGTGGTCCTGGCCGCCGCCACCGCGCTGGTCCTGTTCCTGGCCGCCAACACGGCGTACAACGGCTTCCCGCTCCTCGGCTCGATCCTCGCCCAGGACCGCTACCTCCCGCGCCAGCTGCACACCCGCGGCGACCGCCTGGCCTTCTCCAACGGCATCGTGCTGCTCGCCGGCACCGCCACCCTGCTGATCGCGATCTACGGCGCCGACTCGACCCGCCTGATCCAGCTGTACATCGTCGGCGTGTTCGTCTCCTTCACTCTCAGCCAGACCGGCATGGTCCGGCACTGGAACCGCCACCTCGCCACCGAGAAGGACCAGGCCAAGCGCCGCCACATGGTCCGCTCGCGGGCGATCAACGCCTTCGGCGCGTTCTTCACGGGTCTCGTCCTGGTCGTCGTCCTGGTCACGAAGTTCACGCACGGCGCCTGGGTGGCGCTGCTCGGGATGTGCATCTTCTACGCCACGATGACCGCGATCCGTAAGCACTACGACCGGGTCGCCGAGGAGATCGCCGCCCCCGAGGGCCCCAGCGACGACAGCCTCCGCCCGTCCCGTGTCCACTCGGTCGTCCTGATCTCCAAGATCCACCGCCCGGCTCTGCGCGCCCTGGCCTACGCCAAGCTGATGCGCTCGGACACCCTGGAGGCGCTCAGCGTCAACGTGGACCCGGCCGAGACCAAGGCGCTGCGCGAGGAGTGGGAGCGGCGCGGGATCGACGTACCGCTGAAGGTGCTCGACTCGCCGTACCGCGAGATCACGCGGCCGATCATCGAGTACGTGAAGGGCCTGCGGAAGGAGTCGCCGCGCGACGCGGTCTCCGTGATCATCCCCGAGTACGTCGTCGGCCACTGGTACGAGCACCTGCTCCACAACCAGAGCGCGCTCCGGCTGAAGGGCCGGCTGCTGTTCACGCCGGGCGTGATGGTGACGTCGGTGCCCTACCAGCTGGAGTCCTCCGAGGCGGCGAAGATCCGGGCCCGGAAGCGGCAGGAGTGGAGCGCGCCGGGCGCGGTGCGGCGGGGGCCGGCGGAGGAGCGGCACAGCGAGTCCTCGAAGTCCAAGCTGTAGCTACGACGGCTTTGTGGTGAGCGGTCGGGCAGGGCCCACGTAGACTGGTGGGCTGTTGTCCGGCCGTTCCCCCTTTGACGTTGTGGAGTCACCCCGCCATGCAGGCAGAACCGAAGAAATCGCTGGTGGGGGAGGAGTACGAGGTCGAGGTCGGCCCCGTCGCCCATGGCGGGCACTGCATCGCCCGTACGGCCGAGGGCCAGGTGCTGTTCGTCCGGCACACGCTGCCCGGTGAGCGCGTGATCGCGCGGGTCACCGACGGCGAGGAGGGCGCGCGGTTCCTGCGGGCCGACGCCGTGACGATCCTGGAGGAGTCCAAGGACCGCGTCGAGGCGCCCTGTCCCTACGCGGGCCCCGGCCGCTGCGGCGGCTGCGACTGGCAGCACGCCAAGCCCGGCGCGCAGCGCCGCCTCAAGGGCGAGGTCATCGCCGAGCAGTTGCAGCGGCTCGCGGGCCTCACGCCCGAGGAGGCCGGCTGGGACGGCACGGTCATGCCGGCCGAGGGCGACAAGCTGCCCGCCGGGCAGGTCCCGCAGTGGCGCACCCGCGTCCAGTACGCGGTCGACGTCGACGGCAACGCCGGTCTGCGCAAGCATCGCTCGCACGAGGTCGAGCCGGTCGAGCACTGCATGATCGCGGCGCCGGGCGTCAGCGAACTGGGCATCGAGGAGCGCGACTGGTCCGGCATGGCGTCTGTCGACGCGATCGCGGCGACGGGGTCCCAGGACCGCATGGTCATCCTGGAGCCGCGCCCGGGCGCCCGCCTGCCCCTGGTCGAACTCGACCGCCCGGTCTCCGTCATGCGCGTCGAGGAGCACGACGGCGGCATCCACCGCGTCCACGGCCGCGCGTTCGTCCGCGAGCGGGCCGACGGCCGCACGTACCGTGTCGGCAGCGGCGGTTTCTGGCAGGTCCACCCGATGGCCGCGGACACCCTCGTCAAGGCCGTCATGCAGGGCCTGCTCCCGCGCAAGGGCGACATGGCGTTGGACCTGTACTGCGGCGTCGGCCTCTTCGCCGGCGCCCTCGCCGACCGCCTCGGCGACAAGGGCGCGGTCCTCGGCATCGAGTCCGGCAAGCGCGCGGTCGAGGACGCGCGGCACAATCTCGCCGGGTTCGAGCGCGTGCGCATCGAGCAGGGCAAGGTCGAGAGCGTGCTCCCGAAAACGGGGATCAGCGAGGTCGACCTGATCGTCCTCGACCCGCCTCGCTCGGGGGCCGGCAAGAAGACGGTGGAGCACCTGTCGTCACTGGGGGCGCGGAAGATCGCGTACGTGGCGTGCGATCCGGCGGCGCTGGCTCGGGACCTGGGGTACTTCCGGGACGGGGGGTATCGGGTGCGGACGTTGCGGGCGTTCGATCTGTTTCCGATGACTCATCATGTGGAGTGCGTGGCGATTCTGGAGCCGGTGGCCAAGCCTTCCTGACCTGCGGGTTTCTGGTGAGGGGCCCTCGGTGTTGGCCGGTGTACGGCACGTGCCAGAGCCCAGAGCCCAGCGCCCAGAGCCGGGCACGGAGGTGGTCCGGGTCCGCTTACTTGGGTGGCAGGGTCGCGGCGAAGGCGTGCCCCTCGTCGACCCATTGGCCGAGCGCGTCGTCCTCGGTCAGTACGGAGGAGTCGACCAGGATCCAGCCGCGCATCGGGCGGCCGGTCATGTCGAAGACGCGGGTGCCGGGCCGGGCCAGGGCCGAGTCGGTGTGCTCGGGCCCGACGCGCACCATGAGGTCGCTGCCGCTGATGCCCACGGCCATGTTCCCTCGGTACAGGAAGGCGATCCCGCCGAACATCCGCTTCTCGGTGACGTCCTGACGCACGCCCAGCCGTTCGCGCACGCGCTCGGCCAGCCCTTCGTCGTATGCCATGGGAATCTCTCATTCCGTGCCGGTGGGCCCGAGTCCCAGGTGTGGGTGACGTGCAGGGGCATCGGCCCGGGAAGTCCGCCGTGCGGGTGCCCTCGGCGTCTACGCGGAAGCCAAGTGCATGGTGTCCGCCGCCACCTGTTCCGGCGGAACGGGGATCACCGGTCGCGCGGACCCGTCGATGGCCATCGCACCGCCGCCTCGTCGTCCCGCCGGGTGCCCGTCGCATCCGGAGCTGGGACCAGGATCCTCCCGAGGGGCGGCGAGCGCACGGCGCGCGACCGGGCGCCGTGCGAAGGCGCCGGGTGCCGGTGCGTCGCAGTGGGACGGACCGGGATCGGCGCGAGACGCTGTCGTCGAACCGCGGCCCGGACCGGATCGGGGACTCGCCCCAGCTGTCCCGCGCGAAGGAGCCTCACGTGATGTGAAGGGCTGGGACAGCGGTCCTCGGAGTCACCGCCCCCACGCGGACCGCGCCGGGGCGGTCGACGCGATCTTTACGTCCGTATCCGCTCCGCCGCTCCGCCGCTCCGCCGCTCCGGGAATGTGGGCCGGTGCCCATCGGGTCGGTCGCGCGGCAGTCGCCCCCAGCGATCCGCGAGGGCCACGAAGTCGGCTTCCTCCAGATAGCCGTTGCCGTCCGCGTCGAACGCCTTGAACATGGCCTGGAGCTTGGTCCGCTGGAACTCGCTGGACATCACAGGTCTCCTCACTCGCAGTGCTGAGGACATGCTTTCCGCCGCCGGCCGCCCCGCAACGGCGCTCGCGCTCACCGCGGCGGGTGTCTGCGCGCCCACGAGCCCGCCAGGTGCGCCGGGCGCCGGTTTGCCCGCGGTGGACGGCGGCCCGTTCCTCAGCGGCCGTCCGTGCCCGCCGGGGGCCGCCGCCGATTCCGTACCCTTGCGGCATGCGCATGCGCCCCACCCTGAGCTGGACCCCCACGGCGGCGGACCTGCTGCCGGGCACCACCGACCTGGAGCCGGTCGTCGACGCGCTGAGCGCCGGCGGGGTGCTGGTGCTCAGCGGGGCGGGCATCTCCACGGAGTCGGGCATCCCCGACTACCGGGGCGAGGGCGGGAGCCTGAGCAGGCACACCCCGATGACCTACCAGGACTTCACCGCGAGCGCGCAGGCACGGCGCCGATACTGGGCGCGCAGCCACCTCGGCCGGCGCACCTTCGCGCGGGCCCGCCCCAACGCGGGGCATCTGGCCGTGGCCGCCTTCGCCCGGGACGCCCGCGTCTCGGGCGTGATCACCCAGAACGTCGACGGCCTGCACCAGGCCGCAGGCAGCGAGGGCGTCGTGGAACTCCACGGCAGCCTGGACCGGGTCGTCTGCCTCTCCTGCCGCGCCGCCAGCCCGCGCGGCGAACTCACCCGGCGCCTGGAGGCGGAGAACCCGGGCTTCGACCCGATCGCCGCCGCGATCAACCCCGACGGCGACGCGGACCTCACCGACGCGCAGGTGGGCGACTTCCGCGTCGTCCCGTGCGCCGACTGCGGCGGCGTCCTCAAACCCGACGTGGTGTTCTTCGGCGAGACGGTTCCGCCGCAGCGCGTCGAGCACTGCCGGCGGCTGGTCCATGAGTCGACCGCCCTGCTGGTCCTCGGCTCCTCGCTGACGGTGATGTCCGGCCTGCGTTTCGTCCGCCAGGCGTCGCGGGAGGACAAGCCGGTACTGATCGTCAACCGCGACCCCACCCGAGGCGACCCGCACGCCCACACCCGGATCACCCTGCCGCTGGGAACGGCCCTGACGACGGTCGCCGCCCGACTCGGCATCCCGGTCGGCGGGTCGGTGGGTTGAGGAGCGGGGCTGGACCACGGCCTTGATCGATGCCGGGTTCACCGGGATCAGCGCTGGTGTCGAGGAACTCACCCGCAGGGCCCAGGCGGGCGACACCGGCGCCCTGCGGTTGTTGCTGACGCGCCATCAGGCGCCCATGCGCGCGGTCGCGTTGAGCCTGCTCGGCTACGGCCCCGACGCCGAGGACGCCGTACAGGATGCCGCGTTGACCGCGTTGACCGCGCTGCGGCGCATCGGTGACGTGCGGGAGCCCGCGGCCGTGGGGGCGTGGCTGCGGGCGATCGTGCGGAACTCCGCGCGGATGCGGCTGCGGGCCGACCGGGAGCTGCCCGGGCGCGACGGGTCGGAGCAGTTGCGGCTGCGGGACGACGGGTCCTCGCACCCCGAGCGGTGATCGAGCAGCACGCCATGAGGGACTGGATCTGGGACGCGGTGGAGGAACCGCCGTAGCAGCAGCGGCTGGTGCTGATGCTGACGCTGCGGAACTTCAGCGGGATCACCTCGTACCAGGAGATCGCCGAGGCCTGCGAGGTGCCGGTCGGCACCGTGCGCAGCCGGCTCAACCAGGCCAGGGCGAAGATGGCCAAGGTGCTGTTGTCCACCCGGACGCAGGGTCACGAGGACGCCGCCGCGATCACCGAGGGCAGCCGGCAGGAGGCCGAGGTCACGCTGGACGGCGCCATGCGCGGCCAACTGCCCGGCAAGATAGTGGAGTTGTGGCCGGCGGAGACCGAACTGGTCGGCGTCCTCAACAAGGAGGGCGGACGCGTCCATCCCTTCCCGGCCATGCGGGGGACCAGGACCAAGGGCGTGACCGAGCATCCGCGCCATGTCGTGGCCAGCCGTGACATCGCCATCCGGGAGATGGAGGCGGTCAATCCCGCCGGCATCTCCAATCCCTGCCCGCCCAGTCTTGCCTGGCTGATGTTCCGGCAGGACGGGTGGGTGCGGAAGCTCCGGGTGGTCTTCCCGGGGGCCCTGTCAGGCGGCGCGCAGCAGCCCTCGTAGCGCCGTCGTGTCGATGACCTGGGACCGGGACGGGAACACCTTCTCGACCAGGACCCGGTGGGTCTCGGCGTCGGGGTCGGCGACGCCGTCGGACAGGACCAGGACGCGGTAGTCGCGGTCGGCGGCGTCCATGACGGTGGACAGGACGACACCGCTGGTGCTGATCCCGGCGAGCACCAGGGTGTCGATGCCGCGGTCGGCCAGCTGCTGGTGGAGATCGGTGGTGGAGGCGGAGCCGTAGCGGATCTTGCGGACGACGACGTCGCCGTCCTCGGGTGTGAGGCGCTCGTCGATCCGGGTCGAGGCGTCCTCGTGGTGCAGCATCTTCGCGCCGGCGACGGCGCTGAAGGTCGGGTTGTGCCCGGGGACGGCTGTCCAGTCGTCCTCGGTGAAGGCCACGCGGACGTAGCCGATGGTGCCGCCGGCCGCGCGGACGTCGGCGATGGAGTCCTTGACCCGCTCGACGAGGGCGTCGGAGTCGGGGACGGCGGGGACGATCCCGTTCTGGAAGTCCATGACCAGCAGGGCGGTGCGCGCGGGGTCGATCGTGGCGAGGGGGGTGGTGCTCACGAGACGTTCTCCTTGGTTGCGTTCTTCATGGGGGTGGTCGTGCCGCGGCCCATCAGCCGGCGGTCCAGGACGGTCAGCAGGAGGACCACGACGCCCGCCCCGACCAGGACGAGGCCGAGGATGTGCAGGCCGTGGTCGCTCGCGCCGTCGCGGAAGACGATTCCGCCGATCACGGCGGACGTGATGGTGCCGAGGTAGCCGAAGGTGCGGAACAGCCCGGAGGCGGTGCCGATCTGGTCGGGCGGTGCGGCGAGGTAGAGGGCGGTCTGGTTGCCCACGGTCGTGGCGGCCGAGGTGACGCCGAAGACCAGCGAGACCAGCACGAGGGCGATCGCCGGGCTGTCCGAGGTGAGCAGCATGATCCCGGCCGAGCCGATCAGCATGGTCACCGCCGAGGCGATCAGCGGGCCGCGCACCAGGTTGCGGCTGGCCAGCGGGCGCGAGAGCAGCGCGGAGACGGCGCCCATCGGCAGCAGCAGGAGTCCCGCCGTGACGGTCGAGTACCCGTGCGCGGCCTCCATCCACTGCGTCATGCCGTACATCACCGAGTAGGTGCCGAGCAGGGTGAGCCCCTGGCGCAGATAGGTGCGGGTCAGGGCGCCGTTGGCGGCGAGACCGCGGAAGTCGAAGAACGGCGCGGTTCTGCGCAGCTCCCACCGGACGGTGGGGACGGCGGCCAGCGCGAAGACGGCGAGGGCGATCCAGTCGGGCCGGGGGAGGGCCGTCAGGAAGATGACCAGCGCGCTCATCGTCACGGCGAAACCGAGGATGCCGGTCAGGTCGATCCGGTCGGCGATCCTGCGGAACCGCCGGTCCGCGCGGTCGAGGACCGGGTCCTTGGGCAGCCAGCGCACCGCCATCACCATCGCCATCGCGGTGACCGGGATGTTGATCAGGAACGCCCAGCGCCAGCCGGCCGCGCCGACCAGCAGCCCGCCGATCGGCGGCCCGACGGCGGCGGTGGCCATGCCCGCGATCGCGATCCCGCCGAGCACTCCGCCCGGCGGCCCGTCGAGCCCGGCGTCCTCGGCACGGCGCCGGATCAGCACCATCGCGCAGGGGAACGCGGCCGAGGTCCCGACGCCGACCAGGACACGGGCGACGGTCAGCATCGCCAGGTTCTGGCCGAGCCCCCCGACGACCCCGCCGAGCAGCACCAGCACGATCCCGGCCAGGAAGATCCGGCGCGCCCCGAGCACCTCCGCCAGCTTGCCCGCGGTGGGCTGCGCTATCGCGCTGGCCAGATACAGCGAGGAGACCAGTACGGCGGTGCTGCCGACCGGGACACGCAGATCGGTGGCGATCGGCACCAGCGCGGTCGCGATGATGGAACTGTTGACCGGGTTGAGGCTCGCGCCCACATAGAGCGGGGTCGTGAACGTCCAGGTGAACGGCTTGCGCGCGAGGTCGCGCGCCGCGGCGACGGCCTTGGCGGCGTCGGCGCTCATATGCGGCCGTCGTCCAGCTCGGCCCCGGCCAGACGCTCCAGCAGCTCGATGGCCTTGTCCACGTCCTTCCGCTCCTCCGGGGCGACCAGCTGGTCGATGGCCCTGGCCAGGAAGGTGGCGCGGCCCCGCAGCAGCTTGTCGATCAGCTCGGCGGCGGACGGGTCGGCGCTCATCAGCTTCTTGCGGCCGTCCCGCGCGTCGGGCTCGCTGTGCACCAGCCCGGCGGCCTTCAGCACGGCCAGACTCTGCGCGATGGACTGCGCGCTGACCCGCTGGAGAGCGGCCAGCCGCGCCGCCGTGACGGGCCCGTCCCGTACGACGCTCCCCAGCACGGCGAGCTGCGTGGGCGTGAGGCCGGTCGCGTGCTGCCCCGACTCGGTGCGCAGCCGTGCCCGCACCCGGATGATCGCGTCGCTGAGCCGCTGCGCGGTGGCGACGGTCGGCGGCTGCTCGGGGTTCGTGTTCATGACCCCACCGTAAAACTGCACAAGTAACTTTGCCAAGTTACTTGTGCAGTTTTGGCTGTCTGCCGGCTCACACCCCCAACCGCGTGCCGAAGAAGCCGCTCAGCTTCTCGACGGCGGGCGTGACGTACTCGTCCCGGTCGTAGAGAGCCACGTGCGAGGCACCCTCGATCCAGGCCAACTCCTTGTCCCCATAAGCCTTTTGATACGCCTCCACACTCATCCAGGAGGTCACGGCGGCCCGCCCGGCGATCAGCAGCACGGGACGCGGCGCGATCAGCTCCAGGGCGGAGAACGCGTCGAAGCCGGCGATACGGTCGACGCTCGACCAGGTCAGGGACTTCGCCGAGCGGGGGTGCCGCGCGCGCGGAGTGCGGTAGTACTCCCAGCCCTCGTGGACATGCGGACCGCCCGCGCGCCTCCTCCTCGGTGGCCGGGAAGAGCGGGAAGCGCTGGACGTCCGCACCACGCGCCTCCGCCGCCGCGGCCAGCAGGCCCCGTACGACGGCCGGGTCCTGGGCGCCGTCCGCGCCGAGCCGGAACTGCCGCGAGATGTCGACAGCGCTCACCGTGGCCACGGCCCGAACACGCGGGTCGGTCGCGGTCGCCGCCAGGGCGTACCCGCCGGAGGCGCAGATGCCCAGCACCCCGATGCGCTCGGCGTCGACCCCGTCGAGAGCGCCGAGGTAGGAGACCGCGGCCTTCAGGTCCTCGACCCGCTGGCCGGGGTCCTCCAGGCCGCGCGGCTCACCCTCGCTCTCACCCTGGTACGCGGCGTCGAAGGCCAGCGTCACGAACCCCCGCCCGGCCAGCCGCCGCGCGTACAGCCCGGCGGCCTGCTCCTTCACCCCACCCCCGGGATGACCGACCACGATCGCGGCCCGCGGAACCCCGTCCGGACGGTACAGCTGACCGGCGAGCTTCAGGCCGGCACTGGGAAAGACGACGTCACTACGCATGGGAAAGCACTCCGGTGGGAGAAGAGGGAAGCCGTTCTACGGCCGTGCCCCCACCGTCGGCCAACCCGCCCCGCCGCCACCAGGGACGGCTCTGCCTATGCGGTTCTGTACCAGGCACGTGCGCACGGCCCCGACGACACTGGAGGCATGACAGACCCCGACGCCTCCCTCTCCGGCAACGAACTGGGCGACTTCCTGCGCGCCCGCCGCGCGGAACGCGACCCGCACGAGGCGGGTTTCCCCGACGACGGCCGGCTGCGCCGCGTACCGGGGCTGCGCAGGGAGGAACTCGCCCAGCTCGCGCACGTGAGCGTCGACTACGTGGTCCGCCTGGAACAGGGCCGCACCCGCCGGGGCTCCCGCGCCGTCCTGGACGCGCTCGCCGACGCGCTGCACCTCGCACCGGACGAGCGCGCCTACCTCTTCACCCTGGCCGAGGTCGCCCCCGGCCCGGTCGCCCGGCCGGCCGGACGTCCCGAAGTGGCGCCCCGGCTACGGCAGTTGCTGGACACGATGCACGACGTCCCGGCGATGGTGCTGCACCGGGGCATGGACGTCCTCGCCTGGAACCGCGCGGCCTCGGCACTCCTCACCGACTTCGGCGCACTGCCCCCGGCCGAGCGCAACCTGATCCGGCTCACCTTCCTCGACGCCGACTTCCGGGCCCTGTACGCCGACTGGCCCCGGGCCGCCCGCGAGTGCGTCGCCGTCCTGCGCATGGAGGCGGGCCGCACCCCGCACGACCCCGCGCTGACCGCCCTGGTCGCCGAACTCGGCGCCCGCGACCCGGACTTCCGCACCTGGTGGGCCGGCCACCAGGTGCGCGGACCGCGGCAGCTCACCAAGACCTACGTCCATCCGGTCGCCGGTGAACTCACCCTCGACGTCCAGCAGTTCACCGTCGACACCCACCCCGAGCAGCTGCTCGTCGCCTACACCGCGCCGCCGGACTCGCCCTCGCGGGAGGCGCTGCGGTTCCTGTTGCAGTGGGCGAGCCTCGCCGGCACACGGGCGGGGTGAGCGGCGGGGGTTCAGCCGCCGACCGGCGCGCCCGCCACCGCCGCACTGCCCGGGAGGGGCGTACGCGCGGGCCGTTCGGCCAGCACGTCGAGGATGTTGTCGACGGCCAGGTCGACCATCGCGGCGCGGGTCGCCTCGGTGGCCGAGCCGATGTGGGGGAGTGCGATGACGTTCGGCTCGGCGACCAGCGGGGACAACTCCCTTCCCATCGGCTCGCGTTCGAAGACGTCGAGCCCGGCGGAGTGCAGCCGTCCCCCGCGGACCGCGTCGAGCAGGGCCGCCTCGTCGACGACCCCGCCGCGCGAGGTGCTGACCAGCGTGGCCGTGGGCTTCATCGCGGCCAGTTCGCGGGCCGAGATCAGATGGCGGGTCTCCTCGGTGAGCGGTACGTGCAGCGACACGACGTCGGCGTCGGCCAGCAGCTCGGCCAGGCCGACCGAGGTCGAGAGGTCGTCGTCGGGGGCGTAGGGGTCGTGGTGGATCACGCGCATGCCGAAACCGTGGGCGCGGCGGGCCACCGCGCGGCCGATCTGGCCGTAGCCGATCAGGCCGAGGGTGGCGCCGTGGACGTCCAGGCCGAGATAGTCGTGCATCCGGAACAGTTCCCAGGAGCCCTCCGCGAGGCTCGCCCCGGCCGCGCCGAGCCTGCGCCGGGCGGCGAGGATCAGCGCGAAGGTGAGGTCGGCGGTGGTCTCCGCGAGCACGCGGGGCGTGTGCGTGACGACGATGCCGCGTTCCGCGGCGGCGGCGCGGTCGACGTTGTCGAAGCCCATGCTGGCCAGGGCGATCACACGCAGCGAGGGGCCCGCCGCGTCCATCAGGGCGGCGTCCACCGGGTCGTTGCCGAGGGCCAGTACGCCGCTCACCCCGGGGGCGAGGGCCGCGAGGTCGGACGGGCCGGGCTTGCCGGCACCGGGCCAGGCCACCAGTTCCGCGCTCCCGGAGAGACGGTCCAGACCTCGGCCGGGCAGGTTTTCACGGGTGGCGAGGACACGCTTCTTCATGTGCTTCTCCAGTGACGAGCCGTGTATTGCCGACCGGGCGAATAATTTCGCAGTGGTTGCGAAGGTGTTTCCGAGAAACCTAGCCGCGGTGGTCACCGGAAACAAATAGCGGATTCGTCTGACGCTATTCGTCGTCGTTATTCTTGTCGCCCGCGATCAGTTCCAGGAAGAGATCGTGCACCGCGAGGGCCGGCTCCGAGAGCGGCTGATTGTCCGACGTGACCACGGACAGTTTGACCTGGATGACCGGGTCCACGATCCGCCGTACGGACAGGGCGCGGACATCGAGAATGGCCCGCGCGGCCGACCACGGCAGGACCGTCGCCCCGAGGCCCGCGTCCACCGCGTTGACCAGGGTCAGCGCCGACTCCACCTCGCCCACCACGTTCAGCCGCAGCGACGCCTGCTGGAAGGCCGCGTCCACCACCTGCCGGATCGTGTGGATCCGGCTGGGCAGCAGCAGCGGCAGGCTCGCCAGCTCCGCCAGGCGCACCTCGCCCTTCCCCTGCGGTGCGGTGTCGCCGGGCGCCTCGATGAGGTAGAGGTCCTCGGTGCGGACCGGCTCGAACTGCACACCCCGCAGCGGCCCGGCGCCGTAGATGAACGCCATGTCCATCCGGCCGGTCATGATCGCCTCGCTGATCACCCCGCCGAAGTTCTCGTTGATGTGCAGCAGGATGTCCGGGTAGCGCTCGCGCACGCTCTTGAGCAGCGGCAGCGCGAGGGCCGCGCCCAGGCTGTACGGCGCGAGGCCCACCGACACGCTGCCCGCGGGGGCCCGGCCGGAGACGTCGACGGCCGCCTGCGCGAGGTCCACCTGCCGCAGGATGAGCTGGGCGTGCCGGTACAGCGCGCGGCCCGCCTCTGTCGGGGCGACCCCGCGCTTGCTGCGGATCAGCAGCTGCTGCCCGAACTGCGCCTCCAGGGCGGACAGTTGCTGGCTCAGCGCCGGCTGGGCGATGTGCAGGATGTCGGCCGCGCGCGTGATGCTCCCCGCGTCGATGATCTTGATGAACGAGTACAGACGTCTGGTGTCCATGCGCGGGGCCTTCCGGGTGGAGCGAAGCCTCATCGTAGGGAGGGATCACCCCGAAGCACAGCCCCGGCGAGTGGAGGGTGTGGGGGGAGTCATAGCGGTTCGCGATAACGCCAGACCGAACGGATATTGGCGATCACGCGACGGGCGGAATAAGTTGTGCGGAACATCCAGCCGGGAACATTCTCCGGTCCGGTGTCACGAAGACGTGATGACATCGCCTCCCCGGAATTCCCTTTCCCGGAGTTCCCCTTTCCCGCGTTCCCTTTTCCCTGCTCCCGCATTCTCTCCCGGAGGACGTCATGACCCCCATGGTTGATCTCGTCGCCGATCTCGGCGAGGGATTCGGCGCCTACACGATGGGCGACGACGCGGCCCTTCTGGAGATGCTCACCTCCGCCAACGTCGCCTGCGGATTCCACGCCGGCGATCCCCGCATCATGGACGCGACCGTGCGCACCTGCGTGGAGCAGCAGGTCGCCGTGGGCGCCCACCCCAGCTTCCCCGACCTGGTCGGCTTCGGCCGCCGCGCGATGGACCTCACCCCGGACGAGGTCCGCACCGACGTGCTCTACCAGATCGGCGCCCTCCAGGCCTTCGCCGTCGCCCACGGCACCCGGGTGCACCACGTCGCCCCGCACGGCCGCCTCGGCAACCTGGTCGCCGTCCGCGCCGACTACGCCCGCGCCGTCGTGGACGCCGTGGCCGCCCTCGACGCGTCGCTGATCGTCCTCGCGCAGGACGGCGAGCTGGCCGACGCGGCCCGCGCCCGGGGCCTGCGGGTCGGCATCGTGGGCATCGCCGACCGCGCCTACCGCGCCGACGGAACCCTCGTGCCCCGCTCCGAGCCCGGCGCGGTGATCCACGACCCGGACGAGGTCGCCCGCCGCACCCTGCGCATGGTCACCGAGGGCGTCATCCGCAGCGTCGACGGCACGGACGTCCAAGTCGCCTGCGACACCGTCCTGTTGCACGGCGACAGCCCCGGCGCCATCGCCCTGGCCGGCCGCATCCGCGAGCAACTCCTCGCCGCGGGCGTCGAGATCACCTCGCTCGACAAAGTCCTGACCGGCAAGGACGGTTGAGATGACGGGTCTTGACACGAACGCCAACGTCACCATCGCCGACTGCGGCGACTCCGCCCTCGTCGCCAAGGCCGTCGGCCTCGACGCCGAACCCGCCTGGCGGCTCGTCCACGCCCTCGCCGACGCCCTCGACGCGGTCCGACTCACCGGCGTCCACGACGTGGTGCCCACCTACGACGCCCTCCTCGTCGAGTTCGACTGCGCCACCACCGACCACACCACCGTCCGCCGCGTCCTGGCCCACGAGGCGGCCCGCCTCGGCCCGCACCCCGCGCCCGCGACACCCTCGCGCCGCTTCGTCGTCCCCGTCGTCTACGGCGGCGAGTACGGACCGGACCTGCCGGAGGTGGCCGCCCAACTCGGCCTGTCCGAGGGCGAGATCGTCGCCCTGCACTCCGGAACCGACCTCACCGTCCGCTGCCTCGGCGCACCCGCCGGAGCCCCGATGACGGACGGCCCGCCGTTCCCGAAGCCGGTACCGCGTCTTGCCTCGCCGCGCACGAAGGTCGCCCCCGGCTCGGTCGCCGTAGCGGGCCGACAGGCGGTCATCTGCCCGATGCCCTCGCCCGGCGGCTGGCCGCTCCTGGGCCGCACCCCGGTACGCGTCCTCGACCTCCACAGCGACCCGATCACCGCGTACCGGCCCGGCGACACCTTCCGCTTCCGGCCCATCGGGCCCCAACAGTGGGACGAATATGCCGACTTGAGCCTGGCGGACTGCCATGGCTGACACCCTCGCCATCCGCACCGCCGGCCTCGTCACCGTGCAGGACCTCGGCCGCGTCGGCCGCTCCCGCTACGGCCTGCCCGCCAACGGAGCCGCCGACCAGCACTCGGCGCGCGTCGCCAACGTCCTCTGCGGCAACGACGACCGCGCCCCGCTGCTGGAGATCACCGCCCTCGACTTCGCGTGCGTCCCCTCCGGCGACGTCCTCATCGCGGTCACGGGCGCCCCCGCCCAGGTGAGCGTCGAAGGAGTCGTACGCCCCCAGTGGGAACCGCTCCCGGTCAGGGCCGGCGAAACCGTCCGCGTCACCGGCATCAACCGGGGCCTCCGCGTCTACCTCGCCGTACTCGGCTCGTTCGAGGCGGAGCGTCTCCAGGGCAGCTGCGCCCCCGACACGATCCTGGGCTTCGGCCCGCCCCTCCGCGCGGGCGACGAACTCGCCCTGCGCACGGCCTGTCCGCCCATAGACCACCCGTTCTCCCGCATCCCCCTGTTCCGTCTGAACGCGCCGGTCCCCCCGTTCCCCACCAGCTGGACCATCGACGTCACCGACGGCCCCGACCGGGCCGAGTTCGGCGACACGGCCCGGCGCCTGTTCGACGCCCCCTTCACGGTCGCCCCGCGAAGCAACCACATCGGCCTGCGCCTTCAAGGCGACCGAGTACCCCGCCGAGTCACGAAGGGCGAGGTCCTCTCCCGAGGCGTCCCCATCGGGGCCGTAGAAGTCCCCGCAGGGGACGAACTCCTCGTCCTGCACCGCGGCCGCGGTGTCACGGCCGGCTACCCCGTCCTCGCCGTAGTCACCGCCACCGGCCTGTCCGCCCTCGGCCAGGTCCGCCCCGGCCAGTCCATCCACTTCCGCCACCGCACCCTCGACCAGGCCATCACCGCCCACCGAGCCCAACGCCAGGCGATTGACGCCCTGAGATCCAGGGTGCGCACGGCTTTCGAGGCCTTGCGCATCAGGGCACCCGCACCTTCTTGACACTGGCCCGCCTTCAAGGGGCGCGGGGAACCGCGCACCTGGCCTCCACCGACCCGCACCACTGACCAACCCCCAGAAGAAGCACCCGCACGGAGCCGCAACACCCCTCATCCCCGCCTGCTGCACAGATCAGGAGACGCCATGAGTACCGTGGCCGCTCAACCCGTCCCCAACACGGTCGACCCCAGAACCGCCCGCAAGGTAACCCTCGCGGGTTGCGTAGGAATCTTCGCCGAGCTCTACGACAACGGCATCTTCGGCTTCATGGCCGGCTCGCTCGCCGCCGTCTTCTTCCCCGGCTCCGACAACGCCGTCCAGCTCGTCTTCCTCGGCTACGCCGTCTCCTTCTTCTTCCGCCCGCTCGGCGCGGTCATCTGCGGCCACCTCGGCGACCGCATCGGCCGCCAGCGGATGCTGGTCTTCGTCATCCTCCTGATCAGCGCCGCGACCGCGGCGATCGGCGTACTGCCGAGCTACGCCGGCATCGGAGTGGCCGCCCCCGCCCTGCTGATCCTGCTCCGCGTCGCGCAGGGCTTCTCCGTCGGCGGCGAGGCATCCGGCGCGATGAGCTTCCTCGCCGAGCACGCCCCTGAGGGCAAGCGCGGGCTCTACACCAGCTACGCGCAGATCGCCTCGTTCCTCGCGCTCCTCACCGGCACCCTGGTCGCCGCCGCGATGACCAGCGGACTCGGCAACGACCGTATGGAGTCGTGGGGTTGGCGCATCCCGTTCCTGCTCGCCGTGCCGCTCGGCATCGCCGGCATCTACATCCGCAAGCGCATCAGCGACACCCCCAACTTCACGCGCCTGAAAGAAGAGGACGGCCTCTCCAAGAACCCGCTCAAGGAGGCCTTCGCGTCCGCCGAGCACCGCCGCGCGATGCTGCTGGCGCTGTTCATCCCCCTGATGAACGGCTCCGGTTACTACGTCCTGTTCAGCTACATGCCCACCTTCATGAGCAGCGAGCTGAACTTCAGCAAGGTGCAGGGCCTCCTCGTCACCGCCTCCAGCCTGGTCGCGATCTGTATCGCCATCCCCTACATGGGCCGCCTCTCCGACCGCGTCGGCCGCAAGAAGGTCCTCGCCGGAGCAGCCGTCGCGATGGCGGTCGTCGGCATCCCCTGCTACCTGCTGATCGGCACCGGCAACGTCGGCCTCGCCGTGATCGGCGCCTGCATCATGGCGGTTGTGTTCGCCGGCCACACGGGCGTCATCCACATCCTCCTGGTCGAACTCTTCCCGACCCGGGTGCGCTACTCCGCCTACGGCCTCGGCTACAACGTCTCCTCCGCCCTCTTCGGCGGCACCGCCCCGCTCCTGATGACTTACCTCATCGACCGCACGGGCAACGTCAACATGCCGGCCTTCTACGCCGTGCTCACGGCCCTGGGCACGCTCCTCGCCGTGTCCAAGGTGAAGGACCGCGCCCACCTGCCCCTGCGCGACGCCTGACAGCCCCACGAACTCCCGGCACCCGCACGCCCGTTCACCCCCCACCCCGCACAACAAGGAGCACCTCAGCATGCCCATCTCCGACTACAGGACGGCCCTCGTCACCGGAGCGTCGACCGGCATCGGAGCCGTGGTCGTCGAACGGCTCGCCAAGCGCGGCCTGGAGGTCCACGCCGTGGCCCGCAACGCCGACCGGCTCAACACCCTTGCCGACGAGACCGGTTGCATTCCCCACGCCGTCGACATCACCGACACCGAGGCGCTCACCGCCGTCCTCGACGGCCTGGAGATCGACGTCCTTGTCAACAACGCGGGCGTCTCCCGGACCGGCAACATCCTCACCGCCGACGAGTTCGCCGTCGACGAGCAGATCGCCGTCAACATCCAGGCCGTCCTGCACCTGGTCCGCCTGCTGATGCCCGGCATGGTCGAGCGCGACCTCGGCCACATCGTCAACATCAGCTCCATAGCCGGGGTCTACAACTTCGGCGGCAACACGATCTACCACGCCACCAAGGCCGCCGTGCACACCCTCTCGCGCCAGCTCCGCGTCGACGGCTACGGCCGCCGCGTCCGCGTCAGCGAGATCTGCCCCGGCCGCGTCGAGACGGAGATCTTCGGCCGCCTCCTCGGCGACATGGAGGCCGCCCAGCGCGAGTTCTACGACGGCTACGAGTCCCTGAAGCCCGAGGACATCGCCGACGCCATCGAGTTCGCGGTCGACGCGCCCCGGCACGTCAACATCGGCCACATCGAGATCCTCCCCACCTTCCAGGTGCCCGGCGGCCTCAACTTCGAGCGCAGGGAGGGCTGATCGCATGAAGACGGCACAGCGACTCCGCCGCATCAAGCCCTCACCCAGCACGGCGGCGGCCCAGCGCGTCCGCGAACTGAAGGCACAGGGCCTCACCATCCTCGACCTCACCGTGGGCGAGCCCGACTTCGACACCCCCGACCACGTCAAGGCCGCCGCGATCAAGGCCATCGAGGCGGGCGAGACCAAGTACACGCCGGTGAACGGCACTTCGGCCCTGCGCGCGGCCATCGCCGGCAAGCTGCGCGAGCGCCACGGCCTGGAGGTCACCGACTCCCGGATCACCGTCGGCGGCGGCGCGAAGCAGGTCATCTTCCTTGCCCTGATGGCCACTTTGGACGAGGGCGACGAGGTCGTGGTCCCCGCCCCGTACTGGGTGTCGTACCCGGACATGGTCCGCGCCAACGACGGCACCCCGGTGATCGTCGACTGCCCCGAGGCGGACGGCTTCAAGCTGACCCCGGAGCGCCTCACCGCGGCCCTCACCGAACGCACCCGCTGGGTAGTCCTCAACACCCCGGGAAACCCCACCGGATCCGCTTACACCACCGCCGAACTCCGCGCCCTCGCCCAGGTGTTGCTGGCCCACCCGCACGTCGGCGTCCTCACCGACGAGATCTACGACGAGATCTGGTACGGCGACCAGGAGGCCCCGTCCCTCGCGGCCGTCGAACCGGCCCTGGCCGACCGGGTGTTCCTCACCAACGGCGTCTCCAAGACGTACGCGATGACGGGCTGGCGCATCGGCTACGGCGTCGGACCGGCGGACCTGGTCACCGCGATCAACACCCTCCAGTCGCAGACCTCTTCGTGCCCCTCCTCGGTGAGCCAGGCCGCCGCGGCCGCCGCGCTCACCGGACCGCAGGACTTCGTCCAGGACACCGTGCGGGTCTACCGCGCGCGTCGCGACGAGACGGTGAAGCTCGTCAACGACGTGCCACAGCTCAGCTGCACGATCCCTGACGGCGGCTTCTACCTCCTGGTGAACTGCCGTGCGGCGATAGGGCAGTTCACGCCCACCGGCACCCGGATCGAGAACGACGAGGACTTCGCCCTCCACCTCCTCGACAGCCGGCAGGTGGCGGTGATCCACGGAGCCGCGTACGGCGCGCCCGGCTACTTCCGTATCTCCTTCGCGACGTCGACGGACGTCCTCACCGAGGCCTGCGAACGCATCGCGACGGCCTGCGCCGCACTGACCGACGCCCCTCCGTCTGAAAGGCCGTCATGATCCGCGTCAGCACGAAGTTCGACCGTCCGGACGATGCCCTGGTCAAGCAGCTGAGTGCCTTCTCCTCGGCCACGATCCACGAGGCACAGGGCCGCCTCGGCGCACTGGACTCGGCCATCAAGCCGGTCGACCACACGATGTCCCTGTGCGGTCCCGCCTTCACCGTCCAGTGCGCCCCGCGCGACAACCTCATGCTCCAGACCGCCATCGCCTACGCCCGCCCCGGCGACGTCGTGGTGGTGTCCGCCGGCAACTACGAGGAGGCGGGCTCCTTCGGCGACGTCCTCGCCAACGCCTGCCAGTCCAAGGGCCTCGCCGGTCTGATCACCGACACGGGCGTCCGCGACACCGAGGACCTGCGCGCCCTGGGCTTCCCGGTCTTCTCCCGCAGCGTCTCCATCAAGGGCACGGTCAAGGAGACCGTCGGCCCCATGTGCGAACCGATCACCGTCGGCGGCGTACTCGTCCGCCCCGGCGACATCATGCGCGCCGACGCCGACGGCGTGGTCGTCGTCCGCCGCGAGGACGCCGCCGAGGCAGCCGCCGCCTCACAGGAACGGATCGACGCCGAGGCGGGCTTCATCGCCGCGTACCGCGCAGGCAGAACGGTGATCGAGATGTGCGGCCTCGCCCCGGTACTGGCGGCTAAGGGCCTGGTCATCGAGGAGTAGGACGGTCCGTTGTGCGGTGCTCGCCGCCCTCCTCCACGGCCTGCGGCCGACGTATGGCGAACGCGCCGCGTTCCGCGCTACGGGCCGTCGCCACACGACTGACAGCTCCGCCACGACTGCTGCCCGTCCCACCGCACAGCCCGCGTCCATGGCCGCGGCGCCCCCACTCCGACCGGGCGCCGCGGCTTCTCCGTCTCGTCCACGCCATCACCTCTCACGACTCGCCCCCCTCAGGCCGTCGCCGACGACCCCTCCGGATCCGCCGCCAGCTCCGGCAACAGCGCGCACATCGCCTCGCGCTGGGCCGGGCCGACGAACTGGGTGAGGGCGCGCTTGACCGTCTCGGAGAGGGTTTCCGACGCCTCGGTCAGCAGGCGGCGGGCCTTCTCCGTGAGGGCGACCTCGACGCCGCGCTTGTCACCGCAGACCGACTTGCGGGTGACCAGGCCCGCGTGCTGGAGGCAGGCGATCTGATACGTCAGCCGGGTCTTGGGGCGGCCGAGCAGCTCGGCGACGCGGGTCATGCGCAGCCCCTCGGGCTGCTCGGCGAGCAGGCACAGGACCAGGAACTCGTCGTGCGAGACGTCGAGGTTCCCCTTCACGACCGAGCGCAGCTCCTGCTCCACCGCGCCGGTCGCCGCCAGCAGCAGCATCCAGGCCCGCAGCTCGGGCGGGAGCAGTCCGCCGTCCTGTGAGGAGGGACATCCGGGCTGGTCGGCAGGGTGCTCAGCAGGGTCGGCCATGACTCCGAGTCTACCTGTTGTCCAATTTTGGAGGAGATGGTTGTTCAGATTTGGATAATGGGCTAGCGTGAGGCTCATTCAAATTTGGACTACTGGAACCAGCGGGAGAGATCATGACCGTCGCCGTCGAAACCGGGGTGTGGCAGCTCGACCAGGCCGCCTCCACCGTGGGCATCAGCCACAGGACGATGTGGGGCCTGGTCAACGTGAAGGGCACCTTCGGCACCGTCACCGGTCAGGGCGAGGTCCGGCCCGACGGGTCCGCGATCGGCACGCTGACCCTGGCCGCCGCCTCCCTGGACACCAAGAACGCCAAGCGCGACAAGCACCTGCGCTCCGCCGACCTCTTCGACGTGGAGAAGTTCCCGGAGATCACCTTCGCGGTGCGCAGCGCCGAGCTGACCGGCGACACCGTGCACGTCGTCGGCCAGCTGACCGTCCACGGCATCAGCCGCCCGCAGACCTTCACCGCCAAGCTCAAGGACGCGAGCGCCGAGGCGCTCACCCTGGACGCCGAATTCACCGTGGACCGCGACCAGTTCGGCCTGGGCTGGAATCAGATGGGCATGCTGCGCGGCCTGACCACCGTGACCACCACGCTGCGCTTCCTGCGCGCCGCCGCCTGACGCGACGTCAACCGGCGGGCTGCAACTGGACGTCCGAGCTGGACAGCGTCTGCGGGGTCGCGGTGAACGCGCGCACCCGGATCCGGACCGACTTGTGGGGGAGGACGAACTTCCCCCCGGCCGGCTCGAGTTCGACGCGCTCGGTGCTGTGGGCGGGCAGCGTCGTCGGACCGCCCACCTGGGACCAGAACCTGCTCATGCCCTGACCCGTGGTGAGCATGTAGTGGGGCGAGAGGGCGCTGCCGGACGAGTTGGTGACCTCGACGGTCAGCCGGGTCACGACGGTCGGCGCCGCGCGCCGCACCCCGGCGAGCCTCATGCTCATCGGCGGCGCTCCGGTCGCCGCCACGGCGGCGCTCGCCAGCGCGGGCGTGAGCAGCAGCACGGCCGCCGCGACCCTGGCCCGGCGCCGGTTCGGGCCGGACAGCGCCCGGGGGCGCGGCTGCCACGCCTCCCGGAACTCCGAGAGCGGTGTGGTGACTGCCGCCGCCAGCCACAGCGGGGTCATCATCAGGTAGTAGCCGTCCTGCGAGCGGGTCGCCAGATAGAAGGCGCACCAGGGCAGGACGGTCGCCGCCGGGCCGAGCCGCCGTACGAACAGCACGAACACGGCGAGCAGTCCCGCCGCCAGCAGCATGCTCGCGTGGGAGTACCAGTCGAGCCGGTCGCTGCCGTTCGTGAAGTACAGCGAGATGTCCACCAGGCCCTGGCCGTGCACCACGGCGCCCTGGGTCAGCGGCAGCGCGATGCCCGCGATCCAGGTGCCCGGCTCGTGCACGATGAAGTACGTGTTGATCAGCAGCCACACGGTGAGCGCGACCCCGATGATCCGCAGCAGCACCAACGCGGCCTGCCTGGCGCCGAGTTCGCCGCGCCGCACGGCGTAGATCCCGGCGAGCAGGAACGGCGTGAGGAACCAGGGGAGTTGCTGCGCCGCGCAGGCCGCGCCCAGGCACGCGGCCTGGGCGATACCGGCGGGGCCGAGCCGCCCGCCCCTGCCGATCCGGGGCCAGCGGACCACCACCGGGATCAGCAACGCCATGGCCAGGACGGCGGGATAGCCCTGCCGGCCGTAGGTCGGCAGCAGGCCGAGGCCCAGGCACGCGATGGTGGCCGCCGAGCGCCACTGGGTGGGCAGCAGCCGCCACATGAGGACCGCGCCCGCGATGAGCGCGGCGGTGGCGACGGCCGTCGCGGGGGCACCGCCGTGGCCGATCCACAGCAGGGGCGCCGTCAACAGCGTTTCCAGCGGCGGATATCCGTAGGTGTAGTCGTAGCCGCCGGTCACGGTCGGGGTCAGCGCGACGCCACCGGAGTGGAAGAGCCACGGCCAAGGCTGCCCGTAGATCGGGTGCCCGGCGACCAGTTCCTTGGCGGCCTGGGTGGTGAGGACCGCCTCGTCACCGCCGTTGTGGAACACGGACCACGCCGCCAGCGTCAGCAGGACCGCCGTCACCAGCACGGCGAGGTCGATCCGGGCCAGCGACCGTGCCCTGCGCACCACCAGGGCCAGCACCCCGCACACCAGGATCGAGACGTAGCAGAGGGACACGGCCGCGGCCACGACGAGCCGGTGGCTGGCGGCCTGCGTCCACACCGGGCGGACACCGATGAACAGACTGATGTCGGCGAGCAGGGTGAGGATGCGGTGCCACTGCGCGGGAGGTTCCGGGGCGGACACCGCCGACTGTGTCCGCCGACCGGGTGCCACCTGTGGTGTTTCTGCCAAGTGCACGACACAGGAGGCTATTCGGCCCTGGTGAGCGGGGTGTCGCGCATCGTGAAGAGTCGGGTGTGAGGGTGGTAAGAAGTCCGGTTTTGTGGCGGGAAAGCAGCAAAAGCGAACGTCATTGTTCAACTGGCCGAAGCCAACGGTTCATTCAGTAAACATCGCGCACATACCGTTTCGCCGCCGCCAGTTGCTTCACGTACGAAGCCGCCTCGGCCTCGTCGAGACCGCCGTGCGCGACCGCGATGTCACGCAGCGCCCGGTCCACGTCCTTCGCCATCCGCGAGGCGTCACCGCACACATAGAAGTGGGCGCCCTCCTGCAACCAGTGCCACAACTCCGGCCCGTGCTCACGCATCCGGTCCTGCACGTACACCTTGGCCCGCTGGTCCCGGGAGAAGGCGGTGTCGAGCCGGGCGAGCGTGCCCTCGTCGACCAACTCGGCGAGTTCCTCCGCGTAGTAGAAGTCCGTCGCCCGGTGCTGCTCGCCGAAGAACAGCCAGTTCGGCGCCGGGTGCCCGAGCGCGCGCCGCTCCTGGAGGAACCCGACGAACGGCGCGACCCCCGTCCCCGGCCCGACCATCACCATCGGCGTCGCCGCGTCGGTGGGCGGCCGGAAGTGCGGCGACCGCTGCACGAACACCGGTACCTCCGTGCCCGCCTCGGCATCGGCCAGGAACGGCGAGCAGACCCCGCCGCGCGGACGGCCCGCGAGGTTCTCGTAACGCACCACCGACACCGTCAGCGACACACTGTGCGGGTCGACGAGCGGGCTGGAGCTGATCGAGTACAGGCGCGGCTGAAGCCTCTTGAGCACCCCGGCCCAGTCCTTGGCGCCCGCCTTCACCGGATACTCGGCGAGCACGTCCACCGCCTGCCGCCCCCAACTCCACTGCGCCAGCCGGTCCTTGTTGTCGGGCCGCAGCAGCCTGCGCAACTCCCGGTCGTCCCGCGCCCGTTCGGCCACGAAGCGGAGCAGGTCCGGGGTGATGCGGGTGATGTCCAGCTGCCGGTGCAACGCCTCGGCGAAAGGGAACTCGCCGACACCCGCCACCTCTACGACCGCCCCGGCATCGGCACCGGTGACGGTCAGCCACTCCTCCACCAGGCCGGGCGAGTTGACCGGCCGTACACCGAGCGCGTCACCGGCCTCGTACGTGAGGTCGATCCCGCTGGTGTCGAAGGTGAACCGCCGCACCTCCTTGCCCGCACCGGGCCGGCTGAGCAGCCGGTTGCCGACCAGCCGGGCGAGCGCGGGGGCGGGCTTCGGGGCGCGGGCGGGCGGTTTCGGGGCGGCCGGCTCCGTGACGGCCGTTTCCGCGGCAGGCTCGCTGCCGAGCGCGGTGATCACCTGGCCCAGCCACGCGTCCGCCGACGGCTCGAAGTCCGGCTCGCAGTCCGTGCGTGGAGTCAGCCGCACCCCGCCCAACTCGTCGAGCCGCGCGTCCAGTCGGCGCCCGTGCCCGCAGAAGTCGTCGTACGACGAGTCGCCCAGGGCCAGCACCGCGAACCGCACTCCGTCCAGCCGGGGCGCCTGCTCGCCGGCGAGCGCGTCCCAGAAGCCGGAGCCGTTGTCGGGGGCGTCGCCGTCGCCGAACGTGCTGGTGATGAAGAGGAGATCGGCGTCGGCCGGAAGCGTGCCGACGTCGGCCTGGTCCATGCCCAGCAGACTCGCCCGGTGTCCGGCCGAGCCGAGACGCTCGGCGGCGGCCGTCGCCAACTCCTCGGCATTGCCGGTCTGCGAGGCCCACAGCACGACGATCTGCCGCCCGGCCTGCGGCTGTTGCCGCCCTTCCTGCGGGGGAGCGGCCGTCGACCTCGAATACATCCCGGCCAGAACACCGTTGACCCACAAGGCGTGTTCGGCGCTGAAGGGCGCGTCCGGCGGAAGCGTCGGCACACCCGGGGCACCGGACTCGATGCCCGCGAGGAAGCCGGTCAGATAGACGCGTTCCTGCGCGGTGAGCACGGGCGGCGGGGCGGGGTCGAGCCCGAAGGGATTCGCGCCCGGGGCCACGGAGGTCGGCTCAAGTGCCCTGGGCTGTACGTCTGCCGGACTCGGCGGCGCGCTCGCCACCTTCGCCAGCGACACCGCGCACACCTTGAACTCCGGCTGGAACGACACCGGATCGACCGCGTCGCTCGTCACCGCGTTGACGCTCAGATACTCGCCGAAGAGGTCGTTCCAGTGGAACGGCGCGAAACAGTTCCCGGGCCGTACCCGGTCGGTCACCACGGCCGGCAGCACCGCCCGCCCCCGCCGCGACGCGACCTCCACCGAGTCGCCCTCCGCGATCCCCAACTCCCGTGCGTCCTGCGGATGCAGCTCGACGAAGGGCCCGGGGTTCAGCTTGTTGAGCTTGGCGACCTTTCCCGTCTTCGTCAGCGTGTGCCACTGGTGCTGAAGGCGTCCCGTGTTGAGCACGAACGGGTAGTCGTCGTCGGGCAGTTCGGCGGCCGGCATGTGCGGCCGGGCGTGAAAGACCGCACGCCCACTGGGAGTTGGGAAGCGCAGCTCACCGCCGCCCACATACCGGATGGGATTGCGGTCCGGCCCGTCCTCCTCCGCCGCCGGCCACTGCACCGGCGTGGCGCGCAGCCGCTCGTAGGTCACCCCGCGCAGGTCCCACCCGGTCACCGGGTTGTAGAACTGCCGTATCTCCTCGAAGACCTCCTCCGCGCTGTCGTAGGAGAAGCCCTTCTCGTAGCCCATCGCGCACGCGACGGCCGCGATGAGCCGCCAGTCGGACGTGGCCTCGCCGGGCGGGTCGACGACCGGGCGGGCCAGGGTGAGGGTGCGTTCGCTGTTGACGAGGACGCCCTCGGACTCGGTCCACAGGGCGCCGGGGAGGACGACGTCGGCGTAGGCGTTGGTCTCGGTGTCGGTGAAGACGTCCTGGGTGACGACGAACTCGGCTGCCTCCAGGCCCTCGATGACGGTGCGCCGGTTGGCGACGGAGGCGACCGGGTTGGTGCAGATGATCCAGCAGGCCTTGATGTCGCCGTCGGCCATCTTCTGGAACATCTCGACGGTGCCCCGGCCGACGCCGTCCGCGCGGAGGGTGTCGGGCGGCAGACCCCACACCTCCTCGGTGAACTCCCGTTCCGCGTCGACCAGTACGGACCGCTGGCCGGGCAACCCCGGTCCCATGTAGCCCATTTCACGGCCGCCCATCGCGTTCGGCTGGCCGGTGAGGGAGAACGGCCCGCTGCCGGGGCGGCAGATGGCGCCCGTCGCGAGATGCAGGTTGACCAGGGCGTTGGTGTTCCAGGTGCCGTGCGTGGACTGGTTGAGCCCCATCGTCCAGCAGCTCATCCACTCGCCCGCCTCGCCGATCAGCCGGGCCGCCGTACGGATGTCGTCCTCGGCGAGACCGGTGAGGGCGGCGACGGAGTCCGGCGCGTAGTCGGCGAGGAACTCGGGCAGCGCCTCCCAGCCCTCGGTGTGCGCGGCGATGAACTCCGGGTCGGTGTGCCCGTTCTCGTGCAGCAGCCGCAACAGGCCGTTGAGCAGGGCGAGATCGGTGCCCGGCGCGATCTGGAGGAAGAGATCCGCCTTCGCCGCCGTGGCGGTCCGGCGCGGATCGACGACGATCAGCTTGGCGCCCGCCTTGACCCGTTCCATCATCCGCAGGAACAGGATCGGATGACAGTCGGCCATGTTCGAGCCGATGACCAGGAACGCATCCGCCCGCTCGAAGTCCTCGTACGAGCCGGGCGGCCCGTCCGCGCCCAGCGACGACTTGTAGCCGGCACCCGCACTCGCCATGCACAGCCGGGAGTTGGACTCGATCTGGTTCGTCCGCACGAACCCCTTGGCCAGCTTGTTCGCCAAGTACTGCGCCTCCAGGCTCATCTGCCCGGAGACGTAGAAGGCGACCGCGTCCGGCCCGTGCTCGTCGACGATGCTCCGCAGCCGGCGCGCGGTCTCGGCGACGGCGTCCGCGACGGGCGCGGGCGTCGGCTCCGCGCCCCGGTCGTCCCGGACCAGCGCGCCGGTCAGCCGGCCCGGCGCGGCGAGCATCTCCGCCGTGGTCGCGCCCTTGGTGCAGAGCCGTCCCGCGTTCGCCGGGTGCGCCTTGTCGCCGGATGCCTTGAGGACCGTACGCCTGCCGTCGGGACCCGCCCCGACGTCGAGCAGCATGCCGCAGCCCACACCGCAGTACGAGCAGACCGTTCGTACCTGCTGTGTGCGGAGGCTCGTCGTCATGCCGTAGACCGTACGAATTGCCCGTTACGCCGATGTCACGCGGCTCGATCATGAGGGGTTACGCGCGCTGCACAACCGGCTCGGGGCCGGTGTGAGATGCGGCCGATCTTGTCGCGGAGTGTGTCGCTGTTGGGCCGAACGGGTGACAGTGCGCAACAATTGCCGGATGCAGACTGCCAGCGCGACCCAGGACGGAGCATGCCGGTGAACAGCCACGATGTCACCGACGAACAGTGGGAGGGGCTCGCGCAGGTAGTGCCGCTGCGGGGCCGGGACGCCTGGCCGTCCGCCGTGAGCCACCGTGCGATACCCGAGGCCGAGACCGAGCCGCGCCGCCGCTTCGTCGTCCTGCGCGTGAACGTGTTCGGGGACGCCCGCGAGGTCGCGGAGACCCTGATGGCGGGCATACCCGTGCTCCTCGACCTGACCGGCGCGGAGACCGAGGTCGCCAAGCGGGTGCTCGACTTCAGCACGGGCGTCGTCTTCGGCCTGTCGAGCGGGATGACTCGCGTCGACCGGAATGTGTTCCTGCTCACACCACCTGGGACGGAAGTGCGGGGGCTGATGGAGGGGGCGGGGGTTCCGGGCGTGTGAGCCGCGCGGCGGCGGGAGTGGTGGGGGCGGTCCCCCGATCGTAGGAAGGTCCCCGGGACGGAACGGTTCGCCTCGCAGCGGAGGCCTACGGTCCGGATATGCCCCAGTCGCCCCAGTCGTCCGAGTCCTCTCTGCCGCCGGAGTACTCCCGCTCGCCCGAGTCCGTGCCGCCGCAGGGGCGGTCGCCGGAAGCGGCCTCGCCCCGGGCTCGGCCTTCGCCAAAGCCGTCGGCCCGCGTCGCCCCGCCGTCGGCGAACGCGCCTGCTCCGGCGGACCCCGGTCGCACCGAGACCCACCCCGGCCGGCCGCACCTCACCGAGCTGCGCCTGTCGGCGTTCGCCACGCACCGGGGCGTCGGGTTCCCGCTCGGGCCCCTCACCCTCTTCGCCGGGCCCAGCGGCTGCGGCAAGACGAGCGCGCTGCGGGCCTACGAGGCACTCGCGCGGCTCGGCGGCGGAGGCGAGGTGGGGGAGGTGTTCCCGGACCCGGTCGCCTGCGTCCCGGACCGCGCCCGGCCCGACGCCCAGCGCCGGCGCGGCTTCCGCATCGGCTGCACGGCGGACGGACCCGAGGGCCCGGTACGGCTCGACGTCGCCGTCCAGGCCGAGCCCGAACTCCGCATCGTGGGCGAGCGGTTGACGTCCGGCGGGCTGGTCCTCCTGGAGACCGCCCTGCGTGATCCCACCCGCCGCTCGGTGCAGGCCGCCTGGCACACGGCGGGTTCGTCACCGGTCACCCGCGCCCCGCTGCCCGACGACCGGCTCGGTACCGCCCTGCTGCCCTTGCGCGTCGCGGGCAAGACGGACGGGCAGCGCCAAGTCCTCGCCGCCGCCGAGCAGATGGTGGTCGCCCTGCGCTCCGTCTTCGCCTGCGACCCGGTGCCCGAGCGGATGCGCGCACCCGTGCCGATCGGCGACGGCCGGCTGCTGCGGGACTGCGCCAACCTCGCCGACGTGCTGTGGCGCACCCGGAGCGAGTGCGGACGACGGCACGCCCAACTCGTCGCTGCCGTCCGCACCGGATGCGCCGGAACCGTCGCGGACGTGCTCGCGGAACCGCTGGGCGACGGCCTGGTCGGGGCCGTGCTCGACCGGGGCGACCGCGGCCGCACCGGCTTCGGCCGGCTCGGCGACGGTGAACTCCGTTACGCGGCCCTCGCGTTGGTACTCCTCACCGGCCCCGGCGTCCTGGAGGTGGACCCGCCCGGCGAGGTCCCGGCCGCGATGCAGACCCTCACCGTCCTCGCCGACGGACTCGACCGCGCACTGGACGTACGGCAACGGGCCGAACTGCTGCGGCTCGCCGCCCGGATGTGCGAGCGCGGCCACATCCGGCTGGTCGGCGCGGTGAGCGACGCGTCCTGGGCCGAGCGGGTCGAGGGGGTCACGGTGGTACACCTGGTGCCGTGACAGAACATCTCGACGTGGCGAAACTGCAGCGCAGACTGGCGGAGTTCGCCGCCGCACGGAACTGGCAGCCCTACCACACCCCCAAGAACCTCGTCGCCGCGCTCAGCGTGGAGGCCTCCGAACTGGTCGAGATCTTCCAGTGGTTGACCCCCGAGGAGTCCGCGCGGGTCATGGACGACCCGGACAGCGCGCACCGGGTGCGGGACGAAGTCGCCGACGTACTCGCCTACTTGCTTCAGTTGTGCGAGGTGCTCGGCATCGACCCGCTCGCCGCGCTGGAGGCGAAGATCGACCGGAACGAGGACCGGTTCCCCCGGCCGTGACGGCCGTAATGGACAAGTTGGGGGAGCGGGCGCGTCCATTTTCACTCTCCGGAGTCATTCATCTGTCCGCAACCGATTTGTTGTCCACAGATTTCCGCCTTCCTCTGGCTTTTCGTCTCAGTGACTCTCACTCTGGGTAGTGGACAAGGGAGTTCGGGCGGACGTGCGAACAGCGCGTCGGGATATGACGGGGGCAGTGCATGGACGCGATGCGGCTCATCGTGACGAGCAGGCGCGCCCTGGCCGGAAGCGGGGACGTGCCGGGGACCATGACCGAGGTGTGGCAGGCGCAGGCCCTCGCCCAGGCGATCGGCAGCCGCCTCGCGGTCTTCGGCCCGCCCGAACTGCGCGGTGAGGCGCTGGGGTTGACCGAGCTGGCGGGCCGGGGCTGCGGCGTCCTCGACACGCCAGTGCTGGCGATAGAGGACTTACGGGCGGCGCAGCTCACCGAGTTGGGCGATGCCCGGCTCGCTCTCCTCTGCCTCGGCGGCCTGCTCGGCGAGGTCGGCATCGCCCTGGTCGGCATCGCCTGCGCGGCGGACGACGAGGGCACGTACTGGCAGTGCATGGAGGCGATCGACGCGGCCGACGAGTCGCGGGACCGGGTCCTGGAGATGCTGCGAAGACTGGCGGACCGGGAGCGGGCGGAGCCGGCGGAGATACCGGAGCGGGAGGCGGGGTGAGAGAGACGTCCGCCTCCGGCGCCGCAGAAGCGTCAGACGGTCGCGCCGCCCTCCTCGGCGGACACCGACCCCGTGCTTCCGGCCGACTGCAGATCCGCGTCGAGGGCGGACAGGTCCGCGTTCAGTGACGCCATCAGCTCCTCCATCTGCTGCAACAACCCCTTCGGTTGTGCGGGCCCGCCCTGCTGCGGCACGGCTTCTTCGGACATGACGGCCTCCTCGGCCCGTGGCCTCCGAGAGCGGAGGCCGATGCGGGTGACGCCCCGACGTCGCCTTGCCGGTGCGGGAATCCGGGCGGTCCGGCTCCGCCCGAGCCAACGATCATCACCGGGGCGGGTCACTGGCACGGGCAGTCCCCGTGCGCACGGTTGACGCAATTTCACCCGACCGGGCAGGAGTGGGGCCGCGGGGACCGGTGGGGTTGACCGGCACCCCGGAGTGCAGGATGGAGACATGGATCTCCGTATCTTCACCGAGCCCCAGCAGGGGGCCACCTACGACACCCTGCTCGCCGTGGCCAAGGCCACCGAGGATCTGGGCTTCGACGCCTTTTTTCGGTCTGATCATTTTCTGAGCATGGGGTCGGGGGACGGCCTCCCCGGCCCCACCGACGCCTGGCTCACCCTGGCCGGCCTCGCCCGCGAGACCAAGCGGATCCGCCTCGGCACCCTGATGACGGCCGGCACCTTCCGCCTCCCCGGCGTCCTCGCCATCCAGGTCGCGCAGGTCGACCAGATGTCGGGCGGCCGGGTCGAACTCGGCCTGGGCGCGGGCTGGTTCGAGCAGGAGCACAAGGCGTACGGCATCCCCTTCCCCAAGGAGAAGTTCGCCCGCCTTGAGGAGCAGCTCGCGATCGTCACCGGCCTCTGGGAGACCAAGCCCGGCGACACCTTCGACTACCACGGCACCTACTACGACCTGACCGACTCGCCCGCGCTGCCCAAGCCCGCGCAGTCCCGGATCCCCGTGCTGATCGGCGGCCACGGCGCGAGCCGTACCCCGAAGCTGGCCGCGCGGTACGCCGACGAGTTCAACATGCCGTTCGCCTCGATCGAGGACAGCGAGCGGCAGTTCGGCCGGGTCCGCGCCGCCGCCGAGGCGGCCGGCCGCAAGGCGGACGACCTGATCTACTCCAACGCCCTCGTCGTCTGCGTCGGCAAGGACGACCAGGAGGTCGCCCGCCGCGCCGCCGTGATCGGCCGCGAGGTCGACGAGCTCAAGGCCAACGGCCTGGCGGGCTCCCCGTCCGAGGTCGTCGACAAGATCGGCCGCTACGCCGAGACCGGCTCCCGGCGCGTCTACCTCCAGGTCCTCGACCTCGACGACCTGGACCACCTGGAGCTGATCTCGTCCCAGGTGCAGTCGCAGCTGTCGTAGCACCGCGAGGGCGGGGCAGGGGGTACCACCTCCGAAAAAGTGTGTCACTTTCAGGGCAAAGTGACACACTTTTTCAGTACCCCTACCTCGCCCCCACCTCGGCGGAGGCCGCCGCCGGCACCCCCGCGCCGACGGCCGGCCGCCGGCCCGGGAGGAACGCGGCCAGGGCCAGGGCCGCCAGGGCCGCCGCCGAACCGATGCCCATGATCACGCGGAAACCGTCGTGGGAGGGGACCGTCAGCGAGCCGAACGTCGTCGTCATGTGTGCCAGTACGACTCCGGCGACGGCGCTGGAGGCGGACGTACCGATGGACCGCATCAGGCTGTTGAGGCTGTTCGCGGCGGCCGTCTCCGACAGCGGCACGGCCCCCATGATGAGCGCGGGCATCGCGCCGTAGGCGAGACCGACCCCGGCGGAGATCACGCAGCACACCACGACGACCTGCCAGACCGCGGCCAGCATGACGACGCCGAGGCCGTAACCCGCGGCCACGATCAGCGCGCCCAGCATGAGGGTGACCCGGGGCCCGGCCGCCGCCGAGATCCGGGCGGACAGCGGTGCCGTGGCCATCATGACCAGGCCGGAGGGGCCGAGCGTGAGGCCCGCCGCGAGCACGGTCTGGCCGAGGCCGTAGCCGGTGAGCGTGGGCAGTTGGAGCAGCTGCGGCACGGCCAGCGACATGGCGAACATGGCGAAGCCGAACACCACGGACGCTAGGTTCGTCAGCAGCACCTGGCGCCGCGCGCTGGTCCGCAGATCGACCAGCGGCCGATCGGTGCGCAGCTCCCACCAGCCCCACACCAGCAGCACGACGACGGCCACCACGAACAGGCCGGTCGTCGTCCCGCTGCCCCAGCCCCAGTCCGCCCCCTTGGAGACGGCGAGCAGCAGACACACCAGACCGATCGACATCCCGACGCCGCCCACGACGTCGAACCGGCCGCCGCTGCGCACCGCCGACTCCGGTACGAGCGTCACGACGAGCGCGGTCACGACGGCGCCCAGCACCGCCGCCGTCCAGAACAGCACGTGCCAGTCCGCCTTCTCGGCGATGAACGCGGCCGTCGGCAGCCCCAGCGCGCCGCCCACCCCGAGCGAGGCGCTCATCAGCGCGGTCGCCGATCCCAGCCGCTCGGGCGGGAGTTCGTCGCGCATGATGCTGATGCCGAGCGGGATGACCGCCATCGAGAAGCCCTGGAGCGCCCGTCCGACGATCATCGGCGCGAGCGAGTCGCTGAGCGCGCCGACCACCGAACCCGCTATCAGCAGCACGAGGTTGAGCAGCAGCATCCGCCGCTTGCCGTACATGTCCCCGAGCCGCCCGACCACCGGGTTGGCGACCGCACCGGCCAGCAGGGTCGCGGTGATCGCCCAAGTGGCGTCGGACGGCGAGGAGTTCAGCAGCTTCGGCAGTTCGGGCACGATCGGGATGATCAGCGTCTGCATCAGCGAGACGGTGATCCCACCGAGGGCCAGGACCCAGACGACGGCGCCGGAGCGCCCGGCCCCCTCGGCGGTCGGGGTGGGGATGGCGGACGCGGACATGGCGAAGCCTCCGGCTGATGCGTGCGAGACACGGGGCTGAACGAAACGAGTCTGGCATGTTTTTCGTACGCCATACGCAAAATAATGGGAGCCAGGCCCGGAAAGTGCCGGAGCGGTAGCCTTCCCCTGTCCGGGCACGGCTGTCGCGGACGGAGAGGCGCAACGGATGACGCAGGTGGCGACGGGTTCCGGCCGCCGGGGCAGGGGGCGCCCGCCCCGGCTGTCACGGGAGCGGATCGTCGAGGGCGCGGTCGAGGTACTGCTCGCCGAACCGGCCGTCTCCCTCACCATCAAGCGGGTCGCCGACGCCGTCGGCGCCGCCCCCATGGCCCTCTACCGCTACTTCCCGGACCGCGACGCCCTCCTCCAGGCGGCAGCCGACCACGTCCTCGAAGCCATGCGCCGCGACCCCATCCCCGAGGGCCCCTGGCCCGACCGCCTCCGCGCCTGGATGCGCGCCGGGCAGGCCAACCTCCGCCCCTACCCCCAGCTCATGCCGTACATGACGACGACCCGGCACCCCGCCTGGATCCCCGGGCTGACCCGCCTGCGCGAGATCCTCACGCCGGCCGGCCTCTCCGCCGGGGACCTGGCGCTGGCCGTCACCCTCATCTGCTCGACGATGACCGGCCACGCCGTCTACGAGGGCTACCGCAGACCCGACGAGGAGATGACCGCCCTCCTCGACGACGCCCCCGACCCCGCGACGGACGCCCTCCGCCCCCTCCTCGCCGGCCTCCCCGCCGCCCACGCCCGCCTCTTCGACACGATCGTCGAGCAGACGGTCACGACGGTGGAACGGCTGGCGGGGAACCCCGCGCAATAACCGAAGGCACAGCTCGCCCACCCTGTGCGAAGGTGGAACGGTCGTCCTGCCGAGCCCCCGGGATCACCGACCCCGGGGGCTCTCGCACGCACGGCACCGCACTCATCCACCCGTCGGAGAGGTCCTCCGCATGTTCCTGACGATCAGTACCACCGGCACCCCCGAACTCCCCGCCACCGACCTCGGGTTCCTGCTGCACAAGCATCCCGAGAAGGCGCAGGCGTTCTCCACGTCCTACGGCCAGGCGTACGTCCTCTACCCCGAGGCGGATGCCGGGCGCTGCACGGCGGCGCTGTTGCTGGAGGTCGACGCGGTGGCACTGGTCCGGCGCGGCAAGGGCAAGGGGCGCGGCGGAGCGCCCGACGCGGCGCTCGCGCAGTACGTCAACGACCGCCCGTACGCGGCCTCTTCACTGCTCGCCGTCGCCCTCAGCGCGGTCTTCTCCAGCGCCATGCGCGGGGTGTGCAACGCCCGCCCCGAGCGCGCCGCCCGGCCGCTGCCGCTGCGCATCGAGGTACCCGCACTGCCCGCCAGGGGCGGAGCCGACCTCGTACGGAAGCTCTTCGCACCCCTCGGCTGGACGGTCACCGCCCAACCGGTCGCGCTGGACGCCGAGTTTCCCGAGTGGGGCGACTCGCGGTACGTGAGCCTCGTACTGGAGTCGCAGACGCTGACCCTCGCCGAGGCGCTGCGCCACCTCTACGTCCTGCTCCCGGTCCTCGACGACGCCAAGCACTACTGGGTGGCCCCCGACGAGGTCGACAAACTGCTGCGCGCCGGCGAGGGCTGGCTGCCCGCGCACCCCGAGCAGAAGCTGATCACCAGCCGTTATCTGTCCCGCCGTTGGTCCCTCACCCGGGAGGCCATGGAGCGGCTGGAACTGGTACGGCTCGCCGAGGCCGACGACAGCGGGGTCGAGGAGATCGACAACGCCGTCGCGCCGGAGACCGAGACCGAGGAGAAGCCGACACCGCTCGCCGTGCAGCGCCGGGACGCGATCGTCGAGGCGCTCAAGGCGTCCGGCGCCGGCCGCGTGCTCGATCTCGGCTGCGGGCAGGGCCAGTTGGTGCAGGCGCTGCTCAAGGACACCCGGTTCACGGAGATCGTCGGCACCGACGTGTCGATGCGCGCGCTCACCATCGCGAGCCGCCGCCTCAAGCTCGACCGCATGGGGGAGCGGCAGTCCTCGCGCGTCCAGCTCTTCCAGAGTTCGCTCGCCTACACCGACAACCGTCTCAAGGGGTACGACGCCGCCGTGCTCAGCGAGGTGATCGAGCACCTCGACCTGCCCCGGCTGCCGGCACTGGAGTACGCGGTGTTCGGCGCCGCCCGCCCCAGGACGGTCGTCGTCACCACCCCGAACGTCGAGTACAACGTCCGCTGGGAGACCCTCCCGGCCGGACACGTCCGGCACGGCGACCACCGCTTCGAGTGGACGCGCGCGGAGTTCGCGGAGTGGGCGGCGAAGGTGGGCCAACGGCACGGCTACGAGGTCGAGTTCGTACCCGTCGGACCCGACGACCCCGAAGTCGGACCGCCCACCCAGATGGCGGTCTTCAAGCAGCAGACGATCACGAAGGAGGCGAAGGCGGCATGACCGAGACACAGGTTTCGAAGAACGAGAAGCGGGGGCGGGTCCTGCCCGTCACCGACCTCTCCCTCGTGGTCCTGATCGGTGCCTCCGGCTCCGGCAAGTCCACCTTCGCGCACCGCCACTTCAAGCCCACCGAGATCATCTCCTCGGACTTCTGCCGCGGCCTGGTCTCCGACGACGAGAACGACCAGAGCGCCACCCGGGACGCCTTCGACGTCCTGCACTACATCGCGGGCAAGCGCCTCGCCGCCGGCCGCCGCACGGTCGTCGACGCGACCAGCGTGCAGCAGGACAGCCGGCGCCAACTGATCGATCTGGCAAAGCAGTTCGACGTCCTGCCCATCGCCATCGTGCTCGACGTGCCGGAGGAGGTGTGCGCCGAGCGCAACGCCACGCGCTCCGACCGCGCCGACATGCCGCGCCGCGTCATCACCCGCCACACCCGCGAACTCCGCCGCTCCCTGCGGGGCTTGGAGCGCGAGGGCTTCCGCAAGGTGCACGTCCTGCGCGGTGTCGAGGACATCGAGAACGCCACGATCGTCACCGAGAAGCGCTTCAACGACCTGACCCACCTCACCGGCCCCTTCGACATTATCGGCGACATCCACGGCTGCGCCGCCGAACTGGAGACCCTGCTCGGCAAGTTGGGCTACGACGACGGCGTCCACCCGGCGGGCCGTACGGCCGTCTTCGTCGGCGACCTCGTCGACCGCGGCCCCGACTCGCCCGGCGTACTGCGCCGCGTGATGTCCATGGTCGGGTCGGGCAACGCGCTGTGCGTACCGGGCAACCACGAGAACAAGTACGGCCGCCACCTCAAGGGCCGCAAGGTCCAGCACACCCACGGCCTCGCCGAGACGATCGAGCAGATGGAGGAGGAGACCGACGCATTCCGTTCCCAGGTGAGGGAGTTCATCGACGGACTCGTCAGCCACTACGTCCTCGACGGCGGCCGACTGGTGGTCTGCCACGCCGGTCTGCCCGAGAAGTACCACGGCCGCACCTCCGGCCGGGTCCGCTCGCACGCGCTGTACGGCGACACGACCGGCGAGACCGACGAGTTCGGCCTGCCCGTGCGCTACCCGTGGGCCGAGGACTACCGGGGCCGCGCGGCCGTCGTCTACGGCCACACCCCGGTCCCCGAGGCCACCTGGCTCAACAACACCATCTGCCTCGACACGGGCGCCGTCTTCGGCGGCAAGCTCACCGCGCTGCGCTGGCCGGAGCGGGAGCTGGTCGACGTACCGGCCGAGCAGGTCTGGTACGAGCCGACCCGCCCGCTGCGCTCGGAGGCCCCCGGCGGCCACGACGGCCGCCCGCTCGACCTGGCGGACGTGCACGGCCGACGAGTGGTGGAGACCCGGCACGCCGGCCGGGTGTCGGTCCGCGAGGAGAACGCGGCGGCGGCCCTGGAGGTCATGAGCCGCTTCGCGATCGACCCGCGCCTGCTGCCGTACCTGCCGCCGACGATGGCGCCGACGGCGACCTCGCGTGTCGACGGCTACTTGGAGCACCCGGCGGAGGCGTTCGCGCAGTACGCGGAGGACGGGGTGACGCGGGTCGTGTGCGAGGAGAAGCACATGGGCTCGCGGGCGGTGACGCTGGTGTGCCGGGACGCGGAGACGGCGGCGAAGCGGTTCGGTGTCGAGGGCGGCCCGACGGGCTCGCTCCACACCCGCACGGGCCGCCCCTTCTTCGACGACCCGACGGTCACGGAGGAGATCCTCGGCCGACTGCGGGCGGCGCTGGACGCGGCAGACCTCTGGACGGCTCTCGACACCGACTGGGTGCTGCTGGACGCGGAGTTGATGCCGTGGTCGCTGAAGGCGTCCGGGCTGCTGCGCGGTCAGTACGCGGCGGTCGGCGCGGCGGCCGGGGCGGTGTTCCCGGGCGCGCTGGCCGCGCTGGAGGGTGCCGCCGGACGGGGCGTGGACGTCACGGACCTCCTCTCCCGGCAGCGCGAACGGGCCGCCGACGCATCGGCGTTCACGGACGCGTACCGCCGCTACTGCTGGCCGACCGAGGGCCTCGACGGTGTCCGCCTGGCCCCGTTCCAGCTCCTCGCGGTCCAGGGCCGCAGCCTCGCCGCACTCCCGCACGACGAACAACTCGCCCTGCTGGACCGGCTGGTGGAACACGACAGCACCGGCCTGCTCCAGACCACCCGCCGCCTGTACGTCGACACCGGCGACCCCGAGTCGATCCAGGCGGGCGTCGACTGGTGGCTGGAGATGACCGGCCGGGGCGGCGAGGGCATGGTCGTCAAGCCGGTGGGCGCGGTGGTACGCGACGCATCGGGCCGCCTGGTCCAACCGGGCATCAAGTGCCGTGGCCGCGAGTACCTGCGGATCATCTACGGCCCCGAGTACACCCGCCCCGACAACCTCACCCGCCTGCGCGGACGTTTCCTGAACCACAAGCGCTCGCTGGCGATCCGGGAGTACGCACTCGGTCTGGAGGCCCTCGACCGACTGGCGGAGGGCGAGCCGCTGTGGCGGGTGCATGAGGCGGTGTTCGGGGTATTGGCGCTGGAGTCGGAGCCGGTGGACCCGAGGCTGTAGCCGCTGGGGGCTCCGCCCCCAGCCCCTCCGCTTCCGACCCACCCGACTCGGCCGTTTTGACGGTCACTCTTTAAGAGACAGCAAACGGGTGGGTGGGTGGGAAAGGTCTTTCAACCCACCAACCGCAACCGCTCCCCACAAACCCCGACCCCCACCACCTGCCCCCACGTCAACTCCACCGCATCCCCCTCCATCCCGTCCCCGAACACAATCAACTGCTCCGACTCCACAGTGAGTTGAAGCGAAGCGGACCCGGACAGCTCGCCGGCGACCAGCGACGTCCCCGTCGCCGGCGAAGGCCAAGCCTCCCGTACGAACCACACCAGCCGGTCCTCCGAGGGGTGTGGCAGGGCGAGGGCACTGCCCCGCTCCTGCCACACCGACCGGAGCCACCCCGTGGCCCCGGTGCCCGTTCCCACGAGCACCCCGGAGGATGCCTGGGTCTCGACGACACCCCCGTCGCCCTCCAGACCCAGGCGGTATCGGGCCGTCTGATGACCGACGGCTCCCAGATAGATCTCGTTGAGCGCGACCAGCCGCTGCGTGTCGTCGGCGACGGCCTCGACCATGGTCAGTTCGTCCACCCCCGTACGGGCCGCACCGGCGGACGCCAGCAGGACGCCCGCGTCCGACGGCCGGTGCCGCACCAGGACCCCCGGGTTGCGCCCGGGATCCGTGTCGAAGCCCAACACCGGTTGCCCGGTGAGGTACTTGGCGACATTCGCCACCAGCCCGTCCTGCCCGACCACGACCACCACGTCCTCCGGCGCGAAGAGGAACCGGTCCAGGTCGGCCCGTTCCACCTGCGTCTGACGCCACGTCAGCGGTACTGACGACGAGACCTCGGCCAGCGCCCGGCGCGTCCGGCGGTGCCGTTCGGCGACCTCCTCGATGTCCCGGCCGCGCGACCGCAGGAAGTACGCGGCCTGGCCGTGCGTCCCGTGCCGGGCCACCAACTCCTCGTACTCCGTGGTCCGGTGGACGAGGACGACCCGCGGTGCGAGGCTCACGCGCCGGCCTCGCCGCCACCGGCACCGAGCCTGGCGAGCAGCCCCGTCAGCACGTCCGGCGAGATCGTGACGCTGTCGATGTTCGGCAGGTTCTCCGCGAGCCGCGTTCCGGTGAGCGCGTGAAGAGTGGCGACGTCGACGTCGGCGTGCACCCGCAGCCAGGCCGCCTGGGCGTACGCCCGCGCGTCGCCCACCTCGCGCGAACCCTCCGCCTCGGCACGGGCCAGCCGTACGGAACGCGCCGCCTCGGCGTCGGCCAGCCGTACCGTACGGGTCGCCTCCGCCTCCGCGCGGACCCCGTCGGCCGCCGCGTGCTCCTCGGCCTCGCGGCGGGCGTTGGTGCCGCGCTGGTCGACCAACTGCTCCTCGCGGCGGGCGAGTTCGATCTGGCTGTCGAGCTCGTTCTCGGCGATCGCGCGTTCGCGCTCGACGGCCACCGCGCGCCGCTCGTAGGTCGCCTTGTCCGCCTCCTGCTGGATCTGCTCGCGGGCCGGGGTGCGCAGCGCCCGCTCCACCTCGGGCTCGGGCCGCAGCGCCATCACGCGGACGGCGACCACCTCGATGCCGGTCGCGGGCAACCTGGGTTCGGTGCCGAGCCCGGCCGCGATCCGTTCCCGTACCGCTGTCACCCCGTCGACGAGTGCGGACGCCAACGGCGTCCGGGCCAGCACCGCCAGCGCGTGCTGCTGGGCCGTCTCGGTCAGCAGGGTGCCCAGCTGTTCCAGGGGCGCGCCTCTCCACACCCCCGTGTCCGGGTCGACCGAGAAGTCGAGCCGTGCGGAGGCGAGGGCCGGGTCGCTGATGCGGTAGGTGACGGTCGCCTGGACCGCCACGTCCTGGAAGTCGGACGTACGGGCGTGGAAGGTCATGGCCAACTCCCGGTCGTCGACCGGTACTTCGGAGAGCGCGGCGGTCAACGCCCGGAACCAGAAGCTGAGTCCGGGCCCGTCGTGCAGCAACTTGCCCGAGCGGTGGTGGCGGATGTGCGCCGTCGGAGCCCCGCGCAGGTGGCGCCAGCCCAGGCGCCGGGTGATGTCGGCCATCAGAGTCCCTCAGATCCGGTCAGAAGATCCCGTGGGATCCCGCATCGATCTCGTCAGTAAGACGATAATCGCCCGGCGCACTTGTCGTCAAGAGGACGAGAACAAGTGGCAGTACGACAAGTAGGGGGTGAACTCGGTCGGAGATGGTCAGGATGGAGACATGGCACTCCATGTCGACTCCGAGACCGGGCGGCTGCGCCGCGTCATCCTGCACCGGCCGGATCTCGAGCTCAAAAGGCTCACCCCCAGCAACAAGGACGCCCTCCTCTTCGACGACGTGCTCTGGGTGCGCCGGGCGCGCGCCGAGCATGACGGCTTCGCGGACGTGCTGCGCGACCGCGGCGTCGCGGTCCACCTCTTCGGCGACCTGCTCGCCGAGGCCCTGGCGATCCCGGCGGCCCGGTCACTGGTCCTGGACCGCGTCTTCGACGAGAAGGAGTACGGCCCCCTCGCCACCGACCACCTCCGCGCCGCCTTCGAGGCGCTGCCCGCGCCCGAACTGGCCGAGGCGCTGGTCGGCGGCATGACCAAGCGCGAGTTCCTGGAGGCCCATGCGGAGCCGACCTCCGTCCGCTTCCACGTCATGGACCTCGACGACTTCCTCCTCGCCCCCCTCCCCAACCACCTCTTCACGCGCGACACCTCCGCCTGGATCTACGACGGCGTCTCCGTCAACGCGATGCGCTGGCCGGCCCGGCAGCGCGAGACCGTCCACTTCGAGGCGATCTACCGGCACCACCCGCTCTTCCGTACCGAGAAGTTCCACGTCTGGTCCGAGGGGCAGGCCGACTACCCGTCCACCATCGAGGGCGGGGATGTCCTCGTCATCGGCAACGGCGCTGTGCTCATCGGCATGAGCGAGCGCACCACCCCGCAGGCCGTCGAGATGCTCGCGCACAAGCTGTTCGCCGAGGGTTCCGCACGCACGATCGTGGCGCTCGACATCCCCAAGCAGCGCGCCTTCATGCACCTCGACACGGTGATGACGATGGTCGACGGCGACACCTTCACCCAGTACGCGGGGCTCGGCATGCTGCGGTCGTACACCATCGAACCGGGCGTCGGCGACAAGGAGTTGAAGGTCACCGACCACCCGCCGGAGCACATGCACCGGGCCATCGCCGCCGCCCTCGGGCTGGACGGGATCCGGGTCCTGACCGCCACCCAGGACGTGCACGCCGCCGCGCGCGAGCAGTGGGACGACGGCTGCAACGTCCTCGCCGTCGAGCCGGGAGTCGTCGTCGCCTACGAGCGCAACGCCACCACCAACACGTTCCTGCGCAAGCAGGGCATCGAGGTGATCGAGATCCCGGGCAGCGAACTGGGCAGGGGCCGGGGCGGGCCGCGCTGCATGAGCTGCCCGGTCGAACGTGAGGCCGTATAGAAATTCGAGGTATCGTATAGAATTCCAATAGTCCCTGTTCTTGTGTACCCCTGTACCCGCACCGATGGAGCGCCCCCATGGCGACAGTCCCGACCGCCCTCGCCGGCCGCCACTTCCTCAAGGAGCTGGACTTCTCCGAGGAGGAGTTCCGCGGCCTGATCGAGCTGGCCGCCGAGCTGAAGGCCGCCAAGAAGGCCGGGGGCGAGACGCGGTACCTGTCGGGGAAGAACATCGCGCTGATCTTCGAGAAGACCTCGACGCGCACCCGCTGCGCGTTCGAGGTCGCCGCGGCCGACCAGGGCGCCTCGACCACCTACCTCGACCCGTCGGGCTCGCAGATCGGGCACAAGGAGTCCGTCAAGGACACCGCGCGCGTGCTCGGCCGGATGTACGACGGCATCGAGTACCGCGGGGACAGCCAGGCCGCCGTGGAGGAGCTGGGCGCGTACGCGGGCGTCCCGGTCTTCAACGGGCTCACCGACGACTGGCACCCCACCCAGATGCTCGCCGACGTGCTCACCATGACCGAGCACAGCGACAGGCCCCTGAAGGAGATCGCCTTCGCCTACCTCGGCGACGCCCGCTTCAACATGGGCAACTCCTACCTGGTCACCGGCGCGCTGCTCGGCATGGACGTACGGATCGTCGCCCCGAAGTCCTACTGGCCCGCCGAGGAGATCGTCACCGCGGCCCGCGCGCTCGCCGAGCGGAGCGGAGCGCGCCTCACGCTCACCGAGGGGGTCGAGGACGGGGTGGCGGGCGCCGACTTCGTCGTCACCGACGTGTGGGTCTCGATGGGCGAGCCCAAGCAGGTCTGGGACGAGCGGATCGCGGCCCTCGCGCCGTACGCCGTGACCATGGACGTCCTGCGGGCCACCGGCAACCCGGACGTCAAGTTCCTGCACTGCCTGCCGGCCTTCCACGACCTCGGCACCAAGGTCGGCCGCGAGATATACGAGACCCACGGCCTGGACTCGCTGGAGGTCACGGACGAGGTCTTCGAGTCGGCCCACTCGGTCGTCTTCGACCAGGCGGAGAACCGGCTGCACACGATCAAGGCGGTCCTGGTGGCGACGCTCGCCTGATCAGTCCTTGAAACGCGGTACGGCTATCCCGCCGGACGCCACTGCGCCGGTACGACGGGCAGCCGGAACCACACCGCCTTGCCCGACTCGGTGGGGCGGTGGCCGCAGGACGAGCTGAGCGCGCGGATCAGCAGCAGGCCGCGCCCGTGCTCCTGCCAGGGGTCGGGCTCCTCGTCGGCGGGCTTGGTCAGACTCACGGGCGGCTCCGGGTCGGGGTCGTGCACCTCGACCCGGCAGCCGGAGGGCAGCAGCTCGACCACGAGCTCTATGGGGGCGTCACCGGCGGTGTGCTCCACCGCGTTCGCGACCAGCTCCGCCGTCAGCAGCTCCGCGGTGTCACTGTCGGCCGCGTGCTTCACCTCGGAGAGAGCCGTACGGACCAGTGCGCGGGCCACCGGCACGGCCGCGGCGGTGTGCGGCAGTGCGATGCGCCAGGAGGCGGAGGCGGAGGGGCGTTCTTGCAAGGCGGGTCCGTTCATGGAGCAGGCTGTCCTGCTTTCAACTATATGAATGGTACGGCGCCCTTTGTCAGGGTCTCTCGGCGGGCGCCGTACGGGACCTTCGTCCCGGTACCGAGCGGCATACCCGGTAAAACGCCCGCCCTCGCACGACAGCTCCCCTTGTTACCGCGCTATTGACATCTCGTGACAACAACGCCCTCGGGCCCCGTCCGAAACGGGGCCCGAGGGCGTTCTTCGCGAGAGGGGATCAGGCCAGATCGGCCATCCCCGCCGTGAGCGTCGCGCCGTCCGCCGGGTCGATCACCAGGAACGCACCCGTGCGGCGGGAGACCGCGTAGTCGTCGAGCGCGAGCGGCTCGGCGGTGCGCAGGGTGATCCGGCCCAGGTCGTTCGCGGTCAGCTCGGCGGCACCGCCGAGATCGCGTACGACGGCCTTCACCGTCCGCGTCGTGTGCCGCAGCAGCACCCGGTCGCCGACCCGCAGCGGCCGGTCGGCCAGATGGCACACGGCGGCCCGGACGTCCTGGGTGAGCACGGGCGCGTCGACCTCCGCGGTGATCATGTCGCCGCGCGACACGTCTCGTTGGTCGGCGAGCCGCAGACTCACCGACTGGGGCGCATGGGCCGCTTCGGAGCCGGTACCGAGCACGGAGATGCCGGTGATCTCGGAGGTCTCACCGGACGGATGCACCGTCACCCGGTCCCCGACCCGCAGCGAGCCGGACACCAACTGCCCCGCGTACCAACGGACTTCACCGTCCCGGATCACGTACTGCACGGGGAAACGGGCCGGCGCGTCGGACGGATCGGCGCCCACCGGGACGTTCTCCAGGAACTCCAGCAGGGCCGGTCCCTCGTACCAGTCCATGTGCCTGGAACGGTCCACCACGTTGTCGCCGACCAGCGCCGACACCGGGATCGGTGTGAAGGACGGCAGCCCCAACTCGGCCGCGTGGCCCGCGAATTCCTCCACGATCCGCTCGAACACCGCCTGCTCGTACCCGACCAGGTCCATCTTGTTGACGGCGAGCACCACGTGCGGCACCCGCAACAGCGCGGCCACGGCGGCATGCCGCAGCGTCTGTTCCACGACACCGTTGCGCGCGTCGATCAGCACGATCGCCAGCTCGGCGGTGGAGGCACCGGTGACCATGTTGCGGGTGTACTGCACATGCCCCGGGGTGTCGGCGAGGATGAACCGGCGCCGGGGGGTGGCGAAGTAGCGGTACGCCACGTCGATGGTGATGCCCTGTTCGCGTTCGGCGCGCAGGCCGTCGGTGAGGAGGGCGAGGTCGGGTGCGTCCTGGCCGCGGTCGGCCGACACCCGCTGTACGGCTTCGAGTTGGTCGGTGAGGACCGACTTGGAGTCGTGCAACAGCCGTCCTACGAGCGTGGACTTGCCGTCGTCGACCGAACCGGCCGTCGCGAACCGCAGCGTGTCGATGGTGGTCGTGCTCATGGTTAGAAGTACCCCTCGCGCTTGCGGTCTTCCATCGCGGCCTCGGACAGCTTGTCGTCGGCACGCGTGGCGCCCCGCTCGGTGAGCCGGGAGGCCGCTATCTCGGCGATCACGTCGTCGAGCGTGGCGGCCCCGGAATCGACGGCACCCGTGCACGACATGTCACCGACAGTTCGGTACCGGACCTGGCGTTTCTCGACGGTCTCGTCCGCCTTGGGCCCGCCCCACTCACCAGCGGTCAGCCACATACCGCCCCGGTTGAAGACCTCGCGGTAGTGCGCGAAGTAGATGTCGGGCAGCTCGATGCCCTCGCGGGCGATGTACTGCCAGACGTCCAGCTCGGTCCAGTTGGACAGCGGGAACACCCGGACGTGCTCGCCGGGTGCGTGCCGCCCGTTGTAGAGGTTCCACAGCTCGGGCCGCTGCCTGCGCGGGTCCCACTGGGAGAACTCGTCCCGGAGGGAGAACACCCGCTCCTTCGCCCTGGCCTTCTCCTCGTCGCGCCGCCCACCACCGAAGACCGCGTCGAAGCGCTCGCCTTGGATCTTCTCCGTCAACGGCAGGGTCTGGAGCGGGTTGCGGGTCCCGTCGGGCCGTTCGCGGAGCACACCGCGGTCGATGTAGTCCTGTACGGAGGCCACATGGAGGCGCAGCCCATGTGCGGCGACCACACGGTCGCGGTACTCAAGGACCTCGGGGAAGTTGTGTCCGGTGTCCACGTGCAGCAGGGAGAAGGGAACGGGCGCCGGAGCGAACGCCTTCAGCGCCAGGTGCAGCATGACGATCGAGTCCTTGCCGCCGGAGAAGAGAATCACCGGCCGCTCGAACTCACCCGCCACCTCACGGAAGATGTGCACCGCCTCGGACTCCAGAGCGTCCAGGTGCGAGAGCGTGAAGGTCACAGCAGCCCCCGCTCGGCCAGCACCGCGTACACCGCGTCCGCCGACTCCTGCGGGCTCTGCGTCTGCGTCGGCAGCGTGAGCGCCGGGTCCGTGGGCGGCTCGTACGGGTCGTCGACGCCGGTGAGACCGGTCAGCGCGCCCGCGGCCTGGCGGGCGTAGAGCCCCTTGACGTCGCGCTCGCTGCACACCTCCACGGGCGTCGCGACATGCACCTCGATGTACGGCGTCCCGCTCGCCTCGTGGCGCTTGCGGACGGCCTCGCGGCTGTCGGCGTACGGGGCGATGACCGGGACGACGGAGAGCACGCCGTTGCGGGCGAGCACCTCGGAGACGAGGCCGATGCGCTGCACATTGGTGTTGCGGTCCTCGCGGGAGAAGCCGAGGCCGGCCGAGAGGAAGCGGCGTACCTCGTCGCCGTCGAGGACCTCCACGCGATGCCCTTCGGCTCTCAGGCGGTCGCTCAGATGCTGGGCGATCGTCGTCTTGCCCGCACTCGGCAGTCCGGTGAGCCAGACGGTGGCTCCCTGAGCCCTTGCCGTGGTGGTCATGCGCAACAGTCCTCTTTCTTACCCGACGAGCGACGTCGTCGAAGGTTAGGTAAGAACTCTGAGAGGACCCGCTAAAGAAGCTGAGGTTTAGCTGAGTGACCGGTGGTGCGCAAGAGGCCACGGTGGTTCGTCATGAACTGTTCATGATGCCCGCGAAGACCGCCCCCGCGTCCCGCAGCCGTGCGTGCAGTCCGCGGAACACCTCGGCCGAGCGGATGCCCGGCCAGTCCCGGGGGAGCAGGGCGGCGGGGAGGCCGGGGTCGACGTAGGGGAGGTGGCGCCAGGAGTCCAGGGCGAGGAGGTAGTCGCGGTAGGCCTCCTCGGGCGGGGTGTCCGCGCGCCGCTCCCAGTCGGCCAGCACCCGCGCGTGGCGGTCGAGGAACGCCTCGTGCTCCTCGGCGATCGCGGTCAGGTCCCACCAGCGGGCCACGGCGTCGGCGGTCGCCGCGAAGCCGAGGTGCTCACCGCGGAAGAAGTCCACGTACGGGTCGAGTTGCAGCCGCCCGAGGATGTGCCGGGTCTCCTCGTACAGGCGGGCGGGGGCGATCCACACGCCCGGGGCCGCGGTGCCGAAGCCGAGGCCGGACAGCCGGGAGCGCAGGACGTGCCGCTTCTGCCGTTCGGACTCGGGGACGGAGAACACCGCGAGCACCCAGCCCTCGTCGCCGGAGGGGCCGGCCGCGTAGATGCGCCGGTCGCCGTCGTCGAGCAACTGCGTTGCCTCGGGCGAGAGTTCGTAGCCGGCGGCGCCCTGGGCGGTACGGGCGGGCACCAGGAGCCCGCGCCGTTTGAGCCGGGACACCGACGAGCGCACCGAAGGCGCGTCGACGCCGGCGGCGGCCAGGAGCCGGATCAGTTCCGCGACCGGAACCGGGCCGGGCACGAAGCGGCCGTACGCGCCGTAGAGCGTGACGATGAGAGACCGTGGAGCATGCTGGTCGGACACGTTGATCATCTTAGGTCGTCAGCATCACTGCTGGTCACCTGGGGTACGCAAGCTGAACCTTCACGGTTCGAAGATCACCGTGGGCAGCGCGTCCGGGAAGACGATCACGCGGGGTCGGTCGGGTGCGAAGGGTCAGGCGGCGACGGCGAGCTGGTCGGCCGGTACCCGGTGCGGGGCGACGATCCGGCCGTCGGGGAGCAGCAGGCCGCTGTCGTCGAAGACGATCGCACCGTCGCACAGCAGCGTCCAGCCCTGCTCGGGGTGGGCGGAGACGACGTGCGCGGTGTCGGTGTCGGTCACGGGGCACGAGGACTGGTGGGAACACATGGCGTACCTCCACGTCGGATGCGATCCGTTCCGGCGGCTCCTTCGCCGCCCGCATCGCATATACAGACCATCCCCCCGCCGCGAACTCATCGGAACAGGCTGCTGTGAAGCGTGACAACACGCGGACAACACTCGGACGGTTCCACGACGCTCGGTGCCAACTCGCCACCGAAGGAGTGACGATCACGGGAGTCGGGCCGCTCGACCGGTACCAGTGGACACCTCTGCTTCGGATACTTCAGGAGGTCTTCCCATGTCCCTGCGTTCCGTCCTCGGTTCGGCGGCCGGTGCCGCGCTGCTGCTGGTCGCCGCCGCTCCCGCCGCGACCGCGTCCGCCGGCCCCTACGAGACGGTGACGGTCGACCCGACGGGCAGCATCGCCCCGGACGGCACCGTCACCCTCTCCGGCACCTACCGCTGTCTCGGCAACTCGGGCCCGGCCTACGTCAGTTCCTCCGTCTCCCAGGGCGACTCCGCGGTCCGGCACGGCATCGGCGGCACCCGTGCGGTCTGCGACGGCATGGAGCACAGCTGGGCGAACTCGGGCAAGCCCTCGTCCGACCCGCTGAACCCCGGCCCGGCCCACGTCGAGGCCACGGTGATGGAACTGTCCTCGCAGGGCGGCCTGCCGCTGCCCCGCTTCCACGCGGTGCAGCACCAGGACATCACCCTGACCGAGAGCTGAACCCGCGAGCGCGGAACCACACGCCTCCGGCCCGCCACCCTCAACGGGGGCGGGCCGGATGCGGGTTCGGCCGGTCAGTGCTGGGTGTTGCTCGCCCAGATCGCCGTCGAACCGGAGTAGATCACCATGTTGCCGTCGCCCTGGAGCCTGAGGTAGGCGCCGTTGTGGCCGGCGGTCTGGCTGGCCCAGACGGGCTGGTTGGACGACGTGTAGACGACGAGGTTGCCGTCCGCCTGGAAGACCGCGTGGTAGTTGGAGCCGAAGGTCATGGTGGCCCAACGGGGCTTGTTGTTCTCGTCGTACAGCACGAAGTTGCCGTCGGTCTGCATACGCAGCCGCGCCTTGTTGGCGTTGATCGACTGGCCCGCGCTCAGCACCCGGGTGGCGTTGACGCGGACGTCCGACGGGTAGCTCGACGTCGTGGTGGAGCCCGACTTCGTACCGGACTTGGTCGTGGTGGACTTCTTGGTCGCCTTGGGCGTCGCGGTCGGCTTCTTCGTCTTCACGGTCGTCGGCTTGCTCACCGGCTGCGCGACGGTCGTCTTCCCGGACTTCCCCGGCGAGGTCTTGTGCGGGGTGGCGCTCTTCGGGGTGGCGTGCTGCGCGGGCGCGGACGGGCTGGACGAGGCGAATGCCCCGGCGCCCTGCGTCGCGCCGTCGCCGAGGATCGTGCCCGCCTGGTCGGCGACGACCCGGTCGTGGTTCTCCGGCGTCCTGTCCCGGCTCATCAGCAGCCCGGGTACGGCGATCAACAGCGCGCCGAGCACCGCCGCACCGGCCAGCAGCGGGCGGCCCGGGCGGCCGACGGACGCCGCCGCCGTGTCACCGGGGGTGGGTCCGTCCCCCTCGGGGACGCTCGCGGCCACCGCCATCGCGGGTGCCTCGGGCTCGGCGGTTTCCTTCCGTGCCGTTCCGGCGGAGGAGGACTCGGGGCCGGTCGGCCCGTCGGGTTCCGCCGTCCTACGGCTCCCACCGGCGAGCGCCTCGGTCTCCGCGGCCGGGATCGCGGTACCGCTCAGCTGTGCCGCGACGGACTCCGCGGAGACGGTCCCGGCCGAACCGGCCGCCCCCGAGCGGGACTTGGGTGCTTCACCCGCCGCACTCGCCGTGCTCGTCGCCGCGGATTCCCCGGTCGCCGAGGGCGACGCGGTGGTGGTCTCCCCGGCCGATGCCGCCGCCGGGTTCGCCGACGCCGCTTCGCCGGCCGGGGTGGCCGCCGCCGAGCTCTCTGCCGCCGTCTTCCTCGCGGTCGGTCCGGTTCGGTCTGTCATCCGCCCTGTCCGCCCCAATCGCCCAGCAGTTCGTCGTACGCCTGTATGGACAATCCTTTCACGCGCATACACGCGCGTGCGCCAACGGCGGTTCCTTTCCCGGGAGTTAACAATCGTCACGCACAAGCTGAGGCGCTGGTACGGCTGTTGCGGGACGGCACATAATTTGCCGTACGGCATGATGGGGTTGGCCGCAACCGACAGGTGCCGACACGAGGAGGTCAGCTGAGTGCGCCAGGTACTGACGGTCTGTCCGGAGGGCACCGGGGACGCCCGGACGATCGGAGAGGCCCTGGCCAGGGCGCGCGGAGGCGCGGTGCTGAGTGTGCGCCCGGGGACGTACGAGGAGAATCTCGTCGTCACCACCCGGGTGACCATCGTCGCCGAACAGGCGCGCGGCACCGTCCGGTTGGCCCCGCGCAAGGGCATCGTGATCTCGCTGCGCGTGGACGCGGTGATGCTGACCGACCTGGTGGTCCAGGGACACGACGAGGAACAGCCCGCCGTGGACGCCTCGCACGGGCAGGTCGCGATGCAGGGCTGCGATCTGTCCGGCGCCTCGTGGACGACCGTACTGGCCCGCAACTCCGGCTCGTTGGCGATGCGCGAGTGCCGGGTCTCCAACCGCACCGGCGCCGGCGTCGTCGTCACCTCGCCGACCGAGAGCTCGCTGGAGTCCTGCACCCTCGAACACCTCGGCACCAGCGGGGTGGTGATCGGCGAACGCGGCCGGGCCACCCTGCGCGGCTGCACGATCCGGGACGCGCGCGGCAACGGCGTACTCGCCAACGGCGACGCGCAGGGGTCCGTAGAAGACTGCGATCTCGCCTCAACGGACAAGCCCTCGCTGGCACTTGAGGAGCGCAGCGCGATCCGGGTGCTGCGGACCGTGGTCCGCGACACCTCCATCGGTGTGCATGTGACCAGCTCCGCCCGCTGCGAGCTGGAGGAGGTGCGGGTCACCGGCTCCAGCGGCCCCGGCATCATCGTCTCGCACGGCAGCGACCCGGTGCTGCGCCGCTGCCGCACCGCCCGCACCACGGGCAACGGCCTGCTGGTGACGGACCGTTCACGCGGCACCTACGAGGACTGCTGGCTCACCGGCGCTCAGATGGCGGCACTTCGGGTCGCCGGCGCCTCCTCGCCCACGCTGACCTCGCTGACCGTCCGGGACGGCGAGTCGGACGGCGTCCTGCTCGAAGAGGACGCGGCGGCCGAGCTGGAGCGCGTGGAGATCATCGACGTCAAGGGCGCCGGTGTGGTGATCCGCGGCAACGCCAACCCGCTGGTGCGGCGCGCCCGCATCACCGGCGCGGGCGGCTCCGGCGTCTCCGTGCGCGACGGCGGGCGCGGCCGGGTCGAGGACTGCACGGTGGAGGCACCGGGCGGCGCGGGCGCGGAGATCGCGGCGGGCGGCAACGTCTATCTCGCCGGATTCCGGGTCAACAACCCCGGCGGCGCCGGACTGGAGATCGGCGGCGAGGGGACGGCCGCGCTCCGCGACGGCGAGCTGGTCTCGGCCGGCGGCTGCGGTGTACTCGTGGACACCGGCGGCGAGTTGACGGCCAACCGGGTGCGGACCGCAGCCTGTGCCGAGCACGGCTTCCTGGTCCGCGACGGCGGCCGGGCCTCCCTGAACGGCTGCGAGGCGGCCGGCAACGACCGCGACGGCATCCGCGTCGAGTCCGAGGCACCCGTCTCGGTCGTGGGCTGCACGGTCCGCGACAACAAGGGCGGCGGCCTCGTCCAGGCCAAGGCCGGCGGCCGGCTCGCCGTGGAGAACCTCACCAGCACCGGCAACGAGTCCCGCGACGCCTGGGGCTTCGGCGAGGCCGAGGGCACCGACCCGGCGGGCACCGTACCGGAGTCGGAGGGGCCGGGCCGCCCCGACGGACCGATGGCCGCGCTGGAGGGCCTCATCGGCCTCGACAACGTCAAGGAACAGGTCCGCACCCTCGTCAACCTCACCCAGCTGGCCGCGCGCCGCGCCCAACTCGGCATGTCCGCACCGCCGATGAGCCGCCACCTGGTCTTCGCCGGCCCGCCCGGCACCGGCAAGACCACCGTCGCCCGCCTCTACGGCACGATCCTCGCCGAACTGGGCGCCCTGCGCTCCGGACACCTCGTCGAGGTCTCCCGCGCCGATCTGGTCGCCCAGGTCATCGGCGGTACGGCCATCAAGACCACCGAGGCCTTCGAACGGGCCCTGGGCGGCGTCCTGTTCGTCGACGAGGCGTACACCCTCACCTCCGACTCCCGTGGTTCCGGGGCCGACTTCGGACGCGAGGCCGTCGACACGCTGCTGAAGCTGATGGAGGACCACCGCGAGGACGTGGTCGTCGTCGCGGCGGGCTACTCCGACGAGATGCGCAGCTTCCTCGGCTCCAACCCCGGTCTGGCGTCCCGCTTCTCACGCACCGTCGAGTTCGAGAACTACTCCGTGCCCGAGCTGGTGGAGATCATGGAGAGCATGTGCGTACGCCACCAGTACGCGCTCGCCGACGAGACCCGGCACGCGCTCGCGGTGCACTTCGAGCGAATACCGAAGGACGCCGGGTTCGGCAACGGCCGTGCCGCACGGCAGGTGTTCGAGGAGATGGTGGACCGCCAGGCCGTACGGCTCTCCGCGCTCACCGACGTCACCGAGCAGGACCTCTCGCTGCTGCTGCCGCAGGACATCAGCGAGGAGGCGGCCCGCACCGCCGCCGACGGACCGAACGCGGTCGACCCCGGCGACGACGCGCTCAGCAGGCTGGACGCGCTGGTCGGACTCCACGCCGTGAAGCGGGACGTCACCGACCTCGTCAACCTCGTCTCCACCGCCAAGCAGCGCGAGGCCGCCGGACTCCCGGTGCCCCGCCTCAGCCACCACCTCGTCTTCACCGGCCCGCCCGGCACCGGCAAGACCACCGTGGCCCGCCTCTACGGCGAACTCCTCGCCTCCCTGGGCGTGTTGCCGCGCGGCCAGCTCGTCGAGGTGTCCCGCGCCGATCTCGTCGGCCGATACGTGGGCCACACTGCGCAGTTGACCCGGGAGGTCTTCGAACGGGCCCTGGGCGGCGTCCTGTTCGTCGACGAGGCGTACACGCTCACCCCGCGCGAGGCGTCCGGCTCCGACTTCGGGCGCGAGGCCGTGGACACCCTGTTGAAGCTGATGGAGGACCACCGCGACAAGGTGGTCGTCATCGTCGCCGGCTACACCCAGGAGATGGAGACCTTCCTCGCCTCCAACCCGGGCCTGTCCTCCCGGTTCTCGCGCCGGGTGGAGTTCGCCGACTACTCCTCCGACGAACTGGTCACCATCGTCCGCGAGCACGCCGTACAGCTCGGGTACGAGTGCGCCGCCGGACTTGGACCGGTCCTGCGGCAGCACTTCGACGCGCTGCCCCGCGACCGGTCCTTCGGCAACGCGCGCACCGCCCGCCAGATCCTGGAGCGGATGATGACCCGACAGGCCGGACGGCTCAGCAGACTGGCCGTCCCCAGCCTCGACGACCTGCGCCTGCTGCTCCCGGAGGACCTCGCGGATCCGGCGCCCGCCTCTCCCTCCTCCAGCGGGGCGGCCAGGGCATGACGACGGCACACGGCAAGGCCTTTGCCGCCGCGCTGGCGCTGCTGCTGACCGCTTCCGCGAGCGCGCTCGGTGCCGGGTCCGCCGCGGCGGCCGGGACTACGGTCCGACTCCCCGTCCTTTCCACGCGGTTGGACGCCGACGCGGCGTGCGCGGCGGGTTCGTCGGTCCGCGCCACCGACCTGCCATGGGAACAGGTCTCGCTCCAGCTCACCCGGACCTGGCCGTTCGCCTCGGGCGCCGGGGTGACCGTCGGCGTGGTCGACACCGGGGTCTCGGCCTCCGCACCCGCGCTCAAGGGCCGGGTCACGGCGGTCGACGACGCCGGGACCGACTGCGTGGGACACGGCACCTTCGTGGCCGGGCTGATCGGCGCCGCCGTAGCCGATGGTGTGCGGTTCGCGGGGGTGGCGCAGCAGGCGCGCATCCTCGCGGTGCGCGGTAGCGACGCGCGCGGCGCGGTCACCGCGGAGCGGGTCGCGGACGGCATCCGGGCCGCGGTGGACGGCGGGGCGAAGGTGGTGACGGTGTCGGCGGCGCTCGCGGCCAACACCCCCACGCTCCGCTCGGCCGTCGCGCTGGCCGCGAAGAAGGACGTTCTGCTGATCGCCGCCGCCGTACCGGACACCCCGGCGACGGCGACCTCGGCGACGGACAGCCCGCCCGCCCGCGACTACTACCCGGCCGCCGACGACGGGGTGCTCTCCGTCCTCGACGTCGACGTGGACGGCAAGCGGCCGACCGGCGCGTACACGACGTCCAGTGCCTCGATCGCCGCGCCCGGTGACGGAGTTGTCGGCATCGGCCCGAAGCAGGACGGCCACTACATCGGCTCGGGCGCGTCACTGGCCGCCGGGTTCGTAGCGGGGGCGGCGGCGCTCGTGCGCTCCGTCCACCCGGACCTGACGGCCGCCCAGACCGCGACCCTCCTGCGCACCTCCGCGTACCCGGCCGACGTACCCCGCCTCGACCCCTACGCGGCGGTCACATCGGTCCTGACCAGCGCCTCGGCACCGGCAGCCGCCGCCCCAGCCTCCCCTGTCCACCTCCCGGCCGACAAGGCCGCCGGCCCGCTCCGGCGCGCCCTGTGGCCGGCTTCGGCGGGCCTCGCCGTGATCATCGCGGTGGTGTGGCTGGGGCTGGTGCTGCCCCGGGGCAGGCGCCTGGGCTGGCGGCCGTCCAGGCCGTCGCTGCCTGAAGGTACGGCGGAGAGTGCGGAGAGTTCGGTTCCCGCCGGCGTCGGCGCCCAGGGGACCACGGAGAACTGACGACCGAGGGGCGGGAGCCAGCAGTCGGCTCCCGCCCCTTCGGTCGACTTGCCTCGTCCGCCCGTTACTCCTCCGCCCCCGCCGCCAGCGCCGTCTGGATCAGCGACGGCTTGCGGCGGACGATGTGGAGGGCCCGGCCCGGGGGGAGGACCCGGGGCTTGACGTTGCCGAAGACGTAGCCCTCGGACGGGGAGCAGGACATCAGGATGCCGGGGGTGTTGACCTCGTCGAGGCGGCGCAGGAGCTGGTCGTTGAGGCCGCGGCCCGCGCCCGTCGCCGAGCGGGCGACCACCACGTGCAGGCCCAACTCGTGGCCCAGGGCGAGGTGTTCGAAGAGCGGGGCGAAGGGGTGGTCCATGACCGTGCCGCCGCCGACCATGTCGTAGTCGTCGACGAGGACGAACAGGCGGGGGCCCGTCCACCAGTCGGCCTGCCGCATGCGGGCCGGGGTGATCTCCTGGCCCGGGACGCGGGTGCGGAGGGCCTTCGCGGAGCCGCCGACCAGTTGCTTGAGGGCCTCCAGGGCCACCGCGTGGCCGAGGCGGTACTCCTCGGGGACCGCGTCGACCAGACCGCGGCGGTAGTCCACGACCAGGATGCGGGCCTCGGCCGGGGTGTAGCGGGCGACGACCGAGTCCGCGACCAGCCGGAGCAGGTTGGTCTTGCCGCTCTCCGTGTCGCCGACGGCGACCAGGTGCGGGGTGCGGGAGAAGTCGTGCCAGACGGTGCCGAGGGTCTCCTCGTCCTGGCCGAGCGCCAGCTTGAGGCTCTGGCCGTCGCCGAGTTCGGGCTCGGCGAGTTCGGCCGCGGGCAGCCGGTGCGGGAGCATCCGGACCTGCGGGGCGCGCGGCCCGTGCCAGGCCGAGGCGATCCGGTCCACCAGGTCCGCCACGCCCTCGCTGAGGGTCTCGGGGTCGGTCGAGCCGTCGCCCCGGGGGAGTGCGGACAGGAAGTGGAGTTTGGTCTCCACGGTGAGACCCCGGCCGGGGATCTGCGGCACCGCGCTCGCCTTGCGGATGTCCACGACGGAGTCCATCGTGTCGCCCAGCCGCAGCTCCAGCCGGGTCGCGGACTGGTCGCGGACCGGGGCGGTGAGCTCCAGCCAGCGGGCGGTCGCGACGATCAGGTGAATGCCGTAGTTGAGGCCGCTGGTGGCGATCTGGTTGAACGTCGGGATGTACTGGTCGAAGTTCTGCCGGACCGCCGACCAGCCGTCGATCACCAGGAAGATGTCGCCGTGCGGCTCGTCGGGGAACTCCCCGGCGGCGCGGCGGCGCCGGTAGGTGGACATCGAGTCGATGCCGTTGTCCAGGAAGAACTGCTCGCGCTGGGTGAGGACGGCGGTGACCTCGGCGACCGTACGGCTGATCCGCTCGGTGTCGAGGCGGGCCGCGACCCCGCCGACATGCGGCAGACCGGTGAGCTGGGAGAGCGTGCCGCCGCCGAAGTCCAGGCAGTAGAACTGCACTTCGCGCGGGGTGTGGGTGAGCGCGAGCGCCATGATGAGGCTGCGCAGCACCGTCGACTTGCCGCTCTGCGAGCCGCCCGCGACGGCGACATGGCCGCCCGCCCCGGCGAGGTCCACGACGAGCGGGTCACGGCGCTGGTCGAACGGCTTGTCGACCAGGCCGACCGGGACGCGGAGTTTCCCGGCGCCGTTCCAGCGGTGTGCGGTCAGCCCGCGGTCCGGGTCCTCGGCGAGACCGCCGAGCAGGGTGTCCAGCGGGGACGCGGTGTCCAGCGGCGGCAGCCACACGCGGTGCGCGGGCGGCCCTGAGTCGCGCAGCCGGTCGAGCGCCACCGCGAGCAGGCTCTCGGCGTTCTCCTCCGCCTCGGGCTCCGGGACCGCGATCGCGGCCGGCGCCGGAGCGCGCGGCACGATGTACCCGGTCGACCAGGGCACCACCTGCGTGGCGACCCGGGCCTGCGCGACGGCACCGCCGCGCCTGCGGTACGGACCGGAGACGTAGGCGGCACGGAACCGGGTGAGGGCCTCGATGCCGCTCTTCAGGTAGCCGCTGCCCGGTTGGGACGGCAGTTCGTACGCGTCGGGGACACCGAGGACACCCCGGGACTCCATCGCGGAGAAGGTGCGCAGACCGATCCGGTACGACAGGTGCGACTCCAGCTGGTGCATACGGCCCTCGTCCAGGCGCTGCGAGGCCAGCAGCAGATGCACGCCGAGCGACCGGCCGAGGCGGCCGATCATCACGAACAGCTCCATGAACTCCCGGTGCGAGGCGAGGAGTTCGCTGAACTCGTCGACGACGACGAACAGGCTGGGCAGCGGGGCGAGATCGGCGCCGCCGGCCCGCGCCTTCTCGTACTCCAGGGCGGAGGTGTAGTTGCCCGCCGACCTCAACAGCTCCTGGCGGCGGATGAGTTCACCGTGCAGCGCGTCCTGCATACGCTCCACCAGGGCGGCCTCGTCGGCGAGGTTGGTGATGACGGCGGAGGTGTGCGGGAGTTCGTCGAGGCCGAGGAAGGTCGCACCGCCCTTGAAGTCCACCAGGACGAAGTTGAGTGTTTCGGAAGAGTTCGTGAGCGCGAGACCGAGCACCAGGGTGCGCAGCAGCTCCGACTTGCCGGAACCGGTCGCGCCGATCAGCATGCCGTGCGGGCCCATGCCGCCCTGCGCGGACTCCTTGATGTCCAGCTCCACGGGCCGCCCGTCCGCGCCGACCGCGACCGGTACGCGCAGCCGGCCGGACCCGGTGTGCCGCCGCCACAGCGTGTCGGGGTCCAGCCGGTGCAGGTCGGCGATGCCGAGCAGGGTCGTCAACTCGGTGTCGTTCGAGAGCGGTTCGACCGCGTCGGAGGACAGGCTCATCCGGTACGGCGCGATCAGCCGGGCCAGCGACTCGGCGGCCACCGGACCCACCCGGTCGGGGCGGCCCAGGACCGTGGTCTGCTCCTTGCGGCTGCGGTCGGTGCGCACCAGCGCGACCGCGTCCGGCGTCACGTCCAGGCGCAGCGTGGTGCGGCCGGGCCGCCAGGTGAGGGAGTCGGAGAGGTCGAGGACGATCGCGTTGCGGTAGCCGGGCCCGTCGAAGCGGTGGCCGGACGGGACGGCCGCGCCGTCCACCACGACCACCACCAGCGGCTCGTCACGGCCGGGCACGGCGTCCGGGTCGAACGCGGGCCGCTCGGAGAACTCGCTGCCAAGCTGGTCCTCCAGATCGGTGAAGGCCGAGGCCACCATGCGCAACGGGCCCGCGCCGTCGGTCTCTTGGGGGTGGTGGTTGTGCGGCAGCCACTTCACCCACTCCCACTCCCCGCGCACCTCGTCGGCGGCGCAGACCGCGATCCACAGCTCCTCCGGCGGGTGGAACAGGGCCAGTTGGGCCAGCGCGGCGCGCAGCATCCCGCGGCTCGCGTCGCGGTCGCCGCGCACCAACACCCTTGACCAGGACCGGAGATACAGCGCGATGGGCTGGCCGGGAACGGTGCTGTAGGCGCGGATGAAACGGCGCAGCGCGTGCGCGCACAGCGGTTCGAGGTCCTCGACGGGCTTGCTGGAGACGGGAGTCAGCCGCATGGCGAGCTGCTGGTCGCCGACCGCGATCCGCACCTCGCCGAAGTCGTCGTCCTTGACCCGGCGTTCCCACAGCCGCGTGGTGCGGACCATGGTGCGCAGCACCCGGGGCTCGGGGTGCCGCCAGGCCAGGGCGAGCTGCTGCTCGACCACGGCCCGCTGCACGGTACGCCGGCTCTGCGCCAAGTAGCGCAGATAGTCCCGGCGTTCACCGCGCAGCCGCTGCTTGCGGTCGCCGGCCTTGCGCATCACCTGACCGACCATCATCGCGCCCGCGGCCATCACCATCATGCCGAGCGCGAGGTACATGAAGATGCCGCTGGACTGACCGCCCGACCGCATGAACATCATCATCATCGAGACCGACATCATCGCCATCGGCAGATACGTCCACACCGCGGACGTGTCCGGGACGGTCTCCATGAGGGTCGGCGGCTCCTGGAGGACCAACTCGCCGGCGGGCATGTCGGGTCCGCGACGGCGGGCCGGACGACGGAACAGGACCACGCTCAACGCTTGGGGCTCCTAACGGACTTCGCGCACCGCGGCGGTACGTGGGGGGCGTGCACCGGATCAGGCCTCGGCACTTTCACGGTGGAGGATGCTGTCAACACCGTTCGTGGGGGCTCCCGTTGACAAGCGTCGTAGGGAGTGTCAGTAGTGTGCACCCCGTCAACTCTGTACGTCCATGTCACCCCCCGCATCACCAGCACCCTGTTCCCCCCACCCCGCACGCCGCGCCGCGTGCCCCCGTTTCGATGTCCAGGAGACGTGAGCCCCGGTATGACCGACACTTCCGTGACCGGACTGTGCCATCTGACCGTGCGGGCCCCGGCCCGCACCATCGACCTCGCCGTGCCGTCCGACGTGCCGGTCGCCGACCTGCTGCCCACGGTGCTGCGATACGCGGGGGAGGAGGCCGAGGAGACCGGTCTCGAACACGACGGCTGGATACTCCAGCGCCTCGGCGGCCGGCCGCTCGACGAGGAGGCGACCCTCGCCTCCCTCGATCTGACCGACGGCGAGGCGCTCCATCTCCGGCCGCGCACCGAGGCGTTGCCCGAAGTCCGCCTCGACGACCTGGTCGACGGCATCGCCGCCGTCACCCGGGACCGGCTGCACGGCTGGAGCCCGGAGGCGGCGCGACGGCTGCTGCGCGGTCTGGTCGCGGTGGCGGTACTGGCCGGACTCGTCCTGCTGGCCCTCCCGGGCACCCCGGCGTCGCTGCGCGCGGCCACCGCCGTGGGGACGGGCCTGCTGCTCCTGGCCGGGGCCGCGTCCGCGAGCCGGGCGGTCGACGACCCGGCGACCGGTGTCGTCCTGGGCCTGCTCGCGTCACCGGCGCTCGCGCTCGCCGGCTGGCTGGTGCCGGGCGGCGAACTGAGCGGTCCGCAGGCCCACCAGGTGCTGGGGGCACGGCTGTTGGGCGCGGCGGCGGCCTGGGCGGGCGGCGCGGTCCTGGCCCTCGCGGCCTCCGCGGCGCGTACGCCCCTGTTCCTCGCGTCGGCGCTGGTGGCGTTCGCGACGGCGGTGGGCGGCGTTCTGATGACCGTGTTCGACGTGCGCGTGGCGGCGGCGGCCGGGGTGATCGCCGCGCTGACCGTGCTGCTCGGGGGCCTGGTGCCCTCGCTGTCGTTCAAGTTCGCCGGGATGCGGATGCCGCCGCTGCCGACCACCCCGGAGCAGTTGCAGGAGGGCATCGAGCCCTACCGGGGCACCGACGTGACCGTGCGCACCGAGCTGGCCGGCGAGTGGATGACCGCGCTCTACGGCGCGACGGGCGTGCTCTCGTCCGCCTGCCTGGTCGCCCTGGCCCGCCGCCCGAGCCTCCCGGCACTGCTGGTCGCCCTGGTCCTGTCGCTGCTGCTGCTCCTGCACGGCCGGGGCCTGGTCAACACGGCCCAGCGACTGGTGCTCGTACTCCCGGGCGCGTGGGGCCTGTTGCTCCTCGCGTTCGGCTGGGGCCTGCGCCTGTCCGGCACCGAGCGGACCCTGCTGGTCGCCGGCCTGCTCGCGGTGGCGGCGGCGCTCACGGTCGCGGTGTGGACCGTACCGGGCCGGCGCCTGGTCCCGTACTGGGGCCGCGCGGCGGAGATCCTGCACTCCCTGCTGGCGATCGCCCTGTTCCCGCTGACCCTGTGGCTGCTGGGCGTGTTCGGCACCCTTCGCGGCATCTTCGGCTGACCGCCCGCGAGGGCCGACCCGACCCGACCAGAACCTGAACGACCGAGCAGGAGGAAAACGTGCGGTCGAAGCGCGACCAGGTGCAAGCGCACACGTTCATGATGGGCCGCCTGACCTCGGGCATGCTGCTGGCCGACCCGGACGCACCGGAGAGTCCGCTGGGCCGGACCAGCAGAGGTGCGCTGGTCGGCGTGATCGTCGGTGTGCTGGTCTGCGGCGGGGCGCTGGTGTTCGGGCTGCTCAAGCCGGGCGGCAACGACGCCTGGCGCAGCGGCGACACCCTGATCGTCAACAAGGACACCGGCGCCCGCTACCTGTACGCCGACGGCAGGCTGCGCCCGGTGCGCAACTACGCCTCGGCCGTGCTGATCGGCGGCTCCGACCTGAAGACCACCTCGGTCGGCTCGGCGTCGCTCGCGGGCACCCCGGTCGGCCGGCCGGTCGGCATCACCGGCGCCCCCGACTCCGTACCGTCGACAGGGGAGTTGGAGTCCTCGCCGTGGGAGGTCTGCTCCACGGGCTCGGGTTCGCAGACCACCCTCGTGCCGGGCGCCCCGGTGGAGACGGACCCGGTCGGCGCGAAGTCGGCGCTGGTGGTGAAGGGCCCGGACAAGCACACGTACCTGGTGTGGCAGGGCAGCCGGCTGGAGCTGGACGAGGACTCGGGCGCGGCGGAGTCCCTCGGCTACGCGCCCGTGACCCCCCGCCCGGTCTCGGCGGCCTTCCTTGACGCCCTGGTGACCGGCCCCGACCTGGCCACCCCGAAGGTCGACGGCCGCGGCACGGCGGGACCCGAACTGGGCGGCCGGGCCACCCGGATCGGCCAGGTCTTCCGCGTGGTCGCGGGCTCCGGGAACCAGGAGTACCTCCTCCAGAAGGACGGCCTGCACCCGGTGACCGACACCCAGTCGGCGCTGCTCCTCGGCGATCCGGACACCCGCAAGGAGGCCTACGACGGCGGGGCGCCGAACGTCGCCACGATCGATGTCTCCGACCTGCGCGCCCACCAGGCACCGGGCACGGCCGGGACGGACCCCTCGGTCGCCGGGCTGCCGGACAGTCCGCCCAGCGCGCTGGCGCTCGCGGCGGGGGAGTCGGTGTGCGCCCAGGTCGACCCGGCCGGCGGGCAGGTGCGGGTGACCTCGGTACGGGTCGCCGAGACCGCGCTCTCCCCGGCGGCCCAGGCCGACCCGACGGCACTCACCGCGGCCTGCGTGCCGGTGGACACGGTGGTGGCCAGGCCCGGACACGGCACGCTGGCAAGGGCGTTGGGCGCGGCCGGTGAGACGGTCGGCGACACCACGTTCCTGATCGGCGACGACGGAGTGAAGTACCGCATCCCGGACTCCAACGCGCTCGCCGCCCTCGGCTACGACGGCGCGACCCCGGTACGGGTGCCGTCCACCCTGCTGTCGATGCTGCCGACCGGGCCCGAACTGAGCGCCCGGGCCGCCGCGTCGGACTCGGGCGGGGCGGCACAGGCACCGGGCGCGGCGGCGCAGTGCGGGACCGGCGGGACGGGCCCCGGCGAGACCGGTTCGGGTCCCGCCGCGATCGCCGGGCGCGTCCCGGTGAGCGGTGGGGCCGGGGCGCCGCAGTCGGGTGTGAGTTCCAACTCGCTCCCGGCGGCAGGGAACTGACGAATTCTCGCCGATCGAGATCGTGTTCACGCCAAACTGGAATGGATCCAGAACCGTAACCCGCGGAGTCACGTGTTCCGGTCAAGTTGCCTAGCAGTAAAAGCATTTGACGGGAACCCAATGGCAACCTCAGATCTACCTCAGTTCGTTGCCGTCGCAACTTCCGTCAATCTAGGCTCAGTTGTACTCGTACTGTAGATCGACTGATGAAAGGTGGGACGATGGCTGGAGATGGCCAGCAGTCAAGCGAAGGCTCGACCCGGAACGGAATCCAGGCCCTGGAGAGCGCCTTCAGCGGCATCGTGAAGATCCGTCAGGACGTCGACAGCACCCGTTCCACCCTGGGCAGCGGCTACCAGGGCAGCGACGGCGGCCAGTACGGCCAGCTCCTCGCGCAGTGGGACGGCCAGTGCAACGTCATCCTCAAGAACCTCGAGGACGTCATCGACCGGCTGAACCAGAGCCTCGTGGAACACAACAAGACCCAGGGTTCCTCGAACGACTCCATCAACCAGGCGTACAACGCGGCCCAGTCGGCCTTCGACCAGCTCGCCGGCTGACCTCGCGTCCACGTCCGAATCCCCCCATCGCGTAAGAGAGGCAAGCTGTGGCAGACAACCTGTCCGACGGTGTCATCTACGTCAGCTACAACCACATGTCGAACGCCGCGGACGACATGGTGGCGCAGACCAAGGCGATCGCGCAGACGCTGTCCAACCTCGAAGCCGAACTCAGCGAGCTGTCCAAGACCTGGTACGGCAACGACGCCGACACCTACCGCCAGAAGCAGGCAGCCTGGGACGGCGCGGTACAGAACATGGAGACGCTGCTGACCTCGCACTCGCAGCTCCTCAACGAGATCTCCAACAGCTACAAGTACAGCGAGAACTCCCTCAGCCAGATGTGGTCCGAGGTCACCATCGGCCGCTGAGCCGCCCGGCTCCACCGCACCGGCCGGCCTCCTCGCGGCCGGTGCGGTCGTGCTCCTTCCCGTTCCGTCGCCGCGCCCTGCACCGGGCCCCGGCGCGTTCCGCCCGCGGAGGCACCCATGGCTGATCTGACCCACCTCGACTCGACCGCGCTGAAGAACTTCAAGAACACCGACATCGCCGACTTCATCAGCGATCTGCTGGCCATCCGCAAGGACACCCCGGCGGGCGTCCGGTCACTGAAGAACCTGATCGCCGAGACCGGTGCGGGCTCGGCCCAGGGCCTGGCCAAGATCCTGCGCATCGGCCTGATGAACGGCGGCGACAGCTCGGACCCGGTCGGCGGCGGCACGCTGGTGGAGGCGCTCAAGACACAGGCGACCGCACTGGACAAGATCCTGACCGATCACAAGACGCTCTTCGACGACATCGACGACGCGCTGGACGAGACGATCACCAAGCTGCTGAAGACCCAGGGCGACAGCCTCGACTCGATCGACGGCGAGAAACTGCTGGACATCTTCGACACCGTCGACGGCGACATGAGCGGCAGCGACTCGACGACCTGAGGCCGGTGCGTGGCCCGCCGGCTTCCGCCGAGCCCCGGGCCCCGCACTCCGGACCCCCCACCCAGTCCCCCTCCTCCTTCGCAGCGGAGTCCGCCTCATGGCCGAAACCACAACCGGGACCGCCAACTACGACCCGGACGACTACTTCGCCCAGGCCGTCACCGACTTCACCGGCTACACGATTCCGGCCCGGTCCACGCTGTTCAACAAGCTGAGCAGCTCGTCCAACGACGGCTTCGCCAACCTCAAGCTGTTCCGGATGGACATCCAGGGCATGGACATGAGGTCGGTGACCGCGGCCGACTACTCGGCGATCGGTGGCTGGCAGGTCAACTCCGGCGAAGACTACGACCTGGCCTTCTACGACGCCGGCGGCGACGGCGCGCACAGCAGCGTGGACATGAAGAAGGCGCGGATCGTGATGATCGGCGTCACCGTCGACGGGAACGGCCGCGCCACGCTCTGGAGCGGCGGCGAGATCACCGGCGGCGGTGCGTTCGAGGGCTCGTACTCGCACGTCCAGTGGGACTCGGGGCCGATGGCGCAGTACATCTCGGGCAGCAAACTGGTCCTCGACCACATCCTGGCGTCGCCCTACTCGACGCAGGGCTTCGAGTACAGCGGACTGTCGGTCATCGACGCCAACGCCGTCGACATGCTCTCCTTCGAGAACACCGGGCAGTCCTTCGACCGGGTGGTGCAGTTCTTCAAGGACCACTCGGACACCGTCAACCAGTGGATGACCTCGCTCGGCGAGGACCAGGCGGCCTGGAAGGGCAAGGCGGCCAGCCTCTTCTGGCATCTCCTGGACGAGCTGAAGACCAACTACGACGGCTACGTCTCCCAGTTGGGCGGCAGCGACTACACGGCGACCAACAGCACCCTCGGCGGCTACGTCCCGAAGTCGAAGCTGAGCGACGCGCTGGCCGCCGCACAGCAGGCGCTGAAGCAGGCGATCACCGACCTCCAGACCGCGTGGACCGACTGGGCGTCGGACGGCCAGCACGACCCGCACTACCACGTGAAGAAGATCCTCGACGGCATCAGCTCGTGGGTCATCAACAACAACATCAACCATGTGCTCGCGGAGGACTGGGCCAGCGGGGAGGCCAGCGGCACGACCTACTCCACCGACGCCGACTTCAAGCAGAACGTCCCCGACTACGGCGACCTCACCCAGGTGACCACCTGGCAGAAGGTCGCCGACGCCGCCGTCAAGAGCTGGTCGGACCACGCGGACTCCAAGCTCAAGCAGCCGGCCATCGACGCGCTCAGCAATGTGAAGAACGCCTGGGCCGATGTCGAGGACGCCTTCGCCCAAGAGGTCAAGAACAAGAACAACGAGACGCTCGCCGAGGTCCTCCAGAAGGAGGAGACCGAGATCGCCGAGGATCAGGCGAACGAGAACAACGAGAACCTCAACAACAGCCTGAACAACCTCAACGACAACCTGAACGACCTCGGCAACAACTTCAACGACCTCAACACCAACCTGAACGACAACCTCAACAACCTCGGGGACAACCTCAACAACCTCAACGACGGCCTGAACGACAACCTCAACAATCTCGGCGACGGCCTCAACAACCTCGGCACGAACCTCAACACCAACCTGAACGACAGCCTCAACAACATCGGCGACGGCCTGAACTCGAGCCTCAGCAACCTGAACGACGATCTCGGCAACAGCCTGAACAACGTCGGCAGCGGGCTCGACGACCTCAACAACAGCGACCTCGCCAACGCCGCGCTGAACACCCTCGGCCCGTCGCTCCTGAACAACGGCAACAACTCCACCAAGGACGGCTCGACCACCCTCAACTCCCCGACCGGGGGCACCACCCAGCTCAACGGCGACGGCACGCTCACCACCACGTTCCCGGACGGCTCCACCCAGACCATCGACCCGTCGACCGGCCTGGTCACCACCACCAACCCGGACGGCACCACCTCGGTCTCGCAGCTCAACCCGGGCAGCACCATCACCAACCCGGACGGCTCGACCACCACCCTGAACAGCGACGGCACCCTCACCACGAAGTTCCCCGACGGCACGAGCCAGACCCTCGACCCGACCACCGGCCAGGTCAGCACGCTCAACCCGGACGGCACCACCTCGCTGTCGCAGCTCAACCCGACCGCCGGCTCCTTCACCACCCCGGACGGTTCGACGGCCCAGCTCAACTCGGACGGCTCGCTGACCACCCACTTCCCGGACGGCTCGACCGAGACCCTCAACCCGGACACCGGTCAGGTCTCGGTCACCGACCCCTCGGGCCACGTCACCACCACGCACCTCAACCCGGGCGACACCTTCACCAACCCGGACGGCTCCACCACCACGCTCAACAACGACGGCACGCTCACCACCAAGTTCCCGGACGGCTCCGTCCAGACGCTGAACCCGGACACCGGCGCGCTCACCACCACCGACCCGTCGGGCCACACGACCACCACCGACATCGACGGCAGCGGCCTCCCCTCGTCCTCGATCGACACCAGCGGCCTCAACGGCAACAACATCGACACGAGCGGCATCGACACGAGCGGGCTGAACAACGGCAGCAGCCTCGACACCAGCGGCCTGAACACGACCGGTCTGAACAGCGGCGGACTCGGCGGCGGCAGCCTCAACACGTCCGGCGGCGGCCTGGATTCGGGCCTCGACAGCGGCTACGACGACTACGACAGCACGCCCTACACCGGCGGCGCGCTCCGCTCCGACGCCCTCGACACCAGCACCCTCGCCGCCGCCTCCACCGGCGAGCAGGCCGCGTCGGGCGGCACCCCGCTCAACCCGATGGGGATGGGCGGCATGGGAGGCGCGGGCGGCGGACAGGGCGGCAACACCGAGCGCACCCGCGCCGTCCTCACCGACCCGGCGGGCGGCTCCACCCGGCGCGGCCGCACCAACCGGGCGAGCTCCGTGGACGAGGACGAGGACGTCGTCTACACCCGGCCCACCACGTCCAGCGCCCCCTACCCGGTGGGCGGCCCCGGCGGCAACGGCGCGGGCCAGAACGGCCGTTCCACGGAGAGCGGCGACCGGGCCCGGGACGCGTGGCTCACCGAGGACGAGGACGTCTGGGGCACCGACGAGGGCGGGGCGCCGGCGGTGATCGGCCGATGAACACGGGACGTTCCGTCCGGGACCGCGTGCGAGGTGCCCGATGAGCAACGAGTCGATCGAGCAGCGGCTGGCCAAGGCGATGGCCGAACTGGAGGCCACCGAGGCCGCGGTGGCCCGCGCCGAGGGCGAACTCGCCCACGCCGAGAGCACGGTGCGCTCCGCGGACCGCTCCGTCGAGGCGACCGTCAGCGCACAGGGCGACCTGCGCGCGCTGACCTTCCTCGACGACAAGTACCGCACCATGCCCGCCGGTCAGCTCGCCGCGAGCGTGCTGGAAGCGGTGCAGGAGGCCCGGGCCCGGATGGCCCGGCACGTCATGGCCACCTTCGAGCCGTTCACCAAGGCCAACCCCGAGGCACCCGAGATCACGGGCTTCGACGTGGACTGGAACAAGATCTTCGGGCCAGGAGTGCTGGAGGGCCCCAAGGCCGGCCGACGGCGCGGAGCCGGCCGGCTCCGCGACGAGATCAGCGAAGACCCGGAGGACTGAGAAGAAGATGTCGAACGCCTACTCCGCCAGCCCGCCGGCGCTCGTCGCCGGCACCCGGCAGATCGAGCAGATCAGCCGGCTGGCCAACGAGATGATCAGCGAGTTCATCACCGACGTGTCGTCCACCTCCGACTGGCCCGGACACGACGACAGCTACGCCAAGCAGATGCGCCCGCAGGAGAAGCAACAGCGGGAGGGCTCCGTCACGACCGGCTCGTCCCTCTCCGAGGCCATCGTCAGCATCGGCGACGGCACCCTCACCAACCTCAAGAGCGTGCTCGGCACCCAGAACGGCGTCCTCGACGCCATCCACGACTCCAGCATCGACACGGGCGACACCAACTCCGGTTCGCACAACGGAAAGCACTGACGCGGCGGACCGCCCCTGATGACCATCCACGCGTCGCCCCAGCTGAACAACCTCATGTTCGTGCTCATCGGCGAGAAGTTCCTCCAGGCCGACGAGGACATGGCCTACGCCAACGGCAAGCCGTACGAGCGGCTGGGCCGGCGCATGCGTGACCTCTCGGACCTGATCGAGCAGACCGCCGGTGGGGTCGGGCGCGCGCTGCCGCCGCAGGTCGGGAACAACTATGTGCGCGCGATGCACATGTTCCTCGACAGCGGCGGCGTCAACTACCTGAAGGACTTCGCCGACCAGCTCGACAGCATTGGACAGTCCCGCACCAAGTCCTCCATGGACATCATGGAGTCGAAGTGGCAGATCATCGCCGAACTGGTACGGCTGCTCATCGAGTTGCTGGTCATCGCGGTGCTGTCCGCGTTCACCGGGGGTTCCGCCTCCAGCCAGGCCGCGGTGGCGAAGGCCCGCAGCCGGGTCGCCATTCTGACGCTGCTCGAATGGCTGATGAAGAAGACGCACCTGATGCCCAGCCTCACCGAGGCGATCGAGGAGGCGTTCACCACCTTCGCGGTACGGCTGGCCATGATGCTCGGCGCGCCCAAGGGCCGCCGTCCCAATGGCTTCGACTGGTCGCAGATCCTCCAGGACGGCGCGTTCGGCGCCTTCGCCGGTCTGTTCCACGGTCTGCTCACCGACCTCGGCAAGGGTCTGAAGAACAACCTCAAGAACATCTTCGGCAGCCACAACCCGTTCAAGGACATCACGGGCAACGGGAAGAAGTTCAACCAGAAGTTCGACAACCCCGACGTCAACACCAAGCCGAACCCGAAGCCGAACCCGACCCCCACGCCGACCCCGAAGACCACACCCACCCCGACCCCGCACATCACGCCCACGCCGACCCCGACGCCCACGCCGAAGCCGAAGACCTTCGGCGACAAGGTGAAGCACGAACTCGGCGAGGACGCCGAGCACTTCCTCACCGAGGGCGGCGCCGAGACTCTCGCCGAACTCGCCATGGCGTCCGCCTTCGGCTTCCCCGTCGACTCCCTCGACACCTTCCTCGGCAGTGGCCTCAGCTCGATGAGCGAACGCCACCTGGGCCAGGGCGCGGGCGCGTTGGGCAACAAGTTCAACTTCAACACCCCGGTGCCGGTGAACACCCTGGGCACGGCGAACCTCCCGAACGAGTCCACCACCGACTCCGACACGGACACCGGCCCCTCGAAGACCGGCTCGTCGACGAACTCGTCCACCGCAGACCACGACTCGACGACCACCTCGGGCCCGGGCCCCAACAACACGACCTCGAACAGCGGCAGTTCCTCGACGGCCAGCGCCCCGCAACGCACCTCCACGAGCACCCCGCCGCCCCGCTCCACCGACCTCGACACCCACTTCGACGAGGTGAAGGTCGACGGGGGAGACCTGCAGAGCGACATTCCGCACACCACCGGCTCCGGAACTCCGGCGCCCGCACGGACAGTTCAGCAGGGCGACACCGACACCTCGGACACGGCGACGCCGGAGCCTTCGTCGGACGTTCCGGTCGTGAGTGGACCCGGCACCGGCGTCGTTGCGCCGAGCACGAGCACGAGCACTACAGGGAACGGCTCGCCCTCCAACTCCAGCGGCAGCCCGCACACGACGAACTCGGGCCAGGGCACGGAGGATCCCGCGCGGGGGACCGGTCAGCAGGGCGACACGGACAGCTCGGACGCCTCAACTCCGGTGTCTTCGCCGGATGTTCCGGTTGCTCCAGTCGCGAATGGGCCCAGCACGAGTGTCATGCCGCCGAGCACCAGTACCAGTACGAACACGACCGGGTCCGGTGTGCCCACCCAGAGTGGTACCAACTCGGGTAGCCCGGCGGCCGGTTCCGGCACGTCCTCGAACTCCGGTGGGAGTCCGCGTACTACGACGACGGGGCGCCCGGAGAACACGACGTCCGACGACAATACCGTCACCCCGGACACCACGCACGGCACCGACGTCTCCCCGAGTTCCGATTCCGGCGTCGACAGCACCACCGGCACGGACACGACCACCAGCACCGATCCCACCCCCCTTCCGAGTAACACCCACACCGGTACCGACCTCCCCACGCCCGTCACCACCACCAGCAACAGCGCGCCCTCGACGGCCAGTTCGAACCCGGACAGCGATCCCTCCAGCGCGTCGGCGCCGGCGCCCGTGCACACCTCCTCGGACGTCTCGGCCGATCCGGTGCCGGACAACACGCTCACCCCAACCCCAACCCCAACCCCAACCCCCACTCCCACCCCGGAACCCGTTGTCCTCACCCCCTCCGTCACGCCCAACGCCACCCCGGTGCCCGGCAGTTACGCGGACGCGCGGGCCGGGGCGGCGCCCTCGGAGCGGAGTCATACCTGGGTGGACCCGGTGTCCCGGCCGGTCGGGGCGGACGGCACGCGGACGCAGTACGTCGTGCGGGCCGGTTTCGCCGTGCGGCGTTTCGAGCACGGCGGTGAGCCGGTCACCGATCTCACCGTCACCTACCGGCTCACCGGCAACCCGGGCCTGGGCCCGCAGGTCGACGGCGTCCAGCAGCGGCTGGCGGACGGTGTGCAGCGGGTGTTCAACGCCCCGGGGCACCGGCTGGGGGACGGGAGCCTGCTGCGCGTCACCGTCGTGCCGGCCGCTCCCGGTGAGAGCGCGCACCTCGACGTCACGCTCACCGACCCGGCGGACGGGACCCCGGCCACGCACCACTCCTGGCCGGCCGACATCTCCGACTCCGACCTGGCCCACGAGATCGGCCACCAGCTCGGCCTGCGCGACGAGAGCGGCTTCGACTCGGCCGCCCCGCACCGCGGCGGCACAGCCAGCCTCATGGGCGACCCGACACTGTTCGCGCCCGTGGCGTCGGACCCGGCGTACACATCGGGTGGGCTGAGGCCCCGTCACCTCGCCCTGATCGGCACCCTGGTCGGCGACCCCGCCGACGACCCCCGGGGCACCGGTTCGCGGGGACCGGTCAAGGGCGCGCTCGGCGCGGACCCGCCCGCCCCGGTCAAGCCCACCGCGGACACGACACCGACCCCGGTGGCCACCACGTCCACGCTCCCGACGTACACCGGTCCCGCGGGGACGGATCTCACCGACGGCGACGGCGACGGCGACACCGATACCGAATCCGATACCGAGACGGAGAGCGAAACCGCCCCCGTTCTCCCGCCGCTCCCGGAGGTCACCCTCACCACCCCCGAGGGCGACACCACCACGCCGACCGAGCTGGTGCCCGGCGGTGGGCGCCGTACCTCCTACCTCGGTGGGTACGGGCAGCGGCACGACGGCCAGGTGGGGCTCGTCGTGATGGAGCCGTTCTCGCCGGACCTGGTGGACGGGCTGCACCGCCAGGTGCTCACCGCGCTCGGCAGGCCGGACCCGGATCCGGACGACCCCGTGCACGCGCAACTGCGGGACGTGCTCTCGGAGCGGCAACTCACGCAGAACATGCCGTATCTGCGCAGCCTCGGCGGTCACCGGATCGTTCTCGACGTGGACGGCGTCGACCGGCACGTGGACGTACGGCTGACGCTCGGCGACCGGCGGCCGTCGGTGCGGCAGGGCGCGCTCGACACCAGCGATCCCGACAAGCATGTGGAGCGGCGCGGGCAGGGCACCCGGGAGATCGTCTCCGCCCAGCCGTCCGGCACGTTCTCGACGCTGCCGGTGCCGTGGAGCCTGTCGGTGCCGATCGGAGAGGCGGGTCCGGTCCGCGGGGTGGACATCGCGCTCGGCGGGACCTTCACGCACAACCAGGCGGACGGCTCAGCCACCGTCACCCAGGTCGTGCAGACCACCAGCGCCCAGCGCAGCAACGAGCCCTCCCGCGCCTACGACTTCACCGACAACTGGCAGGTGCGCGTGGACGCGCCGCCCCCGGTCACGGACGCAACCGACGGCCCTGATACGGCAGTTGTCGTCGCGAACCCCGATCCCGCGCGCGACTGGAGTCCGGCCGAGCAGCACGGCACGGTCACCGTCTGGTTCCCGCAGCACCTCGTGGACGCAGACCGGGATCACGGCCAGGCGCTGCCCGCGCCCGCCGAACTGCGACAACTGCCCGTCTACGGCGTGGACTCGGTGCTGAACCCGCGAAGGTTGTACGAGGGCGCGGCGGAGAATTTCCGGGACGACCTGGACGAGACCTCGGCGGCCCAGCTCGCGGATTTCCTGAGCGAACCGATTCTGCGGGGCACGCTGCCGATGCAGGCCGAGGGCGGGCTGTACTCGCCGGTGCTCACCGACGCGCACGGACGCGCGGTCGGCATGATGCGGCTGGACACGCGGGTCACCCGGAACACCCCGGTGGCCAAGAGCATCGACAAGAAGATCAACCTCGAGAGCCATGTCGTCAACGTGGTCAAGAACGACCAGAACACGACGTTCAACAGCGGGCTGAACCTCAGCGGCACGGTCGGCCCCACGCTGACGGCCGACCACCGCGCGGGGCACCCGAACGCGTCCGGCGTCCTCGGCGGCACCGTCAACGGCAAGGGCACCCTCTCCCTCGCCGCGCAGAACATGTTCGGCACCAGCAACTCCGCGGGCACCATGCACGCGGTGCGCACCAACCGCAGCCATCTGCTGACCGAGGCCGACGTCGAGTACACCCTCACGCTGATCCGGCCCGACGGCACCATGTCGACCTACGCGCCCGGGAGTTGGACGCACGCGCTCGACCTGCGGGTGCTCAGCGCCGACGACGCCACCGGCCACGCGCCGGCCGAGGACGAGGTCCGCGCGCTGCCGCACGAGCTGGCCACGCTGGAGTCGATCGGGCAGTCCACCGCGCCGCTCGGCGTGGACGGTACGGAGACGCTGTTCGCGGACGCGGAGACCTGGCTGCGGGACAACGGCTTCCTGCCACCGGCACCGCCGCCGGAGGGCACCGCACCGCGGCGGAGCCGGCTGCCCGACGAGAAGCTCGTGCAGGCCCAGTTGAACAACCTGCGGCGGCTGCGCGAGCTGGGCTCCCCGCTCGGACTGCGCGCCGCGACGGACTCCATGGTGGACGGCGGCCACTCGCTGTTCCTGGAGATCCCCTCGATCACGGGGCGCCGCCGGGTACGGCTGGAGCTGGGCGCCCAGCACATCGCGGGCGACGCGCCGCAGCACCGCCGAGTGCTGCCCGACATCCAGGTCATGGGCCTGGCGCAGGGCGGGGGCGGCGCTACCGCGCGCCTCGGCAACACCTACGGCGGGGGCCTCGGCGCGGGCGCCGGGATCACCGGGCCCACCCCGAACGGGGGCACCTGGACCCTGACCGGCACCGGCGACTACCAGTACGTCGGCCAGGCGTCGCTCGGCAACACCACCGGCACCACGCTCGGCCACGACCAGTTCTTCATCGCCAGCGGGCAGGACACCCACGAGTTCGCGATACCGGCCCGCATCACGCTCGACCTGTACGAGGGCCCGGGCCAGGAGCCGGTGGTCCGGTTCGGTGACGCGATGCCCGGGCCGCGCCCCGAGGGCGACGTGGAGGCCGGCGGGGTGCCGGGCGTCACCGGTACGGTCCGGCTGGCCGTACCGCACGCGCGGACCGTGGACGCCGCGCAGCCCGCGCCGACCGATGCGCCGTACACCGTACGGCCGGTCCAGGCGCAGGACACCGAGCGGCTGGCCATGACGACCACGGGCGACGACGGGGTCTCGCGCCCGCACCCGGACGTGGTCCGGATCCCGGACGACGCGCTGATCGATGTGGTACGGGGTTCGGCGGCGCTCCAGGACGCGTTCCGGCAGATCGTCACCGGTGCCGGCACGAATCAGGACGGGCAGGGCGACCAGGCCCAGCAGCCCGGGCGCGTCTCCCGGCTGGCCGGTGATGTCAGGGACTTCCTGAGCAGCTCGCTGTTCGGCAGTTCGTTCGGCGACACCACCACGGTGAGCGCCGAGACCCGGACCACCGCGCTCTCGCCCGGCGCGCTGGTCGGCCGGGGGCACCAGATCTTCGGCGGCACCTATGTGGTGGAGGGGTTGACGCTGCCCGGGCTCGGTGTCGACGGCCAGCTCGCGATCGAGATCGAGGCCGTCGCCCACACGCCCCGGCTGACGCAGAGCGTCAACCAGTACCTGGAGACCGGCATCTCCGCGGCCGACACGGCGCAGCAGTCCAAGGGCCTCAGCAAGACACACCAGTTCGGCCTGGGCGGCTCGGCGACCCAGAACAACCCGCCGGCTCCCGCCCCCGTGAACGGGCAGCCCGCCGCCCCGGCCCCCACGCCGTCCCGCTTCAACCCGTCCGGCCGCTACCAGTACGACCGCAAGACCGACCGGCCCGACACCCTCACCAGCACCACCGCCACCAACCGGACCCCCACCCAGTCGGGCCTCCAGCACCGGGTCACGGCCGACGTCACCTACGTGATCACCGTACGGTCCGGACACCGCAACGTGCTCGCCAACACCTTCGGAGTCGGGCCCGCAGAGACCGTCAGACTCGCCGTGGACGTGCCGCGCGGGCTCCAGTTCCTGATGACGGAGAGTCAACTCCGGCGCGACGCACGGTGGATGGGCGCCATCACCCCCCAGCCGCCCGCCCCCTCGACGACCGGGCGGACGAGCCCGTCACTGCCCGAACGCTACGTCCGCGACGCCACCCTCGGCCTGGCCACGGTCAACTCGGTCACCGAGCTCTCCGACCCGGGAACCGGCCCGACACCGACCCCGCAGTCCGAGCAGCGCGCCCGATTCCAGCACGACGTAAGGGAGTTGGTGGACCGGTACGCCCCCGGCGCCACCACCCCCGGCCACGCCTCCTACCTGCCGGGCGTCGCCGCGCTGATCGCCGAGAACACCGGTGTCGCCGGGAAGCGGGCGCTGATCGGGCGCGGCGGCGGACAGGCCGCCTACAGTTTCCGGCACCACCGGTTCGGCGGTTCGGCGCTCGTCGAGGTGACCTTCTCGGCGCGACCCATCAGCACCCGCGTACAGCGCGAGGCGGTGCGGGGTACGGCGGTGCCGGGCGACAAGTCCGGTATAGAGCAATGGGGTTCGCACACGGCGGACGGCCGCTCGCTGTCCTCCTCGGTCGGCCGCCGGCACCGCTTCACCTTCAATCCGATCGCCCGTTTCACCCGCCCCCACACCGACGACCGCACGGACCGGACGGGCCCCTCCGCGAACCTGGTCACCACCTCCAGCAAGGTCGCCAAGCAGGGGCGCACCGCCGAGGACCGGTACTGGCTGCGCACCGACAACGCCGCCGACTTCGACGACCTGGACTACGAGCTGGTCGCCACGGTCCGCTCCACGCTGGTCGTCGACTGGCCGCCCAACGTCCTGGGCGCGCTGGTGCAGCGCGGGGTCATCGCCTGGGACGATGCCGACGGGCCCACCCTTGCCTGGCTGCGCCGCCCCTTCACCGGCGAGTTCGGCGGCCGGGTCCGGGTACCGGCCCGGGTGAGCCTGCGCTTCACCGGCAGCGAGACCACCGAGCGCACCCTGCCCGACCCCGAACCGCCCGCGCTCCACCTCGTCGACCCGCGTCAACTGACCGACGACCCGTGGGCGTTGCGTGAGACGGACCTGTTCCAGCCGACCGGCCCGGTCCCGGTCTACGGCTTCGACGGCTGGAGTCAGCTGTACACCGCCCTCGACCAGGTGGCCCCGGCCACCGGCAGCGGCTGGCGCTCCGTGCCGGCCTCGACCTCCGACGAGAACGCGTCGATCCGGCTCGGCGAACTCGTCCAGGCCGGCACCTTCTCGCTGGACACCCCCCGTCAGGTCGGCGGCCTGCTGCCGACGATGCCGGGCGCCTACCCGCTCCACGACGCGCCGGACCAACGGCCCACGCTCACCGTCTCGTTGTACCGCCCGAGAGCGGTCACCGACGGCGGCGACGTCACCATCGACCGGCTGCGGATCACCTCGGAGAACAGCAGCACGGTCTCCGGTGGCGACACCGCCGGAGGGCTGTCCCTGCCTTCCGTCTTCAGCGCCGACGACCCCGACCGCAACCTCGTCGGCCTGACCCCGCCGGTGCTCCAACGCCCCGTCGACGCAAGTGACTTCGGCAGCACGGTCTCCGGCGCGCGCCGCGACTGGCTCAAGACCGGCAGCACCAGCCTGCCCGCCGACGGCGGCCGCGGCACCCGCAGCTACGAGGTCCGCGCCGACGTGCACATCGAGGTCTCAGGGCCCGACGGCGTACGCCATGTCACCGGTACGGCCACGATCCGCGTCGAGGAGCGCGACGCCCTCGGCCACGGCATCACCGACCCCCGCCCGCTGCCGCGCGTCTACGACCTCCCCGCCCTGCTCACCGCGGGCACCGACACCGCGCCGGAGGACTGGGCGACGACCCCCCTGCGGGACGTACAGCCCTCCCTCGCCGACGGTGTCGACACCTCGGACGACGGCTACCAGCTCTGGGTCGCCACCGGCCCCGACCCCGACGGCTCCCGCCTGGCCCTGTCCCTCTACGGTGCCTCCCGCGTCGCCCGCGGCCACGGCCGCCCGGTGGAACTGGTCACCCGGGGCCCCGAGGGGCTGCGCATCTGGTCCCTCGACCCGGACGGGGCGCTCACGAGGGCGCCGGGTACGGGGACGGCTACGGACGGTGCGGCGCCGGGCACGGGTGTCGTGGCCCTGGACCAGGCCTGGCGGGACTTCGAGAACGCCGCCGCCGCGTTCGACCTGGCGGAGGAGCAGCACGCGGCGGCGCTGCTCGATGAGGGCCGGCAACGGGGGCTGCGGCCCGACGCGCAGGACGCCCTGAACGAGGCGGCCACCGCGCTCACCGACGCGGCCGACGACGTCCACCGCACCGACACGGCCGCGACCGCCGCCGAGCAGCAGGCCGACCTCGCCGAACAGCGCCTCCAGGATCTCGTCGACCGCGAGACGCAGCTGGTCGGCAGGATATCCACGGCCCGTGCCACGATCGGCCCGCTCCAGGACGCCGTCGCGGCGGGGGAGCGCGAGGAGATCCGCCTCAGCGCCCAACTCACCAGCGTACGAACGGATTTGACGGTCCTCAACGCCCTCGCCGCCACGCAGCCGTCGGCGTCGGAGGCTTCCGGCACATCCGATACGGCTACGACACCCGCCCCCACGCCCGCCGTTGACCCTGATACCACGCAGCGGATCGACCGACTCACCGAGCAGGTCGGCACGTTGGAGAGCGATCTCCGCGGGGTACGGGCCGCGCTCGGGCAGGACCGAAGTGTGCTGCGGGAGACCGAGACCCGGCTGGCGCGCGACGAGGAGGCGCTGCGAGAGGTGCGGACGCGGCTTCCAGGGGCGCGGGTCACGGCCACCACGGCGCACACGGATGCCGACACGGCGCGTAGGCGCGCGGACGACGCGGCCCGGGTCCACGAGGACACCCGCGAGACCCACGAGCAGGCGGAGCAGACGCTCCACGAGATCGACACGCGGATCGACAACGCCCTGCGCGACCGCGACGCCGCCGCGCTCGGCCGGGCCAACGCGCAGACGGCCCTGACCCTGGCGGCCGGCCCGGTGCTCGCCGACGGCCCCTCGGCACTGCCCACCTCACGGTCGACCCTGGCGTCCGTAGCCCCGCGCTGGCCGGGCTCCGGGCGCCCCCGTGCGGCGGGGCCCTCGACCGGCAACACCCCTACCGCCGGCGACCACGGCACCACCATCATCACCGGGAACGAGAGCCCCGGGGACCACGACCCCGTGGACCCGAACACCGACCTGACGACGACGGTCGTCGACCCGACGGTCACCGTCGCCGATCCGACGACGGTTGTTTCAGACCCGACGGTTGTTTCAGGCCCGACGGTCGCTTCGGACCCGACGACCACTGTTGTCGATCCGACGGTCACCCCCGATCCGACGACCACCGTCGTCGACCCGCCCCCGGACACCTCGCCGACCGGCGACGGCGACAGCACCACGACCGATGACGAGTCGGACACCGCCACTCTCACGCCGGCCGAGGCCAAGGCCAAGAGCGAGGCCAAGGGCAAGGCGCCCGCGCAGGACGGCACCGACTCCACCAGTCACACAGACCCCACCAGCCACACCGACCCCGCGTCCCCCCAGCCCAACCACATCCCGTCCCTCCCCCCTTCCTTCCAGGTCCGCCCGGCCCGAGGCACCGCGATCGACACCCGGGGTGACGGCCGTTGCATGCTCTACACCTTCATCGGCACCGACCCGGAACACATCCGCGACTCGCTCCCCGGACTGCGCGACGAGGCCCCGGACACGTACACCTGGCTCAGCCGGCCGAGTCAAGTCCGCGCCGGACTGACCGAGTTCACCCACTGGGTGCCGGGCACCTCCCCGATGCCCCGGGCCGGCCACCACCTGAGGGTCGCGGCGGACCGGCTGCGCAACCTCGCCGACGCCCGACTGTTCGAAGCCCGCGGCGACCGCCCCCTGCCGCACGAGGTGGTGGGCCAGGTACGGCAGACACTCGTGCGGTGGTTCGCGGGCCAGACGGAGCACATGACCCGGCCCCAACTCCTCGCCGCCCTCCACGAGTACGGCATCGAAGGGGTGACGGAGCCGGAGCAGCTGGGCGATCTGAACGCGCGCTACACCCAGGCGCTGACCCTGGACAACGCAGCCGGTCCGGCGGAGCCCAGCGTCCGGGACATGTTCGCGTATCTGCGCGACACCGGCCGACTGCCCACACCGGACGACCTCTCCGACGCACAGCTCCGCACGCTGCTCCGGCACGGCTACACGGTGAGCCCCGTACAGTTCACCGACGCCGAACTGGCCCACGCGGTCAACGCCGTCGGGAACTGGTCCCAGGCATACGAGAGCAACCAGGGCGAGTTGTTCCTCCCGCTGCTCGCGGACACCCTGGGCCTGGCCGTGGAGGTACTGCGGCCGGGCGGTACGCCCACCACCAACACCGTCACCCTCATCGGACCGGCCACCGCGACCAGGGTCGTCGAGGTCCACTACACGGGCCTGAACCACTACAGCGCCACCGACGCCGGCCACCTCGTCGTCGATCCGACGGCCATCACTCCGTCGAGCGCGCCGCGTGGTCCGCAGGACGCCAACAGCCTGCTGCCGGACGGCCGTTACCGCCCCGCACCGACCCGCAGCGCCGCCGACGACCGGCCCGCGTCGCATGTCGCCGATCCCGCGCCCAAGGAATCCTGGTTCGGTCTGCGTCCGCATGCCCGTCCCGCCGTGCACTCGACCGAGCGGTTCGATCCGCACGCGGACCAGTCCAGCCCGCCGCGTCCCGGTGTCCTCAGCGGTGCGACGACTCTGGTCCGTACACGGATTCGCCGTATCCAGGCGCCCAACGGGACGTGGGTCCGCGACCACACGCTCAACCTTCCGGTATCCGCTACGGCCCCGGAGCTCACCGCCCAACTCCAGTCACGCCTTACGCGCTTGCTGGACACACACCTCAACTCGGGCTTGGAGCTGCCCGGTTCACGAGACCAACTCCACGTCACCGTGAACCTGATCGACGACCCGACCCACCCCGAGGCGATCACCCTCACCGACACCACCGCCCCGGCCCGTGCCGACCAGCTCCACCTGGACCTGGGCCACTCGGACGCGGATCTCCTCCACGAGGCTCTGCACTACCTGGGCCTGCCGGACGAGCAGCGCGACAACGACTTCCTGTTGCGCAACCACCCCAACAGCACCGCGGTCCGCACCACCGGTCTCATGGCCGACACCGCGAATGGACCGGTCCACATCCCCCGGCGCTACCTGGAGACCATCGAGAACGTCACCGCCGCCGGACCCCAACTCCACGACCACGCAAGCCAGTTGACGAACGGCCCGATCGAGGACCCCGACTCCACCCCCATCCCCACCGATACGACCCTCACCTGGCCCGTCTCCCAGGCTCCGACCGCTCCGCCACCCCCGCGCACCCAACTCCCTTCCACCTACGTCAATTCCTACGGTGCGGTCCCGGACGGCGCGGTCGGGCTCGTCTACGCGGAGCCGTTCTCGGACGAGGTGGTCGAGGGTCTGCACGGTCAGGTCCTTGAGGCGCTCGGGCTGGACGCGGACGACCCGCCGGAGTCGGTGCGCGAGCAGGTGCGGGACGCCCTGAGCCGGGAGAGCCTCGCGCTTCAACTGCCGTATCTGCGCTCGAACGGCGGTTACCGGATCACGGTCCGCGTCGGCGGGAACGATCGCACCGTCGACGTACAGCTGACGCTTTCCGAGGCCCGGACGTCGTTGCGGCAGGGGCGATTCGACACGCGTGACCCGGACAAGCATGTCGAGCGGCGTGGGTTCGGTACGCGGGAGAACTTCTCCAGCCAGCCGTCGGGGACGTACCGGACCTTCCAGGTGCCGTGGACCGGTTCGTGGCCGATCACGGCGCCGACCGCCGTGCGGGCCATCGATGGTTCGCTGACGGCGGCCATCACGCACAACCAGGCCAGCGACGCCACCACCGTCACGCAGGCCGTGCAGACGACGTCGGCCCAGCGGTCCAACGAGCCTTCCGATCCGGTGGAGTTCACCACCAACTGGCGAGTGCGCGTCGACGGCCCGGCGATCACCGCGGCGACCACGGCGGCTCCCGCCGCCGATGGTTGGAGCGGTCCAGAGTCGCACGGTCCGACGACGATCTGGTTCCCCCGGCATCTCACGACCGCTGATCCGGCGGTGGGTTCGCTGCCCGTGCCGGCTGATGTGGCGGATCTTCCGCTGTACGGCGTCGATTCGGTGATCGACCCGAGGGCTCTGTACGAGCATGTCCACCAGTCCTTCCAGGCGGATCTCGACGAGACCGCCGCCGGGCAGGTCTCGGACTTTCTCTCCGAGCAGGTGCTGCGCGGGACGCTGCCCATGCAGGTGGACGGTGGGATCTACTCGCCCGTGATCACGGATGTTGGCGGCAACGCGGTGGGCATGCTGCATCTGGTCACCGTGCCGGGGACCAGTACCCCGTTGCGGCAGAGCACCCCGGGTCAGATCAACCTGGAGAGCCACCTGGTCAACACGGCGAAGGTCGACCTCTCGTCGAAGTACACCAGCGGCATCGGCGTCAGCGGCAGCGGCGCCGCCGCCCTCACCGGGGATCACAGCGAGGGTCACCCGGACGCGTCCAGCGTCATCGGCGGCAGTCTCGGTCTGCGTGGGCAGACGCAGGCGACCGTCACCAACACCTACAGCGCGGGCAGTTCGGCCGGCACGATGCACGCCATCCGCACCAACCGGGGCCATCTCCTCACCCCCTCCGGCGTGACCTACCGGGTCACGCTGATCCGGCCGGACGGCACCGAGTCGGCGGCCCCGGTGTTGACTCAGGCGCACGGCATGGACCTACGTGTCCTGAGCAAGGCGGACGCCACGGGGCATGCGCCGACCGCCGCCGAGACGCGTGAACTCCCGGACGCGCTGGAGCGGTTGGACGGCATCGGGCTGAGCACCGCCCCGCTCGACGTCACCGGCACGGACGGTCTGTTCGACGAGGCCGAGGCCTGGCTGCGCCGCGAGGGCTTTCTCCCGCCCGACCCCACGGCCACGCGTCCCACCGGGATCGGCGCCCGCCTGAAGCAGGCCGTACGGGACCATGAGCCCGAGCACCAGATCCGGCTGCACGCCCAGCTCAACAACCTGCGCCGGCTGCGCGAGGCCCGGTCCCGTACCGGGTTGCGTGCCGCCACGGACGCGATGGTCGACGGCGGGCACGCCCTGCACTTCGAGGTGCCCAACAGCACCGACACCGATGTCCGCAGGGTCAGGCTGCTCCTCACCGCCACGCGCGACACCGGCCAGGCCAGCAGCCACAACCTGGTCCTGCCGGGCATCCAGGTCATGGGCCTCGCGCAGATGGCGGGCAGCGACGCCGAGCAGCGCGGCGAGTCCTACGGCGGTGCCCTCGGGCCGATGGGCAGTGTCAGCGGGCCGACGGGGACCTGGGGGTCGATCGGCTTCGGGGCCGACTATCAGTACGGCCGGCAGATCACGCACGGCGACACCGTGGGCGGTGCCACCGGGCACGACCAGTTCTTCATCGCCACCGGGCAGGACAGCCACGAGTTCGAGGTGCCGGTGCACCTGGCGCTGGACCTGTACGCGGACGACGGCGACCGGCCCACCGAGCGGTTCGGGGAGAACATCAACCGGGCGGCGGCCCCTGCCCCGGCACCGGCTCCGGCCTCGACTTCGGCCCCGGTCGTGACCCCGGCCGCCCCGGTGCCTCCTGCCACCGGCACGCCTCCCGTCACCGGTACGGCTCCTGCCGCCCCCGTCACCGGTACGGCCCCTGCCGCCCCCGCACCCCCCGTTGTCCACCCCCCGACGGTCTCCGGTTCGCTGCGCCTCGCCGTGCCGCACGGCCGTACCCGGGCGCCCTCGGCCACCCCCACCCTGCCCACCGCACCGGCCGACGGGGCGCCGCGCCCCACCAACCCGGTGGACATGGCCCGGCTCGACGGCACCGACGCGAACGGCGTCCCGCGCCCGGAGCTGGTGCGGGTGCCGGACGACGCGCTGATCGACACCGTGCGCGGTGCCGCCGCCATCGAGTCGGTCTTCCAGCGGGCCGCCGCCGAAATCCGCCGCCAGGTACAACCGGCGCCCACCGCCACCACGGACACCGGTACCGGCCCGATCCTCCCGGTCACCGCCCCGGCGACGACCGGCACGGCCCCTATGACAACCACCGGCACGGGCCCTACGACAGCCACCGGTACGGCCCCGGCCCCCGCGCCCGCCCGCCCCGCGCGCGACGGCATCTCCCCGCTCGCCGGGCACGGGTTGCGGGACAGCACGACACGCGCCGCCGAGACCCGGCACGCCGCGATCACCCCGGGCAGCCTCGTCGCCCATGGCCACGAACTGTTCAAGAATTCCTACGTGGTTGAGGGCCTCAGCCTGCCGGGGACGCTCGCCGACGGCCAGTACTCGCTGGAGATCCAGGCCGTCGCACACACGCCCCGCCTGCTGGACACCACCCGGCAGTACCTGGAGACCGGCGTCTCCGCCACCGACAGCGCGCAGCAGCTCAAGTCCCTGGGAAAGTCGCACCAGTTCGGCGGCAGCGGGGTGCTGACCCAGAACCCGCCGTCGCGGCCCGCGGGCCCCACGAACGCGGCCGGGCAGGGCAACACCGGCCCGGAGTCGGACGGTTCGGTCTCCACCAGCCAGACCGCGGGCAAGTCGTACAAGGGCCTCTTCAACCCCTCGGCACGGCTCGGCCATGTCTCCCGTACGGACACCGCCGACACGCTCGCCGCCAGTACGGGCGTCAACCGCACGCCCACCGAGAGCGGCGACCTGCACCGGGTGGTCGCGGACGTCACCTACATCGTCACCGTCCGGGCCGGTTCCCGCACGCTCCTCAACGGCGTCGGCGAGCCCGGCACGGTAGCCCCCGTCACCTTCGCGGTGGACGTCCCGAACGGCCTCCAGTTCCTCATGACCCAGGGCCAACTCGCCCGCGACGCACGGTGGATGGGCTCGGTCCAGGGCCTCGCCCCCGCGCCCGCCCCGGCGCTGACGGCGCCCCTCCCGGCGCCGTACACCCGTAATCGCGAACTGGGCCTCGGCGGAGTCCTCTCCGTCGTCGAGTACGACCGCCCCACCGCGGCCCCCGTCCCGACGACCGGGCCGGCCGCCGGCCAGGTCCCGCTGGGGCCGGTCAACCCGCGGGAGCGGCGCGGGCAGATCAGGCGTGAGCTGCTCGCGCTGGTGGAGGCGGAGGCGCCGGGCGCGGTCACTCCGGGGCACCCCGGTTACCAGCAGGGTGTGCACGGCCGGGTGGCCCAGCTGAGCTCGCCCGCCGGGCTGCGCTCGCTGCCCGGGCGCGGCCCGGACGGCACCCCGCGCCGGGCCACCACCCGCTTCCACTTCCGTCACCACGGCTTCGGCGGCGAACGGCTGGTCGAGGTCACGGTCACGGCCGTGCCCCGGCGGACCCAGAACCTGGCCGCCGTCCTGGGTTCCTCGACCCCGGGCTCCGGCCTCGAACAGTGGCAGTCGCACACCGCCGCCGGCCGCACCACCACCCGCGCCTCGGTCCGCCAGACACAGCTCCCGGTCACCCTGACGACCCGTTACCTCCGCCCGAACCAGGGCCCGGACCCGAGCAAGACCGACCGTGCGGCGCCGGTGTTCACTCCGCAGTCGGCCACCAGTGTCTCCACTCGCCGGGCGACCACCGCCGACAACCGCTTCTGGCTGCGCACCGACAACGGCGCCGACTTCGACGGTCTGGAGTACGACTACGAGCTGTCCGTCCGCTCCGCGCTGGTCGCCGACTGGCCGCCGAACGTCATCGGCGGCCTGATCCAGAACGGTGTCATCGCCTGGGCCGACGCGGGCGGCGACGTACGCCGCTGGACACAGGCCCTGCTGGAGCGGGGCAACCCGCGCACCAGCACCGTCCGGACCCGGCTGACCCTGCGCTTCACCGGCACCGAGACCACCCCGCCCGGCGGCCCGGCACGCGTGAGCCCCCCGTCCGCCGTCTCCGACACCGACCCGCGCAACAGGGTGCGGCCGGCCGCCCTCCCGGCGCCCGGCCCGTATCTCATGTCCGCGCAGATGTTCCACCCGGTGGGACCGACCCCGGCCTTCCACTTCGACGGCTGGGCGCATCTGGGGACGGCCCTCAACGACGTGGCCCCGCGCGGCGGACGCGGCTGGCACGCGCAGATCACCTCCGTCTCGGTGGAGGGACAGGCGGTCCGGCTCGGCCAGTTGATCCAGGCCGGGCAAGTCGCCCTGGACCGACCCCGGTTGGCCGCCGACCTCACCCGCAAGATGCCCGGCACCGCACCCTTCGAAGGAGCGCCCGACCAGCCCCCGACGATCGCGGTCACGCTCTACAACCCGCGCCGCTCGACCCAGGCCGACGACGTCACCCTCGACCAACTCCACAACACCACCGACACGGTGAGCACGGCCGCCGGCGCCGACCACTCCCTCGCCACCTCGTACACGCAGCTCCTCAGCGGCGACGACGACAACCACGAAATCGCCGGGATCAGCGTGCCGCTCGCCCAGCGGCAGACCCAGCCCTCCACCTTCGGCGGCACCACCACCGGCTCCCGCCGCGACTGGCTGAAGTCCGGCAGCACCGCCGCGCCCGCCAACGGGGCGCGCGGGACGCGGAGTTACGTCGTCGACGCCGATGCCCATCTGCTGGTGAAGGGGCCGGAGGGCACCCGTCACGTCACCGGCACGGTCACCCTTCGCGTCGAGGAACGCGACCTCCTCGGGCACGGTCTGCTCACCTCGGCCGAGTTGCCGCCGAACCTCCACGACCTGCCCGCGCTGGTCCCCGACTGGGCCACCGCCGAGATGCACACCCTGCCCGAACGCCTGCACTCGGCGATCCCGGCCGGCAGCGACGGCGTCCAGCTCTGGGTGGCCCTCGGTGACGATCCGCAGGCCGAACGTCTCGGTCAGGCCCTGTACGCCGCCTCGCGAGTCGCCCTGCTCGGCAACCGTCCGCTGGAGCTGATGACCCGGGACCAACAGGGCATCCGCCGCTGGGAGTTCACCCCCGACGGTGCCCTGATCACCGACGACCCGGACCTCACCGCCGCGTGGACGGCCTTCAACGTCCAGGCCGACATCCTGCACACCGCCGCCGAGACCCTCGCCGACACCCCGCAGCTCCTGACCCGCCTCACCGTCGCCCTCCAGCAGGCAAACCGGGCGCACACCACGGCCGTAGAAGAGCACCAGGAGGCGCAGCGAGCGGTCGCGGACGCGATCGTCGTCCACCGGCGGGCGACGGAGAAGGCCGCCGCGTCGGAGAAGGCCGCGCGCGCGGCCGAGGCGTTGGTCACGCGGATGAGGCGAGAGTACGCCGACGCCCAACGCACCGTCGCCACCCTGCCGTCGGCGATCCAGCAGCATGTGCGGGACGAGGCCGAGGGACGCCACGATCTCCAGACGGCCCTGGCCGCGCTGACCCAGGCCGAGCACACCGTACGGACGGAGCGCGCCGCCGCCCAACAGGCCGCGCAGGGTGGGCAGTCGAGCGCCACCCCTACGCCCACCCCCACTCCCGGCGCGCCGCGTTCCCACGCCCCCGCGGCCGATGTCGCCGACGACCCCCGCGTGCAGGCCACGATCCCCGCGATCACCGCCGCCGACCGTGCGATTCAGCAGGCCGCCGCTCAACTCGTTGCCGAGCGGGCCGAGTTGGCCAAGGCGCAGCACATCGTCAAGGTCGGCCCGGCGCGGATCGCCGAGGAGCAGGAGAACCACGAGGAGGCCGTGGAGAAGGCGGAGCAGGACGCGGCGGACGTGGTGCGTCAGGCCGACAACCTGCGGGACGCCAGGCAGGAGGAGGTCGACGCCCAGGACGAGGTGACCGAGGCCGAGAAGGAGGTCGCGCGGCGCAACGGGCAGGTCGTCGCGGCCGTCACCGCGCAGTTGCAGGCCGCCGCCGACCAGACGGCGGCGACCGACGAACTGGCGGACCTGGCCGTCGACATCCAGGACAGTGCCCCGAGCCCCGAACAGTCACCGCGCACGACCTTCGCCACGACCCCGCCGCGCTGGCCCACCCCCGACGGCCGCACCGCCCCCCTCCCGGCCGCCAGCCAGACCCATACGCCCGCGCCCGCCGCCACCACGGCCACGACCGGCACCACGGGTACGACCCCAGGCACGTCCGCGTCCACGCCGACCCCGGCCGCTGCGAAGCAACAGGCGAAGAAGCAGGCGAAGAAGAGCGGACCGGCCAAGTCCGGTACCAGCGGCGGCCAGACCGACAAGTCCGGTAAGACCAGCAAGGCGGGCAAGGCGGGCAAGGCGGGCAAGACCGAGAAGGTCGACAAGGCCGACAAGAACAAGAAGCCGACGCCCGGCAAGCAGACGAGCACGAGCGCCGGCCTCGACAAGGCGAAGAGCCTCGACAAGGCCAAGGGTTCCGAGAAGGCCAAGGGCCCCGAAATGGGCAAGGGGCCCGACAAGGGCAAGGGCAAAGCCAAGGCGGCCCCGCTCGACCAGTCACCCCCGCCCCCCGGCACCACCACCCCGGCCGCCAACCCGCTCTCCCCGTACGTCACCCCCACCGGCCACGCCGTCCAGACCCCCGGCGACGGCAACTGCCTTCTCTACGCCGTCATCGGCAGCGCACCGGACCTGGTCCGCACCCACCTGCGGCAGGCGAACCCGGCCCTCGACGCGGGCACCGACAACTGGCTCGCCCGGCCCAACGCCGTACGGCAGACCCTCACGGCGATGGCGCAGCACGCGGGGACCGCCGACCAGAACTCCGGTCATCTCCGGGCCGCGCGACGCGGACTCCAGAACCTCGTGCTGACCCGGCTCGCGGCGGCCCGCGACGGCAGCCGACCGCTCCCGCCCCAGGTGCTCGGCCAACTCCGCGGTGTCCTCGGCAACTTGTTCGCGACCGAGGTGGGCAACCGCCCCGACACCTGGGTCGACAGCCAACTGACCCACTACGGCATCCAGGGCCTGACCCAGGCCGAGGACATGGACCCGGTCGACCTCCAGACCCGCTATCTGCAAGCCCTCTCGGCGCCGGGCGCACCCCCCGCACCGGCCGGCGGCGCACCGAGCAACCGGCGGATGTTCGCGTATCTCCGTGCAGTGAACGGGTTGCCGGCGCTCGCCGCCATGACCCCGGCCGAGCGCCGGTCGCTGCTGCTGGCCGGCTACCACCGGAGCACCGCCCCCCTCACCCCGGGCGAGGCGGGGGTCCTCGACACCGTGGTGGGCAACTGGGCGGACCAGTGGGCGAACCCGGTCGGCGACACCCTGCTGCCGCTGCTCGCCGACACCCTCGGCACCCCGATCCACGTCTTCCAGCCGGTGCCCGACGCGCTCACCGGCGCCACCGCGACCAGCGGCCCCCGGGGCATCCTGCTGCGCTACGGCCCGACCACCAACGCGCCCGCCCTGGAGGTCCACTACACGGGCCTGAACCACTACAGCGCCAGCGACGCGAGCGCCGGTACGACTCCGGCGGCCATCACCCCGTCGAACGCGCCCCGGGGTCCCGAGGACGCCAACAGCCTTCTGCCGGACGGCCGTTACCGTCCCGCGCCCGTCCGTGACGCGGACGACGACAGCCCTGCCTCGCATGTCCTCGACCCTGCGTCCAAGGTCTCCTGGTTCGGGCTGCGCGCGCATGCCCGTCCCGCCGTGCACTCGACCGAGCGGTTCGATCCGCACGCGGACCAGTCCAGCCCGCCCCGTCCGGGCGTCCTCAGCGGTGCCACAACCCTTGTCCGTACGAGCATCCGTCGTATCCAGGCGCCCAACGGCACCTGGGTCCGCGACTACACGCTCAACCTCCCGGTCACCACCACGGACCCGGAGCTCACCCAGCAGTTCAAGGACCGGATCACCGGCCTGCTGGACACACACCTCAACACCGGTCTGAAGCTGCCCACTTCAGGCGACCAGCTCCACATCACGCTCAACCTGATCAGCGCCCCTGATCACCCCGAGGCGATCACCCTCACCGACACCGCCGACCCGGCCCGAGCCGACCAACTCCACCTGGACCTGGGCCACTCGGACGCGGACCTTCTCCACGAGGCCCTGCACTACCTGGGCCTGCCGGACGAACAGCGCGACAACGACTTCCTGTTGCGCAACCACCCCAACAGCACAGCGGTTCGGACCGCTGGCCTCATGGCCGACACCGCTATTGGACCGGTCCACATCCCGAGCCGTTACCTCCGCACCATCGAGAACGTCACGGCGTCTGGCCCGCAACTCCACGACCACACCGGCCAGTTGACGAACGGCCCGATCGAGGACCCCGACTCCGCCCCCATCCCCACCGACACCGCCCCCACCTGGCCCGCCAGCGGCACTCCCAGCCACAGGATCCTCGCCGACGCTCTGCTCACCGTCCACGGCCTGAACGGCCCCCGGCACGTGACCGGCACGGTCCGGTTGCGCCCCCTGGAGCGCGACCTCCTCGGCCACGGCGTCACCGCCCCGCGCACCGACCCGGGCGTCTACGACGGCGCGTCCCTGACCCGCGCGGCGGCCGATGCGCAGGCTCAGGAGGGCCGCGCGGCCGATGCCCCGGACCGGGACGACCCCGCGCCCGACGTCCTGCGCGACTGGCGCACGGTGCCGCTCCGGGACCTTCCGACCCTGCTGGCCGGCGGCATCGAGGCGGCGCAGGCTCTTTCGCCTGACACCACCCTCATGCTCCGACTCTGGCTGGCCACGGACGGCGGCCCGTCCCAGACGGCCCGTGCCCTGTACGCCGCTTCCGGTACGGCCGCGCTGCTACGGCGGCCTGTCGAACTCGCGCTGAGGGACGGGGAGGGCGTGCGCTTCCGGCGGTTCGACATGAACGGCGATTTGGAGGGGACGCCGGGCGCGGAGGAGCACGACGAGTTGGACCGCACGGACAGGGACGCGCTCGCCGCGGTCACCGACGCGCTCGCCGAGCAGGCCCGGCAGGCGGACCGGCAGCGCCACGCGGAACGGGACCTCGGCGGTGTCGTGGCCGTCCTGGAGGCACAGCGGGCGGCGGCCCGCATGCCCCGGCCGACGGAGGAACCGGCGAACGAACCGCGGAACGAACCGGAGGTCGAGCCCGAGGCGGAGCCTGAAGCAGCGCGCCAGGAACCGGAGTTCAGGCCGGACGGAGCCGGGATTGGGCCCGAGACCGGGACCGAGATCGGGGCCGAGATCGGGACCGACGAGGAACCCGAAGAGGGCCGTCGTCGTGTCGCCGTGTCCCGGGAGCAGGGCCCCGAGACGTTCGCCCGCTCACTGGCCCAGTTGCTCGCAGCCCCCGCCCCCGGCACCACAGCATCCGATACCGCCGCCCCCACCTGGCCCCGCGCCCGCGACCCGCACGCCGCCCTCCTCACCTGGGCCCAAGCCGACGTAGCGGCTCACGGCGCACCCGACGACGCGGCACTCCCGGCCCCGGGCACTTCGGTGCCGACCGAGGCGCTGGCGGAAATCGGCGCCCTCACCCCGGAGTTGAGCATCCAGTCGATCCTCCAGAACGGCACGGTCACCGTGGCCGACGCCGGACTGGACGACCCCGCGCGCCTCGCCCTGGTGCTGGCCCGCCCCGACGACACCCTCGGCTACACGTCCACCCTGGCGGCCCTGGTCGCACGGAACACCGGCCGGCCGGTCCAGGTGCTCGGCCCAGACGGCCGCACCGACCGGTTCGGCCCGGCCGACGGCACCCCGCTGACCCTGTACTTCGACGGCAACCGGTTCTCGGTCACCCCGCCCGCCCCGGGCGACGACTGACCGGTCGTCCCCCCACCATTTTCCTGGAAGGAACATCATGTCCGGCAAGAACAACCCGCAGCACCAGGCGGCGACGGGCGGGACGGAGCCCGCCCCGGCCCCGGACACCACCACGGGCGGCACCCCCGAGACCGCGACGGCACTCCCGCCGACGAGCGGCGAGACGACGGCCGCCGCCGTTTCGGCGACCGCGGCACAGGCGGAGGCGGCACTCACGGCACCGGCTCAACTCCCGTCCACCACTGGGGGAGTGACTCCGGAAGCCGCCGTCGGAACCGACGAAGCCGCACGCCCGGAAGCGGACCCCGACACGCACGCGGACCCCACCTCCGCATCCGCTTCCGACCCAGACCCCGGCCCTGAGGCCGCCACAGCCACGGCCACGGCCACCGGAGCCTCGTCGGAATCCGGAGCCGGGGCCGGATCCGGAACCGGCGAGGACGTTGCCGCCGCGGCTCCCGCCTTCGGCCGCCCCTCCAGGGGGCTCCTCGCCGGCGCCGCGATAGCCGGCGCGCTGCTGGTCGGCGTGCCGTTCCTGGTGTCCGGGATGCTCGGCAAGTCAGGTTCGGACGACAAGCCGTCGGAGCAAGTGGCCGACGCCGGAACCGTGTTGAACAGCGCGTCGGCGAACATCGGTGCCGGCGCCTACGGTTCGGCCAGCCCGGACCCCACCTCACCGAAGCCGACCGCCTCGAACACGGTGGGCGGCGGCAAGAACAACACGGTGAAGAAGGGCGGGGGAGCCGTGGCCGCCGGTGCCGGTTCCGGCTCCGGAGTGATCGCGGGCAGCTCCGCCGAGGCCCCCAAGAAGGCGTCCTCCGGCGGGAGTTCGAAGAAGTCCACGACCAAGGTCACGGCCACCAAGACGGTGACCACCGCGCCCGGCACCACCATCTACAGCCACGCCTCCAACAAGTGCATCGAGATGGTGGGCCACAAGGGTGCCGACGGTTCGCCGCTGCAGATCAACAGCTGCACCGGCAAGAACTGGCAGAAGTGGGACTTCCGTTCGGACGGCACGATTCGCTCGATGGGCCTGTGCATGGACGTCGCCTGGGGCTCGTCGGCGAACGGCGCGGTGATCCAGATCGCGGTGTGCAGCGGCAACCCGGCCCAGCAGTTCCGCCTCAACTCCAGCAACGACCTGGTCAATCCGCAGGCCAACAAGTGCGTGGACGTCAAGGACCAGGGAACCGCCAACGGCACCCGGCTCCAACTCTGGGACTGCAACGGCCAGGACAACCAGAAGTGGAGCACGCGCTGACCGCCGATGCCGCCGCACCCGTAAGGGCACGGCGGCACCCCCGGCCGAAGCCTCAGATGTCCCGGAAGATCTCGATCTGCGCCCCGATCGAGTTGAGCCGCTCCGCCAGGTCCTCGTAACCCCGGTTGATGACATACACGTTCCGCAGCACGGACGTGCCCTCCGCCGCCATCATCGCCAGCAGGACGACCACGGCCGGGCGCAGGGCCGGCGGGCACATCATCTCGGCGGCGCGCCAGCGGGTCGGGCCCTCGACCAACACGCGGTGCGGGTCGAGGAGTTGGAGGCGGCCGCCGAGGCGGTTGAGGTCGGTGAGGTAGATCGCGCGGTTGTCGTAGACCCAGTCGTGGATGAGGGTCTGGCCCTGCGCGACCGCCGCGATCGCCGCGAAGAACGGGACGTTGTCGATGTTCAGGCCGGGGAACGGCATCGGGTGGATCTTGTCGATCGGCGCCTCCAGCTTGGAGGGCCGGACCGTGAGGTCGACCAGGCGCGTACGGCCGTTGTCCGCGACGTACTCGGGGGTGCGGTCGTGGTCGAGGCCCATCTCCTCCAGGACCGCGAGCTCGATCTCCAGGAACTCGATCGGGACGCGTCGTACCGTCAGTTCCGACTCCGTCACCACGGCGGCGGCGAGCAGGCTCATCGCCTCGACCGGGTCCTCGGAGGGGGAGTAGTCGACGTCGACGTCGATGGTCGGCACGCCGTGCACGGTGAGGGTGGTGGTGCCGATGCCCTCGACCCGTACGCCGAGCGACTCCAGGAAGAAGCAGAGGTCCTGGACCATGTAGTTGGACGACGCGTTGCGGATGACCGTGGTGCCGTCGTGGCGGGCGGCGGCGAGCAGCGCGTTCTCGGTCACGGTGTCGCCGCGCTCGGTCAGCACGATCGGCCGGTCGAGGGTGACGGACCGGTCCACCTGGGCGTGGTAGAGGCCCTCGGTCGCCGCGATGTCGAGGCCGAAGCGGCGCAGCGCGATCATGTGCGGCTCGATGGTGCGCGTACCGAGGTCGCAACCGCCCGCGTACGGCAGCTTGAAGCTGTCCATGCGGTGCAGCAGCGGGCCGAGGAACATGATGATCGAGCGGGTGCGGCGGGCCGCCTCCGCGTCGATCGAGTCCATCTCCAGCTCGGCCGGCGGCACGATCTCCAGGTCGACGCCGTCGTTGATCCAGCGGGTGCGGACGCCGATCGAGCCGAGTACCTCCAGAAGGCGGTACACCTCCTCGATCCGCGCGACCCGGCGCAGCACTGTGCGCCCCTTGTTGAGGAGCGAGGCGCACAGCAGTGCCACGCACGCGTTCTTGCTGGTCTTCACGTCGATGGCACCGGAGAGCCGACGACCGCCGACGACCCGCAGATGCATCGGGCCGGCATAGCCCAGTGAGACGATTTCGCTGTCCAGCGCTTCACCGATTCGAGCGATCATCTCAAGGCTGATGTTCTGGTTGCCGCGCTCGATGCGGTTGACGGCGCTCTGACTGGTGCCGAGTGCCTCGGCAAGCTGCGTCTGTGTCCAGCCCCGGTGCTGGCGGGCGTCACGGATGAGCTTGCCGATACGTACGAGGTAGTCGTCTGCCATGGGGCCGAGGTTATCTCAGATATGAGATGGCGCCTCTTGGTGGGTCCATTCGGGTGACGCCCGGTCAGTCGTCCTTCTTCGTCCGTGTCTTGCGCCACCCGAAGGGTCCGGGCAAATCCATCGATGTCGTACGACGTCCAGACGTACTGCGCGTGTAGCGCGGACCGTGCTTGCCCCCCGTCGTGAACGACATGGAGCCCTTGTTGATGTTCAGCCGGAGCCAGGGAAGGATCCGGAAACTCTTGCGGAACGTGAGCGGCATTCCCGCCCCCTTTCGTCCCGCACCGGGTACCCCGAAGTCCCGTGAATATGGCGTCAGTTCAGCGGGGCGGGCGCCGGGGTGCCGTAGAAGGTGAACGACTGCCAGCCCCGGGCGGCGGCGAAGTCGTTGAGCAGCTCGGCGAGGTCCGTGGGCGTGATGTCGTTGGCCTCCGGCGGTGCCTCGGTCGCGGCGACGCTGAACTTGATCGTGAGCCGCGGATTCTCCGGGTTGTCGCCCAGGAGGGCCGTCCCCGCGAAGAGCGTTCCCTTGGGGAAGTCGGCCGGTGTGGTGTCCGCGGCGGCCTCCGCTGCCTGGGCCGGCTGCGCTGCCGCCGCGCCGCCGACCATCGCGCCGACGGCCGTCGTTCCGGATTGTGCGAGCAGAGACCGTCTCGAAATCCTGGACAAAGTACCCCCTCGTGCGGAGCCGTACGGGTATCTCCCGAGGCCCTCGCTGAATCGTACGCACGTTCGATTGAGGTGGGGAGGCGAACGGGATCGTCCGGTTGTGAGGGGGTGGGGGCGGCCGGGCATGACCAATCCGCCCCCGTGTACTAGAGTTATCTCGACATCGAGATATCTGCCGAGGTGCACCGCAGCCGCACACTCCGCCGATCCCAGCAGTAAGGCTTACCTAACTTAGCCTGACCTTAGCGGATCGGCCAAGGCGTCGTGACGGCAGGATGCGGTGGGAACGCGCACATCAATGAAGGAGACTGTCGTGTCGGCGAACAGCTTCGACGCCCGCAGCACGCTGCAGGTGGGCGACGAGTCGTACGAGATCTTCCGCCTGGACAAGGTGGAGGGCTCGGCCCGGCTCCCCTACAGCCTTAAGGTCCTGCTGGAGAATCTGCTCCGCACCGAGGACGGCGCGAACATCACCGCCGACCACATCCGCGCCCTCGGCACCTGGGACTCGCAGGCCCAGCCGTCGCAGGAGATCCAGTTCACGCCGGCCCGTGTGATCATGCAGGACTTCACCGGCGTGCCCTGCGTGGTGGACCTCGCGACCATGCGTGAGGCCGTGAAGGAGCTGGGCGGCGACCCGGCGAAGATCAACCCCCTCGCGCCGGCCGAGCTGGTCATCGACCACTCCGTCATCGCGGACAAGTTCGGCACCCACGAGGCGTTCGCGCAGAACGTCGAGCTGGAGTACGGCCGCAACCGCGAGCGCTACCAGTTCCTGCGCTGGGGCCAGACCGCGTTCGACGAGTTCAAGGTCGTACCCCCGGGCACCGGCATCGTCCACCAGGTCAACATCGAGCACCTCGCCCGCACCGTCATGGTCCGGGGCGGCCAGGCGTACCCCGACACCCTCGTCGGCACCGACTCGCACACCACGATGGTCAACGGCCTCGGCGTGCTGGGCTGGGGCGTCGGCGGCATCGAGGCCGAGGCCGCGATGCTCGGCCAGCCGGTCTCGATGCTCATCCCGCGCGTCGTCGGCTTCAAGCTGACCGGCGAGCTCACCCCGGGCACCACCGCCACCGACCTCGTGCTGACCATCACCGAGATGCTGCGCAAGCACGGCGTGGTCGGCAAGTTCGTCGAGTTCTACGGCGAGGGCGTCGCCGCCACCTCCCTCGCGAACCGCGCCACCATCGGCAACATGTCGCCGGAGTTCGGCTCCACCGCCGCGATCTTCCCGATCGACGAAGAGACCCTGAACTACCTGAAGCTGACCGGCCGCAGCGCCCAGCAGGTCGCGCTCGTCGAGGCGTACGCCAAGGAGCAGGGCCTCTGGCTCGACCCGGCCGCCGAGCCCGACTTCTCCGAGAAGCTGGAGCTCGACCTCGCCACGGTCGTCCCCTCGATCGCAGGCCCGAAGCGCCCGCAGGACCGCATCGTCCTCGCGAACGCCGCCGAGCAGTTCAAGTCGGACGTACGCAACTACGTCTCGGACGACGACGAGGCGGGCAAGGAGTCCTTCCCGGCCTCCGACGCCCCGGCCGCCACCAACGGCGTCCCGAGCAACCCGGTCACGGTCACCGCCCCCGACGGCTCGACCTACGAGATCGACCACGGCGCGGTGACGGTCGCGGCCATCACCTCCTGCACCAACACCTCGAACCCGTACGTCATGGTCGCCGCCGCGCTCGTCGCGAAGAAGGCCGTGGAGAAGGGCCTGACGCGGAAGCCCTGGGTCAAGACCACCCTCGCGCCCGGCTCCAAGGTCGTCACCGACTACTTCGACAAGGCGGGGCTCACCCCCTACCTCGACAAGGTCGGCTTCAACCTCGTCGGCTACGGCTGCACCACCTGCATCGGCAACTCCGGCCCGCTGCCGGAGGAGGTCTCCAAGGCCGTCAACGACCACGACCTGGCCGTGACGTCGGTGCTTTCCGGCAACCGCAACTTCGAGGGCCGGATCAACCCGGACGTCAAGATGAACTACCTGGCGTCCCCGCCGCTGGTCGTCGCCTACGCCCTCGCGGGCTCCATGAAGGTGGACATCACCCGCGACGCGCTGGGCACCGACCAGGACGGCAAGCCGGTCTACCTCGAAGACATCTGGCCCACCGAGGCCGAGGTCAACGACGTCGTCGCGAACGCCATCGGCGAGGACATGTTCAACAAGTCCTACCAGGACGTCTTCGCGGGCGACGCCCAGTGGCAGGCGCTCCCCATCCCGGAGGGCAACACCTTCGAGTGGGACGCGCAGTCGACCTACGTCCGCAAGCCCCCGTACTTCGAGGGCATGACGATGGAGACCACCCCGGTCTCCGACATCGCCGGCGCCCGGGTCCTCGCCAAGCTCGGCGACTCGGTCACCACCGACCACATCTCGCCCGCCGGCGCCATCAAGGCCGACACCCCGGCCGGCAAGTACCTCACCGAGCACGGCATCGAGCGGCGTGACTTCAACTCCTACGGCTCCCGCCGGGGCAACCACGAGGTCATGATCCGCGGCACCTTCGCCAACATCCGCCTGCGCAACCAGGTGGCGCCCGGCACCGAGGGCGGCTTCACGCGTGACTTCACGCAGGCCGACGCCCCCGTCGCGTTCATCTACGACGCCTCGCGCAACTACATCGAGCAGGGCATCCCGCTGGTCATCCTGGCCGGCAAGGAGTACGGCTCCGGCTCGTCCCGCGACTGGGCCGCCAAGGGCACCGCGCTCCTCGGCGTCAAGGCCGTCATCGCCGAGTCCTACGAGCGCATCCACCGCTCGAACCTCATCGGCATGGGCGTGATCCCGCTCCAGTACCCGGCGGGCCAGTCCGCCGAGTCCCTCGGTCTCACCGGCGAGGAGTCCTTCTCCGTCTCCGGCATCACCGAGCTGAACGACGGCACCACCCCCGCCACGGTCAAGGTCACCACCGACACCGGCGTGGAGTTCGACGCGGTCGTCCGCATCGACACCCCCGGCGAGGCCGACTACTACCGCAACGGCGGCATCCTCCAGTACGTCCTGCGCAACCTGATCCGCAACTAGCGGCTCCGGCAGGCCAGTTGAGGGCCGCATCCCCGGCGACGGGGGTGCGGCCCTCCGCCGTTTCGCTACAGCCAGCCCCGCTGCGCCGCCCGCATCCCGAGCTGGAAGCGACTTGCCGCCCCCAGCCGTTCCTGGAGGTCGCTCACCCGCCGCCGCAGCGTGCGCAGGCTGATGCCCAGATGACGGGCGACCGCCTCGTCCTTCAGCCCGGCCGCCAGCAGTCGCGTCAACGCCTGCTCCTCCTCGGAGAGTTCGGCGTTCCCGGCGGGCCGGCCGAGCGGAGTCGCCTGCTGCCAGGCCAGCTCGAAGAGTTTCTGGAGCGCCTCGGTCACCGCCGAGTGCCATACGACGACCGCGCAGTAGCCGCCCGCCGCCGACGAGGTCAGCGGGAGCATCGCCCGACGACCGTCGACCACCAGCAACTTGAGCGGCACGGACGGCAACACCCGGGCCTGCTCGCCGAGTTCAACCATCTTCCAGGTGCGGGACAGGACGTCCGGATCCTCCAGACCGCTCGCCGCGTAGATACCGCGTGACACGATCCCGCGCTTGAGCAGATCGGCCTGGGAGTCCAACTGCGATGTGGGCGGGGCGAGATAGGGCGGGGTGTCGAAGAGGCACACCTCGTGCTCCGCGCGGGCGTACATCTCCTCCAGGCGGGCCGCGATGGCACCCTCGCCGGAGGCGACCTCGACCAGCCGGGACGGCTCCTCGCGCAGTAACCCCGCCTCGTACGCGGTGGCCATCTCCTCGGCGGTGGAGGCGAGCAGTTCGGACTCCGTCTCGCGCCGCCGGATCAGCGCACGGATCGCCACCCGAGGGTCGACCGCCCGCAACCCGCCCATGGAGTCCGGCGGTTGGAGCAGTCCCAGCGCGAGCAGCCGGTTGCAGGCCTCGCGCAGCTCGGCCGGGGTCGCCCCGCTGAGCAGTGCCCAGCCGACCGCGCCGGCGTCCGGCTGATGGAGAATCGACTGGTACACCAGCTCGTCGGAGGCGGAGACCCCCACCGCTGCCCAAGGGCTCGCGGCAGGGGTCTGTCGTACGGGATCCTGCGCCGTGTTCACCATGCCTCGCCACGGTAGGGGCTCTTTGTTAAGAACCCTTACCATGGCTCGGCCCATTCGCTCCCGTCAGGTCACTTCAGGCCGAACGCCCGCAGTACCGTCTGGTCGATCGCGTCGCCGTCCCGGTCGGTGGCCCGCACGCGCAGCGACACCGACGCGGCGCCCTTCGCGGGCCTGAACCGTGCTTCGCCCTTCTCGACGTGCACCGACTTCCAGGACGCGCCGTCGTCGTAGGAGACCCAGGCCTTCAGACTGCTCGCCCGGACGCTCCCCGACTGGTTCGCGACCGGCAGTGAGACCGTCAACTCCCGCTTGGCGTCGGCCCGGTTGAGGAGGTCGAGGTCCTTCGGGGCGATGCCGACGGTGAGCAGCGGCAGTGCCGTCGCGGTGTCGGTGTGCGCCGAGGCGAAGGTCCACTCGGTGTGCGTGCTCGTGGAGTACTTCGCCCAGGCCGCCTTGCGCTGCACGTCCAGATCGAAGCGGTACGAGGCCTTGTCCGCCGCCACGGTGAAGGTGCCGTAGCCGCCGAGCGTGGAGTTGCCGACCAGTTGACCGTCCGCGTAGAGCGCGCCCTGCGCGGTGTTGTCGATGCCGTCGATCGCTCCGTAGTGGCCCGGCGTCGAGTCGGCCAACTCCGGGATCCTGAAGGTGAGTTTGTCTCCGTCGCGCGTGGAGAGCCCGTACTCCGTGCTGCTGCCCGGCCGGACGACCTGGCGCAGCCAGTCCTCGGCGGGGTCGGTTCCCGGCTCGGTGAAGGTGCGCAGCGGGCTCCACTCGCCCTTGAGCGTGTCCCACTTCGGGTAGACGACGTGCCAGGTGCGGGTGTCCGGGTCGACGTAGTAGTACTCGTCGCGTTCCGTGCCCAACTGCGTCGGCACACTGGTCTCGATGCCGAAGCGCTGCCAGGGCCGGAAGGTGTACAGGGTGTCCGCGGCCATGTCACCGGCCGTGGCGCCGTAGTAACGGGCCTTCCGCTTCACGGTGTTGGACTTGTCCAGACGGTAGGTCTGGTCCGCGGTGATGGCGCCGCTCTGTGCGGCGAGCAGGTTGTAGACGTAGGGGCTGTTCGGCGTGCCGTTCAGCTTCAGCGTGACCTTCTTGCCGGTCTTCAGCAGGCTGCCGAGCGCGGCGCCCTGCTCGCCGGTGGCGATCATCAGCGGGACGGTGGTCGCCCGGTCCACCGCCTCGATCCAGAAGCCGGGGGTCTTGCGGTAGGCGATCAGGTAACCCGCCCCGGCCTTGGTCGCGTTGTCCAGGGCGGACTGTGCCCGCTCCGTTGCGCCGAGCGCGACCACCGCCACCTTGCCCTTGACGTCGAGCCCCGCGAAGTCGGCCGCGGTGCCGCCGCCCGCGTCCACCGCCTGGACCGTGTGCTCACCGCTGATCTTCAACGGGAAGTCGTCGTACGTCTGGCAGTAGTAGAGCGAGGACAGCGACGTCTTCTGCGAACCGGTGACGCTCGCCGTCAAGTCCTTCGCGTACAGGCGGAACTTGGCGTAGAAGTCCAGGGTGCCCACGGTCACCTGCGGGGTCGGCGCCACATAGACGTGGTCGGTCCAGAAGCCCTGGCTGTAGGTGAGACCCCAGGAACCGGCCGGCCCGGTGCGGTGCCAACTGGTGCTGAAGCCCTGGAACTCGGAGTTCTCCTTCGTCTTCGGTTTGATCTCCACCGCCTTGCGGGCGTCGAGCACCACCGCGGTGTCCCCGTCGACCTTGATCTCCGGGTTGCCGACGATCGACGTGCCCACGGCCAGCCCGCCCGCGTCCCGGTCCGGGATCCAGGTCGCGATCGAGTAGGTGCCGGCCGGTACCTGCCAGGTCCAGCCGGTGCCGAGGAAGCCGTACTCGTTGGGGTAGGCGCCGTTCAGTTCCTGGAGTGTGTAGAGCGACGCCCCGGCGGACGGGTTGCCCTCCCGGTCCACGAGCGACACCTTGAGGTTGTACGTCTTCGGCGACTTCTCGAAACCGACGCCCGTGGTGACCTGGACGCCACCGTCGGCGGTTGCCGTGACATGGCCCGTGTACCGGCCCACGGCCTCCCGCGCCGGGTCGACGCCGACGGAGACGCCGGCGGTGCCCCGCGCGGGCACGGTCAGGGTGTCCGCGCCCAGAGCGAGGTCGGTCAGTGACGACGAGAGCTTCAACTCCACCGGACTGTCAGTGGTGTTGGTGTACGTGATGTCCTTGCCGACGACACCGTTGTCGCCGTCCTCGAACCTGCCGAAGCTCAGCGCCGAGGTCGCGAAGACGCCCTGCTCGACCGCCCGCACCGCGTCGACCCGCCCGTCGCCCTGCTCGAACACGGAGTTGACGGTGTTCGTCTTCGCGGTGCTGGCGAGGGACTCCTTGATCTGCTCGCCCGTCCAGTCCGGATGCGCCTCGGCGACCAGCGCCGCCGTGCCCGCGACATGCGGGGTGGCCATCGACGTGCCGCTCGCCGTCGTGTAGTAGTCGTCGACCGGCGTGCTGCCGGGCATGTTGGTGCCGGCGGAGCGGGCCGCCGTGATGTTCACGCCCGGCGCGGTGATCTCCGGCTTGACCGCGTAGTCGCCGATGCGCGGCCCCCGGCTGGAGAACGAGGCCAAGTTGTCCGACTTGTCGACCGCGCCCACCGTCAGCGCGGAGTCGGCGATGCCCGGGGTGCCCACGGTCTGCTCGCCCGGGCCCGCGTTGCCGGCCGCGATCACGAACAACGTGCCGGTGGACGCGGACAGGTCGTCGACGGTCTCACTGAGCACGTCGGACGGCCCGGAGGCGGTGGCGCCCAGCGACATGGAGACGATCTTCGCGCCGGAGTTCGCCGCCCACTCCATGCCCGCGATGATCCAGGAGGCCTGGCCGCTGCCGGTGTTGTCCAGCACCTTGCCGACGAGCAGTTGCGCGCCCGGCGCCACTCCCTTGTACCGCCCGCCCGAGGCCGCGCCCGAGCCGACGATCGTGGACGCCACATGCGTGCCGTGGCCGAAGCCGTCCTGCACGGTCTCGTCCGGTACGAAGCTCTCGGAGCCGGCGATCTTCCCGGCCAGGTCCGGGTGGCCGAGGTCCACGCCCGTGTCCAGGACCGCGACCTCGACGCCCGTGCCGTCGTAGCCCGCCTTCCACACCTCGGGCGCGCCGATCTGCGGCACGCTCACGTCGAGGGACGCCTTCACCTTGGCGTCCAGCCAGATCTTGTCGATGCCGTCGCCGAGCTGCTTCGCCGCCTTGGCGGTGGGCGCGGTGCCGAGTGCCGGGGCGATGTCCGACCAGAAGGCCGTGGACTTCCTCGCGCTGAGCGCGGCGCCGTCGATCCCGGGCAGAGCCAGCGTCCGGCGCGTGCCCTCGGGGGTCTCGGTGCCCTTGCTGTACGTCGCGATGACGGGCGTGGAGCCGGTCCTCGCGTCCGTGTAGCCCTGCTTGACGAGCTGGGTGACGTTGAACAGGGCCGGGTCGAGGCGTCCCGCCTTGATGAGCGGAATGGCGTCCGCCGGCACGACGCTGATCTCGCCGTTCTGCTCGCTCGACAGGAAGGTGGCGGACTCGCGGCCCTTGCCGCGCCGTACGTCGACGGCGTTCTTGCCGTCCGGTCCGACGGTGAGGGTCACGGTGTCGCCGGTGATGAGGGTGACGGTCTGCGGTGGGGCGGTGCTCGAGCCCGTGAGGTCGGTGGAGACCGTGGAACCGGCAGCGGCTGTCGCGGGCGTGATGGCCCCCGCGAGCAGTCCGGCCGCCGAGGCCACGGCCCACAGGGCGTGGAGTCTTCGCATGGGTGGACGTCCTCCCCTGAACGCGGAAACGCTTCCGCCCGGTGAGCGGAAGCCAGCCATCAGAGTGAGTGCCGGGGCTACGGCGGCTCAAGGGAATCACGTGGCCGGAGAGTGCCAACGCCCCCTTCGGTCAAGGCAGTTGGCGAAGAAACCGGTCGGCGGACCAGGGCTGTCGTCCCTCACCCGCTCCCGGAAACCCAACCGCTCGCACGGCTGCGCCTCAGGTGGAACACAGGATTCCCTCAGCGGGCCGGGACAGAATCCGGACATGACTGGCACCACCGGGTCCCGCAGCAGCCGCGTCCGTGTGCTCATCGTCGACGACGAGCCCGCGCTCACCGAGCTGCTCTCCGTCGCGGTCACCGAGGCCGGCTGGCGGCCCTACCCCGCGCCGGACGGGCACAGCGCGCTGCGCATCGCCCGCGGCTGCGCCCCGCACGCCGTCGTCCTCGACGGCATGCTGCCCGACCTCGACGGCGTCCAGGTGCTGCGCCGGCTGCGCTACGAGAACCCGAGGCTGCCCGTCCTCATGCTCACCGCGCGCGACGCGATCGAGCACCGTCTCGACGGCCTGGAGGCGGGTGCCGACGACTACGTCACCAAGCCCTTCTCCCTGGAGGAGGTCGTCCTGCGGCTGCGCGGACTGCTGCGCCGCGCGGGCAGCGAACGGCTCCCGACCGACGACTCCGTACGTGTCCTCGGCGACCTCGTACTCTCCGGCGAGACCCGCGAACTGCGCCGCGCCGGTGAGCCGATCCAGCTCACCGCCAAGGAGTTCGACCTGCTCACCCTGCTCCTCGACCATCCCCGCCAGGTGCTGAGCAAGGCCCAGATCCTCGACCACGTGTGGAGCACCACTTTTGACGGCGGCGGCAACCTCGTCGAGGTCTACATCTCCAGCCTCCGCCGGAAGATAGACCGGGGCCGGGCGCCGATGATCCACACCGTCCGGGGGATGGGATACGCCATACGGCCCGTGGAGGACGGCAGATGAACCTCCTGACCCGCAACCGAGGCCGCCTGCACGGCCGTTCACTCCGCACCCGCCTGCTGCTCTTCATCAGCGCCACGCTGGTGGTGGTCTGCACCGCGATGACCCTCACCACCGTGTTCGTCCAACGCGCCTATCTCCTGGGCGACTTGGACGACCGGGTCGGCGACGCGGCCCAGCGCAGCCTCGGCGGGGCCGAACACCACCCGAGCTTCGACGGAGACCTCGGGTTCCTCATGGAGAACGGCCATGCCGTCGGGACGCTCGCCGCACGGTTCGACGCCAACGGCAGGATCATCGCCGCGGCCGTCGTCAGGCAGGACGCCCCGCCCCAGAACCTCACCGCCGCCCAGCGCACGGCCCTCACGGGCATCACCGCCGACAGCGCGAAGCACACCCGGTCCGTGCCCGGCCTCGGCACCTACCGGCTCACGGCCCTCGACACCGACGGCATCCGGGTCCTCACCGGCCTCCCGATGGACGACGTACAGCACATGATCAGCGGTCTGGTGGCGGTCGAGGCGGGCGTCGCCCTCGTCGGCCTGACCGCGGCGGGCTGTCTGTGCGCCGCGGTCGTACGACGGCAGCTGCGGCCGCTCGGCCGGGTCGCCGCCACCGCCGTCGAGGTCTCCCGCTCACCGCTCGGCCACGGCGAGGTCACCGCGCTGACCCGGGTGCCCGAGCGGGACACCGACCCGGGCAGCGAGGCAGGACAGGTCGGCGCCGCGCTCAACCGCATGATCGACCACGTCGAGTCCTCGCTCGCCGAACGCCAGCGCAGCGAGGAGCAGGTGCGCCGCAGCGAGGAACGCATGCGCCGCTTCCTCGCCGACGCCAGCCACGAACTGCGCACCCCGCTCGCCTCCATCGCGGGCTACGCCGAGCTGATGAACCGCGGCACCGACCGCATCGAACCCGGGCTCGCCTGGCGCCGGGTCACCGCCGAGTCGGCGCGGATGACGGGCCTGGTGGAGGACCTGCTGCTGCTCGCCCGGCTCGACGAGGGCCGCCCGCTTCAGTCCGCCGAGGTGGACCTCGCGGCCGTGCTCGCCGAGGCGGTGTGGGACGCGCGCGCGGCGGGCACCGGCCACGAGTGGCAGCTCCACCTCTCCCTGGACGCCCCCGCCCTGGTGATCGGCGACGAGGCCCGCCTGCACCAGGTGTTGGCCAACCTGTTGGCCAACGCGCGTATGCACACACCTGTTGGCACGACGGTCACGGCGAGCGTCGAGGCCACGGCCGACCACACCGTAGTCATCCGGGTGCGCGACGACGGCCCCGGCATCCCCCCGGCCCTCCTCCCCACCGTCTTCGAACGCTTCACCCGCGCCGACGCCTCCCGCGCCCGCTCCGGCGGCAAGGAGGGCGGCTCCGGCCTCGGCCTGGCCATCGCCACGGCGATCACCGGCGCCCACGGCGGCCGCATCGACGTCACCAGCGTCCCCGGCCGCACCGAGTTCACCATCGAACTCCCGGCGGCCGAACTCCCGCCCGCGGAAACACAGCTGCGCGCTCGTACGGCGCCGGTCTAGCGCTGTTTCCCGGAGGGTTCTCCCGCTGATCGAGGAACCGAACTCAGCGCAGGGGCGGATGCGATGTGTTGCGTTCGGTCCAGAGTTCCGGATCCATGTCCTGCCTCTGAACGCCGAGAAGGCTCAGGCGTGTTGCGGCGACGAGAGCCCGGTCGGCCGGATCGGCCGGGGCGCTCAGCTGCCGTCGGCCGGGCGGCCGCCCAGCAACCGCGCCTGTTCCCGCTTCAGTTCGCCGAAGCCGTGTCGCGCGTACGCGGCCAACTCCGGGCCCGGGAACCAGACCAGCGAGAGATGTTCCGAGAAGTCGCCCCGCGCCCAGCGCTCGACCGTGATCTCGTACCCGGCCGTGTGTGCGCACAGCTCCAGCAGCAGCGACGGCATCTCCGGCTCCCGCAGCAGATCCGCCCGGCCGACGACGAGTTCCCGCATCTCGCGCAGGACGGGCAGGAACACGGTCGTCACCCACAGCCGCCAGTCGGCCAGTTCCTCGTCGGTCGGCGGGGCCGCCCCGTCGCTGAAGGGCGAGACGCCCCCGGGCCGGGCATGGCGTTCCGTGAACGCGGCGAACGTACGGGCGTTGGCTTCCGTCAGTGCGAACAACGGCCCGTAGAAGTCGCCGAGTTGGCGACCGACCCGGGCGAGCCGCTCCTGCCGCTGGGCCAGCCGCAGGCCGTTGAGGTACGTGGCGACGTATCCGGCGAAGGTCAGTGTGACCGTGACGACGACTGCGATCATGACGGGATCGTATGGGGCTCGGTTCCTGAACGGGCCCGCCCCGGGCGCCACTTCGACCGCCGCCCGCCGTTTACAGCCTCCCCACTCCGCGCTAACTTCACGGACAGTGGGGTGGGAGCGCTCCCACCCGCCCGGCGGTCCGGAACCCGCCGGGTGCGGTCGGGTCGCCCCACCCCATGCCTTCACCTCCGCACGTTCCGCACGACCGCCGAGCGAAGGTAGACCTGTCATGAATATGACAATCCCGGGAACCGAGCCCCGATTACCGCGCCCCACCCCCCAACGAGCCCTCTTCCTCGTCCTGTTGGCCCTGCTCACCACCGTCCCCGCCCTGGCCCTGATCCTCGCCGCCGGCGGCCGGGCGGAGGCCCACGGCACCCCCATGAAACCCGGCAGCCGCACCTTCCTCTGCTGGCAGGACGCGCTGACCACCACCGGCGAGATCAAACCGATCAACCCGGCGTGCAAGGCGGCCCAACAGGTAAGCGGCACAACGCCGTTCTACAACTGGTTCTCCGTGCTGCGTTCCGACGGCGCCGGCCGCACCCGCGGCTTCGTGCCGGACGGTCAGCTGTGCAGCGGCGGCAACCCCAACTTCACCGGCTTCGACCTCCCGCGCGACGACTGGCCGCTCACCCACCTCACCTCGGGCGCGACGGTCGACTTCTCGTACAACGCCTGGGCGGCGCACCCGGGTTGGTTCTACGTCTACATCACCAAGGACGGCTTCGACCCGACGAAGACGCTCACCTGGGACGACATGGAGGCCACCCCGTTCCTCACGGTCGACCACCCGCCGCTCAACGGCACTCCCGGCACGGTCGAGGCCAACTACTCCTGGACCGGGCAGCTTCCGGCGAACAAGTCGGGGCGGCACATCATCTACATGGTGTGGCAGCGCTCGGACAGCACCGAGACCTTCTACTCCTGCTCCGACGTCGTATTCGACGGCGGCAACGGCGAAGTGACGGGTATTCACGACCCGGGCAACCCCACCGACCCGGTACCCGGGGTCTGTTCGGCCACCCGCCGCACGACGGGCAGCTGGCCCGGCGGCTACCAGTCCGAGGTGACCGTCACCAACTCCGGCGACGTCCCGATGCTCGGCTGGATGGTCGACTGGACGCTCCCGGGCGGCCAGTCGGTCACCAGCCTCTGGAACGGCAACCCGACCTACACCGGCCAGGACGTGATGGTCCACAACGCCGACTGGAACGGTTCGCTGAGTCCGGGACAGAGCACCACCTTCGGCTACGTCGTGAACGGCGACGGAGGTGACCCGGCAACTGCCCTTCCCTGCCAGGTCGGTTGACCCCTTGCTCGGGGCGGACCCGGTGGACGGGGGCCACCGGGTCCGCGAGCCGGATGGGCGATGGGGGATGAGCCCACCCGGGTGGTGCGTGGCTTGGGCGACGCTGCGATGCGACAACGTTGTCTAATGGTCTGCATACGACTCTACCGCGCCAACGGACAACGATGTCAACCCAGTTGGCCTGCGGACGCCGTCCGAGTGGCCGACGCGCGCGCCCTCGCCGGCCCACGCGCTCTTCCGTGGTACGGGTGGCGCACGTTACTGTCCCTGCGGCTTGTGCGACCTGTGGTGCGCGACCCGTCCGAAGGAGGAGGGGCCGCACTATGCGTTTCCGTCCCACGTCCCTGCTGCCAGTACCGCGACAGGCAATGTCCGCCCCGTCACGGCGCCCGGCACGCTCCCCCAGTGCCTCAAGGGCCTGGGAGGTGCCCCCACTCGCCGCACCGGCCGAAAGCCCAAGCACGTCCAGTACGAGGGCTTCCGGCCGGCACGCCGAGAGCACGCACCGGACGCCGCTCCTTGGTGGGCGAAAATTGCCTGCCGCGGCACTGGCCGCCGCTCTCGCGGTAGGCGGTGCCACCCCCGCCCTGGCGGCCACCGCCGCCCCGCCGCAACTCGTCAAGGACCCCAGCGCCTACGTCGATCCGCTGATCGGCACCAAGAACGGCGGCAATGTCTTCCCGGGCGCCGTGGTGCCCTTCGGCATGCTCTCCTGGAGCCCGGAGAACACCAGAGGCAGCGCCACCAGCACGGCCGCACCGGGCGGTTACCAGTACGACGCCACCCGCATCCGCGGCTTCAGCCTCACCCACATGTCCGGCACGGGCTGCGCGGGCGGCAGCGGCGACATCCCGTTCTTCCCGTACGCCGGCGAGGTCACCTCCTCCCCGGCGAGCGACACCAAGGACGCCGTCTACGCCTCCGACTTCAGCCACACCACCGAGACCGCCGAGCCCGGCCACTACAAGGTCGGCCTCGCCTCGGGCGTCACCGCCGACCTCACGGCCACGGCCCGTACCGGCTCCGGCCGCTTCACCTACCCGGCCGACAAGCCCGCCTCACTCCTGATCCGCACCGCCAACTCCGAGGTGGGCTCCACCGATTCGTCGGTCACCATCGACCCGGCGACCCGTACCGTCTCCGGCTCGGTCACCTCCGGCAACTTCTGCGGCTACCTCGACCCCGAGGGCCAACGCGCCTACTACACCCTGTACTTCACCGCGACCTTCGACCGCGCCTTCAAGACCACCGGCACCTGGCAGGACGACAGGCTGACCCCGGGGTCGACCTCCGCGACCGGCGGCACGGGCGGCTTCACCAACGGCGGCCGTCCCGTCGCGGGCAAGGGCGCGGGCGGCTACGTCGAGTTCGAGCCCGGCACCGGCCCGGTCGGCGTCAAGGTCGGTGTCTCGTACGTCAGCCAGGCCGGCGCCGAGGCCAACCTCGCGGCGGAGAACCCGCCGAAGCGCACCTTCGACGCCGTCGAGGACGCGGCCCACCGCGCCTGGCGCGACCAGCTCGGCGCGATCAAGGTCGGCGGCGGCACCGACACCGAACGCACCACCTTCTACACCGCGCTCTACCACTCCCTCCTGCACCCCAACGTCATCAGCGACGCCGACCGCAGCTACACGGGCAGCGACGGCAAGGTGCACAAGGTCAGCCGAGGGCATCAAGCCCAGTACGGCACCTTCTCCGGCTGGGACGTCTACCGCTCCCAGGTCCAGCTCCTCACCCTCCTCAACCCCCGCACCGGCTCGGACATCGCCCAGTCCCTCTACGAACTCGCCCGGCAGAACGGCGGGATCTGGGACCGCTGGCTGCACGGCGCGAGCGGCACCCACGTCATGAACGGCGACCCCTCGCCCACCGCCCTGGCCGGCATCCGGGCCTTCGGCGGCACGGACTTCGACCTGAAGGGGGCCCTCGCCTCCCTCGTCCGGGCGGCGACGGTCCCGACCGCGCAGGACCTGTCCTCGTCCGGCAAGCCGGTGCTGTCCGTCGGTCAACGCCCGTCCCTGGACAAGTACTTGAACCTGCACTACATGCCGTCCGTCTCCAACGCCTGGGGCGGCGCCGCCGAGACGCTGGAGATGTCCACGGCGGACTTCGCGCTCTCCCAACTCGCCACGGCTGCTGGGAAGAAGAGCACGGCGGCCGACTTCGCCCAGCGTGCCCAGTGGTGGCAGAACAACTTCGACATCGCCGCCGACCCGACCGGCGGCTACATCGCCAACCGCAAGGCGGACGGCAGTTGGGTCACCGGCTTCACCCCGGGCACCGGCAACGGCTTCGTCGAGGGCACGGCCGCCCAGTACACCTGGATGGTCCAGCACAACCCCGCCGGGCTGTTCGCGGCCATGGGCGGCACCGACAAAGCCCTCGCTCGCCTCGACTCCTTCTTCCATGAGGCGGACGGGAGTTGGGCCTTCACGGGCAGCGGCGGCGACAAGTCCGAGCTCGACAACGAGCCGTCCGTCAACGTCCCCTACCTCTACGACTACGCGGGAGCCCCCTACAAGACCCAGGAGACGGTCAGGGCGGCCATGAAGCAGCTCTGGACCACCGACCCCGCCGGCATCCCCGGCAACGACGACCTCGGCGAGATGTCGTCCTGGTACGTCTTCTCCGCGCTCGGCATGTACCCCCAGGTCCCCTCGCGCGCCGAACTCACCCTGGCCTCACCGCTGTTCGAGCGCATCGAGATCAAGCGCCCCCAAGGCAACGAGATCTCCATCCGCGCGGACGGCGCCGCGACCGACGCCCCGTACATCCAGTCCCTGAAGGTCAACGGCCGCAGCAGCGACCGCCCTTGGCTCTCCTCCTCGATCGTCAGGAACGGCGGCACCCTCGACTACACCCTCTCCACCACCCCGAACCGCACCTGGGGCAGCGCCCCCGCCGATGCCCCGCCGTCCTTCCGCACCGGTGAACAGCCGTACCAGATCGGCGTCGGCCCGACCGCCGCGACCCTCGCGCCCGGCGACACCACCAAGGTCAACATCAAGGCCCTCTCCCTGAGCGGCGGCACCGGACCCGAGGTCCGCTACAGCGTCGAGACGCCCGCCGGAGTCACGGCGACTCCCGCGCAGGGAACGGTCGTCGACGGTTCCCAGGACATCACCCTGAGCGCCGCCACCGACGTCAAGCAGGGCTTCTACGACGTGAAGGTCACCGTCACCTCGGGCGACACGTCGTACGAGCAGCCGGTGTCCCTCACGGTCGCCGCGCCCGGCACCCTGCTCGCCGCCTACAACAACACCGGCGTCTCCGACGACACCGGCGAGCACGACGAGGCGGACTACGACGGGGGCGGCTGGAGCTACTCCCTCCAGGCGCTCGCGGCGGCCGGGCTCACCCCGGGCGGCACGGGCACGGTGGACGGGCTCGGCTTCACCTGGCCGGGCTCGCCGAACGGGCGCCCGGACAATGTCTCGGCGGCCGGCCAGACCCTCCAACTCCCGCAGCCCGCAGCCGACTTGTCGTTCGTCGGCAGCGCGGTCAACGGCAACCAGCAGACGAAGGCCACCGTCACCTACACCGACGGCAGCACCGACGTGATCGACCTGTCCTTCACGGACTGGACGGTCGGCGGGGGCGGCGGCACCGTGCAGTACGGCAACGAGATCGTCGCGCGGACCACGTACCGCAATGTCGCGGGTGCGGACAAGGACCCGGTCGTCACCTATGTGTTCGCCACCAAGCCGTTCGCGGCACCGACGGGCAAGACCATCAAGAGCGTGACACTTCCGGACGACCCGGATCTCCATGTGTTCACCCTTGCGGTGAACTGACGTCCACAATGTGTGCCCTCGTCCGTTCCGGTGGCGGGGGCACAGTGGCGCGTGCGAGCATCCGCAGATGGGTAAACGGCCGCAGCTGCCCGAGGAGTTCCGGGCCGAAGCGCGTTCGGCCTTCGCTTTCCTGGTCGAGGGCGAGGGCTTCGCGCCGCCGGAGGACATAGAGGGCGGGCTGCGCTATCTGCGCGCGGATCTGATGGTGCGCGTCTGGTTCCTGGGCGGCGCCGAGTCGGAGGTCCTGACACGGCTGATCCCCCTGGCGCCGGACGGCACCAGGGGGAAGGGCGCTTGGCTGGACGACCTGTACAAGGCCGCCGCGTGCGGCCCGGCCCAGGACGTCCCCGTCTTCGCGTCGACCAGAAGAGGCGTGCTCAGACGGGTCCACCAGCACGCGGAGGCGTTGCGCAGACTGCTGCCCCGCCTCCCCGTGCCGTGACGGTGCCTCAGGCCAGCAGCTCCACCTCCGCGAGCGTCGAGGAGCCGTCCAGGACCAGGCGGTAATGGGCGTACGAGCCAGGTGACTCGACCGAGAACGCGCGCGTCTGCCTGTCCCAGGTGAAGGACTCGCCGGAGCGCTTGTCGAGCGTCTTCCACTTGGTGCCGTCGGCCGAGCCCTGGAGGGTCCAGCCGGTCGGCGCCTGCGTGTGGTCCGTCGACGAGGTCAGCGTGTACTGGATGCCCTTGACGGCCTTGGCGACCGGCAGGTCCACCGAGGTCACCGTGGCGGCCGTGGCCGACGTGTTGTCGAACAGGGCGCCAGTGGCGGCGAGTTGGTCGCTGCGGGGGGTGGGCACCTTGTCGTTCTTGGTGATCGACACCGGAGCCGCGTTCTTGCCGCTGCCCCACGCCGAGGGCTTGGAGCCCATCGAGAAGTCCAGCACTCCGCCCTTCTCCAGCAGCGAGTGCGGGAGCGAAGTCGACGTCCAGGGCTTGCCGTTGACCGTCAGACTCTGGACGTAGACGTTCTTCGTGCTGTTCTTCGGCGCCTTGACGACCAGGTCCTTGCCGTTCTCCAGGTGGACGGTCGCCTTGGTGAACAGCGGGGAGCCGATGGTGTATTCGCCGCTGCCCATCACCAGCGGGTAGAAGCCGAGCGCGGAGAAGAGGTACCAGGCCGACTGCTCGCCGTTGTCCTCGTCGCCGTGGTAGCCCTGCCCGATCTCGCTGCCGGTGTAGAGCCGCGACAGCACCTCGCGCACGTCCTTCTGCGCCTTCCAGGGCTCGCCGGCCGCGTCGTACATGTAAGTGACGTGGTGGGCGACCTGGTTGGAGTGGCCGTACTGGCCCATGCGGACGTCCCGCGCCTCCGTCATCTCGTGGATGACGCCGCCGTAGGAACCGACGGTGGCGGACGAGGCCTTCTCCGGGGTGGCGAAGTACTCGTCGAGCTTGTCGCCGAGGGCCTTCTGACCGCCGTAGAGGTTGGCGAGGCCGCGGCTGTCCTGCGGGGCGGTGAAGGCGTAGCCCCAGCCGTCGGTCTCCGTGTAGTCGTAGCCCCAGATCTTCGGGTCGTAACTCGCCGAGTCCACCCGCCAGTTGCCCTTGGCGTCCTTGCCCTGGAAGAACCCGGCCTGCTGGTCGAAGAGGTTCACGTAGTCCTGGGCGCGGTTGAGGAAGTACTCGGACTCCTCCTTGTAGCGCTTCTCGCCGGTCTTCTTGTAGAGGGCCAGGCCCATCCGCGCGATGCCGTAGTCGTTGTTGTAGCCCTCCATGGCCCAGGAGAAGCCCTCGCCGGTGTCGGTGCTCGTGTAGCCGAGGAAGGGCGAGGTGGTCATGCCCTTGCGGCCGACGCCCGAGGAGGGCGGCACGACAGTGGCGTTCTTGACGGCCGCGTCGTAGGCCGACTCGGCGTCGAACCGCACGCCCTTGACGTACGCGTCCGCGAACGCGACGTCCGAGGAGGTGCCGGTCATCAGGTCCGCGTAGCCGGGGGAGGACCAGCGCGAGGTCCAGCCGCCGTCCTTGTACTGCTGCACGAACCCGTCGACCATCTCGCCCGCCTGACCGGGCGTCAGGAGTGAGTAGGCGGGCCAGGTGGTCCGATAGGTGTCCCAGAAGCCGTTGTTGACGTACACCTTGCCGTCGACGATCTTCGCGCCGGTGTGCGTCGGGGTGTCCTGGCTCGGCATCGGGGAGAAGGGCGAGGCGTACTGGTAGGTCGAACCGACCTTCTCGAAGCCGGAGTTGGGGTACAGGTACAGCCGGTACATGCTGGAGTACAGCGTGGTCAGCTGGTCGGGGGTCGCGCCCTCCACCTCGACCTTGCCGAGCAGCTTGTCCCACACCTTTTGGGCCTGGTCCTTGACCGTGTCGAAGGAGGTGCCGTCCGGGATCTCCTGGCTCAGGTTGGCCTTCGCCTGGTCGACGCTGATCAGCGAGGTGGCCAGGCGCAGGGTGACCGTGTGGTCGGCGCCCGCCTTGAACCGCAGATAGCCCTTGACCCCGGTGGACGAGCCGTCCGTCACCGGCGCGTCGAACACGCCGTACACGAAGAGGCGCGTGGCGCCCGTGGACAGACCGGACTTGACGTCCGAGTAGCCGGTGACGGTCCCGTCGGTCTTGTCGAGGGTCAGGCCGGCCTGCTCGGTGACGTTGTCGAAGATGACGCTCGCGTCGTCGCCGGGGTAGGTGAAGCGCAGCGAGGCCGCGTGGTCGGTCGGGGCCATCTCGGCCTTGAGACCGTTCTCGAACGTGACGCCGTAGTAGTACGGGCGGGCCGTCTCGTTCTCGTGCCGGAACGCCAACTCCCGTGCGTTCGGGTCGGTGTTGGGCGTGCCCGAGGCCGCCGAGGGCATCACCTGGAAGGTCTGCCGGTCGCCCATCCAGGGGCTCGGCTCATGGCTCAGGCTGAGCGCCTGGAGCGTCGGCAGGTTGGCGTCGTTGTTCGCCCGCGCGTAGTCGTAGAGCCAGCTCAGCGACGACGAGTTCGTCACCGGGGTCCAGAAGTTGAAGCCGTGCGGCAGCGCGGTGGCGGGGAAGTTGTTGCCGCGCGAGAAGCTGCCGCTGGAGTTGGTGCCGCGGGTGGTGAGCGCGTAGTCGGACAGATGCGCCTTCGGCTTCTCGGGCGCGACGCTCTTGATGCTCACGTCGTCGAGCCAGCCGCGGAACTTCGCCGGCCCGCTCGGGGAGTCGTAGGCCAGCAGGATGCGGTCGACGGTCTTGCCGGCCGCGACCGAACCGATCCGCGAGAGGACGTTGTTCCACTGGTTGACGTAGAGGATCTTCGCCGCGCCCTGCCCCTGCGGGGAGAGCGCGAAGCCGTGCGAGTCCGCCGCGCCGAGGCCGCTGAGATAGGTGCCGTCGGTGAAGGCGAGGTCGACGGAGACGTTCGTGGCGTCGTAGTCGAGGTCGCCGTCGGCCATCTGCGGGAAGATCCTGTACGACAGCTCGGTGTCGCGGCCGACGGCCACGTCCACGTCGAAGACCTTGTTGTACGAGTACGCCCGCCCCGTCGCCGTATGACGGCCCGCGTAGCGCAGCGCGCGCGTCCCGGTGAAGCCGGCGCCCGCCTTGGCGGTGGGGGAGCCGCTGGGGCCGCGGTCGACCAGCGAGAGCATGTCCTCGGGGATCGGGGCGGTCGTGGAGCCGGTGGAGAACTGGACGTCGGCGAGCTGAAGGATGTCGCCGCCGTTGTTCCTGCTCACGTCCAGCCGGAAGTGCTGGTACTCGGCGGGCTCGGCGAGGTCGTACGACTTGGTCTGGAAGCGGGCGGAGAACGACTCGCCGGAGCGGGTGTCGACGGTCTTCCAGTCCTTGCCGTCGGTCGACCCCTGGAGGGTCCAGTCCTGCGGGTCGCGCTCGTCGTGGTCGTTGGCCGAAGTCAGCGCGTACGTCACTATTTTGAGCGGTTTGTCGAGGTCGAACTCGACCCAGCCCGTGGGTGCGAAGGTGAGCCACTTGGTGCCGGACTCGCCGTCGACGAGGTTCTCCTTCACCTCGCCCGCGCCGGTGTTCTCGCCGCTGGCCCGCAGGTCCGTGACGTGGTCGTCCACATTGCCGGGGATACCGCTGGTGTATCCCCCGTCGACGCCGGAGGCCCGCTTGGAGCCGTCCGGCGCGGTGTCCACGGTGTTCAGCCAGTCCGGTGCCGGATCACCCGTCTCGAAGGAGGAGGCGAACTCCCCGGCCGGAGCGGGAGCCTTGACGGGCAGCGCGACGGCCGCCCCCTGCGAGCCCGCCACCAGAGCGACGGCGGCCACCGAGACGGCCGCCGGACCCCACCATCTGTGATGCATACGAGGGCATCCTCCCTGCACGTGGGACAACGTTGTCAATTTCGACGCGCAAGCAACAGTAGGGAGTCAAGTGACCAGGGATGTCAAGGGTGTTGAGTGCGGCATTCGAGCGCAATAGCGGGGATTTCTCCGGCATCGAACACACAGGGCCTTCATATTTCCGCGAGGTCTCACTTCGGAAAAGACCGACAACCTACCCTGCATTCGATCTTGCTCTGTCGGCCGGAAGTGGACTATACCTGTCGCGTTCGACACCGCTCTCACAGCAGTACGCACGAAGTACCTCTGCACGACCAAGCTCGACCTGACCGCGGTGCCGGGGAGGATCCGGTTCACCGCCTGAGTCCTGTTGAAGGCGAGGACTTGAGCATGGGATCCACTTCAGCCGAGAACAACGGTTCCAATGGCGTCGGCCGCCGTGATCTGATCAAGCGGTCGGCCGCACTCGGCCTGATCGCCGTACCCACGATGAGTTTCCTGTCCGCCTGTGCCAGCGGTGGCGGGGACGACAGCAGCAGTGACGACAGCACCAAGGGCACCACGTCGAAGTCGAATCCCTTCGGTGTGAAGAAGGGCAGCAAGCTCGACGTCGTCGTCTTCAAGGGCGGTTACGGCGACGACTACGCGAAGGCGTGGGAAGCCAACTTCAAGACGAAGATCGGCGTCACTTCCACCCACACCGGAACGCAGGAGATCACCGGCAAGCTCCAGCCCCGCTTCAACGCGGGCAACCCGCCGGACATCGTCGACGACTCCGGCGCCCAGCAGATCAAGGTCGACGTCCTGTACAAGAACGGCCAGCTGCTCGACCTCTCCGCGGTACTGGACGCGCCCGCGATCGACGACCCGACCAAGAAGGTCCGCGATCTGCTGATCCCCGGCACCCTCGACCCGGGTGTCCAGGAGGGCAAGGTCGTCGCCCTCAACTACATCTACACGGTCTGGGGTCTGTGGTACTCAGGCAAGCTCTTCAAGGAGAAGGGCTGGACGCCGCCGAAGACCTGGGACGAGTTCATCGCGGTCTGCCAGCAGGCGAAGAAGGCCGGCATCGGCGGTCTCGCCCACCAGGGCAAGTACCCGTACTACATCAACGTCGCCATCATGGACCTCATCGCCAAGAAGGGCGGGATCGACGCCGTCAAGGCGATCGACAACCTCGACCCGAAGGCCTTCGTCGGCTCGGCCGCCGCGCAGGCCGGCGTCGAGGCGATCTACGAGGTGGTGGAGAAGGGCCTGTTGATGCCCGGCACCAACGGCCTGACCCACACCGAGTCGCAGACCCGCTGGAACCAGTACAAGGCCGCCTTCATCACCTGTGGTTCCTGGCTGGAGAACGAGCAGCTCAAGCTGACGCCCACGGACTTCGACATGAAGTTCCTGCCGATGCCGCTGCTGCCCGGCAGCAAGATGCCGTTCGAGGCGATCCGGGCCGGCTCCGGCGAACCCTTCATCATCCCGGCGAAGGCCAAGAACCTCCCCGGCGCGCAGGAGTTCATGCGCCACATGCTCTCCAAGGAGTGGTCGACGCTCTTCGCCAAGGAGGCCAACTCCCTCACCATCCTCAAGGACGGTGTCGACTCCAGCGTCACCCTGCGCCCGGGCACCCAGTCCACCGTCGAGGCGTCCAAGGCGGCCGGTGCCAACACCTTCCGCTACCTCTACCCCGACTGGTACAGCGAGATGGACACCTCCATCCAGAACGCGTCCAACGAGCTGATGGCCAAGCGCATCCAGCCCGCGGAGTGGCTGAAGCGCTGTCAGGCCGCCGTCGACAAGCAGGCAAAGGACCCGGCGTCCAAGAAGAACGTGCACTCCTGATCACAACGCCTGATCGCACCACCTGATCACGCTCGGGACACCAGGGGCAGGAAACGCCAATGCGCAAAGGGCAGTACAGGTTCGTCGCGGGATTTCTCTTCGTCCCCGTGGCGCTCTATCTGATCTTCGTGATCTGGCCGTACATCCAGACGTTCGGCTATTCGCTGACCGACTGGAAGGGTGAGTCACAGACCTTCAAGTTCGTCGGACTGGACAACTATCGGGCGCTGCTCCACGACGACGTCTTCAAGGAGGCCATCTGGCACAACCTCCTGTTCCTGGTGTTCATCCCCGTGATCACCATTCTGCTCGCCCTCTTCTTCGCCTTCATGGTGAACGCGGGAGGACGCAGCAAAGCCGGTGGCGTACAGGGAGTCGCCGGCAGCGGGTTCTACAAAATCGTCTACTTCTTCCCGCAGGTGCTGTCGCTGGCGATTCTCGCGGTCCTGTTCAACGCCGTGTACCGCAGTGACGGCGGCGGTCTGCTCAACGGTTTTCTGATCAAACTCCACCTGGTGGACGCCAACAATCCGGTGGAGTGGCTCAACGAGCCCAACATGGTGCTCTGGGCGCTGATGGCGGTCGTCGTCTGGCACGGCGTCGGTTTCTATCTGGTGCTCTTCTCCGCGGCCATGCAGTCCATTCCGCGGGACATCTACGAGGCCGCCCTGATCGACGGCGCGAACCGCTCCCAGTCCTTCTTCCGGATCACCCTGCCGCTGCTCTGGGAGACCGTCCAGACGGCCTGGGTGTACCTCGGCATCATCGCGATGGACATGTTCGTCCTGGTCTCCTCCATGACCTCGAACATGGGCGCCTACGGAGGCGGTCCCGACCACGGCAGCGACGTCATGTCGACCGTGATGATGCGCAACTTCCTCTACTTCGGGAAGAGCGGCTACGCCTGCGCGATGGGCGTCGTCATGCTGCTGCTCACCCTGGTCCTGTCCGTGGTCACGCTGCGCGCCACCCGCCGTGAGCGCATCGAGTTCTGAGCGGGAGACATACGACGATGAGCGCACCCCTGAAGGAGACCGCCCCCACGGGCGGCACCGTCCCGCCGCAGCCGTCGGTCCGGAAGGCCGGCGCCCGGCCCGGTGAACCACGCAGCGAGGGCGTGGTTCTGAACGTCTTCTCGCACGGCTTCCTGGCCCTGTGGGCCCTGTTGATCGTGCTGCCGCTGCTGTGGCTGGTGTTCAGTTCGTTCAAGACGGACGTGCAGATCGGCAACTCGGCCTTCGGCTGGCCGCACAACTGGTCGTTCGACGTGTTCCGGCGGGCCTGGAGCAAGGGCATCGGCGACTACTTCCTGAACACCCTGATCGTGCTGGTGTTCTCGGTGCCGCTGACGATGCTGTTCGGCTCGATGGCCGCGTACGTGCTGGCCCGCTACCGGTTCTGGGGCAACCGGCTGCTGTACTACTTCTTCGTCGCCGGCGCGATGTTCCCGGTGTTCCTCGCGCTGGTCCCGCTGTTCTTCATGGTCAAGCGGCTCGACATGCTGAACACGTACCAGGGGCTGATCCTGGTCTACATCGCCTACTCGATGCCGTTCACGGTGTTCTTCATGCACGCGTTCTTCCGGACGCTGCCCACGGCGGTCTTCGAGGCGGCGATCCTCGACGGCGCCTCGCACACCCGGACGTTCTTCCAAGTGATGTTGCCGATGGCCAAGGCCGGGCTGATCAGTGTCGGCATCTTCAACACCCTCGGCCAGTGGAACCAGTTCATCCTGCCGACGGTCCTGATGCAGCCGCAGAGCGGCTCGGACCCGGAGCGCTATGTCCTCACCCAGGGGCTCATCCAACTCCAGCAGCAGCAGGGCTACGCCTCCGACCTGCCCGTTCTCTTCGCGGGGGTCACGATCGCCATGATCCCGATGCTGGTCGTCTACCTGTCGTTCCAGCGCCAGGTGCAGTCCGGTCTGACATCGGCGACGCTGAAGTAACCCGCCTGGGCGACGCGACAGGAAGAGATCGTTCCGCCACCGCTCCCGGCAGGCCGGGAGCGGTGTCCACGTATGTGTCCTGGACCCTCGATGCGGTTCAACCTCTTGACGGGAGGCGACCCGAACGGCTCAGCTTAGAGTTCACTAGTTGGACATAGACGGGGCCTCATCGATGCGGTCCCGCGCGCAGGAGGTCGTCGTGGAGACTCCGGGGTCGCAGTCGTCGCTGCACCGAGCGAATCTAGAGCGGGTCGTGCGAGCGGTGCGGCTGGCCGGGTCGCTCACGCAGGCGGAGATCGCGAGGACGACGGGTCTGTCCGCCGCGACGGTCTCCAACATCGTGCGCGAGCTCAAGGACGGCGGAACGGTCGAGGTCACACCGACCTCGGCGGGCGGCCGCCGGGCCCGCAGCGTGTCGCTGAGCGGGGACGCCGGCATCGTGATCGGCGTCGACTTCGGGCACACGCATTTGCGCGTCGCGGTCGGAAATCTCGCCCACCAGGTGCTGGCCGAGGAGTCCGAGCCCGTCGACGTGGACGCCTCCTCCACACAGGGCTTCGACCGGGCGGAAGAGCTGGTCAACCGGCTGATCGCGGCGACCGGAGTGGACCGTTCCAAGATCGCCGGGGTAGGCCTCGGAGTACCCGGGCCGATCGACGTGGAATCGGGCACCCTGGGCTCCACCGCCATCCTCCCGGGCTGGACCGGCACCAGACCCGCCGAGGAGCTCGGCAGCCGTCTGGGCGTACCGGTGCACGTGGACAACGACGCCAACCTCGGCGCCCTCGGTGAGCTGGTCTGGGGCAGTGGGCGCGGGGTCAGGGACCTGGCGTACATCAAGGTCGCCAGCGGGGTCGGCGCGGGACTGGTCATCAACGGCACGATCTACCGGGGCCCGGGTGGCACAGCGGGAGAAATCGGGCATATTACTCTTGATGAGTCCGGCCCTGTCTGCCGTTGCGGAAACCGGGGCTGCCTGGAGACCTTCACGGCCGCGCGCTATGTGCTGCCGCTCCTCCAGCCCAGCCACGGCACCGATCTGACCATGGAGGGAGTCGTACGGCTGGCGCGGGACGGAGACCCGGGCTGTCGTCGGGTGATCGCCGACGTCGGCCGACACATCGGCAGTGGAGTCGCCAATCTCTGCAATTTGCTGAACCCGAGCCGAGTGGTCCTCGGTGGCGATCTCGCCGAGGCCGGTGAGCTGGTGCTCGGGCCGATCAGGGAGTCTGTCGGCCGCTATGCGATCCCCAGTGCGGCGCGTCAACTGTCCGTTCTCCCGGGGGCACTTGGAGGCCGTGCGGAGGTGCTCGGAGCACTCGCTCTCGCGCTCAGCGAGATGGGCGATTCGACACTTTTGGACGGGTCGCTGACCGCGGCGACACCTGTCTTCACTTAGAGAACGCACGACGCCGTTGCCATCTCGTTAAGTATTTACTTCTTGACGTCGCACGCGTGGCCGAGTTGACTTCCAGCCACCTCGGCCGCAACGTCGCGGCCTCGTCAGGGAGGTTTCTGAAGTGAACACGCGTATGCGTCGTGCCGCCGTTGCTGTCATCGCCACCACGATGGCCGTCTCGCTGGCCGCCTGTGGCAAGGCCGGCGACGACAAGAAGTCCGACAGCAGCTCTTCCAGCTCCTCGGGCGGTACCAACGCCAAGATCGGCCTGCTCCTGCCCGACAGTGTCACCACGCGGTACGAGAAGTTCGACAAGCCGTACTTCGAGGCCAAGGTCAAGGAGCTCTGCTCCGGCTGCACCGTCGAGTACAACAACGCCAACGCCAGCGCGGCCACCCAGGCCCAGCAGGTCAGCAGCATGATCACCAAGGGCGTCAAGGTCATCGTGATCAGCGCCCAGGACTCCGCCGCGATCAAGTCCTCGATCCAGCAGGCGGTCGACAAGGGCATCAAGGTCGTCGCGTACGACCGTCTGGCCCAGGGCCCGGTCTCGGCCTACGTCTCCTTCGACAACGTCCAGGTCGGCAAGCTCCAGGGCGAGGCGCTCCTCACCGCGCTGGGCTCCAAGGCCACCACGAAGTCGAAGATCGTCATGATCAACGGTGACGACGCCGACCCGAACGCCGCGATGTTCAAGAAGGGCGCCCACGAGGCCCTCGACGGCAAGGTCGACATCGCGTACGAGCAGTCCGGCCTGTGGAAGGACACCGTCGCCGGGCAGAAGATGTCCGCGGCCATCACGCAGCTCGGTGCCAAGAACATCGCGGGCGTCTACTCCGCCAACGACGGCATGGCCGGTGGCATCGCCACCGTCCTCAAGGGCGCGAAGATCAGCGGCATCCCGCTGACGGGCCAGGACGCGGAGCTCGCCGGTATCCAGCGCATCGTCGCCGGTACCCAGTCCAGCACCGTCTACAAGGCCTTCAAGCCGGAGGCCGAGGCCGCCGCGACGCTCGCCGTCGACCTGGCACAGGGCAAGAGCATCTCCTCGCTCGCCACCACGACCCAGACCAGCGGCTCCGGCGACAAGGTCCCCTCGCAGCTGCTCGTCCCGGTGTCGGTCACCAAGGCCAACATCAAGGACACGGTCGTCAAGGACGGTCTCTACACCGTCGCGCAGATCTGCACCTCGGAGTACGCCGCGGCGTGCAAGGCGGCCGGTCTGTCGTAACCACCGCCCAGCGGTGACAAAGCCCCTTCGGCGTCCGCCCCACCTTCAAACCCCGCTGTGGGGCGGGCGCCGATCGGAACCCGTGCGAACGCAGCCGTTGCCAACTGGCACCGGCCGCGCGCATGTTCATCTTGTAAATCTGTGCCTAGGCACAACCCTCCGCGTCTTTTGACAAGCGCGGCATCCCCGCCGGTCAGGCGGCGAAGGAGATGGTTCACGTGTCCGCTACGCCCGTGCTGGCGTTGCGCGGAGTCTCCAAGCGATTCGGTGCGGTGCAGGCCCTCACCGACGTAGAGCTGGAGGTTCACGCCGGAGAAGTGGTCGCACTGGTCGGCGACAACGGCGCAGGAAAGTCCACCCTGGTGAAGACGATCGCCGGAGTGCACCCCATCGATGAAGGAGTCATCGAATGGGAGGGCAACCCGGTCAGCATCAACAAGCCGCACGACGCCCAGGGACTCGGCGTCGCGACGGTCTACCAGGACCTCGCGCTGTGCGACAACCTCGACGTCGTCGGCAACCTGTACCTCGGGCGTGAGCTGCTTCGCCGCGGTGTCATCGACGAGGTCACGATGGAGAAGAACTCCCGCGAACTGCTGAGCACCCTCTCCATCCGCATCCCGAGCGTGCGGATCCCGATCGCCAGCCTCTCCGGTGGCCAGCGACAGGTCGTCGCCATCGCCCGCGCGCTGATCGGTGACCCCAAGGTCGTCATCCTCGACGAGCCCACCGCCGCCCTCGGCGTCGAGCAGACCGCCCAGGTCCTCGACCTGGTCGAGCGGCTGCGCGAGCGCAACCTCGGCGTCATCCTCATCAGCCACAACATGGCCGACGTCAAGGCGGTCGCGGACACCGTCAACGTGCTGCGGCTGGGCAAGAACAACGGCTCCTTCCCGGTGAAGGACACCAGTCAGGAAACGATCATCGCCGCGATCACCGGTGCCACGGACAACGCCGTGACCCGTCGTGCGGTGCGCAGCACGGAGGCGGCAAAGTGAGCGACACGTCAGGCACCGTGAAGAAGGACGCGGTCGAACCGACCGCCCCGGCCCCCGCCGACGACCCCACGGCCGCGAGTGCCGCCGCCACGGTCGTCGACCCCCGGCTGCTGATCCGCGAAGAGGGCTTCAAGGGCTACATCACCGAGTTCAAGCGCAAGGTCAAGGGCGGTGAACTCGGCTCGCTGCCGGTCGTCATCGGCCTGATCGTCATCGGCATCATCTTCCAGTCCCAGAACAGCCGGTTCCTGAGCGCGGACAACCTGTCCAACATCAGCTACTACCTGTCGGCCACCGGCATGCTCTCCATCGGCCTGGTCTTCGTGCTGCTGCTCGGCGAGATCGACCTGTCCGTCGGCTCGGTCAGCGGTCTGGCGTCCACCCTGTTCGCCGTCTTCGTGGTCAACCACGGGATGAACGGCTGGCTGGCGCTGATCCTGACCATCGTCACCGGTATCGGCATCGGCGCCCTGCACGGCTTCTTCTTCGCGAGGATCGGCGTACCGGCGTTCGTCGTGACACTGGCCGGCTTCCTGGGCTGGAACGGTCTGATGCTGTGGCTGCTCGGTTCGAGCGGCACCATCAACATCCCGGACGAGGGTCCGGTGCACCTGCTCGGCCAGAGCTCGTTCTTCATGGACCAGTCGATCGCCGGCGCCTACATTCTCGCCGCCCTCGGCACCGCCTCCCTGGCCTACGGCTCGCTCGTCGACCAGCGCCGCCGCAAGGCCGCCGGAGTGCCCTTCCGGCCCACCAGCGAGATCGCCCTGCGGGTCGTCCTGCTCGCCGTCGCCGCGTTCGTCACCGCGGCCGTGCTGAACTCCTCGGCCGGTGTCTCCAACTCGCTGGTGATCTTCCTCGCCTCCCTGGTGATCGTGGACTTCGTGCTGCGCCGTACCCCGTACGGCCGCAAGGTCTTCGCGGTCGGCGGCGGCATCGAGGCCGCGCGCCGTGCCGGTATCAACGTGTCCATGATCCGCATCACCGTGTTCGCCATCTCCGGCGGCTTCGCGGCGGTCGGCGGTATGTTCTTCGCCGGTCAGACCCAGAGCGCCACGCTGAACGCGGGCGGCGGCAACACGCTGATGCTGGCCATCGCGGCCGCGGTCATCGGCGGTACGAGCCTCTTCGGCGGTCGCGGCTCCGTCTGGTCCGCCCTCCTGGGCATGCTCGTCATCCAGTCGATCCAGACCGGTCTCGACCTGCTCAACATGAACACGTCGATCCAGTACATGATCACGGGTGGCGTTCTGCTCGGCGCGGTCGTCATCGACTCCGTGTCCCGCAAGAGCCAGAAGGCGGCAGGTCGCGGCTGACCTGCGTCCTTTCGGACCAGTGCCCGGTACCGATCGCGGTACCGGGCACAGTCATGTCACAGGAAAGGTCGTAGGAAAGGCTGTTCTTGGGTACAGCCGATCGCGTGACGAATGACGCACGGCCCGGGCGCGGTCCGCAAAGGCGGAACATTAGACTCGACAAGCCCGGCAACAGCTCGATCAGCTCTACTCGCAAGGAGGCACGGGTGCCGCTGCTGACCCGCATCAGGGGACCGCGCGATCTGGACCGGCTCAGCCTGGAGCAGCTGGACCAGCTGGCCGAGGAGATCCGGACCTTCCTCGTCGACGCCGTCTCCAAGACCGGCGGCCACCTCGGCCCGAACCTCGGTGTGGTCGAGCTGACCATCGCCCTGCACCGCGTGTTCGAGTCCCCGAAGGACCGGGTGCTGTGGGACACCGGCCACCAGTCCTACGTCCACAAGCTGCTCACCGGCCGCCAGGACTTCTCGAAGCTGAAGCAGAAGGGCGGCCTCTCCGGCTACCCCTCGCAGGCCGAGTCCGAGCACGACGTCATCGAGAACTCGCACGCCTCCACGGTCCTCGGCTGGGCCGACGGCCTCGCCAAGGCCAACCAGGTGCTCAAACGCGAGGACCACGTGGTCGCCGTGATCGGTGACGGCGCGCTGACCGGAGGCATGGCCTGGGAGGCGCTGAACAACATCGCCGACGCCAAGGACCGCCCCCTCGTCATCGTCGTCAACGACAACGAGCGGTCGTACGCGCCGACCATCGGCGGCCTCGCGAACCACCTGGCGACCCTGCGGACCACCGACGGCTACGAGCGCTTCCTGGCCCGCGGCAAGGACCTCCTGGGACGCACCCCGGTCGTCGGCAAGCCCCTCTACGAGACGCTGCACGGCGCGAAGAAGGGGCTGAAGGACTTCATCGCCCCGCAGGGCATGTTCGAGGACCTCGGCCTCAAGTACGTCGGCCCCATCGACGGCCACGACATCGAGGCGATGGAGTCCGCGCTGGCCCGCGCCAAGCGCTTCGGCGGCCCGGTGATCGTGCACATCCTCACCGAGAAGGGTCGCGGCTACCAGCCCGCCCTCCAGGACGAGGCCGACCGCTTCCACGGCATCGGCCCCATCCACCCCGACACCGGCCTCCCGATCAAGGCCGCCGGTGCCGACTGGACCTCCGTCTTCGGCGACGAGATGGTCGCGCTCGGGCAGGAGCGTGAGGACATCGTCGCCATCACCGCGGCCATGCTCCAGCCGGTCGGCCTCAAGAAGTTCGCCGACGCCTTCCCGGACCGCATCTACGACGTCGGCATCGCCGAGCAGCACGGCGCGGTCTCCGCGGCGGGCCTCGCCACGGGCGGTCTGCATCCGGTGTTCGCGGTGTACGCCACATTCCTCAATCGTGCCTTCGACCAGGTCCTCATGGATGTCGCCCTCCACAAGTGCGGTGTGACCTTCGTACTGGACCGGGCCGGCGTCACCGGCACCGACGGCGCCTCCCACAACGGCATGTGGGACATGTCGATCCTCCAGGTCGTCCCGGGCCTGCGCCTGGCCGCCCCGCGCGACGCCGACCAGGTCCGCGCCCAGCTCCGCGAGGCCGTCCAGGTCAAGGACGCGCCGACCGTGGTCCGCTTCTCCAAGGGCGCGGTCGGCCCGGCCGTACCGGCCGTGGGCCGGATCGGCGGCATGGACGTGCTGCGCGCCCCGGGCACCGACGCCCCGGACGTCCTCCTGGTCTCGGTCGGCGCCCTTGCGCCGATGTGCCTGGAGATCGCCGACCTCCTCGACAAGCAGGGCATCACCACCACCGTCGTCGACCCGCGCTGGGTCAAGCCCGTCGACGAGGCCATGGCCCCGCTCGCGGAGCAGCACCGCGTGGTCGTCACCGTCGAGGACAACTCCCGTGTCGGCGGCGTCGGTTCGTCGATCGCGCAGGCCCTGCGCGACGCGGGCGTGGATGTTCCGCTCCGCGACTTCGGTATCCCGCCGCGCTTCCTCGACCACGCCTCGCGCGCCGAGGTGATGACGGAGATCGGCCTCACCGCGCCGGACATCGCCCGCCAGGTGACCGGCCTAGTCTCGAAGCTGGACGGCCGCTTCGACCGGCCCACGGCGGAGGTCGACTCGGTGGAGTCGGCCCGCGACTGAGGCACGGCCACACCGCCGGACGGGCCGCTTCCACCACTCTTTGCAGTGGTGAAAGCGGCCCGTTCGCGTGAATCCCCTCGCGCCGGGGCATACGCAGTACGCCCCCTCTCGATCATGTCGAGGACGCCAAGCGTGGGAGGTACACCCGTGAGCAGCACCCTCTTCCGGACGAAGAGAGTCGAACAGTCCATCCAGGACACCGAGGAACCGGAGCACGCGCTCAGAAAGTCCCTCTCCGCCCTGGATCTGACGGTGTTCGGCGTCGGAGTGGTCATCGGCACCGGCATCTTCGTCCTCACCGGCACCGCCGCCAAGAACAACGCCGGCCCGGCGGTCTCCCTGTCCTTCGTCGTGGCCGGCGTCGTCTGTGCCCTCGCGGCGCTCTGCTACGCCGAGTTCGCCTCCACGGTCCCGGTGGCGGGCTCCGCGTACACCTTCTCGTACGCCTCCCTCGGCGAACTCCCCGCCTGGACCATCGGCTGGGACCTCGTCCTCGAACTCGCCCTGGGGACGGCGGTGGTGGCGGTCGGCTGGTCCGGCTACATCCACTCGCTGCTGGACAACGCGGGCTGGCATCTGCCCGAGGCGCTCAGCGGCCGGGACGGCGCCCACGGCTTCGGCTTCGACATCCTCGCCGCCGCGCTCGTCCTGGTCCTCACCGCGATCCTCGTCCTCGGCATGAAGCTCTCCGCGCGCGTGACCTCCGTCGTCGTCGCCATCAAGGTCGCCGTCGTCCTCGTGGTGATCGTCGCGGGCGCCTTCTTCATCAAGGGTGACAACTACAAGCCGTTCATCCCCAAGTCGCAGGCCGTGGAGGCGGGCGGCAACCTCAAGGCCCCGCTCATCCAGCTGATGTTCGGCTGGGCGCCCTCCAACTTCGGCGTCATGGGCATCTTCACGGCCGCCTCCGTGGTCTTCTTCGCCTTCATCGGCTTCGACGTCGTCGCCACCGCGGCCGAGGAGACCCGCAACCCGCAGCGCGACGTCCCGCGCGGCATCCTCGGCTCACTGATCATCTGCACCACGCTGTACGTCGCCGTGTCGATCGTCGTCACCGGCATGCAGAAGTACAGCTCGCTGTCGATCGACGCCCCCCTCGCGGACGCGTTCAAGGCCACCGGACACCCGTGGTTCGCGGGCCTGATCAGCTTCGGCGCGGCCATCGGCCTGACGACGGTGTGCATGATCCTGCTCCTCGGCCAGGCCCGCGTCTTCTTCGCGATGAGCCGGGACGGCCTCCTGCCCCGCTTCTTCTCGCACGTCCACCCGCGCTTCCGCACCCCGTACCGCCCGACCATCCTCCTGGGCGTCGTCATCGCGATCGTCTCGGGCTTCACCAGCCTCAGCGAACTCGCCGAACTGGTCAACATCGGCACCCTGTTCGCCTTCATCGTGGTCGCGATCGGCGTGATCATCCTCAGGAACAAGCGCCCCGACCTGCCCCGCTCCTTCCGCACCCCCCTGGTCCCGGCCCTCCCCATCCTCTCGGTCCTCGCCTCCCTCTGGCTGATGCTCAACCTCCCCGCCGAGACCTGGCTCCGCTTCGCCATCTGGATGGCGATCGGCTTCGTCGTCTACTTCTTCTACGGCCGCTCCCACAGCCGCCTCGGCCGACAGCAGGCGGCGGAGGCGAGCGGGGGCGCACAGCCACCGGCCGGCCCGAAGCCGTAACCAACTGCCTTGCCCCATAGGCCCCGTGGGTCCTGCTCCGGCGGAATCCACGGGGCCGACCCGACGGGCACCGTGGACCCGGGGACAAGCGGGACTCAGCGAGAGGGGCCAGGACCGTGCACCGCCCGAGGCCCCGTCACCTCCGCCCCCAACTCCGTCACCCTGCGCCGCAGTTCACGATCCGCCGTGACCACCAGACAGGTCCGGCCGTCCGCCCCGGCGACCAGTTCGACCATGCGGTCGTCCCCGCTGCCGGGTGCCGAGTCCACCCGTACGCCCGGGACGGACTCCACGCCACGGGCCGCGCCCTCCACCACGAGGACGATCTCCACGGGGTCCGGGTGCCCAGGTACGCCGTCCGTCGCCAGCCGGTCCCGGAGTCGCTTCGCAGCGCCCCGCCGGTCCCGCCACCAGCCGTCGGGCACCGATCCGACGACGTTCGCGCCGTCGACGATCACGAGCAGGGGAGTGTCCTCGTCCGGCGGGGGAGTGTCCTCGTCCATGGGGACAGGTTCCCATGGGGGCGGGGAGCGTTCGCCCCGTGAAAAGGACCCGCCCGGCCGGAAAGCACCCGCCCCAATTACAGTGAACCGGTGAACGGCGACTGGCTCCTACGCGGCCGTGACGGCCGGCTCAGTGTCTATCTGCCCTCGGGCGACGCCGTCCTGTGCCGCGCCGAACGCGGCCCCGACGGCCTCTGGGGCGCCCCGCGCACGGTGGGCGGCGACCAGAAGCTGCACCCGGGGCTGCTCGGCATCGGGCAGGGCGCGGACGGCTACGCCCACCTGGTGTCCTGGCGGCCCACGGTGCCCGGCGAATCCGGACTGGTCCACTCCACGCACTTCCGGCCCCGGCTCACCGCCCTCGACTGGACCCCGGTCGGCCACCCGGACCGGACGGGCGACCGCACCGGCGTCCCGGCGGTCGCGGTCGACGCGGAGGGGCGGGCCCATCTCTTCGTGCGCAACAGGGCGGGCGGGGTGAGCATGCTGGCCCAGCGGGAGAAGGGCGGCTGGGATCCCTGGCGCGACCTCAAGGGCAGTGACGTCCACGAGGACCTGGCCGCGGTGACGGGGGAGTCCGGCAGGGTCGAGCTGTACGCGGCGGTGCCCGGCGCGATCCTGCACTGGCGCCAGCCGGAGCCGGGCGAGCAGCCGGTCCTGGAGGAGGCGATGGAGGCCGGGATCAGACCGGGCACGCTCCGCGCGCTGGCCACCTCCCCGGAGACGACCACCCTCTACTACACGGACGACTCCGGCGACCTCTGCGTCTGGCGCCCCGGCGGCAAGCCGCTCACCCTGCTGCCCTCGGCGGGCCCCGGTCCGGTCTCCGTCGTCCGCTGCGAACTCGACGGCCACGACTGCACGTTGCTAGCCCAGCGCTCGGCCAGCGGCCGGGTCGCGTTCGCCGCGTATCCCACGGAGCAGGAGTCGGCGGGCGCCTGGTGGACCGAGTCGGGCCCCCAACTCCCGGCGGACGCCGAGGTCTCGCTCGCTCTGGACGAGAACGACCGGGTCGCCGCCGCGACGTTGTCCCCGTCCACCGGCCAACTCCTTCTCACCCGGCGGAAGGACGAGCCGGGCCTGGCGCTGGAGGCCTGGCGGGAGGTGTGACCCTCAGGACGAACTGCCGCCCGTCGCCGGGGACTTCTTCGCCGAGTCGGGGATGGTGGAGTCACTGCGGATCGCCTTCCACAGCGTCGAGGCCTGCGGCTCGGCGGCCACCACGCGGTTCGGGTCGGCCTTGTCGTACGCCACCGGCAGCATGATCGTCTCCATGGTTGACGGGTCGACGCCGTTGAGGCTGCGGCCGAACTCCGCGAGCTTGGTGAGCGAGGCGAGCCCGGAGTCGGTGGTGAGCGCCGCGGTCAGCTGGTCGGCGATCCTGTAGGCCTTGACCGGACTGCCCAGCAGGTCCTGCTTCTTGATCTCGGTGAGCAGCGCGAGCATGAACTGCTGCTGGAGGCCTATCCGCCCGAGGTCGCTGCCGTCGCCGACACCGTGCCGGGTGCGGACGAACTGGAGAGACCGCGTGCCGTCCAGCTTGTGGGTGCCCTTGGTCAGATTCAGGCCACTGGAGCTGTCGTGGATGTCCTGGTCGACGGTGACGGTCACCCCGCCTATCGCGTCCACCAGGTCCTTGAAGCCGGCGAAGTCGACCTCGACGTAGTGGTCCATGCGGACCCCGGACAGCTGCTCCACGGTCTTCACCACACAGGCCGGACCGACCTGGGAGTAGATGGAGTTGAACATCACGCGCTTCGCGGAGGCGACCGTGGAGCCGTTCGCCTTGACGCACTCGGGGCGGGTCACCAGGGTGTCGCGCGGGATGCTGACCGCCACGGCCTTCTTGCGGCCCTCGGGTATGTGCATCACCAGCGCGGTGTCCGAACGGGCCCCGGAGACCTTGCCGGTGTTCAGCTCCGCGTTGGCGCCGGCGCGTGAGTCGGAGCCCAGGACCAGGATGTTCTGTCCCGAAGTGGGCAGCTTTGTCGGGCGGTTGTCGCCGATCGCCCTGTCGATGTCGACGCCCTTGATGTTGCCGTCGATACCGCTGTAGAGCCAGTACGCGGTACCGGCTCCGGCGAGCAGCAGCACGGCCAGCGAGAGCAGGATCCAGCGGCCGGTACGGCGTTTGCCGGTGCGTCCGCGTTTGCGTCCTCGCCCGCCGCCGCGCCGCGCGGGCGCGTCGGTGTCGCTGTGCCGGGGCGTCGAGACATGGCTCATCCTGCTTCGAGTCCTCGTGGGTCGTGCCCCGGTGGGGCGGTGGTGTGGCGTGAGGACTCGGGTGGGGGGTGAGGCCGGTCCCAGTGCTGCTGTCCGGTCGAACCCGCCCCAAGGGCGGACGATCGCACGATCATGCACAACCGGTGATGTATTTGTAAACAGCAGCCAAAGAAATAGTATGCGCGCCATGACTTGGCTGATAACCGGCGGTGCGGGCTTCATAGGCTTCCACGTCGTCCGCGCGATGGTCGCCGCAGGTGAGCGCGTCGCGGTCTACGACGACCTCTCGACGGGCGACCCCGCCCGCGTCCCCGACGACGTGCCCTTCGTGAAGGGCACGGTGCTGGACCCCGGACTGCTGCGGACCACCCTGTCCGAACTGAGCGTCACCGGCGTGGTCCACCTGGCGGCCAAGAAGCAGGTCGGCGAGTCGGTCGAACGGCCGCTGCACTACTACCGCGAGAACGTCCAGGGCCTCCAGACCCTGTTGCAGGCCGCCGCCGACACCGGCGTACGGGACTTCCTGTTCTCCTCCTCGGCCGCCGTGTACGGCATGCCCGACGTCGACCTGGTGACGGAGAACACCCCCTGCGCCCCGGTCAACCCCTACGGCGAGACCAAGCTCGCCGGCGAGTGGCTGGTGCGCGCGGCCGGCCGGGCACACGGCATGACCACTGCCTGCCTGCGCTACTTCAACGTCGCCGGAGCCGCCGACGAACACCTCGCGGACTCGGGCGTCTCCAACCTCGTCCCGATGGTCTTCGAGAAGCTGACCCGCGGCGGCGCCCCGGTGATCTTCGGCGACGACTACGACACCCCCGACGGCACCTGCGTACGCGACTTCGTCCACGTCGAGGACATCGCCTCCGCCCACCTGGCCGCGGCGCGGGCGCTGTCCGCGCGGGAGCCGGGCAGCGACCTGACGGTCAACATCGGCCGCGGACAAGGGGTTTCGGTCCGCGAGATGATCACGCTGATCGCCGAGGTCACCGGGTACGGCCCCGCGGCGGCGCCGGTGACCGCGCCCCGCCGGGCCGGCGACCCGGCGCGGGTCGTCGCCTCGGCCGACCGGGTCCGCGCCGAACTCGGCTGGACCGCGCGCCACGACGTCCGCGCGATGGTCGCCTCGGCCTGGGCGGGCTGGTGCCACCGCCACCCGGAGGCCCGCCGCTGATGGCCGGCACGGTGGTGGCCGGCACAGTGGTGGACGGCGCCGTCACGGACCGGCCCCTCGGCGGCACCCCGGCACACCTCGGCGTGCGCTCCGGACCGTGGCTGCTCACCGGCCACGACGGCCGGCTGATCGTCTACGCGCAGACCGACGACGCCGTGCTGCGCTGGACCGAGAGCCGTCCCGGCGGCCCCGACTGGCTCGGCCCGGACGTCCTGCCGGTCAAGGGCGTGACCCAACTCACCGTCGCCCAGGGCGCCAACCGCTACGCCCATCTCATCGGCCGCCGCGTCCGGGGCACCGGGGACGCGCACCCGGCCGTCGACCTGGTCTACGCGATCCAGTACCAGGCGGGCCGCCCGCTGAGCGAGTGGCGCTCCGTCGGCAACCCGCACGCCAAGCGGGAACGCACCGCCCAGCTGGGCACCCCCACCGCCGCCGTCGACACCTCCGGCGCCCTGCACATCCTCGCGCCCACGGCCGAAGGCCATCTGGCCGTACGACGTGAAGGCGCGGGCGGTCGCTGGGAACCCTGGCGCGACCTCAAGGTCGCGTCGGTCCTGGACACCCCGGCGGCGGTGGCCACCTCCACCGGGCAGCTGCACCTCCTCGCCCCCACCGGCACCGGCGCCCTGACCTGGTGTCAGCCGCGACCGGGCGCGGAACCGGAGCGCGGCCAGGATCTCGGCGTGGTCCCGCTGCCCGGTTCCGCGACCGGCGTGGAGACCTCGCCGGGCCGGGTCACGTACTACCTGACCGACCTGGTCGGCGGCGGTGTCGTCGCCGTACGCCCCGGCGCCTGGCCGGTGCCCGTCGGCGGGAACCCGGGCGACGGCAGGCACACCGCGCTCGCCACCACGATCGACGGCCACCCCTGTACGGTGCTCGCCCACCGTGACACCGGAGGCCGGGTCGTGCTCGGGGTGTGCGGCGCAGAGGACGAGCACAACGGCGTGTGGTGGACCGACGCCGGTACCGGCTGCGCAGGCGATCCCGTGCTGGGCCGCGACGGTCACGGCCGGGTCGTACTGCTGGCCGTGACCGAGGACCGCGGGCTCGTGCTGGCCCGCCAACTGGACGGCCCGGGGCTGACCCTGGGCGACTGGAGACCGCTGTGAGCGGTCACCGCGACAAGGACGTGAGGGCATGACACGCAAGGCCGCCCGGCCGCCGGAGGACCGCGGCCACGTGGTCGCCGTCGTCGTACCGGAACCCCGCGACGCGGTGGCGCCGGTGGAGCGGGCGGCACCCGGCGCCCGGATCGCCGTGGTCTGTCTGCGGCCGGGCGGCAAGGACGGCCGGGCGGCGCTCGACCGCGCGCTCGCCGCCGCCGAGGCCCGGGGCTGCCGTACGCACGGCGGGCTCCGGGTGCTGGACGCCGACGCCCGCGACGCCTCGGCGGCGCTCGCGGCGGAGCTGCGCGCGATCGACCCGGACCGGCTGCACACCCTCGACCCGGACCCCGTGCACACCGGCCTCGACGAGACGACCGGCACCCTCTCCTACGGCGTCCCGGACGCGCACGCCGAGACCGCCGCCCTCGCCCTCGCCGCGGCGCGCGCCCAACAGGCCGCGACGGGACGGCCGTTGTACGTCGAGTGCCTGCGCGCCGAGCGGGCACCGGGACCCGGCGAGGACGGCGGCCCGCGCCACCCGGCGCCCGTGAACTGGCTCTCGGCAGGCTTCGACGGCCGGCTCACCGCCTTCCTGCCGACGGCGGCCGGCGTGGTGCGCTGGTACGAGGAGACACCGGGCGGACGCTGGCGCGGACCCGAACTCCTCGAAGGGCAGGGGCTGTTGCCGGGGCTGCTGGTGATCCGCGACCCGCACGGGCTGCCGCATCTCCTCGCGCTGCGCAGGACCGCGCGCGCCGACGGCGGGGTGGACGTGGAGGTCGTGCACGCGGCCCAGTACCGCACCGGCCGCCCCCTCACACCCTGGCTCGCGCTCGGCGGTCCCAACACGGCGGCCTGGCGCAAGGGACGTGAACTCGGCTTTCCCGCCGCGGCGTTCGACGCGGCCGGTGACCTCTTCGTGTTCGTGCGCAACTTCGGGCACAGCGTCAGCCACCGCCGCCGGTCGGGCGACGGCACCTGGACCCCGTGGCAGCACCTGAGCGGACTGCGGGTCGCCGACGAACTGGTGGCGGTGACCGGCGAGCACGGCGGGGTCGAACTGTTCGCCCGGGCCCGGGACACCGGGGCCGTGGTGCGCTGGTACCCGGGACCCGGCGGGGCCTGGACCGAGGACCGGACGCTCCCGTTCGCCGCACGTCCGGGCAGTCTGGCGCCGGCCGCCGAGCCGGGCGCGGTCCTGTTCCGCGAGGCCCGCACCGGCCGCACCTGCTTCTGGCGGCCGGGCGCCCCGGCCGCGTACCCGCTCGACGACCCGGCGCCGGACACCGGGGCCGACGGCCCCACGGCCACGGCCCGGGGCGTCGAACTGGCGGGCTGGGGCTACTCCGTGCTCCTCGGCCGGAGCGCGGACGGCGGCTGCGCGCTGGGCGCCCACCCGGCCGCCCGGCCCGACACGGGGGTGTGGTGGCAGGACACCGGAGCACCGTCGTACGGCACTCCCGCCGCGGCCGTGAGCCGGGAGCGGCGGCTCGCCGTGGCGGTCCGGCTGCCCGGCGGACGGCTGCTGGTCGCGCGCCGGGACGAGAACCGGGACGGTCTCGCCCTGGGCGACTGGCGGCCCGTGGCTTGATTTCACCCAGCGAACACAAGGGCGCAGGAAGGCGTCACCAGGCGCGGATCCTGGTTCTCCGCTGTGAAGATCGCAAAAGGTTGTGCGGGCCGACTGTGATCAAAGTCGCGGTCAATCGCAGGTCAACGCGCGTCGACTCTTAGGTGAAGGGTTGTTAAAGTTCGGGTCGCTCATGTGATTGAACTGTGAAGCGATTAGTGGATCCGATCAAGGAATGACGGGGGGCCATGGCCAGGCTTTCGCTGCGGGCTGTCCAGAAACTGACCTGCAAGAAACGAGACGCCTGGTGGACGGTCTTCCTCGTCGACCCCGTCGCCACCCGACTGCTGCTCGTGGTCGCCCGGTTCCGGTTCATCACCCCGAACCGGGTCACCTGGGCCGCCCTGTTCATCGGCCTCGCGGCCGGCGGCTTCTTCCTGAAGGGCGACCGCCAGTCGCTGATCATCGGGGCGCTGCTCTACCACCTGAGCTTCATCCTCGACTGCATCGACGGCAAGCTCGCCCGCCTCAAGGGCACCGGCACCGTCTTCGGCGGCTGGCTCGACTACGTCTTCGACCGCATCCGCGTGCTGTTCTGCGCCCTCGCCCTGATGGGCGGCCAGTTCCTGCCCCAGGACGACGAGCGCTACCTGGTGGCCGCCCTGGTCGTGGTCTTCCTCGACATGCTGCGCTACGTCGACGCGCTCCAGATCTACAAGATGCGCATGTCGATGCGGACCAAGATCGAGAAGGTCACCAGAAGCCGCGCCCAGGCCGAACAGGCGGAGCGCGAGGCCGAGCAGGCCGCGGCGGACAAGCAGGTCGTCTTCATGGAGGACCTGCTGCGGGAGAACCCGCACACCTCCACCGAGGACCTGCGCGCGGAGGCCGGCGCCTCGAACGTGGTCGACCTGCACGAGCAGTTCCGCGGCCAGTTCCCCTGGTACACCCGGATCCGCCGGGCGATGCTGCGCACAAGGGTGCGCCCGCACCTGATCAGCGGCATCGAGTTCCAGATGTTCGTCTTCATCGTGGGCCCGCTGATCGGCGAGATCCTTATGACCACCGCGGTCTCGGCCGGTCTGCTGGTCGCCTTCGAGCTCGTCATCATGTACAAGTTCTGGCTCTCCACCCGTGACTTCACCCGGGTCATGGAGGAGCTGAACCCCGACGCGGACCCGGGCGGCACCATCGCCCCGCAGCTGCACCGGGGCCGCCACCGCCAGCGCCGCGCCGAGCAGGAGGCCCTGCTCGCCGACGAGCGCTACCGGGCGCCCGGACCGGAGGAGGACCCCTTCTTCCAGCCCTACCCCCGCCCCAACACCCCCCACGCGTCCGACGTTTCCGAACCGACCCACGGGCTCGCGCACATCCCCCGGCCGCACGGCGACACCATGCCGATCCGCCAGTACGGGCGGCCGGTGCCGGGAGTCCGGGAGAACCCCTGATGAGAGCAGGCGCGGGACACCACCCGACGCAGCGGACGTACGACGGCGACAACCTCTGGGTCACCGTGGTCATCCCCGCGTACAACGCGGCCACCACGATCGGCAAGGCCCTCCAGTCGGCCCTGAACCAGACCTACGAACCGGTCGAGGTGATCGTCGTCGACGACGCCTCCACCGACGGCACCGTCGAGGTCGTCGCCAACTTCGCGGGCACCGACCCCCGCGTGCGCGTGCTGCGCCGCAGGCAGAACAGCGGCGGCGTCGGCGCTCCGCGCAACTGGGGCATCGCCCAGGCCGCCGGCCGCTGGGTGATGTTCCTCGACGCGGACGACGAACTCCCGCCCCGCGCCTGCGAACGGCTGGTCGCCTCCGCCCTGGAGACCGGCAGCGACATCACCGCAGGCAAGGCACTGCGCGTCAACCGGACCACCGGCGACGCCGAGCCCTGGGCGCCCGAGGTCTACGCGATGGCGCGCACGGTCCCCGGCCTGGAGGAGTTCCCGCTCCTGCTCTCCGACCCGATCGCCGCAGCCAAGCTCTACAGCGTGGAGTTCCTGCGCTCCTCCGGAGTGTGGTTCCCCGAGGGCGTGTTCTACGAGGACACCTACTTCTCCACCGTCGCCGGCTGTCTCGCCCGGGGCATCACCGTCCTCACCGAGCCCGTCTACCGCTGGATGTGGGAGCCCGAGGGCGGCACCTCCATCACCGGCCGCACCGGCGAACTGCGCAGCATCGGCGACCGGATCGCGGTCCACCGGGCCACCGACGCCTTCCTGCTGGAGCGCGGCCTGTGGCAGCTCAAGGTCCGCAAGGACGCCAAGTTCCTCACCCACGACCTGCGTCTGTACATGCGCGCACTGGCCGAGGGCGACGCCGACTTCCAGCAGGGCTTCGCCGACCTCGTCAGCTCCTACCTCTTCTCCCTCGGTGAGGAGGCCTTCGACCTGTGCGGCCCGGTCGACCGGGTGCGCGCCTACTTCCTGATGTACGAGGAGATCGAGGCCGCCCTCACCACGCTGGACTACACCCAGCGCAAGAGCGTGTTCTCCTCCCACCTGATGGAGGAGGACGGCCGGGTCTACTGGTCCGCCGACCATCTGCACCTGCCCGACGCCCGCCGCATGCTCGACGTCACCGAACTCGGCCTGGCCGCCGCCCCGGTGACCCAGCTCCCGCTCTTCGCCCAGCTCGACACCTGGCGGGTGGCGGGCACCGAGCTGACGTACACCGGCGAACTCGTCAACCGCTTCGGCCGGATCACCGCCGCCGACTCCGTCTCCCTCTCCCTGGCCGTCCGCAACCGGCACACCAAGAAGGACGTCCTGGTGCCGGTCTCCGAGGTCTCGGTCGGCGAGCGCCTGGTGACCTTCGAGGGCACCGCCGACCTGGTCCGGCTGCTCGGCGACGACCTCGCCGACAGCACCGTGTGGAACGTCTCGGTCGTCGTCGAATGGAACCGCAGCCGCTCCCGCTCCGCGCTGAACGTCCGCGACATCGCCCTGGAGGGCCTCACCTTCGACCGGGACGGCGAGCAGTACGAGGGCTACCGCACCGTCAGCGGCAACCTCGCCCTGCGCTCCGCCACCGCGGGCCGCCGCACCTTCGAGACCGAGCAGAACGACCCGAACGCCCCCTGGATGTGGTGGCGCGACCGGATCCACCCACCGGTACGGCAGCTCACCGCCCCCTTCGACCTCGCGGTCGTCGTCCCCTGCTACAACGTGGCCAAGTACCTCGACGACTGCCTGGCCTCCCTCGCCGCCCAGCGCGGCTTCGCCACCACCCAGATCATCCTGGTGAACGACGGCTCGACCGACGAGACGCCCCGGATGCTGGAACGCTTCGCCCGCTTCTACGCCAACGTCACCGTCGTCCACCAGCGCAACGGCGGCCTCGGCAACGCCCGCAACACCGGCCTCGACCAGGTCCTCGCCCCCTACGTCACCTTCCTCGACTCCGACGACATCCTCGGCGAGGACGCCCTCGCCGCCCTGGTCGAGGCCGCCCACCGCGACGGCTCCGAGGTCGTCATGGGCGACCTGGTCAACTTCCCCGACCGGCCCTACGGCCCGTGGAAGGAGTACTTCGGCCACGGCGACCGCCTGGTCACGGACTTCGCCGAGATCCCCGACATGATCTTCAGCGGCTCGGCCTGCAACAAGCTCTTCTCCACCGCCCTGCTGCGCCGCCTCGGCCTGCGTTTCGGCGAGGGCGTGCACTTCGAGGACGCCTGGCTCACCCTGCCCGCGATGCTGCGTGCCAACGCGCTCAGCATCGTCGACCGGCCCGTCTACTGGTACCGGGGCCGCCCCGACGGCTCGTCCATCATGGACTCGCTGTGGAGCAAGCCCGCCAACTACCGGGACCATCTGCGCCTGAACCACTTCCTGTTGGACCTCGGCGCCGGCGAACGCCCCGAGATCCGCCGCATGTTCCAGCGCTACGCCACCCGCACCTACAAGGGCTTCCTCTGCAACGCCCGCAATGTGATGGGCCGTTCGCAACTCGCCGAGATGTTCCCGGACCTGCACCGGCACTACGCGCAGATCCCCGACGACGTCCTCACCGAGTTCGTCACCAGCCCCGCCCAGCAGCTCGACCACTACGCGGCCAAGACCGCCAACTTCCCGCTGTTCTGCGACCCGGAGCCCGCACTCGCCGCCGCCCCGCCGGTGGTCGACGTCGACGACGACGGCTTCTACCGCACCTTCCCCGGCGGGACACTGCCGAGCAGCGCGGCCCGCGTGAAGGACCCCAACGTGGTCGTCGAGAGCGTCCGCACCCGCGACGACGTCCTCGTCCTGGAGGGCTGTATGTCCTTCCCGGGCCTGGACCTGAGCGGCCCGATGGGCAACCGCCTGGAACTCGTCCACCAGGTCCGCGACACCAAGATCACCGTGCCGCTCACCCAGGTCTACCGCCGCGACCTCTACAACGCCCGCGGCGAACGCGACCTGTACGCCGGCTGGTACGCGGAGATCCCCGCCGCGAAACTCGCCGAAAGCGGCTTCGGCGTCGGCGACTTCAGGCTGCGCGTGCACCGCGCCGACGGCACCCGCCACCGCAACGTGATCATGAAGGCCCGCCTCGCCCTGCACCGCCTCAAGGGCCCGGGCAAGGTCGGCCGCCACCCGTACATGCTCACGATCGGCGCCCAGGACGCCCTGCACCTACGACTTGTCGGAGCCGGCCGTGCCGCCCGCATCCGGCACACGATGTGGCGGGCGGGCCGCGAACTGCGCATCCTGCGCACCCGCAACCCCGGCTGGCGCATGCGCCTCGCCTACTGGCTGACGTATCCCTTCCTCAACGGCAAGGAGATCTGGCTGATCGGCGAGCGCTCCGACACCGCGCAGGACAACTCGTACCACTTCTTCAAATGGATCCGGGAGAACCGCAGACGCCGCAAGGCGTACTACGTCATCGACCCGTCCTCCGCCGACCACGCCAAGATCGCCCCGTACGGCAACGTCCTGAAGCTGGGCTCCTTCAAGCACCGCACGTATCTGCTGCACGCGACCAAACTGATCGGCTCCTACGACTCCGAGTCCTATCTCGTCCCCGAGGGCTACAAGAAGGCGCTCTTCCTGCACCGCTTCGGCGAACTGGTCAAGTACCAAAGGGTGTTCCTCCAGCACGGCGTGACCTACAACGACGTCACCTCCGGCGCCGACCAGCGCATCGCGAGCTACGACCTGCTGGTCACCGCAGGCCGCCAGGAACGCGACTTCATGGCCCTGGAGGCCGGCTACGGCGACCGCGCCCAGCCCGTCGGCTTCCCGCGCTTCGACGCCCTTGAGCGCGAACCCCGGGACAAGCCGCGCATCCTGCTGATGCCGACCTGGCGCCAGTGGATCGTCACCGCCTCCTACAAGAAGTCGGCCGGCCCCGCGAAGACCGGCTTCACCCAGTCCGAGTACTACCGCTTCTACAAGACCCTGCTCTCCGACCCCCGCCTCGGCCGCGCCCTCGACCACTTCGGCGTCGACCTGGAGTTCTTCCCGCACTACGAGATCCGTCCCTACCTCCACACGTTCCAGTTCTCCTCGCCCGCCGTCGAGGTCGCCGACCCGCGGACCCGCAATGTCCAACAGGCCATGAAGGAGTGCTCGTTGATGGTCACCGACTACTCCTCGGTGTTCTTCGACGTGGCCTACATGGGCATCCCGCTCGTCTATGTCCCCTTCGACGAGGAGGACTTCTACGGACGGCACTACAAGCGCGGCTACTTCAACCTCGCCGAGGACGGCTTCGGCCCGGTCTGCCGGACCGTCGACCAGGCCGTCGACGAGATCATCGCGGCCATCCGCCGGGGCTTCACCGTCGAACCCCAACACCGGTACCGGGTCGAGGAGTTCTTCGTGCACCGCGGCGGCGGCAACTGCCAGCGCGTCTTCGAGGCCATCGACGCCCTGGGCACCGCCTCCGCGGCCCAACTCGCCCCCGCGGGACCGGTGGGCGCCCTCCCGGCCGCTTCCCGCTGGATCGACGCGGCCTGAAGTCCACGGAACGGAAGAGGGCCCCCGCCCGAAAGCGGAGGCCCTCTTCACGTACGTACGACGGGAGTTACGCCGGAACGCTCGCCACACCCGGCGCCAGGAACGGCTTGCCGTTCACCCGCGCCGAGACGCCCTCGCGGTCCAGGTACGGCGTGATGCCGCCCAGGTGGAAGGGCCAGCCGGCGCCCGTGATCAGGCACAGGTCGATGTCCTGCGCCTCGGCGACGACGCCCTCGTCGAGCATGAGCCCGATCTCCTGCGCCACCGCGTCCAGGACCCGGTCCCGCACCTGCTCCTCGGTCAGCACGGAGTCGCCCTGCTGGAGCAACGCGGCGACCTCGGGGTCGAGTTCGGGCTTGAAGCCGTTCTCGGCGGAGTAGACGTAGAAGCCGCGCTTGCCCGCCTTGACGACGGCCGCGAGGTTCGGGGAGACCGTGAAGCGGTCCGGGAAGGCCCGGTTGAGGGTCTCCGAGACATGCAGACCAATGGCCGGACCGACCAACTCCAGGAGCACCAGCGGGGACATGGGCAGACCGAGCGGCTCTACGGCCTTCTCGGCGACCGCGACCGGGGTGCCCTCGTCGATGACGTTCTGGATCTCGCCCATGAAGCGGGTGAGGATGCGGTTGACGACGAACGCCGGGGCGTCCTTCACCAACACCGCTGTCTTCTTCAGCTTCTTGGCCACCGCGAAAGCGGTCGCGAGCGAGGCGTCGTCCGTCTGCTCGCCGCGCACGATCTCCAACAGGGGAAGGATCGCGACGGGGTTGAAGAAGTGGAAGCCGACGACCCGCTCGGGGTTCTTCAGCTTCGACGCCATCTCGGAGACGGACAGCGACGAGGTGTTGGTGGCGAGGATCGCGTGTGCCGGGGCGACCGCCTCGACCTCCGCGAACACCTGCTGCTTGACGCCGATCTCCTCGAAGACGGCCTCGATGATGAAGTCGGCGTCGGAGAAGCCCTCGGCCTTGTCCAGTACACCGGTGACCAGGGCCTTGAGGCGGTTGGCCTTGTCCTGGTTGATACGGGACTTCGACAGCAGCTTGTCGATCTCGGCGTGGACGTAGCCCACACCCTTGTCGACGCGCTCCTGGTCGATGTCCGTGAGGACGACCGGCACTTCGAGGCGGCGCAGGAAGAGCAGGGCGAGCTGCGAGGCCATCAGACCGGCGCCGACCACACCCACCTTGGTGACCGGACGGGCCAGCGACTTGTCGGGCGCGCCCGCCGGACGCTTGCCGCGCTTCTGCACGAGGTTGAACGCGTAGATGCCGGCGCGGAGTTCGCCACCCATGATGAGGTCGGCGAGCGCCAGGTCCTCGGCGTCGTAACCCTGCTGGAGGTCGCCGTTCTTCGAGGCCTCGATGATGTCGAGCGCACGGTAGGCGGCCGGGGCCGCGCCGTGCACCTTGGAGTCCGCGACGAGCCGGCCCTTGGCGACGGCCTGGTCCCAGGCCTCGCCGCGGTCGATCGCCGGACGCTCGACCTTGATGTCGCCCTTGAGGACGTTCGCCGTCCAGATCAGCGACTGCTCAAGGAAGTCCGCGCCCTCGAAGAGCGCGTCCGCGATCCCGAGGTCGAAGACCTGCTGGCCTTTGAGCTGCTTGTTCTGGTTCAGGCTGTTCTCGATGATCACCGAGACGGCCTTCTCGGCGCCGATCAGGTTCGGCAGCAGCGTGCAGCCGCCCCAGCCCGGGACCAGACCGAGGAAGACCTCGGGCAGGGAGAACGCCGCGATGTGCTTCGACACCGTGCGGTACTCGCAGTGCAGACCGACCTCGACGCCACCGCCCATGGCCGCGCCGTTGTAGTACGTGAAGGTCGGTACCGCGATGTCCGCGAGGCGCTTGAAGACCTCGTGGCCGCCCTTGCCGATGGCGAGCGCGTCGTCGTGGTTCTTGAGGAGCTCCACGCCCTTCAGGTCCGCGCCGACGGCGAAGACGAACGGCTTGCCGGTGATGCCGACACCGACGATCTCGCCGGCCGCCGCCTCCTTCTCGACCTGGTCGATGGCGGTGTTCAGGTTCGCCAGCGAGGCCGGGCCGAAGGTGGTCGGCTTGGTGTGGTCGAAGCCGTTGTCCAGCGTGATGAGCGCGAACCGCCCGGCGCCGTACGGCAGTTCGAGGTGGCGGACGTGCGCGGACGTCACGACCTCGTCCGGGAACAGCTCGGCCGCACCCTTCAGAAGCTCGGTGGTGGTGCTCACTTGTCCCCCTCGAAGTGCGGGTTCTCCCAGATGACCGTCGCGCCCATGCCGAAGCCGACGCACATCGTCGTCAGGCCGTAGCGGACGCCCGGCTGCTCCTCGAACTGGCGGGCCAGCTGCGTCATCAGGCGGACGCCCGAGGAAGCGAGCGGGTGACCGAAGGCGATCGCGCCGCCGTACTGGTTGACGCGCTCGTCGTCGTCCGCGATGCCGTAGTGGTCGAGGAAGGCCAACACCTGTACGGCGAAGGCCTCGTTGACCTCGAAGAGGCCGATGTCACCGATGCCGAGGCCCGCCTTGGCGAGCGCCTTCTCGGTGGCGGGGATCGGGCCGTAGCCCATGACCTCCGGCTCGACGCCCGCGAAGGCGTACGACACGAGCCGCATCTTGACCGGCAGGTTGTTCTCGCGCGCGAAGTCCTCGCTGGCGATGATCGACGCGGTGGCACCGTCGTTGAGACCGGCCGCGTTGCCCGCGGTGACCCGGCCGTGCACCCGGAACGGCGTCTTGAGCCCGGCCAGGTTCTCCAGGGTGGTCCCCGGACGCATCGGCTCGTCGGCGGTGACCAGACCCCAACCGGTCTCGCCCACCTGCTCGTTGGTGTTGCGCACCGAGATCGGCACCAGGTCCTGCTGGATCTTGCCGTTGGCGTACGCCTTGGCGGCCTTCTCCTGCGAGCGCACCGCGTACTCGTCGGCGCGCAGCTTGGTGATGTGCGGGTAGCGGTCGTGCAGGTTCTCCGCCGTCATGCCCATGAACAGCGCGGAGTCGTCGACCAGCTTCTCGCTCACGAACCGCGGGTTCGGGTCCACGCCCTCGCCCATGGGGTGGCGGCCCATGTGCTCGACACCACCGGCGATGACGGCGTCGTAGGCACCGAAGGCGATGGAGCCCGCGGTGGTCGTGACGGCGGTCAGCGCGCCCGCGCACATGCGGTCGATCGAGTAACCGGGCACCGACTGCGGCAGCCCGGCGAGAATGCCCGCGGTCCGCCCCAGGGTCAGCCCCTGGTCACCGATCTGCGTGGTCGCGGCGATCGCGACCTCGTCGATCTTCGCGGGGTCCAGACCGGGGTTGCGGCGCAGCAGCTCCCGGATGGCCTTCACGACGAGGTCGTCGGCCCGGGTCTCGTGGTAGATGCCCTTCGGGCCCGCCTTGCCGAACGGGGTACGGACGCCGTCTACGAAGACGACGTCCCTGACGGTACGAGGCACGATTGGCTCTCCTCCAGGGTGCGGGATCTGCACTGCTGCGATGCGCTGAGCGCGCGCTCAGGAACCATGCTACTTGTGAGTAACCAGGCTGCCCAGTCCCGGAGCCCCAAGCGGCGAACGTCACACCCCGGAACCCTCGCGATCACGCCCCGGGCGGTCCGGTCGACCCCCGCGGGGTCAGCACCGGAGCGGGCACGGGGTGCGAACCGGAACCCTCCCCGGTGATCACCCCGAACAGCGTCCGTGCCGCGTCCGCGCCGAATCCGTGCACATCATGGCTCATCGCGGAGAGCGTCGGATACGTGATCCGGCACAACTCGGAGTCGTCCCAGGCCAGCACCGACACATCGGCCGGCACGGCGAGCCCCAGCTCGGCGGCGACCGCGAGCCCCGCCACCGCCATGACGTCGTTGTCGTACACGATGGCCGTCGGCCGCTCCGCCGCCGCCCCCGTCAGCAGCGACCGCGTGGCCCGCGCCCCCGCCTCCCCCGACCGATCGGTGGCCAGCTGCCGGGCCCCGGACAGCCCCAACGCCCGAGCCGCCGCACCGAAGGCGGCGGTCCGGATCGCCGTGAGCGCCGCCACCCCACCGACTCGCGCGATCCGCCGATGCCCGAGTCCGGCCAGATACCGCACCGCCTCGGTCACGGCGCCGGCATCGTCGGTCCACACCGAGGTGAGCCCTCCGGTCAACGACGGATGCCCCACGGCCACCACCGGCAGCCCCAGCCGCCGCACCACCTCGACCCGGGGATCGTCGGCCCGGAAATCCACGAGTATCGACCCGCCGACCTGCCGGGCCCGCCACCACGACTCCTGAAGCCCGACCTCGTCCTCCGCACTCCGCACAAGCCGCAGCAGCAGCGCACAGGAGTGCTCGACCAGCACACTCTCCACCCCGGCCACGAACTCCAGGTAGAACGGCTCCAGCCCGAGCAGCCGCGCCGGCCGACACACAGCCAGCCCTACGACATCCACCCGCGCCCCGGCCAGCGACCGCGCGGTGGGATGGGGCGCCCACCCCAGCTCCCGCGCGGCCCCGAAGATCCGCTCCCGCGTCGCGTCCGACAACCCCGGCTTGCGATTGAAGGCGAGCGACACCGCCCCCTTGGACACACCGGCGCGGGCGGCAACGTCCTTGATGGTGACGCGAGTTGTGCTCATCGAGGGGGAGTCTCGCAGCAGCTTCCGCCGCGTGTGACCCGTTCGCAGACTTCAAGGATCTTGGCGCGATATAGCCGCTTCAGCTTCAGGCTTTCAGGGGCGCGGGGCTGCATCGATGTGCGGCTCCGCCGCGCGGGCGCGACCAGTCACAACCGACCCGCACCCGCCACACAACAACAGCCGCTACGGCGCTTTCGCGGACAAAGCCTCCACCAAAACAGGCGCCACCTGCTCCACCTGCCAGGGCCGAGCCCCATACCCGGCGAGCGCCGCACCCACGGACTCAACATCCACGCTCTTCGGCGGCTCCCAGCAAACCCGCCGAACCGTGTCCGGAGTGATCAGGTTCTCCTGAGGCATGTTGAGCCCCTCGGCAACCGCGGAAACCGCAGCGCGCGCCGCGGACAACCGAGCCGCGGCCTCGGGATCCTTGTCCGCCCAGGCCCGGGGCGGCGGCGGCCCGGTGACCGGCTGCCCGGGCTGCGGCAGCGCGGAGTCGGGAAGGGCCTTGGCCCGATCGACCGCCGCCTGCCACTGCTCCAGCTGCCGCCGCCCCATCCGGTGCCCGAACCCGTTCAACGCGGCCAGCGCCTGCACATCCGCGGGAAGCGACAGCGCGGCCTCCACGATTGCCGCGTCGGACAGCACCTTGCCCGGCGACACGTCCCGCCGCTGCGCGATCCGGTCCCGCGTCTGCCACAGCTCGCGGACGACACCGAGCTGCCGGCGCCGCCGTACCTTGTGCATCCCGGACGTACGGCGCCACGGGTCCTTGCGGGGCTCGGCGGGCGGTGCCGCCGCGATCGCGTCGAACTCCTGGCGGGCCCACTCCAGCTTGCCCTGCCGGTCCAGCTCCTTCTCCAGGGCGTCCCGCAGGTCGACGAGGAGCTCCACGTCCAGGGCCGCGTACCGCAGCCACGGCTCGGGCAGCGGGCGGGTGGACCAGTCGACGGCGGAGTGCCCCTTCTCCAGGACGAAACCGAGGACGTTCTCCACCATCGCGCCCAGGCCGACCCGCGGGAATCCGGCGAGCCGACCCGCCAGCTCGGTGTCGAAGAGCCGCGTCGGCACCATGCCTATCTCCCGCAGGCACGGCAGGTCCTGGGTGGCGGCGTGCAGCACCCACTCGACTCCGGAGACGGCCTCGCCCAGGCCCGACAGGTCGGGGCAGGCGACCGGGTCGATCAGCGCGGTGCCCGCGCCTTCCCGGCGCAGCTGCACCAGGTAGGCGCGCTGTCCGTAGCGGTAGCCGGACGCGCGCTCGGCGTCGACGGCGAGGGGGCCCGTGCCGGCGGCGAAGGCCGCGATCGCCTCGGCGAGGGCGTCCTCGTCGGCGATCACGGGCGGAATGCCCTCCCGGGGTTCGAGCAAGGGGATCGGCGCCGTTTCGACGTCGTCCGGAGGGGCGCCTCCGGTGGTTCGCAGTGAGCTGTCTGCTGCGGTTTCTTGGGCGTCGGTCACGTGTCAAGGGTATCCGGGTATGGACAACGCCCGCCGACGGAACGTTCCGTCGACGGGCGTCTGGGGGTCGTAAACCAGTCAGGTAAGTGAAAGATCCGGTTCACGGCTCGGCAGGGGAGTGGAGGACGTGGTTCCGGGACAGGGTCAGTGGATGATTCCGGTGCGCAGGGCCACCGCGACCATGCCGGCGCGGTCGCCCGTGCCGAGCTTGCGGGCGATGCGGGCGAGGTGGCTCTTGACGGTCAGTGCGGACAGGCCCATGGAGACGCCGATCGCCTTGTTCGACTGGCCCTCCGCGACCAGACGGAGGACCTCGACCTCACGGCCGGACAGTTCGCGGTAGCCGCCCGGGTGGCTCGGGGCACCCGGGGGGCGGCGGTGCATACGGGCGGCGGCGGAGCCGATGGGAGCGGCGCCGGGTCGGGTGGGGAGCCCGACGTTGGTGCGGGTGCCGGTGACGACGTAGCCCTTGACGCCGCCCGCGAGGGCGTTGCGCACGGCACCGATGTCGTCGGCGGCGGACAGGGCCAGGCCGTTGGGCCAGCCTGCGGCTCTGGTCTCAGAGAGCAGGGTGAGTCCGGAGCCGTCGGGAAGGTGGACGTCTGCCACACAGATGTCGCGGGGGTTGCCGATGCGGGGACGAGCCTCCGCGACGGACGAGGCCTCGATGACGTCGCGCACACCGAGCGCCCACAGGTGGCGGGTGACGGTGGAGCGGACGCGCGGGTCGGCCACGACCACCATGGCGGTCGGCTTGTTCGGGCGGTAGGCGACCAGGCTTGCGGGCTGCTCGAGGAGAACGGACACCAGGCCTCCTGGGGTGTGGGACGACTTTCAAGGTCACAGTCGTCTTCGGCAGCAAACCCGCGGTCCTTTAGAGAAAGATCACGATTTAGTGAGTAGCAATCAGTGCAATTCGGACACGCTGTCGATCGTTCGGTGCACGAAACGGTTCGTTCGAGGGGTCACTCGTGATTGAAAGTGGCCGTATCGACAAAGACACCGCAAGCGACGGGTAAGACCTCGGTGTGCCTGCGGTAAGGCTCAGCGTGACTGCGGACCCCGGCGCTGCGGCAGCGTGACGATGGACGCGTCGCCCGGACCCGCCGGCGGCAGGCCCGCGACCTGGGCCAGCAGATCGCACCAGGAGGCAAGATGCGCCGCCGTGTCCGGGACACCGCCGAGTCCCTCACGGGGCGTCCACGAGGCGCGGATCTCGATCTGGGAGGCCGACGGGCGCTCGGAGAGGCCGCCGAAGTAGTGGGAGCTGGCCCGGGTGACCGTGCCGCTCGGCTCGCCATAGGTCAGTCCGCGGGTCTGGAGCGCGCCGGTCAGCCATGACCAGCACACGTCGGGCAGCAGCGGGTCCGCCGCCATCTCCGGCTCCAGCTCCGCGCGCACCAGCGTCACCAGCCGGAACGTGCCGTGCCAGGCGTCATGCCCGGCCGGGTCGTGCAGCAGCACCAGCCGGCCGTCGGCCAGGTCCTGGTCGCCGTCTACGACCGCGGCCTCCAGCGCGTACGCGAAGGGGGCCAGGCGCTGTGGCGCCGGCGTCGGATCGATCTCGATCTGCGGTCGCAGCCGACTGTTCCGCAGGGCCTGGACCGCGGCCTGGAAAGCCGGCGGTGCCGTACCGCCCCCATCCCGGTCCCCCTCCTTGGAGTCGTCCATTCCGTCAGCGCCGTCCGACAGTCGTCCCTGAGCCGCAGCCATGCGGGAAGATTAAGGGGAACGGAGGCATCGTGCGGGACTAGACACCCGCTCTTGCCTTCAGCACCCCGTGTAATCGCCTCCTGCCGCCGTGCGAGACTTGCCCCGTGAGTGCCAACCAGAGCCCCACGGGCCAGCAGCCGACCGCCACTTACGACTCCGCCTTCATGAAGGCGTGCAGGCGCGAGCCCGTACCGCACACACCCGTGTGGTTCATGCGGCAGGCCGGGCGCTCGCTGCCGGAGTACCACAAGGTGCGCGAGGGCATCCCCATGCTGGAGTCCTGCACCCGGCCCGAGCTGGTCGCCGAGATCACCCTCCAGCCGGTGCGCCGGCACGGCGTGGACGCGGCGGTCTACTTCAGCGACATCGTCGTCCCGCTCAAGGCCATCGGCATCGACCTCGACATCAAGCCCGGCGTCGGCCCGGTCGTCGAGAAGCCGATCCGCACCCGCGCCGACCTGGCCCGGCTGCGCGACCTCACCCCCGAGGACGTCTCCTACGTCACGGAGGCCATCGGCCTGCTGACCGCCGAGCTCGGCCCCACCCCGCTCATCGGCTTCGCCGGCGCGCCGTTCACCCTCGCGAGCTACCTCGTCGAGGGCGGCCCGTCCCGCACGTACGAGAACGCCAAGGCGATCATGTACGGCGACCCCGAGCTGTGGGCCGACCTCCTCGACCGCCTCGCCGACATCACGGCCGCCTTCCTCAAGGTCCAGATCGAGGCGGGCGCCAGCGCCGTCCAGCTCTTCGACTCCTGGGCCGGCGCCCTCGCTCCCGCCGACTACCGCCGCTCGGTCCTCCCCGCCTCCTCGAAGGTCCTCAAGGCGGTCGAGGGCTACGGCGTCCCCCGCATCCACTTCGGCGTCGGCACCGGCGAGCTGCTCCAGCTCATGGGCGAGGCCGGCGCGGACGTCGTCGGCGTCGACTACCGCGTCGCGCTGGACGAGGCCGCCCGCCGGGTCGGCCCCGGCAAGGCGCTCCAGGGCAACCTCGACCCGGCCGTCCTGTTCGCCTCCACGGCGGCCGTCGAGGCGAAGACCCGCGAGGTCCTGCACGACGCGAAGGACCTTGAGGGCCACATCTTCAACCTCGGGCACGGCGTGATGCCGTCCACCGACCCGGACGCGCTCACCCGGCTCACCGAGTTCGTCCACACCGAGACGGCCCGCTGACCCCGCTCACCACGTGTGCCGGGGCCGCGCCCGCCTGCCGAACAGCAGACCGCGCGGTTCCGGCGGCGGGGGAGTGCCCGCCTTGAGCGGCCAGGCCAGCAGCATGCCCGCGAGAAACCCGACGACGTGTGCCGCGTACGCCACGGTGCCGGCCTCCGAGACGCCCTCGCCGGCCGAGTAGAACGCCTGGAGCACGAACCAGAAGCCCAGCACCAGCCAGGCCGGCAGGCGCAGCGGCAGGAAGAACAGGAACGGCACCAGGACCCACACCCTGGCCTTCGCGTACAGCACCAGATAGGCGCCCAGGACACCGGCGATCGCCCCGGAGGCACCGATCAGCGGGTCGCCCGAGTCGGCGTTGAGCAGCGCGAAGCCGTAGCCCGCCGCGTAACCGCACACCACGTAGAACAGCGTGAAGCGGATGTGGCCCATGCGGTCCTCGACGTTGTTGCCGAAGATCATCAGGAACAGCATGTTGCCCAGCAGGTGGATCCAGCTGCCGTGCAGGAACATCGCGGTGAACACACTCAGGGACGCCGACTTGTCGTAGCCCGGTGGCGCGACCGCGCAGCCGGCGCCGCCCGGGCCGTTCTGCACGGCACCGGTCGGGACCAGCTGCGGCATCTGATGGTGGATCAACTCCCGTGGCACAGCGGCGTAGTGGTCCAGGAACGCCTGGAGATGGCACAACTGCGAGAGGTCGCTGCCACCCGCCACGGAACCCGCCATTCCGGGCGTGGCCAGGAAGACGAGCACGTTCGTGGCGATGAGCGCGTACGTCACCCAGGGGGTGCGGCGCACCGGGTTCACGTCATGGACGGGGATCACCACAAGGGATTAGTGCCCCCGATCCGCGCGGCGAACCGGTGAACACCGCCGTCCGCCTGTGCGTATGACTCCTCAACCGCCCGCGGTGCGGGGAAGGCGTGTCGCGGGGACGACGTGAGGAACAGGCGATGACCGACCGGATTTCCCCTCAGATGACCGCCACGCCCGACGGCGAGGCCGAGATCTCCCTGGTGGTGCGCCTCCCCTGGGAGGACGTCGCCAGGCTCGGCCAGGAAGCGGGACGCCTGGCCGCGCAGATGCAGCGGCCGGTGACCCTGGACGAGGCGGTGAGCAACCGGCTGCGGACCAACGCGCTCGGCGCCCACGCGAAGCCCGCGGCGGCTGCGCAGCCCGCCGCGATGATGCCGCCGAGCGCGTCGGTGTCCTCGCTGCCGGCCAGGCCCCCGGCCGAGCAGGCTCGGCAGGCCATAGACCGCATCAACGGGACGGCGTAAACGCTTTACCGCGGGCCCGCCTGGACCTTGGCGGTCGCCTTTCGGGCCGCCACCAGGACCGGGTCCCACACGGGGGAGAACGGCGGCGCGTAACCCAGGTCCAGGGCCGTCATCTGTTCCACCGTCATACGGGCCGTGAGGGCGACCGCCGCGATGTCGACACGCTTCGCGGCGCCCTCCCGGCCGACGATCTGCACGCCCAGGAGACGGCCGGTACGGCGTTCGGCGAGCATCTTCACCGTCATGAGGGAGGCCTCCGGGTAATAACCCGCGCGGCTGGTCGACTCGATGGTGACCGCCTCGAACCGCAGCCCCGCGCGGTGGGCGTCCTTCTCCCGCAGCCCGGTGCGCGCGATCTCCAGATCGCACACCTTGCTCACGGCCGTACCGACCACCCCCGGGAAGGTCGCGTAACCGCCGCCCACGTTCGTCCCGATGACCTGCCCGTGCTTGTTGGCGTGCGTCCCCAGGGCGATGTGCCGCTCCTGCCCGGAGACCAGGTCGAGCACCTCGACGCAGTCGCCCCCGGCCCAGATGTTCTCGTGCCCGCGCACCCGCATCGCCATGTCGGTCAGCAGCCCGTGGTGCTGCCCCAGGGGCAGCCCGGCCGCCTCGGCGAGGGTCGTCTCGGGCCGAACACCGATCCCCAGCACCACCACGTCCGCCGGATACTCCGCGTCCTCCGTGACCACGGCCCGCACCCGCCCGTCGTCCCCGGTACGCAGCTCGGTGACATGGGCGTCGTTGACCATGGTGATGCCCAGGCCCTCCATCGCCTTGTGCACCAGACGCCCCATGTCCGGGTCGAGCGTCGCCATCGGCTCCTTGCCCCTGTTGACGACGGTGACGTCATACCCGCGGTTGACGAACGCCTCCGCCATCTCGACCCCGATGTACCCGGCCCCGACCACCACCGCGCGACGCCCACGCGTGCGTGCCAGCGAGTCCAGCAGCGCCTGCCCGTCGTCGAGCGTCTGCACCCCGTGCACTCCGGGGGCGTCGACCCCGGGCATGTCCGGCCGGATCGGCCGCGCCCCGGTCCCGATCACGAGCTTGTCGTACGACGTCCAGGACTCGGTCCCGGAATCGACGTCACGCGCGCGTACCCGCCCGCCCGCGACGTCCAGCTCCACGACCTCGGTGCGCATCCGCAGGTCGATGTCCCGCGCCCGGTGTTCCTCGGGGGTACGGGCGATCAACTCCTCCCGAGCGGAGACGTCACCGCCCACCCAGTACGGGATCCCGCACGCCGAGTACGAGGTGAAGTGGCCCCGCTCGAAGGCCACGATCTCCAGCTCGTCCGGCCCCTTCAGGCGGCGTGCCTGCGACGCCGCGGACATGCCCGCGGCGTCGCCTCCGATGACGACCAGTCGTTCCCGGGTACCCCTCGCACGGCTCATGTCCATGCGAACACGCTACGGGGACCGATGATTTCAGTCCTGTCCGCCCTGCTCCTCCTCGCGCACCGGCGGGGCGGCCGGCAGCGGTCCCACCGCGGTGGCCACGGGCACGGACGCGGCCCGGCGCGGCCGTACGAGACGCAGCCACACGACGACCAGCAGGGCCGCCACCGCCGCGAACGGCAGCACCGCGCCGAGCGCCAGGGCGAGCCAGCGCAGCATCGTCACGAAGACGTGCCAGCCGCCCGCGACCGCGTCCACGAAGCCGGGGGAGTCGTCCTTGGCGGCGGCCTTCGCCACCGGGGTCTGCGACAGGGACAGGGTGATGGTGGCCAGGCTGGTGCGGTCCTTCAGGGAGGACTGCTGGGCGAGCAGCGCCTCGAGGTCGGACTCGCGGGTGCTCAGCTCGCCCTCCAGCTCGACCACGTCGCTCAACTTGGTGGCCCGGTCCATCAGTTCACGCACGCGTGCCACGCTGGCCCGCTGCGAGGCGATACGGCTCTCCACGTCCACGACCTGGTCGGTGACGTCCTGCGCCTTCGCGGTCCGGTCGAGCAGCTTGCCCGCGCCCTCCAGATCGGCGAGGACCTCGTCGTACTTGTCCGTGGGCACCCGCAGGACCACCCGGGTGCGCTCATGCCCCTGCCCGTCACGGGTGGTCGTCTCGTTGCCGACGAACCCGCCCGCGTTCTCCGTCGTGGTCCGGGCCTCGTCGAGGGCCTTCGGTACGTCCTTGACCCGCACGGACAGCGAGGCCGTACGGATGATGCTGCTCGCGGTGAGCTTCGGCACGGACTTGGTGCTCCGGGCGTTGCCGCTGCCCGAGGCACCCTCCTGCCGGGCGGTGCCGGGAACCGCGGCCTTGGCGCCCGCGTCGCTCGCGCTGGACTTGTCCGAGCTGCTGCTGCACCCGGTCAGCGCGAGGGCCGAGGCCAGCAGGAGCCCGGCCAGGGCCTGGACGGGCCGGGCGGAGTGTCGTGTGCGCATGGGTGGGTACCCCCGAGGTTCGTCGTGACGACTGACGCACCTTCGACGCCCGGACCCGGCGAGACGTTGGCCTGAAACGGTCCCGATGCGGTCACGGTCGGGACTCGTGCCGGACACCGGCCCGGAGTCGGACTGTCAGTGGGGTCTGAGAGGCTGGGGGCATGCGCGAAGTGGAGACTCGTACGGGCACAGGGCATGTCGTCGTCATCGGCGCCGGGATCGGCGGGCTGGCCGCCGCACACCGGCTGCTGGACGCAGGCGTGCGCGTCACGGTCGTCGAGGCCTCGGACCGGGTCGGCGGCAAGCTGCTGCCCGGCGAGATCGCGGGCGCCCGCGTGGACCTCGGCGCCGAGTCGATGCTGGCCCGCCGCCCCGAGGCCGTCGCGCTCGCCCGCGAGGTCGGCCTCACGGATCGCCTCCAGGCGCCAGCCACAGCCACCGCCTCGCTCTGGACCCGGGGTGCGCTGCGCCCGATGCCCAAGGGCCACGTCATGGGCGTCCCCGGCACCGCCTCCGCCCTCTCCGGCGTCCTCTCGGACGAGGGCCTGCACCGCATCGAGCGCGACGTCGACCTGCCCCGCACGGAGGTCGGCGAGGACGTGGCGGTCGGTGAGTACGTGGCGGCCCGCCTCGGCCGCGAGGTCGTCGACCGCCTCGTCGAACCCCTCCTGGGCGGGGTCTACGCGGGCGACGCGTACCGCATCTCGATGCGCTCCGCCGTCCCCCAGCTCTTCCAGGCCGCGAAGACCCACGACTCCCTCACCGAGGCCGTCCGGGGTATCCAGGAGCGAGCCGCCGCCGCACAGCAGACCGGCCCGGTCTTCATGGGCATCGAGGGCGGAGTGGGCCGACTCCCGCTCGCCGTCGCGGAGTCGGTCCGCGCGCGGGGCGCCGAGATCCTCACCGGGACGCCGGTCACCGAGCTGCGCCGGAGCGGAGCGGCCGGCTGGCGGGTCGTCGCCGGAGACCGCGTCCTCGACGCCGACGGCGTGATCGTCGCCGTACCCGCACCGGTCGCCGCACAGCTGCTGCGGGCCGAAGTACCCGGCGCAGCAGCCGAGTTGACCGCCGTCGAGTACGCCTCGATGGCCCTGGTCACCCTCGCCTACCGCCGAGCGGACGTCGAACTCCCGGAAGGCAGCGGCTTCTTGGTGCCGCCGGTCGACGGCCGCACGATCAAAGCATCGACCTTCGCCTCCCAGAAGTGGGGCTGGATCGCCGACGAGAACCCGGACGTACTGGTCCTGCGCACCTCGGTGGGCCGCTACGGCGAGACGGCGATCCTGGAGCGCGATGACACCGGCCTGGTCGACGTCTCACGCCACGACCTGCGCGAGGCCACCGGCCTCGACGCCACGCCTCTGGAGACCCGCGTCACCCGCTGGACCGACGGCCTGCCCCAGTACCCGGTCGGCCACTACGCGCGCGTGGCCCGGATCCGCGAACACGTGGCGAAGCTGCCCGGCCTGGCGGTCTGCGGCGCGGCATACGACGGCGTGGGCATCCCGGCCACCATCGCGAGCGCGTACGCGGCCGTGGAGCGGCTGACCGGCGACCCGGTGCCGAGCGCGTCCGGCGGAGCGGGAGAATAGCCCCATGAGCGACGACGCCCCCACCACCGAGTCCGGCCGTATCCCGAACAAGGGCAAGCTGGCCAAGGACCTCAACGAGGTCATCCGCTACACCCTGTGGTCCGTCTTCAAGCTGAAGGACGTACTGCCCGAGGACCGCGCCGGATACGCCGACGAGGTCCAGGAGCTGTTCGACCAGCTCGCCGCGAAGGACGTCACGGTCCGCGGCACGTACGACGTGTCGGGCCTGCGTGCCGACGCCGACCTCATGATCTGGTGGCACGCCGAGACCGCCGACCAGCTCCAGGAGGCGTACAACCTCTTCCGCCGAACCAAGCTCGGCCGCGCCCTGGAGCCGGTCTGGTCGAACATGGCGCTGCACCGCCCCGCCGAGTTCAACCGCTCGCACATCCCGGCCTTCCTGGCCGACGAGACCCCGCGCAACTACGTCAGCGTGTACCCGTTCGTGCGCTCCTACGACTGGTACCTGCTCCCGGACGAGGACCGCCGCCGCATGCTCGCCGACCACGGCAAGATGGCCCGCGGCTACCCGGACGTCCGCGCCAACACGGTCGCCTCCTTCTCGCTGGGCGACTACGAATGGCTCCTGGCCTTCGAGGCCGACGAGCTCTACCGAATCGTCGACCTCATGCGCCACCTGCGCGCGTCGGAGGCCCGCATGCACGTCCGCGAGGAGGTCCCGTTCTACACGGGCCGCCGCAAGGACATCGGTGAGCTGGTAGCAAGCCTGGCCTAGTGGCTTTTCAGGGGCGCGGGGCTGTGTCGATATGCGGCTCCGCCGCGTGTGCGCGACCAGCCCCCACCGGCCCGCGGACTAATCACGGCCTGGTCGCGCAGCCTTCGGCGCAGCATGCGGAGCACAGGCCGCATGCCGCTCAGGCAGCTGTCCCTCCAACAAATAAGCGTCCAGATACCCGTTGACGCATTTGTTGGCCCCACCCGCGATCCCATGCGTCCCCGCGTCCCGCTCGGTCACCAGCACCGAGTCGGACAACCGCCGTTGCAGTTCGAGAGCGCCGTCATACGGAGTGGCCGCATCCCGCTCGGCCGCCATGATCAGCACCGGCGGCAACTCACCGGGCCCGGTCCGCACATCGAGAGGCTGCTGACGCGGCGCGGGCCAGTACGCGCACGGCAGATTCATCCACACGTTGTCCCACGTCTCGAACGGAGCCACGCGCGCGAGCCGCGTGTTGTCCCGGTCCCAGACGCTCCACTCGGTCGGCCAGGCCGCGTCGTTGCACTCGACGGCCGTGTACACCGCGTTGCCGTTCTCCGCCTCGACGGCCGCCTGGGGCGTCGGCCCCGCCTGCTGCACCAGCAGCTTGGAGTTGCCCTTCAGGTAGGCCGACAGCGCCGCCGCGGTGTGCGGCCAGTAGTCGTCGTAGTACCCGGCCGACAGGATCGCGCCCTGCAACTGCGCGGGCCCCACCTTGCCGCCCGCCGGCTTCTCGGCGAGCCGTGCGGAGGCCTTCTCGTAGCTGCGCAGCACCTTCGCGGCCGTGTCGCCGAGCCCGTACACGTCGTCGTGCCGGGCGATCCACTCGCGGTAGTCCGCCCAGCGGCCCTCGAACGCGGCCGACTGGTCGAGGTTGTTGCGGTACCAGACCTGCTCGGGGTCCGGGTTCACCGCCGAGTCGAACACCATCCGCCGCACGTGCGAGGGGAACAGCGTCGCGTACAGCGCCCCGAAGTAGGTCCCGTAGGACGCGCCCATGAACGTCAGTCTGTCCTCGCCGAGGGCGGCGCGCAGGACGTCCAGGTCGCGGGCGTTGTTGAGGGAGTTGTAGAACCGCAGCTTGCCGCCGGAGCGCTTGGCGCAGCCGCGCGCGTAGGCCTTGGCCTCCGCGATGCGCTCCTTCTTGTACGACTCCGAGGGGTAAGTGGGCGACTGCGAGGGCGCCTTGAAGAAGTGCTTGGGGTCCTCGCAGGACAGCGGTGCCGACTTGTCGACACCGCGCGGGGCGTAGCCGACGAGGTCGTAGGCCGACGCGATGCGCTTCCACTCGGGGAGCATGCCGATGAGCGGGAAGTAGAGGCCGGAGGCGCCGGGGCCGCCCGGGTTGTAGACCAGGGAGCCCTGGCGGGGGACCCTGCGCTTGCTGTTGTGCGGGTCCTTGTGGGTGGCGACGGCCCGGCTGACGGTCAGTCTGATCTGCTTGCCGCCCGGGTGCGCATAGTCGAGCGGGACGGAGACCGTGCCGCACTCCATGGTGCCGGGCATGTCCTGCGCGTCGGGGCACTTCCCGAAGTCGATGCCCTTCGCGCGGGCGTGCGCGGCGGCGAGCGCGGTGCCGGCCGACTCGACGGCGCCCGGGGCACCGCTGGCCGGGGCGGCGGCGAGGCTGGTCAGGAGCAAGGACCCGGCGGCCGAGTACAGGGCGGCGGCTCGCATGGTGGCGTATCCCTTCGGAGCACGGCTGCAACAAAAGGGATGTTTCGTTCGCTGGTTGGCGAAGGCAAGCACCGTCGGGCGGTGTCGGCCCCAATGACCCCTGTGCGCCCCCTCGGCGCGCTCTCACGCCGAGGCCGGCGCCGCTACGCGTAGGTCAGCGCCGCCACGCGTCGAAGTGCTCGCGGTACTGCTCGCGGTGTGCGAAGGCCGCCCGCAGATCCGGTTCGCCGACCGCGCGGATGCCGCGTACGGCGACGGAGGTGAGATACGTACGGTCGTCGGCGCCGCCGCCCGCGTGCCGGGCCAGCGTGCCGAGCAGCTGCTGACCGGCCGGGGAGGCCCAGTGCGAGTACGGGTGCACCTCGACCCGGGCGATGGCGAGGCAGCTCAGCGTGAGGGCGAGCGGCAGCGCGAACCAGAGCGCGACGAGCCCGCGCGGCATCTCGGCCCCCGGCGTCAGCAGCGCGGTCGCGCCCAGCACCAGCACGACGAGCGCGGCGGCCCGCACCTGCCGTACCCCGGAGGCGACCGTCGTACGGGTCCCGTCCGGTACGGCCAGACCCGCGTCGACGAGCCGGTCCGCGACGTCGCGCACCGCGTCCGTGGCCGCCGCGGTGGCCCGCACCGGAGCGATCCGGGACTGCCCCTCGGGCCCGATGGCGCCTATCACCGACCGCTCGATGGGGTCCCGGCCGCGCGGGTCCACGACGGTCGCCCAGCCGGTGTGGGCGAGCAGCAGCCGGTGCTGGCGCGCCATGGAGACCAGCGTCAGATCCGCGACCCGCGCGGGACCGCCGGAGAGGAACGCCGCTTCGTAGAGCGTCAGATCGTGTCCCTTGCCCGCGTCGTCCCCGTCGACGCCCGCCGCTCTGACGGCGGCCAGGCACAGCCGCGTGCACGCCGTGCCGGCGACGGCCCAGGCCATGAGCAGGAGAAGGACCCAGAACATGCCAAGTTTCTATGCCAAAGGCCCAGCAGGACGCCATGCCTTGTTCACAATCCGGACGGAGCGTTGTCTGCCTGTGACGTTCCGCTTGTCCGAAAACAGCCCACGGCCGAAACGGTTCTACGGCTACGGCTGTGTCGACGGCGGCGGGCTGGAAGCGGGTGGCGGCAGCGAGTACGTCGGGGAGACCGACGGGGTCAGCGGGACGACCTGGCCGGGGTCGGCGTAGGGCGCGGACGCGGCCGGGGAGGTGCTGGGTGCGGGCGTGCTGCTCGCGGCCATGTCCCGGGCCAGCGCGGCGAAGTCGACGTACCCGGTGGCCTCCAGGACCTTGATGTGGTCCAGGACGGTCGTGTTGGCGTCGTCGGCGAGGGCGCGGACCAGGGAGTTCTGGGTGGTGGCCCGGACCTGGGCGACCACCGTGAACACCTTGCCGTGCGCGAGGCGCAGGATGTTGGCGAACTTGCGGTCGAAGTCCACGCCCGATGCCGCGTTGAGGGTGGCGAGCCACTGCTGTTGCTGCGCGTTGGGCTGGTTGGGCAGCGGCAGCCCGAGCCGCGCGGCGACATCGCGCACCCGCTCGTCGAGGAACGTGTGGCCCTCGATCAGATGCTGCCCCGCCGTCCGTACGGCCGCGGTGGTGCCCTTCTCCTCGGCCTGCTGCCCGGCCGGCAGCTCCCACAGCCCGGCCAGCCGTACCCGCGTGACGAAGTCCTTGTCCAGCGCGGACAACGGCCCGTACTGCGTCGCCACGGTCTGGTCACTGAGCACGTTGGCAGCGGTCGTCCCGGACCGGTCGGCGTAGGACCAGACCGGGAAGATCAGCGCTGCCAGGGTCGCGGTCAGGCCCATGATGATGACGCCGGTACCACTGAATATGCCTCGGCCCTTGACGGGGGGTCGCGGTCGCATGGGGTGCCTCCTGTGACGGCACCGCACGTAAGTGCGCTTCTCGTGCGGAACCGCAATATTACTTTGGAGTCACTGTCACCTTCCAAGGCCCCTCCCGGCCCAACCGCGACCCGTCAACGGCGCAGCAGCACCCGCCGGGTGGCCCGGGCGAGCCGGACCGCGGGCCGCGCCGAACGCGGGGCCGGTCCCGAACGCTCCAGCCACCAGGCCCGCAACTCCCGCCTGACCTCGGCGTTCTCGGGTCCGCCCGAGAGCAGCAGCTGCCCGGCGAAGTCCAGCGCGTCGCGCCGGTAGCCGCCGGTCATCGGGTGCGTGTGCGTGTACGCGAGGAAGGCCGGCCGGTACGCCGCCCCGAGGATCTCCGGCAGTTCGGGAGCCACCTTCGCCACGACGTCGGCCCGCTTCGCCCCGAGCGCCCGCGCCTGCACGCCGAGCCGCACCCGGTCGAACCCTTCGGGCACCGGAGTACCGGCGACCAGCGCGGAGAGCAGGGCGGCCTGGGCGAGCGCGAGACGCTGGCGGGCGGGGGCGGGGGCCGTCGGTGCGGAGGTCTGCGGTGCGGAGGCCCGCGGTGCCGGGGCCTGCGGTACGGCTGCCGGAGTCGCGGCAGGCGCCTGCTGTTCCTCGTCGGCCGCCCGCTGCCGCCCCCTGTCCAGCGCCCCGCGAATCGACGTCAACTCCCGCTCCAGTTCGGCCGCTTCGGGGAAGTTGTCGTCGCGCTCCAGCAGCACTCCCGGAGGGGAGACGCGGGACGCCAGGTCGGTGAGGATGTCGAGGACCGGGGCGGGGACGGGGTGGGCGTGGCTGTCGTGCCAGACGCCGTCGCGTTCGACGCCGCCCGCGACATGGACGTAGGCGATGGCCTCGACGGGGAGTTCGGCGAGGGCCTTGGCCGGGTCCTCGCCGCGGTTGACGTGGTTGGTGTGCAGGTTGGCGACGTCGATGAGGAGGCGTACGCCGGTGCGGTCGGCCAGCTCGTACAGGAACTGGCCCTCGGTCATCTCTTCGCCCGGCCAGGCGAGCAGCGCGGCGATGTTCTCCACCGCGAGGGGTACGGGCAGCGCGTCCTGGGCGATGCGGACGTTCTCGCAGAGCACGTCGAGGGCGTCGCGGGTGCGTGGTACGGGGAGCAGGTGGCCGGCTTCGAGGAGCGGGGAGGCGGTCAGCGGGCCGCCCGCGCGGACGAACGCGATGTGCTCGGTGACCAGCGGTGAGCCGAGGGCCTCGGCCCGCTCGGCGAGGGCCGTCAGCCTGTCCGGGTCGGGCCGGTCGGCGCCGCCGAGGCCGAGGGAGACGCCGTGCGGGATCACGGTCACGCCGCGCTCGCGCAGCCGTAGCAGCGAGTCGGGGAGATGGCCGGGGCAGAGGTTCTCGGCCACGGCCTCGACCCAGTCGATGCCCGGCAGGTGCTCCACGGCGTCCGCCATCTCCGGCCGCCATCCGATGCCCGTCCCCAGTCGTTCCATCGCCCGTCCCCGTTCTCGATGTCCTCGTTGTCCTCGTTGAAACGCATCCACTCCACAAGACCGCTGTTCGGTGTGACGGAGGTATCGCCCCGGGGCCGGGCCCCGAACCCCGGCCGTGTCACCTTCAGAGCAACATTTGAGGTTCGGGGCGGGTCCTGGCCGGCTAGCCCAGCACTCCGTTCGAGTCGACCGGATCCGGTCGCCCGGTGTTGACCGTTCCGGGCGCGCCCGGGGACGGCCGTGAGGTGGTCCCGATGTTCGGGCTCGCCACGGCGGCCGGTGGTGAGGGCACCACCTGGCCGGGTACGGGCGCGGCGGGACCGGTCGGGCTGGCGGTGGAGGCGTTCGCGACCCCGTTGGCGATGGCGTCGAAGTCGACCCGCCCGGTCTTCTCCAGCACCGTGATGTGGTCGAGCACGGTCTGGTTGGTGTCCGAGGCCAGCTGCCGCACGAGGGTGTTGCGCGTGCTGTTCCGTACGGCGCCGATGGCCGGGAAGATCTTGCCGTGCGCGGCCCGCAGCAGATTGACGAACTTGTACTCGTACTCCGCGCCGGTCGCCGCGCTCATCTCGTTCAGCCAGCCCTGCTGTTGCTCGTTCGGCACGTTCGGAAGCGCGACATTGAGCTGGGCCGCGACGATCCGCACCCGCTTGTCGAGGTCGGTGTGGCCGACGATGAGATGGTCCCCGGCCTCCTTGATCGCCGCGCTGGGCGCCCGCTCGATCGCCTGCTGCCCGGCGGGCAGTTCCCACAGCCCGGCCAGCCGCACCCGGACGATCAGGTCCCGGTCGGCGGCCGTCAGCGGCCCCCACTGGGTGTTCACGGTGCCCGCCGCCACGTTCGCCTGACCGGTGCCCGCACGGTCGGCGTACGACCACACGGGAAACACGAGTGCGCCGGTGGTGGCGAAGATAGCCGCGATGAGCACGGTCGTGCCGTTGATACGACGCAAGGGAGCCTCCCGGGGGAACCAACTGGTCGTTGGAGAAGTTGACGCGTGGCCAGTGCCTGGAGGTACGCGCGGGACGTGCTCCTTGTTCAAGGGGAGGGCAGCTTTCCTCAAAGGCCAGGCAAAGGAGGCGAGTTCAGCGGCTCTTGACCGGCCAGTTCTCCGGCGTCCGGCCCAGCAGCCGTAGCGCCTCGTCGAGCGGACCGGCGTTTGGCGGTACGTCGAGCGCCGGGGCGAAGGCGAACCCGGGGCCACGTCCGGCCGGGTCCGTGGGCACCAGTCGGGCCACCACGAGCGCGATGTCCAGGACGTCGTCCGACAGGTCCAGCGCTGTGCCGAGCGTCGCGGCGACGTCCCAGGCGTGGACGACGTAGTCGATGAAGTGGAAGCCGATCGCGGTCCGGCCGGGGAAGCTCATGCCCAGCTCCGGCAGGGCGAACTCCCGCTCGGTGGCACCGGGTTCGGCGAACGCGGCGAGCACGGCCGTGGCCGCCGCTCGATGGGTCCGGGCCGGCTCGCCCATGTCCTCCGGCTCCCGCCAGTACACCCTGTCCTGGCCCGCGCCGCGCGCGGCGGCCGCGAACCCGTGATGCTGCGCGGCCATGTGCGCCACGAGCCGCCGCAGGTTCCACCCCGCACAGGGGGTGTCCCGCTCCCAGTCCTCCTCCTGCGCCAACTCCACTACGCGCAGGGCCTCGTACACGGCGATCCGGTCGAGCTCGACGATGTCCGTTCCGGTGGCAGTCATGGGACCTGACCCTAAAACTATGCGAACGATCGTGCTACTTGTTTTCGGCCGAAGTGGCGCGCAGGCCGAAGGGACTGAAGTGCCTTGAGAGCTACGGGACTTGCGGCACCCGCGAAGGATCCGTGGCCGCTCCCCGCAGTCGCGCCGCTATGCCGACGCGCGCCCGGAGGTACGCGGTCTCCTCGTCGTGCAGCACGGAGACCACGTTGGCCGTCTCCATCAACGCGACCAGCTCGAAGGCGAGTTGGGGTATGTCGGTGTCGGCCCGCAGCTCGCCCGCGTCCCGTGCCCCGGCGATCGTCCCCTCCACGAACGCCGTCCAGTCGCGCTGCGCCCCGACCACCGCGTCGTGCACCGCCCCGGAGCGGGCGTCGAACTCGGCGACGACCTCGTAGAAGAAGCAGCCGCCCGGAAAGACCCGCCCCCGCGAGTACTCCAGCCACAGGTCGCACAGCCGCCACACCTGACCGACCCCGGCGGGGAGTTCGGCGGTGGGCCCGATGACCTTCTCGGTGTAGATGCGGGCGGCCTCGCGGACGGTGGCCAGTTGCAGCTCCTCCTTGGAGCCGAAGAGCGCGAACACCCCGCTCTTGCTGAGCCGCAACTCGGTCGCCAACCGGCCCACGGACAGCGCCTCCAGGCCCTCGACGGAGGCGATGTCGACGGTACGGCGCAGGACCAGCCGCCGCGTGCGGTTGCCCCGCTCGACCCGGCCGTCCAGACGTGTCGTGCCCGCACCCTCGTCGGGTGTCCTTGTCGCTCCGCCTGCTCTCATGGTGGTCCACCCTAAGCAACACGGGGGAAACGGACGCTTCTTAGGATGCGGCGGGTGCACCTGACCGTCCTTGACGCCTCCACCGAGTGGAGCCGCTTCGCCGAGGGTTCCGTCGAACGCCGCATGCTGCTCGCGCTCGGCGACCTGCTCGGCACCCCGCTGCGCCCGAAGCCGCTGATGCTGCCCGACGGCAGCCGCGTCGAGGTCGAGGGAATCGACCCCGCCTGCCGCGTCCTCGTCCAACTCGTCGGCAACCAGGGCGCCTACAAGCCCGCCTACCGCAACAAGGTCATGGCGGACATGTTCAAACTGCTCTGGCTGCGGGAGTCCGTACCGACCGCCGAACGCGCGATCCTGCTGGTCAGCGAGCTGATCGTGCAGGCCCTCGGCGGCTGGGTGGCGCGCGCGGCGGCGGACCTCGGGATCGAGATCCACGTGTACGACGGCAGCGCGGTCGCCCCGCTGCGGCCTTTGCCGCGGCCAGACGTAAAACGCCCGTAACAGTCAACTGCGCCATACCGAAACACAATCTTCCTACGGTCGGGGGCACCTAAGCGGATTTCCGCGTGGCAGTCAGTCGCACTCGCTACGCACGCTCTCCGACTTCCAGGATCGGGCACTTGTGCCCGCGACATGGATGGGAGCGTGAAGGTGACTGGTACGCCAGCACTCGAACTGCGGTCGGTGCGCAGGGTCTACGGGTTCGGATCGGCCGCGACCACGGCCCTCGACGACGTCCACCTGACGGTGCCGTCGGGCCGCTTCGTCAGTCTCATCGGCCCCAGCGGCTGCGGAAAGTCGACGCTGCTGAGGCTCGTCGCCGGGCTCGAACAGCCGGACGGCGGCGAGGTGTTGGTGCACGGGGTGACACCGGCACAGGCCTGCGCGGCCAAACTGATCGGACTCGTACCGCAGAGCCCCGCACTGCTGCCCTGGCTGTCCGTCCTGCGGAACGTCACGCTGCCCCGGAAGATCAACCGGGGCGCGGCCGGGCGCCGGGAACGCATCGCCGACTTCGCCGAACGCCGAACGGCCCCCGACATGAGGGAACTTCTCGTCAAGGCCGGCCTCGGCGACGCCCTGCACAAGCTCCCGGCCCAGCTCTCCGGCGGGATGCGCCAACGCGCCGCCATCGTCCGGGCGTTCGGCCTGCAACCCGACGTGCTCGTGATGGACGAACCCTTCTCTGCGCTCGACGAGTTCACCCGCGAAAGCCTTCAGGACCAACTCCTGGACCTGTGGGAGGAGTTGCGGACCACCGTCCTCTTCGTCACCCACTCCGTGTCCGAGGCCGTACGGCTCTCCGACACCGTCGTCGTCATGGCGCCGAACCCCGGCCGCATCGTCGAGAGCATCGACGTCGATCTGCCCCGCCCACGCGGTGAACGGCTCTTCGGGGAACGGCGGTTCCACGAGTACGAGGACCTGGTGAGAGAACGGCTGCGGTGTGCCTGGCACAGCGAAGCCGCGTGAGTGGGGGCGTGACGACATGACCGTGGCCGACGAACGCACCACAGCACCGGCACCGGCCGGGACCCGACCGCCCACCGAACCGTCCCGCTTCAGCCTCAAGCATCCGCGGTCCCGGATCGGTTGGATCCGTCCGGCCGTCTGGCTGCCCCTCGTCGTGATGCTGGGGATCCTCGGCGGGTTGTGGCAGTGGGGTGCGCGGCAACTTCCGTATCTGCTCCCGCCGTTGTCCGAGGTCGGTAGCTCGCTCTCCGGGAACTTCGGCTACTACGTCCACAACGCCCTTGTCACGCTGGGGGAGGCGACGGCGGGGCTGGGGATGGGGTTCGTGGGGGCGTTCGTCCTCGCGGTGCTGACCAGTGAACTCCCGCTGGTGCGACGAGCGGTGATGCCCGTCGCGGTCGTCCTCAACGTCACGCCGCTGGTGGCGGTCGCGCCGGCGCTGGTCGTCGCCTTCGGGTTCGGGCCGATGCCCAAACTCATCATCACCGGGCTGATCTGTTTCTTCCCGATCCTCATCAATACGGCGACGGGGTTGCGGTCCGTGCCGCAGCAGGTGTTGCAGGTCTATCGGACGATGGATGCGAGCCGGGTCGAGCTGTTGTGGCATGTGCGTGTCCCCAACGCGCTGCCGTATCTCTTCGCCGCGCTGCGGATCGTGTTTCCGCTGTCGATCATCGGGGCGGTTGTCGCCGAGATGTCGGCATCTGGATCCACGGGGGGATTGGGGACCGCGATCAGTGTGGCCTCCTCGATGAACCAACTCCCCGTTGTTTACGCCTCGATTCTCGTCCTTGCGGTGATGGGCGTGTTGTTGCTGCTGGCCGTGACCGTTGTGGAGCGTCGCGTGCTGCATTGGCACGACAGCGTGAACTGAGCCCGACAGCACGGTTTTTGACTGCGGACCCGGTGGGGGCTGGTCGCGCCCACGCGGCGGAGCCGCAAATCGATACAGTCCCGCGCCCCTATCGGGGCACTCAACTCACCGGCGTCTACGCCAGTTTGGAGTCACCCATGTCGCACCATCGCCTCACCAGATCCGCCCTCATCGCCACCGTCCTGACCCTCGGAGTCGCCGGATGCGGCTCCGGCTCGGGCGACAGCACCTCCGCCGGTGCTGCCGGTTCCGCGATATCCGCGAAGCGGTGTGCCGAGAACAAGGCCGCCGGGAAGATCACGTATCTCTCCGGGTACCAGTTCCAGTCCTCCGTCTCGATCCTCGAATACATCGCCGCCGCCAAGTTGGGCTATTTCAAGGACCTTTGCCTCACCGTCGACCTCAAGCCCGGCAGTGGTGACACCGCGCAGAACACCAAACTGCTTGCGGGCGGACAGGCCACCGTGTCCGCGATCTCCGAGCAGGATCTGATCCAGGCGCAGGCCAACGGCATTGACATCAAGGGCATTTCCTCGTACTCGAACGCCGGGCTCGACATCCTGATGACCAACAAGGACATCACCGACCTGACCCAGCTCGACGGCAAGGTCGTCGGACACAAGGGATATGTGCCCGCCGCAGTCGAGGCGATGCTGGTCAAGGCCGGCGTCAAGTGGGACTCGCTCAAGCTGGTCAAGGAGGGCTACGACCCCTCCGTACTGCCCCGAAAGCAGGGCGGCCTCGAAGCGCTCACCGGGTTTATCTCGAACGAGCCCAACCAGCTCAAGGCGGCCGGCAAGGACGTCACCGTGTGGAAGCCGGTCGACTACAAGATCCCCAGTTCCATCGGCGCGATGGCGGTCAACCCGGCGTTCGCCAAGGCGCATCCGCACGCCGTCGAGGACATCCTGCGCGCCGCCCTGCACGCGTACGCGTACTGCTCCTCCAGCGAGGCGCACATCACCGAATGCGTCGGTTACGCGGCCAAGTTGTCCGGCCCGACCTACGACAAGAAGCTCAACGCGACGATCTGGAAGACCGAGACACAGGTCGTCAAGGAGAACCCGACGCCCGGACAGCCACTCGGCGGCATCGACACCGACAATGTCACCCAACTCGTCGCCATGCTGCACCAGTTCAAGATCGTGCCGAGCAGTGTGACCGCCGCCAAGGCCGAGACGTGGTTCGACACCTCGTTCGTCAAGGACATCTACACCGGCGACAAGCTCGTCTGGCCCGCGCCGTAAGAACGCAAGCAACCCGCAGAGCCGTAGAAAGGCCCGTGACGTGCCCGCGAAAGAGTACGGAATCTTCCTTCCCATCGGGAACGGAGGCTGGATGCTGTCCACCACCGCGCCGCATCCCGAGGCGACCTACGCGTACAACAGGCGTGCCGCCCTGCACGCGGAGAACATCGGTCTCGACTTCGTGATGTCGATGGCCAAGTGGCGTGGTTTCGGCGGGAGTACGGACCACTGGGGCCGCTCGCTGGAGTCGATGACGATGATGGCGGCGCTCGCCGAGGCGACCAGCCGGGTCAGGATCTGGGCGACCCTGCACGCCAACATCCACAACCCCGCCGTCGCGGCGAAGATGCTCACCACCCTCCAGGACATCTCCGGCGGCCGGGCCGGGATGAACATCGTCAACGGCTCGTACGCGGGGGAGTTCGAGCAATTCGGCGACTGGGACCCGGAGTTGAGCCACGCGGACCGCTACCGGATGACGGAGCTCTGGACGGAGGCCGTCACCCGGCTGTGGACCGAGGACTCGGTCACCATGCGCACCCCGTACTTCGACCTCGTCGACTGCGAGTCCCGCCCGCACCCGGCGACCCGGCCGACCGTCATCAGCGCGGGCCGCTCCGAGGACGCCCGCCGCTTCCAGGCCAAGTACGCCGACGGCGCCTTCCTCGCCGCCGACAGCCTCGACGACATGCGGTCGCTCTCCGCCGACGTGCACGCCCGCGCGAAGGCCAACGGCCGTGTCTGCAAGACCTATTCGATGCTCACCGTCGTCCAGGACGACACCGACGAACTGGCAGTCAAGAAGGTCAAGGAGTGGGGCGTCGGCGTCGACCGCGAGGCCCTCGCCCATATGCGGCACACCTGGGGCGTGCCCGAGGACCAGGCCCGCGCCTGGGCCGCCGGCGCCGACGGGGAGGCCGCCTTCCAGACGCCGTACGTGGCCGGCAGCGCCCGTACCGTCACCGAGCACATCGAGTACATCGTGCGGGAGGCCGACCTCGACGGACTCATGCTGATCTTCCCGGAGTACGACGAGGACATGCTGCTCTTCGGCGACACCGTGCTGCCCGCGCTGCGCGCCCGCGACGAGGTGGCGGCCTGATGTCCGACCTGCGCGACAGACAACTCGCCCGCCTGGCAAGGCCGGAGAGCAGGCCCGCGCTCGTCGTGGTCGACGTGCAACGGGACTTCGCCGACCCGGACCGGCTCGGGGCGTACGGCCTCACGGAGGCCGCGCTCGCGACACTGGACCGGACGGTCACCCGTATCGCCAAACTCGTCGACGCCGCACGCGCCGCCGAAGTACCCGTCGTCTGGATCGAGTTGGGCAGCGACCCGGCACGGCCCTGGCGGTCGAGCAACTGGCTGCGCGAAGGCGACTACGACGCACCCATGAGCCCGGACGAACCGTGCCGGATCGGGACGCCCGGCGCCGAGTGGTATCGAATGCAGCCCGCCGAGGGCGAGTTGCGGGTGGTCAAGCGCGGCTACAGCGGCTTCCTCGGCACCGGTCTCGACACACGGCTGCGCGCGGCCGGCTACGACTGGCTCACCGTCGTCGGCCTCACGAGCGAGTGCTGTGTGTACGCGACCGCCCAGGACGCCGCCCAACTCGACTGGCCCGTCGTCGTGCCCCAGGACACGACGAACGCGTACGACCCTCACGTCAACGCCGCCGCCCTGTTCCAACTCGGCCTGAACGTTGCCGTGTTGAGCGACGCCGACGAGGTCGTCGAGCTGTGGAAGAAGGCCGAGCGATGACCGGAATGCACATCGGCTACGACCTCTCCTTCACCCACACCGAGGGCGCCTGGGCACGCCAGGGCTCCTGGATCGGGCGGGACTTCCCCGACGTCCGCATGTTCATGGAACTCGCGCAGACCGCCGAACGCGCGGGCGTGGGCCTGCTGTTCTTCGGCGACGGCAGCGGCATCCCCAGCACCTGGCGCGGCAGCATCGCACCGGCCGTCGAGTGGGGCATCCAGTGGCCGCGCCACGACATGGCACCGGTCATCGCCGCGATGTCCACGGTGACGGAGAAGGTCGGCTTCGGGCTGACGTACTCCTCCACCTTCATGCATCCCTTCTACGTCGCCCGGCTGTTGAACTCGCTCGACCATGTGACCGGCGGCCGTATCGCCTTCAACGTGGTCGCCTCCACACGTGGCGCCGACGCGGCCAACTACGGGTTCGCCGAGCTGATGGACCACGACCTGCGCTACGAGCGGATGGAGGAATTCGTCGACGTCTGCCGGGCGTTGTGGGACTCCGTCGCGCAGGACGCCATCGTCCGCGACCGGAGCACAGGCCGGTTCGCCGACCCCGAGAAAGTCCACCCCATCGACCACGAGGGGCGCTTCTTCACGGTCAAGGGACCGCTCGCCTCCGTACCCGGTCCGCAGTACCACCCGCTCATCGTGCAGGCGGGCAACTCCCCCCGGGGCATTGCCGCTTCGGCCCGCTTCGCCGACCTGGTCTTCGGCTTCGGCGGCAATCTCGCGGGCCAGCAGCGCCATCGCAAGCTGCTCGACGAGTCGTTGCTCGCCGAGGGGCGGGATCCGGAGCACGTCGGCATCCTCTGGGCGACCCAGGTGATCGTCGGCCGCACGAAGGCCGAGGCCTTGGCCCGCTGCGAGGCGGTGCACGAGTTCTGGAACGAGGAGGCGGTCGCCACCTACCTCTCGCACAACGCCGGCTACGACTTCTCGACGCTCCCGACCTCCTTCCAACTCGGCGAGCTGCGAGACGAGTTGGCCGCAGCCAACGCGAGTCCGGCGGGGCTCGTCGGCTCACTCGTCGCGGAGTTCGGCGCGGACCGCACCATGAGCCGTAGCGAGTTCTTCGCGCACGGCCGGGGGCGGGCGACGGGCCTGGACCACAGCCTCGTCGGCGATCCGGCCGCCGTGGCCGACGCGTTGGAGGAGAACTTCGCCGCCACCGGAGCACGCGGCGGCTTCATGTTCTCCAGCCCGCTGGCCATGCCCGCCGGCTTCGCCGCGATCAGCGAACTGCTGCTGCCCGAACTGCGCCGCCGCGGCGCGCTCGCACCGGCCTACCCCGGCTCGACTCTCCGCGAGAACCTGGCAGTTTGAGGTGTCGGCGGAGAGTGTGGGTGCTCGGCGCGACTGGTTCGCCCTCGGCAGTCTCTGCACCGGGTTCTTCATGCTGCTGCTGGACAGCACGATCACCTCGGTCGCACTGCCGTCACTGATCAGCGGGCTGCACGCCGGCGAGACCGCCGCGATGTGGGTCAACAGCGCCTATCTCATCGCGTACGCGGTGCCGTTGGTCGTCGCGGGACGGCTCGGCGATCGCTACGGCCATCGACGCGTCCACCTGGTCGGCCTGGCCGCGTTCACGCTCGGGTCGCTGCTGTGCGCAACCGCTGCCACCATCACGGTACTTGTCGTCTGGCGGGTGGCGCAGGGCATCGGCGCCGCGTTGATGACCCCGCAGTGCCTGACCCTCATCAAGGCGCTGTTCCGGCCGCCGCGTCTCGCCGTCGCGCTCGGGGTGTGGGGCGCGGTCGGCGGAGCGGCGGTGGCGGTCGGGCCGCTGCTGGGCGGATTCCTCGTGGCGGCCGGGGGTTGGCCCGCGGTGTTCTGGGTCAACGTCCCGGTCGGCGTCGCCGCGTTGGTCGCCGTGACGGTGTTCGTGCCCGTCCTGCCAAGGCAGTCGGCGCGCATTCCGGTGTGGGCGATCTGCGCGAACGCGGCCGGGCTGGGCGCGCTGGTGATCGGCATCCAGGGCACGGACGGCACACGGGCGGAAGTGCTGGGCGTGCCAAGGTGGTTGCTCGCCGGAGTGGGTGTGCTGGTCGTGGTGGCTGTCGTGTGGCTTCAGCGCCGGGACGGCCAACGCGCCCTCGTGCCGGTCGGGTTGCTGCACAGCCGTGGGTTCGTCGTCGCGGCCTGGGCCGGTGCCGCCGCCGCCTTCTGCTCCGGGTCGGCCATGATCCCGCTGATGCTGTACCTCCAGCGGGAGCGCGGGCTCGACGCGGGCGCGGCGGCCCTCACCCTCGTACCGATGGGCGTGGTCTGCCTGTTGGGGGCGCCGGTGTCGGCCCGGCTCAACAACGGAATCGGCTCCCGCGCGGTCGCCGTCATCGGCTCCGGGGCGCTCGTCCTGTCCATCGGCACGTCGGCGGCGCTCGTCGCGACCGACGCCCCGATCGCCGCGCTGACCGCCACGTTTGCCGTGTATGGGGTCGCCAACTCCTTTGTCTGGTCGCCCCTTTCGATCGCGGCGGTCACCTCGGTCGGCCCGGACCAGGTCGGGGCGGCCTCCGGAACCTTCAACGCGATGAAGCAACTCGGCGCGGTACTGGGCAGCGCGGTCTGCGCCGTTCTGCTGGCCGGTCACGGCTACGCGGTCACGCTCGGCGGGCTCGCGGCGGCCGGGGTGCTGTGCCTTCTCGCGTGCGCCCTTCTGCGAGCAGAGCCTCCCGGGAGCGGGCGCCCCGTCGTGCCCGCCGCGCCACAGCTACCCACAGGAGTCACCTGATGAAGCCTGACGCAGACGGGGGTCTCACGATGACGGCGTCGGAAGGAATGGAGGAGACGGAGGGAGCGGAAGGCATGGAAGGCCTGCGGAATCTGGCGGGTATCACCTCCGACCCCGGGGAGATGACGAGGGCGTTCTCCGGGTTCCCGGCGGGGGTCGCGGCCCTGTCCGCGCGCGTCCACGGCGACCCGACCGTCATGATCGTCTCGTCGTTCGCGGTCGGTGTCTCCCACAACCCGCCCATGGTCTCCTTCGCCGCACAGCACACCTCGACGACCTGGCCCGTGCTGTCCCGCGCGCGGGCGATCGGGATCTCCGTCCTGGGCGAGGCCCACAGCGACAAGGCCCGCCAACTCGCCTCCCGCAGCAGGGAATCCCGGTTCGCCGACCTGCGCACGGTGGAGGCGGAGTCCGGTGCGATCTTCCTCGACGGGGCGCCGGTGTGGCTGGAGTGCACCGTCGAGCACAGTTATCCGGCCGGCGACCACGACATCATCGTGCTGCGGGTGCTGGCGATGAGGTCAGACGACGAGCGGAGTCCGCTGGTGTGGCACCGAAGGACCCTCAAGATGCTGGGGAGTTGAGCGCCGGGCCGGTGCGGCGACGGGTCTGCCGCAGGCGCTGGGGAAGCGGTCTGCGGTAGTCGGGGAGAAGGCGCTGGGCGAGGAACGCGGACTTCAGGAACAGACGGACGGCGCGCTCGCGGCGCGGGGTGAGCGTGCCGATCCGGTGCAGCCGGCAGACCCGCTCGCCGGCGAGACAGCGGGTCAGGTCTCTGCCGAACTCCCGTAAGGGGAACGGGAACCAGCGCTCGGCGAAGAACTCCATCATCGCGGTCGCCACCCGATGACCGGCCTCCGTCCCCTCGTAGGGCCGCGCCTCGAATTTCAGGGCGAACTCGGTCATCGCGTCCCAGTCCTCGGGGAACGCCTCGTCGGCCAGCGGCCCGGACTCGCGTTGAAGGAGCCGGAAGAGGGTCCGCGCCCAGCGATGCCAGGCGACCTTCATGCACTCGCTCGTACCGGGCAGCCCGAGAGAGGTCTGGAGCCGGTCCGCGAACGTGGCCAGCAGAACCAGGGGATAGACGAAGTCGTCGACGTCGTCGAAGTTGCCGGGCAGGTGTGGGGTCGCGCGGGCGATGGACAGGTGGATGCGGTTGAGCCGTTCGGCGGCGGCGCGACCCGACGGGCTGGACAGCCCGTCCACCATCCACGCCATCAGGAACGTGTTGCCGTCCTCGAATCGCCGCCGGGGCCGCTTCTCCAGCTTCCCGGTGTGGGCCAAGGTGGCGGCTCCGAAACCCGGCTGCATCATGCGCATGGTGCCCGGATAGACCATCATCGCCAGCGCGAACTCGGGGACGCGGTGGCCGACGTAGAGCGAGATCATGCGCTCCCAGTCGGTGTCCGGGTCCATCCCGGCCAGTTCGCGGTCGACCCACTTGTAGCCACGGCGCACGGTCGGTTCCCCCCATTCGGACTTTCAGGAGGGGGACGCCGTGGCACCTGCCGTCCGATGCCCTGATCCGTCGTGATCTACGTCACCTCGACCGTGAGTAGTGGATCTGTGACGGATCCGTATGGATCCATACGGATCCATGAGGGATCTCCACCCGAGGGTGGAGCCGCTGAATCAGCCCGTGGGTGGTGGTGAACTACGCAGGTCGGAGCGCAGCCTTGTGCCATGGGATCACTACATTCCGCACTCGTCGCTCTCACCGGCGTCTGCGTCGCGATCTTCGTCGTGGCGTGGATCGCGGGCGCGGTGTACTTCGGCGTGAAGAGCGAGGCAGGCCTTGCCGGTTGGGCCCGCGGCCTGCGCCGCACCCTGCCCCGGCGCCTCCTCCTGGTCGCGGGCGCCTACGCGTTCTCCCTGCTCGTCAGACACACCCCGGACTCCTTCTGGCACCGCCTCCGGTACTGGCAGCCCGAACTCGCCCTCCTGGGCGCCCTGATCGCCGTCGCCTCCACGTCTCTGCTGTTCTGGGCCCGTTGGGTGCTGGGCGTCATGTGGGCCAGCATCCCGCTGGTCCACGAACACCACGAACTGCGCACGGAGGGGCCGTACCGAATAGTCCGGCACCCCATCTACACCGGCCTTCTCGGCTTGGTCCTCGGCGGAATGCTGGCCTGCGGCTTCGGCGTCTGGATCGTGTTCCTGGCCGTCGCCGTGCCCTGGCTGCTGCGCCGGGTCCGAATAGAGGACGGCATGATGGCCGACCGGTTCGGTGCGTCCTACGAGGCCTACCGCGCCCGCGTTCCGGCGCTGATCCCGTGGACGCGACCTGCGCTGGTGGGGCGCGGGGCTGCCGGCAGCCGGCAGGGGTAGGGGGAAAGGGGGGAGGGGAGGGGGAGGGGGCCCCGGGTCCCGAGACCTCAGCCGACCGGTCCCCGCCCCTCGTCGCCCAGCTCGCCGACCCGGTGGTGTCCCTCGACCGCGACGGTGAGCCCGGGGGCGATCTCCGTGAAGCCCGCGTCCCGGACCAACGGCCGCTCGTTGCTGATGAGTTCGGTCCACTGGGCGGGGGCGGCGGTGCGCACGGATAGTGGGAAGCCGGCCTGACGCCAGGCGATCCGCTCCTCGTCCGACAGCTCCCACCAGGCGAGTTGGGCACCGTGGCCGGTCTGGGCCATCGTCTTGCCGGCGGACATGTCGAGCTCGGGGTTCAGCCAGAGCACCGGCGCCGTCGGGTCCGCGTCGGCCGGCGGTTCGGGGTCGTCGAGGTCGGTGCCGGAGACCTGGAGCCGGGCGAGGTCCTTGGGCCAGCCGTCGAGCGGGACGGGTGGGAAGACCCGTACCTCCGCCGACTTCCCGGCCACCGTGATGCCCGGCAGCGCCTCGGCCCGCCGCCACTCGGCACCGCGCGCCCTCCGCACCACCTTCCGGATCCGCGCGTCCTGCCAGTCCCGCATGACCTGCGCCCACTCCCCGTCGCCGAGTGCCCGCTCGTCACTCAGGATCGTCAGCACGGCCCGGGCCGCCGTCTCCAACGCGTCCGTCCGTGCCGGAGGAGCATCCCGCTCGATCCGCACGACCAGGGGCAGCACGAACTGCGGAGCCTCGTCGCGCGAGGTGCGCTCATTACGGAAGGGGTCGACATCGTCGCCGGGAACGGTGGAATCACTGGTCACGCGGTCCAGTCTGCCAGGGGCCCGTAGGAGCACCGCTCAGAGGACCTACCCAAGGGCCACTTCACCGTCCGGACCGCAGGTGTCGGTGGACGTCCAGGGCCCGCCGGGAGCACAACTCCCTTCAGGGGCAGCCCAGTTCCTTACCGCGTCGACGCAACTCACCCCCCGGTACCCACCGCCTCACCGTCCCCGCCTCCCACTCGGACGTCCTGCTCCGCGTCCTGTTGACGGCCCGCCCGCCCTGGCGCGTTGTCAGCGTGAACCGGCGCGGGGGCCTTCCCCCTGACGACGAAAGCGAAAGCTCCCGATAACCGCGATGACGGCCCTCCTCCGCTACCAGGCCGCCCTGCTCCTGCGCTCGCAACGCTGGTTGCCGCCGGTCATCCTGTACGCCGCGTTCCTGGGCATCGGTGTCCAGGGCGGGCAGCCGGTGTTCGACTCGCTGGGCTACACCGCCGCGGCCCTGCTGCCGGTCGCCGCCTGGCTGGTGCGGATCTGCACGACCAACGAGCCGCCCGCGCGCGGAGTTGTGTCGCGGCGGCGGTCCGACCCGCGCGGGCGCACCTCGCCCGTCTGCTGGTCGCGCTGGGCACCGCGGCGGCGTTCGGCACGGCGGCCACCCTCGTCGGCACGCTGATCAGCGAACCGGCGAGCGCCGATCACCGCACCCGGGTCCCGCTGGTCGCCGCCGGGACGGCCGGTCTGCTCGCGGTCCTGGTCTGCGCGCCGCTCGGCACGGCGGTCGGCGCGTTCACCAACTGGCCGGTGCTGCACTCGCCCGGCCGGGCGGTGCCCGCGATGCTGCCGGTGGTGGTGACCGGTTCCCCGGCGCAGGCGGCGGTCAGCTGCCTGGTGACCGGCTCGCGGTCGGGCACGGTCCCGGTTCCGCTGCTCCCGCTGGCCGGGGCGGCCCTGGTCACGGCGGCCGTGACCGCCGCGACCTGCGCCCTCACCTCCCGCCGCTCACCCTGAACAGGCGGTCCGCTGCGCCTCCTGCCACTCGCAGACAGGGCACAGCGTGATCCCCTTCTGCGACGCCGGGTACTCGGTGGGCTCCCGGCACAGCACGCACTCCGCGTACGCGGGTGCCGATGCCTCGTCTTCCTCGTCGCTCATGCGACCAGAGTAAGAGGAGTGCGCGCCCCTCAGCGGCGCCGGTCCGCCGCCCCGATCAGCTCGGAGACCTTCACGAACCGGTACCCCTTCTTCCGCAGCTCGGGCACGATCATGCGGACGGCCTTCTCGGTCGCCGGGGCGGCACTGCGCGTGCAGTGCATGACGACGACCGACCCGGGCCGCACACCCTCCAGCACCTGCTGGGCCACGGCATCGGAGTCCGTCGCGAAGGCGTCCCCGCTCACCACGTCCCACTGGACGGCCGTGACACCGACCGCGCTCAGCGTCTTCAGCGCCTGCCGGTCGTAACACCCGCCGGGGAAGCGGAAGTACGGCATCGCGTTCGGCACGCCCGCCTTCTTGAAGGCCGTGTACGCCCGCTCCACATCGGCCTTCATCCGGTCCCGGGAGACGGTCGGCAGGCCGTAGCAGTCGCCGGTGAAGGCGTAGTGGCTGTAGGAGTGGTTGGCGATCTCGAACTGCGGGTCCCGCCCGATGTCGCGCGCCTCGGCCGGATACTCGTCGGCCCACCGGCCGGTCATGAACACGGTCGCCGGCACCTTCAGCGCCCGCAGCGTCGCGATGAGCTGCGGATTGTCGAAGTGCTCGCCCGCCGCCGCACGCGGCCCCTGATCGGCGGTCATGTCGGCGTCGAAGGTCAGCGCGACGGTCTTGCCGTCCACGCGCGGACCGTTCTTGAAGACGGGGGTGAGTCCGGCGGGGCCGGGCGCGAGCGTGGGAGGCCGCGAGGTCGCGGCAGTGGGCGCGCTGGGCGCCGGACGGCTGGCGTGGGGCGCGGAAGGGGCCCCGCAGGCGGTGAGCGCGGCGCCGAGTGCACAGGCGGCGGCGACTCGTCGTACTCGAATGATCACCGTAGGAACATAGGTGAATAAAAGTGACTAATCGGCCATCGACACGGGTCGGTACGGAACGGGCCGTCAGTCGGAGGCCAGCAGCCGCTCCCGGCACGCCGCCACATCGAAGTCCGCCTGTGGATACCGCGGATCCAGGGCCGTCAGGTGGTCGAGGAGCAGGCGACTGATGGCCCAGTTGCGGTACCACTTGCGGTCGGCGGGGATCAGGTACCAGGGGGAGTCCGGGGTGGAGCAGCGGGTGAGGGCGGTTTCGTAGGCCTGCTGGTACGCGGGCCACAGGGCGCGTTCCTCGATGTCGCCCGGGTTGAACTTCCAGTGTTTGTCCGGGTTGTCGAGGCGTTCGAGCAGGCGGCGGCGCTGCTGGTCGTAGGAGATGTGGAGGAAGCACTTGACGACCGTCACGCCGTCGTCGGTCAGGGACTTCTCGAAGCGGTTGATGCTGCCGTAGCGGTCGTTGAGCTCGCGGTGCGGGGCGAGTTCGCGGACGCGGGCGATGAGGACGTCCTCGTAGTGCGAGCGGTCGAAGATGCCGATCTCGCCGGGCTCGGGGAGGGCGCGTTTGATGCGCCAGAGGAAGTCGTGCTTCCGCTCCTCGGGTGTGGGCGCCTTGAAGGCCCGGATACGGCAGCCGCTGGGGTTGAACAGGCCGATGACGTGCTTGACCGTGCCGCCCTTGCCGCTGGTGTCCATGCCCTGGAGGACCAGGAGGAGACGGCGCCGGTCACCTGCTGTGCTCGCCGCCCACAGGCGTTCCTGGAGGTCGGCCAGGTGTTCGCCCATCCGGGCGGTGTCCTTGAGGCCGGCGGTCTTGTCGGCGGGGCCGCCGGGGGTGCCTGCGGCGTCGTGGGAGGAGAGGTCGACCGGGCTGTCGGCGGGGATGCGCAGCAGGTCCGTGAGGGCCTTCTTTCCGGGCTCGCGCTTCGTGCCCTTCTTGGCCATGGGGGCACCCCTTCCGGTCGACGGTCGGCTCCCTCGATCCTGCGGGGCGGGGGCGGGGCCCGCCAGTCAGCGCCCGTAGCGGCCGGTCAGTGTGCCCGAGGCCAGGGTGTGGGCGGTCAGGGCGCCACGTACGTCGTCGAGTGAGGCGTTGGCGGCGAGGGAGAGCTTGCTGTCGGCGGCGTAGACCGAGAGGACGTAGCGGTGGGGCGCGGCTCCCTTGGGTGGGCACGGGCCGCCGTAGCCGGTCTTCTTGAAGCTGTTGCGGCCCTGGACCGCTCCCGGCGGCGACTCCCCGGCCGTCAGGCGGGTGTCCCTCGGGGGCACTCCCCACATCAGCCAGTGCGTGAACGTGCCGTGCGGAGCGTCCGGGTCCTCCAGGACCACGACGAGTTCGGCCGCGCCGGCCGGGACGCCCGCGAAGGCCAGGGGCGGGGACACGTCCGCGCCGTCGCAGGTGTAGCGGCGCGGGACAGTGCCGTTCTCGGTGAACGCCGTACTCGTCACCGCGATCCGCTGCGAGGCGCTGGGCGTGGGCACGGACGGACCGCCTCCGTCGCCACCGCATCCGGCGACGCTCCCCAGTACGGCGGCCACCGCGACGATCGCGAACCTCGGGCGCATGCCGCCACGCTACTGCTCCACTGCGGGCGGGGGAGGGGGCTGCGGGGGTTGCGGCTGCGCCCGCTCCAGGAAGCGCAGCAGCTCCACCGGGAAGGGGAGCACAAGGGTCGAGTTCTTTTCCGCCGCGACCGCAACCACCGTTTGCAGGAGCCGGAGTTGGAGTGCCGCGGGTTGCTCCGACATCTGCTCGGCGGCCTCGGCGAGTTTCTTGGAGGCCTGCAACTCGGCGTCCGCGTTGATGATCCGGGCCCGGCGTTCGCGGTCGGCCTCGGCCTGGCGGGCCATCGAGCGCTTCATCGTCTCGGGCAGGGACACGTCCTTGATCTCGACGCGGTCGATCTGCACACCCCAGCCGATGGACGGGCTGTCGATCATCAACTCCAGGCCCTGGTTGAGCTTTTCGCGGTTGGAGAGGAGATCGTCCAGGTCGCTCTTGCCGATGATCGAGCGCAGGGACGTCTGGGCCATCTGGGAGACGGCGAAGCGGTAGTCCTCGACCTTGATGATCGCGTCGGCCGCGTCGACGACCTTGAAGTAGACGACCGCGTCCACGCGCACGGTGACGTTGTCACGCGTGATGCCCTCCTGCGCGGGCACGGGCATCGTCACGATCTGCATGTTGACCTTGCGGAGCTTGTCCACGAACGGGACGACCGTGGTGAAGCCGGGCCCCCGTACCTCGCCGACCACCCGCCCGAGGCGGAACACCACCCCGCGCTCGTACTGCTTGACGACCCTGGCCGCCGCGGCGACGTAGACCACGCCCGCGGAGCCGGCCGCCACGCCCGCCACCAGCAGTTCCTGGAGCATTCCGACCCCCTTGCCGAGAGGCCCTTTTGTCTGCTCCTGCAAGGGTATGCCCGGTGCCCGCTCCGGGGCCACGATCCCCGGAGCGGGCACCGGCACCGCTACTTCACCGCCGTGACCTCCACCGGCGTCATCTTCACCGGCTCGGTGCCGGCCGCGCTGTGCCGCTCGGCCCAGTTCTCCAGGGCCGTACGGCAGGCGTGGTCCAGGTGGTGCAGGCCGGAGAGGTGGAGTTCGACCGGCCGGTCCTGGGGGAGTGCCTCCAGGCTGTCGAGGATCTTCGGCAGCCGCAGGAAGGTCGCGTTGCCCGAGAGATACGCCTGCACCGGGCCCGCGCCCTTGTCGACGACCTCCAGCTTGATGTGCGAGGCCTCCCACGCCGTCTTGCCGATGGCCAGCGCGAGCCCGATGAGCACGCCCTCGAACATGCTGACCGCGACGATCGACAGCGCCGTCACGACCAGGATCAGCGCCTCGCCCCGGTGCTCGCGCCACAGTGACACGATCTCCCGGACGGGGATCAGCTTGGCTCCGGCGTGCACCAGGATGCCCGCCAGGGCCGGGATCGGGATGTACGCGAGGACGTCGGGCAGCAGTGCCGCGAACAGCAGCAGCCAGACGCCGTGCATGACCCGGGACGCCTTCGTCCGGGCGCCGGCCTGTACGTTCGCCGCGCTGCGCACGATCACCGCGGTCATCGGCAGCGCGCCGAGCAGCCCGCAGATCGCGTTGCCCGCGCCCTGCGCGACCAGTTCCTTGTCGTACTCGGTGCGCGGCCCGGAGTGCAGCCGGTCCACCGCCGCCGCGCTGAACAGTGACTCCGCGGACGCGATCAGCGTGAACGCGACCACTGTGCCGAGCAGCCCGATCTGCGCCAGTTCACCGAACTCGCCGAGTGGCGGCGGCTGGAGCGAGCCGAGCAGCCCCTGCACCTCGACCGTTGCCACCGGCAGCCCGAAGGCGAGCGCGGCGAGGGTCGCGAGTCCTACGGCGGCCAGCGGACCCGGGACCGTACGGACCTTGGCCGGCAGCCGCTTCCACAGCACCAGGACGGCGATGGTGGCGGCGCCGAGCGTGAGCGAGGCCAGTGCCTTCGTGTTCCCGGCGGCGTCGATCAGCGCGCCGGGCAGCTGGGCTATCTTGTCCAGCCCCGAGGCGGGGGCCTTCGCCCCCGCCACCGAGTACAACTGCCCGGCGATCAGCACCAGTCCGATACCGGCCAGCATGCCCTCCACGACCGAGACCGAGATGGCCCGGAAGTAGCGCCCCAACTTCAGGACGCCCATGAGGACTTGGAGCACACCGGTGGTGAGCACGATGACCCCGAGGGCGGGCAGTCCGTACTCCCGCACCGCCTCGAAGACCAGCACGGTCAGACCGGCGGCGGGACCGGACACCTGGAGGCTGCTGCCCCGCATGAGTCCGGTGACGATCCCGCCCACGATGCCGGTGACCAGGCCGAGTTCGGCCGGCACACCGGAAGCGACGGCCACGCCCACGCAGAGCGGGAGCGCGACCAGGAACACGACGAGGGAGGCGGCGAAGTCCTCCCGCAGATGGGGGAATTTGGTCGACATCGGCGCGCTCACAGGGACTTGAAGGCGTCGGAGGCCGGGTCGTGCACCAGGACCGCACCGGTGTGGACCTCGTAGAACCAGGCGTGCAGGGTGAGTTGACGGTCCTTCAGCTTCTTCTCGATGTACGGGTACGAGCGCAGCCGCAGCAGCTGCGTCAGGACATGGCTCTGCACGCCCTCGGACACGGCCGGGTCGTCGACCGTCCCCTCCGGCTTCGGGGTCGCGTGCGTGAGCCAGTCGCGCACGGCCGGTACGGCGGTCAGGTCGTCGCCGCGCACCAGGGCGCCGACCGCGCCGCAGTGCGAGTGGCCGCAGACCACGATGTCGCGGACGCCGAGGACCTCGACGGCGTACTCGATGGTGCACGCCTCGCTCGTGGGGTGTTGAGAGGCGTACGGCGGAACGATGTTGCCGGCGGTGCGCAGTTCGAAGAGCTGGCCGGGGCGGGCGCCCGTGATCAGGGCCGGTACGACCCTGGAGTCGGAGCAGGTGATGAACAGCACCTGCGGGGACTGGCCTTCGGCGAGTTTGGCGAACTCCTCAGGGCGTTGTCCGAACGTACGGGCGTTGTCGATGAGGGGCTGCATGGCGTGAGTACTCCTCCTGGCGCGCCCTCTGGGCGCGTCGGGCTTGCATGACAGTGTGCGTGGGGGAACCGACTGCCTGCTCGGCTCTCAGCAGCGGAAGACCTGAAGTGCCGCCGGAGAGTGCGCTGTCGAGGATCTCGATGTGCGCTGGTGCGCCGCGCCGGGCGCCACCTGTGTTCGTACGGCTGCCGGGTCCTGCGTCAGCAGGGGGCGTTCGGGCGTCTCGGGCCCGCAGTCGACGGTGCGGAAGCGGTCGCGCAGCCGCAGCGGGACGGTGGGGGTCGCGGAGGCGCCGCAGTCGCGGAACGTGATGGTCTCGGAGCGCAGGGCCTTGCCGCTGAGCTTGAGACCGGGTTGTGCTTTGGCCTCCGCATGACGCGCTGTGTGCGCGGGTGCGAAGGTTTCCATGGGCGCGAAGAACGGCAGGGCGAGCAGGACGGCGGTGAGGAGCGTCATGACGGTACGAGCCGTCCTACCTCGGAACATGCGCCCCCCTCCAGCTGGTCCGTGCTTCTCGTGCAGACCAAGGCCAGGTCAACGGCTGGTCAAGAAGAACGGTAGCCCAGTGAAGTTGTTTGCAGGGTTAACGGAGCGTTTCCGATGGAAGAGAGCGTGAAAAGCGTGCCTGGGCTGGCGTGAACTAGGCGGTTTCGACGAGGCTCTTGGCGTCCCGGGCGAGTGCGGTGAGGCGGGAAATCGCGCGGAAGTACTTCTTGCGGTAGCCGCCGTTCAGCATCTCCTCGCTGAACAGCTTGTCGAAGGGCAACCCCGAGGCCAGGACGGGCACTTCACGGTCGTAGAGCCGGTCCGCGAGGACGACGAGCCGTAGCGCCGTCGACTGGTCGGGTATCGGCTGGACGTCGGTGAGGCAGACGGCCCTGAGGCCGTCGGTCAGGGCGCCGTAGCGGCTGGGGTGGACCTTGGCGAGGTGGGCGAGAAGGTGCGGGAAGTCGTCGAGGGAGGCGCCGGCGGTGGCGTACGCCGCCTTCGTGACCTGTTCGTCGGTGAACGGCTTCGGGGCCTCGGGCAGCCCGCGGTGGCGGTAGTCGTCGCCGTCGATGCGCAGCGAGCGGAAGTGCGCGGACAGGCCCTGGATCTCGCGCAGGAAGTCGACCGACGCGAAGCGGCCCTCGCCGAGCTTGCCCGGCAGTGTGTTGGAGGTGGCGGCGAGCGCGACGCCCGCGTCGACCAGCCTGCCGAGCAGGGTCGACACCAGGACGGTGTCGCCCGGGTCGTCCAGCTCGAACTCGTCTATGCACAGCAGGCGGTGGCCCGACAGCGTCTGGACCGTCTTCTGGAAGCCGAGGGCGCCGACCAGGTTCGTCAGCTCGACGAAGGTGCCGAAGGCCTTGAGCGCGGGCTCGGCCGGGGTCGCGTGCCACAGGGAGGCCAGCAGGTGGGTCTTGCCGACGCCGTAGCCGCCGTCCAGGTAGACGCCACGGGGGCCCGCCGGGGTCTTGGCCGCCCTGCCCCTGCCGAAGCCGAGGAAGCCGCGCTTCGCGGTGGCGGCGTGCGCCCCGCCGAGTCCGGCGGCGAAGGTCTCCAGGACGCCGACCGCCGCGGTCTGGCTCGGCTGGTTCGGGTCCGGGATGTACGTGGCGAAGCGCACCGAGTCGAAGCGCGGCGGCGGCACCATCTCGGCGACCAGCCGGTCCGCGGGGACGAACGGCTCACGGGCGCACAGGGACAGCGGGGCCGCGTCTGCTATCGGGCTGATCCCGGAGGCGGCGGAGGAGGACGACACGGTTCACCACTCTAAAGGCCGTGCCACACTGCACGACATGCGACGCCTGTTCCCTGTGACCGACGAAACAGCAGCCCAGGCCTCGGACGGGGCCCCTGATGCGCGTGGGACGAGCCGGGAGTGGGGGCTGCCGGAACTCGCGGAGGCGTACGCCTACCCCGTAGGGGAGGGCCCCTGGCTGCGCGCCAACATGGTGTCCACGCTCGACGGGGCCGGTCAGCACGACGGCCGCTCGCAGCCCATCTCCAGCGACGCCGACATGCGGATCTTCGGCACCCTGCGGGCGCTGGCGGATGTCGTGGTCGTCGGTGCGGAAACGGTACGCCAGGAGGGTTACCGGCCCGCACGCGCGCGTGAAGAGTTCGCTGCGGCGCGGGCGGCGGCTGGACAGGGGCCCGCCCCGGTGATCGCGGTCGTCACCGCGAGCCTCGACCTGGACTTCTCGCTTCCGCTTTTCGTCTCGCCCCTGGTGCCGACGCTGGTCCTGACGGGCGCCGCGGCCGCCCCGGAGAGGGTCGCGGCGGCCGAGAAGGCGGGCGCCCGGGTGGTGGTCGCCGGTGACGGCGCCGGTGTGGACCCCGCACGGGCCGTACAGGCGCTCGCGGACCTCGGGCACACCCGGCTGCTGACCGAGGGCGGGCCGCGGCTGCTGGGGCAGTTCGTGGCCGCCGGGGTGCTCGACGAACTGTGTCTGGCCCTCTCGCCGATGCTCGTGGCGGGAGAGGCGCAACGGATCGCCGGGGGGCCGTCGGTTAAGGTTCCTCAGCGCTTCGAACTGGTGTCCCTGCTGGAAGAGGCCGGGTTCCTGTTCGGTCGCTACCGTCGGACCTGAAAACGGGGCGGAATGATCCGTTCCGTTTGGCTTTCGGCGGGCACACTAAATCCGGCAGTACCCGTGCGATCACGGGGCAGGATGGTTTCCGCAGGGCCTGGCAGGCCCACGGAGGAGAGAGGGCCCGAGGGTCCTCGAAGGAGAAAGGGCGCCTGGTGTTCACAAGCGTACTGATGATCGAGAAGGCCCTTACGTCCGCCGACGTGGAGTTCGTCACCACCTTGCACGGTGACGAGACCGTCTCCTTCCACGTATTGCTCCAGCCCCGCGGCGACCAGGCGGACCGCCTGCTGCGGGCCATCGACGACGTCGCCCTCGGCGAACTCGACGAGGCGGCGCACGAGCGGGAGACCCCCGAGGGCAAGGACGCGGCGGAACTCGGCGAACAGGCCCTGTCGGTGTCCCTGGACGCCCTGCGCGCGGCCGGCAGCGCGGCCGAGGGGCGGCTCATCGAGGACCACCCGCTGGACGCCCTCAAGACCCTGGTGGACGAGATCGGCGCCGACGAGGTCATCGTGCTGACCGACCCCCACTACGTGGAGGAGTTCTTCCACCGCGACTGGGCCTCGCGGGCCCGTCACAAGGTCGGCGTACCGGTGCTGAAGCTGTTCTCGCACAGCAAGGAGTAGCGGGCGGGGAGCGGCGGGCGGGTGTCCGTGATTGTCGGTGGCACCGAATAGGCTGGCCGCCGAACGTCCGCCGTATCCGTACGGAACCAGCACGCACAGGGAGACACACATGGCACCCGGCCTTCCCACCGCCATGGACCGACCGCACTTCATCGGCATCGGCGGGGCCGGGATGTCGGGGATCGCCAAGATCCTCGCGCAGCGCGGCGCGAAGGTCGCGGGCAGCGACGCCAAGGACTCCGCGACCGCCGACGCGCTGCGCGCCCTGGGCGCCACCGTCCACATCGGGCACGCGGCGGAGCACCTCGCCGACGACGCCAGCTGTGTGGTCGTGTCGTCGGCGATCCGCGCGGACAACCCCGAGCTGGCCCGCGCGGCCGAGCTGGGCATCCCGGTGGTCCACCGCTCGGACGCCCTGGCCCGCCTGATGGACGGCCTGCGCCCGATCGCCGTGGCCGGCACGCACGGCAAGACGACCACGACGTCGATGCTCGCGGTCTCCCTGACCGAGCTGGGCCTGAAGCCCTCGTACGCGATCGGCGGCGACCTGGACGCCCCCGGTTCGAACGCGCTGCACGGCGACGGCGACATCTTCGTCGCCGAGGCCGACGAATCCGACCGCAGCTTCCACAAGTACGCCCCCGAGGTCGCGATCGTCCTCAACGTGGAGCTCGACCACCACGCCAACTACGCGTCCATGGAAGAGATCTACGACTCCTTCCGGACCTTCGCCGACCGGATCGTGCCCGGCGGGACCCTGGTGATCTCGGCGGACCACGAGGGCGCGCGCGAGCTGACCCGGCGGGTGGCCGACTCCGGTTCCGTTTCAGTGAAGACGGTGACGTACGGCGAGGCGGAGGACGCCGACGTACGCATCCTCTCCGTGGTCGCGCAGGGCCTGAAGAGCGAGGTGACGGTGGTCCTCGGCGGCGAGGAACTCACCTTCACCGTCTCCGTCCCCGGCCGCCACTACGCGAGCAACGCGGTCGCCGCCCTCGCCGCGGGCGCCGCGCTCGGCATCCCGGCGGTGGAACTGGCGCCCGCGCTGGCCGCGTACACGGGCGTGAAGCGGCGCCTCCAGCTCAAGGGCGAGGCGGCCGGCGTCCAGGTGATCGACTCCTACGCCCACCACCCCACGGAGATGACGGCGGACCTGGAGGCGATGCGCGCGGTGGCCTCCACCTCGCGGTTGCTGGTGGTCTTCCAGCCCCACCTGTTCTCCCGCACCCAGGAGCTCGGCAAGGAGATGGGCCAGTCCCTGGCCCTCGCGGACGTCTCGCTGGTCATGGACATCTACCCGGCCCGCGAGGACCCGATCCCCGGGGTCACCAGCGACCTGATCATCGAGGCCGCGCGCGCGGCGGGCGCCGACGTGACGCCCGTCCACGACAAGGCGGACGTCCCCGAGGTCGTCGCGGGAATGGCGAAGCCCGGTGATCTGGTTCTCACCATGGGAGCGGGCGATGTCACCGACCTCGGCCCGCGGATCCTGGACCGTCTCGCGAAGTAAGGGGCTGAGCTGCATGTCGTACGACGTCGAAAAGCCGGACGAGGAATGGCGCGCGGAGCTGAACCCGGCCGAGTACGCGGTACTGCGGCAGGCCGGCACGGAGCCCGCCTTCGTCGGTGAGTACACCGACACCAAGACGAAGGGCGTCTACTCCTGTCGCGCCTGCGGCGCCGAACTCTTCACCTCGAACGAGAAGTTCGAGTCCCACTGCGGCTGGCCGTCCTTCTACGACCCGAAGGACACCGACGCGGTCGAACTGATCCAGGACCGCTCGCACGGCATGGTGCGCACCGAGGTGCGGTGCGCCCGGTGCGGGTCGCATCTTGGGCACGTCTTCGAGGGCGAGGGATATGCGACGCCGACCGACCAGCGGTACTGCATCAACAGCATCTCGCTGCGGCTGACGCCCGAGGAGGGCTGAGCGCTCCGGACCCGACCGTGCCGTGAGCACGAGTGAGTGGGCCGGTGCCCGTCCACCGTGGATGACGGTGGGCGGGCACCGGCTCCGTCCGGTGGAGCGGCGGGCGTGGGAGGAACTGGCCCCACGGCTGAGGGGCCGGTGGCGGGGCTCACGGCTTGCGGGCCATGCCGCCCCAGATCAGTGGTTCGGGGAGCTCGGACGGCGGGACGGGGACGTCGGGTCGCCAGTCGTCGAGGGGGACGAGGCCCGGTTGCTGGAGGTCGAAGTCGCCGTAGAACTGCCGGAGTTGGTGGGCTGTGCGCAGTTGGCCGCGGCCGGTCTCGCCCTGGTAGAGGCGGAAGAGTGTGGTGGCGCCGGTGGGATCGGCGTCGGAGACAAGGGAGTTGAGGGCGAGGGCGCTGCCGGGGGCCAGGCGGTGGCGGAGGGTGGTGAACTGGGCCGCGGTGGCGGGTGTTTGGGGCAGGAAGTGGACGACGCCGGAGACGATCACGCCGAGCGGGGCGGTGAGGTCGATCAGGGTGTGCAGGTCCGGGTGGTCGAGGACGGATGCCATGTCCTGTACGTCGCCCAGGAGCAGGAGGGATCGTCCGGGGTGCAGCAGGGGTCTGCCGTGGGCCAGGACGGTCGGGTCGTTGTCGACGTAGACGACCGTCGTGCCGGGGTGGTGGCGGGCGGCGACCTCGTGGACGTTGTCCTGGGTGGGCAGACCGGCGCCCAGGTCGAGGAACTGGGTGATGCCCTCGGCGGACATGGCGGCCACGACGCGTACGAGCCAGCGGCGCATGGCGCGGGCCAGCAGGGGTGCCTGGGGGTTGGCGGCGGTGATGCGCCGGGCGGCCGCGCGGTCGGCGGGGTAGTGGGTGTGGCCGCCGAGGAAGTAGTCGTAGATCCGGGCCACGTTGGGCACGTCGGGCTCGATGCCGGGCGGGGTGGTCCCTGGCGGGGGCGGCTCGTCGGCCATGCGGAGTCACCTTTCGCTCAACGAGCTCCAACGAGCTTGGCCCCGCGGGGAGTTGCGCGAGGGCACGACTTGGCAGGACACCATCTTCCGTCCAGCCGCCCGGGGCGGGGAAGGCGGCCCCCGGTCACACCCGAACCGGAGCGACACCCTCAGATGTCGTCGGAGTCCGGGCGCAGCAGGTCCGGGTCGATGTCGGTCACGCCGTCCGTGTATTCCAGTCGGGCGGCCGCCGTCATGAGCCGGTCGTACTCGCGCTGCCGCAGGGGGAGCCGGAAGGCGTTGGCCGTGTGGACGAGGTGGTCGATCGCGATTTCCGCCTCGTCGTTGGCGACCAGGTGGAGGACCGAATCGAGGGCTGGGACTCGCTCTCCCCGGGCCGCGGCTCGTCGCTTCAGGGCGTCGACCACCGCGCGGATGTCGTCGTCCGCGGAACTGTTCATCAGCCGCCTGGATCCCCCGTGTTCAGTGCGTCGTGACTTCCGGAGGCCGTAGAAGGCGGCCCCGAGGGCGAGAACCGCGGTGCCGGAGACGACGGTGCTCGCGGGCAGGGCGAAGGCGAGAGCCGCGCAGCCGGTCAGGCCGACGACGGGGACGAGGCGGCCCGGTCGGCCCTCTTCCTCCGTGAGGGTCCAGGCGGAGGCGTTGGCGATGGCGTAGTAGGCCAGGACGCCGAAGGAGGAGAAGCCGATCGTGCCGCGTACGTCCGTGGTCGCGGCGAGGACGGCGACCACCGCGCCGACCGCGAGTTCGGCGCGGTGGGGGACACCGGAGCGGGGGTGGACGGCGGCCAGGGCGTGCGGCAGGTGCCGGTCCCGGGCCATGGCGAGGGTGGTGCGGGAGACCCCGAGGATCAGCGCGAGCAGGGAGCCGAGCGCGGCGACGGCACCGGCGGCGCGGACGGCCGGCACCAGCCGGTCGGCGCCCGCCGCGCGCACGGCGTCCGTCAGCGGGGCGGTGGCGTGCGCCAGGCCGTGCGGGCCCAGCAGCGTCAGGGCGGCGACGGCGACGAGGGCGTAGACGGCGAGGGTGATCCCGAGTGCGATCGGGATCGCGCGCGGGATGGTGCGGGCGGGGTCGCGGACCTCCTCGCCGAGGGTGGCGATCCGGGCGTAACCGGCGAAGGCGAAGAAGAGCAGGCCCGCGGCCCGGAGGAGTCCGCCGGCGGTGGTGTCCGAACCGATGGCCAGCCGTGCGGTGTCCGCGTGGGCGGAGGTCAGGGCGGTGACGACGACGGCGCAGAGCACGGCGAGGACGACGGCGACGACGGCCCGGGTGAGGAGCGCGGACTTCTGCACGCCGGTGTAGTTCACCGCGGTCAGCGCCACTACGGCGGCCACGGCCACCGCGTGGGTCTGGCCGGGCCAGAGGTAGGCGCCGACGGTGAGGGCCATGGCCGCGCAGGAGGCCGTCTTGCCGACGACGAAGGCCCAGCCGGCCAGGTGGCCCCAGAAGGCGCCGAGGCGTTCGCGGCCGTAGACGTAGGTGCCGCCGGACCGGGGGTACAGGGCGGCCAGCCGGGCCGAGGACGTCGCGTTGCAGTAGGCCACGACGGCGGCCAGGGCCAGGGCGAGCAGCAGTCCGGAACCGGCCGCGTCGGCCGCCGGGCCGAGGGCGGCGAAGATCCCGGCGCCGATCATCGACCCCAGGCCGATCACCACGGCGTCGGACAGGCCCAGGCGCCGCTTCAACCCGTCCGTGCCCGTCGGCGCTCTCTCCGCGTGCATCGCCCTCCCCTTCTCGTACTGGGCGCACGGTAGCCGAGTACGGGAAGGGGAGGGCCGTCGCGGATCACGGACGTCTCCGGCATGACCCGGTCCTTGGGCGCCACCCCGTTCGCCGAGGAGACACCGAGCCGCGCGGACAGCACGGGGAGGGCGAGTTCCTCACCCTTGGGCGGGCTGACGGCGAAGACCATGCCGTACGTCATGAAGAGGCCCTCGGTGTACATCGTCGTCGGTCGAGGCCAGGGCCTGCGCACGGGTCCTGGCCGGTCCCTCGCCGCTCAGGTCGACCGGCTCCCAGGAGTCCGGGACGTCCGGCAGAAAGCGCTGTGCGGTGTTCATCGGTCGGCTTGCGCCCGTTCCGCCGTCCAACGTGTGGTGTCCGCCCTGAACACGAGGTCGGTGGCCCGAAACGTTCACCGGCCTACGACCCGGTCGTCCCGAACGTGATCCGGTAGTAGCAGGCCCCCTTGCACGGCATCGTCGCCCCGTCGTCGAAGGCGTACGAATAGGCGTAGGGGGCCGCCTTCTTGAAGACCTGGGTGTAGTCGACCGGCCACTTCGAGGGGACGCAGTTCTCGCGGCCGGCCCAGGCACCACGACAGCAGTACGTGTCTCCGCCGAACGCGGCGCAGGGCGGCTTGCAGCCGACGACCTGCCCGCCCGACACCGCCCGCATCGCGGTGGGGCAGTTGACGTCCGAGGTGCACACGCCCTTGTAGCAGCCGCCGGCGCTGACCGGATCGGTGGTCGTGGTGTGCGAGATGTTGATCCACATCGGCAGGTTCGAACCGTCGACCATGCTCACGTCGTAGAAGTCCATCCCCGCGTACGCGTCGAACGTGAACTCGCCCAGTGTGGTGGGCGGGTTGGCGCCCTCGCACACGCTCGTGCAGTCGCCCGTCGCACAGTGACCGGCGGCCGTCGAGGTGCAGCCCGTCCGACCCCAGATCCGTCCGCCCCAGTTGTTCGCCACGGTCACCGACAGGCTCTGGCCCGGGGCGAGTTCGCGGCCCTTCGGATAGACGGGGGTGTTGGTGACGATCGCCCAGACCGTCTTCGCGGTGCGGTTGACGACCGTGATCAGCCGCTTGCCGGCGGGGGCGGTCGAAGGCTGGTTCGCCGCGGGTGCGTTCGCCTTGGCGGTCGGCTCGGGCGTGCTCTTCTTCGACGTACTGGCCCTGGGGGAGGGAGAGGGGGAGACCGAAGGCGACGGAGAGGCCGAGGCGCTGGCGCTCGCCGAGGGGGAGGACGAGGCGCTGCGGGACGTGGCCGGGCGCGCGGCCGTGTCCTGGTGGACCGTCGTGCGCGTGCCGCCCGTTCCGGACGGCGTCCACACGCTGTAGGCGATCAGCACGGTGGCGGCCGTGGCGAAGGCGGCTGCCGCCACGTACCACCAGCGGCGGCCGTCCCGCCGTGGGCTCGCGCTGTGTCTTCTGCGTCCTCGTGCCATCGTCCTCGGGCCTTCCTGATGCTCTTCGGATGCGGTCCAGATGCGGTCCTGCCCATCGGTGACCTGTTCGGCGGCGGCCCGACAACATAAATTCGGACCCGACCGGCTGATTTCTTCTGTTGTCCCGTTTTCTGTAGTCCTCGCGCGCGTCGGCGGTCTCCGAAGCAGAGAGATGCCACGGCCGGACCACACGCGGAGGAACGAACCCAGATGCGCAAGAAGCCCAGAAGCGGCCCCGACGCGGGCGTGGTGACGGCCGCGTGCGCGGGCGACCGGCAGGCCCTGGATCACCTGCTGACGCAGTGCCTGCCGCTGGTCTACAACATCGTCGGCCGGGCCCTGAACGGTCACGCCGACATCGATGACGTCGTACAGGAGACGCTGTTGCGCATGGTGCGGGGGCTGCCGAAGCTGCGGGATCCCTCCGCGTTCCGGTCCTGGCTGGTGGCCATCACGATCAGGCAGGTGCGGGACCGTGAGCAGGCGCGGGCCACGGACCGCGACCGCAGGGCGCATCTGGAGGACGCGGAGGCGATCACCGACCCCGCCCTCGACTTCGCCGGGCTGACCATCCTGCGTCTCGGGCTGACCGAGCAGCGCCGCGAGGTCGCCGAGGCCACCCGCTGGCTCGATCCGGACGACCAGGAACTGCTGTCCCTGTGGTGGCTGGAGGAGACCGGCGAACTCGAACGGGCCGATCTGGCCGGTGCGTTGGGGCTCTCCGACCGGCATGCCTCGGTCCGGGTGCAGCGCATGAAGAAGCAGATGGAGGTCTCCCGCGTCGTCGTACGGGCGCTGGTCGCCGCACCGCGCTGCGCGGAACTGGACGAGACGGCCTCGACGTGGGACGGCGCGCCAAGTGCCCTGTGGCGCAAGCGGTTTGCCCGGCACATCCGCGGCTGCGGGGTGTGCCGGGGGCTGGACGAGGGCCTGCTCCCGATGGACCGGCTGCTCAGCGGACTGCCGCTGCTGGCCGTACCGGCCCACTTCGACGTGTCCCGGCTGCTGGACGCCGCCCCAACTGCCGCTCCCTCGGGGCGCAGTGGCGGACATCGAAGGCCCGGGAGCCGCTCCGCCCGTATCGGCGGCAAGCAGCTCGTGGGCGGTTCGGCGGCGGTCGCCGTCGCCGTCGTGGCCGCGCTGGTCGCGCCCCGGCTGACGGGCGGTTCCTCTCCTACGACGGCGGTGGCATCGCCGTCGCCCACTCCCGTGGTCGGTGTCACGCCGAGCCCCACGCCCTCGCCGACTCCCAGCAAGTCCCCCTCCCCTTCAGCTTCACCGAAGGCCAAGCCGAGCCCCTCGCCCTCGAAGCACACCCCCGCCGCCCCCGCGCACATGTCCTCCGGCGCCAAGAAGGGCGTCGGGGTCTGGACGTTCGGCGGGGTGAGCCAGGCGCTCGCCGCGAGCGGGGCGAGCTGGTACTACACCTGGAACACCCAGCACTCCGGCATCACGACACCCTCCTCGGGCTCCTTCGTGCCGATGATCTGGGGCGCGAAGTCCGTCACCGACGCCTCGCTCGCCCAGGCCCGGTCGTACGGCCCGTATCTGCTGGGGTTCAACGAACCGGACATGGCGCAGCAGTCGAACATGACGGTCGAGCAGGCGCTGGAGCTGTGGCCCAAGCTCATGGCGGCGGGCAGGATCCTGGGCAGCCCCGCGGTCGCCTACGGCGGGGACACGGCGGGCGGCTGGCTGGACCGCTTCATGTCCGGGGCCGGGACGAAGGGCTACCGCGTCGACTTCATCACCCTGCACTGGTACGGCGGCGACTTCCGCACCCCGCAGGCCGTGCAGCAGCTGACGTCGTACCTGGCCGCCGTGTACGCGCGCTACCACAAGCCGATCTGGCTCACCGAGTACGCGCTGATCGACTTCTCCCAGGGCACCCGCTTCCCGTCCGCGCAGCAGCAGGCGGACTTCGTCACCGCGTCCACCAAGGCGCTCGACGGCTTGTCCTACGTGCAGCGTTACGCGTGGTTCGGGCTGGGCGCGGACCCGTCGAAGCCGAGCAGCGGGCTCTTCACCAACGGTACGACGACGACCGCGGCGGGCCGGGCCTTCCAGTCCGCGGACTGACCGGCCCGGCCGCGCGCACGGTCAGGGGCTCACTCCCCAGGTGATGCGGTAGCCGCACTCTCCCGAACAGGTGAGGACGCTGGTCGCGTCGTCGTCGACGTAGGAGTAGGCGAAGGGCTCGGCATTCTTGAACACGGCGGCCGAGTCGACCGGCCACGAGGAGGGGACGCACTGGGGGCGCGCCGCGTAGGCGCCCGTGCAACAGGTCTTGTCCGTGTTGAACACCAGGCAGGCGCTGAGGCACGCGACGACGCGACCGCCCCTGATCCGCCGCAACTCGGCGGGGCAGGTCGCGTTGGCGTCCCGGGTGCACCCGGCGGCGGAGCAGCCGTTCGCGTCGATCCTGTCCTGGGACGAGCCGCCGTAACTGTTGATCCACATCGGCAGGTTGTTGCCCTCGACCAGGCTGACGTCGTAGAAGTCCATGCCGTTCCAGGCGTTCAGGTTGAACTCGGCCAGTGTGGAAGGGAATTCACCCCAGGTCGAACGGCACTGGAAGTGGCCGCAGTCCCCGGTCGCGCAGTGGCCGTTGCCCGCCGCGTCGAAGGAGCAGCCGGTGCGCGCCCACACCCGGACGTCCCAGTGGTCGGGGACGGCGAAGCTGAGGCTGGCCCCGGGCTTGAGTACCCAACCCGTCGCCTCCACAGGGTGTTTGGGGTCCGCGGCGATCGCCGGCCAGATCGTCCGGTCGAGCCGGTTGACCAGCGTGACGGTCCGCTTGCCGACGGTCTTCGGCTGTCCGGCGGCGGTCGTACGGGACGGCGAGGCGGTGCCGTGGGGCGACTTGGGCGCGCGGGGAGTGGGCGAGGACGTGGTTCGCGGTGACGAGGTCGTCGTAGGCGAAGTGCGGGGAACGGACGGGGAGTTGGCGGTCGCCGTGGCGTGCGTGGACGACGGGTCCGCGACGGTACGGCCTCCCGGCGGCGGTCCGGTCTGCGCGCGGGCCAGCAGTACGCCGGTCATCACCGCGAGGCAGGTGAGGACCGCGGCGGCGATCATGGCGGCCTGTCTGCGAGGCATCTCTCAACACTCCTGTCCGTACCCACGTCTCCGCCGTGTGCCGACGCGGCCGGCGGAGCTTCCGTAGAGGAGACCGGCGGCCGGCGTGCCGGACAACGGAAAACAGGACGGCGATACCTGTTTCGGACGAGTCCGCCGCGGATGAGCAGTGCTGGCCACAAGTCGATCAGAAGTTGGCAACCCGGCCGCGATTGAACGGCCGTACATTGCGTCAGCGGGGCCGAAGATCATCTGATCGGCCCGGAAGTCCGGATACCCGCGACCTTGTCGCAGGAATCGCGACCATGTTCAGAAAGTGCTCTGGAGACACACCGATGAAGATCGCCAAACGTCTCGTCCTCACCGCCGTGGCCCTCACCGCCGTGGCCGGCGCCACGCTCGCCACCGCGACCGTCGGCCAGGCCGCCACCCCGAAGCCGCCCGTCCGCCTCGGTGTCACCGTGCCCGACGCGCTGAAGGTCCCCGACGGCAACAAGCTCACCGGCGTCTTCTCCGCCGCCGGCGTCCAGACCTACACCTGCACCAACGGCGCCTGGACCCTGCTGGAGCCCGCCGCCACCCTCTGGGCTAAGAACGACCGCACGCACCGCTCCGTCGCCCTCCACTCCCGCGGCCCGGTGTGGGTGTCCACCGTGGACGGCAGCGCCGTCAACGGCTCCGCGATCGCCAACTCGCCCAAGACCGGCACCATTCCGGAGCTGCTGCTGAAGGCCACCGCCACGCGCGGCGCGGGCGTCTTCGGCGGCGTCTCCTACATCCAGCGCCTGGGCACGGACGGCGGCGTCGCCCCGGCCGGTGCCTGCACGGGCACGGACCAGGTCAGCGTCCGGTACACCGCCACGTACGCGTTCTACAAGCCCGCCAAGTAGTACGGCAGTCGGTACGAGGACAGGGGCAGTGGCTCTCCGGGCGACCGGGGCCGCTGCCTCGCGCCACCGTCCCGCGCCGCTGCCTCGCGCCGCTGGGCGCGCAATCCGTCAACTCCCTTGCGGTGGCCCCTGTTCGGCCCTGATCCGGCCGTGCACCTCCCAGTCCCACACCGTCTCGCGCACCTCGTCCAGCGCGCGGGCCAGATGCCTGCGATAGGTGCTGAACGCCAGGTTCAGCTTCCGCGCCACGGCCTCCTGGGTGGACGTCGAGTAGTACGTCGCCGTCAGCACCTCGTACAGATGCCGGGTGCGGGGATGGGCGCTCAGCCGCTGTACGGCCTTGCGGATCAGGTCGCGCAGCGCGGTCACCGGATCGCCCTCGCTGAGGTCCTCCACCAGCCGGCTGCGCAGCAGCGGGTTGTCGGCGAGCCCGCCCGGGTCGAGCCAGCCGCGCAGCGCCTCGCGGACCGCGGCGTCCGACTCCTCCCGACTCAGCGACGTCAGACGGGACTTGGGCTTTCCGGCCGCCACCGCCGGTGCCCCGCCGAGCAGGCGGGCATCGATCCCCTCGGCCCACTCCTCCACCCGCGCGGCCCGCCAGTCGTGGCAGAACAGGCCGTACCCGCGATCGGCGTGGACGGCCTGGCGGGGCGGCTGGAACATGCCCATGTAGGTCATCAGCGGCGCCCAGAACTTCGGTTCGGCACTGACGAAACAGGACCAGGCGCAGTGCTTGGCGCGCAGCAGCTCGAAGACGATCCGCATGCGCACCAGGTCCCACGACCGCGAGGGCCGGTGATGGTTCTCCTCGTGCACCATGAACCGGGCCACGCCGAGGTGTTCGCCCTGGCGCGGGGGTGTCATCGCGGACACCAGGTTCCACGCCTCGGCCGTCACGGGGTCCGCCGCCCGGGTCTCCTCGTCCAGCTCGTCGATCCTCAACCAGGCCATGAAACCCAGCAGTCGGCCCGTGTCGCAGCGGCGGTGGACGTGGAACGCCTCGGGCTGACGCGTCAACCAGTGGGCGACGACACGGGCGTTGTGTTCGCCCTCGACCCTGCGGGTCAGCTCGATCAGCGCCGGGGCGTCCTCCGGCCGCATCGGCTGCTCATGGACGGCCCCCTCGGCGCGGTCGCCCTGGAACTCGCGCAGCCACTGGGCCCTGGAGACGATGTGGTTGAACTCGCGGGCGGCGCGCAGGGCTTCCTTCTCCGGCGCCTCGCGGACGCGCTCCACCAGATGCCGGCGCACCGTGCGGTGCATGGCCTTGTAGCGCTCCGGGTCGCGCCAGCGGAAGTCGCTGTCGAGGGCGTCCCGGACCGCGTCGTACGGGCGCACTCCGAAGGGGCCCGACTTCATGAACGACAACTGCCGCAGCCAGGCGAAGAGTTCGGTGGCGTCCTCGTCGGGGAGCGCCACCCGCAGCAACTCCTCGGTGGTGTCGGCGACATGGCCGCACACCTCCAGCGCCCGCCGGTGCGCGGACGACGGCGGCCTGCCGACCAGGTGCGTCAGCAGCCGGTCGACGACCGTGCGCAAGGGTGCCCAGAAGACCTCGTCCGTCGACGTGTCGTCGTGCGACGCGGCCTCCGCGGCCAGGCGCAGGGCGAGGGGATGGCCCGCGGCGAACCGGAGCAGGGCCGCGTGCGAGGACGGGTCGACGCCCTGCGAGGTGAGCAGAGCCGCCGAGTCCGCCGGCCCCAACTCCCTTAGCGGCACGACCTGGAGGAGTTCGCTCCATCCGAGGTCCGCCTTCCACAGCGGGTCGGGGGCGAGGCGTCCGGCGACGACGACCAGGGCTCCGGCCGGTAAGCGGGGGAGGAAGCGCTCGCGTATCCACTCCTCCATGTCCCGGTAGCGCTCGAAGTCGTCGACCAGCAGGACAGCGTTGTCCTGGACGAAGACCTCGGCGGTCGCCGCCTCGAAGGCCGACGGGGAGCGGTCGACCGTACGGGCGTCGACGCTCACGACCGGCCGGCCCATGGCGCGTGCCTCCGCGGCGAACCGCTGGAGCAGGGCGCTCTTGCCGATGCCGCCCGGTCCGTGCAGCACGACGACCGTGGGCGCACCCGGCTCGCCGGCCGCCGCGCGGCGGAACAGGGCCAGTTCGCGCTGCCTGCCGACGAAGTACTGCAACCGGGCGGACGCCAGTCTGTCGGCCAGCACGGCGGAGCCCTCCTTCGCCATGGCGTTCCTTTCCCCGGAGCCGACCTCTTCGGGCCGCTGCGAAACCTACCGGCTCGGGCCGGACGACGGGACGGGCCGGACCTTACGTGGGTCTTACGGGCGGTTGGACCGACCGCGGGAAGGACGCAAGAGGGACGTTACGAAATCTTGGAAGGGGTCGTCCGTGGAAACGGTAAGAGACCCGCTTCTTTGTCCTATTCGCACTCGTTGAGGAACGCGAAGGGGTCCGTAGCCCTCCTTCTGTGTGAAGCGACGAGCACAGGCAAGGAACCGGGGACTGAGTGGCATGGGTTTGACCAGCGAGACTACCGTTTATGTGATGGCGGCCGTCGCCGTCGTCTGCGTGGCGCTGCTTGTCTGGCTGTGGCCGCGGCTCGCCAAGCCCGGGGTGGGGCAGGTGCTCGGGCGGCTGACGGCCATCGGGGTGACACAGGTCACGATTATCGCCGCATTCGCGTGCTGGCTGAACTCCTCGTACCAGTTCTTCGGATCGTGGGACGAGCTCTTCGGCAACACCGACACCGCGCCCGTCGGCGTGACCCAGGCGGCCGACCACAACGGCGACAGCGCGACCGGCGTCTCCGTGAAGGGCGCGCTGGTGCAGCCCGCCTCCGACGAGCAGCTGAACCGGGTCAGCGGACTGCCCACCGGCAATCCCGCGGTCAACGGCAAGGTGGAGTCCGTCAAGGTCATCGGCCGCCGTACCGGCGTCGTCGACCCGGCCTTCGTCTACCTGCCCCCGCAGTACTTCCAGAAGGCGTACGCCAGGCAGCGCTTCCCGGTCGTCGTCGCGCTCAGCGGCTACCCCGGCAGCATCTTCAACCTCGCCCAGTACCTGCGCGTCTCCCAGACCGCCGGGCAGCTCCAGAAGAACAACCAGATGCAGCCGACCATCATGGTGATGATCCGGCCCACCATCGCCCCGCCGCGCGACACCGAGTGCGTCAACGTCCCCGGCGGACCGCAGACCGAGACCTTCCTCGCCAAGGACCTCCCGCAGGCCCTCAAGTCCGCCTACCGGGTCGGCCACGACGCCAGCGCCTGGGGCGTCATGGGCTACTCCTCCGGCGGCAGTTGCGCTTTGCAGCTGACGATGCGCAACCCGCACGTCTACACCACGGCCGCGGCGCTCTCGCCCGACTACCGGGTCAAGGACGACCCCACCACCGGCAACCTCTTCGGCAGCGGCCTGGGCCGTGTCAACCGGGTCAACGGACACGACCTGATGTGGCGGCTGAAGCACCTGCCCGCACCCCAGGTCTCCGTCCTGGTCGCCGAGAGCAAGCACGGCGAGCGCGGCTATCCGCAGACCCTCGCGTTCATCAAGGCCGTCAAGGCGCCCATGCGCGTCGTGTCCATCCTGCCCGAGTCGGGCAGCCACAACTTCCCCACCTGGGTACGGGAGATGCCCGCCGCCCTGAAGTGGATGAACCAGCAACTCACCTTCCCCCAGGACGTCGTGCCCCGGCACCTCCCCAAGAAGACGGCCCACAGCACCGTCCGCGCGGAGGGCACCGAGCCCACCCCGACGGCCCGCACCCACAAGTAGCCCCCGCCTCAAGGGCGTTGGCCCCGCCCCAGCGTCCGGGGCAGCTGGCCCCGGCGTTGGATGCCCAACTTCCGGTAGGAACTGGTGAGATGGGTCTCCACCGTCCGGCGGGCCAGGTGCAGCAGATTGGCGATCTCGGTGTTCGTACGGCCGTCCGCAGCCAGCTCGGCGATCCGCCGCTCACTGTTGGTGAGAGACCCCGAACCGGTGCGGGCCGGGGCGGTGCGCCGGGCCCCGCTCTCGCCCAACGCCCCCTCCGCCAGGGCCCGTAGCCGGGTCGCGCCGAGCCGCTCGGCGCGCTCCGCGGCCTCCCGCAGACACCCGCGGGCGCGCCGCCGGTCCCCGGCCGCGGTCAGCGCCCGGCCCTGCGCGATCAGCGCCGGGACCAGCTCGGTCTCCGTCCCCTCCGGCGCGTCCCGCAGCAGCCCCACGGCCTCCTGAGCCAGCTCCAGACCACGCCGCCCGCCGGTCGCCGCGGCCAGCACCCGCAGCGAACGGCCCACCGTGCGGGGCGTGTTCCACACCCGGGCCAGCCGCAGCTCCTCCTCCGCCAGCGCGATCGCCTCCCGGGGACGGCCGAGGGCGAGCCGGCACTCGGCGGCGGCCGAACGCCACGGCGTGACGACCGGACTGACCACGTCACGGGCCGACTGCCTGCGTCCGCACTCCAGGAAGTCGTGCAGCCCGCCCGCCGGATCGCCGCAGGCCGCGCGCAGTACACCCCGCGCGTACAGGAAACGGTTCAACTCCCAGGAGTCGGGCGCCGATCGCAGGTCGAAACCGTCCGCGAGCCGCAGCGCCCGCGTCCCCTGCCCGGTCGCCAGCAGCGCCAGCAGGACGGTGGCGTGCCCGTTCGACGGCGTGCTCCGCGCCCAGTCCCGCGCCCACGCCTCCGTCAGCAGCCGCCCGTGCTCGCCCCGCGCGGACAGGATGTCGGCCCGTACGTTGGTCAGCGCGTCGCGCATCGGATGCAGCAGGTCGGGACGCTGCCCGACCAGCCCGCGCTCCACCAGCCGCTCAGCTTCCGGGAGTTCGTCGGCCCACTGGGCCACGGCGGCGGCCGTGCCGAGCAGGAACGGCTCGGTCAGCGGGTCGGCGGGCTGGGCCAGCAGAGCACGCAGCCGCCGCATCGCCTCCGCCGCCGAGATCAGCCCGGCCGTCGCCGAATGGCGCACGATCAACGCCTCACCGGCCGGGCCGACCAGCTCCGGCGAATCCTCGGCGGCGTCGTGGAGCCACCGGTACACGTCCTGCCGCACCGACTGGTCCTGCTCGGCCAGCAGCACCGAAGCCGTCTGGAGGGTACGTACCAGTTGCGGACGGTCCGTCAACTCGTCCTCCGCCGTGCGCAGTACGTCCACCGCGGCCTCGGTCCTGCCCCGGCCGGCCAGTGCCGTGCCGAGCGCGACGGCCGCGCGCATCGTGTCCTGCGGCGCCCCGGACAGCCGTAGCGCCTCGCTGAGCCGGGGGATGCCGGCCGAGGAGGTCCGGGTGTACTCCAGGGAGCCCAGTTCGGTCAGCAGCCGCTGTCTGCGGCCGTCCGGCAGCGGTTCGTCCAGGACCCGGCGCAAGAAGGCGACGGCGTCGTCCGCGCGCCCGTCCCGCAGCGCGAGCGAGGCCGCCTCCTGGAGCACGGCCGACGTCCAGGGCGCGCCCACCGGGTCGGCCAGCAGCAACTGCCGGGCGACCGTGTCGGGGGAGCCGCCGTGGCGCTGCATCGTCTCGGCCGCCGCCGCGTGCGCGGCCCGCCGTCTGGCCGCCGGTACGCCGGTGAGCACGGCGTCGCGCAGAAGTGGATGCGCGTAGCGCGGGCGCCCGTCGGGGTCCGGGCGCAACACCCCGAGCCCGGTCATCGCGGTGAGCCAGCCGGCCACTCGCGCCGCGTCGGCACCCGCCAACTCGGCGATCAGGGCGGCCAGTTCGTCGACGGGAGCGGGGGCGGTGCGATCGGCGGGCAGTGCTGCGGGCGGGTTCCCGGTCCAGCCCTCGTCCAGTGCGGCCAGGATCCGCGCGACCTCGCCGGTGGCCGGGCCCGCGCACTCCAGCCACCAGGACACGGCCGCCGGATACGCCCCCGGATACAGCGCGGCGGACGTCTCCGGCACCTTCGGGTGCCGGCCGGCGCCGAGGTCGTCGAGCAGGGCGCGCAGCAGCAGGGGGTTGCCGGCGCCGGCCCGGACACAGTCGTCCACCCAGGGCCCGGGCGCGTCGGCGCGTACCGAACGGACCAGCCCGGCGGCCGACTCGGGGGTCAGCGGGGCCAGCGTGTGGGTGCGGACCAGTGCGGGCGACAGAGTGTGGGTCAGGCCCGGCTCGGCCGGTTCGATGTCGTACTGGCTGCGCTCGGTGACCACCAGCAGGATCCTTAATCGGTCCACGTGCCGTGCCGCCTCCACCAGCCACCGGTGCGAGGCGGCGTCGGCCAGATGGACGTCGTCCACGGCGATCAGCAGCGGTGCCCGGTCGGCGTACGAGCGCAGCACCCGCCCCAGCCGGGCGGCGCTGGCCCGCTCGTCGCCGTCGACGGCGGGATCCGCGAACTCCGTTACCGGGCCGAGGAGTTGCAGGACGGCGGCGTACGGGACCGCCCGGTCGCGGGGTGAACAGCGGGCCCGCAGCACCCGCATGCCGTGCGCCGCCGCGTCCTCGGCGGCCGACTCCAGCACGGTGGTACGGCCCGTCCCGGTGGCCCCGCGCAGCAGCACGAGGCGCCCCGAACCGGCGCGGGCGTGCGCGGCCTCGGCTGCCAACAGCCGTGCCGCGTCCCGGTGTTCGCAGGGCATCACGGACTCTCCGGCGTCAGGTGTGGTCCCCGTCATCGCGGCCTCCTCGTATCCGTAGTGGTCCGTCGTGGTCCCTCGTCCGTCCGATCTCGTGGTGCTGCTCGTGGTGCTCCACGATTGCCCGCGTCCCACCAGCCCCACGAGGGTGAGGAGTACACGGCCGCCACCGGCACAACTGGGGTGGCACGTATGTGGATTCGAGGGAGAACGTTGCTCAGCTCATCGCGGACCGCACATCCCGGTACGGCCGACTCCGGCGACCGGATACCCGTGGCGGTCCACGCCCCGGACCCGATCTCGCGCGAGGGAGCCCTCAGCCAGCTGCGCAGATACCCGGAGATCGACCTCCGCGAGGAGAGCGACACAGGCCCCGGCAGGGTGGCCCTGTTCATCGTCGAGACACTCGACGAAGCCGCGCTCACCCGACTGCGCAGACTCGTACGCAGCGAGGGCGGGCGGGCCGTACTCGTCGTAGGGGCCCTGCGCGAGGCGGAGTTGCTCGATGTGATCGAGTGCGGGGTCGGCGCGATCGTCTGGCGCCAGGAGGCGACCGCGCAGCGCCTGGTGCAGGCCGTGATCGCGGCGGCCCGCGGCGACGGCGACCTGCCGGCCGATCTGATCGGCCGGCTCGTCGAACAGGTCGGGACGCTGCACCGCAGCGCGGCGGGCCGGTCCGGAGTCCAGACGGCGGGGCTCGTGCCGCGTGAGGTGGACGTCCTGCGGCTGGTCGCCGAGGGACTCGACACCGGAGAGATCGCCAGCAAGCTCTCCTATTCCGAACGCACCGTCAAGAACGTGATGCACGGGCTCACCACCCGCCTCCATCTGCGCAATCGGGCACACGCCGTGGCCCATGCCCTCCGGGAAGGCTACATCTGACCGAACGGGCACTCGAAGCCGGACACGCGGGCAACCTGCCGTGCCCTCCTCATGTCCCCAACGTGCTTGCGGGCACGGCAGGTTGGAACGGCACGATCGGAGTACGGCCGACAGGGGCGTAGCGGGCGCCGACGCGTACGGCGGGGCACGACAGCACGGCAGGGCGGGAGCGCGGCGGTGATCCACGAGGTGGACGAGGTCCTGGGGGACCTGATCGGCGGTGGCGCACTGGCCGGTTCGGGCATCGAGGTCTCCTTCGACGCACCGACCCGCGACTGGGCGGCCCGGCGCAACACCCCCACGATCAACACCTACTTGTACGACATCAGGGAGGACGTGCACCGGCGCCAGCGCGGGCATGTCACGGTGCGCGACGAGCGGGACGTGGTCGTCAAGCGCCGCCAGCCGCCGCGCTGGTTCCGGCTGTCGTACCTGGTGACGGCATGGACGAAACGCCCGCAAGACGAACACCGGCTGCTGTCCGCCGTGTTGGCCACCCTGATCCCGCGCGAACTGCTCGCCCCCACCGAACTCCCGGGCTCCCTGGGTGCGTTGGGCCTGTCAGTGCCGATCTCGGTGGCCGGCATCCAGACCGAGTCGCGTTCCCTCGCGGAGATCTGGTCCGCCCTCGGCGGCGAACTCAAGCCCTCCCTCGATCTCGTCGTCACCGCACCCTTCCCGGCCTACCCCGAGTACGACGCGGGCCCACCGGTCACCGAGGGCGCCGCGGTCCGCGTCCACGGCCTCGACGGCACCCCGCCGGGACCGGAGGAACGCGCCCACCGCCCGCGCCAGGTGGCGGCGGCGCGGGAGGCTCGCGAGGTGGCGCGGCGCAGGAGGACGTCGGGGACGTGACAGGTGTGATTGTTGGCGCCCGGCCGGAGGCAGACGCTCTCCTCGCCCGGCTGGGCCGCCTCCGTGAGCGTGTCGCCCTGCTTGTCGCCCAGCGCTCCGCGACCGATCCCACGGCCACGGACCCGCTGCGCGGCCTCTACCTGTCCGGGGAGGCGGTGGAGTACCTGCTCCTGCGCTCGCCCGAACCGGCTCCGCCCGTACGGGAGTCGGCACCCGACCGCCTCACCGCCCTGCGCCTCACCGACCTCGACACCGCCCTCCTCCTCATCGCCCTCGCCCCCGACCTGGACCGCACCTTCGAGCCCCTCTACGGCTACCTCAACGACGACGTCAGCCGCCGCCGGGCCACCGTGGGACTCGCCCTCGACCTGTGCGGCTTCCCCGCCCACGACGCGGAAGGACGGGCACGCTTCCATCCCGCGGCCCCGCTCTCCGCCCTCGGCCTCCTCACCGTGGAGGAACCCGAACGCCCCTTCCTCAGCCGCTCGTTGCGGGTACCGGACCGGATCCTGGCCCACCTGCTCGGCGACGACACCCCGGACGCGGCCCTCGCCGGCCATCTCCACCCACTGCCGACGCCGAGAGTGTCGTACGACGGTCAAGACCCGGTCGGGGACGTCGAGTTCGGCCACTTCGTGGACCGGCTGACCGTGCTGCTCGCCGGAGGGCCACCCCTCGCCGTGTATCTGAGGGAGCGTCATGAAGGCGACGGGCTGGTGTGCGTGTCGGCCGCGCTGGCGGCTGCGCGGGTGCCCGCAGTCCGCTTCTCCGGCCCCGTCGAGCGGGTGCCGGAGCTGCTGCGCGAGGCGCGGCTCGGCGGCCGTACGGTCGTGGTGAGCGGGCTGCCGGACCAACCCGGGCCGTTGGTAAGGGCGTTGGCCGCCGCCCCGGACGTCTCCGTGGTGTTCGCCGGTACGCGCCCGTACGACCCGCTGTGGTGCGAGAGCGACCCGCTGATCCTGGAGGCGCCCCGGCAGCGAGCCGCGGCGGTACGTGCCTGGACGGAGGCCGTCGGCGAGGGCGTCGGCTTCGACGTACGGGCCACCGTCGCGCCGTACCATCTCGGCGCGGACCGTATCGCGCGCGCTGCCCGGGCGGCCCGGGGGCTCGCCGCGTTCGACGGCACCCCGCTGACCGCCGCCCATCTTCGGCTCGCCGCCCGCCAGCAGTCGGCGTCGGGGCTCGAACAGCACGCGCGCCGCATCCAACCCGCGGTGGACTGGCGGGACTTGGTCCTGCCCGACCGTTCGCTCGCCCAGCTCCACGAACTCGCCCTGCGTGCCCGGCACCGCGACCGGGTCCTCGGCGACTGGCGGCTCAGCGCGGGCGGCGGCCGGGGGCGGGGCGTGCTCGGGCTGTTCGCGGGGGAGTCCGGGACCGGAAAGACGCTGTCGGCGGAGGTCGTCGCGGCCGAACTCGGCCTGGATCTCTATGTGGTTCAGCTGTCGTCGGTGGTCGACAAGTACATCGGCGAGACCGAGAAGAACCTCGAACGGATCTTCACGGAGGCGGACCGCACCGACGCCGTGCTCCTCTTCGACGAGGCCGACGCGGTCTTCGGCAAGCGGTCCGAGGTGAAGGACTCGCACGACCGCTACGCCAACATGGAGAGCGCCTATCTGCTCCAACGCCTGGAGTCCTTCGACGGGATCGCGCTGCTCACCACCAACCTGCGCGCCAACATCGACGAGGCGTTCACGCGCCGGCTCGACCTGGTCGTCGATTTCCCGTTCCCCGACCCGGCGCAGCGGCTCGCGCTGTGGCGGCACGGCCTGACCCATGTGCCGAGCGCGCCGGACCTCGAACTCGCCTCGCTGGCGCAGGAGTTCGAGCTGGCGGGCGGCTCCATCCGCAGCGCAGTCGTCACCGCCGCCTACCTCGCCGCCGGACGCGGCGACACGGTCGGCGCGGCGGACCTCCTGGAGGGGGCCCGCCGCGAGTACCGCAAGGCGGGGCGGCTGGTGCCAGGCGAGGGCACCTGGTAGCCGCCGAACTGCCCGACTACACCGTGAACTTGACGGCCACCAGCCAGCGGGAGTTCTCGAGCGCGCCGCCGAAGATGTACCCGGGGCGCGCGTCCACGCATCCCTGACCGCCCCAGTCGTAGCCCGTGTTGCGGGTCGTCTCGCAGACCTGGCCGCTGCCGATGTTGATGGCGAAGCCCGTCATGTACGGGGCGTCGGCCTTCGAACTGCCGATGTAGTTGTCCTTGTTGTCCGCGATGATCGCCGTCCACTTCGGTATCCACATGCCGTTGCCGTCGGTCGAGGCGGGGTTGTGGACGAAGGCGTTCGCGGCCGAGCCGAGGGAGCCGGACACCGCGATGTTCAGGGCCGTGATCTGCTTGGCGTCGTCGACCGTACCGGTCGCGGCCCCGTCGCAGACCGCGTCCGTCCAGCCGTCGCCCGCGATGAAGGCGCGGTAGCAGATGTGCCGGCCCGCGTCCTTCGCGGCCAGCTTCTTCACCGCGGTCGCCGCCGTGGCCGGTTTCGGCTTCGGCTTGGCGGATGCCGTGGATCCGCCGCCGCCGCCTCCGCCTTCCGCCGCGGCGGTCGAGGTCACGGCGACCGGCGGGGGAGCCGTGGCCGTCGCGGAGGGCGGCGCCGGCACGCTCGCGGTCGGGGAGGGAGCGGGCGCGAGGGTGCTGACGCCCGCGTCCTTGAGCTGCTCTGTGGCGGTCGTCTTCACCTGCGGCTTGTACGCGATCCACAGCATCAGGAAGGTGAGCGAGAGCGCGAGGACGGCCCCGAGGAAGGTGGCGAGCCAGCGCGGCAGAAACCCCCGCTGGAGGTAAGTCCCCTCCACGGGAAGGGGGTTGGCGCCGGACCGCAGCACGTTCAGCGTGTACGGCCGCTGCTCCTTCGGCCCGAACCAGATGATCTTCCGGGGCTTCAGGGACGCCTTGACGAACGCGGCCCGGCCCGGCTCGATCTGCACATTGCCCGGATGGATGTCGTACGACAGCTGGTCGCCGTTGTCGCTGCCGCTGATCGACGCCGTCAGCTTGGTGTTGCCGAGGTTGTCCACGGCCAGCTGGGGTCGGCCCCGGAACCGGCCCTTGACGGTGGGCGGCACCAGCTCCGCCCGTACCTCCGTGAACGGGGTGATCGTCAGATTGCCCTCGGGGACGGTGACCGCCTCCGGGTGCTCGGTCGGCGTGATCCGTACGGCGTAGGGGTTCGGGCCGGCCGTCGCGTCCGGGGTGCGCGGCGGCGCGAACGTCAGGTCGACCGTGCCCGTCGTACCCGGGTAGAGCCGCAGCGTCTGCGGCTCCACGGTGGTCCAGGGCGCGATGCCCCCGACCGGCTCGAAGCGGTACTCGTCCACGACGTCGCCGGTGTTGCGCAGCCGTAGCCGCACTCGGGTACTGCCACCGGGATCGACGGTCGCGGACGCGGGCTCCAGGGAGGTCCACAGACTCATGTGCCGACGCTACGACGGATGGTGAAGGGGCGTCAGGAGTCGCCGGGGCAAGGGGGGTTGCCCAAAGGGGCGCCTGCGTAAACGCGGTTGCCGCACCGGCGCTGAGGACATCGGCCGCGGCGGGCCCCGAAGGGCACCACCGGGGAGGTCTCGGCCGTCGCGCCGACTGCCCCTGAGGGCACGGAAGTTGCCCCGAGAAAGGAACCCGAGGACGTTTCGGCGGCCGGGGCACGCGCGTGAGGGTTAAGAGCGTCTTATCTCGTACCCCGAGGAGAGCAGAGCATGCCGTCCTACCTGTCGCCCGGCGTCTACGTCGAGGAGGTGGCCAGCGGCTCGCGCCCCATCGAGGGAGTGGGCACCTCGGTGGCGGCCTTCGTGGGTCTGGCCCCGACCGGTCCGCTGAACGAGCCGACCCTGGTGACCAACTGGACGCAGTACGTGGCTGCCTTCGGTGAGTTCACCGACGGGTACTTCCTCGCCCACTCCGTCTACGGCTTCTTCAACAACGGCGGTTCGGCCGCCTACGTCGTCCGTGTCGGTGGCACCGCGGAGGGCACCGGCGCCGAGGCCAAGTCCCCGTCCGCCGTGGAAGGTTCGGCCACGCCGGCCGCACTGCCGCCCGGCGAACCGGCCCAGCTCGGCACCTTCGCGGTGACGGCCGTGGCCCCCGGCGACCTGACCGTCGAGGTGGCCGACGCCGAGGGCGAGGGACCCGCCGAACGGTTCCGGCTGATCGTCAAGGACGCCGGCCGGGACGTCGAGAGCTTCGACGTGACCGCCAAGAAGGGCGGCCGCAACTACGTCGTCACCCAGGTCAAGGAGCGCTCCAAGCTCATCGCGGTGACCGAGGCCGCGCCCGCCGCGCAGCTGGCCCGCCCGGACAACCAGACGGTCGCGCTCAGGGCGCCCGCCGCCGCACCGGCCGCACCCGCCGTACCCGGCAAGGGAAGTGACACGACGTCACATCCCGGTCCCGCCACCTACCTCGGCGACTCCGCCGACCGCACCGGCTTCGGCGGCCTGGAGGCCGTGGACGAGATCTCCATGGTCGCGGTGCCCGACCTGATGGCCGCCTACCAGCGCGGCGCGATCGACCTGGAGGCCGTCAAGGCCGTCCAGTTGGGCCTGATCGCGCACTGCGAGCTGATGGGCGACCGCGTCGCCGTCATCGACCCGCCGCCGAGCCTGAACGCCCGTCAGATCCGCGTCTGGCGACAGGAGACCGCGGGCTACGACTCCAAGTACGCGGCCCTGTACTACCCGTGGATCAAGACCTTCGACCCGTCCAGCGGACAGTCCCGGCTGATCCCGCCGAGCGGCCACATCGCCGGCATCTGGGCCCGCAACGACTCCGAGCGCGGTGTGCACAAGGCGCCCGCCAACGAGGTCGTACGCGGCGCGGTCGACCTGGAGACCCAGATCACGCGTGGTGAGCAGGACCTGCTCAACCCGATCGGCGTCAACTGCATCCGCGCCTTCCCCGGTCGTGGCATCCGCGTCTGGGGCGCCCGCACGATGTCCTCCGACCCGGCCTGGCGCTACCTCAACATCCGCCGGTACTTCAACTACCTGGAGGAGTCGATCCTGATCGGCACCCAGTGGGTGGTGTTCGAGCCGAACGACCACGCCCTGTGGGCGCGCATCCGGCGCAACATCTCGGCCTTCCTGGTCAACGAGTGGCGCAGCGGCGCCCTGTTCGGCCAGCGGCCCGAAGAGGCGTACTACGTCAAGTGCGACGAGGAGACCAACCCGCCGGAGTCGGTCGACGTCGGCCGGGTCGTCTGCGAGATCGGCATCGCACCGGTCAAGCCGGCCGAGTTCGTGATCTTCCGACTGGCTCAGTTCTCCAGCGGCAGCGGGGAGTTGGAGGAGTAGGCGGACCCGGCGCGTCCATCGCCGCTCCAGGTAGTTCTCAACACCCTTAGAAGGACAGCGAATTCATGAGTCTCCAGCCGGGTGACGCCCTCACCTCACACAATTTCGGCCTGCAGATCGACGGCGTCATGGTCGAGTACCTCGCCGAGGTCAGCGGCCTCAGCATCGAGCAGGACGTCATCACCTACCAGCAGAACACCCCCAACGGCCAGAACGTGGTCAAGAACCTGCCGGGCGTGAAGAAGAACGGCACCTGCACCGTCATCCGCGGCATGACCCAGTCCGCCTCGTTCACCCAGTGGATCAACGAGTCGATCTCCGGCCAGATGACCACCGCCCGCAAGAACGCGTCGATCATCATGATGGACTTCCAGAACAACCCCGTGAAGCGCTACCACCTGCGCAACGCCTGGTGCAGCAAGATCGACGCCAGCACGGTGAAGGCGGGCGAGGCCGCCGCGCTCACCGAGTCCGTGACCATCGTGTTCGAAGAACTGGTCATCGAATAATGCGGCGTTCGGGGGCGGGGGCGGGGGCGGTGGCCGGGGCGTCGGCTGTGGCGATGCCGGGTGCGGAGTCTTCGGCCGAGGTGGGAGCGGGCCCGGTGCCGGTTCCTGCCCCGGCCGCCGCTCCGGCCGTACGGCAGACGCTGCGGACCGAGTTCCCCTTCCAGCTGCCGCGCGGGTACGTCGACGAGTCTGGAACGGTCCATCAGGACGGTGTGATGCGACTGGCCACCGCGCGCGACGAGTTGGTGCCGCTGCGGGACGTCCGGGTGCAGGAGAACCCGGCGTATCTGTCCGTTGTGCTGCTCGGCCGGGTGATCACCCGGCTGGGGTCGGTCCCCATGGTCCACGACGGGATCGTGGAGAACATGTTCGCCTCCGACCTCGCGTTCCTCCAGGACTTCTACCGCCAGATCAACGCGGAGGGCCACACCCGCGCGGCGGTTCAGTGCCCGCACTGCGCGGAGCCCTTCGAGGTGGAGCTCGGCGGGAGCCGCCTGGGGGAATCGTGACGTACGCGACCGACCGGCTGCACGAGGAGATCGCGTACGTCGCCTACCACTTCCACTGGAGCCTGGAGGACATCCTGGACCTCGAACACCACGACCGCCGCCGCTACACCGGAGAGATCGCGTCCCTGGTGACGCGGGCCGGGTCGGAGGGCTGAGCGGTGGGGTTCTTGGACCGGTTGCGGGGACAGCGGGCCGAGGGGCCCGGGGTCGGCGGTGCGGGCTCCGACCTCGATGGCTTTACGGGACCTGCGCGACCTACGGAACCTGCGGGTTCTACTGGGCCTACGGGTTCTACGGGTTCTACGGGGCCTGCTGTGAGGGTGGCCGCCTGGCCGGGGCTGGCGCCGATCCGGCGGGCCTCCGCGGCGGGCGGTACCGGGGTGGCCGACGCCGGGTTCGGCGCACGCCTGCCCACCTGGCAGAACCCGTCCTTCACCGGCACGGGGTTCCGCGCGGTGCTGGACGCGGAGCGCAGTGCCGGGATCGCGGGGTCCACGCCCACGGCGGCGCCGGCGCGGGCGGTGCCGAGCCTGGGGCGGCCTGCGGGGGAGTTGCCGGTGGCGGGTCGGGCCGAGCCGGTGGCGGCGGTTCCGTTGCGGGCCGGTACGAGTGGGAGTGACCCTGCGGGGCGGGCGGTGCCTCTCGCGCGGGGTGGTTCCTCCGGTGTGCGGCCGGAGGCAGCGCGGCCGGGTAGAGCGGATTCAGTGGCCGGCGTGGTGCGTCCGGCCTCGGGTGTGCGCGTGACTCCGGTGGCGTCGGAGCCTCCTCGGTCGGGGTCGCTGACGCGCGCCGGAGAGGGTGCGGGTGCGGCTGCGGTGGAGCGGCGGCTCGCTGCCCGGCGGAACTCGGCTGCTGTCGGGGGTGGTTCTGGGTACGGCTCGGGGCACGGTTCGGGTGAGGACAAGGGCGGGGGAGTTGTTGCGGGCGGCGCGTCACCCGTGCCGTCCGTGGCTTCGGAAACGTCGGGTGGTTCTGGTGATGGGAGTGGGTCGCCGGTCGTAGGCACCGGTGCGGCAAAGCCCGCCGTGCAACGCCGAGCGGCTGCCAACTCGGGTGCGCCGCAAGGTCCTTCGCTCCGTTCTGCGGCTCCGCAGGCGCGTCCGGCAGGGGGCGGTGACGAACCCGTCGGCCCCGGCGCGGGTCGTGGCCCGGCTCCCGATTCCGGGGGTGGACACGGGACGAACACTGCGCCGGACACGGCGGTTGCGGCCCCGACGCCCGTGCAACGCGCGGTGACCGCTTCCGCCGTGCGCGACGGCGGCACCCCCGAGCCCCGCCTCCACGCCCCGACGGCCGCGGCGGCCGCGGCGACTCCTGTGGAATCGGGCAACATCCCAACCCCTGGTCCTACGACCCCGCCCGTGCCCCGGATCCAACGCGGCCCCGCGCCCCGCGTACCCCTCGGCGCCCCGCTCACTACACACTCGCCCGCTCACTCCACACCGGCCGGGACGACCAACACCCTTTCTCCGCAAGGCGATTCGGCCACGGGTTCGGAATCACCTGCCCCGCCTCCTGCGGCGATCACGGCTGCCCGGCGCCGCTCACCTCTCGGTGCTCCGGTCACCACGACACCCGCAGACGCCAAGCCCCTTACCGGTTCGCCGTTTCCGCCGGCGGGCACTGGTCGCCGTACGGAATCTGGTTCGAGGCCGACATCGAGTCAGGCCCAGGGCCAGGTTCAGGGCCCGGCGATCCAACGCAGCGTCGCCCCGAGCACGCCTGCACCGCCTCCGCAGGCACCCTCAACCACCGCTCCTTCAGCCACCACCACGTTCCCGACCACCGCACACCCACCCGGCACGCACCGGCCCGCCGCGGTCTCGGCGACACAGGGGCCGACGACTCAACGAGGCGTGGCCCCGAGCACGCCCGTACCGTCAGCGCGGGCCTCCTCGGAAACCGCGCACCCGAGCACCGCGCACCGGCCGACCGGAGCCCCGGCCGACTCGACTCCCTCGCCGACAGCGGCCTCGGACCTGGCGGTTCAGCGAAGTGCGGTCCCCCGCACGCCTGTTGTGCCCATGAGCAACGCGCCGCAGTCGGCCGGAGGACCGGATGGCTCAACTGCCGTGCCGACACCGGGTCCAGGGCCGGTGGTGCAGCGAAGTGCGGTGCCGAGCACGCCTGTTGTGCCTGCTCCGCAGGCTCCGTTGGCTCCGTTGGCTCCGTTGGCCATCGCGGGTCCGGGTGTCACGCATTCGCCTTCCGTTCGCCCGAGCACCGCGCCTCCGCCGGGCGCCGCGCCTCCGCCGAGCACCGCGCCTCCGCCGGGCGCCTCGCGGACACCGGGGTCGGATCCTTCGATTCAGCGAAGTGCGGGCCTCGGCACGCCTGTTGTGCGAGCTGTGCAGGTTCCGTCGGCCGCGATGCGTCCAGGTGCCGCGCACCCGTCTGCCGTGCGCCCGGCCACCGCAGACCGACTGACCGAAACCCCGGCCGGCTCGACACCCCCGTCGGCATCGGGGCAGAGGCCGACGGTCCAGCGAAGCATGGCCCCCAACACGCCTGTGCCGCCCATGCACACTCCCTCGGCCTCCGCCCCCTCACCGACCGCGCGCCGAAGCGCTGCGCCCCGGCCGACCGCAGCTCCAGCGGTTAGCCCATCCCCATCCCCAGCCCCAGCCCCGCTTCCGTCGTCGACCGTGGCCCAGTCCCCGTCCCTGTTCTCGCCCTCGGCCTCGGCCCTGACTCCGTCCGGCGTCGGGCCACGGCCCCCAGTTGTGACTCCGACCTCGGCAGCGACGTCGCCCTCGGCCACGAGCCAGTCCACGGCCGGAGCCCAGCCCTCGGCCCTGGCGCCACCTCCAGCCACGGCGGTGTCCCCGGCCAGGCCCACGCTCTCCTCCTCGGCCATATCCCCGAACTCAGCCACGCCCCGCACCACGAAGCCGACACAGCCCGACCCGACCACGTCCGACCCCACGCTTCCCCACGCGACGTCCCCCACCGCACCCCCGCTCAACGCGACCTCCCCCATCGCACGCTCTTTCCCCGCACCCCGCCTCACTCCACAGGCACCCGCGACACACACCGCCGCCACACCGGCACCCCCTACCGCTCAGCTCCGCATCGCACCCCCGCCGCAGCGCCTCTCACCCTTGTCGTCCTCCACCCCCACCCCCGTACAACGTCACCGCCGTGCAACCCCCGACAGCCCCGCCACCCCCGTAATACCCGTAGTCCCCGTAGTACCCCTACGCCCCGCCACCCCTGTACCTCACACCGCCCTCCCAGCCTCCACCCCCCTCTCCACCTCACCCACCCACCGATCAGCAACCCCCACCCACCGACCAGCCGCCCCCGGCCACCGCACCCCCACCCCCGCCGCCCCACCCCACCCCCTCCCGGTCCAACGCAGCTTCTCCTCAGCCGTCTCCTCCACCCTCAACCGAGTCCTCCCAGCCACCAGGAAGGCACCCGGCGCTCGCACCACCGGTACCGGCATCACCGCCGGCATCGGCGCCACCCTCGCCCCCTCCATCGCCCCTGCCGTTCCCGCCGCCACTCCACCGCCCGCCGCACCCCCACCTCCCTACTCCTCAACCACCGCCACCACGAGCACCACCCCCGCCTCCCCTCCCCCCGCCTACGAAGCCATCCCCGCCGGCCAGTTCGACCCCCGTGAGCTCACCGACTTCCAGCTCGACGAACTCGTGCACCGGATCATCGGCCGCATCACCCGCCTGATCCGCACGGAACTCCGCCTGGACCGCGAACGGATCGGCAAACTCCGCGACCCCCGCCACTGACTGACTGACCGGCACGGCAAGGCACGACCCCGCCCCGCGCCACCGCATCACCGCCCCGCAACGAGAGAAAGGCCCACCCCCGATGTCCCGCCTCGACCCGGGCTCCACCATCTGGTTCACCCTCAGCATCGACGGCGAGAGCCTCGGCTACTTCAACGGGTGCGAAGGGCTGTCGTCGCAGGTGGAGATCGAGCACCGGCAGGAGGGCGGCAACAACGGCTTCGTATGGCAACTCCCCACCCGCGTCACCTTCTCCACCATCCGGCTGACCCGCCCGCTCACCCCGGACACCTCCAAGGTCGCCAAGTGGATCTCCTCCGTGCAGACCGGGATCAGGCGTCCCACGGGGCAGATCGCGGCGCTGCGGGCGGACGGCTCGGAGGTCGCGCACTGGGGACTCATCGACGTGCTGCCGGTGAGCTGGCAGGGGCCGTCCCTCGACCCGGCGGGGCCCGCCGTCGCCACCGAGGTGCTGGAGATCGCCCACCACGGGTTCACGGACTAGACGGCGCGGGCGGGAGACACACCATGGCCACCAGCAAAGGCGCGGGCAAGAGCCTCGTCCGTGCCAGCCTCGCGATTCATGAGCCGCCCGTCGGCGGGAGTACCACCCCGGGCGGGCTCATCAAGACCTTCTCCTTCGACTTCAACCCGGCACAGCTCTCGCTCACCCGCCGCGCCCAGTGGAAGACGACCCCCGCACAGATCGAACGGGACGGCTCACTACCGGAGTTCATGGGTTCCGAGCCGCGCGAGATGAGCGTCGACATCTTCCTCGACTCCTCCGACGAGCCGTCCAGCAACTCCGTGCTGAAGAAGGTCGAGTCGCTGCTCGCCTGCTGCGATGTGACCACCAAGTCCATTGCCGCCAAGCAGCCTTCACCACCCTGGGTGGTGTTCCAGTGGGGGTCCTTCTCCACCGCCCGCTTCACCGCCTACGTCTCCTCCGTCGAGGCCGCCTACTCGCTCTTCGGCACGACCGGCGTGCCCATCCGCGCCACCTGCCGGCTGCAACTGCACGAGATCCCGAGCAACACCAAGGGCCAGAACCCGACTTCGGGCGCGCTCACCGCGCGGCGCGTCCACCGGGTCGTAGCCGGGGACTCGTTGCAGTCGCTGGCCTGGCGGGAGTACGGCGACTCCGCCGCCTGGCGGGCGATCGCCGAGGCCAACGGGATCGACGACCCGACACGGCTCGCGAACGGTGTCGAACTCGTGCTGCCCGCCGCCGAGGAGGTGCGTGCCTGATGGTGAAGTCCGCGTTCTCCAACGTCGTCGAGGTGAAGATCGGCGGGGCCAAACTGCCGTCCGAGTACGCCCGTTGCCTCGTCGACAGCTACGTCGACCAGGGGGTTGGAGTGCCTGCCGCGTTCCGGCTCACCTTCCGGGATCCGTACCGGCTGATCCTCGGCAAGCTCGGGATCACCTTCGGGACGAAGGTCGTCATCGCGCCGGTCGCCGACGGACAGGGCGCCTCCGATCCGCTGCTCACCGGTGAAGTCACCGGACTTGAGGCCGACTACGACGGCACCGGCACCTTCACCGTCGTCCGCGGTTACGACTTCGGGCACCGGCTGCTGCGCCAGCGCCGCGTCGCCGCCTACCGCAACCAGAGCGCCTCCGACATCGCCCGCAAACTCGCCGCCCAGGACGGCGTCCCGATCGGACGGATCACCTCCACGCGCACGGTCTACGAGTTCATCTCCCAGTCCAACGTGACCGATTGGGACTTCCTCGCCCGGCTCGCGGACGAGAACGAGATGGTCATGTCGGTCGACGCCGACGGCAAGTTCCAGTTCGTGGAGCCGAAGCCGTCGTCGGGTGCGCCGTCCCCGGACACCGACGGTGACAAGAGCCCGTTCGTGCTCCAGGCCGGGCACGACATCCTGCGGCTGCGCGCCGCCGTGACCGCCGCCGATCAGGTCGGCAGCGTAGAGGCGCGCGGGTGGGACGTCACCACCAAGAAGAAGCTCACCGCCACCTCGCCCGGCACCTCCAACCCGGCCATCGGCATCGGCACCACCCCGGGCGCGGCGGCCGGCAAGTTCAAGACCGCCAAGCTGGTCGAGACGGGCACGCCCTACGACAAGCAGAACGAGGTCAAGTTCGCCGCCGACGCCCTCGCCGACGACGTGACGTCCTCGTTCGCCGAGCTGGAGGTCGTCGCCCGCGGAAATCCCAAGCTGCGCCCGGGAGTTCCGGTCGCGCTCTCGGACGTGGGCACGCCCTTCGAGGGCAAGTACACGGCCACCTCGGTACGGCACGTCTTCGGCGACGGCAAGCACTACGAGACCTGGGTGACGGTCAGCGGACGGCAGTGGCGCTCGCTGTACGGGCTCGCCTCGGGCGGCTCGGAGACCGCGCCCCGGCTGCCCGGTGTCGCCAACGCCCTGGTGACGGATGTGAACGACCCGCTCAAACAGGGGCGGGTCAAGCTCCAGTTCCCGTGGCTCGACGACACCTACGTCAGCGACTGGACGCGGACCGTACAGCTGGGCGGGCTCGACGGCGGCGGGGTGTTCCCCATGGACGTCAACGACGAGGTGCTGGTCGCCTTCGACCGAGGGGCACTTGACCATCCGTTCGTGATCGGCGGGCTCTACAACGGCAAGGACAAGCCGACCGTCGTGAGCGATGTGCCCTTGCACGACGCCGTACGCAAGAAGGCGAGCCGGCACACTCTCTCCGACCGGGACGGCAACCGGCTGGACCTGCTCAGCCAGAAGACCGGCGGCCGTAAGCAGGGGGTTCGACTGGTCTCCGGGGACGAGAAGTTGACCATCAACCTGGACCGTACGAACACCGAGATCGTCGTCGACAGCAAGGGCACGGTCACCATCAAGGGCAGCCGGTCCGTGTCGGTCGAGGCCGGTACCGATCTCACCCTGAGCGCCCGACGCAGTCTCACCATCAAGAGCGGCGGGCCGCTGACGATGGAGGGGCGGGGGCTGGTCAACGTCAAGTCGACCACCGGAGCTGTCACGTTGGACGCGATGGGTGCCCTCAACATGAAGGCGATCGGCAACGCGATGCTTTCCGCGGGCGCGAGTGTCCAGATCAACTCCATCGCCAATGTGGGCATTCGGGCCGTCACCGTGCCGATCATGGGCGTGGTCACCCTCAACGGCCTGGTACCGATGGTGATTCCGGCATGAACGGCCCAACAGTCATGGAACAGGCGGGTGTTGGCTGATGGCCGAACAATTCGTTGGCTCCGGCTGGTCGTTCCCGCTGCGCATCGGGCCGACCGGCGGGATCGCGCTGGTCAGCGGGGAGCGCGAGGTCGAGGAGGCGATCCGGCTCGTGCTGTCCACGGCGCCGGGCGAGCGCCCGATGCGGCCCGACTTCGGCTGCGCCATCCACGACCTGGTGTTCGCACCGGTCAACGAGCAGACCGCGGGCCGTATCCAGCACGAGGTGCACGTCAGCCTCGACCGCTGGGAGCCGCGCATCGAGGTCGAGGACGTCGAGGTCACCGCCGGCACCGAGCAGAGCGTGCTCTACATCGACGTGCGCTACTCGATCCGCGGCACCAACAACCCGCGCAGCCTCGTCTTCCCCTTCTACGTCATCCCGTCCCACGACGAGCCGGACGACACCCCCGGTACGCCCGGCACGGCTGCTGAAAGCGACTACTGACCGATGGCTCTGCCCTCCCCGAACCTCGACGACCGCCGCTTCCAGCAGTTCGTCGACGACGCCAAGCGCTACATCCAGCAGCGCGCCCCGGAGTGGACCGACCACAACGTCTCCGACCCCGGCGTCACCCTCGTCGAGACGGTCGCGCACATGGCCGACCAGATCGTCTACCGCCTCAACCGGGTACCGGACAAGAACCACTTGGCGTTCCTGGACCTGGTCGGCATCACCCTCTTCCCGCCGTCGGCGGCCCGCACCGACGTCACGTTCTGGCTGTCGGCGCCCCAGGAGGAACCGGTCCAAGTGCCGCTCGGCACCGAGGTGGCGACGATGCGCACCGAGGGCGAGGAGGCGGTCGTCTTCGCCACCGAGCGCGAACTCGCCGTCGTACCCACCGCGTTGCGGCATCTCGTCGTGCAGCACCGGGGCAAGCAGGTCGTCGACCGGACCCACGACCTGGCCGAGGGCAACCACGTGATGTGCTTCGCCGAGTCGCCCGACCCCGGCGACTCCATGCTGTTCGGCCTCACCGCCGCCGTTCCGCACTGCGCCCTCGCCCTCGAACTCGACAGCCGAGTCGACGGAGTTGGCGTCGATCCCCGTCAACCGCCCCTGGTGTGGGAGGCGTGGACCGCCGACGGCTGGCAGGTCTGCGAGGTGGACCGTGACGGCACCGGCGGCCTCAACCGCCCCGGCGCGGTGGTCCTGCACATCCCCGGCGGCCACACCCTGTCCCGCAACGGCGGCCAGGAGGCCGGCTGGCTGCGCTGCCGCGTCACCGAACCCCACCCCGACCAGCCCTTCTACACCACGTCACCGACCGTCCGCTCCGCCGAGGCCTTCACCATCGGCGGCACCACCACCGTCGTCCACGCCGACACGGTCTACGACGAGGCACTCGGCGAGTCCACCGGCCTGCCGGGGCAGCGGCTGCGGCTCGCCCACACGCCGGTCGTCGGCGACAACCCGCCACTCCTCCTCCAGACCGCCGAGCACGAGGGCTGGACGGACTGGCAGGTCGTCCCGCACTTCGCCGCCTCCGGCCCGCAGGACCGCCACATCACCCTCGACGCGGCCACCGGCGAACTCGCCTTCGGCCCCGCCGTTCGCGAACCCGACGGCACCCTGCGCCAGTACGGCACGGTCGCCCCCAAGGGCTCGGTGATCCGCGCCCGCCGCTATCGCACCGGAGGCGGCCGGGCCGGCAACGTGGCCCGTGGCGCGGTGCAGATCCTGCGCAGCTCCATCCCGTACGTCTCCGAGGTGATCAACCGCGAGGCGGCGCGCGGGGGAGTGGACGGCGAGACCGTCCAGGAGGCCAAGACCCGCGCCCCGATCACCCTGCGCGCCCAGGAACGGGCGGTCACCCTCCGCGACTACGAGGAGCTGTCCCGCCGCGCCGCTCCCGAGACCGCCCGCATCACCTGCCTGGAGGGCGACGAGGGCGAGCACGGGGCCTATGCCGTACGGGTGTTGGTGGTGCCGCAGGCCGTACCCGACCCGGGCGGACGGCTCCGCTTCGAGCAACTCGTGCCCGGCGACGCCCTGTTGGAGCGCATCACCCGGCACCTCGACGAACGGCGGCTGATCGGGACCCGGTTGGCGGTCGGGCCGCCCTTCTACCAGGGCGTCACCGTGGTCGCCACGGTCCACGCCTTCCGGGGCGTCGACACCGACCGGGTGCGCCGCCAGGCCCACGACGCCCTCTACCGCCACCTCGACCCGCTCACCGGCGGAGCGGACGGCAAGGGCTGGCCGTTCGGGCGTCCCGTGCAGTCCGGAGAGGTCTTCGCGGTGCTCCAACGTGTGCCCGGAGTCGAGCTGGTCGACGAGGTCGTCCTGCACCCCGCCGACCCGCTCACCGGCAAGCGCGGCGACCCCACCGACCGCATCGACCTGGAACGGCCGTCCCTGGTGTTCTCCTTCGACCATCGTGTCCGCGTGATCGGAGACGGCGCGTGAACATCGTCGACTCCCGTCGAGGAGGCGTGCGTTGAGGGGATCAGTGGACGGCCTCGGCTCGTCCGCGCCGATCGGCGCGATGCTGCCCGCCGTGTTCGCCGACGACGACCTCGCCCAGCGTTTCGTCGCCGGGCTCGACGAGGTCGTAGCGCCGATCCTGAGTGTGCTGGACTGCCTGGACACGTACTTCCGGCCGTCGCTCGCACCGCTCGACTTCGTTCAGTGGCTGGGCGGTTGGGTCGGTGCGGAGACCGACGGCAGTGAGCCGGAGGCGCGGCTGCGGGCCGCCGTAGCCGCGGCCACGTACCTGCACCGTATCCGCGGCACCCGGCGCGGTCTGGCCGAGGCCGTCCGGCTCGCCTTCGGGGTCGAACCCGAGATCACCGAGAGCGGCGCCGCCGACTGGAGTGCCCGGCCGCTCGGCCCGGTACCCGGCGAACGCAGCCCCCGGCTGCACGTCCACCTGCGTCTGCCCGCGCCCACCACCCTGGACAGCCACCGCCTCGACGCCCTCGTGGCGGCGGCCCGCCCCGCCCATATGCCGTACACGGTCCAGGTCACCACCACCGTGCCCGCCGAAAGGAACCCCGAGAGATGACGACCACCCAGAGCTGCGCCGAATGCGGAACCCGCGCGGAACCGGGCCAGTCGTTCTGCGACGCCTGCGGGGCCGTCCTGAGCTGGACGGACCGCGCGGGCGCCCGCGCCGGGGCGGCGGCCGAACGCGGTGAGCGCAACAGCGTTCCGGCGCAACGGAGTTCGGCCGAGGACGACCCGGCGGCCCGACTCGACGCACTGTCCCTGCGGCTGGACGCGATGGCCGCCGGCTCGTACGACTCCGCCGGCTCGGGCACCGTGCCGGAACCGGAGAACGGCGACGCGTCCCACCCCGCGACCCGCCTGGACACGGACCCGGTGGTCGCCGCGGCGCCGCCCCAGACGCCGTACCCCCAGCCCTCCCCGACCCCCGAGCCCCACCTTCCCCACGACGGGACCGTTCCAACTCAGCCGGTGCCCGCCACCCCGCCGGAGTCCGAGGCCGAGCGGGCCCGGCGGCTGCTCGTCCCGGTCGACGACCCCGAGCCCCGGCAGGCGCCCTCCGTGGCGCCGGTGCTGCCCGGCCGCCCGGTGGCGGCGCGTCCGCAGACCGTGCGGGCACCCGGTGTCGAACCCGGCGCGGTCGGCGGGGTGCCCTGCCCCTGGTGCGCGACGGCGAACCGGCCGGACCGGCACTACTGCGCGCGGTGCGCGATGCCCATGGCCGGCGACGAGCAGGCCCCCGGCCGGCTGCCCTGGTGGCGGCGGCTGCTCACCTTCCGGAACGGCGAGATCCCGTGGGCGGGGGACCGGCCCCGGCTGCGCCGCACCTTCGACCGCGTGCTGACCTGGATCGGTGCCGCGGTCGTGCTGACCCTGCTGATCGTGCTGGCCGTCAACATCCCCCGCGGTGTCCAGGCCGCGAAGGACCACTTCGCCAAGCGCGCCCCCGTCTCCCCGGACCGCGTCACCGCATCCCGCTCGTTCCCGGGCCACAAGCCGGAGTTGGCCTTCGACAAGCTGAACAACACCTGGTGGGGGCCGGGTCTGTCGCAGTCCGGCGAGGGTCAGTGGCTGGAGGCGAAGTTCGACGAGCCGACGCGGCTGCTGGACGTACTGATCACCCCGGGTGTCTCCACCCGCGCCGACCAGCTCAGCCAGTCGGCGCTTCCGCACCGTATCGAGGCCCGGATCACCACGGCCGACGGAAAGACGACCACCCGCGAACTCAACCTCGACCAGGGGGCCGGAGCGCAGCGCCGGGCCTTCCGGGTCGGTGACGTCACCTCGGTGCGCTTCACCCTCGAGTCCGCCTACGGAACCTCGGGAAGCAAGCAAGTGGCCATCGCCGAGATCGAGTTCTTCGGCCCGTCGAACTCGGGCGGCTCCTGACCTACGGCGGCGGGAGCCTCAGGCGTAGTCGGTCGCGGGGACGGTGGCGTAGTGGCTCATCATCTCGATGGTCGACTCCGTGTTGAACTCCCGGCCGCCGGCGATCATGTCCCGCAGGTCACGGAAGTACTGCACGAACAGGTCGGGCGTGAAGGTGTTGATCATCACGGCGGGTTCGTCGCCGGGGTTGGCGAAGGTGTGCGGGGCGCCGGGCGGGATCATCGCGAGGGTGCCCGCCGGGGCGACGTGGACGGTCTCGCCGATGGTGAAGTGCACGGTGCCGGAGACGACGTAGAAGCCCTCGTCGTGCTGGCCGTGGCGGTGCTGCGGCGGGCCCTGGGTGTGCGGGGCGAGGGTGATCTCGCCGATGCCCAGGCGGTGGCCAGTGGTGCTGCCGTCCTCCAGGATGCGCATCTGGACCGGTCCAAGACGGATCCTCTCACCGTCGTCCGGACCGACCACGGAAACCTCGTTCATCTCGAACTCCCTTGTGCTCGCCGCGCGTTGTGCGCCCTCAGGACAGTAGGACAGTAGGCTGGCAATCCCCATCGTGCAAGTGCACTCTCATGACGAGAGTCGGTCGTGATAAAGTCCGGAAGGGACGGACGGCAGCGACGAGCGAAGACGGGGATGTGACGCACCGATGGCGACAACCCAGACGGACACGGGCCGCAGCAATCAGAAGAAGCGCACCCGTACGGCGATCGTCGACGCGGCCCGGGTGCTGATCGGCGCGGGCAGCGAGGTGACCATGCCCGAGGTCGCCCGCGCCGCCCTGGTCTCGGAGGCCACCGCCTACCGGTACTTCCCCGACCTGCCGTCCTTGATCGGCGAGGCCCTGGCCGGAGTCTGGCCCGACCCGGCCGAGGCGCTCCAGCCGGTCGCCGACTCCCGCGATCCGGTCGAACGGGTCGCCTACGCCTGCGAGTTCCTGCTGCGCGGCATCCTGGCCCGCCAGGGCGGGGTGCGCGCCATGATGGCCGCGACCATCGTCCGCCCCGACGCGGAGAGCATGCGGCCCGGGATCCGTTTCGGCCTCATCGACCACGCCCTCGCACCCCTGGACGGCACCCTCGGCGCGACCGACCCGGACGCGTTCACCCAGCTCAAGCGGGGCCTCGCCGTGGTCGTCGGCGCGGACGCCCTGTTCACCCTCACCGACCAGTTGGGGCTCACCCCCGACGAGGCCGTCGCCAGCGCCGTACGCACCGCGAAGACCTTGACGGAGGCGGCGGTGCGCACGGCGACGGCGGGCTAGCGCCGCCGGGCCCGAGACCACTCAACTGTCCTTCGCCGCCCGCCCGGTTGGGTCGCTCGCCAGCCAGTGGCCGTCCGTGGTCCAGCCGAGCAGCCGACGGGCCCGGCCGCCGTCCGCCGTACCGTCCGGGCCGAAGCCGCCGCCGTCCACGACCAGCCGCAGCCCCGCCAGGGCGGGCGCGAGACGCGCTGCCACCTGCGGGGGGTGACGGCCCGTCTCCGCGTCCAGGCCGCCGAGCACCCGCCCCTGTTCGACCGGCGGGCAGAGCGACAGATGGAACACCAACTGCCGCCAGGCGTACGCCGCGTCCTTGATCGTGGCGTACGGCCGCGGGTTGCCGTGCACCCGGCCCGCCAGCCGGCACACGGTCTCGAAACAGCGCCGCGCCAACTCGGCCCAGCCCGGCTCGGGAGCGATGCCCACCCGGTGGACCAGCGTGGCCAGATTGTGCGTGGTCAGGATCTGCGACTGCTCGATCACCTTGCCGTTCTCCGCCACCCAGGACCCTTGCGAGGCACCGGACTTCGATCCGGCGACCGGTGCCGAGGACGCCGCCCCGGCCCGCTCCGCGCACAGCCGCGCGAATCCCGGAGAGGTCCGGGACCTGTTCGAGCCGCCGGCCGCCTCGGCGATCGCCAGCTCACCGATCGCCGCGTAGTCGATGCCGTAGTACCGCTCGTACAGCGAACCGCCGAGCAACTCGCCCGCGATCCCGGCCGCCACCAGGAACTTCGGCCCGAAGGTGTCCATGAAGATGTCCGCGGCCAGCTCCTCCACCAGCGGAGCGCCCAGGCCCGACTGGCGGGCGAGCACGCCGAGTTCGCGTACGAGCGGGTTGGGCAGGATCGTCCCCGGGAACCCCTGCACGGCCAGCTCGCCCAACTGCCGCAGTACCAGGGCCGCTTCGGCCGAGCCGTCGCCCCGCTGTGCGGCCACCGCCCGCACCCACGGCAGTTCCTCGATGCGGACCTGCCGCTCCAGGTTGAGCAGCAGCAGTGAACGGCGGTTGCGGAACGCGCGGTAGTTCGCGGCCATCAGGGTCCGCAGCGCATCGTCGTCGTAGGCCCGTGCGCTGGTGACGGCGACCAGCTGCGGTACGAGCTCGGCGAGTACCTCGGACGACGGGACAACTCCCCGCTCCACCAGGACTTGGACCGGTCCACTCAGCGCGCCCTCGACCACCCTGCCGATCGCGGGCGGGAGTTGGGCGCCGGCGGGGACGCCGGTCTCCCGCTCCTCCGGTGCGGACACGGGGGCCAGTACGGGGGTGAGATCGGCGATGCCCGACTCCTGGGGCAGCGTGGCGAGCCGGCCCAACACCACCTGTGCCAGGGCGTGATGGGAGGGGATGGCGGCCTGGACCCCCTGCGCGCGCCGCAGTTCGGTGTGCGCGGGCGATCCCGGCAGACCGCGCCGCCGCACCATCGACGCGACGGCGTGCCGTAGCAGCCCGAGCCGCCGCGCGTCCAACTCCCGCCCGGCGACGGCCTCTTCGAGCGCGCCACGCAGAATGCCCAGGTTGCACTTCGGATTACGGTGCTTTCCGCAGCGGGTGTGCTCCTCGGCCAGCAGCCGGTAGCGGCTCAGCAGGGCGGCACCCCGCACCAACCAGGCCGCGTCGGGGGCGAGTTCGAGCGCCTGTCGGCCCTCCCCGTCCGCCGTCTCCAGCCAGTGCGCGAGCAGTTCGTCCCCGAACGGCTGCCATACGGCGAGTGCCTCGCGCTGCGCCTCCACGGCCGGGTTCGGGCGGCGCCGGACCAGCCTGTTCACGGTGTCGTCGACGGTACGGCGGTGCAGTGCGTCGGTGTCGTCCGGCGCGGGCCGGCCCGTCGACGGGCGCGGCAGGAAACGCAGTTGACCCGCGAACGGCTCCAACTCCGCGACCAGATCCAGCGCGGCGGCCGTCTCCCCGTGCCGCACCAGCCACGCCATGGTGAGCAGCGCGCCCTCCTCCGGCACGGTCACCTCGTACCGCCCGCTGTTCAACCGCCCCCACAGCCAGGTGAGTCCGGTGTCGGTGAGACAGTGCGCGAACAGCGCCCGCCGGTCCGCCGGCACACCGAACCGCTCCGCGAGCCTGATCTCGTACGGCTGGAGCGGGCCGCCCGCGCCCGGGGCACCGGTGGCGAAGCCGCCGCGTACCACCTCGGGGGTGATCCAGGCGGGAAACCCGGCCACCGGGGTGCGGGAACCGATCGTCAGCCGCCCGCCCGCCATCCCCGCGAGCACGGCACGCCAGCGCTGGGCGCGGCCCTCCGCGCGGCGGCGGGTGTCGGCGTCCTCGTGGGTCAGCGCGGTCGTGAAGGCCTTGGCCAACTGGCCCAGGGCGTAGCCGGGGGCCGCGGTGAGGTGCTGCTGCTCAGCGTCGTCATCCATAAGCCGACGTGGCGGGTTCCGCCCCCGCGCCCTCCGGGTCCAGAGCCCGGTGCTCTCCTGACTGAGCTACACGCCGATGAGCAGCGACGTTAGAGGTGGAACAGGCGGACGTACAAGTGGATTTCGGTCACGGCAGCTCCACGGCAGCTCCACGGCAGCTTCACAGCACCTTCCGGTGGACCAGCGCCGACAGCATCAACGCCCCAGGCAGCAACGGTACCCACACCGTCAGGACGCGGTAGCCGATGACGCTCGCCGTGGCCAGGTCCATGGGGGCGCCGAACGCGACCATCGTGAACACCGTCGCCGCGTCCACGGGACCGATCCCGCCGGGTGCGGGCACGGCGCCGACCGCGGTGCTGGCGGCGAGGAACGCGAGCACCACCTGCGCCCAGGACAGCGGCATGCCGAGCGAGGCCCCGACGGCGAAGATCACCGTCGCCTGCAATACGGGAGCGGCGGCGGCTCCGCCCCACAGGGCGAGGATCCGGCTGGGCATGGTGTGCAGCTGCCGTACGTCCGTCAGGGCGGTGCGGACGCAGCGGAGGACCGGGCTGCGCAGGCGTCGTACGGCGCACAGCAGGACGGTGACCGTGGCGAGAGCGGTCGTCAGGCCGCCGACGGCGAGGAGCAACGACCAGCCTCTGGGGGCGAGTTGGCCGAAGCGCAGCATCTCGGGGAAGGAGACGAGGAAGACCAGCAGCACGAGTGTCTTCGCGATCGGCCGGACGAGTGAGTAGAGGGCGAGCGAGGCGGTGGCGCGGGGGAGGGGGATGCCCTGGCCCTGGAGGAAGCGCAGCGTGACGGCGTGGGCGCCGATGCTGGCCGGCAGGGCGTGGTTCGCAGCGCCGGCCGCGAACTGCGAGGCGATCAGCAGACCGGTCGGCAGCCGGTCCGGCACGGCACCCTGGCGGACCAGGGCGGCGGTGCCCCAGCCGAGGCAGGTGAAGAAGAACGCGGCCAGCAGCCACCAGGGGTCGGCTGAGGCGAGCCGGGCGGTGCCCTCGTACATGGCACGCCAGTCGACCGCCGCCCACACCACGATCAGCAGCAGGGGCAGCAGGGTCAGGACCTTGGTGGCGAGGCGCGCGGCGGAGGGGAGTCGGAAGGGGACGGGGGCGGGAGTGGGGCCGGTGGTGGAGGCGGGGAGCGGCCCGGGGATCTCTTCGAGCGGAAGCAGGGACACGAGGCGAAACGTTCCCATCCGGTATGACGCGGTGGTGACCGGAAGCGGAAGGGGCGCGGGCGGCTTGACGACGCGCGTCATTCGTACCGCCCCCGGCGTCCCCGCCGGCTTCCGGTCACCCGGATCATTGCCTGAATCAACAATCCATCGGTTTGTTGACTTTAGGTTGAGCGAGCCATTTGAATTCCAGTATGACCCACGCCGAGCGTTCGTCCGCAGCCATCGCCCTCCCCGTCGACCTCGACGAGGCGGCCCACCGCTGTCTGGTCGCGGGCTTCGACGGCGCGACGACGGTTCCGGACACCCTCAAGCGCCTCATCGACCGCGGCCTCGGCGGGGTCATCCTCTTCACCCGCAACATCCGGGACGCCGGGCAGGTGCGCCGGCTCACCGACGAACTCCGCGCCCTGCGCCCCGACCTGCTCGTGGCCATCGACAACGAGGGCGGCGGCATCGGCCATTTGGTGAAGGCGGGCGCCCCGGACGTCCCCGGCTCCTACGCCCTAGGCGTCGTCGACGACCCGGCCCTGACCGCCCGGTGCGCCGACGCCCTCGCCGGCCACCTCGCGACCCTCGGCATCACCGCCTCGTACGCCCCCGTCGCCGACCTCCAGCACCAGCCGCGCAACCCGATCGTGCGCACCCGCTCCTTCGGCGCCGACCCCGAACTGGCAGCCCGCCACCTGCGCGCCTGGATCACCGCCACCGACGGACGCGGCATCGCCTCCTGCGCCAAGCACTTCCCCGGCCACGGCGGCACGATCACCGACAGCCACCACGGCCTGGCGATCGACCCCCGGCCCTACGACGAACTCCTCGTCGACCTCGAACCGTTCCGCGCCGCCGTCGCCGCGGGCGTCCCCATGCTGATGAGCGCCCATGTCGTCTTCCCGGCCCTGGACGCCAACCGCCCCGCCACCCTCAGCCGCCGCATCCTGGGCGATCTGCTCCGCCTCGACCTCGGCTTCGACGGCGTCCTCGTCAGCGACGCGCTGGAGATGAAGGCGATCGCCGACGAGTACGGCGAGGCGGCCGGTGCCCGGATCGCGCTCGCCGCCGGAGCGGACCAAGTCATCGTCGCCGTACCGGACTTGGCGGTCACCCTGGCCTGCCGGGACGCCGTCCTCGACGCACTGCACGCCCGCATGCTCGCGGAGGAGCGGGTCTGGGAGGCGGCCGGCCGGGTGCGGCGGCTCGCCGAGCGGTACGCGACGCCCCGCCGGGAGGTCGCTCCCTGGGACGCGGACGCCGGCCTTGAGGCCGCCCGCCGCGCCGTACGCACCCGGCCGCTGCCGCCGCCCGTGCGCGGCGCCCATGTCGTCGACCTGTTCCCGGCCCCGCACCCCGCCCTGAACTGGGGCGGCGAGGACCTTCTCACCGAACTCCGCGCCATCGATCCCACGGCCACCGGCACCGCACTCAACGAGGAACCGGCCGACCCCACCGCCCTCGCCGACGCGATCGGTGACCGCGGCGCACCGCTGGTCATCGCCACGTCCGACGCCGTCCTGCACCCCTGGCAGGCCCGGCTGCGCGACACCCTGGTGGCCCGGCGGCCCGGCGCGATACTCGTCGACACCGGCCTGCCGGAGGGCGGCACCCTCTGCTCCTACGGCCGCGGCCGGGTCAACCTGCGGGCGGTCGCGGAGGTACTGGCCGACGCGTGAGCGTCACGACAGGTGTACGACTTCCTTGATCCCGCGTGCCGCCAAGTACCCCTGGTCCTCGGCCCGTTCGGCCGGCACGACCGCCGGACGCAGGCCCTCCGCGCGCAGCCGCATCCACTCCTCGAAGTACGCGCCGCCCGGACCGGACACCGACCTGGTGCCCGGGGTGCAGTCCAACACCAGCGCGGTGTCCCGGAGTCGGACGGTGTGCGGCTCGGCGACGGCGGCGGCGAAGGCCTCGGCGATCGGCTTGGCGCGGCCCGCCGAGTCGAACAGGCCCAGCGTGTACTCGAGTTCGGGATAGTCGGCCAGCGAACGGTCCACGTCGTGCGAGCACCACCACGTCACACCCCACAGCCCCTCGCACTCGGCCGCGTTGCGCACGGTCGCGCGCGCGAACTCCGGGGCGTCGGCCGCCGGGATGTGCGGCTCCGGCGCACCCGTCTCCTGGACCCAGACCGGCCGGGCCGGGTCGGTCGCGTACGCCTTCGCCAACTCCGTTCCGTACTCGGCGAGATGGAGCACCTGCGGGGAACGCGGACCGTAGCGGCGGGCGCAGTCGCCCGAGAACACCCACGGATGCACGGTGGTCAGATCGCCCTTGCGTGCCGAGGCCTCCGGGGTGAACGGATGGTCGTCGCCGTACCAGGCGGCGTCGTACGCGGAGTGCGTGACCAGCCGGTCCGGCGGCAACTGCTCGCGGGCGGCGGCCAGCAGGGTGTCGAGATAGTGGTCCACCTCGTCCGCCGTCACCGGGTTGTGCTCCACCAAGTTGTTGAGCTCATTGCCGAGTTGGAGCCCGATCAGGTTCGGGCGGTCGGCGAGGGCGCCGCCCAGGGTGCGCAGCAGCTCCGCCTGGGCCGTGATCGCGTCCGGGTCGGTGAACACGTTGCGGTGATGCCAGCTGCGGGTCCACTCCGGGTAGAAGTCGAAGCTGGAGAGATGTCCCTGAACGCCGTCCACGAGGACGTCGAGGCCCGCCTCGCCCGCCAGGTCGACCAGGTGCACCAGCTGGTCCACCGCGCTCCGGCGGATCAGCGTGCGGTTGGGCTGGAGCAGCGGCCAGAGATGGAAGATCCGGACGTGATCGAGGCCGAGCCCCGCTATCTGGGCCAGGTCCTCACGGGCGTGCGCCGGGTCGAAGTCGTGCCAGGAGTGGAACCAGCCGCGGCGCGGCGTGTAGTTGACGCCGAAGCGAAGCGTAGGAATGGGATCCTCCCCGGGTCCGGTCTTGCCCTCCGTGAATGTATCAACCACCATAGTCAGTAATGAGCAATGATTTGAACCAGGAATTCGTCGGTGATGCGGTCGTCGGCCTTGATGCCGGAGGCACCCGCACTCGTGCCGTGTCCGCCGCCGCCGAGGGCGGGCGCGTGTTCGGCGAAGGCGCGGCCGGACCCGGCAACGCCCTGACCGTCCCGGTACCGCGACTCACCGAGCACCTGGTCGAGGCGATCGGGCAGGCCGTACCGGAGGCGGCGCGCGCCCGAGTGGTCGCCGTCGCCGGCGGTTTCGCGGGCGCCACGGCGGCCTCCACCGAGGAACCGGGCCACGTCAACGCCCGCACCGCCCTCACGGCAGCGCTGCGCCGCCTCGGTATCCCCACCGACCGGATCCGCGTCGTCAGCGACATCGAGGCGGCCTTCGCCTCCGCCCCCGGCACCCCCGCCGACGGCCTGGCCCTGGTCGCCGGCACCGGCGCGGTCGCCCTGCGCATCACCGACCGCCGCTCCACCGCCACCGTGGACGGCGACGGCTGGCTCCTCGGCGACGACGGCAGCGGCTTCTGGATCGGCCGCAGCGCGGTACGGGCGGCGCTGCGGATGGCGGACGGCAGGGGGACGGCGACGGCACTGGCCGTGTCGGTCGGTCGGGCGCTGGGGGTGCCCAGTGACGCGCTCCCCGGTGACGGCGACTGGTCACGCGGTCACCGCGAGGCCTACCGCATGCACGTGCTCCCCGCCGTCATGGCCGAACTCCCCATCAGCCTCGCCCGGTTCGCCCCGCTGGTCGTCGAGGCGGCGGAGGAGAAGGACCCCGTGGCGGAAGGAATCCTCGACGAGGCGGCGGACCAACTGGCACACACCGTACGGGCGTTGAACCCAGTCCACGGTGAACGAATCGTCGCCACCGGCGGACTGCTCGGCCCCGAAGGCCCCCTGACGGCCCCCCTCGCCGCCCGCCTCCACACCCTCGGCCTCACCCTCGACTGGGTACCCGACGGCTGCCGCGGCGCGGTCGCCCTCGCCCGCATCGCCTACGACGGTGACGACCGATGACCGACACCACCACGCCCCTCTACCGCGACCCCAACACCCCCGTCGACACCCGGGTCCGCGACCTCCTGGCCCGCATGACCCTGCGAGAGAAGGTCGGCCAGCTCAACCAGCGGATGTACGGCTGGGACGCCTACCGCCGCACGCCCGAGGGGTTCCACCTCACGGACGCCCTACGCGCCGAGACCACCCGCTTCGCCGGACTCGGCGCGCTCTACGGCCTGTTCCGCGCCGACGCCTGGTCCGGCGTCGACCACTCCAACGGACCCGGAGCCCAAGACAGCGCCGCCCTGGCCGAGTTGGTGCAGCGCCATGTGATCGACAGCAGCCGCCTCGGCATCCCGGCCCTGTTCGTCGAGGAGGTGCCGCACGGCCACATGGCCCTGGACGGCACGGTCCTCCCGGTCAACCTGGCCGTCGGCGCCACCTGGGACCCCGACCTGTACGAGCGCGCCGCCGCCCACGCCGCCGCCGAACTCCGCGCCCGTGGCGCCCACTTGGCCCTGGTCTCCGCCCTGGACATCGCCCGCGACCCCCGCTGGGGGCGCACGGAGGAGTGCTTCGGCGAGGACCCGCACCTCGCCGCGCGCCTCACCGAGGCGCTCGTGCGCGGGATGCAGGGCGAGCCCGCTGACGGCTTCGCCGCCGACAAGGCCCCCGTCGTCCTCAAGCACTTCGCAGGCCAGGGCGCCACGGTCGGCGGCCGCAACTCCGCCGAGTCCGAGCTCGGCCTCCGCGAACTCCACGACATCCACCTCCCCGCCGCCCGCGCCGGAGTCCGCGCCGGGGCCGCCGCCGTCATGTCCGCCTACAACGAGGTCGACGGCCTCCCCTGTTCGGGCAACCACGCCCTCCTCCATCAACTCCTGCGCGAGGACTGGGGTTTCGAGGGCCTGGTCATGGCCGACGGCCTCGCCGTGGACCGACTGGCCCGCATCACCGGCGACACGGTCTCGGCAGGCGCCCTCGCGCTCAACGCCGGTGTCGACCTGAGCCTCTGGGACGAGGGCTTCACGCACTTGGAGGAGGCGGTCGAACGGGGATCGGTGAGCGAGGCCACGGTCGACGCGGCCGTGTCGCGCGTGCTCCGCCTGAAGTTCCGTCTGGGTCTCTTCGAACGCCCCTACAGCACAGGCGAGTTGCCTCCGGCCGGGCAGGGCCGAGACCTGAGTACCGCATTGGCGCGGGCCGCGGTGACACTGCTGCACAACAACGGCGGAGTCCTGCCCATCCCGCCGACCGCCTCCCGCGTCGCGGTCCTCGGACCCCAATCGGCCACCTATGTACACCAGTTGGGCGACTACACGGCACCACAACGCTCCGGCGTCAGCGTCCTGGACGGCCTACGGCGTCTCGCCCCACCCGGCACCGACATCCGCCACGCCCCCGGCTGCGCCCTCACCGGCGACGACCTTGCCGGCATCCCCGAGGCCGTCGCCGCTGCCGCCGCCTCCGACCTGGCCGTCCTGGTGCTGGGCGGCAGCAGCGCCCGTACCCCCGACACGGACTTCGACGCCAACGGAGCGGCACGGAACGCCGTGTCGGAGATGACCTGCGGCGAGGGCGTCGACCTCGCGGGCCTGAGCCTCGGCCATGCCCAGCACGCCCTCCTCGACGCGGTCACCGCGACCGGGACACCCACCGCAGTCGTCCTGATCCAAGGTCGCCCGCACGTCGTCCCCGAACGGGCGGGCGCGCTGCTCACCGCCTGGTACCCCGGCCCGTGGGGCGGCGAGGCCATCGCCGAGGTCCTGCTCGGCCGAACCGAACCGACCGGCCGCCTTCCCGTCTCCGTCCCGCGCTCGGTGGCCCAACTCCCCGTCTACTACAACCACAAGGACATCGAGTACGGCGGTTACGTGGACGCCGAGGCCGAACCGCTCTACTCCTTCGGGCACGGGCTGTCGTACACGAGCTTCGAGTACGGTCCGCCGCGCCTCGCGGGGGACGTGATCGAGGTCGACGTCACCAACACCGGGAAGCGGTACGGGCGTTCGGTCGTCCAGGTGTACATCCGTCGGCTGCTCACCCCGGTGTGGCCGCGCACGCTCGAACTGCATGCCTTCCAGGGAGTCGAGTTGGCCCCGGGGGAGTGCCGTAGGGTCGAAATGCCCTTCGGCACCGACCAGTTGGATCAGGTCGGTGCCGTCGAGATCCGGGTCGCCCGGTCCGCGCGGGCCGCGCTCGCCGTAGCACCCCTCGTCGTACGCCTCAGAGCTTGACCGCTCCCGCCGACACGCCCTTGTAGAACCAGCGTTGGGTGATGACGAACAGCACCAGGACCGGGATCACGGAGATCACCGAACCGGCCATCACCACGCGCTGGTCGTAGCCGAACGACGAACTCTGCAACCGCGAAAGGCCCAGCGTCAGCGTCATGTGGTCCTCGGAGCGCAGCACGATCAGCGGCCAGAGGAAGTCGTCCCAGGCGCTGATGAAGGTGTTGATGGTGACCACGAGGATCGCGCCCCACGCGGACGGGAGGTAGAGGTAGCGGAAGCGCTGCCACTCGCTCGCGCCGTCCAGCATCCCGGAGTCCTCGATCTCGCGCGGTACGGCGAGGAACGCGCCGCGCATCAGCAGGACGTTGATCGCGCCGACGAAGCCGGGCAGCCACACGCCCACCACGCTGTCGACCAATCCGAGGTCGCGGATGCTCAGGAAGAGCGACACCATGATCGACTCGAAGGGGAACATCATGGAGGCGACGAGGAGGATCCAGACCGCCCGGCGACCCTTCCAGGCGGGCTTGGACAGCATGTAGCCGGCCGTCGTGGAGAACAGCAACTGGCTTGCCACCGACAGGAGTACGACGATCAGGCTGTTCCTGATGTACGTCACCACCGGGACCTGGCTGAAGACCTCGCGGTAGGCGTGGAGGGTCGGGTGGTGCGGCAGCAGGGAGGCGTTCGCGCCGAAGACGTCCTCGCCGGTGCCTTTGAGCGAGGCCAGGAACTGCCAGATCAGCGGGCCGACGGTGAGGCCCAGGACGAGGAGCAACAGGAGGTAGCGGAGGACGAGTTCGCGGGGGCGGCCGTAGTCCCGCCAACGCGGGTTCAGGCGCCGGGACTTGGGCCGCACTGCGGTCGCCGTCATGACTCGTCCTCCTTCGTGAGGCGCTGTGCCAGCAGGGTCAGACCCAGGGTGAGGACGAACAGCGCCACGCTCACCGCCGAGCCGTAGCCGGCGTTTCCGGTGATGGGGTCGAGGCCGACGTCCCGGATGTAGAAGGGCAGCGTGCGGTCCGCGCCGCCGGGGCCGCCGGTGGAGCTGCCGAGCATGTAGATCTCGGTGAACACGCGCAGTGAGCCGATGCCGGTGAGGGTGCCGACCAGCATCATCGCCTGCCGTACGCCGGGCACGGTGATGTGCCAGAAGCGGCGGGCGGCGCCGGCGCCGTCCATGGAGGCGGCCTCGTGGAGCTCTTTTGGAACGTTCCCGAGGGCCGCCAGGTAGAAGACCATGTACCAGCCGAGGCCCTTCCACAGGGTGAGGCCCATCGCGGAGAGCAGGATCAGCCACGAGTCGGAGAGGAAGGGGATCGCCGACCGGATCACGTGGGCCTTCTCCAGCCAGGTGTTGACCAGTCCGTCGTCCGCCAGCAGCCACTGCCAGCTCAGGCCGACGACGACGCTGGAGGCGAGCACCGGGGTGTAGAAGGCGGAGCGGAAGAAGCCGATGCCGGGGAGGTTCTTCTCCACCAGGATGGCGAGCAGCAGCGGGAGCAGCACCATCAGGGGGACGACGATGATCGCGTACAGCACGCTGTTGCGGGTCGCCAGCCAGAAGTCCGAATCATCCAACATGCGGGTGTAGTTGGAGAGGCCGACGAAGTTCGCGGCGCCGCCGAGCGGCTTGGCGTTCGTGAAGGACAGCAGCACGGTGTTGAGGAACGGGAACACCCCGAACACCGCCGCGCAGACGATCGCTGGAGCGGTCCAAAGCCAGGGCAGCCACCAACGGCGGTACAGCGCAGCCCCGTTGGCGCCGGGGGCGGGACCGGGGAGAACCGCCCGGGCGAGTCGGCGTATGCGGGACGTGCCCGGTGCGGAGACGACGGCCTCCGCACCGGGCACGGTCACCGGCTTCGCGGTCTGCGTCGCCACCATCAACCAGCCTGCTTCAGCAGCTCGTTGGCCTTCGCCTGGGCGTCCTTCACGGCCTGCGCCGGGGTCTTCTTGCCCTGCATGGCCAGCTGCACCTGGGACACGATCGCGTTCTGCACGGCCGGCGAGAGGTTGGTCTGGTAGGCCGTGGTCGTCTTGAGCTGGTCGGCGACGAGCTTGCGGGCCTGCGCGAACTGGTCGCTGCCGCTCACGTTCTGGAAGAACGGGTCGTTGAGCGAGGTGGTCGTGGTCGGGAAGATCACCACGTCCGGGTCCTTCGCCCAGGCGGTCTGGTTCTCGGCGTTGGTGAGGAACTCGGCGAACGCCAGCGCCACGGGGGCGTGCTTGCTGGTCGCGGCGACCGAGACGTACTGCGGGGCGCCGGTGGTGTGCCCGAGCGCGTCGAAGGGCTGCTGCCCGACCGCCGTCTTGGCGTAGATCGAGGGGCTGTTCTGCTTCACGAACCGCACATAGCTCGGGTTCGTCGAACCGTAGGCGACCTTGCCCTGCGTGTAGGGCGTGGACGGGTCGTTGCTGGAGGACAGCGAGTCCTTCGGCATCGCGCCCTCCTTGTACAGCTTCGCCATCCACGCGACCCACTGGGTGGTGCGCGGATCGTCCGCGAACACGGCCGACTTCCCGTCGCTGGAGAGGGTCTTGATGTTCATCTGGTCGAAGTCCGCGGGGATGCGCCAGATCGGGTTGGCCATCGTCGCGTAGTACTTGCCCTTGGCCGACTTGGCGATCTTCTCGTAGTCGGCGAACAGCCCGAAGATCGTCGTCGGCGGCTTCGCCGGGTCGATGCCTGCCTTCTTCAACAGGTCGGTGTTGTACGTCAGAACGATGCCACCGGTGTACCAGGGCAGCACGGTGTGCAGCGCGGAGCCCGAACTGTCCTTGAACGTACTGGACTTCCAGAACGCGGGGACGAACGGCTTGCCCGCGTCCGGGTCCTTCACGCCGAGGTTGAGCAGATACCCGGCCTTCGTGAGAGCCGTCGCCGTCTCCGCGTTGAGGTTGATGACGTCCGGCAGCGTGCAGGCCTGGGCGTCGGCCACGTTGCGCTGGGTGAAGGTGCTGTCGCCCGGATCGTCGATCCACTTCACCGACGTACCGGGGTGCGCCTTCTCGAAGGACTTGATGACCCCGTTGAAGAAGCTGCCGAAGTCCTTCTTCAGGTTGGTGGTCTGGAAGGTGATGCTGCCCTTCACCTCACCGGTCAGTTTCCCCGACCCCACATTGCCCTTGTCGACCTTGCAGCCGCCCGCGGTGGAGTCGCTGTCGCCCGAGCTGCCGGACAGCCCGCAGCCCGCGGCCGTCAGGGTCAGGACGATGATCCCCACCATCGATCCGGTCAGTCTTCCTGTGCGCATCGCTGCCCTCCTGAGCATCAGCCAACAGTTGGTTCAATTAACCAACTTCGACTCCGATTGATGAAAAGGTGGACCAGAATTCATCGGAGGTCAATGGTTCTCGTGTTGCTTTTAGGTTCCGGCGGAGATCAGTGCCGGTGCTCGTGGTCCGGGTGCGCCGGATCGCCGGGGTGCTCGTGCCCGGCGGTATACACGACTCCGGCCTTGGACTGGTCCAACCAGCCGAAGAAGGCCCGTCGCCCCGCCGCCTGCCGCAACTCCCGCGCGACCCCCTCACGGGCCTGCTCGTACGGCACGAAGTCCTCCGATGACACCCGGCCGAACGGGTCGACACCACGCCGTAGCGCCTCCGCCGTCAGGAAGCGGTCCCGGTTGCGGTCGTAGTAGTCCCGCACGGCGGCCTCCGCGACCTCCTGCTCACCCTCCAGCTCGGCCAGCAGCAGCCGGGCGGCCGGGGAGTGCGCGAGGGCCGCCGCGACGATGCTGCCGAGATCCGCGACATCGGTCTCGGCGACGGCGAGCACCCGGTCCGGCGACACTTCGGCAGGGGGCTTCAACCCCCGCTCCGCGCACGTTCGTTGGGCCAGCTCGTCGATGACGACGACCTGGGTGGCCCAACGCCGTCGTTGCCGCTCGGCCCGCGCGAGGCGCTCCGCTGGGAGGCCCGCGGCATGATGTCGGTCGTCTGCGGCGCCGTCGTGGCTGGTCGCGCAGTTCCCCGCGCCCCTTTGGGGCGTTGCGCAACCGCCGTGGAGCAGTGCGTCCACTTTTCTCTTGGCGATCATCTCGCCCCACACCATGGCCGCGTGCTCCGCCGTCACGGCGTCACCTCCAGCGCGACGGCCTCCGTGTAGGCGACACACCCGTGCCAGGCGACCTTCGCGAGCAGCCAGTACGACCCAGGCGGCACCACCGAGCCGTCCACCTTGATGAAGGACCGTTCTTCCGCGCCCCCTGCGACCGTGAACCCCTGGCAGCCCGGCCCGACTCCGGCCCAGGTGCCCCACGAGGAGACGGCCCAGAGGGTGCCGTGGACCGGTCCACGGGTGGTGTTGCGGAGGTTCACGGGTACCTGGACCTGCTCGCCGCCGCGCACGCTGATCCGTTCAACGCCCATACTGGACAGCAGGGTTGGCCCGTACTGCCCGTCTGCCACATCCAGCGCCACGACGTCCTCGTACGTCTGCCCGCCGTGCTCCAACCGCGCCGCGAGCCAGTGTCGGCCGGGTACCGGTTCCGGCGGCGGGGTCACGGTCACCTCGGCCAGCGTGAACCCGCCGGGGCCCAACGCGTAGGGCAGTTCGGCGGGTTCGGCGGTCCACCCGTCCGGCACCTCGAAGGCCACCGCGCCCGACGCCGGCGCGTCGGTGAGTTCCGAGCCGACCCGGACGGTCGCGGTCACCGGACCGGCGGCGGTGAGGGTGCCCGGGGAGAGGTACACCGACACCGGCATGTTCCCGCGTGGCGCGGGGCCGGAGTTGTGCAGCCAGTAGCGGGTGTGGACGGGTTGCGCGGGTTCGTGTGCCGCGATTCCGGGCCCGGTCGGGGACTCGTCGGCAGCGGTCGCCAACACCGTCGCGACCTCGAAGCCGGTGAGGTCGACGGCGAGCCCGCCGTCCCGCTCCGGCGCCAACTCCTCGCCGGGCGACTCCAGTACGTCGGCCCGGGCACCCTCGATCCAGTCGTGCGGCCCGCGGATCCGCGCCCGCACCGGCCGCCCGTTCACCTCGTGCATCCGCACGACGACGCCGAGCCCCGGGTCGACCGGTACCGCGCTGCCCCGGGCCAGCGGCGAGCCGAGCGGCTTGAGGGCGTCGAGGACCACCTCGCCCGCAGGTTCCAGGGCGAGCAGGGTGAACTTCCGTGGCAGGACGCCCTGTTCGGGCGATGTCCGCAGGCGGGCCGTCAACGGGTGGTTGAACTCGTGCCCGGCCTGGGGGAGCCGGACGTCCCGCCAGTCACCCGCGCCCGCGACGACCGCGTACTCGAACTCGTGCGTCCAGCGCTGGAGTTGGAAGGCGGAGCCGTCGGGGGCGGTGCGGCGGGGCGGGTCGACCCAGATGCCGGAGGGCCAGCCGGTGCAGGAGCGCATCAGGGACATGTAGAGGTCGCCGGAGGAGGTCACGACACAGCCGGGCGTGCCCCGGTTGAGGACCGCGAAGCTGCGGCCGTCCCAGGCGTCACCCGGCGGCAGCGCCTCGCAACCGCCCGCCGCCGTGGCCGTGACGACCGCGTCGTCGAGGTCGGCGATCAGCGCGTCGACCGCCTTGGCGTCGTCCTCGGGACGGGCGCCCGCCACCACGAGCAGCGGCAACCGTTCCAGGTCGCGCAGATCGGCCCCGGGCACCCACTCCTCGCGCAGCCCGGCACGCGGCGCGACCCACACCGCGGCCACACCCCGCTCGGCCAGCTGCCGGCGCAGCTCCCGCCCGGCGGCCGGGTCCCAGCCGAGGGCCTCCGCGACCACCGAATTGCGCTCGGGCGCGCCCACCGCGATCCGGAAGTCCGGCAGATTGGAGTCGACCTCGAGGTCGCCGTAGCGTGGACCGCCCGCGATCGTGGAGGTCGCGGTGACCCCGACGCGGACGAGCGCCGCCGCGAGCGGGGCACCGAGTTCACCGGCCAAGTCCCAGTCGGTGTAAATGAGTTCGGCGACCCCGATCGACCGGTGCCCGAGCAGCCGGCCCGACTCGTCGTGCACCGCGACCCGCGCGGTGGAGCCGAGCCCGAACCACGTGTTCGCCGGGTTGTCGAGCGTCCACGGGAACTCCTCGCTGTCCACCTCCACGAACCCGAACCCGCGCCCGATCACCGCGTCCGCCACCTCGTGCACGGGCAGTCCGCCGGTCACGTCGGACGGCCAGCGCACCCGGATCAGCCGGTCGGCGCCGTCGTAACCGTCGATCGTGGTCGTCACGTCGAGGCGCGGTACCCCGGTCCACAGCGTCAGCCGCTGCGTGTACCGGAACAGTCCGAGGTCGGCGCTGACGGTGATCCGTGAACCGGCGGGGGAGTGCTGGACATCGATGTCGGCGGTGACGTCCCGGCTGCGTGCGGCGGTGGTCCCGGTCGGGGTGAGGTGCCAGGGGCCCTCGCCGAAGCGCGGGTGGCGCGCATACTCCTCCTGTATGACGAGCTCGTTGCCGATGTCGCCGGCGCGCAGCAACTCCCGTCCGTCCTCGGCGAGTTCGCGCAGGCTGCTGACGGCGCCGCCGCGCGCGGGATCGACCGTCACCTCGTAGAACTCGTTGCGGATGGTGAGGCCTTCGCCGGGTGCCCACTCCGGTACCGAACCCTCGGCGAGCGGCAGGGCCTTGAGCCCCATGCCGGGAACTTCCGGTACGACGAGCCGGAGTTGGTCGCCCTCGCGAACGGCCGGGAGGGGCAGACCGGTGTCGTCGAGGGGGACGAGGCCGGGATCCGGGACCGCAAGGACGTCCCGGCGCTCCCAGGTCGCCGCGTTGAACACCATCAAGTCATGTGTGGCGCCGGGAAGTTGGGCGACCTTGGCGGCTATCGCGTCCGTCGCGTCGGCGTGCACCGTCTCCGCCAGGTCGTACAGCTCGCGCCAGCCGGTCATCAGGTCGATGTACACCTGGTCCGACTCGGAGCCGGTGATCGCGTCGTGGTGGGCGCCGTAGATCAGCTGCCGCCAGGCCTTGTCCAACGCCGCGTCCGGGTAGGGGTGTTCGGCTGTGAGCGAGGCCAGGGTGGCCCAGGCCTCCGCGTCGGCGAGGAGTGTCTCGCCGTAGCGCTGGGCCTGCTTGGTGTCGATGTAGGAGACGTCCTTGCCGGTGTAGATCGGGTTCATGTCCCGGGTCTGCGGGGACGCCTTGCGGCCCTCCTGGTCCAACTCGGCGCGGGCGGCGGCGAAGAAGTCCCGGGGGATTCCGCTGACGAAGCGCGGCCAGACGTAACGGGCGTTCCAGTCGCGGTGGATGTCCATCACCCAGCGGCACGGCGGAGCGTAGTCACCGCCGACCGGGAGCAGCACATTGCGGGTGAGCGCGACCTTCTTCAGGCCCCGGAAGAGCTTGAGCGCCGCTGCTTCGGCCTCGGGGAGCGTGGGCGCGTTGTCGATGGCCCAGCCGGCGCCGTAGTGGTTGACCATGTAGGCGGTGAGCAGGCCGCGTCCGGAGGGGGCGATCCAGCTGAACTCGGCCGGGAACTGCATGCGTTGGGGATCGCGCGGTTCCTCGCCGAAGACCGAGAGCGTCGGTCCCCACTGGTGGAACGGTCCACGCGCCCACGAGCTGGAGGAGACTCCCGCATCCGCCATCAGCCCGGGGAACTGCGGATCGTGCCCGAACGCGTCGAGCTGCCAGGCGGTTTCGGGCGAGGCACCGAGGATGCCGCGCTGGAATCCGTCCCCGTACAGGGCGTTGCGTACGGTGGCCTCGGCGCCGGTGAGGTTGGTGTTCGGCTCGTTGTAGGTGCCGCCCATGATCTCGACGCGGCCGGTGCGGATCAACTCCCGCAGAAAGGCGCGCTCTTCGGGGAAGGCGTCCCAGTACGGCTTGAGGTAGTCGACCTCGGCGAGGACGAAGGTGTACGCCGGATCGCGGCGGGCCAGGTCGCAGTGGGCGCGGACGAGACTCATGCCGGACTGGCCGCGCGAGTCGAAGGTACGGGCCGGGAGACCGGTGGAGGCGGGGTCGTCGGCCGTGTCCCAGGTCTCGGTGTAGGCGCCCTGGGTGTTCCACCAGACGGGGTCGTAGTGGAAGTGGCTGACCATGAACATGGTCCAGCCGGGCTCGGCGGCCGTGAACTCGGTGGTGAGCGTGGCCAGTTGGCCGCCGTCGGCCGCCGTCACCTCGATCGCGCACCCCTCGCCGGGCGCGAGGTCCGCCGTCACGGGTATCTCGGCCCGTGCGGTGCCGTCCTCGCCGACGACCGTCTCCGAGCTGCCGCGCACGCCCGGGCCCTCGACCGTGAGGCGCACCGGCCGGCCGGGGACATGGGCGAGTTCGGCGGTCACCACCTGGAGCGGATGCTCGGCGGTGCCGACGAACAGCTCGGTCGACTGGGCAGCGGTGACGCGCATGGGTCTCCTACCAGAGGCTCGGCGGAGCGCCCATCCTGACACCGCGAAGATGATTCAAACAACCATCTCTGCGTAACTTCGGTGGTTCATCCATACAGGCTCGGCCGTGATCGCGGCCGGTCCCGGTTCAGATCACCGGCCTCTTCTGGCCTTCACCGTGTGCTCCCCGGCGATGTGGTCGGTGAGGGCCAGCGAGGCGCTCGCGCGCTGGTAGGAGAGCTGCGCGATGCGGACGTAGAGGCAGTCGATGAGGACCAGCACGGAGTGGCGGGCGCCGATGATGCCGGTGGGGAAACTGGTCGCGGAGGACGAGGAGATGAGCCTGATGTCGGCGGCGCGGGCGAGCGGGGAGCGCGGGTCGGAGGTCAGGGCGATGGTGGTGGCGCCACGCTCCTTGGCCAGCTCGAACGGCTCGATGGTCTCGCGCGTCGAACCCGAGTGGGAGATGCCGATGGCGACGTCCGCCGGGGTGAGCAGGGCCGCGGAGGTGGCGGCGGCGTGCACCTCGGTCCAGCCGCGCACCGCGCAGCCGATGCGGAACAGCCGGGTCTCGGTCTCCTGCGCGACCGCCCCGCTGCCGCCGATGCCGTAGACGTCGATGCGACGGGCGCGGGCGGCGGCCGTGGCCGCGCGCTCCACCGCGTCGAGGTCGATCCGGTCGATCGTCTGTTGGACCGCTCTGAGGTCCGCACTGCCCACGACCTGCACGACCCGCTCCAGATCGTCGTCCGGGGAGATGTCCGGGCCGATCTCGGCGGTGCCCCAGTCGGACACCTCGCCGCGCCCGCGCTCCTGGGCCAGTTCGATCAGCAGATGCTGATACGAGTCGAGGCCCACCGCGCGGCAGAACCGGGTCACCGTCGCCTGCGAGGTGCCGGTGCGGCGGCCCAGCTCGGCGGCCGAGCAGTGGGTGACGGCGGCCGGATCCTCCAGGATCAGCTCGCCGACCTTCCGCAACGAGCCCGCCAGCCGGGGCAGCTCCGTGCGGATGAGGGTGGTGACGTCTGTCGGGGGCATGTGGAGAAGGTATCAGCCACCCCAGAGGCCATCGATTGAATACCAGGACCACGTGTGATTTATTGATTCATTGATCGGGAAAGAATAGGTGGTTTGATCCACCGGTGGGGAGTGTCGCGTGTCCGCCGAGTCCGTGAGCGCCGAGATCTTCGCGCGCGAGAGCCTGGCCGTTCTCCAGCACATCACCGAATCCGGCCGCGAGAGTGTGTCCCGCGCCGCCGCACTGATCGCGGACTGCGTCCGCACCGACGGCGTCGTCCAGGCCTTCGGCACCGGCCACTCCCAGGCCATGGTCCTCGAACTCGCGGGCCGCGCCGGGGGTTTGGTGCCCACCAACCGCCTGAGCATCGCCGACCTCGTCCTCTACGGCGGCGACGCCCCGAGCGTGCTCGACGACCCGCTGCTGGAGCGGCAGGCCGGAGTCGCCGACCGGCTCTACGACTTGGCGGCGCCCCACCCGCAGGACCTCTTCGTCATCGTCTCCAACTCCGGTGTCAACAAGGTGATCGTGGAAATGGCCCTGCGGGTGAAGGAGCGCGGCCACCGCCTCCTCGCCATCACCTCGCTCGCCCACACCCACGCCGTCCCCGCCGGTCACCCGAGCGGCAGGAAACTCGTCGACCTCGCGGACGTCGTCCTCGACAACGCGGCCCCGCGCGGCGACGCGCTCCTCGAACTCCCGGGCGGGGGTGCCGTTTGCGCCCTCTCCACGCTCACCGGCGCGATGCTCGTGCAGCTGACGGTCGCGGAGGCGGCGGCCCAGCTCCTCGCCTCGGGGGACCGGCCGCCCGTGTACGTCTCGGCCAATGTGCCGGGCGGCTTCGAGGGCAACCTGGAGCTGGAGAAGCGCTACGAGGGGCGGATCCGGCGTACCGCGAGCTGAGCCGTCGTAGCAGCCGAGCCGAACCGCCGCAGGAGCGAGGACGAGCGGCCGGAGCCCCCGGAACCGGGCCGCGACCGCTCGTCGTCACCTGCGCTGCTCGACGAGAGTCATACAGGAAGTGATGCAATCACCAGGTGATGCTAGGCGCGGTGAATGCATCATTCAATGGGGGCCAGCAGGGGTGGGCGGGAACTCAGGCCGTCCGCAGCACCGTCGGTCCCTCTTCCGAGATGCGGTCGACCACGGCCTCCGGCAGGCCCGCGTCGGTCACCACGGTGTCGAGCCGGTCCAGCGTGGTCACGTTGAACCGTTCCACCGTGCCCCACTTGGTGCTGTCGGCGAGCAGCGCGACCGAGCCGGCCGCCGCCATCACCGCCTGCTTGAGCAGCACCTTGTCCGTCGAGAAACTCGTCACGCCGTGGGACAGGTCCCAGGACCCGGCGCTCAGGAACGCGAGGTCGAGATTGATCGCGCCGACCGTCCTGGCGGCCAGGGGTCCGCTGCTCGAACCGCTCGACACATCGACCTCGCCGCCGGTGTGGACCGTGTGCACGGACGGCAGTTCGCACAGCGCCAGCACCGCGTGGAAGTCGTTGGTGACCACGGTGAGGTCCTTGCGGCCGGCCAGGAACGGAACGACCGACTGACAGGTCGTCCCCGCGTCGAGGAAGAGGACCATGCCGTCCTCGACGAGTTCCGCGGCCCGCCCGGCGATGGCCTGCTTCCGGGGCATCTCCAGCGCCGCACGTGAGGCCCGCTCGCGCGGCGGCGCGTGCCCGGTCCAGTCGGCGAGCCTGACCCCGCCCTGCACCGAGACCACCTGTCCGCTCTTCTCCAGCGCGGTGATGTCCCGGCGGACCGTCATGTGCGAGACGTTCAGCGCCGCGGTGAGGTCGTGGATGCTCAGCACCCCGCTGCTCCTCAGCAGGCGCAACAACTCCTGATGGCGTTGCTCTGGGATCAGGGGTGCCCTGCTCAATGCGTCTCCTCGAAGCCGGGGTGGAGCGGTGGGTGGAGCGGCGGCTCGCCGGGATCAGCCTAACTTCGTGTGACAAGGGGCGTGACAAGATGTGAATTCATGTTCTAGCGTGTGCTCCCATGGTAACAAAGTTTAACGCCCTGGCATCAATCACCCATACGGGCGCCCTGCTCATCGTCCGCCTCGACAGCGCCGAGGAGGCCCTCGCCGTCTCCGAAGCGGCGATCGAGGGCGGCATCCGGGCCCTGGAGATCACCCTCTCCGTCCCGGGCGCGCTGGACGTCATCGCAAAGCTCTCCGAGCGCTACGGCGACGACGGCATCCTCGTCGGCGCCGGCACCGTCCTGGACGAGCACTCCGCGTACGAGTGCGTCTCCGCCGGTGCCCGTCTGCTGGTCAGCCCCAACCTCAACCCGGCCATGCTGACCACCGCCAACCGCTACCAGGCCGTCACGGTCAGCGGGGCCCACACCCCGACCGAGATCGTCGACACCATGCAGGCCGGCGCCGACATCGTGAAGCTCTTCCCCGCGGAGTTCGTCGGCCCCGAGTACGTCCGCACGGTCCGCGCCCCGCTCCCGCAGGCACCGCTCATGCCCGCGGGTGGCGTCACGGCCGACAACGTCAAGGAATGGTTCGACGCCGGTGTCGTCGCGGTCGGCGTCGGCAGCTTCGTCACCAAGGCCGCCCGCGCCGACGGCAATTACCGCAACGTCACGGAGGCCGCCGCCACGATGCTGCGCGCCATCGAAGGCGCCAGGGCCTGACAACCCGTCAGGGGAAAGTGCCCGCCTTCGCCCCTTCGCCCCTTCGTCCCCAACTCCCCATCACCCGCACGGTGGTTCCCCGAGGAGCTCTCCATGGCTCAGCAGTCCCTCACCCCCGAAACCCCCGCATCCCTCGACCCGGGCGACACCGCCCGCCGGACCTCGCTCCGCATCCGCTGGGTCCTGGTGGCCCTCCTGGTGATCGGCGGGGTCGTCAACTACCTCGACCGCGCCACGCTGAGCGTCGCCAACACCACCGTCGCCGGTGAATTCGGCCTGAACGCCACCGAGATGGGGCTGCTGATCGCCGCCTTCTCCTGGCCGTACGCCATCGCCAACCTCCCCGCCGGCTACCTCGTCGACCGCTTCGGCCCCAAGCGGATGTACGCCTGGGCCGCCGGACTCTGGTCCCTGATGACGATGGTCACCGCAGCCGCCCACTCCTTCGGCCTGCTCTACGCCGCCCGGGTCGCCCTCGGCGTCGCCGAGTCCCCGTTCTTCACGGCCAGCCTCAAGGTCAACGAACGCTGGTTCAACAAGGACGAGCGCGCGCTGCCCATCTCGATCGTCAACACAGGCTCGCAGATCGCCAACGCCATCGCCCCGCCGATCCTCACCGGCCTTCTCCTGACGGTCGGTTGGCGCGGCATGTTCGTCGCCGTGGGCGCGCTCGGCATCGTCGTCATGCTGGTCTGGCTGCGCGTCTACCGGGACCCCACCCTGCGCGAGCAGGCGCTCATCAGGGGCGCGGAGTTGGCGGCGGCCCGCGCCGACGAGCGGGCCAAGCCCGCGAGTTGGGGCGCCCTGTTCAAGCAGCGCAACACCTACTTCATGATCCTCGGTGCCTTCGGCATCTTCTACACCGTGTGGGTCTACCTCACCTGGCTGCCCAGCTACCTCCAGACCTCCCGCGGCCTCAGCCTCTCCGAGACGGGCTGGCTGTCCTCGCTGCCCTACCTCTGCGGCATCCTCGGTGTCCTCTTCGGCGGCTGGCTCTCCGGCCGGCTGATCCGCCGGGGCGTCCCCGCCGTCGTCTCCCGCAAGGTCCCCATCGTCGGCGGCGCCGTGCTCGCGGCGGCCGCGGTCCTGCCCGTGGCGTACGTCCACAGCACCCCGCTCGCGCTCGCCCTGCTGTCCCTCGGCTACTTCGCCGCCCAGGTCCCGATGGGCTGCCTGTGGACGCTCGCCTCCGACATCGCCGAGTCCCACCAAGTCGCCTCGCTGGGCGCGATCCAGAACTTCGGCGGCTTCCTCGGCGCGGCCATGGCACCCATCGTCACCGGTGCGATCCTGGACGCGACCGGCAACAACTACACGGACGTCTTCCTCGTCGGCGGCGCGCTGCTGCTGCTCGGCGGCATGTCGTACCTCTTCTTCGTGAAGGACCGCCGCGCATGACCCTCGCTCCACGGGTGTACATCGTGATCGGCCCGGCCGGGTCGGGCAAGACCGGCGTGGCCCGGCTGATCGCCGGGCTGAGCGGTGCCGCGTACATCGACAAGGACACCGCCTGCACCCGCCTCACCGAGGCGCTCCTCGACCTCGCCGGCACGGACCCCTCGGAGCGCGACCTCAACCCGTACTACCAGTCGGTGGTGATGGACCTCGAATACGCGACGATCCTCGACCTGGCCGCCGACAACCTGCGGGTCGGCCGCCCGGTCGTACTGGATGCCCCGTTCGGCCGCTACTTCTTCCAGCCGGACTACCTCGCGGAGGTGACGTACCGTCACAACTGGCCCGCCGACGTCGAGTTGGTCGTCGTCCGGGTCCAGGTCGACTCCGAAACGGCCCGCGAACGCGTGCGCGCCCGCGGCTGTGCCCGGGACCGGTCCAAACTCGCCGACTGGGACACGTTCTGGAAGGCGGCCGAGGCCAACGAGTGCCGCTGGAGCGACGGCCGCCGGCTGGTCTTCGACAACCGGGCCGACGGCCTCACGGCGGACGAGGTCGCCCGCGCGCTGGCGGGCTTGGACCGGTCCAGTCCCTGACGGCACGGTGGCGCGGCGCCCTTGACGGCTCGCTCGCGCCACGGCTCGGCTACGGTGGCGCCGGGCGCTCGACGCCTGGCTCGCGCCGCGGCTCAGTCCCGCCGTGCCACCAGCCGATACGCGTTCGACACCCCCAGCCGGTGCGACAGCCGCTTCACCACGAACCGGTCCAGGAGCGTGCCCAGGATCAGTGCCGGGATCCCCGCGATGAGCACGGCCGCTCGGCCCGTACGGGCCAGGCCGGTCGGCGGCTTCGGCAGCCACGGGAGGTTGTCGCGCGGCGCGGCCGTGTCCAGCGCCAGCCAGGTGCCGGCCAGGAGGTCGACCGGGTCGTGCGGCTCCGCGTGCTGTTCCGCCACGACCGTGAAGCCCAGGTCGGTGAGCCGGCGGCGCAGGTTCTCGACCGGAACGAAGTGCAGGTGCTGGGGCTGGAGCCACGGCAGCCACCAGCGGCCCAGCAGCCGGGAGTAGCGGCTGTCGGGGTCCGGGACCTCGATCAGCAGATGCCCGCCGGGACGAACGGCCGTGTGAGCGGCGGCCAGTTCGCGCTCGGGCTCCGTGCTGTGCTCCAGGTAGTGGAACATGCTGACGACGTCGTAGTGGCCCGCGAGATTCGGGGCCAGCTCGGGGAAGCTGCCCCGATAGCCGCGCTCCACCCGGCCCGCCTGCTCGGCGAGTTCGGCGCCGTCCGTGAAGTCGAGGCCGTCGAAGGTGGTGTCCGGGTACACCGTGCGGGCCGACTCGCAGAAGTGGCCGTGTCCGGTGCCGACGTCCAGCCAGTTCTTGGGAGTCGGGGAATGCGGGAGCAGTGACTGCGCGCGCTGCTCGTACATCTTGGTACGGGCCGCGAACGTGTTGCCCAACTGCTTCTCGCCCAGGCCGTCGTAGAAGTCCCGGTAGTAGAACTCCAGCCCCGCCGGGCTCAGTCGGGGATTCTGGAACGTGTGCCGGCAGTCCTCGCAGCGGTCCAGGACGAAGGTGCCCGGCTTGTGCTGGATCAGGTCCTTCGTGCGTAGCCGGGTCTTGAGCCGTGACGAGTCGCACCAGGGGCAGGTCTCGCGCCGGGGCTCGAAGAACCGGTCCAGGCCGTCGGCCAGGTCGGCCTGGTAGCCGGGCCGCAGCGCCGCCACCTGGTCGTTGCGGCTCGGTGGTTGCGGGTCGTCCTCGGTGCTCACGGGGTCTCCTTCGGGGACGCGCCGGTGGCCAGCAGTTCCAGGTGGGTGGCCGCCGCGCGGCTGCCGCCGGCCGCGCGGAACGCCGTACGGACGCGGTCGGCCGCGGCGCGGTGGCCGGGTTCATGGAGTACGGCGTCGATCGCCGCGCCCAGCTTCGGTGCGGTGACCCGGCCGAAGCGGACCCGGACGCCCGCGCCCGCGCCGGTGACCTGCCCGGCGATCACCGGCTGGTCGTCGCGGATCGGTGCCACGACGAGCGGGACGCCGTGCCACAGCGCCTCGCAGACCGTGTTGTGCCCGGCGTGCGAGACCACCGCGTCCGCCCTTTCGAGGAGCGGGAGTTGGGGGATGGAGGGCAGGACAAGGAGGTCCTTGTCCTCTTCGTCGGACCGGTCCAATGCGCCGCCCGGGTCCGCGATCACCGCCTGGACGCGGTCCGTTCGCGCCCGCAGCGCCGTGACGCACTCGGTGAGGAAACGGGCGCCCACATCGGCGTTGGCGGTGCCGAGACTGACCAGGACCAGGGAACGGGACCGGTCCAACCAGTCCCAGGGAAAGTCCGGCGCGGCCGGGCGGGGCGCGATCGACGGGCCGACCCAGCGGATCTGCTCGCCCTGCCGCGCCTCGGGGCCGACGAGCTCCGGGGTACTGAACGCGAGCACCAGGTGCGGCGAGAAGCGCGGGTCGCCGGTGCCGGACGGGTCGCCGAGGTCGGTGCGGAGCCGGTGCAGCAACTCGTCCAGCCAGAGCCCGACTTTGGGGATGCCCGCGAACACGTCGGTGAACTCCGCCGAGGTGGTGGCCGAGGTCGCCCACGGCACCCCGAGACGTTCCGCCACCAGACCGCCGGCCAGGGCCTGTTGGTCGGCGACGATCACATCGGGCCCGAACTCCTCGACGGCGGAGGCGACTCCGGGCGCCATCTGCTCGGCGAGCGGCGCGAGGAACGCCTCCCACAGGAACTTCAGCGCCTCCGGCCCACGGATGTCCGGCGGCCGTACGCCCTCGCCCGTGCCCGGGACCGGTCCAGCGCACGGGAACACCCGCGCCGACTCGCCCGCGAGCCGCCGCACGAGATCGGGGTCGGCGCAGGCCCACGCCAACTCGTGACCGCGCGCGGCGAGTTCGGCCGCCACGCCCGCCGCCGGGTTGATGTGGCCGACCAGCGGCGGTACGACGAAGAGGAACCGGCTCACCGGGCGGCCACCTCGGCCGCGCTCGCCTCCTGGATCAGGGAGAGGATGTGGCCGCCGACCGTGCCCGCCGCCTCCACCAGCACCGAGTGCTCGTGGCCGGGGACGACGACGGTCCGGCAGTCCGGCAACACGGACTCCAACCAGGGGGCGAGCAGGGCGAGGTCCGAATCGCCGCCGTAGACGCCGAGCACCGGGCAGTGGACCGCTCCGATCTGATCCTCCGTCAACACCTTGCTGGCCGGTATGTCCTGGGACAGGGAGGTCTCCCGGGCGAGCTTGGCCGCGCCCTTCGCGAGGCGGGCCGTGTTGTGGCCGCGGTTCGCGCTGATCCAGGCGATCGCGTCGTCCTCGTTGTGCGCCAGTTCGTGCAGCACCCGGTCCAGGATGGTGCCGAGCTTCGGCGCCCAGGCGTCGGTCGCCGGTTCCGACTCGATGAGGGAGACACTGGCGGCCCGTTCCGGATGGCGGGCCGCGTAGCCGAACGCGACTGTCCCGCCGTAGGAGTTGCCGACCAGATGGACCGGTCCAGTCACCTCCAGACGGTCGAGCAGCGCCTCCAGGTCGTCGATGTTGTCGTCCAGGGTGTAGCCGGTCGCCGGGCGCGCGCTGCGGCCGTGACCGCGAAGGTCGTACATGACGACGTCGACGCCGGCGAGCGCGAAGGGCGGGGCGAGGGTGAAGTAGTAGCTGGCCAGGCTGTCGGTGAGCAGACCGTGCACGAGCACCGCCGTGGCGGTCACCGGGCGGCCGTCGGGCGGGCTCATTCGCTGTACGTGCAACCGGAGTTGACCGGTGTCGACCATCGCCATGGCTCAGCCCGCCTCGGCTGCCTTGAGGCTCTGCACGACGTACTCGACGAGCCGGCCGACGGTGAGTTCGATGATCTCGTCGAACTCCATCCCGGCCAGGAACTCGGCGAAGTTGACCTTCGTGCCGTAGTGCTCCTGGAGCAGCCCGGCCAGGGTCACCAGGTCGATGCTCTCCAGCTCCAGGTCACGGTTGAAGGTCGTCGTCATGGTGATCTCGACGTCGTCGACGCCGTACTCGTCCTCCAGGAGCGCGGTCAGCATGCCGGTGAGGTCGGCGAGGACGGTGTCCTCGGTGGTGGGGGTCATCGGTCGTACTCCTCTTCGTGCGCGGGTCCCGTCGTCCAGGCCACGACATAGGTCCTGTCCGGCAGATTGGGGGGATTGCCGGCCGGCTCGCAGTGCACGGTGTAGGCGCGTTCCAGCCGCCCGGACACCAACAGCCGTGATCCGGAGACCACTTGGAAGACGGCGAAGTCGCGCGGCCGGCCACCGAAGCCGGTGCCCTCCGCCTTGGCGACCGCCTCCTTCGCCGCCCAGAAGCGGGTGAACCACAACGCCTCCGACTCACCGGACGCAGTCAACTGGGCTCGCAGCAGGACGAGTTCCTCCGCGCCGAGAGCGGTGGCGAGGGTGGCGGGGTCGCGTTCGACGACTTCCTCGATGTCGATTCCGGGCCCGGGTTCGGGGGAGTGCGGCCGTACGATCGCGACGGCGGCCTCGGCGGCGTGGGCCAGCGAGACGTCCAGCGGGGGCAGGGTGCGGCCGTGCAGGCCGGTGACGTACGGGCGGCCCGACTCGTCGTTGTGGACCCGGATCTCGGCCGGGAAGACGGGCCCCTCGCCATGACCCCACAGCCACTGCCGTACCGCGTCCTTCAACGCGATCCGGCCCAGCAGCCACTGCCGGCGACCGCGCGGCGGATGCTCCTCGTACTGCGAACGCTCCACGCTGCTCAGCGAGTTGCGCATGATGAGGTCGCGGGAGGCGAGGTCGGGCCAGCGTTCGTGCAGCAGGGTCCGGCCGCCGGGGCGGGCCTCGGAGAGCGTGTTGCGTTCCGGGAAACGCTCGACCGGCCTGGTCTGCGGATCGTTGTCGAACCGCCGGTCCTGCCAGCCGGACAGCTCCGCCCAGACCACTCCGTCGACCGTGAGCTGCACGTCGCATTCGAGCGCGGTGTCGGTGAGCGAGGTGATCCGCACGAGGCAGTCGACTTCCGTGCCGGGGCGCGGATGCGGGCCGTAGAAGCGCATCTCGCGCATGCCGACCGGGAAGACGACGGTGCGGTCCGTGCGGGTCGACATGATCCAGTAGCCGAGGATCTGGCCCACGTTGTCGAGCAGGGAACCCGGGGCGGGCGGGGTGGTGATCGTGCCGCGCACGTGGCGGTCGCCGATCGCGGTGAGTTCGGTGACGCCCTGGAACGCCGGGCCGTGGAACATCCAGCGCTCGTCGTAGAGATGGGACGCGGTGTGGTCGGGGACGCGCTCGGTGGTGGGGTCCGGGCGGGGGTGGGGTGGGGGCGACGGGGCGTGGACGGGGGCCAGTTCGACCACTCCGCGGGCGTGCGGGCCGAAGGAGACGGCGAGCCGGCCGGAGGCCTCGGTGACCACCCGCACCGGTACGTCGACCGGGGGCGTCGCCGTCAGCCAGCGGTCGAACCGCGCGTCGTGCACGGCGACCGCGCGCATGCCGGGCGCGGTCCGCTCGGCCGCGTCGATGATGTGCTGCACGATCGTCGTTGCCGGGACCACCGGCCAACGGTCCGCCACATCGGGCCAGTTGGGGCGCTGCGGGAAGAAGCAGTGGTCCATGAGGTAGGGCATGGACTCGGGGGAGACATGGACCGTGGTCTGCCACTCGCGGGGCGGCGCGGGCGGCTGTTGCCGGGGTGGAGCGGGGATGGTCGCCACCGCCCCACGACCGCCCGCGCCGAGGAGTTGGGCGGCCGTGTCGGCGGTTTCGCGCATCAGGGCGTGCAGTTCGGCGGCTGCCGGGAAGCGGTCGGTGAGTGCGTCCAGGGGGGATGCGGCGGCGCTCGTCGCGAGCGGCGGGCGTAGTTCGGCCCGCAGTTTCACCAGGCTCGGGCCGTCGAGCGACACGAGTGCCCCGTCCAGGTCGAGCCGCACGGGCGGGCGTTCCTGCCGTAGCGGCTTGTTCTCCGACATGGGAGCCGCCGGGTCGACCGCTCCGCCCGCCGCCCACAACGCCACGGCCACGCGCCGGAGTTGGGCGAGCCCGGAGCGGTGGGGCGAGTTGGCGGCCACGACCAGGTGATCGCGTCCGCCGAGCGTCACGTCGATGAGAGAACCCAGCTGGCCCGTGCCGACCTGGACGAACGCGCGATGCCTGGCCTCGTACATGGCCTCGACCAGCTGCCGGAACCGCACGGGCTCCAGCAGATGCCGGATGAAGAGCGCGCGGACCGCCGACTCGTCCGTGGGGAACGGCGAGGCGGTCGTCCCCGACCACAGCGGGACCTTGGGCGGATACAGCCGGAAGCGGTTCGTGGCCTCCTCGATCGGTGCGAGGTAGGGCCTCAACATCGGTGTGTGGAAACCGGATTGGAACGGCAGCACCTGACTCAGGACACCCTGCGCGCGGAAGGACCGCACGAACGCGTCCACCGCTTGGTCCGGTCCACACACCATCGACTGGCCCGGCGCGTTGTCGTGGGAGAGGACGATCCCGGAGTCCGGCCACTCGTCGGCGAGTGCCGCCAGCACACGCTCGGCGGGTGCCCCGATCGCGCCGAAGGCCAGTCCCGGCACCGTCACCGAGTCCGGGTCGAACGACTCCATGAAGTCGCTCACCTCGTCCGGCGAGTACACCCCGGCGGCCGTCATCGCCGTCCACTCGCCGACACTGTGCCCGGCGACCGCGTCGGGCACGACACCCATCCGGCGCAGCGCTGCGTCCAACAGCCGCCCCACGCCGACCACATCGAAGCCGTGGCGGCCGACATCGCCCACCTGCGCGGGAGTCGAGGACTTGTTCTCGCGCAGTCCGAAGTGCGCGGCGACGTCCTCGACCCGGGGCGCGAAGTCGCCCTCCAGGCCCGGGAAGACGAACGCCAGCTTGCCTCCGCCGGGCCCGAGCAGCGGGCTCGGCGTGAACCACACATCGCTACGGCCCTGCCACGCCCGACCCTTGGCGACCGCGCGCCGAGCGAGCGCGAGCCGCTTGGCGTCCGGGGCGACGATGCCGAGCCGGGAGTGGCCGGAGAGGGAGTTGGCCGCCACAGTGGCTGTGGCCAGTAGTGCGGAGTCGTCCGCGTCCAGCAGCGCGGCCAGCGCCTCCGGGCTGTCGGCGGCGAGCGTCAGCACGCGTTCCGGTTCGGTGACGACGGCCGGACGTGGGATCCGCGCATTCGGCGCCTCCTCCAGCACCACATGCGCGTTGATGCCTCCGAACCCGAACGCGTTCACCGCCGCCCGCCGCACCGGCTGTTCGGGCGTCGTCTCCCAGGGCGCCGCCTTCTCCAGCGGACGGAACCGGGTGGCCGCGAGCGCCGGATGCGGGTCGTCGCAGTGCAGGGTCGGCAGCAGCGTCCCGTGGTGCACGGCGAGGGCAGCCTTGACCAGACCGGCCACCCCGGCGGCCGGCATCGTGTGGCCGATCATCGACTTCACGGAACCGATGACCGCATCCCCGTCGGGTCCGAACACCTCTGCCAGCGTGGCGAGTTCGGCCCCGTCTCCGGCGGGCGTCGCCGTGCCGTGCGCCTCCAGCAGGCCGATCGAATCGGGGCGTGACGGGTCAAGTCCCGCCGCCTCCCAGGCCTGTCGTACGGCGTGGGTCTGACCGGCCGAGTCCGGATTGACGAGACTCGCGGCGCGGCCGTCGCTGGAGACACCGGTGCCCCGGATGACGGCGTAGATCCGGTCGCCGTCGTGTTCGGCGTCGGCGAGGCGCTTGAGGACGACGACCCCCGTGCCCTCGCCGATCAGGATGCCGTCGGCGTCCCGGTGGAAGGGGCGGATCCGCTGGCTCGGGGAGAGCGCGCGGAGTTGGGAGAACACGCTCCACAGGGTGATGTCGTGGCAGTGGTGGACGCCCCCGGCGAGCATCAAGTCGCAGCGTCCGGCGGCGAGTTCGGTCACCGCCTGGTCGACGGCGATGAGCGAGGACGCGCAGGCCGCGTCCACCGTGTAGGCCGGGCCGCGCAGGTCGAGGCGGTTGGCGACGCGGGAGGCCGCGAGGTTCGGTACGAGGCCGATGACGGACTCGGGACTGTCGGGGCCGAGGCTGTCGGTGAACGCCGTGCGGATCCGGTCGAGTTGACCGGTGTCCAGGTCGGGCAGCAACTCGCCCAGGGTGCGGACGAGTTGGCCCGCCGTGCGGACCCGCTGGTCGAGGCGGACCAGCCCGGGGGTGAGATAGCCGCCCCGGCCGAGCACCACGCCGACCCGGTGCCGGTCGGGCAGCCGGCTCTCCCCGCCCGCGTCGGCGAGGGCGGCGGCGGCCACATGGAGGGCGATGAGCTGGTCGGGTTCGGTGCCGGGCACCGAGTTCGGCATGATGCCGAACCGGGTGACCTCGACCTCGGCCACCTCGTCGACGAAGCCGCCGCGCCGGCAGTACACCTGGTCGGCCACGGCCGGACCGCTCGCGGAGTCCGGCCGGTAGTAGTCCGCGTCCCAACGCCCGTCCGGTACCTCGCTGATGGCGTCGGTGCCTGCGAGCAGATTCCGCCAGTACGCGTCGAGGTCGGCGGCGCCGGGCAGCAGCACCGCCATTCCCACGATGGCGACCGGCACTTGACGGTCGGTCATGTCACCAGCCCGAAGCGGTGTAGACGACGGCTCCGGCCGACTCGTCGCCGAAGGCGAGCTCGCGCAGCAGGGCAGCCGTGCCCTCCTCGGGGTCGATCAGCGAGATACCGCGCCGCGCGTACTCGCGTCCCAACTCCGGGGTGACCATGCCGTGGTGACCGCCGGTGGGCGCCCACGGGCCCCAGTGCACGGTCAGCGCCCGGTTCCCCGTGCGCGCCGACCAGGCGGTGCCGAGGCTCTCCAGAGCGTCGTTGGCCGCCGCGTAGTCGACCTGGCCGCGGTTGCCGAGCACGGCCGAGATGGAGCCGAACAGGACGGCGAAAGCAGGGCCGTTGGGCAGTTCCTCCAGCGCGGACAGCAGCGTCCCGGCGCCGTGCGTCTTCGTGCCGTAGACCCGCTGGAAGGACTCTGTGGTCTTCTCGGCGATCAGCCGGTCCTCGATGACCCCGGCCGCGTAGACGACACCGTCGAGACGGCCGTGCTCGGCGTGGATCTCCTTGACCGCCTGGAGCGCCGCGTCCGGTTCGCGGAAGTCGACGGAGTGGTAGCGGGCCTCGCTGCCGAGGGCTGCGAGTTCGTCCAGGGTCGCGGTGATCTCCCGCTGGGCGAGCAGGAGTTCGGCGGTGCGGTTGATCTCGGCCGGGGTGCGTCCGCCCTGGCCCGCGAGGGCCGCGCGCAGCTCGGCCGGGGTGCGGGCACCGACGGTCGCCGGGTCCTCGGGTCCGGTCGGCGCGGCCGTCCTGCCGAGGAGTTCGATACGGCACCGGGAGGCCGCGGCGAGCGCGACGGCGAACTTGGCGGTGATGCCCCGCGCGCCACCCACCAGCAGCACCACGGAGTCGCGGTCGAGGCCGATCGCGGCGGCCTCGGCGACCCCGTCACCGGCAGGACCGGCACCGTTCGTCGCCAGCGCGCCGAGCGGTGTCTCGGTCAGCTCAAGTCCGTGCCGTCCGGCGGCAGTTCGGAGTACGACCGGCTCCGCGCCGGGCGCCGGCAGTTCGGCGAGCAGGGCGTCCGCGACGGCGGCCGGTGCGGTGTCCGCCACCTCGACGAGGCGGGCCACGGTGTCCGGGTACTCGCGCGCCACCGTACGGAACAGCCCGTGCAGGCCCGCCGATCCGCCCTCCGCCCCTTGTACGGCGATCAGTTGGCGCGGGTTGCGGGCGAGCGCGGCCTGGAACACGGGGAACGCCTCGGGCAGCACCGGCGCCGACGCGGTGAGCGGTGCGAGGTAGAGAACCCCGTCCACCTGGCCGTCCGCTGCGGTGAGTTGGTGCTCGGGAGCGACGGTCACCGTGTCGGCTCCGTATGAGGAGAGGCGCGCGGCGACCGCCTCCGGGACGTCGCCGTCGCCGTAGAGGACGAACCGTTGGCCGCTCAGGACGGACGTCGGGTCCGCCGGGTTGTCGCTGTCCTGGTGCGGCAGCAGTGCGGGTCGCAACTGGAGGCGCTTGGGCGCGGAGCCCGTGACCTCGTCCTGCGGGGAGGCGTCGGCCGCCGGGGCGGCGGGCTCGGTCAGCCGTGCCGACAGCCAACCCGTGACGGACGCCGCCGTACGGGCCTTCGCCAGGTCCTCCAGCTCGGCGTCGTCAAGTGAGGCGATGTCCGCGCCGCCGCCGATGCCCAGCCGCTGCGCCAACTCACCGGCGATCTCGGCCCGTTTGATGGAGTCGATGCTGAGGTCCGCCTCCAGGTCGAGGTCGGGCTCGATCATGTCGACGGGATAGCCGGTGCGTTCGCTGATGATCTCCAGTACGACCCGCAGAACATCGTCCTCGGTGACGGCTTCGGGCGCCGACTCCGGCTGAACGGCGGGCTGTTGGGCGAGCGGAGTCTCGACGGCGGCGGGCAGGGCGAGTGTCTGCGGGAGCGCCTCGATCACGGCGGGCGCCGGTGCGGGAATCCAGGTTCCCTGGGGCACCGTCGCCTGCGTCGCGCCGAAGTAGGTCAGCAGCACGTCCCGTTGCGCGGCCACCATCTCCCGGCTGGTGCGCAGGAATTCGGAGATGAGCGCGTCCCTGTTCGTCTCGACGGGGGCGCCGCCCTGAGGGTTCGTCGTCACAGTCGTCTCCACAACGCGTCGGGCCGGTGCGAGGGCACCGGGGAGGAGTTCTCCGGCGGCGGTGCGGACCAGTTGTCCGTCGACCGTCCAGCCGGGTCGCTTGGGCACGGGGGTCCGGGCCGCGTCGACGGCGTCGCGCCCGTTGAAGAGCCATCCGGTGCGCACCGGCAGCCCCGCGACGGCGAGTTGGGCCAGCGCGTCGAGCCAGCCGCGCAGCCCGCTGTCCTGCCGGGGCTCGCACGCGACCGTGCGGTGCGGACGCTCCCCGAGGATCTGGGTGACCAGCCGGGTCAGCACCGAGCCGGGACCGGCCTCGACGAAGACCCGCGCCCCCGCCTCGTACATCGCCTCGATCTGCGCGACGAAGCCGACCGGCGCCCCGATCTGCGCGGCGAGTTCGGCCCGGACCGCGTCGGCGCCCTCGCCGTACGGGGCCGCCGTGCGGTTGGACCACACGGGGAACTCGGGTGTGAGCACAGGCTGTTGGGCGAGGGCCTGGGCGAACCGTTCGCCCGCGCCCGCCACCAGCGGGCTGTGGAAGGCGCAGGCGACGGGAATGCGCTTGGCGCCGAGACCGGCCTCGCGCAGCAGTCGTACGGCTTCCGCGACCGCCTCCGTCGGGCCCGAAATCACCGTCTGGCGAGGCGAGTTGTGGTTCGCGAGGACCACCGAGTCCGGTGCGCCCGCCGTCTTCAGGGCCTGCCCGACCTCCTCGGCTCCGGCCGCGACCGCGGCCATGGTGCCCGGGTCGTCGGCGCCGGTGGCTTCGAGGATCGCCGCCGCGCGCTCGGCGCTCAGCTCCAGCAGCGCTTCCGGGGCGATGGCACCGGCCGCGCACAGGGCGACCAGTTCGCCGTAACTATGCCCGGCCGCCATGTCGGGCCGTACGCCAGCCTCGGTGAGCAGCGCGTGGGCGGCGAGCCCGGCGATGCCCAGCGCGGGCTGCGCGACCCGGGTGTCGGTCAGACCGGCCTGCTGGCGGTCGCGGGCGGTGTCGTCGAAGGCGGCCGGCGGGTAGAGCGCGTCGGCTTGGTCGCGGCCGAGGTGCAGATAGTGCTGCAACTCGGGGAAGGCGATGAACACGTCGGCGAGCATCCCCGGGCGCTGACTGCCCTGACCGGGGAAGAGGAAGGCGACCTGGCCGGTGTCCTCCTGGGGATCGGCCGCGTAGATGCCCGCGCCGGGATCGTGGTCGCCGGCGACCGCCCGCCGCAACTGTCCGGCCAGTTCCTCGACATCCGTCGCCACGACCGCCACCTGCACCGGCTCGTGCCGGGCGTCGGAGCGGCGGGACGCGCTGAGCGCGAGGTCGCGCAGCTTCCAGGAACCCGACTCGGCGAGCTTCAGGGTCTCCTCGATGCCCCGGCGCGCCGCGGCCCGGTCCGCTGCCCGGAAGGTGAACAGCTCGGCGGGCCACGCGTCCAGGCCGTGGGCGGGCGGTACGGCATCGCCGTAGGCCTGGATCACCGTATGGAAGTTGGTGCCGCCGAAGCCGAACGCGCTCAGGCCCGCGACGCGTTCCTCGGCGGGGGCCGCCCAGGGGCGTGGCCGGGCGTGGAAGACGAACGGGCTGTCGTCCTTCCAGGCGGAGTTGGGCTGCTTCATGTGCAGGGTGGGCGGCTTGACCCCGGTGTAGAGGGACAGCACGGTCTTGATCAGGCCGGCCAGACCGGCGGCGCACTTGGTGTGCCCGATCTGCGACTTGACCGAACCGAGCGCACAACTGCCCGTCTCCGCACCGGACTCGGTGAACACCTCGCTGAGGATGGAGAGTTCGGTGCGGTCGCCGACGACCGTGCCGGTGCCGTGCGCCTCGACCAGGCCGACGGCGGCGGGGGAGACGCCCGCGTTGCGGTACGCCCGCTCCAGCGCTGCCCGTTGGCCCTCGGGCCGGGGTGCCGTCAGGCCGAGCGAGCGGCCGTCGCTGGAACTGCCGACTCCCTTGATGACGCCGTAGATCCGGTCGCCGTCCCGCTCCGCGTCCGCGAGCCGCTTGAGGACCACGCAGGCGACACCCTCGCCCAGGGCGATGCCGTCCGCCGAGTTGTCGAAGGCGCGCGAGCGGCCGGTCGGCGACAGGGCGTGCACGGAGGAGAAGAGGACGTAGTCGTTGATGCCGTTGTGCAGGTCGGCGCCCCCGCACAGCACGATGTCGCTGGTGCCGCCCACGAGTTCCTTGCAGGCGACGTCGACGGCGGCCAGCGAGGACGCGCAGGCCGCGTCGACCGTGAAGTTGGCCCCGCCGAGGTCGAGCCGGTTGGCGATCCGGCCCGAGATGACGTTGGAGAGCATCCCGGGGAAGGAGTCCTCGGTGAGGGTGGGGAGTTGCTCCTCGATGCCCTGTGGGATCTTCCCGTAGTAGGAGGGGAGTACGGCGCGCAGCGTGGTCGCGTTGGAGAGGTCGCTGCCCGCTTCCGCGCCGAACACCACGGAGGTGCGCGCGCGGTCGAACTCCCTTCCTCGGTCGCCGTATCCGGCGTCCTCCAGGGAGCGCCTGGCGGCTTCGAGGGCCAGAAGTTGGACCGGTTCGATGCTGCCGAGGGAGGTCGGCGGGATGCCGTAGCGCAGCGGGTCGAAGGGGATGCGGGGCAGGAAACCGCCCCACTTCGACGGGGTGGCGCCGCTCTTGTCGTCCGCGTAGTGCACGGCGGGGTCCCAGCGGTCGGCCGGGACCTCGGTCACCGCGTCGCGTCCGCCGAGGATGTTCGCCCAGAAGGTGGGCAGGTCGGGGGCCTCGGGGAACATGCAGGCCATGCCGATGACAGCGATGTCCAGCGGGGCGGGCGGCTCCGGCTCGGTCTGCTCCTCGATTCCCAGGAGGGCGCGGGTGGTTCGCGCGCTGTCGGCCAGGAAGGCGGCGGCCCCTTCGGTCACCGAGCGGTGCAGGGCGTCGATCGTGGTGGTCGCCGAACGCAGCACGGCGACCTCGCCGGCCATGAACATCCCCTCGGCGAGCTGGCGTTCTTCGTCCACGGAGGTCAGGGCACCGGCCGCGTCCCGCTCCACGCCCTTGCTCGCGATGCGGAGCCGACCGACGTTGAGCCGTTCCAACTTCTCCCAGATCTGCCGGTCCGGGACGCCCTGCTCGCGCAACTCGGCTTCGAAGAGCAGGTAGTTGTCGCTGAACGGGCTGGGTACGCAGCGGGTGGCGTGACCGGGCGCGGTCTCCAGCAACGCGGTCCGTGTGGCCCGGACCACCTGCTCCTGGAAGAGGGGTTGGACCGCTCCACGCGTCACCGCCTCCTCCGTGAACAGGTAGGCGGTTCCCATCAGCACGCCGACGGCGGCGCCGCGTGCGGTGAGCGGTGCGGCGAGCGCGGCCACCATCGCCGCCGAGCGCTCGTCGTGGACGCCGCCCGCGAAGAAGACCTCGACGTGTTCGGCCGTGCCCGCTGGCGCTGTCTCCAAGAAGTCGTCCAGGACGGCGAGTTGGGCCTCCCACAGCGGGAAGCTGCCGCGCGGTCCGACGTGGCCGCCGCACTCGGAGCCCTCGAACACGAACCTGCGGACACCGGCGTCCAGGAACTGCCGCAGCAGTCCCGGCGAGGGCACGTGGAGGAAGGTGGCGATCCCGGACCGTTCCAACGCCTCGGCCTGGGAGGGGCGGCCGCCCGCGACGATCGCGTGGGTGGGCCTCAACTCCCTTACCGCTTCGAGCTGGGCGGTGCGCATCTCCTCGGGCGCGAAGCCGAGCACCCCGACACCCCAGGGCCGGTCGCCCACGGCGGCGTGGGTCTCGGCCAGCACCGTCCGCGACTGCTCGCCGCTCGCCAGCGCCAGCGCCACGAACGGCAGGGCACCGCCCCCGGCGACGGCCGCGGCGAACTCCGCCTGGTCGCTGACCCGGGTCATCGGGCCCTGCGCGAGGGGGAGTCGGGTGCCGAGCCGTCGGCTCATCGGGGAGCCGTCGCGCAACGCCCCGGCCGGTCCCTCGTCCCGTGTCGACTCCCTTACGGCGGCCGTCAGTTCACGCACCGTCCGGCCCACGTCGCCCCAGCGTTCCGCGAACCGGGCGGCGAGGAAGCCGTCCTGGCCGACCGGCAGCAGCTGGGTGAGCGGGTCGCGGGCGCCGAGCAGTTCGGAGACGCGTTCGGCGGGCACCTGCGGGGCGTCCGGGCCGCGGCGCAGCAGCACCCGGTGACCGGCGATCACCGTGGTCTCGGAACCGTCCATCGAGCGCAGCGCCGCAGCCGCCGTCTCCGGCAGCGCCGACTCGGCGAGCAGCGCCAGCTGGCTGTCCAGCACGACCCCGGCCGCGCCACCGGCCATCGCCGCGGCGGCCGTACGCGGGCCGATGCCGCCGCACGCCCAGACCGGGACGGTCACGCCGGTATCGGCGAGCAGCCGCTGGAGCAGCACGAACGTGCTCAACTCGCCGATGCGGCCGCCGCTTTCGGCACCCCGCGCGATCAGCCCGTGCGCACCGGAGCCGATTGCCGCCAGAGCCTGGTCGGGATCAGTGACCTCGACCAGCACCCGGAAGGAGTCGACGACCTCCTCGACCCGCCACGGGGCGTCCACGGCCAGGACGACGGTGCCCGGGCCGCCGTCGGCGGCCGTGGCGAGTTCCTCGGGGGCGATCCGGCAGTGGGCGCCGATCCGTACCCCGAAAGGGCCGGGGGACCAGCGCCGGATTCGTGCCAGAGCCTCTCTGGATCTTCGGTCGCCAATTCCCAGATCCAGTACACCGAGCCCGCCGGCGCGGCTCACGGCCGCCGCGAGTCTGGCATCCGGTTCATGGAACGGCGTGATTCCAATGATCATTTCTGCGGCGCGCGCGACAGACGTCATGATTCTCCGAATAAACGGTGAAACTGCACGGTGGGGGGTTTCGGCCTGTAGGCGCCGAACGGAATCGCAGAGACGCGAGATGGCTGGTTGAAAGCTAGCGCCACTGTTACTCGGCGGTCAACAACGGAAAGGTGAGGGCCAGGTGCAGGGAAATGATCCGGCCAGCGCGAACGGGCCCCCAAACAACCGGAAACCCCGCCAATTTCCTTCAGAGGGCACGCCATTCGGACCGCAGTGGCGCAAGCGGTCCAAAAGCCCCCGGTATTCATCCGAGGCTCATGGTCCCGAAACATGAAGGACTACGGAACAGAATTATGTAAACGTTGGGTGTCGATGCCTCCTCGCACGAGCCGCGCTAGGTTGGCACCCATGAGCACACCCCGGGACCTGCTGATCGTCGCCATGGATGTCGCCCCCGACCGCCCCGTCGAGTCGGGTGATCTCTCGCTCGCGCTCGCGGGAGCGGAGTTGGTCGACCTTCTCGCCGCCGAGGCCGTCGCGCTGGACGGCGAACTGATCGTGCCGAATCTCCAAGTACCTCTGCCGGACGGGCTGTTGGACGAGGCCGCGGGTGCCGTCGTACGGGAGACGCCGTACGAGTCGGTCGAGGACTGGCTGTGGCGGCGGGGGCGGGGGCTGTCCTCGGCCTATCTCGCCGCGCTGGAGAAGGAGGGGCTGGTGGCCCGGCAGCGCGGTCGCTGGATCCCGGTCCGCAGCGGCAAGGCGGCCCTGGTCGACTCCCCGGCGCGCAGCCGGGCGGCGGACCGCTGGGCCACGGGCGAACCCGTCCTCGCCCAGCTCGCCGCGGCCGTCGGCATCCGCGAGGTGTCGGACGAGGACTCCGCGAAGGTCACCGACGAGGCCCTGGACACCGTTCTCGCCACCGTCCACGACGCGGTGACGGAACTGGAGGCCGTCCGGCAGCGGAAGAGCGTCGAGGACGCGGCCTACGACAATGTGTGGCGCGGTATGTGACAGCGCTTTCGCTGTGGCGCGGCGTGGTAACTGCCGGACGAACAGAGCCAGTTGATGGTTCTGAGCCTCAAGTGACGCCACGTCACCCATGGTAGTCGCATGGTGTGCGCCGAGCCTAGGTCCAGGCCGATCCGTCCCCGAGCGGAATCGTCACCGTGAACACCGTCGTCCCCGGCTCCGCCGTCAGTTCGACCGTGCCGCCGTGGGCCTGTGCCAGCGAGCGGGCCACCGCGAGGCCGAGCCCGCTGCCGCCCCGGTCGCGGCTGCGGGCCTTGTCGACGCGGTAGAAGCGGTCGAAGACCTGGTCCCGGTCGGCCTCGGGGATGCCGGGACCCGCGTCGGCGATGCGCACCGACGCCGTACCGGTGCCGACCGAGACCGTCACCGACACCTCGGTGCCGGGCGGGGTGTGCACGGCCGCGTTGGTGAGGAGGTTGTCCAGCACCTGCCGGATCCGGACCGGGTCGACGCGCAGCGGGACCGGGGCCCGCGGAACCGCCACCGTCAGCGGACGGTCCGGATGCCCGGCGCGGAACGCGTCCGCCGCCTGCGCCACCAGCTCCACCAGCTCCGCGTCCTTCAGCCGTATCGGCGTCTCCACGTCCGCCGCGTCGAGACGGGCCAGCAGAAGCAGGTCGTCGAGGAGGATGCCCATGCGGGCCGCCTCGGCGCGCAGCCGGGCCAGGTGCTTGTCCCGCTCCTCGGGCACGTTCGCCGCCGCGTACTGGAACAGGTCCGCGTAGCCGCGCACCGACATCAGCGGCGTCCGCAGCTCGTGCGAGGCGTCCGCGACGAACCGGCGCAGCCGCTGCTCCGCCTCCGCGCGCACCGCGAGGGAGTCGTCGATGTGCTCCAGCATCGTGTTGAACGCGGTGCGCAGCTCCTCCACCTCGGGCCCGCCGTCGCGGTTCTCCGCGCGCAGCGGCAGCCGGGCCGCCGAGTCGGTCAGATCGTGCGAGGCGATGCCGTGCGCGGTGTGCGCCATGTCGCTCAGCGGCTGAAGCCCGCGCCGCAGCAGTCTGCGGCCGAGCACCACCAGCGCCAGCAGGGCAAGACCGAAGGCGACGACCTGGATGATCACCAGCTGTCGTACCGTGTCGTCGATCGCGTCCATCGGCGCGCCGCTGACCAGCACCACACCGGGCTCGACCTCGCAGCCGCGCAGCCGGTACTCGCCCTCGCCGCTGAGGTCGCTGGTGCGCAGGACCTCGGTGCCCTTGGCGATCTGGGACCGGGCCACCGCGGTGAGATCGCCGATGTCCGCGGGCAGGTCCGAACTCTCTTCCGGTTTGCGGAGTACCGGCTTGCCGTCCGTGACGTCGTACACGGCGTAGTACCAGCGGTAGTACTTCTTGCCCTGGAGGGTGCCGCTCGCCGCGATGGACTTGGACTGGGCGCTCTGGGCGAGCCCGAGCTGGTCGTCGAGCTGGGCCGACAGATAGTCCCGCATGTACGTCGTCAGGGCCGTGCCGACGACGGCGAAGGCCACCAGGGCCAGCGCCCCGAGCCCCAGCGCCAGCCGGGTGCCGAGCCGCAGCCGCCGGTACGTCCGCCGCAGCCGCGCGATCACTCGGCGGCCTGCCGGATCACGTAGCCGAAGCCGCGCACGGTGTGGATCAGCGGATCGTGCCCCTCGTCGAGCTTCCGGCGCAGCCGGCTGACCACCAGTTCGACCACATTGGACCGGCCGCCGAAGCCGTACTCCCACACATGGTCGAGGATCTGCGCCTTGGTGAGCACGGTCGGCGACTTGCGCATCAGATAGCGCAGCACCTCGTACTCGGTCGGCGTGAGCGTGAGGAGCTGGTCCCCGCGCCGCACCTCCCGGGTGTCCTCGTCCATCGTCAGGTCCGCGACCCGCAGCACCGAGCGCGGGAAACCGGGCCCGGCGCTGCGCCGCAGCACCGTCCGCAGCCGGGCCATCAGCTCCTCCACCGCGAACGGCTTGACCAGGTAGTCGTCACCCCCGCGCGTCAGCCCGGCGACCCGGTCGGCGACCGCGTCCCGCGCCGTCAGGAACACCACGGGCACCATCGTCCCCGAGTGCCGCAGCCGGTCCAGCACACCGAAGCCGTCCAGGCCGGGCAGCATCAGGTCGAGCACCACGATGTCCGGCTGGAACTCGGCGGCGACGGTCAGCGCCTCCTCACCGGAGTACGCGCACGCGGCCTCCCAGCCCTCGTAGCGGGCGACCGTCGCGACGAGGTCGGCGATCGGCGGGTCGTCGTCCACGACGAGGAGTCGAACTTTGTCCACCCGCTCATACTGCGCCACCCGCCGATCGGCGCCAGACCCGCGGCCCCGCCGCACCCGCATCGATAAGTACTTGAAAGTTGTTCGACAGGAAAACGACAGCACCCCGAGGTCAAGCTCGTCTCCCAGGACCCGATCAAGGAGCTGCTGTCCGTGACGACCGTCCAATCACCCCCTGCGCCCCCCACGGCGATACGCCCCAGGGTGGTGGCCCGCACCGGCCTGTACGCCGTGCTGGCCGCGAACGTCGCCGTGGTGACCGTCTTCTTCGCCCAGGCCGGATTCGCCTCCAACGCGCTGATCGTCATCGGCCGCCTCCTCGGCCTCTACGGCGCGCTCGTCATGGCCTTCCAGCTGCTGCTCGTGGCCCGCCTGCCCTGGCTCGACCGCCGCATCGGCATGGACCGGATGACCTCCTGGCACCGCTGGACGGGCTTCGCCCTGCTCTGGACGCTGCTCGGGCACCTCGTCTTCATCGCCTTCGGCTACGCGGAGGGCACCGACACCGGTCCCGTCGGCGAGGTCGTCGACCTGGCCGAGACCACCGAGGGCATCCTGCGCGCACTCGTCGCCTTCGCCCTGATCCTCGTCGTCGGCGCGACCTCCGCCCGCTACGCCCGCCGTCGCCTCGCCTACGAGACCTGGCACTTCATCCACCTCTACACCTACGTCGCGGTGGTCCTCGCCTTCACCCACCAGGTCGCGGTCGGTACGACGTTCACGGCGTCCTCCGCCGTGAAGACGTACTGGTACGCGGTCTGGGGCACGGCCCTCGGCTCGGTCGCCCTCGGCCGCCTGGTCCTGCCCCTGTGGCGCAACCTCCGCCACCAGTTCCGGGTCTCCGCGGTCGTCCCCGAGTCCGACAACGTCGTGTCGATCCACATCACCGGCCGCGACCTCGACCGGCTCCCCGCCCAGGCCGGCCAGTTCTTCCTCTGGCGCTTCCTCACCAAGGACCGCTGGTGGCAGGCCAACCCCTTCTCCCTCTCGGCCGCCCCCGACGGCAACGGCCTCCGCCTCACCGCCAAGACCGCCGGCGCCGGCACGGCCGCCCTGCGCCACCTCAAGGTCGGCACCCGCGTCTTCGCCGAGGGCCCCTACGGCGCCTTCACCACCCTGCACCGCAGGAAGACCGAGTCCCTCCTCATCGCGGGCGGCGTCGGCGTCACCCCCATCCGCGCCCTGCTGGAGGACCTGGAGGGCCACGCGGTCGTCATCTACCGCGTCTCCGCCGAACGCGACGCCGTCCTCTACGGCGAACTCGCCGAGCTGGCCCGGGCCAAGGGCGCCGAACTCCACCTGCTCACCGGCCCGCCCGTCCCCGACAAGCTCGCCCCGCGCGAACTCGCCCGCCTGGTACCGGACATCGCCGACCGCGACGTCTTCCTCTGCGGCCCCCCACCGATGATGAACGCGGTGCTGCGCACCCTCGGCGACCTGGGCGTGCCCAAGCAGCAGGTCCACTTCGAACGCTTCAGCCTGGCGGGATGAGAGACATATCGTGAAGCGAGTCATACCTGTCCTGGTGCTGTCCGTCGCGGGGTTGATCCCCGTGTGGCGCTATGAGCCGTCCATCGGGACGACGACCACCACGACCACCACCGAGGCGGCCTCGACGCCGACTCCGACGCCCTCCTCTACGGCCACCTCCTCATCGGCGTCTCCCTCCGAGTCCTCCGCCGCTTCCGCGAAGAAGGTCGTCCAGGGCACCGCGATCAACACCTCCAAGGGCACCGTGCAGGTGCAGGTGACCTTCGAGGGCGACAGGATCAGTGCCGTCGGCATGCTCCAGCAGCCGGACCACCCGCAGACCACCGCGGCCGTCCCGGTGCTGATCGAGGAGACCCTCAAGGCGCAGAGCTCGAAGATCGACACGGTCTCGGGCGCCACGATCACCAGCGACGCCTACGTCCAGTCGCTCCAGGCCGCCATCGACGCCAAGGGCGCCTGAGATGAACCGCGTCGAGCATGTGATGGGGTTCCCGGTGTCGTTGCGGATCGACGACGAGGGCGGCGGTTCCCGCCTGGACGAGACCGCGGACGCGGTGTTCGCCTGGCTGCGCGAGGTCGACACCCGCTTCAGCCCGTTCCGCCCGGACAGCGAGGTCTGCCGCTACGACCGGGGCGAACTCCAACTCCCTGACCTCGGCGCTGACTTGACCGAGGTCCTGGACCTCTGCGAGCAGTACCGGCTCGCGACCGGCGGCGCCTTCGACGTCCGGCTGCCCGGCCGGCCCCTCGACCCCTGCGCGGTCGTCAAGGGCTGGTCGGTGCAGCGGGCGGCCGAACTGCTCACCGCCGCAGGCGCCCGGCGCTTCATCCTCAACGCCGGCGGCGACGTGGTCGTGTCCGGCGGCCCGTGGCGGGTCGGCGTACGGCACCCCGAGCACGCCGACCAGCTGTGCACGGTCCTGGAGTTGACCGACGGGGCGGTGGCGACCTCCGCGCGCTACGAGCGCGGCGACCACATCGTCGACGGCCGCACCGGCCGCCCCGCGACGGGACTGCTCAGCCTCTCTGTCGTGGCCGCCTCCCTCACCGAGGCCGACGCCACGGCCACTGCGGCCTTCGCGATGGGCCCGGAGGGCGTCGACTGGGCTGCCGCCCGGCCCGGCTGCGAGATCTTCGCGGTCGACGCCGACCGACGAGTCCGCCGTACACCGGGATTTCCGGTCGCGACGGTGGCGGCTTAGCGGCTGTCCCTCACATACGACAAGCGGAAGGGCCGCCGGGGTTACCGGCGGCCCTTCCTGTCGGGAAATGTGGTTCGGGGAGTTGATCAGCTGACGTCGGAGGCGTCCAGGCGGTAGAGGCCGCTGCTGGTCGACGACGAGGTCGAGGTCGACGAACTGGAGCTGTACGCCGAGGACTTGACCGCCGTGCCGTGCGCCTTGACCCAGGTGGCGATCTCGGAGTTGGTGCCCTGGCCGCCGTCGCTGCTGACGATGATGTAGTGCAACTTGCCGGACTTCACCAGGGACTTGAGCTTGGCGAGCGTCATCGCGTTGTCGCTGCCGGACCAGCCGCCCATGGAGATCACGGGCTGCCCCGACTCCAGGATGATCGAGGACGCCGTCTGGTCGGTGGACACCGCCAGCAGCCAAGTGGCGCCGTCCTGGTGCTTCTTGAGGTACGTGATCATCGCGGACGAGACCTGCGTGCCGCCGCCCATACCGCCACCGCCGGTGGACTGCGTACCGGACTCGGAACCGGACTCGGAACCGGACTCGGAACCGGACTCGGAGGAGGACGAAGACGCCGAGCCGCTGCCCGAGGGCATGGTGCCGGACGGTGCGGAACCGCTGGGCTTCGTACCCGAGGGGGCCGAACCGCTGGGCTTCGTACCGGACTTGGCGCCGCTCGGCGCGCCGCCCATACCGCCACCGCCGCCGCCCATTCCGCCACCGGTGCTCGGACCGGCCGTCGGGTTGGTGCCGTTGGTCGAGGAGGTCGCCGCCGAGACCGAGTAGGCCGCGGGGCCGGCGAGCAGGGCGACGATCGCCGCGAGGGCCGCGAAGCCCATCAGGCGGTGGCGCCGGGTGAACCGGCCGACCAGCAGGCCGAGTACGGAGGCGATGCCCGCCACCGCGACCACGATCTCCGCGACCGTGTAGACCGTGCCGGAGCCGGAGACCCGCTGGAGCAGCACGACCGCCCAGACCGTGCTGGCCGCGATGGCGACCGGCAGCACCCAGGCCCACTTGGCCGCAGCGCCCTCACGGAAGGCGCGGTACAGCAGCACCCCGCCCGCACCGGCCAGGGCCGCGATACCGGGGGCCATGGCGGTGACGTAGTACGGGTGGAAGGTGCCCTCGGCGAGCGAGAACGTCAGGAAGTGGAGGACGAACCAGCCGCCCCAGAGCATGAGCGCCGCGCGCTTCGGGTCGGTGCGGGGAGCACGGCCGCGCAGTACCAGGCCGGCGACGAGCGCGATCGCCGCGAACGGGATCAGCCAGGAGATCTGGCCGCCCATGATCTCGTTGAACATCCGGTACAGGCCCGAACTGCCGCCGAACGAGGCCCCGTTGCCCTGCGAGCCGACCGAGGAGCTGGCGCCGAAGATCCGGCCGAAGCCGTTGTAGCCGATGACCAGGTCCCACACCGTGTTGTCGGTGGAGCCGCCGATGTAGGGGCGGGAGGAGGCCGGGATCAGGTCGACGATCACCATCCACCAGGCGCTGGAGACGACCAGCGCGACGGTGGCGACGGCGAGGTTGCGGATGCGCTTGCCGAGGGAGACGTTGGTGGCCCAGAGGTAGACGAGGAAGAACGCGGGCAGGACGACGTACGCCTGCATCATCTTGGTGTTGAACGCGAAGCCGATCGCGACCGCCGACCAGACCAGCGGCATCAACTTCCCGTTGCGGACGGCCTTCAGGAGGGCCACCGCGCCGAGCATCATCAGCAGGACGAGGATCGGGTCAGGGTTGGTGTCACGGGTGATGGCCACCGTGATCGGGGTGAGGGTGAGGACCAGTGCGGAGACGGTGCCCGCCACCGCGCCGAAATCGCGCTTGACGCTGCGGTACAGAATGGCCACCGAACCGGTGCCGGCCGCGACCATCGGGAGCATCAACTGCCAGGTGCCGTAACCGAATACGCGGGCGGAGAGACCCATCACCCAGAGGGCGAACGGCGGTTTGTCGACCGTGATGAAGCTGCCGGAGTCCAGCGCCCCGAAGAAGAACGCCTTCCAGCTCTTGGTGCCGCTGTAGACGGCCGCGTCGTAGAAGGTGTTGCCGGTGATCGAGGTCAGGTTCCAGGCGTAGAGCGCGGTGGCCAGCAGGAGGATCGCCCAGAGGGCCGGGCGGGCCCAGCGCGGGTCGTCCTCCGGGCCCGTGAAGAGCCTTCTGGCACGGGAGTCGAGGCCGCCGTCGGCGGGCGGGCCGGCCCGGTGCGAGCGGCGGGTGCTCTCCTGACCGGGGGGCGGGGCGAGGGTCGTCATGACGCGTACTCCAGGTGTTCCGCGGAAGAGGCGGGCGCCCCAGTGGGCAGGACAGGGGTGGTGGTGCGGGTGCGGTGGGGTACGGCGGCGATGCGGGCGCGGCCGGTGATCGTCCGCTTGAACATGCGGCGCATGCCCTTGAGGTCGTCGAGGGCGGTACGGACGATGTCGACGCGGCTGTCGGGGTCGTCGATCCAGTCGACCGGGACCTCGTGGATACGGAGCTTGTTGCGCTGGGCGAGGACGAGGAGTTCCGTGTCGAAGAACCAGGCGGTGTCCTCGATGTGCGGGGCGAGCGCCAGGAACACCTCGGTGCGCACGGCCTTGAAGCCGCACTGCGCGTCCGAGAAGCGGGCCGCGAGGCCTGCCTTGAGGAGGAGGTTGTAGGAGCGGGAGATGAACTCCCGCTTGGCGCCCCGCTGTACGGCCGACTGCCGGTGCAGGCGGCTGCCGATCGCCACGTCGCTGTGGCCGGAAAGGAGCGGTGCGACCAGGGGGAGGAAGCCTTCGAGGCCGGTGGACAGGTCGACGTCCATGTACGCGACCACGTCCGCCCCGGAGCGGCTCCACACGTGCTTCAGCGCGCGGCCCCGGCCCTTGGCGTCGAGGTGCACGGCGTGCACGTGCGGCAGCCGCTGGGTCAGGTCGAGCGCCGCCTGCCAGGTGGCGTCGGTGCTCGCGTTGTCCGCCACGGTGATCGTGAACGGGAACGGGAAGGACGATTCGAGGTATGCGTGGAGACGGCCGACACTGCCGGCGAGGACGTGCGCCTCGTTGTAGACCGGCACCACGATCTCGACCGACCGCTGCCGGGCGCCTCCCGCGTTCTGTTCGTTCATGACGGTGACGATCCGGGCGCTGTCTAGGGCGTTGCTGTGCCTTCGCTGAACGGTCGATGAGAATCAGCGGACTCACAGGAAGGGCACAGTCGATCCGCGACGAACCCCCAGGAAGCGGCACCCGAAACCGCTCGGACGCCCGCCGGGTTCCCGCAACACAAGCCGTCTAGACTCTCCCCTCAACGGCCTGAGACAGCGGCCAGGAACGGGCAGTTTCTGCCACATCCGAAGGGTATTCGGCGCTTTGATACGGATAGATTCAGTCACCAAGCGGTACCCGGACGGCACGGTGGCGGTCGACCGGTTGTCCTTGGACATACCGGACCGCGCGATCACCGTCCTCGTCGGCCCCTCGGGCTGTGGCAAGACGACGACCCTGCGCATGATCAACCGAATGGTCGACCTCAGCGAGGGCACGATCTCCCTGGACGGCGCGGACATCACCAAGCAGCCGGTCAACACCCTGCGCCGGTCCATGGGTTACGTCATCCAGAACGCCGGACTCTTCCAGCACCGCTCGATCGTCGACAACATCGCCACCGTGCCCCGCATGCTCGGCTGGGGCAAGGAGAAGGCCAGGGCGCGGGCCACCGAACTCATGGAGCGGGTGGGCCTCGACGCCTCCCTCGCCAAGCGGTACCCCTACCAGCTCTCCGGCGGCCAGCAGCAGCGCGTCGGCGTCGCCCGTGCCCTCGCCGCCGACCCGCCGGTACTGCTGATGGACGAGCCGTTCTCCGCCGTCGACCCGGTGGTCCGCAAGGGACTTCAGGACGAACTCCTGCGCCTCCAGGACGAGTTGGGCAAGACGATCGTCTTCGTCACCCACGACATCGACGAGGCGATCAAGCTCGGCACGATGGTCGCGGTGCTGCGCACCGGCGGCAAGCTGGCCCAGTTCGCCCCGCCCGCCGAGCTGTTGTCCGACCCGGCGGACGCCTTCGTCGAGGACTTCCTCGGTGCCGACCGCGGCATCCGCCGTCTGTCCTTCTTCTCCTCGGCCGGCCTCGACCTCAAGACCTCCCCGATCGTCGCCGTCGACTCCACCGCCGAGCAGATCGCCGAACGCACCACGCCCGGTGTGCCGTACCTCCTCGTCACCGACCTGGACGGCAGGCCGCTCGGCTGGAGCGAGCCCGGCGCGCTCACCGCCGGAAGCATCGACACCGCGCAACTCCTCGCGTACGGGCGCCCGTTCGCGGCCGGCAAGGACTCGCTGCGCGCCGCCCTCGACGGCTCCGTGCTCTCGCCCACCGGCTGGGCGGTCGGCGTGGACGACACCGGCCGGGCCGTGGGCGTCGTCTCGCAGCAGGCCGTGGGCGAGGCGATCCGCAGCGCGCACGCGGCGGTGCGGCCGGACACGAAGGCCGTCGGATGAACGACTGGTTCCGCATCCCCAGCGACCTCCAGAACAGCTACCTCGGCCTGATCGGGCTGCATCTGCGCGAGGCCGTGATCCCGGTCCTCGTCGGCCTCGTGGTCGCGCTGCCCATCGCCCAACTCTGCGTGCGGCTGCGCTGGTTGTACCCGCCGGTGCTGTGGGTGACGACCGTGCTGTACGCGATCCCCTCGCTGGCCTTCTTCGTCGTCCTCATCGACTACACCGGCCAGACCGAGACCACCGTGATGATCCCGCTCGGCGTCTACAGCCTCGTGGTGTTCGTTCCGGCGATCGTCGACGGCGTCCGCTCGGTGCCGCAGGAGACCCTGGACGCGGCCACCGCGATGGGCCTCGGGCCCGTACGCCGGTACCTCCAGGTGCAGTTGCCGATCGCCGTGCCCGCGATCATCGCGGGGCTGCGGGTCGCGACGGTCTCCAGCATCTCCCTCGTCAGCGTCGGCATGCTGATCGGCAACCAGGGCGCGCTGGGCAACCTGCTCAACGACGGCCAGATCTACCACCAGCCGCGGCTGATCTGGCTCTCCGTGATCACCACCGCCGTCCTCGCCATCGTCGTGGACGCCGTGCTGGTCGGCGTACGCCTGCTCCTGACGCCCTGGATGCCGCGCGGCACCCGCAGGGCCCGGCCCGCACCGGCCGAACCCGTATTGGAGGACGCAGCCCGGTGAACGTACTCCACTACATCAACCTGTTCTTCAGCGACAGCACCCACTGGCACGGCTACGACGGCATCCCCACCCGGCTGCGCGAGCACGTCCAGTACTCGCTGATCGCGCTCGCCATCGCCGCCGCCATCGGCCTCCCTGTCGGACTGCTCACGGGCCACACCGGACGCGGCGGCAACACCCTCTCGCTCATCGCCACCGCGGCCCGCGCGCTGCCCAGTTTCGGTCTGCTGGTGCTGATGTTCGTGCTGATCGGCTTCGGCCTGGTCCCGGTGATGATCCCGCTGGTCGTCCTCGCCGTACCGCCGATCCTCGTCACCACGTACGAGGCGATGCGCTCCGTCGACCCGTCCCCGGTGGACGCCGCCCGCGGCATGGGCATGAACGAGACGAACATCCTCTTCCAGGTGGAACTGCCGGTCGCGCTCCCGCTGATCCTCAGCGGCCTGCGCTCGGCCGCCATCCAGATCGTCTCCACGGCCACCATCGCGGCGTACGTCAGCCTCGGTGGCCTCGGCCGCTACATCATCGACGGCCTCTACCAGAAGAACTACGAGAAGGTCGTCGGCGGCGCCACCCTGGTCGCCGGGATGGCCCTGGTGACGCTGGCGGTCTTCTGGGGCATCGCACGGCTCGCGGTGTCGCCGGGGGTGCGCAGGAGCAACTGAGCGTTGTAGCAAACGAGAAGGGGGGGAGGGCTCGGGCCCTCCCCCCTCTTCTCTTGTCCGCCGTCAGCCCTCCGTGCGCGCGAGGGCCAGCTCCAGGACGACCAGCAGCGCGTCCCGCACCGAGCCGCGCTCCCGCGCGTCGAAGGCGATCACCGGGACGCGTTCGTTGACGTCGAGCGCCCAGCGGACCTCGTCGAGGGAGTGCTCGATCTTGCCGTCGAAGGCGTTCAGGGCGACCGCGAACGGGATCTGCTTGTGCTCGAAGTAGTCGACGGCCGCGTAGCAGTCGTCGAGGCGGCGGGTGTCGACGATGACGAGACCGCCGACCGCGCCCTCCACGATGTCGTCCCACATGAAGCCGAACCGGTCCTGCCCGGGCGTACCGAACAGATACAGCTTCAGGGTCGGGTCGATGGTGATGCAGCCGAAGTCCATCGCGACCGTGGTGGTGGTTTTGCGCGGGGTGTGGGACAGGTCGTCCACGCCCGCCGCGACCTCGGTGATCGCGGCCTCGGTGGTCAGCGGCTCGATCTCGGAGATCGCGCCCACGGTGGTGGTCTTGCCCACGCCGAAGCCGCCCGCGACGACCATCTTGACCGGGAGCGGCGGTCGTACGACGGTCTGTGCAGCCGCACCGCGGGCGACCGGTTCAGTCGGTGTCACGGAGTACTCCCCGGGAGTTGGGGATGGCGCGGAGGCCATCGATGACCCTTCGCAGGACGGTTGCGTCATGGGTGATGTCGGTGTTCGGCACATGCACCGTCAGCTGTCCGGCGGCCCGCAGGTCCTCGGCGAGGACCCGCACCACGTTCAGGTGCAGCCGCAGCCGGGCCGCGATCTCCGCGAGGGACTGGGGCTGCCGGCAGGCGGCGACGATGTCGTGCTGCTCGAAGGAGAGCCGGTCGAGCACGTCGAGCCCGGCGGCCGTCGCCACCACCTGGGTCTCGACCGGGATCGGCCGCCCGGAGTCGGCCGCACCCGCGCCCGCCACCCGCCCGGCGGTCACCAGGAACGGCCGTACGGCGGAGGGAGCGCGCACCGGATCGCGACCCGGGGGCGTGTCCCCGTCCGCGCCGGCACCGCTCGGAGTGCGGCCGTCGGGCATGAGTGGCTGTTCCTCTCTCGGCCGGTCGGGGACCGGTCACCGAGCCGAAATGACGCCGACGCTGTTCTTCAGCTGGAGCACCAGCTGCGGGTTGAGCGCGGAACCGGCACGGTTGGCGAACAGCGTCATCTCGTAGGCGATGTTGCCGAGTTTGGCCTCCTTGTCGGCGACGACGCCGAGGACGGCGCCGCTGCCGATCGCGGAGACGAGGACGTGGCCGCCCTCCAGGTCGATGATGACCTTGTTCAGGGCACCGAGACCGTAGTTGCCCGAGGCGCCGGCGGCCAGGCTGGTGATGCCGGAGACGATGGCCGCGAGCCGCTCGGAGTGGGCCTTCTCGCGCAGTTCCGCCACGGCGATCAGCAGACCGTCGGAGGACACCGCGATGGCGTCGACGACACCCGCGGTCTCCGTCGCGAAACGGTTGAGCAGCCAGTTGAAATCGGCCGCGGCTGCCTGCAGTTCGGCCGGCGTGGTGCCTCCCCTGGGAGTTTCACCTGTCGACGTACTCACTGCTCCGCTCCTTTCGGGAGATTGTTCCGGTCGTGCGGGTGGTTCGCGTCCGTGAGGCGCAGGCCCGAGAGGGTGTCGCTGTCCCGGTTGGCCTGCTCCACGGCGGCCTCGAACTCTTCGAGGGCCGAGCGGACGGCGTCCGCGTCGGCGGGCCGGGGGGCCTGCCTGGCGGCTTGCTGGGCGGCGTCGTCGGCGCCCGTACGAAGGGTGGCGCCCTTGACCCGCCGGCGCAGGGGGCGGGAGCCTCCGGGGGCGGTGTCGAGGGCGGCGGACTCGCCCGCCGGGGCGTGGTGGGTGAGGGGCGGGGGAGCCGTGGCGGCGGCCGTCACCGTCTCGTACCTGGAGACCCGGCGCGGCAGCGGGGCGATCTCGTCCTCGGTGCGCAGGTGCTCGGACACGGGCGGCTCGGGTCTGCTCAGGGTGATCGACGGGCGCGGTCCGGAGTCCGAGGCGGCCCAGGAGGGAGCCGGACGGCGCTGCTCCTCCCCGGACTCGAGAGCCCTCGAACCGGCGGGCGCGAGCGCCTTGTCGGGCTCCGCGTGACCTTCCGCGCCATCGCCGGAGGCCAGCGCGCTCATGCGCAGCAGCAGCGTCGCCGGGATGGTCACCTCGGCCGTCACACCGCCGCCCGGTGTGCGGGCCAGCGTGACGTCGATGTCCCAGCGGCGGGCCAGCGTACCGACCACGAACAGACCGAGCACCTTCGTCGGCACCAGGTCGAGGCGCTCACGGCGGATCAGCCGGGCGTTCTCCTCGGCGATGCGGTCGGCGCTCATCCCGAGACCGTGGTCCGCCACGACGATCAGCGCGTCGTCGCCGTCGGTGCGGACGACCACCTCGACGGGGCTGCCCGCGGGCGAGAACGAGACCGCGTTCTCCAGGAGTTCGGCCACCATCAGCGTGAGGTCGCCGATGATGTCCGGCTCCACCATGATCTCGGTGTCGGCGCGCAGCGAGACCCGCTGGAAGCCCTCGATCTGGCCGAGCGCGGCCCGCACCACGTTGGTGAGCTCGGTGGGTCCGCCGTCGAGCACGGTCTCGCGGATGCCGGCGAGCAGCATCAGACTGTCCGCGTTGCGGCGCAGGCGTACGGCGATGTGGTCGATGGAGTAGAGGCGTTCGAGGAGCGCCGGGTCGGTCTCGCCGCGCTCCACCGCGTCGATCAGCGCGAGTTGACGGGTCGTCAGGTTGCTGACGCGGCGGCCGACGTTGCCGAACATCTCGGCGACGTTGCGGCGGCTGATCACCTGGCGGGCCAGCAGCGCGGCGGCCGTGGTCTGCACGTGGTTGAAGGCCTCGGCGAGGTCGCCGATCTCGTCCTTCGCGGTGACCGGCATGTCCCGCAGCATCGGCGGGCCGTCGTCCTCGGCGTCGTCGTCGGCCACGCGGGCCAGTTCGCGGCCCGCGACCTCGGCGACCTGCTTGGCGGCACCGGTCAGGGCCTGCACCGGGCGGACCACCGAGCGGCGCACGACCACCACGAAGAAGAGCCACAGCGCGAAGCCGATGAGCGAGAGGTTCAGCAGCAGCCCGGCGCGCCAGGAGGCGGAGCTGGACGCGTCGTCGGCGCGGGTGGCGATCTGCCCGATCAGCGAGTTGGTGATCTTCAGCCGGGCCTCGGCCTGCTGCGGGTAGTTGGGGTAGTCGCTCATGGCGTCCGCGAACGCCTTGCGGACCGCGCCGGGCGACTCGGCCTGGAGCCCGCTGGGGTCGATCTGCAGCTCGGCGTAGGCCTCGGCGATCTCCCGCTGCGGGGCGGTGTGCTCGATGCCGGACAGCTGGTCGGCCTGGGTCTCGGTGGCGAACCGGGCGAAGCGCGAGGCCTGGTAGGTGTACAGGTCGTAGGAGCCGACCGCGTTGGTGAACTCGATGAGCGCGTTGCTGTCGCCGGTCGTCGCGGAGAACACGCTGGTCTCGAACGAGCTGTGGGCGGCATCGGCCCGCAGTACGGAGTCCAGCAGGTTGCCGGTGAAGGTGGTGGCGAGGTTCGCGTTGTGCTCCAGGTCGAGCCCGTCGATCAGGCCGTCCGAGGCGCTGGTGTACGCGGGGTCGATGTTGTCGGCGGGCAGATAGCTCTGCTCGACCGTCTTGCGCAGTGTCTCCAGGCCGTTGATCTCCCTGAGGGCCTGTGCCTCGCCGGCCGGCAGCCGGTCGCCGAAGGCGTCGCGCACCTTCTCGACCTGCTGGTCCACGGCCTGCTGGGCCTTGCGGTAGGCGCTCTGCGAGGGCGTGCCGCCGTCGTTGGTGGCCTCGAAGCGGACGGAGAGCAGGATGGCCTGCTGGTGCTCCGCCTCCACGAGGTTCACCAGCTCGGCGACCTGGCCGCTGTCCCGCACCAGCTGGGCCGCGTCGCTCGCGTCCGTCGACTGCCCGAGCTCATCCGCGATGAGATACGCCAGCAGCACCGCGACCACCGAGAGCGGCACGCCGACGAGCAGATTGAGCTTGCGCCTGAAGGGCCAACGGTCTGCGAAGCCCCGTATGGACACCAGGCCTCCTTCGTGGGGTGTTGTCACGGTACGCGCAGCGACACACGTGACTGTTTTTGATCGAAGCGGCCCCCGCACACCGCTGTGACCGACGCCAACTCCGGGGAGACTACCGCCTCTTCGATCGATCAAGTACGTCGCCCTACGTCAAGAATCAATTACAAAGCGCCCGTGTTCGTGACCGGTCTGTTTACGTTGCCTTCACAACTGGGCACTCATTGAGGCCAATCGGTGACCAGACTTCTCTTGACTGACCAAGAACCGGCTGGATTGGATCAGCGGAGTGCGGCATTCACGCCCCGCGCGTGGACGCCACAGCCATGCCTGCACGCCTGTGCCAACATCCAACCCCGGAACGGGAATTGTGACTTCTAAAGCGAAGAACAGCTGGTCCAGCACTAGGTACCCCGGCGCGGCGGCCATCGCCCTCGCCGCCACGGCTGCGCTTGTCACGGGATGTGGTTCGTCCTCCGACAGCAAGTCCGACAACCCCCTCTCGGGCGGCAAGGCCAGTGGTGACACGGTCGTCGTCGGCTCGAACAACTTCGCCGAGAGCATCCTGATCGCCGACATCTACGGCGAGGCCCTCAAGGCCAAGGGCGTCAAGGTCACTTACAAGCCGAACATCGGCAGCCGCGAGACGACGTACGGCCTGCTCAAGAACGGCTCCATCACGGTGCTGCCCGAGTACAACGGCGCCCTGCTGGCCTACCTCGACCCGAAGGCCGCCCCGGCGACCCTCGCCGCGACCACGGCCGCGATCAACGCCAAGCTGGACTCCAAGCTGACGCTGCTGGACCCGGCCGCCGCCGAGGACAAGGACACGGTCACCCTCAACGCGGAGACCGCGAAGAAGTACAACCTCACGTCCGAGTCCAGCATCGGCGACCTCAAGTCCATCGCCAAGGACCTGGTCATCGGCGCCTCGCCGGAGTTCCAGACCCGGCAGCAGGGCCTGGTGGGCCTGAAGTCGGTCTACGGCCTGGAGTTCAAGTCCTTCAAGGCGCTGGACGCGGGCGGCCCGCTGACGGCCGCCGCGCTGAAGAAGAACACCGTGCAGGCGGCGGACCTCTTCAGCACGGACCCGACCATCGCCAAGGAGAAGCACGTCACGCTCCAGGACCCGAAGCGGCTCTTCGGTTTCGAGAACGTGCAGCCCCTGGTCTACAAGAGCGGCCTCTCCGCCGCCGGTGTGGCCGCCCTCAACGCGGTCTCCGCGAAGCTCGACACGGCGACCCTGCTGGACCTCGACACCCAGGTGGGCTCGCAGAACAAGGACCCGCTGGACGTCGCGAAGGCCTGGCTGAAGACGGCCGGCCTGAGCTGACCTTGACGGACGACCGGCGCGGGTGCGTCCGCGCCGGTCAGCTGTCGCAGACCCGCCGGTACGGCAGCTCGGGGATGTACAACGACCATTCCTCGCGGGTGAGTTCGCGTCCTACGCGCTTACAGACGGAGCGGGCGACCAGGGCGGGGGCGAGCGGGGTCGTGGCCAGGTAGGTCGCGTTGACGAGGCCTTTGTCGGAGAAGCCTTCATAGGTGCTGTAGAGATGCCGGCCCGTCCGGTCCAGGGCCATGGTAGCGAACGGCACCCAGCGCCATGCCGTCGGCAGCGGTGGACCGAGTTTGCGCAGGGACCCGAGATCCCACAGCTGCACGCTCGTTTCGAGGGGGTCCAGGACGGCCAGAGTGGAGCTGTCCTGGGAGATCGCAAGCATGCCGCCCTGGGACAACGTTCCCAAACCCTGGGAGTAGGCGTTGTCCCCGTCCAGAGCGACGAGCTTCCTGGTGAGCGTCCCGTCCCACAGTGCCAGCCCGCCGGCGTAGTCGGTGGCGGCCAGCAGCTTCCCGTCCGGGCTGAAGGCCGCCTGCGTCGCGATGTCGTACTGAGCGAGCTTGACATGGCGCGTGCGGCCCGTGCCGAGGTCGATGACCTCTCCCGTCTCCGTGACCAGCCGCCGCCCGTCCGGGGAGAGGGCCAATGGGGCTCCGCTGCCGATGGGTGACGCCCAGACCAGGCGGCCTGTCGCCGTGGCACGCGCCTCGACCGCGTGGTGCGAGGACAGCACCACAAGGACACTGCCGTCGCCGCTCAGCAGGAAGCCGCTGTCGGGACGGAGTCCCTTCCCTTCGAACGGGACGGCGAACACGATCGTTCGCAGGAAGCGATGAGTGCGGGTCTCCCAGACTCCGGCCGTCCCGGACCGGGGATCGGCGAGGGCAAGGAGGCGGCCGTCGTCGCTGAGGGCCATCGGAACGGCCTCGGGCGGGCCGGACCGTTTGCCCGGGCGGACGGTGGCGGTGATCGGGCGGCCGAGGAGTCCGCCGGACGCGGGATCCTCGATGCGTACGGTGGTGTACCCCCGGGCGGCGACCTGCCGGGCCAGGACCCGTCCGTCGTCGCACAACAGGGTGCTTCCGGCGGGGGTGCTCCGTCGGCCCACGACGGCGCCGGCCAGCAGGTCCACCGACCTCAGGGCTGGTCCCGCGTCCGCAGTGCGGACGAAACGCACCGTGCGGCCGTTGTCGCTGAGGGCCAGTGCCTCGGCACCCTCCCTGTCCAGGGGGTAGACGGCCCGGGCAACGGCCCCCTGCTCGACGGCGTCGGCCTCGAACAACTGGATCTGCCGGTCGTCGGCCACCGCAAGAGCCTTGCCGTCCCGCCGGAAGGCCAGTGTGACCAAGAAGGCGTTCGGCCTGTCGGCCGTGAACCGCATACCTGCGTACGCGGGATCCTGTCCACCGGTGTCGGTACGCCAGACCCGGACGTCTCCGAAGCCGTAAGGGCCGGTGTGGACGAGCCCCGCCAGACGCGAACCGTCGTCGCTGAACCTGAAGGAACCGGCGTGGCATTCGGTGATGTCGGTGTGCGCGACGAGCGGACGCCCCACTCGGCGTGCCGATGCGATGTCCCACATTTCCAGTGGCCCGTCCCACGCGCATAGGGCCAGGCGTCCGGTACGGGAGAGGTCGGCCTCGACCCCGACGGACGGAGGGTAGCCGCGGGGGATCCGGGCCAGCAGTCGGTGCGTCGGCACGTCCCACACCTGGACATCGTGATCGTCCTTCAGCACCAGGGTCTTTCCGGCGGTGCCCAGAGCCAGCACTTCGTCCTCCTCGGTGCCGAAGACTCCGGGGACGGCGCCTCCGCCGGTCCAGACTCTGACCCCGTCGACGGTGGACACGGCCACGGCGTCCCCGGCGGGGCTCAGAGCCGTACTCGGGAACTTTCCCGACGGCTCGGTCAGGTGTCGCTCCTGACGCAGACGATGGGTTGTGGCGTCGTAGATCCGCAGCACGCTGTTCTCCGTGAGCCCGAGCAGTGTCGATCCGTCCCGGCTGAGCACGCTGTTCATCCGCGGCAGCGTGAACGTGTCGGCGTCCTGCTGCGCCGCGGCCGACAGCAGCCCGCTGCGTGCCTCGAACACCGAGGACACCCGCCACGCCGCGACGTTCAGCAGCATCGCCGCCTGCGGATCGAACTTGCGCAGCGAATCCGCGCGGGCCGCCACGTTCCGGGCGGTGGTGTCCCGCTTCTGCTGGGCGATCACCCGGGCCCGGTAGGCGTTCGACCGGCTCTGCTGCCAGGTGAGGACCCCGGCGGCCAGTGAGAAGAGCAGCAGGGTTGCCACGACCCCGGTGAGATACCGCCGTCGCCGCGCCCTGCGCTGTTGCTGAAGTGCCGAGACCTCGATGAACTCCCGTTCCAGCGGGGTCAGTTGCAGGTGGGGCATGGCCTCGGCGGCCAACTCTCCCGCCCGTGCGAGCTGTTCGCCCTGGTGCAGCGCGGAGCGGGCCCGTCCCTCGGACTCCCAGCGCAGCGCTGCGGCGCCCAGGCGGCGGTGGTCGATCAGCCGGTCCCGGTCGGCGCGTACCCAGCCCCGGAGCCGGGGCCAGGCCCGCAGTAGGGCGGCGCTGATCGGCTGGACGGTCGGGCCGTCCCGGGTGAGCAGGCCCGCCGCGCTGAAGGCGTCGAGCGCCCTGCGTACCGGAACCGAGTCGCCGGGGTGGCCCGCGTCCAGGATCTCCCCGATCCGGCAGGCGCGTACGGAGTCCTGCCTGCCCTGCGAATCGTCTCCGGGCTGGACCAGGCGGAGGAAGACCGACCGGGCAGCGGCCTGGGCGGGGGGATCCAGCCGGCAGTAGGTGTGCTCCGCGATGGTGCCGAGCGGCAGGTGGGAGACGGAGACGCCCGCGGAGGGCTGGACCACGACCGCCCGGCCGCTCCGGCCGTCGGCCGCGAGATCCCGCACGGTGTCGAGACCCTCGATCACCAGTCCGTGCAACAGCCGCAGAGCGTCGGGCCGTTGGTCCGGATCCTTGCTCAGCGCGGCCGCGGTGAGGGCGCGCAGCGGATCGGGCAGGGCGGTGAGGTCAGGATGGTGGTCGCCGACTCGCCGGGTGACCTCGCCGAGGGTCTCCGCCCAGAAGGCGTCCCGGCCCGTTGCCGCGAAGAAGATGGTGGCGCCCCAGGCGAAGACGTCCGCCTCGGGGCCGGCCTGGCCGCCGTTCAGTACTTCGGGTGCCATGTAACAAGGGGTGCCGGTGAGGCCGCCGGCGGTGAGGGTCATGTCCGCCGTCCGCGCGATGCCGAAGTCGATGACCCGCGGCCCGTCGGGGCCCAGGATGACGTTGTCCGGCTTGAGATCCCGGTGCACGACACCGGCCTGGTGGATCGCCGCCAGCGCGGTCGCCATGGCGATGGCGAGTCGGCATACGTCGTCGCCCACCAACGGCCCGTCCTCGGTCGCCTTTGCGCGCAGGCTCGGGCCCGGCACGAACTCGCTCACCAGGTACGGCTGTTCGCCCTCGACATCGGCGTGCAGCAGCCTCGCGGTGCAGAACGGCGCGACCCGTTGGACGGCCTGTGCCTCCTTGAGGAGCCGGCCGCGCGACTCCGGGTCCCCGGCTGCTTCGGGACGCAGCACCTTGACCGCCACGCGGCCGCCCGAGTCGTCGTAGGCCTCGTACACGATGCCCTGGCCGCCGGACCCCAGCCGGCCGGCCACCCAGTAGTTGCCCACCTTCGGCGGGTCGCCGGGCAGAAGGTGCTCCCGTCGCATGCCGTACCCCCGTCCCCCTTGCTGGATGGGACGCATCCGTGAGACATCCGGTTTCGGCCGCTTTCCGTGGATGGGGGCCGTACCGTGGTGTTCTGACGGTCACTTGGGGGAGTGATGGCGGATACCGATACCGAGACTGATCTTGTCGCGCGGCTGTTCTTCGGCCGTGACGACGCGGAGAACGACAACGAGAGCGGACTACTCCAGGTCGGCTTCCGCCCCAACTCCGCCTATGACGCGGCCCTTTCGGGCCGTAAGTCGCTGATCATCGGGCGCAAGGGTTCCGGGAAGAGCGCCATCTGCATGCGGCTGATGGCGCCGGGCGTCTACTCGGGAGCCACGGTGCTGATCACTCCCGACGACGCAGCGGGTGAGGAGATCCGCCGCTTCGAGCTCCAGGGCCTGACCGCCGACACCGCCAAGTCGCTGATCTGGCGGTATGTGTTCGCGGTCCAGGCGGCCCGGTACCTGGTACGGCACGTCGGCCGACACCGCCGGATCACCCCGCCGAGCGTGCGCGTCCTCAAGAGGTTCCTGCGGGCGAGCGGCGAGGGCGACGAACTGCGCCTCTACGACCGCCTGTTGAACGGCCGACAGGGTCTGCAGTCCTCGCTCGCCCTGGAGGCCTTCGGCGTGAAGGCATCTGTAGACCTGGCCGGTTCCTCGGAGGGGGCCAGGGCCGACCGGCAGCTCAGGGTCCTGGAGAACGGGGTCCTCGCGGCGTTCAAGGAGCTGGGCTGCGGGCCCCGGCACGAACCGCTGCTGCTCCTCGTCGACCAGGTCGAACAGGTGTGGTCGCTCGACCCCGACAGCAATTCCATGGTGGTGGGCCTGCTGTTGGCCTCCAAACACGCGGCGGTCACCTTCCGGCAAGCGGTGCGGTGTGTGCTGTTCCTGCGCTCCGACATCTACGACAGCCTCACCTTCGGCAACGCCGACAAGTTCCGCGGGGACGAGGCCCGCCTCGGCTGGACCTACGAGGACCTGTACGACGTCTCGCTGATCCGGGCCCGCGCCTCGCTCAAGGTTCCACTCACCCCGGAGCAGCTGTGGGGCGAGGTCTTCCCGGCCCGCGTCGAGGGCGAGAAGACCGCCGACTACCTGTTCTCCCGGGCGCTGCCCCGGCCCCGGGACGCGATCCAGTTCCTGAACTTGTGCCGGGACACCGCGAAGGAGCGCGGCCACCGCAGGATCCGCGAGGCCGACGTCGTGCTGGCCACCATGCAGTTCTCGCAGTGGAAACTCCAGGACCTGGCGAGCGAGTATCTGGTCAACTACCCCTTCCTCGGCAGGCTGTTCGCCATGCTGGAGGGAGCCGGGTTCGTGGTGCTGCGCAGCGCCCTGCAGCAGCGCTTCGACGCCCATCAGGAGGCGCTGCACCGGCAGTTCCCCGAGTACGCGGAAGCGCTCACGCTGGAAGGCACCCTCGACACGCTGTTCGCGGTGAGCTTCCTGGGCGTCAAAAGGGGCAACGGCGTGGTGTACGGCGGCGGTTCGCAGCTCCCCGTCCAGCCGCACGAGACGGAGTTCCACATCCATCCCTGCTTCCGGCCGGCTCTCAGCGCGCTCACCCCCATCGAACTCCACCCCTACAACCCGCGCGCCCGGGCCTACCGGCTGGAGTCCCAGCAGGTCACCCAGCTGTTCTCACCGGACGCGGGATTTGTCGTCGGCCGTGAGTTCGCCCTGCTGGAGAGCCTCCTGACGTCGTGCGAGCGGATCCTGCGACAGCTCACGCGAGCCGAACTCCCCGAAGAGGTGAGGGGCGAGGTGTCGCGTCAGGTCGGCCGCATCCTGAGCGAGGCGTCGGCGGTGCGCGAGCGGCTTCGCGCGGGGGAGTACGTGAACGTGGACTCGCACGTGGTGGAGGCCGCGGACTACCTCGGCGCCCTGGCGGGTGGCCTCGTCGCCCACGGGATCGGAGAAGAGGACCGGACGGGAGGCTCGTACGTCGTCCAGCGCATCCAGCGGGAGGCGGCCACCTTGATCAGGGCCGTGGGCGGGGCGGCCGGGGGGTCGCTCGGGGGCGGCGAGTAGAACTAAACCCCTCGCCGCCCCCGGCACGGTCAATACCCGACGCGGAACGTCGCGTCCTGCTGCTCGGTGCTCGTCGAGATCGGGTCGATGCGCAGCACGTAGTTGGAGTGCCGGATGTAGCGGGTCGGGTTGTTGTACGACCGGAAGGACGCCCACGTGGAGTCCGCGAGGCCGGCGGTCCGGTAGAACGTGGCGTCCCCGGCGAACGTCGATGTGCCGTCGTTCACGTCGAGTTGGAGCGCGTAGTTGTAGTGCCGCAGATACCGGGTCGGGTAGTTGACCGACTGGAAGGACACTCCCGCGCTGTCCGCGAGACCCGGCACCAGCGTCCACTGCGAGTCGGTGTACGGGTCGAAGGCGTACTCGTCGATCCGCCCGACGAAGTTGGAGTGCCGGACGTAACGGGCCGGGTAGTTGTAGGACTTGAGACGGTTCCAGGCGGGCGTGCCCCACTTGGCGACCAGGTTGTTGTACTCGGCCGCGGTGATCGGCTGGATCCCGCAGTGCTTGGAATTGAGCGGCTGCGTGTAGAGCTTCTGGTCGACGGCAGTCCAGGTGCCGGCGGCCAGACTGCCGGACTGCCAGGCGTAGAAGACGCCGTTGGGGTCCCAGGTGTCGCCCCACAGGTACCAAGTGGAGCTGGAAGCAAGGGACTTGACCAGGGTCGGCGCCTCGGTGCCGTTGTGCGAGACCGCGGTGCTGAACTCGGTGAAGCTGCCCGGGTCCAGTGACGTGGACTTCGCGCCGACCAGCGTCGAGTTCTTCTTGAAGTAGAGGTAGTTGACCCCGTTCACGCCCACCGCGAGATCACCGTCGATGACGTCGTAACCGGGGTCGAAGAACACCTGCGGATCCCCGGCGGTCACGAAGTCGCTCGTGTAGTTGACCATGATCACGTTGTGGCCGCTGTCGTTGACGGCCGAGTAGATCACCCCGTACTGCCCGCGCCCCGCGTCCCAGTACGACTCCGGCGCCCACGCGTGGGTGTCCAGGCTGTGCACCTTCATCCGCCGGTAGCCGGTGAAGGTGCGCAGATCGGTGGAGTCCCAGACATGGATGTACTGGCTGACGTACGACCAGTCGGTGCCGTTGAGGTCCGTCGCGAGGACCACGAAGGTGCCGTCCTGCTTGCGCAGGATGAAGGGGTCGCGCAGACCGAGGGAGCCCGCGGTCGGAGTGGCGACGGGCGCGTTCTGGTTCAGCGGGGTCCATTGCAGACCGTCGAGGCTGACGGCCAGGTGCAGGCCGTAGTTGGCGCCCAGGAACGTCGGCGACTCGGTGAAGTAGCACATGACATAGGCCGAGTCGGTCGCCGCCGCCGCGCTGCCGGCGCCGAGGGTGAGCGCGCCGGTGGCCGCGAGGGGGAGGGTCGCGGCCATGCCGAGGAACAGGCGGCGGGAGGGGTGGGGGAGAGGGGGGACGGCCATGTGTTCTCCAGGGTGCGAGTGGGGTGCGAGTGGGGTGCGAGCGGCCCATCGTTCTGAAAGGAGTTCGATATACCGAACGAGGTTCGGTAAGTCGATCAGAAGGTAGAGATGGGGCGCGTGCGCGTCAATCACACGGTCGTGCTTGGCCGGTTCTCGTCGTTCACGTAGGCGTCGGCTACGAGCCCCCTGTGTGGATCAGCAGTTCCGTCCGCGCCCTGGCCGCCGCCCCGACCGCCACCGCGTCACCGCCCAGCCGGGCCGGCAGCACCCGCACCGGGTGACCGCTCACCGGCGGCTCCAGCGCCAGCGTCTCCCGCACGGCCGCCCCGAGCAGCGCCCACGACCGGCTGACACCCCCGCCGATCACGCACGTCGTGACATCCAGCAGCCCCGCCGTGATCAGCAGCGCACGGGCCACACCCCGGCCCGCCTCCCGGTACACGGCGAGCGCGTCCGGATCGCCGCCGAGAGCCGCCTCGGCGACCGCGCGGGCGCTACGTTCCACCCCCGTCCGCTCCCCGTACCGCGCCGCGATCGACCGCCCCGACGCCAGCGTCTCCAGATGCCCCCGGCCGCCGCACGTGCACGGCAGCTCGCCGAACCCCGGCACATGACCGATCTCGCCGGCCGCCCCGCGCGGCCCGTCGTAAAGGGCGCCATTCAGCCACAGCGCGCCACCCACCCCGGTGCCGAGCGTCATCGCGAGCACGTTCTCCTCGCCCACGACGGCGCCCTTCGCGACCTCCCCGCGCAGAAACGCGTTGACGTCGTTGTCGAGGAACGCCGGTACGTCCAGAGCCTGTTGGACAGTCGCCGTCACCTCGAACCCGGCCCAGTCACGGAACGAGTCGCTCGCCACGAGGATTCGCCCAGCCCGTACGTCCACGAGCCCGGCCGCCCCGACCCCGACCCCGAGCAACCGGGCGGGCGTACGGCCCAGCAGCAGCCGCAGCGCCAAGAGCGCGGCGCCGACCATCGCCGCCCCGCCCTCGCTCGCCGGGGTCGGCACCTCCACCCGGTCCAGCACATCGAGCCGGTCCGTGCACAGCACGACCTGAGTGGTGGTCCCGCCGATGTCGAATCCGGCGATCACCTGGTGAGCCCCGCTCACGCGCCGGCCTCCGTCCCCGACGCCACCCGGCGTTCTCTGCGCTCCCGTTGGACCACCGGATCGGGCACCGGCACGGCGGCGATGAGCCGCCGCGTGTATGCGCTCTCCGGATGCAGCAAGGTGCTCATGGTCGCCCCCTGTTCCTCGACCCGCCCGCCCCGCATCACGACGACCCGCCCCGCGAACCGCTGCACCACGGCCAGGTCGTGCGACACGAAGAGACACGCGAACCCGAGCTCCGCCTGCAACTCGGCGATCACCTCCAGCACGGTCCGCTGCACACTCACGTCCAGCGCGCTCGTCGGCTCGTCCGCGACCAGCAGCCGGGGTTCGAGCACGAGGGCCCGGGCAAGACTCACCCGCTGCCGCTGCCCACCGGACAGCTCACGTGGCCCACGCCTCGCCAACTCCCTTGGCAGCCGCACCAGTTCGAGCACCTCGGCAACCCGCTCGCGCCGCTCGACGGCTCCCATGCCACGCCGGTGCACCCGCAACGGCTCGGCGACGCACTCCGCGACACTCATCCGCGCGTCCAGCGAGGCCACCGGATCCTGGAGCACCACACCGACCCCGGCGAGCAGGGCCCGCCGCGCCCGCCCCCGCGTCCTGCGCAGATCGGCCCCGAAGAGCGAGACGTCCCCGGACTCCGGCGCGACCAGGCCCAGCGCCACTCGCGCGGCGGTCGACTTCCCCGACCCGGACTCACCGACGAGCCCCACGGTCTCCCCGGCCCGCACGGTCAGCGACACGTCGTCCAGCGCCCGCACGGCACGCGGCCCCCGCCCGAACCGCACGCCCACGCCCCGGAGTTCGACGACGGGCGCCCCCTCGCTCTGCCGGCGTACGGCACCCACCGGCTCGCTCACGGCCAGCCGGGGCACGGCCGCCAACAACTTCCGCGTGTACTCGTGCGTGGGCCGCAACAGCACGTCCTCCACCGCTCCCGTCTCCACGATCTCCCCCTCCAGCATCACGGCGACCCGGTCGGCGAAGTCGGCGACGACCCCCATGTTGTGCGTGACCAGCAGCACGCCCGTCCCCGAGTCGACGGCCAACGCCCGCAGCAGATCGAGGATTTCGGCCTGCACGGTGACATCGAGCGCCGTGGTCGGCTCGTCCGCGACGAGCAGCCCCGGCGAGTTGGCGATGGCCATGGCGATGACGACCCGCTGCCGCTGCCCGCCGGACAACTGGAACGGAAACGCGGAGGCCCGCCGCTCGGGATCGGGAATCCCGACCCTGCGCAACAGCTCGACGGCTTCGCCGGCCGCCTCCTGCCGCGACACGTCCCGATGATTCCGTACAACTTCCGCTATCTGCCTGCCGATTCGGGTCAGCGGATCGAGTGCGGTGGCCGGCTCCTGGAACACCATCGAGGCCGTACGTCCACGCAGTCGCGCGAGTTCGGCCTCACCGGCGCCGACCACATCCGTACCGCCGACCGAAACGCCCCCGGACGCACGGGCGTTGCCCGGCAGCAGCCCGAGGGCGGCGAGTGCCACGGTCGACTTCCCCGACCCGGACTCACCCACCAGGGCCAGCGTCTCGCCGGGCGCCACCCGCAACGAAACCCCGCGTACGGCGGGCACGTCACCGCTCTCGGTCGAGAAGGTGACGCCCAGATTCTCCATCTCCAGGATGTCGTTCATCCGCGTCCCTTCACGTCGAAGGCGTCCCGCAGTCCGTCACCGATCGCGTTGAACGCGCACACGACGAGGATGATCGCGAGACCCGGCGGCACGATCAGCCACCAGCGCCCCGAGTAGGCGGCCGTCAGCCCGGCCGAGAGCATGCCGCCCCAGTCGGTCGCCGGCGGCTGGACTCCCAGTCCCAGATAGGACACATAGGCCACGAGCAGGATCGCGTCGGCGACCTGGAAGGTGGCCGCGACGACGATCGTCGACACCGAGTTGGGCAGGATGTGCCGGGCGATGGCCCGTCCGTGGCTGCCGCCGATGGCCCGCAGGGTCAGCACATAGTCCCGCCGCTTCAGGGTCAGCGTCTCGGCCCGCACGAGCCGCGAGGGCACGAGCCAGGACACCAGCCCCAGAATGACGATCAGCCCCGGCACACCGGGAGTGGTGATCGCGGACACGACGAGCAGGATGAACAGCGCGGGGATCGCGATCCCCGCATCCACGACCCGCATCATGACGGCGTCCACCCATCCACCGGCATACCCGGCGACCGACCCCCAGAGCGTCCCGATGACGGTGGCGAGCACCCCGGCGGCAAGCCCGACGAGCAAGGACACCTTCCCGCCGTACATGAGCCGCCCCAGCTCGTCATGCCCGACGGCATCGGTACCGAGCCAATGGCCCCCGCTGGGCGAGAGGTTGACCTGGGTGAGATCGGTATGGGTCTGATCGGTGGAGTAGAGGAGAGGCCCGAGGAAGCAGAAAAGAAAGAAGAGGGCGACTAGGACGATCCCGGCAACGGCAAGCTTGTTGCGCGCGAAGCGCGCTCTCAGGGGCGCGGGGAACTGCGCGACCAGCCCCCACCGACCGGCACTTTGAACACTCATGTCGTGGCCCCTTTCACGCGAGGATCCACGATCCGTTGCACGACATCGGCGAGCAGCGTCCCCACCACAGTCGCCACAGAGATCACCAGCACACACCCCAACAGCACCGGATAGTCGGACGACTGGGCCGCACTCCAGAACAACAGCCCCATCCCCGGGTAGTTGAAGAGCTGCTCGACGACCAGCGCCCCACCGAACAGCACCGGCACGTAGTACCCGAGCATCGCGATCACCGGAGTCAACGAGTTCCGGAACACATGCTTGAAGAGGATCGCCCGCTGCCGAGAACCCCCCGCCCGAGCCGTCCGGACGTAGTCCTCGGACAGGTTCTCCAAGGTCGCCGCCCGCATGTACCGACTGAACACGGCGACCATCGAGGCCGCCCCCGTCACCACCGGCAGCACCAACGCCACGGGATCCGCGAAGACTTGAGCGACCGTGTCCCCCTGCGGCGCCTGCGAAGGAAACCACCGCACGACCTGCGTGAAGACCATCACCAGCACAAGTCCGAGGAAGTACACGGGAGTCGAGTACGCCACGAAGCTCAGCGTGGTGATGACGTAGTCGGCCGGCTTGTTCCGCCGCACCGCCTGCCACATGCCCAGCGGAAGAGCGAGCACCAGCCCCACGACCGCCGACAGCACGGTCAACACCAGTGTCTTCGGCAGCCGTTGCCCGATGAGCTGGGACACCGCCTCGTTGAGGGTGTACGACGTGCCGAGGTCGCCGTGCAGCAACTGCCGCAGGTAGTACAGGTATTGGACGGGCAGCGGCCGGTCGAGCCCCTGGTCGTGGTTGAAGAGCGTGATCTGCTGGGGCGTGGCCTGCGGCCCGAGGATCCCGCGTGCGGGACCCCCGGGCAGCGCGTGCAGCAGACCGAAGACCACGACCGTCACGATGAGGATGACGACCAGCGCCTGGGCGATCCGCCGGGTCAGATACAGGAGGGTGTCCATGCCTCAGCTGGTCCACTTCCACTGTGCCGGGTGGAAGTTGGCGAGCGGGTCCTGGGAGAAGCCGCCGAGGCCGTTCTTGACGACGGAGATCTGGTAGTCGGGCTCGGGCAGCCAGATCACCGGCAGGTCCTTGGCGAGGGCCGCGCTGTAGTCCTGGACCGCCTGGGTCGAACTCGACGTCGTGGACGCGGAGATGAGCTGGTCGACGTCGGCGTTGGAGTAGTTGCCGAAGTTCGCGCCGCCCTTGGTCTGGAAGAGCGAGTCACCGGTCGGGAAGGCGGGGAAGTACCAGCTGCCCGCCGTACCGAAGTAGGACAGCTGCCACTTGCAGATCGACTGCGAGGCCGTGCACTGCGGGGTCTGCGACAGCACGGAGTTGACCGGCGCGGTCTTGATGGAGAACTTGATGCCGGTCTTCGCGAGCGAGGACTGGATCGCGCTCATCATGTTGTCGGTCACGGTCGAACCGGACTGCGACAGCACCTGCATCTGGAACTTCGTCCCCTTGGCGACCCCCGCACCGCACTGGGCGGCTCCGGTGCCTGGGCTCGTGCAGGTCATGACCCCGCCCTGCTCGCTCCAACCATGGCCGGTGAGCAGCGACTTGGCGGCCGAGGTCGAGAACGGATACGGGTCGCTCTTCTGCGTGGCCGACAGGAACGACGAGGTCTGCGCCTGCGGGACCGGCCCGTACCCGGGCACCGCCGTCCCGTTGAAGACGACCTTCGCCAGAGTGCTCTGGTCGATCGACCGCTGTACGGCCTGCCGGGCGTAGAGCTGCTTGAACACCGCACCCATGGCAGGGTTGTTGAAGTTGTACGGCATGTAGGTGATCGCCCAGCCCGACCACGGCTTCACGGTGTAACCCTGTGCGGTGAAGCTGTCCTTCTGGTCGAGGTCGGTGGCCTCGATGTAGCCGTAGTCGACGCTCCCGGAGCGCAGCGCGTTCTTCTCGGCGTCCGCCGTCGTGAAGGGGAGGAGGTTCACGGTGGGGATGCCGGCCTTCTCGCCGCCGTCGTACTTCGGGTTGGCGGCCAGGACGACCTTGCCCGCCGTGGAGAAGGACTTCACGGTGTACGGGCCGCTGACCGTCTTCCACAGGGCGTTCGTGGCGTACCCGTTGATGTTCTTCGCCGCGCTGTTGAGGTACGTCCAGTCCTTCTTGGCGTCCCCGGCCTTGTCCCACACGTGCTGAGGGAGCGGGTTGATCAGGCTCAGCTCGTTGGCCAGCATCCACTGCGGGTTGTAGGCCTTGTCGAAGGTGATCGTGAAATGGCGGGCGTCGACGGTCTTGAAGGACGTCCAGTTGTCCGGCGCCTTGCCGGGGTTGTAGCCCGCCCACTGCGCCTTGTTCGCCTTGATGAGGTCGAACCAGAACTTCACGTCGGCGGAGGTGATCGGCTTCCCGTCGCTCCACTGCCGCTCGCCGAGGGTGATCGTGACGCTCTTGTTGTCGGCCGCGAAGTCCGCCGCGGTCGCGACCGAGCCCTTCTTGTTCCAGCCCATCGTTCCGGTCGAGCCGTCGTAGGCGATCAGCGGTTCCCACAGGGCGTTCGCGATGGAGATGTTATTGGTGTTGAGGTGGGCCGCGGTGCCGATCGGGAGGATCCAGTTCGGGGTGAAGTTCGCGGGCAGCGCGTAGTTGATCGAGTCGTGCGACCCGGAGGACGACGTACCGCTCGACCCGGAACAGCCCGCGAGCAGCAGCGCGGCCGAGGTCAGGGAGGCGCCGGCGAGGAGTCTCTTGCGGACAGGGGACATGGTTCTCCTCGGAAAAAGAGGGGCGGAGGCGGGAGTGAGGACAGTCAACGACCCCTGTGGGCGAAGAAACAGGCGTGCCGCTGTAAAAAGCCTGTTACTGCCGTTCTGGAAAAAGCGCACAGGGCATGCGGGTGACTTACGCTCGTCGCCCCGACCGCCGATCCGGAAGTAACTTCCTTCATGCCTGAAAAAAGTGCCCATCGCCGGAAGAGCACCTCGGGCGTCTCCTCACTGGCCGAGCACGTCCTCGAACTCCTCGCCTCCGGGCAGGCCGCGACCCGCACCGACCTCGCCGAACTGCTGGGCGCCGCGCCCTCGACGATCTCCCTCGCGGTGAGTCAGCTGGTGTCCCTGGGCCTGGTCGCCGAGCACGGCACCCGCTCCTCCACCGGCGGCCGGCCGCGCAAGGTGCTCCGGCTGGGCGGCAGCGACGGCTTCGCGGTCGCGGCCGAACTGGGCGGCAAGCACGCGCACGTGGGGGTCGTCCTCCCCGGCGGCGGCCTCACCGACGTGTCGACCGTGCCCTTTCCCACGGCGGACGGTCCCGAGGCGGCGCTGCCGGGCCTCGCCGACACCCTCCAGAGCCTCGCCGAGCGACGCGGCCCGGAACTGCTGCGCGGGGTCGGCCTCTCGCTGCCGGGCCCGGTCGACGTCGCCGGCGGCGTCGTGACGCTCCCGTCCCGGATGCCCGGCTGGAACCGGTTCCCGGTCCGGGCCTGGCTGGAGGACCGGTTCGGCGTCCCGGCGGCCATCGAGAACGACGCCAACTGCATGGCCGTCGGCGAGCACACCGTGCAGCCCGCCGAGCGCCGCCAGTCGATCATGGTCAAGACGGGCACCGCGATCGGCGCGGGCGTCATCGCCGACGGCCGCCTCTACCGCGGCGGCACCGGCGCGGCGGGTGAGATCACCCACGTCCGCGTCGAGGCCGCCCACGACATCCCCTGCTCCTGCGGCAACACCGGCTGCCTGGAAACGGTCGCCTCGGGCGCAGCCCTGGTCCGCATCCTGCGCGGCCACGGCCTCGACGTGACGACCACGGAGGACGTCGTACGCCTCGCCACCGACTCCCACCCCGAGGCAACCCGAGCCGTCCGCCAGGCCGGCCGCTACCTCGGCCAAGTCCTGGCGGCCAACGTCAACTTCTTCAACCCGGACGCCGTGTATCTGGGCGGCATCCTCTCGACCCTGGAACCCTTCGTCGCGGCAGTCCGCAGCCAACTCTACGAAGGCTGCCACCCGTTGGTGACGGAGCACCTGGTGATCGAACGGGCCAGCCTGGGCGCGGACGCAGGGCTGGTGGGCGCCGGCCAGTTCGCACTGCAACGGGCCCTGGCGCAGGCATTGCAGACGGTCACAGACAAAACGCGGTGACTTGTCCTTTTAGGGGCGCGGGGCTGTATCAATTTGCGGCTCCGCCGCGTGGGCGCGACCAGCCCCCACGCACCCGCACCCGACACACAACCTGGAGCCCCCATTGCCTTCTTCACGTCCTGTCATCGCCATCGCAGGCCTCGGCATCGAATCCTCGACCTTCTCCCCGGCCCGCACGGAAGCCCCCGCCTTCCACCCCCAACGAGGCCCCGAAGTCCTCACCCGCTACCCCTTCCTCGCCCCCGGCACCCCGCTCAGGGAAGCCGCCGACTGGCAAGGCGCCCTGGTCGGCAAGGCCCTCCCCGGCGGCACCGTGACGTCCACCGCCTTCACCGCCCTCTCCGACGAACTCATCGACCGGCTAAGGGAATTGGGCCCCCTGGACGGCCTCTGGTACGACATCCACGGCGCGATGACAGTAGAGGGCATGGACGACGCCGAGGCCCGACTCCTCACCCGCATAAGGGAAACCGTCGGCCCGGACACCCTCGTATCGACCTCCATGGACCTCCACGGCAACGTCTCCCGAGAATTGGTCCACGCCACCGACCTGATCACCTGCTACCGCATGGCCCCGCACGAGGACGCCATGGACACCAAGGAACGCGCCGCCCGCAACCTCGTCGACCTTCTGGCGAGCGGCGCCCCCCGCCCGGTCAAGGCGTGGATCCCGGTCCCCGTACTCCTCGCGGGCGAGCAGACCTCCACCCGTATCGAACCGGCACGGAGCGTCTACGCGGCCGTAGAAGACGTAGAAGCCACCGACGGAATCACCGACGCGGCGATCTGGGTCGGCTACGCGTGGGCCGACGAACCCCGCAACCGCGCCGCGGTGGTCGTCACCGGCCAGTCCGAACCCCAAGTCACCGCAGGCGCCGAACAGTTGGCGCGCAACTTCTGGGACGCCCGGCACGACTTCGCGTTCGTCGCCCCGACCGGCACCCTGACCGAGTGCCTGGACGAGGCCCTCGCCTCGACCGCCCGCCCGTACTTCATCAGCGACACCGGCGACAACCCGACCGCCGGCGGCGCGGGCGACGTCACCTGGGGCCTCCAACAGGTCCTGGAGCGCCCGGAGTTCAAGAACGACGACGGCCCTACGGTCATCTACGCGTCGCTGCCCGGACCGGCCGCGGTGGACACGGCCGTAAAAGCCGGCGTCGGCGCCACCGTGACCGTCACGGCGGGCGCGGAGGTCGACGACCGCCACGCGCCCCCGCTGACCCTCACCGGTGTCGTCCACTCGGTCCGCCACGGCGACCGGGACGCCGAGACCGAGGTGGTGCTCAAGGTGGGCAGCGTGTACGTGATCCTGACCCGGCTGCGGAAGCCGTACCACCACGAACACGACTTCACCGACCTGGAGTTGGCGCCGCGCGCGGCCGATCTCGTGCTCGTGAAGATCGGCTATCTGGAACCCGAGCTGTTCGCCATGGCCGCCGACTGGAAGATGGCGCTCACCCCGGGCGGGGTCGACCAGGACCTGGTCCGGCTCGGCCATCACCGCATCCGGCGGCCGATGTTCCCCTTCGACCGGGAGATGGCCGAGCCGGACCTCTCGGCCCGGATCATCGCCTCCTCGGACGAACCGCTCAGCGGGGCGGACGAGTGAGCCTGCCGCCCCCGCCGTCCTCGATGGCCGCCTCGATCAACTGGTCCAGCAGCGCGATCAGTACGTTCCGGCACGAGTCGCGTTCGCGGGCGTCGCACAGCAGCACCCGGACGTGCTCAGGGAGCGCCAGCGCGTCGCGGACCGCCTCCGCCGGGTACGGGTGTTCGCCGTAGAAGCCGTTCACGCCCACCACGAAGGGGATGCCCCGGCGTTCGAAGAAGTCGACGGCCGCGAAGCTGGACTTCGGGCGGCGCACGTCGATCAGGACCACCGCGCCGAGGGCGCCGAGCGCCAGGTCGTTCCACATGAACCAGAAGCGCTGCTGGCCCGGGGTGCCGAACAGGTACAGCACCAGGTCCTGGCCTATGGTGATGCGGCCGAAGTCCAGGGCCACGGTGGTGGCCCGTTTCTCCTCGATGCCGTCGAGGTCGTCGACGGCCAGGCTCGCCGAGGTGAGCGGTTCCTCGGTGCGCAGCGGCGCGATCTCGCTCACCGAACCGACCATGGTGGTCTTGCCGACGCCGAAGCCCCCCGCGATCAGGATCTTGACCGTCTCGGGCGGCGCGGGTGCCGGAGCGATGGTGTCAGAGCCGGCCAAGGCCCTCCCTCACTTTCTGCAGCAGGTCCATGTCCGGGCTGGTACGGGAGACCGGGTGCGGCGGACGGGCCGTGATCAGGCCCGCCTCCAGCAGGTCGCAGAGCATGATCACTACCACGCTCACCGGAAGGTCGACAAGGGCCGCGACCTCCGCCACCGCCAGCGGCTCCGCGCACAGCCGCAGGATGCGGGACTGTTCCGGCTGCGGCCGGGGCGCCCGCGCGGGCGCCGGGTCGACCGCGGTGACCGTGGTGATGAGGGTGAAATCGGCGCGGCTGGGCCGGGTTCTGCCACCGGTCAGCGTGAACGGTCGTACCAGCCGTCCCGCCGCGTCGCCACCGCTCACCTCACTCGCCGGAGCCGGCCGCGGGGCCGACGCCCGCCCGCGGCGCGGCGCTGAGATGCTCGCCTATCTTCTTCACCAGCATGTTCATCTGGTACGCCACGACCCCGACGTCCGCGCCCGGACCGGTCAGCACGACCAGGTGGGCGCCGGGGCCGGCCGAGGTGAGGATCAGATAGCTGTTCGCCATCTCGATCAGCGCCTGGCGCACGGGACCGCCGCGGAAGTCCATGCTGACCCCCTTGCTGAGGCTCATCAGCCCGGACGCGGTGGCCGCGAGCCGCTCGGCGTCGTCGCGCAGGAACCCGGTGGACTTGCTGACGACGAGGCCGTCCTCGGACAGCACGACGGCCTGGTTCACCTCGGCCACCCGGTCCACGAGTCCGGTGAGCAACTGGTCGAGTTGGGTGTGCGTGGCGGGCACGGGACGTGTCATGGCGGAGTCCTTCATGAGCGGTCGGCGGGCGGATTCGAGGAGGCGGCTGCTTCCTCCCGGTCGTACTGCGACGGCGCGTCGTCGTCGAGGGAGTCACGCGCCTGGAACGTGCCGCGCTGGAACCCGGCCAGCGAGGAAGCCGCACGTTCCGCGGTGAAGTCTTCCAGTTCACCGTCCTCCTCGGCCGGTCCTGCCTCCTCCCGCAACTCACTGGCCAGACTGGTCTGCGGCACCCGCCGTGGCAACGGGGCGAGCCCGCCGAGATCGGCGGTGACCGGCGGCTCGGCGGACCGCGCCGGGGGAATGGCGGGCAGCGCCCCGGCCGCGGGGCCCGGCAGCTCGGCCGCCTGCTCGGCCGCGGCGGCGACCCGCTCCACGGTGACGGCCTCGTCGGCGCCCTTCGCGGCGACCGGCGCCGGCTCCTCCAACGGCTCGGGTACGACGATCTCGTGCGGGATCAGCACGATCGCGGTGGTGCCGCCGTACGGCGAGGAGCGCAGCGTCACCGCGATGCCGTGCCGGGTGGCGAGCCGGGCGATCACGAACATGCCCAGGCGCAGGTCGTCGGCGAGGGCGACGACGTCGAACTGCGGGGGTATCGCGAGCTGTTGGTTGAGCGAGGCGTAGTCCTCCTCGGACATGCCGAGCCCGCGGTCCTCGACCTCGATCACCAGACCCTTGGCGACCATCGCGGCCCGCACGCCGACCGGGCTGGGCGCGGGGGAGTACACCGTCGCGTTGTCGATCAGCTCGGCCAGCAGATGGATCACGTCGGCGACCGCGGGCGGCGCGAGGCACACCTCCTCCTCGGTGTGCACCTCCACCCGCTGGTACTCGGCGACCTCGCCGACGGCACTGCGCAGGATGTCGATCAGCGCGACCGGCTCGGTCCAGCTGCGGCGCGGCTGCTCACCGCTGATGACGACGAGGTTCTCCTCGTAGCGGCGCAACTGGCTTGCCGTGGAGTCCAGTTCGTACAGGCCGCGCAGCACCTCGGGGTCGTCGTGCCGGCGTTCCAGCTGGTCGAGCTTGGTGAGCTGGAGGTTGACCAGGTTCTGGCTCTGCCGGGCGATGCCGAGGATGACCTTCTGGAACCCCCGCCGGGTGTCGGCGAGTTCGATCGCGGTGTGCACGGCGGTGCGCTGCGCGGTGTTGAACGCCTGGGCCACCTGGCCGAGTTCGTCGCCGCCGTAGTCCAGCGGCGGGGTCGCGGACTCCACGTCGATCTTCTCGCCGCGGTTCAACCGGGCGACCACGTCCGGCAGCCGGTCCTCGGCCAGGCCCAGCGTGGCCATCTTCAGACCGCGCAGGCGCCGCGACAGCGAGCGGGTGATCCGCCAGGACATGCCCACGCACAGCAGCAGGGCGGCGAGTCCGCCCGCGCTCAGCGAGGCGGCGGTGACGAGCAGGCTGTGCGCCTTGTCGGAACTGCGGTCGAGGAGCCCGGCCGTCTGCTGCCTGATCATGACCGTGTACTGGTCGCCGACCTCGGTCAGCGCGGAGTTCCACTCCTTCTGCAGGTTCGGCAGGGTGACCCGGCCGTCCGGGCCGCCGCTCGTGGTGCCGGCCGCGAGCACCTTGTTCTCCACCGACTCCAGGGTCTTCCACTGCGGGCTCAGCAGGACCCGTTCGACCTGGTCCTTCGCGCTGCCGGTGAACATGCCGACGATCTGGTTCTCGACCAGCCAGCGCCGGGCGTGCACCTGCTCCGCGAACGCCTCCCACGTCTTGTCGTCGAGGTGTCCGGAGGGCCAGTTCAGCGTCAGCTGCGCGTCCTCCACGGAGACCATCTCGGCGCCGCGCTCCAGCGTGATGAGCGGCCCGGCCTGCGAGGTGAGGTCGCCGTCGTCGACCTGGGACAGCGCCTGGAACGCCTGCATCTGGTCGTTGATGATCGAGGTGTACTGGTCCAGCACCTGCTGGGCGGTGATGTCGGAGGGCTTGTCCACCTGGTCCCGGTAGTACTCCAGGCTGTCCACCGAGGCGACGACCGAGTACATCCGGTCCCTGATGCGGGCCGGTGCCTTCTTGATCGCGCCGGACTGGCCCACGAGCCGGGCCACCGCCTTGTCCGTCTTGACCCGCTGCGCGTCCAGCGCGGCCCGCGAGCCGTGCGGCGAGGCCAGCCAGGCCGCCGACAGACTGCGCTCCTGCTGGAGCGCGAGCGCGGCCTCGGTGCCCATGGCGCCGGTCGACATGCTCAACTCGGTCTGCGAGCGCAGCCGCAGGCCCTCGGTGAACATCTGGGTCGTCGTCACGCCCCACATCGCGGCCAGCGTGACGCTGGGGACCAGGGCGAGCAGGATCAGGGAAAGACGTATGGAACCGACGCGGCGCCGGGCACCTGTCCGTGGAGACATCGTGGTCGTCCTCGCTACATCCTCGTACGAAGTGTCCGGTCAGCGCGTTCCGTTGGCCGCGTACTTCGCGACCGCGCCGACGTTCGTCTTCGTCACGAACGCCGGGCCGGTGAGCACGGGAGCCGCCCCGCCGCCACTGATGTTGCCGTTGGTCTTGTACAGCCACAACGAGTCCACGGCCAGATAGCCCTGCAGATACGGTTGTTGATCAACGGCGAACTGTACGTCCCCGCTCTGCACGGCCTTGACCAGGGCCGAGTTGAGGTCGAAGGTCGCGACCTTGGCCTTGCTGCCCGCCGCCTTCACGGACTTGACCGCGGACAGCGCGAAGTCGGCGCCCAGCATGACCACTTCGTCGATGCTGGGGTCCTGCTTGAGCCGTTCCGTGACACCCGCGCCCACGGCGTTCATGTCGGTGCCGTCCACGTAGAGGATGTCGGTCTCGCCGGTGAACGTCTTCTTCACGCCCGCGCAGCGCGCCTCCAGGGCGACATTGCCCCGCTCGTGGATCACGCACAGGGCGTGCTTGGCCTGGAGGGCGTCCAGTTTCTCGCCGACGGCGCGGCCCGCGACACTCTCGTCCTGCCCGAAGAACTCCAGGACACCGTCCGACTGCCAGGAGTCGATACCGGAGTTGAGGCCGACCACGGGGATGTCCGAGGCCTTGGCTTGGGCGATCGGCGCCTTCATCGCGTCCGGCTTGGCCAGCGTCAGCGCGATGCCGTCGACCCCGTCCCGGATCGCGTCCCGCACCAGCTCGGCCTGCCCGGTGGCGTCCGGGTCGCTCGTGTACGTCAGCTCGACGCCGTCCTTGGCGGCGGCGGCCTCGGCGCCCTTCTTCACCAGCACCCAGAAGGCGTCGCCCTTGCTCGCGTGGGTGACCATGGCGATCTTGAGGCGGCCGGTGCCCGCGGCACCGGCCGCGCCCGTGCCCGAACCGGACCCGGAACCACCGGTCCCGGAGCAGCCGGCGAGCAGCAGACAGACGGCGAAGGTGCCGGTCAGCACCGTGCCGCGTATGCGACGGAAGGGGGCGTGAGGTGAGGGAGGAGTGGTCATGGGGGGTGCGGCACCTCGCTGTGCGGCCGAGCTCGGGGGACGGGGAGAGTGCGCCCGGAGCCGTATGAGGTGCGCCGACCGGGTGACTCCCGCTGGGCCGGAGCCAATCGTGTGTGACCGCTGGTAGTCAAGTGAGCAGCGACCCGGAGTGAGTTGTTGCTGCCGCATTGTGATCATCTCGACGTCGTAAGGAGGTTGAGGAGGTTACACACGGGGGGACGGATGGTTACATCGGCAACTCGGGCTTCCCGTAAGGGACTTCATCGCCCCGAGGGGCCCCGGACGGCAGAAACCGGCGATCCCGGGGACCGCGCCGGAGGTGCCCTGGAGCGAGGCGCCGCGTGACCTACGGCGGACTCGGCATCCTCGTCACCGGCACGCCCGACGCGATCACCGCCGACGCCGCTCAAGGCGGTCCAGCAGCTCGGGGCGACCTTGGGGATGGCGTTCCGGAGTGTGGTGGTGCTGATGGCGTGTATGCCGGGGCGCGGTACGTGAGAGGCGCGCCCCGGCGCCGGACGCGATGCGTACGCCTCGGGGGTGAGTCGCGTGACGGGGCGTCGGGCGGGATGCGTACGCGGCCGGCTCCGGCGCCGCGTGAGGGTCTGGGCCGGGACGCCGGGGACCGCGGCGATCCGGCCGAAGTGCGCCCGGCCGTCGAGGCGCGGGGCGTGGATCAGGCCGCGGTCCGGGGCGGGGCGTCCGGCGTGCTCCCGGTCATGTCCCCCGACGGCCGGTCAGAGGTCGAACTCGTGCGGCGGGAGGTCCAGGGTGAAGCAGGCCTCGCGGACCACGGCCTGCTCGGTCTTGTCGAAGTCGCCGTCCGCGCCGCCGATCACGATGCCGATCTGGATCACGGCACGCGCCTCGGCGGGCTTCTTCTTCGCCTTGGCGATCTCCTGCAACACGCTGACCTTGCCGAAGGCGAAGTCGGCCGTCAGCTTGTCCAGGTTGGCGTCGAAACGGCGCTGGAGGTCCATCGCGTCGAAGTTCTGCAGCACCTCGTTGCTCGCGATGAGCTGGGCTACGCGCTGCCGCTCCGAGGGGTCCACGGTCCCGTCGGCAGCGGCCACGAGCGCGCACATCGCCATGCTCGCGTCCCGGAACGCCCCGCTCTTCAGGTCGTTCTTCTTCGCCACGAGCTGGGTCTGCATCGTCGACGCGGACTCCTTGAAGCGGTCCCACAGGGCCATGCGCTCTCCATGTGTGTAGTCGGTCGTATACAGATCCGGGTCTGCGACACCGTGGAAACTCCCCGGACCGGAGAGAAGTTCCGGCCCCCTAGACTGGGGCGGTTCGTACGGAAGCAAGGGCGAGGACGGAGGCGACGACGGTGCAGACAGCCGGCCGCGGCTTCGAGGACCCGTCCGCCGACGTACTCGCGGGCGCTGCCGCCGCCTTCGGCCTCCTGGCCTCGCCCGCGCGGCTGCACATCGTGTGGGCACTGGCCCAGGGCGAGAGCGACGTGACCGGGCTCGCGGAGCGGGTCGGCGGCGCGCTGCCCGCCGTGAGCCAGCACCTCACCAAACTGAAGCTCGCAGGCCTGGTCCGCTCCCGCCGCGAGGGTCGCCGTCAGGTGTACTTCGTCGACGACCCGGACGTGGTCGACGTGGTCCGGCTCGCGGTCGCCCGCCTCACCGACCGCGCCGACCGCGATGTGCCCGCCCCCCGACTCCGTGGACTCTGACGCCGCCGCCCACCGGCACACCCCGCTCCAGGCGCTGCGGCACCTCGACACCGGCCCGCGCGGACTGACCGAACCGGAGGCCGCCGCCCGGCTCGCGGCGACCGGCGAGAACACCCTCCCTGAACGCCGTACGACACCCTGGTACCGCCTGTTCCTGCGCAGTCTGCGCGACCCCTTCACCGCCGTCCTGCTCTGCCTCGGCCTGGTCTCCGCGCTCGTCGCCTCCTGGGGCACCGCCGCCGTGATCCTCGCGCTCGTCGCGGTCAGCTGTGTGCTGCGCGCCGGCGGCGAGCACCGGGCCGACCGCTCCCTGCACGACCTGCGCGAGCTGGTCGGCTCGACCGCCTGTGTACTGCGCCGCGCGGACGCCGGCGCCCCGGTGCGGGCCCGGGAGATACCGGTCGCCGAACTGGTCCCGGGCGACGTGGTCCGGCTCGGCCCCGGCGACCTCGTCCCCGCGGATCTACGACTGCTGCGCGCGAGCGGGCTGACCGTGCACCAGGCCGCGCTGACCGGCGAGTCCGCGCCGGTCGCCAAGGACGCCGTGGAACTGCCGGGTGCGGCCGACGAGGGGCCGTTCGCCCAGCCGCACCTGTGCTTCCAGGGCAGCGGAGTCGTCTCGGGCAGTGCCACGGCGGTCGTCCTGGAGACGGGCGCGCGGACCCGGTTCGGCGCCGCGCACGGCGGGCCGGTGCGACGCGAACCGAGCGCCTTCGACCGTTCCGTGCACGGTGTCTCCTGGGTGCTGATCCGGTTCATGCTGCTGACGCCCCCGCTGGTCCTGATGGCCAACGCGGCGCTGCGCGGCCGGGGCCTGGAGACACTGCCCTTCGCCGTCGCGGTGGCGGTCGGGCTCACCCCCGAGATGCTCCCGGTGATCGTCACGACCTGCCTCGCGCGCGGGGCCGCGCTGCTGGCCCGTACGCACGGCGTCGTCGTCAGACGGCTCCCCGCCCTGCACGACCTGGGCGCCGTCGACGTCCTCTGCCTCGACAAGACCGGCACCCTCACCCAGGACCGCCCGGTCGTGGAACGCGCCCTCGGCCCCGACGGCCGCGACGACCCGGACGTCCTGAACCGGGCCGCCACCGCCGCCTGGTGGACCCTCCAACTCGCCGACGCACCCGTCCCGGACGCCCTCGACGAAGCGCTGCTGGCGGCGGCCGGACCGGTGGGGGAGGAGTACGACGGGGTCGCGGCCGTCCCCTTCGACCCGGTACGGCGGCTCGCCTCGGCGGTGGTGCGCGGTGAGGCCCTCGGGACCCACACCCTCATCGTCAAGGGCGCGGTCGAGGACGTCGTGGAGCGCTGTCTGCTGGAGCCCGGTGAACGGGACCGGCTGCTCGCCCTGGCCGCCCGTGAGGCCGGGTCCGGGCTGCGGCTGCTGGCGGTCGCCACCGCCGAACTCCCGGCCCGCACGCGCGCGTACACCCCCGCCGACGAACGGGGCCTGACCTTCCGGGGACTGGTCACCTTCCACGACGCCGTCGACCCGGCCGCGTCCGAGGCCCTGCGAGCCCTGGCCGAGCTGGGCATCGGCGTGCGGATCCTCACCGGCGACCATCCGGCCACGGCGGCCCGCGTGTGCCGGGAACTGGGCCTTGACCCCGGGCAGGTACGGGTCTCCGCCCGCTGCACCCCTCAGGACAAGGCCCGCGCGGTCGCCGCCCTCCGCGCGGCCGGACACACCGTCGGCTTCCTCGGCGACGGTCTCAACGACGTGCCCGCGCTGCGCGCCGCCGACGTCGGGATCGCACCGCGGGCCGCCGTCGACGTGGCCCGCGAGGCCGCCGACGTGGTGCTCGCCGGGAAGGACCTCACCGCGATCCGGCACGCGGTCACCGCCGGCCGGCACAGCAGCGCCAACATCGCCTCGTATCTTCGGGTCACGTTCTCCTCGAACCTCGGCAACGTCATCGCGATGCTCGCGGCCGGTCTGCTGCTGCCCTTCCTGCCGATGCTCCCGGCCCAGGTGCTCGCCCAGAACCTCTGCTTCGACGTGGCCCAACTGGCCTTCGCCCACGACCGGCCGGGCGCCGCCGCGCTGCGCCGGCCGACCGAGCTGCGGCCCCGGGCGTTCCTGCGGTTCATCACCGGGTTCGGGGCTCTCAACGCGGTCGCCGACCTCGCCACCTTCGCCGTGCTGGCGCTCGCGCTGCGCGGGCCCGACGCGGTGGACGACGAGGTGCTGTTCCACTCGGCCTGGTTCACCGAGAACCTGCTCACCCAGGCCCTGGTGATGCTGCTCCTGCGCACCGGACGGAGCCTCGCGGAGGGCGGCGGACCGGGGCCGGTCGGGCGGGCCGCGGCCGTACTGGCCGCCGTAGGACTCCTGCTGCCGCCGACTCCGCTGGGCGCGGCGCTCGGCATGACGGGGCTCGCGCTTCCCTACTACCTGCTGCTGGCGGCCGTGCTCGGTCTGTACGCCCTGGCCCTGAGGGGTCTGCGATCCACTCGTGGGTTGTACAGTTGCGCAACATAGCAACTGTTGTCAGGGACGAAAGGGCGAGGTCATGCTCCGCAACGGACTGGAACCATGGCACCTGCTGGTCGTGGCGATCATGGTCATCCTGCTGTTCGGCTCGAAGAAGCTCCCCGAGGCGGCGCGCGGGCTGGGCAAGTCGATGCGCATCCTCAAGAGCGAGGCGAAGGCGATGAAGGAGGAGAGCAACGTGGCGGAGTCGGTCCCCGTGGAGCCGACCGCCGTGCACACCTCGACCGAGTCCCCGGCGACCGCTCCCACTTCCGCTTCCACCGAGCCGCCGGCCGCCGCGCACTGACGGCGGGGCGGGCATGCGTCGAGCCCCGGCGGCTGTGCTTGCCGGGGCGTGACGCCGTCAAGGCCCTGACGGTCAGGCCTGGTGCTGGAGTTCCGACTTCGCCTCGCGCTTGCGGCGCCTGCGCTCGGACCGCGGTTCCTGGTCCGGCAGCCAGCCGAACGCGAGGCAGCTGCCTACGACTCCCAGCAGCAGCCCGATGAAGAAGCCGCCGAGGTTCGAGGTCAGCCAGGTGCCCAGCGTGCACAGGACCCCGACGATCGAGTAGAAGAGCCGCTGACTCGGGCTGAAGAGGATCAGCAGGCCGAGCAGCAGCATCAGCACGGGGAGCAGATAGCCGGTCATGCCCTGCATCCCGATGTGCATCGCGACCTTCAGCGACACCTTCTCCGTGAGCAGGATCTCCGCCCCGCCCAGGGCGAGCAGCAGCCCGCCCCAGAACGGACGACGAGCCCGCCAACTTCTGAAGGCGGGCCGCGTCCCCTGCCGTGACAGGTTGTCGGACATCAGCAACCCGAGTCGCTGAAGCTGAGCTTGAGGCCGGGCAGCTTGAACACACCAGCGGTGGTGGAGTAGTTGGTCTGCCGCAGGTTGTCGATGTGCACGGTGTCGGACTGCTGGCTGAAGACGCCCTTCTTGCCCTGCACGCCCGCCTTGGTGAGCGTGCTGGCGTCGTTGCCGATCTCCATGTTGGTGAAGGCGGCGTCACCCGACAGTTCCGTCGAGTCCGTGGTGAGGTCGCTCGCCGTCACCTTGGTCGAGCCGGTGCCCGCCTTGATGAGCAGGTTGATGCCGCCGAGGTCCACGCTCTGGCAGAGGCTGTCGAGCGTGGCGCTCTTGATGGCGGAGGTCATGACCAGCACCTGCCCGCCGGTGTCACCCGCGTTCGGGCTGTTCGGGATCATGTTGTCCAGGTCGCCGAACTGCTCGAAGCCGGTGCCGTCGAGCGACTTGGCGGTGACCGTGAACGGCATGCCCGAGATGGAGAACTGCACCCCCAGGGCGCCCTGGGCGGTGAGGATCCCGAGGGCGGCGGCCGCCAGGGTGGCCGGCACCGCCATCACCGCGGCGCGGCGCAGTCGGACCTGACCGCGTCTTTCGGGAACCTCGGCGGTCTCGGGTGCGGAACCGGTTTCCGGGTTCTCGGGGGTGTTGCCTGCGGACGAGTTGGCGTCCGAGGGTGAAGCCATGTCTGCTCCCATGTGCTGCTCTAGTCAACGCGGATCGGTATCCAATGTGGCGCGTTGTCCTGGCGCGGACAGCGAGTGCGGCGCAGCCGTCCTCACAACTCCCGGCGGGTGCAAGGGCTTTCAGGTTACGCAGCAGTAGCCGTCGAGGAAGTTACCGGGGGTTACATTCGAGGGTCAAGGGAGTTGTGGAAAAAGAGTGTTGATGATGTGCCACCTGTGAGGCAAGGCCTCTCCGTGATCTCGTGGAGCATCGGACCGCACACCGATCGGCACACCAACTTGGCTTGCACGTCTTGACGTTGACGGACACTCAGGTCTACAACTCTCCCTTGTTTGCCGGATCCGTGGCGCCGGATCCGGCACGTGGCAGGAGCCGCGTTTCCCGGACTTCCCTTTCCACAAGGGCACTTCACGCCCGCAGAGTCCGAACCCCCGCGGCCCGGCACGGCCGCTTCCCCCCCTGGCCCGTGCCGTCCGCCCCACCGCCCGGCCCGGCCGGAAGCCTTCAACCCCCGTGGGCCTCCGGCCGGTCACCGGCCGGCCGCCGTTGCCGGCCCGTCACGTACGGAGAAGGCGTCACGGGCCGGCGACGGCGAACTCGCGCGCCCCGAGCCACAGTTGCCAACCCTCGGAAAACCCCCAGTTCCCCCACCCCCCAAAGAACCCCCCAGAACCCCCCCGGTTCGGCCCCACTTCGGAAGAAGAGGTACACCCGCATGCGCACTCGCACCGTCCTCACCCTCGTCGGCTCCGTCGCCGCGCTCACCCTCCCCTTCACCGTCCCGGCGTCCGCGGACGACACCCCGGTGCTCACCACCGGCAGCCTCGCCGGTACGCCCGTCGCCGTCGGCGATGTGCTGACCGCGCCCCTGGCCTCCGGCACCAGCGCCACCCTGTACTCCAGTGCGACCGGCACCAGCGGCATCAAGTGCACCTCGTCGCAGTTCACCGCGACCGTCACCGACAACCCGACCGCGCCGGGCACCGCCACCGAGTCCGTCTCCGCGCAGACCTTCGACAGCAGCAGCTGCACCAGCAACGTCCTCGGCGTGCTCGGTGTCTCCAGCATCACGGTCGACAACCTGCCGTACACCACCGCGGCAGCCTCGGACGGCACCCTGACCGTCACCCCGGCCAGCGGCTCCACCATCCAGACCACGGTCAAGCTGACCACCCTGCTGGGCAGCATCACCTGCGTCTACCAGGCGCCCAGCCTGAGCGGCACGGCGAGCAACACCGACACCAGCATCAACTTCACCAACCAGGCCTTCACCAAGACCTCGGGCTCGTCCCTGTGCTTCAGCGCGGGCTACTTCACCGCGAAGTACGCCCCGGTGACGGACAACGGCGCGGCGGTCTACACCAACTAGGCATCAGCGAGTAGAGATCAGCAAGTAGGGCCTGTACGCGCCGAGTTCAGCGTCGGCGCAGTCGCAGGGCCAGGGCGGCGCCCCCGGTGAGCACCAGCACCGCGGCGGCGCCGCCCGCCAGCATGGGCGCCGAAGGGCCGCCCGACGAGGCGTCCGTGTCGGCCGCCACCGGGCTGCTGCCCGGCGCGGTGCTCTTCTCCGAGGGGGACGCCTTCTGCGCCGCGGCGGATTCCTCGGCCTTGGCCGAAGTGCCCGCGGCCGTGGGCGACTTGGCGGCCGAGGCGGACGGACTCGCCGCCTTGTCGTTCGTGCCGGCGGTCGCCGACGAGGAGGACGAGGCAGCGGCGGCGCCCCCCGGGAACACCACGTCCGAGCACGAGTAGTAGGTGTCCTCGGTGCTGCTGTTCTGCCAGATCGTGTAGATCAGCTGGCGCCCCGTCCGGCCCGTCGGCAGCGTCGCCTCGATGCGGTACGCGCCACCCGTCAGCGGCGGGTCCTTCACCTCGGCGAACGGCTGCGTCGGCAGCTCGGACCAGGTGAGCGGCTTCGACGGGTCGTAACCGGCCTTCGTCAGATACAACTTGAACGTGCCGGTGTGCGCGATCGTCGACGCGTATGTCATCGTCAGCTTCGCCCCCGGCGTCAGCCGCGTCGACGGAAAGTCGCTGCGGGCGAGGTCGAGCCCCTTGTAGTCGGACAGACCACCGCTGCACAGCTTCCCGTCGGGGATCAGCTGCCGGTCCCGTCCGTTGATGTTCGGGACCCGGATGTTGTCCCAGAACGTGAAGGGCTGTCCGTTCGCCGCCACGGCCGCCTTGCAGGCCGCCGTCCTGGCCGCGCTGCCGCCGTCCGGCGAGCAGGCGTACACCCGGCTGACCGGATACGTCGGCGCCCCGTGCGCCTGCGCCGGACCCGCCGCCCAGACGGTGAGCAGCAGCGGGGCCATGACGGCGCCCGCCATGGCGGTGCGATGTGCGGTCATCCGGGACATCCGGAACGTCTCCTCGGCCGGGGCGGGAACGGTCTGTCCGTGTCATACGGCCCTCGGACCCCACGCGTTCAGTCCGCCCCTACAGCCCTCCCGCCCACGGGCTCGGTCCGCCCCCACCGTCCTCGGCCCCACGCGTTCAGTCCGCCTCGCCGCCGTGAACCGGGGCAGATCGGTCAACCGGTCGATGTCGAGGGCGGTTTCCGGCCGGACCGAGGGTTTCCCCCGTATCCGTATGACCTTCTCTTTGCCTATCGTTTTGCCACAGCTGACCCACAGGCGACCCCTGTTGAGGCGGCTTCCGTGCCCGGCGCTCTCCGGTTCGACCCCCCGCCGCTTCGACGACGAAGCGAATCGACCGCCGCTCCGCGCTGCTCGGAGTCCGGCCACGAAAGGCAAGCCCTTGCGCACTCCCACGGCATTCCCCACCGGACGGGCCCTGATATCCGTCGCCGCGGTCTCCGCGGCCCTCCTCGCCACGGTCGCCACCTCGGCCGCCGTCGCCCAGGAACCCGCCGAGCGGGCCGCCGCACCGGCCCTGCCCGGCCAGACCGAGGCCGCCCCGGGCGCCCTCGCCCAGCGCCTCATCGTCGGCTACAAGTCCGGTGCCGCGGAGGCGAGTTCGAACCGGGCCGCCGAGGCCGACGCCACCGCCAAGGGCAAGGAGACCGGCGAGGACGTCGACTTCCAGCGCCGCCTCGGCACCGGCGCCGCCCTCGTCGGCCTCGGCGACGCGAAGAGCACCACTGAAGTCGCCGACGTCATCGCCGAGTTCAAGTCCGACCCGCAGGTCTCCTACGTCGTACCGGACCGGCTGAACACCCCGCAGGCCGACCCGAACGACACCGAGTACGGCAAGCAGTGGGACCTGTTCGAGGCCGCCGCAGGTATGAACGTCCCCGCCGCGTGGCCGACTTCGACCGGCAGCGGTGTCACCGTCGCCGTCATCGACACCGGCTACGTCGCCCACTCCGACCTCGCCGCGAACATCGTCGCCGGCTACGACTTCATCACCGACACCGCCGTCTCGGTCGACGGTGACGGCCGCGACAGCAACCCGGCCGACCCCGGCGACCACTACGCCGCGAACGAGTGCGGTTCGGGCATCGGGGCGAGCAACTCCTCCTGGCACGGCACCCATGTGGCCGGCACCATCGCTGCCGTCACCAACAACGGCAAGGGCATCGCGGGCATCGCCTACGGCGCGAAGATCTCCCCGCTGCGCGTCCTCGGCAAGTGCGGCGGCTACGACTCCGACATCATCGACGCCATCACCTGGGCCTCCGGCGGCACCGTCTCCGGCGTGCCCGCCAACGGCAACGTCGCCAAGGTCATCAACATGAGCCTGGGCGGCGACGGCGCCTGCACCTCCGCCACCCAGAGCGCGATCACCGCCGCCGTGAACCGCGGCACCACGGTCGTCGTGGCGGCGGGCAACGACAACGACAACGTCGCCAACCACTCGCCCGGCAACTGCGCGAACGTCATCTCGGTCGCCGCCACCAACCGCGCCGGCGCCAAGGCGTCCTACTCCAACTACGGTACGGGCGTCGACATTTCGGCCCCGGGCGGCCAGACCGGCACCGGCACCGCCAACGGCATCTACTCCACGCTGAACTCCGGCACCAAGACCCCGTCCACCGAGTCGTACGCCTACTACCAGGGCACCAGCATGGCCACCCCGCACATCGCGGGCCTGGTCGCGCTCATGAAGTCGGCGAACCCCGCGCTCACCCCGGCCCAGATCGAGTCGGCCATCAAGACCAACGCCCGTGCCCTGCCCGGCAGTTGCTCGGGCGGCTGCGGCGCCGGTCTCGCCGACGCGGCCAAGACCGTCCAGGCTGTGAGCGGCACCGGCGGTACGACGACGGGGACCACCTTCTCCAGCACCACCGCCGTCGCGATCCCCGACGCGGGCTCGGCCGTCGAGTCCCCGATCGCCGTCAACGGCCGTAGCGGCAACGCGCCTTCGGCCCTCCAGGTCGGCGTCGACATCACCCACACCTACCGCGGCGACCTCGTCCTGGACCTGGTCGCACCGGACGGCTCGACGTACCGTCTGAAGTCCGCGAGCACCTCGGACTCCGCCGACGACGTCAAGGCCACCTACACGGTGGACGCCTCCGGCGAGACCGCCGACGGCACCTGGAAGCTGCGGGTCCAGGACACCGCCGCCCAGGACGCCGGAACGCTCAACAGCTGGAAACTCACCTTCTGATCCCACAGGTCATCCACAGAAACCGACCGGCCGACCCGTTCGGAGAGGCGCGCCTCCACAGGCGCCTCCCGGGGGGCGGCCGGTCGTTCGTATGGCCGAGAACGGTCGCTGACACGTGCCACGGATACCGAAAGTGGTCAAGAGTCGGGGTGGGGGTGACAGAGAGACGCAAGTGATGGGAACGTGAGGGGACTTGGTGGTCTTCGGGGGCGAGGTCGAAGCCGTCGGACGGTGAGCTACTGTGTACAGGGGGTAAGAAAAAACGGCATGGGCCGTTGTTTTTTCCTTCACGGGAGTGTTTCAGTCGATGGCGAGGCAGCTACGGGCCGAACAGACCCGCACAACGATCATCACGGCCGCCGCCGAGCTGTTCGACCGGCAGGGCTATGAGTCCACCAGTCTCAGCGACATCGTCGACCACGCCCAAGTCACCAAGGGCGCCCTGTACTTCCACTTCGCGGCGAAGGAAGACCTCGCCCACACCATCCTGGAGATGCAGGCCAAGGCCTCGCGCCAGATGACCCGGGACATGGACAGCCGGGGCTACTCCTCACTGGAGACACTGATACGTGTCACTTTCGGCATGACCCGGCTGGCCGTCGAGGGCCCCATCCCGCGGGCCGGACTCCGGCTCGCCGCGGGGGAGATCGAGGTAAGGCCCCCGATGCCGCACCCCTTCACGGAGTGGCTCGACATCGCCGCCCGCAAACTCGCCGGCGCGGTCGCGGAGGCCGACGCGCACCCCGACATCGACGTTGACGCCGTCGCCCGCACCCTCATCGGTCTCTTCGTCGGCATCCGCGTCATCGGGCGCGCCCTGGAACCGGTTGCCCTCCAGCCCCGCAGAACCGCCGAGATGTGGCACCTGGTGATCCGCGGCGTGGTCCCCGTACCGCGCCGCGCCCGCTATCTCAGCCTCGCCGCGCGACTGGAGCGGGAGATCGGCGCCGGCTGACCCGCCCGGTACGGTGAGCCGCATGCCCGAAACCCCCGCCGCGCCCGTGATCCTCGGCAATGAGCCCGGCTCGTTCCCCCACAGCGTGCTGGCCGAACGGCACCCCGCGATCATCCGCCAGGTACGCGAAGCCTTCCCCTACGGCCCCGCACAGCACCGCGCCCTCGACGCCCTGCTGAAGAACTGCACCGAGGGCAGGGTCCAGCCCCTCTCCGCCGACGCGCCCGACCACGCGCAGTGGGCCGCCTGGGGCACCGACGAGTACGCCGGACAGTCCTGGTACGACGTCCCCTGGCTCTGGTCCGAGAGCTACTTCTACCGCCAACTCCTGGGCGCCGTCGGCTACTTCGGCCCCGGCGCCTGGCAGGGCATCGACCCGTTCCGCCCTTTCAAGCGCGCCGAACTCGACGCTCCCGAGACGGACGAGGAACTCGCCGCCCTCGACGCTCTGGAGGGCAAGTCGCCGGAAGAGCGCGGGCGGGCGCTGCTGCACGGCTCCCTCTGGGGCAACCGCGCGGACCTCGGCTTCCGCCTCTCCGCCGCCGGAGCGGAGTCCGCCGCGCGGGCCCCCGTCCCGGCCCTGGTCGCCGACGACAGCGACCGGTTGTGGTCGCTCCTCTCCGGCACCCTCTGCCTCGTCGCCGACAACGCGGGCCGCGAACTCATCCCCGACCTGCTGCTGATCGCCCACCTCCTCGACGAGGGGCGCGTCGAACGGGCCGTCCTGCACATCAAGCCCCACCCGTACTACGTCTCCGACGCCACCACCGCCGACGTGGTCGACGCCCTGCACCGGCTGACCGGGGCGCCCGGCGCGGCGGCGACATACGGCCACCTCCTCTGGTCGGCCATGGCGGACGGCCGCCTCACCGTGCGCGCCCACCCCTTCTCCTGCGCCCCGCTGCCGTACGCCGACATGCCCGCCGACCTCCGCGCGGAGTTCGCCGCGACCACGCTGACGATCGTGAAGGGCGACCTCAACTACCGCCGCCTGGTAGGGGATTGCCGCTGGTCCCCAACCACACCGTTCGCGGACGTCACCGCCTGCTTCCCGGGCCCGGTCGCCGCTCTGCGCACCCTCAAGTCCGATGTCATCACCGGCCTCGACGCCGGCACGGAGGCGGCGTTGGTCGCGGCGGAGGGGCAGCGCTGGCGAACGGGTGGCACCCATGCGCTGATCCAGGTGAAGGGGATGCCGCCAACGCCCGTTGTGTAGTTGGGTCGTTCACTGACCTTCTTGTCGCACGAGGGGAGTACGACCGAGATGCGTATCGGAGTGGCACCGCACCGCCTGTGGCCCGACCGGGACGACGAGGTGGACGCGGTCCTTCAAGTCGCCGTCCAGGCAGAGGAGTCGGGGCTCGACCACGTCTTCGCGAGCGGCCACGCGGTGGCCGGTCCGACGGGCGTGACCCCGGATCCGCTGGTCCTGCTGTCGGCCGTGGCCGGGGCGACACGGCGGATCGGGCTGGTCACCAGCGTGCTGGTGCTGCCGCTGTACAACCCGCTGATCCTGGCCCATCAGACCGCGACTCTCGACCGCCTCTCCGGCGGCCGTTTCACACTCGGCGTCGGCACCGGCTGGGACACCGAGGAGTACGCGGCCGTCGGCGTCCCGTTCGCGGGCCGGGGCCGCCGGACCGACGAACAGCTCGCCGTCGTACGGCAGTTGTGGCGCGGCGAGGGCCCCGCGCGGCTCGGAGTGCTGCCCCGCACCGAGGGCGGACCCGGGGTGTGGATCGGCGGGCAGAGCGACGCGGCACTGCGCCGGGCCCTGCGGTTCGGCGACGCGTGGCACGGCTCCGGGGTCGACGCGGAAGGACTCACGGAAGTACGGGCACGGCTCGACGCGCTCGGCGCCGAGGTGGGCCGCGATCCCGGTGAACTGGCCCTGACGGCAGGCCTGTTCCTCGTGCCGCCCGGGTTCACGGCCGCGGTGAAGGTGCCCGGTCGTCCGCTGGGCGGAGCCGACGCGAGCGCCGAGAGCGTCCGCGACGAGCTGGGGCAGCTGGCCGACGCCGGGTTGGTCTCCGCGTCCCTTTGGCTACCAGTTGCCACGGAGGCGCTGCCGGACGCACTCGCGTGGGTCGGCGGGGAACTCGTTTCGCATTTTTCCAAAGCGTGAAGGTTTGTCCGACCTGCATGTGGTGATCATGTCAAAACGCTGATAGTTCTTGCTCGCATGACGACTTCGCGTCAATTACAAGTGGGAACAGGAAGGTTGGGGGCGGGCGCGGTCGCGCTGGCACTCGTGCTCGTCGCCTGCGGGGGTGGTGGGGACTCCGGCTCGGCAGGCGACGGGAAACAGAAGATCCGGGTGGCCGCGTTGCCGCTGACCGACGCGGCGGCGCTCTACATCGCGCGGGACCGCGGACTGTTCGTGAAGGAGGGGCTGGACGTCACCATCCAGCCCGTCCAGCAGAGCATCCAGGCCCTGCCCGCCCTGTCCAAGGGCCAGGTCGACGTGATCGCCAGCGCGAACTACGTCACCTTCCTCCAGGCCGACGAGAAGGGCACCCTCGACCTCCGTATCCTCGCCGAGGGAGTCCGCACGGCACCGCACATGATGGACGTCCTGGTCCCGAAGGACTCGCCCATCAAGACCGCCGCCGACCTCAAGGGCAGGACGGTCGCCGTCAACATCCTCAACAACATCCAGTCGCTCACCCTCGACGCGATCCTGGACCAGCAGGGCGCCGGACACCCTGTGTACCGCCAGATCGCCTTCCCGCAGATGGGCCCCGCCCTGCAGAAGGGCCAGGTCGACGCCGTCCACGCGGTCGAGCCCTTCGACAGCGCGATCCAGGGCGAGTTGAAGGCACGGGTGCTGCTCGACGGCGGGTCCGCGCCCGTCCAGTCCCTGCCGATCAGCGGCTACGTCACCACCCGCGCCTTCGCCGGGAAGCACGCCTCGGCCGCGGCGGCGTTCCGGCGCGCGATCGAGGCCGCCTCGAAGCTCGCGGCCGAGGACCCTTCGCTCGTACGCGCCGAACTCCCCAAGTACACCAAGGTGACCGCGGACCAGGCCAAGACCATCAACCTGCCCGCCTACCCGGCCACCGCCGATGCCGCCCAACTGCGTAGGCTCACCGAACTCATGCGGAAACAGGGGCTGTTGAAGAAACAGATCGACCCGGTCACGCTCCTCGTCAAGTGAACCGCCGCCAGGAACTCACCCTGGGCGCCCTCGGCGTCCTCCTGGCCCTCGGCGCCTGCGAGGCGGTCGGCAGAGCGGGCCTCGTACGACGCAGCTATCTGCCGCCCGCGTCCGAAGTCCTGGCCCGCGCGGTCGAGTTGGCGGGTGACCGCACCTTCCTGGACGACGTGTCGGTCACCCTCCGGGCCTGGGCACTCGGCCTGGGCATCGCCTGCGCCATCGCGATTCCCCTGGGCCTGCTGCTGGGCAGCGTGCCGGTGGTCGACGACGCGGTACGCGCGGTGATCGAATTCCTCCGTCCGCTCCCGTCCGTCGCCCTGATCCCCCTCGTCTCGCTCCTCCTCGGCTCCGGCACGGAGACCGAGGTCACGCTGATCGCCTACGCCTCGGTCTGGCCCATCCTCTTCAACACCGTCTACGGCCTGGGCGAGACCGATCCGCTCGCCAAGGACACCCTGCGCACCTTCGGCTTCGGTCGCCTGTCGATCCTCCTGCGCGTCGAACTCCCCGCCACGGCCCCCTTCATCGCCGCCGGCCTCCGCATCTCGGCCGCCACCGCCCTTGTCCTCGCCACCGCCACCGAACTCCTCTCCGGCTTCGGCCAGGGCCTCGGCATCTTCATCGCCCAGGCCCAACTGGCCACGGACGGCACACGGGACGTCTTGGCGGGGGTGGTGTGGGCGGGTGCGCTGGGCCTGGTCGTCAACGGGGTGCTGGTGTGGGGGGAGCGGAGGGCGTTTCCCTGGAGGGCGGGGGTTCGGGGAGCGGCGGGGGCGACGCGCGGGAAGTCGCGCGCGGCGGGCGCGGGCACTCCGGGCGACCGCGGGGCGCGGAGGGGGTTCGGCCGGGTCGGCGCACGGCGGGACGATCGCGTCGCCGCGCGGCGAGTTGATTCCGGCGGGACGGGCCCGACCGGGTCCGCTGCGGGGCCCCAGGACGGGCCGGACAGCACCGGACCGGACGAACCCGGTACCGCGCCGCCGGGCGGTGCCGCTGGGCGCCTGCCGGAGCGTGGCGGCGAGGCGGCCGATGAAGGGTTGTCGAACGGGTATGCGGCGGAGCCTCGGGGTGGGCCGGCGGACTTCGGGCCGGTTGAACCCGGGGCGGCTTGGCCGGGCGGTGCTGCTGGGCGTCCGGCGGGGCGTGGTGGCGAGGTGGCCGATGGCGGGTTGTCGAACGGGTATGCGGCGGAGCCTCGGGGTGGGCCGGCGGACTTCGGGCCGGTTGAACCCGGGGCGGCTTGGCCGGGCGGTGCTGCTGGGCGTCCGGCGGGGCGTGGTGGCGAGGTGGCCGATGGCGGGTTGTCGAACGGGTATGCGGCGGAGCCTCGGGGTGGGCCGGCGGACTTCGGGCCGGTTGAACCCGGGGCGGCTTGGCCGGGCGGTGCTGCTGGGTGTCCGCCGGAGCGCGGTGGCGAGGCGGTTGACGGGGTGGTGTCGAACGGGGGTACGGCGGGGCCCCGGGGTGCGTCGGCCGACTTCGGACCGGCCGAACCCGGTGCGGCTCTGCCGGGCGGTGCCGCTGGGCGTCCGCCGGAGCGCGGTGGCGAGGCGGTCGACGGAGAGGTGTCGTCGTGAGCGAGGTGCCGACCTCCGTGTCGCGCCGCCCGGCCGGACATGGTGTCGCGAGCCGAACGGCCCACCTGGTCGGCGGCACCGCCCGCCGTGCCCTCCCGCGCCTGCTGGTCCTCCTACTCGCCCTGGCCGCCTGGCAGTTGGCCACCCGGGCGCACGGCAGTGTCTACTTCCCGACGCCCGCGCGTATCGCACGCCATGCCTACGACCTGTGGTTCTCGGGGCCGGTCGGACACGCGTTCCTCACCCCGGACGCCGTCGACACCATCCTGCCCAGCCTCGGGCGGATGTCCGCGGGGTTCGTGCTCGCCGCCGGCGCCGGGATCGGCCTCGGCATGCTGGTCGGGCGCTCGCCCCGGGCCTACGCCCTGTGCGACCCGGTGCTCCAGTTCGCGCGCGCCGTGCCACCGCCCACGCTCGTGCCGGTGTTCGTCGTCGTGTTCGACTTCGGTACGCCGATGCAGCTCGCGTCGATCGTGTTCAGCGCCGTCTGGCCGGTGCTGATCAACACCGCGGAGGGCGCCCGCGACACCGACCCGCTCCGGCTCGACGTCGCCGCCGTACTGCGCCTGACCGCGGTCGAACGCCTGTGGTTCCTGCTGCTGCCCTCCGCGCTGCCCCGCATCTTCGCGGGCCTGCGGCTCAGCCTCTCGCTCTGCCTCATCCTCATGGTCTTCTCCGAACTGCTGCCGGGCACCGCGAACGGCATCGGCTTCGCGCTCACCGACGCCCAGTCGCGCTCCGACCTGCTGACCGTATGGGCGGTCCTGGTCCTGCTCGGCGCCCTGGGATACCTGCTCAACACCGGCCTGCTGGCGGTCGAGAAGCGGCTCACCGGCAGGCGGACCCGGACCCGGACCCACGAAGTAAGCCGCAAGGGAAGGACCACATGAAGGGCACCGTCCTGGACGCCGTCGTCCAGTTCCTCCGCGACACCGGGATGACCACGGTCTTCGGCAACCCGGGCTCCACCGAACTGCGCATGTTCCGCGACTGGCCCGACGACTTCACCTACGTCCTCGGCCTCCAGGAGTCCACCGCCGTCGCCATGGCCGCGGGCCACGCGCTCGGCACTCGCCGCGCCGCGTTCGTCAGCCTGCACTCGGCCGGCGGCGTCGGCCACGCGCTCGGCGCCGTCTTCAACGCCCACCGCGACCGCGTCCCGCTGGTGATCCTGGCGGGCCAGCAGGCACGCTCCCTGCTCCAGCTGCGCCCCTTCCTCGGGGCCGACCGGCCGGTCGAATTCCCGCGCCCCTACGTCAAGTTCGCCCACCAGCCGGAACGCGCCGCCGACGTGCCCGCCGTACTCGCCGAGGCCCACCGCGTCGCGATGACACCCCCGCGCGGACCGGTGTTCGTCTCCGTCCCCGAGGACGACTGGGACCAGCCCGCCCTCCCCGTCGTACCGCGCACCGTGCACACCGGCTTCACCGCCGCCCCGCACGCCCTGACCGCGCTCGCGGCCCGGCTGGACGCCTGCGCCCGCCCCGCCCTGGTGGTCGGCCCCGGCGTCGACGACGAGGAGGCCCTCCCCGAGGCCCGCGCCCTCGCCGAACGCACCCGTGCCGACGTCTGGATCAGCCCCCTCTCCGGCCGCTCGGGCTTCCCCGAGTCCCACCCCCTCTTCCAGGGCTTCCTGCCACCGGTCGCCGGCCAACTGGCCGCGCGGCTACGGCCGTACGACGTCGTCGTGGCCCTCGGCGCGCCCGTGTTCACCTACCACTTCGACGACGGCGGACCCCTCCTGCACCCCGGCACCGAACTCCACCACCTGGACTGCGACCCCGCACAGGCGGCCTGGCTGCCCACGGGCACGAGCATCGTCACCACCCTCAAGCCAGCCCTCGCCCAACTCACCTCGCTGCTACGGCAGTCGGACCGCGAGCCGCCCCCGCCCCGCCCGGCACCCGTGCCACCCGAACCCGGCACCGGCCTCACCGCCGAATTGATCCTCGATCACCTCCGCACCCGGCTGCCCCACGACCGAGTCCTCGTCGAAGAGGCCCCCAGCCACCGGGACGCCCTCCACGCGCGCGTGCCCGTCGACAACCCGGGCGGCTTCCTCACCACGGGCAGCGGAGCCCTCGGCTGGGGCCTGCCGCTCGCGGTCGGCCGCGCGCTCGCCGACCGGCGCCGCCTGGTCTGCGTGCTCGGCGACGGCTCCGCGCTCTACTCGGTGCAGGCCCTGTGGACGGCGGCCCGGCACCGGGCGCCGGTCACCTACCTCGTCCTCGACAACGGCGGCTACGCGGCCGTCCGCGCCCTGGGCCGCCGGCTCGGCATCGCCCCGGTGCCCGGCACGGACATCGGCGGCGTCGACTTCGTGGCGCTGGCCGAGTCCTTCGGCTGCCCTGCCACCTACGTCGACGACCCCGCCGTGCTCCCCGAAGTCCTGGACCGCACCCTCCACTTGCCCGACGAGAGCGGCCCGCACCTGCTGCACCTCCGGGTCGCCGCGGGCGAGGGCGCGCTCTACACCGAACCCTGGGCCAGGTGACCGACCCCGATGCTCCGCCTCGACTCCCTGAGCCAGCACTACGGCGACCAGCCCGTCCTGCACGACATCAGCCTCACCGTGCCGGACGGCCAACTCCTGTCCGTGGTGGGCCCGTCGGGCTGCGGCAAGTCCACCCTGCTGCGCACCGTCGCCGGGCTGCTGCCCGCGCGCGAGGGCACGATCACGCTCGACGGCACACCGGTCACCGGCGTACCCGACCGCCTGGCCGTCGTCTTCCAGGACTACGGCCGCTCGCTGCTGCCCTGGCTCACCGTCCGCGACAACGTCGCCCTGCCCCTGCGCCGCCAGGGTCTGCGCCGGGCCGAGCGGCGCGCCGAGGCGGAACGCATCCTGGACCGCGTCGGCCTGACCGGCGCCGCCCGCCGCCACCCCTGGCAGCTCTCCGGCGGCATGCAGCAGCGCGTGGCCATCGCCCGCGCGCTGGTGTGTCGTCCCTCCCTGCTGCTGATGGACGAACCCTTCGGCTCCCTCGACGCCCAGACCCGCGAGGACCTGGAGGACCTCCTCCTGGAGGTGCACCGCACGGACCGCACGACGATCGTCTTCGTCACCCACGACATCGACGAAAGCGTTTACGTCGGCGATCGTGTCGTCGTCCTCACGCCGGGCCCGGGTGCGAAGGTGGCGCTGGATCTGCCGGTCGAACTCCCTTGTCCCCGCGACCAGATCGGCACACGGGGACTGCCGGAGTTCGTGGCGCTGCGCACGCGGGTGGGCAGGGCGGTGCGCACGCCTAGCCCAGCCGCACGTCCTGCCACACCATCCGGTGGTCCGATGTGACGACCGTTCTGCCGTCGCCCACCAGGCGGTACAGCGGGTCGTCGGAGGTCGGCCAGAACACGCCGTTGCGGCCCGGGACCAGGCCCTTGGACGGCAGGACATGGTCCACGCGCAGATTGCCCGGGGACGTGTCGCTGAAGTCGCCCGTGTCGTAGGCGGGGTTGCCGATCTGGCCGACGTTGGCGCCGCCCTGGAGCTTCGCTGCCTCGACCCCGCCCGCGCTGGCGGGCGGCTTCGCGGGCAGGTTGATCGCCGGGTGGTCGAGGAACTGCCGTACGGCGTGGTCGTAGCTGTCGCCGTCGTACGGATCCGCGTTCTGGTCGCCCGCGATCACGAACCGCGCGCCGGGCCGCAGTCCGCCCCGGACGCCCTTGTCGTCGTAGAGATAGGCACTGCGCGCGTGGCCGCCGATGTAGTCGGCCCACAGCCGGATCTCGTCGTGGTTGCGGCGGCCGTTGCGGTCCTCCGGGCCGTCGAAGGTGGGCGGCGTCGGGTGCGAGACCAGGAAGTGCACGGTCTCGTGGCCGAGCTGGACCGGCACGTCCCAGTGGCTCTTGGAGGAGAGCCGGAAGACCGCGCGGGCCGCGTCGCTGTAGTAGCCCGGCGGGATCACGTTGCCCGGCATGTCCTTCCACAGGAAGTGCTGGAAGGTGCGCACCGCGCGGGTGTCGATCGGGAACTTGGACAGGACGACCATGCCGTACTGCCCCGGGAAGAAGCCGTAGCCGAACGCGTCCTGCCCGTACGCGTCCGAACCCGGCGTCGTCACCACGCCGTTCTTGCCATCGAGGTCCACACCCGAGGGGACGCCCGTGTTCACCGGGCCGGTGAAGTGGTACGGGAAGTGGATCGGGCGGGCGCCGTTGTGCCCCCGGGACAGGTAGTTGTCGAGGAACAGCCGGACCGCCGCGCCGCCCTCGACGTAGTCGAACTCGTTGATCAGCAGGATGTCCGGGTTCACCCGCTGGATCGTCTCGGCGACATTGCGGGCCTGGGCGTTGTCGGGTGTCGACAGGTCGGTGACCAGCGCGCCCTGCGTGGCCCGGTTCAGCGAGGCGTTGAACGTGGCGAACCGCACGGTCCGCCCGGACCCGTACCGCCCGGCCGCCGACGCCGGGAACGCGGCGGTGCCGGTCATCGCGGCCCCGGCCAGGGAGGCGAGCGCGGTGCGGCGGGAGAAGGCTCTGGAGGAGTGGTTCATCGGGACTCCGGTGAGGGAGGGGACACGTGAACCCCCGTAGTCTGCGCGCGTAGAAGTGAACGCCACAAGACGCGGGCGAAACTCATGGGTTCACCGCCGATTCACGCGATGGTGTGATCATGTCCCCTGCCCGGGATGGCCGTTGAGGGGCGCGGGTAGGGCCCCGGCCATGACCCAGCCGTTCGAACTCCCGCACTTCTACATGCCGTATCCCGCGCGCCTCAACCCGCATCTGGGCGAGGCGCGCGCCCACTCCTCCGCGTGGGCGCGCGAGATGGGCATGCTGGAGGGCTCCGGGATCTGGGAGCAGGCCGACCTCGACGCGCACGACTACGGCCTGCTCTGCGCCTACACCCACCCCGACTGCGACGGGCCCGCCCTGTCGCTGATCACCGACTGGTACGTGTGGGTGTTCTTCTTCGACGACCACTTCCTGGAGATCTTCAAGCGCAGCCAGGACCGCGCCGGTGGCAAGGCCTACCTGGACCGGCTGCCGCTGTTCATGCCGCTGGACCTGTCGACTCCCGTGCCGGAGCCGGAGAATCCGGTCGAGGCGGGGCTCGCCGACCTGTGGGCGCGCACGGTGCCGTCGATGTCCGTCGACTGGCGCCGCCGCTTCGCCGTCGCCACCGAGCACCTCCTCAACGAGTCCCTGTGGGAGCTGTCCAACATCAACGAGGGGCGGATCGCCAACCCCGTCGAGTACATCGAGATGCGCCGCAAGGTGGGCGGCGCCCCCTGGTCGGCGGGGCTGGTGGAGTACGCGACCGCCGAAGTGCCCGCGTCCGTCGCCGGATCGAGGCCGCTGCGGGTGCTGATGGAGACCTTCTCCGACGGCGTCCATCTGCGCAACGACCTCTTCTCCTACCAGCGGGAGGTAGAGGAGGAGGGGGAGAACAGCAACGGCGTGCTCGTCCTGGAGACCTTCTTCGGCTGCACCACCCAGGAGGCCGCCGACACCGTCAACGACGTCCTCACCTCCCGGCTCCACCAGTTCGAGCACACCGCGTTCACCGAAGTGCCCGCCGTGGCCCTGGAGAACGGGCTCACCCCGGACGAGGTCCGCGCGGTCGCCGCCTACACCCGGGGCCTCCAGGACTGGCAGTCCGGCGGTCATGAGTGGCACTTGCGCTCCAGCCGCTACATGAACGAAGGCGCCCTCGACAACTCGCCGCTGAACGGACCGACCGGCCTCGGCACCTCCGCCGCCGACATCGGCGCCCTGCTCGCCTCCGCCGGCGCCGAACGGCTGCGCGCCTACACCCACGTCCCCTTCCAGAAGGTCGGACCTTCCCGACTCCCCGACTTCTACATGCCGTTCCAGGTCGAACTGAGCCCACACCTCGACGGCGCCCGGCACCGCCTCGTCGACTGGATGCACGCCGTCGGCATGCTGGAGGAGGGCGTCTGGGACGAGGAGAAACTCGCCGCCGCCGACCTCCCGCTCTGCGCGGCCGGCATCGACCCGGACGCCACCGAGGAGGCCCTCGACCTCAGCTCGCGCTGGCTCGCCTGGGGCACCTACGGCGACGACTACTACCCCCTCGTCTACGGCGTCCGCGGTGACCTCGCCGCCGCCCGCGTCACCACCGCCCGGCTCTCCGACTGCATGCCCGTCGAGGGACCGGCGGTCGTCGTGCCCGTCAACGCCATGGAACGCGGGCTCATCGACCTGTGGGCCCTCACCACCGCCGAGATGCCCGTCGACGACCGGCACACCCTGAAGGACTCGATCAACAAGATGACCGAGAGCTGGGTCTGGGAGCTGTCCAACCAGATCCAGCACCGCATTCCCGACCCGGTCGACTACCTGGAGATGCGCCGCGCCACCTTCGGCTCCGACCTCACCCTCAGCATGTGCCGCATGGGCCACGGCCCGAAGGTCCCGCCCGAGGTCTACCGCACCGGCCCGGTCCGCGCCCTGGAGAACGCGGCCATCGACTACGGCTGCCTCATCAACGACGTCTTCTCCTACCAGAAGGAGATCGAGTACGAGGGTGAGGTCCACAACGCCATCCTTGTCGTCCAGAACTTCTTCGGCATCGACTACCCGACCGCGCTGGGCGTCGTCCATGACCTGATGACCCAGCGCATGCGCCAGTTCGAACACGTCGCCGCGAACGAACTGCCCGTCGTCTACGACGACTTCGACCTCTCGGACGAGGCCCGCGAGATCATGCGGGGCTATGTGACGGACCTCCAGCACTGGATGGCGGGCATCCTGAACTGGCACCGCGAGGTCGACCGGTACAAGTCCGCCTACCTGGCCCGCCGTTCGCACGGCTTCGTCCCGGACCGGGTACCGGCGATGCCCTTCGCCTGACGACCCGTCAACCGAGATCCCTGAGGTCCCGGACCCGCTCCGCCACCTCCTCGGCGAGCTCCCGAACTGCCGTCGCGCCGGCGCCCGAGAGCTCGCCGAGTATCGACTCGGCGGCGGCCAGGGTCACTTGGGCCTCCTCGGGGAGGTTCGCGTCGGCCAGCGCGCGGGTCAGGGCGTAGTGCTCCTCGGCGATGAAACAGCCGAGGTTCACACCCTGCCAGTGCCTCAGCGACTCGTCCCCGGGGTCGGCCAGTGTGCCCCGGAGGGTCGCCAACGTCCCTCCGGCCTCGGCGAGTTGACCCGTCTCCCGCTCCAGGCGGGCCTGCCGCAGCCGGGCCGAGACGCGGTCCCACGCCGTCTGCTGGAGGGCTGCGTAGAGGCGCTGGGCGCGCAGTGCCTGGACACGGTCGCCCAACTGCTCGAACTCGTAGGCCAGTCCGTGCAGGGGAGACGGGTCCAGTGCCTTCGGGGTGCCCGGTCGCCGCAGCAGGCTCTGGTCCATCTCGATCTCGTCCAGCCTGCGGATCAGGGCCGTCCGGGCCAACTCGGTGAGTCCCTGGTCGGCCGCCAACTCGGTCCAGGTGGACGGGGGTTCGTCCGCGGGGTCCGTACCGAAGAGTGACTCGTCGAGCTCCCGGGCCCACTCCTGGAGGGCTGATCCGTCCGCGTCCGGCCTCGGCATCTCGCTGAGCCCGCACGCGGTGTCGAAGTCCGTCTCCCGCACCTCGCTCAGCAACGGCAGATCCTCGATGTGCCCGTGCAGTCCCACCAGCATGGCGGCGAGCCGCAGTTCGTCCGTCATCGACGACTCCGTCTCGCGCCGCAGCAGATGCCGCAGCAGTTCCAGATCGCCGTCCGCGCGGTCGAACTGCGCGGCCCGCAGGGCGAGTCGACGCCGTACGGGGTCTCCGGCCACCGTGTCCCACGCCGTACGGTCGCCCGCGCGCAGCGCCGCCAGATCCGCCCGCCCCTGGGCCAGCACCGGTTCCCACAGCGGGGGACGGGGGTGCCGGTCGAGGAGGGCGTAGGCGCCGCCCTCCTCCGCGTTCAGGAGCAGGAAGTCGGGCTCCGTGCGCAGCAGGGCCGCGTGCAGCATGCCGATCAGCTCGACCGGAGAACGCTCGGACAGGCCCAGGGCGGCGCGGAGTCGAGGCCGCGCCTCGTCGAGGCCGTAGTCCTCGCGGAACTCGTCCTCCGTCTCCGTGACCGCTGCCAGGATCTTCTCCGGGCCGTCGGACGGGGACAGGTCCAGATGGTCCCGCCAGCCCGGCAGACCGATCAGGAGCTCCAGCGTCTCGTCGACGCTGGAGCCGATGATCCCGGCCGAGCCCTCGGAGTCGGCGTACAGCACGGAACCGTCCGCGCACACGAAGTACGTACCGCCCGCGCCGTCTCCCGCGACCGGCCGCAGCGGGGCGCCCGAGGCCAGCCGGACCTCCTCGACGTGGTCCGTCCGGGCCAGGTCGAAGTCGAAGGGGAACGCGGCCAGTTCGGCCAGGTGGGCGTGCTGCTGGAGCAGCCGCAGGGCGTGATCGGTCATGTCACAGAACGTAACAGGCGGCACTGACAGCGGGCCGGGCCACTGCGGAAACGCCTGGTCGGACGGGCTGACGGACTGCGGAAACCCTTGGTCGGACCGACTGACGGTCAGGCGGTCAGCGTCTCGGTCCGGGCGGCGTGCTCGACCGCCGCCCGGGCCAGGGCGCGGACCACCGGGTGCGGGCGGGTGCCGTCGCCGGACAGTTCGGGCTGGAAGAGGGTGGCCAGGAAGAAGGGGTGGCCGGGGAGTTCGGCGATGCGGACATGGCCGTCCTCGTCGTGACCGGAGAAGCGCAGCCCGTGGGCGCGCAGGGTGTCGAGGTGGCGGGTGGGGCCGTAGGCGCAGAAGTAGCGTTCGACCGTGCGCTCGGAGCCGATCACCGACTCGGCGAGCGAGCCCGGGTCGATGGTGACCACCGCTTCGTGGCCGACCAGCGAACAGGCCAGCGGTTCGATGAGGAGGTCCTCGGCGTCGGGGTCGTTCTCGGCGTGCGCGACCCGGGTCAGCCCGCACACGTCACGGGCGTACTCCAGGAGCGCGTGCTGGAAGCCGCCGCAGGTGCCGAGGAAGGGAATGCCCTCCACGCGCGCGGTGCGGATCGCCGACAGGACGCCGGCCTCGCTGCGGTACGGGCTGCCCGGCACCACCCACACGGCGTCGAACCCGCGTACCGCGTCCTCGGCCCCGGCGTCCTCGGAAGGGATCCAGTAGGCGTCGAGGACGAGCCGGTCGCGTTCGGCGAGGGCGTCCAGGATCAGGGGGAGACGGGTGTGCGAGACGACGTTGGGGGACCGGTCGCCGACCAGAGCGATACGGGCGGTCCGGTCCGTCTGAGCTGCGGTGTTCGTCATGTCCCTCATCGTGGGGGCGGGGCGAGGTTCACGTCCAACGATGATGTGTGCACCCTCGATAAGCAGAGCTGATGCAGCCCGGGCATCCTGTCGGGCATGGATCCGCATCTCCTGCGCACCTACGTCACCGTGGCCCGGCTCGCCTCCTTCTCGGAGGCGGCGCGCGAGCTGGGCTACACCCAGTCCGCGGTGTCCCAGCACATCGCCGCCCTGGAACAGGACCTCGGCGCTCCGCTCCTCACCCGCCGCCCGGTCACGCCCACGGCCGCCGGTGAACGGCTCCTCGAACACGCCGCCCCCTTGCTGCTGCGCCTGGACGCGGCCCGCGCGGACGTCGTACGGATGGCCGCCGCACCCGAGCGCGGACTGACCCTCGCCACCGCGCCGACCGCACTCGGACCACGCGTCCTGGCCGCCCTCCCGCGCGCGGGAGTCACTCTCCGGGTGCTCGCCCGCGACGAGATCCCGGCCGCCGTGGCCACCGGCACCGCCGACCTGGGCCTGGTCGACGGGATCGCGGCCCCCAACGACCCGCTGCGGCTGCCCGACGTGGCCCCGCTGACCACCCACGGCGTCGCCGAGGAACCCGTGTGCGTCCTCCTCCCCGACACACATCCCCTGGCCGGCCGCTCCGCCCTGCGCCTCGGTGACCTGGCCGCCGCCCGCTGGCTCGACGCCCCCGACGCGGGCGTGCCCCTCGCACGGCTCCGCGCGGCGAACGGCGGCGGCGCCTTCCGCCCTGCTCTCCGCTACGACGGCACCGACGTCCGCGTCCTCACGGCCCTGGCAGCCGCGGGCCACGGCCTGACCCTGCTGCCCCGCTCGGCGGCCTCCGGGGTACCGGGCGCGGTCGCCGTCCCCCTCACCGAACCACGGGTCGTGCACCGCACGGAACTCGTCTACAGAGGTGCGCCGCGCGGGGCGGCGGCGCGGTTGGCGGGACGGCTGGTGGAACGGGAACGGGAACGGGAACGGCTACGCGAGTGAGGCACCACGCGCGCGTGCTGCACGCGTTGCCGGCTTCCCTCTCCTGACCGTCGGTCAGTCTCACTCGTTCGTGGCACGTCGGGCGCCGGTGCGCCGGGTAGAGCATCTGCCGGAGGCGATCCATGGAACAGACTGCGTTGCGTCCCAAGCCGATGCCCGGCCAGGAGCCCGGCGACGGCACCAAGCCCGGCACCACCCGGCGCCCGCACGCCGCGCGCCGCCGCGGCCGACGGCTCATCACCCTGCTGTTCAGCGTGTTCGTCGGGACCGTCCTGGTGCTCTCGGGAGTCGGACTCGGCACCGTCGGCGCCACCGTGATCGGCATGAGCAAACTCGCCGACATGCAGCGCCAGGCGGCAGCCCGGCAGCCCGCGCGGACGGCCACCCCGGGCACCCCGGCCGACCGGTCCGCGTCCGCCGCGGGCCCGATGTCGTCGCCCACGTCGCCCCGGTCCCCCACGTCCGCCCCGCCGGCCACCGCGACGCTCGGCGTGGAGGCCGTGGACGCCGAGCAGGCCGGCGCCCTGATCGTCGGCGTCCATCTGCCCGGGCCCGGGTACACGGCGGGCCTGGTCCGCGGCGACGTCCTGCTCACGTTCGGCGGTGCCCGCATCGACTCGGCGGCCGACCTCGCCCGTGCCGTCGCCCGCGCCCACCCGGGGAAGGAGGTCACCGTCACGGTGCGCCACCGCAGCGGCGGCTTCCAGCAGTTCACCGTGGTCCCCGGCTTCGTCGTCTGACGCGCGCGTGGACCGGGGAGCGCACGGGCCGCAGGCGCACCGTTCCCGTCGATCGGCTCGCGTGGGCCTCCGGGTGCGGGCAGGATGCTGCCCGTAGCCACCTTTCGCCCGTTCTCGGAGGCCTGAATGACCGGTAGCACGCCCGCGCCCTTCACCGCCGCCGACTACCGGGCCCGCATGGACCGCGCCGCGCGGGCCGCCGCCGACGCCGGTCTCGCCGGGCTGCTGGTCGCTCCGGGACCGGACCTGGTGTGGCTCACCGGCTACGCGCCCACCGCGATCACCGAACGGCTCACCGTCCTCGTCCTGGCCCCCGGACGCTCCCCGGTCCTCGTCGTCCCCACCCTGGAGGCCCCCGACGCCGCCAAGGCCCCCGGAGCCGACGCCCTCACCCTGCGCGACTGGACCGACGGCAAGGACCCCTACGCGGCCACCGCGGCCCTGCTCGACGCGACGGGCCGCTTCGGCGTCAGCGACAACGCCTGGGCGATGCATCTGCTGGCACTCCAGAGGACGCTGCCCGACACGACCTACGCCTCCCTCACCGACGCGCTGCCGATGCTGCGGGCCGTGAAGGACGCGGCCGAACTGCGGCTCATGGCAGCCGCCGGAGCCGCTGCCGACGCAGCGTACGAGGAGATCCGGAAGGTTCCCTTCGCCGGCCGCCGCGAGTCCGACGTCGGCGCCGATCTGGCCGATCTGCTACGGCAGTTCGGGCACTCCCAGGTCGACTTCACCATCGTCGCCTCGGGCCCCAACGGCGCCAACCCGCACCACGAGGTCGGCGACCGCGTCATCCAGCGGGGCGACATGGTCGTCCTCGACTTCGGCGGCCTCAAGGACGGCTACGGCTCCGACACCTCGCGCACGGTCCACGTCGGCGAACCCGACGACGAGGAACAGCGCGTCCACGACCTCGTCCGCGAGGCCCAGGAGGCCGGGTTCCGCGCGGTGCGCCCCGGAGTCGCCTGCCAGGAGGTCGACCGGGCCGCCCGCGCGGTCATCGACGACGCCGGGTACGGCCCCTGCTTCATCCACCGCACCGGCCACGGCATCGGCGTCACCACGCACGAGCCGCCGTACATGATCGAGGGCGAGGAACAGCCCCTCGTGCCCGGGATGTGCTTCTCCGTGGAGCCCGGCATCTATCTGCCCGGCCGCTTCGGGGTGCGCATCGAGGACATCGTCACGGTGACCGAGGACGGCGGTCGACGACTCAACAACACGGCCCGCGAGATGGCCCTGGTGGACTGACGACGACCAGGAGCCCCGACACCCCGAACGGCGACGGCGCGACCATGACCCAGGCACCGACACCCACCGCGGACACCGTCCGACAACTGGTCCGTTCCCTGCTCAAGGACAGTGCGGCCGACAGCACCGGACCCGAGGTCCTACCCGTCGCCGAGGGCGGCGGGCACTCCACCTGGTGGGTCGGCACCCGCCACGTCCTGCGCCTCGCCCCCGACCGCGAGGCCACCCTGCGGCAGCGCCGCGAACTGCGCCTGCGCGACCTCGTACGGCCGTACCTCCCCGTCGCCGTGCCGACGAGCGTGGCGCACGGCGAGTGGGCGCCCGGGCTCACCTACACACTGGACACCAAGGTGCCGGGCCGGTCCGGCGAGGACCAGGACGTCTCCGCGGTCGGTGAGGCCGACCTCGCCGGGCTGCTCACCGGGCTGCGCGAGGTGCCCGTCCGGCAGGCCGAGGCGCTCGGTGTCCCGCGCACCGCCCCACGCTCCCTGGAGGCCCTGCGCCGCGCCGCCGAGCGGGCGGCCGAACGGCTGGCCGCCGCCGACGAGTTCGACGCCGCCCGCCTCCACCAGCTCACCCAGCCCGGCGCGGTCCAGCTCGCCGCGCAGTCCGCCACCGCGGTCCTCGTCCACCACGACCTCAGGGGCGAGCACCTCGTGGTGAGCGCCGACGGCCGGGTGCGCGGCGTCCTGGACTGGACCGACGCGGTCCTCGGCGACCCCGCCGAGGACATCGCCGGGCTTGCGCTGGCGGTCGGCGCCCCCGCCGCGGTACGCGCCGCCACCCTCGCCGGCTACGGCGCCCGCCCCTGCCTGCGCGGCCTCTGGCTCGCCCGCTGCGACACGGTCGTCCGCCTCGCGGCGCAGCTCGACAGCCGCGACAGCGGCCCTCTCCCACTCCTGAGAGCCCGACTGCGCCACACCTGGGAGGCGATCCTGCTGGAACGGGTGACGGAACTGCGCGACGGGGACGGGGAGTTGTAGCGCGCAAACGTATGCGTATACGCTTACGCGAACGTTTACGCGGAGGCGCCTCTGCCTACCCCTGCGCCAGCACCACGCACGACTCCCCGGGCAGCCGCAGCAACCCGTCCGCCCCCGGTACCTCCACGGAGTCCCACGCGGCGAGGACCTCCGCCGGGCGGGTGCCCAGGGGGATCGCGGCCGGTTCCTTGCCGAGGTTCACGGCGACGCGTACGTCCCCGCGCCGGAGGGCGAGCCAGCCCGCGTCCTCGTCGTAGGCCACCTTGGTGTCGGTGAGGTCGGGATCGGTGAGGTCGGGCTGCTCGTGCCGGAGGGCGATGAGTTGCCGGTACCAGGCCAGCACGCGCGCGTGGGGCTCGCGCTCCGGCTCCGACCAGTCCAGGCAGGAGCGGTCGCGGGTCGCCGGGTCCTGCGGGTCGGGCACGTCCTCCTCGGCCCAGCCGTGTGCCGCGAACTCCCGCCGCCTGCCCCGCCGTACGGCCTCCGCGAGGTCCGGGTCGGTGTGGTCGGTGAAGAACTGCCAGGGCGTGCCCGCCGCCCATTCCTCGCCCATGAAGAGCATCGGCGTGAAGGGGCCGGTGAGTGTCAGTGCCGCCGCGCAGGCCAGCAGGCCGGGGGAGAGGGACGCCGAAAGGCGGTCCCCCTGGGCGCGGTTGCCGATCTGGTCGTGGGTCTGGCTGTAGCCGAGCAGCCGGTGCGCGGCCACGCGCGTCCGGTCCAGGGGGCGGCCGTGGTGCCGGTTCCGGAAGCTCGAATAGGTGCCGTCGTGGAAGAAGCCACCGGTCAGTGTCTTGGCGATCGCCGCGAGCGGGGCCCGCGCGAAGTCCGCGTAGTAGCCCTGCGATTCACCCGTCAGCGCGGTGTGCAGGGAGTGGTGGAAGTCGTCGTTCCACTGAGCGTGCAGCCCGAGACCGCCCTCCGCGCGGGGCGTGACCACTCGCGGGTCGTTCAGGTCGGACTCGGCGACCAGGAAGAGCGGCCGGCCCGTCTCGGCGGCCAACGCGTCGACGGCGGCGGACAGTTCCTCCAGGAAGTGGCACGCGCGCGTGTCCTGCAGCGCGTGCACCGCGTCCAGCCGAAGCCCGTCGATCCGGTAGTCCCGCAGCCACGCCAGCGCGCTCCCCAGGAGGAAGGCACGCACCTCGTCGGAGCCGGGCGCGTCCAGGTTCACGGCGCTGCCCCACGGGGTCTGGTGCGTGTCCGTGAAGTACGGGCCGAACGCGGGCAGGTAATTCCCGGACGGGCCGAGGTGGTTGTGCACCACGTCGAGCACGACGCCCAGACCGAGCTCGTGGGCCCGGTCGACGAAGCGCTTCAGCCCCTCGGGGCCGCCGTAGGGCTCGTGCACGGCCCACAGGGAGACACCCTCGTAACCCCAGCCGTGCCGGCCGGGGAACGGGCACAGGGGCATCAACTCGACGTGGGTGACGCCCAGTTCGGCGAGATGACCGAGCCGGTCGGCCGCCGCGTCCAGGGTGCCCTCGGGCGTGTACGTGCCGACGTGCAGCTCGTAGAGCACAGCGCCCGGCAGCGGGCGCCCCGGCCACGCGGCGGTGCGCCACGCGTACCGCTCGTGCTCGACGACGGCGCTCAGGCCGTCCGGGCCGTCCGGCTGGCGGCGCGAGCGCGGGTCGGGCAGCGGCGGGCCGTCGTCGACCGCGAACCCGTACCGCGTGCCGTCGCCCGCCTCCGCCTCGCCGCTCCACCACCCCACGCGCTCGGGATCGCGTTCCAACGCGCGCGTGGCGCCCTCGTAATGGAGCGTCACACGGTCTGCCTCTGGTGCCCACACCTCGAACTGCACGGACGGTTCCCCTTCGTCTGCTCACCGGGATGTAGCCCGTCCATCGTGCTTCAAACGAGATCAATCCGCTTTTGAATCCATCCCTTTGGCGCAGGTGTCGTCATCTTCGCGCGCGTGCGGGCCGTTTCCGCGTCTTCTGGACACCCGGGGTTCACTGCCCGACAATCACGAGCGTGACGTCGTCCTTCGAGTTCCACACGTACCCCGCGCGGCTGTCCGACGCGGAGCGCGACAAGGCGCTCAAGGTTCTCCATGACGGCGTCGCCATGGGACGGCTCTCGCACGACACGTTCATCCGGCGCATGGAGCTGGCGCTCGCCGCCCGCCGGTCCGAGGAACTCGTGGCGCTCACCGCCGACCTGCCCACCGAAAGCCGCCTCTCGCGCGCCCTGTTCGGCACCGTGGAGGCCGTCTCCGGGTTCACGGTACGGCTGCGCAGGGCCTGGCAGGCCGAGCGGCTCCCCAAGCTGCTGCTGCCCCACCCGGGCAACGGACACCCGCTGCGCATCGGCCGCGACCCCGCCAACGGGCTGCGGCTGACCCACGAGACGGTGTCCCGGGTGCACGCCGAACTCAGCCGCCAGGGCGGCATGTGGGTGCTGCGCGACCTCGGTTCGACCAACGGCACCACGGTCAACGGCCGTCGGGTGATCGGCGCGGCCGTCGTCCGCGAGGGCGATCAGATCGGCTTCGGACGGATGGCGTTCCGGCTCGCCGTGAACTGAGCCGGACCGACTTCGGACCCGGCCCGAACTCAGCCCCACCTCACCTCTGGCCTGGGCTTTACCCGATGTGGCGATCTTGGGTGTGCGTGAAATCCCTTTGCGTACGGCGGTGTTGACGTACCCCCCGGGTCGTGACTGACTGTGCGTACACCATGCACATCAGGTGAACCGACGGCACCACTTTCGTGGAGGTGTGCCCTGCCACCACTCCTCCGCTACCCGTCCGTCGACGAGCTGGGGGCCCAGGCCGCCGCGCTCGTCGCCCGCCGCCCCCGGGACGCCCGGCTGCGCCGTGTCGGGACCTCCCGCGCCGGTACGCCCCTGTGGCTGCTCTCCGTGGGCCACGGCAGCCGCCACGCCCTCGTGGTCGCCGGACCGCACGCCAACGAGCCCGTGGGCGGCGCGACGGTGCTGCGCCTGGCCGAACGGGTCCTCGCCGACCCCCGGTTGAGCGAGGGCGCCGACGCCACCTGGAACCTGCTGCTGTCCCTCGACCCCGACGGCTCGCGCCGCAACGAGGGCTGGCTGCCCGGCCCCTACAGCCTCGGCCGGTACTTCCGGAACTTCTTCCGGCCCGGCTTCCTGGAACAGCCCGAGTGGCTGCCGGACGGCGCGGCCGGGGCCCGACTCCCGGAAACCCGCGCCCTGTTGGAGGTCCAGGACGAACTGCGGCCCTTCCTCCAGTGCTCCCTGCACGGCGTCGACGTGGGCGGCGGCTTCGTCGAGCTGACCCGCGACCTCCCCGGCCTCGCCCAGCGCGTCGCGCACACCGCGGCCCGCCTCGGCATCCCGCGCGAACTCGGGCCGTACGACACCCTGTACTGGCCCAGCATCGGTCCCGCCGTCTACCGCATCCCGCCCCCGCGCCGGGGTGATCTGGCCGCCGCCATCACCGAGGCCGCCGTCGAGTCGACCTGGTTCCACCCGCACCGGCACGGCACCGTCACCGCGGTCGTCGAGGCGCCGATGTGGGGCGTGGCCGGCGTCGAGGACGGCAGCCCGCCCGCCGACGCGGACGCGGTCCTGCGCACCGTGAGTCACACCCTGCGCCACGACACCCGCATCCTGGAGCAATTCCTCGCGCGGATACGGCCGTTCGTGCAGGGCGCGGCGGGCGCCACGGAGCCGGGGACGCTCTCCCGCAACGGCGGGCCGCTGTCGGCCGCCCGGCCGGGAGCCGGCGCGGTGGGACCGTCGGCCGGGAACACGGCCGACAGCCGTCCCCGGCACGACGTCGGCCGACCCGCTCCCGTGCCGGCGGCCACCCCCGGAGTGCTGCCCCGAACCCTTCTCGTGCCCGACGCCGCGCGGCTGCTCGCGCCGGTCGACGACTACTTACTGGTGTGCCCGGGGCTCGCCGACGCGTGGGACCCCGATGTCGACACCAGCGCCGCGCGCCCGCTGCCGCCGCTCAACACCGCGCATCTCGCGGCTCTGCGCATCGCGGGCCGGCGTCTCGCGCTGCGTACGGCCGGGCTGCTGTACCAGCTCGTCGTCGCCTCCGGGAGCGATCCGGCCGGTGTGCTGCCGGAGCTGGACCGGCTGATCGACGAGTGGTGCGCCGACTACCGGGACGGCTTCGGGGCGCGCTGGATCTCCGTCGCACGCCAGGTCGAGTACCAGTCGCGCGTGGTGCTCAGCGCGTTCGAACTGGCCAGGCGGCACACGCCCGTACGCTCCCGTACGGGTGAGCCGGGCTGGGGTACCGAGGCGACGGTGCCGATGCATCTGGAATGACGTACACCTCCCGAACGACCACCCTCCGGGGTGCCCTCCTGGCAGTGGCCCTGCTCCTCGCCGCCGGCCAGGCACCCGCCCAGGCGGCGCCCCGGCACGGCCTCCAGGGCGACTGGCTCTACCTCACCGTCACCCGCGGCGACAGCCGGTCCAGTGACACACGCGGAACCCTGCTCCTGTGCGACCCGCCCCAGGGCCACGCCCGCGCGGCCGAGGCCTGCGCCGAACTGGCCGCGGCGGGCGGGGACATCGACGCCATCCCGGCCGCCGGCGTGTTCTGTCCGATGGTCTACGCCCCGGTGACCGCCCACGCGCGCGGGGAGTGGAAGGGCCGTCAGGTCGACTACACGAGGACCTTCTCGAACCGGTGCGTCCTGGCGGCGCGGACGGGAGACGTCTTCGCGCTGGACGGCTGAGCGGCGCGGGCGGGGTCAGGCCGAACGTCGGGCACGCGCGTGTGGGGCCTCGCCGATCTCCCCCGCCTGCTCGCGCGCGTACAGCGCCGCCGCCACGACTGTGCGGGACTGGTGCTCCACCTGGTGCTCCAACGGCACCCAGCGGGCACGGAAGCGCTCCGCGAAGGCGTCGCTCCAGGACGCGACGAGATGCTCCAGTAAGGGCGCCGCGCGGTCGTCGGTCTCCCGCAGCACCCGCAGCAGCATCGCCGCCGCCCGTAACGGCAGCCGCCGTCCGAACGCGTCCACACTGCCGACGTACGCCATCGTGGTGTCGGCCGGCGAGGTGTGCGTCCAGTCCGCGGCCAGGCCGGGCACCAGCTCCAGTGCCCACTTGGCGGCCCGCAGCAGCGGCCCGTCGACGCCCTGGAGTCGCGGCAGCGCCTCGGCGAGCACCCGCTCCACCTCCCGCCCGTCCCGGACCAGCCGGCGCGCCAGGCGCCGTAACGCCGCCGCCGGGGCGGGATGCGGTGCCGGGTCGTCCACCAGGTCGCTGGCCCACATCGGGACCTCCACGACCGCGGTCAGGCCGCCGTAGCGGTGCGCGTGGTACCAGGTGCTGTGCCGGGCGTCGTCCGGCATGCTCGGGTAGGCCGCGTCCGAACCGGGCGCCGGCATCACATGCACCCCGGGCCCCGAGGCGGGCCATCCGGCCGCGTCCGAGGCGCCCGTCTCCACCGGGATGTGCAGCTCCGCCGCCGACTTGGCGAACGGTTCGGCGAGCCCCGGGATGTCCTTCGTCAGCTGCACCCAGCTGCCGCCCAGATCGGTGCCGTGCAGGGTCACCTGGAGATAGGGCCGCAGTTCGTCGATCACCCGGGTCAAGGCCCGCGTCTCCGGGGGCAGTCGATCGGGCGGCAGTACGGAGGGCGACCACTCGGGCTGCTCCGGGCCCGCCGGGCGGAAGAAGCCGAGGTGGTAGTCGAACAGGCTGCGCGGCGCCGGGGTGACGTGCAGGCTCGCCCCGTCCGGGTCCGCGCAGAGCAGGAAGTGCCAGGAGGTGTCCGACCTCAACTCCCTTTCGCGGACCACCCGTTCGGCGAGCGCGAGGAGTGTGGAGCCGCCGGTCGGCTCGTTGGCGTGGGCGCCGGCGACCACCAGGACGGCGCGCCGGGCGTGCCCCACGGACAGCAGATGAAGTGGTCTGCCCGCGCGGGAGACACCTACTTGGCGCAGGTTGCAGAGGGCCGGCCGGTGAGCGGCCAACGCCCTGGCCGCCGAGACCAGTTCGGCCACACTGGGGTATCGCAACTCCGGCAGGAGACTCACCCCCGACTACTCCGCCCCGGCTTCGCAACCGCAGTACTTCATGGCCTCTGTGAACTGTCAAGAAGACCGCGGGGGAGGCTCCAGGGGGCGCCCAGGGGCATTTACCGGCAGCCGGTAGGCGCGTTGGTGCCAGCAGGGGGCCGGGGATTTCCAGGGGGCTTCCCGGGCGCCCGCGCTCACCCCCGGTGACGTCGTCGTCCTGCACACGCGCGTGCCCCCGCACCACGGACACCGCCCTCCCGGCCCGCCACCGCACGCCCGCCGCCCGACCCGCGCCCCGGGTCCGTACGCGGGTGCGAGCCGGTGGCCGGGGACCTGCCGCACGCCGTACGGCACGAGCGCGGCCGCCTCACTCGAACGGCCGTACGGGAGCTGCGGTCCGCGCGGTGCGGTGGTCGGCTGGGGGCAGCCGCGTGCGCGCAGGACGCGGACGACCGGCCGCGCGCCTCCTGGACGCGTGCGGCGCAGCTGCGACCACGGGAGCGGACGGCGGTGCTGTGTCTCACGGACGTGACCGTCCCCCGGACCGCGGGCGCCCCCACCCGTCCCTCGGGACCGCCGAGCCTGCGGACCGCCGTACGGGACCCGTATCCGCTCTACCGCACCCTCCGTACGCACCATCCGCTCGTGTACGACGAGCCGTTCGGAGCCTGGCTCCTCAGCCGCTACGACGACGTCCGCGCGGCTCTCGCCGACTCCAGGCTCGTCGCCGTACCCGAGCACCCGGCCGCACTCGAAGAGGGACGGCTCCTGGAGCGGGCCCTGCGCGGGCCCGCGCTGGCCGCCCTGACCGCCGCCGTCGAACGCAGTGCCCATGTCCTCGCCCGCCGGCTCGCCGCGCGCCAGGACGCCGACCTGGTGGCCGAGTTCTGCGACTGGCTGCCCACCGCCACGGCCGTGGCCGCGCTCGGGCTGCCGTACGAGGAGACCGCGCGGGTGCACCGCTGGTGCCGGACGGGTCTCGGCCGCTCCGGGGGCGGCCGTCCCGAACTGGGCGCCTTCCTGAGGCCGTTGACGGCCCGGCGGCGCGCCCACCCGGGCGGTGACCTGCTGTCCGTGCTGTGCACCGCGCGGAGCGACGGCGGCCCGCTCCCGGACGACACCGTCACCGGGCTGGTGGGCACGCTGCTCGGCGCGGCCGGTGAGAGCACCGCGCGGGCGCTCGCGTCGTTCCTCGCCAACCTCCTGGACCATCCACGCCAGTTGGACGTGCTCCGCGCCCGCCCCGACCTCGTGCCGGGCGCCTGGGCGGAGTCCCTGCGCCGCGATCCGCCGCTGCACATCGTGCTGCGCCGGGCCGTCGCACCCGTCGGCGCGATACCCGCCGGAGCAACCGTCGCCTGTCTGCTCGGCGCCGCGGGACGCGACCCGGAACGCTTCACCGACCCGGACCGCTACGACGCCTTCCGCACCGACCCCGGACCGCTCGCCCACGGCACCGGCCCCGACGCCCTGCTCGCCCGTCTCACGGCCGAACACGGACTACGGGCCCTCCTGACGGCCCTGCCGGGCCTGCGCCGCGCACCGGGCGCCCCGCACGTGCCCGACGACCTGGTCCGCCGCTCACCCCGGACCCTCCGGGTGCACACCTAGTCCGCGATCTCCAGCAGCACCACCGGCGACAGCTCGAAAAGCTCCGCCACGCGCGCGTGCCCCGTGAACCGCCGCTCCGGAGCGAGCACATCGGCCCACCGGCCCGGCGGCAGCGGAAGCACGGTGTCGCGCCAGCCGCCCGCCTCCGCGAGGCGCGACGACAGCCGCGTCACGGCCGTGACCACGGCCCCCGAGCGGGCGAACGCCACACAGTGCGCCGCCGCCGGGCCCTGAGCCGCCAGCGGGGCGTACGACGCCGCGTCGCCGAAGGCCTCGGGACGACGGGCCCGCAGCCGCAGCGCGGCGGCCGTCACCGCACCCTTGGCGCCCGCCTCCGGGGGCGGGAACGGCACGGGCCGACGGTTGTCCGGGTCGACCACGGCCAGGTACTCGGCCTCGGTGCCCTGGTAGAGGTCCGGCACGCCCGGCATGGTCAGCTGGAGCAGCGCGGCGCCCAGGACGTTCGCCCGGATGTGCGGCTCCAGAGCCTCGCGCAAGGCGGCCACGCGCTCACCGGGCGGCCCGCACGGGCCCGTCGCGACGAACGCCGCCACCGACTCCTCGTACGACGGCTGCTGCTCCGTCCAGCTCGTGTGCAGACCCGCCTCCCGCACATGCTTCAACAGGGCCCCCTGGACCCGCTCCGCGTCCGCCGGGCCGAGACCGAACACCGTCTGCCAGGCCGCCCACGCCAGTTGAGCGTCCGGCACACCCCCACCGGTACGGGTCACCTCGGTCAGCACGTCCGCCCAGCGCTCCGGCACCTCGGTGAGCACGGCCAGCGCGGCCCGTACATCCGCACTGCGCTTGGTGTCGTGGGTCGACAGCACGGTGCCCGCCACCGGCCAGTCGCGCTGCACGCGCGCGCAGTACGCGTGGAAGTCCTCCGGGGACACCGCCGGACTGCCCGGGTCGCCGCCCACCTCGGTCGCCGACAGCAGCGGCACATAGCGGTAGAACGCCGTGTCCTCCACGGACTTGGCCCGCAGCGCGGACGCCGTCTGCGCGAACCGGACCCGGAACTCGACCTCCTCGGGCCCGTCCCCGTACCGCCCCAGCAGCAGATCCCGTACGACGTCGACGGCGCCCGCCTCCTCCGCGACGACGAACGCCTGCCGGGCCTCGGCGGCGGCCTCCTCGGTGACGACGGCCGCGGTGTCGCCCGAGGTGTAGGGCCGGTAGACCTCCATGCGCACCAGGAACTCCACCAGCGCGGTCCGCAGCGCCCAGGGGGCCCGGTCGCGCAGCGCGGGCTCCGGGGACGCGGCGCACAGCCGGCTCGCGACCCGGGTGAGCCGGTCCAGCTCGGTGTCCAGTTCGTGCGTGAGCACCTTGTACGCCGCCCGCCGCACCGTCGCCTCCCAGTGCCCGCCGCGGTCCGGCTGCGGGGCCGCGAACCGCCGGTACTGGCCGAGGAGTTCCCCTGCCCCCGCCGGGTCCGTGAACAGCCCGTCGACGTGCCTGAGGGCGTCGTAGCCGGTGGTGCCCGCGACGGGCCAGGACGCGGGCAGGTGCTCCCCGTCCGCGAGGATCTTCTCCACGACCGTCCAGCGGCCCCCGGTCGCCTCGTGCAGCCGCATGAGGTAGTCGTCCGGGTCGGCGAGGCCGTCGGGGTGGTCGACGCGCAGCCCGTCCACGACGCCCTCGCGCAGCAGCTGAAGGATCTTGCCGTGCGTGGCCTCGAAGACCTCCGGGTCCTCCACGCGCACCCCGATCAGCTCCGAAATGCTGAAGAACCGCCGGTAGTTGAGCTCGGTGCGGGCCAGCCGCCACCACCCGAGGCGGTACCACTGCGCGTCCAGGAGCCGCTCCAACGGCAGCTCCCCGGTGCCCGCACGCAGCGGGAACACGTGGTCGTAGTAGCGCAGCACGTCACCGTCGACCTCCAGGTGCTCGATCTCCGAGCCGACCGGACCGCCCAGCACCGGCAGCAGCAACCGTCCGCCCTGGGCCTCCCAGTCGATGTCGAACCACCGCGCGTACGGCGACTTGGGGCCCTCCCTGAGCACCTCCCACAGGGCGTGGTTGTGGCGCGGGGCCATGGCCATGTGGTTCGGCACGATGTCCATGACCAGACCGAGACCGTGCTCCCGCGCGGTGCGCGCGAGGGCCCGCAGACCGTCCTCGCCGCCGAGTTCGTCCCGCACGCGCGCGTGGTCCACGACGTCGTAGCCGTGCGTCGAACCCGGGACGGACTCCAGGACGGGGGACAGGTGCAGGTGCGAGACGCCGAGCGACGCCAGGTACGGCACCGCCGCCGCGGCCGCCGCGAACGGGAACTCGGGCTGCAGCTGCAGCCGGTAGGTGGCCGTGGGCACTGCCGGGTCGGGTCGTTCAGGTGTCATGCAGACCTGTGTACCCGCCCGGCCGCCCTTCGTGTCATCGACCCCGGCAACCGGTCCACCCACCGGGTGCCCCCTAGGTGGGCCGTTGCAGCACCGTCATGCTGCGGTCCACCAGGGTCAGCCGGTCCCCGGCCTTCACCTTCGCGCCCGTGCCCGCCGGCACCCCCTCCGGGCGGCCCGTGTCCACGATCACCTCCCACTGGCGGCCGTGATTGACCGGCACCACGAAGTCCAGCGTCTTGGGGGAGGCGTTGAACATCATCAGGAAGGAGTCGTCGGCGATGCGCTCCCCGCGCTGCCCGGGCTCCGAGATCGCGTTGCCGTTCAGGAACACCGACAGCGCGGACGCCTGCGCCGAGTCCCAGTCCCGCTGGGCCATCTCCTTGCCCTCCGGGGTGAACCAGGCGATGTCCGACAGCTCGTCGTGGGTGCCCTCCACCGGCCGCCCGTGGAAGAAGCGCCGGCGCCGGAACACGGGATGCTCCTTGCGCAGCCACACCAACGCGCGCGTGAAGGCCAGCAACCCCGACGACTCGGACGGCTCGGCGCCCTCCTCGGGCCAGTTCACCCAGGCCAGCTCGCTGTCCTGGCAGTACGCGTTGTTGTTGCCCCTCTGGGTGCGCGCGAACTCATCCCCGTGGCTGACCATCGGCACACCCTGGGACAGCATCAGCGTCGCCACGAAGTTGCGCATCTGGCGGGCCCGCAGCTCCAGCACCGCCGGGTCGCCGGTCTCGCCCTCGGCACCGCAGTTCCAGGACCGGTTGTGGCTCTCGCCGTCGCGGTTGTCCTCGCCGTTGGCCTGGTTGCGCTTGTCGTTGTACGACACCAGGTCGTTGAGCGTGAACCCGTCGTGGCAGGTCACGAAGTTGATGGAGGCCAGGGGGCGACGGCCGTCGTCCTGGTAGAGGTCGGAGGAGCCGGTCAGCCGGGACGCGAACTCCGCGAGCGCCCGCCCCTCGCCCCGCCACAGGTCCCGCACGGTGTCGCGGTACTTGCCGTTCCACTCGGTCCACAGCGGCGGGAAGTTGCCCACCTGGTAGCCGCCCTCGCCGACGTCCCAGGGCTCCGCGATCAGCTTCACCTGGGAGACCACCGGGTCCTGCTGCACGAGGTCGAAGAACGACGACAGCCGGTCCACTTCGTGGAACTGCCGTGCCAGGGTGGCCGCGAGGTCGAAGCGGAAGCCGTCGACATGCATCTCGGTGACCCAGTAGCGCAGCGAGTCCATGATCAGCTGGAGCACGTGCGGGGACCGCATGAGCAGCGAATTGCCCGTCCCCGTGGTGTCCATGTAGTAGCGGGGATCGTCCGCGAGCCGGTAGTAGGACGGGTTGTCGAGGCCCCTGAAGGACAGCGTCGGCCCCAGGTGGTTGCCCTCGGCGGTGTGGTTGTAGACGACGTCCAGGATGACCTCGATACCGGCCTCGTGCAGCGCCCGCACCGCCGACTTGAACTCCAGGACCTGCTGGCCGCGGTCGCCCCAGGAGGCGTACGCGTTGTGCGGGGCGAAGAAGCCGATCGTGTTGTAGCCCCAGTAGTTGTTCAGCCCCATGTCGACCAGCCGGTGGTCGTTCACGAACTGGTGCACCGGCATCAGCTCCAGGGCGGTCACCCCGAGCTCCACCAGGTGCTCGATCACCGCCGGGTGCGCGAGCGCCGCGTACGTGCCGCGCAGCTCGTCCGGCAGCCCCGGGTGCAGCATCGTCAGGCCCTTGACGTGGGCCTCGTAGAGCACGGTTTCGTGGTAACCGCGCCGTGGCCGCCGGTCGTCGCCCCAGTCGAAGTACGGGTTGACCACGACCGACGACATCGTGTGCGGGGCCGAGTCCAGGTCGTTGCGCTTGTCGGGCGCGTCGAAGTGGTAGCCGTACACCTCCTCGCCCCAGGCGATCGATCCGCTGACCGCCTTCGCGTACGGGTCGAGCAGCAGCTTCGCGGAGTTGCACCGCTGGCCGCGCTCGGGGGCGTACGGGCCGTGCGCGCGGAAGCCGTAGCGCTGTCCGGGCATGACGCCCGGCACGTACGCGTGCCGCACGAACGCGTCGCTCTCCCGCAGTTCCACCGCCGTCTCCGAGCCGTCGTCGTGCAGCAGACACAGCTCTACTCGGTCCGCGGCCTCCGTGAAGACCGCGAAGTTGGTCCCGGCGCCGTCGTACGTGGCACCGAGTGGGTACGCCTCTCCAGGCCAGACCTGCATGGTCACGACTCTTTCAGCCGGGCCCCGCCGCCGGGGCGCCTTGGCCATGAGTCTCCCCGAAAGTGAGGGAACCACCTATGACTTACATCCCTCTTACCAAATGACCGGTGCGTACGACGTATGCCGTACGCCGATCCAAGTGGGACAGACACCACTCCCAGAGGTCCGGGGGGAAGGACCCAGGGGGAGTAGGGGGAGATGTGCGAAGGACAGTGCACCGCCACCTGGGCAAGGTGGTGGCGGGTACGGCCATAGCGGTGGCCGGGACCGCCGTGATGGTCGCCGTCACCCTGCCGGGCACGGCGGGGGCCGACGAGTCGGGGGGCACCGGAAAGGCCGCCGGGTCCACACAGCAGCAGGCCGGGGACGTGCTGGGCGCGGCGCCCGGTGTGGTGCAACAGGTCCCGGCCGAGGGCGAGAAGGGCAAGGGCCGCGACCCGCTCACCGACGACGAGACCAAGCGCGTCGAACAGCTCGCGGTGAACCAGCAGTTCCTCAACTCCAGTGAGAACGTGGACGGGAAGCGCGGCCCGCAGCGCCTCGACGTCGAACTCGCCGACCCGAACCCCGACGAGCTGGACAACCCGAACGCGCCGCGCCGCGCGGACGTCACGTTCTACGACTACAAGGACGACACGGTCGTCACCAAGACCGTCAACCTGGACACCGGCAAGGTCGAGCAGACCGGCACCCAGCACGGAGTGCAGCCGCCGGCGAGCCACGCCGAGGACGTCGAGGCGGCCGAGCTGCTGCTCGCGGACCCGCTCGGCGCGGGCCTGAAGGCCGACTACAAGGACGCCACGGGCAACGAACTCACCTCGCCGGACCAGCTGTTGCTGACCGCCATGATCTACAAGGCCACTCCGGGACGGCAGTCCGGCGTCCTCGACCAGTGCGGCACGCACCGCTGCGTGCGGCTGTTCCCGAAGGTCAAGAACGGGCCGTGGATCGACGCCCGTGACTTCGTCGTCGACCTGAGCGCCCGCAAGGTCGGCAAGCTCACCGGCTGAGCCGAACCCGCGCTCCTTCGCTCAGTCCTTCGTCCGCTGTCCCAACTTGCTTCTCCTGTAAGGGAGTCACTTCTTCATGCGCGTCAACAGAATCAGCCGTGCCCGCAGTCGGGGGGCCGTTGCCCTCACGGTGGCCGCCCTGGCCGCCGGAGCCACCGCGGGCGCGGGCCCGGCCGTCGCCCAGCCGAAGGCCGCGCCGAGCGCCGCCGTACCCGGCTGCAGCGCCGCCTACACCATCGAGCAGAAGCTCTCCACCGGCACCACCTGGCGGATGTGCTGGCACTACGAGCGCGAGGCCGGCCTCGTCCTGGAAAACATCTCCTACCAGCCGCCCGGCGAGGCCGCCCCCATCAAGGTGCTCGCCGACGCGAAGCTCGCCCAGATCCATGTCCCGTACGACGACGGCAAGAACGAGTACAGCGACCTCACGCAGTACGGCTTCGGCACGGGCCTGATGAACATGGCGCCCGGCGAGTGTCCCGGCGGCACCATCAAGACCGTCAAGGTCCCCGACGCCATCGACCCGGACCACCCGAACGTCAAGGGCCTCTGCACGACGACCCGTTCGCGCGGCCACGCCTTCCGCATGCAGGGCGACACCGCCAACAAGGTCTACCAGACCCAGGGCAAGGACTTCCTCGTCTACACGGTCAACCAGGTCGGCTGGTACGAGTACATCACCGAGTGGCGCTTCCAGGACGACGGCACCATCAACATGAACGTCGGTGCCACCGGCAGCCTTTCGCCCTACGACTACGACGCGGGCGACGGCCGCGGCTGGCCGCTCGGCAAGAACGCCACGGCGTACGCGACGAGCCACCAGCACGACGTCTTCTGGAAGTTGGACTTCGCCCTCGACGGCTCCTCCAAGGGCCGCGTCGAGCAGTACGACTCCGCGGTCACCACCCACGGCGCCAACACCCCCACGAACAAGACCACGTTGACCAAGGTCACCAAGGAACTCGCGGGCGACGCGAAGAACATGCGCTGGTGGCGCATCGTCAGCGCGACCGGCAAGAACAAGGACAACCACGCCCGGTCCTACGAGATAGTCCCCGGCCCCACCACCAAGTACCCGGGCCGCAGCTTCACCCAGCACGACGTGTACTTCACCCAGTACAACAAGTGCGAGCAGTTCGCCAGCGACAACCTGCCCAACTGCGGTGCGGGGCACCCGAAGCAGGTCGACAAGTGGGTCAACGGCCAGACCCTCACACAGCCCGTGGTCTGGGTGAACGTCGGCTTCCACCACATCGCCCGCGACGAGGACCAGCAGCCGATGCCGGTCCACTGGCAGGGCTTCTCGATCGCCCCGCGCGACGTCACCGCTATGAATCCGCTCACTCCCGCCGCCCTCGCCGACCAGAACGGCAATGTGAACGGCGGAAGTTGAGAAACGACCCTGTCCATCCGGCTGCACCGCCGACCGGTCCCGGAGTACCCTTCCTTGATCGTTGAGACTGGGGAGAGCTCGGGGGAGCGGAAGGCGGTGCACGGGTGGGCTCGGGAGGGCTGGAGTTGCCCCCTGGTGACGAGAGTCACGAGGGGAACTCCGCAGAAGTCCCGCCCGGCGCGGTGTCCCTGGCACGTCCGATGGACGCGGCTGGTTCCATCGGTCCGGAGCTGGACTGGGACGCCGACGCCTGGCGCGAGGTGCGTACGCGCGCCCAGCGAGCCGGCCGCGCCTACATCTGGCTGAACCTGGTCGAACAGCGGCTGCGCGCCGTCGTGGCCGCCGTTCTGCGTCCCATCTACGAACCCGTCCACGGCGACGAGTGGGTCGTCGCCGCGGCCGGTCCGGCCGGCCAGGAGTGGGTGCAGCGCGCGGTCGCCGTCCGCGAAGTCAGCCGCCGCAAGGGCTACTTGCTCGACCCGGCCGACGACAACGTCCTCAGCTTCCTGACCCTGCCACAGCTGCGCGAGCTGATGGTGCAGCACTGGCCGTGCTTCGAGCCGTACTTCGACGAGCGCCGGGACGTCGAACTCGCCCTGGACGAGCTGGAGGTGACCCGCAATGTCGTCTCGCGCAACCGCGCCCTGTCCGAGGCCGTCCTCAACCAGGCCGAGCGGGCCTCCGCGAAGCTCCTGGAGACCCTCGGCGCCGGCAGCGACGTGCCCTCGGCCCGCCGGCTGCCCGTCGACGCGGTCGAGGAACTGATCGGCGACCGCTTCGCCGACGTGGTCGCCGTCCACCCCGACCGGGTGCGGCTGATGCGCCAGTTCCCCGCCGAGGACATCTTCGGCGGCGCCCGCCGTGTCGACGCCATCGGCATCGGCCTCAACCTCCTCGTGCAGAACTTCTCCGGCCGACGGCTGATCCGCCTCGCCGAGTCGGGCTGCCGGGTACGGCTGCTGTTCCTCAACCCCGCCTCCAGCGCGGTGAAGCGGCGCGAGCGTGAACTCGGCATAAAACGGGGCGAGTTGAGCCGCGCCGTCGAGATGAACATCCTGCACATGCGGCGGGTGAGGTCCCGGCTGCGCGACCCGGGCGCCTTCGAGATCCAGGTCTTCGACGAGACACCCCGCTTCACGGCGTACCTCGTCGACGGCGACGGCTCGGACGGCATAGCCGTCGTGCAGTCCTATCTGCGCCGCAGTCGAGGCATGGAGGCGCCGGTGCTGGTACTGCGAAACGGAAGCCGACTCGTCAAGTCGGACGAAATGGACGACATCGGTCTTTTCCCCACCTATCGCGATGAGTTCGAGCAGATGTGGGCGGATTCGCGACCGGTGTCCTGACCTGTCCGGGCCCGGTCCGGCGGTAAGCGGAACGCGGTCCTCGGATTGTCAGTGGCTCATGCGAAGGTGGAGACCACTGGGGGAAAGCACCACCGAGAAGGGGGGCCGTCATGGCCTGGCACCAGGAGCTGCTCATCGGCTTCGACCTCGAGACGACCGGCACGGAGCCGCGCGAGGCGCGCATCGTCACCGGCGCGGTCATAGAGGTCAGGGGCGGACGGCCCGCGGGCCGCCGTGAGTGGCTGGCGGATCCCGGCGTGGAGATCCCGGCCGACGCCGTCGCGGTGCACGGCATCACGAACGAACGCGCCACCGCCGAGGGCCGCCCGGCCGACGAGGTCGCCGACGCGATCGCGGACGTCCTCGCGACCTACTGGAAGACGGGCGTCCCCGTCGTCGCCTACAACGCGGCCTTCGACCTCACCCTGCTCTCCGCCGAGCTGCGCCGGCACGGACTCCCGTCCCTGCGTGACCGCCTCGGCGGCATCGACCCCGCCCCGGTCATCGACCCGTACACGATCGACCGCTCCGTCGACCGCTACCGCCGCGGCAAGCGCAACCTCGAAGCCGTCTGCCAGGAGTACGGCGTGGTCCTCGACACCGCCCACGACGCCTCGTCCGACGCCCTCGCCGCCGCCCGCCTGGCCGGCGCGATAGCCGACCGCCACCCCAAGGTCGCCGCCCTCGGCCCCGCCGAACTGCACCGCCGCCAGATCGAGTGGTACGCGGAATGGGCCGCCGACTTCCAGAGCTTCCTGCGCCGCAAGGGCGACCAGGACGCGGTGATCGACGGCACGTGGCCGCTGCGGGAGCTCGAGGACGAGACGGTGTGAACCCGGGGGGCGCCCCGTAGGGGCGCGGGGCTGTATCGATATGCGGCTCCGCCGCGTGGGCGCGACCAGCCACATCGGACCGTCAGTCGCCCGAATCCCGGTCGCCCCCAATCAATAGGCGCTCAGAACGGAAACCACCGCACCGTCTCGTCCCCGTCCCGCAAAGACCGCACCCGCCGCTCGAACTCGACCAACGCCTCGGGGTTGCTAGGCGCATGCTGCGCAACCCAAGCACAACTGGCCGTCTCCCGAGCCCCGCGCAGCACCCCGCACCCGTCCCACTCCCGCACATCCCACCCGTACGCCTCGGTGAACTCCTCATAAGCCGCCGCAGGCACCCCGTATCGGTCACGGGACAGAGCCATCACCACCAGATCGTGCTCACGCAGATCCGCGGAGAAGGTCTCCAGGTCGACCAGGACAGGGCCCTCCGCACCGACATGCACATTCCGCGGCAGCGCGTCGCCGTGGATCGGCCCCGGCGTCAGCTGGGGTGTGAGCGCAGCGGCCGCAGCCGCGAACCCGTCGCGCCGCTCCCGCAGATACACCGCGTCCGCCGGATCGATCGCGTCACCCGCGAGCCGCAGCCAGCGCTCCACACCGCCCAGCAGCTCGCGGGGCGGGAGCTCGAAGGAGGGAGAGGGAAGGGCGTGGACGAGGCGTAGCAGTTCGGCCAAATCCCGGGGTTCGGCGGGCCGTACGGATTCGGACAGCCGGTGCCACACGGTCACCGGATGTCCCTCGACGAGCCGCGCCTTCGGGTCGGCGGCCCGCACCGCCGGGACGCCCGCCTCGGCCAGCCACACCGCGGTGTCCAGCTCGCGCCGGGCGCGGTCGAGGAGTTCGGCGTCACGGCCCACCTTGACGACCAGGTCACCGGCGGCGAACACCGCGTTCTCGCCGAGGGCGAGGAGCCGCGCGTCCCGCGCCGGGCCGGGCAGCACGTCCGCCGCGGCCAGTACGTCCCGCGCCCGTGCCTCGTCCATCGTCCGCCTCCGTGTCGTCCCTGTGCGTGTTCCCTGTGCGTGTGCGTACGGCGTCGGGTTCCCGCCATCCGACGGCCAGTGTCGCATTCGCACAGGTGGGACGGCATGCGAGGTGCCTTGACGAGGCACACGGCGTTCACGACCATGACGGGGCCCGACCGGGCCGTGCAAAGGGGCTGATTCCATGACATCGGTGACGGGGGTATCGGCGAGGCAGACAAGGAGGCCGCCGAGCCGCGCACCGGGCAGGGGCCGCCGGCGGCGCGGCTCCGACCACGCGGCCTGGTTCCTGGTGTTACCCGCGCTGATCCCGATCCTCGTGCTCAGCGTCGGCCCCCTCCTCTACGGCGTCCTGCTGGCCTTCACCGACTCCCAGTCGGGCCGCACCGCGCCCACGCAGTGGATCGGCGCCCTCAACTTCCGTGACCTGCTGCACGACACGCTGTTCTGGGAGTCGTTCCGCATCGGGCTGGTGTGGGCGGTCGGAGTCACGGTCCCCCAGTTCCTGCTCGCCCTCGGCCTCGCCCTTCTCCTCGACCAGGACCTGCGGCTGAGATGGCTCGCCCGCGCGCTGGCGATCGTCCCGTGGGCGATGCCCGAGGTCGTCGTAGGCATCATGTGGCGGATCGTCTACAACCCGGACGCGGGCATCCTCAACGAGACCCTGCACGACCTCGGCCTAGGCGACGGCCGCGACTGGCTCAGCAGCCTGGGGACCGCGCTGCCCGCCGTGATCGTCGTGGGCGTCTGGGCGGGCATGCCCCAGACGACGGTCGCCCTGCTCGCCGGACTCCAGAACACCCCGCGCGAACTCCACGAGGCGGCGGCCGTCGACGGCGCCGGAGCCTGGCGCCGCTTCCGCACGGTCACCTGGCCCGCCCTCAGACCGGTGGCGCTGGCGATCACGGCGCTCAACCTGATCTGGAACTTCAACTCGTTCGCCCTGGTCTACGTCCTGACCGGCGGCGGACCCGGCGGCCGCACCCGGCTGCCCATGCTCTTCGCCTACGAAGAGGCCTTCCGCTACGGCCAGTTCGGGTACGCGGCGGCGATGGGATGCGTGATGGTCGCGGTGATCTCGGTGCTCCTCGCCCTCTTCCTCGTAGGCCGACTTCGTGGAGGGGACGACGCATGAGGACCAGAACCAGCGGCACCACAGGCATGAGGACGAGCACAGGGGCGCGCGCCGGACAGTACGCCGCCCTGCTCGCGTACCTCGTCTTCCTCGCCTTCCCCTTCCTCTGGCTGATCTCCACCGCCTTCAAGTCCCCACGAGAGCTGGGCAGTCTGCACCCCACCTGGATCCCCCGGCACCCCACCCTCGCCAACTTCCGCCAGGCCTTCGACGAACAGCCCCTGCTGCACGCCGCGTCGAACTCCCTGCTCGCCGCGCTCGGGGCCGCGCTGATCGCCGTGGTGATCGCGACCCCGATGGCGTGGGTCATGGCCCGGCGCCGGACCCTGCTCGCGCGGGCCGCGACCGGGTGGGTGGTGGTCAGCCAGGCGTTCCCGTTCGTGCTGGTGATCATCCCGCTGTTCCTGGTGCTGAAGAACCTGCGGCTGATCGACTCCCTGGCCGGACTGGTGCTGGTCTACGTGGTGTGGTCGCTGCCGTTCGCGCTGTGGATGCTCGTCGGCTATGTACGGGCGGTACCGGCCGAGTTGGAGGAGGCGGCGGCGGTCGACGGCGCCGGAAGACTCCGCACGCTCGTGTCGGTGACGGCACCGCTGTTGGCGCCCGGGATCGTGGCGACGGCGCTGTTCGCGTTCGTCACCTCGTGGAACGAGTTCTTCTTCGCGCTGGTCCTGCTCAAGACCCCGGAGCACCAGACCCTGCCGGTCGTCCTCACCCACTTCATCGGCGCGGAGGGCGTCGCCGACCTCGGCCCGCTGGCCGCCGCCGCGTTCCTCGCGACCCTGCCCTCCCTGCTCGTCTTCGCCCTGATCCAACGCCGGATCACGGGCGGCATGCTCACCGGGGCGGTGAAGAACTGATGCGATCTCGATGGCTCTTCGTCCTCGTCGTAGGCCTGCTCATCGCCGGCTGCACGGGCGGCGGCGGAAACGGCTCGGCGAACGGCAGGATCACCCTCCGCTTCCAGTCCCTCGCCTGGCAGGAGGAGTCCGTCACCGCCAACAAGGAGTTGGTGAAGGAGTGGAACGCGACCCATCCACACATCAAGGTCGAGTACGTGCAGGGCAGTTGGGACAGCGTCCACGACCAGCTGCTCACCTCCTTCGAAGGCGGTGAGGCGCCCGACATCATCCACGACGCCTCCGACGACCTCGCGGACTTCGCCTACGGCGGCTACCTCGCCGACCTCCGGGACCTGCTGCCCGCGCGCCTCAAGTCGGACATCCCGCAACGCAGTTGGGAGACGGCGACCTTCGGGGACGGGATCTACGGCGTGCCGTTCCTCCAGGAACCGAGGGTGATCATCGCCAACGCGACCTGGCTGAAGAAGGCTGGCGTACGCATCCCGACCCCCGAACACCCTTGGAGCTGGCCGGAGTTCAGGGCCGTCACCCGGCAGCTGAGCGGCGACGGCAAGTACGGCGTGGCCTGGCCGCTCAAGGAGCCGGTGTCCGCCACGCTCAATCTGTCGCTCTCGGCGGGCGGCGAGCTGTTCCACCGGGGCGCGGACGGCAAGGTGACGGTCCGCTTCGACGCGGCCGACGAGGTCGTGCCGCGCACGATCCACGACCAGGCGGACGTGGACCACAGCGCCTCGCCCACGACGCTCGGCAGCGGCGGCTCGGACACCCTGCCCGGGTTCTTCGGTGGCAAGTACGCGATGGTCCCGCTCGGCTTCTCCTACCGCCAGCAGATCGTGCAGCAGGCGCCGAAGGGCTTCGACTGGCAGGTGCTGCCCGCCCCGGCCGGCGCCGACGGACTCACCCAGGGCGTCAGCCCGCAGACCCTGTCCATCGCCCAGGACAGCCCCCACAAGAAGGAGGCCGCCGAGTTCATCGACTTCCTGCTCCAGCCCAAGAACATGGTCCGCCTGGCCCTCGGCGACTGGATGCTCCCCACCGGCACGCAGGCACTCAAGGACCCGGCCCTGCACACCACGAAGGACGACTGGGCCACCGGTGCGGCACTCGCCGACGATCTCGTCTCGGCGCCCGCGCAGTCGGTACGCGGCTACCCGGAATGGAAGGACAAGGTGGCGACCCCGGCCTTCCAGGAGTATTACAGCGGCGCGATCACGCTGACAGGGCTGCGCAATCGACTGGTGAACGACGGGAACCTGGTGCTGGCGAGATACCAACGCTGATGAGGGTGAGGTCTTTCAGGGGCGCGGGGAACTGCGCGACCAGCCCCCACGCACCCGCACCCGCCACACACCCGCACCCCCTCCCCGGACGGCGCACCTCACCGCGAAAATCCCGTTGCCCAACTCCACCGACCCCACTTAGCGTGAGCGCATGTCAGCCGCCAACGCGATCACGAACTCCGGTCTCGGCCGGAGCTGCACGTATGCGATCCGCATGCGCCGCGGCCCCGGTGCCCTGACCGGCCCGGGCGCCCACGCCCGCTGACACCTCCGCCGACCCGACTCGACGCTCGTCCGGTCCGCGGTCGGTTCTCCCTGTTCTTCCGGTCGGGGCCTTCGTCTGCCCGTATGCCCTTCACGGAAGACAAGGACCGCAGGCCATGGCCCGCCCCACCCACGTTTCCCGCGCGCTTTCGCAGAACTTCCTCGCCGATCGCGCCACCGCCGAATACGTCGCCCGACTCGCCGTCCCGCACAAGCGCCAGATCCCCCTCCTCCTCGAAGTGGGCGCGGGAAAAGGCGCGTTGACCGCGCAGCTCGCACCCCGCTGCCGCGAACTCCACGCCCACGAGATCGACCCCCGACTCCTCCCGAAGCTCCGCACCCGCTTCGCGGAAACACCCCAAGTGCGCGTCATCGCGGGTGACTTCATGGCCACCCGGCCCCCGCGCGTCCCGTTCTCCGTAGCCGGAAACGTGCCCTTCTCCCGCACCGCCGACATCGTCGACTGGTGCCTGCGCGCCCCCGCCCTCACCGACGCCACCCTGCTCACCCAGCTGGAGTACGCCCGCAAACGTACCGGGGACTACGGGAGTTGGACCCTGCTGACGGTCCGCAGCTGGCCGCGCCACGACTGGAGGCTGGTCGGACGGGTCGACCGGAGACGCTTCAGCCCCGTACCGCGCGTCGACGCCGGGATCGTAAGGATCGAGCGGCGCCGGACCCCACTTCTCGAACCCGCCGAACTGCACGGCTGGCGGCACCTGGTCGAGTTGGGCTTCTCGGGGGTGGGAGGTTCGCTGCACGCCTCGCTGCGCCGGGCACACCCGAGACGCCGCGTGGAGGCCGCGTTCCACGCGGCACGCCTCGACCCGCGTGTCCTCGTCGGCGAGGTGTCCCCGGGCCACTGGCTACGGCTGCACAAGGAGCTGACGTCGTAGAAGGAGCCGTAGAACAGTCGTAGGACATGGGTGAGGGCCTGTTGGTTCCCCCGGGATACCAACAGGCCCTCAGTCAGCAGGAGTTACACCCGCACCCGCTCGCCCTCACCCGCCACGGCGGACGGGGTCGGCTCCGGCGACTCGTCGTGGGTGAGGTCGGGGAGGCGGTGGAGCCACTTCGGGAAGTACCAGTTGCGTTCGCCGAGGAGGGCCATCACCGCGGGGAGCAGGACGCCGCGGATGACCGTGGCGTCGATGAGGACCGCCGCCGCGAGGCCGACGCCCATCTGCTTCATGGACTGCATGGACAGCGTGCCGAAGATCGCGAAGACGGCGACCATGATGATCGCGGCGCTGGTGACGACGCCGGCCGTGGTGACCACGCCGTGCTGGATCGCGTCGCGGGTCGTACGGCCGCGCAGGCGCGCCTCGCGGATGCGGGAGACGACGAACACGTGGTAGTCCATCGACAGGCCGAACAGGATCACGAAGAGGAACAGCGGCAGCCAGGTGACGATCGCGCCGACGCCCTCCGCGCCCACCAGAGAGGCGCCCCAGCCGTGCTGGAACACGGCCACGAGGATGCCGTAAGCGGCGCCCACCGAAAGGAGGTTGAGGACGATCGAGGTGATCGCGACCGTCAGCGAGCGGAACGAGAGCAGCATCAGCAGGAAGGCGAAGACCACCACGAACGCGAAGACCGGGACGACGGAGCCCAGGAGTTGGTCGTTGAAGTCCTTCGATCCCGCGACGTTCCCGGTGATCGGCGCCTGGACCCCGTCGACCTTGCCGAGGGTGGCGGGCCGTACGTCGTCGCGGAGTTTCTCCAGGCTCTTCGCGGCCTTGTCCTGGTCGGAGCCGCCGACGAGCGGGACGTAGACGAAGGCGACGTTCTGCGCGTCGTGCAGCTTGATGTCGACCGGGCCCAGCGAGGCACCCGAACTGACCGCCTCCGCCTTGAAGTTGGCGAGAGCCTCCTTGACCTCCGGCGCGTTGATGTCCTTCGCCTTGACGACGACCTCGGCCGGTTCGGAGCCGCCGGGGAAGGCGTCGTTGACGCGGTTGTAAGTCCCCACGATCGGGAGGGAGTTGCCGAACTCCTGGTCCAGGGTGAGGTTTTCGGTCTTCATGCCGACCGCGGGAGCGGCGATGGCCAGCAGCGCGCCGGCCGCGACGAGGACGGAGACCAGCGGCTTGGCGAGGACGCCCTTGAGGACGGCGGTCCAGAACCGGCTCTCGCCGTTGCCCCGGCGGCTGCGCCGGCGCAGGAACGGGATACGGCCCTTCTCGACCCGCTCGCCCAACAGCGAGAGCAGCGCGGGCAGTACAGTCACCGAGCCGACCATGGCGACCGCGACGACCATCAGCGAGGCCAGGCCCATCGCCTCGAACTCGGCGAGCCCGGTGAACAGCATGCCCGCCATCGCCACGCACACCGTGACACCGGAGACGATGATGGCGCGGCCACTGGTCGCCGCGGCGATCCGCAGCGCGGCCCCGGCGTCCCGGCCGGCCTCGCGCTCCTCGCGTTCGCGGCGCAGATAGAACAGGCAGTAGTCCACGCCGACGGCCAGACCGACCAGCAGCATCACGGAGTTGGCGGTGTCGCTCATCGGCTGGACGTGGCTGACGATGCCCATCAGACCCATCGTCGCGATGATCGCGGTGAGGGCAAGTGCCACCGGAAGCAGCGCCGCGACCAGCGCGCCGAAGGCGATGAGGAGGATGCCGAGGGCCACGGGTACGGCGGAGTACTCGGCCTTCTTGAAGTCGTCGCCGAACGCGTCCTTGTACTGCTTCGCCATGCTGGCGCCGCCGATCTCCTCGATCCGCAGCGAGTCATGGGCCTTCTGCACCCCGGCGACGGCGTTCAGCACCGGCTCCACCCGGTCGCCCGCGGTGTCCGAGTCCCCGCGCATGTCGAACTGGACGAGCGCGCTCCGGCCGTCCTTCGAGATCGTCTTCGTGTCGTACGGCGAGGTGACGTCGGTGACCTTGCCGGTCCCCTCGACGGCCTTGACGACGGCGGTGACCGCGGTGCGGAACTCGCTGTCCGTCGACGTGACCGACGCGTCCTTCGACTGGATCAGGATCGTCTCACTGGCCGGTTCCTTGATCCCGGCGTCGTCGATGATCTGCGCGGCGGTGTGCGTCTCGCCCTTCAGTTGGTCGTTCTCGTCGACGTCCACCCGGCCCGCCGCCGAACCGATTCCCATCGCCAGCACCACGAACAGCACCCAGATGCCGACCGCGGCCCACCGGTGCCGGGCACTCCAGCCGCCCGCCCGGGCGGCGATGCCCCGCACCCGCGAATCTCCGTTCCCCATGACGGGCTTGCCCCCTTGCGCACGGTGACAGCCCCCTGCCGCCACCTCATGGATCGAAGGTATGCGCGGAATAAGAACGTCCCCTCGTGCTGACCGGTGAAGTACCGGCGGCCCGGCTCCTCCGCACGGACCCCGGGCCCTCACCACTGGGGAGGACCGCGGCCCCTTACATCTATCCGGGCGCCTCGGGGGTGGTGGTCAGGGTGTCCGATGCGTCGGCAGGGGTCCGCTTTGTTATTAAGAAACCTTGTTGAACAAGTCACAGGTGCTTGTAGGTGTGCCCATAACTGTTGATCCGGAGCCACCTCATCCGCGAGAGTTTCCGCGCACCCGCGCACCACACGAAGCGGCCGTCGTGCCCACCCCCACGGGGCACGACGGCCGCTTTATGGTGTGCGGATGACGACGACGTATGCGGCGCTGCTGCGCGGGATCAACGTGGGCGGCAACAAGAAGCTCCCGATGGCCGAGTTGCGCGCGCTCCTCGAAGGCCTCGGACACGGCGACGTCCGCACCTACCTCCAGAGCGGCCAGGCGGTGTTCACGAGCGGCCACGGCGACGAGGAGTCGCTCGCGGCGGAGATCGCCCGGGCCGTCGAGGAGCGCTTCGGCTTCCCGGTCGACGTCGTCGTCCGCGACCACGCCTACCTCAAGGCCGTCGCCGACAACTGCCCTTTCCCGGCCGCCGAGTTGGAGGCCAAGCAGCTCCACGTCACGTACTACTCGCAGTCGGTCGCCGAGGACCGCTTCGCGGAGTTCGACCGGTCCGCCTTCCTCCCCGAGGAGTTCCGCCTCGGCGACCGCGCGCTGTACCTCTACGTCCCCGAGGGCCTCGGCCGTTCCAGGCTCGCCGTCGAACTGGCCCGGCCGCGCCTGAACAAAGGCCTGATCGCCACCACCCGCAACTGGAACACCGTGCTGAAACTCGTGGAGCTGACCGGCGGTTGAGATCCCTCCTGGAGGGAGAGATCCACCCTGTGCGAGGCTCGTCCCCATGCGCTACATCATCATCGGAGCAGGGGCGGTCGGCGGAGCCGTCGGTGGCCGGCTGGCCGGGGCGGGGTGCGAGGTCGTCCTTGTCGCGCGGGGTGCGCACCGGGCGGCGCTGGCCGGGCACGGGCTGCGGCTCAAGGTGCCGGACGGCGAGTCGACGTACCGGCTGCCGGTCGTCCAAGAGCCCGTGGAACTCGGCGAGTTGAGGCCCGACGACGTCCTCCTGCTCACCGTCAAGACGCAGGACAGCGAGGCCGCGCTCGCGGCCTGGGGACCCGCACCGGTCGCCGGCGGCGGTACGGCGGCCGAACGGCTGCCCGTCGTCTGCGCGCAGAACGGCGTGGAGAGCCAGCGCCTGGCCCTGCGCCGCTTCCGGCGGGTGTACGGCGTCTGCGTCTGGCTGCCCGCGACCTTCGTCGAACCGGGCGTGGTCGCCGCCGAGGGCGCTCCCCTCACCGGCATCCTGCACCTGGGCCGATTTCCGCACGGCACGGACAAGACCGCCCGGCTGATCGCGGCCGACCTGGAGAAGTCGAGGTTCGAGGCGCCGGTCGTGCCCGACGTGACGCGCTGGCAGTACTCCAAGCTGCTCGGCAACCTCGCCAACGCGATCGAGGCGGTCTCCGGGCCGCTCGGCAGTGAGGAGAGCTTCGCGTTCTACGGACGGCTGCGGGCCGAGGGCGTGGCCGTGCTCGACGCGGCCGGGGTCGCGTACACGAGCGCCGAGGAGGAGAAGGAGGTCCGCGGCGACAAGATCCAGCTGGTGGAGATCGGCGGCGTCGCCCGCGGCGGCGGTTCCTCCTGGCAGTCGCTGAACCGGGGCACCGGCACCATCGAGGCCGACTACCTCAACGGCGAGATCGCGCTGCTGGGGCGGCTGCACGGCGTACCGACCCCCCTCAACGACCTCCTGCAACGGCTCGCGAACGGCTTCGCGCGCGAGCGCCGGGCGGCCGGTTCGCTGCCGCTCGACGAGCTGGTCCGCCTCGCCGACGAGGCTGTCGCGTTTGTTCAAGAGTCCTGACGGCGCGCTGCCTAGCGTGGGGTGCATGAGCAACGACGACCTGCACTTGGACCGGTCGAACCACCACGACCTGCACCCGTACATGATCGAATGCGCCGCCGAGGCGGCCCGCGTCGCGCGCGGTGTCCGTGCGGCACAGCTCGACGACCCCACGCACTGTCCCGACTGGGACGTCCGCGCGATGGTCAACCACTGGGTCCTCTACACCTCGCACGGGCTGGAGCACCGCGCGCTGCGCAAGCAGCTCTCCGAGGAGCTGACCGCCCGCGACTTCACCGCCGACCCGGACTGGGCCAAGGCCTACGCCGCCCAGCTGGACCGGGCCGTCGCCGCCTGGGCCGACCCGGCGGTGTGGGAGGGCGAGATCGACCTCGGCATGGCGAAGATGCCGGCCGGTGAACTCGCCCCGATGATCATCAAGGAGCTGGCGGTGCACGGCTGGGACGTCGCCACGGCCACCGGCCAGGAGTACCGCGTCTCGGACGGCGCCGCCCGCCTCGTCCTCGACGTGGTCGACAAGCACGGCGCGCTCTACCGCCAGTACGACGGCTTCGCCGACCCCGTGCCCGTCCCGGACGACGCCCCGGTGTTCGAGCGGGCCCTCGCCGCCAGCGGACGGGACCCCCGGCAGACGGCGGTCGGTAAAGTGGACCACTGAGAAATCGCCTGATTGGGTCGATGCCTCGGCCCAATCGATGGCTAGCGTTCTCGGTATGAGCACTGACCCCGCCGTCCGCACCGACACCGCCGTCCGCGTCGACTTCTACTTCGACCCCGCCTGCCCCTTCGCCTGGATCACCTCCCGCTGGCTGCTGGAGGTCGAGCGCGAGCGCCCGCTCGACCTCCGCTTCCACGCGATGAGTCTCTACTTCCACAACATCGGCAACGAACTCCCGGACTGGTACCGGGAGCTGGTCGACAAGTCGATCGGCCCGGTACGCGTCGCCGTGGCCGCCGCCGAACAACACGGCGACAAGGTCCTGCGCGACCTGTACACCGCCTTCGGCGTCCGCATCCACGAGCGGCGCTACGACGACTTCGACGCCGTGATCGCCGAATCCCTGGCCGAACTCGGCCTGCCCGCCGCCCTCGCCGACGCCGCCCACGATCCGTCCTACGACGACGCCGTGCGCCGCAGTCACGAGGCGGGCGTCGAGGAGGAGTCGGGCGGATACGTGGGGACGCCGACCCTGCACGTCGACGGGACGGTGTGGTTCGGACCGGTGCTGCGGGCCATTCCGCGCGGCGCGAAGGCGGCCGAACTCTTCGACAGCTTCCGGGTGTTGGCCACCCACCCCGACCTCTTCGAGCTGAAGCGGACGCGTACCGGAGGACTGTCCTTCGACTGAACCCGGCGAGTTGAAGTCGCCCAGTGACAGAAACGCGGCGGGTGACGCAGTACAGAGAGCGACCCCCGCGACAAGGCTCACGCCGGCGGGGGCCGTGCTGCGGACGGGCCGTCCGGGGTCCGACATCACAGGGGAGTGCCGGACTTCGGGCGGCGCCTCCCTACCGGTCGCCGGGGCCGGTCACCCGCCGGGATGTTCCGCGCGCCGGCCCCGCCCCGACAGCCGTCCCGCGAGGCGCCCGAGCGTGCCCGGGCGGTTCCAGGCACGGAACGCGTCGAGCTTGCCGCGACCCGAGCGGTCCAGCGCCGCCTCGACCTCCCCCTGCTCCCGCGCCGACAGCGCCCGCACGGCCGGCCGCAGCACCTTGGTCAGCAGGGCGGTACGGGTCTCGTCCCAGCCGGGATACGTCCCGGGGAACGCGCTCCAGTCACAGAACCGGTCGGCGAGATATGCCGGGTCGGCCCGCAACCGGTCCCCCACCCGCTCCGAGCGGGCCGCCCGCTCGTAAGCCGCGAGCAGCCGCGGCTCGCCCGAACGGGCCAGCGCGTACAGCTCGTTCTCCGGTGCCGTTCCCGCCAGAAGCCGTGACGCCAGGGCCTGGAAGGCACGTTCGGCGACGGTGTCCGGCACCGGATCGGCGACCGTACCGGCCGTGAGGTCGAGCACCCGGCCGACCCACTCCTCGCCCTCGCTCCCGGTGCCCAGCCGCCCGGTGAACTCCAGCAGGATCAGGGCGGTGCGCCGGCCCGGCCCCAGTTCCGTGGTGAAGCAGCGGAGCAGATCGGTGGCGAGCGCCGGTATGCCGGGGTCGTCCGGGGGAGCGGCGAGGGCCGCCTCGATCAGCAACTCCCGGGTGCCGGCGGCTCGGTGGGTGTCGGAACCCAGTTCCTTCAGCAGCAGGCTCGCCTGCGCGCCGGTCGGCAGGTCACCGCCGGGCCAGGTGAGGCGGAGGGCCGTGCGCAGCACGACCGGATCGGCGTGCGGCGAGACCCCGGCCGTGCGGAGCAGACCGTGGAACCGGTCGAGCCGGTCGTCCGGCCCGTCCGGCGCGACACACATCCGCAAGTGCGGGAAGCCGGACTGCTGGAGGTCCAGCGGCAGCCCCGAACCCTTCAACACCCCTGCCGCGGGCGCCGGTTCGGCGGCGGCGAGCGTGTCGAGCGAACCGAACAGCGCGACTCTGAGCCCGGGGTGGGTGTGCACCGCGTCGAGGAGCGCGGGCGGACAACTCGCGTCAGGAGTCCCGCCGTTCGACGGGGACGCGGCCGGGGCGTTCACCAGCTCCCGCGCCAACCGCTCGGCCAGCTCCGGCAGTTCGTCCTGGCAGTCGACGTCGAGCAGGTCGGCGGCCCGCAGCAGCGCGAGAGGCCGTCCGGCGGCCGGCTCGGCCCTGTCCGCGATTCCGGCCCGCAGGGCGGGCGCGAGGTCGCGGGCCAGGCTGTCGTGGGCCCGCGCCGTGAGGGACCCGGCGCGCAGCGCGGGCACCGGCCCCTGCGCGAGGACCGCAGACGCCAGCACCCGCGCGGCGAGCGGCGCCGACACCGCAGCCGTCACCCGTCCGTCCAGCCGGGCCAACAGCGCGGCCAGCGCGACCTGTTCGGCCGCACCGGGCAGGCTCTCCGAGGGGGAGCCCAGGTGCGGCACCGGTCCGCCGCACAGCCCGGCGACCAACGCCGTCAGCGTGTCGTCCGGCAGCGCGTCCACCTGCCCGGCCGCCCAACTCGCCGCCGCCGCACGGGCGTCCGTACGCAGGTCGATCCCCGCGACGAGGGCGCTCACTGCCAACGGGCCAAGGCTTTCGGGGTCGTTGTGGAACAGGTCGGGGCGGCCCGCACGCCAGACGCGGGCGCACACCTCTGCCCAGGTGTCCGTGACCGGCCCGGACGGCTTCCGGCCCGTGCAGTTGTGCACCCGGTAGCGCCCGTCGTCGGTGACGGTCTCGGAGGACGGCAGCGCGCCGACCAACTGGTGACGGACCTGCCGGGGGTCACGGGTGTACGTCGTGAAGGTGAGCCGGTGCGCCTGTTCGCGCGGCAGGACCGTACAGGCGAGCGCGATCCAGCGGGCCACGTCGGCGCTGTCCTGCTCCACCACCACGATCTGCCCGGCGCCCGGGTCGGCGGCCACCGCCCGCAGATCGGCGAAGAACGGGGCGAGCCGCTCGGCCCGGGACACCGCGAACGGCACCAGCGCCTCCTTGCGCAGCAGCCCCGACGGTTCGACCCGCTCGACGGGACCGGCCCCGCCGTCCGGGGGAGTCGACTCGGCCCAACGCGGGGACTCCCAGGTGGAGATGGGCAGCACACCGTCCGGCAGCCGGGTCCCGGCGGGCAGCAGGAGGGCATGCGCGTGGAAGGAGAGCGGACCGCCGGCCCAGTCCATGCCGGTGCACACCGAGCGGCTCAACAGCCGCTCGCCGTCGGTGAGTTCGCTGAAGCTGAAGACCGTGGGGAATCTCTTGAGCTGCTCGGCGTCGGCGTGCTGCGGACTGTCGGGCGGTGGCTCGTACCCGAGGAGCCGCTCGGCCTCCCGCAGCACCCCGGGCGGCACCTCAGCGCCGACCGCCGTGAACCGGGGGCCGGAATCCTCGGCCCCGGACGGCGCCGAAGCGTAGTGCAGCTGGGCCGGCGCAGGCCCTTCACGATGCCCGAACTCCTGACCCGCCACCTGTACTTGCTCCCCACTAGCCCTCAGAGGCACCATCCCAGCAGATCCGGGAGCCGGGGGAGACCCCTTTCGGGGAATCCGGGCAGGTGGGAACCGTGAAGACGCTACGCGCCGACGGCCGCGAGCGCCGGAGCCAGGGCCGCCGCGTCGTAGCGCTCCAGCAGCACCCGCGCCACCTCCGGCGCCGGACCCAGCACCTCGGCCAGCACATCCGCCTCCGCCGCGCCCCGCGCGATGCGGTCGGGGAGGAAGCCGGGGGCCAGGACGTAGGGCGCGACCGCGACACGTTCGCAGCCCAGGGACCGCAGTTCACGCACCGCGTCCTCGGTGCGGGGCAGGGCCGCCGACGCGAACGCGGGCCGCACGGCGCACCAACCCGTCCGCCACCACTTCCGCGCCAGGTCGTCGATCACCGCGATCGCCTCCGGGTCGGTCGACCCCGCCGAGGCCAGTACGACCCCGGTCGACGCCTTGTCGGCGGGCGTCAACCCGGCCTCGTGCAAACGCCGTTCGAGAGCCCGCAACAGCAACGGGGACGGGCCCAGTACCTCCGCCTGCCGGATGCGGAGCCGTGACGGTGCGCCCGCGAGGACCGCCGGGATGTCCGCCTTCGCGTGGAACGCGCGGGTGAGGAGGAGGGGGAGGGCCACGACGTCCCGTACGCCCTCCGCCGCCAGGGACTCCAACACCCCCTGCACGGAAGGGACGTTGAAGTCCAGGAAGCCGGTCTCCACGCGCAGCCCGGGCCGCCGCGACCGTACCCGCCGCACGAGGGCGTGGACGGTCGCGGCGTGCCGCGGATCGCGGCTGCCGTGGGCGATGACGAGGAGGACCGGCCTCTGGTGCATGCGGATCAGCTCAGCTCTTCACCAGCAGACCGCGGCTGCGCAGCACCCACCGCTCCAGCGGGCTGAAGATCAGCAGGTCGATGGCGATACCGACGAACAGGATCAGGATGATGGCCTCGAAGACCATCGCCATGTCGCTGTTGGTGCGGCCGTTCTCCAGCAGCTGGCCGAGGCCCACGCCCAAGTCCGGGAACTGCGCGATGATCTCGGCCGCCATCAGCGAGCGCCAGGAGAACGCCCAGCCCTGCTTCAGGCCTGCCACATAGCCGGGGAGCGCGGCGGGCAGGGTGACGTGCCAGATGCCCCTGACGCCGGTCGCGCCCATCGTGCGGCCCGCCCGCAGGAACAGCGGTGGCACCTGGTCGACGCCGGAGACCAGGCCGTTGGCGATCGAGGGGACCGCGCCGAGCAGGATCACCGCGTACATCATCGAGTTGTTCAGACCCAGCCAGATCACGGCCGGCGGCACCCACGCCACCGACGGCAGAGACTGGAGGCCGGACAGGATCGGGCCGATCGCCGCGCGCACGAACTTCACCCGCGCCACCAGCAGCCCCAGCGGGGTGCCGATCAGCAGCGCGAAGAAGAAGCCCAGCAGACCGCGCGAGACGCTGGTCCAGATGTAGCCGAGGAGATCGCCCTGGAGCCAGGCGTTCTTGAACTCGGTGCCGACCGCGCCCGGCGAGGGCAGCTTGCTCGGGTCGTCGACGATCGGGGTCAGGATCAGCCAGACGACCATGACCACCGCGAGGGCGACGATCGGCGGGAAGATCTTGTTGACGAAGGTCTGCCGGAGGGTCGGGCGGCCGGTGACCGTGGTCTCCAGAGCGTCCAGGCCGGCCTCGACGCTGCCGGCGTCCTTGACCGTCGTCGTCTCAGTGCTGGCCATGACGGCGGATCTCCCCACGCAGTACATCGGTGATCTCAAGGGACAGTTCGGCCACGGGCGCGTCCTCGATGCGGCGCGGCTGCGGGATGTCGACCGTCCACTCGCGGGCGATCCGGCCGGGCCGCGAGGACAGCAGGATCACCCGCTGGGCGAGCCGTACCGCCTCCCGCACGTTGTGCGTGACGAACAGGACGGACAGGCCCGTCTCGCCCCAGATACGGGTCAGTTCGTCGTGCAGGACGTCCCGCGTGATGGCGTCGAGCGCCGCGAACGGCTCGTCCATCAGCAGGATGCGGCTCTCCTGGGCGAGCGCGCGGGCCATCGCGACCCGCTGGCGCATACCGCCGGACAGCTCGTGCACCCGCTTGCCGTACGCGCCCGGCAGCCGGACCAGTTCGAGCAGTTCCTCGGTCCGGCCGCGCCGCTCCTCCTTCGGAACTCCCCGCAGGCGCAGGGCGAGTTCGATGTTCTTGCCCGCGGTGAGCCAGGGGAACAGGGCGTGCTCCTGGAACATCAGCGCGGGGCGGCCGTCCGTGGTGATGGACCCGGTGGTGGGTTTGTCGAGGCCCGCCACCAGGTTCAGCAGGGTGGACTTGCCGCAGCCCGAGGCCCCCAGGAGGGTGACGAACTCGCCGGGCGCGACATCGATGGTGATGTCGTCCAGGACGAGCTGCTGCCCGCCCGGCGTCGCGAAGGACTTCGAGACGTGCTCAAGGCGTGCCGCGTGCTCGACCGTCTCGGTGGTCGCCCTTGCGAGGGTCGTGGCCATGGTCGTCACCTCCTGGGAAGTCATCGGGATCCCTCGATCAGCTCGTGCCGAGACCGGCGGCGTCGACCGTGCTCTCACCGTCGGCCTTGAGGACCTTGTTGAGGAGCGTGAGGTCGTAGATGCCGCTCAGGTCGGGCTTCTCCAGCAGGCCCGCCTTCACCGCGTGCGCCGCCTCGGTGTTGAGGGTCGAGGCCAGCGGGTCGTTGGTGAACTGGATCGAACTCCACGCCGGGTCAAGGACGTTGGCGGGCAGCGCCTTGCCGGAGTCGGCCTCCAGCTGCTTGTTCGCCGCCGCCTTCGCCTCGGTCGGGCTGGCGTTGATCCACTTGTTGGCCGCGACCGAGCCCTTCAGCACGGCCTCGACGACCTTCGGGTGCGCCTTGAGGAACTTCTGAGACACGATGATGTTCGTGATCACGAACTTCTTGTCGGGCCACAGCGTCGACTCGTCGAGCAGTACCTTGCCGCCCTCGGCGACCAGCTTCGACGCGGTCGGCTCCGGCACCCACGCGCCGTCGATCGAACCGGCCTTGAAGGCGTCCGGGGTGATCTTGTTGTCGGTGCGGACGACGGTCACGTCACCCTTGCCGCTCTGCGCGTCGACCTTCCAGCCCTGGTCCGCGATCCAGTTGAGGAACGCCACGTCCTGCGTGTTGCCCAGCTGAGGCGTCGCGATCTTCTTGCCCTTGACGTCCGCCAGGGACTTGACCTTCTTCGGGTTCACGACCAGTTTCACGCCGCCCGACGCCGCACCGCCGATGATCTTCAGGCTCTTGCCGTCGGACTTGGTGTAGCCGTTCACCGCCGGGGAGGGACCGATGTAACCGATGTCGATGGACCCCGAGTTGAGGGCCTCGATCTCGGAGGGGCCCGCGTTGAAGGTCGCGTACTCGGCCTTGGTGGCGCCCAGTTCCTTCTGGAACAGGCCCTGCTCACGGCCGACCAGCGCGGTCGCGTGGGTCAGGTTGCCGAAGTAGCCGATCTTCACGGAGGCGAGACCGTCGATCTTGGAGGACCCGGCGGCGACCTTCTCGTTGGAGTTGGTGCTCTTCGAGTCCGACCCGTAACCGCACGCGGCGAGGGTGAGCAGAGGGAGCGCGGCGGCCACGGCTATGCCGCGGCGCAGGAATGTCGAGCGGATGGCAGGCACGGGAGGGTTTCCTCTCGTTGGCCCGGCGGTCACGGTCTCAGGTCGTGGCCGGGAGGTCGGCAGGTCTTCGTTTTCGTCGCGTCCGGGACGGCGGGTGGGGGGACGGGGCGCGCAAGCGGTGCGCGTACGTCAGCCCGCACATCGCGCCACTCCGCCCTGCCCGCTGCCGAGGGCGCCGCTGCCGACCCGGCCGCCCTCCTTCGCGAACGTGGAGTAGAAGTCCCTCGACGTCATGTCAGAAGTCCCAACCGTCGTCGTCCGTACCGTCCTTGACGGGCTCCGGCGCCGCGAACGACTCGCCGACCATGCCGGCGGTCAGCGTCGTGCCGTCCGCCGGGTCGATCAGGATGAACGACCCCGTACGGCGCGAGTCCGCGTACGAGTCCACCGGCAGCGGCTCCGCGGTGCGGATCTTCACGCGGCCGATGTCGTTGGCGACGAGCTGTCCCGGATGCGGGTGCAGGGACAGGTCGTCGAGTGTGAGGCGGGACGGGATGTCCTTCACGATCGCCTTGACCGTGCGGGTGCCGTGCTTGAGGAGCACCCGGTGGCCCACGGTCAGCGGCTGGTCGGCGACATGGCAGACGGTCGCCTCGATGTCCTGCGTGGTCGCCGGGGCGTCCTTGCTGGGCACGATCAGGTCGCCGCGCGAGATGTCGATGTCGTCCTCCAGGAGGACGGTCACCGACTGCGTGGTCCAGGCGGTCCGCACCGGCTTGCCGAGCAGGTCGATGCCCGAGATCCTCGTGGCCCGCCCCGACGGCAGCACCGTCACCGCCTCGCCCACCCGGAACGTACCGGCCGCGATCTGGCCCGCGTACCCCCGGTAGTCCGGCAGGTCGGCGCTCTGCGGCCGGATCACGTACTGCACGGGCAGCCGCGCGTGGCAGTGACTCAGGTCGTGGGCGACCGGCACCGACTCCAGGTGCTCCAGGAAGGTCGGCCCGCCGTACCAGTCCATGTTCGCGGACGGGTCCACCACGTTGTCCCCGGCCAGCGCCGAGATCGGGATCGCGGTGATCTCCGGGACGCCCAGCTCGCTCGCGTACGCCGTGAACTCCTCGGCGATGGAGGCGAACACGGACTCCTTGTACTCGACGAGGTCCATCTTGTTGACCGCGAGCACCACGTGCGGCACCCGCAGCAGCGCGGCGATCGCCGCGTGCCGCCGGGTCTGCTCGACGACTCCGTTGCGCGCGTCGACGAGGATCACCGTCAGCTCGGCCGTGGAGGCACCCGTCACCATGTTGCGGGTGTACTGCACGTGGCCGGGCGTGTCGGCGAGGATGAACCGCCTGCGGGGGGTGGCGAAGTAGCGGTACGCCACGTCGATGGTGATGCCCTGTTCGCGTTCGGCGCGCAGGCCGTCGGTGAGGAGGGCGAGGTCGGGGGCGTCCTGGCCGCGGTCGGCCGACACCCGCTGTACGGCTTCGAGTTGATCGGTCAGCACCGACTTGGAGTCGTGCAGCAGCCGTCCTACGAGCGTGGACTTGCCGTCGTCGACCGAACCGGCCGTCGCGAACCGCAGGAGGGTCGTCTCGGTGAGTTCCGTGATGGTGCTCATGGTTAGAAGTACCCCTCGCGCTTGCGGTCTTCCATCGCGGCCTCGGACAGCTTGTCGTCGGCACGCGTGGCGCCCCGCTCGGTCAGCCGGGAGGCCGCGATCTCGGTGATGACCTGCTCCAGCGTCACCGCGTCGGAGTCCACGGCACCGGTGCACGACATGTCACCGACGGTCCGGTACCGGATGAGCCGCTTCTCCACGGTCTCGTCCGCCTTCGGCCCGCCCCACTCACCGGCGGTCAGCCACATGCCACCGCGACTGAACACCTCACGCTCGTGCGCGAAGTAGATGTCCGGGAGCTCGATGCCCTCGCGGGCGATGTACTGCCAGACGTCCAGCTCGGTCCAGTTGGACAGCGGGAACACGCGGACGTGCTCACCGGCCGCGTGCCGCCCGTTGTAGAGGTTCCACAGCTCGGGCCGCTGCCTGCGCGGATCCCACTGCGAGAACTCGTCACGAAGGCTGAACACCCGCTCCTTCGCGCGGGCCTTCTCCTCGTCCCGACGACCGCCACCGAAGACCGCGTCGAACTTCTCGGCCTGGATCTTCTCGGTCAGCGGCAGGGTCTGGAGCGGGTTGCGGGTCCCGTCCGGCCGTTCGCGCAGCACACCGCGGTCGATGTAGTCCTGTACGGAGGCCACATGGAGGCGCAGCCCATGTGCGGCGACCACACGGTCCCGGTACTCAAGGACCTCGGGGAAGTTGTGTCCGGTGTCCACATGCAGCAGGGAGAAGGGAACGGGCGCGGGCGCGAACGCCTTCAGCGCCAGGTGCAGCATGACGATCGAGTCCTTGCCGCCGGAGAAGAGAATCACCGGCCGCTCGAACTCACCCGCCACCTCACGGAAGATGTGCACCGCCTCGGACTCCAGAGCGTCCAGGTGCGAGAGGGCGTACGGCGTGTCCGTACCCTCGTCGGTCTTGGCGACGGTCGCCGTCATGCCAGTCCCCTCTCGGTGAGCAGCGCGTGGAGTGCCGCTGCCGACTCCTGCACGGTCTGGTGCTGCGACTCGATCCGCAGGTCCGGCGACTCGGGCTCCTCGTACGGGTCGTCGACCCCGGTGAGCCCGGTGAGTTCACCGGCGGCCTGCTTGGCGTAGAGACCCTTCACATCGCGTACGGAGCACACGTCGACCGGGGTCGCCACATGCACCTCGATGTACGCGGCGCCGCTCTCCTGGTGCCGCTTGCGGACGGCCTCGCGGCTGTCGGCGTACGGCGCGATCACCGGGACGAGCGCCTTGACGCCGTTGCGGGCGAGCAGTTCGGCGAGGAAGCCGATGCGCTGCACGTTGGTGTGCCGGTCCTCGCGGCTGAAGCCGAGGCCCGCCGAGATGAACTCGCGGATCTCGTCGCCGTCGAGCACCTCGACGAGGTGGCCCTCCTCGCGCAGCCGGCCTGCCAGCTCGTACGCGATGGTGGTCTTGCCGGCACTCGGCAGACCCGTGAGCCAGACGGTGGCTCCGGTCGTCACGTGCGACTCCTTCTCGGTGATGGTCATTCGTGCAGCCCGCACTCGGTCTTCCCGCGCCCCGCCCAGCGGCCGGCGCGCGCGTCCTCGCCCGCGAGGACCCGGCGGGTGCAGGGGGCGCAGCCGACGGACGCGTAGCCGTCCATCAGCAACGGGTTGGTCAGAACGCCGTGTTCGGCCACGTACGCGTCCACGTCGTCCTGGGTCCAGCGGGCGATGGGCGAGATCTTGACCTTCTGGCGCTTCTCGTCCCAGCCGACGACCGGGGTGTTCGCCCGGGTCGGGGACTCGTCGCGGCGCAGTCCGGTCGCCCAGGCCGCGTACTTGGTGAGGCCCTGTTCCAACGGCTGCACCTTGCGGAGCTTGCAGCACAGGTCGGGGTCGCGGTCGTGCAGTTGCGGGCCGTACTCGGCGTCCTGCTCGGCGACCGACTGGCGCGGGGTGAGGGTGATGACGTTGACGTCCATCACGGCCTCGACCGCGTCACGGGTGCCGATGGTCTCGGGGAAGTGGTAGCCGGTGTCGAGGAACACCACGTCGACGCCGGGCATCGCGCGGGAGGCGAGGTGGGCGACCACCGCGTCCTCCATCGAGGAGGTCACACAGAACTGCTTGCCGAAGGTCTGCACCGCCCACTGGAGGATCTCAAGGGCGGAGGCGTCCTCAAGATCCTTCCCCGCCTGCTCGGCGAGGGCCTTCAAGTCGTCGGTGGGGCGCGCTTTCTGAGTCGTCGTCATATCTGTTCTCCCCCTGCGTCGGTCTGCTTCAGACCCCGGGCGAGGAGCCCGAGGAACTTCAGCTGAAAGGCCCGATTGCATGCCGCGCATTCCCATGCGCCATGGCCCTGCTCATTGGGACGCAGGTCCTCGTCACCGCAGTAGGGGCAGTAGAAGGGGGCGGCGCGCTCGCTCACGACAACGCCTCCTCGCTGGCTCGCGTGGCCCAGGCGGCGAAGCGCTCGCCGTCCTCGCGCTCCTGCTGGAACCGGGTGAGGACCCGCTCGACGTAGTCGGGCAGTTCCTCCGAAGTGACCTTCAGGCCACGGACCTTGCGGCCGAAACCGGCCTCCAGACCGAGGGCACCGCCGAGGTGCACCTGGAAGCCCTCGACCTGCTCGCCCTGGTCGTTGAGGACCAACTGGCCCTTGAGACCGATGTCCGCGACCTGGATACGGGCGCAGGCGTTCGGGCAGCCGTTGATGTTGATGGTGATCGGCTCGTCGAACTCCGGGATGCGGCCCTCCAGTTCGTCGATGAGCGTGATGCCGCGCTGCTTGGTCTCGACGATCGCGAGCTTGCAGTACTCGATGCCGGTGCAGGCCATGGTGCCGCGCCGGAACGGGGACGGCTTCGCGGTGAGACCCAGTGCCTCCAGGCCCTCCACCAGCGAGTCGATCCGGCTCTCCTCGACGTCGAGCACGATCATCTTCTGCTCGACGGTCGTACGCAGCCGGCCCGAGCCGTGCGCCTGCGCCAGTTCGGCGATCTTGGTGAGCGTGGTGCCGTCGACGCGGCCGACACGCGGGGCGAAACCGACGTAGAACAGGCCGTCCCGCTGGCGGTGGACGCCGACGTGGTCGCGCCAGCGGGCGACCGGCTGGTCGGGGGCGGGGCCGTCGATCAGCTTGCGCCCGAGGTAGTCGTCCTCGAGGATCTGGCGGAACTTCTCGATGCCCCAGTCGGCGACCAGGAACTTGAGGCGGGCGCGGGTGCGCAGCCGCCGGTAGCCGTGGTCGCGGAAGATCGAGATGACGCCCTCGTAGACGTCGGGGACCTCGTCGAGCGGGACCCAGGCACCGAGGCGCTGGCCGATCTTCGGGTTGGTGGAGAGGCCGCCGCCGACCCAGACGTCGAAGCCGGGGCCGTGCTCGGGGTGGTTCACGCCGACGAAGGCGATGTCGTTGATCTCGTGCGCCACGTCCAGCAGCGGCGAGCCGGAGATCGCGGACTTGAACTTGCGGGGCAGGTTCGAGAAGTCCTTGTTGCCGATGATCCGGCGGTGGATCTCCTCGATCGCGGGGGTGCCGTCGATGATCTCGTCCTCGGCGATGCCCGCGACGGGCGAGCCGAGGATCACGCGGGGCGTGTCGCCGCAGGCCTCGGTGGTGGAGAGACCGACCGCTTCCAGGCGGTTCCAGATCTCGGGCACGTCCTCGATGCGGATCCAGTGGTACTGCACGTTCTGCCGGTCGGTGAGGTCGGCCGTGCCGCGCGCGAACTCCTGCGAGATCTCGCCGATCACCCGCAGCTGGTCCGTGGTGAGCCGGCCGCCGTCGATACGGACGCGCAGCATGAAGTACTTGTCGTCCAGCTCCTCCGGCTCCAGGATCGCGGTCTTGCCGCCGTCGATCCCGGGCTTGCGCTGGGTGTACAGCCCCCACCAGCGCATACGGCCGCGCAGGTCGTTCGGGTCGATGGAGTCGAAGCCGCGCTTGGAGTAGATCGTCTCAATGCGTGTCCGTACATTGAGACCGTCGTCGTCCTTCTTGAACTGCTCGTTGCCGTTGAGCGGAGTGAAGTGTCCGGCGGCCCACTGACCCTCACCGCGGTGACGGCTCACCTTGCGGCGGGGCGCTGCGGATGCAGGGTTCTCGGGGGTGGCGGCCATGGTTCTACGTCCTCCGGGACAGGCGGGTGATCGGCTCTGACCTGCGCGTACGGGCGCATGCGGGCATACGTGCGCGTCTTTGCGCAGGGTGGGGCAGATACGGGAATTCCGGGGGGTTGCGGCTCGGCTAGCCCGCCGGACAGATGGCGCTGGACATGCGGCCGAGGTCGACGTGCCGCCGACTCACCAAGGCAATCCCAGTTCCAGACATGACGGAAGCGTGTCACGGCGATCTGGACACAGTCCAGCTTCGTCCGCCATGCGGACACCCTGGTCCCGCTATGTGAGACGAGGGTGTCGTCAGTCACATGACGTGCGCGCGGTCTTGTCGGCGCAGGTCAGACCGGATAGGCCCCCGGCCACGGGCCCGGCGTGGTCACCAGCGCCACTTCCTCGACCTGCGTGTCGAAGAGCCTGAAGCCCCGGCGCTGGTAGTTGTCCATCGCGTGCACCCCGTCCAGGCTGCACGTATGCACCCAGACCCGCTTGGTGGGCGCCCGTCCCGGCCAGCGGTCCGCCAGGTCCCAGGCGCGGGCGGCGCCGTGGGAGAGGAGGTGGCCGCCGAGGCGCCGGCCGCGGAAGGCGGGGATCAGTCCGAAGTACACGATCTCGACGACACCGTCGTCCTGCGGCTCCAGTTCCACGTACCCGGCCGGCGTGCCCCGGTCGTACACGACCCAGGTCTCCACGCCCGGCCGGTCCAGGTGCTCCCGCCACCGGGCGAACGTCCAGCCGAGCCGGTCGATCCAGAGGATGTCCCCGCCCACGGAGGCGTACAGAAAGCGGCTGAACTCGGGGGAGGGCACCTCGGAGCGGACGATCCGCACGTCTCCGTCCGGCGCGATGGCCGGGAGGAGGTCGCGCGGGTCGGTCTGCTCCAGGGACCAGGTGGTCACGGGGGTGTTCGTCATGCCCGTCAGGGAATCATCCGGCCGGGTGATCTGTCGATCAGTGGATCAGTCGAGGGAGCGGTCGATCGAGGTCAGTGGCAGTGCGAACAGCATCCGGCCGGAGACCGACCAGACCTCGCCCGTTTCCTGCCAGTACGAGAGCGAGTCGGTCCCCGCGCTCCAGCACTGGTGCGTCTCGTCGGCCCCGCACTCGGTGGCCTGCGCGTCCTTCGCGTCCTGCCGCCAGAGCGAGCCGTGCCCGCTCTGCTCGCCGGCCGCGCCGCCCAGGTACCAGGAGGTGCCGTTCGCGAGCACGGCCCCGACGCCGGTGACCTTCGTCGCGTACGCCTCCTCGGGCACCGCGCGCCCCGCCGAGTCCGTGGCGAGCAGCCCCGGCCGCGCCGGATCGAGGCTGAACGGATAGCGCCACAGAACCTTCCCGCCGCTCGCGACCAGACTGTCCGGAACCGTGCTGCGGTCCAGCGAGAGTCCTACGGGCCCGGTGGCGGAGCTGCCACCGGTCAGCCGGTACGACCCGATCGCCGGCAGCAGATACCGGTACCCGGCGGCCGACCAGCCCTCGCGCACCCGGCCGACCGCGGAGGCCGTCACCGTGGCGCGCTGGATGCGGTTCATGTCGTACACGTACAGCGCTTCGCGGTTCCCGCTGCCGGTCGTGACCAGGAGCTTGTCCTGGTACCAGACCATGCCGGAGACCTTGGAGACGAGCCCGCGGTAGTCGCGCCCGCCGTCGGTCGGTACGGCGAGGAGGGCCCAGGTGTAGGTGAGATGCGCGGGGTCGCCCGCGTTCACGAAGGCGACCTTGGCCAGGCCGCTGCTGTTCGCGCTCCAGCCGGAGAGGATCACCCGGTTCGAGCCCCACCAGCCGTCCTCGTCGGCGTCGCCCGAGGTCGTCACCGAGCGGGGAGTCCAGGCCGGGTCGGCCGCGTCGCCGCTGTCCCAGCAGTACGCGCGGGTCGCCTCCGGTTCGACCGGCAGCGCCGCCTTCTCGTCCGCCGTGCAGTCGGCGGCGTCGCGGAGTGTGTGGTCGGCGCTCTTCAGCACCGTGTCGACGCCCACCGGACGTCCCATCGCGGAGGCCAGCCGGTCCAGCGAACGCTGCGGCTCCAGCGTCTCCCGCAGCTCCAGCTTCCCCAGCTCGGAAGCCGAGGTCAGCGGCTTCAGCGCCCCGGGATCGGAACCGACCGTCGCCTGCGAGGCACTGATCATCGTCGCGGCTGCGGTCAGGCCGAGCGCGGCCCCGGCCAGCGCCGCTCGCAGCGCCCTGCCCCGCTTGCGCCGGCGATGTCGCCCACGTGCACCCATAAGTGTCCTCCCGGAGCGAGCCAACTGCGCCTGGTGATCCGTGCGTTGACCAGGGAGCAGGTGGGGTGGCCCGTAGAGGGATGCTACGGCAGTCAAGGCCGCCCCATGGGCAAGACCCTGCAATTATGCGGAAGATGCCGCTCGACGTGTCTTTTGCGCCACCTGTCCGCTACGGCGTCGGGACCGGCCCACGCCCCCGGGTCACCGCCGGTGCCGTCGAGTACGGCAGCAACTCCCGCGGGTCGTCCGGCAGCACCACCTCGACCTCCGCGTCCTCGCAGAAGCGGTACGGCCGGTGCTCCAGGAACGCCCCCAGATAGCGCCGTACCCGCGACATCTCGGCGCGTACCGTCACCGTGCGGCCCGGGTCGCCGAACATGTCCTCGGCCAGGCCCGCCGCGCTGCGGCCGGTGCGGTGCAGGGCCAGGAGGTAGAGCAACTCGGCGTGCCGGGGGCTCAGTTCATGGGTCCAGGAGCCGGCGCAGCCGGACACCGTCACCGACCAGCGGCGCGGCAGCGCGAGATCGAGGACGATCCGGGTGGCGGCGCGCGGCCCCGGTTCGTCGGCGACCCGCACCAACCAGCCCCCGGCCAGCGGCTCCAGCGAGCACAGCCCGAGCGAGGGCAGCCAACGACGTCCCGCCGACGGCGACTTGGGCAGCGCGATCCGCTTCGCATACGGCATTCCGATGACCGCCGCGGTCCAGCCGTCCCGGTCCACCACCAGGGCCTGGCCGGCCAGCCTGGGCAGGATCGGCGCGGCCACCGCGCGCAGCCGCTCCAGCGAGGTCAGATGCAGTTCGCGCAGCCGGGCCTCGGCGAGTTTCGCCACCGAGTCGACCCAGGCGAGGGTCGCCGGATGCAGGGTCTCCAGTGGACCGCTGACATCGACGACACCGATCAGCCGGCCGTCCCTGGGGTCGGTGATCGGGGCGCCCGCGCAGGTGAACGCGGCCAGCGCGCGCGAGAGATGCTCGGCGGCGAAGACCTGCACGGGCCGCCGGACGACCGCCGGGGTGCCCACGCCGTTCGGGCCGATGACGTCCTCGCGCCAGTCCGTGCCGACCTCGATGCCGACCTCGTCGGCCTTGCGCAGCACCGCCGTGCTGCCCTCGCGCCACAGCGCCCGGCCCTCGTCGTCCGCGATCAGCACGATGTGGTGGGCGGCGTCCGCGACCGACACCAGGCCCTCCCGCAGCACCGGCAGGACGTGCCGCAACGGGCTTGCCCCGCGCCGCCGTTCGACCTCCTCGCGGGAGAGCAGTCCGGTGCGCAGATCGCGGTCGGGGTGCGTCCCGCCGCGTAACGCGCGCTCCCAGGACTCCTCGATCACCGGGCGCGGAGGGGTGCGGGCGCGCTGTCCGGAGAGCGTGCTGTGCCGGGCGTCGCCGAGCATCCGTGCCGTCCGCGCCGCGTCGGCGGTGGCCTGCTGTGTCGGGGCGGCCGGCGGGTTCACCATGGGTCCTTCTCTCCGGTCCCGTATCGACTGTTGTTCTCATAGTGCCGCCCCTCGGTGACGGAGGGAGACACTCCGGACACAGTGGCCACCAAGTTGCAACCCTCTGCAACCCTGGTGAACGGCCGTACGGTGTCTGAAACTTGTCCCACGCTGCGAGGGTGGTGCCGTGTCGGCGCAGCACCACCCTCGCGTTGTGCCGGTGCCGTTCAGGCCGTCGGCCGGGCGCGTTCCACGATCGACGTCAGATCCAGGCTCGGCGGCAGGGTGCCGAAGGCGGCACCCCAGTCGCCGCCCAGCCGCGACGCGCAGAACGCGTCGGCGACCTCGGGAGGGGCGTACCGGACGAGCAGTGATCCCTGGAGCACGAGGGCGATCCGTTCGACCAGGCGCCGGGCGCGGCCCTCGATGCCGTCCAGGTCGGCGAGTTCGACGAGCAGGTTCTTCATCGCGCCGTCCAGCCGGTGATCGGCGCCGCGCACCCCGCCGACCTCGACGAGGAAGGCGTTCAGTGCCCGTGGCTCGCGCCGCAACGCCCGCAGTACGTCCAGGGCCTGGATGTTCCCGGCGCCCTCCCAGACCGAATTGAGCGGTGACTCCCGTACCAGGCGCGGGAGTCCGGACTCCTCCACGTAGCCGTTGCCGCCCAGGCACTCGGCCGCCTCGACCGCGACCGTCGAACAGCGCTTGGTCACCCAGTACTTGGCGGCCGGCACTGCCAACCGCAGGAACGCCAGCTCCTGTTCACCGCCGTCGTCGTAGGCGGCGGCGAGTCTGAGCCCGAGCGTGGTGGCGGCCTCCGACTCCAGGGCGAGGTCGGCCAGCACATTGCGCATCAGCGGTTTGTCGAGGAGCCTGCCGCCGAACGCCTCGCGGTGGGCGGTGTGGTGGACGGCCTGCGCGACGGCCTGCCGCATCAGTCCCGCCGAGCCGAGCACACAGTCGAGCCGGGTCGCCGCGACCATCCCGATGATGGTCCGCACCCCGTCCCCCTCGTCCCCGACCCGGCGCGCCCAGGTCCCGTCGAACTCGACCTCGGCGGAGGCGTTCGACCGGTTCCCCAGCTTGTCCTTGAGGCGTTGGAGCAGGAACACGTTGCGGGTGCCGTCCGCCAGCACGCGGGGCACGAGGAAGCAGGTGAGCCCGCCGGGCGCCTGGGCCAGCACCAGGAAACCGTCGGACATGGGCGCCGAGCAGAACCACTTGTGGCCGGTCAGCCCGTACGTCCCGTCCTCGGCGAGCGGTGTCGCGGCCGTGGTGTTGGCGCGGACGTCGCTGCCGCCCTGCTTCTCCGTCATGCCCATCCCGAAGACCGCCCCGGCCTTGAGGTGGGCGGGCCGCAGCTCACGGTCGTAGACCATGGACGTCAGCCGGGGCTCCCACTCGGCGGCGAGCGCGGGGTCGGCGCGCAGGGCGGGCACCGCCGCGTGGGTCATCGACAGGGGGCAGCCGTTGCCGGCCTCGACCTGCGTCCAGACCAGGAAACCGGCGGCCCGCCGCACATGCCCGGCCGGGCGGTGCCAGGCATTGGTCAGCCCCGCCGCCACGCCCTTGCCGAGCAGCCGGTGCCAGGCCGGATGGAACACGACCTCGTCGATCCGGTTGCCGAAACGGTCGTGGGTGCGCAGGCCCGGGGGGTTGTCGTTGGCCTGCGCACCCCACTCCTGCACCTGGGCCGAGCCGACGGCCCGGCCCAGGGCGGAGAGGTCGTCCCGTACCTCGGTGAACAGTCCGGGCGGCGTGTGCCGCTCGACCGCCGAGGCCAGGACGCGGTCGGCGGTGAAGACGTCGTAGCCGACCAGTGGGGGAGGCTGGTTCGTCACGGTGTGGGTGGTGCGTGCCATGGCTGGAACCTACCCGTGCGGACGGCGGTGGTCCGGATCTCCGCGGTGAAACGGCCACCGCCGCCGCCGTCAGGCCGACTGGGACATGGCCGCCAGTATCTCGGTCCCCGCCGCCTCCTCCTCCAGCCAGCCCGCGCGGTACACGGTGTCCAGATAGCGTTCGCCCAGGTCAGGGGCGATCGCCACGGCGGTCGGGCCGTGCCGTCGGTCCGGCCAGCCGTTCCGGGCGAGCCACTGCCCGGCCCCGCTGACGACCGTGCCGGTGGACCCGCCGAACAGGAAGCCCCGCGCGGCCAGCCGGCGGCAGGTCTGCACGGTGTCGGTCTCCTCGACATGGATCACGTCGTCGACGTACGACTCGTCGAGGAACGGCGAGCCCACGCTGGTGCCGAGCCCCGGGATCAACCGAGTGCCCGCCTCCCCGCCGAAGGTGACCGAGCCGACCGCGTCCACGGCGACGATCCGCACCCGGCGCCGCCACTGCCAGAACCAGCGCGCGCAGCCCATCAGGGTCCCGGTGGTGCCGGCCCCCACGAACAGCACGTCCAGCTGCGGGAACCGGCGGGCGATGGCGGGTGCCGTGGTGCGGTAGTGCGCCCGCCAATTCCCCTGGTTGGTGTACTGGTTGAGCCATACGTACCGCTCGTCCGACGCGCACAGCGCGCGCACGTACGCGATCCGGGCGCCCAGGAAACCGCCGTGCCCGTCCGGCTGGTCGATGATGTGCACCCGGCTGCCCAGCGTCTCCATCAGCCGCACCGTCGGCAGGTTGCACCGTCTGTCGGTCACACACAGGAACCCGTAGCCGCGGCTCGCCGCGATCACGCTCAGGGCCACCCCCAGGTTCCCGGACGACGACTCGACCAGCACCGAGCCGGGCCGCAGGACGCCGTCCCGCTCGGCGGCGTCCACCATCTCGGTGGCGGCCTTCAGTTTGATCGAGCCGGCGAAGTTGAACCCCTCACATTTCAGATAGAGCGGCAGGCCCAGCGAGGCCCGCAGGTCGACGTAGAGCTCGTCCTCGTTGAACTCCGAGGGATCGGAGATCACAGCCATGTATTTCCCCCCTTGTGGTGCGCCACGATCGCCGTCAGCCGTACCGGCGCAGCTCGTGGAAGAACCCGTCGACGACGCGCAGTTCGCCCCGCCGAGCCACTTCGTCGTGGACGAACCTGCCGACCGCGAGGTCGAGCACCCCCAGGCCGAACGGCGAGAACACCACCGTGCGGTCCGCCGGTACGGCCACCCGCCCGGTCAGCACGTCGTCCAGCGTGCCGTCGATGAACTCCCGCCCACCGGTGGCCTGTTCGGCCAGGTGCGGTGAGGTGTCGGCCTTCAGACAGTGCTCGACGTCGTCCACGAAGTTCGCGGACGCGAGCAGGATCGCCGGGTCGAGATCCCGCAACGACACGTGCAGGACCAGCGGATGGTGGTCGAACCAGGCCGGGTCGTGGACGTGCGGGGAGCCGGCGATCGTCGCGAAGACGAGCAGGTCGCTGGAGCGGACGAGGCCTTCGGCCTTGTCGTGCACGGTGATGCGCCCCTGCGCGCCCGACCGCTCCAGATATCCCCGGAACCCCTCCGCGCTGTCCGCGGACAGGTCGTACACGCCCGTCTCCTCGAACTCCCAGCCGGTGGCCCGGAGATGGGTGTGGATGTAGCGGGCGATCAGACCCGTCCCGACGAACCCGACCCGCAGCGGACGCGTCCGTCCCCGGCTGAGCTTCTCGGCCGCGAGCGCCGCCGAACTCGCCGTACGCGTCGCGCTGATCACCGAACTCTCCAGGCAGGCGTACGGATAGCCGGTGTCGGGGTCGTTGAGGATCAGCACCGCCGAGGCCCTGGGCAGCCCCGAGCCGGTGTTCCCCGGGAAGCTGGAGATCCACTTCAGACCGTCCACCCGCAGCGGCCCGCCCAGCGACGCGGGCAGCGCGATGATCCGGGACGAGGGGCGGTCCGGGAAGCGCAGGAAGTACGACGGCGGGTTCACGGAGTCGCCCGCGCCGTGCAGCCGGTAGGTGGCCTCCACCAGCTCGCCGATCTCCGACTCCCGCCCGGCGAGGGCCTGTTGGACCTGTTCGCCGCTGACGACCGCGAACGAGGGTGTGTCGAAGTCCCTGGTGAATCCGCTCATGCCGCCCTCACCCCTCCTGTCGGCGCGCAGTCCGTGAGCCGTACCGGGTCGCCGAGTCCGGCGAGCACCTCGCGCGGGCCCTCGAAGGGGTCCCGGCCGTGCGCGGTACGGATGTTGTCCACCAGCAGCAGGTCACCGGAGCGCCACGGCGTGCGCCTCACGTGTGCGTCGTAGGCCCCGTTGACGGCCGACACGATGTCCGCGTCGACCGGATCGCCGTTCCCGAAGCGGGTGTTGAAGGGCAGCGCGTCGGCGCCGTAGACGTCGATCAGGTACTCGCGGACCTCGGGCTCCATCGTCCACTCGTTCAGGAACGCGATCTGGTTGAACCAGCAGCGGCGGCCGGTGACCGGGTGGCGGAGCACGGCCGCGCGGTGCTGCCGGGTGTGCAGCGAACCGTCGGACTGCCAGGCGAAGTCGATGCCCTGGGCCCGGCAGTAGCGCTCCACGACACTGCGGTCCTCGGTGCCGAAGGCCTCGGCGACCGACGCCCCGATCTCCTCGTGGTAGGTCCGGGTCAGCAGCCAGCCCTCGCGCTCGAAGCGGTCCACCAGTGTGGTGGGCAGCGAGGTCAGGACGGCCTCGGCGTCGGCGACCGGGGTCGCGCCGCCCTCGGTCGGCGCGTCGAGGCAGGCGAAGAGCAGCAGCCCGGGGAAGTCCAGCGCGTAACTGGACTCGTGGTGCAGGCACATCGGCTGGTCGGTCGGCCACTTGGTGGCGGAGTACACGCCCTCCGCGTAGGTGCGGCGCGGCGCGAACGGCTCCCGGTCGGCCATCAGGGAGTCGGTGAGCCGCCGGAAGACGGTCTCGGTCCCGGCCGGGTCGGTGAGGCCGAGCCCGCGGACCAGGACGCAGCCGTGCTCGGCGACGACGGCCCGCAGCGCCGTACGGTGCCGGTCGGCCCAGCCCACCGGGTCCGCGCCGGCGTCGGCGTGCAGCAGCGGCGGACCGTCCGGGCTCAGGGTGACGGCGTGGAGAAGGGTCGCGGATGAGAGCGACATCTCGGTGTTCCTTTCGGTGGTGCTGTCGATCGTTCGGCCGGGGGTGCGGCGGGTCTCAGGAGGAGACCGGCCGTTCCAGCAGTCCGGCCAGGTCCGCGAGGACCGGGTGTCGGGTGACGTCCTTGAGGCTGATCGCCCGGTCGAGGGCGACCGCGAGCTTCACCGCGGCCAGCGAGGTGCCGCCGCGGTCGAAGAAGTGGTCCTGGCGGCCGATCCGGTCGGCCGGGATGCCCAGCACCACCGCCCAGGCGTCGGCGAGTCGGCGCTCGGCCGGCGTGCCGGGCCCCTCGCCGACCGCGTCCAGGTCCCCGGCGAGCGCGGTGAGCGTCCGGCGGTCGGTCTTGCCGTTGGCGGTCAGCGGCAGCGAAGCCCGCCAGTGCACGACCGACGGCACCATGTAGGCGGGCAGCGACTCGGCGAGCCGGGCCCGCACGGCGTCGGCCGTCACCGGCCGCGCACCCGTGCAGAACGCCACCAGCTGCGTCCCGCGTACGACGACCACCGCGCCGTCCCTGACCCCGTCCACCCGCAGCAGCGCGTTCTCGATCTCGCCGATCTCGATGCGGAAGCCGCGGATCTTCACCTGGCTGTCCCGGCGCCCCAGGAACTCCAGCTTCCCGTCGGGACGCCAGCGCCCGTGGTCGCCGCTGCGGTACAGCCGCTCACCGGGCCGGTACGGGTCCTCGGTGAAGGCCGCCGCCGTCCGCTCGGGATCGTTGACGTACCCCCGGCCCACGCACACTCCGGAGAACACGATCTCGCCCGGCGCCCCCAGCGGCACCGGCACCAGGTCCTCGTCGACGACGTACACCCGCACATTGCCCACCGGCCGGCCGAGCGGCACCCGGGGCCCGTCCGGCGCCCGGTCCATCACCTCGTGGTTGGTGTCGTCCGAAGTCTCGGTCAGGCCATAGGCGTTGACCAGCCGCACCCCGGGCCGCGCCGCGAACCAACGCTCCACGAGCTCCTTCTTCACCGCCTCCCCGGTGACCGACACACAGCGCAGGTCCGGGAGTTGACGCGGCTGCCGCTCCAACTCGGCCAGTACGGCCTCCAGATACGACGGCACGACCTGGAGCACGTTGACCCGCCCCGCCTCGACCGTGTCGACGAACCGCGGCACGTCCAGGATCACGTCCTGCTCCACCAGCAGCGTCCGCCCGCCCACGAGCGGCGCGCAGACCAGCTGCCACAGCGAGATGTCGAAGCACTGGGGCGCGGTCTGCGCGACCACCTGCCCGGCCCCGATCCCCAGGTCGTCGAGCTTGGCGAAGACGTGGTTGACGAAACCCGCGTGCTCGCACATCGCGCCCTTGGGCTCACCCGTGGAGCCCGACGTGAAGTAGATGTAGGCGAGTTGACCCGGGGTGACCTCGATCCCGGGATTCCCGTCCGGATGCCCCTCGGCGTAGGCCTCGTCGACGTAGAGAGTGTGGTCCGACGCGTCCAGCGAACCGTCGCTGCCGTGCTCGGTCAGCACCAGCTCGCACCCGGCGCGCTCCAGGACGCGCGCCACCCGGTCGGCCGGGAAGTGCGGCTCGACGGGCAGATAGACCCCGCCCGCCTTGAACACGGCCAGTACGGCGGCCATCCAGTCGAGGTTCCGCTCCAGCACCACGGCGACGACACCCTCGCGGGTCAGGCCGCGGGCCAGCAGTGCCCGACTCAGCCGGTTCGCCCGGGAGTTGAGTTCCCGATAGGTCCAGCTCCGGTCGCCCTGGGCGGCGGCTACCGCGTCCGGGCACACCTCCACCATGTCCTCGAACAGCTCGTGCACCCGCCGGTCCGGCAGTTCCCGCCGCGGGCCCGCCAACTCCTCCAGCTGGAAACGGACTTCGGCCTCGGACAGCAGGCTCGTCCGCTTCGGATCGGTGAGGACCGTGACGTGATAGCCCGCGACACGGGCGGCGGCCTCGGCGTCCAGGACGTCGGTGCGGTACCGCAGACGCAGCGTGCGGCCCGTGACGCTCACCTGCAGCGCAGGGTCCTCCTCGACACTCTCCCCCGAGAGCGCGGCGAGCACCGTCGCATGGGCGGCCTTCACATCGGCGGGCTCGATCAACAGCCCGTCGGGCAGGGACACTTCGTACTCCGCCACACCGGGCACCGGAGCGAGCGTCCACCGCGGAATGATCTCCATCGTTCTCTTCCCCCCTGTTTCCTTCCCCCTGCGGCCACGCCGTCAGGGAGTCATGTGCGAGGCGGCGCCGCGCTGGGCCACCGCCGGATTGCCGCCCCACCGCGACAGCGCGGGCATCTCCTCGCCCTTCATCAGGAACGAGTCGGCGGCGAGTACGGCCCCGTCACCCATCGACACCCCGTAGTGCACGAGCGCACCCACCCCGAGGGTGCAGCCGTTGCCGATGGTGATGAGTTCGGACTTGAACGTGCCGTCCTCCTGCGAGTGCGACTGCACCTTGGTGTGCGCCGACAGCGTGCAGTCGTCGCCGATCGCGGTGAGCGTGCGCTCGGTGATGTAGGCGCCGTCGTCGAAGACCCGCCGGCCCATGCGCACGCCCAGCAGCCGCCAGATCAGGTTCTTGAACGGCGTTCCGTTGAACACCTGGATGTAGTGGTCCGGCACCTTCCACAGCCGCTCGTGCCACCAGAAGTACGGGTCGTAGATCGAGCACAACTTGGCTTCCAGCGGCCGGAATCCGCCGACCAGGCGCTCCACCAGCACGTAGTACCCGGCGGTGAAGCCGAGCCCCAGCATCAGGGACGCGCCGATCAGCAGCCCCCCGCCGATCCCCTCGCCCCCGTACAGGTCGACGGCGGCGAAGCCGAGCACGGTCAGCACGAACCAGTGCAGCCAGCGCACGAACAGATACAGGCCCATCGAGCGCAGGTTGGCGCGGTTCTTCAGGGTCAGCCGGCGCTTCAGCTCGTTGCCCTCGCGCAGATGGTCGAAACGGCTGTCGCGCTCCACCGAGCGCGGGATCTCGAAGCAGGGCGAGCCCAACAGGCCGACGCCCTCACGGAGTTCGCCGTCGATCGGCACCATCACCTTCGTCGCCAGCAGACAGTTGTCGCCGGTACGGCCCCCCGAGGGGTAGGCGATGTTGTTGCCCAGGAAGTTGCGCGGCCCGATCGTCGTGCGCGACAGCCGGAACGACGTACTGGAGAAGTCCGCGTTGACGATCGACAGCCCGTCCGCGACCATCGTGCCGCTTCCCACACTGGCCAGATAAGGCGTCTCGTGCTGCACCTCCGTACCGAAGTTGGAGCCGGTCTGCTCCACCTCGCCGAGGTCGTAGCCGATGGCCTTCAGGTAGCCGACGATGTACGAGCTGTCGCCGAACAGCCACTTGAAGAACTTCAGGTTGGTCAGCCGGGCCACCGCGCGCTGCACCGAGTAGTGGAAGCCGTACAGCGGATACACCCGGTCCGGGCGCAGCAGCGGACGCAGCAGCCTCGGCAGCAGGGACACGGAGGCGAAGCCGAGCACGACGAAGGCGACGAGCGCCACCAGCGACAGACCCAGCGCCTCGCCGTAGAAGCGGGCCGAGTTGAGGTCCTTCTTGTTCGGGTCGAGCAGGTGGTCGAGGGCCGGCACCACGGTCAGCACCATGTAGGTGCCGCCGACCGCGAGCGGGACGTAGACGAGCACCATCTGGAGCAGCGCGGCCAGGCCGTAGCCGAAGCGGCGGGCCGTGGAACAGTCCGCCGCCGGGACACGGACGTAGTCGACGTCCGTGGCAACGGCCGGCGAACCGTGCACACGGCCGCCCGCCGGGACCCGCGCCTCGTCGTACAGGGCGGAGGAGTGGCCGAGTTGGGCGCCGTCGCCCATGACCGTGCCGATGTCGAGGACCGTCTTCTCGCCGACGTACACACCGCTGCCGAGCGTGACCCGGCCGGTGCGGATACGGCCGGCGTGCGCCTGGTAGCAGAGGAAGAAGGAGTCCTTGCGGATGACCGTTCCGTCTCCGACGGTCAGCAGGTCGGTGCAGACCGGGACGGAGTGGGACAGGATCGTGACGCCCCTGCCGATCCGGGCGCCGAGGAGGCGCAGGTAGAGGACGTACAGCGGGTTGCCGGCGAACAGGATCATCGGGTTGGCGTGCAGCAGCGCCTTGACCGTCCAGAACCGGACATAGGCGAGGCTCCAGACCGGGAACTCGGTCTCCTTCCAGCGGCCGACGAGTACCCACTTGGCCACCACCGGCACCGTGCACACGCCGATGAACACCGCGCCGCCGAATATCGCGGAACGCAGATAGACCTGTACCACTCCGGAACCGCCGGAAACCCATTCGTAGCCGCGCCCGGTGACAAGTCCGGCGAGTGCGCAGTAGAGCGCGAATACGAGGAACTGGAGCAGCCCGCACAACAGATAGCGGGCCGTGCTGCCGGGCGGCGGGGGATCGGCGACGGCCGGCGGGGAAGGCTCGTCGGTGTCGGCGAGTGCCGCCGCGAGACTACGGATCGTCGGATTGCCGTAGACGTCCCGCATCGAGACCGACGGCAGGTCGTCACGTTTCCGGACCCGGGCGCAGAAGTGCGCCATCACCAGCGAGTTGGCGCCCAGGTCGTCGAAGAAGTGACTGTCGAGCGGTATTGCTTCCTTGCGTACGACACCGGCCAGGACCTCTGCGAGAACGGTCTCGGTGCCGGTGCCGGGTTTTCCCACCACGTGGCTCCTTGGTGCTGATCATTGTCTTTGAATTGCCAAAAACGCCAAAATCGCCAAAGACGAAAACGGCACACGCGAAACGGGTGGGGTGAAAGTGAATTTCTGGGACGGGGTCCCGGTCATGGACCCAATGTGTTTTCCCCCGAGTCGTGTGCGCTGACGTCGTCCCAACGCGCGCAACGAATGCAGTCCGGATTATTTCTGGACATTCCGGAACGGGTCAAGGCCGTTCTGGTCAATGGCGCTTTTTCGACTTCGCGGGGTACGGGCAAGGTCAATCAGGATTGACGTACGGAGTCCTCACCGGGAAGCTCTCCAAAACGACCATTAAAATCTCGAATGCCAATTCGAATTCCGGACCGAAAAGTTTCGGCCAGCGCGGGCATGACACGGTGCTCCAGCAGGCACCCCGTCCCGGCCGACGCCCCCGGGGGATGAGTGCATCCCGGCACGGCGGATACCTTTAGGGCGTGCAGTCAGCAAGTGAAACCCCCGAGCGGCCCACCGGCCGGTTCCACCGGGCGCGTGCCCTCTACCGGAACGTCTCCAAGCGCAGGACCGCCTGGCTGCTGGTCAAGGACACCGTCAACTCCTGCATGGAGTACCGCATCCTGGGCCTCGCGGCCGAGGCCGCGTTCTTCACGCTGCTGTCCGTCCCGCCGCTCCTGCTGAGCCTCATCGGCCTGCTCGGCTACGTCGACAGCTGGACCGGCGCCCACAGCATCGCCGGCCTGGAGAACAACATCCTGGAGGCGTCCCGCACCGTCCTCACCGACAAGGGCGTCCACGAGATCGCCCAGCCGATCCTGCACGACGTGATGAAGGGCGGCCGGCCCGACGTCATCTCCATCGGCTTCCTGTTCGCCCTCTGGTCGGGCTCCCGCGCGGTCAACGTCTTCATCGACACCATCACCGTGATGTACGGCCTCGACGGTGTGCGCGGCATCGTCAAGACCCGGATCGTGTCCTTCGCGCTGTTCATCGCGGCCCTGCTGATCGGCTCGGTCGCGCTGCCCCTCATGGTCGCCGGACCGGACGCCGTGGTGAAGGTCGTGCCCTGGTCGGAGACGGTCGTGCAGGTCCTGTACTGGCCCGTGGTCATCGTCCTGTCCGTCGTCTTCCTCACGACGCTGTACCACGTCTCCGTCCCCGTCCGCTCCCCGTGGATCGAGGACGTGCCCGGCTCCCTGGTCGCCCTCGCCATGTGGGTCCTCGGCAGCTACCTGCTGCGCATCTACCTCACCGGCACGGTCGAGGGCCCCACCATCTACGGCTCCCTCGCCGCGCCCGTCGCCGTCCTGCTGTGGATCGGCGTGTCCGCGTTCGCCGTACTCGTCGGGGCCGCCGTCAACGCGGCCATCGACCGGGTCTGGCCGGCCGCCGCGACCGCCGCCGCCCGCGCCGCCAACGAACGCCGGCACGAGGAGCAGGCCGCCGAGTACGTCGCCCGCATGGCCGCCGCCCGCACCCACGGCGGCGAGGACGACGACGACTTCGACGACCCCGAGGACGGCGACATGCCCTCCGAGTTCCCGGAACGCTGGTCCCGCTTCCTGCCTCCCGAGGACGTCACGTCCAGGCTGCGCACGCACGCCAAGAGCACCCACGCCAAGAGCACCCACAAGAGCGGCGAGGACACACCGGGGCCGGTGAAGTAACGCTCCGCTACGGCTTCCGGACGCCCGCCGCCGCGGCCTCCCGCGCGCGGTCGGCGTAGCCTTTCCGGTGTGTACGTGGAGAGGGCGTCCCGGCTGCCCGGCGCGGTGATCTGGAGCCGGACCGTCGAGGACCCGGTCGCAGGCCCGGTCCACCCCGTCCTGCCCGACGGCTGCATGGACCTCCTCTGGAACGAGGGCCGCCTGCTGGTCGCCGGCCCCGACACCCGCGCGTACGTCCCCGGGACCGCGCCCGCCCGCTGGGCAGGCCTCCGCTTCGCCCCCGGCACCGCCCCCACCTACCTGGGCGTCCCCGCACACGAACTCCGCGACCGCCGAGTCGACCTCACCGACCTCTGGCCCGCCGCGACGGTACGACGCCTGCACGCCCGCCTCGCCACGGCCCCCGACCCGGCGACCGCACTGGAGGACCTGGCCCTGCACCGCGCCACAGAGACCCCCGCACCCGATCCACTCCTACGACACCTCGTGGCGGCCCTCGACACCGGCCGCACCGTCGCCGCCACCGCCGACGAACTCGGCCTGGGCGCCCGCCAGTTGCACCGCCGCTCACTGACCGCCTTCGGCTACGGCCCCAAGACGCTCGCCCGTGTGCTGCGTCTCCAGCGCGCCCTCGCACTGGCCCGCACCGGAGTCCCCTTCGCGGAGACCGCGGCCCGGTCCGGCTACGCGGACCAGGCCCATCTCGCCCGGGACGTCAAGGAGTTCGCGGGGATGCCGCTGGGGGAGCTGCTCGGCCGGACCGGCTAGGCAGGGTTTAGCGGGGCGAAGAGATCGACGCCGTTGCCGTCCGGGTCGTGCACGACGGCATACCGCTGCCCCCAGAACGCGTCCCACGGCTTGAGCTCGCCGTGGTGCCCGGCGCCGACCAACTCCTCATACACCCGGTCGACTTCGGCGGCATCGTCGCAGAGCAGGGCGAGTGCGGCCCTGCCACTGCCTCCGGTGGGCGGCTGCCAACCCGTGTGGAACGAGCGGACGGTGTCCTCCGTGTCCAGCAACAGCCGCAGCCCGCCGGGGAGTTGGGACTCGGCGTGTGGCTGGTCCTCGGCACCCTCGGGGAAACCGAAGCCGAGCCGACGGTAGAAGGCGACAGAGGCGGCCATGTCGGAGACGACCAGGCCGATCGCGTCGAATCGTGGAGTCATGGGGCCACGGTAGGCGGGGGCGGGCGGCGGGTCTTGAACGAATCGGACACGTCATCGCCCGGTGAAAGGATGCCGACGAACCACGAGTCCGCGACCGGGCTCTTCCGGTAGAACGTGTTCGGCTGCACCGGATCGCACAGGGCGACCAGGACGTCACCCTCCCGCAGCTCCACGGCTCTGCGGAACGAGCTGGTCCTGCTCGCCCTCCAACGCCTGACCGTGAACTCCATGTCGTGCGGACCGGGCGCGAGTTCGACGAACTTCGGTGCCGTGGCAAAGCGGCTCCGAGAGCAGATCTCCAGGCCGTTCTCGCGAAGGGAAACGACACCTGCCCTGTCGGTGAAGCTGCGAACCGGCTCCCTGATCTCGGCGATCAGCAGAACCCCCGTCCCGCCGCTCCTCCGCACTCCGAGCAGGCGCCTCCTGGCCCGCCAGGGCATCCGCCGCACCTCGTCGAGAGTGCCTACGGAGAAAGGAGCACCGGAACCCTTCATGAGAACGTCACCGCTCCACGAGGCGTGTTCACCGTGAAGGAGAGGCCCACCGGCCCCTGGGCCAGCGGCAGTTCCACGCCCACGGCGGACAGCAGCGGGCGGAGTTCGTCGGGCGTCGGAGCCGTCGCGGTCAGCTTCAGCAGGGGCGCGACGGGCAGACCCGAGGCGGTCGTGGGATGGGGCGAAGAGCTCCAGTCGATCAGAAACGGCACCAGACCGGACGGGTGTGCCGTGCTCCCGTCCGTGAGCCGCCACTCCAGCAGCGTGCCGTCGGGCCGGCGGCGGCTCATCGCGCGCACGGACCCGGGGTCGTACCCCTGGGCGCGGGCCGCGGCGACCGCCGCGTCCAGATCGGGCGGACTGATCGCCCAGGTCACGGTCCGGGCGACGGACAGCCCGTCGACGCCGAACGGGCGTGGCCCCGACGGGTCGTCCTGTTCCGGATCGGGCCCGAGGATCTCCAGGTAACGCGAACCACCAAGAGACACCAGGTAGTTGCGGGTACCGAGCCCGACATGGGCACCGCCGGCCACCGGTGCGATGCCCGTGCGCAGGGTGAAGTCGGCGACCGTGGCCGCCAGTTCGGGGGTCGCGAGGACGAGATGGTCCAGGCGTGCGGGAACGGCGTTCATCCCCACCGAGGCTACGCGGTGCGGGGAACGGAGGCTGAGCCCAAGGAGTGAAATAGGCTGCCCCGTATGGCCGCCGCACCCCGCCTCCTCGTGTACACCCGCACCACCGCCTACCGCCACGACTCCATCCCGGCCGCGGTGACCGCCCTGCGCACCCTCGGCCCCTTCGAGGTCACCGCCACGGAGGACCCGGCCGCCTTCGAACACCCCCTGGACGGCTACGCGGCCGTGGTCTTCCTCTCCACCAGCGGCGAGGTACTTACCCCGGCGGGCCGCGAACACCTCACGGCCTACGTCGAGTCGGGCGGCGGCTTCGTCGGCGTCCACGCGGCGGCCTGCACGGAGTACGACTGGCCGTACTACGGCGACCTCCTCGGTGCCCGCTTCGACCGGCACCCCGCCCACCAGCCCGGCAAGGCCGTGACCGAGGACCGCACCCACCCGGCCACCCGACACCTGCCCGCCGTATGGCAGTTCACCGACGAGTGGTACGACTTCCGCACCAACCCGCGGAGTTCGACCCACGTCCTCCTCACCGCCGACGAATCCTCCTACGACGGCGGCGGAATGGGCACCGACCACCCCCTGGCGTGGTGCCACGACAAGGGCGCGGGCCGGGTCTTCTACACGGCCCTCGGCCACGCGGCGGAGGCGTACGAGGACCCCGACTTCCGCGCGCATCTGCTGGGCGGGATCGACTGGGCGGCGCGGCCAGGGACGACCGGGCGATGAGGAAGGGGTCGGAGCCCGGACCTTCAAGGTGGGCGGTACGTCATCCTCCGGCACCTACCAGCTGTTTCTCGGCATCGATGGCTACCTGCTGGCGTGCCCGGCCCACTGTGACCCGGCGGCGGTCTGGCCGGTGACCCAGAGATGACCTCGACGATCCAGCACCTCGTGGGTCACCGCGGCACCCCCGTACTCGCCCGCTCCACCAACCGCGTCGACAACTCCGTCCGCGTCCCCTCCGGACGGTCACCGGCCATCAGCCGCAGCAGCAACCGCAGTGCCGTGGCCGCCATCTCCGACAGCGGCTGGCGGACCGTGGTCAGCGCCGGAGTCACCCAGCGGGACTCGGGAAGGTCGTCGAAACCGACCACGCTGATGTCGCCCGGGACGCTCAACTCCCGTTCCGCCAGGGCCTCGTAGACGCCGAGCGCCATACGGTCCGAGCAGACGAAGACCGCCGTCGGCGGCTCGGGCAGGTCGAGGAGTTCGCGCATCCGCGTGCGGGCCATGGCCTGGTCGAAGCCGCCGTGGCGGATGTAGTCCGCGCGCACGGGTACCCCGGCGGAGGCGAGCGCGGAGCGGTAACCGGCGACGCGGGCGCTGCTGCACATCTTGTGCCGGTGACCGGCGATCACGGCGATCCGTTCGTGGCCCAGGGACAGCAGATGCTCGGTCGCCGTCACCCCGCCGTGCCAGTTGGCCGCGCCCACCGACACCACACCCGGCGGCGGCTCCTGCACCGGGTCGATCATCACGAACGGAATGCGGTGCTGGTCGAGCCACGCGTACTGCGACGGCGTCAACTCGGCCAGATTGAACAGGACTCCGGAGGAACCTCTGCCAACCAGCTTGTCCAGCCAGCCCCGTTCGGGCCGGTCGGCCCGCGTCCGGGTCAGCCCGGCCGACACCACCACCTCGAGACCGGCCTCGTACGCCGCCTCCTCCACCCCGTGCAGCACCGCCCCCGACCAGGAGCTCTCCAGCGAGTGCACGACCAGATCGACAAGCCCCGGCGCCTTGTTCGCGTCGAAGCGCGGCCTGCGCACATAACCGAGCCGCTCCAGCGCCTCCGTCACCCGGCGCCGGGTCTCCGGCGCCACGTCCTCCCGGCCGTTGACCACCTTCGACGCCGTCGGCACGGACACCCCGGCCTCACGGGCCACCACCGCCAGCGTCGGCCCTGCCGTCACGCTCGCGCTCCCCGCACGGACCATCGGGAACCACCTCTCCAGCTCGCCCGAGGGCCATCGAAAGTTTCGACCAGCGCTGTTCCACGGCCCGGCCACCAACCGATCAGAAAGCGCTTCCTACGATAGGTGCGCGTCAACACGGCGGGAAGACCAGGGAATTCACGTGATGGCGGCGACCTCACCTTTCGAAACCCCGAACAGGTCAGCGGGGCGGGGTGCACTCCAGGCGAAAGCCGCCGAAGTCGGCGGTGAACTCCGCGCCGACGAGATCCACGGCATGGATCCCGGCCATCGACCCGGTGAAGCGCAACCGCGAGCCGTGGTCGTCCGAGAGCCGGCCGAAGTCCAACACCGGTCCCACCGGCACGCGTTCACCGTCACGGACGTGCCAGAACCGCGCGTCGGCTCCGTCGACCGTCGCCCCCAGCGTCACCGGCGCCCCGAACTCGGCCTCGACGACGGCCACTTCACGCGTGACGTCCTCGTCCCGCTCCACGAGCCTCAACACCGTACGCCCGCCGCTGTCCCGCCACTGCTGCCCCCGCTGCCCCTCACCCTCGGGCTCCGCCCAGGTCAGGTCCAGGCTCAGATACGCGTCGGCGCCGTACCAGAGCACCAGCCCCGCCGCCTGCGTGAACGTCGACGGCCTGGCCTCCACGGTGACTTCGGCCTCCGCCCGATGCTCCGTGATCCGCCGGGCGAGCAGACTGTGCGCCCACCGCGACTCCGGCCCGTGCCGCCCGCGCAGCCGGATCCAGCCGGGGCGGGTGGTGGCGTCGGCCCAGGTCGGGTCGGGGTATCCGCGTGGACCGTTCCAAGGCCACCCCAACGGCCCTTCGGGGTAAGCGACTTGATCGGGTGGTGCGGCGGGACGCGTCGGCATGGTCACCTCCACCGCCGGGTGCCGGCCCCCGTCCCGCAGCCTCGGCCAGCCCTCCGCGTCCCAGGTCACCGCCTGGACCGCCGTCTCCCGGCCCAGGGTGCACCGAGGTCCGGCGGGCGTCTGGACCGGCCGTGCCGCCAAGTGGCTTAACACCCAGTCACCGCCCGGCAGTTCGACCAGCTCGCCGTGGCCCGCCTTCTGCAAGGGCACCGAAGGATCGTCCCGGGACGTCAGCAGGGGACGGTCGTCGACCTCGTACGGTCCGGTGACCGTACGGCCGCGCGCCACCAGCACTCCGTGCTCGAACCCGGTGCCGCCCTCTGCGAGCAGCAGGTAGTACCAGTCGCCACGCCGCACCAACTTCGGTCCCTCTACGAGCCGTTCGTGCTGGAGCAGGAGATGGGTCGAGCCGGCCGGGGCGAGTGTGGAGCGGTCCAACTCGGTCGCGACGATCCCCGCGAAGCGCCGGCCGCCGGGGCGGTGGTCGTTCTGGAGGTTGAGCAGCCACAGCCTGCCCTCGTCGTGGAACAGCGCCGGGTCGAAACCGTGGCTCACGACCCGTTGTGGAACGGTCCACTTTCCGCCGATGTCCGAGGCCGTGGTGACGTAGGTGTCGGCGTCGAAGTACGGCGTGCCGACCGAGCGGACGATCGAGTACGTCATCCAGAAGCGCTCGCCGTCCCAGCTCAGCGAGGGCGCCCAGATGCCGCCCGAGTCGGGGACACCGGCCAGGGAGTCGCCGGGGACCGCTCCCCGGACATGGCCCGCGTACTCCCAGCGCGCGAGATCCCGCGAGCGGTGGATCGGGATCGTAGGGAACCACTCGAAGGAGCTGGTCGCCACGTAGTACCAGTCGCCGACCCTGACCATCGAGGGGTCGGGGGCGAAGCCGCGGACAACGGGGTTGTGCAGCACGGTCACTTGAGGGCTCCCAGGGTGACGCCCGTGCGCCAGTACCGGCGCATCGCCACCATCATCACGGCCATCGGCACGATGGACAGGAGTGCGCCGGTCAGGACCAGGCTGGTGAGGTCGACGCCCGACTCCAGGCGTTTGCCGGACCAGTTGTAGAGGCCGATGTTGAGCGTCCAGTTGTTCTCGCCGCGCAGGACGGTGAGCGGGAGGAAGAAGGCGTTCCAGGTGTTCACGAACGCGAGCAGGAACACTGTCGCGCCACCCGTGGTCATCATCCGCAGCACGATGCTGAAGAAGATGCGGAGTTCGCCCGCGCCGTCCAGGCGGGCGGCCTCCAGGAGTTCGAAGGGGATCGTGGCCTCGGTGTAGACCTTGGCGAGGTAGACGCTGAACGGGTTGATCAGACAGGGGATGAGCATCGCCCAGGGGGTGTCGACCAGGCCGATCTTCGAGAACATCAGGTAGAGCGGCAGCGTAAGCAGCGCGATCGGGATCAGGAACGAACCCACCACGCACGCGAACACCGCGCTGCGGCCCGGGAATTCGAAGCGCGCGAGGCCGTAGCCGGTGGCGAGCGCGATGAGCGTGCCGCCCAGGGAGCCGACGCCCGCGTAGAGGAACGAGTTGGCGGTCCAGCGCAGGAAGATGCCGTTCTCGTAGGTGAAGACCTGGCGCAGGTTGGTCCACAGGTGCATGCCGGAGAACCACAGGCCGTTGCTCTGGTAGAGGCCGGTGCGGTTCTTGGTGGCGGCGACGATCAGCCACCACACCGGGAACAGGCTGTAGGCGCTCGCAAGGACCAGCCCGACGAGCAGGAAACGCTGGCCGCCGCGTGAACGGGCCGCCGGATCGGGCTTGTTGAGGCGCCGGATCTGCTGTGCCTTCCGGCGCTCTTCGGTCAGAGTCATCAGTCGGCCTCCTTCGCGGTGAGGCGGTAGAAGAGGAAGGAGGCGAGGCCGAGGATGAGGGCGAGGAGGACTGAAAGGGCTGCCGCGTAGTGGTAGTTGCCCGCGTTGAACGCCTGGTTGTAGATGATCATGATGGGGGTGAAGCTGTCGTTGACGGTCTGCGGGGTGACGTTGCGGAACAGCGCCGGCTCGTTGAAGATCTGCAGCATCTGGATGATCGAGAGCATCCCGGTCAGCACCAACGCCCCGCGTACGTAAGGGATTTTGATGCTGAGGGCGACCCGGAACTCGGAGGCGCCGTCGAGCCGGGCGGCCTCGAAGAGGTCGCGGGGCACGCCCTGGAGCGCCGAGTAGATGATGACCATGTTGTAGCCGATGCCGTGCCAGGTCAGCAGGTTGCCGATGGACGGCCACACCATCGAGGGCGCGAAGAAGTTCCAGGACAGGCCGAACACCTTGCCCAGCGGGGTCAACGGGCCCACGTCCGGGCTGTACAGGTTGATCCACACGATCGCCGCGACCACTCCGGGGATCATGTACGGCACCAGGAGCAGGATGCGGAAGCGGCCCGCGACCTTCGAGGACAGCGCGTCCAGGAACAGCGCGAGGAGCAGGCTGACGAGCAGCATCACCGGGATCTGCACGCACGCGAACAGCACCACGCGCAGTACCGAGTTCATGAACGCCGAGTCGGTCAGGCCCTGTTGGTAGTTGTGGAGACCCGAGAACCTCTCCGTGGAGCCGCCGAGGCCGAGCCCCGACTGGTGCTCCACGAACAGCGACTCGTAGACGGCGTACCCGATCGGTATCAGGTAGAGGAACACGAAACCGAGCTGGAAGGGCACCGTGAACGCGGCACCCTTCCAGCGCTGGGAGCGAATCATCTGTGCTGCCTCAGCCCTTGACGCTGATACCGCGGGACTTCAGGTCCTTGACCGTCCACTCCTGCATGTGCGCCAGCAGATCGGTGACCTTCTCCTCCTTGTTCATCACCTTCGCCCAGCCCGTCTGGAGTTCGGTGAACATGGCGGTCCAGTCCGGGCCGAACACCCAGTCCGAGGTGACCGTGCCCAGGCTGTCGGTGACGACCTTCTTCGCGGGCTCGTAGTTCGTGCCGAGCAGCTTGTCGGAGATCGCCTCGGCGACATACGCGTTGCTGTCCGCGAGGGCCGGCATCACACCGTTGCCGGTGGTCGGGCTCGCCATCGTCTTCACCGCACCGGTGTTCGTCGACATCCACAACGCGGCCTCGGCGGCCTGCTGTTGGTGCGCGCACTGCTTGGTCACCAGGGTGACGCCACCGCTCTGGTTGGTCCCGGCCGGCGTCTTGGCGGCTTCGCCGGCGAAGGCCGGCCAGGGCGACAGCGCCCACTTCCCGTCGGACTTGGTGAAGTTCTGCACCATGCCCGCCATCTGCCAGGTGGAGATCTGCCGGGTCGCGGTGCCGCCGTTGTCGTAGTTGCGCTGTACGGCCGCGTAGTCGGCGAAAGAGAGCTTGGAGTTGAGGTCGTTGTCGATGATCTGCTGGATTACCTTGGCGGCCTTGAGGCTGCCCGCGTCCTGGAAGTCGACCTTCCAGGAGTTGCCGTCGATGGCGTACCAGTGGGCGCCCGCCTGCATCGCGAGGACTTCCAGGGTGCTCGGGTCCTCACCGGCGTAGTTGGTGATCTTGATGCCGTGCTTCTTCAGCACCTTGCCCGCGGCGATGAACTCGTCCCAGGTCGTGGGCGCCTTCAGGCTGTACTTCTGGAAGATGTCGGTGCGGTAGATCGTGAAGGCGGGGGCCGAACTGGTCGGCACGCCATAGGACTTGCCCTGCACCTGCGCGCTGGCCCATGAACCCGCGTTGAACTTGTCCTTGTCGGCGGAGACGTACTTGGTGATGTCGGCGAGCGCGCCCTGCGAGACCCAGGTCGTCACGTACTCCGCCGTGTTCTGCACCAGGCAGGGCGCGTTGCCGGCCTTGACCGCGTTGGTGAGCTGCTTCTGCATCGTCAACTGGTCGGTGACCTTGGTGTACTTGAGCTTGATGTCCTTGTGTGCGGCGTTGAACGCCTTCACTACGGCGTCCTGCCCGTTGGCCCAGCCCCAGAAGGGGAGGGTGACCGGGCCGGAGGACGTCTTGTCTCCCGAGCCGGATCCGCCGCAGGCGGAGAGCAGACCTGTCAGTGCGAGGCCCGCGACGGCTGCCCGAGCGAACCTTCTCCGGGGGCTGGTGAAGTTCATCAGACCGTGTTCCTTCGCAAGAGAAGAGGTAGAAACCGGTTGCTTGGAAGGTAGACATCGGGCGCTGTTCGGAGCAAGAGGTGTGCAGCGACTTGTTTCGACAGCCCAGGACAGACCCCGTCCGGCCTGGGATTTTGAAGAGAAACCGGTTACGTAACGCCCTGGTTCCGTGTGCTTTTCGTGTGCTTTCCGTGTGTCGAACTAGTCCCGCCGTGCGGGCGGTCGCACCGAGTTCCGTACGACGACATGGGTGCCCAGCACCAGATGGTCGCCGTCGCTTCCCCTGCGCCGGCCCGTGCCGCCGCCCTCGCGCCGGTCCGCCACCGCACGCAGCGCGACCCGGCCCATCTCCTCGTACGGGACGTGCACGGTGGTCAGCTGAGGGGTGAGCTGGGAGGCCAGCGGGATGTCGTCGTAGCCGACGATCGACACGTCCTCGGGGACCCGGAGACCGCCCGCGCGCAACGCCTGCATCGCACCCGCGGCGACCACGTCCGTGCCCGCGAGCACCGCCGTGAAGTCCACCCCCGCCTTCAGGCTCTCCGCCACCGCCTCGAACCCGTGCTCGTAGTCGTACGGACCGTGCCGCACCATCCCCGGGTCGAACGGCACGCCGTACGCCTCGAAGGCCCGTTGCGCGCCCCTCAACCGGCCCTGTGCCGTGGTGAGTTCGGCGTGTCCGGGCAGCAGCAGGACCCGGCGGTGGCCGGCCGAGAGGAGGTGGCTGGCCATGGCGTAGGCGCCGCCCTCGTTGTCGTAGTCGACCGTCGTGGCCGGTACGTCGCCCTCCAGCGGCGGGCGGCCGACGAGCACGAGGTGCGAGCCGGCCGCGTCGAGGGAGCGGGCGAAGCGGGCCATGCGCAGCTGGTACTCGTCGACGTCGTAGGCGCCGCCGAGCAACACCACGGCGGCGACGCCCTGTTGGCGCATGAGGTTGACCAGCGCGAGTTCGCGCTCCGGGTCGTCGCCGGTGGTGCCGACCAGGGAGAGCCAGCCGCGCAGCGTGGCCGCGCCCTCGACTCCCTTGGCCACATGGGCGAATGCCGCGCCGGTGATGTTGTTGATGAGGATCGCCACGGTCGGTGTGCCGCCGCCGGCCAGGGAGCGGGCGTGCGCGTTGGTGACGTAGTCGAGGTCGCCGACGACCTTCATCACCCGGCGGCGCAGCTCCTCCGACACCGGATAGTTGCCGGACAGTACGCGCGAGACGCTCGCCACCGAGACCCCGGCGCGCTCCGCCACGTCCCGGATCGTGGCCCGGCCGACGTCGCCCGACGTCCTGCGCTGACTCACCGTGGCGACTCCTTCGCGGTATCGGCTTCCCCACCGGGCGCGCGAGGCCCTGCTCCCGCGCCGGTCCGGAAACCGTATCCCATCGTTGTTCCAGGCAGGAGGCCCTGTGGACGGCCCGGGTCAGGCGACACGGGCCAGGTCCGCGTGGCGCACCTCGTGGGCCGGCGGCAGGCCCGCGGCCAGCCGTTCCAGCTCGTCGACGACGATGGAGCCGAGCCGCGCCAGCTCGTTGCCGAGCGAGCCCGCGATGTGCGGGGTGAGGAAGACGTTCGGCAGCTGGTAGAGCGGGGACGTGGGGGGCAGCGGCTCGGGCTCGGTGACGTCCAGGATCGCGGTCAGCCGGCCGGACAGCAGCTCGTCGGTGAGGGCGGCGTGGTCGATCAGGGCGCCCCGGGAGGTGTTGATCAGCACCCCGCCGTCCCGGATCAGGGCGAGCCGCCCCCGGTCGAGCATGCGCTGTGTCTCGGGGATGTCGGGGGCGTGCAGGCTGACGATGTCGCTGTTGCTCAACAGGTGGTCCAGCGGCAGGAGTTCGGCACCGAGCACGGCCGCCTCCGTGACGCTGACGTAGGGATCGTGCAGCAGGACCTCGAAGTCGTAGGGCCGCAGCAGTTCGAGCAGTCGGCGGCCCACCCGGGAGGCGCCGATGACGCCGATCCGGCGGCCGAGGTTGCCGATCGCGGCGGTCTCGGCGGGCGCCGGGTACGCGTGCGCGTGCCGGAAGCGCTCCCGCTGCGCGAAGGTGTCCTTCCCCGCGAGCAGGATCATCGCGAGGGTGTACTCGGCGACCGGCAGCGCGTTGCCGGTGACCGCGCTGGACACGGTCACCCCGCGTTCCCACAGGGCCTCGCCGACCAGCGAGCGGACCGAGCCCGCCGCGTGCAGCACGGCACGGACCCGGGGTGCCGCCGCGAGGGCGTCGGCGTCGAGGTGCGGGCAGCCCCAGCCGGTGATCAGGACCTCGGCCCCGGCCAGGGCGCCGGCGGCCCCGGGGTCGGCGAAGTCGCGTACGACGAGCCCGGGGTCGATCTCGGCCGTCTGCCGGAGCCGTGCCATCAGGGGTGGGGGGAAGAGCAGGGGCAGGTGCACCGGATCCATGGCGAACACGGCCCTCGGCGGCTGGGCGCTGGGCATGACCCTCCAGTACGGGCTGGGAAACGTTTTCTGAAAGCGTCTTCTACCGTAGATCTGCCGAGGAGCGGGGGTCAATCGGTGGGAGGGGGCACGGAGGACGCAATCTTCGCGTGACCCGGCCGGCGCAGTTCGTCCGCCGGAATAGCGGGCCGCGATGTGATGCTCTGATGAGCATGGTTCACGAGCGCGGTGAGGAGCTGGTGGGCAGATGACGGCAGAGCGGACGAACCCCGTGGTCGGCACGCCCTACGGGGCGGTACGAGGCCGGTACGAGAAGGGGGTCGCGGTCTTCCGGGGCATCCCCTACGCGGCGCCCCCCTTCGGGTCGCGCAGATTCCGCCCGCCCGTCCCGCCCGAGCCCTGGACCGGGGTGCGTGACGCGCTCGCCTTCGGCCCGACCCCGCCGAAACCGCCGTACTCCGAGGCTTTCGCCAAACTGCTCTCCGACCCCGTCGTGCCCGGCGACGACTGCCTCAACCTGAACGTGTGGACCCCGGAACCCGGCCCGGGCGCCCGGCTGCCGGTCATGGTCTGGCTGCACGGCGGCGCGCTCACCCGGGGCTCCTCGGCCGTCCCCGTCTACGACGGCCACGCCTTCGCCCGCGACGGGGTCGTGTTCGTCTCGGTCAACTACCGCCTGGGCGTGGAGGGTTACGGCCTCTTCCCGGACGCCCCCGCCAACCCCGGTCTGCGCGACCAGCTCGCCGCGCTGCGCTGGGTGCACGAGTCGATCGCGGCGTTCGGCGGCGACCCGGACCGGATCACCCTCTTCGGCCAGTCCGCCGGCGCGATCAGCACCGGCGCCCTGCTCGCCGCCCCGCAGGCCCAGGGACTCGTCCGCCGGGCCGTTCTCCAGAGCGGGCCCCCGGAGGCCTTCGACCGCGACAAGGTACGGCGGATGGTGCGCCGGATGGCCACACGCCTGAAGGTCCCCGCCACCGCCGAGGCCTTCGCCGCCGTCGACCGCGAACTGCTGCTGCGCACCCAGGCCGACGTCGGCAGACTCAGCAGCCCGGTGCTGGGCGGTCCCAGTTTCGGGATCGTCATCGACGGCGAACTGGTGCCCCGCGACCCGCTGGAGGCCCTCGTCGACGGCCAAGTCGCCCAGGGCGTCGACCTGTTGATGGGCTGGACCCGCGACGAGTACCGGCTGTGGCTGGTCCCCGGCGGCCTGCACGAGCGCGTCGACCGGCTCGGCGCGGTCGCCCTGGCCGGTGCGATGGCCCGCTGCCACTGCGGAGTCGAGGTCCCGCGCGGCTACCGCGCCCTGCACCCCGCGGCCGGCACCGCCGAGACCGTCGGCCAGCTCGTCACCGACCACCTGCTGCGCTACCCGCTGCACCGCCTGGCCGACGCCCGTCCCGGAAACTCCTACCTCTACGAGTTCGCCTGGCCCTCCAACCTCCCCGACCTCGGCTCCTGCCACGCCCTCGAACTCGGCTTCGTCTTCGACACCGGCAGCGTCCCCGAGGCCGCCAAACTCGCGGGCGAGGGCGCGCCCCAGGAACTCGCCGACGCCATGCACACGGCCTGGGTGCGGTTCGCCGCGGACGGCGACCCGGGCTGGCGCGCCTGGGACGACTCCCATCCGGTCCGGATCTTCGGCGAGGGTGCGCCCTACGTCGCCGACGGCCCGCGCGACCCCGAGTTCGCCCTGTGGGCGGCCGACACGGCGACGAGCGAACCGGCGGTCCCGGTCGTGGGCACGCCCGCGCGTGGTGCCGTCGAACTGCGTTCGGTCGTACGGCGGTTGCGGCGGACAGGGGACGTGCGGCGGTCGTCGTGAGCGGGCGGAAGCGGGCGGGAGCGGCTCGGAAACCGGTTGCCCAACGCCGACTGGCCACGATTGCCGTGCTGACGTAGGTGAATTGGCCGACACACGCCCCTCCTCCCGACCGTCGTGCGCTGCTACCCTCCGCGCAGGGAACCGGTTGCCGGACCTGTTCCCGCAGGCAGGGGAGGGGCGGGGCGGCGCATGACCAGGAAGAGCCAGGACGCGAGCGGGAGCACCATCCGGGACGTGGCGGCCCGCGCCGGGGTGTCCGCCTCCACGGTGTCGCGGGTGCTCGGCGGCGAGTACCCGGTGAGCACGGCGACCCGCACCCGCGTGCTGCGGGCCGTACGTGAACTGGACTACGTCGCCGACGCGCGCGCCAAGGCCGTCGCGGGCGTCGGGACACCGACCCTCGCCTTCGTCCTGGAGGACATCACGGGACCGTCGTTCGCGCTGATGGCACACGGTGTGGAGCGCGAGGCGACCCGGCTCGGGCATCTGTGCCTGGTGTGCAGCACGGAGGGCGACGTCCAGCGCGAACTGGACTTCATCGAGACCATGCGCGCCCAGCGCACCGCCGCCGTGATCCTCGTCGGCGGCACCGCCGACACCCCCGAGTACCGCACCCGTACCCGCCGTATCGCCGACTCGCTCGCGGCGGCCGGCTCGCGGCTCGTGCTGTGCGGACGCCCACCGCTCGGCCCGGGCGCACCGGTCACGGTCATCGAGTACGACAACGAGGGCGGCGCCTACGCCCTGGTCGCACACGTCCTGGCCCAGGGCCACCAGCGGGTCCTGTTCCTCGGCGGCAAACCCGACCACGCGACCGCGCAGGGCCGCGAACGCGGATACCTCGCCGCCCATCGCGCCCGCGGCCTCGAACCCGACCCGGAGCTCCTGCTCCACGGCGACTTCACCCGCGACTCGGGCCACCGGCTGATGCGCCAGGCGCTGAGCCGGAAGCTGGAGTTCACCGCCGTGGTCGCCGCCACCGACATGGTCGCGGCGGGCGCCCTGACCGCGCTGCACGAGGCGGGCCTCGACGTCCCCGGCGACGTCTCACTGGCCGGCTACGACGACATCCCCTTCGCCCGCGATCTGCACCCCGCCCTGACCACCGTCCACGTCCCCTACGAGGAGCTGGGCCGTCTCGCGGTGCGCACCGCGCTGGGCCGGACCCCGGAGTCCCCGGACGAGCACCTGCTGCTGGGCACGCACGTGGTCGTACGGAACTCGATCAGGACGGTGTGAGCGTCCGGCGGATGTCCGTGATCGCCTCGGGCCCCACCCGGCAGCAGCCGCCGATCAGCCGCGCTCCGGTTGCCCGCCAGCGCTCGACCTGCTCGGCGGTGAAGGTGGAACGGCCGTTCCACGCACGGGCGTTGGCGTCCCAGGTCTCACCGCTGTTCGGGTAGACGACGACCGGTTTCCCGGTGACGCGGGCCGCGATCTCGACCGCGCCGTCGACGTCCTCGGGGGCACTGCAGTTCACCCCGACCGCGATGATCTCGTCCGCGTCGGCGGCCAGGGCGAACGCCTCCTCCAGCGGCTGTCCGGCGCGGGTCCGGTCCCCGGCGATCGAGTACGACAGCCAGGCCGGCGTCCGCAGCCCGCGCACCGCCCGCAGCAGCGCCTCGGCCTCGTCGGTGTCCGGGATAGTCTCGAAGGCCAGCACGTCGGGACCGGCGAGGTCCAGCACCTCCAGGCGCGGCCGGTGGAAGGCCTCCAGCTCGGCCACGCTCAGCCCGTACCGGCCCCGGTACTCGGAGCCGTCCGCGAGCATCGCGCCGTACGGTCCGACCGAGGCCGCCACGTAGAGGGGCCGCTCGATGCCCCGCCGCCCGGCCTCCACCGCCGCGTCGACGCCCAACTCCACGCTCTCGGCCATGAGTTCGGCCGCCCGGTCGTGCTTGATCCCGCGTTTCGCGAAGCCCTCGAAGGTGGCCTGGTAGCTGGCGGTGATCGCCACGTCGGCGCCCGCCTCGTAGTACGCGAGATGCGCCTCGGCGATCGCCTCGGGCCGGTCCGCGAGCAGCCGCGCCGACCACAGCTCGTCGCTCAGATCGTGCCCGGCCGCCCCGAGCTGGTTGGACAGCCCGCCGTCGAGTACGAGCGTTCCGGCGGCGAGGGCGTCGGCGAGGAGGGGAGCGGTGTCGCTGGTCATGCCTCGACGCTAGTCGATACGGCCGCACGAGCGCCTGTCGGCCCTTACGCCGCGTGCCTCCCGCTCCCGCCCCCGCGCCTGCCCGCGCCGCGCGTGCGCTTGGTCGCCGGGACCAGTAGCGCGCCCAGGAGGCCGAGGCCGAGGGCGTAGGGCCACCAGCCGAAGCCGGCGCCTCGGGCGGTGTTCTCGGTGCGGGCCTCGGCGACCGTCGTCCCGGACGACGACTTGGGGTGGGCGGTGGGGGAGGCGGAGCTGCTCGCGGTGACCGTGGTCAGGACGACGTCGTTGCCGTCGCCGCCCCGGTAGCTGATCCGGTACGTCGTGTCGGCGAGCCTGAGCTTGCTGCCCTCGCGAAGTCCCTTGAAGGAGCCGGTCGTTGGAGCGTCGCCCGCGTGATCGAGGATCGTCACGGTCCGCGCCGGGTGCGTACCGGCGGCCGAGAGATCGAGGTCGCCGGCCAGGGCGACCCTGCCCGCGACCTTCAACGGTTTGTCGCGCAGAATCAGTTCGCCCTTCGTGCTCTGCGTGTAGTTCCCGGTCACGGTCAACCCGGTCGTCACCACGCTGTCGTTCGTCACCGAACCCTTCACCGTGCCCACACCGGTTAGGTCAGTGGCCACACGCAGGCCGGCCGTCCCCACGTCCAGCCGCGCGCTCGCCGAGGTGAGCCGGATCGACTTGCTGTGCACCAGAGTCACCCCTGACCTGAGCGCCAGCGTGCCCTTCGAGACCGTCGTCGTCCCCGTGTACGTGACCGCCGCGCCCGTCAGTGTCGTCGTCGCGGCGCCGGACTGGACGAAGGACCCCTTGCCGGAGAGGTACGACAGTTTCACGGGGAGCGACACGTTCCGCGCGACAAGGGTCCCGTCGTCGACGATCCGCCGCCCCACCGTGCCGGTCAGCACCCCGCCGTCGCCGCCCCGCTGCCCGGACCCCAGCCGCAGCACCGCCCCCTTCTCCACGGTCGTCGACCCGTCGTAGTACTGCGGCGCCGCGAAGGTCACGTCGTTCCCGCGCGTCCCCGCGATCACGATGTCCCCGGCACCGGGCGCGGCCAGGGTGTCGTGGTACCTGCCGCCGCCGATCGGCGCACCGAGGGTGACCGGACCGTCGTAGTCGAAGGTCAGCCTGGAGCGGACCCCGCTCGCCGCGTGGAGGTTGATGTAGACGGTGTCCTTGGTGCCCGGCATGAAGATCTGGTGGGTGGTGCCGTCGCCCCACTGGACGTTCGCGCCCTCGACGTTGGTGCCGCGCTTGTTCAACTGGTGGGCGATCGCACGCCAGTTGAGGCCGGGGTCGCTGAGTGACGGGTTGGTGTCGCCGCCCTGGTCGCTGTAGCTGTACTGGCCCGTGAGGACGACCTTGCTGCCCGGCCGGGAGTGCACGTTGACGTCGCTGCCGTACGCGCGCTGGTAGAAGTTCTGGCGCAGGGTGATCGTCTGGTACAGCGGGGTGTCGATGATCCAGGAGCCCTGGTTGAGGATCGCGCGGGCGTTGGGCAGCGCCACCGGGTACTCGGGGCGGCCGACCGCCATGCCGGTGCCGTTGTCGATCACCCCTGAAAAGGGGTGGGTTCCGGCGAGGTCGAGCGTCCCCCACATGTTGCGAGGCTGGGTGACCAGGCCCGAGCCGCTGATGGTGCCGATGTTGAAGGTGCGGGTCAGCGAGAGGCGGAGGGTGCCGTCGACCCGGACGTTGAGCTGGTTGAGCTGGTAACCCGGTGTGCTGTACGGGAAGTGGCCGATCAGGCCGGTGCCACCGCCCGTGCCGTACTGGAGCGTCGTGCCGCGCTCGACGGTGATCGCCGGCGGGTCCGGGTTGCTGACCGTCGTGTACGGGTGGTTGCCGCCCTGGGTGGTCACCTTCTGCCGCTGCCGGGCCGCCGGGAGCGTGAAGTCGCTGTCCTTGGTGAGGACCAGCGTCCCGCCACCGCGCACGGTCAGCGTCCCCTGGCCGCGGAACACCCCGTCGTACGTCGTCGTCCCGGCCGGCACGGTGACCACCGTGTCGCCGGTGAGCGTGACATCGCGGTCGGCGAGGACGTCGGCGGTGGCGTCACGGGTGCCGATGGCCGAGGCCGGGGGAGCGCCGACCAGGAGAGCGACGGTCGCGAGGGCGCCTACGGCGGCTGCTGTCTTGTGGGTATGGCTGCGCACGGGAGTGGAGACGGTTCGGGGCGCCCCGGGATAACAGAAATTTCGGCCGGAGATGAAAGGGCGGGGGAAAGCGCTCTCTCAATGTCTCGTCGGACCCGTTGACCTCGTGGTGGCACACCCTTACCTTTTCGGCGTTCGAAGTCGTTCGTAAATGACAGATTGTGTTCGCAACCTCGAACGTTTCCGAGAGGCAGTTGTATGAGCCGCAACGACGAACTGCCCCATGCCCCCAGCCGGAGGCTGATGCTGAAGGGAGCCGCTCTGGCCGCGGGCGCCCTGGCCGTCACCCCGGCCCCGGCTGTCGCGTCCCCGAAAGCAGCCCCGTTCGTGAACCCGCTCGTCCGCCAGCGTGCCGACCCGTACATCCACCGGCACACCGACGGCCACTACTACTTCACCGCCACCGTCCCCGAGTACGACCGCATCGTCCTACGCCGCTCCCGCTCTCTCAACGGCCTTGCCGCCGCTGCCGAGTCGGTGATCTGGACCAAGCACGCGACCGGCGCGATGGGCGCCCACATCTGGGCGCCGGAGATCCATCGCATCGGCGGCAAGTGGTACGTCTACTTCGCCTCGGCGCCCGCCGAGAGCGTCTGGGACATCCGCATCTGGGTCCTGGAGAACGCCAACCCCGACCCCTTCCAGGGCACTTGGGAGGAGAAGGGCCAGGTCAGGACCGCCTGGGAGACCTTCTCCCTGGACGCCACCACCTTCACCCACCGGGGCACCCGTTATCTCGCCTGGGCCCAGCACGAGCCCGGCATGGACAACAACACCGCCCTGTGGCTGTCGCGGATGGCGAACCCGTGGACCCTGACGGGCCCTCAAATACGCCTGTCCACACCGGAGTACGACTGGGAGACCATCGGCTACAAGGTCAACGAGGGCCCGGCCGTCATCGCCCGCAACGGCCGCCTCTTCCTCTCCTACTCGGCCAGCGCCACCGACTGGCACTACTGCATGGGCCTGCTGACCGTCGACGCGAACGCCGACCTCATGGACCCGGCGAACTGGTCCAAGTCGCCGACCCCCGTCTTCACCAGCAACGACACCACCGGGCAGTACGGCCCCGGCCACAACTGCTTCACGGTCGCCGAGGACGGCCGCGGCGACGTCCTCGTCTACCACGCGCGCCAGTACAAGGAGATCACCGGCGACCCCCTGAACGACCCCAACCGCCACACCCGGGTCCAGCTCCTCGGCTGGCACCCCGACGGCACCCCCGACTTCGGCGTCCCCGTGGCCGACACCGTGAAGGAGAGTGTGTGAGATGAGACGTGCGTACGCCATCCTGCTCGCCCTGGTCTGCGCCCTCGCCGCCGGTCTGGTGACGGCGGGCCCGGCCCAGGCCGCGGCCCAGACCATCACCAACGGCGTTCAGTTCACGGACACTTCGGGCAACGCCCTGCACGCGCACGGCGGCGGGGTGATCAAGGTCGGCAGCTACTACTACTGGTTCGGCGAGGACCGCAACGCCGACAACACCTTCAGGTACGTGGACGCCTACCGCTCCACCGACCTGAAGAACTGGGAGTTCCGTAACCACGTCCTGACCCAGTCCAGCGCCTCCGAGCTGGCCACCGCCTACATCGAGCGTCCGAAGGTCATCTACAACGCGTCCACCGGCCAGTTCGTGATGTGGATGCACAAGGAGAACGGCGTCGACTACAGCGAGGCCAAGGCCGCGGTCGCCGTCTCCTCGACCGTGGACGGCAGTTACACCTACCAGGGCAGCTTCCAGCCGCTCGGCGACAACATGTCCCGGGACATCACGACGTTCGTCGACACCGACGGCACCGCCTACATGGTCTCCGCCGCCAACGAGAACTACGACCTGCACATCTACAAGCTCACCGCCGACTACACCGCCATCGACAGCCTGGTCGCCAACCCGTGGGTCGGCGGACACCGCGAGGCACCGGCCCTCTTCAAGCGCAACGGCGTCTACTTCATGCTGACTTCGGGCGCCACCGGCTGGAGCGCCAACCAGCAGCAGTACGCCACCGCCACCAGCATCACGGGTCCCTGGACGGCCTTCACGAACGTCGGCGACTCCACGGCGTACAACTCGCAGACGGCCTACGTCCTCCCGGTCACGGGGACTTCGGGCACGTCCTATCTCTACATGGGAGACCGCTGGGGCAACTCCTTCGGCGGCACCGTCAACGACTCCCGTTACGTCTGGCTGCCGTTGACCTTCCCGACCACCACCACGATGTCCATGGCGTCCTGGTACCCGGAGGTGTCGATCGACACGGCCGCCGGCACGATCACCGGGACGAGCGCGACGTACAACACCCTCATCGCCCGCAACAGCAGCAAGTGCGCGGACGTCCCCAACCAGTCCCTGTGGCAGGGCGTGGCGATCAGCCAGTACACCTGCAACAGCGGCACCAACCAGAAGTGGTGGTTCAAGGACCTCGGCACCGGCTACTACGAACTCATGGGCCGGGGCAGCTCGTTGTGCCTCCAGGAGAACGCGGCCAACGTCACCCAGGAGAACTGCACCGGCGCCACCACCCAGCAGTGGAGCCTGACCACGTCCGGCAGTTACGTCCTCGTCAAGGCCGCGGCGAGCGGCGAGTGCCTGGACGTGTCCGGCGCGTCCACCGCCAACTCCGCCGCGATCATCACGTACGCGTGCAGCGGGGCGACCAACCAGCAGTGGACGCGCGGCAGTTGACAGCTCCGTTACCGGACCGGATTCCAACCGTCCGTGCCCGCCAGGTACTTCTGGGCCGTGTAGTTCGCGGCCTGGGAGTCGGTGAGCTGCGGGCGGTTGGAGTTCACCGTGGCGCCCGCGCCCGTGTTCTTGTACTCGAAGAAGCGGGCGTTCTTCCAGGAGTACCCGCTCATGTCCGTCCAGGGCCCGGCGACCTTCACGGCGGCGGGCAACGAGGTTTGGCGGACGACCAGTTGGCCTACCGCGTCCGCGGTCGGGTGCCAAGGGCGGCCCAGGTAGTACGTGTTGGCCGCCGCAGAACTCGTCACCGAACTGCCGGTGACGAGGATGCCGTACGTCTTCGCGGAGCTGGTGTTGGGCGCCGACAGGAAGCCGTTGAGACCACCCGCCGCCGCGCCCGAGTTGCGCAGCTGGATGTTGACCCGGTCGTAGACGGCGGTGGCGTTGCCGAAGATGAAGTCCACGTCGCCCGATATGAACGACGAGTAGAAGTACTGCCGGTACTGACCGGTCGGCGACGGCGACCAGTTGAGGACCGTGTCCTGGCGGCTGATGAACCGGTCGTTGGTGAAGGTCTGCCGGTCGCCCTGCGCGGTGACCGCGACGGCCTGGGTGTCCGTGATGTCGGGGTGGGCCGCCTTGTCGAAGGTGTTCTGGACGGTGATCCCGGTGACGGTGAGACCGCTCGCCGAGAACGTCGCCACCGAACTCCCCAGCGTGCCGTACTTGTTGCCGCCGGCGTCGGTGTAACCGGCGGCCCGGTCGTAGGTGATGACGACGTCCTCGGCGTTGCCGGTGGCGCCCTGGATGGTCAACCCCGTCTTCCCGGAGGGGACGTTGACGATCTCGGCGTACGTGCCCTTCGCCACGGAGATCGTGTCGCCGGCCGCCGCCGCGTTCACGGCGGCCTGCACGGTCGTGAAGCGGCCCGAACCGTCCTTGGCGACGGTGATGACGGTGGCGGCCCGCGCCTGGGTCACCAGCGACACCGCGACCAGCCCGAGGGCGGCCGCGGTACCGGTCGCCATGGCGGCGGCCCGACGCCGGGCGGGGGAGCGGCGGTGCGTGTTCGGCTCAGTCATGCCTACAAGTCGCCGTCCCCCGCACGGAAGTTGCCGCCCCTAGGGCGTTTCCTTCGGATCATCTGATCGTTGGTCTGGGTGTGTCGTTGACTGACGCCCAGTGGGCCCGGATCGAGCCGCTGTTACCCGATCGGGCACCGAGGCGGGGTGGGCGGTGGCGGGATCATCGGCAGGTGATCGACGCGATCGCCTTCAAGTACCGCACCGGCTGCCCGTGGATGGACCTGCCCGAGGAGTTCGGCTCCTGGAAGGGCGTCCACAACCGGCTACGGAAGTGGGCGGCCGACGGCACCTGGGAGAAGGTCTTCGCCGCGCTGCTGGCCCAGGCCGACTCCGAAGGCGACCTCGACTGGGTCGTCGCCGTCGATTCCACCATCGTCCGCGCCCACCAGCACGCCGCCGGGGCCCGTCAAAAGGGGCCCCGGCCGGCGAGCCGCACGACCATGCCCTCGGTCGCTCCCGCGGCGGACTGACCACCAAGATCCATCTGGTTGCCGACGGACGTTGCCGCCCCCTGGCCTTCTGCCTCACACCGGGACAGGCGGGTGATGCACCCGCATTCACTGAGGTCATGGCCCGCTTGAGGGTGGCCCGGCCGGTCGGACGGCCCCGGACCACCCCGGAGACAGTCCTGGCGGACAAGGCGTATTCCTCCCGGGCCATCCGCACCCACCTGCGCCGCCGCGGCATCCGGGCCGTCATCCCGCAGCCTGCCGACCAGATCGCCAAGCGCAGGCGGCGGGGCCGGTCCGGCGGCAGGCCACCCGCCTTCGACAAGACCGCCTACCGGCAGCGCAACACTGTCGAGCGGTGCATCAACAAGCTCAAGCAGTGGCGCGGCCTTGCCACTCGATACGACAAGACCGCCACCGTCTACCTTGCCGCACTGCACATCGCGGGCATCTTCATCTGGTCCGCACGCTGATCCACAAGAAACGCCCTAGGCGAGAAGGTCGATCGCGTCGACGGACGTGCCCGCGCTCAGATAGGCCGTCGATCCCGACCCGCTCGCCACATAGATCTTCAGCGTGTTGTACGCGCTCGTGTCCGTCAGCCAGGCGGACGCCGGAACGCTGTACGTGAACGTGTAGTTGTTGCCCCGGTACGACCCCACGGTCAGTGACCGCGTGCTCGGCTGCGTGGGCGGCGACGGGACGGCCGAGGTCCAGGTGTCGTTGACGACGACCTGCGGCCGGCCGTTCGCGTAGGCCGTCGTCACGCCGATGCGCAGCGTGTGCGCGGCGGCGATCTGGGCGGCCGTCAGCTTGAAGTACACGATGATGCCGCTGTTGACGTCCTTCCACAGGTAGCAGGGGAACGCCGAGGTCTCCGTCCCGCTGCCGACGACGACATTGCCGGTCCAGGAGGCCGCCCGCACGTCCGACGGATGCGCGTACGTCATCAGGTCCGCGTTCTTGAACCCGCCGGGCGTGCCGTCCCAGTTGCCGATCCGCCAGATCGCGCTCGCGTTGGACGGGTCGTTCGAGGCCGGGATCGCGATGCTGTTCAGCGTCGTCGTGCCGCCCGCCGTGACCGCCACCGACCCGGTGTAGACGGCGAGTTCACCCTTGAAGACGGTCAGCGTGTACGTTCCCGGCAGCACTGCCGTGATGGAGAAGTAGCCGTCCGACGCCCGCGCCGAACCCCAGTACTGCGCCGCCGAGTTGGCGAGCCCGACGGTGTACGCGTACGCCGTGTCCCGCCCGGTGATGCCGACGCCCGCCACCCGGCCCCGGCTGCCGGAAGCCACGTACCCGGAGATGCCGAGCGAATCGGCCCACGAGGTCGTGAGGTTGGCGTGGTACAGCGCCGAGGAAGGCGCGCCGCCGTCCGTGAACGCGATGACGTACGGCCCCTGGAGACCGAAGCGCTGCGCCTCCGTCTGGTTCTCGCCGTAGTACAGGATCTCGTACAACCCGCCGCCGTCCGCGCTCTGGTGGCGCAGCAGGGAACGGTAGAACGGGCCGCCGGACGCCTTCTCGTGGTTGCTGCGCACGACCCACAGGCCGACGCTGCCGGTGGTCCAGCCGATGTAGTCGTAGTCGGCGACCCGCTTCTTCGAGTAGTGCTTGGAGCGGGTCTGGCCGTCGGACTTCTCGAAGATGTCGGCGGACTCGATGGTGGTGGGCGCGTAGGTGTAGGAATCCGGCTCGTCGTTGAGGAACAGACCGGCCTTCACGCGCACGATGTAGCGGGTCGCGCTGACGGAGTCGTCGGCCTTGTTGGTCCACAGGTAGATGTTGTTCTCGCCGCTGCGGGCCGCGTAGTAGTGCTTCAGCGTGCCATACGCGACGGAGATCAGGATCGTCGTGCCGGACTGGGCGATGGTCACGGTGGAGGTGCCGAGGCCGGACTCGACGTGCGAGTTCTTGCCTCCGTAGCCCTGGTACTCGGTGCCCTTGTAGACGAGTGAGGTCAGGTCGCCGTTCGTCTTGCTGACCTTGAAGACGAGGCTGGCGCCGGTGTCGACGACGTAGTTCGAGCCGTCGTCGGTGTAGCCGAAACTCGCGGCCGAGGCTGTCTCGGCGAGCGGCCCGACGAGCGCCGCCGTACTGGCCGCGGCCGCCGTGCCGAGGACGAAGGTGCGGCGACGGACCGGTCTGTTCACGGAACCGGACATGGGGGTGCCTCCTTCGGGAGGTGGGGTGCGGGTGCTTTGGAGGGTGACAGTTGAATCGATTTCGCGAAAGGGCTTTCACAGCTCAGGAGTTGGCGATGATGCGAAATTCGGCACAGGTCTAGAAAGCGCTTGTCCGGAGCGGTACGGTCCACCGCCAGGCCCTGTCGTCGCACGGAGGAGCCACGGATGAGACGTTTCAACATCGCGCTGCTGGCCGCGGTGACCCTGAGCACCGCCCTGTCGGCCGCACCCGCACAGGCCCACGACCGCACGCCCCCGCTCGGCATCGCCAACTGCACTGCCACGGCCTGCCACTTCGACGTCCCGCCCGGCACCTACGACGTCACGGTCCGCCTCGGCGGCGAGAGCGCGGCGAGCACGGCCGTCACCGGCGAGACCAGACGCTCCCTGCTCCCCGAGACGGCCACCGCCGCCGGGCGGACCGTGACCCGCAGCTTCACCGTGAACGTCCGCACCCCCGAGGGCGAACCCACCGGCCCCGACGGCACCCCCGGCCTCGACCTCACCCTCGGCGGCACCGCGCCCGCCCTCGCCGGCATCCGCGTGACCCCCGCCCGCCACCCCCGCCAGATCTTCCTGATCGGCGATTCCACGGTCTGCGACCAACCGGGCGACCCGTATTCGGGCTGGGGCCAACAGCTCCCGCAGTTCCTGCGCAAGGGCGTCTCCGTCGCCAACTACGCCGATTCCGGGGAGAGTACGGTCACCTATCTGGCGAATCCCTTGCTCTGGGGGACGGTTCAGCCGCTGATCAACCCCGGTGACCTCGTCCTGGTCCAGCTCGCGCACAACGACAAGACGACCGACGAGGCGACGTACCGCGCGAACTTGGAAACCCTCGTAGCGGGTATCCGGGAGAGGGGCGGTCGTCCGGTTCTGGTGACACCGATCGTCCGACGCTGGTTCAATGCCGACGGCACACTGAACAACGGGACAGCACTGCTGGTGAACGGACTCGGCGTCGACCTGCCGGGCGTCATCCGCTCGGTCGCCGCCGCCGAGGGGGTAACGCTGATCGATCTCACGGCGCAGACCAAGGCGCTGGTGGAGTCGCTGGGAGTGGAAGGCTCCAAGGCGATCTATCTCTACAACGAGAAGAAGGACAACACGCACACCTCCGTGCACGGTGCCACGGTGTACGCGGGCCTGGTCCGCGACGCACTCGTCGCCGGGCATCTGCTGCCGGGGGACCGGGTACGGGTGGGGTGAGACCCGCGGGTGGGTCGAGACCCGAAAGACCCCTGGGGCGTTCCGACCGGAACCGGGGCGCCCCAGGCTCCACCCGCCGTACCTGTCGCCCCCCGTCGCCCGTGAGAGTGAGCCGATGCAACTGCCCGCCGACGACCGTGAGTCGAGCCCCCGCACCGGCTACACCCGGGCCCACTGGGAGACGGCCGCCGAAGCCCTCCTCGCCGCAGTGGAGCCCTACGCCACGGAGGACCGCGCGCTCTACCACCTCCCCGGCACGCACACCAGTTGGTCCGGCAGGCTCTCCGACGGCCTGGAGGGCTACGCCCGCACCCTGCTGCTGGCCGCCTTCCGCCGCGACGAGACGGCACTGGAGCGGTACGCCGACGGACTCGCGGCGGGCGTCGCGGGCGTCTGGCCCCGCATCGAGGACCGCGGCCAGCCCCTGGTGGAGGCCGCCTCGATCGCCCTCGCCCTGCGCCTGACCCGCCCCCTCCTCTGGGACCGCCTCGACGAGCCCGTACGGCAGCGCGCCGCGGCCTGGCTCACCGACGCCCTCACCGCCCGACCCTGGCCCTGCAACTGGGAGTTGTTCCCCGTCACGGTCGGCGGCTTCCTCCAGGAGATCGGCCACGAACCCGAGGCCTCCCGCAAGGCCATCGACCACGGCCTGGAACGCATCGAGCAGTGGTACGTCGGCGACGGCTGGTACACCGACGGCGACGGCCGCAAGTTCGACTACTACAACGGCTGGGCCATGCACCTCTACCCGGTCCTGCACGCCTGGCTCGCCGACGACCCCCGGCTCCTCGACCTCTACGGCACCCGTCTGGAACGCCATCTCGCCGACTACGCCCGCCTGTTCGGCGGCGACGGCGCCCCGATGCACCAGGGCCGCTCACTGACGTACCGCTTCGCGACGACGGCTCCGCTGTGGCTTGGCGCGCTGACGGGCCGTACGCCACTGGCGCCGGGGGAGACACGACGGCTGGCCTCCGGGGCGCTCCGCTACTTCCTCGACCGGGGCGCGGTCGACGACCACGGTCTGCTGACCCTCGGGTGGCACGGCCCCGACGAGGCCGTCCTGCAAGGCTATTCGGGCCCCGCGTCCCCGTACTGGGCCAGCAAGGGCTTTCTCGGCCTGCTCCTCCCGCCGGACCACGAGGTGTGGACGGCCGCAGAGGAACCGGGCCCGGCGGAACGCGCGGACGTGACCACGGCGATCGCGCCCGCCAACTGGCTTCTCCAGTCGACCAGTTCGGACGGCCTGGTGCGCCTCCACAACCACGGCAGCGAGGACGTCCGCTACGACCCGTACTACACGCGCCTCGCCTACTCCACGGCCACGACGCCGTCGCCGTCGTACGACAACAGCGTGTTCGTGGGCGGCGATCCGAGCCGTACGGAGATTGTGCCGTTGGGGGTGGGGGAGGGACTGGCGGCCTCCCGGCACACGGCGGCTGCCGGGGCGCGGGTGACCAGCGTGGTGATGGCCGAGGGCGCGGTGGAGGTGCGGGCGCATCTGGTGGCCGGCGCGGCTGCGGGCACGCCGGTGCGGGTCACGGGCTGGTCGGCGGAGGACGGACAGCACGCCGAACTCGTCTCCCTGCACGGCCTGTTGGGCGGTGAGGGTGTCGTGGGCGACGGGCCCACCCTGTTCGTCGCCCTGGTCCGGCTCACCGCGGAGCCGGACCCCCGTCCCCTCGCGGAACTGGTGTCCGTGGAGGTCGACGGGGATCACGGCGTCTTTGTCCAGTGGGCCGGCGGCCGGCGGACGAACTACCGGTTCACGGAGTCAACCGGGCTATCCGCAGGCTCGTCGCGGTCGGTGAAGCCCCGTTGAGCGGGGTCGCGTAGGTCGGGGTGACCGGTGCGTACGCCCAGGTCAGCGTGCCGTTCTTGAGGACCGCGATGTCACCGGTGATCCTGGTGCTCACCACCTTGTCCGCGCTCTGGAACTTGCCGTTCCAGTCGATGAGCCGCAGGTGTGTGCCCGTGAAGGTGCCGGTGCAGGTGCCGGCCGCGCACTTGGCGCCCTTCAGGGACTCCCAGGAGACCAGGAGACGGTCCTTGCCGTACGGCGCGATGTGCACGTTGACGTTCTCGGTGCCGGCCGCGCTCGTGAGGTAAACCGCCTTGCCGGGGCCGGAGTTGCGGTTCGCCATGAAGGCGACGGCGACCTGGTGGGTGCTCGTCCTCGGGGTGACCGTCCAGCCGCGTCCGCTGGAGTCGGCGGAGTTCTTCTTGGCCGAGGCGGCGCCGCGGGAGGCGAAGGCCGTGGCGTACCGTCCGCTCGCCGACTTCACGAGGTCACCCGTGCGGCCGGGGAAGGTACCACCGCAGTACCCTGCCCAGCACTGCTCGCGCTGTACGACCGGCGCCACGTCCGGGGCGCCGATCCCGGTGGAGACGAACAGGCCCGAACGCCAGTCGTCGAAGCAGAGCGAGGTGAAGGCGCCGGTGGTCTCGGCGTGCAGCGCGATGCCCTCGTTGTGGCTGCAACCCCAGCTCCAACCACCGCTCAGCTTCGCGCCCTTGGCGCTGATGTACGCCAACTTGTCGCCGAAGTGGCCGTCCGCGAAGCCGCCCGCGCCGTGCACGACGAAGTACGCGCCGTACTTGGTGCCGTTCCAGACGAGTTGGCCGTCGAGACCCGGGGAGGTGTCGTTCGAGGCGGTGCCCGTGAGCTTGGTACGGAAGGTCTGCTTGCCGTTCGTGTAGCGGATGATCGCGGCGGCCGTCTCCTTCCACTTGTTGGTGTCGGCCACCCGGGTGAGCAGCGCGAACCCGTCGTTGTGCGCGACCAGGCCGCCGACCTCCTTGGCGCCCTTGACGACCGTGTCGGCGCCCGAGCGCACTCCGGCGGCGTTCAGCGGGGTGACATGGACTCCGTCGGCGGCCGGCCAGGCCACGCGCAGGGTGCCGTTCGGGGCCACCGCCGTCGTCGTACGGGTCCACTGGCGGATGTTGTTGTAACCGGCCGTCAGATAGGGGAACTTGGCGGCGAGCGCCACCGTGGTGCTGGTCGGGGTGAGCGTGCCGGTCACGGTCTTGGCGGCGGCGGCCGGGGTCTTCGCGACCGCCTTCGGGGTGGTTGTCGAGGTGGACTTCGCGGAGGAGGCGGCCGTGGTCGCCGTGGGCGAGGCGGACGCGGAGCCGTCGGCGCCGGTGGACGGGGACGTGGTCGCCCCGGCTGCGGTCGAGCTGCCGCTTCCGCCGCTGTCCGTCGCCGCGGTCGCGTACCACGCGCCGCCCAGCAGGGCCGCGACGGCAAGTGAGCCCGCGAGCGGCTTGCGGGCGATGCGGCGGGGGTCGCGGTGACGGTGTGAAGTGGTGCGTCTTGCGTTGGTCATGCCCCCAAGTCGCCGCCCGCGCGAAGGAGGTTGCCGCGGTGCCGAGCGCAATGTTCTGGAGGTGAGACCGGCTCCACAGCCCGGGCGGGCCGATCCTGGTACGTTGGATGCTTTCCTGGGTATCAGACCCTTTGGACTCATCTCCGGCGAGGGACCGAGGAACCATGACCATGGACCCCGGCGACAAGCGGCTGGCGGCTGCCGTCGTGATGGACGACGACGGGCGCGTACTTCTGGTGCGCCGCAGCGCGACCGAGCGATTCCTGCCCCGGGTGTGGGGCGTGCCCTGCGGGAAGCTGGAGCCGGGCGAGCAGCCCGAGGACGGCGCGCTGCGCGAGCTGAAGGAAGAGACCGGGCTCCTCGGCGAGATCGTCCGCAGGATCGGCGAGTCGTCGTTCGTCAGCGAGTACCAGGGCCGCGAGACCAAGAACTGGCAGGACAACTTCCTGGTCAGGCCACTGAGCCGGGACATCACTCTCCCCGAGCCCGACCAGGCGTACATCTGGATCGCGCCGTCCGAGCTGACCGGCACGGACTCCGGCCTCGACATCGACGCGTACAACCTGGACGTCGTACGCCAGGCCCTCACGAACTTCTGAGCGACTCCGCCAAGGCGTTCAACGCGCCCAGGTAGTCCTTCACATCGAGCGGCACCTTCGCCACTGCGCCCGGATGCGGGCCCGCGGCCGTGAACACGTCGGTGTGGCGCCGCCGTTCGGCCCCCGTCTCCAGGAACAGCGTCACGGTCGGTGCCTCCGTGTCGCACCAGGCCCGGTGCAGGGTGTTCGCCGGGAGGGCGTAGGTGCTGCCCGCCGCGTACTGGCCCACATGCGTCAGCCGCAGCCGCGCCGGTCCCGTGGGCCGCAGCGTCCAGTCGGCACTGCGCTCGGCGAGGGACTCCTCGTAACGGTCCGCCGTGATCCCGCCGTCGCCGCGCGCCTCGTACAGCTCCATCGCGAGCCGCCCGCGGACCACGTAAGAGGCAAGCGGGGAGCGGTGGTTGTGGATGTCCTCCGCGCCGATCGCCGCCGAGTCGTGATGCCAGAGGTGCGCGCGCAGCATGTGCCGGGGACCGCCGTCGATCAGCAACAGCTTGTCGAAACCCAGTACATGACGGTACGACAGCCCGGCGCAGTGCTCGGGATCGCCCTCACCGGAGGCGAGTTCGGCCACCAGCTCCAACAGGCGGTCGGCGGAGCCGAGTTCGGCGATGACGGCACGGGCCGCGGTCACCGTCCCGTCGTCGGACAGATCGCCGTCCAGCGCCTCGGTCAGCAGCCGTCGCGCCGCCAGAATCTGCCGACCACCCATGCACTCGCTCCCCAACTCGCCCTCACACCAGCCTCGTTCGAGTATCCGGCTGATACATCCATACGGCATGTGCGCGCAGCGCCGAAAGCCCTTGGTAGGTCATCCAGATCGGCTGGCGCAGTTCCTCCGTCGTCGTGAACATCGATCCGTCGCGGTTCCAGGACCAGATCCCGTCGGTCTGTGCCGCCCACACCGCGCCGGCCGCCCCGTTCAGCCGCTCCTGCCAGGCCTCCTCCAGACCGTCCTCCCGGGCGATCTCCTGGGCGCCCGGGGTGAGCAGCGCACGTACGATCCAACTCGCCGTGAAATGGCGGACGTTCAGCACCTCGTGGTGCGAGGAGTCGTCCGGATGGTGGCGGCGCACCTCCTCGCGCAGGTTCGCCAGATCGGCGCAGGCGTCGTGCGCGGTCGCCGGGCAGGCCAGCAGCCAGCGCACCCCGTCCTCGCGCGCCGCACGCTCCACCGGCCCCTCGCCCAGCACCCGGGCCGCCCGGTCCAGGGCGACCACGGCCTGCGCGGTGTGCAGCGCGGAGGGCTGGGCGGGGAGCCGGACGACGGGCCGGTCCGGGTGCGCGGGCCACGGCAGCGTCGACAGCCGGTGGCTCCAGCAGCGGCGGTGCTGGCGCTGCGGGTCGGGGAAGGCGCCGTCGACCAGGGCGTCCCGTAGCACGGGAAGGATCGGCGCGTCCGGTGCCGCGCGCAGCAGCCCCCGCATCACGGTGGTCACGACATGGGTCAACGCCCGCCCCGTGCTGTCGAGTTCGGGCGTGAAGCCGGCCTCGCAGCGGGCCACCTCGTCCGCCAGCCGCTCCCGGGAGGCCCCCGCCCGGGCCAGCGCGCCCAGCACCATCGCGGTGACCTCAGGGCGGGCCACCGCCCCCTGCGAGCGGGCCGACCAGCCGCCGCCCTGCAACCGCAGCCGCCACAGCGTGTCGATGAGGTCGCCGGTGTGCAGGCGTCCGTCCGGCACGCCCAGGTCCAGCACGATGTGCAGTCCGTACGCCGTGGCCAGCGAGGTCGGCCGGGCGGGGCCGTCCAGCTCCAGGAGGGAGTGCGGCCAGCCGATGAGACGGCCGCGCACCGGGTCGTCGACCTCGGCGACCTGGGCGACGAGGGTGTCGTAGGCGGAACCGAACACCTGTGGCAGTGGGCCGGGGGCGGCCGGTGCCGGGGGAGCGGGGGCGGTCAGCGGTGCGGGGCCGGACGTGCGGGCGCGGAGCAGGGCCGCCGCGAGCCAGGTCATCCCGGCCGTGGCGAGGCCGCTCAGCCCGGCGATCAGATACTTGGCTGGCGCCCCGTCGATCGAGTCGGGCAGCACCTCGAACAGGAACTGGAACACCGCGTATCCGGCGGCCAGGCACCCGAACCGGCCCAGCCAGCCCACGAACCTGGCCGGTGGACTCCCGCCGGACGGCACCGGACCGGGCGCTCCCGCCGCTCCCGGCGTTCTCAAGGGACCACGTCCCAGCTGCTGTTGAGACAAGTCGCGCTCCCTCCCCCCAGGGTGGCACGTGGCATTCGCGAAGCTTCCAGTCTAAGTGGTCAGCGATGCGCCTGGGGCGTGGACCGGAACCACCGTCTCCGTCAGCCCTCCGCGGCTTCCCGCGGCCAGTGCGTCAGAGCCACATGCAACGCGTCCACCGCCCGCTCCCACGACCGCCGCACATCACGCGGCGCGCCGAAGCCCCCGGTGGACTCCAGCGCGCAGTAGCCGTGGAACGTACTGCGCAACAGCCGTACGGCGTCGGTGAGATCGGGCTCCTCCAAGCCGTAGGCGCGCAGCAGGCCGTAGGTGAGCTCGGCGGTGCGGCGCAGGGCGGGGGAGGCGGCGACCAGGGTCTGGTCGACGCGGATCTGGGTGGCCGCGTACCGGCCCGGGTGCTCCAGGGCGTAGGCCCGGTAGGCGTCGGCGAACGCGCCCAGCGCGGCCCGGCCGGAGCGGCCCTCGACCGCGACGGCGATCCGGTCGACCATCTCCCCGCCCGCGAGGAACGCGACCCGGGTGCGCAGGTCCTGGAGGTTCCTGACGTGCGAGTACAGGCTGGCGTCCTTGACGCCGAAGCCGCGGGCCAGCGCGGACAGGCTGACGTTCTCGAAGCCGACCTCGTCGGCGAGGTCGGCCGCCGCCGCCACGACCCGGTCGACGGTGAGTCCCGCACGGGGCACGGTGCTCCACCTCTCCTCTGACCTGCGACAACTGGAGACCCTAGGACAATAGCCAGTAACAAGAGGGGTGCCCCGCGTGTTTCCACACCGCCGCCACGGCACTCCGGCACCAGACTTGACCACCATGGACGACGACTCCGGAACCCCCGCCCCCACCGGCCTCCGCGCCACCGCACTCCTCGGCCGCCCCAAGCTGTGGCTCATCCCCACCGTGCTGACCGGCCTGCTCGCTTTCCTGCTGTCCCTCCTCTACATGGGCGGCATCGTCAACCCCAACCGCGAACTGAACGACCTGCCCATCGCCCTCGTCAACAGCGACACGGGCAACCCGCTCCCCGGGCAGCAGCAGAACCTGGGCACCCAGATCGCCCACGCCATCGTGACGAACACCAGCAGCCGCGCGGCCGGCTGGAGACAACTCACGAGAGTCCAGGCCCAGCGGGAACTCGACTCCGGCAAGGTCTACGGCGCCCTGGTCATCCCCGCCGGCTTCACCGACTCCGTCGCCGCGCTGACGACCACGAACGCCACCGCCCGCCCCACGATCACCGTGCTCACCAACCCCGGCAAGGGCAGCCTCGGCTCCTCCCTCGCGAGCAAGATCTCGACGACCGCCGCCCAGCAGGCCTCCCTGACCATCGGCAAACAGCTCACGGCGGCGGCCGCGAAGGCCGACTCCACGCAGAAACTGCTGCTGGCCGACCCGGTCGCCGTCGTCACCCAGGTCGGCCACCCCATCGGCAGCAACAGCGGCATCGGCCTGACCGCCTTCTACTACACACTGCTGCTGGTCCTGGCCGGCTTCATGGGCGGCAACGTCATCAGCAACGGCGTCGACACCGCCCTCGGCTACGCCGACAACGAGATCGGCCCCTGGCACACCCGCCGCCCCACCGTCCCGATCAACCGCACCCAGACCCTGCTCCTGAAGATGGCCATGACGGCCGGCATCACCCTCCTCAGCGTCTCCCTGATCATGCTCGCCAGCGTCAGCATCCTCGGCATGGACGCCACCCACATCCCGCTGCTGTGGATCTACTCCTACTGCGCGGCCCTCGCCGTCGGCCTCGGCGTCCAGGCCATCAACGCCGCGTTCGGCGGGATCGGCCAACTGGTCTCCATGTTCGTGTTCATCGTCCTGGGCCTGCCGTCCTCCGGCGCCACCGTCCCCCTCCAGGCCGTCCCCGGCTTCTACCGCTTCCTCTCCCACTTCGAGCCCATGCGCCAACTCAGCGACGGAGTACGGGCGATCCTCTACTTCGACGCCCGCGGCGACGCCGGCCTGACCCGCGCCTGGACCATGATCGGCGTCGGGGCGGCCATCGGCCTGCTCTTCGGCTTCGCGATGGTCCGGTACTACGACAGGAAGGGGCACCGACGCCTGACGCCGCAGCCGATGGCCTGAGGCTCAACTGCGTGGCCGGATCCGGGAGTTGACTGTCGGACACTCTGAGAGAACACTCTCACATCATGGAATCCGGCAACCGCTTCGGCGACATGGAGATCTCCGACCCGAAGGCGATGCGCGCACTGGCGCACCCCGTACGGCTCGCGATCCTCGAACGCCTCCAGCGCCACGGCCCCGCCACCGCCTCCCGGCTCTCCCCGCACGTGGGCGCCACCCCGTCCGTCACCAGCTGGCATCTGCGCCATCTCGCCGGCTTCGGCCTGGTCCACGACGCCGAGGGCGGGACGGACCGGCGGGAGCGGCGCTGGGCGGCGGTGGCGCGGGGCTTCCGGTTCGAGGCGGCACAGGACGAGGAGGGCTGGTCGGCCGCGCAGGAACTGGCCGGGGAGATGTTCGCGCGCAGGGCGGACGTGCCCCTGCGCTGGCTCACCGGGACGGCACCCGGCCTGGAACCGGAGTGGAGCCGGCTCGCCGGGGCGGCCGACACACGGATCATGGTGACGGCGGAGGAACTGGCCGCGCTGAAGGACGCGATGGAGGAACTGATCGCGCCGTACGTCGCCCGCAACCGGGATCGCCGGCCACCCGACGGCAGGGGCGTCCGCCTGCTGACGTACACCCTGCCGGAGGGCGCCGGGAACGAGAGCGGCGAGACGGACATACCCGAGTGAAGGGCCGATGGACACCTCGGCCCGCGCCCGGCTCGCTGTGGCGGGACAGCCGCTTCGTACGGTTCTGGTGCGGACAGACCGTCTCCCAGCTGGGCGACCGCGTCTCCGAACTGGCCCTGCCCCTCCTGGCAGTCGGTGCGTTGCACGCCTCCGCGAACCAGGTCGCCTGGCTGACCGCCCTCGTCTGGACTCCGAACCTCCTCGGCCTGTTCCTGGGCGCATGGGTCGACCACCGCCCCGGCAAGCGCCGACTCATGGTGCTCGCCGACCTGTTCCGCGCCGCGGTACTCCTCACCCTCCCGATCGCCTACGCGCTCGACACGGTGACGCTCGGCCAGCTCTACGCGGTGGCCCTGCTGACCGGCGCGGCGGCGGTCGTGTTCAACACGGCCTACTCGTCCTACTTCGCGCATCTCGTGCCGCAGACGGCGTACGTCGACGCCAACAGCAAGCTCAGCGCGAGCAGATCGGTGTCCTTCATCGCGGGCCCCGCGATCGGCGGCGGTCTGGTGCAGGCGCTGACGGCACCGGTCGCGGTGATCGCGGACGCGCTGTCGTTCGTCACGTCGGCGGTCCTCGTCGGTCGCACCCGCGTCGACGAACCGGCGCACAGCACCCAGGCATCCGGCCCCTCGCTGCTGCGGCGGGCGCGAGAGGGCCTGGACTTCGTGATCCACGAGCCCGTCATGCGGGCCGGGCTCCTCTGCGCCACGACCGTCAACTTCTTCACGTTCCTGGCGAGCACGGGCCTGGTGGTGCTGTTCGCCGACCGGGTCCTCCAACTGTCGCCCGGGGCCATCGGGTTGGCGTTCGGAGTGGGTGCCACGGGCGGCCTCCTCGGGGCTGTGGCGGCTCCCGCGATCACCCGCCGGATCGGCGTGGGCCGCAGCATCGTCATCGGGGCGGTCCTGTATCCGGCCCCCATCGCCCTCATCGCGGCGGCGACCGGCCCGACCTGGGCCCGCCTCGGCATCCTGGGCGCGTCCGAGTTCCTCTCCGCCTTCGGCGTCATGCTCCTCGACGTCAACCTCAACTCGCTCCAGACATCGGTCGTTCCGGACGGGCTGCGGAGCCGGGTGACCGGGGCGTACAACACGGTCAACTACGGCGTACGGCCGCTGGGCGCCCTGGCGGGAGGCGGGCTCGCCACGCTGGTCGGCCTCAGGGCGACCCTCGTCGTCGCGGCCGTCGGCGGCGCCCTGTGCGTGCTGTGGCTGCTGCCCTCGCCGATACCTGGGACCCGGGTGCTGGGGGAGAGCCCGGACGCCGAGGCCGGGATCACGCAGGAGGAATATCGTTTCTGATTCGCCGCCGGCCTGCCTAGGGTTGCCGGAATGGCCCAACCCCTCTGGCGGCAAAGGGACTTCGCCACCTTCTGGACGGCCCAGACCCTCTCCGTGCTGGGCGACTCCTTCGCGCTGATCGCCCTCCCCCTCCTGGTGCTTCAGGCCACGGGATCGGTCGCGCGGATGGGGCTGCTGACGGCGGTGGGCGGGGCGGCCTCGGTCGTCGCGGCGGTGTTCGCGGGGGTCGTGGTGGACCGGGTCGACCGGCGCGGGCTGCTCATCCGGTGCGACCTCGTGCGCATGGTGTTGTACGGGGTCGTTCCGCTGGTGTGGGCGTTCGGGCCGCGCATCTGGCTCCTGTACGTGGTACTGCCGTTGTGCGAGGCCGTCGGCATGCTGTTCTCCGTCGGGTACGTGACGGTCGTCCGCGGGCTGGTCGGCACCGGGCAACTCACCGAGGCCAACGGGCGGTTGAACGCCACAGCCGCCGCAGCCGGGGTCCTCGGGCCGCTCGGCGCCGGAATCGTCGCGGCCTGGAGCGGGCCGGCCGCCGCCGTCGGTGTGGACGCGGCGAGCTTCGGGGTGTCGGCCGTCTGTCTGGCGTTCGTACGGTTCCGGAGCCGCCCCGACCCCGAACAGCGGTCGGAGCGGGGCGGGTTGTGGCGAGACCTGCGCATCGGAATCGCCTTCCTTCGCGGGCACCGGGTGCTCCGCGCCCTGACCGCACTTCTCTTCTGCTTCAGCTTTCTCACCCTCGGCCTCAACGACCTGGTGATCTACCACCTCAAGCACGACCTGGGGCACGACGACGGCACCGTGGGCACGGTCATGGCGGTCGGCGCACTCGGCACGATCGCCGGGGCGCTGCTGGTGGCCCGGGCGCGGCGCCGGTTCGGCTTCGGAGCGACCTGGATCGGGGGCGTGGCCGTGTGCGGGGCGGCCTTCGCCTGGTTGAGCCGGGCGAACGACGTGCCGGCCGTCGCGATGGTGAGTGCCGCGTTCCTGGGCTGCGACCAGATGGCCGGCACCTGTTCCATGTCGCTGCGGCAGGAAGTGACGCCGGAGCAGCTCCTCGGCCGGGTCACCTCCGCCTTCTGGACCCTCCACTACGCCGCGGCCCCCGTCGGCGCGGCCGTCCTCACCTGGGCCGCCGAGCGGCACGGCACCGCACCGGTCGCCGTGGTGGCGGGTGCGTGCTGCGCACTGATCGCGGTCGTCGCCCTGCTGACCCCGATCCGGCGGTCCTGAGCGGCTCGTGCGAGCACGCCCAGGGCCGGGTCCTCGACCGGTCGACCAGGCCGACCTGCGCAGAGCCTCACGTCCACCGTGCCACCCGTCACTCCATCGTGGACCTCCTGCTCGGCCCGGCCGCGAGCCGCGCCCGTGGGCCGGACGTGACAGCGGTCGTGGTCACCCGTTCACCCCCGTGTAGTTGCTGAGGCTCCACCGCCACAGCAGCCGCGCCCCGAGATAGGCCAGCAGGCCTACGAGGGGTGAGCCCGCCGCCAGCCAGTACGGCACCCCGATGTCGTGGCCGTGCCCGGTGAGCACGGCGGCCGGGAGGAAGGCGACGAACGCGAGCGGAAGGCCGTAGGTGAGGAAGCCGCCCACCGCGCGGGGCAGGACGTTGAGCGGGTAGTTGCCGAAGGTGCCGAGGAGGTCCTCGACCCAGCGGCTCCAGTAGTCCGCGGACGGGAAGCGGAGGGAGGCGGAGGCGACGGTCGTGAAGAGGGCCGCCTCCACGAGCATGCCGCCGATGAGCGCGGCGATCAGATACGCGACACGGCCCGCGTTCCAGTCCAGGTGGCTGCGGCTGAGCGCGCCGACCATGAGGCCGCCCGCCACCGTGAGGTCGCCGATCGCGTTGGTGGGGAAGTACTCCAGCTGCGCCTGGCGGTGCACCGGCATCGGCCGCACCAGATAGATGTCGATACGGCCTTCCTGGATGTACCGGCCGAGGCCGTGCATCCGGCCCAGGAACAGCACCATCAGCCCGTGCGCCATCATCCGGGTCGCCGGGATCAGCAGCACGTCCGAGCTGTCCCAGCCGCCCATTCCGGAGAACCGGGTGAGCAGCACCGTCGCGAACACGATCACCGACACCTGCCAGATCGCGCCGATCGCGATCATCAGCAGGAACTCGGTGCGGTATTCAAGCTGGGCACGGAAGTTGAGGCGCGTGATGCGCCAGACGATCCGGACGGCTTTCACACGCATCAACCTCCTTGGGCCACGACCCGGCGGGCGGCGCGCCGCCACAGGAACCGGGTGAACAGGGACAGGACCGCCACCCAGGCGGCCTGGAGGGCGAGTTGGGCTCCCGCGTCGGACAGCGGGATGCGGCCCACGTAGATCGAGAGCGGCACGCTGAGCGTCGCCTGGAACGGCAGGAAGCGGCTCATCGTGATGAACCAGTCCGGGAAGAACCACAGCGGCGCGTACACACCGGACAGCAGGTTCTGCGCGAAGATCAGGATGAGCATCGCGGCCCCGTTGCGGAGGGTCCAGAAGCACAACTGGTCGATGAGGAGCATGACGTAGTACAGGACGAGCTGCCCGAGCAGCATGCTGAGCGCGAACACCCCCGCCGCGGCAACCGACTCGGGCGGTTCCACCACCCCGGCGGCGAGGCAGACCACGTATCCCGTCAGCGCCCAGGCCAGCCCGTACAGCTGCTCGCCGAACGCCCGCAGCGCGTAGTAGCGCTGGGGCGGCAGCGGGCGCAGATACCAGTAGATGATCGTGCCGAAGTGCATGTGCTGGAGGACCGTGTCCCGGCCCGCGTACTGGTCCAACTCCCGCAGCCGGGAGGCGAGTACGGCCAGTACGGCGTACGTCACCGCCTGGTCGCGGGTGAGTCCCGCGGTGGTGCCGGTCTGGGAGTACAGGCCGCGCCACAGGGACGCCACCAGCACGATCTGCACCGTCAGCCGGAGCAGGGCGGCGGTGATGCGGGGCGGGGCGAGGAGTTCGCCGAGCGGGGTGACCCGGGCGGCGCGCCAGGCGTGCAGGGCGGCCATCTCAGGTCTCCTCGGCGCGCGGACCGGCCTGGACGTACGCGGTCCGCATCACGTCCTCCAACTCGGCCTCGTCCATGGCGACTTCGGTCACCTCGTACCGCTCGATGACCTGCTTCAGCGCCTGATGGACGGTCGGCCCCTCGCTCCCCTCCGGGCCGAAGACCACCTGCGGTCCGTCCCGCCGCACCAGCGCGATACCCGGCAGCGGCACGACCTCGGCGTGCGCGTCGGCCAGCGTCGCGCGGATCTGCCAGGTCGAGCCGAACCTGCGGCGGATCTCGTCGAGGGTGCCGTCCAGCACCAGCCGGCCGTGGTTGATGAGGACGACCCGCTCGGCGAGCCGGGCCACCTCCGTCATGTCGTGCGTGGTCAGCAGGACCGTGCGGCCGCGCTCCTCCACCTGATGGCGCAGGAACTCCCGCACCTGCTCCTTCACCACCACGTCCATGCCGATGGTCGGCTCGTCGAGGAAGACGACCGGCGGGTCGTGCAGCAGGGCGGCGGCCAGGTCGCAGCGCACCCGCTGGCCGAGGGAGAGATGCCGGACCCGGGTGTCCCAGAAGCTGGACAGTTCGAGGAGGTCGTCGAACTCCTGCAACCGGGACGCGTGCTGGGCCTTCGGCACCTCGTAGATGTCCCGCAGGATCGCGAACGACTCGCGCACCGGCAGGTCCCACCACAGCTGGGTGCGCTGCCCGAACACCGCCCCGATGTTACGGGCGTTGCGCTCCCGCTCCTGGTACGGCACCACGCCCGCGACCCTGGCCTCCCCGGAGGTGGGCGTCAGAATCCCGGTGAGGATCTTGATGGTGGTGGACTTGCCGGCGCCGTTCGGGCCCAGCAGGGCGAGGAGTTCGCCCGGGGCCACGTCGAACGAGACGTCGGAGACCGCGTACTTGGGCACGCGCTCCGGGTTGACGAGGGAGCGCAGGCCACCGACGAGGCCCGGGCGCCGGACAGTTGTGTGGAAGGTACGGGACAACCCCCGGACCTCGATGCTGCTCGCGTTCACTCTGCCAGCCTTCGCGTGAGCAGGAACAGGGCCTTCATGATGCGGACCTCCTCGTCAGTCGGATCAACCGGAGCGTCGCCAGCAGCGACGCGCCCGACAGTGCGGTCAACAGCCAGGGCACCGCGTGGATCCCGGAGGCCTCGATCCCGACACCGAGCAGCGGCGGAGCCGCCACCCCGCCGATCATCGACCCCGCGATCACCCACGCACCGGCCCGCCTGGCCTGGGGGAGCGCCTTGTTGAGCCAGGAGAGACCCGTCGGGAAAACCGGCGCGATGAACAAGCCAACACCGGCGTACGCCACCGGTGCCACTCCTTTAAACAGCGTCAACAGCAGACACACCGTCATCCCGGCCGCGCACACCGCGAGGATGCGCTCGGGGGAGTGGCGCAGGGTGATCGGGACGACCAGGAAGCGCCCCACCGTCATCATCAGCCAGAAGACGGAGGTCGTCGACGCCGCCATGGCCGCGCTGTAGCCGATGGTCTCCAGATGTGTGGGCTCCCAGCCGCCGACACCGGCTTCCACCGCCACGTTGAGGATGTAGAGGACGAGGAAGCCGACGAGGACCCGGGGCAGGCCGAGGCCTCGGTTTCCCCTTTCCGCTGGTGGACCGTCAGATACCTGTGTACGTACGCCTCTTGAGCCCGCGAGCACCAGTGCCGCCGCCAGCACTGCGCACGCCCCGAACGCGTACCGGTAGTCGTCCGGGCCGAGCCAGGCCACGACCCCCGGACCCAGCACCGCGCCGATGCCGAAGTGCGCGTGGAGCACGTTCAGCATGGCGGTGGCGCGCTCGCCGAAGCCGACGGCGAAGAGTTGGTTGAGGCCGTAGGCGATGCCGCCGAAGCCGAGACCGCAGAGGAACGCGGCGGCCAGCGCGAGAAGCCAGTTCGGGGCGAGCGCGAAGCCCGCGCCGCCCGCTGCCATCAGGGCGTAACTCCACGCCAGCAGCGCCCTGTTGCTGATCCGGGAGTGGATCGCGTTGAAGGCCAGGACACCGGCGACCCCGCCGGTGAAGTGCAGGCTCAGGCCGAGACCCGCGCCGGACGGGGAGAGCCCGAACTCGTGGCGCAGGCCCGGTATCGAAGGGCCGTAGAGGGACTGGAGCATACCGATGAGGATGGAGCCGACGCAGGACGCGACCGCGGCCGACCGACTGAAGAGCCGGTCGGCCGCGGCCGATTTCATGACGGTGCCGGTCAACTGATCTCCGGGGATTCCGAGAACACGAAGGAGAATGCGGCGGGTTCGGCGTTCAGGAAGTACTGCGGGAGCGGACCCGGACCGCAGGACTGCGAGCCGATGCCGTGCTGGCCGTGGTCGAGGTTCACCCAGACCCCCGCGGCGGAGCCGCTATCGGACGCAGTGCCCGGAGTCAGGTCGGTGCGGTGGGCGGCGGCGTCCAGCTGTTCCGTCGTCCAGCGGCGGGCCGTGAACCAGAACTCCGGGTCGCCCTCGATCCGCAGCCCGCCCAGCTCCGCCCAACGGACGTCCGCGCGGGCGCCGTTCTCCTGCGGACGGACGTAGGGGGTCTGGAGGCCGTCGACCGTGGACTCCCAACGGCCGAGCCGCGAAGCCGACTTGGTGTCCGGGTAGCCCTCGCCCGGGCCGCCGCCGAACCACTTCACGCGGTCGGCGCCCGCGTCGAGCCCGAAGCGGATGCCGAGCCTGGGCAGCGGGACCGTCCAGTCGCCCTCGGGTGCCACGGACACCGTCAGCCGCAGACGTGAACCGTCCGAGGTCCAGCGGTACACCGTGGCGAGCCCGATCTCCCAGGCGGCGGGCGCCACCCGGGTCCGCACGGTCAGCGCGTCCTCGCCCAACTCCACGCCGTCCAGGCGGTGTCGCATCCGGTGCAGCCCCAACTTGCGCCAGAGCAGCCCGTGGCGGATGTCCGTCTGCCAGGACGCGCCGTCGTCGTTGTCCGTGGTCGCCCGCCACACGTCCAGGCGGAGACCGGTGACGTCCACCTCGCCGATCGACTGCAACTCGCCCGTACGGGCGTCGAAGGAGGCCGGACCGAGCGTGATCCGCCGCTCACCGAGGACCGGCCCGGCGGTGGCGGAGACATACGGCAACGGCCTTGCCGCGACCGGGATCTGGCCCCAGCCGACCACATGGCCCGCGGGCGCCCACGCCGTGTCGGCGGCCAGCAACGCCCGTACCGTCCACTGGGATTCGGCGCCGTCGGACTCCACGGGCGGTGCGGGCAGCTTCACGTCGGCCGATTCGCCGGGTGCGAGCGGCGGCACCGTCAGCGGGCCCGACCCGACGCTCTCGCCGTCCACTTGGTAGGACCACTGGAAGGCGAATGCGGACAGGTCGGCGAAGTCGTGCTTGTTGGTGATCCGTACGGAGCCGCCGTCGGGGCTGTCGACGGAGACCGGCTCGATGACCTTCTTGTACTCGATCAGGCCGGGGGAGGGGACGCGGTCCGGGAAGAGCAGTCCGTCGCAGACGAAGTTCCCGTCGTGCAGCTCCTCGCCGAAGTCGCCGCCGTACGCGAAGCCGTGACGCTCGTCCTTGATGCCGTGGTCGATCCACTCCCAGATGAAACCGCCCTGGAGCCGGTCCTGCGACTCGAAGAGGCGCTGGTAGTCGGCGAGTCCGCCGGGGCCGTTGCCCATGGCGTGGCCGTACTCGCAGAGGATGAAGGGGAGCCCGCGGCGCCTGTGGGTGCCGCCGTCGAGTTCCCGGCCGATCTGTTCGACCTCGGCGTGGGAGGCGTACATCCGTGAATAGACGTCCGTGTCACGGCAGTTGATGTCGCCCTCGTAGTGCACGAGACGTGAGCGGTCACGGCCGTGGATCCACTCGGCCATCGCGGTGAGGCCGCGGCCCGTGCCGGCCTCGTTGCCCAGCGACCAGATGACGATCGACGGGTGGTTCTTGTCCCGTTCGACCATGCGGGCCGCGCGGTCCAGCAGGGCCGGGGTCCAGCGGTCGTCGTCAACGGGGTTGTCGCGCCAGGCCTGTTCGGTGAAGCCGTGGGTCTCCAGGTCGCACTCGTCGATGACCCACAGGCCGTACTCGTCGCACAGGTCCAGGAAGGCCGGATGCGGCGGATAGTGCGAGGTGCGGACCGCGTTGATGTTGTGCCGCTTCATCAGCAGCACGTCCTCGCGCATGGTCTCCAGGTCGAGGGCGCGGCCCTTCTCGGGGTGCCACTCGTGGCGGTTGACGCCCTTGAAGAGGATCGCCTTCCCGTTGACCTTGATCAGACCGTCGGAGAGTTCGACGGTCCGGAAGCCGATGCGCAGCGGGACGCGCTCGCCCTCCGTCGTCAGCAACCCGTCGTACAGGTACGGGAGTTCGGCCGTCCAGGGCCGCACCGGCACGGTGACCGGCTCGCCCGTCGCGACATCGATGTCCAGCGCGGGCACGGTGATCCGGCCGTCGACGTCGGAGTCGACGCGCAGGGTGCCCGTACCGCCGACGTGGTCGTAGGAGGCGTGCACGAAGAAGTCGAGGACGCTGCCCGGCGGGCGGTGCAGCAGGGTGACGTCACGGAAGATGCCGGGCAGCCACCACTGGTCCTGGTCCTCCAGGTACGAGCCCGCCGACCACTGGTGGACGCGGACGGCCAGCACGTTGTCGCCGGGCTTGAGCAGATGCCCGACCGCGAACTCGTGCGGCAGCCGGGAGCCCTTGAACTCCCCGATGTCCGTGCCGTTCAGCCAGATCCGGGCGCAGGACTCCACGCCGTCGAAGCGCAGCACCGCCCCGCCGTCCGAGGGCCACTCGGACGGCAGGTCGAAGACGCGCAGATGGTCGCCGGTCGGGTTCTCGGTCGGGACGTGCGGCGGGTCGACCGGGAAGGGGTAGAGGTGGTTGGTGTAGATGGGGGAGCCGTGTCCTTGCAGGACCCAGTGGCCGGGGACCGTGACCTCGGCCCAGTCCCCGGCGTCGTGGCCCTCCTCGGCGAACGAGTCGTCCTCGGCGTCGGCCGTCGCCGACACACGGAGACGCCAACTGCCGTTCAGTGACAGTGACTTCGCGTCCGAGGACGCGTAGCGGGCGCGGGGTGGGAGGGCTCCGCTGCCCGGTGAGACGTCCTCGATGTAGTCGGCGGCGGTGCTGGAAGTCATCGGTCTCCAGGTCGTGAGATGCGGGTGTCAGCCCTTGATGCCGGTCTGTGCGATGCCCTGCACCAGCCAACGCTGGAGGAAGAGGAACACGAACACCAGGGGCAGGATGGAAACTGCGGTGGCCATGAAGATGAGATGGAAGTTGACGGTCTGGTTCGTCATGAACGACGACAGGGCGATCTGCACGGTCCAGGAGTTCGGGTCCTGGCCGATGACCAGCGGCCACAGGAAGGCGTTCCAGCCGCTGATGAAGGTGATCGTGGCGATCGCGGCGAAGAAGTTCAGCGAGTTGGGTACGACGATCCGCCAGTACGCGCCCCAGTAGCCGAGTCCGTCCACGCGTGCCGCCTCCTCCAACTCCTTGGGGAACCCCAGGAAGTACTGCCGGAAGAGGAAGCAGGTGAAACCACTGAAGAGGCCCGGGATGATGAGACCCCGGTAGGTGTCGACCCAGCCGAGGGACGAGACGAGGACGAAGCTCGGCACGAAGGTGACGGCCGTCGGGACCATCAGGGTCGCGAGGACGGCGTAGAAGACCTTGTTGGAGTGCTTGTAGGGGATGCGTGCCAGGCCGTAGCCGGCCAGCGAGCAGACCAGCAGGGTGCCCACGGTCATGGAGACGGCGACGACCGTTGAGTTCCATAGGGAGCGGCCGAACTGGACGGTCGGGTCGTCGAACAACTCGGAGATGTTGCCCCACTGGAAGGAGGGCAGCAGCTTCCAGTTCTCGCCGGTGATCTCCGGGTCCGTGGAGAGGGCGTTGCGGAGGATCAGATAGAAGGGGATCAGGAAGAGCAGAGCGGCGACGCTCACGGCGAGGTACAGACCCGTGTTGCCGAGGATGCCTCCGCGCTTCTTCCGCTTCTTGCCCAACTGCGGTGTGGTGGTGGTCACTTGGACTCCTCCCCCCTTCCGAAGCCCATGATCCTGCCCTGGGCGAGGGTGACGATGCAGATCAGCAGCGAGAGGATGACCGCGCCCGCGCTGCCGGCGCCGTAGTCCTGGCTGGTGCCGAGGGCCGCCTTGTACAGCTCCATGAGCGGTGTCTGGGCCCAAGTGGCCTTGGTGCCGATGATGTTGAAGAACTCGTCGAACGCCTGGTACGCGGCGACGAGCAGCAGCAGGACCACCGCCGTGGAGGTGGCGCGGAGTTGGGGCAGCGTGATGTACCGGAAGGTCTGCCAGCCGCGCTTGGCGCCGTCGATCTCGGCGGCCTCGTACAGCTCGGCCGGGATGTTCTGGAGCGCCGCGAGAAACAGGATCATGTAGAAGCCGGCCTGGATCCACAGCCGCAGGGTCACGATGACCAGCCAGTACCAGGGCGGGCTCGGGTTGGCGAGGTAGGCGATGTTGTCGACGCCGAACCAGCCCAGGACGGTGTTCATCAGACCGAAGCGGACGCCGCTGAAGATGGACATCTTCCAGATCAGCGCCGCGGCCACGTACGAGACGGCGGTCGGGAGGAAGAACACCGACCGGAAGAACGCCCGCATGAACCGCAGTTGGTTGACCAGCAGCGCCAGACCCAGTGAGAGCGCCCAGGTGGTCGGCACGATGAACGCGGCGAACACCGTGAACGTCAGCAGCGAATCAGGGAAGTTGCTGTTGGTCAGGATCTGCTTGTAGTTGTCGAGGCCGATGAAATGGCTCGGTGTGACGGTGTAGCGGGCGTCGAAGAAGCTGAGCCAGATGCTCCAGCCGATGGGGACGAAGACGAAGATCACCAGGCCGATGAGGAACGGGCCGGTGAAGAGCCAGAAGTTCAGGGTGGCGTTGGACCGCAGGCCCCGCCGCGGCCGGGCCTTGGAGGCCTTGGCCGCGGAGGGCTGGGCGACCCCGCGCGTGGTGGTGGTCGACATCTCGGGTTCCGTCCGCCGGCCTATCCGAACAGCTTCTTGAGCTCGACGTTGACCTTCTTGTCGCAGGCGTCGAGCGCGGCTTCCGGATTGCCGTTCTTGCGGACGGAGTTGGCGATCACGTCGGCGAACGCGGTGAGCATGGTCTGGTCGAAGCCGATGTTGTCGAAGTGGCCGTAGTCGGTGAAGAGCTTGACGCCCTCGGCGGGCAGGCCGGACTTGAGCTTGGTGGCCCCGGCGGCGATCGAGGAGCGCGGCGGGATGTGGAAGCCGTAGGACGTCGCCCAGTCCTCCTGGTACTTCTTCTGGTCGATCCACAGCCACTTGACGTAGGCCTTCGCGGCCTCGACGTTGTCGCCCTTGGCGTTGACGAACATCGACCAACCGCCGTTGTACACCGACTGCTTGCCCGCGCTCCCGATGCTGGGGAACGGGAAGATGCCCAGGTCGTCGCCGAGTGCCTGCTGCATCGCCGGCATGGACCACATGCCGCCCCACTGGATCGCGCACAGGCCCTGGTTGAGGGAGGACGGGTCCCAGAAGTCTGTCGGGGCGTCGAGCAGCACATGACCGCTGGTGAACAGCTGGCGGAGCTTCTTGAGGCCCTCGACGACGCCGTCCGTGTGGTAGGCGATCTGGTTGTTGGTGTCGAGTGTGTCGGCGCCGGCCGACCAGATGATCGGGTTCTGGACCGCCGTGAAGTCGTTGCCCAGGTAGGCGCCCTTGACCTTGCTCGTGGTGAGCTTGGCGGCGGCCTCCAGCAACTCGTCGAGTGTGGTGGGGACTTCGACCTTGGCCTTCTCCAGCATCGACTTGCGGTAGTAGAAGAACTGCGGGTCGTCGATCATCCGGATCCCGTAGATCTTCCCGTCGACCGTGTGCGACTTGATGTCGGCCGGATTGAAGTCGTCCTTCACCGGATCGATGATGTCGCTGAGGTCGGCCACCTGACCGCTCTTGACCAGCTGCAACTGCGGGTGGAACTCGAAGACGTCGGGTGCCTGCTTGGTGAGCAGGGACGAGAAGAGCTTGGCCTCGAAGTTGTTGCCGGTGATCCAGTTCGTGGTGACGTCGGCCTTGGTGTACGCCTTCGCGTACCGCTTGATGGCCTGTTCTGTGCCGGCCTCGCCGTACGCGTGGAAGTACTGGACGAGCTGCTTGCCCGAACCCCCGCTTCCCCCACGCCCGTTGTTGCCGCCGCACGCGGCCAGCGTGCCGGCCGCGGCCATTCCCGCTGCCGCCCGGAATATCGATCGGCGGGACCAGTTGCTGTTGCTCATTGCCGACATGGTGACGTCCTTGTCTCTCGCGCGGCTGCGGCTCCACGGCTCAGCTGCCCGTGGCTGAAATCGAGGTGCGGAGCGGGACGTTAACCTTCGCCTAAGGCTTCGGCAAGGGGTTGGACGAAGTCTGTTCGAAGCGTTGTGCAAGGTTCGGAATACCGGACGTGACGAAGGTGCGGGCCGCCGCGCGGTCGGCCCGCACCACGCCTTCAGGTCGTCATCAGACCTTCGACCAGGCCTCGTTGGCCCCGCCGTTGCAGCTGTAGAGGATCACTTTGCTGCCGTCCGCGGTCGCCTGACCGCTCACGTCGAGACACTTCCCGGACGCCTCGCTGAGGATCTGCCCGTTGGCGTTCAACAGCCACCGCTGGCCGGGATCACCCGTGAAGCCGGCGGTGGTCGTCAGCCCCGAACTCCCCACCGTCAGATACCCGTCTGCCCCCTTCAGGCCACCCTTCGCGTCGTACGACCACGACTGCTCCGCCCCGCCCGTGCAGGTGCCGATCGCGGCCCCCGAGACGCCCGCCGTCAGGCACTTCCCGGACTGACTACCCCGGAGGGCGCCGGTGACGGCCGTCGAACTCCCTTGGCCCTTGCGGGGTTTCTGGTCGAGGACGTACGTCGTGATCGAGCGGGCGGCGAGGGTCGTGGAGACCGTGGAGCCGCTCACGTCCGGCTTCGCGACCTTCGCCCAGTTCTCCGTGGCCGAGGTCCGTACCGCCTGCGCCGCCCGCACCGGCGTCCTGCTGTTGAAGTGCAGGTTGAGCGAAGTGTCCGTGGTGTTCTGGTTGTTGACCACGACGACCCACTTGCCGTCCCGGTCGTAGGAGGTCACCTCGACACCGCTCGGCGCGCCCGTCACGTTGTGCGCGACCGAGCCGGGCCGGACGAACTTGCTGTACTGGCCGAGCGCGTAGTACCGCTTGGTGAAGTACAGGGTCTGGTTGCCGTCCGTCGCGTAGTCGGGGTCGTAGTAGATCAGCCCGTCGTTCCAGCCGACGTCGTTGCGCGCGGCGGGGTCGGTGCCGTAGCCGCTGGCGAGGGCCACCCACCACTGGAACGCCGAGTCGTGTGCGCTCGCGAAGTCCTTGTACATGATCCGGGACATCAGCAGGGCGTTGTCGATGGTCGGGTCGTACTCCTGGTTCCAGCCCGTGGTGCCCTTGCCGAAGCAGCAGATCTCGGTGGCCCAGGAGGGCTTGCCGACCGTCCTCGCCGTCTCGTAGACATTGCCCAACTGGCCGTCGTTCGGGTTGTTGTACGTGTGGTGCGCCAGCTCGGACACGTACTGCGCGGTGTCCGGCTGCGAGATCCACTGCGGGACCTCGGTGCTGAAGCTGACCGTGCTGCTCGACTCGTCGGCGATGATGCTCGTCTGCTGCTTCCGGGCCCGCTGCTCGGCGCCCAACGCCCGCACGATGTCGTCGCGTTGGTCGACGGTGACCTGCATGCCCTCCTGGCCGCAGTCGCCGAAGTCGTTGTTGGGCTCGTTGAAGGGGCTGATGTAGTCGAACTTGGCGCCCTGCTCGGCGAAGTGGGCGGTGACGTCGGCGATGTACTTCGCGTAGTCGCCCTCGTTCTCCGCCTTCAACTGGCCGCCGCAGCTCTGCCCGTTGGTCGTCCACTGTGCGGGCGCGCTGTTCACGAACCCGATCAGGTCCTGGACGCCGTACTTCGCGGCGTACTTGAGGAACGTCCGCCCGCCGTTGTCCCTGCTCCAGTCGTAGCTGCCGTCGGCGTTCAGGAAGTCCTGCGCGGCGCGGGCCGGGGTGGTGACCGCGGTGCCACCGCCGCCGATGTTGTAGCGGTAGGAGGAGAGGTCCAACCCCTTCTCCGAGAACAGGAGTTGGGCGACCCGGGCCTGCACCTCGGGCTTGAAGTACTGGAGGTCGTTGACCCACCAGGCGCCGGACGCGCCGATGTTGTCGATGGTCTGGGCCGCGTGGGGGGAGACTTCCGCCGGTGCGACGCCGTCGGCGTTCGCGGGCGGCGCGGATATCAGGGCCCCGGTGACGGCGAGCGCGGCTGCCGCTGTCGCGAGGATCGATCTCCTGGGGTGGGGCTGAGTCACGTGCATCCCTTCCGTCGTCATGAAGGTGGTGCGGTACGGCTCCTTGCCTGGGTGGTGCGGTTCTTACCGTTCCTCTGCCCGACCGACTGAAGTGCCCCCTCAAGTGCGAACGTTGCCGCTCCGAGGCACGCAGGATCGGTGGGAATGGGGGAGAGGACGATCTCGGTGGCGGCGAACGGCCGCCTGAGCGCGTGCCGCCCGACGGCCTCGCGCACTTCGTGCAGCAGCGGATCGCCGAGCTTGCGGGCGACCCAGCTGCTGAGCACGACCACTTCGGGGTTGAGGACGTTGACCAGGTTGGCGATGCCCGCGCCGATGTAACGGGCCGTCTCCCGCACGACCTTGAGGGCCACGGGGTCGTTCGCGGCCACGCCGTGGGCCAGCGCGTTGATGGTGGCGGTCTGGTCCTCGGGGTGCAGCAACGGGCTCTGCGGGCTCAACTCCCGCAGATTCAGCATGATTCCGGGCGCGCCGACATAGGCCTCGACGCAGCCGTGGTTGCCGCAGCGGCACAGCCGCCCGTCCAGGACGAGCGTGGTGTGGCCCCACTCGCCGGCGCTGTTGCTCACCCCCCGGTACAGCCCGCCGCCCAGCGCGAGCCCGGCGCCGACCCCGGTCCCGAGGTTGACCACCACCGTGTCCCCGCGCCCGCGCGCCGCCCCGAACCACATCTCGGCGACCGCGCCGGCCCGCAGCGGATTGTCCAGGTAGAGCGGGTAGGCGATGACCTCGGACAGCAGGTCGAGCAGCGGCACGTCGTGCCAGTCCCAGTTGGGCGCGTACTCGGAGATGCCGGTCTTGCGGTCCACCTGGCCCGGCACGCTCACCCCGACACCGAGGACGCGGGCCGCCTCGACACCGGCCTGCGCGACCACCGAGCCGACGGCGGCGGCGACATGGCCGACCACCTGCTCCGGACGGCTCTCGCCGGGCCGCATGTCCTCGTCGGCACGCGCGAGGACGTTCAGCGCCAGGTCGAACAGCTCGACATGGACGTACGTCTCCGCGATGTCGACACCGATCAGCGCGCCCCCCGACGCGTTGACCGCGACCAGACCCCGGGGGCGGCCCCCCGCCGAGTCCTCGAACCCGACCTCGGTGATCATCCGCAGGTCCAGCAGCTCACCGACGAGTGTGGCCACCGTGGCCAGGCTCAGTCCGGTCGCGGCGGCCAACTCCTGCCGGGAGGTGGGCGACCGGGCGATGATCTGACGCAGCACCTCGTAGCGGTTCGCGGTGCGGATGTCGCGTGAGGTGCGTTTCACCGGGTTGCCCCCCAAGGCCTTCGCGGTCATGCCGAAGCACGACGGCTCCGGCGCGCGGCAAGGCTATGGGCTGCGGGTGACGTTCGACAAGGGGTTAGGAAAGGGGCTATACAAAGTCGCCCACCCGGTCGTGGGCCCGGTCCTCCGCCGGGCCGCCCGCCGAGTCGTGGACCGGGTCATCCACCGATGACGTCCCGGACGAATGCGTTCGCGAACGTGCCCTGCGGGTCGAGGTCCCGCGCCAGCGCCGCGAAGTCGCCGAGCCGCGGATAGCGCCCGCGCAGCACCTCCGCCGGAGTGGTGAACACCTTCCCCCAGTGCGGTCGCGCGTCGAAGCCGTCCAGCGCCTCCTCCAGCCGCCGCACCACCGGCAGCACCGCCGCCGTGTCCTCGATCCAGGTGAAGTGCAGCGCCACCGTGTCCCGCCCGTAGGAGGGGCTCAGCCACTGCGCGTCGGCGGCGACGGTCCGCACTTCGCAGATCTGTAGTACACCGGCGACCGTCTCCCGGATCCCGTCGACCGCATACAGCGCTTCGTATGCGGTCGACCGCGGCAGCAGATACTCCGACTGGAGCTCCGCCCCGCTGCTCGGGGTGAACTCCGCCCGGAAGTGCGGCAGCCGCTCGTGCCACGGCCCCGGCACCCCGAGCTGCTCGGTGGTGTTGACGGCGGGCATCCCCGGCACCGGGTGCTGCGGCTCGGTGGCGGGCGCGGCCCACGGGAAGTCGACCGGCGCCTGGTCGGTGCGCCGCTTCAGCCAGACCTGGCGGAAGCCCGGCTCCCGCCAGTCGGTGAAGAGACTCACGCTGTACGCCGAGGCCGCCACCGTCTCGAAGTCCAGCCCGGCGAGGGGGAGTTCGGTGAAGACGTGCTGCTCGACCTCGAAGGCCGGCTCCAGGTCGAGGGTGAGGGAGGTGACGACGCCGAGTGCGCCGAGCGAGGTCACGGCACCGTCGAAGCGGTCGTCGCCGCGTGCGATCGTCACCGTCGATCCGTCCGCCGTGACGATCTCGACCTCGCGGACGGCCGCCGCGAGCGAGCCGTTGCGGACGCCCGAGCCATGGGTGCCGGTGGCCACCGAACCGGCCACCGAAATGTGCGGCAGGGACGCCATGTTGGGCAGCGCGAGGCCGTGCTCGGCCACCCGGCGGGCCAGTTCGGCGTAACGGACGCCGCCCGACACCCGCACCGTCCGGGCCGTCGTGTCCACGTCGAACTCGGCCGGCAGCGCGGCGATCGACAGCAGGGTGCCGTCCGGGCCCGGCTCGGCGATCTCGTTGAAGGAGTGGCCGCTGCCCAGAACCCGTACCCGCGCGCTCTCGGCCACGAGGGTCCTGAGCGCGTCGAGCGTGTGCGGGCGGTGGAGTTCCTTCGCCGCGTAGGTGATGTTGCCGGCCCAGTTGGTGACTGTCTCCGTCATGCCTGCCGTCCCTCCGGGAGCGTGCGCCTGCGTGTTCTGCCCCAGGGGTCGGTGCGCCACAGCCGGGCGTGGATCAGCCCGACCAGGAGGACTCCTGCTGCTGCCGCAGCATAAGTCGGCAGCGGATGCGCCCGCGTATCGGTGTAGTGCCAGCAGACGGCCGCCGCGACGATCAGCACCCAGCCGGAGAGGACGTTGGCGTAGGCGGAGGGACGGAACGGGCCGGGGCCGACGCTCTCTCCCGTGCTGCCCATCACGTAGTAGGGGAGCCCGTCTCCCGCGCAGAAACCTGCCGCGAAACCGAGGGCGAGCGTACCGATCATGGTGCTCAACTCCTTTGACGTGGTGCGGTGTCGAGGCCGCCCATCACGAGGTCGACCAGCCGGCGCAGCCGGCGGCGGAGTACCTCCGGGGTGCCCTCGGACTGGCCGATGCCGACGGTCGAGGCGAGCAGGAGCTCGGCCGTCTCGCGGGGCTCGGGAGCCTCGTGGAGCAGGTCCGCCAGCGCGTCGACCAGCCGGTCCTCGACCGAGGTCAGCCCCATCGCGGCGGCCTCCGCGACCAGTTCCTGCCGGAACCCGGCCCCGGTGACGCCGATCGCCGTCTCCAGTTTCACCGAGAGCACACCGTGGACCTGGTCGGCCGGTGTCCCCCCGGCGTCGCGTGCGCGGTGGGCCGCGTCCGTCATGAGGTCGGTGACGCGCGCGGCGACGGCGGCGAAGACATCCTGCTTGTTCGTGAAGTGCTGGTACAGCGCGGGCCGGGACACGCCCGCGGCCCGCGCGACGAGTTCCATCGACGTCTGCCGGAACCCGTACCGGCCGAAGACGTCGACGGCCGCTGTGACGATGTCGTCCCGCTTGTCCATGCTGACAATTCTGACGAGAAATGTCAGCATCGTCAATGATTCGGATTTCGTCGTTGTGCAGCCTTCAGGATGCTGTATCCGAAATGCGCATAGCCTTTGAAGTGCTGTATCGGTAGTCTCCAGCGCTATGAGCGACCGCCTGCCTGAGACCGACCGCACCCGCCACCGCCGGCTCCGCGAACAGGGCAGCCTCGACCGCGCCGACCTGGACGCGATCCTGGACGCCGGTTTCGTCTGCCATCTCGGGGTCGTGGTCGAGGGGCGGCCGGTCGTTGTCCCCACGGTGTACGGGAGGGACGGGCGGCGGCTGTATCTGCACGGGTCCGTGGCGAGTCGCAGCCTCGCGGGCGGAGACCCCGTGTGCGTCACCGTCACGCATGTCGACGGGCTGGTGCTGGCCAGGTCCGTCTTCGAGCACGGGGTCGACTACCGCAGCGCGATGATCCACGGGGTGCCCCGCAAGGTCACCGACCCGGACGAGAAACTGGCCGGCCTGCGCCGCCTCACCGAACACGCGACGCCGGGGCAGTGGTCGTACGCCAGACAGCCGAACCGCAGGGAACTCGCCGCCACCACGCTGCTCGTCCTCGCGCTGGACGAGGCCTCCGTCAAGATCCGCACCGGCGGCCCCGACGACGGGGACGGGCCCGACGCGGAGCTGGGCCTGTGGGCCGGGACGCTGCCGCTGACCTCGACCTGGGGTGCGCCCGTCCCGGACCCCGCGTTGCCGGCGGACATCCCGGTGCCGGAGCACATCGCGCGCCGCGAGGGAACGGGGCAGGGGTGACCCGGCAACGTTCTGTCTGTGCCTGCGGCGCCACAAGGGGCGGTGCCGCCAGGGACCGTATCGTCGGCCGACTGCCGACTGCCGACTGCCGACTGCCGACTGCCGACTGCCGACTGCCGACTGCCGACTGCCGACCGGTCCGCACCGGACCGCGCCCCCCGCTCCTCCAGCACAACCACCGGGGGCATACCGTGAGGAGTCGTACGTCCGAGCAGGGCGTACGTGCCGGGAGGAGATACGGGATGGGCAGCCGCACCGCACTGGTCGAGGATCTGATGGAGCGCTTTCCGCATGTGCCGCGGGAAGCCGTCTTCAAGGAGGACCTGCTGCGCGGGGGTGTCGCCTTCGACCCGTCCGCGCTGAGCGACAACGAGGACGGCGAGGTCAAGCCGAAGTCGTACTTCATCTTCTCCTTCGACCACGGCACCCTGCCGGAGCTGGGCGAGGCCGCGCTGCGCCGCCCGCCCGAGGAGATCATCCTCACGGGCGGCCCGTACGACCTGAGGCGGACCGTCGTCTCCGTGCGGGTGAATCCGACCTCGCCGTACCGGGTGGCCTCCGACGAGGACGGCGTGCTCGGGCTCTATCTCGACGGCAAGCGGATCGCGGACGTCGGGGTGCCTCCGATGCCGGAGTACTACAAGCACAAGCTCGCCAACGGGAAGTCCGTCATGGAGGTGGCCCCGACGATCCAGTGGGGCTATCTGATCTACCTGACCGTCTTCCGGGTCTGCCAGTACTTCGGTGCCAAGGAGGAGTGCCAGTACTGCGACATCAACCACAACTGGCGCCAGCACAAGGCCGCCGGTCGACCGTATACCGGAGTCAAGGACGTCGAGGAGGTCCTCGAGGCCCTGGAGATCATCGACCGCTACGACACCGCGAAGGTGTCGACCGCGTACACCCTCACCGGCGGCGCGATCACCAAGACGGTCGCCGGGCGCGACGAGGCCGACTTCTACGGCCACTACGCCAAGGCCATCGAGGAGCGCTTCCCGGGCCGCTGGATCGGCAAGGTCGTCGCCCAGGCGCTGCCGAAGGACGACGTACAGCGCTTCAAGGACTACGGCGTGCAGATCTACCACCCCAACTACGAGGTGTGGGACGAGTACCTGTTCAAGCTGCACTGCCCGGGCAAGGAGCGCTACGTCGGCCGCGACGAGTGGCACAGGCGGATCCTCGACTCGGCCGAGATCTTCGGCGCGCGCAACGTGATCCCCAACTTCGTGGCCGGCGTGGAGATGGCGGAGCCGTTCGGCTTCAAGACCGTCGACGAGGCGATCGCCTCCACCACCGAGGGCCTGCGCTTCTTCATGTCGCAGGGCATCACGCCCCGCTTCACCACATGGTGCCCCGAACCGACCACCCCCCTCGGCAAGGCCAACCCGCAGGGTGCGCCGCTGGAGTACCACATCCGGCTCCTTGAGGCCTACCGTGCCACGATGGAGGACTTCGGCCTCAAGTCCCCGCCCGGATACGGCGAACCGGGCCCCGGCCGCGCGGTCTTCTCCGTCAGTTCCTTCATGGACAGCCTGCCCGCCGAGGAGCCCGCGTCTTTGTAAGGTAACGGTGTGGACAACTCCTGCGACGGGTGAGACGGGAGGGGCTCGGACACGTACAACTGCACAGAGGCGACTGACGGTTACCGTAATTGAATACCCGGCTTGTCAGTTGTGTGGGATGCGTGAAAGGCTCTGGCCCTGTCACGAGGCAGCCCCCCTCCAACTCGCTTAATGTCAGAGCTAGTTGGCCGTCATTCGTGGATGCAGGAGACCCATGCCCGACCTGCCGACTCCTCAGGACGCCGCTGAGGCCGCGCTGTTCACCGAGTGCTGGGACGCGGTGCTGTCCTACGCCGACCTGTGCACGTCCGGCGCCGCCCCGGCCACCGAGCTGGCGAGCGAGGCTTTCGCACTCGGTATACAGGAGGCCCGTTCCGCCGGGTCCGGCCCGATGCGCGGCCCGACCCGCCGGGTCCTGCCGGTGATACCGCTGCTGCTGACCGCCGTACGGACCACGGCCGCGGAATGGGAGTTCGCCGGGCGGGGGCACCGGCTCGACCCCGACCTGCGGCTCTGGCTCAACTCGGAGAAGGCGGCCCGCTTCCACGGCATGCCGTTGCAGCGCCCGATCGCCCTGCGCGGGCTGCGGGATCTGCAGGAGCCGGACGCGGCGCTGCTGTGGCTGGCCGAGGTCGAGGCGCTGCCGCTGACCGTCGTGGCCCGCCGCCTCGGCCTCGACCCGGCGATCGTCTCCGGTGAACTCGCCCAGGTGCGCGGCCTGTTCAGGGACCGCTGCCACCGCAACCACCTCGACTCGCCGATGGCCGCGGAGTGCCGCAGTTACGCCCGGCTGCTCGACGCGGTCACCCGCTCGCCGTCCGCCGACACCCCCGAGGACCTCTCGCGCCACCTCGCCACCTGCGTGCAGTGCGCGGAGGCCGCCGCCTGTCTGCGACTCCAGGGCGGCGGACTGCCGTCGGCCCTCGCGAGCGGAGTGATCGGCTGGGGCGGGCTCGCCTACCTGGAGCGCCGCCGCCGCGCCGCCGAGGTACGGCTCGGTGCCGGGCGCCCCGTGGCCGAACTGGAGGCGGGGGAGCCGAAGGAGGGCGCGAGCAAGGCGCGGCTGGTCCGCAACGGTCTGCTCGTCGCCGCCGTCCTCCTCTCCTTCGTGGCGCTCGGGGTGTCGATGATGCCGATGGGCGGCTCCGGGCGCGAGAACACGGCCAGCGACGACGCCGACACCCAGCCGGTGATCGACCCCGGCTCCACCGTGACCCCCGTCGGCACGCACCCGTCGAGCACGCCGTCCGCCTCCGGCCGGCCGACGGCCAGCGACAGCACGGCGTCCGCAGCGCCCGGCGACAAGAACCCCGACACCGAACCCCAGGGCACCGCCTCGGCCACCGCGAGCGACGCCCCCGCGCCGACCACTGGCGCGCCGGGGCAGCCGCCCGCCGCGGCGAGCTGCGACGTCACCTACGACCTCGTCGGCCAGTGGAACGACGGCTTCCAGGCCACGGTCACCGTCACCACCACCAAGGCCCTCGACAACTGGCGCGTCGCCTGGTCCTACCGCGACGGCCAGCAGGTCACGCAGATGTGGGACGCGAGCGTCGCCCAGGACGGCTCCCGGGTCACCGCCACCGCCGCCGACTACAACAAGAACGTCGCCGCGAACGGCAGCCTCACCTTCGGCTTCCTCGGCACCTGGAACAACAGCAAGAACTCGGCACCGTCCGGCTTCACGCTCAACGGGGCTGCCTGCGACTAGTTCTGACGGTGAGTCAGAGAAGTATGTGTGACTGACGGGGGCCCTGGAAACGGGGTCCCCCGAGTGCGTGCGGGGTCGGCGGCTCGGTTCGGGGATGTGTGCGTGTTGATCGCCGTAGCGCGGCCGCAATTTACTAAGGCAGGTTGATAAAGTAGCCTTAGTGTATGAGCGACGAAGATCTGGATCCCGACGCGGTCGCCTCCGCGCTGCTCGCGAGTATCGGCGTGCTGGTGCGGAGGGTGCGCCAAGTGCCCGTCGAGGGCGGGCTGACGATGCCCGAGCGGGCCGCCCTGGCGCAGTTGGACCGTTCCGGCCCCACCACCTCCTCGGCGCTGGCCCGCGACGCGCAGATCACCGCACAGGCCATGGGGGCCACACTGAGCGCGCTGCGGACCCGGGGCCTGGTCGAGCGCCGCCCGGACCCGGAGGACGGCCGGCGCGTGGTGCTGACGGTGACCGACGAGGGCCGCCAGGCGCTGCGGAACAAGCGCAACGCGCGCGCCGAACTCATCGGCCGAGCCCTGACCGGCGGCACCTTCACCCCGGCGGAACTGAAGCAACTCGCCGCAGCCGCACCGCTGTTGGAGCGACTGGCCCAGAAGATCTGATGCCGACGGCCGCGGAGGAAGCAACCGCATGACGAAACCTCCCAGGACGCGCACCCCGCGCCGTACGGCCGCCGTGGACCGTTACAAGTGGACCGCGCTGACCAACACCACCGCCGCGGTCTTCATGTCCGCGCTCGACGGCTCGATCGTGCTGATCGCCCTGCCGGCCATCTTCCGCGGCGTGCACCTCGACCCGCTCGCCCCCGGCAACATCGCGTACCTGTTGTGGATGATCATGGGCTACCGGCTGGTCCAGGCCGTCCTGGTGGTCACGGTCGGCCGCCTGGGCGACATGTACGGCCGGGTCCGGATCTACAACTCCGGGTTCGCCGTCTTCACCTTCGCCTCGGTCCTGCTCTCCTTCGACCCCTTCGACGGTGGCCACGGAGCGATGTGGCTGATCGCCTGGCGGGTGCTCCAGGCCGTCGGCGGCTCGATGCTCACCGCGAACTCGGCCGCGATCCTGACCGACGCCTTCCCCGAGGAACAGCGCGGCTTCGCCCTCGGCATCAACCAGGTCGCCGCCCTGGGAGGGATGTTCATCGGCCTCGTCGCCGGCGGCCTGCTGTCGGCCTGGGACTGGCGGGCGGTGTTCTGGGTGAACGTCCCCGTCGGCGTGTTCTTCACGGTGTGGGCCTACCGCACCCTCCGCGAGACCGCCGGACGCGACGGCGGCCGTATCGACTGGTGGGGCAACATCACCTTCGCCGTGGGCCTCAGCGCCACCCTGATCGCGATCACCATCGGCCTCCAGCCCTACGGCGGCCACACCATGGGCTGGACCAACCCGTCGGCCGACGCGCTGATCGCCGGGGGACTGCTCCTGCTGGCGGCCTTCGTCGTCATCGAGAAACGCGTCTCCGCGCCGATGATCCAGCTCGGCCTGTTCCGCCAACGGGCCTTCACCTTCGGCAACTTGGCGGGTCTCGCCATCTCCGTCGGCCGCGGCGGGATGCAGTTCGTGCTGATCATCTGGCTCCAGGGCATCTGGCTCCCGCTGCACGGCTACGACTACGCCGACACGCCCCTGTGGGCCGGCATCTTCATGCTGCCGCTCACCGCAGGCTTCCTCGTGGCCGGACCCGTCTCCGGCTACCTCTCCGACCGGCTCGGCTCACGCGGCCTGGCCACCGGCGGCGCGCTGCTCTTCGGCGCGAGCTTCCTGGGCCTGATGTGCCTGCCGATCGACTTCGGATACGGGATCTTCGCGCTGCTGATCACCGTCAACGGGATCGCCAGCGGGATGTTCGCCTCCCCCAACTCCTCCTCGATCATGGGCAGTGTGCCCGCGAACCTGCGCGGTGTCGCCTCCGGAATGCGCGCCACCTTCCAGAACTCCGGCACCGCCGTCTCCATCGGCGTCTTCTTCTCCCTCATGATCGCCGGACTGGCCAGGAGCCTCCCGCAGGCACTCACCACGGGCCTGGAACAGCAGGGCGTACCGGCCCACATCGCCACCCAGGTCGGCGAACTGCCCCCGGTCTCCTCCCTGTTCGCCGCCCAGCTCGGCGTCAACCCGGTCCAGCACCTGCTCCGGCCCAGCGGCGCCCTGACCCACCTCACCGCGACACAGCAACACGCCCTCACCGGAAGCGAGTTCTTCCCGACCCTGATATCCGGGCCCTTCCACTCCGGCCTGGTCGTCGTGTTCGCCTTCGGCGCCACGCTCGCGCTGCTCGCGGCGATCGCGTCGGTGCTGCGGGGCGCGAACCCGGCCGCGCCCAGAACTCCGGGGCCGCGGACGTCCGTCACCGAGACGCCGGGGCCGCGAACGCCCGTCACCGAGACGCCGGCGCCGCGAACACCCGCCGCCAGGATCCCACCGCGAACATCCGTCACCGAGACGCCCCCGCCCGCCCGGACGGACAGTCCGACGACCGGGACCACCACAGGAGAGACACCCCCGTGCCACTGACAACGATCGACCCCACACCCGCACTTGTCGTGATCGACCTCCAGAAGGGCATCGTCTCGGCTCTCGCCGGCACGGCCCGGCAGGCCGCCGCCACCACCGTCGACCGGGCAACCCGCCTGGCCACCGAGTTCCGGCGGCAAGGGCTGCCCGTGGTCCTGGTCAACGTCACCGGCCGCGCGCCGGGTCGTACGGACTCCGGGCGGTCCGCGGGCAGTACGGACTCCGGACGGTCCGCGGGCAGTACGGACTCCGGACGGTCCGCGAACAGCACGGACACCGGGCGGGTCGCGAACAGCCCGGCGCCGTCGGCTGGTTGGGCAGACCTCGTCGATGAGCTCGACGTCCGGCCGACCGACCACCTGCTCACCAAGCGGCGGCGCAGCGCGTTCCACGACACCGGTCTCGACACCCTCCTGCGGGACCTGGGCGCCACGCAGATCGTGCTCGCCGGCGTCTCGACCGGTTCGGGTGTCGAATCGACCGCACGCTCGGCCTCCGACCACGGCTACCACGTCGTCCTGGCCACCGACGCCATGACCGATCCGGACCCCGAGGCGCATCGGCACAGCGTCGAGCGTGTCTTCCCCAAACTCGGCGAGACCGCGACCACCGCCGAGGTCGTAGCCATGCTGGAGGCGACCCGATGACCCTGCTCGGCCGACTCCTCAACAACCGCAGAGCAGGGGAGACCCACACCGCGTGGAACCTGCCCCACCTGCAAGGCCCCGAGCTCCTGACCCTCACCAGCCAGGACTTCGCCGACGGTGCCACCATGCCGCTGGAGAACTGCGCGAAACACATCGGCGGCGCAGACCGGTCCCCCCACCTGGCCTGGACGCCGCCCCCGCCCGGCACCGCCCAACTCCTCCTGGTCGTGGAGGACATCGACGTTCCCCTGGCCAAACCGGCCGTGCACTGCCTCGCCCTGATCGACCCGGCGGCCGGACGCCTGGACCTCGGTGCCCTGTCCGCGCGACACCCCGGCCCCGGGGTACGGGTACTGCGCTCCACCGTCGGACGCGGCTACCACGGTCCCGCGCCCATCAAGGGCCACGGCCCGCACCGTTACGTCTTCCAGCTGTTCGCCCTCCGGGCCTCCCTCGACGGCGCCACGCCGGTGGACCGGGTACGCCCCCGCGCCCTCCTGCCCACCATCTCCGCGCCCGTCCTCGGCCGCGCCCGGCTGACCGGCGTCTTCGAACGCTGACTCCCCTGTGACGCGCAGTGAATCCGCGGCACACAGCGAATCTTGGGACACGTTTTACGTGGCGGACGAAACTGTTGCCCATGGGGTAACCGTCTGACATGGAGTCGGGTCCGTGAGGGCCGAAGCAACGAGAGAGTGGGGCACGTCGTGGGACGGCGCAAGGGCAGCATAGGGATCGCACTCGTCACAGGTGTGGTGCTGGTGGGCGCGAGTGCCTGCGGCGGGGGCGGCAGTGCCAAGGCGAGCGGGAGCGGGGACGACGCGAAGGCGTCGGGCAAGCCCAGCGCGAGTGCCTCGCCGTCGCCGACGAAGCCCGCGGGCCCGCCGATGCTGCTGGACACGATCACCCCGCAGACCGGAACCACGGTCGGCGTGGCCATGCCGATCTCGGTGATCTTCACCAACCCGGTGGCGGCCTCGGCACACGCCACGGTCGAGAAGCACATGAAGGTGAGCGCCTCGCAGCCGGTCGTCGGCGCCTGGCACTGGATGGGCAACCAGCGCGCCGACTGGCGCCCGAAGACGTACTGGCCCTCCGGTACGACGGTGAAGATCGACGCCGACATGACGGGCGTCAGCAACGGCAACGGCCGCTACGGCGTGCACAACTACACCCACACCTTCAAGATCGGCGACGACGTGCGCGCCGACGTCTCGGTCACCAACCACACCATGAAGGTGACCAAGAACGGCGCGACGGTACGCACCCTGTCGATCAACGCGGGCAGTGCCGAGTACCCGACGTGGGACGGCACGATGGCCGTCATCGACAAGCAGAAGAAGGTCCACATGACCTCCTGCAGCGTCGGCATCAGCTGCGACAAGGGCAGCCCCAACTACTACGACCTGACGCTGCCCTGGGACATCCACCTCACCCAGTCCGGCACCTACGTCCACTACTCGACCGGCGACCCGAACCCGGGCAGCGGCAGCGCCCGCGGCTCGCACGGCTGCGTCCACCTCTCCCTCTCGGACGCCGAGTGGTTCTACGGCCAGGTCAAGCAGGGCGACCCCATCACCATCACCGGCTCCCCCCGAGGCAAGGCCCCCGCGGACAACGGCTACGCGGACTTCAACCTGGACTGGAGCCAGTGGCTGGCGGGCAGCGGCTCGGGTGAGGGGACTACGGCGACGCTCTGACGGTGGTGCCGGCCACGGGGCGGTGTTCCTCGTCCTTCGTCATGTCCGCGTGGAGCAGGACTCCGGGCGGAGAAGGACGAGGAAGCGGTTCCGTGGACGAAAGCCTCCTTCCCCGGCGGTCCTGAGCCGAAGGACCGCTGCGCGGGCATCGACGACTGGCAACGGCGCGTGCGCGTTCAGTACGGAGCCATGACCAGCTCGCCGATCACACCCAGACCGACCTGGGCCGCGAGCCACGGCGCGCGTTCGGCCTCGATCTGTTTGACGTGGACGAAAACCGTGTGGTCGGGCGCGGGTTCCTCCAGTTCGAGGTCACGGACGTTCACGCACAGCGTCACGAACGCACCTCGCGTCCCACCGACGCCCAGGCCCGCTTCCGGCGCCTCGGGCCAGGCATTGAAGTCCCACCGAACCGAGGCGGGGCTTTCGCCCACCGCCCTGAGGAACGGCTCGACCGCATCGGGAGGCATGGCCCAGCCCCGCAGCCGAACGGGGAGGTGCGCCGCGGGATCGTCCCCCTCGGCCCACCGCTCGGCGCCCGGAATCAGTTTCAGCAGTGCGGCGAGAACGTCCGCCGAGGAGACCCGCGCCTCGAGATCGACTTCGAGATCCCGCAGATCGGCGATCGCGAGCAACCGCTCCGCAACGCGCAGTGCCGCCGAGAGATCAGTCGTTCTGAGGACGGGCTGCGCATAGGAGTTGGACATGGCGGCCACTCTGCCACTGGCGTTGAAGTAATTCGGTGGCGTCGAGGCTCCCGCGTCTTCTAGTCTCCGTGGTGTTCGAGCGGCCACCCGCGTGGTGTCGCCGGTGACTTGGCTTGTGCTGTGGGAGGTGTGACCGATGACTGTCTCTGTGATGGGCGCTGCCCGCATCCGGAAGTTCGTCAAGTCCACTCCCGTGGCCTCCGGCTGATCTCAGGACTTCTCCCGCGTCTGTGTGCGCGGTGCCGGGGCCACCCTTGTGAAGGGTCACCCCTTGTCTTTCTCTTCTCTCCCGGGTTCGTTCTCGTCGTCGCCCTCTTCCGTGCATCCGTTGCAGCCGTACGGCTGGGACGCGGAGTGGGAGGCCGAGTTCGGGCCGTTCGCCGGGCAGGGGCTCCTGCCCGGCCGTGTCGTGCGGGTCGATCGTGGCCTGTGTGATGTCGTCACGTCGGCCGGTGTCGTCCGTGCCGACACCGAGTTCGTCGTCCCCCGCGACCCGATGAAGGTCGTGTGCACGGGGGACTGGGTCGCCGTCGACCCCGAGGGCGGCGATCCGCGCTATGTGCGGACGTTGCTGCCCCGCCGTACCGCCTTCGTGCGGTCCACCTCCTCCAAGCGGTCCGAGGGGCAGATCCTCGCGGCCAATGTCGATCACGCGATCGTCGCCGTACCGCTGACCGGGGATCTCGATCTGGGCCGTATCGAACGGTTCCTCGCGCTCGCTTGGGAGTCCGTCGTGTAATGCACACCAGTCCTCACCTGCACAGATGCCGTTTGGAGCGGCCGGATCTGTGTTGTAGGAGGGCTATATGGCAGCGCGTGTGGCAGAGGAGTTCCGGGATGCCCGTCCCGAAGAGCTGGTCGGCAAGGGTCCCAAGGACCTGGCCGACCTGTACCTCCGGCGGAGCAAGAAACGGGAGACCCTCGAAACCCTCAAGAAGGTGTGGCTGGAGCAACTCAGCGCCTCGAAGCAGCATGTGCGGCGAGAGAAGCTTGAGGGCGCGATGACCGCCGTCATCGCCGGCGAGGTCAAGACGCTCGCGGTGTGGAAGACGGACCGCTTCGACCGCAGGGGCATGGCCACTCTGGGCGCGGCGCTGGACGAGTGCGACCGGCGCAGGGCACGGCTCTTCGTGCTCCAGGAACATCTGGACTCAAGCCGGCGGGGCGCACGGATCCTCTTCGCGATGCTTGCCGAGCGGGCTCGCGAAGAGATTGAGGACCTGACTCTTCGTGTCACGGCGGGCAAGACCGCGGCCCGGGTGGCAGGCAAGTGGCCGGGCGGGCGGACGCCCTACGGTGTGCGCCCGCCCAAGGGCTCGGGGATCGTCGAGCCCTTGGGCGAGTATCCGCACGCCCGGCGTATCGCCGACGAACTCCTCAAGGGCAGTTCGGCAATGAGCGTGGCCCATGGGCTGGAACAGGACGGAATCCGGACGCGTGACGGGGCCCGCTGGTGTTCTCGTGCCATCACCCGCATGGTGAAGTCGCCCGCTTGGGCTGGTCTTTTGCCGGCGAAGGAGCGCAAGTACGACGCCGACCCACCGGGACGTCACGCCACCGGTGCCTCACCCCACCGGCACCTCGCGCCGTTCGGCCTCGCCCTCGCTCGCCGTACGGTCGTGAAGGCCTGCGCCCTCGATGTCGACGTCGGGCACCCGATCGTTTCCGCCCAGGGTTTTGATCAGGCGCCGTCCTGGTCGGTCTGGTCAATTCGGCCGCCGCGCTTCCCGCCCGGCTCGCGGGAGCCCCGTCGTCAGGAGCGGCGCAGGGCGATCGCCAGCTGGGCGTCGATGGCCGCGAGCGTCGTGAACCGTCCCCCGCCGATCTGCACGTTGGGCTGCGTGGCGTTCTGGGTGGCGCTGACGACGGCCGTGGACAGGGTCGACCAGTTGTTCTCGAGATCCGCTCCGGTCACCCCTATTCCCTGGCTGCTCGACGACCCGTCCCCGCTGACGAAGTCGGTCTGCCCCGCGGTCCAGTTGCGGCCGCCCCTGATGGCCTGGCTGATGCGGTAGGAGATGAAGTCGAAACGGGCCCCCTCGGAGAGTGTCTGGACGAGGATCATCAGGGCCCGCGCCTGGGAGGACTGAGGGGTCGAACCGCGACCGCCCAGGTCTTCGATCGACCGCTGGATCGTGGAGAGCTCGATGGGCACGTTGACGCGGTTGGCGCCCGCGGCGTTCTCCATCTGGCTGTAGCTGAGCCAGTTCCTGTTCTGCGACGAGCCCGCTGCCACGGGCATCGTGGGCCCCTCACCCAGGCGGTAGTACACGTTCGTGCTCATGTTCCACCAGCCGACGACGTACAGGTTCCTGGCGTTCATCACCAGGGTGACGGTGCTGGAGCCGCTCGCCAGGGTGATACCGAAGTAGTCGTCCACATTGCGGGTCAGGCTGACGTTCCCGTAGAGACGGACGCTGTGGACCCGGCCGCGGATGGCGCCGATCAGGTTGTCGTACGCGTTGGCGAACTGCGCCTGGTTGGACATCGACAGGTTGTAGCTCATCCCGTCGGTGGCCCGGTCCGCGGCGGCCAGCTGGATGCCTCCGAGTCCGCTGGGCGCCGACGGGGCGAGCTCGCTCACGCCGGTGACCAGGAGGGCGCCGAGTACGGCGGGAATCGCGGCCTTCTGGAAACGGCCAAGGGTGTTCGACTTCATGGGGCTTCCCTTTCCTCAGTCATGGGCTCACTCGCGCCTTGGTACCGAACCGGTGGCGCCGAGCCGGGACCGAGCCTCGCGGCACCGCCGTATTGATCAGCAGCGGGTGCGGACCTGGAATCAATGAGGAAAGGAGGGAAAGGGGGAAGGGTGACGACCCCTTCAGCCGCAGACAGCGCGGTACGGCACCTCCGCACGTACGCCTGCCAGTCGGCCCGCGACAGCCCGCCGGAGCCCATGCGGGCGCAGACGGCGGTCACCACCCGGTCCGGGGCGACGGTGCAGCTCCGCAGCGGGACGTGCCGATCGGAGACGTACAGCGTGCCGCCGTTGGGGCCGAAGGTCGCGGAACGGATCTTGTCGCCGGTCGTGGGCGTCTCGGAGACCGGGGGCTGCTGGGTGTCGGTGTCCCAGAGCTGGACGGACTCCCGGCTCTGCTGCCAGGCGAACAGGCCGGCGGCCGGGGCGAGTGCGAGGAACGCGGACAGTGCGGCGGTCAGGGCCCGGGCTTTCCGAGCCTCACGGTCCTCGGCTTCGGCCTCGGCGGCGCGGGCCGTCGGGGAGTCGGTGAGGAAGGCGTGCTCCGGCAACCGCCTGGTCACACCACGCCCACCCCCACGCCGCTTGACTTCAAACGACATGGGGTGTCTGAACAGGCAAAACCTGCACCCTCCGCAAACTTGACCTGATCAAGGGGGCTTTGCATGTCCAAGCCCTCTAGAAGTCAGGAAAGTGGGACGGTTGCAGAACCGTGTCGAGTGATCGTGGGAACTTCTTCTCGAAGTACTCCACCGCTGTCCGGACGTGGTCGGCTGCGGCTTCCTCGGCGGCATCGGCATCGCCAGCGACAATCGCCGTGGTGATCGCCGTGTGCAGTTCCACGACGGAACGCAGTGCCGCCCGGCTGTAGCGGACACCGGCCTCGTGCCCGTCCAGGATGGTGTGCAGCGACAGCGATACGGCTGCGAACATCGGGTTCCTGCAACTCTCAGCCACCAGCCGGTGAAAAGTCTCGCACTCGCGAAGGAAGGCCCGTTCGTCGGAGACGGACGCCTTCATCCTGGACACCGATTCCATCAGGCCCTGATCGCGGCGCGGATCGGCCTCGACCGCCGCGAGCCGTGCCGTCGCGGGATCGACTGCCGCTCGCACCGCGTAGATGTCCCGCAAGGTGGCCTGCGATGTCACGAGGAACAGAAAGAGGACACGGGTGACGCGATCGATCTCCGGGCGGCTGACTTCCGGCCCCCCGGCGGGGCCCATCCTCATCCGGAGCAGGCCGTCGGACTCCAGGATCCGGAGCGCTTCCCTGAGCGTGGCCCGGCCGACCCCGAAGTGCTCGATCATCTCCCGCTCCGGCGGCAGTCGGTGACCCTGGGGTAGCCCTTCCTCCAGAATTGTCCGGGCGATCAGGTCCGCGACCCGGGTGGACAGGCGCGTCCGGTCGGTTTTGAGTGTTGCCGCTCGTTCCAGCAACACGTCACGAGTCGCTGAGGCCCGGTCAACCGCCATGTGCGCTGAGTCCCGTCTCCCCGGAGGGTGCGTTGCGGCCACCGTGCCTGAATTCGGCGCCAAGTGGCCGCGACACGCCTGTGGCGTCAGATGTCGAGTGCCGTAAGTAGTAGCATACACCGCAGAGATGCACTTGCGTCGGATGATCGGTCGCCGCTTGGCGGAACGGCATGGGGCGTGGTCAACCCGAGCGCGCCGCACGGACCGGCAGCGACCGCGCTGTCGGACAGCAGCGGCTCAGCGGGCCGAGTACCGGTTCGCAGCCGGCAGTTGGGTACTTTCCTTTGGATCAGTCGGTCGTCGGTCTGGGCGTGCCGTCAACTGATACGCAGGCGGGCGCGGATCGTGTCGTCGCCCCCCCCGGCGGACGCCGGAGCGAGGTGGCCGGACCATCGGGAGGTGATCGACGCGATGTCCTTCTAACCCGCCTCCCCACGGATTTTCGCGGTGTGCTCACCGAGAGCGGGAATCTGCCCGGCCCGGATCAGCCAGTCCGCACTGGCGGCCGGCGGCAGGAGAACCGGTAGGTCACCGACCGGTGATCCAACCTGACGCCAACGTTCCCGCAAGGTGAGCTGAGGATGGGCCACAAGACCGGGCACGTCGTTGAGGACCGCGTTTCCGATGCCCGCCGCGTCGGCGAGCCGCTGGATGTCGGCACAGTCGCGCTGCCCGCACCAGGCACCGATGATCTCGTCGAGTTCGCCCCGGTGGGTGACCCGCCCCGGGTTGCGCACCAGTCGGGGATCCTCTGCGAGATCGGGACGATCGAGCACCTTGAGCGCGAAACGCTGCCACTCCCGGTCGCTGGTCGTACCCAGCACGACCTGCCGTTCGTCCCTGGTCCGATAGGCACCGTACGGCGAGACCATGGGTGATCCCATGCCCACCGGATCGGGCACGCTGCCGGTGTGGATCAGCTGGTTGATCGCAACGCCCATCAACTCGGCGACCACATCGATCATGGCCAACGACACCACGGTCCCGCGCCCGGTCCGATCCCGGTCGTACAGAGCGGTGAGCACGGCCGAGAACGCGTAGAGCCCGGTGCCGACATCGGCGATGGGAATGCCGGACTTGACGGGCTGTCCCGGGACGCCGGTTATCGCGCAGGCGCCGCCCTCGGCCTGGACCAGGAGGTCGTAGGCGCGCTTGTGGTCCAGCGGACCGCCCCGCCCGTAGCCGGAGATGTCCACGACGATCAACCGGGGGTGCCGTTCGAGCAGTTGGTCGCGGTTCAGGCCGAGCCGGTCCAAGGCGCCGGGGGCGAGATTGCTGACCAGGACGTCCGCTTGGGCAAGGAGCCGGTCGAACACCTCGGCGTCGCGGCCGTCGGCGAGATCGAGCGCGACCGACTCCTTGCCGTGGTTGAGCCAGGCGAAGTGCGAGGAGAGCCCGCGCACCGCGTCGTCGTAGTGCCGCGCCGAGTCGCCGACTCCCGGTTGTTCCACCTTGATGACCCGGGCGCCCAGGTCCGCCAGATGGCGAGTACACAAGGGGGCGGCCACGGCCTGCTCCAGCCCCAGAACCGTAACGCCCTCCAGCGGCGCGTGCGGGATGCGCGGCGTCACGTGAACCTCGGCGGTCGCTTCTCGCGGTGGGCGGCCAGTCCCTCGGAGACATCGGGACCGCCGAATCCGTAGAACTCCATACCCAGCGAGGCATCGAAGATCGGCCCCAGTTGGCGGTACCAGTTGTTGAGTGCGTACTTCGTGGCCCGGATCGCGCTGGACGACCCGGTCGCCAGGCTCTTCGCGATCTGCAGAGCGCGGTCCTGCACGGCGTCGTCATCCACGACCAGTGACACCAGGCCTATCCGCTCGGCTTCCTCGCCCGTCAGGACCTCGCAGGTGAGAAGGTAGTACTTCGCTTTGGCCATGCCGCACAACAAGGGCCAGCAGATGGCCGCATGGTCGCCGGCGGCGACCCCGAGCCGGGTGTGGCCGTCGATGATCTTCGCTCGTCGCCCCGCGACGGACACATCGGCGAGCACGGCCGCCACCAGCCCGGCGCCGACCGCCGGCCCATTGATCGCCGAGACGATCGGTACCGAGCAGTTGATCACGTTGTAGACCAGGTCGCGGGCTTCACGCATCGTCCGGGTACGCACGTCGAAGTCCTTGACCATGGATTCGATCAGATCGAAGCTCCCGCCCGCGGAGAACGCCCGCTCGCCCGCGCCTCGGATCAACACGCAGCGGACCGACGGGTCCTGGTCGATCGCCGGCCAGATCGCGGCGAGGTCATGGTGCATCCGCGGCCCGACGGCGTTGAGATCGGGGCCGTCGAGCACGATGCGCAGCACGCCCGTGGCGGGCCTGTCGACGGTGAGTGACGGGAACTGTTCGTAGGAGGCGTTCTCCACGCCGTTGTCTCCCTCGGTCATGCGCCGGTTCCCGACAGGTCGGCGGCGCGGGCGGACAGTTGGAACCCGGTGTACCCCTGTGCCGCCACCTCCTCGCACTTCGCCCGGTAGACACCCACTCCGCCGACGTAGGGCATGAACACCCTTGGTTTGCCCGGTACGTTGGCTCCCAGATACCAGGAGTCGGCCCGCAGGTAGAGGGTCCCCGCGACGACCTCCTGCACATGCTCGAACCAGGCGCGCTCGGCGTCCGCGTCCGCTGTGATACGGGCGACGCCGTTGTCCCGGAGCCAGTCCAGGCAGTCGCCGATCCACTCCACATGCTGTTCGATCGACACGACCATGTTGCTCAGCGGCCCGGGACTGCCGGGGCCGGTGACGAGGAAGAGGTTCGGGAAGTCGCTGACCGCCAGCCCGAGATAGCTCAGTGGTCCGGCGGCCCACTGGTCCCGCAGGCGGACATTGCCGAGGCCGCGGACGTCGATCCGCAGTACCGCTCCGGTCAGCGCGTCCCAGCCGGTGGCGAACACGAGGCTGTCCGCCTCGTATTCGGCGTCACTGGTTTCGATACCCCTCGGTGTGGCGCGGACGATCGGGGTACTGCGGACGTCGACGAGCGTCACGTTGTCTCGGTTGAACGTCTCGTAGTAGGCGTTGCCCAGACAGGGCCGCTTGGTGCCGAAGGGGTAGCTGCGGGGCATCAGCTTCCGTGCGGTGTCCGGGTCCCGCAGGATCTGGCCGATCTTGGCCCGGAGGAAGTCCGCAACCGTGTCGTTGGCCTTCTCATCGGTCAGGATGTCGCCGAAGGTGAGCCGGAAGGCCAGCAAGTGGCTCTCGTCCCAGGCCTGTTGGTAGACGGCCTGCCGTTCCTCGGCTTCCACGGCGAGCGCGGAGACCGTCGGGAACTGCGCGGGAACACCGAACCGCGAGCGGCGCGCGAGCGCCCGGCGCTCCGGGTAGTGCTTCCTGACCGCGGCCATCGCCGTGGCGTCCAGGGGATAGTTGACCGAGGGAACCGTGTAGTTCGCCGTCCGCTGGAAGACGACCAGTTCGGCCGCCTGTTCAGCGATCAACGGTATCGACTGCACCCCTGATGACCCGGTGCCGACCAGTGCCACCCGCCGGCCGGTGAAATCGACGCCTTCGTGCGGCCATCGGCCGGTGTGATAGCTCGGGCCGGCGAACGTCTCCAGCCCGTCGATCTCAGGGGGTTTCGGAGTGGACAGCACGCCGGTGGCCATGATGCAGTACCGCGCCTCGACCTGTTCCCCCTTGTCGGTCGTCACGGTCCATGAATCGCGTGTCTCGTCGAAGACGGCAGAGGTGACCGAGGTTCCGAGCACGATGTGCGGCCGGAGTTCGAACCGGTCCGCGACATGGTCGAGATACCGCAGGATCTCCGGTTGCGAGGCGTAACGCTCGGACCAGTGCCACTCCTGTTCGAGCTCGGCCGAGAACGAGTAGGAGTAGTCCACACTCTCCAGGTCGCATCGGGCGCCGGGATACCGGTTCCAGTACCAGGTGCCGCCGACGCCGTCGCCCGCCTCGTAGGCCCGGACGGTGAAGCCGCTGTCGAGCAGCCTTTTGATCATGTACAGACCGGCGAAGCCGGCGCCGACGACAACGGCGTCGAACCGTTGGTGGTGCGTTGTCATGACGTCATTCCTCTCCTGCGGTCCAAGTCGTTCGCCGCCGGGAACGGGGAGCCGAGTGCGGCCAGGCGGTCGCGGATCGCGCGCCCGAGGAACTCGACTCCGGCCGCACTGCCGGGCAACAGGCCGACCATCATCAAAAAGGCGTGCATCTGCCCGTCGAAGCGCCGGTGCGTCACCGCAACGCCCGCTGCCCGAAGCGCCCGCGCGAAGTCCTCCCCCTCGTCGCGCAGGACATCGTGCTCGGCGGTGACGATCACGGCCGGCGGCAGTCCGCCGAAGGACTTGGCCGTGATCGGTGACGCCTCGGGTTCCGTCCGGCGGGACCGGTCGGGCAGGTAGTGGTCCCAGTACCAGAGCATGGTGTCCCGGGTGAGCATCAACTGGTTCTCGGCGGCGGTGTACGAGGGTCTGTCGAAGTCGCAGTCCGTCACCGGGTAGGCGAGGAGCTGACCGTCGATGCGCGGGCCGCCGCGGTCCCGGGCCCGGAAGGCCGCCGCGATCGCGAGATTCGCCCCGGCACTGTCACCGCCGACGAACAGCGGCACCCGGTCGCCCACAAGCCGCGCGGCGTTCGCGGCACACCATCGCAGGGCCGCCCACGCGTCCTCGACGGGTTCCGGGTACGGATGCTCCGGCGCCTTGCGGTAGCCGACCAGTGCCACGGCGCAGGAGGTGGCGGCTGCGAGCGCGCGGCCCAGGGGCTCGAATTCCTCCGCCGACCCGACGACCCATCCGCCACCGTGGAAGTAGACCATCAGCCCAGCCGGCCGTTCGTACGGAACCAGCAGGTCGACCGGCACCGCCCCACCCTCGACCGGGACCGTGAACCGCTCACGTCCGTACATGGCGGGTCCGCTGTCGAGACGGGCGCGCAGCCCCCGCATCGCCTCTCTCGCCTCGTCGGGCGTCATCTCATGACGTGGCTTGGTCGCGTTCCGTGCGGCAATCTCCAGGAAACGACGGGTCTCGTTGTCGAGCGTCACGGCCTCAACGCCTCTCAATGCCTGGCCAGGTGGCCGCCGGCCACCGTGATGGTGTCCGCGGTGACGTGCCTGCTGGCATCGGTGCACAGGAAGTGCACCACGTCCGCCACGTCCTCCGGCTGCCCCTGGCCCATCAGGCTCATCGCCCGATATGCCGCCAGGAACGGTGGCGGGACCGCCCTGCCCAGGTGCTCGTTCCAGATCAGGCCCGGTGCGACCGCGTTGACCCGAATGCCGTGCGGTGCTCCTTCCGCGGCGGCCGCGCGCGTGAGGCCGAGCACGCCGGCCTTGGCCGCGGCGTAGTGGGCCTCACCCAGGCCCGTCCCGCTCCAGGCCGCGACGGAGGACAGGTTCACGATCGCGCCTCCACGTTCCCTGAGCAGCGGCCAGGCCTCCCGGATATGCAGGAAGGCCGAGGTCACATTGGTGTCGAGGACCGCATGCCAGGTCGCCAGATCCATGTCGGCCAAGGAGGCCGGCTTGTTGAACCCCGCACTGTTCACCAGGATGTCGAGACGCCCGAACTCGTCCCTGACGCGGCCGAACAGGCTCACGACGGCGTCTTCGTCGCGTACGTCCATCGGCTCGCAGAGATGCTCGACCGCAAGGTCGCCGAGCCGAGATCGCAGGGCCTCGACGCGCTTTGCGCTGATGTCGGTGACGACCAAGGACGCTCCCGCACACCGCAGACGCTCCACGATCGCCGAACCGATACCCGCACCGGCGCCACCCGTGACCAGCGCGACCCGCCCGCGCAGACCATCCTCGTCGCTCTCCCGCGGCGTCATGAGCGCACTCCCGCGGGCAGTTGGATCTCACGGCCCCGAAGCTCACGCTTGAGAATCTTGCCGGTCGGCCCGAGCGGCATGTCGTCGATGAACTCGACGTGGCGCGGCACCTTGTAGGCCATCAGCTCGGTCCGGCACAACGCGATCAATTCGGCCGCCAGTTCCTGACTGGGATCGGTCGCGACGACAAACGCGACAGCCAGTTCCCCCTTGACCTTGTCGGGTGTGCCGACGACCGCGCACAGCCGTACGCGGGGATGGCGGTAAAGGATGTTCTCCACCTCCAGGGGATAGATGTTGTAGCCGCCGGAGATGACCAGATCCTTCTTGCGGTCGACGATGGACAGGCAACCGTCGTGATCCATCAGCCCGAGATCTCCGCTACGCCATCCAGCGGTGCTGTAAAAGGCAGCGGTGGTTTCGGGGTCCCGCCAATATCCGGGCCCCACCGTGTCGCCAGAGATGACCACTTCACCGATCTCGCCACGCGGCAGTTCGACACCGTCGTCATCGACGATGGCGATACGGGAACTCCCGAAGGCCGGCCCGGCCGAACCCGGCCGTCTCGCTCCTTCGACCGGGTCGCCCGTCACATAGCCGCTCACTTCGGTCGCACCGTATATCTGCGAGACTCGCGCGATCCCCAACTCGTTCTCACACGCCTCCACCACGTCCGGCGCCACCGGAGCACCACCCGCGATCACGAGCCGGAGGGACGAGAGGTCGTGCTCACCGGGGCGGAATCCCTTCCACAGATAGATGAGCATCGTCGGCGTTCCGGCGAAGTACGTGACCCGGTGTCGGGCGATATCGCTCAGGACCCGCTCGGTCTCCCAGCGCTCGTGCACGATCAACGTTCCACCCGAATACAACGCTGTCAGCATCAGGCAGGTCGCACCGAAGTTGTTGAACATCGGCAGTACGTCGAGCAGGGTCTCCTTGCCGAAGCGGAACCGGTTGAACGTCGCCATGTCGCGGACCGTCGAATAGATGCTGCCGTGGGTCTGCATCGCCCCCTTCGGCTCACCGGTCGTGCCCGAGGTGAAGAACACCGCGGCCACATCCTCAAGGCGGCGTCGCTCCAGAGGCCGTTCGTCCGACGCGGCCGACAGCAGGTCGTCCAGGTCCAGGCATCCACCCGCCGGCCCGCCATGGGCGAGCGCGACGCGCAACGACGGGATCTGCCGTACGGCGGCCACAGCCACCGCCGCGCCCGCGGAACCCGTCACGATGACCGGCGCTTCCGTCCGCTCCGCGATCGAGCAGACTTCCCGCTCCCTGGCCATCGATGCGACAGGAACGAAGATCGCGCCAAGGCGCAGGCAAGCCAGATAGCCGACAGCGAGATCCGGGCAATTCGGAAGATAAACGCATACGGGAACATCGGGGCCGACGCCCTGATCGGCCAGGACGTTCGCCAGCCGAGCCGCCATGCGATCGACATCCCGGTAGGTCATCGATCGCGTTCCGTCGTCGATGAAGACCCTGTCCGGAATCCATCGAACCGCGTCCTGCAGCAACTCGCTCACGATACGCATCGCACCCTCTTTGAGTGACTGACCGGAACTTCTCGGGGCCTTGGTGAGCTTCACTTCCAAAGCGCCGACAGTGACCTTTCGGCAACGTCTTGTGCATGTGCACAACCGCGTCGGCGGATCGTTGTGTGTGATGGCCGTCGTCGGATCGGCCCGCGGTCCCACGCACAGCCGGTTCGGCGGCAGGTTCGCAGACCGCCTCGCGTGAGGGTGCAGGGCTGGTGCATCGCGCCGGCCTCGAACCCGGAGGCCACGCCGTGTCGCGATGGCGCGGCCCCCGGCGCGGGGTCAGGAGGTGGTGGGTGCGGCTTCGCGCTGCTGCTGGCTGGCGATGGAGTTCTGGACGGCCGCGGTGGACAGCGCGTCGAGTTCGGCGAGACGGCTCTGGCACCAGGCTTCGCTCTGTGTGCGATGGCGGTTGGTCTGCTGTATGGCGGGCTTGACGTAGCGGGCGAAGAGTTCGAAGTGCTTCCTGGTGGCCTCGGGGTCGGCCCACTCGCCGTGGAGCATCAGGAAGGCACCGAACCCCCCGGACTGGGCCTCAAGGCGCTGGATCTGGCGGATGGCGTCGTCGGGTGTGCCGATGACGCCGATGCCCGTGTCGTTGATCCAGGAGACGAGCTCGTCGAAGTTGTCCGAGGCGGCCCGGAAGTGCGGGACGGCGCAGACGTCGCGGGTGTACTTGGCGAAGCGCACCAAGCCGTACTCGACGTCCTTGATGGCCTGTTCGCGGGTCTCGGCGATGTGCATGGGGCCGACCAGCCGCCAGCCGCCGCGGTCGGGCACGGGCAGGCCGTATTCCTGCGCCTGCTTCTCGACGATGCTCCAGTGCCAGGCGAGCGCCTCGAAGCCCTCCGGGGAGGTGGCACCGATGGACAGCAGCCCCATGCCGTGCTGCCCGGCGACGCGGGCCCCGGTGGGGGACGCGATGGAGGCGACGGCGGCGTCCACCGGGTCGCTGTAGGGCTGGAGCTGGGTGCGGGCGGCGGTGAGGGTGTAGCGGGAGGTGCGTTTGGTGACCGGCTCGTCGGAGGTGAGCAGACGCATGAACACCTCGGCGTCCTCCTCCAGAGCGCCGCGCAGGTCGCGGGGGTCCAGCCCGATCATCGCGGCGTCCGAGGGCAGTGCGCCGGAGCCGATGCCCACGATCAGCCGGCCCCGCGTCAGGTGGTCCAGCAGAAGCACCTGGTCGGCGGCCAGCAGCGGGTTGTGGTAGGGCAACGACAGCACGCCCAGGGCCAGCTTGATCGTTCGGGTGTGGTTCGCCGCGTGGGCGATGAACACAGCCGGGTCCGAGATCAGCTCCGCGCCGCCGGAATGGTGCTCCCCGATCCATGCCTCGTCGTAGCCGAGTTCGTCGAGTTGCTTCAGCAGCTCGACATCACTGTGCAGTGAAGCCGTTACGTCCTCCCTCAGATCCGTGTGGAATCCGGGCAGGAAAATTCCGAACCGAAGGCGTCCCATGAAAACTGCTCCTCGAAGTGAGATCACGACGAATGCGTTCGCGGTCGTCGGTCAGTGCGTCGCCGGCATTTCCTGGTGCGCTGTGGAACGCCGGTGATCGTGGGCGAAGTACACGGTCGTCGGGTTCAGCGAGATCAGCCTGGCCGCAGAGCTCCGCCAGAGGTCGGCCCCGTCGGCCATCTGGATCTGGGTGTCCCAGAAGGGGTGGTCCTGGGTGAGCCGCTCCGGGTTCCGCCACAAGTCGGTGGTGTAGAAGGCGTCACCGACGATCAGTGAGCGTTCGCCGTCGGCTTCCACCAGGACGCTCTGGTGTCCGGGCGTGTGCCCCGGGGTGGACAGGCAGGTGATGCCGGGGAGGATTTCGGTGTCCGCCGGACCGAGCTGTTCGAGCCGCGCACCGGGGAAGTCCCATGCGGGCCGCGACTGTTCGGCCAGTGGCGCGTGTCCCGCGCGGTGCCATGCGACCTCGGCGGCGCGCACGACGAATCGGGCGTGTGGGAACAGGCAGTTGTCGCCGGAATGATCGCCGAGATGGGTGTTGACCACGATGGAGACTTCGGCCGGTTCGATTCCGTGGTCCGCGAGCGCCTCCACCGCTGTGCGTCGTACCCATGAACACCTCATGTCCCCGTAACGCAGTTCCCCCGCCGCTTCGGCGCCGCCGAACATCGTGCCGAAGCCCGTGTCGACCAGGACCACTCCGTCGCGGTGCACGACGGCGTACGCGTAGAAGGGCGCGGCCGGTCCCAGCGCGGTGCCGGACATGCTGCCGAGGTACAGCCGGAGGATCCTCATCCGTTCTCCAGCCCGATCGAGACCTCGGGCGGCCAGGCGTCGACGGCCGCCCGGGCCAGTGGCCCGATCCGTTCGGCGAACCGGACGGTGGCCGCCGTCCCGACGGCCGCCCATGGCTGTGCGGCGAGCCGGTCGGTGATCGCCTCCGCCTCGCGCAGGAGCGAACGCCCGGCGTCGGTAACCGAGCCGGTGGCGTCGACCAGCCCGCGCCCGGCCAGCTGCTCGCGGGCATCCGACCATTCCTGGTCGGTCCAGGCGCGGCTGGTCTGGTAGGGGGCGTTCGGGAGGTCGCTGCCCACCCGCATCAGGAGCGATTCCAGGCCGGACAGCCCGACCATGACGAGGGCGACGACGTGGCAGTCCCCGCGCAGTTCCCGCAGTGCGGTGGCCGCCAGCCAGAGAGCGGCGAGGGGTTCCCGCGGCCGGTCCAGAGCGGCGTTGGCGGCCCCGAGGGCCCGCCCGCCGGTGTCCGCCGCGCGGACCGCCGCCCAGGCCACGTCGGCCGCCTCGGCGATCCGTTTCCTGTCGTGGGCCACGTCGCCGAGTGCCTGCAACGCCGCCACCGCGCCGTCCACGCGTGCCGCGAGTGCGGCCTCGGGAGAGGTGAGCCGCCACACCGACGGGATCCCGGCCTCGACGGAGCGCGGTGAGAAGTTGTAGAAGAGCGCGGTCACGGTGGCGGGTCCGACGGGCCCCAGCGGGGCCGCCCTGGCGGCGAGATACCCGGAGTGGAAGTCCTGGAGGCCGATCTTCTCCAGCGCCCGGGCCATCTCCGGCGAGAAGTACGGAAGGGCGTGGACCGACTCGAACAGGGTCCACAGCCGGCGGGGCGTGGGCTGGATTGCCATCGGGTCTCCTTCGCCGGGCATCAACGGTTACCGCTCAACAGCGGGGTCGCGTCGTGGTCCGGCCGCCGGGAGTCCGTGCCCGGCCGGCTCCGGCTCAGCCCGGCGAAATGCAGTACCTCGTCCGAGACCATGCGTAGTTGCTGCTCGATCCGCGGTTCGCTGCACCGGTTGTCGGCGAAGCGGCACTCCGAGGAGTTGATCGCGGCGCCGTACGGTGTCACCCATCCGCGCAGGGCGTGGACGATCGAGCGAAGCGCTTCCAAGGTGGTCACCGCCCCCTGCCAGCCCTTGGCGCTGACGACCAGTCCGACCGCCCGCCCCGCCAGATAGGGGCGTTCGTCGCCGCTCAACTCCTCTGTGTAGTCCAGCGCGTTCTTCACCAGCCCTGATATGGAGCCGTGATAGCCCGGTGACGCGACGATCACCCCGTCGGCCCGGCGCAGCTGTGCCACCAGGTCGTCGGCCACCGGGCCGCCGCCGGTCGTGCCAGGGACGTACATGGGCAGGCTGGCGAGTTCCGCGCCGCCGAGGCAGGCCGTTGTCGCCCCGCGCCGGGCCGCTTGTTCGAGGGCGATCCGCAACGCCTGTTCGCTTGAGGATCCGGTACGGACCGTGCCGCCTATCCCGACGATGTGCGGCGGCCTGCCGCGGTGCTCACCGTTGCTTGTCACGTGCCACTCCGTCCGTGTGTCGTCGTGCCTGGGAGGTGCGCAACCGTCGGCGCGGTCAGGTCAGTCGCAGGACCAGGGTGCCGTTGTGACCGACGGAGAGGCTCTGCCCCGGTGCCACGGCCACGGTGGTGTGGGGGAGTTCGACGACGGCGGGTCCCTTGAGCGTGGCTCCCGCCGTCAGCCGGCCGGTGAACACCTCGGTCTCCCGCGGTCCGGTGCCGGGCCAGTGGATCTCGCGGGTTCCCTGTGGGACGGGCGACTGCGAGGCCGTGTCCTCCGGGCCCGTGGCGCCGGCCTCCACGCCCGACCGCACCCGGGCGGTGACCCTGATGCTGAAGATCTCGATGTCCTGGAACAAGGCCAGCGCCGCCTCGCTGTAGAGGCGGGCGTACTCGGCGGTGAACCGTCGCTCGGCCTCCTCGCGGAACGCCGCGTCGATCCCGCCTTCCGGCAGGCGCACCGGCAGTTCCTGGAGTTGCTGTGCGGCGTAGCGCATGCTTGCGGTCCGCTCGATCACGACGCCGGACGTCACGCCCTCCGCGGCCAGCGCCTCACGGGCCCTGCGTTCGAGTTCGTCGATCGCGGTGCGCAGCCGTTCCACGTCGAAGGGGGAGGTCAGCGCGACCGGGCGTTCGAACGATCGCTGGAGGTCGCTCACTGCCGCGCCGTAGGCCGACAGGGTGGACGCGCCGTCGCCCAGCGGCACCACGACCTCGTCGACTCCCAGCTCCTGCGCGTAGGCGAAGGCATGGACCGGACCGGCGCCACCGTAGGCGTACACCGTGAAGTCACGGGGATCCAGGCCCTGTTCGACCGTGCGCTGCCGGATCAGGGTGGCGGCGGCGTGCGCGTTCACCAGCACGATGCCGGCCGCGGTCTCCTCGACGGACAGGCCCAGTTGCTCCGCGACCGATCCGACCGCGCGACGGGCGGCTTCCGCGTCCAAGGTCATCCGGCCGCCGAGAAACGTCAGCGGGTCGATGAGGCCCAGCACCACGTCGGCGTCGGTGACCGTGGGCCGGGTGCCGATTCCGTAGCACGCGGGGCCCGGATCGGCGCCGGCCGACTCGGGTCCGACCCGCAGGGTCCTGCTCTGTTCGTCGAAGCGGGCGATGGAGCCGCCACCGCAGGCGATCGACCGCAGGTCGAGGTGCGTGGAGTGAAAGGTGTACTTGTCGAGGATCTCCTGGCTCGACACGGTCGGCACGCCGTCGACGATCAGACCGACCTCGAACGATGTCCCGCCCATGTCGGTGGCGATGACATTGTCCTGCGACCGCGCGCGGGCGACGGACAGTGTCCCGGCCAGACCGCCGGCGGGTCCCGACCCGATGCCCTGCACCGGTCGCCGCCCCGCTTCGGCCACGGGTACCACGCCGCCACCGGCCTCCATGATGTACAGCGGCGAGCGAAGCCCCCTGTCCCGCAGCGCATGCGACAACTCGTGCAGATAGCGCCGTGAGTCCGGTCCGACGTAGCTGTTGATCACCGCAGCCACGGTCCGCTCGAACTCGCCCTGGCGCGGGGAGACTTCCGAGGACAGGCTGACATAGACATCGGGTGACACCTCCCGCACGATCTCCCTGAGCCGTATTTCGTGGCGGGGATTGACGGTCGACCACAGCAGTGCGATGGCGACCGCCTCGACCTCGTCACCGGACAGCAGCCGCTCGACCGCCTCCCGCGCCTGGATCTCGTTCAGCGGGGCCAGCACACTGCCGTCGGAGGTGATGCGCTCTTCTATCTCGGCGACGTTGCGGCGGCGGACGAGCGGAGCGGGCATGGTCTCGTGATGGGCGTCGAAGACGCGGTCGCCGGTGAGACCGCTGGTGCGTCCCTGGCTGCGCATCATGAGGAACGCGTCGCCGTGTCCCTTGGTGGCCAGCAGTCCCACGGACGCGCCCTTGCGCTCCACGACCAGATTCGTTCCGATCGTGGTGCCGTGGCTGAACCGTTCGGTGCGCACGAGCAGTTCGTCCAGGGCGAGACCGCTGTCCGCGGCCAGCAGCCCCAGACCGTTCAGTACGCCCTCGGTCGGCGTCGTCGAATGGGTCGACAGGGTCTTCGCGGTCGAGATCCGGCCCCGTTCGTCGACCAGCACGCAGTCGGTGAACGTGCCCCCGATGTCGACTCCGATGCTGTAGGCGGTCATGGCGGTGCTCCTCAGAGTCGGATGTGGAGGTCGTGCAGCGGGCTCTGCTCGCACAGGACGATCTCGGAATCGATGACGAATCCGGTGACCGGGCAGATGTACTCCCGCAGCACGACACGGTCGGCCAGCTCGGGGTCGGAGCACTCGAACTCGGGGCCGATCGACCGTATCGGCGACTCCCGGACGACGGCGGCGTCCTTGTAGTTCCCGTCCGCCGGACCGAGGTCCGCGCCGTTGCACCACCACCGGCCGTCGACCACGTGCAGCAGCTCGCCCACCCTGCGCGCGCCCCGCGGGGCGGGGACGGGCTCACCGGGATCCGCGCCGGCGAGCCGCTGTCCGCGCAGTTCCCGGCGGCGCCGGGCCGTCGCCTGCGCGTCGAGTCCGGCCGCGCCGTCACGGAGCAGCACGCCGTACACGCGGGCCGCCGCCTCCGCGGTGAGGCCGTGCTCCTCGATGTCCACCAGTACCGCGGCGGGGTCCCGGCGCAGGGGGTCCCCCCAGCCGGCGACGGAGGGGAAGAGGCCCTCCAGCACGTCTCCGTCGACGAGCGGATGCCCCTGCGTCTTCCACGGCAGCTCCCGCTGCTCGCCCGCCAGCTCTTCCACCCCGACCGGGACATGCCCGTCCCGCAACCGGTCGAAGACATCGCTGCCCTGGACCACCTTGACGTGGGCGCGGCTCCCCGGGGCGGCGCCCAGCAGGCCGGCGCCCTTGGGGAACGCCTCGCCCATCGTGTACAGCACCATTCCCCCCGCGGTGCCGCGCAGGGTCATGCCGTACACGAAGCCGAGTCCGCCCCGGTGCCGTCCCGCTCCGTCGAGGCCGGCCGGCAGTGCCCGCCGGTAGAGATAGACGATGGGGTTGAACGACTCCAGATCCTCCACGTTGGGCCCGATGCCGGACGGGATCCACCAGTGCCCGCCGAAGTCGGGACCGTCTCGCCACGGGGATCCGCCGAAGGAGCCGAGCATCATCTCGCCGCCGGCCACCACGAACTGGCCGCCCTTGAGATCGACGCCCGCGAGGCCGGTGGAGCCGCCCGGGTGGGTGAACTGCGCGCCCAGGATGAGCCGGGCCGTCGCCTCGTCACCGCAGGAGAGCATCTTCGCGGTGGCGATCGCCACCGCGTTCACCAGGTTCGTCGCGGTGAACGGGGTGGGGCTGACGGCTGCCGGGTAGTCGGCGCACAGGATCGTGCCGGGTTCGAGGCGGAATTCCACCAGTCGGTAGGCGCCACCGTACGCTCCGCCGAGGTCGGCGACGATCTGTCCCATCATCCCGGCGAGCACGGAACCGGCGAAGGGGCCGAAGGTCATGGAGATCGACCCGGCCTGCGGATCGGTTCCCCGGTTGTCCACGTACACCCGGTCCCCGACTTTCGTCAGGTTCACCTGCAGGGTCTGGACCGACCGGTCTCCCGGCAGCGTGCCCTCGGTGTAGAAGCGGTGTGACCAGCGGCCGTCCGGAATGGAGCGCAGCCGTTCGGCGAACAGCCTCTCGCCCGCTTTCAGGGTTCCCTGCATCACGCCCTTGACCACATCGGCGCCGTAGCGCCCGACCAGCGCGGCTATTTTCCTGCGGGCGTGCTCGTCGGCCGCGATCGCCGCTCGGAGGTCCATTCCGACGAGTTCGGGGAAACGGCTCTGCCGGGCGAAGAGCCTTTCGACGTCGTCGCGCAGCCGTCCCGCCTCGACAATCCTGACGGGCGGCCAGTGGAGCCCCTCCTGGAACGCGTCGGTGGCATCGTGGCAGAAGCTTCCAGGAGCGGTTCCGCCGACGTCCTGGTAGTGCAGCGTGTTCGTCACCCAGCAGAAGAGTTCGTCGCCCACGAAGACCGGAGCGGCCACGCAGGTGTCCATCTGGTGCGGCGCCCCGACGAACGAGTCGTTGATGATGAACATGTCGCCGGGGTGGATCCCCGGATTTCCCGACCGGTTCTCCAGGGTGTACTGGACGCACAGGGACGCCGTGTTCGCGAAGTACTGGACTCCCGGCCCGACGAACAGGACTTCCCCGTCCTCGGTGAGCAGAGCCGTCTGGTAGTCCCGTGACAAAATGATGACCTGGGACACCGCGAGCTTCTGCAGCAGAGCGTTGTGCTCGATGTTGATGTTCAGCAGCGAATACCGTACGACCTCGTAGGTCACGGGGTCGATTTCTTCGGCCGCTGCCCTGTGGAGTCGGAGCGACGGGTCGATCGACAGATTCTTCGCGGGAATATATCCCCGCCTGACCCCGTCCCAGAATCCTGGTTCACGTGGTTCGGGGAGCCCGTCGAGCAGGGCATCGGATTCCATCGCCGCGTCAGCGAGAAGTGACACCGGTCCTCCCGGATTCGATCGTGAGCACGGACTGCTGGGCATTCTGGGAAGCGATATGCAGGCGTGATGATGCCGATGGCGGATGAATTTATGAAGGACCTGAATGGTGGTCAACCGGTGTCGGGATGTTGTGTCCAGATCTCCAAAGATATTCGGAGATCGGTGTAGGGTCTGCCGTCAGGAAACCGAATTTCGGGGAAACCCGAGCGTGGGGCGGGTGCTCAGAGATCCAGCACTATCCGTGCCGTCCGCGCCCGGGAGCAACAGATCATCATGGTCTCTGAGGTGTTCCGCTCCTCCTCGGTCAGGAACGAGTCGCGGTGGTCCGGGACACCGTCGAGCACCGTGGTCTCACAGGTGCCGCAGGTTCCCTCGCGGCAGGAGGTGTCGACCTCGATCCCGGTCGATTCCAGGACGTCCACGATGGACTCGCCGACGGAAACCTGGAGGGTGACGCCGCTGCGGTCCAGCACCACCTCGAAGTCCTGGTCCTCGCCCTGCCGGGCATCGGGCCGCGGCCGGAACCGCTCGATGTGCAAGGACCCCGCGGGCCAGCGCCGGCACCGGGTCTGCGCGGCCTCCAGCAGACCCTCGGGACCGCAGCAGTACACCGCTGTCGTGCTGTGCGGTTCTCCGAGGATCGCATCGAGGTCGAGCAACCCGTACTCGGTCTCCGGGCGGATCCGCACCCGGTCCGGCCATGGGCGCAGGCGCTCGGTGAAGGCCATGGACGCCGCCTCCCGGCCGCCGTAGTGCAGTTGCCAGTCGGCGCCCCGGCGGGCCAGTTCCTCGGCCATGGGCAGCAGCGGGGTGATGCCGATGCCGCCGGCGATCAGGATGTAACGGGACGCTTCGACGAGGGGGAAGTTGTTGCGCGGGCCCCGGACGGTGAGCTGCGTCCCTTTGCGGACCTGGGTCCTCACCCAGTGGGAGCCGCCACGGCCACGGGGCTCGTGGAGGACCGCGATCGTCCAGCTGTCGTTCCGGCGCGGGTCGCCGCACAGCGAGTACTGGCGTTCGAGGCCGTTGCCCAGGAAGAGATCGATGTGGGCGCCCGGTTCCCAGGCGGGCAGGGCTCCGCCGTCGCCCCGCGCGAGGCGCAGAGCGAGGACGTCGTCCGCCACGGGGGAGGTGTCCTCGACGACGACCTCGATCCTGGGAGGCCGAGGGAGTGTCCCGGCCTCCGACCGGACGGCGGCGGTACCGGTGTGCGCGGTCACCGGGCGCCGCCTGGTGGGTATGACATGGCGTTCGGCATGGACGGACCGTAACCGTGGCCAGGCGGTTGCGGGATGGGGCGCGGGCCGATGTTGTGCCGCAGGACAACCCTGCCGGTCCGGTCTTGGTGGGCATCGACGAAGAAGCCGGAGCCGGCCGCCGGCGCGTTGACCTCGCTTCCGGCACGCGACTTACATGGCCCTTCGCGTCCTGCGGGACCTGGGACGGGAGCGGAGTGACGTGCCGGTGACGCCGACGGGCGGGGCGGCACCAGCACGTCCTATCGACTGCGAGGACCTCAACGGTGACCAAATACGTTGTAGCACGGGCTGATGACGTCCCCGCCGGCGGACATATCGTGGTGGAGGTCAACGGCCGCTCGATCGGAATCTTCCGCATCGACGACGAGTTCTACGGCTTGTTCAACCGGTGTCCCCACCGCGGCGGGCCGATGTGCGAGGGGCAGCTCGTGGGAGAGCTCACCTCGGGCCGGCCGGGGGAGTACGTACGCACCGGCGAGCGGACATTCCTTGAGTGCCCCTGGCACGGCTGGGAGTTCGACGTCCAGACCGGGCAGTCCTATTTCGACCCGCGGCGGACCCGTCTGCGGCCGTATCCGGTACACGTCGAGCAAGGACTGTCACTGGCGGCCGAGTTGACCGACGAGCAGGAGTCCGGCACCCGACTCGTGCCAGGCCCGTACATCGCCGAGCGGGTGCCGATCACCGTCGAGGACGACTACCTGGTGGTCACCACCCGCTAGCGGCCGGGGACCGGGGAACCGGGCCCGACCGCCCCCTGCCACAGCTGCCCTTGAGGAGGCAACCATGACGGCGATTCCTGTCGGGACAAGTACTGCCGATCCACGACGCGCGGCCGGCCGGCCCGCCGCGATCGTCGACTGCGACGTGCATCCGTGGCCCGGCGCGAACCATCTCGCCGCCTTCCTGCCGGCGCGCTGGCGGCGCTATCTCGAACAGTTCGGCGCGCGGGGGCCGTTCCCCGGACTGGTCGGCATCCGGCCGTTCGCGGCCCGCATGGACGCGTGGCCCGAGGGCGACGTTCCCGGGGGAGACGCGGACTTCGCCCGCAAACAGCTTCTGGACCTGTACGACATCGACTACGCCATCCTCAACGCCACGAACGCGCTGTTCCCCACGCACTTCGGCGGCAACCAGCCACGGGCCTTCAGCGACGCCCTGCTCCGGGCGACCAACGAGTGGATGGCCGAGAAGTGGCTCGGCCCGGACAAGCGCTGGCTCGGCTCCATCTCCACGCCGTTCGACGACGATCGGGCGGCGGCCGCGGAAATCCACCGGTGCCGTGAGTCGAGCGGGCAATGGGCGCAGGTCCTCCTGCCGATCCGCATGACCTCTCCGCTGGGCAACCCCCGCTACCACAAGGTCATCGAGGCGGCGGTCGACCACGGCCTGCCCATCGCCCTGCATGTCTCCAGCGGGTTCCCGGCGGCCTCGTACTTCTATGAGAGCCACGTCAGCCATCCCCTCTCCGCCTACGGCCATATCGCGAGCCTGATCTTCGAGGGCACCTTCGACCGGTACCCCGAGCTGAAGATCGCCATGCTCGAAGCGAACTGGTCCTGGCTCGCCCCCTACGCATGGCGCCTGGACCGGATCTGGACGACACTCCGCGACGAGGTTCCCGACCTCCGGCGCAAACCATCGGAATACATCGCGGAGCACCTGTACGTGACCACTCAGCCCGCAGAAGAGCCCGAGCACAAACCGTGGTTCCGCGAGATCTACGAACAGTTCAGCGGTCTCTTCCCCGAGAACCGGCTGATGTTCTCCACCGATTACCCGCACTGGGACTTCGACTCGCCCACCGAGGCGCTGCCGAGCCAACTGCCCGCGGAAACCCTGGAGGACATCATGTGGCGGACGGCCGACCGGCTGTACGGGCTGGGCCTCGGAGGCTCGGGCGCGCCGGAGCGGAACACGTGACACGGGTGGTCGCCGCCCTTGTCTGATCCGTCGCAGCCGTCGGCACCCACATTGGTGCAGACGTTTGGACGGTCATCGAGCAGGAACGGTTCAGTCCGTTCGCCGATGTCACCGGCGTGAACTGCGGGCTGGACAGGGCTCGTTTCGCCGCGCCGGTCCGGGCCGGCGGGAAGATCCGTGCCTCGCTGTCCGTCGCTTCCGGCGTCGCTGTCCCCGGGGGCTTCCGGGTCGCCGTCGCCGTGACTGCCGAACCTCACGGCTCCAGCAGCCCGGCCCGCGTGGCCGAGAGGGTCTCGCGCCTGCAGCTGTGAGCGCGGTGATCCCGGCGCCGTCTGGCCGACCGAGGCGCGACCGCGGCACCGGGATGTCCGCATGCCGACGGGGCCCGGCATGTGCCCAGGGAGCAGCCACCGGACCACATACGCCGCCGGCCGTGAGACGAGGGTCGAACGTTGCTTGCGCAGAACCTTGACGATGGTCTGATACTAGGTAGTATGCGACTACTTGGGATCCTCCGGCCGCATCATCTGGGTTCGATCCGGAAAGCCGCAGCATGGCGGCTCCTGAACCTCCGGGCCGTCGACAGGACCGATCCCGACGCCGAGCAGTATCCATTCCTCCCGAACAGGAACCATCGAAAGCACGGGCTAGGCAACCAGGACCCAAGAGGATTCCATGACAACGCAGTCAGGGCAGATCCTCCGCTCAACAAGGGCGGTCGACAGCACAGCGGAGTGGAGCGGCTTCGTCGCCGCCGTATACGCGATCGAGAGCGTCGAGCGCGGCACGTGGGACCGAGCCAGACGAGATCTCCCGTCCTTTCGCAACTGGGGCTACGAACCGTTCTGGAGTCCCGGCGTCTCCCACATGGTCCGCGATGCCATCGCCCACCGCCGCCAGCCGGACGCCGAGTACTTCGAGGCATGCAGGGCCTGGGCCGTGCTCCGTGCCGAACAGGGCATACCGGTCGACGAGGCGGTGAAGGTCTTCCATCTCTACCGGACCGAGTTGAACCGGCGGGCCGCCAGGATGGCGCCGAACATCCTCCAGGCGCCGAAACTCGTCCTGCTGTCCGAGCTGCTGGCGGAATGGCTTGACGCGGGGCTTCTCGCCGTACTGCGGGCGCACGGCGGCACCCAGGCGCCCGCGGACACCGTGGACCACCGGGCCGCCCAGCTGGTGCGGAGCGTGCTCCTGGACGGCTCCGGTGCCGCTGCGGCCCCTGGCGAGTTCGAGCGGTACGGCCTCAACTCCAGCAGGCGCTTCTACGCGGTGCGCGCGAGGCCCACGCCGGAGCACACCCCTGCGGGGATCGCCCAGTACCTGTGCAGCGGAGGCCCGGGCCTCACCACCTGTATCAACGGGGATGTCTGCGGAATAGTCGAGCATCTGCCGCCGACCCCGGCGCCCGTGCCCATAGGCGTCACCGGCCCCGTTGGGCTCTCCGCGGTGGCCAACGCGTTTCTGCGCGCAAGCCGGGCGCACGAGACCTCGGTGGCGTTCGGACTGCACGGTCAGCAGTCACTGGACTCGCTCGGACTGTATCCGAGCGTGCTGTCGGACAACGAGGTCGGCGATGTCCTGGTCGCCAGGTACATAGAGCCAGTGGCACGTCTCGGCGCTTCGGGGCGGGCGATCCTGGCCACTGTGGCTCGCTATCTGGAATCCGACTACGGCCTTGCAGAGACGGCCAAGTCGGATTTTCTCCATGTGAATACCGTCCGGTACCGCCTGCGGAAATTCGAAGAGATCACCGGGCGGTCACTGAAGTCGGCGGAGGTGCATTCCGAGGTGTGGTGGGCTTTCGCGCGCCGCCGGGTGGTGCACGGCGAGCGGCCGGCCATGGATGCCTCCGCCCTGCCCGAGGACACGGCGGAGGTCGTACCGCTGCACCCGTGACGTCACGGTGTCACGCGCTCGAAGATCGCGGCCAGCCCCTGGCCACCGCCGATGCACATGGTCATCAGCCCGTACCGGGCCTCGCGCCGGTGCAGCTCCCGTGCAAGAGCGCCGAGCATACGGGTTCCGGTGGCACCGACCGGGTGGCCGAGCGCGATCCCAGAGCCGTGCACGTTGAGTCTGTCGAAATCCGTCTCACCGAATCCCCACTCCCGGGTACAGGCCAGCACCTGGGCCGCGAAGGCCTCGTTGAGTTCGATCAGGTCCAGATCGGAGAACTTCAGCCCGGCCCGCTCCAGCGCCGCACGAGTGGCGGGCACCGGGCCGATCCCCATGACCCTGGGTGCGACGCCCGCGGCGCCCGCCGCGACCAGCCGGACCAGCGGGCGCAGGCCCAGTGCCTCGGCCCGCTTTCGGTGCGTCACCACGCAGACGGCCGCGGCGTCGTTCTGTCCACTGGCGTTGCCCGCGGTCACGGTGGCTTCCGGGTCGTTCCTGCCGAGCACCGGACGGAGCCTGCCGAGCGTCTCCAACGACGCGTCCGGGCGCGGATGTTCGTCGGTGTCCACGAGGAACTCGCCCTTCCTCGTCGAGGCGGACACCGGCACGATCTCCTCGGCGAACACACCGTCGCGCTGTGCCGCGACCGCCCGGCGATGGGACTCGACTGCGAGCCGGTCCTGTTCCCCGCGGGGGATGCGGTACTCGCGACGCAGGTTCTCCGCCGTCTCCAGCATGCCTCCCGGTACGGGATGCAGGCGTCCGCCGGCGGTGACGCGACCACGTCCGAGCCCGTCCTGCAAAGCCACGGCCTGCCCTTTGACGCCCCACCGTATGTCGGTGGTGTAGAAGGCGGCGTTGCTCATGCTCTCGGCCCCGCCGGCCACGACCAGGTCCCGCACGCCCGCCCGGACTTCCAGTGCCGCCTGCAACACCGCCTGGAGACCCGACCCGCACCGCCGGTCGACCTGGAGGCCCGTCACGGTGACGGGGAGACCTGCGTTCAAGGCCACCACCCGTCCGATGGCCGGTGCCTCGCTTGTCGGATAGCAGTGGCCGAGCACGACCTCCTCGACGGCGGCAGGGTCCAGGCCGGTCCGGGTGAGCAGGCCGCGCAGGGCGGCCTCGCCCAGGTCGGCCGCGGTCAGGTTCTTCAAGGAGCCGCCGAAGCCGCCGATGGGAGTGCGGACGGGTTCGCAGATCACTACATCTCGCATGGCACGCGACCTCTCCGGGTGTCCGGTGCGGTGGTCACATGAACCGTCCGCCGGTGACTTCCAGCACGGCTCCGGTCATGTAGGAGGACAGGTCCGAAGCCAGGAACAGGGCGACCGCCGCGACCTCCGCCGGCTCGCCCGGCCGTCGCATCGGGATCTCGCTCATCTTCTGGTCCCACGCCCGCTGCGGCATCGACTCGGTCATCTTCGAGCGGATCAGCCCCGGCTGGATCGCGTTCACCCTGACGCCGTGGTGGGCCAGCTCCTTCGCGGCGGCCTTGGTCAGGCCGACGATCCCGGCCTTCGCCGCCGAATAGTTGGTCTGGCCGGCCATCCCGACCTTGCCTGACAGGGAGGAGACATTGACTATTACGCCGGCTCCGCGCTCGCGCATGACGGCGGCGGCCAGTCGAGTGCCGTGCCAGGTGCCTTTGAGATGCACGTTGATCACGTCGTCGAACTGGCTCTCGGTCATCGTCCGCAGGCCGGCGTCGCGGGTGATTCCCGCGTTGTTGACCATGACGTCCAGTGACCCGAAAGCAGCCAGTGTCCGATGAAGCAGGGCGTCCACTTCGGATGAACTGGTCACGTCGCACCGTACGGCGATCGCCACGTCGGGTCCGCCGAGTCTGCTCGCCGCGGCCTGTGTCGCCTCCGGGTCGAGGTCGCCGAGCACCACCCGTGCCCCTTCCTTGACGAACGCTTCGGCGATGGCGAAGCCGATGCCCTGCGCACCGCCGGTGATGACTGCGCTCCGGCCCTCCAGATGTGCCACTGTCGTTTCCTTCCGACTTCGAGGCGTTATGGCGTGGTCGAAGGTCCCGCGGGCGCCCCGTCAGGGCGCGGAGCCGTTGTGCCCGCGGACGAGGGCGCCGCCGACGATCAGGCGCTGGATCTCGCTCGTTCCCTCGTACAGGCGCAGCAGCCGTACGTCTCGGTAGATCCGTTCCACCGGGACGTCCCGCATGTACCCCGTGCCGCCATGGATCTGCACAGCGCGGTCGGCCACCTCCCCCGCCATCTCGGTGCAGAAGAGCTTGGCGGCGGACGGACCGATCCGCCGGTCCCGGCCGCTGACATAGGCGGCCGCCGTCTCGCGGACCAGCGCCCGGCCGGCCGCGACACCTGTGTACTGGTCGGCGAGCATGGCCTGGACGAGTTGGTGCGTACCGATGGGCACCCCGTCCTGCGTGTTCGCCGCCGCGTAGACCACCGATTCGTCGAGCGCGCGCTGGGCGGTGCCGACCGCCAGCGCCGCTATGTGGACCCGGCCGCGGGCCAGCGAGGTCATGGCTGCGCGGTACCCGGCCTGCTCGTCGCCGCCCACCAGGGACTCCTCGGGCACCCGGACGGAGTCGAATACGACATCGGCCGTCCAGGCGCCCTCCTGGCCCATCTTCGTGTCCTTCCGGCCCACTCCGACGCCTGGTGAGTCCGAGGGGACGAGAAACACCGAGATGCCCGGGTCGGCGGCGGTGCGCTCCCTGGTGCGCGCGAACACCACGAAGAGCCCCGCCACCGGGGCGTTGGTGATGAACCGCTTCTGGCCGTCGATCACCCAGCAGTCTCCGTCACGGCGTGCGGAGGTCCGGAGACCGGCCGGATTCGATCCGGCACCGGGCTCGGTGAGCGCGAACGAGGCGATGACCTCCCCGGTGGCGACAGGAGCGAGCCAGCGTTTCTTCTGGGCGCTGGTCCCGAAGTTGACCAGAACCTGGCCCGCGATGCCGTTGTTTGTTCCGAACATCGACCGGAAAGCCAGTGTGGTGTAGCCGAATTCCATCGCCAGCTCGACGTCCTGCGCCAGGTCGAGGCCGAGGCCACCCCATTCCGGCGGGATCGCGTAGCCGAAAAGTCCCATCGCGGCGGCGGCTCGGCGGATATCGTCCGGCACACGGTCCGTGGCGACGATTTCGTTTTCGCGCGGTACTACTTCGTTCCGTATGAAGTGTCGAACCTGGTGCAGAATATCCGCGAATTCATCGGGTGCAACGGTCGGTTCGCTCATAATCAACCAGCATGACAGCGGGTCACCCGGTTCCCAAGGGTGACTGGGAAATGTCATCCATGCTGGTCGGGGGATACAACGAACCAGTCGGGCTTTTGTTATCAGGGACAAGACCTATCGCGGTCGGCTCCCTTCCGACCGGAAGCGTCTAGCGTTCAGGACGACCGTGAGTACAGAGAAAGGAGCGCTCATGACCGGCGTCCTGACGACCTCTCCGCTCGATCTCCGTGCCAAGTGGGACGGACCAGTGATCGATGCGGACGTCCATGCCGTGGTTCCTTCGCTCGGCGCGCTGATGCCCTATATGTCGGACCACTGGCAGGCCTATGTCCGCGAACGCGGTTTCACCGGGCCGGTGCCCGCGGTGGAGTACACCTATCCCTCGGGTGCCCCCTCGACCGTCCGGCCCGAATGGCGGCCGGCCGACGGACGGCCCGCGGCGTCCGATGTCTCGCTCCTCAGGGCAGATCTGCTGGATCCCCTCAAGGTGGATCTCGCGATCCTCAACTGCTATTACGGCATCGACTGGATCAGGCATCCCGATGTCGGTCCCATGATCGCCCGAGCGGTGAACGACTGGATCATCCATGAGTGGCTGGACAAGGAGCCGCGTCTGCGGGCGTCGATGGTCGTCCCCGGGCACCACCCCGAGGAGATGGTCCGTGAGATCCGGCGGGTCGGCGGCCACCCCGGCTTCGTCCAGGTCATGCTGCCGGTACGGACCGACCGGCCCTGGGGCAACCGGCTCTGGCATCCGGTCATCGCCGCACTTGTCGACAAGGGCCTGGCGATGAACCTCCACTGGGGTGGGACATCGGAGTTCTCCCCGACACCGACCGGCTGGGCGTCGTGGTACGCCGAGGAGTATGCGGCGGAACAGGCCACGTACATCATGCAGTTGCTGAGCATCGTGGGGGAGGGCACCTTCCAGGCGTTCCCCGATCTGCGCGTCACCTTCCAGGAAGGCGGCTTCACCTGGCTGCCGTCCATCTGGTGGCGGATGGAGGCCAAGCGCAAGGGCGCCCGCCGGGACGTGCCCTGGCTCAATGAGCCGGTCTGGGAGCTGCTCCGCGACCGGGTCCGTTTCACGGTCGCGCCGCTGGACGCCGGACCGCCGGAGGAACTGGCGCGTATCGTGCGCTGGCTGGGCTCGGACGACATGCTGATGTTCGCCTCGGACTATCCGCACCGGCACGACGACGACATCCAGGTGCTCCTGGACGCGATGACGCCGCCGGCGCAGGAGAAGCTGATGTCGGGCAACGCCCGGGCGTTCTACCGTTTCTGATGTGAGGTCTCCAGGAGGAGACCCAAGAGTGCGGACGCCGCTGTGGCCCGGCCGCGCGGCGCCGCCTCCCGGGCGGTTCCCGCGGGTTGTCGCCTCAGCCGCCGGACGGGATGGGCTGCCCGTCCGGCGCCTGCGCGTCGCGCAGCCGGCCAAGGAGTTCGGCCACGCGCTCGCGGTAGGCCGCCGCATTTCCCAGCTTGATGTCCTCGTAGCCGCGGATCATGTCGGGCAGGGCGGCCAGTTCGACGACAACGGCCCAGTCGTCCGGCCGTCCGGCGGTCAGGGCGTCGAGGACGGCCTGCCGGTACTCCTGGACCAGGGCCCGCTCCACCCGGCGGACCTTCGCACGGCCGAACGGGTCGAGCCGGGTGCCGCGGACCGGGCGCAGCGCGTACAGCAGACGGAAACCGGGGCGGGACCAGCGCCCCAGGCCGATCTTGTGCTTCAGCCCCAGGGCCCTGAGCACCGGCGGGTGCAGCCGGTAGGAGTAGCGCGCATCCGCGCCGAACCGGGCCCGGATGTCGGTCGTCAGCTCTTGGTCCAGGCAGAGCCGGGCGACCTCGTACTCGTCCTTGTAGGCCATGAGCTTGTACAGGTTGCGGGCCACCGCCTCGGTCACCTCGGTGGCGCCCGCCTCCAGCCGACGCACGCGCTCCACGAATTCGGCGTAGCCGCGGGCGTAGGCCCGGTTCTGGTAGGCGATCAGATCCGGTATCCGGATGTCGAGCAGTCTGGCCAGCTCCGTGCCGGGCCGCGCGCCGACCAGGGCCCTTACCTCAGCGGCACCCGCCGTGTCGGGCCGGGGGGCGGAGGACGGTGCGGGGGCGGTGAGCGCGGACAGGGCGTCGGGGTCGGCCACCGACTGCCGCCCGCGCCGGAACGCCTGGATGTTGCGTCGCACGGCGGAGCCGTTCAGTTCGATGGCCCGTTCGACGGCCGCGGCGGGCAAGGGCAGCGCGCCGCTCTGGTAGGCCGCGCCGAGGAGCAGGACGTTGGCGTACTGGTCGTCGGCGAAGAGCGCTTCGGCAAGTTCCCGCGCGTCCGCGTAACAGGTCCGCGCGCTGGCCGCGTCGATCGCGGACCGTATGCCAGGCTCTTCGGGGAAGGACACCGAGGTGTCCACGATCATCCGGCCGGTCGGCACCTCGCTGGTGGACACCACCGCAGTGGTCCGAGCCGGGTCTGCGGCCTCCAGGTGCTGGGGGTCGGCGCCCACCAGTGAATCGCAGGCCAGATACAGGTCGCACTCTCCGGCGGCCAGCTTGGCGGCTTGCTCCACTACGTCCGAGGTGACCTTGAGGTCCGAGACCACCGCGCCGCCCTTCTGGGCCAGACCCGTCTGGTCGAGCGCGCGGACCTGGCGGCCGGCCACCACTGCCGCCGTGGCTACGATCTGCGCGACCGTGACGACGCCGGTGCCGCCGACCCCCGTGATCCGCACGGTGAAGTCCGTCGCGCCGGGTGTGTGCCGGGGCTCGGGAAGCTCCTGGGCGGACAGATCGGGCAGCGCCCGGCGGGCCCGGCCCTTGCCGGGCAGCACGGTGACGAACGAGGGGCAGTCGCCGTCCAGGCACGCGTAGTCGACGTTGCAGGAGGACTGGTGGATCCGGGTCTTGCGTCCGAACTCGGTGGCCACCGGCTGCACGGACAAGCAGTTCGACTTGGTTCCGCAGTCGCCGCATCCCTCGCACACCCGCTCGTTGATCACTACCCGGGCGGCCGGAGCCTGCGCCGTGCCACGGCGTCGTTTGCGCCGCTTCTCCGCGGCGCACTCCTGGTCGTGGATCAGCACGGTGACCCCAGGGGTCGCGGCCAACTCCCGCTGACTGCTGAGCAGTTCGTCGCGATGGCGGATCTCGGCGCCACGGGGCAGCGCCGCCTTGCGCAGCCGACCGGGGGCGTCGCTGGTGATGATCACCCTGGTCACGCCCTCCAGCAGGAGGAGCGATGCCACCCGCTCGACCGGCAGCGCGCCGACCGCCTGCTGGCCGCCGGTCATCGCAACCGCCGAGTTGTGGAGCAGCTTGAAGGTGATGTCGACGCCCGCGGCGACGGCCGCGCGCACGGCGAGGCTGCCAGAGTGCGTGAAAGTGCCGTCGCCGATGTTCTGCGTGAAGTGCCGGTCCTCGACGAACGGCGCCATGCCGATCCACTGGGCGCCCTCCCCGCCCATCTGGGTCAGCCCGACGACCGTGCCCACCTGCGTCGGCTCCATCAGTACCGCCATGGTGTGGCAGCCGATACCGGCGCCCACCAGCGAGCCCTGGGGCACCTTGGTCGAGGAGTTGTGCGGGCAGCCGGAGCAGAAGTACGGCGTCCTGGACAACAAGGGCAGCGAGACGCGCTCCCGGCGGCGGCGCCGCTGCCAGGCGCCGACCGGTTCGATCCCGCCGTGCGCGTCGAACCGGCGGGCCAGCGCGGCCGCGATCGTGTCCGGGCCGAGCTCGCCGATGCCGCTGAAGAGTGTCCTTCCGTCCGGCCCCGTCTTGCCGTGGACGGCCGGCGCGTCGGGCCGCCCGTAAAGGATCTCCTTGACGGCGGACTCCACGAAGGACCGCTTCTCCTCCACGACCACGATCTCGGTGAGCCCGGTCGCGAATTCCCGGACCACGGTGGGATCGACGGGATGGATGACGCCCAGCTTGAGCACCCTGATCCCGTGGCGGGCCAGGGCGTTCCCGTCCAGGCCCAGGGCGCGCAGCGCCTGCTGGAGGTCGAGGTAGGACTTGCCGGCGGCGATGACGCCGATCCGGTCGGCCGCGGTGCTCCGGGTGATCCTGTTCACCCCGCTGGCGCGCACGTACTCCAGTGCCAGCGGCAGGCGTACGGTGTGCAGGCTGCGCTCCAGTGCCGCGAGCCCGGCGCCCAGCAGATGTGCGCTGGGCCGGTGACCGTACGCGCCGGTGCCGGTCAGTGTCGGCGCACTCCAGTGCTGGGGCACCAGTGCGGTGCCGGCCGCGTCCGCGACGTTGGTGACCACCTTCATCGAGGCCCATACGCCGCTGGCCCGCGAGAGTTCCACCGCGTGCAGTCCGTACTCCAGGATGTCCTGACAGTCCGCCGGGTAGAAGATCGGTATCCCCAGGTCGGCCAGGGCGTGTTCGGAGGCGCACGGCACGGTCGAGGACTTGGCCAACGGGTCGTCGCCGACCAGTGCGACCGCGCCACCCCGGGGCTGGGTGCCGACCAGGTTGGCGTGCCGGAAGGCATCGCTCGCCCGGTCCAGGCCCGGGGACTTCCCATACCAGAGGCCCGTGACGCCGTCCGGCCGCAAGGTGCCTGCTTCCCCGGCCAGTTGGCTTCCCATCACCGAGGTCGCGGCCAGTTCCTCGTTGAGGCCGGGTCGGTGCACGATGCGGTGCTCGGCGAGCAAGGCCGACTGCCGGGCCAGCTCCAGGTCGAAGCCCGCCAGCGGCGAGCCCTCGTAGCCGGAGACGAAGGCCGCGGTGTCCCGCCCGGCGCGCCGGTCGTGCCTGATCCGGTCCAACAGCACGCGCACCAGCGCCTGGACGCCGGTCGTGTAGACCATTCCGTCCTCGTTCCGGTAGCGGTCGTCCAGAGCGAAGCCACCGCCCGTTGACGCTGTTGAAATCACCGCAGAAGACATGACGCACCGCCGCTTCTACTCACAGGAACAGGTCAGATGGCTCAAGTGCTGGAACTGCAATACGCAAGTGGGTCACAAGGATGTGCATTTGACTGGGTAGTTGGTTCAGGTGGGGGCGATTCGTAGCTGATGAAGGGCCGTCGGCACCTGTGGATGAACTGGACACAGCGCTGCTCCGCCTTCTCCTGGAGGAGCCGCGGGCGGGGATGCGGGAATACGCCCGGATCCTCGGCGCCGCCCGCGGCACGGTTCAGTCACGTCTGGCCCGGTTGGAGCGGGAGGGCATGGTTGCCGGGTGTGGTTCGGACCAAGACGGAGGTCGTCCTGAGCGAGCGGGTGCGGCAGCGCGTGCTCCCGCTGATCCTGGAGATGGGCCGGGCTCAGCAGCCGCATGAGCGCGGTCGCCGGCCACGGGACCGCTGACCCGTCGTGGCCTGTCAGTCCTGGGAGCCCCACCGCCACCGCGCCATGTCCAGGAACGGCTGCTCCGGGGAGATGGTGTTGGCCGGTTCGCCGTTCAGGTAGGTCTCGATGTCGTGCACGATCTCGCGGCCCCACTGCTCGTACAGGTCCACGGCCACATAACCGCTGTGCGGGGTGAGGACGGTGTTGCCCAGGCCGCGCAGCGGGTGGTCCTCGGGCAGCGGCTCGTCGACGAAGACATCGAGCCCGGCTCCGGCGATCGCTCCCGCTGCGAGCGCGTCGACCAGAGCGGCCTCGTCCACGATGAAGCCGCGCGAGGTGTTCACGAAATACGCCGACTTCTTCATCCTCGCGATGTCGGCGGCGGTGACGTACCCTCGGGCGCGTTCGCTCCCGAGGATGTGCACGGAGACGAAGTCCGATTCCCCGAAGAGACCCTCCCTGGTGGCGAGTTCCACCCCGACCTCCGCACAGCGTTCGGCGGTGAGGTTCTCGCTCCAGGCAGTCACCCGCATGCCGAACGCCTGCGCCACCCGTGCCGCGCGGCTGCCGATGCGGCCGAGTCCGACAAGTCCCAGGGTGCGCCCGTAGAGTTGGGGACCGATCAGATGGTCCCACCGCCCCGCTTTGATCGCCCGGTCCTGTGCGGGGATCCTGCGTGCCGCCGCGAGCAGGAGCGCCCAGGTCATCTCCACGGTCGAGTCGACGCTGTAGCAGCTCGCCGACACGGTGACCCCGTGCTCGGCCAGTGCCGTGAGGTCCAGCGCGGCGTTCCCGGGGCCGGTGGTCACCAGCAGCCGGAGGTTGGGCAGGCGCCGTACCAAGTCCCTTGTGATGGGAGTGCGTTCGCGCATCGCGACGATGATCTCGAACGGTTCCAGGCGATGCGCCAGTTCGCCGACGTCGCTGATGTGCGGGACGGGCGTGACCGATATCCGGTCGCCGAGCCTGCTCCACGGCCACAGGGCGACGGTCTCGCCCTCGAAGTCGTCGAGCGATGCCACTTTGGTTGTCATCGTTCTCCTCTCGGACCGTCGGGTGCTGTCACGGCTGGGCCTTCGCGGTGTCGGCGGGCAGCGGGACCGCCCAGGTGGCGGCGTGGAAGACCAGGTCCTCGATATCGCTTCGGCCTCGGGGATAGCCCGCGTCGCCCGCCGTGTCGCGCGGCAGTGGGTGGCGGAAGGTCCAGTCGTTGACGACCGTCCGGTTGGCGATGAGCCAGGGGCCGCCGCGACGCTCGAAGAGGTCCAGATAGCGTCCCCCGAACATGGCGACCACGTCGAGGTCGGCCTTCGGCCGGTAGGCGGCGATGAAGTACGTCTCCACCCGCGCGCTGTCACCGTCCAGCTCGATGAGCATGTTGCCCAGCAGATGCTGGATCCCCTCGGCCGTTGACGGCATCCGCGCGACATGAGCAGTCGCGAAGGCGTGCGAGGGACCGTCGTACCTGCCGTGCCGGTCATGGGCGTCGGGGTGGTAGGCGGAGCGGATCAGGTCCTCGTCGGCGCGGTCGACGCCACGGCAGTAGCGGAACAGGGCGTCGCGGATCTCGGCGCGGGCGAGTTCGTCCCGTACCGCGGCCACTTCGGATACCGAAAGCTGCGTCATGCTGACCTCCTCGTGTGTGGTCGGTGCGGGAATGCCGGTGCGGCGCCGGCGAACCCGCGCCGACACCGGTCGTCTCAGCCGGCGACGATCGTGTTCTCGATGCTGCCGAGCCCTTCGATCTCGACGCGCACCCGCTGCCCGGGCTGGAGCCACCGCGGATCGGTCATCTCCGCGGCGGTGCCGGCCGGGGTTCCGGTGAGCAGCAGATCGCCCTGCCGGACGGCGATGGTCTTGCCGATGTAGTCGACGATCTCGGGTATCCGCACGATCATCTCCGCGGTGCTTCCGTCCTGGCGCAGCTCGTCGTCGACCCAGGTGCGCAACCGCAGCGCGTACGGATCCGGTATCTCGTCGGCCGTGGTGATCCACGGGCCCCAGGGACAGAAGGTGTCGCCGCCCTTGTGCCGGGTCAGCTGCCAGCGGTCCCCCACGTCGCGGGCCGAGATGTCATTGGCGACCGCGTAGCCGACGGGGCGACCGCCGGGGCCCAGCACCGCCATCAGCTCGCCCTCGTAGTCCAGGCTCCTGATCTCCGGTGGCCGCACCACGGGGTCGGACGGTCCGACCGGGCTGCCCGGTCCCTTCAGCAGGCAGGGAATCTCGCCGGGTGCCAGCCAGTCGGGCATTTTCCCGACCTTCGCGGCGGCGTCGACATGTGCCTTGTAGTTGGCGCCCACCATGAACACCGCACGCGGTCGGAAAGGGGCGAGTAGCCGTACGTCCGTGAGCGCGAATTCCGGCCCGCGGGCGACGGGCCGATCCGCCGTCGCCAGAATGTCCGCGACCGAGGGGTTGCCGTCGAAGCTCACCACCACCCCGTCCCGGACATCTCCACTGCGCGGGCCGGACTCACCGGGGGCGACGAATGTCGCAAGTCGCATGACCGAATCCTCATTGAATCGAAGGTGTGCTGAATAATGCGTTGCCGGCTCCCGGCCGCACAACAGATCGACCGTATATGGGAACGGCGGACAAGGACCGCCGCCGAAATGTGTACGCGGCTACAATCCCCGGGCCTTTTTCACGGCCGGTGTCCGGCGAATCCGGGAAGGAGCTGGACGGTGGAGCCCTGAAGTTCACGGAGCGACGAACACCCCAGCAGCGCCATCGCGTTGTCGATCTCGCGCCGGTAGACGCCGAGTACACCCGTGACGCCGGCCTCGCCCCCGACGGCCAGCCCGAACAGGTACGGACGCCCCACCAGCACGCCGCGGGCGCCGAGCGCGAGTGCCTTCACCACATCCGTGCCCCGGCGGAAGCCGCTGTCGACATAGACCTCCGCGCGTCCGGCGACCGCCGCGACCACCTCGGGCAGGATCTCGATGGAGGACAGCACTCCGTCGAGCTGGCGGCCTCCGTGGTTGGACACCACGAAGGCGTCGGCGCCCAGCCCGATCATGAGATCGCACTCGTCACCGCGGTGCACTCCCTTGATCACCATGGGGCCGGACCAGCGGTCCCGGATGAACGCGATCTCCGGCGCGGACACCGACCGGGCGGTGGCCGCGATGGCCTGCCCGGCCTCGGAGACGGAGCGGCCGCGTCGCGCGAAGTCGTTGTCGACGCCCTTCATGCCCTGGAATCCGCGCCCGGCGCCGCCGAGCAGGAAGTCCAGGGCCCAGCGGGGGCGCAGCGCGCCGTGCGCGAGCATGGCCGGGGTCACCCGCAAGGGGACGCTGATCCGGTTTCTGCGGTCCCGTTCCCGGTTGCCGCCGACCGTGCCGTCGATGGTGACGCAGAGCGCGCTGTACCCGGCCGCCTTCGCCCGGTCGATGAGCTCGGCGCAGGCCTGCCGGTCGGCCGGAGGGTAGAGCTGGAACCACTTCGGGCCGTTCGATGCCTGGGCCACCTCCTCCAGCGGAAAGCTGGTGACCGTGCTCACGCCGTACACGACCCCGGCCGCCGCGGCAGCGCGGGCCACCGCCAACTCCGCGGAACGGTGGGCCATGCGCGCGAAACCGGCCGGATCGAGCAGCACGGGCAGGGACACGTGCTCGCCCAGGACCGTGGTCGAAAGGTCGCGTTCGCCCGCGTCGCCCAGGGAGCGGGGCCGCAGCGCGATCTGGTCGAAAGCCTCCCGGTTGCGTCGCAGGGTGCGCTCGTCGGCAGCGCCGCCGTCAATGATGTCGAAGACCGGTTTCGGTAGGCGGCGCTTCGCTGCGGCTCGATAGTCGTCAATATTGAGAATCACTGGTTTCCACCTCTCGGTCCGCGGGGTCCCGCACACGAAAAATCGTCGGCAGTATTCCTCGTGTGCTGATCGAGTCGCGCACAACTCAAAGTCTGCGCAGATGCCTTGACGCGACCTGCGCGATATTGCAGTGTGGCCCGTCGACAACCCCGAAAAGAATGGATGACTGATGAGTCGAAATATCGCCCTTGTCTTTCTGGAGCCGCTTGCGGATCAGTCCGAGCGCTTCGAATCCTGGCTGACCGGAGATTTCCTTCCCGGGATTCTCGATGTGCCGGGGGTGGAGAGTGCCCAGCAGTTCGTGGCGCGAGCCGAGTTCCTCGCATTTCCGCCACCGCCCGGCAGCACGGCCGTGCTGGCCGAACTGAGCGTGGCTGCCACCGGCGTGGCCGCCGTCGTGGACTCGCTGACCGGCCTGCTGGAGCCCGGGCGGCTGGACACCGCCGCCGATCCCGGGCGGACACGGGTTCATGTGCTGGAGGAGTTCCGCCCGGAGCTGCGCGTCGAAGGTCTCCCGGCGGGATTCCGGGAACGGCACCCCAGGGACCTGCTCGTCTTCTTCCTCGCCCCGGTGGCCGGCAGGGAGGAGGAGTACCACGAGTGGTACGACCGGGCGCACATCCGCGACGGGCTGACCCTTGCCGGGTTCGCCACCGGCCAGCGCTTCCGCTCCCGTTCCGCCGTACCCGCCGGTGGCGCCGACTCCGCGGGACCGTTCGCCGCCCTCTACGAGATCTACGGCGAGGACCTCGACACCGCGATCCGGGCGGCCAGGGACTCGGCCGGGACGCACGAGCAGAGCACGGCGGCCGACACCGCGACCATGAGGGCCTACGCCCTCAGCTCGGTGCGGCCTCCCGTACGCCGAAGCGGCCGCCGGGCGGCCGCGGCCGAACCCGGCCGGGCCGGTTGACCGCCCCGCCCGCCCTGCGGCCACCGTCACGATCATCACCGCACCTCTCCGGCTCCGCCCGCGGTTGCTCCAACGCCCGGGAGGACGCGGAAGGTCATGTAAGTCGGGCTTCCCGCGCGGGTCAACGAACGCGCCACCGCGCCCGGCTTCTTGGTGGAAGCCCACCAGGATCGGCCCCGCGCGGTTGTCCACCGGAACAAGACCTGTTCGCGGCAGCGTGGCCGCCAGGAAGCCGCGGTTATGGTCGCCGCAAGCCGAACAGCACGTCCTCCCGGCGGACGGTGCCGAGCCCTGTCCGCCGGGACGACCGAGACCCGCGCAGATGTCTTTCCGGCGCTGGCCCCACACGATGCCGCTTACCGTGCGGAGCTCGCGCCGCCAGGTCGTATGGGCGGTCCACCGCACGAAGACCGGCCCGAAGCCGGTGACCTCAGAAAGCGAGCACCGTAGTGTTCATGCCCAAACCGGACCGGCCGCCGGGCAGCTCGCCGGCCGACCGCCTCATGGCCGGGCGGCGGGCACGGATCGCCGGGTTTCGCGACGGACACACCGCGAGCGCGACCGCTCCGGCCCGGTCCGGCGCGGGCATCCCCAGCCCGCTCGAACAACTGCTGGCCAAGGGGCGTCTGCGGGCCACGCTGGCGATGCTCGGCCCGGCTTTCGTCGCCGCGATCGCCTACGTCGACCCCGGCAATTTCGCAACCAACCTGCAAGCCGGCGCGCAGTACGGCTACTTGCTGCTGTGGGTGGTGCTGCTGGCGAACCTGATCGCGATGCCGATCCAGTACCTGTCGGCGAAACTCGGGATCGTCACTGATCACGACCTTCCCGAACTGGTCCGCGAGCACTACCCGCGTCCGGTCGTGTGGGGCTTGTGGGCACAGGCGGAACTGATGGCGATGTCCACCGACATCGCCGAGTTCCTCGGCGCCGCGATCGGGCTGAACCTGCTCTTCGGGGTGCCGATGCTCCCCGCAGGACTGATCACCGGGGTGATCGCGTTCGCCGTCCTGGAACTGCAACGACACGGCTACCGCCGTTTCGAGCTCGCCATCGCCGCGCTGCTGGGCATCATCCTCGCCGGCTTCCTGTACGAGACGCTGCGTATCGGCCCGACGGGGCACGACTCACTGCGCGGGCTCGTGCCGGGCCTGGACGGCTCCAACTCGCTGTATCTGGCGGTCGGCATCGTCGGGGCCACCGTGATGCCACACGCCATCTACCTTCATTCGGCGTTGACCAGGGGCCGCATGGCCTGCCGAGACGACGCCGAGCGACGGCGGGTGCTGCGGTTCGAACGGCTCGACGTGATCATCGCCCTCGGACTCGCCGGGCTGGTGAACATGGCCATGCTCGCCGTCGCCGCCAAGCTCTTCCATGAACGGGGCCTCGCCGATCTGACCACTCTCCAGCAGGCGCACGAGGAGTTCGGCCGCCTCGCGGGCGGCACCGCGGCACTCGCGTTCGCCGTCGCGCTCCTTGCCTCCGGCGCCTCTTCGGCGAGCGTCGGCACCTATGCCGGGCAGGTGGTCATGGGCGGCTTCCTCGACATCCGCATACCGCTGCTCCTTCGACGAGCGATCACCATGGCTCCCGCCATCGCCGTCCTGGCGGCCGGCCTGAACCCCACCGACGCCCTCGTCCTGAGCCAGGTCGTGCTGTCCTTCGGCATTCCCTTCGCCCTGGCACCACTGGTCGCCCTGACCTCCCGGCGGGACGTCATGGGCGTCCATGCCAATCGTCGTCCCACCGTCGTCTTCGCCTGGAGCTGCGTCGCCCTGATCACCGTGCTCAACTCCCTGCTGATCCGCCAACAGTTCTTCGGCGGCTGAGCCCGTATGAGCACGGAACCCCACTCACGCGGCGCCCCCGCCCCACCAGGAAGATGCCCATCGCTCCACAGGAACCGTCGTACGCAAGGAGTCTGTGATGACCGCGAGTTCGTTTCACTCGGCCTCCGGCACGTTGGCCGTCGTCGGTGGGCTCGGCGCCGCGTACATGGTTCTCTACAAGATCGCTCTGCGCCACGTGGACCGGGACCTGATCCCGCGCTCCGCCCTGCCCCGGGTGCGCTGGTGGAGTGACCACGCGTCGCACGTGCTCTGGGTGAGTGCGGTCCTGGCCGTCCTCGGTCTCGCCGGCTACGTGAGCAGTTAGCCGATGACGGACCCGGCGCGGTGCGCGGCTCGACAGAGCGCGTCAAGTATTCGCGGAACCAAGGAGGATCACCATGACCGGTCGTCTCAGTGGCAAAGTCGCCGTCATCACCGGAGGGGCCAGCGGGATAGGCCTGGCCGCCTCGGAGCTGTTCGTCTCCGAGGGCGCGAAGGTCGTCGTCGCCGACATTTCGGACGAGGCCGGCGAGAAGCTCCAGGCCAGGTGCGAGGGTTCTCTGGTCTTCCAGCACACGGACGTCACCGAGGAGGGGGACATCGCGGCTGTCGTGGAGACCGCGGTCCGCGAGTTCGGAAAACTGGACGTGATGTACAACAACGCCGGTGGCTCGCCCGACGTACACAACCTGTTCGAACTCGGCTCCGCCGCGTTCGACAAGACGATCGCCCTGAACACCCGGGCCGTGGTCATGGGACACAAACATGCCGGACTTCAGTTCCGGAAGCAGGGCACAGGCGGATCCATCGTCACCACGGTGAGCGCCGCCGGTATGCAGGGCAACGCCGGTGAAGCCGCCTATGCGATCGCGAAGCACGGTGTGGTCGGGATCATCCAGCAAGCGGTGCACGAGTTCGGCCCCCACGGCATCCGGTCCAACGGCATCTCGCCGGGCACCATCCTCACCCCGCTCATCGGGCGTACCTTCGGTGTGGCCGAAGACCGTATCAAGGACTTCAACGACTTCCTCGACGAGCGGTCCGCGTCCTGGTCACCGATGCGCCGCCTGGGCCGGCCGATCGACATCGCCGAGGCCGCCCTCTGGTTCGCCAGCGACGCGTCCACATGGGTGACGGGTACGGTTCTGCCGGTCGACGGCGGCCAGACCAGCGCGTTCGGAGGCCGTAAGTTCGCCGACATCGTGATCGAGGCGGCGGAGGAGTTCGCCAAGAAGTAGTCGGCCTGTCGGGCGAGGGTGGGGCTTCGTAGCCTCGGCACCCCGGGCGCCTCGCACAGCGGCACGTCGTACGCGATCTGTGTTCCGCTGCTCTCCGACGGCGCGGGCCATGCGAACGCCGGTGCGGCCGACTGGCACGTCCGGCTCACCGCCGACGGCCGCACCCTCTCCGACCGGCGAATGGACCCCTGCGATCTGGGAGTTCAGGACGGACTGCCGACGAAGAAGGCCGCCTACCGGCTCAGCATCGACGCCACCCGTCCCGGGAAGGACTTCAGCGTCGGCACCAGGGCCTCGGCGGTCTGGACGTTCACCGCGGACCACGTCCCCGGCACCCAGCTCGCGCACTTCCCGCTGTCGGTGGTCCGCTTCACCCCGAAGCTGAGCCTGACCAGCACGGCGAAGGCGGGTGCCCGCCTCACCGTCCCGGTCGGCATCCAGGGGCCGACGGCGGCCGCACCTGGAAGCGCGTCACCGTGAGCACCGGCGCGAACGGCAAGCGCTCCGTGACCCTCACCAGCCCGGCCAAGTCCGGCACGGTGAGCCTGAAAGCGACGCTGACGGACACCAAGGGGAACACGATGACCGAGACGCTCGTGAACGCCTACCGCACGGTCCGATAGGTCCGTCAGGTATGGGGGACCGGCACCGGCGGCCAGACGTCCGGTGCCAGGATCCCCTCCACGTAGGCGCGAGCGACCAGGGCCGCCTTGCCGGACACGTTCCAGCGGCGGGAGAGCTGCTTGAGGTGGTAGTTGACCCCGTCCGCGGTGAGGCCGACGGCCGAGGCGGTCTGTGCCGCCGTGGCGCCGCCCGCCGTCAGGGCGAGGATGCGGGCCTCGGTGTCGTCCAGCGTGGCGGCGGCCGTTGCGGGTGAGCGAGGTTCCTCCTCCGCCACCCGCACGATGACCAGCAGGTTCGGCTCGTCGGTGGAGGTGTCGTCGACCAGGTCGACGCTCACGTCCCCACGCCGCTCGATCCCGTCGGCGGTGATCCAGTGGACGGCGACCGGGTAGCGCGACCGACGGTGCAGGCGGATGGCCTCGGCGATCGAGCGGAGTTGGTCCCTGGCGTCCATGTGGAACAGGTCGAGGGCGCTGTGCCCGCGCAACGATCCCGCGAGTCGTCCCCATTCGGCGGCCAGCGCGGGGTTCGCCCGCAGGATCGTGCCGTCGGCCGTGCAGAACGCGGCGGGCAGCGGGATGCGGTCGAACAGGCCGGTGGCGCGGTTGCGCCAGAAGACGGCCGCCGCGCTGTCCGGCACCGGGGCAGGGGTGGCCGCAAGGCCGTACGGGCCGTGCTCCCCACAGTCCATTCGGTCCTCCTTCACATGCGGCGCCACTCCGGGCGCCAGGCTGACGACATGACAAGTCCCAACGCCGGGTGTCGGCTACCAGTTCTGGTAGGAGAGGGCCTCCGAGACCCCCCGCGCGGCGCGAGGGTGGGAGGAGGCCGCCCGCATCGGCGGCCGCCCCAACAGCCTTGCACGCAGAGGGAAGCCCCATATGACCGAGGTCATCATCCCGCCGCACACCGAGACCCGCGACGGCCTGCCCGTCGTCGATCTCGCCGCCTCCCCCCTCCCCGCCGGCCCGCCCGTGCTGGCGAACATGGCGCGGGCCAGAACGTACGGCCCCGCCTACTTCCAGCGCATCGGCGGCTTCGACGTGCTCTTCGCCGGCAGCCTCGACCTGGTCACCGAACTCGCCGACGAACAGCGGTTCGCGAAGTTCGTCGGCCCGGCACTGGTCAACGTCCGCGAGTTCGCGGGCGACGGCCTGTTCACCGCCTTCAACGACGAGCCGAACTGGGCCAAGGCCCACGATCTGCTCATGCCGGCCTTCGCCCTCGGGTCGATGCGCCGCTACCACCCGGTCATGCTGCGCGTGGCCCGCCGTCTGCTCGACGCCTGGGACCGTCACGCGGCCGCCGGCACACCGGTCGACGTGGCCGACGACATGACCCGGATGACGCTGGACACCATCGGCCTGGCCGGGTTCGGCTTCGACTTCGGCTCCTTCGACAGCGACCGCCCGCATCCGTTCGTCGGCGCGATGGTGCGCTGTCTGACCTGGGCGATGACGAGGACACCGGGCGGGGACGACGAGGCGTTCCGCGCCGATGCCGCCTACCTGGCCTCCGTCGTGGACGAGGTCATCGCCGCGCGCACCGCCGAACCGCAGGCCGAGGCCGACGACCTGCTCGGGCTGATGCTGAGCGCCCGGCACCCGTCCGACGGCACGACGCTGGACCGGGCCAACATCCGCAACCAGGTCATCACCTTCCTGATCGCCGGCCACGAGACGACGTCCGGCACCCTCGCCTTCGCGCTGTACTTCCTCTCCCAGCATCCCGAGGTCCTGCACCGGGTGCAGCGGGAGGTGGACGAGCTGTGGGGCGACACGGCCGACCCCGAGCCGACGTACGAGGACGTCGGCCGGCTGCGCTACACCCGCCAGGTGCTGAACGAGACCCTGCGCCTGTGGCCGGCCGCCCCCGGATTCGGCCGGCAGGCCCTCAAGGACACGGTGATCGGCGACGGAGTCCGGATGCGGGCAGACGCGCCCGCCCTGGTGTCGATCCCGATGCTGCACCGCGACCCGGTGTGGGGCGACAACCCGGACCTCTTCGACCCCTCCCGCTTCGATCCGGAGGTGGAGGCGGCCCGCTCCCCGCACGCGTTCAAGCCGTTCGGCACCGGTGAACGCGCCTGCATCGGGCGGCAGTTCGCGCTGCACGAGGCCACCATGCTGCTGGGCATGCTGGCCCATCGCTACCGCCTGATCGACCGCGACCGCTACGAGCTCACCATCAAGCAGACGCTCACGATCAAGCCCGACGGCTTCACTCTGAGCCTCGTTCCGCGCACGCCTGACGTGCGTGCCGCACGGTCCACCGTGACCACTCCCGTGGCCGACGGCTCCCTGCCCGCGCGCGTGAAGCAGGGCACGGGTCTTCTGCTGCTGCATGGCTCCAACTACGGTGCCTGCCGGGACTTCGCGAACCGACTGGCGCTCTCCGCAGGGGAGTTGGGCTGCGAGACCGAGGTGGCGCCGCTCGACGCATACGCCGGCGCACTGCCCCTCGACCGGACCCTGGTCATCACGGCGGCCTCCTACAACGGGCAGCCCACCGACGACGCGGCCGCCTTCGTACGGTGGCTGGAGAGCGCCGAGCCGGGCGCGGCGAACGGAGTGACGTACGCCGTGCTGGGCATCGGCGACCGCAACTGGGCGGCCACCTACCAGCGCATCCCCACCCTCATCGACCGGCGGCTCGCCGAACTCGGCGGCACCCGGCTGCTGGAGCGCGCCGAGGGCGACGCGTCCGGTGATCTCGCGGGCGCGGTACGGCAGTTCACGGACCGGATGCGTACCGCACTCCTGGCACACGCGGGCGATCCGGGATCCGTCGGCGGTGGTGCTCCTCCGGAGAAGTCCGGATACCTCGTGACCGAGGTGACCGGCGCCCCGCGCGACGCCCTCGCCGCCCGCCACGGCATGACCGCGCTGACCGTGACCGAGGCCAGGAGCCTGACGGCGCCCGACTACCCGCGCGTCAAACGGTTCGTGCGGGTGGCGCTCCCGCCGGGGCAGACCTACCGGACCGCCGATCACCTGGCCGTGCTGCCGGCCAACGATCCGGCCCTGGTCGAGCGCGCCGCCAAGCTGCTGGGCGCCGACCTCGACACCGTCCTCAACATCACGTCGGCACGCACCCGTCCCGACGGTCTCGCCCTCGACCGGCCGGTGACCGTACGGGAGTTGCTCACCCACCATGTCGAACTCCAGGACCGGCCGACCGCCGACCAGCTGCGCACCCTGGCGGCCGCCAACCCTTGCCCGCCCGAACAGCGGGCTCTGACGGCCCTGGCGGAGGACGAGCAGGCCCTGGCCGCCGACCCGCGCACCCTCCTCGACGTCATCGAGGACAACCCGGCCCTGCGAGAGGCCTTGACCTGGCCGGTCGTCCTCGACCTGCTGCCACCGATCCGCCCGCGCACCTACTCGGCCTCCTCCTCGCCGGACACCGCCCCGGACCACGTCGATCTGATGGTTTCGCTGCTGGAGGCACCGGCCCGCTCGGGGCGCGGAACCTACCGGGGCACCGGCTCCGGGCACCTGAACGCCGTCCGGCCCGGCGATGTCGTACTGGCCCGGCTTCAGCCCTGCCGGGAGGCCTTCCGTATCACGCACGACGACACTCCGGTGATCATGATCGCCGGGGGCACCGGGCTCGCCCCCTTCCGCGGGGCGATCGCCGACCGCCGTAGCCTCGCCGAGGCGGGATCGCGACTCGCCCCGGCCCTCTGCTACTTCGGCTGTGACGGACCCGATGTGGACTACCTCCATGCCGAGGAACTGCGGGCCGCCGAGGACGCGGGAGCGGTCTCCATGCGGCCGGTCTTCAGCGAGAAACCGGCGAACGGCCTGCGGTTCGTGCAGCACCGGATCGCCACGGAGGCCGACGAGGTCTGGGAGCTGCTGGGAGCCGGAGCCAAGGTCTACGTCTGCGGTGACGGCCGTCATATGGCGCCCGGTGTCCGCGAGGCCTTCCGGAGCCTGTACGCGCAGCGCACGCCCGGTGCTGATGGGACGGCAGCCGAGGAATGGCTGCGGAACCTGATGGGCCAGGGCCGGTACGTCGAGGACGTCTACGTGGGCTGATCCCTCCCGCCACGGTGCCGGGTCGCGTGCTTCGGGCGCGGCCCGGCACGCGAGCCGCCCACCGCGAGGCAGCTGATGCTCATGACCGGTATCCCCTTGGCCCTCACACCCGCGCTCGACGTGCTGCTCGCCGACGTGGGACCCGGCTCCTCTGCGGCGGGCGGCCTGGTGGCGTTCTCCGGGCAGGACCCGATCGTGGCCGCCCGCCACTGGCTTGGCGCAGCCATCGGCATCCCCGTGTGGGGCTGCGCGGTCGGCGCGGCGGGCCTGTGGCGACACGGCACCGGCTCCGGGAAGGACCTCCAGCACACCCTGAGCAGGCCGTCGACTCATCGCTCAAGCGGGCTGCGGGGTAAGGCGCTTGTGGCCCCTGCGGTCGTAGTACTGGACCATCGCGAAGCCGAAGAGCAGGCCGATGGCCGTGCCGACGCCGATCATGGTCCAGGCGCGGGTCAGGCCGGCGTCGCCGCGGGCGTCGAAGTAGAGGATCGCCCGTACGCCGTCGCTGAGTTGGCGCATGGGCTCGAAGTGGGAGAGGAAGCGGTAGAAGCCGGGGACGGCCTGGAGGGGGACGGTGGCGCCGGAGGACGGCAGGCCCAGGACGATGAACACGAACATGGAGACCAGCTGGCCGATCCCGCCGAACGCGGCGTTGATGGCCTGGACGCCGAGGCCGACGGCGAGGGCCGCGCAGTAGGAGTAGATCCACAGCAGCGGGATGTGGGTGGCGTCCATGCCGAGGATGCTGACGCTGGCGAGCATGATCAGGGAGACGCTGAGGAGGGTGATGCCGGCCGTCATGGCCATCTTCAGGAGCAGGGTCTGGGTGCGGTTGATCGGGACGGTGGGGCGGCGGGTGTGCCAGGGGCCGATCTCGTTGTCGGCGTAGCCGAGGGCCGTGTCGACGCCGTTGCTGATGACGTTGGCGCCGAGGAAGCCGGCGAGTACGAGGAGCAGGGTGTAGTAGAAGGCGCTCAGACCGAGCCCGCTGTGGTCGCCGAGGGGGTGGCCGACCTGGGTGGCGATCTGGACCGGGTCGGCGAGCAGCAGCTTCTGCGTGGCGTCGGCCTTCGGGACAGCGGCTGTCAGCTGCTTGCCGATGGTCGTGGAGGCCTGCTGGGCCGCCGTAGTGGTGATCTTGCTCGCGAGGGAGGAGCCGAGGCTGCCCTTGCCGGGGTTGGTGAGCACCGTGATGACTGGACGCTCAGTCGCCTTGGCCGTGGTGAGCGCCGCGACGGAGTCCGTGAAGTCCGAGGGGATCACCAAGGCGCCGTAGACCTTGCCGGAGTCCAGCTCGTCCTGGGCCTGCGCGCGGGTGAGGGTGCGCCACTCAGCGGTGTCACTGGAGGTGTCGGCGGTGATGGCCGCGGCGATCCGCGCGCCCAGGTTCTGCTTCTGGCCTGGCAGCGGCTCGCTCGTGTCGGCGTTGACGAGCGCGATCGGCAGGTCGTGCAGCTCGCGCTGCGGGTTGACGATGCCGCCCATGTAGAGCAGGGACAGCAGCAGGGCGAGCAGCCCGGTGAGGATCGTGGGCATCAGCCACAACTTGGGGCGGCGCAGGAGTGCGGTGGCGCGTGCCTGCGGGCCGGTCTCGGGGGTGGGGCCGTCGGCGGTCATGGTTCTCCGTCGTGTCCGGGACGTGGTGGCGATGGGGTCCGATCCAGACCCGGCCGCCGGGGAGTGGGGCAGCCGGGTCGGGACGGCAAGGCAGGGCGAGTCGTCCCAAGGCTCGCCGTACCCGTACCTGGTGGGGCGATCGGTTGGTCCGTTCAGGGACGCAGCACGAGCCGGATGGGATCGCCCTTCTTGTGCTCCAGCCGTTCCACGGCGTCGGCCGCCTGTTCGAGTGGCAGGACCTCCGAGACGGAGCGCGCGAAGTCCAGCCGGCCAGCCTCCATCAGACGGATGAGCTCGGGCACCGCGGCCTCGCTGGAGCCGTAGTGGCCCAGGATCTGCAGCTTGCGCGCGCTGAACGCGGTGCTGTCGTTGATGGTGACGGGGGTGCCGCTGAGCCCGACCAGGACCAGTTTTCCGGACCGACCGAGCGCGGACAGCGCCTGCTCGCGTACGGCGTCGACGCCGGCGAAGTCGAAGGCGACCTCCAGCCCGGCACCGCCGGTGGCCGCGCGGACCTTGTCCACGAAGGCATCGTCGGCCGGGTCGAGGGCGAGGTCCGCTCCGAAGGCCAGGGCGCGTTCGCGGGCGGCGGGCGAGGGGTCCACGGCGACGATCGGACAGGCGCCCACGGCCCGCAGCAGCTGTACGCCGTGCGCCCCCAGCCCGCCGATGCCCCAGACACCGACAGCCTGGACCGGGCGGACACCGGCGGTCAGGGTGATGGCTCCCCAGGGCGTGGAGACCGCGTCGGGGACGATCGCACCCTGCTCGAAGGGGATGGAGGCGGGTAGCGGGACGAAGGTGCCGGCACGGGCCAGGGCGTACTCGGCCCAGCCTCCGTCGTAGTCGACGCCGCGGGTCAGGACCTTGCCGTCGCGCTGCTCGCCCGCCTGGAGCACGACGCGGTCCCCGGTCTCCCAGCCGTCCACCTCGGGGCCGAGTCCCGCGACGGTGCCGGCCACCTCGTGTCCCAGGACCAGGGGCTCCGCGCGCCCGGCCAGCAGTCCGTCGAGTCCGCCCGAGATTAGATGCACGTCGGAGAGGCACACGCCCGCCGCCTCGACCTTGACCAGGACCTCTCCCGGGCCGGGGACGGGCCGGGGAACCTCCTCCACCCGCAGCTCACGGCTCGGGAAGTGCAGTCGTACCGCGCGCATGGTCGTCATGTCGTCTCCTCCTTGCTACGCGCTCGCGCGCGCCTTCTCGTACAGGACGGGGTCGTGGGCGTTGATGACCATGAGGCCAGGGTCGTCCTGCCGGTACAGCTCGGCGAGGCGGGCGTGGTTGTCGCGGACCTTCTTCCCGTCGTACGCGATGACGGCCTCCATGCCGCGCAGGGAAGCCGGGACGGGGGAGCGGCCGTCCAGGGTGCCGTAGTGGTAGAAGGCGTCACCGGCGTGCAGGAGCCAGCGCGATCCGGCGTCGACCGCGACGGCGGCGTGGCCGCGGGTGTGGCCCGGGAGGGCGATCAGGACGATGCCGGGCGCGATCGCGTCGAGCTCCTTGGCCGCGGCGAACCCGCGCCACGCCTCGCCGTCGGGACGGTGCTCGACGAGCTTCGGACCGTGCTCCCACTGGGGCTTCTGGTAGCGGATCCGCTCCCGCCAGGAGGGGGCGTGGACGGCGCCGCGCGCCTCGTCCACGGTGAGGTGGACCTCGGCGTCGGGGAAGTCGGAGAGGCCACCGATGTGGTCGGCGTCGAAGTGGGTGAGCACGATGTGGCGTACGTCGTCCCGGCGGAACCCGAGCTTTTCGATCTGTCGGACGGCCGTCTCCTCGGGGTCGAACACCGGCCGGACGAAGAACCGGGCCGGTCCTACGCGCCGCTTGGGGTCGGCGATGTCGTCGAGGCCGTAGCCGGAGTCGACGAGGACCAGGCCGTTCGCGGTCTCGATCAGCAGCACGTGGCAGACGAGACCGGCGCCGGGCGGATGCATGGTGCCGCAGTTGAGGTGATGGACTTTCATGGCGGATGTCCTTGGAGGGGTGAGGGCGGATGGGCGCTGATCGGCCCCGGCCGCGCGTCGACGCCGACCGGTCTGCAGGTGCCCTGGGCAGGTGGAGATCCGCCCGGATGACGTCGGGCTGCCCGTACGTTCAGAGGGTGCGCATGGTGCGGGTCATCCGCGGGCCTTCAGCACACTTACGACGTATGTTCACCTCCCTTCAAGCTAGACTTACGACATAAGTTCTGTCAAATGCGCCACTCGCGCCCTGAGTGGTTCTCCGCCGATGAGACGGGCTAGATGGGCGAGACGGGTGATGGCGCACGAGGCCGGGATGGAGTGCGGGCCGGAGCTCTCAGGACGGCCACGGGTCGGCCCGCTGACCCACCACGGGCAGGGCCAGGGCGACTCCCGTGCGTTCGGCCTTGCGGGCCAGGAAGGTCATGGTGGTCGTGAAGTCGTCGAAGAAGGCGGGGAAGGGCCGCAGCGGGCGGTCCAGGGGGCGGGTGAAGTCGTCCCAGTGAATCGGTACGACGCGTCGGGCGCCCGTACTCGTGACCAGCCGGTCCCAGTATTCCTCCCGGAACGCCTCGTCCTGTTTGCCGAGCGCGCCGATCCCCAGGTACACGGTGTCGGCGCGGTGGCCGTCGAGGGCGCCGGGCAGGCTGTGGGCGCTGGCATGGACGAGGAGTTGGCGTTCGCCGTGGCGGACGTGGAGGGTGTAGCAGTCGCCGGTCCGGTAGTCCGTGGCCCGTGCTGGTGGAGTCAACGGCCGGTCGATCCGGCCGGGGGCCAGATCGCCCGGGCTGTGCCGGGCGGGCAGGGCCGTGAGCGTGAAGCGTCCGATGGTGAACGGCTCGTCGGTGACGGCCGACCGGAAGCGGTCGTCGGGGAAGCCCTGCCCGGCGGCGATGTTGCGGGTCGAGGCGGAGCCGATGAGACGGGCGCCGGTGGCCGCGGCCACTTCGGGGGCGTCCAGGGCGTGGTCGTAGTGCGAGTGGACGACGAACACGGCGTCGAGGCGATCGATACCGGCCCGGCGCAGGGCCGCGGTGATGCGGGTGCGGTTCGGTCGCACTCGGCCGAACCGCACCCGCAGCAGGCCGGGGCGGCTGAAGAACCCGTCGGTGAGGATCGCGGTGTCACCGTCGTCCAGCAGAATCGTGGACACGCCGAGGAACAGGGTGTGCGGCGCCCCCGGCCGAAGCGGTGCCGGTGTCTCGTACAGGTGAGTCCAGGGGGCGAGGGTGGGCGCCCGAAGGCCCCGCAGGATGGCTGCCACGCCCGGGCCGCGACGCTCGGCGCCGACATCCATGCCTCACTCCTCGCTCAAGTCGCAAGCAGGACAACACACATGACGCATCATCAGTACTCGCCACGGCCGATGATCCGCTCGATCGCCTCCGTCAGCTGCTCCCCGGCAGCCGTCGCCGCACCGGCCGACCGCCAGCCGACGTATCCGTCCGGCCGGACGAGAACGGCTCCTTCGGAACCGGTCCCGTAGCGCCGCAGGAACAGGCCGTCGGGGTCCGTCAGCCCGGGGGAGCCGATGGTGTAACCCGCCACCGGGAGCCGCAGCCGATGTGCGGCGACCGCGGCCGCCTCCTGCCAGGCGGTGCCGTCCGGGCCGGTGAGCACGGTGAAGCCGGGGCCGAACAGGTCGAGGGTGGACAGTGCGCCGTCGGTGCCGAGGCGGACGTGCGGCGCCCGGCAGCCCGGCGTGGCGCTGGGCGCGTAGTCGGAGTAGTCGTCCTCGACCACCGGCGGGCGGCTGCCGTCCGGGACGATGGCGGCGGAGTCGTAGACGGTGCCGAACTCGACGCCGAGGTGGTTGCCGTAACGGCGGGTCTCGCGCAGGATCGCGTCCGGATCCAGGTCCTCGCCGAAGCCGTAGGTCGCGGCGCCCATGCGGGCGACGTTGCGGAAGTTCTCATACGACTGGTCGGCCGTGCGGCGTGCCGGAGGCCGACGTTCGATGTCGTAGGTGTCGAGGAGCGACCAGTCGGCGAGGCCGCGTACGCACAGGGCGAGTTTCCACATGGCGTTGTGCATGCCCTGCAGGCCGGTGTTGACGCCGAGGCCGCCGGTGGGCGGGAACTGGTGGGCCGCGTCCCCGCACAGCACCACCCGCCCGAACACGAGGCGTTCGGCGACGGTGACGTTCATCCGCCACATGCCCACACTCCGTACGTCCACCTCCAGGCCGGACACCCCGACCGCGGCGCGCACCCAGTCCCGCACCCTGCCGTCCGTCCACGTCTCGCGGTTCCACTGTTCGGGCGGTACGGAGATCTGGCACAGCCAGCGGCCGTTCGCGTCGAGAGGCTGCAGCACGCCGAGCGCATCGGAGTTGGCCACGTACAGGAGCACGCCGGTCCGTTCGCCGACGTACTGCTCCACGGGGGAGTGGAAGTAGCAGTTGACGAAGTGGTGAATGCCCTGTTCGCCTTCGAGCCGCACGCCGAGGGCCTGTCGTACGAGGCTGTCGACGCCGTCGGCCGCGACCAGGGCCGCGCCGGACAGCGCGTACGACTCACCGGTGGCCTCGTCGGTGACCTGCACGACCGCCTGGGTGTCCAGGTCGCCCGCACCGGAGGTGACGTCGGTGACCCGGTGGCCGAACCGGAACTCCACCAGGCCGGTCGCCGCGGCCGCGTCCCGCAGGATCTCCGTGAGCAGGTCCTGCGACGACATCACCGGGAGTGCCGGGCTGACCTCGGGGCCTGGCCCCTCGAAGCCCTTCGAGTCGATCCGGCCGAACTCCTTGCCGACGACGGTGTCGAGGAAGCGGATGGGACTCTTCCAGCCGTCCGGGGTGTCGATGCCGCGCAGCCGTCGGTAGACGGCCGGGCCCCAGCCCCGGGCGATCTCCATCGTGCGGGTGTTGAAGTTGCGGGTCTTCGGGTGCCGTGACGGCGATATCCGCTGCTCCAGCACCACGCTGGGAACGCCGAAGCGTGCGAGTTCCAGCGCGGCGCCGAGCCCGACGGGGCCGCAGCCCACGATGATCACAGTCCCAGGGGTCATGACACGGGCTCCGTCCCAAAGCCGTTGACTTATGTCGTAAGGCTGGCTGCAGTAGAGTGCTTATGCCGTAAGTCTGTCAAGGGTCGTGCGAGGTCGGAGTGGTGTCCTCGGAGAGGTCAGGTCGCCTTGGGGTGTCGGCGGGGTGTCCGGCGGCGCGGGGCGTGGCGCAGGTTGTCGCGGACCCGGGTGAGGACGTCCGCCATCGCCGTGACGTCCTCCTCGTCCAGTGGGCCGAAGAGCTCCCTCGCGACGAGGTCGATGTGGCCGGGCAGTACGCGTGCCAGTGCCTCCTTTCCGGCTTCGGTGATCGTCACGGTCACCGAGCGTTCGTCGTCGGGCGACGGGGTGCGGGCGATCAGGCCGTTCTGCTGCAGGCGGTCGGCCTGGTAGGTCAGTCCGCTGCGGCTGTAGACGACCCCGTCGGCGAGATCGGTCATGCGCAGGCTCTGGCCGGGGGCCTCGACGAGCTGGGCCAGGACGCGGAACTGGATGTAGGTGAGGTCGCCCTCTTCGCGCAACTGTTGTTCGACCAGTTGTTGCAGCAGGGCTCCGGCCTCCATGAGGGCGAAGTAGGCCGCGATGTGTTGGGGTGTCGGCTCCATGGTCCACCGTCCTTGCTTCGAGTTCGAAGTATGCTACCGTCAAGTATGCGCTTCGAATTCGAAGCACTTTGCGTTAATGCTTCGAATTCGAAGTAATTAACCCGAGCGGGTCGGAGCAGGCCCGGAGGAGGAGAACCATGAAGATCGTCGTACTCGGTGCCACCGGCAACATCGGCTCACACGTGGTGAAGGAGGCGCTGTCCCAGGGGCACGAGGTCGTCGCCTACGTGCGCAACCCCGACGCGGTGCAGCCGCAGTCCGGGCTGACCGTCGTACGGGGTTCCCTCGACGACCGGGCCGCGCTGGCGAAGGCCTTCGCCGGCGGCGACGCCGTGATCTCGGCGATCGGGGTCGCCCTGCGCGCGAAGAAGCCCGTCGACCTGATGCAGCGCACCCTGCCGGTCGTCACCGCCGCCGCGCGGGACGCCGGTGTCGGGCGGTTCGTGCTCGTCTCCGCGTTCGGTGTCGGGGACACGGCGGCGAAGGCCTCGCTCCTGGGGCGGCTGGTCTACAAGACGGTCGTCGCCGCGATCTTCAAGGACAAGGAGCTCTCGGAGCAGAGCCTGCCCGCGAGCGGCCTGAACTGGACGATCGTTCACCCGGTCAACCTCAAGGAGGCCCCCGCGGCACCCACCGCCACGGTCAAGCGCCTCGACGAGGTCGCCAAGGTTCCGGGCCTGCCCACCCTCCCCTTCGCGAACGTCGCTCGCGCCCTCGTCGACATCGCCGGCGACCGTGGCCTCGCCGGGCAGCGGGTGCTGGTCACGACCGAGAAGGGGTGGAAGCCGAAGGGGCACGCGGCCTGAGAGGGGGGGCGCTTGGAGAGCGTTACACGGGGGCCGTCGCTCCTGCGCGGTGGGCGGCGGCGGTGGTGGTGCGTCCGCCCCGGTCTGCCTGTCGCCGGCCCGGCCGTCAGGGGCGGCCTGCGCGGAGGCCCGGTACGACGACCACACCAGGCGGGATTCCGGCACAGGCCCGCCGCACCGCCCGGCACACCTCTCCGTCCGGTGAGGGCGGGCCCGGCCGGAGCAGCCCGAAGCCGCGGGAATCCGGCATTCACGTCACCGAACATGTGGAGAAGCACGAAAATGGATCTCGAACTCACGGGCCGCAGCGTCCTCGTCACCGGTGCCTCCAAGGGCATCGGGGCCGCAGTCGCGGAAGTGTTCGCACAGGAGGGCTGCTCGCTCCACCTCGCGGCCCGTGACCGTGCGGCGCTCGACGCAACGGCCGAGCGCCTGCGCGGCACCCACGGGGCCGAGGTACGGGTACACCCCGTCGATCTGCGTGATCCGCAGCAGCTGACGGCTCTCGCGGCAGCCGTCCCCGGACCGGACATCCTGGTCAACAACGCCGGCGACATCCCCGCGGGATCGATCCACCAGGTCGACGCGCAGGCCTGGCGACGCGCCTGGGACCTGAAGGTGTACGGCTACATCGACCTCACCCGGCTGGTTTACGCGGCGATGAAGGAGAACGGCCACGGCGTGATCATCAACAACATCGGTGCCGCCGGTGAATCGGTGAACCCCGCCTACATCGCCGGCAGTATGGGCAACGCGGCTCTCATGGCTCTCACGCGTGCCCTCGGCGGCCACAGCCTCAAGGACGGGATCCGCGTCGTCGGCGTCAACCCCGGACCGGTCGCCACCGACAGGATGCTCGAACTCGCCGCGAACAGCGAGCAGTTCCGCAAGGCCGTGGAGTACTTTCCGGGCGGACGCGCCGCGGAGCCCCGTGAGATCGCCGACGTGATCGCTTTCCTCGCCTCCGACCGCTCCGCCTACACCACCGGCACCATCGTCACCGTCGACGGAGGCATGAGCGTGACCGGCATGTGAGGGGCGACGCGTGGCTGTCGTGGGCGGGAGCCGGCGTCGAGTCGGCGCCGGCTTTGCTCGCGCTCGGAGGACGGCGCTCCCGGTCACGGCTTCGGCCGGCGTCGGCGGGTCAGTCGGGCAGGGCGGCGGCGGTGTCAGGGACGAGGCGGGTCAGCAGGATCCCCGCGAGGAAGGGCACGGCGGTGAGGGCCAGGGGCAGGGCCAGTGAGTGTGTCACGGAGATGCCGTAGGCGATGAGCAACGTGCCGCCGGCGGCGGCCCACCGGGAGAGTGTGGTGGTGAAGGCGAAAGCGGTGGCACGGATGTGGGTGGGGTACTGCTCGGGCAGCCAGATGGTGAAGACCGCGAAGTTCGCGCCGCCGAAACCCAGGACGGGGGCGAAGAGGAAGAACGCCGTGATGTCGTTGCGGGGGTAGGCGTAGGCGTAGGAGCCCGCGATGCCGATGACCATCAGCAGGTAGAGCAGCACCAGCGCACCACGTCGGCCCAGTCTCCGGGCGAGGGACGGCACACACCAACAGCCGATCATGGTCGAGACGGCTCCGAGGAGGGTGATCTGTGACGCCAGGCGGGTCGCGTCGCCGCGCCCCGTGGCGTGAGCCATCGTCGTGACGGCGGTGGCTCCGAAGGTCGCGCCGGCCCACAGCCCCATGGCACATACGACGAGCAGCAGCAGGTTGACCCAGGTCCGCGTCCGGTAGGGCGGTCTGAGGATGGTGCGCAGCGGTGCCCACAGGGATGTGCTCCCCTGTCCGGTCTCCCCGGTTGTCTGCCGCCGGTGGGTTTCGAACCGCTCGGGTTCCTTGACGCCGAGCCGCAGGAACAGCACGAGCAGTGCGGGCGCGAGGCCGATGAGGAACATGCCGCGCCAGCCCAGGGCGTGACCGGCCGCGAGATAGAGCACGCCGGTGAGAATGGCCCCCAGGTAGGTCGCGGAGTGCAGGAGACCGCCGAGGCGTACGCGCAGGCGTTCCGGGACGGACTCGGCGACCGCGGTGCCGGCCAGAGCCCATTCGCCGCCGACGCCGACCGCCGCCAGAAAACGACAGGCCATGAAGATCCATATGTTCGGGGCGGCTCCCGCCAGCGCCGTGAAGACCGAGAAGGTGAGAATGCTGCCGATCATGGCGGGGCGGCGGCCGTACCGGTCGGCGATCGGTCCCCAGATGAACGACAGCCCCCAGCCCAGGAGGAAGACCGCGGCGCTCAGCTGGGCGTAGAGGCCGACGTTGGTGGCGGTGGCGTCGGTGCCGGACTTCGGCAGGAGTTCGGCGAGGGCGGGAGAGGCGACCAGCGCGAAGATCGCGATGTCGAATCCGTCCATGGCCCAGCCGCTGACCGCGGCGGCGAACGAGCGCCGTGCCCGGCTGGTCATGCGCGCCGGTGCGGAGGACTCGACGAGAGGTGAGTCGGCCGATGATGTGCCGGCCACTCGGGGTGCATTAGTCATACTTGCTCCGTTATATCCGTCTGGCGGACGGTTGTGGGTGGTCGGAGGGCCTCGGCCGGGACGCGGTGTACGCGGCGGGCGTGGCGGGCGTGGCACGGAACGGTGCCTGGATCACCCTCGGTGGTGCCCCGTACTCACCGGGCGCGTGGCGGGGGTCACGCCTGACCAGATGGTGCGATCGGCCCGGCCACACGGGTGCGGGGTGGTGGAAACTGCCGTTTCCAGGCGCTCGGTGACGGAAACCGTCACGCCGTGCGGGGGCGGGCGACGTGAGCCGGTCAGTGGGCGGCAGGGTGGACGACGTGAGCCGGTCAGTGGGCGGCAGGGTGGACGACGTGAGCCGGTCAGTGGCCGACGGGGCGGAAGGAGCGTGCGCGCAGGGAGCGGCGCGTCACGTGTCCGGGCCCGCGGGAACGGGGGCCCAGACATCGACGGGGATCACAGAGGTGGCGTACCCGTCCTCGTCCAGCATCCGGCCCCAGGACTTCACCGACCGCAGGACGACCTCCCGCTCGGCGACGCGGATCTCCGGCCAGCTCCCGCGCATCCGGCGCAGCACGCCGTCGAGGGCGTGCAGGCCGTGGAGCTGGAGGGTGACGAACAGGTTGGCCGTCCCCACCACGGCCAGGCAGACCCGGGTCTGAGGCCACTCGCCCAGGTGCCGCCCGACGCTCTCCAGCTGCTCGTCCGGCACCCGCAGCCAGAGTGCGACCTGGATCGGCCAGCGCCCGAGCGCAGGAGGGCCGAGATCCTCCGCTTGACGGCCTGCTCGGACTTTCCGAGCTGGTCGGCGAGGGCGCGGTATCCGGCCCGTCCGTCGTCCTGCAGGGCCAGGAACAGCTCACGGTCGAATTGGTCAAGGGTCCGGTCCGGTACCTGTTCCTGGTCTCCGGGCTCCTGGGCCCGTACCGCCCCGGCCTGGGCGGCGCTGATCGCTCCCAGCCGCCAGTGCTGGCCGCTGAACACCTCGGTCGTCACACTGGTGCGCACCCGGATCAGGCCCGGCACGGTGGGCAGCTGATCCAGCAGCAGACGTGAGAGGGTCCGGTTGTCACCGGCCGCCACCAGCGCGTACAGGTCCCTGCTCCCGCTGACCAGGTGCACGCTGAACACGTGCGGCAGCGCGGCCAGGCCCGCCGCCGCCTCGGCGACGCGACCCGGCTCGCACTCGGCCTCGAACAGGGCGCCCGCCAGCGGCATCCGCGGGCCCGGCGCCGAGGACACCCATGCCTGTCCGGCCTCGGTCAGCCGGCGCCAGCGCCGGCCGGCGGTCACCGCGGACACGCCCAGGACGGCGCCCAACTGCTCGAAACTGGCGCGCGGGTTGACGTGCAGCGCGTCCAGCAGCACCACGTCGTCCTCATCCACCCACCGTCTGCCACCCGGATCCGTCATGCCGCCAGTGTGGCGCAGCCGCACCGGCCGGGCGCCACACGACAGCGACGCGGGCCCGCTGGACATCTCTGGGCACGGCGCCGCGTCGGACCGGGGCCACAGGTGGCGGATTCCTTCACCGGAGGCCTCCCCGCGCAGTTTTCCTTCGATGAGCGCCACATCCGCCCAGCGGACGGACGCTGAGTCCTGCAACTGTCGACAGCCCGGGAGCCGAGGCCCACGTATGCCATCCACCAGTACCAGCCAGGAAATCCGATTCGACGCGGGCCGGGCGTTGGAGAACCTGCTCGCCGAGGTCGGCCTGTCGTCGGCGGAGACCGGGGGGCGCGTCTCCTTCTCCGGGCAGGACCCCATCGTCGCCGCCCGCCACCGGCTCGGCGCGGCCATCGGCGTTCCGGTCATGGCGGGTGCCGTCGGAGCCGCCGCACTGTGGCGCCGGCGCACCGGCCGCGCCCAGGATCTGCACCTGGACCTGCGGCAGGCCGTCCATGGGATCACCCCGCACGCCTTCTGGCATCCGACCCTGAGCGGGGAGACGCCCCCGCACCCGCTGGTGGCCGACAACCCGTTCCTGCTCGACTCCTACCGCACCCGTGACGGCCGTACCGTCATGGCTTCCGGGGTCTATCCCCACCTGGCCGCGAAGTGGTGCCGGTTCCTGGATGTACCGCCGGACCGCGACAAGGTCGCCGCCGTCATCGAGAAGTGGGATGCCTTCGAACTGGAGGAGGCCGCGAACGCCGCCGGACTGCCGCTCTGCGTGGCCCGCACGCCACAGGAATGGCTCGCCCACCCGCAAGGCGCCCTGCTCGCCACGCAGCCCGTCATCGGCCTGGAGCGCATCGGTGACGCCCCGCCCCGTCCCCTGGGGCCGGCCGACCGGCCGCTCGACGGCGTGCGGGTCCTGTCCTTCACCCACGCCATCGCCGGGCCCACTGTCGGCCGGACCCTGGCCGAGCAGGGCGCGGACGTCCTGTGCGCGACCCGGCCCAACGACTACGAGCACGACTTCATCTACGCCGAGGCCAACGTCGGCTCCCGCAGCGCCTACGTCGACCTCACCCGCGACACCGGCCGGGCCCTGGCGGACGAGCTGCTCTCCCAGGCCGACGTCGTCGTCAACAACCACCGCGGCAGCAAACTGGAGCGCCTGGGCCTGGACCCCCGCGACCTGGCCGTCCGTCATCCCGGTCTGATCAGCGTCTCCGTCACCTGCTACGGCTCGACCGGGCCGTGGGCCGAGCGCGGCGGCTTCGACATGAACGGCTCCGCCGCCTCCGGACTCATGGCGCTCGAAGGCACCCCGGAAGCGCCCCGCCTCCCTGTCACCGGCATGATCAACGACTTCATCACCGGCTACATGGGCGCCGCCGGCGCCACCGCCGCCCTGCACCGGCGGGCAGTCGAGGGCGGCAGCTGGCACGTCACCGTCAACCTCACCCGCACCGCCATGTGGTACCAGACCCTCGGTCTCGTCGACCCCGCCCACGCCGGCCGAAACGACGACCACACCCTGCGCGACCCCGCCGCCTACGACGCCCAGACACCGCTCGGAGCTGTCCACATGCTGGCCCCGCCCGTCACCTTCTCCCAGACCCCGGCCCGCTGGAACGACCCCATCCTCGTCCCCCGCGGCTCCAGCACCCCGGAGTGGCTGCCGCCGACAGCCCGCTGACACCCCCTGCCCAGAACCTGCCGCGGCTCGGTCTGCCTCGTGGCCACCGGCTGCCTTCAGTCCCGAGGCGACGGCCGCCCGCCGGCGACCGGTACGGGTTCTGGCGGGCGGCCGTCCGACAAGTCATGATCACACCGTGGGCGCGGACCACCGTGGGGAAATGTCGGAGTTCCGTTGTCGCGGAGGAGCGGCTGGACCCTGGACTCAGAATGCCGGAAGACGAGTGGGCTTGTAGACCTCGGAGTTGGCCAAACGTGTGGCGGCCCGGGAGTCGTGGCTCGGCAGGACCACGACATCCTCCTGCCGAGCGAACTCCTTGATCTTGCGGAGGCTCTCGACCGCGGCGGAGGGGTCCGCGCTGAAGCCGTCGGGGGTCTCCGCGTCGAGCTCGTCCTGGGTGTACGCGGCGTCCCCTGCGAGCAGGTAGGTCACCTCGTCGCCACGGACGACGAGGCTCAGGTGCCCGGGGACGTGACCAGGTGTATCGACGGCGAACACTCTGCCGTCGGAGGTCACAGGGTAGGTGTGCGGCCAGGGGCCGACGGCCGGGCCGGTGGGTTCCAGGAACCGTGGTGCGAAGTTCCTGGGCCAGTGCCTGGGCACGACTGCCTCCGCCTCGGCGTGGAAGCGGGTGCGGTACGCCTCCCAGTGTTCTCGGCCGACGTAGACGGGCAAGTCACTGAGGTCGGTGAGAGCGCCGGTGTGGTCGTGGTGCAGGTGGGAGAGGACGACAGCGCTGATCTTCTCGCTCGGGTCGGGGCTGTGGGTGGCGAGTTGGGCGCCCAGGCCCTGGAGCGGAGCGATGCGCACGTCGAAGGCGAGGCGCATGCCGATCTGCCAGCGTGGGAAGAAGCCCGCTTTCCGGGCTTGGGGGTACTCGCCGGTGTCGAAGAGGATGCGGCCTTCGGGGTGGTCGACCAGGAAGGCGCCGATGGGCATCGGCTCCGTCCAGCGCCGGGTGAGGATCAGGCGAAGCCGACGCAACAGCACCGGGCGGCCGACGGGTTGCGGCTGCCGGGTGGTGTGAACACCGATGGTGCCCGTCTGGAACATGCTGACGTCGATGGTCATTGAGTGGTCCGATCTCCGGACGGCGACACCCCGAGGGGGAGAAAATCGGGCTACGGCCGTCCGGCTGACGTCGCGGAGTCTTGGTGCCTCCGGAACCCGGCACTGAGTAGGACGCCGGGAACCCTTCTTCAGGCACCCGGAAGTGTTGGCACGAGCATGTGGATCAGGTTCTTCTGCCGCGCGTTCCCGACGATGACCGCCGAGCTGCCGGCCACGTGCGTGTGTCTGCTCGCCGCAGACGTCAGGCCAGGTCGCCGAGGAAGTCCTCGATCAGGTCGGCGATCATTGTGGCGCCACGGGTGTTCTGGTGGATGAAGTCCGTCGTCAGCTCCAGGCCGCGCCGCCGGGAGATGCTGTCGAACGACTGGCCCAGGAGGAAATGCCGCATCGCCGTCCGCTTGGCCAGGGCAGTGCCGTCCCGGAAGGGAATGCGAGGGGCGTGGTCGTGCGCTTGCAGATGCTCGATCTGCCTCTCGTGGAGAGGCAGGTACGTGACGCCGTGTTCCGCGGCGGTCGCCTTGATGACGCCGCTGTACTCCTCGGATCGGCGTACCGGCACCGAGCCCGGTTCCTGGCCGAGCACCGGCAGCGAGAGGAGGGCGACCCGGGCATGGGTCTCCTTGGTCAGCCGCTCGGCAATGGTGGCGAGGTTGTGCTCGTACCAGCCGATCGTCGGGATGCCTGGCAGCTTCTTCGTCTTCCTCATCCTGAGGGCGTTCTTCTCGCTCAGGCTCGCGTTGGCGTCGTTGCTGCCGATCAGCACGACGACGATGTCCGGCTGTTGCCGGATGACGGGGTCGAGGCGTTGCAGGACGTTGTAGGCGAGGTCGCCGTTGACGCCGGCGTTGGTGAAGGCGTAGCGGCCCCCAGCGGTTCGGTCCTTGAGAATCCTGACGTAGTCGACGCTGATCTGGGCGCGGGTGATGCTGTCCCCGAGGAACAGGACGCGGGTGGCGCCGGTGCTGGTGCGGGCATTCATGAGGGGGTTCGCTTTCGTGTCATCGGTCGTCGGCCAAGCCCTTGTCGCCGAAGACGCTTGCACCTTCTTGCTTCTGGCAGATGCCCGCAGGCACCCACAGGGGCTCTTTCGAGGTTGAACTTTCTACACTCTAATGCAGATTTACTTCTGACTGTAAATTAGCCATGAGCGGTAATGTGAGGCATCAGCGCCGCATCCGCGGCGGGAGCCGGCTCACCGGGTGGCGTCCGGGCCTGGCAGGTCTTCGTCCCCGAAGGACAGGGTGGCCAGGTCTTTGTCGAACTCCCCGGCGGGCACGTTCATCAGATCCCCGAAGCCGTACGGCAGCTCGTTCGGGCTGTCCGGGCCGAGCAGTGCCTGCTCGGTCCAGATGCACTTGCCGTTCGTGTTGTAGCGGGTGCCCCACCGCTGGGAGAGCGCGGTGACGAGTTGCAGCCCGTGCCCGCCCTCGTCCGTCTCCAACGCGCGACGTATGCGGGGCATGGTCAAACTGCCGTCGGAGACCTCGCAGATCAACTCGGCAGCGTGGAGCAGGCGCAGCCTCACCGGGCTCTTGGCATGGCGTACGACGTTCCCCACCAGCTCGCTGACCAGCAGTTCCGTGGTGGCCGCCAGATCGTCCAGGCCCCAGGCGGAGAGCTGTTCGCGGACATGCTTGCGGGCCTGCCCGGCTGCCTGCGGGTCCTCCGGGAGTGGCCAGGAGGCCATCTGGTCGTCCGCCATCGCGTGGACACGGGCCATGAGGAGGGCCGCGTCGTCGCTGGTCTGCCGCGCGGCGGGGAGCAGGCCGGCCATGAGGGTGTCGCAGAGCCGTTCCAGATCTCCGTCATCTCCGCCTGTGCTGCCCGCGTCCTCATGGGCGGTGCGCAGAAGCCGCGCGAGTTCGGCCATGCCCTCGTCGATCTCGCGGGTGGCCGACTCGACCAGCCCGTCGGTATACAGCACGAGAAGGCTCCCCCCCCCGGGCACCTCCAGCTCGATCGTTTCGAACGGCGGGTCTGCCGCGCCCACTGTGATCGGGCGGCGCTTCCACAAGAGCTACATCCTCCAGGGGTGCGCAGGCTGTTGATCCGGCACGGTCTTTCCTGCCGGGTCCCGGCCAAACCGCCCGTCGAACGCGACGAGGAGAAGGTCACCGGCTGGGGGGAAGGTGACCTGGACACAGGTGGAAGGGCTGCGGCGGCGCTCGACGCCTGGATCGTCTTCGAGGACGAGTCCGGCTCCGCGATGGGCTCAGTCAAGATTTCCGTGACCGGGTGACGGAGCGTCACTTTGGTCAGCTCAGCAGGACTCGTTTGCGGAGGAGAGCGAAGCCGGCTCGGCCGTACATCTGCCGTTTCAGCGCGAGCACTTCACGCAGCTGCCGCTCCTCGTCCGTGCGCAGATGCTCGGGGTTCCACATGATCCAGTTGGTGACCTGCTGCGGCTTGAGTACCGAGGCGGGCGACCGGATCGAACCGAGGCCTGTGCGAAGCGGTCGGAGGTAGCGCCGCACCGCTTGCGGGGTGCGTCCCAGATAGCCTTGAGTCTGGATTTCCCGGAACAGACGGGCGGCATCGGTGCATCCCTCGTTCCAGCGCCGGATCAGGTAGGGCTTGTAATCGTCCAGGCGCGTGGTGCGCAGGGCCCCGTCGATGAGGCCGTCGAGGTTCGTGCAGTGGGCGTAGCGTTCCGCGGTGTGCCGGGCCAGGCCCAGCTCCCGCCCGATTGCGCTGATCGACCAGCCCTTCGCCAGTAGTCGTTGAACTGCTGCGTGTCGCTCACGCGTTCGGGTGATCAGCCATTTCTCGATGCCGGTATCCGGATTGAGCGTGGAGGGCGGAGCCGCGGCCAGACGCCGGGCGGAAGGGGCACTGGGCTCTGGCGCCTGCAGACAAGGACGGTGAGCGATCACCGTGCGCTCAACGGCGGTGGCGAGGTTGTCCCACAAATGCCACCGGTCGGCGACCTGGAGTGCGTGCGGAGCCCCGGCTCGAGCGGCCTCGGCATAGGCACCGGCGCGGTCCCGGCAGATCACCTTGATCCCGGGGTGCCCGGCCAGCCATACGGCGACGGGTTCTTTCTCCCGGCCGGGCAGCAGGTCGAGGACTTCGTGGGACTCGATGTCGACCAGAACCGTTCCATATCTGCGTCCGCGCCGGGTGGCGAAGTCGTCCACCCCCAGCACCCTCGGCGAGCGCGGGCACGGATCGGGCAGCGTCATCAGCACATTCAGCAGCGTCATCCGGCTCACGACGATGTGCAGCACCGCGCCAAGCCGGGCGCCCGCCCGGCCGGCCAGGACCAAAGCGATCGCCTCCACGACAGCCATCAGCACAATGGTGCGTCGTCCGTAGCGGAGGCTCAGCCCCTCGACTTGCTCGGCGAAGGTGCGACGCGGGCATCCGGTGACATCGCAGAACAGCCGGCGCACCGACAGATCGATGCGTACCAGGCCGTCCTGCCCCCGCACGTCCTGCACCCGCACTTGATCCAGGTGTGGAAACACAGTGTCGAGCAAGTCGTCACACACGACGGACGATGCCATCAAAGTGACGCTCCGTCACCCGGTCACGGAAATCTTGACTGAGCCAGTCGATGACGCCGCCGCGCGCCAGGACATGGAGTCGCAGGGGCAGCACGCCGGTCATCCGGGTGCGCGGACGGGGATCGGGCCGTGTGTCGATGGCGGGCATGACCTGCTACAGGGCTGGTGAGCGGTCCCGTCTGATCTACGCGATCCGCGAGTACCGGGGCCGCAAGGAGGAGCCGAAGGGCTTCGGCTGGAAGGACTATCGCGATCTGGTCATCCGCGCCCGTACACAGCTCGGCGGACCGATCGTTCTGGTGTGGGACAACCTGCGCATGCACCTGGTCGCGCCGCTGCGGGAGTTCTTCGGGGCGAACGCCGACTGGCTCACCGTGTTCCAGCTACCGACCTACGCACCCGACCTCAACCCGCAGGAGGGCATCTGGTCCCTGGTCAAACGCGACATCGGCAACCTTGCCGCCGCAGACCTCGGCCAGGTCACCCGCGCTGTGAAGCGCAGGCTCAAGATGTTGCAGTACCAACCGGAGGTGATCGACGGCTGCCTGGCGGGCACCGGCCTGACCCTGTGGTCGTGATCGTCAGAAGATGCCGAAGAAGCGATGCCACCAGCTGGGCCGCTGAACGTGCGAGGGCAGTCGGCTCGGCCCGTCGTACTCGCGCTCCAACACTTCCTCGGCGACCACCACGTAGCCGAACTCGACCAACGCGCGATTCACCCTGGCAAGGTCAACACCGTCCAGTGCGCCTTCAGCCTGGGCATCCTCCGTCCCGAAGAAGGCGCCCGGGTTGTCCGCGCAGACCAGAGCCAATGAGCCGAACTTGCTCACACAGACCACGATCCGGGTTCCGCATACGGTCGCGTCCGCAGGCACGACGACACGTCCGTACTCGCTGGAGTCCTGAGTGTCCTGCTCAGCCGTGCACCGAGCTGCGAAGTCACCTTCGAGCCGACTCACCAGACCGCTGAACAGGGCCGCGGTCTCACCACGGTTGTAGTGCTGCGGCCAATCCAGCCACTCCGGATCATCGAGCTCGCGCAGCAACGCCAGCAGATCCGCTCCGCTCTCGGTCATGCAGTCATCTTGACGCGACAGCCTTACACGTAGCGGCTCGGGGTACCGCCACGCTCACCATCCCGCGACATCACCCATTCAAGTTCAATAGCGGACGCTGAGCTTGTCGTATCTCGTGGCGACGGCGCGGTGTGTCTTGAGGCGGTTGATACCGCATTCGACCGCGTGCAGAGCCTTGTAGTCGTCGGCGTCGAACCTGGGTGGCCGGCCGCCGCGCGAACCGCGCTTCTTGCGGTTGCGGGCCTGGTCGGCCTTGTCCGGGATGGTGCAGTGGATGCCACGTCGCCGCAGGTAGGAGCGGTTCTTGCGGGAGGCGTACGCCGTGTTGGCACGGACCCGGTCGGGCCGGGTCCGCGGCCGTCCAGCGCTGAGGCGGGCCACACGGACCTTGTCCAGGACGGGTTCGAACTGCGGGGAGTCGCCTCGCTGTCCGGCGGTGATCACGATGGCCATGGGGCGCTGGCCCTGTTCGACGGCGAGATGGAGCTTGGTGGTCAGGCCGCCGCGCGAGCGCCCGAGGCCGTGGTCGTCCGGCTCGACGGCGATGCCGCCGGGCGGCTCCTTGTGCAGGGCCCCTTTTCCGCGCCCCCGCGGCATGCTGGTGGGCCCGGCACACGGTGGAGTCGACGTTGAGGTCCCAGGTGATGAGCTCGTTGGCGTCGGCCTGGGCCTGCAGCTCGGCGAAGATCCGATGCCAGGTGCCATCCCGCTGCCAGCGGCGGAACAGGTCGTACGACCTGGCCCAGGGGCCGTACCGCTCCGGCACGTCCCGCCACGGGACACCGGTGCGGGTACGGAACCGTATCCCGTCGATCAGCTGCCGACTGGTCCAAATCATCGGACGGCCCGGCTTCTTGCCTCTGGGCAACAGAGGCTCCAGACGGGCCCACTGTGCATCCGTTAGATCTTCACGTGCCACGAAGCAAGATCATCTCACTTCGTGCGACTCCGTCAGGAACGATGCTGGTGAGCAGTGGACCGGATCGCCAATCGATGGGTCAGGAGGCCGGTCATGGCGCGCACGCCGTGGCCGATTGCGCGCTCGTCGGCCGCGAACTCAGGGGAGTGGGGCGCGCCGTTGATGCCCGATTCGGTGTCTGCGACGCCAAGGTAGAGCTGCGTTCCTGGGGCCTCGTTGAGGAACAACGCGAAGTCCTCGCAGTTGTAGGGCCACGATGCCCGGGCCCACAGGACGGACTCCGGCCCGAGCGCAGTGCTCAGGTAGTTGCCGGCCGCCGTGCTGAGCTGCGCCGAGTTCACCAGGGCAGGGAACGGGGCGTCCTGGAACTCGACGTGTCCGCCGGCGGCCGCCGCGACCTGCGCGACCTGTGCACGTACTTCCGGCAGCCGCTCCTGTGGCCAGACGCGCAGGAGAATGCCGGCGACCGACTGCCCGCCAGACCCTGGCTCGGTCCATGTCGCGACGGAAACAGATTCCTGGTTGGACGCGGCCACATCGGGGTCCAAGAGGGCGTTGAAGCCTGCGTGGTACTCGGCGAGATTCTGCGGGAAACCGACCGTGCCGAGCTCCGCGACCTCGGCCGCGACGGCGGCTGCCGCGTCCTCGCCACCCGGAACCACGATCCGGACCTGGTCGAGGCCGGGCAGCCCATAGCCCGGGGACACCGCGATGGTGCCAGTGGGGAACGGGCTGCAATGCAGTGCGTAGAACTCACGCGGCGCGAACTCCTGCACCAATCCCGTGTCCAGCATCGCGCGGGCGCCCTGCAGAGGCTCCTCGGCCGGCTGGAACACGAACACCAGCCGCCCCCGCACCTGATCGGAACTCCGGGCCAGCGTCCTGGCCACGCCGACACCGATCGCGGTGTGCAGGTCGTGCCCGCACAGGTGTGCGACACCAGGCACGCGCGACGCGAAGCCCTCGTCGTGCACCCGGCCCGAGCGCGGGAACGGCAGCACGTTCCTCGTCGCGTCCACGGCATCCATGTCCGCCCGGTACGCCACTGTCGGGCCGTTTGCAGAACCGTCGAGCACGGCGACGACCCCGTGCCCGCCCACGCCGGTCGTCACCTCCAGCCCCGCCGCACGCAATTGCTCCGCGACCAGCCCGGCCGTCTCCCGCTCCTCGCCCGCAAGTTCGGGCCGGCGATGGATCTCCCGGCGGAGCTCGATCAGTTCCTCGGCCAAGGTCATGAACACAAGATCGCGAAGCTGAGCGTCGACGCGCAACCGAATTGTTGGAGCGCCGTCGCGGGGGACACCACCGTCCGCCGAAGCCGGGCGGGGGCTCGTCGGCCGTTTATGACGTCGCTCACGGAGCCGGTAACGACAGGCCGTTCCGTGCACGGCACATTCGATATACACCCTAGTGGTGTGGACTCTTCGGGCATGGCGGCACGCTCATTTCACGACTCTTCCGTACCTGAGGGAAACGCCGTGTCCGAAGTCGGTGCTCCCGACCTCAGCCACCAGTTGCTTCGACGTAGGGATCTTCGTCGTGTAACCAGCAGCCACGATGCTGCAGGTCGAACGTGGGCGGAGCGCGGGGCAGGGCCCTATCAAACGGAGTGCGTCCTGGCTGCGGGACAGGTCATGCTGAGCTATGCCCAACCTCGCTCACCCCCTCTTCAGCGCACCCGCAGATGCGGTCGACACCGGCATGGTCCGCCACTTCCTGAGCCTGGAGTTGGAGGAGAATTTCACTGTCGAGTACAAGCGCAACATCGCCGCCGCCGACGACACCGTCGGGGCGATGGCCAACACCTATGGTGGTGTGGTCCTTATCGGCGTCGACGCACGTCCCAAGGACATCAACCTGCCCGGGGGCTTGGTAGGAGTCACGGCGGCTGACAAGGACCGACTGGTCAGCAAGATGGCCAACACCTTCGATCCGCCTGGCTGGACGCCCGAGGTTATCCCCGTCATGGTCGACGGAAAACTGCTCCTCGTCGTCCGCATCGACCCGGATACCGTCCCGCAGCCGTTGCTCCACCAGGGCGTGGTGAGGATCCGCCTGGACGGTCGCAACCAGACAGCAGACCGTCGGCTTGTCCAGATGATGTTCCAGCGGGCCGACCCCGCACCGGCGACCGCCTACCCCTCTGATCCCCGCCTTTCTCCTGACCAGTACACGTCACCACAGAACCGGGATGCTTACCGGAAGACGCCCCCGGACTTGATCGTCCGCGCCGCGGCGTCGCGGTCACTTCGACGGAATAGCACTCGCCTACGACTGCACGGCACCACGGTTGACGCTCTCCTGGGTGCTTTGGGCAACCCGGTTACGCGTCAACTGCCGAAGAGACTGGAAGGGCTCACTCGGCGCGTGAACTCCCAGCTCTTCCAAGAGCCTTGGAAGATCGACCCTGAGCACGGAACCGCTTGGTTCGTCCGCCTCGCGGCCGGACACGACGGCCCAGGCGAGCCCGTGCATCCCCGCGTTCGCGCGGAATGCACGGTCGCGCTGGCCCAGGGAGGCAGCAGCCTTGAAGTGCTCTTCGACCTGCTGTTCTGGACCGGCGGCCAGAAAATCGCCAACGACCTGTGGATTCAAGCCTGCTACGAGGCGGTGCACGCGTTGGCCCACAATGCTCTGCCGACCCTCACCGAGGAGTTGCTGGGCACGGCCTCCGTCCCCGTACCGCCCATCGAACTGCACATCGCCGCGGGAGCGCCGAACAACCCCTCGCTCGAAACACTGCTCAACACGGACCTCCTCGGGACGCGCATCGGCACCGGGGACCTCAGGCGGGGCAGCGACTACCTGCCCGAGGAACTCGTGGCGGTGGGCGATCTCCCGGGAGCGGTCACCCAGACCCTGCGCAACATCGCTCTGGACTGGCGCTACCTCCATCCCGGCCTTCCGACCCTGCACGAATGAACACGCCGTGCTCGCTGCAGGTGAGCAGAGCCCCGCAGGCGGCCTGATCACTAGGCGGAGAGCCCTCCGGAGACGGTCGCGTAGCACCGGTCCTTCCGCGGGCTCGGACGCCGGGTTGTCTGGCCGCTTCAGCCGGCACGTTCGAACTCAAAGGGGGTGCTCGTCTGTGCTTGCTGTGGGTGCCTCGTAATTCAGTGGCGTCGTGCCCCGCGTCCCTTCTAGGATCGGTGCTGTTCGAGCGGTAACCACACGTTGCCGTGGGGGCCTTGAGCATGTCTGGGAGGTGTGACCGATGGCTGTCTCTGTGATGGGCGCTGCCCGCATCCGGAAGTTCATCAAGTCCACTCCCGTGGTCTCCGGCTGACCTCTCTCCATTTTCCCGCGTCTGTGTGCGCGGTGCCGGGGCCACCCTTGTGAAGGGTCACCCCTTGTCTTTCTCTTCTCTCCCGGGTTTGCTCTCGTCTCCTTCGCACCCGCTCCAGCCGTACGGCTGGGACGCGGACTGGGAAGCCGAGTTCGCCCCCTTCGCCGAGCAGGGTCTCCTGCCCGGCCGTGTCGCACGCGTCGACCGTGGCCTGTGCGATGTCGTCACCCCGTTCGGCACCGTCCGTGCCGACACCGAGTTCGTCGTCCCCCGCGATCCGATGAAAGTCGTGTGCACAGGGGACTGGGTCGCCGTCGACCCCGAAGGCAGCAACCCGCGCTACGTGCGGTCACTCCTGCCCCGCCGTACCGCCTTCGTCCGCTCCACCTCGTCGAAGCGTTCCGAAGGCCAAGTCCTGGCCACTAACATCGATCACGTCGTCATCTGTGTGTCGCTCGCGGCCGAACTGGACCTCGGGCGGATCGAGCGGTTCCTGGCCTTGGCCATGTCCTGCTCCACTGGCGAGGCACTGCTGCATAACGCGGCGGACTCCTGGGAGTCCGGTGCCCAGCCCCTCGTCGTGCTGACCAAGGCCGACCTCGTGCCGGACGCGGTGACGTTGTCGTATCTCGTCCAGGACGTGGAGACCACGGCGCCGGGTGTGCCGGTGCTGGCGGCCAGTGCCACGACCGGGGAGGGGATCGACGTGCTCGCCGCGGTCGCCGCCGGCGGTACGTCCGTGCTGCTCGGGCAGTCCGGTGCGGGCAAGTCGACGCTCGCGAACGCGCTGCTCGGCGAGGACGTGATGGACGTCCGGGCGACGCGTGACGTGGACGGCAAGGGCCGTCATACGACCACCACGCGCAACCTGCTCGTACTGCCCGGCGGCGGTGTCCTGATCGACACGCCGGGGCTGCGCGGTGTCGGGCTGTGGGACGCGGGGACCGGCGTCGGGCAGGTGTTCGCCGAGATCGAGGAACTGTCGGCACAGTGCCGTTTCCAGGACTGCGCCCACATCGCCGAACCGGGGTGCGCGGTGCTCGCCGCCGTCGAGTCGGGCGAGCTGCCCGTGCGCCGGCTCGACAGTTACCGCAAGCTCATGCGCGAGAACCAGTGGATCATCGCCAAGACCGACGCCCGGCTCAGGACCGAGCTGCGCCGCGACTGGAAGCGGAAGGGGGCGGAGGGGAAGGCGGCCATGGAGGCGAAGCGCGGGCGCTGGGGGTAGTGGCCCAGCCGGCTCCGGCTCCGGCTCCGATTCCGACTCCGGCGCCACGTCAACGCCGCGTCCGATTTCCGCCAGCCCCACCCCCGGGGATGGCGGAGACTGGACGGCGTGATGGACGAAGACAGCAGGTACGAGGCCGTACGGAGCCGGGACGCCCGGTTCGACGGTGAGTTCTTCTTCGGCGTCGCGACCACCGGGATCTACTGCCGGCCCAGCTGTCCGGCCGTGACCCCGAAGCGACGCAACGTGCGGTTCTTCATGACGGCCGCCGCCGCGCAGGGCTCGGGGTTCCGGGCCTGCCGGCGGTGCCGTCCGGACGCCGTGCCGGGGTCGGCCGAGTGGAACGTGCGCGCCGATGTCGTGGGCCGCGCCATGCGGCTGATCGGCGACGGAGTCGTGGACCGCGAGGGCGTCGCCGGGCTCGCCGTACGGCTCGGATACAGCGCCCGGCAGGTCCAGCGCCAGCTGACCGCCGAACTCGGCGCCGGTCCCGTCGCCCTCGCCCGGGCCCAACGGGCGCACACCGCACGCGTCCTCGTTCAGACCACCGACCTGCCGATCACGGAGATCGCGTTCGCGTCCGGCTTCGCCAGCGTGCGCCAGTTCAACGACACGATCCGCGCCGTGTACGCCTCGACCCCCAGCGAACTCCGCACCAACGCGCCCCAGCCACCGGCCAAGTCATCGGCCAAGTCATCGGTCAAGTCACCGGCAGGAGAGCCGGGCGGCGTCGCGCCCGGCGACGGGACCGGTCCAACGGCCGAACCGTCCGCCGGAATCCCGCTGCGGCTCGCGCACCGCGGCCCGTACCAGTCCGCCGCCGTCTTCGACCTGCTGCAACGCGAGGCCGTCCCCGGCATCGAGGAAGTCACCGGCATCCCCGGTCGCCGTACCTACCGCCGTACCCTCCGCCTTCCCTGCGGCACCGGGATCGTCGCCGTCGACGAACGCCCCGGCTCTCTCAAAGGCCGTCCCCACGCCGGCGGTTGGCTCGACGCCCGCCTCCACCTCACCGACCACCGCGACCTGACCACCGCCGTACAGCGGCTACGGCGCCTCTTCGACCTCGACGCCGACCCGTACGCCGTCGACGAGCGGCTCGGCGCAGACCCCCGGCTGGCCCCGCTCGTCGCCGCCCGGCCGGGCCTCCGCGCACCGGGCGCCGCCGATCCGGAGGAACTGGCCGTACGGGCGCTGGTCGGACCGGCGGAGGCCGAGCGGCTGGTGCGGCGCCACGGCAGGACGCTGGACGCCCCGTCCGGCAGCCTCACCCACCTCTTCCCCGAACCGTCGGTACTGGCCGAGGCCGTGCTCGGCGATACCCCGGTCGCCCCCGACGAGCCCGACCCCGACAGTGCCTTGGCCGGCCTCGTCGCCGCCCTCGCCGACGGCACCGTACGACTCGACGTCGGCGCCGACCGGGACGACGCCCAAGCCGCGCTGCTCGCGCTGCCCGGCCTGGACGCCGCCACGGTCGCCGTCATCCGCGCCCGCGCCCTCGGCGACCCCGACGTGGCACTGCCCGGTGCCGACATCCCGGACGCCTGGCGCCCCTGGCGTTCCTACGCCGTACAACACCTGCTCGCAGCAGGGGAGTTGGAGTTTCCATGACCATCCGCTGGACGAACTTCGAGAGCCCCTTGGGGCAGTTGCTCCTCACCGCCGACGACAGTGGCGCCCTCACCTCCCTCTCCGTCCCCGGTCAGAAGGGCGGCCGTACCGTCCAGCCGGAGTGGCGGCAGGACCCGGGCCCCTTCCGCGCGGCCCGCGAACAGCTCGCCGCCTACTTCGCCGGTGAACTCAAGGAATTCCAGCTGGAGTTCCACACCTCCGGCACGGAGTTCCGGGAGCGGGTGTGGAGCGCGCTCGACTCCGTTCCGTACGGTGCGACGACGACGTACGGCGAGATCGCCGCCCGGATCGGCGCGTCCCGGGCCGCCGTACGGGCCGTGGGCGGGGCGATCGGCGCCAACCCGCTGCTGGTCGTCCGCCCATGCCACCGGGTGATCGGCGCGGACGGTTCACTGACGGGTTACGCGGGCGGCCTCGACCGCAAGGTCCAACTCCTCACCCTGGAGGACGCGTTGGACCCGTCGGTCCCGCTGGACTAGTCGGTCTCCAGGCCCCAGCTGTGGATCCGCCGAGGATGGATGCGGATCACCTCCTCGCTCATGTGCGGCCCCAACTCGTGCGGGCCCACGAGGAGTTCGGCCTCGCCGCGGATGTCGATGCCGCGTACCCGCCACGGGCTGACGCTGACGATGTCGTCCACGACCAGCGCGACCTTCGGGTTGGCCCGCAGATTGCGCCACTTCTTCGTCGTGCCCATCGCATAACCGCCGACCAGGATCGTCCCGTCGTCCTGCGGGAAGAAGCCGACGGGGTTCGCCTGCGGCTGGCCCTGCGGGTCGACGGTGGCCAGTCGGCCCAGCCGCTGCGACTTGAGATACGCGCGCTCGGCCTCGGTGAATTCGGTCATGCCCGCAGCCAAACACGCCTGCCCGCCCGGCGCATCGGCTTCAGGGACCAGGACTTCCGTCCTACTCCGGACAGGCGGATACGGCCGCGGCCACCGGTGATGCTCCGCCGTCCGCCCCGCTCCGCGTGCCACGGTCGCCTCCTCGTGATCGGCGGGGAGAGGCGGAGCGCTCATGGTCGGGGCCGGACGGATCGGTGTGGCACTGCTGGTCGTGGTGCTGGGGGCGGGAGCCGGGCAGGGTACGGCGGCGGCCGGGGCCCCGGCGCGCGAACCCCTCGACACCTGGACCGGCAGCTGGGAGGCCGCCCCCTCCGGGACCGCCGCGGCCCGTCCCGGCGCCTCCTTCCGCAACGTCGTGCATCTCAGCGTCGGCGGCGACGCCGTCCGCGTCCGGCTCACCAACCGGCTCGGCACCGCCCCCCTCCGCCTCGACACGGTCACCGTCGCCCTGCGCGGGACCGGTCCAAACGCCGTGCCCGGCTCGATGCGCACCGCCACCGTCAACGGCGCCGGCGCGGTCACGATCCCGGCCGGCGAGGACCTGGTCACCGACGCCGTCCCGCTCGCCGTACCCGACGCGGCGGACCTGCTTGTCACGGTCCACACCCCCGACGACTCCGGCCCGGCGACCTACCACCGTGCCGCCGGGCAGACCAACTACCGCACCTCGAGCGGCAATTGGGCCGCCGACAGCGACGGCACCGCGTACACGACGACCACCACCTCCTGGTACTACGTCACCGGCGTCGACGTCCTCGACGCCCCGGTGGCCGGCAGCGTCGTGGCGTTCGGCGACTCCCTCACCGACGGCAACGGCTCCACCCGCGATGCCAACCACCGCTGGCCCGACCGGCTCGCCGAGCGCCTGAAAGACCTTCCCTCCTACCGCCGCCTCGGCGTCCTCAACGCCGGGATCTCCGGCAACCGCCTGCTGCGCGACGACACCGGACCGAGCGCCCTGGCCCGGCTCGACGCGGACGCCCTGTCACGGTCGGGAGTGCGGGTGCTGATCGTCATGGAGGGCATCAACGACATCAAGGGCACCCCGAACGCCACCGACCCCGCCGCCTTCGAGACCGCCTACCGCACCCTCGTGACCCGCGCTCACGCCCACGGCATCCGCGTCATCGGCGGAACGCTCACGCCGTACGGCGGCAATGGCGCGTACACGGCGGCGCGGGAAACCGTACGGCAGAAGGTCAACGTCTTCATCAGAGGCGGCGGGCTCTTCGACGCGGTCGTCGACTTCGACGCGGCCGTCCGCGACCCGGAGCAGCCGCAGCGGATCCGGCCCGCCTACGACTCCGGCGACCACCTCCACTTCAACGACGCGGGCATGCGCGCACTCGCCGACACGGTCGACCTCACCACGCTGGCGCCACTGACCCCCTGGACCCCGTAGACCCCGTAGACCTGAGGGGTCAGCCCCAGATCGTGGCGCCCAGCCACGCCCCCGCGATCAGCAGGCACGTGAAGAGCTCCGTCAGCACGCTGGAGCCGCCCGAGCGCATCGCCGTACGCAGGGAGGCCATGGCCTCGGCGTGCCGGCCCAGCCGCAGGCGTTCGTGGACGTAGACGCCCGCCATGAAGCCGGGGATCGCGCCGAGCACGGGCAGCAGCAGGAAGCCCAGCAATGCGCCGGTCCCGGCGTACACGGCCGTCCGGGGGGTCGCGCCGCTGGCCCGGAGCCGGCGGGGCGGCAGCCACCAGCGCACCACCTGGGAGAGGAGGAGGACGGCCGTGGCGCCGACCAGGACGCCCCAGGAGACCGGCTGCGGATCCTTCAGCGCCCACCACAGGACCGCGGCCCACACCAGCCACGACCCCGGAACTCCGGGCACCAGGACTCCGCACAGGCCGAGCAGGATGACGACGCCGACCAGCAGGAGTTCAGCCACTCCCATCTGTCCAGCCTGCGGGATCCCGGGGGAAAGCGCAGGTCAGTAACGGGTCACCCAGCCCCGTTCGTAGGCGTGCCAGCCCAGTTGCAGCCGGGTCGTCACCCCGGTCAGCTCCATCAGCCGCTTCACCCGGCGCTGGACCGTCCTGAGGCCCAGGTCCAGCTGCTTCGCCACGCTCGCGTCGGTCAGCCCGGCCAGCAGCAGGGACAGCACCTCCAGGTCGGTGCCGTCGGGGCCGTCCGGCTCCTGCTCGGCGGCGCCGGACGCGCTCAGGTGCAGCGGGTGCGCGTCCCGCCAGACCGACTCGAAGAGCCCGCAGAGCAGTTCCAGCAGGCCACTCGCGTGCACGACGAGCGCGGCGGGTTCGGAGCCGTGCGAGGTGAGCGGTACGAGGGCGAGGGCGCGGTCGGCGACCACCAGCTTGGTCGGCACCCTGTCCACCACCCGCACCTGCTCGCCGCGGCCGAGCGCGGCGGCCAGTTCGGTGCGGCCGTCCGGCAGGTCCAGCACCGCGCGTTCGATGACGACCCGGTAGCGGACCCCGCGCCCGGCGGCCTGCTCCTCCGCGTCGTTCTCCATCCCGGTGACGGCGACCGGCTTCCCGGTGACCAGCGCGCACACCTCGTCGCTCGCGCCGAGCTGGAGCTGGAGGAAGCGCCGGGTGACGGCCGCGGCCCCGGTCACCACCTCCACCAGATCGTGTACGGCGGTCTCGGCGGCGGTCGCCCGGTACTCCTCGGCGAGCAGCGCGGCGGTCAGTTCGGCCTTCTCCAGCTCGTGGCGCTGCTGGGTGAGCAGGGCGCCGAGGGCCACCCCGGGCGGGGCGGCGACCCAGCGGCCGGGGCGGGCCGTGGACTGGGCGGCGAGTCCGTGCAGTTCCAGGCGGCGCAGGGCGCGCTCGGTGTCGTACTCCCCGATGGTCAGCCGGCGGGCGAGATCGGGCACGTCCGCGGCGCCGACGGACACCAGCGCCCGGTACGCCGACTCGTGCGCCTCGTCCAGGCCTATCGCTCCCAGCATCAGGTTCCGCCCCTCCCCGAAGACCCGACCGCGCGGGCCGTGGCGGAAACCGGCCACGGCGCGAACCCGCCTCCGCACATCATCGCCGCATCACCGGCCACTCTGGCAAGGTTGCGCCACCGAGGCACCAACAGCCGTCCGCAATGCCTGGATTGGGCTTGTTCGGCCTGCGGATTCGCGCCCGCCGTAAGTCATAGGGGAGTCGGGCGCGCATCACAGCGGGCCTTCAGGAAGGCAAGTCACACTCGGGCCCGGACGGACCGGATCCGCGACGGGATCCGGTCACTCGGTGGTCGCCGGGCGGTTCTCCCGTGGGGGGTGGAGCCGTCCGGCGGCTCTGTTTCGTGCCGTATCGCCTTGTGGCGCACGGGTGTTCGGTACGTCAGCCGACACGCCGTTCGAGAAGGGGCGCGCACCGGATTTTCCTGACGCCCCGTTTTCATCCGGCCCGCGCGGTGGACAATTAGGGGCATGAGCCAGCAGGGGGGAAAGCCGCCCGGTCACGAGGACGACTGGTGGGGCCAGCTGTACGACGACTCCACCGACGACACGGGGCCCACGGCCGCGGCCGACTCCCTGGAGGACCGGTTCGCCTCGGCGGCCGGGACTGTGGACGAGGGTGCGCGTGCGGTGCCGGGGACTCCCGATGAGGGCGTGCGTCCAGTCCCAGGGGCCGTGGACGATGGTCCGCGGTCGGTGCCCGGGGCCGTGGATGAGGGCGCGAGCCCGGTGTCGCGGACCGTGGGCGAGGGTGTGCGTCCAGCGCCTGGGCCGGTGGTCGACGGGGCACGTCCGGTGCCGGGGACCATGAGCGAGGGTCCGCGTCCGGTGGCGGGCTCGGGGGTTCCGGCACCACGTGCCGGTGCTGCCGGTGCCACTGGCTCCTTCCGGGGCGGCACGGCGGACCCCGAGGCGCTGGGGCACCGTCCGGCGGCCCCGGCCCCGGCCCCGGCCACGCGCGACGACAGCTCGCCGTCCCCAGCCGGGCGCGGTGTCGGCACGGCCCCGTCCTTCGGCGCAGCGACGTTCCCGCCACCGCCGCCTGCCAGCCCTGTACCGCCCACCCCGCAGTCCCTCCGCGGGGAGGCACCTCCCACCGCGCCCGCCTACCCGCCGCCCCCGGCCGCCCTCACCGGCCCGCCCCCCAACCTCCCCGTCCTCGCACCACCGCCCCCTCCGCCGCCCGCCACGCCCCCGCCCGCATCCCTCACCCTCGACTACGTCGGCTCCGGCCCGCCCACCTACGACGCCGAGCCCACCGCCCTCCCGCCCGCCGACCCGGACGAGCTGGACGACCTGGTCGCGGACACCGTGCTGGACGGGGCGAGGTACGGCAGCAGCACCCTGCGGGCCGCTTCGGTGCGCGGAGACTCCGCGCGGTTCCGGGGTGAGCCGCGCCGGGACTCGTTGCTGACCGCGCGGTTCGGGGTCGGGGAGCAGGCCCTGGTGCTGGTCGCGATGGCGACCGGGGCGCGGGCCACACCGGGGGCGCACCGGGCCGCCGCCGAGGCCTGCCACTGGATCGGGCGGGCCGTCGGACGCAGTCACGCGCGGCTCGCCGAGGACATCCGGGCCGCCCGGCGCGGTGACCTCAAGTCCGGTCTGCACCGGCTCACCGACCGCAGTCTCGGCAAACTCCGCGCCAGCGCCGCCGAGCAGGGCATCGACCCGGACGAGTACGCGGCCACCCTGCGCTGTCTCCTCCTCCCCGCCCACCCGGAGTGCCGTACCCGGGTCTTCTTCGGCGTCGGCCCCGGCGGTCTGTTCCGGCTGCGCGACGGGGAGTGGCAGGACATCGAGCCCAGCGCCGGTGAGGCGGCGGGCGAGGCCGTCGTCGGCTTCGGCTCGCAGCCCGCCGAGACCCCCGAGGGCGACCGGCTCACCATGGACCTCGGCATCCCGACCCCGCCGAGCCCGTACGAGCCCGCCCCCGAACCGCCCCGCGAACCCTTCCGCTTCCGTGCGTCGGTCGCCCGCCCCGGCGACACGCTGCTGATGTGCACGGGCGGCCTCGCCGAACCGCTGCGCGGCGAGCCCGAGCTGTCCGCGCATCTGGCGGGCCGGTGGTCGGCCGCCGCTCCGCCCGGTCTGGCCGCGTTCCTCGCCGACACCCAAGTGCGGGTCAAGGGTTATGCCGACGACCGCACGGCGGCCGCCGTTTGGGAGGCGTGAGGCCCCGGGCTGTGAATTCATGGAACCCAGAGGGATCCGCCGCACACCGGAAACCGAAGGGCACGCGAGAACCATGGCCAAGCAGAACGTTGCCGAACAGTTCGTCGACATCCTCGTCCGCGCCGGGGTCAAGCGCCTCTACGGCGTCGTCGGCGACAGCCTCAACCCGGTCGTCGACGCGATCCGCCGCAACTCCGCCATCGACTGGATCCACGTACGGCACGAGGAGACCGCCGCCTTCGCCGCGGGCGCGGAAGCCCAGATAACCGGGAGGCTCGCGGCCTGCGCCGGCTCCTGCGGCCCCGGCAACCTGCACCTCATCAACGGCCTCTACGACGCCCACCGCTCCATGGCCCCGGTCCTCGCCCTCGCCTCGCAGATCCCGTCCAGCGAGATCGGCCTCGGCTACTTCCAGGAGACCCACCCCGAGCGGCTCTTCCAGGAGTGCAGTCACTACAGCGAACTGATCTCCAGCCCCAAGCAGATGCCCCGGCTCCTCCAGACCGCCATCCAGCACGCGGTCGGTCAGTCCGGCGTCAGCGTCGTCTCCCTCCCGGGCGACATCGCCGCCGAGCCCGCCCCGGAGCGGGCCGCCGAGACCGCCCTCGTCACCTCCCGCCCCGCTGTCCGCCCGGGCGACGCCGAGATCGAGAAGCTCGTCGAGATGATCGACGAGGCGGACAAGGTCACCCTCTTCTGCGGCAGCGGCACGGCGGGCGCGCACGCCGAGGTGATGGAGTTCGCCGGGAAGATCAAGTCCCCGATCGGACACGCCCTGCGGGGCAAGGAATGGATCCAGTACGACAACCCGTACGACGTCGGCATGAGCGGACTGCTCGGCTACGGCGCCGCCTACGAGGCCACCCACGAGTGCGACCTGCTGATCCTCATCGGCACCGACTTCCCGTACAACGCGTTCCTGCCCGACGACGTGAAGATCGCCCAGATCGACGTACGGCCCGAACACCTGGGCCGGCGCTCGAAGTTGGACCTCGCGGTGTGGGGCGACGCGAAGGAGACGCTGCGCTGTCTGATTCCCAGGGTGAAGCCGAAGGGCGACCGGAAGTTCCTCGACCGGATGCTCAAGAAGCACGCCGACGCGCTGGAGGGGGTCGTCAAGGCGTACACGCGGAAGGTCGAGAAGCAGGTCCCGATCCACCCCGAGTACGTGGCCTCCGTACTCGACGAACTGGCCGACGAGGACGCCGTGTTCACGGTTGACACTGGGATGTGCAACGTCTGGGCCGCCCGCTACATCACGCCCAACGGCCGCCGCCGCGTGATCGGTTCGTTCTCGCACGGGTCCATGGCCAACGCGCTGCCCATGGCGATCGGCGCTCAGTTCACCGACACCGAGCGGCAGGTCATCTCGATGTCCGGGGACGGCGGATTCTCCATGCTGATGGGCGACTTCCTCACCCTCGTCCAGTACGACCTGCCGGTGAAGGTCGTCCTGTTCAACAACTCCTCTCTGGGAATGGTCGAGTTGGAGATGCTGGTCGCCGGTCTTCCCTCCTACGGCACCACCAACAAGAACCCCGACTTCGCCGCCGTGGCGCGCGCCTGTGGTGCCTACGGTGTGCGGGTCGAGAAGCCCAAGGACCTGGAGGGCGCGCTGAAGGCGGCCCTCAAGCACAAGGGCCCGGCCCTCGTCGACGTCGTCACCGACCCCAACGCGCTGTCCATCCCGCCGAAGATCAGCGCCGAGATGGTGACGGGCTTCGCGCTCTCGGCGTCGAAGATCGTGCTGGACGGGGGAGTCGGCCGCATGCTTCAGATGGCCCGCTCCAACATCCGTAACGTGCGCGGACTCTAACCGTCGTACGGCGCCCAGCCCTTGGCCGAGTACCAGTAGTGCGGCAGGCCCTTGATGCTCGTCGTGCGGAACGGCCTGCCGTGGTCGTCGACGCGGAGGGTGCCGCTGCGGTCCTGGGAGGACCAGCCGAGTTCGAGGTACCAGCGGCAGTCGCAGGTCTGGGTCCGGGCCTTGACGAGCAGCACCTCCGGGTCCTGGGCGGAGACCCGGTACGGCAGGTGCACCGCAGGGACCGGTGTGCCCAGGTCGCTCCCGGCGACCGGGCGGGCCAGGGGGTGGCCGGCGTCCAGGTCCACTCCGAAGTAGCGGGGGCTGACCTCGCCGCCGCAGCCCTGGTCCATGGCGTAGGCGGTGCCGTGGACGGGGGCGGCCCGGCCCACGACCCGTACGCGCAGCGACTCCAGGACGACCGCCGTGCTCGTCCGCCCCTGGACCGCGATCTCGACGTCGGTCTCCCGCCCGTGCACCGCGCGCTGTTTCGCCGCCCAGGTCCCGGCGTCCTCCGGGGCCGGGGGCGGCGGAACCCGCGCGGGTGACTTCTCGACGACGTAGTCGTGGCTGCAATGGATGGCCCACGCCTGGGAGTCGGCGGTCCAGGTGAGCGGCGCGGGGGGTGCGGACGGGGCTGCCTCGGGCTTGGCGGTGTGGTGGGTGGTGATCGCGGACAGGGTGCCCCACACCGCGAGTACCGCGCACACCGCGGCGGCGGTGAGCGCGAGTCGGCGTCGGTACCAGGGGCTGCGGCCGGGCGCCGGCGCGGGGACTTCCTCCGGCACCGGTTCGGGGGTGGGGTCGGGGTCGGGGACCGGATTCCCGGCGGGCCTGGGCCGCTGCCGGGCCGCCACCGCCAGGATCCAGTAGCGGTGCAGCCGCAGCCGTTCCTCCGGTGTCGCCCCGCACAGGGCCGCGAACCGCTCCACGGGGGCGAAGCCGAGCGGGACAGCCTCGCCGACGCAGTAGCGGTGCAGCGTCGAGGCGTTCATGTTCAGGCGGCGGGCCAACTGGCCGTAGCTGCGGTCCGTGCGGTCCTTCAGCCGTCGCAGCAGCGCCGCGAACTCCTCGACATCCTTGTCGTCGCCCTCGCCCGACACCGTTCCCCCGTGCGCGTCGCGTCCCGGGACGGCATCCCAGGTACTCCACATATGACGAGGTCAGCGGGGGTGGGACGGTTCCACCGTCGCGGGTTCGGTGTCGGTCGTTGCGGTCGCCCCGGCCGGGCGCCGAAGCTCTGAGCGACCACACAGCACGGCACCGAACCGAAACGGGGAACCCACGTGAACAGCAAGAAGGCCACGCGCCGCACCGCCCTCGCCGCCGGCCTCGCCCTCGCCCTCGGGCTGGGCGTGGCGGCCCAGGCCTCCGCCGGCGGCCCGCGCACCGTCAGCGGCTCACCGTCCGACAACATCACCCGCATCGCCGACTTCTACGGCGCCTACATCGACGCCGAGAGCGACCTCGACGGCGGTGGCGGCAAGCTCGCCCAGCAGCTGCGCTCGTACTACCTCACACCCGCCTACCAGAAGAAGCTGAAGGCCTGGGAGGACAGGAACCACGCCGACGGCGTCCTCCAGGCGCAGAACACGCCCATGAGCTGGAAGGTCACCGACCGCGGCACCGCCGACTACACCGAGGCCGCCATCACCCTGACCTGGGGCGGCGGCGACACCACCAAACTGGTCGTCGACATGACCCGTACGACCCACAGGATCTTCCACATCGGCACGAAGGGCATCGGCGGCAAGTAGGCCTCGCCGAGGGGTCGTTGACGGTTCCTGAGCGGCTGATTCCGGCCAGATTGGTGAAGCGTGGGCCGTCGGGGGCCCAACCGCCCCACGCCTTCGCGGACTACGGCCGGATCGGCAGCCGGACATCGGCAGTCGGAGCGATCGACGGTGGTCAGGACGGCACGAGGTGTCTGGTCCCGGCGTCGGAGGCCAGGACTTCGCGGAGGGGAACGTCCCGACCGGCCCGACCGGGGCGCATGCTCCGTACGGTGGCCGTTCGACCGTACGGACGTCAACGCCCCTGATTCCTCCGCACCGCCGGATCCGGCCCAACCATGGCCGAACACCTGGTCGTTGACGACTCGACATGACTGGCCCGTTCCGCACGAGGGCATGGATCCCCGTGAACATGTTCGAGCAGGAGGGGAACCGGCAAACCGGCGCAGGCGGGGGTCATGAAGAGGCAAGCACGAGGGGGCGGTCCCATGACGGTCGGGGCCTCCTCGGCGAAAACGGTGGAGGAAACGGCAGACAGCGCCATGGAACCGGCGCAGTCGCCTCAGCTGAGGCGCAGACTCGGACGCGCGGACCTGCGGGCGGTGCCCGAAGCACGCAGGGCGTTGCGTGAACTGCTACGGCACTGGGGGAGGCCGGGACGATCGGAGATAGCGGAGCTGCTCACGAGTGAACTCGTCACCAACGCGCTGATCCACACCGACCACGACGCCGTGCTGACGGCGACGGTCGGACCGCGTGGACTGCGTGTGGAGGTACGGGACTTCGTGGCCCGAAGGCCCAGACTGCGCGCACCGATCGCCGACGACGGTACGCACGGACGGGGCCTGGTCCTGGTGCAGTCCCTCGCGGACGCCTGGGGGGTTTCGCCCCACGGGGTGGGCAAGTCCGTCTGGTTCGAACTCGATTCGGACGCGGCATGAGCAACGGGACGGGGGCGGCGTCCAGTTGGACTCCGCCCCCGTCCCGATGTCGCCCGGTCCCGGACCTCGTGGTCCCGGATCTCAGCCGAACTGCTGCTCCAGGTCCTTGAGCTTGCGCTCCAGGGAGTCGAGCCGCGGCAGGGCCATGGTGTCGTCCTCCGCGGTGAGGTCGACGGTTATCGGGTCAGATGCCCCGCGGACTGGCTGGAGTGAGGGACGCGTGCGAACTGGCAGCGGTTCTCCGGTCGATAGAGCAGGCTCCGCGGAAGGCTGGGCGGAGCCGCGCTCCAGGGCCTGCGGTTCCGGCGACCGGCGGCCGATGAGGCCGCGCTGGCCCCGGCTTATGGCCTTGAGCTGGGCCCGCTCGATCCGCTGCTGGTCGCGGCGGCGCAGTCGGGTCTCTTCCTTCTTCGCCTTGTCCTCGCGCACCTCGTCGACCGCCTCGTCCAGGCTGCGCACGTTCTCCAGGAGCATCAGCGACCAGGCGCTGTAGGTCTCACGGGGGGCCCGCAGCCAGCGGACGATACGGATCTGGGGCAGCGGACGCGGCACGAGACCCTGCTCGCGCAGCGCGGCACGACGGGTCTGCTTCAGCGCGCGGTCGAACAGGACCGCGGCCGACAGCGACATGCCGGAGAAGAACTGCGGAGCGCCCGCGTGGTCGACACCCCTGGGCGCGTGCACCCAGTTGAACCAGGCGGCCGCGGCCGCGAACGTCCACACGAGTATGCGGGAGCCGAGGGCCGCGTCGCCGTGGCTGGCCTCGCGGACCGCGAGGACGGAGCAGAACATGGCCGCGCCGTCGAGGCCGAACGGGACCAGGTACTCCCAGCCGTCGGTGAGGCCGAGGTTCTCCTGGCCGAAGCCGACCAGTCCGTGGAAGGAGAGTGCCGCGGCGACCGCCGCACAGCAGAACAGAAGGACGTAGGAGGCGATGCCGTATATGGCTTCCTTGCGCCTGCGGCGCTCCTCCGTGCGCTCCCACGAGTCGTCTTTCGCGTGCTCCCCGCCGGACCGCTTGCTCCGCGCGAGCACCGCAACCGCCGCCAGCATGCCCAGGAGCAGTACGGCGCCGGGAAGCAGCCAGTTAAGCGATATGTCGGTCAGTCTCATCTGGGGTCCCTTGCATTGGGATAGGGCGTAACGCCCGCCATAGTGGCCCAATCCCAACGGCCCTCAGGCGTTTTCGGGGCAAGAGGCCGCCAAGGAGGTGCAAGGGGATGCCCAGGGCGGCTTTCTGCTCGAACTGCCGCTTGAGGGGCGGGAGTTGAGTTCGAATAAGACTACCCGTACGGGTGGTTCCACGGAAAGTTCCTGCGACAAGTGAGGAAGTTGTGAAGCACCTGTAACCGGGCGGGCGTCTCGTTCGCGGTGATCCTAGCGGGCCCGGAAACGGGCCCCGCACTGAGGGTCCCTCAACTCGCGGCGGCGGCCAGCAGTTTGGTGACCCGCTCCGCCTCGCAGGTGCGCGGACAGGTCGGGCAGGCATCCAGCGCGTCCAGCGTGTAGTACATGCAGCAGCTCGCCCGGTCCCGGGTGGGCAGCACCTCGCCGTTCGGCCCGGTGACCTCGCGGAACGCTGCGGACCCGACGTACGGCTTGGTCGCGCCCGGCAGCAGGCGCTCCAACTCCCGCACCGCGCGCGGCTGTTCGCCGAAGAGATCGGCGACGTACCAGATCCCCTCCACGATCTCGTCGGTCGCCATGCCCCACAGCGCGCGGCCCCGCCGCCGCATCCGCGGGCCGAAGCCGGCCAGCAGGGGCTCCATGTGCTCGGCGACCGCGGCCCGCACCTCCGCCCGCAGCGCCTCCTCGTCCGCGACCACCCGCGCACCGGGCAGCGCCGCCGCCGGGTCGCCGGGCAGACAGGCGAACGAACCGGTGCGCACGACCAGGTGACCCATGTCGAGGCCCTCGGCGGTGCGGTCGTATGTGACGTGGTTCACGGGGAGACGGGGGACCCGGCGGTGCAGGAACCAGGGCACGGTGAACAGGAGGCAGACCGGCCAGGCGTAGCGGTGCAAACCGAAGGTGGCTATCACGTCCGGACGGCCCGGCCGGCCGTGGTCGCGCAGGACCTGCGCGTCGTCCCAGGCCAGGAACGCCTCCAGGCCCGCGCCGCCCTCGGCGAGCGCGGCGGCCGACGCCCAGCCGCCACCGGTCGGGAGCGGTTGTTCCAGGGGGAGTTCGGTGATCGCGAGCCCGGGGACGACCTCGGTGAGGCGGGCGTACGCGTCCGCTGTGGCCGAAGAGGGCAGGGGCATGCCGGGACCACCGATTCGCCGTTGGTTTAGAGGTAAGGCTTACCTTACCCAACAGGTATGGGATTTGAACTAGTCCGATCTGCGCCTAAGGTGCTTGACGGGCGAGTAACAAGCAGCCGTAATGACCCCAAGTACCGACACGTCCGGAGGAGGACCCGTGAAGCAGGGCGCGCAGGGCTCCGCCGGGACCGGCATACCGGAATCGCGTACCCGAGGAACCCGGGTGCCGCCCCAGCCGCGCGCCGCCGACGTGGACCGCGACCGGGGCCGGGACCTCGCGGACGGCGCGGATGCCGTGCGCGGCGAGCACACGCACAGCGAGACGCCGTTCCCGCGTCCCCGGCAGGCACTCCAGCGGCCCTCCGTGCGCGGACAGATCCTCGACGCCCTGCGCGCCGCGCTCGTCGGCGGCGACCTCACTCCCGGCGAGGTCTACTCCGCGCCCGCGCTCGGCGACCGGTTCGGCGTCTCCGCCACGCCCGTGCGCGAGGCCATGCAGCAACTCGCCACCGAGGGCGCCGTCGAGGTCGTACCGAACCGGGGTTTCCGCGTCGTCGAGCGGGGCGCCCGCGAACTCGCCGAGCTGGCCGAGATCCGCGCCCTGATCGAGGTCCCCGTGATGCTGCGGCTGGCCCGGACGGTGCCCACCGCCCGCTGGGCCGACCTGCGCCCGCTGGCCGAGGGGACCGTGCGCGCCGCGTCCTCCGGATGCCGGGCGACCTACGCCGAGTCCGACCGGGCCTTCCACCGTGCGGTCCTCGCCCTCTCCGGCAACGAACAGCTCGTCCACCTCGCCGAGGACCTGCACCGCCGCACCCAGTGGCCGCCGGCCGTCGGTCCGTCCACGCGCGGACGGGCCGACCTGATGGCCGACGCGGCCGAACACCTCGCGCTGGTCGAGGCGTTGGGCGCGGGGGAGTGGGACGTGGCGCAGTCACTGGTGCGGGAGCACTTCGCGGGCGCCGAGTGACACCGAACAGCCGAGTGACACCGAATATGTGACTCCGGTCACGAGCGGGTCCGGGTCCGGCGACCGTGGGCCCCGACGGGAACCCGCCGACCGGTGGTGACGTGCCCCACGGAAAGGGATGTCCGTTCCGTGGGGGAGAGCGCCGATGTTTCCGGATCCCGGCCAGCAGGCCGCACAGCAGGCCGCACGGCGAGGTGCCGAACAGTCCGCACGCCGGGCGGCGGAGGACGGGATGCGGGCCGCGCAGGCGGGCGCCCGGCGCGGCCAATCCCGTTCCGGTGGCGGCCTGTTGAGCTTCCTCCTGCTCGTCGCCGTCGTGGTGCTGGTCGCGCGCGACCCCGAACTCCGGGCGTCCGTCCTGCACTTCGTCCACCACGTCGTGAACGTCGTCCAGAACCGGGCCGACGGCAACTGACCTACGCCGTGGCCGCGCCCGCCGCCCCCGGCGCTGTCACCTGCGCCGCCCCGGCCCCGGGTACAGTCACCTACGCCGTGGCCGCCCCCGGCGCGGGCACCGCCAACTGCCGTGCCAGCCAGGTCGGTACACCGCCGAGCAGCCGGAACAGCCGCCGTGCCTCCTCGCGCAGCCGGGACGCCTCCGGCTCGACCTCCGCGTCCGCGAGCGACGCGAGGGCCGGGGCCGTACCGACGAGGTAGCCCAACTCCTCCCGGATCCGCAGGGATTCGGCGAAGCCGTGCCGGGCCTCCGCCAACTCCCCGTCCCGCAGGGCGAGTCCGGCCAGGTGGCGCCAGGTGAACGACAGCAGCAGCGGGTCGGCGTGGTCGGCGGCGCCCGCGTGGGCCCGTCGGTACGCGGCCCGCGCGGCCTGCGGCGAACGCGCCAGGTTCTCCGCGAGCAGCCCCCGCCGGAAGTCCAGCAGCGCCCGCCCACCGCCGCCCGGCGGGATCAGCGCCGCCGCCCGCCCGAGCGCGGCCCGCGCCTCGTCGGCCCGGTCGCGGACCCCGTGCAGCGTGGCCGCGTAGGCGAGGTACCCGCGCTCACAGGCTGCCGCGCCCCGCTCGTCGTCGCTGTGGGCCAGCGCCTCGGCCGTGCGCAGCGCGTCGTCGGCCTCTTCCCAGCCCTGCTCGGTGTAGAGGCACCGCTCCACGAACAGGGCGGTCCGCTGGAGGGCCGTCGCCGCGGTGTCGGGCCGCAGCAGCGCCGCCGCGTCGACCCAGCAGGCCCGCGAGCGCAGCCGCCACACCGCGGTCTGGAGGGGATCGTCACCTTCGGTCGTTCCGTATCCAGACATGGCGGAATGCGCCACGTTGCCCTCCCCGAGCACACCATTGAGCTGTTGAGTGGTGGCCGCATCTCAGCACGAATCCCGGCGCCCGGCCAAGGGGGTGGGTGAAAGAATTCACAAAGTCGTGGGATCGGATCCGGCTCCCCGGGTCAGCTCATCCGCAGTGCCAGGAAGAAATCCAGCTTGTCCTCGAGGCGCGAGAGGTCCCGACTCGTCAACTGCTCGATCCTGCCGACCCGGTAGCGCAGCGTGTTGACGTGCAGGTGCAGCCGGGTCGCGCAGCGCGTCCAGGAGCCGTCGCACTCCAGGAACGCCTCCAGGGTCGGAATCAGCTCCGCGCGGTGCCTGCGGTCGTAGTCGCGCAGCGGGTCGAGGAGCCGTGCGGTGAACGCGCGCCGCACGTCGTCCGGCACGAAGGGGAGGAGCAGCACGTGCGAGGCCAGTTCCTGGTGGCCCGCCGCACACACCCGCCCGGGCCGCGCCGCTGCCACCCGCCGCGCGTGCCGCGCCTCCTCCAGCGCCCCGCGCAGCCCCTCCGCCGAGTGCACGGCCGCGCTCACCCCGAGCGTCACCCGCCCGTCGTCGTCGAGCCCGGCCGACAGCGGATCCCGTACGGCGGCCAGGAGCACGTCCGCGTGGAGCCCGGACTCGGAGCCGTCGTGCTCCGTCGACACGGCGGGCAGCGGTACGAGCGCGATCGCCTCGTCGCCCGTGTGGGCCACGGCGATCCGGTCGGAGGGCTCGGGACCCGTGGTCAGCGGGTCGACGAGGATCTCCTCCAGGAGTGATTGCGCGACCGGGCCCGCCTCGATGTCGCCGCCCTCCCACTCGACCCGGGCCACCACCACCTGCCAGTGCGGGGCCGCGCCCAGACCGGGCAGCAGGACGGGCGCGGCGACGCGCAGCCGTGCGGCGATCTCGGCCGGCGCGGCACCCGTCTGGACCAGCTCCAGGACCTCCTGTGCGAGCCGTCTGCGGACCGTGCGCGCCGCGTCCCGCCGGTCCCGCTCGACCGCGATCAGCTGCGTGACGCCCTGCAACAGGTCCAGCCGCTCGTCCGGCCAGTCCCCGGCGTCAGCCTCGACGGCCAGCAGCCAGTCCGACAGCACCGTCTCGCGCACGTCCCGCGAGCCCTGCGGGGACCGCCCGCTGCTGCGGATCGGGAAGAGCGAGTACGTCGACGCGCCGAGCGCCAGCCGGTGCGGTCCCCGGCGGCCCGTGCGGGCGGCGGCCAGGTGCTCGGCGGCCAGCTTGGCGCACACGTCCACGGGCAGCGCGGCGCCCGCCACCTTCGAGCCCGCGATCAGCCGCCCGGTCGGCGACAGCACCCACGCCCGCAGATCGAGGTCGGAGCCGAGCAGGTCCAGGACCACGTCCGGGCCGCCGCCCGCCGGACCCGAGGTCATCATCCGGCGGTGCCGGTCCACCACCGCCGCCAGATCACCGGCCCGCTCACCCGACACCTGCCGTACGACATGTTCGGTGATCGTCGCGAACGCCACCGACTCGTTGACCGCGAACAGCGGCAGCCGGTGCTTGGCGCAGGCGGTCACGAGGTCGTCCGGGACGGGCCCCAGCTCGGCCTCGCCGGCGGCCAGCGCGGCCACCCCGGCGGACACCAGGAGCCGTACGAACGGCTCGGAGTCGGCGGGGTTGCGGCGCCAGGCCAGACCGGTCAGGACCAGCTCGCCGCCGGAGAGGTAGCGGCTGGGGTCGCGCAGGTCGGTGGTCATCACCCCGCGTACCGTGCGGTCCAGCTCGTCCGCCCCGCCGAGCAGCCGCAGCCCCAGCGCATCGGTGTCCAGAAGTGCGCGCAGCCGCATCGCCGTCGCCGCCGTTCTTTGTCTAGAAAACTACGATGAACCAAGAGGTTCTGTGGGTGCGGGGCCGTGCGGGGCTGTTTCCCACGTTTCCACAGGGAATCGGAGGGGTTACTGATGACCTCCGTTCATACGAATCTACAAGATGCCCGCGCTGGCCAGCCAACTCCTTCATGGTTTCCGTGACTGACCCCGGGGAGCACGGCCCTGTGTACTGACCTCACGCTGCATTAACAGCGCATGAACGAGCCGGGCCCGCCGCACACGAACTGGCTTGATCCGTACGACCCACGAGACGAAGAAGAGAGCCGGTCATGGACTTCCTTCGCCCCGCAAGCTGGGAGGAGGCGCTCGCCGCGAAGGCAGAGCACCCCACCGCAGTACCGATCGCGGGCGGCACCGATGTGATGGTCGAGATCAACTTCGACCACCGCCGGCCCGAGTACCTGCTCGACCTGAACCGCATCGGTGATCTCTACGAGTGGGAGGTCGGCGCCGACAGCGTGCGGCTCGGGGCCTCGGTCCCGTACACCCGGATCATGGAGCACCTGCGCGCCGAGCTGCCGGGCCTCTCCCTCGCCTCGCACACGGTCGCCTCCCCGCAGATCCGCAACCGCGGCGGCGTCGGCGGCAACCTCGGCACCGCCTCCCCGGCCGGCGACGCGCACCCCGCGCTCCTCGCGGCCGGCGCCGAGGTCGAGGCCGAGTCGGTACGAGGCACCCGGCTCATCCCGATCGACGAGTTCTACACCGGCGTGAAGCGCAACGCGCTCGCGCCCGACGAGCTGATCCGCGCCGTCCACATCAAGAAGGCGGACGGCCCGCAGCAGTACTCGAAGGTCGGGACCCGGAACGCCATGGTGATCGCCGTGTGCGCCTTCGGTCTGGCGCTGCACCCGGACACCCGGACGGTCCGCACCGGCATCGGATCGGCCGCGCCGACCCCCGTACGGGCGAAGGCGGCCGAGGAATTCCTGAACGCGGCGCTCGAAGAGGGCGGCTTCTGGGACAACGGCCGGATCATCACCCCGTCGGTCGCCAGGCAGTTCGCGGACCTGTGCTCCGCGGCCTGCAACCCGATCGACGACGTCCGGGGCACCGCGAGCTACCGCCGCCACGCGGTCGGCGTCATGGCCCGCCGCACCCTGACCTGGACCTGGGAGTCGTACCGCGGCACCGCCGCTCACACGGAGGGAGTCGCGTAATGCGCGTCAATTTCACGGTCAACGGCCGCCCGCAGGAAGCGGACGACGTGTGGGAGGGCGAGTCCCTGCTGTACGTCCTGCGCGAGCGGATGGGCCTGCCGGGCTCGAAGAACGCGTGCGAGCAGGGTGAGTGCGGTTCCTGCACGGTCCGGCTGGACGGAGTTCCGGTGTGTTCGTGTCTGGTCGCCGCCGGGCAGGTCGAGGGCCGCGAGGTCGTCACCGTCGAGGGGCTCGCGGACTACGCCGCGCAGCGCTCCTGCGGAACGGGCGCCTGCGGTACGTCACTTGACGAGGCCAAGGACTGGAAGGCGAAACCGCTCGACTCCCAGACCGGCGAGGGCACCGAACTCGCCCCCATCCAGCAGGCGTTCATCGACGCCGGCGCCGTCCAGTGCGGCTTCTGCACCCCCGGTCTCCTCGTCGCCGCCGACGAGATGCTGGAGCGCAACCCGAACCCGACCGACGCGGACATCCGCGAGGCGCTCTCGGGCAACCTGTGCCGCTGCACCGGCTACGAGAAGATCATGGACGCGGTCCGCCTGGCGGCCGCCCGGCAGGGAGAGGCGGTCTGACATGCCCGTAAAAGGCACCCCCATCGGCACTCCCGCCAAGGTCACCCAGGGTTCGAAGACCAAGGGCGGCATCGGCGAGTCCACGCTCCGCCCGGACGGCACCCTCAAGGTCACCGGCGAGTTCGCGTACTCCTCCGACATGTGGCACGAGGACATGCTCTGGGGCCAGATCCTGCGCTCCACGGTCGCCCACGCCGAGATCGTCTCCATCGACACGGTCGAGGCGCTCAAGACCCCGGGCGTCTACGCCGTCATGACCTACGACGACCTCCCGACCGACGTGAAGAACTACGGCCTGGAGATCCAGGACACCCCGGTCCTCGCGCACGGCAAGGTCCGCCACCACGGTGAGCCGGTCGCGATCGTCGCCGCCGACCACCCGGAGACCGCCCGCCGCGCAGCCGCGAAGATCAAGGTCGAGTACCGCGAACTCCCGGTCATCACCGACGAGTTGTCCGCGACCGCGCCGGACGCGGTCCTCGTCCACGAGAACCGCGACGACCACCACATCGGCCATGTCCCGCACCCGAACATCGTGCACCGCCAGCCGATCGTCCGCGGAGACGTCGAATCCGCCCGGGAGCGCGCCGACTTCATCGTCGAGGGCGAGTACACCTTCGGCATGCAGGACCAGGCGTTCCTCGGTCCCGAGTCCGGTCTCGCCGTACCCGCCGAGGACGGCGGCGTCGACCTCTACATCGCCACCCAGTGGCTCCACTCCGACCTGCGCCAGATCGCGCCCGTCCTCGGTCTGCCCGAGGACAAGGTCCGCATGACGCTGTCCGGCGTCGGCGGCGCGTTCGGCGGCCGCGAGGATCTGTCGATGCAGATCCACGCCTGCCTCCTGGCCCTGCGCACCGGCAAACCCGTGAAGATCGTCTACAACCGCTTCGAGTCCTTCTTCGGCCACGTCCACCGCCACCCCGCCAAGCTCCACTACGAGCACGGCGCGACGAAGGACGGCAGGCTCACCCACCTCAAGGCCCGCATCGTCCTGGACGGCGGCGCCTACGCGTCCGCGTCCCCGGCGGTCGTAGGAAACGCCTCCTCGCTCGGCGCCGGCCCCTACGTCGTCGACAACGTCGACATCGAGGCCATCGCGCTCTACACCAACAACCCGCCCTGCGGCGCGATGCGCGGCTTCGGCGCGGTCCAGGCGTGTTTCGCCTACGAGGCCCAGATGGACAAGCTCGCCGACAAGGTGGGCATGGACCGGGTCGCGTTCCGTCAGCTCAACGCGATGGAACAGGGGACGGTGATGCCGACCGGGCAGGTCGTCGACTCGCCCGCGCCGGTCGCCGAACTCCTGCGCCGCGTCAAGGCGATGCCCATGCCGCCCGAGCAGCAGTGGCTCGCCGCCGGAGAGGCCGCCGACGTACGGCAGTTGCCCGGCGGTCTGTCCAACACCACCCACGGCGAAGGCGTCGTACGAGGCGTCGGCTACGCGGTCGGCATCAAGAACGTCGGTTTCTCCGAGGGCTTCGACGACTACTCGACGGCCAAGGTCCGGCTGGAAGTCGTCGGCGGTGAGCCCGTCGCCGTCGTGCACACCGCGATGGCGGAGGTCGGCCAGGGCGGGGTCACCGTCCACGCGCAGATCGCCCGCACCGAGCTGGGCGTCACCCAGGTGACCATCAACCCGGCGGACACACAGGTGGGTTCGGCGGGTTCGACCTCCGCCTCCCGGCAGACGTACGTCACCGGCGGCGCCGTGAAGAACTCCTGCGAGCTGGTCCGCGAGAAGGTCCTGGAGATGGGCCGCCGCAAGCTCGGCACCTACCACCCCGCCTGGGCCACCGCCGAACTCCTCCTGGAGGGCGGCAAGGTCGTCACCGACGCGGGCGAGGTCCTCGCCGATCTCGTCGACGTACTCGAAGGCGAGGCCGTCGAGATCGAGGCCGAGTGGCGCCACCGGCCCACCGAGCCCTTCGACCTGCGCACCGGACAGGGCTTCGGGCACGTCCAGTACACCTTCGCCGCGCACCGCGCCGTCGTCGAGGTCGACACCGAACTCGGCCTGGTGAAGGTCATCGAGCTGGCCTGCGCGCAGGACGTCGGCAAGGCGCTCAACCCGCTGTCCGTGATCGGCCAGATCCAGGGCGGTACGACCCAGGGTCTCGGCATCGCGGTCATGGAGGAGATCATCGTCGACCCCAAGACCGCCAAGGTCAGGAACCCGTCCTTCACGGACTACCTGATCCCCACCATCCTCGACACGCCGACCATTCCGGTCGATGTGCTCGAACTCGCCGACGAGCACGCCCCGTACGGGCTGCGCGGCATCGGCGAGGCACCCACCCTGTCGTCGACTCCCGCCGTGCTAGCGGCGATTCGGAACGCGACCGGGCTGGAACTGAACAGGACACCGGTACGCCCGGAGCACCTCACCGGTAAGTGACCCTCCGGGTCCCCTTGTTCGTCTCGGGCCGTCCCCCGGGTCGTCCATCCCAAATCCCGCGCACCGCCGAAGGCGGATGGCGGGTGCCCCTGTGAACCTTGGGAGATGGCCCCATGACCCAGCAGTCAGTGGAACCCAGGACCGCCGCCGAAGACGCGGGTGAAGGAACCCGCGTCCCGGCCGGCCGGTCCTGGCTCGACCGTTACTTCCACATCTCGAAACGGGGATCGACCGTCGCGCGCGAGGTGCGCGGCGGAGTCACCACCTTCATGGCGATGGCGTACATCCTGCTGCTCAACCCCCTGATCCTGTCCGGCAAGGACGTGGCGGGGGACACGCTCGGCCAGAAGGGCCTGATCACCGCGACCGCGTTCGCGGCGGCCCTCACCACGCTCCTGATGGGCTTCGTCGGCAAGGTGCCGCTGGCCCTCGCCGCCGGACTCTCCGTCTCCGGAGTGCTCTCCTCGCAGGTCGCCCCGCAGATGACCTGGCCGCAGGCGATGGGCATGTGCGTGGTCTACGGCGTGGTCATCATGCTGCTCGTCGTCACGGGCCTGCGCGAGATGATCATGAACTCGATCCCGCTCGCGCTGAAACACGGCATCACGATGGGCATCGGGCTGTTCATCGCCCTCATCGGCTTCTACAAGTCGGGCTTCGTGCACCAGGGCAGGGCGACCCCGGTCACCCTCGGCCCCGCGGGCGAACTCGCGGGCTGGCCCGTCCTGTTGTTCGCCGGCACCCTGCTCCTCATCTTCATGCTCCAGGCCCGCAACCTGCCCGGCGCCATCCTCATCGGCATCATCACCGGCACGGTCGTCGCCGCGGTCCTCAACGCGGCCGGTGTCATCGACCCCAAGCAGTGGGCGAGCGGCTCCGCCCCCGAACTGCACGGCAGCGCGGTCTCGATGCCCGACTTCTCGCTCTTCGGCCATGTGGAGTTCGGCGGTTGGGGCAAGGTCGGCGCGATGACGGTCGGCATGATCGTGTTCACACTGGTCCTGGCCGGCTTCTTCGACGCGATGGCCACCATCATCGGCGTCGGCACGGAAGCGAAACTCGCCGACGACAAGGGCCGGATGCCGGGCCTGTCCAAGGCCCTGTTCATCGACGGCGCCGGCGGCGCGATCGGCGGTGTCGCGGGCGGCTCCGGCCAGACGGTCTTCATCGAGTCGGCGACGGGGGTCGGAGAGGGGGCGCGCACGGGACTCGCCTCGGTCGTCACCGGCCTGTTCTTCGCGGCCTGCCTCTTCTTCACCCCGCTCACCGCGATCGTCCCGCAGGAGGTCGCGTCCGCCGCCCTGGTCGTCATCGGCTCGATGATGCTGATGAACGCCCGGCACGTGGACTGGGCCGATCGCGCCACCGCAATTCCCGTGTTCCTGACGGTGGTTGTGATGCCGTTCACGTACAGCATCACGGCGGGTGTCTCCGCGGGAGTCATCTCGTACGTCGCCATCAAGACCGCCCAGGGCAAGGCGCGCGAGATCGGCGCCTTCATGTGGGGCCTGACCGTCATCTTCCTGGTGTACTTCGCCCTCCACCCGATCGAGGGCTGGCTCGGCGTCCACTGACCGGCGCCCCAACTCCCTTTCCCCGCAACCTCGTTAGGAGACCGAGATGCTGGACATCGCCGAAGAGCTGCACCGGTGGGTCGAGCAGGGCCGCGACTTCGCCGTAGCCACCGTGGTGGCCGTCGGCGGCAGCGCACCCCGCCAGCCGGGCGCCGCCCTCGCGGTGGACACCGACGGCACGGCCATCGGCTCGGTCTCCGGGGGCTGCGTGGAAGGCGCGGTCTACGACCTGTGCCAACAGGCGCTCACCGACGGCGAAACCGTCCTGGAGCGCTTCGGCTACAGCGACGAGGACGCCTTCGCCGTGGGCCTCACCTGCGGCGGAGTCATCGACATCCTCGTCACACCGGTACGGGCCGGCGACCCCGCCCGCCCGGTGATCACCGCCGCCCTCAGGGCCGCGACGAGCGGTGGGGCGGCGGCCCTGGCCCGGATCGTCTCGGGCCCGACCCACCTGCGGGGCCGCGCACTTGTCGTCCACCCCGACGGCTCCTACGACGGCGGCTTCGGCGCCCATCCCGAACTGGACCGTACGGTCGCCGCCGAGGCCGCCGCCCAGCTGGACGCCGGCCGCACCGGCACCGTCGAGATCGGCGAGCAGGGCTCCCGCTGCGGGGCCCCGCTCACCGTCCTGGTCGAGTCCTCGGTGCCGCCGCCCCGGATGATCGTGTTCGGCGCGATCGACTTCGCCTCCGCGCTGGTCCGCATCGGCAAGTTCCTCGGCTACCGGGTGACGGTGTGCGACGCCCGCCCCGTCTTCGCCACCAGGGCCCGCTTCCCCGGGGCCGACGAGATCGTCGTCGAGTGGCCCCACCAGTACCTGGAGCGCACGGACACCGACGCCCGTACCGTCCTGTGCGTCCTCACCCACGACGCCAAGTTCGACGTACCGCTGCTCCAACTCGCCCTGCGCCTCCCGGTGGCGTACGTCGGCGCGATGGGCTCACGCCGCACCCACCTCGACCGCAACGAGCGACTGCGCGAAGTCGGCGTCACCGAACTGGAGTTGGCGCGCCTGAGGTCCCCGATCGGCCTCGACCTAGGGGCCCGGACACCGGAGGAGACGGCCCTGTCGATCGCCTCCGAGATCGTCGCCAACAGACGTGGCGGCAGCGGGATCTCACTCACCGGCGCGCACACCCCGATCCACCACGACGCGACCTCGCTGCCCGCCCGGCGGATCGGTTCCGTGGCCTGAACTCCCGCTGTCAGCGCGGCAGAACGGGCCGGTCCGTCCGCACGGAGAAAGCCGTGTCGCCCGCCACCGCCACCAGGGTGTCCTTGACGAGCAGGGCGTACGGCTCGGTGTCGTCCGTGGAGTCACCGGGGTTCTGGAGCGCCGAAGTGCGCCAGCGGACCGTGCCGGTACGCGCGTTCAGGGCCAGCAGCCGGCCGAACCGGTTGGCGAAGTAGAGAGTGTTGGACTTCGTCGACAGCACCGGCGCCGACAGGTTCTCGATCTCTGTCGTCCGCTGCCACAGCCGCTTGCCGTCGCTCGCGCGCACGGCGGTGACCGTGCCGTTCGGGCGGACGAAGTGGATGACGCCGTCGAGGAGAGTGGGTGTGCCGCGCGCCGCGCCCGGCAGCGGGACCCGGATGCCCCCGCCGGCGGGATCCACCTCCGACAGGACGGTGTACGGCTGGTCCTCGCCGCTGCCGAAGGAACCGTCGGCCAGCTTCGGCACCGCGAACACCAGCCGCCCGCCGACCGCGCCCAACGGTTCGGCCCCTGTGGGCAGTTGGGCGATCTCCTTGGGCGTGCCGTCCACCGGGTCGAGGTGCAGCAGGGCGACGCCGCCCTTGGTGGGATCGTCCGCCGGAGTGCACAGGCCGTAGGGGGTGCCGTCCAGCACGGCCGGGGTGCAGGCGTCCCCGGCGGACGACTTCGCCGGCGCGGTCCACAGTTCGTGGCCCGTCGGGCCGTAGGCGACGAACTTCGTCGCGTTCTCGTCCATCGCCAGGATTCCGGCGCTGAACATGACGGCGTTCCGGTCCTCGCTGACCGGGTGCGCCCACAGCCGGGTGCCGGTCTTCGCGTCCAGGGCGACCAGCCGCCGCGTGACGAAGGTCTGGGTCGAGTCCGGCTTGACGTAGGTGAAGACGCGGCCGTCGCGGACGCCGACGGGGCGCGAGGTCTCGGGACTGGTGCCCGACCGCCAGGCGACCCGGCCGGAGGCGGCGTCGAGCGCGGTGACCGTGAAGCCGGTGCCGGCGCAGTAGACGAGGGCGCCGCCGCCCGTCACGCAGCCCGACTCCAGTTCGTCGAGGGGGTCGCCCGTCTTGGCCGTGAGCAGACTCGCCCGCCACGGCTGCCAGCCGGCGGGGAGCGCCACGGCGGCAGCAACGGACGGGGACGGCGAGAGCGCGTCGTAGGGACTCGGGGCGGGGTCGTTCGACGGCCAGTGCATGGTCGCGAGAGCGACCCCCGCGACGGCGGCGAGCGTGCCGAGCGCCACGAGGAGCCGCCGTCGTCGGCGCGGACGTCCGGTGCCCGGGACGGCCGTAGGGCCCTCCAGGTGGGGGCGGGGCCGGGTCGCTCGCGGGTGGTCCACCACGGTGGTGGCGCCCGCGGACTCGGGCAGCGCGAGCAACATGCCGTGCAGTTCGGCCAGTTGGGGCCGGTTGGCCGCGTCCTTGTCGAGGCAGCGTGCGGCGATGCTCCGCAGCGGCTCGGACACTCCGTCCAACCGCGGCTGCTCGTGCATGACTTGATAGCCCGTCAGATACGGACTGGCGCCGTCGAAGGGGCGGTTGCCGGTGGCCGCGTAGACGAGGAGCGAGCCGAGCGAGAAGACGTCGGAGGCGGCGGTGACGTCACGGGGCGCGGCGAACTGCTCCGGGGACATGAAGGGCGGGGTGCCGATCAGGCGCCCCGTCACGGTCAGCGTCTCGTTGTCGGCGGCGCGGGAGATGCCGAAGTCGATGACCCGGGGCCCGTCCTCGGCCATCAGCACATTGCTCGGCTTCAGATCCCGGTGGACCACGCCCGCCTGGTGGATGTCCCGCAGCGCCTCGACCAGCCCCAGCGCCAGGGCGCGCAGGGCCCGGGCGCTCAACGGGCCGTCCTTCTCGACGACTTCGGCGAGGGTGCGGCCGGGCACGTAGAGCGTCGCCATCCAGGGGACGTCGGCGTCGGGGTCGGCGTCCACGACGGGCGCCGTGAACGCGCCGCTCACCCGGCGGACGGCGGCGATCTCCTGCCGGAACCGGGCCCGGAACTCCTCGTCCAGCGCGTACTGCGCGTGCACGGCCTTGACGGCGACCTGGCGTCCCGAGGCCGACCGCCCCAGATACACCACGCCCATCCCACCGCTGCCGAGCCGGCCGACCAGCGCATAGCCGCCTATGGACTCCGCGTCCCCGGGGCGAAGCGACATGCTCCGGTCACCTTTCTGACTCCGTTGCCCGGACGGGCCGTGCAGGCCCTCACCCTAGAGCGTCCGTGACGCCCGCCGGACATCGCCGTCGCATCGCCGCCGCCGGGCGAGCGGGAAATGGGTTGCGAGCCCGGGGTGCCCCCGCCTTCCATGGGCCCATGGTGTCCACCGACCGACTGCTCGCCTTCGCGGCCCTGTCCTTCCTGCTGATCGTGGTGCCCGGCCCCAGCGTGCTGTTCGTGATCGGCCGGGCGCTGGCCCACGGCCGCCGCGCCGCGCTGACCACCGTGCTGGGCAACACGCTCGGCGCCTACCTCCTCGTCGTGGCGGTCGCCCTCGGCGTCGGCTCGCTGGTGGAACGCTCGGTGCTCGTCTTCACGACCCTCAAGCTCGCCGGCGCCGCCTACCTCGTCTACCTAGGCGTGAAGGCGTGGCGCCAACGCGGCTCGCTGCGGGCCGCGTTCACCGGCGAGGAAGCGCCCCCGCACAGCGGCCTGCGCACCCTCTGGGAGGGCTTCGCCGTCGGGGTCGCCAACCCCAAGACGATCGTGTTCTTCGCCGCCGTACTGCCCCAGTTCGTGGACCGCGAACACGGCCATGTGACGGCCCAGATGCTGCTGCTCGGCCTCGTCTTCAACCTCATCGCCGTGCTCTCCGACAGCGTGTGGGGCCTGGTCGCCGCGACCGCCCGCGACTGGTTCGCCCGCTCCCCGCGCCGCCTCTCCGCGGTCGGCGGCGCCGGCGGCCTCACGATGATCGGCCTGGGCGTGACGGTGGCGGTGACGGGCCGCAAGGACTGACGGCGTAAGGAGTGCCAGGAGCGCCCCACAGGACTCCGCTACGGCCGCCTCAGCAGCCTGTTCACCGCCCGCCCGAACATCGACCGCGCCGCCCACCGCAGCGGCCCGTCGAACAGCCGCGGCAGGAACCGCACCCGCAGCTCCTCCTGCCAGACCACGCGGCTGCGGCCCCCCGGCCCCGGCCGCACCTCGATCTCCGCCCAGCCGAGCACCACCCGCCCCCGCTTCTCCAGCCGTACGAGCCCCGGTTCGTCGTCCGCCGGCGGTCGCCACACGGTGACCTCCATGCGGTCGTCGAAGGCGAGCGGGCCGAGGCCGGAGCGGGCCACGAACACCGTGCCCTCACCGGTCGGCGGGGGAGTGACCACGGTGACCCGGGTCAGCGGGACCACCTCGCCGTGACGCGGCCACTCCGTCAACCGGCGCCACGCCTCCTCCAGGGGGAGCGGTGCCGTGCGTTCGAGACGGAAGTTGACCATGCAGGGATCGTAGAGAACGCATCACCGTCGGCGGTACTTTCGTCGGGGGGCTCACACCCTTGGCCGAGCGGTTCATAGGCACGCAGACGTACACCACAGGGGGAGTCGGTCGTCATGCCACTGAAGGCCTACGGCGTACTGATCACACGCGCGGTGGACACCCGGCGCGAGGGCGCCGCCGGAACACCGCACTACCAGATCCACCTCACGGACGACTCGGGCACGCACTACCGCGCCGCCGTCAACGTCCTGTCCCAGGAGAAGCCCTCAGAGCTGCTCTACCTCGTCGGCGAGGACTTCCAGCACCCGGTCACGGCCCGCCTGGAGGGTCTGCCGAGCGGCTGGAACACCCTGCTGCCCGGACCAGGCGGCCCGAACCTCGACTTCGTGCGCGGCAACCTCTTCGACCCGGCGCAGCTGCGCACGCTCCCGCCGGACGCGAGCGGTCCCGACAACGACCTCGCCGACCTCCTCGACCACTACGTACGGCGCGCGGTCGACGACCCGGACGCCCGGCTGTACGTCTTCGGCGAGCGCTTCGGCCCCGAACCGACCGTCAAGGACAAGGTGTTCGGGTTCCTGCCGGGCAACGGCGTCCACGACATCCACATGAACCAGGGCAACAGCCGCCGCTTCAGCGGCGACGACGGTGTCTGGCAGGACGGCGGCATCCTGATCCACTTCCCGGCGCAGTCGCGCTGGGTGGCGATCTTCCTCGCCTTCCAGAGCCAGTCCTGGCACACCGACGACACCACCGGCCACACCCTGGAGGGCACCGACGGCAACCGCAACGAGCCCGGCGGTCAGCCGGTCCGGGTCGTGGCGGCCCTGGTCAACCCCCGTGGCCCGGCACCGGAGTCGGAGAACGTCACGCTCCTCAACGCCTCGCCCGATCCCGTCGACCTGACCGGCTGGCACGTCCGGGACCGGCTGGGCAACTCCTGCGCGGTACCGGCCCCCGGCCTCCTCGCGGCCGGCGCCCCGCTCCTCGTCCCGCTCACGGCCGGCGTCCAACTCGGCAACAAGGGCGGCGAGATCACCCTCCTGGACGCGGGCGGCCTGAAGGTGCACGGCGTTTCGTACACGGCGGACCAGGCCGCGCGGGAGGGCTGGACGGTGGTGTTCTGACGCTGCGGGAAACCTTCCTGCCGTGGTGTCACGAAGCTGCCCGGACGCTCCCTTCCGCACCGCGTGCGCGTACGGCACCATGAGCCCGACCCGCACCGCACCACCGGCCGGAGGGTGTCCCGTGGACCGCGAACTGCACGGCAGGCTCGACGAGTTGCAGCGCGACCCGTACCCGCTCTACACCAGGGCCCGCCAGACCGGAGGCCTCACCCACGTCGTCGAACTCGACGCCTGGCTCGTCGCCCGGGACGCCGACGTCCGCGAAGTCCTGCGCCGCCCCGAGGACTTCTCCTCGGCGGTCGCGCTACGGCCCGACGTGCTGCCGTCGCCCGCCGCGCTCGCCGTCCTCGGCGGCGGCTTCGGCGGGCGGCCGGTCGTCGTCACCGCCGACGGCGCGGCGCACCAGCGACTGCGCGCGCCCATCGTCCGCGGCCTCTCCCCGGCCCGCGTCACGGCCGTCCTGCCCTACGCCGCCGAGCGCGCCGCCGCCCTCGTCGACACCTTCGCCGGGGACGGGCAGGTCGACCTGATGGCGGCGTACGCCCGCAGGCTCCCCGGCGAGGTGATCGGCCGCATCGTCGGCCTCGACCCCGCCGACGTGCCCGGAGTCGTCCACGGCGGCCACCGCGCCGAGGAGTTGCTGTTCCGTCCCCTGGAGGAGGCCGAGCAGGTCGCCGCGGCCGAGGACGTCGTCGCGATGCAGCACACCCTCGACCAGTACGCGCGGGAGCGCCACGACCAGCCCCGCGAAGACCTCTGCTCGGAGCTGGTCGCCTCCGTCGTCGAGGGCCCGCTCACCCTGGACCATCGGCACCAACTCGTCGCCGATCTCCAGAACTTGCTGATCGCCGGACACCTCACCACCACAGCGCTCATCGGCACGACCGTCCTGCATCTGCTCCGTCACCCGCGCCAGTGGGAGCTGCTGTGCGCCGAGCCCGAGCGCATCCCGGCGGCGATCGAGGAGGCGGCCCGCTACGACACCGCGCTCCAGGGCTTCCGCCGAATCACCACCCGGGCCGTCGTCGTCGCCGGTACCGAACTCCCCGCCGGGGCAACGCTGTTCATCGCCTTCGGCGCGGCCAACCGGGACGAGCGGCGCCATCCGCGAGCCGACACCTTCGACATCACCCGCTCCCCGGTCGCCCGCCACCTCGCCTTCGGCCTCGGCGTGCACGGCTGCCCCGGCTCCCAGCTCGCCCGGGAGCAACTCCGCCTAACTCTGGAGGAGTTGACCCGCCGCCTGCCCGGACTGCGGCTCGCTGAGGACCATCCGGTCACCATGCGGCCCACGATGATCCACCGTTCCCCGTACGCCCTGCACCTGACCTGGTGAGAGGAGCGGGCCCCTGGTGACTCAGGGCCGGTACACCTTCCCGGGCTCCGCCTTCCCGGGGGCCAGCAGCTGCGGCACGGTCACGAACACGTACCCGCGTGCCTTCAGCGCGTCGATGATGCCGGGGACGGCGGGCACGGTGCCCTTGTACAGGTCGTGCAGCAGGATGATCCCGTCCCGGGTGGCCTGGGCGAGGACGCGCTTGGTGATGAGGGCGGAGTCGGTGGTCGCGTAGTCCTTGGCGGTCACGCTCCACAGGACCTCCGCGAGGCCCAGCTCACGGCAGATCTTGTGCACGGTGTCGTCGGTACGGCCCTGCGGCGGACGCATCAGCGTCGGCTTCTTCCCGGTGATCCGCTCTATCGCGTCGTCCGTGCGTTCCAGTTCGCCGCGTATCTGCGCGGGCGTGATCCGGGTCAGGATCTTGTGGTCCCAGGTGTGGCTGGCCACCTCGTGCCCCTCGGCGGCCATGCGCGTCACCAGCTCCGGGTACTTCTCGATGTGCCGCTTGCCGAGCAGGAAGAAGGTCGCCGGGACCCGCTTCTCCTTCAGGATGTCGAGCAGCCGGGCCGAGTTCTCGCTCGGCCCGGCGTCGAAGGTCAGCGCGATGCACTTCGCCTCACGGCAGTCGACCGTCCCGAAGCGGGCCGACACCGCGTGGGTCCGGGCGGCGGCGGGCGATGTCGTGTCGAGCTTCGTGCACCCGCTCGACGCGAGGCCCAGCGCGGCGACCGCCACAAACATGCCGACGGCGCGCAACCCGGCCCGGGTTCTTTCCCTCTTCATACCCAGAGACCTCAGAGATGGCATGTCCAGACTATACATACCGAGTGTACATGGTGTGTATAGTTGATCGTGGGTGCCCGGGGAAGGCGACCCCGGACCCGTGTCAGCGGGTCTCGGCCCCCAACTCCCGCCCGAGCCGCAGGTTCCACCGCCCGGACTGTCCGCTGAGGTCGGTCGCGGTCAGCGGGGGCACGTCGAGCCGCCAGAAGGCCGGCCCGGGCGCGCCGAGGACCGTGACCGCCAGGGCCCGTACGAGCTCCTGCTCCACGACCGCCAGGGTCCTGCCCTCGAACGCCGCCGCCTCCAGCCACCCGGCCGCCCGCTCGCACAGCGCCCGCACCGACTCGCCGCCGTGGGGCGCCGCGTCCGGGTCCGACAGCCAGGACAGCACCGCGTCCGGTTCCGTCGCCATCACGTCGTCGAGGGTCAGCCCCCGCCAGCGGCCCATGCCGAGCCCCGCCAACTCCGGCTCCGGTACGGCCGTGAGACCGAGCGCGGACGCCGTCTCCCGGCAGCGCGCGGTGGGGGAGACCAGCACCCGGTCGGCCGCCCCGAGCGAGCCGGCGGCGGACTCGGCGCGGGCCCTGCCGCTCGGGTCGAGCGGGCTGCCGTCGTCGAACCGGGCCTCCCGCAGGGACCGGTTCAGCGCCGGTGAGATCAGGGTGATGCGGCTGGTCACTCGCTTGCTCCACTTCTCCGGACGGGGTGTACCGACATCGTCCCCCTGTGCTGAGGGGCGGGGCCGGCCGGGAGGGTGCCCCCGGCCGGCCCCGCCCCGTTCGTTCCGCGGGTCAGGAACCCGCCAGCTCCTCACGGACCGTACGGGCCGCCGCGACCAGGTTCTCCAGCGACGCGCGGGTCTCGGGCCAGCCGCGGGTCTTCAGCCCGCAGTCGGGATTGACCCACAGCCGCTCCGGCGGAATGGCCTCAAGTCCCTTGCGCAGCAGGGCCGCCGCCTCGTCCGCGCCCGGGACCCGCGGCGAGTGGATGTCGTACACGCCGGGTCCCGCCTCACGCGGATAACCGTGCCCGGCCAGCTCGCGGGCCACCTGCATGTGCGAACGGGCCGCCTCCAGACTGATGACGTCCGCGTCGAGATCGTCGATGGCCCGCACGATGTCGCCGAACTCGGCGTAGCACATGTGGGTGTGGATCTGCGTGTCCGGCCGGACCCCGGCTGTGGTGAGCCGGAACGCCTCCGTCGCCCAGGCGAGATACGCCTCCCGGTCCGCCGCGCGCAGCGGAAGCGTCTCGCGCAGTGCCGGCTCATCGACCTGGATGACCGAAGTCCCGGCCGCCTCAAGGTCGTTCACCTCGTCGCGCAGGGCGAGGGCGACCTGCCGTGCGGTGTCTCCGAGCGGCTGGTCGTCGCGGACGAACGACCAGGCGAGCATCGTGACCGGCCCGGTGAGCATGCCCTTGACCGGCCGCGAGGTGAGGGTCTGGGCGTACGTCGTCCAGCGGACCGTCATCGGCTCGGGGCGGGAGATGTCGCCGGCCAGGATCGGCGGGCGGACGTAACGGGTGCCGTAGGACTGGACCCAGCCGTGCTGCGTGGCGAGGTAGCCCGACAACTGCTCGGCGAAGTACTGGACCATGTCGTTGCGTTCGGGCTCGCCGTGCACCAGGACGTCGAGGCCGGTCTTCTCCTGGAAGGAGATCACCTCGCCGATCTCCGCCCTGATGCGCTCCTCGTACCCGGCCGTGCCGATCCGGTTCGCCTTCAAGTCCGCGCGGGCGGTGCGCAGTTCGGCGGTCTGCGGGAACGAGCCGATCGTGGTGGTCGGCAGCAGCGGCAGCCCGAGCCGCGCCCGCTGGGCGGTGGTCCGCTCGCCGTACGGCTGCGAACGGCGGGCGTCGGCCTCCGCGACGGCGGCGGTACGTGCCCGTACGGCGGGGTCCCGGGTGATCGGGGAGCCCGCGCGGGAGGCCAGGTCGGCCCGGTTCGCGGCCAGTTGGGCGGAGATCGTGTCGGTGCCCCGGGCCAGGCCCTTGGCGAGGGTGACGATCTCGCGCGTCTTCTGGCGCGCGAACGCGAGCCAGCGCAGGATCTGCGGCTCGATGTCCCGCTCGGCTGCCGCGTCGAGCGGGACGTGCAGCAGCGAGCAGGAGGCGGCCACGTCGACCCGGTCGGCGAGACCGAGCAACGTGCCCAGCGTGGCAAGGGACTTGGTGAGGTCGTTGACCCAGATGTTGCGCCCGTCGACCACCCCGGCGACCAGCCGCTTGCCGGGCAGCCCGCCCACCGCGGCCAGGGCGTCGAGGTTGGCGGCGGCGGACCCGGTGAAGTCGAGTGCCAGCCCTTCCACCGGAGCCTTCGCCAGAACGGGCAGCGCATCGCCGAGCCGGTCGAAGTACGACGCGACCAGCAGCTTCGGGCGGTCGGTGAGCGCGCCGAGGTCGCGGTAGGCGCGCTCGGCGGCGTTCAGTTCGGCCGGAGTCCGGTCCTGGACGAGCGCGGGCTCGTCGAGCTGCGTCCACTCCGCGCCCGCCGCCCGCAGATCCGCCAGCACTTCGGCGTACACGGGCAGCAGCCGGTCCAGCAGTGTCAACGGATCGAAGCCCGCGGCGACTCCGGGCGCGGGCTTGGCGAGCAGTAGATAGGTGACCGGGCCGACGAGCACCGGGCGTGCCGTGAGGCCGAGCGCGAGGGCCTCCTTCAGCTCACCGACCTGCTTGCCCGAGTCGGCGGCGAAGGCCGTGTCCGGCCCCAACTCGGGCACCAAATAGTGGTAGTTGGTGTCGAACCACTTCGTCATCTCCAGCGGCGCCACGTCCTGCGTGCCGCGCGCCATCGCGAAGTACCCGTCCAGCGCGTCGAGTTCGATGGCGGTGCGGTGGCGGGCGGGGATCGCGCCGACCATGACGCTGGTGTCCAGGACATGGTCGTAGTACGAGAAGTCGCCGGTCGGGACTTCGTGGACCCCGGCCTCGGCCAGCTGCCGCCAGTTGGTGCGGCGCAGTTCGGCGGCGGTGGCCCGGAGGGCGCCGGCGTCGACGCGGCCCTTCCAGTAGCCCTCGACGGCCTTCTTCAGTTCCCGGCCCTGTCCCTGACGGGGGTAGCCGTACACGGTGGCCCGTGCTGCCGCGGCTGCGGACTTCGCTGTCACGGAACTCTCCTTCGCGAGCTGTCTCCCTGAGATCCCGGGACGGGACGCGAGCGCGAAGGAACGCCAGACCGGACGGACGCACGGTCGCCGTGCCCGCCGATTTGTACGCCGACCCGCCCACGAGGTCACCGGGATTCCGCGCACAAAACCCGTTTGCGCACGGGCAGTTGGCAGGTCTTCGGACTCGCGGGCACGTCCTCCTTTTCTGACCGGAGGACACCTACTGGCCGTCGCTTCCCAGATCCTGTCGCGGACCCAGTGCGTATGACGGCGGTCGTTCCCACTCACCGCTGCGGGGCAGTCCCGGAATCTCACCGGGTTCCCTCTTGCGACGCGTCCGTCTGGCTGACGGGGCGAACCAGCTGCGTGGGCAAGCGTATTACAGCTGATCCCCCGGGGCGGGCTGCTGCGGGGGATGCGGCCCGCCGCCGTCCTTGGGGTCCTGCGAACAGGTACGTCGGCTGTAGGACTGGTCATTGGGGATCAACAGCACTCCGGCAACCTGCGCGGGGTGCTCGACGGCGAGCCAACTGTCGCCCGTGTCGTCGCCGTTGGGCTTGGACGCCTCGGCCGAATAGACCGTCTCGCACAGCAGGGCCACGCGCTTCCTGTCGACCGCGCAGACGTCCAGAGCGGGGCCGTTGAACTCGTCGGCGTCGTGGAAGCGGTAGCGGTAGTGGACTTGGTCACCCTCGTTCGGCAGCTGCGGGTGGGGCTCGAGGCGCCAGTCGACGATCTCGGCGGAGGCGCCGGGATACCGCCCGTCGACATCCTCGACCCGCACCTTCACAGCGGCCTTGCCGCGCTTCGTGGTGGTGTCGGAGCAGCCCCAGGTGGCGGAGCAGCCGGACACGGCGAGCATCGCCAGAGCCAGCGCCAGTGGAGCACCGGCGAGTAACCGTACGGGAATCATTCGGACGGCCTCCGGTCGCGATGCGTCAGCTGGGCCCGGATCCGAAAGCCCGCAGGATCTGTTCGGCGGCCAGGGTTGCCGTCAACTCGCCCTCCCGCACCCGCCGTTCGAGGTCCGGGGCCAGTGAGCGTACCGCCGGATCAGCGTGCAGTCGCCCGAGGAGTTCGTCGCGGACCATCGTCCATGTCCAATCCACCTGCTGTTCGCGGCGTTTGGCGGCGAGGCGGCCGGTGGAGTCCAGCAGGGACCGGTGCTGTTCCAGGCGCTCCCAGACCGTGTCCAGGCCCGTGCCCTCGCGGGCGCTGCAACTCAGTACCGGCGGGGTCCAGGCCGCGTCGACGGGGTGCATCAGGCGCAGCGCGCCCGCCAACTCCCTTGCCGCGCCTCGTGCGTCGCGCTCGTGCGGGCCGTCCGCCTTGTTGACGGCGATGACGTCCGCCAGCTCCAGGACGCCCTTCTTGATGCCCTGCAACTGGTCGCCCGTGCGGGCCAGGGTCAACAGGAGGAAGGAGTCGACCATGTTGGCGACCGCTGTCTCCGACTGGCCGACGCCGACCGTCTCGACGAGGACGACGTCGTAGCCCGCCGCCTCCATCACCACGATCGACTCCCGGGTCGCCTTCGCGACACCGCCGAGCGTGCCCGCGGTGGGGGAGGGCCGGACGAAGGCCGCCGGGTCCACGGCCAGGCGTTCCATGCGGGTCTTGTCGCCGAGGATCGACCCGCCGGTCCGGGTGGAGGACGGGTCGACGGCCAGCACCGCGACCCGGAAACCGAGCGAGGTCAGCAGCGTGCCGAACGCGTCGATGAACGTCGACTTGCCGACGCCCGGCACACCGCTGACGCCGATGCGCCGGGCCTTGCCGCTTTGCGGCAGCAGCTCGGTCAGCAACTCCTGAGCCATGGCGCGGTGTTGGGGCTTGGTCGACTCGACGAGGGTGATGGCGCGGGCCACCAGGGCCCGCTTGCCGTCGAGTACGCCCTTCACATAGGTGTCGACATCGATCACGGGGTGTGCCCGAGGTCGGTGGCCAGCCGCTCGACCAGGTCGTAGGCCGCGTCCGGGATCACCGTCCCGGGCGGGAAGACGGCCGCCGCGCCCATCTCCAGGAGCGTCGGCACGTCCTGCGGCGGGATCACCCCGCCGACCACGATCATGATGTCCTCGCGACCCTCCTCGGCGAGGGACTCCTTCAACGCCGGTACGAGGGTGAGGTGTCCGGCGGCCAGCGAGGAGACCCCGACGACGTGCACGTCCGCCTCGACGGCCTGGCGGGCCACCTCGCCCGGGGTCTGGAAGAGGGGGCCGACGTCGACGTCGAAGCCGAGGTCGGCGAAGGCGGTGGCGATCACCTTCTGGCCGCGGTCGTGGCCGTCCTGGCCCATCTTGGCGACCAGGATGCGCGGGCGGCGGCCCTCGGCCTCCTCGAACTCGGCCACGAGGGCGCGGGTGCGCTCGACGGACGGGGACTCGCCGGCTTCGGTGCGGTACACACCGGAGATCGTACGGATCTGGCTCGCGTGCCGCCCGTACACCTTCTCCAGCGCGTCGGAGATCTCACCGACCGTGGCCTTCGCGCGGGCCGCGTTCACCGCCAGCTCCAGGAGGTTGCCGCTGCCCTCGGCGGCCCGGGTCAGGGCGTGCAGGGCGTCCTGGGTGGCCTGTTCGTCGCGCTCGGCGCGCAACCGCCGTAGTTTCTCGATCTGTTGGGTGCGGACGGAGGAGTTGTCGACCTTGAGGACGTCGATCTGCTCGTCGGTCTCCACCCGGTACTTGTTGACGCCGATGACCGGCTGGCGCCCGGAGTCGATGCGGGCCTGCGTGCGGGCCGCCGCCTCCTCGATGCGCAGCTTGGGGATGCCCGCGTCGATGGCCTTGGCCATACCGCCCGCCGCCTCGACCTCCTCGATGTGCTGCCAGGCGCGGCGCGCGAGGTCGTAGGTCAGCTTCTCGACGTACGCGCTGCCGCCCCACGGGTCGATGACCCGGGTGGTGCCGGACTCCTGCTGGATGAGGAGCTGGGTGTTGCGGGCGATGCGGGCCGAGAAGTCGGTGGGCAGCGCGAGGGCCTCGTCGAGGGCGTTGGTGTGCAGCGACTGCGTGTGGCCCTGAGTGGCGGCCATGGCCTCCACGGCCGTACGCGTCACGTTGTTGAACACGTCCTGCGCGGTCAGCGACCAGCCCGAGGTCTGTGAATGGGTGCGCAGGGAGAGGGACTTGGCGTTCTGCGGGTCGAACTGCTTGACCAGCTTGGCCCACAGCAGGCGGGCCGCCCGCAGCTTCGCGATCTCCATGAAGAAGTTCATGCCGATCGCCCAGAAGAACGACAGCCGGGGCGCGAACGCGTCCACGTCCATCCCCGCCTCCCGGCCCGCCCGGATGTACTCGACCCCGTCCGCGAGGGTGTACGCCAGCTCCAGGTCGGCCGTCGCGCCCGCCTCTTGGATGTGGTAGCCGGAGATGGAGATCGAGTTGTAGCGGGGCATCCGCTGCGAGGTGAAGGCGAAGATGTCGGAGATGATCCGCATCGACGGCTTCGGCGGATAGATGTAGGTGTTGCGGACCATGAACTCCTTGAGGATGTCGTTCTGGATGGTCCCGGCCAACTTCTCGGGCGGTACGCCCTGTTCCTCGGCGGCGACGATATAGAGCGCCAGTACCGGCAGCACCGCGCCGTTCATCGTCATCGACACGGTCATCTTGTCCAGCGGGATGCCGTCGAAGAGCTGCCGCATGTCGTAGATCGAGTCGATCGCCACGCCCGCCATGCCGACGTCACCGGTCACGCGCGGGTGGTCGCTGTCGTAACCCCGGTGCGTGGGCAGGTCGAAGGCGACCGACAGGCCCTTCTGACCGGCCGCCAGATTCCGCCGGTAGAACGCGTTGGACTCCTCGGCCGTGGAGAAGCCCGCGTACTGGCGGATCGTCCAGGGCTGGTTGACGTACATCGTCGGGTACGGGCCGCGCAGATACGGCGCGATGCCCGGGTAGGTGCCCAGGAAGTCCAGGCCCTCCAGGTCCTGCCCGGTGTACAGCGGCTTGACCGCGATGCCCTCCGGGGTCTCCCAGAGCAGGTCGTCGCCGCCCGCGGCCTTCTTGACGGCGTCGCGCCACTCGTCGGGTCCGGCTTCGGCGGCCGGGGCCCCCAGCCCGATCCCGGAGAAGTCGGGGATCCGCCCCATCGCTGCCATCAGGACACTCCCATGCGGTCGAGGGTGGCGGTCAGGACGGCCACGGCGTCACAGCCCGCGAAGACGTAGGCGTCGACACCGGGGTACTCGGCGGGACGGCCCGCGAGGAACACGTGCCCGGCACCGGCCGACCTCAACTCCCCGGCGACCGTGGCCGCTTGCTCCTCGTACAGCGCGTCGCTGGAGCACAGGCAGGCCTCGGTGGCACCGCTGTCCGCGAAGGCGCCCTCGGTGACGGGCTCGATGCCGCCCGCCTGGAACAGGTTCGAGGCGAAGGCGAGCCGGGCGGTGTGCGCGGCGGCGGGGCCGATTGCCGCCAGGAAGATCCGCGGGCGGGAGCCGGTCGCCGCGAGGTGGGCGTCGGAGCGGGCGCGCAGGGCCTCGTAGGCCTCGTCGCGGCGCACGCGCGGCAGTCCGCCGGAAGGGACCGCGGGGGCGGGCGCGCGCTCCGGGAGGCGTTCGGTGAGATTCGGGAACTCGCTGACCCCGGTGATGGGTTCGCGCCGCTTGGCGAGCTTCGCGCTGCGGGCCGCCCAGGTGGTGGCGAGGTCGTCGCGGAGACTGCCGGAGGCCAACACCGATGCCTGGCCGCCCTGTTGCTCGATGTGCTGGAAGAACTCCCAGCCCGCGTGGGCGAGTTCGTCCGTGAGCCGCTCCACGTACCAGGAGCCGCCCGCCGGGTCGATCACCCGGGACAGATGCGACTCCTCGACCAGGATCGTCGAGGTGTTGCGGGCGATCCGGCGCGCGAACGCGTCCGGCAGGCCCAGCGCGTGGTCGAAGGGCAGCACGGTGACGGACTCGGCACCGCCCACCCCGGCGGCCAGCGTCGCGACCGTCGTGCGCAGCATGTTCACCCACGGGTCCCGGCGGGACATCATCACCGGCGAGGTCACCGCGTGCTGCACCTGCCCGCCCGGCGCCCCGCACACCTCGGCCACCCGGGCCCAGAGCCTGCGCGCCGCGCGCAGCTTGGCGATCGTGAGGAACTGGTCGGCGGTCGCCGCGTACCTGAACTCCAGCTGGGCGACGGCCTGTTCGACGCTCAGCCCCGCTTCCGTCAGCTCCCGCAGATACGCCACACCGGTCGCCAGCGAGGCGCCCAGCTCCTGCCCCGCCGAACCGCCGGCCTCGTGGTACGGCAGCGCGTCCACGGTCAGCGCGCGCAGCCCCGGGTACTCCTCGGCGCAGCGCCGGGCGAGCGCGGCGACCGGCGCGAAGTCGAAGGGGTTCTCCCCGGTGCGGGCCGCGAAGCCCAGCGGGTCGGCGCCCAGGTTGCCGCGCACCGCCCGGGGGTCGATGCCGCGCTCCTCGTACAGCCGTAGCAACTCGCCCGCCGCGGGCTCCACTTGGCTCCCCGCGTCGAGGACGACGGGTGCCAGGTCGAGGAAGACACCGTCGAGGACCCGCTCCAGCGAGGCGACCGGGATGCCCTGCTCGCCCACGGCCAGCCACAGTGAGGTGACGCCGTTCTCCAGGTCGCCGAGGACCGCGGAGTTGTCGGCCGTCGCGTGCCGCTGCCGTACGTCCCAGCCGCCGAGGGTGTTGCCCTCGGCCCGGCCGCCCCGCACGAAGGGGGCGAAACCGGGGAGGCCGGGTTCCGGCGCGGAGTCGTCCGCGGTGTACAGGGGGCGGGCGCGCAGCCCGTCCTCAAGGGGGGTGGACAGGGCGTCTTCCGCTGCCGTACCCGAGACTTCCTTGCCCGACTTGCGCAGTACGCCTTCCACCAGGCGTTGCCACTGCTCATGGGTCGCGTCAGGGAACTCGGCGGCCAGCGAGAGCCCGTCGTCAGGCAGGACCGTCATGCTCGGATGCTAGGGCAAACGTGCAGGTGAGCAGCAGAGGACGCGGCTGTGACCTTGGCCTCGCCTGGCGGTCTAGACCATTTCTTCTACAGTCCGACGTCCCGTCGGCTCATGTCCTCCAGCGACTCGCGGCGGACCAGCACCCGTGCGATGCCGTCGGCCACCGCGACGACCGGCGGGCGGCCGACCAGGTTGTAACTCGACGCCATGGACAGGTGATACGCACCGGCGGCCTGTACGGCGAGGAGGTCGCCGGGGCGTACGTCGCCGGGCAGCGCCACCTCGTCCGCGAGGACGTCGCCCGCCTCGCAGTGCCGGCCCACGACCGTGACCGGGCGCGGCGGCGCGGCGGCGCGGCGGCGCGGAGGCCGGGCGGTCGATCAGCCGGGGCGCGTACCGCACGCCGTACAGCGCGGGCCGCGGGTTGTCGCTCATCCCGCCGTCGACCGCGACGAACGTACGGTCGCCGGTGCGCTTGATCGCCAGCACCCGGTACACGACGACTCCGGCGGGACCGACGACCGCCCGCCCGGGTTCGAGGGTGAGCCGGGGCACGGGCAGCCCGCTGCGGGCACAGCCCTCCTCCAGCTCGGCCCGCACCCGCCCGGCGAGGACGGAGATGTTCAACTGCTCCTCACCCGGGCGGTAGGGGATGCCGTGCCCGCCGCCGATGTCCAACTGCGGGAGGGCGACGCCGTGTTGGTCCCGGATGCGGGCCAACAGGCCCACCGTGCGGTGCACCGCGGTGACGTAGGGCTTCGCCGTGGTGATCTGCGAGCCGATGTGGCAGTGCAGGCCGACGAGTTCGAGGTGCGGCTGGTCGAGGATCCGGGTGTGCTGGGGGCGCCGACGGCGCCAGGAGTTCTCGCGCTCGCGGGCCGCGGCCGCGGTGCGGTCGGTCGCCGGGGCGGAGAGCGAGGGGTCGACGGTGAGGGCGGTGACGCCCAGCGGCGCGGCGAGGGCGCGCAGCGCGGGTTCGGAGAGCCTGATGGCGGCCTGCTCGGGGCCGAGGGTGGCGGCGAGCCGCGCCGCCGAGCTGAAGCCGACGGCTGTACGGCCGCCGAGCGGGGTGCGGAAGAACCGGGCCGTACAGCCCGCGGGCCCCGACCGGACGGGCACGTACAGAAGTCCGGCCGGGACGGGTTCGGCGGGTGATTCGGAGGGTTCGGCTGGAGACGTCGTGCGGCTCCTTGGGAGAGGGGGATCTGCGCTCACTCGAAGCTATGCCCGGGTGGGCGGGGTCCGGGGCGGTCGCTGACGGATGCTTGACGGCGGGCTCCGCACTCATAGCGCCCCGCTGACGAGACCGGGAACCGCAGGTCAGCACCCGCCGTCCGTCAGCTCGCGGGCGTCGACCGCCCGCCGCAGGGCGACCCGCCGGTGCAGGGCGGCCAGCTCGCCCTCCAGCGGCGAGGGCGGCACCGTCAGGACCGGACAGCCGGCATGCGCGACGCAGTACCGCGCGACGGACGGGAACAGGCCGCGGAGCGCGCCCCGGGGGCCCGCGCCGACCACCAGGAGGTCGTCGGACCGGTCGGCGGTCTCCACCAGCGCGCGACCCGCCGTACCCCGGACGACCAGCCCCTGGAACGGAACCCCGGGGCCCGCGCCGCCGAAGGCCGCGTCGACAGCGGAGAGGAGCCGTTCGCCCGCGTCGCGGCGGAGGTCGGCGAGGGGCAGGGCCAACGGCGAGCGCCTGTGGGCGAGTTCACCGCCGGGCGGCTCCCAGGCGAGTACCGCCAGCACCTCCGCGCCGGTACGGCGGGCCTCCCGCACGGCCCGGTGCAACGTCGCGAGGCTCCCCGGCGAACCGCTCACTCCGACCACGGCACGCAGCCGCCCGGCACCGCTCATCGTCGCCCACTCCTTGCCGTACGACAGACTTCCGCGGTCCATCGAAGTCCCGGAAAGAGCCGACGGATCGCCGTGTTGGCGATGGCCTGACGCCCGAGGGCCGGTTCTTGTCGCGCCCGATACGCGGTCGCGGCGGTGGCCGGAATTGATTCCTCAACTCGCCCTCCGCCGCCCGCTCGCCTCAACGGAGTGGCCGCCCCTGGCAAAGCGCGGGGCAAGAATCGCGGCCGCGGACCACCCCGTGAGACGCGATGACCGTCTGGCAACGCACTGTTCACTCAGGAGCCGCCGGAGAGCGCCAGGGTGCGGACGTTGTCAGCTCAACTGCTCGCCAGGGAGGGCATCATGACCGCACAGACAGAGACACCGGACGGTTCGGCGGAGTCGTCCGAAGGGGTCAGCCGACGGCACGCGCTGGGTCTGCTCGGCACGGCGGGCGCGGGCGCCGCCGTCACCCCCTTGCTGGGAGCAGGCACGGCACAGGCCGCCCCGCTGGAAGCCCCGGCACTCCACCTCACCGCGGACGCCTCCGGCGCGGTGCCGGTCCAGGGCCTGCACCTCACCTTCGGTGCGGACCCGCGCACCCAGATGACGGTCTCGTGGATCACCGACAGACCGGTGTCCAAACCGGTCGTGCGCTACGGCACGCTGGAGCACGGCTTCGGCTCCAGCGCCAAGGCCCGCACGGTCACCTACGTCGACGGAACCTCCAGCCGCACCGTCTACGTCCACCACGCCGCGCTGAACAGGCTCAGCCCGGACACCGACTACCTCTACCTCGCCACCCACGAGGGCGCGACCCCGGACAGCGGCACGTTCCGCACCGCCCCGCGCGGCCGCAAGCCGATCACCTTCACCAGCTTCGGCGACCAGTCCGCCCCGCAGGTCACCTGGACGGCCACCGGCACGGTCGGCCTCGACGCGAACTCCACGCCCGCGACGAAGGACATCGTCACCGGCATCGAGCAGGTCGCCCCGCTCTTCCACCTGCTCAACGGCGACCTCTGCTACGCCAACCTTGACGTCGACCGGGTCCGCACCTGGAACAACTTCTTCACCAACAACACCCGTTCGGCCCGCTTCCGCCCCTGGATGCCGGCGGCCGGCAACCACGAGATCGAGAAGGCCAACGGCCCGATCGGACTCGGCGCCTACCAGACCTACTTCGACCTGCCGTCCACCGAGACCGACGCCGAACTCGCGGGCCTCTACTACGCGTTCACGGCCGGCTCGGTCCGGGTCATCGTGCTCCAGAACGACGACAACTGCCTCCAGGACGGCGGCGACGTCTACATCAGCGGCTACTCCGGCGGGCGCCAACTCGCCTTCCTGGAAAAGGAGTTGAAGGCGGCCAGGGCCTCGCGCGACACCGACTGGATCGTCGTCGCCATGCACCAGGTCATGGTCAGCTCCACCGACGCCAACGGCGCCGACCTCGGCCTGCGCCAGAAGTACGGCCCCCTCTTCGACCGCTACGGCGTGGACCTGGTCCTCTGCGGCCACGAGCACAACTACGAGCGCTCGCTGGCCGTGCGCGGAGTCGTCAGCGGCACCGAGACGCTGACCCCCAACCCGGTCTCCACGGCCACCGACGACATCGACACCGGCCTGGGCACCGTACACATGATCCTCGGCGGCGGTGGCGTCTCGGGCACCACCAACCAGAGCTTCTTCAAGGACGGCACCGGCAAGGTGATCACGTCCGTGTCGGCGACCCCCGGCTCCAACGGCAAGCGCACCTCCACCTACACCAAGGAGGAGGCGGTCTGGATCGGCGTCCGCGACACCGAACACCCCTACGGCTTCGCCGCGTTCACCGTCGACCCCGGCTCGCACCCCGGCGACACCACCCGGATGCACGTGACCTACTACAACGTGAACAAGCCGGGCGGCGACCTGTCGGTGTTCGAGAACTTCACCCTCCACCGCAAGCGCTCCGACGGCAAGCGCTGAGCCCTAGCCAGAGCGGTCCTGGTCCTCGTCCGGCAACCAGTCCAGGGCGAACCAGAGTTCCATCCGCACTCCGGGGTCCTGCAGATCCACATCGAGCAGTTCGGCCACCCGTGCCAGACGGTGCCGCACGGTGTTCCGGTGGATCTGCAGGGCCGCCGCCGTACGGTCCCAACTGCCGTGCAGGGTCAGCCAGGTGCGCAGGGTCTCGACGAGGACCGGGGCGCCCGGGGAACCGGCTGCGTCGAGCGGGGCGAACCGGGTGCGGGCCAACTCCCGCGCTCCGTCCGCCGGAACGAGCCCGTGGACGGTGAGCGGATCCCTGGTGTGGACGACGGCCGGCACCTGCGCCGCGAGCGCGCGTTGCAGGGCGCGTCCGGCCTGGACATCGGCGTGCGCCAGCTCCGAGGCCGGCACCGGCGTACTGAACCCGAGCACCCAGCCCAAGTCCGCCGCCTGCGCGGGCACTTCGGGCCGTACGTCCGGCGCACCGGGCACCAGCGCCTTCAGCCCGGAGCCGTCGACGTACAGATACGCGGTGCCCAACGCCGTGCCCAGGGTGGCGAGTTGGGCCGGATCGTCTCCCGGCGGCGGTGATGCCGGTGCCGTCGCGTACCGGCCGTGGACCACCACCCAGTGCCCGGCGGGCCCGAGTGCGGGTGCCACGTCGGCCGGGGCCGCGCCCAGCATGAGCCGTACCAGCGCGCCCGCGCTGTGCGTGTCGGTGCCCAGGGCGTGCCGGGGGCTGGTGAGCAGGGCCAGCAGTACGGCCGCCGTGCCGGTGATCTGACGGTGTACGAGAGTCGGAGCTTCGGTGGCCGCCTGGCCGAGGGCGAGCGTCGTGCCGGCGCGCTCGGTGCCCGGCAGGGTGTGCACGGTCAGATGGACACCGCCCTCGTGGTCGGCCGCGGCGGCCGGTGCGGACCGTCCGGCGGTGCCGGTGCGGACCCGGGCCAGGGTGCGTACGGCGAGGTCGCGCACCCGCCCCGGTGTCGGGGCCGCGGGCCGGGGACCGGCGCTGAACAGCTCGTTTCCCCGGGCGTCGTGCAGCACCGCCCAGGCGCCGGTGTGCCCGCTGAGCCGGTCGAGCACGGCCCGCAGCGCGTCCGGCCGGGCGGCCGCCGCGGCCAGCGCCGACTGGGCCCGGGAGATCTCGCGCAGCGCACGGTTGCGGGCCTCGCCGATCGCCGCGTACGTGGCCTGTCCGACCGCCACGAACGGGGTCGCGGGTGGCAGTCGTAGCAAGGGCAGGCCGTGGCGGTCGCACGCGGCGACCAGTTCGGCCGGGACCTCGTCGTGCACGGGCGCGACCCCGAACCCGAGCGCGCACACGCCGGCCGCGACGACCCGCCGTACATACGTGTCGACGCCCTCCGCGTCGGGCGGCAGCCGCACGCCCGCCGTGAGGAGCAGCTCGCCGCCCACCAGATACGGCGACGGGTCCTCGATCTCCGTGGTGCCGACCGTGCTGACCAGGCGATCCCCGGCAGGCCCGGCGATCTGGCGCAGGCCGAGGACGGGGTCGGCGAGCAGCACGCTCAGCGGCACGGACGGCTGCTCGGACTCGGTCATGAGGGGACATCCTCCCGACCCGGCGGTGTCGTAGGGCACTGCCGGAATCATCCAATGGACCGTCCCATATTGGACAGAACCGCCACTTCGACGCCAGTGCGAACGCCTATAGCGTCATCCCACTCCCAAGGCACCACCCCTTCCCACCCGGAGGTCACGGATGACCGTCGACTACTTCGTCATGGCCGCATACCTGCTGGGCATCATCGGCGTCGGCTGGTGGGGCAAGAGACGCGCCGCCTCCAAGAGCGACTTCCTGGTCGCCGGCCGCCGCCTCGGCCCCCTCATGTACACCGGCACCATGGCCGCCGTCGTCCTCGGCGGCGCCTCCACCATCGGCGGCGTCCGCCTCGGCTACACCTACGGAATCTCCGGCGCCGCCATGGTCTTCGCGATCGGCCTCGGACTGCTGGCGCTGAGCGTCTTCTTCTCCGCCCGCATCGCCCGCCTCAAGGTCTACACCGTCGCCGAGATGCTCTCCCTGCGCTACGGCGACACCGCCGCCGTGATCTCCGGCGTGGTGATGTGGATCTACACGCTGATGCTGGTCGTGACCTCCACGATCGCCTACGCCAGCGTGTTCGACGTCCTGTTCGACGTGCCGCGCTGGGTCGCGGTGGTCATCGGCGGCTCGATCGTCGTCGGCTACTCGGCGCTCGGCGGCATGTGGTCCATCACCCTCACCGACATGGTGCAGTTCGTGGTCAAGAGCCTCGGTGTGCTCGTCCTGCTGCTGCCCATCGCGGTGGTGAAGGCCGGCGGCTTCGGCGCCATGGCCGACCAACTGCCGCACGGCTACTTCTCGTTGACCTCCATCGGCGGCCAGACCATCCTCACCTTCGTGCTGATCTACACCTTCGGCATGCTCATCGGACAGGACATCTGGCAGCGGGTGTTCACCGCCCGCTCCGACAGAGTCGCCTCCTGGGGCGGCACGGTCGCCGGCGTCTACTGTCTGGTCTACGCCCTGGCCGGAGCCGTCATCGGCATGGCCACCAAGACCCTCTACCCGAACCTCGCCGCCGCCGACGACGCGTTCGCGACGATCGTCCGGCACGCTCTGCCCACCGGCGTCCGGGGCCTGGTGCTGGCCGCCGCCCTCTCCGCGATGATGTCCACCGCGAGCGGCGCCCTCATCGCGTCGGCGACCGTCGCCAACAACGACATCTGGGCCCGCCTCCGCAAGCGCACGGTGACCGGCTCGAAGGACGACGAGATCGGCTCCAACCGCCTCGCGATCGTCGTCCTCGGCATCGCCGCCATGGGCATAGCGTGCGCCCTCGGCGATGTCATCGAGGCCCTCACCGTCGCCTACAACCTGCTGGTCGGCGGCCTGTTGGTGCCCATCCTCGGCGGCCTCGTCTGGAAGCGCGGCAACCTGCCCGGCGCCATGGCCTCGATGATCGCGGGCGGCACCACGGTCGTCGTCCTCATGGTGACCGACGGCCTCCTCGCCAACGAGCCCATCTACTACGGCCTGTTGGCCGGCCTCGTCGCCTACCTCGCCGTCAGTCTCCTCACCAAGCCGACCGACGAGTCCGTCGTCCAGGCCTGGCACCGCCGCCTGGCAGGCGAACCGGCGCCCGCAGCAACGGAGTTGAGCGTGGCCTGACCCGCCGCCGTACCGAACCCCCCACCCGCACCCGCACGTGCCGTACCCCGTCGAAAGGTCCCCATGTCCTCGGAAGAACTGCGGCTGCGCCGTGAACTGGCCGCCGTCTACCGGCTCGTGGCGCACTTCAGGATGACCGACCTGATCTTCACCCACATCTCGGCCCGCCTCCCGGGCCCCGAACACCACTTCCTGATCAACCCCTACGGCCTCCTCTTCGAGGAGATCACCGCGTCGAACCTGGTCAAGATCGACCTGTCCGGCCACCCCGTCGAGGAGTCCCCCCACCCGGTCAACCCGGCCGGCTTCGTCATCCACAGCGCCGTCCACGCCGCCCGCCCCGACGCCCACTGCGTCCTGCACACCCACACCAGGGCGGGCTGCGCGGTCGCCGCCCAGGAGAGCGGCCTGCTCCCGCTCAACCAGATCTCCATGGAGTTCTACGGCAGGCTCGGCTACCACGACTACGAGGGCGTCGCCCTCAACCTCGCCGAACAGGGGCGCCTGGTCGCCGACTTGGGCACCCACCCCGCGATGATCCTGCGCAACCATGGCCTGCTCACCGTGGGAGAGACGCCCGCGCAGGCGTTCCTGCGCATGTACTACCTCGACAAGGCCTGCGAGATCCAGACCACCGCGACCGCCATGGGCACCCCGCTGCTCACCCCCGCACCCGACATCTGCGAACTCACGGCCCGTCAACTCACCGGCGAGGACGAGAAGTCGGACCTCCAGGACGACAAGGCCCACGACCTCGCGTGGTCGGCGCTGCTCCGCCTGGTGGAGCGCATCGCCCCGGACTACAAGGACTGACCGAGCAGGGCGCGGGCCCGGTCCAGGCAGCCGTGCGGGTCGGGGGCGGCCTGGAGGGCGGGGAGCAGGAAGAGCCAGAGGTCGGTCACCGCCTGCTCGACGTGTCTGCGGTCGTCCAGGGCGTCGGACACGGTGTGGGTGCCGAAGAATCCGGCGACGATGACCCGCGCGGCCCGTTCGATATCGGTATCGGGGGCGAGTTCACCGTTCTCCCGTGCGGAGTCCAGGAGTTGGGCGACGGTTTCGATCCAGCCCACGAACGGCTGCGGCAATTCGGCGGGAATGGATTTGCTCTCGTTCGAGAGTCTGCTGCCCGCCCGCACGATCACGTTGTCGCGGAACTCGCGCGCCACCGCGAGACTGAGGCCCACCAGCCGGTCCAGGACCGGTCCGTCCAGCGAGGTCCACGTCTCCACCAGCCTCGGCCATTCACCGAAGTGGGCCTCGAAGACAGAAGCGGCCAGACCCTCCTTGCTGCCGAAATGGAAATAGATGGCGCCACTGGTGTAACCGCTCCGCCGCGCCACGTCGCTGATGCTCGTCCCGACGTATCCATGCTGTTCGAACAGCACTGCCGCCGCCCCCAGGACGGCCTGCCGGGTGGCTTCCGCGCGTTCTTGCATCGCCCTCAACGACCCTTGCCCTTCACGCCGAATCGTCTTTTCAGGCGAATCTATCGGACCGTGCGGCATTTCTTATCCGCACCCGCAAGAAACATGCATCCTGTTATTTTATGAAGGAATCAACCGGGTCTTTCCCCTCCGATGCGGCGACGCTGCCGGCCCTGAGCTGGGACCGCTCCGTACCGCGAAGTCTCGTCCACCGGAAGTCGATCGCCGAGGTCCTCCTCACCGACGGACACGCACTCGGCGATGGACGGTATCTGCTCGCCGCGCAGTGGTCACGCTCCCACACCACGTTCCGGCCCGGCTCCGGCGACCGGCACGACCCGCTCCTGATCGCCGAAACCCTCCGCCAGGGCTGCCTCTATCTCTGCCAGCGCTTCCTGGGCGTCCCCGTGACGAGCAAGTCCGTCATCAAGGTCATCGGCTTCCGTCTCGACCCCGCCATGGACCCCGTGGTCGGCTACGGCGCGACCGACGTGACCTGCCGTGCGAGGGTCTACGACGTCCGCCGCGCGGAGGGCCTGGCGTGGCCCGTCGCGCTCAGCCTCCGGCTCGAACTGGCGGTGGGCGACGCCGAGTTCGGCAGCGCCGAAGGCCGGGCCCGCATTCTCACCGAGGACGAGTACATGGGGTTGCGAGGCACCCGTGCCGGCGCACTTCCGCCACCGGGCGAGGACATCCGGCGACTCCCGCCCACCGACGTCTCGGCCACCGCCCCCGGCGGCGTGATGATCGCCCACGACGGAACCGGTTCCCTCCGGGTGGCACCGGCCGACCTCCGCCATCCGTTGTTCTTCGACCACCCCAGCGACCACATCCCCGGCATGGTCCTCCTGGAGGCCGCCCGCCAGGCCGCATGCCTCACCAGCGGCAACACCTCCGCCCGCCTGACCGGCTGCCGTATGACGGCCTCCCGGTTCACGGACTGGGACCCGCCCGCGTATGTCGCGTGCGAGCCGGCGGGGGAGGGGTGGGGGTTCCGGGTCACCCAGGGCGGGGTGGTGACCACGGAGGGGAATCTGTGGTGGGCGTGAGACGGGGGTGTCGTACTGCCGGTTGCCCGGCACCGGCAGGCCGACGGGGGCCGCGCTGCGGTCGCGTCCGGTCGCGCCGTCGATTCGTCACGGGGGGTCGCAGGCGGCGGGCTCGTGCGCGCGTGCGGGGGCGGAGGCGGGACGCTTGTCGGGCGCGGTGCGGGTCGGTGTCCGGTCGGTGTCGCGACGGCTGGCGCGGGTGGGGCGGGTCGGCCGGCCCAGGACGACTCCGGTCAGGACCATTGCCAGTCCGCACAGTTGACGGACCGTCAGTACCTCTCCGGCGACCGCCGTGCCGAGCAGTACGCCGGTGACGGGGTTGAGCAGTCCGATCAGGCCCACCGTCCCGGAGGGCAGATGCCGCAGCCCGGTGAACCAGGCGGCGAAGGCGAGCGCGGTGGCGACGACGGTGACATAGCCGAACGCGAGGAGTGCCGATGCGGAGAGCGCGGGCGGCGGTCCCTCCACGGTCGCGGCGACCGGCAGCAGGAACAGCCCTCCGGCGGTGAGCTGCCAGGCGGTCGAGGCGAGTATGTCGGTACCGGTGCTGTTCCACCGCTTGGCCAAGATGTGGCCGAAGGCCGACACGAGCATGGCCGCGGCCGAGGCGAGGACTCCCGGCACGCTCACTCCGTCCGCCCCCGTGAACAGCATCAGGCACACCCCGGCGAGGCCGATCGCGGCGCCGGCCAGGTGCGTGCGGCCGGGCCGCTCGGACATCAGGGCCCGGGCGATGAGCATCATGGCCAGCGGGGACACCGCCATGACGGTCGCGGCGATGCTCGTCGGGAGCAGTTGGGAGGCGGCGTAGACCAGGACGAAGAACACGCTCACGTTGAGCAGCCCGAGCACGGCGGACCGCCACCACCACGCGCCGCGCGGTCGCCGACGGCACAGGGCGAGCAGGACGAGGCCGGCGGGCAGGGCGCGCAGGGCCGCGCCGTAGAGCGGGCTGTCGGGCGGCAGGAACTGGTGGGTGACGTAGTAGTTGGTGCCCCAGGCCACCGGTGCGACGGCGGTGAGGCCCACCCACCTCAGGTTGGCTTCCATGGAAGCTAATATACCTTCCTGGGAAGCTATCATGCTGTGCATGGACGCCCCACAACCGCCGGACCGCGTAGCCCGCATCCAGGCCGACTGGCGCCGCGAGCGGCCCGACCTCGACGTTTCCCCGCAAGGCGTGATCGGCCGCCTGCACCGCCTGGCCGGCCACCTCACCGAGGAGCTGAGCCTCGTCTACGGCCGCTACGGACTCGGCGAGGGAGAGTTCGACGTCCTGTGCGCCCTGCGCCGCGCCGGCGAGCCCTACGAACGGGCACCCGGCGAACTGGCCGCCCACACCATGGTCACCACCGGCGCGATGACGAAACGGATCGACCGCCTGGAGCGCGCCGGCCTTGTCACCCGCCGCCGCTCCGCCGACGACCAGCGCGGCCGCATCGTCGCCCTCACCCACCCCGGACACGACCTGATCGACCGGGCGTTCACCGACCACATGCGCAACGAACACCGACTGCTGGGCCTGCTGGCGCCGGGCGAGACGGAGGAGTTGGAGCGGCTGCTCACTGCGTGGCTCGCGCGGGTGGAGGGCCCGCCGTCGGGGGAGGGCGGCTGAGCGGGGGGCCTGTCGTCGGTTGATGGCATGGCCTCAGGTCGAGTCGTGTGCTTCGCGGTCGCCGGTGCGGCGACCCAGGGGTTCGGCCGGCGATGAGTTCCGACGCGAAAAGAGGTCTTCTTGGGCATGCGAACTCGTGACTCCGTCGTCGTCCAGAAGATCGTCAGGCCCGAACGCACCGTATCGGGACCGTGGTTGGAGGTGATCGCCTCGAATCTCGACTACCACCGGGCGACCTTCCTGTGGAAGTGCGAGGGCCTTTCGGAGGCGCAACTGCGGCTACGCCCCCTGGGATCCTCGACGTTGACCCTGCTGGGGCTCATGCGTCATCTCCAGGGGGTCGAACGAGCCTGGTTCCAGCGGACGTTGGCCGGTACGACGCCTCACTTCTTCCCGTATCGGACCTATGTCACCGCTGGCGGCGACGAGTGGTACGACGAGTCGGACGCCACGCCGGCCGGGGAGGTCTACGCGGACTATCTGAAGGCGTGCGAGGAGTCGCGGCAGGTGTTCGCGGGGGTGACCGCCGACCTCGCGCGCATCGTGCCGAACCCGGAATTCGGTGACACCGACGTGCGGTTCGTCCTTGAGCACGTGATCGAGGAGTACGCCCGCCATGTCGGCCACGCGGACCTCCTCCGCGAGGCCGTCGACGGTGCCACGGGAGAGTAGCCGACCGCTCGTCCCGCGAAATCTACGGGCGGACCCTGCCCGATATCGGGCAGAATAATGGAGGTTCGGCGACTCGGTGTCTATGGTCGTCGTTCGTGATCGCCATAGACGCCTTGTGGACCTTCTCCCTGATGGTGGGATTGCTCACCCTCACCCCCGGACTGGACACCGCGCTCATCCTGCGCACCGCCGGACTCGGCCACCGCCGTCGCGCCTGGGGCGTGGTCCTCGGCATCCAGTGCGGCACGCTGATCTGGGGCGTACTGACCTCGCTCGGCGTGACCGCGCTCCTGACCGCCTCCCACCTCGCCTACGAGATCCTCCGCTGGGCCGGAGCCGCGTACCTCGTGTGGATGGGAGGCAGGCTGCTGTGGGCCTCCTGGCGCAGTGCGGCGGACGGGGACGCGAAGGCGGACGGGGTTGACGTCGGCCGCGGGCTGCGCGCCGCCGCCGACGACACGGTGTTCGGTGGCTGGCGGCAGGGGAGTGCGACCAACCTCCTCAATCCGAAGATGGGCGCCTTCTACGTCGCGGTGCTCCCGCAGTTCATCCCCGCCGGTGCCCCCCACCTCCCAACGGGCCTTCTCCTGACCGGTGTTCACATTCTTCTGGCCGTCCTCTGGTCCTGCGCGCTGATCGCCTTCGCGCGTGTGCTCCGTGGCCGTCTGCAACGGCCCTCCGTACGCCGCTGCCTCGACCGGGTCACGGGCGCGGCCATCGCCGTCTTCGGTCTCCGCCTCGCGCTCGGCGACTGAGCCGGACGGGAGACCTGCCTGCCCTGCTCGCCCCAAGTGAAAGGCGCCACCCATGAGTTCGCTCCCCACCGGTGTGGAGTCCGTGGTCTTCGACTGCGACGGCCTGCTGGTCGACACGGAGGTCTGCTGGAGCGTCGCGGAAGCGGCCCTCTTCGCGGCGCACGGACACGCCTTCGGCCCCGAACAGAAGGCGCTGGTCATCGGCCGCAGCGTGGAGGACGCGGCAGCAGCGATGGCCGACTGCTTCGGGCGACCCGAAGCGGGTGCCGAACTCGCCGCCGAACTCCTCGAAGGAGTCCGCAAGGAGCTGGCCCGGGGCGCGGAAGTCCGCCCCGGCGCAGTCGAGTTGGTACGCGCCTGCCGGGCGGCCGTGCCGGTGGCCGTCGCCAGCAACAGTCCCCGGGAACTGCTCGATGCCGCACTGGGATCGGCCGGCCTCGCCGACTGCTTCGCCCACTCGTTCGCCGCCGACGAGGTGTGTTACCCCAAACCCGCACCCGACCTCTACCTCACCGCATGCGAGGCGCTCGGCGCGGCCCCGCAACACTCCGTCGCCTTCGAGGACTCGGCCACGGGCATCGCCGCGGCACGCGCGGCAGGGCTGTACGTCGCCGTCGTACCGTCCCTGCCGGGAACCGTCCTCGACCACGACTGGCTGGGCACCACCCTCGCCGCACCGGAACTACGGCACTGGGCAAGGGAATTGGAGCGAGGCACCGCACACGGGGAACGGTAGGCAGGCACGGACGGACGGTGGTCCGGCCGCTGAGCCGCAGAGGTCGGACCACCGGCTCGTGCGCGTGAGGCGACGCGACTGCTCAGCGGTCGTCGCAGGCTCGCGGCTGCTCCGCCCGCTCGGCGGAGGGCGTACGGCACGACGGTCGGCCGGGTCACCTGGGCCACCCGGAGACAGTCGCGTTGGCGTGGACCCTCCACCACCAGGGAGTGTTGCCGTCCATCGGCAGGTGCACTGGTTCCAGTACGGCACGCGAGCTACCACTCCCGGGCGGCCTGCCGGAGCCGGTCGCGTACGCGGAGCACGGCGGGGTTGGTGTCGGCACCGGGCCGCTGGACCAGGAAGAGCGTGTTGAGCGGCGGCTCCTCCGGATCATGGAGGAGGACGAGGCGCCCGGAGTCCAGATACTCCTGGCACAGCGAACGGGGCAGCACGCTGAAACCGGCGCCCGCGTTGACCGCCGACAGTACCGCGTACAGATTGGGCACGGTGACGGCGGCGCGGGCGGTGAGCTGTTTGCCGAAGACGCTGCGCCAGTAGCGGCGGACGATCGGCAGATCCTCGGCATACGTCACCATCGGGACGTCACGCAGCGCGGCGCACAGGTCGTCGGCCCGCGCGTGCTGCTCGACGCGCTCGGCCCAGACCGGGCTCGCGACCAGCAGATACTCCTCGTCCGCGAGCGGCACCGACTCCAGCGCCCGGCCGCGGGGCCGCCGGGTGGTGATCACCAGGTCGTGCCGCCCCGCCCGCATCTCCTCCAGCAGCGGCTCCGGGAGCCCCTGTGTGACGCGGAGCCGGACGCCGTCGGCGACGAGCGGCACGAGGGCGGGCAGCACGCGTACGCAGAGCAGCTCGGACGGCCCGGCGAGATGCACGGGCGCGAGGGTCTCGCCCGCGTCCTCCAGCGCGGCCAGCGCGTCGAGCGGGCCCGCGAGCTGTCCGGCGAGTTCGTGCGCGTACGGCGTCGGCTCCACCCCGCGCGGCAGCCGGGTGAACAGTTCCCGCCCGGCCTGCTGCTCCAGGGTGCGGATCTGCGCGGTCACGGTCGGCTGCGACAGCCCGAGCCGTGGGGCCGCCGCGGTGAACGACCCCGCGCGGTACACGGCAAGGAAGGTGCGCAGCAGGTTCAGATCCGCGTGCGGCGGCAACTGCTGCTTCGTCATGTCGTCCAGCATATCGACTCCCGGTATCGGAGTTCCGATATCGAGGATCGGCCTTCCTATTGGTCAGCGGATGGATACCCGGCCTACGGTCGTGAACGTTCGACAACGCACCCACCGAAAGGCGCCCCCGTGACCACGCAGAACGCGATCAACTGGCCCGAGAAGTACCTGCCCGGCACCGGCGACAACTTCGTCTCCAACGAGGTGATCGTCAAGGGCATCACCGCCGCGCAGGTGTGGCGCCCCCTGACCGACACCTCCGAGTGGGAGGGTTACTACGACAACGTCGCCGACATCTCCTTCCCGCACGGTGGCGGCCCCGACCTGAAGGACGGACTCGACTTCAGCTTCGGCACCTTCGGCTTCCCGCCGCTGGCCGCCCGGGTCGTCGAGTTCCGGCCCCCGTCCGAGGGCGTCCCCGGCCGCCTGTCCTGGACGGCGAAGCAGGACGGCGGGCCCGAGGAACGGCTCGACGTGCTCCACGCCTGGCTGGTCGAGGACCTCCCCGGGGAACGGGTCCGCATCCTCACCCAGGAAACCCAGATCGGCGAGCCGGCCGCCGCACTGGCGACCGAGCGCCCGAACCCGATGCTCAACGGCCACCAGGCATGGCTCGACGGCCTCGTGGCTGCCGCCGCCAAGTAGGCCGTACTCCGACCAGGAACAGGCCCGGCGTCTGTCCGACGACGGACTGTTGTACGTTGAATTCGGGCCCATGGTGACGCGTCCGGCTCAACACTGCCGGGAACGGGGATGGTTGTGATGGCGGGCGTGGAACTGGCGGAACTGATAGCCCAGTTGAGGGCGGAACTCACCGAGGCCATGCGGGCCGGCGAGAACGCCGGACTGCGGTTCGAACTCGGCCCGGTCGAGCTGGAGTTGGCCCTCTCCGTGGGCAAGGAGGGCGGGGCCGGGGGCAAGGTCAGGTTCTGGGTCGCGGAACTCGGCACCGAGGGCAAGGCGTCCAGCACCTCCACCCAGCGGATCAAGCTGGTGCTGGATCCCCGACAGACCGGCGTGCCGGATCGCAGACCGCTGATCTCCGGCGAGGAAGTGGCCGGCGAGCGATGAGCGCGCGCGTATGAGTTCCGAGGGCCTCGACCGCGCCCGCGTCGCCGAGTTGCTGGTGACCCACGCGGGCGGGCGGCGGCGCGGTTCGGGTTACCGGGTCACCGCGGACGCGGTGCTGACCGCCGCCCATGTGCTGGAGGGCGCCGTATCCGTGCAGGTGCGGTTCGAGCCCGACCTGCCGGGGGAGTGGACCGCCCACGCGCTGTCCTGGTCCGCGGACGCCGCCTCGGACATCGCCGTGGTGACCATCACGCCCCGTCCGGGCGAACCGGCGCCGGTGGACGCCCGGTTCGGGCGGATCGGCACGCGGGCCGCCCAACTGCCGGTGCAGGCAGTCGGGTTCCCCCGGTGGAAGCTGCGCGGGAACACCGGAGCGGGAGCCACGGGATCGACGGGGTCAGGCGCGGCGACCTGGTTCCGGGACAGCGCGCACGTCGTCGGATCGGTGGCGCTCCTGTCGCACTGGCGGGAGCGGACCCTGGAGATCGTCGTCACCGCCCGGCCCGCCCTCCTCGCCCCCGGGACGGGCGGCGCGGTGTCGCCGTGGGAGGGCATGTCCGGGGCCGCGCTGTGGGCGGAGGACCGGGTCGTCGGCGTGGTCACCAAGCACCACCCGGGGGACGACCTCGGCGTCCTGACCGCCGCGCGGTTCGACCTCGCGCTCGACGAACTCGCCCCCGGGCTACGGCAGTTGCTGCCCGTCCCCGAGCGGTCCGCGCAACTGCCCGACGTCGTACCGGCCGCCGATCAGGCGGACGAGGAGTTCGCCGACCGATACCGCGCCTTCATGGCCCGTACCCTGAACCGCTTCGAGTTCTTCGGCGTCGACCCGCGCGGCATACCGCGCCGCCACACCTTCGCCACCGGCTACGTCCCCCTGACGGTCAGCCCACGGGACACCGGCGACGAGGCGAAGAACGCCGTGACCGCCGGAGTCCGCGCCGACCAGGCCCTCGGCGACCAGGAGCGCGCCCTGGTGCGCGGGGTGGCCGGCTCGGGCAAGAGCACACTGCTGCGCTGGCTGGGCGTGCGCGCCGCGCGGACCGCGGACGGCATGGGCGAGGGGGCACCCGTGCCGTTCGTCCTCGAACTGGCCCGGTTCGGCGGCGGCCGGCCGCCCTCCCTGGACCGGTTGATCGCTCCCGTGCTGCGCCCGGAGATGCCGGCCGGCTGGGTGCGGCGCATGCTGGCGGCGGGCCGCGTGGTGCTGCTCCTGGACGGCCTGGACGAGATCCCGCCCAGGGAACGGGTACACGTCGAGGACTGGGTCGACGAACACGTGGACGCGCACCCCGGCACCCGGTGCATCGTCACCACCCGCCCCTCCGTCGTGGCCGAACAGTGGTGGGCGGACCGCGGTTTCCAGCGCTACGACCTGCTGCCGATGAGCCGCCACAGCATCGACCAGTTCGTCCACTCCTGGCACGACGCCGCCCGCGACGACCAGCCCGCCACCGCCCTCGGCGACGAGGTCCGCAGAGAACTGACGCGCTGCGAACGCCAGTTGCTCATCACCCTCTCCAACCGCCCCGCCCTGCGCGGCATGAGCGCCAACCCCCTGCTGTGCGGACTGCTGTGCGCCCTGCACCTGGAACGCGCCGAGCACCTCCCGGAGAGCCGCAAGCAGGTCTACGACGCCGCGCTCGACCTGCTCCTGGTGCGCTGGCCGCATCTGCGGCGCCGGCACCGCGCGGCGGACGACGGCGAGCGGGCCGGTTCCGGGTTCGTGCCGGAGACCGACCCCCAACCCCCGCTGCGCGGCGAGGGGATGACGAAACTCCTCCAGCGGATCGCGTTCTGGCTGGTCACCAACCGCCAGCTGGTGCTGACGCCCGAACTCGCCCGGCGCCGCGTCCAGTCGTCCATGCTCGGCCTGCGCGGCGACGGCGACCCGGAACGCGTGCTCCAGTACCTGGCCCACCAGAGCGGCGTCGTACGCGAACTGCCGGACGGTTCCCTGGAGTTCGTCCACCGGACCTTCCGCGACCACCTCGCCGCGAAGGAGGTCGTCGAGGAGGACAACCTGCCGCTGCTGGTGGACAACGCCGACAAGCCGCACTGGCACGACGTGGCGGTCATGGCCGGTGCGCACGCCCGCCCCGCCGAACGGATCTGGCTGCTGCGGCAGTTGCTGGACCGCGGCCGGACCGAGCCAGCCCACAAGGACGCCCTCTTCCTGCTCGCGGCCGCCATCCTGGAGCAGACCGACGTCCTCCCGCAGGAGGACGGCAGCTCGCCCGACGTACGCGACCAGGTCAACGAGGACCTGGCCGAGCTGATCCCGCCCCGCGACCGGCCCGCCGCCGACCAGCTCGCCGCGGCCGGACCGTTCGTCCTCGACCTGCTGCCCGAACCGAGAAACGTCACCGACGAGCAGGCCGTACTGGTGGTGCGCGCGGCGGCCCGGATCGCGGCCCGCTGGGAGAACCCGCCCGGCGCCGTGGAGAAGATCCTCCAGTACACCGTGGCCGGCGCCCCGGGCCGCATGATCAACGAACTGCTGGAGGCGTGGGGCCGGCACGGGGACTACGAGACGTACGCGCGTGACGTGCTCAGCGAGATCGACTTCAGCCGGTTCGACGTCGAGCTCCAGAACGGCCGGCGCATCGACCACGTCAACCACCTGAAGTCCATCGTCACCCTGACCCTGCGCAACAGCGTCTTCGATCTGACCCCGCTCACCGCCTTGCCCGACCTGCGCCGCCTCACCCTGCGCGACAACGACATGACCTCCCTGCGCCCCCTGACCGGGGCCCGCTCACTCCGGGTCCTCGTCCTGGACCGGTGCGCCAGGAACGCGGGCGCCCTGCCCGTGGACCTCTCCCCGCTCCGCGAACTACGGCTCTCCCGGCTCGTCATCGCCGGCATCACCACCCGCGCGGACCTCGCCGGCCTGTCCGGCGTACGGCTGGACAGCCTGCGCCTGGAATCACGCCCACGCGACCTGACCCGCCTCCCCGCCGGACTGCGGGTCCGTCACCTCAGCCTGGTGTCCGGCGCCCGAAGAATCCGGTTCGACGAGGTGGACGGCCTCCGCTCGGTCGTCCTCGACTGGTCCCCGGAAGCGGACCTGCCGACCATGACCGCCCCCCTGCCGAACCTCCACCGACTCGTCCTGCGCCAGGTTCCACCGGGCACGACCGTCCCCCCACTCCCCGGCATCCGCACCACGATCTGCCCGGCGCGGCACCCGACGACGGGGTGAGGCGCACGGCCCCATCCTCAACGTCTCCCAGGACGATTGCTCAGAGCCAGTCTTTCCGCTTGAAGGGGACGTACAGACTGGTGCCGACAACCGTCATCAGGACGATGGCGAACGGATACCCGAGCACCCAATCGCCGCCCATGTAGATGGCCCTGCCCCCCTATGAAGCCCGACGCGCGGCCCCCGGCGTGCTTGAATCCGCAGGTGCATGTGCGGCCGACTCTTCGTGGGTTCTTGACGAACCGCCCATGACTTGGCTCTCGACCACCAGCTCGTGCCGTCGGGGTCGTAGCGGTTGAGGGGGCCGGCGCCGCAGTACTCGTAGGCGTCCGCACACCCGTGACCGGCGTGGGCCGATACGCCGGTCAGTCGCGGGAGTTGCCGAACAGCAGTCGGTAGCCGATGAGCAGTACCAGTGAGCCGCCGATCGCCGAGCCCCAGGTGTAGAGGTCGAAGAAGTGGTTCTCAACCGGTCGGTCGAGGAAGCGGGAGGAGAGCCAGCCGCCGACGAAGGCGCCTGCGATACCGATGAGGGTGGTGCCGATCAGGCCACCCGGGTCGCGGCCGGGCAGCAGGATCTTGGCTATGGCTCCGGCGAGCAGGCCGAGGATGATCCAGCCGATGATGCCCACGGTGAGGTCCTTCCGGAGAGTGTGGGTTGCTTGTTTGCGCAAGTCTAGGGATGCCTTGATGCTGGGATGAGGGCTCATAGCCAGCTGCGACCTGGTCGTTGAGGTTCTGTCTCATGGTTAAGACATTGCGCAAGTCGGGAACTGGGGGAGTTGGTCAGTGTGTCCCGGCCACGGGTGGCGACGTGTCGGCGCGTAACGCTTCGCCCCTACACTGGGTGGGCGCGTGAGTATCGGCTGTGACGTGGGCACGACGGGAGAGAGCGGACTGTGGCGGAGAAGGCCGGTGGTTACGGGGATCCGTCCGCCGAGGTTCTGGTGGAGGCGGCCGCGGCGTTCGGGCTGCTCGCCTCGGCGGCCAGGCTGCACATCATGTGGGCCCTGTCCCAGGGGGAATGCGATGTCACGCACCTCGCCGACCGGGTGGGCGGCGCGCTGCCGTCAGTCAGTCAGCACCTGTCGAAGCTGAAGCTCGCCGGCCTCGTCCGCTCCCGCCGGGAGGGCCGGCACCAGGTCTACTACGTCGACGATCCCGACATCGTGACGGTCGTGCGGGTGATGGTGGGGCAGCTGACCGCACGCTCGCATCAGACCCTCGCGCCGGTACGCCGGCTGCACGGGGCCGGTGGCTGAGACCACCGCGGCCTCGGGGCAGGACGCCGAGTCCCCTTCTCCCGCCGGGAGTTCCCGACCCGCTTCGGACCTCGCCCCGCCGACCGTGCTGGAAGTGCTCCGCCGCCTGGACACCGGTCCGCGGGGACTGACGGAGGCACAGGCCGGGGAACGGCAGCTTCGCTCCGGGCCCAACGTCCTGCCGGCGCATCGCGAGGAATCCTGGCCGAGAGCGCTGCTGCGCAGTCTGCGCGATCCCTTCACCGCCGTACTGCTGTGTCTGGGGCTGGTGTCGGCGGCCGTCGCCTCATGGGGCACCGCCTCGGTGATCCTTCTCCTGGTCACGGTCAGCTGTGTGCTCCGGGCGTCCGGGGAACATCGGGCCGACCGGTCCATGGCCGGGCTGCGCGATCTGGTCGCCGGCACGGCAACCGTCCTGCGCCGTGCCGACGAGGGTCTGCCGCCGGAGGTCCGGGAGATCCCGGTCGACGAGCTGGTGCCGGGCGACGTGATCCGACTCGGGCCGGGCGACCTGGTTCCGGCCGACGTACGGCTGCTGCGGGCGCAGGCGCTGACCGTGCATCAGGCCGGGCTCACGGGCGAGTCGGTGCCCGTGGCGAAGGACGCTGCCGATGCGGCCGACGGTTACGACTACGGCTTCGACCAGCCGCAGCTCTGCTTCCAGGGCAGCAGCGTCGCGGCCGGCAGCGCCACCGCCGTCGTCGTGGCGACCGGTGCGCGGACGCGGTTCGCCGCCGCTCAGGGCCGGGCGGACACCGCGCGCGAGGCCAGCTCCTTCGACCGCTCCATGCACGGCATCTCCTGGATCCTCATCCGGTTCATGCTGCTGACCCCGCCGCTGGTCCTCATGGCCAACGCGGCCCTGCGCGACCGCGGCCTGGAGACACTGCCGTTCGCCGTCGCGGTGGCCGTCGGACTGACCCCGGAGATGCTGCCGGTCATCGTCACCACCTGTCTGGCGCGAGCCGCCTCGTTGCTGGCCCGCACCCACGGGGTGATCGTCAAGCGACTGCCCGCGCTGCACGACCTCGGAGCGGTCGACGTGCTGTGCCTGGACAAGACCGGCACCCTCACCCAGGACCGCCCCGTCCTCGACCGCGCCCTCGGACCCGACGGCCGGGACGACCCCGAAGTGCTGCGCTGGGCCGCGGTGAACGCCTGGTGGACCCTTCAACTCGCCGATCTGCCCACCCCGGACGCCCTCGACGAAGCGGTCCTGGACGCCGTCGACGAGCACGACCTCATGGCCTGCGACGGCCTGGCCGCGCTCCCCTTCGATCCGGTACGGCGCCTCGCCACCGCCGTCGTCCGCACGCCCGGCCGGCTGGGCACGCACACCCTGGTCGCCAAGGGAGCCGCCGAGGCCGTACTGGAGCGGTGTGCCCTGGAGGACGAGCGGCGCGCGGAACTGCTCGCCCTCGCCGCACGCTTCGCGGACGACGGCGTGCGCGTGCTCGCGGTCGCCACCGCCGAGCGCCCCGCCCGCACCCGCGACTGCACACCGGCCGACGAACGCGGCCTGTCCTTCCGGGGGTTCGTCACCTTCAACGACGCGCTCGCCGCCACCGCCGCCGAAGTACTGAGGGCCCTCACCGATCGCGGTGTCACCGTCAAGATCCTCACCGGCGACCACCCCGGCACCGCCGCCCGCGCCTGCCGCGACCTCGGCATCCCGCTCGCCGCCGACGAGATCCTCACCGCCGACCGCGTCGACGGCCTCACCGACGTCGAACTCCGGGCCCTCACCCGCCGTACGACGGTCTTCGCCCGCTGCACCCCCGACCACAAGGCGCGGGTCACCCGAGCACTCCGGGCCTCCGGGCACACCGTCGGCTACCTGGGCGACGGCGTCAACGACCTGCCCGCCCTGCGCACCGCCGACGTCGGCATCGCCCCACGTGAGGCCGTGGCCGTCGCCCGGGAGAGCGCGGACGTGGTGCTCGCCCAGAAGGACCTCACCGCGATCGGCCACAGCATCGCGGCGGGGCGGTACGCGGGCGGCAACATCGCCGCGTATCTGCGCATCACGCTCTCCTCGAACCTCGGCAACGTCATCGCGATGCTCGCCGCCGGCCTCCTCCTGCCCTTCCTGCCGATGCTCCCGGCCCAGGTCCTCGCGCAGAACCTGTGCTTCGACGTCGCCCAACTCGCCTTCGCCTACGACCGGCCGCACCCGTCCGTCCTGCGTCGCCCGATCCTGCTGCGCCCACGCGATCTGCTGCGCTTCATCGCCGGCCTGGGTGTCCTCAACGCGGTCGCCGACCTGGCCACCTTCGGCGTTCTCGCGCTCGCTCTCCACGGGCTGGGGACGGGAGACGACGAAGGGGTGTTCCACTCCGGCTGGTTCACCGAGAACCTGATCACCCAGGCCCTGGTGATGCTGCTCCTCCGCTTCGGCCGGCGGAGCGCGGAAGGGCACAAGCCGGGCCCGGTCGCCTGGGCCGCGGTGGTCCTGTCCGTGATCGGAGTGCTGCTGCCGCCCTCGCCGCTCGGACCGCTGCTCGGCCTGACCGCACTGCCGATCGAGTACTACCTCCTGCTCACCGCCGTTCTCGTGCTCTACGCCGTCGGACTCCTCGCGGCGAGGTCGCGGTACGAGCGGCGCGGACGAGCCGATTAGTTCGGCTGGGTGTTCCGGGGAGAGGAAGACCAGGCAGGCCAGGCCGTGGCGGCTCGGTGGAGATCCTCACCCATGCCGTACGGATTCGGCCCCGGCGCCTCGCGATGAGGTGCCGGGGCCGCCGCAGGTCCGCGTCAGACCACGTAGTCGAACCACTGGCACGTGGTGTCGTCGAGCGTGGTGACGGTGTAGACGGCGGCACCAGTGCCGGAGAAACTGAGGTACGAGTGGTTCTGGTTCTGCAGGTGCTTGCCGTCGGCCGTCCAGAACTGTCCGCTGCGGCCGTTCCCGCACGGCGCCGCGTAGACGTCGTTCGACGCGGATCCGGAGTCGGTCGTGAGGCAGTCGCCGTTGGCGTTGCTCACCAGTCGCTTCATGGTGTGCCCGTCCCACTGGTTCGATTCCGTGCCCCAGTGCCAGAGGGGGCCCGCGCCGGAATCGTCACAGTTCTCCACCCAGACCCTGTTGCTCGCGGTCGAGCTGTGGAGACACTTCAGGTTGTCGGCACCGCTGTAGAAGACCCAGTCGGCTCCTGCTGCGGAGGCAGGGGTCAGAGCACCGGCGACGCTCAGCATGAAGGCGGCGATTCCCATGGGCAGAGCCAGCCTCTTCGAGGCTTTGCGAGAAGTCATGATCGCCAGAGTCCATGTATTCCGTGAACGACCTTTGAACCAAACGTGAATTGAGCACGTCAAGGCGTTCCCGGAGGGACGGAGTCTGGCGTGCCGTCAGTTCCCGCCGACGGCCTGTGTGTAGCGGAACAGCCCGGTGGGGTCGTAGCGGTGCTTGATCTCGACCAGGCGCTCGTAGTCGGCGCCGTAGTAGGCGCGCCGCCAGTCGCGGAGGTCGGGGTCGGGGAAGTTGACGTAGGCCGCGTTGGTGTCCAGGCGGTGGCGCAGCATCCGGTGGACGGTACGGGTCTGCGCCAGCAGGTCGCCCACCGCGGCGGGTGCCGTCCCGGGCGCGTGGCGTATCCCGCGGCGGCCGGGCCCAGTCCTGCCCGGCGAAGCCGCACGCGAACCGGGCTGGGGCGGGAGGGACGATCCGTGTGCGCTGATTTGAGTTGCTGCATTGCGCAATACTTGAAGTGACCGGGTGGAGTCCCGGTTTCGGGGGAGGGACGGCGATGCCGCGCGGGGACATGCAGCGAGTGCGCGATGCCAATCTGCGGCTGGGTGCCGCCCTGTCCGAGGTCGAAGGGCTCTATACGGCGCTGTTGAGGACGGGTTCGTCGCGGCGACGGGAGCGGCTGCTGACGGAGTTGGCACGCGCCGCCGGCCGACTCGCCGTTCTGGCGGAGGCGCCGGCGCCCGAGGTGCCTTCGGCGAGGGGCGGACCGCGGGGTTCCCGTCGTGCGCGGCGACGTGTGCTGGCCGAGCGCGGTGCCGCGTGGATCATCGCCCGGTACGGGCGGAGTGGGTAACGAGGCCGCGGGTTCCATGAGATCCCTCACCTGTGAAATGTGGCGGGGCCTGCGCTGCACAGGCCGTACGCTTGCTAGATTGCGCAATCATGCAAGTGACGTCGACCGTTTCATGGGAGTTGGGGATGAGCGACCCTTGGGACGGCCCGGTCGGGCAGGCGACGCGCAGTCGTAGCGCCCGGGTGTCCGGACAGCGCACGGCCGAGTCGCAGGGAGTGCGTCCTCCGGGCGGTCGGGCCGCGGCTCGGGCGGTCACCGGCAACAGCACTGGCCCGCGGTCGCGGCGTCGTACCCAGGCGGTGCGGAGCGGCAGGCGGGTCCTGAAGATCGCCGCGACCTGCCTGTCCGTCCTGATCCTTGCCACCGCCGGTGCCGGCTGGTGGTTCTACCAGCATCTGAACGGCAACATCAACAGCCTCTCGCTCGATGGCAAGGGCGGCACGGAGAAGGCCGACGCGTTCGGCCGCACCCCGATCAACATCCTGGTCATGGGCTCCGACGGCCGCACCAGCGCGGCCGACTGCAAGCTGGGCGGCGGCTGCTCACGGACCGGCGTGCAGTCGGGCAACGGGAACGCGGACGTGGAGATGGTGGTGCACATCTCCGCCGACCGCTCCAACGCCACCGTCATGAGCATCCCCCGGGACACCATGACGAACATCCCGGCCTGCAAGGACAGCGAGAGCGGACAGTCGACGGCCGGCTACTACGGGCAGATCAACAGCGCGCTCCAGTACGGCCCGACGTGCCAGGTGTCCACGGTTCACCAGCTCACCGGCATCACCATCGACCACTTCGTCGAACTCGACTTCTCCGGTGTGGTGAAGATGTCCGACGCGGTGGGCGGGGTCTCGGTCTGCGTCAGCGACAACGTCTACGACACCTACTCGCACCTCAAGCTGTCCAAGGGCACCCACACCCTCAAGGGTGAGGCGGCGCTGGAGTTCGTCCGTTCCCGGCACGGCTTCGGCGACGGCAGCGACCTGGGCCGTACCGTCTCCCAGCACATCTTCCTCAGCGCGATGATCCGCAAGTTCAAGAGCGCCGGTACGCTGACCAACCCGACCGCCGTCTACGACCTCGCGGACGCGGCCACCAAGGCGCTGACCGTCGACGACGGACTCGGCAGCGTCGGCAAGCTGATCGGCCTGGCGGCCGACCTGAACAAGGTCCCCGCCAAGCGGATCACCTTCACCACGATGCAGACCAGCCCCGACCCGGGCAACAGCAACCGTGTGGTGGTGGGCGCGGGGGCCAAGGCACTCTTCGCCACGATCGCGGGCGACCAGTCCCTGACCACCGGCTCCGGCAAGAAGTCCTCGGCGGCCTCCGCGACCGCCACCGCCTCGGCGGTTCCCGCGTCGCGGATCGCCGTGACGGTGGAGAACGGTACCGGCATCACCGGCCGCGCCTCCGCGGTCGCCACGGCCCTGACCGACCAGGGCTTCAGCTCAGCCACCACCACGGCCAACGCCCCGAGTTCGGCGGCCACGACCACGCTCACCTACGGCACCGGCCAGAGGGCCGAAGCGCAGACCGTGGCCAAGACGCTGGGCCTGTCCTCCGCGCACCTCGAACAGAGCACCGGCACCGGCCTGACCCTGGTGATCGGCGCCGACTGGCCCAGCGGCACCACCTACTCCGGAAGCACCGCTTCGCCGGCCCCCGCCGACACGAAGGCCGCCACGTCCAACGCCAACGCATCCACCGCCGACGAGTCGAAGACGTGCGCCGAGGTCAGCCCCTACAGGACGGTCAGCCTCGACGGGGTCGCCATGACCCCGGCGCAGGCGTACGCCGCCGCGAGCGGCAAGCCCGACTCCGACGAGTGAAGCGCTGACGAGAACTCCGAGGCGTGCAGCGCGGGACCGCGTCGGCGCCCGGTGCCACCGGTCGCCGTCGGGATCCGGTTCAGGGCTGCCGTGTGCTGCCCATCTCCGCGGTGAAGACCGCAGGGTCGCTGTCGGACCCCCGGATCATGGCGTGAAACCCCCACGTGCCGGAAGCGTCCCTGGTGAACTCCGCGACCGTCGTGGCAGTGGATCCGGCGACCTGCGTGAAGTCGTCCTCCAGCAGCTTCTGGTAGCCCTCGACAACCTGTACTCCCGCGTTCGACAGGTCGCCGAAGGTCTTGGGGCCGCTTTCCTGGTGGATGGCCACCCCCACGACCACCCGCGCGAAGGAGGGCGCCAGGCGGTCGAGCTCCAGGACCATCACCTCCACGTAGCCGAAGCCCAGGCCGGTCTCGCTGTGCCGGGGCATGTTGATGGTGCCGTCCGGCGAGCGGCTGTCGTGGTGGACGACGTACACGGGCCGCCCGTAGGGGGCGTCCGCGGAGTACGTCGTGGCGATGATGTCGAGATGGTGGGGCGGCCGGCTCCAGGGACTCGGGTCCCATTTGAGCTTCACTTCGATCTTCCCGAGCCCCTTGTTGACGCTGTGCACCGGCTGCTGCCCCTCCCGAATCGACCGACAAGGCAATGGAAAATGTTCATCCGGAGGTGGGTTGAGCAAGAGACCGCTCCCGCCTCATGGTTGTACGGTTGCGCAACATGGCAATCATGACGGGTGGTGCCCGCGTTCCGCGGATGCCACCCGTCCGGTGGAGAGGATGAGGTGGGCGGGATGCTCCGCAACGGACTGGAACCGTGGCACCTGCTGGTCGTGGCGATCGTCGTCATCGTGCTGTTCGGCTCGAAGAAGCTGCCGGAGGCCGCGCGCGGACTGGGCAAGTCGATGCGCATCCTCAAGAGCGAGGCCAAGGCGATGAAGGACGAGAACGCCTCCCCGTCCACCGCCGAGCGCTCCGACAGCGCTTCCGCCTCCGACGTGCCGGACGCGCGTCTCATCCAGGCCGCCCCGGGTGATACGACCTCGGCCCGCCCGGTCGCCGAGGGCACCACTGCCGTCTGAGCCGCGCGCCCGAGTCCGTCAAGGGCTCGCCGCGTCGAAGCCGTAGCGAAGGGGTTCGGTCGTCACGCCACAGTCACGGCGATAGAGATACAGGGCCTCGATGCGCGCGCCGTCCTCCGGTCCGTCCGGGAGGCAGGGGTAAGTCACCTGGATCACTCGTGGCCGGTCGGTGACGCGCGTCCGTTTGCCGTCCGCGGGACCTCCGTCCAGCACCGCGGTTTCCCAGTTCTTCGTGCTGCTGTCTTCCACGCGATCAGTTTAAAGGTTGCGCAAGTATGTGACATTCGTGAAGTGGATCACGTGATGCGCGAAGGTTCTCAGGTGGCGTCGGGGTCGAAGGCGGAGCGGGCGGACGCCTCGGGGTGGTCGCTCTTCTTGAGCGTCACCGGCGGTACCGCCGCCTGCGAGGCCGTGTCGTCCGCGGCAGCCCGTACGGCGTCGGCCACCTCCGTCAGTTCCTTCCTCGGGTCCAGTGCGCTGCGGATGTCGTCCAGGCCCAGGTCGGGGCCGATGCCGTCGCCGTCCAGGACGTGCTTGCGCGCGAACGTCCTCGGGTGCAGGTCCTCGAACTCGAAGTCCTTGAACTCCGGCCCCAGTTCGGAGCGGATCTCCTCCTTGGCGCTGTCGGAGAACGCCCGTACCTTGCGGATGAACTCCGCCACGGTCTGGATGATCTCCGGCAGCTTGTCCGGGCCGAAGAGGAGGACGGCCAGGATCGTCAGTGTGACCAGTTCCGGCAGTCCTACGTCCGGGAACATCCGCCGCTCCTCGCTGTCCGTGCCGCCTGGATCGCTGTCGCCGGGGTCCACCCCGGTGATGTCACTTTAGCTGTTGCGCAAGTATGGGAACTGTCGCGCTAGGCTCCGCGTTGGAATCCAGTGACGTACGGACGGCGCGCAGTCGGGAGGAATGAGCGGTGGGAGTTTCCCTGGGCAAGGGCGGCAATGTGTCGCTGAGCAAGGAAGTGCCGGGGCTGAGCGCGGTGTTGATCGGTCTGGGCTGGGACGTGCGCACCACGACGGGAGCGGACTACGACCTGGACGCCTCGGCGCTGTTGCTGAACGCGTCCGGCAGGGTCGTCTCCGACCAGCACTTCGTGTTCTACAACAACCTGCGCAGCCCGGACGGCTCGGTGGAGCACACCGGCGACAACCTCACCGGTGAGGGCGAGGGCGACGACGAGTCCATCAAGGTCGACCTCGCTGCCGTACCCGCCGGGATCGACAAGATCGTGTTCCCGGTGTCCATCCACGACGCGGACGCGCGCGGCCAGAGTTTCGGGCAGGTCCGCAACGCGTTCATCCGGGTGGTGAACCAGGCGAACAACGGGGAGATCGCCCGCTACGACCTGTCGGAGGACGCCTCCTCGGAGACGGCGATGGTGTTCGGCGAGCTGTACCGGCACGGCGGCGAGTGGAAGTTCCGCGCGGTCGGCCAGGGTTACGCCTCCGGGCTGGCCGGCATCGCGTCCGACTTCGGCGTCAACGTCTGACGCAGCCCCAAGCACCCGCTGCCCGCCCGCCTGCCCCCGTCCCCATTCCCATCCTCGTGCGCGGGCGGCGGGTTCTCGCTGCGTTCCGACCGGTCCGGCGCGCGGCTCCCGGTGGCTTGGGGAACCCGGATGTGTCCAGAATCGTTCCACGGATCCGACCATCATCAGAGGAGCACAGACGTTGTCCGCCAGATCGACGGACCCCTCGGGGCACAGTCCCCGACCATCCCGCCACGGCAAGCGTGAGCACGGCACACGGTGGGATGGTGTTCGATGAGTGCCGCAACCGCCGCCCTGGGCCTGCTGGCCGTGTTCGTGCTGACCGCCGGCACCGGCTACTTCGTCGCCCAGGAATTCGCCTACGTCTCCGCCAGCCGGCTCGCCCTCGCCCGTGAGGCCGAGGCCGGGGACAAGAAGGCCGCACGCGCGCTGAAGGTCCTGGAACGGCTGTCGTTCATGCTGTCCGGCGCGCAGCTCGGTATCACCGTGACCGGTCTGGTCGTCGGCTTCATCGCCGAGCCGAGCGTGTCCGCGCTGCTCAAGCCGGCCCTGTCCGGCCTCGGCCTGCCCGACGCGGCCGTCGGCGCGATCTCCGTCGTCCTCGCCTTCGTCGGCGCCACGGTGGTGCAGATGGTGCTCGGTGAACTGGCCCCGAAGAACCTCGCCATCGCCGTCCCGGAACGACTGGCCAAGGCACTGGCACCCTCCACGCTCGCCTACCTCAAGGTCGTCGGCCCCCTCGTCCGGGTCTTCGACGGCGCGGCGAACCGCCTGCTGCGCAAGGTCGGCATCGAGCCCGTCGAGGAACTGCACCACGGCGCCACCCTGGAGGAACTCGGCCACCTCATCGGCGAGTCCCACGAACAGGGCGAGCTGCCCAAGGACACCGCCGAACTCCTCGACCACGCCCTGGAGTTCTCCGAGCGCACCCTCGACAAGGTGATGGTGCCGCGCGCGGACGCCGTGTTCGTGCGCAAGGACGCGAGTGCGGCCGAGGCGGTCGACCTCATCGCCCGGCACGGCCACTCCAACTACCCTGTCCTCGGCGACCACCCCGACGACATCACCGGCGTGCTCGGCGTGCGCGAGCTGATGCGACTGCCCGCCGACCGCCTCACGACCACGACCGCCGGCGCCCTCGCCCGCCGCCCCCTGCTGCTGCCCGACACCCTGCCCCTGCCGGACGCGGTCGAGCAGATGCGCAGGCAGGACGACGAGTACGCCGTCGTCCTGGACGAACACGGCGGAGTGGCGGGCATCGTCACCTACGAGGACATCGCCGAGGAACTGGTCGGCGACATCGCGGACGAGTCCGACACGGTCACCGAACTCGCCGTCGCCGACGGGGACGGCTGGCTGGTGGACGCCGGCCGCCGCCTGGACGAGGTGGCCGAGGCCACCGGCATCGAACTGCCCGAGGAGGACGACTACGACACCGTGGCCGGCCTGATCGTGGACCGGCTGGGCCGCTTCCCTGCGATCGGCGACCAACTCACCGTCGAACTGCCGGACGACGGCCACGCGGTGATCGACGTACGAACCCTGGACCGCCACGTCCCCGAGCGCGTCCGGATCGAGCGGCCGGCCAAGTCGCGGGCGGAGGAGCAGGCATGAGTTTCCCGATGGCGCTCTTCGTCACCGTCCTGCTCCTGATCGGCAGCGGCTTCTTCGTGGCGGCCGAGTTCGCGCTCGTGGCCGCGAAGCGGCACCGCATGGAGAAGGTGGCGGCCGAGGGACAGCGCGGCGCGAAGGCGGCCCTGGCGGGCATGCGCGAGCTGTCCCTCATGCTGGCCGGTGCCCAACTCGGCATCACCATCTGCACCTTGGGCCTCGGCTCGGTGTCCAAGCCCGCGATCTCGCACGAACTCGACCCGCTGCTGCACACGTTGGGCCTGCCGAGCGGGCTAAGCTACGGCGTCTCCTTCGCCGTCGCCATGGTCGTCGTGGTGTTCCTGCACATGGTGGTCGGTGAGATGGCCCCCAAGTCCTGGGCCATCGCCCACCCCGAGCGCTCCGCGATGCTCCTCTCCCCGCCCTTCCGCGCCGTGGTGAAGGCCGCGCGTCCACTGCTCTCGCTCCTCAACCGCGCGAGCAACGCGCTGGTACGGCTGTGCCGGGTCACCCCGCGCGACGAACTCGCCGAGGTTCACAACCGTGAGCAACTCACCCACCTCGTCGAGGAGTCCAAGCGCCTCGGCCTGATCAGCGAGACCGACTCGGAACTGCTCACCAGCTCACTCACCGAGCCGCAGAACCCGGTCGGCGCCCTCCAGATCCCCGCAGGCCGGATCAACTCGGTTCCCGCAGGCGCAGACGTGGACGAGATCCTCGCCCTGGCAGCCGAACACGACCGCAGCCGCCTGCTGGTGCGCGACGGAACGAGCGTCCTCGGCTCCGTGCACGCCCGCGACGCGCTCATCGCCCGCACCCGCGGACGCACGGTCACGGCCCGGGACCTGGCCCGCCCGATACCGGAACTGACCGAACAGGACACGGTCAGCCACGCCATCGAGCAACTCCGTCGGCACAGAGCCTCACTCGCCGTGGTCCGCGGCGCCACCGGCACCCTGACCGGCATGGTCACCCTCGACGACCTGCTCGCACGCCTGCTGCATCCCCAGGAGGCGTAACCGTGAGGGCTCGCCGACGCTGGCGTCGGCATACGTGTGCATGTCGCGTGCCCGACAGTTCGGTGTTCCGGTCGACAAGAGCGTCCAGGCCGGCACCAGTCCCGGCCGCACACCAAAATCTACAGTGCTGTAGAAGTCTCTCCTGAAGAGTGATCGCTCAACAGCCCCGCCACCCAGTCCGGTTGGCGGGGTCGAGAGCCTGCGCGAGGGAGCGGAGACAGCAGGATGCAAGACCAGCACGACAACGGAGCCGAGACGGCATTTCGATCCGCCCGCCGGCAACTGGCGGGCCGCTGTCGCACCGTCACGGAGGCCCGCTGGTTCGCCCTCACCGTCTTCGCCGTCATCCTCACCAATGCCGCCCTGCTCGGCGTTGAGACATATCCGGGGCTGGCCGCCGACTGGCACCACTGGTTACGGCTGGCCGAGCACGCCTGCCTGGCTGCCTTCACGGTCGAGATCCTGCTGCGCCTGGCCGCCCACGTCGACCGCCCCCGGGACTTCGCCAAGGATCCCTGGAACCTCTTCGACCTCGCCGTCGTCCTGTGCGCCTTCCTGCCCGTCGTACGCGAGAACACCACCGTGCTACGCCTGCTGCGCCTGGCTCGCGTCCTGCGCACCGCCCGCTTCCTGCCCCAACTCCGGGTCGTACTGGTCGCCGTGGCTCGCAGCCTGCCCGGCACGCTGAGCTTCCTGCTCGTCGGCGGGCTGGTGCTGTACGTCTACGCCATGGTCGGCTGGGTCTTCTTCAGTCACGAGGACCCCCAGCACTACGGCTCCATCGGCCGTGCCGTCCTGACTCTGTTCCTCCTCATGACCCTGGACGGCATCGGCGACGCCGTCCATACCGGCCTGGAGATCTCCCGCTGGAGCCTGCTCTACTACGCCTCCTACGTGCTCCTCGCGTCCTTCGTCCTGGTCAACGTCCTCATCGGTGTGGTCCTCACGTCCCTGGACGACGCTCGTGCGACGGAGCAGGACGAGCCGTCGCGCAGGGGCCCGCGGGCGGCGGAGAACGAGGACCGCGGACTTCTTCTGCAACGCATCGCCACGGCCCGCCGGGCACTGGACGACCTCGAACAGGGCCTCTCCCGATCGGAGTCGGGGGCCGAGGAAGGGGGAGTGCGCTCCGTCGGAAACGACGACAATTGCTATACCGCGCAACCGTCTGGTCCGAGGGGTACGCCCTGAACCACGGGTCGGCCACTTGCCCCCGACTCCGCCGCCCCCCGGGCAGCCGCCTCCGACGCCATCGCCCTGACGGCCGACGAGTCCAAGACCTGCGCGAAGGTCAGCCCGTACAAGACGGTGCCAGTGAACGGAGTGGCGATGACCTTGGCCAGGCTTGCGCGGCGGCGAGCAGCAACTGCCTTACCCGGCAATGAAGACAATCCCGCCCGGAGGACCACCACCGGCACCATATGCGGTACCCAGCCGGGGCGGCACACACGGGACATACGCGCCGAACCCCCCTATGACCCGGACTTGATCATTATGTGGTCGAGGGCGTCAGCCTTCTACTATGGCCTTACGTACATGGCGGCGAAAGGGAGTCGGACGCATGCGGCGGCTGGGGGATCTCGAAGCGGAGATCATGGATCGCTTCTGGACGTGGAGCCGTCCGGCGACGGTGCGCGAGGTCGTCGACGACATCAACAGGACCCGTCCCGTCGCGTACACCACCGTCATGACCGTCACCAACATCCTCTACGGCAAGGGGTGGTTGCTGCGTGGCAAGCAGGGGCGGGCCTGGTTGTACTCGCCGGTCCGCAGCCGCGAGGCGTACGCCGCCGCGTTGATGGAGGACGGACTGGGGGAGAGCAAGGACCGCCCCGCCGCACTGGTCCACTTCGTCGAGAACATGTCGGAGGACGAGGTGGCCGCCCTGCGCAAGGCTCTGCGGAACGTGGGACGACAGGCGAAGCAGTGAACGCGGTCCCCGTCCTGGTCGGCTACACGGCAGCCGTCGGCTTCATCGCTCCCCGCCTGCTCCTGCGCGCGGGCTGGCCGCACCGGGCCCCGGCCCTGGCGGTGGCGGTGTGGCAGGCCCTGTTGATCTCGTTCTCGATCGGGGTCGCGCTGACCGCGCACAACCTGGCCATGCCGGCCGAGCACCTGGAAGCGGGCCTGGTGGGGCTGTTGCACTCCTGCGGACTGGGAGCCGGTACGGGCGAGCGTGATCCCCACGCGGCGGACCGGCTCGCCGTCGCCCTGCCCGTCGCCCTCGGGCTCACCTCGGTCGCAGCTTTCACCTTCCACGTCGTACGAGCCCGCCGCGCGCGGACGCGGCACCGCGCGGCCGTGGACCTGGTCGGCCGCCGCTCCGCCCGGCTGAGTGCCACCGTCCTGCCGTACGACGTCCCCGCCGCGTACTGCCTGCCGGGCCGTCGGCCCCGGATCGTGGTCAGTGACGCGGCCGTGCGTGAACTCGCGCCGGAACAGCTCGGTGCCGTACTGGCACACGAGCGGGGCCACATCGCGGGGCGCCATCATCTGGCCCTGGCCGCAGTGGAGGCGTTCCAATCGGTGTTCCGCGGGCTGCCGTTGGCCCGTCACGCCCGGGAACAGACCGCGCTCCTGCTGGAGATGGTCGCCGACGACCGTGCGCTGCGCCGATACTCCGGTGACGCGCTGGCCACGGCGATGTACGCGATGGCGGCGGCCCGCACGCCGAAGGGCGCGTTCGCGGCGGGCGGGCACACGGTCCTGATCCGCCTCAGGCGAGTCCTCGGCCCTCGTGCGACCGCTCACCCCGCACTCTGGGTCTCCGTGGCAGTCCTGGCCGTGGTGGTTCCGCTCCTGCCGTTGCTCGTCGCCTGTCCGCCCGGCCTCGGCTGACGGCCACCCCGCACAAGTCCACTGGATTTCGGACTCACTTGCGACCGCTACTACTAAGCTACTAAGTTCTAACGCGCTTGCTTGTCCCGGCCGATACCGCGCCCGCCCCTCGGTCGACCACGCGCAGAGGAGTCACCCCACGATGGGAACCCACCGTCGGCCCAAGCCGCCCGGCCGTGCCCGGATAGCCACGCTCGGCATCGCCGCCGGCGCGGTGAGCCTGCTGCCGACGCAGAGTCAGGCGGCCCCGGAGCCCTCGGCGGACGAGGTGCGCAAGCAGGTGGCGAAGCTCTACGAGGAGGCCGAGGCTCCCACCGAGGAGTACAACGGCATCCGCGAGCAGCAGCAGAAGTTGCAGGACGAGGTCGACAGCGCGCAGGAACGACTCGCCCGCAAGCAGCAGGAGATCAACGAACTGCGCGAGCAGGCGGGCCCGTTGGCGGCGGCGCAGTACCGCACCGGCGGCATCGACGCGAGCGTGCAGCTCTTCCTGTCCAGCGACCCCGACGACTACCTCGAAAAGGCCGAGGTGCTCGGCCGCACCGGTGACCGGCAGGCCGCCGCCCTGCGGGCGCTCCAGGGCAAGCAGCGGGAACTCACCCAGGAACGCTCTGACGCCGCCAAACGGCTGGAGGCCCTGAAGGAGGCGCGCACCAAGGCCAAGGAGAAGAAGGACGAGGTCCAGGCCAAGCTGACCAAGGCCCGCAGGCTCCTGAACAGTCTGACCGCCGAACAGCGCGCCAAGGTGGCCGCCGCCCAGGAGCGCGAGGACGCCGCCGCGGGCACCAGTGACGCGACCGCGAGCTACAACGGTCCGGCCGGCGGTCGCGCGAAGACCGCCATCGAGTTCGCGTACGCCCAGCTCGGCAAGCCCTACGAGTGGGGCTCGACCGGCCCCAACTCCTTTGACTGCTCAGGCCTGGTGGGCGCGGCGTGGCGGTCGGCGGGCGTCTCGCTGCCGCGCACGGTCAAGCAGATGTATGACGCGGGCCGCAAGGTGGCAAAGGCGGACCTGCAGCCCGGCGACATCATCTACTGGTACAACGACAGCCAGCACAACGGTCTTTACATCGGCGACGGCAAGGCCATCCACGCCCCGCGCACCGGCAAGAACATCGAGATTGCCCAGCTCGACTCGATGCCGTTCTACGCCGCCAGCAGGCCCTGAACCCAACTCGCGCGCACCGTCCCCGGTTTCCGTCCGCACAGCGGCGAGCCGGGTGAGTGTCGTTGGCCCGGAATCAGGTTCACCAGCTGTAAGAGGGCGTTCCCGCAGACCGTGCGCCGAGGTGCAACAGCAGGGCGCTGCCCCGGAGTTCCCCCCTCCGGGGCAGCGCCCGTTCACATTCCCGCGACGTTAACCGAACAGCAAATTTTCAACCAACATCACTCAAGGAGTCATGACATGTACGCGTCGCAAATGTCACTCTCACTCCACCCGCCGCACGAGCTCAGCAACGTCACATCCAACCCGGCCGGCGCCCCCACGCCGACCGGGCTCCCCCCACCAAGGAGCTTGCGTGACCCCCCTCTACGCGCGCCACAAGCGCACAACTCTGGCCATCGCGACCGCCGTTGCCGCCGGAGCCCTCCTCACCACCGGTCTGACCACCGGTGCGACCGCTGCCCCGGCCCCGGCAGGGTCCCTGGCCGCGGCCCGCACGGCCGGCTCACCCGCCGCGTTGTCCGACGCCGCTCGCGCCTCGCTCATCCAGAAGGCCCAGGCCGACGTCGCCGCGACCGCCCAGCAGATAGGTCTCGGCACCAAGGAGAAGCTGGTCGTCAAGGACGTCGTCAAGGACGTCGACGGCACGGTGCACACCCGCTACGAGCGGACCTACGCGGGCCTCCCGGTCCTCGGCGGCGACCTGGTCGTCGCCACCAGCAAGACGGGCAGGACCGAGCGCGTGACCAAGGCGACGAAGGCGGCCATCAAGGTCGCCACCGTCACGCCGAAGATCACCGCGGCCAGAGCCGAGAAGCAGGCGGTGAGTGCCGCCAGGACGCTGGGCTCCGCGAAGTCCGCCGCCGACGGTGCCCGCAAGGTCATCTGGGCCGGCGGCGCGAGCCCCGTCCTCGCCTACGAGACGGTCGTCGGCGGCCTCCAGGACGACGGCACCCCGAACAAGCTGCACGTCATCACCGACGCGGCCACCGGCAAGAAGCTCTTCGAGTACCAGGGCATCGAGAACGCCACCGGCACCGGCAAGACCCTGTACTCGGGCACGGTCAGCCTCACCACCACGCTGTCGGGCACGACGTACTCGCTGACCGACGCCTCGCGCGGCGGCCACAAGACGTACAACCTCAAGCACACCACCAGCTCCGGCACCGGCACCCTGTTCACCAACACCACGAACACCTGGGGCACCGGCGCCGCGTCCAGCTCCACCACCGACGTGACCGCCGCCGCGGACGCCGCCTACGGCGCCCAGGAGACCTGGGACTTCTACAAGGCCACGTTCGGTCGCAGCGGCATCAAGAACGACGGCGTCGGCGCCTACTCCCGTGTCCACTACGGCAGTTCGTACGTCAACGCCTTCTGGGACGACGACTGCTTCTGCATGACCTACGGCGACGGGTCCAGCAACACCCACCCGCTGACCTCGCTCGACGTGGCCGGCCACGAGATGAGCCACGGCGTCACCGCCAACACGGCCGGGCTGGACTACTCGGGCGAGTCCGGTGGTCTCAACGAGGCGACGTCCGACATCTTCGGCACCGGCGTCGAGTTCTACGCCGCCAACTCGTCCGACCCGGGTGACTACCTCATCGGCGAAAAGATCAACATCAACGGCGACGGCACCCCGCTGCGCTACATGGACCAGCCCAGCAAGGACGGCGGCTCGGCGGACTACTGGTCGTCCTCGGTCGGCGACCTGGACGTGCACTACTCGTCGGGCGTCGCGAACCACTTCTTCTACCTGCTGTCCGAGGGCAGCGGTTCGAAGACGATCAACGGGGTGAGCTACGACTCGCCGACGTACGACGGTTCGACGGTCACCGGCATCGGCCGCGCCGAGGCGCTCCAGATCTGGTACAAGGCGCTGACCGAGTACTTCACGTCGACGACCGACTACTCGGGTGCCCGCTCGGGCACCCTCTCGGCGGCGGCCGACCTGTACGGCTCCGGTTCCACGGAGTACAACGCGGTGGCGGCGGCCTGGTCGGCGGTCAACGTCAGCTGAATCGCCGCGAGTTGGCAGGACGGCACCCGGGACTGTCGCTGTCCCGGGTGCCGCCCGGATGTCAGGCTTGGTAGGCCACGTTCGCCATCATCCCGGCTTCGCCGTGGTAGGCGTTGTGGCAGTGGAGCATCCACTGGCCCGGGTTGTCGGCGTCGAGGAACACGGACACGGTCTTCTTGGGCAGCACGATCGTGGTGTCCTTGCGCGGACCCAGGGCGCCGAGTTGGTAGGTGTGGCCGTGCAGGTGCATCGGGTGCCACATGGTCGTGGTGTTGACGAAGTCGAGCCGTACCCGCTGCCCCTCCCGGACCAGGATCGGGTTCGCCTCGGGATCCTTCATGTCGAAGGGCCTGCCGTTGATGGCCCAGTTGTACGTGCCCATGCCGCCGGTCAGCCTGATCTGGTGCGTGACATCGGTCTTGGCTGACTTCAGTCGCACATCGTCGGCGGCGCGCAGTTCGGACGCCGTCATGATCATGCCGTCGAGTTCCTTCGGGCGGACCGTCGCCTTTGGCGCGTTGCCCGAGCCCGTGCGCACCAGAGCCAGACCGTTGGCGTTCTTGCCCTCGGCCAGGGCGACGAGCGGGAAGACCCCGTCGGCGAGGGTGACGAGGACGTCGTAGCGTTCGCCCATGCCGACCAGGAGGGCGTCCACCTCTTGGTGCTGGACCGGGAAGCCGTCGGTGTGGGTGATGGTGAGTTTGTGGCCGCCCAGAGCGACCCGGTAGGCCGTGTCCGAGCCGGCGTTGATGATGCGCAGCCGTACCTTCTCGCCGGGCTTGCCGGTGTAGACGTCCGGGTCGGTCGCCACGCGGCCGTTGACGAGGTGGTGCGGGTACTTCACGTCGCCGGCGTCTCCGCCCAGGAGGCTGCTGGTGGCGTCCATGAGCATGAACTTCTTGGACATGCCGCCCGAGGCGGAGGCCGAAGCGGACGCGGACGCGGAACCACCCATGTCCATCCCGCCCATGTTCCCCATGCCGTCGTCCGAGTCGGTGGGGCTCGCCGAACTGCCGCCCATGTCCATTCCGCTCATGCTGCCCATGCCCTGCTTGAGTTCGGCGAAGACCTCGTCGGGGGTGCCGGTGACGCCGTCGACCCAGTCGTCGAGCAGGACGACCCACTCGTCGTCGTACGACAGCGGCTCCTTGGGGTCCTCGACGATCAGTGGGGCGTACAGGCCGCGGTCGAGCTGCACGCCGACGTGCGGATGGAAGAAGTACGTGCCGGGGTCGGGGGCGATGAACGAGTAGGTGAAGGTGGAGCCGGCCCGTACGGCGGTCTGGACGGCAGGCGGTACGCCGTCCATGTCGTTGCGCAGCGCGATGCCGTGCCAGTGGATCGATGTGGTCGTCCTGTCCGGGAGCTGGTTGGACAGTTCGGCGACCACGGTGTCACCCGCGGACAGCCGGACCTCCTTGCCGGGCGTCCGGCCGTCGAACGCCCAGGTCCTGGGCATGACCCCGCCGCCCAGGTCGATCATGGCGGGTGCCGCGGTCAGGGTGAGTTTGTGCCGTCGCCCCGTGGCTTTGCGCTTCATGTCGGCGGCGGTGACGGCCGAGGCGGTAGGGCTGACCAGTTTGCTGCCGCTGTCGGAGCCGCTGCTGCACGCGGCGAGTGCGCCGACGCCGGCGATTCCCATGCCGGCGAGCAGGATGGAACGGCGGTTGATGCCATTCATCGTGGTGTTGTCCTCTGTGTCGTAACTGCTGATGTGGTCGCGGAACGACGGCGGCACATCGCGCGCCGCCGAGGGCGGCCTATATGCGCAGTTGCGAGAGGACGGAGAGATCGGGCGGGGCTCTGCTCGCCACGGCACCCGGTGCGCGTCCGGACAGCGCCGGCAGGAGATCCGCCGACAGGTCGAAGGCGCTCTGGCCTGGCAGGGCGAGCTGTACGGAGGGGATGCTCGCGGTGGTGCAGTGCTGGGTCCCGGGCGTCGCGCATCCGCTGTCGTCGGCGCTGTGCGGGGCGGAGTCCGAGAGGGAGGGCCCTGCCTCGGCCGACGCCATGTGAACGGCGCGGACCGCGCCTTGCATCGGCGAGGTGCCCATCCCGCATATCTCATGGTGGGCGAGCACGGCCAGCGCGAGGCACAAGGTGAGGAACACCCCGTACAGCCGGCGAACGGCTGAACCGCCGCTGCGCGCTGTCCGTATCTCCATGAGCCCCACCTTCACCGTGCGCCCGGGCGCCCGTGTGGGCATCTTACCCCCTGGGGGTATTGGTGTGGTGCGCTCGGGGCGTTCGCGGGTCCTCGGCGCGGTCGCAACTGCTGCCCGGTGGGAAGTCGCAACCGCCGATGATCGTGGGGCAGGCCCCGACCGGGCACGGCTTCGACTCGGTCTGCGGACTGGCACGACTACCGCGATCATCCAGATCAGCCCGATCACCGTGATCAGCAGTGTCAGGCGCACCATCAGCATGAGCCGGGCCCATGCACTGGCCGGAAGCGTCACCGGTGCCTCCGTAAAGCGGGAGGCTGCGCCATTCCGTTCATACTGCCGAGGCCAACTTCCGCCGTGCGACGGGAATTCCTCAGGCAGCGTCCTCAAAACCGGGATTTGACAAGCCTTTCGCAGCAGAGTGCCTGTAATCCACTGCATGTGCATTTCAGCCGACAAATGCCCCATGCGCGATCTCCCCACCACGCCGGAGTCCAACTGCACGGGCGTCGAAGGGTGTTGGGCGCAGGCTCGGTCACGGACCTCGTCGAGGATGTGCGTCGAGTTCGGTGCGTGGCGTGTCAACGGCCCTGGTGGGGTCGGCGGGGACGTGCACGCCGAGCTGCTGATGCTCCGCGTGACACGTTCCCGCCGGTCGGCAAGGACAGGGGTCTGTCGTAGGTCAGGCCGTCTGCTTGAAGACGAGCATCTCCGTGGACGCCACGCCCAGGGGAGCCAGGAAGGCGGCCTCAAGGCTGAAGCCGAGCGTCGCGAAGAGGTCCACGCACGTGCGGCGGGGCATGGCGGCCGGGAACGAGTCGTGCCCGGAGCCGCCCTTCGTCGCCCAGACGCGCATCGTCTCCGGGTCGAGGCAGGTCTCCGTCATGACGTCGAAGACGATCCGTCCACCCGGTCGCGTGACGCGGGCCATCTCGAAGAAGTAGCGGCAGGTGCCGAGGAAGGTCAGGGTGTTGAAGACCTTGTGGGCCTGGACGAGGTCGACGCTGTTGTCCGGTGTCGCGTCGAGACTGAATCCTGTCACCGGTTGGGCGACCACTCCGAACGTGTCCACCAGGTAGTCGGCCCAGGGCTGTGCCGTCTCGTAGATCTCGTAGCGGGTCGGCGAGCACTCCTTCAGAGTCTTCTCCAGGTACCGCCCGGACCCGGGGCCGATCTCCAGGACCGTGTCCGGCATCGCGGCGAAGACGCCGAGGGCCCGTAGTTCGTCGACGGTGGACCGGGTGGCTCCCGGGGTCCCGTTCATGACCTCGTCGATGTAGTCGCCGACCGACAGACCGGCCGCCCGCGCGGCCCGCATCGTCGGTTCGAACGGGATGAAGTCATCGACGCCACCCTGGGGGGTGGTGCTGCGCACGAGTTGGAACCCCGCGCGCTCCAGGAGCCGCTTCGCCCCGGACCTCACGGCGGACTTCGCCCTGCCTGCTGCCGTCATCGGTCCACTCCTTCCCGGGCCGCCATCGCCGCCCGGCCGTGCTCGGTGCACAACTCGTACGTACGCCTTGAGCGAGCGCTGACGCGCTCAGCGAGGACCTGGGCAGCACCATGGCCTCGGACCTTCAGATGCGCTGCGGTGGACGGGCCCGTACGGCCCGCCGTGACGACGGGCGCAAGCGCTCGCGCCGCATGTGACATGTGGTTCAAAGGACTTCCCCCCTGCCACGGGACTCGCGCGGAACCCGTGTGCCGGAATGGCGGACAGAACCGTCCCCGACAGGGACGGGTGAACACACCGGAAGCCGTACGGGTACCGCCGTGACGGATCAGGCGACGGCGTACGGCAGGGGAAGCAGCGGCGGGCCGCGGCGCACCACCGCGCCGGCCAGCAGAACCGATGACGGGGGAGCCCGCGTCGGCCCGGAGCTCACGCGCCATGCGGCCCCGAACTCCGTTACTTCGTAAGGGGTGCAACCGGGAACCAGAAGCCTGCGCAGCAGTGCGCGCAACGCGCACCACTCCTTCCCGGCTGCGTACAGCACGCGGCGCACACTGTCGTCGAGGCCATGCAGCAGGACGGCGCAGAGCAGGGCCAGCAGAATGTGGCCGACGACCACGGGCCAGCCCGCGAGAACGGCTGACGGCAGCAGTCCGTGTTCGCGGAACGCGACAGAGTCGTCGGTGAGGACTAACCAGTACCCGATGACGGCCTGAGAGCCGAACGCCAACAGCACTTGAGTACGGAGCGACTTGTCGCCCCCGGCACCAGGCAGTGCCACGGCGAACAGGAAACAGGCCGCCAGCGCCTTCACGAGGCGAGACGGGTTCGACGCGAAGGCCAGGTCATGCACGATCACCGTGACAATGGTCCCCAGCAGGGAGAACATGCCCGCGCGGACAACCGCCATCACCGCCGCGGGTGGCACGTGGCCACGGCGGCGTACATCGAGAACGCGCGATGTTCCCCCCATAACTCGTCCATCATGGGCCTTACCGCACGACTTGTCACTCTTTCCCTCCTGTTGGCCTCGGTCTTGCCCCCTTTCAAGCGCGTCTTGACGACGCCTGATCGCGCGGACCGTCCAGACGGTCGCGCTGATCGGCCGTGGCCCAGGACCAGGCGAACATGCTCGGCGGGGCAACGTCCCCAGGCCGTGGCGGAGATCGTGCGCATCCTTCTGACGACGACTCGAACTCAGTGGCCGGTCAGTGTCTCCAGCGTCATGGACACCAACTGGCCCTCCAGAGCCTGCTGTTCCGGCATGAAGGCCGTCCGGAAGGTGCGGGCGTGCAGCAGGGACATCAGCCACCAGGCGGCGGCGTCCGGGTCGAGGTCCTGGCGAAGGACGCCTTCCCGCTGCCCCTCGCGGACCAACTCCGCGAAGGTGTCGGCGAAACGCTGGTGCGCGGCCCCTACGGCGTCACGCAGGTCGGGCTCGCCGCTCAGGGTGAACGCGTCCGCGAAGAGGAAGCCCAGCGCTCCCCTGGAGTGGAAGCGGACCATGTGCTCCGGCTCCAGGAATCCGGAGAGCAGGTCGGTCACGGACCGGCCGGCCGCCACCGCCTCGGCGAGCGTCGAGCAGACGTGGGCGACGGCCCGTTCCAGGACCGCCTGGTACAGCGCGGACTTGGTGCCGAAGTTCTGGAAGACGACCGGTTCGCTGACACCGACGCGCGCTGCGACGGCGGAGACCTTGGTGCGCTGGTAGCCGGTGTCGGCGAACAGTTCCGTGGCGGCGTTCAGGATCGTCTCCCGGCGCTCGGCCGGGGTCATGCGCACCCGCCCGGTGCTCCGCCGCGTCTGCTTCGTCGACTCGCTCACACCCGTATGGTACGGCCTCTTGCCGCCCTTACTTAGTCGCGACTAAGCTGCGAACGTAGACTTAGTCACGACTAAGTAAGGGGCTCGATCGTGAAGAATCTCGGACAGCTTCTCCAGCACGGACACCCGCATCCGGACACCGAGGGCCTGACCATCGCCCACGCGCGGGGCTACGAACTGTGCGGCGCGATCTGCTTCGGCGGGATGCGCCCGCGCGCGTACGGCCGTCTCGCGCGCCTCAGCGGCGCCCGGCCCGGCGACCGGGTCCTGGACGTGGGCTGCGGCACGGGCTACCTGGCCCGGCGCATGGCCAGGACCGTCGGCCCCACAGGTTCCGTGCTCGGCATCGACCCCTCCGTCGAGGTGATCGAGTACGCCCGCGGGAAGACGCGCGAAGCGCACTGCTCGTACGAGACCGGCGTCGCCGAGGGCCTGACCGCGCCCGACGCCTCCTTCGACGCCGTCGTCATCAGCCTCGCCGTCCACCACCTCCCCGAAGACCTGCGTCCGGCGGCGTTCCAGGAGATGTACCGCGTCCTGCGCCCCGGCGGGCGGCTGCTCGTCGCCGACTTCCGGCCGCCGCGCACCCGGGCCGTACGCCACCTGGTCGCCGCGAGCGCCGGACACGTCATGGCCGACTACCGCGTGGACCTCCTCGACGGACTCGTCACGGAGGCGGGCTTCGAGGTGCGGGGCCGCGGGGGCGTACGACCCTGGCTGCGGTACGTGCAAGGTGTGCGCCCGGAACGACCGCAGTCCGGCACGGCCGGAACGACTGCGTGACATCGAAGGTCGGTGGCGGACGCGGTGGTGACACGGGCGCGGCCCGCGCCCCATGATGGGTGGGTCATGGGGGGTTCGGTGCATCTGCCCGGTGTGCGCCGCCACGGCCGGGGGCCGCGGGTGGTGCCGGTGGCGGCTGCCCGGGCGGGGCTGTTCTCCGTGCTCGGGACCGCGGTCGCCTCCACGGTCCATCATCTGGCGTTCGACTCCAGCCCCTCGTGGCTGGTGCGCGCTCTCGCCGCGTGTCTCCTCTTCGGCATCGCGCTGCCGGGTGCGGGCCAGGACAAGCCGCTGGCACGGCAGTTGGTGCTGGCGGCCGGTGCGCAGCTGGTCGTCGGCTACTGGTTCGTGCGGGCCGACGGCGCGGTCTCCGTTCCGGCGCACGCGGTGTGGCCCTCCTCCGTGCACGCGGGCTGGCCGGTGGTGGTCGCGCATGTGCTGCTGACCGTGCTGTGCGCGGTGCTGCTGCGCGGTGTGGACACCTGCCGCCGGCGCGTGCTCTATGTCGCGGGCCGCGAGTGGGAGCACCTGCGTGAGCTGATGCGCAGGCTGCTCGCTCCGGTCCGTACGCCCGTCGACCTGACCGCGTCTGTCCGTGCCGGGTGGCGCACGTACGCGGGGCCGGCGCCCGGCGTCCCGTTCCAGATCCTGCTCGCGGACACGGTCGTCCGGCGCGGTCCGCCCTCTCCTTCCTCCCGGCCGCCGCTGATGCGGCGGCTCTCGGTGTGCATCTGAAGTTCCGATCTTTCATGCCATGCCATTCCGGAGCGCGGGCTGCCCAACTGCGCCGCGCCAGGGGGGAATTCCCATCATGTCCAAGAACGTCGTCGTCATCGGGGCGGGCCCCTACGGCCTGTCCACCGCCGCGCATCTGAAGGCGCGTGGCCTGAGTGTCAGGGTGTTCGGCTCGCCGATGGCGAGCTGGGCCGAGAACATGCCCGCGGGCATGCTGCTGAAGTCACCGCCGAACGCGTCGATGCTGTCCGCGCCGCGTCCGGGGTTCACGCTGGACGACTACGCCAGGCAAGTGGGCGAGCCCCGGCTGACCGGGCACGACCAGGTGCCGGTCGAGATGTTCGTGCGTTACGGCCGTTGGTTCGCCGAGGAGTTGGTGCCCGAGGTGGAACAGGTACGGGTCCTTGGCGTCGACCGGCAGGCCGACGGCTTCCACCTCAAGCTCGCCTCGGGCGAGGAACTCCGGGCGGCGGCCGTCGTCGTGGCCAGTGGTATGGACGGCTTCGCGCATGTCCCCGAGCCGCTCGCCGAGTTTGTGCCCGAGGGGCTCGTCTCCCACAGCTCGCAGCACGCGGACCTGGCGGCGTTCGCCGGGCGTGAGGTGGTCGTGGTGGGCGCCGGTCAGTCGGCGCAGGAGAGCGCCGCCCTGCTGCACGAGGCCGGGGTGCGGGTCCAACTGCTGGTGCGGGCGGGGAAGTTGGTGTTCGGAGCGGGGCCGACTCCGGCCCCGCACTGGCAGCCCGACACCCCGCTCGGACGGTCCTGGGGGCTGTACGGGGTCGTGCACCAGGCCGCCGCCTTCCGGTTCCTGCCCGCCGCCACCCGGCTGCGGCTGGTCAAGCGGGTGCTCGGCCCGTTCGGGTCGTGGTGGCTCAAGCCACGCCTCGACGGTGTCGTCCCCGTACGGCTGGGAGAGCACATCACCGGCGCGCGGCGGCAGGGCGACGGCATCCTGCTCACCACCAGGGACGGCGAAGGCCGCACACACAGGGTCGCGGCGCAGCACGTCCTGGCCGCCACCGGATACCAAGTCCGCCTGGACGGGCTGGACTTCCTGGCGCCCGAACTGCGCGCCGGACTCACCCGCACCGCCGGCTTCCCGCATCTCGACGCGGGGCTCCAGTCCTCCGTGCCCGGCCTGTACTTCACGGGTATCCAGGCGGCGGCCACGTTCGGGCCGTTGATGCGGTTCACCTGCGGGACCGCGTTCGCCGCGCCCCGGCTGGCGGCGGCCGTTGCGGGGCGCCCAGCCGGGAGGTAGAAGCAGAGCAGGATCCAGGGTGAGGACGGACGCGATGCGCAGGGTCTCCCGAAGGATCGTCCAGGCGATCGGACTGCTGGCCGCCTTGGCCGTCCTGCTGTGGGGAGCGATCTGGCTCGTGGAGAACTTCTGGGGCGACGCGGCCCCACCGGCGCTGTCAGGAGCCGACGGAGTGGGAGGCGGCCCGGGTGGCGGTGGTGGGGTGCAACGCGTCGGCGAAGACGCCGTGGCTGTGCCACCAGCCCGCCGCCACCTGCGTGGCACCGACGAGGTGCGGGTGGCCGTGGTGAAGGCCGGTGTGCTCGTGCTCGACGGTCACCGGCTCCCGAGCCGGCCACAGACGCGTGGCCAGCAGGGACGCGATGACAGCGATCGCCCCGAGGGAGACGACGGCCGCCTGGAGTCCGGCCTCCGCGCCGAGCCATCGGGCCAGCGGGTACGTCAGCAGCCAGGCGCTGTGCGAGAGGGAGAACTGGGCGGCGAAGGCCGCCGTGCGCTGCTCGGCGGGTGCCGAGCGCCGGATCAGCCGGCCGGTCGGGGTGAGGACCATCGAGCAGGCGGCGCCGAAGGCGGCCCAGACACCCAGCAGGGCGGGCCGGCGCCAACTCCCGCTCTGCGCCGCGGTGATCGCGCCGAGTCCGGCGAAGACGAGGCCGAGCAGGAGTGCGCCGCCCAGCATGACCGCCCGGTCGGAGACCCGGTCCAGCACGCGCGGCAGGATCAGGGCGACGATCATCGAGCCCGTGCCGTAGGCACCGAGCGCGAAGGGGACGACTGCGGCCGACAGGCCCAGGAAGTCGCGTACGTAGACGACGGAGTTGACGGTCACCATCGCACTCGCGGCGGCGACCGCGAGGTTCAGGGCGAGCAGGGCGCGCAGTTGCGGGACGGCGAAGAAGAGACGGGTGCCCGCCGTCGCCTTCGCGTACGCGCCGCCGGTGCGCGGGGCGGGTGCGGCGGCGGGGGTGGGCGCGGTGATCGGCTTCGGCAGTGCGGCGGAGACGACCAGCGCCGCCGAGGCGAGGAAGCCGAGCATGGTGCCGGTGAACAGCCAGTTGTAGGTGATGACGGACAGCAGGGCCGCCGCCAGCGCGGGGGAGAAGAGGCTCTCCAGGTCGTACGCCAGACGTGACATCGACAGTGCCTGCGTGTAGTCGCGCTCCTCGGGCAGGACGTCGGGGATGACGGCCTGGAAGGTCGGGGTGAACGCGGCCGATGCGGACTGGAGAAGGAAGACCAGCAGGTACACCTGCCAGACCTGGTCGACGAAGGGGAGGAACAGGGCGACTCCGGCCCGGGTCAGGTCCGCGGTGACCATGAGCGCCCGGCGTGGAAGTCGGTCCGCGACCGCGCCGATCGCCGGGGCGATCAGGACGTAGGCCACCATCTTGATCGCGAGTGCGGTGCCGAGGACGGAGCCCGCGTCGGCGCCCGCGATGTCGTAGGCCAGCAGGCCGAGGGCGACCGTGGCCAGCCCGGTGCCGACCAGGGCGACGACCTGGGCGGCGAAGAGGTGGCGGTAGGTGCGGTTGCGCAGGACGGCGAGCATGCCGGCGGCTCCTGGACATGACGATGCAACGGCGAACCTGACCGGCTCGGCACACCCAGTCTAGCCAAAGAGTGCGCACCTGCGCACATGTGTGCTGAATGGTGTCGCTTCCCGCCCGTGCCCGCATCGTGGCCCGGTGGCCCTAGGCTTGCCCCATGTCCGAAAGCCAAGCGATCTCACCTGCGGCCGATGCGCATCTGCGCGTCCCGGACAGTGCCCGGCTGGCCGAGGCGACCGGGGTGTTCACGATGCTCTCGGACGTCACCCGGCTCCACCTGCTGTGGCTGCTGGCGCAGGGCGAGTCGGACGTCGGCACCCTCACCGAACGCACCGAGGCATCACGCACGGCGGTCAGCCAGCACCTGGGCAAGCTGAGGCTCGCCGGACTGGTCGACACCCGCCGGGACGGCCGGCACATCTACTACCGCCTCGGCGACGGGCATCTGCGCCGCCTCGTGATGGAGGCGCTCAGTCACGCCGACCACCGGGTCAGCGGCAAGGCGCCCCACGACTGAGGCGGTGCGCGTCCCGGCGTATCGGTGCATTCCCCGCCGAGTCATCGGAACGTCGCACAAAGTAGCTGATCGACTACGGTGTGCATGTGATCGGATTGCGGGGTGCTACGAGGGCCGCCGAGCGTGTGAGCCGGGTCGGCTCGCTGCTTGGTCTCGTCCTGCTGATCACCGCTCATCTCTCGGGCCATACGCACACCGCCGCCTTCGACGGATCGCACCTGAACGTGCCGGCGGTGATGTGCGCCCAGGACACCACCGTTGACCTCGGAGAGAGCCTCACGGGCGCCCCGGTACACCATCACCACTCCGACGGCCACATCGACCACGCGTCGGACCGTCCGCGCGGCGGTACATCAGCCGACGACGGCTCCACCACCGGCGGGCACGGCCGCGGCGGGCCCGCCCTGATTCCGGTCGCAGCATCGGACCTCGCCCGCGCCGGCGCACCCCGGGACCCGCCCACCGTCCTTTCCCCGTACGGCCGCTCCGCCCTCGCACTCCACTGCGTCCGGCGGCAGTAGACGCACCCCGCACACCCCGCCCCGACAGGGGGTGTGCCCGTGCGTCCACCGACCCACCAGCACCGCGCCCGCCCCGAAACCCGGGCGCGAAGGAGCCGTACAGTCATGCGCGTTTCCCTTCTCGAAACCGTCGAATCCCCTGAACCGCCCGGTGCGCACGCGCCCCTCCCCACCGTCGCCCGCCGCCCGGCCCAACTCGTCGGCAACACCCCGGTCCTGTGGATCGACGAGCCCTTCGCCCCGCCCGGCCGCGGCTTCTACGCCAAGCTGGAGGGCACCAACCCCGGCGGTATCAAGGACCGTCCCGGCCTGCACATGGTCCGCGGGGCCCGGCGCCGCGGAGAACTCACCGCCGGCGCGCCGATCGTCGAGTCCTCCAGCGGAACCCTCGGCCTGGGGCTGGCCCTGGCCGGACTGACGTACGGCCACCCGGTCACCGTCGTCACCGACCCCGGCATGGAACCCGCCATGGTCCGCCTGCTCACCGCGCTCGGGGCGCACGTCGACCACGTCACCCGCCCGCACCCGGACGGCGGCTGGCAACAGGCCCGCCGTGAACGCGTCGCCGAACTCCTCACCCGCGCCCCGGGCGCCTACTGCCCGGACCAGTACCACAACCCCGACAACGTGGCCGCCTACCGCCCACTGGCCGCCGAGCTCATCGCCCAACTCGGCCGTATCGACGTCCTGGTGGCGGCGGTCGGCACCGGCGGTCACTCGGCCGGCATCGCGACGGGGCTGCGCGAGCACTGCCCCGAGCTGCGGCTGCTCGGCGTGGACGCGGTCGGCTCGACCATCTTCGGCCAGCCCGCCGCGACCCGCCTGATGCGCGGCCTGGGCTCCAGCATCCACCCGTCCAACGTCGACTACGACGCCTTCACCGAGGTCCACTGGGTGGCGGCGGGCGAGGCGGTGTGGGCCTGTCGGCAGCTGGCCCGCCGTCACTACGCCTCCGGCGGCTGGAGTGTCGGCGCGGTCGCCCTGGTCGCGGGCTGGGCCGCGCGGACGTATCCGCCCGGGACCAGGATCGCCGCGATCTTCCCCGACGGGCCGCACCGCTATCTGGAGACCGTCTACAACGACGCCTGGTGCCACGAGCACGGCCTGCTCGGGCAGCATGTGCCTCGGGAACCCGACGAGATCGCCGCCCCTGATGAGTGCGTGGTGACCGGCTGGACCCGGTGCCGCCGGGTCAGCGACCCACTCGGACGAGACCGGGCCGCGAACGCGAAGGCGGGTGCCGTCCGATGAGGGGACTGCGGGCCCAGGTGGCCTCCTTCGACCGGCCGGCGCGGCTGCTGATGGTCAACCAGTTCGCCATCAACCTCGGCTTCTACATGCTGATGCCGTACCTCGCCGACCACCTTGCACACGGCCTGGGCCTGGCCGCCTGGACGGTCGGGCTCGTCCTCGGCGTGCGCAACCTCTCCCAGCAGGGCATGTTCCTCGTCGGCGGCACCCTCGCCGACCGCTACGGCTGCAAGCCGATGATCCTGGCCGGCTGCGCCCTGCGGACGGTCGCCTTCGGGCTGCTCGCGGTCGCCGGGAGCCTGCCGGTGCTGATCGTCGCCTCGGCGCTGACCGGTCTGGCGGGGGCGCTGTTCAACCCGGCGGTCCGCGCCTACCTCGCCGCCGAGGCGGGCGAGGAGCGCAGAGTGGAGGCCTTCGCCGCCTTCAACGTCTTCTACCAGGCCGGCATCCTCGTCGGACCCCTCGCCGGACTCGCCCTGCTGGCCTGGGACTTCGGCGCGGTGTGCGCGGTCGCCGCGCTCATCTTCGGCGCCCTGGCCGTCCTTCAGGCCCGCGCGCTCCCGGCCCGCCCACCGAAGGACCGGAGCGCCGAACCCGCCTGGCGCGCGGTCGCCGCCGACTGGCGTACCGTCGCCGCCAACCGGCCCTTCCTCCTCTTCGCCGCCGCCATGACCGGCTCGTACGTCCTCGCCTTCCAGGTCTATCTCGCCCTCCCGCTGCGCGCCCGTGAACTCTTCGGCGAGCGCACGGGGTTGGTGACCGGCGCGGTCTTCGCGGTCTCGGCGCTGGCCGCGCTGTCGGGCCAGCTGAAACTGACGGCGTGGGCGAAACGGACCCTGTCCGGTCCGCGTGCCATCGTGTGCGGGCTGGTGGTGATGGGGGCTGCCTTCCTGCCGCTGCTGCCCGGTGAGCCGGGTGTGGTGACCGGCGTCCTCGCCCTCGCTGTGTGTGCGGCTCTGCTGGCCTGGGGCGGGGCCCTGCTCTACCCCTTCGAGATGGACACCGTCGTACGGCTCTCCGGCGACCGGCTGGTGGCGACGTACTACGGCGCCTACAACACCGCCTCCGGCATCGCGATCTCGCTGGGCAACCTCGCCGTCGGGGCGCTGTTCGACACGGGGGTGCGCTGGCTGCCGTGGGCGGCGCTCGCCGGTACCGGCTTCGCGTGCGCGGGGCTGGTGGCGCGGCTGCACCGGGTGGGGCATCTCACCTCGCCGCGACCGGTCGCTCTGCTGAGCTGAGGAGGAAGCGGCGATGAAACGGGCGGGCGGCGCAGGGCTCGTGCCTGCGCCGCCCGCCCGTTCTCGCGTTGCTCAGCCCGCCAGGGCCTTCGCGAAGGCGCCGTCCTGCTGGCTGACTCCGCTGCACTCGCTGCTCGCGGTACCGGACGAGGAACTGTCGGCGCACTGCCGGTCCCGGAAAGTCGCCCACATCGAGACCCGGGCCAGGCTCTTCTCGGTCGCCAGGGCGTGCACCTGGGCCGCGTCGGACAGGGAGAACGTCTCTCCGGCGACGTCGTTCTTCCCGATCATCACCGTCACGGCGAGACCCCGCCAGGCGGCGGCCGAGGAGAGGCCGAAGACATGGGCCAGCTGGTCATGGACGGCTTTCGCGGCGGAGACGGCGTAGTCGCCCATGTCGCCGGTGTACGAAGTGCCGTAGTTCATCGCCATGATGTTGACGGTGGAGACCGAAACCCCGTTGTCGTTCGCCGAGTTGAGCACGGCGACCGCGTCGTCCGTCAGGCCGGTCGGAGTGACGGGCAGGGTGAACGACACCTTCAGCTCGGGCCGTTGCTTCCGCAGCAGCGCGATCGCCCTGGAGCGCAGTTCGATCGAGGCGGTGTCGGTGAGGGCGGTGCCCTCGATGTCGAAGTCGGCCTGGGCGGCACCCGCGGCGTCCAGAGCGGTCCCATACGCCTTCGCGAGGTCCGCCGCGCTGTCGCAGGTCTGGGCCAGTTCCGTACCGGTGGCCCCGCCGAACGAGACACGCACCAAGGCGTCCGGCGTCTTCGAGTTCGCGATCCGCGTCAGAGCCGAGATCCTCGACTTCACCGCCTTGGTGCCGATGGCGTAGTTGCCGTTCCATTTCGGCGTACAGCCGCTGCCGCCGGCCAGCACGAAGGCCAGGTTGTACGTCGACGGGGAGCCGGCGGAGTCGAGGTCCGAGGCCGTGATGGCGCTGACGTACGGCTGGAAGCCGCTCGACAACTGCCGCGGCGGGGAAGAGGCCGGCGTGCTTGCCTGCGTCGCCGTGGCAGAGGACCCACCGCCGCCCGACGAACAGCCCGCACAGGCGAGAGCCACCAGACAGGCGAGCCCGGCGGCCGGCTTGAGGAGACTCAGCATGCTGTGCGCACCCGCTCTCGTGAGATGTTCGCGACGGCGAAGACCCGGGGATCTACGTCACCGCACATTGATGGCACGCGCGGCTGTGAGGAGCGGACAGCGCGGGCACAGGGATTTCACGAGAGGCGGGTCAGGCGCGGTCGGCATGTGGGCGCTGGGCTGTTCCTGTCGCTCCCGGCGCGTGACTCCGCCGCGGAAACTCTCAGGTACCGCACATGTTCACGAGGTCGGATCGGCGGTCCGCGACGGCGAGTTGGCGCGGGACCGGCGTACGGCTTCGACGGGTAGCCGGTGTCGAAGTGCATGGAGTCCGCCACGCCGATGTCCTGCCAGATCCAGCCTTCGTCGACGAACGTCCGCCAGACCGAACCCCCTTGGAGGATCTTCCCCTCGCCCTCGTCCTGACGACCCATAACCAGTGGGAACACGGCATGGTCTGGCTCTTCAAAGCCGACAAGTACCAGGTCCACGCCGCCTACGGGGACGCCTGGCAGGCCGCCGGCATCGCCGAGGCGGCCCTCCTCGCCCTGCTGCTCGGTGCTGGAACTCTGTCCGTACCCACTCTGCTGCTCGGTGCCGGAACTCTGTCCGTACTCACCCTGCGCCGCTCACTGCGGCCGCGCCATGACCGCGACCGGTACCGGTTGACCGCCGACGCGCAGTCCGGGCAAGGCGCGTGCACCGAAGGGAAGCGAGACGGATCCGAGCCCGCGGTCCGTGTCCTGGACCATCCCGCCCCGGCGGCCTTCTGCATCCCCGGTTCGCGCCGCGGCTCCCGCATCGTCGTGACCACTGCCGCCCTGGAGCTGCTCTCCGGCGACGAACTCGCCGCCGCCCTCGGCCGGACCGGACTGCTGCGCGGATATGCCGACGAGGTACGGCGTCTCGCCAAGGCCCTGCTGGAGATGTCCGCCGCGCCCGGCTCAGGTCCGGGCGGGCCGGGCCTGCCGGCCATGACGGGATCCCATCCTGCTGGCCGTGTCCATCGTCTGATCGGCGCGGCATTGCGTCCCGCGAGCCGGTTGCTGTCGGCGACGATGCTGGTCGCGACGCTGGCGGTGGCGTTGCTGCCGGTGGCGGTGGCCATCGCTCCGGCCGTCCTGCCGGCGGACACGGCACATCTGGTCTCGGCGGGCCGCTGAGAGCACTGTTGACCGTGCGGAGTACGTGGGCTCCACCCTCCACGGTGAGGGGTGGCGGAGCCCACGGCTCAGCGCGGCTTCAGCGACGGCTCACTCCTGCGTCGCGCCGCCGCGACGCCGTAGGGCGAAGGCGACGACCGCGGCCACGGCGAGGATCGCCGCGACGATGCCCGTCCAGGCACCGGCCGACAGCCCGCTGTCGTCGTCCTTCGTCGTGTCGGCCGCCTGCGAGGTGGAGGGGGCGGTAGTGGTCTCCTCGGCCGAAGGCGTCGGGGACGGAGTCGGGGACGCCGACGGGCTGGGAGAGGAGTCGGCGGCTTCGGCGCCCGGTGCGGCTGCCTTCAGCTTGAGGACCGGGGCCGGGTTCTCGCCGCTGTCGTCCAGTTCGATCCAGCGGTCGGTGCGCCCGTCGCTGTAGGACTGAAGCGTCTTGAAGGCCAGCTCCTTCGCGTCGGGGAGCTGCTTGACGACGACCGAGTACTCGGCGTTCACGCCGGCCTTCACCGCGGGGCCCTTGACGGTGTAGCCGTCGGCGGCGGCGGTGAACTTCCAGCCCTTGGGGCCTTCGCCGTACGTCACTCCGGCAGGGTCGATGCCCTCGGGCAGGACGACCCGGATCTCGGTGATCCCGGCGGTGCTGGACTCAGACTCGGCGTCGAAGCTGATCCCGACGTTCTCGGCGAGGGCCTGGGCCTTCTCCGACTCGACCTCCACGTGGGCGGCGACCGGACCGGCGGTGAGGAGGACGGCGGTGACGGCCGTGGCGGTGGCGATCGTCAGGCGCCGGGCGAGGATACGGGTACTGCTGTGGTGGGACATGGGTGTCTCCAGGCGTGATGGTGCGCGGAGCGGCGAAAGTGCCGTCCGGCGGGGTCAGTTGGCGAGGACGAACCCCGACGGCGGAGGACCCCGCCGCACCACTGCATCCGTGAGCGCCACTCCCTGGGGCGGCGGACGTTCCCGCCACGCGGGGTCGAGTGTCGGCAGATTTCCCGTCGGCGGAGCCGCGCGGTCGCTCAGCAACGCCCAGACCGTGGCGATCCGCGCCCGAACACCGTCCCCCACCCGCGTCAGTCCGCGCGCCAGCGACCAGCACGCCGCGTCCGCGCGGTGCAGCAGTACCGCGACGAATACGACGGCGACGGCGTGTATGGCGGTCATCGTGAGCGAACCGTGCAGCCGTTCGTGCCAGGCACCATGGGCGTCCATGGGGTGGTGGACATCCCTGGTCGCCGGCATCGCGGTGTGCGCGTGCGTCGTCGACAGCCACAGATGCAGGCCCGTTTGGGCGGCGGCGCTCGACGCCGTCACCGCGCCCAGTGTGCGCGGACGCCGGGCACCGGCGAGCCCGATACCGAAGAGCACGGCGGCCGCCCAGGCACTCTGCCGCCACGGCGCCGGCCCCTCGGCGATCAGATGATGGGCGCTCACGCCCAGCACCGTCCCTACGGCGGCGAACACCGCGGCCCGCAGAACGGGCAGAGGCGCACGGTGCGTCGTCGTACAGGGCATGGTCATGGCCCGACCATCATCGGGCATCACCCGGCCGAGCCGGATGCGGGTTCCGGAAATCACGACGAGGGCCGCGAGCGTGATGAACAGAGCGGTGGGCCGAACGGTCGCCAGGCCGAGCAGTTGGAGGCGCAGAGTTCCCCACGAGGCGTCGTCGACCCTGCTGAAGAGCGTGTGCTGCGCGAAGCAGAGGGCGAGGTTGGCGATGGCACCGACGACGGCGGCGACCGAGCGGGGCGGCGGCCCAGGGGTTGCGGGCGCCCGGATCGCAATAGACGCCGACGAACGCGACGAACCGCACCACCGTGATCAGCGGCCCCGGGGTGGTCTCGGCCAGGGCGAGTCCTGTGCAGGTGCGCCCCTATTCGGAGGGCTGCTGACCGCCACTCAGCAGTTCTGCACCCAGTGGACCCAGTACCAGGGCGCGTCGTCGTCCATGTTGAAAGCGCCTCCGTCATTCCAGCGTGAGACGCCACTGTCGTCCAAGAAGTTGGCAACGGTACCTGTGGTCTGGTTGTCGACCCACGATCCGTCAGCCGTCCACGGGATCCTGTAGCGGGCGCACTTGTCCATGGGTATGGACGTACCATGCCAATTCGTACCGCTGTAGGCGCAGAAGTATCCGTAGGTGACAGGCAGGGCGCAGGGGTCCTGCACTTGGACGAGGACCAGCGCGCCTATCTGTACGAGCTTGCGGCCAAGGACGAATTCCGGCCGCCCCGCCGTCAGCCGCGTCCCAAGGCACAGCCGCAACTGCAGCGCATGCTCGACGACATGGCGCACACCCCAGCCTTCGTGATCGGACCGCGCACCGAGATCGTCGCCTGGAACACGATGGGCGCCGCTCTGATCACCGACTTCGGGAAGATCCCGGAGAAGCAGCGCTACTACATAAGGCTGCTCATCACCGACCCCACGATGCGCGAGCTGTACGCGGACTGGGAGGGCGTCACCCGGCTGGCCATCGCACAGCTGCGGATGCACAACACGAACAACCCCGGGGACACACAACTCGCCGCTCTGGTAGGCGAGTTGTCGATCCGGGACGAACAGTTCCGCAAGTGGTGGGGCGCCCACAACGTCGCCGTCCGCGACACCGGCACCAAGCACCTGCGCCACCCGGTCGTCGGCGACCTGCACCTGGACTGGAACGCCGTCACCTGGGCCGCCGACACCAACCTCCAGATCATCGTCTGGACCGCCGAATCCGGCACCCCGACCCACGACAGCCTCCGCATGCTGGCCTCCTGGGCGGCGGACCCCGGCCACGCGGTCAGGAGCAGCAACTCCGCCTGACCACTGTGCGGCTCGTCTCCTGTCCGGCAGACACCGTCCCGGTGGTCAGGCCGGTCGCGCGGACGCGGGCAGGTTCTGGCCGGCGGCCCAGGAGGCGAGGATGCGCAGGCAGTCGTGGGTGGCGGAGCCGGGGGCCGCGGTCCAGACGGTCAGGTGCTGGTCCTGGTCGGTGTTGGCGGTCAACGTGTCCCAGTCCAGGGTGAGTTCACCGACGACCGGGTGGTTGAGGGTCTTGGTGCCCACGGTGCGTGCGGCGACGCGGTGATCGCCCCACCACTGGGCGAACTGCTCGTCGCGCAGCGACAGTTCGCCGACCAGCTCGACCAGACGGGGGTCCTCGGGATACTTCGCGGCCTCCATCCGCAGCTGCGCCACGGAGATCTGCGCGGACATCTCCCAGTCGGCGTACAGGGTGCGCATCGCCGGATCGGTGAACTGGATCCGGGGATAGTTGCGGTGCTTCTCCGGGACCCGGGAGAAGTCGGTGACCAGGGCGGCGGCCAGTGCGTTCCAGGCGAGGATGTCGCCGCGTCGCCCCTGCACGATGGCCGGGGTCGCGGTGAGATCGTCCAGCACCCGCTGGGGCTGCGGCTGGACCTTCTGCCGGCCTCGGCTCCCGGTGCGGGCAGTGGCCCTGCCGGCGAGCTGGAAGAGGTAACCGCGCTCGTCGTCGCCCAGGTGGAGCACACCCGGGCCAGGACGTCGAGCACGGGAGCGGACGCCTGCATACGTCCCTGCTCGAGCCGCGTGTAGTAGTCGGTGCTGATGTTGGCGAGCTGGGCGACCTCCTCGCGGCGCAGCCCCGCCACCCGGCGGGGCCGTCCGGTGTCGGGCAGTCCGACGGTGCGCGGGCTCAGCTCGGTACGGCGCTACTTGAGGAATTCTCCCAGCTCGTTGAGGGGGACGTTGCTGGTCATACCGCTCAGCATGACACCGATGACGTGCGGAGGAGGAGGGAGGAATTACTCCCTGGATGTCCCCTGACACCGTCACCGGGTCAGTGCCGGGTGTCGGCGGACCAAAGGGTGGTGCCCTGGTAGACCACGCTGACGTCGCCGTCGGTGCCGAAGTACAGATAGGCGCCGTCGTGCCCGGAAGTGGCGGAGCTCCAGACGCCCCAGGTGTCCTTGTCGTAGACGACGAGGTTGCCGTCGGCCTGCATGATGGCGCGATATCCGGTGCCGGTGGTGCCCGAGGACCAGCGCCGGTGGTGGTCCTCGTCGTAGATGACGAGGTTGCCGTCGGTCTGCATCGTCATGGTCGTCCGGTTGGTCTGCCAGGACTCGCCCGGCATCAACTGCTGGTCATGGCGCACGGTCAGCGTCGTCCATACGGGCGGGGTCGATGCAGGGTTGCTCGGGTCCGGGGCTGCCGCCTTGCCCGTGGGACTCGTCGTTTTCGTCGCTTGGGTGCCCAGTCCCGCCGAGGGGCTTGATGGCCGTGTGGCCGACGGTGTGGGTGAAGCCGACGAAGCCGAAACGGCGGGTGCTCGGTGCGGGGACGGTGATGTCGAGGCCGTGGAGGAGGTCGCGTACGGCTCGGCGATCGCTGTGCCGCCGGCCCCCGCGCGGGGTTTCGTGTCGGCGGCGGAGTCCGCTTCGAAGGCCGCGCGTGTGGCCAGCCCCGCGGTCACGAGGACGGCGGTACCGGCGAGAGCGGCCCCCACTCTCCGTGCGCGGGTGCGCTTGCCGGTTGCGGCGGTTCGGGACAGGCGGCTGCGGGTGGTCGTGGCACCGGCGGCTTCGAGTGCGTCCGCGAACTCGGCGGCATCTGCCCAGCGCCGCTCCCGCTCGGGGTCGAGGGCGCGTCGCGTCACGCGCCGGACTGGCGTCGGCACCTGGGGGTGCGGCGGTCCGGGCCAGTCGAGTTGTTGCGTCGAGCCCGGCAGGGTCCCGGTCAGCAACTCGTAGGTGAGTACGCCCAGACCGTAGACGTCGGCCCGCTCGTCGACATCGACCAACATGTCCTCCGGGACCTGCTCCGGAGCCATGTAGCCGGGCGATCCCACGCCCTGTGTCAGTCCCGCGGACTGCGCCAGACTCTTGGCCAGGCCGAGATCGGCCACCAGCAGCCGCTCACGGCCGCCCGACACCGTCTGGAGCAGGATGTTGGACGGCTTGATGTCACGGTGCACGATGCCGACCGCGTGCAGGTCGGCCACGCCCCGTGCGGCCTGCACCGCGAACCGCAGCGCCTGGTCCACGCCCAGGGGCCCCTGGGCCACGCGGTCGGCCAGGGTTCCCCTGTCGGCGTAGGTCATGACGAAGTACGGCCGCCCGTCCGGCAGTTGACCGATGTCGTACACCTGCACCACACGATCCGACGCGGCCTGGCGCAGCAGCCGGGCCTCGTCCAGGAAACGCTCCCGGAGATCGGCCCGGTGAACCCACTTCTCCGCCATGACCTTCACCGCGACCGGGGCGTCGAGCAGGTCGTCATGGGCGAGCCAGACCAGACCGAAACCTCCGCGGCCAAGAAGGCGCTGCAGGCGGTGACGTCCGACAGTGACGAGTGTTGACATGAGGGCGGAACTCCAGCGCAGTTGCCGTTCGACATTCGACCGGACCAGGAGGCGGCGGACTCGGCGCCCGCCCACTGCGCCGCCCGTGAGCGACGTCCGGTGCCGGTCACCCCCTCGCGACGCGGAGACGGTGAGGGCACCTTGCCGCGCGCCCGTCCGAGATGCCGGGTCCCACGACCGCAGATGCCTGTGTGTCAGTCTCGCCGCGTGACACAGCCATGGGCAACGTGCACAGGACCAGCATGATCTCGATTCTTTGGGCACCGGCACAACGACCTTGCCGGTGGCGTGCGTTCACCGATCACGGGCCCTGTTGTGAGGAACTGGAGCCGGGCGTTACTCCGGGCCCGGGCCGAGCATGCGACGCGAGAGTTCCGCGAACTGCAGCAGCTCGGGCATGGTCCGGTGTTTGGAGTAGGCCAGGGCGACCATGCGCGGAGCGACGCCCTCCAGCGTCAGGTAGACGACGTCGTCACGGTGGTAGAAGCCGGCTGTGCCGGCCGGCATGACATAGCAACCGGACCCGAAGGCGACGGTCTGCAGGCACTCCTCGATCGTCGCCGGGAAGCGTCCGGTGTCCCCCTGCGGCGTCACCGGATCGCGCGGGACACGCCCCCGCCACTCCGGTACGTCCCGCGGGTCCTGCAACAAGGTCATGTCCCGTAGTTCCTCGACGTGCACCGCCTTGAGTTCCGCGAGGGGATGCTCACTCGACAGCGCCACCACACGGGGCTCCGGGAAGAGGGGGACCACCTCGAACATGCCTTCCGGCAAGGGCAGTCGGACGTAGCAGACGTCGACCCGCCCGTCGAGGAGGAAGTCGACCTGGTCGGTGATCGACGTGTGCACGACATCGATGTCGAGTTGCGGCGCCATGCGTGCGAACTCCCGCACGATGGGGGTGACCGTGACACCCGGCATGAAGCCGATGGTGAACTGGTTCACCTCCCGGTTCGCCGTCCGCACCCGCTGCTGCACCGCCTGCGCCATCGCCAGCATCGGCCGGGCGTCCTCCAGCAACTGGTGCCCCGCCCGCGTGAGTACGGTGCCCTGCCGGTCACGCAGGAAGAGGACCACGTCCAGATCCTCCTCCAGTGCGCGGATCTGACGGCTGAGCGCAGGCTGGGTCATGTAGAGACGGCTCGCCGCCCGCACGAAGCTGCACTCCTCGGCCACGGCCACGAAGTAGCGCATCCGGCGTATGTCGAGGTCCATGAGGCTCATCGTAGCCACGCCCATCACGGCATATGCCGAAACGGCTTCAGAATCGAACAGATAGGCATTGGCGCGGTCGCGCCCGACCGGTCCACCATGGTCAGACCGGTGCGAAGGGCAGCAACAGCCGCTGCTGCCAAGGCAGTTGTGCACGAACACCCGACAGGCACGCCTTCGGGCATCGGCCCCACACCGGGACGTCGGGCCTGCGGGGCGGATGTGCCCCACGAAAGGAATCACCATGGGATCGCGCCGGCACCGGGGAAGGGCCACGCCGTCCACCGGGCACACCCCGAGCGCTGTGGCACACGACGTCACCGCGTGGCGCTCGCTCCTCTCCCCGGTTCGTGCCTGTCCGTCATGACCGACGGATCCGAGCACACCGCCGTCGCGACAGCGGCTTTGCGTGACGTCCTGGAACATCTCGACGCCGATGCCGTGGCCCAGCGCATGGAACCCGTACTTCGCCATACGTCCGAATACGCGAGCCTGGCACGCCATTGTGAGGCTTCCGCTCTTCGTGCCTCGCTGCGCCGGCACGTCGGCCTGCTCCTGCACTGGATGGTGACGGGCACGCCCCCGGACTCGTGCGTCCTGTCAGAGATGTACGAGCGGGCGCGGGAGTGCGCCGCCGCCGGACAGCCGCTTGAAGGCGGCCTGCTGCTCCAACGCAGGGGCGTGCGCGCCTTCTGGGACGCCGTGCTCGGCCTGGCCACCGAGAGGGAACGCGCGCAGCCGGCGGACTGGACAGACCAGGGGCTGCGTCACCTCGACAGCTACCTCGACATGGTGACGCGGATGTACACGCAGGCATACGAGGACCAGGCCGACCTGCCGTCCGCGCGAGGCGACCGCCGGGCGCACACGGTCTTCGACCGGCTCTGCGCCGACCTGCCCATCACGGTGGAGGACCAAGAACGTGCCGCTCGGCTCGGCTTCGACCTGACACCTCCGTACGTCCCTTTCGTCGTGCTGCTCGACAAGTCCGCCCCCGCCGAGCGCGCCGAACTGGCGGCCCGTCTGCGCGGCGCCGGAGCCCTGGCCTTCGTCGAGGACGCCCGCGTCACCGGACTCACCAGTCTCACGTTCGACTGGTCCGTGTTCGTGGCAGACCAACGGCTGCTCCTGGCACAGGACTTGCCGACCGGCCGGACCGGCCTTCGGACCGCTGTCGACAATCTGCGTCTCCTGGTCGCTGTCGCGTCGCGGTCCAACCGGCGTGGACGGGTCCGGGTCGAGGATTTCCTGCCCCAGCTGCTCCTGGCGCACTCTCCCGAACTCGCGGACGCGGTGACCCGCCGGGTCTTCGGCCCGCTGACAGGCGGGGACAACGGCGCACTGACGGCGACTCTCGCCTGCCTGGCCGAGAACCAGTTCGACAACGCCTCCACCACGGCCGCCCTTCATCTGCACCGCAACACCCTGCTGTACCGGATCAGGCAGATCGAGAAGCTCACCGGCCTCGACCTGCAAAGACACAGCGACCGCGCGCTGGTGTGGCTCGCGGTCGTCTGGGCGCAGGTCTCCTCCCGACCGGTCGGATCGCGATCGGTGTCCACCCACCGGCTGTCGGCCGCGCCCAACGGCGCTGACCCGACAGGCACGTTCACTTCAGAAAGCGAGCAGCGATGAGCAGCCACTCGACGGGAGCCCCGGCACGGCTGGTGCCGACGCAGCGCCAGGCCGAAACGGACCGGCGTCCCCCGATCGGCCCGGCAGCCACCGACTCGCCGAGGATCAGACGTCCGCAGAATGCGAGCAGACCGATGCTCCGGCCGCGTGCAGACGTCGTCAGACAGCTGCCCACGACCTCGGTCCCGGTGGCCGTGGACGCCGCGGACCCGGTGACACACGCCGGGTTGGCGGCCGGGCTGAGCCGCGGACCGAAAATGGCGCTCACCACGGTGGCGGAGGCGGACGTCGTGGTGGCCGCGGTCCAGACCGCCGACAACTCCACTCTGGAAGCCCTGCGGAGCCTGCCCATGCCGCCTCCGACACGGATCGTGCTCGTCGTCAGCGACGGCTGGTACGCCGACTTGACGGTGGCGGCCCAGTGCGGAATACGGGCCGTGCTCTGGCGGGCCGAGGCACAGCCGCAGGTCCTGATCCGTGCCGTGCTGGCGGTCGCCGCCGGTGAAGCGCTGTTGCCGTCCGCGGTACAGGGCGAACTGCTCGACCAGGCGGACCGCCTCCAGCGCAATGTGCTGGTACCCAGGGGCCTGACGTCGTCCGGCCTGAGCACCCGGGAGATCGACGTACTCCGCCTGGTGGCGCAGGGCCTGGACCTCGCCGAGGTGGCCGACACGATGTGCTATTCCGAACGCAACATCAAGAAGATCCTCTACGGAGTCATCAACCGTCTCGGACTGCGCAACCGCGTCCACGCCGTCTCCTACGCCATCCGCAACAAACTCATATGAGCCTGCCCAGTGGGCCGTGATGGCCTGTGGAAACAGGTCTACGAGCCCGGATCGGGTGGTGTGATCCCGAGGTCGACGCGCATGATGTGGCGCATTTTCCATAGGGAGTCCCACAGCCGGTTCATGCTCTCCCGGGCGGCTTCGACGCTCTCTCCCGGTTCGGCGATACCTCTGTCAAGCCGCATCAACAGACCGTAGAGATCACCAAAATGACGGTTGGCGGTGCTGGCTGCCGCCATGACGGCGTCAGGCAGGACCATCTGGGCCTCCGCGTGACGCAAGCGATGGTCCCGGCGTGATCGGTCCAGTTCTGCCCGCAGTTCCTCGGTCACCTCGCCCCTGTCCAGAGCATGGACGAGCTTCGTCATCACGTTGACGAAGTCGCGAGTGCCGGCGTTGAGAGCGGCGTAGCAGGTGCGCCGCGTTTCGAGCTGAGTCTGTCGAGTGACGTATTCGCGCTCATCCGCCTGGAGTTGTCTCGCATGCTGCAGCTCACGGTCCCTGGCGCGGTTGGCGCTGCGCTGGGTGAGCAAGGCGGACGCGAGGGTGCCGCCGATCCCCAGAATCACGACCATGATCTGGCTGATTGAGCTACTCATACCGCCCCCGGCTCCGTTCGGCTCGCCGGGACTTTACCCACTCGGGTCAGGCGTGCCGCCCGCCCTGGGGTTCCCCGCGTCATTGCGAGAGAGCGGTGGCGCCTTCCGGCTGCTCGGACGTCTCGTCCTGTCCGCGGAACGACAGCAGGCGTGAGGGAAGAAGCCAGAGGCAGGCAAGGGTTCCGCCGATCGCGCCGACCCACAGCGCCACGGGGATTCCCGCTGTCGCGGCGATGAGGGCACCGGCGACCGAGCCCAGCGGCCGGAGTCCGAAGCTCACGGTCTGGTACGCGCCCCGGGTCTGTGACCGGAGGTGTGGGGGCACCACCAGCGCGAACACGGAGCCGACGGAGATGTCCTGAACGGACTCACCGACGCCGCCCAGCAGTGTCGAGGCCAGGACCAGAGCGAAGACGAGGCTGCCGGTGGCGCCGACGGCGGGGATCACGAGGAGCGGAGCGTGTGACAGCACGCAACCGACCAGGAGCATCCGGCCCAGGCCGATGCGGCGGGCGAGCCGGGAGGCCAGCGCCGCGCCGGCGAGTCCCCCGATGGCCTGCACGCTGAAGACGAACCCGATCTGGGCGCTGGTCAGGGACAGCTTGTGGACGTAGTACCAGACGAGCACCGACAGGAAGAGCATGTTGAAGAAGTTGCCGGTGGCGGTGACCGAGAGGGCGGTTCTGATCAGCGGATTTCGCCGGATGAAGGCCAGACCCGGCCGCCGGTCACGGCTCTGCGTGGAGTCGGGTTCGTGGTGGCGCTCGACCGTGCGCAGCCGGAGGAGGAACAGGGCCGCCGTGACGGCGGTGCCTGCGTCCACTCCTACCGCTGCCGGTACACCCGCGAGCTGGACCAGCAATCCACCGATGGCGGGACCGGCAAGGATCGCGGCGGTCTGGCCTGTGTAGGAGGCCGCCTGCCCTGCCACGTAGAGCTCGGACGGCAGGGTGGTGGCGAACAGGCCGCTCTCGCTGACATTCGACAGCACCGAGCACAGGCCGATGACGGCCAGGACGAAGGCCAGTTGGATGAGCGAGAGCACGCCGAAGGCCGTTGCGATCGGCACGCTGCTCAGGGTGGCGACCCGCAGGAGATTGGCACCGGCCAGGAGTCTGCGGTGGTATCCCGTCCGGTCGGCGTAGGAGCCGGCCGGTATGGCCAGGAACAGGCTCGGGAGCCAGATCACGGCCGACAGAACCGCGCTTTGGACGGCGTCGGCGTCCAGGACCTCGATCGCGGCCAGCGGCAGGGCCACCGAGGAGATGGCATCGCCCAGGGCGGCCAGAGTGGTGGCGGACCAGAGTTTTCTGAATGCGGAATGGCGCAGCGGCGCCGGCATCGAAGGACGTGGGGCCCGCAAGGTGATGGATCCTGTTTCTCGCGATGGTGGATATTGCGCGGAATGCGCGACCGCTCCGGAACCGATGAAAGGGAACCGGAGCGGTCGGTCGATTTACCAGGAGTGCTGCTTCCTCATTTTTTCACCTCCGATTCTCTTCAACTCCCTTCTATTGGGGAGTCGCTGAGGAAATTATTGAGGAATTCGTCGAATATGGCCAATGCCGATGATGTCGCCGCTCATGCCGAATGGGCATTGACCTTTCAGAGGACCAGATAGAGCGTGAGCAAGGTGGTGCCCGTGACCGCGACATAGATCTCGAAGGCGACGCGGAGGGCCGCCGGGGCATTGCGTAGCTCCATGAAGTGCAGGCCGACCAGGCGTACCTTGATCAGCGCGATCGCCACGACCGCGCAGCCGATCGCGGTCGACGTGCTGCCTTCGACGCCCAGCAGCCAACTCGACAGCGTGGCCAGGACGAGTGCCGGAAAGACCCACATGCGTCACGCCACCAGGTAGAAGAGCGGGAAGAGGACGAGCCAGAGCAGGTCCACCATGTGCCAGTACGCAGCCGCCCCCTCGGCGACCAGCAGGTGGCCCGGGCTCAGGGCCTGCCGACGGGACAGGACGACGAGGACCGTCAGGGCGCCTATCCCGATCGTCAGGTGGGCCAGGTGGATTCCGGTGAAGACGAAGTAGTACATGAAGAAGTCGTTGCTGCTCGGTGTATGCCCGTCGCGAATCACCAGCGCGTATTCACAACCCTTGACGGCGGCGAAGCCGAGCGCGCACAGAAGCGCCCATGGCAGTGTTCGCGCGGATCTGCCGGATCGCAGCTGTCGCAGCCCGCGGGCCACCAGCGCCGAGGCGGTCAGCAGGAGCAGAGTGTTCAGCAGTCCCAGGTCTGGATGGAGGGCCTGTTGGGAGGCCCGGAACATCCTCGGGTGGCGGCCGTGCAGTACCGCGATGAAGCCGAAGAACACCGAGAACATGATCATGTCGCCGAGGAGGAAGATCCACAGACCCGGCTCGCCGGGGATGTGGCGGTGGTGCGGTGGTGCCGAGTGCTCGGTCTCGGCCGCGGTGGCGGTCATGCCACGGGTTCGAGGACGGCCGGGGCCCGGTCGTCGTCCACCCGGCTCGCGGCCCGCACCATCAGGTACGTCATGACGAGGAACCAGGCGCCGAAGGCGCTGGCCGCGACCCAGAACGAGAGGATGCCGTTCCAGGCGAAGGGACCGGTCTTGAAGTAGGTCAGCAGGATGCTCGGCAGGAAGAGGAAGGCCATCCAGAAGTTCAGGTACGCGGCCCAGCGGGGCAGAAGCGGCGTGGGGCGCTTGTCGGCCAGGATCGCCACTCCGACCACGGTGGCCTGTCCGATCGCCGGAAAGGCGTTCATGACCAAGCTGATCCAGCCCAGGTCGTTGAGCGCCATCGTGATGTCGGGCGAACGGTCCGGCCGGTAAGCCGTCGCGGTGAAGATCAGGACCGGTACGAAGATCGCGGCCACATTCGCGGCACCACAGACGAGTTGTATGGCAGCCAACGGCGCCAGCCGCGAGTCGATACGCCGGATCAGACTCGACAGCGCCGCGACGAAGGGGGCGGTCGCCACCGCCCCGACGAGCATGACCACGAGGCCGGTACGGATCGAGTTCGCGTGGTCCGTATAGAAGGCCGCCACCCGCTCCGCCGACCAGTTCGGCGCCATCGGCGGTATCCAGTGGGCGATCAACAGGGCAGCGAAGAACAGTGCGATGAACAGGTAACCGAAGCTCGCGCAGGCGATCAGGATTCGGCGGGACATGGTGGAATTTCCTCGTTCCGGAAGGGACGGGTACGGAGCGGGTTTCGCCGCTCGGACCTGAGGACGTGGTGAGGCAGCCGGCCCGGCGATCGACTCGGAAAGGGCCGCCGGGCCGGGTGCCATGAGGTTCGGGGCTCGGCGTCTGGCCGATGCCCTGGTTGCATCAGGCCGGTGCGCTCAAGTACGGGAACTCGGCGCGCAGCGTCCCAGTGGCGTAGCCGGCGTCCAAGCCCATGGAGACGGGAGCGTTCAGCACCATCTCGAACATCGCTTCGGGAACGGACTCGGTGAGTCCCCTGCCGTTGCGGGCCTTCGCACCGAAGCCGGCTTCGGTGCCCACCTGGTAGTGCAGGACATCCGGGAAGATGATGTCCCGCGTTGCGGCGCCGTAGCCCTGCGGATCGGAGTGCGTGTCGTTGGCGGACACGAGACCCGCGACCTTCCGGCGTACGAGGTCTCCGTAGTTGTCGAGGTCGTCCCGCGGATCGGTGGCGTTGTAATCGTCGAAGCCGGCCTCGGTGACGTCGAACAGCGTGCTGACGAGCGGCTTCGCGCACCGGTTGATCTGCAGCCAGCCGCCGTGGTGGTCGTCCAGCGCGGTGGTGGTCCAGAGACCGATCGTGTCCGATCCGACGAGGTCGTCAGGTACTTCGAGGACGATGGCGGTCACGTTCGTGCCGGCGAACAGGTTCGAGGCCCGCTGTGGGTCGAACGCGGAGAGGTCCACCGCTTCGCCGTTCCGGAGCGCGGTCACGACCGCCGTGATGACGGTGCCGTCGAGGTAGAACGGGTCTCCGGCCCGGCCGACGAAGGCTTTGAGGCTATCGGGCGTGGTGACGATCTCCTCCGTACTGCCGGTCGCCACGGGAGTCCCCGGGGCGTTGCGGTCGGCGGCCTCGGCACCAGTCAGCCGGTCGAGCACCCAAGCCTGCCGACCGTCGGGTTCGGGCGCGAGGAATCTGAACCGGAACGTCAGATCCTGCACGGCGTCGTTGTCGGTGTCGATGTGGAACTCGTACAGCGCCTCGGGGTGGAAGCCCTTGTCGGCCGACACCGGGTTGGTGTTCATGACGAAGACGGTGCCGTTGCGCCCTTTGAACAGGTAGACATCGCTGATGTCCAGACGAGGGTCCTGTTTCGCGACGGCTGAATCCTGGTGGTGGGACATCGAGGGGCCTTTCGTGAGGGATGGGCAGGGCAAGGCATGGCGATGCCTCGCCGACTGGGAGTTGGTGTGCCGTCGTTGACGCGCGCTCCGTCTGAGCGGCTCCGGCTCGACGATCGCTGCGCTCAGGCGCGCAGGGTCCTCGCCACGCAGTGCGTTACCGCAGCCGCGCCGGGACCCCGAGGTCGAAGTGGGGCACGTCGAACATCCTGGCCCGGGCCGATCACGCGGCGCCAATGCCTATCCGGGGGTTCGGCATGCCGGTCCGGCATCAACCCTCTTGCGGGCACGTGGAGTTGCCGACGAGGTTCGCGATTTTGGGATGGATCACGGTCAGGGCGCTACGCCCCGGTTGTGCCAGCTGAGCGCATACGCGGCCTGGCGGGCACGCATCAACTCTCCGAGGGGCCGATGCTCGGTGGCCGCGATCCACGGGTTGAAGCTGCTCTTCTCGATGGTCTCGGCCAACGCCTCGTCAGGTGCTTGCCGAGGAAGGCACAGGCGCGCCACGGTGAGCCACGGCGCGTCCCAGCGGACCGAGGAGTCCTCGATCGGCGTGCGCCGCTCGTCCTCGAAGAACTGGGCTTGGAAGAGGAACTCCAGGTCGTCGTCGGCGAGTCGCCCGAAGATGTCGGCGGCGAGATCCTTGCGTGCTTCTTTGTTGACCGCTGTCGAGGCGGCGCACAGCTTCAACCGCGCGGCGTAGTCGCCGAACGTGATGGGCATGATGCTGAAGAAGTCATGCGTGGCGAATCCGCTGAACGGTTTCGCCATGTCCCGGAAGTTCACGACAGCGCTGCGTGTGAGCTGCGGCTTCGTAGCGACCTTTCGAAGCGCGGCGCCGGGCGCACTCGTGGAGAGATCGACGATCCCGACGACGTCCGCACTACCGCTGACCTTCAGGGTCTCCTGACTGACCAGGGTGAAGTTCTGCTCGACGCCGGTGGACGACGGCGTAGAGGCGCCGAGCACCTTGATCGCGAAACCGCGGATGTCCGGAGCCCGGTCGAGGGAGAAGTTTCCATTGGACAGCCGAACATGTGCTTCAAAGGCAGAAGGAGTGGCAAAAATCCCTTGCCGCGCATATTCGGGAAGATCTCCTTCCACTGCGAGGACAGCCTTCAGGGCGGCTACTCCGTTGCGATGCAGAGCTCTCCCGTGGCCCTGCTTCTTCAGACGTTTGCGTTGCAGTTCAGTGAAAACGCGCGCCTGGTCGGCGTGCCGGGTGCTCTCGTCGGGCAGAAAGACTTCGCGCCATTCAGTGCTCGGCATATGAAAACCTTCTCGATGTTCGGGCCCTCCGTCGGGCAGAGGGTTACGCCTTCAACCGAGCCTTGCGGCCCACGACTTGTCACGCCAATGCCGATTGCCCGAACCGTCATGCCGATCGGGCATGACGCCTGGAAGCCCCAGGTCATGCCTGTCGGCCGTTGACGCTTCTACGTCGAACCGAGCGCCGCGATCACGATCTTGGCGAACTGGTCGATGGACGGCATCTTCCGGTTCTTGGCGTACGCCAGCGCCACCATGCGCGGGGCGACCCCCGCGAGCTGGACGTAGCGGATGTCGGGGCGACGGTAGAAATCGGCGAGGCCGGCCGGGACGACGATGAACCCGGTGCCGGACGCGACAGCTTCCAGGCTCTCCTCGATCGAGGTGGGCCGGTCTGCTTCCCGGCGGTCGCGCACCGCTGCCGCGTGGAAGCCGGTTCCACGCCACTCCGGTACGTCATCGGAGTCCTGCAGCAAGCGGTACGGCGTCAGCTCCGCGATGTCGACGATCTGCGCCTGCGCCAGCGGATGTTCGTCGGAGAGTGCCGCGACGCGCGGTTCGGGGAACAGGGGAACAATCTCGAAGGTGTCGACCGGCAGCGGCAGCCGGACGAAGCAGACGTCGACACGGCCGTCGAGCAGATAGTCGACCTGGTCGGTGGGCGCCGTGTGCAGCACCTGCACATTGACCTCCGGCGCCAGCGCCCGGAACTGCCTGACGATCGGCGTGACTATGACCCCTGGCATGAAACCGATGGTGAAGTGGTGCCCCTCACGGCTGGCGAGGCGGACCCGCCGCTGTAAAGCCAGCGATGCCGCGAGCAGTGGTCGTGCGTCCTCCAGCAGCTGACCACCGGCCGGTGTGAGCGCCGTACCCAGCGGGCCGCGCTGGAGCAACGACGCTCCAAGATCGTCTTCAAGGGCGCGGATCTGCCGGCTCAGCGCGGGCTGCGTCATGTTCAGGCGTTCGGCGCCACGCACAAAGCTGAGCTCTTCGGCAACCGTCACGAAATAGCGGAGACGCCGGAGATCGATATCCATGACGGCCATGTTAGCCACGCTGCTTTTCCTGTCGAACTGCCTGCCGGAAAAACTCCTTGGGCTTTGGTGATGCCCAACCGGCATAACTTCTTCGCGAAACGGCATTGGCGCCACTCGGCATCCACGGCCATGATTGGCTGACATAAAGTGGCCACCGAAGTCTCCGGTGACGTCCATTCAAACCGGACTCCTTCCGCACGAAAGACCAGGCGAATAGTCGGCCCGGCGCAGCCGGTACTCCCATTGCGGGCTGGGAGCCTCCGATCATCTGAGGCCGGTGGACCGCCGCAGCGCCGCCTGGAGCAGACGGTCCACCAGGTCTCCGTACCCGATGCCGCTGGCCTGCCACATCTGCGGGTACATCGAGACGGGGGTGAAACCGGGCATGGTGTTGATCTCGTTGATCACGAATTGTCCGTCCTCGGTGAGGAAGAAGTCCGCGCGGACCAGGCCCTCGCAGGAAGCCGCCTCGAACGCCTTGAGTGCCAGTCGGCGCACCTCATGGGTCTGGCTGTCGGTCAGTGCCGCGGGCACCACTCCGGGGGTGGAATCGAGGTACTTCGCCTCGAAGTCGTAGTACGCGTGTGCGTCGGGCACCGGGATCTCGGCCGGCACGCTGGCCCGCGGTCCATCGGGGAATTCGAGCACGCCGCACTCGATTTCGCGACCCTGCACCAGGGCCTCCACGATGATCTTCGCGTCGTGTCGGTGCGCCTCCGCGATCGCGTCCTCCAGCCCCTCCCTGCCGTCGACCCGGGTGATACCGATCGAAGAGCCGGCGCGTGCGGGTTTCACGAACAGCGGCCAGCCGTACGCGTCGGCGAAGCCACTGATCCGCGCGCGGGCGCCCGCCGCGTGGGAGTGCCACTCGCGGGGCCTGATCACCAAGTACGGCCCGACCGCCAGACCGAACGCGCTGAACACCCTCTTCATGTACTCCTTGTCCTGGCCGATCGCCGAGGCGAGAACGCCCGCGCCGACGTAGGGGATGCCGGACAGCTCCAGCAGGCCCTGCACAGTGCCGTCCTCGCCGTACGGTCCATGGAGTACGGGGAAGACCACGTCCGCTTCGCCGAGGACCTTCGGCGCCGCGCCGCGTTCGCCGCAGACGACTGTCCGATCGGTCGGGTCGACGGAGACCACGATGTTGCCCCGGTCCGTGTCCGCGAGCTGCTCGACCGTGGGCTGCCGCCGGTCGACCATCACCATGCGCCCAGGATCGTCCGACGTCAGGACCCACCGGCCGTCCCGGGTGATGCCGACAGGCAGGACGTCGTACTTCGTCCGGTCGATGGCTCGCAGTACGGCCCCTGCGGTCACGACGGAGACGCCGTGCTCGGAGCTCCGGCCACCGAAGAGAAGTATCACCAGCGGCCTGCGGCGGGATCCGGACGGAGGGGAGGCGGATCGTTCGGTCATGGTTTCTGCTTCCTTCGCTGAGCGGCGCCGCCCTCCCGGTCGGAAGGACGGCACCGCACGTCGGTGGACCGAAAAAGGTCTCGGTTGTCCGGTCAGCCGGTCAGTGAGGATCGGGAGACGGGGAAGTCGAAGTAGGTGGACGGGTAGGGCTCGGCGGCGAAGGTGAAGTGCCACCATTCCTCGGCGAGATTCACGAATCCGAGTGACTCCAGCTCGTCCTTGAGCAGCAGTCTGTTGCTGTGCTGGACTCCCACGATGCGCGGGTCGAGGGTGTGCGCGAGCGTGTCGAAGCAGTCGTATCCGGTGCCCATGTCGATCGAGTTGTCCGGGAACCTCTGCGCGGCCGGCGCGTAGCACGGCTCAAGCTTTTCTCCGGGGACGTAAGGACGCGTCGGGTGGGCCGGCAGCTTCACGAGCGTGAGGTCGATCGTGCTGCCGCGACTGTGTCCCGATTTCGCCGCGATGTACCCGTCGGTGAATAGGTTGGCCTTGTCCACCTGCGGATAGAACTCGTCCTTCATCGTCAGGTCGGTCAGGTCCTGCGCCCAGTCGACGAACTGGTCCACCGCGCGCTGCGGCCGGTAGCAGTCGTAGACCTTCAGCGTGTAGCCCTGCGCCAGGAAGTGGCGCTCGGCCTTCGCCAGGGCCTGCGCCGTCGGGGCGGTGACGATGCACAGCGGTTCGACATAGCCGTTTATCGGCGTGCCGATGAAATTGTGGGGGGTGGCGTAGCGGATGTCCTGCAGAATCGCGGGGGCCACGTCGTGGAGCGCCACGAAATCGGCGGGCGCCTTACTGTCCGTGTCGGCAGCCTGTGCGGTGACCGAGGTGCTCGCAACTGTGCCGAGGACGGTCGCCAGAAATGCCAGCAGCATGGGTGCGCGTCTGCGCGCGTTTTTGATTTTCACTATGCCGTACCCCTACTTGATATATGGGCGGAGAATTTCCCCAGACCCGCGAACGGCGTCAGCGAGAGCGCCATGACGAAAATACCGAAGAACAAGGTGCAGTGCAGGAGACCGTATTCGCCGACGAGTAAACCCGTGACCAGTACCGGAACGCACATCGACGTATAAGTGATCGTGTAGATGGCGGCCATCAGGCCCGCCCGTTCCGTCGCGAGGACGTTCGCCGTCACCAGACGGACGCCGCCCTGGAACGCCGGGCCGAATCCCGCACCGGCCACCGCGGTCCCCACGTACAGAGCTGTGGAGGAGTCGCGGTGTGCGGCCAGCAGCGTGACGGCCACCCCCGTCGTCAGAAGCAGGGAGCCGCCCAAAGCCGTTCGGCCGGCGTCGGTATGTCGGGTCAGCAGCACTGCGGGCACCGCACTGGCGGTCAGCAGGGACACGATCAGGCCGTCGGCGGTCGACGACGCCGATCCGGTGATGCCCTGGACCAGATCGGGTCCGAGGGACAGATAGAAACCGCCCAGAGCCCAGACAGCCACGAACACGGGTGCGGTGACAAGGAGGGCTCGGCGGCTGGACCGGGGAGCGCGGATCCGCGGTCGCACCGAAAGCCAGGCTCCCGGCCTCGGCAGCCTCGATTCCGGCCTCGATTCCGGGATGAAGGCCAGCCCCAGCATCTGCACGGCCAGCGCGCTGAACAACAGCGTGTACACACTGCCGAGGTGAGCCGGAATCAGGTCCATGAGCAGGCTCGTGCCGAGCGTCCCCGACGCCATGCCGATGAGCGGAGCGACGCTGACGAACAGGGGCCCCCACCGTTTGGTCACGTCGAGCAGGGCGGCACCCAGCGCACTCGTCGCGGCACCCGTGGCCAGCCCCTGGAGCGTCCGGGCGAGGATCAGCGAGGTCACACCGCCGGCCTGCAGGAAGAGCAGCATGGACAGTGCTTCGAGGGCGAGAGCGACGCCGATGACCGGCCGCCGGCCGACATGATCGGAGAGCGCCCCGACGGTCAGGAGCGCGACCAGGACGCTCAGGCAGTACACGCCGTAGACCACGGTGACCGTGCCGGAGGAGAGGTGCCAACTCTCCTGGTAGACGCGGTAGAGCGGAGTGGGCGCACTGGAGGCGGCAAGGAACGTCGTCAGCACGGCGGATAAGAAGACGGCCGACCTTCGGCGAGAAACCGCATGGTCGGCCCGCCTGCCGGGCCGCCTGTCCCTTGCCTCGGACTGGACATGAAGCTCTTCGAGCATCGTTGTTCGGCTCTCTGTACGGGAAGGGCGGAACGGGAAGGGCGAGCGGCAACCCACAGGGCGCACGTCACTTGGCCTGTCGACAGGCCGCGCTCTCCATGACTCCGACGCCGAAGGCGACTCGACGGGCATCGGCGCGGCCTCCCACCGAGGGGGACCGGGGGAGGCCGACGTGGACCAACGTAGGGGTCCGGGTGACGTGTTCACGGCTGCCGTGGCGCATCGGGTACCAACAGGACCTCGACAGGGGCCGAACAGACACTGCGGCACGGCAGTTGTGCGAATGGCGTGTCGGGGAGCTGGGCACATGCCGATCCGGCATCAGAACGGCCCGAGTCGGTATCGGCGATATCGGCGGAGCCTGACCGAGAATCGGCAGGCGGGCCGGGTCCGCCTCTGCCGCTCGCCCGCCGACCCGCTGACGTCCGAGAAGGCCGGCCCTCGCCAATGCCTCCGGGCTCAGGTCCAGGCTCCGCAACCCCGGAGGGCGAACGTCGAACATGACCGACCTCAGCATCGGCCACGGTCCCATCGGCCTCATGGAAGAGATGGAAGAGGAGGAAGTCACCTATCCCGTGAGCACCGTGCTCACGCTTCAGCGCGAGCGGACGGCGTCCTTGCTCCGCGCCCTGCGCAGTCAGCATGTGCTGCCCGCCCGAACTCACACCTGGGGCTCCGAGCGGGCTTACGGCGCGCTGCTGCACGAGGCCGGCACTCGCCTCGCCGTCCTGGACGTACCCGGGGCGCAGTGGAGCGACGGTCTTGAGCAACGCGTGCGCGCGCTCAGCAACATCTCATCCGTGGTCGTGCTCGTACCCGATCACACGGATTCCGTAGGGCTTCTCCTGGCGGGCGCCGCCAACGTCCTCCTCCGCGACTCGCCGCCCAGGGAACTCGCGAGCAGAATCACCGCGGAGCGGCGATGGCTGGACATGAGACCCACGCGGCAGCGGCAAGCCGAGGATTCGCCAGCGTTCCGTGAGGTCGGCCTCCAACAGCACTCCCAGCAGGTGCTGTTCGAGGTCCTCTGTTCCGCCTCGCGGCCCTGGTGCTGCCACGACCTGTGCCTGCTGCTCGGTACCGCCGGGGAACCGATGAGCCGCCGAGCGCTGCACGGCAGGATCGTACGGCTCGACGAGCGCCTCGCACGGCGTGGACTGTCGGTCGACTGCACGACCCAATGGGGGCGCACGACGTTCATGGGCGTCGTCGAAAAGGCCCGGGAAACGCCTGGGCCGGCGAAGCGCGGCAGGCACTGAAGTGACGACTGAACGGCTCCTACGGACCCGGAGCTCGATGCGACAGCCCGGACCGCCCACTGCCGACCGAGGCGAACAGACCGATGGAGAGACGAAACATGGACGAGCGAGCAGCGACTTCCGGCGAAGACACGGAACCGGAGGAGTCGGAGGAGGCGGTCCGGGCCGCGCTTCTGGACGCCTGGAGGGCAGGGGGCGGCGGAAGAGACGGACGGGAGGCGGGAACATCGTCGCGTCCGGTGCCCTGGGCCCTCGCGCGTCCTTGTCCGAGCAGGTCCGGCCCCCACCGGAGACTTCGAGGGATCCCATCACAGGGCGGCTTACCGGGTGCGTGAGCACGCCTCGGCAGGCAGCCCTCGACGCAGTGTCAGGTGGGCAGGTTCCACCTCTGGTTGACGGCACCGGTGCAGCTCGCGATCTGGAGCTGCGTGCCGGCGGTGGTGTAATTCGCGGTGGCATCGAGGCACTTGCCGGACTGCGGGTTGTAGATCGTGCCGTCGGCGCGCGTCTGCCAGGTCCGGCCGCCGGAGCCGTCGCAGTCGTCCAGCTCCACGGCGGTGCCGTCGGCCGTGCCTCCGCCCTTGACGGCCATGCACTTGTTCTCCACCGTCAGCGTGCCGTTGAGGTTCCGCGTCCACTGCTGCGAGTTCGTGTCGTTGCACCAATACTGCTGGATCGGGTTGCCGTTCGTGGTGTTCCCCGAGCGGTTGTCCACACACATCCCGGCGGAGTTGCTGATGGGGCCCGTCGGGTTCTTCTTGTTGGTCAAGGAGAATCCGCTGTTCGCCGTCAGCACCGCGTAGGACAGATCCGAGCAACCGAGGTCGGACGACTTCACGGTGGTCGGCACGGTCGAGTTGGCCGCCGTGGCTGCCGTCCAGCCGCCGCCGTAGGAGGTCTGGTACTGGAGCTCCAAGCCATGGATGAACGGCAGGGGTTCGAACCCTGTGACATCAGCTGTCGGCGTGCTGACGTCACTGGCTTCACATGATCGTCGGCCGGTCACCGGGACGACCGCAGCCCTGTGGCGACCGTGCCCGTTCGTACCCGCCGCAGTGCCTCATTCTCTGTATTTTCGCCCCTCAAATGTGCAGCCCTTGGAGCACACCGCGCAGCTGGGCGACGGCCCGGTTGCCGCCGCGGGTGTCGCATCTGACGACGGCGGCGGGCTTGTCGCGCCACTCCGTGTAGAGGAAGCCGAGGGCGTTCTTCAGAACCGCGGGGTAGCCCCAGCTGTACTGCGGGAAGACGAGGAGAGACCCGTCGCAGCCGCTGGCCGTCCGGCTTCAGCGGCGCGTGCGCTCGTACTCGTACTGACCGAGGGCGGGTTGCGCGGCTCGTCCAGGAACGGCAGCGCTACCTCGGCGAGGTACACGGGCTCGTAGGTGAAACGGCTGTTCTGCGCGTCAACCCGTGGGTTGACGCCAGGTATCAAACCAGGAGTCAACCCGCGGGCCGAGGCCGTGCGGCGCCGCGGGCGGCAAGCTCCTCCCCATGACGACGACTGACTACCTCATCTCCGCCGCCCTGATCCTTCTGGTGATTCCGCAGATGCGCGGCGGCCGTCTGACGCCCCGCACGCTCCTGCTGCCGCTGGTGTCCGTCAGCGCCGCGGCCGCGCACTACCTTCATTCCTTCCCGACCGAGGGCCACGACGTCCAGCTGGACCTCTTCGGCGTCACGATGGGCATAGTGCTCGGACTGGCCAGTGGACTGGCCACCCGCGTCAGCCTGACCGAGGACGGCGCCGCGTACTCCAAAGCCGGGTGGCTGGCCGCCCTTCTGTGGGTGCTGGGCATGGGCGCGCGCTCGGCCTTCGTGTACTGGGCCGAGCACAGCGGCGCTCACACCATTGCGCAGTTCAGCCGCGACAACCTGATCACCGGCGCCGCCGCCTGGACCGCCGCGCTGCTGCTGATGGCCGTCACTCAGGTGGTGTGCCGCCTGGTGGTGGTGCGCGTCCGGGCCTACCGGCTTACCTCCCCCCTTGTCACCCCCGCCGTGGCCTGAAGCGTGGCGCCCGGCAGACCGCCGCTCGCAACACACTCCGCCCTGGCCCGGTTCCGCGTTCGCGGGCCCGGGCCCGGGCCGAGCTTTGCGATCAGGGGCGCAGCGCGCACCTATTCTTCAGAAGTGACGGACACACTTCAGCCGACGGGCCCGGTCAGTCCACGGCTGGCCGTGGCTCTTGCCAGTGCCCGGGAGCGACGCGAAGGCAGGGGCCGGCGCATGCAGCCCGTGCTGTGGGGAGTCATGGCCGCCATCGCCGTCCAGTCCCTGCACGCTTCCCCCGCCCCCGGCGTCAGGGGCAGGCACCTGGCAGTAACCCTGGTGCTCGTCGGCTGTCTGCTGCCCATGGCCGCGGTCGCGTCGAACCTGTGGCCCCTCGCCGGTCGTCCTGCCCGCTGCCTGGTGTTCTGCGTGCTGGTGGACGGCTTCGGGTTCGCTCTGGGCATCCTGCAGCCCGGCTCGATGTCTACCCTGCCACCGTCCGTCGTGGTCCTGACGGCCTTCCTCATCCTGGAGCGACGGGCGGCCACCGTGCTCGCGGTCGTCGTCATGGGCGCTCTGACCGGCGCGGCGGCCGCCGGGTTGGACGGCGGTACCGACAACTTCCTGCATCAGGTCCTGTTCGGCGTGATCCTGGCCGTCGTGGGCATCGTGGTACGGCAGTCGATCATCAACGAGGTGGCCGTCACCGTGCTGCTGGCCCAGCTCGAGGACGCCCGGGAGGCGGAGACCGAGGCGGCGGCGCTGGCCGAACGCACCCGTATCGCCCAGGATCTGCACGACGTGCTCGCCCATACCCTGTCCGGACTGGCCGTGCAGATGCAGGCCGCCCGGCGGATGGCCCGGCGCGACCAGGCGAGCGGGGATCTGCGGGGGCTGCTGGACCGGGCCGGTGAGTTGGTCAAGGAGGGTGTGGCCGATGCGCGCCGGGCTGTGCGGGCGCTGCGCGGCGAGCGCGTGCCCTCTCTCGATCGGCTGCCCGAACTGGTCGAACGCTATCGGGTGGACCTGGAGCTCGACGTGACGCTGTCCGTGATCGGGCCGCACCGGGAGCTGCAGCCCGACGTTGGTGAAGCCCTGTACCGCGGTGTGCAGGAGGCGTTGACCAATACGGTCCGCTACGCACGCGACGCACAGGCCACGGTCACGCTCGTCCATGAGCCCGGGGCCACAATCCTGACCGTCGAAGACCGCCGCACCGGGCCGGGACCGGTCCGGGCGGCAGTGGCCGAAGGCTCCGGCCTGGGGCTGACCGGCATGCGCGAACGCGTGACCGGGGTCGGCGGCACCCTGCACGCGGGGCCGACAGCGCATGGATGGGAAGTACGGATGGAGATACCCGCGTGACGGAGCCCGGCAAGGCGGCATCTGACGGCGAGAAGATCAAAGTGCTGGTCGCGGACGATCAGCAGGTCGTACGCAAGGGCCTGGTCCTGCTGATCGACATGCTGGACGGCATCGAGGTGGTCGGCGCGGCCCGTGACGGTGCGGAAGCGGTGCTGCTCGCCGGACAACTGGCCCCGGACGTAGTACTGATGGACCTGAACATGCCGGTCCTCAACGGTGTCGCGGCCACTGCGGCACTGCGTGAGCAGGTACCCGGCTGCAAGGTACTCGTGCTGACCACCTACGCCGACGACGACTCCGTCTTCCCGGCACTACAGGCGGGAGCGCGGGGCTATCTCACCAAGGACGCCGACGACGACGCGATAGAGGACGCCATCACCAGCGTCCACGACGGCCGCATCTGGCTCGATCCCGAGGTACAGGCCCGCCTGGTCGCGGCCGTGCAGACCAGCGAGGTCGCACCGCCCGCCGCGCAGCGAAAACAGGCCCACACGCCGCAAACCCCCGCACCTTCCGACGGCCTGACCCCGCGCGAGACCCAGGTGCTCACCCTCATCGCCCGGGGCCTGTCCAACGCGGAGATCTGTGCCCGGCTCGTCGTCAGCCCGGCCACGGTGAAGACGCACATCAACCGCATCTTCACCAAGATCGGCGCAGCCGACCGTGCCCAGGCCGTCGGCTACGCCTATCGCAACAACTTGGCCGAGCCCTGGGACTGAAGACGCCACGACGGACGGCGGCGGGCAATGGCCCGCCGCCGTCCCGGTTCGGCTAAGAGGTCCTAACAAAGGCGTTGGGCGTGGCGGTGGGTGATGAGGCAGGTGGCGAGGCCGAGGAAGGCTTCGTGGATGTCGTCGCGTCGTTCCCATCGGATCCGCAGGCGGCGGAAGCCGTGCAGCCAGGCGATGGTGCGCTCGACCACGTAACGGAAGATGCCGAGGCCGGAGCCGTGTTCCGTGCCTCGTTCGGCGATGACCGGGCGGATGCCGCGGGCCCAGAGCAGACGCCGGTACTTGTCGTGGTCGTAGCCGCGGTCGGCGGGGAGCGCGTCGGGCCGGTGTCTGGGGCGGCCGACGGCATCGGCCACGGCGGGGATCTTGTCGAGCAGGGTCCCTCGAAAGAGGACCGGTGTGGTCGATGCCGAGCTGGGCGGCCAAGGTGGTGGCGTGGGCCTTGGCTGCGGCCTCGACCAGCCCGGCGTAGGCGTCGATGGTCGAACGGATCCGGTGTCGGGCGATGAGCATGAGGACGGCCGCCAGCGGAATCGCCGGCCACCACCAGGCCAGGGGCGCGTACAGAACGCTCCAGGCCGCCATATTGGCTGCCCGCGTCAGAGCCGATCGGGCGGAGGAGATCTCGGTGCGGACTGGATCGGGCAGGACCAGCCACAGCTGTGGCCAGACGCCGAAGAGGTCCAGATGGTGGTCGCGGTCCAGGCGGAGGGCCGCGGCTTGGATCCGGTCGCCGCTCCAGGTCGGCCGCTCAGGTGGTCCGACGGAAATTCGGGAGCGCCTGTGAGCCGCGCGCAGCCGTCGTTGCGGGTCGGGCCGGTCGGCGGGGGCAGGCGCGAGAGCACGGCGCTGCTCTGCGCGAACGACGGCGTCCAGGCGGGCCCACCGTCCGGCACGAAAGGCCACGGCGCGACGGGCAAGGGCGCTCAGCGGGGCGGGCCATGCCTGCCAGCCCGCCGCCAGGACGAGGCGTTCGGCGAGGGTGCCCAGGGCCTGAGCCGCGAGGCCGAGCGCCGCCGCTCCGCCGAGGACGGCCGCGAGCAGGGTGATCTGGCCTCCGGCCGTCTTCACGGCCGGATCTGCGGCGCGGTCGGTGATCTCGGTCATGAGCCGCTGCACATCGAGCGCTTGGCTGTGGCCGAGCGTCACGGCTGCGTAAGACACCGCGAGGTAGAGGGCGCCAGGGAGCACGAGAAGGGTGAGCCAGCGCTCGGTCAACTTCTTGCCCAGCTCGCCCAGGATGACCGACATCTCAGGACAGCCGTTCGCGCCGCAATGGCCCGCCGCCGACCTCGCAGCGGGCGGGGCCGGTCACCTCCTCGCGCAGCCTCCCGGCACACACGCCCAGCGGACACCGATAGACGATCTCGACAGGCGCAACCCCGGCAAGCGTGGCGTGGCGGGTGGCCTGGCCATACACACCCCAGGCGTCCCCGGTGGCACGGACCACGGCGAGATGAACCGCATCCACCAGAGCCTCCAACCCGGAGGGGTCGGCACCCGATAACGCCGCCGACTGCCCAGTGTGTGGCTGGACCGCCGCCAGCAAGCGCTGCAACGGCGTGTCAGGATCGGAACTGTCATCGCCGAGATCGGTGCGGATCTCGGCGAAATGCCCACAGATATAGGCGAGCCCGAAGGCTGTGAGCCCGGCATCGCCGTCCGCCCCGGTCCCGTCCGGGATGGGCAATACTCCCATGCACGCCCCCCATCGGGGCGACATTACCGCCGAGATCGCCCGGCAACCATCGGAATCACAAGTTGCTGCTTCTGGCCCACGCGGGCCGGTCGCCGGCAGCATCGGGCCCTGGCCCCAGCGGTCCCGGTTGCGAGAAGACCTCGGAACGGACATCGACGACCATGGACGAGCCATCCGCGCGACGCACGAAAAAGTCCGGGTGTGCCGGCGCTCACGCGAACCATCACGCCAGTACAGACAGAACGGCTGGGAGGCGATCCGCATCATTGCGGGATCGAAGTTCCGTGAGCGCGAGGCAGTCCCGCTTCAGCCACGACTCGTGAAGGCGGCATCCGATGCGAGCGCCGAGAACCTACACATCCAATCGAGGCGTTTGACAACGAACCCAGTCGTTTCGGCTTTTTGACAGCGAACCTAATCGTGCGGGGTGAGCACGCTGGGCGTGCCGGATGGTTGTACCGGCTGAGGCGGGCGGGACCGTGCCGTACGTCGAGGTGTCGTGCATGGAAGGCCGGCGCGAGCGTCGACGGCGTCCGCTGCTGGACTGCGTGTCGGTCAGGTTCGAGGACGCGGTTCCGGTACGGCCGTTTCGATGGTCATAGGGTTCACGCCATTTCCCGGGCTTGTACTGGTCGGCAACGACCGGGCAGTGTGTCGTGGCGCCTCCTCGACGGACCGCACCGGGCAGCTCGGGCCGCCGGTCCTCCGAGTCCCGTCTCTTCAGATCTTTCAGAGACGGGACCGCCGACCTGCGGGGTGACACGTCGATTTGCGACTCACCGCAGCGAGACGAGGCGTCCTGGCAGTGATGTGGCCACCGTCGCGCACGCGTCTCATCGATCATGGCGAGGGCGGTGCTTGTTGAGCTGGCTTCGTCAGGACAGCGAGACGCCTGCCTCAAGAATTCGCGGTGAAGGTGGCAGTTCGCGAACCATGAGGACGGGACCGAACCCATCGTCCGGGGGTGACGGCCGCGGATCGCCCGCCGAACCGTTGTTTCGGCCTCTCGGTCACCAGCGTGTCCGGACACCTCGGCCCGGGTCCCGGGACGGGCGCCGCAGCGAGCGGACCGCGAGTACCGTGCACAACGTCGCCATGGGCAGCTCGATGCCGACGGCCATCGCGACGGCCGTGGTGAACTCGGTGCCCGCGGCCGAGGTTGTCACGTCGAACCAGGCATCGGTGACCAGGAGGGCGGCGGTGGCCGTGGCCGTGAGAGCGCAGCGGGGATCCCGGCGCAGCAGCAGCCGGCCGGTGGTGGCCAGACCGAGTGCCTCGAGGGCGTCGAGCCCCACCCAGGCGGTCGACCAGTGCCGGACACGGGTGGTGGCCGGCAGGGTCTTTGCGAGGACGACGAGCCAGGGCAGCATGGCGACGCCGCAGCCGACGAGCGCGAGGCCGAGGTAACGGGGCTCGCCCCCGGGCCACTTGCGTCGTGGCGACGGCCCAGGGCCGGGCGTCGCCTCCGCGTCGTACGGAACTGCCGTCTCCTGGAGTTCGGTGATCGTCCGCCCCGCGGACCGCGGCTGCTGCGGCGCCTGCTCACGGTGGGCTCCCGGATCTTCCGCGTGTGGTGCGTCCATGGCGTCTTCTACCCCGTCGCTGTTGGTACCGCAGCGGGTCTGCGGCCTTGTGGAAACAGCGTGGCTGCGGGGCGCGCGAAGGTCAGTAACGGACGGATCCGGCTTCGGGGTGGTGCGGGCTTCACCATCGAACCTGAGGACAGGTGGATGGTCCCCGCCCCAACTGGAGCTCTACGGTCGGTCCATGACGCTCCCCTCCGTACTCGGGCCGCCCAGCCGTCTACTGCGACGACGGGTCAGGACGGCCCGGCAGGACACGGCCTTCCTGGCTGCGGGCGTGGTGCCGCATCTCGCCGCGGTACCGGCGTGGCTGTGGCTCGGGGCCAAGCCGGTCGTCGGATCGGTGCACGCGCCTTGGGACATCGTTCCCGGGCTGGTCGCCGTCGTCCTCCTGCTCCTCCTGGTCGCGCCGCCGCTGACGGCGGTTCAAAGGTGGCGTCATCAAGAACTGCTCGGAGCGGACATCCCTCGCTCCCTGCCGGCCTCGGCAGCGGCGGCGGGACAGCGCCTGAGGCCGCATCACCTGCTCCGGCTGTTCACTTCCGCGCAGACCTGGCGGAAAGCCGCCTATCACACGCTCCTTGGGCCGCTTCTCGCCGCTGCGGAAGTGCTGGTCCTGGCCGTATGGGGCACCGGCATCGGGTGCGCCACCGTCTACGGGTGGATGTGGGCCACGCACACGGGACTCATCCAGGCGGCATACGTCACTGCGGGGGGCGTGCTGCTCCTCGCCGCGGCGCCCCCGCTCGCCACAGCGGTGACCCGGGTGGAGACGCGCGCGGCGCGGGCGCTGCTCGGGCCCAGCCGTGCGCAGCGACTCGAGCGGCGGGTCACGGATCTCGCCGCCCGACGCGCCGACCTGGCCGAGGCGGCCGACGCCGAGCGCCGCCGGATCGAACGCGATCTGCACGACGGCACTCAGCAGCGCCTGGTCTCCCTCGCGGTCAATCTGGGGCTGGCCAGGGCGACGCTCACGGACCTGCCGGACGAGGCGCTCAGGGTGATCGACGAGGCGCACCGTGAGGCGAAGGAGGCCATCAGCGAACTGAACGACCTCGTACGGGGACTGCATCCCGCGGTGCTCGACGATCGCGGCCTCGACGCGGCGCTGTCCGGTCTGACCGCCCGGGTAGCTGTGCCCGTACGCCTCCACGTCGACCTGAACGAGCGAGCGGCGCCCCGCACCGAATCGGTCGCGTACTTCGTCGTCTCCGAGGCGCTGACCAACGTCACCAAGCACTCCCGCGCCACACGCGTGGACGTGAGCCTACGGCGGACCGGAAATGTGGTGCGGGTGGAGGTCACCGACGACGGTGTGGGTGGCGCCGACATGGCCGCCGGCACCGGCCTGACCGGGCTGGCCGGGCGCGTTGGTTCCGTCGACGGCGTCCTACGGATCAGCAGCCCCGCCGGAGGCCCGACGACGGTCGCCGCGGAGCTGCCGTGGGAGCCGCTGTGCGAGCGGTGATCGCCGAGGACTCCGTGCTGCTGCGGGTGGGGCTGGTCAAGGTGCTTGAGATGGCGGGCTTCGAGGTCACGGCCGAAGTGGGCGACGCCGAGGCGCTGTTGGCCTCGGTCGGGGAACACCGGCCCGACCTGGCGATGATCGACGTCCGCATGCCGCCCGGCTTCACCGACGAGGGCGTGCACGCGGCGCTGGCGATCCGTCGGCAGTGGCCGACGACGGCCGTCGTGCTGCTGTCCCAGTACGTCGAGGAGCGGTACGCCGCCGACCTGCTGACCGCCAACACCAGCGGGGTGGGCTACCTGCTCAAGCAACGCGTCGCCGACGTCGAGGAGTTCGCCGCGACCGTACGGCGGGTGGCGGCCGGCGGCACGGCACTGGATCCGCAGGTCGTCGCCCAGTTGCTGCTGCGCCGTGACAGCGACCCGCTGCAGCGGCTGACGCCGCGCGAGCGAGAGGTACTCGCCCTGATGGCCGAAGGCCGCTCGAACACCGCCATCGCCGAAGACCTGGTCGTCACCGACAGCGCGGTCGCCAAACACATCAACAACATCTTCGCCAAGCTCGACCTGCCCCCCGCGGATGGCCATCACAGGCGCGTCCTCGCCGTCCTGCGTTTCCTGAACGGTCCGTCAATTGATCGCCGGCTTCGCCCTCCTGGCGGAACCAGCGGCAGCCCCACTGGCCTACCGTGAGACAAGCCATCTTGAACGGGACGCAGGTCACTCCAGTGGGCGACCGCACCCTCGACAACAGCCGCCGGACATGAGATTCGAGTCCGCCCCACTCAGATCAGTGAGACTCCTCCAGGCTCAGCGAGAAAGGCTGGCCAACATGTGCGCCGACATGTCAACGTAGATCACCTTCCGGGAAAACGGCAGGTCAGGAAGGTGATTGCTCGTGACCATGGCTCCCGTGAGCCCCGGATTCTCGACTACCGTCGATTCCCGGCGCCGGCGTGAGTGGCAGCTTGGTCCGGGCGAGCCCACGCTCGTCATGGACCAGTTCACTGCCTAGGACTGCCATCTGGTCGTGGACGACCGGGGGGGCGTGCACGTCAGCTCGAAGGACGGCCGTTTGTACTTCGGCTGGTTTCCGACAACGCCTGCGATCAGGGCCCCACTGCCGCGCGGAAGCGCCTCCTCGGGCGATGACTCAGAGCCAGTCTTTCCGCTTGAAGATGACGTACAAACTGGTGCATACGACCGCCATCAGCACGATCGCGAACGGATACCCAAGCACCCAGTGCAACTCCGGCATCCGATCGAAGTTCATCCCGTAGATCGTGCCGACCAGCGTCGGTGCGAACAGAATCGCCGCCCACGACGAGATCTTCTTGAAGTTGTCTACCTGGAGGCGCTGACCTGCGGTGATGCAGCTCCGGTTGCCTCTGACCTGCACGTATGACTCTTTCAGCGTCTTTCAGGGACACTCCGCGTTACGCAGGCGAATCTCCCCACGCGCTCCCCAACGCCGCCCATACTCCCCAGATTCTCCCCAGAGCACGAGTCGGAGGGGGCCTGGTGTGATGCCACCGTTGTTGCTCGGCGCGGCAAATATCCCTCACCTTCCGTTACCTCCGACCCCGCTTTCTCGATGGTGCTGTGACAGAACGGGGGAGGGGTCGTGTGACCGGTTCGACTGCAGTTTGGCCCCTAACCTCTCTGGGGTCACGCTTCGGGGGCGGCGCGTGCCGATTGCGCCAGAGCCCAGAGGTGTTTCTTCAGGGGCAGCGGGTCATTTCGCTGTGCGATGGCGATCTGGGAAGAAGCCGGGGCGCCCTGGGCCGCGGGTGCCGAAGAAGACGACATGGGCCTGTTCGATGACGTCGTCGGGCGGGATGGAGTTTTCCACGATGATCCGCTGCACGGGGAAGCGGAGGAAGTATCGATAGAAGTAGTCCTTGACATAAAGAGGCACCATTTCGTCACCGGGCTCCAGCTGGCCGAAGGTGACCAGAGGCGAGTCCAAGACCAGGAAACCCATGTGGGGCATGCGGTGTTCGCTGCAGTACCGGGCCAGGGCGGTGGAGAACGCGGCGTGGAGGAGGGCGCGCAAGCCGCGTCCATGGGACGAACGGTCGCTTCCGCCTGCCCTGACCTCCCCGCTGTAGGTGTCCCAGGTGGCGGCATCGACGCCGGGAACGTGCCAGTCGTCGAGGATGGCCTGCAGCTCGGCGTTGAACGCGTTCTGAATACTGGCGGGGATGTAGGAGGGTGCGCGGCGCGCAGGGGCTGCCTCGCCGGTGAGTGCAACGCGGCGCTCGTCCAGCTCCTCGATGCGGGCCAAGAGTTCGAGGTCGCGCTGGACGGTAGCGCGCTGTTCCAAGAGTTGCTCCAGGGCATCGTTCAGAGGCTCCAGGCGCCGCGTGATATCGGTGATGGTTGCCTCCGCCGACGCTTCCTGGGCGCGGATATCGGCAATTTCGCTCGCAAGTTCAGCGCGTTGTCCGTCCAGGTCTGTGATGGTCAGTCTCAGGTCGGCGAGGAGTACGCGGGTCTTGTGGTCCTCGGCCTGAACGGCTTGGTGGAGTTGGGTAGTCTCGGTTAGACCGTGGTGGGCGGTCTGGTGTTCTGGCTCAGCGCCGCAGAAGACGCAGCGTCCGGTCTGGAAGTAGCCCAGCAGGTTGCCGGCTTCGCTGACCATTGCCAGGCGGGCCAGATCGGACTCGTACTGTCGCTGCAGAAGGTCGAAGCGGCCCAGCAGATCGCTGATCTCGCTGAGGCGGGCGGTCAACCGGGCTTCGTCCTCGTTGAGTTGGGCGCGGGCCGCAATCGCTGCTGCCTGATGTTCGCTTTCCGCGTGGTGGGATCGGGTTGCCTCGCGGACGGACGTGTCCAGGCGCCCCAGGATTCGCCGCAACGCTTCGGCGTTTCCGGGGGTACTGATTTTGTTCGACAGGTCCACGACGAGTTGATCGATGAGGGTGATCTTGCCGCGCTGGACCCGGCGCTGGGCGGCATTGGACAGGTTCGCGGGAGGTTCGTCGTCCCCGGTCAGACTCAGCCGCATTACCGAGCGTCCCGCAGTACGCGAGGACTGCCCGCGTCCGCGTTGGCATGGCGGGGTCTCATCGTCGATCCGACCGTCGGTGACCACGGCCAGGTGAGCGATGTCCTGCAGCTGCAGGAGGGCTGTACTGCCCTGCTCATTGGTGCGGATGTAGGTCGCGTCCAGGCTCAGCACCTCCAGCAGGTATTTGGAGATGTCGTGCTTGGCCCGCCGTGCGGAAACCACCGCGTCTGGTGTGGCGTGGGTCAGGTTCCGCAGATCCGCTTGATGGACATGGATGTGGTTGGAACCGGGCTTGCGGACCAGAGTCAGAGGGCTGCCATCGGGCAGCTTCAGGCCAAGCAGAATCTGGCCGTAACCGGCGGCGCGGGTGATTGACGGAGTGTTGCGGCGGCCTCCGAGCATGTAGTCGATGGAGTTGACGATGAACGTCTTGCCGGTGTTGGAGTTTCCGCAGATGATCGTCAACTCGGGGCCGAAGGTGACCTGCGCGGTGGGCAGGGCGGAGCCGGCCCAGGTCAAATGGGTCAGGCTAAGATCAGCCACGGGTCGCGCCTCCCTCCCGCAGACCTGTCAAAAAATCCTCGTTCCAGGAGGCCACGAAGCTACGCATGGCGCGGCGGGCGTCGGTGCGAGGCGCATACTCCCGAACCGCCCAGCGCGCCCGATCCTGCAGCTGAGCGGCATAGGGGGCCTCCAGGATGCCGACGAACCCGGAGCCGCGGTTGGTGGCTCGGTACACCAAGCCCTGGTCGGTACTTTCGACCTCGGCCAGTCCGGAGCGGGTGAGTACAGCGAGCCCTTCGTGCAGGAGACGCCGCCGGAGTCCCAACTCTCCGGGCTGTGCGGGCAGATGCGGATGAAGGCTCGGGGGACCTTGGAACTGGCCGCTGTGCAGCATCGCGTGGTCCAAGACGGTGAGCATCGACAGGTCGATCGGCTCTGGGTATGAATCGGCGAGCAGCACCAGGGCGCGCATGGCGACCTCGACGGGGCCGTTTAGAGGGTTCACTCTGCCGCCTCCTCCCGGCACCAGGTCAGCTTGTCGTCGTTGGCGAACTGGTGGCACATGCCTATGCGTTCGAGATTCTTGAAGTGCGGGTGGAGCATTGGGGAGTGGGTCTGGACCACTCCGGCCCGCTCCAGCACGCTCTGAAGGCGGTCGAACCCCGTGGGGAACCGCCGCATCGCGACCTCAACAAGCATGACCAGGACGTCTGCCTGCAGTTCCTGATAGACCTCGCCGGGCACACTGTCACGTGCGAACATCCGCAGCGCTTCGGCCGCGTACAGCGCTTCACGCTGTCTGCCGAGATGGGGGCCCGTCTCGCGGTGGGCGAAGGCGTCGGCCAGCGTATGGATGCGGTCGTCGAAATATTCCTGATAGACCCTCAGCAGCTGTTCTAGGAACCGCGCCTCAAGCGCGGTGTCGGGCTGCTCCGGGGGCACGAGTTTGTCGGGCTTGCCGGTGGGCGGCAGGTTGAACCGGGCAGGAAACATTGGTGTCTGGGCGTACAGCTCCAGCATCGTGGCCAGGTTGACGGTCCAGAACATCGTGAAGTCTGTTGCCTCAGCCAACTCCCGTGCCCGGGCCAGGGTGCCGGGGTCCAGCTCGCGCACGTGCTGAGGCCGCCCGTTCAGATGCTCCAGGAAGCGCTGCTTGAGGTCCTGGGGCGTCAGCACTGCGTCCACCAGCCGTGGGGCGATTCTGGGGGCGACGAAGAAGTACCGGGTCGGCAGAGTGCGGGACGTCTCGACCGCTGCGACGAAGGGCTTGAGCATCTCCGGAAGCGCCTGCGCCAGCGTCAGCTCCCGTTCGTACCGCTTGCACTGGTAGCAGTGCCAGGGGCCATTGAGCTTCTGCTCGGTCTGGAAAGCGACCACGTCCGCACCGCGGTCGTTACTGCCGCCGATGATCTCAACGCCGAGGTAGCCCTCCTCCTTCGCCCGTAGCCTGACCCACTCGCAGGTGAACTCCTCCCACTGGACGGGGCTCCAGAAGAACACCTGTTGTAGCGGAGTCCGGGTATCGAACGGATTTGGTGCTACAGCCTGCGCCGGAATGGTGTACGGCGAGACCGTATCGGCAGCCGGGGGCAACTGCTCTTCACGACATGGCAGTTCTGTCATTTCTACCCCCCGTCTTGCGGCGCCCAGATAGACACAACGAGTTCTACCACCAGGGTTCGATCACGAGAAGACCGCATTTAGCAGACTGCCGATCCCCTCGTGTCGTGGATACGATCTAAACGATTAGTTCCTCGGTGAGGGTGCCCCCGAGCGCGTGCCGCTGATGACGGCGGCGTGCAGAGCGTCCCCCCATCCCAACCAGGGCGGCGTCGCCGTGGTGGTCCGCGGCGCCCAGACAACGGAGCAGGAACCCGGCGTCCCACACGCCCCGTCGCTCCCATCCGCCCCCGGCGTCAAGATTCCGATGACACGGCGTCAAAGGTGCGACAAGACAGGACTACTTCGTGCGCGAAACGCAAGAGTGGCCCTCGCGGAAAGCGCGGCGCAGGCCGCTCCGCAGCGCGAAGGGGACTCAACGCAATGCCGGACATCAGCGCCACGGAACAGCGCCCCGCGGCACCGCCCGGGACGTCGGCTCCGACGGGGGCCGACCCGCTCCGGCCGCCCAGGGGGAGACACCGCGAGTCGCGTGTTTCCCCTGACAGTCGGATACGCCGACCGCTGCGCGGAATACGAAGGCCGCGCCTCAGATCACCGCGACTGTGGCGTGGCCATCTTCCTACGACCGTCCCCCAATGGTTGAGACTCCTGCGCGGTGCCGCGTTGAGCGTCTCCGCACTGCTCATGATCGCGCTCGTCGTGACCGGGCTGTTCGCGCGCTCAGCCTGGTCCGACATCCGGAACCACTCCGCACCCCAAATCACCAGCGCCACCGGCCTCTACTTCACGCTCAACGACATGGACGCCCAGCTGGCCAACCAGCTGATGTTCGGCACCAACGCGGACCTCGCCGACGACCGGAGCACCGCCGCCAAGATCTACAACCAGCGGCGCAGCCAGGCGGGCGTCTATCTTCGCGATCTCTCGGTCGCGGCCCAGGGCGACCCCGTCGCCGAGGCGTCCGTAGCCCAGGCCATCGCCGACTTCGGCCAATACGAGGAGGGTGCCTCGCACGCGCTGCTCCTCAGCAAGCAGAAGGCGTTCGCCGCGGGGAAGACTGACCCCGCCACGCTGGCCGGCTACCGGTCCACCACCGAGCTGATGCGGACCCGACTGCTGCCGGAGGCCGACCAGTTGGTCACGGCGAACAACATCGCCTTCAACACGACCTACGCCAGCACCACGGACAGACTGTCCTCGGCCCGGATCGGTGTCCTCGCCGCCGGCCTGCTGCTGGTCGCCCTCCTCGTCCTCCTCCACCTCTTCTTCACCTTCCGGTTCCGGCGCATCGTGAATCCGGCCCTCGCGGTCGCGATCCTGATCGCCCTCGGCGTCTCCATCACCGCGGCCACGCAGATATCCGCCCAGCAGGACTACCTGCACACCGCGCGCCGCGACGCCTACGACTCGGTCGTCGCCCTCACCCGCGCCCGCGCCGTCGCCTACGACGCCAACGCCGACGAGTCCCGCTATCTGCTGGACCAGCCGAACGCCGCCGAACACGAACAGCACTTCTTCGAGAAGACCCAGCAGCTCATGAACCTGCCCGGAGCCACGATCCACACCTACGACGCACGGGCCGCCACCGCCATGGACGCCTACCGTGCCGACAACGAGGACCTGCGCTTCATCGGCTTCTTCGGCGACGAGTTCCGCAACATCACCTTCCGCGGCGAGCGCGAACAGGCCGAGACCGTCGTGGCCCGCTACCAGGTGTACGAGAAGGACGACCGCAAGATCCGTGCCCTCGCCTCCTCCGGGGACGTGACCGGTGCGATCGCGTTCTGCGTGAGTTACGCCCCGGGCGACTCCAACTGGGCGTTCGGCCAGTTCGACACGGCACTGCAGAAGCTGATCGGCATCAACACCAGTGCCTACGAACAGGCTTCCTCGGAAGGCGCTGGCAGTGCGCTCTCCGGACCGGTCGGTCTCGCCGGCGCCGCGATCGTCATCGCCGCCCTGGCTGTAGTCGGCCTGCGCCGTCCCCTGGCCGAGTTCCCCGCGAAGGGCTGAGAGCGTGTCCGAGATCTTGCTCCTGGCCTCGGAGCGCGCGCCGCGGGATGCCGCTGGTGGACCGGTCCATGAATCGGCTGGCGAAGTCCCGGTCGGCCCGGATCTCCTCGACCGCGGGGTGCGGGCACGACACGCACCGGTCCTGGGCCTGCGGAGCCCGCGGCCCCCGGGAGGGGCGATGAATCCGCCCATGAACATTCGACGGGGAACACGGGGAACAGGGTGGACACCATGAGCAAGTGCCGACGCCCAGGCTGCGCCGGGACCATGGAGGACATCGGCGGCGGCGATCTGTACTGCGACGTCTGCGGACGCGCGCCGGTACCGCAGCGAGCCGGCACCGGGAGCGCCCGGGCCTCGTCCAGGAGCGAGGGCCCGAGCCGCAGCCGTTCCTGGAACACCTCGGCCTCGCCCCCTTCCGTGCTGGGGCGGCTGTCCCACGTCGTCACGGGCAAAGGCGCCGGTCAGTCGGTGACCGTGCGCACCTCCGGTGCCGGCGGCAGCGGCCAGGCCCGTGCCAGGCTCGGCGCGGGCCTGGTGACCGTGCCTTCCATCCCCCGTCCCGACCCGGCCACCACGGTCCTGAAGAACGCCGAGGTATCGGAGCGGAACCGGTACTGCGGCAAGAGCGACTGCGGTGCGCCGGTCGGGCGCAGCCGCGGTGACCACCCGGCGCGCGCGGACGGGTTCTGCGCCAAGTGCGGCCACCGGTACTCCTTCACCCCCAGGCTGCGGGCGGGCGATGTCGTCCACGGCCAGTACGAGGTCGTGGGCTGCTTGGCGTACGGCGGACTCGGCTGGATCTACCTTGCCGTCGACCGCGCGGTCAACGACCGTTGGGTGGTCCTGAAGGGCCTGCTCGACACCGGTGACGAGGACGCGCTGGCCGCCGCCGTCTCGGAGCGGCGGTTCCTCGCCGAGATCAAGCACCCGAGCATCGTCCGTATCTACAACTTCGTCGAACACCTCGACCAGCGCACGGGTTCGCTGGACGGCTACATCGTCATGGAGTACGTCGGCGGCAAGTCCCTCAAGGACATCGCCGAGGAGCGGCGCGGCCCGGACGGCAAGCGCGAGCCGCTGCCGGTCGAGCAGGCCATCGCGTACGCCGTCGAGGTACTGGAAGCCCTCGGCCACCTCCACAACCGCGGGCTGCTGTACTGCGACTTCAAGCTCGACAACGCCATCCAGCAGGAGAGCTGGCTGGAGCTCATCGACATGGGCGCGGTCCGGCAGATGGACGACGAGGACTCCGCGATCTACGGCACCATCGGCTACCAGGCGCCGGAGGTCGCCGAGTTCGGCCCGTCCGTCGCCTCCGACCTCTATACGGTAGCCCGCGCCCTGGCCCTCCTCACGTTCGACTTCCAGGGCTACACGACGGTCTTCATCGACAGCCTTCCCGGCCCCGACAACATCCCTGTCTTCGCGCGGTACGAGTCCTTCTACCGGCTCCTCGTCCGGGCCACCGACCCCGACCCCGGCAACCGTTTCGCCTCCGCCGAGGAAATGGCCGACCAACTCCTCGGCGTCCTGCGCGAGATCGTGGCCTCGCAGACCGGCAAGCCCCGCCCCGCCCTGTCCAGCATCTTCGGACAGGAACTCCGGGTCGTGGAGGACAAGTTGGTCGCTCCGCTGGCCGGCGACGCGTCCACGCTCGGCGCGCACGTGTTCCCGCTGCGGCGCGGTGTGCCGCGTCGGCCGGTGAACAGTGCCGCAGTTTCCCTGCCGGGGCAACGGGCGGGTGGGGCAGGGGAGTTCGGTCCGGAACCGGCGCCGGTCGGCGCACCGGCCAACGCCGCCGTCGGCTCTACTCCGCCCGCTCCCCGTACGGTTCACGCCGCTTCGGTACAGGCCGCCGGCCCGGCCGGCACGGGAGCAGGTCCCACCGTCGCGCGGCTCGACGCCCGTGCCGCCTCCCTCGCACTGCCGGTGCCGCTGGTGGACCCGACCGACCCCAACGCCAAGTTCCTGGCGGGCCTCGCAGCCGCGGCACCGGCGGAGCTGGTCACGGCCCTGCGGACAGCGCCCGTCGATTCGGTCGAGATCCGGCTGCGGGACCTGCGGGCGCGGCTGGAGATGGATGACGTAGACGCGGCTTCGCGCATGCTGACCGCGCTGGCCGACGACGACCTCGATGACTGGCGGGTGGTGTGGCACCGGGGGCTGACCGCGCTGGCGACCGGCGACCACGAGACGGCCGCAGTGTCCTTCGACGCCGTGTACGACGCCTTTCCGGGCGAGTCCGCGCCGAAGCTGGCACTGGGCATCTGCGCCGAGATGCTGGGCCGACTCGACCGGGCCGCCGAGTACTACCGGCTGGTGTGGACGACCGACGAGCGGTACGTCAGCGCCGCTTTCGGTCTCGCCCGCGTGCTGCTGGCCTCGGGTGAACGGGTCGGATCCGTGGCGGCGTTGGAGTCGGTGCCGGAGGCGTCGATCCACTTCACGGCGGCCCGGGTCGCCGCGATACGCGCCCGGCTGCGCGAGCGGTCTCCGCGGGAACCGCTGCTGGATGACCTGCGCGCGGCAGCGGCCCAGGTGGATGAGCTGCGGGAGCTGGGTATCGGCGCCGACCGGATCGAACAGCTCTCCGCCGAAGTACTGGGCACCGCACTCGACTGGATTCTCTCCGGCAGCCCCGGCGCGGGCCAGGAGGCCGCCGGGACCCGACTGCTGGACTGCGGCCTGACCGAGCGCGAACTGCGCTTCGGCATGGAGCGCTCCTACCGTGTGCTGGCCCGGCTTGCCCAGCAGGACACCTCAGCGACCGAACTGGTGGAACGGGCCAACCGTTTCCGCCCCTGGACGTGGGCGTGACCCATGCGGCGACCGACCGTCTGCCCCGCCTGCGGCGAACCTCTGGAGCCCGACGACAGGTTCTGCGGCGCGTGCGGCACGGAACTGACGTCCGCGGAACACGAACCCACCCGAAGCAGGCTCAAGGAGCGCAAGCGATGGCTGTCTTCTCCAAGTCGGACGTGCCGCAGTTCGCCGTCGACATCTACCAGAACGAGTTCCTTCCGGAGGGCGGCCGTGAGGTCAACGCGATCGTCACCGTGACCGCGACCGGCGGCGGCACCCTCGGCGGCCTGCCGCTGGGGACCCCGAACACGGCCTGGGTACCCGGGACCGCACCGGGCGCGGCCGTGGTCGTCATGGTCGACTGCTCCGGTTCGATGAACAACCCGCCGGCGAAGATGCAGAACGCCCGCGACGCCACCGCTGCCGCGATCGACACCATCCGCGACGGCGTTGCCTTCGCCGTGATCGCCGGTACTCATATGGCCCACGAGGTCTACCCCGCGGACGGCCAACTCGCCGTGGCCGATTCCTCCACCCGCCACCAGGCCAAGCAGGCGGTGCTCAACCTCGGTGCGGACGGCGGTACCGCGATCGGCAGTTGGCTGTGGCTCGCCGACGAACTGCTCGCCACGGCCGACGTCCCGATCCGCCACGGCATCCTGCTCACCGACGGCCGCAACGAACACGAGGAGCCCGGCGCGCTACGGGCCGTACTCGCCGCCTGTGCCGGACGCTTCACCTGCGACACCCGAGGCGTCGGCACCGACTGGGAGGTGAAGGAACTCACCGACATCTCCTCGGCCCTGCTCGGCTCCGTGGACATCGTCGCCGACCCGTCCGGCCTGACCGACGACTTCCGGCAGATGATGGAGAACGCGATGGGCAAGGGCGTCGCCGATGTGGCACTGCGCGTCTGGACCCCGCAGGGCTCCGAGGTCAAGTGGGTCAAGCAGGTCGCCCCCACGGTCGAGGACCTGACCCTCCGCCGCGCCGAGACCGACCCCCGCGCCGGTGACTACCCGACAGGCTCCTGGGGCGACGAGTCCCGGGACTACCACGTGTGTATCCGGGTTCCCCACTCGGAAGTCGGCGAGGAAATGCTCGCAGCCCGGGTCTTCCTCGTGGTTCCCCAGCCCGACGGTACGACGGAGGCGGTCTCCCAGGGCTTCATCCGCGCGTGTTGGACCGACGACATGGTCGCTTCCACTCGCATCAACCCTCAGGTCGCCCACTACACCGGGCAGGCCGAACTCGCCCAGGTCATCCAGGAGGGCCTGGAAGCCCGCAAGCAGGGCGACTTCGACTCGGCGACCGCCAAGCTGGGCCGCGCCGTCCAGCTCGCGAGTGCCTCCGGCAACGACGACACCGCGAAGCTGCTCGCCAAGGTGGTGGATGTCGTCGACGCCGCGTCCGGCACGGTACGGCTCAAGGCCAAGGTGGCCGGCGTCGACGAGATGACACTGGAAACACGCTCGACGAAAACCGTACGGGTGAAGAAGAAATAGTGCGCTCCCTGCACCGAGGGGCGGAGAGAGAACGAACGAACATGCCGACTTGCCCGAACGGCCACCAGTCCGAAACGGACGACTGGTGCGAGGTGTGCGGCCACCGCATGTCCTCGGCACCAGTCCCGGCCGCCGCCGAACGCTGCCCCGACTGCGGCACGCCCCGGGGGGAACAGGCGCGCTTCTGCGAAGAGTGCCGCTACGACTTCGCCACTCAGCCAGACACCGTCACCGTCCCTCCATCGCCTTCCTCACCGCCTACCCCGCACAAGGACGTCCCCGCGGGCTCGCCGGACTGGACCGCCACCGTCCACGTCGACCACGAATACTTCGCCAAGGTGATGGCCCGCAGCGAGCCGGAGGACCAGGGACACTACGTCCCCACCCCGACCCCCGACCTGCACATCCCCCTCACCCACATCATGATCACCATCGGCCGCCGCCGGTCCACAGGTCACACCCCCTTCATCGACCTGGGCGGTGACCCCGAGGACCCGGGTGTCTCCCACGAACACGCCATCCTCATCCAGCAGCCCGACTCCACCTGGACCCTCATCGACAAGGGCTCCACCAACGGCACCACGGTGAACGGCACGGAGGACCCCATCGCTCCCTACCGGCCGGTGCCGCTGACGGACGGCGACCGCGTGCACGTCGGACTCTGGACGACAATCACGATCCACCGGAACTGAACCGCGTCCGCAGGGGCCGACGATCCTCGGCGTCGGCCTGTGCTTGGGCCGCGGAGGGACAGCCCGGCCTTATTTGCGTAATGACGCAACAAGGGGCACACTCTTGGGGTCGGGTCCTGTGCGCACGTCGAGGCGTCGGGGCACAGCCATATCACGGATCGGAGGCAGCCATGGGTGCCGACCCTCCTAGTCCGCGCTGCCTCCCGGGCACTCGCTGACGTCAGTCGACCACGGCTCTCGGCCCTGGTTCTCCCGCGCCGGACGCGGCCCCCGTCTCGAAGAGGCGGCGGTGGCCGATCACGCGCACACACTCCATCCTTACTTGTCTTTCCCATGCTGCGTGGGTGAGCCCTGCCCTGCCGTCGGCGCGTCCGTCGCGGTCAGGTCATGTCGGCGTGCCCAGAGTGTGGGCGGAGGTCTTCCGTGATGTCGTTCCGTACAGACACCAAGTCTGCCGAGTCGGCGACGCGCACACCCCTCGTCGCGCGGCTGCCCCGGCGCCTTTCCCAGTTCTCCTGGGTGGACGCGGCCGTCGCCGCCGCCGTGCTCGTCCTCCTCTATGCCGTGCTGCGCGTGGGCCAGGGCACCACCGTCGCCTTCAGCACCCACCAGAACGTCCACGTCGACACCGATCCGTCGCAACTGCCCTACGACGCGGCGCGCTCGCTGCTGCGGATGTTCGCGGCGCTGGCGCTGTCGGTCGTGTTCACGTTCGGCTACGCCTACGCGGCCGCCAAGAGCCGCCGGCTGGAGCGGATCCTGATCCCGGCGCTGGACATCCTCCAGTCCGTCCCCGTGCTCGGCTTCCTCACCGTCGCCGTGACCGGGTTCATCGCCCTGTTCCCCGGCTCGATGCTGGGCCTGGAGTGCGCGTCGATCTTCGCGATCTTCACCTCGCAGGCGTGGAACATGACGTTCGGCTTCTACTACTCCCTCACCTCCCTCCCGCGTGAACTCGACGAGCTGTCACGGTCGTTCGGCTTCACGAAGTGGATGCGGTTCTGGAAGGTCGAGGTCCCCGCCGGGATGATCGGCCTGGTCTGGAACGGCATGATGAGCTTCGGCGGCGGCTGGTTCTTCCTGGTCGCCTCGGAGGCCATCAGCGTCAACAACCAGCAGTACGCCCTGCCCGGCGTCGGCTCCTACGCGGGCGCCGCCATCACCGACGGCGACCTGGGCAAGGTCGGCTGGGCCATCCTCACCATGGCCGTCATGGTCATCGGCGTGAACTTCCTGTTCTGGCGCCCGCTGACCGCCTGGGCCGAGAAGTTCAAGAACGAGCAGTCCGAGGCGAGCGAGGTACAGCGCTCCGTCGTCCTCGACTTCCTGCGCCGCTCGCACTGGCCGCAACTGCTTGGCCGGGTGCTGCGCCCGGTGGGACGGGGACTCAGCCGCGCGGGACGGCTGTTCGGCACCGACGACCGGCCGCTGGCCGTCGACCCGGCGCGACAGCGCACGGGGGACCTGGTCTTCACACTCGTGGCGGGCGGGCTGATCGTATGGGGCCTGATCGACCTCGGCCGCTACCTCTACGACCGCACCGGCCTCGGCGTGTTCGCTGAGCCGCTGCTGCTCGGACTGGCCACGCTGGCAAGGGTGTTGGTGCTGGTCGCGCTGGCCACGGTGATCTGGGTGCCGATCGGCGTGAAGATCGGGTTCTCGCCCCGGCTGACCCGCATCGCCCAGCCCGTGGTCCAGGTCCTGGCGTCCTTCCCCGCCAACTTCCTCTTCCCGCTCGCCGTCTGGTTCTTCCTGAAGACCGGCATGTCCATCAACATCGGCGGCACGCTGCTGATGGCCCTGGGCGCCCAGTGGTACATCCTCTTCAACACCATCGCCGGCGCCATGTCCATCCCCACCGACCTGCGCGAGGCCATGGACGACCTGGGGGTCACCGGCTGGCAGCGCTGGAAGCGGCTGATCATTCCGGGGATCTTCCCCTCATACGTCACCGGCGGGATCACTGCGTCCGGCGGCGCCTGGAACGCCTCGATCGTCTCCGAGGTCGTCACCTTCGGCGGCACCACGCTCACGGCCACCGGCCTGGGGGCGTACATCGCCAAGGCCACCGAGCACGGCGACTACCCGCACCTGATCGCGGGGGTGGCGGTGATGAGCCTGTACGTCGTCGGACTGAACCGGCTGCTGTGGCGCCGCCTGTACCGGCTGGCCGAGGCCCGCTACTCCCTCTGATCCATCTGAACTTCCCTGATTTTCAAGCAACTTGGAGCACGTCATGGTGCTGAACGCCCTGCGCGGCCTGCGCGCCGACCGCAACACCCCGGCCTACGACAGGACCCGCCCCGCCGACGGCGACGTACTGCTGGAGACGGTCGGCCTGACCAAGTCCTACGCCGGAGCCGACGGCGAACTGCCCGTCCTGTCCGGCATCGACCTCCAGGTCCGCGCCGGTGAAGTCGTCGCCCTGCTCGGCAAGTCCGGCTCCGGCAAGTCGACGCTGCTGCGCTGCCTGGCCGGGCTGGTGCCCACCAGCTCCGGCACCGTCTCCTACAAGGGCACCCCGCTGGCCGGCGCCAACCCCGGTACGGCGATGGTGTTCCAGACCTTCGCGCTGCTGCCGTGGCTGACCGTGCAGCAGAACGTCGAACTCGGCCTGGAGGCCAAGGGTGTCGGCGCCGCCGAGCGCGCGGACGCGGCCCGGCACGCCATCGACCTCATCGGCCTGGACGGCTTCGAGTCGGCGTACCCGAAGGAGTTGTCGGGCGGCATGCGCCAACGCGTCGGCTTCGCGCGGGCGTTGGTGGTCGAGCCGGACGTGCTGATGATGGACGAGCCGTTCTCCGCGCTCGACGTGCTGACCGCCGAGAACCTGCGCGGCGAGCTGATGGAGCTGTGGGAGTCGGGGCAGTTCCCGACCCGCGCGATCGTGCTGGTCACCCACAACATCGAGGAGGCCGTACTGATGGCCGACCGGATCGTGGTCCTCGGCGCCCGGCCCTACGGCACGATCCGCGAGGTCTTCGAGGTCGGCCTCGACCGCCCCCGCGACCGCAACTCGGCCGCCTTCGAGGACCTGATCGACCGCGTCTACCGCACCATGACCGGACGCCACAAGGAAGGCCGTACCCCCGGCCGCACGGAGTCCGTCGAGCTGGACAAGCGCACCCCGGCCAACACTCCGCTCCCGCAGGCCAGTGTGGACGGCCTGTCCGGTCTGGCGGAGATGGTGCTCAACCGGGGCGGCCGCTGCGATCTGGTCGATCTCGCCGACGACCTCGGCCTGGAGATCGACGACCTCCTGCCCCAGGTCGACGCCCTCGATCTGCTGGCCTTCACCACCCTCACCGGCGACGACCTGCTGCTCACCGACACCGGACAGCGGTTCGCGGGCGCCGACGTCCAGGAGTCGAAGAAGATCTTCGCCGAGGCGGTCCTCGGTCACGCGCCGCTGGTCCAGCTCGTCACCCGCAGCCTGCGCCAGAACCCCGGTCGGGTGTTGCGCGCCGGCTTCTTCCGGGACCTCCTGGCCCATCACTTCACCAGCGAACAGGTCACCGCCCAACTGGAGACGGCCACCGACTGGGGCCGCTACGCCGAGCTGTACTCCTACGACGCCGAGCCGCAGGAGTACCGGCTCGACGAGAACGACGCTCCGCGCAGGGGGTAGACCGATGAACAACCTTCACTTCGCCGTCGGCCTGGGTGCCGGACTGTCCGCAGGCGCGCTCATCGGCATCGAGCGGCAGTGGCGCCAGCGGATGGCCGGTCTGCGCACCCACACCCTGGTGGCCACCGGCTCAGCCCTGTTCGTCCTGCTGTCCAGCTCCTTCGGCTCGGGCGATCCCAGCCGGATCGCCGCGCAGGTGGTCTCCGGCATCGGCTTCCTCGGCGCCGGCGTCATCATGCGCGACGGCGTCAACGTCTCCGGCATGAACACCGCGGCCACGCTGTGGTGTTCGGCCGCCGTCGGCTCCCTCGCCGGAGCCGGTCTGCCGGGTTACGCGCTCGCCGGGGCGGCGGCGATCGTCGCCGTCAACACCGCCGTACGCCGCCTCGCGCAGCGTCTGGACCGGCAGCCCGGATCCGGCGACGAGGTGCCGACGCCGTACGAGGTGGAGGCCGTGGTCGTGGCCTCGGACGAGGCCCACATCCGGACCCTGCTCGTGAAGTCGCTCTCCGGTCCGGACAGCCGCCTGCACGCGGTCGCCGCGAGCCGCGGCGGTGCGGACGGCCAGGTCCGGATACGGGCCGAGATCACCTCCGAGGGTGCCGACAGCACGCAGGTGGAGAGCGCGGTCGCCCGCATCAGCATGGAACCGGCCGTCGTCTCCGCCCTCTGGCGGACCGTATGACGAGGGGTGTCTCAGTGCTCGGCGACCGGGCGGCGACGTACTCGTGCCCCGGCCGGGTGCTCCTGCGCGACAGGCGCCGTCGCCTCACCCGCCTCGGCCGCGTCCTCCGGAGCCCCGACCGCGTCCCCCGCCAGTACGGCGCTCTCCAGCAGCGCCCGCACCTGACGACCGGCTGCCCGGTAGTAGATCCGGGTGCCCTCCCGCCGGGAGTCGACCAGCCCCGCCGCCCGCAGCCTCGCCAGGTGCTGGGAGGTGGCCGCGACATGCGCGCCGATCAGCTCCGCCAGACGGCTGACCGGCAGCTCCCGCTCGGTCAGCGCCCACAGCAGCCGGTAGCGCGAGGGGTCGGCCACTGCCTTGAGCACCGCCACCGACCGCTCGGCCTGCTCCTCGTCCCATGACGCTACTTGCGCTTCCATGCAAATATGCTAACCCGGTGGCACGGACGACACCCGCGCCCCGCAAGGAGGTGAGCCATGACGGCCCACGACACGTCTCCTCAGCCGATCTCCGTCGTCGACTGTGCCCTGTACGAGTACGGGCGTCGCCGACCGGGCCAACTGCCGCTCGGCGAGGCCATGGACGTCGCCAGGACCACACCCGGCGCCTTCGTCTGGATCGGCCTGCACGATCCGACCGCCGACCAACTCCAGGTCGTGGCACGCGCTTTCGGCCTGCACCCCCTCGCCGTCGAGGACGCCCTCGAAGCCCACCAGCGGCCCAAGCTGGAACGCTACGACGACACCCTCTTCCTCGTCCTGCGCACCGCCGTCTACCTCGAACACGACGAGCTGACCCCCACCACCGACATCGTCGGTACCGGCGAGATCATGGCCTTCGCGGGCCGCGACTTCATCGTCGTCGTCCGCCACGACCCCTCCGAGCCGCTCACCGCCGTCCGCAGCCGCCTGGAGGCCGATCCCGAGCGCCTCGCCCACGGTCCTGTCGCCGTCCTGCACGCCGTCGCGGACTCGGTCGTGGACCAGTACCTGGACGTCGTCACCGCTCTGGAGACCGACGCCGACGAGATCGAGAACGACGCCTTCTCCCCGGACGCCGGCCACGACGTCGGCCGTACCTACCAGCTCAAGCGCGAACTCCTCGAACTGCGGCGCACGGTCGCCCCGTTGACCCAGCCGCTGCGCGACCTCGCCGAACGCCGCGTCCCCGGCGTGGACCGGGAACTGGCCGCCTACTTCCGCGACGTCGCTGACCACCTCGCCCAGGCCGCCGAACGCGTCGCGGCCCTGACCGAACTCGTCGACAACGCCCTGTCCATGGCCCTCGCGCAGACCAGCGTCCGGCAGAACCACGACATGCGCCGCATCAGCGCAGCCGCCGCGCTCATCGCCATACCCGTCGCCATCGCCGGCGTCTACGGCATGAACTTCGACCACATGCCGGAACTGCGCCAGCTGTTCGGCTACCCGCTGATGCTCGGCGCCACCGCCGTCCTCGTCACGGTTGTCTACCTGATCTTCCGCAAGAAGCGGTGGCTCTGACGTCCGTCCTGCCGCCCTTTGACACACTGTCCGGGTCCGACGCTCGGTGAAGGAGACTCCTGCATGTCCATGGTCGGCAACCTGCGCAAAGTCGCGAACCTGGCGCGGCGCAGCCGCCGCCGCGTGGACCTGAGCCACCCGGCCCGCTCCCCGCTCGGCTCGACCGTGGTCAACTGCGTCGTCTACCGCGACGGTGTCCGCCGGCCGGGAACGGACTCCGTGAAGGAGGCCGTCCGGCACGCTCGCAGGCACCGGGGCGAATTCGTGTGGCTGGGGCTGCACGAGCCCAGCGAGGAGGAGTTCGCCGGGGTGGCGGAACTGTTCGGCCTGCACCCGCTCGCCGTCGAGGACGCAGTTCACGCCCACCAGCGCCCGAAGGTCGAGCAGTACGGCGACGTCCTGTTCGCCGTGTTCAAGACCGTCACCTACGTTGAACACGCCGAACTGACCGCGACCAGCGAGGTGGTGGACACCGGCGAGATCATGGTCTTCACCGGCCCCGACTTCGTCGTCACCGTCCGCCACGGCCGGCACGGCTCGCTCGGCCCCCTGCGCGAGGACCTGGAAGCCGATCCCCGGCACCTGGCCAAGGGGCCCTCCGCCGTCCTGCACGCCATCGCCGACCACGTCGTCGACGACTACGTCACGGTCGCCGACGCCGTCCAGAACGACATCGACCAGGTGGAGACCGATGTCTTCTCCGCGCGCGGTTCCCGAGGCGCCGACGCCGGCCGCATCTACCAACTCAAGCGCGAACTCCTCGAACTCAAGCGGGCCGTGATTCCTCTCGCCCGTCCCCTCGACCGCCTCGCCACCGAACCGCGCAACTCCATCGACAAGGAGATACAGGCGTACTTCCGGGACGTCGCCGACCACCTCACCCGCGTCACCGAACAGATCACCGCCTTCGACGCCCTCATCGACTCCATCCTCCAGGCCCACCTCGCCCAGGTCGCCGTCGCCCAGAACGACGACGCCCGCAAGATCACCGCCTGGGCCGCGATCATTGCCGTCCCCACCATGATCTGCGGCGTCTACGGCATGAACTTCGACCACATGCCCGAACTGCGCTGGCGTTTCGGCTACCCCCTGGTCCTCACCGTCATCGCCACCGCGTGCTTCCTCCTCCACCGAGGCTTCAAGCGCAACGGCTGGCTGTGAGGGGCGAAGTGCACGACGTTGTACGCGCCTTCGCCACGGTGGCATCGGCCGACAGCTGACCATTTGTCATCCGTCCGTCCCGCCACAGCCTCGCGAAGTCAGCAGCAGGCACAGCCGGGCCGGCAGCCGCATGCATCCGTTTCCGCCTTCGCGGAGGGCAGCGCCGTGGCGGCGGGTACGGCGCAGCAGCCCTTGCCCTGCCAGGCGTCGCGGCCTTCCCTGACGGCGATGACGGCGATGACGAGGGCGGCGATCGGATCGGCCCAGGTCCAGTCGAAGAGGCTGTTGGCGAGCAGGCCGACGAGGAGGACGGCGGAGAGGTACGTGCACAGCAGGGTCTGCTTGGAGTCCGCGACGGCGGAGGCGGAGCCGATCTCACGGCCCGCCCTGCGCTGGGCGGCGGACAGGAACGGCATGACCAGCAGGGACAGGGCGGCGATGACGATGCCGGGAGTGGAGGGTTCGGCCTCGCCGGTTCCGGTCAGCGCTCGGACGGCATCGACGGTGACGTAGGCGGCGAGGGCGAAGAAGGAGACGGCGATGATCCGCAGGGTGGTCTTCTCGCGGGCTTCGCGGACCGTGTGGTCGGTGGCGGAGAACTGCCAGGCGACGGCGGCCGCGGAGGAGACCTCGATGACCGAGTCGAGGCCGAAGCCGATCAGCGCGGTGGAGGACGCCATCGTGCCGGCGGTGATCGCGACGACCGCCTCGACGACGTTGTAGGTGATCGTCGCCGCGACCAGCAGCCGTATGCGCTTCGCCAGCGCGTCGCGGCGGGCCGGGGACGGGCCGAGGGATTTGGCGGTCATCTCAGCAGCAGCCCTTCTCCTCGGCGTCCGGGCAGGTGCGTTCGGTCTCGACCGCGACGACGGCCGTGCGCAGGTCGTCGAGTGCGTGGCCGAGACGCTCGTCGGCGAGTTCGTAGCGGGTACGGCGGCCCTCGGGGACGGCGACGACCAGGCCGCAGTCCCGCAGGCAGGCCAGGTGGTTCGACAGGCGGGTGCGGGAGACGCCCAGAGCCTCGGCGAGGTCGGACGGATAGGCCGGGGCCGCGCGCAGGGTGAGCAGGAGGCGGCAGCGGATCGGGTCGGCTAGCGCGCGGCCGAAGCGGGCCAGGACTTCGATGTCGGAAGCAACAGTCAGCACAGGATGAAAGTACACGTGATCCTGAATTCAGGAAACCGTGGATAATTGCTGGGAGGAGTGCGGGGCGCGCTGACCTGGAAGGTCTACCGTCGGTCGCATCCGCAGTGAACTGGGAGGACGGGACCCATGCGCATCACGCTTCTGACCGTGCCCGACTGCCCTAACGCGCCGATGGCACGGGAGCGGATCGACCAGGCACTCGCCGGCAGGGCCGCAGAGGTGACCGTGGTCGAGGTGTCCGACGAGACGCAGGCCGCAACGCTCGGCATGACTGGTTCCCCGACCGTCCTCATCGACGGCGTCGATCCCTTCGCCGTACCGGGGGCTGTCGCCTCCGTCTCCTGCCGCCTGTACCGGGGCACGGACGGGCTGACCGAAGGGGCGCCGAGCGTGACTGACCTGCGCCGCGTTTTGCTCACAGGGTGATGCATCCGCCGTCGACTGTCGCCGTGCTGGACCGGCTCCTGCGGCCACACGACCTCGTCATGGTGGCGTGACTCGGGTCATTCGTCGACGAGTTCGCCGAGAACCTCGGCGGCGGTTGTGTTGCCCTGGTCTGCCAGACGTCGCAGTTCGGTGAGGTCGCCCTGTTCGACGGCGAGTTCGATGAGCTGGTCCGTCGCGGTGGAGTTGCCTGCGTCCGCGAGACGCCGCAGTTCCTCCAGATCGCCGTACTCCGTGGCCAGTTCGATCAACTCGTCCGCCGCGTCCGGGTCTCCGCGATCGACGCGCTCGCGCAGTGCGGCCACATCGGACGGATAGGACGGGGTGGGTTCGGTCGTCATGGGACTCTCCGTGGCCTCGGGGGCATGAGGGGCTATGGGCAGCTATGAATCGGAGGGCAGTTTTCCCGAGGAACTCCGCCGGCGCGACCATCTCTTCGAGCGGCGCCCGGCGTGTCGGCGCTGCGTCGGTGAGCAGGCCCAGGCGCGGTTCAGGAAAGTCCCGATGCCCGAAGCACCGCCTGGACCGTGTCGACGTCGATGTGATGCCCCAGCCGCTCCATGACGTCCGCTCCCAGGCGCAGCGTTCCGCGTTCCAGGGACCGGCGGACGCCCGTGTCGAGCTCGTGCCAGAGCAGGGGGTTGGCCGCGAGGATGCGGGGATCGAGTTCCAGCCTGTGACCGTGGGCGTCGCGCAGGACCAGGTGGGAGGAGACGCCGGCGTACTGCCGTACGGCGGTCAGCGCGTCCGTGTGGATCACCTGCCTGCGCCAGGGCGTGCGTACCGCCAGCCAGCCGGGGCCCGCGGTCACCCGCGGCGGCAGCAGGACCGCGCACACGGCGGCCGACAAGGTCACCCAGAGCAGGGCGCGCAGAGGCGTCAGGCTTCCCGCGTCCCAGTCGACCAGGACGCTCATGGCGCAGAACAACAGGGCGCAGCTCACCGCGAGCCGTGCGCTGCCACGCCAGTGGCGGTCGCCGGCCGAGCCTGCCGGTCCGCTCCGTCGCATGTCGTTGACGCTAGGCGCCCGTGCGGGGTCCGGCGATTGCCCCTGACGGGGTCCTAGCGGCGAGCGGGCGATTCTTGACGGGATCCTGACGCGGGTGTCGGTGGCCGACGACGTCCTCAGCCCGTGTGGACGCGCGGTCGGCGTTTGCGGTCCGGCTCCACCCCGCGCAGGACCTCTCGGGTGACCGGGGCGACCTCGCCCTGGCCGAAGAGGAAGAAGCGGAGGAAGTTGGCGAACGGATTGCCCTCGGTCCACTCGAAGTACATGTGCGGGATGCAGCCGGTGGTGTCGCGGGCGTGGAGCATCAGCGCGGCGAGGGCGTTGGGGACGGAGGAGGACTCCAGGGTCAGGACGCGGTAGCGGTTGTGGAGGACCTCGCCGCGTACCGTCATGCCGGACTCGAACTCGGAGGCGTCGGTGACCGTGACCTCGACGAAGATGAAGTCCTCCTGCTCCGGCAGGTCGTTGTCGGCCCTCATCTGCTCGATCTTGTCGCGGTACTCGGCCTTGTCGCGGCGGCCGGGCTCGTTCGCGAGGAAGCGGATGCGCCGGTGGGACATGTCGCGGATGAATCGTTCCGCCATGTCGTCCAACTGCACGCTCGTCACGCGGAGTTCGAAGGCGCGGGCCAGTCGGGACAGCAGGGAGACCAGGATGATGCCGGCGATGAAGCAGGCGCCGATCTTGACGCCGTCCGGGCGTTCGACGACGTTGGCGACGGTGACGTAGAGGAGGACGGCTGACACGGCCGCGAAGCCGATGGTCCAGTTGCGCTGCTGGGCGCGGCGGGCGGAGATGGTGACCGCGATCGCGGCGGAGGACATCAGGACCAGGACGCCGGTGGCGTAGGCGCCGCCCTGGGCGTCGACGCTGGCGTCGAAGATCCAGGTGACCAGGAATGCGACGAGAGTGAAGACGATCACCATCGGGCGGACGGCCCGCGCCCAGTGCGGGGCCATGCCGTAGCGGGGGAGGTAGCGCGGCATCAGGTTGAGCAGGCCGGCCATCGCGGAGGCGCCGGCGAACCACAGGATGGCGATGGTCGAGACGTCGTAGACCGTGCCGAAGGCGTTGCCCAGGTACTCGTGCGACAGATAGGCGAGCGCGCGGCCGTTGGCCTGGCCGCCGGACTTGAACTCCTTCTCCGGGATCAGCACGGTCGTTATGAAGCTGGTGGCGATCAGGAACACGCTCATGATCAGGGCGGCGGCCGTGAGGAGCTTCTTGGTGTCGCGGATACGGCCCTTGGGGTTTTCCTCGGTGTCGTCCTCGTCGCCCTCGACGTGCGGCATGACGGCCACGCCCGTCTCGAAGCCGGACAGGCCCAGCGCCAGCTTGGGGAAGACCAGCAGGGAGACGCCGATCATCGCGAAGACGTTGCCGTGCTCGGTGGTCAGGGCGCTGGTCCAGTCGGTGACCACGTGTCCCTCGGTGAGCACGTGCCACATGCCGACGATCACGACGACCGTGTTGAGCGCCAGGTACACCGCGACCAGGACCACCGCGACACCGATGGCCTCCATGAAGCCCTTGAGGAACACCGCGCCGAGCAGGGCGACCAGGACCAGGGTGATCACCATCTGCTGTCCGTGCAGGGTGCTGGTCAGGTGCGGGTTCTCGATCAGGTGGGTCGAGGCGTCGGCGGCCGAGAGGGTGATGGTGATCAGGAAGTCGGTCGCGGCGAAGCCGAGCAGGGTGAGGACGAACAGCTTGCCCTTCCAGAACGACAGCAGCCGCTCCAGCATCGCGATCGAGCCCTCGCCGTGCGGACTCTCCTCCGCCACCCGCCGGTACACCGGAAGGGCGCCCGCCAGGGTGACGACGACGAGCACCAAGGTGGCGACCGGCGAGAGCAGTCCGGCGGCGAGGGCCGCGATGCCCGGCTGGTAGCCGAGGGTGGAGAAGTAGTCGACGCCGGTCAGGCACATCACGCGCCACCAGCGCTGGCCCTTGTGCGCGGGCTCCGGCTCGGCGTGCGGACCGGTGTGGCCGCCGTTCCTGCCCATGTCGGACAGGCCCTCCAGCATCCACGTCCGCAGTCGGCTCGGCGGTGGTTGTTCGGTGGTGACCATCGACGGGCTCTCCTGGTGCGCAGCTCAGCGTGGGGGCTCGGGCCATCACACGGACGGCGGCACCAGCGTAAGCAGAGAGTGACGCGTGGGCCCACGGGAGTGTGGTCCAGACGCGTCAAGACCCCGTTAAGAGCGGCCGGGCGAAGCGCTGCGGGAGCATCCGACCGGCCGCTCGGTGGGTGTGAGCGATCAGCAGGGCGAGGCGATGCCGCTCTGCCGGGCCTCGCGGATGCAGGTGTCGAGGATGTCGATCGCGGTGTCGATGTCGTCGTCCGTGTGGTCCGCCATGGCCTGCATACGGAAGCGGGCCGCGTCGGAGGCGACGGCCGGCTGTTCGACCAGGTGGGCGATCAGGCCGGCGCGGGCGATGAGGCCGGAGGCCGTACGGCCCGTGGGGGTGTCGCCGATGAGGACCGGGACGACCGGGCAGACGACGTCACCCATGACCTCCAGGCCACGGGCCGTGAGTCCCTCGCGCAGGCGGGTGGCGACGGCCGCGACCGCCGCCCGGCGCCGCGCGCCCTCCGGTGAGGTCACGACGCCCAGCGCCGCGAGGGCGACGGCGGTCTGTACGGGGGTGATGGCGCTGGAGAAGGTCTGCGGACCGCCGAACATCCTCACGTACTCCCGGGCGGACGCGGAGGGCGTGGCGAGGAAGCCGCCCGTCGTGGCGAACGTCTTGGAGAACGCCCCGACGACGAAGTCGACCTGACCGAGGATCCCGTGCACCTCCAGTTGTCCGCCGCCGGACTCACCCATGGCGCCGAAGTCGTGGGCGACGTCGACCATCAGTTGAGCGCCGAACTCGCGGCAGATGCCAAGGAGTTCGGCCAGGTGTGGGGTGTCGGAGTCCATGGAGAACACGCCCTCGGTGACGACGAGGACGGCGTTGGTGGTGTCGGTGGCGCGGATGCCCTTCAGGTGGCGCCGTACGGCTTCGTTGTCGAGGTGGCGGAAGAACTCCACCGTGGCCCCGCTGGCGGCGGCGCCCTGACGCAGCGAGTCGTGGGAGAGCTTGTCGAGGAGGATGTGGTCGCGGCGGTGCATGAGTGCCCGGATGGTGCCGAAGCCGGACGCCCAGCCGGTCGGGAACAACGCCACGTGGTCGGTGTGCAGGGCCTTGGCGAGGCCGGCTTCCAGGGCCTTGCTGATCGGGTTGGCGCCGCCCAGGGCGGGGGAGCCGGCGGTGAGCGGGCCGTAGTCGCTCAGGGCTTGGTGCGCGGCGTCGAGGACGGCGGGGTGGCCGGTGAGCGAAAGGTAGTCCTGGCCGCCGAAGTTGGGCCCGTGGGTGACCACGCCGGTGTCGGACACCGCGGTGGCCCGGGTGGTCAGGGCCGTGTCGTAGCGGCGGAAGTACGGCCACAGATCCGCCTGTTCGCGGTCCCGCTGCCAGGCGAGATAGGCGTCGTTTCTGGTGGTCAGGTCGGGGCCGGACACCGTCCGGAACCGCATGATGTCCTTCGCGCGGGCATGGGCCCGACGGCTGTCGTCCGGCGCGGTCGGGGTGGGGGTGGGGGTGGCGGGCGCGGTGGTGGTCATGTGTCGCGTCTACTCCTGTGGTGGGGGAGGTGCGGGTCCTCGCTGTCCGGGCGGGTCTCGCCGGGACGGTGGGCCCACGTCGACGCTATGGCGCCGAGTGCCGCCAACGGCTGTGCGCTGACGCGTTCTTGATCGACTGGAAGCGTTTTCTAACGTTGGGTTGACGCGGGAGGGAGTTACGCGGAAGCGGTACGAGTGGGGCGGGCGGCCGAGGGTTCGCTGTTCCTCGTCGCCCGCCCCTGTCGCGTACGACGGCCGATCAGCTCTGGGCGCCCTTGCGGTGGTCGGTCTTCTTCTTCCGGCGGGCCTTCAAGCGCTACGGCCGACCAGCAGGTCCGCCAGCTTGTTCAGGCGCTTGACCGTGCGGTCCTCCGTCGCTGCCGGGGCAGGGTCGACCCGCTCATCGTGGTCGTAGTAGGCGCCGTTGACGATCTCGATGGCCGGGTCGCACAGCCGGACCACGTGCGTGGCGCCCTCGGCGGGGGAGACGCCCTCGTGGGCGTACAGGGGCAGCAGCGCGGTGTCGCAGACGCCCGGGTGCACGGAGACCGCGGTGACGCGCGGGTCGGCCGCGAACATCGTGAGGGCCAACTGGGACTGGGCGTACGCGGCCAGCCGGGAGTAGCGGCGGGCGCGGTTGGGGTCGGCCCACGAGATGGAGGCCGTGCGGTGCAGGGCCGACGAGACGCTGACGACCCGACCGCCCCGGTCGCTCGTCAGGGCCGGCTCCAGTAGACAGGTCAGCAGGTAGTGGGCGAGGAAGTTGACCTGGAAGGCGATCTCGTTGCCGTCGGTGGTGACGGTGTGGCGCTCGGGCGCGGCCATGCCCGCGTTGTTGACGAGCACGTCGAGGTGCGGGTGGTCGGCGTTCACCTGGTGGGCGAGGCGTTCGACCTCGTCGAGCCGGGTGAAGTCGGCGGCGTACGTGCGCAGTTGGCTGGCGTCGACGCCCGCTGTGGCGATCAGGCGGTCGGCGGCGGCGCGGGCCTCCTCGGCGGTGCGGCCGTGCAGCAGCACGGTGGCGCCGCGCTCGGCGAGCTGCCGGGCGGTCTCGTGTCCGATGCCGGAGGTGGCGCCGGTGACGAGCACGGTACGGGACGAAAGGGTGATGTCGGACATGATTCCATCCGGGGTTGCGGCACGTGGCACACCGCCTCACCGAGGGGGTGGCGTCACGTGCGGGGGTGAAGAGCAGGAAGCGGGGCGCCGTGTGGCATCACGGCGCCCCGGGGATGCGGAATGCGTCAGCGGGACACGGACGCGAGTGTTTCCGCACAGCGCGGCGCACGACGGGGCGGCCGAGCGGGACTCGGCGGCCGGTCGAAGAGGAGCCAGGCGCTGTTCACGTCCTCCATGGAAGTCGTACCTCAGGGCGGGCAAGCCCGGCCGCCGTTCTCTGATGCCCTTCTGACATGAGCATACGTGCCCTTGACGGCCGAGGCGAAGGGTTAGGCGACGCGGCTCAGCCGAGGCCGGGCACCCCCGAGATCAACAGGTCGATCAGCTTGATGCCGACGAAGGGCAGCACCAGGCCGCCGAGGCCGTAGACGAGCAGATTGCGGCGCAGCAGGTCATGGGCAGAGGAGGGGGTGTAGCGCACACCGCGCAACGCGAGCGGGATCAGGGCCACGATGATCAGCGCGTTGAAGATGATCGCCGAGGTGATCGCGGAGGTCGGGCTGTGCAGGCCCATGACGTTCAGGGACTCCAGGCCCGGGTACGAGCCCGCGAACATGGCCGGGATGATCGCGAAGTACTTGGCGACGTCGTTCGTGATGGAGAAGGTCGTCAACGCGCCCCGGGTGATGAGGAGTTGCTTGCCGATCTCGACGATCTCGATGAGCTTGGTCGGGTTGGAGTCGAGGTCGACCATGTTGCCGGCCTCCTTTGCGGCCGACGTGCCCGTGTTCATCGCGACGCCGACGTCCGCCTGCGCGAGGGCCGGGGCGTCGTTCGTGCCGTCGCCGGTCATCGCGACCAGCTTGCCGCCCTCCTGCTCGCGCCTGATCAGCGCGAGCTTGTCCTCGGGTGTCGCCTCCGCCAAGTAGTCGTCCACGCCCGCCTCTTCGGCGATGGCGCGGGCGGTCAGCGGATTGTCGCCGGTGATCATCACGGTGCGGATGCCCATGCGGCGCAGTTCCGCGAAGCGTTCGCGGATGCCGTCCTTGACGACGTCCTTGAGGTGGATCAGGCCGAGCACTCTGGGACCGTCCCAGTCGTGCACGGCCACGAGCAGGGGAGTGCCGCCGCCGGCGGCCACGGCGTCCGCGTACTGCCTCGCCTCGGGCGGGACTTGGCCGCCGTAGATCGCCACCCACTCGACGATCTGCTGGGCGGCCCCCTTGCGGATGGCGCAGACCGCGCCGTTGCTCCAGCGCAGGTCGACCCCGCTCATCCGGGTCTGCGCGCTGAAGGGGACCCACCGGGCGTTCGCCAGGTCGCCCTCGGTGGGGGCGCGCAGGCCGTACCGGTTCTTGGCCAGGACGACGACGGATCGGCCCTCGGGTGTCTCGTCGGCCAGCGAGGACAACTGGGCGGCGTCCGCGAGCTGTGCCTCGTCGATGCCGGGCAGCGGGACGAAGGCGGCGGCCTCGCGGTTGCCGAGGGTGATGGTGCCGGTCTTGTCGAGCAGCAGGGTGTTCACATCGCCCGCCGCCTCCACCGCGCGGCCGGACATGGCCAGCACGTTGCGCTGTACGAGCCGGTCCATGCCGGCGATGCCGATCGCGGACAGCAGAGCGCCGATCGTGGTCGGGATGAGGGTGACGAGCAGCGCGACCAGCACGGTCGTCGACTGGGCCGCGTTCGCGTATTCAGCCATTGGCTGGAGGGTGACCACGACGAGCAGGAAGATGATCGTGAGCGAGGCCAGCAGGATGTTCAGGGCGATCTCGTTCGGGGTCTTCTGTCGGGCGGCGCCCTCGACCAGGGCGATCATCCGGTCCAGGAAACTGTGCCCGGGCCGGGCGCTGACCCGTACGACGATCCGGTCGGACAGGACCGTCGTACCGCCCGTCACGCCGCTGCGGTCGCCGCCCGACTCCCGGATCACGGGCGCCGACTCGCCGGTGACCGCGGACTCGTCCACGGCCGCGACCCCGTCGACCACGTCGCCGTCCGCCGGGATCATCTCGCCCGCCTCGACGAGCACGACATCGAGTGGTTTGAGTTCGGTGGCGGCCACCGCCTCGGTGCGGGCGCTGCGCAGGTCCGTGCCCCAGCGCCAGGCCGGCAGGCGCAGTGCCACCGTGTCCGTACGTGCCCTGCGCAGCGACTCGGCCTGTGCCTTGCCCCGGCCCTCCGCGACGGCCTCCGCCAGGTTGGCGAAGACCACGGTCAGCCACAGCCAGACGCTGATGATCCAGGTGAACACGGCCGGGTGCAGCAGCGCGGACAGGGTGGTCAGCGCGGCTCCCACGGACACCACGAAGAGCACGGGGTTCCTGGCCAGGGTCCTCGGGTGCAGTTTGCGCAGTGCTTCGGGGAGGGACCTGACGAGCTGGGCGGGTTCGAAGGCACCGCTCGGGGCGCGGCGTCGGGCTCCTCCTCCCGGTGCGGGTCCGGTGGTGCGCTGGGGGCGGGACGGCGGGGCCTGCTCGGGCGCGGCGGGATGCATGACACCTTCGTGGCTCGGCGCGGCATGCGTCACGGCATGCCGACGGACTGGTCGCTGGACGGTTCGCGGAGCGCGGGTCCGTGCGGTGCCGGGGCCCCGGCACCGCACGGTGGTGCGCGGACGTCGGCGCGGGAAGACGGTGGACGTCACACGCGGTGCCTGCCTTCGGGACACGCACCTGGCCGCCGCGAGCCGCGTTCGGAGCGGAGACTCCGGAGCCGGTGAGGCCGTTGACGCCCCGGCCTCGGCGGCGGACCACAGGAACCTATCCGCGAGTCAGGGCCGAACAACCCTGCTCGGCGCGGAATTTGCGGCTTTCATACGGGTCCGCCGCGAGCGCCGTCAAGGCCCCGTCAAACAAACCTGGCGGACCGTCAGAGGGGCGTCAACGTCGTCCGCCGGCGACCGGATCCGGTCGCAGACTGATCACCAACGGGGGGACGGGCGACCGTCCATGGCGTGACGTGGGAGGGACCGTGACCATCACGGCCGGTACATCGCACCTACATGGGCCGGAGGCCGGCGAACAGTCGCCGGAGCCGGTGGTCGCCCCGCCGGGAGGCAGCCCCGGACCGCGGCGGCGAGGGGCGTCGCGGACGGGCGGTCCGGGGCACCTCCCGAGGCAGCGGGCCGTGGCCGCGCGGGCCGCTCTGCGCCGCCGCTACTGGGCATCGGTGCCCGCGCGGCTGCGCCTTCTGCGTGCGGCCACGGTCCTGCTCGCCTGCGCGCTCGCCGTACTGATGCTGGTGGCCGGACTCATCGCCCTGGGCACCTGGAGCAGCGTGGCCGGCCACGACGCGCCCCGCACCACCAGCGCGGCCGACCTGGACCTGGCCCTGAACGACATGGACGCCCAGGCCGCCAACCTCCTGCTGTCCAACGGTGACGCGGGCAAGGGGCGCCTGCAGACGCCGTACACGAAAGCCGTCGGCTTCTACGGCGACGCCCGGCGCGAGATCGGGCACGATCTGCGGACCCTTGCCGTCGCCGCGCAGGGCAGTCGGACCGACGAGAAGACGGTGGAGTCGCTGACCGACGGCTTCGCCGAGTACCAGGAGCTGATCGGCCGGGCTCTGGAGAACGACGGCCACCACGGTGGCAAGGCGGGCGCCGTGGTCGACTACCGTCGCGCGACCGACCTGCTGCGCACCCAACTCCTGCCCGCCGCACGCGCGTTGGTGGCCTCGAACAACGCGGCCTTCGACACCGAGTACTCCTCGGCCCGCTCCGGCCTGGGCACCGAACGCGCCGTCGTTCTCGCCCTCGGCGCGCTGCTGCTGGCCGTGCTCTGCGGCCTCCAGTGGTACCTGTCCCGCCGCTTCGGGCGCACCCTGAACCCGGGAGCGCTGGCCGCCACCGTCAGCACGCTGCTCGCGGTGCTTCTCGGGACGCAGCTGCTGTCCGCCTCCGCGGAACAACTGCGCGTGGCCCGTCACGACGCCTTCGACTCGGTCGTCGCCCTCTCCCGCGCCCGCGCGATCGCCTACGACGCCAACGCCGACGAGAGCCGCTATCTGCTCGACCCGCAGCGCCGCGGGCAGTATGCCGACGCGTTCCTCGCCAAGTCCCAGCAGCTCTACGGCCTGAAGGGCGCCACGCTGACGACGTACGACTCGGAACTCGCCACCACCTGGCAGGCGTACGAGACCGACCACCACGACCTGCGCTTCACCGGCCAGTTCCGCCGCGAGCTGGACAACGTCACCTTCCCCGGCGAGCGGGCCGCGGCGGAGAAGACGGTGCAAACGTACGCCGTCTACCAGCGAGACGACCGGAAGATCCGTGCGCTGCTGGCCGCCGGGAAGGAACAGGAGGCGGTGGAGTTCTGCATGGGGTGGGAGCCGGGCACGTCCAACGCGCACTTCGGGGCGTGGATGACCGCGCTGGACAAGGTGGCGGGCATCAACCGCGCCCACTTCACGTCCTCGGTGGACGCGGGCCGCTCGACGGTCGGCGGCCTGCTCCCCTGGACAGCCGGGCTGCTGCTCGCGGCGGTCGTCCTCACCGCTCTCGGACTGCGGCCCCGGCTGGCCGAGTTCCGCTGACCGTGCCGACCGGTGAGACCGCCAAGTCGGCGGCCGGGCCCGGTTGTTCGTGCTCGCCCGGGGCGCGGGCCGGGTCGTAAGGTACATGGCCATGAGCATCGAGGAACCGAGCGGCCGGGCCGAACGCGATCCGCTTCTGCTGCGCGTCTCGCACGCGGACCGCGACCGGATGGTGGAGATCCTCCGGGACGCGGCGGCGGACGGCCGGCTGGACATCGATGAGCTGGAGGAGCGGGTCGAGCGTGCGCTCACCGCGCGCACGTTCGCGGATCTGGCTCCGCTCACCGAGGACCTGCCGGTCGCGGCCCCCGCTCCGCCGGCCGTCCCCGTGCCCGCGTCGACGGACGGGGAGGTGGAGCGATGGCAGGTGCACGGCGAGAAGCTTCTCCGGGAGGGCGCGTGGACGGTGCCGCGCGTCGTCGAAATCAATGTGCACGGCGGCTCGGCGCGGCTGGACTACACCTTGGCGCGGCTGCCGGAGGGCGGGCAGAGCACGCTCCGCGTATCGACGCACGGCGGAAGTGTGCGGCTGACGGTGCCACCCGGAATCGCGGTGGACCTGAGCGGGATCTCGACGTACGGCGGACGGGTCCGCGACAACGCCTCGCGGCACGCGGTGCCGGGGGTAGCTGTGACGCATGTGATCACGGTGACGGGATCGACGCATGGCGGGAGCGTGCGGGTGGAGGCGTCGGACGCGAAATAGCGGGCGAAGTCGGTGCCCCACGCGTCCGCCTACGCATCCGTCAGCCGAGCCTCCTCCAGGTCGAGGGAGCGCTGCAGCCGGCGGCGGGTGGTGTCGCTGATGGAGTGGGCGTCGTAGAGGCGCTGGAGTTCCACTGTCTCGACGGCGATCAGGTCGAGGCGCAGCTGACGGTAGACGAGGTCGGCGGATTCGGTGGCGGCCGAGGTGCCGTTCTGCTCGGTGAGGCGGTCGCGGGCGTCGTCGAGACGGGCGTTGAGGCCACGGCGCAGCCGGTCGAGGGCGACGTCCGGTACGACCTCCAACTCCGCGAGTTCCTCCAGACGGGCCAGGCCGGCGTGGGCGAGACGGGAGCGGGCCTCGGTCTCCTCGCGGGCGGTGTGGTCGGGTTCCAGGGCGATGCCGGAGCGGCGGACGACCGGGGCGAGGGTGAAGCCCTGGACGACGAGGGTGACGACCACGACCGAGGTGGTCAGGACCAGGACCAGCGGCCGGTCGGCCAGTGGTGTGCCGTCCTTCATGACCTCCGGGATGGACAGCGCGGCGGCCAGCGGCATCACCCCGCGGGTGCCCGCCCACGTCAGCACCATCGGCACCCGCCAGTTCACCCGGCCCAGACCGCCCTTGCGCTGGACGACCGCCGACAGGGGCGCGATCCAGAGCAGGCGTACGGCGACGACCGTGGCGGCGACGGCGAGGGCGTACAGCGGCCACGCCCGGTCGCCGTGGGCCAGGGCCTGGACCTGGTCGGGCAGCGCCAGCCCGATGAGGCTGAAGACCACGCTCTCCAGAAGGAACACGACGGTGCCGTAGACGGCGTGCAGTTGGAGGCGGATGCGGGCGTTGGTGAGCCGGTCGCCCCGGCCGCCGAGGACCACACCGGCCACCACGCAGGACGTCACTCCGGAGGTGTGCGCGACCTCCGCCAGCAGGTAGGCGGCGTACGGGGTGACCAGGGCGATCACCGTCTCCAGCACCGGGTCCTCGGTACGGCGCCGGATCAGGGCGATCACTCCGGCGACCGCGGCTCCGATGACCGTGCCGCCGCCTGCGAGCAGCAGGAACTCGCCCCCGGCCGCGCCCCAGTTCGCGGCGGCGGACGCCACGGCGATGCCCGCCGCCACCCGTACCAGCACCAGCGAGGTCGCGTCGTTGAACAGGCTCTCCGCCTGTACGAGCACCTGCACCCGGGGCGGTAGGGCGAGGCGACGGCCGAGGGCGGTGACGGCGACCGGGTCGGTGCTGGCCAGGATCGCGCCCAGCACGAACGCCATCTGCCAGGACAGGGGAGTGACCAGCGCGGCGACCGCCGCCACGGCTGCCGCGGACGCCAGGACCAGCCCTATCGCGAGGATCCCGACCGGTTTCCACACCGCGCGCAGCTCCCGCCAGGGCATGTCCTCCGCGCTCGAATACAGCAGAGGCGGCAGCACCACCAGACCGATGATCTCGGGGCTGATCTCGATATGCGGGGTACCGGGCAGCAGCGCCACCGCCAGACCGGCGACGACCAGCAGGGAAGGGGCGGGAATGCGCCACCTGCGCGCGAACGTGGCGACCATCGTGGCGAGTACCACGAGAGCGAGAACCGTACCGACGCCGCGCATGCCGTCCCCCTGGGGCTCACGGAGAACCGCCATGGCTCCCCGGCCGACCAGACTTCCCGGCACACCTGATCACACCCTATCGGTGCCAGGGCACGTCAAGACAGTGTCAAGTTCTCCGGAACCGGCGACAAGGAACCGCTAACAGTCGCGCGGACCGCCCCGCGAAGCGGCTTCCTTGGGAGGAGGAGCCCTTGCGTGCAGGGGAGTTGACCAAGTGAGCGGAGCGCGTCGGCGGCGATGAGTGACGTACGGCCCGGACTACTGAAGGTGTACCTCGGGGCGGCCCCGGGGGTCGGCAAGACCTACCGCATGCTCGACGAGGGGCGGCGCCGCGCCGCGCGCGGTGCCGACGTGGTGGTGGGCTTCGCGGAGTGCCACGGGCGCCCGCTCACCGAGGCCATGCTCGACGGCTTGGAGGCCGTCCCCCGGACGTCCTGCGCCTACCGCGGCGGACGGTTCGAGGAGATGGACCTGGCCGCGGTCCTCGCCCGCCGCCCCCAGGTCGTGATCGTCGACGAGTTCGCGCACAGCAACGTCCCCGGCGACGGCCGCAACCCCAAACGCTGGCAGGACATCGAGACCCTGCTCGACGCCGGTATCGACGTCGTCACCGCGCTGAACATCCAGCATCTGGAGTCCCTCAACGACGTGGTCGAGAAGATCACGGGGGTGCCGCAGCACGAGCGGGTCCCGGACGAGGTCGTACGGCGCGCCTGGCAGATCGAACTGGTCGACATACCGCCCGAGGGCCTGCGCCGGCGGATGGCGCACGGCAACATCTACGCACCGGAGAAGATCGACGCGGCCCTCGCCAACTACTTCCGGCCCGGAAACCTCACCGCGCTACGGCAGTTGGCGCTGCTTTGGGTGGCCGACCGGGTCGACGAGGCGTTGCAGGAGTACCGCTCGCAGCACGGTATCGGCGGGGTGTGGGAGACGCGGGAGCGGGTGGTCGTCGCACTCACCGGCGGCCCCGAGGGCGACACGCTCATCCGGCGGGCCGCCCGCATCGCCGACCGTTCCGCGGGCGGTGATCTGCTCGCCGTGCACGTGGCCCGCAGCGACGGACTGGCCGCCGGGGTCTCGCACGCCTCGCTGGCCCGGCAGCGCAGGCTTGTCGAGGACTTGGGCGGCAGCTACCACTCGGTGGTCGGCGATGACGTCGCCACGACCCTGGTGGAGTTCGCCCGCGCCGAGAACGCCACGCAGCTCGTGCTGGGCACGAGCCGCCGCGGCCGGCTGGCACGGTTCCTGACCGGGCCCGGCACGGGGGAGACGGTCACCGAACTCTCCGGTGACATCGACGTGCACCGGGTCACGCACGAGCGGGCCGGACGCGGCACCCTGCTCCCGTCCCGGCGGCGCACGCTGTCGACGGCCCGGCTGATCGCCGGCCCTGTGGCCGGCCTGGTGCTGCCGGTGCTCCTCACGATCGCCCTCGCCCAACTGCGCGGCACTCTCAACCTCACCAGTGAGGCACTGCTGTTCCTGCTCGCCGTGGTGGGCGTGGCCTGCATAGGCGGGGTCACCTCCGCGGTGATCGCCTCGGTGACGGCCTCGCTGCTGCTCAACTACTGGTTCATCCCGCCCATCGGCGCCTTCACCCTGGACGACCCGAACGCCCTGCTGGCCCTGGCGGTCTTCACGGTAGTGGCAGCCACCGTGGCCGCGGTCGTGGACCGGTCCCTGCGCCTGTCGCGCCGTTCCGCCCGCGCGACGGCAGAGGCGGAGACCATGTCGTCCCTGGCCGGCAGCATCGTGCGGGGCGAGGCGACGATCCCGGCCCTGCTGGAGCGGACGCGCGAGACCTTCGGCATGGAGTCGGCGGACCTGGTGGAGGAGCCGCCCGACGCGGCCGGCGTCACGGCCGTCCCGGCAGGCCCCGGCGCCTTCCTCACCCTGCGCGGACGCACGATGTCGTCGTCCGAGCGCCGGGTGCTGGCCGCGTTCGCCGCACACGTCGGCTCGGCGGTGGAGCGGGCCCGGCTCGCCGAAGCAGCCGCCGAGGTCGAGCCGGTGAAGGCCGCCGACCGGCTGCGTACGGCACTGCTGCGGGCCGTCGGCCACGACCTGCGCACCCCGCTCGCCGCGGGCTGGGCCGCCGTCACCTCGCTGCGCAGCCGGGACGTCGAGTTCTCCCCGGAGGACCGGGACGAACTCCTCGCCACCGCCGACGAGTCCATGGCCAAGCTCAACCGCCTGGTGGAGAACCTCCTCGACCTGAGCCGCCTGGAGGCGGGCGCCCTCACCCTGAACCTGCGGGCGACGAGCTTGGAGGAGGTGCTGCCCATGGCACTCGCGGACGTGCCTGGAGTGGACGTGGTGGGCGCGGAGGCGATTCCGCCGGTCCTCGTCGATCCGCCGCTGCTGGAGCGGGTGCTCGCCAACCTGGCGGGCAACGCCGACCGTCACACACCGCCCGGGAAGAAGGTGCTGGTCACCGCCAGCGCTCTGGCAGGGTGGGTGGAACTGCGGGTCGTTGACCGGGGACCCGGTCTCCCCGCCGATGGCCGGGAACGGCTCTTCGAGCCCTTCCAGCGGCTTGGCGACACCGACAACACCACCGGCCTCGGTCTCGGACTGGCCCTCGCGCGAGGTCTGACCGAGGCCATGAACGGCACCCTCACCCCCGAGGACACCCCCGGCGGCGGACTCACGATGGTCGTGTCGCTGCCGCTCGCCGCGCAGAGCGTGGATGCCGAACCGACGGAGCACACCGTGGGAGGTGCGTGATGAGCACGATGACAAGCACGTGGAAACTGCACCGGAGCAGGCCCCGGACCACGCCCCACACCTGGCCGTCGCGGGACCGGCTCGCCCTCGCGGCGGGCCTCGCCGGCCCCTTCCTGGCGGCCTTCGCACTCGTCCCGTTCCGCACCGACCTGTCGCACACGAACGCCGCCCTCGTCCTCGTCGTGATGGTCGTCGCGGTGGCCGCGCTGGGCAGCCGTACGGCCGGTGTGCTCGCGGCGCTGTCGGCGGCGGCCTGGTTCGACTTCTTTTTGACGCGGCCGTACGAGACCTTCGACATCACGGCGTCCGCCGACGTGGAGACGGCGGTGCTCCTGCTGGTCGTCGGCCTGATCGTGTCCCAACTGGCGGCCCGCGCCCGCCATTTGGAGGTCATCACGGTCATGGACGCGGCCCACCTCTCCCGTATCCACCGGACAGCCGAGCTGGCGCAGTCGTCGGGTTCCGCGGACACCGTGGTCGACCACGTCCGACGGGAACTCACCGACCTCCTCGGGCTGCGCGCGTGCCGCTTCGAGTACGGCACCCTCCTGGGCCAGCCGCCCCGGCTGCGCAACGACGGCGGCGTGACGGTGGGCAGGCGCCCGTGGGACCTGGACACCGCCGGCTGGCCCGAGGGCGACATCGAGCTGCGCGCCTACGGCAACGGCCACTACCTCGGCCGCTTCATGCTCACTCCCGGCCCGGGACCGGTACCCCCGCTCCAGGCCCGGCTCGTGGCGGTGACACTGGCCGATCAGGCCGGATCGGCGCTGGACACGTCCGGACCGGTCAGGAGGGGCTGACGCTCACTCCGGTCCGGAGGCTTGACTCTCACTCCAGGCCGGAGGCTTTGAACACGGCACGGGCGGTCTCGCGGTCCACGCGGCGGGAGATCTGCCGCAGGACGGTCGTGCCGCACAGCAGGATCCCGTCGGCGGCGGCTTTCCGCGCGCCCTCGTCCAGGCGGCACCACAGCTGGGGATTGCGCACCAGGACCTCGGGGTCGATCTCGACGCGGCCACCGAACGCGTCCCGCAGCAGGACCCGTTGGGAGATGCCGTCCAGGCAGCGGACCGACACCAGCAGATCCGTCCGCACCCGCCGCTCCCGCACCAGGCGGCGCGAGGCCAGCCAGTTCCCGCCCGCGGACACCCGGTCGGGACACAGCACGACGAACAGCAGCCCGGCGAGAGCGAACCACACCGTGGCACGCCACAGGGTGAGTCGACCGGAGCTCCAGTCGACCAGGAGAAGGAGGGCGAGCAGTACGCCGGCGCAACGGACGGTGCTCCACAGGTCCCGCGTCCACTCGGGGTCGTTCGTCGCCTCACCGGATCCGTCGGGCGGCTCTCCGCGCATGTCGTCACGGCGTCCCATGGCGCCGACGGTAGTGAACCGGAAAGCCCGATCGGCCCGCCTTGATACGGCTCTGACGGAGATCCAGCGAATCCTTGCTTCCCGGTCATGGAACGCGTCGCCCGGTGGACTGCATGACAGTCGCCCACGTCACACGCCCGTCAAGATCGCATCAAAGTCGGCCCGTTGGGCGCGAAGATGCCGCAAGGAAGCGTCGCGGGAGGCCGGAAACGGACAGAACCTGATTGCTGCCGCGCACCTCAGCCACCGTGCGCGGCCGAGGCAAGAAGGAGCCCGCACCCATGTCCGTCCTCACCACCGAGCCGAACGCCGTCCCCGCCGGCGACGAGCCACCTGATACCGGCGAACGTCACCGGCTCACCGCCGTCACCGGCCTGGCCGCCCTGTCGCTCGACGCGATGGCGTCGGTGGCCTACGGCCCCGAGGCGATCGTCCTCGTGCTGGCCGCCGCCGGTGCGCACGGGCTCGGCTTCACCCTCCCGGTCACGCTCGCCATCGCCGGTCTGCTGGCGGTGCTGGTGGCGTCGTACCGGCAGGTCATCGCGGCCTTCCCGGACGGCGGTGGCTCCTACGCGGTCGCGAAGACCCACCTGGGCGCGCGCACAAGCCTGGTCGCGGCGGCCTCCCTGGTCCTGGACTACGTCCTCAACGTCGCCGTCGCCGTCACGGCCGGAGTCGCGGCCCTGACCTCCGCCTTCCCGGGCCTCTACGACGACCGGCTGTGGCTGTGCCTGGCGGTGCTCGCCCTGGTCACGGGCGTCAACCTGCGCGGGATCGTGGAGTCCGCAAAGGCGTTCATCGTGCCGACGGTCGTCTTCGTCGGCTCGATCTTCGTCCTCATCGCCGTCGGTCTGTTCCGCTCCCACCCCGTGAGCACGGCGACCGCCGCCGGTCACGCCTCGGTGGTCGCCCACAACGCCACCACTGTGGGGGCACTGCTCCTGCTGAAAGCTTTCGCCTCCGGCTGTGCCGCGCTGACGGGCGTCGAGGCCATCGCCAACGCCGTCCCTTCCTTCCGTGCCCCGCGCGCGAAGCGGGCCCAGCGCGCGGAGGTCGCCCTCGGCGCCGTCCTCGGCCTGATGCTCATCGGCCTGTCGGTACTGATCGGCCGCTTCCACCTCCAGCCGGTCGAGGGCGTCACCGTCCTGGCTCAGCTCGCGGACGCCTCGTTCGGCCACAACTGGGCTTTCTACGTCATCCAGTTCGCGACGATGATCCTGCTCGCGCTGTCCGCGAACACGTCTTTCGGCGGCCTCCCAGTGCTGCTGAAGCTGCTGGCCCGCGACAACTACGCGCCGCACGTCTTCGCCCTGAAGGCCGACCGCCAGGTCCACCGGCACGGCGTGCTCGCCCTGGCCCTCGTCTCGGCCGCGCTGCTGATCTTCTCCGGCGGCGACACCAACACCCTGGTCCCGATGTTCGCGATCGGTGTCTTCGTCGGCTTCACCGTCGCCCAGGTGGGCATGGTCCGGCACTGGCGTCTGGAACGGGGAAGAGGCTGGCAAGGCAAGGCACTGCTGAACGGGTTCGGCGCGCTGCTCACCGGCGTGGCGACCGTCGTCGTCACGGTGGAGAAGTTCACGGAGGGCGCCTGGCTGGTCGTGATCGCCCTGCCGCTGCTCGTGCTCGCCTTCCAGACCGTGCACCGGGCCTACGGCCAGATCGGCGAGCGGCTCGGCCTCGGCCGCATACCGGAGACCCCGCACCGCGAGCGCTCGCTGGTGATCGTGCCGGTCTCCTCGCTGACCCGGCTCACCTCCGAAGCCCTCACGGCCGCCTCCTCCCTCGGCGACGAGGTCCGCGCGGTGACCGTCTGCTACCCGGACCCGGAGGACCGCGCCGCCCTGCACGCCCTGGAGCGCTCCTGGGCCGCCTGGGACCCGGGCATCCCCCTCGTCCGGCTCACCTGCCAACGCCGCACGCTGGGCCGCCCCATCGCCGCCTACGTCCGTGAGGTGACCGCTGCCGAGCCGGGCACACGCGTCACCGTGCTCATCCCGGAGGCGGAGCCGGAGCGGCTGTGGCAGCGGCTGCTGCAGAACCAGCGCGGCGCGGTCGTCGCGCACGCCGTACGGCGGGAGACGGACGCGGTGATCTGCCGACTCCGCTTCCGGCTGCTGTAGCCGGGGCAACGACCGTTACGCCCGCCCTACCCGCTGGTATGGATCAAGGGTCGTAAGAGTTCCGTCAAAGCCGTGGGCATCGCCGTAAGAGAGCCGTAAACGGGTGACCCGATCCGGCCAAAGAGGCGCTTTCCTCTACTCGTCCCTGTTCATCGAACCTCACCCCAGGAGTTCGCGATGGCCGATCTGGCCTTCGTTGTTGCCACGATCGCGGGTTTCGCGTTGGTGGCCCTCGTCGCCAAGGGGGTGACGAAGCTGTGACCGCCGAGAACATTGTCGGCCTGATCGTGGCCGTCGCCCTGCTGGGTTACCTCGTCCTCGCCCTGATCTTCCCGGAGAGGTTCTGAGTCACGACATGGGTCCCGTACTCGCGGGCGTGCTTCAGCTGCTCGCCCTCATAGGCGCACTGGCTCTCGCCTACATTCCGCTCGGCACCTACATGGCCCGGGTCTACTCCTCCGACAAGCACTGGCGTGCGGAGAAGTGGATCTACAAGGGCATCGGTGCCAACCCCGACACCGAGATGACCTGGCCCGCCTACCTGCGCGGTGTCCTCGCCTTCTCGGCGGTCGGTGTCCTCTTCCTCTACCTGCTCCAGCGCCTCCAGGGCATCCTGCCGGGCTCGTTGGGCTTCTCTTCCGTCAATCCGGCGCAGTCGTTCAACACGGCCGTGTCGTTCGTGACGAACACCAACTGGCAGTCGTACTACGGCGAGCAGACCATGGGTCACGTCGTGCAGACCGCCGGTCTGGCCGTGCAGAACTTCGTCTCCGCGGCCGTCGGTATCGCCGTCGCGGTCGCCCTGGTGCGGGGTTTCGCGCGTTCGCGCACGGGTGAGCTGGGCAACTTCTGGTCCGACCTGATCCGTGGCGTCACCCGCATCCTGCTGCCGCTCTCGGTCGTCGCCGCGATCGTGCTCGTGGCCTGCGGTGCCATCCAGAACTTCTCCGGCATTCACGAGGTCGGGCAGTTCATGGGCGGGCACCAGCAGTGGAACGGCGGTGCGGTCGCCTCGCAGGAGGCCATCAAGGAGGTCGGCACCAACGGCGGCGGTTACTTCAACGCCAACAGTGCCCACCCGTTCGAGAACCCGACGCCGTTCACGAACCTCTTCGAGATCTTCCTGCTGCTGGTGATCCCGTTCTCGCTGACCCGGACCTTCGGTGTGATGGTCGGTTCGGTCAAGCAGGGTTACGCGATCCTGGCGACCATGGCCACCATCTGGCTGAGCTTCGTGGCCCTGATGATGTGGACCGAGTTCGCCCATCACGGTCCGGCGCTGCAGGCGGCGGGCGGTGCGATGGAGGGCAAGGAGACCCGGATCGGTGTCGGTGCTTCGTCGATCTTCGCGGTGTCGACGACACTGACGTCGACGGGTGCGGTGGACTCGTTCCACTCCTCGTTCACGGGTCTGGGCGGCGGAATCACCATCCTGGGCATGCAGTTGGGTGAGATCGCGCCCGGTGGTACGGGCTCCGGTCTCTACGGGATGCTGATCATGGCGGTCATCGCGGTGTTCATCGCCGGGCTGATGGTCGGCCGTACGCCCGAGTACCTGGGCAAGAAGATCGGCACCCGCGAGATGAAGCTCGCGGCCTGCTACATCCTGATCACCCCGGCCCTGGTGCTGATCTTCGCCGCCGCCTCCATGGCGCTGCCGACCCCGCCGCACTCGATGCTCAACTCCGGCGCGCACGGCTTCTCCGAGGTGCTGTACGCCTTCACCTCGGCCGCGAACAACAACGGATCGGCTTTCGCCGGCCTGAACGCGAACACCGACTGGTACAACACGATGCTCGGGCTTGCGATGCTGCTGGGCCGCTTCCTGCCGATGGTGTTCGTGCTGGCGCTGGCCGGTTCGCTCGCCGAGCAGAAGCCGGTTCCCGAGACTGCGGGCACGCTGCGCACGGAGAAGCCGCTGTTCACGGGTCTGCTGGTGGGCGCGATCCTGATCATCACCGGTCTGACCTACTTCCCGGCGCTGGCGCTGGGTCCGCTGGCCGAGGGGCTGGCGTCATGAGTACCCGTATAGAGAAGTCAGAGGACTCGATGTCCACAGCCACTCCGACCCGGGCGCCGCACAGTGATGTGCCCACCGGGCACAAGTCCCCCGAGGGGCGTGTCGGCGCGGGTCTGTTCGACCCGAAGCAGCTGGTCAAGTCCCTGCCCGACGCGTGCCGCAAGCTCGATCCGCGGGTGATGGTCAAGTCACCCGTCATGTTTGTGGTGTGGATCGGCTCGGTGCTCACCACGATCTTCTCCTTCAAGGACCCGAGTGACTGGTTCGGCTGGGCGATCAGCGCCTGGCTGTGGCTGACCGTGATCTTCGCCAACCTGGCGGAGGCCGTCGCCGAGGGCCGCGGCAAGGCGCAGGCCGACACCCTGCGCAAGGCCAAGACCGACACCGTGGCGCGCCGGTTGCTGACGGACGGCTCCGAGGAGGAGGTTCCGGGTACCGAGTTGAAGATCGGTGACCTGGTCGTCTGTGAGGCCGGCGACATCATCCCCGGCGACGGTGACGTCGTCGAGGGTGTCGCCTCGGTCGACGAGTCGGCGATCACGGGCGAGTCGGCTCCGGTCATCCGTGAGTCGGGCGGCGACCGTTCGGCCGTCACCGGCGGTACGAAGGTCCTCTCCGACCGCATCGTCATCAAGATCACGACGAAGCCCGGCGAGACCTTCATCGACCGGATGATCGCCCTGGTCGAGGGCGCCGCCCGTCAGAAGACGCCGAACGAGATCGCGCTGAACATTCTGCTCGCCTCGTTGACGATCGTCTTCCTGCTGGCCTGTGCCACGCTGCCGCCGTTCGCGGACTACGCGGGCACGCACCTCACGATGATCGTGCTGGTGGCGCTCCTGGTCTGTCTGATCCCGACGACGATCGGCGCGCTGCTCTCCGCGATCGGCATCGCGGGCATGGACCGGCTGGTGCAGCGGAACGTACTGGCCATGTCCGGCAGGGCAGTTGAGGCCGCGGGCGACGTCTCGACCCTCCTCCTCGACAAGACCGGCACCATCACCCTGGGCAACCGGCAGGCGTCCGAGTTCGTGCCGGTGACCGGTACCACCGAAGCCGAGCTGGCCGATGCCGCTCAGCTCTCCTCGCTCGCCGACGAGACGCCCGAGGGCCGTTCCATCGTCGTCCTGGCGAAGGAGAAGTACGGGCTGCGCGAGCGGCACCAGGGCGAGTTGGCCGGTGCCGAGTGGATCGCGTTCACCGCCCAGACGCGTATGTCGGGTGTGGATGTCGACGGGCGCAAGACCCGTAAGGGCGCGGCCGGTTCGGTCATCGCCTGGGTGCGGGAGCAGGGCGGCGAGGTGTCGCCGGACGCGGACACGCTGGCCAACCGGATCTCCGAGGCGGGCGGTACGCCGTTGCTCGTCGCCGTCGAGGACACGGAGGGTGCCCGGATCCTGGGTGTCATCCACCTCAAGGACGTCGTCAAGGAGGGCATGCGCGAGCGGTTCGACGAGCTGCGCCGCATGGGCATCAAGACGATCATGATCACGGGTGACAACCCGCTGACGGCCAAGGCGATCGCCGAGGAGGCGGGCGTCGACGACTTCCTCGCGGAGGCCACTCCCGAGGACAAGATGGCCCTCATCAAGCGGGAACAGGCCGGCGGCAAGCTGGTCGCGATGACCGGTGACGGCACGAACGACGCCCCGGCGCTCGCGCAGGCGGATGTCGGCGTTGCGATGAACACCGGCACGTCGGCTGCGAAGGAGGCCGGCAACATGGTCGACCTCGACTCGAACCCGACCAAGCTCATCGAGATCGTCGAGATCGGCAAGCAACTCCTCATCACCCGGGGCGCGTTGACGACGTTCTCGATCGCCAACGACGTCGCGAAGTACTTCGCGATCATCCCGGCCATGTTCGCCGTGGTCTACCCGGGGCTGGACAAGCTCAACATCATGAACCTGTCCTCGCCCGACTCCGCGATCCTCTCCGCGGTCATCTTCAACGCGCTGGTCATCATCGCGCTCGTGCCGCTCTCCCTGCGGGGCGTCCAGTACAAGCCGGTGAGTGCGGACAAGATGCTGCGCCGCAATCTGACGATCTACGGCATCGGCGGACTGGTGCTGCCCTTCATCGGCATCAAGCTCATCGACCTGCTCATCTCCCTCATCCCCGGAATCGGCTGATCAGCATGAACAACTCGGTTACGAACACGGCCCGGTTGCTCTGGGCGGGCCTGCGTGCCCTGCTCGTGCTGACCCTGGTGACGGGCGTCATCTATCCGCTGGTGGTTACCGGCATCGCGCAGGGGATCTTCCCCGGCAAGGCGAACGGCTCGGAGATCAAGGCGGACGGCAAGGTCGTCGGCTCCTCGCTCATCGGGCAGTCGTACAACCTGCCGCTGAAGAAGGGCCAGACGACTCCGGACCCGGACCTCAAGTGGTTCCAGGGCCGTCCGCAGAACGGTCTCGGCACCAACAGCGTCAACACGCAGTACTCGCTGATCCTGTCCGGCGCCACCAACCTCGCGGCCGACAGCAAGGTGCTTGTCCAGCAGGTGAAGGACGCCAAGGCGGCCGTCATCAAGGACAACTCGGTGCCCGGCTACACGGTCAAGGCGTCCGAGGTGCCCGCCGACGCGGTCACGTCCTCCGGTTCCGGACTGGACCCGGACATCTCCCCGGCGTACGCGGACATCCAGGTGCACCGCATCGCCGAGAAGAACGGACTCTCCGTCAGCCAGGTGCAGAAGCTGGTGAACGACCACACCGACGGCCGCACCCTCGGCTTCATCGGTGAGCCCACGGTGAACGTGCTGGAACTCAACATCGCGCTCAAGGACCTCGTAGCGAAGAAGTGATGGCCTTACGCGACCCGTATGGGAGTCGGCGGCCGGGTAAGCGTCCCGGATCCGCCGGCTCCCACCGCCATGAAGACACAGGAGAGGCACACACCCATGACCCGGGTGCTCGTGGTGGAGGACGACCCGCAGCTCGTACGGGCCCTCGTCATCAACCTTCAGGCACGCCAGTACGGAGTCGACGCCGCCCCCGACGGCACCACGGCCCTCCGGCTTGCCGCCGCACGTCAGCCCGACGTGGTCCTGCTCGACCTCGGACTGCCCGACATGGACGGCGTCGACATCATCAAGGGCCTGCGGGGGTGGACCCGTGTGCCGATCCTGGTCCTGTCGGCCCGGCAGGGCTCCGACGAGAAGGTCGCCGCGCTCGACGCGGGCGCGGACGACTACATCACGAAGCCGTTCAGCATGGACGAACTCCTGGCCCGGCTACGGGCCGCCGTCCGCCGGGTCGAGGACGCACCGCTCGTCCCGACCACCACCCTGGTCACCACCGACGACTTCACCATCGACCTGCTCGCCAAGCGCGCCACCCGAGGTGACCACGACATCCGGCTCACACCCACCGAGTGGCATCTGCTGGAGATCCTGATCACCAACCCGGGCCGCCTGATCACGCAGAAGTACCTGCTGCAGGAGGTGTGGGGGGTGACCCAGAGCAACAAGACCAACTACCTGCGCGTCTACATGGCCCAGTTGCGGCGCAAACTGGAGACCGACCCCGCGCACCCCCGCTATCTGATCACCGAGCCCGGCATGGGCTACCGCTTCGAAGGATGACATGGCACGCGGCAAGCTCCGGATCTACCTCGGCGCGGCACCCGGCGTCGGCAAGACCTACGCCATGCTCTCCGAGGCACATCGCCGAATCGAGCGCGGTACCGACTGCGTCGTGGCCTTCGTGGAACACCACCACCGGCCGCGCACCGAGGTGATGCTGCACGGCCTGGAGCAGATCCCGCGCAAGGAACTGGCGTACCGGGACAGCGTCTTCAGCGAGATGGACGTGGACGCCGTCCTGGCCCGCGGACCCCAGGTGGCCCTGGTCGACGAACTGGCCCACACCAACATCCCCGGCTCCCGCAACACCAAGCGCTGGCAGGACGTGGAGGAACTGCTGGCCGCCGGGATCGACGTGATCTCGACGGTCAACATCCAGCACCTGGAGTCGCTGGGCGACATCGTCGAGTCGATCACCGGAGTACGGCAGCGCGAGACCGTGCCCGACGAGGTCGTCCGCAGAGCCGATCAGATCGAACTGGTCGACATGTCACCGCAGGCGCTGCGCCGCCGTATGGCGCACGGGAACATCTATAAGTCGGACAAGGTCGACGCGGCCCTGTCGAACTACTTCCGCCCCGGAAACCTCACTGCCCTGCGGGAGTTGGCGCTGCTGTGGGTGGCCGACCGGGTCGACGCCTATCTCACCGAGTACCGCAGCGAGCACCAGGTCTCGGCGATCTGGGGTTCGCGCGAGCGGATCGTGGTCGGCCTGACCGGCGGTCCCGAGGGCCGGACCCTGATCCGGCGAGCCGCGCGGCTCGCGGAGAAGGGCGCCGGCGGCGAGGTGATGGCGGTCTACATCTCCCGCAGCGACGGGCTCACCTCCGCCTCCCCGAAGGAACTGGCCGTCCAGCGCACGCTGGTCGAGGACCTCGGCGGCACCTTCCACCAGGTCGTCGGGGACGACATCCCCGTGGCCTTGCTGGACTTCGCGCGCGGGGTCAACGCCACCCAGATCGTCCTCGGCGTCTCCCGCCGCAGGAGCTGGCAGAACATCTTCGGGCCGGGCGTCGGTTCGACGGTCGCCCGGGACTCCGGCCCCGATCTCGACGTCCACCTGATCACCCACGACGAGGCGGGCAAGGGACGCGGACTGCCGACGGCGCGCGGAGCACGCCTGGGACGCTCCCGGGTCATCTGGGGCTGGGCCGTCGGCGTGCTGGGGCCCGTCCTCCTGACCTGGCTGTTGACCAGTGTCGCGCCCGAAGTGGGCCTGGCCAACGACATGTTGTTGTTCCTGACCCTGACGGTGGCGGCGGCCCTGCTCGGCGGACTCTTCCCGGCACTGGCCTCGGCGGTGGTCGGATCCCTCCTGCTGAACTGGTACTTCACCCCGCCCGTCCACACCTTCACGATCGCTGATCCCAAGAACATCGTCGCCATCGCGATCTTCGTCGGGGTGGCCGTGTCCGTGGCTTCGGTGGTGGACCTCGCGGCCCGCCGTACGCACCAGGCGGCCAGGCTGCGGGCCGAGTCGGAGATCCTGTCCTACCTCGCGGGGAACGTCCTGCGCGGCGAGACCTCGCTGGAGGCGCTGCTGGAACGGGTCCGCGAGACCTTCGGCATGGAGTCGGCGGCCCTGCTGGAGCGGAACGATGAGACGGCTCCCTGGACCTGCGCCGGCAGTGTGGGGCCCCGGCCCGCCGAACAGCCGGAGGACGCCGACGTCGACGTACCGGTCGGCGACCACATGGCCCTGTCCCTGCGCGGCCGGGTGCTGCCGGCCGCCGACCGCCGGGTGCTGGCCGCGTTCGCCGCCCAGGCCGCGGTCGTCCTGGACCGCCAGCGCCTGCAGAGCGAGGCCGACCGCGCCAAGGAACTGGCCGAGGGCAACCGCATCCGTACGGCACTGCTCGCCGCCGTGAGCCACGACCTGCGCACCCCGCTCGCCGGCATCAAGGCCGCCGTGACCTCGCTGCGCTCCGAGGACGTCGAGTGGTCGGAGGAGGACCGGGCGGAACTGCTCCAGGCCATAGAGGCAGGCGCCGACCGGCTCGATCTCCTGGTCGGCAACCTGCTCGACATGTCCCGCCTCCAGACCGGCACCGTCACCCCCATCATCCGCGAGACCGACCTCGACGAGGTCGTGCCCATGGCGCTCGGCGGGGTGCCCGAGGACAGCGTGGAACTGGACATCCCCGAGACCCTGCCGATGGTCGACGTCGACCGGGGGCTGCTGGAACGGGCCGTCGCCAACGTCGTCGAGAACGCAGTCAAGTACAGCCCGCCTGGCGAGAAGGTCCTGGTGTCGGCGAGCGCCATCGCCGATCGGGTGGAGGTACGGGTCGTAGACCGCGGACCCGGTGTCCCGGACGAGGCCAAGGACCGCATCTTCGAACCCTTCCAGCGCTACGGCGACTCACCCCGCGGCGCGGGCGTCGGCCTCGGCCTCGCGGTCGCGCGCGGCTTCATAGAGGCCGTCGGCGGCACGATCCACGCCGAGGACACGCCGGGTGGCGGCCTCACGATGGTGCTCGTCGTACCGACGGCCCCCGAGCGGCTGCCGCAGCAGTCGGATCTGCCGGCCGCGACCACGCCCTGAGGCGCTCAGTCACCGGGCGGCACGGAGTCGAACTCCCGCTCAAGGCGCCCGGTGTCCAGCCGAAGCCGCAGGACGTTCCGGCGGTGCGCGGCCTCCAGCGCGGCCTGAAGCGGGGACGGCGGTACCGCGAGAACGGGGCAGTCGGCGTGGGCGAGGCAGTAGCGGCCGACCGACGACCGCAGGGCGCGGCGCAGCCGCCCTCGCCGTCCGGCGCCGATCACGATGACGTCGTCCTCCCGGTCGGCGATCCGCACCAGCGCCGGCCCCGGGGCGCCGCGGATGACGAGTGGCTGCCCGGGCAGCCCGGAGCCCGCGCTGCCGAACACGTCACACAGGGCATCCAGCAGCCTCTCCCGTGCCAGCCGCTCCCACTCCGGGACCAGGTAGGCCGCTGCCGGGGACCTGCGGGCCGACAGTTCTCCGCCGGGCGGTTCCCAGGCGTGCACGGGCCACAGTTCGGCCCCGCGGCGCCGGGCCTCGTCGGCGGCCCGGACCAGCGCGGTGAGACTGCCCGGCGAACCGCTCACTCCCACCACGAGGCGAGCGGTCGAGGGCAGCTGGGACTCGGACATCTCGAACATCGGATCCTCCTCGGAACGTCCCCATCCCACTCCTGTTCCGAGGCTTCCGACCACCCCTCGCGCCACTTCTTGGCGGCCCTCTGACGACCTTCGACACGCCCTCTCACCAGCGCGTCAGCGCTCCGTCAAAGTCGTCCGGCAGGACGTCAGCGTCCCGTCAGGGCACGTCCGGGTGCCCGGGACACGGGCATAACGTCGAAGACAAGCCCCGGACCGCCTCCCCGCGTCCGGGGCGTTCCAGAGCACTCGCTCGCTGCCCTCCCGGAGGCACCTCATGGCACAACGTCTCCACGACGACGACCCCGACCCCGCCGATCGATTCCCGGCCGGACTCCTCTACGTACCGGTCCGGCCGGGCAACTCCGGGTGTGCGGCCCGGCTCTTCCGCACCCCGCTCGGCGACCGTACGGCCGTCGGCTTCACCTCCGTACGGCGACTGACCGCCACGCTCGGCCCCGACCAGGCGTGGATCCGCCTCGCTGAGCCGGCCCTGCGCGCACTGACCGCCCCGCTCGGCGTCACCACCGTCACGGTGGACCCGCAGTTCTGGGCACCGGCTCCCGCACCGGTCGAGCCCGCCACTCCCGTTCCCGCGATGCGGATCGCCTGAGAGGGCAGCCACGATGACCACAGTCCAAGAACCCGCTGTCACCGCCACCGCCACCGCCACGGCCACCGGCACTTCTGCTTCCGCCTCCGCCGAACTGTCGGTGTGGCCCGCCTCGACCACCGAGCCCCGGCCCGGCGACCTCGCCGTGGGCGGCGCATCGCTCGCGGAGATCGCCGACCGTTTCGGCACTCCCGTCTACGTCCTCGACGAGGCCGAGGTCCGCGACCGCTGCCGCACCTACCGCCACGCCTTCCCGGACGCCGAAGTCCTGTACGCGGCCAAGGCGTTCCTGTGCCGGGCCGTGGTCCACTGGATCGAAGAAGAGGGGCTTGGCCTCGACGTCTGCTCGACCGGCGAACTGGAACTCGCCGTCACCACCGGCTTCCCGCCGGAGCGGATCACGCTGCACGGCAACGCCAAGTCGCCCCGTGACCTGGACACCGCCCTGCGTCTGGGCGTCGGCCGCATCGTCATCGACAGCCCGTCGGAGATCGCCCGGCTGGCCGCGGCGGTAGGACCCGACGGACACCAGAAGGTGATGGTCCGGGTCGTGCCCGGCATCAGCGCCGGCGGCCACGAGAAGATCCGCACCGGCACGGACGACCAGAAGTTCGGCCTATCGATCGCCGACGGCTATGCCCAGCACGCCATCGCCCGCATCCTCGACCAGCCACAGCTCGAACTCACGGGCCTGCACTGCCACTTGGGCTCGCAGATCACCAGCGTCAAGCCGTACCTGGCGGCTGTGCGGCGGGTCGTGGGCCTGATGGCCCGGCTGCACGAGCAGCACGGCCTGGTCCTGCCTGAACTCGACCTCGGCGGCGGCCACGGCATCGCCTACCGCCCCGGTGAGGAAGCCCTGGACCTGACGTCACTGGCCCGCAAGATCCGCACCGAACTCACCGGCGCCTGCGCCGCGGCCGGACTCCCCGTCCCCCGCCTGATTATCGAACCGGGACGCGCGATCGTGGGCCCCGCGGGCATCGCCGTGTACCGCGTCCTGTCCGTGAAGCGCTCGGGCGAGACGGTGTTCGTCGCCGTGGACGGCGGCATGAGCGACAACCCGCGCCCGGCCCTCTACGGCGTCCGCTACGCCCCACGCCTGATCGGCAGGCACAGCACCGCGGCCCCGGCCCGGACGACCGTGGTCGGTCGCCACTGCGAGGCGGGCGACATCGTCGCCGCCGACACCCAACTCCCCGCCGACATCCGCCCCGGCGACCTGCTCGCCGTACCCGTGGCCGGCGCCTACCACCTGTCCATGGCCTCCGGCTACAACCTTGTCGGCCGCCCACCGGTGACCGCCGTACGCGACGGCCTCGCCCGTCTCCTGGTCCGCCGCGAGTCGCTGGAGGACATCCGTAGCCGGGATGTGGGTCTGTAGCGCGTTCACGTCCTGCGCCCCCTGGCGGTCCGGTCTGGAGAGGCCAAGCGTTGAAGGGGCGCGACGGGCATACATGGGTACGCATGGCGCAAAGCGTGTGCGAAGTCTCAGCGCGCAGTGTTTCAGGGGACTTTGAGTATCTGTCGCTGCCAGGGCCACTTCGCGGCGACCCTGAATGAGCGCGAATGTTTCTACCGGGCTGCTCGCAATGCGGCAGGCAGCATCCGGTCCAATTCCTCGTCGCTGAACGTCATGTCCTCGTTGATCTGCAGGGCTCGCTGTGCTGCTCGATATGCCTTGCTGGAAGTGTCCGGGGCCAGGCGGTAGATGTGGTTCAGTTCTTCGATCAACTCGTTCCGGCGCCTGCGGATGTCGACGTTCGCCGCGCCGGTCTCCACGTCCGCCAAGAGGTGAACGTACTTCTCCCTTATGAGCCACAACTCCTTGGCTGTGGCGCGGTGCTGTTCTGCGGCCTTCTCCGGAGAGAAGCTGAGCTGGAAGACTATGAAGGCCAACGCCAGAGCCGAAACGATGCTGCTGATGTACAGGAGAACTCGCTGGTCCGAGACCAAGGCCGTCAATAGCGTTCCGGATGTGAGGGTCACGAGGGTGATGTTCACCCACTTCGCCATATCCGCTTTCGTTGACTCGATCTCCCGCGCCTTCTCGTGTGTCTTGTGCGAGTAGACGACCCGGCCGTAACTCTCCCGTATTGTCTGGACGTTGACCTCGTTCCGTGCCCCAGCGTTAGCCGACATAACACCTCCCGAAGATCTTCTGCCACTCCGCGACGGCGTCGGACTCCTTGCCCAACCGCTCGTACTCGCAAGCCTGGGTCGCCATGCGGTAGGCGCTCTCCGCTTTGCTCTTCCACTCTGTTCCGTGCATTTTGCGCTCGGTCGTCCCGGGGATGGATGAGGAGCCGCCGGACTGGCGGATGAGGAAGCGGAAGAAATCCCGCACCATCGCTGGATAGTCATGGAATGTTTCTGCGCGGGGGAACCAGGACCAGAAGAGGAACCGTACGGCGCACAGCTCCAACACAAGGGAGCTGACGGGTACTGAGCACTCCTGCTGCCAGGTCTTGGCAATCTTGACCAGGTGCCGGGTACCGCCCTTGTTGTAGGCATCGGACCGGTTAATGTGCCGGATCTCCGCGTCATGATTGACTTTTCGCCAGCGGCCCCCGTTGTGTGTGTCGGGGATCCGGAAGCCGGGAAGGAGGAGCTGCCACGCCGGAAGAATCTCGGCTCGGTGTCCGGAGAACTCGGCGACGACCACCTGACCGTCGCCTCGGATCCTCTCGGTGGTCGTGAACCTCTTCTGCAACACCTCTTTGACCTCCTGGAGGAGTGCGGACTGGCCGTTCGACCTGTAGGTGCGGAAGCGGTTGTACTCGGAATCGGGCATCACGAACAGCATGTCGATGTCACGTGGAGGTCGTGCCGCGGTGCCTTTGCCGTAGGCCCCGATCACCTTCATGGTCGTGGCGTCGGCGATGGGTTGCCCGTAGTAGTGCCTGCTCAACGCTTCCGTGACCGTGCGCGCCGTGCGCAGGGCAGCCTCCTCTTGCGCCGAGGTCACCGCGATGTGTTGCACGAAGCGTTCGAACCTGCTGGCAGTGCTCATCGTCCTCCGATCGGACAGGCGCAGAGGAGCGTACAACCGAGAGCCACATGCTCGTGTTCAGTTCCACTCGCCGAAGGAGCTCCATTAACGGGCCCGGCTCAGGTGAAGACGTGTGAGCGGAATGCATTCCGCACCTGTGTGAGTGGCTCGCGGTCACGGGTGAAGTAGAGCTTGTTGGTGAGTAGAGCCGCCCAACGGTCCTTGTCAGGAGAGATCCACATGCCCGTGCCCGTGAAGCCGTAGTGGACCCAGGCGTCGTCGGTCTTGGGTGTGGTGCCCGGGGCCGGGTGCCAGAACAGGCCACGGGGCGGGGTGAGTTCGCCTGTGTGGAGCCGCAGGGATTCCTTGACCCAGTCGGGCCCGAATCCGGGTGACTGGCTCACTCGGGCCGGGGCCAAGAGGTAGCGCAAGAACGCGGCAAGGTCGTCGAGGACGGAGAACGCGCCCGCGATGCCGCACACTCCGCCCAGCAAGCGCGCGGAGAAGTCGTGTGCCGACCCCTTGAGATGGGTTTTCGTGTTGTCGTCGAGTTCGGTTGGTGCACAGCGGGCAGTGACACCAGCCGGCAACGGTCCGAAGCGGGTCTGCGTCATGCCAAGGGGTTGCCACACGCGGTCGGCTGCGAGTGCGTCGAGGCTCTGGCCGGAGAGGTGTTCGGCGAGGTAGCCCAGGATGAGGGCGGCGCGGTCGGTGTACTCCACGGCCTCGCCGGGTGGCCGGTGCAGGGCTTCGCGCAGGACGCCGTCGCGGACGTCCTGGGGATCGGTGCCGTAGAGGTTCCTGAGGTTGGCCCGGAGGGGGGCGCCGGCGGTGTGGGTGAGCAGGTGACGTGCGGTCACCTGCCCCAGTGGGCGTCCGCTCACCTCGGACCAGAAGTCGCCCAACGGTGTGTCGAGTTGGAGCTTTCCGTCCTCGACGAGACAGCCGATGGTCGACCACACAGCGAGGATCTTGGTGAGGCTGGCGACATCGAAGACGGTGTCGTGCCGCATCGGTTCGCCCGGCTGATCGGGATCCAGGACGCCTGCGGTGCCGCTGGCCAGGATCCCGAGGCTGTTGCCCATCGCCCAGACAGCACCGGGGTAGACCCTGTCGCGGACCCCGTCGTGGAGGAGCTGGTGGATGCGGTCAGTGTCGAGGTCGAGCGCCATGGTCTCCCGATCGATCGTGGGCCGTGTGATGTCCCGTGGGTCAGCGTAGTGAGGCGCTGGTACGGATCTGACTGCGGCGCGGGCAAGTCAGATGAGCTGTTTGCCCAGGTCGGTGAGGGCGGCTGCAGTAGCGGTGAGGGGATAGCGAGCCGCGTTCGCGCGGCCTGCGGCCTGGAGTGCCGGGAGCAGGCCAGGTGTGGTGCGGAGCCGGGTGAGGTCATGAGCGAGGACCGTCGGGTTGGTGAAGTCGGTGCTGTGGCCACTCGCGGCAAGGACGTCGCTCAGTCCGGGGACGGGCTGGTAGATGACCGGCAGTCCGCAGGCTTGGGCTTCGAGGGCGACGAGCCCCATGGCCTCGAGCGTGGTCGACGGCATGACTAGGGCGTCGTGGTCGGCGAAGGTGTTCCACAGTTGCGGGCGGTTCAGCCAGCCGAGATATCGGACGTGGACCTTGAGCAGACGCAGGAGCGGGGTCAAGGTGCGGAACTGGTGGGGCGGTGCGGCGATGCTCAGTTCGGCTGCCTCGATCGCGGGCAATGCGCGCAGGAGGGTCTCCATGCCCTTCTCGCAGGTGAGGCGACCGGCGTAGAGCAGGCGTAAATGTCCGGCTGGACGCCTCCCGGGACGCGGTGGCGGGTCGGTGAGCAGGTGGTCGGGGATGCCCCACGGGATGTTCGTGATCTTCCGGCGATTGGTGGTCGGTACGAGCTTCAGCAGTCGATCGGCCATGGCGCCGGTGGGGACGACGATGGCGTCGGCGGCGCGGGTGCTCTCTCGCAGGACTCGGAGTTGGTCGTTTCGGGCTTCGGCGAAGAGCAGGTCGGTGCCGTGGACGAGCGCGATGCGTGGCCGGGTGGGCAGCGCGCGGATCAGGGCCGGTGTGCCGCCGAAGGTGAGGTGCTGGAGGTGAAGCACATCGATGTCCGCCGGGTCGATGAGCTGGGACAAAGCCCTGCGCAGCGCGTTGACGTACAGGGCGAACGGCGGCCCGGACAGGCACTTGCCCGGCACGTCCATCAACTCCAGTCCCGCAGGCAGACGTGGTGGACGAGGCCGCGGGGCGAGCATGAAAGCGCGGGCAGGGAGGAGAGGGTTCTCGCCGGTATAGAGGTCGAGGAAGAGCTCGACACTTCCGCCGGCGCTGCCGAAGGGCAGGTCGAGGGCGGTCGCGAGAAGCGCGCTCATGTCGTACCTCCGGCGAGTTCTTCGTAGAGGCGGGAGATGTCGATGCCTGCGGTCGCGGTGTATTTGAGGCCGTGCAGTTGGTAGCTGGCCGGGGTGCCGAGGCAGTGGAGAAAGACGAGCTTGCCGAAGGTCATCCGGGGATGGACCCGGACGGGTCTGGCGGCGCGGATCTCCAAGGTCCAGTGGATGGCGTGGCCTTGGTGACCGAGTGGGGCGGAGACATGGACCCAGATGCCGAGCGCGCCGATGGTGCGGTCGCCGTTGAGGAACTGGGCGTACGTCTCTGATCCGGTTCGTTCGTGGGTGACGCCGAGGTAGAGCACCCCGGGCTGCAGGACCAGCCCGGATGCGGGGATGGTGGTCTCGACGTACGGGGTTGGAGTCGCGGCGTCCAGGTCGGTGTCGCAGATGCGCAGGGTGTCGCCGAGGCGCCAGTCGTAGGCGTTGGGGGAGAGGCGAGCCGAGTCGTACGGCTCGATGGTGATCTCGCCCGAGGCTCGGGCGGCGGCGATGCCGGGTCCGGTGAGGATCACAAGGCCACCGCCCGAAGTTTTGTCACGTCGCGCCAGTAGCGGGAGGGCTGCGGACCGTCTGCCGCCTGGTATTTGCCGCGGTACAGGGCGATCGGGCCGATGGAGGCGAAGAACATGATCTGTCCGATCCTCATGCCCGCGTAGACGCGCAAGGGGCGGATCGGTGTGAGCATCAGGGTCCACTGGCCGTGGAAGCCGATGTCTCCGATGGGGGCGGTGATCTCGACGAACAGGCCGAGTCTCCCAACCGAGGAACGGCCGAACAGAAGCGGGACGAGAGTGTCGGAGCCGACCTTTTCGAGGGTGTGACCTAGGTACAACTCGCCGGGCTGGAGGACGTATCCGTCCGGGCCGATCGTGAACTCACGGGTGGGGTTGGGCTGATGGGCGTCCAGGACGTCGGCGGTGTAGGTGAGCAGAGTGGGGCCGAGGCGGACGTTGTAGCTGTTCGGGTTGACCTGGTCGGGGGCGAAGGGGGTGATGCGAAGGCGCCCGTCCTGGGCGGCGGCGGTGATCTCGGGGCCCGTGAGAATCATCGAGTGCCTCCCTGGGCCGGCGCGGTGAGGACGTGCTTGACGGCTTGGCTGAGCAGCAGCCCTGCGGCGTGGGTGCGGCCGGCGAGGCAGGTGCTGGCGATGTAGTCGGTGGTCAATACGCTGGTGATGCCGTCCGGCAGGGGATCCGGTGCGGTCACGAGTGGGCCGGCCTGTTCGGTGAGATGAGCCAGCAGGCCATCAAGGTTCTTGCGGAAGTCCTCCGGGATGTTCGCGTGGACCAGTTGGTTGTCGAAGGGCTCGATGGCGAGCAGGTCGCCCAGAGTGAGGGTGCCGCCGAGCGGAACGGGACGCAGCACCGTTTCGTTGAGGATGACCGCGTCGATGCCGAGTCCCGTGCGCAGGCGTGCTGCGAGGTCGACGAGCAGGCCGTGGCGATCGGGAGTCCGGTGCCGATATGCCTCGGTCACGGGGCCCAGGACGGCGGTCAGTTGCTGCCTGAGTCCGCCGATCTTTGCTTCCAGCGGCGCTAGTTCGGCCGGGACACGGGCCGGAGCCCGGTCCGGGAAGCGAGTGGTGCCGGCGCCCCAGCCTTGTCCGACGCGTGTGGCGATGGCGTACCCGTCGGCGAGTTCGCGGCCCTTGACGATGAGGGTGTCGCCGACGCGGACAGGGCCGTACTGGTCGCTGTGGCAGTGCCCGGCGAAGATCACGTCGAGGAAGGGGCAGGCGGCTGCCAGCTTGAGGTCCTCGTCGAAGCCGGAGTGGCTGAGCAGGATCCAGTCGTCGACCTCGTGGTGGTGGGTGAGCATCACCTCGCGCAGGGCTTGGACGGGTTCGGTCACGCGGTGATCGGCTCGATGCTCGGCAGGGATGGCGTTGAACGCCTGCTGCCCGATCACGGCTGTGATCGCGACCTGTCGTCCTGCGATGCGGGTGGTGTGCAGGCGACGGAAGAGCGCTTGGCCGGTGGCGTCGACGGCGTTGGCGCAGACGGTGAGTCGGTGCAGGTCGGGTTCGAAGTGGTGGGTCCAGCCGTGGTTGCCGGGCGCGAGTACGTCGTAGAGCTTGAGCAGGATGTCGCGTTCGACGGTGCCGTGGGCGAGGCGGTAGTAGCCGCTGCCCTCGAAGAAGTCTCCGCAGTCCACGATGAGTGACGTGGGGCGGAGCGCATGGAGATGGGTCGGGAAGGGGGCGGTGTTGTCGAAGGAGGAGTGCACGTCCGTGGTGGCCACGATCTGCCGCACGGTGCGATGACGGGTCATGGGGTGACCTCGCAGATGTCGGCACCGAGGGCGCGCAGTTTGCCGGGAAGGTCGGCGTGACCGCGGCGGAGCTGGTCGAGGCCGCCGACGGTGGTGACGCCTTGGGCGGTGAGGCCGGCGACCATGAGAGCGGAGCCGGTACGGATGTCGGTGGCCTCCACGCCTGTCCCAGTGAGCTGTTGGGGTCCGGTCAGGCGGCACTCGGTGGGGGAGAGCTCCTCGAAGTCGGCTCCGAGGCGGGCAAGTTGGGGCAGCAGGTTGCTGTGGCGGCCGGGGTTTATGGCGTCGGCGAACAGGTGGGTGCCGGGAAGGCTGAGGGCGAGTGCCATCAGGGGTGGTTCGAAGTCGGCGTCCAGCCCGCCGGGGCTGAGGGACGCGATGGCCCGCAGACCACGACTCGTCGGTCGCGCGTCTCGGGCACGGACGGAGAGAATGCCGGCGTCGGCGCCGGCCGGGATGCCCAGCCGTCGGAGGGCAGCGATGAGCGGGTTTACGTCCCTGCCGTGCACGCCCTGGATGCGGGCTGTACCGCGGGTTGCAGCGATCGCGCACGCCAGTGTGCCTGCCTCGATCTTGTCGCCGGGAACTTCCCAGGCGATGCCGTCGATCAGGCCCGAGGACGGTGGCGTGAGGGTGAGGAGGCGCTCGCTCGTCCGGGTCTCCCAGCCCACCGTCTCCAGGGCGTCGAGCACGCACAAGATCTCCGGAGAGAGGTTGGGCGAGCCCAGCCGCAACGGGCGGCTGGTCGTGACTGCCCGGAGTACGGCGGCCGCGGTCGCCCCGCGCGAACGGAACGGCAACACCAGCGAGACGGTGCCGGTGCGCGACGTGACAGCTTCGACCCGGTAGCCGGAGTCGTCGACTGCTGTGCGGTCGCCGAACGCCTCGTACACCGTGAAGTGCAGTTCCATCCCGCGTGCGCCGATTCGACAGCCTCCCGGCCACGGCAGCCGGGCCTCCCCGTGGCGGGCGAGTAGGGCGGGCACCAGGTAGTAGGACGCACGGATGTGGGCGGCTTGGCGAAGCTCGGTGTGCGTACGTCGGCTCTGGGTCGGCAGGATCACCGCAGCGGTCGGCTCGCCTACAGGCTGCGCTACGTGCCAACCTGCCTGATGCAGCAGCGCGAGCATGATCTGCACGTCTGTGTTGGCCGGGACGTTGGTCAGCCGCACCGGGCGACCGAGCGCTGCCGCGGCGGCCAGCAACGGCAGGGCGGCGTTCTTGGAGCCGTCGACGGTGACGGTGCCGGCGAGCGGAGGTCCGGGGCTTACAGCGATCACCTCTGCGGCCCGGGTCGGGGTGGAGGCGGTGGTTGTCACGGTCAACTCCTCTGCAAGGGAAGGGAGATGGCGTCTTTCTGGTCCGAGCCGGTGGACAGGTCGATCTCGGCCCAGCACCGCTTGCCCGTCGGCGTCGGCGTCGGCGTCGGCGTCGGCTCGGCGCCGTACCGGTCGGCCAGAGCTGCGACGAGGAACAGACCGCGGCCGTTCTCGCTGCACTCGTCCGGAAAACTGAGCTGGGGCAGCGCGGGGCTGGAGTCGCGGACCTCGACGCGCAGGACGGCTTCTACGAGCCGCACGGTCATCGAGATCTGGCCGGGGCCGGCGTGGCGGACCGCGTTGGTGACCAGCTCGCTGATCAGCAGCTCGACGGTGTGCATCAGCTCGTCGTCCAGCTCCGCCTCCCAGCCTGTTATCGCGGTCATCGCCTGGTGCCGGGCGTCGGTGACCGCGGTTGGTGTGGTGGGTACGGACAAGGTGAGCTGGTGCGCTGCCATGAGCGGCCTCCCGGGGTTGGTGCGGCCACATCACGCAACCAGCCCGTGGCGGTGGGTGGTTAGCTCAGGTGCCGGCGCTGCATCGGTTATGCAGGAGCTGCATGACGATGAAGTGCGGCTGATCTACGCTCGGTTGGGCAGGCAGGATCGGCGACGGCGGAAGGGGCCGTGGCAGATGCCCGAAGGACATGGCGAAGCGAGACGGATCGGCGAAGTGATCCGTCAGGCACGGGCGTTACAGCGGCGCTCGCAGAAGGACGTCGCCGCTGTGCTGGGCTACCACCAGTCCAAGGTGAGCCGCCTGGAGAGCGGACGCGGCACGGAGGACATCCGCGTCCTGCGGGCTGTTGCTCAGGAACTCAAGATTCCGCCCCAGCAGTTGGGTCTTGCTGCGGCCCCTGATCCCTCTACCGCTGACCCCGAAACCGAAGACATGCACCGCCGTACTTTCCTTGCCGCGAGCATCGCCGCACTCGCGACCCCGGCCGCTTCGGCCGCCGCCCACGACGCCCTCGTACAATCGCTCCTGCCGGGCCTGTACCCGGCGAGCACCGGCGCCCCCTTGGCCACGGCAGTCCTCCGCGAGCAGGTCGGCGCGGCCCGCAGGCTCTTCTACACGTGCGACTACACGGAACTCGAACGCACCCTGCCCGGGCTGATCGCCAACCTGCGGCTCGCCTCCAGCGGCGCGACGGACAGCGACACGTTGTCCGCGCTTCTGGCTACCGCGTACCAGACCTCGACCAGCCTGCTGCTCAAACAGCACGACCAGGGAAACGCCTGGCTGGCGGTCGGCCGCGCGATGGCCGAGGCCGAACGCTCCGGCGACCCAGTGGTTCTCGCCTCCAGTGTCCGCGTGCAGGCCCACGTCCTGGCCCGCGAGAAGCACACCGCCCAGGCCGTCACCCTCGTCCGGCACACGGCCGACCAACTCGTCGGCTCCTACGACCGTCGCTCCCCCAAATACCTTGCCGCAGTCGGGCTGCTGTTGCTGCGCGGGGTGACCGCGGCCAGCGGCGGAGGCGACCGCGCGGCAACCGAGGAGTTTCTCGCCGAGGCCAAAGAAGTGGCCCGGTACGTCTCCCTCGACCGTCCCGACGCCTGGGCCAACTTCAGCCCCACCAACGTCGCCCTCCACGAGCTCAGCTCCCTGGTGGCTTTCGGCGACGCGGGCCTCGCCCTGCAAGCGGCCCGGCCCCTCATGCGCCGGCACATCCCCGTCCCCGAACGCCGAGCGGCCCTGTGGGTGGAAACGGCCCGCGCCTACAGCCAGCAGGGCCGCCTCTCCGACGGCTACCAGGCACTGCGGATCGCCGAGACCTGCGCCGCCCAGGACGTCCGCCGCCCCGCCGTGCGCGACCTGGTCGCCGACATGGCCTCCCGCGACCGCCGTCGTACGCTGCCCGAACTGCACCACTTCAGCCGCCAACTGGGAGTCCCCGCGTGACCGAGCCGAACGCCCCGGACAAGAAGCCCTTCCTGTACGTCGTCGTGTGCGCGTGCGGAATCGCCAGCGACGTCGGCAAGCTGATCACCGCAGCGCAGGAACGGCATTGGGACGTCGGTGTCGTCGCCACCCCACAGGGCCTGGGCTTCCTCGACACCGAGGCGATCGAGACCCAGACCGGCTATCCGATCCGCTCCGCTTGGCGCACGCCCGGCGAGGCCCGGCCTCTGCCACCCGCGGATGCGATCGCCGTTGCGCCGGCCACGTTCAACACGGTCAACAAATGGGCAGCGGGCATCTCCGACACCCTCGCGCTGGGCATCCTGTGCGAGGCGTACGGCATGGGCATCCCCACCGCCGTTCTGCCGTACCTGAATGCGGCACAGGCCGCCCACCCCGCGTACGAGCAGAGCCTGGCACGGCTGCGGGGGATGGGAGTGCTGGTCGGTTCGTACGAACCGCACAAGCCCAAAGCGGGAGGCGGTGCCGACCGCTTTCAATGGGAGGAGGCGTTGGACCTCTTGGCCCCTGAGCCGTCGGCACGGATGTGATCGGTGGCGCCGCAGGTGTCGTTGGTGCTGTCAGGCCAACTGGAACTCTGCGTGAGGTGTTGCCCGCGCCCATACGGCCTCAAAGGCCGACTCGCAGAGCTTGGCGACCGCAGGGTCGTCGGTGAGTTCCACCTGCATGTTTTCGCCTTCGCCGTCGAAGTGGTTGACGAGGACGAGGTTGGAGTCGAAGAGCCAGAAGTCGTTGCCCGGGAGCGCGAGGTCGGTGGCGTTTCGCCGGGAGAGCCAGCGGACATCTTCGCCGGCGGCGATGTTGAGTCCGTCTGTCACGTCGTACTCGAAGCGGATGTACTCGCTGACGGGAGTCGAGACGACGCGGGCCCGGCGGACCTCGACGCTTCGCGAGGTCGCCTCCGTGACGATGGCGTGCCAGTCTCCCCAGCGCTCGGCCGGGTCGAGCGTGATGCCGGCCTTCCAGTCGATGAAGGCCGGGTCCGACTTCATGTAGGCGTCGCGCAGCTCCAGATGGACAGCCGTCCGCTGGCAGTCGCGGAACAGCTCCTCAAACGTCGGGGTCCTCGTCAACCTTCTTCACCTCCAGGGAAAACTGCACCATGTGCCCGGGGATCGCGATCACTGACTCGTGGCCACTGGCGAGCCCAGATCGCGCAGCGATGAGTTTCCTGAACCGCGCTGGTCCATACCCCGGACACCTACAGACGGAAGGCTGGGCGTTGAGGAAACTGATCTGTGGGCGGACGGCTGCATCGCCGCGGCCAGCGATGATATCGGCTGGAGCGGACCACTTTATCGTCGGATCAGAGTGGACTTACTTGACGCGGGGGAAGGTAATCCCTAAGGGCGTCTTCGAGTTTGGTTCCGAGATTTTCCAATCCTGCTCCGGGCGAGACGTTTGTGCCAGCAAGGGCGGTGATGATCAGGTCAACATACCTTTTCATCTCCATTCCTGCAGTGCGCGCGGCAATAGGAAGCAGTTGCTTTCCTGGGATGATGCTCAGGACTTCGCTCGCGCTTCCATTAGGGAGCACGGATTCGACGTACTGCTTCTCTGCTTCGAGTAGATCTTTCGGCGAGAAGTTCCACTTAGTGTGGTCGAAAATTCTAGGCATGTCGGCTACCAGTGCAGCGAGGTCGGCTTGCTGCCTACCAGCTTGTGCGACTATTCCAGCCAAGCTGGGTTCGACCCTAGCTTTCCATCTTTGAATTACGATCTTATGTCTCTGGCCAACATCGACGGAGGCGGTAAGAGATTTCAAGTATTCGGCTTCGTTAAAAGTTGCACCTGTATGGAGGCATAGCGCCTCAACCACGCTGGGTAGGCAAAATAGACTCTCCACTTCGTGTGTTCCTAGAACGCGAATTCCGCTTGGCACGCCATCAATAAAGGCGTTGGGATGATAGTCTCGATCAATTATCCCGACCGCTTCCAAGGCGTTGGCGATTTGGCTCTTCTGTAGTGCTTCACAGCAACGCAGGACCATCTGGCAGGAGCCAACCGGGCGGATTACCGTATCCCGCCCGTTGAACCAGGAACTGTACAGGCGGTCGTCATATCCAGACGTCTCCCCTTCGCAGAAGACTACCCGCGAAGCATAGAAAGACAAGGAGGCCGAACCGAGCAGCGCTTCAGCAACATCTCTGGGAATTGACGAGTCCACATCGATTACGCGGAGGCCATCGGTGGGGCTGGCCAGGATATAACGCGCATTGTATCTCGACAGTGCGAATGTGAGGTCGTGCGTTACATAGACGAAGCGAATATCTGGCCGTGCGGCTTCAAGGGCGTTCCAAAGCCTTACCGCTAGCATGGAATGGAAATGCGTTTCCGGTTCATCCACAACAAGAATGCCGGAATCAGAGCTGAAGACTCGCGCTGCGAGAAATAGGGCCGCCTTCTCGCCATCGCTCATATGATTTCCTGAGTATTCTACGGAGTCCCCGCTGGTCGTGCTGACAATCATTGGCCTCCAGTCGCGCCAAATTAGCTTTCGACCAGGGAAGACCTCTTTCCATGTGTCCTCGACTTGTGTAAGCGGCGTATCGGGCGGGAATGCGACATTGGGGCCGTTCTCGCGAGACTTCTGCATAAAATCGATGGCGACCATGGATTGCTGGGCAAGCAACTGCGACAGCATGGAATCAAATTCTGATGTCAGCTCCCAGGGTTGGGATCGCGCTTGCTGTCTTTGTGAGTTGAAGTTATTCTGGGCAGCATTTACGCCCATCGCCTGTAGTTCGGGGGCGACTCGCGTATTACGCAGGGCATTGATGAACTCGATCGAGGAATTCGCCTGCAGGTTCCGGGTTTGGCGCGTCTTTCCGCTGCCATTTGGTCCCAGGATAACAATCGGATCTGATCCCTCGATCTGTGTACCACCAGGCAGTGTGATCGTGCTGTTCATACCGTCTTCTCCCGATCATTTATTTCTGGGTGATTTAATGTGGATGCTTAAAATGATTCGGTCCGCACCTGTGAAGCGATTTCCAAGAGAATTTCACTTTCGGCAGTGGTCAGAAACTGGTTGACGTCCTTGAAATACCGCTGCTCGGCAGGGTCGTGGGTAGAGCGCCGTGCCCGTCGGTGGTGAGGTGGTGTTTTGAGTCTGCATGGCTCCGGTCGACCAGCGACTGACCCGCATGAGTTCCCCCTTTCGGGACCGGACATGGGAGGAGTTGATCACGCAGCGTGATCAGTTCAGCCTGATGGGGAGCGGCCAACGGCCGTGTAGCAGAAACGCAGCTCTCGCTTAGATGGCAGCGACTTCAGCCGCTCCCGCAGCTCATCCGACACGACTCACGGCGACATCCCCCACGTCGATCCGAACGCTCAACTCCTGCGCTGGACACGGTAACCAGGAGCGATCCACCATATTGTGTTAGCTGGTGTTTAGGGGGTGATATGTGTCTTCACGGCAAGACCGTCGTCAGATTCGGCACCCTCGCTGTCCTACGACTTGCGGGCAGTTCGACCACCAGCGCCTCTCTCATCGACCCGGCGACCTCCGAGACTGCACCGTCCGAGAACGCCTCGGTGCCAGCGTGGCTGTCTTCGGTTGCACTGACAGCGCCACGACTCCGTCGAAGGGCGTCGGGCAGATCTTCGACGCGATGGTCTCCTGCCCCACGTACCAGGTGGCCTCAGGCAGCACCGTCATCGACATGAGTACGCAGAAGACGGCCGCGCCTGATCTGGGGGACGAGCAGTGGAGGCAACCGCTCCCTTACTCCGCCGACGGGCAACGCGCCGTCGTCAAGCCGACGGCGATCCGTACAGGCAACGTGGTGGTGATTGTCTCCGGCTCGCCGGGACTTGTGGACGCCAACCTGGAGAAGGCGATTGCCAAGGTCCAGGTCGCCTACTGACTACTCGGCTTGCCGGCGTCCTCTACCTCTTTGGCAGAGGACGCCGGCGTATGTGCTGAATCACCGTGTCTGGCGGGGCCGGTTGTCCCGACTCGGGGCGGGCGACACCGGGAGCCCGCTTGCCTTGGCCGCACTGGTGAGGTGATTGGCCATCGTGGTGGCATCGGCGGGCAGGTCGGACATGCGGCGTAGCCGCCACACCAGCACGTCGCTGATCGAGTCGGCGGTGCCCAACTCCCGTCGTCCGGCAGCTTCCGCCAGCAGCCTGGCCGGGTTGTGGCCGGCGGTCTCGGCGTCGGTGAGGGTGGCTGCCAGGGCGTGCCAGCCCGGCTCCACCAGGATCTGCTCGGCCAGCTCGGGCACGGCCGCCCGTAGATGGGCGGCCTGCTTCTGGCGCAGGGGCTGGGGCAGGCGCAGACCTCGCTGGTACAGCACGCTCAACGGGGCGTCGGCGGCGGCACGGTAGGCGGTGCGGAGGTGCTCGGCGGCCCGGCGGGCTGCGGCGGCTTGCTGGGCGTGTTCCTTCTTGGCGTGCCAGTGGGCGGCGGCGGTGACGAGGAAGATCAGCATGTCGATCGCCATCGCGGTGGTAGCGCCGTATTCTCCGCGGCCGAGCGCCGGCCCGCTGTAGACGAGATCGCGGGCGGCCTGGCGCAGGGCACGGTCGCGCCCGTGTTCGGCTTTTACGTGGGAGCGGGTGGCTCGCTCGAATACGGCGGCGGCCTGACGCAGTTCGGTGCGGGTGTGGGCGGCGGACGTCTTGGCGAGCGCGTCCAAGACCTCCCCGGCCGCCGCGATGTGCGCGGCCACCTGTCCGTCCTCACCGTTGTCGATGACCAGCACGGCCTGCCACGCTGCAGCGGCTGTCCGCCGGCGCGCGGAGGCTTGACTGCTCGTCACCGGACCGGTGGCAGTGTCGGCGCTCTGCCCTGGGTTGTCACCGGACCAGCGTTTGCGGATGCGCGGCAGAGACAGGTCGGGGGCGAGTGTGGAGCCCGCGTAGTACACGGGTTCCTTGTCGCCGTTGCGGTTGTCCGGGAGCGCGACCTTGTAGCCAAGCGGGTCGCCGGAGGGCGCGGCGCGCTTGCGGATCAGCAGACCGGCGGCAGCCAGCCGGTCGAAGAACTCCTCCTCGCTCGTGGCTCCTGCCACTGCCCGCCGTACGGTCTCCCGCAGTTCGTCGCGTGCCGGTTGCTGCCTGCCCTCGCGTTCGGCCTTGTGGCGTTCGGCGCTGGTGGTGCGCTTGGCGGCCGTGCCGTCACCGGGCGCGACCTGGTGCAGACTCAACTCCCTTTCGATGAGGCGGCATTCGGCCTGGGCACGCTTGCCTGAGCGGTGGTGGTCGGGGCGGCGGCCGTCTTCGCGGACGAGGGTGGCGATGATGTGGATGTGGTCGTCGGCGTGACGGACGGCGGCCCAGCGGCAGCCGGTGCCGTCGTCGGGGTCGATGCCGGTGGCGGCGACCATGCGGCGGGCGATGTCGCCCCACTGCTCGTCGCTGAGGATCGGGTCGTCGGGCGCGGCACGCACCGAGCAGTGCCAGACGTGCTCGTCGGGACGCTGGTCCACGTCGAGGAGGGCCAGGGGCTGGTCGAGGAGGTGCTGGAGGTCCTCCCTCGTCACCGAGGGGTCGCGGCCGGGGTCGGGGGCCATGCCGTCGAAGGAAGCGACCAGGTGTGGGTCGATGTGTTCCTCGTGGGTGCCCTTGCCGTAGAGGTAGTTGAGGAGCCCGAGGGTCTTGCTGCCCTGCCGGTGGATCCGGGGGATCAAGCCGCCTGCTCCTCCTGCCGGTTGGTGACTCTGTCGGCCGCCCGTTGGACGGCCTGCGCGGCGGCTTGCAGATCGGCGAGGGCGGCGGCGAAGTGGGGTGCGTCGGCCCCGGAGTTGAGAGCCTTGGTGGCTTGGTTGACGTTGCTGCCGGCCCAGCCGAGCTGTCGGCGTACGCCGAACAGGGCGGTGAGGATGTCCCGTTCGGTGGCGATGGCGGCTGCGGTGCGGGACCGGTCGCGGGCGGCGGCCAGGGCGGAGTGGGCGAGGAATCCGGCCACGCTCATGCCGACGTGGTCGGCGCCGGACTGGATGATGGAGAGTTCCTGTTCGTTGAGGCGGACGCTGTGGGCGGGGCGCTGCTTCTTGTCGCGCAGGCGCGATTTTCCCTTCCTGGCCTTGCCGTTGAGGCTGGCCGTTCCTGGCTGCGGTCCGCCCTCGGTCGCAGCCTTCCCGTCTGGCGCCGCCTGGTGCCGGACGGGCCCCGTCACCCCTGGGGCGGGGTCGGGTTCGGGCGCTCCCCCTGCGGGGGAGTGTCCGAACCTCCAACTTGCTGTGCGACGTGAGGTCGCATTTTCCGAAGTGAGGTGGATTTCGTGGAGAGGTTCCGACAAAGGAATTTCCTCCGAATCAGTGTCTGGATTCATCCCCGCGCTCACATGCGTCGCTGGTAACGGCGGGGTGTGAAGCTGAGCTTTCAAGCCCAAGGGTGTCTCGGCCATCGAGAGACCACAGGCGAGGGGAAGGCTGGACGGGCGAACACGTGTGAACCCCTGGTTGATGCCTCGGTATATGGAACCCCCGCGGATGGCTTGCTCTCAGTGGGGCAGGGCCCGGCGCTGCAAGGCGCCAGCGGCTTCCGGTGCAAGCAACACCGGAAGTGAGACACCGCCGGCCACGGGGTAAAGGGGGCGCCCACCCCAGTCGCATCTTCGAAATGCGGAACACGGAAACCCTGACGGGGTCCGGAAGCAGTTCCGGTAAGCCGACCGCAAGGAAGGCCCAAGTCCCCGGCAGGAACAGGATGGTCCAAGAAGCCAAGGCCGGTAGGCCGAAAGGCCAGGGGAAAACCGGGCGGCGGCCCTCTCCGCCCGCTGCCCGCCATAACCCGCCGGATACGGGCCCGTGTGGCCCGGCCTGAAAGGGCGCCCACGTGGACCAGGTGAGCCTTTGGAGCACCAAGGCAAGGCAACCGGAACCGACGGACAAGTTAGATACCGGAGGCGGACATGAGCACCATCAGGGCGGCTGCAGCCACCCGCCCGCCCGAGGGGAACGGACCCGAGGGCGGGGCCTCCGACTGGCACGGGATCCACTGGGCCAGATGTGAGCGCGACGTACGGCGGCTGAGGCAGCGGATCTTCAAGGCGACGCAGGACGGGGACCTGAAGAAGGTCCGCAATTTGCAGAAGCTCATGCTGAGAAGCCACAGCAACACGCTGGTGAGCGTGAAGCGGGTGACCCAGCAGAGCCAGGGCCGCAAGACGGCGGGCATCGACGGAGAAACAGCCCTCACCCCAGCGGCGAGGGGGCGATTGGTGACACAGTGCCATCGATCGCCATCCCCGTGGAGAGCCCGGCCGGTCAGGCGGGTCTACATCCCCAAGGCCAACGGCAAGCAGCGCCCACTCGGGATCCCGGTCATCCGTGACCGGGTGCTCCAGGCACGCGTGAAGAACGCGCTGGAACCGGAGTGGGAGGCGCGGTTCGAGTCGCGATCCTATGGATTTCGCCCCGGCCGCAGCTGCCAGGATGCCATCGCTTCCATCTTGCAGACGGCGCGCGGCTCGCGAGCGAGGCGTCGTTGGGCGTTGGATGCGGATCTGGAAGGGGCCTTCGACCGCATCAGTCACGATCATCTGACGGCCATGCTCGGCCAGTTCCCCGCCAGGGACCTTGTCCGGGGCTGGCTGCGGGCGGGCGTGATGGATGCCGGGAGATGGGCGCCGAGCGTGGAGGGCACTCCACAAGGCGGCGTCATCAGCCCTTTGCTGCTGAACATTGCGCTGCACGGGATGGAACAGGCAGCGGGATTCCGCGCCGACGGGTATCGAACGCGTGCTCACCACGCGTCCGCCGGTGTGCCCGTACTGGTCCGCTATGCCGACGACTTCGTGGTGCTCTGCCACGACGAGGAGGAGGCATACCGGGTCAAGGAGGAACTGAGTGTCTGGCTGGCGCCGCGAGGTCTGCGCTTCAACGAGGCGAAGACGAAGGTCGTCCACCTCGACGAGGGGTTCGACTTCCTGGGTTTTACGATCCAGCGGCACGGTGACAAGCTGAACATCAGGCCGAGTAAGGCGGCTTGCAACGCATTGCGGAAACGACTGCGGACGGATATGCGGGCCCTGCGGGGTGCGCCTGCCCAAGCGGTCATCGCGAAGTTCAACCCGCTGGTGAGGGGTTGGACGGCGTACTACCGCAGTGCGGCGTCGCATCAGGTGTTCTGCTCGATGGACGCTTATATGTTCAAGCTGCTCTACAAGTGGGTGAAACGCGGTCACGAGAACCGTTCGGGACTGTGGATCAAACGCCACTATTTCGGCAGGTTCAACAAGACCAGGCGCGACAACTGGGTGTTCGGCGACCATGCGAGTGGCGCCTACGTCCAGAAGTTCGCCTGGACACGCCATGTAATGCATCACCCCGTCAAAGGCGCGGCATCCCCGGATGATCCGGCCTTGACGGATTACTGGCAGAAGCGTCGCCGCAGCACAGCGCCACCGCCGATGGACAAGACGAGTCTGGTCCTGGCGGCCCGGCAGAAGGGCCTGTGCCCTCTCTGCGGGCGGGCGTTGATCGAGGGAGCGGAATACGAGCCGGACAATCTGCGGGAATGGATTGACTGGTTCGCTGCGATGAAGAAGATGCTGAACAAGCATCACTTCGTCTACCGCAGCAGCGGCGGCACGGATAGACGGACCAACCTCCGCCTCGTTCATGCCGATTGTCACCGTTCGTATCATGCAAACGACGGAAATCGGGACGTAAGTTACCGTCCAGCAGAGCCCTTGCGGCTTGCTTGAGCCGGATGCGGTGAAAGTCGCACGTCCGGTTCTGAGGGGGCCGGGGACCAGAGATGGGCCCCGGCTACCCGACCCCGATGGGGCTGAGGTGGTCATCTCCTCTTGGCTGGTGGGGAGTTCGTGGTTCGAGTCGGGCATTGAGCGGTCTTCCTTGGGTGCTGTGGTGGGAGCGGTTTCAGCGGGGATGGCCGGCGCGCGCGGCCTTCAGCTCGGCCTTGACGGTGCGGACGACTTCTCCGGCCGTGTCGCTGGCGATGCTGTAGCCGTCCTTGCGCACGGTGTCCTCCAGCAGGTCGCGGGAGAGACGTCCGGTCTCGTCGAGCATGCGATGGGCGTATTCGGCGAGGACGTCATGTGTCGCGCGTGGCCTGGGGACCGAGGGGTCCGGCTTCGCCCGCGCGGTCTTGCCCGGATCGGCATCCGGTGACTTCTTGCCCGGAAGCGGCTCCGTGCTTGTCGTGGTGCGGGCGGACTGGCGGGGGCGGGTTTCGGGCTCGCGGCGGGCGCCCGGGTCGGTGGCGTCATCGCCCGGGTCGCTCTCGGGCGGGCGGCTCGCGTTTTTTGCCCGCCTCGTTGCCGTGGCGTGAGGGCGGGCGGTTGCTGAACCGCCCGTCGCGCCCACGGGCGGGCCGGGCCAACGGGCGGGAAGTGGGACGGAGGCCAGGCTGAGGGCTTGTTGGCGGGTGGCGAGCTTGCGGAGCAGCAGCTCGTCCTGGCGCTCGTCGCGGTCGACGTCAGCCTGTTCCAAGGCTTGGTGCAGGCGGTGGGTGAGGCGCCGGCCTCTCCGGTTGGTGCGCTGCTCGGGTGTCATTGTCTCTGCCCGGAGGATGAGGGTGACGGCCTGGTCGAGGGCGCGTTCGCGGATGATCCGGGCGGCGTCCGCATCCCGGTCGGCGATGCCGAAGCGGGCCAGCAGTCGTTCGCGTGCTTGTCGGGCGAGGACTGCGGTCAGGCTGCGGGAGTCGGCGTCCGGGGTGCGGTGGCGCAGCTCGATGCCCATGGCCAGGTGCCACAGCAGGGCCGCCAGGACCGGGCCGACGAAGGCCCGCACGGTTCCGCCCACCAGCCCGGACTCGGCGTAGGCGGGCACGATCTGCACGCCGGTGATCACCCAGGTGAGGGTGCCGGGCAGACCGGGTGCCTGTTTCGGGCCGTTGAGGTTCGCCCGGGCGAGCAGGGCGGTGGAGAACAGGGCGAGTTCGGCGGCGGCGAACATCGCCGCCCGTTCGATGCTGCTGCCCATGTCGAGGTAGTCCGCGGCGAACCGCCAACTGGTGTCCGCGCTGTAAGCGGTGCAGCCGATCGCGGCGATGGCGGCGACCGGGATCGCGACGCTGCTACGGCGTTGCCCAGCGCGCGGCTTCCGTCGGCGCCGCCGTAGGAACCATGCGACGGACAGGGCGACGGCGACCAGGATCGCGACGGCCACAGCCGCAGGGATCCAGCCCGGCAAGGCGGGTATGCCGTTGGCGCTGATGAGTGCGGTGGTGCCAGGGGTCATGCAGAGGCTCTCCAGAGGCCCACGCGAGCGAGGGCAGGCTTCTTGCGTGGGTGGTGTGAGGTGAGGGCGAGGGGGGAGAAGCGCGGCTGCCGTCAGGCGGCAGGCGCGATACGGCGTCGGTCGGGCCCGGTGAGGATGACGCGTTCGGTCATCTCGGCGAGGCGGGAGGCGACGCGGTCGCCGAGCGCGGTGCGGAGCTCGGCGGTGGGGAGGTTGGTGGTGATGAGGGTGGGGAGCATGTGCTCGTACCGGTGGTTGATGAGCCGGTAGGTCAACTCCTCGGTCCACTCGCTGGTTTTGGCCGCGCCGAGGTCGTCCAGGAGCAGCAGCGGGCAGCGGGCCAGCGTCTGCAGCTCGCGTTCGCCGTCGTGGCCGGCGCGGGGGCGGAGCCGCGCGTGCAGGTCGGCGCTGGTGGTGGCCTCCCAGCGCAGGCGCACCCCTCGCGAGAGGAGGGCGCGGACGGCGCCGTATCCCTGGTGGGTCTTGCCGGTGCCGGTGGGGCCGGCGATCAGCAGCGACGGTCCCTCGGCGATACCGGGTCCGCTGGGGCCGGGGCGTCCGGCGCGGGCGATCCGGTCGGCCCAGGCGGTGATCTGCGGGTGGTCGGCCAGAGCGCGGCGGTAACGGGCGGGGATGCGGGCGTCCGCGAGCTCCAGGGCGGTGACCGGCTCGGCCGGTGGCTCCTGGGCCGTGACTGCGGGGTCGATGCCGCGTGTGGCCAGGATGCCGTTGAGCCGATCGACGATCGGGCCGACCTGGTGGGACTCGCGGGTGAGGGTGGCGTTCAGAGGTCACCTCCGTAGGCGGCGTCGATGTCGGTGGGGTTCGTCCATGCCCTGCGGGTGGCGGGCACGGGCGCGGCGTTCATGACCTCGTGGACGAGACTCGGCAGGAGTCTCGGAGACAGGCCCTTGGCCCGATGGCGTTCCAGGGCGGCGCGGAGGTGGGCAGGAGCGATGTCCTCGTCGAGCAGCTTGCGAACCTGTTCGCCGAGCTGGCTCAGGAAGACTCTCGGCGGGCGATGGTTGCACCCGGCCACGTACTCGCCGAGGAGATCCTTGGCCGAGACGGTGTCGGGCGCAGGGGCGCTTGCGGCCCCCGAAGGGGTACTTCCTAGATCCAAGGTCCTAGATCCTAGATCCGGACGGTGAGGCGTCACCGCCGATGCAGGGAGGGCTCCTGAATCCTTTACGGAGGGCTCCGTGAAATCATCCTGACCTGCGGTTTCGCTATCGGGACCCGAGCGCGGTGCAGGCTCGCGCGCTTCGCGGGAGGTCTCACGGAGGGTTCCGTGAGGCGAGGGTGCGGACTCCGTGACGCTTGCCTCCGCCACCGGTGCGGCGGGGATCGGGCGGGTGCCGGACGGGCCGTTATGGCGAGGGCAGCCGGGCAGACGGCTCAGGCTCGGCCGGTTGATCTTCTGATGCTGATGCCAAGTGACGACGTGCAGGTACCGCTTGTCGTCCGGCCCCTTGTAGCGGCAGATCAGCCCGGCGTCGGCGAGCTGCGCGAGGTCCGTCTCGACGGCGGACGGGGTGTGCTCGGGGCGCAGGACCCACAGCTGCCCGGCGATGATCGCGGCATGGTCGCGGTGGCGGCCCTGGTCGTCGGCCTGGGTGAGCAGACCGAAGAAGGTGCGCTCGGCCGTCAGCGAGACGGCGGCCAGGGACTCGGAGACGAAGGCTTCGGGCTTGATGGTGCGGATTCGTGCCAAGAGGGGCGGGTCCTCACTCGGTTGCAGGTGGGCAGGAGCCCACGGCTCACCGTCGATCGGCGGTACGGGCGTACGGGGCGGGGGAGTTGGCCTGTCGGCGGCACGGGGCACGCTGATGGCCGCTCGCGCTTTCCGGGGGTGTCGTCAACATAGCCACACCCAGGTCGCACAAGTCCAGCCCCATCCCGCGCAATCTCTTACGGCAGAAAGGCAGCCGTAAAAGCAGGCGGTAGGGGGCGGTGGCAAAACCGTAAGGCACGATCGGCCGTTGACCAAATAGTTGTGCCGGTTTCCGAGCCAGAAGCATCACATCGGGAAGCCGTTGACGTGTCGGCGACGGGCAAGCTACAACACAACACCCCATGTCGCAGCAGTCGCTGAGCGGCGATCGGTGCGACGGCTCTCGGGTCGCGTCAGCACGAGGAACCGCTCCGCATGCGGACGGCGCGGGGGGAACATAGACCACGATCGCCGGTTAACCAAACCGGCGAATGGACGCTACAACTGGAGCCATGCCCGCACGCTCATTGGAAATCGGTCCCGCAGGAATGCGGACGGCCCGCGCCATCGAAATCATCCGCACCGAACGCGGCTTGTCGCAGCGTCAACTCGCCCGCCGCGTCACTGCACTTGGCCACCCGATGTCCAACACCATGTTGTCTCGCATCGAACGCGTTCAGCGTCGGTGCGACATCGACGACCTTGTGGCTCTCGCTGAGGCACTGCACGTCCCACCTCCAGTGCTCCTCGGAGACCCCACGCTCGTCTGACCTGCCTCCGGAGCTGGATTCACAGTCCGGGGACCGCCGGCGAGTGCTCGCCCCGGGCCGTACAGCTCGTCCTCGCTGGCGCATGTAGCACGAGATCCCCGGTTACCGAAACCGGGGATCCTCCACACCATTGATGGTGTTCGCCGACTGCGCTCGGCGCAGAGCACCCCTTTCCAATGTCGCGCCGCCTGGCAGACCACACCCACCCCCACGTCACGCCCACGGAGGCCAACTATGCCCACACGTCCGCCCTCTGCTCCGAACCCGAGCGCCATTCCAGTGCCGGACGCCACCCCTGCAACGCGCCAGGCATTCCTGAGCGTGAAAGACGCCGCCGAATACCTCGGCCTGTCCCCGCACACCCTCTATGTCTGGCGGCATCGCCGAAACGGCCCACCCAGTTTCCGGATGGGACCGCGTGGTCGCGTCATGTACCGGATGGAAGCGCTCGACGCCTGGATCCGCGAACAGGAGCAGGCCGACTCGCGTTCCAATACGACCCTGAGCCCATTGGACGCGGCACCGCAGAGGCGCTCGGACTACGCCACGGGCGCCTGAGCCCCGGCCGACTCCCACCGAACGCAACCTGCCATTGAGGGAAGTATTTGGCCGGCTACATAGAAGACCGTTGGATCAAGAAGAAGAAAGACCCCGACACCGGCAAGCGGGAACGCACTGCCCGCTACGGCAAAGGCTCCCGGTACCGAGTCGCCGGTATCCCCGGTGTCCGGGACAAGTCGTTCGACGTGCTCGAAGACGCCAAGGCGTGGCTGCGCAGGGCCGGCACCGACAGCGAACGCGGCGAGTTCGTCGATCCCCGCGACGGCTCCATTACGCTGGACGACTACGTAACACGCTTCTGGCAGACGGGAGTTCGTGGAGCGCCCGGCACGGTCAAACGCATCGATGAACGCGTCCGCCTCCACGTCCAGCCGCAGTTGGGCACCGTCGCCCTGCGGGACATCAGCCCGGCAGTACTCCGCGGATACATCGCCACTCTGGAAAGCGAACTCTCACCGCGATACGCCCGGCAGATCCTCGGCACGCTCTCGAACATCTTCGAGACCGCCATCGACGACAAGCGTCTGGTGCGCAATCCGATGCGGGCCAAGTCCGTGCGGTGGCCGAAGGCGCCGGAGGACCAGAGGGAAGCCTGGCCGCTGGAGACCGCGCGGCGCGTACGGGAGGCGATCAACGCTCGGTACCGCATCGCCGTTGTGCTCGCGCTGGGCTGTGGGCTGCGGCAGGGCGAGGTCTTCGGCTTGTCGCCAGAAGACGTCGACTTCGCCCGCGGAGTTCTCCGCATCCGTCGGCAGGTTCAACTCCTCGGCGGGCGGCTGTACTTCACCTTGCCGAAGGGCGGTAAGACTCGCGTCGTCGACATGCCTCCGTCGGTCGCGGCGGCCCTGGCCCAGTACTTCATGGAGTATCCGGCGGTTGAGGTGGAGTTGCCGTGGGGCGGCCCGGAGCCCGAACGGGAGACGAAGAAGTTCCCGCTCGTCATCACCACGACGTACGGCAACGCCCTTCGCGCGAACATCTTCAACGTCGAGGTGTGGAAGCCGGCCCTGGCAGCCGCCGGCGTCATCCCCATGCGGAAGAAGGACGAGCGGTGGAAGGCGTCTCGCAAGGACGGCTTCCACGTGCTCCGGCACACGTACGCCTCGGTCATCCTCGAAGCGGGCGAGTCCGTCGTCACCCTGGCCCGCTGGCTCGGCCATTCGAGCCCGACGATCACCCTGGACTACTACGCCCACTTCATGCCGGAGGCCGGCGGGAAGGGGCGCGGCGCCATCGACGCCCTGCTTGGCCAGCCTGTACTGGCCGCGTAGACATCCGCTCCCCACAACTCACGAAACGGGTGGGCACAGCGATCTGCTGTGCCCACCCGTTTCGGCGTTTCGCGAGGCAAGTTCGCTACTCTCCGTGCCGATCCGCGCTTCCAGCCTGCGCTTCGGCGCCGAGGATTTCGCCTGTCAACGCTCGCGATCGCAGGAGACCGCCCGCGCCGGGGCGCTGCTCATTCTCCCCAGATTCTCCCCAGCGGCTTCGAAGGCGCCTCCGGAGCCCGCGATCCAGGTCGAGACCACTCCCGGGAGCGCCTCCCGAGGCGATTACTCAGAGCCAGTCTTTCCGCTTGAAGATGACGTACAAACTGGTGCAGACAACCGCCATCAAGACGATGGCGAACGGATACCCGAGCACCCAGTGCAACTCCGGCATCCGATCGAAGTTCATCCCGTAGATCGTGCCGACCAGCGTCGGAGCGAACAAGATGGCCGCCCAAGAAGAGATCTTCTTGATCTCCTCGTTCTGCTCGAACCCCGCCTCCGCCAACGCCCGCATCTCCGCGTTCTGTTGCTGTGTGACGAGGGTCGCGTTCACCGTGAGGATGTCGGTGAGGGCTTGGCGGAAGCCGTCCACTCGTTCGCTGGTGTGGGTGACGTGGTCGGCGACGTCGCGGAGGTAGCGCTGGAGTTCCTCGTCCGTGCCGTACTTGGCGAAGCCTGCCATCAGGCTGTGGAGCATGCCGACGAGGGGACGCGTGGCGCGCTGGAACTCGACCATTTCGCGGGAGAGTTCGTAGATGCGGCGGGAGACCGCCGGGTCGCCGCGGAAGACCTCCGTCTCGATCTCGTCGATGTCGGTCTGGACACCGGCGACCACCGGCGCGTAGCCGTCGACGACCGCGTCGAGGATCGCGTACAGCACCGCCTCGGGGCCGAGTTTGAGCAACTCCGGTGTTTCCTCCATGCGTTGGCGGACCGCCGACAGGTCGGGGGCCGCGCCGTGCCGGACCGTGATCACGAAGTCCGGGCCGACGAAGACGTGCAGCTCGCCGAAGTCGACCTCCTCCGGTGTGTCCAAGTAGCGGGCGGCGCTGAGGACTACGAAGAGCGTGTCGCCGTAACGCTCCAGCTTCGGGCGCTGGTGGGCCTCCATCGCGTCCTCGACTGCCAGCGGGTGGAGGTCGAACTCGGCGGCCAGGGAGAGGAGTTCGGCCTCGGTGGGGCGGGCGAGGCCGATCCAGGCCATGCCGGACGGCTGTTCCCGCAGCTCGCGGAAGGTGTCGGCGAGAGTGTCCGGTGCCGAGACCCGCACCCCGTCCCGGTACAGCGCGGCCTGGACGACACTGCCCGCCTCGGAGGGCTCGGAGGGGGGCGCGGCGGTGGCGGAGGGCGGCGGCTCGGGCGTGGGGGTCGGGGGTGGTGCGGGTGCGCGGCGCCAGCCGGACAGCCTGCCGTTCCTCCCGTTCCTCCCGTTCCTGCCGTTCTTCGAGGTGGGGCGGGCGCGTCGCTGGGGCATCGCGGTGCCTCTCGATCGGGCCTGGGTCTGCGTGATCACGGAGCAGGAGCACGAGCAGGATATACGGGGCAAACGGACGCGGCGTCGGAACAGGGTCCGGAAAAGGGTGAGAGTTGCGGACCGAACGTGTCCGCAATCGTCGCTAGCGTGCGGAGTGTGACCAAGGCGAAGACCGCGATGGCGAAGAACCCGACCGCTCCCGTACTCGACCTCCGCGCGCTCAACCGCGCCACCCTCGACCGGCAGCTCCTCCTGCGCCGCTCCCCGCTCTCCGCCGCGGCGGCCGTCGAGCATCTCCTCGGCCTCCAGGCCCAGAACGTCAAGCCGCCGTACTACGCGCTCGCCGCCCGTCTCGACGGCTTCACGCCCGAGGATCTGTCCGGGCCGATGGCCGAACGCGAGGTCGTCCGGATCGTCACCATGCGGTCCACCATCCACACCCACACGGCCGCCGACGCCCTCACCCTGCGCCCGCTGGTGCAGGCCGCCCGCGACCGTGAGCTCGGCACCTTCCGCAAGGGGCTCCTCGGGGTGGATCTCGACCGGCTCGCCCTGCTCGCCCGTGAACTCGTCGAGGCCGAGCCCCGCACCATGAAGCAGTTGCGCGAGGCGCTGCTCGGCGAGTGGCCCGACGCCGATCCGCAGGCCCTCGCGATCGCCGCCCGGTGCCGGCTGCCGCTCGTCCAGGTCACCCCGCGGGGGCTGTGGGGGAGGAGCGGTCAGGTCGCGCTCACCACCGTCGAGCACTGGCTCGGGCGGCCCGCCGAACCCGTGCCCGCCCCGGACGCGACCGTGCTGCGCTATCTCGCCGCCTTCGGCCCCGCCTCCGTCAAGGACATGCAGACCTGGGCCGGCCTGACCCGGCTGCGCGAGGCCTTCGAACGGCTGCGCCCGCGACTCGTCACCTTCTACGACCCGGACGGCGTCGAACTCTTCGACCTCCCGGACGCGCCCCGCCCCGCCGCCGACACCCCATCCCCGCCGCGCTTCCTGCCCGAGTTCGACAACCTGCTCCTCTCCCACGCCGACCGCACCCGGGTCGTACCGGCCGAGTACTGGGGCCGTACCTGGCAGGGCAACGTCGCCCACCGCACGTTCCTCGTCGACGGCTTCCTCGCCGGGGTCTGGAAGATCGACGACAGTCACGGTCACCTCGTCGTCGAACCCTTCGGCCGACTGACAAAGGCCCAGCGCGACGCGGTCACCGCCGAAGGGGCGCGGATGCTCGACACCATGCACCCGGGGACGTCGTACGACATCCGGTTCGGGACGGTCGTAGGGCAGTAGAAGTCAGTGCAGTAGAGGTTCAGTCCGCCCGGCCCGTCACCGCGACCGTCACGCCCAGGCCGATCATCGTGAAGCCGCCCGCGCCGCCGATCAGGGACAGGCGGCGGTCGGAGCCGGCGAACCAGGTGCGGGCCGCCGAGGCGGTCAGGCCCCACAGGGTGTCCGTGACCAGGCCGATGGAGATGGGGATCAGGCCGAGCAGGAGCATCTGGAGCGGGACATTGCCCGCCGAGTGGTTCACGAACTGGGGGAGTACGGCGGCGAAGAACACCACGCCCTTTGGGTTGGTGACGCCGACCAGGGCGCCGTCCAACACCGTGCGCAGGTCGCCGCGCGGTTCCGATGTCCGGTCCGTCCGCATCGCCGAGGCCTTGAGGTCCTTGCGGTGGCGGAAGGCCTGGATTCCGAGGTACACGAGGTAGGCCGCGCCCGCGAGTTTCACCGTCAGGTAGACCGTGACCGAGCGTTCGACGAGCGAGCCGATGCCGAAGGCGACCGCCGCCACCAGCAGGTACGAGCCGAAGACGTTGCCGATCGCCGTCGCCACCGCCGTACGGCGGCCGTGGGCGAGCGCCCGGCCGATGACGAACAGGACGCTCGGCCCCGGGATCACGATCACCAGCAGCGACATCGCCGCGAAGGCGAGGAAACGGTCCGTGGACACCATGCCTATCACCCCTATCGAGGGGCTCATTGAAACAGGCGTCTGTGAGTCCCCTCTAGAGTCGGACCATGGAACTGCGGCAGCTCACCTACTTCGTCGCGGTCGCCGAGGAGCTGCACTTCGGGCGGGCCGCCGAGCGGCTGCACATCGTGCAGTCGGCGGTCAGTCAGCAAGTCCGGCGGCTGGAGCGGGAGTTGGGCGCCGAGTTGTTCGACCGGTCGCCCCGGCGGGTGCGGCTGACGGGGGCGGGGGAGCGGCTGCTGCCCGAGGCGCGGGCGGTGCTGGCCGCCGCCGAGCGGGCCCGGGCCGCCGTCGCGCCGCCGGCGGGGCTGCGGATCGGGACCAGTACCGGGCTCGGCGCGCATCTGGACCGGGTCCTCGGCGCGTTCGCAGAGCGGGCGCCGGACGTGCCCGTCGAGCTGTTCTCGCTGCCGGTCGGCGAGCGGCTGGCCCGGGTCGCGGGCGGGCAGCTGGACGCCGCGTTCGTCCGGGCGGTCGAGCCGGTGCCGGGCGTACGGGTGCTGCCCCTGTGGCCCGATCCCCTTGTCGCGGCCGTCCCGGGCTCGCATCCGCTGGCCGCTCGTCCCGAGATCCGGGTCGACGAACTGGCCGCACTGCCGCTCGCGCTCACCGAGCGCCGGAACAACCCGGCGCTCGTCGATCTCGTGGTCGGTGCCTGTCACCGGGCCGGCTTCGAGCCGCTGCCCGGACCGGTGAGCGGGTCCCTCCAGGACACCCTCGCCAGCATCGGCACCCGCCCGCTGTGGACGGTCGTCTACGCCTCCCACGCGCGCGTCCTGCACCACCCGCGCGTGGCCTTCGTACCGTTCGCGGCGCCGGGGCTGACCCTCTCGACGGGGCTCGCGGTGCCTGCCACGCGTACGCCCCCGCATCTCGACACCCTGCTGCTGGCCTGCGGCGATCACGAGAACTGATCGCCGCGTTCGCGAGCTGCTTCTTGGTCGGGGACGGCCGGCGCGGTGAACTGGACTCACCGAACAGGAGCCCGACTCAAGGGAGTTCAACATGCCGATCGTGACCATCCAGCAGGGACCGCGCGACGTCGAGCTGAAGCGGGACCTCGTCAAGCGGGTCACCGACGCCTTCGTGGACGCGTACAAGATCCCCGCCGAGACCGTGCAGGTGTGGATCCACGAGGTGCCCGCCGACAGCTGGGGAGCGGCGGGGCAGCTCATCGCCGACAAGTAGGGGGCAGAGGCCGGCACATGGATAGGGTGCGTTGCGGGCTGCTCGTGGAAGCCCGCAACGCACCCTGGTTTTTCCCTGAGGAGTACTCAGGAGACCTTCCGGGTTACGAGTTGACCTGTGTGGTCACCAGGCTGGAGAACGTGGTCAGCCGGGTGTAGACACCCGGGTAACCCGCCTCGGCACAGCCCTCGCCCCAAGAAGTGATCCCTGCCAGGACGCCCCCGATGAGCAGGGGACCGCCGCTGTCGCCCTGGCAGGTGTCTACGCCGCCGGATGTGTATCCGGCGCAAACCATGTCGGACGCGATGAAGTCCGAACCGTAGGAGCTCTTGCAGCTGGAGTCGGACACGATCGGGACGGTCGCGGTCCGCAGCTGGTTGGAGGAGCTGCCGTTCTCCGAGGTGGTGCCCCAGCCGAGGATGCGGGCGGTGGTGCCGGCCGCGTACACGCTGGTCTGCGAGGAGGAGACGTACGACGCCGTCGTGTACGGCATCGAGGTCGAGAGGGTCAGTACGGCCACGTCGTCGCCGTTGGTGGCGTCCGTGTAGCTGGGGTTGATCCAGATCTTGCTGACCTTGCTGACGGTGCCGTTCGTACCGTTGAGGTACGTGCGGCCGCCGACCACGCGCACGCTGCTGGTGGTCTCGCCGACCATGCAGTGGGCCGCGGTGATCACCTTGGTGGCGGAGACGAGCGTGCCGCCGCAGAACTGGTTCTGCGAGGCGTCCGTGATCTGCATGACGAACGGGTACGACGTCGTCGTGGTCGTGGAACCGCCGACGATGGGCTGGGGGGCTGCCACAGCGGTGGGGGCGCTGAGCAGTGCGGTCGCTGCGGCAGCGGCGGCTGCTGCGACGACTGCGGTGGTTCTCTTGGCGCGGTTGAGCCCGAACATGAGTCTCCTCATTAGGGTTGCCGGTGGGGGGTCGCGCGGGTGTTCGTGGGGGGTGCTACGGGGGTCGCGGGACCGACCCCCGTATGCCCGGGCGAGCGGCACACCCATAAGCTAGAACAGGCACACCCTGCTCCCAATGAGGGAACCCCCTAGGGGAGTTGGGCAGGGAAAACCCTCGGTCGCCGCACAGTTAACCCGTAGGGTCCTCAGTTCGGACGGCGCCCCGCCGCCAGTCGGACGATATCCACCCGGGAGCGGATCCCCAGCTTCCGGTAGACCCTGGTCAGGGTCGCCTCGACCGTCTTGACGCTGATGAACAGCCGGGCGGCGATCTCCCGGTTGGTGGCGCCCTCCATGACCAGCGCGGCGACCTGACGCTCCATCGAGGCCAGCCCGTCGAGCCCGTCCAGCGCGGGCGGCGCGGGGACGACCGCGGGCGCCGGTTCCACCGGGCGGGTGACGGCGGCCTCGTCCACCTGCCGCAGCCAGGGCAGCGCACGGCAGCGGCGGAAGAGGCGGGTCGCCTCGTCGTACGACGTGGGGCCGGGCTGTCCGGTGCGCAGCGACGCCAGCGCGAAGGCGGCGCGGGCCTCCTCCAGGCCGTAGCCGAGTTTGGCGAGCCGGTCCTGAACGGACGTCAGTTGCGCCACGGCGGCGTCGTGTTCGCCGCGCGCCGCGCGCACCAGGGCCTCGGCGCGGTCGAGTACGGCGAGGACGCTCTCGCGGCCGAGGCGCAGCGCGCGTTCGCGGGTCACGTCGATGACGTCCTGGGCCTCGGCGGTCTCGCCGATCCGCACGAGGGCCTCGGCGAGGTCGCCGTGCCAGCGTCCGCGTGCCGGGTCGGTCACCTTGAGGGCCTGCTCCAGTTCGCGGACCCGGCGCAGCGAGCGGACGGTGCCGTGGGCATCCCCGGCGACCAACTGGGCGTATCCCAGGGCACCGAGGGCCCGGGACAGATACATCTGGTCGCCGTCCTCCTCGGCGTGCTCGACCGCCTCCCGGGCCAGGGCGAGCGCCTCCTCGACGTCACCGCCGGAGGCCTCGGCGAGCGCGGTGAGCATCGCGGAGGCCGTCTGCCCGATGCCCGAGTCGCGGGCCAGCCTGAGGCCCTCGCGGGCCAGGTCGAGGGCGCGGCCGCAGTGCCCGGAGCGCAGTTCGGTCTCGGCGAAGCCGCGCAGGAAGTGCACCTCGCTCTCCACCGAGCCGCGCCGCCGCACCTCGCGCAGCAGCGCGGTGATGGTGGCGCGGGCCTCCGGCAGCTGATCGCTCATCACCAGCCAGCGGAACCGGGCCGAACCGGCGCCGTTGTGATGGCACGCCACCCTCGGGTCCTGCGGCTCCTTCAGCGCGCGCTTGATGGTGAGGGGCGCGTCCGGATGGCCCATCAGGGTCTCGGTCTGGGCCTGGAAGGAGAGCGCCAGGAGTTCGGTGCGCCGGTCTCCGGCCAGTGCCGCCAGGTCGGCCGAGCGCGCGGCCTCCGCCCGGGCCTCCGCGAAGTCGCCCTCGACGAGCAGCCCGCGCCAGGCGAGTTGGTAGCGCACCAGGGCCAGCAGCCGGGGGTCGTCGCCCGCGTCGGCCAGGGCCTGCGGGAAGACGGCGTCGACGTCCGCCATGGAGTGTCCCGCCGTGTCGATCACCATGATCCAGGCCCGCACCCGCTCGGCGGGCACCGAGGTCCGGCTCAGCACCTCGCGCGCGATGTCCCGGGCGAGATCCAGCTCGCCCGCGGTGATCGCGTCCTCGGCGCCCTGCAACCGCCGTTCGTCGGGACTCGGCACGCCGTCGCCCGGGGTGTGCCGGGCGGCCAGCAGGCCGAGGGAGGCGGCGACCGAGGGCGCCCCGCGATCACGGGCCAGGGTGGCGGCCTCGGCGAGCCGGGCGGCGACCTCCGGGTCGGTGCCGGTGGTCGCGAGGGCCAGGTGCCGGGCGCGCTCGATGGGGTCGGAGGCCGCGGTCGACAGCGCCGCGTGCGCGGCCCGCCGCTCCTGCGCTGGGGCCTCCGCGTACAGCGCGGCGGAGATCAGCGGATGCGCGAACCGTACGGCGGGACCCTCGGGTTCCGTTGCCAGCAGGCCGAGTTCGGCGGCCTGGGCGGTCTCGGCCTCGGCGTTCTCGCGGCCGGCGGTCTGGAGCAGGGCCACGGTCGGACGGGCGCCGGCGCTCGCGACCAGCAGGGTGCGGCGGGCCTCGGCGGGCAGCATGTCGAGCCGGCTCAGCACCAACGCGCGTAGTGACGTCGGCACGGGCAGCGGCTCGCCGGGTCTGGGCGGGGTCGGGTTCTCGGCCAGGGCGCGGCCCAGCTCCAGCGCGAACAGCGGGTTTCCGCCGCTGGTGCGGTGGATCTCGCGGACCGTGGAGCGGGGCAGCCCGGTGTAGCCGCGGTCGTCGAGCAGCGCGGAGACCTGCGCCCGGGAGAGCGGGCTGAGGCGGAACGCGAGGGTGTCCGGTGGCGAGGCGTTCAGATAGCGGTCGTACTCCTGGCCCTCGGTGCGCACCGCGAAGATCATCTGGACCTGGGTGTCGCCGAGGCGGCGCGCGGCGAAGCCGAGGAGTTCCGCGCTGGCCGGGTCCAGCCACTGGAGGTCGTCCGCCACGACGAGGACCGGACCGTCGGCGGCGAGTGCGCGCAGCGCGGACAGGACGGCGAGGCGCAGGGCGAGTCCGTCGCGCTGGAGGGAGGACTCGCCGCGTCCGGTGAGCGCGGATTCCAGTGCCGTGCGCTGGGCGGCGGGCAGCCGCTCGGACACCTCGTCGAGGACCAGACCGAGGAGGTCGGCGAGGGCCAGGAAGGGGAGGTGCGATTCGGACTCCGTGGCCGAGCAGCGCAAGACGGTCCGCGCCGCGTCGCCGTATTCCGCGCTCAGCGCCCGCAGGACGGTCGACTTTCCTATTCCGGCGGGGCCGTGGAGCAGCACACTGCCACCGCCGGCGAGCTGGTCACGGGCGGCGTTGAACATCTCCTCCCGGCCGATGACCAGGTCGGGGCGGGTTCTGGCCGGCTCCTTGAAGTCCCGTCGCACGGTCACCGCTCCCCTCGTGTCGTGTCCGGGCCAATATTAGGCAATCAGTCCTTGAAATTCGGATGGATGACGTCGTGAGGGAAATAACAACCGTGTGACAGGAGGAAATTCAAAGCTCCGATGAATGAATAGACGGCCCTCACCGGAGCCGGTCCCCGGGCCCGCACCCGGGCCCGTCTCACGGCAGCACCCCCGCTCGACGGGCCGCCACCACGGCCTCCCCGCGCGTGTGCGCGCCCAGCTTCCGCATCGCCGAGCGCAGATACCCCTTCACCGTCTCCGGCCGCAGTCCGAGCCGTTCCGCCGCCACCGCGTTCGTCGCCCCGGCCGCCACACATGCCAGTACGTCCAGTTCCCGGGGCGCCAGTTCCACGCCCCCGGTGGCCGCGTCGGCGGTCAACAGGCCGCAGGCGTCCAGGAGTTCGGCCCGCAGCGCCGGGTCCGGGATCCGCGGGGCCAGCGCCCGCAGCGCCGCGTGCGCCTCCCGCACCTGCTCCCACACCGCGCTCGCCGCCGGGTCGGGGGCCGGTGCCGGACGCGCCGCGCTCAGCAGCTCGCCCACCTCCTCCCGGACCACCAGCGCCTGTTCCACGTCCCGGGCCGCCTCCATCGCCGCGCTCAGCATCCGGTCGCCCAGCGGCTGGGCGGTGCGCAGCGCGCCGTAGAGGACACCGCGCACCCGGCGCCGTACGACGACCGGGACCGCGAGGATCGCGCGCAGGCCCTCGGCGGCCACCGGGGCGTCGTACTCGTGGCTGATCTGGCGGGAGGCGGAGTAGTCCAGGACGGCGCACGGGCGGGCGAGGGCGACGGCCTTGCCGCCGAGGCCGTTGCCCGAGTTCACCGCGAGGGCGCGCAGCGACGGGGTCAGCGTGCCGCTCAGTTCGCTGATGCGCATCTGCTGCCGGCCGCTCTCCACCAGGCCGCCGAAGGCGACCGGCAGCCCCGTGCCGCGCCGGAGCCGTACCAGTGCCGCCTGAATCTCCACCGTCCCCGCCGCGTCCGTCGCCACCCGCTCGCCCCTTCATTGCGGCCGTTGTGCTGCACACACCCCCGTACGGGGGTAGTGAGACCCACATCACGGATTACACGATGTCAGAGAGCCGCCCGGCAATGGTCCGGTTACTAGGAGGACAGATGACGACGGCAAGCGAGTCGTTCCGCGGTGCCCGGGATTTCCTGTTGGCACATCGCGAGGACTATGCCACGGCCTACGAGGGTTTCTCCTGGCCCCGGCCCGAACACTTCAACTGGGCGCTCGACTGGTTCGACGTCGTGGCCTTCGGCAACCCCGCCACCGCGCTGCACATCGTCGAGGAGGACGGCCGCGAGACGAAGCTGTCCTACGGAGAGCTGTCCGTCCGCTCCGACCAGGCCGCCCACTGGCTGCGCACCCGCGGCGTCCGCGCCGAGGACCGGATCCTGGTCATGCTCGGCAACCAGGCCGAGCTGTGGATCACCGCCCTGGCCGCGATGAAGCTGCGCGCCGTCGTCATCCCCGCCACCCCGCTGCTGGGCCCCGCCGACCTGCGCGACCGCGTCGAACGCGGCCGGGTCCGGCAGGTGATCGTGCGCTCCGAGGACACCGGCAAGTTCGACGAGGTGCCGGGCGAATACACCCGCATCGCGGTCGGCCCGGAGCGGCCCGGCTGGCTGGACTTCGAGGAGGTCTACGACACCTCCGCCTCCCTCTTCGTACGGGACTCCGACCCGACCCTGGCCGACGACCCGCTGATGCTCTACTTCACCTCGGGCACCACCGCCCGCCCCAAGCTGGTCGAGCACACCCACACCTCGTACCCCATCGGCCATCTCGCCACCATGTACTGGATCGGCCTCCGGCCGGGCGATGTGCACCTCAACATCTCCTCGCCCGGCTGGGCCAAGCACGCCTGGTCGAACCTGTTCGCGCCGTGGAACGCCGAGGCGACCGTCTTCATCCACAACTACACGCGCTTCGACCCGGCCCGGCTCATGGCCGAGATGGACCGCGCGGGCGTCACGACCTTCTGCGCCCCGCCGACCGTGTGGCGGATGCTCATCCAGGCCGACCTGACCCAGCTGCGCACCCCGCCCCGTGAGGCGCTGGCCGCCGGGGAGCCGTTGAACCCCGAGGTGATCGAGCAGGTCCGGCGGGCGTGGGGCGTCACCATCCGGGACGGCTTCGGGCAGACCGAGACCGCCGTCCAGGTCTCCAACAGCCCCGGCCAGCCGCTGAAGACGGGTTCGATGGGCCGGCCGAGCCCCGGCTACCGCGTCGAACTCCTCGACCCGGTCTCGGGTGCGCCGGGCGCGGCCGAGGGCGAGATCGCGCTCGACCTGTCCAACCGCCCCGTGGGCCTGATGACCGGCTACCACGGAGACCCGGACCGTACGGCGGAGGCGATGGCCGGCGGCTACTACCGCACCGGCGACATCGGTTCGCGCGACGAGGACGGTTACATCACCTACGTCGGCCGGTCCGACGACGTCTTCAAGGCCTCCGACTACAAGATCTCCCCGTTCGAGCTGGAGAGCGCGCTGCTGGAGCACGAGGCGGTGGCCGAGGCCGCCGTGGTGCCCGCGCCGGACGAGCTGCGGCTCGCCGTGCCGAAGGCGTACGTCGTGCTCGCGGCGGGCTGGGAGCCGGGGCCCGACACGGCGAAGGTGCTGTTCGAGCACTCGCGGGACGTCCTCGCCCCGTACAAGCGCATCCGGCGGCTGGAGTTCGGCGAGCTGCCCAAGACCGTCTCCGGCAAGATCCGCCGGATCGAACTGCGCGAGGCGACGGCCGCGGGGTCGGCCGCCGAGTACCGCGAGGAGGACTTCCGATGAACTCGCCTACGATCTCGCCGACGACCTCGCCGATGAACTCGTACAGCCATGGAACCAGCGGGACTTCACTCCTCGGCGACACGATCGGGGCGAACCTCGACCGGGCGGTCGCCGCGTGGCCCGACCGCGAGGCGCTGGTCGACGTGCCGTCCGGGCGGCGCTGGACGTACGCCCAATTCGCCTCCGACATCGACCGGTTGGCGCACGCGCTGCTCGCGGGCGGGGTGGCGAAGGGCGACCGGGTCGGGATCTGGGCGATCAACTGCCCCGAGTGGGTGCTCGTCCAGTACGCCACCGCCCGCATCGGCGCGGTCATGGTGAACATCAACCCGGCCTACCGCACCCACGAGGTCGAGTACGTCCTCCAGCAGGCGGGCGTCTCGGTCCTGTTCTCCTCGGTCGCCCACAAGAGCAGCGACTACCGGGCGATGGTCGACCAAGTGCGGGGCAAGTGCCCGGAGTTGCGTGAGGTCGTGTACATCGGGGACCCGAGCTGGGACGCGCTGCTCGGCCGCGCCACGGGTGCCGAGCCGTACCCGGAGCTGTCCTGCGACGACCCCATCAACATCCAGTACACCTCGGGCACGACCGGCTTCCCGAAGGGCGCCACGCTCTCCCACCACAACATCCTCAACAACGGCTATTTCGTGGGCGAGTTGATCACCTACACCGAGCAGGACCGGGTCTGCATCCCGGTGCCCTTCTACCACTGCTTCGGTATGGTCATGGGCAACCTGGCGGCGACCTCGCACGGCGCGTGCATGGTGATCCCGGCCTCGTCGTTCGACCCGGCGGCGACTCTGAAGGCCGTCCAGCAGGAGCGCTGCACGTCCCTGTACGGCGTACCGACCATGTTCATCGCGGAGTTGAACCTCCCCGACTTCGCGAGCTACGACCTCTCCTCGCTCCGCACCGGCATCATGGCGGGCTCGCCGTGCCCGGTCGAGGTGATGAAACGGGTGGTCGCCGAGATGCGCATGGCGGAGGTGTCCATCTGCTACGGCATGACGGAGACGTCCCCGGTCTCGCTCCAGACGCGGCGCGACGACGACCTGGAGCACCGCACCGGAACAGTCGGCCGGGTGCTGCCCCATCTGGAGGTCAAGGTCGTCGACCCGGCGACCGGCGTCACCCAACCCCGGGGCACCGCGGGCGAGTTGTGCACCCGCGGCTACAGCGTGATGCTCGGCTACTGGAACGAGCCCGGGAAGACCGCCGAGTCGATCGACGCGGGCCGCTGGATGCACACGGGTGACTTGGCCATGATGCGCGAGGACGGCTACGTCGAGATCGTCGGCCGCATCAAGGACATGATCATCCGGGGCGGCGAGAACATCTACCCGCGCGAGATCGAGGAGTTCCTCTACACCCACCCGAAGATCGCGGACGTCCAGGTGGTCGGCGTCCCGCACGAGCGCTACGGCGAGGAGGTGCTGGCCTGCGTGATCACCCGGGACCCGGCCGCCCCTCTGACCCTGGAGGAACTCCGCGCTTTCTGCGACAACAGGCTGGCCCACTACAAGATCCCCACCCTGCTCCAGATCATGGACGCCTTCCCGATGACGGTGTCGGGGAAAGTGCGGAAGATCGAGCTGCGGGAGCGGGCGGTGCGGGAGCGGTGACCCCGCCCCGCGATGCCCTGGCCGGGTGAACCGGCAGCCCGCCGCGTCGAGTTGGTCGGCCGGGTCGCTCAGTGGCTGAGGTGCCCGAGACCGTTCCGCGACGGAGTCGGCGGTGCGTGGCGGGTTCTCGTGGTGCTGCTTCGGAGCGTGGCCGTGGGTGCCGACCTCGGAGCGTTCCGGAGTCGGTCCGCGGGACCGGCCTTGGGGCCGCCGCGAGTCGGCCGTGGTCGTGGTGGCCGCCGAACTGGCCCCCGCGGCGGTGACTTGGCGGTCCGCGGGACCGGCCGTCGGCTGCGGTGAGTCGGTGGGTCGGGTCGCTCACCGTTCGGGGTGCCTGCGGGCGGTCCGTGGGGGATTCGGCGGTGCGTGGCGGGTATCTCGTGACGCTGCCGCGGGGCCGAGTGGCCGTGGGTGCCGACCTCGAACCGTTCTGGAGTCGGTCCGTCGGACCGGCCCTCGGTTGCCGTGAGTCGCCACGAAGCGGCCGTAGCCGTCGCGGCCCTCGAACTAACCTCCCGCCGCGTCGAGTTGATCGGCCAGCTCGTTGACCGGCTGAGGCGTGCCCGTGAGGTCGAGGACGAAAAGGGGGACGCCGAGGGAGTCGGCGCGGACGCGGGCGTCGTCGGCGTAGCCGGCGAGGGAGAAGTAGACGCAGCCGGTGGACTCCGTCATGGCCGTGAGCCACAGGCATTCCACGTCCCGGAGCGAGGCCGGGCGCACGGTGGGGTCCACCTGGGCCAGGATGCCGCGGGCGGCCAGGCCGATGCCGGACGGGGGCCGCTGGTCGGCGCGGCGGATGTCCCGGTAGCCGAGCCAGCGCAAGTAGAGCGCGGCGGCCGTCACCGCGTCGCGCGCGGTGCGGATCGTGACCGGCTGGAAGGCGGGCCGGTCACGGGCGCCGGAATCGACCCTGGGCACGCTCGCGGCCGGCTGCGCCGGCGGTTCCTCCCCGGCGACGGGAATCCGCAGCAGCGTCCCGCACGGGCAGCCCAGCTCCGGATACGGCCACTCGTCCAGGCGGCCGCAGGCCTCGCAGCGCACCGCGATCCAGTCCTCGTCCCAGACCCGGTGGCTCACGACCGTCGCCGCGCGGCGCGGATCGAGCGGCGGGGCCACGGGGGCACCGCAGACACAGGGATAGGACGGCGCGGCATAGACGTGCTCACGTCGGCAGGCCGGACAGCGCACCGGCACGCTCTCGGACATGAGCCCCATGGTCCTCCTGAAAACCCCTGCTTGTCCGTGTCTTGACGGCCTTCGTGCCTCCACTTACATTTCTTCCAGATAGTAGAATCTAGTTTCCACAATGTGGAAGTCCATGCGGAATTCGATACGGAACTACTCACCGCGGGGCGCGACGGTGACGCGAGTCCGACAGCCGAAGCAGGAGTACTCCATGGCTCGTATGACCGCTGCCCGCGCGGCAGTCGAGATCCTCAAGCGCGAGGGCGTCAGCGACGCGTTCGGCGTCCCCGGCGCGGCGATCAACCCCTTCTACGCCGCCCTCAAGGCCGCCGGCGGTATCCACCACACCCTCGCCCGCCATGTCGAGGGTGCCTCGCACATGGCCGAGGGCTACACCCGTACCCGCCCCGGCAACATCGGCGTCTGCATCGGTACCTCGGGCCCGGCCGGCACCGACATGATCACCGGCCTCTACTCCGCGACCGGCGACTCCATCCCGATCCTCTGCATTACCGGCCAGGCCCCGACCTCCGTGATCCACAAGGAGGACTTCCAGGCCGTCGACATCGCCTCCATCGCCGGACCGGTGACGAAGATGGCGGTCACCGTCCTGGAGGCGGCCCAGGTCCCGGGCGTCTTCCAGCAGGCCTTCCACCTGATGCGCTCCGGCCGCCCCGGCCCGGTCCTCGTCGACCTGCCGATCGACGTCCAGCTCACCGAGATCGAGTTCGACCCGGAGACGTACGAGCCGCTGCCGGTCTACAAGCCGGCTGCGACCCGCCCCCAGATCGAGAAGGCGATCGGCCTCCTCAACGCCTCCGAGCGCCCGCTGATCGTCGCCGGCGGCGGTGTCATCAACGCCGACGCGGCCGAACTCCTCGTCGAGTTCGCCGAGTTGACGGGCGTCCCGGTCGTCCCCACGCTGATGGGCTGGGGCGCCCTGCCCGACGACCACGAGCTGAACGCCGGCATGGTCGGCCTCCAGACCTCGCACCGCTACGGCAACGCGACCTTCCTGGAGTCCGACTTCGTCCTCGGCATCGGCAACCGCTGGGCCAACCGTCACACCGGCAAGCTCGACGTCTACACCGCCGGACGCACCTTCGTCCACGTCGACATCGAGCCCACCCAGATCGGCCGGATCTTCGCCCCCGACTACGGCATCGCCTCCGACGCGAAGGCGGCGCTGGAGCTCTTCGTGGAAGTGGCAAGGGAGTTGAAGGCCGCGGGCAACCTCCCCGACCGCTCCGCCTGGGCGGCCTCGGCACAGGAGAAGAAGTCGACTCTCCAGCGCCGTACGCACTTCGACGACATCCCGATCAAACCGCAGCGCGTCTACGAGGAGATGAACAAGGCCTTCGGCCCGGAGACCCGGTACGTCTCCACCATCGGCCTCTCGCAGATCGCCGGCGCCCAGATGCTGCACGTCTACCGCCCCCGCCACTGGATCAACTGCGGCCAGGCGGGCCCCCTCGGCTGGACGATCCCGGCCGCGCTCGGCGTCGCCAAGGCCGACCCCGAGGCGTCCGTCGTCGCCCTCTCCGGCGACTACGACTTCCAGTTCATGATCGAGGAACTGGCGGTCGGCGCCCAGCACCGCATCCCGTACGTCCATGTCCTGGTGAACAACGCCTACTTGGGCCTCATCCGCCAGGCGCAGCTCGGCCTGGACATCAACTTCCAGGTCAACCTGGAGTTTGAGAACATCAACTCTCCCGAGCTCGGCGTCTACGGCGTCGACCACGTCAAGGTCGTCGAGGGCCTGGGCTGCAAGGCGATCCGGGTCACCGACCCCGCCGACCTCGGCACCGCCTTCGAACAGGCCAAGAAGCTCGCCGCGGAGTTCCGCGTGCCGGTCGTCGTCGAGGCGATCCTGGAGCGCGTCACCAACATCTCGATGAGCCGGACGAACGACATCGGTGAGGTGGTCGAGTTCGAGGAGATCGCGACCGAGCCGGAGCATGCCCCGACGTCGATCAGGACGCTGAAGGTCTGAGACCGCGGGAGGAACAGAGGGGGCCGTCCTTGAGACGGCCCCCTTGTCTTCTGTGGGGCTGTGTTGTCGATCGCGGGCCTACCGATCGTGGTGCTCCGACAGCCCCGGCCAGTCCTCCGGTCCACCGCCCTGCCACTCGATCAGGTCGCTCTCCTCGACCTCGATCCGGTCCAGGTCGGCCAGCCGCAGGATCTCGACGACGTCGTCCAGGTGGGAGGCGATCCCGAGGGTCTCGTCGCCGGTGGTGACCCGACGGGAGCCGTCCAGGGCTGGGGGATGGACCACGATGTGCGGAAACTCCGCCGATGGATGTGTCATACGCCAAGGCTCCTGCGAAACGGGCGCAGGCGCACGCCGGTGGCGGGGCGGCACGTGTGCGTGACCGCCGCGCGCGCCGCCGGCAAAATCCTTTGCGTGAGCCGCCGCCCGGATGGTGGGCTGGCACGGTGATCGACCACGACGATGCGGGCGCCGTCCGACCGCTGACGCTGGACTGGGTGGGCCGGTATCTGAAGGCCGGCGAACGGATCGTCAGAACCGAGGCCCTGCACGGCGGCATCACCGCCGAGATGCGGCGGCTGACCGTCGCAACGCGGGCCGGAGGCATCCGCCACCTGGTGCTGCGGAGCTTCGTCGACCCCTACTTCGTGGAGCACGCCGAGGCCATGCTGAACCGGGAGGCCGGTGCCCTCAGCCAGCTCGTGGGGACAGGTGTGCCGGTTCCCGGACTGGTCGCGGTCGATCCGACCGCCGCGCACGGCGAGTACCCGTCGCTCCTCATGACCCATCTGGCGGGCCGGACATGCCTCGACGACGAGGGACTGGAGGCGCGCGTCCCCCTGCTGGCCCGTCAGCTCGTCGCGATCCACGCGCTACGGCCCGCCGAGCGGCCCGGGGCGTACGAGGCGTGGGCGACCGCCGACTCCGTCGTCCTTCCGGACGGCGCCGACACGGCGGCATGGGCCGCGGCGATCGACGTGATCCGTGAGCCCGCGCCGCCCTACGAGGGGCGATTCCTGCACCGGGACTTCCAGCCCGGCAACGTGCTGTTCGACGTACCGTCCTCGTCCATGGCGGGTCCGCGGATCACCGGGGTCGTCGACTGGGTGCAGACCTGCTGGGGCCCGGCGGACCTCGATGTGGCGCACTGCTCCACCAATCTCGCGCTGCTGCACGGCCCGGCGTGGGGTCTGCGGTTCGCCGAGGCGTACGAGGAGGCCGGCGGGGTGCTGGCCGCTTCGGCGGGCGAGCGGCTGTACTGGCGGCTGCTGGACGCGCTGGCGTTCGGGGGTGGCGTGGCGGTCGTGGTCCGGCCGTGGCAGCAGGCGGGAAGGGTGGAGCTGACGACGCGGGCGGTGGAGGAGCGGCTCGACGCCTATGTCACCGCTCTGCTGGACGCGCTGGGCTGAGCCGGGGCGGGCCGGGCCGAGGTGTCGACGTACCAGGAGTTCCTGGACGACGCCGAACGCTCCCTCGCCGGGGAGAGCACGGCGTAGGGAGCGCTGCGGGCTGGCCGTCCGACGGCGCGAGGCTGGGCGCGACAGGACATTCGCGCCGCCGGACGGGGTCATGGGGGGGGAGGGGCTTCGGGCCGGGATGTGGGCTGGGACCGCGGCGGTCGCGACGGAACCGGAGGCTCCTTCCCTCAGGTCGGGAAGGAGGCCCCGGGACCTTCACCACCGCACTGGCTCGCACTCCGCCGCGGTCCTGGCCCCGCCCGCGCCGTGCCGGCGACCACCCCTCATCCGGGTCGTCAAGCACACGCGGGCCGTCTGTTGGTTCTCGGTATGACGTGATTCCGGGCGGCGCCACCGCCTGGGCGCGACAGGACAGATGTCGGCGGCGGCGCCGTCCGGAAGTCTCAGAGTCGCGCGCCGGAGAGGCGCTCGACGGCGCGCAGCAGCGCCGAGTGGTCGAGGCCGCCGTCGCCCTGCGCGCGAAGGGAGGCGACGAGTTGGGCCACCACCGCGCCGACCGGGAGGGCCGCACCGACGTTGCGGGCCGCGTCCGTGACGATGCCCATGTCCTTGTGGTGCAGGTCGATCCGGAAGCCCGGCTTGAAGTCGCGGTGGAGGAAGTTGTCCTTCTTCCGCGTCAGCACGGTCGAGCCCGCGAGCCCGCCGCCCAGAACGTCGAGGGCGGCGGCCAGGTCCACGCCCGACTTCTCCAGGAAGACCACGGCCTCGGCGCACGCCTGGATGTTCACGGCGACGATCAGCTGGTTGGCGGCCTTCACGGTCTGGCCCGAGCCGTGCGGACCGCACAGCACGATGGTCCTGCCGAGCGCGTCGAAGATCGGCCGCGCCTCGTCGAAGTCGGCCCGGTCGCCGCCGACCATGATGGAGAGCACGGCCTCGATCGCACCGGCCTCGCCGCCGGACACGGGGGCGTCCAGGACGCGAATTCCCTTGTCCGCGGCGGCCTTTGCCAGATCGACGGAGGTCTGCGGGGTGATCGACGACATGTCGATCAGCAGGGCGCCGACGCGCGCGTTCTCCAGGATGCCGTCGGGGCCGTAGGCGATGGCCTCGACCTGGGGGGACGCGGGCACCATCGTGATCACCACGTCGGCGTCCCGCACGGCCTCGGCGATGGAGCCGGCCGCGCTGCCGCCGGCGGTGGCCAGGCGGTCCAACTTGTCCTGTTCCAGAGTGAATCCGGTGACGTCGTAACCGGCCTTGAGCAGGTTCTCGGACATGGGGGAGCCCATGATGCCGAGGCCTATCCAGGCGACCTTGGGGAGTTTGCTCATCGGAAGTGCCTTTCGGTGAAGGTCAGTTGGGCAGCCAGTCGAAGGCCTCGGCGCTCGGCCGGTCGCCGGGCTTGTACTCCAGGCCCACCCAGCCGTCGTAACCGGCCTTCCTCAGCCGGCCGAGGAGGTCTTCGAGGGGGAGGGTGCCGGTGCCGGGGGCGCCGCGGCCCGGGTTGTCCGCGATCTGCACATGGCCGGTCTTCGCCGCGAACTCCTCGATCACCGAAGGGAGTTCCTCGCCGTTCATGGACAGGTGGTAGAGGTCCATGAGGAAGCGCGCGTTGCCGAGGCCCGTCGCGTCGTTCACCTTGTCGACGACTCCCACGGCGGCGGGCGCGCTGACGAGCGGATACAGCGGCGACTCGGGCCTGTTGAGCGCCTCGATCAGCAGGATCGCGCCGATCCGGTCGGCCGCGCGGGCCGCGAGGACCAGGTTCTCCAGCGCGAGCGCGTCCTGCTCGGCCGGGTCGACACCGTCCACGCGGTTGCCGTAGAGCGCGTTGAGCGCGGTGGCGCCGACCGAGCCCGCGAAGTCGGCGGCCACGTCGATGTTCGCGCGGAACCGCTCCGACTCTTCGCCCGGGATCGACAGGGCCCCGCGGTCCGGTCCCGGCAGCTGTCCGGCGTAGAAATTAAGGCCCGTGAGCTGGACGCCCGCGTCCTCCAACGCCCTTTTGAGGGCGTCGAGTTCGGACTGTGCGGGGGTGGGTGTGTCGACCCAGGGCCACCACAGCTCGACCGCGGTGAAGCCCGCCGCGGCCGCTGCCGCGGGGCGCTCCAGGAGCGGGAGTTCGGTGAAGAGGATCGACAGGTTGACGTTGAAGCGCTGGTCTGCGGCTGTGTCCCATTTAGAAGCTGGCATCGGGGTCGCGCTCCCTTCCGTGTCGGGGTGGTGTTCGGGCGGTGCGCTGTTATTCCGTATTGTGGAATATCATTTCTGCTTAATGGAAGATTGCCGTCGCGTGTCGGGGCTTGTCAAGAGGGCTCGGCGGAAAACGGCACCGCGCGTTAGGTTGTGCGCGTGCGATTGCGAGTGGAGTTCACGACAGAGCCCTTCGACCTCGACGAGGCCCCCGCGCATGCGCTGGTCGCGAGGGAGGTCATCGAGGGGGCGGAGCTGGACGCCGTGGACGTCGGACCGTTCGGCAACACGGTCGAGGGGGGTGCCGACGCGGTGCTCGGTGCCGTCGACGCGCTGCTGCGCCGGACGCTGGAGGCCGGTGCCACCCGGGTCTCGCTCCAGCTCAACGTGATCGGCGAGGGCGACCGGTGACCGGCCTCGGTGACGAGCCCTTCATCACGGCCGTGAAGCCGCTGGTCGACGCGATGGGCGGCGAGCTGGTCCCGCCCGACGAGGCCGGCCCCGACGACGTCGTGCTCGCCTGGGAGGGCGCCGACGTGGTCGCCGTACGCCTGCCGCAGCTCGCGGACTCCCTGGACCACATCCTGGCCGCCATGGAGCGCAAGAAGGGCAAACCCCTCGCGGACCTGGACCGCAAGGCCAAGCAGGAGGTCGTACGGATACTGGAGGCGCGCGGCGCCTTCTCGGTACGGCACGGCGTGGAGACCGTCGCGAGCGCCCTCGGGGTCAGCCGGTTCACCGTCTACAACTACCTCAACCGCGAGAAGGAGAGCTGAGTCGCGGGGAGGGGGCTGGAGCGCGGGGAGGGGCTGGGCCGCCCGGTTGTTACCCGGAATTTTCAACAAAGTGTTGACGTGGTGTTGTCGAGGGCGTTAGCTACTGCCAGCCCGATCAGCACAAGGCCACGGAGGCTCCCGTGACGTCGACATCCACGCCGCCGGGCCTCGTCCGGTTCAACGCCCTGGAGGAGCACGCGGCCCTCGCCGCCCTCCTGGAGGTGTGCGCATCCACGGCGTGGGCAGGGCGACTGCTCGCGGGCCGGCCGTACGGCGGACCCGAGGACCTCTACGCCGGGAGCGACGCGGCGACGGCCGACCTGACCGCCGAGGACCTCGGCGAGGCGATGGCCGGCCACCCGCCGATCGGTCGCCCCAAGCCCGGCGACCCGACCTCCGCCCGCGAACAGCGTGGCATGGCGGGCGCCTCCGAGGAACTCAGGACGGAGATGCTCGACCTCAACCTGGCCTACCAGGAGAGGTTCGGCCATGTCTTCCTGATCTGCGCCACCGGCCGTACCGGTGAGCAGATGCGCGACGCGGTCAGGGAACGGATCGGCAACTCGCCGGAGCGGGAACGCGAGATCGTCCGCACTGAGTTGGGGAAGATCAACCGTATCCGGCTGGCCAAGCTCGTAGAGGAAGAAACGGCATGAGCAGCAGCACCACCGCCTCGGTGTCCACGCACGTCCTGGACACCTCCGTCGGTCGCCCCGCCGCGGGCGTCGCCGTCCAACTCGCCGCCCGCAGTGGGGCGTTGGCGGACTGGCAGGCGCTCGGCGGTTCCGCGACCGACGCGGACGGGCGGTGCAAGGACCTCCCGGCGCTGCCGGCGGGCACCACACACGTGCGGCTCGACTTCGCGGTGGAGCCGTACTTCACACAGCAGGACAACAAGCAAGCCGATGCGCAGCAGGACGCCCCCGCGAATCGGGACAGCGGTGCGAACGGAGTGTTCTTCCCGGAGGTGGCGATCACGTTCGCCGTCCGGCCCGGGGAGCACTACCACGTACCGCTGCTGCTCAACCCGTTCGGCTACTCCGTATACCGAGGGAGCTAGCTATGCCGACCATCCTGGGTCAGAACCAGTACGGCAAGGCCGAGAACCGAGTCGTCAAGATCACGCGGGACGGCGCCACCCACCACATCAAGGACCTCAACGTCTCCGTGTCGCTGAGCGGTGACATGGACGAGGTCCACTACTCCGGCTCGAACGCCAACGTGCTGCCGACCGACACCACCAAGAACACGGTGTACGCGTTCGCCAAGGAGCACGGCATCGAGTCCGCCGAGCAGTTCGGCATCCACCTCGCCCGGCACTTCGTGACCAGCCAGGAGCCGATCAGGACAGCGCGGATCCGCATCGAGGAGTACGCCTGGGAGCGTACGACGGGGGGCCACTCCTTCGTCCGCAAGGGCCAGGAGACCCGGCTCACCCAGATCACGTACGACGGCCGGAGCTGGGAAGTCGTCTCCGGGCTCAAGGACTTGACGGTGCTCAACTCGACGGACTCCGAGTTCTGGGGCTACGTCAAGGACAAGTACACGACCCTCCCCGAGGCCTACGACCGCATCCTCGCGACCGAGGTGTCCGCGCGCTGGCGCTTCAACTGGTCCGACGACGCACAGGAGATGCCCGACTGGCAGACCTCCTACGAGCGGACGAAGCAGCACCTGCTCCAGGCCTTCGCCGAGACGTACTCGCTGTCGCTCCAGCAGACCCTGTACCAGATGGGTTCGCGGATCATCGACAACCGCGAGGAGGTGGACGAGGTCCGCTTCTCGCTCCCCAACAAGCACCATTTCCTTGTGGACCTGGCGCCGTTCGGGCTCAAGAACGACAACGAGGTGTACTTCGCCGCCGACCGGCCCTACGGCCTGATCGAGGCGACCGTTCTCAGGGACGGCCGTGAGGCGAAGATCCCGGCTGACCTCACCAACCTCTGAAGGACCCACCATGGCAGCCGCCCAGCGCATCGTCATCGAGAACTGTTCCATCGCCACCGTCGACGCCCAGGACACCGAGTACGCCACCGGTCATCTCGTCATCGCCGGCAACCGCATCGAGTCGCTCGGCGCGGGCAGCGCCCCCGAAGGGCTCACCGATGTGGTCCGGCGCATCGACGCGAGCGGTCACCTGGTGACCCCCGGCCTGGTCAACACCCACCACCACTTCTACCAGTGGATCACCAGGGGCCTGGCCACCGACCACAACCTCTTCGACTGGCTCGTCGCGCTGTACCCGACCTGGGCGCGCATCGACGAGCCGATGGTCCGCGCCGCCGCGCAGGGCTCCCTCGCGATGATGGCGCGCGGCGGGGTCACCACCGCGATGGACCACCACTACGTCTTCCCCAAGGGCTCCGGCGACCTCTCCGGCGCCATCATTGGCGCCGCCCGCGAGACGGGCGTCCGCTTCACGCTGGCCCGCGGCTCGATGGACCGCAGCGAGAAGGACGGCGGACTGCCGCCCGACTTCGCCGTCGAGACCCTGGAGGGCGCCCTCGCCGCGACCGAGGCGACGGTACGGGAGCACCACGACGCCTCCTTCGACGCGATGACCCAGGTCGCCGTGGCCCCCTGCTCACCCTTCTCCGTCTCGACCGAACTGCTGCGGCAGGGCGCCGAGTTGGCCCGCCGGCTCGGCGTACGGCTGCACACGCACGGCTCGGAGACGGTCGAGGAGGAGCAGTTCTGCAAGGAGCTGTTCGGCATGGGCCCGACCGACTACTTCGAGTCCACCGGCTGGCTCGGCGAGGACGTGTGGATGGCGCACTGCGTCCACATGAACGACTCCGACATCGCCGCCTTCGCCCGTACGAAGACCGGTGTCGCCCACTGCCCTTCGTCCAACGCGCGCCTCGCGGCCGGTATCGCCCGCGTCCCCGACATGCTCGCCGCCGGCGTCCCGGTCGGCCTCGGCGTCGACGGCACCGCGTCCAACGAGTCCGGCGAACTCCACACCGAACTGCGCAACGCGCTCCTCGTCAACCGCCTCGGCGCCCACCGCGAGGCCGCCCTCAACGCCCGCCAGGCGCTGCGCCTCGGAACCTACGGCGGTGCCCAAGTCCTGGGCCGCGCAAGCGAGATCGGCTCCCTGGAGCCGGGCAAGCTGGCCGACCTGGTGCTGTGGAACCTCGACACCCTGGCCCACGCCTCGATCGCCGACCCGGTGACCGCGCTGGTCTTCGGCGCGGCGGCCCCGGTCACCGCCTCCTTCGTGAACGGCCGTCAGATCGTCGAGTCGGGACGCCTGTTGCACGTCGACGAGGACGCCATCGCCCGCTCCACGCGGGAGGAGGCCCGGCGGCTGGCACGGATCGCCGCACAGGGCTGAGCAGTTGACGGGTCGGCGGGTCGGCCGGTCCAAGATCTCCGGTTGAGGGGGACGGCCCTCATCCGGTGGCCGTGGCCGGGGCGTGCATGCGCGCGCCCCGGAACGGCCTTACCCGTCCCTTTTGTCGGGATCCGTCCTCCGGTCCCGCACGACCGCGCACCACCTCCACAAAACCCACGTCAGAGCCGACGTGTTAGCTGACCCGGAGGAACCGAGTGACCGCTCACCCCGTCGACGAGAAACTCCCCGCACTCAAGATGGCCACCACGGGCCTGCAACACGTGGCCGCCATGTACGCGGGCGTCGTCGCCCCGCCGCTGATCGTCGGGGCGGCCGTCGGCCTCTCCGGCACCGAACTCACCTTCCTCACCGGCGCCTGCCTCTTCACCGCGGGTCTCGCCACCTTCCTCCAGACCCTCGGGATCTGGAGGATCGGCGCCCGGCTGCCCTTCGTCAACGGCGTCACCTTCGCCGGGGTCGCCCCGATGACCGCGATCGCCGCCTCCACCAAGGACAAGTCCGACGCGCTGCCCGTGATCTTCGGCGCGGTGATCGTCGCCGGCCTGCTCGGCTTCCTCGCCGCTCCCTTCTTCAGCAGGGCGGTCCGCTTCTTCCCGCCGGTCGTCACCGGCACCGTGATCACCCTCATCGGCGTGTCCCTGCTGCCGGTCGCCTTCGGCTGGGCGCAGGGGCCCAACCCCTCGGCGCACGACTACGGTTCGACGACGAACCTGGGACTCGCGGCGGCGACGCTCGTCATCGTCCTCGTGCTCCGTCGCTTCACCCGCGGCTTCGCCAGGCAAGTGGCCGTCCTGCTGGGCCTGTTGCTCGGCACGCTCCTCGCGATCCCCTTCGGAGCAACGGACTTCGGCCCGGTCACCGACGCCGACGTGATCGGCTTCCCCACCCCCTTCCACTTCGGCGCACCGCAGTTCCAGCTCGCCGCGATCGTCTCCATGTGCGTCGTGATGGTGGTCTCGATGACCGAATCCACCGCGGACATGCTGGCGTTGGGCGAGATCGTCGAACGCCCGGCGGACGAGGCGACCATCGCGGCGGGCCTGCGCGCCGACACCCTCGGCTCGGCGATCAGCCCCCTCTTCAACGGCTTCATGTGCAGCGCCTTCGCCCAGAACATCGGCCTGGTCGCCATGACCCGCATCCGCAGCCGCTACGTCGTCGCCACCGGCGGCGGCTTCCTGGTGCTGATGGGCCTGTGTCCGATGGCCGCGTCGCTCATCGCCGTCGTACCGCGCCCGGTGCTCGGCGGCGCGGGCGTCGTCCTGTTCGGCTCGGTCGCCGCGAGCGGCATCCAGACCCTGGTCAAGGCGGGCCTGGAGAAGGGCGACAACGTCCTGGTCGTGGCCGTCTCGCTGGCCGTCGGCATCATCCCGATCACGGCACCGGACTTCTACCACGCGTTCCCGGTGACCGTCAGGATCGTCCTCGACTCGGGCATCTCCACCGGCTGTGTGGCGGCGGTGGCCCTGAACCTGGTCTTCAACCACCTCGGCCGTGTCCGCGAACAGACCAGGGGTACGACCGAGGCCGTACCCCTCGCCGGTCAGCCGATCGTGTAACTGTCCCCGTACACCTTCCACTTGAGCGGTGTGTCCAGGTCGAGGTTGCCCTTCTTCAGGAACACCCGCTGGGCGGTCTCGACCCGGGTCACGTCGCTGTGCGCCGCCTCCTGCTTCATCGCCCAGACGCGGGCGTCGAGGAAGGCGTTGAGGTACGTCGTCTCGTTGCCGCCGTCGGCGGGCGTGGCCGCGTGCTTGCGGGCCCGGGCGCGGATGCCGCCGAAGCAGAGGGCGTCCGTGCCCGGGCCGTGCATCACCATCGCGTCGTAGTAGATGAACTGCCCGAGCGTGCGCACCCCGTCCTTCTTGGCACGCGCGACGGCCGGGTCGAAGTAGCCGCGGTCCCGCTCGTCGCGCTGGACCTTGCGGAACGCGGCGGACGTCCTCGCGGCCTTGCGCCAGGCGGCGGGGAAGCCAGGGGCCAGCCCCTTGTGCGAGGCGGTGCCGTTGACGGCGCGCAGCGCGGGCAGATAGCCGGCGAGGACGTTGTGCGGGACCCGCTTCGTGTACAGCTCGACGAGCGCGAGCATGTCGCTCGTACCGGAGCAGAAACCGATGATCCCGCCGGTGTAGCCGCGGCCGTCGCCGATGTCCTCGATGTACTTGTACTGCGCCTCCCAGTCCAGGGAGGAGTTCTCCGCGCTCGACACCAGCCGCATCGCGAGGTCCTTCTTCGCCGGGGCGTCGAGTCCCGTCGCACCCGAGGTCGAGGCGTCGGCGGACGGCCACTGACTCGCGATCACCGCGGTGCCGAGGGCGGCGAGCAGGGTGCGGCGGGTGGCTTTTCTTCGGAAGAACGGCACGTCGACTCCAAGGCGGGCGTGGTACACAGCAACTGTGAAAGGCAGCTGAGACTCGCCGGTCACCTTGGGAAAGCCGTGGGGTGACGTTAGGAAGTCACTGTGAATTCCCAGGCCACGCCATGAGGTTGGCGAACAGCTCGGCCTGCTCGATCGCGTCGTCGAGCGCGTGGTGGGTGTGCCGCCGCCGGGACAGCAGCCCGCGCGGCATCGTGCCCTTTGCCACGGCACGCAACGGCAGCCGGGCCTTCGTCGCGTACAGCGTCTTCATGTCGAGACAGCCGGAGTGCCCGAAGGGGCTCGCACCGGTGAAGCGGATCAGGTACCAGTACAGGAACATCCAGTCGTACGACGCCGGGTAGCCGCACATCACCGGCTGGGCGCCCACGGCGACTTCACGCACCCAGGCACTGAACTCGGCGAGAGCGGCGGCGGGTTCGGCACCCTCGCTCAGCAGCCGCTCCCGGTCGAGGCCGCTCACCGCCAGCGCCTCCGGCACGAACTCCGCGCCGATCGGCCGCAGTTCGCGGTAGAAGGTCTGCTTCTCCGGGTCCGCCGCGGTGAACCCGTCGGCGTCCTGCGTCCCGGCGACGGCCGCGCCGAGGCTCAGCATGGAGTACGGCCCCGGGATCGGACCGTCGGCCTCGATGTCGACGGAGATGTACAGACCGGGCTTGACGCGTCGTGCGGACATGGGCCGGAGCATCGCAGGTGGACGGGGTGGCCCGCACCCGAATTCAGCCGCCCCCGACCGCCCGGCACGGCATGGCCTCGGGGAGCCGGCCCGTGAAGTACGACCGGGGCGGTACCCCCATCAGGGCGCGGAAGTCGGACGTCATGTGGGACTGGTCGTAGTAGCCGGTGACGGCGGCGAGTTCGGCCCAGGAGAGTTCGGTGGCGTGGGCCACCACGGCGCGCACCCGGTTGATCCGGGCGTAGTGCTTGGGGGAGAGGCCGACGCCCTCGGCGAAGAGATTCCGCAACTGCCGCTCGCTGACGGCGAGTTCACGGGCGACGGCGGGTACCGGGCCGGGGAGGTGGCCGGTGCGGATCGACATCGCGTCGACACCGGCCCGCACCAGTTCGGCGCGTGCGGAGTCCTCTGCGGCGGTGAGGCGGTCGGGGACGACCTCCGTCAGCCGCGCCACCGCCGCATCGGGCTCCAACCCGCGCAGCTCGGCGGCCAGTTGACGGGCGACCCCGCCGGGCAGCTCGCCCAGGGGCACGGCCCGGCCGACGAGATCGACCGCCGGAACGCCCAGCAGCGGCCGTGTGGTGCCCGGCGTCAGCCGCAGCTCGGCGCAGGCCACGAGGTGTTTGGCCGCGTGATAGGTGGCCCGGACGCGCGGGCCGACGACGAGGACGCTGCGGCGGCCGTTCCCCTCGACGCGGACCACCAACTTCGTGGCCGCGTCCGGGAGATGCACGAACGGCTCCACCGGGAGGCGGTTCACGGTCAGATCGGCGATGCGCGCGATCCAGGGGCGCAGCTCCTCCGGCAGGGGCAACTCCCGTTCGGACACGTCGGCGTTGGTCACCCCTCCACGGTAAGCGCGCCACCGGCCCGCACCGGGCCCCCGAACGTGCCGGAATCTCCTAGAACCGAAGACCCCCACCCGCCCACCGTGGTTGTCATGATCCTAGTGACGGGTGCCACGGGCACCATCGGCAGCGAGGTCGTACGACAGCTCGTGGCGCGCGGCGAGAAGGTGCGCGCCCTGACCCGGGACCCCGGGAAGGCCCGGATTCCCTCGGGGGTCGAGACGGTGCGGGGCGGTCCCGCCGACCGGGCCGCCGTGGACGCGGCGCTGACCGGTGCCGAAGTCGCCTTTCTGGTGGGCGTGTTCGGCCCGGACGACGCGGAACACGACCGGGGCCTGGTCGAGGCCGCACGGGCGGCGGGCGTGCGCCGGATCGTGAAGCTCTCCGGCATCGGCACCGGCGACCCCGCCGTCGGACCGGTCGGCGGCTGGCACGTGGCCGGTGAACAGGCCGTGCGGGACAGCGGGTTGGAGTGGACGGTCCTGCGCCCCTCCGCCTTCGCCTCGAACACGCTCGGCTGGGCGGCATCCATACGGGCCGGCACTCCGCTGCCGAACACCAGCGGCACCGGCGGCCAGGGAGTGGTCGACCCGCGCGACGTGGCCGAGGTGGCGGTGGCCGCGCTGCTCGACGCGGGCCACTCGGGGCGGACGTACACACTGACCGGACCCGAGGTGCTGAGCGTGCCGGACCAGGCCGCCGTGCTGGCCGAGGTCCTGGGGCGCCCCGTGGAGGTGCGGGACCTGTCCTCGGCCGAGGCGCGTGAGTATCTGCTCGGTCTCGGCTTCAGCGACACGTTCATCGACGCCTCCGAGATCAGCAGGGAGTTCGTCCGGGGCGGCGGCAACGAGGTCGTCACCGGGGAGGTGCGGGAGGTCCTGGGCCGCCCGCCGCGCACCTACCGGGAGTGGGCCCAGGACCACAGGGCGGCGTTCGGGGAGGGGTGACGCGCGAGGGGCTGCGGGGGCGGTGTTCGAGGAGTGGTGCTTCGACCTGCTGCGGGGGCGGCGTTCGGGAAGTGGCGCTCCCGACCCGCTGCGGGGGCGTCAGTCGCGCCGCCCCCGCAGCACCCCCGCCGCCAGCACCAGCGCCCCCGCCCCGATCAACGCGGCGACCCGGAAAGCCAGTTGGTATCCCGCCGCGGTCGCCGGGATCAACTCCGCGCCCCGGGCGACCAGTCCGTCGGTCCGGCCCGCCGCCAGTGTCGACAGCACCGCGAGCCCCAGTGAACCGCCCACCACCTGCGTGGTGTTGAAGAGCCCGGAGGCCAGCCCCGCGTCCTCCTCCCGCGCACCCGACATCGCGAGCCCGGTCAGTGCGGGCATCGCGGCGGCGAACCCGGTGGCGAGCAGGAGCAGCGGCGGCAGGACGTCGGCGACGTACGAACCGTCGGCGGGCGCGCGGCTCAGCAGGGCCATGCCCGCGACGATCAGGACCAGCCCGGCCAGCAGCACCCGGTACGCGCCGAACCGGCCGATGGTCCGCGCCGACAGGCCCAGCATCAGGACGCCGATCGCGACCGGCGCCGGCAGGAACGCCGTGCCGGTTAGCAACTCGCTGAAGCCCAGGACGCGTTGCACGTACAGCGCGCCGATGAACTGGAAGCCGAACATCGTGCCGATCATCAGGATCTGCACGGCGTTCGCGCCGGTCAGCAGCCGGGAGCGGAACAGTCGCAGGCGCAGCAGCGGGCGGGCGGCCCTGGCCTGGCGGACGGTGAACGCCACGAAGAGCGCCAGGGCGAGGGCGGCCAGCAGCAGGGTGGCGGTGAGAGAGCGGGCGCCGGTGCCGACGATGACGTACACCGTGAGCATCAGCGCGCCGGTGACCAGCGCGGCGCCCGGGTAGTCGGCGCCCCTGCCGAGTCCGGCGCCCTGCTCCGGGGCCAGGACACGGACGGCGGCGAACCAGGCCACGACCCCGATCGGCAGATTGATCAGGAAGATCCAGTGCCAGTTCAGGGCCTGGGTCAGCGCCCCGCCGAGGAAGGTGCCGAGGGCTCCGCCGCCGGCGCCGACCGCGCTGAACACCGCGATGGCACGGGCCAGTTCACGCGGTTCAGGGAAGAGCGCGAAGAGCATCCCGAGGACGACCGCCGAGGCCATCGCCCCGCCGACGCCCTGCACGGCCCGGGCCGCGATCAGCATGCCCTGGCTCGTCGCGACCCCGCACAGCACGGAGGCCGCGGTGAACACGGCGAGCCCCGCCGTGAACATCCGCTTGCGGCCCACCAGATCGCCCAGCCGGCCGACGAGGAGCAGCAGTCCGCCGAACGGGATCAGGTAGGCGTTCACGACCCAGGCGAGCCCCGGCCCCGAGAACCCGAGGTCGCGCTGGATCGCCGGCATGGCGACCGTGACGATGTTGCCGTCCAGGATCGTCATCAGCGTCCCCGCGCACAGCACGACGAGGGACGCCCAGCGGGAGTACGTTCGTTCCAGCCCTCGCGGCGGTGCCTCGGACAGGGTCGACATGGCTCGTGGCCTCCATTGTTCTCCGTTGCACCCATAGGTGCACGACTTGTTACGGGGAACATCGTGAGGAACCATGGAGGCAGGCAAAAGGAGGCACTTCGATGTCCCAGGGGAACACCGGTGTTACCGCCCAGGTCGTGAACGCGCACGCCTGCCCGGTGCGCGAGGTTCTTGACAGGGTGGCCGGCAAATGGAGCGTCCAGATCCTGGTCGCGGCGGCCCACGGCCCCATCCGCTTCACCGAGTTGGAGCGCAGCATCGAGGGCATCAGCCGCCGCATGCTGACCCTCACCCTGCGCAACCTGGAGCGCGACGGACTCGTCACCCGCACCGTCTTCCCGACCGTGCCGCCCAAGGTCGAGTACCAACTCACCCCGGTGGCCCAGGAGTTGCACGAGACGCTGCTACGGCTCACGGACTGGGCGGAGCGCAACCGCGTCCACATCGCGGAGTCGCGCGCGGCCTACGACGCCGAGCACGATCCGGAGTGAGGGTGACGGCGCCCGGGCTCAGAGTCCGAACAGGCCCGGGTCCGTGGTCAACTGCTTGAAGTACTCCCGCGGTTGGGCGGTCAGCCGGCGCTCCTTCAGGTCCAGCAGTCCGCCGACCGACGCGACCTCCGCGGAGACCGTGCCGTCGGTCTTCGTGATCGTCTGGGTGACCCGGAACGTCTTGCCCTCACCCCACTCGAAGACGCAGCTCACCTCGACGTCCTCGCCCGCGCGCAGCTCCCGCAGATAGCGGATGGTCGTCTCCAGCACGACCGGCGCTATCCCCTCGGCGAGAAGCTCGGCCTGCCCCACCCCCGCGGCCTGCAACAGCTCCCAGCGGGCATGCTCCGCGTACTGCAGATACACGCTCTGATTGAGGTGCCCCAGACTGTCGGTCTCGTATCCGCGGACGGTCACCGGGACGGAAAACGGCTCGCTCACTGCGTTCCCTTCTCATGCTGACGGAACTCGTACTGACGGCACTCACGCTGACGGAACTCGTACTGACGGACGATCTGCCCCACCGATCTTGGCACGCCCCTCAGCTTCTCCGCGGTGAGGCCAGCAGATAACTCGCCCCCGTACGAGGCTCGTTGTGCTCGCTCACCTGCCAGCCCGCCCGCTCCAGCGTCTCCGCACAGGCGCGCAGCGCCGCCCCGTCCGGGTCGCGCACGGCGACGGCCTCGGGCTGCGGGGTCGCCCGCACCCGGTAGCCCTCCGTGCCCTCCCGCCCCGCCGGCCGGTGCCCCGCCGCCTCCAGGGCGAGCGCGGCGGCCTGCACCAGATGCGAGCGCTCCCAGCCGCACGGCCGCTCCACGGAGCCGTCCGGATTGGTCATCCGGCGCAGCTCCAGCAGCCCCTGCCAGGCGCTGTGCACCTCACGGGTGCGGGCCGGACCGGTGTCCGGCAGATCCTCGCCGCCGATCCGCGCGGCGAAGACCCCGGCGGTCGCGGGGGACTCCGCGACCGGTTCGGCGACCTGGGGCGGCGCCTCCCGTATGCGATGCCCCACCGGCGTCAGAAAGTGGTCGTGCGGCGGGCGCGGATGCCGGAACGCGAGCCCCCGCTTCACCAGCGCGGCGAGCTGCGCCTCCGTACCCCGCAGCCGCCCGGTGACGGGATCGGCGGTGTCGATGACACGCCGTTGCGCGGCGGTCGGCGGTCGTGTCACGGCGTGCTCCTCCCCGCCGGGGCGACGGGTGTCCGCGGCTCATTCGAAGGCTACGACGGGGGTCTGACATTCCAGGCGGCGATCACCGGCCGCCCGTGCTCCGTGCCCAACCGGCACAGCGTCCCGGTCGCCAGCTGGAACAGCGCCCCGTCCGACGGCGGCAGCCCGAGCCGCCGCGCGGTGAGGACCCGCAGGAAATGACCGTGCGCCACCAGGACGACGACGCCCTCGGTGTTGGCGAGCGCCGCGTCGACCTTGGCCAGCACGCGGTCGGCGCGCTGCCCCACCTGCTCCGGGGTCTCCCCGGGGTGGTCGGTCGGCCCGGGGGCGACCCCGTCGGTGAACAGGAACCAGCCCGGCCGGGTGCGCTGGATCTCGACGGTCGTGATCCCCTCGTAGCCGCCGTAGTCCCACTCCCGCAGATCCGGGTCGATCCGTACATCCGTCAGGCCGATCAGCTCGGCGGTCTCCCGCGCCCGCTGCAAGGGGCTGACGAACGCGGCGCCGACCCGGTGCGAGCGGATCAGCGGGACCAGGCCGCGTGCCTCCGCCCGCCCCTTCGCGGTCAGCGGGACATCGGTCCAGCCGGTGTGCCGCCCCGACCGGGACCATTCGGTCTCTCCATGCCGTACCAGGAAAAGGTCACCCATACCTCACAGGCTATGGGCCCACTGCCTCAACGTCGCGAAATCGCTCTCCCGCAGACCCCGGCGCGGGTCCACCTTGAGGAGGAGCGCCGACCCGTCATGGTGTGCTTCGACATGCCGTACGTCCAGGTCGGTGACCAGGTCGTCGACCCAGACGAAGGGGCGTCCTGCCGCCCATGTCACGACCTGCCGGGTCTTCCAGTACAGCCCCTCCGGGTCCTTCGCGAACAGGTCGGTGAACTCGATCACCGGGAGGTCGCCGGGGAGTCCGATCACCGGAGCGATCATCTCGTTGGCGTGGTGCATCCAGGTGGTGGCCCAGGCCGGCTCGTACGGCAGGGCGAGTATGCGCTCGCCGTGCCCCGGGTGCAGCCGTACCCGCAGCCCGCGCCGCAGCCGCCGGGAGCCCGCCCGCTGGCGCGCCGCCCAGTTCGGCGGCCACATCCGACGGGTGACATAGCCGCGGTGGCGCAGGAACCGGGCGCCGTACGGGTTGAGCGGGCCGTCGACATCGAGGAGCAGCAGCGGGCGGTCTGTCATGCGGAGGAGCTACCCAGGGCGGCGCGAAGGTATCTGCTACTGGCGATAGCCGCCCAGGAACCTCCCGATCCGGCCGATCGCCGCCTCCAGGTCGTCCGCGTGCGGCAGCGTGAGGATGCGGAAGTGGTCGGGGGTGGGCCAGTTGAAGCCGGTGCCCTGGACCACCTGGATCTTCTCGCGGAGCAGCAGGTCCAGGACGAACTTCTCGTCGTCGTGGATCTTGTGCACCTTGGGGTCGAGGCGGGGGAACGCGTACAGCGCGCCCTTCGGCTTCACGCACGACACCCCGGGGATCTCGTTGAGCTTCTCCCACACCACGTTCCGCTGTTCGTACAGCCGCCCGCCCGGCACGGTCAGGTCGCGGATGGACTGACGGCCGCCCAGCGCGGCCTGGATGGCGTACTGCGCGGGCGCGTTGGGGCACAGCCGCATGGAGGCCAGCATCGTCAGGCCCTCCAGGTAGTTCTTCGCGTGCTGCTTCGGGCCCGTCACCACCAGCCAGCCCGAGCGGAAGCCGGCCACCCGGTACGTCTTCGACAGCCCGCAGAAGGTGAGGACGACCAGGTCGGGGGCGAGCGCGGCGGCCGAGTGGTGCACGGCGTCGTCGTAGAGGATCTGGTCGTAGATCTCGTCGGCGAAGACCATCAGGCCGTGCCGGCGGGCGAGGTCGAGGATGCCCTCGACGATCTCCTTGGGGTAGACCGCGCCGGTGGGGTTGTTCGGGTTGATGATGACGACGGCCTTGGTGCGGTCGGTGATCTTCGCCGCCATGTCGTCCAGGTCCGGGTACCAGTCGGCCTGTTCGTCGCAGAGGTAGTGCACGGCCTTGCCGCCGGAGAGCGTCGTCACCGCCGTCCAGAGCGGGAAGTCCGGGGCGGGGATGAGGATTTCATCGCCGTCCTCCAGCAGCGCCTGTACGGCCATGGAGACCAGCTCGGAGACGCCGTTGCCGAGGAACACGTCGTCGACGTCCACCTCCAGGCCCAGGGTCTGGTAGCGCTGGGCGACCGCGCGGCGGGCCGAGAGGATGCCGCGCGAGTCCGTGTAGCCGTGCGCCCGGGGGAGCATCCGGATCATGTCCTGGAGGATCTCCTCGGGCGCCTCGAAGCCGAAGAGGGCGGGGTTGCCGGTGTTCAGGCGCAGAACGCTGTGGCCCGCCTCCTCCAGTGCGTTGGCGTGCTCGATCACCGGACCGCGGATCTCGTAACAGACCTCGCTGAGCTTGCTCGACTGCCGGAACTCCATTGCGCCCTCGCCCCATCGGCTTCGTGTGTTGCTTGGTTTTACCAAGTGTGAGCTTGGAAAGTCCAACAACATGTCTAGACTGCGTCGCATGTCACCTCGCCGAAGCTACGACCAGTACTGTTCCGCGGCCCGGGCCCTCGACCTCGTCGGCGACCGCTGGACCCTGCTGATCGTCCGCGAACTCCTCGCAGGACCGCGCCGCTACACGGACCTGCACGCCGATCTGCCGGGTGTCAGCACGGACGTACTCGCCTCACGGCTGAAGGACATGGAGAAGGACGGGCTGACGACCCGGCGACGGCTGCCGCCGCCCGGTGCCGCCTACGTCTACGAACTCACCGGACGCGGGCGGGAGTTGCTGCCCGTGCTGCAAGCCCTCGGCGCCTGGGGCGCACCCGAGCTGGGAGAGCGGCGGCCCACGGACGCGGTACGCGCACACTGGTTCGCGCTGCCGTTGCTGCGGGCGCTGGAGGGTGAGGGGCTCGTCGAAGTCCGGCTGGACGAAGGGGAGTTCCACCTGCGGGTGGGGGAGGGCGGGGAGGAGGCGGTGTACGGGGAAGGGCCCGCGCCCGTCGAGCCCGATGCCCGGCTGGTCCTCGGCGTCGAGACGTGCACGGCCGTCGCCCAGGGGGAGTTGAGCCTTGCCGAAGGGGTGCGCGCCGGACGCATCGAGGTGAGCGGCGACGGCACGCTCGCGAAGGGCCTGCGGGAGGCCTAAGAAGCGCCTCGGAACGGCAGAAGGCCCGCCAGGGGCGGGCCTTCTGATGAGTCGTCACATACCGGGCGGCGGCACGCGCCGGGGCCGTCCCGACCCGCGCGTCAGCGCATACCCGCCGATGCCCGCGAGCGCGGCCAGCACACCGCCGATGCCCGTCCACACCCAGCGGTCGGACCACCAGCCCGACGACCAGCCGCCGTCGGGCTCGATGCTCGACAGCGCGGCCGACGTGGTCGACGAACTGTCCTCGTCCGACGTCGACTTGACGGCGATCCCGGGGGTCAGTGGCTCCGCCAGTGAGCCGTCCACCGCCGCCGAACCGCCGATGTCCTTGGAGTCCACCCGCAGTTCGGTGCTCACCGGCTCGCCCAGGTCCGAGGACTGGAGGTCCACGACCGTCAGCCGGACGTAATAGGTGCCGGGCAACGGGTCGTTGGCCCACTGCTCCGACCAGGCGCGGACCGTGCGCAGCGTGCACGCCAGGTCCAGGGAGGCGGTGCCCTGCGCGGCGGTGCGCGTCGCGGCACCGTACTGGCAGGCCTGGCGGCGCCGCAGTCCGTCGTAGACGTCGAGCTGCCAGGTCTCGCCCGCGTGGGTGTCCGGGAGCTTCACCGTGGCCTTGACGGTGGGGCGTTGGCCGGCGTCGGCGGCGAACGACCAGTAGAGGTAGTCACCCGTGGAGCCGCTCGCGGTGGCCTGCTGACCCTGGTCGAGTTCCGTGGCCGTACGGAAGGAGGTGCCGGCCTGGGTGGGGGCCGAGCTGTCGTCGGAGGAGGAGGCGGAGGGGCTCGCGGAGGGCGAGGAGTCCGCCATCGCGGGCCCCGCCGTCAGTCCCGCCAGCAGCAGGGCCGTGCTCAACACACGTGTGATCCGCATCAGTTGGTCCTCCAGACCGCGAGACGCCAGCGCGACAGCCAGCCCCAGAGCAGACCCGCGACGAAGCCGGTCAGCACGAGGGCGCCGAGCAGCCACCAGCCGCGGCCGAGGCCGAAGGAGGCCACGTCGCTCGAACTGCTGGGCGCGTCCACGACGTCGACGGTCAGTTCCAGGGGAAGGCCGGGCGTGGTCTTCACGCCCGAGGCCGCCGAGAAGGAGTTGGTGACCTGGAGACACACGGTCTCGGCCGGGGCGTTGTCGTCGTCGCTCTCCGCCTTCGGGTAGCGAAGGCCGGTGGAGATGACGTCCGTACGGCCGTTGCCCGTGCCCTCGCCGCGCACGATCTCGCGGCCGTGCACGGTGACGGCCCGCAGCAACACCCCGTAGTCCGGGTTGACTTCACGGTCGGCGCCGACGCTGACCGAAGCGCGCAGCTCCTGGCCGGGGTTGACGTCCACGCGGTAGAAGCGCTGCTTGCCGAACTCCTCGCGGTCCGTGTAGAGACCGGACTTGAGGGTCGGGGCGCCGGCGCACTGGGCGGTGCCGTCGGTGGCGACCGGAGTCACCACCGGGTCGGCCGCGCGGTCCACCAACTGGCCCACGCGGTCGGAGAGTTCCTCCTTGTGCTGTACGGACGTGTAGGTGCCGCCGGTCGCGTCCGCGATGCAGCTGAGCTGGTCGCGGGTCTTGGCGTCCGGGACCAGCCCCAGAGTGTCGATGGTCAGGCCGATGCCCTTGGCCGCGATCTCGCGGGCCACCTCGCACGGATCCAGCGGCTGGCAGGTGTCCTCGCCGTCGCTGATCAGGACGATACGGCGGGTGCCGTCACCGCCGTCCAGGTCGTCCGCCGCCTTGAGCAGCGCGGGCCCGATCGGCGTCCAGCCGGTGGGCTGGAGCGTCGCCACCGCGGTCTTGGCCTCGGTGCGGTTCAGGGTGCCCACCGGGTAGAGCTGCGCGGTGTCCTTGCAGCCCGTCTTGCGGTCGTTGCCGTGGTAGTTGGCGCCCAACGTGCGGATGCCGAGCTGCACTTCCTCCGGTGTCGCGTCGAGCACCTCGTTGAACGCCTGCTTCGCCGCTGCCATCCGCGAGCCGCCGTCCATGTCCTTGGCGCTCATGGATCCGCTGACGTCCAGCACGAGTTCGACCTTGGGGGAGGCCGTGGAGTCCGTCTCGTCGGCGACCGCTCCGGCCGGGAAGGCGACCCCGGCCGAGAGGGTGGCGAGCAGGGCACAGATCCCCGCCGCCAGCCGTTGTCTTGTGATCATCGCCGGATCCTATTGATCAGATGGACCGGGCTCCAAAACGAGCGGGTTGGGCAGCCCCGTCCACTGGTCCCCGGGCAGCTCCGGCGACAGCCGCATCAGCGTCAACGCCTTGGTGGGCAGCGGCTGTTGGAGAAGCGCGAGGAGATCGGGCGTCCGCTCCAGCTTCGGCACGACACTCGCCAGCGCCGCCCTGAGCGCCGTACCGGAACCGGCCGTGCCCGCGAGGGCGCCCGCCACCAGCGAGCCGAACAGCTTGCGGCGCAGGGTCGTTTCGTCGTCGGTGACGATCCGTCCGCTCAGCTCGGGGACCGGAATCCCGTGCCGGGCGAGGCGGTCGGGGCTCACCCGGATGTCGGCGAGATCGCGGTAGACCAGGCGGATCGGGGCACCCGTCCGGTCCAGCACCACCAGCAGGTTCTGACCGTGCGCCTCAAGGGCCACACCGGACTCCAGCAGGCGCAGACCGACGACGAGGGCGAGACGGGTGAACTCGGCCAGCCAGACGGGCGATCGGGGCAGTTCGGTGGTCGCGAGGGCGGCCACCGGCAGCACCCGCTCGCCCGCTTCCGTGTCCGCGTACGTCTGCGGCGACTCCCGCAACACGGCGGCCAGGTCGGGGGAGTTGGCCGTGGCCGCGCCGAGTGTGCGGGTGACGTGCAACAGGCCGTCCGAGCGCGCCGCCAGGGTCTCCCCGAACGCCGACAAGGCCGCCGACAATCCGATCGAGTAGACGGAGATGTCCCGCACCGAGGACGTCAGCCGGGCGCTCAGCGCGGTCTTGACGTGCGTACCGCCCGCCAGGGCCAGCGTGCGCAGTGACATCAGCGGATGCGCGTCCACCGGAGCGTCCCCCGCGCGCTTCAGCACATGGGCCGCCTGCCACGGGTGCACCGGGATCAACAGCCGCCCCGCGTCCCGCAGTTCGTCCGGCCACGCGCCGGTCAGCAGACACTCCTCCGCCCGCACCGGCAGCGACCCCAGCTCCACCACCGGCCGGTGCTCGGGCCCGTACGCGAGCTGCTCGGCCACCGAGAACCCGGGCCGGGAACGGCAGTTGGGGTGGAAGGGATGCCCGTCCACGATCCGCTGCTCCCACTCCCAGTCGTGCGTCGGCCACTCCTCCGTGCGGGCGGGCTGGTCGGCCCGCGACAGCGCCAACGAGGCGACGCTGTGCCCGAGTTCGGCCGCGAAGGCGGACCCGTGCGGGACCGCGAGGTCGGTCATCAGGCGCGCCGGATCGTCGTAGGCCGTGCCGTCGAGGTGGACGACGGTGACGTAGGCGTCGGTCGCGTACGGGTCGGCGGGCGGGCCGTGCAGCGTCCGGCCGCCGGAGAGCCGTAGGACCAGGCCCGGGGACCGGCCGGTGATCCACGGGAGCGGCTCGTGGGCGAGTGCCCGCCACAGGCGGGTGAGGACCGCCGCACGGGCGCCGGGCAGCTCGGCCGCGTACCGTTGCAGGAGGTCGGGCCGTACGGCGGCGAGCTCCTCGGCCACCTCTGCCTCGGGATGCGGGGGACGGTCCACGGTCGACTCCTCGGGTGCGGACGGGGCGTCAGGGTCGGTGACGACGAGAGACATACTGATCGCGATCGCAGGACACGGACTTAGGGAACGAATGGATCGCGTCGACTTCACACCTCCGGGCGCGGGCACGGCCGAGCGGGCCGACGCGTACGCGGCGGCGCCCCTGCTCAACTGTCTGCTCCGGGAGGTGGCCCGGCCGCTCCCGGATCCCGGGGAGCGGCGGGTGTACCGGCTGCCGGCGAGCGGCCGACTGCTGCGGGTGCGCGGCGCGCGGCGGCCCGCCGAACCCGAGGTGTACGCGGACGGCCACTGGCACCACGTCGGCCACGCCGAACTCGTGAAACTCGTCGCCGACGAGCTGCGCGGGCACACCGGGGTGTCCAACCACGAGCTGCCCGCAGAGATGACGGACAGCCGTGACGCGGTCACCGCGCTGCTCGCCGCGCGCGAGAGCGCGACGGCGCCCGACGACCCGTATCTCCGCTCCGAACAGTCCTTGATCACCGGCCATCCCTACCATCCCGCGCCCAAGGCCCGCGGCGGCGGCCCCGTCGCGGGCTGGCTGCCCTACGCCCCGGAGGCGTACGCCCGCTTCCCGCTGGTGCTGCTCGGGCTGCGCGAGGACGCGGTCGTGGAGGAGGGCGACGTCTCGGCCCTGGACGCGCTCGGCGAGGCCCCGCCCGGCTACCGGTTGCTGCCCGCGCACCCCTGGCAGCTCGACCTCGTCGGCGACGGACTCGGGGACGCCTTCGCGGACGGCCGGCTGATCCGGCTCGGCACGACCGCGACCGAGGCGTGGCCGACGGCCGCGATCCGCACGGTGTACAGCCCCGAGAACGCCGCTGGGGACGACCTGTTCCTCAAGTTCAGCCTGGACGTGCGGATCACCAACGACGTGCGCCGGCTCTGGCGCCACGACCTGCTGAGACTCCGGCGCACCGACGCGGCCGCCCGGGACGCCTTCGCGGCCATGGGCGGCCCGGCCGGCTGGCTCAGCGACCGCGGCTACCGCACCGCCGCGTTCGCCTTCGAGGAACTCGCCGTCATGGTCCGCGACGGCCTGCGCGACCATCTCCTGCCCTCCACCACCCCGCTGCTCGCCGCCGGGCTGGTGGAGGGCTTCGACGGCGACCCGCTCGACGGTACGGCGGACCCGGCGGCCTGGTGGGAGGCGTATCTGCGGACGGTCGTCCCGCCCGCGCTGGGCGCCTTCGCGGACCACGGCGTCGTACTCGAAGCGCACCTCCAGAACACGGTGGTCGCCGTCGACGCCGACGGGACGCCCGTGCAGGCGCTGTACCGGGACGCCGAGGGCGTGAAGCTGCTGTCGGACGTGGACCGGGCCGCCGGGTGGGAGCGGCTGGTGTACTGCCTCGTCGTCAACCACCTCGTGGAGGTCGCCGGGGTCCTCGCCGAGTGCCACCCGGAGCTGGACCCCTGGCCCGCCGTCCGCGCCGAACTGGCCCGCCGCGACGACCTTCCCGAGATCGCCGCCCTCCTCGCCTCGCCCACCCTGCCCGGCAAGACCAATCTGCTGCTGCGCTGGACGGGCGCGGACGGTGCGGACGCCCGCTATCTCCCCCTTCCGAACCCGCTCGCGGGGTGAAGGTGAGGGGTGAAGGGAACCGTCCCGGACCCCCTGACGTCATGAGCGGAGCACCTAGATTGATGGCCAGGACTGGGGAGTCCCGCGGCTGATTACCGTTGCTCGACGGGGCGGGACGGGGGAGTCATGAAACCGCTCGAAGCAGGTGATCCCGCCTCTGTCGGTGACGGCAGATACCGGCTGGTCGGACGGCTCGGCCGAGGTGGAATGGGGGTCGTCTACTTCGGCCGGTCGCGGTCGGGCCGGGCGGTGGCCGTCAAGGTCGTACGGCCCGAACTGAGCACGGAACCGGGCTTCCGGCGCAGGTTCGCCGACGAGGTGGACGCGGCCCGTCGCGTCGGGGGCTTCCACACCGCGCCGGTCGTGGACGCCGACCCGCAGGGCGAGCCGGCCTGGCTGGTGACGGCCTATGTACCCGGCCCCACGTTGCAGGTCCTGCTCGACCGGGTCGGCCCGCTGCCCGCGGACACACTCACCGTGCTGGCCGCGGGCCTCGCCGAGGCGCTGACGGCCATCCACCGGGCCGGGGTCATCCACCGCGACCTGAAGCCCGCCAACATCATCGTCGCGGAGGACGGTCCCCGGGTCATCGACTTCGGCATCGCGCGGGCCCTCGACGGAACGGCCCTGACCCAGACCGGGTTCCAGATCGGCACCCTCGGCTTCCTCTCGCCGGAGCAGCTCACCGGCGGCACGCTCACACCCGCGGTCGACATGTTCGCCCTGGGCGTGGTGCTCTGCCAGGCCGCGGGCCGTGCCCCCTTCGGGGACGGGGTGTCGGCCGCCTGGCCCTACCGCGTCGTCCACGAACAGCCCGATCTCACGGACGTGCCGCGCCAGTTGAGGGAACTGGTCGCGGCCTGTCTGGCCAAGGACCCGCGCGACCGCCCCGACCCGTCGGAGTTCCTCGACCGGCTCACGGTCCGGCATCCGTCGGACCTCTGGCTGCCCGCCGAGGCGACAGCGATCGTACGGAGCCAGGACCCGGCGGCAGCGCACGTCGCACCGCCGGACCGCCCGCCGTCCAGGTCGGCCGATCCGCGCACGGCGCTGTCCGGAGCGCCGGTGGCTGGGGAGGGTCTGGTGGTGGCTGGTGACCCGGTGGCCGGGGAGCGGCCGGTTGTCGCGGCCGATGCAGGGGCCGTGGTGCCTGGTGTGTCGGGGGTCGGTGAGCGGTGGGTCGTGGGTGCCGGCCCTGGGCTGGTGGCGCCGGGCGCGCCGGTGGTGGGTGAGCGGTCGGTCGTGGGTGCCGACGGCGGTTCCGTTGTGCCCGGCCTGCCGGTGGCCGGGGAGTGGTCGGCTGAGGGTGTTGATCCGGGGGCGGTGGCGGCTGGTGAGCCGGTGGCCGGGGAGCGTTCGGATGTCGCTGCCGGCCTTCGGCCCGTGGTGACCGACGTGCCGACGGCTGACGGGGGGCCGTCGGCCGTGGGCGCACCGGCGGCGTCTGCCGGTGGGCAGGGTATGGCCTCGCATCCGCCGACCGTCCAGTCGTCGCCCGGCCCGGGCTTCGGGCCCGCGCGGGTGTTCGTACCCGCTCCTGTCCCGCCCGGCGGCGCGAGCACGGTGGGCGGTGCCGGACCTGTGGGCGGTGTGCGGGCGCGGCGCGGGCGCGGCAGGACGGCTGCCGTGGCGGCGCTGTTGGTCGCGGCGGCCACCGCCGGGCTGCTGGTGTGGCATCCCTGGTCCGGTTCCCGTTCCGGTTCCGGACAGGACGACGCCGGTGCCGGTGCCAGTTCCAGTGCGTCCTCGTCGGCCCGGAGATCCACCTCCGCCGCGTTTCCCGACGCCCCGCTGCTGGTCCGGATGGACACGGATCCCGGGTCGTCGACGTGCCACAGCGTGATCGGCCGCCGCGACTCCACCACGGACCATCCGAAACAGCTGATCGACGGGACCTGTGACGCCCTTCCGCAATGGTCCCCCGACCACAAGTCGTTCGCGTTCACCCGCAAGACGGCGGACGGGTCGGCCGTGTGGACGGCGAACGCGGACGGTACCGGCCTCCGCCGGATCGCCGCCGTCGCGGGCGGCCGGGTGGCCTGGTCCCCGGACGGCGGGCGACTGGCCGTCCTGCGCCGCGCGGACGGCGTGCAGCAGCTGTTCGTCGTGAACGTCTCGGACGGCTCCGCACAGCAACTGACCACCGGCTCCGGGGCGGTGGAGGACCCGGCGTGGTCCCCCGACGGCAAGCACATCGCAGTCTGCCTCCAGAAGACGTCGGGCTGGCAGATCCATGTCGTCGATCCGTCGCGGCCGGGCGCCGAACCCCGCCAGGTCACCCACCAGTCCCGGCGCGCGCTCGACCCCGTCTGGTCCCCGGACGGCCGCTACTTCGCCTACACCGCCGGAGCACCCGGCGTGGGGACCGGGGGAGACATCCACATCGTCAAGGTGGACGGCACCGACGACCGGACCCTGGTGCGGACGGCCGCCCAGGAGATGGACCCGGTGTGGTCACCGGACGGCAAGTGGGTGGCATTCGTCCGGGGCCCCTTCGACCGGCCGGTGATCTGGGCCGTCCGCGCGGACGGCACGGGCCTGCGCAGGCTCACCACCGGCAGCACACCCGAGGGCCACCCCTCCTGGCGCTGACCCGCGCCGCCCCGGCCGTCACGTCCGGTCACCCGCGTCCGTCCATCAGCTCCGTGTTCCGTCAACCACCCTGCTGCGAAGGCTCGTTGACGCCGCGAGCCGTCAGTACCGGAGTCCGGGCAGTTCCTGGTTCATGCTCATCTCCCGTCACTCCTCGTCCACGACGGTGGCGGATGCCCAGCCGGACCGTGGAGAGCACGGCCGTGCAGGCGAGGACGAGGAACAGCTGGGACGTATGGGATCCGGCGCTGTCCGCGGCTCGGGCGACGGGATTGGGCACGCCGACGCGGTCGAGCAGCCAGCCGACGGCGGCGCAGGCGGTCAGCGCGGCGCACGTGCAGCGCAGGGCGGACCGCCCGCGCACCCGGGTGAGGAGCAGCAGGCTCGGCAGGGCGAGGAGAACGAGCAGCAGCTGCATCGCCTCGATGCCGAGGTTGAACCCCGCAAGGCTGAGGGCCAGTTGGGTGGTGGAGAGATGCATGTCGGCGAGGACGAGGGAGAACGCCATGCCGTGTCCGAGTCCGAAGAAGCCGGCGATCACGGCCTCGCGTCCGGGGAAGAGCGGACGTACGGCGTGGACGGCGCCGACGAGGATGCTGAACGCGATGAACGCCTCGACCGGCCGGGCGGGGATGTCGAGGTCGCCGAAGGCGCTCAGGGCGAGTGAGAGGGAGTGGCCGAGCGTGAAGGCGAGCGTGGTACGGGCGATGCGGCCGACGGCTGTCCGGGCGTCGACCGTCCCGCGCCAGCGATTTCGGGCCGCGCGCAGGGGCGCGGGCAACAGCAGGATGAGCAGGAAGAGCAGGTGGTCGGTGCCTTCGAGGATGTGGGTGGCGCCGAGGCGGAACATGGCGAAGGTCCCGCTCCAGACGCTCCCGCTCTCCAGGTCGACGGTGAGGGGCGTGACCTTCATGGTCCGGGAGTCGATGCGGATGACGCCCACCTGGGTGGCGGTGTTCTCGTCCCCGTCGGCCACTTTGCCGGTGGCCCAGTCCTGACGCACGGAGACCAGGACGGTGTGGGTGACGACCTGGTGGACGACGGCGTCGTAACCGAGGGCGAAGTGGCGGGTGTCCCCGCCCTGCGGCGCCGTGAGCGTGGCGTGGACGGTCAGTTCGCGGTAGGGGCCGGTGGAGGTCTGCTCGGTACGGCCCAGTGCGAGGGCACCGAACGTGACGGTCCATGCCGTGCCCTGGAGGGTGGTGGGGCGAAGGTGGGCGGCCAGGTAGGCGCGGATCGCGGGGGTCTGCTTCGTCAGCGCGGCCGTGGTGGAGTCGTTCAGGTCGATGCCGCTCGCCGTGGAGAAGTCGCCGACCGGCAGGTCCAGTTCGGCGGTCACCGACGTCTTGTGCACGTCGAGCAGGATCACGGAGTGGGGCATGGGATGCGCGACGGCGGGCGGCGCCGCCAGAAGCAGCGCCGCCGTTGCCGTCACCGCGATCCCGGCCATCTTGCGCAGTGCTGATGACAGTGAGATCGGCAGGCGGCTCATCAGAACGTGAACTCTCCTCCGTAGTCGGTGTCGTGGTCCCGGTAGACGGTGTGGTAATGGATCTGGCTCGTGTAGACCACGCCGTCCTGGCAGACGAACTCGATCCAGACCCCCGGTCCGTCGATGCGCACGTAGTCGCCCTGGGCGTCCAGGTCGCTGCTGCCGGAGTACGCGATGTAGGTGTCGTCCAGCTCCGACTCGTACGTGCTCAGCGTGGAAGCCGCCGTCGTGTCGTCCGCCACGTCGACCCATGGCTCCATCGCGTCGAGTACCAACTGCTGCTGGGCGTCTGTGAGTTCGCTGACCGCGAGGCCTTCCTTGGTCTCCGGGAAGTCACCGTCGTCACCCGGACCGAGGAGCACGTCGGAGAACGACTCGGAGAGCTTCGCCTCCGACAGTTCGGTGCTGCTCAGCCCTTCGAGCATCGACAGCATCCCGTCGCGCATCCCGGACAGGGGTGCGTACGAGGTGCCGTCGTCGTCGGTCCAGCTGGTGGGCTCGACGCCGACGAAGTACGGGGTGGTGCCCTCGACTTCTCCGTCCTTGTAGGTGAGGTTCAGCGCCAGGTGGTGGCCGCCGAAGTGCAGTTGCCAGGTGCCGGACGTACTCGGCGTGCCCAGGAACGCCAGGTAGTAGTTGCCGCTGCCGTAGCCGCTGGCGGTCTCGCCGAGGACGTCGTCGGCCGCCAGGATCTGCGTGATCTGGTCGTATCCGGAGTCGGTGCCGGTGCCCGTCGCCGCCTCGATCACCGCCTTGGCCGCGGTGAGTTGTGAGTCGCTGAGCGTGCTCAGCTCGATGCCGACCCGGCAGGTCGAACCGCACGGAAGATTCGACCAGGCGGTGGCGTTCGCCTCCGTGAAGTCGAGGAGCACCTCGGCCTGTTGGTCGTCGTCCAGGGTGTCCAGGAAGGTGTTGGCGGCGTCCACCACGTCGGAGACGGTTGTGGCGGACGTGCTGGACGCGGTCGTGGCCGCCGACGTGCTGGAAGAAGAACTGCCCTGGACGGAGGCGGCGTTCGCGTTGGCGTACAGGGCTCCGAACAGAAGGGCCGACGCGGCGGCGACAGCCAGCGCCGCTTTCCTTCCGCGCCGGTGCGACCTGCGATGAGAGTTTTTGTCCTGCAATTCAATGTTCCTTTCCGGGGCGGCCCGGAGGACTTCCAAAGAACATTCCCCGCAGTGGATGGGATTCAGAAATCCTCAGGGCTTCTGTTTGGACAAATGAATTCCATCTTTTAACTCTGTGATTGCCGTCTAAGGGGACTTTGATTTCCTCATGATTTTTTATCAACTTGGTTGAATCCAGGGCGAGTTGAGGTTGATCGCGGATATATCGGTGCGACGGATGGCGGCGCGTGCGGGCGCTATTTTCTCCGCCTGATATCGAATTCGCCGATGTGTCAGTCCAGGGGGTGGCGGTGCCGGATCAGGACCGTTCGGGAGTCGGTCATGTCGGGGACGGCGTACCCGGGTCCTTCGACTCCCTGACCGCTGTCCTTCACCCCGCCGTACGGCATCGGATCGGGGTGACAGCTCGACGTGTCGTTGATGATCACGCCGCCCGTGTGCAGCCGGCGTGCGAAGCCGAGCGCGACGTCGAGGTCCTGGCAGAACACCCCCGCCTGGAGGCCGTACCGGGTGGCCTCGATCTGGCGCACCGCCTCGTCGAGGGAGCCGACCGAGGCCACGGCGATCAGCGGGGCGAACGCCTCCTCGGCGGCGAGGCGGGCGCCGTCGGGCAGCCCGGCCAGGAGCGCGGGGGCGATCACCGCGCCCTCCCGGGCTCCGCCGGTGAGCAGGCGGCTGCCGTGGCCCACGGCGTCCTCGACCAGGGCCTGCGCGCGCCGGGCCGCCCCGGTGTCGATCAACGGGCCCACCTGGGTACCGGCGGCGCGCGGATCGCCGTACGCGATGGTCTGGACGAGGGCGGTCAGGCGTGTGGTGGCCTCGTCCGCGATCGTCTCGTGCACGAACAGGCGCTGCACGGAGGTGCACACCTGTCCGGCCTTGCGGTACCCGGCGCGGGCGAGGAGCGGCAGGGCGAGGTCGAGGTCGGCGTCGCGCCAGAGCAGCGTCGGTGAGTTGGAACCGAGTTCGAGGTGGGTGCGGGCCAGACCGCTGACGGCCCGGATGCGGCGGCCGACCGCGGTCGACCCGGTGAAGGTGATGTAGCGGACGTCAGGGTGGCGTACGAGCTGGTCGCCGACCGTTTCGCCGGGGCCGGGCAGCAGATGGACGAGCCCTTCCGGCAGTCCCGCGTCGAGGAGCGCGTGGACGAGGGCGATCGCGGACAGCGGGGTCTGCTCGGAGGGTTTGAGGACCACCGCGTTGCCCGCCGCGAGGGCGGGGGCGATCTTGTGGGCGACCGTGCTGAGCGGGGCGTTGAACGGCGTGACGGCGGCGACGACACCGACCGGGACGCGGAGGGTGAAGCAGAGCGAGTCGTGGTGACCGGCGGCGGCCTGCACCGGGACCATCTCTCCGGTGAGCCGCAGGGCCTCCTGGGCGCAGAGTTCGAGGATCAGGAGGGTGCGGTCGAGTTCGGTGACGGCGTCCGCCGGAGTGAAACCGGTCTCGGCCACGTACTGGTCGACGACCGTGTCACGCCGCTCGTCGAGGAGACGGGCGGCGCGGCGCAGGACCAAGGCCCTTTCCTGGTGGGGGAGTTGTCCCACGGAGCGGGCCGCCGAGGCGATCGCCGCGTCGACCTGGCCGGGCCCGGGGACGTGGAGTTCGGCGATGACGTCGCCGGTGTACTTGTCGGCGACCGGCAGCCTGCCGGGGCCGTTCACCCACGTCCCGGCGACCAGAAGTCCCGTGCCGTCGTCCATCACCTCACCCCCAGTCCAGGGCGCTCATCCGCGGGAGAGCGGGCAGTTCCCACAGCGCGCCCGCGATCGACCCTGCCCGTGGCCGGCCGATGAAGGGAGGCACCAGCTCGTCGTACTTCGCCCGCAACTCCTCGTCGTTCAGGGGGTCCTCGGGGTCGCCCTTGCGGGTGAGCCGCAGCCGTTCACGTACGACGCCGTGCCGGTCGGTGATCCGGACCCGGGCGGCCCGGCGGCCGGGGGCCAGCTCGTCCAGCTCCGGGTCGACCCGTGCCGTGGTCCTCGCCATGAGGTTCCGGATCGCGGGATCGCCCAGTGCCGAGGGGTCGAAGGCGCGCAGCCGTACGCTGCCCAGGACCAGCGCGGCGGCGACCGTGTAGGCCAGGCTGAACCTCGCTTCGTCGGCCTCGGTGGGGTCGACCCGTCCGGCGACCCGGACGGCCGTCCCGTAGGTCTCGATCTCGATGCCGGTGATCTCCTCCAACCCCGGTCCGTCGGCGCGGAGTTCGAGCGCGGCGTCGATCGCGGCGAAGGTGTGACCGCAGCAGGCGTGGTACTTCACCGTCGTGGCCGTGACGCAGAACGGATCACCCAGCCCGGAGACCGAGAGGTCGGTGACCCCGGCCGTCGCCACGCCGAAGCCGGCCGGTCCCTCCAGCACATCGAGGGCGCCGGCGAGCCCCTTCCCGGCGGCGAGCGCGGCCACCACCCCGGCCTCGGCCGCGTGCCCCGCGTGCAGCGGTTTGCCCGTGGACGGCGAGCGGAAGGTCTGCTGCAACCCGGCGGCCATGGTCGCGGCGAGCGCCAGCGCGCCCGCGAAGGGGCCGGTGTCCAGCCGGAGCAGTTCCGCCGCCGCGGCGGCGGCGCCGAAGGTGCCCACCGTTCCGGTGGTGTGCCAGTTGCGGTAGTGCTCCGGTCCGGTGGCGAGCGCGATCCGCGCGCCGATCTCGTACCCGATGGTCACGGCGCGCAGAAAGTCCTCGCCGGAGGCGTCCAGGAGGTCGGCGACGGCGAACGCGGCGGCGATGGTGGGCGCACCGGGGTGGTAGAAGGCGTCCCGGTAGATGTCGTCGAGTTCCGCGGCGTGCGCGGCGGTGCCGTTGAGCAGCGCGGCCGTGCGGACGTCGGTGGCCCGCCCCGACGGGATCAGCCGGGCGGCCCCGGGGCCGGGGTCCAGCGCTTCGGTCAGCGCGCGGGCGGCCCGGGTGTCCGCGCCCGGGACGGTGGCCGAGACCCAGTCCACGGTCGCGCGCACCGCCGCGTGCCGCACGTCCTCGTCGAGCGGCGTCGCCCGCCGGGCGACCGCGAACTCGGCCAACTGCTGTACGGCAGTGGGCTGTTGTACGACGGCCGGGGGTTCTGCGTCGGTCGGGGGTGCTACGTCCGTCAAGGCTTCCGCGTCGGTCATCTCGGCTCCGCTCCCTAGAACTGCGCCTCGTACTGGCCGGGTTCGATCCGTGCCTCGATGAGCAGGGGCTCGGTCAGGCAGCCCAGCCCGGCCGTGGCCTTCTCCAGTTCGGCCGTCGAGGTCACCCGCACCCCGGCGCACCCCATGGACCCCGCGAGGGCGACCAGATCGACGTCGTCCAGCCGGGTCGCCGTACCGGGATAGCCGAGTGCCCGCTGTTTGAGCTCGATGCGGTTGAGGCTGCCGTCGGCGAAGACCACCACCGCGAGCCGCAGCCCGCGTGAGGCGGCCAGCCGGAGTTCGGTGGCGGCCATGGCGAAGCCGCCGTCACCGATCAGGGCGACCACGGGAACGTCGCCGAGGGCGAGTTGGGCGCCGATCGCCCCGGGCAGACCGAAGCCCATCGAGGACAGGCCGTTGCTCATGAGGACGCTCCGGGGCCGGCGGGCCCGCCAGCCCTGGCCGACGAGGAGTTTGTGCGAGCCGACATCGCAGGTGACGACGGTTTCGGGGGGCGCGGCGGCACGTACGACGTCGATGACGTCCGTGGGGTTGAGGCGGCCGGGTACCCGGCCCGCGTAGTAGGCCGTACGCAGCCGGTCGCGGTGGGCCGCGATGTCCGCCTCCCGCCAACGGGGCTCGCCGCGAAGGCCGTTCGCGAGCCACTCCAGGCTCGTGGAGACGTCCCCCACCACCTCGCAGGCGCTGGGGTAGACCTGGTCGACATTGGGTGTGGTGTCGACGTGCAGGACCGGTACCGCCACGGACCACGGCCTGATCAGTTCGACCGGGTCGAATCCGGCGGCGACGACGAGGTCGGCGCCCGCGAGGAAGTCCCACAGCACCTTGTTGCAGGCCATGTCGAGGACGCCGGCGAAGTACGGGTGGTCCTCGGGGAACACCCCTTTGGCCATCGGGGAGACGACCACCGGGGCTCCGACGCCCTCCGCCAGCCCGATCAGGGCCTCGGACGCGCCGCACCGGGTCGCGCCGGCCCCGGCCAGCAGCACCGGGCGCCGGGCCGACCGCAGCAGCGCCTCGGGATCCGGGCCGTTCGGCGTCCGGTGCACCCGGACGCCTCCGCCGGCGCCGTCGAGCGGGGGAGTCGTGACGACCGTGTCCGGCGCGGGCGCGGCGAACGTCTCGGCGGAGCCGGTGAGATGGACCGCCCCGGGCCGTTCGGCGACGGCCAGGCGGAGGGCCTTGCGCAGCACGGCGTCGACGGACCGGGGGTGGATCCGCCCGGCCCACTTGGCGACCGGCGAGAAGAGCAGTTTGTGGTCGACGACCTGGTGCGTGACCAGGTCCTCGCGCCCCGCGTCGATCTGCCCGGAGATCGCCAGCAGCGGCACCCGGTCCCAGGTGGCCGCGGCCACCCCGTTGACGATCGCGGTCGAGCCGGGCCCCAGCGTCGACAGACAGACACCGGGCCGCCCGGTCACCATCGCCTGCGCCTCGGCCATGAACACCGCGGTGCCCTCGCGGGTGCCGGCGACGACCTCCACATCCAGGGCGCGCAGCGCCTCCATCAGCTCGATGACCGGGTCGCCCGGATAGGCGAAGACGACCCCGGCCCCCGAGGCACGCACATGCTCGGCGATCACCGCGGCGGTGTTGGCCATGTCATCGCTCCAGGTTGTCGTGGTGGATGGACAGCATCCGGAAGATCCCGTGGACGAACTTGCTGTACGGAGCGGTCCCGAAGGCGACGACGACCGCGGCCACGTGCAGCAGGAACAGCGGCCCGAAGACGACGGTGTCCCGCAGGAGCAGGGTGAGCATCCCGGTGGCGGCGAGCACGAGCAGCGCCCACAGGAATCCGCTGCCGCCACCGCGCACCCACAGCCCGGTGCCGCCGACGAGCACGGCGACCCCGCCGATGCCCCCGCTGATCACCGGAACGGACAGCCAGGGGTAGGGCGGATGCGCGCCCAGTACGTTCTGGGCGAAGGCCGCCGCCGTGGTCGACAGGACGCAGAGTCCGAAGCCGTACAGCAGCACCAGGTGGAAGCCGCGCCGGCCGGGCCGCTCGCAGCCCGCGTCCGCGCCGGTCATGTGCCGCAACTGCACGGCCTGCGTGAACGTCGTCAGCCACACCCGGGGGCGGACCAGGTCGGTGAACGGGCCGTGGATGTCGTGCCAGTACCGCAGCACCGCCCGGCCGAGCACGCCGGCCGCCCACAGACTCGGCACACCGACCGCGATCAGCAGCGGCACGTGCGGGAGGATCTCGTACGGGTCGCCGGGGGTGGGGCCCGCGGTGAACCACCGGCCGGTGAACAGCCGGGCCAGCAGGGCGAGTACGACGCAGGCCGCGGCGAAGGCGAGACCTGTGCCGCGCGGTCCCGGTGCGCGGTGGGGCCAGACGTAGCGGCGGTAGGTGTCCTCCCGTACCGCGGCGAAGACCGCCGGCGGGTCGACGGCGAACTGGTGCGGCGGGGCGTACATGCACGCGCTGAGGCAGTCGCCGCAGTCGTGGCAGAGGTTGGCGAGGTGGGTGATGTCCCGCTGCTCCAGCGCCGTCCGCAGCTCCAGGGCCGGCCAGACGGGGCAGTAACCGGCGCAGTAGCGGCAGGAGTTGCAGATGGTGAGCTGCCGCCCGGCCTCTTCGAAGAGATCATCCAAGGGCATGACGCACCGCCTCCGTTCCGGCGATACGGCCCCACACGGTGCCTATGGTCATGCCGAACCCGGCGAGATAGCCGGTGGAGAGGATGTTCCCCGACATGATCTCCCCGGCGGCGAAGACGTTCCGGAAGACCCCGCCGTCCACCCGGCGGACCCGTGCCCGGTCGGTGACCGCGACACCGAGGTAGGTGAAGGTGATCCCGGGACGCATCGGTACGGCGTGATAGGGCGGGGTGTCGAGGCGCTGGGCCCAGTTGCTCTTCGGCGGTTCGAGCCCGGCGGTGGCCCGGCCGTCCGGCCAGGCCATGGTGAACGGGCGGGACGCGGCGTCGCCGCGGTCGACGGCCGCGTTGAAGGCGCCCACGGTCCCGGCGAGGTGCCGCGCGTCCAGCCCCAGCGATACGGCGAGTTCCTCGACGGTCCGCGCGGTGTACGTGCCGTACATGGGCGGCAGGAAGGCGCCCTGGACCTTCGTGTCCCACAGGGCGTAGGCGATCTGGCCCGGTCGCAGCGCGATGTTGCGTCCCCAGATCGCGTACCGCTTGGGCCAGATGTCCTCGCCCTCGTCGTAGAAGCGGCGGCCGTACCGGTCGACCACGATGCCGAAGGGGATCGCGTCGATGCGGGTGGCGATGCCGCCGTCGTACTGCGGGCCGCGGGCGTCCACCGCGACGGCGTGGAACCCTCGTTCCTGCCCCGCGTGTTGGGCGCCCGCGTCCAGTAACTCCCACAGCACGCATCCTTCGTTGTACGCGGGTCCGCGCACCTGGAAGCCTTCCGCCGCCTTGCCCCAATACCGTTGCAGCCAGGCGAGGTTGGCCTCGAAGCCGCCGCTCGCGCAGATCACGGAGGCGGCCCGGACGCGGCGGCCGTCCTCGGTGCGGACGCCCGTGCAGGTGTCGCCGTCCCACTCCAGGCGGGTGACCCGGGTGTCGTACTCGATCCGCACCCCGGCCCGGTCGGCGGTCCGGTAGTAGGAGTTGAGCAGCGCCTTGCCGCCGCCGAGGAAGAACCTGTTGGTGCGGGCCAGGTTCAGGGTGCCGGAGAGGGCCTGCTGCCAGTGGGCGCCGTGTGCGGCCATCCAGGCCGGTGCGTCGGTGGATTGACGGACCGTCAGCTCCGCGAGCCGCTCGTCGCTCGGCCCGTCGCCGACGGTGCACAGGTCGCGCCAGAGCTCCGCGAAGGGATAGGAACCGGTGGTGAACTCGTCGCCGGTGTCGTGTGCGCACCGGATGTTGCGGGTGTGCCGGCTGTTGCCGCCGCGGAAGTGCGTGGGCGCGCGTTCCAGCAGGAGTACCCGGGCTCCGCCGTCGGCGGCGGTCAGCGCGCTCACGAGCGCGGCGTTGCCGCCGCCGACGACCAGGACGTCCGCGTTCACCGGGCGCGCAGGTTCTCGGGGACGAGCAGATCGTAGTCGGGGGTCTTCGTGATGAGGCCGGCGGACTTGTGGAAGGCCACCGCGGTGTCGAAGGAGGAGCGCTTGAAGGCGTTCGTCGTCGGGATCTCCGTCTTGAGCAGCGGCAGCAGCGCGTCGAGCGTGGCGTCGGACATCCCGCTGCGGTACTCGGCGAGCAGTTTCTTGACCTTGGCGGCGTCGTCGTCGTGGATGTCGCTCTTCGCCCGGACGAGAGCCTTCTGGAAGGCGGCGATCTCCTTGGCCTTGTCCTTCAGGACACCCTGAGTGGTGAAGAAGACCCCGTGGGCGACGTCTACCAGGTCGGGGATGTCGCCGCGGGACGGGGAGATGTACAGCGTGCCGACCCCGGTTCCCTCCGCCTGCTGGGCCAGCGGCTGGGCGAAGGAGAGGGCGTCGACCTGGCCGTTCTTGAGCGCGCCGAGCGCGGCGGAGGGTTCACTGCCGAGGTTGACGAGTTCGGCGTCCTTCCGTGAGTCCATCCCGCCCTTCTTGAAGAGGTAGACGACCAGTGCCTCGGTGCCGCTGCCCGGCCCGGTGATGCCGATCTTCTTGCCCTTGAGGGACGCGATCCGTTCGTCCAGCGAGGCACTGACCGCGGCTCCCTTGAACTTCGTGCCGGTGACGATGTCGATGTAGTACCTGTCGACCAGGTCGGCCACCAGGCGGATGTCGTTCTCGATCTCCGAGAGCTTGAGGACGTCGGTCATCACCCCGCCGCCGAGCTCGATGCTGCCGGACTTCAGGGCGGCCGCCACCTTGGCGCCGGTGCCGAGCACCGGAGGGTCGCCGAAGGTGACGCCCTCCTCCTTGAAGTAGCCCTTCTCGGTCGCGACGAACATCGGGAAGAACGCGATCGACTTGCTGACCTGCCCCACCGACAGCTTGCCGACCGCCGTCGAGGCACCGGACCCGGCGCATCCCGCGCCGGTCAGTGCCACCGCGCCGGTGGCGAACAGGGTCTTGACGAGCTGCCGACGGTTCATTTCCGGACCTCCAGAGGCTTCCAGCGGTTGGCCCTGCGATCGAGCAGACCGACGATCAGGTTCAGGATCGTGGCGATGGTCCCGAGGACCACGAGCGTGGCGAAGACTCCCGCCGTGTCGAAGTTGGCGGCCGCGTCGCTGATCAGATAGCCCAACCCCCGGTTGGATGCGACCAGTTCACCGATGACCGCGCCGATCAGCGAGTACGGCACGGCGATCTTCAGACCGGTGAGCAGGCCGGTCATCGAGCCGGGCAGGACGACCTTCCGCACGACGTCACGGCGGCGTCCCCCCATCAGCCGGACCGCGTCGATCAGCCCGCGGTCGACCTCGCGCACGCCCACTGCGGTGTTGAGGAAGACCAGGAAGAAGACGGTGGCCGCGGCGAGCAGCACCTTCATCTCCATGCCGATGCCGAACCAGACGATGAACAACGGTGCGAGGGCCACCTTCGGCAGTGAGTACAGCGCCACCACGAACGGATCGACCACCCGGTAGAAGGTCGGCAGGGAAGCGAGGACGAACCCCGTCACCGCTCCCGCCCCGGCTCCGAAGAAGAACCCGAGAAGCACTTCCTGGACGGTGACCCAGGTGTTGGACCAGAGCAGGCCGTCCCGCTGCCACTCGGCCAGCCGGTGCGCCACGTCCAGGGGTCGGCTGGTGAAGGTCTCGTCGAACAGCCGCCCGGCGGACAGCTGCCAGGTGACCAGCAGCACCACGACGAAGACGAGCCGGCCGCCCCAGATGACCACCGTGCCGCCGTACTTCTCCCACCAGGTGCGGTTCAGCGGCACGGTCACCGACTGTCCCATGGTCTTCTCGACGTCCGCCGTCGTCCCGGCCACCGTCTTCATCGCGCCTCCCGCAGCGCATCGGTCATTTCCTTGTGCAGGGCGACGAAGTGGGGATCCACCCGCAGTTCGTCGGCGTCGCGCGGCCTCGGCAGGTCCACGGCCCTGTCCAGGACGATCCGGCCGATCCGCCCGAGCACCACGACCCGGTCGCCGAGCAGCAGCGCCTCCTCGATGTCGTGCGTCACGAACACCACGGTCTGTCCGCTGCCCTGCCACAGCCGCAGCAACTCGGCCTGCAGGACGGAGCGGAGCTGGGCGTCGAGGGCGCCGAACGGCTCGTCGAGCAGCAGGACCTCGGGGGCGCCGGCGAGCATCCGGGCCAGGCTCGCCCGGCGTCGCATACCGCCGGACAGCTCGCGCGGGTAGTGGCGTTCGAAACCGGTGAGGCCGACCCGTTCGATGAGATCCGCCGCGCGTTCCCGGCGCTCCTTCGCCTCGACGTCCTTGAGTTCCATGGGCATCTCGACGTTGCGGCGGACGTCGCGCCAGGGCATGAGGGTGTCGGACTGGGTGAGGTAGCCGACCTCGGTGCGCGGCCCGGTCACCGGCTTGTCCCGGAACCTGACGACACCCGAGGTGGGCGGCATGAGCCCGGACATCATGTTGAGCATCGTCGACTTGCCGCAGCCGCTGCGGCCGAGCACGGTGACGAAGCGGCCCTCCTCGATCTCCAGACTCAGCTCGCGCAGCGCCACGATGCCCAGGTCGTCCTTGACGAACTGCTTGGTCAGATCACGGATTTCGAGGACGCTCTTCATCGGTCCCGCCCCGCCCCGGCGAGCCGGCGGGTGTTGTCCACGGCCATGATCCGTATCTCCTGCTCGGTGAAGCCCGCGGCGAGCAACCGCTCGGCGAGGAGCGGCAGTCCGTCCTCCACCGGTGGATTGAAGGGCTGGCCGAGATCGCTGGAGAGCACGGAGTGCTCCGGGCCGACCGCCCTGATGTTCTCCAGCCACAGGTCCCAGGAGACCTTTCCGGTGTGCGGTGTGGTGAAGCACCGCTCCAACAGGGCGCCCCGGGCCGCGAGTTCGCGCTGTCGCTCGATCCCCACCTGCTGGGAGGTGAACTCCGGATGGGTGACCACGATCCGGTGGACGCCCTCCTCGACCGCCGCGTCCACGACGGCGGCGATCTCGTCGGAGCCGAGATGACCGGTGGCGAGTGTCATGTCGTGGGCCGCGATCACCCTGAGCACCTGCCGGGTGATGTCCAGCACCTTGCCGTCGGGCCCGACCACGTCGACCGGGTCCGCGGCCATCCCGGCGGCCCGCATCTCGTCCTGGAGCCGGACCCACATGGGTGGCGAGGCGCCCTCCGGAGCGCTCGCCGTGCAGGCCCGCTCGTTGGCGCTGTCGACGGTCGGCAACCAGACGAACTGTGCGCCGCCGCGGCCGGCGATCTCCACGGCGACAGGGTTCATGCCCCCCACCGAGCCGTTCAGGGTGATCGCTCCGACCGCGTCGAAGCCGGGTAACGCGCCGCGCACCACTTCCGCCCGTTCCGCGGTCGGTACGTAGTGCGACTTGAGTACGAACCCGCTCAGGCCGACCTCGGTGAAGCGGGACGCGAGGGTCATGTCGTCGACCCGGCGCTTCATCAGGTCGGGTGCGATGTGGACGTGGATGTCGTATGCCCCCGCGACCAATTCGCGGGCAAGGTCCGAGGGTGTCGGATGCGTGGCTGGTAGGTCGGTCATGCCCGTCTCCCTGTTGCCAATTTGGTGAACCAGATTGTTAACATTCGGTAAGAAGGCGTCAATGGGTTGAGCAACAGCCTTTGCCTGTGAGGTTTTTGATGGATCTTCAGGTAAGGAACCTCAGGTAAGAGATGGAGAGGGGAGTGCCCGTGGGTTCCACTCGGGTTCAGGGCCCGCGCGTCGCCGTACTCGGCCTCGGAGAGGCGGGCGGCGCGATCGCCGCCGACCTGGTGGCCGCGGGCGCACGCGTACGCGGCTACGACCCGAAGGCCCCGGCGCCCCCGGGCGCGGTGGACACGGGGAGCGAGGCGGAGGCGGCCCGGGGCAGCGACCTCGTACTGAGCGTCAACAGTGCCTCGGCCGCTGTGGACGCCCTCCGGGCGGGCCTCTCCGCAGCGGCTCCCGGCTGCCTCTGGGCCGACCTCAACACCGCCGCTCCCGGAGTGAAGCGCCGGCTCGGGGTGATCGCCGGGGAGGCCGGGATCGAGTTCGTCGACGTGTCCTTGATGGCGACCGTGCCGGGAAACGGCCTGCGGACACCGATGCTCGTCTCCGGACCCGGAGCCCGACGCTACGCCGACCTGCTCCGCCCGCTGGGTGCGCGAACCGACGTCCTCGACGGACCGGCGGGGCTGGCCGCCGAACGCAAGCTGCTGCGCAGTGTGTTCTACAAGGGCCTGGCCGCGGCCGTGGTCGAGGCCCTCGAAGCGGCCGGGGCCGCGGGCTGCGAGGAGTGGCTGCGCCAGATCGTCGCCGACGAGCTGACCCGCGCGAGCGCCGCGACCCTGGACCGGCTGGTCGAGGGCAGTCACCGGCACGCCGTACGCCGGACCGTGGAAATGCAGGCCGCAGCCGACATGCTGGACGACCTCGGCGTGCCCCCGCTGGTCTCCACGGCCAGCAGGGACCTGCTGCGTCGGCTGGCTCAGTCGCCACCGGAGCGGGACGGGCTCAGCTCTTTCCCGGGCGAGTGACCCACTTTCCGTCGACCCAGCCGCTGACCGTCTCGTATCCGGACCGGAAGGAGCCGAGGTAGTCGACGGTCAGGTGCTGCTCGGCGGTGGACAGCCGGGCCGTGTAGCTTGACGCGTCGTCGTCCGGGCCGCCGGTGGTGTTCACCGCGATGTACGGGAACGGATAGATCGGCCGGGAGGCGGTGACCTTGCCGCTGGTCCTGTCGACGGACTGGCTGAGGAGGCTGCCGGGGGCCCGCCCGGCCGTGACCCAGCCGACGATCGCCGACAGCGCGTCGATGCTGTCGGGACCCTGGCCACCGCCGCAGTGGGCGACACCCGGCAGCAGGAACAGGCGGGCGAAGTCCGATGTCCTCGCCGCGCCCCCCATCTCCTTCTGGACCGCCTTGTAGTACGCCATCGCCGCGACGGAGGAGATGTTCGGGTCGGCGAGACCCTGCCAGATGATCAGCTTGCCGCCGGCCGCCTCGAACGCCGACAGATCGGGATCGGTCGCGTCCATGGTGCCCTCGTCGAGACGCATCAGCCGCCGGTACGCGGTCGCGGTGAACTCGACGTCCTTGTAGGTCAGTTCGGGGTGGGCCTCGGGGTAGAGGAGGTAGCGGACCCGTTCGTCGACGTTGGTCTTGTTCGAGGTCGAGCCCGTCCTGGTGCTCGGGACGATCACACCGGCCCAGTTGAGTTCGTTGCCGCGCAGCTGCCACCCGGGATAGAGCAGCCTGCCGTCGCTGTCGCGGGGGCCCGAGTACAACTTCCTTACGGTGGTGACCTGTTCGGACGTGAGGCAGAAGTCGGCGGTGGTCGGGGTCTGTCCGCTCGCGCACCCGATGCTGCCCGGGTCCCAGGTGCAGGCGAGCGGGTCCTCGATGATGCCGTCGGTCCCGGCGGCGCAGCCCTTGAGGACGGCCGCGTGCAGTGGCGCGAGGTCGGCGGTGACGAGGGTGGCGTCGGTGCCGTCGGCGAAGACCGCCTGCGCGTTCCAGGCGTGCTGGAAGGTGTGCGCGGTCCAGTTGTTGGCGGGGGCGCCCGCGATGATGCCGTCGAAGTCGGTCGGATACCGCTGTGCCTCGGTGAGGGCCTCGTGGCCGCCCTGCGAGCAGCCGTCGTAGTAGGAGTGGCCGGCGGACTCGCCGTAGAAACGCTTGATGATGTCCTTGGCGGCGACGGCGAGTTGGTGCTCGGACCTGTAGCCGAAGTCGACCTTGAGTGTCGGGTCGGTGCCGAACAGGCCGGAACTCATGGTGGTGCCGTAGTGGCCCTGGTTGTCCGTGGCCACCGCGAAGGCGCCGCTGGTGAGCGGGACGCAGCCGGTGGCGGCCGGGGCGCTTCCCGTGGTCACCACACCGCAGTTGCCGCCGCAGCCGGTCTGGAGGTAGTCGCCCTGCCAGGTCGTCATCGGCAGCCGCAGGTCGAACTGGATCTGTGGGGCGATGAGGCCCTTGACCTCGCAGGCCGCCCAGTTGCCGAGGGTGTTGTCGGCGGCGGCCAGGACGGTCGCCGAGGCGATCTGTGTGGGGGCGCCGGAGATGCCGCTCAGATCGAGCCCGGTGACACCGGCGCAGTCCATGGCGGGTGAGGTGGCGGTGGCGGCCGTGGTGGTGTCCGCTTCCGAGGCACTCCGGGTCACCGCGTCGGCGGTGCCGATGCCCAGCGCGAGCAGGGCCGCGAGCGTCGCGGCGATGCGCCGGACGCACGAGCGGGGGAGGGGTGACGTCACAGAGGTCTCCAGTTCGTCCGGGGGGCAGTGAGTGAGGGGGAGCATCCCGCTGCGGGGGGGGCCCGACGGAAGGCACCGATCAGGTTCTTGCCGGCGCGCATCCTTGACGATCACTTTGTCGCCGTCGGCGCCGTGCTCCACTAGGTCGTCGAGCTTCGTGGGCGGTGGTCGGTGCGAGCAGTGCCGGTGCCGCGACGATGTCCCCGACGGCGGGCAGCATCACGTGTGGTGACTTCGGACATGAACAACTCCCTTGCGACCCAACGGTGTTCATGGGGCGATCGATCGAGGCGGTGTGGCAGGGAGTGAACCAGCGAGCCTGGAGCAGCAGAAGTGACCGGCGCCTGTGAATCCGCCGACGGGGCATGGCCGTTCGGGATACGAGCCATTGCCCGGTCGGGCCGACGCCGGGGTGAGGACAGCGAGCGGGTGGCGATCACCCTCGGTTACTATGTTCACTTCATGCCGCAGGCTGGAAGCAAGGGACGGACGGCCCCGGATTCTCCCGGGGCCGATGAGGATGGTGGCCTGAGGACATGCTGAGAGAGGTCGTCGCAACTCACTACGTCGCACCCCTGCGCTCCGGCGGCTCCGTCCCCGGAGTCGTCGAGGCCGACGACCTCGGGACCTACGTCGTGAAGTTCACCGGCTCCGCGCAGGGCCGCAAGGCACTCGTCGCCGAGGTCGTCGTGGGGGAACTCGCGCGCGCCCTGGGACTGCGTTTCCCCGAGCTCGTGCTCGTGCACTTCGACCCGGAGATCGCCGACGGGGAACCGCACCACGAGGTCCGGGACCTGCACCGCGCGAGCGCGGGTCTGAACCTCGGCATGGACTATCTCTCGGGCGCGCAGGACTTCACCCCCGAGGTCGCCGCGCGCTGCACGGTCGACCCGCTGGAGGCCGGGAGGATCGTCTGGCTCGACGCGCTGACCGTCAACGTCGACCGCACGGTCCACAGCTCGAACCTGATGATCTGGCCGACCCTCGGCATCGCGCCCCCGCGCCTGTGGCTCATCGACCACGGCGCCGCCCTCGTCTTCCACCACCGCTGGGACGGCGCCGACCCCACGAAGGCCTACGACTTCCGCCACCACGCCCTCGGCCGCTACACGCCCGACACCCGGGCCGCCGACGCGGAACTCGCGCCCCGGGTGACCGAGGAACTGCTGCGCCGGATCGTGGCCGAGGTCCCGGACGCCTGGCTGGCCGGCGAACCGGGCCTGGAGACCCCGGACATCGTCCGCGAGGCGTACGTCGACCACCTCCACGCGCGCGTGCAGGCCTCCGCGGCCTGGCTGCCCACCGACTTCCCGAGCAGGGAGGAACTCGCCGCCGAGGAGGCCCGGCGCGCGGCGAAGACTCAGCAGGGCCGCCCGAGCTGGCTCAAGCGGGTCCCCGACCTGCATGGCAAACCGGCGGCGGAACAGGATTGGTCGGTACACCTGGGATGACGGGAAGACGACGGACATGACGCAAAGAGTTCAGATCGAGTACTGCACCCAGTGCCGTTGGCTGCCGCGCGCCGCATGGCTGGCGCAGGAGCTGCTGACCACCTTCGAGACCGAGCTGACGGAACTGTCCCTGAAGCCCGGCACCGGCGGCGTCTTCGTCGTCCGCGTCAACGACGAGGTCGTCTGGGACCGCCGCGAACAGGGCTTCCCGGAACCCACGGCCGTGAAGCAGCTCGTACGCGACCGAGTGGCCCCGGGAAGGTCCCTGGGCCACTCGGACAAACCCGAAGCCTCCTGAGGGCTCAGCCCTTGAGCTGCTCGTACGCGGGCAGCGTCAGGAAGTCCGCGTAGTCGGCGTCGAGCGCGACCTCCAGGAGCAGGTCGTGGGCCTGCTGCCAGTGGCCCGCGGCGAAGGCGTCCGCGCCGATCTCGGCACGGATGTTCTCCAGCTCCTCGGCGGCAATCTTGCGCGCCAGCTCGGGAGTTGCCCGCTCGCCGTTCTCGAACTCGACGTCCGCGTTGATCCACTGCCAGATCTGCGAGCGCGAGATCTCGGCGGTGGCCGCGTCCTCCATCAGGTTGAAGATGGCGACCGCGCCGAGCCCGCGCAGCCACGCCTCGATGTAACGGATGCCCACCTGAACGGCGTTGACGAGCCCCGGATACGTCGGCTTCGCGTGCAGCGAGTCGACGGCGATCAGGTCGGCGGCCTTGACATCGACGTCCTCGCGCAGCCGGTCCTTCTGGTTCGGCTTCTCGCCGAGCACCGCGTCGAAGGAGGCCAGGGCGATCGGCACCAGGTCCGGGTGGGCCACCCAGGAGCCGTCGAAACCGTCGCCCGCCTCACGGTCCTTGTCGGCCTTGACCTTCTCGAACGCGACCTTGTTGACCGCCTCGTCCCGGCGGGACGGGATGAACGCGGCCATGCCGCCGATCGCGTGCGCGCCACGCTTGTGGCAGGTACGGACGAGGAGTTCGGTGTACGCCCGCATGAACGGGGCCGTCATCGTCACCGCGTTGCGGTCCGGGAGGACGAACTTGGGCCCGCCGTCACGGAAGTTCTTCACGATGGAGAACAGGTAGTCCCAGCGGCCCGCGTTCAACCCCGAGGCGTGGTCGCGGAGTTCGTAGAGGATCTCCTCCATCTCGTACGCGGCGGTGATCGTCTCGATCAGCACGGTCGCGCGGATCGTGCCCTGCGGGATGCCGACGTAGTCCTGCGCGAAGACGAACACGTCGTTCCACAGCCGGGCTTCGAGGTGCGACTCGGTCTTCGGAAGGTAGAAGTACGGGCCCTTCCCCAGGTCCAGCAGCCGCTGCGCGTTGTGGAAGAAGTACAGCCCGAAGTCCACGAAGGCGCCCGGGACCTGCTCACCGTCGACCAGCAGGTGCCGCTCGTTGAGATGCCAGCCCCGGGGCCGCATCACGACGGTCGCCAGCTCGTCATCGGCCTTCAGGGCGTACGACTTGCCGGAGCCCGGGTCGGTGAAGTCGATCGCGCGGGTGTAGGCGTCGATCAGATTGAGCTGGCCCGTGACGACGTTCTCCCACGTCGGCGCCGAGGCGTCCTCGAAGTCCGCGAGCCAGATCTTCGCACCGGAGTTGAGGGCGTTGATCGTCATCTTGCGGTCGGTGGGGCCGGTGATCTCGACCCGCCGGTCGTTCAGCGCGGCGGGGGAGGGGGCCACCTTCCAGGAGTCGTCCGCGCGGATCGCGGCGGTCTCCGGCAGGAAGTCGAGCGTCGAGGTACGGGCGATCTCCGCGCGGCGCTCGGCCCGGCGGGCGAGGAGTCCGGCCCGGCGGGGCGTGAACCGGCGGTGCAGCTCGGCCACGAAGGCGAGGGCCTCGTCGGTGAGGACCTCCTCCTGCCGGGGCAGCGGTTCGGCGTCGACGACGACCGGCGAGGACGGCGCTGGTGCGGACATGAACTGTCACTTCCTTCAGCGAGCGTGGCACCGGGTGCCAGATGACCCGGGTAGGACGGAGAGCACCCGAGGGGCCGCCGGGCGCTTCTGAACAGTGGATACTAGTTTCCTCATCGTGGAAGTTCAATGGTTTGTTGACGTCGAGATTCTCCGCATCGAGCCAAAGTGGCGCTCAGTGTCACCCCGTTCACTCAAGGTGGACGAGATCCGCCTCAGTGTCGATGTCGTACGGCTCCGCCGCATCCCCGCACTCGACGAGCACGACCGAATCCGCGTGCGCCTTGAGGTAGGCCCGCGCCCCCCGGTCCCCGGTCGCGCTCTCCGCGATCCCGGCCCAGTGCGCGGCCCCGAACAGCACCGGATGCCCGCGCACCCCGTCGTAGGCGGCCGAGACGAGCGAGTCCTCGGAGCGGTGGGCCGCCAGCACCCGCGCCACCGCCTCCGCACCGATCCCGGGCTGGTCGACGAGCGACACGAGCACCGCCCGCGCCCCCGTACCCGCCAGCGAGTCGAGCCCGGCCCGCAGTGAGGACCCCATCCCCCGCTCCCACTCCGGGTTCTCCACGACCACGCACCCGGTCAGCTCCGCCCGCTCGCGTACGGCGTCGGCGCGCGCCCCCAGAACCACGTGGACGCGGGTGAGCCCGGCCGCGCGCAGCACCCCGACCGCGTGTTCCACGAGGGGCCGCCCCCGGTGTTCCAGCAGCGCCTTGGGCCGCCCGCCGAGCCGCCGGCCGCCCCCGGCGGCGAGCAGCAGCCCGGCCACCTGGTCTTCGTTTCGCGTCATACCTCCTGCATACCTGACCGGGCGGCGACGGCACGGAATCCTCCGACTTAATTTCGGTCCGTGGAGTGGCGCAGCCCGTACCGGGTGGCGTTTACTGGCCCGCGTCCCTCGGTGCCCGACCAGTGTCGCGGGGTGCGCGGCGGGATCACAAAGTTCTTGCGCACGACGGCGTGCGAGGGGGGAGAGCTGTGTTGCGGAGCTTGGGGCAGAGGCCAGTGACCGGCAGCGACGAGGACCCGAGGGTGGCGGAACTGCGGACCGCGGTGTCCCGGTTGCGCCGCGAACTGGCCGCGCATCCGGCCGAGTTCCCCGACCGGGTCATCGCCGAGGACGAACTCGCGGCGCTGGCCGCGATGACCATCGACGGCATCCCCGAAATCCCGCGTCTGCGCCGCTCGTTGCTCCTGATCGCCGGCGCGATCGGCTCGGTGAGCGCCCTCACGAGGGGTCTGACGGACGTACGCAACGCGGTGGACCTGTTCGGGCAACCGCGGGGCGGGCAGGGCTAGTTCGACGGCGCGGGGAACGCTCCTCGGTAGCCCGCGTTCCCGGACCGGTGCTCGAACTCCCCGCACAGCCAGGTCTCCTGGACGAACTCGGTGTGCTCGTCCCAGAGCTCGAAGATGCCCGTCGGGCCGTGCTTGCCGTCGACGAGGCGGTAGCGGTCCTTGACGTCACGGAAGCAGGCCAGCCCCGCCATCAGCCCGTTGCCGAACGGGCTGTAGTCGGACCAGGCGCACGCGACGCAGGACCGGAGCCGTATCCCTGGCGGGAGTCGGCGCTGGAGCTCGTTCAGCGCGTTCTCGAAGACGTCGTGCCCTTTGGTGCTGCGGTACTCGTGTCCGTCGAGGCGCAGGGCGGTGGTCAGTGTCTCCGCATCCAGGCCCCTGCCGGGTCCGGCCGGTCCCCCGAGCCGCAACGAGCAGTCCAGCACCGCCGTACGCACGCCCTGCCCCTCGGCCGTGACGGACACCGGCACCTCCCACTCCAGCAGGCAGGAGCACAGCGCCCCGTCGAAGAAGGCGAACGGGGCCTCCGGCGGCTCGCCGCCGAGCGCGCCGAGGTCGTCCATGCTGTCGCCCTCGAAGCGGACGCCCCGGATCGTCGTGCGGATCAGCTCGCGGCCGTCCGACTCGAAGACGAGGTCCTCGGCGCCGTACCGGTCGGTGTACCGGCCCGGCCAGCGCTGCGTGGCGCTCACGCCGGGTTCTGGCTGGCGAGCGCCTCCGACAGTTCGCCGGCCACCTGCTGGAGGATCGGCACGATCTTCCCGGTCGCCGACTCGGTGACCCGGCCCGCCGGGCCCGAGATCGAAATCGCGGCGGCGGTGGGGGAGTTGGGCACGGAGACCGCGAGGCAGCGGACGCCGATCTCCTGCTCGTTGTCGTCGATCGCGTAGCCGAGCCGGCGCACGTCGTCCAGGGCCGCGAGGAAGCCGTCGGGCGTGGTGATCGTCTTCTCGGTCGCGGCGGGCATGCCGGTCCGGGCGAGCAGCGCGCGCACCTCCTGGTCGGGGGTGTTGGCCAGCAGCACCTTGCCGACGCCCGTGGAGTGCGGCAGGACGCGCCGGCCGACCTCGGTGAACATGCGCATCGAGTGCTTGGACGGCACCTGCGCCACGTACACGATCTCGTCGCCGTCGAGCAGCGCCATGTTCGCCGTCTCTCCGGTCTCCTCGACCAGCCGGGCGAGGTAGGGGCGGGCCCAGGTGCCGAGCAGCCGGGACGCGGACTCGCCGAGCCGGATCAGGCGCGGGCCGAGGGCGTACCGCCGGTTGGCCTGCTGGCGGACGTAACCGCAGACCACGAGCGTGCGCATCAGCCGGTGAATGGTGGGCAGCGGCAGGCCGCTGCTCGCGGAGAGCTCGCTCAGGCCGACCTCACCGCCCGCGTCGGCCATCCGCTCCAGCAGGTCGAAGGCGCGCTCGAGGGACTGGACCCCACCCGTGGCGGACTTGGTGGAGTCGGTGCTGCTGGCGCTGGACGGCGGCACGGCGCGTTCCTTTCGGCACGGGCGGGAAGGGCTGAAGCCTACCCGGGGGTCGGTTGACTCCCCGCCTGTGCGTAGCTACGTTCTGCTTGTCGGAAGTTTAATTCCGCTTTGTGGAAACGTCCAGAGTGTGCGCGGTGGGCGCACCGTGGAGAAGTGTGCCCTTGACGGTACGGGAGCGGGAGTGAAGACTCCTTCAACAGAACGTTGAATTCCGTTACGTGGGCGTAAATCCCGTTTCCCGCAAGTAACGGAAGCGACGACGGCGGCAGAGAGGGGTCAGGGTGTCCGACGCTGAACTGGTGGTGCGCTCCACGCGCGTCATCACTCCCGAGGGGACGCGGGCCGCGGCGGTCGCCGCAACCGGCGGCAGGATCACGGCCGTTCTCCCCCACGACGCCCAAGTCCCGTCCGGAGCACGGTTCGAGGACTTCGGCGACGACGTCCTGCTGCCCGGCCTGGTCGACACCCATGTGCATGTGAACGACCCGGGCCGCACTCACTGGGAGGGCTTCTGGACCGCCACGCGCGCGGCGGCGGCCGGCGGGATCACCACCCTGATCGACATGCCGCTCAACTCCCTTCCGCCGACGACGACGGTCGACAACCTCCGTACCAAGCAGGAGGTCGCCGCGGCCAAGGCCCACATCGACGTCGGCTTCTGGGGCGGCGCCCTGCCCGACAACGTGAAGGACCTGCGCCCGCTGCACGACGCCGGTGTCTTCGGCTTCAAGGCGTTCCTGTCGCCGTCCGGCGTGGACGAGTTCCCGCACCTGGACCAGGACCAACTGGCCCGTTCCCTGGCCGAGATCGCCGGTTTCGGCGGCCTGCTCATCGTGCACGCCGAGGACCCGCACCATCTGGAGGCGGCCCCGCAGCACGGCGGCCCCAAGTACGCCGACTTCCTCGCCAGCCGCCCCCGCGACGCCGAGGACACGGCCATCGCCGGGCTGATCGCCGCCGCCAAGCGCCTCGACGCGCGCGTGCACGTCCTGCACCTCTCCTCCTCCGACGCGCTGCCGCTGATCGCCGCCGCCAAGGCCGAGGGCGTCCGCATCACGGTGGAGACGTGCCCCCACTACCTGACTCTCACGGCCGAGGAAGTCCCGGACGGCGCGAGCGAGTTCAAGTGCTGCCCGCCCATCCGCGAGTCCGCCAACCAGGACCTGCTGTGGCAGGCGCTGGCCGACGGCACGATCGACTGCGTCGTGACGGACCACTCGCCCTCCACGGCAGACCTCAAGACCGCCGACTTCGCCACCGCGTGGGGCGGCATCTCCGGCCTCCAGCTGAGCCTCGCGGCGGTGTGGACGGAGGCGCGCAAGCGGGGGTACGGCCTTGAGGACGTGGTCCGCTGGATGTCGTCAAGGACCGCACAACTGGCGGGACTTGAGCGGAAGGGTGCCATCGAGGCGGGCCGCGACGCGGACTTCGCGGTCCTCGCGCCCGACGAGACGTTCACCGTGGACCCGGCCGCCCTCCAGCACCGCAACCGCGTCACGGCGTACGCCGGAAAGACCCTCAGCGGTGTCGTGAAGTCGACCTGGCTGCGCGGCGAACGCATCGTGCTGGACGGCGAGTTCACCGACCCGAAGGGCCAACTCCTGACCCGTACCCCCTGATCGACCGATTCCCCGCACCCGCAGCGGCCGACTCCCGAAAGGCACATTCAGTGACGGCGATTCCGAACTTCACCGGCGACGCGAACCCCTACGGAGGCGGTGACCCGTACGCGGACTACCGCACGGCCGACTTCCCCTTCACCCAGTACGCCAACCTCGCCGACCGGCAGCTCGGCGCCGGAGTCATCGCCGCCAACGACGAGTTCTTCGCCCAGCGCGAGAACCTCCTGGTGCCCGGGCCCGCCGAGTTCGACCCCGAGCACTTCGGCCACAAGGGCAAGATCATGGACGGCTGGGAGACGCGTCGCCGCCGCGGCGCCTCGGCGGACCACCCCTGGCCGACGCCGGAGGACCACGACTGGGCACTGGTCCGGCTCGGCGCGCCGGGCGTGATCCGGGGGATCGTCGTCGACACGGCCCACTTCCGGGGCAACTACCCCCAGGCGGTGTCCGTGGAAGCCACCTCGGTGCCGGGCTCCCCGTCCCCCGAGGACCTGCTCTCCGACGACGTGAAGTGGACGACCCTGGTCCCGCGCACGCCGGTGGGCGGCCACGCGGCGAACGGCTTCGCCATCTCGGTCGAGCAACGCTTCACCCACCTCCGCGTCAACCAGCACCCGGACGGTGGCATCGCCCGCCTGCGGGTCTACGGCGAAGTGGTCCCCGACCCCAACTGGCTGGCGGCGCTGGGTACTTTCGACGTGGTCGCCCTGGAGAACGGCGGCCGGGCCGAGGACGCCTCCAACCTCTTCTACTCACCCGCCACCAACACCATCCAGCCCGGCCGCTCCCGCAAGATGGACGACGGCTGGGAGACCCGCCGCCGCCGCGACCGGGGCAACGACTGGATCCGCTATGCCCTCGCGGCCCAGGCGCAGATCCGCGCCGTCGAGATCGACACGGCGTACCTCAAGGGCAACAGCGCGGGCTGGGCATCGGTCTCGGTACGCGACGGCGAGTCCGGCGACTGGCACGAGATCCTCCCGCGCACCCGCCTCCAGCCCGACACGAACCACCGCTTCGTCCTCCCCACCCCGGCTATCGGAACGCACGCGCGCGTGGACATCTATCCCGACGGCGGGATCTCGCGCCTGCGGTTGTTCGGTTCCCTGACGGAACAGGGGGCTGCGGCACTGGCGGCCAGGCATCAGGAGCTGGGCGGCTGAGGCGAGCTTCCAAACGCCGGACAGGCATCCTCGGCCTGTCCGGCGCCTTCTCGACACAGGCCAGCAATATCCAGCCCGTCCGGCGTTTGAGGACGAGGCCCCTTCAGGGCCGAAGCGGGGGCTGGGGGCGCAGCCCCCAGGGGCCACCTCGTCCGCCGTCCCGTGCCAGCCGCAGTGCCGTCGCCGCGGCTGCCGCCGGTGAGCAGGGCGACCTTGCCGTTCAGAGTTCCGTAAGTCGTCGTCATCGGCCCATCCCGGCGGCCCGCGCACCCGCGTGCCGGCGGCGGACGGACGCCGACCTCGCGGGGGCCGGAACTGATTCCGCTGTCTCCGGCGTTCTCCCCTTGTGACCCTTCAGCAAGAAATCGTCGGCAACGCCATGCAGATGGCGGTCGTCAACCTGAGCCCCGGCCAGACCGTGTACTGCGAGGCCGGGAAGTTCCTCTTCAAGACGACGAACGTGACCATGGAGACCCGGCTGAGCGGCCCGCCCGGCGCCGGACAGCAGCAGGGCGGCGCCGGCTCCGGCGGCATGGGCGGCATCCTCCGGCAGGCCATGGGGACGGCCATGCAGGTCGGCCAGCGCGCGCTCGCGGGCGAGTCGCTGGCTTTCCAGTACTTCACCTCCCAGGGCGGCGAGGGCACCGTCGGCTTCGCGGGCGTACTCCCCGGAGAGATGCGCGCGCTGGAACTGGACGGCACGCGCGCGTGGTTCGCGGAGAAGGACGCCTTCGTGGCGGCCGAGTCCAGCGTCCAGTTCGGCATCGCCTTCCAGGGCGGCCGCACCGGCATGAGCGGCGGCGAGGGCTTCATCCTGGAGAAGTTCACCGGCCGCGGCACGGTGATCATCGCCGGCGCGGGCAACTTCATCGACCTGAACCCGGCCGACTTCGGCGGCCGCATCGAGGTCGACACCGGCTGCCTCGTCGCCTTCGAGGAGGGCATCCAGTACGGCGTCCAGCGCATCGGCGGCCTGAACCGCCAGGGCCTGATGAACGCCGTCTTCGGCGGCGAGGGACTCTCCCTGGCCACCCTGGAGGGCAACGGCCGCGTCATCCTCCAGTCCCTCACCATCGAGAGCCTCGCCAACGCCCTGAAGAAGGCCCAGGGCGGCGACAAGCAGGGCCCGACCGGCGGCATGTTCTCGACCCACGCCGGGTGAGGTGCCGTAGCGACGACCGATGAGTTGCGGGGGCGGGCCGGGTCTGAGCTGATGACACCAACCCCCGCACCAGGAAGCAGGCACCCGACATGGGCAAGCTCGTCTCCACCATCTTCGTCACCCTCGACGGCGTCTACCAGGCCCCCGGCGGCCCCGAAGAGGACACCCGCGGCGGCTTCGAGCACGGCGGCTGGAGCTTCGTGTACGGCGACGACGACTTCGGCCGGTTCGTGGTCGACGTCTTCGACCGGTCTGGCGCCTATCTGCTCGGCCGCCGGACGTACGACATCTTCGCCTCGTACTGGCCGAACATGACCGACCCCGCCGACCCGATCGCGTCCAAGCTGAACGCCCTGCCGAAGTACGTCGCCTCGGCCACCCTCACCGACCCATCCTGGGCCGGCACCACCGTCCTCGGCGGCGACCTCGCCAAGGAGGTCACCGACCTCAAGGAGCGCACCGAGGGCGAGCTCCAGGTGCACGGCAGCGGCGCCCTGGTCCGCTCCCTCCTCGAACTCGACCTCCTCGACACCGTCCACCTGGTGACCTTCCCGGTCGTGCTCGGCACCGGCCTGCGCCTGTTCCCCGAGGGCACCACGCCGAAGGCCTTCAAGCGCACGGGCGGCACCGTCACCAGCACCGGCGTCTCCATCCAGTCGTACGACCTTGCGGGCCGCCCGACCTACGGCTCGTACGCCGACCCGGAAAACGCCTAGTCAGCCGAGGTCCGCGCGGGTACGGTGATCGTTCCGTGTGGCAGCCGCCGATGTCTCCACCCCTTCGCCGGAGACCGGGAGAGCCGCCCCCATGTCCTCGATCGCCGTACCGCGCGCCGCCGCGCCCCGCCGCACCTGGCAGACCGACCTGCCCGTCCTGCTGGTCGCCGTGGTCTGGGGCGCCAGCTATCTCGCCGCCAAGGACATCACCACCGCCCGCACGGTCCTCGCCGTCCTGGTCCTGCGCTTCGCCCTCGTCCTGCCCGTCCTGGCGGTCGTCGGCCACCGCTCGCTGCGCGCCCTGACGGCCGCCCAGTGGCGCGGCGCCGGGCTGCTCGGGCTGATCCTCGCCGGGATCTTCCTCCTGGAGACCTACGGCGTCGTCCACACCTCGGCGACCAACGCGGGCCTCATCATCAGCCTCACCATGATCTTCACCCCGCTCGCCGAGGCCGCGGTGACCCGCACGAGGCCCTCCCGCGCCTTCCTCGGGGCCGCCGCCCTCTCCGTGCTCGGCGTACTGCTGCTGACCCAGGGCGCCGGCTTCAGCCGCCCCTCCCTCGGTGACCTCCTCATGCTGCTCGCGGCCCTGGCCCGCACCCTGCACGTCCTGGCCATGTCCCGCGTGAAGTCCGTCCGGGGCGCCGACGCGCTGCCTCTGACCACCGTCCAACTCGGCGCCGCCGTAGGGGTGTTCGCGCTGCTGTCGGCCGGCGCCGACACCACACCGTGGGCGACGGCGGCTGACTTCGGGGCGCGTGAGTGGGCCGGGCTGCTGTTCCTGTCGGTGTGCTGCACCCTCTTCGCGTTCTTCGTCCAGATGTGGGCCGTACGCCGGACCTCCCCCTCCCGGGTCAGTCTGCTGCTCGGCACCGAGCCGCTGTGGGCCGCCGCGGCCGGCATCGCGCTCGGCGGGGAACGGCTCGGCGCGCTCGGCCTGGCGGGCGGTGTGCTCGTCCTGGTGGGGACGGCGTGGGGGCGCGGCGCCGCACGGTGACCCCGAGCCCGCCTCGCCCGCATCCCGGACGCCGAGCGGCACCTGACGGCACCGGGACGGAACACACGGCGATGCGAGTCCGCGCGGGACTCGCATCGCCTGGTGGTGTTCGGGCCGGACGGCCAGGGAGGTGCTACTTGGTGGCGAGGAACAGGTAGTCGGCCGTGTACGGGACGCGGGCCGTGGGCCGCGTGGTCGGGTTGCAGGTGCCGGACGGCGCGACGCCGCCGGCGGTGTTGAGCCGCAGGACCGAGGTGGTCCTGGACAGGAGGCCCTTGCTCCTGCCGGTCTGCTGGGCGCGGAGCAGGAGTTGGGGGACGTTGCCCTTGCCGTTGTCGAACTTGTTGACGACGGTGCCGGTCACCGAGGAGCCGTCGGGGGCGATCCACTGCGGCGGGCCGGCCGGGCCGTGCTTGGCGAAGCTGTGCTGGATGCCGCCCTGGAGGGTGGCGTCGACGTTGTCCTGGGTGAAGGCGTAGGAGCCGTCCTCCTGCTTGGTGCAGGCGTAGATCTGGGCCCCCTTGACGACACCGGCCAGCGCCGAGTGCCGGATGGCGTCGGGCAGCGAGACCGCGCCCGGCAGCGCGACGGCCTGTCCGCGGACCGCGCCACCGGGGAACTCGGCGGTGTGCAGGTTGAAGTAGAACTGCTCGGGATGCGCCTTGATGCTGCGCAGCAGGCCGGCGTCCTTGACCTTCACCGTGCCGAACACGAACGGCGTGCCGCCCTTGAGCTTCTCCATGAAGAACGGGATCTTCACGTCACCGTTGGTGCCCCGCGCACCCTGGTGGAGGTGGGCCATGGTCGGGGTGCCGATCCCGGTCCACGCGAACGCGAAGGACACCTCGTCGCCCTGGATCCGCATGAGGGCCACCGCGCTGCCGTCCTTGTCGCCCACCGCCGGCTTGCCCTTGACGGGCACCTCGTTGTCACCGGTGAGGATCGTGGTGAAGTACCGCGCCCCCGGCGCGTTCTGGGTGTAGCGGCCGACGGCACCCGCCGCCTGCGTCGCCCCCGCCGCCGGATGGGACACGGTGGCGTCGGCCGCACCGTCCACGCCGTTGCAGGCGGTCAGGAGCAGGGTGCCGGTGAGCGCGGCCGCGGCGACGGTCCCGAATCGCTTGAACATCATGTGTCTCGTTCTCCCCGTGATTGCCGATCCGCGGTTGCCCCGCGGTCGTTCTCCCTCCATCACGGGGCCCCCGAGGCGATCCCTCAGCCGATGACACTCCTGAGACACGTCTGAGAAGGGACGGCATCACTGAGGACACGATCTCGACATTGCGATGCACATCGACCCGTCGGCTCAGGGGAGTGCGGCCGGCACCCGTTCCAGGACGCCGCCCGCGAAGACGTCGTACAACGGCAGTGATTCCAGGTGGACATAGCCGATGTGGCAGTCGCACACGGCCAGCGGACACGCGCGTGGCCGCAGCGCCGCCCGGTACGAGCCGTCGTACAGGTTCCCCAGTTCGTCGCGGACGAAGTGGCAGCGGCGGACCGTGCCGGTGCCGTCGACCGAGATCACGGACTCGCCGGTACGGCACGGGAGTCCGGCGCTGCGGTGCGGGTGCCGGCTGTACGGGAAGAGGGGGTCGAGCGCGGTCCAGTCGTCGGCCTCGGTGTCGCCGTAGGTGTGTCCCTCGGCCGCGTTGATCCAGAGGTAGACGTGCGGGGGCAGGTCGGCGCGGAGCCGGCGGGCCGCCGCCAGATGGCCGGGCAGGCCCACCACGCCGACGCTGAACCGCACCCCGCGGTCGGCCAGTTCACGGCACTTGGCGAGGAAACGGTCATAGGGGGTCTGGCCCGGGTGGTACGTGCACCACAGGGCGAGCGTGTCCAGGTCGGCCTCGGCGAGCCAGCCGGTGCGGCAGCTCAGGTTGGTCTGGATGGCGACCCGGCGCACGTGCGGCAGTCGGGACAGCTCGGTGAGGGTGCGCCGGTACCAGGAGCGGACCAGCCCCTCGCCCCAGGGCGTGAACAGGAGCGACAACTCGTCCTCGCTGTCCGCGGCCCAGCGCGCGAACCGCTCCAACGCATCGCGGTCCGCGCGGAGTTGGGCGGTCGAGTCGCGGCGCTTGGCGAACGGGCAGTAGGGACAGTCGTAGTCGCAGGACGCGAGCGGGCCCCGGTACAGGACGGTGAGATCCATGACGGTCCGTCACTTCCGTTCGTAGGCGGCCATCGCGGACCGCACCTCGGGGGAGAACAGCTCCGGGCCGATGGCGTCGGAGTGCGCCAGGCCCTCCGGGGTGAGGACGAGCAGGCCCCCCGCCGTGTCGGCCAGCCAGCCGCGCGCGGCCAGTCGGTCGAGCTCCGTCCCGAAGTCGTCGTCGGGTGAACTCCCGAAGCGGGCGCGGTAGTCGGCGACGGACAGCCCCTCGGCCTGGAGGAGGGACTGGAGGAGATGACGGCGGCGCGCCTCGTGTCCGTCCACTCGGTAGCCGACCTCCGCGTGCGCGAAGTCCGCCGTCGTGACGTAGTCGTCGATGATGCCGCGGATCTCGTGCATGCCGACCGCGTAGTCGAAGGAGTAGTGCAGCGCCGACGTGTACGAGCGCGCCCCGCAGCCGAGCCCGATCATGCCGTCCGTCTGGCAGGCGTAGTCGTCGGCGCCCTGGGGCGGGGCGTCGGCCCGGCGGAACATCCGCATCGACTGCTGGACATAGCCGTGCGCGAGGAGGTGGTCGCGTCCCGCCCGGTACAGGCGCAGCCGCAGCTCGTCCCACGCCGGATCGGTTGCGGCGTCCCCCTGGTGGCGGCCGAGACCGGTCAACGGCCGTACGTAGAGCGGGTACAGGTACAGCTCCTCGGGCCGCCACGCCAGGGCCGCGTCGAGCGAGTCGCGCCAGGTCCGCTCGGTCTGGCCGTCGATGCCGTAGATGAGGTCGATGTTGAGGACGGGGACGCCCGCGTCCCGGATCCGGTCGAGCGCCGCCTCCACGTCGGCGCGGCGCTGCGGGCGTACGGCGGCCCTGGCCTCGGAGTCGACGAAGCTCTGGACGCCCAGGCTGAGGCGGGTCGCGCCGCGTTCCGCGAGGACGGCGAGCCGGTCGGCAGTGGCCGTGGCGGGCGAGGCCTCCACGGAGAGCGGGACCGCGCGCAGGTCGGCGCCCATGCGCCGCTCGGCTATGTCGCACAGGCGCTCCAGCTCGGCCGCGGTGAGGAAGGTCGGGGTGCCGCCGCCGAACGCCGCCGTGGCGAAGCGCGGTGGCTCCGCGTCGCCCAGCGCCGCACGGACGGCGTCCGCCTGCCGCTCCAGGGCGTCCAGATAGGCGCCGGTCAGCCCGTCCGGGGCACCGATGCGGGTGAAGAGGTTGCAGAACCCGCACCGGACCTCGCAGAACGGTATGTGCAGGTACAGCGAGAGGGCGCTGCGGTCCTCCGCCGCCCACAACTCCCGCAGCGCGGGCCGGTCCTGGAGGCGCCGGTACGCCGTCTTGTGCGGATAGGCGTACACGTAGTGCTGGTAGGGACTGGTCCGCTGCGCGGTGGTCATCGGACGGCCTCCGCGGGGTCGAGGAAGAAGTGGGCGTACGGCACGGTCCACACGGACTCGTGGCCGAGGCGGTGGCCGGTGTAGCCGTCGTCGCCGTAGGCGGTGCCGTGGTCGGAGCAGACGATGACGAAACAGGGGCGCCGGGAGCTCGCGGCGGCGAACAGCCGCCCGACGTGCCGGTCGACGTACTCCAGCGCGGCGGCGTGCGTCTCCCTCGTGTCACCCGCCTCGCGGGTCGCGCCGGGCAGGTGGAACCAGTTGGGCTGGTGCAGCGCCGACACGTTCACGAAGAGGAACAGGCGCTGTTCGGCCGGCAGTCGGTCCACCACCTGTTCCACGCGGGCGATCTGGTTCTCGAAGGAGTGCGGCGAGGTGACGCCGAACTCCTCCTCCCAGTACGCCTCTTGGAACAGGCCGGGCAGCACGGAGCCCAGCGGGCCGCGCCGGTTGAAGAAGCCCACGCCTCCGACGCAGACGGTGCGGTAGCCGGCCGCCGCCAGTCCGGACACCAGGTCGGGGGTGTCGTAGACGAAGGTGCCCTCGGCGGTCGTCTCGCTGCCGGCGAAGCTCGCCGCGAACAGCCGTGGATGCGGGCCGGGTCGGGCCGGAGTGGGCAGGAACCCGGCGAAGATCGCCTGGTGCGAGGCGTAGGTGAAACTGCCCGGGGCGTGCCTCTTCTCCCAGCGCCCGCCGGGGAGTTGGCGGGCCAGGTGCGGGATGCGCCCCTCGGCCGCCAACTCGGCGGCCACGTCGTACCGCAGTGTGTCGAGGGTGACGAGCAGGATGTCGTGGTCCCCGACGACCGCGTTCATGTCGGGCTCAGGCATGGGCAGTTCCTGTTCTGTACGGATGACGCGGGCCGTCGCCGGCCGGTGCGCGCAGGACGGCCGCCACCTGCGCGCCGTAGGTGTCCAGGCCCTCCGCGCCGCTGCCGGGCAGGCCGGTGAGCCGGGGCAGCAGGTCGCCGAAGGCGTTGACCTCGCCGACGAAGGCGCGCCGCCAGTCCACGGCCGGCAGCAGGTCGACCCCGACGCACAGCGTGCGCGGGAAGCAGGACGCGGCGCGCTCGCACACGTCCAGGACGTCGGACCACCGGGCGCCCGCGGCGGTGACGGCCTGCCGGACGCCGGCCAAGTCACCGCGGCTGCCGCCCAGATGGAGGTTGGTCAGCGGCCCGCGACTGGTGCGGACCACCACGTGGGTGGCCCGGCCGGCCACGACGACCACCCGGAGATCCGCGGCCCGGCCCGCCTGGGAGGCCTTCGGCACCCAGCGTTCGAGATGCAGCCCGTCCGGCGCCAGCGCGTCCACGATGCGGGCGACGTCCCGCTCGTCGTGATACCGCCGCACCCGCAGGGAGTTGTGCAGCGCGCCGTCAAGGCCGGTCTCGACGGACGTGGTCGCCCTGATCCGACCGCCGCCCGCCGTCTCCACCGCGAGGACACCCGACGCCGACGAACCGTGCGCAGGCTTGACGAACAGGCGGGGCATCCGGTGCTCGCGCATCAGCGCCCGTACGTCGTCCCAGCCGCGCACACGCGCGCCGCGCGCACCCGACGTCGGGGACTCCGGGACGGGCACACCGGCCGCGTCCAGCACGGCGTGACACGTCCGCTTGTCGAACAGCACCGCCAGGTCGTCCGGGTCGGCGAGGGGGATGCCGCCGCGCAGGGTGCGCAGCGCGGCGGTGAACCGCGCGTACCAGCGGGCCGAGCCCTCCACCCGGGTCGGATCCGCGGCACCCCGCAGCAGCCGGTCGACCTCGGGGTTCTCACCGGGGGAGTCGACCCGGACGAACTCGTCGGCGGCGAAGTCCGCGCCCCCCGCGCGCAGGACGTCCGTCCAGGCGACGACACGGGGCGCGGGCAGCCCGGCCGCGCGCACGGCCTCCGCGAAGAGGGACACCCTGCGGTTCTCGGGGTTGCCGACCACCGCGAACCGGAGGCCGGTGCGGGCCGGCGACGTGACGGCGGCCGGACCGGCCGCGGTGGACGATGCGAAGGCGGCCGGCCCCGTCGCGGCGGACGCGGTCACTCCCCGACGGCGACGTAGCGCCAGACCGTGCCGTCGTCCTCCGTGTCCTCGTCCGCGTCGTCACGGTCCAGGTCGACCTCCACGCCCGCCGCCACCAGCGTCTCCCGCACCCGCTCCGCGACGGCCCCGGTGAGGTAGTTGTGGTGCAGGTCCAGCTTCTTGAGATGCGTCAGCGGCTGCCCGCTCAGCAGCGCGACCGCTCCCTCGTCGGTCAGCACGCCCATCGACAGGTCCAGCACCTCAAGCCGCTCCACCACCGGGGCGGCGGCGACGGCGGCGGCCACCGCGTCCTGCATCTCGCTGTTGCGCAGGGCCAGATGACGCAGCCGCGGCAGCCGGGCACCCGAGAGGATCGGCTCCAGGTCGGCGGCCTCGCTGTCACCGCCGTAGTCCGGCGTGCCGAGCCACAGGTCCAGGTGCTCCAGGGCGGGCAGGTCACTGGCGCCGATGCCGCGCACGACCTCGACGGGGAGTCCGCCGGTCTCCGCCACCAGCCTGCGCAGCGCGCCGTGCCGCAGCGCGGTGAACTCCAGGCCGGTCCCGCCGCGCACCCCGAACTCCTCAAGCGCCGGGTAGGCGTTGAGCAGCGGGCTGACGTCGGACTGGTGGATCCAGGAGATCTCGCACTCCTCCATCACCAGGTCGCCGAGGAACAGCGCGCGCAGCGCGGGGAAGGCGTCCCGGGCCTCCACGAGGGCCTCGACGATCGGCGTGGGCGCGGAGTCGTAGGCGTCCTCCCAGCCGCCGATGATCAGCGCCCGCACCCGGGTCGTGTCGACGGCGGCACGGAAGCGGGCGAACGAGTCGGTCCACGCCTCGTCGTCGTCGTACACGTTGCCGCCCAGACGCCAGGCGACCGCGTCCGGCTCGGGCAGCCGGTCGGCCGGGGCGTCCGGCCCGGGAAAGGTGAACGACGGCAGCCGGTACAGCGCGTCGAGGTGCTCACCGATGGTCATGCGGCCGCTCCTGAGAAGAAGAGTGCGTGGTGTGTGATGCGCATTTCTACCAACCGGCACTGACAGTGCCCAACGGCGGGGCGCGGCACGTGCGTTGTCAGTGGTGGCGCCTAACGTCGTGGTCATGAGGCCGGTGCGCGAAGCACCCGGCGGTGAGGGGACAGCCATGTACCGACAAGGAGACGTGCTGATCGTGCCGGTCGCGGAGGAAGCGGTGCCCGCCCACGCGGCGCACGCCCCGCGCGAGCGGCGCGACGGACGCGGGCGGCTCGTGCTGGCGCTGGGGGAGGTGACGGGCCACGCCCACGCGGTCGTCGGGTCGGGGGAGTTGGTGCGCGAACCGGGTCCCTACGGTCCGTTGCTGCTCCATCTGCCGCAGGGCGGGCGGGTGGTGCACGAGGAGCACGCGGTGATCGTGCTGCCCAGGGGGTGGTTCCGGGTCGTCAGACAGCGGGAGTACGTGCCCGGGTCCGTACGGATCGTGGCCGACTGAGGGACGGACCGGGACGCACCGGCGGTACGAGAGCGCCGGACAGGGAGTGGAGGAGAGGCACGTGGGCGGGACGGACGCGGGAGTGGACGGGACGATGGACTGGAAGAGTGCTGTGGCGGTCGAGGAGTCAGGCGCCGACGGGCCCCGACTCGGCGATGGGGGAACGCCGTTCGGGCCATCGCCCGACCTCGCGCAGTGGCGGGCGTGGGCCTCGGCGACCGGCCCCGCCGACCGGGCGAGCACCGAGGACGGCGTCCGGCGGGCCTACCGGCTCGCGGGACTCGCGGAACCGGAGCGTGTGGTCTGGGCGGGTTCACCGCGCGCGGCGGTCGCTCTCGTCCGGCAGCTGACGGACCGTGGCCCGAGCGTCCGGGACGCGGTGCGCAGCGCGCCGTGGGCGGCCGCGAGGCGGCGGCTGCACGAGGAGTTGGGGCCCGCCGGGTGGTCGGCGCACTGGGCGGCGACCGGCGGGCGGCTGTGGCCGTCGACGCAGGCCCTGGTGGACCGGATCCGTACGGGCGTGATCGAGGACCTGGCCGGGAGCGACACCGGCAAGGAGGCCGCGGAGATCCGGCTGCTTCTCCTGGACGCCGTGCTCGGGCAGCACGACGCGCCGTGGCTCGCGGCGTTCCCCGCCGACGACGGCCCGATCGACGCGCTGTCCGAGGTGTGCCGCGGCGCCGGCTGGTGGTGGCCCTTCGCACGCGTCGCGGTGCTGTCCGAGCGCCCCTCGGCCCTCCACCGCGACGAGGCGGGACGGCTCGACCACGGGGACGGCCCGGCGCTCGCGTACCCGGACGGCTTCGCCCTGCACGCCTGGCGCGGCATGCCGGTCCCGGCCGCCTTCCTGGCCGAACTGCCCGCCCTGACCCCCGAACGCGTCCGGGCCGAGGAGAACGCCGAGCTGCGCCGCGTGATGCTGGAGTACTACGGCTACGACCGGTACCTCGCCGATTCGGGCGCCCGCCCCCTGCACCGGGACGAGACGGGCACGCTGTGGCGGATCGACCTGGCCGACGACGAGCCCGTGGTCATGGTGGAGGTCCTCAACTCCACACCGGAGCCCGACGGCACCCACCGCACGTACTGGCTGCGGGTGCCCCCGTCGACGCGCACGGCCAGAGCGGGAGTGGCCTGGACCTTCGGCCTGGACGAGGAGGCGTACGCACCGGAGCGGCAGACCTGAGGACGTGCCTCGCCCCGCGGCCCATGATCGTGGGGGGAGCCGCGGGGCGAGGGGTGAGCGATGGTGCAGCCGATGGGATCCGGACGCCCGGGTGACTACGGAACGGAGCTGACCGACCGGCTCAGCAGCCGAAGTTGATCAGGTTGAACGTGACGTAGTGGTCCGAGGTGTAGTAGTCCTCCTGGGTCTTCTTCCCGGTGACGATCCGCCGCGCTCCGCGCGTGGACGAGCCGGGAGTCTTGACCGTGTACTCGTGGTAGTAGCCGGACGCCTGGCTGGGGAGGACACCTTCCTGGTTGCGGAAGACGACGCCGTCCTGCGAGTACGGGAAGGGCCCGTTCGTCGCGATCAGGTCGAGCGTGTCGTACGCCTGGGAAGGCAGGTCGCTGTAACAGATGCTGCCGACCGCGGCTGCCGCCGGGGTCGCGGTGGCGACGGTGCCGCCGATGAGGAGAGTGGACAGGACGGCGGCTGCCGCGCCGATGCCGGTGATCCGTGGGGGGAATCTCATGGCTTCATGATGACGCGCGTAGATAGTGGCATGTCAATGACAACCACGGAGATTTTTCCCGTCAAGTCCGATGAGTTTTCGGGAAGTTAACTTGGCGCGCACCGTCTCCACGCGGTCCCCGCACGGGCGGGGACCGCCTCCATGGGCCGCAGGGTGAGGCATGTCCGCCGAAAGTCTGTGATCCCGCGACTTTGGTCGACGATCCCCGTCGGAGCGGGGTTGCCGGGCCCGGCCCTGCGTAGATTTGTCGACCGTGACCGATGACAGGACCGCGCAGGTACCGCCGGCGTTCGCGGGGCGCCGCTGGCTGCTGCCGTCCGCCGTGGCGGACGAACTCGATCCCGACGTCGAACGGCCGGGACGGCCCCGCCGTACCGCACGAGACTGGGTCGTCGACACCTCCTGCTTCCTGCTGGCCGTGCTCATCGGGCTGGCCGCCGCGCAGACCCTCAACAACGACACCTCCACCCCGCACCCGCTGGCCGTCGTGGACCAGCTGATCGGCGTCCTCGCCTGCTTCACCGTGTGGCTGCGCCGCCGCTGGCCGGTCGGGCTGGCGATCGCCATGATCCCCGTCGGCATCGTCTCGACCACGGCGGGCGGCGCCGGTCTGGTCGCCCTCTTCACCCTCGCCGTGCACCGCCCCTTCCGGTACGTGGCCTGGATCGGCGGCATCCAGCTCGCCCTCACCCCGATCTTCTTCTGGCTGCGCCCCGACCCCGACCTGCCGTACGCCGGCGCGGTCGCGTTCACCGAACTGTTCACCCTCACCGTCATCGGCTGGGGCATGTTCGTCCGCTCCAAGCGGCAGCTCATGCTCAGCCTGCGCGACCGCGCCCGGCGTGCCGAGACCGAGGCGGAGCTCCGCGCCGAGCAGGCCCAGCGGCTCGCCCGGGAGGCCATCGCCCGCGAGATGCACGACGTGCTCGCCCACCGGCTGACCCTGCTCAGCGTGCACGCCGGCGCGCTGGAGTTCCGGCCGGACGCGCCCCGCGAGGAGGTCGCGAGGGCGGCCGGCGTCATCCGGGAGAGCGCCCACGAGGCACTCCAGGACCTGCGGGAGATCATCGGCGTCCTGCGCGCCGGCGAGCCCGACGACACGGGCCGTCCGCAGCCCACGCTCGGCGCCCTGGACGCCCTGGTCACCGAGTCCCGCGAGGCCGGCATGAAGGTCACCCTCGTCAACCGTGTCACCGACCCCGCTGCGGTGCCCGCCTCCGTGGGCCGCACCGCCTACCGCATCGCCCAGGAGGGCCTCACCAACGCCCGCAAACACGCCCCCGGCACCGAGGTCACCGTGACCGTCGGCGGCACCCCGGGCGACGGCCTGGTGGTCGCCGTCCACAACCCGCCCCCGGAGGGGACGGTCCCGCACGTCCCCGGTTCGGGCCAGGGCCTGATCGGCCTGACCGAGCGGGCGACGCTCGCGGGGGGACGGCTCGAACACGGCCCGGAGAAGGGCGGCGGATTCCGGGTCCGGGCCTGGCTGCCCTGGGGATGACCCGGCTTTCCACCACGGGGCCGTGGTTACGTAGCCCCATGACCGCGATCAGACTGCTCCTCGTCGACGACGACCCGCTGGTGCGGGCCGGACTGTCCCTCATGCTGGGCGGCGCCGCCGACATCGAGATCGTCGGCGAGGCCGCCGACGGCAGCGAGGTCCAGGAACTCGTCGACCGCGTCCACCCGGACGTCGTCCTGATGGACATCCGCATGCCCTCGGTCGACGGACTGACCGCCACCGAGCGGCTGCGCGCCCGCGGCGACGCACCGCAGATCATCGTCCTCACCACCTTCCACGCCGACGAACAGGTACTGCGGGCCCTGCGCGCGGGAGCCGCCGGCTTCGTCCTCAAGGACACCCCACCCGCCGAGATCCTCGACGCGGTCCGCCGGGTCGCGGCCGGCGATCCCGTCCTGTCGCCCGCCGTCACCCGCCAGCTGATGGAACACGCGGCCGGCGCGGCCACCGGTACCGACACCCGTCGCGCACGCGCGCGTGCCCGCCTCGCCGTCCTCGGCGAACGCGAACGCGAGGTCGCCGTCGCCGTCGGACAGGGCCTCGCCAACGCCGAGATCGCCGCCGGCCTCTTCATGAGCGTCGCCACCGTCAAGACCCACGTCTCCCGCATCCTGGCCAAGCTCGACCTCAACAACCGTGTGCAGATCGCCCTGTTGGCGTACGACGCGGGCCTCCTCGAAGAGGACGGCGACGCCGGGCACTAGCCGCTGTCGCCACGCGTTCCCACTGCACTGGGAGATCTCGGGGGATCGTCCGGAGGGGGCAGGGCATGACCGAGGCAATCGATTTAGGAGAGTTCGGCGCGGAGTTCCGACGTAACCCGCATCCGGTGTACGCCCGGCTGCGCGAGCGCGGCCCGGTCCATCTCGTGCGCCTCCCGGAGCCGGACGAGCACCATCTGACCTGGCTGATCGTGGGGTACGAGGAGGCGCGCGCGGCGCTCGCCGACCCGCGGCTGGCCAAGGACGGCAGCAGGATCGGGGTGACGTTCCTCGACGAGGAGCTGATCGGCAAGTACCTGCTGGCCGCCGACCCGCCGCAGCACACCCGCCTGCGCGGGCTCATCACCCGCTCCTTCACCATGCGCCGCGTCGAGGAACTGCGCCCGCGCGTCCAGCAGATCACCGACGAACTCCTCGACGCGATGCTGCCGCTCGGCCGCGCGGACCTCGTCGAATCCCTCTCCTACCCGCTGCCCATCACCGTGATCTGCGAGCTCCTCGGCGTGCCCGACATGGACCGCGCGGAGTTCCGTAAACTGTCCACGGAGGCGGTGGCGCCCAGCAGTTCGGGCAGCGAGTACGACGCGTTCGTGCGGCTCGCCGAGTACCTCGGCGACCTGATCGAGGACAAGCGCTGCGCGGGCCCGAGCGGCGACCTCCTCAGCGACCTGATCCGCACCACCGCCGAGGACGGCGACCGGCTCTCCCCGCAGGAACTGCGGGGCATGGCGTTCATCCTGCTCATCGCCGGCCACGAGACGACCGTGAACCTCCTCACCAGCGGCGTCCACGCCCTGCTCACGCACCCGGACCAACTCGCCGCCCTGCGCGCCGACATGACCCTCCTCGACGGCGCGATCGAGGAGATGCTGCGCTACGAGGGCCCGGTGGAGAACGGCACGTTCCGCTTCGCCGCGGAATCCCTGGACATCGCCGGCACCCACGTCGCGAGGGGCGACGCGGTCATGGTCGGCCTCACCGCCGCCGACCGCGACGCGGGCCGCTTCCCCGCCCCGGACCGCTTCGACATCCGCCGCGACAGCCGGGGCCACCTCGCCTTCGGCCACGGCATCCACTACTGCCTGGGCGCCCCGCTGGCCCGCCTCGAAGCACGCACGGCGATACGGACCCTGCTGGAGCGCGCTCCCGGCCTCGCCCTGGACGGCCCGCCCGGCGACTGGCTCCCGGGCATGCTGATGCGCGGGATGCGCAGCCTGCCGGTGCGCTGGTAGAACGGCCGCACCGGACGGGCCGCAGCAGCCGTCCAAGGTGTGACGAAAGCCGTAGTGGAAGCCCCAGGAGGCCCCTCTCGTGACCGCACTCGTGGAGTTCGACCTGGCCATGGCCCGCAAGGCGCTGGAGAGCCAGCCCTTCAGCAGGCTGATCGGCGCGCGGCTGAGTGCCTTCGGGGACGGCGGCGCCACGCTGGAGATCGACATCAGGGAGGACCTCCACCAGCAGAACGGCTTCGTGCACGGCGGAGTCCTCTCCTACGCCGCCGACAACGCGCTCACCTTCGCCGGCGGCACCGTCCTGGGCCCCGCGGTCCTCACCGGCGGTCTCACCATCCAGTACGTCCGCCCGGCCACCGGCACCACCCTGCGCGCCCGGGCCGAGGTCGTCCAGGCCGGCCGCCGCCAGGCCGTGGTCCGCTGCGACGTCCTCGCGGTCGCCGACGACGGCACGGAGTCCCTCTGCGCGGTCGCCCAGGGCACGGTGCTGACGGTCCGGACGGCCTGAGGGGAGCCGTACATGCTGCGGACCGCGGAGATCACCGCAGAGCTGACCGGGCCCTTCGCCGGGGGCAACGGGCATCATCTGCACTGGAGTTCACAGCTGGAGTTCACCGTCGACTGCTTCGTCTGCGAGCGGACCGGCCGCACCCAGGTGTTCGAGTGCGGGGCCGAGCGGGCCCTGTGCTCCGGCAGCCGCAGTGGTCTCCAGCGCCACCGCACGGCCGGCCGGATCGCCGCGTACGACACGACTTCGGGTCCCGGGCGGCTCGCCCTGCGGGCGCTGGTCGACTTCTGGTGGGCGCCCTTCGAGGACACCAGGGACAGCAGACCCGCCATGGCCCCGACCAGCCACCCCTGGGTGCGGCTGCACCTTCGCTCCTACTGCCCCGAGGCGAAGGAGGCGGCCACGTACAGCATCCAGACCAACCAGGGACGGCCGCGCGAACTGCGGTGCCCCCATTGCGACTTCGGGGCCGCCACGGACGCGGCGACCCCTGCGATACGGCTGCTCAACTGAGGGCGTGGCCGCCCGCGATCTCGCAGAGCTTGACCGGTCTTCGCTCGTGCCGGGACACCTCGCACGCCTCGGCGATCCGCAGCGCCTGGAGAGCCTCGCGGCCGTCGCACGGATTGGTCCGCTGGCCGACCACGACCTCGACGAAGGCGATCAGCTCGGCCTCGTAGGCGGGCGCGAAGCGCTCCAGGAAGCCGGTCCACGGCTTGGTCGCGGCCGGCGGCCCGGACGGTTCGGTGGACGCGATCGGGGTGCGGTCGTCCAGGCCGACCACGATCTGGTCCAGTTCTCCGGCGAGTTCCATCCGGACGTCGTAGCCCGCCCCGTTCAGCCGGGTGGCCGTCAGCGTGGCCAGGGTGCCGTCGTCCAGCGTGAGGACGGCGGCGGCCGTGTCGACGTCACCGGCCTCGCGGAACATCGCGGGCCCGGCGTCCGAGCCGGCCGCGAACACGTCGACCACCTCGCGCCCGGTCACCCAGCGCAGCATGTCGAAGTCGTGGATCAGGGTGTCCCGGTACAGCCCGCCGGAGATCGGCAGATAGGCGGCCGGGGGCGGGGTCTGGTCGGAGGTCATCGCGCGGACCGTGTGCAGCCGTCCCAGCCGCCCCGAGCGCACCGCCTCCCGGGCACCCGTGTAACCCGTGTCGAACCGGCGCTGGAACCCCATCTGAAGGATCGTTCCCGCCGTCTCGACCTCGGCGATCGCGGCCAGCGAACCGGGCAGATCGAGGGCTATCGGTTTCTCGCAGAACACCGGGAGCCCGGAGCGTGCCGCCCTGCCGATCAGTTCGGCGTGCGCCGATGTCGCCGTAGTGATCACCACGGCGTCCACGCCCCACTTGAAGATCTCCTCCGTGCTCGGTGCCGCCGTTTCCCCCAGCCGGTTCGCCAGCTCCTGGGCCCGTACCGGGTCCACGTCCGTGAGGATCAGCGAACCGACCTCACGATGACGGCTGAGCGTCCTGGCATGGATGGTCCCGATGCGGCCCGTACCGATGACTCCGATGCGCATGGGAACAAACTGAGGGCCGACCAGGCACGCTGTCAATGCGTATGTCCGGACAATCGAACTACATCACTTCCCGTCAACCATTCACAGAGCTACGCTCGGCCCGTGCCGAAACCAGATGTGGACCCGACAGTGCCGCTCGAACTCAGCGTGGACCGGAGCAGCCCGGTGCCGCTGTACTTCCAGCTGTCCCAACAGCTGGAGGCCGCGATCGAGCACGGCTCGCTGACCCCGGGCAGCCTGCTGGGCAACGAGATCGAGCTGGCGGCCCGGCTCGGTCTGTCCCGGCCCACGGTCCGCCAGGCCATCCAGTCCCTCGTCGACAAGGGCCTCCTGGTGCGCCGCAGGGGCGTCGGCACGCAGGTCGTGCACAGCCAGGTCAAGCGACCGCTCGAACTCAGCAGCCTCTTCGACGACCTGGAGGCGGCCGGGCAGCGCCCCGCCACGAAGGTCCTCGTCAACACCGTCGTCCCGGCGTCCGCCGAGGTCGCGGCGGCACTGGGCGTGGCCGAGGGCAGCGACGTACACCGCATCGACCGGTTGCGCCTCGCCCACGGCGAGCCGATGGCGTACCTCTCCAACCATCTCCCGCTCGGCCTGCTCAACCTCGACACCGCACAACTGGAGGCCACCGGCCTGTACCGGATGATGCGCACCGCCGGAATCACCCTGCACAGCGCCCGCCAGTCCATCGGCGCCCGCGGCGCGACGCCCGAGGAGGCGGAACGCCTGGCCGAGACCGAGGGCGCCCCACTCCTCACCATGCAGCGCACCACCTTCGACGACACGGGCAGAGCGGTCGAATTCGGCAGCCATACCTACCGGCCGACCCGCTATTCGTTCGAGTTCCAGCTGCTGGTACGTCCCTGAGTTCCACGGTTTCGCCCGTGTCATTTGTCGTAATGTCCGGACATGGCGGGTTGGGCTGGCGCCCGCTATAGCGCCCCTTTTAGGGGCGCGGGGAACTGCGCGACCAGCCACAACGCACTCGCACCAGACAACGATCCGCACCCCCCTTCACGCCCCCGCACAGCACCTAGCGTCACGGTGAGGCAGAATCGGGCCTTGATGAGCACCTACGGCAACTTCAGCGCCCCCATAGGCTCCCGCCGCGCGCCCGCGCTCCGAACTGTCGGCACGCGCGAGCGCAGGTCGCACCTGACGGCCCCCCGCGTGCCCACGGTCGGTATCGACATCGGCGGCACCAAGGTCATGGCGGGCGTCGTGGACGCCGACGGCAACATCCTGGAGAAGCTCCGCACGGAGACCCCGGACAAGTCCAAGAGCCCCAAGGTCGTCGAGGACACCATCGTCGAACTGGTCCTGGACCTGTCCGACCGGCACGACGTGCACGCGGTCGGCATCGGCGCGGCCGGCTGGGTCGACGCCGAGCGCAACCGCGTCCTGTTCGCGCCCCACCTGTCCTGGCGGAACGAGCCCCTCAGGGACCGCATCACGAGCAGGCTCTCCGTGCCGGTCCTGGTGGACAACGACGCCAACACCGCCGCCTGGGCCGAGTGGCGCTTCGGCGCCGGCCGCGGCGAGGACCACCTCGTCATGATCACGCTCGGCACCGGCATCGGCGGCGCGATCCTGGAGGACGGCCAGGTCAAGCGCGGCAAGTACGGCGTCGCCGGCGAGTTCGGCCACATGCAGGTCGTGCCCGGCGGCCACCGCTGTCCGTGCGGCAACCGCGGCTGCTGGGAGCAGTACAGCTCCGGCAACGCGCTGGTCAGGGAGGCCCGCGAACTCGCCGCGGCCGACTCCCCGGTGGCCTACGGGATCATCGAGCACGTCAAGGGCAGCATCGGCGACATCACCGGACCGATGATCACCGAGCTCGCCCGCGAGGGCGACGCGATGTGCATCGAGCTGCTCCAGGACATCGGCCAGTGGCTCGGCGTCGGCATCGCCAACCTCGCCGCCGCCCTCGACCCCTCCTGCTTCGTCATCGGCGGCGGGGTCTCGGCCGCCGACGACCTGCTGATCGGCCCCGCGCGGGACGCGTTCAAGCGGCAGCTCACCGGCCGCGGCTACCGCCCCGAGGCCCGCATAGTGCGCGCCCAGCTCGGCCCCGAGGCCGGCATGGTCGGCGCCGCCGACCTCGCCCGGCTGGTCGCCCGCCGCTTCCGCCGCGCCAAGCGCCGCCGGGTCGAGCGGTACGAGCGCTACGAGCGGTTCGCCGAGTCCCGGCGCGGCACCCAGGACACCGCATGATCGCATCGCTGCCCCGCCAGTCCGTGCCCCGGGACGAGCCGCCCCGGCCACCCGAGGACCCCCGCCACAAGGCCCGCCGCAGAGCGATCACCCTGCTCATCATCGTGCTGCTCATCGGCGTACCGGCCGTCTACCTGGCGATCTCCGCGAACCAGAGCCGCAACAGCGGCAAGGACAAGGAGGCCAAGTACTCGGCGACCGGCCTCACCGTGGGCTGGCCCTCCAAGGTCCAGCGCCGCCTCTACCAGGTACCGGTCCCGCACCCGGCCGAGGAAGTCGCCTTCTACGAGACCAACAACTGGAAGACCAGCCGCCTCTACGTCCAGTTCCAGACCTCCGAGGCGGGCCTCGACACCTTCCTCGCCGGCATAGGAGTGGACCGGGACACGCTGAAGAAGAACGACATCACCATCAGCGACCGCGACCAGAAGATCACCGGCTGGAAGTTCACCCGCCCCGGCCCCTGGTGGGGCGTGGTCAACAAGCAGAAGGACCCGGCACCCACCCAGGACGTCGTGGTGAACCTGTCCGATCCGGCCCTCCCCATGGTCTACGTCGTCTCCCGCACGGTTCCCTAGCGGGGCCGCCCCGGCCGGTCGCCGGGGCCGATTGTCAGACCCCGCCCGTAGAGTCGAAGACAGCTGAGACGACTGACGGGCGGGAGGTGACAGGACGTATGACGGACACGGCACTCATGGAGCAGATCTCCGTACGGCTGGCCGCGGTCTTCCTGCCGTCCCCCGTCGTCCCGCGCGAGGGCCGCGTCGCCTTCTGGGACCCCGACGGCGAGCGGGCGCTCCCCGAGGCCGAAGAGGGCGTGGAACAGACCGAGTTGACGGTCGTACGACGACAGGGCGCCGCGGTCCGCCGCAGGTCCGCCCCCGCGCTGACCCTGCCGATCGAAGCGGCGCTGCCCCTCCTCGTGCGCGCCCGCCGCGACCCCGCGGCCCATCCCGCCACCGCCTGCTGGGGGGCCGCCGCCCTGCACGCGCTGCGCCTCGCGGCCCGCGGCCGACTGCTCCCCGGCCTCACCGCCACGGGCCACGACGCCTGGCGCGCGGGTCCCCTGGAGCCCGAGGACATCGCACACGTCCGCGCGGTCGCGGCGGCCCTCCCGTACGAGGGCCACGCCGTCCCGCTGCCCGGTCCGGGCCCGCTCCGGCTGCCCGAGCCCGAAGCGCTGATGCGGTCCTTCCTGGACGCGGTCGCCGACACCCTGCCCCGCACCCCGGCCGCGCCGTACACCTCCGGGATGCCCTTCGCGGCCCGCCCGCCGCAGCGCCTGCGCGACGCCCAGGACTGGGCCGCCGAGGTCGCCGCCGGCATGGACGCGGGCGTGCGGATCTCGCTCCGCCTGGACCTCTCGGCCTACGACCTGTTCGACGACGGCGGCCGGGTGCGCAGCGCGGGCGCGGCCATCGTTCAGGTGCACAGCCTCGCCGACCCCACTCTCGTGGTCGACGCGGCGGCCCTGTGGGCGGGCACGGCGGACAGTGCCTTCGGCCCCCGCGCGCGCGTGGACGCCGCGCTGGCCGTCCGCCGGGCCGCCCGCGTCTGGCCCCCGCTGGACCGCCTCACCGAGCAGGACGTGCCCGATGTACTCGCCCTCTCCGAGGAGGAGTTGGGCGATCTGCTCGGCATCGCGGCCACCCGGCTCGCGGCGGCCGGAGTCGCCGTCCACTGGCCCCGGGACCTGGCGCAGGACCTGACGGCGTCCGCCGTGGTCCGGTCGGCGCCGGGCTCGGCGACCGACGGCACGGGCTTCTTCGAGAGCGAGGAACTCCTCCAGTTCCGCTGGCAGTTGGCGCTCGGCGGCGACCCGCTCACCGAGGCCGAGATGGACGCCCTGGCCGAGGCCCACCGTCCGGTCGTACGGCTGCGGGACCAGTGGGTCCTGGTCGACCCGGCCCTCGTCCGCAAGGCCCGCAAACGCGAACTGGGCCTGCTCGACCCGGTCGACGCGCTGTCCGTCGCGCTCACGGGCACGGCGGAGGTCGACGGCGAACAGGTGGAGGCCGTCCCGGTCGGCGCGCTGGCCACCCTGCGCGACCGCCTGACGGCAGGCATCCAGCCCGCCGAGCCCCCGCCCGCCCTTCAGGCCACCCTCCGGGACTACCAACTCCGGGGCCTGGCCTGGCTCGACCTGATGACCTCCCTCGGCCTCGGCGGCTGCCTCGCCGACGACATGGGCCTCGGCAAGACCATCACCCTCATCGCCCTCCACCTGCGCCGGGCACACCGCGACCCCACCTTGGTGATCTGCCCCGCCTCCCTCCTGGGCAACTGGCAGCGGGAGATCACCCGCTTCGCCCCCGGAGTCCCCGTCCGCCGCTTCCACGGCACGGACCGCACCCTGGAGGACCTGACCGGCGGCTTCGTCCTCACGACGTACGGCACGATGCGCTCGGCGGCGGCGACGCTCGCCCAACAGCCGTGGGGCATGGTCGTCGCGGACGAGGCACAGCACGTCAAGAACCCGTACTCGGCGACCGCGAAGGCCCTGCGCACGATCCCGTCGCCCGCGCGCGTGGCCCTGACCGGCACTCCGGTAGAGAACAACCTCTCCGAACTCTGGGCCCTGCTGGACTGGACGACCCCCGGACTCCTCGGCCCCCTGAAGTCCTTCCGCGCCCGGCACGCGCGCGCGGTGGAGAACGGCGAGGACGAGGAGGCGGTGACCCGACTCGCCCGCCTGGTCCGCCCGTTCCTCCTGCGCCGCAAGAAGTCCGACCCCGGCATCGTCCCCGAGCTGCCGCCCAAAACGGAGACCGACCACCCGGTCCCGCTCACCCGCGAACAGGCCTCGCTCTACGAGGCGGTGGTACGGGAGTCCATGCTGGCGATCGAGACCACGGAGGGCATCGCGCGCCGGGGCCTCGTCCTCAAGCTCCTCACGGCCCTGAAGCAAATCTGCGACCACCCGGCTCTGTACCTCAAGGAGGAGCACACGGCGGCACAGGCCGGCGGCGACCGCCTCGCCGCCCGCTCCGGCAAACTCGCCCTGCTGGACGAGCTGTTGGACACGCTGCTGTCGGAGGACGGTTCCGCGATCGTCTTCACGCAGTACGTCGGCATGGCCCGCCTGATCACCTCCCACCTGTCCGCCCGCGCGGTCCCGGTCGACCTGCTCCACGGCGGCACACCGGTACCGGAGCGGGAGCGCATGGTCGACCGCTTCCAGGCCGGCGCGACCCCGGTCCTGGTCCTCTCCCTCAAGGCGGCCGGCACCGGCCTGAACCTTACCCGCGCGGGTCACGTCGTCCACTTCGACCGCTGGTGGAACCCGGCGGTCGAGGAACAGGCCACGGACCGCGCGTACCGCATCGGCCAGACCCAGCCGGTCCAGGTCCACCGCCTCATCACCGAAGGCACGGTCGAGGACCGCATCGCCGAAATGCTCGAATCCAAGCGGGCGTTGGCCGACGCGATCCTCGGCTCCGGAGAGTCGTCCCTGACCGAGCTGTCGGACCGGGAGCTCTCGGACCTGGTGCGGTTGCGGAGGGAGTCGTGACGGGAGTGGAGGGCAGCGCGCCGGGTGCGGGCGAAATGGAGCGCGAAGCGGAGCGCGACGTAGAACTCGCGGTGGGCGAAGGCGAGTCGGGGCGGACGCGGCCCGCACCGGGCGCGAGTGAAGGGCCCGAGCGGCCGGCCGCGCGCCCCGCCGACCTGGCACGACAAGCGCTGCGCGCCGCGCGTGAACGTCGGGATCGGGCGCCGGAGAAGCCCGCGGGGCCTGCGGCGGCTCCTGAGGAGCCGGTGGTCAACACGCTTGGGTCGGCCGGTTCCGAGGGGTCGGTCCGCCGCGAGCCGCGGCCGGCCGGTTCCGAGGGGTCGGTGTCCCGCGAGCCTGGGCCGACCGGTGCTGGGGGGTCGGTGTCCCGTGCGGCTGTGTCATCTGGGTCCGAGGTGCCGGTGTCCCGTGCGGCTGTGTCGGCTGGTCCTGGGGGGTCGGTGTCCCGTGCGCCTGGACCATCTGGTTCCCGGGCGTCGGCGTCCCGCACGCCTGGGGCATCTGGTTCCGAGGCGTCGGTGTCCCGTGCGGCTGTGTCGGCTGGTCCTGGGGAGTCGGTGCCCCGCGAGCCTGGGCCGACCGGTGCTGGCGGGCCGGTGTCCAGCGCGCCTGGGCCGACCGGTCCCCAGGCGTCGGCGTCCCCCGCTCCCGTGGTGACCGGCGACGAGGACACGACGGTCACCGCACCCCCGGCCACCGATCCCTCACCGCCCGCCCCACGCCCCGGTGACGCAGCCCGCGCCGCGCTGCGTGCCGCCCTGCCGGTCCGACGCGAGGCGACCGCAGCGGCAGCCACCGAGGGCACCCGTACCGAACCGGATGCTCCCGAACCCGTAGAACAGCAAGGTCACCACTCGGCACCCCCCGCTCCCGCCCCCGGCGACCGTGCCTCCGACCAGCCGTCCGCCCGTCCCGCCGACCTCGCCCGCGAGGCACTGCGCGCTGCCCGGCGGGAGAGTCAGCAGGCCCGGACCGACGTAGGGAACAAGGGAGTTGAGTCCGCGCCCCGACCACCCCGCCGGACCTCCAGCCCCGCCACCCCCTCAGGCGCCTCTCGACCCCGCTCCCACGTGCCCGGCGGGATCGAGGCCAACCGGGCGCGCGCCGTACGGGACTTGCTCGCCGGTGCCTTCCGGATGCCCGAGGGCGACGACCCCATCACGGAGCCGCCCGCCGACAACGCCCCAGAAGAACAAGCGAGTTGGAGCCAACGGACGCAGGATCACACCGAGCTCCGCATCACGGCCGCAACCCTCAACTCCAACTCCAACTCCAACCCCAACGCCATCCCCATCCCCATCCCCACAACCCCCACCACCATGGCCGCCCCCACCCGCGACGGCGACCTCCGCCGCACCTTCCCCGCGTTCCCGCCGAAGCCGTCGAAGGACACGCACTTCGCCGAGACCTGGTGGGGCAACGCCTGGGTCACCGCGTTGGAGGAAGGCGCCCTGGACGCGAAGCGGCTTGCGCGCGGGCGGGGTTACGCCGAGAAGGGCCACGTCGACGCGATCACCGTGACGCCGGGGCTCGTGCTCGCGTATGTGCAGGGCAGCCGCCCGCGCCCGTACCGCGTACAGGTGCGGTTGCGGACGCTGGACGACGCCGACTGGGACCGGTTCCTGGACGCCGCCGCCGACCGGCCCGGGCACATCGCCGCGCTGCTCGACAAGGAGATGCCCAAGTCCCTTGCCGAGTGCGGGGTTCCGTTGCTGCCGGGGCCTGGTGATCTGGACCCGCACTGCAGTTGCCCCGACATCGGGCACCCCTGCAAGCACGCCGCCGCCCTCTGCTACCAGACCGCGCGCCTCCTCGACGCCGACCCCTTCGTGCTGCTCCTGCTGCGCGGCCGGGGCGAACGCCCGCTGCTCGACGCGTTGTCCCGCCGCAACGCGACCCGGGCCGCCCGCGCCGCCCAGGACCGGGAACCGGCCCCGCTTCCCGGCGTGCGGGCCACGGACGCCCTCGCGACGGACCGCCGACTCCCGCCGCTCCCACCCCCGTTGCCCACGCCCCCGCACCCCGAGCAGCCTCCTGTGTACCCGGCTTCACCCGGCGGCCCGGACCCCTTCGCCCTCGACCAGCTGGCGACCGACGCCGCCGCCCGCGCGCACGCGCTGCTCAGCACCGGTCGCGATCCGGTCGGCGAGCTGACCCTGTGGCAGGACGCGGTACGCCTCGCCGCCGCCCGCCCGGGCTCGGGGCTGACCGCCACCACCCGCACCCTCTACGCCTCCCTCGCCAAGGCCACCGGACGCACCCCGGGCGACCTGGCACGCGCGGTCGCAGCCTGGCGGCAGGGCGGCATCGAGGGACTCGCGGTGCTGGAGGAGCCCTGGGATCCGCCGGCCGGCCGCTTCGACCGGGCCCGCCCGCTGCTCCTCGCCGCCGACCTCCCGGCCTTCCGCCCCTGGCACAACCACCTCACCCACCCCCACGGCCATGTCCAACTCCGCCTGGGCCGCGACGGGTTGTGGTACGCCTACGAGTCCGAACCAGGCCACGACGACTGGTGGCCCAGAGGCACCCCGGACCTGGACCCGGTCGGCGCACTCACGGGCCTGGGCGCCCCCGGTGAACTCTGAGCCGCAGCTCACCCGCCGCCCGCCGCCGCCCGCACTCCACGCCCCGCACCCCGCCCGATATCCAGTGAAGGCGATGTGAGGGTTCCCCACCGAAGTGTGGGAGCCGGGTGCGGAGACCGGGGGCCCCACGACCGGACCGTAAGAAACGGCGGTTACGTTGGAGCGGTGAGCGACATGAACAACAGCCCCGCCCTCCAGTACCGCTTCGACGGCCCCGAGGACGCCCCGGTTCTCATCCTGGGCCCCTCGCTCGGGACGACGTGGCACATGTTCGACCGCCAGGTGCCCGAGCTGGCGAAGCAGTGGCGGGTCTTCCGGTACGACCTGCCGGGCCACGGCGGCTCGCCCGCGCACCCGGCCGGCTCGGTCTCCGACCTGGCCGACCGGCTGCTCGCCACCCTCGACGCGCTCGGCGTGCAGCGCTTCGGCTACGCGGGCTGCGCGCTCGGCGGCGCGGTCGGTCTCGAACTGGTCCTGCGCCACCCCGAGCGGGTGGCCTCGCTGGCGCTGATCGCCGCCTCGCCGCGCTTCGAAACGGCGGACGAGTTCCGTCAGCGCGGGGTGATCGTGCGCACCAACGGGCTCGACCCCATCGCCCGCACCTCGCCCGAGCGCTGGTTCACGGGCGGTTTCGCGGCCACGCAGCCCGCGATCACCGAGTGGGCCGTACAGATGGTGCGCACCACCGACCCCGGCTGCTACATCGCCGCGTGCGAGGCGCTGGCCGCGTTCGACGTACGGTCCGAACTCGCCCGGATCGGTGTGCCGACCCTCGTCCTGGTCGGCTCGGACGACCAGGTCACCGGCCCCGCCGAGGCCCGCACGCTGGTCGCCGGCATCCCGGACGCCCGCCTCGCGGTCGTACCGGGCGCCTCGCACCTGGTCCCGGTCGAGCAGCCCGCCGCCGTCACCGACCTTCTGGTCCGGCACTTCTCCACCGCCTGGCAGCCGCCCTTCGACCAGTCCACCGGGCAGATGGCCATCGTGGCGCCCCCGGTCAGGCCGGTCCTCGCCGCGCCGCAGCAGGTGGTGCCCATCGCCGAGATCGCGCCGCCGCCTCCCGTACCGCCGCAGGTCATGGGCCGTCCGGATCCCTACGACGCCGGGATCAAGGTCCGCCGGGAGGTGCTCGGCGACGCGCATGTGGACCGGGCGCTGGCGCAGGCGGACGAGTTCTCCGGGGACTTCCAGGAGTTCGTCACGCGATACGCGTGGGGCGAGATCTGGGACCGGCCCGGCCTCGACCGGCGCTCGCGCAGCTGTGTCACCCTCACCGCGCTGGTCGCGGGCGGTCACCTGGACGAACTGGCCTTCCACACCCGCGCTGCGCTGCGCAACGGCCTCACCCCGGTCGAGATCAAGGAGGTGCTGCTCCAGGCGGCCGTGTACTGCGGGGTGCCCGCGGCGAACAGCGCCTTCAAGGTCGCCCAGCAGGTCATCCGCGAGGAGACGACCCCCACGGAGTGATCTTCAGCCGGGTACCGAAAGCACCAGCCTCGGCTGCCCGCGAGGCGCCGGGCAGCGGCAGGATGGACCCATGACGCTCACCACGCTCACCAAGAAGTCGCACGCCTGCATCCGCCTGGAGAAGGACGGCCGGACCCTCGTCATCGACCCGGGCACCTTCACCGAGGAGGACGCGACCGACGGCGTCGACGCGATCCTCGTCACGCACGAGCACCTCGACCACTTCAACGAGGACCGGCTGCGGGCCGGCCTGGAGGCCAGCCCGGGCGCCGAGATCTGGACCCTGAAGTCGGTCGCGGACCAGCTCTCCGCCGCCTTCCCGGGCCGGGTGCACACCGTCGGCCACGGCGACACCTTCACGGCGGCGGGCTTCGACGTCCAGGTGCACGGCGAACTGCACGCCGTGATCCACCCCGACATCCCGCGCATCACCAACGTCGGCTACCTCGTCGACGCCGGACGCGTCTTCCACCCCGGCGACGCCCTCACCGTCCCCGACCACCCCGTCGAGACCCTGATGCTCCCGGTCATGGCCCCCTGGAGCAAGATCTCCGAGGTCATCGACTACGTCCGCGAGGTCAAGCCGCAGCGCGCCTACGACATCCACGACGCCCTGCTCACGGACCTCGCCCGCCCGATCTACGACCATCAGATCGGCGCGCTCGGTGGCGCGGAGCACCTGCGGCTGGCGCCGGGGGACAGCGCGTCGGTCTGAGTGTCAGTGCCGTTCGGTAGGTTGTGAGGCATGCGCATCGCGACCTGGAACGTGAACTCGATCACCGCCCGTCTGCCGAGGCTCCTGGCCTGGCTGGAGAGCAGCGGCACCGACGTGCTGTGCCTCCAGGAGGCCAAGCTCGCCGAGGCGCAGTTCCCGTTCGACGAGCTGCGCGCGGCGGGCTACGAGGCTGCGGTGAACGCGACCGGCCGGTGGAACGGCGTGGCGGTGCTCTCCCGCGTAGGCCTCGAAGACGTGGTCAAGGGCCTGACCGGGGACCCCGGTTACGACGGCGTCCAGGAGCCCCGCGCCGTCGCGGCGACCTGCGGCCCGGTCCGCGTCTGCTCGGTGTACGTGCCGAACGGCCGAGAGGTGGACCACCCCCACTACGCGTACAAGCTCCAGTGGTTCGAGGCCCTCAGAGCGGCCGTCGCGGAGGACGCGCGCGGCAGCCGCCCGTTCGCGGTGCTGGGCGACTACAACGTGGCGCCGACCGACGACGACGTCTTCGACGTGGCCGCCTTCGAGGGCCTCACCCACGTCACCCCGGCCGAGCGCGCCGCCCTCACCGCCCTGCGCGACGCGGGCCTCTCGGACGTCGTCCCGCGCCCCCTCAAGTACGACCACCCGTACACGTACTGGGACTACCGCCAGCTCGCCTTCCCGAAGAACCGGGGCATGCGCATCGACCTGGTCTACGGCAACGAGCCCTTCGCGAAGGCCGTCACCGACTCCTACGTCGACCGCGAGGAGCGCAAGGGCAAGGGCGCCTCGGACCACGCACCGGTGGTCGTCGACCTGGACGTCTGACCGGACCGCACCGGACCCCGCCCGCCCGCTCAGCCCAGCGAGGCGAACCACCGTACGACGGCCCCCGTCGCCGCCTGCTGGGAACCCAGATGGCGGGAGCCGCCGTAGTCCGGAGTGCCGAGGTCGACGAGCGGTACGTCGACGCCCCGGGCCCGGAACGACGCCTGGCAGTGCTCGCTGTTGCCGTTCACGGCCTGTTCGTCGCCCTCGGCGTAGTACAGCCGCACGGGCATCTTCGGCGTCCAGCCCGTGCACACCCCGTCGGTGATCCGCAGCGCGGCGGCCAGTCCGCCCGTCGGGTGCTCGATGAGCGCCCGCCCGTGCCGGGTGAGCAGGGCGTCGACCGCGGCCGGGGTCTTCGCCACGACCTCCTGCCCGGTGTGCGTGCCGTCCAGCAGGCCCTCGATCGTGCGGGAGTACGGCGCGCGGAAGACCTCGCCCAGGCTGTCGTAGAGGTGATGGAGCCGGTTGAAGGAGACCAGGGCCAGCGCGGTGTAGATCACGCCGTCCTTCGCGTCCGCCCGTCCGTCCAGCAGGGACGGGAACGCCACGTCACGGAAGGCGTACGCACCGCTCACCGGCGCCACCGCCGTGACCCGGAAGCGCGGATCGGCCCCCTCCTGAAGGGCCCGGGTCAGCCCGAGCGCCGCCGACGCCCCCTGGGAGAAGCCGGTGGCCAGCACCTCGTGCCCCAACTGCCGTCCCACCGTGGGCGCGACGGAGGCCGCGGCCCGCAGCAGGTCCAGGGCGGCCGTCGTCTCGGACGGCACATCCATCCACGCCTGCCGCCCGGGGCCGAGGCCGAGCCCCAGGTAGTCGGGGAGTACGACGGCGAAGCCCGCCGACGCGTAGGTGAGGGCGGGCGCCTGGCTCCACACCTCGCTCGACACCGAGGCGACATCGCCCTTGAAGAGTTCCGTGCCGTGCGTGAACGACACCGTCCGCAGCCGCCGCTCACCACCGCGCGGGAACGTCAGCAGCCCGCTCGCGGTGGTCGGCCGCCCCTTGGCGTCCACCGTGCGGTAGACCACCCGGTACGTGTCCACGCCGTGGCGGACGCGTCCCGTGTACCAGTCCGGGCCGTCCTCATCACTCCTCAGCTCGGCGGTCACCTGTCGCGCGGACAGCGTCCGCAGGTGCGTCACCGACACCACCCGCCCCCGCCCCGCGTCGTGCGCGGTCTGCGCCGACGCGGCCGGAACCGCTCCCGCCGCCACGGCACCCGCTGACACCGAACCGCTCACCACCAGGGCTGCGGCAACCGAAGACATCACGATCATCCTGCCTGTCCGATGCATACTGCGACCGTACGAACAGGACATCGCACCCACCATCCGGCCAACCCGCGCTCGGGAGAGGGGCTTTCCCCCGCCGCGGCCGGGGTGCTGACACGCCACCCGCGACGCCCTGTGGTGCGTACGGCGGTCCGAATGACACGCTGTATGTATGAACATCCCTTTCCTGGGCGACCGGGCCGAGAAGCACCGTATCCATGACGCCGAGGGCATCGCCGAGCTGCTGGCCGAGTGCGAGCTGCTCCGTTCGCACGCCGCTCGGGAGGGCATCCAACTCGACGACTCCGCAAGCTCGTTGGAGGCACTCGACCAGCTGGTGCCGCGCTGGCGGGACGACGAGGAGACCGTGTCCTGGCTCGGCAACGACGCCGGTCTGTATCTCGGCACGGTGATCGTGCGCACGGTGGAGGGTGCCGCCTGGGAGATCCGGCCGGACGGCCAGCCCGTCGTACGGCTGGACTCCGGGCGCGAGTTCGACGTCGTGGCCTCCGGTCACGAGTGGGCCGCGAGCGGGGTGCCCGAGCTCTCGCAGCTGTACGCGGAGGTCTCCGAAGAGTAAGAGGGGCGTAAATACGGCTAATGCCCGAAAAGTGCGTGTCGTGCGTTAACTCCGGTCTTGTGTGGATAGTTTGCGGCAACCACGACACAGCTGAGAGTGAGTAGGGCTGGGCATGGCCGTCGATCCGTTGATCGAACTGCGGGACGTCAACAAGTACTACGGGGAGCTGCATGTCCTCCAGGACATCAACCTCACCGTCGGCAAGGGGGAGGTGGTCGTGGTCATCGGCCCTTCGGGGTCGGGAAAGTCGACGCTGTGCCGGGCGATCAACCGGCTGGAGACCATCGAGTCCGGGACGATCCAGCTCGACGGCCGGCCGCTGCCCGAGGAGGGCAGGGCCCTCGCACAGCTCCGCGCCGAAGTGGGCATGGTCTTCCAGTCGTTCAACCTCTTCGCCCACAAGACCGTGCTGCAGAACGTCTCGTTGGCCCAGATCAAGGTTCGCAAGCGCAAGCGGGACGACGCCGACCGGCGCTCCCTGGAACTCCTCGACCGCGTGGGACTCGCCTCGCAGGCGCCCAAGTTCCCCGCGCAGCTCTCCGGCGGCCAGCAGCAGCGCGTGGCCATCGCCCGCGCCCTCGCCATGGAACCCAAGGCCCTGCTCTTCGACGAGCCGACCTCGGCCCTCGACCCGGAGATGATCAACGAAGTCCTGGAAGTCATGCGGCAGTTGGCCCACGACGGCATGACCATGGTCGTCGTCACCCACGAGATGGGCTTCGCCCGATCCGCCGCGGGCCGCGTCGTGTTCATGGCCGACGGCCGCGTCGTCGAGGACCGCACCCCCGAGGAGTTCTTCACCAACCCGCGCAGCGACCGGGCCAAGGACTTCCTGTCCAAGATCCTCAAGCACTGAGCGGGGGAGTGCGATCCATGTTCCGTACGACCCGTGTGCTTCTGGTGCTGATCCTCGCGCTGCTCGCGACCGCCTGCGGCAAGGAGGGCAGCCCGCCCGTGAAGGGCCCGGCCGCCGAGAGACTCCCCAACTACCAAGTGGCACAAGGCTTTCAGCTCCCCGACTCCAAGACCTGGAAGCGGGCGAAGAAGCGCGGTTACTTCGTCGTCGGCGCCAAGGAGGACCAGCCCTACCTCGGCGAGAAGGACCCCGCGACCGGCACCTACTCCGGCTTCGACATCGAGATCGCCAGGATGATGTCGGCCTCCCTCGGCCTCGCCCCGAAGACCGTCCACTTCAAGACGATCGCCTCGGCCAACCGCGAAACCGCCCTGCAGAACGGCCAGATCGACTACTACGTCGGCACCTACACCATCAACGACATGCGCAAGAAACTCGTCGGCTTCGCCGGCCCCTACTACATGGCCGGTCAGTCACTGCTCGTCCGCAGCGACGAGCACGACATCCACGGCCCGCAGGACCTCGCCGGCAAACGCGTCTGCTCGGCGGCCGGATCGACGCCGTACCAGCGCATCAAGGACGACTATCCGAAGGCCCAACTCGTCGCCTACGACACCTACTCGGTCTGTGTCGACAACCTGCTCACCTACCAGGTCGACGCCGTCACCACCGACGACGCGATCCTCATCGGCTACGCGGCGAAGGTCCCCGACCAGCTCAAGGTCGTCGGCAAGCCCTTCTCGAAGGAGCCGTACGGCATCGGTGTCCCGCACGGCGACAACGCCCTGCGCTTCGCCCTCGACGACGCCTTGGAGGCCCGTGAGAAGAACGGCGACTGGAAGAAGGCGTACGAGGCGACGCTCGGCCTGTCCGGAGTGCCCGCGCCCACCCCGCCCGCGATCGACCGCTACCCGGCGAGCTGAGCGAGGCCGATGTGAACGTACTGACAGACAACTTCTCGACCTTCGGCGACGGCTTCCTCGGCACCGTCGAACTCACCGTCTACGCCTCGGTGTTGGCGCTCGTCCTCGGCTTCCTCATGGCCTCCTTCCGGGTCGCCCCGGTCGGCTCGCTGCGCGTGTTCGGCACGGTGTGGGTCACCGTCCTGCGCAACACCCCGCTCACCCTGCTCTTCTTCGCGGTCCTGCTCGGCCTGCCGCGCTTCGGACTCGTGCTGCCCTTCAAGGTGTTCGCGGTCCTCGCGCTCGGCTGCTACACCTCGGCGTTCATCTGCGAGGCGCTGCGCTCCGGCATCAACACCGTGCCCAGGGGACAGAGCGAGGCGGCCCGCAGCCTCGGGATGTCCTTCGGGCAGAGCCTCGGCCTGGTCGTCCTGCCGCAGGCGTTCCGCTCGGTGATCCCGCCGGTCGGCTCCACCCTCATTGCGCTCGCCAAGAACTCGGCGATCGCGGGCGCCTTCAGCGTCACCGAACTCCTCGGCACCTACCGGACGTTGAGCGAGCTCGGCTACAACATCGTCTGGACCTTCGTCTGGATCGCCCTCGGCTACCTGATCATCACCCTCGCCATCAGCGCGCTGTTCAACGCGCTGGAGAGGAAGTGGGGAGTCGCCCGATGACCACCGCCAACGCCCTCTACGACGTCCCCGGCCCCAAGACCCGCAAACGGCACCGCCTTTACGGCATCGCGTCCACCGTCGTCATCCTCGGCCTCCTCGCCTGGATCCTCTATCTCCTGTTCGACACCGACCAGTTCACGTACACGAAGTGGATGCCCTTCGAGTACAAGGGAATTCAGGAACTCCTGCTGCGCGGCCTCGGCAACACGCTCAAGGCCTTCGGGCTGGCGGCCGTACTGTCACTGGCACTCGGCACCCTGCTGGCCGTGGGACGCCTCTCGGACCACTGGCCGGTGCGCCGGCTCTCCACCCTCCTCGTGGAGTTCTTCCGCGCCATGCCCGTCCTGGTGATGATCTTCTTCATCTTCGTGGCGCTCAAGGTGCAGCCGCTGCCCGCACTGGTGGCCGGCCTCACCCTCTACAACGGCTCGGTGCTCGCCGAGGTCTTCCGCTCCGGTGTCAACAGCGTCGAACGCGGCCAGCGGGAGGCCGCGTTCGCGCTCGGCATGCGCAAGACCCAGGTGATGTCCTACGTCCTCGTACCGCAGGCCGTACGGGCCATGCTGCCCGCCATCATCAGCCAGTTGGTGGTCGCGCTGAAGGACACCTCGCTGGGCTATCTGATCACCTATGAGGAGTTTCTCCACGCCGGGAAGCTGATCGCGTCGAACCTCGACTACGATTTGCCGTTCATCCCCGTGGTGATGGTGATCTCGCCGATCTACATCGGGATGTGCATGCTGCTCTCCTGGTTCGCCGGTTGGGTGTCCCGCCGGGAGCAGCGCAGTCCCAGGACCGAGGCCGTGGACGTGGCCCCGGCCGAACCAGGGACGCTGCTGCCGCGGGTGCAGTAGTTGGAGGGCACTTGCCCGTCCGGCGGCAGCCGGAGATCACTGCTCGCGCAGCGGGATCGACACGTACGACGGGTCGTTCGCGGGCGAGGAGAAGGTCAGCTGCGCGCCGGTCGGGTTGTGCTCGATGTAGAGCGGGTCGACCGTGTCGACGACCAGGGCGAGATGGTGCCCTGCCGGGACGTCGTAGGCCGTGGAGAACAACTCCAGGTCCACACCGAACGGCTTGCCGGGCGTCTGCCCGTGCCAGGTGTACGGCGCGTTGCTGACCAGCTTGCCGAGGCCGAGCGGGCCCATGTCGTAGAGGTACGCGACGAGGGTGCCGCTCTCCTTGGTGTCCGTGACCGTGGTGTGCAACTTCACCGTGCCGCGCACCTGTTGGGCGCTCGTGTACGTCCCCGACTGCCATACGGCGGCCCAGCGGCGTGGCAGCAGCGGGACCCACGCGAGAGGCGGCACCTGCGCCACCTGGTCGAGGATGCTGGACAGGAAGACGATCCCGCCGTCCGCGCCCGAGTCGACGTTGGTGTGGATGGTGGTCGTGCCCGCGAGGTCGATCTTCTTGCGGGTCGCGCCGACCGACTTCCAGTCCGGATAACCCTCGTAGCCGCCCGTGGAACGGGACTTGAGCTCCACGGGGTCCTCGCGGTTGATCCCGTTGTCCTCGCCCTTGAGATAGTGGTCGAACCAGCGCTCGGTGTCCGTCCACACGTCGTTGGGCAGCCCGAACAGGCCGGTCAGTTCGGCGGTGGCGTGGTCGCCGGGACGGAGTTCGAGCCGCTTGGGGCCGGTCAACTCGCCGTAGAACTTGGTCATTTGGTTGGGCGGGAAGATCGAGTCGCCCCACGCGTTGGCGAGCATGACGGCCGCGCCGTTCTTGTTGATCTGATCGAGGTAGGTCGCGGGAGAGCGTTCCTTCCCCCAGGCGATCAACTCCTGCTCCTTGGACAGGTCGCCGGCGAGGAAGTCCTTGAACATCTGGCTGGTCTCCGCGCTCGGGCGGCCGGTGACCTCGCCGACGCCGTCCAGCAGGGCGGTCGCCTGGGAGTGCTCGGTACGGCCCGAGTAGATCGAGTCGATCAGGTCGGCCCAGCCGCTCAGTGAGGCAACTGCCTTGATCCGCTTGTCGTGTGCGGCCGCGAGGAGGCTGATGCCGGCTCCGTACGACACGCCCGCCATGCCGATGTGCCCCGCGTCGGACGGGGTGTTGGCGAGCGCCCAGTCGATGACCTTGGACGCGTCGGCCACGTCGGCCGGGCCGCCGACCTCTATCCCGCCGCCGGACTGCCAGAAGCCGCGGACGTTGTAACTCACCACGACATAGCCGGAGTTCGCGAGCTTCTCGGCCTGGGCGAGGTACTGGACCTGGGGGAAGCCCCAGCTCGTGGGCAGGACGAGGAGAGGGTAGCGGCGTGAGCCGTCGGCGCCCGCGGGGGTGACGACGTTCGCCGCGAGCTTCGTGCCGCCGTCGCCCGCGATGTCGACGAAGCGGACGCCGTTCGTGGCGGCCTGGGCGGCGGGGGCGAGCCCGAGGACGCCTCCGGCGACGAGAGTCGCGGAGACGGCGACCGCGGCGGTCGTACGCAGGGACTGGCGACGGTTTCGCACGGGTCACTCCTCACACGTGTCAATGCAAAGTGACCCGACGGTAACCGCACCCCTTTACCTGAGGTAACCCGTGGGTAAGTTACGTGCCAGTAACGATTGTTGAAGTGTGTGTGACTTCAGGAGGCGCGGTGCGAACTTCGTGGTGCCGGTGCAGGCAGAGGCGTTTCCGCCGCCCGGGTCACGTCCGCCACCAGTTCCACCACATCGGGCCCGTACGCCTGCGAGTTGACCACCTTCAGCAGCAGGACGAAGGTGTTGCCGCCGTGTTTGCGGGCCAACTTCTCGTGGTTGCGGGCGAGATAGCGGGACGCCGCCTGATTGGTGATCGCACGCTGGCCGCAGAAGAGGAACACCGGCCGCGCGCCGCCGAGTTGACCGGCGGTGAGCCGGGCGAGAAGCACGTACTCGCCCTTGCCGGGCTCAAGTCGGTAGCGCTCGCTGCCTATTTGGAACGCGCCCCGGTCCGGCCCCGGATCGGGGTCGACGTTGACGCGGATGCCGGGCAGCAGGGACGCCAGATGCGCTGCCATCCGGCGGTTGGAGGCCGGGCCGCCCACGCAGAACTCGGTGCGCTCGCCGAAGCCCTGCTGGGCCGCGTCGTGCGCGACGACCTGGGCGTGCGCGTTGCAGTCCTTGATCAGGGCGGCGAGTTCGAGGAGTGCGAACACGTCGTGCCGCATCACCGTGAGTTCGGGGCCGCCCGCCTCGCGGTTGACCACGAGCAGCGACTCGGAGTTGTCGGGCAGCCCGAAGAACGCCTGCTTGCGCCGGAGTTTGCGCTTCCACAGGTAGGTGCGGGCGAGCCAGCCGAGCGCGGCGCTGAGGCCGGCGGCGACCACGCCCAGAACGATGTTGCGCACGTCGTCATTCATGGGCGCGCATGTTAGCGGCCCGATGTGGCTGGTACGTACCGGTGTTCGACGTGTGACGTTCGTGTGGCGGCGGCCGGAAGCGGTCTGTCGGGGCCCGTGCCAGGTGGATACGCTGCGCGGACGGTTCTGGACTGGAGGTACGGATGCGTCGCCCAGTGGCACGGAAACTGTCGGTCCTGGCGGTCTCGGCCGCCGTGGTGTCGGTCGGGGCCGCGGCCCCACCCGCCGCGACGAGCAGCAGCACACCGACGAAGGTTCCGGTCGCCGTCGGCTACGGCGGTGCCGTGGCGAGCGTCGACGCGGACGCCACCGCTGCCGGTATCGAGGTCCTGAAGAAGGGCGGCAACGCGGTCGACGCGGCCGTCGCCACCGCCGCCGCGCTCGGCGTCACCGAGCCCTACTCCTCCGGCATCGGCGGAGGCGGCTACTTCGTCTACTACGACGCCAAGTCCCGTACGGTGCACACCATCGACGGCCGCGAGACCGCTCCGCTGACCGCCGACTCCAACCTCTTCGTGGAGAACGGCAAGGCACTCGCCTTCGCCGACGCCGTCAGCAGCGGCCTCAGCGTCGGCACCCCGGGCACGCCCGCTACCTGGCAGACGGCCCTCGACCAGTGGGGCAGTGAGAAGCTCGGTACGGTCCTCAAGCCCGCCGAGCGGATCGCGTCCGACGGCTTCACGGTCGACGACACCTTCCGCACCCAGACGGCGGCCAACGAGACGCGCTTCCGCTACTTCCCCGACACCGCCAAGCTGTTCCTGCCCGGCGGCGCCCTGCCGGTCGTCGGCTCCACCTTCAAGAACCCCGAACTTGCCGCCACCTACAAGGAGTTGGGCAAGAAGGGGATCGGGGACATCTATCGCGGCGCACTCGGCAAGGACATCCTCGCCACGGTGAACACCCCGAAGGTGGACGCGAGTTCGGGCTGGAACGCCCGCCCCGGCAAGCTCTCCACCCAGGACCTCGCGGCCTACCGCGCCAAGCTCCAGGCCCCCACGAAGACGACGTACCGCGGACTCGGCGTCTACTCCATCGCGCCCTCCTCCTCCGGTGGCACGACCGTCGGCGAGGCCCTCAACATCCTTGAGAAGACCGACCTTTCGAAGGTCAGCGAGGTCCAGTACCTGCACCACTACATCGAGGCCAGCCGGATCGCGTTCGCGGACCGGGGGCGCTGGGTCGGCGACCCCGCCTTCGAGGACGTACCGACGAAGGAACTCCTCTCGCAGAAGTTCGCCGACTCGCGCGCCTGCCTCATCAAGGACGACGCGGTCCTCACCAGCCCGCTGGCGCCCGCCGACCCGCGCAACCCGACGGCCTGCACCGCCGCCGGGACGGCCGCCCCGACGACGTACGAGGGCGAGAACACCACCCACCTCACGGTCGCCGACAAGTGGGGCAACGTCGTCTCCTACACGCTCACCATCGAGCAGACCGGCGGCAGCGCGATGACCGTGCCCGGCCGCGGCTTCCTGCTCAACAACGAGCTGACCGACTTCTCCTTCACGCCCGCCAACCCGGCCGTCCACGACCCGAACCTGCCGGGTCCGGGCAAGCGCCCGCGCTCCTCGATCTCGCCGACGATCGTCCTCGACAAGCACAACAAGCCGGTCGTGGCGCTCGGTTCACCCGGTGGCGCGACCATCATCACGACCGTGCTCCAGACCCTCACGGAGTTCCTGGACCGGAAGCTGCCACTCGTGGACGCGATCGCCGCGCCTCGCGCGAGTCAGCGCAACGCGGCCAACACGGAACTCGAACCGGCGCTCTACAACAGCGACTTGAAGACCCAGTTGCAAGCCATCGGGCACTCCTTCACGCTGAATCCGGAGATCGGCGCGGCGACGGGTGTGCAACGGCTGCCGAACGGGGAGTGGTTGGCCGCCGCCGAGAAGGTACGGCGCGGCGGCGGGTCGGCGGCGGTGGTCAATCCGGCCCCGTAGCCGGTGAGCCGGAGGCGGGCGGAGTCGTAGCCGACAGGTCGGAGGCGGGCGAGGTGGCCGTATCCGTCCGGAACGCGAGCCGCCCGTCCGTCACGTCCACCGTCACCCGGCCGCCCTCCGCGATCCGGCCGTCCAGGAGCAGCCGGGACAGCTGGTTGTCGACCTCGCGCTGGATGGTCCGCCGCAGCGGCCGGGCGCCGTACTCGGGCTGGAAGCCCTGCTGGGACAGCCAGTCGACGGCCGGGTCCGTGAACTCGACCGCGATGCCCTGTGCGTGCATGAGGCGGCGGGTGCGTTCCAGCAACAGCTGGGTGATCAGCCGGAGTTGCTCGGCCGTGAGCTGACGGAAGACGACGATCTCGTCGATACGGTTGAGGAACTCCGGGCGGAAGTGCTCGCGCAGCGGGCGCAGGATCTGCTCGCGCCGCGCCTCCTCGTCCGCGTCGGCGCCGCCCGGCCCGAAACCGATCCCCGCCCCGCGCCGGGTGATCGCCTCGGAACCGAGGTTGCTGGTCATCACGATCACCGTGTTGGTGAAGTCGACCGTGCGGCCCTGCGAGTCGGTCAACCGGCCGTCGTCCAGGACCTGGAGGAGGATGTTGAAGACGTCCGGGTGCGCCTTCTCGACCTCGTCGAGGAGGAGGAGCGAGTAGGGGTGCCGGCGTACGACCTCGGTCAACTGACCGGCCTCCTCGTGGCCGACGTAACCGGGCGGGGCGCCGACGAGACGGCTCACCGTGTGCCGTTCCTGGTACTCGCTCATGTCCAGGCGGACCATCCGGTCCTCGCTGCCGAACAGTGCCTCCGCGAGCGCGCGGGCAAGTTCCGTCTTGCCGACGCCTGTTGGGCCCAGGAACAGGAAGCTGCCGATCGGCCGGTCCGGGCTCGCCAGCCCCGCTCGCGAGCGCAGCACCGCGTCCGACACGACCCGCACCGCCTCCTCCTGGCCGACGACCCGCCGGTGCAGATGCTCCTCCAGACCGAGCAGCCGGTCCTTCTCCTCCGCGGTGAGACTGCTCACCGGGATGCCGGTCTGCCGGGACACGACTTCGGCGATCGCTTCCCCGGTGACCTCCAGGTGCTGTCCCTCGTCGCCCGTGTCTTCTCCGCCCGCCTCCGCCAGCCGCACCTTCAACTCGGCGATGCGGTCCCGGAGTCGGGTCGCCTTCTCGTAGTCCTCGTCGGCCGCCGCCTGGTCCTTGTCGCGGGCGAGCTGCTCCACCTCGCGCTCCAGGGCCCGTACGTCCGTGCCCTTCGTGCGCGCCCGCAGCCGTACCCGCGCGCCCGCCTGGTCGATCAGGTCGATCGCCTTGTCGGGCAGGCGGCGGTCGGTGAGATAGCGGTCGGACAGTTCCACGGCGGCCACCAACGCCTCGTCGGTGTACCGGACTTGGTGGTGTGCCTCGTAGCGGTCGCGCAGTCCGCGCAGAATCTCGATCGCGTCCGCGACGGTCGGCTCGGGCACCAGGATCGGCTGGAAGCGGCGGGCCAGCGCCGCGTCCTTCTCGATCCGGCGGAACTCCTCCAGCGTAGTGGCGCCCACGATGTGCAATTCACCGCGCGCCAGCGCCGGTTTGAGGATGTTGCCCGCGTCCGTCGAACCGCTCTCGCCGCCACCGCCCGCGCCCACCACGGTGTGCAACTCGTCGATGAACACGATCAGTTCGTCGGAGTGCGCGCGGATCTCGCCGACGATGTTCGTCAGCCGCTCCTCGAAGTCGCCCCGGAAACGGGTGCCCGCGACCACGCCCGTCAGGTCGAGCGCGACCACCCGCCGCCCGGTCAGCACGTCCGGGACGTCGCCGTCCGTGATGCGCTGGGCGAGCCCCTCGACGATCGCGGTCTTGCCGACCCCCGCGTCGCCGATCAGCACCGGGTTGTTCTTGCCGCGCCGGGACAGCACCTCGATGGTCTGCTCGATCTCCTCGTCACGGCCGATCACCGGGTCGATACGGCCGTGCCGGGCCAGGTCGGTGAGATCGCGGCCGTACTTGTCGAGGGTCGGGGTGCCGGTGGGGCGCGGCTGGTCCGTGCGCGGCAGCGTGCCGTCCGGTGCCTCGGGCGGCAGGCCCGTGGGGGCGAAGCGGGCCGCGTTCAGGATGTGCCCGGCGGCGGAGTCCGGGTTCGCGGCGAGGGCCCCGAGCACGTGCTCGGGGCCGATGTAGCCCGCGCCGCCCGCCCTCGCCAGGTCGTGCGCGTCCAGGAGGGCGCGCTTGACGGCCGGGGTGAGGTTGAGGGACGTGCCCTCCGGGGGTTGGACCGGTCCAGAGCGCTCGTCGATCTCCGCCGCCAGGGAGTCGGGGTCCGCGCCGGCACGGGTGAGGAGGCCGCGGGTCGGCTCCGCGGAGAGCGCGGCGCGCAGCAGGTGCTGGGTGTCCAGGTCGTGGCTGCCGTGTTCCGCGGCGTACTGGGCGGCGCCCCGGACGAGGTCCCTGGCCGGCTGGCTCAACAGGCGGGCTATGTCTACGTGGCGTGGACCGGGGCGGGTGGCCCCTCCGAAGAACCTGGCGAAGAAGTCTGCGAAGGGGTCGTTTTCAGGTGGTATGTGGCCACTGGTCATCAATCCACCATGGCACGGACCACTGCGGGGAGCATGTGCTGTTTTAGGTGCGTTCATGTCTGCGGGTGTGCTGTGGCTGGTCGCGCCCACGCGGCGGAGCCGCACATCGACACGGCCCCGCGCCCCTGGGCGGGACGGTCAGCGTCGCTCGGTAAGGACCCTTGGCCCGCCATCCGTGATCGCCACCGTGTGTTCCACGTGCGCCGCCCTCGAGCCGTCGTTCGTTCGCAGGGTCCAGCCGTCCGGGGCCTCGTGGTAGCCGTCCTTGCCGCTCGCGATCAGCATGGGCTCGATCGCGAGGGCCATGCCGTGGCGGAGGGGGAAACCCCGGCCGGGGCGGCCCTCGTTCGGGACGCCGGGGTCCTCGTGCATCTGGCGGCCGATGCCGTGGCCGCCGAAGCCCTGGGGGATGCCGTAGCCGGCCGCACGGCACACCGTGCCGATCGCGTGCGCGATGTCGCCGATGCGGTTGCCCACGACGGCCGCCGCGATGCCCGCCGCGAGGGCGCGCTCGGCGGTGTCGATCAGGCGCAGGTCGGCGGGACGCGGCGTGCCGACGGTGAAGCTGATGGCCGAGTCGCCGGCCCAGCCGTTCAGCTGCGCGCCGAAGTCCATCGAGACCAGGTCGCCGTCGCGCAGGCGGTAGCCGTCCGGGATGCCGTGCACGATCGCGTCGTTCACCGAGGCGCAGACGACCGCCGGGAACGGAGTGGGCGCGAACGAGGGGCGGTAGCCGAGGAAGGGCGAGGTCGCGCCCGCCGCCCGCAGCACGTCGTGCGCCAACTCGTCCAGTTCCAGCAGAGACACGCCCACGTCGGCGGCCTCCCGCACGGTCGTGAGGGCGCGGGCCACGACCTGGCCCGCCTCGTACATCGCATCGATAGACGTGTCCGTCTTGAGTTCCACCATGCCAATTACTATACCGGTATTAGAATGACGGCATGGTACGCACCCCTCTCACCCCCGAAGAGCGCGAACGCGGCGAACGGCTCGGCCGGCTGCTGCGCGAGGCCCGTGGCGGCCGGAGCATGACGGACGTGGCGGCGCACGCGGGCATCTCGGCGGAGACCCTCCGCAAGATCGAGACCGGCCGGGCACCGACACCCGCCTTCTTCACGGTCGCCGCGCTCGCCGACGCGCTCGGGCTGTCCATGGATCAACTCGTGGTCAGGTGTGCGCCGTTGGCGGCCTGAAACGGGTGGCGGACACGGCGGATCCGGCGGAACCCGGCGAGCGCACAGGGCGGAGGCGTAGGCTCCGAACTCTCTGCGCCCGGCTCGAAAAGCTTCCGTAGCCGCGTCGTAACACAAATGGTGTTTTCTACGGACCGGAGCATTCCGGTCTGGCGGGAGTTGGAGCATGGCTGTGGATCAACTCCCCGGACAGGTGCGGGAGTTCGCGAACTACCTCGACCGGCTTCTGGCGCGCCTCGACCAGGGCGGGGGCTGGTGCGGGGTGTTCTGGCAGCGCGATCCCGATGGTATGCAGGCCTGCCTGGGCGGACGTGAGATACCGCCCTGGGACGTGGTGGAGGCGCTGCTCCAGGACCTCGCCGCCGAGTACGGCCCCGGTGTCGCCGCCCAGGAGAGGGAACGCGCCCGCGCCCTGCACGCGGCGGCGCTCGCCGCGTTCGACGCCCGGCCCGGCAGCCGGGACGCCCTCAGCGACCGGCTCGACGTGATGCTCCGCGAACAGAAGTACGCCGCCGAACGGCAGGCGGAACTGGGGCGGTTGCTCGGCACCGCCACCACGCAGGAGGCGGCCGACGCCCTCCGCCTCGACCTCGCCTGGGCCCACGACGACCACGAGCGCGCCACCGCCCGCTGCGCCGAACTCCGCTCCCGCATCGAGGAGTTGGACAACCGGGTCCGCCTCCGGGGTGGCGGGGCGGTCCACCGCGACCGGCACGGCAACGTCTTCCGGGTCGACGACACCTTCCAGGGCCAGGACGGCCCGTCCGGCGGGGAGGACCCGTACGGTCGGTACGGCAACGGCCCGACCCCGCACCGCCTGCCCCGCCAGCGCGACACGGAACAGACGCCCGCCGCCGGTCCCCGGAGCGGCCATGTCGGCCCCGATCCGCTGCGTCACGACGAGGGCGTCCGTGAGGCGCGCCGCGGCTACGGCCCGGCGGGCATCGACGGCACCGAGTCCCAGCCCGCGCGCCGCGACGACAGCGCCCCCGACGCGCGCCGCGGCTACGAGGACTTCGAGCGCGCCAACCCCGGCTACGGCAGCCCGGCCCCCCTGCGGGACGACTTCCCGAGCCCCGCCGCCGCTCCCGCGCCCGAGCCCGCCGACTGGCCCGGGACCGACGCCTCCGACTGGCCCGCCCCCGAGGCCGCACGGTCCGCCGCCCCCGAGCCCACGCAGGCCAACGACCCCGCCCCCGACCCGGCCCCCGCCCCCAAGCAGCGCAAGCGCCGCCGGGGCAGCGCCCGCTTCGCCGGCATGGCCGAGGACGACACCGCCGTCGCCACTCCGGCGCCGGACCCCGCAGCCGCCGTACCGGAGCTGCCGGCCTCCGCGCCCGCCGCCCGCCGTACCCCGCGCGGGGCCCGTTTCGCCGGGGCCGCGCGGCCGGCCGAGCAGGCGCAGCCGAGGCGGGAGGCGCTGGACGCCGAGGCGCGGCAGGCCACCGTGGAGGCCGTGCAGCGGCTCGTGGGGCTGCGGCGGGAGGGCCGGAGCGGCGAGGCGCACGCGCTGCTCGCCGAGGCCGCGTACTGGCCCGCCGCGCGCTTCCCGCTGCTCGCGGCCGAGCTCCAGCGCGCCGGGCTCGGCGCCGACTGGGCGACGCTGCTCTGGGAGGCCGCCTCGCTGCCCGCCGACCGGCTGGTGGGCGCGGCGGACGCGCTGGTCGCGGCGGGCCGTACGGCGGACGGCGAGCAGATCCTGCGGCAGGGCGTGGCCCGCCCGGCCGAGGAGATAGGTGAGGCGGTGCTCGCGCTGGCCACCGAGGGCCGCCGCCGCGAGATCGGCGCCCTGCTCGACGCCTACGTCCGGGTCCGCACCCCCGAGGAGGCGGCCCGCAGCGTCGCGGCCGACCCCCAGCAGCTCGTCCCGCTGCTGGTCGAGGCCGCCCGGGGCGTCTCGGACGAGCGCCACTGGGATCTCGTCCACGCTCTCCGGGTCGCGGGCTTCACCGCCTAGCCGGCCCATCGGCTCGCCCACCGGAGTGTGAAACGCGATCGACTCCGCGGGTTAACGGCGATGGTCTTGGCAAGGCTCCTCCGGAGGCTTACGTTCATGCCTCTACGGCCTTTGTCTACGGGCGTAGAGGCTCTGACGTCCCCGTCGAAGGAGCAGCTCATGGCCAACGTCGTACGCGCCGCTCTGGTCCAGGCCACCTGGACCGGCGACACCGAGTCCATGGTGGCGAAACACGAGGAACACGCCCGCGAGGCGGCCCGCCAGGGGGCCCGGATCATCGGGTTCCAGGAAGTGTTCAACGCCCCCTACTTCTGTCAGGTCCAGGAACCGGAGCACTACGACTGGGCCGAGCCGGTGCCCGACGGGCCGACCGTGCGTCGTATGCAACAGCTCGCGCGCGAGACCGGCATGGTGATCGTCGTCCCGGTCTTCGAGATCGAGCAGGACGGCTTCTACTACAACACCGCGGCCGTGATCGACGCCGACGGCACCTTCCTCGGCAAGTACCGCAAGCACCACATCCCGCAGGTCAAGGGTTTCTGGGAGAAGTACTACTTCAGGCCGGGCAACGCCGGCTGGCCCGTCTTCGACACCGCCGTCGGCAAGGTCGGCGTCTACATCTGCTACGACCGCCACTTCCCCGAGGGCTGGCGCCAACTCGGCCTCAACGGCGCCCAGTTGGTCTACAACCCGTCCGCCACCTCACGCGGCCTCTCCGCCTACCTCTGGCAGCTGGAGCAGCCGGCCGCGGCCGTGGCCAACGAGTACTTCATCGCCGCGATCAACCGGGTTGGACAGGAGGAGTACGGGGACAACGACTTCTACGGGACGTCGTACTTCGTCAACCCGCGGGGCCAGTTCGTCGGCGACGTCGCCAGTGACAAGGACGAGGAACTCGTCGTGCGAGACCTGGACTTCGGGTTGATCGAGGAAGTCCGCCAGCAGTGGGCGTTCTACCGCGACCGTCGTCCCGACGCCTACGAAGGGTTGGTGCAACCGTGACCAAGGACCTGCTGGGACGGCACAAGGCCGTACTCCCGGAGTGGCTCGCCCTCTACTACGACAACCCGCTGGAGATCACGCACGGCGAGGGCCGGCACGTCTGGGACGCCGAGGGCAACAAGTACCTGGACTTCTTCGGCGGCATCCTCACCACCATGACCGCGCACGCGCTCCCCGAGGTCACCAAGGCGGTCAGCGAGCAGGCCGGGCGGATCCTCCACTCGTCCACGCTCTACCTCAACCGCCCGATGGTCGAACTCGCCGAGCGCGTCGCCCAGTTGTCCGGCATCCCCGACGCCCGCGTCTTCTTCACCACCTCGGGCACCGAGGCCAACGACACCGCCCTGCTGCTCGCGACCTCGTACCGGCGCAGCAACCAGATCCTGGCCATGCGCAACAGCTACCACGGCCGTTCCTTCAGCGCGGTCGGCATCACCGGCAACCGCGGCTGGTCCCCGACCTCCCTCTCCCCGCTCCAGACGCTCTACGTCCACGGGGGTGTTCGGACGCGCGGACCCTACGCCGACCTGTCCGACGCCGAGTTCATCGCGGCCTGTGTGGCCGACCTGAAGGACCTGCTCGGGCACGTCCGCCCGCCCGCGGCCCTGATCGCCGAACCCGTCCAGGGCGTGGGCGGGTTCACCTCCCCGCCCGACGGCCTGTACGCGGCCTTCCGCGAAGTCCTCGCCGAGCGGGGCGTGTTGTGGATCGCCGACGAGGTGCAGACCGGCTGGGGCCGCACCGGTGACCACTTCTGGGGCTGGCAGGCGCACGGCCAGAACGGTCCGCCGGACATCCTCACCTTCGCCAAGGGCATCGGCAACGGCAGCTCGATCGGCGGTGTCGTCGCCCGCGCCGACATCATGAACTGCCTCGACTCCAACAGCATTTCGACCTTCGGCGGCACCCAGATCACCATGGCGGCGGGCCTCGCCAACCTCACCTACCTCCTGGAGCACGACCTCCAGGGCAACGCCCGTCGCGTCGGCGGCCTCCTCATCGAGCGCCTGCGGGCCGCCGCGGCCAAGCATCCCGGCGTCCGGGAAGTGCGCGGGCGCGGACTGATGATCGGCATCGAGCTGGTGAAACCGGGCACCGACGAGGCTGATCCGCGGGCCGCCTCCGCCGTGCTCGAAGCGGCCCGCGAGGGCGGGCTGCTCCTCGGCAAGGGCGGCGGCCACGACACCAGCGCCCTGCGCATCGCCCCGCCGCTGTCCCTCACCGTCGCGGAGGCCGAAGAGGGTGCCGCCATCCTCGAACGGGCTCTGTCGAGCACGCAGTAGCAGCAGTACGAGCAAGGGAAACGCGTTATGGCCACCACCCTCGACCCCCTGGAACCCGCTCTGTCGGTCCGTCAGGTCCTCGCCCTGGAACGGGTGCTGGCCGGGGAACCCGAGGTGGTGGCCGGCGCGAGCCAGCTCGACCGCGCCGTGCGGTGGGTGCATGTCGCCGAGGCCGCCGATGTCGGCGTGATGCTCAGCGGCGGCGAGATGATCCTCACCACCGGCGTCCTGCTGGCCGGTGACGAGGGCGCCCAGGCCGAGTACATCCAGTCCCTGCACCGCGCGGAGGCCTCGGCCGTCGTCCTCGGTCTCGGCCGAGCCTTCCCCGCCCCGCCGGACGTGATGCGCCGCGCCGCCGAGCGGTGCGGGCTGCCCATGGTGGTGCTCCACCGGCCCTTCCCCTTCGCGGAGTTGACGGAGGAGGTCCAATCCCGGCTGGTGCGGCGGAAGTTCGCCGCCGTCAGCCTCTCCGAGGCCGTACGGACCGCGCTCACCGCACTCATCACCGGAGGCGCCCCGTTGCAGAGTCTGCTCGACGAGGTCGCCGCGCACAGCGCCTGTCCCGTCGTCGTCACCAACCTCGCGCACCGCGTCCTCGCCACGGCTGGGGAGCGGTCCGCGGTCGACGACGTGCTGCGCGACTGGGAGCGCATCTCCCGCCAGGCCGGCGGCAGCGAGGGCGACGGCTGGATCCGTGCCGAACTGGGCGGACGCGGCGAGCGCTGGGGCCAGATCATGCTGTGCGGCCACCGCGGCGACACCGCCACCGGACGCCTCCTCGCCGACCGCGCCGCCGAGGCCCTCGTCCTGCACCGCATGCTCGGCGGTTCCTCCCACACCTGGGAGGAGCAGTCCGCCCAGAGCCTGCTGACCGACCTGGCGAGCGGCGTCGTACCGGCCCGCCAACTCCTGCCCCGCGCCCGGGCCGCAGGACTCCCCGTCAACCGCCGCACCTTCGTACCGATGGTCGTACGCGACGGCGACACGGCCCAACTGGACAGGGTCCTAAGGCTGTTGGGGCTCCCCGGACTGGTCGCCGAACTCGCCGACGGTGTCACCGCAGTCCTGCTCAGCCTGCCCCGCGACCAGGACGCGGACGCCCTCGCCGCGCACTTCGCGAGCCGACTGCGCACCGAGTCGGGGGCGTTGAAGGCGGTCGTGGCCGCCGCAGGCCAGCGCACCGTCTGGGACGACGTGCCCGCCGGGCTGCGCGAGGCGCAGCACGTCGCCGACGCCGTGGCCGACTCCAGCGACGCCCTCGAACTCCCCACCGTCGTACGCCTCAAGGACGTCCATCTGCGCGGCCTGATCCGGCTGCTGCGGGACGACCCGCAGGTGCAGTCCTTCGCCGAACGGGAGTTGGACGGGCTGCTGTGCGCGGCCGACGAGGACCTGCTCGCCGTACTGCGCACCTATCTGGCCACCGGCCGCAACAAGTCGCGCACCGCCCAGCTCCACCACGTCTCACGGCCCGCGCTGTACCGCCGGCTGGAGGCGATAGAGGGCCGGCTCGGAGTCGACCTCGACGATTTCGAGCAGGCCGCGTCGGTGCACATCGCGCTCCTCGCGCACGACGCGCAACAGGGGTGAAACATGGGACTACCTGCGAAAACGGCGGTGAAACATGCGGCCACGACAGGGTGACACCGTGGAACGCCGAGCGTCCGCAGACGTGACACCGTGCAACTCAACGACGACTTTCGGACTTCCTAGGCTCCTCACACACCTAGCGACCGGAGGTCCCGATGAGCACCGTGATTCGTGCCGCCCTGTTCCAGACAGCCTGGACGGGCGACAAGGAGTCCATGATCCAGGTCCACGAGCAGGCGGTGCGCGACGCCGCCGCGCAGGGTGCTCAAGTCCTGTGCTTCCAGGAGCTGTTCTACGGACCGTACTTCTGCCAGGTCCAGGACAAGGCGTTCTACGAGTACGCCGAGGCGATCCCGGACGGCCCGATCGTCAAGCGCTTCCAGGCGCTCGCCAAGGAACACGGCATCGTCCTGGTCCTGCCGATGTACGAGGAGGAGCAGCCCGGCGTCCTCTACAACACGGCCGCCGTGATCGACGCGGACGGCTCCTACCTCGGCAAGTACCGCAAGCACCACATCCCCCAAGTCCCCGGATTCTGGGAGAAGTTCTACTTCCGCCCGGGCAACAGCGGCTGGCCGATCTTCGACACCAAGGTCGGCAGGATCGGTGTCTACATCTGCTACGACCGGCACTTCCCGGAGGGCTGGCGCGCACTGGGCCTCGCGGGCGCGGAGATCGTCTTCAACCCGTCGGCGACCTCGCGCGGACTGTCGGCGTACCTCTGGCAGCTGGAGCAGCCGGCTGCCGCCGCCGCCAACGAGTACTTCGTCGGCGCCATCAACCGGGTCGGTGTCGAGGAGCTCGGCGACAACGACTTCTACGGCACGACCTACTTCGTCGACCCGGAGGCCCAGTTCGTCGGCGAGGTGGCCAGCGACAAGGAGCCCGAACTGGTCGTCCGGGACCTGGACCTGGCCAAGCTCCGCGAGGTCCGCGACCGCTGGCAGTTCTACCGCGACCGCCGCCCGGACGCGTACGGCCCGCTGACCGCACCGTAAGACACGCAAGGCACCCGCGCCCCGTCTTCAGGGGCGCGGGGCAGCGTCCACTAGCGGCTTCGCCGCGGGGCGCGACCAGCCCCCACCGACCCGCACCAGACCACAATCCAGCGGAGTCAAACAATGAGCACCCGTACCGTAATCCGCGGCGGCCTAGTCATCACCGCGTCCGACGAACTCCACGCCGACGTCCTGATCGAAGACGGCCGCATCGCGGCCCTGGCCACCTCCGGCACCCCGACGGCCGACGCGTGGACCGCCGAGCGGGTCATCGACGCCACCGGGAAGTACGTCATCCCGGGCGGAGTCGACGCCCACACCCACATGGAGATGCCGTTCGGCGGCACCAAGGCTGCCGACACCTTCGAGACCGGCACCCGGGCCGCCGCCTGGGGCGGTACGACGACCATCGTCGACTTCGCGATCCAGAACGTCGGCGGAGCTCTCCGCGAGGGCCTCGACGCGTGGCACGCCAAGGCCGAGGGCAACTGCGCCATCGACTACGGCTTCCACATGATCGTGTCCGACGTCAACGAGGACACCCTCAAGGAGATGGACCTGCTGGTCGAGGAGGGCGTCACCTCCTTCAAGCAGTTCATGGCCTACCCGGGCGTCTTCTACAGCGACGACGGCCAGATCCTGCGCGCCATGCAACGCGCCGCCGACAACGGCGGGTTGATCATGATGCACGCCGAGAACGGCATCGCGATCGACGTGCTGGTCGAGCAGGCGCTGGCCCGCGGGGAGAGGGACCCCCGCTACCACGGCGAGGTCCGCAAGGCCCTCCTCGAAGCCGAGGCCACCCACCGCGCGATCAAGCTCGCGCAGGTCGCCGGTGCCCCGCTCTACGTCGTGCACGTCTCCGCGATGGAGGCGGTCGCCGAGCTGGCCAAGGCGCGCGACGAGGGGCTGCCGGTCTTCGGTGAGACCTGTCCGCAGTACCTGTTCCTCTCCACCGACAACCTCGCGGAGCCCGACTTCGAGGGCGCGAAGTACGTGTGCAGCACGCCCCTTCGGCCGAAGGAGCACCAGGCCAAGCTCTGGCAGGGCCTGCGCACCAACGACCTCCAGGTGGTCTCCACCGACCACTGCCCCTTCTGCTTCGTGGGCCAGAAGGAGCTCGGCAGGGGCGACTTCTCGAAGATCCCCAACGGCATGCCGGGCGTCGAGAACCGCATGGACCTGCTCCACCAGGGCGTCGTCGACGGGCACATCAGCCGCCGCCGCTGGATCGAGATCGCCTGCGCCTCTCCGGCGCGGATGTTCGGCCTCTACCCGAAGAAGGGCACGATCGCCCCGGGCGCCGACGCCGACGTCGTCATCTACGACCCGCACGCCGAGCAGACCGTCTCCGCCGAGACCCACCACATGAACGTCGACTACTCGGCCTACGAGGGCAAGCGCCTCACCGGCCGCGTCGAGACCGTCCTCTCGCGCGGCGAACTCGTCATCACCGAGCGGGAGTACACCGGGCACGCGGGCCACGGCGTCTACACCCCGCGCTCCACCAGTCAGTACCTCAACTAGGAGTGGCGCACATGGACTTCGGACTCGTCCTGCAGACCGACCCGCCGGCCTCGCGGGTCATCAGCCTGATGAAGCGCGCCGAGCGCAACGGCTTCACCTACGGCTGGACCTTCGACTCCGCCGTGCTGTGGCAGGAGCCGTTCGTGATCTACAGTCAGATCCTGGCCAACACCACGAAGTTGACGGTCGGCCCGATGGTCACCAACCCGGGCACCCGCACCTGGGAGGTCACCGCCTCCACCTTCGCCACCCTGAACGACATGTTCGGCAACCGCACGGTCTGCGGCATCGGCCGCGGCGACTCCGCGATGCGCGTCGCGGGCCGCACCCCGAACACCCTGGCCCGGATCAGCGAGGCCATGAAGGTCATCAGGGCGCTCGGCTCCGGCCAGGAGGCGGACCTCGGCGGCACGGTCATCAAGTTCCCCTGGGCCAAGGAGGACGCCCAACTCCCGGTCTGGATGGCAGCGTACGGTCCCAAGGCGCTGAAGATGACCGGCGAGGAGGCCGACGGCTTCATCCTCCAGCTCTCGGACCTCTACCTCACCGAGTACATGGTCAAGGCGGTCAAGGACGCGGCCGTCGCCGCCGGGCGCGACCCCTCCGAGGTCAAGATCTGCGTCGCCGCCCCGGCCTACGTCACCGAGGACGACTCGCCCGAGGCGCTCGCCCACGCGCGCGACCAGTGCCGCTGGTTCGGCGGCATGGTCGGCAACCACGTCGCCGACCTCGTCTCCAAGTACGGCGAACACTCCGCCGCCGTACCCGAGGAACTCACGGACTACATCAAGGCCCGTGAGGGGTACGACTATTCGCACCACGGCCGTGCCGACAACCCCGACACCGCCTTCGTACCCGACGAGATCGTCGACCGGTTCTGCATCATCGGATCGGCCGAGAAGCAGATCGAGAAGCTCAACGCCCTGCGGGAGTTGGGCGTCGACCAGTTCGCCGTCTACGACATGCACGACGCGCAGGAGGCCACGATCGACGCGTACGGCGCGACGATCATCCCGGCCGTCAACGCCTGACACACACCCGCGCCACCGCTCAACTCCCCGTCCCCCCACTCCAGTTCTCCCCCTCCCCACCGTCCTGGGGAGGGGGACCGGAGCCCCCCGCACGGCCTTTCCGGATCCGCCCCTCGTTTGATTGGCCTGCCCATGACCGACATAGCTCCCTCGGCTCTGCCGCCAACCGCTCAAGTCACCCTCGCCGACGGGCGCGTGGAGATCGCCCCCGGATCTCCGCAGCCCAGCGGGCCGTACGCCAACGACGACCTGTTGCCGGTTCCCGTCGAGAAGCGCACCTGGACCACGTACAACTTCTCCGCGCTGTGGGTCGGCATGGCCCACAACACGGCCTCCTGGACCCTGGCCTCGGGGCTCATCGCCGTGGGCATGGACTGGAAGCAGGCGGTGTTCACCATCGCCCTGGCCAACCTGATCGTGCTCGTGCCCATGCTGCTCACCGGGCACGCGGGACCGAAGTACGGCATCCCCTTCCCGGTCTTCGCGCGTGCCTCGTTCGGTGTGCGCGGCGCCAACCTCCCTGCCGTGGTACGGGCGTTGGTGGCCTGCGGCTGGTTCGGCATCCAGACCTGGATCGGCGGTGAGGCGATCTTCTTCCTCGCCGGCAAGCTGATCGGGGACAGCTGGGCGAACGCCTCGCAGATCGGCGGGTACGCCTGGACGATGTGGCTGTCGTTCGCGCTGTTCTGGGTGCTCCAAGTGGCCATCATCTACCGGGGCATGGAGACGATCCGCCGCTTCGAGAACTGGGCGGCGCCCTTCGTGCTCGTCGGCGCGTTCGTGATGCTGTGGTGGATGAGCAGCAAGGCCGGCGGCCTCGGCCCGCTCTTCGACCAGCCCTCCAAGCTCGGCTGGGGCGGCAGCTTCTGGAAGCTGTTCTGGCCCTCGCTCATGGGCATGATCGGCTTCTGGTCCACGCTGTCGCTGAACATCCCCGACTTCACCCGCTACGGCAAGAGCCAGAAGGCCCAGACCTGGGGCCAGGCGCTCGGTCTGCCGACCACCATGACCCTGTTCGCGTTCCTGTCGGTGCTCGTCACCTCCGGTTCGCAGGCCGTCTACGGCAAGGCGATCTGGGACCCGGTGCAGCTGGCCGCCAAGACGGACAACGTGGTCGGTCTGCTCTACGCGCTGGTGACCGTCCTGGTGGCGACCCTGTCCGTGAACATCGCGGCCAACCTGGTCTCGCCCGCCTTCGACTTCTCCAACATCGCGCCCCGGAAGATCAGTTTCCGCACCGGCGCCCTGATCACCAGCGTCCTCGGCGTGCTGATCTTCCCGTGGAAGCTGTACTCCGACCCGCAGGGCTACATCTTCACCTGGCTCGGCCTGGTCGGCGGTCTGCTCGGCACGGTCGCCGGCATCCTCATCGCCGACTACTGGATCCTGCGCCGCGGCAAGCTCGACCTGACCGACCTGTACAAGGCGGGCGGCCGCTACTGGTACGACGGCGGCTGGAACTGGCGCGCCGTCGTCGCCTTCCTGGTGGGTGGTGTGCTCGCCGTCGGCGGCGCCGACTTCCATCCGCTGATCGACGGCCGCCCCATCCCGGCCCTGTCCTCCCTCGCCGACTACGGCTGGGCGGTGGGCCTCGGCACGTCGATGGTCCTCTACGTGGCGCTGACGCTGCTGACCCGGAAGGAGCCGGCGCCGCAGGAGCCGACGCCCGTCGAGGCGTAGGACTCGTCGTGCGGGAGGGCGCCGGGGCTAGCTGGCCTTGGCGCCCTCCAGCGCGGTCACCGCCTCCTTGGCGGCCTTGATCGCGCCCTTGTTGATGACGTCCGTGCTCGGCGCCTTCTTGTTCTCGAAGTCGCTGCCGTTGTACGTGATGGTCACCAGCGCGTTGCCCGCGCGGACGACGACCGTGCCCTCACGCGTCTGCTGCTTGTCCTCTGTGGTGAGGTTCACGATGGAGTAGGCCGCGTCCCCGAGCCCGGGCACCACCCCGCCGCCGCTCTTCTCCGTAGTCGTCTCGGTGTACGACTTCTTCGCCGCTTCGTCCGATTCCGTGATCTCGTACGACACGTCGAGCCAGCGGTAGTCGTACCCCTTGAGCGCGTTCCACGAGCAGGTGCGGCGCACCTTCGTGTCCGTCGACGGGATCTCCTTGCCGGCCGTCTTGGCGCCCGGAACCAGGGACTTGAGCGTCGCCGCCGTCACACTCCCGCACGGGGCGGGGGACGTGGAGTACGCCTTGGCCGCGGGCGCCGTCGACGGGGCCGAGCTCCCGGACGAGGAGTCGGACTCGGGCGTCGCCTTGTGATCGGCGGTCGTCGTCGCGGCGAACGGACCGGACGTCAGGGCCCAGCCCATCGCGGCGAGCACGACGACCGGCGACAGACGCGCGGTGAGAGCGAGCGGCAGAGGAAGAGAACGCAAGTCGCACTTCTCGTGGGGGAAGGGTGCGGAGCGGGTCCGCACTGCGGACGGGGACGCCAGTGTCACATGACTCCCTGTGAGGCGGAAGTACGAACTCGCTCCGTGCCTGTGTGGTGACAGTGCCCGACTGTGGACGCGTTGTGTGTCCTCTTATGTCCACCGCTCAGGTGTGGACGGCGGGCACCCGCATCGTCGTCTCGATCCGTTCGACGGCCGCGAACGCCCCGTACGCGACGAGCCGCACGAGACTCGCGTCACTGCGCGACGGCTCCCGCCGGGCGGCCACGTCCTCCTCCGTTATCCGGTACGGCGCGAGCGCGGCCAGCACCGCCAGCCGTGCCGCCGGCCGCTCCCGCCGGTTCGGGAAGCCGCGCAGCACGACCGGCGGATGTCCCCCGTCCCAGGCCCACAGCGTCTCCCGTACGAGGGTCAGGTCGTCCGCGTCGAGAAGGTCCGCGCCCGCGAGCGCCGCCGTGCGCAGGGCGTCGTAGGCCGGGCCCACCGGGGTGCCGGCCGCCCAGCCCGGGCCGGGGCCCGGCGTGTCGAGCAGGGGGAGTGCCGCTCCCGGTACGGCGCTGCGGCGCACGGTGCGGGCCACGCTGCGGCCGGCGAGGCTGCGGACGGCCCGGAACCGCTGGGCGTTGCCCGGCAGGAGCTGCTCGGTGAGCAGGGCCGACACGATGCGGTTGATGAAGTGGAAGGCGAGGGCCGTGCCGAGATAGGCGGGCGCCTGTTCGGACGGGAACGGATAGGGCGCCAGGTCCGCGCCCGGGACCCGGGTGCGGCGGCCCCAGTCGAGCACGCGCGCGTGCTCCTCGTTGTCCGGTGTGCCGCCGCGTGCCAGGTGCTCGGCGAGGGCGTGGTCGCCGGTGGCATGCAGCAGGACGGTGTGCGCGTCCGCGCAGAACGGGCACTTGTTGGCGAGCGAGACACCGAGGGCGGCCAGCTCCTTGCCGGTGCGGCTGCCGTCGCCCGCGATCAGCGACTCCCGCATCAACGCCCAGGCGGGCGCCAGGAGTTCGGGCACGGAGGACAGGACCACGAAGGTCGGGGGCCGCTCGATCCCGAAGTCGACGGCGATCTGCTCGAAGACTTCGGCGGTGCGGCCCGTGGCGGACTTCGGCGACGGGGGCCGGGTGTGACGGAAGGGTGTGGGCATGGCAGCAGCGTGCGCCGCCCGGATGCCTCAGGTCGTCGTACGGCCGAAGGGAGTTGACGCTGCGTCGGCCGGGTGGCGCGGGCCCGGAAAGTACTGCGTGGGGAGTAGTCCAGGAGTTGTCCACAGGGCTGACGACCATGTCGGCGCGGCGGTCTACTGTGCGGTCATGAGCGGGTACCCGGTCGATGTGACCCCACGCAGGCGCCTCGCCGACGCTTCCCTCGCGGTCGTGATCGGCGCCCTCGTCATGACCGTCGCCGCCTTCGACGCGGACACCACCGCCGTCGACTACGCGCTGATGGCTCTGGCCTCGGCGGCCCTGGCGTTCTACCAGACGGCCCCGCGCGCGGTCCTCGCCGTGGCCACGGTCGCGGAGGCGGCCTACGTCCTGCACGCCCACCCGGGGCCGGCCGCCGGTCTGCCCGTGCTCGCCGCCATGCACACGGCGGCCCGGGTGGGACACCGCGGCTGGTCGGCCGGGGCGGGCGGGCTGTTCCTGGCCGCGTACTTCGCCACGGGCCCGACGACCCAGCAGGTGCTCGAGCGGACCGCGCTCATCGCCGGCTGGTTCCTGTGCGCGGTGGTCACCGGCCTCGCCGACCGCAACTGGCAGGCGTATCTGCGCCAGACCGAACAGCGCGCCCTGGAGGCCGAACGCACCCGCGAGGAGGTCGCGTTGCGCCGCGAGGGTGAGGAACGGCTCCGCATAGCGCGGGAGTTGCACGACTCCCTCACCCACAGCATCTCGATCGTCAAGCTCCAGGCGGGCGTCGCCGTCCACCTCGCCCGCAAGCGCGGCGAGGAGGTGCCGCCCGCACTGCTCGCCATCCAGGAGGCGGGCGGCGAGGCGATGCGGGAACTGCGGGCCACCCTGGAGGTCCTGCGCACCACCGAGGAGCCCACCGGCACCCCCGAACTGCTCGTCGAGCGGGCCTGCGCGGCCGGACTCGCCGTCGAACTCGCGGTGACGGGCGAGGAGCGCCCCCTCGCGGCGACGGTCGACCGCGCGGTGTACCGCATCGTCCAGGAGGCCCTGACCAACGCGGCCCGGCACGCGGGCCCGGCCAAGGTCAGCGTCCGACTCGACTACGGCGAAGAGGACTTGACGATCCGGGTGGAGGACGACGGGGCGGCCGACCCCGGCTGCCCGCCGAAGCCCGGCATCGGCCTCACCGGCATGCGCGAGCGCGTCACGGCCCTGGGCGGCACCCTGCACACCGCCCCGCGCGCGGAGGGCGGCTTCTCGGTACGGGCCGAACTGCCACTGGGGGAGGCGGGATGATCCGGGTCGTGGTCGTCGACGACCAGGCGTTGATGCGCGCGGGCTTCCGCGCCCTCCTCGAAGCCGAGGACGGCATCGAGGTGGTGGGCGAGGCGGCCGACGGCGAACAGGGCGTGGCCCTCGTCCGCGCGCAACTGCCCGACGTCGCGCTGATAGACGTGCAGATGCCGGTGCTGACGGGCATCGAGGCGACCCGCCGCATCGCCGCCGACCCCGCCCTCGCCGCGGTCCGGGTCGTCATCCTCACCAACTACGGCCTGGACGAGTACGTCTTCGAGGCGCTCCGGGCGGGCGCCAGCGGCTTCCTCCTGAAGGACACCGATCCCGCGGACCTGCTCCAGGCCATCGGGATCGTCGCCGCCGGCGAGGCCCTCCTCTCCCCGTCGATCACCCGCACCCTCATCGGCGAGTTCGTCTCCCGGCCCCCCGACCGCTCCACCGCCACCGGCCTCGAACATCTCACCCGTCGCGAACGCGAGGTCACCGCCCTGGCCGCCCGCGGCCTCACCAACGAGGAGATCGCCGCCCACATGGTCATCAGCCCCTTCACGGCGAAGACCCACATCAGCCGGGCCATGACCAAACTGGGCGCCCGAGACCGGGCCCAACTCGTCGTGTTCGCCTACGAGTCGGGCCTCGTGACGGCCCGCGCAACGGAATCCCGTTGCGAGGCGGAGTCACGCCCGGTCAGTCGGCCGTCCTCCTGAGTTCGAGGAGCAGGGCCTGTTCGGGGTTGAGGTTCGGCAGGGGCAGGCCGGCGACGGTGAGTACCGAACCGGGCAGGGACAGACCGTCGTCGAGGGCCGCGGACAGCCAGGCCGGTTCCGCGATCTCGTGGAAGGACGGCAGGCCCAACTCGGTGCGCACGCGCACCCGGTAGGTCGCCTCGGGGTCCAGGCCGGGCAACTGCGTTCGCCCGTACTGGCCTTCGGGGGACGTGGCGAGCCGCGCCCAGCAGTACAGCGCGGCCGAGCCGTCGTGGGCCACGACTCCGTGCAGCAGGGTCGACTCGTCGGTGAGGTCGACGCGGACCGTGCGGCCGCCGTGGAGCAGCGGGCGCAGTTCGCGGTGGAGGGCGGTCCAGGCGGTGAGGCGGGCGAGTTCCTCCGGGGAGCAGCGGGTGAGGTCCTGTTCGATGCCCGCGTGGCCGAACAGGGCGGTGGTCAGGCGGAGTTGGTCGGAGCTGACGCGGTCGGTGGTGTGGCTGGTGCGCGGGCCCACGTGGGTGCCGACCAGTTCGGGGGGCAGTAGTTGCGCGGTCCAGCGCTGGATGGTCTGGCGTTCCACCGGGTCGTTGCAGTCCGAGGCCCAGACCCGGTCGGTCCGTTGCAGGATGCCCAGGTCGATCCGTCCGCCACCGGCGGCGCAGCTCTCGATCTCCAGGGCGGGGTGGCGCTCCCTGAGAGCGTCCATCAGCCGGTAGAGGGCCACCACCTGGGCGTGCGCCGCGGGGCGGTCGGCGGCCGAGTGCACGGTCTCGTGGAGTTCCCGGTTGTGGTCCCACTTGAGATACGCGATGGCGTACTTCTCCACTAGGGCGTCCAACGCGTCCAACAGATACTGCCAGGCATCGGAGTTGGCCAGGTCCAGCACATGCTGGTGGCGGGCCGCCGGGCCGACCCCGCGGGCGGGGCCCAGCACCCAGTCGGGGTGCTCGCGGGCCAGGTCGGAGTCCAGGTTGATCATCTCCGGCTCCACCCACAGCCCGAACTCCATGCCGAGCGACCGCACATGGTCCACCAGCGGGGTCAGCCCCTCGGGCCACACCACGGGGTCGACGGTCCAGTCGCCGAGCCCGGCGTCGTCCGAACGACGGCCCCGGAACCAGCCGTCGTCCAGCACGAACCGCTCGACACCGACCTCGGCGGCCCGGTCGGCCAGCCGCAGCAGCCGGTCCAGGTCGTGGTCGAAGTAGACCGCCTCCCAGCTGTTGAGGATCACCGGGCGGGGGCCGCGCGGATGCGTGGGGCGGGCCCGGAGCAGGGTGTGGAAGCGGTCGGCGAGCCCGTCCAGGCCCTGGTCGGACCAGGCGAAGTGGCAGACCGGAGCGGTGTACGACTCACCGGGCGCGAGCCGGATCTCCCCGGCCCGCAGGAGTTCGCCGCCGCCGAGCACCCCCGCATGGGTGCCCGCGCCCTCCGGCAACTGCTCGGCCAGATACCGCTGGTCGCCGCTCCAGGCCACATGGACGGCCCAGATCTCCCCGTCGCGGAAACCGAACCCGGGCACGCCCACCGCCATGACGTACGGCGAGTCCACCCCCGGCTTGCCCCGCCGCACCTCACGGGCGTGCGTGCCGTAGCCCAGCGGCCGCCGCTGCGGTGAGCGCTCCCGGCTCCACTTGCCGGTGAAGTCGAGGACCTCGGACGCCCGGCGCGGCAGCGGCAGCAGCGTCGTGAGGCCCGCCAGGTCGTACGGCACCGGGTCCGCGTCCGGCCGGCGGGTGAGTGTGGTCCGTACGCCCAGTACCCCGGAGGGCTCCAGAACGTAGGAGAGCGTGACGTCGAGTCCGGTGCCGGGGTCGACGAGGTGGAGGGTCAACTCCCCGCCCTTAGAACGTGGTTGGTACGAACTGTCCGTCAGTGTCAGCCGGGGTGCGGCGAACGCGCCGGCGAGATGGCCCTCCTGGGCCGGGGTGCCGGACCAGGCGTCGGCCTCGGTGGGCCAGACGGTGAACCGGCGCGGGATGTCGACGGAGTTGTTGAGCACGGCGGGTTCGCCGGTCAGGGCGAGCGCGGCCAGGGCGTCCTGCGGGAGGTCGCCCAGGTCGGCCCCCCAGTGCAGCACCCTGGGCACCGGCTCGGTGAGCTCCACGACGAGGGCGGTGCCCGCCGCGCGCAGGATGTGGATCCGCGCCGTGGTGTCCGGCATGAAGAGTCCTTTCCGGGCGCCCGGTGCCACCGGACGGGCCCGGCTCAGTGGGCCCGTCCGACGGCCGGACAGGGGGTGCGGAGGAGCGGTGGGGTCACTTCTTGGCGAGCAGCTGCTTGCTCTGGTTCTGCATGTCGGTGAAGACGGAGTCGCTCTTCTGGCCCGCGAAGTAGCCCTGGAACAGCGGCTGGAACGCGTCCTGGAGAGCCGCGCCGTTGCCGTAGACCGGGGACGGGTAGAGGACCTTGTCCTTGATCATGTCCGTGAAGACGGACAGGTCGACGCCCGTCTTGGCCAGCGCGGCGGCCGAGGCGTCCATGGAGGCCGGGATCGACGGGAAGAAGGTGCCCGTCAGGGAGGCCTTGGACTGGCAGGCCTCACTGCCCATGTAGGAGACCCACTTCCAGGTCTGCTCGGGGTTCTTGGTGCCGGCCCAGATGTTGTTGCCGTTCGAGTTGCTCAGCACGGACCGGGTCTTGCCGTCGGGGCCGTAGGGGGTGGGGGCGATCCCGACCTTGACGCCGGGGATCTTCACGAAGGTCGAGGCCTCCCACGAACCGCCGGTCTCCATGGCGACCTTGCCGGAGGAGAGCAGGTCGACGTCGCTGACGCTGTCGTTGAACTGCCCGATTTTCGGCGCGTAGCCCTTGTCGGTCAGGGAACGGATCCAGTCCATGGTCTTCACGAACCGGGGGTCGGCGTAGTTGAACACTGTCGGCCAGGTCGTCCTGTCGCCCAGCCGCCAGCCCGTGGTGCTGACCAGCGGGTTCCAGGTGAACTGGCCGATGAAGTCCTTCGACGCGACCTCCCCGTAGCCGTACGTCTTGATGTGGGACTTGTCGAAGCCCTTCTCGTCGCCTCGCCGGCCCTTGGTGTCGATGCTCAGGTGGGCGATCATCTTGCCGAGCGTGCCGCCGTTGTCGGGGTTCCAGTTCAGCGACTTGACGTCCTGGTCGGTGTACCCGGCCTTCTTGACGGCGTCCTCGTTGAAGTAGACGCCGGACGCCGCCCAGTCCAGCGGCAGGGCGTACTGCTTGCCGTCGGTGAACTTCCAGGCGTCGACACCGACCGAGAACCGGGACAGGTCGAAGTTGTCCTTCTTGATGTAGTCGTCCATCGCCAGCAGTTGGTGCTGGGAGGCGTACGCCTGGAAGAACTGGACGCTGTTCTGGAAGGCGTCGGGCGCGTTGCCGGCCACGAATCCGGCGGTCAGCTTGGTGAAGTAGTCGTTGACGTTGTACTGGGTGATCTTCACCTTGGTGCCGGGGTTGGCCTTCTCGAAGTCCGTGGCGCACACCTTGTACGCGGCGGCCTGCTTGTCGTCCCAGGTCCACCAGTTGACGGTGCTGGAACCACCGGCGGAGGAGGAGCCGCCCGAGCACGCGGAGAGCAGCGCGGCCAGCGTGAGCGTGGCGCCCAGCGCGACCGTCTTCCGAACTCCCTTGATTCTTCTCATTGTTCCTTCTTTCGGGATGACGCGGTCGGTGCGGGGGACGGCTGCACCGGCGGATGGGACGACGTCTTGAGGAGGGCGCCGAAAGCGCCCAGTGCGACGGCCAGGTCCTCGGGCCCGCCGGCGTCGTGGCCGTTGAACTCCCACAGCCGCAGCTCCTTTTGGCCGGCGTAGGCGTGGTAGGCGGCGATCGCGGTGACGGCCGACCACACCTCGTCGCGCAGCCCGGCGGAGAACCAGGCCGGGGCGTTCGCGCGGCGGGCGAAGGCGAGTCCGTCGAAGTAGCCGAGAGTGTCGAAGGTCTGCTCCACCCGGTCCCGGCGGGCCCCCAGATAGCCGACGATCTCGGCGTAGGGCTCGGCGGAGGTGAGCCGGGTGGCGTGCCGGATGTCGCAGAGGAACGGCGACTGGAAGTGGGCGGCGGCCAGGCCGGACACCAGTCCGGCGACCGCGAGGGCGATACCGCCGCCCTGGCTGGGGCCGACCACGGCGACCCGCTCCGGGTCGACCAGATCGGTGCGGGCACGCAGCGCGTCCACGGCACGGACGGCGTCGGTGAACACCCGCCGGTAGACGTAGGTGTCCTTGTCCTCGATGCCCCGCGTGAGGAACCCGGGATGCGCCGGGCCGCTGCCGACCGGGTCGGGGGTCCCGCCCCCGCCCGCCCAGGCGCCGCCCTGACCGCGCGCGTCCACCAGCAGATGCGCGTACCCGGCGGACGCCCACAGCAGGTCGTCGATCGGGGCCCCGCGCCCACTGCCGTAACCGTGGAACTGCACCACGGCGGGCAGCGGGCCGCCCCGCCGCCGGGGCATCCGCAGCCAGGCGCGGACGGGGTGGCCGCCGAAGCCGGGCAGCACGGCGTCGTAGACGTCGACCGTCTCCAAGCCGGTGGCGACCGCGCTCAGTTGGAGGGTGGCCTCCTGTCCGGCGCGGGTCTCGGCGAGGGTGCCCTTCCAGAAGGTGTCGAAGTCGGCGGGTTCGCGGTAGGCGCTGCGGTAGGCGAACAGCTCGGGGACGTCCTGTTCGCTCAGCACGGCACCGGCTCCCCTTTGGGCCGCAGCGCAGCGTCCAACTCGACCTGGTGACCGGCCGGAAGCAGTAGCTCGGTCGTCCGGTCGCGATACCGGACCCGCACGGTCTCACCGGAGTCACCCGCGTGCCTGCGCACGGTCGCACCGGTCAACTCGCCCTTGTTCCAGGCGAAGTCGACGGCCAGACCACCGCGACAACGCAGGTCCCGGGCCTCACCTTCGGCCCACTGCGCGGGCAGCGCGGGCAGCAGCTGGAGCGTGCCGGTGTGGCTCTGCACCACCATCTCGGCGATGCCTGCCATCAGCCCGTAGTTGCCGTCGATCTGGAACGGCGGATGCGTGGAGAACAGGTTGGGCAGCAGCCCGCCCCAACGCGATCCGTCCACAGGGGCGTTCACCCCGGAGTCGCCGTCAAGTGGCTGCACGGCTTCGAGGAACAGCGAGCGCGCGGCGGGGGCGTCACGCAGCCACGCCCGCAGAGCGATCTTCCAGGACCACGACCACCCCATCGCCCCCGGCCCGCGCCGGTCCATCGACTTCCTTGCCGCCTCGGCCAGTTCGGGAGTCGAGTCGGGATCGATCAGACCCAGCGGATGTACGGCGATCAGGTGCGAGAGGTGACGGTGGTGCGGGTCGGCCTCGGTCAGGTCCTCGGCCCACTCCTGGAGCCGGCCCTCCGGCGACACCGGCAGTGGGCGCAGCCGTGGCAGTGCCGCGCGTATCTCCCCGGTCAGCGGGGTGTCCATGCCCAGCAACTCGGCTGACGTCAGGGTCCGTTGGAAGGTGGCCCGGATCAGCGCCAGGTCCATGGCGGCGGAGCGGGTCAGGGACCTCGGAACGCCGTCGGCCAGGAACAGGTTCTCCGGGGAGGTCGACGGCAGGGTGTCCAGGTGGCCGGTGCCGTCGTCGACGAGCCAGTCGAGCAGGAACTCGGCGCAGCCGCTGAGCAACGGCCAGGCCCGCTCCCGCAGGAAGACGGCGTCCCGGGTGAACTCGTAGTGGTCCCAAAGGTGTTGGGACAGCCAGGCGCCGCCCATCATCCACAGTGCCCACGAGGTGTTGCCGTGCCCCATGCCGACCGGCAGCGCCCATCCCCACGGGTCGGTGTTGTGATGCGCGACCCAGCCGCGCGCACCGTACAACTCCCTTGCCACGCGCGTGCCTTGTACGGCCATGCGGTCGAGGAGGTCGAACAGGGGCGCGTGACAGGCGCTGAGCCCGACCGTCTCCGCGCCCCAGTAGTTCATCTGGGTGTTGATGTTGATCGTGTAGTTGGACGACCAGGCGGGGCGCAGCTCGGCGTTCCAGATGCCCTGGAGGTTGGCCGGGGGGCCGGTGTGCGGGCGGGAGGCGGTGGCCAGGAGGTGGCGGCCGAGCTGGAACAGCACGGTGGCGGTGAGGAGTTCGTCGTCGCCGCCGAGGATGTCGCGGGCGACGTCGTAGGTGCCGGAGCGGCGGGGCCCGACGCGCAGGGACGTGCCGCCCAACAGGGCCCGTACGTCGGCCTCGTGGTCCTTGAGGAGGCGGTCGGCGCCCTGCGCGAGGGCCCGCGCCGCGAGGTGGCCGGCCTCGGCCAGATGGGCGGCCCGGTCCACGGCCGGGGCCCCGTTCCAGTCGCGGTGGGCCGCGGTGGAACTGGCCAGGGTGAGCAGGACGTGCGAGGCGCCGGTGACGCGCAGGACTCCCTCGTCGTCCACGGTCGTCGTGCCGTCCGTGTGCACGGCGAGCGCCAGGGCGCCGAAGGGGTCGTAGCCGTCGACGGGGCCGTCCACGTAGCGCAGCGGTTCCGCGACCTCGGGTTCGTGCTCGGGGGCGCCGTCCACCGGTATCCCGATGCCCAGCGTGATGCCGTCGGGCGCGGCCGAGCGGAGCAATTCCCTTAGCGGGGTGGACAGTTCAACGGCCAGGTCGACCGTGCCGCCGTCCGCGTCCAGCGTCGCGCACAGCGCGCCGGTGACGGCGTCGGCCCAGACCCGGCGCCGTACCGTCGTCCCGTCGAGGTCGAAGCCGTCCTCGGCCACCGCTGTGTCGAGGTCGAGTGTCCGGCCGCGGTAGGTGGCGCGCTCGCCGCCCGGCACGGTCAAGTGCAGGTCGGCGTACGGCAGATACTCCTGGGTGTAGGGGCCCTCGAAGGTCATGAGGAGGGATTCGGCGCGGTCCTGGTCGCCGGCGCGCAGCGCGGCGCGGACCTCTTCGAGCCGCTCCGGACCTGCCCCTCGCGCGCGGAGTGCGGCGAGGGCGGCGGCCGGTCCGGCGGGGGTGCCGGACCAGACGGTGGAGTCGTTGATCTGGACACGGGTCCGGCCGGTGCCGCCGAAGACCATCGCGCCGATCCTGCCGTTGCCGACCGGGGCGGCCTCCGTCCAGGTGGCGGCGGGCGCGGGCCAGCTCAGCACCAGGTCGCTGGAGTGCATGGCTGTGTCGTCCAATCGCGGGGTACGGCCGGTCACTTGAGGCCGGAGAAGCCGATGGAGTTGACGATGCGCTTGCCGAAGGCGACGAACAGCAGCAGCATTGGCAGGGCCGCGACCAGGGCGGCGGCCATCAACCCGGCCCAGTCGGGGGCGGCTTGGGGCGAGGACTGCTTGAAGACGCCGAGCGCGAGGGTCAGCGGCTCCACGTCCTGGCTGTTGGTGATCAGCAGCGGCCAGAAGTAGTCGTTCCAGGCGTTGACGAACATCAGCAGCGACACGGTCGCGATCGGAGCCGACGACATCGGCAGCACGATCCGGAAGAAGATCCGCAGCGGGCCCGCCCCGTCGAGGATCGCGGCCTCCTCGACCTCGTTGCTCAGCCCCAGCATGAACTGCCGTAGGAAGAACAGCGTGAACGCCTGGAAGAGGGCTCCGGGCAGGATCAGTCCGGCGAACGTGTTGGTCAGGCCGAGGTCTTTGACGAACACGAAGTTGGGCAGCAGCGTGAAGACGCTGGGCACCATCAGCGCGGTGATCAGGATATTGAACACCAGGTTGCGGCCCCGCCAGTGCAGCCGGGAGAACGCGTAGGCGCCGGCCGAGGCGAACAGCACGATCAGCACGGTCTGCACGGACGCGTAGATCAGCGAATTGCGCAGGTACAGCGCGATGTCGATGGCCGCACCCGAGCCGCCCTGGGCCTGTGCGTCGGCGGTGGAGGCGATCCCGAGGACGCGTTCGAAGGCGCCCCAGGTGAAGCCGACCGGCAGCGGCGAGGACGGGTGTGTCGACAGCTTGTAGTTGTTGGACAGCGCGGTGCGCAGGATCCAGTAGAACGGGAAGAGCGTGATGAGGACGACGATGCCCAGATAGATCCAGGCGACGATCCTGCCGGGGGAGAGGCTTCTGCGGTTCTTCCGGGGCCGGGGCCACGCGGTGGCCGCCCGGCCGGGGGCGAGGGTGACTGCCATGACGGGCTCCTTCAGCTCAGGTCGGATTCGTTGGCCCGGGCGAGCCGCAGTTGGGTGAAGGTGACCGTGATGAGCAGGGCGAACAGGGCCAGCGAGAGGGTGGCGGCGTAGCCGAAGTCGAACTGCCTGAACGCCTTGCTGTAGATGTACATCTGGAGCACGTTCGAGGCGTTCGCCGGGCCGCCCTGGGTGGTGACCTGCACGATGTCGAACACCTGGAAGGAGTTGATCACCGTCAGGACGACCACCATGACCAGGATCGGCCGCAGCAGGGGCACCGTGAGGCGGCGGAACATCTGCACCTCACTGGCGCCGTCGACCCGGCCGGCCTCGTAGATGGTGGAGGGGATGGTCTGGAGACCGGCGAAGATCAGCAGGGAGTAGTAGCCCATCCACTTCCAGATGCTGATCGCGGCGAGGGACGGGATGGCCCAGGCGCTGCTGCCGAAGAAGAGGATGGAGTGGCCCGTCAGATGCTGGAGGACGAGGCTGACCACACCGAGGGACGGGTCGAGCATCCACTGCCAGACCAGGGCGGCGATGACGTTGGAGATCAGGAACGGCAGCAGGATCACGCCGCGCAGCCCCGACGACTTGGTCACCCGGTGCAGCACCACCGCCGTCACCAGGGAGGCCAATGTGCCGAAGACGACGGCCAGGATCACGAAGTAGACGGTGACGAGCAGCGAGTGCCAGAAGACGTCGTCGCCGAACATCTGGTGGAAGTTGGCCAGTCCCACCCAGTTCGGCGGGGTGAGGACATGGAAGTCGGTGAAGCTGAGGTAGATGCCTCGGAGGGTCGGATAGGCGTAGAAGACCGCGAAGCCGACGACGGAGGGAATGATCAGCAGGAGGGCGACCGGCAGGTCGCGGCGGCGGGCCGCCGCGGACCTGGTCGGCGCGTATCGGCTCGCCCTGCGGGTCGAACGGGTCCTGCGGACGCGGGGGGTTGGGCCGGGGGCGGTAACCGTGGTGGTCACCGCGGCGGACGGCGGTGGGGTCGGCGTCTTGGGCTCGCCCTGTGATGTGACCACCACGGAACTCTCCTCGGATGTCGGTCGGTTGGAGGCCGCCCGGGTCGGACGGACGGCGGTCAGAGGGTGATGCGGTCCACGTCGGAGGCGTAGTCCGAGGCGTTGCCGAAGGTGATCGTGTTGTCGCCGGCCTTCAGCTGCACGGGCACCGTGATCGAGCTCGGCTGCCCCCAGTTGTTGTCGTTGCTGCCCGGCAGGAACTGCTGGAAGGAGGTGTCACCTGTGCCGATGATCATCGTGCGGCCGGTGGAGCCGTCGGTGTAGTCGAGCTTCATCAGGTAGGTGCCGTCGCGGGGCGCGGTGACGTGGTTGACCGCCAGGGTTCCGGTGCCGCCGAGGTTGCCGACCTTCTTGCCGCCCGAGCACGCGGAGCAGTCGCCCACGGAGGCGTTGCCGGTGAGGGTGTTCCCGGAGGCCTCGGCCTCGTAGGACACCGGTCCGCCGGCCGCCGGGGTGGTGACGTCGACTCCCTTGCTGGGGAAGGACTTTCGGGCCTTCGCGTCATGGGCGACCACGGTGAAGGAGTAGGCGGTACCGGCCTTCAGACCGCTCACGGTGGCCGAAGTGCCGGTGACGGTGGCCTTCTTGGTGCCATTGGCGTACACGTCGTAACCGGTTGTCTTCGTACCGGAGTTGACCGCGCTCCAGGCGAGCGAGACGCTGCCGGCCGTCGACGCGGTGCCGTGCACGTTCAGCGGCACACCCGGGTGGCTGCCGGTCGCGGCGGGCGTGATGCGCAGCAGACGCGAGCCGTGCGGGGCCAGGTTGTCGGTGAACCTGCCGCTCACCGAGCCGAGGTTCTTGTGGCTCCACAGGTCGCGGACCTTGGCCTTGCCGCTGATGCCGAGGTCGCTGAAGTCCGCGGTCACGTCCGAGTAGCCCTTGCCCAGGTTGAACAGGGCCACGGTGTAACTGCCGTCGGCGTTGCGGGCGTACCAGGTCTGCTGGGGCGTCTTCTGGCTGACCGGCCTGGCCGGGTTGCCCGCCTGGTCCACGGCGATGACCTCGTCGTTGGTGAGTAGCTTCAGGCCGTACTTGTCGAGCTTGGTGAGGTCGTCACCGATGTACAGCGGCGCCGCCTCGATGGCCCAGAGCGTCATGTAGCTCTGCCGCTCGGTCTGGTTGACGCCGTCCATGACGTCCGAACCCACATCGAGCGAGTCGAGGTTGTTCCAGTGGCCCGGCCCGGCGTCGTCGATCCACGGCACGACGTCGTTCCAGCGCGCCTTCACGGAGTTGTTCCACGTCACCAGGGTGTCGCAGTAGCACTCGACGTCCGTGTCGATGCGCCAGCCGTTTGAGTTGGCCTTCCAGACGTCGGCCTGGTTGTGGCTGAGCGACCAGGACAGGGTGAACTCGATGGGCCGCCCGGTGTTCTTCAGGGCGGTGTGCCAGGCCTGGATGTCGGGGACGTTGTCGTGCGCCGCGTCGCCCTGGTTGGAGCCGGGGCCCACGCCGTCGATCTTGAGGAAGTCGACGCCGAAGGAGGCCAGTTGGTCGGCCTCGGACTGGATGTACTTGGTGGTGCAGGGGCTGGAGAAGTTCAGCTGGTAGGAGACGTCGTCCCAGCCGCTGGTCTTGCGCAGGTCCGGGTAGACGATGTCCTTCGTGGTGCAGCCCGGGGCGTTGTAGATCGGCGTCCTGCCGTCGTTGTACGCCTGCTGGTAGAGGCCGACGGCCAGATAGAGGCCGAACTTCAGCCCCTTGCGGTGGAGTTGGTCCGCGAGGTACTTCATCCCGTGCGGGAACTTCGTCAGGTTCGGGGTCGGCCGGGCGTAGGCGTCGCCCTTGGCGTCGTTCCAACCGGCGTCCACGTTCACGTAGTTGTAGCCGTGCGACTTCAACTTCGAGGACAGTACGTCCGCCTGCTGGAGGACGTGGGCCTCGGTGAGCCAGTCCCCTCCGTAGCCGGGGAAGTTGGTGGACTCGACGCTCCAAGTGCTGTAACCCATGTAGGGCTTGGCGGCCACGAGGGGCGTGGTCGTGGCGGTCGTGGTACCGGATGCCTGGGCCCCCGGGGCGTCCGCGGCGGTCGCGGCCTGTGCGGAGGCGGGCACGACGAGCGCCGCCGTCAGTGCGGTGAGGCAGGTGAGAGTTCTCAGACGGGTGGGTCGAGCTGGACGAGGCATGTGTGTACTCCGTCAGGGCGCGGCTGCAGGCGGGGTTCCCGCCTGAGGTGTCGAGGTGCGGGGAGCCTCTCGGTGTGGTCGTCCCGGGACATCACCGAGGGGGTTCGCTGGGGCCAACGGGCGAGTGGGTGGGGGCCACACACTCCTCACCGGCGCAGGACCGTCCCGTCCGCCCCGACGAGGAGTGCGGCGAATCTAGGCTTAGTTTCCTTCCAGCGTCAACATAGTCAACGCGCAGAAAACTCCGACCTTTGTGTGGCCTGGTGGGGGGTTTCAGCCACCTGCTGTCGAATGACCTGCGGTTTCAGGCCCATAGGGCCGATGAATATCCCTTGTCTTACTTTCCAAAGGAAAGGTAACGTCGCCCCATGACCCTCGCCGACCAGCCGCCCGCGGCCGCACTCGTCCTGCAGACCCTGCTCCAGCACGGTCCGCTGAGTCGCGCCGAGATCGGCCGGCGGACCGGACTGACCGCGGGAGCCGTCACCAAGGTGGCCACCTCGCTGATGGCCGACGGCTGGATCACCGAGGGCGGCCGGCCCACCACCGGGCGGACCAACGGCCGTCCCGCGACCCCGGTCGAAGTCCGGCCCGAACGCGCCCTGTTCGCCGGTGTGAAGGTCACCGGCGAGGAACTCATCGGCGTACTGGCCGATCTGACGGCCCGTCCGCTGGCCTCCCGGCGCGTCCGCCTCGACTCGCGCGACGTGGGCACCGTGGTGCTGGCCATCGCCCGGCTCGTCGACGAACTGCGAACGGCGGCCAACCTGGCGGGCCCCGCCGACCTCCACGGCGTCGGGGTCACCATCTCCGGTGACGTGGACAGCCAGTTGGGCACGGTCCAGTACTCGCCCTTCCTCAACTGGCGCCGGGTGCCGCTCGCCCAGCTGGTAGAGACGGCCACCGGGACACCCACGGTCGTCGAGAACGACGTACGCGCGCTGACCGTGGCCGAGCAGTGGTTCGGCGCCGGTGTCGGGTTGTCGATCTTCGCCCTGGTCACCGTCGGAGCCGGCATCGGCGCCGGGCTCTGCGTCGCCGGTCGGGTGGTCTCCGGCGCGCGGGGCGTGGCGGGCGAGGTCGGCCACCTGCCGGTGAGCGGCACCGACCGGGTCTGCACCTGTGGCAACACCGGCTGCGTGGAGGCGGTCGCCTCCACCCACGCGATCGTCGAACAGGCCCGACAGGCCACCGGCGACGCGGAGTTGACCATGGACGGCGCGATCCGCCTCGCGCACACCGGCGACCCCGCCGTCCGCGCCGTCTTCGCCCGCGCCGGACACGCGGTGGGCCTCGCCCTCGCCTGCGTCGCCAACCTCATCGGGCCGGAGCGGATCATCATCTCCGGCGAGGGCGTCGCCTCCTACGACCTCTTCGCCGACCACATCCGGCAGGCCTTCGTGGATCACGCCTTCGGTGCCGCGGTCGACTGCGATCTCGTGGTCCGCCCCCTGCCGTTCGAGGAGTGGGCGCGCGGCGGGGCGGTGGTCGCGGCACATCGGGTGTTCGCTCCCGCGAAGTAGGGGAGTTGCGGACGTGGGTGGGCTCCTCGTCGCCCGCAGCCCGCAGCCCGCAGCCCGCAGCCGGTCGCCCCTGTGGCCCTTCGGCCCAGCGCGCGCCGAAGGGTGCACGCCCCCGGTCGATACTCTGCTGATCGATCAGGACGACCGGAGCCGAGCCCCGGCCTACGCGCGCGACCGCAGAGGTGAGACATGTCCTTCACCACCCGCCCCACCCTCCAGGGCACCTTCGGCATGGTGTCCTCCACCCACTGGCTCGCCTCGCAGTCCGCGATGGCCGTCCTGGAGGACGGCGGCAACGCCTACGACGCCGCCGTCGCCGGGGCCTTCGTCCTGCACGTCGTCGAGCCGCACCTCAACGGCCCGGCCGGCGAGGTGCCCGTCCTGCTCGCCCCGGCGGGCGGCGAGGTGCGCGTGCTGTGCGGACAGGGCGTCGCCCCCGCCGGAGCCACGATCGACCACTACAGGGGACTCGGTCTGGATCTCGTACCCGGCACGGGCCCCCTCGCCGCGGCCGTCCCCGGTGCCTTCGACGCGTGGATGCTGCTGCTCCGCGACCACGGCACGAAGTCCCTGGCCGACGTCCTGAAGTACGCCATCGGGTACGCCGAGGACGGGCACGCGTGCGTGGAGAACGTCGGCGCGACCGTCGAGACCGTACGACGGCTCTTCGAGACCGAGTGGACCTCGTCGGCGGAGGTGTACCTCCCCGGCGGGAAGGCGCCCCGCCCCGGCGAGCTGTTCCGCAACCCCGCCCTCGCCGCCACCTGGAAGCGACTCCTCGCCGAGGTCTCCGGGGTGGGGGACCGGGAGGCAGAGATCGAGGCGGCCCGGGAGGTGTGGCGGTCCGGGTTCATCGCCGAGGCCCTGGTACGCCAGTCCGGGCGGCCCACCATGGACACCAGCGGCGAGCGCCACACCGGCACCCTCACAGCCGCCGACCTCGCCTCCTGGTCCGCGTCCTACGAGGCCCCGGCGACGTACGACTGGAACGGCTGGACCCTCTGCAAGGCCGGCCCCTGGAGCCAGGGCCCGGCCTTCCTCCAGCAACTCGCCCTCCTCCCGCCCGAGTTGCCCGCCTACGGGTCGGCCGACTACGTCCACCTCCTGATCGAGGGCTGCAAGCTCGCGATGGCCGACCGGGAGGCCTGGTACGGGGACGCGGGCGAAGAGGCCGTACCGCTGAGGGAGTTGCTCTCGGCGGACTACAACGCGGAGCGGCGGCAGCTGATCGGCGACAAGGCGTCGTACGAGCTGCGGCCCGGCAGTCCCGGAGGGCGCGTTCCGCGGCTGAGCGGGCACGCGCGCGTGGTGGCGCCCGCGGAGTCCGGGTTCGATCCGATGGGGGCGGGGGAGCCGACCGTCGCGCGGGTCGCGGCCGACGGCGGTACCCGGGGCGACACCTGCCACCTGGACGTCGTCGACCGCTGGGGCAACATGATCGCGGCCACGCCGAGCGGCGGCTGGCTCCAGTCCAACCCGGTGGTGCCCGAGCTGGGCTTCCCCCTGGGCACCCGGTTGCAGATGGCCTGGCTGGAGCCGGGGCTGCCCAACTCCCTTGCCCCGGGCCGCCGTCCGCGCACCACGCTCACCCCGTCGATCGCCCTGCGCGACGGAGTACCGGTGCTGGCCTTCGGGACACCTGGAGGGGACCAGCAGGACCAGTGGCAGCTGCACTTCTTCCTGGCGGTCGCCACGCGCGCGAAGGCGCGCGGCGGTCTCGACCTCCAGGGCGCGATCGACGCCCCGAACTGGCACAACGACAGCTTCCCCGGCTCCTTCTACCCGCGCGGCATGCGACCGGGCAGCGTGACCGTCGAGTCGCGCATGGACGCGACAGTGGTCGAGGAACTGCGCCGGCGCGGCCACGACGTGACCGTCGGGGACGCCTGGTCGGAGGGACGGCTGTGCGCGGTCGCCCGGGACCCGGCGGCCGGGATCCTCTCGGCGGCGGCGAACCCACGGGGCATGCAGGGGTACGCCGTCGGACGCTGACGCGGACACCGCTGTGCCCGGTGATGCGGACGGGGCTCGTGAATCCGGGTGTTCATGGTGATTCCACCCGGAGTGCACCGGGCGGGTGGGGATTGTCAGTGGCCCGTGCTCTTATGGAGACATGATCGAAGACACCGAAACCATCGACGAGTTTCTCGTACAGCACACGGCCGACGTCGAGGACGCGATACGCAAGGCGGCGGCGGCCGAGATCATGCCCCGCTTCCGGCAGCTCGCCGCGCACGAGATAGACCAGAAGAGCGGCCCGCACGACCTGGTCACGGACGCCGACCGCAACGCCGAGCGGCACCTCACGCAGGTGCTCGGCGCCCTCCTGCCCGGCTCGGTCGTGGTCGGCGAGGAAGCGGTGCACGCCGACCCGGAGACGTACGAGGCGCTCCAGGGCGACGCCCCGGTCTGGATAGTCGACCCGGTCGACGGGACCCGCCAGTTCGTGCGCGGCGAGACCGGCTTCTGCACGCTGGTCGCACTCGCCCGCCAGGGCGAACTGCTCGCGTCCTGGACCTACGCCCCCGCCCGCGACCAACTGGCCACGGCGGTGAAGGGCGGCGGCGCCTTCCTCGACGGCGTCCGGCTGCGCTCCGGAGCCCCGGACCCCGGCCGGGACCTCGAAGTGGCCACCTCCCACCCGGACTACACGACGGACGCCCAGAAGCGCTCCCTGCTCGGCCTCTGGGCGGACGGAGTGCGCACGCGCCCGTGCGGCTCGGCCGGCCTTGAGTATCTCGCCATCGCCCGGGGCGAGTTGGACGCCACGGCCTTCTCCTGGGAGGCCGCCTGGGACCACGCGGCGGGCCTGCTCCTCGTCGAGGAGGCGGGCGGCGCCCACCTCACGCTCACCGGAGAGCCCTTCCGCATCACGGGCGGCAACGCACTGCCGTTCACGGCGGCCCGGGACGCGGCGACGGCCCGGCGGGTGCACGAGCTGCTGAGGGCGTCGTAGGGTCACGGGTTCCGCACACTGGACGGACCGGCCCCGGGGATGTCGGTCCCGCGGCATATCCTGACCCCGAGTGGCCATCGGCTGACGAAGGGGTCCGAAGGTGCCGTCGATGCTCGATGCGGTCGTAGTGGGTGCGGGGCCGAACGGACTGACGGCTGCCGTGGAGCTGGCCCGGCGCGGCTTCTCTGTGGCCGTGTTCGAGGCCCGGGACACCGTCGGCGGCGGCGCCCGCACCGAGGAACTCACCCTCCCCGGCTTCCGGCACGACCCCTGCGCCGCGGCGCACCCTCTCGGAATCAACTCACCCGCGTTCCGCGCCCTGCCCTTGGAGCAATACGGCCTGGAGTGGCTGCACGCCGAGCTGCCCATGGCGCACCCGTTCACGGACGGCAGCGCGGCCGTGCTGTCGCGTTCCGTCGCGGAGACGGCCGCCTCCTTCGGACCGCGTGACGCGGGGACGTACCGGAGGCTGGTCGAGCCCTTCCTCCCCAAGTGGGACACCCTGGTCCGCGACTTCATGTCCCTGCCGTCCACCTCGCTGCCCCGCGACCCGGTCACCCTCGCCCGCTTCGGCCTGGCCGGACTGCCCCCGTCGACCTGGCTGACCGGCCGCTTCCGGGACGAGCGCGCCAAGACCTTGTTCGCCGGACTGGTCGGCCACGTCATGGCTCCGCTGGGCGGCTTCGCCACCGGCGCCATCGGCCTGGTCTTCGCCCTCGCGGCACACGCGCGCGGCTGGCCGGTGGCCCGCGGCGGCTCCCAGTCCATCTCGGACTCCCTGGCCGCCTACCTGAAGGACCTCGGCGGCGAGATCCACACCGACTACGAAGTCAAGCGCCTCGACGACCTCCCCCCGGCCCGCGCCTACGTCTTCGACACCTCACCCACCGCCCTGGCGAGGATCGCGGGCTTCGGCAACCACTACGAGAGCTTCCGCTACGGCCCCGGTGTCTTCAAGATCGACTACGCGCTGGACGGCCCGGTGCCCTGGACCGCCAAGGAGGCGCGCACCGCCGGCACCGTACAGATCGGCGCCGACAGCACGGAGATCGGCAACGCCCTGCGCGCCGCGTCCCGCGAGAACCGCGCCCCCGACCGGCCGTTCATGATCACCGTGCAGCCCAGCGTCGTCGACCCCACCCGGGCACCGGCCGGCAAGCAGGTCTTCTGGGCCTACGGCCATGTCCCCAGCGGCTGGACCGGCGACCTCACGGACGCCCTGGAACGCCAACTGGAGCGCTTCGCCCCGGGTTTCCGCGACCGCGTCCTCGCCCGCGCGACCGCCGGTCCGCCCGAGCTCGCCGCCCGCAACGCCAACTACGTGGGCGGCGACATCGGCACCGGCGCGGTCTCCGGTCTCCAGATCCTGCTGCGCCCCAAACTCTCCCTCTCCCCCTACGGCACCCCGCACCCGGCCGTCTTCATCTGCTCCTCGGCAACCCCGCCGGGACCCGGCGTGCACGGCATGTCGGGACACAACGCGGCGAAGGCCGTCTGGCGCAGGCTGCGGCAGTCATGACTCCCAACAACATCACCATCAAGCTCGTCCAGGGCGACATCACCCGTCAGACCGCCGACGCGATCGTCAACGCGGCCAACTCCTCCCTCCTGGGCGGCGGAGGAGTCGACGGCGCGATCCACCGCCGGGGCGGCCCCGCGATCCTGGAGGCCTGCCGCAAACTCCGCGCCTCGCACTACGGCAAGGGCCTGCGCACCGGCCAGGCGGTCGCGACGACGGCGGGCGAACTCGACGCCCAGTGGGTGATCCACACCGTGGGCCCCGTCCACTCCCGCGAGGAGGACCGCTCGGCCCAACTCGCCTCCTGCTACCGCGAGTCGCTGCGCGTCGCCGACGAACTCGGCGCCCGCACGGTCGCGTTCCCCGCCGTCTCCGCCGGGATCTACGGCTGGCCGATGGACGACGCGGCGCGGATCGCCGTAGAAACCGTGCGGGCGGCGGAGACATCGGTCGAGGAGGTCACGTTCGTGCTCTTCGACGAGGCGGCGTACGAGGCGTTCGGCCGGCAGGTCCGCTGACCGGGCTCGGCGGGACTGTCCTCACGCGTCGATCACGACGTCCTCCAACGGCTTCGAGCAGCAGAGCAGGATCTTGTTCCGGTCGATCTCGCGCGGCCGGATGCCCCCGTTGTGCCGCATGTCGACGGAGCCGGAGAGCAGCGTCGTCTTGCAGGTACCGCACATGCCCTGCGCGCACGAGGCCGGAAGGCTGAGGCCTGCCCTGGACGCGGCGGCGAGGAGCGAGGTGTCGGAGTCGCACTCCACGGTGCGTCCGCTCCGCACGAACTCGACCTTGAAACCGGTGTCCGCGGCGGCGACGGACGAGCTGTCGGCCTGCCCGGTCGGTGTCCCGAAGGTGAAGCTCTCCTCGTGGTAGCGGTCCATGTCGAGGCCCGCCTCCGACAGCATCCGCCGTACCGCGGCCATGTAGGGGGCGGGGCCGCAGGTGAAGACTTCCCGTTCGAGGAAGTCCGGCGCGATCTGCCGGAGTGTCTCGAACGTGAGCCGGCCGCGGTGTCCGCCCCAGGGGGCGTACGGGCGGTCCTCCTCGCAGATGTGGACGATCCGGATGTTGGGCGCGGTCGCGGCGATGAGGTCGAGTTCATGGCGGAAGACGATGTCCGCCGGGGTGCGCGCGCTGTGTACGAACACGACGTCGGCGGGGTCCGCGAGGTCGTACAGCGTCCTGGTCATCGCCATCGACGGCGTCACACCGACGCCCCCGGAGAGGAAAAGGTACTTGGGTGCCGGATGCTGGGCCGTGGAGAAGTCGCCGAGCGGTCCGTGCGCCCGTACGGTGTCGCCCGGCCCGAGGTGGTCGTGCAGCCAGTTCGACGCGAGCCCGCCCGGTACGCGCTTCACCGTGATCGAGAGCAGGAAGGGGCGGGTGGGCGGTGAGGAGATGGTGTAGCAGCGCTGCACCGGCCGGCCGTCGATGTCGAGGGTCAGTGTCAGGAACTGGCCCGGGTCGTGCCGGAACGGCCTGGGTTCGGCGTACTCGAACACGAACGTGGACACGTCGTGCGTGAGCGGGTGCACCTGACGGCACACGAGCAGCTCTTCCGTCTCGCTCACGGCCGGCGCTCCAGGTGGGCCTTGAGCCTGGTCACGTACCAGTTGACGAACGCCTCGACCTGCTCCTCCGTCGGACCGTACGGGCCCGGCAGGTAGGCCGGGCTGCTGATGCCCCGGTGGGCGCGGGCGACCAGCACCGCGTCCTGGTCGTTCGTGGCCTGCCACACCTTGGTGAGGGTGTCGAGGTCGTAGTCGATCCCCTCGACGGCGTCGGCGTGCACGAGCCAGGTGGTGCGGACGAGGGTGCGGTCCGGGCCGAGCGGGATCACGGAGAACGTGATCGCGTGGTCGGCCATGAAGTGGAACCAGGAGTTGGGCTGGACGTGCATGGACAGCCGGCCCAGGCGGGCTGTGGGGAAGTCCGCCAGCAGGCGTTTGCACGCGGCCGTGCCGTCCGGGGTGTACGACTCCCCGGCCAGGTCGAGGGGTTCGCGCTGGATGCGGAAACCGGTGGGCCGGGTGTCCAGTTCCTCGATCTCGGCGTACGGCAGGCCCAGCGAGTCGTAGGCGGTGCGGGCCTCGGCGTCGGCCACGAGGAAGCGCTCGTAGGCGGGGCGCAGCGCGGGCGGGATGTCCTTCTCCTGGTAGCCGTAGATGGGGAAGTAGCAGGCCTGGAGCTCGGGATGGCCGACGCAGTGGTAGCACTCCCGGTTGTTCTCCATGGTCAGCTTCCAGTTGCCGTTCTCGACCAGGTCGATCTGTGTGGCGACCTTCGCCTCGGCCAGCCGGTGCGGTGCGAGGTACGGCTCGATGCGGGCGGCGACCTCGTCGAAGTCCTCCGGCGGCTCCTGGGCGAGGCAGACGAAGACCAGCCCGGCCACCGTGCGCGCGTGCACGGACCGCAGCCCGAAGTAGGACGGGTCGAAGCCGGGCGCCTGGGACTCGGCGTACAGCAGCTTGCCGTCCACGCCGTACGTCCAGCGGTGGTACCCGCAGACGATGTTGCCCACTGAGCCGCGCTCCTCGTTGAGGATGCGTGCCCCGCGGTGGCGGCAGACGTTGTGGAAGGCCCGGACGTCCTCGTCGTCGTCGCGCACGACGATGACCGAGTACGACCCGAGGTCGACCGTCACGTAGTCGCCGGGCTCGGGAAGCTCCGCCTCGGCGGCCACGAACAGCCAACTCCGGGCGAAGACGGCCTCGATGTCGAGGTCGAAGAACTCCTCGCCGACGTAGAACGGGGCTTCGAGGCTCTGGCCCGCGGGACGTCGGGCGACGAGGTCGCCGACGTCGGAGGTCGCTTGCTTCATCTCATCTCTCCGGTACGACTGGGGAGTTGACGTGCGGACGGGGGTGACGCTCAGACCGGCAGGCACAGCCGCAGCGCGTCATGGATCGCGGCGTGGATGTTGCGGGAGGCGACGGCGTCGCCGACGCGGAAGAGCTGGTAGCGGCCCGCCTCGTTGCGGACCACGGACTGCCGCTCGTCGGCCAGCAGGGCGCGGTGGTCGACCTCGCCCAAGTTGCTGGATCCGGGGAGGAGTTCGACGTACAGCTCGTCCGCCGGCAAGGTCCCGTGCTCCACGACCACGTGGTCCACGATCCGCTCGGTCTCGGCCTCGGTGTACTCGCTGTAGAGGGTCGCGGCCAGCCGTCCGTCCCCGGTGCGGCGCACGGAGCGCAGCCGCCGGGCGAGCGTGATGGTGACGTCGTGCGTGGTGAACGCCCGTAGGTAGGCGGGGGAGTTCATGCTGCCGACGTCGGGGGCGAGGGCGCGCTCCGGGGTGACGTACTCGATCCGGAGGCCGGGCGACGCGGTGAGGACCTCCACGGCGTCCATGGCCGGGTAGCCGCCGTGGTCGTCGTAGACCAGGATCTCGCCGCGCGGGCGCCGTAGCGAGCCCGTCATCACGTCCCAGGTGTCGGACACCAGGTCCTCGCCGGCGGTGAGGAAGCTGCGGTTGGGCATGCCTCCGGTGGCGACGATCACGAGGTCGGGGTGTTCGGCGAGGACCTCGTTGGTCTCGGCGTACGTCCCCAGGCGCAGGCCGACGCCGAGGTGTTTGCACTCGGCGAGGCGCCAGTCGATGATCTGGATCAGATCGGCCCGGCGCGGGTTCGACGCGGCGAGCCTGATCTGCCCGCCGGGCTGGTCGCTCGCCTCGAACAGGACGACGTCGTGGCCGCGTTCGCCCAGCACCCGCGCAGCTTCCAACCCGGCCGGTCCCGCTCCGACGACAACTGCCTTCCTGCGATGGCCGGTTGTGCGGGGGACCAGGTGGGGCAGGTGGAGTTCGCGGCCGGTGGACGGGTTGTGGACGCACTTGGTGTCGCCGGAGTCGTAGATCGCGTCGAGGCAGTAACTCGCCCCGACGCAGGGCCGGATGCGGTCCTCCTGGCCGGCCCGCACCTTGGCGACCAGGTGCGGATCGGCGATCTGCGCACGGGTCATGCCGACCAGGTCGAGCAGTCCCTCGCGCAGGGCGTGCCGCGCGGTGGCGACGTCGGCGACGCGGGCCGCGTGCATCACGGGTATGGGGAGGCGTCGCTTGATCTCGCCGGTGAACTCCAGGTACGGGCCGAGCGGGGTGCCGATGGACGGGATGGCCTTCGCCAGCGACGCGTCCCGCTCGATGGAGCCGTGGATGGTGCTGATGAAGTCGATGCCGTCGGCGGCGTACTGCCGGGCGGCGGTGATCGCCTCGTCGAAGGTGAGGCCGCCGGGTCGTGCCTCGTCCAGCGACATCCGGATCCCGACGACGAAGTCCGGGCCGACGGCTTCGCGGACGGCCCGGATCACCCGACGCGGAAGCGCCATGCGTTTCTCGAGGCCGCCGCCCCACTCGTCGTCGCGGTGGTTGGTCGCGGGGGAGAGGAAGCTGTCCAACAGGTGGCCGTACGCCTCCAGTTCGATGCCGTCGAGACCGCCCTCCCGGCAACGGACCGCCGCGGAGGCGTAGTCGGCGACGATCCGGTCCAGGTCCCAGGGCTCGGCGGCCTTCGGGAAGGCACGGTGCGCGGGTTCGCGCAGCGGTGAGGCGGACACCACCGGGAGCCAGTCGCCGGTGAAGTTGCTGGTACGGCGGCCGAGATGGGTGACCTGGCACATGACGGCGGCCCCGGCCTCGTGCACGTCGTCGGCGAGCCGGCGCAGCCACGGGACGATCTCGTCGCGGTACAGGAGCAGGTTGCCGAACGCCGGCGGGCTGTCGGGCGAGACGACCGCCGAGCCGCCGATCATCGTGAGACCGACCCCGCCCCGCGCCTTCTCCACGTGGTAGGCCCGATAACGGTCCTTGGGCAGGCCGTCCTCGCCGAACGCCGGCTCGTGGGAGGTGCTGACCACGCGGTTGCGCAGGGTGAGGTGCTTGAGCCGGAAGGGCTGGAGCAGGGGATCCAGGATGACTGAGGGCACGGCTGCTCCTCGGAGGATGCTGTGGCGCGTCTGTTTCGCGATGCAGAACAGCATCGCCATACGAGACAAATGGTGGAGCTGGGAATCCCCGGCCGTCAATAGCCCGCCGTGTTAACTCGCCGTGCGCGCGGCGCTCATCCGCGTTTCACGTGGCCCCGGCGCCAGGAGATCTTCGCGGCGGCGGCCAGCAGTTGTTCCGCGAGAGCGGGCACGGTGTCCTCGTCGATGCGGAAGGTCGGGCCGGACAGGGTCACGGCCGCGATGACCTTGCCGTCCAGGGCGCGGATCGGGGCGGCGATGGCGGCCAGTCCGATCTCGTGCTCCTCGCTGGTGGTGGCGTAGCCCCGCTCCCGGACCGTCTCCAGCGCCGCCGCGAGGGTCGTCGGGTCGACGATCGTGTGCGGGGTGTACTTCTCCGCCCCCCTCGCGAAGATCTCCGCGACCTGGTCGGGGGCCATGTGCGCCAGGAAGAGCTTGCCCGCGGCGGTGGCGTGCAGCGGGGCGCGCCGGCCGACCCAGTCGACGCTCTTGATCGCCGCCGCGCCGATCGCCTGGTCGATGGTGATCACGTCGTGTCCGTCGTGGATCGCCACGTTCACCGTGTCGCCCACCGCGGCGGCCAGTTCCTGGCAGACGGGACGGCTCAGCAGGGACAGGTCGTTCACCTTGCTCGCCCCGGCGGCCAGTTCGACCATCGTGTACCCGATGCGGTACCGCCCGCGCTCGCTGTCCTGCTCGACCAGGCCCCGTGACTCCAGGGTCGCCAGCAGCCGGAACACGGTCGACTTGTGGATACCCAGTTCCTCGGCGATCTCGGTCACCCCACTGGGACCTCGCGTCGCCAGCACCTGGAGGATCGACACCGCCCGGTCGACGGACTGCACCGAGTGATCACGTGGGCGGCTTCCGCTGCTGGTCATGGCGGAAGGGTAATCGAGCGGCGGAAACGGGCCGCGGGTCCCGGGCGGCTGGTTCCGGGCGCCGTCGCGCGCGGGTGCCCGATTCGACCGTCAGGCCGCCACCCGACCGTCAGCCCGTCTTCCAGAGCGTCAGCTCGGTGACGTAGTCACGCGCCTTGACACCCGATGCGTCCTTCTGGACGACGACGTCCTTGATTTCGAGCATCGCGAGGTTCTTCTCGTCGGTGACGGTGCACAGCAGCGTGCCCTTGGTCAGTTCCTTTCCCTGGTCGGCGTCGGCGAGTTGAGAGGGCAGCGCGTTGGCCGCCGCACCCTCGGCGCACTCCTCGGGGGTGGGACCCGCGCTCTTTCCCGTCGTCGTCACGAAGTTCAGCGTGTGGGCGGTGCCCCACTCCGCGTACTGCAGCTCGGCCCCGGTCGTCGAGCTGGAGGCGTGCGTGTCGATCCGTGGTGAGTCCAGGTCGACGTTGGTGTACGAGCTGCGGCCCGTCGTGAACTGGGCGCGCAGGGTGAGCGGCTTGTCCTTGAAGACCGCCGTGTAGGCGGTCGCCGTCGCGCTCGTCGGCGACGCGGAGGTGCCGGTGGGGGACGACGAGGCGGCCTGTCCGCCGCTTCCCTTTCCTTGGGCGGCGGTGTCCTTGTCGTCGTCGCGGGTGAAGACCCAGGCCGCCGTGGCCACGACCACCACGGCCAGCGCCGCCGCGCCGATCGTCAGCGGGGTCCGGCTGCGGGCCGGCGCGGCCGGGGGTGGTGTTCCGGGTGGGGGCGGTGCGGCGGGGCCGGAGGCCGGCGACTGCGATGGTCGCGCCGGGGCGTGCTGCGTCGGCTGATCGGGTCCGGACGTCTGGGTGGGCGTGTACCCTCCGGACGCCGAGGGGTTGGGTGCCACGGCACCGTGAGGCCCGCCGCCCGGAGGCACGGTCGTCGCACCCGCGGCGGCACTCGCGAGGCCCGCCGCGCCCTCCGACTCCCCCTGCTCATGGGCGAGTTGCTCCTGCCGGGCGATGTCCGCCGCGACCGGCGCAGGTAGCCAGTCGGTGAAGTCCCGCAACGGGTGCTCGGTCAACTCCTGGCACAGGGCGGCCAGTTCGGAAGGGGCGGGACGGGTGGCGGGGTCGGCGGCCAGGGTGCGTTCCAGGACCGTGCGCAGAGGCTCTGGGTACGACGTCAGGTCCGGCGGCCGGAACTCGGTATTGGCGATCTTCGTGGCCAGCGTGATGGCCCCGGAGTCGCCGTAGGGGTGTCGGCCGGTCGCGGCCACGGCGGCGATCAGGCCGAGCGAGAAGACGTCCGCGGCCGGGGTCTGCTCCTGGCCGTTCGCGTGCTCCGGCGACATGAACTGCGGGGTGCCGATCAGCCCGCCGCTGCGGGTGAGCTGGGTGGCGTCGGCGGCCCGCGCGATGCCGAAGTCGATGATCCAGGGGCCGTCGGAGCCGATGAGGATGTTGCTCGGCTTCAGGTCCCGATGGATCACACCGGCCTTGTGTACGGCGTGCAGCGCCTCGGCCGCGCAGCCGGTCAACTGGAGCACCGTGGGCAGCGGGAGCGGCCCGTGCAGGGCGAGCACCCGGTCCAGGGCGGGGCCGGGGACATAGACGGTGGCGAGCCAGGGTTGCGGGCCGGTGGTGTCGTGGTCGACGACCGGGACGATGTGGTAACCCTGTACCCGTCGGGCCGAGGTCGCCTCCTGCTCGAAGCGGCGGCGGAACTCCTCGTCCCGGGCGTACTCCCGGCGGATCACCTTGAGGGCGACCGGCTGGTTGCCGCGCGTGCGCGAGAGGTAGACGGACCCCATGCCGCCCTCGCCGATCCGGGCGAGCAGCCGGTAACCTGCCACGTCCCGTGGGTCGTCGGGGCCCAGCGGTCTCAAGTGGCCACCGTTTCCAGCGTTGTTCAAGATGTTCGTCCCCCCTCGCCAGGCGAGTGATCGTACCGGCGCAACCCGGTCATCCGGAAGTATCCGAGGAGATCAAGGAAGAACGGTGAAGTGCGGGAAAAATCAAAGCGGTTGACGGGTCTCGTCGGACTGTGAGGCGTGCATGGAACACCATCTGGTCCCTTCGGCGGAGGACGCCGATTATCTGCTGGAACTCTCCAACGTCGTACGCCAGACCTCCATCGGCCCCCGGGGGCCGCGCTCGCTGCGCCGACTGGGCCTCGTTCTGCGGGCGTTGACGGAACTCACCGGGGACCCGGATGTCTCCGTCTACCTCGTCGCCGACACCAGTCTGCTGGGCGGGCACCGGGAGTTCGGTGATCCGGCCGAGGTCCGCCGACTGCGCCGATGGGTCGCCGGCGGGCTGGTCGAGGAGGTGGACGACGCCGACGAGCGGATCCTGGACCTGGCGCGGATGACCGGCACCCGGGTCGTCACCGGCGACCAGTACGTCGACCATCGCGTCGAACACCCGTGGATCCAGGGGAACACCAGGCAGTTCCTCAGACCCGAGTCCCGCCCCGACGGCTCGGTCGCCGTCGTCCCCATGGACATGGGCGTGCGCACGGAGGCCGAGATCTCCTACCGCATGGAACTCGCCGCCCTCAAGAAGCAGGGACTGCTCGGTCCGGCCCGTACCCCGCTGACCCAGGTCATCATGCGGAACTGGCGCTGCCCGGAACCCCGTTGCACGCTCTACGACGTCCACCGGGGCGACCGCGTCCTGCTGCCCCGCATGCGGCGCGGCGTCCCCACCTGCGAGCTGCACGGCGCCCCGTTGACCGACGAGGGGCCGAGGCCCGCCGCCGCCCAGCTCAAGGTCGTCATCGACCGTGTCTGCGTGGCCCGTTACACCCCGGACGAGGGTTCCGAGGCGCACGTCGGACGGCTGCCGGGACCGGAGGGCATCGCTCTGCACAGTCTCCTGTCGCCCGAGGTCGCCGCCCAGGTCAGCCGTCGGCATGTGACGGTCTCGGCGCGGGGCGGGGCGGTCCTCGTGCGTGACGTCAGCACCTACGGGACGCGGATGCGCAGGGCCGGTCGCCAGGGTGTGCCCGGCCCGTGGGAGACCCTGCCGCCGGGGACCGACCGGTCCTTCCGCCCGGGCGACGAGGTCGAACTCGCCCCCGGTGTCGTCCTCACCCGCAGCGGTCGGCGTTTCCCCGCCGAACTCGCCGACGCCTGGCGTACCGAGGCCGGCGGGGTCGTCGTACCGCCGACTGCGACGGCACCTACGCGCCGGGTCTGACGGCGGCCCCGGGCGGCGGCCTCCGGTGACAGGAGACCGTGCGGCGCGAAGCCGTCCGGGCCTGAGCCGCGTGCGGGCCCTTTCCGCGGACGATGCGTTCCACTTGTATGCGATGTGACGATTTTCGCGCTTACGGGTCACAACGCGTTAATCGGTGCTCTACCGTGGTAATTCGTTCTCGGTGCCTACGCGTTCGGATGCGGGTCGATGCCAGACACCAACGCCACCATCGTCATCCTCACCGCACTTCAGGTGGAATACGAGGCGGTGAAGGCCGAACTCGTCTGCGTCCGGATCTTCAGACACGACAGCGGCACCCTGTTCGAAGAGGGATTCCTCAAAGGCACGCCCTGGCGGATCGTCATCGCCGCAGTGGGCCGGGGCAACGACAGCGCCGCAGTCATCGCAGAGCGAGCCGGGGGCATGTTCCGGCCGCGAGCGATGCTGTTCGTCGGCATCGCCGGCAGTCTCAAGCCCGATGTGGCACTCGGGCACGTCGTGGTCGCCACCTGGGTGCACGCCTACCAGGGCGGTCGGCAGACCGAGGACGGGTTGTTGGCCCGGCCCGAAAGTTGGCAGGCGGACAACGGACTGCTTGAGGCCGCTCGCCTGGCGCTCGGTTCGCGCCTGGACACCCTCCACTTCGAGCCGGTCGCGACAGGCGACGTGGTTCTCGACGCCGCCGCCGACGACCCGCTCCGGCAGCGGCTGCGGAAGTACTACAACAACGCTGTGGCCATCGAGATGGAGGGTGCCGGCCTCGCCCACGCGGCACACCTCGCCGGCGGGCGGCCCGCCCTCGTCATCCGAGGCATCAGCGACCGGGCCGACGGAAACAAGAGTGCGGCCGACGCGGGCGGTTCGCAGGAGACCGCGGCACGGAACGCGGCACAGGCCGCCATGGCCATGCTGCGGGTCCTGGCCAACGAAGTGCATCGGTCGAGCTATTGCGTCTCCTATGCGCCTGGCGACCGCTCCTGGGCCGAGTGGATCGCATGGGAACTGCGAAGGGCCGAGGGCCGCGCGTGCCGCGTATTGCTCCGGCCGTGTCCGAGCACCGAGAGCGAGTACCGCGCATTCCACCTGTGGGACGGAGTGGCCAGAGCCGACCGGATTCTGGCAGTCATGTCGGACGAGTACGCGAGTTCCGCCTACGGACAGAGAGAATGGCAGGCCGCCAAGCAGGCGGATGCACAGGGACTCGTGAGCAAGGTGATTCCGGTGCGCACGGACGACCATGAGCCGCCGTCCGAGCTGGGCCTGGTACGGACGGTGGACCTGCGTGACCTCGCTGTGGAAGAGGCACGCGAGGCGCTTCTCAAGGGGGTCAGGGAGGCCGAGGCAGGGGCGCCGACAATGAGACTCGCGTGGCTCGACGGCTTCGTCCCGTCCACCACCGAGCTCCCAGGCGACGACGAACTCCCCCCGTTCCCCGGCTTCCCGGGAAAAGCCCAGGCTCCGGTCCCACGACGCCATGAACCGGAGCCGGTGGCGCTGATGGCGCCGGCACCCGCTCGCGTCCGGCGGACCGGCCCGCTGACCCGGGGTACCGCAGTGCTCGCCGACTGGCTGCGGGGCGGCGGCGGGCGGCGAAGGCGCCGGGCCGCCGACCGACTGGCCGCCACCCTGGACTTCTCGACGTTGAGCGCCGCGGAATTCGACCGGGCCGCACGGTACTACCGCCAGGCACTCCGCCTTGCGCTGCGTCATGCACCCGCCGAAGCGGACCGGCTCTTCGACACCTACGACCGGCGCATCCCCGACGCCTATTACGCGGGGGCCTTCCGACCGCAGGACGAACCATGGCTGACCTCCTTCGCCGCACGCGGGGACGACGACGCGCTGACCGTGCTGATCAAACTGGCCGGCCGACTAGGACTGGCCAGCCTGCAACAGCTCGCGCGGGACGTGTTGATCCGGCACCTCGCAGAGAGCTACGACGCGGAGTCGTTGGTGCGGCACTTCGTGCACTGGCGGGCATGGGGCCTTCTGGAAGGTGAAGGGTGGGGCTGGGCGCTCCAACAGCACGCGACCCGGGTGCCGTTGGAGCATCATCCGCAGCTGTGGGCCGGATTCCTCGGCGAACTGCCGCACGATCTCCTGCCCAGGATGTTCAGCGTCCACCTCCTCCTCGGCCGGGGAGCCGACGCCGCCGCACTCGCCGGCACTCGGGAGGAGCAACGGCGGGCTCTCGAGTGCTGTTTGACGTTGCACGACGAGCGCGGACTGCGCGAAGGCCTCGGCCTGGCCCGTGCGCTGGGCGACGACGTGGCGGCGCACGACCTGCAACAACGCCTCGGCGACCTGCTGTTCAGGGCGGGCCGCTACCGCGAGGCACTGCCGCACTTCCAGGACAGAGGTTTGCTGAAGCAGGCCGGCGAATGCCATGAACTGCTGGGCCGCCCCTTCGAGGCACTCGCCAACTGCCCGGACGACGACCCCGACCACCTGCTCAGGTTGGTCGACGCGTGTCTCCTTCCCCTCGGTGACCTGGTCGCCCGGCGCAGGTACGCCGACGCGGCGCGACAGGCACAGCAACTGGCCGCGGCCGTCCGGAGGTTGGGGGACGCGACACCGGCGGTGACGGCCTGCCGGGAGGAGATCACGGCGCGCCGCGATGCCGTGCTGAAGGAGGCCCGGACCGACTTCGAACGGCGGCTGCGCGGCGCGGCCGAGAACGATCGGTCGAAAGTCCTCGTCGACTGGAGCGACTTCGAGGAAGCGGCCGGAGAACTGTCCGAGGCCGCACGCTGTGCGGAGGCCGCAGGCAAGGTCTACCACGCCCACGAGCTGTTTCGGCGCGCCGCACGGTACGGCGAGGCCGACCGAGTGCTGCACGGCGACCGGACGGGCCGGGGGAAGAACGCCCGGGCCGCCGCCCTCACCGCCGGCGGTGATCTGCCTCGTGCCGCCCAACTGCGTGAGGAGGCGGAGGAATGGGAGGAGGCCATCGCTCTCTGGGTCGGGGAGAAAAATCTGGCCGATGCCGTGCGGTGTCTCCGCCGGAAGCTGGGCGCCGAGGCACTGGAGGACCCCCGGTTCGCCGAGTGGTTGCGGGCCATCGGGGAGATCGAGGAACTGGTACGGCTCTGCCTGGCGACGGTCGAACGCAAGGGGAGCCGCACCCGCGCCGTTGCCGAACTCCGTGACCTCGTGGGCAGGTCGGGCCTGGCACCGGAGCTGGTCGCCCGGATTCGCGAAGCGCTCGACGCACTGGACGCCGTCGCGCGCAGGGGGTTCGAGGACCGGGTGTCGGTCTGGATCGCTCAGGCCCGCCGCGAGACCGACGAGCGGTTCGCGCGCATCTGGGGGCTGGACCTCGGCACCTCGCAGTGCGCCGCCGCCATCTATGACACCGCCGCCCAACAACCCGTCGCCTGCCTCTGGAAGGGCCGGGCCCACTTCCCCTCGACCCTGTGCGTGGACGCGGAGGGCGCTGAACTGGTCGGCCTGACCATCGAGGAGATGCAGACCCGCAAGGCAATGGCCCTGATCCGCGATACCAAGCGCAAGATGGGAACGGCAACCAACTATCGGGCTTTCTCAGGTCGTTACAGCTATCGTCCGGAGGAGGTCGCCGCACACCTGGTCCGCCATGCGCGCCAGACGGTGGAGAACTTCCTCGCAGCCCACGTACGGGAGCGCGTCGCCGAACTGGCCCGCGCCGAGTTGGACCACGTAGTCCCCGATTGGCTCAACTGGGCCGAGCAGCAGCACAGTTACCGAGTGCCACGACCCAGGGCGATCGTCACCGTGCCGGCCAACTTTCCCAGCAAGGCTCGCAGCGCGACGCGTGACGCCTGCACCATCGCGGGAGTTGAACTGGTACGGATGATTCACGAGCCGACCGCGGCCTGTGTCGCGGTGAACTTCCAGCGACAGGGCGCGCTGGAGGACTCGGTGATCGTCGTCGACCTTGGGGCGGGCACTCTCGATGTCAGTGAGATGGACATCGGTGGCGGCATCTACCACGTGGAGCAGGTAATCGGGGACAACGCCTGTGGGAGCCGGGATTTCGACCCCCTGATCTGCCAAGCCCTCGCCCGGCAGATAGCGGATCTCGGCCTCCGGGTGCCGCAGACCGCCACGGCCCGCCGGCGTCTGGAGGCGGCCGCCGAGGAGATCAAGATCACCCTCTCCACACGGCTGGAGGCCGAGCACCACCTCCGGTCCTTCGTCGACGGCCAGGACGTGCGGGTGTCACTGACCCGGGAACAGCTGGCCGACATCGTCGCCGAACCCCTGGACGCCCTGCGCCGGTTCTGCGTGGAGAAGTGTGGCAGCCTCTCCGACAAGCCGGATCATCTCGTCCTCATCGGCGGCCCCATGCTGGCCCCGCTCGTGACGGATGTCTTCGAGCGGGCCTTCGGCCGGACAAGGACCGCGCCGGGCGATCCGCGTACCGCGGTGTCGCTCGGAGCCGCGCTGCACGCTGCCCAACTCGACAAGAAGCTGCCCGAGACTTTGATCGTCGACGTGACGCCGTTCGCCCTGGGGATCAGGGCCCACGGGCAGGCGGAGGACGACGGGCTCGAGGTTCTGATCGGGCCCAACTCCAACATTCCCACCAGCCGTTCGCAGATCTTCACCACGGGAGAGGACAACCAGACCAACGTCCTGATCGAGGTCTTCAGCGGAGTGCTCAGCCCCGACACCAAGATCGGTGAGTTCAAACTCGACGAGATCAGGCCCGCAGAAAAGGGCAAGCCCCGCATCGAGGTGTCGTTCGACTTGAACGCCAGTTCTGTGCTGGAGGTCACGGCCCACGACCTCGACACCGGCCGCAGGAAGTCGATCCAGGTGCTCGACGCCACCCTGCTCACCTCCGACCAGGTTGCCCGGATGGCGGAACACCTCCGGCAGTTCGATACACGCGAGCGGCTGCGCCGAGAGCGTGACGAGGTGCGTGAGCGGCTCCGTCGCCTGCTCGCCGCCGTCGATGACGGTGACGGCAGCGTGGAGTGGGACGAGTTCCGGCACCGGCTGGACAGGTTCCGAACTCCGCCGGAGTTGCTGGACCCGGCCACCCAGGAAGCGCTCGCTGCGATGCACACCGAGGCCGGACCGGTGGAACTCGAATTCGTCGCGGCCCGCGGTGCGTTGCGCCGACTGAGCGGGACCGTGCGTGCCCTCTTCGACGAACTCTCGAACGGGGGACCAACCGTCGAATTGGTGCGAGCTGCCGAGGAGTTCGGCACGCGTCTGGAACGCGTCCACGGCGAACTCGCCGACCTGCGAGTCCGGTTGGCGGCCTGGAACAGCGTGCTCATCCACTCGGCCGTCAGCCGCCAGGACGTACTTACCCGCTTCCGGGACTGCCATGACGAGGGCGACTTCGCGGGTGCGCTGTCAGTGCTCGACGGGCTGTCGCTACGCCTCGATCAGGCGAACGACATGGAGCGCCTGCTCCACTGCATCGCCGAAGCCGATGACGTCCGCACTCGCTCCGACAACTATCGGGCAATGCTCCACGGCTTCGTCGGCCACCTGCAGGTCTGCCCCCTGCCTCCGGCACGTCCCGACGAGTGTCCGCCCCAGATCAGGTCGGCCCTGGTGAGCGTTCTCATCGTCGGGAAGGACGCCGTCCGGACCCGGAGGAGCGGCTTCCTCCTGGCCGACGGGCTGGTCGCCACCACCTTGCGAAACCCCGTGTCCGCAGACCGGATCACCGTTCGGGGTGAAGGGTTCGAGGCCACTGTCGCCGAGGTCGTTCCCCACGGCCCGGAGTCCGCCTTCGTGGCAGTCCTACGACTCTCCGCTCCCGTCTCGCCGGCTTCCCTGCGCCTCGGCCACCCCGCGCTCATCCGTCTCGGTGACCCGGTGTGGGCGCCGGTGGTCAACGTCTCCGCCTCGCCGGACGTTTCCGATATGTCCGGCTCGCTTCTGTCTGCAGCCGTCGACAGCCTCGAAAATGTTCCGGAACGACAACTCCGCCTTGTCAGGACCACCTTGCGGCCGTCTCCGGAGCAGGCCGGGGCGCCGCTCCTCAATGACCTCGGCGAGGTCATAGGCCTGCTCTGCGTCAGCGACGGGGCACCGGCCACTCGCGGGGGTTTCGCCGTGGGCGTCGACGCTTTGACGCCTTTGCTGGCTCGGGCGGGCCATCACCGATACCGCTAGCCGCCGGTAGGTGTCGGAGGTTCGCCGCGGGAGGCGCCGGAGAGCACCCACCGCGGCGAACCGGTCCGAACCGTGAGTCAGGTCAGCCGACGATGCGGTGCGTAGTCCAGAACGACGTCAGGTCCGTGGTCGTCGCGGCCTGGGCCGCCGCCTTGAACTCGGCCGTGGTCGAGACGCCGTACCAGTGCGAAGTGGCGTAGTCCTTCAGGAGTTTGGCCATCACGGTGTCACCGAGGGTGCGGCGCAGGTCGTGCAGGGCGCACTTGCCGTAGCCGTAGACGACGGTGGAGTAGCGGGACGAGTGGGCGTCCCAGTACGCCATGGAGTTGGTGATGTTCTCCGCCGAGGACGCCCAGGAGACGTTGTTCCAGCAGTTGGTGCCGGTCAGGCCCTGGGCCAGGTCGGTGGCGTAGTCGGTGAACGCCTCGTCCAGCCACGGGCTGTTGTACTCGTCGTCGCCGACGATGCCGTAGAACCACTGGTGGCCGATCTCATGGGTGAGCGCCGTGGTGCTGACCAGGTCGAGGACGAAGCCGGGGTACTCCATGCCGCCGAACCAGAAGTTGTTGTCGATGACGGCGTCCAACTCGCCGTACGGGTAGGCGCCGAAGCGTCCCGCGTGGGCGTCGACTGCCGACTTGGCCGTGGTGAGCATCGACTGGGCGTTGGCCGAACTGATGCCCGTCACCGAGTAGATGTTGATCGGGGTGCCCGCCGTCGACGTACCCGAGATCTTGGTGAACGGGCCCGCCGCCCAGGCGAAGTCGCGGACCTTGGACGCGGTGGCCGTGGTCACCGTACGGCCGCTGGTGCCGGGGGTGTCGACCGAGGTGCCGGTGGCCGGGACCAGCAGGGTGCTCGGGTGGTCCAGGGTCACCTTGAAGTCGGCGGCCAGGGAGTAGAAGGACTCGCCGTTGTTCGTGTACGGGTCCAGGTGCCAGCCCGAGCCGTCCTTGATCGCGAGGACCGGCAGCGCGTTGCCGATCATGCTGAACGCGCCGTCGTAGCCGAACCGGTCCGCGCCGCTCGGGACGGTGATCCCCAAGTCGAAGCCGATCGTGGTCGATTGACCCTGTGCGAGCGGGGTCGGCAGCGCGATCTGGAGGGCTGTGCAGGCGACCGAGAGGGCGCCCGCGGTGCCGCCGGTGACGTTCGTGACCGTGATCGGCGGGGCGGAGCAGGTGCCGTGGTAGTTGTCCCACAGCCGCAGGTACACCTCGGTGAGCGGGGTCGCCGAGGCGTTGGTGAAGGTCGTGCTCTCGTGACCGGTCCAGACCGTTCCGGCGGTGTTGCTGCTCAGGCTCACGGTGTACGCCGGGGCGGCCGGTGTGCGTGTCGAGTCGGCCGGCGGGGCCGTGTCGCCCGAGGTGTTGAGGGCGATGTCGTCCAGGACGAAGCTGGTCTGGAGGCTGGAGTCCTCGACGCCGGAGAAGGCGAGGCTCACGGTCTGGCCCGCGAACGACGACACGTCGAACGACTTCTGGACGTACCCGGTGGCCTTGTTCAGGTTCGAGTAGGTCGCCAGCGTCGTGCTGCCGATCTTCGCCGTGAGCTTGTCGTACGCGGTGGACGAGGTCGTCTCGGCGGTGTCGATGTGCAGCCAGAAGGTGAGCGTGGCGCTGGCGCAGCCCGACGGGATCGTCACGCTCTGGGAGAGCGTGTCGGTGTGCGTGCCGCCGGTGCCGTCCAGCCAGGCGAAGCTGGTGCCGCCGTGGGCGCTCTGCCCGGTGCGGCTGGTGATGACGGTCGTCGAGGACTGGGTCCAGGACGAAGTGCCGCTCTCGAAGCCGCCGTTGGCGACCACCTGCGCCGGGGCGCAGGCGGCGGCCACGGGGGCCGCGGACGGTGCGGAGGCGGCGGCCGGGGTGACGGGGAGCGAGAGGGCGGCCACCGCGGCGACGGTGAAGACGCCGGCTGCGAGGGCCTTGTGGGGGGTCGGTCTCACACGGAACTCCTTATACGGCGGCCGGGATCCCGGCCTGCTCGGTGGCCGCCCGGCCGGACTGGGTGTGCCGGTGGGTGGCCTCGGGAACGCGCGTAGCTGGTGCGTGATCGCGGGGGAAGCTTCGCAGATTTGACCGGGCCATGCCATAAAAAGAAGGAAGTGTGCGGATGAAGTGGAGGAAGGTGCGAACGAGGGTCGGAGTGGGCCCGTGCGTAGGTCTACGTTGACCGGGCCATGCCTGGATTTGGCCTCCGGTTGGCCGAATGTACGCCTTCGATTGCTTCCATCGAGCGATGGACCACATCACGTTCCTCGTGGCGGTCGTCATCGTCACGGCCTTGGCCTTCGACTTCACCAACGGATTCCACGACACCGCCAACGCGATGGCCACGTCCATCGCCACCGGGGCGCTGAAGCCCAAGACGGCGGTTCTGATCAGTGGAGCTCTCAACATCGTCGGCGCCTTCCTCTCCACGGAAGTCGCCAAGACGATCTCCGGCGGCATCGTCGACGACACCCTGGTCACGCCGGGGATGATCTTCGCGGGGCTCGTCGGGGCGATCCTCTGGAATCTCCTGACCTGGCTGCTCGGGCTGCCGTCCAGCTCCTCGCACGCCCTCTTCGGTGGCCTGATCGGTGCCGTCTGGGTCGGCGCGGGCAGCAACGGGGTCCACTTCGACAAGGTCGTGGAGAAGATCCTGATCCCCGCGGTGGCCTCCCCGCTCGTGGCCGGAATCGCCGCTCTCCTCGCCACCTACCTGGCCTACAGGATCACCGCCCGGGCCCGCAGGGAATCGGTCACCAAGGGCTTCCGGCTCGGCCAGATCGCCTCGGCCTCGCTGGTCTCCCTCGCGCACGGCACGAACGACGCGCAGAAGACGATGGGCGTCATCACCCTGACCCTGATCTCTGTCGGCGCGCTCGGCCACGACGCCGGTCCGCCGGTGTGGGTCATCGCCTCGGCGGGCCTCGCGATCGGCCTCGGCACCTACATCGGCGGCTGGCGCATCATCCGCACGATGGGCAAGGGCCTCACCGACATCCAGTCCCCGCAGGGCTTCGCGGCCGAGGCCGCCTCCACCACCGTCATCCTCACCTCCGCCCACCTCGGCTTCGCGCTCTCCACCACCCAGGTCTGCTCCGGCGGCATCCTGGGCGCGGGCCTCGGCCGCCGCCTCGCCGAGGTGCGCTGGGGCACCGCCGGCCGCATGGTCATCGCCTGGCTGGTCACCCTTCCGGCCGCCGCCGCGGTCGGCGGTCTGTCCGCGACCGTCGTCAAGCACGGCGGCAACCTCGGTACGGCCCTGATCGCGCTGATCGCCGCCGCCGTGGCCGGATTCATCGTGATCGCCTCGCGCCGCAACCCCGTGCACGCCGACAACGTCAACGAGACCCACGAGGTCACCATCCGCGGCGGCGCGTCCACCGACGTCCGTACGGCCGCCTGAATCAAGGGAGTTGAGCCATGAGCCTGGACTGGAACGCCCTCGGCGAGGTCTTCGCGGTGAGTGTCGGAGTGACCGTCGGTGTGGTCGTCGTCTTCGCGCTGGGGGTGCTCGGCATCGCCCAGGTCGAGACCGCCCGCGAACAGGACGGCGGCACCCATGCCCTCGGACTCGCCCAGGCGGGGTTGTGCTTTCTCGCCTGTGCGGCTGTCGTGGCATACGGCATATATCTCATCGTGCCGCAGTTCCACTGAACACCGCTGATCACTGAACCGCATCGAGAGGAGGCCGGGATGACCGAACTGTTGTCGGGGCTGCGCGTCGACTACACGGACCAGGACGACCCGGTGCTGATCCGGCCCGACGGCAGCCCGGTGGACACCTGGCGCGAGAACTACCCGTACGCACAGCGCATGGAGCGCAAGGAGTACGACTGGCACAAGCGGCTCCAGCAGATCGAACTGCTGAAGCTCCAGCGCTGGATCAAGGAGACCGGACGCCGGCTCGTCATCGTCTGCGAGGGACGGGACGCGGCCGGCAAGGGCGGCACGATCAAACGGTTCACCGAGCACCTCAACCCGCGCGGCGCCCGCGTGGTCGCCCTGGAGAAGCCGAGCGAGCGCGAGAGCGGTCAGTGGTACTTCCAGCGCTACGTCCAGCACCTGCCGACCGCGGGCGAGATCGTGCTGTTCGACCGGTCCTGGTACAACCGGGCCGGAGTGGAGCGCGTGATGGGGTTCTGCTCGGAGGACGAGTACCGCCGCTTCATGCGCCAGGCCCCGCTGTTCGAGCGGATGCTGACGGACGACGGCGTCGACCTGATCAAGCTCTGGTTCTCCGTCTCACAAGGTGAACAGCGCACCCGTTTCACGATCCGCCAGGTGGATCCCGTACGGCAGTGGAAGCTCAGCCCGATGGATCTGGCCTCGCTGGACCGCTGGGACGACTACACCGCCGCCAAGGTCGCCATGTTCCGGGAGACCGACACCGAGCAGGCGCCCTGGACCGTGGTGAAGAGCAACGACAAGAAGCGGGCCCGCGTCGAGGCCATGCGCAGCGTCCTGGCCCGCTTCGACTACGCCGACAAGGACGAGGAGGTCGTCGGCAGCCCCGACCCGCGCATCGTGGGCGCGGCGGCCACGCTCCTGGAGGCGGGGGAGGACGACACGGCGGCGGTGTTCTAGGGGCGAGGCCCTTTTGGACCGGTCCTAGTCGCCGTCGCGCGGCACCAGCGTCACCCGGTGGAAGTTGCAGCCGGTCATGGGCGGGTTCCCGGAAGGGGGCCCGCCCGCATGTGCTTTGAGGGCGACGCTGACCAGGCTCAGCAGCAGGTCGACGTCCGTCTCGCAGTCCAGGTGGACGGTCACCCAGCGGGAGCCCGGGATGATCCGGATCGCCGTCGACTCGCTGAGATCATGGTGGAACCGGAGGATGGCCCCGACGGTGAGATGCAGGTCCACATCGTGGTCGGAGTGGAAATGCACGATCTCGCTGTGGACGGACCGCAGCGCCCGCCCCGTGCCACAGCTGGCCGGGCCCGGACTGAGGTCGGGCCAGCCTGTCAGTCGCTGCATGGCTCTCTCGGCCAGGGTCATGTCCCCATCGTGGACTGCTCACCGCCTCGCAACCAGAGGTTGAGCGATTTGTAACCGTGGCGTGAGGTACCGCACACCTCCGGACCGTCCGGTGTGCGGTGTCCCGCGTCGGGTCAACTCGCGTCCGCCAGCAGCTTTTCGTAGCCGACGAGCCGTACGCAGGTGGCCACCCCGTCGATGATCTCCTCGATCTCCGAGGCGTCCGGGAAGGAGGGGGCGATCCGGATCGTACGGTCCTGGGGGTCGTCGCCGTACGGATGGGTGGCGCCCGCCGGGGTCAGGGCGAGACCGGCGTCCGCCGCGCGGCGCACCACCTCGCGGGCGCAGCCCTCGGGGACGTCGAGGGTGATGAAGTAACCGCCCCTGGGCGTCGACCAGGTGGCGAGAGAGGTGTCTCCCAGCCGGTCGGCGAGGATGCGCAGCACGGTGTCGAACTTCGGCCGCAGCAGCTCGCGGTGCTTGCGCATATGGGCGCGCACCCCGTCCGGATCGCGCAGGAACATCGCGTGCCGAAGCTGGTTGACCTTGTCGGGTCCGATGGAGCGCTTGGCGCTGTAGCCGCGCAGCCAGGCCACGTTGGCCGGGGACGAGCCGAAGAACGCCACGCCCGCACCGCCGAGCGTGATCTTCGAGGTGGACCCGAAGACGAAGACCCGGTCGGGGCTGCCGTGTTCGGCGCAGGCCGCCAACAGGTCGGCGATCTCCACCTCCTCCTCGGTGAGGTGGTGCACGGCGTAGGCGTTGTCCCAGAAGATCCGGAAGTCGGGCGCCGCCGTCGGCATCGCGGCGAGCCGTCGTACGGTCTCGTCGCTGTAGCAAGTCCCGTCCGGGTTGCTGTACTTGGGCACGCACCAGATGCCCTTGACCGCCGGATCGTCGGCGACCAGGCGCTCCACCACGTCCATGTCGGGACCCTCGGCGGTCATCGGCACCGGGATCATCTCGATGCCGAACCGCTCGCACAGCGCGAAGTGCCGGTCGTAGCCGGGGACCGGGCACAGGAACGCGACCCGCTCCTCGTCGGCCCAGCGGCCCGCCGCCCCGGGCAGCGTGCCGAGCAGCGCGTGCACCAGGCAGTCGTGCATCAGCTCCAGGCTGGAGTTGCCCACGGCGAGCAGCTGTCCGGCCGGTACCTGGAGGAACCCGGAGAAGATCTCCCGGAGCTCCGACAGCCCTTCCGCGCCCCCGTAGTTGCGGCAGTCCGTGCCGTCGGCGGCGGTGTAGCGGTCGCCTGGCAGCGAGAGCAGTTCGGCGGACAGGTCGAGCTGCCGTGCGGAGGGCTTGCCGCGGGTCAGGTCGAGGGACAGCTTCTTCGCGAGGAGGGCTTCGTAGTCGCTCCGGGCCGCGTCGAGGCGGGCCGGGAGGGAGTCGGCGCTGTGCGAGGGTGAGGGAGGGGTCACGGAGGTCGACGCTACAAAGCCGCGTCTCGCACCACAAACCGATAAGCGCGGCCCTCACCGGCACGGGCCCGGGCGAGGAGCAGGCCACGCGACGTCGATGTCGGATTCCCGCCAGCCCCGGCCCACCCCGTATCGGATGCTGGACACATGCAGAACGGGATGCACACCGACACGGAGCGCTGCGTGCGCGCCGTCCAGTCCAAGGACGCGCGCTTCGACGGCTGGTTCTTCACCGCCGTCCTGACCACCCGCATCTACTGCCGGCCCAGCTGCCCGGTCGTACCGCCCAAGCCGGAGAACATGACGTTCTACCCGAGCGCGGCGGCCTGCCAGCAGGCGGGGTTCCGCGCCTGCAAGCGCTGCCGCCCGGACACCAGCCCCGGCTCCCCGGAGTGGAACCAGCGGGCCGACCTGGTGGCCCGCGCGATGCGCCTGATCGCCGACGGCACCGTGGACCGCGAGGGCGTCCCCGGCCTCGCCGCCCGCCTCGGCTACAGCACCCGGCAGATCGAACGCCAGCTCCTCGCCGAACTCGGCGCCGGCCCCCTCGCCCTGGCCCGCGCCCAACGCGCCCAGACGGCAAGACTGTTGATCGAGACGACCGCGCTCCCGATGGCAGAGATCGCCTTCGCCGCCGGCTTCTCCTCCATCCGCACCTTCAACGACACCGTGCGCGAGGTCTTCGCCCTGACACCGAGCGAGCTGCGCAACAGGCGCCCGAGGACGACCGTCCTCACCCCGGGCACACTCACCCTCCGCCTGCCGTTCCGCGCCCCGCTCAACCCCGACAACCTCTTCGGCCACCTGGCGGCGACCGCCGTACCGGGCGTGGAGGAGTGGCGGGCCGGCGCCTACCGCCGCACCCTCCGCCTCCCCTACGGCCACGGCATCGCGTCCCTCACCCCCCGCTCCGACCACATCGCCTGCCGCCTCACCCTCAGCGACCTGCGCGACCTGCCCGTGGCCATCAGCCGCTGCCGCCGCATGCTCGACCTGGACGCGGACCCGGTCGCGGTGGACGAGCAGCTGCGAACCGATCCCGTACTGGCACCACTGGTGGACAAGGCACCGGGACGACGCGTCCCGCGCACGGTCGACGAGGCCGAGTTCGCTGTACGAGCCGTACTCGGCCAGCAGGTCTCCACGGCGGCGGCCCGCACCCACGCGGCCCGCCTGGTCACCGCCCACGGCGAACCGCTCGACGACCCCGAGGGCGGCCTGACCCACCTCTTCCCCTCCCCCGAGGCACTGGCGGCGGTGAACCCGGAGTCCCTGGCGATGCCGCTCACCCGCCGCACCACCTTCACCACCCTGATCGCCCAACTGGCCGACGGCACACTCCACTTGGGAGTGGAGAGCGACTGGTCGGAGACGCGCGTCCGACTGTTGAATCTCCCCGGCTTCGGCCCCTGGACGGTCGACGTCATCGCCATGCGCGCCCTCGGCGACCCCGACGCCTTCCTCCCCACCGACCTCGGAATCCGCCGCGCCGCCCAGGAGTTGGGCCTCCCGTCGACCCCGGCCGCGCTCACCGCCCGGGCGGCGGCCTGGCGGCCGTGGCGGGCGTACGCGGTCCAGTACCTGTGGGCGACGGACACCCACCCGATCAACTTCCTTCCTGCGTAAGGGAAAACAGAAATGACCAAGCACCACACCGTGGTCGACAGCCCCTACGGCCCACTGACCCTCGTCGCGGACGACGACGGCGCCCTCTGCGGCCTCTACATGGTCGACCAGCGCCACCGTCCCCCGGAGGAGTCCTTCGGCACCCCCGACGACACCGCCTTCACCGAAACGACCGCCCAACTACAGGCGTACTTCGCGGGCGAGTTGAAGGAGTTCACCCTCGAACTGCGCCTGCACGGAACCCCGTTCCAGCGCACGGTCTGGGACCAGCTCCGCCGCATCCCCTACGGCGAGACCCGCTCCTACGGCGACCTCGCCGACGCCCTCGGCAACCCGGGCGCCTCCCGTGCGGTCGGCCTCGCCAACGGCAAGAACCCCATTGGCATCATCGTCCCCTGCCACCGCGTCGTCGGCGCCAACGGCAGCCTCACGGGCTACGGCGGCGGCCTGGACCGCAAACAGCGGCTGCTGGACTTCGAGAGCGGGGCGGCGCTTTTCTGAGCGTTCACCCGAAGGGCGCCCGATCCCGCCAAAGTGCTTTGCGGGCAAAGGAGTTGGAAGGGGTCGCTCGACCGGTCCGTGTAGTGTCCTGTCGCGTGCTGGCCGAACAACGACATCAACTCATCCTGCGGGCCCTGAGATCCGGCGGCACTGTCACCGTGACGGGTCTCGCCGACCACCTGGACGTCAGTCCCGCGACAATCCGTCGTGACCTCCTCAAGCTGGAAGCGGACGGGTTGCTCACACGGGTTCATGGCGGAGCGGTCGTGGAGGAGGCCCCCGCGCCGTTCACCGAGGCTGCCGAGGCCCAGGTGGACGCCAAGGACGCCATAGCCGCCGAGGCGGCCAGGATGATCGAGGACGGCCAGTCGATCATCCTGGACTCCGGCTCGACGGTTCACCGGCTGTCCCGTCGGTTGCACGGGCGCCGGATCACCGTGGTCACCAACAACCTGGCGGTGTACGAGGAACTCGTCCAGGACGAGCACGTCCAGCTCATGCTGCTCGGCGGCATGGTCGTACGGGAGTCGCGCATGCTGGACGGCTTCATGGCGGAGGACAACCTTCGCCAGGTGCACGCCGACTGGCTCTTCATGGGAGCCTGCGGGGTCCGCGCGAGTGCTCAGGTCATGGACACCACGGTCGCCGAAGTGCCGGCCAGACGAGCCATGATCGCCGCCAGCGACAAGGTGGCGCTGCTCGTCGACGACACCAAGTTCCCCGGAACCGGCATGGTGAAGATCTGCGGTCCGGAGGACCTGGATGTCGTCGTGACCAACGCGGTGCCCGGCGCCGCGGCCTGGACGGCTTTCGAGGAAGCGGGCGTGGACGTGATCCGGGCGAATTTCGTCGGAGCGGTCCAGACCGTCGATGCCGTCGGAGGCTAGGAGTCCTGCTCCTGGCTGAGCCGGTGCAGCAAGTCGGGCAGCGCCGTCCCGATCGGCTCCCGTACGACCTCGTCGGCCAGTTCGTCGTAGGGCGTCGGCTCGGCGTTGACGATGATCAGCCGGGCTCCGTGGTCGGCTGCGACGCCGGCGAGTCCGGCGGCGGGCTGGACCTGGAGGCTGCTGCCGACGGCGATGAAGACCTGGCAGGCCTTGGTGATGGCGACGGCCTCGCCGAGGACGACGGGGTCGAGCCGTTCGCCGAAGAAGACGGTCGCCGACTTCAGGATGCCGCCGCACTCCAGACACGGCGGATCCGCCTCGCCGGCCGCGACCCGGGCGAGGGCGTCCTGCATCGGCCCGCGCGCATGACATCCGGTGCAGCTGAACTCCCGTGCGGTGCCGTGCAGTTCGAGCACCTTGCGGGCGGGCAGGCCGGCGAGCTGGTGCAGCCCGTCGACGTTCTGGGTGAGGACCCGCACGGGTACGCCGGACTTCTCCAGCTCGGCGACGGCCCGGTGCGCGGCGTTCGGTTCGGCCTGGAGCGTGCGGTTCTTCCGCCGCAGCTGCCACGACCGGCGCCGGATCTCGGGGTCGCCCATGTAGTACTCGTACGTCACGAGTTTCTCGGCCTCGGGATCCCGCCGCCACACCCCGCCCGGACCGCGGTAGTCGGGGATCCCGGAGTCGGTGGAGATGCCCGCGCCACTCAGGAGGGCGACGAGAGGCTTGTTCATGGGCCGAGGGTAGGTCGCCCGGGCGCCGGGAGGCGAACGGATATCAGCCGCCCGTCGCCCAGCGGATCGCCGCGACCGCGCCGGCCAGAACGGCCGGGCCGGTCCACCACCAGCCCATGATCCGCCGCACGGACGGCAGCAGGCACACCCCCACCACCGCACCGGCGGCACCGATCGCGAGGACGCACGAGAGCACGATCCCGGCGTACGCGTCGTCGTCCCAGGGCCCCGACGGGCGGATGGCCAGCGCCGTCCAGCAGCACAGCGCGGCGACGAGGGTGAGCAGGACGAGCGGTACGGCGAGGACCAGACGCAGACAACCGCGGTCGTCGTCCACGGGGGAAGGGCCGGTCATCGGTGCGGTGGGCTCCTTGCCTCGTCCGGACGGATGTTCGGGGTGCACCGCAGGACGCCGTGACTCGTCGTCCGCGACCACATTCAGCGCGGCCACCGCACCGGGGCCAGGGCCGAGGCCCGCGACGAAGCGCGGCGCGAGGTGGCCGTGAAACGCCGCGAGGTCGAGGGCTGAGTGCCGGCGGGGCCGTCGGGCAGGGGCTCAGCCCACCCGCCGTCCGTTCTCCAACTCCGCCGTTCCCGACCCCTCCGCCAGTACGTCGAGGCCGACCAGGACGCGGAGTCCCAGGGAACCCGGCAGGTACTCGGTGAGTTCGTCGCGCGGGACGAGGCGCCAGGACAGGAGTTCCTCCTCCTGGAGCCGGATCGACTTGAGGTCGTTCGCCGTGAGGACTCCGCCGTCGTAGAGGTAGGCCACCAGCGGCGGGTAGTCCGGCCCGTGGTAGATCCAGTCCACGGCGAGCAGCCGGCCGAGTTCGACGTCGAGGCCGATCTCCTCCAGCGTCTCCCGGCGCGCGCCCTGGCGAGGTGTCTCGCCGTCGTCCGACTCGATGGTGCCGCCCGGAAGGGCCCAGCCCTCACGGTAGTTGGGCTCGACGAGCAGGACGTTGCCCTCGGTGTCGCGGAAGAGCGCGGCGGCCCCGGCGAGGATGCGGGGGAGTCCGGCGAGGTACGTGGCGAAGTCTGGCGTGGTGGTCATTGAGGAAGCGTAACCAGCCCGCGCAGCCGCCTCTCCGACTCGCTGCCCGGCTCCGGGAAGTGACAGACCAGGCTCAGCCAGGGCGCCTCCTGCACCGCGAGCCGTACGAACGACACCTCGATGTCACCCGCGGAGGGGTGGCGGTAGTGGCGCACGGAGGAGCGGAACTCCACCACTTCGTGTGCTTCCCACAGGCGCGCGAAGTGAGGGCTGGTGGTGGTCAGTTCGTCGATCAGCTCGGCGAAGCGCGGGTTGTCCAGTTCGTATGCCGCCTGTTGGCGCAGCAGGCCCGCCATCCATTCCGTCTCCGCCTCCCACTCGGGCATCAGGGCGCGGACGCCGGGCTCCCTGAACAGCAGCCAGGCGCTGTTGAGTTCACGGCGCGGCCGGTCGAGGAGTGCGGCGCCGAGGACGGCCTCCTGGGCCCGGTTCCAGGCCAGGACGTCGAAGCAGCGGTCGATGACGAACGCCGGGTTCGGCATCAGCGTGTCGAGGAACGCCCGTACGGCGCCCGGCACTTGGAGGGACCGCTCGGCCGGCTCGGGCGCGGTCCTGCCCGCCAGCCGGAACAGGTGCGCGCGCTCCACCTCGTCCAACTGCAGCGCCCGGGCCAGGGCGAGCAGGATCTGCGGGGAGACATTGATGTCACGCCCCTGCTCAAGCCACGTGTACCAGGTCAGGCTGACACCCGAGAGGAGGGAGACTTCTTCGCGGCGCAGACCGGGAGTTCGGCGCCGGCCACCCGCGGGCAGCCCCGTCCCGTCCGGATCGGCGCGCTCACGCCGGGAGCGCAGGAAGGCGGCGAGGGCCTTGCGGCCGTGATCCCCGGATTCTGGTGGTGGTGTCGCTGGCACCAGTTAATTCTGCACTCTTCAAGCGGGCGGCGGCCGGGCGCAGGGTGAGAGGGACACCGGACTCCACGGTGTTCTGAACTCCCTTGTGAAAGGCGGCCCTTGTGGCTGAGCTTCCCCTGTCCACTCCCCGCACCGTCCTGGTCACCGGCGCCACCGGCGGCGTCGGCTCCGCAGTCGCGCGCGCCCTGCGCACCGCCGGCTGGACCGTGTACGCCACCCACCGCCGCCCCGAGGACGCGGAGGCACTGCGGGACGCCGGCTTCACCCCCGTCCGGCTCGAACTCACCGACGAGGACTCCGTGTTCGCGGCGGCGGAGCAGATCGGGTCGCGGCTCGACGGACTGGTCAACAGCGCCGCGATCATGGGCCAGGGCCCCGTCGAGCTGACGCCCACCGAGGCCTGGCGCCGCCAGTTCGAGATCAACGTGATCGGCCAGGCCACGGTGATCCGCGCCTTCCTGCCCGCACTCCGGGCCTCCGGCGGCCGGATCGTCAACATCGGCGCCGTCTCGGCCCGTGTCCCGCCCCCCTTCTTCGGCCCCATCGCCGCCTCCAAGGCCGCGCTCGCCGCACTCACCCACTCCCTGCGCGCGGAACTCCGCCACCAGGGAGTCAAGGTCACCCTCGTCGAACCCGGCGCCATGGACACCCCGATCTTCGCGACGGCGGACAAGGCGAGCGCGGACCTCGGCCGGGCGGGCTCGGCCCAGACCCAGCAGCACTACGCCCGCGCCCTGGACGCCGTACGGGCGACGGCCGCCCGCCAACCGCTCGGCCCGGTCACCCCCGCGGTCGACGCCGTCGTACGCGCCCTGACCACCCGCCACCCGGCCACCCTGGCCACCACCGGCCGCGACGGCCGCGCCCTCGCGCTGCTGCGGTTCCTGCCGGACGGCCTGCGCGACCGGCTGGTGCTGAAGGCGTTCGGAGTGACGGCGGACGCCTTCGACGACACGCCCCTCACGGAGTCGCCCGCATCCCGTCGACGATGAGACCGAGGATCCGCCCGACCCGGCCGACGTCCACATCCGGGCGATGACGTCACCGGAGGCTGCCGGTCAGCGCTTCCCGGCCACCGGGACCCGTCGCCGCACGAGATCACCCCCGCGCCCGGCCGCCGCAACCGCCACAGCACGGCCGGGGACCGGGCCCGGCCCGGGAGGCCGTCCTCGACCGCGCCCGGAGTCTCACCGAGCACGGGGCCGTCTAGCCGTCCGCGACCGCCAACTGCACTGTGCGCTCGGCCAGTTCACTGATCCGTACTCCGTCGAACCCGTACACCGCACTGCGCACGGTGTCTTCGAGCGGGTCCTTCCACTGCCCCGGGATCGCGGCGGCGCCGTTCAGCACCCCGGCGACCGAACCCGCGGTCGCGCCGTTCGAGTCGGTGTCGAGGCCGCCGCGGACGGTGAGTGTGATGGTGCGGGTGAAGTCGCCGTCGCCGTACAGGAGTCCGGCCGTCAGGACCGCCGCGTTCGGGATCGTGTGGATCCAGCCGAGGCCCGCCGTCTCCTCGGACAGTGTGGTGAGCGTGTCCTCCCAGGTCATGCGGGTCTCGTGCAGGGTGAGCACCCGGCGCACGGTGCGTGCGAGGCGGCAGCCCGGCGGGATCACGGTCAGCGCCGTGTCCAGCGCGTGCCGCACGGTCGGTGCGGTGAACGCCGCCGAGATCAGGGCGGCGGCCCACATCGCGCCGTAGACACCGTTCCCGGTGTGGGACAACACGGCGTCCCTGCGCGCCAGTTGGGCCGCGCGGCGCGGGGCCCCCGGGTTGGTCCAGCCGTGGATGTCGGCGCGGATCAGGGCGCCGATCCACTCCTGGTACGGGTTGTCGTACGTCGCCGTCAGCGGTGGCTTGAGGCCGTTGGCGAGATTGCGGTAGACGGCGCGCTCGGCCGTGTAGGTCTGGAGGTACGGGAGGCGCAGCAGCCACAGTTCGCCGACCTGCTCGGTGCTGAAGCCGAAGCCGTGGGTCTCCAGGAGGCCGAGGCCGAGAACGGAGTAGTCGACGTCGTCGTCCCGGCAGCTGCCGTGGATCCGGCCGCGCACGCACCGCTGCCACTCGGGGCGCAGCTCGAAGCCGTCGTCCTCGCCGGGCGGCTCGGGCAGGTAGTCGGTGAGCGGCAGGGCGGCGGCCCGCCGGAGATAGCGGTCGATGCGGTCGCGGGTCCACAGGTCGCCCTGCTCGACCGGCTTGCCGAGCATGTTGCCCGCGATCCGGCCCAGCCAGCCCCCGAGGACACGGTCCGTGAGCGCCTGCTCAGTACCTACTGGGGTCATGTCTCCGGTCTACCCGATTCCGGGCCCGGCGGCGGCACAGGGGACGCTCAGCCCGGTCCCAGCGTTCGGGCGGGGCATGACGGCGGGGGCGTCGGCCGGTTAGGGTCGCAAGCGGCGCGACTGGCCCTGAAGTGTGCGGGGCCCGTAGAGCAAGGGGATCGCAAGGTGGCGGACGCTGCACAGAGGGGCACCCACAGGGTGCTCATCGCCGCGGACAAGTTCAAGGGGTCGCTGACGGCCGTGCAGGTCGCCGAGCGGGTGACGGCCGGGCTGCGCCGGGTCGTACCCGATCTGGAGGTCGCGGCGATGCCGGTCGCCGACGGCGGCGACGGCACGGTGGACGCGGCCGTCGCGGCCGGGTTCGAGCGACGGGAGATACGGGTCGCCGGGCCCCTCGGCGACGAGGTCACCGCGGCCTTCGCGGTCCGCGGCGACACGGCCGTGGTGGAGATGGCCGAGGCGAGCGGGCTGCAACGCCTGCCCAAGGGCGTCTTCGCCCCGCTCACCTCCTCGACGTACGGCTCCGGCGAACTGCTGCGGGCCGCGCTCGACGCGGGCGCCCGGACGATCGTGTTCGGCGTCGGCGGCAGCGCCACGACCGACGGCGGCGCGGGCATGCTCTCCGCGCTCGGCGCGCGCTTCCTGGACGCGGACGGCGAACCGGTGCCCCCGGGCGGCGGCGCCCTGATCGAGCTGGCCTCGGCCGACCTCTCCGGCCTCGACCCGCGCCTCGCCTCCGTCGCCCTCGTCCTCGCCAGCGACGTCGACAACCCGCTCACCGGCCCCAAGGGCGCCGCCGCGGTCTACGGCCCCCAGAAGGGCGCCGCACCGGACGACGTGGACGCCCTCGACGCGGCCCTCGGCCACTACGCGAAGATCCTTGAGGAGACGACCGGCACCAGGGCCGCCGAGTACGCCGTCGCCCCCGGCGCGGGCGCGGCCGGCGGCATCGGCTACGGCGCGCTCCTCCTCGGCGCCCGCTTCCGCCCCGGCATCGAGGTCATGCTCGACGTCCTCGGCTTCGCCTCCGCCCTGGAGGGCGCCACCCTCGTCATCACCGGCGAGGGCTCCCTCGACGAACAGACCCTGCACGGCAAGGCCCCGGCCGGCGTCGCCGCGGCGGCCCGCGCGGAGGGCAAGGAGGTCGTCGCCGTCTGCGGCCGCCTGGCGCTGCCTCCACAGTCCCTGGGCCACGCCGGCATCCGCCGCGCCTACCCACTGACCTCGGTCGAACCCGACGTCGTGAAGTGCATCGCCGACGCGGGCCCGATCCTGGAGCGGGTGGCGGAGAACATCGCCCGCGACTTCCTGGTCTGAGTCCCGCACGAGGAACGGCGAAGGGCCCCGGCCAAGTGGCCTGGGTCCCGACACGTCGTACGAACGCCGCGGCTACTGCTCCACGCCGGTCACTCTCAGCCCGTCCGGCGTGTGAGGACGAGGCCCGTGCAGGGCCGAGGCGGTCTGGGGGCGCAGCCCCCAGCAGGGCCCGCACCAATGCCGGGCGCCAACAGGACGAAGGGCCCCGAGCCAAGCGGCTCGGGGCCCTTCGTTTCGTCTGCTACGACCGCTACGGCAGCTGTGCGGCTCGTGCCTCACGCCTGTTGCCGCGGAAGGTGTTCACCCGGCGGGCCGTGGCGAACAGGGGGATGACCGCGCCCATGACCAGCTGGAGCGCGCAGCCCGTCTGGAGGAGGAGCTGGCCGCTCGGGGCGTCGAACGCCCAGGCCGCCAGCAGGCCCATCGACAGGACGATCCAGGCGAGCATCGCGACCGCGAGGCGACCGCGCGGCTTCGGGTACTCGACCCGGCTCACCATCAGCCAGGCGGTGCCCAGGATCGCCATGAGCGTAGCCACGAAGGGCAGCTCGAGGAGCACGATCGAGACCACCGTCAGCGCGCCGAACGGGGAGGGCATGCCCTGGAACATGCCGTTCGGCGGGGTCACGCACGAGAAGCGCGCGAGTCTCAGCACCACGGCCAGCAGCACCACGATCGCGCCGACCGCGGCCACTCTCTGGTGCGCGTCGTCCGCGACCATGCCGTAGACGAGGACGAAGTACGCCGGTGCGAGGCCGAAGCTGATCAGGTCCGACAGGTTGTCCAGCTCCGCGCCCATGGGGGAGGAGCGCAGCTTGCGGGCGACGAGGCCGTCGAAGAGGTCGAAGACCGCCGCGCACAGCATCAGGATGACCGCGGTGGCCGCGCTGTGGCGGGCCATGCCGGTCGACTCGTCGTTGCCGGTCAGGTGCGGGATCAGGATGCCGGTGGTGGTGAAGTACACCGCCATGAAGCCGCAGGTGGCGTTGCCGAGGGTGAGGGTGTCCGCTATTGAGAGGCGGAGAGAAAGAGGCATCTCCTCCTCGTCGTCCACGTCATCGGCCTCGGGCACCCAGCCCGCCTGTGTCTCCGGATCAATCACGGTCAATGCGAGTCACCCCAGCCACCGTCTTCTGACCGACCTCCACGTCCACCTCGACACCCTCGGGGAGGTAGATGTCGACACGCGAACCGAAGCGGATCAGTCCGATGCGCTCGCCCTGCTCGACCTTCGTGCCCTGCGGGACGTAGGGGACGATGCGGCGGGCGACGGCGCCGGCGATCTGGATCATCTCGATGTCACCGAGCTCGGTGTCGAAGTGCCAGACGACCCGCTCGTTGTTCTCGCTCTCCTTGTTGAACGCGGGAACGAAACCGCCCGGGATGTGCTCGACCGACGTCACCGTGCCGGAGAGCGGCGCGCGGTTGACGTGGACGTTCACCGGGCTCATGAAGATGGCGACGCGGGTGCGACCGTCCTTCCACGGCATGATGCTCTGCACCACTCCGTCGGCGGGCGAGATGACCCGGCCCGGGGTGATCTCGCGCTCGGGGTCGCGGAAGAACCACAGCATGCCCGCCGCGAGCGCGGTGGCGGGTACGGCCACGGCCTTGGCGGCGCCGGACTTGCGCGCACGTACCAGGCTGAGGGCTGCGGTGGCGACGGTCGGCAGGAGCCACGGCGATGCTCCGCGCGCGAGGCGTACGCCTGCCAGGCTGTCGCGTGGTGCAGAGGTTTGGCTGTGGGGCATGGATGACCTTCGTAGCGGATGATGCCGCACTGTAACGGGGGACGGCGGCTTTCCCGGGATCGTACCGGTCGTGGGCCACAACTGGCTAAGCCAGTAAGTCGAGTCGGCGGCTGAAGAGCGTTGACGGGGTGTGATCTTCTTCTCGAAGAAAACACCCCGAAACGGACAATCAGCCCTGGAATCGATACTCTTCGAGCAGCCTGCGCCCGATGATCATTTTCTGGATTTCGGCGGTACCTTCGCCGATCAGCAGCATCGGCGCCTCGCGGTAAAGGCGTTCGATCTCGTACTCCTTGGAGAATCCGTACCCGCCGTGGATCCGGAAGGCGTCCTCCACGACCTCCTTGCAGTACTCGGAGGCGAGGTACTTCGCCATCCCTGCCTCAAGGTCGTTTCGTTCGCCGGAGTCCTTTTTGCGTGCCGCATTCACCATCATCGCATGGGCGGCCTCGACCTTGGTGGCCATCTCCGCCAGCTTGAACTGGATCGCCTGGTGCTGGGCGATCGGCTTCCCGAACGTGTGGCGCTGCTGCGCGTAGGAGACGCCCAGTTCGAAGGCACGCTGAGCGACGCCGCAGCCACGCGCCGCCACATTCACGCGGCCCACCTCGACTCCGTCCATCATTTGGTAAAAACCTCGGCCGGTCTCGCCGCCGAGCACCCGGTCGGCCGGAATGCGCAGACCGTCCATGATCAACTCGGTGGTGTCGACGCCCTTGTAGCCCATCTTGTCGATCTTCCCGGGGATGGTGAGGCCGGGCCGGACCTCACCGAAACCGGGCTCCTTCTCCACCAGGAAGGTCGTCATCGACTTGTGCGGCGCGGTGCCCTCAGGGTGCCCTTCGTCACTGCGCACCAGGACGGCCACGAGGGACGACGTACCGCCGTTCGTCAGCCACATCTTCTGGCCGTTCAGGACGTACTCGTCACCGTCCTTCACCGCCTTCGACGTGATCGCCGAGACGTCCGAACCGAGCGCCGGCTCCGACATCGAGAACGCGCCCCGGATGTCGCCCGCCGCCATGCGCGGCAGGAAGTGGTCCTTCTGCTCCTGCGTGCCGTGCTGCTTGAGCATGTACGCCACGATGAAGTGCGTGTTGACGATCCCGGAGACCGACATCCACCCGCGCGCGATCTCCTCCACGCACAGGGCGTACGTCAGCAGCGACTCGCCCAGGCCGCCGTACTCCTCCGGGATCATCAGGCCGAAGAGGCCCAACTCCTTGAGCCCGTCGACGATCTGCTGGGGGTACTCGTCGCGGTGCTCCAGCTCGGTGGCGACCGGGAGGATCTCCTTGTCCACGAAGTCGCGGACGGTGGACAGGATTTCCCGCTGGATGTCGGTGAGACCGGCGGTCTGGGCGAGTCGCGCCATGGCTACTTCTCCTGCTCCTTGAGCTGGGGGCGGCCGGGCTGCTCGCCGCCGCGCTCCTTGATGTACGTCTCGGTCGGCACCATCACCTTGCGGCGGAACACACAGACCAGCGTGCCGTCCTGCTTGTAGCCCTTGGTCTCGACGTAGACGATCCCGCGGTCGTTCTTCGAGCGGGACGGCGTCTTGTCGAGGACCGTCGTCTCGCCGTAGATCGTGTCCCCGTGGAAGGTCGGCGCCACGTGCTTCAGCGACTCGATCTCCAGGTTGGCGATCGCCTTGCCCGACACGTCCGGCACCGACATGCCCAGCAGCAACGAGTAGATGTAGTTGCCGACCACCACGTTCTTGCCGAAGTCCGTCGTGTTCTCGGCGTAGTTGACGTCCATGTGGAGCGGGTGGTGGTTCATCGTCAGGAGGCAGAAGAGGTGGTCGTCGTACTCCGTGACCGTCTTCCCGGGCCAGTGCTTGTAGACCGCGCCGACCTCGAACTCCTCGTAGGTGCGTCCGAACTGCATGGTCACGCCTCCGGAATCTCGAACTCGGTGGTGCGCTTCATGCCCGCCGCGCGGCCCTTGCCGGAGATGACCAGCGCCATCTTGCGGCTGGCCTCGTCGATCATCTCGTCGCCGAGCATCGCCGAGCCCTTCTTGCCGCCGGCCTCGGACGTGTAGTAGTCGTACGCGTCGAGGATCAACTCGGCGTGGTCGAAGTCCTCCTGGGACGGCGAGAAGATCTCGTTGGACGCCTCGACCTGGCCCGGGTGCAGCACCCACTTGCCGTCGAAGCCGAGCGCGGCGGCCCGCTGGGCGACCGCGCGGTAGCCGTCGATGTTGCGGATCTGGAGGTAAGGACCGTCGATCGCCTGGAGGTTGTTGGCGCGGGCGGCCATCAGGATCTTCATCAGGATGTAGTGGTAGGCGTCCGCCGGGTAGCCGGGCGGCTGCTCACCCACCACAAGCGACTTCATGTTGATCGACGCCATGAAGTCGGCCGGTCCGAAGATGATCGTCTCGACGCGCTGGGACGCGGTCGCGATCTCGTTGACGTTGTTGAGTCCCTGCGCGTTCTCGATCTGCGCCTCGATGCCGATCTTGCCGACCTCGAAGCCCATCGTCTTCTCGATCTGCGTCAGCAACAGGTCGAGGGCGACGACCTGCTGGGCGGTCTGCACCTTCGGCAGCATGATGCAGTCGAGGTTCTGGCCCGCGCCCTCGACGACCGTGACGACATCGCGGTACGTCCACTCGGTCGTCCAGTCGTTGACGCGCACGACCCGCGTCTTGCCCGTCCAGTCGCCCTCGTTGAGGAACTTGACGATGGTGTGCCGCGCGTCGGGCTTGGCCAGCGGAGCGCACGCGTCCTCCAGGTCCAGGAAGACCTGGTCGGCCGGGAGGCCCTGCGCCTTCTCCAGGAAGCGCGGGTTGCTTCCGGGGACCGCGAGACAGGAGCGTCGCGGACGGAGCCGGTTCACGGGGGCGGGCGTGGTCATGCGGGGACCTCCAGGGGGTCGAGCTTGTTCGCCTTCCGGATCTCGTCGACGATGCGGCCGATGATTCCGGTGATGTCGAAGTCCTTCGGGGTGAAGACCGCGGCGACCCCGGCAGCCCTGAGCTGCTCGGCGTCGCCATTGGGGATGATCCCACCGGCGATGACAGGTATGTCTGTGGCACCGGCCACACGGAGCCGTTCGAGCACGTCCGGCACCAGCTGGGCGTGCGAGCCGGACAGGATGGACAGGCCGACCGCGTGCACGTCCTCGGCGAGGGCCGCGTCCACGATCTGCTCCGGGGTGAGCCGGATGCCTTGGTACACCACCTCGAAGCCGGCGTCACGCGCGCGGACGGCGATCTGCTCGGCGCCGTTGGAGTGCCCGTCCAGGCCCGGCTTGCCGACCAGGAACCGCAGCTTGCCGACACCCATCTCGCGTGCCGTCACGTCCACCTTGCGGCGGACCCCGGCCATCGCCGAGCCCTCCTCGGCGGGCACCGCGACCGGCGCCGACGAGACGCCCGTGGGCGCCCGGAACTCGCCGAACACCTCGCGCAGGGCCCCGGCCCACTCGCCGGTCGTGACACCGGCGCGGGCGCACTCCAGGGTGGCCTCCATGAGGTTGTCGGTGCCCTTGGCGGCCTCCTTCAGCCGCTCCAGCGCCTTGCACGGGCGCGGGTGGTTGAACGGCGGCTGGTAGCGCGTGTCCCGCCAGTGCTGCAAGGACGCGATGACCCGGGCCTCGACGGCGGGGTCGACCGTCTGGATCGCTTGATCGAGGTCGGCGGTGAGTGGATTCGGCTCGGTCGTGTTGAAGATGTTGACTCCGACGATCTTCTCTTGACCGGACTCGATACGACCCCTGCGCTCCGCGTGCGAGGACACGAGCTGCGACTTCAGATAGCCCGACTCGACGGCGGCCATCGCGCCGCCCATCTCCTCGATGCGGTCGATCTCCGCGAGGGACTCCTCGACCAGCGAGGCCACCTTCGCCTCGATGACGTGCGAGCCGTCGAAGATGTCCGCGTACTCCAGCAGGTCGCTCTCGTGCGCCAGCACCTGCTGGATGCGCAGCGACCACTGCTGGTCCCAGGGCCGGGGGAGCCCCAACGCCTCGTTCCACGCCGGGAGTTGGACGGCACGCGCGCGGGCGTCCTTCGACAGCGTCACGGCCAGCATCTCCAGGACGATCCGCTGGACGTTGTTCTCCGGCTGCGCCTCGGTCAGACCGAGCGAGTTGACCTGGACGCCGTAGCGGAACCGGCGCTGCTTCGGGTCCTCGATGCCGTAGCGCTCGCGCGTGATCTCGTCCCAGATGCGGCCGAAGGCGCGCATCTTGCACATCTCCTCGATGAAGCGGACGCCCGCGTTCACGAAGAAGGAGATACGGGCGACGACATCGCCCCTGCGGTCCTCGGGGATCTGCCCGGACGCGAACACCGCGTCCAGGACGGCGATCGCCGTGGACATCGCGTACGCGATCTCCTGGACCGGGGTGGCTCCCGCCTCCTGGAGGTGGTAGCTGCAGATGTTGATCGGGTTCCACTTGGGGATGTGGTTGACCGTGTAGCAGATCATGTCGGTCGTCAGCCGGAGCGAGGGGACCGGCGGGAACACGTGCGTGCCCCGCGACAGGTACTCCTTGACGATGTCGTTCTGGGTCGTCCCCTGGAGCCGGGTGATGTCGACGCCCTGCTCCTCGGCGACGACCTGATAGAGCGCCAGCAGCCACATGGCGGTGGCGTTGATCGTCATCGAGGTGTTCATCTGGTCCAGGGGGATGTCCTGGAACAGCCGGCGCATGTCACCGAGGTGTGCGATCGGCACGCCGACCCGGCCGACCTCGCCGCGGGCGAGGATGTGGTCGGAGTCGTAGCCGGTCTGCGTCGGCAGGTCGAACGCGACCGACAGGCCGGTCTGGCCCTTGGCGAGGTTGCGCCGGTACAACTCGTTGGACGCCTCTGCCGTGGAGTGACCGGCGTACGTGCGCATCAGCCACGGCCGGTCTTTCTGGCGCTCAGTCATCTACGTGACCTCAGATGTTCCGGAAGCGGTTGATGGCGTCGATGTGCTGGGCGCGCTTCTCCTCGTCGCGCACACCGAGACCCTCCTCGGGGGCGAGGCACAGGACGCCGACCTTGCCCTGGTGGAGGTTGCGGTGGACGTCGTAGGCGGCCTGGCCGGTCTCCTCCAGGGAGTACACCTTGGAGAGCGTCGGGTGGATCTTGCCCTTGGCGACCAGCCGGTTGGCCTCCCAGGCCTCGCGGTAGTTGGCGAAGTGCGAGCCGATGATGCGCTTCAGGGACATCCACAGATAGCGGTTGTCGTACTCGTGGTTGAACCCGGAGGTCGAGGCGCAGGTGACGATCGTGCCGCCCTTGCGGGTGACGTAGACGCTTGCGCCGAAGGTCTCGCGACCTGGGTGCTCGAAGACGATGTCCACGTCCTCGCCGCCGGTGAGCTCACGGATGCGCTTGCCGAACCGCTTCCACTCGCGCGGGTCCTGGTTGTGCTCGTCCTTCCAGAACCGGTAGTCCTCGGCGTTGCGGTCGATGATCGCCTCGGCGCCCATCGACCGGCAGATGTCCGCCTTCTGGGGCGAGGACACGACGCAGATCGGGTTGGCGCCGCCCGCGAGCGCGAACTGCGTTGCGTACGAGCCGAGTCCGCCGCTCGCGCCCCAGATCAGGACGTTGTCGCCCTGCTTCATGCCGGCGCCGTTGCGGGAGACCAGCTGCCGGTAGGCGGTGGAGTTCACCAGCCCGGGGGCGGCGGCCTCCTCCCACGACAGGTGGTCCGGCTTGGGCATCAGCTGGTTGGACTTGACGAGCGCGATCTCGGCGAGCCCGCCGAAGTTGGTCTCGAAGCCCCAGATCCGCTGCTCGGGGTCGAGCATCGTGTCGTTGTGGCCGTCGCTCGACTCCAGCTCGACGGACAGGCAGTGCGCGACGACCTCGTCACCGGGCTTCCAGGCGTTGACGCCGGGGCCGGTGCGCAGGACGACGCCCGCGAGGTCGGAGCCGATGATGTGGTACGGCAGGTCGTGCCGCTTGGTCAGCTCGCTGAGCTTGCCGTAGCGCTCCAGGAAGCCGAAGGTCGACAGCGGCTCGAAGATCGAGGTCCACACGGAGTTGTAGTTGACACTCGATGCCATGACGGCCACCAGGGCTTCGCCCGGGCCGAGTTCGGGCACCGGGACGTCGTCCAGGTGGATCGACTTGCGGGGGTCCTTGTCGCGGGTGCTGAGGCCCGCGAACATGTCCGTCTCGTCCTTGTGCACGGTGATCGCGCGGTACGACTCGGGGAGCGGCAGGGCGGCGAAGTCGGCCGGAGTCGAGTCCGGCGACTGGATCGCGGCGAGGATGTCCTTCACGGTCACGGTGTTGCCTCCGGCGAAGTGCGCCCTGAGGGAGGGGCGCAGATGGTTACGTCGGTGCTGCTGCTGAGGGTGGGTGGAGAGGTGCCGTCGGTTCGGCGGGTGGTGCTTCGGCAGCGCTTTGTGGCGCGGGAGGGTGCCTGTGACGCAGGCGTCCGGGCGCGCAGCCCAGTGGTGGGTTGCGGGGACAGCCGGCGTACGGGAGATCTCTGTACGCCGGCCGCCCGGACACCTTCAACGTATGACACTGCGTGTCACCCCGCAAGGCACCGAGTGCCATGAATCGCTCTCAGGTGAAATCTTTACGTAACAAATGAGCGATGATCGATCGAACGGGGCCTGAAAGGTGCGTGAAAAGGGGCTCTGGCATGCCAAAACGGCCACCCCGGAGGGTGGCCGTCATCACATGGTGCGGAAGGGGTCAGCGGTCCCTGAGTGCCTCTTCGATGGTCCGCATGACCTCGTCCAGCGGCGCGTCGGTGCGGGCGACCGTCACCAGGACCTCGCCCTGCTGGTGCACCATCGCCGTGGCCGGCTTGGGGGTCGTGGTGCGGCCGGCGCCGATGCCGCTGCCGAACGTCTTCCGTACGATCCCGAAGGCGTGGTCGAGCTGTGCCTCGACGTCGCCCTGGCCGCCGGCCCGCAGCCAGCGCCGCAGCACGTGGTTGTGGGCGGTCACCACGGCCGAGGCGGCGACCTCGGCGAGCAGCGGGTCGTCGTTGGCGTCGTCGTCGTGCGCGTGCTCGTCGAAGTGGCCCAGCAGATAGCGCGTGAACAGCCGCTCGTAGCGGGCCACCGACGCGATCTCCGCCTCGCGCAGGGTGGGCACCTCGCGCGTCAGCTTGTAGCGGGCGACCGAGATCTCCGGCTGCGCCGCGTACATCCGCATGACTTCCTTGATGCCCCGGCACACCGTGTCGAGCGGGTGCTCGTGCGCGGGGGCCGCGTTGAGCACCGCCTCGGCCCGGATCAAGGTGTCGTCGTGGTCCGGGAAGATCGCCTCTTCCTTGGAGCGGAAGTGGCGGAAGAACGTCCGGCGCGCGACCCCGGCCGCGGCGGCGATCTCGTCGACGGTGGTCGCCTCGTACCCCTTCGTCGCGAACAGCTCCATCGCCGCCGCCGCCAGTTCGCGCCGCATCTTGAGGCGCTGGGCGGCGGCGCGACTCCCCGCGGCACTCTCCGGTGCGTCGGGCGCGGCTGCGGTACGTGAGGGCTTGGCGGGCTGGGGCATGACCCGAACGTACTGCATGTGCGCAGCCTGCCGCGCACGTCGGGGGTTTCCCCCGCCCACCACGGGCAGGGGTCCTCCGGTGGGGTCGAGCAGCCCGCCCCACTCTCCTTCGGCTGCGGACCCGTCGCCGTAACGCTCAGCGGCGGGCATATTCGCGGAAGCCGCGGCCCGTCTTGCGGCCGAGGCAGCCCGCGGCCACCAGGTGCTCCAGGAGCGGCGCGGGAGCGAGGCCCGGGTCGCGGAACTCGCGGTGCAGGACCTTCTCGATCGCAAGGGAGACGTCGAGCCCGACGACGTCCAGCAGCTCGAAGGGGCCCATCGGGTAACCGCCGCCCAGCTTCATCGCGGCATCAATGTCGTCAAGAGACGCATAGTGCTCCTGCACCATCTTGATCGCGTTGTTGAGGTACGGGAAAAGCAGTGCATTGACGATGAATCCTGCTCGGTCGCCACAGTCGACCGCATGCTTCTTGATCTTGACGCAGACCTCGTGAACCGTTGAGTGGACGTTCGCGTCCGTCAACACCGTACGGACGACCTCGACCAGCTTCATCGCCGGTGCGGGGTTGAAGAAGTGCATGCCGATCACGTCCTGCGGGCGCGAGGTGGCGCGGGCGCACGCGACGACCGGCAGCGACGAGGTCGTGGTGGCCAGGACCGCGCCCGGCTTGCAGACCTTGTCCAGCGTCGCGAACAGCTGCTGCTTGACCTCCAGGTCCTCGGCGACCGCCTCGACGGCCAGGTCGACGTCCGCGAACGCGTCGTAGGAGCCCGCCGGAGTGATCCGCTCCAGGGTCCCGGCGGCGGCCTCGGCGGTCATCCGCCCCCGGTCGACGGAGCGCGAGAGCGACTTGCCGATACGGGACTTGGCGAACTGCGCCTTCTCCTCGCTGCGGGCGGCGAGGACCACGTCGTAGCCGGCCTTGGCGAAGACCTCGGCGATACCGGACGCCATGGTCCCGGAACCCGCGACCCCGACCGAGCGGACCGTACGACCCGGTGCGGGCCGCGCGCCCTCCGGCGGGGTGAGCGCGTCGCGCACGACGGTCGCGCTGCCGGGCGCCTCGTAGGAGTAGAAGCCGCGGCCCGTCTTGCGGCCGGTCAGGCCCGCCTCGCTGAGCTGCTTGAGGATCGGCGCGGGGGCGTGCAGACGGTCGTGGGACTCGGCGTACATGGCCTCCAGGACCGTGCGCGCGGTGTCGATGCCGATCAGGTCGAGCAGTGCGAGGGGGCCCATGGGCAGTCCGCAGCCGAGTCGCATCGCCGCGTCGATGTCCTCGCGGGAGGCGTACTTCGCCTCGTACATCGCGGCCGCCTGGTTCAGATAGCCGAACAGCAGGCCGTCCGCGACGAAGCCTGGGCGGTCGCCGACCGCGACGGGCTCCTTGCCCAGCTCGATCGCCAGCTCGGTGACGGCGGCGACGGCGGTGGGCGCGGTCAGCACCGAGGAGACCACCTCGACCAGCTTCATCGCGGGCGCCGGGTTGAAGAAGTGCAGCCCGAGCACCCGCTCCGGCCGGGCCGAGTCGGCGGCGAGCCGGGTGACGGACAGGGCGTTCGTGCCGGTCGCGAGAATCGTCCCGGGGCGCACGATCCCGTCCAGCTCACGGAAGATCTGGTGCTTGATCTCGTACGACTCCGGGGCCACCTCGATGACCAGGTCGGCGTCGGCCGCCGCGCCCAGGTCGGTGGAGGTGCGGACCCGGGCCAGGGCGTCGGTGCGCTCCTGCTCGGTCAGCCGGCCGCGCCGCACGGCGTGGGCGGTCGCGGTCTCCAGGGCGGCGACGGCGTGCGCGGTCGCGGCCTCGCTGACGTCGATGCCGACGACCTCGCGGCCGGCCCGGGCGAGGACCTCGGTGATACCGGTGCCCATCGTGCCGAGACCGACGACGGCAATGGTCTTGAACGGGGACAGGGGAGCGTCGGACAGGGGAGCTGCCATCGCGGGACTCCTGGAATGAGGGTGACGACTGGGAGCGCGCGCCGTACGCCGAGGGGCGCACGGGGCGCGAGAAGGAGTGCGGGTGGTGCCGGGCAACGAGCGCACACGCCCGGCGAGTTGAGAGTTCCGACCGGCCCTGTCCCAAGCCGTGTCGTACTGCGGCACACGAGGTACCGAACCGACTGCACTCGCGATGGCTGCGTCACCAGGCCACCGCGAGGAGATACGCGAGTGGGTAACTCGCTCACCTGAGCTTAACCGGTGGGTAACGAGCGCGCCAGCCCCCGGAGTTTGTGATGTAGGTCCCGTCTGTCCCGCGACCCCCATAGGCTCGGTTTCATGGACGAAGAGTTGCGATCACTCACGGAGCGCTTACGGCAGGAATCGGGAGGAGCGGCGCCGTACGAGCGACTCGTGTCGACCGACGACCTCGACGAACTGGCGGAGGTGCTCACGGCCGTCGGACAGCCGCTCTGGGCCCGGGAGTTGGCCGCGTTCCGGCTCGGCCTGGCGGGCGACCGGCGGGCCTTCGAGTCCCTCGTCCTGTTCCTCAACCACCGCGACCCATCGCGCTGCGCGTCCGCCGCGTACGCCCTGGCCCGCCTCGACGACCCCCGCACCGCCCGCGCGGCAGCCGCCCTCGCCACCAACGAACTCCGCGTCGCCTACGCCCTCCACCCCGTCCGGCTCCTGGCCGACCTGCGCGCCCCCGAGTCCGTCCCCGCCCTCATCACCACCCTGGAGCGCCGCCTGCGCCCCCACGACCCGTACCGCCGCGTGGCCCTCGCCTGCGTACAGGGCCTCGGCGAACTGGGCGACCCCCGCGCCAGACCCGTCCTGACCGAGGCCCTCGCCCACCCGACACTGGCGGAGGCGGCGGTGCACGCGCTGGGGCGGATCCCGCGGCAGCGGTGAGCCCCACGCGTCACGACCTCAGTCCGTCAGCTCCCTGACGTACCGCATCTCCGGCACCAGCACCCCGTCCACCTCGTACGGCTCCTCCGCCCCGTCCGCCCGGAAGCCCGCCCGCTCGTAGAAGCGGCGGGCGCGGGCGTTGCCCCGGACCACCCAGAGGTACACGCGGTCGTGACCGAGGGCGGCGCACCGCCGTAGCGCCTCCTGCATCAGGGCCCGGCCGGTGCCGGTGTTCAGGTGGTGCGGGTCGAGGTAGATGGCGTACAACTCTGCCTCCCCGGTGCGGACTTCGCCGTCCCGGTAGGGGCCGAGCGCGGCCCAGCCGATGATCTCCCCGCCCCGCTGGGCGACCAGGTTCACCACGCTGTCGTCGCCCCGCGCGAGCCGGGCCCGGCGGCGCTCGGCGTCGTCCTTCGCGCTGAGGGCGTCCAGGAAGGACTGCGGCATGAGGCCCCGGTACGCGAACTGCCAGCCGAGGACGCGGATTTCGGAGACGCGGTCGCAGTCGGCGAGGACCATGGGGCGGATCTGGAGGCGCTCGGCATCGTCCATGGCGGGCACCTTATGGACTCTGCTGCCGGGCCGCCCCCGATTATTCGCCCATTCGCCTATTCGCCGATGACCGCGAACGCCTCGATCTCCATCAGGAACTCCGGTCGCACCAGCGCGGCGACCTGCACGGCCGAGGCGGCGGGGAGCCGGTCGTCGGGTATGTGGGCGGCGCGGGCCGCTCGGATCGCCGGCATGTGGGCCATGTCCGTGACGAAGTAGGTCAGTTTGACCACGTCGTCGAAGCCGGCGCCCGCTGCGGCGAGGCAGCGGCGGAGGTTCTCGAAGACCTGGCGGGCCTGGGCCGCCGCGTCGCCCTCGCCCACGAGCTTGCCGTCCTCGTCCAGGGCGAGCTGGCCGGAGATCGCGACGAAGCGGCCGGTGCCCATGACGACGTGCGTGTAGGCCGCGGCCGCTGCGACGCCGTCGGGGGCGGGAATCCTCGTCAGTTCACTCATGCGTCCATGGTGGACCATGGGTCTGACAACGAGGATTCCCGCCCCCGAGAGGCCGTCGGGGTGTGCTCAGCCGCGGAAGCCCAGCAACCCGTGCAGCGTCGAACCGTGTGCCGTGCTCGTCGCCGACTTCGCCGTGGTCAGCGGTTTCGGGTCGGGCGTCTTCTGGCACACCGCGTCGACCTCGCCGCCGCTGCGCGGCACCGTGCCGTCGGTCAGGTACGTCGCCAGGTACTTGTCCAGGCAGGCGTTCCCGCTCAGCGTGATGCCGTGGTTCCCGCCGCCCTGCTCGACCACGAAGCTGGAGTCGGCCAGCAGCTGGTGGACCGTCGCGCCGCCCTCGTAGGGGGTCGCCGCGTCGTTCGTCGCCTGGAAGAGCAGCGTGGGCGGCAGCTTGCCGTTGGCGATGTTGACCGGCTGCTCGGACTTGGTCGGCCAGAACGCGCACGGCGCGTTGTACCAGGCGTTGTTCCAGGCCATCAGGGGCGCCTTCTCGTAGACCGCCCAGTTGTCCTTGCGCCACTGGTTCCAGTCGCGCGGCCAGGACGCGTCACGGCACTGCACCGAGGTGTAGACGCTGTACCCGTTGTCCCCGGAGGCGTCGATCGCGGCGAAGTTGTCGTAGGCCTCGACCAGGGGATCGGCGTTCTTGTCGTTCACGTACGCGGCGAACGCCTCGGCGAGATAGGGCCAGTAGCCGTTGTAGTAGCCGCCCGGGATGAAGGTGTCCTCCAGTTCGGAGGCCCCCACCTTGCCACCCGCCGGCTTCTTGGCCAGCGCCTTCCGCATCGCGTACCACTTGGCCTCGATCCTGGCCGGGTCGGTGCCGAGCTTGTACGTGGAGTTGTACTTCGCGATCCACGCCATGAGCGCCTGCTGGCGGTCGTTGAAGGCGTAGTCCTGCCCGATGTTGTCGTCGTACCAGACGCCCGTGGGGTCGACGATCGAGTCCAGGACCAGGCGGCGCACGCGCTCCGGGAAGAGCTTGGCGTACACGGCGCCGAGGTAGGTGCCGTACGAGTAGCCGAAGTAGTTGATCTTCTTCGCGCCGAGCGCGGCCCGGATCGAGTCCATGTCCCGCACGGCACTGACCGTGTTGATGTACGGCAGCACGCTCGCGTACTTCTTGCCGCAGGCGGCGGCGAAGGACTTCACGCGCGTGAGGTTGGCCTTCTCCAGCGCCGGGGTGCTCGGCACCGAGTCGGGGCGCACCGGGTCGAAGTAACCGGGCTTGCAGTCCAGGGCCGGGGTGCTCTTGCCGACGCCGCGCGGGTCGAAGCCGATGACGTCGTACTGGGAGGCCACCGCCTTGGGCAGCGAGGAGGCCACGAAGCCCGCGAGGGTCAGTCCGCTGCCGCCGGGGCCGCCGGGGTTGACCAGCAGCGGGCCCTGGTACGTCTTCGCGGTGTGCGGGACCCGGGAGAGGGCGAGTGTGATCTGCGTGCCGTGCGGGTTCGCGTGGTCCAGCGGCACCTTGACGCTCGCGCACTGGAGCGTCGGGTAGTTGGTGGTGGCGCAGCTCTTCCAGCCGAGCTTCGCCGTCCGGACGGTGGCCGCGGAATGCGTGGTGCTCGCGTCGGCGGGGAGAGCGGTGACCGTCCCGGCCACGACGACGGCGGCACCGCACAGTACGGCTGCGCTTTTTCTCATGAGTCCTCCCAGGACGGAGAGGCGGCCGACCGCGGTTCTCGCGGCCGGTCCTCGCCGCATAGTCCCGAAAAGCCGGGGCGGAAGAACCTGTTCAGCCGATACTTGACCCAATTGGGCCGCCGGATGCGCTCGAACGCCCTCAGATGAACGAGAGCTGCGTCGGTTCGCCCACCGGCTCGCCGGCCTGCTCCACCGGCTCGGGAATCCGGCGCGGCATCCCCGCGCGCGCGGGACCGATGCCGTACTCCTGCGCCAGGTCGTGCACCTGACGGGTGATCCGGCGCTGGTACCACTTCGGGGCGTACGCGCCCTCCGCGTACAGCCGCTCGTAACGGCGCACCAGATGCGGGTGGTGCTGCCCGAGCCAGGCCATGAACCACTCCCGGGCACCGGGCCGCAGATGCAGCACCAGGGGAGTCACCGAGGTGGCCCCGGAGGCGGCTATCGCCCTCACGGTGGCGCGCAGTTGGGCCGGGTGGTCGCTCAGGAAGGGGATCACCGGGGCCATCAGGACGCCGACGTCGATGCCGTGCTCGGTCAGCGTCCTTACGGCGTCCAGGCGCCGCTCCGGGGAGGGCGTGCCGGGCTCCACCGTGCGCCACAGCGCGGGGTCGGTGAAGCCGACCGAGACCGAGATGCCGACGTCGGTGACCTCGGAGGCCTGCACCAGGAGGTCCAGGTCGCGCAGGATCAGGGTGCCCTTCGTCAGGATCGAGAAGGGGTTCGCGTGGTCGCGCAGGGCGCTCAGGATGCCCGGCATCAGCCGGTAGCGGCCCTCCGCGCGCTGGTAGCAGTCGACGTTCGTGCCCATCGCGATGTGCTCGCCGAGCCAGCGCCGGGAGCCGAGCTGGCGGCGCAGCAGGTCCGGCGCGTTCACCTTGACCACGATCTGCGAGTCGAAGCCGAGGCCGGTGTCGAGGTCCAGATAGCTGTGCGACTTGCGGGCGAAGCAGTACACGCACGCGTGCGAGCAGCCCCGGTACGGGTTGACCGTCCACTCGAAGGGCATGCGGGACGCCCCGGGCACCCGGTTGATGATCGAGCGGGCCCGCACCTCGTGGAAGGTGATTCCGCGGAACTCGGGCGTGTCGAAGGTACGGGTGGTCACCGCGTCCGCGCCGAACAGCGCTACGTCGGCCGTCCGGCTGTGGCCGTCGGACTCCAGGGTGAGGTTCTCCCAGCGCATGACGCCTCCTAGGTAGGCCTGCCCCCCGAGTGAAACACTTGTTCGAATTACTGTGCAAGTGTCATTCCCTACCGCTTCCGACGCCCTGGGGCACCCCGATTTGGGCGAGCGAGTGCGGGGGTGGTTGGCTTGCCCCGACCCCGAGAACGCAAGTCCTGGAGGAACGAAATGGCGCAGGTCGAGGCCACCACCGAGCGGGTCGTCGCAGCCGACGCGGAGAAGGTGTTCGACGCCCTCGCCGACTACACCGGCACGCGCGCGAACCTGCTGCCCGAGCAGTTCAGCGAGTACGAGGTGCGCGAGGGAGGCGACGGCGAGGGCACCCTCGTCCACTGGAAGCTCCAGGCCACCAGCAAGCGCGTCCGCGACTGCCTCCTGGAGGTCAGCGAGCCGACCGACGGCGAACTGGTCGAGAAGGACCGCAACTCCACCATGGTCACCACCTGGCGGGTCACCCCGGCCGGCGAGGGCAAGTCCCGCGTCGTCGTGACCAGCACCTGGAACGGCGCCACCGGCATCGGCGGCTTCTTCGAGCGCACCTTCGCCCCCAAGGGCCTCGGCCGCATCTACGACCTGGTCCTCGACAAGCTCGCCACCGAGGTCGAGAAGTAGCCCCCAAGGGCCAAGCGCCCAGGGCGCGTTGACGTCCTGAGTGCCTCCCTCACCGGTTCGAGTGGATCTCCGTTCGAGCCGGGCGTACGCCGTAACTCGTCACGCTTGCTCACAGTTGTCGCCTAAAGCGGGAATTGTGCGGCAGGCGCGACGAGGGGAGCGGTACGTGGGCGGGACGACTCTGGTGCAGGACGAACGGCCCTCGACGCCACCGGAGACCCCGGTCCCCGCACCCGTCGAGAGGGCCGAACTCAGCCCGCGCCGCGTGCGGTTGGTCTTCCTCGGCCTGATGCTCGCGCTGCTCCTCGCGGCGCTCGACCAGATGATCGTCGCCACCGCGCTCCCGAAGATCGTCGGCGAACTGCACGGCCTGGAGAAGATGTCCTGGGCGATCACCGCCTACCTCCTCACCTCCACGGTCGGACTGCCGGTCTACGGCAAACTCGGCGACCTCCTCGGCCGCAAGAGCGTGTTCCAGTTCGCGATCGCGGTCTTCGTGATCGGCTCCGCCCTCGCGGGCCGCGCCCAGTCCATGGACCAACTCATCGCGTTCCGCGCGGTGCAGGGCATCGGCGCCGGCGGACTCATGATCGGCGTGCAGGCGATCATCGCGGACATCGTGCCGCCCCGGCAGCGCGGCCGCTTCATGGGCCTGATCGGCGCCACCTTCGGACTGGCCTCCGTGGCGGGCCCGTTGCTCGGCGGCTACTTCACGGACCACCTCTCCTGGCGGTGGTGCTTCTACGTCAACGTGCCCTTCGGCGTGGTCACGTTCGCCGTCGTGACCGTCGTACTGAAACTGCCGAAGCCGACGGCGAAGGCGCGCCTCGACCTGCTCGGCGCACTGCTGCTCGCCGCCGCCTCGACGTGCCTTGTCCTGCTGACCAGTTGGGGCGGCACCGAGTACGCCTGGGGATCACGCGTCATCCTCGGTCTCGGCGCGGGAGCGGTGGCCGCCGCGGTCCTCTTCCTGGTCGCCGAGCGGTTCGCGCCCGAACCCCTCATCCCGCTAAGGCTGTTCAGGGACGCCGTCTTCAACGTCACCGCCCTGGTGGGCCTGGTGATCGGGGTCGCGCTCTTCGGGGCCGCCAGCTATCTGCCGACCTTCCTCCAGATGGTGGACGGGGCGAGCGCCACCGAGTCCGGACTGCTGATGCTGCCCATGATGGGCGGCATCGTCGGCGCGTCCATCGTCTCCGGCCAGCTCATCAGCCACACCGGCCGGTACAAGATCTACCCGATCCTCGGGAGTGCCCTCTCCGTCCTCGGTATGTGGCTGCTGTCCCGGCTCGAAGTCGACACCTCCCGGCTTCAGTACAGCCTCTGGATGGCCGTCCTCGGCGCCGGCATCGGCCTGGTGATGCCCGTCCTCGTCCTCGCCGTGCAGAACTCCGTACGGCCCGCCGACCTCGGCACCGCCACCAGCGCCAACAACTACTTCCGGCAGATCGGCGGCAGCGTCGGCGCCGCCGTCTTCGGCACCCTCTTCGCCGACCGGCTCACCGACGCCCTGCGCGACCGCCTCCCCACGCGCGCGGGGGCGGGCCTCCCCGACCCCGAGTCCATCACCCCGCAGCTCGTCCACGCGCTGCCCCCGACGCTGCGCGACAGCTACATCCGGGCCTACGCCGACGCCATGCCCCGGATCTTCCTCTACCTCGTCCCGGTGCTCGCCCTCGGCCTGCTCATCGCCTTCTTCCTCAAGGAGAAACCACTGGTGTCCCACAACGCCCCCGCCGAGACGTCGGAGACCGCACCCCTCAACTCCCCGATCCCGCAGGCCCGTTCGGCGTACACCCCCGGAATCCCCGTCTGTGGAACGGTCCAGCACCCGGACGGGACCGTCGTGCCCCGGGCCGCCCTCACCCTCATCGACGTCTCCGGGCAGCAGATCGGACGCGGCGCCAGCGGCGCGGACGGGCGGTACGCGCTGTCGACGCCCGGCTCCGGGTCGTACGTCCTGATCGCGGCGGCCGGCGGGCACCAGCCGCAGGCGGTGTCCGTGACCGTGGGGGAGCGGCCCGTCGAGCTCGACGTCGTCCTCGGCGGTGCCGGACGCCTCGCCGGGAGTGTGCTGACCGCGGACGGCACCCCGGTGCGGGAGGCCGCCGTGACGCTCACCAACGTGCACGGCGAGGTCGTCGCCAGTACCCGCAGCGGGCGCGAAGGCGGCTATGTGATCAGCGAGTTGGTGGCCGGGGAGTACACCCTCGCGGCCAGCGCGCCGGCGTTCCGGCCGGCCGCGCTCCCCGTCAGCGTGCAGGCGTCCCGCGAGACCCGGCAGGACGTCGAACTCGCCGGCGGCGCCGTGCTGCGCGGCACCGTCAGGGCGAGCGGCGGGCGGCCCGTCGAGGACGCGCGCGTGACGCTCCTGGACGCGGCCGGCAACGTCGTCGACACGCTCACCACCGGCCCCGACGGCACCTTCCGGTTCGTCGACCTGTCCTCCGGCGAGTACACGGTGATCGCCGCCGGGTATCCGCCCGTGGCCACCGTTCTCCAAGTGGCGGGCGGGGGACGCACCGAACGCGATCTGCAACTCGGCCACGAGGACTGATCACCGGCCCCACGGGGCGCACAGGCGCACGCCGGTGCGGATTGGATGGAACCAATTCCAGGAATGCCGCACATGGCAACCGGCCGCCCCCGTAGCGTGGTGGGAGGCGGCACAGATCTTGCGGAGCCGTGGGGAGAGAGGGCCTGGGCCATGGACCGTGGCACCGAGCGGGAGGCACCTCCCGGCCGCGGAGCCGGGGACGACGTGGTGAGCGAGCACACCGCGGCGGGCCGTATCCCGCTGGCTGTGATCCTGATCGACCGCGACGGACTCGTCTCGCACTGGAGCCGGGGCGCCCGCCGGCTCTTCGGCACCACCAAGGAGGAGGCGATCGGCCAGACGGCCGTCGACCTGCTCCCCGTCTCCGGCGCCCTGCCCGACGAGGAGGAGACCGGTCCCTACGGCGCGTCCGCGTCCTACGACGGACTCGGCCCCGACCTGGAGTCCTCGCTCGACGGTCAGCTGTCGTACCCCTCCGCCGGACGCGCCCGCCTCACCGTGCCCGAGCGTGGCGACCGCGTGGACGTCCTGTGGTGGGCGTACCCGCTGGTCGGCCCCGGGCGCGAGCGGCTGCTCGTGCTCGCCGCCGACGCGGACGGACTGCGCCAGGACCTCCCCGAGGCGGACGGCGCCTTCGAGCGCATAGCACCCGCCTTCGCCCACCACACCGACTTCCCCGGCGCCGACGAACTCGCCCGCAGGCTCCCCGAGATCCTGCCCAGCATGAGCGTCGACGAAAGCGCCCGCATCGTCGCCCAGGTCCTCGAACTGGGCTACCCCGTCCTGGAGTTCAGCCAGAACGAGCGGGTGCCCGTGACCCCCGACTGGGGCGTCGCCCGCCGTGCCGAGCGCAAGGCGCGCCGCGAGCGGGTCGCCCTCGCGGTCGCCGAGGGCCTGCCCGTGCCCGAGGAGGTCGTGGACGAGCGTGAGGACCTCGAATACGTCGCCGTACGCGAGCGGCTGGAGTTCCTGAACGAGGTCAGCGGCCGCATCGGCACCTCGCTCGACCTCGCCACCACCATCGTCGAAGTCAGCCGGGCCGTCGTCCCCCGCTTCACGGATGTCGCGGGCACCTATCTGCGCGAACAGGTCGTCGCCGGCGAGGGGTTCCCCGACGGTGTGCCGGACACCACCACCATGTGGCACCGGGTTGCCCTGGAGCACACCGACGAACCCGGCCGCTGGGACGACGTCGTTCCGGTCGGCGAGGCCATGCCGTTCCCGGCGCACACCCCGTTCTTCCAGTGCATGACCACCGGCGAACCCGTCCTCGTGCCGCGCATCAGCGAGCAGATGGGGCACATGATCGCCTCGCAGTTCGAGAAGCGCGACATCCGGCCGCTGATCACCGGCCGCTCGATGCTGGTCGTCCCGCTCAAGGCGCGCAATGTCGTCCTCGGCTTCATGATCCTGCTGCGTCACCCGGAGCGCGTCGAGTTCAACGACATGGACCGCGTCACCGGCGCCGAACTCGCCGCCCGCGCGGGCCTCGTGCTCGACAACGCGCGCATGTACACCTACCAGGAGTCCGTCGCCGAGACCCTCCAGGACAGCATGCTGCCGCACATCCCGGCACGCATGGCGGGCTGCGACATCGCCACCCGCTATCTGCCCGGCACACTGCTGGGGCGGGTCGGCGGCGACTGGTTCGACTCGGTGAAACTGCCCGGCGCCCGTACCGCCCTCGTCGTCGGCGACGTCATGGGCCACGGCCTCAACTCGGCAGCGATGATGGGCCAGTTGCGCACCGCCGTGCAGACCATGGCCGCCATGGACCTCCCGCCCGCCCAACTCCTGCGCAACCTCGACGACCTGGCGCAGCGCCTCGGCGACACCTACCTCGCGACCTGCCTGTACGTCGTCTACGACCCGATCGCGGGCGAACTCCACATCGGCAACGCGGGCCACATCCCGCCGGTGATCGTGCGGGCCCGGGACGGCCGCAGCGAGCTCCTGGACCTGCCCACGGGCGCGCCCATCGGCGTCGGCGGGGTGCCCTTCGAGGCGGTCCGCGTACGCGTGGAGCCCGGCGACCGGCTGGTGATGTGCACCGACGGTCTGGTCGAGGTGCGCGGCGAGGACATCGGCGTAGGACTCGCGACGCTGAGCGAGTCGGCCGCGCATCCGGCCGCGTCCATGGACGACGCCTGCGACACGATCATCCGCTCCCTCAACACGCGCGGCGGCCGCAAGGACGACGTGGCCCTCCTGATGGCCCGTCTGAACGGCATCGAGCCGGACGACGTCGCCGAATGGCGGCTCGCCCTCGACCCGGCCGAGGTCGGCCGGGCCCGCGCGGTGGTCCGCGAACAGCTCCATGAGTGGGGCCTCGCCAAACTGGCCGACACCGCCGCCCTGTTGGCCGACGAACTGGTCACCAACGCCGTACGGCACTCCCACGGCCGCCGGATCGAACTGCGCCTGGTGCGCGGCGACACCCTGCTGTGCGAGGTGGACGACGACGATCCCACCCTGCCGACCCTGCTCAGCGCCGGCCCCGGCGACGAGTTCGGGCGCGGACTGCATGTGGTCGGCACACTCGCCCGCGAGTGGGGCGCCAGCCGTACCACCGCCGGCAAGACCGTCTGGTTCGAACTCACCCTGCCCCGCCGCTGAAGCCCCTCCTCGCCGCTGAAGCGCGGGTGACCGTGGGGGCGCGCGGGGCGCACATCGGCGTACACGTGTCGAATGAGCGGTGAAGGAATGCGCCGCCTGCTTGTGAGCGGGACCCCGGCGCGATAAACCGTACTGGCCCGTCACTTACGGCGGAACGGCCTTGCATCCTGGGGAGTTGGGCATGAGCGTGACCAGTCGGTACCGGGAGGCCTGGGAGGGTTTCTGGCGCGAGGCGCCCGAGGAACAGGGAGCCGTCTTCTGGGACGCGTCGCCCACCCAGACGGTGGGACTCCATCTCGCCCTGTTCGAACCGAAGTTGCGGGACCCGGGCCTGCAGATGATCGACCTCGGCTGCGGCAACGGCACGCAGACCCGGTTCCTCGCCGACCGCTTCAACCACGTCGTGGGCGTCGACCTGTCCGCGGCTGCCATCGACCACGCCCGGCACGCGGACCCGGCGGGGCAGGCGACCTACCGGCTGCTGGACGCCACCGACAAGACCGAGGTCGAGACGCTGCACGCCGAACTCGGCGACGCCAACGTCTACATGCGGGGCGTGCTGCACCAGGTCGACCCCGACGACCGGCAGCCGCTGGTGGAGGGGATCGCCACGCTCGTCGGGGAGCGCGGCCATGTCTTCCTCGTCGAACTCGCCGAGTCCGCCCGTCCGGTCATCGGAAGCCTGGCCCAGGATCCGGAGGGACCGCCCGCGAAGCTCGCCCCGATCCTCCGCCACGGCATCGCCCCCGGCGAGGTGGCCGACGACGAGGTGCCCGAACTCCTCCGCGCGGCCGGCCTCACCATCCTCGCGAGCGGTGAACTCCCCCTGATCACCACCGAGTTCAGGCCAGACGGCGCCCGCATCGAGCTGCCGTCGAAGTGGCACATCGCGGGCCGCGCGACCACCTGAGGCGACAGGGGGAGGCGGGGCGGCTCACCGCCTCCCCCTGCCCGTCCTAACCGAACTGGTGCTTGAGGAACGACCCGGACCACGCCATCAGGTCCGCGGGCACGTAGTACCCCTTCTCGTCGTTGATCGCGTCCCAGTTCTTGGCGACGTCCTCGACGGAGGCATCGCCCCCCTCGTGCGCGTACCCCTCCGTCGAGGCCAGGAAGAGCCGCGCGAAGCGGCCCGCGCCGGCCGTGTAGATCTCCCCGCTCACCGGGACGCTCTCGTGCGCGAGGTAGGCCACCATCGGTGCCACGGCCGACGACGGCATGTACGGCATGCCCTCGGCCGTCTCGGCGGGTTCCTCCTCGGGGCCGCCACCCATCCGGGTCATCGCGGCCGGCGCGATCAGGTTGACCTTGATGTTGTGCGGCTCGCCGGCCAGCTTCGCGCTGCGGGCCATGCCGACCGTGCCCGCCTTCGCGGCGGCGTAGGACAGGTTGTTGTCCATGCCGAACATGCCGCTGGAGGTGGTCAGCACGACCCGGCCGTAGGACTGCTCCACGAAGTGCGGCCAGGCGGCCCGCATCGTGTTGAAGGAACCGAGCAGGTGGACGGCCAAGTGCCGTTCCAGGTTGTCGAGTTCGATGTCCGGCAGGCCCGCGTAGCGGATGATCCCGGCGTTGTTGACGAGGACGTCGATCCGGCCGAAGTTCTCGATCGCGGTGCCGATGATCGCTTCACCGCCCGCGGTCGTCGACACGTCGTGGGTGTCGGCCACGGCCTCGCCACCGGCGGCGACGATCCCGTCGACGACCTTCTGCGCGGGTCCGGCGTCCGAGCCCTCGCCCTCCATCGACCCGCCCAGGTCGTTGACGACGACCTTCGCCCCGCGCTCCGCCAGCAGACGGGCGTAGGCGCGGCCGAGGCCACGGCCCGCGCCGGTGACGACGGCGACGCGTCCTTCGAAGCCGAACTCGCTCATGGGTGACTCCAGTTGTGTGCGGGTGGAAGCGGCTCCGCTACCAGGTGACCGGCAGCTCTTGAATTCCGTAGGCCAGCGCGTCGTCCCGGCGGAACTGCAACTCGCTGAAGTCCACCGCGAGTTGCAACGACGGGATGCGCCGGTAGAGGGTGCCGTAGACGACCTGGAGCTCGATACGGGCGAGCTGCTGGCCGAGGCACTGGTGGATGCCCCAGGCGAAGGCGTGGTGGTGCCGGGCCTCGCGGCTGATGTCGAACTTCTCCGGCTCGGGGAAGGCGGCCGGGTCCCAGTTGCCGGCCGGCAGCGGGGCGATGATGCCCTCGCCGGCCTTGATGGTGACGCCCTCGATCTCGATGTCCTCGGCGGCGATCCGCCGCTGCCCGAGCGCCGGGATCGTGGTGTAGCGCAGGATCTCCTCGACCGCGTTCGCGACGACCTTCGGGTCCTCCGTCTCCTGGAGCACCTTCAGCTGATCGGGGTTCTGGAGCAGCAGGGCGGTGCCCATGGTGATCATGCTGGCGCTGGTCTCGTGGCCGGCGATCAGCAGGATCATGCAGAGCAACGTGGCGTCGGGGAGGGTGAGTTCGCCCGCCTTGATCCGCGCGCCGAAGTCCGAGATGACGTCCTCGGCCGGCTCCTCCATCTTGGCGTGGATCATCTTGGCGAGGTAGCCGCCCAGCTTCTCGTTGGCGGTGCGGTCCTCCTCGGCGGTCTTGTCGCTCCTGGTCGCGAAGGAGGCCCACTCCTGGAAGAACTCGTGGTCCTCGTACGGCACGCCGAGCAGCGCGCAGATCATCATCGAGGGCAGCGGCAGCGACAGCTCGGTCACCAGGTTCGCCGGCTTCGGGCCCGCCAGCATCTTGTCGATCAGCTCGTCGGTGAAGCGCTGGATCTCCGGCCGCAGCTTCTCCATGCGGTTGCGGGTGAACGGTGCCGTCATCATGCGGCGGATGCGGGTGTGGTCGGCGCCGTCGGCGTTGAAGATGGTCAGCGGGTGGTGCTGGACGTTCTCCGCCATGGCCTCGTTCGGCAGCGGGAACCCGGCCTGTTTGTCGTTCGAACTCACCCGCGGATCGGACAGGATCACGCGCTGCGCCGCGTGCCCCGTCACCAGCCACGGGGTGGAGCCGTCCCAGATCCGGCCCCGGGACACGGGCCCCTTCTCGTTCAGGGCGCGCAGCCCGGCCGGCGGGGCGAACGGACAGGTCCGGTCGCGTGCGCCCGGGTAGTCGAAGATCTCCGCGTCCGGCGCGGCGAGATCCGTCTCGGTCTCGGACATGGTCATTCCTCCAGGTGGGGGTGGGGGGAAGGCGAGAGGGAAGCTGGGGGAAGCTCGGTCATTCCTCGATGCGGATCGCCAGCGCGGGACACACGGCCGCCGCGTTGCGCACCTCGTCGGCCAGCTCGGGGCCGGGGTTCTCGTTGAGCAGGACGACGATGCCGTCCTCGTCACGCTGGTCGAACACGTCCATGGACGCGGCGACGCACTGCCCGGCGGCGACGCATTTGTCCTCGTCGACGACAACCTTCATGGGACTCTCCTGATCGTTCAGTGGGCCGGGGAGGAGACGGGGGTGGGGGAGGGGACCGAGTCGACGATCTCCTGACGGCGCTGCCTGGCCTGCTTGGGCATGTTCCAGCCGAGGATCCCGGTGACCCGGCCGCCGCTGCGGTAGCGGGCGACGAACCGGCGGGCCGCCAACTCGCCGTCCACGACGTCAACTTCGGCATCGGCCGGCAGGAAGCCGTGCACCTGGAGCTTGGCGTCGAACTGGTCGGTCCAGAAGTACGGCACCGGTTCGTAGGGCCGGTCCTCCCCGAGGATCGCGCCGGCGACCGCCATGGCCTGCTCGGTGGCGTTGGTCCGGTTCTCCAGCCGGATCAGCCGGCCGAGTCCTTCGTGGTGCCAGCGGGCCACGTCACCGACGGCGTAGATCCCGGGCGCGGCCTGGCAACGTGCGTCGCACACCACGCCGTTGTCGAGTTTCAGTCCGCTGTCGGCCAGCCACTCCGTCGCCGGGCTCGCCCCGATCGCGACGACGACCACATCGGCGGGCAGCACCTCGCCGGTGCTCAACTCGACGCCGGAGACGCGGCCTTGGGCGCTGGTGAACCCCGAGACACCGTTCCCGAGCCGGAGCCGTACGCCCCGCTCGGTGTGCAGTTCCGCCAGCAGCCCCGACACCAGCGGGCCCACCTGAAGGGCCAGCGGTCCGGCGAGCGGCCCGGCGAGGGTGACGTCCAGGCCCAACGTCCGTGCCGTGGCGGCGATTTCGGAGCCGAGGACCCCTTCGCCCACGACCACGAGTCGTGACCCGGCGAGCAGATCCGCGCGCAGGGCGAGCGCGTCGTCGAGGGTGCGCAGCACATGCACACCCGTCAACTCGCCCTGTCCGGGCAGCACTCGGGGCCGCACTCCGGTCGCGATCACGATCGCGTCGGCGCTCAGCTCCCGCCCGGACTCGGTGCGCACGGTCCGGGTCGAGGTGTCGAGACCGACCGCCGGATCGCCGTACACGAACTCGGTGTCCAGGCCGGTCAGCATCTCCTCGGTGCGCAGCGAGGCCCGGTCGGGCTCCCAGGCACCGGAGAGGATCTGCTTGGACAGCGGCGGACGGTCGTACGGGGCGTGCGGCTCGGCGCCGAGCACCGTGATCCGGCCGGTGTACCCCTTGCGGCGGAGGGCCTCCACCGTGGTCAGCCCGGACGCGGAGGCGCCCACCACCAGCACGTGGGCCACGGCCCCGGTGTCGTCCTCGATGCTCATGTTCTGCTCCGTTGCAGCGTTGTCGCGATGTACTTTGCGGGTGCTCACACGAGGTAGCGGCCGCCGTTGACGCTGAGGGTCTGGCCGGTGACGTAGGCGGCCTCCTCGGAGGCGAGGTACGCGACCGCGTAGGCGATGTCGTCCGGTGCTCCGGCACGCTTCATCGGCATGGTGGCGGCGGCGGCCTCGACGTCGACCGGGCCCTCGCGGACCAGGGGGGTGTCGATGAAGCCGGGCGGCACGTGGTTGACCGTGATGCCCTTCTCGATGTACTCGACGGCGAGGGCACGGGTGAGGGCGATGATGCCGCCCTTGGACGACGCGTAGTGGGCCATCGCGGGCGCGCCGGTCTGCGCGGAGGACGAGGAGATGTTGACGATCCGGCCCCAGCCCGCGTCGAGCATGTCGGGCACGATCTCCTTGGTGACCAGGAAGGGGCCCTTGAGGTTGATCCCGATCATGCGGTCCCAGGAGGCCTCGGAGATGCTGGTGAACGGCTCGTAGGCGGTGATGCCGGCGTTGTTGACGAGGATCGTGACCGGACCGAGGTCCTCGCGGGTGCGGGCCGCGGCGGCTGCCACGGCGCCGGCCTCGGCCGCGTCGCCGGAGACGGCGATCGCCGTGCCGCCCGCCTCCTGGATGGCCGCCGCGGTCTTCTCGGCGCCCTCGGTGTTGAGGTCCCACACCGCGACCGCGGCTCCCCTGGCCGCGAGCACCTTGGCGATCGCCTGGCCGATGCCCCGGCCGCCGCCGGTGACGACCGCGACCTTTCCCTGCAGTGACATGTGCGCTCCCTTGCGCTCGTGCGCGGTGCCGGAGAACGGGCACCGGTGGTTCGTTCAGTACTCGCTCAGTGCCTCGCCCAGGGCCTCACGGGCTGCGCTGCGGGCCGCCACCGCCCGGGGGAAACCGGTGTACCCGGCCGAGTGGTAGATGATCTCGGCCAGCTCGTCCCTGGTCACCCCGTTGGTCAGGGCGATCCGGACGTGGGTCTTCAGCTCGGTCTCGGCGCCGAGCGCGATCAGGATGCCGAGGGTGACGAGGCTGCGGTCACGCGGGGTCAGACCCTCGCGCCCCCACAGCGCGCCCCACACGGTGGACAGGCCGATCTCGACGAGGTCCTCGCCGAGCTTGCCGTCCCGCATGTCGAGATCGCCCTCGGCGGGCACCACCCCGGGCAGTGCGGCACGGAGGGCTTTCAGCCCCGCCACGCGCAGATCGGTGGTTTCCTTGACGTCTTCGGCGCTCATGCGCGACTCCCGGTGCATGCGGATTGCATTCGTCCCAAACGAAAGTTAGATCAAACGGTCGGTACAATCAATGCCTGTCGCGGATATGGCTGGTCCAAGCTCTCTCCGTCATCGCCATTGATCGGGCCAAGTCCCTCATCTACTCTCGGTCTGAATATTCGACCGACTGGTCGAACTATCAAACCAGGCTCATGTGGGAGCCGCAGCCCCAGTCACCATGGAGCGCAAATGAGCGAAACTTCGAAGCCGGCGGTCCAGGACCGGGTCGACGTCCTCGTCATCGGGGCCGGCGTCACCGGCATCTACCAGCTGTACACCGCCCGCGAGGCCGGGTTCTCGGTGCGGCTCCTGGAGGCCGGTACCGGCGTGGGCGGCGTCTGGTACTGGAACCGCTACCCCGAGGCGCGCTTCGACTCCGAGAGCTACACCTACGGCTACCTCTTCTCGAAGGAGCTGTGGGAGGAGTGGGAGTGGTCGGAGCGGTTCGCGGGCCAGCCCGAGATCGAGCGCTACTTCAACCACGTGGTCGACAGGTTCGACCTGCGCCGCGACATCCGCACCGGCGCCAAGGTCACCTCGGCCGTCTTCGACGAGCCCTCCGGCACCTGGACCGTCCGGGCCAGCGACGGTACCGAGGTCCGGGCCCGCTACGTCGTCGCGGCCACCGGCAACCTCTCGGTGCCGTTCATCCCCGGCATCCCCGGACGCGAGGACTTCCGCGGCGAGCAGCACCACACCTCGCGCTGGCCGAAGACGCCCGTCGACTTCACCGGCAAGCGGGTCGCCCAGATCGGCACCGGCTCCAGCGGGGTGCAGATCATCTCCGCGATCGCCGACGACGTAGCACAGTTGACGGTGTATCAGAAGGACGCCGACTGGCTCACCCCGCTCAACAACGGGCCGATCCCGTCCGAGGAACAGGCCGAGCTGAAGGCCAACTTCGAGTCCATCCGGGACACGCTGAACACCTCGCCGAGCGGCTTCCTGCACCAGATCGTCATGCGCTCCGGCCTCGACGACAGCCCCGAGGACCGCCAGGCGTTCTACGAGGAGCGGTGGAACGGTCCAGGCTTCACCAAGCTGACCGAGCACTACATGGACATGCTGTCGAACGAGACCGTCAACGCCGAGTGGTGCGCGTTCATGGCCGACAAGATCCGCAGCATCGTCAAGGACCCGGAGACCGCCGACAAGTTGATCCCCAAGGGGCACGGCTACGGCGGCCGTCGGCCCCCCTTCGGCACCGGCTACTACGAGACGTACAACAAGCCGAACGTCTCCCTCGTCGACATCAACACGACGCCGATCACCCGCATCACCGAGGACGGCATCGAAACCGCCGACGGTGTCGAGGAGTTCGACATCATCATCTGGGCCACCGGCTACGACTTCGGCACCGGCGCCCTCAACAGGCTTGGTGTGCAGGGCCGTCAGGGCCTCCCGCTGAAGGAGTACTGGTCGGACGGCCCGCGCACCTACCTCGGGACCGTGACGGCCGGCTTCCCCAACTTCTTCTTCCCCGGCGGCCCGCACGGTGCGACGGGCAACAACCCGCGCTACGCGGGCGACCAGGTGGACTTCGTCGTCGACACCATCGTCCACACGCGCGACAGCGGCTACGACATCGTCGAGGTCACCGAGGCCGCCGAGGAGGAGTGGACGCACACCATGAACACCAGCACCATGTCCTCCTTCCTGGAGAGCACCTACTTCTCCGGCGGCAACATCCCCGGCAAGCCGGTCAAGCAGCTCCTCAACCCGACGGGCCGGTGGGCGCTCCAGGAGGCGGTCAGCGCCGTCAAGCAGAACGGCTTCCCGACCTTCGTGCTCTCCAAGGCCGAGAATCCGGACGCCTGAACGCCCGTATGCCCGTGCCGCCCTGGACGTGGGCGGCACGGGCATACGGGTCCCCGCGCGCTACTCCGCGAAGGTCGTGACCCGCTGCTTGAAGAGCCAGGTGCCGTCCTCGCGGCGCAGGACGTCGTCGTAGCGTCCGACCATCTGTACGGTCCAGCCCGCCTCGCCGCGCGCGAAGAACGCCAGGTTGCTGGTGGCCGTCGCCTCGTCCTCGGTCGCGGAGGTGACGACGGTGTTGGCGATCAGGTGCAGCTGCGGTGCCTGGGGCGAGAAGCCGCCGAAGCCCTGCCGGATCGCCTCCCGGCCCTCGAACCTGGCCATGCCGACTATCTCGGCGACGCCGTCGGCGGTGTACAGGGCGGCGATGTCGTCGGTCCGTCCGGCGTCCAGGGCCTGGGCGTAGGCGGCGATGGCGGTCTGCACGGCGGCCGTGACGGACGCGTTGATCGTGGTGGTCATCTCACTCCAAGGTCGAGAAGGTCAACAGACTTGCGGGTGACGGCTGTTACGCCTGGTACGTCGTCTTCCGGCGCTGCAGCAGCCACGTACCGTCCTGACGGCGCAGGGTGTCGTCGTAGTGCCCGACCACGCCGATCGCCCAGCCCGCCTCGCCGCGCTGGAGGAAGACCACGTCGCTCAGCGCGCGGGCCTCGTCCTCGCCCGTGGACGTCACGACGGTGTTGGTCACCAGGTGGAGCTGCGGCTGGACCGGCTCCCAGCCCTTGAAGGCCGCGTGGATCGCGTCGCGCCCCTCGACGGGGTCCATCCCGGGGATCTCCAGGACGGCGTCGGGCGTGTACAGCGCGGCGATCTCGTCGGTACGGCCGGCGTCCTGGGCCTGGGTGTGCGCGCCGAGCACGGCCCGTACGCCCGCCACGACCCACGCCTGTGTGGATTCGCTCATTCTTCGCTCCAAGGTCGGGTGTTTCGACCACTCAGTCTATTGATGAGTCGAAGATAAAGGGAGGGGGTTGCGCAGGATTCGTTGACCGATCGGTACAATCACAAATAACATGCGGGCGGCTGGTCAACGGGGACTGTCGCCGAAGGAGGCGTGATCATGACGAAGCGTTGGAAGCAGCGTCCGCCGGGCTCGACGTGGGGCGATTGGGGCGAGGACGACGAACTGGGCCGCATCAACCTGCTCACCCCCGAGAAGGTTCTGCAAGGGGTCCGCGAGGTGGAGGCCGGGGTCAGTTTCAGCCTGAGCCTGCCGCTCGACTATCCGGGCGGGACCGCCCTGAACCAGCGGCGCTACCCGCCGATCCTCAGGCCCACCGAGGACCTGGCCCACAAGCAGGACACCTTCTACAACGTCGTCGCCCGCGAGCAGATCGACCCCTCGCTGATCGACGTGTGGTCGGACGACGTGGTGACCCTGTGGCTCCAGTACTCGACCCAGTGGGACTCCCTCGCGCACCAGGGCGCCGAGTTCGACGCGGACGGCGACGGGATCGCCGAGCCGGTCTACTACAACGGGTTCCGTCCCGGCGAGCACCTCGTGGGCCCGCAGGAGGACGCCAAGGGCGACGGCAGCGGCAGCGTCAGCTTCGCCCGGCACCTCGGTCTGGAGAAGATGGCCGAGCAGGGCGTGCAGGGCCGCGGTGTCCTCATCGACATCGCCCACCACCTCGGCACCGGCTACCAGCCGGTCGGCTTCAAGCAGTTGCAGGACATCATGACCGCGGACAACGTGGTCGTGGAGCCCGGCGACATGGTCCTGCTGCACACCGGATTCGCCACCCAGATCCTCGCCTGGGAGAAGAACCCGGACCCGGTGGCCATCCACCAGACCGCCGCCTACCTCGACGCGGACGACCCGGAGATCCTGAACTGGATCACCGAGTCGCAGATGTCGGCCCTGATCTCGGACAACTACGCGGTCGAGGGCGTCGGCGTCACCAAGGCCGAGGGCCGGCACACGCTGCTGCCGATCCACCACCTCTGCCTCTTCAAACTCGGCGTCCCGCTGGGCGAGTTGTGGTACCTGGAGAAGCTCGCGGCCTGGCTCCGCGAGCACAACCGCAGCCGCTTCCTGCTCACCGCGCCCCCGCTCAACCTGCCCGGCACCCAGGGCAGTCCGCTGACACCGGTCGCGACCGTCTGACCGCCTGACAGCCGCTACGACGGGAAGGGCCCCCAGAGATTCTGGGGGCCCTTCCCGTGCGCCTCGTCATACCGCGGCGATCCTGCGCACCGTGTCCGCGATTGTGTCCCGAGAGGGCAGCCAGACGTGCTCCAGCGAGGGGGCGTACGGCGCCGGGACGGACGGCGGGGCCACGCGCGTGACCGGGGCGTCCAGGTGCCAGAAGCCCTCGTCCACGGCCATCGCGGAGAGTTCCGCGCCGACGCCGAAGTCCCGTACCGCCTCGTGCGCGATGACCAGGCGGTTGGTCTTGGCGAGGGAGGCGAGGACGGTCTCGCGGTCCAGCGGGGCGATCGTACGCAGGTCGATCACCTCGACGCTGATGCCCTCGCCCGCGAGCAACTCGGCGGCGGCCAGGGCGTCCTGGACCATCCGCGACCAGGAGACGAGCGTGAGGTCGGTGCCCTCGCGGATCACCTTCGCCTTGCCGAGCGGGATGAGGTGGTCGACGGGAGGCTTGGGGCCCTTGAGGCCGTACTGGAGGCGGTTCTCGACGAACACCACCGGGTTGGGGTCCTGGATCGCGGCGCGCAACAGGCCATACGTGTCAGCCGGGTTGGACGGCATCACGACCGTCAGGCCGGGGATGTGCGCGAGGATGGCCTCCAGGCTCTGCGAGTGCTGGCTGCCCGAGGAGCGGCCGGCCCCGAACTGGGTGCGGACGACCAGCGGCATGGAGGCCCGGCCGCCGGTCATGAAGCGGAGTTTGGCGGCCTGGTTGAGGAGCATGTCGAGGCAGACGCCGATGAAGTCCATGTACATGATCTCCACCACCGGCTTCATCCCGGCCATGGCCGCCCCCACCGCCGTACCGACGATGGCGCTCTCGCTGATCGGGGTGTCCCGCACCCGGCCGGGGAAGGCCTGGGCGAGTCCGCGGGTGAGCCCGAAGACGTTGCCGCCCGCGCCGACGTCGATGCCGGCCACGAACACGCTTGGATCCGTGGTGAGTTCGTGCTCCAGGGCCAGTCGTACGGCGTCCATGGACCGGAAGATCTCGGCGTCGGCCGGGAGCGGCGCGGGCTCGGCGACGGCGGGACGGGGCGCGGAGACGTAGTCGTGCAGGGTCTCGGGGGCGGGCTCCGGCAGGCTCCGCGCCCAGTCGATCGCCGCCTCGATCTCCTTGTCGATCTCCTCGTCCACGGCGTCGGCCGCCGCCGCGTCGAGCTGGCGGCGGGCGATCAGCAGCGGGTCGCGCTCCTTGGCGGCGGCGACCTCCTCGGCGGGGCGGTAGCGCTCGGGGTCGCCCTCGTAGTGGCCGTGCCAGCGGTAGGTCTCGGCTTCGAGCAGGACCGGACCGCCGCCCGCGCGCAGCCGCGCGACCAGCCCGGTCATGGTCTGCGCCACCGCCAACACGTCGTTGCCGTCCACGTGTTGGTACTCGATGCCGTATCCGGCGGCGCGCGCGGAGAGCGGGGCGCGGTGCTGCTCGGACTCCGGGGAGAACTCGGAGTAGTGGTTGTTCTCACAGAGGAAGACGACCGGCAGATCCCATACGGCGGCCAGGTTCACGGCCTCGTGGAACATGCCCTGGGCCACCGCCCCGTCCCCGAAGAAGGCCACCACCACGTCACCGGCCGCCCGGAGTTTCGCGGCGGTGGCGACCCCGGCGGCGATCGGGAGGCCGGCGCCGACGATGCCGTTCGCGCCGTAGATCCCGAGGCCGGGGTCCGCGATGTGCATCGAGCCGCCGCGGCCGTGGCAGGTGCCCGCGTCCTTGCCCATCAGCTCGGCCATCATCGACGCCGAGTCCAGGCCCTTGGCCAGGACGTGGCCGTGGCCGCGGTGGGTGGAGGTGATGCCGTCGCGCGGGCCCAGTGGCCAGCAGGCGCCGACGGCGCTCGCCTCCTGGCCGATCGACAGATGCAGGAAGCCCGGGATCTCCGTCGCCTTGTAGAGGTCGGAGGCCCGCTCCTCGAAGCGGCGGATGCGGCGCATCCGCCGGTACATCTCCAGGAGCTGGTCCGTCTGTGCGATGCCGGTGCCGGTTCCGATGTGGTGCGATGCCTGAGTCATACGGTCCTCGCTTTAATGTACCGTTTGGTCTAGCAAACTAGAGCGACGTCCCCGGGGCCGCTTCCCCCAGGCGTGCCGCAGCGCGCCGCCTGTGCGGGCCCGGGACAGCACGCACGTCGTCACAGCCAGGGGAGAGAAGACATGCCACGACCGCCGGGTCATGGGCCGGGCTTCGAAGTCAGACGCCAGAAGATCATCGACACCGCGGCGTCCCTGTTCGCGCAACAGGGCTACGCGGCGACCTCCATCAACGACCTGGGCCGCGCGGTCGGGCTCGCCAAGGGTGCCCTGTACTACTACATCGGCTCCAAGGAGAACCTGCTGATCGAGATCCAGTCGCGGGTGCTCGGCCCGCTGCTGGCCCGCGCCAAGGAGATCGCGGCCCTCGACGAGGTGCCGCTGCTGCGGCTGCGGCTGCTGTCCGAGTCGCTGCTGACGATCATCTTCCGCCGGCTCGACCACATCTGGGTCTACGAGCACGACTACCGCAGCCTCAGCGGCGACGAGCTGGAGATCGTGCTGCGGCAGCGCGCCGACTTCGAGCACCTGATCACCGGGCTGCTCACCGAGGCCGTCGAGGAGGGGACCTTCCGCGCGGTCGAACCGCACCTGGCCACCCTCCAGTTCCTCAACCTGCACAACCACACCTACCAGTGGGTGCGGCCGGGCGGCAGCTGGGACGCCTCGTTCCTGTCCGGCGAGTACTGCGCGACCCTCTTCCGCGGTTTCGCCGCCGACGTGGGCGAACTCCCGGACATGGAGGCCCTGTCCGCCGAGTTCAAGCGGGCCCGGCCCGAACTGCCCCTCGATCCCGAGGCGTTGTGGGAGTCGGAGTCGGTCTCCGTCGCGAGCTGACCGGATCCGTGGTGCGCCGCCGCTTCGGCGCACCACGGGACCCGTCGCCTCACGCGCCCTTGACGAGGGCCTTGGCGATGACATTGCGCTGGATCTCGTTCGTGCCCTCGCCGATCTCCAGGATCTTGGCGTCGGCGTAGAAACGGGAGATCTCCGACTCGCGTACGTACCCGTAGCCGCCGTGGATCTGAACCGCCTGCGAGGCGGCCCGGTTGGCGACCTCGGAGGCGTACAGCTTGGCCATCGCGGCCTCCGTGCTGTGCGGGCGGCCCTGGTCGGCGAGCCACGCGGCTCGGTACACCATCCAGCGGGCCGCCTGGTACTCCGTACCGATGTCCGCGATCTTGTGGGCCACGGCCTGGAAGTCGGAGAGCGGACGCCCGAACTGGTGCCGTTCCTTGGCGTGTTTGACCGCGAGGGCCAGCGCGGCCTTGGCCAGTGAGAGGCCGAGCGCGGCCACGCTGATCCGGCCGCCGTCGAGCACGGACAGGAACTGCCGCAGCCCGTTGCCCTCCTCGCCGATCAGATGGTCGTCGGAGACCCAGCAGTCGGTGAACACCAACTCCCTTGTGTCCATGGCGTGCCAGCCCAGCTTCTTCAGCTTCGCGCCGACCGTGTAACCGGGCGTGCCCGTCGGCACGTAGAAGGTCGCGTACCCCTTGCGGCCGTCCGCGCCCTTGCCGGTCGTGGCCAGCAGGGTGACGCCCTGGCTGATGTCGGTGCCCGCGTTGGTGATGAACATCTTCGTGCCGTTGATCACCCAACCCCCGTCCGCGCGGCGGGCGGTGGTCGCGATCCCGGCCGCGTCGGAGCCGGCGTCCGGCTCGGTCAGCCCGAACGCGCCGATCGCCTCGCCCTTCGCCAGCGGGGTCAGCCAGCAGTGCTTCTGCTCCTCGGTGCCGTACGCGAGCAACGGCAGCGTGCCGATCGTCGAGTGCGCGTTCCACGAGGAGGCCACCGACTGGTCGGCGGCGCCGAGTTCCTCCATCACCGCGACATAGGTGACCGTGTCCGAGCCCGCTCCGCCGTACTCCTCCGGCACGAGCATGCCCATCAGGCCGAGTTCGCCGAGCTTGGTGAAGATCTTGGTGGGGAAGACCTCGTTCTCGGACCACTCGGCCGCGTGGGGCGTGATCTCGTTGGCCGCGAACTCGCGGACCATGTCCTTCAGAGCGAGGGTCTCCTCGGGCAGGTCGAAGTCCATGTCACAGTCCCTTCGGGGTCAGCAGCACCTTCAGGTGCTTGGCCCGGTCGGCGGCCAGGTCCTCGAAGACACCGGCTCCTCCCGAGAGCGGAAAACGGCCGGTGATCAGGGCGGAGGCGTCCAGCCGTCCGGTGCTCATCAGATCGATCACCCGCGGGATGTCGAAGTTGTAGCCGAGTGTGCCGACCACCGACCGCTCGTAGAACACGAGTTGGCCCATGTCGAACTCGACGCTGCCGTGCCCGACCCCGGCCAGTACGACCCGTCCGCCGCGCCGCACGATCGACACGGCCTGGCCCGCGAGCGCGGGCACACCGGTCGCGTCGATCACGACGTCCGGGCCGATGCGGTTCGTGCGCAGGAACACCTCGCGCCGTACGTCGCTCGCGCGCGGGTCGAAGGCCTCGGTGACACCGATGCCGAGCAGCATCTCGCGGCGGCCGGCCAGGGGTTCGCTCACGAACAGGCCCGCGGCGCCCGCGATTTGGGCGGCCAGGACGACTGCCACGCCGATCGGGCCGCCGCCGACCACCAGGACGTTGTCGCCCGGTTTGACACCGGCGCGGGTGACCGCGTGCAGGCCTACCGCCAACGGCTCCGCCACGGCGGCCAGTTCGTCGCTGACGTTGTCCGGGAGGCGGGTCAGGCCGGCGAGGGGGACGGTGACGCGTTCCGCGAAGCCGCCGGGGGAGGCGAGGCCCACCGAGCCGCTCTTGGGGCAGATGTGGTACTCGCCGCGCGTGCACCAGAAGCAGGTGCCGCAGCGCCAGACCGGGTCTGCGGTTACGCGGTCGCCGATGCCGATCCCGGGTACGGGGGTGCCCAACGCGACTACCGTGCCGCTGAGTTCGTGGCCGAGGGCCAGGGGTGGCTTGGTGCCGGTGAGGGGGTGGGGGCCCTCTCGGATCATGTGGGGGCCCTCTAGGTATTCGTGCAGGTCTGTGCCGCAGACTCCGCACCAGGACACTTCTACGACGGCCTCGTGTGGGGCTGGGTCGGGTGGTTCGGGTACCTCTTCGAGACGTAGGTCTTGTGCACCGTGCCAGACGAGTGCCTCCATGTTTGTCCACCCCTTTCGTCTGCGGGTTCGTTGTGGCTGGTCGCGCCCACGCGGCGGAGCCGCAAATTGATACAGTCCCGCGCCCCTAAGGGGCGCTGTTCTTACCGCGGTTCAGAAATGAGCGGAGACCGGTGCTCGCGTCTTCCGTGCCGAACACCCCTGTGAACAGGGACCGTTCGAGCGCGAGCCCTGCCGCCATGCCCGCGTCCGTGCCGTGGTCCACCGCCTCCTTGATCGCCTCCAGGGCTGCCGGTGGCCCCTCGGAGAGTTGGCGGGCGTAGGTCAGGGCGGCCTCCAGAACGGAGCCTGCCGGGACGACCTCGTCCACCAACCCCAGCCGTAGCGCCTCCTCCGCCTTCACCCTGCGGCCGGTCATCAGGAGGTTCTTCGCGCGGGACGGGCCGATCAGGCGGGACAGGCGTTGCGTGCCGCCCGAACCCGGCATGATGCCGAGCTGGACCTCCGGCTGGGCGAAGACCGCGTCCTCCGCCGCCACGCGGTAGTCGGCGGCCAGGGCCAGTTCCATGCCGCCGCCGAGGGCGTAGCCGGTGACCGCCGCGATCACCGGCATCGGGAGGTGGGCCACCTCGTCGAAGGTGCGTTGCAACGCGCGGTTCCAGCCGCGTATCTCCTCCGGGCCCATCGCGGCCAGGGCCTTGATGTCGGCGCCCGCGGCGAAGAGGCGTTCGCCGCCGTAGAGGACCACGGCCCGTACCGCGGGGGAGTCGGCCAGCTCGCGCACGCGGGCGGACAGCTCCTCCCGCTGGAGGGAGTCGAAGGCGTTCATCGGCGGGTTGTCGAGGCGGAGCGTGACGACCGGACCGTGGGTGTCGAGCCGGATACGTGGCACGTAGAACCCTCCTCGTCGGCGTTTGCGGCGGAAGCGGCGGCACGTGCGCCCGGATGGTTGTCGATGCGCACGTGCCGTCGTAAAGTGCGGCTCATAGGTTTTATAGACCAAGGGGTACACTAAATTATGTGAGTGGGCAACCGACCGGTCGGGATCCGGTTTGCCCCATGAGCCGTGGTCGAGCCGTGTTCAGCGCCGAACACCACAGAGCGAGAGTGAGCCGTGCACAATTTCGCGAGCATCCTCGATTACCACCTGGCGCAGCGGCCCGAGGCCGTCGCCGTCGTCCAGGACGAGCGTTCTCTGACCGTCCGTCAACTGCACGAGCGCGTGAACCAGTTGGCGGCCGGCCTGGCCGAGCTGGGCGTCGGGCGCGGCGATGTCGTAGGTCTGCTGCTCTACAACCAGCCGGAGTTCCTGGAGCTGGTGTACGCCGTCAACCGGCTCGGCGCGGTCTTCCTGCCGCTCAACTACCGCCTCTCCGAAGAGGAGTGGCAGTACATCCTCGGGCACGCCCAGGCCAAGGTGATCGTCACCGAGCCGGAGTTCGTCCGGGCGGTGGAGCGCAGCGCCGGGTGTCTGACCGATCTTGAGCACCGGGTGCTGATCGGCGGAGGTGAGCCGCCCGAGGAGCCGTGGACCGGTTACGAGGAGTTGCTGGCCCGGCACAAGGGGGAGCGGGTGGAGCCCGTGGACGTCGGACTCGACGATCTTCAGCGGCTCATGTACACCTCGGGGACGACGTCACGGCCCAAGGGTGTCCGGATCACCTACGGCAACCTCGAGGCGAAGAACCTCGCGCACATCGTCCACTTCGGTCTTACGGCGGCGGACACCACGCTGGTGTGCGGGCCGCTCTACCACGTGGGTGGACTCGACATGCCGGCCCTCGGGGTGCTGCACGCGGGCGGGAGCGTCGTACTCCAGCGGAAGTTCGATCCGCAGGGCGTGCTGGACGCGATCGAGAAGCACCGGGTCACCAATGTGTGGCTGGCGCCCGCCATGGTCAACGCGGTGCTCGAGGTCCCCGACCGTGAGGAGTACGACACCAGCTCCGTGCGCTTCATCCTCGGCGGTGGCGAGAAGACCCCCGAGCCCGTGCTGCGGCGGATCATGACCGCCTTCCCCAACGCCTGGTTCGCCGACGCCTACGGTCTGACCGAGACCGTCTCCGGCGACACCTTCCTCGACCGTCAGCACGCGCTGTCCAAGCTGGGCTCGGTCGGGCGGCCCGTGCCGCAGACGCGGGTGCGGATCGTCGACGACACGGGCGTCGAGGTTCCGGCCGGTGAGCTCGGCGAGATCACGCTGCGCGGGCCGAAGGTCTTCGCCGGGTACTGGCGGGACGAGAAGGCCACGGCGGCGGCCCTGAAGGACGGCTGGTTCCACACCGGCGACATCGGGCACGTCGACGAGGACGGCTTCCTCTACATCGACGACCGCAAGAAGGACATGATCGTCTCGGGCGGCGAGAACATCGCCACGCCCGAGGTGGAGCGCGTGCTGTACGAGCACCCGGCGGTGCTGGAGGCCGCCGTGGTCGGGCTCAACCATCCCCGGTGGGGCGAAGTGCCGCGCGCCTTCGTGGTGTTCAGGCCCGGCGAGGACGCCGGCGCGGAGGAGCTGCGGGAGTTCTGCCGGGCCCGGCTCGCCAAGTTCAAGGTGCCGGCCCGCTTCGACATCGTCGACGAGCTGCCCCGCACCCCGTCCGGCAAGGTCCTCAAGCGGACCCTGCGCGACATCCCCGCGGAGGGCTGAGCGATGAGCGACCTGAAAGACGTGAATGCCCAACTCCGGCTCGACGGGCGGACGGTGTGGGTGACGGGTGCGGGGAAGGGGCTCGGGCGGGCGATCGCCGTCGCCGTGTCCCAGGCCGGTGCCACCGTGGCCGCAACCGCCCGCACCGCGGCGGACCTCGAGAGCCTGGAGGCCGAACTCGCCGCGCACGGCGGCAAGGTGCTGGTGCTGCCCGGCTCGGTCGCCGACTCCGGTGCCGTGCGGGCCATCGTCGAGCGCATCACCGACGACACCGGGCGCCTCGACGCGGTCGTCAACTGCGCCGGTACGAGCCCCCACTTCACCCGCAGCGAGCGGGTCACCGACGAAGACTGGCAGCAGGTGATCGACGTCAATCTCCAGGGCACCTTCTACTGCTGCCGCGAGGCCGGCAAGGTGATGCTGGAGCAGCGCTCGGGCTCGATCGTCAACGTCTCCTCGGTACACGCCCGTACCGGCTTCGAGCGGATCGCCGCCTACGCTGCCAGCAAGGGCGGGGTCGAGGCCCTGACCAAGGCCCTCGCCGTCGAGTGGGCCGACCGCGGGGTACGGGTCAACGCCCTCGCGCCCGGCTACTTCCACACCGACCTGAGCTCCGGCCTGCTGGCCAGCCGCTGGGGCGAACGCATCGTCGACAGCACGCCGTTGGGCCGCGTGGGAGATGTGGAGGAGCTCGGCGGCGCCGCCGTCTTCCTCGCCTCGGACGCGTCGCGGTTCGTCACCGGGACGACGCTCACGGTGGACGGCGGGTGGACCGCGCGGTAGTTGAGGTCCGCCACGCTGATGACACCGGGCGCGGAGGCGGTCGTCCGTGAGTCGTCCTGTCCGTGAAGTCGCTTGAAGAAGCCGGGGTGTCCCGGCATCGTGAAGCCGGGGGACGCGGTCCGAATCGTTGGTGACGTCGCGACTTCGCGGCCTGAACTCTTCCGTTGGCGCGGTGCTCAAGGGGGAGGGATCCGCATGCCGGAAACGGTGTTCCTGGGCCGTGAGGACGAACTCGCGCGGATGGCCGACCGGTTGCGCCGCGCCGGGCACAGCGAACCCCAGGTCGTCGTCGTGGACGGACCCGCGGGGATCGGCAAGACCTCGCTGGTGCGCCGGTTCCTGAAGGATCTGGGGGCGGCGTACCGGGTGCTGCGGGCCAGCGGCTCGGAGGGCGAGGCGGACCTGCCGTACGGCGTGCTGGCCCAGCTGGTTGCGGGTCTCGCCGACGAACCGGACGCTCCACTGCGGGACTTGAACGGCTGCGGGCGGGCCGGCTCCGCGCTGCCGGATCCGATCGGCGTCGGCTCCGCGCTGATCGACGCCCTCGGCCGGGCCCAGGACCGGTCCCCGGTCGTCCTGGTGATCGACGACATGAACTGGGCCGACACGCCCTCGCTGCACGCGCTCACCTTCGTCCTGCGCAGGCTGCGCGTGGACCGGGTGCTGACCCTGCTGGCGGCCCGCGACACCGTCGACCCGCGCCTGCCCGCCGGACTGCGCCGCGTCCTGGCCGAGGACGGCACACTCCGGCTGACCCTGGACGGGCTCGGCGTCGACGAACTGGCCGAATTCGGCCGCGCGTTGGGCACCGCCCCGCTCTCGCGGCGGGCTGCCACCCGGCTTCAGGAGCACACTCACGGCAACCCGCTGCACACCCGCGCCCTCCTCGACCAGGTTCCCCATGACGTCCTCGCGGCCGGCGACGCGGCACTGCCGGCCCCGCGCAGTTACGCGCGTCTCGTCAACGACGGACTCGCCGCGTGCACCGCTCCCGCCCGGCGGCTGGTGGCCGCGGCCAGCGTGCTCGGCATGTCCAGCCCGCTCCACAAGGCCGCGCGGGTCGGGGAGGTGGCCACCCCGCTGGACGCCCTGGAGGAGGCGGTGGCCGCGGGACTGCTGGCCGAGGAACCGGCCGTCGACCTGCCCCGGGCCACCTTCGCCCACCCGCTCCAACGGGCCGCCGTCTACCAGGGGTTGGGGCCGCGCAGGCGCTCGCATCTGCACGAGGCGGCGGCCCGGCTCGCGGACGAGCCCGCCGAGGCGCTCCGCCACCGGGCCCGCGCCGCCGTCCAGCCCGACACCGGCCTCGCCGACGAACTCGCCGCGTACGCCGCCCGGCAGGCCGACGAGGGCGCCTGGTCGGCGGCGGCCACCTTCCTCATGTCGGGCGCCCGGCTCACCGCCGACCGCACCCGCGCCGAGGAACGCACCGTCCAGGCGGTGGAGTACCTGCTGCTCGCGGGAGACGTCGGCCAGGCCGTCGAACTCACCGACACCGTACGGAGGTTGCCGCGGACCGCGCAGCAGCAGTATGTGCTCGGACGCCTCGCCCTGGAGTCCGGCCACCAGGACGAGGCCCGCCGGGAACTGACCGCCGCCTGGCGCAGCCGGAGCGCCGACACCGAACCGGAGACCGTGCGCTGCGTCGCCGAACAGATGGCCTGGCTGTGCCTCATCCAGAGTGACGGACACGGCGCGGTCGGCTGGGCCCGCCGGGGACTCGACACCGGACCCGGCGAGCGGGCCTCGCTCCTGCGCGACGAACTCGCCCTCGGCCTGGCGCTGACCGGGCGGTTCGGCGAAGGGCTCGAAGCCGTCGCGGACCTGCCCGAACACGGTCCCTACTCGGGCACCAAGGAACTCGACGGACTGTTCGCCCGCGGCGCGCTGCGCATGTGGAACGGCGAGTACGACGCCGCCTGCCGCAATCTGAGCGAGTCGTGCGCCGCGCATCGCGGGGGCGGCCTGCCGTCGGTGGTCGCGCCCTCGCTGGGCTATCTCGCCGACGCCGAGTACCGCGCCGGACGCTGGGACGAGGCGATCGCGCACAGCACCCAGGCCGTGTCCCTGGCCGAGGACACCGACCACAAGTCGATGCTGGCCCTGGCCCACGCGGTCGCCGCGTATCCGCTCGCCGGCCGCGGCGACTTCCCCGCCGCACGGGAGCACGTCCGGTGCGCCATCGAGTACGCCAACCGGCTCGCCGACGCCAACGACCTGGCGTACGCGATGAGCGCACTGGCCCTGCTGCGGGCCGCCGAGAGCGACCACGCGGGCGTGGTCGAGGCGCTGAGCCCGCTGCTGGGCCCGGAACTCGCCTACCGCGACGCCATCGACGAGCCCGGGGTCTTCCCCTGGCGCCATCTCCTGGTCGAGAGCCTGGTCCGCACCGGCCGCACCCGCGAGGCCGAGGCGGTGCTCGTGCCGTACGAGACGCTGGCCGAGGCCCGTGGCCGCTGGCCCGACATGGCCGCCGCTGCCCGCTGCCGCGGCATGGTCGAAGGGGCCCGCGGCGACACCGACGCGGCCGAGCGCGCTTTCCGGGCCGGACTGCGCCACTGCGGCGAGGACACCACCTGCTGGGAGCGGGCACTGCTGCACCTCGCCTACGGCGCGTTCCTGCGCCGCGGCTCCAAACGCGGTGCCGCCGCCGTCGAACTCGACGTCGCCTGGGCCGCGTTCACCCGGCTGGACGCCGTGCCGTTCCTGGAGCAGTGCCGTACGGAACTCGCCGCCTGCGGACGCGTCTCGGCCCGCCCGCGCACCGCCTCGCACTCGGTGCTCACCCCACAGGAACTCACCGTGGGCAGCCTCGCCGCCCAGGGCCTGAGCAACCGGCAGATCGCCCGTGAGCTGGCCCTCAGCATCAAGACCATCGAGTACCACCTCGGCCACATCTACGCGAAGCTCGGCCTCACTTCGCGCGTGGGCCTCGTCGCCGTCCTGGCCCCCTCCACCTGAGAGCCGGCCCGGGGTGATCCCGGGCCGGCCCACAGCGATGCCCTCGTACCTACGGCTCGATCAGGAACAGTTCGCTGACCTTGAAGTCGGCGTCGAAGTTCCGCACACCGACGAGGAGGTAGGCGTACACCTGGCACAGGTGCCCACCGCGCCCCTTCAGCGCGGACGGCTCCACGTGGTACACGAACCTCTGGTCCTCGTGCGGCCAGTTGGCGTCCATGAAGGAGCCCTTCGTGGGGCCCGCCGTCTTGAACGGAATGTTGTTGTTCGCGGTGATGTCACGCACGATGATCTCCGCCTGGTACTTGGCGCCTTCCCCCAGGAGCGTCGACCCGCACTCGGCCTCCAGCACGATCTCGATCTCCCCGGTGGCCTCGAACGTCACGTCCGCGATCGTGCTCTTCGGCCGTCGGGTGAACACCCGTACCAGCTCGACGTCGTTTGGTCCCATGGTCGTCTCCCTCGCGTTCCCCGAAGACGGCGAGCCGCTCGCGGATGGAGCGGCTTCGACCGTCACCTGCACGCGGACTCTAGGAACGGTCCAGGGTGCCGCGCCCCAGAGGCGAGGTCGGGGATAACCCTGGCGCCGGGACACCAGGGGGTGCGGCGCTTCCTGGTCGGCCGCATCCTCGGCGCGTAACGTGACGCAGCATGAAGATCCTGATCAGCGCCGACATGGAGGGTGCCACCGGCGTCACCTGGCCCGCCGACGTGTTGCCGGGGACACCGCAGTGGGAGCGGTGCCGTTCGCTGTTCACCTCGGACGTGAACGCCGCCGTCCTCGGCTTCTACGACGGCGGCGCCGACGAGGTGCTCGTCAACGAGGCGCACTGGACGATGCGCAATCTGCTGCTGGAGCGGCTGGACGAGCGGACGCAGATGCTGACCGGGCGGCACAAGTCGCTGTCCATGGTGGAGGGCGTGCAGCACGGCGACGTCGACGGCATCGCGTTCGTCGGCTACCACGCGGGCGCCGGCATGGAGGGCGTTCTCGCCCACACCTACCTCGCCAACTCGATCACCGGTGTGTGGCTGAACGACGTCCGCGCGAGCGAGGGACTGCTCAACGCGCATGTCGTCGCCGAGTACGGGGTACCGGTGATCCTGGTCACGGGTGACGACGTGGCCTGCGAGGACGCCCTCGGGTACGCGCCCGGGGCGCTGAAGGTCGCCGTCAAGGACCATGTGTCGCGGTACGCGGCCGTGTGCCGGACACCGGCGAGGACGGCCGCCGACATCCGCGCGGCCGCGAAGGAGGCGGCGAAGCTGGCGGTCCGTCAGGAACCGGTGCGGGGAGGGCCGTTCACCGTCGCCCTCGAATTCGACGCCGAGCATCTCGCGATGGCCGCCACCGTCGTGCCCGGTGTCGAGCGGGTCGGGGAGCGGAAGGTCGCCTACACCGGCGACACCATGTACGAGGGGATCCGGACCTTCAAGGCGGTCACCACGATCGTCTCGGCCGCGGTGGAGGAGCAGTATGGCTGACATCGACGCGCGGGCCCTGGACGAGGTCGTCGCCTTCACCTCGGACCTCATCCGCATCGACACGACCAACCGGGGCGGCGGCGACTGCCAGGAGAGACCCGCGGCCGAGTACGCGGCCGGGCAACTGGCCGGTGCCGGGCTCGAACCGACCCTTCTGGAACGTTCCAAGGGCCGCACCAACGTCGTCGCCCGCATTGAGGGCACCGACCCCTCGGCGGACGCGCTGCTCGTCCACGGTCACCTGGACGTCGTACCGGCACAGGCCGAGGACTGGACCGTGCACCCCTTCTCCGGCGAGATCCGCGACGGCGTCGTGTGGGGGCGCGGCGCGGTGGACATGAAGAACATGGACGCGATGATCCTCGCCGTCGTGCGGTCCTGGGCCAGAGCGGGCGTACGGCCGCGCCGCGATCTCGTCGTCGCGTTCACCGCCGACGAGGAGGCCAGCGCCGAGGACGGCTCCGGATTCCTCGCCGACCGGCACCCCGGGCTCTTCGAGGGCTGCACCGAAGGCATCAGCGAATCAGGGGCGTTCACCTTCCACGACGGCGGCGGCCGGGAGATCTACCCCATCGCGGCCGGCGAACGCGGCACCGCCTGGCTCAAGTTGACCGCGCACGGCCGGGCCGGCCACGGCTCCAAGGTCAACCACGAGAACGCGGTGACCCGTCTCGCCGCCGCGATCACCCGCATCGGCGAACACGATTGGCCGCTGCGGCTCACCCCGACCGTCCGTGCTGCCCTCACCGAACTCGCCGCCCTGTACGGCATCGACCCCGACCTGGACGCCGCCGACGGAATCGACGGCCTCCTCGCCAAGCTCGGCCCGGCGGCGAGACTCGTCGAGCCCGTCGTCCGCAACAGCGCCAACCCGACCATGCTGAACGCCGGTTACAAGGTCAACGTGATCCCGGGCGAGGCCGTGGCCTACGTCGACGGACGCTGTCTGCCGGGCGGCGAGGACGAGTTCCGCACCACCTTGGACCGTCTCACCGGGCCCGACGTCGAGTGGGAGTTCCACCACCGCGAGGTCGCCCTCCAAGCACCGGTCGACTCCCCGACGTACGCCCGGATGCGGGCCGCCGTCGAGGAGTTCGCGCCCGAGGGACATGTGGTGCCGTACTGCATGTCCGGCGGCACCGACGCCAAGCAGTTCTCCCGCCTCGGCATCACCGGCTACGGCTTCGCACCACTGAAGCTCCCCGAGGGCTTCGACTACCAGGCGCTGTTCCACGGAGTCGACGAACGGGTCCCCGTCGAGGCACTCCACTTCGGCGTCCGTGTACTGGACCGCTTCCTGAGGTCGGCCTAGCAAGTGGGGGACAACATGCGGACGTTGGCGTACGGCTCGTGGCCCTCGCCCATCGACGCGGCGCTCGCCGCCGCCCACGACGGACATCCCGAGTTCGTCGGATTCGTCGGCGACGAGGCCTGGTGGACCGAACCACGGCCCACCGAGGGCGGCCGCCGCACCCTGGTGCGTCTGCGCGCGGACGGCTCCCAGGAGTCGGTGCTGCCCGCGCCTTGGAACGTCCGCAGCAGGGTCATCGAGTACGGCGGACGGCCCTGGGATGGAACGGTCCAAAACGGCCGACCCCTCGTGGTGTTCGTCAACTTCACCGACCAGCGGCTCTACCGCTACCAGCCGGGGAGCGAACCGGAGCCTCTGACACCGGTCTCTTCCGTGGGCGGCGGACTCCGCTGGGCGGAACCGCGGGTACGCCCGGACCTGGGTGAAGTGTGGTGCGTGCTTGAGGAGTTCACCGGCGAGGGGCCCGGTGATGTACGGCGCGTCCTGGCCGCCGTACCGTTGGACCGGTCCGCCGCCGAGGACCGGCATGCCGTACGCGAACTCACCGACGACCGGCACCGGTTCGTGTCCGGGCCGCGTGTCTCGCCCGACGGGCGGAAGGCCGCGTGGCTCGCCTGGGACCATCCCCGGATGCCGTGGGACGGCACGGAGCTGCTGCTGGCCGAGGTGGCGGACGACGGCACGTTCGGCGAGCCACGGGTCGTGGCCGGCGGGCCCGAGGAGTCGGTCGCGCAGGTCGACTGGGGGTTCGACGGCTCGCTGCTGTACGCCAGCGACCGTACCGGCTGGTGGAACCTCTACCGCGACCACGAGCCGGTGTGCCCGCGCGAGGAGGAGTTCGGCGGGCCGCTGTGGAAGCTCGGCCAGCGCTGGTTCGCACCGCTGGAGAGCGGCCTGATCGCCGTCGTGCACGGCCGGGGCGCCGCCCTGCTCGGCGTGCTGGACCCGGACACCGGCGAGGTCGTCGACGCGGCCGGACCCTGGACCGAGTTCACGTCCACGCTCGCGGTGCACGGCGACCGGATCGTCGGCGTCGGGGCCAGCCCGCGCAGCGCCCACGAGGTCGTCGAACTCGACACCCGCACCGGCAGAGCACGAGTCATCGGCGCCGCCCACGACGACCCGGTGGACCCCGCGCACTACCCCGAACCGCAGATCCGCACCTTCACCGGCCCCGCCGGACGCGAGATCCATGCCCACATCTACCCGCCCCACAGTCCGGGTTGGACCGCTCCAGGCAACGAACTGCCGCCGTACGTCATCTGGGCGCACGGCGGACCCACCAGCAGGTCGGCGCTCGTCCTCGACCTGGAGATCGCCTACTTCACCTCCCGGGGCATCGGCGTCGCCGAGGTCAACTACGGCGGCTCCACCGGGCACGGCCGGGAGTACCGCAACCGGCTGCGCGAACAGTGGGGCGTCGTGGACGTGGAGGACTGCGCCGCCGTGGCCCTCGCCCTCGCCGACGAGGGCACCGCCGACCGCGCCCGGCTCGCCGTCCGGGGCGGCAGCGCGGGCGGCTGGACCAGCGCCGCGTCCCTGGTGACGACCGACGTCTACGCCTGCGGCACCATCATCTATCCGGTCCTCGACCTGGCCAATTGGGCCTCGGGGGAGACCCACGACTTCGAGTCCCGGTACCTGGAGACCCTGGTCGGACCCCTCGCCGACGTTCCCGCCCGATACACGGAACGCTCACCCGTCGAGCACGCCGACCGCATCACCGCGCCCTTCCTGCTGATGCAGGGTCTGGCCGACGTGATCTGCCCGCCCGTCCAGTGCGAACGCCTCCTGGAACGGATGCGCGGACGCCAAGTGCCGCACGCCTACCTCGCGTTCGAAGGCGAGGGCCACGGATTCCGCCGCGCCGACACCATGGTCCGCGCCCTGGAGGCCGAACTCTCCCTGTACGCACAGGTCTTCGGCATCGACCCGCCCGGCATCCCCACCCTGGAGCTCAGCAAGTGACCGCACTCGTCAGGCCGTACCGACTCGCCCCCGGCGCCCGCGTGGCCGTCGTGGCGCCCAGCGGGCCGGTGTCCGAGGAACGGCTGGAGGCGGGCCTGGACATCCTGCGCGGCTGGGACCTCGACCCCGTCGTGTCACCCCATGTCCTCGACCGGCACGGCGAGTTGGGCTATCTGGCCGGTAGGGACACGGACCGTGCGGCCGATCTGCAGAACGCCTGGTGCGATCCGTCCGTGGACGCTGTCCTGTGCGCCCGCGGCGGCTACGGCGTGCAGCGCATCGTCGACCTCCTCGACTGGGACGCGATGCGCGCCGCCGGACCGAAGGTGTTCGTCGGCTTCAGCGACCCCACCGTCCTGCACCAGGCCTTCGCCACCCGGCTCGGCCTGGTCACCCTGTACGGGCCCGCCGCGGCCGGCGCCGACTTCGTCAAGAACACCAGTACCCAGGAGCACTTGAGGGCGACCCTGTTCGACCCGGAGTCAGTGCAGAGCATCCGGGCCCTCCCGGACGGCGGCGGTGCGCTGGTGCCCGGGCGGGCCCGGGGCGTCACGCTCGGCGGTTGCCTGGCGCTGCTCGCCGGCGACCTCGGAACCCCGCACGCACCGGCCGGCGCGCGCGGCGGGCTGCTGGTCATCGAGGACGTCGGCGAACAGGCGTACCGCGTCGACCGGATGCTCACCCAACTCCTGCGCAGCGGCTGGCTGGACGGCGTCGCGGGCATCGCGCTCGGCTCCTGGTCCGGCTGCGGACCCTACGAGAGACTGCGCCCGGTCTTCGTCGACCGGCTGGGCGGGCTCGGTGTGCCCGTCGTCGAGGAGTTCGGGTTCGGGCACTGCGAAGGGGCGCTCACGATACCGCTCGGGGTGGCGGCCGAACTGGACGCGGACGCGGGCACGTTGACGCTGGACGAGCCCGCGCTGCGGTAGCCGCTCACCCGCCTGTCGTACCGCTTCCTGCGAACTCCCTTCGTTCTCCGCCGGGTTGTCCTCACTGTGGAGGTCCCCTTTGTCCCGTCGTGTGCCCGGAATTGGCGCCGCGCTTGCCCTCGCGCTCACCCTCACCGCCCCGTTCGCCCTCTCCGGCCCGCTCGCCCTCGCCGGCCGTGCCGCCGCCACGGACCAATACACCGTCACCGCACTGGAGTTCACCGTCCGCGCGGGCGGACGGGACTGTGCTGTCGACGCCGACCTGTACCGACCGGCGGACGTGGACCGTTCCCATCCCGCGCCCGCCGTACTGGCTACCAACGGCTTCGGCGGCAGCAAGTCCGACGGTTCCACGGACGCCATCGGCAGGACCTTCGCGCGGCGCGGCTACGTCGGGCTCGTCTACTCCGGGCTGGGCTTCGGGAAGTCGGGCTGTCTCATCTCGCTCGACGACCCGGACATCGACGCGGCGGCCGCGTCGGGACTGGTCGACTTCCTCGCGGGCACACGCGCCGCGGACGACGGGACCCGGGCGGACTTCGTGACACTCGACGCGAAGGGTGACCCCCGGGTCGGGATGATCGGCGGGTCGTACGGCGGCGCCGTCCAGTTGGCGACGGCCGCAGTGGACCACCGGGTGGACGCCCTCGTCCCCATGGTCACCTGGCACGACCTCGCCTACTCCCTCGACCCCAACAACGCGGTCGGCGGGAGCGTGCCCGGAGTCTTCAAGCGGCAGTGGACCAACGGCTTCTACCTCATGGGCGAGACCCAGCCGCTGACCGTACCAGGCCTCGACCCGACCCGGATCAACTCCCTCGCCTGTGTGCACTTCGTCAGCGAGGCCTGTGCCCTGATCCGCGGGCTGAACTCCGGGAGCTATCCCGCGAAGGCGACGGCGGACGTGCTCGGATACGCGCACAGCGTCTCGCCGGTGTCGTATCTCAACCGGGTCGAGGCGCCGACGCTCCTCGTCCAGGGGCAGGCCGACAGCCTGTTCAACCTCAACGAGGCGACCGCGACGTACAAGACGCTGAAGGCCCAGGGGACCACGGCGAAGATGATCTGGCAGTCGTGGGGGCACAGCGGTGGCGCGACCGCCGGTGAACTCGACCTGAGCCGGGGCGACTTGGAGTCGAGCTATGTCGGGCGGCGGATCGCGGCCTGGTTCGACCGCTATCTGCGCGGGCGGACGACCGCGGACACCGGACCGGCCTTCGCCTACTACCGCGACTGGATCACGGACCCGGCCACCACCTACGCCAGGGCGGACCAACTCCCGCCTCTGGACGAGAAGTTGTATCTTTCCGGCGACGGCAAGCTGGTGGACGACCGGGCGAAGGTGGCGCGCGGCAGCCGCGAGTACACCAACTGGCCTGTCCCCACGAGCCATTCGGAGAACTCGCTGAGCGGCATGACCGGCCTGCCGGACCCGGCACCGTACGACACCCGTGGTACCTACCTCGGTTGGACCGGTCCACCCCTGAACGGCACGACGGACGTCGTGGGCGCCCCGAGGGCGACCCTCAAGGTCGTCTCGTCGGCCGCGCGGCGCGTGCAGGACTCCGGCGACGCCGCCGACAAGCTCGTCCTCTTCGCCAAGCTCTACGATCTCGCGCCCGACGGCACCGCGACCCTCGTCCACCGGCTGGTCGCCCCGGTCCGGATCCCGGACGTCACGAAGAGCTTCACGGTCACCCTGCCGGGGATCGTGCACCGGTTCGACAAGGGACACCGGCTGCGGTTCGTGATCGCGGCGAGCGACGACGCGTACACCGGGAACCGGGGGATCAAACCGGTCACGGTGGTCAGCTCGCCGCGGGACACCGGGGTGCTGGAGCTGCCCGTCGTCGCGGACTGAGTCTCACCGTGCGTGATGGCCGATTCGGGCTCACCCTGGAGACATGAGCCCGAAGACCACCGAGAGCGGCACTGGCACCGGCCAGCGCGAACGGCTGCTGACGCCCGCCCGGACCACCGTTCTGCTGCTCGCCGTCCTGGCCCTGATCTTCATCTTCGAGAACACCCACGACACGAAGATCCGCCTGCTGATCCCCGAGGTCACCATGCCGCTCTGGATGGCACTGCTGGCCACGGCGGTCATCGGCGCCCTGTGCGGGGCCTATTTCATGCGACGGCGCCGCCGACCCTGACTAGGGTGGCGGGATGCCGCATTCTGCTTCCCGCTATCTCGCCCAGGGCCCCCGCGTGGGGATACGTCACTTCAGCTACGAGGACGGTGCCGAGTTCACCGCGCGGGCCCGGGAGAGCAAGGATCTGCACCAGCCGTGGCTGTTCCCGCCGGCGAGCGGCGACGCGTACACCGCCTACGCGGGACGGCTGATCCAGGATCCGACCAAGGCGGGTTTCCTCGTGTGCGAGCTCGACGGCGGGGGCATCGCCGGGTTCATCAACATCAACAACATCGTGCAGGGCGGCTTCCAGTGCGGTGCGCTGGGATACGGCGCCTTCGCGCACGCGGCCGGGCGCGGGCTGATGCGCGAGGGGATGAACCTCGTGGTGGACCACGCCTTCGGGCCGATGCGGCTGCACCGGCTGGAGATCAACGCGCAGCCCGGCAACGCCGGGTCGATCGGTCTCGCCCGCAGCTGCGGATTCCGGCTCGAAGGCCTCTCGCCGAAGATGATCTACATCGACGGGGCGTGGCGCGACCACGAGCGCTGGGCGATCACCGTCGAGATGCGGACTTCCGGTTGACCTTCATGGTGTCCAGGTCCGTGACCGTCGACTTCAGATCCCGGAAGCCGTAGCCGAGGCCCCGCAGAGCGGTCTCGGCGCGGTCCTCCGCGAGCGCCGCCGCCATCTCCTCGCCGTCCGCCGAGTCCGACACCACCACATACCGCCACGAGAAGTGCTTGAGCGGCGACGGTTCGTAACTGAGCGAGCCCTCCTCGGTGAACCGCATGCTCAGCATCCCGTGCTCCGGGGCCTCGCCCAGCAGCCGCTGCCGCGCCTCGTCCGTCAGCGCGTCCCAGGTGCCCCGGACGATCACCCGGTACGTGTGCTGCTCGCTCATCCGCCGTTCCACTCCTCGGTCCGTGCCGTCGATCGCCCGACTCTACGTCGACCCGGACGAACCTCACGCGGAATTTTCCGGCGCCCTCGCCTTTGCGGAATCCTGACCGGCGGCGCCCCTGGCCACCGCACCGGTTGCCGGGTTCCATGGTGATCGTGACGACGATCCGACGTGAGGTACTGACCCTGCCCACCGCGGAGTTGGGTCCGGACAACCCGCTGCCCCCACTGCGTCCGCTCGACGAGACACACCGCATAGACGACCGCGACCGCGAGGACCTGCCCCGGGACATGGCCCGCCAGATCGGCTACGAACCCCTCCGCAGCCTGCTCCCCACCCGCGTCCGCGACGGCTACGACAGAGACCGCGCGCCCCGCGAACTGGACGCCCTCGTGATCGAGAACGACCGGCTGCGCGCCACCGTGCTCCCCGCCCTCGGCGGCCGGATCGCCTCCCTCGTCCACAAGCCCGCCGACCGTGAACTCCTGTACCGCAACCCGGTGTTGCAGCCCGCCAACTTCGCCCTCAACGGCGCCTGGTTCTCCGGCGGCATCGAGTGGAACATCGGCGCCACCGGCCACACCACCCTCTCCTGCGCACCCGTGCACGCCGCCCGCGTCCCCGCCCCCGACGGCGGCGAGATGCTCCGCCTGTGGGAGTGGGAACGGCTGCGCGACCTCCCGTTCCAGGTCGACCTCTGGCTCCCGGACGGCTCCGACTTCCTCCACGTCGGCGTCCGCATCCGCAACCCGCACGAGCGGCCCGCGCCCACCTACTGGTGGTCCAACATCGCGGTACCGGAGCAACGCCGGGTCCTCGCACCGGCGTCGGAGGCCTGGCACTTCGGCTACGACCGACGGCTGCGCCGGGTGCCCGTGCCGTCGTACGACGGAGTGGACCGGTCCCATCCCCTGAACAGCCCTTACGCAGCCGACTACTTCTACGAGATTCCGGACGCGCGGCGCCGCTGGATCGCCGCGCTCGACGCGGACGGTCACGGGCTGGTGCACACGTCCACCGACGCACTCCGGGGCCGCAAACTCTTCGTGTGGGGCGCCGGCAGCGGTGGCCGCCGCTGGCAGGAGTGGCTCACCGAACCGGGCACGGGCGGCTACTGCGAGATCCAAGCGGGCCTGGCGCGCACCCAGTTGGAGCACGTACGGCTCGACCCGGAGAGCGAGGTGTCCTGGCTGGAGGCCTACGGCCCGCTCGACGCCGAGGCGGAGGGGGAGTGGCCCGCCGTGGTGGACGGTGCCGAGGCCCGGCTCGAAACCGCCCTGCCCCGAGCGGATCTGGACGCCGCCTACGCCGCCTGGAAGCCGTACGCCGACACCGAACCCGGCGAGCTCCTCGCCACCGGCTCCGGCTGGGGCGCCCTCGAAGTCCTGCGCACCGACTGGAAGTTGCCCGGCACCCCCTTCGACGAGTCCACGCTCGGCGAGGCCCAGGCGCCCTGGGCGGCGCTGCTGCGCAGCGGTGCCCTGCCCGAGCCGCGCCGGGTGCGGCCGCCCGGCGAGACGCTCGTCGCCCCGCACTGGCGGGACATGCTGGAGACGGCGCCCGCCACCCCGCTCGCCGAGTACCACCTCGGCGTCGCGCAATGGCATGCCGGCGACCGGGCGCAGGCGGTGCGCAGCTGGGAGCGGGCCCTCGAACTTGCCCCGTCCCTCTGGCCGTTGCTGCGCTGTCTCGCCGTCGCGGACCAGGAGTCGGGCAACCACGAGCGGGCCGCGGACCGCTACACCGAGGCCTTCACCGACCTGTGCCACGAGCGGCGCGACGCCGGCGAGGGCTGGACCGCGGCCACGGCCGCGCTCGGCCGTGAGGCCGTCGAGGCGCTGCTGCGGGTGCGGCGGGTGGCGGACGCCCGCGCCGTCTGGGAGATGCTGCACCCCGCCACCCGCGAACGCGGCCGATTCCTGCTGCTCCAGGCCGAGTTGCTGCTCGCGGAAGGGCGGCGCGACGACGCGTGGGCGGTCTTCGCCGACGGCTTCGAGGTCGCCGACCTGTGCGAGGGCGCCGAGTCGATCGGCCGGCTCTGGGCCCGCCTCACCGACGAACCGCTGCCCGCGCGCTACGACTTCCGGATGCGGCCGGAAACGCCCTGAGGCGCGGTGAGATGAGGTGAGACGTGGGCCGGCGGCTGGCCGTCAGCCGCGCCGGTCCACGTACTCGTAGACCGTTCCATCGGGATGCACCGCGATCAGATTGCGGCCCACCGGTGTCGCCAGCGGGCCCGCGACGACCCGGGCGCCGAGTTCGGTGAGGAGTGTGTGCGCCTCGTCGACGTCCTTGACGGCGATGGTCGCCGAGACCTTGCGCAACACCTCCAACTCCGCCTCGGGCCCGCTCATCAGCAGGAAGAAACCGACCGCGGCCACCGACACCCCGCCGCGCTCGAAACGGAGCGCCGAGGCGCCCGTGAGGCGTTCGTAGAAGGGGACGGCGGTCTCCAGGTCGTCGACGCAGATCCGCAGCGTGGCTCCCAGAATGTCCATACGGACGAGCCTAGTTGGGACGGCCGGGCCGAGGTGATCCTTTCGGACGATCCCGGCCCGGCGGCGTCGCCGGCGTCGTCCTCAGACGGCCTTGCGGCACAGGATCTCGCCGTGCAGCACGGCGAACCAGCCGTCGTCCCGCTTCCCCCACTCCCGCCAGGCGTCCGCGATGGCACGCAGCTGTTCGGCGGTCGCGTGGCCGCCCCCGGTCGCGACCGCCGCGTACGAGGACGCGACCGTGCGGTCCGCCCACAGACCGCTCCACCAGGCCCGCTCGTCCGGAGTGTGGAACGTCCAGGTGCCGGAGGTGGCCGTGATGTCGCTCAGCCCCGCCTGCATCGCCCACGATTTGAGACGGCGTCCGGCATCCGGCTCGCCGCCGTTGGCGCGGGCCACCCGCCGGTACAGCTCCAGCCAGTCGTCCAGCCCCGGCACCTCCGGGTGCCAGGTCATCACCGCGTAGTCCCCGTCGCGGGCGGCGATGAACCCGCCCGGCTTGGTCACCCGCACCATCTCCCGCAGCGCCTGCACCGGATCGCCCACGTGCTGGAGGACCTGATGGGCGTGGACCACGCAGAAGGTGTTGTCCGGGTAGTCCAGGGAGTGGACGTCGGCGACCGCGAAGTCGAGGTTCGTCAGGCCGCGTCCTTCGGCGGTGGCCCGGGCCTGGTCCAGGATGCCCGGCTCGCGGTCGACACCGGTCACGGAGCCGTCCGGGACCAGGGCCGCCAGGTCGGCGGTGATGGTGCCGGGCCCGCAGCCGATGTCCAGGATCTTCATGTGGGGCTTCAGCGAACCGAGCAGATAGGACGCGGAGTTGGCGGCGGTTCGCTGGGTGTGCGAGCGCAGTACGGACTCGTGGTGCCCGTGCGTGTAGACGGCGGTCTCCTGCTGTTTCGGCATGGCTCTACCTACCCCTTCGCGTCTTCTTCGGCGTAAGCAGAACGGTACGCGCGCATGTCGAATGATGAGACCTGCGTTTTACAATGTGGACTGACGGGTGATCAGGAAATCCGTCGGCGGGCGGTGCACCGTCACTCCTGCGAGGAGAGCGGCCACTCGCGCAGGGCCTGGCGGCCGGGACGGGGGACCGTGAGGCCGACGTCGGGGCTCGTGCGGTGCCGGGTACCCTGAAGCGGCCGTTCGCTGCCCGGCGGACCGCCGGCGAACCGATTGCACCGTCGGCGGACCGTTCCATCGGAGGAATCCCCGCATGCGTCTGCTCCTCATCCGCCACGGCCAGACCACGGCCAACGTGGACTTCCTCCTCGATACGGCGATCCCGGGCGCCGAGCTGACCGACCTCGGCCGCCGCCAGGCCGCCGCCCTCCCCGAGGCCGTGGCCGACGAGGACATCGAGGCCCTCTACGCCTCCACCCTGATCCGCACCCAGCACACCGCGGCCCCGCTCGCCGCCGCCCGCGGCCTCGACGTCCGCGTCCGGGACGGCATCCGCGAGCTGACCGCCGGTGACCTGGAGATGCTGCCCGGCGACCGGGAACCCGGCCACGAGTACATGCGGATCGTGTTCGCGTGGGCATCCGGTGACACGGAGTTGCGGATGCCCGGCGGCGAGAACGGCGTGGAGGCCCTCGCCCGCTACGACGGCGTGATCGCGGAGGCCGCCGACAGCGGCGCCCGTACCGTCGCCATGATCAGCCACGGCGCCGCGATCCGGATGTGGACGGCCGCCCGCGCCGACAACGTCGACGTGACCTTCGCCGCCGCCCGCCCCCTCGACAACACCGGCATCGTCGTCCTGGACGGCTCACCGGCCGACGGCTGGAAGGTGCTGTCCTGGCAGGGCGCGGCGGTGGATGCCCCCGGACCGGGCACGGACGCGGGCCCGACCGGGCAGCCGCTCGACGAGGACCAGAAGCCGTAGCGAGGCCCCGGCGGGCACAATAAGGGTTTGCCCGGCCGTGAGGCCGCCCCACAGAATGCGTGGTCATGGGACATCTGGAAGCCGCACACCTCGAGTACTACCTCCCCGACGGGAGGCCGCTCCTCGGCGATGTGTCCTTCCGGGTCGGCGAAGGCGCCGTGGTCGCCCTGGTCGGGCCCAATGGCGCCGGCAAGACGACCCTCCTGCGCCTGATCTCCGGCGAGCTGAAACCGCACGGCGGCACGGTCACCGTGAGTGGCGGCCTGGGCGTGATGCGCCAGTTCGTGGGCTCCGTACGCGACGAGAGCACCGTACGGGATCTGCTGGTGTCGGTCGCCCCGCCCCGCATCCGCGCGGTCGCCGCCGAGGTCGACAAGGCCGAGCACGCGATCATGACCGTCGACGACGAAGCGGCCCAACTCGCCTACGCCCAGGCCCTGTCCGACTGGGCCGAGGTGCACGGCTACGAGTTCGAGACCCTCTGGGACATGTGCACCACGGCCGCGCTCGGAGTGCCGTACGACAAGGCGCAGTTCCGGCAGGTCGGTACGCTCTCCGGCGGTGAGCAGAAGCGGCTCGTCCTGGAGGCGCTGCTGCGCGGGAGCGACGAGGTGCTGCTGCTCGACGAGCCCGACAACTACCTCGACGTGCCCGGCAAGCGGTGGCTGGAGGAGCGGCTCAAGGAGACCCGCAAGACTGTCCTGTTCGTCTCCCACGACCGCGAACTCCTCGCCCGCGCCGCCGAGAAGATCGTCTCCGTGGAGCCCTCGCCGACCGGCGCCGACGCCTGGGTGCACGGCGGCGGTTTCGCGACCTACCACGAGGCCCGGCGTGAACGCTTCGCCCGCTTCGAGGAGTTGCGCCGCCGCTGGGACGAGAAGCACGCCCAGCTGAAGAAACTCGTCCTGAACCTCCGTCAGGCCGCCTCCATCTCCCACGAGTTGGCCTCCCGCTACCAGGCCGCCCAGACCCGCCTGCGCAAGTTCGAGGAGGCCGGCCCGCCGCCCGAGCCGCCCCGCGAACAGGACATCACCATGCGCATCAAGGGCGGCCGCACCGGAGTAAGGGCCTTCACCTGCAAGGGACTTGAACTCACCGGCCTGATGAAACCCTTCGACCTGGAGGTCTTCTACGGCGAACGCGTCGCCGTCCTCGGCTCGAACGGCTCGGGCAAGTCGCACTTCCTGCGCCTCCTCGCCGGCGACGACGTGAAGCACACGGGGGAGTGGAAGCTCGGCGCACGCGTCGTGGCGGGCCACTTCGCGCAGACCCACGCGCACCCCGAACTCCAGGGCCGCACCCTCCTCGACATCCTGTGGAAGGAGCACGCGCAGGCCCAGGGACCCGCCATGTCCCGGCTGCGCCGCTACGAGCTGACCGGCCAGGCCGAGCAGAGCTTCGACCGGCTCTCCGGCGGCCAGCAGGCCCGCTTCCAGATCCTGCTCCTGGAACTCCAGGGCGTCACCGCCCTGCTCCTCGACGAGCCCACCGACAACCTCGACCTGGAGTCCGCGGAAGCCCTCCAGGAAGGCCTTGAGGCGTTCGACGGGACCGTGCTCTCCGTCACGCACGACCGCTGGTTCGCCCGCTCCTTCGACCGCTACCTGGTCTTCGGCAGCGACGGCCGGGTCCGAGAGAGCACCGAGCCCGTGTGGGACGAGCGGCGGGTGGAGCGCGCGCGATAGCCGCGATAGCTCCGTGCAGTGCGGAGGCCGTGGGGCCCGAATGTTCGTAGAGTGGTCTCAGGACCGTGAGACTCGACGAGCGGGGCACACCATGACCGGAGTCGACCCTGCGCGCCTGGACGACTCCCAGCTCATGAAGGAGCTGGAGACCATCCACCGCACGCGCCACGACACCCTGTTGTACGGCTCGAACGACGCGCTGCGCGCCCACAACGACCGCATGGCCCGGCTGGAGGGCGAGTACCTGCGCCGCCATCCACGGCGCCTCGTGGCCCCCGGCCGCACCCGGCAGGGGGCACGCGAGCGGGGCTGACGCGTGTTTGTCCCCCGGGGTCGGGGGCAGGCGAACCAACAGCGCTGGATCGCAGACGCGTTCCCACCGGTGACCGTCCAACCCGGAGCATGCTCAAGGGAGTTGTGACGCACCATGCCCACTCGCACCGACAGCAGGCGACGTTCCCACCCTGACACCCCCGACACCGCGGAGGCGTTCCGCACGCTGGTCGCGCTGCCGCCCGGACCGCGGCACGACACCGTCCGCGACCACATAGTGGAGGCCTGGCTGCCCATGGCCGACCGGCTCGCCGGACGGTTCCGAAACCGGGGCGAGAGCACCGAGGACTTACGCCAGGTCGCCGCCCTCGGCCTGGTCAAGGCCGTCGACCGCTACGACCCCGGGCGCGGCAACGCCTTCGAGAGCTACGCCGTACCGACCATCACGGGCGAGATCAAACGGCACTTCCGCGACCACATGTGGACACTGCACGTGCCGCGCCGGGTGCAGGAGCTGCGGAACCGGGTGCGGGTCGCCGGGCAGGAGCTGGCCCAGACGGTGCCCGGGCGGCGGCCGACCGTGGCGGAGCTCGCCGCGCACACGTGCCTCTCCGAGGAGGACGTGCGGGCCGGTCTGGAGGCGCTGGAGAGTTTCAGCGCGTTGTCGCTGGACGCGGAGTTGCCCGGCGGCGAGGACGGGTGGGCGTTGGGGGACGTACTCGGGGCCGCTGATCCGGCGTTGGACGTCGTGGTGGACCGGGAGGCGGTGAAGCCGCGGTTGGCCGCGCTTCCCGCGCGGGAGCGGGAGATTCTGTATCTCAGGTTCTTCGGGGACATGACGCAGAGTCGGATCGCCGAGCGGTTCGGGATTTCGCAGATGCATGTGTCCCGGCTGATCAGTCGGTGTTGTCGGCGGATTCGGGAAGAGGTTCTGCAGGAAGTTGCCTGAGTGGGCGTCTGTGGGGGCTGGGCGCGCCCACGCGGCGGAGCCGCACATGGACACAGCCCCGCGCCCCTGTGGGGCGCTCCGGCCGGCCTGGGTTTCACTCGCTCGGGTCTCGCCGCGCGCGCCCCTCTCCTGACCGGGCTTCGATGGTGTTGCCGCCGTCCTCGGTCTAAGGAGACCTGCTCATGCGTCGCACCGCCCTTGTGCTGTCCGTCGTCGCCCTGGTCGGCGTCGCCGGTCCGGCTGTGGCCGTCGATTCCGCCGCCGAGGTCAGCCCGAGTACCGCACAGGCGGGCGGGAGCGTGACCGTGTCCGTCTCCTGCGAGGTGGCCGGGGGGACCGCGCCCGAGACCCTGGACGCCACCTCCCAGGCCTTCGACGATGGAACGGTCCAACTGCAACGCGTGCCCGGCAACGACGACCGCGCCGCCGGATCCGCTTACCGGGGGACCGCGAGGATCTCCGCGGACGGGGTCGAGCGCGACGCCGCGTGGACCGTCGACGGGACCTGTCCGGCGCCGCCCGGCGGTCAGGGCAGGCCGTGGAGTGCGACCTTCAGCGTGGAACGCGCGAGCGGAGGCGGGCAGCGGCCGTGTCAGGAACCCCGGGCCGAGTCCTGTGCCGGTGCCGCCGTGATCGAGCGCGGGGTGCGGGCCGGGGAGGGCGGCACCTTCACCGACTCCGTACCGGCGCTGGTCGCCGGCGGTGTGCTGATCGCGGGCGCGCTCGGCGGTGCCGTGTACCGGCTGCGCAGGCGGACTCCGGGACACTGAGGACACGACCAGGACACGGCACTGCAGTGCAGTGCACTGCACTGCACCAGGGACTGCGCGGAGGCACCATGCGGCAGGCGGACGCGGTAGGCCAGGGACCCGTCCGCTACGGGCCGGTGTTCCCCGACGACGGACTGCCCGTCCTGCCGGAGCTGGCCGCCGTCCTCGCCGCCGCCGCGAGCCGCACCGAGGAGCAGCCGGTCGGCGGCGCCCCTGTGCTGCTGGAGGCCGCGAGCGGCTACTTCGAACGCCGGGGGCTGCCCGCCGAGCCCGCCCGCGTGGCCGCCGCCCCGGGTGCCCCCGCGCTGCTGGTCGCGCTGACCGCCGCGCTCGGCGGTGACGTCCTGGTCCCCAGACCGTGCGCCGCCTGGTGGGCGCCGTACGCGCGGCTGCTGGGCAGACCCGTGTTCCATGTGGGCACTCCGGCCGAGTGCGGCGGGGTGCCCGACCCGTACGCCTTGCTGGAGACCGTGCGCAGGGTCCGCGACGAGGGTGGTGACCCGCGGCTGCTGGTGCTGTCGGTCGCCGACGATCCCACCGCGACCGTGGTGCCGCCCGAGGTCATGCACGAGACCGTCGAGGCCGCCGCGGGCGAGGGCCTGCATCTGGTCAGCGACGAGACCTGGCGAGACACCCTGCACGCGCCCCGGCGCACCATGCTGCTCAGCCCCGCCGAGATGCTGCCCGAGAGGGTCACCGTCGTCACCGACCTGGCGGGTGCGCTCCTCCCGTCCGGCTGGCCCGCCGCCGTCGCCCGCTTCCCCGCAGGCCGCGCCGGAATCGCGCTCCACGCGCGCGTGCTCGACGTCCTCACCGCGCTCGGCGCCCGCGTCGCGGCACCGGTCGCCGCCGCGGCCGGCCACGCCCTCGGCGAACCCGCGCCCGTCGTCGCCCGCCGCGACACCGCCGTAGCCCTGCACGCGCGCGTGGCCGCCGCCGCGCACGCGGCCGTCACCGGGGCGGGCGCGTTCGCCCGGCCGCCGCAGGCGGGACGTCATCTGTACGTCGATCTCGGGCCGTTGCGCCACGCGCTCACCCCACAGGGGGTGGGCGACGCGCAGGACCTGGAGGAGTTCCTCACCGCCCGGCTCGGCATGCCCGCGCCGGGCGGCCACCGCTTCGGCGACGACCTGGGCGCGCTGCGGGTACGGCTGTCCACCGGACCCCTGCTGGGCCGAACCGACGAGGAACGCGCGGAATGCCTCATGTCACCCGTGCCGTTGGAACTGCCACACGTGCAACGCGCGTTGATGTCCTTGAGGTCGATCTTCGACGATCTCCGCGACGACGCTCAGCGATGGGAGCCTCCTCGATGACGCAGCAGTCCGAGTCGACCACGACGAGTACGACGACCCCGGACGCCGGCCGCACGGCGCCCCTGTCCCCCTTCATCCCCTCGTCCCCGCCGCTCGCCGAGCCCCGCCCCCTCGGCGAGCGGCGCGTATGGCCCCGGACCTTCCACGACCGGCTCACCGCCCCGCTCCCCGGCCTCAAGGCGATCGCCCGCTTCGCCCGCGAGGGCTCCGTACGACCCCGCCCCGAGGGGCTCGCCGACATCCCCCGACTCCCCTTCGCCCCCGAGCCGTTGCCCCGGGCCGACTCCCTGACCGTCGCCGTCACCTGGGCGGGGCATGCCAGTTGGGTGGTGCAGATCGGCGGGCTGACGATCCTCACCGACCCGGTCTGGTCCCGCCGCATCCTCGGCACCCCGGCCCGGATCACCCCCGTGGGCGTCGCCTGGGAATCACTCCCGCCGATCGACGCCGTCGTCATCAGCCACAACCACTACGACCACCTCGACGCCCCCACCCTGCGCCGACTCCCGCGCCACACCCCGGTGTTCGCCCCGGCCGGCCTCGGCGGCTGGTTCCGCCGCCGCAGATTCACCCGTGTCACCGAACTCGACTGGTGGGAGGCGGCCCGACTCGACGGCGTCCGGCTCGACTTCGTACCCGCCCACCACTGGTCCAAGCGCAGCCTCACCGACACCTGCCACTCCCTGTGGGGCGGCTGGGTGATGACGGCACCGGACGGACAGCGCGTCTACTTCGCGGGCGACACGGGCTACGGCCACTGGTTCTCGCGTATCGGCGCCCGCTATCCGGGAATCGACCTGGCCCTGCTGCCCATCGGGGCCTACGACCCGCGCTGGTGGCTGAGCGACGTCCACTGCGACCCGGAGGAGGCGGTGCGGGCGGCCCAGGACCTGGGCGCGCGGCGGATGGCTCCGATGCACTGGGGCACGTTCGTCCTGTCGGCGGAGCCGGTGCTGGAGCCGCTGACGCGGGTCAGGGCGGCCTGGGAGAAAGCCGAGTTGGCCCGGGAAGACCTGTGGGATCTACCGGTGGGAGCCTCAAGAGTGCTTGCCTAGGCGGGAGTTGTCTTCCGCACCCTGCGCCATACGGTCGGGGCCGCGCTGATCACGACGGTCAGCGCGACCGCGGCCACCACGCCCTCCCACGGCTCGGGGAACAGCGAACCGCCGAGGATGCCGATCAGCTGGTACGTCACGGCCCAGGCCAGACAGGCCGGCGCGTTCCCCCGGGCGAACCGGCGGATCGGCCACTCCGCCAGCAGACAGGCCAGCATCACCGGGATGCGGCCCGCCGGCACCATCCGGGACAGCACCAGCACCGTCACCCCGTGGTCGGCCAGCTTCTTCTGGGCCTGCTCAAGACGGTCCTCCGGTGCCCGCGCGCGGATCGCCGCCAGCCAGCGCGAGCCGTTCTTCGACCCCATCCCGCGCCGCCCCAGCCAGTACAGCGCGATGTCCCCGAGGAACGCGGCCAGCGACGCCGTCACGAACACCAGCGCCAGCGCGAACGGCGCCGTCTGGTGGAACGCGACCACGGCCGCCGAACTCACCAGAGCCCCCGTGGGAATCACCGGCACCAGCGCCCCGAACAGCACCAGCAGGAACAACGTCGGGTAACCGATGGCCTGTTGAGTGGACTCGGGTGACGTGGTCGCCGTCGCGGACACCGCCTGGGCGATCCAGCTCACCGCGCGACCTCCGGCCGTACGCTCTCGCCGTGCCCGAGCCGGTGCACGGCCACCGAGGGCGCGAGTTGGGCCGCGATGCGCGCGAACTCGTCGCCAGGCGTGTGGAATTCGTGCGGGCGCACCGCGTCCATCCCGATCGGCCAGTACGTGCCGTAGTGCACCGGCACAGCGCTGCGCGGCGCGAGCCTGGCCAGCGCCTGCGCCGCGCGCCCCGCGTCCAGATGCTCCTCGCCGAGGTACGGACCCCAGCCGCCGACCGGCAGCAGCGCCACGTCGACCGGCCCGACCTCCTTGGCCATGTCGTCGAACAGCCCCGTGTCCCCGGCGAAGTAGGTGCGCGCCTCGCCCTCGACGACGTAACCCAGCGCGGGGGAGCGGTGCGGTCCGACCGGCAGCCGCCGCCCGTCATGGCGTGCGGGCACGGCCCGTACCACCAGGTCACCGACCATCGCCCGGTCGCCGGGCGACACCTCGTCGATCCGCAGCTGCCGGAGCCGGCGCAACCCCGGCACCGCGCGGAGTGCGCCCCGGGGCACGAGCAGGCGCGTGCCCGGGGCGAGGGCGCCGAGCGAGGGAAGGTGCAGGTGGTCGGCGTGCAGATGGGAGACGAGCGCCAGGTCCGCACGGTGGGCCTCGGGCGGCGGCACCGCGCCCCGGCGGCGTCGTAGGTGCGCGAGCCGGCGGGCGAACAGGGGGTCGGTGAGGACACGCACGCCCGAGTCCTCGATCGTGCAGGTGGCGTGACCCCACCAGGTGATCTCCACCGGCACCTTCTTTGCCTCCTTCGCGCGACTCCCCCGAAGCCTACGGGCAGGAGTAGGGTCGGCGGCGAAACCCGGAGGTGAGGGGGACGCCATGGGACAGGTACGCGGTGCCTCCGGTATGCCCTCGCGGGTCAGGGTCACGGCGATCGCCAGCCTGACACCGCTGGAGGAGCTGGACGAGGACCCCTTCCTGGTCGACTCGCGCAGTCAGCACGCCATGTGCGCCCGCTGGGCAGCCGACCACGGCTATGTGATCGCCCGCGAACTCCTCGTACGGGGACTGCGCCCCGACCACAGCGCCCTGTGGGACGGCGTCCGCCCCGGCCTCGACCTGTTCGTCGCCCCCAGCCGCCGGGTCCTGGAGAGCGCGCTGTCCTCCGTCGAGGAGTTCACCGACGAGTGCGCGCGCCGCGGGGTGCGCATCGAGACGGTGGGCCGCGCGGAACCGTTCTACGACGCCCAGGCCAAGGCCCGCGTTCACCGGCGGCTGTCGATGCCCACGGCCGGCTACGACGGCCGCTAGCTCCGGGGTTCCCACGTCCCGTATGACAGGCTGGGGACAGGCCCGCCAGGTCGACGGGCCCGGGACGTGAGGTGTACGGGGCGTGGGCGGAGGGCGTTGGCGGCGGCTCGCCAGTCAGGTCGGGCGGAGCATCGCGGTGTGGGCCGTCTCCACGGTGACCATGCTGGTGCTCGCCGGGATCCTGCCGGACTTCCAGCTCCAGTCCGCGGACGGCGACAGCGCCACCCGGATCGCGGTCACGGCCGCGCTCGGCGCCGGCGCCTTCGGTGTGCTGTCGGCCCTGGTCTGGCCGCTGCTGGTACGGCTGTTGCTGCTGGTGCCCGCCCTCGTCCTCGGCCTCCTGGTCTTCGTCCTCAACGGGTCGCTGCTGCTGATCGCCCTGCGCATCAATCCGGACGGCGGGCTGCGCGGCCAGGTCGCCCCCGAGACCGCCGTGGTCGTCGCCGCCGTGATGTCCGCCGTGGCTTCGGCGACCGGCGGTGCCCTGGCCGTCCGCGACGACGACGCGTACCGCCGCCGCCTCTACCGCCTCGCCGACCGCCGCCGCAGGGCCCTCCCGCCGGGCCCGTCCTCGCCCGGCACCGTCTTCCTCCAGCTCGACGGCGTCGGCCACGACGTCCTGCTGGACGCGATGGAGAAGGGGCTGATGCCCACGGTCGCGCGACTCCTCGGCGGCGACCGCCCCACCCACCGCCTCACCCCGTGGCGCACCGACTGGTCCAGCCAGACCGGCGCCAGCCAGCTCGGCATCCTGCACGGCTCCAACCACGACATCCCCGCGTTCCGCTGGTACGAGAAGGACACCGGTGAGGTGATGGTCTGCAACCGCCCGACCAGCGCCGCCGAGCTCCAGCGCCGTGCCATCGAGCACACCGGTGACGGCGGCCTCCTCACCGTGGACGGCGCCAGCCGCGGCAACCTGTTCAGCGGCGGCGCCGACGAACAGGCCCTCGTGCTGTCCATCGCGATCCGCCGCCGGGGCCGGGAGAACCGTTCCCGCGCGGGCTACTTCGCCTACTTCTCCGACCCCGCCAACGCCGTCCGCACCGCGATGTCCTTCGTCGCCGAGGTCGGCCGCGAGATCGGCCAGTCGACCCGCTCCCGCCTCACCAGACAGCGCCCGCGGGTCAAGCGCGGTGGCCTCTACCCTCTGGTCCGCGCCTTCGCGACCGTCGTGGAACGGGACGTCGTCGTCGCCGCGGTCATGGGCGACATGCTGGCCGGCCGTACCGCCGTCTACGCCGACCTCGTGGCCTACGACGAGGTCGCCCACCACTCGGGCCCGCGCAGCCGCGACGCCGCCAAGGTCCTCGGGCGCTTGGACCGTTCCATCGCGCTGATCGAGAACGTCGCCGAGCACGCCCCGCGGCCGTACCGCATCGTCGTCCTCTCCGACCACGGGCAGAGCCCGGGCGAGACCTTCCAGGGCCGCTACGGCCTCACGCTCGGCGACCTCGTACGGGCGGGCTGCGGGCTGCCCGTGCCGCGCCGGGCCCGCCGCACCCACAGCGGCGCCGAGGCCCGTGCCGCCGTCCGCGCGGCGCTGCGCAGGCCCGCCAAGAACGGCGACGAGCGGCAGGCCCACTCCGGCCGGCACTCGGAGCCGATCGTGCTGGCCTCCGGCAACCTCGGCCTGATCTCCTTCCCGGACGTGCCGCACCGCATGACCAAGGAGGAGATCGACGCCCGCCACCCGGCCCTCCTCACCACGCTCGCCAACCACCCGGGCGTCGGCTTCGTCCTCGTCCGCAGCGAGGAGCACGGCGGGCTCGTCCTCGGCGCGCACGGCGCGGAGCTGCCGGTGGCCGAACTCGACGACAAACAGGGCCCGTTGGCGGACTTCGGCCCCGGTGTCGCGGACGCCGTGCGGCGCACGCACTCCTTCCCGCACACCGCCGACATCATGGTCAACTCCTGGTACGACCCGGCCGAGGGCGAAGTCCTCGCCTTCGAGGAGCAGATCGGCTCGCACGGCGGCCTCGGCGGCTGCCAGGGCAGGCCGTTCCTGCTGTCGCCGCGTGCCCTCTCCGTACCGGTCGAGGACGGCGAGGACCTCGTCGGCGCCGAGCACATCCACCGCGTACTGCGGCGCTGGCTGCGGGAGTTGAACGGCCCGCAGGTGCCGCTGCCGGCGGAGCCGGAGGAGCGGGCCGCCTGAAAATGGGCTGCGGTGGGCGGTTCGTGCGCCCACACTGTTCGAGTCTCCCCACCTCGAACCTCCTTCAGGAGCTGCTGCTTTGCAGGCTGCCGTCACCGTCACTCCTGCCCGGATCCCCGAACTGCTGCTGGGTCTCGCGACCGTCCGCCCCGTCTTCCTCTGGGGCGCGCCCGGCATCGGAAAGTCGTCCCTGGTAAGGGAGTTCTCCCAGTCACTGGGGCTGGAGTGCGTCAGTCTGCTCGGTACGCAGCTCGCGCCCGAGGACTTGATCGGCGTACCGCAGATCCGCGACGGGCGGTCGGTGTTCTGTCCGCCGGAGGCCATCGCGCGCGACGAGCCGTACTGCCTGTTCCTGGACGAACTCAACGCGGCCACACCGGATGTGCAGAAGGCGTTCTACTCGCTGATCCTGGACCGCCGCATCGGGAACTACGAACTCCCCAAGGGCTCCATCGTGATCGGCGCCGGCAACCGCGCGACCGACAACGCGCTGGCCCGCCCGATCGCCTCCGCGCTGATCAACCGGCTCACCCATGTCCACCTGGAGGCGTCCCCGAAGGACTGGCTCAAGTGGGCCGCCGCCAACGGCATCCACCCGTGGATCCTGGACCACCTCACCGACCGCCCCGACCACCTGTGGTCCAAGCCGCCGAAGACCGAGGAGCCCTTCTCCACGCCCCGCTCCTGGCACATGCTCTCCGACGCGCTGGGCTCCTTCGGGCCCGACCTCGACGAGAACACCCTCAAGGTGATCGCGCACGGCACGCTGACTCCCGCCCACGCGGTCGCGTTCTGCGGCTACGTCAAGATCGTGCGCAGCCGCTTCGGCATCGAGGCGGTCCTCAAGGGCGACGCCCGCTGGCCCAACCGCACCGAGGACCGCGACCTGCTGTACTACCTCGCCGAGTCCTTCCGGGGCCGGCTCATCAAGGAACTTCCCGCCAGTAAGGACCACTTGTCGGCCAACGGCCGCCAGACCGCCTACCGCGCCAAGTCCCTCCTCGTCCAACTCGCTGAGATCTCCGTCGAGGTGGCCCAGAGCGTCATCGCCTCGGACGACGACGGCAACCCGGTCCTCCCCGCCTGGTTCCTGGTGGAGGCCGCCCGCGACATGCCCCGGCTGGTAGAGGCGCGCCGGTGAGCGGGGGAAGTGAACGGGCCGTCATGGCAGGGGAGTTCGGCGCAGCTCGGGCGCGGGCGACACTGCCGCTCGGCTCCGCGCGGGCGCCGCTCCCGCCCGGATCCGTCCCGGAGGTCCGCCCGTGAGCCGTACCCGCAAGAAGGACCCCGAGAAGAAGAAGCCCGACCCGGCGACCGAGGCGTTCACGGCCGGGTTGAGGCTCGTGTGGGCCAACCCCGCGCTCGCCGCGATCGACTTCGAGCTGTGCCGGGAGGAGGACTGCCGGGCCGCGCCGCTCGACGGGCTCGTCCTCGTCAACTCCAACGGGTATCTCCACGCGCACCCCACCCGGCTCGCCGAACCCGCCGAATGGGCCTGGGCGATCGCGCACGCGCTCATCCACCTCGGCTTCGGACACGTACCCGGCGCCAAGGGCGAGCGCGAACAGCCCGACCGCTTCGACCTCGCCGCCCGCTGCGTCGTCGTCAACCGCTTCCTGCTCACCTTCCCCATCGGCCGCACCCCCGAAGACCTCCCCGCCACCTACCCCTCGGGCGACGAGGAACAACTCGCGGCCCGCTGGCGCCAGGGCGGCATCCCGGCCGTCTACGAACACTGCGGTACGGCGGGCAGCGCCCCCGACCAGCGGCTCGTACCGTGGACGGGCTGGCCCGGGACCCCCGTCGACTGGCAGATCGCCTTCGCGAGCGCCCTCACCCGCACCATGTCCGTCGCCATGGACCTCGCCGGCGGCCGCCGCGACTCGATGTACGGCGGCCCCACCCGACTCCAGCCCTGGGAACGGGCGTTGAGCTGGTTCGTCTCCAACTACCCGCTGCTGGGCGGCATCGCTGCCGGCATCACCGTCGTCGCCGACGCCGAACTCGCCCGTGCCCACGGCATCTCCGTCGCCGCCGTCGACACCGAGGCCGCCGAGGTCTACATCAACCCGCTGCGTCAGTTCGACGACGAGGAATGGCGGTTCGTCCTCGCCCACGAGATGCTGCACGCCGCCCTGCGCCACGGCGACCGCTGCGGCACCCGCGACCCGTTCCTCTTCAACGTCGCCGCCGACTACGTCATCAACGGCTGGCTGCGCGAGATGGACATCGGCACCATGCCCGAAGGCCTGCTGTACGACCCGGAGTTGAAGGACCTTTCCGCCGAGGAGGTCTACGACCGGATCACCGCCGACCTGCGCCGCACCCGCCGCCTGGCCACCCTGCGCGGCAAGGGCGTCGGCGACATCCTCGGCGGCCCGCTCGGCAGCCCGCGCGACTACGTCGACCTCGACGAGTTCTACCGGCGCGGCCTCGCCCGCGGCCTGGACCTGCACCAGCAGCACGAACGCGGCTTCCTGCCGGGCGGGTTGGTCGAGGAGATCCGCGCCCTCAGCCATCCGCCCCTGTCCTGGGACGCCCAACTCGCCCGCTGGTTCGACGAGTTCGTACCCAGACCGGAGCCCGTACGGTCGTACGCCCGTCCCTCGCGCCGCCAGTCCTCCACCCCCGACATCCCGCGCGCCGGGCACTGGTTCCCGCCCGAGGAGGTCGCCCGCTGCACCTTCGGCGTCGTCCTCGACACCTCCGGCTCCATGGACCGCACCCTCCTCGGCAAAGCACTGGGCGCGATCGCCTCGTACGCGGAGGCCCGTGACGTACCGGCCGCCCGGGTCGTGTTCTGCGACGCGGCCCCGCACGACGCGGGCTACGTCCCGGTCACCGACATCGCCGGCCGGGTACGGGTGCACGGGCGCGGCGGCACCGTGCTCCAGCCCGGGATCGACCTTTTGCACCGGTCCAACGACTTCCCGCCGGGCGCGCCCGTCCTCGTCATCACCGACGGCTGGTGCGACGTACTGCGGGTGCGGCGCGAGCACGCCTATCTGATTCCACAAGGCGCTCGCCTGCCGTTCACCCCGCGTGGGCCGGTCTTCCGGGTGCGTTGAACCGGAATGTGATCGGATGGCTCCGAACGACATCCGCGTCGAAAGGAATCACCGTGGCTACCACGCGCACCGCACACACCGTCTGGGAAGGCGAACTCATCAAGGGCAGCGGCGAGGTCACGTTCGACTCGTCAGGCATCGGGGTGCAGCCGGTGACGTGGGCGTCGCGCGCCGAGGAGGCCAACGGCAAGACCAGCCCCGAGGAACTGATCGCGGCCGCCCACTCCAGCTGCTTCTCCATGGCGCTGTCGCACGGCCTCACCGGCGCGGGCACCCCGCCCACTCGCCTGGAGACCAAGGCCGACGTGACCTTCCAGCCCGGCGAGGGCATCACCGGCATCCACCTCACCGTCCGCGGCGAGGTCCCCGGCCTGGACGCGGCCGGCTTCGCGGCCGCCGCCGAGGACGCCAAGAAGAACTGCCCGGTCAGCCAGGCGCTCGCGGGTACGACGATCACACTGACGGTCGAATCCGCCTGACCCCGGCCCGCGCTCGTACCTCGATGCCGCACTCGGAAAACGGGTGCGGCATTGACTTTCCGCCACTCAAGTTTTGTGCTGGAGATCGGGCAGCGCCTGGCGGAAGGGGACGGCTATGGGACGAGCGGTCGGGATCGATCTGGGGACCACGAACTCGGTGGTCGCGGTGCTGGAGGGCGGGGAGGCGACGGTCGTCGCCAACGCCGAGGGGGCGAGGACCACACCCTCGGTCGTGGCCTTCGCCAAGAACGGCGAGGTACTGGTCGGCGAGGTCGCCAAACGGCAGGCCGTGACCAACATCGAGCGCACCGCGCGCTCGGTGAAACGGCACATGGGCAACACCGACTGGCGGTTCCCCGACACGGGCGCCATCGACGGAACGCGGTACCGCGCCCAGGAGTTGTCCGCGCGCGTGCTGCAGAAACTGAAGCGGGACACGGAGGCCTACCTCGGTGAGGACGTCACCGACGCGGTGATCACCGTCCCCGCCTACTTCGACGACTCCCAGCGCCAGGCCACCAAGGAGGCCGGCGAGATCGCGGGCCTCAAGGTCCTGCGGATCATCAACGAACCGACCGCCGCCGCCCTCGCCTACGGCCTCGACCGCGGCGAGGAACAGACCGTCCTCGTCTTCGACCTCGGCGGCGGCACCTTCGACGTCTCCCTCCTGGAGATCGGCGACGGCGTCATCGAGGTCAAGGCCACCAACGGCGACACCCACCTCGGCGGCGACGACTGGGACCAGCGGGTCATGGAGTACCTGGCCAAGAAGTTCCAGGGCCAGTACGGCATCGACCTCGGCAAGGACAAGATGGCGCTCCAGCGGCTGCGCGAGGGCGCCGAGAAGGCCAAGATCGAACTCTCCTCGGCCGCCGAGACGACGATCAACCTGCCCTACATCACCGCCTCCGCCGACGGCCCGCTGCACCTCGACGAGAAGCTCACCCGCGCCCAGTTCCAGGAACTCACCGCCGATCTTTTGGACCGTTGCAAGACCCCCTTCCACCAGGCGGTCAAGGACGCCGGCGTCAAGCTCTCCGCCGTCGACCACGTCATCCTCGTCGGCGGCTCGACCCGCATGCCCGCCGTCACCGACCTCGTCAAGGAACTCACCGGCAAGGACCCGCACAAGGGCGTCAACCCCGACGAGGTCGTGGCCGTCGGCGCCGCCCTCCAGGCCGGCGTCATCCGCGGCGACGTCAAGGACGTCCTCCTCCTCGACGTCACCCCGCTGTCCCTGGGCATCGAGACCAAGGGCGGCATCATGACCAAGCTCATCGAACGCAACACGACCATCCCGACCCGGCGTTCGGAGATCTTCACCACCGCCACCGACAACCAGCCCTCGGTCGGCATCCAGGTCTACCAAGGTGAGCGCGAAATCGCCGCGTACAACAAGAAGTTGGGCGTCTTCGACCTCACCGGCCTGCCGCCCGCCCCGCGCGGCGTCCCGCAGATCGAGGTCGCCTTCGACATCGACGCCAACGGAATCATGCACGTCTCCGCCAAGGACCTCGCCACCGGCCGCGAACAGAAGATGACCGTCACCGGCGGCTCCGCGCTCCCCAAGGACGACATCGACCGCATGATGCGCGAAGCCGAACAGTACGCCGACGAGGACCGCAGGCGCCGCGAGGCCGCCGAGACCCGCAACCAGGCCGAACAACTCGTCTACCAGACTGAGAAGTTCGTCCGCGAGAACGAGGAACGCATCCCGGCCGACACCCGGACCGAGGTCGCGGCGGCGGCCACGCAGGTCAAGACCCTCCTCGAAGGCGAGTCCGACACCGCCGAGCTGCGCGCCGCCGTCGAGAACCTCGCCACCGTCAGCCAGCGCATGGGCCAGGCGATGTACGCCCAGGCCGGCCAGCAGTCCCCGACGGAGCAGACGGAGACCCCCACGGAACACGCCTCGCCCCAGGAGGAGGAAGGCGTCGTCGACGCGGAGATCGTCGACGACGAACGCGAGCCGAAGGGCGGCGCGGCCTAACTGCCGGTCCGCTCCCACCCCCGCCGTTCCGGCCGCGGCCCCAACTCCCTGGGGTCGCGGCTGCGATAGACCACGTACGGGCGGAACAGGTACTGCACCGGCACGCTGAACATGTGCACCAGCCGGGTGTACGGCACCAGCGCGATCAGCACCATGCCGATCACCGCGTGCACCTGGTACAGCACCGGCACGCCCGCCATCAGCTCGGTCCGCGGCCGGAGCGTGAACAGACTGCGGGCCCAAGGGGCAATGGACCGGCGGTAGTTGTAGCCGTCGCCGGAGGCGTGGGTCAGTTTCGCCACCATGCCCATCGCGATCGCCGCGAGCAGCACGACGTACATCAGCTTGTCGTTGACCGTGGTCGCCCGGAATACGGGTGCGTTCGTACGGCGCCGGTAGAGCAGCAGCAGGATCCCGCCGACCGCGAGGACACCGGCCGCGGTGCCGCCGTAGAGGGAGAACAGGTGGTAGACGTGCTCGCTGATGCCGGCCGAGCGCGTCCACGACTCGGGGACGAACAGGCCCACCAAGTGGCCCGCCAGGACGAAGAGGATGCCGTAATGGAAGGCAGGGGAGGCGATGTTGAGGAGTCTCGACTCGTAGACCTGGGAGGAACGTGTCGTCCAGCCGAACCTGTCGTAGCGGTGGCGCCAGAACAGGCCGGCGACGAGGAGGACGAAGGAGAGGTAGGGCAGGGCGCCCCACAGGAACGTGCTCATCGGCGTGCCTCCGTGGGTGCGGGCGGCAGGGTGGCGCAGACGGCGTCCAGGACGGACGCGTACGGCGTGCCGAAGTCGGCGAGCCGGGCGCGGAGTTGGTCCAGGGCGCCGCGGTACTCGCGGAGGAGGTCGAGGTTGCCGGTGCGGGCCGTGAACTCCAGGACGGCGGGCAGGAAGTCAGGCAGTTCCTCGCCGGTGAACTCCAATTCGTGCGCCCTGTACAGCTCTTTGAAGCGGACCAGGGACATCCCGCGCCGCCGGGTGTCGCCGTCGTGCCACCAACTCAGGTACAGGCTGTGCCGGTTCTTGAAGTCGAAGACCTGCACATAGTGCGCGGCGAGCTCCTGGGGCGGGGTCAGGGCCGCGTGGTCGACGAACTCCCGCAGCTGAGGGGCGGCTTCGCGCAGCAGGGGGAGCCGGGCGCGGAAGTCGTCGTCGGGGTAGGTCAGGCAGAGCGCGGCCCCTTGGTACAGCACGGCGTCCGAGGGCATCAGGCATCCTTCGCTTCGTGGTCGGGCCGGTCAGGGTGGTCCGCGGTCTGTCGCTCGCGCAGCGCGTGGAAGTTCTCCACGGACACGATCGGCAGCAGTTTGCGCCCCGAGTCCCGGCCGAACGGCCCGTCGCCGACCGTCCCGGGACCGTCCTGGTGGCCGACGCCGCATCCGTCGGGCAGCGCGGACTCCTCCAGCCGCCGCGCGTCCCCGACCGCCGCCGTCGGAATGACGTACCGGTCCTCGTACTTGGCGATCGCCAGCAGCCGGTACATCGCCTCGATCCCGTCCGGTTCCATTCCTACGGCCGCCCCGGTCTCCGGGTCGGGTTCCTCGCCGAGGTTGATGGCCCGCATGTGGGACCGCATCGCCGCCAGCTTCTCCAACGCCGCCCGGACAGGGCCGACTTCACCGGCGGTGAACAGCTCCGCCAGATATTCGAGGGGGATACGGAGTGTGTCGATCGCGCCGAACAGATTGCCCGCGTCCTCCCCGTCGTGCCCGGTCTCCGTCAGCGCGTCGACCACCGGTGACAGCGGCGGGATGTACCAGACCATCGGCATCGTCCGGTACTCCGGATGCAGCGGCAGCGCCACCCGGTACTCGCTGATCAGCCTGCGCACGGGGGAGCGGCGGGCCGCCTCCATCCAGTCGTACGGGATTCCCGCGTCCTCGCACGCCCGCCGCACCGCCGGATCCTCGGGGTCGAGGAACACCCCCAACTGGGCCTCGTACAGGGCCTTTTCGTCCCGCACCTCGGCCGCCGCCGTCACCTTGTCGGCGTCGTAGAGCATCACCCCGAGATAGCGCAGCCGCCCCACGCACGTCTCCGAGCACACGGTGGGCAGGCCCACTTCGAGGCGCGGATAGCAGAGCGTGCACTTCTCGGCCTTGCCGGTGCGGTGGTTGAAGTACACCTTCTTGTACGGGCATCCGGTCACGCACATCCGCCAGCCCCGGCAGCGGTCCTGGTCGACCAGGACGATGCCGTCCTCGGCCCGCTTGTACATCGCGCCGGACGGACAGGACGCCACACACGCCGGGTTGAGGCAGTGCTCGCAGATGCGCGGGAGGTAGAACATGAAGGCCTGCTCGAACTCGAACTTCACCTTGTCCGAGGCCTGTTGGCGGGTACGTTCCACCATCGGGTCGAAGTCGCCGTAGGCCGGGGCGCCCGCGAGGTTGTCGTCCCAGTTCGCCGACCACTCGATCTTCATCGGCTTGCCGTCGAGCTGTGAGATGGGCCGGGCCACCGGGTAGTCGTCGCCGAGCGGGGCGTCGGTGAGGTTCTTGTAGTCGTAGGTCCAGGGCTCGTAGTAGTCCTTGATCTCCGGGAGTTCGGGGTTGGAGAAGATCCCGGCGAGCTTCCTGAACCGCCCGCCCGCCTTCAGTCTGAGCGCGCCGCGCCGGTTCAACTCCCAGCCGCCGCGCCAGCGTTCCTGGTCCTCGTAGCGGCGCGGATACCCCTGTCCGGGGCGGGTCTCCACGTTGTTGAACCAGACGTACTCCATGCCCCGCCGGTTGGTCCACGTCTGCTTGCAGGTCACCGAACACGTATGGCAGCCGATGCACTTGTCGAGGTTCATCACCATGGCGATCTGGGCCATCGGACGCATCAGTACTCGACCTCCTGGCTGCTGCGACGGCGGATCACCGTCACCTCGTCACGCTGGTTGCCCGTCGGGCCCAGATAATTGAAGGCCCAGCTCAACTGGGCGTAGCCGCCGATGAGATGGGACGGTTTGAGGATGAGCCGGGTGAGTGAGTTGTGGATGCCGCCGCGCATGCCGGTGGTCTCCGTCACCGGGACGTTGACCGTGCGTTCCTGCGCGTGGTGCATGTAGACCGTGCCGGCCGGCATCCGGTGCGAGACGACCGCGCGGGCCACCACCACGCCGTTGCGGTTGACGGCCTCGATCCAGTCGTTGTCGACGACGCCGATCGCGTCCGCGTCCTGCGGGGACATCCAGATGTTCTGGCCGCCCCGGGACAGGGCCAGCATGAACAGGTTGTCCTGGTACTCGGAGTGGATGGACCACTTGTTGTGCGGGGTGAGGTAACGGACCGTCACCTCCCGTTGTCCGTCCGGTCCGAGGGCCGGTTCGCCGAAGAGGCGGTGCATGTCGAGCGGTGGCCGGTACACCGGCAGCGCCTCGCCGAGTTCGTGGATCCAGTCGTGGTCCAGGAAGAAGTGCTGGCGCCCGGTGAGCGTGTGCCACGGCTTGAGCTGCTCGGTGTTCTGCGTGAACGCCGTGTAGCGCCGGCCGCCGGACTCGCTGCCCGACCACTCGGGCGAGGTGATCACCGGGACGGGGGCCGCCTGGGTGTCGGCGTAGGTGACGCGCTTGCCCTCGTGCTCGGCGGCCAGGTGCGCCAACTCCCGTCCGGTGCGCGCCTCCAGGGTGCGGAAGCCCTGCACGGCGAGACGGCCGTTGGTGGTGCCGGAGAGCGCGAGGATGGTGTTGGCGGCCTTCACCGCCGTGTCGAGGGAGGGGCGCCCCTGGTATCCGACGCCGTTCAACTCCCGTAGCTGCTCGACCTCTTGGTCCGGCTTGAGGGCGATCCCCTTCGCGGGCATGCCGAGTTGCTCCACCAGCGGACCCAGCGCGGCGAACTTCTCGCCGATCGCCGTGTAGTCCCGCTCCACCACCGTCAGCGTCGGCATGGTCTTCCCGGGCACCGGTTCGCACTCCCCGCGCCGCCAGTCCAGGACGACCCCGCCGGGCTGGGCGACCTCACCCGGAGTGTCGTGTTGGAGCGGGGTGGCCACCAGGTCCTTGCGGACGCCCAGATGGTCCACGGCCAGCTCGCTCAGCCGCTCCGCCAGCGCCTTGAACGTGTCGAAGTCCGTCCGCGCCTGCCACGGCGGATCCACTGCCGGTGTGAAGGAGTGCACGTAGGGATGCATGTCCGTGCTGGACAGGTCGTGCTTCTCGTACCAGGTCGCGGCGGGCAGCACCACGTCCGACAGCAGCGTCGACGAGGTCTGCCGGAAGTCCAGCGACAGCAGCAGGTCGAGCTTCCCCTCCGGCACCTCCTCGCGCCACGTCACGTCCCGCGGCCGAACGTCCTCGGGCGCCTCCTCGGCCCGCAACGACGAGTGCGTGCCCAGGAGATGCTTGGTGAAGTACTCGGCGCCCTTCGCCGACGAGCCCAGCAGATTGGCCCGCCAGAGGGTCAGCACCCGGGGCCAGTTCTCCGGAGCGTCCGGGTCCTCGCACGCGAACTTCAGGTCCCCGGAACGGAGTTGGGCCACCGCCGTGGCCACCGGGTCGCCGAACGCCTCGCCCAGGTCGAGGGGGTTGCGGTCGAAGGTCGGGTACGACGGCATCCAGCCCGTGCGCGCCGACAGGGCGAGGCAGTCCGCGCCCGTCATCCCCGTGAACCGGCCCTCGCCGAGCGGTGAGGCGAGGACGTCGGCGGCGAACCGGTCGTAGCGCCACTGGTCGGTGTTGAGGAACCAGTACGCGGTGCCGATCATCTGCCGGGGCGGCCGGGACCAGTCGGAGGCGGCGGCCAAGGTGGCCCAGCCGGTGGAGGGGCGGCACTTCTCCTGGCCGACGTAGTGTGCCCAACCGCCGCCGTTGCGGCCCTGGCAGCCGGTGAGCTGGAGCAGGGCGAGGAAGGCGCGGTAGATCGTCTCCGAGTGGAACCAGTGGTTGGTGCCGGCGCCCATCAGGATCATGCAGCGGCCTTTGGACCGTTCCGCCGTGCGCGCGAACTCCCTCGCGATCTTGACGCACTTGGCGGCCGGGACGGAGGTGTGCGCCTCCTGCCAGGCGGGCGTGCCCGGGGTGCGCGCGTCGTCGTAGGAGGCGGGCCAGGTGCCCGGCAGGCCGTGCCGGAACACGCCGTACTGTGGCAGCAGTAGATCGTAGACAGTCGTCACGAGGGGGCCGTCGGGACCGCCGAGCCGGGTCGCCGGGACGCCTCGGCTCAGGACCTCGCCGCGTCCCTGGCCGTGCTCGCCGCCCTCGGTGTCGAACCTCGGGAGCAGCACCTCGACGCCCGCCGACACCTCACTGCCGTAGAGGCTCAACAGGGGCTGGACGTCACCGAGTTCGAGGTTCCACTTGCCCTTGCCGGACTCGGTCCAGCGGAAGCCGAGGGAGCCGTTCGGGGCGACCGCGCGGCCCGTGACCGTGTCGAGGACGACCGTCTTCCAGTCGGCGCCCTCGTCGGACTGGCCGAGGTCGGCGGCGCGCAGGAACTTCGACGGGACGTAGGCGCCGTCGCGTTCCGTGAGGGTGACCAGGAAGGGGAGGTCGGTGAACTGCCGTACGTAGTCCGCGAAGAAGGGGGTCTCGCGGTCGACGAAGAACTCCTTGAGGATCACGTGCCCCATCGCGAGGGCCAGTGCACCGTCCGTGCCGGGGTGCGGGTGCAGCCACTCGTCGGCGAACTTGGCGTTGTCCGCGTAGTCGGGGGCGACGACCACGACCTTCTGGCCCCGGTAGCGGGCCTCCGCCATCCAGTGCGCGTCGGGCGTGCGGGTCACCGGGACGTTGGAGCCCCACATCATCAGATACGCGGCGTCCCACCAGTCGCCCGACTCCGGCACGTCCGTCTGATCGCCGAACACCTGCGGCGAGGCCACCGGAAGGTCGGCGTACCAGTCGTAGAAGGACAGCATCGGGGCGCCGATGAGGGAGTGGAAGCGGGCGCCCGCCGCGTGCGACACCATCGACATCGCCGGGATGGGGGAGAAGCCGGCGATGCGGTCGGGGCCGTAGGTCTTGATCGTGTGGACGTGTGCGGCGGCGACGATCTCGACCGCCTCGTCCCAGCTCGCCCGGACCAGTCCGCCCTTGCCGCGCGCCTGCTGGTAGCGGCGGCGGCGCTCGGGGGCGCTCTGGATGTCCGCCCAGGCGGCTACAGGATCCTGTATACGGTTTTTCGCCTCCCGGTACATCTCCAGCAGTACGCCCCGGACGTACGGGTAGCGCACGCGGGTGGGGGAGTACGTGTACCAGGAGAAGGCGGCGCCGCGCGGGCAGCCGCGGGGCTCGTACTCGGGGCGGTCGGGGCCCACCGACGGGTAGTCCGTCTGCTGGGTCTCCCAGGTGATGATGCCGTCCTTGACGTACACCTTCCACCGGCAGGAGCCCGTGCAGTTCACGCCGTGGGTGGAGTTCACGACCTTGTCGTGGCTCCAGCGGTCCCGGTAGAAGGCGTCCGCCTCCCGGCCGCCCGCGAGCCCGATGCTGTGCAGGTCCGGCGCCGCCGTGCCCGGGCGGAAGAACCGTCCGGCCCGCAGCAGCGCCGCTCCCGGCTCGGTGGGCGGTGTCCGCGTGTCCGTCACCTGCGCTCCCTTGCTCGCCCGTGGTGTCGAACCTAGGGCGGGGCAGGGGAGCGCACCCGTTCACGGCACCCGTACGGGTCAGAGTGCGCGGGCGTACGGGCCGTGGCTCTCAGGTGGTACGGGTCGTGCGGGTCGTACGGGTCAGGCCTTGCGGGCGACCCCGCCGTAGACCGGGACGATGCCCTCCGCCTGGGCGGCCACGTCCTCAGGCTCCGGACGCCAGCCGTAGACGGCGATCACGCCCGGGCCGAGCAGCTCCAGGCCGTCGAAGAAGCGCGAGAACTCCGCCAGCGAGCGCGGGTAGAACGGGGTGCCGCTGCGCCGGAAGTGCTCGGCCGCCTTGGCGATAGCCTCGGGGCTGAGATCCGGGGTGACCTGCGAAAGGGTCAGGTAGCTGCCCGGGGCGAGGACGTCGACGTACCGCTCGATCAGGCCGTACACGTCGTCGCCGTCGGGGTCCTCCCCCAGGTAGTGGGTGAGCGCGACCAGCGACAGCGCCACCGGCTGGGTGAAGTCGAGGGTCTCGCCGGCCAGCCGCAGAATCGTGTCGGGGTCACGGACGTCGGCGTGCACGTACTCGGTGCTGCCCTCGGGCGCGCCGATCAGCAGCGCCTCCGCGTGCCGCAGCACGATCGGGTCGTTGTCCGCGTACACGACCTTCGCGTCCGGGGAGATGCTCTGCGCCACCTGGTGGAGGTTCGGCTCGGTGGGGATGCCGGTGCCGATGTCCAGGAACTGGCGTATCCCGGCCTCGGCGGCGGTCCGCGTCGCCCGGTGCATGAACCGGCGGTTGGCCCGCGCCCCGCGCACCGCCGTGCCGTCCGAGGCGAGGATCCGGCGCGCCAGCTCCTCGTCCACCGGGTAGTTGTCCTTGCCGCCGAGCCACCAGTCGTACACCCGCGCCGGATGCGGCCGGCTGGTGTCGATACGGGTGGGCGCGGCTTCGGATCCGGTCATGCGGTGTCGTCTCCTCGGGAGTTCGGGTCGGTGTGCCGGGCCGTGCTGTGCCGGGAACCTGCTGTGTGCGGGCCGTGCTCAGAAGGTCTCGCGGTAGTCCCGCAGGATCTTCTTGGTGCGCTGTGCGGACGCGGCGTGCGCCGTCATGTGGTCGAGGACCTCCAGATGTGCGGAGACCTCGGTACGGGAGTCCAGATACAGGGCGCCGGTCAGGTACTCGGTGAACACCATGTCGGGCAGCTCCGGTTCGGCGAAACGGAACAGTGAGAACGGGGCGTACGTCCCCGGGTGCGGGCCGTTCCCGAACTCCGCGACCTGGAGCGTGACCCGGTCGCGCTCACCGAACTCCAGGAGTCTGTCCAGCTGTTCGCGCATCACCTCGCCGCGCATGCTCACCGGACGCCGCAGCACCGTCTCGTCCATGATCACCCACAGGTGCGGGGGATTGTCCCGTTCCAACAGGCCCTGGCGCGCCATCCGCAGGGACACATGCCGCTCGATGGCCTCCGGACCGGTCTGCCCGACCGTCCCGGCCTCCATCACGGCACGCGCGTAGTCCTCGGTCTGCAAGAGGCCCGGTACGAAGTGCGGTTCGTACGAACGGATCAGCCCGGCCGCGCCCTCCAGGCTGACGTAGAGGCTGAACCACTCCGGCAGCACGTCGTGGAAGCGCTGCCACCAACCCGGCTGGTTCGCCTCCTCGGTGAGCGCGACGAACGAGTCCGCTTCCTCGTCGGAGACCCCGTACGTGCTCAACAGCACCTGTACATAAGGGACTTTCAGCGCGACCTCGGCCATCTCCATCCGCCGTACGGTCGCCGGAGCCACCCGCAGGACCTGCGCGGCCTCCTCGCGTTTGATGCCGGCCGCCTCGCGCAGCTCCTGGAGCCTTCTGCCCAGCACTACTTGGCCCACGGTGGGCGCGGGCCGCCGCTCACTCACGCCACGCCTCCCCATACGCGCCGAAGTCTGGGGGCAGTGTGCCATGTTCCGGCCATTGTCTCAGCGGTTCGGGGATGATCATCCGTCAGCCTCCCCGCGCGCGCAGGTACTTGGCGGTCGCCGGATCGGCCGGGAGGAACGTCTCGATCGCCAGCTCCGACACCGTCACGTCCATCGGAGTGTTGAACGTGGAGATCGAGGAGACGAACGACAGCACCCGCCCCTCGTGCTCGATCCGCATCGGCAGCGCGAAGTACGGTACGGAAGCGACCGGTTCGGTCTCGTCACCGGCCGCCTGAGGCACCGGATACGCGGCGACCTCCTCGTACAGCGCCCGCAGCGGCTCGGACCGGTGCAGCGCGATCTGGCGCTCCATCTGCGCGAGGAGATGCCCGCGCCACTCACCCAGATTGCGGATGCGCGGCGCCAGACCCTCGGGGTGCAGCGTCAACCGCATCGCGTTCAGCGGCGGTTGGAGCAGCGACTCCGGCACGCCGTCCAGCAGCATGGTGATGCCCCGGTTCGCCGCGACCACGGTGTAGACGCCGTCGACCACCAGCGCCGGATACGGCTCGTAGCCCTGGATCAGCCGCTCCAGACCCTCGCGCAACGCCCCCAACGCCGGGTCGTCCAAGGGGGTTTCGGGATAGCGCGGGGCGTAACCGGCCGCCAGCAGCAGGGAGTTGCGCTCCCGCACCGGCACCTCCAGATGCTCGGCCAGCCGCAGCACCATCTCCTCGCTCGGCCGCGACCGCCCCGTCTCCACGAAGCTGATGTGCCGGGCCGAGGAGTCGGCCCGCAGCGCCAGCTCCAGCTGGCTGACCCGCCGCCGCTCCCGCCAGGCACGCAGCAGCGGGCCGACACCCCTGCCCGCGGAGGTGCCGGTACCGGTCGCGACGATGGTCATACGCACGACCGTAGTCGAAGCGGCCCGCCCGTGAACGGACCAGGGAACCCGTCCGGGGGAGCCGCGTACCGGACTCACCCGGGGGCACTCTTCCGACCAGGCACTCGGCCCACCGCCTGTGGCACGCTGAAGTGGCCGAAGAGGGACCCGACCCCGAGGAAGGACCGAGGCCATGGCCGTCGCACCGCTGTCGCAGAAGGAGATCGAGGACCGCCTCGCGGAACTCCCGGGCTGGACCGCCGACGCCGACCGTCTCACCCGCACCTACCGGCTCGGCAGCCACTTCGCGGCCACCGCCCTGGTCGTCCACATCGCCCAGGTCCAGGAGGAACTCGACCACCACTCCGACCTCACCCTCGGCTACAACACCGTCTCCCTCGCCGTGAACACCCACAGCGTCGGCGGCGCGATCACCGACCTCGACTTCCAACTCGCCCACAGGGTCGAGGACTTGGCTCCGGGCCACGGCGCGGCCTGACCGCACGGACGGGTGGGGGTGACAGCGCGTGCTCGACTACGACAAGGAAGCCGGCGCCTACGACGCGACCCGCGGCGGTGAGCCCCGCGCCGCCGCCGCGGCCGAAGCCGTACTCGGCCTCGTCCCGCCAGGCGCCCGCACCCTGCTCGACGTGGCCTGCGGCACCGGCATCGTCACCCGCCGCCTGGCCGCCGCCCGCCCCGCCCTGCGGGTCACCGGCCTGGACGCCGCGCCCGCCATGACCCGCACGGCGGCGACCCGGCTCCCCGGCGCCGTACTCCTCGCCGACAGCCGCCGACTCCCCTTCCCCGACGGGGTGTTCGACGCCGTGACGACCATCTGGCTGCTGCACCTCGTGGCGGGCCCCGAGGACGCCGGGGCGATCATCGCGGAGTGCGCGCGGGTCCTGCGACCGGGCGGGGTGTACATCACCACGGTCGACAAGGCCGCCGCCCACGACGTCGGCAGCGACATCGACGCCGTCCTCGCCCCACGCCCGCGCCGCCCCGCCCAGGACCGGTCCAACCAGGTCAGCGCCCACGCCGCCGAGCAGGGCCTGCACCCGGCCGGCACAGCCCGCTTCCGTGGCCACGGCCAGGGCCGCAGCCCCCGCAGCACCACCGCGGACCTGCGACGCGGCTGGTTCACCATGCTGCCGCCCGGCGAACCGCTCACCGAACGGTTCGCCGAGCGACTGCGGTCGCTGCCCGACCAGGAACGGCCGCGCCCGGACCCCGAGTTCACCGTCCTGGCCTTCAGGAAGCCCCCGGGCGGCTGAAGTCCATCGTCCAGTTCGTCACCCAACTCGCCCCGTCGTTCACCGAGAACGCCTGCTCCCAACGGGCGCCGCGCGCGGAGACCCCCGACCACACGAACCGCACCCGCACCTCCTTCCCGTCGTGCGTGTCGTCGCCGTAGAACTCGCCCCGGCCGCCCTCGAACCGGCCCGTCACCGGCGGGAACAGCTTTCCGCTGCGGCTCGACGACCAGTTCAGGGACCACAGTTCGGTCTCCCGGTCGAAGAGCCGCAGGGTCAGCCCCTTCGACCCCAGATACGGCATGTCGATCTCGTCGACGTTCGCCGCGCCGTCGAAGAAGGGCACGCAACGACTGAACCCGGTGAACTCCTCCCAGCCGCTGCCGGGTTGGAGGAAGTCGGTGAGACGACGGTTCACGACCTCCCACTCGCCGTGCAGGAAGTCGAAGTCGCGCGGGCTGCTCATGAGCGGTCTCCCGTGGTTCCGGCGGACAGGGAGTCCGCCAAGTAGGCGTCGAGGTCCGGGACTTCGGGCGCGAGCAGATGCCGTACCCAGGCGTCCCGTTCGTGCAGGATCGGCGGCAGCTCCCAGACACAGCCGATCCACGGCAGATCGGGAGTGACGAAGTGGGTCGGGTCGAGGTCGGGACAGCCGAGCACCGGCTGGCCCGCCGACGCGCCCCGGAAGTGCAGGACGTTGTCCCACACCCAGCTGTACGCGTTCAGATAGGCACCGTCGTCACCGCCCCGGTGCAGCACCACGAACGTGGCCGGCGGAGTGCCGTCCGGCTCGGGCAGCAGCTCCGGCAGGATCGCGTACGCCGCCGCCTCCACCTCGGGCGCGATCCCGGCCGGGTCGGCGGTGACGTGGTAGCGCTTGACGCGTCGCCCGGCCACCTCGATCGGCGGCGGCACGGTCAGCAGTTTCTCCGTGAATGGCATGACAGGACGCTAGGACCGCTTCACTGACATCCTGTGTCAGTGAAGTCCAGCAGACTCCTCTCGATCCTGCTCCTGCTCCAGACCCGGGGGAGGATGACCGCCGCCCAGCTCGCCGAGGCACTGGAGGTCTCGGTCCGCACGGTCTACCGGGACGTCGAGGCCTTGAGCGCGGCCGGTGTCCCGCTGTACGGCGACGCGGGCCACGCCGGCGGCTACCGCCTCCTCGACGGCTACCGCACCCGCCTGACCGGCCTCACCACGGACGAGGCCGAGGCCCTGTTCCTCGCCGGGGTGCCGGGACCGGCCGCCGAGCTGGGCCTCGGCCCGGTCCTGGCCGCCGCCCAGCTGAAGGTGCGCGCGGCCCTGCCGGCCGAGCTGCGCGAGCACGCCGACCGGATCAGCGGCCGCTTCCACCTGGACGCGCCGGGCTGGTACGCGGACGCCGACGAGGCACCGTTCTTGCATACAGTCGCTGACGCGGTATGGCACAACCGTGTTCTGTATGCGATCTACCGCCGCTGGCGCGAGCCGACCGACGTGGAACGCCGACTGGAACCGTACGGACTCGTCCTGAAGGCGGGCCGCTGGTACGTCGTAGCCGGTCCCGGCCCGCGCACCTTCCGCGTCGACCAGATCCTCGCGCTCACCACCTCCGCCCCTGACTCCGACTCCGACTCCGACGAGAGGTTCACCCGCCCCGACGACTTCGACCTCGCCGCGTACTGGACCGCCCACCAACGCGACTTCCACGATCGCCTCTACCGCGGCGAGGCGGTGGTCCGGCTCGCACCCGGCGCGACCCTCGCCCGGGCGGTCCCCCTCAACGGGCGGCCGGAACCGGACGGTTGGACCCTGATGTCGGTCCCCATCGAGTCCGTCGACCACGCACACGGCGAGTTCCTGCGCCTAGGCACGGACATCGAGGTCCTCTCACCACCCGAACTCCGCGACCGGATCACCCGCACGGTCGCCGAACTGGCCGAAAGATACGGCAACTTGCTCACCGGCAGCGGCGACTGAGGCACGGAACCCGTCCGTCCTCCCAGGAGGTACGTCACGTGAGCTACCCGCACCCGCAAGTGCGCCCGCCGTACCGACACCCCAGACGAAGGGCCGTACTCTCCGCACTCACCGGCGCCGCGGCCCTGGTCCTCGCCGGACTCACCACCGGCGGCACCGCCCAGGCCGCCACCGCCCGCCAGGTCGAGGCCCTCGACCGCGGTGTCGTCAGCGTCCACACCGACAGCGGCAACCTGGTCGGCTGGCGCTGGCTCGGCACCGACCCCGACACCGTCTCCTTCAACGTCTACCGCGCCGGTACGAAGGTCAACTCCGCCCCGATCACCGGCTCCACGAACTACTTCCACGCCGGCGCGCCCGCCCAGGCCGACTACACGGTCCGCGCGATCGTGGGCGGCGTCGAACAGGCCGACTCCGTCCACGCGATCCAGTTCCGCACCGGCTACAAGGACGTCCCGATCACCCCGCCCGCCGGCGGCACCACCCCCGACGGCGTCGCCTACACCTACGAGGCCAACGACGCCTCCGTCGGCGACCTCGACGGCGACGGACAACTCGACTTCGTCCTCAAGTGGCAGCCCACGAACGCCAAGGACAACTCCCAGTCCGGCTACACCGGAAACACCGTCCTCGACGGCATAAGACTCGACGGCACCCGCCTGTGGCGCATCGACCTCGGCCGCAACATCCGCTCCGGCGCGCACTACACACAGTTCCAGGTGTACGACTACGACGGCGACGGCAAGGCCGAGGTCGCCATGAAGACCGCCGACGCCACCGTCGACGGAACCGGCACCGTCATCGGCAACTCGGCCGCGGACTACCGCAATTCGAGCGGCTACGTCCTGTCCGGACCCGAGTACCTGACCATGTTCGACGGCCGGACCGGCAAAGCGATGAGCACCGTCGACTACGTCCCGGCCCGCGGCACGGTCTCCTCCTGGGGCGACTCCTACGGCAACCGCGTCGACCGATTCCTCGCCGGAACGGCCTACTTGGACGGCAGCCGCCCCTCCCTGATCATGGCCCGCGGCTACTACACCCGTACCGTGATCGCCGCCTGGGACTGGCGGGGCGGCGCCTTCACCCGCCGCTGGACCTTCGACACCAACTCCTCGACCAACACCGGCAAGGGCTACGACGCCCAGGGCAACCACCAGTTGGCGATCGCCGACGTCGACGGGGACGGCAAGGACGAGATCGTGTACGGCTCGATGGCCGTCGACGACAACGGCGCCGGCCTGTGGACCACGAAGAACGGCCACGGCGACGCGATGCACGTCGGCGACCTCGACCCGTCCCGCCCGGGCCTGGAGGAGTTCAAGGTCGACGAGGACTCCTCGAAACCGTCCTCGTGGATGGCGGACGCGAGGACCGGCGCGATCATCTGGTCCACACCCGCCAACGGCGACAACGGCCGGGGCGTCTCCGGCGACATCTGGGCGGGCAGCCCCGGCGCCGAGTCCTGGTCGGCGTCGGAGAGTGGCGTCCGCAACCCCCAGGGCACGGTGGTGTCCACCCGCAAGCCCTCCAGCACCAACTTCCTGTCCTGGTGGGACGCCGACCCGGTACGCGAACTCCTCGACTCCACCCACATCGACAAGTACGGCACGACCGCCGACACCCGCCTCCTGACCGGCGCCGACGTCCACTCCGACAACGGCACCAAGGCCACCCCGACCCTCTCCGGGGACATCCTCGGCGACTGGCGGGAAGAGGTCGTCTGGCCCACCACCGACAACACGGCGCTACGGATCTACTCCACGCCCTACGAGACGACCACCAGGATCACGACCCTGCTCCACGACACCCAGTACCGCACGGCCCTGGCCTGGCAAAATACTGCATACAACCAACCGCCCCACCCGAGCTTCTACATCGGCGACGGGATGGCGACGGCACCTCGGCCGACTGTCTACACACCCTGACCGCAGTCTCTGACCGCACTCCCCGAGACAGACAGGCGGCTGCGCGCCGGGTGCGCGCAGCCGCCCTCTCCGCCCCGCTCAGGAGACCGTGCAGGCCTGATCCCCCACCTTGAACGACGCCGGCTTCGTGTTCACCCCCGACCAGCTCCCCGTGAACCCGAACCCCACCGACGAACCCGCCGCCACCGTCCCGTTCCAACTCACGTTCCTCGCCGTCACGGTCGCGCCCGACTGGGTCCAGTCTGCGTTCCAGAGCTGGGCGATCTGTTGCCCGTCCGCGAAGGCCCACCCAAGTGCCCAACCGTTCCAGGTGGTTGAGCCGGTGTTGGTCACCTGGACATCGGCCTGGAAGCCACCCGCCCACTGGTTGGTGATCTTGTACGCGACCGAGCAGACGGAGCCTGTGGGGGGTGTCGGATCGGTGCCGCCACCCCCGCCGCCTCCGTCACCGGCGTCGGAGGAGTCGCCGTAGATCACCCCGCGGCCGTTCGTCGACACATACACCCGGCCGTACACCCGCGGGTCACCGGTGATCGCCGCACCCGTCCAACCCCACTGGTGCGTATCGTCGTTGATCCGCGTCCAGCTCACGCCCTTGTCGGTCGAACGGAAGATGCCGCGGACACCGCCGATCTTCGCGCTCGTGTAGAGCGTCTGATACGAGGCACCCGTCGCCGCCTTCCCGAAGCCGATGGTGTCGGCCTGCTCGACGTTCGCGAGCTTGCCGAAGGTGGCGCCGCCATCGGTGGAATGCCACAGCCCGTACGCCCCGTCGCTCGCCCCACCCGCCAGCCAGACGTCCCCCTTCGTCCCGGGCAGCGCCTTGAACCGCACGCTGTCACCACTGGGCAGCCCGGTCGCCGAGGACGCGGTGAAGGTCGCGCCGCCGTCCGAACTGACGTAGAACTTCCCGGACTTGAAGCCGTAGAAGGTCTTCGCGTCGACCCGGTCCGACTCGACGGCCGCGCCCGCCGGAATCCCGCTGGACGCCGACCACGACGAACCGAACCCGGTCGTGTACTGAACCCCGGCACCCGCCGGACTCCACACGAACCGGCTCCCGTCCGCCGCCGCGGCCACCGTCCCGCCGCCGCTCACGCCCGAAGGATCCGTGCCCGCGAACCAGTTGGCGCCGTTGTCCGTCGAGAACGCGATGTGCGGCCCCGAGTCCAGATTGCCCACGCGCACCACCGTGTCGGGGTTGGACTCCGCGAAGTCGAGGCTCGTGGTCGTGGTGAAGTTCGGCGAAGTGAACATCATCGAGGGGACCTTGGTCAGGTCGGTGTGCCGGAAGCCGCCGATGTCGCCCAGCGCGCTGAGGAGTTGGGCCCCACCCGACGGGGGAGCGGCGAGGTCGTTGACGGCCGTCTCCTCCAGCCCCTGCACCATCGGCTTCACGGTGAACTGGCCGCCGCTGTCCCAGTTCGTCAGGTTCTCCGTGCCGTAGAGCGTCGCGCCCGTCCCGTACATCATCCGGTTCGAGTCGAACGGGTCGATCTCCAGCGACTCGGTCATCCAGCCCAGTTTCGGGGCCTGTTCGGGCGGCGACGGATTCGCGCCGAAGGTCAGCCAGGGCGAGGAGGACACGTCCATGGTGTAGCGGTTCGCACGGTTGGGATACGAGGTGTAGTCCCAGGCCTTCGTCCAGGTGCCCCCGCTGTTCGTGGAGCGGAAGATCTGCGTGTCCGGCCACCAGGAGCTGTACGCCGTAGCCATCACGGTCCCCGGATGCTGCCGGTCGACGGTCAGCCCGCTGAAGCCGTAGTAGGTGTCGGCCTCCGCGACCGGGCTGATGTTCGTCCAGGTGCCGGTCGCGGTCGCGTACCGCCACAGCTGACCCTTCCCGCCGTCGTACGGACCGCCCTTGTCGCTGTATGCGATGTACAGATAACCGTTGACGGCATCCAGTACGCCCTTGTGGGCCAGATAACCGGTCGGCTGCCCGGCCACCCGCGACCAGGTCGCCCCCGCGTCCGTCGACCGGTAGACGGCGTTGGCCTGGTCGGCGACACCGACGTAGATCGTCTTCGTCGCGCTGCCGGACGTACCCGTGGACTCGTCGAAGGTGACCCACACGATGCCCTGGTTGTCGCTGGCGTAGCCGCTCGTGTCGGTCGGATCCTGCACATAGTTGCCGACATTCGGGAAGTTCGTCACCTGCGACCAGGTCACCCCGGAGTCCGTCGACCGCCACAGACCCTTCCCGCTGGGCGCGCCCAGATACAGCACGCTGTCCTTGTTGGGATCGACGGCCAGCCGCTCACCCATACCGCGCCCCGGCATGTTCCCGCCGAGCTTGAACGGCAGATCGGTCTTCTGCCAACTCGCGCCCCGGTCCGCCGACCTGAGCACCGCCCCGTTCGTCGGATCCCAGCTGTTCGTATACGTGCCGACGGCCGCGTACACCTTGTCCGGGGCGACCGGGTCGGACGCGAGACTCACCACCCCGGTGTGCCCCCACTCGTCCCACCCGACCGAGTCCAGCAACGGCGTCCAGGTCTTCGTCGCCTCCTGCCACCGGTAGGCACCGCCGATGTCGGTCCGGGCGTAGGCGAGGTTCTTCTCCTTCCGGTTGAAGACGATGCCGGGCACGAACCCGCCGCCGTCGATGCGGGCGTTGTGCCAGGTGTAGGTGTCGGCGGCGAGTACGGTCTTCGGCGCACTCGCGGCAAGGGCGGACGGACTGCCCGCCAACAGGACGGCGGCGAGGGCGAGTACGGCCGTGAGGATACGGGTTCTTCGCACGAGGGAGTCCTCTCCTGAGGAGGAGCAAAGGCACGAGAACCGGGCGACCTCCAGTGCGGGTGGAGGCCGCCCGGCGGCAGCGCCCCTTCAGGGGCGCGGGGAACTGCGCGACCAGCCACAACGGGCCCGCAGCCAAAGAACCGCCCAGCCCGCGGAGCGCAACGCGCGGTTACTCGAGCAGCTCCGCATACGACCCCATGGCCAACGCGACATCCGCCTGCGCCCAGAACCGGTGATACGTGAAGACAGGCGCGGCCCCGCCCGCCAGATAGCTCTGGATCTTCGACCACGCCGGATCGTTCTTGTAGAAGGACCTCAACGAGGCGAACGTGGAAGCGGAGTTGACCACGTCCCCGTTCGGCATGGTCCCGCTCCACCCGCTCGGCACATACACACTGTCGTCGAACCGGTTGTAGTCCGCGCGGGTCTCCGGAACGGCGATGCCCAGACTGTCCTGGTAGTTGCTCCACATGCCGTCCAACAGCGCCTTCGCCGTCGTCTTCGCCGCGGCGGAACCGGACTTCGCGGCGTAGTACGTCAACGTCTTGGCATACGCGGCGGCCACGCCCACGTCATTGGTGTAATCGGCGACGGTGACATGAAGTCCCGTGTTCGCACCGGGACTTGACGCGTTCCAGGTGTCGGGCTGCCCCGACCACTGCAACGTCGAGGGGATCAGATAAGTGCCGTCGGGATTGATCGTGGTCTTGGACAGCGCCCACGCCACCCACTTGTCGAGGACCGCCTTCGCGCTCGCGTTCCCCGTCTGCTGGTAGTACTCGGCGACCCGTTCCATCGACCACGCCTGGAAGCCGAACCACTGGTTGGACGGCGGGTCGTGGTAGACGGGCTGCTGGTCGTAGTACATGCCGTAGAACGTCGACGTCCCGGCCGGCGGACTCGCGTACCGCCCCTGCCAACTGTTCGTCGCCCCACCGGCGATGGCACCCTCGCTCGACTGGAGCCAGCGGTAGAACTCCAACTGCCGGGTCAGTGAGGTACCCCAATCCGCCGCGCCCGTCGCCGACTTGGGCTTCAGGTCGGCGTACGAACTCAACGCGTAGGCGGCCAGGGGGTTTTGATAGCCGCCGTGCACATGGCTGGACCCGATGCGCCACGCCCAGCCCGCGCTGCTGTCGTTCGCGCCGCCCCACGCGTAGTACCAGGACAGCAGATAGTCCGAGGCGTCCTTGCCGGTCCCGGCCGGGCAGGTGGACGGCCCGACGCAGTTGCCGATTTTCTTGAAGTACTTGTCGTTTTAGGTCTTGACTCTCGTTCAGTGACATTTCTGCAGGTCAGGGCTATGATGTAGATCCAGCTGGGGCGTCGGGGTCGATTCGGGGTCGAATTTGATTTCGGATTACTTTAGTAATCGACGTTTCGCTCGGCAGGCCACTCGCGCTGTGGCTGCGGTGAGCCGGGACGGTGGGGTGACGGTGGTGATGCCGTCGGTCCAGACGTCTCCGGTCAACGGCTCGGGTGCGCCTCGGCGGTAGGTGGATTCGTGGATCCCGACTCTCAGTCGATCCATCACCACCGCGACCGCGCTCGTCGGGGTCTGATGCAGGTTTGGGTGACAGGTTGACCTGCCCCACCGTTTGGGCTCCAGGCTCGGTGGCTAGAGGGCGTCTGAAAAGCCTGCCCAGCGGGCTGGTCTTGCGAGGCGGCGCACGAGGAGCAAGGCCATGGTGAGGTAGATGGCGTTCTCCGAGCAGGCGCGCAGGTACTCGTAGTCCTTCGACAGGCGGCGGCACCGGCCCAGCCAGGCGAATGTCCGCTCCACCACCCAACGCCGCGGGACCACCGCGAAAAGGGGCACTGCCGGAGGCGGTTCCCCTACCTTCGCCCAGGTCGAGCGCAATCCACCGTCGCGGCGCTGCACGACCTCCACGGTGATGCCGGTGGCTTCTCGGGCCCAGCTGTGGAAGTCGGCGCCGCGGTAGCCCTGGTCCGCCCACACGTGTTGCAGGCGCGAAAAAGGCGTCGGCGGCCCGAGAGAACAGCACCACGGCACCGTCGCGGTCGCCGACGCTCGCTGGGCTCACGCAGGTGACCAGGACGGTGCCGCGGGTGTCGACGAGCAGGTGACGCTTGACGCCGCTGACCTTCTTGCCGCCGTCGTACCCGTGCAGGCCACCGCGCTCACTGGCCCGGACGCTCTGACTGTCCACGATGGCAGCGCTGGGGGTGGGTTCACGGCCGAGCTGCACCCGCTCGCGTTCGCGCAACGCCGTCAACATCCGCTCCCACACGCCTTCTTGCTGCCATCGCCGCCAGTAGTGATAGACCGTCTGCCACGGCGGCAGGTCATGCGGCAGCAGTCTCCAGGCGCAGCCGGCCCGCAGCCAGTACGCCAGCGCGTTGAGGATCTCCCTCCGGGTATGTTTCGCCGGCCGACCACCGGACTTGACTGTCGGAACCAACGGACAGAGGATCTCCACTCCGGATCGGACAGATCCGTCGAGTAACGGGTACGCAGCCCGCACATCCCAGCCCCCGAAAGTGCGCACCGCCCCGCTACCAGGCAACTTGCCCGCTGGGCAGGCTTTTCAGACACCCCCTAGCTCAGACCGCCGTGAACAGCCAGGCGAGCAGTTCGCCAGTCCCCGACGTGCGGGCCTGGTATCCAGGAACGGGAGAGGTGGTTACGGGAGCCGCAGCCACCGCCGCTTGGAGGGAGTCGACGTACGCCGGCTTCGTGACCCACTGGTGGTTGTGCGCGGTGTAGATGGTGTCGTAGTGGCCGTCCGTGCGGGTTCGCCAGACGGCGAGCGCGTCGGCGAACACGGTCAGGGTGGTGCCGAGCGTCAGGCCGGCCGTGCCCTGTGTGCCCAGGCTCTCCCCGGCGAACAGTGCCCGGGAGACCGGGTCGAGGACCGTGATCGCGTCACCGCGTCGGCCGGGCACCGTGTCGATGCGGAGTTCCACCCTGCGCTTCGCGGAGTCCTTGCCGAGGTCGATCGTGTCGCCGGCTCGGACGTAGGTGACGCTGCCGCGGCGGCGTGGGACGGCCACGCCCTTGGGGGCGTACAGGTCGTAGCCGTCGAACTGGCCCAGGCCCGCCAGACCGGCGGGGTCGCCGTCCGTGACGAGGACGCTGAGCTTTCCACCGCAGCGGGCGATCCGGGCGGCGTACTGGGCCACCCCGGGCCTGCTGCGCCCGGAGGTGATCAGCAGGGTCCGCCGGGTGCCGTGCATGAGGAACGAGGTCTCGTTCGCGCTGTCGCGTATGAGGACCAGCCCTGTCCTGATGTTGTTCAGGAACGCGTACGGTGTGTCGAGGTAGGGGTCCATCGGGTAGTGGGAGGGGATGTTGACCCCGTGGAAGGCGCGCGGATCGCCCTGGCCGCCCGTCGGACCGCCCGGATAGAGGTTGGTGAGCGAGTAGACCATCCTCGCGGTACCACCGCTGATCCACACCGCCTCGCGGCCGATCTCGTGATAGGGGTCGGCGAGGATGGAGCCGTCGAGCGCACCGTGCGCCGCGCTGGCCATGTCGTCGAGGTAGGACAGGTCCGGGACACGGCCGTTGATCGGCGGTTCGGCGCGGGAGAACTGGCGTAGCTGGTAGAAGTGCGCCGGCAGCAGCGTGAGACCCTTCAGCGGCCTTAGTTCCTTGCGTAGTCCGTCCAGCATCGCCGCGTACGGTTCGGTCGTCGCGGAGGCGAAGTGGGCCCAGACGTAGGCCGATCCGATGGCGTCGCCGGTGGCCATGAGGAGTTCCCGGGCGTCGAGGTATCCCGTCGAGCCAGGGGTGTGGCCGTACATGGCCACCACGTCGATCCGCCGGTTGCCGAGTTCGATGCGGTTCACCGTGGTTCCCGTCGAACCGTTGGTGGTGGCTCCGCCGTCCTGGCGGACCGGAACCCAGTTCGCCGTCGCCTTGGACCCCCAGTCGAGGTCGGGGTAATAGACGGTCCGGTCGGTCATCTGCGGGACCTTGCCGGTGTGGTCGCCGTGGAGGTGCGTGATGGCGACGTCGAAGTCGACCGGACTGTGCCGCGCCCGGCCGTCGTTCTCGTGTCCGAGCAGGTGACGGCACACGGTCTTCAGGTCGTTGGTGCCGATGGTCTCGGGAGTGTTCTGCGCGGTGTCGACGAGGAGCGCGCGCTCGTCTCCCTCGAACAGCCACATCGTGGACCCCTGGGAGTAGACGCCCCCGTCGGGATGGGGTGCGAGCTGCATCATGTTCTCGATCCGCCACGTGCGCTGTCCGCGCGAGTTCGTGGTGATCAGGTAGGCGGTGTACGCACCCCACGGGTTGGCCGCGACGAACCCGGTGCCCTTCGGTCTGCCGTAATCGTCGGTGGACACGCCCACAAAACCGGGCACCAGGCGGTACCACTCGAGCTTCGACTTCGGCGCTGCCTTCGATGTGGCCTTCGCCGAGGAGGCGGACGCCGGCGCGGCCCCGACGCCCACCGCGGCGGCGGGAAGAGCGGAAGCGGCGGCCAGTATGTTGCGCCGCGACAACGTCGACGGCAGCGAGTCCAGGCAGTCGTCACAGGTGTGGTGTCGGAGGTCGGTGTCCGGAGTCTGGTTCGAGGTCATTGAGTGCTCCCTGTCTGCGCGTTCCGTGCGGGGGATACGGCTGAGGATGCGAACTGACGCATCGCGAAGCAGATCAGCTGCCGACGCTCGCGTTGTAGAGGGTGTTGCCGCTGTACTCCGCGGTGATGGTCCTGCCGCTCCAGGCGGCGGCGTTGCCAGTGAGTTCGGCCTTGCCCTTGGTGAGCTTGACCGGCTTTCCGATCGTGACCCCGTCGGCCTTGAACTGCACGGTGCCCGTCGGTACCGCGGGCTCCGAACCGGCAGGCGCGACCGTGGCGTTGAGGCTTCGGGCGGAGGTGGTCAGGACCGTCGTCGTGGCTCGGAAGCCGACCCGGGTGAGGAAGTCGTAGAGCGAGTCCTGCCAGAACGACCAGGTGTGTCCGCCGCCTACGGAGTAGTAGGTGAAGGGGACTCCCGCGTTGATGAGGCCCTCGCGCTCGGTGGTCGCGGTCATCATGGGCGCGTTGCCACCGAGGTCCTCCTGGCCGATGGCGAGATGGATGCCCAGCACCTTCTTCAGGTCGGCGGCCTTGTACGCGCTGTCGATCGGAGTGTTGCCCTGACCTGTGACGGTGACGGCGGGGGCGCCTGCCGCCGGAGACCACACGCCGTAGTAGCCGAAGGAGTCGGTGTCCCTGAAGAGGAGGTTGTTCGCCTGGGTTCCGTAGGCGCTGGTGCCGGCGAAGGCTCGGTCGGACGCCGCGGTGCCCACGTGATAGTGCGCGGTGACGTACGGCAGCACGGTGTCGGTGATCTCGCTGGTGTAGCTCGCCGTGGGTATGCCGCTTCCGTTGGGCATGACGATGATCGCGGGCTGCATCTTCCCCTGGGCGATCAGGTTGTCGACGATCTGTTCCAGGCGGCCGCGCGTGGACCAGGCGACCTCGTTCTCACCGCCACCGTGGCTGAGCACGAACACGGGGTAGGGAGTGGATCGTTCGGCGTCGTAGCCGGGCGGGGTGTAGACGGCCAGTTGGTTGGTCCCCGACGCCGACGTGGGGTAGGTGACCTCGGTCAGTTTTCCGCGCTTGGACGCAGGTACGTCGGCCTGCCAGGAGTAGTCGGTGGTGCCGAACTTCGCGTCCGAGGGGACGTAGACCTGACTGTAGGTGGGAGCCGAACCGGTCGTGTTCCAGGCGGGTTTGGCGGGGTCGGTCTGCGCGGTACAGCCGCTGAGCGTGGCCGAGGCGCAGTTCGCGTAGAACTGGTAGTCGAAGGTCCCGGAAGGCAGCGGGACGGTATACGACCAGATCCCGGACTTGGCGTCCTTCGTCATCGCCGAGACGGCCCAGTTCTCGCTGGGCAGGTTCGGGGACTGCAACGGGAAGTCCCCCGCGCTCCACTCGGCGGGACTGATCGGATCGGCGTTCGTCGGATCGACACTGGTGGTCGCGGTGGATGCGAAGACCCAACTGCCTCTGATGCTCATGGAGGTCGCCGTAGCCGCCTTGATGCGGAAGGTCACTGAGTAACCCGTCGGCCCCTTTCCGGTGTGGGTCACGGTCGGACCGAGAGCAGTGGAAGAAGTGGCGGGCGCTCCGGAGGCGTTGGCGGACGTCGTGACCAGTGCGGCAGCCGCCAGTGCACCGGAGATCGCCAGCGCGAGGGCGCTGCGGGACGGGGTGTTGGGCATGAGGGATCTCCTGAGGGGGGCGAGGTGGTGCGAACGGCGCTCGTGAAGCGACGCGGCACGTACAAGTGCTCCGGCCTTGCCATCGGGGATGGAACCGAGGGGGAGAGGGGGCAAGTGACTTACCCAGAAAGCCTGTTGGGGAGCAGGCCCCTTCGAGGGAGGCACCCGGGTCGGGCGTGGTCACTGGGTCGGCGAAACGGGTTGCCGTCGAGTCCTGGCTGTCGTTGACGTGGTCGCCGCAGGGGAGGGCCGTGAAGCGGGAGAGCTTGTGGAGGAGCCCAGCTTCCGGGACGAGCTCCTCGAAGCGATGACCGCGGCACGCCTGCACACCGAGGATCGGGAGTCCGCAGTGTGTTCACAAGATGAAGTCAAGCCTGTCTACCCAGAGATTATTAGCCAGCATGTAACCAACCTGTCAACAGTCGTGCAATGAAAGGGTCTTCTCCGCCTTCGACTAGTACACGAAGGCGGCTCGCGAGCAGGCGGCAGGGGACGCTCCCCGCGGCATCGCGCGCTTGTCGGAGCGGGTGATAAGCGCGGACTGATGACCGATAAAAAGTTGTTGATTGACCCGGGCAAACGCGGGCTGCTTGCATGACTCCGCTCCCACACACGTCGCCGGGACAGCGCCGTGAGAGCGACCCCCGCAGGGGCTCCTTCATCGCGAACCGCGGAAACCATCTCGTTCTTCACGGGCACAAGTCGTGCTTCACATGCGGGGACACCGACCGTGCGGGCCGGTCGGCACGCCCTGCCGAGCCGGAAGGACCCAGACGTGAGATCCGTCGTAAAACGCTTCAGGACGTTGGCAGTTGCTGTCGGCGCCTGCCTGCTGGTCACCATGACCGTGGGGATGGGATCCGCTGCTCGGACGTCAGCGGGCGGCAGCGGTAGCCCGAGCCCTTCCCTGACGGTGCGCGTCGCCCAGGGGCAGTTGCGCGGCACGCTGGACTCCGGCGCTCGCGCGTTCCGTCAGATCCCTTACGCCGCGGCCCCGACGGGCACACTCCGGTTCGCGGCTCCGCAGGCCCCGGCCGCGTGGAAGGGCGTGCGCGGCGCCGAGAAGGAAGGCCCGGCGTGCATCCAGTTCATCGGCGGGGCCGGCGGCATCAGCGACGGCAGGGCCACCTCTGAGGACTGCCTGAACCTGGATGTCTACACCCCCGCGAACGCGCGCTCCGGGCAACAGCTTCCCGTCACCGTGTGGCTTCATGGCGGGGGCGCTCAGGAAGGCAGCGGTACGGAGTTCGGCGGCCAACGGTACGCCGACCGCACCGGGTCGATCTTCGTGTCCATCAACTACCGGCTGGGCGCGCTCGGTTACCTCGCGCTGCCTGAACTGACGAAGGAAGACCCCGAGAACGGCTCGGGCAACTACGGTCTGCTCGACCAGATCGCGGCCCTCAAGTGGGTCACGCACAACATCTCGGCGTTCGGCGGCAACGCGCGCAACATCACCGTCGCCGGACAGTCCGCCGGCTCGGTGGCCGTGTGCAACCTCCTGGCCTCCCCGTTCGCCAAGGGCCTCTTCCAACGAGCGGTCCTGCAGAGTTCGCCCTGCAACCAGGTCCAGCCGATGTCCCTTTCGGACGCGTACGCGGCGGGCGAGAAGTTCGCGGCGGCCGACGGATGCGACGCGACCGCCGACGTACTGTCCTGCCTGCGCGAGATCACTCCCGGCGCGAAGACGACGGCGTGGACCGGCAGTCTCGTGACGGCCGGGCAGCAGGCACTGGTCCGCTCGGACGTGTACGGCACACCGGTCCTTCCCGTCGCACCCGTCCAGGCGATCAGCTCCGGCAACTGGAACAAGGTGCCCGTGCTGATCGGCAACGTCCGGTCCGAGAACCGGGCCCTCAACCTGGCCAACCTGAACATGACCGCCAGCGGGTACAGGACGACGATCGAGAGCAGCTTCGGGTTGAACGCGGCGGCGGTGCTGTCCCACTACCCGCTCAGCAGCTACAAGTCGCCCTTCTACGCGTACTCAGCGCTCCTGACCGACTCGGGGAAGGCCTGCCTCAGCTACCAGCTCGCCAGTGAACTGGGGTCCCAAGTACCCACGTGGGAGTACGAGTTCGACGATCCCACCTCTCCGACACTGCGTGGGCTGCAGCCGCCCGGCGTCGACATGTCGAACGGGCACAGTGCCGAACTCGCCTACCTGTGGAACTTCACCCTGGCGACAAGGCCGCTGACGTCCACGGAGCGAGCACTCGGCGACAAGATGGACACCTACTGGGCGGAGTTCGCGGCTTCGGCCAGCCCCAACACCCAAGGTCAGCCCCGCTGGCAAGCGGTCACCAATGCGCGTCACCCGGTCACCAAGCTCTCGCCCACGGGGATCACGGTCTCCACGACGGACTTCCCCGCCGTGCACCAGTGCGGCTTCTGGGCAAGCCTTCAGGCCTGATACCTGTCACTCCTGGATGCCCGTTCGCCGGCCGAGCCCCGACCAAGCGAGTTCATTCAAGGGCCTTCGGCTGCCTGCGTGACGGCGCCTTCCGAACAGCACCTTCTGCGGTCCCGGCTCCAGCGCCTGTCGACAGATCCCCTTGGGGCCGCCCGACAGGCCCGCAGCCGCAGGTCCAGCATCCGTTGCACGGCGAAGAAGGGACATCTCATGTTTCGTATCCGGCGCGGTGGTTCGAGATCGGGCGGGTGGAGCAGGCGCAGGGCGCTGGTTCTGCCCGTTGTGTGCGCGACCCTGTTCTCGGTGATGGCCTTCACCGGGTGGGAGGCACGCTCCGGTTCGGCGCAGACCGGAGCCAGTCAGGCGTCGCCGACGGTCGTCAAGACGACCGGAGGCGCCGTGCGGGGCAAGGCCGCGCAGGGTGTCCGGCAGTTCAACGGAATCCGGTACGGCCAGGCGCCGGTCGGCGCCCTCCGCTGGAAGGCGCCGGTGGCGGCGAAGGCCTGGAGCGGGGTGAAGAACGCGCAGTCCCCCGGTTCGGCGTGCGTACAGACGGCCGCGGCATGGCGTCCCGCCGCCGCGAGTACCAATGAGGACTGCCTCTTCCTCAACGTGTGGACCCCGACCCGGCAGACTCAGGACGCCAAGCTCCCGGTGACGGTCTTCTTCCACGGCGGCGGTTTCGTCAACGGAGCCGGCACGGACGTCGCTCCGGCCGACTACGTGAAGCAGGGCGGCATCGTCGTCACGGTCAACTACCGGCTCGGCTCACTCGGCTGGCTCACCCTCCCCGGCCTCGACGCCGAGAACAAGGAGGCGACCTCGGGCAACTACGGCCTGCTCGACCAAGAACTCGCCCTGAAGTGGATCAAGGCAAACGCCTCCGCCTTCGGCGGTGACGCCTCGAAGGTGATGGTGACAGGTCAGTCGGCCGGAGCCGAATCCATCTGCTCCCTGCTGGCCGCCCCGTCGGCCGCCGGTCTCTTCCAGCGGGCCATCATGGAGAGCAGCCTCAGGTGCGCGGTCAACACGCGCGCGGCAGCCCAGACCGCGGACGCCAACTTCGCCAAGGCCGCCGGCTGCACCGGCTCCGACTCCGAAATCGTCGCCTGCCTGCGTGACACACCACCTGCCGAGCTTCTCGATGCGCAGAAGACAGCGGGTGCCTGGCGGCCCGCCGTGGACGGCACGATCCTGCCGAAGTCCCCGACCGACGCCTTCGCGTCGGGTGACTTCAACAAGGTCCCGGTGATCATCGGATCCACCCAGAACGAGGGGGGTGCCTTCATCTACGAGCAGTACGACATGGTGACCCACCCCGCCACGGAGGCTCAGTACATCGCGGCTGTCACCAATTCGTACGGGACCAACGCCCCGGCGGTTCTGGCCCGTTACCCCTACTCCCGCTACGTCAACGGCAGCCAGGCCCTCGCAGCCGTACGCACCGACAGCGGCTTCTCCTGCCCGGCGCTGATCCACGCCGGGTCTCTCTCCGCCGCGACCACCACCTACGTCTACGAGTTCCAGGACACCACTGCTCCGTTGCGCTCCTACCAACTCGTCCCGCCCTCCTTCAACGTCGGGGCCCAGCACTCCGCCGACCTCCTCTACCTCTGGGGAGCCCCGACGTTGACCCCGCTCACCACGAAGCAACAGGCCCTGGCCACGCGGATGATCGCCTACTGGCAGCACTTCGCGGCGACCGGCAACCTCTCCGCGCCCTCCCTGCCGAAGATCGCGCCCTATCACTCCACCAGCGCCACGGAACTGGCACTCACTCCCAACGGTCCCCGAGCCGTCACCGACGAGGCCGCGGCGCACCAGTGCTCCTTCTGGGACACCCTCGCCTGAACAGGCCACTTCCCCCCAGCCGCGCGCTGTGGCCCGGTCCGACACTTTCGGGGCTCGACCGGGCCACGTGCGGAACCTCCGTGCACGAAAAGAAGGGCACGCAGACATGTCCGTCTCCAGACGCTTTCTGACCCGGGCCATCGCCGCCACCGCCGGTGCCGCAGCCTTCGCAGGCACCGGCGCCGGTACTTCGGCGGCCTCGGACGGCCCCACCCACTCCTCAAGTCCGGCCTCCCGAGGCGAGGCCGGGCCGAGCATCAAGCACACGCGCAAAGGCCCCACCGGTTACGAGGTCACCTTTCGCTACTACGCGCCGAAGGCATCCCGGGTCCAGCTCAAGGGCGAGTGGTACTTCGAGCGGCCGAGCACCCTTCCGCAGCGGCTCACCACGCCCGATCAAGTAGTCGAGGGCCAGGGGCTGTTGCCCCGACAGTGGGAGTCAGGGGACGTACCGATCGCCCACCCCAACTCGACGAGCCCCAACTGGCCGGTGGTCGACCTGAAGAAGGGGCGCGACGGCGTGTGGACCCACACCACGCCGCTGCCCTCGGGAGTGTTCACCTACGGGTTCTTCGTCGATGCGAACGCCGACGACGCGACGACGTCGGGCCAGTTGGCCGATCCCGGCAACCCGGCCTGGAACGTGGTGGAGGGCACGGTCCTGGGCAGGGCCGTCGACCGGAGCCAGATCTACGTGCCCGGTGATCCCGAGTTCGGCACGCGCGACCTCTCCTGGCAGGGACCTGCCGCAGGTCGCCGTGGCGCCCTGCGGCAGGTCACCTACGACTCGCCCGGTCACGTCACTCCCGTCGACAAGAACTACATGGTGGTCTACACGCCTCCGAGCTACGACGCCGAGCGACGCCTGCCCTACCCGACCCTGTATCTCAGCCACGGCGGTGGGGACGACGAGATGGCCTGGAGTACCCAGGGCGCGATGGCCGACATCCTGGACAACCTCATCACCGACGGCGAGGTGGAGCCCATGGTGGTGGTCATGCCCAACGCCACCGGTTACGCGAGCTCGACCAACGAGCAACTGCACCGCACCGACCTCATCACCCAGGTCTTTCCCTGGATGGAGAAGCACTACAACGTCTCTCCGGACGCCTCTCGCAGGGCCTACACCGGGCTGTCCGCCGGCGGCATGCGCACCGTCTACCTCATGCTGAACAACACCGAACAGTTCGGCTACTACGGCGTCATGAGTGCCGGTCTGCCGGCTGGGACCACGTTCCCCGACGCGCTCACGACCGCCCTCAAGAAGGTCTCCGTCTTCGTCGGCGGCGGCTGGCAGGACCCGATCAACCAGGGGTATCGCACGAACCACCGTGGACCTCTGCGGGCTGTCCGTGACCTGAACAGCGCGGGCATTCACGTGCAGAGCGACTTCCTCGACGGCGGTCACGAGTGGTTCGTGTGGCGTGTCCTGCTGAGGGACTTCCTGACTCGGGTGGCCTTCCTGCCCCAGACTTCCGCCCCGGCCGACTGGGGCATGTAGCTGGGGTCCGGCCCCAATGCTCACGAGGACTCGGTCCGGCCCGACGATCAGGGGGCTGGCCCGGGTCCTTGCGTCATGGACCGGCTCCTCAGCTGCGCAGCTTGAGTCAACCGGCCGTGGAAACGACCACGATGCCTGGAGCCGCGTCACGATCTTGTTGCCGGGGGCGGAGGTCGCGTAGGGGCGGACCAGGACGTCGACGTGGTCGCCGACAGAGACCGTGCGCCCGTCTCCAGCCGTTGCCGCCCTCAGCGTCGGGTGGCCTGGCGCGGAGCAAATACCGTTGTGCAGGCCTAGCTCGGCCGGCTGCGTTTCCCCACGCTGGACAGCGTCAGCATCAGGACGCCGATTCCCGCCGCGCCGACGCCTCCCACGAACAGCGCGCTTCGGGCTCCCCAATGGGAAGCGATCGCTCCCACAGTCGGTGCTCCGACGACCGTTCCCCCCAGCCAGCCGATCGACCAGATGGACAGAACTCGCCCTCGCATGTGCGGAGTCGAGCCGAGTTGCAGCAGCGTCTTCGCCGATGAATTGAAGGTGATGGAGGCCGACCCGACCAACGCCAGAGCGATCAGGGCCACTGTGAACGTGGGGGCCAGGGCAGCCGCGCAGATCAGCGCTCCCCAGATGACGGCGGAGACCGACAGCGACCGAGAGTTGAACCGACTGCGACGCACGGCGACGAAGCCGCCGAGAACCGCGCCGGCGCTCATTACGGCCATGGCGGAGCCGTAGCCGGAGGGACCTCCACTGAAGGCCGAGGTCGTCAACAGCGGGAGGGTGACGGGGAACTCCCAGGTGAGGATGCCTGTCACGTACACCATCGCCATGGGGTGGAGCAGTTCGGGCGTCCGGCACACGTTGGCGATCGCGGCACGGATCTGGCCCTTGGCCCGGACCTCGCGGTCCGCCGGGTACATCTCCGCTGTCCGCAGCATGAGCAGACTGACGATGACCGCGACGAACGAGACGGTGTCCAGGGCGAAGCACGGGGTGACGCCCAGTCCGGCGATGACGACTCCGGCGACCCCGGGCCCGATCAGCTTGGCTGTGTTGATGAAGGTGGAGTTGATGGCGATCGCGTTCGCCAGATGTTCGCGGTCGACGAGTTCGCTGATCAGGCTCTGCCTCGCGGGGTTGTCGAACACGTTGGTAAGTCCCAGCAGCAGCATGATGATGACGAGCAGGGGCAGGTTCATGACGTGGGCCCAGCACAGTGCCGTGAGTACTGCGGCCTGAACGGCGAAGCAGATCTGCGTTGCCGTGAGGAGTGCGCGAGTGTCGTGCCGGTCCACCACCAGGCCACCCCAGACACCGAGCAGCAGGACGGGCAGGTAGCGGGACCCGGTGACGATCCCGAGCATGGTGCCGCTGTGTGACAACTGGAGGGTCAACCACCCGACGGCGATGTTCTGAACCCAGTTCCCGATCACGGATATGGTCTGCCCGACCGCGTACAGCCGGTAGTTCCTGAGCCGCAGAGAGGCGAAACTGCCGATGCGCGGCACGCCTTCGTCCGAAGCCGGCCGGAGCCTCGGAGAGAACCGTTCCAGGCGGCGGGGCGTCACTCGGTCACCCACGGCTCCGGACGGCGGGCCCATCGTGTCGTGCCGTCGGCAGCGCAGCCGCTTCGTCTCATGCGCCTGTGACGGCGGCGCCCAGCGCGATGCCGTCGAAGGCGGTGGGCAGGGCCAGGGCGTAGATGTGGAAGGGTTTGCTGGTCAGGTCCTTCGGGTTGCCGAAGAGCTCGGTGCGTTCCGTCTGCGGGGCGGGGACGTAGAGATGACGGTCGCGGCTGATGAAGGAGCCGTCGGGGCTGATGAGTCCCGGGTTCGAGGCGAGGATCTTTCGTTCGCCCGACGGGGGCAGGAGCACGATGCGATGGTTGTCGATGTCGGAGAGGTACAGGTTGCCGCGCGTGTCCATGGCGCAGCCGCCGGAGAGCGGGATGTCGGCCACGTGCTCGACGTGGGCGGCGAGTTGCTCGTCGGCGATGCCGGGGTCGCGCAGCAGCCGGGTGGAGGCGCGGCGGAGGGGGCCGGTCGGGGAGCCCCAGTAGAGCCAGGTGCCGTCCGGACTGATCTCGATGAGGTCGCTCTTCGGCGTCTTGTGCCCGTTCACTGTCTTCCCGGACGATGCGGAGGCCGTGGGGGAGGCTGTGGTTGGCGTCGAGGTACCCAGCATTTCCTTGCGCCCCGAGAGGCGTCGAAGGGTTTTGCCGGTCGTCGTGTCGTGCACGATGATGGCGCCGAGCCCCGAGTCGGTGACGTAGAGCGTGCTGCCGTGCATCCGCAGGTCGTTGAGCCGGGCTCCGGCGGGCAGGATGTCGTCGTCGAATCGGAGGACGTCGAGGATCGCGCCCGTCCGGGCGTCGAGTCGGACGATCTTCTGCGCTCCCGGTTTCGGCGTCGAGAGGTTCTTCGGTGCCGAGTCGGGACGTAGCCCTCCCTGGTCGACGCACCACACGGTGTCGTCGGCGAAGGCGTGCACGCTGTTGACGTAGACGAAGGCGTCCCGGCCGCTGTCGCCACGTTTCCAGTCGTTCCAGGAAGTACCGGGGAAGGCGGCGACGGTGCCGTCGGTGGTCCTGTGGGCGAGCGACGGGGTCGTCTCGTGGCCGGGGAAGCGGGGCAGACCGAGGAAGAGTTCATGTGTACTGGTCAGTGCCACTTGATTGGCCATCCAGGGTGAACTGACCGCGATCGTGAGTTTCAACTCTGGTTCGGTTGCGGCGGAATGAGAATCGGTCCCGCAGCCGCTTGTGGCGAATGCCCCAGCTGTGCCCATGGCAATGGCGCCAGTTGTGGAAAGGAAACGTCGCCGTGCGATGTCCATTGAATTCCCTGGTCTCGGCTGCGGATTTCAGTACGTCCGAGGGAAGACGGTTCCGTCGAAGAGTTTCCGGGCGGTCCGCACCAGGCTGGAGCGGCGAACGCGCGGAGGTGTGGTGGCGGTATCCAGATCGATGCCGATGTCGAGTCGGCCGGTGGGGTGTTCGACGCTCAAGGAGGCTCCGGGGGCGGGGAGTTGGGCGAGGTCGTGTCCGACGGCACCCTCCAGGAGGACCGCGGTCGCCACCGTGACTGCGCCGAGCACACCTATGGAGTCGTGCGGATGTAGAGGGATGAAGGTGCGTGTACTGATGGCGCCGCCCTCGCGTGGTGGCGCGACCAGGGTGGTCTTGGGGACGGGGGCGTCCGTTACATCGCCCAGGCCCATGAGCTTGCCGGCGGCGAGCCGCAGCGACTGGACGCGTTCGCGCAGGCCGGGGTCGGCGGCGAGTTCGGCGGGCGTCTCGTAGCCGGAGACGCTCAGGTCGACGGCGGCGGCGACGACCACGGGCATCCCGTTGTCGATACAGGTCACGGCGATGCCGTCGATCTCGTCCCGGACGTTGCCGGTGGGCAGCAGGCTCCCGCACGCGGCGCCTTCGGTGTCGGCGAAGTCCAGCACCACGGGAGCCGCCGTGCCGGGGACACCGCTGATCGCGGTCTCCCCGCTGTAGTCGACGACGCCACCAGGAGTGGAGAACGTGGCGGTTGCCAGGCTGTCGGAGTTGACCATGCGAATTCGTACCCGGGTTTGTACGTCGCCCGCCGGAACCAGGCCGCGCTCCACCGCGAAGGGCCCCACTCCGGCCAGGAGGTTTCCACAGTTCTGCCGGTCGGAGACGGTGGCCGCTTCCACTCCCACCTGGAGGAACAGGTAGTCGATGTCGGATTCGGGGTCGGTGGATCGGGAGACGACGGCGACCTTGCTCGCGAGCGGGTTCGCGCCGCCGACACCGTCTATCTGGCGGGGGTCGGGGGTGCCCATGACCCGCATGAGGAGTTGGTCGCGTTCGTGCGGGTCGGTTGGCAGGTCTCCGGCGAGGAAGTAGGCACCCTTGGAGGTACCGCCGCGCATCAGCATGCAACGGATCCCAGTGGTGGGGGTGGACGACATGACCTTGCCCTTCGTGGAGGGGCGGCAGTGGGCGAGTGGGCGCAGCCGGCAGGACTACTGGCTTTTGCGCGACGGCAGTTGACCGTTCGACGGGAACGCCAGCGCATTCCCGGGCGAGAAGTGGAAGGGGAATCCGTGGGCGAAGTAGGTGTCCCAGTACCCGCACTGGTGGTTCGTGGCGGTGTCGGAGACCAGGGCCGGGCCGTCGCTGTTGAAGGCGATCTCGTGCGGTGTGGTGGGGGAGTAGCGCGGGACTGTCGGCAGCCCCTGGACGGCTGGCTTTCCGGTCCGGGCGAATGCGGCCCAGTAGGCGATCATGTCGCGGGACAGGCGCTGCTGTTCGACCGTCAGGGTGGCGGAGCCCTTCGTCCCCCACAGGTACGGCAGTTCGGCCGAGTGCTCCGGGCCGCCGTCGATGTTGCCCGCGGCGGTGGTGTCACGGAATTCGTACACGTAGGTCGGAACGGACGCGCTGAGCGAAGCCGCGTTGGAGAGCATGGGGCACGTGAAGGCGACGTCCGTCTTGATCTGGGCCTCGGCAGCGCCCGGCACGCTGTAATCGCTCAGAGGATAGTGATCCAGCACCTGTGAGGCGGTGGTGGCGAACGACGCCTGGATGTCGCTCTGGTACGTGGCGGGCGTCACCGGTCGGCCGGCGGCGTCCGTGGCGGAGTAGATGAAGAACGCCCCCTCGTCGTCGGTGGTGCCGATCAGCACCGGCACATGGTTGAACGCGCCCGTGGCGAATGCGACCGGTGCCTGCCTGGGCAGCGCGGGTACCTGCGTGGTGGGGTACCAGATCTGTCCGGCCGCCGACTGCGCCGCGAGGACTTCGGCGGGCGACTTGTTCCGCAGGCACGTCATCACGGTCGTAGCCGATGCGGAGTTGTCGCAGCCGATGGCAGTGACGAAGGCGGCGTCGTTCCGCTGGGCATTCTTGCGGTCGGCCTCAAGGCAGGTGAGGCCGCTTTCGACGACCGCGCGGCTGAACAGTCCTGCGGCTTTCGGGGAGGCCAGGAGCGTGCAGACGGACTCACCGCCGGCGGACTGGCCCGCGATCATCACGCGGCTCGGATCGCCGCCGAACCGGGCGATGTTCTGCCTGACCCAGCGAAGGGCCTGGATCTGGTCGAGCAGACCGTAGTCGCCCGAGGCGGCTCCGTTGTCCTTGTCCAGTTGCGGAAGCGTCAGGAAGCCCATCGCACCCAGGCGGTAGTTGATGGTGACGACGAGCATGTTGCCCTGGTCCACCATGGAGACGGGTTGGTACTCGTTGCTTGAGCCGCTTCGATAGGCGCCGCCGTAGATCCATACCGCGACCGGCAGTTTCGAGCTGGCATGTGCGTCGGACGGCGTCCACACGTTGAGGTTGAGGCAGTCCTCGCTGCTGCCCGTGCCACTGGCTCCGGTCTGCGTGCAGGCGGGCCCGGGCGCGGTGGCGTCCCGTACGCCGGACCAGGAAGCGGCCGGCTGGGGCGGCTTCCAGCGCAACTGGCCGACAGGAGCTTTGGCGAGGGGAATGTCCTGGAAGGAGCGGTAGGTGTCGGTCGTGGTGCCGGCGACGGCGCCGTTCGCTGTGTGAACGATCCTGTCTCCCGTGACCGAGCCTGTAGTTGGAGTGCTTGCCGCGGCGCTGCTCACGCTCATGCCGAGCAATCCGGCGATGGCCAGGATGAGCGCGCAGACAGTGGCCACGGAACTCCGGAGTCCATCTGCTGGTGGGAGGCTGTTGTTGGTCTTTTTCGCGCGACTCATGGAACGAACCTCTTCTCATGAGGCCCGGGCGAGGAGTCCGGGCAGAATGCGAATCAGGTGGTCGAGGCGGTCAGGGGAGGACGACGAGGCCGTCGTCGTCGACGTACACGGTGTCGCCGGGCCGGAAGGTGACACCGCCGAACGTCACGTCGATGTCGCGTCGGCCGGCGCCCTGCTTGTCGCTCCTGAACGGGTTGGAGCCCAAGGCGGCTACCCCGAACGGGAGTTGGCCCAGGGCAAGGACGTCGCGGACCGCGCCGTTCACGACGACACCGGCCCAGCCGTTTCCGACCGCGAGCTCCGCCATCTGGTCGCCCATGAGGGCACAGTTCAAGGAGCCGCCGCCGTCGACGACGAGTACCCGGCCCGCGCCGGGCTCGGACAACGCCTGGCGGGCCAGGACGTTGTCCTCGTCGCACAGCACCGTCGCGATGCTCCCGCGGAACGCGCGCAGGCCGCTGTACAGTGTGAACTGGGCTGCGCAGGCGTCGATGGATCCTTCGTGCTCGTCACAGAGGTCGGCTGTGGACCAGGTCGTCAGCTCAGCGGCCATGGGCGTCTCCTTCAGAAGCGGTCGCCCGCACCCCGCCACCGGCCGGTACAGGGATGCGGCGCCAGCGCAGGTGTCGGCTCTCGACGGTGCGCGAGGTACGGATCTCGACGACGGCGGTACGGGCCGCGAGCGCGTCACGCGTGGCGTCGCCGAGTTCGGCGAGGTCGGTCACCTGGCGGCCGACGGCTCCCATCGCCTTGGCGACGTCGGCGATCCGTGGCGTGGGTACGACGGCGAGCTCGCCGGTGTCCGGGCCTGCGTTGAGCCGGTGGTATTCGGTGCCCAGCGCCTCGTCGTTGAGGACGAAGGCGGTGAGATGTGCTCCGGCGCGCACGGCGGTGTCGAGGTCCTGGGCGTGCATCATGAATCCGGCGTCGCCCTCGATGACCACGACGTGTCGGTCGGGTGCGCCGAGGGCGACGCCGACGGCGGTGGTGAGTCCCTGACCGATCGAGCCGAAACCCTGGGCGAGGTGGAAGCCGCGTGGGGCCGGGGTCCTCAGCAGTGCCGACGCGAAGCCGGAGCAGTGGCCGTTGCTGACCACGATCACCGCGTCTTCCGGCAGCGCTTGGTCGATGGCGAGCACGGCGTGCCGCGGATCCACGGTTCCGGGTGCCAACTGCGGTCGGTAGTCCGTCAGTTCGGCGCTCCAGCAGTCCGGCAGTGGACGCGCGAGGCGGAACCACGGCTCGGTCGGCCCCTGGGGGCGGAGAGTTTCGAGGATCAAGGTGAGCGTCGCGTGTGCCTCGCCCCGCACGCCCGAGTTGTCGGCGGTGGTCTGGTCGCGATCGAGTGCTGTATCGAGCCGCACCAACCTGGCGTCGGGAAAGAGCTGCCCCGATCGGGTCGTGCTCGCGCCGACACCCGCGCCGAGCGCGATGACGAGGTCGGCGTCGCGGAAGACCGGCTCGGCGTCCGGGTGGGTCAGACCGCCGGCGATGCCGAGGTCGAGGGGATGGCCGTCGAACATGCCCTTGGCCGGCAGGGTCGTGGACAGCGCCGAGCCGGACAGCTCAGCGAGTTCGCGGACGAGGGCGGACGAGCCGCTCGCCATCACCCCGCGCCCGGCGAGCAGCACAGGTCGCTTCGCGTCTCGCAGCTCCTTCACGAGTTGTGCCGCGGCGGCGGTGTTGACCTCGTCATCGAGCCCGGCGGGTACGGGCTCGGACACGACGGCGTGGGGCACTGCGGCGGAGGCGTCGATGAGGTCGGCGGGGATGCCGACGACGACGGGCCGTCGGTCACGGGCGGCTTCGGCGATCGCCGCCGCCACGACGGCTCCGGCGTCGTCGTGCACCGTCACCGGCCGATAGACGGCCTCGCACGACTCGACCAGCCGGCGTTGGTCGAACCGTTGCGCTCCGGTGTAGCGGGTCGGGGTCTCTCCCGCGATCAGGACGAGCGGTGAGCGGTTGCGGGCGGCAACGAGCAGTGACGTGGCCGTGTGGCTCAGGCCCGGACCGTGGGTCACCGAACAGAGGCCCACCCGCCCCGACGACCAGCCATAGCCCTCGGCCATCGCGACCGCGGCGCTTTCGTGGCGCACCTCGACGATCTCGACACCCGCTTGTGCCAGGGCGAGTACGAGGTGCATGTTTCCGTCACCCATGAGGGTGAACAGGTGCGTGCAGCCGTGTTCGGTGAGGACGCGGGAGACGGAATGGGCATGGGTCGGCACAGTGCGTTCCTTCTTGTTGTAGGGCGAGGATCCGGGCGCTCGGGCCGGGTCAGAATTGGTAGCGCCGCAGGCCGCCGTCGCAGGCGATCAGCGTGCCGGTGACGTACGACGCGAGCGGCGAGCAGAGGAAGACGGCCAGTGCGGCGAGCTCCTCCGGGCGGCCGTAGCGTCCGACCGGGATCTCGCGCGCGTGCTCGGCCCGTTCCTCGGGGGTGTAGTTGCGGGACATCTGCTCGGTGAGGATGCGGCCCGGCGCGATGCAGTTCACGGTGACTCCGTGTGCGGCGACGTCGCGCGAGAGTCCCTTCGACCAGGCGTGGATCGCGGCCTTGGCGGAGAACTCGGGGCTCATCCGGGTCGGTTCGGATTTGCCGGTGATGTTGACTACGCGGCCCCAGCCCTGCGCGACCATGGCAGGGACCAGTTGTCCGGCGAGTCGGCGCTGCTGGGTGAAGTTGAGCCGCATGGCGATGTCCCAGTGCTCCTCGGCGCCGTGTGTGCCGCTCGGCGCGTGGCCGCCGGCGCTGTTCACGAGGATGTCGACCGGGCCCAGGCCGTTGCCGGCCTGTTCGGCGATCCGCTCGGCGGCGTCGTTCTCCATGACGTCCTGGGTGATGATCATCGGTCGGTCGCCGCCGAGGGGCGCCAGTTCCTCGGCGAGGAGTTCCAGCGATGCGCGGCGGCGGGCGACGAGCGCGAGCCGCACGCCCTCGGCTGCGAGGAGGGTGGCGATCGCGCGGCCGATACCGGCGCTCGCGCCCGTGACGATCGCGGTCTTTCCCTTGAGGAGGTGGTCCATGTCGTCCTTCTGTTCGTGCTTCGATTCGCTTCCCTGGTACGGGAGTTGGTCAGCCGATCGGCTGCCAGCCGGGAGCCGACACGGCGCGCTCCTTGCGCAGGGAGACGTTCACCATGTCGCCCCGCTCGATGCCGGCGGCCCGGCCGTCCAGATCGATCTTGAAGTCGCTGCCGCCCGCGGTGCAGGTCACCTCGGTGCGGTTGCCGAGGAACTCCACGACCTTGACGGTCGCGGGGAACTCGTCGGTGCCGGGCAGTCCGGCCGGGGTCAGGGTCATCGCTTCCGGCCGCAGGAGGACCTCGATCTCCTGACCGGCCGTCACGGCGTGCACTCCCGCCGCGATGGGGATCGTGGGCGCTCCTTCGACGCCGGTGAGCTGGGCGGCGGGAGAGCGGCCGGCTTCGGTCACGACGGCACGCAGGACGTTCACGGGGCCGAGGGCTTCGGCGACGAAGCGGTTGACCGGCGCGTCGTAGAGGACGCCGGGCGGTCCCACCTGCTGTACGACGCCTTCGCGCAGCACGATCACCCGGTCCGACAGGGCGAGTGCCTCGGCGCGGTCGTGGGTGACGTACAGGGTGGTCAGGCCGAGGCTGCGCTGGAGTGTGTGGATCTCGGTGCGCATGCGGCTGCGCAGTTCGGAGTCCAGGTTGCTCAGCGGTTCGTCGAGGAGGAGCAGACGCGGACGGGTGGCCAGGCCGCGGGCGAGTACGACGCGCTGCTGCTGGCCGCCGCTGAGCTGGCTGGCCGAGCGCTTGCCGAATCCGGAGAGACCGACGAGGTCCAGGACTTCCTCGACCCGGGGGCCGATCTCCGCCTTGGCCACCTTCTGCGCCTTCAGGCCGTAGGCGATGTTCTGCGACACCGTCATGTGGGGCCACAGGGCGTACGACTGGAACACCATGTTGAGGGCGCGGTGCTCGGGCCGTACATGGGTGCGGGCGTCGGCGACGAGTCGGTTGTCGATGGAGATCGAGCCGCCGGCGGCCCGGTGCAGGCCCGCCACGCAGCGCAGTGTCGTGGTCTTGCCGCAGCCGCTCGGACCGAGCAGGGTCACGAACTCGCCCTCTTCGATCCGGAAGGAGACCCCGTTGACCACGCGGTTCGTGCCGTGCTCGGCGATGAGCCCGTTGACGTCGAGGATCACCGGGCGCGTGGGGGCTGTCGGCTCCAGGAGCTCAGGGTTCATGAGTCCTTTTTCCTGTCGGGGTTGAGGACGAGCCGCAGCAGGCCCATTCCGATGAACATGACGACGACTTGCAGAACGCCGACGGAGGCGGCCTTGGTCAGCGCGCTCTCGGAGTAGTTCCAGGCGACGACCGAGAGCACGTTGGAGTCGGGCGCGTACAGGACCACGGCGACGTTGAGCTCGCGCAGGGCCAGCACGAAGATGAGGATGAACGCCGAGAAGACCGACGGACGGATCAGCGGCAGCAGCACCGACCACACCGTCCTCAGGCGTGAGGCGCCGCAGACGAGCGAGGCCTCCTCCAGGGTCGGGTCGATCTGGTGGAACCCGTTGGAGATGAGCCGTACCGCGTGGGTCACCGAGATCGAGACGAGCCCGATACCGATGATCGTCATCGTCAGATAGAGGGGCGTCCGGATGAACAGCAGCAGGATGCCCATGCCCATGACGAGGCCGGGAAGCGCGAGCGGTGCCGTGGCGATGTACACCATCGCGCCGCTGGTCGGCATGTGCAGCCGGTCGGAGAGGTAGACGATCGCGAGGCCGATCACGATGCAGACGGTCGGCACCACCACGGCCAGGATCAGGGAGTGGATCGTCGCCGTACGGACCTCGGTCGTGTCGATCGTGTTCCACATGTTGGCGAAGGAGAGGTGCATGTCGGCGATCGACGGCGCGAGGTACTTCGAGAGCGACATGAGCACCAGGGCCGCGAACGGCACGGCGAAGGCGACCAGGCCGTAGCCGATGGTCACGATCCATACGACGGCCGCCGTCGCGCGGTTGACGCTGATCCGGCTGTTGCGGTGTCCGCGCCCGCTGACGGACACGTATCGGCCGCTGCTGCGAATCGTCCGCTGGTAGAGGTACAGGCCGACGAGACAGGTGATCAGCAGTTCCGCGCTGATCGCGGCGCCGAGGGGGATGTTCTGCACGTCACCGTAGAGGGACTTGTAGACGTCGACGGACAGCGGCTGGAAGGCTCCGGCCTGGCCGAGGATGCTCGGTACGGTGAACTCGCCCATCGAGAGGATCGTGACGAACAGCGCGGAGGAGAGGATCGAGGGGCGGAGCATCGGGATCGAGATGCGCAGGGTCGTGGAGAAGATGTTCCGCCCGTTGACCAGCGACGCCTCTTCCAAGGTGGGGTCCAGTCCGCGCATCGCGGCCGAGATGAACAGGTACGAGTAGGGCACGTAGTGCGTGACGAGCACGAAGACCATGCCGCCGGCGGTGAGGATGTTGGGCTGGAGCGCGCTGGGGACGTGAAGGTCGTGCAGTGCTCGGTTCAGGACGCCGGTCTGCGGGGTGGCGAGCCAGATCCACGCCACCGCGGTGACGAAGGGGGCGACGAACAGCGACCCGATGCACAGCACTTCCCGCAGGCGGCTGCCCCGCATCTGCAGCCTGGTGGTGGTCCACGCGAGCGCGGTGCCTATCACCGTTGTCAGAGCGGCGACGACGAGTGCGAAGACAATCGTCTGCCCGAGCAGCTTCAGCATGTGGGCGGTGGCGAAGACCTCGCGGACCGCTGAGAAGTCGAACCCCGAGCCGAGGTCCGTGGGTTCGGAGAGCACGGAGGCCACCACGACATAGGCGACCGGAGCCAGGATGAGCACGGCGAGCACGGCCCAGGTCACCGGAAGGAGGACGATGCCCGCGCGCCGGTTGCTCACCGGGGGCAGGTGGTCGTCCTGCACCGACGTGGTGGGGCCGGCGAAGTCGGTTACGGAGCTCACGACCGCACCCCGAAGACGGAGTTCCACTTGGCGAGGAACTTCTGCAGGTTGTCGCCCTGGAGACGTGGGTCGGTGCGCCAGCCGACCCAGGGGTCGGCCACCTGCTTGTACCAGGAGAACTTGTCGGCGTAACTGGTGTTGTCCGTCCAGCCCTTGGCCGACGACTCACCGCCGGCGGACTTCGTCATGGCCTGTTGTCCGGCGAGCGTCGCCGTCCATTCGCTCCAGAGCCGGGCCGCGGCGGGATGGGGCGCTGAGCTCGGTATCGCCTGCATGAACTGCGTCGCGTTCATCTCGGCCAGGGACGAGAACTGGACGGGCGCCCCCTCGACGGCGGCAGCGCCGAAGATGGACTCCTCACCGAAGTCGGTCGCGTAGTAGGTGCCGGCCGAGATCTGCTGGGAGATGGAGGCGACGCTGTCGGTGATGGCGGGCTTCTGCTTGGCGAGCTTCTCCAGGTATGACCAGCCGTACTGGTCACCGAGTCTGTAGACCAGGTTGGCGTAATAGGCCATGCCGGAGCCGCCGTTGGAGGGGGAGATCAGCACGATCTTGCCCTTGAGCGCCGGGTCGAGCAGCGCGTTCCACGGGTCCGCGGCGAGCTTCTTCTGCACCGCGGCCGGGGTGACCTTGGTGTTCCAGGCGATGCCGCCGGTGGACTGGAGGAGCGGGTACATGTAACCGGCGACGACGCGGTCGTTCGGGTAGAGGTCCGCGGCCTGTGGTGTGTACTTGGCGATCCACTTCTTCTGCACGAAACCCTGCAACTGGGAGTAGTTGCTGGTCTCCAGCAGATCGGCCTGGTTGCGGCCGGCCTGCTGCTGGGTCTGGAACGTCGTGCCGAGCGTCGCACTCGACAGCCGCAGTATCTTGACCTTGACGCCGTACTTCTTGGTGAAGTCGGCCGTCCAGCCCTTCATCTGGTCCGTCTGGAGAGCGGTGTAGATGGTGAGGGTTCCCTCGGACTTGGCGCTCTTGACGAGCGCGGTCAGGTCGGTCGTCGACGTCTGCTTCGCGGCCTTCTCCGACGTCGCCGACAGCCCCGAGCCGCCGCACGCGGCCAGGGCCGTGGAGCACATCAGCACTGTCATGGCCGTGAGGGCGCTTCTTCTGCGGAATGTGGTCACGAGCGCTACTTCCCATCCGGCAAGATTTCGGGAGTGTTCTCCCCCTGTTACGGCGGAGTACTGCGAGGAACGAAACAGCCGGGTTCGTGGGGGAGTCAACCAAGAAAAGCGAGGGGGGTGAAAAGCCTCGCTGATCGCCTGGGGGCGACGACGTGACCTCTCTCATCCGCACGCTGTATTCACAGGTACGAAGCGTGCGGAACGAGGGGAGGGCGATCAGCGGAGCCTTTCACCCCATTGAGAACTGCTGCTTGACGCTCTCTTCGCGACGGTCGTTGACTGATTCAGCCGCCGGGCTCCGAGCCATTCGCACCAGGTCTCGCCGTTGACGCCGGGGCGGCATCCCGCACCGATTCGTCTCAAGGGCTATGAGGTCTCCTATGTCACGCAGCAGCAAGTGGTCCGTCGCGCTCGCCGGAGAGTGCATGGTGACCCGCCCCTTCGCCATGCACGACGAGCCCGAGTTCCTGGCCGTCGTGGAGAAGCTCCGGTCCAGCGACCTCACCTACGCCCACGTGGAGACCAACTTCGGCCACTTCAGCGAGGTCGACGCACCGTCGCGGGGTGATCAGATCGGCAGCTACTTCCTCACCGACCCGCAGGTCGCCCACGACCTCCGATGGGCCGGCGTCGACATCGCGTCACTGGCCAACAACCACAGCTTCGACTTCGGGGCGAAGGGAATCCTCTCCACCATCAGCCACTGCGACGCCGCGGGAATCGCCCACGCGGGCACCGGCCGGGACCTGGAAGAGGCCCGGGAACCCGCCTACCTGGAGACGCGCAAGGGTCGCGTCGCACTCGTCTCCACGAGTTCGGGCAACAAGTCCCACGAGTGGGCGAGCCTCCCCAAGGCCAGCCTCCCCGGCCGCCCGGGCGTGAACTCGCTGCGGCCGATCACCCGCTTCGTCATCGACGAGGACGCCGCCGCCAAGCTGCGCGACATCGGCGGCAAGCTCGGGATTCTGCGGGAGACCGGGATGAACGTCGAGGGGAGCAGCGGCCTCCTCATGAAGGCCCGGGAGGGGGAGTTCAGCCTGGCCATGCCGAGCGACCAGTCGACGACCGGATCCAACCTCTTCACGGTCTCCGACCACTTCGGTGTCGTCACGAGCGGTGACGAGCGGGACGTCGCCGGCAACCTCCGGACCATCGAGGAGGCCCGGATCATGGCCGACCTGGTGCTGGTCGCCCACCACTGCAGCGTCTCCGAAGGCGGACGAGGCAACAAGCCGCCCGCCTTCATGCGCGACTTCGCACATGCCGCGATCGACGCCGGAGCGGACATCTTCATCGGCCACGGCTGGCACAAGACCCTCGGCATCGAGATCTACCGCAGCAAGCCGATCTTCTACGGCGTCGGCAACTTCTTCGCGCAGTCCGAGTTCGTCCGCCGCGTCCCCTTCGACGCCTATGAGTCGTGGAACCACGACACGGACCGGCTTCCGACGCTCACGCCGGCGGCGCATCCGCTGCACCCGGGCCTCACCGCGGGGAACGAGACCTGGTGGAGCTCGGCCGTGATCAATCTCGTCATGGAGGACGGGGAGGTACGCGAGATCGAGCTGCACCCGGTGGAGCTCGGGCGTGAGGTCAGCAAGGAGGCCCCGCTGCGCCGCCCGGTCGGAGGCAGTGACCGCTCCCTCACCGACGGCCGCCCCCTGGCCGTGACCGGACCGGACGCCGAAAGGATCCTTGAGCGGTACCAGCGCTTGTCCGCCGACTTCGGCACCGAGGTCGTCATCGACAACGGGGTCGGCCGTATCAAGCTCTGAGGCACGACGGTGGCGATCTGGTTCACGCCGCGTGTACACGCACTGCGTGAACCAGGCTCGTCTGATCGACAAGGACCACGTAGTCTTTCGGCCAGGAGGGCGACAATGACCGAGAGCTCAGGTCCCCACCGCCAGCAGTTGCTGCGCGGCCTGTCATTCGATCACCTGTTCGCGGTCCGGACGGTGGCAAGTGCCGGATCGTTCCGCGAAGCGGCCAAGATCCTTTGCCTGAGCCAGCCGGCCGTTTCCCAGCGGGTCCATCACATCGAGCACATCCTGGGATCACCCATTTTCGACCGGCATTCCGGTATCGGAGTCACTCTCACCGACGTCGGCCGAGCGTTCCTGGCCTTCTGCGACCGGGCGATGGGCGTCTTGGACGAACTGCACGCCGACATAGCGCAGGACGACGGCGGCGATGCCGAGACCACGTTGAGCATCACCGCTCCATCGGACAGCATCCAGTACTTCATCATCCGGCTCCTCCCCCTGCTACGCGCGCGGTTCCCGCACCGGCAACTGCGCGTCACCCAGGCGGGATCGCGCAGCGAAAGCCTTGGAATGGTGAAGAGCGGCGCCGCCGACCTGGGGTTCTACCGCGTACCCGCAGATCCGCAGCTCAGCACGGTCGCCCTCATGGACGAGAAGCTGCACCTGGTGGCCGCGCCCGGCCATGAGATTCTCCGCATCCCGGTCGGGGAACGGGCCGGTGCGCTGGGGGCCTACCCCTTCGCCACCTACGTCGCGTCCATGCGGTCGCGGCAGCTCGTGGAGAGGTGGGCGCTCAAGGCGGGTGCCAGGCTGCGCGTCGACATCGAATCCCAGAGCCTCGACGTGATGAAGCAGGCGGCCGTCAGCGGCTCCGCGATCACAGTGCTCTCCGGGCCCGCCATCGGAGACGAGCTGAAGGAGGGCCGTCTCGCGATCGTCGAGATCGACGGGATGCCGCTGGTACGGGCCACCGCGATCGTGGTCCGCCCGGGCGACGAACAACGCCCGGTCATCCGCGAGTTCATCGAACTCCTCGTCCGCGTCGGACGCGCAGCTTCGGATGACGCTACCCCAGAGGTCCGCTGGAGCCATGACTCGAAGGTCGCGGGAAACGCGATCCCGCTGCCTGTTCCTGTGGGGGGTGTATCGGCAGCGAATCGGTGATGCCGTCCATATCCGACGTGGCTGGCTGGAAGAAGACCTTCGCGAGGAAGTCCAAGCCCGTTCTGTGGCGGGCCTCGGCCCCAATGGCGTCCGCCTACGGTGCCGACGGCCGCATCAGAACGGTGAGGTCATGGAAGGCCCGCGAGGTCGTCTCGTCGGCTCATCTCACGCCGGTTCTGACGAGGTGCCAGGCCAGAGGTGGCTGTTACGCATTTCGACGGCGGGTCCCGATCCGCCGGATCACGAAGGTCGCGGCGTACGCTCCCGCGAGCGGGGCGAGGAGATAGGCCGGCAGGAGTGAGAAGGCGCCCGAGAACAGGGCGGGGCCGAACTCACGGGCAGGGTTGGCGACTCCGCCGGAGAGGCTACCGAAGGCGATGATCTGAGCGGCGATCATGGTGCCCACCGCCCAGGGGGTGAACGGGCCGAGTCTGCTGCTGGAAACACCGATGCCGGCAATGGCGACGATGACGAACATCGTGCCGGCCTCGGCGGCGGCGACGGCGGCCCAGGACCAGCCCGCGGCCGGTTGGACGGCGGCGTAGTTCACGGCCGGGGCGCCGATCACCGGTCCCCACACCAGCCGGCCGACCGCGACCCCGAGGACCGAGCCCACCAACTGCCCGGCCATGAAAGGGGCGACGGCACTGCCCGGCGTTCGACCGTAGCGCCACATCGCCAGGGTGATGGCCGGGTTGACGTGGCCGCCGGTCACTCTGCCCCAGGGCGAGAGCATGACGGCGGTGATGGTGTAGCCGGAGACAGGGGCGAGGGCAAGCAGTCTGCCCTCGGGGGTGTTCCACCAGCCGTCGGCGCCTGGGGCGAGGGTGCCCATCAGCCAGCGGACCGTGGTGACCACGACGAACATCATGAGCGTGGTCAGGGCGAGTTCGAGGAGCGCGGAGCGGAGAATGCCCCTCCGGGAGGGCTCTCGTGTGTGCCGCCGGATGCTGGGGGCCGCCTGGACGGGGTTCGTGGTCATAGCGGTTGCGTCCAGGTGGCGTCGGAGCGGGTCAGCGTGAACGTGGTGACCGTGGCCGCTGCCAGGAGCAGCGTGGCGAACAGCAGGGGTAGAGCCGGGTTGCCGCCATGCAGGACGACGATCGCTCCGACGAGGCCGCCGGTGAACATGGCCGCCGCCGAGAGCGAGCGGCGGCCCGTCTTGCCGCCCGCCCCGCCTGCGGCGCGGCTGTCCGCGGCGACGCCGGTGATGGTGAGCGTCAGGACGGTCGTGGTCAGGTCGGGTACGGCCAGGGCGCGGGCCGCGGCGTTCTGTACGCCCATGGCAAGACCGAGGAGCGCGATCAGGGCGTACCGGGCGGTGCCGGCGTTCGGCATGTCGGAGGCCGCGGCGACGATGTACGCCGCCAGGACCAGAGCGGTCTCCAGCAGCATGGCCAGGTGCAGTACCCGGCCACGGTGGGCGCGGGCACTGTGCGCGAGGCGGCCGCCGAACAGAGCGCCCGTGGCGAACGCGGCGAGTGCCGCGAGCGACGCGGTGAGGGAGAAGCCGGGCGCGCCGGCGATCGCGAAGCCGGAGAAGACGACGTTGCCGGTCATGTTGGCCACGAAGACGTGGCCCAGGACCAGGTAGCTGAACGCGTCCACGAGGCCGGTCACCACCGTCAGGGTGAGCATGAGCGGGGGAAGCGGGCCGTGGCGGTCCTTCATGTCGGGGACGACGGTGGCCCAGGCGTCCCGTAGCGCGGCAGGCATGGCGGTACTCCGAATCGCAGGCAGGGGAGCAGGGCGGTTCCCCGCAGGTGCGCGGCTGCCGGGAACCGGTGTTCAGTCTCCGGCCCGAGCGAGCGTTCCGTCCAACATGTGGATACGGGTTCAGTGATCGGTAATGCCGATCGTTATTTCGTGGTGTGTCGTTCCGTCACGTCGAGGAACGCCGCTGCGGCCGGGGCTAGCCGCCTGCTGTCGTGGACCGCGCAGACGATGTGGACGGCGGCGTCGTCCGCGAGGCGGAGCGCGCGAGCGCCGAAGGGGAGGCGGGCCTCGGGGGCCGCACCCGCAACGGAGCCACCATCGATGATGGACGAGCGCGGTACGACCGTCACGCCGATGCCCCGTGCGGCCAGTCGGATCATGTCGTGGATCTGGCCGACCTGGAAGTGCTGACCCGCTTCCACTCCGGCGCGGGCGAAGGCGGCCTCGACCTGGCGGCGCAGTCCGCTGCCCTGGGTGAACTGGATGAGCTGGTGGCTCTCCGGCAGGTCGGCGAGGTCGGCCACTTCCCGGTCGGCGAGAGGGTGGTCCGCGGGCACGATCAGCACGAGTGGGTCGCTGGCCAGGACGCGATGGTCGAGTCCGTCCGGGATCTGTCGCGGGCCGAGGCCGACGATCGCGATGTCGAGGTCTCCGGCCAGGACCGCGGCGGCCATCTCCGAACTCGGTGCGTTGGTCACGTGGAAGTCGATGCCCGGGTAGCGGGCGTGATAGTCGGCCATCACCTCGACCAGGTCGACCGAGGAGGCGCGGGTCTGGACGAGGCCGAGGCGCAGTCGCCCGCGCCGTAGCCCGGACAGGGCGTCGAGGGCGGCCTGGGCGTTGTCGACGTCGGCGAGGATGCGGCGGGCCAGTGGTTCGAGGAGTTCCCCGGCGGCCGTGAGCCGTACGGAACGGCTGGTGCGGCTGAACAGCTGGGCGCCCACGTCCTTCTCCAGGCGGGCGACCTGTTGGCTGAGGGCGGACTGGGCGACGTAGCAAATGGCCGCGGCCTGCGTGAAATTGCGGGTTTCGGCGACGGCGAGGAAGTACTTCAGATGCCGCAGGTCCATCCCACCAGCCGATCTCTTGTATCGATTGATTCGAGCGAAATCATGTGTTGGACCGATTCATTGTGGCAGACCTAGCGTCGAGGAGTCGCCCGACGACCATTTTCCGCTTCCGCGTCAAGGAGCCCCTCTTGTCCAGCAGCACCATGCCCGTGGGTGGCATACGCCCGTACGACGGGGTCCAGCACCCCGCCGAGCTCGTCGTCCGCAACGCCCGTATCCACACCGGTGACCCTGTGCGCCCGGCGGTGTCCGCCGTGGCCATCACCGACGGGGTGTTCACCGCCGTGGGCGACGACTCGACCGTGGCCCCGCACATAGGCCCTGCCACCCGCGTCGTCGACGCGCTCGGCCGACGTGTGATCCCCGGCCTCAACGACTCCCACCTGCACGTCATCCGAGGAGGCCTCAACTATCTGCTGGAACTGCGGTGGGACGGCGTACGGTCGCTGCGCACCGCGCTGCGGATGCTCCGCGAGCAGGCCGAGCGCACGCCGAAGGGGCAGTGGGTTCGTGTCGTCGGCGGGTGGACCGGCGAGCAGTTCGCGGAGAAGCGCCTGCCGACCGTCTCCGAGCTGAACGCCGCCGCCCCCGACACCCCTGTGTTCGTGCTGCACTTGTACCAGTCGGCGATCCTCAACCGGGCCGCGCTGGAGGCCGTCGGCTTCACGCGTGACTCGCCGAACCCGCCCGGCGGTGAGATCGTCCGCGACTTCGCCGGCAACCCCACCGGCGTCCTGCTCGCCGCGCCCGCCGCCGGACTGCTCTACTCCACCCTCGCCAAGGGCCCCGTCCTCGCCCCCGAGGACCAACTCGGCTCCACCCGCCACTACTTGCGCGAACTGAACCGCTTCGGCATCACCAGCGCCATCGACGCCGCCGGCGGTTTCCAGAACTTCCCCGACAACTACGCGGCCGTCACCGAACTCGCCGAGCGCGGCGAACTCACGGTCCGTATCGCCTACCACCTCTTCCCGCAGACCGCGGGACAGGAACTCGACGACCTGCGCCGCTGGATCGGCATGGTCAGCCCCGGCGACGGCGACGCATGGCTGCGCTGCAACGGCGCCGGCGAAAACCTCGCCTGGTCCCCGGCCGACTTCGAGAACTTCGCCGAACCCCGCCCCGAACTCACTGCCCGCGCCAAGGACGAACTGGAGGCGGCGGCTCGCCTGCTGCTCGGCAACGGCTGGGGCTTCCGCCTCCACGCCACCTACGACGAGACCATTCGCCAGGACCTCGACGTCTTCGAGAAGATCGCCGCGGACGGGGGCTTCCCGCCCGGGACGCGCTGGCTGTTCGACCACGCCGAGACCGTCGGCCAGGAGAGCCTGGACCGGATCAAGGCCCTGGGCGGAGCCGTCTCCGTGCAGAACCGGATGATGTTCCAGGGCAAGGCGTTCATCGACCGCTACGGCGCCGAGCGCGCCGCGACCGCACCCCCGATCCGCGCCATGCGCGACACCGGCCTGCTGGTCGCTGCCGGCACGGACGCCACCCGCGTCTCCAGCTACAACCCCTGGCTGTCACTGGCGTGGCTGGTCACCGGCCGCACCATCGGTGACACCCTCCTCTACCCGATCGAGAACCGCGTCGACCGCGCCACCGCACTGGAGATGTACACCAGCGCGGGCGCCCACCTCACCGGCGAGGCCGACGTCAAGGGCACCATCACCGAGGGCAAGTACGGCGACCTTGTGGTCCTGTCCGCCGACTACTTCTCCGTGGCCGACGAGGACATCGACCGCATCGAGGCCCTGCTCACCGTGGCCGGCGGCAAGATCGTGTACGCGGCCGGGGAGTACGAGGGCATCGCCGCCCCGCTGCCGGAGATCAGCCCGGCCTGGAGCCCGGTCGCCCGCTTCGGCGGCTTCGCCCGTGACGGCGGCTCGGGTGCGCGGCAGGCCCATGCCTTCACCGAGGCCGCCGCCGACTCCGAGGAACAGCGCGCCTGGCGCGAACGCCGCGGCGAATTCGACCGCGTACCGCGGCAACTCGGCGGCGTGCTCGACCCGCTGGACGGCTGCTTCTGACGTACGTCCTCAGCCGCACGCCTTTGTCAGGAGCATCCTTCGGGCATGCGAACGTCCTTGATCCCTTGCATGGACCGGGAGCAACCGTATGAGTGTCAGCACCTCGAGTCCGACCCGTTCCGCCTCGGCCTGGGCGCCGCTGGCCGCTCCGGTTTTCCGGGCCCTGTGGATCGCCCAGTTCGTGTCCAACACAGGTACGTGGATGCAGACAGTCGGCGCGCAGTGGCTGCTCCTCGGGCACGGAGCGACCATGGTCACACTCGTCCAGACCGCGTCGAGCCTGCCCATCGTGCTGCTGGCCCTGCCCTCAGGCGTTCTCGCTGACCGGTTCGATCGGCGGGGGCTGCTGTTGGCGGCGCAGTTCGCGATGTTCGCGGTCTCCGCCGTACTCACCGCCCTGGCCTTCGAGAACACCCTGTCACCCGTGCCCTTGCTCGCACTCACCTTCCTGCTCGGCTGCGGCACCGCTCTGATGGGGCCGTCGTGGCAGGCCATCCAGCCGGAACTGGTGGAGCGAGAGCAACTGGGGCAGGCATCCGCGCTGGGCGCGGTGAACATGAACCTCGCCCGCGCGGTCGGCCCGGCACTGGGCGGCGTTGTGGTCGCCGTGGCCGGCGCGGGCTGGGTCTTCGCCTTCAACGCCATGTCGTTCCTGGGTATCGCGGCCGTACTGGTTTTCTGGCGCCGCCCGAAGACGGCCGTGCCCGCCGCTGAGCGGGAGCGTCTGCGCACGGCGCTGTACGCGGGTCGCCGCTACGTCTGGAACGCCCCCGGCATCCGGCGCGTTCTGCTGCGCACCGCCTTGTTCATCCCCGGAGCGGCTGCCCTGTGGTCCCTGCTTCCGCTCATCGCCGCCGACTCCCTCGGCCTGGGTTCCGGAGGTTACGGTCTGCTGCTCGCAGCGGTCGGCGTGGGCGCGGTGGCCGGAGCCGTCGCGCTGCCGCGCCTGCGCCAACTCCTCGGCATCAACGGCATGTTGGGTGCTGGTGCCCTTGGAATCGCTCTCGTGCTGGTGGTCCTCGCCATCGTCCATGTCACCTGGGTCGCGGTGCTTGCGCTGCTGCCCGCGGGAGTGGCCTGGATCAGTGTCCTGTCCACCCTCAATGCCGCGGTGCAGACGCGACTGCCCGGCTGGGTCAGGGCCCGCGGACTGGCCTTCTATCTGTTGGTCTTCCAGGGCGGCCAGGCGGTCGCTGCCCCGCTGGGGGGTGCGCTCGTGCAGTGGCTGGGCCTGACGGCCGCCTTGCTCACGGGTGGGGTTCTGATGCTGGTGAGCGCGGCCACCTTGGCGCGCTGGCGGCTGTACGGCATGGAGGGCATCGACCCCACCCCCTCCGACCACTGGCCCACCCCGCCCCTGGTCTTCGAGCCGGGGCCGAACGACGGGCCGGTGCTGGTCTCCGTGGTCTACCGAGTCGCGCCGGGCGACCGGGTCGCATTCGTCGATGCCACGGAGCACGTCGCCCGTTCCCGACGCCGGACCGGCGCGCTCACGTGGGGGCTTTTCGAGGACGGAAACGAACCCGGCCGGTTCATCGAGAACTACCTGGTGGGTTCCTGGGCGGAACACCTCGCCCAGCACCATGGGCGCCTCACCGCCACCGACCGAGCCTTCGAGGAACGCGCCCGCGCTCTCCTGCTGCCCGGAACCCGGCCCGAGGTGACTCACGCATTCGATGCTTCTGCCGGGCCTGTGGTGGCCGGACCGGAGTAGGGCTTGTGACAGGCGTGGCGGTGCGGTCGCCTGTCGGACAGCAAGAGGCGCGTCCCGGGGTCGTGGAGAAATGCCTTGTACCTCGACGTACTCTGCGTTGCAGTGGGCTTCGGCCTGTGCAGACGTGAGGGCGTTGGTGAAGGTCTTGACCACCGCGCGCAGCAGACCGGGTCGTGCTGTGGCGAGGTTGTTCTCGGCGAGGGCGCGCAGGAGCGGACTGCCGGGTGCGGTCATCGTGGTGATCTCCTTCAGACTCCGCTCCTTCGAAGACCAGCCGGTGGCCGTCCGCATGTGCGGGCCTCATCCCGGTGTAACCGGCAGAACGACCGTGACTCGCCCCATGGACAGGCGTGTCCTGCGGCCTGGCGGACCAGGACCGCAGGACACGGTGTTCTGCGAGGAGCCGTCTATGGCTGGGGTTGCAGCGTGGGATCGCCCGTAGCCGCTGGAACCTTCGTACCTCCAGCCCGGCGGGAACGGCGTTGTGCGCGGCGCTCGCGCCGGGTCTCGACCATCGTGTAGAGGGTCGGGATGAGGACCAGCGTGAGCAGGGTGGAGCTGAAGAGGCCGCCGATGACCACCACGGCGAGCGGTGTGGAGATGAAGCCGCCCGAGTCGGTGATGCCGAGAGCCATCGGCAGGAGCGCGAAGATGGTCGCGAGTGCGGTCATCAGGATGGGTCGGAGCCTGCGGCGGCCGCCCTCACGGACCGCCTCCTGAATGCTCATCCCCTGGGCTCGGTACTGGTTGACGAGGTCCATCAGCACGATGGCGTTGGTGACCACGATCCCGATGAGCATCAGCATGCCGATCAACGCAGCCACGCCGAGCGGGGTGTTGGTGATGCGCAACAGGGCGAACGCGCCGGTGAAGGCGAACGGGATGGAGACCAGCAGCACCAGCGTCTGGCGGATGCTGCGGAAGACCCCGACGAGCAACAGGAAGACGATCGCGATCGCGGCCAGGATCGCCAGAGCGAGCTGACTGAAGGCGTCACCCTGATTGGCTGTCACGCCGCCCATCTCGTACGTCACGCCGGACGGCAGCTTCAGCTTGTCGACCGCCTGCTGCACCTTCGTACTCGCGGTGCCGGTGCTGTCGCCGACCGGAGTGGCTGTGACGGAGGCCGACCCGGAGCCGTCGACCCGCTGACGCTTCGTCGGAGCCTCGGTCTGGGTGACTGTGGCGACCTTGTCCAGCCGGACGTCTCCCTGCGATGTCGAGATCATCAGAGCCTTGAGGCTGCTGACGCTGTTCGGCGTGGCGGAAGTGGTCTTGACGAGTACGTCGCGTGCCGAGCCGTCGGCGGTGATCTGCGTGATGGTGCTGCCCTGGACGGCCTCACTGACGGCCGAGGCGATGCTTGTCTCGGTCAGGCCGTGCGATGCGGCTGCCTCACCCTTGGCCCGGATGGCGATCTGTGGTGACTGGGTGGAGAGGTCGCTGCTGACGTCCGTGACCTCCTTGAGGCCCTTGAGCGCGTTCTCGATCTCGTCCGTGGCTGTCTTGAGGTTGGTGTCGTCGTCGGACTTGACGTCGACCTCGATGTCGTTGTTGGACCCGAAGCCGGTGTTGGAGCCGACCGTCAGGTCTCCAGCGCCCTTGAGGTCGTCGAGCCTGTCCCGCAGCGTGTCCTCGACCGCGGAGGAGTCGGCGCTGTCCTTGAGGGCGATGCTGTAGGACGCGCTGTTGGCGCTGCTGCCGCCGCCCATGACGGCGAAACCGCCCGAGGAACCGATGGTCACCTGGTATGAGTCGACTCCGGCGACAGCGGATATGACCTTCTCGACCTTCTTCGCCGCCGCATCCGTGGCCTGCAGACTGGTGCCTTCGGGCAGGGTCTGGGTGATGCTCACGGAGTCCGAGCCGGAGTCGCCGAGGAAGCTGGTCTTGAGGCCGGCGGTCAGGCTGAAGGTGAAGACGAGCAGGACGGCCGCGATGCCGAGGACCGACTTGCGGTGGCCGACGGCCCAGTCGATGACGGGGACGTACGCCCGCTGCAGCACACCGCTTCGCTCCTCTTCCTCGACCTTCCTGCGGAACTCTTCCGGGTCGACGCCCGCTGCCTCCTTCGGGGGTTTGAGGAACCAGTAGGCGAGCGCGGGCACGAGGGTGAGGGACACCAGCAATGATGCGAGCATGGCCGCCACGACGGTGACCGAGAACGGCCCGAACAGCTCCCCGACGAGTCCGCTGACCAGCGCTATGGGGACGAACACCGCCACTGTGGTGAGGGTGGAGAGGGTGACCGCGGTGGACACCTCGCGCACCGCGCTGAGGATGGCGGTGCGTTTGTCCTCGCCGTAGCCGAGGTGTCGTTTGATGTTCTCCAGGACCACGATCGAGTCGTCGACGACCCGGCCGACCGCCAGGGTGAGACCTCCGAGCGTCAGGACGTTCAGCGAGTAGTCCTTCATCCACAGCGCGATCAGCGCGATCAGGAGGGAGAGCGGGATCGAGACGGCTGTGACCAGGGTGGAGCGGACGGAACGCAGGAAGAGGACGATGACGACGACCGCCATCAGCAGCCCGAGCAGACCCTCCTCGAACAGGCCGACGACGGACTGCCGCACCTGCGGGCCGTTGTCGGAGACGACGGTGATCCGGGCATCATGGCCCAGGTTCCTCTCCAGACCCGTCAGCTTCCCTCGGACGTCCTGGGAGATGGAGGACGAGCTGCCGTTCTGATCCATCGTGATGGAGATGCCGAGGCTCTCCTTGCCGTTGGTCCTGGTCAGCGTGGTGGCATCGGTGTCCTTCAACTTGACCGTCGCCACGTCCTTCAGCTGGACAGGGCTCCGTGAGACGGAACTGCCGGTGGAGGCGGCGCCGCTCGACGGTGTACCGCCGGAGCCGGACGCGTCGGCAGTGCCGGAGTCCGCGCTCAGCCAGAGGTCGTCGATCTGCTGTACCGAGGTCAGGGCACCGCCGATCTGGATGCTGAGCGACTTGTCGTCGGAGTTCACGGACCCACCGGGCGAGGCGGAGCTGTTGGAGGTCAGTGCGTTCTTGATCGACTGGACGGTGAGACCGGCGTCCTGGAGCTTGGCGGAGTCCGGAGTGATGACGACGACCCGATCGCGTTCACCGGTGACCGTGGCCTGGTTGACCCCGTCGACGGCCTTGAGCTCGGGCACCACCTTGTCATCGAGTGCCTTCGCCAGGTCCTGCTGGTCCTCGCCGGAGGTGACGGCCAGCGTCATGGTCGGCTGGTCGTCGCTGCTGCCTTCCTGGACCTGGGGATCGACGGCAGCGGGCAGGCTCGCCGAGCTCTTCGACAGAGCCTGCTGGACCTCGTTCGTCTTGGTGTCGACGTCGGCGTCGTAGTCGAACTGCAGCTGAACGGAGGCCGAGCCCTGCCGCGATGTGGAGGTCACCGTCTCTACCCCGTCGACGCTCTTGACGGCGTCCTCGATCGGTTTGACGACCTGGTCCTCCACCACCTGTGGCGAGGCCCCCGCATACGTCGCGGTCACGGTGACCGCGGGGAAGGAGATGTTGGGGATGAGCTGCTGTTTGAGTGACGAGGCGGCGTACGCCCCGAAGGCGACGACGATGATCGTGATCAGCGCGGCCAACTTGCGGTTGGCAAGACTGATCCGGGACAGCCAGGACATCGAGACGGGTCTCTTTTCTGGGAACGGCACGGAGTGGTACGAGCCGCCCTGACCGGATTCGCCTGGCCTTGGGGCGGCGCGCCCCAGCCTGTCCCGGAGCCGGTCCTACGGTCGTCAGCCTCTCGCGGTGCTTTCCGCCTACCGCGGACGCGTTATCCCCGTGGTGCCTTACTGCGTCCGAAGACCCATGCACTCCTAGAGCATGTCCCCCGGCTTCACCAGACCACTTTCGTAGGCGATCGTCACGAGTTGTGCGCGCTCGCTGACGCCAACTTTGGTCATGGCCCGGTTGACGTGTGTCTTGACGGTGTGTCTGCTCAGCTGGAGACGCTGGGAGATGCCGTCATTGGTCAGGCCGCTTGCCACCAGAACCAGTACCTCGCGCTCCCTGGGGGTGAGTTCTGCCAGCCGCTCGGTCTCCTTCGCCCAGTGGGGCAGGGCATGGGTCTGGAAGCGTGCCATGAGGGCGGCCGTCGCCGTCGCCGACAGCATGGGCTCGCCTGCCGCAACGGTCTCGATCGCGGCCAGCAGATCCTCGGGGTCGGCTCCTTTGCCGATGAAACCCCGTGCTCCCGCCCGCACCGCCTCGGCAACGTACTCGTCGATCTCGAACGTGGTCAGGATGAGGACCTTCACGTCGGCGAGAGCGGGATCCGCGGTGATGGCCCTGGTGGCCTCGATGCCGTCTGTTCCGGGCATCCGGATGTCCATGAGGACCACGTCGGCGCCCCTCTCCCGTACGAGCTCGATCGCCTCCGCACCGTCCGCGGCTTCGCCGGCCACGTCCATGCCCGGAGTGTTGTCGACGAGCCGTCTGAGCATGCTGCGCAGCAGGGCCTGGTCGTCCGCCAGCAGGACCCGGATCGTCACAGGGTTCCCTCGTTCCTCACTCGTTCACGTTCCGTGCTCCGAGCGGCGGTCAACGGCAGCCACGCCTGCACGGTGAATCCGCCACCGGGGCGCGGACCGGTCGCCGTGCTCCCGCCTACCGCGGCCGCGCGTTCGCGTATGCCGATCAGGCCGTGTCCCGTGCCGCCCCCCTCGCCCGGGCGCCGAAGGGGGTTGCCGTGGTTCTCCACAGTGACGTGCAGTACGTCATGGCCGTAACGGAGCCGTACCGCCGCGGTGTTCACGCCCGCGTGCTTGCGGACGTTGGTCAGCGCTTCCTGGATGATCCGGTACGCCGCCAGGTCCACCGCCGACGGTGTCGGCCGTTCCTGTCCCTCAAGGCCGACGTCAACCTGCAGTCCGGCCCGGTCGAAGGAGACCACGAGGTCTTCCAGCCGGCCAAGACCCGGGCTCGGCTCGCGTGGGGCGACAGGATCCCCGGGCTGGCCCAGGAGCCCCACGATGGAACGCAGTTCGCCGAGCGCCCCCTTCGAACCCTCTCTGATGGCTTCGAGGAGATCGGCCATCTGCACCGGATCGTCCCGTCCCACGTGGACTCCGATGCCGGCCTGGGCGTTGATCAGTGTGAGCTCGTGCGCGACGACATCGTGCAACTCCCTGGCGATCCGCATCCGTTCCCCGGCCACTCGGCGGGCGGCTTCCTCCTCGCGGGTCCGTTCGGCCCGCTCGGCCCGTTCCTCCAGGGCCCGGACGTAGGCACGACGGTTGCGGACCGAGTCGCCGACGGCCGTGGCCAGCCCCATCCAGGCAACGGCCCCCACACGCTGTGGACCCAGCAGAGGGCCAGGCTGGAAGAACGTGGCCGCCAGGGACATGGCCGTCATGGTGAGGGCGGCCGCAGTCCAGGCCTGGCGCCGACCAGAACACAGGGCGACCGTGTACAGGGCGACCATGAGCGGCGGCAGCGAGGGGAAGAACGGACCTCCACCCGCCTGGTGGGCCACGGACAAGGCGCTGACCGCCGCGAGCACCATGACCGGTCTGCGTGCGCGGGCGAGCAGCACGGCGCTGGCCAGGGACGCGAAGGTGATGTCCAGCACCGTGGGCCATCGGGGGAACCGGGTCGGATCGCCGCACGCCGACAGCAGGGACGTCAACCCCACATATCCGACGAGGCGAACCTTCCCGAGCCGGCGACGGACCGCCGCGCCACCACGTCGGCCGATGGTTCGCATGGCGCCAGCGTAGGCGGCGACACCACAGCGACTCGTCACCCAGCTGCGGCAATCGTCCCTACCGCGGCTGCGGTACATCCAAGCACGGCAGGATTGCGGCCATTGCATATTTTGCATAGTCGGCAATATTTGCAGACTATGCAAGAATAGGTCCATGGCGTCCCAGGGTGAAGGCTTGCGCGACCGACGGCGTCGCGAGACGCGGCGTGAGATCCACACGGCCGCGCTGCGGCTGACCAGGAAGCATGGCTTCGACAAGGTCACCGTGGACATGATCAGTGCGGAGGCCGGCATCTCGCCCCGTACCTTCTTCAACTACTTCCCGAACAAGGAGGGAGCCCTGTTGCCGGGGCCGGCGGAGGTGCCCCCGGCGCTGGCCACGGAGTTCGTGGCGGCAGGCCCCGCCTCGCCCGGGGAGGTGCTGGAGGGCGTGATCGGGCTGCTCGTGAGGGAAATGACCGACAACCCACCTGAGCGCACGACGATGCACGACGTCTTCGCGCTGGCTGACAGTCATCCCCCCGTCCAGGCCGTGCTGCTCGCCCGCATCGGAGACTTCGAGAGGTCTATCGCCGAGGCGGTCGCCCAGCGAATGGGGCAGGGGCCGGAGGACGAGCTGCCGAGCATGATCGCCGCACTCGCGCTGACCGCCGTGCGCACCGGCATGGAGCGCTGGTCGCGCGTGGCCCCGCAGAGCGACGACGACTCTCCGGTCCCGTACGTCGAGCGCGCCCTGGAATTGCTGCGCTCCCTTTCCGTGGGCTGATCACCGACCCGGCCCGCGCATCCTCTACGACCTAAGGAGCTGTAATGAGCGGACTGACCCCGGAGGAGACGGAGGAGCAGGACTCAGCCGGGATTCCGCACCGTTTCGGCCTGATATTCGCGGGCCTGATGACCGCGATGCTGCTGGCCGCACTCGATCAGACCATCGTCAGTACCGCGCTGCCGACCATCGTCGGCGAACTGCACGGTGTGAATCACATGGCCTGGGTGACCACCGCGTACATCCTCGCCGCCACCATCGCCATGCCCGTGTACGGCCGCCTCGGCGACCTGATGGGTCGCAAGGCGCTCTTCCTCGGCGCCATCGCCGTGTTCGTCGCCGGGTCCGCGACCGCAGCCGTGGCACAGGACATGTCCCTTCTGATCGTCGGTCGTGCCGTGCAGGGCCTCGGCGGGGGAGGCCTGATGATCACCGCGCAGGCCATCATCGCGGACCTGGTCCCACCGCGGCAGCGTGCCAAGTACATGGCCCCGATGGGTGCCGTCTTCGGCCTCGCCTCCGTAGCCGGACCGCTGCTCGGCGGTTGGTTCACCGACGGCATCGGCTGGCGCTGGGCTTTCTGGATCAACCTGCCCTTGGGCGTACTCGCCCTAGCGGTCGCCGCGTTCGCGCTGCGTCTGCCCCGCCGGAGTGTCAAGGTCTCCGTCGACTACCTCGGCATCACCCTGATGGCCACCGCTGTCACCTGCACCGTGCTTGTCGCCGACTGGGGCGGCACCGACTATTCCTGGACCGACCCGCTCGTCCTCGGCCTTGCTGTCGGCGCTGTCGTCGCATGGGTGCTGTTCCTGTTCGCCCAGAGCCGAGCCGCGGAACCGATCATCCCTCTGCGGCTGTTCCGCAGCCGGATCTTCAATATCGCCACACTGCTCGGCATGGTCGTGATCGGTGTGGGGATGTTCGCGGTCATCGGCTATTTGCCGACGTATCTGCAGATGGTGTACGGCAAGAGTGCGACCGAGTCCGGTCTGTTGCTCATCCCCATGGTCGTAGGCCTCATGGCCACGGCTCTCACCTCCGGCCGGCTGATCAGCAGGACCGGCCGTTACAAGCTCTACCCGATACTCGGCACCGCGGTCGTCGGGGTCACCGCGTTGCTGATGTCCACCCTCGACACCGGCACCTCGATCGTGGTCGTCTGCGCATACGTGTTCCTGCTGGGCGCGGGCGTCGGTTTGATCATGCAGAACCTCGTCCTTGCTGTCCAGAACGCCTTCCCGGCGAGTGATGTCGGCACCGCGACCTCCGCCAACAACTTCTTCCGCGAGATCGGTGCCACTCTGGGTACTGCCGCGGTCGGCGCGGTGTTCACACACCGCCTCACCGATCAGCTCGCCACCCGACTCTCGACCGCCGACGCCAAGGTCGTGGGGTCGACCAACTCGCTGACCCCAGCCCTCGTCCATGCCCTTCCGGACAGGATCCAGGACGCCGTGATCCTCGCCTACCAGCAGGCCCTCACCCCGGTGTTCCGTTATATGACCCCGCTGTTCGCCATCGGCCTCGCACTCGCCTTCCTCCTCCCGGAGAAGAAGCTGGCCGACGGCAATGGACCCGAGACGGATCCGACAGCTCCAAGTGCCGGTGGCGCAGGGCCTGACGGCAGTGAAGCAGCCGTGCTGACGCGGAAGTGAAGCCGGGGTAAATCTCAGGTAGGCGGACGGCGCGGCTCGTGTTTCGGGGGCGCCGCGGCCCTTGAATCCTGCAACGAGCTCCTTGAGTCGGCCCACGAGTTCGTAGCCCTGGTCCGGTAGACCGCGGGACCGAGGGCGTGCCGGCCGATGACCGCGTAGGTGGTTGGCGCGTCCTCGGCCGAGGGCTCTCGGCTCGCCCGGTGACGCGACGTGGACGACGCTCTCGTTCCCGGTTTCCTCCACGGCCGCGCAACGGTCGTGGAGGTCAGGTATCTCGCCGAACAGGGTCTCGCGCGATCGTTGGACTCTCGCCGAGAAGGAGGGCGAACGGCTGAGCGCCGACGTGCCGGCGGGTCCACGGGTGCGGAGTGCGTGCGCCCTTCCGATGGCGAGGAGTGCAGCGACGCCATTCGTGCGGGGCACAGCAGCTGACTCCTTGCCGACGAACGACGGTGTGGCCGCAGTCTCGATGCTCGTGACAACTAGACCAGCAGCAGCTCGGGAGTGATTCATCACCCAATGCGAAGATCCTGCACGTTGACGCCATAGTGTCAACGTGCGTAGTTCATCTCTTGGACATCTTGAATACTCCTGGAATTACCCCGCAATTCTCAGCGGCTTCTCACGTCCCGCCGGTTTCGTGTGCTGCGTCGCCCGACCGGGCCATACGACGAAGGAGGCGCATGGAGGCACTACCGGTGACCACGCGGCGGAAGTCCCAGAGTCAGGAGGAGGACCAGGAGCAGGCGGGGGATCAGCCGTTGCATGTGGCCAGCAGGCTGCATGCGTTCAACCGGTTCGAGTTGAAGTACCTCGTGCCGGTCGAGCAGGCGGCCGAGATCCGGGACGAGTTGGCCGAGCGGATGGACCGCGATCTGAACAGCCCCGTCGGTGGCTACGGCGTATGGAGTCTCTACTACGACACCCCGCAGTTGCGCTTCTACTGGGAGAAGATCGAAGGCCTGAAGTTCCGGCGCAAGTTGCGGCTCCGCCACTACGGGAACCTGGACGGCGTCACCGACGAGTCCCCGGTGTGCGTGGAGATCAAACAACGCGTCAACCGGGTGACGCAGAAGCGTCGTATCACCCTTCCGTACGGCGTCGCCCGGCAACTGTGCGACGGTCGGCAGCTGGTGGAGCACTCGCCCAATGAACGGGCTTTCATCCACGAGGTGCTCGAACTGGTCGTGCGGCTGGACCTGCAGCCCACCGCGATCACGGGCTATCAGCGCGAAGCCCTGGTCGGCCGTGACGCGGACACCGGACTGCGGGTGACCTTCGACCGGCGCATCCGCGGCCGGGACCGGGACTTCCACTTCGGCATCACCACACCCGAGAACCGGTTCACCATCCCACCCCACATGTCGGTGATGGAGATCAAGGTCAACGAGCGCACCCCGCACTGGATCACGGACCTCGCCGCACGGCGGAACCTCAGCCTCATCCGTGTCTCCAAGTACGTGCAGTCCGTCGAGGCGTTCGGCCTGGCACCCCGATCCGTCTTCCACGTCAACGAGGCGGACTACCCGCCGCCCACCCCCACCGAGCAGTCGCTGCCCCAGCAGCGATCGGCGCCCGAGGCGCCCTGGAAAGCAGGAGCACAGTGAACTTCGATCTGCAGGAACTCAGCGGTACGTTCAGCGTCACCGACGTGGTCGCGGCCATGGTGCTGTCGTTCCTCCTGAGCACGATGATCGGTTACGTGTACCGGTACACGCACCGCAACGTCTCCTACAGCCAGTCCTACGTCCAGACCCTCGTCATAGTCGGCATGATCGTGGCGCTGATCATGCTGGTCGTCGGATCCAACCTGGCCCGGGCGTTCTCGCTCGTCGGTGCACTGTCCGTCGTCCGCTTCCGGAACGCGGTCAAGGAGACCAGGGACGTCGGCTTCATCTTCATGGCCATGGCCGTGGGCATGGCCGTCGGCGCCCGCTTTTACACCCTCGCCGCGGTTGCCGCAGTAGTGATCTGCGTCGTCGTCATCATGATGTACAAGTTCGACTGGTTCGCGCTCAACGTCCAGCGCCAGGTCGTCAAGGTCCAGGTTCCGGCCGGCGAGGACTACTCGCTGGACATCCGCGATGTCCTCATCCGCTACACCAGCGAGTTCGAGCTGGTGAGCACGGAGACGATCCGCGGCGGGGCGCTGACCGAGGTGTTCTACACGGTGCGCATGAAGAAGGGCACCGAGCCCGGCGACTTGGTGATCGCGCTGCAGGAACGCACCTCTGGTCAGCGGGTGACCGTCCTGACCGGTTACGACACGACCGACCTGTGATGAGCGACGGCGCGACGGCACGCAAGTCGCAGCGGCTGCGGGACCGCGTCCCCGTTCGGTTGCGGCACCACTGGAAGCCTGCCGCAGCCCTGTGCGCGGGTCTGGTGGTGATGGTCTATTTCTTCGGCGACGCCCGGATATCGCCGTACGTCACCTCGTCCTCCGTAGTGGAGGCCGACACGATCACGGACGACGTCCAGGGCGCGGTCGATATGTATGACACATCCGTGTCCCACTCCGTCCTTCTCGACTACAACCAGACAGAGTTCGACAAGATGATGAAGGAGTTCCGGGAGGACGGTACCAAGGAGTACATCGAGGCCGACCTCACCATCGACGGCGTATATCTGGAGGACGTCGGAATCCGCCTGAAAGGGAACTCCACGCTGATGTCCCTTCGCGGCGGCGGTCAGGGCATGCCCGGCGGTGGCCGGGACGTGCCCGATGGAGGCGCGCAGAGCGCCCCGGGCCAGTTGCAGGGCGCCGGGACCGGGGGCATGACCGCGGGCATGGGCGGGATCACGCAGTACAACCTCTCCGAGAAGAAGCCGGAGGAACTGCCCTGGCTCATCAAGATCGACGAATATGTCGAGGGCCGCGCCTACCAGGGCGAACGAGAGATCTCGCTGCGGCCCGGCAGCGGTGGCCAGGTGCCGGTGAACGAGGCGCTTTCGCTGAGCCTGACGGACACCACGGGGCAGAAGAACGAGCGATATGCCTTGGCCTCCCTCAAGGTCAACAACCGCCCGGTCACCACCCGGCTGATGGTGGAAAGCCCTGACACCGAGTACGCGGAGTCCATCGGGGACGGCAACGGGGTGCTCTACAAGGCCCGGGCCGGCGGTGACTTCACCTACCGCGGAGACGACCCCACCGACTACGAATCCTCCTTTGAACAGCTCAACAAGGTCGGTAGCCAGGACCTGGAGCCGGTCATGAAGCTGATCAAGTGGGCCGACCAGGCATCGGACAAGGAGTTCGAAGAGGAACTCGACCAGCACGTGGATGTCGAGTCACTGGCCACCTATCTCGCCGCGCAGAACCTGCTGTTGAACTTCGACGACATGGCCGGACCCGGCAAGAACTACCTGCTGTGGTACGACCTCGACACCAAGAAGTTCTCGGTCCTGGGCTGGGACTACAACCTCACCTTCACCGGTGACGCGACGTCGGGCCCGGACGACGAGGTAAGCATTTCGGGTGCCTTCGGCGGTGGCGAAGGCAGGCAGAGCGAGCAGAACCGTCAGGGCACAGGCGGCCAGGGCGAACAGAGCCTGCCCTCCGTGGCGCCGTCGGGGATGCCCGACAACCTGCCGGAGGGAATGCCGTCAGGGAAGCCGGAGGGAATGCCTTCGGGCATGCCGGACGGGGCAGGCAGTGATCAGAAGGTCCAGGGCGACCAAGGCGGTCAGGCAGAAGCCGGTGGGTTCGGCAACATGATGGGCCACCCGTTGAAGGAGCGCTTCCTGGACTCGGACGCCTTCGATTCCGTCTACAAGAAGGCGTACACGACGCTGTACGAGAAGTTCTACGGCTCCGGAACCGCTCTGAAGGCGCTGGACGGCATCGCCGAACAGGTCCGGCAGGCCGGTGCCGACGGCGAGGAGTTGGACTCCGCCGTGGAGAAGCTGCGCAAGACGGTCACCGAGCGCACCGCGGCGCTGGCGGAGAACAAGGAGGTGACCGGCTGATCTCCGGCGCCCGGACGGCCGTTCCCCGTGGGACGCCGTCCGGGCGTTCGGTGTACCCCCGGATCCGGTACCAGAGAAGGAATTGCCATGCCCGTCGTGCCGCCAGGGCCCGCGCTGTCCAGACACACCGTGCTCGTCGTCGAGGACGACGCCAGTATTCGTACCCTGCTCACTTCCGCCCTGCATGCCGCCGGATATGCGGTGAGCACCGCTGAAACCGGTCAGGCCGCCATGTTCGAAGCGGGCCGCGGCCAGCCTGACCTGATCGTGCTGGACGTGGGTCTCCCGGACCTCGACGGCTTTGCGGTGACCCGTCACCTGCGCGCGGAGGGCGTCTACACGCCCGTGCTGTTCCTGACGGCCCGTACCGACATCGAGGACCGCATCATCGGCCTCAGTTCCGGCGGCGACGACTACGTCACCAAACCGTTCCATGTGCAGGAAGTGCTGCTGCGCATCCGCGCCATCCTGCGGCGCAGCGACATGCCGCCGGGCGGCGCGCCCAGACGGCCCCCGTTGCGATACGAGGATCTGGTGCTGGACGAGGAGACGCACGAGGTGCGGCGGGCCGGCCTGCTCATCCAGCTGTCGCCTACCGAGTTCCGTCTGCTGGTCTGTCTGCTGGCACAGCCGGAGCGAGTCGTGGGCAAGAAGGAGATCCTTTCCCAGGTCTGGCACTACGACTTCGCGGGCGACGCCCGCATCGTCGACACGTACGTACGCAATCTGCGACGCAAGATAGACCGGTTCGAACCCCACCTCATCCAGACGATACGGGGTGTCGGGTACTGCCTGCGGGCCGCTCACGACACACGGGGAGCGGCGGCGCTATGAGCCGATGGCCGCGACGGTTGAAGCCGCGCTCGCTGCGTGCCCGGCTGGTTCTCGGCACCACGCTGCTGGCCACTTCGGCGGTCCTGCTCTGCCAGGCTGCGGGGCTCGCCCTGCTCCATACCTGGCTGACGGACCAGGTCGACGGGCGGCTCACCCGCTTCCAACCGTTGACGAGGCTCTACCGGGACGTGGTCGACGGCCGTACGGCGACAGGGGAGGCTGCCGGGAGCGACGATCTGCCGTCGGACTACCGGGTGTACTTCTATGACAGCGGCGGGCACAGGCTGGCCCTGTCGCTGAATGGCGACGGAGGCAGCGCCGGGCCCCGGCTGCCCTGGGCGGAATCGGCACTCGGCCTGAAGAACGGCCGGCCCGCCACGGTTGCCGCGACCGACGGCGGCAGCACGTGGCGGGTGATCGCCCGGTCAGGCGTCGACGGCACCAGGGTGGTCGTGGCACTGCCTCTGAACGAGGTGGACGAAGCGACCTCCAGGATGCTGTGGTTCAGCATCGTCGTAGGGGTGGCCGTCGCGGCAGGCGTCATCCTTTTCGGCAGCCTCGTGGTGCGCTTGGGGCTGCTGCCACTGGCTCGGGTCGAGCAGACCGCCCGGCGTATCGCCGACGGCGAGTTGCAATTGAGCGTTCCGGACCGTCACGCGGTTACCGAGGTCGGCCACCTCAGCCGCGCGTTGAACACCATGCTCGACCGGCTGCGCACCGCACTGCACCGCGCCGAGACGTCCGAGCAACGGCTCCGCCGATTTCTGGCGGACGCCGGCCATGAGCTGCGCACACCGCTCACCTCACTGCAGGGCTTCGCCGAACTCCTCGAACAGGAGCCGGGGATGAGTGCGACAAGGCGCCAGGAGGCACAGCAACTGATCGTGCGGAATGCCGAACGCATGAGCCATCTTGTCGACAGCCTGATCCAGTTGGCGAGGTTGGGTGACGTGCCCGCGGCGCAGTGGCAGTCCGTCGACCTGCTCTCTCTGGCTGCCGACAGCATCGCTGCCGTCGCCGTGCGCCATCCCGACCGCAGCATCGCCCTCGGCGCCCTTGGGGCCCCGGGGGACGATTCCCGCGACGCCGAGCTGGACATCGTCGACGCCGTCGGCGACCCCCATCAGCTTGCGCAGATCCTGTCGAATCTCCTCACCAACGCATGCGCCCATACCCCGCCGGGGACGCGGATCCAGGTCCGCGTCGGCACTCTCCATGTCCGGCCGAACGCTGAGGGCACGGATCTGCCGGGCCGTATCAGCGCCAACCCGCCACTGAGCCCCGGTACCCGTGTGTGTGTCGTCGAGGTCGCCGATGACGGGACCGGACTTGCCGGGGCGGACGCGCGGCGGGTCTTCGAGCGCTTCTATCGCGCGGCCTCCGCCGAGCGGGCCACGGCGGGTTCCGGCCTGGGGCTGGCGATCGCCTCCAGCGCCGCGGAGGCCAACGGCGGGCGTCTGGAGCTCGACACCCGGCCGGGTGGGGGCTGCACGTTCCGGCTGCTGCTGCCGCACCAGCCCGCCGCCAGGTCCGCACAGCACCCCCAGGGACGGGCACGTCCACCGCTGCCCGTGCCAACTCCCAGCACCTGACGATGACCGACCGCGTTTCCGGCATCGTCCTCATCGAGCGAAGGAGTTCCACCGGTGAAACTCAGCACCGTACGACTGGGACGAGACCGTACGGCCGCCGCGCGTCTGCAGAAGAAGCACTGTGTGGTGCTGCCCTACCGGGACGTCGGGGCGCTGATCGCGTCCGGTGACGGCTGGCAGGACCGAGCTGCCGCCGAGTCCGGAGAGCGGCACAGGCTGGACGACATCTCCTACGGGCCGCTCATCGTCCAGCCGGGCAAGATCGTCAGCGTCGGCTCCAACTTCGCTGCCCGTGTACGGGAGACGGGGCAGCCTCTCCCAACCGTCCCCGTGCTCTCCGTGCGGGAGGGCGCGAGTACTGTCGGCGCCCACGACGACATCCGCCTGCCGACCGTTGAGAAGGAACTCGACTGGGGCGTGGAGCTGGCCCTGGTGATCGGGCGCCGGGCCTGTGGGGTGACGGCCGAGACCGCCCTGAGCCACGTCGCGGGCTACACCGTGCTCAACGATGTCACCGTACGTAGTGGCCCGGACGCCGATCTTGGATCCGGGCCTTCCGCAGCCGTGGCCACCGCGGTGGGGCCTGCCCTGATCACGGTCGAGGACGTGCCGACGGGCGGTCGGGGGCTGACGATGAACGGCCTGGTCGACGGAAGAGTCAGGCAGAAGGCGAACACCTCGGAACTGATCTTCGACGTTGCCACGGTCATCGCTCATGCCAGCACTGTCGTCACCCTGCTGCCGGGCGACCTGATCACGACCGGAACGCCGGCCGGATCGTTGACGGGCCGCGCATCCGGGGCGAGCCTTCGCCCGGGAATGGAAGTGGTCACCGCGATAAAAGGCGTGGGCGAACTCCGGAACACAGTGGTGCGGTCGTTCTCGCAGTGAACCGTGGGAGCAGTTTCGGCCATTGATCTGACTCCCCGTCAGTTCCCTGTCTTCTCTCCCCACCCCCACAGGCGAGACGGCAACAGTGGAGCCGCGGCCCTGGACCAGGGCCCCGAGCCGCAGTCTGCCGTCCCCTCATGCCTGAGGAAGCCATGACTCCCACCCCCCACCTCACCACGTCCGATGTCCGCACCGAGCGTCCGGCCCAGTTCCAGCACGTCGAGCAATCCCAGCTCCCGTACACCGGGACCGCGACAGTGGACATCGTCGTGCCTGTCTACAACGAGGAACGCGCCCTGCCCGGATGCCTGCGCACGCTCCACGCGCGCCTTTCCCGGGGCTTCCCCTTTCCCTGGCGGATCACGGTCGCGGACAACGCCAGCACCGACGCCACCCTCGCCACCGCACGCCGCCTCGCGGACGAGCTGCCCGGTGTCAGCGTCGTCCACCTGGATCGCAAGGGCCGCGGGCTCGCCCTGCGCACCGTCTGGGGCGCCAGCGACGCCGACATCGTCGCGTACATGGACGTGGACCTGTCCACCGGCTTGGACGGGTTGCTTCCGCTGATCGCGCCGTTGGCCAGCGGCCACTCGGACCTCGCGATCGGCTCCCGGCTGGCTCCCGGAGCACGCACGGTGCGCGGCCCGCGCCGTGAGTTCGTCTCCCGCTGCTACAACGGCATCATCCGGCTCACGCACGGAGTCCGTTTCACCGACGCACAGTGCGGATTCAAGGCCGCCCGTACGGAGGTGCTCCGTCCGCTGCTGCAGGTGACCCGTGACGAGGCATGGTTCTTCGACACGGAGCTGCTCCTGCTTGCCGAGCACAACGGACTGCGGATCCACGAGGTGCCGGTCGACTGGGTCGAGGACGTCGACACGCGGGTGGACGTGGTGAGCACCGCCACGGACGACCTGCGTGGCCTGTGGCGCATGGCGCGGCTCAAGGCCTCCGGCGACGCCCGGGCCGACATACGCCCTCGCCCCGACCCGGCCGCCGAGCACCCCGACGCCGTCCTCGCCCCTTCGACGCGACGCGGTGTGCTCTCGTGGGAGGTGGGATGTTTCGTCGCGATCGGCATTGCTTCCACGATCGGGCAGGCCCTTCTGTACTGGCTGTTGCGCGGCTGGTGGTCACCTGCTGTCGCCAACCTGGTCTCCCTGCTCTTCCTCACCGTCCTCAACACCGAGGCGAACCGACGGCTCACCTTCCGCCACTCCGCGGCTCCGCCCGCCCGTGTGCACCTCGGTGCCGGGGGCCTGTTCGTCCTCGGCTACCTGGTCACCTCAGGGGCGGTGCTGTGGTTCAAACAGCTCGCCCCCGGTGCCTCACCGGCCGCGGAGACCGCGGTCCTCGCCGCGGCGTCCGTCGTCGTCACCTGTGTCCGCTTCGCCGTGCTGCGGCTGGCCGTCTTCCGCGGCCCCGGCCGCCGTACCCGCTGATGAGAGCGAATCCCGACATGAGCAATTCCGCGCACATCATGCCCGTCCCTACGGCGTCAGCGGACGACGGGAACACCACGGGTAAGTCTGTCCGCTTGCTGCCCGGCTGGGCGGCACCCGCGGCTCTCGCAGCCGTCCTCGTGCTCGCGACCGTCCTGTACGCATGGGCACTGGGTTCCCTGGGGTGGGGCAACAGCTACTACTCGGCGGCCGTGAAGTCGATGGGGCAGAGCTGGACCAACTTCCTCTTCGGCTCCTTCGACCCGGCGGGCGTGGTCACGGTCGACAAGCCGCCGGCCGCGCTGTGGCCGCAGGTGATCAGCAGCAAGATCTTCGGGCTGCACGGCTGGGCGCTGATCCTGCCCCAGGTCCTCGAAGGCGTGGCCGGGGTGCTGGTACTGCACCGCACCGTGCGTCGTTGGGCAGGAGAGGGCGCGGCACTGCTCGCCGCTCTGGTGTTCACCCTGACACCCATCACCGTGGCCATCAACCGGGACAACAACCCCGACACACTGCTGGTCCTGCTGCTGGTGTCGGCGGCGTACGCGCTCACCCGGGCACTGCAGGCCGAAGGGCGGGCCGCGACCTGGTGGCTGTGCGCGAGCGGGTTCCTGATCGGGTGCGGCTTCCTCACCAAAATGCTCGCCGCCTGGATGGTCATTCCCGCGTTCGCCGTCGCCTGGCTCGTGGGAGGAAGCGGCGCCTGGATACCGCGAGTGCGGCGTCTGCTCGGCGCGGGGGCCATCCTGGCGGCGTCCTCCTTGTGGTGGGTCGTCATGGTCGCGCTGTGGCCTGGCGACCGCCCGTACATCGGCGGCAGCAAGGACGGCTCTGCCTGGGATCTCGTGATCGGCTACAACGGGCTGGGCCGAGTCTTCGGCTCAAGCGACGGAACGTCCCAGACGATGGGCGGATTCGCCGGTGGATTCGGCGGTCAGTCGGGCCTGGGCCGGTTGTTCAACGCGCAGGTGGGCGGTCAGATCAGTTGGCTGCTGCCGGTCTGCGTGCTGGCTCTGGCTGTTGCTGTCGCCTGCGCGGTCCTGCGCCGCCGGGGCAGGCTGACCGACTCCGCCGTGCTGCCGTCCTCCGGCTGGCTGCTGTGGGGGACCTGGCTGGTCGTCTGCGCGGCCGTGTTCTCGACGCAGAAGGGCATCTTCCACCCCTACTACACCACCCAACTTGCCCCGGCGATCGCTGCCTTGTGCGGCGGGCTCATGGCCGCCCTGATCCGCGTCCGCCGCGAATTTCCGCGCTGGGTGCCGTTGGTCGGCGTGGCGGCGGTAGTGGCGAGCGCGGCCTGGGCCGTGGCGCTCATCCGCCGCGAGCCCGACTGGAACGGCTGGCTGATGTGGCCTGTACTTCTCGCCGGCTGCGCTGCGGTTGCGCTGCTGTTGCTCTCGCGACGCCGTGCCCGACTGCTCATTGCTGCCGTGGGCGCAGCGATCGTATCGGTCTTGCTGGCCCCGGGAGCGTGGGCGGTGACCGTGCCCGGCTCGACCAACATGGGGGGCTCCAATCCGACGGCCGGCCCATTGACGTTCGGCTTCGGCGGAGGCGGCCGTATGCCCCAGCAGGGCTCGAACGGCGGGAACCTTCCGTCGGGCATGCCGTCAGGGATGCCGTCGAACATGCCTGGGCTCGTCGGCGGTGACGCCTCTTCGGGACAGTCCGGCGAGCCTTCGTCGGGAGGAATGCCATCCGGGATGCCTTCGGGCATGCCCACGCAGGGAGCGAACGGCGTGCCCGGAGGATCGGGCTCGGACACCAGCGACATACCTTCTTTGCCGAGCGAAGGCTCAGGGGGAGCGCCGAGCGGACGTGGCGGTTTCGGTGGCGATACGGAACTCACCGCTGACCAACGCAAGATCGTTCAGTACGCCGCCGAGCACGCACCCGATGCACGTATCAAGCTGGCGATCGAGGGCGGAGCCACCGTCGCCAGCGCTTTCATCCTGGGGACCGACGAGACCGTGATCGGCATGGGTGGCTTCACGAACAGCGACAACGCGCCGTCAGTGGCCCAATTGGAGAAGTGGACCAAGGACGGCGAACTACGCTACATCCTGGGCTCCGACACAAACGGCGGTGGTCTGCCGGCCCTGTCCGGCGGGTATACCAAGCAGCGCTCCGACTGGATCGCCGACCACTGCACAAAGGTGCCGGCGTCGGCATACGGCGGCACCTCCGGCACGTCGTCGCAGAACAACGGCGGAGGTGCGATGGGATTCGGGGGAGCCAACGTGCTCTATGACTGCGCCGCCAAATAACGGACGCAGCCAAGTCGCGGCCATCACACAGCAGAATGGGACCAGCACACGTCATGACCGAGCAGCCCGCAGCAGCGAGGCCGCAACGTCGGCTCCTCGTGGTTGAGGACGAGCCCAGCATCCGTACCTTGCTGGAGGCGACACTTCGTCTGACCGGATACGAGGTGAGCAGCGCCGACACCGGACAGGCGGCCCTCCTTGAGGTCGAACGCCTGGAGCCGCACCTGGTGTTGCTGGATGTGATGCTGCCCGATCTGGACGGCTTCGAGGTGACCCGCAGACTGCGGGCGGCAGGCAACGACTGTCCGATCCTGTTCCTGACCGCCCGCACCGGCACAGACGATCGCATCACCGGTCTGAGCGCCGGCGGGGACGACTACGTCGCCAAACCATTCAGCATCGAGGAGGTGCTGTTGCGCATCGAGGCCATTCTGCGTCGCACGGCGTCGGCCACCGAATGGCAGGTGGTGCAGAGTGTTCTGCGGTATGCCGACCTCGAACTCGACGAGGGCGCCCACGAGGTGCACCGCGCGGGTCAGTACATCGCCCTGTCACCGACCGAGTTCAAGCTCCTCGCCTACCTCCTGTCGAACGCGGGCCAGGTGGTGAGCAAGGTTCAGATCCTCGACCACGTCTGGAGCTACGACTTCGCAGGCGACTCCCGGATCATCGAAACGTACGTCAGGTACCTGCGCAGGAAGATCGACTGCTTCGATCCTCCACTGATCCATACCGTGCGTGGTGTCGGATACTGCCTGAGGCTTCCCCGCGACCAGCCCGGGCCGTCGGACCAGTGACAGGATTTTTGCCCAGACTGCCCAAGTCGCTGCGACGGCGTCTCGTCCTGGGCGTCACCGTGCTCGCCACTGCGGCAGTCCTGACCTCCCAGGCCATCGGTTATGTGGTCCTTCGATCCTGGCTGGTGGACCGGGTGGACGAGCAACTCGTCGAGTTCCATCCTCCGGCACCCGCTTTCTACGACGCGCTCGCCGGCACGCTCCCGGACCCGGGGGAAAGCTCGGAGGTGCTGCCCTCGGACTTCCATGTCTACTTCTACGACTCCACCGGGCGCCGACTGAACGACTCCCTGGGCACTGAGGCCAAGCCAGGACCTCGGTTGGCCGACAAGGCGCAGGATTTGGGACTGCGGGACGGCCACCCCGAGACCGTGGGCGCCATCAGTGGTGACGGCCGTTGGCGGGTGCTGCTGAACCCCGGTCCGGACGGCACGAGCGCGGTGGTCACCCTTCCTCTCGACACCGTCGACGGCGCCATGTCGAAGCTCCTGTGGCTGAACGCCGTGTTGCTCGCGGTCACGGTCGTCGCCCTGATTGCCCTGGGCCGGTGGGTGGTTCGTCTGGGTCTGCTGCCATTGACCAGAATGGAACGGACGGCACAGGACATCACCGCAGGCCAGCTTGATCTGAGGTTGGCCGACACCGATGTACGGAGCGAGATCGGACGGCTTGGCCGGGTGCTGAATTCCATGCTGGACCGCCTGCAGAAGGCGTTGTTGGCGCGAGAGGCCTCGGAGGCCCGACTGCGCCGCTTCGTCGCGGACGCCGGGCACGAACTGCGCACTCCGCTCACGGCGATCCAGGGCTACGCCCAGCTCGCCCTTCGCCCGGAGCAGCGCCCGGACGAGGAACGGCAGGAGGCCAACCGGTTCATCGCACAGAATGCGGAACGCATGAGTCTGCTCGTCGACGACCTCCAACTGCTCGCCACACTGGACAAGGAACCTTCGTACCGGCGAGAGCCGGTCGACCTGTTGTCCCTTGCGGCGGACGCTGTCAGCGCGGTCGCAGTCCACAGCGAGTCCCACCGCGTCGACCTCGGCCCGCTGCTGACCCCGGCCGATCCCACCGGCTCCGACGAACTCGACCTTGCGGAGACCGTCGGAGACCCGCACCGATTGCGTCAGATCCTCGAGAACCTTCTGTCGAACGCCCGCACCCACACCCCACCCGGTACTCGCGTCCACGTACGAGTAGGCACGACCCGGGCAGGCCCACGCACCGGCGGAACCGACCGTCCCGGACGTTTCACGGCCTCAGCGCCCCTGCCGGAGAGCCTCCCGATCAGCGTGATCGAGGTGGTCGACGAAGGGCCGGGCCTCGACCCCGTCGAAGCCGCGCTCGTTTTCGAGCGCTTCTACCGTGCCGACCCCGCCCGCTCACGCATCCACGGCGGCAGCGGCCTCGGCCTGGCCATCGCCGCGACCATTGCCGAGGGTCACGGCGGCCGCCTCGAACTCGACACCGCCCCGGGCCGAGGCTGCACCTTTCGACTGGTCCTCCCCTCAGCCGACTCCTGTCGGGAGCGTCGCTGACGTACATGTCTCGTGTGTCGGGCTATGCAGGGAAGGACGGCTCGTGGCGAGTGTGTGACCGGCGTCCCTCAACGGAGGGGAGCGGAAGGGGGACGGACGGCGGCAGGCCTTGACGGGGGGAGCCGTCCGGTCAAGAGCAGTACGTCGACGGCGAACGGATCCGCACCGGCAGCGAGGGCCCGTCTGGCACGGTGCCGTCCCGCCATGCTCCCTGCCCACCCCAGCAGGAAGGCTGCGGGTACGGAGACCATGGCGGGGTTGCTCTGGCTGAACCATGCGAAGTCGACCGTCGGGACGAGCGCTGTTGGACCACCCGACACGGCGGGAGAGAACAGGTACAACCCGATGGTCAGCGATGTTCCGCCGTAGATCGTCCACAGGAGTCCTGTCTTGTTGAACCGGCTCCAGTAGAAGGTGTACAGGAGGGCGGGTGCCACGGTCGACGCGGCCACGGTCGTAGCGAGCTGGGCAAGGAAGCTGGCGGAGTGCCCCTGGGCGATCACCGCGAGTGTGATGCCCAAGGCGCCGAAGAGGGCCACGGCGAGGCGAGCGGTGATCAGTTCGTTCGGCGGGCCCGACTGCCTGTTCCGCGTGATGTGCTGGTGGGCGTCGCGCGCGAGGGCGCCGGCTGCGGCCAACGTGGTGCCGCCCACCACCGACAGAATGCACAGGAACAGCGCACAGGCGACTGCAGTGAAGAGGAGGCCGCCGAGGCCGTCGTTCGCACTGCCTGTCAGGCTGCGTGTCAGGAGCATCAGCGCGCCGTCGCCATTTGCCTGGTCGCCGAAGATCTGGCCGGCGCCGATCCGTGCCGCGGCCGCGAACCCCAGCAGCACCACGGCGGCGCACAGGAAGGCGACGACACCGGCTGCGTACCGAATGGAACGTCGTGCTGTGGCGGTGTCCTTCATCGCATAGACCCGGTTGAGGACATGGGGCATGCAGGCGCTGCCCAGAATCAGCGCGAGCTGACCTCCCGCGAAGTCGAGACGTGAAGAGCTCCCGACGCCGATCATGCCGCCAGTACGCAGGTAGTTGTTCGGATGGGTGCTGCCTTTGGCAGCGGCCTCGATCAGGGCATCGACGTCTCCGTGGAAGGTCCAGACGACGGAAGCGCAGAGCACGAGCATTGCCGCCCCGATCACCGTGGCCGCCAGTACCTGTACCGAGGTGAGCCCCTTGGCACCGCTGAGCACACCGCAGGTGACGACCAAACAGCCGACCAGCACGGTGCACAGCTTCTGGATGCCGATACCAGTGAAACCGAGCAGAGAAGCGGTGACACTGCCCGCAGCCATCAGCTGGACGATCAGGAACGGAGCTGTGACGGCGAGAGTGGCCACCGCGGCGGCGATCCGGGGGGCTGTTCCAGAGGCCCGCAGTGCGAAGAGGTCCCCCAAAGTACAGGCGCCGCTCAGCCGGATGGGCCGGGCCAGGAGAAGGAGCATTCCGAGGGAAAGGAACATACTGGTCGCCAGGGTGATGCCGTCGAATCCCGCGGTCGCCACCACGCCGGTGACGGTGAGCAGCAGCGAGGTCGACGTGAAACTGCCGGCCAGTGCCAGTCCGCTCTTCCACGCCGGCAACGTCCGATCGCCGGTGTAGAACTCTCGCGCGGAGTGTTCGTCCAGACTGGAGAAGACCGTCAGGAAGAGCGTCAGCATCATGAACAGCATGAATCCGAGCAGGACATTCGTGTCCCCGGTGGCGGCCGCGTGCAGGGTTCCGTGAGTCATCTCGCGACTCCCCTGACCGACCCGTCGGCGTCCATCGCCTCTGCCTCGTACCGTGCGTAGGCCCACTGCCAGGGATCCAGGATGCGTGCGCAGCGACGGTCGAAGCGGCGGGCCGAGCCCAGCAGGACGGCCGCCTGGACGAGGTAGAGCAACAGCCCCACTGTCACTTGGGTTCCGGGCAGCCGACGGGCCAGCAGATCACCGGCCGTCGCGCCCAGGACGATCGTGACGGCAAGCACGATCACGTTGGACGTCAGGAAGACCCGGTCCAGTCGGAACGCCTGCTGCCGCGCCTGCCGCAGTGCCGGCGAGCTGTCGCGATGGGCCCCGGGCGCGGGTGGGCGGGGTCTGTGAGGCATCGGTCTTCTCCTGATCGGTGGGCGAGCGTTGGAGGAATACCGGGGGCGAACGCCCCAGGGGTGATGCGCGTAGTTGGCTGTCACGCGTCCATGACGGGCTGATGCGGTTGGTCCGCCGCCGGAACCGAGGTCTGGGTCTCGTCCTTGGCCGTGTCCGCGGTCTGCTCAGGACGCGGGTAGCGAGGCAGAGCGAAGGTCAGCAGAAGGCCGAGCAGACCCGCGCCGAGCAGGGCGAACAGAGTCGTGTCGTACCCGCCGGTCTGTTCTGCCGTGCGTTGTGCCAGGACCGGGATCAGTCCGACACCCACCAGAGTGACCAGCCCGAGCGTCATGCCCTGGATTTGTCCGAAGTCCCGCAGTCCGAAGTAACGCCCCACCAAATAGGGGCCGATGGTGGATTCGGCGCCGATCACCGCGCCGAGAAGTCCCATGGAGAGGAACAGCGCCCACTGCCCTCCCCTCGCGGCGAAGACCACGGCGGTGCCCACCACGAGGCACAGGACGAAGGGAGCGAAGGCGCGCGGGGCCTTCGAACGGTCAAGGACCACACCGGCGAGGATCTGTCCGGCGATCGACGCCACCAGCAGGACCGACACCGACAGAGAGACGTCCGCGGCCGAGTAACCGCGGTCGTGGAAGAGGGATACGGCGTTCAGTCGCACGCTCATCCCCACGCCGGCGACAAGGACGAGCACGGCCGCCAGGACGAGCCATGCCCGCGTGCGCAGGGCGGTGGTGAAAGGTATGCCGGGCAACTGCTCGCGCAGAGGCGGCTGTTCCGCATCGGTTTCTCCGCCGGCCTCGCGCGGAGCCGGTACGGGTTCGGAGAGCAGGAAGAGCTGGGCCGGAAAGACGATCAGCAGGATGCTCGCCGCCAGGAGCAGATAGGTCGTCCGCCAGCCGAGACCGTCGACGGAGAGCTGGCACAGCGGCGCGAGGATGGCGCCACCCAGGCTGGACGCGGCGCCGATGAACAGGGAGTAACCCGAGCCGCGGTGTGCCGGGAACCACTCGGAGACGACCTTGTAGACAACGCCGAGAATGGCGACGTACCCGAGGAGCGTGAACGCCAGCAGGGCCAGGAGCAGTTGAGCGGTACTCGCTCCGACGACGGCGACGACCGCGGTGGCAAGGGCGTACAGCGCGGTGCCCGGTATGGCGATGCGGCGGGCGCCCCATCGGTCGACCCAGCGTCCGGCGAGAGGGAGGACGAGGGGCGCGAGCATCGTCGGGACGTTGAAGACCGTCAGGGTCTGCGACTGTGACCAGCCGAAGTCCCGGGCAACCGGTTCGACGAGGAACGTGGTGGTCGTGACAAGGGCGGCGGGGCTGAGGGCCATGGCCAAAGTGCACGCCGCAGCCGCCTTCCAGGCCGATGGTGGGTAGCGGCGCAGGGTCGTGAGGTAGTCGCGCAAGGCTGTCTTCGCGGAAACGGGTTCATCGATGGGCCGCAAGGGGTTCGGGCCGGACCGGGTGACGGACATCGGCGTCCTTCCTCGGATGGGCGGGGGCGCCCGCCGTCGGCCTGGAACTCGGCCAAGGTCCTGGACGGCTGCGCGGAGGCACGGGATGCGCCAGATGCTGCACTGTACGGTTCAGTGCAGTCGGTGCGTCAATACCTCTGCGCCATGGTTCTTTCGCGAATCCGTCAGCTCCCGCCGCGGTCGGCGCGCGGCGGGACGGGGAGAAGCGCCTGAGTCACCCGGAGACCGAGGAGGAGTGCGCATTCGAGGGCATGACCAAGAATCCGCTGCCGGGAGTCTGCGATCCGGCAGCGGAGTGAGCGGCCGAATGTGTCAGCGTGTCTCTGGCTGTGCGGTCCATGGAAAGACGTCGCCGGCTGCGCGGAGCGGTGCTTCGGGCAGGGCGGCGGAGTCCTGGGATCGCAGGGCGCGCAGGAAGAGGGTCGTCGTCCAGCGGGCGTGCGCGGTGAGTCGGGCCGTGTCGCGGCAGGGCTCCGGGCTCAGGAGGGCGTCCATCTGCAGACCGGCTGCCGCCATGCGCACGAACAACGCGGCGTACGCGTGGACGTCCGGCACGGTGTACCCGTGCTGCTGGGCGTCCTCCAGGAGCGTTGCGGCCACGACATCGACGATGTGTGGCACCCCGAGCGCGCGCATCGCCTCGGCCAGTTCGGGGCGCCGGGTCGTCTCGGTGGCCTGAACGCGGATCAGGGCGAGGTACTGCGGGGCGGTCGTAGCCTCGAGGAGTTTGGTGATGATGTGCGTCAGTCTCTCCTGCGGGTCGTCGACGGACGAAAGCATTGCTTGGTCCAGGTCGAAGTCCAGAGATGAGCTGCCGCGCTCGATAACGGCACGGAAGAGCTCCACTTTGTCGCCGAAGTGGGCGTAGACGGTGGTCTTCGAGACGCCTGCCTGGGCTGCCACGACGTCCATCGACGTCTGGTCGAAGCCGCGGGCGAGGAACACCTCCACGGCCGCGTCGAGTACGGCCTCCCTCTTGCCCCGGGATCCCGTCGTCTTTCCGGGGCGTCCCTTGACCGTCATTTCGCTCCTCCTGGGGCTGCTGACCCGGCATGTGCCCGTATTGCCTCGCCTGTTGACCTGCGTGTGACCCTACCGTACGGTCAATGGTGTACTGGACGGTGCAGTGCAGTTAATTGCGTATGAGCACACCAGCCACTGAACCCCGAAGGAGCAGTCCTATGAGTGACCAGCATCCGTTGTCTTCCGTGGTATCGCGGCAGGTCGAGGCATCGCCGGGTGGCCGCGGGCGGGTGATCCGAGACGCGGCGCGCGGCCTTGGCCCACTCCTGCGGAGGAACGCCTTGGAGGGAGAGGGGATCGGCGCTCTGGCTCCCGAAACGCTACAAGCGATGCACGAGGCCGACGTTTTCAAGATCATGCTCCCTCCGGAACTCGGTGGCGACGCCCTCGGGGCACGGGACACCGTCGAGGTCGTCGCTGCCCTGGCAGAGGGGGACGGTGCGGCGGCATGGACCGTGTTCGTGGCCGGCGGCATCCGCAACCTGCTCGGTTTCCCTGAGCAGACCGTCGAGGAAGTGTTCAAGGAGGTCGACACCTGGGTCGGGCCCCTGGCGGTGGGTGCCTCGGTGTTCTCGCCCGTCGTGGGCTCGGCCCGGGCGGTGGAAGGGGGCTTCATGGTCTCCGGAAAGTGGGCGTTCGGCAGCGGCTGCAAGCATGCCGCCTGGGCGGTCGTCGGTGTGGGATACGAGGACGCCAAGGGGCATCCGCGCCGTGCGATGGCGCTCTTGCGGCGCGAGCAGTTCACGATCCTGGACGACTGGCATGTCATGGGCCTGAAGGGCTCGTCGAGCAACGGCATCGCCGTCGAGGGTGAGGTGTTCGTCCCGGAGCACCGCTGCCTCGACATGGCGGATCTCCCCGCCACCATGAACGGCGTCCGTGAGCGCTACTCGGGTCTGGGATTCCTCAACGGCGCGCGGGCGCTGATGCTCGTCACCTGTCTCAGCAACGTCGCGATCGCCCTCGGCATGGCGCGTGGCACGCTGGAGTGTTTCGCCGAGCAGGCCAGGGTGCGCAAGCCGTTCAACCTGCCCTACCCGACGGTGGCGGACATGCCGTCGACCCAGGTCTCCGCGGGAACGGCCCGCGCGATGATCAACGCCGCCGAAGCGGTGATCCTCCGCCATGCCGATGAGGTGGATCGCCGGGCGCTGGCGGGGGAGGATTTCACTGCTGCGGAGGAGTCCGAGATCACCATGGATCTCGTGTACGCCGTCCGGCTGTGCGCGGAGGCGATCGACCGACTCCAACTCACCCTCGGCTCCTCCACGGTGAGCCTGAAGAACCCCATCCAGCGCTTCGCACGGGACGTGCGTGTGCTGGCGACCCACGGAGCCATCCGGTTCGATCCGATGGCGGAGATCAGCGGCCGTCAGGTCCTGGGGCTGGAGCCGTTGTCCATGTTCGCGGGTGGCGTGCCGCAGGTCGGCTGAGTCCGGCACGGTGACCGACAGAAAGGAAGTGATCTCAATGGTGCACAGTCAGCGAGGCGACCGCCTGCTGCGGGGCGAGGCCAACGGTGGCGAGCGGCGCCTGAAGTCGGCGACGTCCCTGGATGAGAAGACACTGCGAGAGGCGTTCGGCTGCTTCCCCAGCGGGGTGATCGCGATATGCGGGATGGAGGGCGGCGACCCGGTGGGCATGGCCGTGAGCTCTTTCACCTCGGTATCTCTCGCGCCCCCGCTGGTCTCGGTCTGCCTCCAGACCTCGTCGCGTACCTGGCCCAGGCTCAGGACATTGTCCCGGCTGGGGCTGAGCGTACTGGGCGAGGGACAGGACGATGTGTGCCGCGCGCTGGCGGGCAGGGACGAGGACCGCTTCTCGGAGGTTGGCTGGGAGGAGGAGCAGGGCGCGGTGTTCGTCCATGGGGCCGTCACCTGGTTCGACTGCACACTGCGCGCGGAAGTGCCTGCCGGTGACCACGCGATCGCCCTGTTGGAGGTGGGGCACCTGTGGACGGTGCCGGCAGCCAACCCGTTGGTCTTCCACGCCAGTAGGTTCCGGCGTCTGGACAGCGGTGAGCGGTCAGCGGTGCCTGCCTGACGTGCCCCCCGGACGCCTTGAAGATGACCTTGACGAAATGGAGTACCCCCATGCCTCCGTCACCCGATTCCGTGACCGCCGCCAACAAGCGCCTGGTGGCCGACTTCTTCAATACCGTTGTCGCCACTCGAAATGTCGACGCGGTCCGTGAATACGTCGCCGAAGACTTGGTGCAACACGGCGCGGACGTCTCGGACGGTGTGCAGGCCTATACCGCATATCTGAGCGATCGCCTTCGCGGTGAGACCGGGTCCTCGGGGGTGGGTGTCACCTTGCCGCCGACACCTGTCTTCACGATTGCTGACGACGACCTGGTCTGCGTTTGCCGCTACCTGCCGCAGCCCGACCCCGACCTTGCCGGAGCCACGTTCGACTACTACACGTTCACTACCTTCCGAGTCCGCGACGGGCGGATCACCGAGCGGTGGCCCTCCGTCAACAAGATTGCCCTTCCGCAGCCGCCGGCATCGGACACGCCCTCACGCGCGGTCGTCGTGGGGACGTCCTCTCAGAGCGACACCGACGCACACAAACGCCTGGTGCGCGATTTCTACCGCTGCATTTTCGATGCCCAGAACCCCGGCGCCGTCAAGGACTTCGTCACGGAGGACTACCGGCAGCACAGCTCCCTGTACCCGGCCGGCCGCGCAGGGCTGGAGAAGTTCGTGCGCAACCAATTCCCCAACGGTCCTCTACCGACGCCGGCCGAGCCGCTCAACCCTCCGGTGTTGCTCCTTGCGGAAGGAGACATCGTGGTGTGCGCCGGGCTCATGCCCCAACCGGACCCCGACGTCAGCGGTGGGATGTATCCGTACTTTGTCTACGACGCCTTCAGGGTGCGCGACGGGCTGCTTGCCGAACACTGGAGCGGCGTCAACAAGGCGGCTCCGCCCCAGCATCCCGTGCCGCCTCCGCGCTCGCGCGGCTGACCTTCACCTTTCCAGCGTTGCCCGCTCCTCACTGACAAGAAAGGCCCCACCATGCCCAAACTGCACGTCGTGGTCGGCAGTACTCGCCCCGGCCGTCTCGCGCTGCCCATCGCCCAGTGGGCCGCGAAGGCCGCCGAGCAGCACGGCGGCTTCGACGTCGAACTCGTCGACCTGGCCGAGATCGGACTTCCGCTCCTCGACGAGCCCGCCCATCCGCGCACGGGCAAGTACGCCCACGAGCACACCCGTGTCTGGAGCGCCACGGTGGACGAGGCGGACGCCTTCGTCTTCGTGACGCCCGAGTACAACTACGGCCCCCCGGCCGCGCTGCTGAACGCGATTTCGTACCTGCACCAGGAGTGGCTGTACAAGCCCGCTGCCTTCGTCAGCTACGGCGGCGTGGCAGCCGGCCTGCGCTCGGTGCAGGTGCTCAAGCAGATAGTCACGACGCTGAAGGTGATGCCGATCCCGGAGGCCGTCGCGATTCCCTTCGTGTTCCAGCTCATCAAGGAGGGTCGCTTCGTGCCCACCCCGCCGCTGGAAGCGGCGGCCACGGACATGCTCGACGAACTGCTGCGCTGGACGGAACCGCTGCAGATTCTGCGCAAGAGCGCTGCGGAAGCGCCGAGCAAGGCGGTTCCTCCTATCGCTCCGTAATCTCGGGACGCGCGCATCGTTGTGAAAGGGGCCGACAGCGGAATCCGCTGTCGGCCCCTTGTCATGGGCGGGAAGTGGATCAGCCGGCTTCTTCGCCGAGCGCTGCGACCGCCTGGTCGAGGACGCTGCGATCCGCCCAGTTGCCGTGGAAACCGAACGGGACTCGACTGGGCAGCTTGACCCGGGCCAATGGGGTGCGGACCAGGTCGGAGGCGTCGTGGACGAGGAGTTCGGACAGTCCCGTGAGGCGGTTCCACCACAGGGACAGCAGATAGCCGTCGTCTTCGGAACGGGCGTTCTCCCGGGCGACGAAGACCGGTTCGCCGGGGTTGGTCAGCCCTGCGGGGCCTTCGACGACGCTGGTCGTGCCACGCAGGAAGTCATGCTTGGCCAGGCCGTCGCTCATGGTGTCCGCGGCGAGTGAGCGGGTGGTGACGAAGTAGCCGTAGCGATGTTCCAGGCCGGTGCGAGCGTCGTTGATGCGGGGAAACTCGCCGGCGAGGCCGCTGAGCATCTCCTCGGTTGCCTTGCCGGTGGTCAGATCCACACTCCAGCGGTGCGGCAGGGACGGCGGAAACCAGGAGTGCGAGGTGACGGGGGTGTCCAACTGGTCGGCGGGGGTGCCCAGCCGGGTGATGCGGTGCCCGTCGACGACGACCTGCCCGTCGCGCTCGTAGGCGTTGTAGAAGTGGGTGTTGGCCCAGTGGCCGCCCGCCTCGTGCCAGGTGACCTGATGGGTGCCGCGGTGCATGAGCACGATCTGCACACCGTGGGGAAGCGAGCCCTCGTCCCAGACGACACCTGGCTTGCCCTGCATGATGTGGTCGAGCCGGAACTGGGCCGGGGTGACGAAGAAGACCGCGTAGTTCTCAGTGACGGCGAAGTCGTGCATGAGCACGGGCACCTTGATGTCGAAGGTGTGGCTGTCGACGATATCGCCCGTCTTCACGTCTGCCCGGTACCAGGTGATGGTCGGGCCGGTCGCGGCGAAGAACAGCAGGTCGCCGGTGGCCGGGTCGGTCTTGAAGTGAGCCGTGCACAGTACGTCGATGCCGCCGTGGAAGTCGTAAGTGCCGTACGTCTCCAGCGTTTCCGGGTGCATGGAGTAGGGCAGGCCTCCCTCGAAGTAGACCAGCAGGTGGTCGTCGAAGATGCCGACGTTGGTGTTGGCGACGTTCTTGGCGGGCGGAGCGCCCTGGGGGAGCGGCGCAGTGCTGCCGCCGTTGGCGAAACCGCTGTAGACGGCGTGCCCTTGTTCGACTTCGAACTTCATGGAGTCGGTCATCACCCAGCGGGTGCGGTAGGCGGCCCGGCCGTCGCGCAGGTAGACGCCGCACACCATGCCGTCGCCTTCCCACCAGTGGTACCGCTCCGGATCGCGCGGTTGGAAGCGGGGGTTGGAGGAGATGCGGAACAACGCTCCGGCGAGGTCTGCGGGAATCTCGCCGACCACTTCCAGGTCGTAGGCGGCGTCTTCCTCCGTCCAGGGCCTGAAGGGCCCGCCCAGGAATTTGTTGCCGGGGGCCCAGTCGGCCGCGTCTTCGGTCCGGTGCGGGACTGGCGGTGTCGCCGCGGCGCGCGGTGCGATCGTCATCGGGTCCGGCGGAACCAGGCCGGGCCGAAGGGGGGTTGTGCTCATGGATGTGTCCAATGCGAGTGGCGGGATGGCGTTCCGGAGGGCGTACAGGGCACGGAGCGGCCGGGACCCCCGGAGGAAGGAGGAGTCCCGGCCGGTGGCCTGGATCAGAACGGGTAACCGGGGATCTCACCACGGACCGTGACCCACTGCTGCTCTGTGAAGGCCTCAAGATTGGCCGTCGCGCCTCCGTGACGGGAGCCGTTACCCGACTCTCCGACCCCGCCGAAGGGCACGGTGGCCTCGTCGTTGACGGTCTGGTCATTGATGTGGACCAGTCCTGTGGGGATGCGGTCGGCCAGTGCCAGCCCCTTGACCGGGTTGCCTGTCAGGATGCCGAGGGAGAGTCCGTACTCGCTGTCGGTGGCGAGCTGAACGGCCTCGTCCAGATCTTGGAAGGCGACGACCGGAGCGACGGGGCCGAAGATCTCCTCGGTGTACGCACGCGCCGTCAGCGGTACGTCGGCAAGGACGGTGGGGCGGTAGATCAGCCCCTCGTACGTACCGCCCGCGGCCAGTCGCGCTCCGGCCGCCAGGCTGTCGGTGACCACGGAGTGGGCGGCTTGCAGTTGCCTCTCGTCGATCATGGGGCCGACGGCGACCGCGTTCGTCGCCGGGTCGCCGGCGGGCGCCGCGGCAGCGCGCTCGGCGAGGCGAGCGGTGTACTCGTCGACGATGGACGCGTGCACCAGGTGTCGGCTGGAGGCCATGCAGATCTGCCCGGCGTGGTGGAACGAGCCGAACGCGCCGGCCGACACCGCCTTGTCCAGGTCGGCGTCCTCCAGCACGATCAGCGCCGAGTTGCCGCCCAGTTCCAGGTGCACCCGCTTCAGGCGCTGTGCCGCGGCAGCGGCGATGGCCTTGCCTGCCCGGGTCGACCCGGTGAACGCGATGACCGGTACCCGGGGATCGTCGACCAGTGCCGCGCCGACGTCGGCGCCGCCCGGCAGCACGTGCAGCACGCCTTCGGGAAGACCTGCCTCCTCGAAGACCCGGGCGATCGTGACACCTCCGCAGACCGCCGTGCGCGGATCGGGCTTGAGGACGACGGCGTTGCCCAGCGCCAGAGCTGGTGCCACGGCGCGCATGGCCAGCACCATCGGTGCGTTGAACGGCGAGATCACGCCTACGACGCCCACGGGCCTGCGTCGCGAGAAGGAGAGCCGGTCTTCGATCGAACGAAGCACCTCGCCGAAGGGAGCCCCCGACAGGGCTGCGGCCTCGAAGCACTCCTCGGAGGCGCCGTTCGACGTCTGGAACTCCGCGAACGGGCGCAAGGCTCCCGACTCCCGCACGATCCAGTCGGCGATTTCGGCCTGGTGCTCTTCGAACAGGGATCCGGCGCGCCGGAGCACCTTGGCGCGCTCGCTGTACGGAAGTGCCGCCCATGAGCGCTGGGCCCGCGTGGCCTGTGCCACAGCTCGGTCGAGGTCGGCAGGCGTGGCGCTTCCCACCCGACCCAGCACCTTGCCGGTGGCCGGCTCGATCGAGTCGTAGGGCTCACCGGAGCCTTCGACCCACCCACCGGAAAAGATCTGCCCCTGCCAGTTGTGATCTTCGAGAAACGCCATGATGCTCCATCCATAGACTGAACTGCACCGTGCAGTTTAGTTCTTGTCTCGCGACTTGCGCCAGGCTCGGGTCGGCCATAGCTAAGTCCTGTTTCGTCGGACTCGATACTTGTCAAACAGGACACTCGCTCGGATTCGGGGTTGTCAAGAGGGAGCGAAGGCGCTTAATGTCTCGTTAGGCGATACGGCAGTCCTGAATAAGGAGGCAATGTGGGTATCACCGGTCTGGGACACACCGGCTTCTGGGTCGAAGACCTGGAGAAGATGCGTGACTTCTACGAGCGGATCATGGGATTGGTCGTCACCGACGAGGACGACAAGCTGGGAATCGTCTTCTACTCGGCTCGTCCCGACGAAGAGCACCACGAGTTCGTGCTCCAACGGGGGCGGACGGCACCGGCTGGAGCCAAGCTCACCCACCAGGTGTCGTGGCGGGTCGACTCGCTGGAGACGATCATCGACTTCCACCGGCGTTTCCGCGCCGAAGGCATCGAGGTTCAGCAGGAAGTGACCCACGGCAACGCGATCGGGATCTACTTCTTCGATCCGGAGGGAAACCGCAACGAGGTCTACCTGAGGATCGAACGCGACGTCCGCCAGCCCTTCCGGAAGACGCTCGACCTCGATCAGGCCCCCGAACAGATCCTCGCTCAGGCAGAGCGGCTGCTGGCCGAAGGCGGCCCGGTGTACCAGCCCGTGCAGTAGTCCTGCCACCCCATGCCCAGCTCACCACTGCCGAAAGGGTGATCCATGGCTACACCACCCCCGGTGCCCTTCGGCGATGAGCCTCAGGTACTCGTCGTCGGCGCGGGGCCGGTCGGGCTGACAGCGGCCAACCTTCTGGGCGCGCTCGGCGTCCGGGTCCTGCTCGTCGAGCAGCACACGAACACCAGCGACGACGCCAAGGCGATCAGTCTGGACGACGAGTCGTTGCGCACGCTGCAACTGGCCGGCCTGGACCAGGTCGTCTACCCGATCATCGTGCCCGGAACGGGCACCAGGTACTACGGAGTCGGCGGACGGCCGCTCGTCCACGCCCGCGGCACTGGGGAGCGTCGGTTCGGGCATCCGTTCAAGAACCCCTTCGCCCAGCCCGATCTCGAGCGTGTCCTGCGCTCCGCTCTCGACCGGTTCCCGCACGTGGACGTGAGTTTCGGGACTCGCCTCGTGGAACTGCGCCAGTTTCCCGGCCGAGTGTTGGCGACCCTGGCGTCCGATGACGAAGTGACACAGCGGATCGAGGCCGCCTACGTCCTGGGATGCGACGGCGGCCGCAGTACCGTACGGGATCAACTGTCCATTCCTATGCGCGGACGCAGCTTCCCGGACGACGTCTGGCTTGTCGTCGACACGGTCGAGGATCCGCACGACGAGCGTTACGGCATGCACATCGGGGACCCCGACCGGCCCCTCGTCATCGTGCCCGGGCGGGAAGGAAGGTGTCGCTACGAGTTCCGGCTGCGGCCCGATGAATGCGCTCCCGGCGACGTGGTGTCCTTCGGCTTGGTACGGGATCTGCTGCGCCCGTACCGAGACATCGCACCGCGTCAGGTGGAGCGCTCGGTCGCCTACACCTTCCACGCCCTGCTCGCGGACCGACTGCGCGACGATCGCTGTTTCCTGCTCGGCGACGCCGCGCACATGATGCCGCCATTCGCTGGCCAGGGACTCAACTCCGGTGTCAGGGACGCCGCCAACCTCTGTTGGAAGGTGGCCGAAGTGCTCGCCGGACGGGCTGCGGATGCGCTGCTCGACACCTATGACACCGAGCGTCGTCCGCACGCGCAGGCGATGATCGAACTGTCTGTGCGGCTGGGCCGTGTGGTGATGACGACCGACCGCGGACGGGCGCTGAGAAGAGACCTGTGGGTTCGCGCGGCGATGCTGAGCCGACATGGGCGCCGGTACCTCACAGAGATGAGGTACCGGCCTGACACGCGAGTGCGGGCTGGAGCAGTCGCACTCACTGACGGCCCCGGACGGTCACTGACCGGCACGTTGCTGCACCAGCCCGTCGTGCTGCACGGCCCCGCGTACACGACCACTCGTCTCGACGATGTTCTCGGCTCCGGCTGGAGCCTGCTGGGCATCGGCCTGTCCGACGACGACTGGCAGGCGGTGGCGGTATCGGGTCTGCCCGAAGCACGGCGTGTGGACGTGGTCCTCGGCGACCGCGCACCGCGTAGGCGAAACGGACGGGCCGCGGTGGCCGATGCGGACGGCACGGTCGAGGCGTACCTCGCGCCGCTCCGGGGGCGTCTGCTGCTGGTCCGTCCTGACCGGCTGATAGCAGCTGTCTTCACCCCGAGCCGGGTCGGTGACGTGACTCGGGCATTCGGTCGGTTCCTGCCCGCGGACTGTCACCGTGCGCCTTCTCCGACGGAAAGCAAGGAATCGGGGTCAGACGGTTCGGTGACTGTCACCGGTTCGGCGTCGGCCGACACATCCACACCGGAACACGACACACAAGGAGCCCACAAGTGAGACTGAGCACGATCCGAAGTGTGGCCGACGAAGGCACCGTCGCCGTGCGCCACGAAGGCGACGAGTTGGTGGTACTGCCCCACGCGGACGTCGCGGCCCTGCTGGCTTCGGGCGAGGACTGGGCGCGGCGTGCGGCCAAGACCGACGGCCGTCGCATCGCGGCGGACAAGGCGTGGTACGCCCCCGTGGTGCCCCACCCCAACAAGATCGTCTGCCTCGGCCTGAACTACGCCACGCACATCAAGGAGATGGGCCGCCAGACGCCCGCCCACCCCACGCTGTTCGCCAAGTACGACGGAGCGCTCGTCGGCGCCTACGACGACATTCACATGCCGCCGGTGAGCAATGACCTCGACTGGGAGGCCGAATTGTGCGCCGTGATCGGTCGGCGCACCCGGCATGTCGGAGCGAAGGACGCCCTGAAGGCCGTGGCCGGATACACGATCCTCAACGACGTGACCGTACGGGACTGGCAGCACCGCACACGGGAGTTCCTCTCGGGCAAGACCTTCGAGGCAACGACCCCGGTGGGGCCCGCTCTGGTGACGTCGGACGAGCTTCCGCCCGGAGCGTCGGGGCTGAACATCGGATGCAGTGTCGACGGTCATGCCATGCAGGAGTCGAACACCGCCGACCTGCTCTTCGACGTTGCGCACATCGTGTCCTACGTCAGCACGATCATCACTTTGCTTCCGGGTGACCTGATCGCCACCGGCACTCCGGGCGGCGTCGGGGCGGGGCGGGACCCGAAGGTCTTCCTGCGCCCAGGACAGAGACTGGTCACGTATGTCGAGGGGATAGGTGAGACGAGCAACCGCGTGGTCAGGGACGATCCCGCATGACCTGGGTCAAGGACCCTGTCGGTCCGTACATCGTCCGTTAGGGTGTCCCGCATGTCAGGAACAGCGTCCAATGGTCGTACCTACCGTGAGCGCAACACGACCGCCGACAGGGCGCTCGACATCCTCACCATGTTCGACGAGACCGAGTTGGTCGTTTCCGCGACGGCGGTCGCCGGCCGGTTGGGGGTCGCGCGGTCGACCGCCTACCGTTACCTGCAGTCCCTCGTGTCGAGCCGCTTCCTGGAAGAGGCGCCTGGAGGGGGCTTCCGGCTCGGTCTTCGGGTGATGGAGATCGCCCGGCTGGCCCGGCACAGCTACGGGCTGCCCGAACTCGCTCTGCCGGCCATGGTGTCGCTCTCGGAGCGGACCGCGGAGACCGTACTCCTGACCCGCCGAGTGGGCGACCTGGTGGTGTGTGTCGAAACGGCCGAACCCGGACGACGCCCCGTCCGTATCTCGTACGAACGGGGCAGCGCGCTGCCGATCAACGCCGGTGCCTCTGCGCATGTGCTCCTCGCCTGGAGTTCTCCGGACGAGACACGCGGCATGCTGCAGGCCGCGACGCTTCGTCGGTTCACGCCCTCGACGCTTGTCGATGTCGACGAACTGATGGAGCGGCTGAAGGGGATCCGACAAGCCGGGTACGCGATCTCCCGCGCCGAGCTCGATCCCGACATCGTCGGTATCGCCGCGCCGATCCAGGACGACACCGGACAGGTCGTGGCGGCCGTGAGCGTGGCCGCTTTGGCCTCGCGGGTCACGCGCGAGGCGGAAGCCGACATCGTGGGCCACGTGCTCACCGCGGCGCGGGAAATCGCCGACCGTATGGCCGCGGTCGCCGGATGACCGGTGCGAGGTCTGGTTCGGTCACAGTTCCCGCAGGAGTCTCTCGATGCGCGTCGACACCGCCTCGGCCGCCCCTCTGGCATAGCGGGAATTCATCGCCGCGTAGGTGATGCGGTCGTAGGCGGTCGCGTCGGCCATGTACTTCGCGGCACCGTTGACCATGGTGATCACGCATGTCGCCGCGAATGTCGAGACCGCTTTCAGCGCGAGACTTGTGCGGACGGTCAGTTCGGCCTGGACCCCCACGAACGCGGTGGCGCCGACACGGACCAGAACGACCGGGGCGTGAGAGGTGCCGGCCGGGCGAAATTCGTAGCTGTGGCAGGGACGGAGTGATTCCAGGCCGGCCGGCGCCACTTGCGCGGGGACTTCCACCTCGTCGACCTTCACCTTCAGCGGTACGGTCAAAGGCCCGGTCACTGTTCGCTCGGTGACCCGGGCGACCTCGTCGGCCAACCTCTCTCCCAGCAACTCCACCAGGAAGTGGCCCTGTTCCCCGAGGTCGGTGTGAACGAGCCTACTGTCCGCGGTGGTTGAGCTGCGGACGGCGGTCATGAACGGAGCCTGGTCTCCAGCCGCGCCGACGAGGAACAGCACCACGGTGCCGTGGGCGGCGTACCGCTGTTCCAGCAGTCGTACGGTGGCTCCCGCGAGGTCCGCCGTCACCTGCCGGTCTCCGCGTCGGGTGCGCGATCCGTTCATGACGGACGACTGGACGGCATAGTTGACCAGGAGGGCCAGCGGCTGTTCGTCAGGGCCGTCGACGCGTAGCACTCCCACGCTGTCGTCGACCGGCCCGCCGTCGTCGGCCCCCAGCCACCATCCGTGCGGTGTGGGTACGTCTCGCTGGACGTTGGCGCGGCAGTGGCCCGTAGCGAAGCCGGTCCTTGCCGGGCGCAGTCGATTCACGGCCCGGGCTGCGGCTTCGGCCAGCGCGTCATCGAAGGCCGCCGCCAGCGCGGAGTTCTTGTCCCGCTCGGCTTCAGGCACCACCGACTCGGGCCGGATGTGTGGTGCCGAGAACGTATGACTGGCGATGATCAGTGCGTGGGCCGGGTCGACCTCGGTGACGTCACGCAGGATGCTTTGGGCGCGAGCGAGTTGGTCGTCGAGGATCGAGGTCTGGTCGAGCACTGCCACGGCCAGTCTCGTCACGGCGTCGTCAAGGACGAGCACGCGGACGTGGAGGGAGTCGTGGATGCCGGTGAACCCGTCCACGGGGAACAGAGAAGCCGGCAGCAGGACTTCGGCCCGGCCGGCTCCCGCGCGCAAGGGGCCGAAGGACACGGTGGTGCCCTCGCCCGAGTACGACAGGCCGGAATCGCGGCTGGTCATGAGGCCTGCTTGCCGAGACTTGCGACATCGGGAAACGGCGGGGCCTGGTCGGGCTGCAGATCGACTTCGAAGCTGTTGAGCAGCAGGGCAAGCGTAGTAAAGGTGCCCACGGATATCACGAGGTCCACCAGCGCGGTCTCTCCGAGCCGATCGACTGCGGCCGCGTACGTGTCGTCATCCACAGAGTGGTCCGAGAGCAACTGCGTGATGAAGAGGTGAACGGTCGACTCGTCGTCGCGCGTGAAGGCGGGATCTTCGCGTCGAGCCAGCCGTCCCAGTGCTGCCGGGTCGAGTCCGGCAGCGACTGCCTTGCCGATGTGCGCGTTCCACGAGTGCTGTGCGTCGAAGGCGCGGGCGGTGACGAGCAGGGCGAGTTCCCGCAGGCGAGCGGGCAGCGCGGAGTCTCCAGAGCAGCGGGCGGCGAGTTCCTCCAGGGGTGTGCCGAGATGGGGGCTGCGCAGCAGTACCGCGAACGGGCCGTGCACTCCTCCGCGTCGGGCGACGAGATCGTCCTGGAAGGCGTTCTGCGGCTTGGTCAAGTGGGGCAGCGGCGTGAGGCGCACGGATCCTCCTGGTGTTCGTGATCGGCTGAGGGTGCCGCGGGGGTGGGGTGGTGTCCTCCCGAGCGGATGGACACCACCGCACGACGGATGCGGATCAGTGAAGGTGAGCCAGTACCTCCTCCGTGGTGCCGGTCTCGCTCATGCGTGGGAAGACGAACGCGACGCTGTTGTCGTGGGCGTCGGGCACAACGTCGGTGATGGCGTCGACGGGGACGATCACGTGGTAGCCGTGATCGTGAGCGGCTCGCGCAGTCGACTCCACGCCGCTGCTCGTGCTGATGCCCGCCACGACGACCTGGGTGACCTGGTGCCGACGCAGTTCGCTGTCCAGCGCTGTGCCGTGGAAGGCGTTCCAACGCTGCTTGGTGACCAGGATGTCGTCGGGCTGGTGGTCGAGCTCGGGCACCAGCTCGGTCCAGCCGGGCTGGGGATCGCCACCAGCGAAGCCCTTTTCGACACGTCCCGGTGCTCCGCCGGTGACGTTGACCAGGACGACGGGCAGGTCAGCGGCGCGGAAGGCGTTGGCGAGGCGTGCGCAGCGGGCGACGACCTCGGCGGTGGTGTGCGGGCCGGCAGTGAGGTCGACGACGCTCCTTTGCAGGTCGATGAGGACGAGTGCGGTACGCGGGTCAAGTTGGGTGACAGGCATGGCCGGCCTTCTCTTTCTGGGAACGGGTGATGGAGGTGTCGCGTTCTGGGACCGGTCGGGCCATGTCAGCCGGTGGTCGACCCCTCGGTGAGCCCGGACAGGACGCGACGCTGGAGGATCGCGTAGACCAACAGCAACGGCAGGCTGGTGAGGACCACATGCGCGAAGACCAGGTTCCAACGCATGCCGTGCACCGAGGAGTTCGCGAACTGATACAGGGTCAGTGGCAGGGTGTTCTCACTTGCGTCCCGCAGCAGGAAGAGCGCGAAGTAGAAGTCGTTCCAGACGCCGATCACGAGCATGACCGCGCCCGTTGCCAGAACCGGGGTCAGCATCGGCATGATCATCCAGCGGTACGTCTGCCACTTGGAGGCGCCGTCGAGTTCGGCGGCCTCTTCGAAGTTTGTCGGCAACGTCCGCACGAACCCGGTGGCCAGGAAGACCACGATCCCGAGCCGAGTACCGGCGATCGTCAGCATGTAGCCCAACTGTGATCCGTTGAGGCCTAGTTGGGTCAGTACGTAGACGGTCGGGATGATGGCGGGTGGCAGGACGATGGACAGAGCCGTGCCGTAGTACGCGATCCGCAGGGATACGGATGTGCTTCTCGCGTAGACCCAGGCGGCCATCGAGCCGAACAGCAGCACGGCGAGGATGGTCGGAACCGCCACCAAGAGGCTGTTGCGCAGTCCCGTGAAGTAGGAACCCTGATGGATGACGGCCGCATAGTTGGCACCCGCGTTCCAGTGGTGAGGCCAGCTCAGGGACAGAGTGCTCGACTCGGCGTCGGTCTTGAAGGAGTTGACGAGCAGCATCCAGAACGGGACGAGAATCCAGGGGACGGCGAAGAGTGTCAGGAGGAGGTAGCGGACCCCACCGCGGGTGCGGGTGCGGGTCCTGGCTCGGCGTAGGGCGGTCGTGGTGCTCACATCTGTACCTCCCGTCGGCGCAGCCATCCGATCAGCGGCACGGCCGTCAGGATGACCATGAGGGTGATCACCAGGCCCAGGGCGCTCGCGGAGCCGAAGTAGCCCTGGGCGTACTGGTTGTAGACGGCGACATTGAGCACGGACGTCGCGTCGCCCGGGCCTCCGTTGGTGGTCGAGAACACGACGTCCAGCGCGCTGAAGGCACCCACCAGAGTGAGAACGACGTTGAATGTGAAGGCCGGCGCGAGCAGTCGGAAGCGGATCGACCAGAACCGGCGCCAGGGTCCGGCCCCGTCGATCGTCGCCGCCTCGATCACTTGGCGCGGAACGCGGTTCAGCCCGGCGATGTACACGAGGGTGACCAGGCCGCTCCACTTCCAGGCGTCGATCGACGCCACCGTCAGTAGGGCCGAGGTGCTGTGACCGAGCCAGGAGTAGTGCACCTGTCCTGGCAGCAGAGCTGACAGGAAGCTGTTGAACGGGCCGGAAGGGTCCAGCACCGCGGCCCAGATGTATCCCGCCGCGAGCGGTGAGACGAGTACAGGGATGAAGAAGAGCGAACGGAACAAGGTGTTGACCCGGTTAGTGTCCGCAAGCGCGACCGCCAGGGTGAGACTGATGATGTTCTGCACGACCATGGAGGTGATCGCGTAGATCACCGTGACCTTGATGGCGTGGGTCAGGATGCCGAGGTCGTTCAACAGCTTGAAGTTGTCCAGTCCGGACCAGGTGATGGTGTCGCTGAACCCGGTCCAGCGTGTGAAGGCGAACACGACACTGGCCAGGAAAGGCACGACGAAGAAGACGGCCACCAGGAGGATCGAGGGGCCCGCGAAGAGCGCCTGGTGGAGGCGGGATCCACGCCGCCGCCGTGAACTGGTGCCTGGGATCGGGACCTCGGAGGAGGACACGCTGTCCCTGACGGGTTCGGTTTGTTCGGGCGGGGGCGCGGTGGCGCTGAGCGAGATCATCGGTCGCGGATCCTCTCGGCTCACTGGCCCGAGGCCGCGGAGGCCTGAAGGAAGTACTTCTGCATCTTGTCGGCGACGTCCTGGGGACTCTGCTGGCCGGCCAGGAGCTTGTCGGCTTCGGTGCCGAAGGTGCCGAAGCCGGGGATGACCGAGTTGATGGTCAAAGTGGCGCCGCCCTGATAGGCGTCGTAGGCCGTTGACAACAGTTCCTGTACGTCGGGTGCGGCGGTGCCGGACAGCGTCGGCGGAGCCTTTGACTCCTTGACGTAGTCGGCGTATCCGGCACCGGTGATCCATTGGATGAAGTCGACCGCGGCGCGTTCCTTCTTGGAGTCACCGGTCTTGGGCACGTAGTAGGTGCCGAGAGGGGTGGGCGCGTAGTTGGCCGTGGAGTCGGTGGCGGACAGCCCGACGAAACCGATCGTGTCGTCGACCTTCTTGGTGTCGCCGTTCGCGAAGCCGTTCAGCATTCCGATGCTGTCCGTGCTGCTGGCCACCATTGCGGCCTTGCCGTTGAGGACGGCCTTGAGGGAATTCTCCCAACTCGCCGTGGCCGCGTCGGAGTTGAAGCAGTGAGAGGTGCGCAGCGAGTCGTATGCCTTCAGGGCCGCGACGAACGGCCCCTTGGGGTCGTTCAACTTGGCCTTCTTGTCGACGATCGACTGGCTGTAGGCGTTGTCCTTGTTGTACTGGCCCATGTAGTCGAACCCACTGAGGACTGCGGGTGACCAGCCGGATCCTCCAGATTCGTAGATCGGGGTGACAGCGGACGCCTTGGACTTCAGGGTCGAGCACATGCCGACGAGGTCGGCGTACGACGTGGGCGGTTTGAGGCCCGCGTCGGCCAGCACCTTCTTGTTGTAGAAGACGCCGTACACCGACGGAGTACCGAGGGTCGCGGCATAGGTCTTGCCGTTGAGACTGCCCGAGGTCTTGGCCAGTGTGCCCTCCTTCTTGACGAAGGGCAGACTGCTCAGGTCGATCATGTTCTTCGAACCGTTGAGCGAGAGCAGGTCCATCTTGTTGCCGTGCCATTCGAGGATGTCCGGCCGTGCCCCCGTGGCCCACTTCGACTGGACGGTCATGGGGAAGGTGGCGGGCGGGATGTCCACGAACGAGATCTTGTTTCCCGAGGCCTTCTCATAGGCCTTGTACAGGTTCGTGAGGGCGGTGGAATCCGCGGTGTTGTGCCACATGGTCAGGGTCACGCCCGTGGGCGCCGGTCCCGTGGTGTCCGCCGCCTGGGACGAATCGCTGCCGCTGCCGGTTCCGCAGCCGGACAGGGCGAGGCCCAGGGCCAAGACCGTGACCACCGCGTACCTGTTGCGAGTGAGGGTTCTCATTCCCAGCTCCTTTCATGTGTTTGGGCGTGCAGTGTTCAGTTCGAACGCATCGAGGTGGACTGCCAGTTGGTGATGCGCCAAGCTCCGTCGTCTTCCAGCGTCCAGACGATCGAGAAGCGATTCGCGAGTCTCATGAGGTCCGCGTCGACCTGTACCTGGACCGAGGCGACACCGTTGTGCACCAGCACGTCGCCGTAGCGACGCGCGGTCTCGTCGGAGGCCTCGAACTCGATGTGCCTGAGAGCGCCGGCCCGGGCCGAGCCGACCAGGCTCTGCTTGGAATCGACCTCGGCGTTGGCATGGATCCACACGAAGTCGTGGGTGAGCAGTCCGTCGAGTGCGTCGGCGTCGCCTTGCACGATCGCTGTGCGCAGAGCCCGGGACAGTTCTCCGACGATGGCGCTCAATTCGGTCATGGCTTGCCTTTCGATGCGACGGGAGTTGCGGGGGAGGAGGCGGTGATGGCATCCAGTTCGGAGAGGTCCTGGGACGTCGGCCGCCACCGGGCGGCCGCCGCGTTGCGGGCCACCTGCTCGGCGGAGGTCGCACCGCTGATCACACTGGCCACGAAAGGCTTCGCCGCCAGGCCCCCGATCGCGATGTCGAGCAAGGTGAGACCTCGGTCGAGGGCGAACTGGTCCAACCGCTCCAGGACGTCGAACGTCTCGTCGGTAAGCGTGGATTCGAGCCCCCACTGCTGGATGCGACTGCCATCGGGTACGCCCGCGCCACGCCGGTACTTGCCGGTCAGGAGGCCGCCGGCCAAAGGGAAGTAGGGGAGCAGTCCGATCCGGTAGTGCTCCAGGGCGGGGACGATGTCCGCATCGGCATCACGGTTGAGCCAGCTGTACTCGTTCTGGGCGCTGACGAAGCGCTCCAGGCCACGGGCACGTGCGGTCCACTCGGCGTCGGCGAGTTGCCACCCGGCCAGGTTGGACGAGCCCAGGTAACGGATCTTGCCGTCCCGGACGAGATCGGTGAGCGCGCCGAGTGTCTCCTCGATCGGTGTGGCCGGGTCCGGCCGATGCAACTGGTAGAGGTCGATCCAGTCGGTACGCAACCTCCGCAGGGAGTTCTCGACGGCTCGGGTGATGTAGCGACGGCTGCCGCGCACACCCCAGTCCTCACCGTTGGACAGACCATGGCGCCGTACGTCCTCACCGAACTTCGTGGCGATGACCACGTCGTCGCGGTGTCCGTGCAGGAGCTGTCCGAGTCGCTCCTCGGAGACGCCGTAGGAATCGGCGGAGTCGAAGAAGGTGATGCCCGCGTCCAGTGCCGCGTGTACGACTGTCCGGCAGCCGTCGAGGTCGAGCCCGAAGCCGAGACTGCTCGTACCCAGCCCCACCGCGGATACCATCAGGCCTGAGTCACCGAGTCGGCGGAAGTCCATCCGACCTCACCTCCTCGCCCGGTGATGCGTCGCGCCATGCGGTGCCCGGACGTTCGTCGCCGTCAGGGTCGGGTCGTGGAATCCTGCCGACGGACGCGTACCAGCCGCCTACCGCTGTGCCTAGGCAGAGGGCGGTGGCGTTCAGCGCGAGCGCGCCGTGCAGGCCGAGCGTCGCTCCGAGGAAGCCGATCGTCACGCCGCTGCCCGCCCGTAGCCCACCGAAGGACATGCCGTACAAGCCCATGATCCGACCGCGGTCCTGTGCCGGTGCCTGTAGTTGGACAACCGTCTGAGTGATCGACATGGAGGCCAGGCCCGCGATGCCGCCCACGAGCAGGGTCAGCAGGGCGACCGTGTAGCTGTGGGTGACCGCGAACAACAGGGTGGACCCGCCATACAGGGCGGTGGCGCAGACGGCCGCCGAGACGTTGGGCCTGACCCGGCCGCTGAGTTCCAGCAGGACGCCGCCGATCACGCCGCCCGCCCCGTTGGCGGTGAGCAGCACTGTGTACGCGCCCGTGCTGCCGCCCGCGAGATCCTGGGCGAAGGCCGGCATCGAGGACTGGACGGACGAGCCGACGAAGAGGGAGCCGAGACCAGCGAGGATGATCATGCCGACCAGGATGTGATCGGACCGCACCGCACCGAGGGCACGCAACGAGTCGCTCCTCTGCCGGGGCGCTCGAGGGGCGCCTTGGTCCCGGTTGTGACCAGTGGACCGGGTGCGGAAGCAGAACAGTGTGAGCGGCAGGTAGAACCCGATGTTGGCGAAAATGCCGCCCGTTGCTCCGAGGCCCAGCAACAGGGCCGCGCCGACGACCGGGCCGAGCAACACACCAAGGCTGCGGAAGGTCGCGTTCAGGCGGACGGCGCTGGGCAGTTCGTTCCGTCCGACCAGGTCGTGGAGCAGCAGCTGTTCAGCAGGGCCCCATAGCGCTCCGGCACAGCCGTGCAGCACCAGAAGTACGCACGCTTCCCAGACGTTGAGTGTTCCGGTGAGGAAAAGCACCCCCCACCCCACGGAGACAGCCATGAACAATGCCTGCGCGGCTTGGATGACCCGGCGGCAGTCGTAGCGGTCGGCGAGTGAGCCAAAAGGGACCGACAACAGCAGGAAAGGCACCCAGTGGCTGATGACCTGGAAGCCCACGAGGACAGGGGAGTGGAAGGTCTGCCACAGCACCCAGTACGTGATGACATGCTCGATGTTGTCGCCCATCATGGCGACCGCGGCCCCGAGGAGATATGCGCGGCAGTCCTTGTCGACGAGCGCCGCGAATCTCCGTGGCGCGCCGGTCTTCGAGCCTGGCGGTTCGCCGGCCTCGTGGCCGGCGGGTCCGCAGTCGGTGCACATGAACACCCCTGTCGGTGTAGGGAGGTTGAGCCGGTCCGCGCCGGACAGGAACAAACTGGTAGGGCCCGCGTCGGCCAAGCGGCTTACCACGGCTGCTGACGGTCGAAATACCGTCGGATGAAGTCGGCCTTCGCCGGCTCCGCGATGTCCAGGCGACCCCACCGGGCGCCGATCTCATGGATCACCGGAGCGTCGGCCGCGGCCGGGTTCCAGCGCGGGAGGCCGGAGCCGTTGGGGTCGCCGGTGGCGGCGAAGTTCACGACGTACGAGGACAGGACCTCGTTGATACGGACGTCCTCGGTGTTGTAGGGCAGGCCCGCGGCACCCAAGGTGCCGAAGACGTAGGGGATCTCGGAGCCATGGTGAGCACCCCGCTCCGCACCGGCCTCGCCCGGTGGCACGTGCGTCCAGAAGTAGGTGTAGGCAGGGCTCTTGGCCGTGCTGCCCCAGGCGAGAGCCCACAAGTGGTGCGACACGCGGAGGGTGTCCCGTACAAAGGCGTTGGCCTGCTCGCCGGCCTCAAGGTCGGTTGTGGCCGGGTACAGCCGCAGGTACTCCCCGGCCAGATCACCGAACTTCTGCTGTGCCGCCTGCTCGTAGCGGGCCACCGTGGTGTCGGGGGAGAGACGGACGCCGCTCTCGTCCTTGTTCCCGCCGATCAGCATCGGGACATCGGCCTGCGCGCCCTCGGTGAGCGTCTGCCAGTAGGTGCGTGGCAGTACGTGGCCGTCGACGACGGGCCGGAAGAGCGGTGGCGGATGGCCGGCGCGGATACGCGGATCGTTCCCCGAGCTGCCTTCGATGAGCGTGCGGAGCGGAAGTGCCCGAAGCTGCGCCGGCGTTTCGGCCCCGCGCGCCTTCGCGAAGGCGCGACCGTCCGACTCGGCGTGTTCCAGGGTCCGGTGGGAGGGGGCCAGCGTGCTGATGGAGGGATCCTTCGGGTACAGCGCGGCGCTCTCAGCGATCGCGCCGTGGAACAGGCCACGAGCGAGCGGGGAGTACACCAGGTCGAGTACACAGGCGGCGCCGGAGGACTGGCCCGCGATCGTCACCCGGGTGGGATCGCCGCCGAACGCTCCGATGGTGTCGCGCACCCAGTGCAGAGCCGTGATGATGTCGAGCAGGCCGATGTTGCCGGACGCGCGATGCGGAGACTCCGCGCTCAACTCGGGTGTGGCCAGGAACCCCAGCACGCCGGTGCGGTAGTTGAGTGTCACCACGACCAACCCCTTGGCGGCCAGTCGTGATCCGTCGTAGACCGGCTCCGAGCCTGCCCCGAAGAGGAAGCGTCCGCCGTGGATCCACACCAGGACGGCCCGCCTGTCGTCCGGGGAGGCGTCGGCAGGGGTCCAGACGTTCAGATTGAGGCAGTCCTCGCTCTGTGGGAGCGCGGTGTCGGCGTCCTGCGGCGCAATGTCGCCGAACGTGTCTGCGACGCGTACGCCCTCCCACGGTTGAGGTGGGAGCGCTGGACGGAAACGATGTGCCCCTGCTGTCGGGGCCCCGTACGGGATCCCTCGGAACACTTCAACGCCCGGCAATGTGGCTGGGACGCCGGACAACGGGCCTGATTTGGTGAGTACGACCCTACGTGCGCTGCTCATGGATGTGTCTCCTGAAAGGCGGAGGGGACGGACAGCGGCACGGAACGCAGCAGCGCTCGCGCGCGGTTGTGGGCTGGAGCGAGGGCGCGGAGAGCGCCATGCGGCGCTCGCTTCGCCTGGGGGATTCGGCAGCGGCAGGTCACATGGTTCGGTCGGGTCCGAAGATGCGATCTACCGCCACCGCGACGTAAACCGCTCGCGTTGTCGTCCGAGGAGTGGAGGATGCCGGACACCGTGGCTCCCCTTCCGCGTCGGCCAGAATGGGATAGGCAGGACAGGGCTCAGTGGCCTCACGCACCCTCTGCACACGCTGTGACCCGGCTTCGGGGAACTTCTGGCACGAAGTTCGCGGTGGGGAGGAAACGTCTGGCCTCCGCGTCGACTCAGTGCTTGTCGGGCGGCGTGACGCGTGCGGCAAAGAGGCCTTACAGAATGGTTACTGAACAGTCCTCGTCAGTGACGGAACGACTGGATCAGCCTTCACTCGCTGCGTCCGGTTGCTGGTACTCCCGCACCAGGGCCCTGTAAGTCAGAGCCGGAGACGACCACAGCGCCGAAGGAGGAACCGGCGGAACCCGTCCAGCGCACGGCGTACGCGGCGTCACGGCGGCGTACGGAGACGTCACGCGTCCGGCGACCCGGGGCGGCCGTTCCCAGAACGGCTGCGGTCGACAGCATTGGCTTCACGGCACCTCCCCGGTGTTCCTGAGTCTCGGGCTGCGGGTTCAGGGGCTTAACGGTGACGAAATCCGAGGGACATGTCCAGAGTTCGTGCAGAACATAGGCGCACGCGTGAGCAACCTTAGGATTCACGCAAGGTCCGCCGTGCAAGCTGGTGGGGTCCCGCTGGTCGACAGCGAGGAGGCCGGACGAGTCGCGCTGGAGTGTCCCGCTACCGCTGGTTGTTCGGCAACGGGCTGGAGTGGAAGGCGATCAACCGTGGTTCGCCGGCCCGCTCTCCCCAGACCGCGGTGCATCGGTTGACGGATGTCACCTCCTCGCCCCCGATGAGCAGGTGGGCCGCGAAGCGGTACACCACGACGGCTGTGCCGTCGTGCAGTGCCACGGACTGTTCGTCGACGGCTCCGTCGACATAGCGGAACACTCCGCGCCCCACTTTGTCGGTATAGGAGTCGCCTGTGTCGGTACTGCCATTGCTGTGCACGTAGCTGCAGTCCGGACTTATGAGCCCGCGCAGAACCTCGTCGTCTCCGGCCAACATGGCCTGTATCCGCCGTACTTCGAGCACGCGGACCGCTTTCAGGGACATGGCCATACGCAACCTCTCCTTCGAAGTTTCTTCGCCGCGCGGCCCGACCTGTAGCGGGCGGCTCCTGACCCGGAGCAGCAGGTGAATGACGTCGCGGCAGACGCGCAGCGTAGCCCGATCGGTGCACCTCCCGTATCCGGAGGGAATCTGGGCGACGGGCGGCCTGCGGAGGCTGGCCGGTCGGGACCCAGGAAGGAACGGGCCTACCTCTTTACGAATAACTGCACTGGACCGTACAGTGCAGACTGTGGGGCGGTCGCACTGCGGGTGCGTCACCTTCGACTGGCCTTGCCTGTTCGGTCACGTGGACGCCTGAGGTCGAGCTGGCCGGTCGAGACGATCGGGCGCCGCGCCGCGCCGAGTCGCGGCTGATCCCGGCCACCAATACTGGAGTGAGTGATTTTATGGACGATTTCATCGTTGCGGCTGGAGTCGCGACTATCACCGACCCGGCCTTCTTCTCGAATTGGCTGGACCGCCCGGATTACTTCGAGGCGCTCGCGGCGTCACCCGATCCGGCAGTCACTGCGAAGAAGAGGCTGGTCATCGACTTCGAAGCCGAGCTGGCTCGTCTCGTCGTGTCGGGCAGGATCGACAAGGAAATCGATGCCGTGCTCGAACGCTTCATAGCTGACGACTACATCCAGCACGATCCCAATTTCCCGGGTAATGGCCGGGCCGCGCTGGCCGCCTCCTTCCGCGCGATGCCGACGCCGCCGGTCGCCGACGTACCTGCTCCGCCGGTCGGTGTAATGGTCGAAGAAGACCTGGTCTGTCTCCTCATGCAGAAGCCGATGCCTGATCCGGCCGACCCCAGCTCGACGTACGACTGGTTCATCCCGACGGTATTCCGCGTCCGGGACGGAAAGCTCACCGAGCACTGGGGAGCTTTCAAGAAGGGTGCGCCGTAAAGGTTGCCCGTCCGAGCCCCTGCGCGGTATTCCACTAAACATCGAGGAGTAGCATGTCCAACGATTTTCCGCCCTTTTCCGTTGACGCCGCACCTTGGGCAGGGGGAGGAGAGGAGCGCGAATCTGAGTTCCTGAGTCCGGCAGGGAAGAAGATCCGCGACGAGATTACGGGGATGATTCCATTGCTCCGACGCAACGCCCTGGAGGGCGAGGAGCTCGGGGCGCTGGCACCGGAGACGCTTGAGGCTCTCCATGACGCCGGCGTCTTCAAGATCACCCTCCCGGAGGAGGTGGGCGGCTACGCGCTGGGTGCGCGGGACATCGTCGAGGTCGTCACCGCGCTCGGCAAGGGAGACGGTGCGGCCGGCTGGACCGCCATCGTGTCGAGTGCCATCCGTAACTCTCTCGGATTTCCGCAACAAGCCGTCGACGAGATATTCGGTATGCGCGACACCTGGGTCGGGCCGTTGATGTTCGGCGCGTCGGTGCTCTCCACCAGTGTCGGCTCGGGGCGTCGCGTGGACGGCGGGTTGATGGTCAGCGGCAAGTGGTTCTTCGGCAGCGGCTGCAAGCACGCAGCCTGGGCGGCGGTGGGGGTGGAGTACGAGGACGAAGCCGGCCGACCTCGCCGCGGAATGGCCGTCCTGTCGCAGGACCAGTACCGGATTCTGGACGACTGGAAGGTCATGGGTCTCAAGGCCACCTCCAGCAACAGCGTCACCGTGGATGGCGAAGTCTTCGTGCCCGAACACCGTTTCGTACACACCTCCGACCTGCCGAAAATCATGGACAGCCTGCGGAAGCGCTACGGCGGGCGGACCTTCGGTGGCGCGGTGGCCGTGATGGTGACCACGACGGCAAGCTTCGGCGCGCTGGCGCTGGGGATGGCGCAGGGTACCCTCGAGTGTTTCGTCGAGCAGGCCAAGGCCCGTAAGCCGTTCAACCTGCCATATCCGACGGTCGCGGACATGCCGTCGGCCCAGGTCACCGCAGGCAAGGCGCGCGCGATGATCAACGCCGCCGCGGCCGTTGTCCACATGCATGCGGACGAGGTGGACCGCCGGGTACTGGCGGGCCAGGACTTCAGCCCCGCCGAGGAACCCGAAATCACCATGGATCTCATCCATGCCATCTACCAGTGCGGTCAGGTGGTCGACATGCTCCAGCTCGCGCTGGGGTCGTCCACGGTGGCTCTGAAGAACCCGATTCAGCGCTTCGTGCGCGATATGCGTGTCCTCGCCACACACGGTGCCCTCCGGCTCGACCCCATGGCGGAGATCAACGGCCGGAACGTTCTCGGGCTCGCGCCCTTCCCCCTGCTCGCAGCCTTCGAGCCGCCCACCGCCGGCTGACGGCGAACGTCGAAAAGCAAAAGAGGACAATGATGTCCGAAAGCTCACCGAACCCGGAAACTTCTTCCTTCGCCGCTTCCACCGTGCCGAGTTCGCGCTCGATATCCACGTACTTCTCGTCAATGCGCATGTATCCAAAGCAGGCGTGGAAGGCCATGATCGCCTGCGGTGTCGCGATGATGCTGAGCCCCGCCGGGGTATTGGCCGCAACCACGACTTTCTTTGTCGGGCCTATCTCCAAGGAATTCGGCTGGAAGGAGTCAGCGACCCTGACCTTGTTCTCACTGCCGCTGCTGGTCGTGCCCTTCGTGCTGCCGTTCGGGGGCCGCTGGGTGGACCGATGGGGTGTGAAAAAGGTCGCTGTTCCGGCTGTTGTCCTCTATGGGCTCGCCATGGCCGCTGCGGCCCTCGTGGGGGCGAGTCGGCTCGCCTTGGGCGCCATCTTGGTCATCGCTATGGGATTCGGCTACATCGGCTGTGTAGTAGTCGTCTTCAAGGTGGTGCTGGTGTGGTTCCCCCATCACAGGGGCATCGGGTTCGCCTCGGTCGGTGTGGTGGCGAGTTTGGCGGGCTCCGTGTTCTCCCCCTTGTCCGAGCAACTGATCAGTGCCGTCGGCTGGCGGGCGACATTCGTCCTGTTGGGCGTGGCTATTCTCCTGATCGTCGCGCCGGCCCAGATGTTCCTGCTGTCCGAACCGGACAAGGTCCAGCAGGAGGGCAGCGTTCCTGCTTTCCCCGAGGGCGTGCCGGACACGATGCCAGTGCCCGCAGAGTTGCCAGGTGTGCCGTTGCGGAAGGCCATCCGCAGCCGTACGTGGCTGCTCAGCACTGTGATCTTCATGCTCGCAGGGGGCGCGGTACTGAGCGTGTCGCAGAATGCCGTCTCGCTACTCGGAGACCACGGATACTCCTCCGGGACCGTGTCGCTGTCGCTGTCGGCACAGTTCATCTCGTCGGTCGTTGGCCTGATCCTTGCCGGAGTGATCCTCGACCGTGCGAGGTCGCCGTGGGTGATCGTGCCGTTCGTCGCGTGCGTCCTGGTCGCCCTGGTGCTCGTGATCAGCGTCTATGACACGGTGCCGGTGCTGTTCCTCGCGATGTGCCTGTTGGGGGTCGTAAGGGGCGCGGAATCGACGATCGGCCCCTACCTGATCGCCCGGTACTTCGGCCCACGGGACTTCGCGCAACTGCAGGGCTTGACCTTGGGGATCACTATCCTGGCAATGGGCGTGATACCCGTCATCGTGCAGACTGCGGCGGAGCAGACGTCGAGCTACAACGGCCCTCTCCTGGTTCTGATCGTCGCCTGCGCTGTCGCCCTCGTGATGGCCTTCTTCCTGCCGCGGTATCCCGCGCTCGACGCCGGGGAGTCGGCGACTCCCCCCGCCCACGGGCTCGTTGCCGACAGCGTCTCGGACGCATGAACACCGGTTCCACGGCCTGCCGTTGAGCCGACCGACGACATTGGGAAGAGCAGTTAACTGCACGATCGCTCCCGCCCTCGGGCGACCACGAATCAGCGCAGTGCATCCCGAACCAAGGTGTGGACGTGTTCAGGCCTTGGTGGGGCCCCGGCCGATGAACGGCCGGGGCCCGAGTCGTCTCGGCGTACCGGCGCCACCGAGCTCAGCGCCGGCTTGCCGGTGAGGGGTTCGATGGCGTTCGGTGACCGTCATGGCAGTGGCGAGATCCGGTGGGCGATCAGGAACGGACAGTTCGGGAACGGAGGTCGGCGGGGTACCGGACGTGACAGTGGTTGCGTCCAGGCGCGTGCTACGGCACCCGGTCGTGCCTTCGCTGCACAAGAGCCGTGTCGCGGTGGGTTCCGCGAGCGACCTGTCGGTGTACTTCGTCTTCGGCGCAGCGTGCGCTTGCCACGACCGTCTCACCGTGCTGGAGTTGACGTCGTTCGCCTGACCCGGTGCGTAGCGCCACGCGGAACGCTCCGAGGCAACCACCCAGCTGGTCATGGGAGTTCTGGGCGATGGCTCCGCCGTGACAGCCGACCGGCCGAGCGGGAGCGGCTCGAGCAGCTGGAGGTGGCGGAGCGGTTCTCGCCTGGTGAGTCGAACGCGGAGATCGCGCGGGAGTTGCGAGTCGAGGTGGCACCCTCGCACTGCGGCGGTTCCATTTTCGTGGGTGGCGCGAGCAGGGTTCCCTGTTCCTCTGCGTCGAGGACGGCGAAGAGGCCGGAGGCGTGCAGCCGGGATCTCGGCGCATCCCAGAGTTCGTGGCCCTGCCCGTGCTCGGTCAGGGCCAGGGTGCGCTTGTGGCCGTCGGCGGCTCGGTTCCCGGCCGCCGGTCTTGAACCGTCAGGTGACGACCCTCGAACTGCTGGCGCAGTTCCTCGGGGTACGGTCCGTACTCGCCGATTAGCAGGCACACTCGATGAACTCCCGCTCATGGTAGGCCAGTTGCACTTTCGTCAGGGAGTGTGGGCCACCGGTCCAGAGCTGCCGAGGCGACTGATTGCGTAGATTGATCACGAATCGATGCGCGGCCTAGTTGGTGCGTCCTGGCGGCGGTTCCACCGACCTTTAGGCCGCCCCGGTTGTCCAGGATGAGGCGGCGTACATCTCCTCTTTCTCCCACCACGGCTCCACCGACATCTGCGGCGTGATGCGGCAGAGAACCGGCAGCCCAGGGACTGACTCGGCCGCAGGTCTGGCAGACACGTCGGTCTGCCAGACCTGCGGTCGCTGAATGTTGCGTGCTGTCCGCCCTCAGCTGTTGAGCGCGTCGATCAGGGCCTTGGTGACGTCCTCGGTGGAGGCGGTGCCGCCGACGTCGCGGGTGAGGATGCCGGCGGCGGTCGTGGCCTCGATCGCCTTCTCCAGGCGGGCCGCCTGGTCGGGCAGGCCGAAGTGGTCCAGCATCAGCGCCGCGCTGCCGACCGCGCCGATCGGGTTGGCCAGGCCCTGGCCGGCGATGTCCGGCGCGGAGCCGTGGACCGGCTCGAACATGCTCGGGAAACGGCGCTCGGGATTGAGGTTGGCGCTGGCGGCGAGGCCGAGGCTGCCGGCCAGCGCGCTGCCGAGGTCGGAGAGGATGTCGGCGTTGAGGTTGGAGGCGACGACGACGGAGAGGTCTTCGGGCTTGAGCACGAACTTCGCGGACATGGCGTCGACCAGGACGCTCTCGGTCTCCACGTCCGGGTAGTCGAGCGCGACGCGCTTGAAGACGTCGTCCCACAGGACCATGCCGTACTGCTGCGCGTTGCTCTTCGTCACCGAGGAGACCTTCCGGCGGGTCCGGGTCCGTGCCAGGTCGAAGGCGAAGCGCATGATGCGTTCGCAGCCGACCTCGGTGAACAGGGCCGACTGCACGGCGACTTCGCCGCCCTGTCCCCGTGCGGAGAGGTTGCGGCCGCCGAGGCCGGCGTACTCGCCCTCGCTGTTCTCGCGGACGACGACCCAGTCCAGTTCGGTGTCGTCGGCCTTGCGCAATGGGCTCCGCACGCCGGGCAGGAAGTGCACGGGGCGGACGTTGGCCCACTGGTCGAAGTTCTGGCAGATCTTCAGACGCAGGCCCCACAGGCTGATGTGGTCGGGGATGTTCGGCCAGCCGACGGCGCCGAAGTAGATGGCGTCGAAGTGCTTGAGCTGGTCGAGGCCGTCGTCGTCCATCATCGTGCCGGTGCGCTCGTAGTACTCGCAGCCCCAGGGGAACTCCTGCCATTCGAAGGCGAAGGCTCCGTCGGAGTCGGCGGCGAGCGCGTCCAGTACGGCCCGTCCGGCGGCGACGACTTCCTTGCCGACCCCGTCGGCGGGGATGGCGGCGATGCGGAACGTGCGGGGTGCGGTCATGGGTGCCTCCGGCTCGCTGTGGTGCGGTCGGTCCGAGTCAACACAGGGCGGTGGTGGCGCGTCCAAGACCTGCTTTCGATACGACGTATAGGCGTGGCCGATCGGTCCTGCGTCAGCCGTCAGGTGTCCCGGGCCCGCCTGTCCGCCAGCGATCCGGTGAGCGCGAGGAACGCCCGCGCGGCGGGCGTGAGGTGCGCGGGCAGGCTGACCATCGCCACGTGGAGGTGGGCGGTGGGCTCGATGGGTGCGACCACGGCACCGCAGCGGCGGGCCAGCCGGGTCCAGGAGGAGGGCAGCACCGCGACGCCCACGCCGGTGAGGACCAGCGGCAGGATCGACGTGCGGTGGTCCACGACCGTCACGATCTCCGTGCCGGTGCCGCCCGCGGTGACGTCGTCCACGATGCTGCGCATCAGACTGCCCGTCCGGGACGCGATGAGTTTCTGCCCGGCGAGGTCCTCTGGCCGGATCGTGACGTCGTCCTCGATCGCTCCGCCGGGCGCGGCGACGACCACGAACGGCTGGTCCTCGACGTGCAGGACGTCCAGCCCCGACGGGTGTACAGGGGCGGCGCTGCCCAGCAGGCCCAGTTCGCAGGCGCCGCTACGGACCAGGGAGACGACCTCGTCCGGGGTGAAGGCGGCCTGCGTGCTCACCGTCACCGACGGGTGCAGCTCGGCGAACCGGTGGATGAGAGTGGTGAGCGGCTCGATGCCGGGCGAGGGCATGGTGGCGACCTCGACGGTGCCGCCGTGCAGCCCGGCGAGCACGGCGGCGGTGTCCCGTACGGCGGCCAGGTCCCGCAGCACGCGGCGGCTCGGCTCCAGCAGTTCCTGGCCGGCTTCGCTCAGTACGACGCCCCGGCCCACCCGGTGGAAGAGCGCCACCCCTAGATCGGCCTCCAGGTTGGCCATCGCCTGGGACAGCGACGGCTGGGCCACGTGCAGGGCGGCGGCGGCCTTGCTGAAGCCGCCGTGCTCGACGATGGCGAGGAAGTACTCGAGCTGCCGGGCGTCCATGCTGCCTCCGCGGTTTTCTTGGGCTGCGGCAGGCTCAATCTATCCGTCGGCAGGAGCGGCCCGGCACGCTCTACCTGCCGGTTTCCCTCCCTGCGTGTTCCAACCAGCGGTCGGCCAGGGTCCGACCGCACCGGACGAGCAGCCGCGTGGACAGCGCCCTGTCGCTCGCGCAGTCCTGGTCGGTCAGGTCCGTCAGGGCCTGAACGGAGCGGAAGTGGGCTGCGGTTGTGTCGGCGGGCAGAGCGCAGCGGCCTGCCACCGCGTGCACCGATGTGCCATGTCGGTGGGCCCGTCGGGCGAGTGCGACCGGCAGCTTGCCCGACAGGGACTGCTCGTCGAGGCTGCCCTCGCCGGTGACGACGAAGTCGCAGCCGGCCAGCAGCTCGTCGGCACCGAGCAGGGTGAGGAAGTAGTCGGCCCCCGACTGCACCCTCCCGCCCAGCAGCATCCCGGCATACCCCAGCCCGCCGGCCGCCCCGGCACCGGGGGCGTCGGCAAGATGGGCGGCCTCCGTGGTGCCCGCAGCCTCCAGTCGCCGTACGAAGCCGGCGAGCGCGGCGTCCAGTTCCCGCACCTCGCTCGGGGTCGCGCCTTTCTGCGGGCCGTAGACGGCGGCCGTGCCCGACGCCCCGAGCAGCGGGTTGTCCACGTCGGTGGCGAGGACGAGGTCGACCCCGGCCAGCGCGGCGCGGGCATCGGCGAGGTCGACCGTATGGAGTTCGGCGAGTCCCGCGCCGCCCGGACCGATCGGGCTGCCGTGCTTCCGGGCCAGCACCGCGCCGAGGGACTGCAGCAGGCCCGCCCCGCCGTCCGTGGTGGCGACCCCGCCCAGAGCGAGGACGATGGTGTCCGGCTCGCCCGCCAGCGCGTACTGGAGGGCCTGACCGATTCCCCGGCTGGTGGCCGTGAGCGGCGCCTTGTGCCCGCCCGGCAGGATGCCGAGTCCGCAGATGGCAGCCGCCTCGATGAGGACGGTGCGGCCGCGCACCGCGATGCAGGCCGTGACGGGCTGCCCGGTCGGCCCTGCTACCGTGATCTCCTCCGCGCTGAACTGTCCCGCGCAGGCGGCGGCCACGCTCCCCTCGCCCCCGTCCGCGAGTGCGAGGCGGTCCACGCGGGCATCCGGGGCGCCCTCCAGCAGCCCGCGTTCCAGTGCGCGGGCGACCTCGTCCGCGCTGAGGGAGCCCTTGAACTTGTCCGGGGCGATCAGTACGGACACCATCAGGGCGCCACCTCGGCGGTCTGAGGGGTGAGGGACGCAGCGACCGGACGCACGTCCTCGGCCTCGGCCTCGGTGGTCAGCGGCACCTCGCCCACCTTGCCGGCCAGCACCGCTCGGGCCCGCTCCAGGTCCAGGCCGTTCTCCCACTTGGCGACGAACAAGGTGGCGACGGCGTTGCCGAAGAAGTTCACCAGTGCCCGGCACTCCGACATGAACTTGTCGATGCCGAAGATGAGCATGATGCCCGCGGCCGGCACGGACCCGACCGTCGACAGGGTCGCGGTGAGCGCGATGAATCCGCCGCCCGCGACACCCGCAGCGCCCTTGGACGTGAGCAGCATGACCGCCAGCAGCCCGAGTTGCTGCCCGATGGACAAGGACGTGTCGGTGGCCTGGGCGATGTAGAGGGTGGCCAGGGAGAGGTAGATCGCCGCGCCGTCCAGGTTGAAGCTGTAGCCGGTCGGTACGACCAGGCCGACCGTGGACCGCTCCGCGCCCATGAACTGGAGCTTGCGCATCAGCCCCGGCAGCGCGGGCTCGGCGGTCGAGGTGCCGAGGATCAGCCAGAACTCCTCCTTGAAGTAGCGGAAGAGCTGGAAGATGTTCAGCCGTACGTACAGGGCGAGCACGGCCCCGAGGACGACCACGACGAACAGGGCGGAGGTGACGTAGAAGAGGACGATCAGGGAGCCGAGGCTGGTCAGCGTGGACAGGCCGAACTTTCCGATGGCGTACGACATCGCGCCGAAGGCGCCCAGCGGCGCTGCCTTCATGACGAAGGAGAGCACCTTGAAGACGACATCGGTCAGCCGCCCCACGCCGGCGATGATCGGCTCGCCCGTCTTGCCGACCATCTTGACGGCGATGCCGAAGACAACGGCCAGGAAGATGACCTGGAGGATGTTGCCCTCGACGAACGGGCCGAAGAAGCTGTTCGGCACGATGTTGGTGAGGAATTCCCACCAGTGCTGGTGCTCGCCCTGCGAGATGTACTGGCTTGCGTCGCCCGACGTCTTCAGCGTCGACGGATCGGCGTGCACGCCGTCGCCGAGCCGGAAGACGTTGATCGCCACCAGGCCGGTCAGCAGGGCGACGATCGTGCCGACCTGGAAATAGGTCAGTGCCTTGATCCCGGTGCGTCCGACCTTCTTCAGGTCCGCGACGCCGGCGATGCCACCGATGATCGTCAGGAAGACGATCGGGCCGATGAGCATCTTCATCGCGGTGATGAACGTCGTGCCGATCGGCTCCATGTCGGTGGCCAGGTCCGGCCACTGCCAGCCCAGCACGATGCCGATCACGATCGCCACCAGCACCTGGACGTACAGCTGCCGGTACCACGGCTTCGCCGCGATACGCGCGGCTTGCTCGGCCCGTCCGTGGCTTGGGGTATGCGTCATTGCAGCCTCCCTGATCGCGCGGCACCGAGCCCGATCGGTCCGCGCGTGCTTTGCGCCACAGTGAACCGGGCGCTGTGCAGGGGGGTCCACGACCAAAAATCGATGCCCTGTATAGGCCTGGCCTATGTGTTCCCGCTGGGGAATCGAGGGTTGATCATCGGCGATGCTCGGACAGCCGTGGCTGCGGCCATCACGGTCCACCCACCGTTCGCCGTTGCTCCAGCTCTGTTCGTGAGCGAAACCTAGGAGAACCGGCACGGCAAGGCGCTTCAGGCGACGGATCTGGAGATCGACCGCAGCCCCCGGTCAAGGTGGCATTGCGGTTGGCCGATCTTGCCCCACAGGTCAGGACAGACTCGCTGGATGGTCCCTTCAGACCGGCAGAGTCGGTCTGCACCGAGTGACTGTCAGTCTGACGGCACGGGGCACTGCGTGGCCCTGCTCGACCGGCGAGCCGAAGCCGCCGAGTCGGTTGCCGTCCAGCTCCGTGAGACCGGCGCGGAGGCGACGGCCCACGCCTGCGACGTCTCTGACCGCGGTGCGGTCGCCACGGCGATCCACGCGATCCGCGAGGCGTACGGTCCGTCAGCATCATCGTCACGAGCGCGGGCGTCGAGACGTTCGCCTCCGTCACCGACAGCCCGCCCGATGTCTGGGATCGGGCGATGCCGGCCAACCTCACCGGCATGTTCACCTGTGTCCGGGCTGTCATCCCCGACATGCGGGCCGAGAAGTGGGGCGCATCGTCACCATCTGGTCCTCCAGCGCGCAGCACGGCGCCCCGAACATGGCCCACCACTTCGCCACCAAAGGCGGCGTCATTGCCCTGTCAAAGGCTCTCGCGGTCGAACTGGCCGCAGAAGGAATCACTGCCCCACCATCCCGCCAGAGATCGTCGACACCGTTGCTGCCATGACTTCGGTGCGCCGCGCCGGAACGTTGGACGGCCTCGCAGCCGCTTGTGCCTTCCTCTGCTCCGACCAAGCCGGATTCATAACCGGCCAGCAGATCGGCGTCAACGGCGGCTGGTACATGTGAGCCGGCCCGCAGGAACGGTGTGGACGGCCAGGGAACAGAAACGCAAGCGGAGGTTGTCTACGGCACGGGCACTGGTCGGCAGCGAGTGTGCGGCTCATCTCTCGCCGCGATCGCCGTTGCGGCGGTCAAGAAGTCGGTGCTCGGACTCGGAGGCTCCGAACCGTCCGTCCTCGCGGCCGACACCGGCGCCGCGGTGCCGCCAATTCGGTCGAGGCGCGCTTCAACAACACCCGTCAGAATTGTGGGAGCAGTTTCACCCACGACGCTCCCCTTGTTGGGGGGACACCAGTGGTCCGGTGTCAGCTTCGTCGTGGTTCCCTCACCACGGCGATCTCTCCCGGTGCGAGTACCACCGCACCGTTCGTGGGCTTGCTGGTGAGAAGTTCCACGGCGTCCTCGGCGACGGCCACCTCCGCGCCTTTGCCGACGTGGTCGATCAGGAACAGATAGTCGGCGGACGGAGACCGTCGGCGTACGACCTCTACTCCTTCCGGTGCGATGCGGACCGGTTCCACGTCGGCCTCGGTGCGGATGCAGGCCAGGAGGGAAGCGAGGGTCGTGGCGTCCGGACGGGTGGCCAGGTACCACGCCGTGCCCCGGCCGTAGGCGTGGCGTGTCACGGCGGGTACGTCTGCCAGTGGGCCCTCCGTGTACGACAGCACCGCCTCCGCTCCTTCGAGCCGCAGGCGCTCAGACCACAGCGATGCCGTGCCGCCCCCGCTCAGGCCGAGAGACTCACCCTCGGTGAGGGGGAAGTACTCTTCCGACCTGATCCCCAGTGCTTCCCGGAACGCCCCGGGGTAACCACCCAGCCGCACATGGCAGTTCTCGTCCACGATCCCGCTGTGGAAGCCGACGGCCAGTGTGCCGCCTCTTTCCGCGAAGGAGGTGAGATTGGAGGCGCCTTCGTCGTCGACCAGATAGAGCGCGGGGACCAACACCACTCGGTAGGCCGACAGGTCGGCGTCCGGGCGTACGAAGTCCACCGCGACGCCGGACCGCCACAACGGCTCGTACCAGGATCGGACCAGGTCCTCGTAGCGGAGTTCGGCGCTCGGCTGTGCGGGGGCCTCCAGGGCCCAACGGGCGTTCCAGTCCCAGGCGATGGCCACTTCGGCGGTGCCGGTGCTGCCCCGTACCTCCGCGAGCGCCTTGAGGTCTGCGCCGAGCCGCACCACGTCCCGCCAGATCTGGCTGTCCGTGCCGGCGTGCGGAACCATGGCGGAGTGCCACTGCTCGGCGCCGGCCTTTGACTGCCGCCACTGAAAGTAGGCGATGCCGTCCGCGCCGTGTGCCACGTGCGCAAGCGCGTTGCGGCGCAACTCGCCTGGCTTCTTCGCCCTGTTGACATGCTGCCAGTTCAGCGCACCTGTGGAATGCTCCATCAGGAACCACGGGCCGCCCGCCAGCGATCGCATCAGGTCACCGTTCAGCGCGACGTCGATCTCAGGCTCGGGGTCGTCGTACATCAGGTAGTGGTCGTTGGCCACGACGTCCAGATCCGGCGCCCAGCGCCAATAGTCCACCTTGTCGGCGCCCTGCATGACCATGAAGTTGGTGGTCGCGGGGATGGATGGGGCCGCCGCACGCAGCACGCCTCGCTCGACCCGGTACAGCCACAGCAGCTCGTCCGAGCAGAATCGGCGCCAGTCGAGGAGATGGGTCGGGTTGGGGCCGGCGCCGGTCGCCCGCGGGGGCAGGATCTCGTCCCAGTTGTAGTACCACTGGCTCCAGAAGGTCGTGCCCCAGGCTTCGTTCAGCGCGGCCAGGTTCTTGTACTTCGTCCGCAGCCAGCCCTGGAATGCCGCCGCGCTGGTGACGCAGTAGCAGGCCGCGTTGTGACACCCGTATTCGTTGTGTACGTGCCACATGACGACCGCGGGGTGGTCGGCGTAGCGCCGCGCCAGTTGACCCGTGATGCGCAGAGCGGCCTCGCGGTACGCGGGGCTCGATGGGCAGAACGTCTGGCGGCTGCCGTACGAGAGGGTTCGTCCGTCGCGGTCCACCGGCAGAGCGTCGGGGTGGGCCTTGAAGAACCAGGCAGGCGGGGCCGCCGTGGGAGTGGCGAGGTCGACGGCGATGCCGTTCTGGTGCAGCAGGTCCAGGACCCGGTCCAGGCGCGAGAAGTCGTAGACACCTTCGGACGGTTCCAGCAGCGCCCAGGAGAAGATGCCGACGCTGACCAGGTTCACACCGGCCTCGCGCATGAGGCGTACGTCTTCGGCCCAGACCTCCTCGGGCCACTGCTCGGGGTTGTAGTCCCCACCGTAGGCGATGCCGGGGACGTCGAGGGCAGGCTTGGTGGTCACTGTGTGGCTCCGGATGGAATCGGTCGGTTGGTCATGGTCACGGCCTGCTCACGGGCGGTCATTTGAGGCCGGTCGTGGCGGTACCGGTGATGAAGCCGCGTTGCAGGATCAGGAAGAGGGCGAGCACTGGGACGATGTACATAACGGAGCCTGCAGCGACGAAGGTGTAGAGGCCGGTGCCGTGTTCGTTGACGTAGCCGGTGGCGATCTTGACGGACAGCGTGGTGCGGTCGTCGTCCAGCAGCAGAGCGGGAGTGATGTAGTCGCCCCAGCTCCAACTGAAGGAGAGAATCAGACTGGTGGCGATGACGGGCCAGGACTGCGGGAGGAAGATCCGCCAGAAGATGCGGATCTGGCCGCAGCCGTCGACGATCGCGGCCTCTTCCAGTTCCTTGGGCATGTTGGTGAAGAACTGTCGGAACAGGAAGATCAGATACGGCGCCCCGGCCAGTCCCCACAGCACCCAGGGCACATACGTGTTGAGCAGGTCGGCCTTCGCGAACAGCAGGTAGGTCGGGATGAGGGTGATGATCTGCGGTGTCATCAACGTCGACAGCAGGACACCGAAGACGAGCTTCTTGCCGGGGCCGTTGAGCCGGGCGAAGCCGTAGCCGGCCCACGCCGAGGCGAGGGTGATCAGGGTCGAGTAGATGACGGCGATCGTCAGGGAGTTGCGGGCGTAGCCGAGGTAGTCGAACAGGGTCAGTGCCTGTTTGAAGTTGTCGAGGGTGGGGTGGTGCGGCCACCAGTGGATGGGGACGGCGCGCAGTTCGGACTGGGCTTTGAACGCGGTGATCACGAGCCAGCCGAAGGGGCTGAGGAACAGCACGAGGGCCGCGATCAGGAGCATGTAGACGACTTTGCGGCGGGCCAGCACCATCACTTGTCTCCGATCGTCCGCGTCTTGGACTTCGCCTGTTCGGGGTCCACGGAGTAGAAGACCGCGCCCTTTCCGAGGCGGAAGACGAGGAGGGTGATGAGCATGATGAACAGGAAGAGCACCCACAGCAGCGCGGAAGCGTAGCCGTAGCGGCTGTTGGCGAAGTACTGGGCGAAGACGTCGATCATGATCAGGTAGTTGCTCTCCGGTACCGCCCCAACGCCTTTGGGGCTGGCGTCGAGAGAGATGAGCAGTGGAACGAAGGTCTGCAGCGCGGCGATGATCCCGGTGACGACCTGGAAGAACAGCACGGGGGAGAGCAGAGGCAGGATGATCCGGGTGAGGGACTGCCACTGGCTCGCCCCGTCCACCCGGGCCGCGTCGAGGAGTTCCCGAGGAATGTCCTGCAGCCCCGCCAGCGAGATGATCATGACGTTCCCGCAGCCCCACACCGTCAGCATGATCAGCACGTAGCGGGCGTACGGATCCCCCAGCCACGTAAGCCCGTCGATGCCGAAGAAGTCCAAGATGCCGTTGGCCGAACCGGAGTCGCGGTCGAAGATGAGCTTGAAGGTGAGAGCTGCGCCGACCGGCGGCACCACGGCGGGTAGGTAGAGCAGAGTCCGGAAGAGGCCGCGGGCGCGGATCGGCTGGTTCAGCAGCAGCGCGAGGATGAGTCCCGCGATGATCGTCAGCGGCACAGTGATCGCGGCGAACAGACCGGTGCGGGCCAGGGACGCCAGCGTGTCCGGGTCGGAGAACACCTCCCTGTAGTTGGCCAGCCCCACGAAGCGGGCGTTGGGGGACAGACCGTCGGAGTTGGTGAAGCTCAGCCACAGGGCGTAGCCCAGCGGGTAGGCCGTCAGGGCCAGGAAGCCGAGAATCCAGGGACCGACAAAGACGTAGAAGGCGCCGTTGCGGCGGGCCTGCGGCGAACGGAACCGGGGTGCCCGGTGCGGGCTGGGCGGGCCGCCCGCCGACCGTGCCGTGGTGGGCGCGGTCGGCTCGGCGTCTGGTCCCGTGAGCTGATCCGTACTCACCCCAGCAGCTCCTTGCCCTGCGCGAGCTGGTCGTTCATACGGGAGTTCAAGGTGTCGGCGATCTTTCCGGCCTTGGTGCCGGACTTGATCGCGTCCGGCAGCACCTTGCTGAGGATTCCACTCAAGGCGTCCACCTGCGCGTACGGGCTGACCGGCAGGACCGAGAAGTACGGTGTGTCCTGTTCCTGGACTTGGTACGCCTGCTTGTGGAAGGCGTTGTCCTGGGGGACCAGCGACCGCAGCGAGTTCAGTGAGGGCAGGCCCCAGCCCGAGGCCGCCCGGTCTTTGGCCGGCTGGCCGGCGAAGTACCACTCGAAGAGCTTCCAGGCGGCGTCCTTGTTCTTGGCCTCCTTCGGGATCCAGAAGCCGGTGCCGCTGAAACAGGGGCTGACGCGGTGGCTGCCGAGCTGCGGGGCGGGCGCGAACCGCGAGACCGCCGAGAGCTTCGCGTCGCCGCCGATCACCCCGCCGAACCAGAAGCCGTTGCAGCTCATCGCCATCCGGGACGCCTGGTAGGTCGGCCCGTCCCAGCCGTCCGGGTTGGGGTTGAGGACGCTCGGGCCGATGTCGGCCTTGGTGTAGTCGATGTACCACTGCAGTGCCTTGAGCGCTTCGGGGGAGGAGAAGTCGACCGAGGCCATGTCGTCGGCGAACAGGCTCCCACCGGCGGAGGCCGTCCACGACATCAGCTGGGAGAAGAGTCCCAGGCTCGTGGCGCTCAGGCCGTACACCTTCACCTTGCCGAGCCTGCGCTTGGTCAGTTGCTTGCCGAGGTCCAGCCACTCGTCCATGGACAACGGCTTGGTGGCACTGGGCAGTTGCAGGCCGGCTGCCTCGAACTGGTCGGTGCGGTACCAGAACATGGAGTCCTGTGAGTAGTCCTTGGCCAGGCCGTATCGGGGACCGGTGCCCTGCTTCTTGCCGTCGAAGCGCCATACGTCGTTGGCCGGGGCGAGGTCGGAAGCCTTGAGGGCGTCACTCTTGGCGAGGTACGGGTCGAGGTCGGTCATCAGCCCGCGGGCGGCGAAGTAGGGCGTGTCCGTCGCACCGATGCTACGGACCACGTCCGGCGGGTTCTTGCTGGCCAGCATCGCGTTGAGCTTGGTCACGTCGTAGGTGACGATCCGGAGCTTCACGTCCAGCAGCTTCTCGATGGTCTTCTTGGTCTTCGCGTCCCACTCGTTCACCAACGTCATGACGGTGAGGGTCTTTCCACTGCCGCCGGCGCCACTTCCGGAGTCGACGGAGGTGGCACAGCCGGGCAGGACGGCGGCAGTGAGCGCGGCACCGGCCGATGCGGTGAGGAAACGGCGCCGGTCGAGAGAGCCTCTGGCTGAATCGGACATGACTGTGAAGCCTTTCGTGCGGTGTGCGTACAGGGAGGTGCGCGAAGACAGGTGGGCCAAGAAAGGGGAGTGTGTGAGACAAGGAGATGGGGGTGCTGGTCCGCACTCGGCTGCCGGGGATCTCCCCGAGCGCTTCACGGCGTGCCTCGCCCACCGCGGAGTGCCGATGGCACACAGGTGTAGGTGTCGAGGGTTGATGGACCGGTTCTTCGGCCGCGTGGCGTCGCGCCCCGAAACGCTCGCCTGCGGAAACCGGCCGTGAAAAACTTCGGCGAACGCTAGAGCGGCCCCAAGGGCGGTGTCAAGGGGGCGGAACGTCCTGTAATCGCAGGGTCGGTCCGTCCCCCGAGTTCGTCTGGAACAACCTTGACGCAACACTCTTGACGCATCCAGTCTCTCGGTGGCAGCGTCTTTGTATCGCTACAAGAAACCGGTTGTTAATCCTTCATGACGTCTTGAACGAGGCGTCGACGGACAAGGATCGCCGCACCACTCCCGCGTGCGCTCCGCAACCCCGTGCCCCGCGCCCCTGCCACACCTCTCACGACCACCACCTCACTGCAGGAGTACGTCCGTGCCCAACGCCACCGCGGTCATCAACCTCGACATCGAGGGCCCGAGGATCAGCCGCCACCTCTACGGCCACTTTGCCGAGCACCTCGGCCGCTGCATCTACGGCGGCTTCTGGGTCGGAGAGGACTCACCCATACCCAACGAAGGAGGCATCCGGCTCGACGTCGTGCAGGCCCTTCGGGACTTGAACATCCCCAATCTGCGCTGGCCGGGCGGCTGTTTCGCCGACGAGTACCACTGGAAGGACGGCATCGGGCCGCGCGAGCTGCGGCCCCGGATGGTCAACACCCACTGGGGCGACGTCGAGGAGAACAACCACTTCGGCACCCACGAGTTCATGGCCCTGTGCGAACTCCTGGGGGCGGAGCCGTACATCAGCGGCAACGTCGGCTCCGGCACCGTGCAGGAGATGAGCGAGTGGGTCGAGTACCTCACCCGCGACGGGGACAGCCCCATGGCGCGGCTGCGCAGGGCCCACGGCCGCGACGAGCCCTGGCGCGTGAAGTTCTGGGGCATCGGCAACGAGACCTGGGGCTGCGGCGGCAACATGCGCGCCGAGTACTCTGCCGACCTGTCCCGCCAGTACGCCACCTACTGCCGCGACCACGGAGACAACAAGCTCTACCGCATCGCCTCGGGCGCGTCCGACGACGACTACAAGTGGACCGAGACGCTGATGCAGCAGATCAGCTGTTTCGGCTGCGAGGCGACCCCGAAGAACTTCTTCCAGGCCCTGTCCGTGCACTACTACACGATGGCGGGCCCCTGGGAGGCCAAGGGCAGCGCCACCGACTTCGACACCGACGACCACTATCGGACCATGGTCCAGGCCCGACGGGTCGACCGCATACTCACCGGCCACTCCGCGGTCATGGACGTCTACGACCCGGGCCGTACGGTCGGCCTGGTCCTGGACGAGTGGGGCACCTGGTGGGACGTCGAGCCCGGCACCAACCCCGGGTTCCTGTACCAGCAGAACACCCTCCGCGACGCGCTCGTGGCTTCCACCCACTTCGACATCTTCCACAAGCACGCCGCACGCCTGTACATGGCCAACATCGCGCAGACCGTCAACGTCCTCCAGGCAATGCTTCTCGCCGACGGTGACGAACTGGTCCTGACGCCGACCTATCACGTGTTCGAGATGAACAAGGGCCACCAGGACGCCACTTCGCTCGCGGTGCACCTCACTGCGGAGGAAGCCCGTCGCCAGGTGGAAGACACCGAACTGGACACACTGTCCGTCTCTGCCAGCGTCAAGGACGGGCAGCTCCTCGTCTCGCTGTCCAACCTGGACGCCGAGGAGCCGGCCGAGGTGACGCTCGACCTGCGCGGCGGCCTGGTCGGCGAGGTTGCCGGACGCCTGCTGACGGGGGACCGGCTCCAGTCGCACAACACCGCACAGGCCCCCGAAGCGGTCAGCCCCCGAGTCTTCGATGACCTGAAGGTCACCGAGCGGGGTCTGGCCTTGACCCTGCCGCCCCATTCCTTCCTCACGCTCCAGACGCCTCTGGTCTGACCTGTACGTTCGCCGGCCGTCCTGCCCGCTGCGTCTCTCCCCACGCGGCACGGGCCGGTATCCAGCGGCAAACGGGACAAGCAGACGCTGGTCAGCCTCTCGGTGAAGTCGGTTGCCAACCCGAAGTGGCAGCGCTCTCAGCCGGGTTGGCTGCCTCCTCCACGGAGTTCGCTGCTCTTGAACCCCACCGACCGCTGCAACGGTCGATTCGACGGGGTGACCTATCAGGACTCCGCGTCGTCCTCTCTGACTCCCCCCACGCGGCTTCACCACCCGGACCCGCACCACAGCTCTGCCGACAGGTCCCGGTTCCTCTCATCCCTCTCTTCCGCACCCGCAAGGAGTCACGTATGTCTTCGTCCCTGTCCCGCCGCAACGCGCTCCAGGCCGCCGGCGCCGCCGCGCTCGCTGCCGGACTCACCAACCTGACCGCCACGTCGGCCCGGGCCGACGGGACGGAGGACACGTCCGCGCCCCAACTGGTCACCTACCCGATACCGTCCGGCGTGGCTACGCAGGCCAGCTTCAAGGTGCGGGTGCGCACCGCCCCCGACGGTGAGTGGCAGACCCTCTCCTGCTACGCGCCCGGGGCCAAGGAGATCAACCCCGTCACCGGCTCCGGCAAGGTCTGGGGCTCGTCGATGGTGTACTTCGACTTCTGCGGCTCGGTAGAGATCGAGGTGACGTACCTGAAGGGCGGCACCACCAAGGCCCGGGTGAGACCGGACGCACTGGGCATCACGCCGGAACTCCTCGGCGACACCCTGCGGTTCACCCTCGACGAGCCCAAGGACGTCGTCGTTCAGATCAACGACGAGATCTTCGACTGCCTGCATGTCGTCACCAACCGTGTCGAGAAGCGCGCGCCATCCGCCGACGACCCGGACGTCCTTTACTTCGGTCCCGGTCTGCACACCGTCACCGGCAACGTCCTCACCGTCCCGAGCGGCAAGACCGTCTACCTGGCCGGCGGCGCCGTCCTCAAGGCGGAGATCGACGTCATGGACACGGAGAAGGTGACCGTCAAGGGGCGGGGCCTGCTGCTGGCGCCGACCTCCACGGTCGGCGGCGTGCACATCCAGCGAAGCAAGCACATCCGAGTCGAGGACATCATCATGTTCGGCGCCGGCGTGAACCTCGGGGAGGCGGAGCACGTCCAGGTCAAGAAGGGCCGAGTGTTCACGTGGGGAGCGTGGGGTGACGGCTACTCCATGTACTGCTCCAAGGACATCACCTTCGACGGCTGCTTCGCCCGGACCTCCGACGACTGCTTCTCCATCTACGACCACCGGGACGACTTCTACGGCGACACCCGCAACCTCACCATCAAGAACTGCACCCTGTGGGCGGACGTCGCGCACGCGATCCAGGTCGGCACCCACGGCAACACCGACGACCCCGAGGTCATCGAGAACCTGTTCATCAAGAACGTCGACATCCTCGACCACCGCGAGCCCCAGATGAACTACCAGGGCTGCATCTCCCTCAACGCCGGCGACTCCAACCTGATCAGGAACGTGCGCGTCGAGGACGTCAGGATCGAGGACTTCCGCTGGGGCCAGGTCGTCAACATGCGGGTCATGTTCAACACGAAGTACAACACCTCGGTCGGCCGCGGCATCGAGGACGTCTACATCAAGAACCTCACCTACACGGGCACCCACGCCAACCCGTCGCTCTTCCTGGGATACGACGCCGACCACGCCATCAAGAACGTCACGTTCGAGAACCTCGTGGTCAACGGTGTGGTCGTCGCCGACACGATGCGCAAGCCCAGTTGGTACTACACCACCGACGAGATCCAGTGGTACGCCAACGAGCACGTGATCAACATGAAGTTCCTGACCACGGCCGAGGCCCAGGCGGCCGCCGCGTCATGATCACTCCCGCCACGAGCCGCCGGGGTTTCCTCGGCGGCGCCGTGGCCCTGCTGACGGTGGCGGGCGCGAGCGGACTGCTCGTACCCACCACCGCCCGGGCCACGGAACAGGACGACACCGGCGCGCGAGCCTTCGCCCACCCTGGGCTCCTGCACAGCGCTGACGACCTGGCCCGGATGAGGGCCGCGGTGACCTCCAAGCAGTCCCCGATCTACGACGGTTACCTCGCCTTGGCCGCGCACGCCCGCTCGCAGTCTACGTACGCCATCCAGAACACCGGCCAGATCACCACCTGGGGCCGCGGCCCCGCCAACTACCAGAATCAGGCCGTCGCCGACTCGGCCGCCGCCTACCAGAACGCCCTCATCTGGGCGGTCACCGGCGACACCGCGCACGCCGACAAGGCCCGCGACATCCTCAACGCCTGGTCCGCGTCCCTCACCGCGATCACCGGCGCCGACGGCCCCCTCGGCGCCGGCCTGCAAGCCTTCAAATTCGTCAACGCCGCCGAACTCCTCCGCCACACCGGCTACGACGGCTGGAGCGAGGCCGACATCGCCCGCTGCGAGGACTCCTTCCTGAACGTCTGGTATCCGGCGGTCTCCGGATACACGCTCTACGCAAACGGCAACTGGGACCTGACGGCCCTTCAGACCATCCTGGCCATAGGGGTGTTCTGTGACGAGCCCGCCCTCTTCGAGGACGCCCTGCGCTTCGCCGCGGCCGGCGCCGGCAACGGCAGCGTCCTCCACCGCATCGTCACCGCCGCCGGCCAGGGACAGGAAAGCGGCCGGGACCAGGGCCACGAACAACTCGCGGTCGGCCTGATGGGCGACGCCGCGCAGGTCGCCTGGAACCAGGGCGTCGACCTGTGGGGCTTCGACGACAACCGCATCCTCGCCAACGTCGAGTACGCCGCCCGCTACAACCTCGGCGGCGATGTCCCCTTCGTCCCCGACCTCGACCGCACGGGCAAGTACATCAAGCCGGCCGTCTCGGCCACTTCGCGCGGCAACCTGCCGCCCATCTACGAGATGGCGTACGCGCACTACGCGGGCGTGCGCGGCCTCGACGCCCCGTACACGAAGAACGCCGTCTTCCGCGGCACCGGCGGCACCCGGGTCGTCGAGGGCAGCAACGACGACCTGCCCAGCTGGGGCACCTTCGCCTACGCCGACGCGGCCGTCCCAACGGTCACGGCGCCCACCGCGCCGACAGGGGTCACGGCAGTCGGCGACGGGGCGTCGGTGACCGTGAGCTGGCTGCCGTCCGCGTGGGCGACCGCGTACACCGTCCACCGGGCCACCAAGCCCGCGGGCCCGTACAAGGTGATCGCCACCGGCATTGACAAGCCGACCTACGAGGACGGTGAAGTACGCGGGGGACGGACGTATCACTACGCCGTCAGCGCCTCCAACTCGCAGGGTGGCAGCGGGTGTTCGGTGGCCGCCACGGGCACCGCCGGTCTCCCTGCACCCTGGTCCACCCAGGACGTCGGGGACGTGAAGATCCCCGGTTCAGCCGCCTTCGACGGCGAGCGGTTCGTGCTGGAGGCCTCCGGCACCGCCGACACCTATCGTGTCGTTCACCTTCCGTTGCGGGGCAACGGCACAGTCACCGCGCGGATCGTGTGGCCGCTCAGCTCCCAGTATTCCAAGATCGGCGTCAGTCTCCGGGCCTCGCTCGACCCCGATGCCGCGCATGCCGGCATGATCATCCAGGGGCTGCCGCTGCACACCTGGAGCGGAGTGTGGACCGTACGCCCCGAGGCCGGGGCGGACGTCTCCGCGACCGGCAGCACGCCCGTCCCGCCCACGCAACAGGCGGCGATCACTGTGAACGCCGCCTTCCCGATCTCCAACCTCGGCGACCTGCCCGCCTCGGCCACCCCGCTGGAAGCCCCTCATGTCGAGGGCGCGGGCGACGGCTACCGGCTCCGGACACCATATTGGGTGCGGGTGACCCGCAAGGGCCGCCGCTGCACGGGTGCCATCTCTCCGGACGGGATCCGCTGGACCGAAGTCGGCACCACCGAGGTGAAGTTGGGGCACACGGCCTACGCGGCACTTGTCCTCACCTCCTGCCTCGGCATTGACGAGGACTACGCCGAGACCGGCACCGGCGCCCTCGACAACGTCACTGTGACGTCGACCTACAGTGAGGTCTGGTCTGTGCCGAAGCCGACCCGGACTGCCGGTGACCTGAAAGCCCTGGGCGGCGAGGACTCCATCGAACTGGCCTGGACCGATCCGGACCTCTCCGCCCGCTACACCGTGCTCCGCGCTCCGGACGCCCACGGCCCGTACGTGACCCTCGCGACCGGCATCGGCCCGGTCGGGTCCGGCACCCGTATCCGGTACGCGGACGCCACCGGCACCCCCGGGGTGACCTATCACTACGCCGTCGCCAAGACCAACGCCGCCGGACGCGGCCCACTCTCCGACTCCGCCGCTGCGCAGATGCCGACACCGTCCGTTCCTCAACTCGCCTCTGCCACCAGCGCGTTCGCCAACAAGGGCACCGCCTTCCGGTTTCTGCTGCGCGGGTCGCACGAACCCTTGTGCTTCACGGCCGCCGGTCTGCCCGACGGCCTCCGTCTCGACAAGCGCACCGGGCTGATCTCAGGAACTCCCACCGAGACCGGCGACTTCACCGTCACGACCACCGCGGGCAACGCGGCCGGCGAGGGCACTGGCACTCTCACGCTCACAGTCGGCACACCCCCGCCGGCCCCCTGGAACTACTCCGACCTCGGCGATGTGGTCCTCGACGACCGTGCCTTCGGAACGGTGGGTGTCGTCGCCATCCGTACCGTCGGCAGTACCTCACACGAAGACGGGACCTTCGTGGTGCGGGGCGCCGGGACCGACCTGACCGTCAACAACCAAGGAATGACCGGGCAGTTCGTACGCCAGCCCGTCACCGGCGACTGCACGGTCACCGCGCGACTGGTCTTCCGCACCGGAGCCACCGCCGACCGGGTCGGACTGCTGATGGCGAAGTCGCTGTCGCCCTTCGACCAGGCTGCCGGGGCGATCGTCACCGGAGGCTCCACCGCGCAGCTCATGCTGCGCAAAACTGTCGCCGGCGCCTCCGCCTTTTCCGGCAACGGCAGCGTCCAACTCCCCAACCTACTGCGGCTGAAGCGCGCCGGGACCGCCTTCACCGCCTCCCTGTCCACCGACGACGGTGTCACCTGGACGGACCTCGCCTCCGGCGAGATCCCTGCCTTCGGTGACGCCCCCTACCACGTGGGTCTCGTGGTCTGCTCCCGCAGCCCCCTGGCCCTCGGCACCGCTCAGTTCGATCAAGTCACCATCACTGCCGGTCAGAGCTGACCGGACACCGCTTGATTGGAGACGCCCCACAGATGAGCCGCAACGATCTCCCCCCAACCACCCCCACCACACCGTCGTTCCTCCGTACTGGGCTCAGCAGACGCGGGATGCTGCGAGCCGTCGGCGGGCTCACGCTCGCCGGGGCGCTCGGTGCCTTCACCGCCCGCTCCGCCGGCGCTGCGCCAACCGTCTGGAACCACCCCGGCGGGATACACCACCCCGGCGACATCAACCGCGCCAAGGTCAAGGTAGCGGCGGGCCTCGACCCGTGGTACTCGGACTGGCAGGTCCTCGTCGCCAACGCCCACTCCGCGTCCACCTGGACGGCCAACCCCCAGGCCATCGTGTACAGGGGAGGGAGCTACACCCAGAACTACCCGATCCTGTACAACGACATCGCCGCCGCGTACCAGAACGCCCTGCGCTGGCTGATCACCGGTGACACGGCCCACGCCGACTGCGCTGCGGCCATCTGCAACGCCTGGTCGAGCACCCTGACGGAGCTCAACGGCAATTCGGACGCCTGCCTGGCCGCGGGCATCTACGGCTGGCAGTTCGCGAACGTCGGCGAACTGCTGCGCGACTACGACGGCTTCGACCTCGCGGCCTTCCAGCAGATGATGCTCAACGTGTTCTACCCGTGGAACCACGGGTTCCTGCGGGACCACAACTTCACCTGCATCACCCACTACTGGGCCAACTGGGACCTGTGCAACATCGCGTCGATCCTGGCCATCGCCATCCTGTGCGAGGACGGCGACAAGTTCGACGAGGCCGTCACGTACTTCCAGAGCGGCGCGGGCAACGGCGCCATCGAGAACGCGGTCCCGTTCCTCTACACGGACGACGACGGCTACGCGCTCGGCCAGTGGCAGGAGTCCGGCCGCGACCAGGGCCACACCATCATGGGCATGGGCCAGGCGGGCGTGATCTGCGAGATGGCCTACAACCAGGGCGTCGACCTGTACGGCTACGACGACAGCCGGTTCTTCAAAGCGGCCCAGTACGTCGCGAAGTACAACACGGGCCTGGACGTGCCGTACACGACGTACAGCTGGGGCAGCGGCACCAACTGCGCCTACAACGAGCAGACCGTGATCTCCGACGCCAGCCGCGGGCAGATCCGGCCGGTGTGGGCGATGCTCCACTACCACTACAACCGGATCAAGCACCTCGACGACAAGTACATCTGGTCCATGTCCAACGACTTCGTCGGCATCGAGGGCGGCGGCGGTGACTACGGCACCACCAGCGGCGGATTCGACCAGTTCGGTTTCGGTCAGCTGATGTACGCCAAGTAGCCGAACGACCCAGAAGACCCAAGTACTCGAGAGACAAGGAGAGTTGACGATCGTGAGCGCATCCGGCCGCCCTGTCGAGACGGTCGTGGAGGTAAACACCCAGGGATCGGGGACCCCCATCTCACCCGATCTGTTCGGCGTGTTCTTCGAGGACCTCAACTACGCGGCGGACGGCGGACTCTACGCCGAACTCGTCCAGAACCGGTCTTTCGAATACGGACCTGCCGACCACCACGACTGGCACCCGCTCACCGCGTGGGAACTGCTGGAACGGGACGGGGCCGCCGGATCGCTCACTGTTCGCGATGACGACCCGCTGCACCCGGACAACCCGCACTACGCGGTCCTGACAACCACCACCTCCGTCGGCGTGGGCCTGCGCAACGAGGGCTTCGACGGCATACCCGTCCAGGCGGGTGAGAGCTACGACGTCAGCTTCTTCGCCCGCCTGGCCGCCGGCACCGCGGACCGGCTGCTGGCCCGCGTCGAGAGCCGGGACGGTGAACGCATCCACGGCCAAGCGGAGTTGGGGCCGATCGACGCTTCCTGGCAGCGGCATACAGCCGTCATCACCTGCACGACTACCGACCCAGATGCCCGGTTCACCCTCACGGCCACCGGAGCCGGCACCGTCCACCTCGACCTGGTCTCGCTCTTTCCGCAGGCCACGTTCAAGGGTCGGCCGAACGGTCTTCGCGCCGACCTGGCACAGGCGATCGCCGACCTGAAGCCGAAGTTCCTCCGCTTTCCGGGGGGGTGCCTCGCCCATGGGCAAGGGCTCGGGAACATGTACCGCTGGCCCGAGACCATCGGGCCGCTGCACGAGCGTCGCCAACAGCCCAACATCTGGCACTACCACCAGTCGATGGGTCTCGGCTATTACGAGTACTTCCAGTTCTGCGAGGACATCGGCGCCAAGCCCCTGCCCGTCGTCCCGGCCGCGGTCTGCTGCCAGAACAGCGAAGGGACTGGCCAAGTCGGCCTACCGGAAGGGGAGATGCCCGCGTACGTCGACGAGGTGCTCGCCCTCGTGGAGTGGGCCAACGGCCCGGCTGACTCGCCCTGGGGCGCGCTGCGCGCCGCGGCCGGACACCCGGAACCGTTCGGTCTCCAGTATCTGGGCGTCGGCAACGAGGACACCCTCACCGACACCTTCCGCGACCGCTTCGCCCGCATCCACGACGCCCTGCGCGAGCGCCACCCCGAGATCACGGTAGTCGGCACCCTCGGCCCGACCACCTTCGGCGAGGACTGGGAGAAGGGCTGGGCCTTCGCCTGCGAGCGAGGCCTCCCGGTCGTCGACGAGCACGCCTACAAGTCGCCGCGCTGGATGCTGGAGAACACCCGTCGCTTCGACACGATGGACCGCGAGGGACCGCACCTGTACATCGGCGAGTACGGCAGCTGGCGCAACGACGGCCGCAGTGCTGTCGCCGAGGCGGCCTACATGATCGCCATGGAACGGAACGGCGACGTCGTACGCCTCGCCTCCTATGCCCCGCTCCTCGCCAAGCGCGGCCACACGCAGTGGCTGCCCGATCTCATCTACTTCGACAACACGCACATCTGGCCCACCCTCAACTACCACGTCCAGCGGATGCATTCGGTGAACTGGGGCGACACCGCCCTGCCGGTCACCGTTTCTGGCGCGCCAGATGGCCGGCCACCGGTCGGTCGTACTGGCCGATACACCGTCAACCTTGGTACCGGCTCCGAGACGAGCGCCGAGTTCACCAACGTCTTCCTCGGTCCTCCGGACGGCGAGTCCGTGCTGGGTCCGGGCTTCGGTGCCTGGCACGCGGAGTCAGGCACTTGGGAGCTGGCGGGCGTGGACCGGATCCGGCAGACGGCGGCTAACGACACAGACGCCGTGCTGCTGTCGGCGGACGCGGCACCGGGACCGTCGTACGCCTTCTCGGTGCGGGCCAGGAAGCTGGATGGCACCGAGGGATTCGTGCTGGGCTTCGGCGGAACGTCGCCCGGCAACAGATGTCAGTGGACGCTCGGCGGGTGGGGGAACCGGTCGACCTTGCTCCAGCGGGTGGACGACGGTGTGGCGGACGACCTCAGTGAGCGGCTGCCCGTGGGGATCGAGACGGGCCGCTGGTACGACCTGCGGATCGAGGTGGACGGCAGACGGATCCGCTGTTACCGCGACGGGGAGTTGGTCCACGACGTGGAGGACGTCCGGCCGGACCCGGAGGTCTTCGCCGTCTCGTCCGTACGGGACAGCGCCTCCGGCGACGTGATCGTCAAGATCGCGAACACTATGACGGAACCCGTACCGGTTCGTCTCCGCCTGACCGGATTCGACGGTGACACAGTCATTACGCGCACCACTCTCACCGTCCCTCCGGACGCCACCAGCCGGTTCGGACCCGCCCCCGCCGTTCCTGTCAATGGCCGACTCAGCGGGACGGTCTGTGACGTCCCGCCTCACTCCTTCACCGTGCTCCGCACTTGCGTCGCACCCGGCCAGCGATGAGGCGACGGGTGGCAGGGGAGGGGAGTCGGCTTTCCGTGGAGCAGAGTGTGGCCGAGGACACGGGACTAGCATGCGAGTGGGTTCCGAACCGCAGAGCAGGGGCGAGCGTGGCAACGATCCAGGACGTGGCGAAGGCGGCCGGAGTCTCGCCTATGACGGTGTCGAACGTGATCAACGATCATCCGAACGTGCGCAAGGCGACACGGGAGAAGGTCCTGGACGCGATGGCACGGCTCGACTACCGGGTCAACGTCGCCGCCCGCAACCTGCGCAAGGGCCGTACCGGAACCATCGGACTCGCCGTCCCCGAAGTGGGAACCCCCTACTACGGGCGACTGGCCACGACCATCATCGCTGCCGCCGAGCGGCACAACCTCCGGGTGAGCATCGAACAGACCGGTGCCTCACGCGAGAACGAGCTGGACGCACTCTCCCTCTCGCGCAACCTGTTGTACGACGGACTCATCCTCAGCGCCGCGGGCCTGGGCCAGGCGGACGCCGAGCGGCTCCGGGTGGACCACCCGGTCGTCATCCTCGGCGACCGCATCTTCGGCGGCCCCGTGGACCACGTCGCCATGCCCAACCAAGAGGCTTCCCGGGCAGCCACCCAGCACCTGATCGAACGAGACTGCCGGCGCATCGCAATTCTGTGCGGGGCGGTGGAGGAGGTCGACACCTCCAGCCTCCGGCTCACCGGCTACCGGCAGGCACTGGAGGAGGCAGGCCTGCCGGCGGACCCCGCGCTGATCCAGCAAGTGGACAGGCTCGGTCTGCACGAGGGCGCGCAACGTGCCCGGGAGATGGCGGAGAGCGGACTCGAATTCGACGGTGTGTTCTGCGTGACCGACTCCCTGGCCATGGGCGTGCTGCGGGGCCTTGCCGACGCCGGGATCCCGGTGCCCGAGCAGGTGAAGGTGATCGGCTTCGACAACGTCACGGAGAGCGAGTTCTTCATCCCCTCGCTCTCCACCGTCGACCCCGACCACGACGCCATGGCCGAACGCGCCGTCGCTCTTCTGGTCAAACGCATCGAGCAGACCGAGCCCCCGACCCGGCACGAAGAGCCGGTCAGCGACTTCACGCTGGTGATCCGGGAGTCGACCGGCGGCTGAGCCCACCGTGGAGAGGCGCCTGTTCCGGTGCCGCTCCTCCCTGAACCGCTCGCCCGGCCCGATCGCTTACTTCCGTCCGTCGCATCACTCCGCGGCGCTCGAAACCCTGCCTATAAGGACGACCCCTATGAACCCAACTTCCAGCGCCCCGCTTTTCCGGGACCCGATATATGACGGCGCCGCCGACCCGGTTGCCGTGTGGAACCGGCACGCCCGCGAATGGTGGATCGTCTACACCAACCGCCGCACGACAGCCCCCGGCCCCGGAGTCGCCTGGGTGCACGGCACCGACCTCGGCGTGGCCGCGTCGGCGGACGGCGGCCTAACCTGGACGTATCGCGGCATCCTCACCGGCCTGGACACCGAGTGGGGGAGGAACACCTTCTGGGCACCCGAGATCATCTGGCACGACGGCACCTACCACATGTACGTCAGCTACATCCGCGGCGTACCGGACTCCTGGTCTGCCCCCGCCCACATCCGGCACTACACCAGCCCCGACCTACTGGACTGGACGCATCACGGCGCCCTGGACCTCGCCTCAGACCGTGTCATCGACGCGTGCGTCTTCCCGCTGCCGGGCGGTGGCTGGCGGATGTGGTTCAAGGACGAGACCCTGGGCTCGATCACCTGCGCCGCCGACAGCGCCGACCTGTACCACTGGGAGCCCATCGGCCCGACGATCGACCATCGTCCGCATGAGGGCCCGAACGTCTTCGAACTCGGCGGTCATTACTGGATGCTCGTCGACGAGTGGCGTGGTCAGGGTGTGCTCCGGTCTGACGATCTGACCACTTGGGAACGCCAAGGGTTGATCCTGGACGGTCCGGGCAACCGATCTGACGACGGCACTATCGGTCTGCATGCCGACGTGGTCGTCCAGGGGGAGACGGCCTACATCCTCTACTTCACGCACCCGGGCCGCACGGACACCGAGGACGAAGGCACGACGGCCACCCGCCGGTCCTCGCTCCAGGTTGCCGCTGCGCGGGTGGTGGACGGTGTGCTGTGTTGTGATCGCGACGAGCCCGTCCTGCTCGAACTGGAGCCGGTCAGGAACTGAGAGCGTCGATCAGCACTTTGTGATCTCTTCGGCGGTGGCCATGCCGCCCGGTGCCGCGGTGGGCCCGAAGCCGACCGGCAACTGGCGTGGCAGGAGTGCCTCTCTCGCTGCCCGGTTGGATTCGGCATCCACGAGCTGCCATCACGTACCGTTCTTGCTGGAATTCCATGTCACGACATGCATGAAGCAGTCGGAAGGATCCTTTGCTCGGGAGACAGATTTGACTCTGCGCCGCTCCGTGCTGTGCTCGTCGCTCACCGCCTGCCTGCTGGCCTGCCTCACCGGCTGTGGTGCGGCGAACGCCGGCCTGCGCGTCGAGGGTCCGGCTCCGACCCGGATTCCGTGGACCGGACCGGTGTACGTCCTTGACTGGCGGTCTGCGACCTGGCAACGCCCGGATCTGATGGACCTCACGGACTCCACTGTTCTGGACCGGATGACCTGGCACGGCTGGGGCATGTCACGGGCCACCGCCAAGGGCTGGGTGATCGACCTGCCCTGCGCCTCGGGCTGCCCGCACGGGACGCTGCCCAGTTATCGGGTCGCGATCGTCTTCAGCGGTCTGGTGAAACGCCAGTACGCGGCCTACTACAGCAGGGCCGCCGTGACCCCGGTCCACCCGCCGGCGCCCGACTGGGCGGAGGACGTGAGTGCTGTGTCGCTCCACGTCCCCAAGGCTTGACAACGTTGTTGCACACCCTTGAGAGGACTCCCATGTACGACGTTCTCCTTGTCGAGGACGACGAGCTGATCCGCGAGGCCACCCGGCTCACGCTGGAGGAGCGCGGCTACCGCGTCCGTACGGCGGCCGACGGTGTGACCGGACTCGCCCTCTTCCGGGAGAGCGCCCCGGATGTGGCCGTGCTCGACATCATGCTGCCGGGGCTCAACGGGGTGAGCCTGGCGGGGCGGATCCGCGAGGAGTCCGGGGTGCCGGTGCTGCTGATCTCGGCCCGAAACGACCCGGTGGACGTGGTGATGGGGCTGGAGGCCGGTGCCGACGACTACGTGACCAAGCCGTTCGACGGCCCGGTCCTGGTCGCCCGCATTCGCTCCCTGCTGCGCCGCGCGACGCCCGCCGGGCCACAGCCCCGGGAAGCGCGGCCCGAGCCCCTGCGCTTCGGGGACCTGGCCTTCTGCCCCGTGACGATGGCCGTGTGGCGTGGCGCCGAGGAGGTGTCCCTCACCACGACCGAACTGAAGCTGCTGCGCGAGTTCGCAGCCTCACCGGGGACCGTGTTCACCCGCGATCTGCTCCTGGAGCGGGTCTGGGACTACGCATGGTCCGGCGACACCCGGGTCGTGGACGTCCATGTGCAGCGACTGCGTGCCAAGATCGGCCGGGAGCGCATCGAGACGGTCCGCGGCTTCGGCTACAAGCTGCGGGACTGAGCGGATGATCCGTCCGAACCTGGGGGCGAAGGCCGCTCTCGTCGTCGCCACCACGGCCCTGGTGGTGTCGATCGCGATCGGTCTTCTGGTGCACCACCTCACTGCCTCCGACCAACTCGCCACAGCCCGCACCGACCTGGACGGCCGACTGCTGAACGACGCCTACGACTACGCGGCCGGCCGCCAGTCGCCGGCCCGGATCAACCCCGCGGGCCTGCCCGGCCCGGTGACCCGGGCCGTACGCGCGAACGTGCGTGTGACCTATCTCCAAAGCGGCCGGCACCCCGTGCTGTGGGCGGCGACCCGCGTCTCGGACCGCGACGTGCTCGCGTTGTCGCGTTCGTACCGCCCCGAGGCGCGGGCCCTGGCCTCACTGGACCGGACACTGGTCTCCGTGGGCGGGACCGCGACGCTCGTGGTCTCCCTGGCCGGGCTGCTCCTCGGAGTACGGGTGGGCCGCCGTGCCACGGCCGCCGCGCGGACGGCGGAGCGCATCGCGGACGGTGAGCTCGATGCGCGCGTCGACCCGTGCGGCCGCGACGAGATCGCCCGCCTCGCGGCCTCCGTCAACGTCATGGCGGACGCGCTCGGCGCCCGGTTGGAGGCCGAACGCCGGGTCACGGCGGACATCGCGCACGAACTGCGCACCCCGGTCGCGGGCATGACGACGGCGGCCGGGCTGCTGCCACCGGGTCCCGCCACCGAGCTGATCCAGCGCTCGGTGCAGAGCCTGCGCGGGCTGGTCGAGGACGTGCTGGAAGTCGCCCGCATGGACGCCCAGGTGGTCGCACTGGAGACCGAGGAGCGGCAGATGAGCGCGATGGCTCGGCGGGCGGTAGCCGGGTTGGACCAGGTGGAGGTGCGGGTGTGGGCCGACGCGGTGGTGACGACGGACCCGCGCCGCGTCGAGCGCATCCTCGCCAATCTGGCCTCGAACGCGCTGCGCCACGGCGACCCGCCGGGCGTGGTCGAGGTGGACGGCCGGGAAGTCCGCGTCCGTGACCACGGCGGGGGTTTCCCGGCCGATGTCCTCGCGGTCCTGCACACCTCTGGCCCTCAGCGCTTCCGTACGACCGTCCCGGGCACCGGGACCGGGCTCGGCCTGACGATCGCGGCCGGCCAAGCCCGTCTGTTGGGCGCCGAGTTGGTCTTTCGCAACCACACGGACGGCGGCGCGGAGGCGGTGCTCACGCTTCCGGACAAGGGCTGAGGACGTCCGGTCCGATGACTGTGAACAATCTCGTTGACGATGGAGGGTCGTTACAGAGCCGAGGGACCACCGAGACGTTTGCTCCCTAATTTCCGTGTCAGCCCGAACGAGGGCCCTGTTCGGAGAGAAAAGGAACGAACGCCCCATGAGTGTCATCACCTTCCGCCGCCTGGCCGCGTCCGCCGCGCTGCCCACCCTGCTGGCCGGAGCGATCCTGGTCGCCACCGCGAACCCGGCGCAGCCGCACACCGCTCAGGCCGGTGCGGCCACGGCGACCACCCACCTGGCACAGCACAGTATCGAGCTGGCCGCGAACACCAAGGACACCTGGCACTCGCTGACCTGGAACGTGGACAGCGGCGTGTCCGCCTACCAGACGCTCATCTCCGAACTGCGCGACAGGGGCATCCAGGCCGGTGGCAACAGCCGGAACGTCGCGTCGAGCAGCAGCCGGACGGTCCGGGTCGACACTCTCAGCAACACGGCGAGCAGCCAGTACGTAGCCCTTCGGGTCGTCACGGGCAACACCCACGTCACCCTCGCCATCCGGCTGAGCGACCTCTACGTGGTCGGGTTTTGGTACCCGTCCCCGACCAACGCACGGACCTTCCACTACTACCCGATCGCTCCCACGGGCACTGCCCCGGCGTTCCCGTCCTCGGGCGTGGTCGAGACCTGGTCCAGCGTCACCACCGAGACCACCATGCTCGGCATGGAGAACTACAACGACCTGGCCAGGCGAGGGAACATCGCGCTCAACGCGGTGGGCATCAGCGCCAGCAGCCTGGAACAGTCCGTCCGCGACCTCGCCACCGGCGGCTCGAACCGCGCGATGACCCAGAGCACCGCCCGCGCGCTGCTGCGCCTGATCATCGCGGTCTCCGAGGGCACCCGCTTCCGCCCGCTGGCAACCCAGGTGGCGGGGGCCATCAACAACGGCGGGACCTTCACCACAGGCGACCGGTATGTCGCCCTGATCCGTGATTGGGACAGCATCAGTACGGTCTACCGCAACCACCTGGACAACCCGAGCGACACCACGGGCCACACCCTCCAGGGCTGGGGCAGCGTCAACAGCGTAGCCACCGCCGCGGCCCTGCTTCTGGCGGCCATGGGCGCGGGATCGATGACCTTCCCCAAGACCGAGCTGTGACCCGGCCCTCGGTACGGCTGTAACGCCTACCTGGCGTCCCTCATCGATCTGATCCCGACGACATGGGGCCCTGCGGCCGCGATCCGCGGGGCCCCGAACCGTTCCTTGAAGAGCAGGGTGCCGATCGTCGCGCCCAGGCCGACCGACGTCGTCCGCTGCATCACCGACGTCAGCACGGAGTAGTGCGCAGGACGCCGTGATCCCCGTCTACCAGCAGGCCTTGACCCCGGTGTTCCGGGATGTGCTCGCTCTGTTCCCCATAGGCCTCGCACCAGCTCTCTTCCTCCCGGAGGAGAAGCCGGCCGACGGCAACGCCCCGAAACGGATCCGGCGACTCCAAGCGCCGGTGACGCGGGGCCTGATTCCAGTCAGAAAGCGGTGGCGAGGCGGAACTGAAGCCGGAGAGTGGTCGGGCCTGGCCGATCTACCCGATGCCCACGCGTTGTTAGTGCAGGAGCATGCGTCGATCGTGCAGGAGTCCCCATACCGGAGCACAGCGCACTCGGTGCGGCGGCACAGCCGCGACCTGACCGACAAGCGGAGGCGTGGTTCCATGCGGACGTTCGCCAATGTATCCCATCCCGCACGGGTGACATTCGGCTCCGGCACCGCCGACCGGCTCCTCGAAGAGGTGCGTCGGCTCGGCGGCTCCCGAGTGCTGTTGCTGTCCAGCCCGCCTCTCGCGGCGGCTTCCGCGAGGGTACGGGACGCGTTGCGGGGCATGGTGGCGGCGGAGTTCGACGGCGCCACCATGCACACGGCCTTGGACGTGACGGAACGGGCGCTCACCTTGCTGCGGGCGGCGGACGTGGACTGCATCGTGGCCGTGGGCGGTGGCTCGACGATGGGTCTGTCGAAGACGCTGGCTTTCCGCACGGACCTGCCGCAGGTGATCGTGCCGACCAGGTACGCGAGTTCGGGGGTGACCTCCGTGCTCGGCGAGACCCATGACGGGCGGAAAACCACGTAGTCGTCACCGCGGTCCTGCCCGAGAGCGTCGTCTACGACGTCGACTTCATGCGCACAACTGCCCTTCGCGATGTGGGTGACGAGCGGCGTCCACGCTCTCGCGCACGCCGTGGAGGCGCTGTACGGAGGACTACCAGGCGCACATGGCCTACGACCCGTCCGGGAGAGAGGAGCCGGAGCGACTCGTGTGCAGTAGCTTCTCCGACGGGCCCGTACCGACGCTGGCCGAGCAGCTCAACCCTCCAGCGCTCCTCCTGGCGGAAGACGACATCGTTGTGTGCGCCGGGCTGCTGCCTCAGCTCGAGCCCGACGACAGCGGCGCCGAGTATCCGTACTACGTCTATGACGCCTTCCGGACATGCGGGAAGTTGCTCGCCGATGACTGGAGCGGAGTCACGAAGGGGTCCCGCCCCGTCACCAGGACTTTCACTGACGAGAAGGGTTTTTCCGTACCCCAATTGCATGTCCTGTTCGGCAGCACCCGTTCGGGCCGCCTTGCGCTGCCCATCGCACAGCGGACGGCGAAGGCGGCCGAGGGGCACGGCGGCTTCGACGTCGAACTCGTCGACCTGGCCACGACCACCCTTCCGCGCCTCGACGAGCCGGCGCACCCGTGCACGGGGTCCGCGGAGTTCTTCTCCTTGTGCACGAACGACCTGACGCATACAGTCCGGGGCGTCAGCCATGGCGACGTGGAGGCCTTGTTCCCAAGGGTGTACCTGGAGAAGGGCAACCTCGGAGTGTCGCCCTTCGAGACGATCGACAGGGAAGGCATTGGCCCACTCGTGGCGGTGGCGAGGCCAGCCGCGAGATCGGCCCCGACCTCAAGCTCGGCGAGTACGACGGGGACCCGGAGCCGGTCCACTTCCTCCACGAGGCAAGCCACGGCCACGTCCCCGCCTCGCCGTTCCCCATCTCGGTGGGTTGCCTGAAGCGGGCCGAACGGCGACGCAGTCGGCGTGCAGCGATCACCCCTGACGTCTCCCGGCAGGAAGCCGACACGGTGACCGGCGTTATCCTCGGCCTCCGTCGAACCACGGGACCGCTGTGCGGCCCCGCCCCTCAAGACCGATGGACGGCAGCCCCGGCACCAACGAAGAGCGGGGCACCCTGTGGGAGGGCGCCACCCGGGCTCCGAGGCGCCGCGTCCGACGCGAGTCAGCTCACGTCGTGCCGTGTATGCCGTGCAAGTCCTCATAGGCGCTCGGCCGTTGCTCTGGCGTGGTCAGAACTCCTCGTGAACCTCCGGATCGTGCCCGATACGCTGATGGCATCCGTCGCCGACGAGGCTGATCTCCTCCTCGGTGAGGGCGAAGCCGAACACGTCCAGGTTGTCGCGCCGGCGCTGGGGGTTGCCCGACCGCGGCACCGGGACGGTGCCGAGCTGGACGTGCCAGCGAAGGATCACCTGGGCCGGGGTGACACTGTGGGTTCGGGCGACACCGATGACACCACGGTCGTTCACCAGGCCGTTGCCGCGGCCCAGCGGGCTGTAGCAGACGGTGGCGATGTCGCGCTCGGCATGCAGGGCGCGCAGCTTGTCCTGCGGGAACCCCGGGTGCATCTCGATCTGGTTGACGGCGGGCAGTACGCCGGTCTCCCTTTCGAGACGAGTGAGCTGGTCGGCGGTGAAGTTCGAGACGCCGATCGAGCGGACCAGGCCGTCGTCGCGGAGCCTGATCATCGCCTTCCAGGACTCGATGTAGCGGTCCAGACGCGGCAGTGGCCAGTGGATGAGGTAGAAGTCGACGTATTCCAGGCGCAGTCGGCGGCGGGACTCCTCGAAGGCGGCGAGCGTCTCCTCGTAGCCGTGGTCGCGGCCGCGCAGCTTGGTCATGACGGCCACCTCGTCGCGGGGCACGTCGGAGGCGGCCACGGCCCGGCCGACGCCGCCCTCATTGCCGTAGCTGGCACCCGTGTCGACCAGGCGGTAGCCGGTGCGCAGCGCCTCGGTCACGGCCCGCTCGGTCTGTGCGTCGTCCATGGGGGCGGTGCCCAGGCCGAGGGCGGGAAGCGAGCCGCCGTCGTTGAGTATGCGGTGGGGGGCGGTGGCCACGAGGTCGGCCTTCCTGTTGTCGTGCACGATTGTCGGTCCGCTGGGGTGATGAGCCGCCCGCCGGTTTCAGTCACGGTCCAGCTCGTAGCCGAGGCTGTCGAGGACCTCTTCGCAGATGCGGTCCTCCTCGCCCCGGGCCCCCGACATGCCGACGCCTCCGATCACCCGGCCGTCCCGCCGGACGGGGATGCCGCCGTCACCGGGTACGACCGGGTGGGGACCGAGCTGGGAGAGCTGCATGAGAAGGACGGGCCTGGTCTGCTGCCAGGCGTCGAGCCTGCGGGTCGGGGTCTCCATCACGGCGGCGGAGTACGCCTTCGCCGTCGCGAGATGCAGCGTGAGGGACCGGACGTCCTCGGAGCGGCGGGCGCTGAGCACGGCGCCGTCGGCGTCGACGACGGCGATGCCGATCTCCTTGCCGATGGCCTCGGCCCGCTTGATCGCGGCAGCGATGATGTCGTCGGCGGCTGCGGCGGTGAGTGTCATGAGGGTGGTTCCTCCGGGGTCGGTGTGCGATGCGGCTTGGCCGGCGCGGGGAAGGAAAGGACGGTCCGTGAGCCGGCTCAGTCGCGCCAGAACGTGAAGTAGGTCTCGCCCAGGCCGCCGATGATGTCGTCGAACTCGTGGCCGACGCCGTCGACCTCGTGGAACTCGTGGGGCACGGCGAGCGAGGTCAGATGGGCGGAGAAGTCGCGCAGGGTGGGCGCGAGACGGTCGTCCCGGGTGCCGGACAACACACGGATCCGGCATGTCCGCCTGACCTCGGGGGCGTTGCCGAGGGCGAGTGTCCAGGGGCCCACGGCGTCGTAGTACTTCCGGTCTCCGAAGAAGGTGTTGGCGATCCGCTCCTCGGGTTCCTGCGCCATGTCCCTGAGGATCGAGGGGGCGATCGCGGAGATCCGCCCGAACAGCTTGGGGTACTTCAGCCCGAGGTGCAGGGCTCCGTAGCCGCCCATGGAGAAGCCCTCCAGGAAGCGGGCGTCGCGGTGGGCCACGGTCCGGTAGGTGGTGTCGACGTGCTGCACCAGGCAGTTGGCGACGCTCTGCTCGACCGGGCGGATCCCGTCCCGGGAGTCGACGTACCAGCCGACCGGGAGGGACTGCGGCAGGACGACGATGACCGGCGGGAGGGCACCGGACCTGATCGCTCTGTCGATGCGGGCCACGACGGGCAGCCCCTCACGGGAATGGGCGAAGCCGCCGTGCAGCCAGTAGAGCACCGGGAAGCGCCGCTCCGGCTCCTCGGCGTAATCAGGCGGTAGATAGATCTGGTAACTGCCCCGCGACGAGCCGTCGAAGCTTCGCGAGAACTGCGTGTAGGTACCGAACGTCGTCAGTTCCTGGTCCTCCCGGACCGGATCGATCCACTGCTGCTCGAAGATCGCGATTCTGTCCAATTTCATCTCCGTCGCGCTGTGATCCCTTCTCGGTAACTCTGCATAACCGCCTTCTTTTCGTCCACCGTTTCAGTGGTCACAGCTTGCGAAACCTTAGATTCACCAATGGGGAACTCTGGGTAATGGAACTGCCGTTGTTCTCGACCGGAACTGCGGAGATATCGCGGAAAATCGATGACAGGGAAAGAGGAACACGATTAGGTAGGGACATATCCCGTCGATGTCACCAGGAGAAAGAATGGCGACCGTGTCGCAGATCGGCCCGCAGGTGTCCGTCTTCGAGGAGGAGTGGATCGATCCCGTCCAGGAGGACCAGGAGCTGACCCGCTTCAGGGTCTACCGCCAGCCTTCGCGGGACGAGGAGGGGGCTGAGGGGAGCTACCAGATCTACCTCCCGCCCACCTACGCCTCGCAGCCCGGGCGGCGGTTCCGTGTCCTGTACTGGCTGCACGGCGGCTTCGCCCACTCCCGCCAGTGCGGCCCGGCGGTGGCGCGCATCGACCGGGCCATTCGGTCGGGACTGATGGACCCCGTCATCGTCGTCTCGCCCCAGGCGCTGCCGACGGGGTGGTACGTCGACTCCAGGGACGGCGCCCGCCCTGTCGAACAGGTCATCGCCGGCGACCTGGTGCGGCATGTGGACGCCACCTACCGGACCGTGTCCGGACCGGGCTCGCGCGCGATCGAGGGTTTCTCCATGGGCGGCTTCGGCGCCCTCCACCTCGGCTTCAAGTACCCCAAGCTGTTCGGGCAGGTGTCGGCGGTGGCCCCCACGGTGCTGCGCCGGCTCTCGCAGGAGCCCGAGGAACGGATCGCCGACACGTTCTTCGGTGACCAGGCGTACTACGACGCCGTCGCACCCTGGACCCTGCTGCGCGCCAACGTCTCGGAGATCCGCAAACACCAGAAGATCCGGCTGCTGGGGGGCGCGGAGGACGCACGGCCGGCGGCGGCGCTGCGTGAGCTGGGCGCCGAAGCGACGGAGCTGGGGGTCCGGCACGAGTTCCACGAGAGCGCCGGGGCCGGGCACGACTACGAGGACATCGTGGACGCCCTAGGCGACCGGTATGTCACCTTCTGGAACAGCTGACCGCGATACCAGTCCCCGTACGAACAACAGGAGGTGGGCATGCGGCTTGGACCGCTGAGCGAGACGGGTCCCGAACGGACGGCGGCGATCGAGCGGCTGATGAGCCGCCGAGGGGCGATCCGCGGGCCCTTCGCCGTGTGGGTGCGCAGGCCGGGGCTGTCCGATGTCATGGAACGCCTCGGCACGTACTGCACCTCGGAGTCCGCGCTGCCGCCACGCGTGCGGGAAGTGACATTGCTCGTGACCGCACGGCACTTCGACACCCCCCACTCGTGGAACGCGCATGTGGACGCCGCGGTGGCCGCCGGGACGGAGCCGGCCGCACTGCGACGCCTGGCCCGCCGCCGGGAACCGGACTTCAGCGATCCCTCGGACCGGCTCGTGCACCGATTCGTCACGGACCTGCTCGCCGGGCACGCCGTCGAGGACGACGTCTACGCGGCCGCGCTGGAGCGGTTCGGGGAGGGCGGCCTGATCGACCTCGTGGCATCCGTGGGCACGTTCACCCTGTTCGCGCTCGCCCTGAACGCCTTCCAGGTGGACCAGCCGGACAGCGGACCACCGGCATTCCAGGAACCCGGTGCAACCCGCGGCGCGGCGGAGGAATCGGAGGTACGGCGATGACGGCGCCCTGCACGGCTGGCGCGGGCCGTTCGGAGATCGGCCTGTCCCCGGAGGCGTTCCCCGTGGAAGGCTTCACCGCCGGACACGATCCCCTCCATGCCCGTACCCTCGTCCTCGACGACGGCCTGGTGCGCGTGGCGCTCGTCGCGCTGGAGCTGACGTCCGTCTTCGACGATCTCGTTGACGCCGTACGGGACACGGTCGCTGAAGAGGCCGGCGTGGAGCGGGGCAATGTCGTCGTCGCCGCGAGTCACACCTTCTCCGCACCGCACGTGTTCCCCGTCGCGCAGGCTGCCCGCTCCGCGGACCACGACGAGCGACGCAACGAGCTGGTGCGTGCGGCCGTCCTCGACGCCGTGCTGCGCTCGGTTTCGGATGCCCGGCGGACCATGCGGCCCGCGCGCGTGGGCGCCGGACGCGGCCGGTGCGACGTCAACGTCAACCGTGACGTGCCGACGGCCGGGGGCTGGTGGCTCGGCGCCGACGAGGCCGGGCCGTCCGACAAGACCGTGCAGGTCGTCCGTGTCGAGGAACCGGACGGACGCCCCGTCGCGATCATCGTGAACCATGCCGTCCAGTCCTCCGTGACCCTCGAAGCCCGCGCGCCGGGCGGAGGGCGGCTGGTCTCGGCGGATCTGGCGGGCGCCGCCTGCCGTCATGTGGAGAGCCGGTACGGCGGCGGCTCGGTCGCCTTCTTCCTCACCGGCGCGGCGGGCGATCAGGCACCCCGCCCTGCCGGAGACATCGACGCGTACGCCCGCGTGGACCTGCTCGGCGCGCAGCTCGGGGCGGAGGCGGTGCGGGTGTGCGAGACCGTCAGGTGCACCGACGCGCGGACTCCGGTGCGCGTGGTCCACGATCGCGTCGAGGTGCCGGCACAGGTGCCTCCCGCGAGCATGCGGGACCTGCGGCCCAGCACCGACCACCCCTTCCGCCCCGACGGCACGGCGGACGTACCGCTCGTCGTCGTGCGCATCGGCGACATCGCGATCGCCGGTCTCCAGGCCGAGCTGTCGAGCACGACCGGCACCGGCGTCAGAGAACGCTCCCCGTTCGCGCACACCCTGGTGGCGACCATGGTCAACGGCGCGGCCAAGTACATGGCCGACGTCACGGGCTACGACCGGATCACCTACGAGGCGATGAACTCCCGGTACGCCCGGGGAGCCGCCGAGACCGTCGCCGCCCGGATGGACCATCTGCTGACGGCACTGCGCTCGGGGCTGTGACGCCGGGCCTCACCGCTGTGCCGGACCGGGGGCCGGTGAGGGCCACAGGACCAGCGGGATGCGGTAGCGCAGTTCGTATCGGTCGCCCGGCAGTACCACGTTGGAGAACTCCACCAGCTCGTCCTTGGTGCTGTAGGTGGACTTCTTCACGACGATCACCGATGTTCCGGGGTCCAGGTCGAGGAGTTCCGCTTCCGCGGCGGTCGGCGGCCGGGCGGTCACCCGGTCGACGATCTCCTTCACCTCGATGCCGAGGACGTACAGCTGGTGCATGACGCCGCCGGGCCACGGTTCCCGTCCGCTGTCCAGCATGGCGGGATTGCGTGAGGCGACGTCGTACAGCATCCAGGAGTCGATGACGCTGATCGCCGCGCCCTCGTTCCTGGAACTCGTCCAGTAGTGGCGGTGCAGCATCCGTGTCGCCTGCGGTACCCCGAAGTGGCCGGCGATCTCCTGAGGTGCCTCGACCACCTCGAACTGTGCGTTGAAGTCGATCTGGGGTTTCCGCATCCCCGTCTCGTGCTCGACGATGCCGTCCGCCGCCCGCTGCGCCTCGGGGAGCCGGGCCCGGTCCTTCTCCCACTGGTAGCGGGCCTGGGGCTCGCGCATGATCGACCGGCGCAGGCGTCTGACGTAGGTGCCGCGACCTCGCACGATCCGCACGAGCCCCTCGGTCTCCAGCGCCCTGAAGGCCGCCTGGACGGTGGTGGTGGAGCCTGCTCCCTGGGCGGTCAGCTCGCGGATCTGCGGAAGGGCCTGTTCCTCGACCCACTCGCCATCCCGGATACGCTCCGCCAGCTCGTTGGCGAGCCGGCGCCATTTCGGCGTCATCTGGTCCTCCCCACGATGCGTTCCGTGGCCTCGATTGAAGCACAGAGCCTCGTAGTTCCGGAACTGTCGGGACGCTTTGAGGCAGTACCGCTACGGGCACTGCCTCGCGACGCCGGAGCGGCTACTCCGCTACCTCGACGGTCGTGACCAGTCGGCAGTCCGCGATCGATCGTCCGGCCCGGATCACGTAGCTGCCCTTGGCCACGGTCCAGGAGCCGGTTGCCTCGTCCCAGATCTCAAAGGTGCGCCGCGGGAGTTCGACGGTGACGGTGGCACGGGCGCCCGGGGCCGCCTCGGCGGTGGCGAACCCCGCGAGCCACTGTGCGGGCCGGCCGCTGTCCGCCTCGGCCGGAGCGGCGTAGACCTGCACCACCTCCCGGCCGGGACGGCTGCCTGTGTTGCGCACGGAGACGGTGACGCCGGTGCCGTCGGCCTCGACGGACTCGTACGCCCAGTCCGTGTAGCCGAGACCGTGGCCGAACGCGTACGACGGCTCGGCTCCTGCCCGTTCCCACGCCCGGTAGCCGATGAAGACGTCCTCGGCGTAGGTGAGCCGACCGTTCTCCGGCACCACCGCGGTGACGGGGGCGTCGGCCAGGGAGCCCCAGGTGGTGGGCAGACGGCCGCCGGGTTCGTGGACACCGGTCAGCACGTCGGCCAGCGCCGGGCCGCCCTCCTGGCCGGGGAACCAGCTCAGCAGTACGGCCGGGACATCCTCTCTCCAGGGGAGTTCGACAGGGGCACCCGCGTTGACCACCACCACGGTGTTCGGATTCGCCGCGGCGACGGCCCTGACCAGGTCGTCCTGCCGTCCGGGAAGGCGCAGGTCGCTCCGGTCGAAACCCTCGGACTCGATCCGGTCCGTGGTGGCGACCACGACGACGGCCGTGTCCGCGGCCCGTGCAGCTGCGACCGCCTCCGCGATGAGTTCTTCCTCGTCCCGCCGCGGTTCCTGGTGGGCCAGGGCGAAGCCGACGGCCTTGCCGGGCAGGTCGTCGGGGACCGAGACGGTGTGGACAAGACGGACCTGCACCGCACGGCCCGCGGTCAGCGCCACGTCCGCGTGGCGAACGGGCGCACCGAAGAAGGCTTCGAACGGGTCGTCTCCGGCGCTGTGCTGCACGCCGTCGAAGCAGATGGTTCCGTCGACCGTGAGCGTGAAGGCGCCGAGTCCTCTGACACCGAAGGCGTGGAGCCCGGTCTCACGAGGGGTGAGGGTGCCCGTCAGCGTGACCGAGTGAAGGGTCTCGTAGCTCACCCCGGCGGGGAGGTCCGAGCCCATCCACTGGATCGAACCGCCCGGGGCCGAACCGGTGCCGATCACCCGGCCGTCGGCGTCGTGGCACACCGCGCGCAGCTCGATCCCCTGGCCGCCGACGGTGACGTCCTGATGGGGATCGGCGCCTACCGTGTAGCTCAGCGCCCCCTCGGGGAGCACCGAGGCCAGGGCGTCGAGCGGGGAGATGATGTCGGCGGGAAACACCGTCGCGGAACCGCCGCCGAGTATCCGCGGCTCCCGGGCAGCGGCGCCGATCAGGGCGACCGAGCCCTGCCGCAGCGGGAGCACACCGCCCTCGTTGCGGAGCAGCACGAAGGAGCGGCGGGCGATCTCGCGCGCGACCCGCCGCCCGTCCACCTGGGCCGGCGGCGTAGGTACCGCCGACTCGACGCCCTCCAGCACTCCGACGCGAGCCGCGAGCCGCAGGACGTTGCGGACGGCCGCGTCCACCGTCTCCTCGCCGACCCGCCCGTCACGGACGGCACGGGCCAGGGCCTCGCCGTACACCGTGCGCGGCCCAGGCATGGCGATGTCCAGGCCGGCCTCGATGGAGCCCACGGTGTCGAGCGCACCGGTCCAGTCCGAGATGTTGACGCCGTCGAAACCCCACTCACCGCGCAGGACGTCGTTGACCAGACGGCCGTTCTCGATCATCCGGGTCCCGTTCACCGCGTTGTAGGCGGTCATGAGCCCCCAGGGGCGGGCGGCGGCCACGATGACCTCGAACGGTGCCAGGTAGAGCTCGCGCAACGCCCGCTCGGACACGATGTTGTCAACGGTGAACCGGTCCGTCTCGGCGTCGTTGGCCACGAAGTGCTTCAGCACGGTCGCGACGCCTCCGGACTGCACGCCACGGACGTAGCCCGCGCCGATGAGGCCCGCGAGGCGCGGATCCTCGCTGTACAGCTCGAAATGACGGCCGCCCAGCGGGGAACGCTGCATGTTCACCGTCGGGGCGAGCAGCACGTGGACGTGCTTGCGGCGGGCCTCCTGTGCCAGCACCGCTCCGGCGCGCTCGGCCAGAGCGGGGTCCCACGTCGCCGCGAGAGCGGTGGGCGAGGGCAGGGCCACGGACGGATCGTCGGCACTCCAGCGCACGCCGCGCACACCGATCGGGCCGTCGGACATGACGACCGGCTTCAGGCCGATCGCGGGCAGTGCCGGCAGACTCCACATGTCCTCGCCGGCGAGAAGGCGCGCCTTGTCGTCCAGATCGAGTTCGGCGAGAGCCTGTTCGACGGCGGCCTCGCGCCTGTCGTCCTGCTCGTTGACCGCTGTCCGCTGTCCCATGGCAGTTTCTCCTTTCGGCAGGGCATGGGGCGGCCCTGCCTTCGTGCTGTTCGTGGCGGTGTTCGCGTGGCCCGGTCTGCTCCACACCGTGTGGTGTGGAGCAGACCGGGCCACGCAGCGGAGCAGGGAACGAATCACTCACGCCTTCTCAAGCGGTGGCGTGGCCGCGGACAGCGTGGCCGCCTCGGCCCCGCTCCCGGAATCGCCGTGGCGCGTGAGACGGGGAATCCACAGCAGACCGACAGCGGCCGCCAGCACGCTGAGCCCGGACAGGACAAGCATGAGCGTGGTCGGCGATCCGGTGGCCAGCGCCGGAGTCAACAGGCTGAAACCCGCCGTTGCGAACCGCGCCACCCCGTACGTGAGTCCCTGAGCGGTGCCCCTGATCTCGGTGGGAAAGATCTCCTGCGTCCACACCTTGTAGATACCCTCGCCCGCGCAGGGGCTGCCGATGCTGATGATGACCATCATCACGACCACGGACCAGAGGCTGAAACCGGCGATCACGCAGACCAGGGGGCCGAGCACCAGCGTCACCAGACCGAGCGCGAACACCGCGCCGCGCCCCGGAGTGTCGACCAGCCGTTGGAACAGCAGGGCGGCGGCCACCGAGACGAGCACGCCCAGCAGACCCACCACGGTCGCGGTGCGGGTCGTCGAGTGCGACAGCGTGGTGATCAGGTAGGTACTGAACTGGCCGACCGTGTTGGGCGTCATGGCGGTCGCCACGTAGAACAGGGCGGTGGCCACCATCGCGACGCCGGACGTCTGGCTGAAGACGGCCTTGAGGTTCCGCCGCTCCGCCGCCCGGGGCAGTGCACATGCCTTCTCCCAGGCAGCCGACTCGTCCACCTTGCGGCGCAGGATCCACACCACTATCGCGACGACCAGCGGGTGGACGAACAGCAGACGGGCGCCCAGCGCACCCATGTCCGCGACGACGAATCCGATGATCTGCGTGACGACGACGCCCGCCAGGAGCAGTGTCTGGCAGTAGGCGACCGCCGAACCGCCCTGGCCGTCGTCAGCCTCCTCGAAGACCAGAGCCAGTGATGTCGGGACGTCGGCACCCATGGCCAGTCCGGTGACGATGACGCCCGTGAACAAGGTCGCCTGATTCGGGGAGAGCACGATGATCAGCGCGCCGGCCGCGTACACGAGAAGGTCCACCGAGTACACCGCCCGCCGACCGAAGAGGTCGCCGAGCCGTCCGCCGATGACGGCGCCGGTTGCGAAGCTCAGTTGCAGGGCAGCGACCAGCGCGCCGATTCCCCAGGCGCTGATGTGCAGTTGGTCCCGGAAGAGCACGACTGCGGTGCCGAGACTGACCAGGGTGGTGCCATCGATGTAGGAAGCCATGCCGCCGAGAGTGGCGGTGTACTTCCGGCGGGGCAGCGGCGGAGAATCTGTCATTTCTCAGGCCTTCACTTCTTTGTGAGTCGAACGGTTCAAAGTAGAGCGCCTTGCGTCGGCACACCAGACCTACGGGCGGAAGACGGTGGAGTGCTTCGTGGGCGACAGGCTGCCTTATCCGAGTGACCAGTCGGAGAAAATCTCCCGTAGTCCGATACGGCAGTCCCGCATTCCGTATTCATGGTTCCGGGTCTGGTTCCGGGGAGCGTGGCTTCTTCGGGGTTGAGTGATTCACGTGCGGATGACTCTGGTGTCGCTCAACTCTGCGGAGACACCACGTTTACGTCCAGCGTCCGGAGGGGGATGTTTCGCGAACTCTAAGGTTTCACGCCAACGCGGGTTGCTCATCTGGATGAAGCCTCTGACCTGGCAAGATGCAGTCGCGTGTGCGAGATTTCGGATCAAGCACCCGCTGGAACTGCGCACCTGATCCGGAGGAACTGCAGCGATGGAAATAGGGCACCGCATTCGACCTCGTACAGTCGCACGCTTGCTCCGGAATCAGAACTGCCGGCCACCCGGAGTGGAACTGCGGCATGCATCGCGCTTGGGCCTGCTTGGTAGGCTTGCATCTGGCTCGCGACAGTTGCAGACTCGACGGAGTTAATGCTTCCCGTACTGGCTGAGCAGAGCACCTAGGTGTCTTCGAGAGAGCATCCGACTGTTCTGAATTCCATCCCGCACGGGATGGAATTGAAGCAGGCTGCAGGACTTGACTGTTTTTTCAGGAGAAATTAATGAGCGCGGTGCTGGAAACTGTACGGACGGCCGACGGAACGGTGAAAGGTGTGCCCGCGCGCCTTCCCTCGGTGACCGTCTTCAAAGGGATTCCCTATGCCGCGTCGACCGCGGGAGACGGCCGCTGGCGCCCCCCGCTGCCCACAGCGCGTTGGGAGGGCGTGCGGCTGGCGGACACCTTCGGCGACGTCTCTCCGCAGGCGGAGGACACCGAAGGGGTGGCCAAGAGCGAGGACTGCCTGAACCTGAACGTCTGGACAGCCGCGACCGACCCGGGTGAGCGCCGTCCGGTACTGGTCTGGGTACACGGTGGGCGGTTCCTTTTCGGACACGGCTCGAGTTCCCACTACGACGGCTCCTCCATGGCCGGCAAGGGCATCGTCGTCGTCACCATCAACTTCCGCACAGGCGTCTTCGGCTTCCTGGCCCACCCGGAGCTCAGCCGGGAGTCCGGCCACGACGCGTCGGGGAACTACGGGCTGCTCGACGTCATGGCCGCGCTGCGATGGGTGCGGACCAACATCGCCGCCTTCGGCGGGGATCCCGCCCGCGTGACCGTCGCCGGACACTCGTCCGGTGGCGCGACTGTGATGGACCTCGTCTACTCGCCCCTCGCGAAGGGACTCTTCGATCAGGCCCTGGTCCAGAGCGCGGCCCTGTTCCCGAGGGACCCGGCGATCGGCACACTGTGCCCCTCGCACCGGACCAAGGACGGAGCGGAGCGCGGCGGCGTCGCCTACGCCGCGGAGCGGGGCGCCACGACGCTCCAGGAACTCCGCGCGCTCCCCGTGGAGAAGCTGCTGGAGGGAAGCGGCGCCGACGACACCGACGTTCCGGGGAATCCTCCCCCGCCCCTGTTCCGCCCCGTCATCGACGGATGGGTACTCCCGAAGAACTACTGGGAGACCCTCGACAGCGGTTCGCAGAACGACGTCCCGATCCTGACCGGCAACAACCTGGACGAGAGCGGCGCGAAACCGCGCCAGGAGATCACTCTGGCCGACTACGAATCCAGGGCCAGGGAGAAGTACGGCGATCTGGCCGACGAGTTCCTCCGCCTCTACCCCGCAACGACCGATGCCGAGGCAGGGGACCAGCTCAACGCCTCCCTCCGCGAAGCCACGCGCGTGTCGACGTACCTGTGGGCGGGGAAGTACGGCGAAACGGCGGCCAGCCCCGTGTTCACCTACTACTGGACCCATGCGCCGGCGGGTGAGGAGGATCGCGGGGCGTACCACGGCTCGGAGATCGACTACATCTTTGACAACCTGCACGTGGACGACAGGCCGTACACCGCAACGGACCGGCAGATCGCCACCACCTTCTCCGACCACGTGGTCAACTTCGTCGCTCACGGACATCCGGACGGGCCCGGCCAGGGCCGGTGGCTTCCGGTGGACCCCGACTCCCCGACCACACTGCGTATCGGCGACTCGTGGGCGAGGATGACCTTGACCGACGACCCGCGACTTGACTTCATCGGGCGATTCTTCGCCGGCCGGAATCCCTGGTAGAGCCAGTCCGGCCGGGAAGAGAGAAGTTCCTTGCGCGCTTGCCGGCCATGAATCGCCCGGCACGGGCGATGAGCAGCGTACCTGCGGAATACCGCTGCGCATTCCGCACGGGTGCCGCTGCCCCGCACAGGGACGGCGGAATTCGCCGTTCAACGGTCGGCGCGCCACAATTTCCGTCACCAGCGGCGACACTGCTCTTGTCAATCGGCAATTGAGTGGCCGCATGCCTTCGGGTAGCTGTGCCGACAGGTCGGAATGAGTGACTTGCGCGCACCCAGAGCATTGCATGAGAACTGCGGCACCACTATGCCGTGTTAAGGAGAAAGAAACTGTGAAGTACAGGGGCATCAAGCGCAGGAACGTGGTCGTGGGGATGGGGGCCGCGGCGGGCGTTGCAGGAATCGGCGGTGTCGCGTGGAGCGCGCAGGCCGAGGAGGGGACATCTGCAGGTGAGGACGGCGGCGCGAGTGCCTCCGGCGCTCTGGTCTTCGACAAGGACGACTACGCGGTCTTGACCACGACGATCAGTACCGAGGACGGCGACAAGGAGGTCAAGTACCGCTTCTACAAGGCCATTACCTACGTCACCAACCCGGTCGACGAGGCCTACCAGAGCCTGACCGTGAGCGTCCCGGTCGAGATCGACGGCAAGGCCGTGGACGCAACCGACGCGCCGATTCTCTTCGCCAACTCGGTGGCTGGCTTCCTGCCGGTGAGCGTGAAGGACGCTACCGGCGTGAACCTCATGGGAGGGAGCGGCACGGGGGGTCTCGGCACCTCGCCGGGCTCTTCCGCGAGTGTCGCACCGAGTGCGAGCGCCTCGACGTCCGGCGGCACCGGCGGGGCGACCTCCGGCAGTGGCGGGAAGCCGAATGACAACCTGCCCGAACTCGGCCTCGCGGCCGGGTATGTGGTCGTACAGCCCGGATCCCGCGGCCGCACTCTGAAGAACTCCGAAGGCGTCTACTACGGCACTGCACCCGCGGTCATCGTGGACCTCAAGGCCGCGGTCCGCTATGTCCGCTTCAACAAGGGCCGCATCCCCGGCGACACCGAGCGGATCATCTCGACCGGCAGCAGCGCGGGCGGTGAGGTGTCCGCCCTGCTCGGCGCGTCCGGCGACAGCCCCCTGTACGACTCCTACCTCAAGGAGCTGGGCGCCGCCGACGTATCCGACGCGGTCTTCGCTACCGGTGCCTGGTGCGCCATCGTCGACTTGGAGAACGCCGACGGCGCCTACGAATGGAACTGGGGCGACCTGGCGGCGGAGAGCACCGGCGAGAGGGTCGACGAGACCGAGTCCAGGGAACTGATCAGTCAGTTCGTCGACTACCAGGCCTCCCTCCGTCTCAAGGGCCTGAACGGTTTCGGCCCGCTGACCGCCCGCAACTACGATCAGTACCTGCTGCAGACCTACCTCCAGCCCGCGGCCACCACCTACCTCAAGGGACTCTCGGCGGCCGAGCGAACGGCCTACCTCGCCGACAACACCTTCATCACCTGGAACAACGGGCAAGCGACCTTCACCTGGGACGGTTACCTCGCGCACGTGGGCTCCCGGAAGAAGAGCCTCCCCGCGTTCGACGGTTTCGACCTCTCGGTGGACATCAACGCGCTGGACACCAACAACGAGTTCGGTCTGGGCACCACCGTGGCGCGGCACTTCACCGAGTACAGCCAAAAGCGCGACGCGTCGGGCACCGCCGGCAAGCGCCTCGAGAGTGACATCCCCGGGAAACTCAGGCTGATGAACCCGATGTACCACCTTCGGAAGGGCAATCCGAGCCGGTCCAGGCACTGGTGGATCCGCCTTGGCACCATCGACACATACACGTCGCTGACGGTCTCCGCGAACCTCGCGGCCACCGCCCACGGACTCGGCGACGACGTGAACCACACCATGTACTGGGACCAGGGCCACGCCACCAACATCGACCCGGGGGAGTTCATGAAGTGGATCGCCGAGGTGACGGGCTACAGGGGCTGACCTAGCTGTGGTGGAGCCCGTCGTGGCGAGGACGGCGTGCTGCTCGGGCGAGGTGGCGGGTGCGCATGTGGTCGTGAGGGTTCGAGGCGGGCGGCCGGGCTGTGCCGGACGTCGGTCTGGGCGCGCTGGACTGTCAACCCCAAGTATCTTGGGTCTGGCAGGAGTTGTCGTGCCGTGCCTGTCGAATCGGGGTCATCGAAATCTCCGTACGCTGTACGGATGATGCCCAGACGCGAAGGCCGGCACGAAGCACTTGGTCGCGAGCGGGTGCTGGCGGTAGTCCCGCGCTTCACTCGGAGCGTCTACAGCAACTTCGCACGCTGGGAAGCCGACGGCATCTTCGACCAGCTGACCAGGCTCCTATGCGGCAGAGACCGCCAGGCCGAAGGCCGCAGGAGCGAGCCCGGCGCCTGCCCGATCGGCAGCGTGAGCATCACGACCTCCGCCCCCCTTGACCAGCCAAGGCCGCACGCGACATCGCCATCACCAAGGCCTGGTCCGACTGGTCCGACGACGGCTACAAAGCCAAGGCCGTCGAACACGCCGACCGCCGCGGCATCGACCTGGAAATCGTCCAACGCAGCCGTCACCTGCGGTTTCCACGTCCAACCCTGTCGCTCAGCCACCGTGATCCAACTAGTCGCCAGCAACTTCATGACCTGCCGTCTCACCCACGAGACCATCCCGACTGGCGCGACAGCCAAACCAGCAGACGGGACAACCAAACGCCTCACTAAAGGCGTGCCACGGGCAGGAGCCGGAGCAGTACGTCGTCCACGATATGAGTGACGAACGTGTCGTCGACAGGCTCCTGCCACAGCACGCGATGCAGGAGCATCGGCATCGCGATCTCGTCCACCAGCGTCATGTCCGTGCGTGCCGGGAGTTCGCCCCGTGCGATGGCCCGTTCCAGGGGGAGTCGTCCGACCGCCTGTCCGGGTTCGCGGACCTGCGACGCGACCGTGCGCATCAGTTCGTCGTTCCGCCGGGCCGCGGCGAGCAGCGCGACCACGAGGTCGGCGTCCCTGGTCAGTTCCTTGGCGACCAGGCTCAACAGTGCCAGGAGGTCGCCCCGCAGCGTGCCGGTGTCGCCCGAGTCCTCGAGTTGCTTGGTGTTGTGCCGGACGGCGTCGACGACCATGGCGGCCTTCGAGTCCCAGCGTCGGTAGAGCGTGCCCTTGGACGCCCTGGCCTCGGCGGCGATGTCGTCGATCGTCACGCTGTCGTATCCCCTACGGGCGACCAGATCGAGGGCGACGTCGCGGATCTCGGCCGAACGGGGATCGTCGGCTTCGGGTTTCCAGGGAGTCGATCCCTCCGAACGGCGCCGCGATCGTGCGTTCACCATGTCTGAGTTCATCCTTCCAAAGCATTCTGGGCAACATTGAGGGTAACGAAGAATGCACACCGCTAAGCGACGTCGGGATAGCGGTGGCAGAAGACGTGGCCACCGTCGGCGGCCTGCTGCGGCGTGGGCCGTAGAGTGCGGCAGGTATCGACGACCATCGGGCAGTGGTCCGCGTATTTGCATCCTTCACTTCTGGTCGGCTGCGCATCGGTCGTACCGATGCGTCGCATGCCGATGGGATCAGGGTGCAGTGTGGGTGTGGCGGCAACCAGTGTCTGGGTGTAGGGATGACGGGGGTGCCGGGTGACGACCTCGACAGGACCAGTCTCCATCAGTTGGCCGCGGTAGAGAACGGCGACATGGTCGGACATGTAGCGGACCACGTCCAGGTCGTGACCGATGAACAGATAGCTGACGCCCGTGTCGCGTTGTACGTCGCGGAGCAGGTTGAGGATCTGCGCCTGGATGGACACGTCGAGCGCGCTGACCGGTTCGTCGCAGATGATCAGCTCGGGACTGCTGACCAGGGCTCGGGCGATCGCGACGCGCTGCCGCTGCCCGCCGGAGAGCCGTCCCGGGTACCGGGTGGCGATCGCAGGGTCGAGGCCGACCTGCTCCAGCAGCCCGTCGAGGTGCCGCCGGGCGTCGGCACGGCGCAACTGCCGTCGGTCGGGCAGGGCTTCGAGGAGGCTCGCGGCGATGGACAGGGCCGGATTCAGCGAGCTGTACGGGTCCTGGAACACCGCCCGGATCCGCCCGGCGGTCCGGTGCCGCTGCCGCGGGGTCGCGCCGGTGAGGTCCTGGCCGTTGAACACGATCCGGCCGGCCGCGGTAGGTGCCAGGCCGAGGATCGCGCGCCCGATGGTGGTCTTGCCGGAACCGCTCTCGCCGACGAGACCCAGGGTCTTCCCATGGTCGATGGTGAGGGCCACGCCGGAGACCGCCCGGACCGTTCGCCGGCCGACGCGGTAGTCCACGGCCAGATCCGTCACCTCCAGAACCCGGCTGCTAGACATCACTTCCCTCCTTGGTCGTGATCGCGGTCGAAAGGTCCGACGCCTTGGCCAACTCGCCGGTCCGCAAGCAACGGCTGGCGTGGCCGTCGTCGAGAGATTCCCAGCCGACGGGGCCTGCGGTGCACTTGGGCAGGCTGTGCGCGCAGCGGGCTGCGAACCGACATCCGGCGGGCCAGGTCCCGGGGGCCGGCACCTGACCGGGAATGGCGGGAAGACGCTGACCTTCCGTGGCCGAGGCGGGCCGACAGGCCAGCAGCGCCCGGGTGTAGGGGTGGGCGGGCGCGGAGACGAGCTGCTCGACTGTTCCCTCTTCGAGTAGTTGTCCGGCGTACATCACCATGGCGCGCTGGCACACCTGGGCGACGACTGCCCAGTCGTGACTGACCAGCAGCACCGCCATGCCGAGCCGCTGTTGCAGTTCGCGGAGCAGAGCCAGGATCTGGGCCTGCACGGTGACGTCCAACGCGGTGGTCGGCTCGTCGGCGATCAGGAGTCTGGGTCCGGAGGCGATCGCGCGGGCGATGGCGACCCGCTGTGCCATGCCGCCGGACAGCTGGTGCGGATACCGACGTGCCACGGCGGCAGGGTCGGGGATATGGACCATCTCCAGCAGCTCGATCACCCGGTCGTGCGCCTGCGCTCGTGTCAGGTCGCTGTGCGTACGGACGACCTGGCGAAGCAGTGTCCCCACGCGCACAGCGGGGTCCAGTGCTGCCATCGGCTCCTGACCGACGTAACCCACGGACTTTCCCCGGTACGCGGCCATCTGACGGGCGGACAAGCCGGTCACGTCCTGATCGTCGAACCAGATCTCACCCCCGGTCACCCGGCCCCCGTCGGGCAACAACGCGAGCACGGCCCGGGCCACCGAGGTTTTGCCGCATCCTGATTCACCCACCAGGCCCACTGCTTCTCCCGGCCCGATGGCGAACTCCAGCCCGCTGACCGTCGGCGTTTCCCGACCGGCCTCGCCGAATCCGATCGACAGGCCGTGGGCCACCAGCAGATCCGGCCCGTCGGTCTGGCTCGTGGCCCGGGATTCTTGGGGTAGCCGGGTCCTGATCGCGGTCGGTACGGGCCTGCGGCGTCGCCTGGCTGTACCGGTGACCTCTCCGGTCCACGCCTGCACCGTCGCATCCCGCAGTCCGTCCCCGACAAAGCCCAGGCATACCGTGACCAGTGCCACCGTGCCACCGGAGGCCAGCAGCAGCCAGCCGTTCGACGCGAGCACCTGTGACCCTTCGGAGATCATCGATCCCCAGGTGGGGTTGGGCGGCTTCGGGCCGAAGCCCAGGTACGCCAGTCCCACCGACATCTGCAGCGCCATCGCCGAGACGAGCGTCGCCTGTACGAGCACCGGCCCGGCCACGCGCGGCAGTACGTGCCGGACCATGATCCTCAGCGCCGGGAGCCCGGACACCCGCGCCGCGTCGACGAACAACTCCTCGCGAACCGCCAGCACCGGAGCACGGACGCTTCGGACGGTGAAAGGTGCCAACAGCAGGCCCAGTGCGATCATCACGGCGAGGAAGTTCTGCTGGAAGACCGAGAGTACGACGATGACCACGACCAGTACCGGGATGGCCAGCCCCACGTCGGTGATCGACATGATCACGCGGTCGGTCCAGCCGCCGAGATACCCCGAGAGCAACCCGGCCGCCAGGCCCACCGCCAGCGTCACCGCCGCGACCACCGCGGCGTACATGAGCGAGACCCTGCCTCCGTACAGCAGACGGCTGTACGTGTCGCGTCCGAGTTGGTCGGTGCCCAGCCAGTGCGCAGTGCTCGGTCCCTGCAGGCTCGCCGAGTAGTCCACCTGGTTCGGCTGATGTGGCGCGACCAGTGGTGCGGCCACGCAGGCGACCAGGATCAGTGCCAACAGGATCAGCGCCAACAGCGTCGCCGGCCTGCGGATCAGCCCCGCCACCGTTCCGGTCATGACAGCCTCGCTTTCGGGTTCAGCCAGCCATAGGCCAGATCGATCAGCAGGTTCACCAGGACGACGATGACGCAGAACACCACGACGATCCCCTGCAGCGTTGTCAGATCCCCGGACTGAGCCGAGGAGACGGCCAGGCTGCCCAGACCCGGCAGCACGAACACCGACTCCACCAGCACCGTCCCGCCCAGCATGCCGACGAAGAACACGCCGACCAGCGTCACCACAGGGATCGCCGCGTTGCGCAGTCCGTGGCCGAACACGATCCGGCGCTCGGGCATGCCGTCGGCCCGCAGCGCCGTGATGAACTCACGCCCCATCACCTCACGCAGCGAATCCCGGGTCTGTTTGGCGATCCCGGTCAGTCCCACCGCCGCGAGTGCCGCGACCGGGAGCACCAGCGACCGTGCCCACCCCGACGCCGACTGAGACAGGTCCACGTAGCCCGTGGCCGGGAACCAGTGCAGCTTCACCGCCAGCAGGTCGACCAGTACGAGACCCAGCCAGAAGTTGGGGATGGAGAAGCCGAGCATTGCCAGGCCGTCGATCACCCGGCCCACCACGCCCTCGCGCAGCGCGCTCACGGTGCCCAGCGCCACCCCCAGAATCGCTGACGCCAGCGTCCCCGCGATCACCAGCGCCAGCGTCACCGGCAACCGCGCTGACAACGTCGAGCCCACGGGCTCGGAGGTTGTCAGCGACGTGCCCAGATTCCCCGTAACCGCATGCGAGAGCCAATGCCAGTACTGCTCCCACAACGGCTGGGTCAGCCCGAGTTGCCGTTCGAGTGCGGCCACACTGTCAGGTGTGGCCGAGGACCCGAGAATTGTTTCCGCCGCGTTCCCCGGCGCCAACGAGGTCAGCACGAAGGACAGTACGGAGACCACGAGCAGCAAGGGGATCGCCAGCAACAGCCGACGGACCACCAGTCGCATCATCGCAACTCACCGTCCTGTCAGCCGACGTTGGGCAGTCCGCCGGCGAACATGCCGACGGACTCGAGGCCGAACACATCGCGACCGTTGATCTCGGCCATCGGGTCGAAGCGGATGGCTCCGTGCGTGCTCAGCACTCGCAGGTCGCGAGCGAACCGCTGGATCGGGTTCTTCAGACTGACGGTGGAGGAGCCGAGCGCGATCTGCATCATGTCGACCGCGTCGGCGCAGAGCCGGATCGCGTAGATGAGGTCCATGTGCAACTCGCTGGCCTCATCCTCGGTGAAGTCCCCGCCCGCCAGGCTCCGCCGGTCGACAGCGTCGGCGTGGCGCTCCATCACTGCCTGGGCAGCGTTGATCATCGCCCGCGTCCTGCCCGCCGTCACCTGCGTCGACGGCGTGTCGGCGACGGTCGGATAGGGCAGGTTGAACGGCTTACGGGCCGGTGCCTGCTCGGCAAAGCACTCCAGGGCACCCCTGGCCATGCCGAGGGCGTTCCCAGCGCTGCTCAGCGTGATCGCCAGCACCCTGCCCTGCGATCCCCACGTGAACCCGACGCCCTGGTACTTGCCGCGCAGACCGTCCATCAACATCGGGAGATCGGACATCTTGATGAAGCGGTGGGCGGGGACGAGCACCTCGGTCTCGGCCACGAGCGTGTTGCTGGAGGTGGCGCACATGCCCATGACGTTCCAGTCGTCGAGGATCGTGTACTGGTCGCGCGAGAGGATCACCTGGCCGCGGCCGGGACCGTTGTCGTCCTCGAACTCCACGCCGACCATCGCCCAGGCGGCATGCTTGCAGCCGCTGCCGAACCCCCACTTCCCGCGCACCAGCCATCCGCCGTCCACTTTGCGCGCCGATCCGACCCGGGTGGCGAACAGCGAGGCACCGACGAGCAGGGGCCCCTCCCAGCCCTCCGATACGTCGTAGACCTCGTCAATGGCCTGCTGCGGATACGCGAGAGCCATCACGTTGTTGCCCGTCGCGGCGGAGACGAGCCAGGCGGCCGAACCGTCACCACGGCCCACGGTGGCGATGGCCTCGAGCATGTCACGGGCACCCACCGCGTGGCCGCCGAGCTCGATCGGGGTCGTCAGATGGAAGACACCCGTCTCGGAGAGCGCGCGGACCGTTTCCGGAGTGAGTGCACCGAGGCGCTCTGCCTCAGGAGCGGCCTCACGCATCAACGGAATGAGTTTCGAAACCTCCTGAGCAATCCGCTGGCCGGTCTCGCTCAGAAATTCTGGAACGTACTGACTGGACACGTCGGGCGTCGTCCTGTTCTCACCGGCAGTTGTCGTCATCATTGACCTCCTGGATCCTCCTCGACTGAGGGAGGAATGTGAATGCTGAATCGTCCCGTTCTTCCGGGAGCCAGTTTTCCGCTGAACGCGATTTTCCAGTCTTTTAATGCCGCGGAGGAGATGCCTTGTTCACGCCGCTCCAGTGTTCGGCGAGCATGCCGTCCCTAATGGAATAGGCAGTGAAAGCATAATAGGGATACCGCCGGTCGGGCTCGTTTGGGTCGGGTTGAGGCAACAGTCCGGCCGTGACGACGATGTCTCCTTCGGCGGCGAGCAGGACGTGTGGCAATGTCATGCTCTCCGGCACCGGCCGGGGCCCGTCGGGAAAGACCAGGCTCAACAGGTTCTCGAGCCCGGTCCGCCCTTGTGGGTAGTGCCGACCGTGCTGCCGGTAGTCGTCGGTGACAAAGCGCTTGGCGGCCCCGACGTCCTGGCCGTCGAAGACCTGTCGGTAGAAGTCCACGGCCAGGTGCTTGGCACGGTCGGGATTTGGCCCGGGTGCTGAGGGCCGCGGCCGGGCCGTCCCGTCACCCCAGGTAGACCATGACAACCGGGTCGGTGCCGCCCGGTTGATGCTGGGCCACCGTTCGGTGATCCTGCCTTCCCGGACGCGATAGGCGTCGAAACTGAAGAAGTCGAACGCGGCGCCGGGGTCATCGGGCTCCGGCTGCGGCATGGAGAAACAGACGACCACGAGGTCTTCGTCGGCCACGGCGAGGGCCGGCTCCGGCATCGTCCCTGTGCCGGGTGTCGGAAGCGCGGACGGTGCGAACGTCTCGCGGACCGATTGCTCCATGGCGGCCAGTCCCTGGCCGCCATCGGGGGCGTGCACCCGGACGTTCGCGTCGCAGAACTCCCTCACCGCCGCCATGTCCTGTCCCCAGAACACCTGCCGGTAGAAGTCGAGGATGAGGGCCTTTTTCACCTGCGGCTCGTGTTCACCCATGGGACGGGTACCAGTTCTCGCTCGTGACGGGGCTGAACGGATCCAGCTCCCGGGTCAGGTACGACGATGGCACGTTCGTGATGTCCTTGCCCGTCGCCTGCAGCGTCGGTACGGAGGCCACCGGGACGGCCCATTCGAGTTCGTCGAGCCGGGCGGTGGCCGCCTTCATCAAGGTGTTCTGCTTGCTCTGTGTCGCAGCGAGCCCGGCCTGCTTGACGAGCTTCTCCAGGGTCGGGTCCGCAGCGACCTTGAACGGGTTCATGTAGGCCCCGGCCGAGAAGTTGACCTCTGCCAGGGAGAACGTGCTGGTCGCGCCCGCGTTCCAGACGTATGCCGGGTACTTTCCGCTGCCCACCTGCTGCGCGACGGTGCCGGCGGACGCGTCGCTGCTGACCAGGTCGACCTTGACGCCGATCGCCGCGAGAGCGTTGACGAGCGCCTGCCCCAGGGTGTTGTTGGCGTCGAAGACGGTGGGGTCGAACACGGTCAGCGTGAAGCCGTGAGGATAACCGGCCTCGGCCAGGAGCTGCTTCGCCTTCGCGGTGTCGTACGCGTAGAGGTTCGTGTCGGCTTCGTTGTAGCCCTGTTCGCCGACGGGGACCATGGAGCTGGTCGGTGTGGCGGAGCTGCCGAAGACCGCCTTCGTGATCTGCGTGCGGGGAATCGCGTAGGAGATCGCCTGACGCACCTTCACGTTCGCCAGCGGCCCGCTGTTGCGCTGCGCCAGCACCAGCATCGGCATTCCGTCGGGCGCCGCTCCCAGCTTGCCCGAGGAGATTCGGAGGCCGGACGACTTGGCCGTGTCCACGTCGGTCGAAGGGATGGCCTGGGCCCAGTCGATCTGCCCGGATTCAACGGCGCTCAGGCGCGATCGGGCATTCTGCATCGGCTTGAGTGTGACCTTTTTGTATTTGATCGCTGATTGGTTGAAGTACGCGCGGTTCGGCACGTACGTGTAAACGCTGCCCTTCAAGGTCGAGGCGGCGTCGAGTTTGTACGGGCCGATTCCGTCGCTCGTGGTGTTCAGCGACTTGGGGTTTGCCAAACCCTTGGGGCCGATGATCGTCCCGAGGCCGTTCTGCCCGCTGAGCTGCCACAGGGCGAAGTCGTAGGTCACGGGTGTGCTGTAGTGGACATCGACGCTGTAGGTGTCGGCCGCCGTTATTTTGTCGACCGGAACCGCGTTGGACTGGTTCGGGCCGGGCGTCTTCAGGAAGTTGTCCATCGACGCCACGACCGCCTTCGCGTCGAGTTCGGTGCCGTCGGTGAAGTGCGCGTCCTGGCGGAGGGTGAGCCGCAGCGTCTGGTGACCGGAGTCGAGGAACTTCCACGACGTCGCCAGGTCCGCCGCGTACTCTCCGGCCGAGGTCTGGTGCACCAGGGAGTCGTAGGCCGGGAAGCAATAGGTCGGCGGAGCGCATGACGTCGGATCCAGGCTCAGGGTGTCGCTCGCCATCCCGATGGCGAGCGTACTGTCGTTGCCATTGCCGCTGTGACTGGTGGAGCCGCCGCAGGCGGCAAGTGTGACGAGGGCGGTGGATGCCGCCGCAGCGACGGAGACTCTTCGTGTCCATCGCTTCTCGTGAGCAGGTGTTGTCATCGTTGACCTCCCCGGGCGCCATCGCCCGGCTCTGCCCGGAATGTAGTACGATACCGTACTGTCCTGTTACGGGGGTGTCAACGGCTCACCATCCCAACTTCACCCCCTTGGTGCAGGTGATGAGGGTGTCACGTTGCGAAAACGCCGGATTGTGGAGTGTAACGGACGCAAATCACTACTGCACCGGAGTCACCCCTCTTGCTCTCACCTGGACGGTACGATACCGTACCGTTCGCTCTCTTCGGTTCGTTGGCAGGACCGAACCAGAGGTCGTCCAAAGAAGGGCAGACACATGACTCGATCAGCCGTAGTCACCGAGTACGACCTACTTGCGCGAGCGGAGGAGCTCGTGCCTGTTCTGCGGGAGCGCGGTCCGGAAGGTGAGCGGCTCGGCCAGTTGCCGCCTGCCACGCTCGCCGACTTCGAGGCCGCGGAGTTCTTCGGAGCCATGCGACCCGCCGAGGTAGGAGGTCTGCAGATCGGCCTCAAGTCCTTCGCCGCCATCACGCGCACGCTGGCACGCGGTGACGCGTCCGCCGGCTGGATCGGCGGCTTCCTCATGACCCACTCCTGGATGCTGTCGAAGCTGAGTCTGGAAGCGCAGCGTGACATCTTCGCCGGGCGCCCCTGGGTGCTCGCCGCGGCAGCCGCGGCGCCTCCCGGACGTGCCGAGCGTGTTGCGGGTGGCTATCGGATCTCGGGGCGCTGGCGGTTCGCGTCCGGGATCATGCACTCCGAGTGGGTGGTGCTGATGGCGATGAGCGAGGACGGGCCGTTGTCCTGTGTCGTCCGGGTCGATTTGGTGACCATCCACAAGACATGGGACGTTCCCGGTATGGAGGCGACCGGTAGCAACGACGTGGAGGCCGATGGCCTTTTCGTCCCCGAGCACCTCGCCGTCGGCTTCGCCGAAGCCGCAGCCGCCGACTGCCCCGGAGCCAAGGCCTTCGACTATCCGATGCTGCGCTATCCCATGCACCGGGTTCTGCCGTTGATCCACCCGTTGGTCGCGCTGGGGACCGCTGACGCGGCACTCGAGTTGTTCCGGGACGGGATCGGATCCCGAATCCGTCCGCAGACCGGCGGCCGGGTGATCGAAGAGCCGATGACCCACCAGCTCTACGGCGAGGCGTTCCATCGCGTGCGTACCGCGGAACTGGTACTCGACGACGCGCTCGATCGCATCGTGTTCAGTTACGGGGCCGGCAAGCAGGAGGAGCCGTCGCTCGAGCGCCGAGCCGAGATCAACCTCGGTGTCACAGCGGCAGGCGTCATCGCGTTCGAGGCCGTCGACCTGCTGGTACGTGCGTCGGGTGCGAGCATCCACCGCACCGGCCATCCGCTGGACCGGATCTGCCGGGACACCCAGGTCATGCGCAACCACGGCATGCTCGACTGGCGCTACGTCTCGTCCGTCGGTGGCCGGGCGTTGCTCGGCCTCAGCCTCGGAGAGCATGCCGAGGCGCTCTTCTGACTCGTCGGCACAAGCGGTCCGGGCGGCCGACGGTCTCGGATGCCGCTGAGGTCCAAGAGCCAGGACCGGGCATCCGCCCGAATTAGGCAAGGCCTGAATTCACGAAGAAGGGACGAAATGGATATCTCCGCGGATCTTGCACTGCGTATCGATCGCCTTGAGGCGGCGCAGGCGGTTCAGAATCTGATGGGCAAGTACGAGTACCTGCATTCGGCGTACCAGAATGCGGAGATCGTCAAGCTCTTCGCTGAACGCGACGACATCGTCATCGACATGCCCTTCGGGCGATGGAATGGACGGGACGCCGCGCGACGCTGTTTCGGCGTCATGTTCGAAGAGGAACTGACGGCACGGGACCGCCGTGGAGAACTGGCCGAGCACACGCTGACGACGCCGGTGATCGAGGTGGCGAAGGACGGGCAGACGGCGAAAGCGGTGTGGAACTCGCCGGGGCACGAGGCGCACACGTTCTTCTGGCTCCCGGACAAGCCGCGCATTGCCTTCTGGTACTGGTGCCGCTACTCCGTGGACTTCGTCAAGACCGACGAGGGCTGGCGGATCTGGCACCTGCACGTGTATCAGACCTGGGCCTCTGAGGTGAACTCGAGCGTTGTCTCGAGCGAGCCGCCGACCGAGCCACCGACGCCGAACGGCTGGGCGGCCCCCGACGAGGCGCTGACCCTCGTCACGAAGTACAGCGCCGAGAAGGAGCCGGAACTGATCCCGGTCCCGCCGGAGCCGTACGACAGCTATGTGGAACACGACTACGTGACGTGAGAGGGGGCGGCGGGTCGCGTTGGGCCTCCGACTCGGCCCAGTTCGCGGCCTACGAAGCCGTTTCCCCGTGCTCAGGCATGGATGCATTTCGACAGAGGAGTTGAGATGGGCTCGATCTTCGCGCGAGCCGGGGCTTCCCCCGACGCAGCCTCCGGCAGGCGCAATACGTCACTGGTCGGCGGACTGCCGACCGAAGAGTTCAAGCTGGTGTCCCGCAACCACGCCGCAGGCGTCGCCGTGATCACCGCAGACGCGGGTGAGGGTCCCGCCGGCCTTACCGCGACCTCAGTGTTCTCCGTCAGCGCCGAGCCTCCGCTGTTCGGCTTCTCGTTGTCGTGCGCGTCATCGAGTGCGCCGACGATCGCGAAGGCCGACACCGTGGTCATCCACCTGCTCAGCGTGCGCCAGCTCGCGGCCGCCCGGCTGTTCGCGACGAGTGGCGTCGACCGCTTTGCGGACCCCGAGAGCTGGGGGCGACTGGCGACGGGCGAACCCTATCTCCATGAGGTCCCCGTCTGGATCCGTGGCCGCATAGTCGGCCGCATGGAGGCCGGCGGATCGATGGTGGTCACCGTGCACGCGCTCCAGTCCCACATCGCGCTGGCGGCTGACGACGCACCGCTCGTCTACCACAACCGTACGTGGCACCAGCTCGGTGACCACTCGATGCTCCCGGCATGACCGGGCAATCCGCGCTCGCCGACACGGCTTTTGAAGGAACAATGACTCCAAAACTTCTGATCATCATCGCGAGCACCCGACCCGGGCGACTAGGTTTCCCGATCGGCAGCTGGGCGGCTGACGCAGCCAAGAGGCACGGCGGCTTCGACATCGAGGTCGCCGATCTGGCAGAGTTCGACCTGCCCCTGCTCGACGAGCCCGCCCACCCGCGCACCGGAAAGTACAGCCAGGAGCACACCCTTGCGTGGAGCCGTGCGGTTGAGTCGGCGGACGCCTTCCTGTTCGTGACCCCCGAGTACAACTACGGCCCACCGCCGAGCCTGCTCAACGCCATCTCGTACCTGTTCTGGGAGTGGGCGTACAAGCCGGTCGGTTTCGTGAGCTACGGCGGCATCAGCGCCGGGCTGCGCGCGGTACAGGTGCTCAAGCAGATCGTGACGACGGTCCGGATGATGCCCGTCCAGGACGGTGTCGCCATTCCCTTCGTGATGCCGCATGTCCAGGACGGCGTCTTCACCCCGACACCGATTGTGGAGGAGACGCTGCCGTTCCACCTGGACGAGGTGCTGCGCTGGACCAACGCGCTCGCAGACCTACGCGCTCAGGTCCCGCAGCTCCGCCGCCTGCTCCCGCCTGGTGCCCCGAAGCTCCCTCCCGGTGTCACGTCACCGCCGGGGGTCAAGCCGTAACGGTTACAAAGGCGACCGTCACGCCCGGCCGACTTCGTGACCGGGCTTCATGGGAGGGGGCGCCCCCACATGCGACCGACCGTGTGCGGGCGGCAACGAGCGATGACCTGGAGTCATCCACCACGCACGAGCGCGCCGCCTGCCCCCTCCTGCACGGCATTTAGGGGTGCCCTCCACGTCTGTCGGTGAAGGCGTTGGTGTGGAGGGCAGACGCCGGCTGTGCGACCGCGCGGTCGAGCACTGGGCCGAGCGTGCTCTTCCGCCGCTCGGGAGTCGCTTTCAGGCTGCCGAGCGCGAGGCCAACGTGATCCACCGTGCTCGCTCCTGCGGTGGCTCGCGTCCGATCGGGTGGCTGTCGGCCGGTCGGAATCAGTAGGTGCTTCGTCCGCCCGACAGGTCGAACACCGCGCCCGTGGAGAAGCTGCACGCAGGGCTTGCCATCCAGGTCACGAGCGCGGCCACTTCGTCAGTGGTGCCCAGGCGGCCCATCGGGATGGCCGCTCGCATCTTGGCCTGGATCTCCGAGCTGTTCTCATGCGTCATGCCCGCGTCGATCCCGGCCGGTGTGATCGCGTTGACGAGAACACCGGTCTTGGCGAGGTCCTTGCCGAGCGCTTTGGCGATTGCGATCACTGCGGCCTTCGAGGCGCTGTAGGCCGGGAGCAGCGCGGAACCTTCCTTGCCAGCGACCGACGCGACCAGAACCACACGGCCGTAGCCGCGTTCCACCATGCCGGGGAGTATCGCCTTGCAGGCCCGGAACGTTCCCGCGGCATTGATGTCCATGACCTGGTTCCAGGTCGACTCGGACAGGTCGAGCAGGCGCGTCCAGGGTCCACTGATGCCTGCGGCGTGGACGAAGACGGAGACGGGCCCGAGTTCGCGCTCAACGGTCGCGACCCCTGCCGCCAGCGACTCGGTGGACGTGACGTCCGTGACGACGGGGAAGTGGGGGTCGGGGGAGTGGGGGTCGATGTCCAGGAGGGCGACCTGGTGTCCCGCGATGGCGAGGGCGTCTGCGCATGCCCGGCCGATGCCACTGCCGCCGCCGGTCACGATTGCGACGTTGCTGGGGACGTGGCTCATCTTCATGCGGGTTCCTCTTTTCGGCTCGGATCCCACGAGAATCGATATTCTGGCATGAAATCGACCATCAGTCCATGTTCGGTAAGTGGTCGCTTCCATACCCTCGATCGAGCAGCGGCAGCAGTATCGATTTTCTGGCTAGACTGCGGGCATGAAGCGGCAACGGGTCGGGTCCTCGCTCGTGGAAGACGTGCAGGCGGAGCTACGGGAAGAGATCCTCTCGGGTGTCCGTCAGCCGGGCGAACGCCTGTTGGTGCAGCCGTTGTCGAAGCGGCTCGACGTCAGCCTCTCCGTCGTACGCGAAGCGCTCACCCGGCTCGCGGAGCAGGGGCTGGTGGGGTCGGCGCCCCAGTTGGGCTTCACCGTGATGCCGCTGTCGGTCGACCACCTGAATGATCTGACCCGGGTGCGCATCGACATCGAGACGATGATGATCCGTCGTGCCACTGTCGAGGGCGATCTCGACTGGGAGGCGGGAGTCCTCGCCGCCCACCATCGCCTCGCCGGCACTTCTCCGGAGTCGGGCGGCGCCATGAACCCCGCCTGGCGTGCTGCTCACGCGGAGTTCCACGGCGCTGTCGCCTCGGGGTGCGCCAGTCCGCTGCTGCAGAACATCCGGGCCGGGCTCTACGACAAGGCTGAGCTCTACCGCGCGTGGGCGGTGAAGGTGAGTGGGGGCCGGGATGTGGTCCAAGAACACCGGCAGATCTGCGAAGCCGTCCTTGACCGGGACGCGGACCGCGCTTGCGAACTCATGGCGGCGCACGTGCAGCTGACGACCGACCTTCTCCTCGAATCGATGCCGGATGTCGACGTGCCCTGACCGGCGGTAGCTGGCGTCGGAGATCCGAGTCGTCCTCACTTGCCCAAATGTGAGGACGATTTATTAGCATTCCTACCGTTCCTCTGATCCGGAGAAGCGACTTCAAGAGAAAATTTCGATTTTCTCTTGCCATATCGATGTGAGCAGTCGCAGGCTCTGTTGAAGGACCTCAGCTGTGCGGTCCTGGCGATCTGAAGGGCTGAACCGATGCGACTTGCAAACCTTGCCGGCCGAGCCGTCCTGCTCGTCGATGGCGGCGCTGTGGACGTGGAGCGGCTGACGGACGGGAAGTTCGGGCCTGACATCCGCTCCGTCCTCGACAACTGGGCCGTTTTCCGCGCCGAGGTGGCCGACGTCGCGATCGACCGGGCCGAGCGGACCCCGTACGGGCCGGCCGACCTCGGCACGCCGGTGCCCGAGCCCCGCCAGATCTTCGCGGTGGGCCTGAACTACGCCGACCATGCCGCCGAGTCCAACGTGCCGGCGCCCGAGTTCCCACTGATCTTCACGAAGTTCCAGAGCTCACTCGCCGGCCCGGCCACTCCGGTCTCGCTTCCGTCGGAGGGCGTCGACTTCGAGGCCGAGCTCGTGGTGGTGATCGGCAAGGAGACATATCAGGTTGCCGAGTCGGACGCCTGGTCCTGCGTCGCCGGACTGACTGTCGGACAGGACCTGTCCGAGCGTGCGGTTCAAGGCCGCGGACCGGTTCCGCAGTTCTCGCTCGGCAAGTCGTTTCCGGGGTTCTCGCCGTGCGGCCCGGCGGTGGTGTCGCTCGACGAGGTCCCCCACCCTGACGACCTCGCCATTCGCGGCTGGATCGGCGACGAAGTTCTCCAGGAGAGTCGGACGAAGGAGCTCATCTTCTCGGTCCCGGAGCTTGTCGCCTACCTCTCCGGCGTCTGCACCCTCTACCCCGGGGACCTGATCTTCACCGGCACCCCTGCCGGCGTCGGCATGGGGCGCGTGCCCCAGCGCTTCCTGCGGCCCGGCGAGACACTCATGACGGAGATCGAGGGCCTGGGGCGCCTCGAGATCCCGCTCGAGCAGGGCTGCCCGACCTCCGCCTGAGAAGGAGCGTCCCGATGTCACTGCACGGTCTCTCATCACTCACGTTCGGAGTGCCGAACATCCCCGCGGTCGCCTCGTACTACGAGGATTTTGGCCTCGACATCACCCGTACCGACGCCGACGGCGTCACGCACCTGGCTACTGTCAACGGCGGCGAGCAACTGCACATCGCTCGTGCGGACCGTCGTCGGCTCCTGGCCATGACCGTAGCCGCTGAGGACACCGACGACCTTGACCGCATCGCGTCGAACCTGGCGCGACTGGGGCTTCCGGTCGACCGGAGAGAGACCTCACTGACGACTCGTGACCCCGGCACGGACGTCGCGGTCGACGTCGAGGTGCTCCCGCACATCGAGACGCCGCCCAACGAGCCCGTGGCCTACAACGGTCCGGGCCGGCCGGTGCGCCTCAACCAACGCGCGCCGGGTATCGAGCGGACCAACCGGGTCCGGCCCCGCAAACTCGGTCACGTCGTGCTCGGCTCCATCGATCAGCCGAGCAGCCAGAAGTTCTTCACCGAGGGCCTCGGCTTCAAGATCAGTGATGTGGTCAAGGACGAGGCGGCCTTCATGCGCTGCAGCACCGACCACCACAACGTCCTTGTCCAGGCCGCACCCATCACGCTGCTTCACCACACGTCGTGGCACGTGGACGACGTGGACGAGATCGGCCGTGGCGCCATGTCGATGCTCGAGGAGGACCCGGACCGTCATGTCTGGGGACTGGGGCGGCACCACATCGGTTCGAACTTCTTCTGGTACCTGAAGGACCCGGCAGGCAACTTCAGTGAGTACTACTCCGACATGGACTGCGTCGTCGACGACGAGTTGTGGGAACCGGGTGTGTGGGAGGGCGTCAAGTCCCTCTTCAGCTGGGGCCCGACACCGCCGGACTACTTCTTCCGTCCAGAGGACCTCGCCGGCCACATGGCCGGGGCACACGTGGGACACCGCTAGAGAGGATCGGCATGTCCGCCACGTCGGGCACACCCGCTGAGCAGGCAGCGCCGCCTGCAGCCCCCCTTTCACTCGGCGCCTACTTCATTTCGATGGGCGGCTATCCGAAGGCCGCGAGGCGGGCCGCGTTCGCCGTTCTGATCTCCATGGGCCTCAGCCCGGTCGTCCTCATGACGCTTGTCACCTTCGTCGTGGCCCCGATATCCCAGCAGACGGGCTGGTCGAGGTCGTCCGTGATGTCGATGTTCAGTCTGCCCATGCTGATCGGGGCACTGACGCTGCCCGTGACGGGCAGGTTCGTCGACCGCTGGGGAGCCCGCCGCGTCGCCTTCCCCATGATGACGCTCTATGGCCTGGCCACCGTGGCGATCTGGGCTTCGGGCACGCATCGCGCCCTGCTGCAGACCGCGTTGATCATCTCGGCGACCGCCGGTTTCTCGGCCTCGCTGGGCGTGGGCTTCAAAGTGGTCGCGGCCTGGTTCACCGATCACCGAGGAGCCGGTTTCTCGCTCCTGCTCGGCTCCGCGGTCGGGCTGTTCAGCGCGGTACTGGCACCGGTCGGGAACGTGCTGGTCGAATCGGTGGGCTGGAGGGCGACGTATCTCCTGATCGGCCTTGTCATCCTGCTGGTGGGACTGCCCGCGCAGATCTTACTGCTGCGTGAAGCTCCGGCGGTGCTTCACCCGCGCGGAGCGGACAGCATCCTGCTCGGCGCCGACGAGGCGCGTGACGACGGCCCGTCAGCAGCTCTGTCCACCGCCGTGCGCAGCCGCTCCTGGGTCCTCTACACGGCGCTGCTCGCACTCAGCGGTGGCGCGACCATGGCGGTCCGATCGAACGCCGAGGCGCTGCTGACCCCGCACGGCGTTTCGACGAACGTCATCGCCCTGTCGCTGTCGGCGCTGCTGGTCTCCTCGATCGTGGGTCAGGCCCTGGTCGGCTTTTCCCTGGACCGCTCTCGGAGTTCGCGTGTGATCGCGCCGTTCGTCCTCTGCACTGCACTCGGGTTGCTGCTCGTCGCCGCAGGCGGCCAAGAACTGTGGCTGCTGTTCGTGGGGATGTGCCTGCTGGGTCTCGCCACCGGCGCGGAGAGCTCGATGGGCCCGTTCCTGAGCGCTCGGTACTTCGGGCTCCGCTCCTTCGGACAGATCCAGGGACTCACCATGGCGTTGACCACCACGGCGAACACGCTGGCCCCGGTGCTGGCCGCCGCTGAGCTCAGTCGCGGCCTCGGCTCCGGCGCGTTGCTGACGGCACTGGCCATCGCCAGCGGGATCGCCGTCGCGATGGTCTTCCTCCTGCCCGGCTATCCGACTGCCGACGGACCGACCGCGCGTGCACCTGGACGCGCGCCCGTGGCGCCGGACCGAACCATCGAGCTTCTCGACCATCGGAGTTGATCGTGACCACGACCGATCCGGGACTGCCGTCCTCGCTGCGGCTGGAGCGGGAGGGCGACATCGCCGTCCTGACCATCTCGCGGCAGCACAAGCGCAACGCCCTCGACGACGCCACCGTCGACGGCCTCGGCGGCTTCTTCCACCGGCCGCCGACATGGGCTCGCGCAGTCGTCCTGACCGCCGACGGCGAGCACTTCTCCGCCGGCCTCGATCTCGCCGAGTTGGGCGAACGGGATGCTGTCGGAGGCTTCCACCACTCGCGCGCATGGCACGACGCCTTCACACGGATCGAGGCCGGTGCCGTTCCGGTGATCTCGGTCCTCAAGGGCGCGGTGGTGGGCGGAGGACTCGAACTCGCCGCGGCCACCCACATCCGCGTCGCGGAGCCGTCGGCCTTCTTCGCCCTGCCCGAAGGCCAGCGGGGCCTGTTCGTCGGTGGCGGCGGGTCCGTCCGGGTGCCGCGGCTCATCGGCGTGCACCGGATGACCGACATGATGCTGACCGGGCGCGTGCTGTCCGCGACGGAAGCCGCCCAGTTCGGCCTTGTGCACTACCTCGTGGACGAGGGCGCGGGACTCGCCTCGGCCTCCGAGCACGCCCGGCGGATCGCCGCCAACTCACCCTTCGTCAACTACGCGGTACTTCAGGCGCTGCCCCGGATCGCCGAGACGAGTCCCGAGACGGGGCTGCTGATGGAGTCACTGATGTCGGCCGTGGCACAGAGCGGCAGCGATGCCAAAGAGCGGATGAACGCCTTCCTCACCGGCCGCGCGGCCAAGGTGAACGGTGCGGGGGCTCCGCGGTGAGCGGCCGGAGCGTTTCCGAGCCGCGCCTCTTGTACGGTCCCGACTCGCAAGCCTCCGAGAACGCCAAGGTCCAGGGCTTTCTGCGCTGGCTCTCCGCCGAGAGGGGCATCGACCTCGGGTCGTGGGACGAGCTCTACGCCTGGTCCGTGCGGGAACTCGCGGAGTTCTGGGAATCGGTGTGGGACTACTTCGAGGTCAAGGCCCACTCGCCGTACGAGCGGGTGCTGGACAGTCGTGAGATGCCGGGTGCGCGATGGTTCTGCGGCGCTCGCCTGAACTACGCGGAGCACTGCTTCGGCCGGCCCGAGGACGGCGGAAGGCCCGCGGTCCTGGCCTACTCGCAGACCCGCGAACCGCGTCGACTCACCTTCGACGAGCTGAGGGAAGAGGTGCGCCGCGTGCGCGCCGGGTTGCGGAAGCTCGGTGTCGGGCGAGGCGACCGGGTGGTCGGCTACCTGCCCAACACACCGGAAACATTGGTCGCATTCCTCGCCACGGCCAGCCTGGGAGCGGTCTGGGCCAGCTGCGCCCCCGAGTTCGGCTCGGTCAGCGTCATCGACCGATTCAGCCAGGTCGGGCCGAAGGTGCTGCTTGCCGTCGCGGGTTACACCTACGGCGAGAAGCCCATCGACCGACGGAAGGAGATCGGGGAGATTCGCGCGGCGCTGCCTTCGTTGGAGCACGTCGTCCACGTCCCCTACGGCCCTCTCGTCCTTCCCGACGCCACCTCGTGGGACGACCTGTCGGCGGAGACCGAGGAACCGCTCGACTTCGCGCCGGTGCCCTTCGATCATCCGCTCTACGTGCTGTTCTCGTCGGGGACCACTGGCAAGCCCAAGGCGATCGTGCACGGCCACGGCGGGATCCTGCTCGAACACCTGAAGAATCACGCGCTGCACTGGGACATGGGACCGGAGGACCGGCTCCTGTGGTTCACCACCACAGCGTGGATGATGTGGAACACGCTGGTTTCCGCCCTGTTGGTGCGCTCGTCCCTGGTGATGATCGACGGCGATCCGCTCTACCCCGACCTGCGGGAGCAGTGGCGCCTGGCAGCGGAGACCGGGGCCACCCTCATCGGGGCGAGTCCCGGCTACTTGATGGCCTGCCGGAAGGAGGGCGTCGAGCCTGCCAAGGAGTTCGATCTGTCACGGGTGCGCCAGCTGGGCGCGGCCGGCAGTCCCTTCCCCGCCGAGGGCTTCGAGTGGGTAGCCGAGCAGTTCGGCGACTCGGTGCTTCTCAACGTCGGCAGCGGAGGCACGGACGTGTGCACGGGGCTGGTACAGGGCTCGCCGCTGCAGTCCGTCTGGGCGGGGGAGATGACCGGACCGAGTCTCGGAGTCGACGTCAAGGCCTTCGACGAGTCCGGCAGTGAAGTCGTCGGCCATGTCGGCGAGTTGGTCATCACCTCGCCGATGCCCTCGATGCCGCTCGGCTTCTGGGGCGACGTGGACGGCGAGCGGTTCCGTGCCGCGTATTTCGACCGGTACCCGGGGGTGTTCCGCTTCGGTGACTGGTGCCGTTTCAGCACGGTGGGTTCCTGCCTCATCACCGGTCGCTCCGACGCCACGCTCAACCGCGGCGGCGTACGTCTAGGAACCGCCGAGTTCTACCGCGTCCTCCAGGACATCGAGGAGGTCACCGACAGCGTCGTGGTGCACCTGGAGGACTCCGAGGGCGGCATGGGGCGTCTGATCCTGTTCGTCGTGCTACGGGACACCTCCGAGCTGGACGACGACCTGCGCCACAAGCTCGCGCGTGAACTGCGGACCGCGTTGTCCCCGCGTCACGTGCCGGACGAGATCATCGCTGTCCCGACGGTGCCGTACAGCCGGACAGGCAAGAAACTCGAGGTCCCGGTCAAGCGAATCCTGCAAGGGGCGAGGCCACAGGATGTGGCCTCGCCCGGCGCGCTGAGCGATCCGGCGGCGCTCGACGCCTACGCGAAATTCGCTTCTGAGCCAGGCACGGGATCGCAGTGACCCGGCGCATCGAGACCGTCGCGATCGTCGGGACCGGTGTCATCGGTGCAGGTTGGGCCGCACTGTGCCTGGCACGCGGACTCGACGTGAGCGCCTACGATCCGGCGCCATACGCCGAGCGGAGACTGCGAGTAGCGATCGACGCGGCATGGCCGGCGCTGACCCGACTCGGGCTCGCCGACGGCGCGTCGCGAGACCGTCTGGCCTTCGCGTCCTCCGCGGCCGACGCCGTTGAACAAGCAGACTTCGTCCAGGAGAGCGGCCCCGAGAACCCCGAGCTCAAACAGAGCCTCCTCGCGGAACTCGACGCGGCCGCACTCGCCGACGTGCCGATCGCGAGCAGTTCTTCGGGGCTCATGCCGTCCCAGCTGCAGGAGATGACCGACCAGCACCCCGAGCGGATATTGGTAGGCCACCCCTTCAACCCGGCGCACCTGATCCCGCTCGTCGAGGTGGTCCCAGGAAAGCTCACCACGCCGTCGGTGACCCACTCCACGTCGGCCTTCTACTTCTCTCTCGGCAAGCGCCCGGTCCTGGTCAGACACGAGGTCCCGGGCCACATCACGAACCGGCTCCAAGCCGCCCTGTGGCAGGAGGCCTACTCGTTGGTCGCGCGAGGAGTAGCCACCGTCGCGGACATCGACGCCGCGATCACCAACGGCCCCGGCCTTCGGTGGGCCCTCCTCGGGCCCTTCGCGAACCAGCACCTCTCCGGAGGCGCGGGCGGTCTGGCCCACACGCTCGAGCATCTCGGACCACCCGCCCAGGAGTGGATGGCCGACCTCGGCCGCGTCCACCTCACACCGGCGCTCGTCGACCTCCTGGTCGCCGGCATGGGCGCTGAACTCAGATGCACCGACGAGACCGCTCTCGTCGCCCAGCGCGACGAACTGCTCATCCACCTCATTCTGCAGAAGCGCGGGCTCACGGCACTGCCGTGACGCCCCGACAGACAACACCACCCCCAGACAGGAGCCACACCATGGCCTACGTCGTCACCGCCACCTGGACCGCCCAACCGGGCAAGGAGCACATCGTCCGCGACGCGATCGAAAAGCTGACCCCGCCCTCTCGCCAGGAGCCGGGCAACCGCTTCTACCAGGCCTTCCAGGACCCGGCCGAACCGCTCGTCTTCCGCCTCTTCGAGATCTACGACGACGAGGACGCCTACCTCGCTCACGGGGCATCGGAGCACTTCGCCGAGTACGGCCACGGCGTCGCGATCCCCGTTCTCGCCGGCCGCGAACGTGCCTTCTACGAGACGATCGGCTGACGCACGATGAAGCTGGCGGCCTTCCGCCGTACCGAGGAGCCCGAGGGGACCCGCCGAGTCGGGCTGATCGTCGAGGACGGCTCAGTTTGGACGCTGCACCCGTTCGACGGCGATGTCGACATGGTCACCGTGCTCGCCCTTCCGTCCGCCGACCGCGCGGCCCGGGCGCGGTCCGCTACCCGGAATACCGGACTGCGCTCAGGCGATGTCGTTCTCCTTCCCCCGGTCTATCCCGTGGCGATGCGCGACTTCCTCACCTTCGAGGCGCACGTCGATGGGATGGAGCGCGGGCAGGGCAACCCCGGTCCACCGACGGAGTGGTACGAGGCGCCCGTCTTCCTGTTCATGGCGCCGCACGCCGTCACGGGGCCTTACGACGCCGTACCCATGCCGCCCGGTACGGAACGCCTGGACTTCGAGCTGGAGATCGCGGCGATCGTCTGCCGGGATGTCCGAGACGTCACCCCCGCCCAGGCGCGCGAAGCGATCGGCGGCTATTGCGTGATGAACGACTGGTCGGCACGTGATGTGCAGAGGAAGGAGATGAAACTCAAACTCGGGCCGTCGAAGGGCAAGGACTTCGCGACCACGATCGGTCCATGGGTTGTCACTCCGGACGAGCTTGACGCCCTCCGCGACGCCGACGGCTTCCTCGACCTGGAGATGAGCGTCAAGGTCAACGACACCGAAATCGGCAGAGACCGGTCCGGCCACATGGGCTGGTCGTTCGAGCAACTGGTCTCGCACGCCTCTCAGGCCTCGTGGGTCAAGGCGGGCGAGGTACTCGCGTCAGGCACCTGTGCCACGGGCTCGCTCGCCGAGTCGTGGGGCCGGAACGGTGCGCTTGTCCCGCCGCCCCTGCGGACCGGCGACGTAGTCGAGATGACGATTCAGGGGATCGGCACCCTTCGCAACGTTGTCGCACCGCGGAAAGAGAGCGTGGCGGCGGTCGCGCCGGCCCGACGACGTACAAGGTTGGAGACCTCCGCATGAGCATCCTGATCACCCGCAGCCCCGCTACCGGAAGAGAACTCGCGTCGTACGAGACACATGACGAAGCGGGCGTCGATCAAGCGCTGGCCGATGTCCACGCCGCCTCCGTGGTCTGGCGCAACACGCCCCTCGACGAGCGGCTTGCCCTGCTGCGTGGTGTCGGCAAGGTTCTGACGGAGCGAAAGGAGCGGTATGCAGCGCTGATCACCGCAGAGATGGGCAAACCGATCACGGAGTCGCTCGGTGAGATCGACAAGTGCGCCTGGAACTGCGAGGTGGTCGCCGACCGCGCTCCGGAGTGGCTCGCCGATCATGGGATCGCTTCGGGTGCATCCCGCTCGTGGCTCTCCTACGAGCCGCTTGGCGTAGTCTTCGCCGTGATGCCGTGGAACTTCCCGTTCTGGCAGGTGCTGCGGTTCGCCTGCGCCGCACTGGCCGCCGGAAACGCGGCGTTGCTGAAGCACAGTCCGGATGTGACAGGGTGCGCGCTGGCGATCGAAAAGCTCTTCGTCGGCGCCGGCGCGCCGGAGGGACTGTTCCGCAGTCTCGTCGTTGCGGCCGAGGACGTGCCCGCGGTCTCGCGCCGCGTCGTCGAGGACCCGCGCGTCGCCGCGGTGACCTTTACCGGTAGTGAGCGCGCCGGCTCGTCGATCGCCGCGGTCGCCGGCGCGGCGGTCAAGAAGTCGGTCCTGGAGCTCGGCGGCTCGGACCCGTTCGTGGTCCTCGCCGACGCCGACGTGGTGGCGGCCGCAACCGCCGCGGTCAAGGCGCGCTTCAACAACACCGGTCAGAGCTGTGTGTGTGCCAAGCGGTTCATCGTGCACGAGGACGTGGCCGACGAGTTCACCGAACGCCTCGTCGCAGGCGTCGGGGAGTTGCGGCTGGGCGACCCCACGGACCCGGCGACGACCATCGGCCCGATGGCGCGCGCCGATCTGCGTGACGGAATCCTCCGGCAGATCCAAGGGAGTCTCACGGAGGGCGCCCGCCTTGTCGTGGGTGGCCACGCCGTCAAGGGGCCCGGTTCGTACGTCGAGCCCACCGTGCTGGACGGGGTGGAGCCGGGAATGGCGGTGTTCGCGGAGGAAACCTTCGGCCCCGTGGCCGCGGTGACCCGTGCCAGGGACGACGACCATGCCGTCCGGCTTGCGAACGACACCGTGTTCGGCTTGGGGGCCTCGGTCTGGGGCAGCGCGGAACACGCACTGGCGGTCGGCCGCCGGATCAGGTCGGGTGCCCTCTTCGTCAACGCGGTGGTTGCCTCGGACCCGCGCCTGCCGTTCGGCGGCACAGGCCGAAGCGGATACGGCAGGGAACTGTCGGCGGAGGGCGTGCGCGAGTTCACCAACGTCCGCACGATGGTGGTGGCCTGACCGTCGCACGGTGTCCCTTGTCCGGTCCCCTGACAAGGCGAGGGACGTGCTGGAGCCCGACAGGAAACTCCACCACGGGCAGGCGCTGGGAACGACGGGCCCGACCATGTTCCGAGCTCGGCCGAGGAAGGTTAGGAGGTCACCGAAGGGCACGTCGTGTCAGCTTCGCTGTGGTTCCCGTACGACGGCGATCGCTCGCGGCGCGATGGGCACCACACCGGCCCCGTGCACGGGGCCGTATCGACTCGCTCGGCCTCGACGAGAACGGTGCGCCTGCGATCGTAGAGTTTACCGACCGTGTCTGCCCGGCGGAGAAGGCCGGGTACCGGACCAACGACGTGACCAAACACCGCCGTTGGCTCGATGGGGGATCTACTCGCGCTCGTGAACCACTGCATGACCGCACGAGATTCGTAGGACGCTTGATCACCCCGGATCAGTAACAGGAATTCTGGATCAAGCATCGTTGGGCGCGCATCTCGGCTTCGACCTCTGTTAGTTGACAGGTGGTCGGGCCGAGTACGCCCTACACCGGCCCGACCTTCAGACGAAGGTTCGCCCGCCGGATGGAAGCGTACTGATGGGTCGCGGCGTCCGTGTCCCTGATCGGGGCCCTTGTCTGGGGTGTTATGGCAGTCGCACGCAAGATCGTGGACGCCAAAGACCCTGTGATCGAAGCCATCAAGGCTCTTCGCGCCGTACGCGACGAGTTCCGAGGCTCCGACCCTCAGAGTGAGGACACACAGGGCCCGCCATACGATGTATGACATCGGAGGCGGCCGCGAGAATCGATGGGGTGTCGTCATGTCGGCGCCCCATCATTGTGATGTAGAGGCCTGTGCCGTAGATCTCAGCGGCCCTACTGTCGGATGCGGCGTCCCTGCCGGACGTAGGCGCGGCTGAAGCAGAGGTAGAACGTGCCCTTGGAGACCTCGGCGAGGGTCGTGATGTCCTCGATCCGGGCGTCGGCGATGCCCTTACGGGCGAACACCTCGGCCGCGGCGTCGAGGATGTCCTTGCGGTGTTCCTCCGGCGGCTTGGCGCCCCGTTTCCGCTTGGCGGTGGCGGGGGTTCCCGTCGGCGCTCCTTTTGCCGTCGCGCCCTGTCTGCGCGACCGAATGACTGAATGCAAGTCAATCGTGCGCTCTGGCGGAAGGGCCGGTCTCAGGCCGTGCGGACGTGCGGGGGGCCACGCGTCGGCCGCACGCAGCGGCGGCGCTCAGACCACCTTGTGCTGGCCGCGGCGTCGGACAGGAGGAAGGTGATGGCAGACGCGATCTCCTCGGGTTCGACGAGGATGCCCCCACGGTGCTGTCTTTGATCCAGCTCACCCGGACCGAGCCGTGACTGCGTGCGGTATGGCTGCAAACACACGACGATGCGGAGCCGTTGTTTGCACAGCTGATCGCCGACCGCTACGAGTTGTCCGCCGACGACGTGCGCGTGAAGGCTGGGGCGGTCATGCTCAACGGCTCGCTATGGGCCGCCGCGGAACACTTCACGGAGCATCATATTCCCGGCGAGGACGTCGTGGACGGGCTCCAGCGGGCTTTGCGTTCCGCATTGACAACGGCGGCTCAAGGGCTGCCCGACTGACTACGGCAACGACCGGCCGCACTATGCCGGGACGGCGTCGTCTCCTCCATGCGTGCGACCTTCAATGGCTGCGCTGATTCCTTCACCCATCGGCCCATGCGCCTGTTGGTCCACCGCGGTCCTCAAAATCTTCGGGGGCTTCGGAGTATCAGGAGCCCGCGAAGTAGTCGCATGCGGAGGGCGCGACGCCGGAGTGAGCTGCCCGCGCGTGACCTGAACCGGAAACACAGGGGCGTCTCCGGTTCCTTACAGACCTGGCTCCTGTGTGAGGAGACATCAGCAGCGTCTGGCGGCCGCCACACTGCGGCCGTCGACCACACACCACCTGGTCGGCATGGTGGAATGACAGTCACGTGTCGAGGCCACCACGTCTGATGAGCTGACGCGCAATGACGTTGCGCTGGATCTCGTTGGTACCCTCACCGACAATCATCAGCGGTGCGTCGCGGAAGTACCGCTCGACGTCGAATTCCGTGGAGTAGCCGTAGCCGCCGTGGATACGGACGGCTTTGAGGGCGATCTCCATGGCCGTCTCCGAAGCGAACAGCTTGGCCATGCCGGCCTCCATGTCCACCCGTCGCCCGGCGTCGGCCTCGCGTGCCGCGTGAAGCGTGAGCTGGCGTGCGGCCGAGAGCGAAGTGGCCATGTCCGCCAGGTAGTTGCCGATCGACTGATGCTGCCAGATCGGCCTGCCGAACGACTCACGCTCCTGTGCGTAGGCCAGCGCGTCCTCGAAGGCCGCCCGGCCGACGCCGAGGGCTCGGGCGGCGACCTGGAGCCGCCCCGTTTCCAGCCCCTTCATCATCTGCGAGAACCCTTCACCCTCGACTCCGCCGAGGAGGGCATCGGCTGGGGCCCGGTAGTCCTCGAAGGACAATTCGCAGCTCTCCACGCCCTTGTAGCCGAGTTTGGGCAGGTCGCGGGAGACCGTGAGACCCGGACCGTGCTCGACAAGCAGAATCGACATGCCGTGGCGGGCGGGCGTGGCATCCGGGTTGGTCTTGCACAGCAGGGCGATCAGACGGGACCGCCGCGAGTTGGTGATCCAGGTCTTGGACCCGTTGACCAGGTAGCCGTCCGCGTCCTTGTGCGCGACGGTGCGCATAGCCTGTAGGTCGGAGCCGCCGCCCGGTTCGGTGAGGGCCATGGTGGCCCGCGTCTCGCCGGTTGCCATGCGAGGGAGCCAGCGGTTCTTCTGCTCCTCGGTGCCGAAGTGCAGCAGCAGTTTGGAGACCACGGTGTGGCCGCCCATCGCGCCCGCCAGGCTCATCCAGCCGCGGGCAAGTTCCTCCGTCACCCATACGTAGCAGGACATGGACACGGGTGTGCCGCCGTACTCCTCCGGAATGGCCAGCCCGAAGATGCCGAGCTGTTTCATCTGCTCGATCAGGGCCTCGGGGTAGGTATCGGTATGTTCGAGTTCCCGGACAACGGGCTTGACGTGCTTGTCGACGAAGTCGTGCACGGTGCCCACGACGAACTGCTCGTCCTCCGGCAGCATGCCCAGGGGGCTCATGTCTTGGTACTCCTCGCTGGACGACTCCGGGGCTGGTTCAGGACGGGCGCTTCAGACCACACGGCCCGCATGGAGGGCGGCGATCTCGGCGGTGGTGAAACCGAGTTCAGCCAGAACCGTGTCAGTGTGCCCGCCGATGTCCGGAACGGCGTCCATGCGCGGGCTGGTGCCTGACAGGTCGACGGGCGGCACGAGAGCGGGTACGACGGCGCCGGGAATACTCACCTCGCGCCACCGTCCCCGCTCCCGGAGCACAGGGTGGGCGAGGAAGTCTTCGACGTCGTTGACGCCGGCGTTAGCGATACCAGCGCCGTCCAGCACCTTCGTCACCTGCCGGCTGTCCGATCGCCCGAACCGCTCGGAGACGATCGCGTTGAGCTCCGCGCGGTGCGACACGCGGTCGGGGCCCCTGGCGAAGCGCGGGTCGTCCACGAGGTCGGGACGTTCCAGGACCTGCTCGCACAGCGCGGTCCACTCGCGTTCGTTCTGGACGGAGAACAGAATCTCCTTGCCGTCGGCTGTGGCGTAGGCACCGTACGGAGCAATGGTGGCGTGCTGGGTGCCGATCCGGGGCGGCTGTGTTCCGCTGTGGCGTGTGTAGTAGGCGGGCTGACTCATCCATTCGGCCAGTGCCTCGAACAGCGATACCTCCACAGCGCGCACCACACCGGTGGTCGCCCGAACGTAGAGGGCGGTGAGCAGCCCCGAGTACGCGTACATCCCAGCGGCGATGTCGGCGACCGACACACCGACCCGGGCGGTCTCCTGCCCGCTTCCTGTGAGCGAGACCAGACCTGTCTGGCACTGCACGATCAGGTCGTATGCCTTGCGGTCGGACCACGGTCCGCTGGACCCGTATCCGGAAATGGAACACGGGATCAGTGAGGGGAATTCATCCCGCAGCTCTGAGGGAGCCAGGCCAAGCCTGGCGGCGGCTCCGGGGGCCAGATTCTCGACGAAGACGTCCGCCTGGGCGAGCAGGCGCCCAAGGATGGCTCGGCCCTGTCTCGATTTCACGTCAAGAGTCAGTGACTCTTTGGACCGGTTGAGCCACACGAAATAGCTGGACTGCCCATGCACAGCGGTGTCGTATTGGCGGGCGAAATCGCCTGAGCCGGGACGCTCGACTTTGATTACCCGAGCGCCGAGATCGGCAAGCTGTCGAGTGGCAAAAGGAGCAGCCACTGCTTGCTCGATGCTGACAACGGTGACACCGGAGAGCGGTAGTTGGTGGAATTCGGCCATGCTGTTGCGGTGCCTCCCGTTTTCCACTCTTCCCTCTCCGCCCCTTCCATCTCGTGTGGGGAAACCCCATCATGGCCGTTCATGACAGGCGCGGTGAAATAGCAAGTCGTGATGGCCCCATGCCTTGCGGGCATGGGGCCGACGGCCGGAGGAAGCGTTGGACATCAAACAGCTCAAAGCCGTCGTCACGGTGGCCGAGGTGGGCAGTGTGACGCACGCAGCCGAGTTGCTGCACCTCGTCCAGCCGGCCGTCACCCGACAGATCCGTACTCTGGAACGCGAGCTGGGCGTCGCCCTGTTCGAGCGCACCCGACAGGGAATGCGGCCCACGGAGGCGGGCGCGATCGTGGTCGGCCACGCCCGGCGTGCCCTCAATGAACTCGAACGGGCCCGTGCGGAGGTCCGGCCGTCTCCCGGCGTGGTGACCGGCATCGTGACAGTCGGACTGCTCGAAAGCGCGACCGATTTGCTGGCAGAACCCCTCGTGTCGGCCATAGCGCGCGACCACCCCGGAGTGGAACTGCGCCTGATGACTGCGTACTCGGGTCATCTGCAGCAGTGGCTGGACAACGGGGATCTCGACCTCAGCCTGCTCTACAACCTGGACAGCACAACATCGCTGAATGCACGTCCGCTCGTCCGGGAGAACCTGTGGGTGGTCGCGCCTCCGCCTGCCGGCCTGCGCGCCGACTGCCCCGTCACGTTCGCGCAGGCAGCCGGGCATCCGTTGATCCTGCCCGCTTCCGGGCATGCTCTGCGGACCCTGATCGACGGCGCCGCCGTGCGCGCTGAATCCGCGATGGACATCGCCGTGCAGACCAATTCGATGGGAGTGCAGAAGCAGCTCGTCATGGCCGGCCACGGCTGGACGATCCTGCCCGGTGTGGGTATTGCCCGGGATGTCGCCGATGGGCGGCTGAGCGCCGCGCCTCTGTGCGAGCCGGAGGTGTGGCGCTCGATTGTCCTCGGCACACCCCGCGCAGGCCGTACCCCGCCCGCCGTCGAGGTGGTTGCCCAGGCGCTGGCCGGCCAGATCGACTCGGCCGTACGGGCGGGAAGATGGCCGTCCGCCAGGCCTCAGACGCCCGGCACGGCTGCGCAAAAGACGTAACCGAACCCTCTTCATGCAAGAACAGCGTCCGTTCGGGTTTCATGCCGTGCGGGCATGGGGGCATCACGTCTTTCTATCGTCCGATCCCGGCCGTTGGCGCTGTCCGCCAGGGAGACTCATGTCTCATGGCGTACCCCCCGAGCCCGCTCGCCACGTACATCGAGTCGTGGACGCCCTGCCCCATCACCGACGAGGACGACCTTTCCGCCGCCCCCGTCGCGGCGATGTCGGCGCTCCTCGACCAGTCGGAAGCCGTTGCGACCGACGACAGGCCGCTGCCGCCGCTGTGGCATTGGCTGTACTTCCTTCACTGGCCGGCGCAGAACGAGCTCGGAGCCGACGGCCATCCGCGGTCCGGGCACTTCCTCCCGCCTCTCCCGCATCGGCAAAGGATGTTCGCGGGAGGACGCTGTGAGGTCAACGAACCACTGCGTCTTGGCGAGCGGACCCTGCGCATCAGCAGTCTGGAGAAGGCGACGGCCAAGTACGGCAGCACGGGAGAGCTCCTCTTCGTGACGCTGCGCCACGAGTTCCGCCAGCGCGGACGCACCTGCCTGGTTGAAGAGCAGGACATCGTGTACCGCTCGGGGGGCAGCCCCCGCCAGGACCGTTCCGCCGCGCCCGGCAGCATCACCGGGCTGCCGTCCGGCGAACCCTGGCAACTGTCTCTGCTTCCGGATCCGACACTGCTCTTCCGCTTCAGCGCACTCACCGCGAACGCACACCGCATCCACTACGACATGCCCTACGCCCGGGGCCAGGAAGGCCATCCCGGCCTTCTCGTCCACGGTCCGCTACTGGCTCTCCTGATGCTTGAACTCCCGCGCCGCAACGCTCCCTTGCGGCGGATCAAGGCACTCACCTACCAGTTGAGGAAGCCCGTGTTCGCGGGCGAGCACCTGCTGGCGGGCGGGACACCCTCGCAGGGTCATGCGGACCTCCACATCTCGACGGGCCGGGACGCGCGATCGGCCGCCGCCGAGGTGTCCTTCGCGTGATGCAGCCTTCATCCGACTGAACTCCCGCCTGTTGACGTGACAGCCCCGCGATGGAAATCTAATACGCGTATTTGAGAATGTCATTCTCGTTCAGAGTGAATGATGCTTCGAGATCTGGGGCTCAGAGCCCTCAAGAGGAGAGGTGGAGCTGTGCCACACTTCGCGAAGCCCGCTGCCGGAAGCTGGACCGAGCAGCATCCCGAGCTGGGAACCGCCCCCGTCAGCTACACCGACTCGATCGACCCTGCGTATTACGAGGCCGAGCGAGAAGCGATCTTCATGCGGACTTGGCTGAACGTCGGGCGCGTGGAATCCCTTCCGCGGACGGGAAGCTACTTCACGAAGGAAGTGGCCGCTGCCGGAACCTCATTGGTGATCGTCAGGGGAACCGACCAGAAGATCCGGGCGTTCCACAACGTCTGCCGGCACCGCGGCAACAAGCTGATGTGGAACGACTTCCCTGACGAGGAAATGGCCGGTACCTGCCGCCAGTTCGTCTGCAAGTACCACGCCTGGCGCTACGACCTCACCGGCAAGCTCACCTTCGTTCAGCAGGAGGGCGAGTTCTTCGACCTCGACAAGGCCGACTACGGCCTCAAGGAGGTCGCCTGCGACGTCTGGGAGGGCTTCGTCTTCGTCAACCTGGACCCGCAGGAGACGCTGTCGGAGTACCTCGGCGACATGGCCAAGGGCCTGGAGGGCTACCCGTTCCACGAGATGACGGAGGTCTTCTCGTACAAGGCGGAGGTCGGCAGCAACTGGAAGCTGTTCATCGACGCGTTCGCCGAGTTCTACCACGCGCCCGTCCTCCATCAGAAGCAGGCCACCAAGGAGGAAGCGGAGAAGCTGCTCGGCCACGGCTACGAGGCGCTCCACTACGAGTTGCACAGCCCGCATTCGATGATCTCCTCCTGGGGCGGAATGGCGCCGCCGAAGGACCTCTCGATGGTGAAACCCATCGAACGCGCCCTGCGCAGCGGTCTGTTCGGCCCGTGGGACCGACCCGCCATCGATGGCCTCGACCCACTGCCGCCCGGCATCAACCCCGCCGGGCACAAGTCCTGGGGTACCGACTCCTTCGTGCTGTTCCCCAACTTCATGCTGCTGATCTGGGCCCCCGGCTGGTACTTGACGTACCACTACTGGCCGACCGCGGTCGACCGGCACGTTTTTGAGGCCAAGCTCTGCTTCGTGCCCGCCAAGACGGCACGCGAGCGGCTGGCCCACGAACTCGCTGCTGTGACCTTCAAGGAGTACGCGCTCCAGGACGGCAACACCCTGGAAGCGACCCAGACCATGCTCGCGTCGCGAGTGATCACCGAATTCCCCCTGAACGATCAGGAGATCCTGCTCCGCCATCTGCACAAGGTGGTCGGGGACTACGTCGAGGAGCACGCCGATGCTGCCAGCTGAGTTCGCCGAACTGGAGCCGTTCAGCGACTGGATTCTCAACAGCGAACCTGAGCGCTACGCCAAGCGTCTGGCCAGCTCCATGCCGGAGATGCAGGCCTTCTACGACGCCGCGTTCCCCCTGATCGACTCCGTCGGGACCCACCTCGACCGGTTCCCGCTCGATGAACTCCCCGAGCCCGAACGCAACCTGATGCTGATGATGCTCTCCCTCATCACGGTGTCGTTCCCGGTCGAGGTGTGGAAGCAGCCACGCGTCCCCGACGCCGGAGCCGCCTACCTGGACGTCATGGCGGAGCCTGCGATCTGACGTCGCCGAACCTCGATTGGAGGATTGACCCTGTGGCCCTTTACCCGAAGCCACCCGAGGGCAGTTGGACGGAGCACTACGCGGACGTCGGGACGGGGGTGGTGTCCTACGAGGACTGCATCTCGCCCGAGTTCTACGAGGTAGAGCGTGAGGCAATCTTCAAACGCGCATGGCTGAACGTCGGACGCGTCGAGGACCTGCCCCGCAAGGGAACCTACTTCACGAGAGAGATCGAGGTCGCAAAGACATCGATCATCGTCGTACGTGACCTGGAGGGCCAGGTCCGGGCGTTCCACAACATCTGCCGGCACCGCGGCAACAAGCTGATGTGGAACGACTTCCCTCGCGAGGAGACCAAGGGCTCCTGCCGGGCGTTCACCTGCAAGTACCACGGGTGGCGCTACGCGCTGGACGGATCATGCACCTTCGTGCAGCAGGAGAGCGAGTTCTTCAACCTCGACAAAACCGACTACGGACTGGCCCCAGTGCACTGCGAGGTGTGGGCCGGATTCGTCTTCGTCAACCTGGCACAGGAACCGTCCCAGTCCCTGCGGGAGTTCCTCGGCCCGATGATCTCGGCACTCGACGGCTACCCGTTCGGCCGGATGACCGAACGCTACGACTTCCGCGCCGACGTCAACTGCAACTGGAAGGTCTTCCTGGACGCGTTCCAGGAGTACTACCACGTACCCGTGCTCCACTCGCAGGAGGCAACCCCCGCAGCCCGGCCCAAGATGAACGGCTTCGAGGCACCGCACTACCAACTCGACGGCCCGCACCGGATGGTCAGCACGTCCAGCGTGCCGCGGCGCCTGTGGCCAGCCGACTACCAGTACCCCATCGAGATCGCCACCCGAAGCGGCCTGTTCGGCCCGTGGGACGAACCGGACCTCGGCGAGGCCCTCCCCGGCACCAACCCCGGCGGGGTCAGGAAGTGGTCCATGGACAACTTCCAGATCTTCCCGAACACGGAGATCCTGATCTGGGCCAATGGCTGGTACCTCACCTATCGCTACTGGCCCACCTCGTACAACACCCACAGGTTCGACGGAACCTTGTTCTTCCCTCCCGCCACGACCGCCAGCCAACGTGCAGCCAACGAGTGCGCGGTCGTGATGTTCAAGGAGTTCGCACTCCAGGACGCCGGCACTCTGGTGGGCACCCAGCGGGCGCTGGAATCACGGGCGGCCCGCGACGACTTTCCCCTGAACGACCAGGAACTCCTGGTCCGGCACTTCCACAAGTCGGTCGCCGACTGGGTCGAGGAATACGAACACAAGATCGTGGGAGTGTGACCGCATGTCAGACACCCTCCTCCCGGTCGAGTTCACAGACCTGGAACCCTTCGCGGCAACATGGTGCCTGGCCACCGAATCCGAGCGCTGGGCACAGCGCATGGCGAGCACCATGAGCGACCTCCAGCCGTTCTACGACGCCGGCTTCCCCAGGATCGGGGAAGCTCTCGCCCACTGCGACAAGTTCCCACTGCACGAACTGCCCGACGACGCGCGACATCTGCTCCAGCTCGTGCACTCGATCGTCCTGGTGTCGATGTGCGTGGAGATCTGGCACCAGCCCAAGGTCGTCGACGGCGGCAACGCAGAGATCCACCGAATCGCAGAACCTGCTCCCTGACCCTGTCCGACGACGGCCGCGGCGCCGCCCAGGCGCCGAGAACGAGAGGTGATCGCGTGATGCGATCGGTGAGGCACAACACGGACGTGGCCGACCTCGAACTGTCCTGCGGGCTCCCGCCGGGCCCGGATTTCGCCGAACTGAGCGTACTGGCCGAGGAACTCGGCTACAGCCGGGTGTGGATCTACGACTCGGCACCGCTGTGGGAGGACCCCTTCGTCCACCTCGCCCTCGCCGCTGAGCGCACGACCCGCATTGGACTCGCCACCGCTGTCCTCATCCCCAGCCAACGATCGGTGATGACCATGGCGTCCGGGATCGCCGCCATCGCCCGCATCTCCGGTGGACGCTTCCGGGCTTGCTTCGGCACGGGTTTCACGGCGCATCTGGCCGTGGGCCAACGCCCGATGAAGCTGGTCGATCTCATGGACTACGTCACGGCCCTGCGTCAACTCCTCGCCGGCCGGACCGCGACGGTGGACGGTGAACCCGTCCGGATGCTGCACGCGGACGGCCTGACCGTGGCAAGGCCGATCGAGGTGCCCCTGTGGATCAGCGTCTTCGGCCCCAGGGGCACCGCACTGGCCGAAGGGGTAGCCGACGGAATCATCGGTCCCCCGCACGCCACACTTCCCACCGCGGTCATCATGTCCGGCACAGTGCTCAACCCGGATGAGGACCAGGAGTCGAGCCGCGTCCGGGACGCTATCGGAGCGTGGCGGGTGGTCGACTGGCACAACGCGTATGCCAAGGGCGGTGCGGAGACCGTCGACGCTCTGCCCGGCGGCAAGACCTGGCGGGAGTCGCTCGAAGCGCTCGCCCCGGAGAGCGAACGCCATCTGCTGACCTTCGAAGGGCACGTCACTCACCTGCCCGACCGCGATCGCCCACTCCTTGACCACATCGACCTCAAGACCATGGTCGGCGACCCGCACCGCATCGGCAGACAGCTCTCACGGCTCGCCGGAGCCGGCTTCCACGAGATCATCTACACCCCGACCGGTCTCGACGTGCCCCGCGAACTGCGCACCTTCGCCGAGGCACACCACTCACAGGCGACAACCGGGAACGCCGCGGTGCACCAAGTTCATTGATGCGTCCGGAGACGCCGGTAGTTGACCGGCGTCCCGAGCCCCACTCCGTTATGCGAGGCGCCGGCGCATAGCCGAACTGATGCCATTGTGGCTATGTGCAACCGACGATGATTGTTTACGCCTGGGGTGCGGTCTTCTGCTTGAGGCGTTCGTAGGGAGTTTGGCTGCCGAGGCCGCCAAAGACCTGCGGGCACTGTGCGAAACCGTCCTCTCACGCACCTCGCCCGCCGACGTCGCCGACTTCGTCACCGACCACCTCCCCGGCCCCCGCAGCGCCCTCGCGCTGGCCTGCGTCCTGCAGCTGACCGACACCGACGACGGCGCCCGCTGCTGGTGGCAGTACGCCGCCGGCGCCGGCCAGAGCGCGGCCGCCTATTGCCTCTACCTGCACCACCTCTCCAACGGGGAGGACGACATCGCCGACTGGTGGCAGCAGCAGACCGACGCCACTGCCACCCCGATCCCCACCGACGTCCCTGGCTGGGGCGGGTGTCAGCGGCTCCACCGAGGCGAGCCCAATGGGCCCCACCGGCGGGGGCGTTCGGGGGTACTGAGGGGTGGTGGCGAGGCGAAGTGGCCCCACCTTGGGCCTTGCGGTGGAACGGTGGATGTGGTCCGCCGGGGGTGGGTGCTGCGCATGGCCTTGTCCAAGCAGGAGTTGTTCGACCGGATTCGCCGGGACAGCTGGCAGCTGAAGCTGTCGATCCGGGCGTTGTCGCGGAAGTACGGGGTGCACCGGCGTCTGGTACGTGAGGCTCTGGCCTCGCCGGTGGCCAATCCCCGGAAGCGTCCGGTGCGGATCTCTCCGCGGATGGAGCCGTACAAGAAGACGGTGGATGAGTGGCTGCGGGCGGATCTGGAGGCGCCGCGCAAGCAGCGGCACACCGCCAAGCGGATCGGCACGTGGTTGGAGGAGGAGTTCGGGGTCACGCTTCCGTACACCACGGTGCGGGACTTCGTCACGGCCCGCCGACGGGCGATCGCGGCGCAGGAAGGTGTCCCGGCCGAGGGCTACTTGACCCGACACAATGTGCCGGGCGCCGATGCCGAGGTCGACTTCGGAGAGGTCTGGGTCGATCTCGCCGGAGAGCGGGTGAAGTGCTTCCTGTTCGCGTTCCGGCTGGCCTACTCGGGCCGGTCGGTACACCGCATTTCCCGATCGTGCGGACAGCAGGCGTTCTTCGAGGGGCACGTCCACGCCCTGCAGGTGCTGGGCGGGGTGCCGGCGGGCCAGGTGCGCTACGACAACCTCACCCCGGCTGTCCGCAAGGTCGTCTTCCGCAGCCGGCTGCGGGAGGAGAACCCAAGGTGGACCGCGATGCGGGAGTTCTACGGATTCACCGCGTTCTACTGCGAGCCGGGACTTCGCGGGGCCCATGAGAAGGGCGGGGTGGAGGGCCAGGTCGGTTACTTCCGCCGTAACTATCTCACCCCGGTTCCACGGGTGGAGACGCTGGAGGAACTCAACTGCCGGATCGCCGAGTTCGAGGATCGCGAGACGGGCGGCCGTATCGGATCGCGGATCCGGACGATCGGCCAGGACTTCGCGCGGGAGGCGCCGCATCTGCTGCCTCTGCCAGCCGAGCCGTTCGAGACGGCGATGACCTTTGAGCCCCGGGTCGACCGCTACAGCCGGATCACGGTCAGGATGTGCTCGTACTCCGTCCCGGTCCGCTTCATCGACCGCAAGGTCACTGTTCATCTGACCGGCGACACCCTTGTCGTGTTCGACAACCGTCGCGAGATCGCCCGGCATCCGCGGCTCGCCGGCCGCGGTCTGGAACACCTGCTCCTGGACCACTACCTGGAGGTGCTGCTGCGCAAGCCCGGCGCGCTCGATCGCTCCGAGGCCCTGCACCAGGCCCGCGCCGAGGGCACCTTCACCGCCGCGCACGAGGCGTTCTGGGCCATGGCCAAGCAGCAGTTGGGCGAGGACGACGGAACGACAGCCCTGGTCAGGGTGTTGCTGCTGCACCGCCATCAGCAGCATGCAGACATGATCGCCGGGCTTCGAGCCGCTGTCGAGCTGGGCATCTGCAGCGAGGACGTCGTCGCGCTGGAGGCCCGCAAGGCCGCTCAGATTGCCGGCCGGGCTCCGACCGTCACCGCGACGCCGGTGCCGGACCGGCCGGAGCCCCCGGAGCTGCCGCAGGTCAGCCATCTCACCTCGCGCCGCTTGGCCAAGCCCCTGCCCGATGATGTCCGGCCCCTGCCCCGCCTTGAGCAGTGGGACGAGCTGCTGCACCTTCACCGCAAGGAGTCGCCATGACCGCCCACCACGCGCTCACCGCACAGGCATCCGACGCCGCGATCGACACCGCCTGCCGCATGCTCCGGCTGCCCACCATGCGGGCCCAGGCCACCGACACCATCGCCCGCGCCGAACGCGAAGGGCTCTCCTACGCTGGATTCCTCGCCGAACTGCTGCTGGCCGAGTGCGAGGACCGCGACCGCCGCCGGGCCGAACGCCGCATCCGGGCCGCCCACTTCCCCCGGGAGAAGTCCCTGCGCGACTTCGACTACCGCGCGAATCCCAACGTCGATCCGGCGGTCATCCACAGTCTCGCCACCTGCGAGTGGATCACCAAGGGCTACCCGCTGTGTCTGATCGGAGATTCCGGCACCGGCAAGTCCCACCTGCTGATCGGGCTGGGCATGGCGGCCGCGATGGCCGGCTACCGCGTCCGCTACACCACCGCCGCGGCTCTGGTGAACGAGCTGGTCGAAGCCGCCGATGACAAGCAGCTCGGCAAGACCATCGCCCGCTACGGGCGCGTCGACCTCCTCGAAATCGACGAACTCGGCTACCTCGAACTGGACCGCCGCGGGGCGGAGATGCTCTTCCAAGTTCTCACGGAACGTGAGGAGAAGAACAGCATCGCGATCGCCTCCAACGAGGCGTTCACGGGCTGGAGCAAGACCTTCAGCGATCCTCGACTCTGCGCGGCGATTGTGGACCGGCTCACTTTCAACGCCGCCCTCATCGAGACCGGCACCGAGTCATACCGCCTGGCCCGCGCCAAGGCCAAGAACGCCGGGACGAAGTAACCGACGCCCCTAAGGTGAAAGCAGTTCAGAGTGCTACAGCGCGGTGATTTTTGCGATCTTGCGGACCACAGCTGCCAATTTGCGCCGCTCATCCAGGGGCCAGCCGTCAAGGGGCATCTCCTGAAGCCCCATAAGCACACCCTCCAACATGTTCACCGCCCGCTGGGCCTGCTCGGTCAGTTCCGGAGAGTTCTTCCCTGAACGCTTGCCGGGGCTATTAGCGGGGGCACCGGCTGCGACGCCAATGGGCAAACCATTGACCGTGTAGTGCTTGCCATCGGTTCCGGTGATCGCCACAGGTGCGTCAGATGACGCACCTGACCGCCGCACGGTTGGTTCGCTCAGCCCGGTCGCCGACGAGATGGCGCGGTTGCTCATGCCCACCTTCCGCATGGACGCGACAACCCCGGATCGCTCATCGCGGCCGATCTTGGTTGACCTCACCTCACCAAATTCAGCGGTGCAGTACGCGTCCCAAGAGACATAGTCGAGTGCCTCCCACGCTCGCGAGGCGTATGCCCGACGGACCAGTTCCCAGACATCTTCTAGCGTGCGGCGAATCTGATCCGTCAGGGACCGCGCCTCTGTCGGTGATAGCAGTACTGGTCCATCGGCGGCGAGATCGGTCACAGCGAGATTATGCCCCGGAGACAGCTCGGGGTGCTAATTCCGCCTGGAGATCAACAGACTTCGCGTCAGCAGGTTCAGGCTCCAGTCCTGCCTAAGGACTTGCAGGGAATCAAGGTGTTGCTTCCCTGCAAGTCCTTAGGCGGGCGGAGGAATCTCCCGGATCATTCCCAGGGCGTCTCCGAACCGCAAGGCCAGCGACCGGTGACCATACATATCCGCAAACCCACGGCAGATCGCCGGCTCAATGCCTGCGGGCCTGGAACCGGGCAGAGTCGCGTGACAGGTCACATGCCCTTCGACTGCCACAGCTTCAGCGATCATGTCGCGGATCGTCGTCGGCATCGTGGACCTGAACGGGTTGCCCGGCCGAAAGATGCATGTCGAACACCGCTCGGACAGCACCCGCACCTCACCGGTCGCCTCATCGGCGACCGGGCAGGACACGGTGTCGTCCTCATACAAGCCTTCGGTGTCCGTCGACATAAAGGTCATCATGCCCGACCTCCCCTCACGGCCGGCTGCACTTTCGGCACTTTGCATCAGGTCACTGGTCCCAGATCAAGCCGCTCTCCGGGGCCACCCCAAGGCGCCTGATCTTCGCGAATTGTCCACGAATCGGGGCCAGTTGGAGTCGCCCGGATGGGGCCGCCGACGCCCGCCCTAGCCAGACGTCCCCCTCCCTCAGGCGCATGAAGGGGAATGGGCACCTGCCAACCACCCCTTCAGCGCGACCCCCAGCACGATGCTCCGCGTCCTGCGCCAACTCGCCAGAAGCCGCCGCAGGGCCCCCGCCGTCACCGACCTGATGGCCTACCTGCCCACTGCCGTTGACGTCGGCTACCTCCGCCACGACTTCGAAATCCCCCTGCCAGGACCGGACTTCGCCCGCCGCGTCAGCGCTCTGCTCCGCGCCAGCCACCAGGCGGGACCCGGCGTCGCGGAACTGTCCGACGGGCACACCTGCTCGCGTTGAGGAAACTGGCAGCGGCGCCTGCGGGAGGCAGCTGTCCGCCGGTTCTTCTTGCGCATCGAGCGAAGGCCGGCAGGGCGTCCGCTGCGTACGGCATCGTGCCGTGGCGACAGACGTCACTATCGCAATGCTGTACGCCGTGTCGAAGCCCTGAGCGCTAGGCACTGTCTCTTAGATCCGTCCGTGAGATTGTCGTGCTCGTGATCGAGTCCTGGGTGATCAATGACGACAGTTCTGTCCCGGTGTCGTCCGGGGTGGTGCTGGAGGCTCTTCGGTCGAGGATCGACAGGGGACAGCTTGAGACGTGGCTGATCAGTTCGTCCGGACGGTTGCTGGCCTTCACGACGAACACCGAGCGCGCGATGGTGATGCTGCTCGAAGAGGAGGGCGATCCCGGCGAGCATGCCGTGGACCCGGAATCCGAGGGGTCGAGCGACGGGTTTGTCCTGTCCAACGGGCAGCAAGACGAGTATCCGGACCAGGACACCGTGCCTATCGGTGAGGCATTCAGACTCGTGGAGCACATCGTCGGCACGGGCTCGTGGCCCGCGGACGCGCATTGGGTCGTCGATCGCTGACAGCGGTCTATCGCCGGGCCCAGATGAGGATGGCGGCGAGGTGGAGTGCGGCCTGGTAGACGATGGCGAGCTTGTCCGTTCGCATGGCCAGGCCGCGCCATTGCTTGAGCCGGTTGATGCACCGTTCGACCGTGTTGCGCTGCTTGTACGCCTCGGCGTCGAAGGCAGGCGGGCGGCCGCCGACGCGACCTCGCCGCAGACGGTGGCCGATCTGGTCGGAGGGCTGGGGGATGACAGCGCGGATCCCGCGTCGGCGGAGGTGACTTCGGATCGAGCGGGATGAGTACGCACGTTCCGCCAGGACGGTGTCCGGCCGGGTCCTTGGTCGTCCGGGCCGACCTCTCGGAACACGGATGGCAGCCATGACGGCCTCGAAGACCGGAGCATCGCCAGCTTGACCTGCGGTGACGCGGAGAGCCAGCGGCCGTGCATGGCCGTCGCTGGCGAGGTGGACCTTCGTGCTCAAGCCGCCTCGGGACCGTCCGAGCGCGTGATCGTCGGGCTCGGCCCGGCCTGGAGCCCTTTTTTCCTGGCCCCAGCGGAATGCTGGTGAGCCCGGCAGACGGTGGAATCCACCGACACGGTCCAGCCGACATCATCGCTGCCGTCCGCTGCTGACAGGAGTGCGGCGAGGATTCGCTCCCAGGTACCGTCCATGGCCCACCTGATCAGGCGTTTGTGGGCGGTCTGGAACGAGCCTAGCTCGTCTGGCAGGTCCCGCCAGGGAGAGCAGGTGCGGTACTTCCAGGCGATGGCCTCCAAGGTTCGGCGGTGATCGGCCCACCGCCGACCGCGGACCGGATCGGCCGGCATCAGCGGCTCGATCCGGCCCCACATCGCATCAGTGATCACTAATCGGACAGGCACATCCGATCAACTGACGAACCGATCAAGGAGACACGCTCTAGGCCCGCCCTCAGTAGCGGGAGCGGTTCTCATGTCAGACGGGCAGTGCGGCCATGCGTCGCGGATTGCCGAAGGCCCTGACTGAACGTCCGTTCCAGCCATACCGGCCTGGGGGATCCACTGCCCATCGGGTCGGGTCAGCGGTGGTTGCCCACCGGGGGAGGGGTTCCGTCACCGGCGGGTCAGGTTGGCGAGAGCCGTCACCAGTCCCGCAGCCAGCGTCAGGGTGGCGGTGAAGGCAACTGCCGCTCGGGTTATGGCTGTTGGATACGAGGCGTGGTCGCGGCGGGCGAGATAGCCGGCTGCCGCTGCAATGAGGACCGCAGTCAAGGTCACGAGAGCGCAGGTGAGAAGGACTACAGCGTGATGGTCGGACACGGTTGAACACCCCTACAGGTCGGTGTGACTGCTGTCGCGTCACTGACTTTCGGGGCTGGCGTGTTCATCATGGTGCGCTGGTCGAAGATGAACACGGGCGAACAATCGAGCACGGCCAGGGGGGCTCCGCGTGGGGATCGACGAGGTGCGCGATGCAGCGGCCTTGGCCGAGTTGCGGTCTCGACTTGAATCGGGACGGATAGCCCGGGGGATCAACCAGACCGACCTCGCCGGTTTGGCGGGACTGGGGCGTACAACCGTCAGTCGGGCGCTGAGCCCGGGCGCTCCGGGACCCTCTGCGGACACGGTGGGAGCGCTGGGACGCGCCTTGCGTCTGGACGTGACGGTGCTGCTGGGGCTCCTCGACACCGCCTATGGGCGCGGTTCCGCCGGCAGGGCCGACAGCCGAGTGTTGGGCAGGCCGATCCCGTTGTGGGACCCGTATGACCTCGAAATTCATTTCGCGGTAGAGGCGCCGGCCCCGGGCTACGTCTCCAGTGGTGCCCGGGACCGGAGCAGACCGGGCCGGACGGGGAGAATGCCTGCCTATGTACGCCGCCCGCACGACGAGCACCTGAGCATTGTCGTCGAGGCGGCCGTCGACGGGCACAGCGGGATGGCTGTACTGGTGGGGTCGTCTTCGACGGGCAAGACGCGTGCCTGCTGGGAGGCCATCCAGCCGTTGGCTGCTCTGGGATGGCGGCTGTGGCATCCCTCCGATCCCATCCGGGCCGAAGCAGCACTCGCTGATCTGCACCGCGTCGAGCCGCGGACCGTCGTCTGGCTGAACGATGCTCAGCACTACCTCGGTGACACGAGCGGTGAGCGGATCGCCGCCGCCGTCCACCGGCTGCTCACCGACGTATCGTCCAGCCCGGTGCTGGTCCTGGGAACCCTGTGGCCCGAATACCAAGACGACTACCTGGCTCTGCCGCGTCATGGCGAACCCGACCCGCATCCACAGGCTCGCGCACTACTGGCCGGACGACTTATCACCCTGCCGGACCGCTTCGACCACATCGCCATCAACAAGGCCAGCGCCCTCGCCGCCGCCGGAGACCGCCAACTCGACCACGCGCTGCAGCACACCGACAGCGGTCGGCTGACCCAGTTCCTCGCCGGAGCACCGGAACTCCTGCGCCGCTACGAGACAGCCGACCCACCCGTTCGCGCTCTGCTGGAAGTCGCCATGGACGCACGACGTCTCGGAGCCGGACTCCACCTGCCCGTCAACTTCCTCGAACAGGCCGTTGACGACTACCTCAACGACGACGAATACGACGATCTCGCCGACAACTGGCTAGAGCAGGCCCTCGATGACGTCACACGGCCGGTTCTCGGACGCCTTGCTCCCCTGCGGCGCACCCGGCCTCGCCCCATACAGAGGTCCTCCCCGACGCAGACCGCAACCGTGTCCTCATGCCGGCTTGCCGACTACCTGGAACAACACGGACGACGCAGCCGCGCGCGCTGGTGCCCCCCGGGATCGTTCTGGCAGGCAGCCTACGACCACCTCACCGCAGAAAGCCTCATGAATCTCGCCGAGGCCGCCCGGATCCGCCACCGTTTCCACTGGGCCAGACAACTTGCCCAACAAGCCGCCGACTTGGGCAACACCGACGCCATCGCACGTCTCGCCGAAATCCGACGCGCAAACGGCGCCGACAAGGAAGCCGACCGGCTCCTTCAACAGGCCGCCGACTCCGGCAGCATCACTGCCCTCATCCGCCTGTCCCTCATACGTCACGGGGCCGGACACCCTGACGAGGCCGAGGCCCTCGCACAGCGGGCCGCCGATGCGGGCGATACCAGGGGACTGAGCCAACTCGCCGAGATCTGTGAAACCTACGGTGACCGTAAACAGGCCGAAGCACTCGCCCTGCGAGCCGCGGCAGCAGGAGACACCGGGCCGCTCGTCCGCCTGGCCGAGAGGAGAGAGCTCGAAGGAGCCACTCAAGGGGCCGAACGGCTGGGACAACTGGCCGCCAAAGCCGGCGACACGACGGCGTTGGTACGGATCGCCGCCATCCGAGAGTCGGGCGGCCCGACGGCCCGCCACGAAGCACAGCGTCTCTACCAACGTGCCGGACGTGTAGGAAACACCAGCGCGCTCGCCCGTCTCGCCGCTGAGCGGGAAAAGGCGGGACACCGAGACGAAGCCGAACAACTCGCCCGGCGGGCCGCACGTGCCGGCCAGTCCTTCGCTCTGGTCCGGCTCGCTGAGATGCGCGAGGCAGCAGGCGCGCACCAGGAAGCCGAGAAACTCGCGCAGCAGGCCATCGACGCCGGCCACCGATTCGCCCTGATTCGCATCGCCGCCATCCGCTACGCGGCCGGGGACCGACAAGGCGCCGAAAGACTTGTTCAGCAAGCCGCCGCAGCCGGAAATCCCACCGCCGTGGCGCGCCTCGCTGAAATGATGGCGGACGCCGGAGATCTGGAGGAGGCAGAGCGCCTGGCCCGACAGGCTGCGGCGGATGGAAACCCGAGCGCGGCAGCCCGCCTGGCCGACCTGAGGGAAGCATCCGGAGACCCAGCGGGAGCGGAGGACCTGGCGTGGCTGTCAGCAGACGCGGGCGACACCAGTGCTCTCAACCGTCTCGCCGAGATGCGTGAACTCGCCGGACATCAGGAAGAGGCCGCTCGTCTCGCGTATCAGGCTGCTCAACGAGGGAGCACTTCTGCCCTGGTGCGCCTGGCCGACCTGCGAGAAGCAGCAGGCGACCATGACGGAGCGGAGGAACTGGCCCGGCTTGCCGCCGATGCAGGAGACACCCACGCTATGGCACGGGTCGCGATCATGCGCGAAATGGCAGGAGACAGACGTCAAGCCGACCGCCTCGCGTGGATCGCAGCGGATGCAGGTAATCCCAGTGCGCTCACCCGCCTTGCGCAACTGCGCGACGGGGCAGATTCCTGATCAGCTGCTCGCCAACTTCCCACTGCAGGCAGTGTGGGTGGCGCCGGTTCAGGGTGCAGCCAGCGGTCCGTCGATGTGCGAAAACACGGTTTGGAATACGTCGACCGTGACTCCCTCCACGGCCATGGGAGGGTGAGCGTAGGTGTCCCAGGTCTCGGCAAACCTGGCATGCCGGGAGAGAGCTTGGACCGTTTTGGGATCGTGCTCTCCTGACATCCCCAGCGTAGAGGTGTAGAAGCGCTTCAGATAATGGAATCGAGTCCCTGGAGAAAGACCTGCTCTATCAAGAGATTGACGCCATTTGCGATAAAGGTAGTTCACCTTTACAGGCTGGCCGTCAACGTTCGCAACGACAAGGCCGAGGTTTTCCTCCGTTCCGGCGGTGAGACCAGAGGGGATCAGGCCAGATCCGAGTGGGCCAAACTGCTCCCTGTGTCTTGCCAGTTGACTGATGAGGAAAGGGTCAACCGGCAGTTTTGCATTGCTCGACTTCGTCTTGAGTGGCGCAGCCCGCCCATGCTGCTGTTGCTCTTTGATGAACAGAAGATTCCGTGCCCAATCGATGTGATCCCATTTCAATCCGAGGGCTTCGCCGCGGCGCAGCCCGGCACAGGCGCCCAGCCACACTACGACTTCGAAGCGCGGCTCGACCTGCCGCATGGCCACAGCTGCTGCGGCAACCTGCTCGGGACTGAGGGCGATCTCGATGCGCCTTTGGACCTCGGGTAGTTCGATGCGGGACACCATGTTGGTGGGCAGTGGAACATCCTCGTCCAGCAGGTAGTGCATGAGAATGCGCCATGTCTTGAACACCTGGATCACCGAGCGAGGTGACTGAAGGCTCGGCGTGGACAGCAGATGGTCAACGAATGCTGTGGAGTCACCGCGGCGCAGAGATGCAGCCGGTCGATTGCCGACAAACGGCAGGATGTGGTTGCGGAGATGTCCCTCGTAGGCACTTACCGTGTTCTGCCTCTTCCCTCTCTCCTTCTTCCTCTTGATCATCTGTGCGGCGTAGAAAGATACCTTACGGCTGGCGTACGGCGGGCCCTCTGTGCGTTCTTCGTTGCTGTGCAGTCGCACCTCGTTCAAGCGGGTCTGCGCTTCATGCCATTCTCCGAACGAAACGCGACGTTCCTGCCCGGCGTGATCGAGGTAGCGCGCTTGCCACCGGAGGCCTCGCCCGTGATCGGCCGAAGGGTACAGAGGTCGATTCCTGGTACCGCATTTACACGGGGTGTCACCGCGATGTGGTTTCGGGTAGGACTTATGCCAACGGTCAAACGGCAGTGCTGGTCTCATCATGTCTCTCGTTGGGCAAGGCCACTCGGCTGGGCCGATTCGGCCACGGCGATGATTTGACTCCGATGCCTGCTGGCCACGGGTTGTTGCCTGCGGGCTGTATGTCACCAGCATTTCCCAGGCGGGGATCGATTATGCACAGCTGTTCATGGTGTCTGGTGTGGCATCCCGGTGGTGTCGCTGAGTGTCAGATCGTGAACCGTCACCAGACCCGCGACTCCTGTCCCTCGGTATGCAGATCCGCCGCCTCAGAGAGGAACGTGACTACAGCCTGGAGGAGCTCGCAGAGCGCAGCGGGCTGAGTTTTCGCGGCCTCATCTACATTGAGCACGGGCAGCGCAATCCCAGTGCTCTGACTCTCGTCGACATTGCTGTTGCGCTCGGTGTCGCACCCGGTGAGCTCATCAATCACCTGGCGGACGGTCGCTCTACCGAATCCGCCCCGCGGTAGCAACATCAAGCCGCATGCAGGTAATGGCCAGTGCTTGCCGACGCGGGCCTGGCCGTCTTCGAGTAGTAGGCCGATGGCTCATGCAGTGCTCAGAGCCTGTGGATCGGCAGGCAAAGATCCCAACCCGCCGGCGCAGGAACCTCGTTGACGCCTGCCCTGCGCCTGATTGAAGGGGCCGACTGCCGACACTGCTGGAGGCCCGCCTCCGGCACGGGCACTACGACTGTTCCCGGGTGTCGAGCCACTCCGTCCTGCGGGGGAGCACGCCCTCGACTCCTTACGGACGCCGCTCCGTCCCCGATATTGATTCGATCAATATCGACGTGCATTTCGTCAATCATGGACAGCTGAATCAAGTCGAAAGAGGGAACATGCCTACCAACCCAGCCGCGTCCAACTCGATCGACGTACCGCAAGGCCTCGCGGGCGTCATCGTCACCGACACCGCACTCGGTGACGTCAGAGGACTGGAAGGCTTTTATCACTATCGCCAATACTCAGCCGTCGATCTTGCGCGGACCCGAGGCTTCGAGGACGTCTGGTACCTGATGGTCCACGGCGAGCTGCCGGAGGCTGCGCACCTGTCCGCGTTCGCCGCGCAGACAGCGGAACTCCGCCGTCTGCCCGAGGACGCGCGCGCTGTACTGCCCGCCCTCGCCGCAGCGACCGGCGCCTCGGGCCCGCTTGCCGGTCTACGGACTGCGCTGTCCCTTCTCGGGGCCTCGAAGGGGTTCCGGCCGGTGTACGACATCGACGCCGACCAACGGTGCGCGGACACGGTCGTGGCCGCGGCGGCCGTACCCACGCTGCTGACGGCGCTGTACCGGCTCGGGCAGGGCCTCGAACCGGTGGAGCCGCGGACGGATCTGCCGTACGCCGCGAACTACCTCTACATGCTGACGGGTTCGGAACCGGACGCGGACCGGGCGAGGGCGATCTAGCAGTACTTGATCTCGACCATTGACCATGGATTCAACGCATCAACGTTCACGGCGAGAGTGATCGCATCGACCGGGGCGGACGTGGCGGCCGCTCTGGCCGGCGCGGTGGGGGCGCTCTCCGGTCCCCTCCACGGCGGTGCTCCGAGCCGTGCGCTGGACACGCTGGATGCGATCGGCAGCCGGGACCGTATCGATCCGTGGATCCGGCAGCACGTCCTTGCCGGGGATCGCATCATGGGCTTCGGCCACCCCGTCTACCGGACCGAGGATCCCCGTTCCCGCATGCTGCGTGGCATCGCGGAACAGTTCGGCGGCTCGCTGGTCGACTTCGCGGTCGAGGTCGAACAGTGCGTGGAGGCAATCCTGGCGGAACTCAAGCCCGGCCGCGAACTCCACACGAATGTCGAGTTCTACGCGGGCGTGGTCATGGAACTGTGCGGCCTGCCGCGGGAGATGTTCACCCCGACGTTCGCGGCGGCGCGCGTGGTCGGCTGGGGAGCGAACATCCTGGAACAGGCAGCCGATTCGAAGATCATCCGTCCAGCGGCGCGGTACGTCGGACCGCAACCGCCAGTGGCGGTACCGACCATCGCCTGATCCTGGCTCGCGCATACGCCTCCGTGGAATATCCAGGAAATCCTGCCGCCAGGCGCGGATCCTTGAAGATCTACGTCGCCGGCGCTCCGGCGGTCCATCGGATTCCCGCACGTCATGATCGGGCACCGTGACCTCGCCGCACTCAGAACTGGCCGCTTCCCGGTCGGCGCTGACACAATCCCCGTATGTCCGAGACCTGGGTCGTCGCCGACGACGGCCGTGACGACGGTAGCGTGCCGCTCCCATTCTCTTCGCCGCCCATCGACTGCTACGTCCTGGACGATGTCACCGAGGACGACTTCCCGGACATCATCTGTGAACGCCCCTGCACCGACCCGGACTGTGAGTGCGACGGTTGCTCCGACGAGCGGTATCTCGTGCGTGATGCGTTCATCGGGAGCAGTCAGCCCCTACTTGCGGAGAGCGTTGCCTTCGACCACCTCGGGGAGTCGATGTTCTGGGCTCATCTCGCCCTCTTTGAGCACCCTGACGACCTCAGCCGGCTCTTCTACGGCATCGACATGTCGTACAACATCATGTACAGCCACGAGGGCTGCCGGAGTTTCTGGGCCTACAGCGATAACCGCGCGACGGCGGTGGAACTGTACGAATCCCTCGTTCGCTCTCCCGCCATCGCGAAGTTCCTGGGCTGGGACGAGAGCGACGTGCCAGGCGCCCCGCTGAGGCCGGCCGGACGCTGCACGACACGCGACAGCTCTACTTCAGTGCCGGCCCTGCGGGTCGTGCGGTCCTAACTCGCACGGAACGGTGAACGGCGAGCCACCGCCGGGAGCCGTTTAGCGGGGTCGGAACCCCCACCTTCCGAACTGGTCAGGATTGCCGTCCTGCCCTTGTGCTGTCAGGTCTTGGCGCATACGGAGCTGGACAGCCTGAGCCGGATCCAGTTCGAAATCGCTCGCCAGGACCTGGCTTCGCGCTCCGCTCCGGCAAATGCCCATTCTCGGCCATAGTGCCATAAGCAGGTTTTCCGCCCGCTTGCTGTGCTCAGACTTCAGCCCGGGGACCGGCGGATGAACGCCCGGTCGGCAGCTAGGGGGATGGCTGAATGGCGGATGAGCCGACGGAGACCGCTTGGCGTATCCAGGCAGCTGTTGCGGATTGGACAGCCAAGGCTGATGCGAAAGCGTCGTTCGCCCTGACGACGCAATCCACGGCGTTGGCTGTCTTGGGGCTGCTTACAACTTCCAAACGAGCGGCAGGTGATCTCGACTCCCCTGTGCCGCGGCTGTTGTTGTGGGTCGGGGTCCTGCTCATGGTGGCCGGAGTCAGCTGCGCGGCTTGGGCGATCTCACCCAACCTCCGTAAGGAGCGACGAGGGCCGGAGAGCGGCGACGACTTCCTGTACTTCGGGCACGTCCGGCACCTGGACCCGGCAGTGCTGGAAGCCGCGCTGAGAGACAAAGACCCCTTGCCCTCACTGTCCCGGCAAGTGGTGGTGATGAGCGAAATCGCCTGGACCAAGCACCGCCGCGTGCAGTGGTCGCTGATGTTGGCGGTCGCGGGCTGCGCCGCCTTCGGCCTGGCAACCGTGGTCGCATGACACACCGGGAGGGCACCGTGATGAACTTCCGCTCCCTGGTATCCGCCGACGTATGGCGTGACTTGATCGAGCGAGGACGACGACGGACCTACCCGTCCAACGCCGTGCTCCTCGCCCAGGGCGAGTCACCCGACTGCGTGATCGCACTGGCCGACGGTCTGGTGAAGGTCACGCAGAGCAACGAGTGCGGCGACGAGTTGACTCTGATGCTGCGTGGACCGGGCGAAGTCCTCGGGGAAATGGGCGCCTTGCTCGGCCGCCCCCGCTCAGCCACCGTCACAGCGACACGACGCTGTACCGGTGTCGTTCTGCCCGCACATGCCTTCCGCGGCTACGTGGAACGCCACCGTCTGGAGACGGTCATCTACCAACTGACCGTCGAACGGCTCAACAGCCACGAACGCTTACGGGCTGACCTGGTGCACCTGCCCACCCTCGCCCGGGTGGCCCGCGTGGTAAGCCACCTCGCGGACGAAGTCGGCCACCCCCAGGGGACGACCGGCACGCTGGTGGAACTGGGCATGCCCCGTGCAGAGCTGGCCACGATGGCGGCGATGCGCCGCTCGTCCGCACTCGCAGCCCTGGGCGAGCTTCAGGCCGCCGGCATCCTCACACTCGGCCGTCGGCGCCTGATCATCACCGACGCGGACCGTCTCAGGGCGGTCGCCCGGGGCGAGGAGCCGCCCGCCGGCAAGAGCCGCAAGGACGCCACTCCCGCGATGTGACTCACCGCACCCCCGTACCGTCCAACGCTGGACTATTGCGTTTTCGCCTCTCCACGAGGGTGGCCTTCGCCGCGATTTGCGCGGCGACACACACCGTCATGTGAGAGAGGAGCGGCACATGTTGCCGACCTGGGAGCCGTTGTGGCCCTACCGGGCCGTCCTGGCCGTGGACGCCCGGAACTTCAGTGCGCTGGACAGCAAAGGCATGCAGCAAGTGAACGCCGACATCCTGCCGTTGCTGTCCGAGGCGCTCAGCGCCAGCAACGTGAGCGCTCAGTGGCAGCTGCGGGTGTTCGGCCAGCATGCCGGCGACAGCTACGTCGCCGGCATGGACCCGGAGGTGTTGCCCGCGCTGGTGGGCTGCTTCCCCAGTGCCCTGAGGCAGGCACTGGGCCGCCGCCGCGCGGATACTCCCGCCAGTACGCCCCTGCAGCTCAGGGTCAGCATCCATGTCGGCCCGCTGCCGCACACCGGGCTGGGCGTACCGATGGTGCACACCCACCGGCTCCTGGACGACGACGCACTGCGCACCCTGCTGAACCGTGCGAATCCGGAGATCACCAACACCGCAGTGATCATTTCGCAACGCGTCTACGAGGACGTTTTCGAAAGCGGCTGCGTCAACGGCGACGTCCTGCCCGACCAGTTCATGCGCCACCTGGTGAAAGTGAAGAAGTTCCAGCAGCCGGCCTATGTCCACATCCCCGGCTTCGACTGGCGGCTCGCGGATCCCGACATCTTCGAACCCCTCGACACCACGGACGCGCCCGCAGAGCCGCCGGCCCCCGCGTCCGGAGCATCCCCTCAGCCGGTACCCCCGGCCCCGGGCACGGTGAGCTTCAGCCAAACGGGCAAGCACGGCATCCAGGCCTACAACCACTTCGGCTCCGGGCGGGGGCAGTGATGATCGACAACGAACAAGGCCAGCAAGCAGTCACGGAGACCACGTCGCCGTCGGCGGAAACCCCATCGGTGGAGCCCGTCGAGCCGAACCAGCCCGCAGGCGCCCCTCCATCGCCAGAGGCCGGCGAGCCGATCGGCCAGCCTCAGTCCGGCTCAGTGAGCTTCAGTCAGTCCGGTGAACACGGCATCCAGGCCTACAACCTGCACCTCAACGGTGAGCAGGTCATCCCCGTCCCCATCACCGAGACCGACCCGGCCTACAAGGCGAGCCAGGAGGGCCGGTTTGTTCCACCGCGGACCGCGCAACCCTGGGCAGCCGCCTCCAAGCACTTGGACGAGTACGGCATCGTCGTCCTGTGCGCACCCCCCGGCACGGGTCGCCGCACGGCCGCGGTACGCCTGTTGCGCACCGTGACGAACCGTCCGCTGGCCCTGTTCGAACTCGACCCGGAGTGGTCCAAGCCGTCGGTGCAGCCGCTGCCGAAAGACAGTGAGGCCGGATACGTCCTCGATCTCTCCGATCTCCCCGAGGAACCCGAGGAACACCTGGGCAGTGACCTCGTCCGCCACGGGGAGGACCTCCGCAAGAAGGGCTCCTTCCTCGTCATCCTGGCCACCCCCGCGGACTGGTTCGGCCACTGGGCCGAACCCACCTTGCCGTTCACCGTCCGCCTGGAATCACCCGACGCGAAGGCACTCGTGACGGCGGAACTCACCGCCCGCCACCGAGGCGAGCGGGTGACCTGGCTGAACGAAACCGCCTTTACCGGCATCTGGGAGGCCAATCCGTCCGCGCGCGCGGCGTGGCTTCTGGCCGGAAAACTCATCCAGGCGTCGGGCCCTGAGCAGATCCAGGACATCATCACCGAGTTCGGCGACTGGCACACCGACGTCGAAAGGCTCCTGCGCAAAGACCGGACCAACCAGAGCGACGCCCAACTGCTGTCCATCCGGGTCACGGTCTGGGCCGGTGCCCTCCTGCACGGAGGACAGCGCAGTTCCGTCATCCGTGCAGCCGACGATCTCCTGACCCGACTGGGACTTGCCCGCACCCCGGCCAACGTCCTGACGGACGCCACGACCTCAAGCCGGTTGGCCGCCGCGCAAATCACCAGCAACGGAAGCCTGGCCCTCCACGACGAGAAGAAGGACGGCCTGCCCTCTGCCATCCTGCGGCACCTGTGGGACGAGTTCCCCACCCAGCATGAGTTGCTTCGGTCCTGGGTCACCGGCATCGCCGCGGACCGGATCATCCCGGAAGAAGATGCCCGCCTTGTCGCCAAGGCCCTGCTGCGCCTCGCGGTGGACCGCCACGACCGGACCATCCTCGACGGCCTGGCCGACGGCCTCGTCGGCGCCCGACGCTGGCTGGCCGTGGAGGCGCTGACCGAAGCCGCCGGCGATGCCGAACTCGGCCGCTACGTCAGGGATCGTCTGCGTACGTGGATGGATGCCAAGAACCCGTCCGAGGCCAAGGTCGAGCTCGTCATCGAGATCTGCGGCGGCGCCTGGGGTGTTGAGTACCCAGCGCTCGCCCTGACGAGGCTGGGCAAGGCGGCAGGCCGCGCCGGCTACGGTTCCGTCACCCTGGCCAACGCCTTCCGCGAGCTGACCGTGCACCGGCCGACGGAGGTACACAAGGCCATCGACCAATGGCTCAGCGACATGGAACGCCGCCAGACCGATGCGAACCTGCGCAGGCAGACCCTCGGCGCCTTCCTGGCCCTCGTCTCCAGCGGCGAGGGAACGGACCTGGTCCTCAACACCTACAGCCCCGAGACCCGACTGCGCATCGTCCACGCGTGGCAGAGCCTGCTGCTGACCGATGACGCCGTGGACGTGGCTCTCTCGCAACTGAAGCAGTGGCACCAGCGCTTCGAGGACGACCCCGAGCGCAGGGAACACCTGCTGGACGTGCTCGCCGACATCCTTACCCCACCGAGCCTGCGCCCCCGTCTGGACCGCCTCATGGTGACGGAGGAAGCGGCCATCCATCCGTTCTGGACGGACGTCCTGGTGCAAGCAGTCAACCGCTACGAGGCGTCCAAGGAGGAATCGTCTCCTTGAGCCACGGACCCGCCCCCTGGTGGAGCAGGCGGCGCTGCCGGATCAGATCGCAGTGGCCCACCTCTCTGCCCGGTATCCGTTTCTGCGCCCGCGGCACCCTCACCTACCAGGCCCCCGCCCACATCAGAGCCAAGGGAACCGCCTCCGCCCAAGCTGCAGCACGACTTGCCATGGACCAACTCGGACGCGGCATCACCCAAGATCACCGTCCCGAACAACTCGACACCGCCCAGGAAAACCTCACGCTCGCGGCTGCCCACTGGCACACCACGGAGGACACCCCGGGACTCTGGTTGAAAGCACGCATCACCCTGATGCTCACCGAGCAGGACGCCGGCCGGGCACAGAGATTCCAGGACGCGTTGCGTGACGTGACACTTCAGCTCGAACAGGAGCAGGAGCGCCGCGACCTGTTCCGCCAGGCAGTCTTCAACGCCCCGGACACCACACGGATGTGGTGGCTCGAACGCCACCTGGACCAGCTGGAGACCCTCGACTGGGGCGACTTCAACGAGAAGATCCTTCCGCTGGTCGGTGCAGCGGACGACATCCAGTCCAAGGCCGAACGCATCGCCCGGACCGTCCTGTACGTCTGGGAAAAACTGGGCAACGACCCCGGACAGCACGCACGGTTCACCACCACCGTGCGCACCATCGCCGAGCAGATGGGATGGGCCGATGCCCCCTGGGCGTCGTCGGACGACCCGGCCGCCACCGACGCACCTGGCAGCGGTGGCGACCCGGGCACGTCCGACCCCCTCGCCGGGATGGGCGCAGGACGATGAAACTGATCGCCCTGCGCTGGCTGCTCGACCCGGCAACCAGCCTCCTGGCCCTGCGGTTACGTGCTCAAGAACCACGCCGCATGTCCTACGACGCGGCCTGGCGGCTCGCGCGGGTCACCCGGCATCCCGACGAAATGGTGTACCGCCACCATGGACACCTCGGCGAGGACTCTCCCGACCAAACACCGTAGGCGAACTACAGGTACGGGAATCCATCCGCTCTCTGGCGGAGACCTGATGCTGGATGCGCAACTACCGCTCGGCGCACCCGCGCTGCGCCGTCCGAGCGTGGCGGCATCACGCTTCACCACTGCTGCTGCGGCCAGTCGGCTCGCACCGAGCGCTGGACTGGCCTCGGCTCACGCAAGCACGCGGCAGCGTTCTGCGCGCCGAGCACGGGACCTGCGTGCGCGATCACACGGCGAGAGTGATCGCACCAACCGGACGGACGTGGCGGCCGCGCTGGCTGGCGCGGTGGGGCACTCTCCGTCTCTCCGGTCCCCTCCACGGCGGTGCCGCGGGCCGTGCGCTGGACACGCTGGATGTGATCGGCAGCCGGGACTGTATCGATCCGTGGATCCGGCAACACGTCCTTGCCGGGGATCGCATGATGGGCTTTGGCCACCCCGTCTACCGCATCGAGGATCCCCGTTCCCGCATGCTGCGCTGCATCGCGGAACAGTTCGGAGGCCCGCTGGTCAACTTCGCGATCGAGGTCGAGCAGCGCGTGGAGGCAATACTGTTGGAACTCAAGCCCGGCCGCGAACTCCACACGAACGTCGAGTTCTACGCGGGCGTGGTCATGGAACTGTGCGGCCTGCCGCGGCAGATGTGCACCCTGACGTTCGCGGCGGCCCGAGTGATCGGCTGGGGAGCGAACATCCTCGAACAGGCAGAAGACTCGAAGATCATCCGGCCGATGGCACGGTAGCGCCGGTCCGAACCACGGGGCCCGCTGTGGGTCACAATGCGGGGTCGATGATGCTCCATCGTCCGGGGACAGAGGCGTGCAGGTTCTGGCGTGCAGCGGGCGGAAGCGTGTGGGGGCAGCCGTTGTTCAGATGGATGATCGACTGCCACAGGCGGTAGCCGAGTTCGAGGTGGAGGCGCCAGTGATTCTGACGCCCCGTGATGAGCTGCCTCTCTTCGTGGAGTTCAAGGAGGCTTGCCGCGAGGAGGAGGCCAGCGGTGGCGGAGAGGAACGGTAGAGCCGCGTCCGCGCTGCCCGGAGTGGTGGGGTTCGCGGGGCCGGTACTGCAGAGGAAGCTGCTGGTTTGGGCGGTGGGGATGCGGCATGCCGGGCAGTCGTCGCGATCGGGGATGTGGCGATGAAGTTCTGCAGTCCAGTTGGGGGAGGTTGTGGCGTGTAGGAGGACTGGCTGTCCGAGCGCCGCGATCTGTGCGCGAACGTCGCGCTCGTTGGCAAGGGGCAGGACGAGGTCGTAACGGGGAAAGTCTGCCAAGTCGGGCCACGTGTCGTACCAGTAGGGGTGCGGGTGTGCACCGATGAGCTCGGCGGTGATGCTCGCCTTGTGCCGGGGTTCTCCGTGTGGCAGTGCGTTCGGCCAGCCTGCGTCGGCCGCTGTCATGCCCAGGCAGCGGTTGGTGTTGTGCAGCTCGGCGAGGTCACCGTCGACTACGTCCCATTGGCCGACGACACCGATCTCGCGCAGCCAGTAGAAGAGTGCCTGACTGACGGCTCCGGCTCCGACAACGAGAGTGTTCCCGGCATCGACGGGTCCGGTCTGGCTTGTGGTGCCGGCGTCTGCATCAGCGGTGCGTTCGAGTGGGTTCAGGCGTGTGGGACGGATCGCGTTGCCGTGAGCTGCGCGGAAGGCCATGGTGGCGGCCAGGCATGCTGCGGTAGCGGCGCCGAGGAGGTGCTCCTCCTCAGGCGTCGAGGATGCGGGGCAGGGCGCGGTGGCGATTTCTCCGCGGCCGCCGTGCCAGCCCAGGTAGAGGTCGAGCCGTTGTGGCAGCTTCGTTCCGATGCCGATGGTGATCGCATCGGCCGGGATAGAGGCGGGGGTTCGGGCGGTCGTGAGCGCCAGGACCGGGTTGATGCTGGTGACCGTGGCGACCATGGCGTCAGCCAGCGTGGGGGCGTCCACGAGTGCCTGGGCCCACAAGTCATCCGTCGGCACGACGAGGTGAAGCCGACGGTGCACCCGGGCGAGCATGTTCACCAAGGCGAGGGCCGCAACCTGTGCCGGGCGGCTTGTTGCGTCGGAGGCGACGAGGACAGCGATAGGGCGGGTCAGAGCATCTGTGTCCGCCCCGTATTGAAGGGTACGGGCATCACGCTCGGCGTAGAAGCGTCTGGCGATGTCGTTCACCCGAGCTCCTGGATGCTGAGGTGGGCGGGGATGCTGATCATCGCGCCCGGGTCGGTGACGAGGACCCAGCGTCCGTCTTGGTACTGGTGGAGTCCCGCGCCTTGTCCAGGCTGGAGTGCCCCGGTGCCATAAGCGGCGACGACGAGGGAGAACATGCCCGCGAAGGGCATGAGGACTAGCTGGTCGTCACCGTCGGAGTGGCGGGTGTCTTGGCCAGGGTGTGAGTGCACCTGGGCGATGACGCCGAGACCTCTGGCACGAGCGGTGCGGGCGACGGCTCCTACGGTGTTCTCATCGAGGTGGACACGGCCGGGGCTGGTGACGGCGGGCGGTGTGGCGGCGGCAAGTACCAGGGCCGTAGCGTCCTGGATGCGGCCAAGCCACAGGACCACTCCTTCGTGGCGGCGCCCGTCGGAGCCGCTGCTTACCTGAAGGGCTGCACGGGTCGGAGCGAGAACGCTTTCCGCCACCAGGAGCCGCCCGCGGGCCGGGCCGGTGGGCAGCGGGGTGCGTCGGTGGACCGTCATGACGCCATCCCGGGGCTGACGGCGAGGTGCAGACGCAGCGTATTGAGCATGTCGGCGAGCGTGTGGGCCCGGGTGTAGGCGGAAGCTGCCGTCTTCCACTGGCCGGGGCCACCCCAGTCACCGTGCGGGCCGCTGTGCTCGCTGTACGCGAGCCGGTTCCAGGGAGCGCAGATGACCAGGTTCGAGTGGAAGACCGATCCGGCGATCATCGGGCCAGTGCCGGCGAGCGGAAAGGCGCTGCGGGGGTTGGCCCCCTGGTCGTCGCGGCAGGTCCAGGCAGGCGGGAAGGCCGGGTAATCGGTGAGGTCTGCCTCGAAGCGCACCTGCGTGTCCGTGACCGGGTGGCGTGTTTCCGCGGTCAGCGTCTGGTTGTCGGGGTCAACACAGACTGTCCAACGGTGGCGATCGGCCCAGGCGGTGATGGCCGGAGTCTCGCTGACCATCACCGCACGGGTCACCTGCTCAGGGAGCACGTCAGACCCCGCCGCCGATGTCGACGAGTTCCAGGGTGTCACCGTTGTGGACGTGGGCGGCGACCAGGCTGAGGTCGCGGTTGAGGACCTCACCCTCACTGTTCTGGAACGAGGGCGTGCCGCCGGCGTAGCCGAACTGCTGGGCTGCGTAGGCGGCAGCGGCGCCGACGGTCTGGGTCCGCGGGAAGTGGAAGGTCCTCGGGTCAGGGTCGCGGGGAGCGTAGACGATGACGGTGAGCTGGCTGTGCTGCGATCCGGCCTCGGCATGATCGGGAGTGGTGACGTGCTCGGTCATGAAGTGCTCCTTACAGGAGACGGCAGAGCGGAGTCGCGCGCCATGCGTGCTCCGAGTGGCTGCCGCCGTGGTGCGGTTCGCGCCTCGGCAGTTGTCGCCTGTCCCAGGATGCACACCCCAGACTAGTTTCGCAAGCATGCCTTCTATGTCAGCCAAACTATCCTCGCAAGGGATGATGATGCGCTACCCCGAGGACCTCAAAGTCGAGGCGGGGCGTCCGCGCGGAGGTGCTAGTGGCCCGAGCCGGAGATGATGCCGAGGTTCATCAGGCGGAAGCTCATCGCCTGCGTGCTGATCTCGAACTCGCGAGCCAGTGCATCCACGAGGTCGTCGGCGGATGGCGCCGACACTCTGGCCGCGCCGGCCCGGACCATGACCTCCGGCGCGAGCAGCGCTGCGGCGAAGCGGTTGGCCTCGATCTCTTCCCGGTCGGTCGCCATACTCGACACGGAGTCGCGATAGTTGATGCGCAGGTCGGAATCCAGAATCAGCGGACGACCGCGATGTAGCAGGAGATGGCCGAGTTCGTGCGCCACCGTGAACTTCCGGCGGTTCTTCGTATGAGTCTGGTTGATGCCGATCACCTGCTGCCCGTCGTTGCGCAGCAGCATGCCGGAAACATCGGACGCCAGATCCTGTGGGACAACCGTCACTCCGAGCTGCTTGGCCAGCCCGTAAGGATCGATCGGCGGCTTGTCGAGACTGAACTTCTCCAGCAGCGCCTTGGCCGCAGCATCAGCCCTTGCCATGATTCGCCTCCATGACTTGCTGGGCGGCCTGCGTAACGGCGGCAACAGCGTCCGCGAGGTGAACGGGGAGGTCGCTCGCAGTCGGAGTCTGGGACAGATCCGGGATGAGTTCCGCTGACTGCACTCGCACCGCCGCCGCGATCTTGGCCAACCGGAACAGCGAGGTGGACTGGGTGCCGGACTCGATATTCGTGATTGATCCCCGCGTCAGCCCAGCCAGACGCGCCAGCGCGCTCTGAGTCAGTTCTGCCTCCTCGCGAGCAGCACGAACCCGCGCCCCCACTTCCTTGTTGAACGCCTGCTCGTCCATCCCGAAGCCTCCAGTAAGGTCAGTCACGCTGACATCTCTACCACGCTACTACCGGGATCCATTCAATCGGCCTCCCCTTTCACCTGCATTTTGGACTGGTTGAATCAGCCAGCCTTTCGCTGATTTGGGGGCCAGCAGGCGGCCGCTTCGTACTCACATCATTGCTCGGTTGGCACGACGGCAAGATCACGTGGGCCGGCACCTTGATGCTGGGGAGTCGCACGCGAGACTGCGCTTTCCGGCCGTGAGTTCGTCCCGCCTACAGCCTTCCGCTGTGCCCGTACCGGTGGCGAGGGCCTGTGTGGGCTGGTCACGCTTCGACGTGGAGCATGGTGCTGGACGGTTCGGCGGCGATAACGAGGACTCCTTGGTCTTCGGTGGAAGGCAGCGAGGCACGCCTGACGAGGGATTCCCATCCTCCTGGCCATATAGTCGCGGCATCCCACAGAATCCCCTCCAGGAGTACGCCCTCCAGCTTGGCGTCGCTGAGGTCTGCTCCGACGAAGTCGCTGCTGGCCCGTTCGACTTCGCCGACCGCCTTGGCCAGAGCATTGGCCTGCTCACAGCCCTGGATCAGATCGTCGACGAGGTCCTGGGCGACTGCATCGACACCGAACAGGTCGGCCGGAGGAGACGTCAGGGTGTCGATCGCCGGTGCCAGTTCTTCATCGAGCAGCTGACGAATTCGATGAAGATCGTGCATCAACCGCTCGGCCGGATCGGCGAGGACCCATTCAACAGCCACCAGGTAGTCGAGTCCGGTGAGCGTGACCGGAGCCCGTTTTGGCTCCGGCAGCCGGGCCATTGCGTCGAGGTGTTCCCGGAGTTGTTCGACCACCGCGTCCACGTCAGCAACAGGCTGAGAGGGGTTCTCCAGAAGGTAGATCAGGTTGTGGACGAGGCGGACAGCAGCCCGCATGCCCTCGGCCAGGTCGCTGGGCCAGTAGCGGCGGGCAAGACGCAGGGCTTCTTGACGGTACTTCACCCGCACTGACGAGGGCCGGTTGGCGAGCGGGCCGCGTTCTGCCAGGCGGGCTTCGAGCGCCAGATCTCTTTGGGCCTGGGCAGCACGAGCCTCACGGGAATGGCGGCAGGCGACGGCACTCCCGATGGATCGGTGAGTGGCAGCCAGGAGACGGTCCAACGCCAAGTCCGGGGTGCGCAGCTCGGGCGGCCCGCCGTGAGCGTTGATGCGGTCGGAGATGGCGGTCCCCAGCTGCGTGTGCGTTGTCGCCAGCAGCATGTCGAGGTCGTCTTTACAGCGGCCTTCCGCCTGGATACGCGGATCGCGGTCCGTCACGTCGTCCTCCTCTCATCGTTGAAGCGGCCTTCCAGTCCCAGGCCTTCCCGCAGGGCAGCTCGGGCTCTGGCGAGGTTCTGGCGTACGGCTGCCTGCGTGGTGCGCATGGCGCGGGCGCTTTCCGCGGTGGTGAAACCGTCGAGGTGCCAGGCCATGGCCGCGCGCTGCTTGGTCGGCAGCTGGAGCAGCAGGGACAGCACCCGCCGCTCTTCCTCCCCGAGTTCGGCCGCGTGGGCCGGGGTCTGCCAGCGCAGGCTGGTGGGCGGCTCAGGTATCTCGGCGCAGGAGTCCTCGGGTTTCACCTGCTGGCTCACCCATGACCGCCAGGCCACGGTGCGCAGCCATGCGCGAGGGTGGGTCACCGACAGACCGGGCGCACACATCTGGGTGAACGCGTCCTGGACGGCGTCCTGGGCTTCTGCCCAGGACGCTCCGTTCAGAAGCAGGAAGCGGACCAGCGCCGGATACTGCTCGTGATGGAGGGCCTCGGCAAGTTCGATGCCGGGCAGCGGGACCGGACTGGATTCGACGTGCTCGACGAGGTCGATGTCACTGCTCAGTGCGTCCTCCATCACGGCCACCCCCGTTCCCGCCGGCCGGGAGTGGGCCACGGTTCCGGCTGAGGCCGGATTCCTGCGCCGTGGTGCAGCGGATCCTGTCCGTCTGGCCGGCCTCGGTGATGCGGGCAATCTCCACGGCGGCGGTCACCCGCCGCTGAGTGATCTTCACTATGCCGTTGACGAGGCTGACGGCCACAGTGACCACCGCTCCAACGATCACAGGATCCATGTCGCTGCTTCCCCTTCCGAATGCCTCATTCACGTACCGCCCACGCGTGGTACGCACCGCAACAGTGGTGATTCCGCCGGGAGTTGTGACATGTGGCTGGTCACGAGACTGCGTCACCTCGACCGCCGAGCGCACCGAGGCGCGCCCGGCAGCGACCATTCGATTCCTCCCGGGGCCGACTGAGGGGTGCGCGGCTCCATGTGAAGGGGCCATCACCGAAGATCTGCACGGACGGCCCGAGCAGACGGCGAGCCAGCGCCGTAAACCGCTGCAGTTCGAGGTGAGTGCGGGCATAGTCGTTCTAGGTCAACCTGGTGGTGCACATCGCTGACGGTGAGACCCTGTGTCCCGCTCCAGACGGCTCGCACGGACCATGTCGTAGCCCGGCGCCCCAGAGTTCTCCGGGCTGCCCGATCATTGCGCTTCGCCCTGGGGGCGCGTGAGGTCAGGCGGGTAGCCGTTGGCGCGGAGCCAGGTGTCGACGGCCAGAGCGACGATGTCTCCGTGCGGTACGCCGGTGTCGGCGTTGCAGCGGCGGATCCTGCGTTGGAGTTGGAGGACTTCGGGAACGGCGTGGTTGAACTGTCCGCGTTTGGTGTGTCGGTTTCTGATGATGTCCAGAGTGTCCGGATGCGGTGTACGTGTGTCGCTGGTTGGTGGGAACTCGGCATCCAGCGCGTCTGCGATTTCACGCAGCCGGCGGGCGTATAGAGAGTGATCGGCCACGAGAGCTGCTCCAGCTCCACTCGGTCGGGCTAGGCGGATAGCTATCCGCCTACTGGGCTAGTGGAATAGTCGGGCGGGCGGGTGGCCGCGAGAGCGGAGATCGCGCGGCCACCCGGGAGGCGCGCGTTAGAAGCCGCGGGCGGTGAGCCATTCGTCCAGGGCGACCGAGACGATGTCGCCGATGGGCAGGTGGTCGAGTTCGTTGTCCAGGGCGAACCGCTTGATGCGCTTCTTCAGCTTCAGCGCGGCAGGGACCGAGGAGTCGAGGCTCTCGCGCGTGATGATGCGCTGGTTGAGGACGGCCGCCGTCTCGGGAATGTCCTTGGGACGACCGGGTCCCTGAGCCCACGGGGTTCCCTCGCTGGGTGCTGCCTCCGATCGCGTGTTCTGCTCGTGGTGCGATGCCGGAACATCGCTCCTCACCGGGAAGGCCGTACCACCCGGGACCGGAGAAACGGCGTGCCGTACGGCGACCTCGGCGGTCGGCGGTACCCCAGCGGTCGTGGGGATGGCGTGAGAGAGACCGGCCTGCGGATCCTGCTCGCTCACCTGCGTGGGCTGAGCCGCCGGCGCCGCGACCTCGCCGGTACGGGCCGCGAACTGCTCGTGCCCATGCGTCGAATGTCCACGGGGAACAGAGTGCATCTCGGGCGCTCCTGCAGCGGGGGCCTGGACGGGGCCGCTCGGTACGGTGTTGGCGGTCGGCGGGGCCTGAGGCTCCGGAACCTCGGCGAGCATCCCGGTTGGCTCACCGTGCGCCCCCATCTCAACCGGGGCCGAGGAAGGCTGCTGGACCTCGGTCTCGGCAAAAGCCGGACGGTCTTCTTCCTGGCCGGACACCTGCTCGGCGGCGAACTGCTCGTGCGTGAGCTCTGGGGCCGGCGGCGGGGGCGGCGGGGTCGTCTTCCTGGCGGCGCCCAGGGGGCGACCGCCCGTGCGGCGGGCCGGGGGCCTCGGCCTCTCGTTCTGCTCGCTCATGCTTCGGTCAGCTCCTTCATCAGGTTGGCGTACTCGCTCAGTTCGGTGGGGATCTCGCCGAAGGCCTCCATGTAGTGCACCCAGGAGTGGATAACGGTCTCGGCGAGCGGGAACGGCTCGTCGCGGTCCGGGCCGATACCCCCGCCCTCGGCGGGATCCAGCAGCTGCTCCTTCGCAGTGCGGGGCAGGGTGGTGCGGTCGTCGGCCTTGACCATGACGACGTGAGCGGTGACGCCGTGGGGGTTGCGGGCGGCGGCGCGCTCGGTCTCGTCGAAGGTGGCCACGAGCTTGCGACGCTCGATCTTGGTGGGGGCGACCGGCACGAGCAGCAGGTTCGCCTCGGTAACAGCCTCGTGGAAGATCCGGGCGCTGCCGCCGCCGGCGTCGACCACGATCGCCCCGAACTCGCCGCGCTTGGCCCGGATGTACTCGGCGATGTCGTCGAAGGGGTAGCGCTTGATGACCAGGTTGGCGGGGATCTCGAAGCCGGCGGCCTGGGCGACCTTGAACCAGTCGTAGGCGGACTGGCTGGTGGCGTCCGCGTCCAGCAAGAGCGTCGGCACGTCGAGGGCGACGGCGTAGTAGAGGGCGATGAACCAGGCGGAGGTGGTCTTGCCGGTGCCGCCCTTGAGCATGCCGACCACGATGACGAAGGCGTCCCAGGCGCTCGCCGCAGCAGCGGCCAGGGTCTTGGTACGGGTGTTCTCACTCACGTGTGCTTGATCTCCTGAATCGGGAAAGGTGCGTTGACGTACTTGCATCGGCCAGAAGGCCGACGTTCGGCGGTGGGGTCAGCTGACGGCGGAGGGGCCCGTGCTGCTGTGCCGTGTCCGGGATGGCACACCGTCCCGTCCTGGTAGCCATGAACACGTGTGGGGGCGCTCATGACCGTTTCCTCGATGTGCGGGCAGGGCCGTGGTTGTGCTTGGGCCGCATGCGGGTGCCTGCCTGGTGCAGGAGCCGATAGACGGTGCCGACGGAGTAGCTGCACTCTGCGGCGAGGTCCGGCACCGTGGCGCCGGCCTCGTACCGCGCCCGCAGGGACATCGCGAGCCTCTTTCGCCGCGCTGCGCTGGCTGCGGAACGGATGCGCAGCGTCTGCTGAGTGGTGCGGGGCGTGCCCCCGGCCTCGATCAGCAGCCGCTTGGCGGCACGCCGCGTCACGGACCCGGCCACGGCCAACTCCGCGAGCGTGGCGCCCTGTTGCTCGTAGAGACGGCGCAGACGAGCCGCGAGATTGCGGCGCGCTTGCCCGTCTCGCAACCTGCGCGTCTGCCACGACGTGCGCATCACGGTCTCGGCCTCGTGCAGACGGTTGAGGACCGTGCCGTACGACAGCCCGCTCGTGGCGACGAGTTCGGCGACCGTGGCGCCCAACTCGTACTTCTCGCGGAGGCCTTGAGGAGTGACCGATTCACTCTCGGCATCGGCGGGTGGAGGTTGTGGAGTCACGCGGCGGAGTTCCATTCCTTGAGTGCTTCGGCATGGGCAGCGGCCAGCTCGTCGTAACTGCGCTGGTCGGCAGGGGTGATGAGGATCAGTCGCCCGTCGGTGGCAAGGCGCCAATCGGCGGCAGGCCGACCGGTGACCGGGTCGAGGACGCTGCCGCCCGGGGTCCGCCACGCGGACGGGATCTCATCAGGCCGGGGTGCCGGGACCAGGACCTGGTGCTCGTCGCGGACGATCACCATGGCCTTGCTGCGGTGCTCCGCGAACCGGTCCAGCGCCTCCTGGTACGCAGCTCGCTCGACCGCGTGCAGAGTCCTGCGCCGGACCGCGACGCCCGCCGTGGCGTAGCACTGGGCGATGGCGTCCCAGCCCTGTGCCGGCCGTGTGCCCGGTTCCGTAGCGGCGCCCTGAGAGCCGTTGCCGAAGCCCTCCACGGCGCTGGGAGCGAGGGTCCAGGTCTCACCGTCGTGGTGCACGAGACCGTGGTCGGCCAGGCGCCGCAAGGTCCGGTAGGCAGTGGCACGGGACACGGAAGCCGTACCGACAAGATCGCCGACCGTCTGAGCGGGCCGGACGTGCAGCGCCCCGATGATCATCAAGGCGGAGCTGCCGAGGCCGCGGTGGGCGAAGGCGTCGTGGCCCATCAGGCGGGCGATGACGGTGGAGTCGATGTCGGCCGTCATGGCCGTCTCAGGGGTGGTCCACTCCTCAAGTGCCAGGTCGGGGGGGTACTGAGTGGTCCAGAAACGAGACAGCGAAACGTAGCCACGAGGGCCACCGCCGGTGCCATGGTCGAGATACCAGGTGGAACCTTCCCGACCATGCCCGACCCGCAGCCGACGCAGCCAGCCCCCAGGCTTGAGAACGGTCTCGTAGACCACACGCAGCGTCGTCCGCGAGATACCCGCTTCCTCCGCGGTCTGCCGCTCGCTGGCGTGGTGCAGCGGGCCACCGGCGGTCTCGGCGAAGTTCAGATGGGCCCGCAGCACCCGCAGCGCGGTCCGTCCCCGCTCGCCGCGCCAGGGCGTGGACTCGATGCGGTCCCGCAGCGCGGCGAGAACCTCGTACACATCGTGACGTGAGTCCAGCACTCGCGTTCCGGCGACCACCGCCGTCGCGCTGGCCCACACCCGGCGGATGTAGTCCAGGGCCCGCGCCTGCCCCGAGCGCAGCGCGATGTGCCGGGCGTGTCGGCCACCCTCGTGGTCGGGGTGCAGCAGCAGCTGGGTCAGATCGTCGATGGTGCCGCCGGCGCGAGCGACATGGCAGGCGATGGCCGCTGTGACACGGTGTCCGTGCTCGGCGGCGGCCGCCCGGTTGGGGCGCACGGCCACGGTGTGGCCGTCGGAGCCGAGCCTGCTGTAACTGCCCGTCGCGTACCGGCCGGTGAGATCCCCGAGCAGGACCAGTTCGGCCGCAGCCGGACGAAGGTGGTGAAGGCCCAGTCGGCCGAACGGGTGAGGGATCTGCCGCTGTGGTTCTGCCTGATGACTGTGGTGTGGCACGGTGAGGTCGTCTCGCAAAGACAAGGGCGCCACCCAGGCCCGCTAAAACCACGGGTGATGCCCGGAACCGACCTCCGATCGGTGCCAGCGATGCCTCCAGGATTGCCGTCCTGGAGGCATTCGTATGCCTGGCCCCGCTCCGGAGGCAGGCGTCCCCATCGCAACTCGACCAAGGCAGAAACAGAAAGCCGTCGAGGCCACCGCTCCTGATCCATCCGGCCAACTCGTGTCTCCCAGAAGCAGATTGCAGAGGCACCGCCTCTGACTGCCTCCGAGCGACCCGGGTCGTACCGGGGTCGAATCAGAGCGTTTTCCTCTGACTGCCTCCGATCGCCTCTGTAACCCGTCCTAGCAGGCCACAGCCGCTTTAACCCTCATAAGCCCAGGTCAGAAAAGGTGCGGCAGATTTACTTGTCGTACATGGCGTACCGCAGATAGTCGCCCATCTTCGCGGCCTTGCCGACGGTCGCGGAGACGTCGGCACCCTTGCCCTGCTCCTTGGCCCAGGTGTCCGCCCAGTACGCGGCCTGCACGGCCCGCGCGTCGGCGTCCGGGGCATCCGTGTACTTCCACTGCCTGGCGTACGAAGAATCACCGGTGAAGAGGTCCAAGTACCCGTTCGTACCACCGTACTTGAAGGCGTCACAGGTCGGCTGCGGCACCGTCTCCCACACGGACTCCTGCGGTCCGCGCTGGAAGGTGTTGATGTACGACGGCCCGCTCGCCGTCGGCCCCGCCTCGCACCCGCCGCCCGGCGTGTCGCCGTAGCCGTAGGTGTTGTCGACATCCTCCAGCCAGTGCATACCGTAGACATCGTCCGTACCGTATGCGGTTTTCAGTTCACCGGCGATCGGATCCGATCCCACCGGCACCGAGGTGTCGAGCTTCGCCGGATACTCGTTCGGCGTGTCCAGTTCGGGCGCGTAGGTCGCCGGCTTCGAGGCGTTGTAGAAGGAGTTCGTCGGCTGGTCGGCGTGGGTCGGGATCATGTACTTCTCCATGAGGGCCCAGGCGCCGTTGAACTTCGACCAGTCGCCCGTCACCTTGCCGTACATCGCCTGCAGCCACAGCAGATAGCTGTATGCCTCCGACGTCGTCTCGTGCCCCTGGTCCGGCGCCTCGACGATCAGGGTCTCCACCGAGTGGTAGGGGATGCCCTGGGGCGAGAAGTAGCCGTTCGCCGGGTTGGTGATCTTCCCGTAGAGGTCCAGGAAGCGGGCGTCGTACGCGTTCGCCGCCGCCAGCTCCGTCACCGTGACCGTCGCCTTGGTCAAGCCCGTCGCCGTCGAGTCGAAGGACGCCGAACCGGTGCCGGACGCGTCGGCCGTGACGGTCACCGTCTGCGCGGTGCTCCAGTTCGACGGCGTGAAGGTGAGCGACGCGCCACCCGTGACCGACAGACCCGTGTTGCCGCTCGCGCGGGCCGTCGTAACGGTCACGTTCGACGTCGGCTGCGAGGACAGCGACACGGCGAACGTGCCCGACTTCCCCTGCTGGACGCCCAGTTGGGTCGGCGAGGCCACGATCGCGGGTCCCGAGGCGACGGTGATGCCGACCGGCGCGGACGTGCCGGACGCACCCAGACTGTCGTACGCCTTCGCCACCAGCGAATGACTGCCCACGGTCAAACCAGAGGCCGAGAGCGAGTACGGCGAGGTCGTGTCCGTGCCGAGCAGCGTGGTGTCGTCGTAGAACTCGACCTTGCTGATCGTCGCGTTGTCGGCCGCCGCCGCGGTCGCCGCGAGCGGGATCGCGGCCCCCTGGCTGTAGATCGCGCCCGCGCTCGGGCTGGTCAGCACGGTGATCGGCGGCTGATGCGCGCCGACGCAGGTGGTGCCGTTGATCGCGAACGAGGCGGGCGCGGTGTTGGTGCCGCTGTAGGCGAACTGCGCGCCGGTGGAAACGGCCGCGCCCGCGGCGATCGTCCCGTTGTACGACGCGTTCGTCACCGTGACCGAGCTGCCGGACTGGGACCAGGTGCCGTTCCAGCCGTTGCTGAGTTTCTGGTTGCCCGTATAGGCGTACGTCAGGGTCCAGCCGTTGATCGCGTCCGTACCCCGGTTGGTGAGGGTCAGATCCGCGGTGAAGCCGGAGCCCCAGTCGTTCGTCCTGTAGTCCACGCTGCACTGAACTGTCGCCGCCTGGGCGGGAGTTGTGCCCGTCGCGAGCATCGAGACGGGAAGCGCGAGGGCCGCCACGACAGCGGTCCACAGTCGCCGCGTCAAACGGCGTCTCCTTCTGGGGTGCATGTGCTGGTTCCTCCTTGCGGCTCGGAGGGGTGGGGGCGGAGCAGCAACAAGCCTTGAACCAGTGGGAGCGCTCCCATCGTGGGGACGGGGGTGAGAGCCGTCAAGGTGCTTACGGAGTCGAAAAGATTCGACAGGCGTGGGGTGAGGGAAAGTCGGCGAAAGTCTGTGACTCCCCTGTCCTTTACCGTCACTTGGCGCTACCTTCCTGGACACCAGTGGGAGCGATTCCGTCAGTCGACGCGTCCGTACGACGCGCCCGAGCTGCAAGGAGTCGCTCATGCGACACCCCCCGCGTTCAATCCTTTTAGCCGTCGCCGGCGCGACCGCCCTTGTCGGGGCCATGGTCGTTCCGGTGGTCACGGCGTCCGGCGCGACCCCCGCGTGCACGGTGGCGTACTCGGTCACCAGCCAGTGGGACACCGGATTCCAGGGCGCAGTGCAGATCACCAACAACATGGCACCGGTGACCAGTTGGAGCCTGAGCTTCGACTTCGCCGGCGGCCAGAAGGTCACCCAGGGCTGGAACGCCAAGTGGTCCCAGTCCGGCACGACGGTCACCGCGGCCAACGAGAGCTGGAACGGCTCGCTCGGCACCGGCGCGAGCGTGAGTGCCGGCTTCCTCGCCAACTGGTCCGGGAGCAACGCCGTACCGTCCGCGTTCAAGCTCAACGGCACGACCTGCAACGTCGATTCGGAGCCGACACCACCGACCTCGCCGCCTCCGACCTCACCGCCACCGAGCGGCGGCGCGCCCGCGCTGCACGTCTCCGGGAACAAACTCGTGGACGCCAACGGCACCAACCGGCGTCTGCTCGGCGTCAATCGGTCCGGCGGCGAGTTCATGTGCGTTCAGGGCTACGGCATTTGGGACGGTCCCGTCGACGACGCGGCCGTCGCGGCGATCGCCGACTGGAAGGCCAACGTCGTCCGCATTCCGCTCAACGAGGAGTGCTGGCTGGGCCTTTCGAACATCAAACCCGAGTACGCGGGCGCCAACTACATCGCCGCCGTCAAGGACCTGGTGGCGAAGGTCGAGGCGCACGGCATGACACCGATCGTCGAACTGCACTGGACCTACGGCCAGTACACCGGCAACTCGGCGGGCTGCTCCGACGTGCACGCCACCTGCCAGAAGCCGATGCCGGACGCGCAGTACACCCCGTCGTTCTGGTCCTCGGTCGCCAGCACCTTCAAGGCGGACCAGGCCGTCGCGTTCGACCTGTTCAACGAGCCGTATCCGGACCGCGCGACCTCCACGAACACCCAGGCGTGGCAGTGCTGGCGGGACGGCGGTACCTGCCCCGGCATCGGGTACGAGGTCGCCGGTATGCAGGATCTCGTCGACGCCGTACGGTCGACCGGCGCCCAGAACGTGATCATGGCCGGCGGACTCGCGTACTCGAACGACCTCAGCCAGTGGCTGACCTACCGGCCCACCGACCCGACCGGCAATCTCGTCGCCGCGTACCACGTCTACAACTTCAACACCTGCGCGACCGAGAGCTGCTGGAACTCCCAACTCGCCCCCGTCGCGGCCCAAGTGCCGCTGGTGGCAGGGGAGATGGGTGAGAACACCTGCTCGCACGGCTTCGTCGACCAGGTCATGAAGTGGTTCGACGACCGCGGGCTCTCGTATCTCGGCTGGACCTGGAACACCTGGGACTGTTCCGCCGGTCCGTCGCTGATCTCCGACTACACCGGTACGCCCACCGCGTACGGCATCGGGCTGCGCGACCATCTGCGCGCCCTCAACGGATAGGCGCCCCCGCACAGCGAACTGCGCACCACCCGCACATCACAGCACCCGCAACCAACTTCCTTACCAGACAAGGAAACCCGCACTCATGAGCCGTACCAGAACAGCGTTGCTCGCTGCCTTGGTGCTCGTCGCCGGGGCCTCGGGGACGGCGGTCGCCGCCATCCCCGCCGCGGACGTCGGCATCGCCGCGATTCCGTGCAGCGTCGACTACAAGGTGCAGAACCAGTGGGACACCGGCTTCACCGCCGCCGTCACGGTCACCAACAACTCGGCCGCCAAGTCGAGTTGGGCCGTGAAGTGGTCGTACGCCGGCAACCAGAAGGTCACCAGCGGCTGGAACGCGAAGATCAACCAGAGCGGGACCGCCGTCACGGCGGCCAACGAGACCTACAACGCGAGCCTGCCGACCGGGAGTTCGGTCAGCTTCGGCTTCAACGCCTCCTACAGCGGCACCAACGCGCTCCCGACCACGTTCACCCTCGACGGCGTGACCTGCAACGTCGACGACGGCAGCGGCGGGGGAGGCGGCGGTGGCGGTACCGATCCCGGCACCCGGGTCGACAACCCGTACGCGGACGCCAAGGTCTATGTGAACCCGGAGTGGTCGGCGAAGGCCGCCGCCGAGACCGGCGGCAGCCGGATCTCCAACCAGCCCACCGGCGTCTGGCTCGACCGCATCGCCGCCATCAACGGAGTCAACGGCGGCATGGGCCTGCGCGCCCACCTCGACGCGGCGCTCGCCCAGAAGGGCAGCGGCGAAGAGGTCGTCCAGCTCGTCGTCTACGACCTGCCCGGACGCGACTGCGCGGCCCTCGCCTCCAACGGCGAACTCGGCCCGACCGAAATCGGCCGCTACGAAAGCGAGTTCATCGACCCGATCGCCGCGATCCTCGCCGACAGCAAGTACGCCTCGCTGCGGATCGTCACCACGATCGAGATCGACTCGCTGCCCAACCTCGTGACCAACACCGGCAGCAAGGCCACCGCCACCCCGCAGTGCGACACGATGCTCGCCAACGGCAACTACGTGAAGGGCGTCGGCTACGCGCTGAACAAGCTCGGCGCGATCCCCAACGTCTACAACTACATCGACGCAGGCCACCACGGCTGGCTCGGCTGGGACGACAACTTCGCGCCCGCCGCGACTCTCATGTACCAGGCCGCCAACGCCGAGGGCGCGACCGTCAACGACGTCGCCGGCTTCATCACCAACACGGCCAACTACAGCGCCCTGAAGGAGAACAACTTCACCATCAACGACAGCGTGAACGGCGTCTCCGTACGCCAGTCCAAGTGGGTCGACTGGAACCGCTACGTGGACGAGCTGTCGTACGCCCAGGCGTTCCGCAACCAGTTGGTGTCGGTCGGCTTCAACTCCGGTATCGGCATGCTGATCGACACGTCCAGGAACGGCTGGGGCGGCTCGGCCCGGCCGACGGGTCCGGGCGCAACTACCAGTGTGGACACGTACGTCGACGGCGGACGTTACGACCGCCGCATCCAGGTCGGGAACTGGTGCAACCAGTCCGGAGCCGGCCTCGGTGAACGTCCGCAGGCCGCCCCCGCGACCGGGATCGACGCCTATGTGTGGATGAAGCCGCCGGGTGAGTCCGACGGCTCCAGCACCGCCATCGCCAACGACGAGGGCAAGGGCTTCGACCGCATGTGCGACCCGACGTACACGGGCAACGCCCGCAACGGCAACAACATGTCGGGCGCGCTGCCGAACGCCCCGCTGTCCGGGCACTGGTTCTCGGCGCAGTTCCAGCAGCTGATGGCCAACGCGTACCCGCCTCTGTAGATCGCAGACAGTAATCGCGTACCGCATCGCACATGGCATACACCCCCGCGCCCGCCCCTCAAGGCGCGGGGGTCCGTCGGCGTCAGCCCTTCCCTGCCAGCCCCCGGCGGATCGCGAACTCCACCGCCGAGTAGTCGCCGTCCGGACGGTCCAGCTCGAAGGGGACCGCCGGCATCAATGGTGGCTGCGCGAGGAAACGGGGCCGGGTGCCGTGGTTCGGCTGGGCCGCGTGGACCAGGAAGGGATGGCACAGGTACACGTCACCGGGGCTGCCGGTGGCGTACGCGAGCGGGCGGTGGGCGGTGGCCTCGACCAGTTGCGGGGCGATCTCCAGGCCGGACACCCCCGCCTCGCCGTACGGTTCCAGGAGCGGTGGCACGTCGAGGTGGGAGCCGACGCGGATGCGGGTGGGGGCGTTGTCCTCGGTCACCTCGGTGAACAGGAACAGCATCAGCAGTGCCCGGTCCCGCGAGCGCAGGTTGGCGAACGGCCAGGTCTCGCCCTCGGGCGTGTAACTCCCGTCGATGTGCCAGCCGGCGTCGTCGGGTTCGTCCTCGTGCGGGAAGCGCAGTGGGAAGGCGCCCAGGCCGTAGCGCGACGCCCAGCGTCCCTCGCCGACCAGGAGGTCGAACGCCTCGTGCAGGGCGGGGGAGTTGGCGGCCGCGGCGAACGGGCCCTGCCCCATGCCCGGTACCCAGACCACGGGGTCCTTCCAGGTGCCGGGATCCTCCGCGTCGTAGCCCGTCTCCCGCCACAGCAGTCGGGCGCAGTGCTCGGCGACCCGCGGCGGGAAGGCCCCCTCGACCTTCACGAATCCGTCTTCGAGGAAGCGTTCCACCATCACGTCGTCCGTGTCGCCCATACGGGCATGCTCGGCGACCGGCGGCCCCCGCCGCACCCCATTTTTTGCTGCGCCTTTTGCCGCCCCTTTTTTTGCCGCTTCGGCAACGGAAGTGGCCCCCGGACGGTGCGTCGGCGCAGGCTGGCGGCACGCGGACGAGAGGCTGACCACCATGGCGCACGAGCACAGCGAGAAGCACGCCCATCACGACGAGAAGCACGCCCACCACCACGACCACACCGACATCGACTGGGCCGTCATGGGCCCCCTGCTGGAGACCCAGGCCGAGTTGTTCGCGCCGTTGTACGAGCGGGCCATGGCCTGGCTGGCGAAGGAGCGGACCGATCCGGGGCTGATCGTCGACGCGGGCAGCGGGCCGGGTGTGGTCGCGTGCCTGTTCGCGGAGACGTTCCCGGGCGCGCGGGTCGTCGCGGTGGACGGTTCCGGACCGCTTCTGGAACGGTCCAAGGCCCGCGCCGAGCGGCTGGGCTACAGTGACCGCTTCGGCACGCTGACCGGTGAACTGCCCGATGTGCTGGGCGAGTTGGAGTACCCGGCCGATCTGCTGTGGGCCAGCCGCAGCCTGCATCACCTCGGTGACCAGCGCGCCGGGCTGGCCGCGTTCGCGCAGCGGCTCGCCCCGGGCGGCACCCTGGCCATCATGGAGGGCGGGCTGCCCTCCCGGTTCCTGCCGCGCGACTTCGGCATCGGCCGCCCGGGCCTGGAGGCGCGGATCGACGCGATCGAGGCCGAGTGGTTCGCGCGGATGCGCGCCGACCTCCCCGGCGCCGTCACCGAGACCGAGGACTGGTCCGCCCTGCTGACCTCGGCGGGTCTGAAGTACGCCGGCAGCCGCAGCTTCCTCCTCGACCTGCCCGCCCCGGCCCCGGACCGCGTCCGCGCCTACGTGGCGACCTGGCTGACCCGGGTCCGTGACGTCTACGGCGACGCCCTGGGTGCCGAGGACCGGGCCACCCTCGACCGGCTGGTCGACCCGCAGGACCCGGCCGGTGTGCACCGGCGCGCCGACGTGTTCGTGCTCGCCGCGCACACCGTGCACACGGCGGTGCGGCCGGTGTGAACGGCCTGTGATCTCGGCGGCTTGACTTCAAGAGTGCTCAAGGTGATGAACTGCCCTTCCGGAAACACTGCCCTTCCGGAAACGCGGAGTTCACCGACCCACGGGGGGACCACATCACCATGAACGACAACTCTCACGTCGCGCTCATAACCGGCGGCGGCAGCGGGATCGGCGCGGCCGTCGCGAGACAACTCCTCGGCGCGGGCGGCCGGGTGGCCGTCACCGGCCGCAGCGAGCAGCGGCTGCACGCCTTCGCCGGTCAACTGGGACATCCCGCGGGCCTGTTGACGATTCCCGGCAGCGCCTCCGAGTACGACCAGGTGCAGGCCGCCGTGGAGACGACGCTGAAACAGTTCGGGCGGCTCGACGCGGTCGTCGCCAACGCCGGTGTCGCCACGCACGATTCGGTCGCGGAGGGCGACCCGTCCGGGTGGACCGAGATGGTGCTGACCAACGTCCTCGGTCCCGCGCTGCTCATCCGGGCGTCCGTCGACGCGCTGAAGCAGACACACGGCCGGATCGTGCTGATCGGCAGCGTCGCCGGGTTCGTGCACACACCCGGCAACATCTACGGCGCGACCAAGTGGGCGATGACCGGTCTCGCCGAGAACACCCGGCGCGAGGTCACGGAGTTCGGCATCGGGGTGACACTGATCGCCCCGGGCCGGGTGGAGACCCCGTTCTGGGACGGCAACGGCAGCCCGCCGCCCGGCCGTCTGCTCACCGCCGACCACATCGCCGACACGATCCTGTGGGCGATCCGCCAGCCCGCCGGCGTCGACATCAACACCGTGGTCGTACGGCCGATCGGGCAGCCCAACTGACGTAGCCGCCTCAACCCGCCCACGAGCAAGGCCCGTTGCCGCGACCCGACCGATCGCGACGACGGGCCTCGTGGCAACGGGCCTCACCCGCACGCTAGTTGTTCTGCAGGAACGTCTTCGCCAGCTGGTCGCCGAGCGAGACCGCCGCGCTGTGGCTCTCGATGGGGGACACCGTCGAGTTCTTGAACAGGATGTACGTCACGCCGGAGTCGGCGCCGCCGGTCGCAGGGTCGGGGTCGATGCCGAGGGCCTTGGCGGTGGCGTAGGAGGCCTCGCCGATGATGTTGGTGGGGCCGGTGTCGCCGACGACGGCGTACTCGACCTTGTTGTTGTAGATCACGGCGACCACACCGCCGCCCTTGATGCCGTAGCTGGAGTACTTCCAGATGCTGCTGGAGCTGGGCACCACGATGTAGGGCAGTGAATCCGCCTTCAGGGGCTTGCCGTTGGACTGGTGGAACGCCGTGTCGTCCTGGTACCAGGGGTCGGCGTTCTCGTTGCAGTTCGAGGTGCGCTGGCCGTCGCAGTCGATGTCCATGTCGGCCTTCCAGAACACGGCGCCGTTCTTGCCGCAGACCGGAATGGTGGCCGAGGTCTCGTCGTCGGTGCGGTACTTGCCGTTCGATATCTGCGAGCAGGACGTCACCTTGGCGAGCAGGGCGGCCGCGCTGACCGTGCCCTCCTGAGCCGACTTGGGGGTGACGCCGGAGGTGGCGCTCGCGGGGAGCACTCCGGCGGCGAGCAGGGCGGCGCCCGAGGCCGCGGCGAGGGTCAGTGTTCGAATGCGCACTGTGGGGGACCCTTCTGTTAGGAAAGTTTCCTTACTAGATGCGCAACAAGGTGGCCCATAGGCATGCCCGCGTCAAGACCCTGGTCCGAACCAAGTGACGCGAAGCTCCGGACCAAGCGACGCGAAGCTCCGGACCAAGTACCGCGAAGCGCCCCGGAGTTGGACTCCGGGGCGCTTCGTACTGCCTGCGGTTCAGGCCGCCCAGCTGCGGCTCAGGCCAAGTTCCCTGGTCTCAGGCCGCGTTGAACGTCGAGGGGTCGGGCCCCAGGCGCCGGTCCTCGTTCAGCGCGCTGATCGCCGCGAGGTCCTCGGTGTCCAGGCTGAAGTCGAAGACCTCGATGTTCTCCTTGATCCGCGACGGCGTCACGGACTTGGGGATCACCACGTTGCCCAGCTGGATGTGCCAGCGCAGCACGATCTGGGCCGGAGTGCGGCCGTGCTTCTGCGCGATGGCGACGATCGCCGGCACCTCCAGCAGGCCCCGGCCCGAGCCGAGCGGCGACCAGGCCTCGGTCGCGATGCCCTGCTCCGCCTGGTACTCGCGCCCGGCCCGCTGCTGGAGCTGCGGGTGCAGCTCGATCTGGTCGACCGCCGGGATGACCGAGGTCTCCGAGATCAGCCGCTCCAGGTGGTCGGGCTCGAAGTTGGAGACGCCGATGGCGCGCACCCGGCCGTCCGCGTGCAGCTTCTCGAACGCCTTGTAGCTGTCGACGTACTTGTCCCGGGCCGGCGTCGGCCAGTGGATCAGATACAGATCCAGGTACTCCAGGCCGAGCTTCGCCAGCGACACGTCGAAGGCGCGCAGGGTGGCGTCGTACCCCTGGTCGGCGTTCCAGAGCTTGGTGGTGACGAAGAGCTCCTCGCGCGGGACGCCGGAGGAGGCGACGGCCTTTCCGGTGCCCTCTTCGTTGCCGTAGATCGCAGCCGTGTCGATGCTGCGGTACCCGGCCTCCAGTGCCGTCGCCACCGCCCGCTCCGCCTCGTCGTCCGGCACCTGCCAGACGCCGAAGCCCAGCTGGGGCATCTCGACACCGTTGTTGAGGATGATCGGGGGGACCTTGCTGCTCACGAGCTCTCGATCCTTCAGTCGTCGGGTGGGTACTGTCCATCGTCAACGATCACGGGCCGTGGTGCATTCCTGACCGCGAAATCCGTCCGGACCTACCGGTGGATCGGTGCGGTCGGCCGAAGAATGGCGAGAAATGCATCCGACCTTTTTCGGTCCGGACCATTGACCCCGGACCGTCGTGCCGCAACCCTGAAACACGCCGCCGGACGAGTCCGTGAACGTGATACGTACATGTGAACGCTGGCACCTGTCGGGACTCCGAGACCCCCCACTCCTCAGGAGAGCAGGTATGCGCACAGCAGCAGTCCACTCCCCAGGTTTCTGTAGACAGTGCTTCGTATGCAGGAAACATCGGATGAAAAGGTGTGGTGAAGGCCTCGCCGACCACGGCCGCGTACGACACCCGGACCGGCGACGGCGGGCGGGTGCCTCTTCGCTCGAACCAACTGATCAGTCGGTCAATAGACCACGAACCGATCGGTTGGTCAACAGCCCAGCAAAGGGAGGAACATGAGACGCCGACGACTGCGCGCGGCCCTGACCGCGGCAGCCCTCGCCACCGCCACCCTGACCGGAGCGGCCCCGCCGCTCGAAACGGCGGTGGCGGCGAACCGCCCGGCCGCCGCGCCCGACTGGTCCACGGCCGTGGTCGACTCCACGACGGCCCGCTACACACCGAGCACCATCGGCGGCTGGTCCTACCCCGTCGGCCTCTACCTCTACGGCCAGTACCTCACGTACAAGCGCACCCACGACGCCCGCTACCTGGCCTACATCAAGAGCTACGTAGACCGCTTCGTGAAGAGCGACGGCTCGATCGACCAGTCCTTCAACAGCCTCGACAGCATGCAGGCCGGCCGCCTCCTGGTGATCCTGCACCACGAGACCGGCCAGGACCGCTACCGCAAGGCGGCCAAGAAGATCCGCGACCGCCTCGACACCTACCCGCGCACGAGCGACGGCGGCTTCTGGCACGCCGACAGCAGCAGCCGCGCCCATCAACTCTGGGCGGACGGCGTCTACATGGTGAACCCGTTCCTCGTCGAGTACGGCAAGGAGTTCGGCGACAGCGCCTACACGAACGACGAGGCGTCCAAGCAGCTCTACGTCTACGGCAGTCATCTCCAGGTGGCCAACGGCCTGTTGAAGCACGCCTACGACGAGTCCCGCACCGCGAGCTGGGCCGACCCCACGACCGGACTCGCGCCGGAGCACTGGTGCCGCGCGGTCGGCTGGTACGCGATGGCCATCACGAACGTCCTCGACGCACTTCCCGCCGACCACCCGCGACGGCCTCAACTCCTGGCCATCTTCCGCCGGTTGGCGGCCGGACTGGAGAAGTACCAGGACCCGGCGACCGGCCGCTGGTTCCAGGTCATGGACAAGGGCGCCCGCAGCGACAACTGGACCGAGACGTCCTGCTCCAGCATGTTCACCTACGCCCTCTCGCGCGGCGCCCAACAGGGCTACCTCGACCGGCACTTCGCCGACGTCGCCCGGCGCGGCTACGAGGGCGTCCTCGCGCGTCTGTCGGTCGGCACCGACGGCCGCACCGATCTGAGTGACATCTCCATCGGCACGAACGTCGGCGACTACGCCTACTACGTCGCCCGCACCCGGGCCGTGAACGACTTCCACGGCCTGGGTGCCTTTCTGATCATGAACGAACAACTACGAGGTGATTAGTGTCATGAGCACGTCCAGGAGGGCGGTTCTCGGAGCCGCTCTCGGCGGTGCGGCCGGCGCGGCGGGCGGCCTGTCGGCCGGCGGCCCCGCGCATGCCACTCCCGCGCACGCCAACTCCGCGCATGCCACTTCCGGTTCGGCCACTCCCGCCGCCTCCTGGCAGCAGAAGTGGGCGCCGACCGCGAGCGGCGACGGCCTCGGCGCCTTCGAGACCGTCGAGGACGACCGCGCCGACTCGCATCCGGCCGGGCACCCGCACATCTACGCCACCGGGAACAACTGGCGCTTCACCATGCATACGGTCGACCGCGACACGTCGACCGACCGGCAGCGGCAAGAGGTCACCGGGCTGCGCACCGGCGGCAGCAGCTACCTCAAGTGGACCCAGGGGCAGACCTGGCGGATCACGTACTCGATGTACATCCCCAGCTCCCTGAAGGCGACCACGACCTTCACGCACATCATGCAGATGAAGCAGCCCGGCAACGGCACCTCGCCGATCGTCGTGCAGTCCCTGCGGCGGGTGAACGGCGTGCAGACCATCGAGCTGAACCTGCCGATCGCCGGTGTCCTGGTCGGCCGTACCGACCTCGATCCGCTGCACGACCGGTGGACCGACGTCGACTTCCAGATCAAGGTCGGCAACGGCATGGCCGGTTCGGTCCGCTGGATCCTCAAGTCCGGTTCCACGACCGTGATCGACGAGTCGAGGACCGGTGTCGACACCTTCCTCGCCGACCGGGTCCGCCCCAAGTGGGGCATCTACCGCTCCCTCGGCGACACCTCCGGGTCCCTTCAGGACACCTACCTCCTGCTCACCGATCTCCGCGGCTACCAACTCGTGTGAGGAGCCCGTTCCGTGAAACCCCCCACGAAGTCCTGCATGAAGTCCCGTATGAAACCCCCGATGTACAAACGGAGTTGGGCGGCGAGCGTGTTCTTCGCGTTCGCCGTCGTGCTCGGCCTCGCCCACCCCTCGGCCCTCGCGGCGGCCCATCCCGCGACGCAGAGCCACCCCGCCGCCGTCTACGACGTACGCGACTACGGCGCCAAGGGTGACGGTTCCGCCAATGACACCCCGGCCGTCAACAAGGCCATCACGGCGGCCAATTCGGCCGGCGGCGGCACGGTCCGCTTCCCCGCCGGCACGTACAAGTCCAAGAACACCATTCACATGAAGAGCAACGTGACGCTCCAGGTCGACACCGGCGCCACGATCCAGGGTTCGTCCGCCGACACCTACGACGCCCCCGAGGCCAACCCGTACGACCAGTACCAGGACTACGGGCACAGCCACTTCCACAACGCGATGATCTACGGCGACCGGCTCACGAACATCGGCTTCGTCGGCGGCGGGGTCATCGACGGGCTCGGCAACCTGATCACTGGCAACCCCAAGTCGGGCGAGGCCGACAAGATCCTGTCGCTGACGCGCTGCGACGGACTCCGGATCGGCGACGGGCTGACCCTGCGCCGGGGCGGCCACTTCGCCGCGCTCATCAACGGCTGCACCAACGTCACCTCGGACCACCTGACCATCGACACCGCGAGCGACCGCGACGGCTGGAACATCATCTCCACCACGAACGTCACCGTCACCAACGCCAGCATCAAGGCGAACGACGACGCCCTCGTCTTCAAGAGCGACTACGCGCTCGGCGCCAAACTCCCCAACGGCCATGTGCGCGTGAGCGATTCGTATCTGTCGGCCAAGTGCTGCAACGCGCTCATGTTCGGCTCCGAGACCTGCGGCGACTTCTCGGACTACCAGTTCCAGAAGATCCGGATCGAGGGCGCCGACAAGTCCGGCCTCGGCATGGTCTCCATGGACGGCGCGAAGATCTCCGACGTCCACTACCGCGACATCACCATGACCGGCGTCCACTCACCGATCATGGAGAAGATCGGCACGCGGAAGCGCTGCGGCAACAGTCCGGGCGTCGGTTCGATCAGCGACGTCACCTACGACAACATCACGGCCACCGGCAACAGCCCCTCCTTCAGCCCGACCCTGTGGGGCGAGACCGGTCACCGGATCAGCGGGATCACCTTCACGAACGTCGACATCACCGTCCCCGGCGGCAACGGCACCATGTCCACCGGGGTACCGGACAACGACCCCAAGGACTACAACCCGAAGGCCATCGGCACCCGCCCGGCCTACGGCTGGTACCTGCACAACGCCGACAACGTCCAATTCACCGACAGCTCCGTGAAGTTCACCGCGAACGACGGCCGACCCGCGGTCATCGCCAACGCGGCGAGCGGCATCCGCTTCACCGGCTTCACCGCCCAGCGGGGCACCAACTCGCCCTACGACCTGGGCTTCCAGGACGTGACCGGCTACTGCGTCAGCGGCGCCGGCGCGCCACGCGTCTCCAGCACCGGCTCCACCGAGAACTGCGCGGCCAGTGCGACCAGTGCAGCCGGTGCGACCGGCGCGACCAGCGGGGTCGGTACGACCACGAGCGCCCGCACGCCCGGTGCCGTCGCCCGCCCGCGCGACCTGGAGAACCCCCGCCAGGACTTCCTACGGGGCTCGGTCGGCGGCCTCTTCCTGCACTGGGGCCTGCGCACCGCGCCCGCCCACACCAGCTGCACCGCCTGGGAGAACGACGTCACGAACGGCGGCTGGACCCCCGACTACTGGATCAACGAGGCCCGGAAACTGCATACGCAATACCTCGTACTGGCTACGTTCCACAGTCGGCTCGGCTACGCCCGTCCCTGGCCCTCGAAGATCCCCGGTTCCTGCTCCACCAAGCGGGACTTCCTCGGTGAACTGATCACCGCCGCCAAGGCCAAGGGCATGAAGGTCGTCCTCTACATGACCGACGACCCGCAGTGGCACGCCGACGGCGGCCACGAGTGGCTCGACTCGGCCGCCTACTCCGCCTACAAGGGCCAGAACGTCGACCTGACCACCCGCGACGGCTTCGGACAGTTCAGTTACGACAACTTCTTCGAGGTCATGGACCGTTATCCCGACCTCGGCGGCTTCTGGATCGACAACGACAACGCGTACTGGGAGAGCCACGACCTCTATCAGCAGATCTACCAGAAGCGTCCGAACTACACGCTCAGCAACAACAACGAAGACACGCCGATCATGGACATGATCAGCAACGAGCAGAAGACGGGAATGTCGCCCGCATACGATTACCCGCAGGCTGTATACACCGCACAACCCCGCCTGACGGAAGCCGACTTCAAGCTCCCGTCCACCGGCGCCTGGTGGTACGACGGCTCCGACCCGGCCGTCGACCGGGCGCTCACCCTCGGCCGGCTCGTCACCAACGCCGGCTCCTCGGTCAAGGCGCTGATGGCGGAGACCGCCCAGGTCAACGGCAAGTTCCCGGCCAACCAGGCCGCCTTCAACAACTTCGCGAACTCCTATCTCGACCCCATCTGGGAATCCCTGCACGGCACCGAGGGCGGCGGCTACATGTACGGCGGCCTCAAACCCGGCTTCTGGAACGACGGCGCCCACGGCGTCACCACCATCAGCCGCACGAACCCCGACCTCCAGTACATCCACGTCCTGACCCCGCCCACCACCAGCACCCTGCGCGTCCGCGACAACGGCTACCGCATCGCCTCCGTCACCAACCTCCGTACCGGGGCGCCGATTTCGTGGTCCCAGTCCGGCGGAGTGCTCACGCTCAACGGGCTCGGCGGCTGGGACCCGTACGACACCGTCTTCAAGGTCACGACCGCCGACCGCCAGGGCATCCTGTCCGGCGTCACCGTGAGCGCGAGCGCCTCGGCGAGCGGACACGCGGGATCGGCCGCGGGGGACGGGAGTTACCTCACCTACTGGGACAACAACAAGACGCTGCCCGTCAACCTCACCTTCGACCTGGGCAGTTCGAGGAAGGTGCAGTACATCGGGCTCAACCAGCGCGAGGACTCCGTGGCCTACGCCCGCTCCGACACCGAGCAGTCGGCGCGGATCAAGGCGTACAAGGTGTTCCTCAGCAACGACGGCACCACCTGGGGGAGCGCGGTCAAGACCGGAGAGCTGCCAAGTCGCCGCGGAATCCAGGGCATTGACCTCACCGCCGCCAACGCCCGCTACGTCCGCCTCGAAGTCGACTCCACCTGGGCCGCGTCGACCGACACCACCCGCTACAAGAGGCTGCGGATCGACGAGGCCTGGATCGGCACCTCCTACGCGACCCCCGCGACCCTCACCCCCATGTCGGACAACGGCCAGTCCCTGCGCCCCGCCATGGGCTGGAGCAGTTGGAGCTACGTCCGCCGAACCCCCACCGAGGCCAAGATCAAGGCCCAGGCCGACGCTCTCGTGTCGAGCGGCCTCGACAACCACGGCTTCGTGTACGTCAACCTCGACGACTTCTGGCAGAAGTGCGACGCCAACGGCTTCACCGTCGACTCCTACGGCCGCTGGGCCGTCGACCCGGCCAAGTTCCCTTCCGGGATCAAGGCGTTGGCCGACTACATCCACTCCAAGGGACTGAAGTTCGGCTTCTACGTCACGCCGGGCATCGCCAAGAACGCGGTCACCGCGAACACCCCGATCGAGGGCACCTCGTACCACGCGAAGGACATCGCGGACACGACCAGGACCGAGAAGAACTACAACTGCAAGAACATGTACTACATCGACTACGGGAAGCCGGGCGCGCAGGAGTTCGTCAACTCGTGGGCGAAACAGTTCGCTTCGTGGGGCGTCGACTACCTGAAGATCGACGGGGTGGGCAGCGCCGACATCCCCGACGTCCAGGCCTGGGACAAGGCGCTGCGGGCGAGCGGACGGACCGTCAACTTCGCGCTCTCCAACAACCTTCCGATCGCCGACGCCGCCACCTGGCGTTCGCTGGCGAACAGTTGGCGCACTCAAGGCGACGTCGAGTGCTACTGCGGACCCGGCGCCAACGGCAGCGGCTATCCGCTCACCGACTGGTCGCACGTCTCCGCCCGCTTCAACACCGCCGCGTCCTGGCAGCCGTACGCCGGGCCGGGCGGCTGGAACGACCTGGACTCCCTGGAGGTCGGCAACGGCGACCAGGTGGGTCTGACGGCAGACCAGCGGCGCTCGCACTTCACCCTGTGGGCGATGGCGGGCTCGCCCCTGCTGCTCGGCACCGACCTCACCCACCTCGACACCGTCGACAAGGCCATGCTCACCAACGACCGTCTCATCGGCGTCGACCAGGACGGCGTCGCCGCGAAACGCGTGGTGAACAGCGGTGTGAAGCAGGTCTGGAGCAAGCGTGAGAGCAATGGCGCCTACGTGGTCGCGCTGTTCAACACCGGTACGTCCGGCAGCGCGACGGTCTCCGTGAACTGGTCGCAGGTCGGCTTCACCGGCTCCGGTGATGTCACCGACCTCTGGTCCGGCTCCCACAAGGGCACGATCGCGGACTCGTACAGCGCGACGCTACGGCCGGGCGAGACCCGTCTGATCCGTGTGAACCCGGTCAACAGCACCCTGAGGGGGCAGTGATGAAACGCGACAGAACACCGGCGCGGGGAGCGCGGGGTCTCCCCCCGGCCCTCTCCCTCGCTCTTACCCTGGCGCTCGCCGTGCCGCTCGCCGGACTCACCGGCCCCGCCGCCCACGCGGCGACCACCGACTACCAGGCCGAGGACGCCACCGTCGTCCAGGGCGCCGTGGCCACCAACCACACCGGCTACACGGGCACCGGCTTCGTCGACTACACCAACGTCACCGGTTCGTATGTGGAGTTCACGGTGAGCGCGACCGCCACCGGCACCGCGTCGGTCGCCCTGCGCTACGCCAACGGCACCGCCGTGGACCGCCCGTTGGACATCTCCGTCAACGGCACGGTCGTCGCGCCCGCCGTCTCCTTCCCGGCCACCGCCGACTGGAACACCTGGGCCACGAAGACCGTGAACGTCCCGCTGACGGCCGGCACCGACAAGATCCGGGCGACCGCGACCACCGCGAACGGAGGCCCCAACCTCGACCGCATCACCGTCGGCACCGCGGCCGACACACAGGCTCCGACCCGCCCCGGCCAGCCGAGTTGCTCCGACATCGGCGAGGACGGCCTCACGCTGAGCTGGGGCGCCTCGACCGACAACGTGGGCGTCACGGCGTACGACCTCTACGAGCACGGCAACAAGATCGGTGAGGCGCCCGGGAGTTCGACGAGCAAGGCGCTCACCGGGCTCGCCCCGAACACCACCTACGACCTCACCGTCATCGCCCGGGACGCGGCCGGCAACACCTCGCCCGCGAGCCCGGTGGTCGACTGCACGACGAAACCCAGCTCCGACACCACTCCACCCACCCGGCCCGGTACTTTGTCGACCGCCGACATCACATCGAATACGGTCGACCTCGCCTGGGGCGCCTCCACCGACGACCGCGCGGTGATTGCATACGACATCCGCAGCGGGGACACCGTGTACAAGACGGTCACCACCGGCACCACGACCACCCTCACCGGCCTCGCCTGCAACAGCCCGTACACGCTGAACGTCGTGGCCCGGGACGCGGCCGGCAACCTCTCCGAGCCGAGCAACACCGTCACCTTCACCACGAAGGCCTGCGCGACCGACGGCGGTGTCCCGTCCTCCATCGCGACGCTCTCCACCGGCTGGACCATCCCGTGGGGCACGTACTGGATGCCCGACGGCCAGAGCGCACTCGTCACCGAGCGGGACGACTTCCGGGTCTGGAAGACGACCAAGGACGGCACCCGGACCCAGGTCGGCACGGTGCCCAACGCGGTCACCACCAACGGCGAGGGCGGTCTCCTCGGCGTCGCCGTCGACCCGAAGTGGGCCACCAACCACTACGTGTACTTCATGCACACCGCGTCCGAGGGCAACCGCGTCGTCCGTATGACGTACGACGGCACCACCCTCACCGGCTACACGGTCCTCCTCCAGGGCATCAAGAAGAACCGCTACCACAACGGCGGCCGCCTCGCCTTCGGCCCCGACGGCTATCTCTACGTCTCCACCGGCGAGGCCCAGACCCCCGACCTCGCCCAGGACAAGACCTCCCTCAACGGCAAGATCCTGCGCATGACGACGGACGGGAAACCGGCCCCCGGCAACCCGTTCGGCAACTACGTCTACTCGTACGGCCATCGCAACCCGCAGGGGCTCGCCTTCGATCGCAACGGCCGTCTGTGGGAAGCGGAGTTCGGCAACAGCTCCAAGGACGAACTCAACCTCATCAAGCCGGGCGCGAACTACGGCTGGCCCACCTGCGAAGGGACGTGCAGCGTCGCCGGCATGACCAACCCCAAGGCCACCTGGAACGTCAACGAGGCCTCGCCCAGCGGTATCGCGATCGTCCGCAACGTCGTCTACATGGCGTCCCTGCGCGGCGAACGCCTGTGGCGCATCCCGATCAACGGCGACACCGAGAACGTCGGCACCCCGACCGCGTACTACGTCGGAACGTACGGCCGCCTGCGCACCGTCACCAAGGTCCCCGGAGCCGACCAGTTGTGGCTGTCCACCACCAACTGCGACAACAACGGCAACCAGCCGGACGGCTCCGACAAGCTCTTCCGCGTCAACATCGGTTAGGGAAAGGGGAGTTCAGGCCCGGTACAGCGCCTCGACCTCGTTGGCGTAGGCGTTCTCGATGGCCTTGCGCTTCAGCTTCAGGGACGGGGTCAGCAGCCCGTGTTCCTCGGTGAAGGGCTGGGCCAGGATACGGAAGGTGCGGATCGACTCGGCCTGCGAGACCAGGGTGTTGGCGGCGACCACCGCGCGCCGCACCTCGGTCTCCAGGTCGGTGTCCCGCACCAACTGCGCTGGAGTCATCGGCGGTTTGCCGCGCATGGTGAGCCAGTGCTCGACGGCCTCGTGGTCGAGGGTGACGAGGGCGGCGATGTAGGGGCGGTCGTTGCCGACGACGATGCACTGCGAGACCAGCGGATGGTCCCGCACCCGCTCCTCCAGGAGACCCGGCGCGACGCTCTTGCCGCCGGAGGTCACCAGGATCTCCTTCTTCCGCCCGGTGATGGTGAGATAGCCGTCCTCGTCGAGGGAACCGAGGTCGCCGGTGGCGAGCCAGCCGTCGTGCAGGGTCTCGTCGGTGGCCTTCTGGTTGTTGAGGTAGCCCTGGAAGACGTTGGGGCCGTTCAGCCAGATCTCGCCGTCGTCCGCGATGTGCACGGTCACACCCGGGACCGCCTGGCCGACGGTGCCGTAGCGGGTGCGCTCGGGCGGGTTGGCGGTCGCGGCGGCCGTCGACTCGGTGAGGCCGTAGCCCTCGTAGATCTGCACGCCCGCACCGGCGAAGAACAGTCCGAGCCGGCGATCCATGGCCGATCCGCCGGACATGGCGTTGCGGATCCGGCCGCCCATGGCGGCCCGCACCTTTGAGTAGACGAGTTTGTCGAACAGCTGGTGCTGCATCCGCAGCCCGGCGGACGGGCCCGGGCCGATGCCCCAGGCCTTCTCCTCGACGGCGTCCGCGTACTTCACCGCGATGTCGACGGCCTTCTCGAACGGCCCGGACTTGCCGTCCTTCTCCGCCTTGCGGCGGGCCGCGTTGAAGACCTTCTCGAAGATGTACGGCACGGCCAGGATGAACGTCGGTCTGAAGGCGACCAGGTCGGGCAGCAGGGCGGCGGCGTTGAGCTGCGGCTGGTGGCCGAAACGCACCCCGCCGCGGATCGCCGCGACCTGCACCATCCGCCCGAAGACGTGCGCCAGCGGCAGGAACAGCAGGGTCGCCGCCTCGTCGCCCTTCTTCGAGTGGAAGACGGACTCCCAGCGGTCGATGACGGTGTCCGCCTCGTACATGAAGTTGCCGTGCGAGATGACGCAGCCCTTGGGGCGGCCCGTGGTGCCCGAGGTGTAGATGATCGTCGCGGTCGAGTCCGGGGTGACGGCCTGGCGGTGCCGGTGCACCACCTCGTCCTCGATGTGCGCGCCGGCGTCGTACAGCTCCTGCACGGCGCCCGTGTCCAGCTGCCACAGCTGGTGCAGTGCGGGGAGGCGGTCGATGACGGTGGCGATGGTCATCGCGTGGTCCTCGTGCTCGACCATGGCCGCCGAGACCTGCGCGTCGTGCAGCATCCAGAAGCACTGCTCGGCCGACGAGGTGGGGTAGACCGGCACGACCTGGGCGCCGATCGTCCACAGCGCGAAGTCGAAGAGCGTCCACTCGTAGCGGGTGCGGGACATGATCGCGACCCGGTCGCCGAAGCGGACGCCCCGGGCCAGCAGCCCCTTGGCGAGGGCGAGGACCTCGTCGCGGAACTCGGCGGCGGTCACGTCCCGCCACCGGTCCTGCTCGTCCTTGCGGCCGAGGGACACATGGAGGGGGTCGTCCTGGGCACGCTCGAACACGACGTCGGCCAGACCGCCCACCGGCGGCGCCAACGCCGAAGGAGGGTTGGTGAACTCGCGCAAACCCCGCTCCCCGCTCTCGTCGACGCTCCCCACAGCGCGGTGAAAGCTACCCCACCGGACGGAAGGGCGGGAGGGGGCTGGAACCAGAGCAGTCCTCACGTCCGCACAGGTCAGCGCCGGAAAATGCCCTCACAAGGGGAAGGGTCGGACAGAAATCCTTACGGTTCCGTAGGTTTCGGCCCCGTAATCTCCACCGAATCTGTACGACCCGATTACCCCCGTCGTCCCGCTCGTACGACGTCACCCGGACGACGCCGTCTCCTCCTCACTCAGCGCCCGCGCGGCCGATTCCGTCACTCCGCCACGCTCCGCGCGACCGGCCCCGACCAGCAGGAGAACCAGCGCGCCCGCCGCCGTACCGGCGAACCCGGCCGTCACGAACGCCGAGTCGAGCCCCGACGCGAACGCGGCCCGCAGCGCGTGCTCGGAGAACGCCGCGCGGAGCGCCCCCGCCCCGCCGCCCGCGAGCGTGTGCGCCGCGTCGTGCGGGAGCGTGTCCCGCATCCGTGAGGTGAGTACGGTCCCGGACACGGCGACACCGAGCGCGTACCCCAGCTGCCGTACGGTGTTCACCGCCCCGCCCGCCATCCCCGCCCGCTCGGCCGGCACCGCGGCGAGCGCCGCCCCCGCGAGCCCCGGCGCCACCAGCCCCGTACCGACCCCCACCAGGACCAGCCCCGGCACCAGCGTCGTCCAGCCCGAAGCGGCGCCCAGCACGGCCTGGCAGAAGCACCCCGTACCGATCAGCAGCAGTCCGCCGCCGACCGTCAGCCGGGCCGGCACCCCGTGCAGCAGCTTCCCGGCGAGCACCGACACCACGACCGCCGCCCCCGTCAGCGGCAGCAGGGTCAGCCCGCCGCGCACCGGGCTCATCCCCAGCACCGTCTGCAGCCAGATCGACAGATACGGCATCCCGCCGAACGCCACCCCGTTGAAGGCCAGCCCGCCCGCCATCACCCCCACGAACGCGGGCTTGCGCAGCAGCGCCAGATCGAGCAGCGGATGCGCCACCCGCCGCTCCACCAGCACGAAACAGACCAGCGCGAGCGCCGCCAGCGCGAAGGACACCAGCGTCGGCGTCGCCCCCCAGCCGTCCTCCCCGGCCCGCACCACCGCGTACGTCACCCCGCCCGCGAACCCGGCGAACGCCACCGTCCCCGCCCAGTCGATCCTCCCCCACGCTCGGCTTCGCTCGCGCGGGGGGACCCCCACCCCGCGCGGCTCCCTCGACTCCGGCACCACCCGCAGCGTGAGCCACACCGCGGCCACGCTCACCGGCAGGTTCACGAAGAAGATCCACCGCCAGCCCGGCCCCTCGGTGAGCACCCCGCCCAGCACCGGCCCGACCGCCGCGGCCCCGCCGCTGACCGCGCCCCACACCCCGAGCGCCACCGACCGCCGCCGCCCCTGATACACCGAGCCGAGCAACGGCAGCGTGGTCGCCAGCATCGCCGCCGCCCCCACCCCCTGCACGGCCCGCGCCGCCACCAGCGCGCCCGGCCCGCCCGCGAGCCCGCACAGCAGCGACGCCGTAGCGAACACCACCAGACCCGCCGCATGCACCCGCCGCCGCCCCAGAATGTCGGCGGCGGCCCCGAACCCCAGCAGCAGCGCGGCGAGCGCCAGCGCGTACCCGTCGACCACCCACTGCAGATCACTCGACGACGCGTGCAGCGACCGCGCCATGTCCGGCAGTGCCACCACCACGATCGTCACGTCCAGCAACAACATGAACGTGCCCAGACACACCGCCGTCAGCGGCCCCCATGTACGCATGCCCTCAACTCCCCTGTCCCGGACCATCGGTTCTCCGTACGATGAGCTCCTCCCGGACGATCACCGCCGAACCGGGCACCTCGTCGCCGGAATCCGACAGGAGCAGCCGTGCTGGAGATGGAATCCGACACCCTCGACCGGCTCGACATGGAACTCCTCACCGCCCTGGAGATCAACGGCCGCGCCTCCTTCGCCCGCCTCGGCGCGGTCCTCGGCGTCTCCGACCAGACGATCGCCCGCCGCTACCGCCGGCTCACCGCAGAGGCCGGCCTCCGCGTCGTCGCCATCCGCGACGCCGAACGCCTCGGCCAGGACCAGTGGATGCTGCGCCTGCGCTGCGCCCCCGACAACGCCCTCAACATCGCCGACGCCCTCGCCAGACGCCCCGACACCGCGTGGATCGGCCTGGCCTCCGGCGGCACCGAGATCGTCTGCCTGACCCGCCCGCGCACCCCCGGCGACTACGACGACCTCCTGCTCGGCAAACTCCCGCGCACCCCCAGCGTCCTGGACATCCGCGCCCACCAGATGCTGCACCGCTTCTACGGCGGCCCGACAGGCTGGCTCCGCCGCTTCAAAGTGCTGGCGGACGACCAGATCGCCGCCCTGCTCCCCGAACCGGCGCCCACACCGGGCCCCGCCCGCATCGAACCGGACGACGAGGCACTGATCGCCGTACTCGAACGCGACGGCCGCGCCACGTATCCCGAACTCCAGCGCGCCACCGGCCGCTCCGAGTCCGCCGTCAAACGCCGCCTCGCCACACTGATCGGCTCCGGAGCGGTGTACATCGACATCGAGTACGACTCCGAGGTCTTCGGCTACGCGCGTGCCGCCGTGCTGTGGATCACCGCGACCCCCGCGGCCCTGCACTCGGTCGGCGAGGCACTGGCCACACACGACCAGATCGCCTACGCGTCCGCTTCGGCCGGCCCGTCCAACATCGTCGTGACGGCCGTCGTCAAGGACACGGCGGGGCTCTACGACTACCTCGGCGGACCCCTCGGACAGCTCGACGGAGTGCGGCACGTGGAAGCGAGCCCGTTCCTGCGTCGGGTCAAACAACTCACGTACCGGACGCTTCCGCTCAACTCGCCCGCAACTCCCGCTCCCTCAAAGTAAGTCCAAGATAAATCATGCTGAATACCAAGCACTCGGAGGCGTGAATCACAGTGTCCGGCGATCGAATGTGGCTCGTCCAAAGCGATGCCGCGGGGATTTTCCCGAAGATCTTTTCCGGTGCCGGAAAGAATCATGGGAAGTCCTCAGGGCGAGACCCCTGAAGGGAATACCGAATTGAAGACCAAAAACGCTCACCGCAGGTCCCTGGGACGCCACAGGAAGGTGGTGGGCGCCTTAGCGGCAGCGACGGCCCTCCTCGGCGGCGGGCTCTACGCCAACGCGAACGCCGCCTCCGTCCAGTCCGACCCCTCCAGCAGCGCCTCCGCGTCGGACCCCGGATCGCAGTCCCGGACCAGTCCCGGATCCACCTCCCCGTCCACTCCCGGATCCGCCCGCCCGTCCTCGATCGTGCCCTCGAACTCCGCCGGGACCGGCACTTCCCTCTCGGACGTCGTCGACGCCGCCAACACCTTCCTCGACACCCTCGACGACGACCAACAGGCCGACGTACTCCTCGACTTCACCCAGGCCAACGCCGTTGCCTGGTCGAACCTCTCGTGCGGCGCGACCTGCCGGGTCGGCATCGAACTCAGCTCACTCAGCGACACCCAGCTCGCCGCCGCCAAGGCCGTGGTCGAGGCCGCCACGGGCACCGGCAGCGACACCGGCTACGACCAGATCTCCCAGATCCTCGCGGCCGACGACGTCCTCGGCGAGACCGACAGCAGCTACAGCAGCGGCAACTACTACCTCGCCTTCCTCGGTACCCCGAGCACCACCGGCACCTGGCAACTCCACTTCGGGGGCGACCAGTTGGCCGTCAACCTCACCTACAAGGACGGCGAGGTCGTCGGGACCACCCCGTACTTCGCCGGCGTCGAACCCGTCAGCTGGACCGACGACGACACCACCTACGCACCCCTGTCCGGCATGCACGACGGCCTGGTCTCGATGCTCGAAGGCCTGACCGACGACGAGCTGACCGAGGCGAAGCTCTCCGACACCACCACCGACGTCGTGCTCGGCCCGGACGACGACGGCGACTTCCCCACCACCAAGGAAGGCATCGCGGGCAGCGAACTCACCGACGATCAGCAGCAGTTGATCCTCGACGCCATCACCCCCTGGGTCGAGGCCGCCGACGACACGACCGCCGCGGCCACTCTGAGCACCTACAAGTCGGAACTCGACGACACCTACATCTCCTACTCCGGCACCACCGACCTGGACACCGCAGGCGACTACGTACGCATCGACGGACCCGGCGTCTGGATCGAGTTCTCGGTCGAGGACGGCGTCGTCGACACCAGCCAACTCGGCTACAACAGCGTCTACCGCGACCACGACACCGACTACGGAGGAGAGTTCTCGTTCTCCTGATCCGGACAACGGGCGGCGCTGCTCCTGACCGACGGCGCCGCCCGCAGTCGGTATTTCCTGTACGGCTTTATTTCGCGCCCTCGCGGAATTCGGTATCTGCATTTCCCCGCAATGGAACGCCAATACGGCCGGTATTACGGACCGCGTCGATGCAGTCGATCCCCACCCGCCAAAATAGCCGCCGCCAGCGCGTCCGCCGCCCCCTGTGCGGAAACCCGCCGCCGTCCGTGCACCAGCACGAAATCGACCTCGCCCAATTCCGGCAGCCCCGCCCGCTCCGGCACCCGTACGAGTCCCGGCGGCACCAGCCCCTTCGAGTGCGCCATCACTCCGAGTCCCGCCCGGGCGGCGGCGATCAGCCCGTTCAGACTCCCGCTCGTACAGGCGATCCGCCAGGCACGCCCCTGCCGCTGCAGCGCCTCCATGGCCAGCGCCCGGGTGATCCCCGGCGGCGGATAGACGATCAGCGGCACCGGACGGTCCGCGTCCAGGCGCAGTCGCTCCGCTCCGATCCACACCAGCTTGTCGTGCCAGACCAGTTCGCCCCGCGGGTCCTCGGCGCGCCGTTTCGCCAGCACCAGGTCCAGCTTCCCGGCCGCCAGTTGTTCGTGCAGCGTCCCGGACAGCTCGACCGTCAGCTCCAGGTCGACCTCGGGATGGTCGTAGCGGAAGCCCTCCAGGATCTCCGGCAGCCGGGTGAGGACGAAGTCCTCGGACGCCCCGAAACGCAGTCGGCCGCGCAGCCGGGTGCCGGTGAAGAACGCCGACGCCTGCTCCTGCACCTCCAGGATCCGGCGCGCGAAGCCGAGCATCGCCTCGCCGTCCTCCGTCAGCTCCACGGAGTGCGTGTCCCGGGTGAACAGCTGCCGCCCCGTCGAGTCCTCCAGCCGCCGCACGTGCTGGCTCACCGTCGACTGGCGCAGCCCGAGCCGCCGCGCGGCCTGCGTGAAACTCAGCGTCTGGGACACCGCGAGGAAAGTCCGCAGGTGGGAGAGGTCGTACATGGCATACACCATGGCATACACGGCAGTCGGTCATCATGAAACGTGATGGCAGTCAGAGCGGTATGACGGATTCCCGATCAAGAGGCGGAAGAGGACGATGGGGAGGGCACCGGTCCGTGCCCGGACGGGCGGACGTACAGCGAGACAGTGGAGCACAGTGAAACGCCTGCGATGGCCGAGTCGGATGCCGATCGACCCCTACATCCTGCTGCTCCTCGGGACGGTCGGCGTCGCCGCACTCCTCCCCGCCCGGGGCACCGGCGCCGATGTCGCCTCGGGCGCCTCCACGGCCGCCATCGCCTTCCTCTTCTTCCTCTACGGCGCCCGCCTCTCCACCCGCGAGGCACTGGACGGCCTCAAGCACTGGCGCCTGCACACCACCGTCCTGGCCTGCACCTTCGTCGTCTTCCCGCTGCTCGGCCTGGCCGCCCGCGGCCTCGTCCCGGTACTCCTGACCCACCCCCTCTACCAGGGCCTGCTCTTCCTCACCCTCGTCCCCTCGACCGTGCAGTCCTCGATCGCGTTCACCTCGATCGCGCGCGGCAACGTGCCCGCCGCGATCTGCGCCGGCTCCTTCTCCTCCCTGGCCGGCATCGTCATCACCCCGCTGCTCGCCGCCGCCCTGCTCGGCGGCAACGCGGGCGGCTTCTCCGCCGACTCCGTCGTCAAGATCGTGCTGCAGCTCCTCGTGCCGTTCCTCGCCGGACAGCTGCTGCGACGCTGGGTCGGCGGCTTCATCACCCGGCACAAGAAGGTCCTCGGCTACGTCGACCGCGCCTCGATCCTCCTCGTCGTCTACACCGCGTTCAGCGAAGGCATGGTCCAGGGCATCTGGCACCAGGTCAGCGCCCTGCGCCTCGCCGGACTGCTGGCCGTCGAAGCGGTCGTCCTGGCCGTGATGCTCACCCTGACCTGGTACGGCGGCAAGGCGCTGCGCTTCGACCGGGAGGACCGGATCGCCATCCAGTTCGCCGGCTCGAAGAAGTCCCTTGCCTCCGGACTCCCCATGGCCAGCGTCCTGTTCGGCGCCCACGCCTCACTCGCCGTCCTTCCGCTGATGCTCTTCCACCAGATGCAGCTGATGGTGTGCGCGGTCATCGCCAAGCGCCGCGCCCGCGACCCGCAGCCCGAGGTCACCGAGGCGGCGGCCCCAACCGCAGGGTCACGAACCGCGGTCGGTACAGCGACACGTTCCGGCTGAGGTTCCAGGCGGCCGAAGCGGCCGTGGCGTCCAGCCAGTTGACGTCGTAGCTGAGCACGATCCGCCCGTCGCCGCCGAGCGCCGGATGCACCTGCGGGTTGTAGGCGGCGACCTGCCCGGCCGGCAGCGGCGGACTGAACCCCCGGGCCGGCCCGTGCCACGGCCCGACGGGTGAACAGGCCCAGTACGAGGTCACGGTGGTCAGCCCCCGGCTCCCCGCCGCCATCGTGAACAGGACGTACGTCCCCCCGTCCCGCACCACCGAGAACGCGCTCCCCACACCGGTGTGCCGGCCGTCCCCGAGCACCGCCCGCGGCCCGGCCCGCCCCGTCCACGTCGAACCGCCCCAGTACTCCCAGGCCCCCGGCTCCCCGAGCCGTCCCTCCGGCACCCGCGCCACATACGCCGAGGACGTCGGCCGGGCCGCCGCCTGCGCGTCGTTCCCGCCGAAGACATACGTCCACCCGCCCACCGCGACCGACGTCGTCCCGAACTGCACCCGCCGGGAAGGGTCTTGGACCAGCTGCTGGTCGAAGACCTTCACGATCGACTCGACCCGCAGGTCAGGCAGCGACAGCGTGGCCACCTCGGTCGCGGTCGGCACCCCGTAGATCCACGGATACGCCCCCGCCGTCCGCGTCCACAGCAGCACCCGTACGACGGACTCGGCCGAGCCGGGGGAGCGGGGCTCGACGCGGGCCGCCACCGGCCAACGCCACTCGTTCGGGGCGGGATCGGGGAACAGCGGTGCGGGGAGGGTGAGTTGGGGGTGTCCGTCGCGCATCACCACCGCCGAGTTGCGCACCAGCGGCGCGGTGGTGTCCCGCCAGGCGTAGGACTCGCCGACCGGGTTGGGCGGGCCGTGCACCTGGCCGAGATAGGTGTCGGAGAACAGCCACAGCACCCGCCCGTCCGGCAGCCGCACCGAGTGGGTGCCGTCGCCGCCGGTCCAGTCGTCGGTGCGGGTCGCGTCGTCGCCGTACGCGGCAAAGGAGTTGGTGAGCAACGCGTCGGCCGACCAGGAGCGCACCGTACGGGCCGGGCACGCGGCGCCGCCCTCCCGGTCGTGGTCCTTCGGGAGGGCGGTGAGCAGCACGGCCGCGAGAGCCAGGGTCAGCAGCAGGCCGACCCCGGCTCCCGTCCGCTGTCGTGCTCGCCGGTCCTCGGGCACGCCCGGGACGTTAGTGGCTGCCGCTCACCCGGTCCATGGGCAGCCACAGCACGGTCCCCGCGGTGGGCGGATCCTGCGCGGCCAGTTCGTCGTCCGTCAACAGCCGGTCCCAGACGTGGACTTCGTCCAGGGACCCGGTGAAGTACACCAGGCTGTCCACGCGTTGGCCGAGGTGCACGCCGAACGGCGAGTTGCGGCTGACGGACCCCACGACGTCCGCCGTGCTCACCGTCGTTCCGTCCACGGACAGCGTCAACCGACCGCCGCCGCGCCGCACCACGGCGTGATGCCACTGCCCGTCGTTGTAGGCACCGGCGGTGACCACGGAGGTGGTGTGGACGGCCGTCGCACCGTCCCGGGTGGTGATCAGCGCCCGCACCCGGTTGCCGGCGGGCTCACCGCGCAGCCACACCTGCGGCTGACTGGTGCCGACCCCGCCCATCCACAGGAACGGCTGGTCGCCGGTCGTCGCGGTGTAGCGGAACCAGAGGGAGACGGTGAAGTCCTTTGTCCCCAGGGGCAGTCGGTCGCTGTACGGCAGCCGTACGGCGTCGTCGACACCGTCGAAGGACAGCGCGCCGCCCGACACGCCGTCCGTCTCCTGGGCGCCACCGAGCACGGCCGCGCGCCTGGCGTGCGGGGCGAGGTCGGCGGTCGTCGGGTCCGGGCCCCGACGCGGTTGCAGCCAGGCCTCGTTGAAGCGGGCGAAACGGATCTCGTCGGTCGCCGACACCGCGCCGCCCTCGTAGAGCAGCCCCACGGTGTCACCGTTGATCCGCGCCATGTCCGAGTAGCCGGACCAGTCCTTCGTCACCACCGTGCCGCGGTCCACGCTGTCCCACGTGCGGCCGCCGTCGTAGGAGGAGCGGATCATCATCGTCCGGCGGCGGTCGGGGTCCGCGTCGCAGGACAGCAGGATCCGGAAGCCGAGACCGAGGGTGGCGCACTGGACCTGCGGGGCGTACAGGTCGGGCAGGTCGCGGAAGGGCGCGGTGAAGCTGTCGCCGCCGTCGCGGCTGACCGCCTGGGTGCGGTGGCCGAGGTCGGTGCCGTCCTGTTCCCGTCCGCTGACCAGGATGGAGCCGTCGGTGCGTTCGGTCATGGTCAGCTCGGACGGTTTCTGCCGCCAGGTCCCGTCGGCCGCGATCGGGTACGAGTCGGTGGCACCGATCCTCCAGTGGTCGCCGCCGTCGTCGCTCACGATCAGCGCCGCGTTGTTCGCGGTGACCCGACTCCCGTCCCAGGTCTCGGTGTTGACGCCGAACACGAGCCGTCCTTTGTGCTTGCCGCGGGTGAGCTGGATGCCGTGCACGGGGCCCGTGGCGTACCAGGAGTTCCAGTTCGGGGGCAGGATCTCGTCGCTCAGGTCGCGCGGCTGCGACCAGCTGAGGCCGTCGTCGTCGCTGTACTGGAGGTGCGGGGTGCGGTCGCAGGGGACCGAGCAACTGGCGCTGTCCGTACGGCCCGTGTTGTACGTCTCGGCGAGCAGGATGCGGCCCGTCCTCCGGTCCACGACGGGCGCCGGGTTGCCGTGCGTGTCGCCGCCGCCGTGGTTGACGACCTGGAGCGGGCTCCAGGTGGCGCCGTCGTCGGTGGAGCGCTTGACGACGATGTCTATGTCGGCGGCGTCACCGCAGTTGAGGACGCGGCCCTCGGCGAACGCGAGCAGCGTCCCGTCGTTCGTCCTCACGACGGCCGGGATCCGGAAGCAGGCGTAGCCCGGATCCTGGGACGCCTTGAAAAGGACCTGCTGGTCGAACTCGGGTGCGGGCGAGGTGGTTTGAGCGGCGGCGTGCGCGGGGCCCGGGAGCATGAGCAGCGCTGCCAGGGTGAGTACGGCGGTGAGGGTGGATCTCAGACGTGCGCGAAGACTTGACGGCATGGTGGTGCAACCTGCCCTTCATTCGTCTTGACATCCGGACATCCCACGTCCAACGGGCGCGTCACAGACGTTAGTTGGGGCATCCGGAGCCTCACAAGAAGCGTGCAGCGTTCGGCGTCACGGAAGTTGACGGTGGCGTCGGAGACGGGGGGTGTCTCAGGGCCGCAGCACGACCTTGCCCAGATTGCCCCGCGACTCGATCACCTCGTGCGCCTTCGCGGCCTCCGCCAGCCCGAACTCCCCGTGCACGAAGGGCTTCAGGGCACCCTCGGCGAACAGCCGCCACAGCTCCCGCCGCCACCGCTCGTACAACTCCGGCCTCCCGCGCGCGATGCGCGCCATCTGGAACCCGATCACGGACTTCGCGCCCACGAGAAGGTCGTACGCCCGGATCGTCCCGCCGCCCGAGCTGTACGCCACGAGCCGCCCGCCGGGGGCGAGCGCGGCGACCGCCGGGGTGAGCAACTCGCCGCCCACCGCGTCGAGTACGCAGTCGACGGGCTCGACCGAGCCCAACTCCTCGTAGGCGATCACCTCGTCGGCACCCAGGGCGCGCACGAAGTCGCCCTTCGCCGGATCGGAGACCCCGCCCACCACCCGCCCCGCACCCCGCGCCCTGGCCAACTGCACGGCGAGATGGCCGACTCCGCTCGCCGCGGCCGTGACCAGCACGGCCTCGCCGGGCTCGGGCCGGGCCGCGTCCAGCGCGCCGAGGGCCACCAGGCCGCTGCGGACGAGCACGACCGCGTCGACCGCGGAGGCGGTGTCGGGCACGGGGGAGGCCATGGCCTCGTGGACGATGGCGAAGTCGGCGTAACCGTGCCCGAAGCACAGCCCCGTCACCCGCTCGCCCACCCCGAAGCGGGTCACGCCCTGTCCTGCGGCGACCACCTCGCCCGCGATCTCGCCGCCCAGCGGGATCGGCTCGGCCGCCTCGGTGACCTTGCGGACGACGGGCAGGGTGACCCCGACCGCCTCGGTGCGGACCAGGAGTTCACCTGGCCCGGGGTCGGGGACGGGGGCTTCCTCCAGGAACAGCGGGCCGCCGGCGGACTCGTACCGGACGCGACGCATCGCACCTCCAGATATCGTTGGGAGTCCCAATGGTATTCACGATTTCATTGGGACGCCCAACGACTTTTCGCTAGGCTGCGCACATGGCCGAAGCACCCCTCCCCGCGATCCGCTCCCTCCCCAGCTGGCTCCTCGGCCGAGCCGCCGCCCGCGGCCGGGCCCTCGTCGCCGACGCCCTGGCCGCCGAAGGCCTGAAGATGTGGCACCACGTGGTCCTCTCCGCCGTCCGCGACCTCGCTCCCGTCGCCCAGGCCGACCTCGGCCGCGGCGTCGGGCTCGACCCCAAGGACCTCGTCGGCGTCCTCAACGACCTCCAGTCCGCACACCTGGTCGTCCGTGAACCGGACCCGAAGGACCGCCGCAAGAACGCGGTGTCCCTCACGGTGGAGGGCGCACGGCTGCTGAAGCGGTGCGAGAAGGCGGCCCGCGAGGCCAATGACCGGCTCCTCGCCCCGCTCACGGCGGCCGAACGCGACCGGTTCATGGACCTGTTGATCCGGATCTCCGGTACGGAGGGCTGACGGGAGCTAACGTTCCGTCATGACCCCACCGCAGACTCCCGAACCCCGGCTCGCCCTCGACCCCGCGCGCACCGCCCTGGTCCTCGTCGACCTGATGGACCGCATCGTCGCGCTGCCGCTCGAGCCGTACAAGGGCACCGAAGTCCTCTCCGTGGCCGAGGAGTTGGCCGCCGCCTTCCGCTCCGCCGGAGCGCTCGTCGTACTGATCCGGGTCGAACGCCCCGGCATCACCGAACAGCCCTCCGGCAGCGGACTCGCCGCCGGACTGGCCGGGGACGGCGACCTGGAGATCGTGAAGCGGACCATCGGCGGCTTCCAGGGCACGGGACTTGACGAGCACCTGCGCCAACGGGGCGTCGGCACCCTGGTGTTCGGCGGGATCGCCACCAACCTCGGCGTGGAGTCCACCGCCCGCGCCGCCGGCGACCTCGGCTACGAACTCGTCTTCGTCGAGGACGCGATGAGCGCGTTCACCGCGGCCGAGCACCAGGCGTCGGTCAAGCTCGACTTTCCGAGGCTGGGGTCCGTCGTGACGGCGGCGGAGGTGGGTTTCACGCCGGGAGGCTGACGCACCCTGTGCTCAAGGCGGTCGAGAAGTGCGGCCCGGCCGTCAGACGAGCACGGTGCCGCCGTCCACGACCACCGTCGAACCCGTGCTGTAGCCCCCGCGCATCAGATACAGATACGCCTCGGCGACATCGGCCGGCTCGCCGATCCGGCCCACCGGGAGCGACCCGGCGACGGACTCGAACAGTCCGTCCCGGTCCTCCTCGCCCAACTCCCGCCACAGCCCGGTGCGGACCACACCGGGTGCCACCACGTTGACCCGCAGCGGCGCCAGCTCCAGGGCCAGCGCCCGGGTCAGCGACTCCATCGCCCCGCACAGCGCGGCGCCGACGGACGTACCGGGCAGCGGCCTGCGCCCGGCGGTCCCCGTGGTCAGCACCACCGAACCACCCTCCCGGATCGACCCGGCACCGTACTTCACCGCCGTGTACGCACCCCACAACCGGGTGTCCAGGAACGCCCGGGACCGCCCGAGGTCGGACTCCGCCACGCTCTCCATCAGCAGCGCCTCACCCGCCGTGTACACCAGGTGGTCGTAGTCGCCGAGCTCCGCGAAGAAGTCCCGTACGGCGTTCTCGTCGCTCGCGTCGAGCACCCGGCCCTCCGCGTCCTCGGGAAGCCGCTTCAGCGCCGCGTCCACGCTCTCCTGCCGGCGTGAGGCGACCACTACCCGGGCGCCCTCCCGCCCGGCGGCCTCCGCGACCGCGAGCCCGATGCCCGCCGTACCGCCGATGACGACGATCCGCTGTCCTCGCAGTCCCATGTCATGCCCCTCTCCGTGTCGCTGTGACGCCCTCCAGCCTGCGGTCGCCGCGACCCCGCCGTCCAAGACCTCTTCCGGCGTCGGCGATACCCTGAAGGCATCGCCGACGGTAACGGCAACAGCGGGGAGGTGGTGGGACCCATGGACCTCGACCTGCGGAAGGTCCGCTACTTCGTGGCGGTGGCCGAGCTGCTCCACTTCGGGCGCGCGGCGGAACAGCTCCACATCGCGCAGCCGGTGTTGAGCCGTCAGATCCGGTCCCTGGAAAAGGACTTGGACGCCACCCTCTTCGAACGCGACAGCCACGGCGTGACCTTGACGGCCGCCGGACGCCAACTCCTCGACGAGGGACGGACCTTGCTCGCCTCCGCGAACGCCACCCGCCGCAGGGTGCAGCGCGCCGCCCACGGGCCGCACCGCCTCGTCGTCGGCTTCCGCGCCGGTGTCGTGATCACCCCCACGCTGCGCGCCTTCGCCGCCGCCCGTCCCGACGCCGAGGTCAAGGCCCGCCGGGTCGAATGGGACGACCAGGAACAGCTGATCCTCGACGGCACCGTCGACCTCGCCTATCTGCGCCGCCCGATCCGCGAACAGGGCCTCACCCTGCTCCCGCTGTTCACCGAGCCCCGGGTGGCGATGCTCCCCGCCGACCACCGGCTCGCCGGCAAACCGGACCTCGTCCTGGCCGACCTCGACGGCGAGACCTGGTTGCGCTACCTCAACCCCCACCCCGACCCCGACGACGTACCGATCCGCAGCATCGAGGAGAAGTTCGAGAACGTCGCCTCCGGAGCGGGCATCACCCTCGTCCCCGTCTCCGTCGCCGAGCAGTACTCCCGCCCCGACATCACCTACGTCCCCGTCACCGACGCCGAACCCGACGAGGTGATCCTCGCCTGGGAGACGGCACGCCACTCACCTCTCGTCACGGAGTTCGTACGGGCCGCACAGGGCGTCGAGGGCCGGGACTGAGGCGGGGCCCCTGCGGCGCAGGGGGCGCTCCCCGCCGGCCGGGGCCCCGCCGCCGTGCCGCGGGGCGGGGGCGTCAGCCCTGGGTGGCCGCGGCCGTCAGGGCGATGCGGTCCTTGCCCGCGTACACGTTCATGTTGCTGCCGCGCAGGAAGCCCACCAGGGTCAGCCCGGTCTCCGCCGCCAGGTCCACGGCCAGCGACGAGGGCGCCGACACCGCCGCCAGCACCGGGATCCCGGCCATCACGGCCTTCTGCGCCAGCTCAAACGACGCCCGGCCGGAGACCAGCAGGATCACCCGGGACAGCGGCAGGTCCCCGTTCTGCAGGGCACGGCCGACCAGCTTGTCGACCGCGTTGTGCCGGCCCACGTCCTCCCGTACGTCCAGCAGCTCGCCCTCCTCGCTGAACAGGGCCGCCGCGTGCAGACCCCCGGTCCGGTCGAAGACCCGCTGGGCCGCGCGCAGCCGGTCGGGGAGGCTCGCGAGCAGCGCGGGCTCGACACGGACCGGGGGAGTGTCGGCGATCGGCCAGCGGGTCGTCGTACGGACCGCGTCCAGGCTCGCCTTGCCGCACAGACCGCACGACGACGTCGTGTACACGTTCCGCTCCAGCGTGATGTCCGGAATCACCACGTCCGGGGCGGTCCGCACGTCGACGACGTTGTACGTGTTCGTCCCGTCGACCGTCGCCCCCGCGCAGTACACGATGTTCCGCAGATCGTATGCAGTCGCCAGTACACCTTCGCTGACCAGGAATCCGGCCGCGAGCGCGAAGTCGTCGCCCGGAGTCCGCATCGTGATCGCGAGGGGTTTGCCGTTGAGCCTGATCTCCAGGGGTTCCTCGGCGACGAGCGTGTCCGGACGGCTGGAGACCGCGCCGTCGCGGATCCGGATCACCTTGCGTCGTTCCGTGACTCGTCCCATGTCCTGATCAGCCCCGGTTCTGTACGTGTCGGTACGTGCTGGTGGCCGAAACGGCCCTTGCTGCGAAAGTCGCCCCAGGTCACCCGGTCGCTGTGCGGCGAGGTGACCTTCACGCTCCCATTGTCCTGCACGTGCCGGGTGGGCCGGTGGCCCACCCGCTCCTCCTCACGCCGCGCTCCCCAGCGCGAGCAGGTCCGAGATGGCGTGCACGGTGCGCAGGGTGGGCACCTCCACGCCGGTGATCTCCGCCAACTCGACCACGGCCGCGAGCAGTACGTCGAGTTCGAGCGGCTTGCCGCGCTCCAGGTCCTGGAGCGTCGAGGTGCGGTGGTCGCCGACACGCTCCGCGCCCGCGAGCCGCCGCTCGATGGAGACACCGACCTCGCAGCCCAGCGCCTCGGCGACCGAGAGCGTCTCGGTCATCATGATCTCGATGACCCTGCGGGTACCGCCGTGCAGACACATCTGCCGCATGGTGGCGCGGGCCAGCGCGCTGATCGGGTTGAACGAGATGTTGCCGAGCAGCTTGAGCCAGATGTCGTTGCGCAGCTCCGGCTCGACCGGGCACTTCAGCCCGCCGCCCCGCATCGCCTCGCTCAGCGCGAGACAGCGCGCCGAGACGCTCCGGTCGGGCTCCCCGATCGAGAACCGGGTGCCTTCGAGATGGCGCACGACTCCCGGTCCCGCGAGCTCCGTCGCCGCGTAGACGACACAGCCGACGGCCCGCTCGGGCGCGAGCACCGCACTGACCGCGCCGCCGGGGTCCACACTCTCGACGCGCTGCCCGTCGTAGGGGCCGCCGTGCGCGTGGAAGTACCACCAGGGGATGCCGTTCTGGGCCGCCACCACCGCCGTGGTGTCGTGCAGCAGGGGCTCGATGAGCGGCCCGCACGCCGCGTACGAGTTGGCCTTCAGGCCGAGGAGGACGAAGTCGACCGGGCCGATCTCCGCCGGGTCGTCGGTGGCATGGACGCGGGCGGTGAAGTCGCCGCGCGGGCTGAGGACCTGGACGCCGTGCTGCCTCATGGCCGCGAGATGCGGTCCACGGGCGACGAGATGCACATCGGCGCCCGCACGGTGGAGCGCGGCACCGACATAGGCGCCGATCGCACCGGCGCCGAGGACTGCGACTTTCACTGGGACTCTCCGTTCGGTCGAGGGAGTACCGCGGAGGTGGCTGCTGTGGCTGGAATGGCTGCCGTCCGGCCAGTGCGGGCGGCGTCGAACACCGCCGAACAGTGTCGACGAAATATTGTCTACAGTATGGAGTTGGGGGTCTGCAAGGGTTCGGACAGCGGCCGTTGCGTCAACTACCGTTCCGGCGGCGACCGTTCGGCGCACTCTGCATACCGCTCATCGCATACGGTCGACGCGCCGCCTTCTCAACTCCCTTGTCACTCCCTACCGTCCGGGATCATGAGTCCCCCAGTAGCACCCCCGGCGTGGAGCCGCTGGCTGGTTCCCCCCGCCGCCCTCTCGGTGCATCTCTCCATCGGCCAGGCCTACGCCTGGAGCGTCTTCAAGCCGCCGCTCGAATCCTCACTGAACCTCAGCGGCACGCAGAGCGCGCTGCCCTTCCAGCTCGCCATCGTCATGCTCGGCCTCTCGGCCGCGTTCGGCGGCACCCTCGTCGAACGCAACGGACCGCGCTGGGCGATGACCGTCGCCCTGATCTGCTTCTCCTCCGGCTTCCTGATCTCCGCGCTGGGCGCGGAGACGAAGCAGTTCTGGCTGATCGTCCTCGGCTACGGCTTCGTCGGCGGGATCGGCCTCGGCATCGGCTACATCTCACCGGTCTCGACCCTGATCAAGTGGTTCCCGGACCGGCCCGGCATGGCCACCGGCATCGCCATCATGGGCTTCGGCGGCGGCGCGCTCATCGCCTCCCCGTGGACGGCCCAGATGCTGAAGTCGTTCGGCTCCGACAACACCGGTATCGCCCAGGCGTTCCTCGTACTCGGTCTTTCGTATGCGGTATTCATGACACTCGGCGTGCTGCTCGTCCGGGTACCGCGCACCGAGGACCTCAAGGAGACGCCGAGCACGCCGAGCGTCCTCTCCGGCGTGCAGGTCTCCGCCAACAGCGCCATACGGACACCGCAGTTCTGGTGCCTGTGGGTCGTCCTGTGCATGAACGTGACCGCGGGCATCGGCATCCTGGAGAAGGCCGCCCCGATGATCACGGACTTCTTCGCGGACACCTCCACACCGGTCTCCCTGTCGGCCGCCGCCGGCTTCGTCGCCCTGCTCTCCGCCGCCAACATGGCGGGCCGTATCGGCTGGTCGTCGACCTCCGACCTCATCGGACGCAAGAACATCTACCGCGTCTACCTGGGCGTCGGCGCCATCATGTACGCGCTCATCGCCCTGTTCGGCGACTCCTCGAAACCCCTGTTCATCCTGTGCGCGCTGGTCATCCTCTCCTTCTACGGCGGCGGCTTCGCGACCGTCCCCGCGTACCTGAAGGACCTCTTCGGGACCTACCAGGTCGGCGCGATCCACGGCCGGCTCCTCACCGCCTGGTCCCTGGCCGGTGTCCTCGGACCGCTGATCGTGAACTGGATCGCCGACCACCAGAAGGACGCCGGCAAGCACGGCGCCTCCCTCTACGACACCTCCTTCATCATCATGATCGGGCTGCTCGTCATCGGGTTCGTCGCCAACGAACTCGTCCGGCCCGTCGACGCCCGCCACCACATCCCCGCCCCGAGGGAGGCCGCCGATGTCGAACGACAGCAGTCAGAGCCCGCCTGACCGACGACCGCTGATCGCCTTCGCCTGGCTCTGGGTCGGCGCACCCCTCGTCTACGGCCTCTACGAACTGATCCTCAAGGCGAAGCAGCTGTTCACCGGCTGAATGTTCGGTGCATACCGTCGACCACAGGACGGATGACAGAAGCCGACAACGCGGACGACGGTTTCCTGTGGCATCACCTGCCGTCGTACCCGCGAGTCACTGGCAAGACTGGTGGATCCCGCTACCCAAGGCACCGAGGGGAACCACCCATGAACGGCACGCGGATCGCCGCCGTCGGCCACTACCAGCCCGCCAAGGTACTCACCAACAAGGACCTGGCGGGCATGGTCGACACCAGTGACGAGTGGATCACCTCCCGGGTGGGCATCCGCACCCGTCACATCGCCGGACCCGACGAACCCGTCGACGAGCTGGCCGCGCACGCCGCCGCCAAGGCACTGGCCGCCGCCGGCCTGACGCCCGGGGACATCGACCTCGTCCTGGTCGCCACCTCCACGGCCGTCGACCGCTCCCCGAACATGGCCGCCCGCGTCGCCGCCCGCCTCGGCATCCCCTCGCCCGCCGCCATGGACGTCAACGTCGTGTGCGCCGGCTTCACCCACGCCCTGGCCACCGCCGACCACGCCGTCCGCGCAGGAGCGGCCGTACGGGCCCTGGTCATCGGCGCCGACAAGATGTCAGAGGTCACCGACTGGAGCGACCGTACGACCTGTGTCCTCGTCGGCGACGGAGCTGGCGCCGCGGTCGTCGAGGCCGCCGACGAACCCGGCATCGGACCGGTCCTGTGGGGATCCGTGCCCGAGATGGGTCACGCGGTACGGATCGAGGGCACGCCCCCGCGCTTCGCCCAGGAGGGGCAGAGCGTCTACCGCTGGGCCACCACCCAGCTCCCGCCCATCGCCCGCAAGGCCTGCGAGAAGGCCGGCCTCACCCCCGCCGACCTGGCCGGCGTCGTCCTCCACCAGGCGAACCTGCGCATCATCGAGCCCCTCGCCGAGAAGATCGGCGCCGTCAACGCGGTCGTCGCCCGCGATGTCGTCCAATCGGGCAACACCTCCGCCGCGAGCATCCCCCTCGCGTTCTCGAAGCTCGTCGAACAGGGTGCCGTCCGCACCGGCGACCCCGTCCTGCTGTTCGGCTTCGGCGGGAATCTGTCGTACGCCGGCCAGGTCGTACGGTGCCCGTGACCTGCGCACACGCCCAGGTGTGACCTTGGATGTGACGAGGTCGACTCCCGCCCCCTCTGGCTACTGTGCGCCGTAGACTGTAGACGATAGACAATCGATACTTGGTCGTACGGCCGCGTACAGCCACTGTCTGCTGGCTACTGTCTGCAAAATGCCGATGTTGCCCAGGAGGGGGACCGCGATGTTGTCGCAAGGACTGCCGCAGGGGGCGGTGCCCAAGCTCGAACGCCCGGGCCCGCTGCGCGACCGTGTCTACGAGGCGCTGCTCGAACTCATCACCACGCGCGCCCTGCGGCCCGGCCAGCACCTCGTCGAGAGCGAACTCGCCGGGCACCTCGGAGTGTCCCGGCAGCCCGTGCGGGAGGCGCTGCAGCGGCTCAACACCGAGGGCTGGGTCGATCTGCGGCCCGCCCAGGGCGCGTTCGTGCACGAGCCGACGGAGGAGGAGGCCGACCAACTCCTCACCGTACGCACCCTGTTGGAGGCCGAGGCCGCCCGGCTCGCCGCCGCCGACGCGGGCAGCGCCGGTATCGCCGTCCTGCGGGAACTGTGCGCGGAGGGCGAGCGAGCCGTCGACGCCGACGACGTGGACGCCGCCGTCGCCATGAACGCCCGCTTCCACGCCAAGGTCATGGAGCTGGCCGGCAACGCGGTCCTCGCCGAACTCGCCGCACAGGTCGACCGCCGGGTCCGCTGGTACTACACACCGGTGGCCCGGCAGCGCGGCCTGACGTCCTGGATCGAGCACCGTCACCTGATCGACGCGATCGAGGCCCGCGACGAGCTGCGCGCGAGCCTGCTGATGCGTGAACACACCGAGCACACCCGGCGGTCGTACCACGAGCGCGAGAAGTCCTGAGCCCCACAGGGCTTCCGACGCGCAGACAGGCACGAAGGCGAAACCGATGGCCCTCCCGTCCCGGGGAGGGCCATCAGCACGTCCAGGTGCGCGATGCCGTCGTACGAACTGTCAGGTCGCGGGCTGTGGTTGGGGAGCGGTGCTCAACTCCCTGTCCCTGCGGCCCGGTTGGCGCAGCAGCAGTGTGATCGCCGCCGCCACCATCGAGACGCCGCCGGCCAGGGCGTACGCCCCGTTGTAGCCCCAGGCCGCCACCACCATCGAGCCGAGGCCGCCGCCGAACAGGCCGCTGATGAGCTTTCCGCTGTACACCAGGCCGTAGTTGGTGGCGTTGAAGTTCTCGCCGAAGTAGTCCGGGGTGAGGGCGGCGAACATCGGGTAGAAGGCGCCGCCGCCGAAACCGGACAGGAACGCGAAGAACAGGAACAGCCACTCGCTGCGCAGATGGCCGGCCCAGATCACACCGAACTGGGCCAGGCCCAGCACGACGATGACGAAGACCAGGGTGAGTTTGCGGCCCCACAGGTCGGACAGCCAGCCGACCACCGCGCGGCCGATGCCGTTGATGACGGCCATGACGCCCATCGACGAGGCCGCCACCAGCGGGCCGAAGCCGACGTCCTTCGCGAAGTCGACCTGGAAGGAGATCCCGAAGATCGACACCCCGGCGGTCAGCACGATCGACAGCCACATCAACGGCAGCATGCCGGTCCGGATTGCCTCCTTCGGCGTGAACTGCCGTACGGCAGGGGGGTTCTTGGCGAGGCTCGTGGCGCTCCTGCCGCTGCCGCCGTAGGTCAGCGGATCGATGTCGGCGGGCCACCAGTTCTTCGGCGGGTCCTTGAAGAAGAACGCGCACCCGAACACCACGATCAGGATGTAACAGCCGATCAGATCCAGGACCCGGTGGTAATTCCCGGTGTCGAAGGCGTAGTTGAAGATGAAGATGAACGGCAGCGAACCGTACGCGAAGCCGCCGTTGACGAACCCGGTGCGGGCGCCCCGCCGTTCGGGGAACCACTTGCCGACCATGTTGATGCACGTCGCGTAGACCAGACCGGCGCCGATGCCGCCGATCACGCCGAAGCCGATGATCGCCAACCACACGTTGTCCAGATGGGACAGCGCGAGGAAACCGATCACGCACAGCACCGAGCCGGTGTACATCGCCTTGCGGGCCGTCAGGATGCCCTTCTCCCGCAGCCAGCCGGCCGGGAAGGCGATGCCGGCCTGGAAGAAGACCCAGACGCTCAGGATCCAGAAGGTGTTGCTCTGCGTCCAGCCGTGCGCGCTGGACAGGGTGTCCTCCGCCGAGCCGTACGCGTACTCGAAGACACTGATCGCCATCATGGCGATCCACGGCAGATAGATCATGATCTTGCGAGAGTGGCCGAGGATGTCCCGGTCGGTCTCACCGACGCGGTAGACACGGCCGTTGGTGTCGGTCACTTCACGGTAGGGACGGTTCGCGGCGCCGGATTCGTTCGTGGTGATGGGATCTGCGGTCATGTCACGCCATCTCCTCGCCGAGCGGTTGCGGGTTGGGGGCGATACGCCGGGCGCTGGGCCTGCCCGGAGCCTTGAGGAAGAGCGCCAGCACCGCGGAGGCCAGACCCACCGAACCGGCCAGCACGAACGCGCCGTGGTAGTCCCACTCACCGACGACGACCGCGCCCAGACCGGAGCCGACGAGCCCCGAGATCAGCTTCGAGCTGTAGACCATCCCGTAGTTGCTGGCGTTGTTGTTCTCACCGAAGTAGTCCGCCGTCATGGCCGCGAACAGCGGGAAGATCGCCCCGCCGCCGAAACCCGAGACCATCGAGCAGAACAGGAAGAACGGCATGCTGCCCATCTGGCCCGAGACCAGCACACCGAACTGGGCGGTACCCAGCACAATGCATACGATGATCAGCGTGTGACGGCGGCCGAAACGGTCCGAGATCCAGCCGATGACCCCGCGCCCGGTGCCGTTCACGATCGCCTTCAGGGACATCGCCGTGGCCACGATCCCGCCCGCGAAGCCCATGTCCTTGCCGAACGGCACCTGGAAGGCGATACCGAAGATGTTGATGCCGGCCGTGCACAGCAGACAGAACCACATCATCCAGAGCACCGGAGTACGAGCGGCCTCCCTCGGTGTGTACTGCTTGACCGCCGGCGGGTTCTTCTCCAACGCCCGCCGGATCCTGGGGTCCTGAGCCACCGTCAGCGGATCGACGTGCGCGGGCCACCAGTTCTTCGGCGGATCACGGAAGAACCAGCCCGCCGACGCCACCACCAGACACAGCCCGATGCCGACCAGGCTGAGCAGCACCTTGTAGTTGCCCAGGTCCAGCACCGAGGTGAACAGGAACACGAACGGCACTGACCCGTAGGCGAATCCGCCGTTCACGAAGCCCGTCTTGCCGCCCTTGCGCTCCGGATACCACTTGCCGACCATGTTCACGCACGTCGCATACACAAGACCGGCGCCGATACCGCTGCACATACCGAATCCCAGGTACGCGACGAGCACGTTCGGTGCGAACGCCAGCGCGAGATAGCCCAGCAGCGTGCCGAGCGCGCCGATCAACATGGCCGTACGGGCGGGCAGTCTGCCGCTCTCCCGCAGTTGCCCGGCCGGGAAGGCCACGGCCGCCTGGAAGAACACCCAGACGCCCATCAGCCAGAAGATGTGCCCACTGCTCCACAGATGCGCGTCGTGGAGCGTGTCCTCCGCCGACGTGAACGCGTACTCGGCGGAACTGATGCCCATCATGCCCACCCAGGGCAGGACGACCATCCACTTGCGGGTACGGCCCATGATGTCCACATCGGATTCTCCGATGCGGTACACGCGGCCGTGACGGTCCGTCACCTCCCTGAAAGGGACGGACGTCGAGTAGTCCGTTGTTGCCATCGCTCAGTGCCCCTTGCGTCGAAAGTTCTGGCCAGCGCCCCCTGTCCATTGCCTTTCGTGTGCGCACGGGTCCCCGGGGCCGGCCGACCGCACTGTCGGCCGGCCCCGCGTCGGCTCACGTCATGAACCACCGCCCAACAGCCCCGCCGCACGCGCCCATTGGTACTTCGCGCCGAGCACGGCCACCGGCTTCTCCGTCGTGTACGGGTACGCCACGACCCCGCGCTCGTACAGGTACTGGCAGGCCTCCTCGACCTCCACGTCACCCGCGAGCGACGCCACCACCGGCTTCTCGATGCCGCGCTCCCTGAACTCGGCGACCACGCGCGCGGTGAGCTCCGCGAAGACCATCGGGGGAGTGACGATGGTGTGCCAGTAGCCGAGGACCAGCGCGTGGATGCGCGGATCCTCCAACCCGAGCCGGATCGTCGCCTCGTACGTCGACGGCGGCTCGCCCCCGGTGATGTCCACCGGGTTGCCGGCGGCCCCGAAGGGCGGGATGAACTCCCGGAAGGCCGCGTCCAGATCCGGCGGAATCTCCATCAGGGACAGGCCGTTGTCGGTCACCGCGTCCGAGAGCAGCACACCACTGCCGCCGGCACCCGTGATGACAACGACGTTGTCACCTTTGGGAGTTGGCAGCACCGGTAGCCCGCGCGCGTACTCCAGCATGTCGTTGAGCCCGGGGGCACGGATGACACCGGCCTGCTTCAGGATGTCCGTGTACACGGCGTCGTCGCCGGCCAGCGCGCCCGTGTGCGACCCGGCGGCCTTCGCGCCCGCCGCCGTACGACCGGCCTTCAGCACCACAACCGGCTTACGGGGTACGGTCTTTCGGGCCGCCTCGACGAACGCGCGGCCGTCCTTGAGGTCCTCCAGGTGCATCGCGATGCACTCCGTGTGCGGGTCCTCGCCGAACCAGGTCAGCAGGTCGTCCTCGTCGAGGTCCGACTTGTTGCCGAGCCCGACGATCGCCGACACACCGGTCTTCGTGGTCCGCGCGAACCCCAGGATGGCCATGCCGATGCCACCGGACTGCGAGGTCAGCGCCACCCCGCCCTTCACGTCGTACGGCGTGCAGAACGTGGCGCACAGGTCCTGCCAGGTCGAGTAGTAGCCGTAGATGTTCGGCCCGAGCAGCCGCACGCCGTAACGCTCGGCGATCTCGACTATCTCCTCCTGGAGTTGGACCTCCCCGGTCTCGGCGAACCCGGAGGGGATGAGGACGGCGTTGGGGATGTGCTTGCGACCCACCTCCTCCAGCGCCGCTGCCACGAACTTGGCGGGAATGGCGAAGACGGCCACATCCACCTCACCGGGAACGTCCGTGACACTCTTGTACGCCTTGCGGCCGAGGATGTCATCGGCCCGGGGGTTCACCGGGTGGATCTCGCCGGCGAAACCACCGTCGACGAGGTTGCGCATCACCGAATTGCCGATCTTGCCCTGCTCGTTGGAGGCACCGATCACGGCGACGGAGGCCGGCTCCATCAGACGGCGCATGGTCGTCAGGATCTCGTCGCGTGTATACCGTCGACGGGCTACCGGCTGCGACTCGGCGAGGATGACACGGATGTCCGCCGCGACCGCGCCCTCGGGCGTTGCGATCACCGGGTTCAGGTCCACCTCGGCGATCTCCGGGAAGTCCGCGACCAGTTGGGACACCCGGCGGATCTGCTCGGCGATCGCCCACCGGTCGACGGCCGGCGCGCCGCGCACCCCGCGCAGGATCTCCGCCGCCCGGATCGAGTCCAGCATGGACAGCGCCTCGTCCGCGCTCACGGGCGCCAGCCGGAACGTCACGTCCTTCAGCACCTCGACCAGCACCCCGCCGAGCCCGAACGCGACCACCTTCCCGAACGTCGGATCGGTGACCGCCCCGACGATGACCTCCTGCCCCTGCGGCAGCAACTCCTGTACCTGGACGCCCTCGATACGGGCGTCGGCGCTGTACGCACGCGCGTTGTCGACGATCCGGTGGAACGCGGCCCGTACGTCCGCCGCGCCCTCCACCCCGACGATCACGCCACCCGCGTCGGTCTTGTGCAGGATGTCGGGCGAGACGATCTTCATCACGACCGGTCCGCCGAACCGCGCCGCGTACGCCACGGCCTCGTCGACATCGGTCGCCAACTCCTCGCCCGGTACGGCGATCCCGTACGCGTCGGCGATCACCTTGCCCTCCGGCGCGGTCAGCGCGAGCCGCCCCTCGGCCCGCACGGAGTCGAGCAGGGCGCGCACCTTCAGCACCCGGTCCTCTGCCATCACGTCAGATCACCCCGTTCGACTTGAGGAGGCGCAACTCTTCGTCGCCGAGACCGAGTTCGCCGATGTAGACCTCTTCGTTGTGCTCGCCGAGCAGCGGTGAACTGGTCACGTCCACGGGGGAGTCGGAGAGCTTGAGCGGGCTGCCGACGGTGACGAACTCGCCGCGCTCGGGGTGCGGCACCGTCACGACCATCTCGTTGGCGACCAGCGAGGCGTCCTCGATGATCTCCCTGGTCGAAAGGATCGGCCCGCACGGGATGTTGTGGGCGTTGAGCTTCTCCAGTACCTCCCACTTGGGCAGCGTGGCCGACCACTCCTCGATCAGCTGGAACATCTTGGCCAGCTGCGGCAACCGGGCCTCGGGCGTGGCCCACTCGGGATCCTCGGCCAGTTCGGGCCGGCCGATCAGCTCGGTGAGCGGCTCCCAGCCGACGGGCTGCACGATGACGTACACGTAGTCGTTCGGGCCGCCCGGCGCGCACTTCACCGCCCAGCCGGGCTGGCCGCCGCCGGACGCGTTGCCCGAGCGGGGCACCTCGTCGCCGAAGTCCTCGTTCGGGTACTCGGCGAGTGGACCGTGAGCGAGGCGCTGCTGGTCGCGCAGCTTCACCCGGCACAGGTTCAGCACGGCGTGCTGCATGGCCACGTTGACGCGCTGGCCGCGGCCGGTGCTCTCGCGCTGGAAGAGTGCCGCCAGTATCCCGGCTACTGTATGCACTCCTGTGCCGGAGTCACCGATCTGAGCGCCCGTGGCCAGTGGTGGCCCGTCCTCGAAGCCGGTGGTCGACATCGACCCGCCCATGGCCTGCGCGACGACCTCGTACGCCTTGAAGTTGGTGTACGGGCCGTCCCCGAAGCCCTTGATGGACGCATACACGATGCGGGGATTGATCTCCTGTATGCGATCCCAGGTGAACCCCATACGGTCGACCGCGCCCGGCCCGAAGTTCTCGACCATGACGTCCGAGCGCCGGATCAGCTCGGTCAGGATCTCCTTGCCGCGCTCGGTCTTGGTGTTGAGGGTGATGCTGCGTTTGTTGCAGTTGAGCATCGTGAAGTAGAGGGAGTCGACATCCGGGAGGTCGCGCAGTTGCTTGCGCGTGATGTCGCCGGTCGGTGCCTCCAGCTTGACGACGTCGGCGCCGAGCCAGGCGAGCAGCTGGGTGGCGGAGGGGCCGGACTGGACGTGCGTCATGTCGAGGACGCGGATGCCCTCAAGTGCCCTGGCGGTCATGGCCGTTCACCTCACTTGTACATCGTCTGGTTCATGGTTCCGGGGGCGTACGCGTCCGGGTCGACCCAGACGTTGATCAGTGACGGCTTGCCCGACTCGCGGGCACGTTGCAGGGCCGGGGCGATGTCGGCGGGGTCGCGGACCTCCTCGCCGTAACCGCCCAGCATCTGGGCGAACTTGTCGTAGTGCACGTCCCCGAGGGTGTTGCCGACCCGCTCGCGTTCCAGGCCGTACTTGGCGGCCTGGCCGTAACGGATCTGGTTCATCGAGGAGTTGTTGCCGACGATGCCGACGAACGGGAGGTCGTAGCGGACGAGGGTCTCGAAGTCCCAGCCGGTGAGGGAGAACGCGCCGTCGCCGAACAGTGCGACGACCTCCTTGTCCGGTCGCGCCTGCTTCGCCGCGAGGACGAACGGGATGCCGACGCCGAGGGTGCCCAGCGGGCCCGGATCCATCCAGTGGCCGGGCGACTTGGGCTGGACGACCTGCCCGGAGAACGTGACGATGTCGCCGCCGTCGCCGATGTAGATGGAGTCCTCGGTGAGGAAGTCGTTGATCTCGCTGACCAGACGGTACGGATGGATCGGTGACGCGTCCGACTTGAGACTGGGCAACCGCTTCTCGATCGCGGCCTGTTCGGCGGCGCGCAACTCGTCGAGCCACTCCTTGCGCCTGGACGCACCGCCGTTGAGCCGTCCGGAGGCGGCGTCCGCGACCGACTTCAGTACGAGCCCGGCGTCGCCGACGATGCCGAGGTCGATGTCGCGGTTCTTGCCGACGGTGCGGTAGTCGAGGTCGATCTGCACGACGGTCGCGTCGGGGGAGAGGCGCTTGCCGTAGCCCATGCGGAAGTCGAAGGGCGTGCCGACGATGACGATGACGTCGGCGTGGGAGAAGGCGTACCGGCGCGAGAGCTGGAAGTGGTGCGGGTCGCCGGGCGGAAGCGTGCCGCGGCCCGCGCCGTTCATGTAGGCGGGGATGTTGAGGGTGCGGACGAGGTCGATGGCCGCCTCGGTGCCGCGAGTTGTCCACACCTGGCTGCCCAACAGGATCGCCGGCTTCTCGGCGTGCACGAGCAGGTCGGCGAGCTTCTCGATCGCCTCGGGGTCGCCGGCCGAGCGCGTCGAGGCGCGGTAGGCGCCGGCCCTGGGCACCCGCGCCTTGCTCACCGGCACCTTGGCGTCGAGGACGTCGCGAGGGATCTCCAGGAAGGAGGGCCCGGGCGCGCCGTGGTAGCACTCGCGGAACGCCATCGACACCATGTCCGCGGCGCGCGCCGTGTCCGGCACGGTCGCAGCGAACTTGGTGATCGGCGTCATCATGTCGACGTGCGGCAGGTCCTGGAGTGACCCCATCTTGTGCTGGGTGAGGGCCCCTTGGCCGCCGATCAGCAGCATCGGGGACTCCGCGCGGAACGCGTTGGCGACACCGGTGACGGCGTCGGTCGTACCGGGACCCGCGGTGACGACCGCGCACCCGGGCCTGCCGGTGATCCGTGCGTAGCCGTCCGCCGCGTGGGCTGCCACCTGCTCGTGGCGTACGTCGACGACTTCTATGCCCTCGTCGACGCAGCCGTCGTAGATGTCGATGATGTGGCCGCCGCACAGGGTGTAGATGCGGTCGACCCCCTCGGCCTTCAGGGCTTTGGCGACGAGATGACCACCGGAAATCACGTCCTGGGTGTCGTCGGGCATGGCGAAGTCCTGTCCCTTCGTAGGGGTTTGGAAGGCTCTCGCGGTACATTGCATACAGTCGACGAATACTGTATGAAGCTTGTTATCCCGCATCCAGTGGGTGGTGTCCAGGGGGCGTGCGGCACTTTTAAGTGGGAGCCGAGAGGGAGCCGAGATGGACCTGTACGAGCACCAGGCAAGGGAACTCTTCGAGGAACACGGCATCTTGGTGCCCCGGGCCGAGGTCACCTCCTCGTCCAGGGAGGCACGCGGGATCGCCCGCCGTCTGGGCGGCCGAGTCGTGGTGAAAGCCCAGGTGAAGACCGGTGGACGGGGGAAAGCGGGCGGGGTGAAGTTCGCCGCCGACCCGGCCGCCGCCGAGCTGACCGCACGGCAGATCCTCGGCATGGACATCAAGGGCCACACGGTCGGCACGGTGATGCTGGCCCAACCCGTCGACATCGAGAGCGAGTTCTACGTCTCCTACGTCCTCGACCGCGCGGCCGGCCGTTTCCTCGTGATCGCGTCCGCGGAGGGCGGTATGGAGATCGAGGAGATCGCCGCCCGTCGACCGGATGCGGTCGCCCGTATGCACATCGACCCCGCCGAGGGCGTGACCTCGGCGAAGGCGGCCGAGATCGCCGAGGCGGCCGGGCTGCCGCCGCGGACCGTCGACGTCCTCGTCCGACTGTGGGAGGTGCTGGTCCGCGAGGACGCGGTCCTCGTCGAGGTCAACCCGCTCGTGCGCACCCGGCAGGGGCAGATCCTCGCCCTCGACGGCAAGGTCACCCTCGACGACAACGCCCGCTTCCGGCAGGCCCGTTGGGGAGCCGACGGTGCGACGCACGACGATCCGCTGGAGACCGGGGCAGCCGCGAAGGGGCTCAACTACGTCAAACTCGACGGCGAGGTCGGCGTCATCGGCAACGGCGCGGGCCTGGTCATGTCGACGCTCGACGTGGTCGCCGGATGCGGTGCCCGCCCTGCCAACTTCCTCGACATCGGGGGCGGGGCCTCGGCCCAGATCATGGCCGACGGGCTCTCCGTCATCCTCTCCGACCCGGCCGTGAAGTCGGTGTTCGTCAACGTCTTCGGCGGGATCACCGCATGCGACGCGGTGGCCGACGGGATCGTGCGGGCCCTGGACACGGTTCAGTTGACCAAGCCGCTGGTCGTCCGGCTCGACGGAAACAACGCGGCCCGAGGGCGGGCGATCCTCGACGGGCACGCGCATCCACTGGTCCAGCAGGCCACCACCATGGACGGCGCCGCCCGCCGCGCCGCCGATCTCGCCAACGCACGCTGAGGAGCTGGGACATGGCGATCTACCTCACCAAGGAGAGCAAGGTCCTCGTCCAGGGCATGACCGGCGGCGAGGGCATGAAGCACACCCGCCGGATGCTCGCCGCCGGCACGAACGTCGTCGGCGGCGTCAACCCGCGCAAGGCCGGCCGCACCGTCGACTTCGACGACCGGGCCGTCCCCGTCTTCGGGTCGGTCGCCGACGGTATGCGGTCGACGGGAGCCGATGTCACCGTCGTGTTCGTACCGCCCGCCTTCGCCAAGGCCGCCGTGACCGAGGCCGCCGACGCGGGCATCGGCCTCGCCGTCGTCATCACGGAGGGCATCCCCGTCCACGACTCGGTCGCCTTCACGGCGTACGCCAGGTCCAAGGGCACCCGGATCATCGGCCCCAACTGCCCCGGCCTCATCACCCCCGGCCAGGCCAACGCCGGCATCATCCCCGCCGACATCACCAAGCCGGGACGCATCGGCCTGGTCTCCAAGTCCGGCACGCTCACCTACCAACTCATGTACGAACTACGGGACATCGGCTTCTCCACCTGCGTCGGCATCGGTGGAGATCCCGTCGTCGGCACGAGCCACATCGACTGCCTCGCCGCGTTCCAGGACGACCCCGACACCGAACTCGTGGTGCTCATAGGGGAGATCGGTGGCGACGCGGAGGAGCGGGCGGCCGCGTACATCCGCGACCACGTCACCAAGCCGGTCGTCGGCTACATCGCCGGTTTCACCGCGCCCGAGGGGAAGACGATGGGTCACGCCGGCGCCATCGTGTCCGGCTCCTCCGGTACCGCCGCGGCGAAGAAGGAGGCACTGGAAGCCGTCGGGGTCAGGGTCGGGCGTACGCCCACGGAGACCGCCCGGCTGGTGCTCGACCGGCTGGAGGCGGCCCGGGAGGCGACAGGTGACGTCACTCATAGTTGATGTGACGTGACTGTCGGGCTCCTTCGGGTGCAACTAGCTTCAGCCGTACGACGGTTCGCGCTTTGGACCGTTCCTGCCTCACCCCGCCCCGACTGTGCACCGAGAGCGGAGCAGAAGCATGGCATCAACCCTCACGCCCGGTTCCACCTCCACCCATCGCCCCCCGACCCTCAAGGCGGGTACGACCTGGAACGACGCCTGGCGGCGTTGTCTCGCCGTCGCGCCCGAGGCGTTCCAGGACGACCGTGTCCTCAACCTCTGGAACGCCGCCTGGCAGCGGGACGGCCGGGCCCTGCCCGCCACCACCCCCGTCGACGGCAGCCCCATCGCCGGACCGCCCCGGCTGGACCGGTCCACCGCCCACCAGGCCGTCCGCGCCTCCCTCGACCAGCACCGGGCCTGGCGGCACGTCCCGCTCGACGAACGGCGGGCCCGCGTCGCCGCCACGCTCGACGCCCTCACCGAGCACCGCGAACTCCTCGCGCTGCTGCTGGTCTGGGAGATCGGCAAGCCCTGGCGGCTCGCGCAGGCCGACGTGGACCGTTCCATCGACGGGGTGCGCTGGTACGTCGACGGCATCGAACCGATGCTCGCCGGCCGCACCCCGCTCGACGGCCCGGTGTCGAACATCGCGAGCTGGAACTACCCGATGAGCGTGCTCGTCCACGCGATGCTGGTCCAGGCGCTGGCGGGCAACGCGGTCATCGCCAAGACCCCGACCGACGGCGGCGTCGCCTGCCTCACCCTGGCCTGCGCGCTCGCCGCACGCGAGGGCATCCCCGTCACCCTCGTCAGCGGCAGCGGCGGCGAACTGTCGGAGGCGCTGGTCCGGGCGCCCGAGATCGGCTGCGTCTCCTTCGTCGGCGGGCGCGACACCGGGGCCGCGGTGGCCACGGCCGTCGCCGACCTCGGCAAACGCCACGTACTGGAACAGGAAGGACTCAACACCTGGGGCATCTGGAACCACACGGACTGGGACACCCTCACCGCCGTGATCCCCAAGCTCTTCGACTACGGCAAGCAGCGCTGCACCGCGTATCCACGCTTCGTCGTCCAGCGCGAGCTGTTCGACGAGTTCCTCACCGCCTACCTCCCCGCGGTCCGAACTCTGCGCGTCGGCCACCCTCTTGCCGTCCGGCACGCCGAAGACCCCTTCCCCGAGCTGGACTTCGGCCCGGTGATCAACGCGGCCAAGGCCAAGGAACTCCACGACCAGGTGGCCGAGGCGATCGACCGCGGCGCCGTGCCGCTGCACCGCGGCACGCTGTCCGAGGCCAACTTCCTTCCCGGACAGGACACTTCGGCGTACGTCCGCCCCGTCACGCTCCTCAACCCGCCGTCGTCGTCCCCGCTGCACCACGCGGAGCCGTTCGGCCCGGTCGACACCATCGTCCTGGTCGACACGGAGGCGGAGCTGCTGGCCGCGATGAACGCGTCCAACGGTGCGCTGGTCGCCACCCTGTCCACCGACGACCGGGCGACCTACGACCGACTGGCCCCGCAGATAAGGGCGTTCAAGGTCGGGCACGGCAAGCCGCGTTCGCGCGGTGACCGCGACGAGTTGTTCGGCGGGTTCGGCGCCTCCTGGCGCGGTGCCTTCGTCGGCGGCGAACTCCTCGTCCGGGCGGTGACGCACGGGCCGGTGGGGGAGCGGCTGCCGGGCAACTTCCCGGAGTACCAGCTCATGCCGTGACCGGTCCCCGTCGGCTCACGCGGTGATCCGCGGCCGGGCGGCACTCGCGTCCGTCGAGTGCCGCCCGGCGATGATCTCGTCGGCCAGCCAACGGGCCACGCCCCGCGGATACGGGCGGGGCAGGCTCAGCACGATGTGGTTCATCCCGGCGTCGACGAGCCGCCCGACCGTCTCGCGGGTCGCGGCCGGCTCGTCGTACGACACCAGGACCTGCACCGAACGCGTGATCGCGGCCGGGTCGCGGCCCAGTTCGGCGCAGTGCGCGTCGAGGACGCGGGCGCGCTCGGCGACGTACTCGACGGTGTTGTGCGGCGGCCCTGGAACGTTCCACATGTCGGCGTGCTCGGCGACCAGCCGCAGCAGCCGGGTGCCCCAGCCGCCGATCAGCAGCGGGGGGCCGGGCCGCTGGACGGGCTTGGGTTCGCAGCGTGTACCCCGGAGTTGGTAGTGACGGCCCTCGAAGTCGAAGACGTCCCGGGTCCACATCCCCTTCAGGATCGCGACGGTCTCCGCGAGCCGCTCGACGCCCTCGCCCGGCGGGACGAGCGAGAGGCCGTAGGCCGCGTACTCCGCGATCGCCGGATTGGCACCCGGGATTCCCCCGGCGCCGGCCGGCTGATGCGTCCCGCCGACGCCCAGCCCGAGCACGAGACGCCCGCCCGAGATCACGTCAACGGTCGACGCCATCTTGCCGAGCACGGCCGGCGGGCGGACACGGTTGCTGGTGACGAGGAGGCCGAGCCGCAGCCGCTCCGTCCGGGCGGCGAGCGCGCTGAGCAGCGTCCACCCTTCGTGTATCTGTCCGTCCGCCGGCCCGGCGACCGGCAGCAGGTGGTCCCACAGCCAGGCGTCCGCGATCTCCGGCACGGCGTCCGCCTCCAGCCAGACCCGCCGGATGTCCTCGTACGACACATGCATGGGTGTGGTCTTGATCCCGAAGCTCACAGTGGTCTCGTCCGTCATGGCCGTCAGTCTAGTAAATCATCAGCTCTACTGACGATCAGGGGAGGGATTCATGTGGGGATACAGTCGGGGAATGTCCAACGATCAGTCGCCCAGCCCCCTGGAGTCCCGGCTCGGCTACCTCCTCAAGCACGCCCAGGCGAAGCTGGCCAGGGCGTCGGCCGAGGCGCTCGCCCCGCACGGTGTCGACGGTCATGAGCTGGCCGTACTGGTGGTGCTCGCCGCAGGGGAGCCGTTGTCGCAGGTCGAAGCCGCCGGACGGCTCGGGGTCGACCGCACCACGATGGTGTCGCTGATCGACGGCCTGGAGGACCACGGCCTGGTCGTGCGGCGGCGCAGCCCGCAGGACCGCCGCAAGAACATCGTCGAACTGACGCCCGAAGGGCAGGACTGCCTGCGGCAGGCTGAGACGGCCCGTCGAGCGGCGGAACGGCGATTTCTGGCACCGCTGGACGAGGCGGGGGCGGTGGCGCTCGTACGGGCGCTGCAGGCCCTGGTGCTCGACGGGCGGGAGCCGGAATCCGGTGCGCGTCCGTAGCGGTGCGTTCACCCGTCGTGGCGGAGTACCCGCAGGTGGCAGGCCCCGCGCGGCCGGTTCCGCGGGGGCGGATATGCAGGTGAAAGGCACTCCGAAAGCTTGGTATTGTTGTCCATGTCGCCGCGGGGAACACCCCCGGTCGGGCGGCGGACACCTCGTCCGGGTGGCGGAATGGCAGACGCGCTAGCTTGAGGTGCTAGTGCCCTTTATCGGGCGTGGGGGTTCAAGTCCCCCCTCGGACACCAGCTGAGACCCCACTTCACGTGGGGTTTTCTGCTTGCCAGGGCCGTCGTGCGGTCGGCCCGCAGACGACATCTCACCTACCGGGCAGCCCCGGCGAGGTTTGCAGCGATGTCGACGTATCCTTCTTGAGGTCTACGGCGTCAAATAGTGGGCGCCGAAAATGGAGGCAACACCCCGTGCTCATTGCTCAGCGTCCGTCCCTGACCGAAGAGGTCGTCGACGAGTTCCGTTCCCGGTTCGTGATCGAGCCGCTGGAGCCCGGCTTCGGCTACACCCTCGGCAACTCCCTCCGCCGTACGCTCCTCTCCTCGATCCCGGGTGCGGCGGTCACGTCCATCCGCATCGACGGTGTCCTGCACGAGTTCACCACCGTGCCGGGCGTCAAGGAGGACGTCACCGACCTGATCCTCAACATCAAGCAGCTCGTGGTCAGCAGCGAGCAGGACGAGCCCGTGGTGATGTACCTGCGCAAGCAGGGCCCCGGTCTGGTCACCGCCGCCGACATCGCGCCCCCGGCCGGTGTCGAGGTCCACAACCCCGACCTCGTCCTCGCCACGCTCAACGGCAAGGGCAAGCTGGAGATGGAGCTGACCGTCGAGCGCGGTCGCGGCTACGTCTCCGCGGTGCAGAACAAGCAGGTCGGCCAGGAGATCGGCCGGATCCCGGTCGACTCCATCTACAGCCCCGTGCTGAAGGTCACCTACAAGGTCGAGGCGACGCGTGTCGAGCAGCGCACCGACTTCGACAAGCTGATCGTCGACGTCGAGACCAAGCAGGCGATGCGTCCGCGTGACGCCATGGCGTCGGCCGGTAAGACCCTGGTGGAGCTGTTCGGACTCGCGCGCGAGCTGAACATCGACGCCGAGGGCATCGACATGGGCCCGTCCCCCACGGACGCCGCCCTCGCCGCCGACCTGGCGCTGCCGATCGAGGAGCTGGAGCTCACCGTCCGCTCCTACAACTGCCTCAAGCGCGAGGGCGTCCACTCCGTGGGCGAGCTGCTGGCGCGTTCCGAGGCCGACCTGATGGACATCCGCAACTTCGGTGCGAAGTCCATCGACGAGGTCAAGGCGAAGCTGGCCGGTCTGGGTCTGGGCCTCAAGGACAGCCCGCCCGGATTCGACCCGACCGCCGCGGTCGACACGTTCGCCACCAACGACGCGGACACGCGGTTCGTGGAGACCGAGCAGTACTAGGCGGTACTGGAACGGTGTAAGCGGTAAGTCCCGGCGCCCCGGTCGAGCAGCAGCCCGACCGGGGCGCCGTGCTGTGCCGGGCCTCAGGGTCTACATCCCGAGGCTGACAGCGCGGCCCGGAAATCCGCCAAGAGCGGGATGCTGCCCCGCCGTTCGCACAGCAGGGTGGCGGGCATGCGTGAAACCGGAGAACTGACGAAGCGTCACAGACGTTTGTTATCAGGCAGGTCGGCCGCGCTAGGGGCCGTGCTCTGTCTCACCTCGGCCACCATGGCCCTGCTGCCCGCCCCCGCGTCCGCCGCCACGACGGTGGCCGACGGCGGGCACACGGTCCGGATCAGCCGGACCGAGTACGGCGTACCGCACATCCTGGCCCAGGACTTCGACGGGCTCGGTTACGGCTACGGATACGCGTTCGCGCAGGACAACGTGTGCGAACTCGCCGACCAGGTCGTGACGTTGCGGGGTGAGCGGTCCCGGTTCTTCGGGCCCGACGGAGACTCCGGCACGGGCGCCAACCTCGCGAGCGACACCTACTACGGCGGACAACTGCGCGCCGGGAAAGTACGCCAACTGCTCGACGAGAAGGCGCCGTCGGGGCCGACGACGGAACTGCGGCGGATGGTCGAGGGGTACGCCGCCGGATACAACCGCTACCTTCGCGACACCGGAGTCGACCGGCTGCCGGACGCACGCTGCAAGGGCAAACCCTGGGTGCGGCCGATCACCGCGCTCGACCTGTGGAACGTCGTCTACGACGTCAACAGGCTCACCGGGACAGCGCCGTTGGCCCCGGACATCGGTAACGCACAGCCCCCGACGACCTCCGCGACCCCGACAACCGCCTCCCGGAACAGCCTCGTCGGTCTCGGTCTCGGTCTCGGTCTCGGCCTCGCCTCCGCCGACGTCGGCAGCAACGGCTGGGCGCTCGGCCGGAACGCCACCCGCACCGGCAACGCCATGGTGCTCGCCAACCCGCACCTGCCCTGGGCCGAGGGCAACTTCCGCTTCTACCAAGTGCAGTTGACGATCCCCGGCACCCTGGACGTGTCCGGCGCCGGCCTCTACGGCACCCCGCTGGTGGAGATCGGCCACAACCGCACCCTCGCCTGGACGCACACCGCGAGCGACGCACAGCACCGCTCCTTCTACGCCCTCAAGCTGGTGCCCGGCGACCCGACCAGCTATCTGCTCGACGGCAAGGTCGTGCCGATGGAACGCCGTACGGTCCCGGTCGCCGTACGGGGCGCGGACGGCGGCCTCTCGACCGTGGAACGGACCTTGTACACCTCGCGGTTCGGTCCCGTTCTGTCGTCCGGCTGGACCACGACCACCGCCTACGCGATCCGCGACGCCAACGCCGACAACCTGCGTTCCATGAACACCTGGCTGGCCATGGGGGAGGCACGCACCCTCGGTCAACTCCGCGCCGCCCAGGACACGTTCCAGGGCATCCCCTGGACCTACACCCTCGCGGCCGACACCAGCGGCGCCACGTACTTCACCGACTCCTCGGCCGTACCGCGCCTCACCGACGGGCAGTTGAAGCGCTGCACCGTCGCGGCCGAAGGAGCGCCCGACGCCCTGGACGGTTCGACGTCGGCCTGCGCCTGGGGCAGCGACCCCGATGCGCTCGTGCCCGGACTCTACGGCCCTTCCCACCAGCCGAAGTTGGTGCGCACCGACTATGTCGCCAACTCCAACAACGGCCCCCAGTACACCAATCCGGAGGCGCCGATCACGGGACTTCCGGGCGTGTACGACACCGATCCCCATCTCGACGGGCGGGCCCAGCTGGGACTGAGCATGATCGCCCAACGCCGGGACGGAACGGACGGGTTGGGTGCTCCCGGCTTCACCGAGGACACCCTCGGCGCGTCGATGCTCGGCAACCGTGTCCTGTCTGCCGAGACGGGCCGCGACGACATCGTCGCCATGTGCCGCGCCCACCCGAGCCTCACGGCCACGGACGGCACGGAGGTCGACGTGACCCGGGCGTGCGCGACCCTCGCCCGCTGGGACACCCGCGCCGACACCACCAGTCGGGGCATCGTGCTCTGGAGCACGTTCTACAACCGCCTCCTCGACGGCGGCCCGCCCGACACCTGGCGCCGCGTTCCCTACGATCCCGCCCAACCCCTCACCACACCAAGGGGATTCAACGGCGACGACCCGCGCGTCCAGCGGGCCCTGGCCGACGCGGTCCAGGAGTTCGCCGCCCGTGACCTCCCGGTCGACGTCGAACTCGGCGCCGTACAGAAGTGGGCCGGGATCCCGCTGCCAGGCTGCGACGCGGGCTGTTTCGACGTCGTGGAGGCGGGGCCCGACTCGGGCACTGGTACCCCGACCGCCGGCGCCTTCGGCAGCAGCTTCCTGATGACCGTCGAGCTGACCCCTGAGGGGCCCCGCGCCCACACCCTCCTCACCTACGGGGAGTCCGCGGACCCGACGTCGCCCCATTTCTCGGACCAGACCCGGCTGTTCTCGCGCAAGCAGTGGGTCGCCGAACGCTTCACCGGGGCGGAGATCGCCGCCGCCCCGGGGCTGGAGGTGACGACCCTGCGCAGGTGAGGCGGGTCCGCGCGGCACGGGCCGGCCGCAACTCGGCCGCCCGGGTGCGGGGTTGACTGGTCTATACCCTTGACTGGTACATACCAATGCGGTTCAGTGAGGGGCGTCATCCCCCACCACGGCCGCCCCCCACGCCGTGACCGGTCCAACCGGCCCGTGCGCACAAAGGCTCCGCTCCGCCCTGCCCTTGACGGGGTACGGCCGTGCTCCACAGAGGAGTTGAACCCTGTGTCGAGACGCCGCATCGCCGCAGTACTGACCGCACTCGTCCTCGGTAGCCTTGCGCCCGTGGTCCTCCCCGCCGCCGGCGCGTCCGCCGCGTCCTGCTCCAGCTATCCCAACTGGGTGGCCGGCAAGTCGTACGTCACCGGCAACATCGTCCGCTACACCGACGGCAAGGCGTACATCGCCGAGCACGACAACCCGGGCTACGACCCGGTCATCAGCACCTGGTACTGGGAGCCGTACGCCTGCGACGGCGGATCGGGCACGCCCGTCGGCACCTTCGTCGTCAGCGAGGCGCAGTTCAACCAGATGTTCCCGAGCCGGAACTCGTTCTACTCGTACAGCGGTCTCACCGCCGCGCTCAGTGCCTACCCGGGCTTCGCCAACACCGGCAGCGACACCACGAAGAAGCAGGAGGCCGCCGCCTTCCTCGCCAACGTCAGCCACGAGACGGGCGGGTTGGTGTACATCGTCGAGCAGAACACCGCCAACTACCCGACGTACTGCGACTGGAGCCAGTCCTACGGCTGCCCGGCCGGCCAGTCCGCCTACTACGGGCGCGGCCCGCTGCAGCTCAGCTGGAACTTCAACTACAAGGCCGCCGGGGACGCGTTGGGCCTCGACCTCCTGGGCAACCCCTGGCTGGTGCAGAACGACTCGGCCGTGGCCTGGAAGACCGCACTCTGGTACTGGAACACCCAGAGCGGGCCCGGCTCCATGACCCCGCACAACGCGATCGTCAACGGCGCCGGCTTCGGCCAGACCATCCGCAGCATCAACGGCTCGGTGGAGTGCGACGGCAAGAGCCCCGCCCAGGTGCAGAGCCGCGTCGACGCCTACAACCGCTTCACCTCCATCCTCGGGGTCGGCCCCGGCGGCAACCTCTACTGCTGAGCTTGCGGCACGGGCACGGGCACGGGCACGGGTACCGGCTGGACCGCTCCAACGGCCGGTGCCCGTCCCGTCCACGCGTTCCAGGGAGGGTGCGTTCCCGCAGGTCAACCCCTACGGGAGTGCTTCAGCTTCCCGTTTCCCCCGACTGTTCTGGCGGCTGGGACGGATCACCGCGCAGGCTGCGGTTGTTCGCAGCGAGACCCACCATGAACCGGGTGGCTCGCCTTCCAGACCACGTACGAGCGGGCCGGGCGCGGCTGACCGGCCGGGTCCGAGGGCTGCCCCCGCCGACAGGGGCAGCCCCATGTGAGTACCGCCAGGGGAGGTGCGGTGGCGGGCGCCTTGCCATGACAGCCGTGGGGTTGACCAACACTGCCGGCGCCCGCGACGTTCCGTTCCCCTGGCGGTGGGACCAGCCTGGGGTGCCGGGCGGGAGTGGGGGGCGCGAACCCCGGGAGATCGGTGCACCCAGTCGCGGGCAGGGGCTGCGCGGGGGATACCTAGGTATGCGGAGACCCCCGGAGGCACCGGGATACCTACGCCGTCGAGGTGCCCTCCGCCTGTGCCGGGGCCAGGATCTCGGTACGGGAGGTGATCCCCAGCTTGGCGAGGATGTGCTCCACGTGGGCGTCCACGGTGCGTTTGGAGATGACGAGGCGTTCGGCGATCTCCCGGTTGGACAGGCCCCGGGTCACCAGAGCGGCGACCTCGCGTTCGCGGCGGGTGAGGGGATCGGCGGGGCGGCCGTCGGAGGTGCCGGGGCGGGACGCGGGGAGACCGGGCGGTTCGTCGGCGTCCGCCCTTACGGCGTCCAGGAGTTCGCGGCCCGACATGCGGGCCCCCGCCTCGCGCCACCGCTCGTACGGTTCGTCGCCGAGTGCCGCGCGCACCGCCCGCTGCTGGGCCTCCTGCTCCTCCAGCAGCCGGGGAAGCATGCCGACCGGGTCGCCGCCCAGCCGGCGTGCGTGCTCCGCGTAGCCCAACAGCCAGCAGGCCCTGACGTACCGCTTCTGTCCGGCCGCGTGCCAGGCGAGCCCGAGGGACGCGAGCGCCGCGACGAGGACCTCGCCGATCTCGCTCGCCGCCTCCAGACCCCGGCGCAACGCCACCGCGCTCTCCTCGGGCCGCCCGACGAGCCACAGGATGACGCCCTGGACGGTGAGCGTGGACCCGTACAACTGGCGCTCGCCCCGGCCCTCCAGATACGCAAGACCCGCCTCGCACCACTCCAGGGCGCGGTCCGTGAAGCCCAACGCCCCGTACAGCAGGGCCCCTTCGTAGTGCACGACGCCGATGCCCAGTGCGTCGTCCGCCGCGATCATCCGTGCGCGGACCGCGTCGAGCGCCGCCATTCCCTCCTCGACGGCGCCGCCGAGCACGGTCATGGCGGCCAGGTAGCCCTCGCTGAACAGCTCGACCCGGCTCTCGCCGACCCTCCGCGCCATGTCGAGGGCCTGCGGGAACCGGTCCAACGCCGTCTCCAGGTCCGCCGTCCACACCCCGAACACGCCGGTCATGAACAGGGCCCAGGCCCGCACGGGGGAGTCCTGCTGGACCGGTCCAAGCCCCTTGTCGATCCAGTACCGACCCTCGGACAGCGTCCCCGCCGCCCGCCAGTACGCCCCGAGCCGGGTCGCCAGCCACAGCGCGTCCGCGGTCCGGCCCTCGGTCGCGCAGCCGTACTCCAGGGCCGCCCGCACATCGGCGATCTCCGCGCGCACCGCGTGGTGCAGCGCGACCTGCGCCGGGCCCACCAGGCCGTCCCAGAATCGGCCGACGAGTTCCTCGTAGTGGGCGAAGTGCCGCCGCCGTACGGCCTCGGCGTCCTCGGTCTTCGCGAGCCGTCCGGCGCCGTACTCGCGGATGGTGTCCAGGAGCCGGTAGCGGGTCCCGTCCTCGCCGAGGCGCTGGACGACCGACTTGTCGACCAGGCCGATCAGCGCCTCGACGACCTCCCCGCCGCCGAGGTCGCCCGTGCCGCCCGCACCGCCCGCGCACACCCGCTCGGCGGCGGTGAGTCCGAAGGAGCCGGCGAACACCGAAAGCCGCGCCCACAGCAGTTGCTCCTGGGGTGTGCACAGGTCGTAGGACCAGTCGATGGCCGCGCGCAGGGTCTGGTGCCGGGTCAGGGCCGTGCGCCGGCCGCCGGTCAGGACCTCGCAGTGGCGGTCCAGACGGGCGACGAGTTCGGAGAGGGGTACGGCCCGCAGTCGTACGGCCGCGAGTTCGAGGGCGAGGGGGATGCCGTCGAGGCGGTCGACGAGCGCGAGGGCGTGTTCCCGGTCGGCGCCGTCGAGGGCGGGGCCGCCGGTCACCGCGGCGGCGCGCTGGGTGAAGAGGTCGACGGCGTCGGCGCGGGCCAGCGGGGCGATCGGCAGACAGCGCTCGCCGGGCACGTCGAGCGGCTGCCTGCTGGTCGCGAGCACGCTCAGCCCGGGAGCCTCGCGCAGCAGGACGTCGCAGAGCATCGCGCAGGCGTCGACCAGGTGCTCGCAGGTGTCGAGGACGATCAACATCCGCCGCCCGCGCAGGTGTTCCACGATCGCGTCGAGCGGCGTCATGCCGGACTGCTCGGGCAGCTCGAGTACGCCCGCGAGGGTCGGCGGCACCAACTCCGGGTCGTGCAGGGCGGACAGCTCCACCAGCCATACCCCGTCGGCGAACCGGTCGGTGGCCGCGCGGGCCGCCCGCAGTGCCGTACGGCTCTTGCCGACACCGCCCGGACCGACCAGAGTGACCAGCCGCGAACGCGCCAACTCGGCGTGCAGTGCGGCGAGTTCGCCGGTGCGTCCGACGAAGCTGGTCAACTCGACGGGGAGTTGACCGCCGCGCCGCTGTCCGAAGCCGTATCCCATGCCGCCCCCATACCCGTCCGCCAACCGGTCACCACAGCGTAGGCGAGTGACTCCCGAGCGTGAACGGTAGTCGAGTCCGGCGGGTGGACGCGAGATCGCGCCGGTGGCTCAGTGCGGGGGCGTACGGGTCGGCCCGAGTGTGCGCCCCTCGCGCCGGGCTCACCCGGGAGCCTCCCTATGCGGGGCTCGCCCAGCCGCCGCTCTCGACGGAGCGCACCATGGCGTCCAGTACCGCCGCGCTGTGCACGGCGTCCGGGAGCGTGGCGCCGTAGGGCTTGCCCTCGGCGACGGAACGCAGGAAGCGGTACGCCTCGATCACCTTGAGGTCGTCGTAGCCCATCGCGTTCGCCGCGCCGGGTTGGAACGCTCCAAACTCGCCGTCGCCCGGGCCGACATACACCGTGGTGACGGGCTGGTCCTGGTACGTGGTGCCGCGGCTGACCGCCAGCTCGTTCATCCGGCGGAAGTCCCAGAACACCGCGCCCTTGGTGCCGTGCACCTCGAAGCCGTAGTTGTTCTGCTCGCCGACCGAGACCCGGCACGCCTCCAGGACACCCCGGGCGCCGGAGGCGAAACGCAGCAGGCAGTTGACGTAGTCCTCGTTCTCCACCGGGCCCAACTCGCCGCCGGTGGCCAGCGCGTGGCCCGCGGTCGCGCCGGTCGGGCGGGCCCGCTGCGGGAGGAAGATCGCGGTGTCGGCGGCGAGGGAGATGATGTCGCCGAGCAGGTAACGGGCGAGGTCGGCGCCGTGCGAGGCCAGGTCGCCGAGGACTCCGTGGCCGCCGCGCTCCAGCTCGTAGCGCCAGGTCAGGGCGCCGTCCGGGTGGGCCGCGTAGTCGCTGAAGAGGCGGACGCGGATGTGGGTGACCGTGCCCAGCTCGCCGGAGGCGATCAGGTCGCGGGCGGCCTCCACGGCGGGCGCGTTGCGGTAGTTGAAGCCGACCGCGCCCTGGACTCCCGCCTTGGTGACGGCGTCGGACACGGCGGAGGCGTCCGCCGTCGACAGGCCCACCGGCTTCTCGATCCAGATGTGCTTGCCGGCCTCGGCCATCGCGACGCCGATCTCACGGTGCAGGAAGTTCGGTGCGGTGATGCTCACCGCCTGCACGCGCGGGTCGGCGACCACGTCACGCCAGTCACGGGTGGTGGAGGCGAAGCCGAACTGCTCGGCGGCCTGCTCGGCCCGCCCGGGCACGTCCTCGGCGACCGACACGAGCTGTGGCCGCACGGTCAGCTGCGGAAAGTGGTGCGGGACACGGGCGTACGCCTGGGTGTGCACCCGCCCCATCCATCCGAAGCCCACGACGGCTACACCGAGAGTGGTCACCATGACTGCCCTTCTTTGGACCGGTCCAAAAACTGTCTCAGCCACACTCGAACCCGTTCGTCCTAATGTCAATACCTGGACGTCCGTGCCGGGCGTCAACACCAGGTGACCACACCTTTGACAGGGCGCGCGACCGCATGGAACGGTCCAGCTATGAGCGCTCCGACCATCCGCGATGTCGCCACGCGGGCCGGTGTGTCGAAATCCCTGGTCTCCCTGGTGCTGCGCGGCTCCGAGCAGGTCCGGCCGGAGAAACGGCAGGCCGTGCTGGCCGCCGTCGAGGAACTCGGCTACCGCCCGAACGCCGCCGCCCGCAGCCTCAGCGAACGCCGTACCCGCTCGGTGGGCGTCCTGCTGAACGACCTGCGCAACCCCTGGTTCGTGGAACTCCTCGACGGCCTGGGCTCCCGCCTGCACGAGAACGGCCTGCACATGATGCTGGCCGACGGCCGCCTCAACCGCCACCTCGGCGAGGACCTCACCCGCATCTTCACGGAACTCCGCGTCGACGGCCTGGTCGTGGTGGGCACCCTCCCCGGCTCCGAGGAACTCCTCGCCTCCGCGACGCACATCCCCACGGTGGTCGCGGGCGCCATTGAACCGGTCCTGCCCAACGTCGACACCGTGGCCGGCGACGACTCGTACGGCGCCATCCTGGCCACCGAGCACCTCATCGGCCTGGGCCACCGCCGTATCGCCCACATCGCCGGCCCGGGCGTCGCCGGCGCACTGCGCTGCACCTCCTTCGAAGAGGTCATGCACGCCCACGGCCTGACCGACCTCGCTACGGTCGAACAGGGCGACCACACGGAGGAGGGCGGCTACCGCGCGATGGTCCGCCTGCTCACCGCCCCGCAACGCCCCACGGCCGTCTTCGCCTTCAACGACATCGCGTGCGTCGGCGCGCTCTCGGCGGCCGAGGAATTGGGCCTCCAGGTGCCTCGGGACCTGTCCCTCGTCGGCTACGACAACACGTACCTCGCGCGCCTACGACACCTCTGGCTCACCACCGTCGACAACGGCAGCCACGACCTCGGCCGCCGCGCCGCGCAGCTCCTCGTCCAACGGATGAAGGACCCCAGGCGGGCGGAGGAGACGGTGCTGTCGGAGCCGAGGCTCGAGGTGCGAGGGAGCACGGGGCCGCCCTCGACGGAGTAGCTCCGACGCGGGCATGATCCGTACGGTGTCGAACGAATCCGCGGAAGCGCACCGCCCGCCCCTCCTCTGGGAACAGCACTGCTGCCTGCCGCTCGAACGGCACGCCGACGTCGGCGAGTTGGCCCGCTACCGCAGACCCGGCGGCAGTTTCGTCTCGGTGAACGTCGGCTACGCGCCGCACGGCGCCGACGACGTCACCGGCCTGGTGACGAACTGGCGGGAGCGGATCGCGGCGGACGACCGGCTGCGGCTGGTCGCGACCGTCGACGACATCGACGACGCGGTGCGCGCGGGAAGCGTGGCGGTCGCCTTCGACCTGGAGGACTCCGGGCCGCTGGAAGGGGACTTGGACCGGGTCCGGCACTTCCACGACCTCGGGGTGCGCACCATGCTGCCGAGCTACAACACCCGCAACGCGGCCGGCGGCGGCTGCCTCGACGCGGTGGACGAGGGACTCACCGGCTACGGGCGGGCGCTGGTACGGGAGTTGAACGCCGTCGGCATGGTCGCGGACGGCTCGCACTGCGGTGCCCGTACCGGCCTCGACCTGTGCGAGGCGTCCCAACTCCCCGTCGTCTACAGCCACTCCAACATGCGCGCGGTGTGGGACCACCCCCGCAACATCACCGACGAGCAGGCCAGGGAGTGCGCCGTCACCGGCGGGGTCGTCGGCATCACCGGCGTCGGCATCTTCCTCGGCCCCAACGACGCCTCAGTGGACGCCCTCGTACGGCACATCGACCACGCCGTCGACCTCGTCGGGCCGGAACACGTCGGGGTCTCCACCGACTACCCCTTCGACGAAGGGGACTTCAACGCGATGCTCGAACAGAGCCCGGAGCTGTACCCCGAGTGCTACACCCGCTGGGGCGCCATCGAATTCATGCCACCGGAAGGGTTGTTGACCGTCGAGGGCGCGCTGCGTGCCCGGGGATATCCCGAGGGCGCCGTCGCCGCGATCCTGGGCGGCAACTTCCGGCGGGTGGCGGAGCGGGTGTGGAGCCAGCCGTAACAGGCCTGCGGGACAAGGCAGTTGGGTGGCAGGATGGGCGGACGTGAGCGAGCGCAGCGCATTCATGACCATCGCCCGGGCCGCCGCACCGCTGTACGTGACCATGCTCGCCTCCTCGGCCGGCTCGCTCGTCGACACCGCGCTGCTCGGTCGGCACGCCACCGTGTCGCTGGCCGCGTTCGCCGTGACGATCGCGGTGTTCGGCCCGGCCACCGCCACCGTGGCGGGCGCGCTGCGCGGGGTGATGCCGTTCGTCGCACCGCACCGGGACGACCCCGAGGGCCTGTTGCCGCTGGTGCGCGCCGGGATGTGGCTGGCGTTCGCCGTGGGCGGGGTCTGCGCGTCGGCGGTCGCGGCGGTGCCGCTGCTCGGCGGGGCGTTCGGCGTCCCGGACGGCATCCTCGACCAACTGGGCCTGTTTCCATGGATGTTGGCGGGCAGCGTGCTGCTGATCGCCGTGAACTCCTCGGCCTCGTCCGTCCTGGTCGCGCTCGGCCGCTCGGCCCAGGTGATGCGGTCCGGGCTCGTGGGCACCGCCGTGTCCGTCACGCTGTCGGTGCTGCTGGTCGGGGGACCGGGACCGCTGCCCAGCTTGGGACTGACAGGGGCGGGGCTGGCCATGCTCGCGTCCAGTCTGGTCGCGGCCGGTCTCAACCAGTACGCGCTGCGCCGCCGTACGGTGCTCGCCGGCCGCCCGATCCGGCCCGGGCGGCCCGATCCGCGCCAGGTGCTGCGACTGGCCGGGGTTGGGCTGCCGCTCGGCGCCACCGTGCTGGTGAAGTTCTCGGTGCTGGGTGTGCTGACCTTCGCCGCCGCCCGTATCGGCACCGACAGCGCCGCCGTGCACAGCGTCGCCGAGTCCCTGGTGAACGTCGTCTTCACCGCCGCGGTGGCGGTCGGCCAGGCCACGGTGCCGCTGATCGCCGGCTACGCCGAAGAACGCGACCTCGCCCGCGTACGGCGCGCTGTGGACGCCGGGTTCGCGGTCGCCCTGAGCGCGGTCGTCGTCCTCGGCGCCGCCCTGGTCGTGCTGCGCGGACCGGTGATCGACCGGTTCACCAGGAGCCCGGACCTCGCCGACCAGGTCGTCCAGCTGCTGCCGCTGGTCCTGGCGGTGGTGGTCGGCGACGCCCTCCAGGCCGTGGCGGGCTTCGGACTCGTCGGGCTCAGGCGTACCGTGCCGAGCCTGGTGTCGACGGCGGTGTGGTTCGGCGTGCTGGCGGCGCTGGCCGTCCCGGTCGCCGACGCCACTGGCCTGCGGGGGCTTTGGACCGCTCTTGCCTGCGCGAACCTGCTCCAGGCCGGCACCAAGTACGTCTCCTTCCGGCGGCACAGCGCCCGGATCGTGGCAGCAGCCGCACCGGCGCCCGCCCGGGACCTGACGGAGGCCTGACGGAGGCCTGAACTTGGACCGGTCCAGCGATCACCTCGGCGTTCCCGAGGCGCCCCTGCTCGGACACTCGCACGGCGGATTCGTCGCCCAGTACCACGCTCTGCACCACCCCGACCGCCTCGCCGGCGTGATCCTCTACGAAAGTGCGCCGGTGACCGGACCCGAGGCCGTGCGCCTGGTGCAGGAGTTCGCCGCCCGGCACGCCGACAACCCCGGGCTCCCCGAGGTCGTCGAAGCGTTCCAGAACATCCCCGCCATCTCCGACGACGCGGGGATGACCGCCGTCGCCCGCGGGATCTTCCCCGCGTACTTCGCCGAATTCAGGGACCGGGAGGCGGAGTTCGGTCCGGCGCGGGCCGCGGTGACCGGCACCTTCATCTCCGGCCTGGACGCGGACCTCACCCCGGACGTCGTCGACGACCGCGCCACCCTCGGCGCGCTCACTGTGCCGAGGAACTCCACGAGCTGATCCCGGGCTCGGAACTGGTCGTCCTGGAGAACAGCGGACACTTCGGGCACCTGGAGGAACCGGAGGCGCGCCGGTCATGTCATGAATCGCGCGCTACGTCATCCTCTGCCCCGCGCTGGTACGTTGCTCGGGCGTCGGGGCGATCCGCCGCCCACGCACCCGGGAAGAAGGAGAGGCGTCCAGTGGCCCCGCACGGGACGCGCCGCAGCCTGTCGGCCCTGTTCACCGCCGCCCTCGCACTCGTCCTGCTGGCCGGGCCGGCCTGCGTATCCGGCGGCGAGCCCCCGCCCCGGCCCGCACGGTCGGCCCCCGCACACACGTCCGGTCCGCCGACGGCCTACGGCGCCTACGTCGGCTACGGCCCCGAAGCCGTCCGCCGGGTCGCGGAGTTCGGCGCCTGGCTCGGCCGGCCCGAACCCCGGGTCGGCCATGCGTATCTGCCCGGCGACACCTGGACCGGTATCGAGGGCGCCACCGGCGACCTGGACCAGTGGGCCGAGTGGCGCAGGGCCCGACAGGACCGCCTGCTGGTCCTCAATGTCCCGATGCTGGACCGCAACGAGGCCCACCTGCCCGACGACGTGGTCCGCACCGAGTTGAGGGACGGGGCGAGCGGCCGCTACGACGACCACTTCCGCGCGCTCGCCGATCGTCTGGTCCAACTCGGCGCCCTCGACACCGAGATCGTCCTCGGCTGGGAGATGAACGGCACCACCTACACCCACCGCTGTGCGCCCGATCCCGCGTCCTGGAAGCGCTACTGGACCCGCATCGTCACCGCGATGCGGTCCGTCCCCGGCCAGCGTTTCCGCTTCGACTTCACCCCGAACCGCGGCCACGACGCCATCCCCTGGACCGACTGCTACCCCGGCGACGCCTACGTCGACGTCATCGGCATGGACGCCTACGACGCACCCCGGGGCCTCTCCTTCTCCGGCCAACTGACGGAGCCGTACGGCCTGTTGGCGCAGACCGACTTCGCCCGCGCCCACCACAAGCCCGTCGCCTACCCCGAGTGGGGCCTGTTCGACAACGGCGACAACCCCGCCTACGTGCGCGGCATGCTCACCTGGATGGCAGGACAGCACCCGCTCTACCAGACCATCAGCGACTACTGCCCGCACGGAGTGTGGCGCTGCCGCGCCAACCCCAAGTCCGCGGCCGTATACCGTGCGCTGACGGATCATCAGCCCTGAAGGCCCTGAAGGCCCTGAAGGCCCTGAAGGCCCTGAAGCCCTGAACGCGGAGAACGGCACCGCCCGGGCAGGCGGGCGATGCCGTTCGTGTGCGCCGTCGAACTACCCGGCTACGGCGTCCACTTCACGTTCGGATTGACCTGGCCGGTCCAGTTGAAGATCGCCATGTTGTCCCAACCGTCCCCACTGGTCGCGATGTTGGCCGGGTCCCAGCCGTTGCCCGTGACCGCGTACCAGGTCGGCTCCCAGTAGAAGACACCGATCGCGCCCGCGCTGCGCGCCGTGTTCTGTACGGCGGTGAACTCCGCTCCCTGGCCCGCCCAGGTCAGCGGATAGCCCGAGCACCCGGACGTCACCGAGTTCGCCGTACTGTCCGCGTCCGACGAGGTGAACGGATAGGCCGTCTCCGCGATGATGACGTCCTTGCCGTAGCGGGACTTCATGTCCGAGACGACGCTGCCCATGTTGGCCAGCGTGCCGTGCCACATGCAGTAGTAACTCAGCCCGGTGATGTCCCAGTTGACGCCCTGCGCCTTGATGCCGTCGTAGAACCAGCGGGCGTTGGAGTCGCTGTCCGCGTCGGCGGTGTGGATGATCACCTGGGTGGAACTGTTGCAGGCCTTGGTCGCGTTGTAGCCCGACTTCAGCAGCAGACCGAGGTTGGTGAAGTTGTTGTTGACGACCTTGCCGTCGTCCCACAGCATGCCGACGTTGATCTCGTTGCCGATCTGCACGCTGTCCGGGGTGGTGCCCTGGGACTTGAGGCTGTTGCAGACGTCGTAGGTGTAGTTGTAGACGTCGGTCTGCAGCGCGCTGATGCCGTGGCTGGACCAGGCCGCCGGCTTGTACTGCTTGCCCGGGTCGGCCCAGGTGTCGGAGTAGTGGAAGTCGATCAGCAGCTTGAGGCCCTTGGCCTTGACCTGCTTCGCGTAGGCCAGCACCTTCGCCTTGTTGTTGTAGCCGCTGGCGGGGTTGTTCCAGATCCGCAGGCGGACGTAGTTGACGCCGGCGCCCTTCAGGATGTCGAGGGGGTCCTGGGCGGTCCCGCTGGAGTCGTAGTACTTGGCGCCGAGGTCGATCGCGCGCTGTGCGGACGAGACGTCGGCGCCGAGCATCGTGAGCGAGTTCGCGGCGGCGGCGTCCGTGGGGGTGAGCATCGCCGCCGGCAGGGCGACTGCGGCCAGCAGCAAGGCGGCCTTCACTATGCGGCCCGGGATTTTCACGGGGTACCCGACCTCCTTGGGTCGACTGACATGCGCATGCGGGTTGGGTTCTGAGAACGTTCACAGTATGAGAGGTAACAGGCACTGTAAATATGTGTGACGGCTGTATTTCCCGCAGTTGGTAGACGTGAAGTCGGCGTCAATGGAGTGGGAACGTACACAACACACACCACACGGTCGTACCGCGGTACTACGCCCGCCCCCGCAACGGCCCCTCGGTACGACGGGTTTCGGGCCCCCGCCCTCCTAGCGTTGCCGGTGTCCAGTCGGGGCAGTGGCACGTGAGCGTGAGGGATGACGATGATCGAGGCGCAACAGCTGACGAAGCGGTACGGGGAGAAGACGGCGGTGGACCGGCTGGACTTCGTCGTCAAGCCGGGCACGGTCACCGGCTTCCTGGGTCCCAACGGTGCCGGGAAGTCCACCACGATGCGCATGATCGTCGGCCTGGACGCGCCCACCGCCGGCACCGTCACGGTCAACGGCAGGCCCTACGCCGAGCACATTGCACCGCTCCAAGAGGTCGGCGCGCTCCTGGAGGCCAAGTCGATCCACCCGGGCCGCTCCGCGTTCGACCACCTGATGGCACAGGCGTACACGCACGGCATCCCGCGCCGCCGCGTCGACGAGGTCATCGAACTGACCGGACTCCAGTCCGTGGCCAAGAAGCGGGCCGGCGCCTTCTCCCTCGGCATGGGGCAGCGCCTCGGCATCGCCGCCGCGCTGCTCGGCGACCCGGCGACCGTGATGCTCGACGAACCCGTCAACGGCCTTGATCCAGAAGGCGTGTTGTGGATCCGCAACCTGCTGACCGGGCTCGCCGCGGACGGCCGTACCGTCTTCGTCTCCTCGCACCTGATGAGCGAGATGGCACTGGTCGCCGACCACCTGATCATCGTCGGACGGGGCCGGCTGCTGGCCGACACCACCGTGCGCGACCTGGTCCGCACGGCCGGCGGCGACACCGTCACCGTGGCCTCCGAGCAGCCCGCCCGGCTGCGCGAGGTCCTCGCCGGTCCCGGCGTGGAGATCACCGGCGAGGTCGGCTCCGAGGAACTGCATGTCACCGGGCTGACCGCGCGCGCCATCGGCATCAGGGCCGCCGAGCACCGCATCCCGCTCTTCGAACTCAGCGCGCGGACCGTGTCGTTGGAGCAGGCGTTCATGGACCTGACCCGGGACGCCGTCGAGTACCACGGCACCACCACCGTCGAGACCCCCGGGAGGGCCGCGTGAGCACCGCGACCGCCACCGACAGCGCCGCACCCGCAGCACTGCGGCCGGCCCGGCCGCCGTACAAGGTCACCGGGCGCCGCGTGCTGCGCTCCGAGTGGGCCAAGCTGTGGTCCCTGCGCTCCACCTGGATCACCCTGGGCCTCGGCCTGCTGTTCCTCATCGCGTTCGGCCTGATCGCCGCCGCGCACTACAAGTCGTCATACGACGGCGGGCACTTGAGGCCCGACGACGCCAACTCCACCGCGCTCGACATCTCCCTCTTCGGCACGAACTTCGCGCAGCTCGCCCTTGGCGTGCTCGGCGTCCTGGTCACCGCGGGCGAGTACTCGACCGGCATGATCCGCTCCACGCTGGCCGCCGTGCCGCGCCGCCTGCCGGTGCTGTGGTCCAAGGCCGCCGTGTTCGGAGTGGTCGCGCTCGGCGTCTCGCTCGTCGGGGTGTTCGTCGCGTTCCCGATCGTCAGCGGCATCGTCTCCGGCACCCCTGCGGCCCTCTCCTTCTCCCACGCCGGAGTCGTCCGCAGCCTGCTCGGCGCCGGTCTCTACCTCGGCCTGGTCGGCGTGATCGGCACCGCGCTGGGCGCGTGGCTCCGCTCGGTCGCCGGCGGCATCTCGGTGCTGGTCGCCTCGCTGATGCTGGTGCCCGGACTGATCGAGCTGCTGCCCAGCTCCTGGCAGGACGACATCAGCCCGTATCTGCCGAGCAACGCGGGCCAGGCCATGTTCGCGCTGACCCACGACTCGACGACCCTCTCGCCCGGCGCCGGACTCCTGGTCTTCCTCGTTTGGACCGTTCTCACGCTGGGCGGTGCCGCCTACCGGCTGGTGAAGACCGACGCCTGAGCCGTGCGACGCGGCATCCGGCCCGCTCAATGGTCGGATGCCGCATCGGCGTGCGGCCCCACAATGGACAGGTGACCTCCATGGACCCGGACCAGTGACACCGATGAGCCCCGACGACCCCGCCCACGTGCTGTTCGCGGAGACGGACCTCCCGTGGAGCCACCCCGTGGCCGGCCGGCTGTCCCGGTTCGGCCGCCGGATCAAGCAGGGCGACCGGCGGCACCCCTGGGTGCTGGACACGTCTCTGATCGTCCTGGTCGTGCTGATGTTCTGCCTGCCGGACGTGCTGGACGGCGACGACGGCCGGCGGCGCGGCTTCGACAACAGCTTCATCCACCTGCCGTGGCCGGGGACCGTCGCCCTCCAGCTCGGCCTGGTGCTGCCCCTGCTGTGGCGGCGCCGCCGGCCGACCCTGGCCTTCGCGCTGATCGCCGCGGTGTTCTTCGTCCAGGCCGGGCTGGGGGTCTGGCTGCGCGCGGACGTCGCCCTGCTGATCTCCCTCTACAGCCTGGTCCTGCACGGGCAGTTGAAGCGGCTGCCCGCCGCCTGCGCGGTCACCCTCGCCGCCCTGGGTCTCTTCGCGCTGCGGCTGCCGTCCGAAGTCCCGGTCCTGGACGCCCTGTTCGTGCTGTTCAGCACGATCACCGCGGCCGTCGCGCTCGGCTTCGTGGTCCGCATCCGGCGCGCCCAGCTCGCCGTACTGCGCGACCGCGCGGCCCGCCTGGAGGTGGAGCGCGACCAGCGGTCCAAGCTCGCCGCCGCAGCCGAACGCACCCGTGTGGCACGGGAGATGCACGACATCATCGGCCACAACCTCTCCGTCATCATCACCCTCGCCGACGGCGGCGCCTACGCCACCGACCTCGCCCCCGAACGCGGAAAGCAGGCCCTGCTCCTCATCGGCGACACCGGCCGCCAGGCACTCGGCGAACTCCGGCGCATGCTGGGCGTGTTGCGCGTGCAGAGCCCCACCCCGGACGCCCCCGAACTCAGCCCGCAGCCGGGCGTCGCCGACCTCGACGCCCTGTGCGCCCGCATCCGCGCGGCCGGCCCGCAGGTCGTCTACCGCACCGGCGGCGATCCGGCCGCCCTGGACCGGGGGGTCCAGCTCACCGTGTACCGGATCGTGCAGGAGGCCCTCACCAACGCCCTCAAGCACGCGGGCCACGACACCCGCGTCGAACTGACCGTGCACGTCGAGGACGCCCGGGTGCGCATCGACTGCCACGACACAGGCTCGGCCGGGACCGTTCCAGGACCCGCACCGAGCCACGACGAAGGACACGGACTCGCCGGCATGAGAGAACGCGCCGCCCTCTACCACGGCACCGTCACCGCGGGCCCCGCCCCCGGCGGCGGCTGGACGGTACGGGCCACCCTCGACCTCACCCCGCTCGACGCGATCGGGGGAGCGGCATGACGACCGTGCTGATCGTGGACGACCAGCCCCTCCAACGCCTCGGATTCCGCATGCTGTTGGAGGCCAACCCCGACACCGAGGTGGTCGGCGAGGCCGGGCACGGCGGTGAGGCGGTGCGGATGGCCGCCGAACTGCGCCCCGACGTGATCCTGATGGACGTACGGATGCCCGGCATGGACGGCATCGAGGCCACTCGCCGGGTCGTCGCGGCCGGCGACCGTTCCCGCGTCCTCATCCTCACCACCTTCGACCTCGACGAGTACGCCCACGAGGCGCTGCGCGCGGGAGCCAGCGGCTTCCTCCTCAAGGACGCCCACCCCGAGGAACTCCTCGCCGGAATCCGCGCGGTGGCCTCCGGCGACGCCGTCATCGCCCCCGCCCTCACCCGCCGTCTGCTCGACGCCTACGCCCAGCACCTGCCGAAACACTCACCCGAAGGCCCCGCCGCCGGTTCGGCGACGGACGATCCCCGCATCCGTTCCCTCACCGAACGCGAGCGCGAGATCCTCCTCGCCATCGGCCAGGGCTGGACCAACGGCGAGATCGCCGAGCGCCTCTTCGTCTCCGAGTCCACGGTGAAGACCCACGTCGGCCGCGTCCTGGCGAAGGTCGGCGCCCGCGACCGCATCCAGGCCGTGATCCTCGCCTACGACCTCGGCCTCGCCCGCCCCAACGCCCCCGACCAGTAGGCGAGTTGAGTGTGCGGATCGTGAAAGCTCAACTTGCGTGGCCCGCACGCAAAGCCTGGTACGCGCTGTGGACGGTTCCACCCATCGCGACAACTGTTGCTTCCCATGGCCGAGAGAACAGGGGCTGTGTCCCGCAGAACGTTATTGGGCGTCATGACGGCGACGGTGACCGCGGCGACCGTGCCGCTGACTTTCGGAGCAGCGAGCGCCGAAGCCACTCCACAGGCGAGACCCGATCTGCTCTATGTCGGCAGCTGGAACGGCGGACAGGTCTACGGCGTCGCGTTCGACCCCGTTGAGGGAGTCCTGACGTCCAACGGATCGGTTGCGCAGGTCAGTTCGGGCTGGGTGTCCGCGCATCCGGACCGCCCGCTGCTCTACGTCGGCAGCCAGCTGAACGGCGGAATCGTCACCGCCCTCGCCGCCGACCGCACGACCGGCGCGCTGACCCGGCTCGGCCAGGTGAGCACGGACGGCGGAGCCACGGATGGCGGCGGCCTGCCGTACATCGGCGTGGACCGGTCCACGCGCACCCTCCTCGTCGCCAACTTCGAAGCGGGCCTGGCCACTTCACTCCCGATCCACCGGGACGGCACACTCGGCGCACCCGTGTCGGTCGTCGTGGACACCGGCTCGGGGCCCAGCCCACGCCAGTTGGGCCCGCACCCGCACCAGGTAGTTGTCGCACCCGGCCGCCGCCACGCCCTGGTCCCCGACTTCGGCGCCGACCGCGTCTTCGTCTACGGTTTCGACGGTACGACGGGTGCGCTGTCCGTGGGCGGGACCGGTCCAGGCGCCTACGCCACCGACGCCGGAGCGGGCCCCAGACGGCTCGTCTTCCACCCCGACGGACGCCAGGCCTACCTGCTGACCGAACTCACCGCCGAACTCCAACTCCTCGACTGGGACGGCAGATCCGGCGAACTGACGCACCGCCAGGACCTCGCGATCGACTCACCCGACTTCACCGGCACCAAGAGCGGCGCCGAACTCGCCATCAGCCGCGACGGCCGCTTCGTCTATGCCTCAAGTCGCGGCGAGAACACCCTCGTTGTGTTCGAGGTCGAGCGGCGCACCGGGCTGCTCTCCTTCCTCCAGCGCATTCCCAGTGGGGGCCTGAAGCCCTGGAGTTTCACCGTGCACCCGAGCGGGCGCTGGCTGCTGGTCGCCAACGAGGCGAGCAGCACCGTCGACGTCATCGCCGTCGACCCCCGTTCCGGGCTCCTGATCGGCACCGGGAACTACCTGCCCATGCCCAACCCCGACAGCATCGCCGTCCTGATGCCAGCCTGACGGCCACCACGTCAACGTCAACTGCGTCCTCGTTGGCGACCGCATGATCCGCACCCACTTCGCCTGGACCGGCGACGGCGGCATGAACGGCGCCGACCACCCCTGATAAATCCCGTGCCCCACCACCCCGAGCTTCCCTACACTCGCCACAACCGTTGACGAGTGAGACGAGTGAGAGGAGCCCGCCGTGCGTGACCGCACCGCCGTTCTGCTCCTGTCCTCGTCCCTCCGGTACCCGCCGCGCGGCCGGTACCGGACACCCGTGACGAGCAGCTGAGCACCTGACTCCACGTCAACTCTTTTTCCTCGTACGGGAATCGCGCCGCCCTGCACGGAAACACTCTCGAAAGGCCACGGGCCGTGCGCACCGAACGCCCTGTCACCAACCCGCTCACCGCCGTCCGCAACCTGGGCATCCTCGCCCATGTCGACGCCGGCAAGACCACCGTCACCGAGCGGTTCCTCTACCTCACCGGCTCCACGCACAAGCGTGGCGAGGTCCACGACGGCACCACCGTCACCGACTTCGACCCCCAGGAACGCGACCGCGGCATCACCATCTTCGCCGCGGCCGTCAGCTGCGCCTGGGACGGCCACCGCGTCAACCTCATCGACACCCCGGGACACGTCGACTTCGCCGACGAGGTGGAGCGCTCGCTGCGCGTCCTCGACGGCGCGATCGCCGTGTTCGACGCCGTCGCGGGCGTGGAACCGCAGAGCGAGTCGGTGTGGCGCCAGGCCGACCGCTACGGCGTGCCGCGCATCGCCTTCGTCAACAAGCTGGACCGCGCGGGCGCCGACCTCGACACGGCCGTCGCCTCCATCAGGGAACGGCTCCATCCGGCGCCGCTGGTGGTGCAGTTGCCGATCGGCACGGAGGACGGCTTCACCGGAGTCGTCGACCTGCTGCGCCTACGGGCCCTGGTGTGGGCGGACGTTGACGGCCCGGTGGCCGAAGTCCCGGTGCCGGAGGACCTGTTGGCGGAGGCGCGGCGACGCAGGCGGCTGCTGGAGGAGGCGGTGGCGGAACTGCATCCGGGCGCGCTGGAGGAGTTCTGCGCCGAATCCACCCTGTCCGCCGGGACGTTGAGCACGGCACTGCGCGACCTGACCCGCACCGGCGACGGTGTGGTCGTGCTGTGCGGCTCGGCCTACCGCAACCGGGGCATCGAACCACTGTTGGACGCCGTCGTGGCGTATCTGCCCTCGCCGTTGGACGTGCCCCCGGTACGGGGAACGTACGACGGCGGCGAACAGGAGCGGGCGGCCGATCCCCAAGTGCCGTTGTCCGCCCTGGCGTTCAAGGTGAGCGCGGCGGGGACCGGACGGCTGACGTACCTGCGGATCTATTCCGGCGCGATCGAGAGAGGAGACACGGTGTGGGATCCGGGCACACGCCGCACCGAGCGGATCGGTCGCATCCTGCGGGTGCAGGCCGACCGGCACGAACGGCTGGAACGGGCGGTCGCCGGGGACATCGTCGCCGTGGCCGGACTCAAGTCCGTCCGCGCCGGCTCGACCCTGTGCGCACCCGACGCGCCACTCGTCCTCGAGCCGCCCGCGGTCGCCGACCCCGTGGTCTCCGTGGCGGTCGAGGCGCGGCGGAGCACCGACACCGACCGGCTGACCTCGGCGCTCGCCCGACTGGCCGAAGAGGACCCGTCGTTGGTCGTGCGGACCGACGCCGAGACCGGCCAGACGGTCCTGTCCGGCATGGGCGAACTGCACCTGGAGGTCGCTGTGGAGAAGATCCGCCTGGCCACCGGGGTCGAGGTCGACGTCGGTCGCCCGAGGGTGGCCTACCGGGAGACGGTCGTGCGCGGGGTGTCCGGTTTCGTGTTCCGGCACGTCAAACAGGACGGTGGCTCGGGCCAGTTCGCGCACGTGGTGCTGGACGTCGAGCCGCTCGAAGGGGGCGATTTCGCGTTCCGCTCGGCGGTCGTCGGCGGGCGGGTGCCGCAGGAGTACATCCGCTCGGTGGAGGCCGGCTGCCGCGACGCCCTCACCGAGGGGCCGGTCGGCGGGTTCCCGGTGACCGGGCTGCGCGTCACGCTGACCGACGGGGCGACCCATGTGAAGGACTCCTCGGAGCAGGCGTTCCGCACGGCCGGCCGCCTCGGCCTGCGCGAAGCGCTGCGTGCCTGCGAGACGGTCCTCCTCGAACCGGTCGCCGAGGTCACGGTCACCGTCCCCGAGGACGCGGTTGGAACGGTCCTGGGCGACCTGTCCGCCCGCCGCGGCCGGGTCACCGGCTCGACGACCCGCTCGGGCTCCGCGCTCGTCACGGCGACCGTGCCGCTGGCCGAACTCTTCGGCTACGCGACGAGGTTGCGCAGCCGGACCCAGGGCCGGGGCACGTTCACGGCCCGGCCGACGGGGTACGCCCCGGCGCCGGACGGGGTGGCGGTGGCCCGGTAGCGGCGAATGGGCGGGAGGCGTCTCCGTGCGGGGCGCCTTCCGCTTCCCGTTCCCAGGTCGCGGAGAGGCGGGTCTGGGATGAACTCGCGGCCCGCGCAGGGTGGTTGTGCGTTCGGCTGTGGCGCGGCGGTGGCCCCGTTGGCGGCGCGCGGACGGGGACGGGCGCGGGCGCGGTGGTGAACCGCCCCGTGCCCGCCCCCGTAGGGGAGGCGTCCGTGGTGGGGCACCTCCCGCCGCCCGCCCGTGGGGGGCACGCTCGGGTCGGCACGTCTCCGCGTGCCGACCCGACAACCGAGGAGCACCGCATGATCTTCATCGCCGTACGGTTCCCCGTCCGCCCCGAGTACCGGGACGAATGGCTGGACCGGGTGGCCGAGTTCACCGCCGCGACCCGGGCGGAGCCCGGCAACCTGTTCTTCGAGTGGTCCGTCGACGCGGTCGATCCGAACCGCTTCGTGCTGCTGGAGGCGTTCGCGTCCCCGGAGGCGGGCGCGGTCCACGTCGCCTCCGAGCACTTCAGGACGGCCATCGCGTGGATGCCGGACGTCGTCGCCGCGACGCCCGACATCATCAACGTCGAGGCGGAGGGCGGGGGTTGGTCGCCGATGGCGGAGATCACGCCCCGGGTGTGACGGTGGCGGGTGCGGACCGGAGGGGGAGCTCCGGCCCGCACCCACCACGACCTCAGGGGTACGACACCACGGTGGACGGGATCGTCGACGTGCCCGAAGTCGCCGCTCCCGTCTCGTTGATGACGTGTTCGTACTGGCCCTGCCCGCCGAGCGAGACGACCAGCAGGTCGTGGAACTTCACGCCCGAACGGTTCGGCGCGGAGAAGCCGTTGTGCTGCACGATCGTCGGGTCGACGTTGTAGTAGCAGTAGCTGCCCAGGCCCCAACCCTCGTGCACCGTCACATTGGCACCGACCTTGTAGGCCGCGTACCCCTTGATCGAGCCGTTCTGGATGGCCGCCTGGTTCGGGGCGTCGTACGCCTTCTCGTTCTGGAAGAAGATCGTGCGGCCCCGCTCGCCGTTCCACTGCACGTCGTACTTGTTGAAGTGCTCCACGAACAGGCCGGTGGCCAGTACGTCCGCGCCGCCCACGACGAGGCCGTAGTCGGCCCGGTTGACGTCCCAGCCGATGCCCGTCCCGTGGTCGGCGCGCCAGAGCCAGGTGTGGTCGACGATGGTGTGCCGGTTGTTGATGACCATGCTGGTCGTGGCCTTGCCCGCGCCCGCGCCGCCGATCCGGACGAACACGTCCTGCACGGTGGTCGGGTTGGCCGAGTGGTCCGTCGTCGTGCCGGCAGGCCCGACTTCCAGCAGGGTCGCCGAGTTGACCGTTCCGGCGTCGATCAGGAACCCGGCCAGTCGCACACCGTCCACATCGGCGGTCTTCAGGGCCGTAACTCCGTTGTCGGGGACGAGAGTTGCGTAACCCAGGCCCAGTACAACGGTGTTGGCCCGGTTCACCTGGATCGGCTGGTCCAGATGGTAGATCCCCGGCGTCAGCAGGAGGTGGAGTCCCTGCGTGAGCGCCTGGTTGAGGGTCGCCGCCGTGACGCCGGGCTTCGCGACGTAGAACTGCGACAGCGACAGCGAGGTGCCGCGCGGGGTGCCGTTGCCCCAGGTCACGCCGCTCGCGTTGGTGCGCTTCTCGGGGAGGAAGACGCGGTACTCGGTGCCGTTGAGGTAGAGGAAGGGCTTCTCGCGGGAGACGGGGGTCGTGGCGAGGGTGGTGTACACCGGGTTCGGGAAGCCCTGCGCGGGAGCGCCCTGCACGCCTGAAAAGACCATGTTCCAGACGCCGTTGAGCCAGCCGCCGATCACGCTGTCCCGGGTGTACCACTGCTGCTGCGAGTACGGCTGGACCTGGCCGTCGATCCGGCTGTCGGCGATGTAGCCGCCGGAGGCCCAACCGTAGCCGTTCGGGGCGAGGTTGAGGCTGCCGCGCACATGCATACGACGGAAGGGGGCCGCCTGAGCCACGGCCCACCGGTTGGTTCCGCTGACGGGGACGAGCGCGAGGTTCTCCGCCGAGCGCCAGAAGTTCTGCGTGGCGTTGCCGTTGAACCAGCCCGCGTCGACGGTGACGTCACCGTTGATGGTGGTGTCGTCGGGAGAGAGTCCGAGGCCCGCGATCGAGGTGTAGAAGCCGAGCTGGGCGTTGAGCCCGGAGTAGGTGCCGGGCTTGAAGAAGAAGGCGTAGCGGCCGGTGCCGAACTGGGCGGTCTCCTGCTGGGCGAAGACCTGGTCCAGCTTGGCCTGGATGCCTGCGGTCGACGGGTCGAAGACGATCACGTTGGGGCCGAGATCGCCGCCGCCCGGCAGGGCGAGTGGCTTGTTCGCAAGCGGAGTTGCGGGAGTTGCGGGGGCGGCGGAGGCGGTTGCGGGCAGCCCGGCCAGGGCGGACACGGCGGCGGCCGCACCGAGGACGGTTCTGCGGGGCACTGAGGACATGTCGCGGCTCTCCTTGTTCATGAAATGAACGCCGGTGGGGTTGGGAGCGCTCTCTCGCGGGGGAATGCTTCAGGTCCGTGAACGCGGTCGTCAAGAGGTACGACCGAGTTCGACGAGTGGCGTCCAAACTCTTGACGCCTTTGACTTCCGAGGTTTAACTCACGTCCTAAATTAAGTCGTGAGTGCATTCCCTGAAGGGACACCCGGAGTATGCGCAGCATCCGAGCCGCGGCCGTAGGCGCCGTCACCATGTCACTCGCCCTTGCGGCCACGGCCTGCGGAGGCGGTTCGTCCACGGGTGGGGGATCCAACGACTCGCCCAAGACGCTCACCTACTGGGCCTCCAACCAGGGCGCCAGCATCGCGATCGACAAGAAGGTCCTCCAGCCCGAGCTCGACAAGTTCAAGAAGCAGACGGGCATCACGGTGAAGCTGGAGGTCGTGCCCTGGTCCGACCTGCTCAACCGCATCCTGACCGCGACGACTTCCGGCCAGGGCCCCGACGTCCTGAACATCGGCAACACCTGGAGCGCCTCCCTCCAGGCCACCGGCGCCTTCCTGCCGTGGAACGCGGCCAACTTCGCGAAGATCGGCGGCAAGGACCGCTTCGTCGACTCCGCGCTCGGCTCGACCGGCGCCGTGGGCAAGGACCCGGCCGCGGTCCCGCTGTACTCGATGGCGTACGCGCTCTACTACAACAAGCAGATCTTCGCCGACGCGGGCATCGCCCAACCCCCGGCCACCTGGGCCGAGTTGCTCGCCGACGGCAAGAAGATCCAGGCGAAGGGCAAGCAGGTCCTCGGCGCCGAGGGCGCCAACGTCTCCGAGAACATCCACCACACCTTCGTCTTCGCCAAGCAGCACGGCGCCGACTTCTTCACCGCCGACGGCAAGGCCGACTTCACCAACGACGGCGTCGTGTCCGCCGTCAAGCAGTACGTCGACCTGATGGCCAAGGACAAGGTCATCCCGGTCGGCAACGCCGAGTACGCGCAGAACCAGTCCGTCAGCGACTTCGCCAAGGGCAAGACGGCGATGCTGATGTGGCAGTCGGCGTCCGCCAACCTCAAGTCCCAGGGTATGAGCGACAGTTCGTACGGCATCGCCCCGATACCCGTGCAGTCCGGCACCCCCGGCACCGGAGCGCAGGTCAACTCGATGGTGGCCGGCATCAACCTGGCCGTCTTCAAGAACACGAACAACTTGGACGGGTCCACCAAGTTCGTGAAGTTCATGACGAGCGACGCCGAGCAGAAGATCCTCAACACCGCCTACAGCTCCATCCCGCCGGTGAAGGCCGCGCAGGAGGACACGGCGTTCAACACCCCCGCGAACTCCGTCCTGAAGAACACCCTCGCGACCAGCGCCGCCGCGCTGCCGCAGGTCGCCGACGAGTCGCAGTTCGAGACGGCGGTCGGTACAGCCGTCAAGAACCTGTTCGCCGACGCCGCCGCCGGACGCGCGGTCACCACCGCCTCCGTCAAGGCGGAACTCGAAAAGGCCCAGCAGCAGATGCCGGCGAAGTGAGTGCGACTGTGACGAGCACTGTCACCCCGGAGGCCGCCGTGCGGAAGAACCCTTCCGACCCGGCGGCCCCCGGCCCGCGTCGGCGGCGCGGCGAACGGATCCGCCGTATAGGACTGCCCTACCTGCTGCTCCTGCCCGCCCTGGTCCTCGAACTCCTGGTCCACCTGGTGCCGATGGTCATCGGCATCGTCATGAGCTTCAAGGAACTCACCCAGTTCTACATCCGCGACTGGGGCACCGCGCCCTGGTCCGGCTTCGACAACTACAAGGTGTCGGTGGACTTCAGCGCCCCCGTGGGCAAGGCGCTCCTCCACTCCTTCTTCGTCACCGTCGGCTTCACCCTGCTCTCCGTCGGCTTCTGCTGGCTGATCGGCACGGTCGCCGCGATCTACATGCAGGACACCTTCCGCGGCCGGGGCTTCCTGAGAGCGCTCTTTCTCATCCCGTACGCGCTGCCGGTCTACGCGGCCGTCATCACCTGGGTGTTCATGTTCCAGCACGACAACGGCCTGGTGAACCACGTCCTGCACGACCAGCTGCACCTCACCGACAAGCCGTCGTTCTGGCTGATCGGCGACAACAGCTTCTACGCGCTGCTGATCGTCTCGGTCTGGAAGGGCTGGCCGTTCGCCTTCCTCATCGTGATGGCCGGCTTGCAGAACATCCCCAAGGAACTGTACGAGGCCGCCTCGATCGACGGCGCGGGACGCCTCCAGCAGATCCGCCGGATCACCCTGCCGTCGCTGCGCCCGGTCAACCAGGTGCTGGTCCTCGTCCTCTTCCTATGGACGTTCAACGACTTCAACACGCCGTACGTCCTGTTCGGCAGATCGGCACCCGAAGCCGCGGACCTCATCTCGGTGCACATCTACCAAGCCTCGTTCGTCACCTGGAACTTCGGCACCGGCTCGGCGATGTCGGTCCTGCTGCTGCTGTTCCTGCTCGTCGTCACCGGCGTGTATCTCGTGTTCACCTCACGCGGACGGAAAACCGCCGATGTCTAGCCCCACCTCGCCCATGGCCCCGCCCCGCTCCTTCATCTGGTCGCGGCGGATCTTCCTCACCCTGCTCACCGGCTTCGTCCTGGTGCCGGTGTACGTCATGCTCTCCAGCTCCCTGAAACCGCTCTCGGACGTCACCGGCAAGTTCCGCTGGCTGCCGAGCGGGCTCACCATCCGCCCGTACATCGACATCTGGTCGACGGTCCCGCTCGCGAAGTACTTCATGAACTCGCTGATCGTGTCCGTCGCCGCGACGGTCTGCTCGGTGGTCATCGCGGTCTTCGCCGCGTACGCCGTCAGCCGCTACGAGTTCCGCGGCAAGCGCGTCTTCACGGTCACCGTCCTGTCGACGCAGATGTTCCCCGGCATCCTCTTCCTCCTCCCGCTGTTCCTCCTCTACGTCAACATCGGCAACGCCACGGGCATCGCCCTGTTCGGCTCGCGCGGCGGCCTGATCCTGACGTATCTGACCTTCTCCCTGCCTTTCTCCATCTGGATGCTGATCGGCTACTTCGACTCCGTGCCAAAGGACTTGGACGAAGCCGCGCTGGTCGACGGCTGCGGTCCGCTCGGCGCGCTGCTGCGGGTCGTCGTACCGGCCGCGATCCCCGGCATCGTCGCGGTCGCCGTCTACGCCTTCATGACCGCGTGGGGAGAAGTCCTCTTCGCCTCCGTCATGACGAACGACTCCACCCGCACGCTCGCCGTCGGACTCCAGGGCTACTCCACGCTCAACGACGTGTACTGGAACCAGATCATGGCCGCCTCGCTGGTCGTCAGCGTGCCCGTGGTCGCCGGCTTCCTGCTGCTCCAGCGCTATCTCGTCGCCGGGCTGACGGCGGGCGCCGTCAAGTGACCGACCCGACCGACTCCGCCGACCACACCGCTGACAACTCTGCTGACCGTAAAGGGACTTCAGTGACCATCGACTTCGCCGCGCTCCCGCACGACTTCCTGTGGGGCACGGCCACCGCGGCGTACCAGATCGAGGGAGCCGTCGCCGAGGACGGGCGTTCGCCGTCGATCTGGGACACCTTCTCGCACACCCCAGGAAAGATCGACAATGACGACAACGGCGACGTCGCCTGCGACCACTACCACCGCTGGCGCGAGGACATCGGCCTGATGCGCCAACTCGGCGCCAGCGCCTACCGGTTGTCCATCGCCTGGCCCCGGGTGCTCCCCGGCGGCGACGGCCCGGTCAACGCCAAGGGCCTCGCGTTCTACGACGAGTTGGTGGACGGACTCCTGGAAGCGGGCATCACCCCGTCCGTCACCCTCTACCACTGGGACCTGCCCCAGGCGCTCCAGGACCGCGGCGGCTGGCCCGAGCGCGCCACCGCCGAGCATTTCGCCGCCTACGCCTCGGTCGTCGCCGAACGCCTCGGCGACCGCGTCACCCACTGGACCACCCTCAACGAGCCCTCCTGCTCGGCCTGGATCGGCCACCTGGAAGGCAAGATGGCGCCGGGTTGGACCGATCTAACCGCGGCCGTCCGCGCCTCCTACCACCTGCTCCTCGGCCACGGCCTCGCCGCGCAGGCGATCCGCGCCGCCGCCCCGAACGCCCAGGTCGGCATCGTCAACAACCTCTCCCCGGTGTACCCCGCAAGCGACCGCGACGAGGACGTCCAGGCCGCCCGCCGGCAGGACGGCCACGTCAACCGCTGGTGGCTCGACCCGATCCACGGCCGCGGCTTCCCGGCCGACATGGTGGAGACGTACGGCGTCGAACTCCCCGAGCAGCCGGGCGACTTGGCGACCATCGCCGCTCCGCTGGACTGGCTGGGCCTGAACTACTACTTCCCGGCGACCGTCGCCGACGACCCCACCGGCCCCGCCCCCTACACCCGCGCCGTCCGTCGCCTCGGCGTCCCGCGCACCGGCATGGACTGGGAGATCGACGCCTCCGGCATCGAGACCCTGCTGCTCCGCCTCACCGAGGAGTACGACCCCCGCCGGATCTACGTCACCGAGAACGGCTCCGCGTTCCCCGACGTCGTACGCCCCGACGGCACCGTCGACGACCCGGAACGCCAGGACTACCTGGTCCAGCACCTCGCCGCCTGCGCCTCCGCGGCCCGCAAGGGCGCCCCGCTGGCCGGTTACTTCGCCTGGTCGCTGCTCGACAACTTCGAGTGGGCGTACGGCTACGAGAAGCGCTTTGGACTGGTCCACGTCGACTACGACACCCAGGTCCGCACGATCAAGGGCTCCGGCCACCGGTACGCGGAGATCATCCGCGACCACCGCAGCCGGGCGCGGCGCGCGGCCTGACCGATACCGCCCCGGTGGGCGCGGGCGGGGGAGCCCGCACCCACCGGGGTACCAACGGCCCCATGGACCGCTCCAACCCCCTCAGTCCTGTGACTGTCATGCGCACGTCAGAGTGAACACCCCCAGAAGGAGATCAGCCTCTCAAGGAGAGCCGCATGCGAACCCGCACCCGCACCCTGTTCACGGCGCTCACCGCGCTGACCCTGCTCTGTGTCACCCCGGCTCTCGCCGCCCCAGCCCCGCAGGCCCCCGCCGCGGCGACCTGGGACACCGACCGCGCGGCCGCCGCCTACGCCGCGAACCCGGCCGCCGTCACCGCCTCCGGCAGCGAGAACGCCGGCACCACCCCCGGCCTCGCCTTCGACGGCGACGGCGCCACCCGCTGGTCCAGCAACTTCGCCGACGACGCCTGGATCCGCCTCGACCTCGGCACCACCCTCCGCGTGGACCGCGTCACCCTCGACTGGGAGGCCGCGTACGGCAAGAGATACGTCCTGGAGATCTCGAAGAACGGCACCGACTGGACCCCCTTCTACACGGAGACCGCGGGCACCGGTGGCTCGGTCACCACGAGCACGTACCCCCAGGAGGTGACGGGCCGCTACATCCGCCTGCGCGGCCTGGAACGGTCCACGCCCTACGGCTACTCGCTCTACTCCTTCAAGGTCTACGGTGGCGAGGCGGCCCCCGCGTCCACGACCCGCACCAACCTCGCCCTGAACCACCCGGCGTACTCCAACTACTACCAGCACAACGGCAATTCACCGGCGTACGTCACCGACGGCGGCTGGCCCGCCAACCTCAAGGACGACGCGACCCGCTGGTCCAGCGACTGGAACGCCGACCGCTGGGTCTCGGTCGACCTCGGCGAGACCTCGACGATCGACACGGTCGACTTCTACTGGGAATCCGCCTACGCCGTCGACTACTTGCTCCAGGTCTCGGACGACAACACGACCTGGCGCACGGTCTACGAACCGTCGGCCGCCGACATAGCCGCACGGCGGGCCGATGTGAAGTCGCCCTCCGACGCGACGGGCCGCCACGACACGGTGACGCTGCCCCAACCCGTGACCGGCCGCTACGTCCGCATGCTCGGCAAGGAACGCCGCTCCTTCTACAACCCGGCGCCCTACACGGCCCAATTCGGCTACTCGCTCTACGAGTTCCAGGTCTGGGGCACCGGCGGCAACGCGTCCGCCGCCTACCCGGCCCTCCCCGGCGACCAGTCGGGCACGTATCAGACGATGTTCTTCGACGACTTCACGTCCGCCGCTCTGGACCGCTCCAAGTGGCGGGTCGTGCGGACCGGCACCGAGATGGGCCCGGTCAACGGCGAGTCCCAGGCCTACGTCGACTCGACGGACAACGTCCGGACGCAGAACGGAGAGTTGATCCTCGCGGCGAAGTACTGCAAGGGCTGCACGCAGGCGGGCGGCGGGACGTACGACTTCACGTCGGGCCGCATCGACACCAACACCCACTTCGACTTCACGTACGGCAAGGTCAGCGCCCGCATGAAGCTCCCGGTCGGCGACGGATTCTGGCCCGCCTTCTGGCTGCTCGGCAGCAACGTCGACAACCCGTCCGTGTCCTGGCCGGCCTCCGGCGAGACCGACATCATGGAGAACATCGGCTACTCCAACTGGACCAGCACCTCGCTCCACGGTCCCGGCTACTCGGCGGACGGCAACATCGGCGCCCGCCAGACCTTCCCGAACGCCGGCACGATCGACCAGTGGCACACGTACGCCGTCGAATGGACCCCGACCGCGATGCGCTTCTACGTCGACGACAACCTCGTCCAGGAGACCACCCGCAACAAACTCGAATCGACCCGCGGGCAATGGGTCTTCGACCACAACCAGTACGTCATCCTCAACCTCGCCCTGGGCGGCGCGTATCCGGCCGGCTGGAACCAGGTGACCACGCCGTACTGGGGCCTGCCGCAGTCGAGCGTCGACAAGGTCGCGGCCGGGGGAGTGCAGGCAGAGGTGGACTGGGTGCGGGTCGAGCAGAAGAAGTGAGAGTTGGGCCGGTCCGGAGCGCGGAACCGGACCGGCCCGTTCGTCCTACGGCGATCCGGCGGCCGCACGCACCGTGCCGCGCAATCGAGTTGCCGCACATCCCGCCCCCTGACACGCTCACGCCCATGCCGACCTTCAGCGCACCCGACGGAACCCGCCTCGCCGCGCACGCCTCCGGCGACGGGCCGCCCGTGGTCTGCCTGCCCGGTGGACCGATGCGGGACTCGGCCTACCTCGGCACCCTCGGCGGCCTGACCGCGCACCGGCGGCTGATCCGGCTGGACCTCCGGGGCACGGGCGCGTCGGAGGTGCCGCGGGACCCGGCGTCGTACCGCTGCGACCGGCTCGTGGACGATGTCGAGGCGCTGCGCGAACACCTCGGCCTGGACCGGATCGACCTGCTCGCGCACTCGGCCGGCGCGAACCTGGCCGCGCTGTACACGGCCCGACACCCGGACCGGGTGGCCCGGCTGACGCTGGTCGCCCCCAGCGTCTACGCGGTCGGCCTGCGGATCTCGGCCGAGGACCGGCTGCGGGTCGCGCGGCTGCGCGGGTCCGAACCGTGGTTCGGACCCGCGTTCGCCGCCCTGGAGGAGATCACCGCCGGGCGGGCCACGCCCGACTCCTGGGAGGCCATCTCGCCCTTCGCCCACGCCCGTTGGGACGAGGCGGCACGGGCATTCGAGGAGGCCGACGCGAAGGAGAAGAACGCGGAGGCCGCGGCCCTCTACGCCGCCGAAGGCGTCTTCAGTCCGGCCGACACCCGCGCGGCACTGGCCGGCTTCACCTCCCCGGTGCGTGTTCTCGCCGGGGAGTTCGACATCTCCGCTCCGCCGCAGGTGCTGGCCCGGTACGCGGAACTGTTCCCGAACGCCGAGTTCGTGGTCCAGCCCGGCGCCGGACACATGCCGTGGCTGGACGACGCCGAGCGGTTCACCGCGCTGGTGCTGCCGGTCAGCAGTCCCTGAACTCCGGGGACTGGTTCAGCACTTGGGACCGCAGTGAAGTGAACTTCGCATACGTCTCGCCGTCCCGCGCCGTCGGCCGGAACGCCGCCACCCGGTGGCAGTTCTGGAAGGCCAGGGCCACCCCGAAGTGGCGCTCCAGGCTGCCCCGGATCGCGTCGCTGGCCAGCGCCCGCAGCAGTTGGCCGCGTTCCTTCTCGGACGGCGGCGGGGTCTGGTTGTCGGTGAAGTCGGCCGTGCCGTCGTGGAGTTCGGCGGCGAGGCCGGCGACGAGGTCGTAGGCGTAGGGCAGGGACGTGCGGACCGTGTCCACGAAGTCCGCCTCGCGGATGTCACCGTGCTCGGCTTCGGCGAGGAGCTTCGGGGAGACGTCGAGAGACATGAAAAGGGGTGTCCTGTCGGGTAGTTGGGAGTGGTGGGGAGGGGAAGGGCGGGGTGCGGCGGTCGTCAGGTCAGTGCCGGCGGACCCGGTACGTAGCCCGGGTCCACCTGGGCGGCCAGGTCCAGGCCCGTCGCCCGGTCCGCCCAGGCCCGGGCGTTGCGCAGGTGGAACTCGACGGCGTGGCGGTGCAGAGTCGGCCAGTCCCGGGAGCAGGAGTCCACGGCCTCGCGCAGCAGACGCAGCGCGTGTGCGTTGTGCGGCTCCAACTCGCCTTCCGACCGGCCCTGTTCGGCGGCGCGGACGGCGGGGGAGTGGACCAGGTGGGTCAACAGGTCGTCGCCCACCTCCTGTTTGAGGAAGAGCAGGTCGTCCTCGCCGGTCACCTTGTTGCCGATCACGGCGAGCCGGATCCCGAACTCCCGTGCGTGGTCCCGGTACTGGCGGTAGACGGAGACGCCCTTGCGGGTGGGTTCGGCCACCAGGAAGGTGAGGTCGAAGCGGGTGAACAGGCCGGAGGCGAAGGCGTCGGCGCCCGCCGTCATGTCGACCACCACGTACTCGCCGGTGGTGTCGACGAGGTGGTTCAAGTACAGCTCCACCGCGCCGAGTTTGGAGTGATAGCAGGCCACCCCGAGGTCGCTCTCCGCGAACTCGCCCGTCGCCATCAGCGGCACGTCACCCGCCTGGACCACGTGCCGGGCGTGCACCTCGTCGTCGCCAAGCAGTCGCAGCAGGTGTGAGCCGCGTCCGGGCGGCGTGGTCTTGATCATGGCCTCGGGGGAGGCGATGCGCGGGTTGGTGCCGCGCAGGAAGTCCTTGAGTTCGGTCAGGTGCTCGGCCAGGGGCGGGGCGGTAACCGGTTCGGTGCCGGGGGACAGGGCCTCGGCCAGGTGCTGGTTGATGTCGCCGTCGATGGCGAGCACGGGGGCGCCGGAGCGTTCCAAGTGGCGGGCGAAGAGGGCCGACAGCGTGGTCTTTCCGCTGCCGCCCTTGCCTACGAACGCGACGCGCACTACCGGTCCGCCGCTTTCGCAGTTTTGAAAATGAATGTCATGTGGCTAGGTTTTAGGGGTCGGCTGCAGGGCTGTCAAATCGGAAGCGGCCATCAGGGTTGGCCGCCGTGGGTGATCGCCGGGCGCGATCAAGAACCGGAGTCTTAATGCATATGATATGTAAGTGCTTGATTACTGCATCAGGGCGGCGGGCCCGGACGATATCGACGGTGCGCGTGCCGTGATGCTCGACACCGTCTACCGCGACTTCGCCACCGGCTACGTACCCCGCTGGCACGCCGACATCATCGACCCGGACGCCGCCTATCTCGCCCCGGCCCGCCATACCCTCCTCGTGGCGCTAGACCCGGGCGACGGCACGGTCGTCGCCACCGCCGCGCTCGACTCCCGTGGACCGGTCCACCCGCCGAACCCGCGCGAACTCGCCGAGCGCTACCCCTCCGGCGAGACCGCGCAACTGCGCCGCGTCTACGTCCGCCCCGCGCACCGCCGCCGCGGCCTCGCCCGGCACCTCGTCGCCGAACTCCTCGCGTTCGCCGAGGCCGACGGCGGCTACCGCGCCGTATACCTGCACACCGATCCCGCCGTGCCCGGCGCCGAGGCCTTCTGGCGGTCGCTCGGCAAGGTCGTGCACGACGAGCGCGACGACCCGGCCGGCGGGCAGGGGATCGTGCACTTCGAACTGGCGATGGAGCGATGACCGCGATGCGACTGCGACGATTCCGACGAACCCGCCCTGCCCCACTGCTCCTTGGGCTCGCCCTCGCCCCGCTGCTCACCGGCTGTTTCGCGTCCGCCGGTGAGGAGGGCGGGGAGACGGCCGGGAAGTCCGGTTCCCGGCTGCGCGTCGCCCTCGCGTTCCCGCCCGCCGAGAACCTCTCCCCGTACGGCGCCGACGCCACCATCCTCAGCCGGCTCGGCGTCACGGAGGGCCTGACGTCCCTGGATGCCAACGGCTCCGCCGCCCCCGCGCTGGCCCGGTCCTGGCAGCGGGAGAGCGACCGCAGCTGGCTATTCACGCTGCGCGAGGCCACCTTCCAGGACGGCACCGACGTCACCCCGGCCCGCGTGGCCGCCGCCCTCACCCACGCCACCGAGGTGAAGCCCGCCCCCGCCGCCCTCTCCGGCGTCACCCTCACCGCCGAGCCCGCGGGTGGCGACCGCGTGCGCGTCACCACCAACTCCCCGGATCCGGTACTGCCGTTGAGGCTGGCCGGTCCCGCCCTCGCCGTCCTCTCCCCGAAGGCGTACGTGAACGCGAAGGGCCGGGTCGACCCGGTCGGCACCGCCACGGGCCCCTTCGAGCTGACCAAGGTCACCGGCTCCACGGCCGCCACCCTCGACCGCTACGACGACTACTGGGGCCGCCTCGCGCACGCCTCCGGCATCGACGCGCGGTTCATCGCGGACGGCACCGCCCGCACCAACGCGCTGCGCACCGGGCAGGTGGACATAGCCGAGGCGATACCCGTCGCTCAGGCCGCGACCCTCAAGACGGACACGCGCCGCGAGACCGCCACCACGCGCACGACGAGCCTCCAACTCAACACCGGTACGGGCCCGTTCAAGGATCCGAAGCTCCGGGCCGCCGCGCGCGGGGCCGTCGACACCGGCGCGCTGGCCAAGGGCGTCTACGAAGGTCACGCCGACGCGGGCACGGGCATCTACGGCCCCGCCGTCACCTGGGCCGCCGGCCAACGCGATCGACCCGTCGGGCGGGCGAAGGCAGCGGTGCCCGACGGAACCTCGATCACCCTCGCCACGTACGACAACCGGCCTGAACTGCCGGAAGCCGCCCAGGTGTTGAAGCAGCAGCTGGAAAGGGCCGGATTCCGGGTCGAGTTGGAGGTGCGCGAGTACTCGCGGATCGAGAGCGACGCGCTGGCCGGGAAGTTCGACGCGGTTGTCGCGGCCCGCAACACCCTTGTCGACACCGGGGATCCGGTCGCCGTGCTGGCCAGTGACTACACCTGCGACGGCGGCTACAACCTGGCCCTGCTGTGCGACAGGAGCGTCGACCGGGCCGTGGTGAAGGCCGAGGCTGCCGCCGACACCTCCGCGCGCCGGCGTGCCGCGATGGCGGCCGAGGCCGAGATCCTCGGTACCGACGCGGTCGTGCCGCTGGTCCATCAGCGGGTCGTCACCGGAGTCGGCAGCTCCGTCGAGGGTGTCCTCCTCGACCCGTACGAGCGCACCCTCATCGGCACCGGAACCCGGCGCTGAACCATGCCGCACCGCACGACTGCGCTCCTGTGGCGCGCCCTTCTCGCGGCCGGACTCGTCTGCGCCGTGGGCCTGTTGCCCTGGCTCTCGCACACCGACCCGGCGCTCACCGTACTCAAGGCACGCTCGGCGGACCGCGACCCCGACCCCGAGGTCCTCACCGCGATCCGTGCGCAACTCGGCCTCGACAACGGCCCGTTGCGCCTGCTCGCCCAGTGGCTCGGCGGCCTCCCGCGCGGCGACGCCGGCCGATCGTGGATCTCCGGCACCGAGGTCATGCCCGGAGTACTCCAAGCCCTGGGCGCGTCCCTGCTGTTGATGGGCGCGGCACTCGCGGTGGCCGTGGTGACCGCAGGGGCGGTGTGCGCGGGCACGCTGCGGCGCGGCGGTATTGCGATGGAACGGTCCAGCGGCAGCGGCAGCGGCAGCGGTGGGGCGGGGCGCACTGCGCTGCCGGGGTTTCTCGGGCGGCGACTCGGTGGCGGCGGTGCCACGCCACGTGCTGCCCTGCTGCGGCTTCTCGGGCGGGGACGCGCAGCTCGTGTCGCAGAGCGGCCCGGCGGTGCCGATGGTGTGGTTCGTCCTGTGCTCCCTGTGCTCCCTGTGCTCACCGGGGTTCTCGCGGGGCAGCGCAGTGGCCGGCCCGCGGGGCGCTCCGACGAGGGCGGCGGCAATGGTGGCGGCGGTGGCGCCGTTCTCAGCGCTCCGCCGGGGCGTCCCGTGCGGCGGCGCGTCGGTCGTCCCGCAGGTCACCCCACCGGCACCGCCTCCGCCGCCCTGGCCGCCCTCCCCGAGTTCCTCACCGCGTCCGTGCTCGCCACCGTCGTCGGGGTGCAGCTCGGGTGGCTGCCCGCGCTCGGGTGGTACGGGCCGCGTTGGACCGTGCTGCCCGCCCTCGCCCTCGGGCTGCCCGCCGGAGCCGTGCTCGGGCGGCTGCTCGACGATCTGCTGCCTGGTGCCTTTGCCGAGCCGTGGGTGCGGGCCGCCGTCGCGCGTGGGCTGCCCGGGCGACGGATCGCTCGGCAGGCCGTGCGGCGGTGTCTGCCCGGACTGCTGCCGAACCTGGGACTGTTCGTCGTCGGGCTGACCGGCGGGGCCGTCGCCGTCGAGCAGGTCTTCGACATCCCCGGCCTCGGGCGCACCACCCTCCAGGCCGCCTTGGCCCAGGACCTGCCCGTCCTCCAGGCCGGCACCCTCGCCCTCCTCCTGCTCGCCGCCCTCGCCGCCGGACTCTGCCGACTTGCCACCCGCCTCCTCTCCGGACCGGCATTGCGAGCCGGGGCCCTACCCTCCCTGCACGGGCCCGCCCCAACACCCCGACGGATTCCGCCACTTGTGTACGGCGCCCTCCTCCTCGGCGTTCTCGCGCTCGGGCTGCCCCGCGACCCCCTCGTCCTGAACACCGGACTGCGCCTCCAACACCCCACCTGGGCGCACCCGTTCGGCACCGACGCGCTCGGCCGCGATCTCCTCGCGCGGATCGCCCACGGTGCCGTCGACACGCTCCTGCTCGCCCTCGGGATCAGTGCCGTCGCGCTCCTCACCGGCGTGCTGCTCGGACTGCTGCCCCGGCTGTCCGGGCCGCTCGTCGACACGGTGAACGCCGTACCGCCCGTCCTCGCCGCCCTGTTGGTCACCGCCGTGGCCGGTGGCGGGAGCGGTACGCCCGCCCTCGCCGTCGCCCTCCTGGCCTGGACTCCCCTCGCCGCGCACACCTCCGCACTGCTGCGGCAGGAGCGCGCCGCCCTGCATGTGAGCGCCACCCGGGGCCTGGGCGCGGGCCGTTGGTATCTCCTGCGCCGTTCGCTGCTGCCGGCGGTCCTGCCGCCCGTCATCAGGCACGCCCTGCTCCGTCTGCCCGGTGTCGCCCTCGCCCTCGCCTCGCTCGGCTTCCTCGGCCTCGGTGCCCAACCGCCCTCCCCGGAATGGGGTTTGCTCCTCGCCGAGAACCAGCCCTACGCCGAACGCGCCCCCTGGGCCGTCCTCGCCCCCGCGGCCGCACTCGCCCTCCTCGGAGCCCTCGCGGTGACGGCGGCGGGCAGCCTACGAGCCGTAGGGCAAGGGGAGTTGACGGCCCGGTGAGTACGGCGGCCGTCGTACGGACTCCGCTTCCGCCGCTGCTCCGGCTGCTGATCCTCACTCAACTCGCCTTCAACGTCGGCTTCTTCGCCGTGCTGCCGTTTCTCGCCGAGCACTTGGCGGACGTGATCGGCATGGCGGGCTGGCTCGTGGGGCTGGTGCTGGGGCTGCGGACCTTCAGTCAGCAGGGGCTGTTCGTGGTGGGCGGGGCGCTGGCCGACCGGTACGGGGTGCGGCCCGTGGTGCTCGCCGGGTGCGTGCTGCGGATCGCCGGGTTCAGCTGGCTTGCGTATGCCGAACGGACCTTGGCGGTCTTCGGGGCCGTACTGCTCATCGGGTTCGCCGCCGCACTGTTCTCACCCGCCGTCGAGTCGGAGGTCGCGCGACAAGCCGTCGAGTGGGAGAAGGCGGGCGGTGGTCAACGGGCGCGCGTGCTCGCGCTGTTCACCGTCGCGGGTCAAGTCGGGGCGTTCGCCGGGCCGTTGCTCGGTGCGTTGCTGCTCTCGGTGGACTTCCGGGTGGCGTGTCTCGCCGGGGCCGGGATCTTCGTGCTCGTGCTCGCGGGGCACGCCTGGCTGCTGCCGCAGCACATTCCCGGGCGGACGCGCGTCACGGAGAAGGGCGGTGCGCGGGCCCTCGTACGCAACCGGCCCTTCCTGGCGCTGTGTTGTGCCTACGGTGCCTATCTCCTCGCCTACAACCAGCTCTATCTGGCCCTCCCCGAGGAGGTCGAGCGCGCGGCGGGCTCGCAGGCGCCGCTGGCCTGGCTGTTCGCGCTGTCCTCGCTGCTCGTGGTGACCGCGCAGCTGCCGGTCACGCGGTGGGCGGGGGAGCGGCTCGATCCGCGCCGGTCCATGGCGGCCGGGCTGTTGCTGATCGCCGTAGGATTCGCGGCCGTCGCGGTGGCCCGGCCCGCCCAACTCGACGGCACGAAAGGGCTGTTGCCCGCCACCGTCCTCGTCGTGCTGCTCACCCTCGGCCAGATGCTCATCGCGCCCGTCGCCCGCGCCTGGGTCCCGGACCTCGCCGAACCCGGCCGCCTCGGTCTCTACACCGGGGCCCTGTCCTCCGTCTCCGGGCTGATCGTCCTCCTCGGCAGCGCGGCCACCGGCACGCTCCTCGACACGGGGTTGCCCGCGGCCGTTCCGTGGCTGGTGCTGGCCGCCGTACCGATGGCGGCGATCACGCTGCTGCCGCGCGCGGGAGCCCCGGCGGCCGTGTCCCGGTAAGCGCCCCGGCCGCCGTATCCCGGTAAATCGACGCATCCGCGCACGAGTCCGCCCACCCGCACTGAACGCCCCACGCGTCACCGCCGTACCAAGCCATGAACCAGATATGAGCTGCCCCCTAAACAGCCATCGACGGCAACGGCGGCAGCTGCCCGTGGGAGGATCCGTCACCATGAGCGCATCCCCGGCGGTACGGAGCCTGCGCGCCGCGGTGTTCGCCGCGGTGTGTGTGTTGCTGGCTGCCGCCGGGCACGGGCTCGCCACCGGCGCGACGCCCCCGCCGTGGGCGGACGGCGTCGGGTTCCTCGCCGTGTTCGGCATGGGGTTCCTGCTCGGCGGGCGGGAACGGTCCATGCCCGGCATCGGCGCCGCCATGCTCGCCACTCAGGCGGGGCTGCACTTCGGCTTCGACCTCGCGCGGCCCCGGGCCGGGATGGCGATGGCCGGGATGGCGCACATGTCGGGGCACGGCATGGCGTCCATGCGGCAGACACAGGCGATGACCCCGCACGCCGTGGCCGCGCATGTGGTCGCCGCTCTCGTCGCGGCCTGGTGGCTGCGGCGCGGGGAGGCCGCGCTGTGGTCGCTGCTGCGCTGGGCCGTCGCCTTCGTACCCGGACTGGTCGCCTGGTGGCGGAACGCTCCCGCACCCCTGCCCGCCCGTACGGTGGGCCCCGGCCGCACCGGCGCCGACGCGGCTCCCTTCCGTCAGCTCCTCCTGCGGCACGCGGTCAGCCGCAGAGGGCCACCGGCCCCGATCCCGTACCCGGTCTGAGCAGCCAACTTCCTTTTCCCGTACGGAGATCGCCTCACCATGTCCGCATACCGCACCACCCTGCGCCGCGCAGGCACCGTCGCCGCGCTCGCCACCGCCGGAGTCCTGGCCGCCGCGGGCGTCGCCTCCGCGCATGTGACCGTCCACCCCGAGAGCTACGCCAAGGGAGCCACGGACGGTGTCATCACCTTCCGGGTCCCCAACGAGGAGGACAAGGCCAGCACCACCAAGGTCCAGGTGTACCTGCCCACCGACCACCCCGTCCTCGGCGTGCTGGTCACCCCGCAGAACGGCTGGACCGCGAAGGTCACCACCAGCAAGCTCAAGACGCCGGTCAAGACCGACGACGGCACCATCACCGACGCCGTCTCCGAGATCACCTGGACCGGCGGGAAGATCGGCGCCGGACAGTTCGAGGACTTCAACGTCGCCTTCGGTCAACTGCCCGACGACACCGACCAGTTGACGTTCAAGACGCTCCAGACCTACTCGGACGGCAATGTCGTGCGCTGGATCGAGGAAGCCGCCGCGGGCGACGACGAACCGGAGAACCCGGCGCCCGTCCTCAAGCTCACCGCCAAGGAGAGCGAGGACGGCGACGACACCCCGGCCGCCTCGACCTCCACGGCGGCCACCGCCACGAAGACGACGTCCGCCTCCTCGTCGAGCGGTTCGAGCAGCGACTCGACCGCCCGCGGGCTCGGCATCGCCGGCCTGATCGTGGGCGTCCTCGGCCTCGCGGCCGGCGCCTTCGCGGTCGTCCGCAGCCGCGCGCCACGGTCGTAGCCGCCGTAGCGCTCAGGTCGTACGGGTAGTACGGCAAACCGAAGGGCCCGGATCCACCGTCTGGTGGTCCGGGCCCTTTCGGTACGACCGGTGCTACTGGGAGACCAGTTCTAGGACCTTCTCCTCGGCCGGGGCCTCCTCGACGAGGGCCGTGCGGGAGGTGCGCCACAGCCACAGGATGTCGCGGCCGAAGGACCACACCAGCGTGCCGAGCGCGAGCGCCACCACGGCGAGGTTGGCTGTGTGCGGGAGCAGGTCCGAGCCCGCCAGCAGCAGGAGGATGCCCTGGGTGGCGGCCACCGTCTTGCGGGCGGTGCTCGGCGGCAGCGGGGCGTTCAGCCACAGCCAGACGCGGGCGGCGGCCACGAAGCCGTAGCGCATGGCGCCGATCAGCAGGACCCACGGACCGAGCTGCGTCGAGACGTACACGCTGAGGACGAGGATCAGGAACGCGTCGACCTCCATGTCGAAGCGCGCGCCCAGCGCGGTGGACGTTCCCGTGCGGCGGGCGACCTTGCCGTCGACGCCGTCCAGGATCAGGGCCACCGCGGTGAGCCCGACCAGCAGGGTGACCGGGGGCGAGCTCTCGAAGGAGTCCGCGACCAGCGCGGTCACCCCGCCGACCAGGATGGCGCGGCCGAGCGTGACCCGGTTGGCCGGGCCGAAGGTCCGCGTCCGGGACTTGTGCAGGGCCTGGGAGAGCACCGCCCAGGTGGCGATCGCGAACGCCAGTCCGGTCAGCCAGCCCGCCGGGCCCATCCCGATCGCCGTACCGAGCAACGCCAGCAACAGGATCTGAACGCCCGCTCCCACAGCGGTCTCCTGCTGGACCAGCCTTGCTTCGTATGTGTTGTTCAGGGCCACCGCACACCCTCCGGCCAGATGACAGAGTCGATCAACGCCGCGTACTGTGCGCGGCCTGTGGTTACCCGTACGTGAACAGCTTCCCGATCGTTCAGGAGGATTCCGATGAAACGCACCGCCAGGGCGTTTTGGATCGGTGCACCGGGTCACGGCGAGATACGCGACGTCGTTCTGCCGGACCCCGCCGAGGACGAGGTGGTGGTCCGTTCCCTGTGGTCGGGCGTGAGCCGCGGCACCGAGACCCTGGTCTTCCGCGGGGGCGTCCCCGAGAGCCAGCACGCGACCATGCGTGGACCGTTCCAAGAGGGCGACTTCCCAGGTCCGGTGAAGTACGGCTACCTCAACGTCGGGGTCGTCGAGGAGGGCCCGGCCGCGCTGCTCGGTCGTACCGTCTTCTGCCTCTACCCGCACCAGACGCGCTACGTCGTCCCCGCGAGCGCCGTCACACCCGTGCCGGACTCGGTGCCCGCCAGGCGGGCCGTGCTCGCAGGGACGGTGGAGACCGCAGTCAACGCCCTGTGGGACGCGAGGCCGCTGATCGGCGACCGGATCGCGGTGGTCGGCGGCGGCATGGTCGGGTGTTCGGTGGCCGCGCTGCTGGCCCGTTTCCCGGGCGTACGCGTGCAGTTGGTGGACGCCGACCCGGCGCGCGCCAAGACCGCCGAGGCGTTGGGGGTCGGCTTCGCGCTCCCGGCGGACGCGCTCGGCGAGTGCGACCTCGTCGTGCACGCCAGCGCCACCGAACAGGGCCTGGCCCGCGCGCTGGAACTCCTCACGCCCGAGGGCACCGTCCTCGAACTCAGCTGGTACGGCGACCGGAAGGTGAGCCTCCCGCTCGGCGAGGCGTTCCACTCCCGCCGGCTGGTCATCCGCAGCAGCCAGGTCGGTACCGTCTCCCCGAACCGGGCCGACCGCAGCTACGCCGACCGTCTCGCCCTCGCCCTCGATCTCCTCGCCGACCCGGCGCTCGACGCGTTGGTCACCGGGGAGAGCGACTTCGAGGAGCTGCCGGACCTGCTGCCGAGACTCGCCTCCGGAGAGATTCCGGCCCTGTGTCACCGGGTGCGATACACCGACATCGGTTGAGAATCGTTCAATCCGTTACGACAAGCGCGTCTGACCTGAGAAAAGAGTGAGAGAGGGCTGAACAGGGGGAGGCGTGCAGCCGTACTACACGGCATCCCCCGGCAGGGATCAGCCGGGGGACCAGACGCGCCGCACCTGGAGGGTCGTCCGTTGTTCAGCATCACCGTCCGCGATCACATCATGATCGCCCACAGCTTCCACGGCGAAGTGTTCGGCCCCGCGCAGCGTTTGCACGGAGCCACGTTCCTGGTGGACGCCACCTTCCGGCGCGCAGAGCTGGACGACGACAACATCGTTGTCGACATCGGACTGGCCACCCAGGAACTGGGCGCCGTCGTCAGCGAGTTGAACTACAGAAACCTGGACAACGAGCCCGATTTCGCGGGCGTCAACACCTCCACCGAGTTCCTGGCGAAGGTCATCGCCGACCGGCTCGCCGAGCGGATCGAGAAGGGCGCGCTGGGCGAGGGCGCCCGCGGCCTGGCCGCACTCCAGGTCACCCTGCACGAGTCGCACGTCGCCTGGGCGAGTTACGAGCGTGCCCTGTGAGCGACGTGACCATCGACCGCGCCCCCTCGCTGGGATTCCTGCCCGCACAGCGCGCGGCCTCCCGGAATGCCGAGATCATCCCCATGTCCCTGCGCGCCGTGCACTTCGTGATGCCGGGCGGCGTCGACGACCTTGCCGCGCCGAGCGGCGGCAACGCCTACGACCGGCGGGTCAGCCTGGACCTCCCCGGCTTCGGCTGGCAGGTCCACAAGCACGCCGTCGACGGCGAGTGGCCCCGGCCCGGTGCCGCCGCCCGCGCGGAACTCGCCCGGGTGCTGCGCGAGTTGCCGGACGGCGCCGCCGTACTCCTCGACGGGCTCGTGGCCTGCGGAGTCCCCGAGATCGTCGTCCCCGAGGCCGACCGCCTCGGCCTCGCCGTCCTCGTCCACCTCCCGCTCGGCGACGAGACCGGCCTCGAAGCCGCCGTCGCAGCCGAGCTGGACGCCAAGGAACGCACGGTCCTGCGGGCGGTGTCGGCGGTCATCGGCACCAGCGACTGGGCGGTCCGCCGCCTTGTCTCCCACCACGGCCTGGCCCCCGACCGCGTCCATGTCGCCACCCCCGGCGCCGACATCGCCCCCCTCGCCTCCGGCACCGACGGCGTCTCCCGGCTCCTGTGCGTCGCCGCTGTCACCCCGCGCAAGGGCCAGCACCGGCTGATCGAGGCGCTCGCCGCCGCGGCCGACCTGCCGTGGACCTGCACCTGCGTCGGCGGCCTCGGCAGCGACCCCGAGTACGTCGACCATCTGCGCGGCCTCATCAGGCAGTACGGCCTCCAGGACCGGCTGCACCTCGCTGGCCCGCAGGCGGGCGCCCAGCTCGACGCCAGCTACGCGAGCGCCGACCTCATGGTGCTGATGTCGTACGCCGAGACCTACGGCATGGCCGTCACCGAGGCCCTCGCGCGCGGCATCCCCGTGCTGGCCACGGACGTCGGCGGACTGCCCGAGGCGGTCGGCCGCGCCCCCGACGGCGGGGTGCCCGGCATCCTCGTCCCGCCGGAGGACCCGGCCGCCCTCGCCGTCGAACTGCGCGGCTGGTTCGGCGAGGCGGACGTACGCCGACGGTTGAAGGCGGCGGCGCGCGGCCGGCGCGCGGCCCTGGACGGGTGGGCCACCACGGCCCGCAGCCTCGCCGGTGTGCTCACCCGGCTCCCCAGCGAATCCCGGAGGGCGGCATGAGGAAGACGGCGACCACCTCACCGGCGACGGGACAGCGCATCCCGGCGCAGCCGGGACCCCGGGGCGTACCGCTGGGGATGCTCGTGCCCCCGGCGCAGACCGCAGTGGAGGACGTGATGGCGGGAACGGCTTCGGCGGATGCCGACGAGCAGGCCGGGCACGGCGGTGTGATCCCCGGCGCCGGACCCGCGACCCGCCCCGGCGAGCGGGCCACCGTACGGCTGCGGGACGTCGGCCCCGACGACCCGCCGCGCTACGCGCCCGAGTGGCTGGAGCTGCGCGAGGGCGCCGACGCCGTCGCGCGGGCCCCCGAACTCCTCGACCCGCTGCGCATCCGGCTCGCCAACCTGCCGGGAAAGTCCGGGGTCGTCATCCACGACCTGGGCTGCGGCACCGGCTCGATGGGACGCTGGCTCGCCCCGCGCCTGGACGGCGCCCAGCACTGGATCCTGCACGACCGCGACCCCTACCTCCTGCACTTCGCCGCCGTCGCCTCCCCGCGCGCCGCCGCCGACGGCAGCCGCGTCACGGTCGAGACCCGGCGCGGCGACGTGGCCCGGCTGACCCCGGACGCGCTGGTCGGCGCCTCGCTGGTGACGGCCTCCGCGCTCCTGGACGTCCTCACCCGCGAGGAGGTCGACGCGCTCGTCACCGCGTGCGTCGGCGCCGGCTGCCCCGCGCTGCTGACCCTCTCCGTCGCCGGACGGGTCGAACTCACCCCGGCCGACCCGATGGACGCCGAGATCGCCGACGCGTTCAACGCCCACCAGCGGCGCGACGGACTCCTCGGCCCGGACGCCGTCACCGTGACCTGCGAGGCCTTCGCCGCGCACGGCGCCACGGTCCGCGTCCACCCGAGCGCCTGGCGCCTGGGCGCCGACGACCTGGCGCTGACCGCCGAGTGGCTGCGCGGCTGGGTGGGCGCGGCCGTCGAGGAACGACCGGAACTGAAGGAACGCGCCGACCGCTATCTGCGCGACCGTCTCGCGGCCTGCGCGGCGGGGGAGTTGACCGTGCTGGTCCACCACAGCGACCTGCTGGCGCTGGCCCGGCCCACAGGGGGAGCGTCATGAGCGTCGAGACGATGAGGACGGTCGCACCGCGACCGGGCACCACCAGGCGCCGGGTGCGCGTCGAGCGGACAGCGCCGGTCGCCCTCGAACTGCGTGCCCCGGCCACAGTCGAGGAGGTGCGCAGGCGGCCCGCGCACACCCCGCCGCTGCACAGCGCGGCCGTCTCCGGCGACCGTATCGGAGTGATCGTCGCCGCACCCCGCCCCGGCACCGACCGCGCCCGGAGCGCCCGCCGCGTCCTGCGCGCGATCCTGACCCGGGTCAACTCCCGTGCGGTACGCACCCACTTCGGCTCGGTCGCCGGTCTCGCCATCCTCGGTGTCCTGCTGTGGCGCCTGGGCACCGGCGTCTTCCTGGACGGCCTGCGCCGCATCGACGCACCGACGCTGCTCATCGGTCTCGCGATCGGGGTCGTCACCACGGTGTTCAGCGCCTGGCGCTGGGCGCTGGTGGCGCGCGGACTGCGCATCAAGCTGCCGCTCGGTCCGGCCGTCGCCGACTACTACCGCGCCCTGTTCCTCAACGCCGCCCTGCCCGGCGGCATCCTCGGCGACGTGCACCGCGCGGTACGGCACGGACAGAGCGCCGGCGACATGGGCCGCGCCGTCCGCGCCGTCGTCCTCGAACGCGTCGCCGGCCAGATCGCCCTGGCCGTCGTCGGGGTCGGGGTCCTGCTGGGCCTGGACTCCCCGGTGATGGCCGACGCCCGCAGCATCGCCCCGCTCGTCCTGCTCGGCGCCGTCGGAACGCTCGCCGTCGTGGCCGCCGTACGGATGAACCGCCCGCCCACCGCCACCCGCCGGAGCCGCGCCCTGCGCACCACCCTCGACGAGATGCGCGCCGGACTCTTCTCCCGCGCCAACTGGCCCGGCGTCGCGCTCTCCTCGCTGGTCATCCTGGCCGGCCACCTCGCGATGTTCGTGGTCGCCGCGCACGCCGCCGGATCGTCCGCCACCGTCGGCCAACTGCTCCCCATCGCGGTCCTCGCGCTGGTCGCCATGGGCCTCCCGCTGAACGTCGGCGGCTGGGGCCCCCGCGAGGGCGTCACCGCCTGGGCGTTCGGCGCCGCGGGCCTCGGCGCCAGCAGCGGACTGTCCGTCGCCGTCATCTACGGCGTCCTCAGCTTCGCCGCCGCCGTGCCCGGCCTGTTCGTGCTGGTCGCCCGCTGGTACACCGGCCTGCGCACCGCCGGGCCCGGCACCGCCGTACCGGACCCGGCAGCCGCTCAGGAGTCCGCGGTCAGCACCGAGAAATACGCGCCGAAGGAATCGGCGAGGCTCGCCAGCAAGGCCTTCCCCTTTTCCGCCGAGCCGAGCGACGGGCGCCCGATGACGCCCGACTCGGTATAGCCGGCCATACCGAGCGTCAGAAGATGACGGCGGTCGTCGGCGACGAAATCGGAGGTCTCATAACCGGGACGGATCAATTCGGGATGAGCGTGCAGAAGAATGGAGGTCTCGATTTCCCCCGCGTGCATATCGGTGAGCAGCGAGGTCAGTACCCCGGCCCGCTCCCGCGCCGCCTCCCAGTCCTCGGCGGCCGGGAACAGCGCCATCCGCTCACCGCGGGCGGAGGACTCCTGAACGACGTTGCCCAGTACGTAGTTTCCGCCGTGCCCGTTGACCACCACCAGGGCCTTCACCCCCGAGCGGCGGAGCGAGTCCGCGATGTCCCGCACCACCGCATGAAGGGTCACGGAAGAGATGCTGACGGTCCCCGGCCAGGCCGCGTGCTCCTGCGAGCAGGCGATCGTCACCGGCGGCAGCAGGTGCACCGGGTACGCCGCGGCGATCTCCCGGGCCACGGCACAGGCGACGAGGGTGTCGGTCGCCAGGGGAAGATACGGGCCGTGCTGCTCGAAACTGCCGACCGGAAGGACCGCGACCTGTGCCGAGACACCTGCCCCCCTAGCCCGTACGTCCTCCGTGGTGTCCGCCGGCACCAGTCCGTATGCCGCCGTCCGTGAGCCCGAACCATTCATTGTTTCACGGCCTTTCGTCTCTGCTTAGGAACCAGATCATGACAGAAAACATTGGCGTACTCGGCAAGCAGAAGTCCGCGCAGCCCAGGGGCGCGGAACGCGTCGTGAATGCTCCGTTGCCCACCGTGTACGGCAAATTCCAGGCGATCGGTTACCTGGACCACGACCGCGGTGACGAGCAAGTGGCCCTGGTCTACGGCGACATCGGCACGGACGACGTACTCACCAGGCTCCACTCGGAGTGCCTGACGGGCGACGCCTTCGGCTCGCAGCACTGCGAGTGCGGCGACCAGCTGGACGCGGCGATGCGGGCCGTGGTCGCCGAAGGCCGGGGCATAGTCGTCTACTTGAGGGGTCACGAGGGCCGCGGCATAGGACTGCTCGCCAAGCTGCGCGCGATGGCGCTCCAGGCGGAGGGCCTCGACACCGTCGAGGCGAACCTCGCCCTCGGCCTGCCGGTAGACGCCCGCGACTACGGCGTCGCCGCCGAGATCCTGCACGACCTGGGTGTGGCGAGCGTCCGCCTGCTCTCCAACAACCCGCGCAAACGAGAGTCGTTGCTGGAACACGGCATCAAAGTCACCGAAGAAGTGCCGCTGTTGATCGAGCCCTGCGAGAACAACATCACCTACCTGCGCACCAAGCGCGAGCGCCTGGACCACCGCCTGCCCCATCTGGACGCGGTGGCGCACTGGTCCTGATTCCGGTGAGCGGCATCCGGACAGGAAGAGGGAATGACCGAAGACGTCCTCTTCCTCTCCGGCGACCGGGTCGCTGAACCGCACGTCCCCCACAACAGCGCCGGACCCGGCATCCAGGACCCTGCCGCGGCCCGGGCCGTCACCGGCGCGCCCCAGAAGGAGCGCCCGTGAAACGTCAGGCCGAGGTTGTCGTCGTCGGTGGCGGGGTCATCGGAACCAGCATCGCCTACCACCTGGCCCGGGCGGGCGTCAGAGACGTGGTCCTGGTCGAACGGGACGAACTCGCCGCCGGGTCCACCTCCAAGGCGGCCGGCGGGGTACGGGCCCAGTTCTCCGACGTGCTCAACGTGCAGCTCGGCGCCCGCAGCCTGGAGGCCTTCGACCGCTTCGAGGAGGACACCGGCCACGACATCGGGTTACATCGCGTCGGCTACCTGTTCCTCCTGTCGAGGCCCGAGGACGTCGCCTCCTTCGAGGCGGGCGTCCGGCTCCAGAACTCCCTCGGCGTGCCCAGCCGCCTGATCGACCCGGCCGAGGCCCGCCGCCTCTCCCCGCTGATCGACACCGAGGGCCTCATCGCCGCCGCGTACTCGCCCGACGACGGCCACTGCACCCCCGAGGCCGTCGTCCACGGCTACGCCTCCGCCGCCCGCGCACACGGCGCGACGATCCTGCGCCACACCGACGTCACCGGCATCGAGACCTACGGCGACCACGTCACCGCCGTGCTCACGACCCTCGGCCGCATCGACACCGACACGGTGATCTGCGCGGCCGGCGCCTGGTCGAAGGCCGTCGGCGCGATGGCCGGCGTCGACCTCCCCGTGCGGCCGCTGCGCCGCCAGATCGCCGTCACGGAACCCGTCCCCGGGCTGCCGGCCGTGCTCCCCATGACGATCGACTTCACGACGAGCCTCTACTTCCACACCGAGGGCCCCGGCCTCCTCGTCGGCATGTCCGACCCCGACGAGCGTCCCGGCTTCGCCACCGACACCCACGACCGCTGGATCCCACGCCTCACCGAGGCCATGCGCCGGCGCGCCCCCGGCCTCCTCGACCTGCGCCGCACCGGCGGCTGGGCGGGCCTCTACGAGAACACGCCGGACCACAACGCCCTGATCGGCGAAGCGACTTCGGTCTCCCGCTTCCTCTACGCGACGGGTTTCTCCGGCCACGGTTTCCTCCAGGCGCCGGCGGTCGGCGAGGTGATCCGCGACCTGTACCTCGGCCGCGTACCCTTCGTGGACGTCAGCCCCCTGAGCGCCGGCCGGTTCGCGGCCGACGCCCCGCGCCCGGAGGACAACCTGGTATGACCGAGCTGCATCTGTGGCTGCGCCACGAGTCCCGCACGACCGAGCGCCGCACCCCGGTCGTCCCCGCCGACGCCCGCCGGCTCGTCGAGAGGGGCGTGACCCTCACGGTCGAGGAGTCCCCGCAGCGGATCTTCCCGATCCAGGAGTACGAGGCGGTCGGCGCGAAAGTGGTACCCGCGGGCTCCTGGGTGTCGGCGCCGAAGGACGCGGTGATCCTCGGCCTGAAGGAACTCCCTGACGATCCCGTCGAGTTGACGCACCGTCATATCTTCTTCGGGCACGCCTACAAGGGCCAGCCGGGCGCGATCGACCTGCTGCGCCGCTTCGGCACCGGGGGCGGCGCGCTGCTCGACCTCGAATACCTGGTGGACGACACCGGCCGCCGCCTCGCCGCGTTCGGCTTCTGGGCCGGCTACCTGGGCGCCGCCCTCGCCGTCCTCCAGCACCGGGGCAGGCTGGTCGCACCTCTCACACCCACGTCGAAGGAGGAGCTGGACGAGACGCTCCAACCCGCGGCCGGGGACGAGGAGTTCACCGCGCTGGTGATCGGCGCGCTGGGCCGCAGCGGCCGGGGAGCGCGGGCCGCGTTCGCCGCGGCCGGGATCGAGCCGACGAGTTGGGACCTGGCGGAGACCCGGAACCTGGACCGCCCGGCCCTGTTGGCCCGCGACGTCCTGGTCAACTGCGTCCTGGCGACCACCCCCGTCCCGCCCTTCCTCCGCGAGCCGGACCTCGACGACCCGAGCCGCCGCCTCCGCACGGTCTCCGACGTCACCTGCGACGTCGGCTCGCCGCTGAACGTCCTGCCGGTCTACGACCGCACCACCGAATGGGACGCCCCGGTACGGCAGTTGCACGTGAAGCCCCCGCTGGACCTCATCGCCATCGACAACCTGCCGTCCCTCCTGCCCAGGGAGTCCAGCACCGACTTCTCGGCCGCCCTGCTGCCCCAGCTCCAGGACTTCGGGACCGGCGGGGCGTGGGGGCGCTGCCTGGACCTGTTCCGCACGAAGGCCCGGGAACTCGGAATCGCCGTGGCGGAAGGGGAGTTGGGCCATGTCTGACGTGGTGCGCGCGAGCGGCACCGTGCACTGGATCGGCGCCGGGCTGTCCACGGGCAGCGGGCTCGGCCTGCTGTGCGACGCGGCCGAGCAGGTAAGGCTGTGGCACCGTACCGAGGACCGGGCGGCGCAGGCCCTCGACCAGCTGGGGCTGACGGGACGCGCGGAGCCGCGCGCCTTCGATCTCGCCGTGCTCACCGCCGAGTTGGTCCCCGGAGACGTCGTCGTCTCCATGCTGCCCGCACCCGAACACGCCGCGCTGCTGGCCGCCTGTGTCCGGCGGCGGGCCCACTTCGCCTGCTCCAGCTATGTGTCGGACGCCGTCCTCGAACAGGTGCTGGCGGCCGAACAGGCAGGCATCGTCGTCCTCACGGAGGCCGGACTGGACCCCGGCATCGACCACCTCTTCGCGCACAGCCTCGTCGCCCGCGCGCAGGAGGCGATCGGCGCGGACACGGCGGCCTCCTACAGCCTCACCTCGTACTGCGGCGGGGTCCCCGCGGTGCCCAACGACTTCCGGTACCGCTTCAGTTGGGCGCCCGCCGGAGTCCTGGGCGCGCTGCGCTCACCGGCGCGCTATCTGGAGGACGGGACGGAGACCGTCGCCGAGCGCCCCTGGGAGGTCACCCGGCCGCATGTCGTCGACGGCGAGACCTTCGAGGTCTATCCCAACCGGGACAGCGTGCCCTTCATCGAGCAGTACGGGCTGCCCACGGCCTGGCAGCCGCGCACCTTCGTACGGGGCACGCTGCGGCTGGAGGGCTGGCTGCGGGCCTGGGAGCCGGTGTTCGAGGAGCTGAAGGCGGGTGACGACACCCGGATCGCCGCGCTGGCAAGGGAGTTGGCGGCCACCTACCCCACCACGGAGGCCGATCACGACCGGGTCGTCCTCGCCGTGTCGCTCGACGTGCGCGGCGACACGGGCCGTACCTGGTCCGGGAGTTGCCTCCTCGACCTGGTGGGCGACGAGGAGGAGAGCGCGATGGCCCGCTGTGTCTCGCGCCCCCTGTCCCTCGCCGTCCGGCACATCCTCGGCGACGACCTGCCGTCCGGCCTGAACCGGGCCGCCGAGACGGCGGACCGGTCACGGGAGTGGCTCAGCGAACTGGCGGGGGAGGGGCTGGAGTTCACCCTGCGGGTGGATCGATGAGCGGGCGGTCGCGGCTCAGCCCGTGACCGCCTCGTGCACCAGGTGCTTCAGCTCGGGCATGATCTTCAGTGAGGACTTCGGCCGCAGCTGGGTCATGAACTGCACGGTCAGGTCCCGGCTCGGGTCCACCCAGAACGTCGTCGTCGCGACCCCGCTCCACCCGAACGTGCCCAGCCCCGCCGGGGCCTGGGTGCGCTCGGGGTCGACGACCACCGAGACACTGAGGCCGAAGCCGATGCCGTCGTTGCCCGGCTCCTGGTGGGCGGGGCTGCCGAAGGCGCGCATGTCGGCGCCGCCGGGAAGGTGGTTGCTGGCCATCAGGTCGACGGTCTCGGGGGCCAGCAGCCGGACGCCGTCGAGTTCGCCCCGGCGCCGCAGGAACTCCGCGAACCGGTGCACGTCGTACGGACTCGCCGCCATCCCGCCGCTGCCCGACAGGAACCGCGGCCGGCCGCCGCGCAGCGGCAGCCCGAGGATCGGCTCGATCCCGCCGCCCTCGGCGTCGCCGTACAACTCGGCCAGCCGGTCGGCCTTCTCGTCGGGGACCTGGAAGCCGGCGTCCGGCATGCCGAGCGGGCGGAAGATCCGCTCGGCGAAGAACTCGTCGAGCCGCTGCCCGGACACCACCTCCACGATCCGGCCCAGCACGTTCGAGGAGACGGAGTAGTTCCACTGCGTGCCCGGCTCGAACTGGAGCGGCAGGCTCGCGTACACGTCGATCGTCTCGGCCAGGTTGGCACCGGCCGGTACGGACGACTCCAGGCCCGCCTCCCGGTAGAGGGCGTCGACGGGGTGCGAGTGGTAGAAGGCGAAGGTCAGCCCCGAGGTGTGGGTCATCAGATGCCGGACCAGCATCGGCTGTTCGACCGGCCGGGTCTTCAGATCGGCGCCGGAACCGCTGTCGTAGACCCGCATGTCCGCGAAGGCCGGGAGGTGGTCGGCGACCGGGTCGTCCAACGAGAGCTTGCCCTCCTCCACCAGGAGCAGCGCGGCGACGGCGGTGACCGGTTTGGTCATGGAGTAGATCCGGTACAACGTGTCCGGCGTGACGGGCAGCCCGGCCGCCACGTCGCGGTGCCCGTGGGCGGTGAGGTGGGCGACACGCCCGTGACGGGCCACGGACACCAGGAAGCCCGGCAGGCGCTCCACGTCGACGTAGTGGGCGAAGTGCTGGTCCAGGCGGTCCAGCGCCTTGTGATCCAGTCCGACCTCGTCCGGGTCGACTTCTTGTCGCAGCTGTGCCATGGCTCTCCTCCGAATTGCGTTCACGAGGTGGGGTCCCGCATACCCGGCCCCGGACACCTCGGAACTCATCGTCCCGCAGGAACACCTGCGCGGTCTCCTGTAACGCCGTGATGTGTGAGCGACGCGACTGTCCGGCCGGGCAGTACGAGACACGCGAGAACACCGGTCAGGGCCACCCCGGCGAGGACGGAGAGGGCTGTTGCGGACCCGCTCGCGGCCAGCAGCGCGCTCCCGGCGGCGACCCCGAGCGTGGGCCCCACGTTCACCGCGGTCTGCTTGAGCCCGCCCGCCACCCCGGCGGACTCCACGGCCGCCGCCCGCACCACCACCTGTGTGGCCGCCACCATCACCGTCCCGAACCCGGCCCCCAGCAGGGCGAATCCCCCGCACACCGCGACCGTCCCCGAGGCCCGCGACAGCACGAGCACGGCCACCGCCACGACCACCGCCGCCGCTCCCGCCGTACGGCGCGCCCCGGCCCGGCGCAGCACCGCCGGGCACACGGGCGCCGCGAGGGCCATCGCCGCCGCCAACGGCAGCCCCCGCAGGGCGCTTTGGAACGGTCCCAGCCCCATCGCGTCCTGGAGGACATAGGTGACGACGAACAGCGCTCCGGAGAACGCGGCCGACGCTGCGAGCAGCAGACCGAGCGCCCCACGGATCGCCGCCGACCCGACGACGTCCGGCGGCAGCAGCGGATGCTCCGAACGACGCTCATGGCGTACGAAGGCGAAGCCGGCGAGCGCGGACACCACCAGCCCGACGGCCGCACCGCTCGGATCCGCCAGCGCCTGGACGAGCGCGGCGAGGGACAGCGCGAGCAGCAGAGCCCCCGGCAGATCGAACCTTACGTTCCGCGACTCCGGCCGCTCGGGCCCCTGGGCGGTGAGGGCGAGCACGCCGAACACCAGCGAGGGCACGACATGCAGGAAGAACACCGCCCGCCAGCCCACCGCGCCCACCAACGCCCCGCCCACCAGGGGTCCGGCCGCCGCGGCCACCCCGATCACACTCGTCCGTACGGCGATCGGCATGCCAAGGCGGTCGGGCGGGAACGTGGCCCGCAGCATCCCGAGCGTGGCCGGCTGGAGCAGCGCCCCGAACACCCCCTGCACGACCCGGAGTCCGATCACCCAGCCGACCCCGGGCGCCAGCCCGACCCCGGCCGAGGCGACCCCGAAACCGAGCATGCCGAGCGCGAACACCCGCTGATGCCCGTACCGGTCCCCGATCCGCCCGGCCGACACCAACAGACTCGCGACGGCCAGCAGATAGGCGGTACTCGTCCATTGGACCTGCGCCAGGGACGCCCCCAACTCCCTTTGCAGCGTGGGCTGTACGACGGTGAGCACGGTTCCGTCCAGGGCGACGATCGCGGCGCCCGCCACACTGCTCGCCAGCACGAGCCGCGGATGCGCCGTCACAGGGCGGCCTCCGGGCCGAGGTGCGCGTCGAGGGCCGACCGCAGCAGGGGTACGAAGTCGTCGTCGCCGGTGGCGAGTTGGAGACTGCCCCAGCGCCAGAGCTGGGCGAGGCCGTGCAGGTTCGCCCACAACGCGCCCGCGACCCGACGGGCGTCCAGTTCGGGACGGGCCCGTCCGACCAGCTCCACCAGCACGCCGAACAGCGGCAGGCTGGTGTCGCGCAGCCCCAAGTGCCCGCTCTCCAGCAGATCGTGACGGAACATCAACTCGTACATGCCGGGGTTGTCGAGCGCGAACTCCAGATAGGTGCGGCTCAGCGCTGTCACCTGCGCGCGCGGGCTCGCCGTACTGTCTGCGATGACCGCTGCGGCCCGCTCGCCCAGGTCGGTGAAACCGCGCCGCGCGATGGCTGACAGCAGGTCCAGGTGGGTGGGGAAGTACCGGCGCGGCGCTCCGTGCGAGACACCCGCCCGCCGGGCGATCTCCCGCAGGGTGAGCGCCTGCGCACCCTCGCTCGCCACCAGGTCCACGCCGACCTCGACGAGCCGCTCTCGCAGCCCCGCTGCCTCCGAGTCACTCATAGATACTGTCTACCAGTTGGCCGTAGACAGTGTCTACTGGGGAATGGTGGACGCTCCGTACTCGTTGTTCTCGATATGACTCAGGACGACGCCCCACTGCTTCAGCTGCTGTCCGACGGCCACGGCGGGGTGCTGGTCACCCTCAAGAGCGACGGCCGGCCCCAGCTCTCGAACGTCAGCCACGCCTACTACCCCGACGAGCGCGTCATCCGCGTCTCGATCACCGACGACCGCGCCAAGACCCGCAACCTGCGCCGCGACCCCCGCGCCTCCTATCACGTGACCAGTGCAGACCGGTGGGCGTACACGGTCGCCGAGGGCACGGCCGACCTCACACCGGTGGCGGCGGACCCGCACGACGACACGGTCGAGGAGCTGATCCGGCTCTACCGTGACGTCCTCGGCGAACACCCCGACTGGGACGACTACCGGGCCGCCATGGTCCGGGACCGGCGGCTCGTGCTGCGGCTGCGGGTGGAGCGGGTGTACGGGATCCCGAAGGGCGCCAACCTGGGGTGACCGATCGTCACCTCCCGTCCCTGGCGCTAAGGTTGATCCGCAACACGGCGGCGTGCGGACGACGGGGGAGTGCACGAGGTGATCGATCCGGTGTCGATGAGCGCCATCGCCGCGGTGTTCGGGGCCGTCGGCTCCGGGATGGCGAGCGAGGCCGGCAAACTGGCCTGGGAATCGGCCGGCGGACTGGTCCGCCGCCTGGCCGGCCGCGAGGTGCCCGCACCGGCGACCCCCGACGAACTCGACGCCGTCGCCCGCATGATCCACGACCGTGTCCACGACGACCCCGAACTCGCCCTGATCTGGACCCGGTTCGCGCGCGGCGTGCGCACCCCGGGCCGGATCACGGGCCCGGGACGGCACTGCCTCCCGCTGGCGCCCCGCTCCTTCACGGACCGTCAGGAGGCCCTGAAACTCCTGGACAAGGAGGCGACGCGCCCCTTCGACGGACGCCCGCGGCTGGCCCTCCTGCACGGACCCGAGGGCATCGGCACCAGCACCCTCGCCCACCACTGGGGCGCACGGCAGGCGGCCCGCTTCCCCGACGGACAGCTCTACGCCGACCTGCGCACCCTCGGCCCCGAGCCGGTCCTGACCACCCTGCTGCGCCAACTCGGCCTGCCCGACGAGGAGATCCCGCCCTCGGCCGCCGACCGGGCCACCCTGTTCCGGGCCTCCCTGGCCGACCGCCGCGCCCTCGTCGTCCTCGACCACGCCCAATCCGGCGCCCAGGTACGGCCGTTGCTCGCCTCGGCTCCGGACGTCGTCACCCTCGTCGTGGCGCGCGATCCCCTCATCGGCGTCGACGCGTTACGCGTCCCGGTAGGCCCGCTGAGCCACCGGGACGCGAGACGACTCCTCACCGAGCTCGTCGGCAGGCCCGCGGTCACCGCCGCCCGCGCCACGCTGCCCGCCGTACTGGACCGCTGCGCCGGCTCGCCCTACGCCCTGCGCGCCGCCGCACCCCGGCTCACCGCCCCACCGCAGCCGGCCGCCGGGCCGGACACCGACCCGGTGACGTCCGCCATCGAGGACTCGTACCGCCTGTTGATCCCCGGCGCGGCCCGCCTCTACCGCCTGACCGGCCTCCACGACTGGCCCGCCCTCGACGCCGCAGCGGCGGCCCGCGCGGCCGACATCGACGAACCCGAGGCCGCCCGCCTCCTCGGCGAACTTGCCGACGCCCTGCTCGTCGAGCGCACCGACGACGGCCGCCACCGCTACCGGCCGGCCGTCCGCGCCCACGCCGAACGGACCGCCGCCGCCACGGACGGCATCGCCGCGTCCTCCGCCGCCGTGTCCCGCACCGTGCAGTACTACGTGCACCTCGGCCTGGCCGCCGCGCAGGCGGCACTGCCCGAGAGCTGGCGCGTACCGTCCGCACCCACCCCGCTGTCGTACCCGGACCGGGGCGCGGGCGTCGCCGCACTGGCCGCCGAAGCCCCCAACCTGGTCCAAGCGGTGCGTGCCGCCGAGGAGTTCGGGGACTGGGACACCGTCGTCCTGCTGGGCCAGACCCTGTGGCCGCTCCAGCTCAAGGCCGGCCACCACGACGTCCTGCTGCCCGCGCTGCGCACCGGGGCGCGTACGGCGGACGCCCACTTCCCCGGCACCCGTGGCGCGGCCTCTCTCCATGTCCAACTCGCCCACAGCCTCATGGAGTTGCGGCGCTGGGACGAGGCGGAACCCGAGGCGCTCGCCGCCGCGCGCGACGAACGGGCGGCCGGGCACGTGCGCGGCCACGCCTCCGCCGTCGAGTTCCTCGGCCTGCTCAGGCTGCGCCAATGGCGGTACGACGAGGCGTACTCGGCCTTCGACGAGGCCTACGGCATCCTCGACGGCATCGGCCCCGGCGACGAGGGCGCCGCCGATCTGCCGCGCGCCCGCGCCCTGTTGGAGCGGCACCGGGGCCGGGCGCTGCGCGGGATGGGCCGTCCCGCCGAGGCTGTCGCCCGCCTGGAACACGCGCTGGCCTTCTTCCGCGCGAGCGGCGAGGCCTACAACACGGCCCGCACCCTCACCGACCTGGCCGAAACCCGTCTGACCGAGGGCGAGTTCACAGCCGCCCGTGCCCTGATCGACGAGGCGGCCGACGCCCTGCGCGACGAGAAGGCGGAACAGCACCTGTCGTATCTGCGCGTCCTGCGGGAGCGCTGCGAGGGTTAGCCGAGGACGATCCGCACCCGGTGCACGGCCCCGCCCGTGTGCACGGTCAGCCCCTGCGCCACGGCCTCGTGCAGTGACTTGCCAGAGGCCAGCCAGGCGTGCAGGGCCGAGGCGCAGGCGACCGGGTCGGCGTCGGCGGGCGGTTCGGTGCGCAGGAGCAGCAGGGTGCCGTCGGAGGTGCGGGCCGTGCACGCGCCGGGGCCGGTGACGTAGACGGCGAGGGCGCAGCGCGGGTGCCGGGCCAGGACCTCCGTGGTCCAGAGCGCGGGTGACCCGAAGCGCGGATCGTCCGCGGCGCCGTACCGGAACACCACGTCGGCCAGGGAGAGTTGGTCCTGCTCGCGGGTGTCCTCGTGCACCGCCGTGTGCGCCTCGCCCGTGCCGTCGGGCGCCGGGTGCGGGCCCGCGTACCGGACGACCGAGACCTCGGAGCTGCCCAGCAGCCGGGTGAGCACCCGCAACGGGACCGTGTGCGCCGCGGGTTCGAACGGCGGCAGCGGGAGGGGTTCGAGCAGGGCGGGCGCGTCCCGTTCGGGGAGCCCGATGATGCCGTAGAAGAGGCGCCGGAGGCGGATGGCCGACTCGCCGGGGACGGAGCTGGTGAAGGCGGCCGGGGTCGGCAACGGGCTGTGGGTGTCGATGAGTTGGGTCAGTTGCGGGCGCAGCGGGAGCGCGGGGTCCAGGAGGGGTGCCGTCCGGACGAAGGCGTGCACCGGGGCGTCGGGGGCGAGGCCCGCGAGGGGTGCGGCGCCGAGGAGGACGGGGGTGCCGAGCGCGGCGGCGTAGTAGGTCACCGAGCCGTGGTCGCCGATGACCGCGTCGGCGGCCAGCAGCGCCTGGCGCCAGCCGTGCAGCGGGTCGACGAGGGTGAGACCGGCGCGACGGGACCGGTCCAACCAGGCACGGAGCTGGCCCGGGCCGTGGCCGTACCAGATGTTGGGATGCAGGACGGCGGCGAGACGGTACTCGTCGACGGGGAGTTCGGAGGTCAGCCGGGGGAGCAGGGACGGGAGTGCGTCGTCGCCGGAGGCCGGGCCGTCGCCGAACAGGGACTCCGGGTTCCAGGTGGAGTTGAGGACCACGAGGCGCTGCGACCGGCCGACGCCGAGTGCCCTCCGGTAGCGTTCCCGGTACGGGCGCGCCGCGAGCATGCGGTCCCAGCAGGGATCACCGGCCAGTACGGCCGTGGGTGCGGCCTCGGGGCAGACGGCGCGCAGCCGTTCCAGCTGCTCCGGGTGTGAAAGCACCAGCGCGTCGGCGACGGGCCGGCCGGTTTCGTCGAGCAACCACTCGGGCGACAACCCGAACACCGGAACCTCGGCCTCCGCCACCTTGCCGCCGGGTGTTGGGTGTTGGGTGTTGGGTGTTGGGTGTCCCCAGCCTCTTAGTGTATCCGACACCGTGGGACATCACAGCCAATACCCCTGAAAATGCCCGGAGTTGACCGCCGAAGCTCGCGGAGACGGCCAAGTCGACCGGCGTTGCCGTCGCCTGTTCCCAGGGCAGGACCGGCACCCCTGTTTCCGCCAGCAACTCGGCCACGCCGGCCGCGAACGCCGACGATCCCGTGCAGGTGACCAGCAGCTGCACCCGGAAGTCGTCGTGGAAGAGCGGCAGTACGTCGAGGAGCCGGGTCGCCGAGGTCACGTTGTGCACGACGAACAGCACCTTGCGCGTGCGCCCCCGCGTGGCCCACCGGGCGGCGTCGTCGCCGACCGGCACCCGTATCCACTCGGCCCCCGCCACGCCCTCGACCACCTTTCGCGCCTGTGATCGGGCAACGATAGTCAGCCCCGGGCCCGCGTGCACCGGCCGCCCCTGAAATCGGCCGGTACACGCGGAGACCCTCCGGGCGGCGCGGGGCCGTGATGCCTTGTCGGCGCCCCGCGCGCGCAGGTTCACGAAGGCCGGTCGCCGGCCTCCTGACCGTCCTACCCCGGTTGGGGTCGTGCCACGTGCGCGGCGGGGGAGCAATGACATGGCCGTGGGGCGGCGCTGTTCTTTTCTGCTCGTTCGGGCCGATGTTCTTGCGGGAAACGTCAACTGTCAATGTGGGCTGTCGACCTCGTCGGTCAGACGGTCAGACGGTCAGACGGTCAGACGGTCAGACGGTCAGGCCGTCACCGTCTCCGGCCGGGAGGTCTCCCGGGGTGGGCGCGCGCCGAGCAGTTCCGTCGGGACCCGGTGGGTTTCGCGGGCGGACAGGGCGGCGACGACCGGCGGGACGCACAGAGCCGCCGTGAACAGGGCCACCGACGACCAGTCCGTGCCGTCCGGACCCGCGATCCGTGCGGCGAAGGTCACCGCGAACCCGGCCACCGCGAAGCCGATCTGCGTGCCGACGGCCATGCCGGACAGCCGGACCCGGGTCGAGAACATCTCGCCGTAGAAGGAGGGCCACACGCCGTTCGCGGCGCTGTAGACGACGCCGAAGGCGACGATGCCGAGGATCAGGGTGAGGGCGTAGGAGCCCGTGGAGATCGCCCAGAGGTAGAGGAACATGGTGAGCGCGCTGCCGATCGCGCCGATCAGGTACACCGGGCGGCGCCCGATGCGGTCGGACAGGGTGGCCCACAGGGGGATCGCGGCGAGGGCGACGAGGTTGGCGAGCGCGCCCACCCACAGCATCGAGGTGCGGGACATGCCGACCGAGTCGCTGGTGGCGTAGGCCAGCGCCCACACTGTGAAGATCGTCGAGACGGAGGCGATGAGCGCGCCCGCGATCACCCGCAGGACGTCCGCCCAGTGCTCGCGCAGCAGCACCACGAGCGGGAGTTTCACGACACCCTCGGTCGCCGCCTGCTCGGCGAAGGCCGGGGTCTCCTGGAGCCTGCGGCGGATGAACCAGCCGGCCACCGCGACCAGCACGCTCGCCCAGAACGGGACGCGCCAGCCCCAGGACAGCAGCTGCTTGTCGGGGAGTTGGGCGACGGCGAGGAACACGAGGGTGGCGACGAGCTGGCCGCCCTGTGTACCGCTGAGGGTGAAGCTGGTGAAGAAACCGCGCCGGTCCGGCGGTGCGTGCTCCAGCGTCATCGAACTGGCGCTGGCCTGCTCGCCCGCCGCGGAGATCCCCTGGAGGACCCGGCACAGCACGAGCAGGACCGGGGCGAGGGAACCGACCTGGGCGCGGGTGGGCAGACAGCCGATGAGGAACGTCGACAGGCCCATCAGCAGCAGCGTGAAGATCATGACCTGCTTGCGGCCGACCCGGTCGCCGAAGTGCCCGAGGAACAGCGCGCCGACCGGACGGGCCGCGTAGGCGACACCGAAGGTCGCGAGGGAGAGCAGGGTCGCGGTCGCCGGGTCCGAGTCGTCGAAGAAGACCTTGGGGAAGATCAGTGCGGCGGCGCTGCCGTAGATGAAGAAGTCGTAGTACTCCAGGGCACTGCCGATCCAGGCGGCGGCTGCCGCCTTCTTCGGCTGCCCGACGGCTTTGGCGGGGACGGACACGGCTTGCTCCTTCGCGGAGGCTCCGCCGTGGGCGGAGCGAGCGGAGACGGGGAGATGTGGGGGGGGGAGAGAGACCTGGGGGGAGGGGGAGGGGGAGAGGCGGGAGCGGGGTGGTGGCGCCGGGTCGCGGCTAATTAACCCACTGGGTAGTTAGTCTCGGTGGGTAGGGATGTTGCGCTCACGTTTCCCGGGTGTCAAGGGGTGCCGTCGGACCGTCTCAGTCCGTCGCGCGCTCCGCCGTCAGATAGGCGATCACCATGTCGCCCAGCATGGTCCGGTAGTGCTCGCGCCGATCCGGGGCGGTCAGGTCGCGGCCGAACAGGGCGCCGAAGGTGTGCCGGTTGGCGACCCGGAAGAAGCAGAAGGAACTGATCATCGCGTGCAGGTCGACGGCGTCCACGTCGGCGGTGAACAGGCCGGACTCCTGCCCCGACGCCAGGATGCGGCGGATCACGTCGACGGCGGGCGAGCCGATCTTGCCGAGCTTCTCGGAGGCGGCGATGTGCTCGGCCCCGTGGATGTTCTCGATGCTCACCAGGCGGATGAAGTCCGGGTGCTGCTCGTGGTGGTCCAAGGTCAGCTCCGCGAGCCGCCGGATGGCCGCGACGGGGTCCAGGTGCTCGACGTCCAGGCTCTGTTCGGCCTCGCGGATCACGCCGTAGGACCGTTCCAGAACGGCCGTGAACAGCTGCTCCTTGCCGCCGAAGTAGTAGTAGATCATCCGCTTCGTGGTGCGGGTGCGGGCGGCGATCTCGTCGACGCGGGCGCCGTCGTAGCCGGCCCGGGCGAACTCCTGGGTCGCCACGTCGAGGATCTCGGCCCTGGTGCGGACGGCGTCGCGGATCCGCCCGTTGGGTCGTGCCGGTTCTTCGACGCTGGTCATCGGGTTCCTTCGGGCGGGGGCCGGTGTCGGTGATTGTAGAAGCCGGGCCTGGGTGGCGGGGCGTCGCGTTCCTGTCCGGGGCTTGCTCGAGGCTTCCCGGGGCTTCCGCGGGGCTCGCGATCCTGATATAGCTAACGTACTAGTTCGTACATTAGTGAGCCGCTCGGGAGGGCCACCGTGGCCGACGTCTTCAAGGAATCAACGGTCCTCAAGGAATCGACGGTCCTCAAGGACTCGTATCTCGTCGGACTGATCGGTTCCGGCATCGGTCCCTCCCTCAGTCCGGCCCTGCACGAACGCGAGGCCGACCGGCAGGGCCTGCGCTACGTGTACCGGCTCATCGACATCGACGTGCTCGGCGTCGCCCCGGAGGCGGTGGGCGACCTGCTGCGCGCCGCCCGCGACCTGGGCTTCGACGGGCTCAACATCACCCACCCGTGCAAGCAGCTCGTCATCGGGCACCTGGACGGGCTCGCCCCGCAGGCCGAGGCGCTGGGCGCGGTCAACACCGTGGTGTTCGAGGCGGACGGCAGCGCGATCGGCCACAACACGGACGTCACCGGCTTCGCCGCCTCCTTCGCGCGCGGACTGCCCGACGCGCCCATGGAACGCGTCGTCCAGCTGGGCGCGGGCGGCGCGGGCGCGGCCGTCGCGCACGCCACGCTCACCCTGGGCGCCGGGCGCGTCACGGTTGTCGACGCGCTGCCCGAGCGGGCGGCGGCCCTCGCCGACTCCCTGAACCGCCACTTCGGTGCGGGCCGCGCGGCAGGTGCCACCCCCGATCTGCTCCCCGGCCTGCTCGCGGGTGCCGACGGCGTCGTCCACGCCACGCCCACCGGGATGGCCGCCCACCCCGGACTGCCCTTCCCCGCAAGCCTGTTGCACTCCGGACTCTGGGTCGCCGAGGTCGTCTACCGCCCCCTGGAGACCCAACTCCTGCGCACCGCCCGCGCGTTGGGCTGCCCCACCCTTGACGGCGGCGGCATGGCGGTCTTCCAGGCGGCCGACGCGTTCCGTCTGTTCACGGGGCGCGAGCCCGACAGCGCGCGGATGCTTGCGGACATCGCGGAGCTGGCCGGTGCGGTGGTTGTGCCCAAGTAGCGCTGGCCGCACCGGAGTAGAGATGGTCGGGTCGAGGTGGTCGTGCCCGCACTGCGAGGGGTGGGCCTGTGCCGAGGCGGCTGTGCCCGCGTCGTAAGCGATGGGCCCGTGCCGAGGCGGTCGAGCCCGCACCGCAAGACGTGGGTCTGCGCCGAAGCGATTGCACCCGCCCCGAACCCGCCCTGCCCGCCCCGAACCCCCCGTGCCCACAGCGGAATTGAGAGGTACCCCCGATGCGTACGTCCATCGCCACCGTCTCCCTCAGCGGTTCCCTCACCGAGAAGCTCACGGCCGCTGCCCGGGCCGGCTTCGACGGGGTCGAGATCTTCGAGAACGACCTCCTCGCCAGCCCCCTCACCCCGGAGGAGATCCGGGCCCGCTGTGCCGATCTCGGTCTGACCATCGACCTTTATCAACCCCTGCGGGACATCGAGGCGGTCCCCGAAGCCGAGTTCGCGCGGAATCTGCGCCGTGCCCGGCACAAGTTCGAGCTGATGCGCAGGCTCGGCACCGACACCGTCCTCGTCTGTTCCAGCGTCTCGCCGCTCGCCGAGGACGACGACGCCCTCGCCGCCGCGCAGTTGAGCCAACTGGCCGACCTCGCCCAGGAGTTCGGCGTCCGGGTCGCCTACGAGGCGCTCGCCTGGGGGCGGCACGTCAGTACGTACGACCATGCCTGGCGCATCGTCGAGAGGGCCGGTCACCCGGCACTCGGTACTTGCCTCGACAGCTTTCACATCCTCTCTCGCGGCTCCGACCCCAAGGGCATCGCGGACATCCCGGGCGAGAAGATCTTCTTCCTCCAGCTCGCCGACGCCCCGCTGCTCGCGATGGACGTCCTCCAGTGGAGCCGCCACTACCGCTGTTTCCCCGGCCAGGGCGGCTTCGACATCGCGGGACTGCTGCGACACGTCCTGATCGCGGGCTACGACGGCCCGCTGTCGCTGGAGGTCTTCAACGACGTGTTCCGGCAGGCGGACGCGGGCCCGACGGCGATCGACGCCCACCGTTCGCTGCTGGACCTCCAGGAGACGGTCGGTCTCGCGCGGCCCCCCACCCCCGTCGTCCCCACGGGCATCGCCTTCGCCGAACTCGTCACGCCCGACGCGGAACCCGTCTCGGCGCTCCTCGGCGCCCTCGGCTTCGCCCGCACGGCCCGCCACCGCGGCAAACCGGTGGACCTGTGGCAGCAGGGCGAGGCCCGCATCCTGGTCAACACCGGCCCCGCCGTACGACGCGACGGCACCGCGCTCGCGGCGATCGGCCTGGAGTCGCCCGACCCGGAGGGCGCCGCCCGCCGCGCCGAAGCCCTCCTCGCCCCCGTCCTGCCCCGCCGCCGGACCCCCGAGGACGCCCAACTCGACGCGGTGGCCGCACCCGACGGCACGGAACTCTTCTTCTGCGCCCGGACCACCCCCCAACACCCCGGTTGGCGCGCCGACTTCACCGACACCCCCGGTCAACTCCCCTCAGGAACAGGCGTCCTGCGCATCGACCACCTCGCCCTCACCCAGCCCTGGCACCAGTTCGACGAGGCGGCCCTCTTCCACCGCAGCGTCCTCGGACTGCACGCCCAGGAGAGCGTCGACGTCGCCGACCCCTACGGCCTGCTGCGCAGCCGCGCCGTCACCACGCCCGACGGCAGCGTCCGCATCGCACTGAGTGTCGGCCCGGCTCCCACCGAGGACGGCGCCCACGCCCAGCACATCGCCCTCGCCGTCGACGACGTGGTCGCCGCGGCCCGCCGCTTCCGGGAGGCGGGTGGCCGACTGCTGCCGATACCCGCCAACCACTACGACGACCTCGCGGCTCGATTCGACTTCACCGAGGGCGAGTTGGAGACCTACCGCGAACTCGGCATCCTCTACGACCGGGACGCGGGCGGCGAGTTCCGGCACTGCTACACCCGTACCGTCGGCCGGGTCTTCTTCGAACTGGTCCAGCGCGACGGCGACTACCGGGGCTACGGAGCCCCGAACGCGCCGGTGCGACTGGCCGCCCAGCACACCGCGAAGCGGCTCACTGGCGGCTGACGGTCCTGGTCACACCGGTGACGACCGTCGTGGCCAGGATCCAGCCGGTGATGATCAGGGCGTAGCCGAGGTACTGGTACCAGCCGGTCGGCGCGAACGCCTCCTCCTGGCCGAAGGAGATCACCGGCAGCAGCAGGTCGAGGGTGTAGAACACCGGGTTGAAGTGCGGGGCCTCGGACGGCTTGAGGGCGGCCGGGTGGTGCAGGCCGTAGGCGATCGAGCCGATGGCCAGCAGCGACAGCAGCCAGGCGCAGGCGCGCAGCGGGCGGAAGCCGTAGCCGACGGTGACGTCCTGGACGTAGCCCCAGATCCGGTTGTACCGGGGGAGGGTGGCGCGCAGGCGGCGCTGCTTGGCGAGTTGGACGCGGCGGGCGGCGTAGTCGTCGCCGGTGCGGCGGTAGGAGAGGGCCAACTGCTCGTAGGCGTGCGGAACATAGCCGTCGCCGTCCTGCTCCAGCATGGTCAGCCGGCGCTCGGCGGGCTCGTGCGGGATGAGCGAGGTGTAGACGAGGCTGGTGAGGTGCACCTGGCCCGGTACCACCTGCGGCTCCAGCAGCAGCACGTCGATCTGGGCGCTGCGCAGTACGACACCGCCCTCGACGGGCGGGCTCTCCCGCAGCCAGAGTTCCCCGATGCTGGCGCTGCTCGCCAGCAGCACGGAACTGCCGGGATTCGACAGGGAGCTGTACGACAGGTCGAGTCGGCCTGCGATCCGGGCGCCGCGCAGCCCGACCCAGCCCTCCACCCGGGCGTACCGGAACAGGATGTTGCCCGCGACGACCAGCACCTCGGCGTCGATGGCGGAGTGCCCGGGGTGGGAGAGGTGCGCGCCGTTGAGGATGACCGACCCGGCGACACTCGCGCCGCTGAGCCGGATCTGCCCCTGGGTGCGCAGCCCGGCCGCCCGGAGATCGTCGCCGACGGAGGCCTGGTTGAGCTGGAGGACCGGTTCCTCGGCGTCCGGGGCGATGATCTCCGCGCTCTCCATGAACAGACTCCCGGCGACCTTCACCTCCGCGAGCCGCACGAGTCCGCGGAACTTGGCCCGGGTCAGCCGCAGTACGCCGTCCACGCGCATCGCGTGCGCGGTCAGCCCGGGCAGGACGGAGTCGCCGAGATTGAGTTCGCGCAGCCGGGCCGCGTAGCAGCGGGGCACCCCGTCGAAGTGGCAGTAGCGCAGCCGCACGGGGTGGTCGATCGTCGCGTACTGCAGGTCGAGCCGGCCGGTGATCCGGGCGCCCGCCAGACTGAGGGACGCTATCTCCCCTGCTTCCTGCGGCCCGTTGAGCAGCAGCGCCCGCAACACCGAGGCGCGCACGGTCCGTTCGGGCCCCCAGTCGCCACCGAGGGCGATGTCCTCGTCCTCCGCCGTACGGAAGTCCACGGACTCGCCCAACGGGAAGGCCCGCCACACCTGTTCCTCGGCCGGTGTCAGATCGTTGATCTCCATCGAGAGCGACTCTAGCCCGGCGGCTGTCGTGCGCACAGAGGACGACCGCGGCCCGGACCGAGCGTCGAAGCGCGGTCCGGGCCGGGGAGTTGTGCCGTTACGGTCGGGTGTTCCACTCCGCGATGACCGGGCGGTCGTGCTCGGTGGACAGGCGGCTGACGGTGCCGGTGGCCAGCTGGAACAGCCGGCCGTCCGCCGCCGGCAGGCCCAGCCTGCGTGCCGTGAGGACGCGCAGGAAGTGGGCGTGCGCCACCAGGACCACGTCACGGTCGGCGAGCGCGGAGTCCACCCGCTTCAGCACCCGGTCGGCGCGGGCGCCGATCTCGTCCGGGGACTCGCCCGGGTGTCCGGCGGGGCCCGGCGGTACTCCGTCGGTCCACAAGTACCAGTCGGGGCGGGTGTGGTGGATGTCGACGGTGGTGACGCCCTCGTAGCCGCCGTAGTCCCACTCGTGCAGGTCGGGGTCGGGGGCGGCCCCGGTGATGCCCGCGAGTTCGGCGGTGCGTATGGCACGGTCCAACGGGCTGGTCAGGGCGAGTGCGAAGGTCCGGCCGGCCAGGAGCGGGGCGAGGGACTTGGCCTCTTCCTCGCCGTGCCGGGTGAGGGGCAGGTCGGTCCAGCTGGTGTGCCGGCCCGACACGCTCCACTCCGTCTCGCCGTGGCGGACCAGCAGAAGATCCCCCACGGCGCGCCTACTTGGTCTCGACGGCGTGGCCGCCGAACTGGTTGCGCAGGGCCGCGACCATCTTCATCTGGGGCGAGTCCTCCTGGCGGGAGGCGAACCGGGCGAAGAGGGAGGCGGTGATGGCGGGCAGCGGTACGGCGTTGTCGATGGCGGCCTCCACGGTCCAGCGGCCCTCGCCGGAGTCCTCGGCGTAGCCCTTGAGCTTGTCCAGGTGCTCGTCGTCGTCGAGGGCGTTGACGGCGAGGTCGAGGAGCCAGGAGCGGATGACCGTGCCCTCCTGCCAGGACCGGAAGACCTCGCGGACGTCGGTGACGGAGTGGACCTTCTCCAGGAGTTCCCAGCCCTCGGCGTAGGCCTGCATCATGGCGTACTCGATGCCGTTGTGGACCATCTTGGAGAAGTGCCCGGCGCCGACCTTGCCGGCGTGCACGAACCCGAACTCGCCCTCGGGCTTGAGGGCGTCGAAGACCGGCTGGACCTTGGCGATGTTCTCGGGGTCGCCGCCGACCATCAGCGCGTAGCCGTTCGTCAGGCCCCACACACCGCCGGAGACGCCCGCGTCGACGAAGCCGATGCCCTTGGCGCCCAGCTCCTCGGCGTGCTTCTCGTCGTCCGTCCAACGCGAGTTGCCGCCGTCGACCACCGTGTCGCCGGGCTGGAGCAGTCCGCCCAGCTCGTCGACGACCGACTGGGTCGGGGCGCCGGCCGGGACCATCACCCAGACCGTGCGCGGCGCTTCGAGCTTCTCGACCAGTTCGGCCAGGTCGCTCACGTCGGAGATCTCGGGGTTGCGGTCGTAGCCGATGACGGTGTGGCCTGCGCGGCGGATGCGCTCGCGCATGTTGCCGCCCATCTTGCCGAGGCCGATCAGTCCGAGCTGCATGTCAGTTCACTTCTTCCGGAGAGTGCGGTAGGTGGCCACGAGGGCAGCGGTGGAGGAGTCGAGGCCGGGCACGTCGGCGCCTTGGGTGAGGGCGGGTTCGACGCGCTTGGCGAGGACCTTGCCCAGCTCGACGCCCCACTGGTCGAAGGAGTCGATGTTCCAGACCGCGCCCTGCACGAACACCTTGTGCTCGTAGAGCGCGATGAGCTGGCCGAGCACGGAGGGGGTCAGCTCGCGGGCCAGGATGGTGGTCGTGGGGTGGTTGCCCTTGAACGTCTTGTGCGGGACCAGTTCCTCCGCGACACCCTCGGCGCGCACCTCGTCGGGCGTCTTGCCGAACGCCAACGCCTGCGTCTGCGCGAAGAAGTTGGCCATCAGCAGGTCGTGCTGCGCTTTCAGCCCGTCGCTCAGCTCCGCCACCGGGTTGACGAAGCCGATGAAGTCCGCCGGGATCAACTTCGTGCCCTGGTGGATGAGTTGGTAGTACGCGTGCTGCCCGTTCGTGCCGGGCGTGCCCCACACCACGGGGCCTGTCTGCCACTCCACCGGATTCCCGTCCCGGTCCACCGACTTGCCGTTGGACTCCATATCCAACTGCTGCAAGTAGGCGGTGAACTTGGAGAGGTAGTGGCTGTACGGGAGTACCGCGTGCGACTGCGCGTCGTGGAAGTTGCCGTACCAGACGCCCAACAGGCCAAGGAGGAGCGGCGCGTTGGATTCGGCGGGCGCGGTGCGGAAGTGCTCGTCGACGAGGTGGAAACCGTCGAGCATCTCCCGGAAGCGGTCCGGGCCGATGGCGATCATCAGCGACAGTCCGATCGCCGAGTCGTACGAGTACCGCCCGCCGACCCAGTCCCAGAACTCGAACATGTTGTCCGTGTCGATACCGAAGTCCGACACCTTCCCGGCGTTGGTCGACAGCGCCACGAAGTGCTTCGCGACCGCCTTGTCGTCACCGCCCAACCCCTCAAGGAGCCATGTCCGGGCGGACGTTGCGTTGGTGATCGTCTCGATCGTGGTGAACGTCTTCGAGGCGACGATGAACAGCGTCTCGGCCGGGTCGAGGTCGCGGGTCGCCTCGTGCAGGTCGGCGCCGTCCACGTTCGACACGAAGCGGACCGTCAACTCGCGGTCGGTGAAGGCGCGGAGGGCTTCGTACGCCATCGCCGGACCGAGGTCCGAGCCGCCGATACCGATGTTGACGACATTGCGGATACGGCGGCCGGTGTGCCCGGTCCACTCGCCGGAGCGGACACGGTCGGCGAAGTTCGCCATCTTGTCGAGCACCGCGTGCACTTGAGGCACCACGTTCTCGCCGTCGACCTCGATCACCGCGTCGCGCGGGGCCCGCAGCGCGGTGTGCAGGACCGCGCGGTCCTCCGTCACGTTGATCTTCTCGCCACGGAACATGGCGTCCCGGAGGCCGAACACGCCGGTGGCGGTGGCGAGTTCCTGGAGGAGGGCGAGGGTCTCGTCGGTGATCAGGTGCTTGGAGTAGTCGATGCGCAGGTCGCCGACGGTGACCACGTACCGCTCCGCGCGCTCCGGGTCCGCCGTGAACAACTCACGCAGCTGCGGGTGCAGTTGACTCGCGCGGTGGTTCTCCAGCGCGGTCCACTCGGGCCGCCGCACGAGCTGGGGGGAGTCAGACATGAGAGGGGGTCTCCTTGGTGCCCTCTGCCCGGAGGGCGATGGCGTACATCTCGTCGGCGTCGAGGCGCCGCAGTTCCTCGGCGATGAGTTCGGAGGTGGTGCGGACCTTCAGCGCGAGGGTGCGGGAGGGCTGCCCGGGCAGGGACAGCGTCGCGAGGGGGCCGTCGGGGCGGTCGATGACGATGTCGCCGGCGCCGGTGCCGAGGCGGACGGCCGTGATGACCGGTCCGTCGGTGACCACGCGGTCGATCTTCACCTTGAGGCGGGCCTCCAGCCAGCGCGCCAGCAGTTCGGCGGCCGGGTTCTCGGCCTCGCTCTCCACCGCGCCCGAGGTGATCTTCGACTTGGACTGGTCCAAAGCCGCCGCCAGCATCGAGCGCCACGGGGTCAGCCGGGTCCAGGCGAGGTCGGTGTCGCCGGGCGCGTAGGCACGGGCGCGGGCGCCCAGCTCTTCGAGCGGGTTCGTCGCCGCGTACAAGTCGGTGATCCGGCGCTGCGCGAGGGCGCCCAGCGGGTCCTTCGCCGGGATCTCGGGCGCGTCTCCCGGCCACCAGACGACGACCGGCGCGTCCGGCAGCAGCAGCGGCAGCACCACGGAGTCGGCGTGGTCGGACACCTCGCCGTAGGTCCGCAGCACGACCGTCTCGCCGGTGCCGGCGTCGGCGCCCACCCGGACCTCGGCGTCGAGGTGCGAGTTGGTCCGGTCCCGCGGGGTGCGGGCGTGCCGCTTGATGACGACCAGGGTGCGCGAGGGGTGCTCGTGCGAGGCCTCTTCGGCCGCCTTGATCGAGTCGTAGGCGTTCTCCTCGTCCGTGACGATGACCATCGTCAGGACCATGCCCACGGCAGGAGTGCCGATGTCACGGCGACCCTGTACCAGCGCCTTGTTGATCTTGCTTGCCGTGGTGTCGCTCAGGTCGATCTTCATGGCCTGCGCCAGCTCCGTCCGTCTCGTGCGAGCATCTCGTCCGCCTCCTCGGGGCCCCAACTGCCCGAGGAGTACTGCGCGGGCCTGCCGTTCTGTGCCCAGTACTCCTCGATCGGGTCGAGGATCTTCCAGGACTCTTCCACTTCCTGGTGGCGCGGGAACAGGTTGGCGTCGCCGAGCAGCACGTCCAGGATGAGCCGCTCGTACGCCTCGGGGCTCGACTCCGTGAACGACTCGCCGTAGGCGAAGTCCATGGACACGTCCCGGATCTCCATCGAAGTGCCCGGCACCTTGGAACCGAAGCGGACCGTCATGCCCTCGTCGGGCTGCACGCGGATGACGATCGCGTTCTGGCCGAGTTCCTCGGTGGCGGTGGAGTCGAAGGGGGAGTGCGGGGCCCGCTTGAAGACGACCGCGATCTCCGTGACGCGCCGCCCGAGCCGCTTGCCGGTGCGCAGGTAGAAGGGGATGCCCGCCCAGCGGCGGTTGTCCACCTCCAGCTTCACGGCCGCGTAGGTGTCGGTCTTCGACTGCGGGTCGATGCCGTCCTCCTGGAGGTAGCCGACGACCTTCTCGCCGCCCTGCCAGCCCTCCGCGTACTGCCCGAACACCGTGTGCTCGCCCAACTCCCGTGGCAGGCGCACCGACTTGAGTACCTTGAGCTTCTCGGTGAGCAGCGCCTCCTCGTCGAAGGCGATCGGTTCCTCCATGGCGGTCAGTGCCATCAGCTGGAGGAGGTGGTTCTGGATGACGTCACGCGCCGAACCGATGCCGTCGTAGTAGCCGGCCCGGCCGCCGATGCCGATGTCCTCGGCCATCGTGATCTGGATGTGGTCGACGTAGGACCGGTTCCAGATCGGTTCGTACATCTGGTTGGCGAAGCGCAGTGCCAGGATGTTCTGGACGGTCTCCTTGCCGAGGTAGTGGTCGATCCGGAACACCTGGTCCGGGTCGAACACCTCGTGCACGATCTTGTTCAGCTCCCGCGCGCTCTTCAGGTCGCGCCCGAACGGCTTCTCGATGACCGCCCGCCGCCATGCCCCCTCCGGAGCGTCCGCCAGCCCGTGCTTCTTGAGCTGCTTGACGACCTTCGGGAAGAACTTCGGCGGTACGGAGAGATAGAACGCGTAGTTGCCGCTGGTACCGCGCGAGGTGTCCAACTCGTCGACGGCCGCGCGCAGTTGCTTGAACGCGGTGTCGTCGTCGAAGTCGCCCGGGATGAACCGCATCCCCTCGGCGAGCTGCTGCCAGACCTCCTCGCGGAACTCCGTCCGGGAGTGCTCGCGCACCGAGTCGTGCACCACCTGCGCGAAGTCCTGGTCCTCCCAGTCCCGCCGCGCGAACCCGACGAGCGAGAAGCCCGGCGGCAGCATGCCCCGGTTGGCCAGGTCGTAGACGGCCGGCATCAGCTTCTTGCGGGACAGGTCACCGGTGACGCCGAAGATGACCAGGCCGGACGGCCCTGCGATGCGCGGCAGTCGGCGGTCCCGGGCGTCCCGCAGCGGGTTGTCCCAGCCGGCGCCCAGGGCGTCGGCGATGTCCGTGACGTCCTCAACACCGAGCGCCTGCGCGGCCGTTGTCGTTGTCGTTTCGGGAAGGTCCGCACTCATTCCCCGTCGACCCCCTTCCCGCTCAGCGACTTCGCGACGGCGTCCAGCAGGTCCTGCCAGGCCACCTCGAACTTGGCGACGCCCTCGTCCTCCAACTGCTTGACGACGGTGTCGTACGAGATCCCCAGACGTTCTACGGCGTCCAGGTCGGCGCGCGCCTGCGCGTAGCCGCCGGTCACCGTGTCGCCGTGGATGTCACCGTGGTCGGCGGTGGCGTTCAGCGTGGCCTCGGGCATGGTGTTGACCGTGCCGGGCGCGACCAGCTCGTCGACGTAGAGGGTGTCCTTGTAGGACGGGTCCTTCACGCCGGTCGAGGCCCACAGGGGGCGCTGCTTGTTGGCCCCGGCGCCCGCGAGAACGGTCCAACGGTCGCCCGCGAAGACCTCTTCGTAGGCCTGGTAGGCGAGCCGCGCGTTGGCGAGGGCTGCCTTGCCCTTGAGAGCGAGGGCTTCGTCCGTGGCGAGCGCGGTGAGGCGCTTGTCGATCTCGGAGTCGACGCGGGAGACGAAGAAGGAGGCGACGGAGTGGATGGTCGCCAGGTCGATGCCCGCGGCCTGCGCCTTCTCCAGGCCGGCCAGGTAGGCGTCCATGACCTCGCGGTAGCGCTCCAGGGAGAAGATCAGCGTGACGTTGACGCTGATGCCCGCGCCGATGACCTCGGTGATGGCCGGGAGACCGGCCTTCGTCGCCGGGATCTTGATCATCACGTTGGAACGGTCCACCAGCCAGGAGAGCTGCTTGGCCTCGGCGATCGTCGCCGCCGTGTGGTGGGCCAGGCGCGGGTCGACCTCGATGGAGACCCGGCCGTCCCGGCCGCCGGTCGCCTCGTGGACCGGGCGCAGGATGTCGGCGGCGGCGCGGACGTCGGCCGTGGTCATCATCCGCACGGCTTCCTCGACCGTCACCTTGCGTACGGCGAGGTCGGCCAGCTGCTCCTCGTACCCCTCTCCGGAGCCGATGGCGGCCTGGAAGATCGAGGGGTTGGTGGTGACGCCGACGACGTTCTTGGTGTCGATGAGCTCGGCGAGGTTGCCGGACTCGATCCGCTTGCGCGACAGGTCGTCCAGCCAGATGGAGACGCCCTCGTCGGAGAGGCGCTTGAGTGTTCCCGCGGTGGCGGTCACTTCGGTCACTGTGATCATCTTCTTTCTGGCGATCGGATCAACCGCGCGCGGCGGCAAGGCCCGTAGTCGAATTGAATACAGCCCGTGCTGCGGCGGCGACGTTCTCGGCCGTGAAACCGAACTCGGCGAACAGGGTCTTGGCATCGGCGGAGGCGCCGAAGTGTTCGAGGGAGACGATGCGTCCTGCGTCACCCACGAACCGGTACCACGTGAGACCGATCCCGGCCTCGACCGCAACGCGGGCCTTCACGGACGGCGGAAGGACGCTGTCGCGGTACTCGCGCGACTGCTCCTCGAACCACTCCACGGACGGCATCGACACCACCCGGGTGCCCACGCCCTCCGCCTCCAACTGCTCGCGCGCCTCGACGGCGAGGTGGACCTCGGAGCCGGTCGCGATCAGCACGACGTCGGGGGTCCCGGTGGAGGAGTCCTTGAGGACGTAACCGCCGCGCGCCGCATCGGAGTTGGGCGCGTACGTCGGCACACCCTGGCGGGTCAGCGCGAGGCCGTGCGGAGCGGGGTTCGTGGCGTGCCTCTTGAGGATCTCGGCCCAGGCGATCGCCGTCTCGTTGGCGTCGGCCGGGCGGACGATGTTCAGGCCCGGGATCGCGCGCAGCGAGGCGAGGTGCTCGACCGGCTGGTGGGTGGGGCCGTCCTCGCCCAGGCCGATCGAGTCGTGCGTCCAGACGTACGTCACCGGGAGCTGCATCAGCGCGGAGAGGCGGACGGCGTTGCGCATGTAGTCGGAGAACACCAGGAAGGTGCCGCCGTAGACGCGCGTGTTGCCGTGCAGGGCGATGCCGTTCATCTCGGCCGCCATGGAGTGCTCGCGGATGCCGAAGTGGATCGTACGGCCGTACGGGTCGGCCTCCGGGAGCGGATTGCCCTTCGGGAGGAAGGACGAGGTCTTGTCGATGGTGGTGTTGTTCGAGCCGGCCAGGTCGGCGGAGCCGCCCCACAGCTCGGGCAGGACCGGTCCAAGGGACTGGAGGACCTTGCCGGACGCGGCGCGGGTGGCGACGGAGGAACCCTCCTCGAACACCGGAAGGGCGTCCTCCCAGCCCTCGGGGAGCTGGCCGGCGACGATCCGGTCGAAGAGCTTCGCGCGCTCGGGCTGGGCGCCGCGCCACTCGTCGAGCTGCTTGTCCCAGGCGGAGTGCGCCTCGGCGCCCCGGTCCAGGGCCATGCGGCTGTGCGCGAGGACCTCGCCCGCGACCTCGAAGGACTTCTCCGGGTCGAAGCCGCGGACGCGCTTGGTGGCGGCGACCTCGTCGGCGCCGAGCGCGGAGCCGTGGGCGGCCTCGGTGTTCTGCGCGTTCGGGGCGGGCCAGGCGATGATCGTGCGCATCGCGATGATCGAGGGGCGTGCGGTCTCGGCCTGCGCCGCCCTGAGCGCCGTGTACAGCGCGTGCGGGTCGATGTCGCCGTCGGCGCCGGGCTCGATGCGCTGGGTGTGCCAGCCGTAGGCCTCGTAGCGCTTCAGTACGTCCTCGGAGAAGGCGGTCGCGGTGTCGCCCTCGATGGAGATGTGGTTGTCGTCGTAGACGAAGACGAGGTTGCCGAGCCGCTGGTGGCCGGCCAGCGAGGAGGCCTCGGCGGAGATGCCCTCCTCCAGGTCGCCGTCGGAGACGATCGCCCAGATCGTGTGGTCGAAGGGCGACTCGCCCTCGGGGGCCTCCGGGTCGAACAGTCCGCGCTCGTAGCGGGCGGCCATCGCCATCCCGACGGCGTTGGCCACACCCTGTCCGAGCGGTCCGGTCGTGGTCTCCACCCCGGCCGTGTGCCCGTACTCGGGGTGACCAGGCGTCTTCGAGCCGTGCGTCCTGAACGCCTTCAGGTCGTCGAGCTCCAGCTCGTACCCGGCGAGATACAGCTGCGTGTACAGCGTCAGCGAGGTGTGGCCGGGGGAGAGGACGAAGCGGTCACGGCCGGTCCACTCGGGATCCGCGGGGTCGTGACGCATCACCTTCTGAAAGATCGTGTACGCGGCGGGGGCCAGGCTCATCGCCGTGCCCGGGTGCCCGTTGCCGACCTTCTGGACCGCGTCAGCGGCCAGAACGCGGGCCGTGTCGACGGCACGACGGTCGAGATCGGTCCACTCGAAGCTGTCAGGTGTGTGCGCGTTCATCTTCAAGAAGTCCTCGATATGAGCGACAGAACTGTTCGGACGCCTTCAAATCTAAAAGTCTGACTTTTAAGAGGGAAGGTGTCGGTGTGCCAGCCTGTGGTGAAAGTGGGACACCGGAACCCGTACTGAGGCGGCACGAGAAGGACATGGCGGACAGAACCATCCAAGGCGCAGCCGGTGACGGCGACGTGATCGATACGTTTCCCTTCCCTGTCGATCTGAGTGTCTGCGGCGTCGGCATGCAGGTCGGCCCGATGGGCACGGGCCGCACCTGGCACGCGGACGCACCCCTGCACCGCGTCCACCGCATCGACTTCCATGTGGTGATGCTCTTCGACGAGGGCCCGGTCCGCCACATGATCGATTTCGCCGAGTACGAGGCGGCGGCCGGCGACATCCTGTGGATCCGCCCCGGCCAGGTGCACCGCTTCTCGCGGATGGACCAGTACTTTGGAACGGTCCTGACCATGCAGCCCGGCTTCCTCCCCCGCGCCACGGTCGAGGCGACAGGCCTCTACCGCTACGACCTCCCGCCCCTCCTGCACCCCGACGAGCCCCGCCTGGCGGCCCTCCGCGCCTCGTTGGGCCAGCTCCAGCGCGAGTACGAGGACACGGAGACGCTCCCGCTGAGCCTCCACACCTCGGTCCTACGGCACTCCCTGACGGCCTTCCTGCTCCGGCTCGCGCATCTCGCGGCCAGCTCGGCGGAGGCGGCCCGGCAGCAGGCGGACACGACGTTCACGCTCTTCCGTAACGCCGTCGAGAAGGGCTTCGCCACCAACCACAGCGTCAGCGCCTACGCCGACGCCCTCGGCTACTCCCGCCGCACCCTCGTCCGCGCGGTCCGCGCCGCCACCGGCGAGACCCCCAAGGGCTTCATCGACAAGCGGGTCGTCCTGGAGGCGAAACGGCTGTTGGCGCACACGGATCTCCCAATCGGGCGCGTGGGAGCGGCAGTCGGCTTCCCCGACGCGGCCAACTTCTCCAAGTTCTTCCAGCAGCACACGGATGTGACGCCGGCGGGGTTCCGGGCGGAGCTACGGTGACGTATGAGTGATGTCTGGTCCGCACTGTCGGAAGACCTCGCGCCCTCGGAGCGCGTAGCCCGGGAGTGGCTGTCGGGTCTGGGGCAGAACCGGGGCGCTCCGGTGGAGGTGCTGGTGAGCCTCTTCGATGCCGGTGGAGACACGAGCTTTCTCTACCGTGCGGATCTTCCGGCCGGTGTGCTGGACGCGGCCGTGGTCCATCCGTCGAAGTTCGTCTGGGGCCGGGCCGCGGAGAGCGGGAGGCTCTCGCGTGATCAGTGGGACCGGCTTCTGGTTGCCGCCGCCGGGCTGCCCCGTCACCGGATCGTGGCCGAGATGGCGGAGGAGCAACTCAACAGCCGGCCGTCCGGCGGCGTGTACCGCGCGCCGTCCCCCGAGTCACGCCCGCCTGCCGGCCCGGCCGAGATCGCCGCCATGGCCGACACTGTTCCGGACATCACGGCGGACTCCCGCAGCAGCACGCTGAGGTGGGTCGCGGCACTCCACGAGGACCCGGCCGCCATGAGGCAACTGGCCTCGTCCGCCAAGCTGTTGATCCGCCGCAGCGTGGCCCGTGCCGCACACCTTCCCCCCGACGTCGTGGACCTGCTGGCCCACGACGAGGACCGCGTCGTGGGTCTCTTTCTCGCCGAGTCCTGCGACGACGCCCCTGCCGATGTGCTCGTGGACGTGTGGGCCTGGTGGTCCGGCAGCTTCTCGTTCCCCGGCCGTCCCCGCAACCACCCCAACTTCCCTCGGGACAACCTGTTGCGCTACGCCGATGATCCGCGACCGCGCGTACGCCTTCTAGCGCTCGACGATCCCGCGTCGGGCGACGACCTCGTCGAGCGGTTCAGCCGCGATCCGGACAGCGAGGTGCGAGGGCGAGCGGCGGAGGATCCGCGGCTGTCCCCCGACTCCGCCGTGAGGCTGACCCAGGACACCGCCAAAGCGGTGTACCACCCGGCCCGGCGAAACCCGGCCCTGCCCACGGAGTACCTGGTGTCGCTGCTCCTCGACGAACGCAGCGCCCTGGATGCCGCCCGGAATCCTGCCCTCCCCGTGACCGTCATGCACCGCATGATCGCGCTGGCGCAAGACGGCAGGGTAAAGGGGCCCCACGCACCCGCGTGAAGCCCCTTGCCCCCGTGGTGAGTTGGGGATCAGTGCCCGAAGTCGAACCAGTTCACGTTCACGAAGTCCGCCGACTGGCCGCTGCTGAACGTCAGATAGACGTCGTGGGTACCGGTGACCGAGCTGATGTTCGCCGGGACCGTCTTCCACGACTGCCAGCCCCCGGTGTTGGCCAGCGCGAAGCTGCCGATCGGGGTCGCGGTCGGGCTGTCCAGGCGTACCTCGACCAGACCGCTCACCCCGCTCGCCGCACCGCTCGCGACCCGGCCGTAGAACTGGGTGGCCGCCGTGGAGCCGAAGTTGACGCCCTTGTAGAGCGCCCAGTCGCCGTTGGCGATCGAGCCGAGGTCCTGACCGCCGCCGGTGTCCGTGGTGGTCTCGGCGACCGTGCCGGACTGGCTGTCGTAGGACTCGGCCTGGATGGCGCTGTAGGCGTCCCGGCTGCCGGTCGGCGGGGTCGTGGTACCGCTCCCACTGCCCGTGGACTGGAGCACCTGGACGTAGTCCACCGTCATCGGGTGGTTCGGGTCGGTGGCGGAGGTGGGGCCGCCGCCGTACGCCGCCGGGAAGCCGCCGCCCATCGCCACGTTCAGGATGATGAAGAAGCCGTGGTTCGTCGCGTTGGCCCAGGTGGTCGCGTCGACCTGACTGGCGTTGACCGTGTGGAAGTTGACGCCGTCGAGGTAGAAGCGGATCTGCTCGGGGCTGGTGGACCGGTCCCACTCCATGGCGTAGGTGTGGAAGCCGGCCTGGCAAGTGGTGCCGGTGCAGGCGGTGTTGCCGCCGATGCCCGTCGTCTCGTTGCAGGGGCCGCCCGGGCTGGTGCCGCAGTGCATCGTCGCCCAGTCGGTGTTGAGACCCTGGACGTTCTCCATGATGTCCAACTCGCCCACGCCGGGCCAGTTCTGGTAGTTGCCCCGGTAGGGCGCGCCCAGCATCCAGAACGCGGGCCAGTAGCCGAGCGCCGACGAACCCGTGACGTTCGGCATCTGGATACGGGCCTCGACCCGCAGCTTCCCGCCGGCCGGTGGCTGGAAGTCGGTGCGGTTGGTCTCGATACGGCCCGAGGTCCAGTTGCCCGAGGCGTCCCGGCGCGGGGTGATCAACAGGTTGCCGTTGCCGTCGAGCGCCACATTGTTGGTGGAGGAGGTCATCGTCTCGACCTCGCCGGTGCCCCAGTTGGCCGCGCCGCCCGGATACGAAGTCCCGGTGTCGTACTGCCAGTTGGTGGTGGAGACACCGGTGCCCGCGGTGCCGTTGAAGTCGTCCAGGAAGACCTGCGTCCAGCCCGTGGGGGGCGTGGGCGCGGAGGCGTCCGCGGGCAGGGTGAAGGCGGTGGCGGTGGCGATCGCCAGACCGAGTGTGCTGAGGGCGGCGATCAGAACGCGCCGGAGGGGACGGGGTCTGCGCTGCGTGCCGGAGGTTTCACTCATGGGTGCCTCTCGGATACGGAGTGGGGGTGCGGGTGCCGCGCCTGCTGCCTGAGAGCGCTCTCACGCAGCGGGTGCGCGGTCAATGTGCTCGTCGCAACCCCGGCCGTCAAGAGGTGAAGCCGGGAAAGTCCTTTCGCTGTGCGGGAGTTCAGGTGATGAAGGCGATGAATGCGGGTGAAAGAGGAGGTTTCCGAGCGGCCCCCGGCGGACGGGACGCGAGGGGGTGCGGTGGACGGACGGGCGGCGGGGCGTGTTGTTCGACCACGGGAACCGGGTGGCCGCGGGGAGGTCGGTGATGCTGGTGGCAGTGCACTTGGCGGCATCGGTGCGGCCACATGGCTCGCGCTGATCGTGCTCCTGCTCGCGCCGGCCCCGCTGCCCGAGCGCCGGCAGTACTACGTCCCCCCGCCGGCCGGCGGGGGACTGTGGACGCCGGTCATGCTCGTCGCGCCTGTGGTGGTCTGCTTCGCCGAGTGGCCGTGGATCCGCTCCGGCGGCAGGTGAGGCCCGTTGCGGCACGGCCTCAGACCGCGCTGCCCGCCTTCCAGTCCGCCCAGGACAGGTTCCAGCCGTTGAGGCCGTTGTCGGCCGCCACCGTCTTGTCGCCGGAGTTCTTCACGATGACGACGTCGCCGAGCATCGAGCTGTCGTAGAACTTGTAGCCCGCCACCGACGTGTTGTTCGCGCCCTTGGCGTCGTGCAGGCCCACGCAGCCGTGGCTGGTGTTCTCGTGGCCGAACACCGCGGTGGACGCCCAGTAGTTGCCGTGCACGAAGGTGCCGGAGGTGGTCAGCCGCTGGGCGTGCGGGACGTCGGAGATGTCGTACTCGTCGCCGAGCCCGACCGTCGAGGACTCCATGCGGGTCTGCTTGAACCGCTCGCTGATCACCATGATCCCGGACCAGGTGGTGTGCTGGGCGTTGCCGCCGCTGACCGGGTAGGTGGCGAGGGTCTTGCCGTCCCGCTTGACGACCATCTCCTTGCTGGACAGGTCCACCGTGCTGATCTGTGCGCGCCCGATGTGGAAGGTGACGTCCTTGGACTGGATGCCGTAGATGCCGTCCTGGCCCTCGACGTCCTTGAGCCGCAGGCTGAGTGTGATCTTCGTGCCGGCCGCCCAGTACGTCTCGGGGCGGAAGTCGAGACGGGTGTCGCTGAACCAGTGGCCGACCACCTCGACGGCGGGCTCGGCGGTGACCGTGATCGCCTTCTGGACGGCGGCGCGGTCCTTGACGGCGTGCGTGAAGTTGATCGACACGGGCATGCCGACGCCGGAGGTGGAGTTCGCCTCGGGGGTGAAGTAGCCGACGAAGGTCTCGCCGGGCGACTTGGTGGTGAAGGTCGCGGTCTTCGCGGCGGCGCCCTGCGCCTGCGCGTCGACCGTGTACTTCGTGCCCGAGTACGGGTTCTTCGTGGACGTCCATTTCGTCTTGGCGGCGTTGAAGGTTCCGGCGAGCGTGGAGCCGTCGTTGCCGGTCACCTTCACCGTGGCGAACGTGCCGTCGGCCACCGTCACCGTGACCGGGGCCGAGAAATCGGCCTTCTTCGTGCCGTCGGCGGGCGAGACCGTCACGGTCGGCGTCTTCGCGGCCTTCACCGACGCCGTCGCCGACACACCGCCGGACGAGGCGCTCTCCGCGGCGCCCGCAGAGCCGCTGCAACCGGTCAGCACAGCCGCCGGCACCACCCCGAGCACGGTGAGGATCCCGCGCCGGGACCACCTCTCCGACGGCTTCTCGGACCGGTTGGATATGTGCGACACGCCCACGGCAGGCCTTCCTCCGTATGTCGCGCACACCCCCTGGCCGTACGCGACGAGATCACCAGTGCCGTTGCATCCTGCGTCACTTCCATGGGTTGATTCTTTGAATCCCAGGGCCTCAACCTGAGATTCCTGTGAAGAGAGCCTGAAAGAAGGCCTGAAACCACGGTTGTCGGCGCCTCCGCGAGTGTGAACAGAGTATGAACGCGCCGACCGGCGTCCTGAGTATCCGGTGAGATCCCCGTCCCGCCATGGCTTCCCCACCAACCCGGTCGGAATAGTGAGGAAGGAACTGAAGGCGGAGTTCCGCTTCGGCGGCTCCGCGGCAGACCACGCCGGAGGCATTCGTGACCGAAGTCCGCAAGCGGCCCACCACGGCGATCGTCGGAGCAGGCGCGGCAGGCACCCTGACCGCCGTCCAACTCTGCGAGAGCGCCACCCGCCGCCGGACCCCCCTCGACCTGGTGCTGGTCGACCCGGCCCCGGAGGCCGGCCGCGGCACCGCCTACGCGACACCCGACCCGCGCCACCGCCTCAACGTCCCCGCAGGGGGCATGAGTTGCTACCCCGACGACCCCGGCCACTTCACCCGCTGGCTGTGCCGCCACGGCGAACCCACCGTCGGCGCGGCCGACTTCGCCACCCGCTACCGCTACGGCGCCTACCTCGCCGACACCCTCGGCCAGGCCGTCGTCCGCTCCCACGGCACCGTCTCCGTACGCCGGCTGCGCACCCGCGCGGAGAGCTGTACCGGCACCCCGGGGGGCCCGGTGGAACTCCACCTCGCCGACGGGGGACTCCTCACCGCAGACAACGCCGTCCTCGCCACCGGCCCCGCCGCCCCCACCGCCGCCTGGGCCCCGCCCGCGCTGCGCACCTCCCTCCGCTTCGTCAACTCGCCCTGGACACCAGGGGCGTTGGACGCGGTACGCGAGGACACCGCCGACCTCCTCCTCGTCGGCACCGGCCTCACCGCCGTCGACCTCGCCCTCACCCTCGACCGCCCCGAACGCACCGTGCACGCCGCCTCCCGCAGCGGACTCCTTCCGCAGCCGCACGCGTTGGGACCGGTCGGCCCGATGGAGGCGCCCGACTGGCCGCACGATCCGACCCTGAGCGGACTGCGCCGGACCGTCTACCGGCACGTCAGCCGCTCCGTGCGCACCCACGGCGACTGGCGGCCCGCCCTCGACAGCCTGCGCCCGCACACCGCGCGCCTCTGGCACAGCCTCACCCCCGAGGAACGCGGGGAGTTCCTCGCCCACGAGAGCGCCCTCTGGAACACCCACCGGCACCGCATGGCCCCCACCACCGCCGAATCGGTCACCCGGGCCCGCACCGCCCGACGCCTCCAGGTCCACACCGGCACGATCGCCGAAGTAGTCGAGGACGGCGGCGGGTTGGCGATCACTCTCTCCAACGGCCGGACTCTGCACGTCGGTTGGGTCATCGACTGCACCGGGCCCGGGCAGCGACTCGAAGACCCGCTGTGGCGGAGCCTGTTCGAGACGGGAGCGGCGGTGCCGGGTCCGCTCGGCATGGGCGTCGCCACCCGTGACGGGCGACTCCTGGATGCCCAAGGTCGTTGCGCACGGCCTCTGTTCACCCTCGGCGCTCCACGGCGCGGCGAACTCTGGGAGACCACCGCGATCCCCGAGATCCGCGTCCAGGCCGCCGCCCTGGCCCGCCAACTGCTCGCACCCCCGGCCCGCCGCACCGCCCGCCGCAGGCCCGTCGACGGACTCGGACTCCCGCTCTCCACCCACGCCGAGGCCGCCACCGCCTACCGCAGCGGACTCGACCGCGTCCTCAAGGTGCGCGCCGGAGCCGAGGACGCCTTCGCCCGCGCGATCGCCCTTGATCCCGGATTCGCCCTGGGCCACGCCGCGTTGGCTCTCCTCGGCCACGAGTGCGGGGCCGCCGTCGATGTACCCCGCGCCCTCGCCGACGCCCAGCGCTGCGCCCAGGAGCGGGCCGATGAACGGGAGCGGTCCTTCGTGGACGTGGTCACCCGCCGGGTCCAATCCACCGACGGGGACCGCGCGTTGATACGGCACCTCGACGACCACCCCGCCGACGCGCTCGCCCTCGCCGCCGCCGTACCCACCATCGCCTTCTCCGGCGCCACCGACCTCGACGACGACTACGCGCTCCGCCTCGTCGAGCGCACGTCCCCCGCCTACGACGGCCACTGGTTCCACACCTCGCTGCTCGCCTTCCTGCGCCAGGAGCAGGGCCGGCTGCACGAGGCGGGCGAACTCGCACACCGCGCCCTGGGGGTCGAGCCCGCCTCCGGTCACGCCGTGCACGCGCTGGCCCACGTCCACTACGAGTCCGGCGCCCATGAGGCGGGCCGGGACTGGCTCGACGGCTGGGTGTCGGGACAGGGCCGTGGAACGGTCCACCGCGCCCACTTCTCCTGGCACATCGCCCTGCACGAACTCGCGTTGGACGACCCGGCCGCCGTCCGCAGGCGCTGGTTCGCCCAACTGGCGCCCGGCCGGGTGACCGGGGTGCGTGCGCTGGTCGACTCGGGGTCGCTGCTGTGGCGGGCCCGGCTCAGCGGCAACTGGCAGGGGGAGCTGCCGACTTCGGACGTACTGGACTCCGTGGCCTGCGAGGTCCTGGAACGGCCCGCGACCGCGTTCACCGCGCTGCACGCGGCGGTGGCCCTCACCGCGGCCGGTGACCTCCCGGCGCTGCGCCGCCTCCGCGACCACGCGACCGGGGCCGACCCGGTGCAGCGCGAGGTCGTCGTCCCGCTCTGCGAGGCGTTCGCCGCCCTCGTGGAACACCGCTTCCACGATGCGGCCCACGGCCTGGACGCACTGCTTCCGGTACTGCGCAAGGTGGGCGGCAGCGCAGCCCAACGCGAGGTCGTGGAGGAGACGTTGCTGTACGCGCTCGTGTCAGCGGGGCGGTGCGACGCGGCCCGGCGACTGCTGGACGCGCGACTGGACCGGAAGGGGGCGCCTCGGGACCGGCGGATGCTGGCAGGGTTGGCTGGGTTGGCGGGTGAGGGGGGCCGCCCGATCGGGCAGCCGGGATGAGCGCACCCGCCCCCGCACTCGTGAGGCGCGGGGGCGGGCGGCGACCTCAGCGACGTGCCAACTCCCGATCCACAGGCGCCTCTCCACGCAACCCGAACCGGTCGTGCGCCCGCCGCAACACCTTCGGCTCCCACCAGGCCCGTCGGCCGAGCAGCGCCATCGTCGCCGGAACCAGCGGCATCCGTACGACAGTTGCGTCGATCAGCACCGCGAGGGTGAGGCCGAGGCCGATCTGGAGGATCGGGGAGAAACCGCCCGTCATGAAGGCGCCGAAGACGACCGCGAGCAGCAGGGCGGCGCAGGTGACCACCCGTCCCGAGCGGCGCAGACCGGGCGTGGCGGATCCCGTCACGGCTCCGGCAGCCATCCCAGCGCCCGCGAGATCCCGCGCGCCGCGAGCCGTACCGCCGGGATCAACGCCGGTACCTGGGCGTCCACTTGGGGTACCACGACGGATACGGCCGCCACCACCGCACCGCCCGGCCCGCGCACCGGAGCCGCCACCGACAGCGCGTCGTCCGTGACCTGACGGTCGCTCACCGCCACGCCGGTGCGCCGCACTTCGGCCAGCACCCGCCGCAGCCGTACCGGATCGGTGATCGTGTACGGCGTGAAGGACGCCAACTCGCCCGCGCAGTAGGCCTCTTGGGCGTTCGGGTTGTCGTGGGCCAGCAGGGCGAGGCCCACTCCGGTGGCGTGCAGCGGCCAGCGGGCGCCCACCCGGATGTGCACGCCGACCGCCGAACGGCCCGAGATCCACTCGGTGTAGACGACCTCCGTGCCGTCCCGCACCGCCAACTGCACGTTCTCGTGCGTCGATTCGTACAGGTCCTCCAAGTAGGGCAGGGCCAGTTGGCGCAGGGCGAGGCCGCGGGGCGCCAGCGCCGCGATCTCCCACAGCCGCAGTCCCACGTGGTAGACGCCGGACGCGTCCCGCTCCAGCGCGCCCCACTCGGTGAGGGCGCCCGCGAGCCGGTGCGCGGTGGTCAGGGTGAGTCCGGCCCGGCGGCCGATGTCCGACAGCGACAGGGCGGTGTGTTCGTGGTCGAAGGCGGCGAGCACGGCGAGCAGCCGGTCGGGAGCGGAGCGCGCGGTCGTCTCCGGCCGGGTGGTGGTCATCGCCGTACCTCCTCGTCCCGCGTCAGGCGAGTCCGTCCTCGGCGACCTGCTGCAACAGCGTGTGCAGGGTCTCCCGCTGGGCCGCGTCCAGCGGGCCGAGCAGTTCGTTCGTCACCCGCAGACCGGCCTCGTCCGTGTCGCGCAGGAAGCCGCGGCCGTCCTGTGTCAGTACCACGATGCGGCTGCGCCGGTCGTCGGGGGAAGGGCGCCGCTCGGCGAATCCCAGCTTCTCCAGGTCGTCGACCAGGCCGACGATCGCGCTCGGGTCGTAGCCCAGCCGCGTGCTCAGCTCGCGCTGGAGGGCGCCCTCGGACGTGGCCAGGAAGCGGAGCAGCGCGTAGTGGCGCAGGCGCAGGCCCGACTCCTGGAGGAACGTGTTGAAGAGCTGGCCGGAGCGCAGGCCCAGCCGGTACAGGAGGTAACCGGTGTCCGCGTGCAGCCCGCGCATCCACGGCTCGTGCGCGTCGATCGGGGGGTTCGCGGCGTGCTGCTGGCGGGCGATGGCGGGCTCCCTGGGTCGAGGCCCCGGGGTGGGGCGTGCGGTGGTACGGGGTCAGTGTGACGCACCTGGTCCGTCGGCAACAACTATTGACGTCAACAATTATTGCTCTTAGCTTCGATCTCGAAGCCGCGCCGGTGCCGCTCGCAGCCGTACTCCGGTGCGGCCGGCCACCGCATCGCCTTGTGAAGGGACTCGCTCGTGCCCAGCATCGATCTGACCGGCAAGGTCGCCGTCGTCACCGGCAGTGGCCGGGGCCTCGGCCTCGCCTACGCCCACGCCCTGGCCGCCCACGGCGCGTCCGTGGTCGTCAACGACATCGACGAGGCGGTGGCCGACCAGGCCGTGAAGTCGATCGCCGAGGCGGGCGGCACGGCCGTCGCCGAGGTGGTCCCGGTCGGCACGACCGAGGCCGCCGAACGGCTGGTCAACCGGGCCGTCGAGGAGTTCGGACGGCTCGACGTCCTGGTCACCAACGCGGGCATCCTGCGCGACAAGGTGCTGTGGAAGATGACCGACGACGACTTCGACGCGGTGATCACCACCCACCTCAAGGGCACCTTCACCTGCGCCCGCGCCGCCGCCGTACGGATGCGCGAACAGGGCGAGGGCGGCAGCCTGATCCTGGTCGGCTCGCCCGCCGGCCAGCGCGGCAACTTCGGCCAGACCAACTACTCCGCCGCCAAGGCCGGGATCGCCGCCTTCGCCCGCACCTGGTCGATGGAACTGGGCCGCGCCGGTATCACCGTCAACGCGATCGTGCCGGTCGCCGCGACCGCGATGACCGAGACGATCCCCGCCTTCGCCCCGTACGTCGAGGCCATGAAGAACGGCGAGGCGCTGCCCGACTTCCTTCGCAAGGGCGAGGGCTTCGGCACCCCCGAGGACTGCGCAGCCCTCGTCCCCTTCCTCGCCTCCGAGGCCGCGCGCTCGATCACCGGCCAGGCCATCGGCATCGGCGGCGACAAGGTGGCACTCTGGTCCCACCCGCAGGAGATCAGCACGGCCTACGCCGACGGCGGCTGGACCCCCGACACCCTGGCCACCGCCTTCCCCACCTCGGTCGGCGCCGAACTCCAGTCGGTCGGCATCCCCGCACCGAAGCTGCCGGAGGCGTGATGACACCCCCCATGGACATCGGCGAACTCGTCGCGATCGACGTCCACACCCACGCGGAGGTGTCCTCCAAGGGCCACTCCTCCCTGGACGACGACCTCCACGACGCCTCCTCCGCCTACTTCAAGGTCGAGGGCAAGCGGAAGCCGACCCTGGAGGAGACCGCCGCGTACTACCGCGAGCGGAAGATGGCCGCCGTGATCTTCACGGTCGACGCCGAGTCCGCGACCGGCACCGAGCCCGTCCCGAACGAGGAGGTCGCCGAGGCCGCCGCCGCCAACGCCGACGTCCTCATCCCCTTCGCGTCCATCGACCCGTTCCGGGGCCGAGCGGGCGTGAAGCGGGCCCGGCGGCTGGTCGAGGAGTACGGCGTCAAGGGCTTCAAGTTCCACCCCAGCATCCAGGGCTTCTTCCCCAACGACCGGGCCGTGGCCTACGACCTCTACGAGGTCATCGAGGAGACCGGCGCCATCGCCCTCTTCCACACCGGCCAGACGGGCATCGGCGCGGGGGTGCCCGGAGGCGGCGGCATCCGCCTGAAGTACTCCAACCCCCTCCACGTGGACGACGTGGCGGCGGACTTCCCACACCTCAAGATCATCCTGGCGCATCCGTCCTTCCCGTGGCAGGACGAGGCCCTCGCCGTCGCCACCCACAAGCCCGGCGTCCACATCGACCTCTCCGGCTGGTCGCCGAAGTACTTCCCGCCGCAGCTCGTGCAGTACGCGAACACCCTGCTCAAGGACAAGGTCCTCTTCGGCTCCGACTACCCCGTCCTCACCCCGGACCGCTGGCTCGCCGACTTCGAGAAACTGCCCATCAAGGACGAGGTCAGACCGAAGATCCTCAAGGACAACGCCGCCCGCCTGCTCGGGCTGACGTAAGGGGCACCGGATGCGCAACGAGGGACTGGGGTCATGGCCCGCACGCCGGGCCCGCAAGACCCCGCACCGCACGGCCCTGATCCACGGTGGACGGTCGACCGACTACGGCACACTGCATACACGAACCACCCGCCTCGCCCACGCCCTGCGCACCCGGGGCGTCCGCCGCGGCGACCGCATCGCCTACCTCGGCCCCAACCACCCCTCCTACCTGGAGACCCTGTTCGCGGCCGGCACGCTGGGCGCGGTCTTCGTCCCGCTCAACACCCGCCTCACCGCCCCCGAGATCGCCTACCAACTCGCCGACTCCGGCGCGAAGATCCTCGTCTACGGCCCGACGCACACCGCCCTCGTCGCCGGACTGCCGGGCAGCACCGACGTACGCATCTACGTCGAAGTCGGCCCCGAGTACGAGGAGTTGCTCGATGCGGCGGCCACCGAGCCGATCGACGAGCCCGTCACCGCCGACGACACCTGCATCATCATGTACACCTCGGGCACGACCGGCCGCCCCAAGGGCGCCATGCTCACGCACGGCAACCTGACCTGGAACGCGCTCAACGTCCTCGTCGACACCGACCTGATCGCCGACGAACGCGCCCTGGTCTCCGCCCCGTTGTTCCACACGGCCGGACTCAACATGCTCACCCTGCCGGTGCTGCTCAAGGGCGGCACCTGCGTCCTGGTCGGGTCCTTCGACCCGGACGCCACCTTCGACCTGGTCGAACGGCACCGGATCACCTTCATGTTCGGGGTGCCGACGATGTTCGACCAGATCGCCCGGCATCCCCGCTGGGCCGACGCCGACCTGTCCTCGCTGCGCATCCTCACCTGCGGCGGCTCCCCGGTCCCGTCCCCGCTGATCGCCGCCTACCAGGAGCGGGGCCTGACCTTCCTCCAGGGCTACGGTATGACGGAGGCCGCGCCCGGAACCCTGTTCCTGGACGCCGAACACGCGGTGAGCAAGGCGGGTTCGGCGGGCGTGCCGCACTTCTTCAGCGACGTACGGGTCGTCCGGCCGGACCTCACCCCCACCGACGTCGGCGAGACCGGCGAGGTCGTGGTGCGCGGGCCCCATGTCATGCCCGGTTACTGGGGGCTGCCCGAGGAGACGGCCGCGGTCTTCGCCGACGGCTGGTTCCGCAGCGGGGACGCGGCCCGCACCGACGGCGACGGCTACGTGTACATCGTCGACCGCATGAAGGACATGATCATCTCCGGTGGGGAGAACATCTACCCCGCCGAGATCGAGGACCTGCTGCTGGCCCACCCCGACATCGTCGAGTGCGCGGTCATCGGGGTCGCGGACGACAAGTGGGGCGAGGTGCCGCGGGCGGTCGTCGTACCGCGCGAAGGCGCCTCGCTCGACCCCGACGAGGTACTGGCCTCGCTGGCCGGCCGGCTGGCCAAGTACAAGATCCCCAAGTCGGTGGTGGTCGCGGACGAACTCCCGCGCACCGCCTCGGGGAAGCTCCTCAAGTCCCGGGTGCGCAAGCGCTTCGGCACCAACTCTTAAGTAGGGAAAGCGATATGGGCATCACCGTCAACGGCCTCGACGAACTCAAGAAGCTCGCGGGCAGCGACCTGGGCAGCAGCGAGTGGATCGAGGTCACCCAGGAACGCATCGACACCTTCGCCGACGCGACCGGCGACCACCAGTGGATCCACGTCGACCCGGAGAAGGCCGCGGCCGGCCCCTTCGGCGCGCCCATCGCCCACGGCTATCTGACCCTCTCCCTCTTCATCCCGCTCTTCACCGAGCTGCTGGACGTCGAGGGCGTGTCCACGAAGGTCAACTACGGCCTGAACAAGGTGCGTTTCCCCGCACCGGTCAAGGTCGGCTCGCGCATCCGGCTGGTCGCCAGGCTCGCCTCGGTCGAGGACGTACCGGGCGGGGTGCAGATCGCCGTCGACGGGACGATAGAGATCGACGGCGGGCCGAAGCCCGCCGCCGTCCTGCAGAGTCTCTCGCGGTTCTACGCCTGACCTTCGGCCGCGACCTTCAGCTACAACTGCGGCTTGTCTACTGCTGCTTGTACGAGTACACGCTGGTCGACACCACGCACACGCCCGGCTGGACCACCTCGGCGCGCAACGTCCCGCTGTTCACGTCGTAGTCGACGCCCTCGGCCTCGAACGTGCCCGTGCAGATGCTGCGTTGGGGCAGCGCGAACAGGCTCGTCACCGTGCCGGTGATCGGCTGCCCGTCCAGCTTGTGCGGCAGGTCGACCTGGAGGAGCGGGCGGATCTCGGGGAACTTGGTCCCCGACGCGTCGTCCGAGACGCACACCAGCCGGGTGTCCGTCACGAAGTCGCAGCCCTGGATGTCGTTCACCGTCTTGTCCAGGGTGATCTGCCCGGCCTGCGGCAGCGTGCCGCCCGTCGCCGGAGTGGACGGGTTGAGCAGGGGAGTGGGGAAGACCTGGAGTCTGGTCTGGTCGCCCCACTCGCCCGACACCATCCACTGCGTGTCCGGCGAGATCGCGTCGAACGAGTTGTTGATCTTCTCGCCCGAGTCCAGCGGGTGGACGTACGTGTACCGGGTCCCGGACGGCGTGGTGACCGCGAACATCTTGGACGTGCCCGTGTCGGCGGCCTGGTAGGCGTCGAAGACGTAGCCGTTCGCGATGTCCGGGTCACCGATGTGGTTCCAGCCCTGGACGCGCAGATCCAGCGGGATGGACGCGAGCCCGCGGTACAGCAGCGAGCCGTCCGCGCGCGACGCGACGCCCTCACCGCCGCCGAGACTGTCGGTGTACGCCGTTCCGGTCTCCGCCCAGGTGGTCGCGGCGGCGGCCGAGGAGATGCTCACGCCGAACGTGAAAGCACCCAATAAGGCGGCGAGGACAGTGAGTTGACGCTTCATCAGTTACCTGCCAGGTCGACGAAGATGGGGTTCGAATAGAACCATGTGTCGGCCCACGGGTCACCGTTTCCGGGCTCGTGGGGGATCGGTCCGTGCGGGTCGATCGAGGCGCCGAGGTAGCCCGCGCCGTTCCGCTTTCCGTCACTGCCGCGCAGCCGCAGGTAGAAGGACTCGTCCCCGGCGGTCACCGGGATGTGCAGGGTGTACGTCCCCTTGCGGCCGCTCACGTCGGCCGTACGGACGACCTTCGTGTCCGGCGCCCGCCACGCGTCCTGGTCGGCCACCGCACCGCGCACCGCGCCCCGGATCACGTCCACGTGCGCCAACTCCGGCAGAATTCCCTGGGCGTTGGGGCGCGAGGCGGTCGTCACGGTGACACTCAGCGTGAGCCTGTCGCCCTTGCGGACCCGCAGCCGGCCGCCCAGCGTGACCCCCCGGCCGCCGTCGCAGTCCCGCTTCAGCCGGACGTCGAGCCCGTCCAGCAGATGCCCGTGGTCGACCCAGACCCGGCCCGCGCGCATCCCCGCCATCACCGCGCCGTAGCCGTACCGCGTCACGCCCACATGGGTGCGGCTGAACTCGCCGGGCCAGAAGTCGCTGCCGGGCTGCGGGGTGCCGGTGTCCACCGGGTCGGGCAGCTTCCCGGTGTTGTCGAAGTTCTGCCCCGCGGGCCAGGCACCGTTGGCCCAAGTGTCGTAGACCGTACGGTGGTTGTCGGAGTTCGTGGTGATCGAGAACAGCCGGCCCTCGGCCAGCATCGAGTCCCACAGCCCGCCGACGGTCGCCGTCGCCCAGTCGAAACCGCCGTACGTCACATACGCGTCCGCCGGATAGCCCGCCCAGGACTGCGCCGACGGCTTGTTCTCGTACTCGCCGCGGATCGACGTCGCACCGCGCCAGCCGGGCAGGGCCGCGCCCTGGGCGCCCGGTGCGCCCTCCATGCCGATCATGATCTCGGGGGCCGCGTCGCGCCAGGCCCGCATCTCGTGCGGGGAGTCGATGCCGAGGCGCAGCGGGTGGTTGGCGAGGACGAGGACGTCGTCGACGTAGCCCGAACGGCGCTGCTCCGCCAGCCACTTGATGGCCTTCACGGCGTGGGCCTCGTTGCGGGCGGTGTCCGTCGCACCGGCCGAACCCTCGGTGTAGCCCAACAGCTTGCCGTCGTAGGCGAGTTCGAACTGCGTGAGCAGATCCACCTCGTGGCGGCCGGGCGCGGCGAAGATCGTGCAGTGCTCGGCGGCCGGGATGTACCACTCCAGGCCCTGGAAGATCAGCTGGCGCGGGTTCTCTGCGCGCGCCTTCAGAATCTCGGCGTGCTCCAACTTCGCGCCGTAGTTGGCGTGTCCGAAGTTGGAGTGCTCGTTGAACACCATCCAGTCGAGGCCGTACTGCGCCGCGGCCTTCGCCTGCTGGGAGAACGTGTACTTGGCGTCGTGGCTGTACACGGAGTGCACGTGGTGGTCGCCGACGAGGTAGGCGAGGCGCGGGTCGTTGCCGCCCCAGCCCCGCCCGGCCGCCACCGCGGGGGTGGCGAGCGGGCCCGCGCCGAGGGTGAACGCGGCGCCGAACAGGCCCGCGCGGCGCAGGAGTTGGCGGCGCGAGACGCCCTGTGCGTCGAGGGCGGCGGGGGAGACGGACGGGTCGGCCCAGGTGGGCAGCTGCTGCTCGGTCATGATCTTCGGGAGTCCTCTGGAGGGCTGTCAGTGGGTCATGAAGGAGGTCACGGGCAGCGCCCGGGAGACGATCCGGACGTCGCCGAGGAGGCCGTGCAGGATCTGGTCGATCTTGTCGGCGTAGGTGTAGCCGCCGAGCAGCCAGGGCAGGCCGACCGAGGTGAGGCCCACGGCGGCCGCCTTCGGATTGCGCACGACCGGGCAGCCGTCGACGTACAGCGTGGTGTGCCTGCCGTCGTTGACGACGGCGAGGTGCGACCAGGTCTCCAGCGGGGTCTCCTGGCCCCAGTTGCTGGCGATGCCCTCCTGGTTGAGCGGGCGGACCGCCCACTGCGGCTCGCGGTCGTTGGACAGGGAGAGCGTGGCGAGGGGCTCGTCGGGGTCGTCCGCGGTCTTGCCCGCGTCGCCGCCCGTACCGGTCCGGCTCACCAGCCCGGACCAGGCGTTGTGGTCGGGGTCCCAGTCGGCGGGCAGCCGGAAGAACGCCTCGATCGTGTAACCCCGCTCGAACGTCGCCGAGTTGAGCGGCGCACCGTCCACGGTCCGCAGGTACGCGCCCTTCAGCGGGGACTTGTAGCCCGTGAACTCCAGGCTGCCGTGGCCCGGTTGGTCGGGGTGGTGGTCGGCCGACCAGCCGAGGGTGCCGCCGTTCACGGACACCACGGTGAGGTCGTTGCCGCGGCCGGACAGGTCACGGACGGTGCCGGAGCCGGAGACCGGGGACTCGAAGCGCCAGTAGGCGGCCGTGCCGGGGATCAGCATCCTGGACGCGGGGCGCGCCGCGCGGACCGGCACCGGGTCGAAGCCCGCGAAGCGGTCCGCGAAGTCGATGTCGACGGAGAACCGGTCGGCGTCGCCGCTGAGTTGGATCTCCTGCCGCTCCAGCTCGTTGAGGCCCTTCGCCGCCCGGCCCAGGATCCACGGCGACACCGTCTCCACGTCGATGACGTCGCGGTCCAGGTCGAAGTGGTAGAGGCGGATCATCGCCGCGCCGCCGAAATACCGGTTCTGATAGTTCGTCAGATGCAGGTGGACGTCATTGCCCGCCGTGTTCTTGCGGGTTGCCCGACGGGCGGGCCAGTAGTGGCCGTTGAGGGTGAGGAAGATCTGGTCGTGGTCCGCTACGAGCTGGTCCCACAGCTGCTGTCCGTAGTCCGACAACGTGTCGTCGTCCACGACCAGTTCGTGCGTGGTGAGGATCACCGGAGTCTTCGGGTGCTGCGCGATGACGTCCTTCGCCCAGGCGTAGCCCTTGGCCGAGAGCCGCCAGTCCAGCGCCAGCACGAGCCACTCCCGCCCGGCCGCCCTGAACACGTGGTACGTGTTGTAGCCGTCCGAAGAGGCCCCGCCGAACGTGGACCTGTTCTTGAACCGCTGCGGGCCGAACGTGTCCAGGTAGGGCGACGCCCCGCGCTGGTCGTCCGTGGACGACTTGATGTCGTGGTTGCCCGCCAGCACGCTGTAGCCGACGCCCCGCCGGTCCAGCAGCTCGAACGCCTCCCCGATGGCGGCGAATTCGGGCACGGCCCCGTTCTGCGTCAGGTCGCCCAGATGCGAGAGGAAGACGATGTTGTCGTCCTTGCCGTGCTCCAGGAGATAGCGCAGCGAGGCCTCGATCGGCGCCTTGTCGATGCTCGGCCCGTCGAAGAGGTACTGGGTGTCCGGCATCACGGCGAGCGTGAAGCGCCGGCTGTCGGTGTCGGGCCGCCAACCGGCCTTGGCGGAAGCCGAGTCCGTGGCCGCCTCGGCGACGCCCGGCAGCGCGACACCGGCCGTGGCGGCGGCACCGAGCAGCGCGGTGGCCCGCAGGAAGTTGCGCCGCCCGGCACCGGCCTGGGCGCTCTCGCACTGCTCGTCCTCGTGGTCATGCGAAGTACACACGTGTGCTCCGTGGGTAAGTGCTCGTGAAAGCTGGGGAGTTCGAAGCCGGGAAGTTCCGAACCGGTGGGTTCAGAGAACGCGCAGGGTCCAGCTCCAGCGATGGACACCCGGTGCGACGAGGTACTGCGGTGTGGTGTCGGGCCCGCACGAGGCCGTGCCCAACCCCCGGTGGGCCGCGTCGAGTTGCACCACACAGGACGTGCGCGGCACCAGTTCGTCGTGATGCCGTACGGCGGTCAGGTCCTCGGCGCGGTGGCGGGTCACCGAGACCTGGCGGGGCTCGTCGAGGTCGACCGTGAGACCGGTTGCGTCCGGCGCCGACAGCGTGAACCGCCGCACCCCGTTGCGGCCGCCGCTCTCCTGCGGGCGCAGATACGGGGTGAACAACTCGTCGACGGGGACCGAGTGGTGGCCCACGGGCGCGCCCGCGGCGCGGTCGGGGTACGACTCCCACGGACCCCGGCCGAACCACTCCAGCAGATCGAGACCCGGCACCGTCTCGAACACGGTGCCCACCCGGGCCACGTCGTCGAACTCCTCGGGCAGCTCGGCCGACTCCTCGACCCGCACCCCGCCCGCGACCGGCGTGAACACCTGACAGTGCCGGACGACACCGACGGCCCCGGCGTACTCGGCGACCGTCGTCACCCGCTCGCCGTCCCGCCGTACCGAGACGACCTTGCGGACCAGCGAGTCGAGCCCCCAGGCCCGCCAGCGCGCCGCCATTCCGCCCAACTCGTCGTTGTCGGTGGGCGCCCGCCACAGCGACAGGGTCGGCGAAACGGTCAGCAGCGGGTGGATCAGCAGACCCTCGCCGTCGACCTCGATCCGACCGCCGTTCGCCGCATGGCCGGCCGCCGGCTCCGCCGCCCGCAGCAGCACCTGGGGCGCGCACACCTCCGTGCCGCGCGGCGCCCACACCTGGTCCTCGGCCGTGGTCACCCGCAGCGTCAGCCAGGCCTCGCCGCCGTCCTCCGGCAGCGCGAACGGCAGCGGTACGGCCGCCGTCTCGCCCGGGCACAGCGCGGGCAGTTCGGCCGGAGCGGTCAGCGTACGACCGTCCGCGAGCGCCAACTCCCAGGTCCCGGCGAGCCATTCGAGGCCCCGGAAGTGCTGGTGGTTGCCGAGGACGATGCCCTCGTGCCGGAAGCACTCGATGCGCACCGGCGCCGCGATCTCACGGTGCTCGAACATCACCGGCTTGGGCGTGCGGTCGGGAAACACCACGCCGTCCGCGATGAACGCGCCGTCGTGGATCGTCTCGCCGAAGTCACCGCCGTACGCCCAGCGTTGACCGGGCGCGGCGACACCGTTGTCATACAGTCCGGCGCCCGCGCGGCCGGTGGGTCTTCCGTCGCTCACACGCTGAAGGATTCCGTGGTCCCAGAACTCCCAGATGAAGCCGCCCTGAAGACCCGGGGTTGACTCGATGGCAGCCCAGTGGTCCGCGAGCGTGCCGTTGCTGTTGCCCATCGCGTGCGAGTACTCGCACTGGATCAACGGCTTCGTCTGCTCGCCGGACAGCGCGTGCGCGACACAGTCCTCCAGCGACGCGTACATCGGACACGCGATGTCGGACGCGAGGTCCGGATCCGCCCAGCCGCGCTTGGCCGCGCCCTCGTACTGGATCGGCCGGGTCGGATCGTGCCGCCGCACCCAGCCGGCCGCCGCGTCGTGATTGGCGCCGTAGTCGGACTCGTTGCCCAGCGACCAGACGATGATCGACGGGTGGTTCTTGTCCCGCAGCACCATCCGCGAGACCCGGTCCACGAACGCGTTCAGATAGCGCGGGTCGTCCGCGATCTCGTGCGCGTGGTCGTGCGACTCGATGTCCGCCTCGTCGACCACATACAGTCCGAGCTCGTCGGCGAGGTCGTAGAGCGCCGGGTCGTTCGGATAGTGCGAGGTGCGGACCGCGTTGAACCCGAACCGCTTCAGCAGCACCAGATCCGCCCGCATGTCGTCGTACGACACCGTGCGGCCGGTCAGCGGATGGAAGTCGTGCCGGTTGACACCCCGGATGAACACCCGCTCGCCGTTGACGAGCAGATCCCGCCCGACGATCTCCACGTCACGGAACCCGATCCGCCGGTGCGAGGTGTCCGCGACCGTTCCGTCGGCCCGGTGCAGCCGGACGGTCAGGCCGTACAACTCGGGCGTCTCGGCGTTCCAGGTGCGCACTTCGGGGACGGTGGCCCTGATCCGGGCCTCCCCGAGGAAGTCGGAGACACGGTCGTCCTCGGTGTTGAACCGGTCGAACTCCGCGTCCTGGGCGAGGAGTCGACCGTCGAGATCGCCGCTGATCCACCACCCGGCGGGCAGTGCGCCGCCCGCGTCCCGCACCTGGCAGTCGACCTGCAACTCGCCGTCGTGGCGCGCCCGCACGGTCACGTCCGCGAGATGCAGCGGGTCGGTCGCGTACAGCAGCACCGACCGCGTGATCCCGCCGTGCCACCACTGGTCCTGGTCCTCGATGTGCGAGGCGTCCGACCACTTGACCACGGTCAGCCGTACGGTGGCCCGTTCGCCGGGACGTACGACGTCCGAGAGGTCGAAGTCGGCGGCGAGGTGGGAGTCCTTGGAGACGCCGACGGGCCGCCCGTCCACGTGCACGAGCAGCACGCTCTCGGCGGCCCCGACCTGGAGCACGATGCGTCGGCCGGCCCACTCGGCGGGGACGTCGATCTCCCGCTCGTAGACACCCGTCGGATTGTCCGCGGGCGACAGTGGAGGGAATTCTGCATACGGCATACGGACGTTCGTGTACTGCGGAAGGTCGTCCGTATCCTGCATGGTCCATACGCCCGGCACGTATGCGGACGACCATGTGTCCGCGAGTGGGGCGTCCGGCGCGGGCAGCAGTCGGAAGCGCCAGTCGCCGTCGAGGGAGAGCGCCCCGGTGCGCCGGTCGACGGCGTTCATGGGAAGCCGTGCCCAGGAGGTCAGCTCGGGTGTCTCCCAGGGGCGGAGGGCGATCAGGGGATCGGCGGGCCGGGGCCCGTGGATCGACGGATCGTTCATCGGCGGATCGCTTCCTTTTCGGTCGGTGTCCGCGGCGTGCGTGACGGGAGTGGCGTGGGTTGTGCGACAGGTCCGGGCAGAACCCGTCCGGCCAGGCCCCAGCCCGGGTCGACGGGGATGCCGAGCCGGTCCAGGACGGTGGGCGCGATGTCGACGAGCCGGGGCGAGTCCAGCCGGGTGCCCGCGGGAGTGCCGGGCTCGGCGAGGACGACGAAGACCTCGCGCTCGGCGCGGGTGTCGCCGCCGTGGCCGCCGGTGTCGAGGTGCCCGTGGTCGGTGGTGACCAGCACGGTCCACCGCTCGGCGGAGGGCCGGGCGTCGAGCGCCGCGAGCAGCCGCCCCAGGTGGGTGTCCTGGGTGAGAAGGGCGTGGTCGTAGGCGGCGGAGAGGGGACCCGTGGCGTGGCCTGCCTCGTCGGTGGCGCCGAAGTACACGAACAGCAGGTCGGGGTCGTCCTCGGTGAGCCAGCGCAGGGCGGTGCGGGCGACGAGGCCGTCCGCTCTCGCGTAGCCGTCGCTCTCGCCGTCGTGGTGCACCCGCCGCCCGATGGCGGGGCCCAGGACACCGCGGTGGACCAGCTCCGGCCAGGACACCGCGGCCGCGGTGCGCAGACCGGGGCGGGCTAGGGCCGCGCGGCTGAGGAAGTCGGGGTGGCGGGCGTAGTCGGCGCCCGCGAAGTCGTTGCCGGTGACTCCGTGCCGGTCGGGCCACACCCCGGTCAGCACGCTGGACCAGCCGGGCCCGGAGTCGGTGTAGGCCATGCTCGTCCACGGCCCGCCCTCGGCCTGGCCGTCGGCCTCGCCGTACGGCAGCAGGCTGGTGCCGTGGGCGCCCCCGGTCAGCAGGCCGTGCAGGACGGGGGCGTGGGCCGCGGAGCGGACCAGCCGGTCGTGGCGCAGCCCGTCCATGCCCACCACGAGCACCTTGCCGCGCGGGGTGCCGTCCCGGCCGGCGGACCCCTGGCTCTCCGCCGCCCGCGTCCGCTCGGCGTCGGCGTCGGTGTCCGTCACCGGATCCCTCCTCTGTCCTGCGCGTACCGCTGTCCGTGGGTACCGCGCGGGCCGGGGCGGCCCGCGCGGATCAGGTGCCCTGCACGGCGCCCTCGGTGGCGCCCGCGATGAAGCCGCGGGCGAAGACGGCGAAGACCAGCACCAGAGGGAGCGAGGCCATCAGCACCCCGGCCATGACCATGCTGTAGTCCGTGGTGTGGCCGACGTTCAGCTGGGCCAGCTCCACCTGGAGGGTCACGTGGTCCGGGTTGGTGAGCACGATGAGCGGCCAGACGTAGTCGTTCCAGGCGCCGACGAAGGCGTAGATGGCGAGGAAGGACAGCGCGGGCCTGATCATCGGCAGCGCGATGTTCCAGTACTGGCGGAAGAACCCGGCGCCGTCGATGCGCGCGGCGTCGAGGAGTTCGTCGGGTACGCCGTTCTCGATGTACTGGCGCAGCCAGAAGATGCCGAAGGCGTTGGCCAGGGCGGGCGGGATCAGTGCCTTGAGCATGCCCACCCAGCCGATGTTCGACATGAGGATGAACTGCGGCAGGATCGCCAGTTGCAGCGGCAGCATCATGAACAGCAGCAGCGTGCCGAAGAGCACCTTGCGGCCGGGGAAGTCGAACTTGGCGAAGGTGAAGGCCGCCAGTGAGTCGACGAACAGCACCAGGACGGTCGTCACGGTCGCGACGACGATCGTGTTGAGCATCGACCCGAAGAAGTCGATGGTGTTCAGCACGTGCCGGATGTTCTCCAGCAGGTGGGAGCCGAAGGTGAACTTCGGCGGGCTCTTGTAGATGTCCTGGGTGGTGTTGGTCGCCATGACGATCGTCCACACGAAGGGGAAGACCGAGAGCAGGACGGCGGCCATGAGGAAGATGTGCGCGGTGAGGCCCTTGGGGCGGCGCAGCCGCCTCGCGCGCGAGGCCGGCCGGGTCGGTTCGGCTGCCGGGTCGGCCGCGGTGTCGGCTGTGGTCACGGCTTCCTCCCTCGTTGGGTGATGCGCCAGTTGACGGCGACGAGGACGATGATCAGCAGGAAGAAGGCCCACACGATGGCGGCGCCGTAGCCGTAGTCGTTGTTGAGGAAGGCCGACTGGTAGAAGTACAGCAGCGTGGTCAGACCGGCCTGTCCGGGGCCGCCGAGGTTGGCGTTGGCGGCGTTGTTGGCGAACAGGACCTGGGGTTCGCTGAAGCTCTGGAGGCCGTTGATGGTCGAGATGATGACGGTGAACAGGATGATCGGCCGCAGGATCGGGACGGTGATCTGGAAGAACGTGCGGACCGGGCCGGCGCCGTCCACCTTCGCCGCCTCGTAGATGGAGGCCGGGATCGCCTGGAGACCGGCCAGGTAGATGATCATGTTGTAGCCGGTCCACATCCACGTCATCAGCAGCGCGATGACCACCTTGATCAGCCACGGGTTGCTCAGCCACGGCACCGGCGAGATGCCGACCGTGCCGAGGATCGCGTTGACCAGGCCGAAGTTGTTGCTGAACACCGCGCCGAAGAAGATCGCCACGGCGACGATGGAGGTGACGTTCGGCACGTAGAGGGCGATCCGGTAGAAGCCCTTGAAGCGGCGCACCGAGTGCAGCAGCGTGGCCAGCACCAGGGCGCCCAGCAGGGTGGGCACCGTGGACAGCACCCAGATCACCAGGGTGTTGCGGATCGACAGCCAGAAGACCGGGTCCGACCACAGGAACTTGAACTGCTGAAGTCCCACGAACTGCTTGTCGCCGAGGCCGTCCCAGCGCTGGAAGGCCAGGTACAGCGAGTAGAAGACCGGGAAGAAGGAGAAGGCGGCGAAGATCAGGTAGAAGGGCGAGATCGCCAGGTACTGCCGCCAGTACGTCAGCAGGCCGCGCCGCTTGGGCCGGACGGTGCCGACGGGCGTGGCGCGCCGGGGACGGAAGCGGGCCGGGCCCGGCCCGCCGCGGTGTTCGGACACCGCGGCGGGACCGGCGACCGGAGGGGAAGTCACCTCAGTTCACCCCCTGGCGGCGGGCGATCTGCTTGGCCTGGCTGACCGCGTCGTTCCAGGCGTCGTCGGGCTTCTTGCCCTTGGCCTCGATGTTGGTCAGCTCCGTCTTGTACGGGGCCATGACGGCGGCGTCGGCCGGGGCCTCGTAGGTGTTCGGGACGGCCTCGGCGGCAGGTCCGAAGATCTCGATGATCTTCTGTCCGCCGAAGAAGGCGTCGGGGCCCGTCATGGCCGGCATCGTGTACGCGGCCGGGGCGGCGGGGAAGATGGCGGCGTCGGTGAACCCGCGGGCGTCGTTGGCCGGGCTGAGGATCCAGCTGATGATCTTGAACGCCTCTTCGGGATTCCGGCACTGCTTGGGCAGTGCCAGGTAGGAGCCGCCCTGGTTGGCCGGTCCGACGGGCATCGCGCACACCCGCCACTTGCCCTTGGTCTGCGGGGCCGCCTGCTCGATGTCCAGCGCGTGCCACGCCGCGCCGAGTTCGGTGAGGAGGGTCTTGCCGACGGCGGCGTTCCAGGAGTTGTCGTTGATCTTGGCGTCGAGGCCCAGGGTGTAGGGGCGCACCGACGTGGTCCATGCGGCGCGGATGTGGTCCTGGTCGCCGATGAAGTGGTTGTTCTTGTCGATGAACCGCTGGGTGCCCTGGCCGACGGTCATGTCGAACATGGAGCCGAGGTTGTTCACCAGGAAGGTGCCGGGGTTCTTCTTCTGCAGCTCGGTGCCGAGCGCGAAGTAGTCGTCCCAGGTCTTGACCAGGGCGGCGACCTTGTCGGGGTCGGTGTCCACGCCGGCCTTGGCGAACAGGTCCTCGCGGTAGAAGAGCGCGGTGGGGCCGATGTCGATCGGGAAGCCGATCTGCTTGCCGTCGGAGGTCTGGGCGAGCTTCGTCTTCCAGCCCAGGTACTGCGAGGAGATCTTCTTGAAGCCCAGGTCGTTCAGGTCGAGGAAGCGGGAGGCGTTGGGCAGGAAGGACGCGATGTCCTCGCCCTTGATGCCGGTGATGTCGGGCACGGAGGAGCCGCCCGCGGCGAGGGTGGTGGTGAGCTTCTGCTTGAAGTCACCGCCGATGGAGGAGGCCGTCAGCTTGACCGCACCGCTGAAGTGGGTCTTCGCGTCCGCCACCACCTTGTCGCTGAGCGCGCCGCCCCAGTACCACAGGGTGAGGTTCTTGCCGTTCTTGGTGCCGCCCGATCCGGAGCCGCCGCATGCGACGGTCAGGCCGGACGCGGCCGCGGTGAGCGCGGCGGCCTGGAGGAAGCCTCTGCGTGAAAGGTCCACGGGTCACTCCTGTTGTTCCTGTGCGTGGTACTGAGGGGCGTGGTGCTGTGGGTGTGGGGCGGGGGTGCTGTGGGGCTCTGGGATCGTGAGGTGGATCGGGGTGCGGGTCAGTGCTGCCGGGCGGGCGGGGTGACGGGCGCGTGGCGCACCGGGGGGCCCGCGTCCGCCGGCAGGCGGTCGGCGAGGAAGCCGTAGGTCTGCTTCAGCTCGGGATCGGTCAGGGAGCGCCACCAGCGGTCGACGCCGTACCAGCCGGGGGCCGCGAGGGCGCCGCCGTGGTGCCGTACGGACAGTCCGGCCGCCAGGACCGCGAACCGCAGCCGTTCCGCCAGCGGCCAGCCGCCGAGGGAGGCCGTGACGAAGCTCGCGCCGAAGACGTCCCCGGCGCCGGTCGCGTCCAGGACGTCCACGGCGAGGGCCGGGACCTCCGCGTACTCCCCGGTGGTCTGGTCGACGGCGATCGCGCCGTCCCCGCCCCGGGTGACGACCGCCACCGGCACCAGCTCGGCGAGCGTACCGAGGGCCGCCACCGCGCTGTCGGTGCGGGTGTAGGCCATCGCCTCGGTCTCGTTCGGGAGGAAGGCGTGGCACAGCGCGAGCTGGTCGAGGAGGTCGCGGGACCACTCCTGGGTGGGGTCCCAGCCGACGTCCGCGTAGACGTGGGTGCCGTTCGCGGCGGCCTTGGCGATCCACTCGCGCGGCTCGGCCTCGATGTGCACCAGCGCCGTGCGCGCCTCGGGCGGGTCGCCCATCAGAGCGTCCTGCGAGAACGGGGGTTCCTGGCCGTGGGTGACCAGCGCCCGGTCGTGGCCGGTCGCGAGCGAGACGGTGACGGGGGTGGGCCAGCCGTCCGCGGTGCGGGAGAGCGAGAGGTCGATGTTCTCCTGGTCGCACAGGACGTCCCGGCAGTACTCGCCGTAGAAGTCGTCCCCGAAGACCGTGGCCAGCGAGGTGCGCAGGCCGAAGCGGGCCGTGGCCACCGCGAGGTTCGCGATGCCGCCGGGGCCGCAGCCCATGCCGGCCGTCCAGATCTCCTCGCCCGGTGTCGGCGGCTTTCCCAGTCCCGTGAGGACGAGGTCGTAGAAGAGCAGTCCGGTCAGCAGCACATCGGGCCTGTCGTCGTCCACGCGGCGCCGCCTCTCGTCAAAACTCGTCATTTTCGATGCCGGAATCGTGCGCTGCTCGGGGAGATTGGTCAATACCCAAGCAGAACTGAGCATGGAAATGATTGAAGATGACGAGTAGTGTGCACCGCGTGCTGGCAGAACGACGACACCAACTCATCCTGCGGGCCCTGCGTTCCGGTGGCCCCGCCTCTGTGACCGACCTCTCCGAGCAACTGAGCGTGAGTCCGGCCACCATCCGGCGCGACCTCCTCAAGCTGGAGGAGGACGGGCTGCTCACCCGCGTCCACGGCGGCGCCGTGGCCGACGAGGGCGACCAGCCCTTCGCCGAGGTCGCCGAGGTGCGGGTGGCCGAGAAGGACGCGATAGCCGCGCGCGCCGCCGCCATGGTGGCCGACGGCCAGTCCGTCCTCCTCGACATCGGCACCACCGCCTACCGGCTCGCCCGGCAGCTGCACGGCCGCCGGCTCACCGTGATCACCAGCAACCTGGTCGTCTACGAGGAGCTGGCCGACGACGAGGGCATCGAACTGGTGCTGCTCGGCGGCATGGTCCGGCGCGAGTACCGCTCCCTGGTGGGTTTCCTCACCGAGGACAACCTGCGCCAGCTGCACGCCGACTGGCTCTTCCTCGGCACCAGCGGGGTGCGGCCCGGCGGACAGGTGATGGACACGACCGTCGTCGAGGTGCCGGTCAAACGGGCCATGATCAAGGCCGGCGAGAAGGTCGTCCTGCTCGCCGACGCACAGAAGTTCCCGGGTACGGGCATGGCGAAGGTGTGCGGTCCCGAGGACCTCGACGCGGTCGTGACGAACGCCCCGGTCGACCCGGCGACCCGCTCCTCCCTGGAGGAAGCGGGCGTCGAGGTCGTCGTGGCAGGAAAGGTGAAAGCGTGAAGCTGACGATTCTGGGCGGCGGCGGGTTCCGCGTGCCGCTCGTGTACGGGGCACTGCTCACGGACCGCGGCGAGGGCCGGGTCACCGAGGTGGTGCTGCACGATCTCGACGACAGTCGACTGTATGCCGTCGCCCGTGTACTGGCCGAACAGGCCGCCACCGTGCCCGACGCCCCCGAGGTCACCGCCACCACCGACCTCGACGAAGCCCTGCGCGGCGCCGACTTCGTCTTCTCCGCGATCCGCGTCGGCGGCCTGGAGGGCCGGGCGGACGACGAGCGGGTGGCCCTCGCCCAGGGCGTCCTCGGCCAGGAGACGGTCGGCGCCGGCGGTATCGCCTATGGTCTGCGAACCGTCCCCGTCGCCGTCGACATCGCGCAGCGCGTGGCCCGCCTCGCCCCCGACGCCTGGGTCATCAACTTCACCAACCCGGCCGGCCTGGTCACCGAGGCCATGTCCCGCCACCTCGGCGACCGCGTCATCGGCATCTGCGACTCCCCGGTCGGCCTCGGCCGCCGGATCGCCAAGGTGCTCGGCGCCAATCCGCGCGAGGCCTTCATCGACTACGTCGGCCTCAACCACCTCGGCTGGGTACGCGGTCTGCGCGTCGCCGGACGCGACGAACTCCCGCGCCTGCTCGCCGACCCCGACCTGCTCGGCTCCTTCGAGGAGGGCAAGCTCTTCGGCACCGACTGGCTCCAGTCGCTGGGCGCCATCCCGAACGAGTACCTGCACTACTACTACTTCAACCGCGAGACCGTCCGCGCCTACCGCGAGGTCGAGCGGACCCGCGGCGCGTTCCTGCGCGACCAGCAGGCGCAGTTCTACGACGAGATGAAGCGTCCCGACGCGTCCGCGCTGACCGCCTGGGACCGCACCCGCGCCGAGCGCGAGGCGACCTACATGTCGGAGAACCGGGAGACCGCCGGCGCGGGCGAGCGCGACGCCGACGACCTCTCCGGCGGGTACGAGAAGGTCGCCCTCGCCCTGATGCGGGCCATCGCCCGCGACGAGCGCACCACCCTGATCCTCAACGTCCGCAACCAGGGCGCGCTGTCCGTCCTCGACGCGGACGCCGTCATCGAGGTGCCGTGCCTGGTCGACGCCAACGGCGCCCACCCCGTCGCCGTCGACCCGCTGCCCGACCACGCCACCGGCCTGGTCTGCGCGGTCAAGGGCGTCGAGCGCGAGGTCCTCGCGGCCGCCGAGAACGGCTCCCGCACGACGGCGGTGAAGGCGTTCGCGCTGCACCCGCTGGTCGACTCCGTGAACGTCGCACGCCGCCTGGTGGAGGGCTACACCGAGGTCCACCCGGGTCTGGCGTACCTTAAGTAGGCACCGTTCGGTAAGCGCTTTCCCCCGAGATCTCGGCAGCGAGTTCTCACCAGCTCCCCAAGCTCTCAGCAGCTCAGCTCCCTGGTTCCCTGGAGACCTCCCATGCACGACGAACGCAGCCGGATCGAGGAGCGCGTCCAGCGCGCCCACGACCAGCGGATCAAGCCCGCGGTCTACGCGGCCACCGCGCCCTTCACGGTCGAGGCCTGGCAGGCCCCCGGTGAGCCGGTCTCCTTCGAGGAGGCCGCGGCGGCGCCGTACACGCCGTTCGCGATGGACACCCCGTGGGGTCCGCCCTGGGGCACCACCTGGTTCCGGATGCGCGGACAGGTGCCCGCGGAGTGGGCCGGGAAGCGCGTCGAGGCCGTCATCGACCTCGGCTTCGTGGGCGACTGGCCGGGCAACCAGGCCGAGGCGCTGGTCCACCTCGTGGACGGGACACCGCTGAAGGCGGTCAACCCGCTCAACCAGTACGTGGCCATCGCCAACCCGGCGGAGGGCGGCGAGGTGATCGACTACCTGGTCGAGGCGGCCTCCAACCCCGACATCCTCGCCAACAACTTCTCGGAGCCGACCCCGCTCGGCGACGTCCTGACGGCGGGCGACCGTCCCCTGTACACATTCCGCCGCGCCGACCTCGCCGTCCTCGACGAGGAGGTCTTCCACCTCGACCTCGACGTCCAGGTGCTGCGCGAACTGATGCTGGAACTCGGCGAGCACGACCCCCGCCGGCACGAGATCATGCACGCCCTGGACCGGGCCATGGACCTCCTCGACCTCGACGACGTCTCCGGTACGGCCGCCGACGTCCGGGCCGCGCTCAAGCCGGTACTGTCCAAGCCGGCCAACGCCAGCGCGCACATCGTCTCCGGTGTCGGGCACGCGCACATCGACTCCGCGTGGCTGTGGCCGATCCGCGAGACCAAGCGCAAGACGTCCCGCACCTTCTCGAACGTGACCTCGCTCGCCGACGAGTACGAGGACTTCATCTTCGCCTGCTCGCAGGCCCAGCAGTACGAGTGGGTGCGCGACAACTACCCGCAGGTGTGGGCCCGTATCCAGGAGTCCGTCAAGCGCGGCCAGTGGGCGCCGGTCGGCGGCATGTGGGTCGAGTCCGACGGCAACCTGCCCGGCGGCGAGGCCATCGCCCGCCAGCTGATCCACGGCAAGCGGTTCTTCATCGAGCACTTCGGCGTCGAGACCAAGGGCGTCTGGCTGCCGGACTCCTTCGGCTACAACGCGGCCTACCCGCAGCTCGCCAAGCTCGCCGGCAACGAGTGGTTCCTCACCCAGAAGATCTCCTGGAACCAGACCAACAAGTTCCCCCACCACACCTTCTGGTGGGAGGGCATCGACGGCACCCGCATCTTCACCCACTTCCCGCCGGTCGACACCTACAACGCCCGCTTCAGCGGCGAGGAGATGTCCCGCGCGGTCCGCAACTACCAGGAGAAGGGCAGCGCCACCCGCTCGCTGGCCCCCTTCGGCTGGGGCGACGGCGGTGGCGGCCCCACCCGCGAGATCATGGAACGGGCGCGCAGGCTGGCCGACCTGGAGGGTTCACCCAAGGTCGTCGTCGAGCACCCGGACGAGTTCTTCGCCAAGGCCCGCGCCGAGTACCCCGACGCCCCGGTCTGGGTCGGCGAGCTCTACCTCGAACTCCACCGAGCCACCTACACCTCCCAGGCCCGCACCAAGCAGGGCAACCGGCGCAGCGAACACCGGCTGCGCGAGGCCGAGTTGTGGGCGACGACGGCCGCGCTGCACGTACCGGGCTACGCCTACCCGTACGAGAAGCTCGACCGGCTGTGGAAGACGGTGCTGCTGCACCAGTTCCACGACATCCTGCCGGGTTCCTCGATCGCCTGGGTGCACCGCGAGGCCGAGGCCGAATACGCGCGTGTGGCAACGGAGTTGGAGGAGCTGACGGCGGCGGCCGTGGCCGCGCTCGGGGGTGGCGGCACCACCGTCTTCAACACCAGCCCCTACGACCGCGCCGAGGTCATCCGCACCGCGACCGGTGTGCCGATGTACGCGTCGGTCCCCGCGAACGGCAGCGCCCCGCTGGCCGCCGAGTACGTCCCGCAGGCGGTCACCGTCACCGACCGCGTCCTCGACAACGGCATCGTCCGCGTCGAACTCGCCGACGACGGCACCCTCGCCTCCGTGCGCGACCTGCGCCACGGCAACCGCGAAGTCCTCGCGGACCAGGGCAACCTGCTGCGTCTGCACACGGACCTCCCGAACTACTGGGACGCCTGGGACGTCGACAAGCACTACAAGAACCGCTTCACCGACCTCCTGACCGCCGACTCCATCACGGTCGTCGAGCAGGACCCGCTGCTCGGCGCGATCCGCGTGGAACGGTCCTTCGGCAAGGGCTCGAAGATCGTGCAGACGATCACCGTCCGCGCCGGCAGCGCCCGGATCGACTTCGAGACCGACATCGACTGGCACGAGGCCGAGAAGTTCCTCAAGGCCGGCTTCCCGGTCGACATCCGGGCCGCGCACTCCTCCGCGGAGATCCAGTTCGGCCACATCCAGCGGCCCACGCACACGAACACCAGCTGGGAGGCGGCCCGTTTCGAGGTCTCCGGTCACCGCTGGGTGCACCTCGCCGAGCCCGGCTACGGCGTCGCCGTCATCAACGACTCGACGTACGGCCACGACGTCTCCCGCACCGTCCGGGAGGACGGCGGTACGACGACCACGGTCCGCCTGAGCCTGGTGCGCGCCCCGCGCATCCCGGACCCGGGCGCCGACCAGGGCAGGCACCGCTTCGTCTACTCGCTGCTGCCGGGCGCGAGCATCGAGGACGCGGTCGCCGAGGGCTACGCCCTCAACCTCCCGCTGCGGGTGGCCGATTCGAGCGGCGCCCCGGAGCCGGTCGTCTCCGTCGACGGCGACGGCATCACCGTCGAGGCGGTCAAGCTCGCCGACGACGAGTCCGGCGACGTCGTGGTCCGGCTCTACGAGTCGAACGGCGGTCGCGCCGAGGGCGCCCTGCGCACGGGCTTCCCCCTTGCGGGCGCCCGGATCACCGACCTGCTGGAGCGCCCGCTGGAGGAGGAGGTCTCCTTCGACGAGGGCTCGGTCGCCGTCGCCCTGCGGCCCTTCCAGATCCTGACGCTCCGTCTGAAGCGGTCGGACGCGGGCCAGTAGAACCCCAGGGGGTGGGCCCGGCCGTCGCACACCGGGCCCGCCCCCTGGCCCATCCCTCAACTGACCTTGTACGTAACGGAGTTCAGCCGTGCCCATGCAACCGTGGTTCACCGACGCCAAGTTGGGGATCTTCGTCCACTGGGGGATCTACGCCGTCGACGGCGTCCAGGAGTCCTGGTCGTTCTACGACGACATCGTGCCGCACGACGAGTACATGTCCCAGCTCGACCGGTTCACCGGCGCGAAGTACGACCCGCGGGCCTGGGCCGGTCTGTTCGCCCGCGCGGGTGCCAGGTACGCCGTCCTCACCAGCCGCCACCACGACGGAGTGGCCCTGTGGGACACGGAGTACGGTGACCTCAACCTCGGCAAGGACTACCTCACCGGCTACGCGGACGCCCTCCGCGAGCAGGACCTCAAGGTCGGCCTCTACTACTCGCACTCCGACTGGAACCACCCCGACTACGCCACCACCCGCAAGCCGGGACGCCCGCCGGAGCAGGAGGACAACCGGTACTCCGAGTGCTCGGCCGAGGACGAGGACCTCGCGGCCTGGGAGCGGTTCATCGCCTACCGGGACGGCCAGATACGGGAGTTGGCCTCCCGCTACCGGCCCGACCTCATGTGGTTCGACGGCGAGTGGGACCGCAGCGAGGAGCAGTGGCGCATCAAGGAACTCGCCGCGCTGATCCGCTCGTACTCACCCCATGTCGTCTTCAACGCCCGCATGCTCAGCGAGGGCGACTACGCGACACCCGAACAGGGCGCCCCCATCGAACCCCCGGACGGGCCCTGGGAGTTGTGCCTCACCATCAACGACTCGTGGGGCTACCAGCACCACGACGACAACCACAAGTCGCTGAGCCAGCTGATCCGTTACTTCACGGAGACGATCGGCGGGGGCGGCAACCTCCTCCTCGACGTCGGCCCGACGGAGGACGGCACGATCCCGCAGCCGCAGGTCGAGCGCCTCGAAGGTCTGGGGGAGTGGATCCGCAAGCACTCCGAGGCCGTGTACGGCACGGTCCGCGGTCTGCCGGCCGGGCACCACTACGGGCCGAGCACCCTCTCCGCCGACGGCCGCACCCTCTACCTCACCCTGTTCGACGTCCCACGCGCCGAGATCGGCGTCCGAGGGCTGGTCACCCCGGTCCGCCGGGTCACCGTGCTCGGCACCGGCACCGAACTCGCCCACCGCGTGATCGGCGGACTGCACGAGGCCGTCGGCGTGCTGTGGATCGACCCGCCCGCCGGCGCCGACCTCGACCCGCACGCCACCGTGCTGGCCGTGGAACTCGACGGGGAACTGGAGCTGTACCGCGGCTCGGGCCGCTTCTGAGACCCTCACGCCTCTCGGGGTGCGGACGAGTTCCCATCAAGAATTAAGAAAACGGTAAGCGGGCAGGTCGGCGGCTCTTTTCCGCAGATTCCGGCCCGCTCCGTTCGACTCCGGGACACCTGGAGTTCGCCTGCCCCCTCTGAGATCCGAGGGGAACGGCGAGAGAAAGGTGTCAGCATGCGAGACCCGCGGATGTCCGCGATCGGCAAGGGGCTGCGGCGGCGGGGGAGGCTGATGGCGCAGGCGGTCAGCCCGCCGCGCCGTCACCTCGACGCGCTGCCCGCGCCCCGGCAGGCCGCCGACGGCTACACCGCGCCGCGCGCCCCGCGCCTGGTGGACTCGCCGGTGTTCGTGCTGTCCTCCGTGCGCTCCGGCTCCACGCTGCTGCGGGTGCTGATGAACAGCCACAGCCGGATCCGCGCCCCGCACGAGATGCATCTGCGTACCCTGCACGTCCATCTCTCCCGCGAGTTCAGCGACGACGCCATGCGGGAACTCGCGCTCGACAAGGAGGAGTTGGAGCACGTCCTGTGGGACCGGGTGCTCCACCTCGAACTGGAGCGCAGCGGCAAGGACGTCATCGTCGACAAGACGCCGCCCAACACCCTCATCTGGCCGCGCCTGCACCGATGTTGGCCGCACGCCCGCTACATCCTGCTGCTGCGGCACCCCGGCGCTGTCGTCGCCTCGCTCACCGCCCGCCGGGACGACCCCGACCACGAGGCGATCCGCGCCGAAGTCCTGGGCTACGCCGAGAAGTTGGAGGAGGCACGGCAGAACCTCGACGCCCATGTGATGACGTACGAGGACCTCACCGCCGAACCGGAGAAGGCGACCCGCGGCCTGTGCGAGTACCTCGGTGTCCCCTGGGAGAGCGGCATGCTCGACTACGGCAGCAAGGACCACGGCGTCTACCGGCCGCAGCTCGGCGACTGGAGCAGCACCCTCAGGTCCGGCCGGGTCCAGCCCGCCCGCACCGCCGATCCGGCGGTCGAACTGCCGTCCAGGCTCGCGGAGTTGGCGCGGGCGTGGGGGTACCCCGACGAGGTACCCCCACGCTGACGCTCAGCCGGTGAAACCGGCCGTGATGGATGTGAACTGCCAGGTGTTCTGGCTGATGCCGGAGCAGTTGCTCACCACTCCGCCGCCGGCGCACCCGCGGTCACGGTTGACCGACCAGAACGCGAGCCGTGCGATGTGGTGCGAGTTCGACCAGTCCTTGATCGAGGTCCAGATCGCCGGGGTGGTTGTCTCCGACTGGTCGGAGAGACCGTTCATGCCGGAGATCCCGATGTGCGAGTAGGCCGTCGCGTCGTCCCACCCGAAGGTGGACTTCAGCTTGGTCTTCAGGCCCTCGGCCGCGGCGACCGTGTTGCCGTACATGTCGGCGCCGCCGCCGAAGTCGAACGGCATGATGGTGAAGACGTCGATGCCGGCGTTGAGAGACTGCGCCTGCTCGATCAGCCGGTTGCCGTAGTACGTCGGGCCGGTGGTCGAGGTGCCGAAGGTGACGATCGTCCTCAGGCCCGGGTTGTTGGCCTTGACGGTCTTCAGCGCGGTCAGGATCTTCGCCTGGACGGCCTCGTTCTCGAACTCGTCCGTGTTCTCGATGTCCATGTCGATGGCCTTGAGACCGTAGGCGCTGATCACCTTCTGGAGCGCCCCGGCGAGCGCGCTCGCGGAGGAGCAGTTGGCGCCGAGCTTGCTGCCCTGCCAGCCGCCGAACGACGGCACGATGTCACCGCCGGCCGCGCGGATCTGGTTGATCGCGGTCTGGTCGACTCCACCCGTCAGGGCCCGGCTGCCGTCCCACGCGGGGTTGCAGCCGCCGGAGTCCAGCACGAACGCCATCGTGAACCACTTGATGCCGGTCGCGCTCATCACCGTGCTCGGGCTCGGCGGATCGCCCCAGCCCTCGTACAGATAGGGCGCGGCCTGCTTGAAGCCGGTGCCGCCGCCGGTGCCCGCGTCCGTCGTGACGCTCACGGAGTTGGAGGCCGCGGAGGAGTTCCCGGCCGCGTCCCGCGCCTTCACGGTGAACGTGTAGGCGGTGCTGGACGAGAGCCCGCTGACCGTGGCGCTCGTACCGGAGACGCTGAGGACCTGGTTGCCGCCGCTGTAGATGTCGTACGCCGTGACGCCCACGTTGTCGGTCGAGGCGCCCCACGACAGGGACACGCTGGAGGACGTCTTGCCCGTGGAGGTCAGTCCGGTCGGCGCGGTCGGGGCCTGGGTGTCGCCACCGCCGCCACCGCCGGGACCGTCGAGGCTGATGTCGTCCGCGTAGTAGGTGCCCTGCGCGTACCAGCCGTGGACGTAGATGGTGGCGCTGGTCTGCGAGGCGCCGGTGGTGAACGACGTCGTCAACTGGGCGTACGACGACGGGGACGAAGTCCACGTCGAGGAACCGCCGTTGACACCGAGGTAGACGTAACTGCCGCGCACCCAGCCGCTGAGCGAGTACGCCGTGTTCGGTTGCACGGCGACCGTCTGGGAGCACTGTGCGGTGTCGCTCGAACTCACCGCGCCCGCAAGGGCCTTGGAGCCGCCGTGCACCGGCGAGGAGACCACCGAGCCGAGGTTTCCGGTGCAGGACCAGGGGGACAGGGAACCCGACTCGAAGCCGGGGTTGGTCAGGACGTTGGCCGCCTGCGCGGTACCGGGCAGCGCGATGGCCCCGGCCATGGCCAGGGCTGCGGTGCCGAGCAGGGCGAGGAGGCGACGTCTGGAACGTCTGAGTGTGTCGCGCACGCGATCTCCCTGAAGGAATGGGGGTGTTCGGGAGTGCTGGAAGGTGCGCAACCAATTTGGTCTGGACCAATCACGGTGTCAAGACGCTGCTCCATGATTGGCCCGGACCGGTATGAAGTTGTGGTGCGAGGGAGGAAGGGGAGACCCGGGAGGCCTAGGCGCGGGCCGCCGCGCGGCTGACCGGCTCCGGTGCGAGGGCGCTCTCCGGCTCCGCCTCGGTCTGCGCCGGCACCGTCGGGAGCAGCGGCTCCGACTCCTCCGCGCGCTGGTGCGGAAGCGTCACCGGACGCAGCTGACGCGGACCTGAGACCACCGCGTAGTCCGCGCCCAGGAACGGCGGCTCCATCGTGCCCGGGTCCTCACCGAGCGCCAACTGCACCGCCGCCCAAGGGGCGTTGACCCCGCACAGCGACAGCTGGTGCAGGCCGCCCGCGGGCCGGGTGTTGACGTCCATCAGCACCGGCTTGTCGCCGAACATCCGGAACTGGATGTTGGACAGGTAGTGCAGCCCGAAGCCCTCCGCGATCCGGCGGGCCGGCTCCAGCCACTGCTCGTGCAGGGTGAAACCGCGCCGGCGGCCGTTCTTCGTGCGGCCCACGGCGAGCCGGACCAGGTTGTCGGGACCGGTCAGGCAGTCCACCGACACCTCCGGCTCCTCAAGACGCGGCATGACCAGCCAGTCGACCTGCTCGTCGGCCTGCTCCAGCGCCGCGACGACCGTGTCGAGCGGGACGTAGGGGCTCGGGAAGCCGTTGAGGTGCATGAGCGAGAAGGGGGCGCGCGTGATCACGCGGAAGCCCACCCCGCCCGCGCCGGACGCCGGCTTGAAGCACGCCTTGTGCCCGGCAGCCTCCAACTCCTCGACGGCCGCGACGAGTTCGGGCGCCGTACGGACCCGCCACCACGGCGGCACGGGCACGCCGATCGCCTGGACGGCCTCGTAGGCGATCACCTTGTCGTGGAAGACGGCGACGGCCTCGGGGGTCGGCGCCAGCAGTGCCGTGCCCACCGCCTCGAAGTCCGCGCGGTGCGCGACGATCTCCGACTGGTGCAGGCGGGGCACGAACACGTCGATGCCGCGGCGGGCGCACTGGTCGAGGGCGTACTCGACGTAACCGGCCGGGGACAGGCCCTCGGGCTCCAGGTCGGCGGTGTCGGCGGCGGCCAGTACGGGGGAGTCCGCGTCGCCGTGCGTGGCATGGATCTCGACGGCCCGATCGCTGGGATTTCTCCGCAGCTGATCCATGAAGAACACGTTCTCCGCGTACGTGCGGTTGAGCCAGACGCGTACGCGAGAGACCATGCAGGGCCGTCCTTTCGGGTTCGCGGGCACGGCGGAGCGAGGCCGTGCCCGGCCAGGGTGGTTGGAGGGACACCAAACCGCCCTCGGCGAAGAGGCGTTCGTGGCGGTGGTGTTGGGGCGATCATACGGCTTTCAAGGGGTGCCGCGTGCAACGCCCGTGTTACGGATTTCCCGATCCTGCCCACCCGGCGCGTGAACTCCCGCCGTCGGCCCGCTCCGACCGGCCCGTTCATCCCCCGGCGCCCCCGCCCGCCGTCTTGTCGCGGAACCGCGGGATGTGATCTCGTGACCTCATTCGTGCGCGTACAGGCGGAGGGGGCGAGGGGTGGAGTCGACGGCCGGCGGTGCCGGACAGCTGCTGGCCATCAGCGACCTGCACATCGGGTACGCCGAGAACCGCGCCCTGGTCGAGAACATGCGCCCCGGCACGGACGAGGACTGGCTGATCGTGGCCGGCGACATCGCCGAGACCGTGGCCGACATCCGCTGGGTCCTCGAACTCCTCGCCGGCCGCTTCCGCAAGGTCCTGTGGTCCCCCGGCAACCACGAACTGTGGACCCACCCAAAGGACCCAGTCACCCTGCGCGGCGTCGCCCGCTACGACCATCTCGTCGCCCTGTGCCGGGAGTTGGGCGTCCTCACCCCCGAGGACCCCTACCCGATCTGGGAGGGCCCCGGCGGCCCGGTCGCCGTCGCCCCGCTCTTCCTCCTCTACGACTACTCGTTCCTCCCGCCCGGCTGCGCCACCAAGGACGAGGGACTGACGTACGCGCACGGCACCGGCATCGTCTGCAACGACGAGTTCCTGCTGCACCCCGACCCCTACCCCAGCCGCGAGGCCTGGTGCCGGGCCCGGGTCGCCGAGACCGAACGCAGACTCACCGGGATCCCCGACACCCTGCCCACGGTCCTGGTCAACCACTACCCGCTGGACCGGCACCCCACCGAGGTCCTGTGGTACCCCGAGTTCGCCATGTGGTGCGGCACCACCCTGACCGCCGACTGGCACCGCAGATTCCGCGTGGACACCATGGTCTACGGCCATCTCCACATCCCGCGGACCACCCACCACGAGGGGGTCCGCTTCGAAGAGGTGTCCGTGGGATACCCCCGCGAGTGGCAGAAGCGCCCGGAACCCCCGGGACGACTGCGCCGCATCCTGCCGATGGAGGTCGGAGCCGGTGATCGAGGAGCTGCTCCCGGAGTCCGTGGTGACCGTGGAGACACACGGTGACGAGGGGTTCCAGGACGCCCCGCTGTACCCCGGGGAAGAGGCCCGGGTGGCCGGCGCGGTGCCCAAGCGGCGGCGCGAGTTCACCGCCGTACGGGCCTGCGCCCGGCGCGCCATGGAGAAGCTCGGCGTGCCCCCGCAGCCGATCCTGCCCGGTGACCACGGCGCGCCGACCTGGCCCGCCGGACTCATCGGCAGCATGACCCACTGCGACGGCTACTGCGCCGCCGCGCTGGCCCGCGCCACCGACCTCGCCTCGCTCGGCATCGACGCCGAACCCCACGCCCCGCTCCCCGACGGCGTCCTCCTCGCCGTCTCCCTGCCCGCCGAACAGGAACGGCTGACACGGCTCGCGGCACAACTGCCCGCCGTCCACTGGGACCGGCTCCTGTTCAGCGCCAAGGAGTCCGTCTACAAGGCCTGGTTCCCCCTCACCGGGAAGTGGCTGGACTTCTCGGAGGCCGACATCGAGCTCTTCGCCGACCCCGGCGACGAGACGCGCGGCGGTCTGCGCGCCCGTCTCCTCGTCCCCGGCCCGGTGGTCGACGGCGAGCGCCTCGACACCTTCGAGGGCCGCTGGACCGTACGACGGGGACTGGTCGCCACGGCGATCACGGTCCCCCATCCGTGAACCACTTCATCCCCGCCCCCTCCTCTTCCCCGACCCCTCGTCATCCCTCCGGGCACCAGCTCGCCAGCAGCCTGAAGAACGCCTCCTCGTTGCCCGCGAGTCCGGCCTCCGTCAGGGCCTGGTCCGCCTCGGCCAGCACCGAGGGTGGGACCAGGACGGGGCGTGGGTCGCCCGGGGGGCCGTCGAAGGCGGCTCTGACCGTGTGCAGCAGTCGTAGATAGGCCTGGACGGCGGCGCGCTCGCGGTCGGTCATCACTGCGGTCTGCATAGGACGGCTCTCCCCTGATCGGCGTCGTGCGCCCCCGCACGGCGGTGGCACGACTCCAGCTTGCCGCGTGCCACTGACAATCCCGTTTTCCCCAGCGTGGGTTCGCCCGCTTAGCGGAGGCGAAACGTCCTCGAAACGCCCGGTGGAACAGCGGCCCTACGCTGGGAGGAAGGGCTTTCGGCCGTCCGCCGGCGGCCGGGTGAACGGGAGGTGGGTGGGTGGAGGACGTACCGGCACGGCGCCCGGCGCGCGCCGCACGGCTGCGCCCGGTGGGCGACGCGGAACTCCAGCTCCAGTACCGCGTCGTGCACGGATACCGCCGTGCCTTCCGCATGGCGGGCAAGGGCCCGGCGCTGGTCCTCATCCACGGCATCGGCGACTCCTCGGCCACCTGGGCGGAGCTGATCCCGCAGCTCGCCCGCACCCACACGGTGATCGCCCCCGACCTCCTCGGCCACGGCGCCTCCGACAAACCACGGGCCGACTACTCGGTCGCCGCCTACGCCAACGGCGTGCGCGATCTGCTCACCACCCTCGGCATCGAGTCGGCGACGCTGCTCGGGCACTCGCTGGGCGGGGGAGTGGCGATGCAGTTCGCCTACCAGTTCCCCGAACGCACCGAGCGGCTCGTCCTGGTCAGCGCCGGCGGTGTGGGCCGCGAGGTCAACCCCGTGCTGCGGCTCGTCACCCTTCCGGGTTCCCATCTCGCCCTGTCCGCCCTCCGGTTGCCCGGCATGCGCCTCCAGGTCGGCCTCGCCGTGGGTCTGATGAGACTCCTCGACACCGACCTCGGCCGGGACGCCCCCGAACTCCTCACCCTCGTCGACGCGTTGCCCGACGAGACCGCCCGCAACGCCTTCATCCGCACCCTGCGCGCGGTCGTCGACTGGCGCGGCCAGGTGGTGACCATGCTCGACCGCTGCTATCTCACCGAGGGCATGCCGACCATGCTGCTGTGGGGCGACCGCGACAGCGTGGTGCCGGTACGGCACGCCCACGGCGCCCACGAGGCGATGCCGGGCAGCCGGCTGGAGATCTTCGAGGGGGCGGGGCACTTCCCGTTCCACACCGACCCGGCCCGATTCCTCGCCCTGGTCACGGAGTTCACCGCCACCACCACCCCGGCCCACTGGAGCCGCGAGCACTGGCGCGACCTCCTGTGCGAGGGCCGGCCCGGTGTCACGGCCCAGGGCGACGCGACGGAACGGGACCTGCGGGAGGCGAGCGAACGCAGCGCGACCTGACGGGACGTCAATTCCCGTTGCCGCGGCCCCGGATCACGCCTCCGGGCGCTTCACGCTCTCCAGGAGCATGTCCAGCCACTCGGCGACCTTGTCGCGGTGCTGGTCGGTCGGCAACTGCGCGGCGCGCCAGGCGATTCCACGCACCCCGTGGTCCTGGAGCAGCCGCTCCAGCGGGTCGCCCGCGGCCTCGGCCGCCGCCCGCTCACGGTCGGCGAGCTTCTGCAACAGCTCCTGCTCGGTGCGCTGGAGGGCACCCGCGAGGGCTTCGGGGTCCTCGGCCGTGAGGAATCCGGCGTGCACCCGGAAGAAGCGCTGGAGCGCGTCGCAGTGCTCCATCGTGGGACGCCGGTCGCCGTTGATCAGCGCGCCCGCCTGCTGGCGCGACATGCCCGCGCCGTCCGCGATCTCCTGCTGGGTGTACTTGCGCCCGTTGGGCTTGAGCCTGGTGCGGCGCAACAGGTCGAGGCGCTGCAGGAACCGGGCCTGCACATCGGGCTCGCCCGCAGGACGCCCGCTCAGCAGGGCCCTGACCACCGGGTCCGGGACACCGGAGGCCACGGAGAGCCGGCCCACGTGGAAGACCTCGGCCTGCGGGACGTCGAGCCGCTCGGCCAGCGTGGCGACGCGGTCGACGACGGCGGGCAGCACGGCACTTGCCGTCGCGCCCGGTACCTCGAAGCCATCCGACACCGACAGATCTCCCACGTCTCTCACAGGCCTCTCACAAACGGTGGCCGTGAACATCCCGGAGGGTAGCGGTTCGTTCGAACTCGCATCCAGGTCTCGCCACAACTGTGGCCAATTTCAGCCGTCAACAAGCATGAAATGCCACGATAGTTGACACGGCAAGAGTCGGGGCAGCAGGATCAGTGCGCCGCGAGAAGGCCGCATAGGCAAGAGGGGTGACCTCCCGATGGCGTACCAGGCAGGTGGGCAGCGGTCCGCACCGCGGCCCGCCCCCGAGAGTCCCGAGGCCCAGGCGTATCTGCTGGACTACGCCACGCTGCTGGAGGCCGTCCCCTTTCCCTCCGTCGTCATGGACCACCGCTGGGACGTGGTGCTGGCCAACGGTGCGTTCAAGTCACTTTTCCGGGCGGTCGGTCCGCATCCGACGGCCATGCCGGGCGACAACTTCCTCCGGTTCGTGCTCTTCCACCCCGACGCGAGCACGGTTCTGGGTGAGCACGAGTCGAGTTGGTGCCTGCCGATGCTGGCCCGCTTCGCCTCCGCCGTGGAGAGCCACGGCCACGACCACGGCCTCCAGGCGATCCGCCGCGACATCGCCCAGGACCCGATCATGGAGGCCGCCTACCGGCAGGGCCTGCCGCACTGGATCCGCGCGGTGGGCGAGGAGGCCGTGGAGCACGACGGCGCGGTCCGTCCCGTGCTGCACCCCGATCCGCGTTGGGGCGTCACGGACTGCCGGGTCGTCGGCGAGACCCCCAAGACCCTTGAGAACATGGGCTATACGCGACTGACGCTGGTCCTGCGCGAGGCCCGCCGCACCCCGCCGCCCAGGCCCCGCAGGCCGGGCCGCGGCGCGGGACACCTGAGGGTGGTCCCGGCGGCCGACTGAGCACCGCCCCGACCCGCTTCATCATGAGGTGAGTTCGGTCACCGCTTGGACTCGCTTCACCACGAGGGGAGTTCGGTCACCGCTTCGACTCGCGTCACCACGGGGCGAGTTCGGTCACCGCCTCGACGGGCGCCACCACCGGGCGAGTCCGGCCTCCATCTCAACTTGCGCCTGTACCGGCCGGGTTCGGTCATCGCTCGGCGACGACCAGCACCAGCGGCACTCCGTCGCACGGCACCAGCCGCAGCCCTCGCGCATACCCGGCCCGGCCCGCCGCGAGCGCCTCCGCGAAGTCCGGGCCCTTGCTGAGCGAACCGACCAGGTGACGCGGGTCGGTGGACGCGGCGACCCGGCCGCGCGCGTTCACCAGCCGTGCCGCACCGGGCAGTTGACGCAGCATCGGCATCACGGCCGCCTCGAAGTGCCGCAGATACACGTCCGCCGCGGCCACCCCCGCGAACCGTCCCTCCATGTGCACCGGCGCGGACAGGGTGAGGCTGTACTCGTCCGAGCAGAGGTAGTCGACGTACGGCCCGGCGACCGCCCGCTCCCCGGTGTCGCGGGGCAGCGCGAACCAGTCCCAGTGCGTGTAGTCGGCGTACGCCGAGTGCTCGGGATCGAGGTCGAGCAGCAGCGGCCGGATGCCCCCGTCGGCGGTGCTCTGCCACCACTCCAGCCACGCCGGTACGTCGCTCAGCAGTCCCGGTGCGGCGACGAAGCCGACGCCGGACACCAACTCGTGCCGGGCCAGCCGGAGATGGAGGCCCGGGCGGAGTGCGGCGAGGTCGACGGTCGCGGGGCGGCGGCCCTGTGCGGCCACCTTGGCGAGCAGCGCCATCGTGTCGGCGCGGGTGGCGGCCACGGCGTCGAACACGGACTCCAGGGCCGAGCGCACCCCGGCCGCGACGGACTGCTCGGGTGCCGTGGCCGGCGGTGCCGTCGCGAGGCTCATGCGTGCCCTCCAGCAGACGGGGAGCGGACGCGGTGCCGGCTACAGGGCCAGCCGCTCGGCGATCAGCCGCGCCGTCGATTCCTGCACGCACCGCTCGGCCAGCTCCCTGGCCGAATCGTGGGCCCCATCTTGCACGGCCGAGATTACGGAGCGGTGACGGTCTGCGGCTTCTTCACGATATTCGTCGCTGCCGAGCACCAGACACAGCAGCGCCCCGACCTCGGTCTGCAACGCGACCTGCTCCCGGGTGAGCCGGGCCGACTGCGCGGCGGCGGCCAGCTCGACATGGAACCGGCCGTACACCCGCCCGCGCGCCGCCGCATCCTCGGCCTGCGTCAACTCATCGGCCGTACGCCGTAGTTGGACGAGATCCTCGGGCTCGGTGCGCTCCGCGGCGAGCCGGGCCGCGGTGCCGGACAGGGCGGCCCAGTGGTCGCCGAGGTCGCGCAGTTCCTCGGTGCTCCAGCCGCGCAGCCGGACCTTCAGCCGCTCCTCGCCGGGGACCTCGGGCAGCGACACGAAACTGCCGCCGCCGCGCCCGCGCCGGGTGGTGACCAGACCCTGCTGGCGCAGCGCCATCAGCGCCTCCCGCAGGGTCACCGTGGACACACCGAGCTGCCCGGCGAGCTCGCTCTCGCCCGGTAGCTGCTCGCCGTCGGCGAGCAGGCCGAGCTCGATGGCGTCCCCGAGCCGGCTGACGACGGCGTCGACCCGCGCCCGGTTGTCGACCGGGGCGAAGACGGCTTTTCGGGCGCCGCCGTTGAGGTGCTGCTGCTGGTTCACGGCCACCACCTTGCACGTTGACTCAAGCTTTACCCTAAGGGGGCCTTGAGCTTTGAACTATGACTTCATATGTTTCCGTGCAACGTCACAGAGCACCAGAAAGGTTCCCGCCCATGGAGGGGATTGCGATCCGGCTGCGGGATCTGCGGAAGTCGTTCGGCGAGACGACCGCCGTGGCCGGCGTCGACCTCGAGATCAGGGACGGCGAGTTCTTCTCGATGCTCGGCCCGTCCGGCTCGGGCAAGACGACCGTGCTGCGCATGATCGCCGGCTTCGAGAGCCCCACCGGAGGCACCATCGAACTCGCCGGCCAGGACGTCACCGGCCTCGCCCCCTTCGAGCGCGACGTCCACACCGTCTTCCAGGACTACGCCCTCTTCCCGCACATGACCGTCGAGCAGAACGTCGCCTACGGCCTCAAGGTCCGCAAGGTCCCCAAGGCCGAACGGCTCGTCCGCGCCCGAACAGCCCTCGCGGAAGTACGACTCGAGGGCTACGGCGCCCGCCGCCCCGCCCAGCTCTCCGGCGGCCAGCGCCAGCGCGTCGCCCTCGCCCGCGCCCTCGTGGGCCGCCCCCGGCTGCTGCTGCTCGACGAACCGCTCGGCGCCCTCGACCTGAAACTGCGCGAGCAGATGCAGGTCGAACTCAAGGCGCTCCAGCGGGAGGTGGGCATCACCTTCGTCTTCGTCACCCACGACCAGGAGGAGGCCCTGACGATGAGCGACCGCATCGCCGTCTTCGACCAGGGCCGCATCCAGCAGGTCGGCACCCCCGCCGAGGTCTACGAACGCCCCGCGACCCCGTTCGTCGCGTCCTTCGTCGGCACCTCCAACCTGCTGGCGGGCGAGGCGGCCGAGCGCATCGTCGGCACCACCGGCACCTACAGCATCCGGCCCGAGAAGATCCGCGTCCTCAAGGACTCCGACGGGACCGGCGAACCGGACCACGAGAGCGCCGCCGGCACCGTCGCCGAGGTCGTCTACCTCGGGGACTCCACCCGCTTCCTCGTCGACCTCGACGCAGGCGGCCGGCTCACCGCGCTCCAGCAGAACCTGGAGACCTCCGCCGAGGACGTGGCCGCCTACCGCGGCAGCCGGGTGCGACTGCAATGGCACCGGCGCCACACGGTGCACGTCCCCGACCCCCGCTGACCCCGCTCGCTCCTCCGCCCGTCCCTTCGCCGTCCGCTCGCTCACCCATCTCCTTCACCCATGGAGAACGCCGTGCGTCTCACCCGAACCCTCCAGGTCACGGCCTGTGCCGCCGTCCTGCTCGCCGCCACCGCCTGCGGCTCCTCCGACAGCAGTTCGTCGGGCGGCGGCCTCAACCCCCCTGACCTCAAAGCCCAGTCGAAGCTCGGCAAGAGCGAGGGCGAGGTCAACCTGATCGCCTGGGCCGGCTACGTCGAGGACGGCTCCAACGACCCCAAGGTCAACTGGGTCAGCGACTTCGAGAAGCAGACCGGCTGCCAGGTCAACTCCAAGGTCGCCGCCAGCTCCGACGAGATGGTCAAGCTGATGAAGACCGGCGAGTACGACGCCGTCTCCGCCTCCGGCGATGCCTCGCTTCGCCTCATAGCCTCCGGCGACGCCGCCCCCGTCAACACCAGCCTGGTCCCCAACTACAAGGACATCTACCCCGACTTGAAGCTCCAGGCCTGGAACTCGGTCAAGGGCAAGGCCTACGGCATCCCGCACGGCCGCGGCGCCAACCTGCTGATGTACAACACACAGAAGGTCTCCCCGGCCCCCACCTCCTGGGCCGCGGTCTTCGACGACGCCTCGAAGTACAAGGGCCACGTCACCGCCTACGACTCGCCGATCTACATCGCCGACGCGGCCCTCTATCTCAAGGCCACCAAGCCCGAGTTGAAGATCAAGGACCCCTACGCGCTCGACCAGACGCAGTTCGACGCGGCCGTCGCCCTGCTGAAGAAGCAGAACGCGGACATCGGCGAGTACTGGAGCGACTACCTCAAGGAGATCTCCGCCTTCAAGAGCGGCGACTCCGTCGTCGGCACCACCTGGCAGGTCATCGCCAACCTCACCGCCGACGAAGGCACCAGGATCAAGGCCTTCGTACCCAAAGAGGGTTCGACCGGCTGGTCCGACACCTGGATGATCTCCGCCAAGGCCCAGCACCCCAACTGCGCCTACAAGTGGCTCAATTGGATCGTCTCCCCGAAGGTCAACGCCCAGGTCGCCGAGTACTTCGGCGAGGCCCCGGCCAACGCCAAGGCCTGCGAGGAGACCAGCGACAAGAACTTCTGCACCACCTACCACGCCGCCGACACGGCGTACTGGAAGAACATCGCCTTCTGGAACACACCCATCGAGCAGTGCCTCGACGGCCGCACCGACGTCAAGTGCGTGCCGTACGCCAAGTGGGTCCAGGCCTGGACCGAGATCAAGGGCTGACCCAATGTCCCTGCTCAACCGGACCGCGGGGGCGCTGTACCGGCGCCCCCGGCTGCGGCTCTCCCTGCTGCTCACCGCACCGCTCCTGTGGCTCGCGGTGCTCTATCTCGGCTCGCTGAGCGTGCTGTTCGTCTCCGCGTTCTGGACGACGGACTCCTTCACCTCCGAGGTGGTGAAGGTCTTCTCGACCGACAACTTCCACGAGCTGTTCACGGTGCCCGTGTACCGGCAGGTCGTCCTGCGCAGCATCGGCGTCGCACTCGCCGTCACGGTCCTGTGCGCCGTGATCGCGTTCCCACTCGCCTTCTACACGGCCCGAGTCGCCAAGCCGAAGTGGCGCCCGCTGCTCGTGGTCGCCATCCTCACCCCGCTGTGGGCCAGTTACCTGGTCAAGGTGTACGCGTGGCGGCTCATCCTCTCCCAAGGCGGCCTGGCCGACTGGATGTTGAAGCCGTTCGGACTGAGCGGCCCCGGCTTCGGACTGCCGGCGGCCGTCCTCACGCTCACGTACCTCTGGCTGCCGTACATGGTGCTGCCGATCCACACGGCACTGGAGCAACTGCCCGCCAACCTCCTTGACGCGTCGGCCGACTTGGGCGCGAGGGCCGGGCGCACCTTCCGGTCCGTCGTGCTGCCGATGGTGCTGCCGTCCGTGGCCGCCGGGTCGATCTTCACCTTCTCGCTCAGCCTCGGCGACTACATCACCGTGCAGATCGTCGGCGGCAAGACCCAGCTCATCGGCAACCTCGTCTACTCCAACATCGAACTCAACCTGCCCATGGCCGCCGCTCTTGGAACGGTCCCGGTCGTCGTCATCGTCGTGTACCTGCTCGCGATGCGCCGCACGGGCGCCCTGAGCAGCCTGTAGAACACCACCGACCGCCTCTGAAGGAGGTGACATGTCATGCAACTCTCCCGTTCCGCGCGCATCGCCCTGCGCGTGGCCGCCGGGTTCGGCTTCGCGGTGATCTACGTCCCGCTCCTGCTCGTCCTCGTGAACTCCCTGAACCCGGACCGCAGCGCGAGCTGGCCGCCCTCCAGCCTGACCCTGCACTGGTGGTCCGTCGCCTGGCAGAACTCGGGCGCCCGCGCGGCCCTCTGGGTCTCGGTGAAGGCCGGCCTCGGCGCCACCGCCATCGCCCTGGTACTCGGCACCCTGATCGCCTTCGCGGTCGCCCGGTACCGCTTCTTCGGCCGCGACGCCATCTCCTTCGTCGTCGTACTGCCGATCGCCCTGCCCGGCATCGTCACGGGCATCGCCCTCAACTCGGCGTTCAGCACGGTACTTGAGCCGCTCGGCGTGGGCCTCGGCCTCTTCACGGTGATCGTCGGACACGCCACCTTCTGCATCGTCGTCGTCTTCAACAACGTCGTCGCCCGCCTGAGGCGCACCTCCGGGTCGTACGAGGAAGCGGCGATGGACCTGGGCGCCGACACCTTCCGCGCCTTCGTCGACGTCACCTTCCCGCTGGTGCGTTCGGCGCTCCTGGCCGGCGGGCTGCTCGCGTTCGCGCTGTCCTTCGACGAGATCGTGGTGACCACCTTCACCGCCGGACCCGGCATCGAGACCCTCCCGATCTGGATCTTCAACAACATGACCCGCCCCCAACAGGCGCCGGTCGTCAACGTGGTGGCCGCCGTGCTCGTCCTCCTCTCGGTCCTCCCGATCTACGTCGCACAGCGGCTGTCCGCCGACACGGCCACGGCCAGCCGGGTCTGACGCCGTGAGCACCTGTTTTCCGGGGCGTGGACCGGTCTAAGCTCTGCGGATGGCCTTGGAATGGGAACAGGTAATCGTGCACGCGGAGGACCCGGCGACCCTGGGCCAGTGGTGGGCCACGGCCCTCGGCTGGGTGGTCGTCCACTCCTCCGACGACGAGTTCGAGATCCGCCCGGCACCGGACCGCCTGCCGGGCATCGACTTCGTACGGCTCGCCGAGAGCAAGAAGTCCAAGAGCCGACTGCACCTCGACTTCAGGCCCGACGACCAGGCGGCCGAGGTGGCCCGTCTGGAGGCCCACGGCGCCCGGCGCGTCGACATCGGCCAGGGCGAACAGTCGTGGGTCGTCCTGGTGGACCCCGAGGGCAACGAGTTCTGCGTTCTGGGGCAGCGGCACCAGTAGGCACCCCCGAGCGGGGTTGTCCCCGGTCCGTTCCGGCTCAGCGTCCTCGCGGCGGCGACATTCGCGCGGGGACATACTCAGCCAGAGAGGTATGTGACATAGTACTGGCGTGAGTAAGCGACTGACCTGCGATGTCGTGGTCGTCGGAGCCGGAGTGGTGGGTGCGGCCTGTGCCCTCTACGCGGCCCGGGCCGGGCTCGACGTCGTCATCGTCGATCGCGGCCCGGTGTCCGGCGGCACGACCGGCGCCGGCGAGGGCAACCTGCTCGTTTCTGACAAGGAACCTGGCCCCGAACTCGACCTCGCCCTCCTCTCCGCCCGCCTGTGGGCACAACTCGCCGAGGAACTGGGCGAGTTCATCGAGTACGAGGCCAAAGGCGGCCTCGTCGTGGCCTCCACGCCCGACGGGCTAACCGCCCTGGAGCGTTTCGCCGGGGAACAGCGCACTGCCGGAGTCGTCGCCGAACTGGTCGACGCCGAGGCCCTGTACGGCCTCGAACCTCGTCTCGCCCCGGACCTCCCGGGCGGCGTGCGCTACCCCCAGGACCGCCAGGTGATGCCCGCCCTGGCCGCCGCTCACCTTGTCCGGGCCTCCGGCGCCCGCCTGCTCACCGGGCGCACGGTGACGGCCGTACTCCGCGCCGCCGATGGAACGGTCCAAGGCGTCCGCGCCGCCCCGGGTGACATCCTTGCCCCGACCGTGATCAATGCCGCCGGCACCTGGGGCGGTGAATTAGCCGCCCTCGCCGGCGTCACCCTCCCCGTCCTCCCGCGCCGCGGCTTCGTCCTCGTCACCGAACCGCTCCCGCGCCTGATCCACCACAAGGTGTACGCCGCCGACTACGTGGCCGACGTGGCCAGCGACTCGGCCGCACTGCAGACCTCACCCGTCGTGGAGGGCACGGCAGCCGGGCCCGTCCTGATCGGCGCCAGCCGCGAACGCGTGGGATTCGACCGGGAGTTCTCGCTGCCGGTCGTACGAGCGCTGGCGGCGGGCGCGACCCGACTGTTCCCGTTCCTCGCCGACGTGCGGGCCATGCGCTCCTACCTCGGCTTCCGCCCCTACCTGCCGGACCACCTCCCCGCCATCGGCCCCGACCCCCGGGCCCCCGGCCTCTTCCACGCCTGCGGACACGAGGGCGCCGGCATCGGACTCGCCACCGGCACCGGGCACTTGATCGCCCAACTGCTCGGCGGCAAGACCCCCGACCTCGACATCGCACCCTTCCGCCCCGACCGCTTCCAGGACGACGACGAGGAGGCCGAGTGAGATCCGGATCCCCACGAGACCTCGCCGACGCCCACCCGGGACCGGCCTTCACGGTCACCCTGGACGGCCGTGAGATCGAGGCAGCCCCCGGCCAGACCGTCGCCGCCGCACTGTGGTCGGCGGGCGTGACCTCCTGGCGCACCACCCGGGTCGGGGGAGCGCCGCGTGGCGTCTTCTGCGGCATCGGGGTCTGCTACGACTGCCTCGTCACCGTCAACGACCGCCCGAACCAACGGGCTTGCCTGGTGCCGTTGCACCCGGGTGACGCCATCCGCACGCAGCATGGAACGGGCCACGATGACTGAGCGACCGCACCTCGCCGTGATCGGCGCGGGCCCGGCGGGACTCGCCGCCACGGTGGCCGCCGCGGCACACGGCGTCCGCGTCACGCTGCTCGACTCGGCCGCGCAGGCGGGCGGGCAGTTCTACCGCCAGCCCGCCGCCGAACTGAACGCCCGCCGCCCGCAGGCCCTGCACCACCAGTGGCGGACGTGGGAGCGGCTTCGTGACTCCCTCGCGCGACACGTGGAGGCGGGCCACGCAACACACGTGACGGACCATCATGTCTGGTTCGTGGAGCGCAGGTTGGACCGCTTCACCGTGCACGCCCTGGTCGGTCCCGCACAGGAGGACCCGGTCGAGGTCCGCGCCGACGCCGTCCTCCTCGCCACCGGCGGCTACGAGAAGGTCCTCCCCTTCCCCGGTTGGACCCTCCCCGGAGTGCTCACGGCGGGCGGCGCCCAGGCCATGCTCAAGGGTTCCCTGGCTGTCTCCGGACGAACCGCCGTGGTCGCCGGGACCGGTCCACTTCTCCTCCCCGTGGCGACCGGCCTCGCCGCAGCAGGTGTGGAGGTCGCCGCGCTCGTCGAGTCCGCCGACCCCAAGGCGTTCCTCCGACGGACCCGAGCCCTCGTGGCACAGCCCGGGAAGCTCGCCGAAGGAGCCCAGTATGCGGCCCAACTCCTGAGCCACCGAGTCAAGTTGCGCACCCGGCACACCGTCGTCGAGGCGCACGGCGAGGAGCGGCTGGAGGCGGTGACCGTCGCCGCGCTCGACACCGACGGCCGGGTCCGAACCGGCACCGAACGGCGGCTTCCCTGCGACACCCTGGCCGTCGGTCACGGCATGCTTCCGCACACCGAGCTCGCCGAGACACTCGGCTGCCGACTCGAAGGGCTCGCCGTCCACGTCGACGACGAACAGCGCACCGACGTCCCCGGCGTCTGGGCGGCCGGCGAGGCCACCGGCATCGGCGGCGCGGACCTCGCCCTCGCCGAGGGACACATCGCGGGACGCTCCGCCGCCGCCCGCCTGACGGGTGCCGTACCCGACCCGCGAGCGTGGGCTAAGGCAGCCAAGTCCCGTATGGGACTGCGGGAGTTCTCCGCCGCACTCGACACCGTGTACGCGCCGCCCGTCTGTTGGACCGATCTCGTCACCGACGACACGATCGTGTGCCGCTGCGAAGAGGTCACCGGTGGCGCGGTCCGCGAGGCCGTGGCCGGGCTCGGTGCCGGTGACGTACGCACCGTGAAGCTGCTGACGCGGGCCGGGATGGGCTGGTGCCAGGGGCGGATGTGCGGGCCCGCCGTCGCAGGGCTCGCCGGATGCGAACTCACCCCGTCCCGGCGGCCGTTCGCCCGGCCGGTGCCGCTCGGCGTGCTGGCGCGGGCCGGTGAGACCGAGGACGACGGGCATCGATGACATGTCACACCCCATTGAGATGAGGCGCTCCATGACCACCACCCCGAACCGTCCCTGGCGCGGCGTCCTCGTCGCCACCGCGCTCCCGCTGACCGACGAACTCGACGTCGATTACGACAAGTTCGCCGAACACTGCGCCTGGCTGGTCGACAACGGCTGCGACGGTGTCGTACCGAACGGCTCGCTCGGCGAGTACCAGGTGCTCACCCCCGAGGAACGGTCCAAAGTCGTCGAGACAGCCGTCGCCGCGATCGGCGGCGCGCGGGTGATGCCCGGTGTCGCCGCCTACGGCTCCGCCGAGTCCCGCCGCTGGGCCGAGCAGGCCCGAGACGCCGGCTGCGCCTCCGTGATGCTGCTGCCGCCCAACGCCTACCGCGCCGACGAGCGTTCGGTCCTCGCGCACTACGCGGAGGTCGCGAAGGCGGGCTTGCCGATCGTGGCGTACAACAACCCCATCGACACCAAGGTCGACCTGGTGCCGGAACTCCTCGCCAAGCTGCACGGCGAGGGGTACATCCACGCCGTCAAGGAGTTCTCCGGCGATGTCCGCCGCGCCTACCAGCTCGCCGAACTCGCCCCGGAACTCGACCTGTTGATCGGCGCCGACGACGTCCTGCTGGAGCTGGCGCTCGCGGGTGCGAAGGGCTGGGTGGCCGGTTACCCGAACGCACTGCCCGCCGCGAGCGTCGAGCTCTACCGCGCGGCCATCGCTGGTGACCTCGCCACCGCGAAGAAGCTCTACGAGCAGCTGCACCCGCTGCTGCGCTGGGACTCCAAGGTCGAGTTCGTGCAGGCCATCAAGCTGTCCATGGACATCGTCGGACGGTACGGCGGCCCGGTGCGCCCGCCGCGCGTCCCGCTGCTGCCGGAGCAGGAGGCCGTCGTGCGCGCAGCCACCGAGAGGGCGGTCGCCGCCGGACTCGCGTAACTACCCTCGCACCGGCACCGATCCACCAGGAGCGTCATGCGCAGCAAACTCGTCCTGCACGCCGTCGACTCCCACACCGAGGGCATGCCGACCCGGGTGATCACCGGCGGCATCGGCACCATCCCCGGCGCGACGATGAACGAGCGGCGGCTGTACTTCCGCGAACACCGCGACCACATCCGGCAGTTCCTCATGAACGAGCCGCGCGGCCACTCCGCGATGAGCGGCGCGATCCTCCAGCCGCCCACCCGCCCCGACTGCGACTGGGGCGTCGTCTACATCGAGGTCTCCGGCTATCTCCCCATGTGCGGACACGGCACGATCGGCGTGGCGACCGTGCTCGTCGAGACGGGCATGGTGGAGGTCGTCGAGCCGGTCACCACGATCCGGCTCGACACCCCGGCCGGCCTGGTCGTCGCCGAGGTCGAGGTCGAGGACGGCGCCGCGAAGAACGTCACCCTCAAGAACGTCCCGTCGTTCTCCGTGGGTCTGGACCGCAAGGCCACCCTCGCCGACGGGCGGACGGTGACATACGACATGGCGTACGGCGGCAACTTCTACGCCATCCTGCCGCTGGACCAGTTCGAGCTGCCCTTGGACCGGTCCCGCAAGGACGACATCATCAAGGCGGGCCTGTCCCTCATGGAGGCGATCAACGAGCGGGACGAGCCCGTCCACCCGGTGGACCGGTCCATTCGCGGTTGCCATCACGTCCACCTGTACGCGCCCGGTGCGACCGCCCGGCTCTCGCGGCACGCGATGGCGATCCACCCCGGCTGGTTCGACCGCTCGCCCTGCGGCACGGGCACCAGCGCCCGCATGGCGCAGCTCCACGCGCGCGGCGAACTCCCGCTGCACACCGAGTTCGTGAACGAGTCCTTCATCGGCACCCGGTTCACCGGGCGGCTCCTGGGCACCACCGAGGTCGCCGGTGTCCCCGCCGTTCTGCCCAGCTTCACCGGCCGTGCCTGGATCACCGGCACCGCGCAGTACTCGCTCGATCCCACCGACCCGTTCCCGGGCGGGTTCGTCCTCTAGACCGGGGATAATGTCAGGTCACGCGTGACATTGCACGACTTGTACACCAGGAGATCCGATGGCCGTCCAGCGCACCGGCGCCCCGCCCACCGCTGCCCCGGACCTGCCCGCGCTGGGCGGGAAGAGCAGTTACCGCGAGCGGGTCGCCGACGCGCTCAGGGCCGCGATGGTCGCGGGGGAGCTGCGGCCCGGCGAGGTGTACTCCGCGCCGACGCTCGCCGCCCGCTTCGGCGTCTCGGCCACACCGGTGCGCGAGGCCATGCTCGACCTCGCCAAGGAGGGGCTGGTCGACACCGTCCCGAACAAGGGGTTCCGGGTCACCGCGGTCTCCGAGAAGCAGCTCGACGAGTACACCCACGTCCGCGCCCTGATCGAGATCCCCACGATGGTGGGGCTGGCCGGGACCGCCGACCCCGTCTCGCTGGAGGCGCTGCGGCCCGCCGCCCGGGAGATCGTCCACGCGGCCGTGGCCGGCGACCTCATCGCGTACGTCGAGGCCGACACCCGCTTCCACCTCGGGCTGCTCGCCCTGGCCGGCAACGCCCATCTCGTCGAGGTCGTCGGTGATCTGCGGGGGCGGTCCCGCCTCTACGGGCTCACCGCCCTCGTCAAGGAGGGACGCCTGCTGGCCTCGGCCCAGGAGCACCTGGAACTCCTGGACGCGCTTTTGGACCGTGACAAGCGGGCCGTGCGGGAGATCATGACCCGCCACCTGGGACATGTCCGCGGACTGTGGGCCGCACACGACTGATGTCGGGGCCGTGATGCCATGAACCAGTTCCGGTCAGTTGCCCGATAGCGCAAACCGTTTGCGTCACTTGCGCTATTCTTGCGCGCATGACGCGACGACTTGCTGAGGTGGCGAAGAAGGTCGGGGTCAGCGAGGCCACGGTCAGCCGGGTACTCAACGGCAAACCCGGAGTCTCCGACTCCACCCGGCAGTCGGTGCTGTCGGCTCTGGACGTCCTCGGCTACGAGCGGCCCACCCAGTTGCGCGGTGAACGCGCGCGACTGGTGGGCCTGGTGCTGCCCGAGCTGCAGAACCCCATCTTCCCCGCCTTCGCCGAGGTGATCGGCGGCGCGCTCGCCCAACTCGGCCTCACCCCCGTGCTCTGCACCCAGACCAAGGGCGGGGTCTCCGAGGCCGACTACGTGACGCTGCTGCTCCAACAGCAGGTCTCCGGCGTCGTGTTCGCCGGCGGCCTCTACGCGCAGGCGGACGCGCCGCACGACCACTACCGGCTGCTCGCCGAGCGCAACATCCCGGTCGTCCTGCTCAACGCGGCCATCGACCACCTCGGTTTCCCGGCCGTCTCCTGCGACGACGCGGTCGCCGTCGAGCAGGCCTGGCGCCACCTCGCCTCCCTCGGTCACGAGCGCATCGGGCTGGTCCTCGGCCCCGCCGACCACATGCCCTCGGCGCGGAAGCTGGCCGCCGCGCGGGCCCTGTCCCGGGATCTGCCCGACGAGTTCGTGGCGCGCGCCATCTTCTCCATCGAGGGCGGACACGCGGCTGCCTCTCGGCTGATCGACCGGGGTGTCACCGGCATCATCTGTGCCAGTGACCCGCTCGCCCTCGGCGCGGTAAGGGCCGCCCGCCGCAAGGGACTTGATGTCCCGTCACAGATTTCCGTCGTCGGTTACGACGACTCCGCGTTCATGAACTGCACCGAGCCCCCGCTGACCACCGTCCGCCAGCCCATCGAGGCCATGGGCCGGGCGGCCGTCGAGCTCCTGAACTCTCAGGTCGGCGGCGCCGTCGTACCCGCCGAAGAGCTTCTCTTCGAACCGGAATTGGTGGTCAGGGGTTCCACCGCGCAAGCCCCGCGCAGCTGACCGGCGCCCTGCTGTCGAATAATTACAGATTCTGCGCGACATCTTGCGGAGAGATGTCGGCGGTGCTTGAGTGTGGGCGCCCACCGCTCCTGCCCAGAGGGGTCCACCGATGAGAAGCACCGGGTTCCGCCGTACCTTCGCCGCGATCGGCGTCTGTTCTCTCGCGCTCACCGCCGCCGCCTGCGGGTCCGGCGACGACTCGGCGAGCGGCAAGACACGCATCACGGTCAACTGCGAGCCGCCCAAGAGCGCCAAGGTCGACCGGGGGTTCTTCGACTCCGACGTCGCGGCCTTCGAGAAGAAGAACCCCGACATCGACGTCGTCGCGCACGACGCGTTCCCCTGCCAGGACCCGAAGACCTTCGACGCCAAACTCGCCGGCGGCCAGATGGAGGACGTGTTCTACACGTACTTCACCGACGCCAAGCACGTCGTCGACATCAACCAGGCGGCCGATCTCACCCCGTACATCAAGGAGTTGAAGAGCTACGACACTCTTCAGCAGCAGCTGCGCGACATCTACACCGTCGACGGCAAGATCTACGGCATCCCGCGCACCGGCTACTCGATGGGCCTGCTCTACAACCGCAAGCTCTTCCAGCAGGCCGGCCTCGACCCCGACAAGCCGCCGACGACCTGGGCCGAAGTCCGCGCCGACGCAAAGAAGATAGCCGCGCTCGGCAACGGCACCATCGGCTACGCCGACTACAGCGCCCAGAACCAAGGGGGTTGGCACTTCACCGCCGAGATGTACTCACAGGGCGGCGACGTCGTCAGCGCCGACGGCAAGAAGGCCACCATCGACACCCCGCAGGGCCACGCCGTCCTCCAGAACCTGCACGACATGCGCTGGACCGACAACTCCATGGGCAGCAAGCAGCTCCTCGTCATCAACGACGTGCAGCAGCTGATGGGTTCGGGCAAGCTCGGCATGTACCTCTCCGCCCCGGACAACATCCCGATCCTGGTCAAGGAGAAGGGCGGCAACTACGACGACCTCGCCCTCGGCCCGATGCCCGGCGGCCAGGGCACGCTCATCGGCGGCGACGGCTACATGTTCAACAAGCACGACACACCCGCCCAGATCCGCGCCGGCCTCAAGTGGCTCGACAGCATGTTCCTCACCCCGGGCAGCGGCTTCCTCGGCGACTACGCCCGCGCCAAGAAGGCCGACGCCCCCGTCGGACTGCCCGAACCGCGCCTGTTCACCGGCGCCGCCGACGCCAAGGACCAGCAGGTCAAGAAGGCCAACTCCAACGTCCCGGTGCAGAACTACCAGACCTTCCTGGACGGCAACGCACCCCTCCAGAAGAAGATCGAGCCGCCGGACGCCCAGCAGATCTACTCCGTCCTCGACTCGGCCGTCTCCGCCGTCCTCACCAAGAAGGACGCGAACATCGACCAACTCCTGGGGGACGCCTCCGGAAAGATCGACGGCATCCTGGCCCGGGGCTGACCCGATGACCCGGACGGCCACCCGGATCCCCGTCGAGACGACGGCGGTACGACAGATCGAGGCGCCGCCCCCGGTAGGGGGCCGGGGGCGGCGCCGCCTCCTCGACCAGGCCCGCGCCTACGCCTTCCTCCTCGGCGGCCTCATCTGCTTCGCCCTGTTCTCCTGGTACCCGGCGATCCGCGCGGTCGTGATCGCCTTCCAGAAGTACACGCCAGGCTCCTCGCCCGAGTGGGTCGGCACCGCCAACTTCACCCGCGTCTGGCACGACCCCGAGTTCACCGCCGCCTGGCGCAACACCCTCGTCTTCACCCTGCTCGCCCTGCTCATCGGCTTCGCGATCCCCTTCGTACTCGCCCTGGTCCTCAACGAGTTGAGGCACTGGAAGGCGTTCTTCAGGGTCGTCGTCTACCTCCCCGTGATGATCCCGCCGGTGGTCACCGCCCTGCTGTGGAAGTGGTTCTACGACCCCGGAGCCGGCCTCGCCAACGAGACGCTGCGCTTCCTGCACCTGCCCACCTCGAACTGGTCCAACGGCACCGACACCGCCCTCATCTCCCTGGTGATCGTGGCGACTTGGGCCAACCTGGGCGGCACGGTCCTCATCTACCTGGCCGCGCTCCAGTCCATCCCCGGCGAGCTGTACGAGGCCGCCGAACTCGACGGCGCGAGCCTCCTCCAGCGCGTACGCCATGTGACGATCCCTCAGACCCGCTTCGTCATCCTGATGCTGATGCTCCTTCAGATCATCGCCACGATGCAGGTCTTCACCGAACCCTTCGTCATCACCGGGGGCGGCCCGGAAAGCGCGACCGTCACCGTCCTCTACCTCATCTACAAATACGCCTTCCTCTACAACGACTTCGGCGGCGCCTGCGCCCTCAGCGTCATGCTCCTCGTGCTGCTCGGCGTCTTCTCCGCCCTCTATCTGCGGCTGACCCGCTCTGGAGAGGACGACCTGTGAGCACCCGCACGCTGCTCTCCCCGGCCGCGCTCGCCCGGCCCCGCGGCAGGGCCGTCTACTGGACCGTCTTCACCGGTGTCGTCGTGCTCTTCGCGCTCGCCTTCCTCTTCCCCGTCTACTGGATGGTCACCGGCGCGATGAAGTCGCCGGACGAGATCGCACAGACCCCGCCCACGATCATCCCCAAGCACTGGCACCTCAGCGGCTACACGGACGCCTGGGACCTGATGCAGCTCCCGCAGCACCTGTGGAACACGGTCGTCCAGGCCGCCGGCGCCTGGGCGTTCCAGCTGGTCCTGTGCACGGCCGCCGCCTACGCCCTGTCCAAACTCAAGCCCGCCTTCGGCAAGTTGATCCTCGGCGGCATCCTCGCGACGCTGATGGTCCCCGCGCAGGCCCTGGTCGTACCGAAGTACCTGACCGTCGCGGACCTCCCGCTGATCCACACCAGCCTGCTCAACGACCCCCTCGGCATCTGGCTGCCGGCCGTCGCCAACGCCTTCAACCTGTACCTCCTCAAACGGTTCTTCGACCAACTCCCGCGCGACGTCATGGAGGCCGCCGAGATCGACGGCGCCGGAAAACTCCGCATCCTGTGGTCCATCGTGCTGCCCATGTCCCGGCCCGTCCTCGGCGTCGTCTCGATCTTCGCCCTGGTCGCCGTGTGGCAGGACTTCCTGTGGCCGCTGATGGTCTTCTCCGACACCGACAAACAGCCGATCAGCGTGGCACTCGTCCAGCTGTCGCAGAACATCCAACTGACCGTGCTCATCGCCGCGATGGTGATCGCGAGCATCCCCATGGTCGCCATGTTCCTGGTCTTCCAGCGCCACATCATCGCCGGGATCAGCGCGGGCAGCACGAAGGGCTGACACCGCCCCTCGACGCCCTCCGACAGAAAGGCCAGCACAGTGGGACAGCCCACCCATGCCCAGAGCCACGACGACTGGTGGCGCTCGGCCGTCATCTACCAGGTGTACGTCCGCAGCTTCGCGGACGGCGACGGCGACGGCACCGGCGACCTCGCGGGCGTCCGCTCCAGACTGCCGTATCTCGCCGAACTCGGCGTGGACGCCCTGTGGTTCACCCCCTGGTACCTGTCGCCGATGAAGGACGGCGGCTACGACGTCGCCGACTACCGCGCCATCGACCCGGCCTTCGGCTCGCTCGCCGAGGCCGAGAAACTCATCGCCGAAGCAAGGGAGTTGGGCATCCGCACGATCGTCGACATCGTGCCCAACCACGTCTCCGACCAGCACCCGTGGTTCCGCGCCGCCCTCGCCGGCGGTCCCGAACGCGACCTGTTCCACTTCCGCCCCGGACGCGGCGCACACGGTGAACTCCCGCCCAACGACTGGCCGTCCCAGTTCGCCGCCTCCACCGAACCCGTGTGGACCCGCCTCCCCGACGGCGACTGGTACCTCCACCTGTTCACCCCCGAACAGCCCGACCTCAACTGGGCCCACCCGGCTGTCCGCCAGGAGCACGAGGACATCCTGCGCTTCTGGTTCGAGCGCGGGGTCGAAGGGGTCCGTATCGACTCGGCCGCGCTGCTTGCCAAGGACCCCGCACTGCCCGACTTCGTCGAGGGCCGCGACCCCAACCCCTTCGTCGACCGCGACGAACTTCACGACATCTACCGCTCCTGGCGGGCCGTCGCCGACGAGTACGGCGCCGTCTTCGTCGGCGAGGTCTGGCTCCCCGACACCGAACGCTTCGCCCGCTACCTCCGCCCCGACGAACTCCACACCGCCTTCAACTTCTCCTTCCTGTCCTGCCCCTGGGACCCGGACCGGCTGCGCACCTCGATCGACGAGACCCTCGCCGAGCACGCCCCGATCGGCGCCCCCGCCACCTGGGTCCTCTGCAACCACGACGTGACCCGCACGGTCACCCGCTACGGCCGCGCCGACACCGGCTTCGACTTCGCCACCAAGGCCTTCGGCACGCCGACCGACCTCGCCCTCGGCACCCGGCGCGCCAGGGCGGCGGCGCTGCTGTCGCTGGCCCTGCCCGGCGTCGTCTACCTCTACCAGGGGGAGGAGCTGGGGCTGCCCGAGGTCGAGCTGCCGGTCGACCGCATCCAGGATCCGATGTACCTGAGGTCGGGCGGCACCGACCCCGGCCGCGACGGCTGCCGTGTACCGCTCCCGTGGGTGGCCGACGCGCCGTACGCGGGCTTCGGCTCGCGCGGTGAGCCCTGGCTTCCGCAGCCGGACGGCTGGACATCGTATGCGGTCGACCTTCAGCGGCAGACTGCCGACTCCATGCTCAACCTCTACCGCGAGGCGATCCGACTCCGGCCGGCCTTCGGTGACGGCCCCCTCACCTGGCTGCCCGCCCCCGACGGCGTCCTCGCCTTCGCCCGGGCCGACGGCACGACGTGCCTGGTCAACCTGTCCGGCACACCCGTCGACCTCCTGCCGCACACCCGGCTTCTGCTCACCAGCGGCCCCTTGGACGACCAGGGCCGACTGCCGCAGGACACGGCGGCCTGGCTGCACACCGCGTAACGCCGACGGGCGACGGGCGACGGGCGACGGGCGACGGGCGACGGGCGACTGTCGGTGGTCGGTGGTCGGTGGTCAATGGTCGACCGTGGACAGCCGACTGCAGACAGCCGACCGCGGCCGGTCGCAGGCCGACCGCCACCCGTCATCTCGTATCCCGCATCCCGCTATCCCTGCACCCCCACCTCGAAGGGATCAGCACATGCACAGCACCATGCTCGGAGATGTCAGGTGCATGCCAATTATCGGTGCGGCGGTCGCGCTCGCCGCGGGCATGCTCGTCGCCCTGACCCCCGGCGCCGCCACGCGGCCTCCGGTGCCTCCCTCCCGTTCACCTCCGTCAAGGCCGAGTCCGCCACCACGACCGGCTCGCAGGACGTCTGCACGCCCGGCAAGGCGGTCGACGGCGACGCGAACACCTACTGGGAGTCCACCAACAACGCCTTCACACAGGCCTGGGCGGTCGACCTCGGCTCGGCCCAGGCCGTTCGCAGGCTGGTCCTGAAGCTGCCGCCGGCGTCCGCGTGGAGCGCGCGCACGCAGACTGTCACCGTGCTCGGCGGCACCGACGGCGCCACCCACTCGACCCTCGTCGGCGCCACCGGCTACCGCTTCGACCCGGCGACCGGAAACACGGTCACCGTGGCCCTGCCCAGCGGCACCAACCTCCGCTGTCTGCGGCTCAGTGTCAGCGCCAACTCCGGCTGGCCGGGCGCCCAGTTCAGCGAAGTGGAGGCGTATCGGACTTCGTGAGCCGGTCCTGAACCGGGAGTGTCCCGCGCTTCGCCGCCTGGATCTGCTCGTACACATGGGTTCGCAGTTCGGCGAAGCGCGGGGCGACCCGGGTGTGCAACTGGTCGCGCTCCACGGGCAGATCGACCTTCAGCTGCTCCTGCACGACGGTCGGTGACGCGGAGAGAACCACCACCCGCTCGCCCAGGTAGACGGCCTCGTCGATGTCGTGGGTCACGAAGAGGATCGTGATGCCGCGCTCCCGCCACAACCCCCGTACCAGGTCCTCCAGATCGGCCCGGGTCTGCGCGTCGACGGCCGCGAACGGCTCGTCCATCAGCAGGACTTCGGGTTCGTAGGCGAGTGCGCGGGCGATGGCGACCCGCTGCTGCATTCCGCCGGACAGCTGCCACGGATACGCCTCGGCCGCCTCCGTCAGACCCACCGACTCCAGCGCGTCCGCGACCAGTTCACGCCTGCGCGCCTTGCTCAAGTCCTTCTGTTTCAAGGGCAGTTCGACGTTCTCGCCGACCCGCATCCAGGGGAACAGGCTGCGCCCGTACTCCTGGAAGACGAACGCCATCCCGGGCGGCGGACCGCTCACCTTCCTTCCGTTCAGGAAGACTTCGCCCGCGGTCGGGGTGAGCAGTCCGCCCATGCACTTGAGCAGAGTGGTCTTGCCGCAGCCCGACGGGCCGACGAGACAGACGAGTTCGCCGGCTTCGACGGTGAAGGTGAGGTCCCGCACCGCCTCCACCCGGCGGCCGGAACCCTCGTAGACCTTGTTGAGGCCGCGTACGTCGAGCATGGACCGCCCTTTCACGATGTTCACGGGGACCGGCGGGTGGCCGCGCGCAGGCCGTGGTACCAGCCGAGCACCCGCCGCTCGACCACCTGGAAGACGACGGAGAGCAGGAATCCCAGCATCCCGAGCACGAGGATGCCCGTCCACATGTCGGGCACCGCGAAACTGCGCTGGAACTGGACGACGGTGTAACCGAGTCCGTCGGTGCCGGCGAACATCTCGCTGATGACCATGAGGATGATCCCGATGGACAGCGCCTGGCGCAGCCCGGTGAAGATCTGCGGGCTCGCCGAGCGCAGCACCAGGCTCCGCAGGCGGGCGGTGCCCGTGATGCCGTAGGAGAGGGCCGTTTCCTTCATGACCGGGTCGACCGCGCGGACGCCCTCGACGGTGTTGAGGAGGATCGGCCAGACGCAGCCGCTCGCGATGACCACGATCTTCATGGTGTCGCCGATGCCCGCGAACAGCATGATGACCGGGACCAGGACCGGCGGCGGCACCGCGCGCAGGAACTCCAGGACCGGTTCGCACACCGCGCGGACCCGCCGGTAGGAGCCGATGACTGTGCCGAGCGCGACGCCGGCGACGGCCGCCGCGGCGTAACCGGCCGTCAGACGCAGGACACTTGGCAGCACGTCCGTCCGGAAACGGTCCGCGGTCCACACGTTCGGGAAGGTCTTGAGGATCGTCCGCAGCGGTGGCCAGAAGACGTTGGTGCTGCCGTCCGACGCCAGCCACCAGACGGTGAGCAGCACCGCCGGGAGCGCGACCACGAACAGCAGCCGGAGCAGTACGCGCCTCACACCGCCACCTCCCCGCGCACCGACTGGTGCCAGGCCAGCGCCCGCCGCTCCACCGTCCGCGCGCCCACGTTGATGATCAGTCCCAGCAGACCGGTCACCACGATCAGCGCGTACATCTCGGGCACGGCCTGCGAGCTCTGCGCGACCATGATGGTCGCGCCCAACCCCGGTGCGCCGATGACCAGTTCGGCCGTGATGGTGAGGATCAGCGCGACGGCCGCCGCCAGCCGTACGCCGGTCATGACGTAAGGCAGCGCGCTCGGCCACAGCACGTGCCGCACCCGCGCCCAGGTGCCGAGACCGTAGGACCGCGCCGTCTCCTCGGCGACCGGGTCGACGTCCTGGACGCCGTAGAGGACCTGGATGAGGATCTGCCAGAAGGAGGCGTAGACGACGAGCAACAGCACCGACTTGAGCTCGGTGCCGTACAACAGCACTGCCAGGGGGATGAGGGCGACCGAGGGGATCGGGCGCAGGAACTCGATCGTGGAGGCGGTCGCCTCGCGGAGGTGGGGGACGACGGAGAGCAGGACGCCCGCGACGATCCCCGCGCCGACGGCGATCGCGAGGCCGAGTGCCCAGCCGGTGAGGGTGTCGCCGAGCGCCGACCAGAACGCGCCGTCGTTCAGCTCGGTCCACAACGCGGAGGCGATCCTGCTGGTCGGCGGGAAGTAGGCCTCCTTGACGATGCCGACGCGCGGCACGACCTCGCCGAGGGCGAGGAAGGCCGCGAGTCCGGCCGCACCGAGTGCGGTGTTCAGTCCTTTCACGGGAGCAGCGTGTTCAGGTCGGGGGTCTTCTTGAAGAGGCCGTCGGTCTCGCTCAGCTTCTCCAGCGCCTCGATCGACGAACGGTTGGGATCGGCGGGCCACTTGGGCAGGATCACCTTGGCCAGCACACTGGCCGGGACCTTGGTGTACGTGGCGACGATCTGCCGGACCTCGTCCGGGTGGGCGTCGGCGTAGGCCAGGGACTCGGCGGTGGCCTCCTGGAACTTCTTGACCACGTCAGGGTTCTTCGTCGCGTACGCCGAGGACGTGAAGTACATGGCGACGGTGAGGTTCGGCGCGACGTCGACCAGCGGCCAGGCGATCTGCTGGGCGCCCTGGTTGAGCATGGTGGTGAGCGCGGGTTCGACGGCCATCGCCGCGTCGATCTGACCCTTGTCGAGCGCGGCCGGCATCTGGTCGAAGGCCAGCTCGACGAACTTCACCTTGTCCGGATCGCCGCCGGCCTTGCGGACGGATTCGCGTACGGCCGTCTCGTTGATGTTCTTCAGCGTGTTGACCGCGACCTTCTTGCCCTCCAGCTCCTTCGCCGACTTCAGCGTGCTGCCCTTCTTGACGACGAGGGCGCCAAAGTCCTTGCCCGACACGCCGGTTGAGGCGACGCCGTTGGCGATGGCCTTCACCGGGACGTCGTTGGACTGGGCGAGCATCAGCGAGGTCATGTTCGAGAAGCCGAACTGGAACTGGCCGCTGACCACACCCGGCACGATGGCCGCGCCGCCCTGCGCGAGGGTCATGGTCAGTTTCAGGCCGTGCTTGGTGTAGAAGCCCTGCTTCTGGCCGAGGTACAGCGGGGCGACATCGACGATGGGGATGACCCCCACCTTGACCGTGGTGGTGGCCCCCGAGGACGTGCTCTTCGACGAACTCGACCCGTCGGACGAGCCACAGGCCGCGGTGGCGAGCAGAAACGTGCCGACCGTGAGACCGGCGAGCAGACGACGCATACGGCTCCTCCTGTGCAGACAACGGTGTTCCGACAGGCTGTGCGCACAGCGCACAGTGGTGCTCTTCTTGGTGCTCAGCGGGAACGTAGAACCCTGCGTCCGACCGGGTCAATGGTTTGGCTAACAAAATTGTTGACAGTTATCGAATCGCGCTTCTACCGTGCTCCCGGAGCGCACCCCGTGCGTCCGTCTGGAGGCGACGATGCCTGCGGCAGTCCGCGCACCGCACTTCGTGAGGTCCTTCGAGCGCGGCCTCGCGGTCATCCGCTCCTTCGACGCCGAGCATCCCGCCCGCACGCTCAGCGAGGTGGCCCGCGCCTGCGAGCTGACCCGCGCCGCCGCCCGCCGACTGCTCCTGACCCTGGCCGACCTCGGCTACGTCCAGTCCGACGGACGCCTCTTCCGGCTCACCCCGCGCGTCCTGGAACTCGGCTACTCCTACCTCGCGGGCTCCACCCTGCCGCAGATCGTGGCCCCGCATCTGGAGCAACTCGTCGCGCGGACAGGGGAGTCGGCGTCCCTGTGCGTCCTCGACGGCGACGACGTCGTCCACATCGCCTGTCTCCCGGCCCGCCGCGTCCTGGCCGCCACGATCACCGTGGGCACCCGCCACCCCGCCCGCACCACCGCGGTGGGCCGGGTGCTCCTCGCCCACCTGCCGGCCGATGAATTGGACGCCCGTCCGTCAACCGACGTACTGCGCAAGGAACTTCACCGGATACGGCACGAGGGGTACGCGCTCGTCGACGAGGAACTGGAGGAGGGCCTCAGATCGGTCGCCGCCCCGGTGCGGGACCGGGACGGCGCGGTGGTCGCCGGCGTGAGCGTCGGGGCGCACGCCGGCCGGCACTCCGCCGAGGCCGTACGACGGGACCTGCTGCCCCAGCTACTGGCGGCGGTGGCCCTCATCGACGACGACCTGCGGATCACAGATCGAGCACGAGCCGCTTCCCCAGGCAGCGCGAGACACAGATGAGCATGGTCTCGCCCGCTTCCCGCTCCTCCTCGCTCAGCACCGAGTCCCGGTGGTCCGGGGTGCCTTCGAGGACGTCGGTCTCGCAGGTCCCGCAGGTGCCCTCGGTGCAGGAGAACAGCACCTCGACCCCGGCGGAGCGCACGGTGTCGAGCACGGACACGCCCACCGGGACGGTGAGTGTCCTGCCGCTCTGTTCCAGCACCACCTCGAACTCGGTGTCGGCGCCCGCCTGTTGGACCTTCGGCTGGAAGCGCTCCAGGCGCAGGACGCCTCCGGGACAGCGGGCCTCGACCGCGTCCAGCAGTGGACCGGGACCGCAGCAGTAGACGAGGGTGCCCTCGGTCACGTCGTCCAGGACGGACGGCAGGTCGAGCAGTCCGATCTCGTCCTGCGGAGCGACGGTGACGCGGTCGCCGTAGCGGCTCAACTCCTCCGTGAAGGCTATGGAGTTGCGGGTGCGACCGCCGTAGAGCAGGCTCCACTCCGCGCCCGCCGCCTCCACCGAGGCGAGCATCGGCAGGAGCGGGGTGATGCCGATGCCGCCCGCGACGAAGCGGTAGCGGGGGGCGGACTCCAGACGGAAGTGGTTGCGCGGTCCGCGCACCCGCACCGTGTCGCCCTGCCCCAACTGCTCGTGCACAAGGGCCGATCCGCCCCGCCCGTCCGGCTCCCGCAGGACCGCGATCCGCCATGCCGTACGGTCCGCCGGGTCGCCGCACAGCGAGTACTGGCGCTCCAGGCCGGGGCCGAGCACGACGTCGATGTGCGCGCCCGGCTCCCAGAGCGGCAGTTGCTCGCCGAGCGGGTGGCGCAGGGTGAGGGCGAGCACGCCGTCGGCCGCGAACTCGCGCCGTTCGACGACGAGTTCGGTGTCGGCCGCGAACTCCCGGCGCTCGGCGGCGAGTTCGGCCTCGGAGGTGGTCATGCGTCGGCTCCCTGCGGCTCGTCGACCGAGTGGCCCCGGGGGTGGGCGAGCATCCACTCCCACATCTCGATCGGATCCTGCGACGTGTGCTCGCGACCGCAGTGACAGGTGCCGTGCAGGATGTCGGTGCCCGGCAGCCAGTCGATGCGGTAGACCTCGCCGGTCGGAGCGGTCACTGGACCTTCTCCACCGGCTTGGCGCCCTCCTCGACCAGCCGGGCGAGGATACGGCGGGCGGCGAGACCGCCGGTGTCGATGTTGATGCTCAGCTCCTGGTAGCCGCTGCGCTCCGAACCCAGCGTCCGCTGAAGGAGGTTGAGGGCGTCCACGTCCTGCATGACGACGGTGTGGTTGTTGCTCCGCAGGAACTCGGTGACCTCGGTGTCGTCCGTGGCCCAGTCGCGCGAGACCGCCCAGAAGTCGTACACCTTGCCGTCCGAGGAGGGCGTGATGGCGTAGGTGATCTCCGTGTGGAAGCCGTTGGGGTCGCTGCCGTCCGCCTCGGGGAGTACGCCGACCGGGGCGATCCGGCTGTGCAGGAGGTAGAGGCAGGGCGCGTGGTACTCGATGTCCTGCCAGCGAGTGATCCGCCCTCGTATCCCGGTGGACTTGGCGTAGAACGGCGGGCACTCGGCGTCGTCCATGTGCCGGCTCACCCGTACGACTCCGGCGCCCTCGTCGACCTCCGTGGTGATCGGTGTCTCGGCGACCTCGGGGGAGCCGATGTAACCGCCGTGCAGATACGTCTCGTGGGAGAGGTCGAGGAGGTTGTCGACGAGGAGGCCGTAGTCGGCGTCGATCGGTTCCATGCCGCTGACGGTGACCCACTCGGGGGAGGCGAGGTGCGGGGCCCGCGGGATGACCTGCGGGTCGGCGAGGGCCGGGTCGCCGATCCACACCCAGACCAGCGCGTCCTGCTCGACCACCGGGTAGGAGGCGACGCGGGCGGTGCGGGGGATGCGTTTCTGCCCCGGCACGTACACGCAACTGCCCGTCGTGTCGTACGTGAACCCGTGGTACCCGCACACGATCCGGTCCCCGTCGAGCCGGCTCTCGGAGAGCGGGAACCGCCGGTGCACGCACCGGTCGTGCAGCGCCACGGGGGTGCCGTCGTCCTCGGTGCGGTAGAAGACGAGGGGCTCGCCGAGGATCGTCCGGCCGAGCAGATCACGGCCGACCTCGTGGCTGTAGGCGGCGACGTACCACTGGTTCCTGGCGAAGGCGGTCGTGTGCGGCATGGCTGCGGCTCCCGTCGTTGGGTGATGGCGACATCGTCGGGAAGGGCGTCGGGGGGCCGCAATACCGCTTCCGTCTCACGGAAGGGGAAGGGGAAAACGGCTGTTCAGGGCGGATGCCCGTCTGCGGGAGTGACAGCAGGAGCGCGCTGGCGCGGCGGCTTCGCTGAATGTGTCCGTCGGTGGGGCGCGTCAACCTTGGCGAACTTGCCGTTCTTTCTCCTCTCCAGCGCGTAGTTGCGGGTCAGGAGCGGGGTGAGAGTGCGTGACGGCAGGCAGTGCAAGACCGATTCCTGAGGCTGTGGCCTTGAAGGGTGTACCACCAGCAGATTCCTGGTCTGCTGGTGGTACACGAGCCACAGATCGCTGACCAGCGTAAATCGTGCGTCTCAGCACTCGGAGCGATTCGCTGGGCCCGGAATGGTCCGGATCTCGGTCGTGAGCGGTTCATCGGCGTTGGTGGGTCTCGCCTGTGGAAGCAGCTTGTGCGGAGTCCGGGCAGCGGACGCCGATCACTGAGGTGGGGCCCGTCAGGAAGACCGGGGATTCGACCGGCGTCGATGGGGCCCGGCCGGCCTCATGGCGCCGTACGCCATCCGCCGCACCGTCCTGTCACCGAGGCGGGTCCTGTCGGGCACGTCCCGACTCTGGCGCCGCGTCCGGTAGCCGCGATGCTCGGTCGCCGCCGGTCAGCCCCTGCCGGTCGAGCGGGACAGGCGGAGCGCCGAGACGAGGAAGAAGATCCCTCCGAGAGCGGCGTAGCCGGCGAGGGTGGTCAGCGAGGGGTCGTCCTGTGAGGCGCTTCGCAGGAAGCTCCCGCCGGCCAGCACCGAGATGCCGCCGCTGACGATCATGGCCCACTGGCCGCCCATCGGGCGGCGCACGACGCCCACGAGCAGCTGGACCAGCCCGGAGACGACCGCCCACGCGCCCCAGACGCGCAGCACGTCGGCGACGCCCGAGGCACTGGCGACCGCGACGCCGACGGCGGCCAGCGAGCTCGTGGCGATGTTGGTGTACAGGCCCTTGACCAGCCTGTCAGCGCGCGCCGACCTGGTATCGACGACGGCCGCGACCACGTCGAAAGCCGGATAGATGAACAGCAGAAGCTTGGTCGCGACCGTGAGGTCCGAGCCGGACAACAGCAGGAGCACCGCCCACGCGGCGGCGAAGACGAAGCGGATGACGTACAGCCGACGCAGGGCCGGCGTGACGCCGACGTGCTCGGCGGAGGCGGTGGATGCCATGGGGTTCTCCAGTGAATGCGCAGTATAGAGAGAACGATCTCTCTGGTTTGGAGCCTGGCACACCCCTTCCGTGAAAACAAGAGAGAGCGTTCTACCCGCTATCATGGGCGGCATGATGCAGACGGAGGCCGGCACAGGCACCGGCAGGAGAGTCTCCGAGGCCCGGGAGCGGCTCCTGAGGACCGCCGGGCAGCTCTTCTACGCGGAGGGCATCCACACGGTGGGTGTCGACCGGCTGGTCGCCGAGTCGAAGATCACCAACGCCACGTTCTACCGCCACTTCCCCAGCAAAGAGGATCTTGCCGTCGCCTACATCGGAAGCGTCGACCAGGCGATCCGTACCCAGATCGGCTCCCTGATGGCCGCGGACGCGCCGGCCGACGGCATTCTGCGGGGCATCGGTGCGTCCCTGGTCGGGCAGATCCGCTCGCCCGGCTACCGCGGATGCGCCTTCCTCAACGCGGCAGCGGAATTCCCCGACCCCGACCACCCGGTCCACCGTGCCGTCGTGCAACACCGCGCGTGGTTCCTGGAGACGATCACCGGACTGTTCGCCGACATCACGATCGCGGAAGCCGAACACGCCGGGCGGCACTTCGTCATGCTCCGCGACGGCGCGATGAGCGCCGGCTACCTCGGCGATCCCGTGCTGGCCGGCGAGACCCTGCTGCGCGGTATCGATGGACTGCTGCGGATCCACACCGCCCGTGGGCTCGACGGGCATGCCACGTCCGCATCCGGCCAGGCATCATCGGCTGCCACGACGGTCTCGGACATCGACTGCGCGCCGCCCAACGCGTAACCGCGGTCGGGGCGCGACCGGCCGCGTTGAGCGCCGAGCGGGCCTTGGCGCGGTCAACTGGCGGAGTTGAAGGCGCGCGAGAGTCCCGGGGCTGCGGTGCGGACCACAGAGGCCGGTTGGGCGGGCTCAACGCGAAACGGACCCCCCGGTCACAGGTTTCGCCACTTCCGGAGGCCCGGACGGACCACCACGTACGTGGGGAAGACAGCTCCTCGAGGTGGCCGCCGAGGCTGAGTGGGCCCCCTGACCCCTGCCCGCGGCCCGCCTCTTGGAGGTCCTTGCCCGGCTCTACGGCGCCCGCGACCGTCGCGACATCCAGCCGATGAAACAGCAGCGACTCCCGCACTCCCGCCAGCTACTCCTCTGCCGTCAACTTCCTCCCAGCAGAGGAACATTGACGGCCCCGGAACCTGGTTACGGGTTGCCGCCCAACGCTGCCGATCCTGTTGGCGCCCGCGAATACCCAAGTTGCCCAGAGCATCGCTCAGTCCGTAGTCGTCGCCCACGCTACGGAAGAGATCGACCGATTCCGTGAAGCGGCGTTCGCCGCCTTGCAGGTCGATTCCCTCGTTGCGGAGCGCCTCTCCCACGTTGCGCGGCCGGTGGCCGGATCGGTGGATACGGATACGCCCAGGTCGTGGCCGCACGCTTGTACGCCAGGGCCGGATGTGCGCAAATCGGTTACGGCGTCGATGCGTTCGCTATCCTGATGCCCTGTCAGATCGCAGAGGGCGAGTTCGCCCGGCTTTACCATCGGGGGATGGTGTGAGTACCGCATTCGTGCCGCAACAGCCGCACCAACCACAGCCGTCGAGGGCCGCCACGCCGCCCGCCGCCACTCCGTCGTACGCCACCGAGTCGACCCGGCTGCTGTGCGCGGGCACCTATCTCGACCCGCTCTACCGCGACCGCGTGATCGACGAGCTGTATGTCAACGAACAGCGGATCGTGGCGCCTTCGTCCGGATTCGACGCCGCCCGCGTCCTCGCCCACGCCCTGCGTGCCCGGCGTCTGGACCTGGCCTGGTCCGGGGCGATCGTCGGCCTGTGGGTGGTCGGAATGCTGGTCACCGACTCCTGGTTGCTCCTCTTCCTCGTGCCCAGCCTCATGCTGGCCATGGCCAGTTGGGTCAGGGGACGGGCCGAACGGCCGTCGTGGCTGCGCCGCTGGTTCGCCTTCTACCTGCGGTGGTCGGGCCGGTTCTTCCTGCTCGGCATCCTGGTCGTGACGCTCGCCGACGCCTTCTCCGGCAAGTCCGCCTCCTCCTCGTCCGCCGGCACGACGACGTACGACTCCGAGGGCTACCCGACGCAGAGCGCGCCGTCGATCAGTAATCCGGCGCTCGGTTTCCTGGGCGGCTTCTTCGGCGTGAACTCGACTTCGGACGGGCCCGGCGCCCTGCGCGCGTGGCTGACCATCCTCGTCCTGGTGCTCGTCGTCGCGAGCATCACCGCACAGCGCAGCCAGGTCACCCGGGCGCTGGGCGCGGAGCTGTCCCGCAAGGGCTTCGCCGACGCCGTCGCCGACCCCGCCTACCGCGGCGGCAGCGGGCGTTCCCAGCGGCTGGCCGAGCGGATCCGGACCGAACAGCACGCGCCGCTGATCATGTACCAGGAGGCCCACCCCTTCTGCGGCGCGGGTACCGCCCACGACACCTGGGTGCTCGCCGTCGAACTGCGGCCCGACGGTATGAAGACACAGCGCCCGATCGGCAACCGCTCGGTCCTGGAGACGATCCGGCCCCTGCTCGAACAGCTGCGGGAGTCCTCGGAGTTCGCGCAGTACCCGGTGCGCGACCGGCTGCGCCGCCTGGAGATCGACGAGTGCGTGTTCCTGCCCGTCGAGGGGCTGCGGCGGCGCGAGTCGGCCCCCTACGGCGACGAGGTCTTCGCGACGCACCGGGAGCGCGCGGTCGAGGAGGGCGCCGAGAAACGACGGCACTTCCTGCGCGTACGGGTCGGCGGCTGGGACGAGGAACTGGTCGTCACGGTCTTCGTGCGCATCCACACCCAGGGGCGCATGCTCATGCTGGAGATCGCCCCGCACGTCCTGCACCCGGTCCGCGAGGACTTCAAGGACGCAGACCGCGTCGCCCACCGCTTCCGCCACAACCACCTGATCGGCAAGGCCGCCGCGACGGTGCCGCAGATGCCGCGCGCCATCGTGACCGCCGTCGTCACGCTGGGCCGGACCGCGGCGTACGGCTGGCGGCTGCTCACCGGTGGCTACGCGGGCGCGCTGCCGGAGGGCCCCGCTCTGTCGGTGCGCGAACTCGGATCGGCGCCCTCGGGTTCGCTGTTCCAGGAGATGGACGTGGACCGGTACTTGAGGAGCGTGCAGGACCGGATCGCGCACGGAGTGCGCATCGCGCTGGCCGAAGCCGGTTACCAGACCGGTGAGTTCGTCCAGAAGATCGTCAACATCAGCAACGGCGGCGTGAACATCGACTCGGTGGAAGGTTCCAACTTCGCCATCGGCGACCGGGCCTCCGCCAGCACGACCACGGCCAGTACGACCACCGGCGGCCCCGTGCCGCAGAAGGGACCGGACACCCCATGACCACCTCGGACGCGGGCGAGCCGCGCGTCACGATCGGCGACGTGCACGGCAGCAACTTCGCCATCGGGCACCAGGCGCACGCGGAGACCCACCAGCATGCGGCGCCCGCCCGTGACGAGGCCACGGAGGAACTCCTCGCAGCGGTAAGGAAGTTGCGGGAAGACCTCCGCGTGGTGCGGTCCGACGCGGCGACCGCGGCGCTGGACGCGGAACTCGCGGACACGGAGGCGGAGATCACCAGCACGGGCACGGCGGGTCGCACCCGCCGTGAGCGGCTCCGTGAACTCCTCGCGGACTCGCAGGCGTTGCTGACGGTGCTCGCGTCCGCCGGGGCGGTGGCGACGATGGTCGGCCTGTGAGCGGACGGCGAACTCAGCGGTAGGGAAAGGCAGTTGAGCGGGGGAGGAGCAGCCCATGAGGGGCGGTGGACAACCGTACTGGAACGAGGACACGCAGGACTGGGAGGACGGTGAGAGCGAGACGTCCGCGGCCCGCACCTCCGCGCCGCCTCCGGTCCGCCCGGCGCACGAGCCGGTCGTGGAACTGGGCCGCGGCCCCGGCACGGCCGGGCAGCCGGTGACCGATCCGGATGCCCCGGACGGCGCATGGCCGCCGTCATGTCCGCCTGCCCGCCGTCCGGCGCGGGAGTGGGGCGGACGCCGTCACCGCACGTGGTGGACGGCGGGTGCCGGGGCCCTGGTGGCCGCCGTTGTGGTGACCCTGGTGACGATCCAGATGACGTCGGGCTCCCGGAACTCCCAGGACTCCCATGACGACAAGAGCGGTCAGGGGACGGTGGTGCCGAGTGGCTCGCCGTCGACCGATGACAGCACGACGGCCTCCGTGTCGCCGTCCGCCACGGACTCGCCCTCGGTCGAAGCCACCGTGCCCGTCGGCTACCGGGTGGTCCACGACCCCGCGGGCTTCACCATCGCCGTGCCCGACGACTGGCAGCGCGACGAGCGCACGACCGGCGTCTTCTACACGATCGACGGCGACCGGGACCTGCTCCAGATCTACCAGGTCGCCAACCCGACCGGCACGCCGTACGAAGCGCTCCAGTCCACGTCGAAGAGACGCAGAGGTGAGGTGCCGGGTTACGAGGAGTTGAGCCTGGAGCAGGTCACGGCGTCGGCGACCGCGCCGGGCCAGGACGCGGCGGAACTCGTCTACGCCTACGACAACAAGACGCTGAACCAGCGCAGACAGGTGGTGGATTACGCCTTCACGGCACCCAACGGCGCGCAGTACGCGGTCCTGGTGGCGGGTTCGGCGGACGAATGGCCGTTGCAGAAGGGCAGGTTGAGCGTGGCCCTGGCCCGCTTCGAGGCGGACTAGCCGGATGTGCGGGCGGCCGGCTTGATCTGAGCTGTATTTCTCGCGAGTTGGGCCCTGTCTGCGGCGCGTACGCACCATGGGCAGGGCCCAACTGCCGTTTCGTCGGAGCGTCACGCTCATGCCGTGTGCGCAGTTGACGGTCCCTTGCTTCAGCTGCTTCGGGAGCTTCTCCTGCGGCTGACCGGCGAGACCCGCGAGGTGGCATCATCATGACGCCCGAATTCCTGGCCGGCTTCAAGACCCATCACCTGCTGAGGCAAGCCGCACGCGGTGTCGTCCGGTGGCAGCCAGAGCAGCATCCAGCGTCCGTCTTCGTCCTCCGGACGCGAGAACCCACGTATCCGCGCAGCCGTTTCGACCACGTCGACATCACAGACGGGTGTCGCACGGGGTACCGGAAATCGGCGTGACGGCCGGTCGGTACCGCGACGGTGGGCCGGAGTGGCAGCCGGCGCGGTGGGGAAGTGGAGTGGGTCGAACTGGGTGCGGAGGTTCTTGGACGGCTTCGGTCTACGGTTCGGAGGTTCCCGCGCGGGGGGAGTGGTGCTTGCCGGGGGTGGTGGTGCGTACGCGGAAGGTGCCGTCGGGGGCCGTTTCGGAGCGATCCCGGATAGTCCCGGCGATTGTGCCGGGCCACTTGGTCGTGCTGGACCAGACCGCTTCTGCGAAGTCGGCGCCGTCGGTGCGGGCTCCACTCAGGTCGGCCCCGGCCAGGTCCGCGCCGCGCAGCCGGGCCCCAACCAGCTTGGCCCCTCTGAGGCGCGCTCCGGTCAGGTCGGCTCCGGCCAGGTCCGCGTGGGTGAGGTCGGCGCCCGTCAGCTTCGCTTTGTACAGAAAGGCCAGAGTGAGCCTGGCCCTGATCATCCGGGCCTGGGAAAAGTCCGCGGCGAAGAGATGGGCGCGGGTCAGGTCGGCTTCGGTGAGGATGGCCTTGGTCAGGTCGGCCTCGCTCAGGTTGGCGGAGGTCAGCTGGGCCCGCAGGAGCTTCGCGCCGCGCAGGTCCGCCTTGTCCAGGGCGATATCGGTGAGGTCGGAGTCGGTCAGGTCGGCCCCGGTCAACTTCGTTCCCGAGAACAGGGCGCCGGTCAGGTTCGTACGGGTCAGGCGGGCGCCGGACAGTTTCGCGCCCATCAGATAGACGTCGGCCAGGTTCGCGCCGGTAAGGATCGCCCCCGTCATGTCCGCGCTCACGGTGTTCGCTCCAGCCAGGTTCGCGCCCTTCAGATTGGCTCCCGACAGGTTCGCCTGCGTCAGGCGTGTCCGGGTCAGGTCGGTCCGGCTCAGGTCGGCGCCCGTCAGGATCGCTTTCGTGAGGTCGGCCCGGCTGAGGTCCGTTCCGGCGAGGCTCACGCCCACGAGATCGATACCGTGCAGCTGCGCGCCTGACAGGGAAACGGCCGTGCCGGACTTCAGCGCACTCCTGAGGCCAGCCCGCCCGACGGGTCTGGCGGGCCGGACGGCCCGCGTCTCCTTGCCGTGGCCGACGTCACCGGCGCGAAGCGGCCGGAACGCCGGGGCGGCATCGCAGAAGGCGATCAACAGCCGTTGGAAGAAAGGAGGTTGACTCTTCTCCTTGGACTTGTAGGGTCCGGGCGACCAGCCGTGCACGCGGTACACGTCATCGAAGAGCTGCTCCGAATCGTCCCGTATCCGGGCGGCCGGCCCGATGGGCCAGACGGTCTCCGAGGTCCACCGCGCCCCGGCCAGGTTCGCGCCCGTCAGCTCCGCGCCGCTCAGGTCGGCACCCGTCAGGTCGGCCCGTTCAAGACACGCCCCGGTCAGGTCGGCACCGGTGAGGTTCGCCCGGACGAGCACCGCCCCGCCCAGGTCCGCTCCGCGCAGCCGTGCTCCCGCGAGGTCCGCGTCCAGCAGGTTCGCGTGCGTCAGGTGAGCTCCGGTCAGGTCGGCCTCCGTCAACCGTGCCCGGACCAGCCTCGCCGAGCCCAGCTCCGCGCGGTCCAGACGAGCCCGCGTCAGGTCGGCGCCGATCAGATTCGCCACGTAGAAGAAGCTCCGGGACAGGTTCGCCTCCCGAAGGCACACCCCCGGCAGTGTGCCCAGTTGCGCGTAGACCCAGGGCAGGTCCACCCCGGTCAGGTCCGCCCCGTTGAGGTGGGCGCCTTTCAGGTTGACCGGCCGGGCCACCTCCTGCGCGCGGATGCGCCGGGCCAGTTCGTCGGCCCACGGGTACGGTCCGTCGGCGGCCACGGGAGGGTGACCGGGCGGCGTGTACCAGTACCGGCGGTCGGTCAGCCGTATCTCCGTTCCCCCGTCCAGGGCATCGGGTATCAGGATCCGGAGCGCGAGCCGGCCGGCCGGCTTGAGCACGATCGGGGTGACGACCCCCAGGACCAGTGCGATCAGGGACCTGACCGCATTCGCCGCCCCCGCCGCGCCGGCCCAAGTCGCCGCCGTGCAACCGACCGCCGCGCCCAGGAGCGCGTGCAGGCACAGGCCTGCGACGAGGGCGCCGGCGCCGGGCCCGTCGGGGTAGTCCCACCGCCCGTACCGGTGTGTGAACGGGTCTTCGTCGCGCAGGAGGGCAGCCCGGACGATGAGACATCTGTACAGGGAGGCACCGACCAGTCCCCACACCGCATATGACCACATGAGGTAACGATATGGGTCGGGCGTCGATCACCAACAGCGCCATTCCACAGGCTGGTTGACGCCGCACCGGGGTGACGGACCGGGGTTGCCTCACGGCGCCCGGGCCGACCGTGACGGGGCGGCCCCGCAGCGCGCGGGCCGCGGCCGCTGCGGCGACGGCGTCGGTCTTGCCGTGCCTGCGGCGCAGGGCGCGGTCGTGCTGGTTGACCTCGACGACGTGGATGTTCTCCCGGCTCAGGAAGTCGGCCAGGGCGGCTCCGTAGGAACCGGTGCACTCCACACCGGCTCGGCTCAGGGTGCCGAACGAGCCTGCCCGGACAAGAAGTTGGCGGTATCCGGTAGTGGTGACCGGGAACTCCTGGTGAGCCAGAAGCACCTCCAGCACGGTGACCACGGCGGCGACATGCACGTCCTTGTGGGTGTCCACCTCAAGGATCACCTCCTCTGCCAGTGGCTTTTCAGACTGTGCGGGCAGAATCGGCTGGGGCAGGCCGGTGATGGTCACGCGGCTCCTCGTTCGGCACGGGGCTGATGGCCGATGTCGGGCCGGTGGGCGGTCGGAACGGTGACGGTGCCCTGTGCGGCAAGGCCCCTGTCGAGACACGCCCGCCAGTCCGATGACAGCGATCGCCGCCCGGGACCGCGGGCCGACAGTTCACCCGGCTGTCGAGTGGCGGGGGTTCGGTGGGCGGCGTAGCGCCGGGATGCCGGGTCCGTGCTCCCGCCGTCCCGACGTACTGGCTGCTCAACGCCGCCAACTGCTCGCATCCGCGGCGAGAGGGCGGCCGCTGGGCCGGACGCCCTCTCGAAGTCGCTACTCCACGAACCCGGTGGACCAACGTGGTCGCGGTACTAGACGGCGGTCCGTCCGGCGTCGGCCGCGAGGGTGGTGCCGGTGAGGTAGCTCGCGCGGTCCGAGGCGAGGAAGAGGATGACCTCGGCGATCTCGCGCGGGCTCGCGAGCCGGCCGAGCACGGTGGTCTTCGCGACCTGCTCGGCACCCTCCTCGCCGAAGGTGGCCAGGACCATGTCGGTCCGCGTGGGACCTGGTGCGACGGCGTTCACGCGCACGCCGGCCGGACTGAACTCGGCGGCCCAGGTGCGCGTCAGCGACTCCAGCGCGGCCTTGGTGGCGCCGTAGACGGACAGTCCGGGCATGCCGATCCTGGCAGCCATGCTGCTGACGTTGACGATGCTGCCGGAGCCCTTGGCGATCATGGCGGGAACCAGGGCCGCGGTGAGGAGGTACGGGGCGCGGACGTTGGCCGCGAGGGTCTCGTCGAGCGTCGCGGGGTCCTGGTCCACGGTCGGCGAACCCGGGAAGATCGCGGCGTTGTTGACCAGGATGTCGACGGGGCCGGCCGCTTCGGCGAGGTGGCGCAGCGCGGCCGGGTCGGTGAGGTCGGCGGCGACGAAGCGCGCCCGGCCGCCGGTGTCCGTGATCGACCGTACGGTCGCGGCCCCGCGCTCGGCGTTGCGGCCGGAGACGACGACCTCGGCGCCGGCCTCGGCCATCAACCGCGCCGTTTCGGCGCCGATGCCGCCCGTCGAACCGGTGACGAGGGCGACCTTGTCGGAGAGTTCCATGCCGGGTCCTTCCGGAAGTCCGGCCGCAGGTGGCGGCCGGAATGGATTGGGTGACCCAGAATGGTTCGAGAAAAATGGGTTGTCCAATCCAGAATCTGCTAGCGTCGTGGGTATGAGTACCGAGGTGCGGCGGCCCGCCGAGAAGAAGCTCACCCGCAAGGGACAGGAGACCCGGCGCCGGATCGTCGCCGCCGCCGCGCAGCTCATGTACGAGCGGGGCGTGACCGAGGCGACGCTGGAGGATGTGCGGGCAGCCGCCGGGGTGAGCGGCTCGCAGATCTACCACTACTTCGCCGACAAGCAGGAACTGCTGCTGGCCGTGATCGAGTTCCAGACCGAGGCGGTGCTGGACATGCAGAAACCGCTCTTCGGCGGGCTCGACACCATGAAGGGGCTACGGCAGTGGCGGGACGCGCTGGTGGAGTACCAACTCCGGATGCAGTGCCGCGGCGGCTGCCCGATCGGCTCCCTCGGCAGCGAGATCGCCGAGACCAACCCCGAGGCGCGGCTCGCCGCGGCCAGCGGCTTCCTGCGCTGGGAGTCGGCGATCCGCGGCGGTCTCCGGGCGATGTACGACCGCGGTGAACTCGACGCCGATCCCGACGACCTCGCCCTCGCCACGCTCGCCGCACTCCAGGGCGGACTGCTGCTCACCCAACTGCAACGCCAGGTCAGGCCGTTGGAGGTGGCGCTGGACACGATGCTCGACCACATCGAAGGCCGCACGAGGCGGGTGTGACGCGGGACCGTTCCAGTCCTTGAGGCGCGGTTCGCTGCCCGCTGCCGCTGTCCCGCGAACCCGGCGCATCTTCCGGTCGGAGCCCTGGCCGCAGTGTCACTGCTCGACCGGGGCCGAGCCGGCGGGCCGGGCCGGACGTTTCAGGGTCGGGCTCCGGCAGGGGTGCGCAGCCAGTCGGCCAACGCCTCGTCGGCGTCGAGGACATGGTGCTCCGCGCGATACGGGCCTGGGTGGTGTCGCCCCGGCGCAAGTGGTCGAGCGGTTCGTCGTGCTCGCGTTGGTTGTGGACCGGGATCACGGGCGGGAAGTGCGATGGGGCTCGGCGGTCGGCGTCTGTGCTGTCGTACGGCGGTGGGTGGCGATGCCGTTGATCACGACCGTCGCCGTGAGAGCCCCGAACGGCGGAGCGAGGAGGTAGACCGGCAGGAGGGAGAGGTCTCCGGAGAACAGCGCCGGGCCGAACTCCCTTGCAGGATTGGCGATTCCGCCCGACAGGGTGCCGAAGGCGAGGATCTGGGCGGTGATCATCGTGCCGACGGCCCAGGGGGTGAACGGGCCGAGTCTTCGACTGGAGAGACCGATTCCGGCGACGGCGACGATGGCGAACATCGTGGCGGCCTCGACGACGGTCACTGCTGCCCAACTCCAGCCGGGAGCCGGGCGGATGACGGCGAAGTCCACGGCGGGGGAGGCGAACACCGGGCCCCACACCAGTCGTCCGGCCGCGATGCCGAGGAGGGAACCGATCAGTAGTCCCGCGATGAACGGCGCGACATCGCGGCCCGATGTGCGGCCGTAGCGCCACATCGCGAGGGTGATCGCCGGGTTGACGTGGCCTCCGGTCACCCTGCCCCAGGGGGAGAGCATGACGGCGGTGACCGTGTAGCCGGAGAGCGGGGCCACGGCGAGGAGGCGGCCCTCTGGAACGTTCCACCAGTCGTCGGCCGCCGGGTCGAGGGTGCCCAGCAGCCAGCGGACCGTGGTGGCCACGATGAACAACATCAGTGCTGTCAGGGCGAGTTCGAGAAGAGCCGAGTGCAGCGTGCGGCGGCTCGCGCTCACAGCGGCTTCGTCCACGAGGCGTCGGAGCGGGTCAGCGCGAACGCGGTGGCGGAGGCCGCGACCAGCAGCAGCGCGGCGAACAGCAGAGGCAGGGCCCGGCCGCCGTGCTCGACCGTCACGGCGCCGGCCAGACCGCCCGCGAACATCGCCGCCGCCGACAGCAGCCGACGGCCGATCTTGCTGCCCTTGCCGCCCGCGAGCCGGCTGTCCGCCGCCACTCCGGTGATGGTGAGCGTCAGCACGGTCGTGGTCAGGTCGGGTACGGCCAGGGCGCGGGCGGTGGCGTTCTGCACGCCCATCGCCAGGCCGAGGAGCGCGATCAAGGCGTATTGGACCGTTCCACTCGCGTGCGCGGTGTCCGTGGTCTGCGCGACGACGTACGCCGCCAGGACCAGGGCCGTCTCCAGCAGCAGCGCCAGGTGCAGGACCCGTCCCCGGTGGGCACCCGCCCAGTGGGCGAGCCGGCCGCCGAGCAGGGCGCCGGCGGCGAACGCGGCCAGCGCGGCGAGGGAGGCGACCAGCGAGAAACCGGCCGCGCCGGCGATCGCGAAGCCGGAGAAGACGACGTTGCCGGTCATATTGGCGACGAAGACATGGCCCAGGACGAGATAGCTGAAAGCGTCCACGAGCCCGGTCACCACGGTCAGCGCGAGCATGAGCGGAGGGAGCGGACCGTGCCGGTCCTTCATGTCCGGGACGATCGTGGACCAGGCGTCCCGCAGTACGGCAGACATGGCAGTGCTCCCTTTCGCGGGCTCTCGGGCTTCCCCACGAGCCTCGCCCGACAGGAGCGTTCCGTCCAACATGTGGATGCGGACGCAGCGATCTGCTACGCCGATTGATCGCCCCGCCCGCTGACCGCGTGCCGCTCCACCACCTCGAGGAACGCGGCGGCGGCCGGAGCCAGCCGCTTGCTGTCGTGGACCGCGCAGATTGTGTGGACGGCCGCCTCGTCGGCGACCCGGAGCGCGCGGGCGCCGTACGGCAGGGAGTCCTGGGGGTCACTGCCCGGCGCGGCGTCGGTGAACACGGACGAGCGCGGTACGACGGTCACGCCGTTGCCCCGCGCGGCCAGCCGGATCATGTCGTGGATCTGGCCGACCTGGAAGTGCTGGCCGGGTTCCACCCCGGCGCGCGCGAAGGCCGCCTCCACCTGGCGGCGCAGCCCGCTGCCCCGGGTGAACTGGATCAGCTGGTGGCTCTCCGGGAGGTCCGCGAGGTCGACGGTGTCACGGTCGGCCAGGGCGTGACCGGCCGGCACGATCAGCATCAGCGGGTCCACGGCCACCACCAGGTGGTCGAGCCCTTCCGGTACTTGGCGCGGTCCAAGGCCCACGACCGCGATGTCGAGGTCACCGGCCAGGACCGACGTGGCCATCTGCGCGCTGGGCGCGTTGGTCACATGGAAGTCGATGCCCGGGTAGCGGGCGTGGTAGTCGGCCATCACCTCGACCAGGTCGACGGAGGAGGCGCGCGTCTGGACCAGTCCAAGACGCAGCCGCCCGCGCCGCAGCCCGGACAGCGCGTCGAGGGCGGCCTGAGCGTTGTCGACGTCGGCGAGGACGCGACGGGCCAGCGGTTCCAGGAGTTCCCCGGCGGCCGTGAGCCGTACGGAACGGCTGGTGCGGCTGAACAGTTGGGCGCCCACGTCCTTCTCCAGCCGGGCGATCTGCTGGCTCAGCGCGGACTGGGCGACGTAGCAACTGGCCGCCGCCTGCGTGAAGTTGAGGGTCTCGGCGACGGCGAGGAAGTACTTCAGGTGACGCAGGTCCATGGCCTCATCCGTCCATCTGCCCAGCCATCCGTTTGTCCATCCATCCATCCATCCATCCGTCTGGCCGATCGATTCGAGTAGAACCATGTGTTGGACCGATCCATCCTCGCAAACCTGGCGTCGAGACGCCACCAGCCGACCGACCTTTCAGGAGCCGACGTGTCCAGCAGCACCATGCCCGTGGGCAGTACCGAGCCCGTGGGCAGCACTATGCCCGTGGGTGGCTCCTGCGTGGCAAGCCTGGTCGCGCCCCAGGGACGCAACCAGGCCGCCGTCACCCAGGTGTCCCGCACCCACCCTGCGCGCCGGCTCAGCCCGCCGCGGCGGTCAGCGCCCCGAGCGCGCCGGCCTGCGTCCGCCAGTCGGTCTGGTTCGGACCGGTGCCCGCCCAGCGTTCCCCGAGCGCGTTGAGGTTGGACCGGTCCTGCGCCCACAGCGTGTCGGCCTGTTCCTGGATGTAGGCGCGGTAGGTGCTGGATCCAGTCACGTTCGCGAGGTCGGCGAAGTTCCGCATGAAGATGCCCTTGAACTGCTTCTGGTTGTCGTCGCAGGACGCCGAGCCGACGTCGCAGGACTCGGTGAGCACCCCGCCGACGGTCAGCTGCGAGCTGCTGATCGCGGCGTCCGCCAGGGTCTTCGCGGTGGTCAGCAGCGAGCTGTCCCCGGTCGACTTCCACAGCTCCGTGAAGGCGCCGATGGCCAGTCCCTGGTTGTAACTCCACACGGTGGAGCCGTTGTTGGCGCAGGACGAGGACAGTCCGTCGTTGACCAGACCCGAGGAGTTGATCATCCCGCTCGCCCTGTACCAGGCGGCCGAGGTCTGCGCCCGCTGCAGCCACACGGTGTCCCCCGGGATCCGCTGGTGCAGCGCGGTGGTCAGCCACAGGTACTGCCCGTTGGTCACCGCGTTCTTGTAGGTCTTCTCACGGTCCCACCACACCCCGCCGCCGCAGGTGCTGGTGTCCCAGTACTGCTGTACGTAGTTGGCGATGGTGACGGCCTCGTTGAGATAGCGCGCGTCGTGCGTGTAGTCGTACGCGTCGATCCACGCGATGGCCCACCAGCCCGAGTCGTCGATGGACCGGCTGATGAAGTCCCCCTCGATCGCGTCCGAACTGCGCGTCCCGGCCGGGAAAACACCCTTGTTCTGGTCGAAGGTGCGGGCGATGATCCAGTCGTAGTCGTGCGTGCCGGTCGTCCTAGCGAAGTCGATGACGGAGGTGAGGGTGGCCGCCGAGTTCCACCAACTGCTGGGCCACCAGCCGTTGTAGGGGTCGTACGACGTCATCAGCGCGTCCGCCGCAGCGCGTGCCCTGCTCGGCACGGGCCGGTACCACGCGGTGCAGCTGCCCTCGTTGTGGCTCGCCTCCCGGCCGCAGGCGCGGACCGCGCCGCCGTAGAGGAGACCGCGCGGATCGCGGGTGGCGTACATCGTGGTGCGGGTGGTCGTGGCCCCGGACGGGGTGCTGGTACGGCCGAGTGAGGAGCCGTCCGGCCAGGTCGCGCCGCCGTCCCAGGAACGGTCCAACCAGATCTCGTCGCCGGCGCCGCCCGTGTCGATGCTCGCCCAGGCCATCGCGTTCTTCTGGTCGACGTGCAGCCGGATCGTGCGGCCGTACAAGGTGGTTGACGGCACCGGCTGGTCGTCGCCCGCCGCCCGGTCCGCGCTCGTGCCGTCGCAGAGGGTGTCGCAGACAGTGGGGTAGACCCAGTTCGTGCAGCCCACGCCGGCCGCGTCGCCGCAGGCCCGGACCAGGCCGCGCCTGTGGTTGCGCGGGTCGGTGATGTTGTACATCAGCGTCCTGGTACCGGTCCAAGTACTCGGGATGCTCGCCTTGCCGAGCAGTCCGTCCCAGGTGGCGCCGCCGTCCCAGGAACGGTCCAACCAGACCGCGTCACCGGTCGAGCCGTTGTCGATACTGGCCCACGCCATGTCGTCCGCGTCGGACACATGGAGTTGCACACGCCGGCCGTTGAGAATCCTGTCCGGCACTGGAAACGTTTCCTGCCTGGCCTGCGAAGGGTCCAGCGTGTCACAGGCCAGGACACACACCTGCGTTGCGGCGGACGCCGGCGTCGCGGCCGGGACGAGCACCACGAACGCCAGGGCGGCCGTCAGGAGAAAGCTCAGGAGAAAGTTGAAGAACCGTGGTCTGACAACGATGTCGAAGCCGTGAAGGGACACCGGGAACTCGCCTCGATTTCACGATGGGGGACGCCGGGTGTGAATGGATTCAGCCCTGGATTAAAGGTCCATACCTCTACCCGCACTCGACGCAGTGAACCGGCTTGGTCTGGCCCTGTCAATGTCGTAAGGCGCGCTTTTTAGCGGGGAGTTGAAGGCTCTCGCGATGGGTTGACACCCGCTCTCCCGGCACCCATCATCGGTGCGAACTTCGGCGAGTCATCTCGCGCACCCGTCGCTCCTCCAGCTCCAGGCCTCCGTGATCGATCGAATTGAATCGATTCACCAAGCCTGGTTGTCCAGTTGAGCGGCTGATTCCCCCACCGATCCGGGAGGCACTCATGCGCCGTCGCAGGCCAGCGCTGAACCGAAAGCCCAGACCAGGGCGCCTAGTCGGGCTCACCGTGGTGGTGGCCGCCGCGCTGGCCGTGCCCCCGGCGCTGTCCGCCGGGGCGGCACCGACGGCCGCAACATCCGCCCCCAAGGCGGCACTTGACGCCGTGAACTACTCGCCGACCTCGCGCACCCTCACGCCGACCGCCGTCTACCGCACCTTCGGCAGCGTCGCGAACCCGACGAACGTGCTGAACGGACAGGCGACCCGGATCTCCGGCTCGCAGTCCGCCGTCACGCTCGACTTCGGGAAAGAGGTCGGCGGCTTGGTAACGTTGTCATTCGGCAGTGCCAGCTCCACCGGTCAACGCGTCGGACTGGCCTTCAGCGAGTCGTCCCTGTACGTGGGCAACAACAGCGACCGCAGCAGTGGCCGCGACGGCGAGGACGGCGCCCTCTACGCCACGCCGAGCGCGAACGGCACGTACACCATGCCCACCGCTCAACTCCGGGGCGGTTTCCGCTACTTGACCGTCTTCCTGGACAGCTCGGGCTGGGTCGACCTCAAGGGCGTCAGCCTCGACTTCACCGCGGCCCCGGGGAAGACCAACCCGGCCGACTACGCCAACTACTTCACGTCAAGCGACGAGTTGCTCAACCGCATCTGGTACGCCGGGGCGTACACCGTGCAGTTGAACACCATCGCCTCCAACCAGGGCCGCGCCTGGCCGCCGCCCACCTCGGCGTGGGACAACAGCGCCACCGTCGGCGTCGGGGACTCCGTACTGGTCGACGGCGCGAAGCGCGACCGTACGGTGTGGCCCGGCGACATGGGCATCGCCGTCCCCACGCAGTACGCGTACTCGAACGACCTCACCTCGACCCGCAACGCGCTCACCACGATGTACGACGCGCAGTCGGCCGCGGGTGAAATCCCTTGGTCCGGGCCACCGTTCAACCTCACCGGCTCGGACACGTACCACACCTGGACGCTGCTGGGGACGTCCACGTACTACACGTACACCGCCGACCGGGCGTGGCTGGACTCCGAATGGTCCAACTACAAGCGGGGGATGGCCTTCATCACCGACAAGATCGACGGCAACAACCTGCTCGACGTGACCCGCACCCAGGACTGGGCCCGGGTCGGCCAGGGCGGCGAGAACATCTCCGCCAACGCGCTGCTGTACGGCGCCCTCAGGGGCGGCGCGACCCTCGCCACGGTCGAGGGCGACAGCGCGCTCGCCGCGAGCTGGAACAGCAAAGCCGATGCCATCAAGGCCGCGGCCAACTCCCTGCTGTGGGACGCCTCGAAGGGCATGTACAAGGACAACCCGACCAGCGCCCTCCACCCGCAGGACGGCAACTCCCTCGCCGTCTGGTACGGGTTGAGCGACTCCACGGCCAAGTCGAAGAGCATCGTCGCGGGGCTCGGCAACAACTGGGGCAGCTACGGCCCCACCACGCCCGAATGGGGCGGCAACGTCTCGCCGTTCGCCGGCGGCATGGAGCTGAACGCGCGCTTCACCGCCAATAACGACTACACCGCCCTGGACCAGATCCGCCGCACCTGGGGCCACATGCTCGACAGCGACATCGGCACCAACAGCACGTTCTGGGAGGGCGTCAAGGCCGACGGAGGCCTCGCGTACGGCGGTTCGTTCATGAGCCTCGCCCACGGCTGGTCCACCGCGCCCACCTCCACGCTCACCTTCGACGTGCTCGGCACCGCGCCCGAGTCGTCAACAGGCGCCTACCGTTTCGTGCCGCACCCCGGCGACCTGACCAGTGCCCAGGGCCGCATCACCACGCCCCAGGGCGCGATCAACGCCTCCTGGTCCCGCGACCCGTCGGCCGGCACCTACTCGGCCACCCTCTCCAGCCCGTCCGGCAGCACCGGCCGGATCGGCGTCCCGAAACTCGGTGGCACCATCACGGTGACCGTGAACGGCGCGACCGTCTGGAGCAACGGAACCTTCACGCCGACCTCCGGCATCACCGGCGGCAGCCAGGACGACACCTACGTCTACCTCACCGGCGTCGCCCCCGGCAGCTACACCGTCTCCGCCACCGGCCTCGGCAACCCGGCACCGCCCGCCGAACCCGGCACCGGCGCCCTGCGCGCGGGCTACACCCGGTGCGCGGGCGAGGGCGGCACCTGCTCCTTCAGCGGTACCCGCTCGGTGGCCTACGGCGCCGGAACGTACACCTACAAGACCGCGACCGGCAGCACCGCCTGCTCCAACGACTCCTTCGGCGGCGACCCGGCCGCGAACCTCGTCAAGTCCTGCTACGTCGCCGATGCGGGCGGCCCGCCCGGCTACACCGCCTGCGCTGCCGAGGGCGGCACCTGCTCCGTGCCCGGCTACAACCGTGACGTCGCCTACGGAGCCAACGGCAACTTCGTCCACCAGGTCACCAACGGCTCCGTCGACTGCTCCAACGCCCACTTCGGCGATCCCATCGACGGTGTCGCCAAGTCCTGCTATCTGCCGCCCGCCGGCGCCCCGGCCGGTGGCTGGACCAAGTGCGCTGACCAGAACGGGACTTGTGCGGCGGTGGCGGGACAGCCGGTGATGTACGGCGCCTACGGAGCGTTCACCACGGCCACCGCGACGGGTGACACAGCGTGCACCGACGGCACCTTCGGCGACCCCATCTCCGGTGAGTCGAAGGCCTGTTACACCGCCATCGGCGGCCCGGTCGGCTACGCCACCAACTGCGCGGCGGAAGGCGGCACTTGTGCCTTCAGCGGACAGCAGACCGTCGCCTACGGCGCCCGGGGCCGCTTCCTCTACAAGACCTTCAGCGGCGGTACGAGCTGCACGACGGCGGCCTTCGGCTCCGATCCGCTGCCGAACGTGAGCAAATCCTGCTACCTCACGTCCTGAGCGGTCCGACACCTCCGGCGGCCTCCGCCTCACCGTGTGTCGGGGCCGCCGGATCACTCCGGATGCGCCACCGCCTCCTTCTGGAGCTGCACCGCCGCCAGCAGGCTCAGCCCCGGTTCCGCCTGTCGCAGCGCCCGCACCGCCGCGACCGAGCCGAGGTCCCCGGCGAAGCCGGCGGCGGTCAGTCGGGACCGGACCCAACGAGCCCGCAGTCGGCCTTCGTCGGCGGCCGCCGTGGACTCGACGAGCGCGATGGAGCGTTCCAGGCCGGGGCGCTCCTCGGGCGAGGCCTCGACCAGTGCCTCACGCAGGGCCGCCGCGATCACGTCCGCGTCTCGGACGGTCAGTACGGCAGTGTTCTTCTTGCCCAGTCCCATAATTCCTGTCATGGGGGACAGGATGGCCGTCACATCCCGTGCCCGCCAAGCGACTTGAGGAGACTCAGAGACTCAAGGCCTGCTCACTCGTCGTCCTGCGCCGTCAGGGCGAAGGCCGGCAGGGCCGTCGTGGCGAAGTCGAGCAAGGGTTCCACCGTCTGCCAGGCGCCCACGTCGTCCATGTACCGCGAACCCTTGCCGCCGAAATCGCTCCAGGCTCCTGATGGCGGACCGGCGGTGCACTTCTTCATGGTCGGGAAGCCGTTCAAGTCGGTGGGTCCGTCCAAGTCCCAGGAGGGCGGCAAGCACCTCAGGCACCCGGACGTCGGCGATCTGCACATCGCGTTCGCCACGTTCACGGTCAACGGCGCTCCGCACCAGCAGCTCGTCGTCTATCAGGCCGAACCCGCGAGCCCGACCGCGGCGGCCTTCGAGACACTGCGGGCGCTGGGTGCCGAGCCCAGGTCGAGGATGCCGATCCGTTGAGTCTTGGGTGCGGGCCGGTGGGGGCTGGTCGCGCCCACGCGGCGGAGCCGCATGTCGATACAGCCCCGCGCCCCTTCAGGGCGCCACGCCGCGCGGCGGAGCCTGCTGGCAGTACCTTGCCGACGAACTCTGCATCGCTGACGCCCGATCCCACTGCACGGAGGACCCCATGCCCGTACGTCGTATCGGTCTCGTCGTCCATCAGGGACGGTCCACCGCCCGGGACGCGGCGCGTGACGTGCACGCGTGGAGCGAGGCGCACGGCGTCCGCTGCACGGAGATCGACGTGTGGGCCAAGGACCAGCACCGTCGCGCCGGACGCGAGGAGTCCGAGGCCGCGGGCAGCCCCGACCTCGTCGTCACCCTCGGCGGCGACGGCACCTTCCTGCGCGGGGCCCGGATCGCCGTCAGGAGCGGGGCCGACGTCCTCGGCGTCGACCTCGGCAAGGTCGGCTTCCTCACCGAGGTGCCGGCCTGCGACATCGGCGACGCGCTCGACGCCGTGCACGAGGGACGGGCCATCGTGGAGGAACGCATGACACTGACCATGCGCGCCTCCCGCCCCCTGGACATCCCCGAGGAGATGGAGGCCCTGCTGCGCTACGGCCGCGGTCCGATGCTGCCGCCGCCGCAGGTCAGGCCCGAGACCACGGAGGGCGGCGGCTGGGGCTGCGCGCTGGACGTCACCGCCCTCAACGACGTGGTCCTGGAGAAACTAGCCCGCGACCGGCAGGTCAGCGTCGGCGTCTACCTGGCCGGCGGGCTGCTGGCGAGCTACTCGGCCGACGCCCTGGCCGTCGCCACCCCCACCGGGTCCACGGCCTACAGCTTCGCCGCCGGCGGACCCGTCCTCTCACCGCACATGGACGCTCTCGTCTTCACGCCCATCGCCCCGCACATGACCTTCGACCGCAGCGTCGTCGCCGCCCCCGACGAACCCGTGGGCCTGCGGGTGCTGCCCCACTCCGGACAGGCCGCCGTCAGCGTCGACGGCCAACTCCGCGGCGTCCTGGACCCCGGCGACTGGATCGGCGTCTTCCGCGCCCCGCAGCGCGTCCGCCTGATCCGGCTGCGCCCCACCGACTTCTACGGCAGGCTGCGCGACCGGTTCCGGCTCACCGACGCCCCCGCCACCGCCCTGGACGGCCCCGCGGCCCCCTTCTTCCGCCCCGACACCCCGGTCCCGCCGGACCTCGCCGGACTGCGCCTGCCACCCCCGTCCGCCGCTCGCTGAGGGTCGTAGGGGAAAAGGGTTCGTGAACCAGGGGCTCACACCGGCAGGCGGACGGTGAAGACCGTGCCGGCGCCGACCGTGCTGGCCACCGTCACCGTCCCGCCGTGCGCCTCCGTCAGGCGGCGGACGATGGCCAGCCCGAGGCCGCTGCCGCCGGTGCGGCGGTTGCGGGACTTCTCGGCGCGCCAGAAGCGGTCGAAGACGCGCGGCAGGTCCTCGGCCGGGATGCCGGTACCGGTGTCGGCGACCTCGATCGCCACCTGGTCCCCGGTCCGGCGGGCCCGCAGGGTGACTGTGCCGCCGGACGGGGTGTGCCGTAGCGCGTTGGACACCAGGTTGCCGACCACCTGCCGCAGCCGTACGGGATCGCCCGACAGCTCGGGGTCGCCGTCGACGCGGGTGGTGAGGGAGACGCCCGCGGTGTCGGCGCGGGCCTGGTGGGCGGTGGCGACCTGGTCGAGGAGGTCGCGGACGCGCAGCGGTTCGGGGTGGACGCGCAGCTGGCCCGCGTCGGCCTCGGCGAGGTCCTGGAGGTCGTCGACGATGTGCTGGAGCAGCAGCGCCTCTTCCAGCAGGGAGTCGACGAGGGCCTGGTCGGAGGTGGCGATGCCGTCCTGGACGGCCTCCAGCCAGCCGCGGATGGTGCTCAGCGGGGTGCGCAGTTCATGGGCGACATCGCTGACCATCGCCTTGCGCCGGCCCTCGACGCGTTCGCGGCGCTGGGCGAGGTCGTTGAACGCGGCGGCGAGATAGCCGATCTCGTCGTTGGTCGTCACCGGCACCCGCTGGTGTTCCTGCACCGGCCGGCGGGCCGCGTCGGCCAGCGCGCGCAGCGGCCGCACCAGCCGGGTGCCGACCACGACGGTGACGGCCACGGTGACCAGCAGTACCAGACCCGCGACCCCGGCGAGACGGGCGGTGTTGGCGGAGGTGAAGCGGAAGCCGGGGGCTGCGGTCGAACCGGCCGGGGTGGTGACGTAGAGCAGCGCGGCCGGTGCCACATAGGGGGTGAGCTGGTCGCGACGGGCGGTGTCGACACAGGACTGGGCGGCTGCGGTGTCGCCCGACACGCTGAGGACGAAGTCGAGACCGACCTTCACGGGCTGCTGGTTCCGCTGCGCCAGACAGTCGTTGACCATGCTGTTGAGCCGGGTGAGCGGCCCGATCTCGGACCGGACGGGGGCGGAGAGCTGGTCGGCGCCGCAGCCGTACTCCTTGTCGGTCCCGCCCAGCATGCCGTCCGGGAACCTGAGGGAGGTTCGGCCGCTCGGCGCCTCGACGAGGGTGCCGACGCCACTGGGGCCTCCCATGCAGTAGCGGATCTTCTCCGCCATGATGTGCAGGGACTTCCGCTCGGCCGCGGTCAGCCGGTAAGGGCCGACGGCGCGCGGGTCGATACGGTCCGCCGCGGTGCCGGGCAGCAGGGCCGCGTCGGTGTGCAGGGGGTCGACGACCGCCGACGCCCTGGTGGGGAGGGCGGCGACCGAGACGGCCGAGGTGGCGAGCGGGCGGTGGCCCTGTGTGGTCAGGGTGATCCGGCGTCCGGTGCGCTCGGCGAGCCGGCGCAGGGCGGGGGAGACGCCGGTCCAGTCGCGGTGTGTGGCCGCGTAGCCGACGAGAGTGTCGTAGATCTGCGTGTCGGAGGACAGGAGTTGGCCCTGTTCCTGCTGGATGGCGCTGCTCGTGGTGCGCGCCGCCAGCCAGGTGGTGGCCGCGACGGAACAGACGGCGATCAGTACGGAGGTGGCCAGCAGACGGACCAACAGGCTTCTGCGCAGGGGCACTTTGGCCCGGACCCGGGTTCTGGGCCTCCCCTCGCCGCCGCTCTCCGTCTCAGTGCGCACGGCTGCCGTCGACGAGTTTGTAGCCGACGCCGTACACGGTCTGCAGATAGGCGGGTTGGCGGGGGACCGCCTCTATCTTCTTGCGCAGGTTCAGGATGTGTACGTCGATGGTCCGTTCGGTGATGTAGCGGTCGAACCCCCTTGTCAGGGCGAGGAGTTGGCGGCGGGTGAAGACCCGTTCCGGTTCGGCGGCCATCGCCGCGAGGATCTCGAACTCCCCGGGTGTGCACACCACTTCGCGCCCGTTGAGGTCGACGGTACGGCGGACCGGGTCGACGGCGAGAGCGCCGATCCGGATCACCGGATCGTCCACGGAGAGGGGAGCCCGGGTGCGCCGCAGCAGGGTGCGGATGCGGGCCATCAGCTCGCGCGGGCTGTACGGCTTCGTCATGTAGTCGTCGGCGCCGAGATCGAGGCCGAGCAGCAGATCCTCCTCGGTGCTGCGCGCGGTCAGCATCAGCACGGGCACCTCGCACTCCCGGCGCAGCACCCGGCACACGTCCAGGCCGTCGACGAGCGGCATCATGACGTCGAGGACGAGGAGGTCCGGCTGGCGGCGCCGTACCTCGTCGATCGCCGCGCGCCCGTCGTGGACGACCAGGGCGGAGTGGCCCTCGCGGTCCAGGTAACGGCGGATCACCTCGGCCTGTTTGACGTCGTCCTCGGCCACCAGGACATATGCGTTCACGCCGCTCACCCTAAGGTCGCCGCCGCGACATCAGACAGAAGTCTGACGGTGGCCTGACAGGATCTTCATAAGCTCCGGCCACGGTGCCGTCATGGCGAAACTGACTCATCGAAGGCGCTCCGCCGCGGTGGCAGGCGTGGTCGCGACAGCCGCGCTGGCCTTCCTGTCCGCCTGCGGCGGAGGTTCGGGCGGGGACGGGAAGCCGGTGGCCGCGGACAAGGGCGTCGCCTCCATCGAGACGCCGAAGGCGAGTGCTGCGACGGCGTCGGAGAGCGCCGCCGCCGAGTCGGGCCGGCCCCAGCTGCGGCTGGACACCTCCGAGGCGGAGCAGACCCGGCTGACCGGCGTCTACTTGGACTGCCTGCGCGACCACGGTGCCCCGGGCGGCTACAAGCCGGGTTCGAAGCAGTGGTACCCCGGAGGCGGCTCCGACCGGACCACCTCCGCCGCGCGCAAGGCCTGTCTTCCGAAACTCCCGCTCCAGCCACCGGAGTTGGACCCGGCGAAGAACCCGCGCTACATGGACGACTTCCGCACCTACATCCGGTGCCTCAACGACGGCGGCCTGAAGGTCAAGGGTCTGTCCGACGGCTCCGGCTGGAACTACGAGGGCCGCCCCACCCTGACCGAGGCCCAGCAGGGGACGCTCGACCACGACTGCCGGCTGAAGGCCTACAAGTGACGACGACCAGCGACGACGACACCCGCCCCCGGCGCGGCAGGCGCCGCCTCACGATCGGGGCCGTGGCCCTGGCCGGCGTCACGGCGACCGCGCTCGGCGTCACCGTGTGGCAGGACGGCGACGCGAAACCGAGCACGACGGCCGCCGACTCGGCCCGGGTCGGCACCGCGACGGTGACGAGGACCGACCTCTCCAACGCCCAGACCCTCAGCGGAACCCTCGGCTACAGCAGGGCGGCCCCGGTCAAGGGCGCCAGGCCCGGACTGGTCACCTGGCTCCCCGCCCCCGGAGCCACGGTCTCCCGCGGCCGCACCCTGTACAAGGTGGACAACGTCCCCGTGCCGGTGTTCTACGGCGGCACCCCCCTCTACCGCACCCTGAACGCGCGGGGCACCACCGGGCCCGACGTCCGGGTGGTAGCCGACAACCTCAAGAAGCTCGGCTACGACATCGGGGTCCAGCCGGGGGCGGGGACCTGGGTCACTCAGCACCCGGCCGACACCGGCACGTCCGGCGGCACATCGGACGGTACGGCCGCTCCCTCGGCGAGTGCCGCACCCAGTCCCGCCCCCACGCCCACCGCGACCTCGGTCGAGGTCAAGGAGGGCGACGGAGTGCTCACCGCCGACCTGATCGCCGCGATCCGGCGCTGGCAGGCCCATGCCGGGATGCCCGCCACCGGAGTGCTCGGCATCGGGGACGTGACCGTGCAGCCCGGCGAGGTGCGGGTCGGCGCGGTGCAGGCGCAGAGCGGCGACGACGCCACCGGGTCCCTGCTGACGGTGAGTTCGACCGTCAAGAAGGTGTCCGTGCCGGTCGACGCGACCCAGGTCGGCACGATGTCCCGGGGCGACCGGGTCACGGTGACCCTGCCGGACAACTCCACCGTCAAAGGCACGATCGACGTGGTCGGTTCCGCCGCCTCCGCCGACAACTCCCAGGGCGACACCGGCGGTTCGGCCCCCGTGCAGCTCACGGTCACCGTCTCGGTGCCCGACACCGGGGCGGTCCGGAAGCTGACCTCCGCTCCGGTGCAGGTGGCGTTCACCTCGGAGAGCCACAAGGGTGTGCTCGCCGTACCGGTCGGCGCGCTGCTGGCGCTGAGCGAGGGCGGCTACGCCGTCCAGCTGCCCGGCGGCCGGCTGCTCGCGGTGAGGACCGGCATGTTCGCCAAGGGACTCGTCGAGATCAGCGGCGCCGGTGTCACGGCCGGAATGAAGGTGGAGACGACCTCGTGAAGAGCCGACCGGTGCTGGCCGTGATCGACGCGGGCATGGAGTATCCAGGCGGGGTGAAGGCCCTGGACGGTGTCTCGCTCGCCATCGAGGAGGGCGAACTCCTCGCCATCGTCGGCCCGTCCGGGTCCGGCAAGTCGACCCTGCTGAACATCATGGGCACCCTGGACCGGCCGACCAGCGGCACCGTGGAGATCGGCGGCCACGACGTGGCCACCCTCTCCGACCGCAGGCTGTCCGCGCTGCGCGGACGCCAACTCGGCTTCGTGTTCCAGCAGTTCCACCTCACCGACGGACTAACCGCTGCCGAGAACGTCGCAACAGGCCTGCTCTACGCGGGAGTTCCGCGCCGGCAGCGCGCTCCGCTGGCCCGGGAGGCGCTGGCCCGGGTGGGCCTCGCGCGCCGTGCCGGGCATCTGCCGAGCCGGCTCTCCGGCGGTGAACGCCAACGGGTCGCCATAGCGCGGGCGTTGGTCAACCGCCCGGCCCTGGTCCTCGCGGACGAACCCACCGGCGCCCTCGACACCGCTAACGGCCGTGCCGTACTGGACCTGTTGACCACCCTGAACGACGAGGGCACCACCATCGCGATCATCACCCACGACCGGGACATCGCCGCACGGCTGCCCCGCAGGGTGGAGATCATCGACGGTCGGCTGGTCGCAGACGTCCGTGACGGTGGGCTCGTCGCCGACGTCCGTGGCGCGAACGTGGGAGAGGACACCCAGGCCGTCGACATGGCCGAACTCACCGACGACACCCTCGCCATCCGCACGGACACCTTCACCGACCTCCATGGGGAACGCCGGTCATGACCACCACCGCACCGAAGCCGACCGCCACCCCGGCCGTCGCCGACACCAGGCCGGTACGGCTGGCCCCGCTGGACGTCCTGCGCCTGGGGCTGCTCGGCATCCACACCCGCCGGATGCGGGCGGCGCTGTCCGCGCTGGGCATCTCGATCGGAATCGCCACGATGATCGTGGTGACCGGGATCCCGGCGTCCAGCCAGAAGGCGCTGATGAGCCGGCTCTCCGCGCTGGGCACCAACATGCTCCAGGCGGTCCCCGTGCCCAACCAGACCCCGCCGGTCGAACTCCCGCCCCAGTCCGTGGACATGGTCCGCCGGATCGGCCCCGTCACCGTGGCCAGCGCGGTCGCCAACACCCACGCGGAGGTGTTCCGCAACGACCGCGTCGACGCCGACGACTACGCGGGGTTGGCCGTCCTGGCCGGCAGGACGAACCTGCTCACGGCGATCAACGCCCAGGTCCAGTCCGGGCGTTACCTCAGCGCGTCCACCGAGCGGTTCCCCACGGCCGTGCTCGGCTCGGTGGCCGCCACCCGGATGGGCATCGCGAAAGTGGTGCCGGGGCAGCCCGCTCCGCAGATCTATATCAACCACCGCTGGTTCACGGTCATCGGCATCCTCGCGCAGACCCCGCTCTCGCCCGACATCGACCGCGCGGTCCTCGTCGGCTGGGATGCCGCGCGCACCCAACTGGGCTTCACCGGCCACCCGACCGTCATCTACGTCAAGGCCAGGGAGGACGGCATCGACGCCGTCCGCAATGTGCTCGCCCCGACCATCTACCCCGAACTCCCCGGCATGGTGCAGGTCAGCCGCCCCTCCGACGCCCTCGCCGCGAAACGCGCCACGCAGACGACGTTCTCCGCGCTCTTCCTCGGCCTCGCCGGAGTGGCCCTCCTGGTGGGCGGGATCGGGGTGGCCAACACCATGGTCATCTCGGTCCTCGAACGCCGCAGGGAGATCGGACTGCGGCGGGCACTGGGCGCCAACAGGGGCCAGATCCGCGGGCAGTTCCTCACCGAGTCGGTGGCCCTGTCCTGCCTCGGCGGCCTGGCGGGCACGGTCCTCGGTGTCCTGGCGACCGTCGGTTACGCCGCCTACCAGGGCTGGCCGCCGGTGATCCCGCTGCCGGCGGTGGCGGGCGGCTTCGGCGGCGCCGTGCTGATCGGTATGGCCGCAGGTGTCTACCCCTCGGTCAGGGCCTCCCGGCTCACTCCGACGGAAGCCCTCGCGACCGCGTGACGATTCGCTCCCACTCATCCGCTCCCTTTCGTCCGCCCCGCACGTACGGGCGAGTTTCACATGGGCGCCACCAGACCCTTCCCTGACGTTTGTTGCTCTTGGAACACTCGCACCGCGCGCATTTCGCCATGTTCCGGCCGGCCGCGCGTCAGGATGAGAGGTGCCTCACCCATGTCCGAAGTCAACCGGCGTCGCTTTCTGCAACTCGCGGGCGCCACAACGGCGTTCACCGCGCTGTCGAACAGCATCGAGCGGGCCGCCGCACTCCCGGCGAACCACAGTTCCGGAAGCATCGAGGACGTCGAGCACATCGTCGTCCTGATGCAGGAGAACCGGTCCTTCGACCACTACTTCGGTTCGCTCAGAGGTGTCCGGGGCTTCGGCGACCCGCGTCCGGTCGTGACCCGGCAGGACGGCAAACCGGTCTGGTACCAGTCGGACGGCACGAAGGACATCCTCCCGTTCCGCCCCGAGGCGGACGACCTGGGCCTCCAGTTCATCCAGGACCTCCCGCACGGCTGGAACGACGGGCACGCCGCGTTCGACGGCGGCAAGTACGACAAGTGGGTGCCGTCCAAGGGCTCCACGACGATGGCGTACCTGACCCGCGAGGACATCCCGTTCCACTACGCGCTCGCCGATTCCTTCACCATCTGCGACGCGTACCACTGCTCGTTCATCGGCTCCACGGACCCCAACCGCTACTACCTGTGGACGGGTTACACCGGAAACGACGGCCAGGGCGGCGGCCCGGTCCTCGGCAACGACGAGGCCGGCTACAGCTGGACGACGTACCCCGAGCGCCTGGAGAAGGCCGGGGTCTCCTGGAAGATCTACCAGGACGTCGGCGACGGTCTCGACGCGGCCGGCGGCTGGGGCTGGATCCAGGACGCCTACCGGGGCAACTACGGCGACAACTCGCTGCTCTACTTCAAGCAGTTCCAGAATGCCCAGCCCGGCGACCCGCTCTACGACAAGGCCCGCACCGGCACCGACGCCACCAAGGGCGAGGGCTTCTTCGACCAGTTGAAGGCCGACGTCAAGGGCGGCAAGCTGCCGAAGATCTCCTGGGTCGTCGCCCCCGAGGCCTTCACCGAGCACCCCAACTGGCCCGCCAACTACGGTGCCTGGTACGTCTCCCAGGTCCTGGACGCGCTGACCTCCGACCCCAAGGTGTGGGCGAAGACGGCCCTGTTCATCACCTACGACGAGAACGACGGCTTCTTCGACCACCTGGTGCCGCCGTTCGCGCCTGGCTCTGCCGCGCAGGGCAAGTCGACCGTCGACGTGGGCCCCGACCTCTTCGCGGGCAACGCCAGTCACCCCGCCGGTCCCTACGGTCTCGGCCAGCGGGTCCCGATGATCGTCGTCTCGCCCTGGAGCAAGGGTGGTTACGTCTGCTCGGAGACCTTCGACCACACCTCGGTGATCCGCTTCATGGAGCGCCGCTTCGGTGTGCACGAGCCCAACATCTCGCCGTGGCGGCGCGCGATCTGCGGCGACCTGACCACCGCCTTCGACTTCTCCCGCAAGGACGTCAAGAAGGTCCCGCTGCCGGACACCGACGGCTACCAGCCGCCGGACAAGAACCGCCACCCGGACTACGTCCCGACCCCGCCCGCCAACCCCGTGCTGCCGAAGCAGGAGCGCGGACTGCGCCCGGCCCGCCCGCTCAAGTACGCGTCGGTGGTGGACGGTTCGGCGGACACGGCGGCCGGGAAGTTCACGCTCTCCTTCGCCTCCGGCGCCAAGGCCGGCGCCAACTTCCTGGTCACCTCCGCCAACCGCACGGACGGGCCCTGGAGTTACACCACCGAGGCCGGCAAGACCGTCTCGGACACCTGGAACTCGGCGTACTCGAACGGCTCGTACGACCTCACCGTGCACGGCCCGAACGGCTTCCTGCGCGTCTTCAAGGGCCCCGGCAGGAGCGCCGGACCCGAGGTCACCGCCCGCGACTGCGGCGACGACGTCGAGCTGACCTTCACCAACAAGGGCTCCGGCACGGTGCAGTTGAGGGTCGTCAACGGCTACGGCGGCAAGACGCAGACTGTGAAGGTGTGGGCGGGCGCGATCGTCCGGCACACCTTCGACCTGGGCGCGAGCAGGCGGTGGTACGACCTGACGGTCACCTCGGACGGCGACGCGGGCTTCCTGCGGCGATTCGCCGGACATGTCGAGAACGGCCGCCCGGGGGTCAGCGACCCGGCGCTCGGGCGGGTGTGACCGCTGCCGTAGAGCCGGTTGTATTCCGGGGCACTCGCGGTAGTGTGCCCCGGTGACCACGCATTCGAACACACCTGCAGGCTGGTACCCGGATCCGCACGGAGCGCCCCAGACCCTCCGCTACTGGGACGGCGCGAAGTGGACCGAGCACACCAACCCGGACCAGCAGGCGCAGCCGCAGTCCGTGCCCCAGCAGCAGGCGGGGCCGGACCCGCGGGTCCAGCGCCAGGTGCAGCAGCAGGCCGGGGTCGCCGCGGGCGGCCCCGGTGGCGGCAGCCTGTTCAGCGAGCCGGTGCTCGTGGTGAACCAGAAGGCCAAACTGATCGAGCTGACCAACGAGTACAAGGTCATGGATCAGAACGGCAATCTGATAGGCACCGTCACCGAGGTCGGCCAGAGCGCGCTGAAGAAGGCCATACGTTTCGTCTCCAGCCTCGACCAGTTCATGACGCACCGGCTGGAGATCCGGGACGCCCACGGGCAGCCGCAGCTGGTGCTGACCCGGCCCGCGAAGCTCATGAAGTCCCGGGTGATCGTGTCCCGCCCGGACGGTTCGCCGGTGGGCGAGATCGTCCAGCAGAACATGATCGGGAAGATCAACTTCGGGCTGATGGTCAACGGCCAGCAGATCGGCGCGATCAAGGCGGAGAACTGGCGGGCCTGGAACTTCGCGATCGTCGACCACGCGGACAACGAGGTCGCCCGGATCACCAAGACCTGGGAAGGCCTCGCCAAGACGATGTTCACCACCGCGGACAACTACGTCCTGCAGATCCACTACCAGCTGCCCGAGCCGCTGCTGAGCCTGGTGGTGGCGACGGCGCTGACCGTCGACACCGCCCTCAAGCAGGACTCGCGCGGCCTCGGCTGACCCCTCTCAGAGCGCGGTGAGATGCCCCGGCTCGGACCGCCGGTCCGGCTGCCGGGGCATCAACGCCGGTTCCAGGGAGGCCGATTCGGCCTGGAGCGCCAGCACGGCGGCCACGGGATGATCGTGGTCGCCGTACTCGTTCGGCAGTGCCACGACCGGGGTCACCCGGGTCAGCAGCACCACACCCCACGACGCGAGTGCGGCTCCCGCCAGCGCGAGGAGGACGCCGGCCGCGCCGCCCTGGAGGCGTTCGCCGAGCAGGGCCAGGCCGATCGCGGCGGCGGCCAGCGGGTTCGCCAGGGTCACCACCGCGAGCGGGGCGCCCAGGCCGCCCCGGTAGGCGGTCTGCGACAGCAGCAGCCCGCCCGCCGCGAACACCGCGACCAGCAGGGCGACTCCGACCACCTGCATGCTCAGCAGCGGACCCGAGCGGTCCGTCGCCGCGACCGTCACGGTCTGCGTGAGCGCGGAGGCGACACCCGAGGCGACACCGGACGCCGAGGCGTGCCGCAGACCGGGCTTCGCGCCGCGCCGGGCCAGCAGGCCGATCAGCGCGGACGTCGCGCCCGCGACCGCCAACGCCTGGGGAACGGTGAGGACTTGGTCGGGCTGGGGGCCGGACGCCGTGACCAGCAGGGCCGACAGGCCGAGCAGCGTGAGCGCGGTGCCCCGCCATTCGCGCGCGCTGACCCGCCGCCCGGCCACCCGCGCGCCCATCGGCACGGCGGCGACCAGGGTGAGCGCGCCCAGCGGTTGTACGACGGTCAGCGGACCGTACTTGAGGGCCACGACGTGCAGCAGCGCGGCCGACGCGTTCAGGACGACCGTCCACCACCAGGATCCCGTGGCGAGGAGCCGCAGCATGCCCGCGTCGGAGTTGCGGGACGCCAGCCGCTCCTGCGCCACGGCGGCAGCCGCGTAGGCGACGGCCGAGAAGAGGGACAGGACGACGGCGACGAGCGTGGCGTTCATCGGCCGGCTCCGACGAGCACCGGCTGCTTCTCGGGGGCGGGTTCCGGCTGACCGCGGCCTGCCGTGGTCGCCGTGCGGTGCGGCGGGTGGATCAGCGCGAGGGCGATGCCGAGCATGGCGGTCGCGACGATCGCGTCGAGCCAGTAGTGGTTCGCCGTGCCCACGATCACGACCAGGGTGACCAGCGGGTGCAGCAGCCACAGCCAGCGCCAGCGGGAGCGGGTCGCGACGATCAGGCCGATCGCGACCATCAGGGCCCAGCCGAAGTGCAGCGAGGGCATCGCCGCGAACTGGTTCGAGAGGTGGTCGCTGGTCGGCGGGCCGTACACCGAGGGGCCGTAGACCTTGGCGGTGTCGACCAGGCCCGTCGCGGCCAGCATGCGCGGGGGCGCCAGCGGGAACACGAAGGGCAGGACCAGGGCGGCCGAGGTGAGTGTCGCCAGGACCCGGCGGGCCCAGACGTAGTGCGCGGGGCGCCGCAGGTACAGCCAGACCAGGAAGGCCACGGTGGCCGGGAAGTGGACGGTCGCGTAGAAGGTGTTCGCGAGGTGCACGAGGGTGTCGCTGTGCAGCAGCACCGACTGCACCGAGCCCTCGTTCGGGAGACGCAGGGTCCGCTCCAGGTCCCACACGTGCCGGGCGTTGTGCAGTGCCTCGGTGGTGTGGCCCGTCGCCAGCTGGCGGCCGAACTTGTAGACGAGGAAGAGCCCTGCGACGAGCAGGAGCTCACGGACGAGCGGGGGCCGCGCTATCGCGCTGGTCCCCGGCTCTGCAGGCTCGGTGCGGGCATTCATCCCCCGGCCCCTTCGCTGACGGTGGTGCGTGTGGTGGTGCTGGCAGGGCTTGTGACCCTTCCGGCGGCCCGAACTCATCGGTACGAGTCCGTTCCGATACGCCAGTGTACCGATACGAGATGGTACCGATACGGTGGAGTACCGGTACACTGGCGTATCGATAGCGAAACGAGACACACTGGAGAGCGGACGCCGGGTCCGCGGGCCGAGTGAGGAGAAGAGCCATGACGTCGCAGGCTGAGGACGCACCGGACACGGTCGCCGCCTCGCGCCGCTCCAAGATCACGCCCGAGCGTGAGCGGGAGTTCTTCGACGCCGTGCTCGACCAGATAAGAGAATGCGGCTACGACTCCGTCAGCATGGAGGGCGTCGCCAGCAGCACCCGGTGCAGCAAGTCCACGCTGTACCGGCAGTGGGGGACCAAGCCCCAGTTCGTTGCCGCCGCGCTGCGCGCCAACCGTCGGGCGCACTTCACCGGCATCGACACCGGCTCCCTCGCGGAGGACCTGCGCCAGGCCGCGCGGGCAGCGGGCGCCTGGTCGGCGAAGGACACCAAACTGGTCGCGGCCCTCGGCCACGCCGTCACCCAGGACAGCGAACTGGCCCAGGCACTGCGTGAGGCGCTCGTCCACCCCGAGATCACCGCGCTGGAGGACATCCTGCGCCGCGGTGTGGAACGCGGCGAGATCCGGTCCGACCACCCGGCGCTGCCGTACGTCCCCGCCCAGATCTTCGGCGTCCTGCGGGCCCGCCCCGTCCTGGAGGGCTGCTACGCCGACCCCGACTACCTCGTGCGATTCGTGGAGGCCGCGGTGCTGCCCGCACTGGGCCTGTCCGGGTCGCCCTGAGAATCAGGCCGCCGTCCATGGGATGACTGGACGGTGACCTGGCCGCGCCGCACCGTGGGGACGGGGGCGGCGCGCACCCCCCGGCCGGGTGGGGTTCCTCTTGAGCGGAGAGGCGCCCCACCCGGCCGACTGTGTGCCGGGGGGAACGGGATCAGATCGTCTGCCCGTCGCCGCCGCCCGAGGCGACCTTGATGCCCGCGGTGATCTCGTCGATCACGGACTCCTTCTGACCGACGTCGACGCCGAACCGGACCACGACCATCTGGCCGGTGCTCGCGGGCGAGGGGAACGCGAGCGACTCGACATAGCCGTCCGCGCCCTTGCTGGTGACCGCCTTCCAGCGCACCAGGTAGCCCTTCTGCCCGGCCACGGTGACGGCCTTGGAGGCGAGCACCTGGTGCGAGGTGATGCTGCCGTAGGTCGTACCGCCGTAGGACTCCTTGGCGTTGGCGGCGATGTCCGCCTTCGCGACCTCCTCGGCGGTGGTGCCCTTCGTGCCCAGCACCACCGCGGGCGCCGAGTACGCCCCGCCGTTGGTGCAGGTCTGCGCGGTGTTGCCGGGGCACTTGTACGAGGTGTTCGACGTGACCTGCGCGCCGACCTCGATGACCTGGCCGTACCAGTCGGACGGCACGGTGAAGCTGATGCCGTCGAGCGAGTCGGTCACCGTGCCGCCGGCCTCGACCTTCGGCTGCGCGGACTGGCTGGGCGCGGGCGTCGCACCGCCCGTGCCACCGGAACCGCCCGTCCCGCCGGATCCGCCGAAGGGATTGCCCTGCCCGCCCGTGCCGCCCTGTCCCTCGGGGCCGCCCTGGCCGCCGAAACCGCCCTGTCCGTTCGGCGCCTGCTGGTTGCCGGCCTGGTTGCCGTTCCCGCTGCCGTTGCCGGACAGCGCGTAGGCGCCGACACCGATGGCCGTCAGGACCGCGACGGCCACCGCCACGGCTATGCCGGTGCGCAGATTGCGGCGCGGCGCGGCCGGGGGCTGCGCGGGATACGCCGGATACGCCCCGGGGTACGGCGGCTCGGTCGGGGGACCCCATTCGGCGGCCGACCCGGCCGGGCGGGTCCGGTCCGTCCATGCCTTGCCGTCCCACCAGCGCTCGGTGGCGGGACCGTCATTCGTCTGCCCGGGATCGGGGTACCACCCGGGGGGAGTCACCTGCGTCATGTCCCTACCGTATGAGGCGTCGGTGAAAGCGGGATGAGAGGATCCGGCCGCGTCGGCGCCACCGGTCCCGCCGACGATCGCGATCCCGCCCGCCACCTGCCGCGCGGGCCGCGTCCGGCGCCGCCGCCAGGCAGCGCGGCAAGGCTGTTCATGGTGGTGCGAGATCGATCGGAAGTGGCTTTATTTCGACCCCTTCTGACTGTTCGTCACGCCCACGCACCCCGCCGTCACCCGATACGGCAACAGCTGCCCGGACCGCCCTCCGCCGTGGCAGCAGGACGGCTACGCTCGAAGTCTGTACGTCGTTCGGCCTACTCGGGGAGGAATCGGGATGACGGAGGACCGGCCCCCGGAGGCCACCTCGGCCTCCCTGTGGGAGCGCGACGAAGAGGTCGCCGGTGTCGTGGAGGCGATCGACGCCCTGTGCGCGGACCAGTCGTCCTCGGGCAGTCTGCTGGTCGTGCGCGGCGAGGCGGGATTCGGGAAGACCGCGCTGCTGGCGGAGACCCGCCGCATCGCCGAGGAGCGCAACTGCGTGGTCTGGCAGGCCCGCGGCGGCGAGACCCTCAAGTCCGTCCCCTTCAACGTCGTACGGCAGCTGCTCCAGCCCGCCCTGCTCTCGCTGATGCCCGAGGAGGCGCGCGAGTACCTCGGCGACTGGTACGACATCGCGGGCCCCGCCCTCGGCATCGCCGAACCCGGCGAGCGGCAGGCCGACCCGCAGGGCGTGTGCGACGGACTGGTCGCCGCCGTCCGCAGGCTCGCCAAACGCGAGTGGCCCCTCGTCCTGCTGATCGACGACGCCCACTGGGCCGACCAGGAGACCCTGCGCTGGCTCGTTGCCTTCGCCGAACGCCTCGACGACCTGTCCGTCCTCGTCGTGGTCGCCCGCAGGCCCGGCGAGATCCCCGGCGAACGCGGCCGGTACCTGGACGCGATCGCCGCCCTCACCGGCCACCCCGTCGCCCAGTTGAGCGTCCTGACCCCGGCGGCGACGGCCGGCCTCACCCGCGCCACCGTCGGTCCGCACGCCGACGACGCGTTCTGCCGCGAGGTGTGGGCGGTCACCGGCGGCAACCCCTACGAAACCGTCGAACTCCTCGCCAAGGTGCGGGACAGCCAACTCCAACCGGTCGAGGCCTCGGCCGCCGAGCTGCGCGCCCTGAACGCCTCCTCACGCGGTGACGGACTCGTCGCCCGCCTCGACGGCCTCGGCACCGAGGCCACCCGGTTCGCCTGGGCCGCCGCCATCCTCGGCACCGGCATCTCCGTGAAACTGGTCGCCCGCCTCGCCACCATCACCGGTGACGAGGCCGACCGCTGCGCCCAACTGCTGCGCAGCGAACGCATCCTCACCGCCCCCGACCCCGCCGCCTCCCAAGCAGACGTCGGCGAGCTGGAGTTCGCCCACCCGCTGATCGCCAGCGCCGTCTACGACTCCATCCCGGGCGGCTGGCGTACGGCCATGCACGGCATCGCCGCCCAGGTCGTCACCGACTCCGGGCGCGGGGCCGCGGCCGCCTCACGGCACCTCCTCCAGGTACACCCCGAGGAGGACCAGGAACTCGTCGAGCAGCTGCGCGAGGCCGCCAGGGAACACCTCTCCATCGGCGCCCCCGACGCCGCCCGCCGCTGTCTGGAACGCGCCCTGGTGGAGCCGCCGCTCGCCGAGACCCACGCGAGCGTGCTCTACGAACTGGGCTGCGCCACCCTGCTCACCGCGCCCGCCACCACCATCGGCCACATCCAGAGCGCCCTCGCCATGCCCGGCCTCGACGGCCACGCGCGCGTGGACGCCGTCTTCCGGCTGTCCCAGGCGCTGACCCACAACAACCAGCTGGAGGAGGCGGTCCGCACCGTCGAGGCGGAGGCCGCCCGGCACGAACCGGGCACCGCCCGGATGCGGCTCCAGGCCGTGCAGTACATGTGGGAGGGCATCCACGCGGGCGAGGGCACCTCCCCGGGACGCTCCGAGCGGCTCGCCGAACTCGCCGCCACCTGCACCGGCCGCGACAACTCCGAGCGCGCCCTGCTCATCCTGCGCGGCTTCGACGCCATGACCCACGGCGAGAACGCCGAGGAGGTCGTCGAGGTCTGCGACCGCGCCCTCGTCAACGGACGGCTCGCCCCGGGCCTCGGCTGGACCGACACCGAGTGGGGCCTCGAGATCCTCATGATGCTGGCCAGCGCCTACGCCTACACGGACCGCCTGGACCGCGCGGAGAGCCTCTACAACGAAGCCCTGCGCGCCTACGAGACGGCCGGCTGGAGCGGCGGCCACCTCTCCCTCGCGCACGCCTATCTCGGCCTCGGCCTGCGCAGGCGCGGCCGGCTCCGGGAGGCGGAGATCTCGCTGCGCGAGTCCCTGCGGCTGGCCGAGCGGGTCGGCCGCGGACTGCCCCTGTACTGGTCGGCGACCTGCAACCTGGTCGACACGCTGCTCGCCCGCGGCCATGTCGACGAGGCCTGGGCGATCGCCGAACAGTACGGATTCGCACCGCCGTACCCGTCCACCATCGTGCTGCCCGACCCCCGCTGTGTGCGCGGTCGGTTGCTGCTCGCCGTCGGCCGGACCAAGGAGGGCATCAACGAACTGGAGGAGGCCGGGAAGGCCGCGAGCGCACGCAGCCATCACAACCCGGTCCTGGTCCCGTGGGCCGTCGACCTCGCCCGGGCCCTCGCCGTCGAGGACCCGACCCGAGCGGCCCAGCTCGCCTCCGACGCCCGTCGCCGCGCCGAGCGCTTCGGCACGGACACCGCCATCGGCGAGGCCCTGCGCTGCGCCGCCGCGCTGGAGACCGGCCAGCGCGCGGTCCGGCTCGCCGCGCAGGCCGTTGCCTACCTCGAGTCCTCGCCCTGCCAGTACGAGCACGCGGCGGCGCGGGTGGAGTACGGGATCGCCGTGCGGTCGGTGGCGGAGATCAACAAGGGTCTGACGCTGGCGAGTTCGTGCGGCGCGGACGGTTTGGTTGCGCAGGCGCGGGAGGTGCTGGAGACGGGGAGGGGGTTGCGGTGAGTTCTTGTGTGCGTTGAGTCGTTGTTCGGCTGCGGGCCGGTGGGGGCTGGTCGCGCCCCGCGGCGGAGCCGCTGACGGATACAGCCCCGCGCCCCTGAAGACGTGGGGCGGCGCGGGTTCTTAAGGGGCGCGGGGAACTGCGCGACCAGCCACAGCGCACCCGCAGTCGACTCACAACCTCACCCCCACCCCCTCAGTCGCCGTCCTCCTCCAACACCCGCTGAGCCACGGCGAACGCCGAGTTCGCCGCAGGCACCCCGCAATACACCGCACTCTGCAACAACACCGCGCCGATCTCCTCCGCCGTCAGCCCATTGCGCCGAGCCGCACGCACGTGCATCGCCAGTTCGTCGTAGTGCCCGTGCGCAATCAACGCCGTCAGCGTGACCATGCTCCGCTCGCGTCGCGACAACGTCGTGTCGGTCCAGATCTCCCCCCACGCGTACCGCGAGATGAAGTCCTGATAGCGCGCGGTGAACGGCGTCTGCCGGGCCTGCGCCCGGTCCACGTGCTCGTCGCCGAGCACCTCACGCCGCACCGCCATTCCCCGCCTCGCACCTCCGTCGAGGTGCGCGCGCAGCGCCGTGAGGACGGCCTCCGGGCACTGCGCGGGCGCCAGATGCGAGGCCCCCGGGATCTCGACCAGGGCCGCGCCCGACACCGCGTCGGCGATCTCCCGCAGATGTGGCGGCGGGGTCGCCGGATCCTCGCGCCCGGCGATCACCAGCGTGCGCGCGCCGATCTCGGAGAGCCGCGACCGCAGGTCGAACGCGGCCAGCGCGTCACAGCACGCGGCGTAGGCGGCCGGGTCGGCGGCCCGCTGGTCGCCCACCAGCTCCGGCACGGTGAACCCGGGCGTGAACCAACGGGAGTTCGCGTTCTCGGCCAGCCAGTCCAGCCCCTCGCTCCGTACCCGCGCGGCCCGTTCCTCCCACGGCTGCGCCCCGTTGAAGTGCGCGGAGGAGCAGATGACGGCGAGCGACGACACCCGCTCCGGGTGGTGCACGGCCAGGTGCAGCCCGACCGCACCGCCCAACGACACGCCCGCGTAGGCGAATTGCCCGATCCCGAGGGAGTCGGCGAGCGCGAGCACCAGATCGGCGAGGTCGCCGACGGTTGCCCCGGGACCGATCAGCCCGGACGCCGAACCACCGTGTCCCGGCAGATCCCAGCGGATCACCCGGTGGGTGATGGACAGCTCGGGCGCGACCTTGTCCCAGAGCGCGTACGACGTACCCAGCGAGGGGCCGAGCAGCAGCGGGGGCCCCGAAGCGGGCCCCTCGGCACGGAAGTTGAGCAGCTTCTCGGTCAACGTCGCTCCAGCGCACGGTCGGTGAGGGCTCCGGCGGAACCCGTGTAGCGGGCGGGGTCGGTGAGTGCGGAGAGGTCGAGGTCCTTCAACTCGGGCTCCTGTGCGAGCAGTTCGGCCAACGGGCGGCCTTCGGCATGGGCAAGCCGCGCGACCTCCGTGAGCAGCTCCTTCGCCCGGGCCCGCCCGAGCAGCGGCGCCAGCTCGGCCGACAGCCGCTCGGAGACGATCAACCCATGGGTGACATCGAGGTGTTCACGCATCACGTCCGGGTGCACCCGCAGCCCCTCCGCCAGTTCGGCGGCGTCACGTGCCGCACCGCCGACCAGTCGCAGCAATGCCCGCAACGGCTCCCACTCGGCGTGCCAGGCCCCGGCCGGCCGCTCGTCCTCGGCGACCAGCGAGCCGTGGAGGACGGCCGCGAGCTGCGGTGCCTGCCGTGCGGCGGCGGCGATCAGTGTGGACCGTACGGGATTCGCCTTGTGCGGCATGGCCGACGAACCCCCGCCGCTGCCCTCCGAGACCTCGGCGATCTCGGTGCGGCCCAGCACGAGCACGTCGGCGGCGAGCTTGCCCAGCGCGCCCGCCGTGAAGGCGAGGCACGCGGCGAGATCGGCGATCGGTGTCCGCAGTGTGTGCCAGGGCAACAGCGGTACGGCCAGGCCGAGTTCAAGCGCGTATGCCTCCGGGAGCGCGAGCGGATCCTCGGTGCCGTACGCCACGAAAGCCGCCAACGTGCCTGCAGCGCCCCCGAGTTGGACGGGCAGCCCGTCCCGCACCACCCGCACCCGGTCCCGCGCGTCGAGCACCAGCGAACGCCACCCGGCCGCCTTCAGCCCGAAGGTCGTCGGAACGGCGTGCTGGGTGAGCGTGCGGCCCGGCAGCGCGGTGTCGCGGTGGGCGGCGGCCAGCCCTGCCAGCGCGACCTCCGTGCGCGTGAGGTCGGCCAGGACCGGGTCCAGGGTGCGGGCGGCGACCAGCATCGTCGCGGTGTCCATGATGTCCTGGCTGGTCGCGCCCCGGTGGACGTAGGGGCCGTACTCCGCGCGGACCGCCTTCGTGAGGTCCGCGACCAGTGGGATCACCGGGTTGCCGCCGCCGCGGGCGCGCTCAGCGAGGGACCGTACGTCGAAGCGGTCCACGTCGGCCGCGGCCGTCACCGCGGTCGCCGCTTCGGCGGGGGCGAGGCCCAGGGCGGCCTGGGCGCGGGTGAGCGCGGCCTCCGCGTCGAGCAGCGCTCCTAGGTACGCGGTGTCGCTGGTCGCGGACGCGGCGGGGGAGCCGGCCCACCCGGGGGCGAGCAGGCCGGTGTCCGACGGGTCGGCAAAAGTCACTGGAACTCCAGGAAGACCGTCTCGCCTTCGCCTTGAAGGCGGATGTCGAAACGGTAGGTGCCCCTGCCCTCGTCCTGGGCGATCAGCGTGTCGCGCCGCGCCGGGTCCAGCCCGGACAGCAGCGGGTCACCCGCGAGCGCGGCCTCGTCGCCCGGGAGGTAGATCCGGGTGAACAGGTGCACCAGCAGCCCGCGCGCGAAGACGCAGGCACTCAGGTATGGAGCGTTCCAACCGCGTGCGCCCGGCCGCAGCGTCCGCGCGTACCAGTGGCCGTTGGCATCGGTCTGGATGCGGCCCCAGCCGGTGAACTCCACGCCGTTGCGGCCGAGATAGCCGCCGCTGGCCGGGTCGCGGCGGATCGAGCCGTCGGTCGTGGACAGGTTGCCGTCGGGGTCCGGGCCCCACAGCTCCACGAACGCGTCCGGCAGCGGATTGCCCTCGCCGTCGTACACGTACCCCTGGACGGTGATCGTGTCCGGGTGGCCGACCGGTGCGATGTCGCCGCCGCCGGGGAACGGGAGCGCGTAGCCGTAGAAGGGGCCGACCGTGTGCGACGGGGTCGGCAGCACGGACTCCGGGCGGCTCGTGTCGATCTTCGTCATGGCGGGTCAGCGTCCTTCTTCGATCCAGGTGGCGTGCGGGCCGTCGAGCACGATGTCCCAGTGGTAGCCCATCGAGAACTCGGGCACGGACAGGCTGTGGTCGTAGGTCGCGACGAGGCGCTGCCGGGCCGCGTCGTCCGTCACCGACTGGATGATCGGGTCGTAGGGGAACAGCGGATCGCTCGGGAAGTACATCTGTGTCACGAGCCGTTGGGTGAACGCCGTGCCGAACATCGAGAAGTGGATGTGCGCCGGACGCCAGGCGTTGACGTGGTTGCGCCAGGGGTAGGGGCCCGGCTGGATCGTGGTGAAGCGGTAGGTGCCCTCGTCGTCGGTCAACGTCCGCCCCACACCGGTGAAGTTGGGGTCCAGCGGGGCGTCGTGCTGCTCGCGCTGGTGGGCGTAGCGGCCGGCCGAGTTGGCCTGCCAGATCTCGACCAGCTGGCCGCGGACCGGCCGTCCGGACCGGTCCAACAGCCGCCCGGAGACGGTGATCCGTTCACCGATCGGCTCGCCGTTGTGCTGCCGGGTCAGGTCGTTGTCGATCTCCGTGATGTCCCGCTCGCCGAACGCGGGCGAGGCCAGCTCCACCAGCTCCGGGTCCTTCGACACGTCGATGGTGACCGGCGGCTGTTTCGGGTGGCGCAGCAGCGAGGAGCGGTAGGGGGCGTAGTCGCGGCGCGGGTGGTGCTCGACCGGGGCGCCGTCCGCGATCCGCTTCTCGTACGTCGCGTGCTCGGCCGCTATCTCGAGGTCGATGTCGTGCTGGGTGAGAGCCATGGGGGTTCCTACCGTTCGAGGACGAGGGCGAGGCCCTGGCCCACGCCGATGCAGAGGGTGGCGACGCCAACTCCTGTTCCCTTGCGGGCGAGTTGGTGGGCGACGGTGCCGGCGAGGCGGGCACCGGAGGCGCCGAGGGGGTGGCCCAACGCGATGGCGCCGCCTTGGGGGTTGAGGATCGCGGGGTCGAACTCGGGCCATTCGGCGACGCATCCGAGCACCTGGGCGGCGAAGGCCTCGTTGAGTTCCAGAACTGACAGGTCGTCAAATCCCTTGCCCGCCTTGGCGAGTGCGCGGTTCACGGCCTCGACGGGGGCGAGTCCGAAGTAGTCGGGGTCGAGCGCGTGCACACCGGTCGCCGAGACTCGGGCGAGGGGCTGACGGCCGGTGGCCCTGAGGCCCTCCTCGTCGGTCAGCAGCAGGGCGGCGGCACCGTCGTTGAGCGGCGAGGCGTTGCCGGCCGTGACCGTCCCGTTCTCCGTGCGGAACGACGGCTTGAGCCTGGCCATCGCCGGCAGGGAGGCGTCCGGCCGTACGCATTCGTCGGCGGCGAAGGCGACCGGGTCGCCCTTGCGCTGCGGGACCGGGACAGCGGCGATCTCGCCGTCGAAGAGCCCGGCGGCCTGCGCGTCGGCCGCCTTCCTGTGGCTGGCGAGCGCGAACTCGTCCTGCTGCTCGCGGCTGATCTTGTGCTTGTCGGCGATGAGTTCTGCCGATTCGCCGAGTGGAACGGTCCACTGCGGGTTCATGGCCGGGTTGACCATGCGCCAGCCGAGCGTGGTCGAGTACAGCTCGGTGTGCCCGGCCGGGAAGGGGCGGTCCGACTTGGGCAGCACGTACGGCGCGCGGGTCATCGACTCCACCCCGCCCGCCACGGCGATCGAGGCGTCCCCGACGGCGATGGCGCGGGCCGCCTGGATCACCGCCTCCAGGCCGGAGGCGCACAGCCGGTTGACGGTGACGCCCGGCACGGAGGTGGGCAGGCCCGCGAGGAGCGTGGCCATGCGGGCCACGTCGCGGTTCTCCTCGCCGGCGCCGTTGGCGTTGCCGAAGAAGACGTCCCCGATGCGGGCCGGGTCCAAGTCCGGTGTGCGGGCGAGGAGTTCGCGGATGGCGTGGGCCGCCAGGTCGTCGGGGCGGACCGAGGCGAGGCCTCCGCTGTACCTGCCGAACGGGGTGCGGACGGCGTCGACGATGTAGACGGTGTTCACAACAGGCCCTCCGTGATGGTGAGTTCGGCGTCGGTCCTGGCGACGATCTCCTCGACGGTCACACCGGGCGCGGTCTCGGTGAGCACCAGCCCCTCGGGCGTCACGTCGATCACGCCGAGGTCGGTGATGACCCGGTTCACGCACGCCTTCCCGGTGAGGGGCAGCGCGCACTCCTTGAGGATCTTCGGGGAGCCGTCCTTGGCCACATGGGTCATCACGACGATGACCGTGCGGGCGCCGTGGACGAGGTCCATCGCCCCGCCGATCCCGGTGATCAGCTTGCCGGGGATCGCCCAGTTCGCGAGGTCGCCCCCGGCCGAGACCTGCATCGCGCCCAGCACGGCGACGTCTATGTGACCGCCCCGGATCATCCCGAAGGAGAGCGCGGAGTCGAAGAAGGAGGCGCCGGGCAGGACCGTCACGGTCTCCTTGCCGGCGTTGATCAGATCCGGGTCGACCTGGTCCTCGGCCGGATACGGGCCGGTGCCCAGGATGCCGTTCTCGGATTCGAGGATCACCTCGACGCCCGGCGGGAGGTAGTTGGGGATCAGGGTCGGCAGTCCGATGCCGAGATTGACGTACTGCCCGTCTGCAAGTTCGAGGGCCGCGCGGGCCGCCATCTGCTCACGTGTCCAGGCCATCAGCCGCTCACCGTCACTGTCCGCTGCTCGATCCGCTTGTCGGCGGCCTGTTCGGGGGTGAGGGCCACCACCCGCTGCACGAAGATCCCCGGCAGGTGCACCGCGTCCGGGTCGATCGCGCCGGGCTCCACCAGTTCCTCGACCTCGGCGATCGTCACCCGGCCCGCCATGGCGGCGAGGGGGTTGAAGTTGCGGGTGGACTTGTTGAAGACGAGGTTGCCGTGCCGGTCGCCCTTCGCGGCCCGCACCAGGGCGAAGTCGGTGCGGATGCCGTGCTCCAGCACGTACTCGGTGCCGTCGAAGTCCCGCACCTCCTTCGGGGGCGAGGCGAGCGAGACGCCGCCGGAGCCGTCGTAGCGCCAGGGCAGTCCGCCCTCGGCGACCTGGGTGCCGACCCCCGCAGGGGTGTAGAAGGCGGGGATGCCCGCCCCGCCCGCGCGCAGCCGCTCCGCGAGGGTGCCCTGGGGGATCAGCTCGACCTCCAGTTCCCCGGCCAGGTACTGGCGGGCGAACTCCTTGTTGGCGCCGATGTAGGAGCCGGTCACCCGGGCGATCCGGCCGGCGGCCAGCAGCACGGCGAGGCCGGACTCCAGCGCCCCGCAGTTGTTGGAGACCACGCCCAGGGAGCCGACCCCGCGCTCGTACAGCGCCTGGATCAGCACGTTCGGCACACCGCTCAGCCCGAAGCCGCCGACCGCCAGCGTCGCTCCGTCCGGCACATCGGCCACTGCCTCCAGGGCTGTGGCGACCACCTTGTCCATCCGTGAAGCTCCGTCCCGTCAAAGCGCCCGGTCAGCAGTCCGTGCGGTGGGGATCGCCGCATTTCATCAGGGCACTGAGCATTTCGGTGAAGTTTCCTTCACGCTGCCACTGTGGGGCCCTCGCGTCAAGACCTGGGCGAAGCCCCAGGTCGGCTCCGTGCGCAGGGCTGGACTCGGCCCCAGGGTCCCCGGGTATCGTTCAGTGCACGGACGAATTCGACTTCGGGAGGGCACATGGGCGCGGTGGACCTCACCCTTCACCCCGGGCATCTCGCCCGGCGGCTCCAGCAGGCGCACTACCTGCTGTGGAACGCGATGGTCTCCGAGGAGATCACCTCGCCGCAGTTCGCGGTGCTCAACGCGCTCGTCGAGGAACCGGGACTCGACCAGCGCACGGTGGGCGAGCGGGTGGGTTTGGACCGGTCCACCGTCGCCGAGGTGATCAGCCGGCTGAGCACCCGCGGTCTCCTCGACAAGGTACGTGACACGCGTGACGGCCGCCGTTTCCTGCTCTGCCTCACCGACGACGGGCGGCGCGTCCACCGCAAGCTCGCCGTCCGCACGGCCCGGATGAACCAGGTCTTCCTGGCTCCCCTCTCCGCCGAGGAGCAGGGTGTCTTCCTCGACCTCATCCAACGGGTCTCGGACGCGGCCGAGGGACTCCGCAACCCCACGGAGCCCCTCGCCGTCCGCCGCTGATCCTCGGGCCACCGCCGTCAGGCCTTCGCGAACACCACCCAGACCTGGCCCTTCGCGAAGTTCACGGGTGTGCCGTCGGAGGTGGTGAACTCCGTCCCGTCCGCCGCCGTCGGCCGCTTCCAGTCCACGCTGTAGGTACGGCCGTCCCGCAGGACGTCCGCCTTCCCGGAGCCGACGGTCACGGTGTACGGCGTGTTGTTGCCGAGGACGTCGTGATAGACGGACTTCTGGATCTTCACGTACTGGACGACGACCGTCGCCGGGGCCAGCCGCTTCCCGGCGGTCGTCACGGCGGGCGTGTCGTCCTCGGTGACCAGCCAGCGGTGCTGCGACCCGGACCAGGTGAAGGTGAAGCGGGCCGCCGGATAGCGCACGGTGCGGGAGGCGGTGGCCTTCCCGCCCGCGGGGGCGGTGCCGTAGCGGAAACCGGTCGTCAGGGCCGCCGCACCCGGGGCAGAGGAGAGCAGCTTGTTCGGGCGCAGGTAGAGGTTGTGCGGGGCGGACTTGTCGACACCCCGGTAGTAGGCGCTCGCCACCTCGTCGGGCGACGCGGACCGCAGCGGCGCCTTGTCGATCAGCGGCAGCAGCTTGTGCTGGGCCCCGGAGAAGGCGAGCGTCGGGTCGTCGAACTGGCGCAGCAGTTCCAGGTCGGAGACGCGCGCGCTGCGTACCGGTCCGACGGACTTGGGCAGCTTGGTGGCGAACACCGCCATCAGCCGGCTCAGTCCGCCCTCGACCTGCTCGGCGTAGACGATGTCCGCCGAGTCCAGGCCCGTCTGCGGCCGGGCCGCGGGCACGTTGTCGATCTTCACCGCGAGCACCGGACCGGCGGCGGGGGCGGTCGTGCTCGGGCTCTCGGCCGGGCTCTGCGTGGGGGACTGGCTCCGTCCGCGTCCGTCGTCGGTGGTGCCGCCGTGATGCGCCGTGCAGCCCACCGCGAGGGAGGCCGTCATCGTGGCGGCCAGCAGCGCCGCTCGTCTCGCGCCATGACGCCGGGGCGCCTTCTGTCCCATGCCCACCGTTGCCACCAGTCTGTGTTTTCGATTGTGCTCTTATAAGTTCATTGGTGGCCATACCCGCTCGGTTGTGTTTGTGCGCGTCGAATGGGCCGATCGGCCCACCGGAAGATCCGGAGGAAGTCAGTCCGGCGTGCCGAGGATCTCCCCGAGGTCGTAGCGCACCGGCTCCTCCAGCTGTGCGTAGGTACAGCTCTCGGGCGTACGGTCCGGGCGCCAGCGGCGGAAACGAGCCGTGTGCCGGAAGCGCGCGCCGTTCTCCATGTGGTCGTACGCCACCTCGGCCACCCACTCCGGCCGCAGCGGCACCCAGGACAGATCCTTCTTGCCCGACCAGCGGCTCGGCGCCCCCGGCAGCCGGGCGCTCTCGTGCGCGGCCTCCTCCGCCCAGGCCGCCCACGGATGCCCGGCGGGATCGTCCATGCGCAACGGCTCCAGCTCCTCGATCAGCTCGGCGCGCCGCTTCATCGTGAAGGCGGCCGACACACCCACGTGTTGGAGGGTGCCCCGGCCGTCGTGGAGACCGAGCAGGAGCGAACCCACGACGGGTCCGCTCTTGTGGAGGCGGTACCCGGCGACCACCACGTCCGCCGTCCGCTCGTGCTTGATCTTGAACATGGCGCGCTCGTCCTGGCGGTAGCGCAGATCGAGCGGCTTCGCCACGACACCGTCGAGCCCGGCCCCCTCGTACTGCTCGAACCACTGCCGCGCCACCTCCATGTCGGTGGTCGCGGGCGCGAGATGCACGGGCGGGGTCGCGCCGGACAGCGCCCGCGCGAGCAGCGCACGCCGGTCGCCGAGCGGTGTGTCGAGCAGCGACTCGTCGGCCAGGGCCAGCAGGTCGAAGGCGACGAAGGAGGCCGGCGTCCGCTCGGCCAGCGTCCGCACCCGCGACTCGGCCGGGTGGATGCGCTCGGTCAGCGCGTCGAAGTCGAGCCGCCCCTCGCGCGCGATCACGATCTCGCCGTCCAGCACACAGCGCTCGGGCACCCGCTCCTTCAACGCCTCGACCAGCTCGGGAAAGTACCTGGTCAACGGCTTTCCGGTACGGCTGCCCAGCTCGACCTCGGCGCCGTCGCGGAACACGATCGCCCGGAAGCCGTCCCACTTCGCCTCGTAGTGCATGCCCGGCGGAATCCTCGCCACCGACTTGGCGAGCATCGGCTTCACGGGCGGCATCACCGGCAGATCCATGCTTCCGATTCTGCGCTCGTACGTCGCCTGCCGCCCGGTGTGCGAGGTTCGGACGGCGGGCCTACCGTGGCTCGCATGGGCGAAGCGGTGGAACTGGAAGCGGGCGGCCGCACCGTACGGCTGTCCAGCCCCGACAAGATCTTCTTCCCGGAGCGCGGCTTCACCAAGCTGGACCTCGCCCGCTACTACATCGCGGTCGGCCCCGGAATCCTGCGTGCCCTGCGCGACCGCCCCACCACCCTGGAGCGCTACCCGGACGGGGTCGAGGGCGAGAACTTCTTCCAGAAACGGGCGCCCAAGAACATGCCCGACTGGATCCCGCGCGCCCACATCACCTTCCCCAGCGGACGCAGCGCCGACGAGATGTGCCCCACCGAGGAGGCCGCCGTGCTGTGGGCCGCCCAGTACGGCACGCTCACCTTCCACCCCTGGCCCGTGCGCCGCGACGACGTCGACAGCCCCGACGAACTCCGCATCGACCTCGACCCGCAGCCCGGCACCGACTACGACGACGCCGTCCGCGCCGCCCACGAACTCCGTGCCGTACTCGACGAGTTCGGCGGCCTCAAGGGCTTCCCCAAGACCTCCGGCGGACGCGGCCTGCACGTCTTCGTCCCCATCGAACCCAAGTGGACCTTCACGCAGGTCCGCCGCGCCGCCATCGCCGTCGGCCGCGAGCTGGAACGCCGGATGCCCGAGCAGGTGACGATCAAGTGGTGGAAGGAGGAGCGTGGTGAGCGCATCTTCGTCGACTACAACCAGACCGCCCGCGACCGCACCATCGCCTCCGCCTACTCAGTACGTCCCCGCCCGCACGCCCCCGTCTCCGCCCCGCTGAGCTGGGACGAGGTCGGCACCGCGCACCCCCGCGACTTCGACCTTGCGACCATGCCGGCCCGTTTCGCCGAACTCGGCGACGTGCACGCCGACATGGACGACCACCGCTACTCCCTCGACGCCCTCCTCGAACTGGCCCGCCGCGACGAACACGACCACGGGCTCGGCGATCTGCCGTACCCGCCGGAGTACCCGAAGATGCCGGGGGAGCCCAAGCGGGTGCAGCCGAGCCGCGCGAAGAAGGACCCCGAGGGATCCTGACGGATGCCCCGCCTGCTGACGCGAGGGGACCTCGACGCCCTCTTCGAACCCGCGGCTTGCCTCGCCGCGCTGCGGCACGGCTTCCTCACCACGGGGGCGGCCACGGCGGTTCCGGTTCAACGGGCGCGCACGGAACCGCCGTTGTTCCCCGGTACCGCCACCGCTTCCCTCCATGTGGTGAAGTGCGCGGGGGCCGGGTCGAGGAGCGTGATGTGCCTGCGCGGCGGCACGAACGGGGAGTTGCTCGCCCTCCTCGACGCGGCGACGGTGACCGCGTGGCGGACCGGACTGGCGGCGGCACTCGGCACCCACGTTCTCGCGCACCCGGAGGAGGGCGCGGTGGTGGGGGTGATCGGCGCCGGGCCGCAGGCCGAGTTGATGCTGCGGGGGCTGGACGTCCTGCGGCCGTACGGTCAACTCCTCGTCCACGACACGGACTTCGACCGCGCGACCGACTTCGCCGTGCGGCACGGCGGCAAGGTCCTGGGCTCGGCGGCGGAGATCGCCTCGGCCGCCGACATCGTGCTCCTCGCGACCTGGTCCCGCACCCCGCCGCTGTCCCTCGCGGACACCCGCGCGGGCCAGCACCTCACCAGCCTCGGCGCCGGCGAAGCGGGCAGACGGGAACTCGCCCCGGACCTGCTCGACGCGGCGCTCGTCGTCGTGGACGACCGCCAACTGGTCCCGGGCACGGGCATGTTGGCGCTGTCCGCCATCGACACGACACTCGGCGACGTCCTGCGCGGCGACCACCCGGGCCGCACCGACGCCGCCGCCCGCTCCGTGTACGCCCCCGTCGGTCTGCCCTGGCAGGACCTGGCGCTGGCCTGGCTGGCGTACCGGAGGGCGGAGGAGGAAGGGGTCGGGCGGCGGGTGGATCTGCTGGGGTGACCCAAGGGCTCCCGTCGAGTTGGGAGCGCTCTCACGGTCGGGTGAACCCGCGGCTATCCTGATCCGCAGCATCGAGGAGGGGTCCAGAAGTGACCGAGACAGCACCGCGCCCCACGCTGGAGGCCGTGGCCGCGCGGGCGGGGGTGTCGCGGGCCACCGTGTCCCGGGTGGTCAACGGCGGGGACGGGGTGCGGGAATCGCTCGTCGAACGGGTCCGGCAGGCCGTGGACGAACTCGGCTACGTCCCCAACCAGGCCGCCCGCTCCCTGGTGACCAGGCGGCACGACGCCATCGCCGTGGTGATCGCCGAACCGGAGACCCGGGTCTTCGCCGACCCCTTCTTCGCCATGCAACTCCGCGGCATCAGCAAGGAATTGACCGCCCACGACTCCCAACTCGTGCTGCTCCTCACGGAGGGCCGCGCCGACCATGCCCGCGTCGGCCGGTATCTCGCCGGCGGGCATGTGGACGGCGCGCTCGTCTTCTCCCTCCACCTCGACGACCCGCTGCCCGGACTGATCCAACGGGCCGGTGTCCCCACGGTGTTCGGCGGCCGGCCCTCCTGGAGCGAGGGAACCCGCGCGACCGGACCCACCGTCTACGTCGACTGCGACAACCGGGGCGGTGCCCGCGAGGCCGTACGCCATCTCGTCGGACTCGGCCGCACCCGGATCGCGCACATCACCGGCGCGCTCGACCAGACGTCCGCGGTGGACCGGCTCGACGGGTTCCGGGACGTCATGGTCGACGTCGATCCCCGGCTGATCGTGGAGAGCGACTTCACCCCGGGCGGCGGTGAGCGCGCGATGCGGGAACTCCTCGACCGCTGCCCCGACGTGGACGCGGTGTTCGCCGCCAACGACCTCACCGCCTACGGCGCCATGAAGGTGCTGCGCGAGGAGGGGCTGCGGGTGCCGGAGGACGTGGCCGTGATCGGCTTCGACGACATGCTGCCGGTCGCCGAGCAGACCGAGCCGCCGCTCACGACGGTCCGTCAGGACATAGAGGAGATGGGCCGGCTGATGACCCGCCTGCTGCTGCGCGGCCTCGACCGCCGCGGGGTCAGCGACGGCATCGGAGGCGCGCCGTCCAGCGTGATCCTGCCGACCACACTGGTCCACCGCGCCTCCGCATAGGCCTGCCCCGGGATCGCTCCGTCAGCTCTGCGGCGGTGCGCTCGTGATCACGGCGAAGCGGGCGCCGTGCGGGTCGGTGAGCTGGGCCATGCGGCCGACGCCCTCCATGGTGGCGGCGGGCACGGCGACCTTGCCGCCGGTCTCCACCGCCTTGGCCACCGTGGCGTCCACGTCGGCGACCTCGAAGTAGGCCAGCCAGTACGCCCCCGAGGCCGCCCCGGTCGCGTCGAAGTCGAGCGGGACGACACCGCCGAACATCGCCTCCTCACCGGCACCCGCCGGGTTGAGGCAGGTGTAGTCGCCGCCCGGCATGGGGGCGGCCGAGGTCTCCAGGCCCAGCGTGGAGTAGTAGAACGCGGCAGCCGCGGCGACGTCCGGCGTGTACAGCTCCACCCAGGTCAGCGAACCGGGGTCGCCCGCCACGTCGACCCCCTTGGTCCGGCCCGGCTGCCAGATGCCGAACGCGGCGCCCGCCGGGTCCCTGAGGACCCCCATGTGCCCCTCGCCCATCACGTCCATCGGCTGGAACAGGACCGCGCCGTGCGCCTGCTCCACCGCCTTGGCCGTGGCCTCCGCGTCCGGGCTCTGGAAGTAGACGGTCCACGCGGACGAGTCGTGCTCCGGGGGCAGTGGCATGCCGCCGGCGACCGTTTTGCCGTCCAGTTGGAAGAAGCCGTAGCCGCCGGCCTCGGGTCCCGCGGACTGGAACTGCCAGCCGAAGAGACCGCCGTAGAAGGAGATGGCGCCGTCGATGTCGGGCGAGCCGACGTCCAGCCAGTTGGGAGCGCCGTTGACGAAACGGGTGGTGAGCATCTTTGCCCTCCTCATTGAAGGGTCCCGTACTTGAGGGGGCCCGTTCTCTGCACTGCCGAGTCTTGCACCGCCCACTGACAATCGCCGCCGGTGTGGCGTGGTGAGTCGGCTCGACCGTTTTGTTCACCCTCGGTGACCGCGGAAGTTCTCCGTGTTTTCCCCCGGTTCCGCGCGCCGCCGTGCGCCGGTTCGGGCGCGGCGCCACCATCGGGGTGGCCGGAGGCCCCGGAGCGCGGCGTTGATCCCGCGTTGATCGAACGTTTTTCACCGCACGGCACGCTCCTGGACATGCACACCGACACGATCACCGCGCCCGACCTGGACTGGCAGCAGGAGGCGTTGTGCGCGCAGACCGGGGCGGACTTCTTCTTCCCCGAGCCCGGCAGCTCCGTCCGGGAGGCCAAACGCATCTGCGGCATGTGCCCCATCCGCTCCGTCTGCCTGGAGTACGCCCTCGACAACGACGAACGCTTCGGCGTGTGGGGCGGCCTCTCGGAGAAGGAGCGGCTGGAGCTGAGGCGCACCTCGCGCTGACCGGGACCAGCGCGTTTGTCGATGCGGTTCGCGCCGGGGAGTGCGACTAGGATCCGGGGGCGCACCCGGGCGTAGCGCAGAGGCAGGCGCGCGTCTTGGCAAGACGACCACATCGGTTCGAATCCGATCCCCGGGCTGCGTTCGGGGGCCCTGTAGAGCAGAGGCAGACTCGCCACCCTGTCAAGGTGGATACGCCGGTTCGAATCCGGCCGGGGCCCCACTTCTGGGCACGGCCGGGGCGGGAAGATGACTGACGAGGGCGGGATCACCGAGGCGGAACTGGCGGCCTTCCACCGCGCGGTGGGCAGGCTGCGGGAGTTGCCCGTCGACGATCCGGTGCGCCTGCGCGCGGAACAGGTCGCCGCGTCCTTCGCACGGGACGGACGGCTGCGGCGCCGCAAGGCGCGTGGCGCCGACGTGTCCGCGGCCGACGCGGCGGCGATGGCCGCGACGGCGACGGGGGCGGTGGACCGGCGCGAGGACGCTCCGCTGGCTCCGACGGGCGAGCCCGCCCGGGTGGACACCGAGGGTGTCTACCGCAAGCCGCGCGGTTGCTATGTCTGCAAGTCGCCCTATCGACAGGTGGATTCCTTCTACCACCGGCTGTGTCCCGAGTGTGCCGCCGACAACACCGCCCGCCGCGCGCTGAGTACGGATCTGAGCGGACGCCGGGCGCTGCTCACCGGCGGGCGGGTCAAGATCGGCTTCCAGCTGGCCCTGATGATGCTGCGGGACGGCGCGGAGGTACAGGTCACCTCGCGGTTCCCGCACGACACCGTGCGCCGCTTCCGTGCGGAGCCCGGCAGCGAGAAGTGGCTCGACCGGCTGACCGTGCTCGCCGTGGACCTCCGCGACCCGCGCCAGGTCCTCGGCCTGTGCGAGGAGTTGCGGCAGACGGGCGAACCGCTGGACATCCTCGTCAACAACGCCGCCCAGACCGTACGGAGGCCCCCTCAGTCGTACGCCCTGCTCGCCGCCGGAGAGCGCGACGCGCTGCCCGAAGGGGCCATGCGGGCACCGGGGTTCACACCCATGCGGATGCTCGCGGGCGGAGCCTCGGCGCTGCCCGTCGTCCTGCGCGAGGCCGACGAGGCCGGACTGCTGCCCGACCCGTCCCCGGAGAACTCCTGGTCGGCCCGGCTCGGCGCCCTCGACCCGGCCGAGGTCCTGGAGACCCAGCTCGTCAACGCGCTCGCCCCCGCCCTGCTCTGCGACCGGCTGCTCCCGCTGCTGCTCGCGTCACCGCATCCACGCCGGTACGTCGTCAACGTGACCGCCGTGGAGGGCCGGTTCGCCGTCCGCAACAAGACGGCCGGACACCCGCACACCAACATGGCCAAGGCCGCGCTCAACATGCTCACCCGCACCAGCGCCGCCGAACTCGCCGAGCAGGGCGTCCACATGTGCGCCGTCGACACGGGCTGGATCACCGACGAGAACCCCGCCCCCAAGAAGAGCCGCATCGCCGGGGCCGGCTTCCGCACCCCGCTGGACATCGTGGACGGCGCGGCCCGCGTCTACGACCCCATCGTGCGCGGCGAGTCGGGGGACCCGGTGTCCGGGGTGTTCCTCAAGGACTATCGGGAGGCGGCGTGGTGAACGGTGACACGGAGGACACGGACGCGGTCGGCTTCGCCGGGGTGGTGTACGTCCCGCCGCGTCCGGTCGCCGAACTCGGGCCGCTGCTCGACTGGTTGCGGGCCGGGCGGCCGGCCGGGGAGCGGCTGGACTTCGCCGTGGGGACGGCGCTCCCGGACGGGCGGCTCGACCTGTGCAAACAGGGACTGGGCGCGGAGGGCGCCGCACGCGTCGCCGAGGCACTGGCCCAAGGCCCGTCTCCCGTACGGCACTTGCTGCTCGGTACGGACGCGCTCGGTGACGAGGGTGCCGAGGCCGTGGCCGCCGGGAGCGGTGAGGTCGAGACGCTCTACCTCGGCTGCAACGGCATCACGGCCGGCGGTGCCTGCCGGATCGCCGACCAGCTGCGCGCCTCGCCGCAGGTCGTGACCGGGGTATGGCTCAAGCGCAATCCGCTGGGCAGCGGCGGTGGGCGGGCGGCGGCCGAACTCATCGAGTCCGCGCGGTCGTTGCGCACACTGGACCTCGTGCAGACCGGGCTCGACCCGGCGGGTGCGACCGTCCTCGCGGACGCGCTGCTGGCCGCCGTCGGCAACGGGCGCCGTATCGAGCGGCTCTTCGTCGGCGGCAACCCGCTCGGCGCGGCGGGCGCTGTGCCCCTCGCCGCCGTCGTCGCGGCGGGCGCGATCGACGAACTCTACGTGTCCGCCGCCCAGTTGGGTGACACTGGCGCCCTCCACCTGGCCGACGCCCTGGAACGGGCGCCGTACGGGCGGCTGACACGGCTGTCCGTCGCCAGCAACGGAATCGGGCCGGAAGCCGCGGCTCGATTGGTGACGGCGGCCACCGGGGCCGGGGTCGCCCTGCTGGACCTCGGCCGGGTCAGGGCGGCGGGTGCGCTGGGCGCGGCCGACAACCAGGTCGATCTGTCCGCCGCCGAGACCATCGCCCGCACCCTCGTGGCCGCCGAGCACCGCCTCACCCATCTCGTCCTGTCCCACACCGGGATGCGCAGCCGCGAGGCCCACCGCCTCCTCGACACGGCACCCCGCGCGCTCACCCCCACCCGCTTCGTCCTCGGCCAGGGCGTCGCCGCCAGCATCAAACGCCGCCTGGAGACCCTCACCGCCCACCTCCCGGCACCGGCGCTCGCCCCCGACGTGGCCGCCGTACGCAGCGTGCACCGCACGGCGCGCCCCGGGGAGGGCGACCACGGGGTCAGCGACGCGCCATCCCGGTGAATATGTCGGTCCAGAACCGCTGTTGCTGTGCCGACGCGCCCACCAGATAGGTCGCCCGGAGCTTCGCCGGGAGCAGGGCGACCATGCGGGCCACCACCGCGCGGTGCTTCTTCAGCTGGGACAGCTCCGCGTTGGCGAGGATCTGGTGGACCACGTCGCTGTCGTCGCCGCCCTCGCCGGTGTGGTCGGCGGCGCGGCGCAGCCGGGCCTCCCAGTGGTCCGCGTCGCGGGCCAGTTCGCGCAGGCCCGTCACCGGGCGGCCCTTGAAGCGGTCGATCAGGGCGGTGAGCGGCACGGGCGCGTACTCGCCGTCGCCGAGGTAGACCGTCGCCATCTCCAGCGGCAGCCCCTTGCGGTGCAGCTTGACGAGCCGCTCCAGGGTGCGCTTGGTGATCCAGGCGCGGCCTTCGTCGTCGATGTCGTGCTTCCACCACTCCAGGACCGTCTCGGCGTCCGCGCCGTACCGCGCGAGCAGCCACTCGTTGGCCGGGATGTCCTCGGGTTCCACCGTCAGCGAGGCCGTGAACCGGGTCGCCTGGGCGATGTTGTTCCGCGAGACCAGCAGCTTGCGGCCGAGGTGGTACGGCGGGTTCTGGACGGCGATCTGCGCCCGCAGGTTCTCGATGCGCCGGCCCGCGAGGGACCACTCCTGGGTGATCTCCATGAGCTTGGCGAACGCGGCCTTGTCCTTGGGGCGGTTGTACTCGTCCCACACGATCGCCTTGGGGTCCGGCCCGGTGAAGTTCGCGGCCAGCAGGTTGTCCAGGGTGCCGTCCGGCGACGGGATCGGGGCGCACAGGTCCTCGACGTTCGTCACCGGCAGCGAGAAGTACAACGGCTCCCGGCCCAGGCCCGCGCGGACCGTCTCCCGGACCAGCTCCGTCTTGCCGCAGCCGGGCGGCCCCTGAAGCAGCACCGTCCAGCGGTTGCGCAGCGCGGCCCGCACGACCTGCCGTACCGGGTCGGGGATGGTGGCCGGGTTGGGCACGCCGAGGGCCTGGGCGAGGCGGTCGAGGATCTCCGCCGTACGGTTCTGCCCGGGCTTGCCGTCGGGGCCCGGCTCGGTCAGCCGCAGCCGCTCGCCGTCGATCAGGGGCAGACCCCAGCGCAGCGGGAAGCCCTCCTTCGCGTTGGCCAGGACATGGTCCAGCGTGCGCGGGGACAGCAGCTCGCGCAGCGCGGGGGAGAGCGACGCCCACACGGCGAACACCGGATTCAGGTCCCAGGGGCGGTACTTGGCGGCGAGATGCCGGCGCCAGGACGTGTCGTTCGCCGTGATCCGCATCGTGACCATGCGGTCGAGCAGAGCGAGGTCGCCGCGCCGGGCCGAGGTCTCGGACAGCGACTCGTTGTCGGTGAGGAAGACACCGACGCAGCCCAGAGCGCGCAGATCGTGCTCGCCCAGCGTCCAGTTGCAGGCGATCTGCATCAGCTGCGACTGGATCGTGTCGCCGGCCTGGAGCGAGTCGTCGATGAGCAGCACGAACGGCGTGCCCGGCTTCAGCTGGCTCATCACCAGCTGCCGCAGCACCAGTTCACCCGTGCGCGGGTCCCGGACCGGCGCGTTGATCAGCAGGTCGTCCGGCGTCAGATTGGCCGCCGGGACGTACACCAGCGCGGTCCCCGGGTGGGCACGGCCGATGTGGGAGAAGAACGTCGCCGTCTTGCCGATGCCGTGCTCGCCGAAGATCTGCCCGGTCTGCCCCAGGTCGATCATCGCGTCGATGAAGGACTCCAGGCGGGACACCTCGCGCCCGCCGAGCCCGGTCGCCGGGGTCGTCAACTGCCCTGTCTCCGTGCTCATCTACCGCGATCCTGTCGTGACGCGATGGCAGTCCATCGCAGGGGTGTGCGTCTCGGGCCACTCGCTGCCGCCCTCGGTGATCAGCCAGATCCACTTGTCCGGCTCGGCGGGCGCGATCGGAGGCGCGTAGCCGTCGGTGAGCACCACGACCGCGTCCGGGGCGACGTCGAACCGGCGGCCCTTCACCTCCGTGCGCCCCTCCACGTAGTCCGCGACGACCTGGAAGCTCGTGCCGCCACCTCCGTAGACCCGCTCGCCGGGCTTGAACGGCATGACCACGGCGTCGAAGGACAGCCAGTGGGCCTCGACTCCGTCAATGCGGCCGACGAGGTCGGTGAGCCAGGTGATCACATGCTGGGGCATCGAGCCCGAGGTGTCGTAGGCGATGACCAGGACCTTGTCGCGGACCGGGCCGCGCCGGGAGAGCATCGGGTCCTGGCCGAGGGCCGCGAGCAGGGCGCCGCGCTTCTTCGGGTACACCAGCCGCTCGCCGTCGCGCAGTTTCGAGCCGAGGACGTCGACGAGCCAGCGCTGCCACCAGTGGACGGTACGCGTGCGTGCCGTCTCGCCGCGCAGGACGCCCGCGCCCAGCTTCCCCCAGATCCGGGCGGCCCGCGCGGAGCCGTCCTCCGTACGACCCATCAGGTCGAGCAACTCCCGCTCCGCGCCCGTGTGTCCGCGCCGGGCAGCCAGCAGAGAGTTCAGCAGCGCCGACGAGGTCACCGCGTCCACCGTCTCCTGGTCGGCCGGTACCCACGCGTCCAGCAGGTGCTCGCACAAGTGACGGTCCGGGACCGGGGGATGCGCCATGCGCTTCAGCTCGCCGTAGACCTTCATGTCGGTCGCGACGAACTCCTCGTAGGGGACGGGCTCCAGGCCGTGCGCGGTGAGATCCTCCTGGTAGAGGGCGTGGATCCGCCGTGGGTCGATGCCCGTCGGGCGGCCGTCCAGCAGGGGGAGTCCCGGGCGGCCGAGCCGGACCAGGGCGACATGGTTGATGGAGACCTCGGCGGCCAGTTCGAACACCGGGTCCTCGCGCAGCTCGGGGTCGGCGAACAGGTGCCGCTGCACCAGGTGCCGGGCCTCGTGGAAGAGCACGAACTTCACGCCGTCCAGGCCGAGTCGGACGAAGAAGTCCGGGTTGAAGAGCAGCAGACAGGAGCCGTCGCCGGAGGCGACCACGGCCGCCGTGTCCACCGCCGTGGTCGGGATCTGGTGATGGCACTTCGCGTACAGCCAGGACGCCACCGCCGACTCGGTCAGCCCGAAGTCCAGCAGCGCGGCCTCCTTCAGCCGCCGCGCCTCGGCGACCACCGCCGGGTCCGCCGGCCGGTACCGCTCCAGGGCCCTGCGGTCGGACAGATCGATCACAGGGGTACGCCGACCCCGCTCCCCGTACGCCATCCCACGCCCCCCGCGCCGCAGTTCCCCCGATGGTTCATTGGTACCAGGCCGCACTGACATCGGGCCAAGGCATTACGCTCTGGCCCCAAGGGCGGGGTCGTAGCGCAGAGGCAGGCGCACCGGTCTCCAGAACCGGGGCACGCTGGTTCGAATCCAGCCACCCCGCCCCCCTCACGGTCCGGCTCAGGCGATCGCGCCCGCCGTCACCACCAGTTCCGCCGCGTTTCCCTGGAACGTGTCGATCAGCTGCGCCAGCACCGCCCAGGCGTCCTCGCGGTCGGCCAGGTGGTCGCGCACCAGCGGCCGTAGCGCGTCCTCGGCCTCGCCCAGGCGCGTGGGGAACAGCAGTTGACCTGTGGAGAGCATGTTCAGCACGTGTGACGCGGGGCCCCATGCGGTGGCGTAGTCGGCGGGGCCGTCCAGTACTCCGGCCTGCTCGACCCGGTGGGTGAACTTGCGGTGCGTGCCGAACTGCGCGCGCAGCGCGGGCGGGCAGTCCGGGCGTATCGCCAGTGCCCAGCGCGCGTAGCCGGGCAGTGGACGGTCCCGGTCCGCCTCGGTGACCGCCTGCCAGTCGGAGCGCTCCAGGACCATCGACGCGGCCGTCCGCGCGGCCTGCATGGAGGTGCCCTCGCGCAGGGCGCCGACCAGGCCGAAGCGGGTGAAGTCCTCGGGCACCGGTGGTTCGTCCTCCCGGCGTACGCTCCGGCCGATGGTCAGCGGCCCCTTGGCGGTGGGGCCGAACGGCACGCCCCGTGCGATGGCGCGCAGCATCGCGTTGTCCGCGGAGACGTGCCGCCAGACCCACTCGTTGAGCTCCGGATCGTCCTCCTCCAGGACCCACAGCAGCACGGAGGACGGGACCGCCGTCCTCGTCCAGGACCAGAACGAAGTGGTGTCGTGGGCCTCGGGAAGCCGCTCTTCCGCAGGCAGGCCGATCCGCCGCCGTATCCGCTCGGCGTCCCCGCTGTCGATCAGGCCCAGCAGAAAGCCGACCGCCGCCCCTGACGTGCTGTTGTCACGCATGGCGGCATGATGCCGCAGCCGGGCCGGGTCCCGCACCGGCGATTCGCTCGCCGGGCGGTCGCGGGTCGGTCAGGCGCTCGCGCGGGCCGCCATGCGGGCCTTGCGGGTCGCCAGCTTCTCGTCGAACTTGGACGCCTCGGAGTCGAGGCCGCCCATGTAGAGGCCGATCTCCTCCTGGGCGCGCTGTCCCTCGGGGCCGAGACCGTCGATGTCCATGACCTTCAGGAAGCGCAGCACGGGCTGGATGACGTCGTCGTGGTGGATGCGCAGGTTGTAGACCTCGCCGATGGCCATCTGGGCGGCGAACCGCTCGAAGCCGGGCATGCCGTGACCGGGCATCCGGAAGTTGACGAGGACGTCGCGCACGGCCTGCATGGTGAGGTCGGGGGCGAGCTCGAACGCGGCCTTCAGGAGGTTGCGGTAGAAGACCATGTGGAGGTTCTCGTCGGTCGCGATGCGGGCCAGCATGCGGTCGCAGACCGGGTCGCCCGACTGGTGGCCGGTGTTGCGGTGCGAGACGCGCGTGGCCAGCTCCTGGAAGGCGACGTACGCCACGGAGTGCAGCATCGAGTGCCGGTTGTCCGACTCGAAGCCCTCGCTCATGTGCTGCATACGGAACGCTTCGAGCTTGTCCGGGTCGACCGCGCGGGAGGCGAGCAGGTAGTCCCGCATGACGATGCCGTGCCGGCCCTCCTCCGCTGTCCAGCGGTGCACCCAGGTGCCCCAGGCGCCGTCGCGGCCGAACAGGGAGGCGATCTCGTGGTGGTAGCTGGGGAGGTTGTCCTCGGTGAGGAGGTTCACCACGAGGGCGATGCGGCCGATCTCGGTGACCTTGGACTGCTCCTTGTCCCAGGCCTCGCCGTCCTCGAAGAAGCCGGGGAAGTTGCGACCGTCGCTCCAGGGCACGTACTCGTGCGGCATCCAGTCCTTGGTGACCTTGAGGTGCCGGTTGAGCTCCGTCTCGACGACTTCCTCCAACGCGTACAGCAGCTTGGCGTCGGTCCAGACTGCGGGGCTGCCGAGGTGCGGGGAAGTGATCGTCACGGGGACTCCAGGGGGACGTGGTGCAAATCTGAACAAACCGGCGAGCGGTGCCGGGGTCTGTGCAACTTACGGAATCGTAGGCTACGAAACCGTAGGTTACGAGACCGTAGGTTAAGGGTGCTGTAAAGATCGCTGTTCAGGCACTGTCACCGGGGAATCCCGAACCACGTCAGGACCGCAGGTCCCGGCGCCGAACGGGTGGTCCGTTCACCCGGTCAGGCGTACAGGTCCCGGAGCCGGACCGAGAGGCACGTCACACAGCCTTCGAGTTTCTCGAACTCGCTGATGTCCACGACGACCGGCTCCAGGCCGAGGTCGGCGAGCAGGTCGGCCGTCTTGGGCGCGCTCGCCGCCATCAGCAGCTTGTCGCCGCCGAGCTGCACCACATGCGCGCCGGCCTCCTCGGGCACCGACAGGAAGCGCGGGAACAGCGCGGGCCGGTCCACCTTCGGGATGTGCCCGAGCACGGTCCCGTCGGGCAGCGCGGTGACCGCCGACTTCAGGTGCAGCACCTTGCTCACGGGGACGGCGACCACACGCGCCCCGAGCGGCTCGAACACGGCCCGCAGCTGCTGCACACCGGCCGCGTTCGTCCGCCCGCCCCGGCCGACGTAGATCGTGTCGTCGACCTTGAGGACGTCGCCGCCCTCCAGGGTGCCCGGTTCCCAGACCCAGTTCACCGAGCAGCCGAGCCGGGCCACCGCCTCCTCGACCCCGCCGGTCTCCTCGCGCCGGGACTCGGCGCCGGGCCGGGTGATCAGCGCCACGTTCTTGTACATGACGACCGCGTCCTCGACGAACACGGAGTCGGGGAAGTCGTCGGCGGGCTCCACCTCGATCGTCTCCCAGCCGTGCGTGCGCAGCGCCTGGACGTACGCCTCCCACTGCTCGACGGCTTGCTCGACGTCGACCTTCTCCCGCTCGATGTGCGTGACCAGCCCTTCGGCCAGGCGCGGGCTGGGGCGGCGGACGAGGGCCTTGTGGCTGGGCACGAGCGGGACTCCGTATCGGCGGGATCGTTTCCGGTGCCGGCATCGCGGCGCCGGTTGGCCATCATGCGTCACCCGTCCGTGCCGACAAAACCCCTGCCGTGAGGCTGTGGCCCTCCTGAGATGCGCCGCCCCGTCCTACACCGGGTGTTCCACCTCCTCCGGAGTGATCGTCTTCAGCTCCCCGTCCAGCAGCAGCCAGCGGGTGACGCCGATGGACTCCAGGAACGGCAGATCGTGACTGGCCACGATCAGCGCGCCCTCGTAGGACTCCAGCGCCGTGGTGAGCTGCCGGACGCTGGCCATGTCGAGGTTGTTCGTCGGCTCGTCCAGCATCAGCAGCTGCGGGGCGGGCTCCGCCAGCATCAGCGCGGCCAGCGCGGCCCGGAAGCGTTCGCCGCCGGACAGCGTCGCCGCCTTCTGGTCGGCGCGGGCGCCCCGGAACAGGAAGCGGGCGAGCCGCGCCCGCACCCGGTTGTTGGTGGCGGCCGGCGCGAACCGGGCCACGTTCTGCGCCACGGTCAGTTCGTCGTCGAGGACGTCGAGCCGCTGCGGCAGGAACCGCAGCGGGACATGCGCGCTCGCCTCGCCCGACACCGGCTCCAGCTCCCCGGCGATCGTCCGCAGCAGCGTCGTCTTGCCCGCGCCGTTGCGCCCGATCAGCGCGATCCGCTCCGGGCCGCGCAGATCGAGCCCGCCGGACACCCGCGCGCCGTGGGCGAGTTCGAGGTCCATGAGGGTCAGGACCGTACGGCCCGGCGGTACGGCCGTGTACGGCAGGTCGACGCGGATCTCGTCGTCGTCCCGTACGGCCTCCACCGCCTCGTCGAGCCGTTCCCTCGCCTCGGTGAGCCGCTCCTCGTGCATGATGCGGTGCTTGCCCGCGGACTCCTGCGCCGACCGCCTGCGCGCCTGCATGACGATCTTCGGCTCGCGCTTCTGGTCGTACATCTTCTGCCCGTACCGCTTGCGGTGGGCCAACTTGACCTGGGCGTCGACCAGTTCGCGTTTCTGTTTGCGGAAGTCGGCCTCGGCGACGCGCACCATCCGTTCGGCCGCCTCCTGTTCGGTGGCGAGGGCCTCCTCGTAGGCGGAGAAGTTCCCGCCGTACCAGGTGATCCCGCCGGAGCGCAGATCGGCGATCTGGTCGACGAGGTCGAGGAGTTCGCGGTCGTGGCTGACCACGATCATCACTCCCGGCCAGGACGCGACGGCCGTGTACAGCCGCTTGCGGGCGTACAGGTCGAGGTTGTTGGTCGGTTCGTCGAGGAGCAGGACGTCGGGCCTGCCGAGCAGCAGCGCGGCCAGCCGCAGCAGTACAGACTCGCCACCGGACACCTCGCCGATGGTGCGGTCCAAGTCGATGTGTCCCAGGCCGAGTTCGCCGAGTGTGGCGAGGGCCCGTTCCTCCACGTCCCAGTCGTCGCCGAGCGTCTCGAAGTGCTCCTCGGCGGCGTCACCGGCCTCGATGGCGTGCAGGGCGGCCCGGCGCGCGGCGATGCCGAGGGTCTCGTCGACGCGCAGGGCGGTGTCGAGGGTGACGTTCTGCGGGAGGTGTCCGACCTCGCCGGCGACCCGCACCGTGCCGTCGGCCGGGGCGAGTTCGCCCGCGATCAGCTTCAACAGGGTTGATTTCCCTGATCCGTTGACGCCGACGAGACCGGTCCTGCCGGGTCCGAAGGCGACGTCGAGGTCTTCGAGGACGGGGGTGCCGTCGGACCAGGCGAAGGAGAGGGACGTACAGGTGACGGAAGAACTCATGCGGGCCTCGTGGGTGCTCGATGGGGTCGGGGCAGACGCGTTGCGAGACACCGCGGGGCGGGAGGCTGGTCCCGGAGGGCACGGAGAAGGCCCTGTTCCGGAGGACGGCTCGGACGCCGAGGTCGAACACGACGGACACACCCCAGGGGTGTGTGACGCGGTGTCTCAGAACCTCAGACGAGCAACGTCCTTCTCCAATCGACGGCAACAGGACCGGGAGAAACGCTACGGAGGGCCGCCAGTACCTGTCAACGCAATTGAATCGGCGCCCCGGACCGACACATCGAAGTCGGATTCCTGCCAGCCGACGGGTGCCCGCGACTGCTTGAGTGGGCCGTATGACGAACCAGAACACTCTCCGTGACCGGGCGCTGGCCTTCCGCGCGCTGCATGTGCCGGGGCGTCCGCTCGTCCTGCCGAACGCCTGGGACGCCGCGAGCGCCCGTATCGTCGAGGACGCGGGCGCGCCGGCCGTGGCGACCACCAGCGCGGGTCTCGCCTGGGCCCTGGGCGTCCAGGACGGCGACCGGCTGGACCTGGACCGGTCCATGGCAGCGGTCGCCCGCATCACCTCGGCCGTGACCGTGCCGGTGAGCGCCGACATCGAGACCGGCTTCGCGAAGGACCCGGCGGGCGTCGCCGACACGGTCCGCGCGGTGCTCGCGGCGGGTGCCGTGGGGGTGAACATCGAGGACGCGCTCTACGGCGGTGAGGGCGTCCTGCGCCCGGTCGCGGAGCAGGCCGAGCGCATCGCCGCCGCCCGGGAGGCCGCCGACGCGGCGAGGGTGCCGCTGTTCGTCAACGCGCGCATCGACACGTTTCTGCGGGGCGCCGGGGGAATGGACGCGACCCTGGAACGGGCCGACGCCTTCCGGGCCGCGGGCGCGGACGGGATCTTCGTCCCCGGGGTCGTCGAACCGGGAACGGTCAAGGAACTCGCCGACGGGATCGTCGGTCCGCTCAATGTGCTGGTCGGCCCCGGCGCACCGCCGGTCGCCGAACTGGCCGCGCTGGGCGTCGCCCGCGTGAGCGCCGGCTCCAGCGTCGCGCTGGCCGCGTACGCCGTGGTCCGCCGTGCCGCGCGGGAGCTGCTGGACACGGGTACCTACGACGAGGTGGCGGGAGGCCTGGACTACGGAGAGCTCAACTCGCTGCTGGGGTAGGGGTGTCGGCTCAGCAGGCGTCCCGCATCAGCTCGGCGAGGTCGTGGTCCAGGTCGAGCTGGAGGTGTTCGAGACCGACCGGGACCAGCTCGCCGGTGGCCCGCAGGAAGCGGCGGATCTCGGTCGAGCGGACATGCACGACGGCGGTGCCCTCGGGGGCGTGGAACTCCAGGACGGTGCGGTCGAAGCCGTAGGGCCGCACCCGGACGTCGCCGTGGCCCTCCGCGCCGTGCAGACCGGCCGCCAGGAGTTCCCGGGCGAAGGTCCAGCAGACCTCGACGCCCTCCAGGGTGGCCGGCGCCGGGAAGGTCATCCGGACGGCGAAGGGGTCGCGGCGGTCGTAGTGCAGGGTGGCTGGAATGCTCGGCATCCGCGGTGCGGCGGCGACGAGACGGGCCTCTACGGGCTGCTCGATTGCGATGGACAAGGCCTTGCTCCCTCGGGTGACGGTGGCGCGGACTGCGGTGACGACCGGACGGACTCCTGAAAACACTCCGGAGCGGACCGCCGAGTGGATGGGTCCGCACTGGAAGAGACGCCGGAACGAGCCAATCCGTGCACATGAATTTCCAGTGACCTCTGTCACCGTCGCCCATATGCGCCCAAGGTGGGCGTGGGCCATCTGGACGGCCTCCTGGGAGTGGGCTAGCTTCGCCCGCCATGAGGCGCATGGGGAACACGCGACGGGTGGGACGTACGTACCGCAGAGCTGCGGCCGGGGTGATGTGCGCGGCGGCGCTGGCCGCGCTGACCGCCGTACCGGCGCAGGCACGGGAGACGGCGCACCGGGCGCCGCACTGGGAGCTCAAGGACAGCGGGGCCGCCGGTGTGCGCTTCCGGGGACTGTCGGCGGTCAGCCGGAACACCGCGTGGGTGGCCGGTACCGCGGGCACCGTGCTGCGCACCACCGACGGCGGGGCGAACTGGCGGAACGTCTCGCCGCCCGGCGCGGCCGACCTCCAGTTCCGGGACATCGAGGCGTTCGACGCGCGCCGCGCGGTGGTGCTGGCGATCGGCGAGGGCGAGGCGTCCCGCGTCTACCGCACCGACGACGGCGGGACGACCTGGACGGAGTCCTTCCGCAACACCGACGCGAACGCCTTCTACGACTGCATGACCTTCTTCGACAGCCGCCTCGGCCTCGCGATGAGCGACCCGGTGGACGGGAAGTTCCGCATCCTGTCGACCGGTGACGGCGGCCGTTCCTGGAAGGTGCTGCCCAACACCGGGATGCCGGCCGCGCTCGACGGCGAGGCGGGCTTCGCGGCCAGCGGCCAGTGCCTGGTGAGCTCCGGTCCCCGGGACGTGTGGCTGGCCACCGGCGGGGGTGCACGCGCGCGTGTCCTGCACTCCGCCGACCGCGGCCTCACCTGGACGGCGACCGACACACCGATCCCGGGCGGCGACCCCGCGCGCGGGGTCTTCGCGCTCGCCTTCCGCGACCGTACGCACGGACTCGCGGTGGGCGGCGACTACAACGCCGACCAGCCGTCACCGCTCGCGGCGGCCGTCACCGGCGACGGCGGCCGCACCTGGGCTCCCGCCACGACCCCGCCGCCCGCCTACCGCTCCGGCGCTACCTGGCTGCCCCACAGCCGCTCCACCGCCCTCGCGGTCGGCCCTACCGGCACGGACGTCACGACCGACTCCGGCCGCACCTGGAAGACGGTCGACACCGGCTCGTACGACACCGTGGACTGCGCTGCCGACCTGGGCTGCTGGGCGGCGGGGGAGAAGGGGCGCGTGGCGCGGCTGGAGGACTGACGGTTCCCGGCCGGCACGTCCCGCCGCCGGAGATCCCCGTACGCTCGGCACCACCATGACGACCGTACGCATTCCCGCGGGCTGGCCCGCGACCGAGGAGCAGGCCCGCGCAGTCCAGGACGAGTTGCGCGAGCGGGTGGTGACCGACGAGGCGGGACCGCCGCCAAGGACCGGCCACGTCACGGGAGTCGACGTCGCCTACGACGACGAGCGGGACGTGGTGGCGGCAGCGGCGGTCGTGCTGGACGCGGCGGACCTCACCGTCGTCGCCGAGGCCACCGCCGTCGGCACGGTCTGGTTCCCGTACGTGCCGGGCCTGCTCGCCTTCCGTGAAATCCCCACGGTGCTGGCCGCGTTGGAGGCACTGTCGTGCCCGCCGGGCCTGGTCGTGTGCGACGGCTACGGCCTGGCCCACCCGCGCCGCTTCGGCCTCGCCAGCCACCTCGGCGTCCTCACCGGCCTGCCCACGATCGGCGTCGCGAAGAACCCCTTCACCTTCACCTACGACGACCCGGGCGCCCCGCGCGGCTCCGTCTCCCCGCTCCGTGCGGACGCCGAGGAGGTCGGCCGCGCGCTGCGCACCCGCGAGGGCGTGAAGCCGGTCTTCGTCTCCGTCGGCCACCGGGTGACCCTCGACAGCGCCTGCGCCCACACCCTCGCGTTGACCCCGGAGTACCGCCTCCCGGAGACGACCCGCAGGGCCGACGCCCTGTGCCGGCGGGCACTGCGGGAGGCGACCGCCTGAGTACGTGGGGCTCGTCGCTTCTGAGTACCTGTTCTGAGTACTTGTACGGATGTGGCCGCGCCCCGGTGATCGGCAGGCTGTGCCGCATGACAACTCACCGTTCCCCGAAGCCCGTTGCCCACCCGAGCCAGCCGATCGAGCGTGCCGTGACGATCGCGCTCGTCCTGTCCGTGGCAGCGGGCCTCGCCTGGATCGGCGGGATGATCTACACGCTGTGGCCGTGAGCCGGGCGGGCGTACCGGGGCGGGAAACCAACGAGCCCCACACCGCAACAACCGGTGTGGGGCTCGCACTTGAGCGCCGGGCAGGCCTTGCACCTGCATCTCCCCGCAGGAAGCGGGACGTCTTTCCTTGGACCACCAACGCGTAACCAGGCTCCGGGTGTTCCGGCGACCGGCTCGTGATCAACTATAGACCATCCCGAGGGGCACTTCGAACTCCCCGATCAGCGGGGCCGTTTCGGGGCTCGGCGTTCCGCGTCGGCGTGCCACCAGCCCGGCGGGGACGGGCCGACCGCCTTGGCCGTGCGTTGGTCCGGATGCAGTCCGAGGTGTCGTAGCGCGTCGGCGCGCACCCGAACGTCGAACCAGCCGTGCCAGTGGCCGTCGGGCTCGATGCCGCAGGCCAGACCCCAGCTCAACTCGTCCTCGGCGAAGGGCATCCAGTCGATGCCGCGCTCACGCAGTCAAGCGCGCGTGGCCGCCCACGGAGAGGGGCGGCCGGGCAGGTTCTCGTAGGCCGCGACGGTGATCCAGTCGGTGTTCGGCGTCTCCATGGCGTCCATCGTGGCACGGGGAGCCGGCATCCTCACCGGATCGCCGCCACCCGGAACACGATGCCCGCCGCGCGCAGTCGCTCGATGAGGGCGTTGCCCATTGCGGTCGCCGTTGTCACCTGGCCCGCGGTGGGCGGGAGTTCGTCGAGGGACAGGGAGAAGGCCGCTTCGGCGAACATCTTGGCCGTCTCGTCGTAGCCGGGGTCGCCGCCCGCGACCTCGGTGAAGACGCGTCGGCCGCCGCCCTCGCCGACGAACTTCACGGAGAACCAGCTCTTGGCGCGCTTCTCCGGGCTTGGTCCGTCGCCGGGCTTGAGTCGGTCGGACAACCAGCGGCGGGCGGGCGGGAGTTGAGCGGCCGTGGCCAGGGCGCCGACCGCCGTGACACCGCCGAGCGCCACGGGCAGGTGCCGTACGGCCGCGTAGTGGCGGTAGCGGAAGTCGGGGCCGTAGCGGTCCAGGGCCTTCGCGGATCGTTGGACGATCTGCGGATCGATGGTCGGCAGGGGCACCGCCCAGGAGCCGACCTCTCCGGCGAACCGCGGTGCCCCGGCGGGCGCGGTGGCCCGGCGTCCCACCAGTCGCGGTTCGTGGCGCCGCCGGTCCCGCGCGGCGGCCAGCACCTGCCTGCCGCGGCCGAGTTGGGTCAGTGCCGTGGCGAACGTACCGCCGGAGAACATCGCGTCGGCGGTCACGAAGCCGTCCACCGTCAGAGGCACCCCCTCCGGCAGCTGCTGGACGGTGAAGTACGCGCCCAGGTCGTGCGGAACCGAGTCGAAGCCGGCCGCGTGCACCAGGCGGGCGCCGGTCTCACGCGCGCGTGCGTCGTGGCGGACGTACGTCAGGTCGACGAACTCCGGCTCGCCGCTGAGGTCGAGATAGTCGGCACCCGTGTCCGCGCAGGCGGCGACCAGGTCCTCGCCGTAGCTGACGTAGGGGCCGACCGTCGTGGCCACCACGCGCGCGTGCTCGGCGAGTTCGCGCAGCGAGGCCGGGTCTGCGACGTCGGCGCGCAGGACGCCCACCGCCGTGCCGCCGGGCAGCCGTTCGCGCAGCCGCTTCAGTTTGAGTTCGTCGCGGCCGGCGATCGCCCAGCGCAGTCCCGCGGGGGCGTGGGCGGCGAGGTACTCCGCGGTGAGCGCGCCGACGAAGCCCGTGGCTCCGAAGAGCACGATGTCGTAGGGACGGTCCGTCCTGTTCAGCCTGCTCATGACACTCCTGGGTCCCGCAGCCCGCGCCGCTGTCGGTGGCTGAGGCTAGCGTGAAGAGTGCGGAGCCCGACGACGAGCCCGGAGGTATCAGGTGGCCGTGCCCAGGAACGCCCTGAAGAAGTGGGCGAAAGTACGAGAGTTCGCCCTCGGGCTGCCGGGCGTAGTCGAGGCCGAGCGGCGGAGCCGGGTATCGATACCGCCCCTGGGGCGGGAGCGTCGCGAAGGTCAGTGAGAACGTGTTCGTCCTCCTCGGCGTCGACGACGGCAGCCACCCCCTCGCCGCGCAGGGCGTCCCGGCTGCTCTGCGACTGGGTGGAGGAGAGCTGCCGCGCGATCGCCCCGAAGCGCCTGACGGCCGAACTGGACGCGGACGGCCGTGGCTAGGGGCGGCCGACGGCGGTACTTTGACTAAGCGCTTGCTCGCCGAGGCCTTGTGTCGAGTGCAACGCGTTCCTAACATCATCGGTGTTACATCAGTTGTGTCACAGCTGGGGGCTGGATGACAGCGGCAACGACGCCCGGGCACGGCCCGCTCTCCGGCGTGCGCGTGGTCGAGCTGGCCGGGATCGGCCCCGGCCCCTTCGCGGCCATGCTCCTCGCCGACCTCGGCGCCGACGTCGTCCGCGTCGACCGGCCCGGCGGCCCCGGACTCGGCGTCGCCCCCGAGCACGACATCACCAACCGCAACAAGCGCTCGGTCCTCGTCGACCTCAAGGCGTCCGACGGCCCCGCGCGCGTCCTCGACCTGGTCGAACGCGCCGACATCCTCATCGAGGGCAACCGCCCCGGCGTCACCGAACGCCTCGGCGTCGGCCCCGAGGCCTGCCACGCCCGCAACCCCAAACTCGTCTACGGCCGAATGACCGGCTGGGGCCAGGACGGCCCCCTGGCCGACCGCGCCGGGCACGACATCGCCTACATCGCGCTGACCGGCACCCTCGGCATGATCGGCAGCCCGGGGGAGCCCCCGCCCGCCCCCGCCAACCTGCTCGGCGACTACGCCGGCGGCTCGCTCTACCTGGTCGTCGGTGTCCTCGCCGCGCTGCACCACGCGCGCGTGACGGGCACCGGCCAGGTCGTCGACGCCGCCATCGTCGACGGCACCGCCCACCTCTCCGCGATGATCCACGGCATGCTCTCCGCCGGCCACTGGCAGGACCGGCGCGCCGCCAACCTCCTCGACGGCGGCTGTCCGTACTACGGCACCTACGCGACCGCCGACGGCGGGCACATGGCGGTCGGCGCCCTGGAACCGCAGTTCTACGACGAGTTCACGAGCCTCCTCGGCCTCGCCGACTTCGCCGACGCCCGCCGGGACTGGGCGCGTTGGGGCGAACTGCGCGAGGCGGTCGCGGCCCGCTTCCGCAGCCGTACGCGAGACGAGTGGACCGTCGTCTTCGAGGGCACGGACGCGTGCGTGGCGCCCGTGCTGTCGCTCCGTGAGGCCCCGAAGCACCCGCATCTCGCCGCGCGCGGGACCTTCACCGAGCACGGCGGGATCGTCCAGCCCGCCCCCGCGCCCCGGTTCTCCGGAACGCCCACCTCCGTGCGCGGCGGGCCCGCCCTGCCGGGCGCCGACACCTCGGACGTGGCCCGTGACTGGGACGTCCCCCGGCTTGCCGACGTCGTTGAGGACGGTGATCGGGGAACACCTCGACGCGTCCTCGAAAACCCTCAGTGAAAGGCTTGGCAGTGAGCACCGAAGCGTATGTCTACGACGCGATCCGCACCCCGCGCGGGCGCGGCAAGGCGAACGGATCCCTGCACGGCACGAAGCCCATCGACCTGGTCGTCGGACTGATCCACGAGATCCGCGACCGCTTCCCGGACCTGGACCCGGCCGCGATCGACGACATCGTGCTCGGTGTCGTCGGCCCGGTCGGCGACCAGGGCTCCGACATCGCCCGGATCGCCGCCGTGGCCGCCGGGCTCCCGGACACGGTGGCCGGAGTGCAGGAGAACCGCTTCTGTGCCTCGGGTCTGGAGGCTGTCAACATGGCCGCCGCCAAGGTGCGTTCGGGCTGGGAGGACCTCGTCCTCGCCGGTGGCGTCGAGTCGATGTCCCGGGTGCCGATGGCCTCGGACGGCGGCGCCTGGTTCAACGACCCGATGACGAACCTCGCCGTCAACTTCGTGCCCCAGGGCATCGGCGCCGACCTGATCGCCACGATCGAGGGATTCTCGCGTCGTGATGTGGACGAGTACGCGGCCCTCTCGCAGGAGCGCGCGGCGACGGCTGCCAAGGAGGGCCGCTTCGAGCGTTCCGTCGTCCCGGTCCTGGACCGCAGCGGCCTCGTCGTCCTCGACCACGACGAGTTCCCGCGCCCCGGCACCACCGCTGATTCGCTCGCCAAACTGAAGCCGTCCTTCGCGGACATCGGCGAACTCGGCGGCTTCGACGCCGTGGCCCTGCAGAAGTACCACTGGGTGGAGAAGATCGACCACGTCCACCACGCGGGCAACTCCTCCGGCATCGTCGACGGCGCCTCCCTCGTCGCCATCGGCTCCAAGGAGGTCGGCGAGCGCTACGGCCTCACCCCGCGCGCGCGGATCGTCTCCGCGGCCGTCTCCGGCTCCGAGCCGACCATCATGCTCACCGGGCCCGCCCCGGCCACCCGCAAGGCCCTCGCCAAGGCCGGGCTGACCATCGACGATATCGACCTGGTCGAGATCAACGAGGCCTTCGCCGCGGTCGTCCTGCGCTTCGTGCGGGACATGGGCCTGTCCCTGGACAAGGTCAACGTCAACGGCGGCGCCATCGCGCTCGGCCACCCGCTCGGCGCGACCGGCGCGATCATCCTCGGCACCCTCGTCGACGAACTGGAGCGCCAGGACAAGCGCTACGGCCTCGCCACGCTGTGCGTCGGCGGCGGCATGGGCATCGCCACGATCGTCGAGCGCATCTGAACTCCCCAGCGGCCGACAGGGATTTCTGCGGCCACCCGAGGCTTCCGCGGCGACCAGAGACTTCTACGGAGAACCCCCTCATGACCGAGAGCACCACCATCCGCTGGGAACAGGACGACACCGGCGTCGTCACCCTCGTCCTCGACGACCCGAACCAGTCCGCGAACACCATGAACGCGGCATTCCGCGACTCCCTCGCCGCGGTCACCGACCGCCTGGAGACCGAGCGGGAGTCCGTCCGGGGCATCATCTTCACGTCCGCCAAGAAGACGTTCTTCGCGGGCGGCGACCTGCGCGACCTGATCCGCGTCACCCCGGACACCGCGCAGGAGCTGCTCGACGGCGGCCTCGCCATCAAGCGCAATCTGCGTCGCATCGAGACCCTCGGCAAGCCGGTCGTCGCGGCGCTCAACGGCGCGGCCCTGGGCGGCGGTTACGAACTCGCCCTCGCCTGCCACCACCGCGTCGCCCTCGACGCCCCCGGCTCGAAGATCGGCTGCCCGGAGGTCACCCTCGGCCTGCTCCCCGGAGGCGGCGGAGTCGTCCGCACCGTACGCCTGCTGGGCATCACCGACGCCCTGCTGAAGGTCCTGCTCCAGGGCACCCAGTACAGCCCGCAACGCGCCCTCGACAACGGCCTCGTCCACGAAGTGGCCGCCACCCCGGACGAGTTGATCGCCAAGGCCCGCGCCTTCATCGACGCCAACCCCGAGTCGGCCCAGCCCTGGGACAGGCCCGGCTACCGTATCCCGGGCGGCACCCCGGCCAACCCCAAGTTCGCCGCCAACCTGCCCGCCTTCCCGGCCAGCCTGCGCAAGCAGACCAACGGCGCCCCCTACCCGGCCCCGCGCAACATCCTCGCCGCCGCCGTCGAGGGCGCCCAGGTCGACTTCGAGACCGCGCAGCTCATCGAGGCCCGCTACTTCGTCGAACTGGCCGCCGGGCAGACCTCGAAGAACATGATCCAGGCGTTCTTCTTCGACCTCCAGGCCGTCAACTCCGGCGCCAACCGCCCCCAGGGCATCGAGTCCCGCCCGGTCCGCAGGGTCGCCGTCCTCGGAGCCGGGATGATGGGCGCCGGCATCGCCTACTCGTGCGCCCGCGCGGGCATCGACGTCGTCCTGAAGGACGTCACTGCGGAGGCGGCGGCCAAGGGCAAGGCCTACTCCGAGAAGCTCTGCGCTAAGGCCGTCTCCCGCGGTCGTACGACCCAGGAGAAGGCGGACGCGCTGCTCGCCCGCATCACCCCCACCGCCGACCCGCAGCGGCTCGCGGGCTGCGACGCGGTGATCGAGGCCGTCTTCGAGGACACCTCGCTCAAGCACAAGGTGTTCCAGGAGATCCAGCACATCGTCGAGCCCGACGCGCTGCTCTGCTCCAACACCTCCACCCTCCCCATCACCGCCCTCGCCGAAGGCGTCGAGCGCCAGGCCGACTTCATCGGGCTGCACTTCTTCTCGCCCGTCGACAAGATGCCCCTCGTCGAGATCATCAAGGGCGAGCGCACCGGCGACGAGGCCCTCGCGCGCGCCTTCGACCTGGTCCGGCAGATCAAGAAGACGCCGATCGTCGTCAACGACTCGCGCGGCTTCTTCACCTCACGGGTGATCGGCCAGTTCATCAACGAGGGCGTCGCGATGGTCGGCGAGGGCATCGAGCCCGCGTCCATCGAGCAGGCCGCCGCGCAGGCGGGCTACCCGGCCAAGGTCCTTTCCCTGATGGACGAGTTGACGCTCACCCTCCCGCGCAAGATCCGCAACGAGTCGAAACGGGCCGTCGAGGAGGCGGGCGGCACCTGGCCGGGCCACCCCGCCGAGGCCGTCATCGACCGCATGGTCGACGAGTTCGGCCGCACCGGGCGCAGCGGTGGCGCGGGCTTCTACGACTACGGCGACGACGGCAGGCGCGCCGGGCTGTGGCCGGGCCTGCGCGAGCACTTCACGCGCGAGGGCGCCGAGATCCCGTTCCCGGACATGCAGGAACGCATGCTGTTCTCGGAGGCCCTCGACACCGTCAAGCTCCTTGAGGAGGGCGTGCTGACGTCCGTCGCGGACGCCAACATCGGGTCCATCTTCGGGATCGGCTTCCCGGGTTGGACCGGAGGGGTCCTCCAGTACATCAACGGCTACGAGGGCGGCCTGCCCGGCTTCGTGGCGCGCGCGCGTGCGCTCGCCGAGCGCTACGGGGAGCGGTTCACCCCGCCCGCGCTGCTCGTGGAGAAGGCCGAGAAGGGCGAGCGGTTCACCGACGCGCGCTGACGCGCCGACGTATCGCTGAGCGACACGCTGTCCTTGCCTCGCGGGGACGGGACCCCGACGCTGACCGGCGAACCGGTCAGCGGTCCCGTCCCCCGAGGAGCCCCCATGGGTCACCGTCCCGCGCTCGCCCTCCTCGACATCCTGCGCGGCGAGGGCGTGGACCGGATCTTCGGCAACCCCGGCACCACCGAACTCCCTTTCCTGGCCGCCCTGTCGGAGGCCGAGGACGCCCCCGAGTACGTCCTCGGCGTCCACGAGGGCGCCGTCGTCTCCATGGCCGACGGATACGCGCGCGGCACCGGCCGCCCCGCGTTCGTCAGCCTGCACATCGCCGCCGGGCTCGCCAACGGCCTCATCGGCCTGCTCAACGCCCGCCGTTCGCGCACCCCGCTCGTCGTCACGGCCGGCCAGCAGGACCGCCGCCACCTCCAGCAGGACCCCATGCTCTCCGGCGACCTCCTCGGCCTCGCCCGGCCCGCGGCGAAGGCGACGTACGACATCCAGCACGCCCGCGACCTGCCCCTCGCCCTGCGCCGGGCCTTCGCGCAGGCCAGGCGGCCACCCGCGGGACCGGTGTTCCTCTCCCTCCCCATGGACCTGCTGACCGAGGACACCGAGGTCGAGGTGCCCGCCCGCACCGCGCCGCCCCGGCCGGGCCCCGCCGCCGGGCTCGACCGGGCCGCCGTCCTGCTCGGCGGCGCCGCCCGTCCCGCGATCGTCGCCGGGGACGGCGTGGGCCGGGAGGACGCGGTGGCCGCGCTCGTCCGTACGGCCGAGGCCTGCGGGGCGACCGTTTACCACCAGCCGATGGCCGACTGCCTCAACTTCCCCGCCACGCACCCTCTTTACGCCGGGATGCTGCCGCCTCGCCACGACGCGATCCGGGCCGCCCTCGCGCCGTACGACACCGTCCTGATCGTCGGTGCCCACGCCTTCACGCCGCACCACTACAGCCCGGGGCCCGCCCTGCCGCCCGGCATCACCGTCGTCCAACTCGACTCGGACGGCGACGAGATCGGCCGCAACTTCCCCGCCGACGCGGGCCTGGTCGGCGCCCTCGCACCCTCGCTCCACCGGCTCTCCGAGCTGCTGCGCGAACAGGTCCCCGACCACACCGCGAAGGCCCGCGTCCTGCGCGCCGGTGAACGGCACACGGCCGAGCGGGCCCGTGCCGAGTCCGCCGCGCGTGCCGCCTACTCGGCGGCGCCCCTCGCCCCCTGGGCCGCCGCCCACGCCGTCGCGCGAGGCCTGCCGCCGGATGCGGTGGTCGTCGAAGAGGCCATCACCGTCGGCCTGTTGCTCCGCCGGCTGCTACGACTCGACCGCCCCGGCAGCTACACCCACACCGTTGGCGGCGGCCTCGGCTGGGGCATCGGCGCCGCCGTCGGCCGCTCGCTCGCCGACCCGGGGCGGCCGGTCGTCTCGGTCCTCGGGGACGGCTGCGCGCTGTTCGGACTCCAGGGGCTGTGGAGCGCGGCGCGGCAGCAGGTGCCGGTGCTGTTCGTGGTGATGGGCAACGGCAGCTACCGCACCCTCCAGGACACCTACAAGTCGATGGGCGGCAGCGGCAGTTGCCCCGGCACCGAACTCGGCACCCTGGACTTCACGTTGGCCGCGCGTTTCTTCGGCGTCGACGCGGTCCGGGCGGAGAGCGCGGACCACCTGCGCGAACTGGTCGCCGGGGTCGACGAGTTGACGCGCCCGATGCTCGTCGACGTACCGCTACGGACCTCGTAGAGATACCGCTTCGATTGCGGTCGCGACTCACCGTGGCCCACACCTTGTCACCCGTGTGCGGAAGCGACCACCATCGGTCCATGACGGACGGGCAGTTGCCGAAGTCGGTGCTCGCACGCGGGGTGTTGCTGCTCCGCGTCTGCGGCGAGGCCGGGACCGCGCTCTCCCTCGCCGAACTGGCCGTGCGCACGGGCCTGCCCAAACCGACGGCGCACCGGCTCATCGGCGAACTGGTCCGGCTCGGCCTGGTCGAGCGCATGGCGGACGGCAGCTACCGCATCGGGCTCGCCCTCTTCGTCCTCGGTCAGTCCTCGCCGTCCGTACGGGAGTTGCGGGACGTGGCGCTGCCCTACCTGGGCGATCTGCACGAGGCGACCCACGAGAACGTGCACCTGGCCGTCCCGGACGGCACCGACACCCTCTTCCTGGAGAAGATCACCGGCCGCCGCGCCACCCCGATCGTCTCCCGCACCGGCGGCCGGCTGCCCGCCCACTGCACCGCCACCGGCAAGGTCTTCCTCGCCCAGGACCCCCGCCCGCCCCGTCGCACCCTGCCCCGCCTCACCCCGCGCACCCTGGTCCTCCCCGGCCAGCTCGCCCGCGACCTCGCCCTCACCCGGGCCCGCGGCTACGGCGTCAACCTGGAGGAGGCCGAGATCGGCATCTCGGCGGTCGCGGCCCCCGTCTACGCCGCCGACCGCGGCTCCCGCCCGATCGCCGCGATCTCCGTCACCGGCGGCACCCGCCGCCTGGACGTGGACCGCATCGGGGCCCGGCTGTGCGCCGCGGCGCGGGCGATCACGCGGAGCCTGTCGGTCTGACGGGGGCGTCTCGGGAGCTCGGTGGTCTGACGCGGGCGTATCGGGAACCTGTCGGCGTGAGGCGGGCGTCTCCGGACTCTGTCGGTCTGACGCGGTCGCGTCCCGAGCCTGTTGGCCTGGTGCGGCCACCTCCGGACTCCGCCGGTCGGACGCCGCCTCCTCCGGACCCTGTCAGTCCGACGCCGCCACCTCCGTCCGCTGCATCGCCACCGCCAGCCCGTGCTCGTTCAGTTGCTCCCCGCGTACCTCCTCGGTGACCTTCCCGCGTACGAACACCAGCACCCGGTCGCACACCTCCGTCAGCTCCGCGAGGTCGGTCGAGGCGATCAGGACGGCCGCGCCGCCCGCCGCCAACTCGCCGACGATGCGGTGCATTTCGGCGCGTACGCCGACGTCGACACCCCGGGTCGGATCGTCCAGGACGACGATCTTCGGCTCGGTCGCGAGCCACTTGGCGAAGACGACCTTCTGCTGATTGCCGCCGGACAGCCGGGCCACCAGGTCGTACGGCCCGCCGCGCAGCCGCAGTCGCCCGGTCAACCCGGTCGTGACGCGCACGAGTTCGGAACGCGTGGGGGCGATCCCGCCCCGGCCGAGGGCCAGCCAGCTGACCGCCGTCGTGTTCTCCCACACCGTACGGTCCACCATCAGCCCGTACCGTTTGCGGTCGCTCGGCACGAAGGCGACACCCGCGCGCACGGCGCCCCGCAGCGAGCGCGGCAGCCCCCGCCCGCCCACGTCCACCCGGCCCGCGGCAACCGCCGCACGCCCGCACACCACCGCCAACGCGTCGAGGTGGCCCGCTCCTTGGAGTCCCGCGACCCCGACCACCTCACCCGCCCGAACGGTGAACGTCACATCGGTCAGCCGCCCCGGCACGGTCACGCCGGAGAGCACCACGGGCGGCGGCCGGTCCACCAACGACCGTACTCGGCGCGGCGGTTGCTCCGGCCGGCCGCCCAGCATCGCCGACACCAGCTCCGGCACGTCGACCTCGGCCCGCTCCACGCCCGCCAGGACGACCCGCCCGTCACGCAGGACCGTCACCCGCCGCGCGAAGCGCATCACCTCGTCCAGGAAGTGCGAGACGTACAGGACGGCGATGCCCCGGTCGGTCAGTGCCCGCAGGACGCGTTCGAGGCGGTCGACGGCCGCGGCCGGCAGCGCCGACGTTGGCTCGTCGAGGATCAGCAGCCCGGGGCGGCGCAGCAGAGCGCGCGCGATCTCCGTCAACTGCTGGTTGGCCAGCGACAGTTCACCCAGTTCGGTGCGCGGGTCCACGTCGAGCCCGAGTTCCGCGAGGACCGGCCGGGCCGCCCGGTCCATCGCGCGCCGGTCCAACAGGCCCAGGCGCAGGGGCGGATGCTGCGGGAAGAGGTTCTCGCGGACGGTGAGGTCAGGGAAGAGGCTCAACTCCTGGGAGACGACGGCGATCCGGGTGTCCTTGGCCGACCGCACCGTCCCGCCGTCCGCGCCCAGCGTCCCCGACAGGATGCGCACGAGCGTCGACTTCCCGGCACCGTTCTCACCGACCAGCGCGTGCACCTCACCGCCGCGCAGCCGGATCGACGCGCAGTCCAACGCCCGTACACCGCCGTAGGACTTGACGAGTCCCTCCGCCACGAGCATGTCGTCGTGGACCATCTCAGCGGGCGTCCTTCAGCGGCTTGAGGTTGGCCGCCTCGTCGCCGAGCAGCTTGTCGATCGTCGGCTTGTACCAGTCGTAGGCCGCCTGCGCCGACTTCTGCCGGGCGATGATCTCGTCGATGTTGGACGAGTCGACGACCCCGCCGGGGGAGAGGAACCAACCGTCCGGCAGCTTCCCCTTCTTGTCGCGCACGGCCTCGATCAGCATCGCCGTCGACAGATAGCCCTTCAGGAAGTGCTGCGGGTCGATGGTCACGAAGTTGGAGCCGTCCTTCACCGCGTCCAGGGTCTTGGGGTCGACGTCGAAGCCGGCCGTCAGCCACTTCCCGTGCTCCGCCTTCTTGATCTTGGCGAGGTTGTAACTGTCCGCGTCACCGACACCGAGGAAGGCGAGCGCGTCCGGGTGCGCGTTCACCTGCGCCGACCAGGAGCTGTAGTTCTGGCCGGGATCGCTGTACGTCTGGAACGGTCCAAGGACCTTGACGCCGGGCGCCTCCTTCTTGAACGTGTCGGAGATGCCCTTGGCCCGGTTGTCCAGCACCGGTGTCCCAGGGTTGGGCACGCCGATGACGATCTGGCCCTTGGGGTTGGCGCCCAGCCGCTTCAGCGCCTCCTTCGCCATCAGCTCGCCGAGCGCGTAATTGTCGTTCCCCACATAGAAGTTGACCTTGCTGCCGTCGGTGGGCGAGGTGTCCAGGGCGACGATCGGGATGCCCTGGTCGACGGCGCGCGCGGCGGGGCGGGTGAAGATCGGCGGGTCGAGGTTCTCCAGGACGATGCCGTCCTTCGCGACCGCGGTGAGGTTCTGGAACAGCTGCACCTCCGCCGGGCCGTCCGTGTTGGGCGGTCCTACGGCCTTGAAGTCGACCTTGCCCGCGTGGCTCGCCGCGCTCTGCGCGCCCAGCACCATCTCGTGGGCGAAGTTCAGGGAGATGTTGGCGACCGAGATCCCCATCTTCAGCCGGCCGCCGCTGCCACCGGAGCCACCGCTGCCGCAGCCTGCGGCGGCCAGCAGGACCAGGGCGCCGAGCGCCGCGGACCACGTACGCGAACGGGGGTGCATCACGGCCTCCAAAAGGCTGGACCACAGGGGGACTTGGATCGGAGGGGGGTGGCTTGGAGCAAACAGGGGCTTGGGTCCAGGGGGACTCGGCGGACCACGGGGGACTTCACTTGCGACGGCGCCCGGTGCGGCGCAGCGCGCTGTCGGCCGCGACGGCGACGAGGATCACCCCGCCGGTCGCGAACGACGTCCAGTTGATGGGGACTTCGAAGAACACCAGGCCGGAGGCGACGACCGAGAGGATCATCGCCCCGGCCACCGCACCGACCACCGAGCCGCGCCCGCCGGCCAGCGGAGTGCCGCCGATGATGCACGCGGCGATCGCCTGCAACTCGTAGCCCTGGCCCAGAGTCGGATCTCCGGCGCCGTAGAAGGCGAGCGCGAGGGCGGCGGCGCAGGCCGTGGTGAGGCCGGACAGGGCCAGTGCCTGGATTCGGGTGCGGACGACCGGGATGCCGCTGAACGCGGCGGCGTCGGGGTTGGACCCGATCGCCCGCACCCGGGCCCCGAAGCGCGTCCGGGACAGCACGACCGCCAGCACGACGATCACCGCGAGGAGCACCCACAGCGCGAACGGCACCCCGCCCGGATCACCTCCCGCGAACGTGAAGAACGAGTTGTCCAGCGGGAGATCGGTGATCTGCTTGCCGTCGGCGAGCGCCAGCCCGACACCCCGGAACAGCATCAGCGTGCCGAGCGTGACGATGAACGACGGCAGCGCCAGCAGCGTCGTCACCAGCGCGTTGAACACCCCCAGCACGATCCCGGTGACCAGCATCACCGGCACCGCCAGCCACGGCGGGGTGCCGTCCCGCACCAGCAGCGCCCCGACGACCAGGCACATCGCGTAGCTGCCGCCGACCGACAGATCGACCTCGCGCATCGACAGCGCGAAGACCATCCCGCAGGCCATCAGGGAGATGTAGACGGAGTTGTGGGCGGTGGACAGGAGGTTGTTCGTGTCCAGGAAGTCCGGGTACGGGATGCCGATCCCGGCGATCAGCAACCCCAGCACGAGCAGCACACCGAACTCGTCCCGGACCCACCGGCGTGGAACCGGCTTCAACCGGCCCTGCCCGCCGCCCTGTTCGCGGGCGCGCTCGGCGTCGTCCGCATCGTCCGCGTCGTCCACGGCACGCTCGGTCTCGGTCATCGGGCACGGCTCCCGTACGGCTGGTGCTGGGGTCGTCACGCAGGGTGGGCCCGCCGGGCGTGAGCGGCAACAAGGGCGTTTCAGCGAGTGGAATGCGCTCTTGCCGGGTGCCTGACGCATCGCCACACTCGCCCCATGGAAACGCGGACCGCCCTGGTGACCGGAGCGGCGCAGGGCCTCGGGCAGGAGTTCGCCGTCGCGCTCGCCGGGCGCGGTTACCGGGTGGCCGGACTCGATCTCGTCCCGCAGCCGGAGACCGCCGAAAAGGTGCTGGACTACGTCGAGTTGATCGGCGACGTCACCGACGAGGCCCAGGTGCAGCGGGCGGTGGACCGCCTCATCGGCCAATTCGGCACCCTGCACGTCCTGGTGAACAACGCTGGCGTCTACCCGTCGCGCCCCTTCGAGGAGATCACCCCCGAGGAGTGGCGCCGGGTCATGAGCGTCAACCTGGAGGCGCCGTTCCTGCTGACCCGCGCGGTCCTGCCGTATCTGAAGGCCGCCGGCCGGGGCCGGGTCGTCAACATCGTCTCGGCGGCAGTCCTGACCGCACCGCCCACGATGGTCCCGTACGTGGCCTCGAAGATGGGCCTGATCGGCTTCACGCGCTCGCTCGCGGCGGCGCTCGGGCCGTACGACATCACCGTCAACGCGATTGCGCCCAGCATGGTGCGCACCGCGACCGCCGAGCGGACGGTCGGCGCCGGCGGCGGCTTCGAGCACGTCCGCGACCAGCAGGTGGTGCCGCGCACCCAGCAGCCGTCCGACCTGGTCTCGACGCTGCTCTACGTGGTCGACGAGGGCAGCGGCTTCCTGACCGGGCAGACCCTCAACGTGTCAGGAGGATCCGCCTACTTGTGAGGCGCCGAGCCACTGCTGGAGCTCCTCCCGCAACGAGCGCTGAAAGGCCGTCAGCAGAGCCTGCAGCACGAGGGGTTGCATGTGCGCGGACAGCGACTTCACGTCCTGCGCGGCACGTTGGGACACCTCCTCGCGGAACACCCGCGACAACTCGTGGGCCGCCGCGCGGGAATGCTCGATCAGTACGGTGCGCGCCGCGAGGATCGCCTCCTGCGACAGCGGTACGTCGAGCAACCCCACCCCGAGCCGCAGCAGACCCGCGTCCACGCGGTACGCGTCGCCGTCGACCCGGACCACGTCCATCGCGACGAGCCGCTCCACGTCCTCCTCGGTGAGCGCCCGCCCGGCCCGCCGCTCCAGGTCCCGCCGGTCCAGGGTCTCCGTACCCTCCGGCGCCCACGACGCCACCACAGCCCGGTGGATCGCGAGGTCGTGCGCGCCGAGATCCGGCGGCAGCTGACCCACGTACCGCTCGATCGCCGCCAGCGTCATGCCCTGGTGCTGCAACTCCTCGATCAGCGCGAGCCGCGCCAGATGCTCCGGCCCGTAGTGCCCGACCCGCCGGGCCCCGATCACCGGCGGCGGCAGCAGCCCCTTCGTGCCGTAGAACCGGACCGTGCGGACCGTGGTGCCGGCCCGCGCGGCCAGTTCGTCGATCGTGAGCGTCGGCTCCCCGGTGTCGGTCGTCATGCGCAGCAGTATCGCTGTCCCACCAACGCTGTGAAACCACGGAAGGCCGTTGTCGGCGCCAGGGCCGTTGTCAGTGGTGCCGTCTACGGTGGGTGGCATGGGGGAGATCAACTATGTCCGGGGTGACGCGACCGTCCCGTCGGTCAAGGGCGTCAAGGTGATCGCGCATGTCTGCAACGACATCGGGGGCTGGGGGAAAGGCTTCGTGCTGGCCGTGTCGCGCCGCTGGCCGGAGCCGGAGAAGGAGTACCGGGCCTGGCACCGAGCCCGCGCGGGCAACGACTTCGGGCTGGGTGCCGTCCAGTTCGTCCGGGTCGAGCGGTACGTCTGGGTGGCCAACATGATCGGCCAGCGGGGGACCCGCACGGGCAGCAAGGGTGTACCCGTGCGCTACGAGGCGATCGACACGGCCCTGGGCCTGCTGGCCGACCGCGCGGCGGAGCTCGGCGCGTCCGTGCACATGCCCCGCATCGGCTGCGGCCTCGCGGGCGGCAAGTGGTCCCGGGTCGAACCCCTCGTCACCGAGCGGCTGGTACGGCGGGGGATCGCGGTGACGGTGTACGACCACGAGGACTGAGCGAAGCCGATCCCCGATCCAACTTGCCCCGCGCTGAAAGGAGTTGCAGAATCTTGCGCAACCACAGGGAAGGCCGTGATCATGAGCCGTGACATCGACGTCCTCGTCCTGGGCGGCGCCGGCGTGGACACCATCGTCCACGTCCCCGAACTGCCGCTCCCGTACGCCGACAGCTACATGATCGACCCCGGCATCACCACCCGCGCGGGCCAGACCGGCGACTTCGTGGCCCTCGGCCTGAGCGCGCTGGGCCTGCGCACCCACCACCTCGACCTGCTCGGCGCCGATCCCGAGGGCGACCTGGTCCGCGCGTTCCACCACGACCACGGCATCCCGCTCACCGAAGTCCCCGGACCCGCCGGCACCAAGCGAGCGGTCAACCTCGTCGGCCCGGACGGCCGCCGCCTCTCCCTCTACGACTCGACCCGCGCCCACCCCGACGACCGCCTGCCCGAACCCGCGGTCCGCGCCCTCGCCGAGAGGAGCCGCCACGCCCACGTCTCCATCACCCAGCCCTGCGCCCACGCCCTGCCCACCCTGCGCGAGTCCGGCGTGACGATCTCGACGGACCTGCACAACTGGGACGGCAGGAACCCGTACCAGGAGGAATTCGCTCTGGCGGCGGACATCGTCTTCCTGTCCACCACCGCCCTGACCGGCGACCCCGCCCGCACCATGCGCGCCATCGCCGAACACGGCCGCGCCGAACTGGTCGTCGCGACGGCCGGAGCCAAGGGCGCGTACCTCCTGGCCGACGACGAGGTGACCCACGTCCCACCGGTCACCCCGTCGTCCCCCCTGATCGACTCGAACGGCGCGGGCGACGCCTTCGCCGCCGCGTTCCTCTACGGCTGGCTCAACAGGGAGACACCCCAGCGTGCGGCCTTCTACGGCACAATCGCGGGCGCCCACGCCTGCACGATCCCGTCGACGGAGGCGGAGGCGATAACTCGCGGCAACCTGCTGACCCGGGCAGGGACAGCGCCCCGTTAGGGGCGCGGGGAACTGCGCGACCAGCCACATCCGGCCCGCAGTCCCCATCCCACAGAACCTGGCAGACGCTTAGTGCACGTCGTTGGTAGCCGCGATCTTCTTCCAGGACTTCGGCTGCACCGGAGCCACCGAAGCCTTCGCGATGGAAGCGGCCCGCGCAGCGGGCGCCGCCGGCTTCGTCGGCTCGAACAACCACGTGTCGAAGAGCGCCGACAACGACTTCCCCGACACCTTCTCGGCGTAGGCCTGGAAGTCCTGGACGGACGCGTTCCCGTACGCGTGCTCCGTCGGCCACCCCTTCAGAATCGCGAAGAACGCGTCGTCGCCGATCTCGTTGCGCAACGCCTGGATGGCCAACGCCCCCCGGTCGTAGACCGGAAGCTCGAACTGGTCGTCCGGACCGGGGTCACCGGGCGCGATCGTCCAGAACGCGTCGTCGGCCGGGTGCAAGGCGTAGACGTAGTCGGCGAGTTGCTGCGCCGTCCCCTCGCCCTCGTGCTCGGACCACAGCCACTGCGCGTACCGGGCGAACCCCTCGTTGATCCAGATGTCCTTCCAGCCCTTCAGCGACACGTCGTCGCCGTACCACTGGTGGGCCAACTCGTGCACGACGACCGAGGTGTTGGCGCCGTTCGCGAACTGCTTCTGGCTGTAGTAGACGCGCGTCTGCGTCTCCAGCGCGTACCCGGTGGTCGTGTTCGGCACGTACCCGCCGGCCGAACCGAAGGGATACGGCCCGAAGTAGCCACTGAGCCAGTCGACGATCTCCCCGGTCCGCTCGACACTCGCCCGCGCGGACCCGTCGTTGTCGCCGAGGTCCTTGCTGTAGGCGTTGACGACCGGGACCCCGCCCTCCGAGGTGCTGGTCGTGATGTCGAACTTCCCGACGGCGAGCGTGGCCAGATACGTGGCCTGCGGCTTGTTCTCCCGCCAGTTGTAGCGGGTCCAGCCGAGTTGCGAACTCGTCGACTGGAGCGTGCCGTTGGAGATGACCTGCGTGCCGTTCGGTACGGCCACCGACACGTCGTAGGTCGCCTTGTCACTCGGGTGGTCGTTGCTCGGGAACCACCACCACGCCGACTCGGGCTCGTCCGCCGCGACCGCGCCGTCCGGGGTGCGGTGCCAGGTGTTGAAGCCGTAGGCGCTCTTCGTGGACGGCACCCCGCTGTAGCGGACCACGACCGTGATCGGTGTGCCCGACGGCAGCGGGGTCTTCGGGGTGATCTCCAGCTCGTGCTGGCCGGAGGTCGCGAAGCTCGCCTTCACGCCGTTGACCCGCACCTCGCTCACGTCGAGGAGGAAGTCCAGATCGAACCGCGAGAGATCCTGCGTGGTCCTGGCGAGGATGGTCGCCGTACCCGCCAACTCGTCCGTGGCGGGCTGGTATTGAAGCCTGAGGTCGTAGTGCGAGACGTCGTAGCCGCCGTTGCCGTAGTACGGGTAGTAGGGGTCGCCGATACCCGGCGCGCCGGGGGAGTAGCTTGCCGCCGAGGCCGGGATCGCCAGCAGCAGGGAGGCCGCCGCGAGCGCTCCCGGCGCGATGATTCTGCGGTGCACGAGAACTCCAAGTCGTAGGGCTCCGCGGAGGGCCGAAGAGCCGTGGGGGTCCACGAATACCGAAGAGCCGAAAGGCCGACGAGCAACGAAGAGCCGTAGGCCCACTCGGTCTTCAGTCTGTTCAAAGGCTATTCAGTCCCTGTGCTCCCGTGCCTGTCCACGGCACCCCCTGTCACACGATCGCCATTCGGCCGACATGACTCCGAGTGCCTCTTCCAGCACGGGAGTTGACCGATGTACCGTCCGCGCATGCCGAAACGCACGCGCTTCACGATCTGGAGATCGCTCGCGACGGCGGCGACCGCCGCCCTCCTGGCCACTTTCCTCACCCCGGCAGTGGCCCAGAGCGCCCCGCAGGAAAGCCAACCCGTCTACTCCTACGCGAACGCGGTCCGCGAGGCCGTCTGGGTGGACACCGGACTCGACGGCGACGGAGACGGGAAGCCGGACCGGGTCGCCGTCGACATCGTCCGGCCCAGCGAACCCGCCCGCGAGGGCCGCAAAGTCCCGGTCATCATGGACGCCAGCCCCTACTACTCCTGCTGCGGACGCGGCAACGAGAGCCAGCTGAAGACCTACGACGCGAGCGGCAACGTTGTCCAGATGCCGCTGTTCTACGACAACTACTTCGTGCCCCGCGGCTACGCCTTCGTCGGCGTCGACCTCGCCGGCACCAACCGCTCCGACGGCTGCGTCGACGTCGGCGGCCGCTCCGACATCCAGTCCGCGAAGGCCGTGGTCGACTGGCTGAACGGCCGCGCGAAGGCGTACACGACCCGCACCGGAACCGTTCGCACGCAGGCGAGTTGGACCAACGGCAAGACCGGAATGATCGGCAAGAGCTGGGACGGCACCATCGCCAACGGCGTCGCCGCGACCGGCGTCAAGGGCCTGAAGACGATCGTCCCGATCAGCGCCATCTCCTCCTGGTACGACTACTACTTCGCCAAGGGCGCCCCGCTCTACGACTCCGGCCCCGACTGGCTCTCTGGCTACGTCGACAGCCCCGACGCACAGGCCAAGTGCGCCGCCGTCCAGCAGAAGATCGTCGACGGGGCACCGCGCACCGGTGACTGGACGCCGTTCTGGACCGAGCGCGACTACGTGAAGGACGCGAGCAAGGTCAAGGCCAGCGTCTTCGTCGTGCACGGGCTCCAGGACCTCAACGTCCGCACCAAGAACTTCGGCCAGTGGTGGGACGCCCTCGCCAAGAACGGCGTCGAGCGCAAGATCTGGCTCTCCCAGACCGGCCACGTCGACCCCTTCGACTACCGCCGCGACGCCTGGGTCGACACCCTGCACCGCTGGTTCGACCACGAACTCCTCGGCTACGACAACGGAATCGACCGCCAGCCGATGGCCGACGTCGAACGCCACCCCGACCAGTGGGAGACCTCGAAGGTCTGGCCGCCCAGCGGCACCGCGACCACGACCCTCCACCCCGCGCAGGGCACCCGGGCGGGAGTCGGCACACTCGGCCTCGGCAAGGGCACCGGGACCGAGACGTTCACCGACAACCCGCAAGAGAGCGAGACCGACTGGGCCGCCGCGATCGACAAGTCGACGGCGGACAAGGCCGGTTTCGTCACCGGACCGCTCAAGAAGGACCTGCGCCTGTCGGGTTCGTCGAAGGTCACGATCACGGCGACACCCACGACCTCGACGGCCCATCTGTCCGCAGTCCTGGTCGACCTGGGCCCCGACAGCATCCGCGACTACGCCGACTCGGCGGAGGGCATCACCACGCTCACGAACCGCACCTGCTGGGGCGAGAGCACGGCGGGTGACAGCGCCTGCTTCCTCGCAACCCAGGCCAAAACAACGGCAGTCGACTACAACGTCTTCAGCCGCGGCTGGGCCGACCTCGGCAACTACGCCTCCGCCACGAAGGGCGTACCGCTCACCCCCGGCAAGGCGTACACCATCACCCTCGACCTGGCGGCGACCGACCACGTCGTCCCGGCCGGCCACCGCCTCGCCCTGATCGTCGCGGGCACGGACAAGGACCTCATCGACCCCCCGTCCACCACCCCGACCCTCACCCTCGCCCTGTCCCGCACCGCGGCCCAACTCCCCCTCGTCGGCGGCGCGTCGGCGTTCGCCAAGGCCACGGCGGGAGCCGGGTCCACGGCACCCACGGCCACGACCCTCGACGGCGTACGGACACCCCGTTCCGCCGCCCAGCGCGTACCCGGCAACTGATCACCGCCCCGGAGCGGACGGCGGCGCGAACACACTCCGCCGCCCGCTCCGGGCAGACAGACGAGGCTCAGCCCAGCCGTACCAACTCCGCGGCCTCCTCCGCGCACCCCCACGCCACCGTGATCCCCGCCCCGCCGTGGCCGTAGTTGTGCACCAACACCCGGCCGCCCGGCAGCACTTGACGCTCCAGTCGTACGGCGGGCCGTGTCGGCCGCAGGCCCACCCGGTGTTCCAGGACCCGGGCGTGGGCGATCTCCGGGCGGATCGCCGCGCAGCGGGCGACGATCGCGTCGGCGGTCGCGGGGTCGGGGGTCATCGACCAGGCGCCGTCCTCGGCCGTGCCGCCCAGGATCAGGCCGCCGGGCTGTGGGAAGAAGTACGTGGACGTGTCCGCCGAGTGGTCGACCGATGTGAACCAGGTGGTGATCCCCGGGTTCTCGACCACGACCAGCTGACCGCGCACCGGCCGCATCGAGCGGTCGGGCACCAGGTCCAGGGAGTCCAGGCCCGTGCAGTTGACCACGACGGGCGCCGGTACCTCGGTGAGGTCCGTCACCGAGGCTTCCTCCACCGTCCCGCCCGCGCGCAGGAACCGTTCCCGCAGCCACGGCAGATGGGTCGACATGTCGATCAGCGGCAGGCGCGCCCACAGCCCGCCGCCGGCGCACTCCTCGGCCCGTGCCTCACGCAGCCCCGGCACCCGGCGCGCCCACGGCCCCAGTTCGTCCAGCCGGGACCCGCCCTGTACACCCTCGACCATGCGTACGCCCGTCTCCTCGGGCCGCGCCGCCAACTCCTCGTACACGCCCAGCGATTGGAGCGCCCACTCACCGACGAGCGCCTCCGGTTCGATCCGGTACGGCCACCACAGCGCGCCCGCGACCGCCGAGGTCGTCAGCTCGACGGTCTCGCGCGTCCACACCCGGACCCGGGCGCCGCTCTCGGCCAGGACGACTGCCGTCGTCAGCCCGATGACGCCCCCGCCGACCACGATGACTTCGCCACTCACACCGCTCTCCATGCGCGGACGGTAGCGGAATACCCCATGCCGTGCTCACACCGGCATCGTGCTGGGGATACTCACAGCATGTCTGCCGAACACGCGATGTCCGCCGCGTACGCGGCCTTCGGCCTGGCACCGGCGATGCGCGCCGGTGAAGTCCTCGCGGACGGCGGCTACCAGGTGCACCGCGACTTCGTCGACTTCCTCGTCGACGGCCGCCCGCTGCTCTTTCGGCTCGCCGACCTGGACGCCGTCTCCCCGCTCGCCTCCGACGTCCCGCCCGCGATCTTCACCGCCCAGGTCCGCAGCCTCCTCCTGGAGACCGACCCACCCCTGGAGGGCGGACGCCACATCATCTACGGCTGCCCCGAGTGCGCGGACCTGGCCTGCGGCGCCGTCACCGCCGTCATCGAACGCGACGGCACCGACTACATCTGGCGCGACTTCGCCTGGCAGACCGACGAACACGCCGACCTGGAACGCAACGGCTACCACGGCATAGGGCCCTTCCGCTTCGCCGGCACCGAGTACCGCGCCGCCCTCGACGCCCTCATCGACGGCACCGAACCCCCGGCCGCCAAGCGCCGCGTCCTCCTCATCGGCGCCCGCGTCGCCGTCCTCAACAAGCTCGCCGCCGCCCTCCGCGCCATCGGCATCGGCGCCGAGATCACCGGCGACGCCACCCACGTCCCCGCCGACGAACTGAGCGGCTACGGCGCCGTCGCCTTCGGCCGCGCCGTCACCCAGGACGACCGCGCCGCCGTACGGGCCGCCTTCGACCGCGCCGGAGTCGACGTGGCCTACGTCGACGGACTCGCCCCCATCGTCCCGCTCCTCGTCGCCCAGATCGAACACGCCCTGGACCGCCGCCCGTTGGAGCAGCACCGGCTGACCCGCCTGGTCGCCGCCGACGGCGAGGCGGGCATCGAGGTCACCTCCCCGTGCCGGGTACGCGTCACCGCGTACCGCCTCGACCGCCTCTACCGCAGCCACACCCAGGACGTCTTCGACGGCGTCCTGGAACCCGGCCGCCACCGCATCGCCCTCGACGCGAAGGCCGTGAAGGGCGAGTCCTTCGTGGTGGCCCGCACCACGGGAAGCGTGCTGGTGGAGCCGATGGCACGCTGAAATCCGCGGCGCGGGCGGGCAAAGGGACCGATTAGGATCGGCGGTCTGATGACTGCCACTCTCGTCGCCAAGAATCTCGCCGCCGGACACGGCGACCGCGCCCTCTTCTCCGGGCTCGACCTCGTCGTCGCCCCCGGCGATGTGATCGGCCTTGTCGGTGCCAACGGCGCCGGCAAGTCCACCCTCCTGCGGATGCTCGCCGGCCTCCTCGCACCGGAGGAGGGCGAACTGCGCCTCTCCCCGCCGGCCGCGACCGTGGGCCACCTCCCGCAGGAGCCGGAGCGGCGCCCGGGCGAGAGCGTGCGCGAGTTCCTGGCCCGCCGCACCGGCGTCGCCGAGGCCCAGCGCACGATGGACGAGGCCACCCAGGCACTCGTCGACGGCGCACCCGGCGCCGACGACGCCTACTCCGCGAGCCTGGAGCGCTGGCTCGACCTCGGCGGCGCCGACCTCGACGAACGCGCCGAGGAGATCGCCGACACCCTCGGCCTCACCATCGACCTCGACCAGCCGATGACCTCCCTCTCCGGCGGCCAGGCAGCGCGAGCGGGCCTGGCTTCCCTGCTTCTTTCGCGTTACGACGTCTTCCTCCTCGACGAGCCCACCAACGACCTGGACCTCGACGGCCTGGAACGCCTCGAACGCTTCGTCTCCGGCCTCCGCGCCGGCACCGTCGTCGTCTCGCACGACCGCGAGTTCCTCACCCGCACCGTCACCAAGGTCCTCGAACTCGACCTCGCCCAGAACCAGATCAACCTCTACGGCGGCGGCTACGAGGCCTACCTGGAGGAGCGGGAGGTGGCCCGCCGGCACGCCCGCGACGACTTCGAGGAGTACGCCGACAAGCGCTCCGCGCTCCAGGACCGGGCCCAGATGCAGCGCGGCTGGATGGACAAGGGCGTCAAGAACGCCCGCCGCAAGGCGAACAACGACAACGACAAGATCGGCCGCAAGTTCCGCAGCGAGGCCAGCGAGAAGCAGGCCGCGAAGGCCCGGCAGACCCAGCGCATGATCGAACGCCTCGACGTCGTCGAGGAGCCCCGCAAGGAGTGGGAGCTGCGCATGGAGATCGCCTCCGCGCCCCGCTCCGGCGCGGTCGTCGCGACCCTGCGGGACGCCGAGGTACGACGCGGCGACTTCACCTTCGGCCCCGTCTCCCTCCAGATCGACTGGGCGGACCGGGTCGCGGTGACCGGCGCGAACGGCGCGGGCAAGTCGACGCTGCTCGCTGCGCTGCTCGGCCGTATTCCGCTGGACGCGGGTCAGGCTTCGCTGGGCTCGGGTGTTCTTGTGGGCGAAGTCGATCAGGCCCGGCAGTTGTTCCACGGTACGGAGTCGCTGCTCGACGCGTTCTGCGCGGCCGTCCCGGACACCGAGCCGGCCGAAGTCCGCACGCTGCTCGCGAAGTTCGGGCTCAAGGCGAACCATGTGATGCGGTCGGCCGGGACGCTGTCACCGGGGGAGCGGACCCGTTCGGCCCTGGCGCTGCTTCAGGGCCGGGGGGTGAACCTCTTGGTCCTCGACGAGCCGACGAACCACCTGGACCTGCCTGCCATTGAGCAGTTGGAGTCGGCGCTCGATGCGTACGAGGGCACGTTGTTGTTGGTCACGCATGACCGGCGGATGTTGGACGCGGTTCAGGTGACTCGGCGGTTGGAAGTGGCGGACGGGAAGGTGACTGAGCAGCGGTGAGGTTCGGGTAGTGCGTTCACTGCGGGTCGGTGGGGGCTGGTCGCGCAGTTCCCCGCGCCCCTGAAGGGACGCTCCTTGCGGCGCGCTCTACCCTGTCCCGATGCTCCGCCCACCAACTCGCGTCGCCCGGCGCCATGTTGTCGCCCTCGGCCCGCTGGCCCGCCGCCCCGTCGATGAGTTCTCGTACGACGTCGGCGTGGCCCGCGTGTCGAGACGTCTCGTAGATCATGTGGGCGAGGGTGCGGTGGAGCGTGATCTCGCGCCCCGGTTCACCCGGCAGGTGGCCGATCGCGTCCAGGGGCAGCACCTCGATCGTCGTGTCCGAGTGCGCGCAGATCCGCCGGTAGTCCCCGACGATCTGCTCCCGTGTCTCGTCGGGCGTCGCCCAAAGATCCGCGTTCGGCTCCGCGTCTCCCGCGATCCACAACTCCGGTGCGTCGACGGGCCGTCCGAACACCGTCCCGAAGTAGAAGGCTTCTGCCCCGGCCAGATGCTTGACCAGTCCCAGCAGATTGGTGCCGGTCGGCGTCATCGGCCGCCGGATGTCGTACTCCGACAGCCCTTCGAGCTTCCAGAGGAGCGTGTCACGGCTGTCCTGAAGGATGACGCGGAGGCCGGCCTTGAAGTCCGTTGGGATCATGCGCCCAGTCTGTCGTAGGGCGCCAAGCGCCCCGTAGGGGCGCGGGGAACTGCGCGACCAGCCCCCACCGGCCCGCAGCTCCCCACGACCTCCTACCTGCGCCCCTTCTTCGGATCGACCAACCCCGCCTTGCGCAGAGCATCCGCCATCGCACTGTTGGCCGGCGGCGGAGCCGCCTGGCGTGAACCCGAACCACCGCCCTGCTGCTGCCGCTGCTGAGGCGGACGCCCACCGCCCCGCTGCCGACGCTCGCCACCCCCACCCTGCTGTCGCCGCTCCCCGCCGGAGGCCTGCGCCTCAGCGGGGTCGTCCAGCCGCAAGGTCAACGAGATCCGCTTCCGCGGAATGTCGACGTCGAGCACCTTCACCTTGACGATGTCCCCCGGCTTCACCACGTCCCGCGGGTCCTTGACGAACGTCTTCGACAGCGCGGAGACATGCGCCAGCCCGTCCTGGTGGACACCGACGTCGATGAACGCCCCGAACGCGGCGACGTTCGTGACGACCCCCTCCAGGACCATCCCGGGAGCCAGGTCGGAGATCTTCTCGACGCCGTCCTTGAAGGTCGCCGTCTTGAACGCGGGCCGCGGGTCGCGCCCCGGCTTCTCCAGCTCCTTGAGGATGTCGGTCACGGTCGGCAGACCGAACTTGTCGTCGACGAACTCGGTCGGCTTCAGCGACCGCAGCACCGCCGTGTTGCCGATCAGCGACGCCACCTCGCTGCCCGCCGTCTTCACCATCCGCCGTACGACCGGATACGCCTCGGGGTGCACGCTGGACGCGTCGAGCGGGTCGTCGCCGCCGCGGATGCGGAGGAAGCCCGCGCACTGCTCGTAGGCCTTCGGGCCGAGCCGGGCCACGTTCTTCAGCTGGGTGCGGGAGGTGAAGGGGCCGTTGGCGTCGCGGTGCGACACGATGTTCTCGGCGAGGCCCGAGGTGATGCCGGAGACGCGTGAAAGGAGCGGCGCGGAGGCCGTGTTGACGTCCACGCCGACGCCGTTCACACAGTCCTCGACCACCGCGTCCAGCGAGCGCGACAGCTTCACCTCGGACAGGTCGTGCTGGTACTGGCCGACACCGATCGACTTGGGGTCGATCTTCACCAACTCCGCGAGGGGGTCCTGGAGTCGGCGCGCGATGGAGACGGCGCCGCGCAACGAGACGTCCATGTCGGGCAGTTCCTGCGAGGCGAACGCGGACGCCGAGTACACGGAGGCGCCGGCCTCGGACACCATCACCTTGGTGAGCTTCAACTCCGGGTGCTTGGTGATGAGTTCACCGGCGAGCTTGTCGGTCTCGCGGGACGCCGTGCCGTTGCCGATAGCGATCAGGTCGACCGAGTGTTGCGCGGACAGCCGGGCCAGCTTGGCGAGGGCCTCGTCCCACTTGTTGGCCGGGACGTGCGGGTAGATGACGTCCGTGGCGACGACCTTGCCGGTCGCGTCGACGACCGCCACCTTCACGCCCGTACGGAAACCGGGGTCCAGGCCGAGCGTCGCGCGGGTGCCGGCGGGGGCGGCGAGCAGCAGGTCGCGCAGGTTCGAGGCGAACACGTTCACCGCCTCGTCCTCGGCCGCCGTACGCAGCCGCAGCCGCAGGTCGATGCCGAGGTGCACCAGGATGCGGGTGCGCCAGGCCCAACGGACTGTGTCCTGGAGCCACTTGTCGCCGGGACGGCCGCGGTCGAGGATCTGGAAGCGGTGGGCGACCATCCCCTCGTAGGAAGAAGGTCCCTCGGTGGCCTCCTCGGGCTCCAGGACGAGATCGAGGACGTCCTCCTTCTCGCCGCGCAGCATCGCGAGGATGCGGTGCGAGGGCAGTGCGGTGAACGGCTCCGAGAAGTCGAAGTAGTCGGCGAACTTGGCGCCCGCCTCCTCCTTGCCGTCCCGCACCTTCGCCGCGAGCCGTCCGCGCACCCACATCCGCTCGCGCAGCTCGCCGATCAGGTCGGCGTCCTCCGAGAACCGCTCGGTGAGGATCGCCCGGGCGCCGTCCAGGGCGGCCTGCGGATCGGCGACACCCTTGTCGGCGTCGACGAACGCGGCGGCAGCGGCCAGCGGCTCCACGGACGGATCGCCCAACAGGCCCTCCGCGAGCGGTTCGAGACCGGCCTCGCGCGCGATCTGCGCCTTGGTGCGCCGCTTGGGCTTGAAGGGGAGGTAGATGTCCTCAAGACGCGCCTTGGTCTCGGCGGCCCGGATCTGCGCCTCCAGCTCCTCGGTGAGCTTGCCCTGCTCGCGCACCGATTCGAGGATCGCGGTCCGCCGCTCCTCCAGCTCCCGCAGATACCGCAGCCGCTCCTCGAGCGTGCGCAGCTGCGCGTCGTCGAGCATCTCGGTCGCTTCCTTGCGGTAGCGGGCGATGAAGGGCACCGTCGAACCGCCGTCGAGCAGCTCGACGGCGGCCTTCACCTGCCGCTCCCGTACGCCGAGCTCCTCGGCGATCCTGCCTTCGATGGACCCTACGAGGGGTGTCGTCACGCCCGTACCGCCTTCTCCACTGAGGTTGCGCGGCAATTGTGGCAGGTGGCACCGACACCCGGGGATCAGGGCGCCGTCCCGGATCCGTTTTTCCGTGATCTTCTGGACGGCGGGAGCGGAGTACGACAGGCTGCGGGTATCGCCTGGTATGAGCAGGCAACGGACAACTGACACCCCTTCCAGCGAAGTTGAGGCTCATGCCCGCGACAGTCCCCCTTGCGCCCCCGTCCCCCGCCGTCGCCGAACTGGCGGCACAGCACGAACTGGGCGCGCTGGTCGCCACCTTCGGACCCCAGCGGTTCGGGTGGTTCGTGAAGTCGTCGTTCTACCTGACGCTCACGGTGCTGTTCTTCATGTTCGTGGTGCCGGCCGTGATCTTCTACTACGTGGCGCTGCGCCGCACCCCGGACTTCAACCCCAGACAGGCGGCCAAGCGGCTGCACCTGTTCGAGCACGGCATGGTCGCCGACCAGGAGACGGGCGCGGGTGCGGTGGCCGTGCGGTGGGACCGGATCAGGCTCTACGAGGAGCAGGTACAGAAGATCATCAACGGCATACCGGGTCCGATCCTGTACACCTGCCTGGCGACGAGCCCGGGCGCGAGCGTGACGGTCACCAACTTCTACGAGAACCCCCGCACCTGGGCCCCGGCCATGCAGGCGGCGGTACTGCGGGCCCAGGGCGCCACCGCGCAGCAGGCGTTCCTGGCCGGTGAGGTCCTGGACTTCGGCGAGTTCGACCTCTCCACCGCCGGCGTCGCCCACCGCAAGCAGCTGCTGCCCTGGGCCCAGGTGGGGCAGGTAAAGCTCGGTGGCGGCGCCGTCGCGGTGATGAAGACCGGCGAATCGGCATGCTGGGCCCGCGCCACGGCCAAGAGCGTCCCGAATCTCCAGGTGTTCCTGGCCATGGTGGACAAGCACCGCGGCGCGTGAACCCGCTCCGCCGGGGACCTGATCCGCCGACAGGCCCTAGCTCTTGCCCAGCAGGTTCGACGGGAACGCCCCGGCGGCGAGCGCGCGCCGGGCGAACCCGGTCGCCAGCTCGGTCAGCCGTACGACTCCTTCGGCGCCCAGGTGCTCGTAGGGTGCCCGGTCCAGGCGGTCGGTCTCCGTCTCGATCCCGGCCCGCAGTGCTGTGCCCGCCTCGGTCAACTCGCCGTCCCCGTCGAGCAGCCCGCGCTTCCGGAGCCGTCCCGCGGCGGCGTCCCACTCCTCCTGGCTCCAGCCGCGCGTGCCGAACACCCACTTCGGGGTCATGCCCTTGCCGGTCGCGGTGTGGGTCACCACCGCCTCCAGGCCGTCGAGTTCGGCGGACATGAGGGCGGCCAGGTGACCGTCGCCGCGGTGCTCGCGCAGCAGGGTGGCGGCGTGGAAGTACGCGAGGTGCGGCTCCTCGGGGACCGGCAGATCGGCGTGCGCGGCGTACAGGGGACGCGCGGCACGCGTGCACGCCTCGGTGGCCCGCAGTGCCAGCCGCGCGGCCTCCGCCATCTCCTCCGACTCGACGACGTCGTCGCCCAGGAGGCGGCGCAAGGTCGCGTCGACGGCACGCGCGCGTGCCTTCAGGGCCTGCTCCGGGGAGACGGTCTCCCACACGGCGGGTACGTGCCGGGCCACGAGTTCGTACTTGTAGTTGTAGAAGGTCGCCGCCACCACGCCGGGCCCGACCCGTCCCAGCGCCGCCGCCCGGGCGGCGAAGTTGACGGCCCTGGAGTCCGTGACTCCGAGCTCCGCCAGTTCCCTCCCCAGGTCGGGCGAGAAGTAGAGCGTGGCGTGCAGGGAGTTGAGCGCGTTGTGGCAGCGGCGCCCGGCACGGAGGTCGACGGCGGCAGTAGTCATGACGGTCACGTTACCGACTGGTCGGTACGTGCTCCAGCGGCGGGCGTCCGATGGCAGGAAAGGTGGGGTACTCGTCATTGCGGCCATCGAGCGGAACGCGAAGAATCGACCGTATGCGAACCGTCCTGGTGGTCCTCTTCGACGATGTGCAGAGCCTCGACGTCACCGGCCCGCTGGAGGTCTTCGCGGGCGCCGAGAAGCTGGCACCGGGGACCTACCGCATCCGTACGGCCTCCCTGGACGGCGGCCCGGTACGCACCTCCAGCGGCCTGACCGTCGTACCGGACTCGACCCTCGCGGACGCGCCCGCCCCGCACACCCTGCTCGTCCCCGGCGGCCCGGGCGCGCGTGGCCCCGAACCGCGGCTGACCGCCTGGCTGCGCGAGCACGGGCCGCGCGCCGAGCGGCTGGTGTCCGTGTGCACGGGAGCGATCGTGCTCGCCCGGGCGGGCCTGCTGGACGGCCGGCGGGCCACCACGCACTGGGCGTACTGCGCGGAGTTCGCCCGTGACCATCCCGCCGTGACGGTCGACCCCGACCCCATCTACGTCCGCGACGGACCCGTCTCCACCTCGGCCGGTGTCACCTCGGGCATCGATCTCGCCCTCGCGCTGGTCGAGGAGGACCTCGGCCGGGACGCGGCGCTGACCATCGCCCGCCACCTGGTGGTGTTCCTGCGGAGGCCCGGGAACCAGGCCCAGTTCAGCGCCCAGCTCGCCGCCCAGACGGCCTGCCGGGAACCCCTCCGCGAGGTCCAGCAGTGGATCACCGAGCACCCGGACGGCGACCTGGGCGTCGACTCCCTGGCCGCCCGCGCCCGCCTCTCGCCCCGCCACTTCGCCCGAGCCTTCCGGGCCGAGACCGGCATGACCCCCGGCCGCTACGTCGACCGCGTCCGCCTCGAACACGCCCGACGCCTCCTGGAGGACACCGCCGACGGCATCGAGGAGATCTCCCGCGCCAGCGGCTACGGCACCCCGGAGGCCATGCGCCGCGCCTTCCTCAAGTCCCTCGGCACGGCCCCGGCGGAATACCGCCGCCGCTTCCGCCCGGCACCATCCGCCCACTGACCGTCCCGAAAGGCCCCCGATGCAGATCGCCATCGTCCTCTTCGACCGCTTCACCGCCCTGGACGCCGTAGGCCCCTACGAGACCCTCGGCCGTCTCCCCGACGCGGAGACCGTGTTCGTCGCCGAGGAGGCCGGTCCCGTCCGGAACGAGAGCGGGAACCTCGCGCTCGTCGCCGACCGGACGCTGGCCGAGGTGTCGTGCCCGGACATCGTGGTCGTCCCGGGCGGTCCCGGCCAGACCCCGCAGATGGAGAACGAGACCCTTCTGGACTGGCTGCGCACGGCCGACGCCACCAGCGCCTGGACGACCTCGGTGTGCACCGGCTCGCTGCTGCTGGCCGCCGCCGGACTGCTTCAGGGCCGCCGTGCGACCTCGCACTGGCTGGCCCTGGAGCAGTTGGAGCGGTTCGGTGTCGAGCCCACGGGGGAGCGGGTGGTGACCGACGGGAAGTACGTCACCGCGGCCGGTGTGTCCTCGGGCATCGACATGGGGCTCACCCTGCTCGGCCGGATCGCCGGCGACGAACACGCGCAGGCCGTACAGCTGTTGACCGAGTACGACCCGCAGCCGCCCTACGACGCGGGCTCTCCGGAGAAGGCGCCCGCGCATCTCGTCGCGGAGTTCCGGGCCAGGAGCCGGTTCATTCTCAGGTAGTCCAGGTGAAGCGCGCCTCGCGGCGTTCCAGGAACGCGGCGACGCCCTCCGCGGTGTCGTCGCTGCCGCGGGCCTGCTCGGCCCAGTAGCCGTCCCTGTCCGTACGCCCGTCGGCGAACTCCTTCGCCGCGGCCTGCGTCAGGCGCGAGCGGGCGGCCAGCACCCGGGTGAACTCGGCGACCCGCTTGGCGAGTTCGCCCTCGGGCAGCAGCTCGTCGAGGAACCCGGTGCGCAGTGCCCGCTCCGCGTCGATCAACTCGCCCGAGAAGAGGAGGTACTTGGCGGTTCCCGGACCCACCAGCGACACCAACCGCCGGGTGGAGGACGCCGGATACACGATCCCGAGCTTCGCCGGAGTCACCCCGAACAGCGCCCCCTGCTCCGCGAACCGCAGATCGCAGGCCGCCGCCAACTGCGCGCCGCCGCCCACGCAGTGACCCCGGATCGCGGCCAGCGTCGGCTTCGGAAATGCCGCCAGCGCCTCCTCCGCGAGCCCCGCGAGCCCCTGCGCCTCGGCCGCCGACTCCCGCAGCGTGGAGATGTCGGCCCCGGCGCAGAACGTCCCGCCCTCACCGGTCAGCACCAGCGCCCGTACGGCGGGATCGGCCGCCAGCGTGTCGAGCAGCGGCGGCAGCGCGCGCCACATCGCGGCCGTCATCGCGTTGCGCTTGCCGGGGTGGTGGACGACGACGGTGGCGACCGAGTCGGCGACCTCGTGCAGCAGTCGGGGCTCCATGCGCCGGATGCTACGTACAACCGGAAGAGTTCGCGAAGTCGGCATGATCGGAACACGAGCGGTCCGACACGGGACCGTGCCGGGCGGAATCGGTCGTAATACACCCGAAAACTGCTGACTTCTGTTCAGTCGTTGGGGGCGGAGCGGGTCGTTGCCAACACTCGTCGGGTGGTGACAATCGAGCGCAAGGGTGGCGACCGGACGATGGAGAACGATGGGCGTGGGTCAGGCCCCCGCCCAGAAGGCGGCGTCGGGGACGATCCTCCGGCCCCCGCCGCGCCGGGTCCGCTGCCGTACGAGGGAGTCTGGCGGTTCACCGCCTCCGCCGTCGACGCCTCCGTCCCGCAGGCGCGGCACGCCGTGCGGGACCTGCTCCTCCGCCAGGGCGTGCCCCTGACGGACGACCTGTTGCAGGGGCTGTTGCTGATCGTCTCCGAGCTGGTCACCAACGGGGTCAAGCACGCGGCACTGCTGTCGCCGATACTCGCGGTGGAGGTCGCCGTGGGCGCCGAGTGGGTGCGGGTGTCCGTCGAGGACAACCACCCCTACCGCCCGACCGCCCTGGTGGCCGACCACGACGAGACCGGTGGCCGGGGACTGCTCCTGGTGCGCGAGGTGACCCGGGAGGCGGGCGGTGTGTGCGACGTCGAGCACACGGCGAGCGGCGGCAAGGTGATCTGGGCCGCGCTGCCGCTCACCGCCGCACGAGTGCCGTAGGCAGGGCGGTCACCAGCCCGCGGCCGGGCCCGTCAGCTCGCGGACCGCGGGACGGGCCGCGTCCAGAACCGTCATGAACCAGGACGAGAAGGTGTCCTTCGCGTGCCGCTCCGCCAGCTCGGCGGGGGTCACGAACGCGGTCGTGCCCACCTCCTCCGGGTCCGGCCGCAGCGGGGACTGCACCATGCCGACGAAGAGGTGGTTGTACTCCTGCTCCACCAGGCCCGAGTCCGGGTCCGGGTGGTTGTAGCGCACCGTGCCCGCCTCGGCGAGCAGCGTCGGCGACACCCCGAGCTCCTCGTGGGTCCGCCGGGCGGCCGCCGCGAAGGGCGCCTCGCCCGGGTAGGGGTGACCGCAGCAGGTGTTGGACCAGACGCCGGGGGAGTGGTACTTGCCGAGCGCCCGCTGCTGGAGGAGGAGCCGGCCCTGCTCGTCGAAGAGGAAGACGGAGAAGGCGCGGTGCAGCCGGCCCGGTGGCTGGTGGGCGGAGAGCTTCTCCGCGGTGCCGATCGTCACGCCGTTCTCGTCGACCAGTTCGAGCAGGATCGCTTCGGCGGTGCCGTTCGACGAGCTGTGCGTCGCGGTGGCAGGTGTGATCGGCATACCCATCCTTCACATCGGTCTTCAGAGCCAAGTCTGCCGTACGAATCCGGCACTCCCGGCAGTTCATCGTGCCCGGCGCGGCGACGGGGGAACCGCCCGGGGGTGGGGTCACGGCAGTGTGGACACGGGTGTGCGCCGGACGGTTGCGTTCCGTCCGACCCGGTCGATTTCCCTCGGATTCGGTCGGTTTCCGTCAGCCGTCAGTGGCAGAGCTTCGCCTCGTGCCGCGCGTGCCCGCCGGGTTCCAGCTGGAAGGTGCAGTGCGCCACGTCGAAGTGGTCGCCGAGGCAGCCCTGGAGTTCGTGGAGCATCTTCTCGTTGCCGATGGCGTTCAGCGCGTCCGGGCCGACGACCACGTGCGCGGAGAGCACCGGCAGGCCCGAGGTGATCGTCCAGGCGTGCAGATCGTGGATGTCCTCGACACCGTCCAGGGCCAGGATGTGGGCGCGCACCTCCCGCATGTCGACGTCCTTGGGCGCCGACTCCAGCAGGACGTCCAGGGTCTCGCGCAGCAGCTTCAGTGTGCGCGGCACGATCATCAGCCCGATGACGAGCGAGGCGATCGGGTCGGCCGCCTGCCATCCCGTGGTCAGGATCACCACGGCCGAGACGATCACCGCGAGGGAGCCCAGCGCGTCGGCGGCCACCTCCAGGAACGCGCCGCGCACGTTCAGGCTCTCCTTCCGGTCGCGCGCCAGCAGCGTGAGGGAGATCATGTTCGCGACCAGGCCGACCAGCCCGAACACGATGGTCGGCCCGCCCTCGGTGTCGGCGGGCACGACGAACCGCTGGACCGCCTCGTACAGGACGTAGCCGCCGACGCCGAGCAGCAGCAGACAGTTGGCGAGCGCGGCGAGGATCTCCGCGCGGGCGTAGCCGAAGGTGCGGTTGCCGGCCGCCGGGCGGCCCGCGAAGTGGACGGCGAGCAGCGCCATGCCGAGCCCGAGCGCGTCCGTCGCCATGTGGGCCGCGTCCGCGACGAGCGCGAGGGAGTCCGCGAGCAGTCCGCCGACCACCTCGACCACCATCACGGTGAGCGTGATCCCCAGCGCGACGCGCAGCCTGCCCCGGTACGACGCCGCGGCCGTACCGGTGACGGGAGCGCCGTGCGGACGGGAATGCCCGTGGTCGTGCCCTGCCCCCATGAAAGCCGCCCTCCTGATGACTGCCCGGAACCCCAGTGAACTACGGGTAGGGGGTATACGGCAACGCGGCACTGAACACCGTTGTCATATGCCCTGACCTGGGCAAACGGATCGCAGGTCGGGGTGGCGCGGAGTGCCTGCGGGAGAGTGCGGAAGGCGGCCCGGTCCTGCGGCCGCACGTGTGGACCGCCGTCGTAGGCTCCGCGGAATGTCCGGCGGTGCCCGCTCTGTCGGGTGCGGTTTGTCGGCCGGGGGCCGAATCCCTGATGATGATCTCGGCGGAGGTGCCTGCAGATCCTGTTGATCAGCCTATGAACGGCCGGTGAACACGGGCTTGAGAGCATCCGATAGCCTCTGCCGACATGCCGCCCGGGTGCCACCCAAGGGGCGCCACCACCATGCACATGACCGGCGCCCACGCGTCGGCACCAGGGAGTGAGTTCGGTTGTCGACCGCCATCCTCACCGGTCAGCCGGTCCCCGGATCGTCGATCGAGGACGACCTGCGCTCGCTCGGCTTCGACGTCCGGATCGCCGCCGACGCCACCGAGGCGGAAACGCTCCTGGCGGCCGTTCCCGGTGACCGGCGCGTCGCCGTCGTGGACGCCCGCTTCGTCGGCCATCTGCACGCGCTGCGCCTCGGCCTCACCGACCCCCGCTTCCCGCTCGCCGCGGTACCGGGCGCCGTCACCGCGCAGCCGGCCGGCCGCCAGGCCCTGACCCGCGCGATGGCCCGGGAGAACTCGGCCGGCGGCGGAATGACCCTCCTCGACAACCTCGCCGACCGCATCGTCACCGCCCTCGACGCCGACGGCTCGGACGTGCACCACCCCGAGCTGGGCAGCCTCGTCGCCACGGTCCCCGCGGACCCGCAGTCCCGCAACGAGGCACGGCAGGCCGTCGCCGCCGTGGACGACGAGGCCGTACGCCTGAAGTCGGCCGTGAAGTCCCGCGACGGCTTCTTCACCACGCACTTCATCAGCCCGTACTCCCGCTACATCGCCCGCTGGTGCGCCCGCCGCGGTCTCACCCCGAACCAGGTCACCACCGCCTCCCTGCTCACCGCGCTGATCGCGGCGGGCTGCGCGGCCACCGGCACCCGTGCCGGGTTCGTCGCGGCCGGCGTCCTGCTGATCGCGTCCTTCGTCCTGGACTGCACCGACGGCCAGCTCGCCCGCTACTCCCTCCAGTACTCCACCCTCGGCGCCTGGCTCGACGCCACCTTCGACCGCGCCAAGGAGTACGCCTACTACGCGGGCCTCGCGCTGGGAGCGGCCCGGGGCGGCGACGACGTATGGGCGCTCGCGCTCGGCGCGATGGTCCTCCAGACCTGCCGGCACGTCGTGGACTTCTCCTTCAACGAGGCCAACCACGACGCCACCGCCAACACCAGCCCCACCGCCGCCCTCTCCGACAAGCTCGACAGCGTCGGCTGGACGGTCTGGGTGCGCCGGATGATAGTGCTGCCCATCGGCGAACGATGGGCGATGATCGCCGTCCTCACGGCCGTGACCACACCCCGCATCACCTTCTACGTCCTGCTCGTCGGCTGTGCCTTCGCGGCGACGTACACGGCGGCGGGCCGGGTGCTGCGCTCGCTGACCCGCAAGGCCCGGCGCACGGACCGGGCGGCGCAGGCGCTCGCGGACCTCGCCGACAACGGACCCCTTGCGTCCTTCGTGGCCCGCGTCAACCCCGGCCGCCTCGGCGCCCCGCTCCTGATCGCACTCGCGGGCACCGCGATCCTCGCCGTCTCCCTCTCCTCCGGCGTCACCTGGGCCCCCGTGGCCGGCGCCCTCGTCTACGCGCTCACCTCCGGCCAGGCCCTGTCCCGCCCCCTCAAGGGCGCCCTCGACTGGCTCGTCCCGCCCCTCTTCCGGGCGGCCGAATACTGCACCGTCCTGGTGCTCGCCGCTAAAGCGGAGGTAAACGGAGCACTTCCAGCGGCTTTCGGCCTGGTGGCCGCCGTCGCCTACCATCACTACGACACGGTGTACCGCATTCGCGGCAACGCCGGGGCGCCCCCGGCCTGGCTGGTGCGCGCCATCGGGGGGCAGGAGGGGCGGACGCTGCTCGTCACCGTTCTCGCCGCCGCGCTCACCGCGTCGCAGTTCCCGGTCGCGCTCACGGTCCTGGCCGTGGCCGTGGCCCTGCTGGTGCTCGTCGAGAGCATCCGCTTCTGGGTGTCCGCAGGGGCGCCCGCCGTACACGATGAAGGAGAACCCGCATGATCGGCCTCGTGCTGGCGGCCGGCGCCGGACGGCGTCTGCGCCCCTACACCGACAGCCTTCCCAAGGCTCTGGTGCCGGTGGGGCCCGCGGGCATAGAGGGCGAACCGACGGTCCTGGACCTGACGCTCGGCAACTTCGCCGAGATCGGTCTGACCGAGGTCGCGATCATCGTCGGCTACCGCAAGGAGGCCGTCTACGACCGCAAGGCGGCCCTGGAGCAGAAGTACGGCCTCAAGCTCACCCTCATCGACAACGACAAGGCCGAGGAGTGGAACAACGCCTACTCCCTGTGGTGCGGACGTGACGCCCTCAAGGACGGCGTGATCCTCGCCAACGGCGACACCGTCCACCCCGTCTCCGTCGAGAAGACGCTGCTCGCCGCCCGCGGCGACGGCAAGCGGATCATCCTCGCGCTGGACACCGTCAAGTCCCTGGCGGACGAGGAGATGAAGGTCGTCGTCGACCCCGCCAAGGGCATGACGAAGATCACCAAGCTGATGGACCCCGCCGAGGCCACCGGCGAGTACATCGGCGTAACCCTCATCGAGGGCGACGCCACCCCCGAACTGGCCGACGCGCTCAAGACCGTGTGGGAGACCGACCCGCAGCAGTTCTACGAGCACGGCTACCAGGAACTGGTCAACCGCGGCTTCCGGATCGACGTGGCCCCGATCGGCGACGTCAAGTGGGTCGAGATCGACAACCACGACGATCTGGCCAAGGGGCGGGAGATCGCGTGCCTGTACTGACCCGGTTGATTCCCTCGCCGCTCGTCGTGGACATCCGTCCAGGTGCCCTCGACGACCTGGCGGCCGTGCTCGCCGACGAGCGCATCTCCACTTCGGGCCGGCTCGCCGTCGCTGTCAGCGGCGGCTCCGGTGCCCGGCTGCGGGCGCGGATCGCCCCGACGCTGCCCGGCGCCACCTGGTACGAGGTCGACGGCGGCACCCTTGACGACGCGGTCCGGCTGGCCGGCGACATAAAGGCCGGCCACTACGACGCTGTCGTGGGCCTAGGCGGCGGCAAGATCATCGACTGCGCCAAGTTCGCCGCGGCGCGGGTCGGCCTGCCCCTGGTCGCCGTACCCACGAATCTCGCCCACGACGGCCTGTGCTCACCGGTCGCCACGCTCGACAACGACGCCGGCCGCGGCTCCTACGGAGTCCCGAACCCGATCGCCGCCGTCATCGACCTCGACGTCATTCGCGAGGCTCCGGTGCGGTTCGTACGGGCGGGCATCGGTGACGCCATCTCCAACATCAACTCGATCGCGGACTGGGAGCTGGCCAACCGGGTCAAGGGCGAGAAGATCGACGGTCTCGCCGCCGCCATGGCCCGCCAGGCCGGCGAGGCCGTGCTGCGGCACCCCGGCGGGGTCGGTGACAACGACTTCCTCCAGGTGCTCGCCGAGGCGCTCGTGCTCACCGGGATCGCGATGTCGATCTCGGGCGACTCCCGGCCCGCCTCGGGCTCGTGCCACGAGATCAACCACGCCTTCGACCTGCTCTTCCCCAAACGCGCCGCCGCCCACGGCGAGCAGTGCGGACTGGGCGCGGCCTTCGCGATGTACCTGCGCGGGGCCCACGAGGAATCGGCGTACATGGCCGAGGTGCTGCGCCGGCACGGACTGCCGGTGCTGCCGGAGGAGATCGGCTTCACGGTGGACGAGTTCGTCCGAGCCGTGGAGTTCGCTCCGGAGACCCGCCCCGGCCGCTACACGATCCTCGAACACCTCGACCTGAAAACCGACCAGATCAAGGACAACTACGCCGACTATGTCAAGGCCATCGGTAGCTGAACTCCGTCCCGTCGTCCACCCCGCAGGGGTGAAGGACCGGCGCAGCGGTGAGCACTGGATGGGACGCCTCTACATGCGTGAGGTGTCCCTGCGGGTCGACCGCTACCTGGTGAACACCAGGGTCTCGCCCAACCAGCTCACGTACCTGATGACCGTCTTCGGCGTACTCGCCGCCCCGGCGCTGCTGGTGCCGGGGATCACGGGCGCCGTGCTGGGCGTGGTGTGCGTCCAGATGTATCTGCTGCTGGACTGCGTCGACGGCGAGATCGCCCGCTGGCGCAAGCAGTACTCCCTCGCGGGCGTCTACCTCGACCGGGTCGGCGCCTACCTCACCGACGCCGCCGTGCTCGTCGGCTTCGGGCTGCGCGCCGCCGACCTGTGGGGCAGCGGCCGTATCGACTGGCTGTGGGCCTTCCTCGGGACGCTGGCCGCGCTCGGCGCGATCCTGATCAAGGCCGAGACCGACCTGGTCGGGGTCGCCCGGCACCAGACCGGCAAGGAGCCGGTGCAGGAGTCCGCGGCCGAGATGCGGTCCTCCGGGATGGCGCTCGCCCGCCGTGCCGCCGCCGCCTTCAAGTTCCACCGGCTGATCCTCGGCATCGAGGCGTCCTTGCTGATCCTGGTCCTCGCGATCGCGGACCAGGTCCGCGGCGACCTCTTCTGGTCGCGGCTCGGCGTCGCCGTGCTCGCCGGCATCGCGCTGCTCCAGACCCTGCTGCACCTGGTGTCGATCCTCGCGTCGAGCAGGCTGAAGTGAGCGGCATGAAGGTCGGCGCGGTGATCATCACCATGGGCAACCGGCCCGACGAACTACGGGCGTTGCTCGACTCGGTCGCCAAGCAGGACGGCGACCGGGTCGAGGCGGTCGTCGTCGGCAACGGCTCGCCCGTCCCCGACGTACCGGACGGCGTCCGGACCATAGAGCTGCCCGAGAACCTCGGCATCCCCGGCGGGCGCAACATCGGTCTGGAGGCCTTCGGGCCGTGCGGTCGTGATGTCGACATAGTGATGTTCCTCGACGACGACGGGCTGCTCGCCCAGCACGACACCGCCGAGCTGTGCCGCCAGGCCTTCGCCGCCGACCCCCGGCTCGGCATCATCAGCTTCCGCATCGCCGACCCGGACACCGGCGTGACCCAGCGCCGCCACGTCCCCCGGCTGCGCGCCTCCGACCCGATGCGCTCCTCCCGGGTCACCACCTTCCTCGGCGGCGCCAACGCCGTCCGCACGAAGGTCTTCGCCGAGGTCGGCGCCCTCCCGGACGAGTTCTTCTACGCCCACGAGGAGACCGACCTCGCCTGGCGGGCCCTCGACGCCGGCTGGATGATCGACTACCGGTCCGACATGGTGCTCCACCACCCGACCACGGCGCCCTCGCGGCACGCGGTCTACCACCGCATGGTCGCCCGCAACCGCGTCTGGCTGGCCCGCCGCAACCTCCCCGCCCCCCTGGTCCCCGTCTACCTCGGGGTGTGGCTGCTGCTCACCCTCCTGCGCCGACCGTCGCGTCCTGCTCTCCAGGCCTGGTTCGGCGGGTTCAGGGAGGGCTGGACCACTCCGTGCGGACCGCGCAGGCCCATGAAGTGGCGTACGGTCTGGCGGCTCACCCGGTTGGGCCGTCCCCCCGTGATCTGACAAGCTCGGCAGGCGTCTGACCGCGCACTTCAAGCGCGCACGCCCTGCGGACCGTATCCCTCGGCGGATACGTGTCGCGTTCTGTAGCACAATTCCGTAAGACGAACGCAAGACGATCGTAAGACGCATCCGAAGATGAGGGCTTCCAGACCTTGAGTGAGACAACGCATGACGGCGGGGTCGCGGTGAGCCCGCGCCCGTCGCCCGACGAAGGCCTCACGGCGCCGCAGCTCGCCGCCAAGTACGGGCTGACCGTGAGCGGCGCCCGCCCCGGACTCGTCGACTACGTCCGCCAGCTCTGGGGACGACGTCACTTCATCCTGGCCTTCTCCCAGGCGAAGCTGACCGCCCAGTACAGCCAGGCGAAACTGGGCCAGCTCTGGCAGGTGGCCACCCCGCTGCTGAACGCGGCCGTCTACTTCTTCATCTTCGGCGTCATCCTGAAGGCCAGCCGGGGCATGTCGCGGGACGTCTACATCCCGTTCCTGGTCACGGGCGTCTTCGTGTTCACCTTCACGCAGAGCTCGATCATGGCGGGTGTCCGCGCGATCTCCGGCAACCTCGGCCTGGTGCGTGCGCTGCACTTCCCGCGGGCCTCGCTGCCGATCTCCTTCGCGCTCCAGCAGCTCCAGCAGCTGCTGTTCTCGATGACCGTGCTGTTCCTCATCGTGGTCGGCTTCGGCAGCTACCCGAGCCTGTCCTGGCTGCTCATCCTCCCGGTCCTGCTGCTGCAGTTCCTCTTCAACACCGGGCTCGCGCTGATCGTGGCGCGGATGGGCGCCAAGACCCCGGACCTCGCCCAGCTGATGCCGTTCATCCTGCGCACCTGGATGTACACCTCCGGCGTCATGTTCTCCATCAGCAAGATGATGGAGGGCCGCTCCGAGGTGTTCATCCGCTTCCTCCAGGTGAACCCGGCCGCCATCTACATGGACCTGATGCGCTTCGCGCTCATCGACGGCTACGGCTCCTCGAACCTCCCGCCGCACGTCTGGGCCATCGCCACCTTCTGGGCCGTGGTCCTGTTCGTCGGCGGTTTCGTGTACTTCTGGCAGGCGGAGGAGAGGTACGGCCGTGGCTGAGCCCAGCACCGAGCAGAACCCGGTGGACCGGACGCCTCAGGCGCTGATCCCCACCGTCGTCGCGGACGAACTGCACATCGTCTACCGCGTGCACGGCGCCAAGACCGGCAAGGGCAGTGCCACCTCGGCCCTCAGCCGCATAGTCAAGCGCGGCGAGGAGCGTGGGGTGCGCAAGGTGCACGCCGTCAGGGGCGTCTCCTTCGTCGCCTACCGGGGCGAGGCCGTCGGCCTGATCGGGTCCAACGGCTCCGGCAAGTCGACCCTGCTGCGCGCCATCGCCGGCCTGCTCCCGGCCGAGAGCGGCCGGGTCTACACCAACGGCCAGCCCTCGCTGCTGGGTGTGAACGCGGCCCTCATGAACGACCTCACCGGCGAGCGGAACGTCATCCTGGGCGGTCTCGCCATGGGCATGAGTCGCGAACAGGTCAAGGAGCGCTACCAGGACATCGTCGACTTCTCCGGGATCAACGAGAAGGGTGACTTCATCACCCTTCCCATGCGCACCTATTCCTCCGGAATGGCGGCCCGGCTGCGTTTCTCCATCGCCGCCGCCAAGGACCACGACGTCCTGATGATCGACGAGGCGCTGGCCACCGGCGACCGCAAGTTCCAGGTCCGCTCCGAGCAGCGCATCCGTGAGCTGCGGAAGTCCGCGGGCACGGTGTTCCTGGTCAGCCACAACAACAAGTCGATCCGCGACACCTGCGACCGGGTGCTGTGGCTGGAACGCGGCGAACTGCGGATGGACGGGCCTACCGAAGAGGTCCTCAAGGAGTACGAGAAGTTCACCGGCAAGTAGTCCACTCGCATATGGGCGTAAAAGCCCGGACCGCTTCCCAGGGCCCCGCCGGAACTGCTCCGGCGGGGCCCCGCGTCTGCAAAGGAAACGTCAACTCGGCCCGGCCCAAGGAATCTTGACGCCAATCGGTGTGTTGTTGTGATGTGCAGGACACCCCGAGGAAGCTCGCTGCGTTGTACAACGTAAGCTGTACCGGTGCCGAATAGCGGCAAGTGGGGCGATAATGCGCGACACCCAAATCCGGGTCACCGTGCGGACGACTGGGCGGCGTGTCCGAAATAGTGTGTATTGGGTCGGCAGTGTAGAACGGGAGATGTGACGGCAATGGCTACGGAAACTCCCCAGCTCACCGAAGCACGCGCCGTCCCCGCCCCTGGCAGTGAGCGGTGACGGGGAGCGGCACCGCCGCCACCGGTGATCCGGAGCGCGGCACACTCGACAAGGCCGCGGGCGAGAACTTCCCCGTGGCGCCTTTCTTCCTGCCCAAGGCGTGGCGCACCGACCTCATCGCGGTCTACGGATTCGCCCGCCTCGTCGACGACATCGGCGACGGCGACCTCGCCCCCGGCGGCGCCGACGCCCGGCTGCTCGGCGTATCGCCCGAGGACGCCGAGGACCGCGTAGTCCTCCTCGACGCCTTCGAGGCCGATCTGCGCCGGGTCTTCGACGGCACCCCGAGCCACCCCCTGCTGCGCCGCCTCCAGCCGACCGTCCGCCGGTGCGCGCTCACCCCGGACCCCTTCCTCGGCCTGATCGCGGCCAACCGCCAGGACCAGGTCGTCACGCGCTACGAGACCTACGACGATCTCCTTGCCTACTGTGAACTCTCCGCGAACCCGGTCGGCCGCCTCGTCCTCGGCGTCACCGGCACCGAGACCCCCGAGCGGGTCCGGCTCTCCGACGCGGTCTGCACCGCACTGCAGATCGTCGAACACCTTCAGGACGTGACCGAGGACCTCGGCCGCGACCGCATCTACCTGCCCGCCCAGGACATGAAGCGCTTTCACGTCCAGGAAGCGGATCTCGCCACGCCCTCCGCGGGCGCATCGGTGCGCGCACTGGTTGCATACGAAGCAGAACGCGCCCGCGATCTCCTGAATGAAGGCGCCCCCCTGGTGGGTAGCGTCCACGGCAGACTGAAGTTGCTGCTCGCGGGGTTCGTGGCGGGGGGGCGGGCGGCGGTCAAAGCGATCGTCGCCGCCGAATACGACGTACTTCCCGGCCCGCCCAAACCCGGCAAGATCCAGTTGCTGCGTGAGGTGGGCGTGACTCTGCGAGGAGAGGGGTGATCCGGACCGTGGAGTCTGCACCGCACATGTCCGCGCCGGTACTCGCCGCTTACAGCTACTGCGAGGCCGTCACCGGACAACAGGCGCGCAATTTCGCGTACGGCATCAGACTGTTGCCCACGCCCAAGCGGCGCGCCATGTCGGCGCTGTACGCGTTCTCACGGCGTGTCGACGACATCGGCGACGGCACGCTGGCGACCGAGGTGAAGGCGGCGCGGCTGGAGGACACCCGGGCGCTGCTGACCCGGGTGCGCGAGGGCAAGGTCGAGGAGGACGACACCGACCCGGTCGCGGTCGCCCTGGCGCACGCGGCCGAGGCCTTCCCGATCCCGCTCGGCGGCCTGGACGAGCTGATCGACGGCGTCCTGATGGACGTCCAGGGCGAGGTCTACGAGACCTGGGACGACCTGAAGGTCTACTGCCGCTGTGTCGCGGGCGCGATCGGGCGGCTCTCGCTCGGCGTGTTCGGCACGGAGTCGGGGGCGCGCGGCTCCGAACGCGCCTCGGAGTACGCCGACACGCTGGGGCTCGCGCTCCAGCTCACCAACATCCTGAGAGACGTCCGCGAGGACGCCGAGGGTGGCCGTACCTATCTGCCCGCCGACGACCTCGCGAAATTCGGCTGCTCGGCCGGGTTCAACGGGCCGATGCCGCCGGAGGGCTCCGACTTCGCGGGTCTCGTGCACTTCGAGGTGCGCCGGGCCCGCACCCTTTTCGCCGAGGGCTACCGGCTGCTCCCCATGCTCGACCGCCGCAGCGGCGCCTGTGTCGCCGCCATGGCCGGCATCTACCGCCGCCTCCTGGACCGCATCGAGCGCGAGCCGGAGGCCGTGCTGCGCGGCCGCGTCTCGCTGCCCGGCCGCGAGAAGGCCTACGTCGCCGTGCGCGGCCTGTCCGGACTGGACACCCGCCACGTCACGCGCAGGACCCTCAGGAGGCGCACCTGATGGACAAAGTGGGCCAAGGTGATGTCTCCGGAGAAATGCGGCACGCAACCCTCCGGTGTGAAGTCGCGTCCCTGAGTGCAACGACCTGCCACGGTGGGCGCACAGGGGGGAGTGCACGATGAGCGACGGGACGCAGGGCGGCGACGGGCTGCCCTCGGATCCATCGGCGGGCGGGGCCGCGCGGCATGCCGTCGTGGTCGGCGGCGGGCTGGCCGGCGTCACCACCGCCCTCGCGCTCGCCGACGCCGGAGTCCGCGTCACCCTGCTCGAAGGCCGCCCGCGCCTGGGCGGACTCGCCTTCTCCTTCCAGCGCGGTGAGCTGACCGTCGACAACGGACAGCACGTGTACTTGCGCTGCTGCACCGCCTACCGCTGGTTCCTCGACCGCATCGAGGGCGCGGAGCTGTCCCCGCTGCAGGATCGTCTCGACGTGCCCGTACTCGACGCGAACCGCCCCGAGGGACACCGGCTCGGCAGACTGCGGCGCGACGCGCTGCCCGTGCCGCTGCATCTGGGGCGCAGCCTCGCGACCTACCCGCATCTCTCGCTCGCCGAGCGCGTCAAAGTAGGGCGTGCCGCTCTCGCGCTCAAGGGGCTCGACCTCAACGATCCGGCCCTGGACGCGCAGGACTTCGGCAGCTGGCTGGCCGCGCACGGTCAGTCGGCGCGTGCCGTCGAGGCACTGTGGGACCTCGTGGGGGTCGCCACCCTCAACGCGGTGGCCGGCGATTCCTCGCTGGCGCTGGCCGCGATGGTGTTCAAGACCGGTCTGCTCTCCGACCCGGGCGCGGCCGACATCGGCTGGGCCCATGTGCCGCTGGGCGAACTGCACGACCGGCTGGCCCGCAAGGCGCTCGACTCCGCGGGCGTGCGCACCGAAGTCCGTACACGCGTCACCTCCGTCTCCACTGAGGAGAACGGGCGTTGGACCGTTCAGGTTCCCGGCGAGAGCATCGAGGCCGACGCGGTCGTCCTCGCCGTACCGCAGCGCGAGGCCCACGATCTGCTGCCCGCAGGGGCCCTCGACGCCCCTGAGCAGCTGCTCGCCATCGACACCGCGCCGATCCTCAACGTCCACGTCGTCTACGACCGCAAGGTGCTCGCCCGGCCCTTCTTCGCCGCGCTGGGCAGCCCCGTGCAGTGGGTGTTCGACCGGACCGGGGCGTCCGGGCTGAAGGACGGCCAGTACCTGGCACTGTCCCAGTCCGCCGCGCACGACGAGATCGACGCGACCGTCGCCGAACTGCGCGAGCGCTACCTTCCCGAGCTGGAGCGGCTGCTGCCCGGTGCGCGCGGCGCCGAGGTGAGGGACTTCTTCGTGACCAGGGAGCGCACGGCGACGTTCGCTCCCGCCCCCGGCGTCGGACGGCTGCGGCCCGGCGCCCGCACCAAGGCCCCCGGCCTGTACCTGGCCGGAGCGTGGACCGCCACAGGGTGGCCCGCGACCATGGAAAGTGCGGTCCGCAGTGGGGTGAGCGCGGCGGACGCCGCACTCGCTGCCCTGGGCCGGCCCCGCCCCCGACAGCTCTTCGAGTTCGAGGAGGCGGCGTGATGCTCGACGAGCACGCGGCAGGCCCCCGCACCCCCGGTACCGCTACAAGAGGAGAGACTGTGCCCACTGTGCCCCCGGCCGAGACGGCCGCTGCGAGGACCGCGGTGGACGTGTCCGCGCTCCTGGAGCGCGGCCGGACCCTTGCCACACCGGTGCTGCGCGCAGCCGTTGACCGTCTGGCACCGCCCATGGACACCGTCTCCGCGTACCACTTCGGCTGGATCGACGCCGAGGGCAACCCGGCCGCCGGCGACGGCGGCAAGGCCGTGCGCCCCGCGCTCGCCGTGCTCTCCGCCGAGGTCACCGGTGCCGCGCCCGAGGTCGGCATCCCCGGTGCCGTCGCCGTCGAGCTGGTCCACAACTTCTCTCTGCTGCACGACGACCTGATGGACGGTGACGAACAGCGCCGGCACCGCGACACCGTGTGGAAGGTGCACGGCCCCGCGCAGGCCATCCTGGTCGGCGACGCCCTGTTCGCGCTCGCCAACGAGGTCCTGCTGGAGCTCGGCACCGTCGAGGCCGGCCGCGCCACCCGCCGCCTCACCACCGCGACCCGCGCCCTCATCGACGGCCAGGCGCAGGACATCTCCTACGAGCACCGCGACCGCGTCAGCGTCGAGGAGTGCCTGGAGATGGAGGGCAACAAGACCGGCGCCCTGCTCGCCTGCGCCTCCTCCATCGGCGCCGTGCTCGGCGGTGCGGACGACCGCACCGCCGACGTCCTGGAGAAGTACGGCCACCACCTCGGCCTGGCCTTCCAGGCCGTCGACGACCTCCTCGGCATCTGGGGCGACCCGGAGGCCACAGGCAAGCAGACCTGGAGCGATCTGCGCCAGCGCAAGAAGTCCCTGCCCGTGGTGGCGGCGCTCGCGGCGGGCGGACCCGCTTCCGAGCGGCTCGGCGAGATCCTCGCCGCCGACGCCAAGAGCAGCGACTTCGAGAACTTCTCCGAGGAGGAGTTCGCGGCCCGCGCCGCGCTCATCGAGGAGGCCGGCGGCCGCGAGTGGACCGCCGAAGAGGCACGCCGTCAGCACACCATCGCCATCGGGGTCCTGGACGCCATCACCATGCCCGACCGGGTTCGGGCGCAGTTCACGGCGCTCGCCGACTTCGTCGTCGTACGAAAGAGATGATCACTATCGGTCGAATAGCCCTCGCGTAGTCGCCGGCCGGGCTTGCGGACATACGAGTACCGGCCGACGGCGGACCCACAGCAGAGACATGCCACTGCACGAAGGGGAAGCCATGACAGCGACGACCGACGGAAGCACCGGGGCCATGCGGCCCCGTGTTGCCGCGGCCAGCGAAACCGACATCAACACACCCGTGGCGGCCGGGGTGCACGACGCCGCCGCACTCGCCGTGCAACGCGCCACCGACTTCCTGCTCTCCCTCCAGGACGCGCAGGGCTGGTGGAAGGGCGACCTCGACACGAACGTCACGATGGACGCCGAGGATCTGTTGCTCCGTCAGTTCCTGGGCATCCGCGACGAGTCGACGACCAGGGCCGCCGCACTCTTCATCCGCGGCGAGCAGCGCGAGGACGGCACCTGGGCCAGCTTCTACGGCGGGCCCGGCGAACTCTCCACCACCATCGAGGCGTACGTCGCCCTCCGGCTGGCCGGTGACGCGCCGGAGGCCCCGCACATGGCGAAGGCCTCCGCGTGGGTCCGCGAGCGCGGCGGCATCGCCTCGGCCCGCGTCTTCACCCGCATCTGGCTCGCGCTGTTCGGCTGGTGGAAGTGGGACGACCTGCCCGAACTCCCCCCGGAACTCATCTACTTCCCCACCTGGGTACCCCTCAACATCTACGACTTCGGATGCTGGGCCCGGCAGACCATCGTGCCGCTGACGGTGGTCTCCGCGAAGCGGCCGGTACGGCCCGCGCCCTTCCCGCTCGACGAACTCCACACCGACGCCGACAACCCGAACCCGGTCAAGCCCCTCGCCAAGGTGGCGAGTTGGGACGGCGCCTTCCAGCGGCTCGACAAGGCGCTGCACCTCTACCGCAAGGTCGCCCCGCGCAAGCTGCGCAAATCAGCGATGAACACGGCGGCGCGCTGGATCATCGAGCGGCAGGAGAACGACGGCTGCTGGGGCGGCATCCAGCCGCCGGCCGTCTACTCCGTGATCGCCCTGCACCTGCTGGGCTACGACCTCGAACACCCGGTGATGCGCGCGGGGTTGGAGTCGCTGGACCGGTTCGCGATCTGGCGCGAGGACGGGGCCCGGATGATCGAGGCCTGCCAGTCCCCGGTGTGGGACACCTGCCTCGCGACCATCGCCCTCGCCGACGCGGGCGTGCCCGCCGACCACCCCCAACTGGTTAAGGCCGCCGACTGGATGCTCGGGGAGGAGATCGTCCGCCCCGGCGACTGGGCGGTGAAGCGGCCCCAACTGCCGCCCGGCGGCTGGGCGTTCGAGTTCCACAACGACAACTACCCCGACATCGACGACACCGCCGAGGTCGTGCTCGCGCTGCGCCGGGTCAGACACCACGACCCGGAGCGCCTCGACCGGGCCGCCGGACGCGCGGTCCGCTGGAACCTCGGAATGCAGTCCAAGAACGGCGGTTGGGGCGCCTTCGACGTCGACAACACCAGCCCCTTCCCCAACCGGCTGCCGTTCTGCGACTTCGGCGAGGTGATCGACCCGCCGTCGGCGGACGTCACCGCGCACGTCGTCGAGATGCTCGCCGTCGAGGGTCTCGCCCACGACCCGCGCACCCGGCGCGGCATCGAGTGGCTGCTGGCCGAACAGGAGCCGGACGGCTCGTGGTTCGGCCGCTGGGGCGTCAACTACGTCTACGGCACCGGGTCCGTGGTGCCCGCCCTCGCCGCGGCCGGGATCCCCGGCTCGCACCCGGCGATCCGGCGCGCGGTGACCTGGCTGGAGACCGTGCAGAACGACGACGGCGGCTGGGGCGAGGACCTGCGCTCCTACAAGTACGCCAAGGAGTGGAGCGGCCGGGGCGCCTCGACCGCCTCGCAGACGGCCTGGGCGCTGATGGCCCTGCTGGCGGCGGGGGAGCACGACTCCAAGGCCGTGGAGCGCGGCATCGAATGGCTCGCGACCACCCAGCGGGAGGACGGCTCCTGGGACGAGCCCTACTTCACGGGGACCGGCTTCCCGTGGGACTTCTCCATCAACTACCACCTCTACCGGCAAGTCTTCCCGCTCACCGCGCTCGGGCGCTTCGTGCACGGAGAACCGTTCAGCCAGAACGTGTCCCCGGCCGTCTCCCCGTCCAAGGGGGGCTGATGAGCACCCGGCCCGCCGCTTCGCCGCTGCTGATCGCCTGCGCGCTCGGCATCGAGCACCTCGCCCTGCGCACCGGCGACCGCTCAGGCGCCGGCGGGCAGGTCACCGTCCTGAGGACGGGCATGGGGCCCGCGGCGGCCGAAGCGGCCGTCACCCGGCGCCTCGCCGACCCGGCGCTGTCCGAGGCCGCCGTACTGGCCACGGGCTTCTGCGCCGGACTCGCCCCCGGGATGCACCCCGGCGACCTGGTGGTCGCCGAGGAGACCCGGGACCCGCGCGGAACCGTTCCGTGCGTAGCCACCGAACTGCTCGTCAAGGAACTGGTGCGGGCCCTGCCCGGACGCACCGTCCACACCGGCCCCCTCACCGGCTCCGATCACGTCGTCCGCGGTCAGGAACGGTCGGATCTGCGCGCGACCGGCGCAATCGCGGTCGACATGGAATCGGCGGCCACGCTGCTGAGCGCCGTGCGCACGGGCGCGCGCCCGGTTGCGGCCGTACGGGTGGTCGTGGACGCTCCTGAACATGAACTCGTCCGGATCGGCACGGTGCGCGGTGGAATATCGGCTTTCCGCGTTCTTCGATCCGTTCTTCCCGCTTTTTTCGAATGGCACCGTTCTTTGCTGCTCCCTCGGAGGTGAGCCAGATGGCCATGCCGCTGCGCCAGTCCATCAAGGTCGCTACATACTTGGCTGAACAGAAGCTCCGCAGGCGGGACAAGTTCCCCCTGATCGTGGAGCTGGAACCTCTCTTCGCGTGCAATCTGAAGTGCGAGGGCTGCGGCAAGATCCAGCACCCGGCGGGCGTGCTCAAGCAGCGCATGCCGGTGGCGCAGGCCGTCGGGGCGGTACTCGAATCAGGTGCGCCGATGGTCTCCATCGCGGGCGGCGAGCCCCTGATGCACCCTCAGATCGATGAGATCGTGCGGCAGTTGGTGGCGAAGAAGAAGTACGTCTTCCTCTGCACCAACGCCATGCTGCTGCGCAAGAAGCTCGACAAGTTCACGCCCTCCCCGTACTTCGCCTTCGCGGTGCACATCGACGGGCTGCGCGAGCGGCACGACGAGTCCGTGGCGAAGGAGGGTGTGTTCGACGAGGCGGTGGAGGCGATGAAGGAGGCCAAGAAACGCGGCTTCCGGGTCACCACCAACTCCACCTTCTTCAACACCGACACCCCGCAGACCATCATCGAGGTCCTGAACTTCCTCAACGACGACATCAAGGTCGACGAGATGATGATCTCGCCCGCCTACGCCTACGAGAAGGCGCCCGACCAGGAGCACTTCCTCGGTGTCGCGCAGACCCACGAGCTGTTCAAGAAGGCCTTCGCGGGCGGCAACCGCCGCAAGTGGCGGCTCAACCACTCCCCGCTCTTCCTGGACTTCCTGGAGGGCAAGGTCGACTTCCCGTGCACGGCCTGGGCGATCCCGAACTACTCGCTCTTCGGCTGGCAGCGCCCCTGCTACCTGATGAGCGACGGGTACGTGCCCACGTACCGGGAGCTGATCGAGGAGACCGACTGGGACAAGTACGGCCGCGGCAAGGACCCGCGCTGCGCCAACTGCATGGCGCACTGCGGCTACGAGCCCACCGCCGTCCTCGCCACCATGGGCTCCCTCAAGGAGTCCCTGCGGGCCATGCGCGAGACCGTCGCCGGAAACCGCGACTGACGTCATGACCGCAGTGTCCCTGGGCGTCCCCGAGATGCCGGTCCGGCCGATCGCCGAGCGACGTGTGTCGCGACGCATCCAGGTCGGACCGGTGGCGGTCGGGGGCGGGGCCCCCGTGTCGGTCCAGTCGATGACCACGACCCGTACGTCGGACATCGGCGCCACCCTCCAGCAGATCGCCGAACTCACCGCGTCCGGCTGCCAGATCGTCCGCGTTGCCTGCCCCACGCAGGACGACGCGGACGCGCTGGCGACCATCGCGCGCAAGTCGCAGATCCCGGTGATCGCGGACATCCACTTCCAGCCGAAGTACGTCTTCGCCGCAATCGAGGCCGGTTGCGCGGCAGTTCGCGTGAACCCGGGCAACATCAAGCAGTTCGACGACAAGGTCAAGGAGATCGCGCGGGCCGCCAAGGACCACGGCACGCCGATCCGCATCGGGGTCAACGCCGGTTCCCTGGACCGGCGGTTGCTCCAGAAGTACGGCAGGGCGACGCCCGAGGCGCTCGTCGAGTCGGCCCTGTGGGAGGCCTCGCTCTTCGAGGAGCACGGCTTCGGCGACATCAAGATCTCCGTCAAGCACAACGACCCCGTGGTGATGGTCAACGCCTACCGGCTGCTGGCCGCGCAGAGCGACTATCCGCTGCACCTCGGGGTCACCGAGGCCGGGCCCGCCTTCCAGGGCACGATCAAGTCGGCGGTGGCCTTCGGGGCGCTGCTCAGCGAGGGCATCGGCGACACGATCCGGGTGTCGCTGTCCGCCCCGCCGGTGGAGGAGGTCAAGGTCGGCCTCCAGATCCTGGAGTCGCTGAACCTCAAGCCGCGTCGGCTGGAGATCGTGTCGTGTCCGTCCTGCGGGCGCGCCCAGGTGGACGTCTACAAGCTCGCCGACGAGGTCACGGCAGGGCTTGAGGGCATGGAGGTGCCGTTGCGCGTCGCGGTCATGGGCTGTGTCGTCAACGGCCCCGGCGAGGCGCGGGAGGCGGACCTCGGCGTCGCTTCCGGCAACGGCAAGGGGCAGATCTTCGTCAAGGGCGAGGTCATCAAGACCGTGCCGGAGTCGAAGATCGTGGAGACCCTCATCGAGGAGGCGATGAAGATCGCCGAGCAGATGGAGCAGGACGGCGTCGCGGCGGGGGAGCCGGCCGTCACCGTGAGCTGAACAGCACGGACCGAAGGGGGCCCGACGTGACGATTCTGGAGAGCATCCGTCAACCACGCGACCTGAAGGCGCTGTCCGAGGCGGAACTCGGTGAACTGTCCGAAGAGATAAGGGAGTTCCTGGTGCACGCGGTGGCCAGGACCGGCGGCCACCTCGGGCCCAACCTGGGCGTGGTGGAACTGACCATCGCGCTCCACCGGGTTTTCGAGTCACCGGTCGACCGCATCGTCTGGGACACCGGCCACCAGAGCTATGTGCACAAGCTCCTGACGGGCCGTCAGGACTTCTCGAAGCTGCGCGGCAAGGGCGGCCTCTCCGGCTACCCCTCCCGCGAGGAGTCCGAGCACGACATCGTCGAGAACAGCCACGCCTCCACCGCGCTCGGCTGGGCCGACGGCCTCGCCAAGGCCCGCCAGGTGCAGGGCGAGAAGGGCCATGTCGTCGCGGTCATCGGTGACGGCGCGCTCACCGGCGGCATGGCCTGGGAGGCGCTGAACAACATCGCCGCCGCCAAGGACCGCCCGCTGATCATCGTGGTCAACGACAACGAGCGCTCCTACTCGCCCACGATCGGTGGCCTCGCCAACCACCTGGCGACCCTGCGCACGACCGACAGCTACGAGAAGGTCCTCGCCTGGGGCAAGGACGTCCTGCTGCGCACCCCGGTCGTCGGCAACACCGTCTACGAGTCGCTGCACGGCGCGAAGAAGGGCTTCAAGGACGCGTTCGCGCCGCAGGGCATGTTCGAGGACCTGGGCCTCAAGTACGTCGGCCCGATCGACGGACACGACATCGGCGCCGTCGAGTCCGCCTTGCGCCGCGCGAAACGCTTCCACGGCCCGGTCCTGGTGCACTGCCTCACGGAGAAGGGGCGTGGCTACGAACCCGCCCTCGCCCATGAGGAGGACCACTTCCACACCGTCGGCGTGATGGACCCGCTCACCTGCGAGCCCCTCGTGCCCTCCAACGGCCCTTCCTGGACCAGTGTGTTCGGCGACGAGATCCTGCGCATCGGGGAGGAACGCGACGACGTCGTGGCCATCACGGCGGCCATGCTCCACCCGGTCGGCCTCGGCAAGTTCGCCGCGAAGTTCCCCGACCGCGTGTGGGACGTCGGCATCGCCGAACAGCACGCGGCCGTGTCGGCGGCCGGGCTCGCGACCGGCGGGCTGCACCCCGTCGTCGCCGTCTACGCCACCTTCCTCAACCGCGCCTTCGACCAGCTCCTGATGGACGTGGCGCTGCACCGCTGCGGGGTGACCTTCGTCCTGGACCGCGCCGGGGTCACGGGAGTTGACGGAGCGTCACACAACGGCATGTGGGACATGTCCATCCTCCAGGTCGTCCCCGGCCTGCGGATCGCCGCCCCGCGCGACGCCGACCAACTCCGCGCCCAGCTGAGGGAAGCGGTCGCGGTAGACGACGCGCCGACCCTCGTCCGCTTCCCGAAGGAGTCGGTCGGACCGGAGATCCCCGCGATCGACCGCGTCGGCGGCCTCGACGTCCTGCACCGGGGCGCGGAGACACCCGAGGTGCTGCTCGTCGCCGTAGGAGTCATGGCGCCCGTCTGCCTCCAGGCCGCCGAACTCCTCGAAGCCCGCGGCATCAACTGCACGGTCGTGGACCCCCGTTGGGTCAAACCCGTGGACCCGGCGCTGCCCGGCCTCGCCGCCGAACACCGCCTCGTCGCCGTCGTCGAGGACAACAGCCGTGCCTCCGGCGTCGGCGCCGCCGTGGCGCTGGCCCTCGGTGACGCCGAAGTCGACGTCCCCGTACGGCGGTTCGGCATCCCGGAGCAGTTCCTCGCGCACGCCAAACGCGGCGAGGTGCTCGCCGACATCGGCCTCACACCCGTCGAGGTCGCCGGACGGATCAGCGCAAGCCTGGCGGTCAAGGACACGACCGGCCACGCAGCCAAGGAGAAACCCGAATGACCAAGGAGTTCGACCTCACCGCGCTCTTGGCCGAGCGCGGAGCCGAGCGCTACGAGCTGCACACCAAGTACCTCAACCACCAGCTCCCGCGCATGCTGCACACCATCGGCTTCGACAAGGTCTACGAGCGCGGCGAGGGCGCCTACTTCTGGGACGCGGACGGCAACGACTACCTCGACATGCTCGCCGGGTTCGGGGTGATGGGCCTGGGCCGTCACCACCCCGTCGTCCGCAAGGCGCTGCACGACGTCCTCGACGCCCAGCTCGCCGACCTCACCCGCTTCGACTGCCAGCCGCTGCCCGGCCTGCTCGCCGAGAAGCTGCTCACCCACAGCCCGCACCTGGACCGGGTGTTCTTCGGCAACAGCGGTACGGAGGCGGTCGAGACCGCGCTCAAGTTCGCCCGGTACGCGACCGGGAAGCCGCGCGTCCTGTACTGCGACCACGCCTTCCACGGCCTGACCACCGGCTCGCTCTCCGTCAACGGCGAGGACGGCTTCCGGGACGGCTTCGCCCCGCTGCTGCCCGACACCGCCGTACCGCTCGGTGATCTCGACGCCCTGGCAAGGGAGTTGAAGAAGGGCGACGTCGCCGCCCTCGTCGTGGAGCCGATCCAGGGCAAGGGCGTGCACGAGGCACCGCCCGGTTATCTGCGCGCCGCGCAGGAACTCCTGCGGAAGCACAAGGCGTTGCTCATCGCCGACGAGGTGCAGACCGGGCTCGGCCGCACCGGCGACTTCTACGCCTACCAGCACGAGGACGGCGTGGAACCGGACTTGGTGTGTGTGGCCAAGGCACTGTCCGGCGGCTATGTGCCGGTCGGCGCGACCCTCGGCAAGGACTGGATCTTCAAGAAGGTCTACTCGTCCATGGACCGCGTGCTGGTCCATTCGGCGAGCTTCGGGTCCAACGCCCAGGCCATGGCGGCCGGCCTCGCCGTGCTGTCGGTCATGGAGAACGAGCAGATCGTCGCCAACGCCCGTGCCACCGGGGACCAGTTGAGGACCCGGCTCGCCGCGCTGGTCGACAAGTACGAGCTGCTCGCCGACGTGCGCGGCCGGGGCCTGATGATCGGCATCGAGTTCGGCAAGCCCAAGTCGCTGAAGCTGCGCAGTCGTTGGACCATGCTGCAAGCGGCGCGCAAGGGGCTGTTCGCGCAGATGGTGGTCGTACCGCTGCTCCAGCGGCACCGGATCCTCACCCAGGTCTCCGGCGACCACCTGGAGGTCATCAAGCTGATCCCGCCGCTGATCGTCGGCGAGCGCGAGGTGGACCGGTTCGTCGAGGCCTTCACGGCCGTGATGGACGACGCGCACAGCGGTGGCGGGCTGATGTGGGACTTCAGCAGGACGCTCGTGAAGCAGGCGGTCGCCAACCGCTGAGCTGCGAGAACCGAGATTTTTGCCTCTGTGGCAAGAAATTTGCCGCAGAGGCAAAAGTCCGGCTGAATGGAGGCATGAGCCCCTCCGAGACCGAGACCGAGACCGGGCCGGAACCGCCGGCCGGACCGGCCGACGACCTGCCGGCCACCGTCGCACCCCAGCTCCGCGCCCTGCGCCGCCGCGCCTCCCTCACCCTCGAGGTCGCCGCCCGCTCGGCCGGACTCTCGCCCGCCCATCTCTCCCGTCTGGAGACCGGGCAGCGCCAGCCCTCGCTGCCGATGCTGCTCGCGCTCGCCCGCATCTACGGTACGACAGTCTCGGACCTGCTCGGCGAGACGGTCACCGACCGGGAAGCCGTCGTACGAGCCGCCGACATGGAACCGACCCGGGCGGGCGGCTGGACGTACTGGCAGGCCGGCGCCCCCGGCCGCGGGATGCAGTCGCTGCGGGTCCGTATCCCGCACGGCTCCCAGGGCGACATCGTGCGTGTGCACCCCGGCGAGGAATGGCTGTATGTCCTCACGGGACGGCTGCGGCTGCGGCTCGGCGACACCGCGCACCTCCTCGCGCCCGGCGACAGCGCCCACTTCGACTCGCTCACCCCGCACCGCCTCGCCGCCGCCGATGAGAACGGTGTCGAGGTGCTCTTCGTCCACACCCTGTTGCAGAGCCCCACGGCCACCCTGTGCCTGGGCCCGATCACCGGAGACACAGCATGAGCGGCAACAACATCGAGGACAGGTTCCCGCGCGCCCTGTGGGTACGGCTGCTCATCTACATCGCCGTGGGCCATCTCTTCGCGGCCTTCATCTACCTGTTGTTCTCCGTGGGCGCCAAGTAGCCCGCCGCGGGCGCGAGTTCAGTCGAGCAGGCGCTCGCGCAGCCGCTCCCGGATCTCCGGGGTGATGCCGAGCCCCTGTTCCAGATAGGCGTCCACGCCGCCCCAGGTCTCCTCGACCGTGTCGAAGGCCGCCGTCAGATACTCGGCGCGGGCGTCGAAGAGGGGGCTGAGGAGCTCCATCACCTCGGGGGAGTAGGCCGCGGCGGAGGAGCCGCTGCGGCGCACCTTGTAGCGGCGGTGCTTGGCGTTCGACTCCAGGTAGTCGGCGACGATCGCCTCGCGCTCCACGCCCAGGGCGAGCAGCGTCACGGCTATGGAGAGGCCCGCGCGGTCCTTGCCCGCCGCGCAGTGCATCAGCGCCGGGACACTGTCCTCGGCGAGCGCGTGCAGCACCTGGGAGTGCTCGGCGGTGCGCTGGGTGACGATGGCGCGGTACGAGGCGATCATGCGGTTGGCGCCCTTGTCGCCGCCGAGGATCTCGCGCAGCTGGTCGATCTCGCCGTCGCGGACCATCTTCCAGAACTCGGACCCGTCCGCCGGGTCGCTCAGCGGCAGGTTCACATTGCGCACGCCGGGCAGTTCGACGTCGGGGCCCTCCAGCTTCTGGTCCGACGCGTTGCGGAAGTCGAAGATCGTGTGCAGGCCCAGTGAGTCGAGGAACTCGGCGTCCTCGTCGGTCGCGTGCGCGAGATGGCCGCTGCGGAACAGCACACCGTGCCGCACCCGCCGTCCGTCCACCGTCGGAAGCCCGCCCACGTCCCGGAAATTGCGCACTCCGGACAACTCCGGCTCGGTCGACGGAATCTGCTGCGTCACGAGGGCTCCTCCCGCTCGGCCCGACGGCGCGGCTCACCGGCGGGCACCCTGTCGACGATACGACATGCGTACCGCGGCCCGGCAGGCGTCCGAGCGCTGACCTGCGCCTCTCGTGAGGGGCGGATCCCGTGGTCAGGACAGGAACGAGTCGGACGACGAGATCGACGTAACCGCGTTCGAGACGGTGGTCCGGTCGGCACGTGAGCTGCTCCCCGAGCCGGCGGCCCGGGCGTCCCTCGCACCGCTGCGGCATCCCGCCGGGCACAGGGGACGGCTACTGTCTCGCCCGCTCGCGTGCCTCGTCGACGGATCTCCTCTCCTCGGAGGTGAGGAGATCCATGAGCCGCTCGTTGTTGACCCAGTCGTTCAGCAGGGCATGGGAGCCGCCCAGACTGAGCGAGTAGGCCCACATGCTCCGTCCGCGTCGCGTCCCGTTCCATTCCGCCGCCCAGCGGAGCAGGTGATCGATGCGCTGCTCCGGCGTGAACCTCATGACCTGCATGCCCGTCACCTTTCAGTGGTTACGAGAGAGCCGTTTCCTCTTCCGCTTGGTAAACGGGATCAGGAAGGAGGAGGTTCACACCCGGATCAGAATCCGGTGAGCGTCACCTTGCCGATGGCGGCACCGGATTCCAGGACGCGGTGCGCCTCGCGCAGATGGGCGGCGTTGATCGTGCCGAGGTCCCGGGTGGCCGTGGTCCGCAGGCTGCCCGCGTCCACCAGACGGGCGATCTCGCCGAGGATGTGGTGCTGCGCCGCCAGGTCCGGGGTCCGGTACAGGGAGCGGGTGAACATGAGCTCCCAGTGGAAGGAGATGCTCTTCGACTTCAGCAGACCGATCTCCACGGCACCGAAGTCGTCGATGGCGAGCAGCGATCCGAAGGGCTTGAGGATCTCGGCGTACGCGGCGAGGTTCCGGTCCGTACCGGCCGTGCCGAAGATGTGGTCCACGCCGCCGGGCGCCACCTCTGCCACCTGCGCGGGCAGGGGGTGATGGTGGTCGACCACATGTGTCACGCCCATACTCCGGGCGAACTCCACGGTCTCCGGGCGGGAGGCGGTGCCGATCACGGTCAGACCGGTGAGGGCGCGGGCCAGTTGGGACACCATGGCCCCGACCCCGCCCGCCGCCGCCGTCACCAGCAGGGTGCCGGTCTGTTCCGGACTCCGCCGCAGCCCCAGGCGTTCGAACAGGCCCTCCCAGGCGGTGAGCGAGGTCAGCGGCAGTGCCGCGGCGTCGGCGAAGGAGAGCGTGGCGGGCTTGCGGCCGACGATGCGTTCGTCGACGGTGTGGAAGCGGGAGTTGGTGCCCGGCCGGTCGATCGCGCCGGCGTAGAAGACCTCGTCGCCGACCGCGAACAGCTCCACCCGGTCGCCGACCGCGACCACCGTGCCGGCCGCGTCCCAGCCCAGCACCTTGGGCTCGCCGCCCGGGTCGTTGCCCTGGCGGACCTTGTAGTCCACGGGGTTGACCGCGATCGCCTCGACCCGGACCAGCAGATCGTGCGGTCCTGGCTGTGGGACGGGCAGTTCGAGGTCCAGCAGGCTCTCGTCGTCGTCGATCGGCAGGCTCTTGAGGTAGCCGACGGCGGGCATCGACTTCGGGGTCACGCTCATCATGGATCTCCTCGATTCGTGCGGTGGCCGGTGAAGGGCCGCGGCCACGCTCCGAAAGGTATCCATCGGGAGGTAGTAACCATCAAGGGAGCCTACTTCCCAACGGGAAGTATCCAGCTCAGGTTAGGCGGCGTCGGGAAAACGGTCGATGTTCTGCTCCACCCAGGTTCGCAGCTGCGCCAGTGGCGCGCAGGCGTCCAGGCCGAGCGGGGTCAGGCTGTACTCGACGCGCGGCGGCACCTCGGCGTAGATCCGGCGGTCGACGAGACCGTGGTCCTCCAGGCGACGGAGTGTCTGGGTGAGAACCTTGGGGCTCACGCCCTGAAGCCGGGTGCGCAGTGCGCCGAAGCGCTGCGGTCCGTCTTCCAGGGCACCCAGCGCGAGGGCACTCCACTTGTTGGCCAGCAGGTCCAGCATGTCGCGGCAGGGGCAGGCGGCAAGATAGACGCTCTTGGGGTCGTCGCAGAGGCCCGATGTCTTCGTCATCCAGCGATGCTACCCAACGGGTACCAACAACCCCCGTGGGAGATCGCCACTGCGCTGCCCGCCCGGAAGGGCGCCGTCGCTCCGCTCGGCGGTCGTTACGGGGTTCGGCCCGCCCACCCTCTCGGCGGCCGGCGGGACACGGTTGCGGGGGGACCGACCCGGACGCGTGACACGGGTTTCCACGGGTCTGGTCGGCATTTCGTGACGGTCACGATCACGTAGTTCTCGGCGTCTGTGAACGGCCACGATATTCCGCATGGGGAAGTCCATGGCTTCCCCATGCGGATACGAACGCACTTCCGTGGTTTTCCGGTCCTACCGGCGCGGCGGCGCACACTCGGGGTCATCCGACAGATGCAGCCTTGGTCCGTTGGCGTCGGTCAGTAGCCGATGGTGAAGCGGCGTTGGACGAAGCGCGGCAGTTCGACCTCGTCGACAAGGGCGACGGCGGCGTCCTCCATGGAGATACGGCTGCGCCCTTCCGCGTCGAGCACCGGCTGGTCGCCACCTATTCGGAACCGGCCCGTGCGTTCGCCGGGTGCGATGCCCTCGGCGGGGCTGAAGTAGGTCCACAGCCGGTTGGAGGTGCGCAGGACGTTCAGGGCGTCGCGGTGGCCACGCACCGCGGCGGCGTACTCCCTCGGCAGGCCGATCTCGTCGAGGGTTTCGTGCAGGAGTTCGTCGGAGTCGGCCCGTACGACTCCGGGCTCGATCTCCAGGCTGCCCGCACCGCCGATGACGATGAGCCGGGTCCGTGGATGGCTTTCCAGCGCCTTCAGGAGCGCTCGCGCGGCGGTGACGTACACCGTGGGATCGGCGATCGAGCGGACCACGGTGTCGGCGATGTCCCTGGCGGCGTTTCCGGGCTGGAATCCGCTGATCAGTACGTCGAGGCCAGGTATGACGGCGGCGACGGCGTCGGCGTCGAGGACGTCGACGCTCTTCCAGACGACGTTCTTGCGGTCCTCGTCGATCCGCATGGCGTCGCGGCTGAAGGCCGTGACGTGATGCCCCCGGTCGAGGGCTTCGGTGACGACGCGACTGCCGATGCCGCCTGTGGCCCCGATGACTCCGATGTGCATGGCTCTCCCTGGGTAGTTGCTCGTACCGCCGCCTACCTTCACGGCATGCAGTTACTATACGGCGTGAAGTATTAATACGGCACACAGTATTGTGACGCTGTAGAGTGAGTGGTCATGGGAAGCGTGGGAAACACCAAGGGGCGCCGCGAGCGGTTGAGGGCCGAGACGACCACCGAGATCAAGAAGGTTGCGCTGGAGTTGATGGCCTCGGGGGGACCGGACGCGATCACGCTGCGGGCCATCGCGCGCGAGATGGGTATGACGGCCAACGCCATCTACGGCTATTTCCCCACCCGCGACGACCTGGTCACCACGCTGATCAGCAACGTCTACACCTCGCTGGCCGACACCGTGGATGCCGCCTGGGACGCCGCCCCCGCTCAGGATCCGGCCGCCCGGATCCAGGCATGGGCCCGCGCCTTCAGGAACTGGGCAATGGCCAACCCCGAGGGCTTCCGCCTCATCTACGGCGACCCCGTCCCCGGCTACCAGCCGCCCGAGGGCGGCGCCGCTCCGGAAGCCGCCCGCCGCGTCTGCACCGGCATCACCGCGCTCGCAGCCGCGGCCTGGCCGCACGCCAAACTCCGTTACTCGGACAGCGACTTCGAGTGGTCCGACTTCGACCTCGGTCTGTTGGACAAGGTCCGCCCGGCCTTCCCCGACCTGCCCCCGGCCGCCGTGGCCCTTGCCCTGCGTATCTGGAGCCACCTGCACGGCCTGGTGTCACTGGAGATCTACGGCCACCTGCAGACTCAGGCCCTCAGCCCGGAAAAGCTCTTCCGTGAAGAACTGGCCCAGCTCATCCAGTCCTTGGGCATCACACGGCAGAGCTGACTGCCCTGCGCAAGCGCCCCAGCTACAGGACCGCTGACTCGCCTCTGTAGGGCAACCGGGGCATCAATCCCAGAGCATGCGCGCCGCCGCCGGGGGTGCCTCCCCCTGGGGAATTGCAGGATGCTCAAGCCGCCGTCAATGGATAAATACTTGGCCCTCGGCAGCGTCGTGTTTGGCTGCGGGAATGCCCTGGCCATGGGGGTTCTGTCCGCGTTGAAGGACGTGCTGTTCCCGGATGCCGTGGGGATGGTGCTGGACCGGTTGGCCGAGGTGGACGGGGTGGTTGTGGCCGAAGCCCACAGCGTCGTACCGGAGTTGACGTGTCCGGACTGCGCCACCGTCTCGCGCCGGGTGCACAGCCGATACGGACGACGGCTCGCCGAGTACCCGGTCGGCGGGCGCCGCGTGGTGGTGAAGCTGAAGGTCCGACGATTCTTCTGCGACGCCGCCAGCTGCGGACGGCGCACGTTCGTCGAGCAGGTGGAGGGCCTGACCACGCGTTACGCCCGTGCCGGGCCCGGCGTGAAGGCGTTGTGGAAGTCCGTTGCGCTCGCCGCGGGCGGGCGGCCGGGTATGCGGCTGTGCCGCTCGCTGGCTGTGCCCACCGGCCGGGCCCGGCTGCTCGGCCAGCTGCACGCACCCGATGTTCCCGCCCGGAGCCCGCGGGTGCTGGGAGTCGACGACTTTGCCTTCCGCCGCTCGCGTACCTACGGAACCATCCTGGTCAACGTTGAGACCTCCACCCCCATCGACCTGTTGCCCGACCGCACCAGCAAGACGCTTGCCGCCTGGCTCGCCGCACACCCCGGCGCCGAGATCATCTGTCGGTACCGCGACAGCGGCTACAGTCGCGCGATCAAGGAGGCAGCACCGGACGCGACCGAGGTGGCCGACCGCTGGCACATGCTGCAAAACCTGTCCGCTGAGGTCGAGAAGACCTGCCACCAGCACCGCGCCTGCCTGCACAAATACGCCTTGGACGACGTGGACGCACCGGCGTCGCCGACCACGCCGCCCACGGCACTGCTGCCGCTGACGCCGCCGCTCGACAGCATCCCCGCCACCCTGCTCGTGCAGCGGGTGACTTAACGGCATGCGGAGATCCACCGATTACGAGAGGCGACGTGGACGATCAGCGCCATCGCCCGCCGGTTCGGCCTGGACCGCAAGACCGTCCGCCGCTACCTGACCACCGATCTTGAGGTGCTGATCGCCTCGGCCCGCGACCGCCGCCCCCGCCAACTCGACCCCTACCGGCCCTACCTGCAACAACGGTTCGCAGACGGCTGCACCATCGCCGCCCAGCTCTACCGCGAGATCCACGAGCACGGCTACTGCGGCAACCATCAGGCCGTCCGCCTCTACGTCCGCTCGATGCGCGGCGGCACCGCCGCGACCGAGCCTCCCCGTCCCATCCCCACACCACGCAAGATCACCTCGTGGATCATGAGACCGCGCGACGGGCTCAGCCGTGAGGAACAAGACCAGCTCGACGAGGTGCGCATCGCCTGCCCGGACATCGCCACCGTCTGTGACCTGGCCCGCGTCTTCGCCGGCCTGGTCCGCGATCGGCGAGGGCATCTCCTCGCCGACTGGGTCCGCGAGGCCGAGACCAACGGCCCTGGTTCCGTGCGGGGCTTCGCGGGATTCCTCCGCCAGGACTGGGACGCCGTCCTCGCCGGCATGACGCTCGACTACAGCTCCGGAGTCGTCGAAGGGCACGTCAACCGTTTAAGACGATCAAGCGGCAGATGTACGGACGAGGATCCTTCCGGCTCCTCCGCACCCATGTCCTGCTGCGATCGTGACCGTCACGAAATTCCGACCAGACCCGTTTCCACAGATTACGAGTTCTCCACAGGCGTTGCCTCGCAGGTCCCGCACCATTGATGATGTTGGCGCTTGAGTGGACTTGTTCGAATCTGTGAGGGACTTGATGCTGGAGACCGCCGAGAACGGCCGTACGTGGGTACTGTCCGGACCCACGAGCAGTTACGCCGTCCATCTCACCGAGCGCGACGAACTGCTCCATCTCCACTGGGGTCCCCGTATCGCGCTCGCCGACGCCGAGGAACTCGCCGCCCGTCCGCTCCCCGGCGGCTCCTCCTTCGAGTCCCCGCTCGACGGACGCGAGGAGTACCCGGTCGAGGGTGGACCCCGCTTCGTCCGGCCTGCCCTGTCGGTGCGCACGGCCGAGCGGCGCGGCACGGAGTGGACCTTCGACCGCTACGACACCGACGGCGACGAACTGCGGCTCCGCTTCCGCGACGCGGGACTCACGATCACCCTGCACTACCGCACGCGCGGCGACGTCGTGGAGCGCTGGACGGTCCTCGACAACGAGGGGACCGAGACGCTGGAGCTGCTGCGCGCCGACTCCGCCACCTGGACGCTGCCCGACCGGGAGGAGTGGCAGCTGTCGCACGTGCACGGACGCTGGGCCGCCGAGTCACGGCTGGTGCGCTCCCCCCTCACCTACGGTGAGAAGGTCATCGGCAGCCGCCGCGGCCACACCGGACACCAGTACCTCCCCTGGGTCGCCCTCGACACCGACGCGACCGAGGAACGCGGCGAGGTCTACGGCTGCGCCCTCGGCTGGTCGGGGTCCTGGCGGATCGCCGTGGCCCAACTCCCGGACGCGTGCGTGCAGATCACCGGCGGCGCCGGGTACGACGAGTCCGGGCTGCTGAGCCTCGCCGCGGGGGAGTCCTTCACGACACCCCTCTTCGCCGCCCTGTGGAGCGACGCCGGCTTCGGCGGCGCCAGCCGCATCTGGCACGACTACCAGCGGACGCACGTGATCCCGGACGCGGACCAGGACCGCCCGGTGCTCTACAACTCCTGGGAGGCCACCCAGTTCGACATCTCCGAGCAGCAGCAGGAGGTGCTCGCACAGCGTGCCGCGGCGGCCGGTGTCGAGCTGTTCGTGGTCGACGACGGCTGGTTCGGCGCCCGCACCAGCGACCGCGCCGGACTCGGCGACTGGACCCCCAACCCGGACCGCTTCCCCGCCGGCCTCAAGCCCCTCGCCGACCGCGTCCACTCCCTGGGCATGCAGTTCGGCATCTGGGTCGAGCCCGAGATGATCAACCCGGACAGCGACCTGTACCGCGCCCACCCGGACTGGGTGCAGTACCAAGAGGGACGAAAGCGGACGGAGTTCCGCAATCAGCTCGTCCTCAACCTCGCCCGCGAGGACGTCCAGGAGTACCTCTGGGAGCAGCTCGACGGACTCCTCTCCAGCGCCCCCATCGACTACGTGAAGTGGGACTTCAACCGCTGCTTCACCGACGCGGGCTGGCCCGGCGACGCCTATCCGCAGCGCCTCTGGGTCGACCATGTGCGCGCGCTCTACGCCCTGTTGGACCGGCTGCGGGAGGCCCACCCAGGCGTGGCCTTCGAGTCCTGCTCGGGCGGCGGTGGCCGGATCGACCTCGGCATTCTCAGCCGTACCGACCAGGTGTGGACCTCGGACAACACCGACCCGCTCGACCGGCTCGCCATCCAGCACGGCTTCAGCCAGATCCACCCCGCGCGCGTGATGGCCGCCTGGGTCACCGACAGCCCCAACACCCAGCTCAACGACCGGGTCAGCAGTCTGCGCTTCCGGTTCGTCAGCGCCATGGCCGGGGTACTCGGCGTGGGCGGCGACCTCTCCGAGTGGACCGAGGAGGAGCTCGCCGAGGCCCGCGAGTGGATCGCCCTCTACAAGGAGATCCGGCCGCTCGTGCAGCACGGCGACCTCCACCGGCTGCGCCCGCCGACCGGCGGACTGAGCGCCGTGCAGTACACGCGCGGTGACGAGAGCGTCGTCCTCGCCCTGCTCCAGGCGCAGCACTACGGCGAGCCGGTACCGGCGCTCCGGCTGCGTGGGCTCGACCCGACGGCGTCGTACGAATGCCTCGAAACGGGCGAAGTCCACCGGGGTGCCGTCCTGTTGCACCACGGACTGCGGACCGGGCTGCGTGGTGACCTCGATGCGACGGTTCTCCGGCTGCGTCGTATCTGAGCCTTCTGTCCTAATTGCAGCCTTCGTTACAACTCGCTCTGGAATAAGGGAAGCTGAGGGGTTGTACGTGAGCAGCGTCATATCCGTGACCGTACGTCGCTCGTCATGTTCACGTAATTGACATGCTTTTCCAGGGGAATTGAGGTCGAAGTCGGGTGGGAATTCACGGAGGGTGACTGTGAATTCCCACAGGAGATCACAAGAAACCCAAAACCGTGGAACCTCCTGCTTGTCCCTTTGCGTCTTCCTCGCTTACGTTCGCCACCAATCCGGACGGACGCCCAATCCTGCCGCCGACCGGACTCCGCACACACCCACCCGTATGCGGCAGGAGCGGGGGACCCACAGGTAGGACGCCTGTTCCGGTCTCCGGAACGGGCTTGGGGTAAAGCCGCGACCAGCGCGCGGCCGGGCATCTCCAGCCCGCACCCGACAGCTCACCTCGCAGGCGCCGGAGAGGAATTCGTCATGCCCGCGAAGGGTAAGCACCGCCGTCCCAAGTCCCAGCGCCTGAGCCGTTCCATAGCCGTAGCCGGAACCGGCGGCGCCGCGCTCGCCCTTCCGCTCATGGGGGCCACCGGCGCCCATGCCGCCACTTCGACTTCCGCTCCGGAAAAGGCCGTTCAGTCGGTTCCGGCGGCCGAGAAGACGGTGACGGAGAAGGCGGCGACCGCGAAGACCGAGGGCGTGAAGACGTATTCGGTGAAGGCGGGCGACTGGCTCGCGAAGATCGCCGAGGACCAGGACGTCACCGGCGGCTGGAAGAAGATCTACCAGGACAACCGCGAGGCCATCGGCTCCGACCCGTCGCTGATCCACCCGGGCCTGAAGCTCTCGCTCGGCAAGAAGGCCACGACCGGCACGACAAGCACGACCAAGTCGTCCGGTTCGTCCGCCGGTTCGTCCTCTTCGTCCTCCTCCTCGTCGAAGAAGTCGACCGCCACCCAGAGTGCCGACACCACCAGCACCTCCAGCGGCTACACCCTTCCCGTGACCGGCGGCACCATCGGCACCGGCTATCACGTGGCGGGCAGCATGTGGTCCAGCGGTTATCACACGGGCGTCGACTTCGTCGTCCCGACCGGCACCACCGTCAAGGCGGTCGCCGCGGGCACGGTCGTCTCGGCCGCCTACGACGGCGCCTACGGCAACGAGGTCGTCATCCGGCACGCGGACGGCGAGTACTCGCAGTACGCCCACATGTCGCAGCTGTCCGTCTCGGCCGGCCAGACCGTGACCGAGGGCCAGCAGATCGGCCTCTCCGGCGCGACCGGCAACGTCACCGGCCCGCACCTGCACTTCGAGATCCGGACCACGCCGTACTACGGCTCGGACGTGGACCCGGTCGCCTACCTCCGCTCGCACGGCGTCACCGTCGGCTGACGCCGGGGTCGGCCGTAGGGCGGTTCCCGGGGTCAACGTCCCTGGCCAGGGGGTTATTCCGACTTTGGACAACCCTTTACAAGTGGCTTATCTCACCGTCCGTCAACCCCATATTACGATCGCGTAGGTCACACTCCAGGGTGAACTATGGTTGCCGTGGCTAACGATTCGAAGAGTGACAACAGATCAGTGATCGGGTCGTACGTGGCGGTGGGGGACAGCTTCACCGAGGGCGTGGGCGACCCAGGGCCCGACGGGGCGATGGTCGGCTGGGCCGACCGGTTCGCGGTACTGCTCGCGGACCGGCGGCCCGAGGGCGACTTCGAGTACACCAATCTCGCCGTGCGCGGGAAACTGCTCGACCAGATCGTGGCGGACCAGCTCACCCGGGCCAAGGAGATCGGCCCGGACCTGGTCTCCTTCTGCGCGGGCGGCAACGACATCATCCGTCCCGGCACCGACCCGGACGAGGTCGCCGAGCGCTTCGAACGCGCGGTCGCCGACCTCACCTCTGCCGTCGGTACCGTCCTGGTGACGACCGGCTTCGACACCCGCAATGTGCCCGTGCTCAAGCATCTGCGCGGCAAGATCGCCACGTACAACGGACATGTGCGGGCCATCGCCGACCGCTACGGCTGCCCGGTGCTCGACCTGTGGTCCCTCAAGACGATCCAGGACCGCCGGGCCTGGGACGGCGACCGGCTCCACCTCTCTCCCGAGGGGCACACGCGCGTGGCGCTGCGCGCCGGCCAGGTCCTCGGCGTCGAGGTCCCGGCCGACCCGGACCAGCCCTGGCCGCCGCTGCCTCCGCGCGGCACGCTCGACATCCGCCGCGACGACGTGCACTGGGCGCGCGAGTACCTGGTGCCGTGGATCGGCCGCCGACTGCGCGGCGAGTCCTCCGGCGACCACGTGGAGGCCAAGGGCGCGCTGTCGCCCGACGACATCAAGATGCGGATCGATTGGGTGGCCTGACGGGGCGGGAGGCCGAGGGAGGGCCGGCGCAGGTGGCCGGTGAGGTGGCCGCGCGGGAGTGGTGAAGGCGGACGGACCCGTGGGTCCGCGCGCGGCCGCTCTGCCGGACGAGGGGATCCGGCCCTCGCCGTGGTGTTCGCACGCGCGCGTGGCCGCCCTGTCGCCCCGACTCGCCGCCGTGCTCGCCGTGCGCTCCCCGCCGTCCACGAACGGGACCGCACGTCTGCGGAGGATCGACTCAGGACGCGGTCAACGCCGCCCGCTCCAGACCCAGTTCCCGCGCGAGCGCCTCGTCGACCCACTCCAGGGCCCGCGTCCGCGACACAGTGCCCCCGTACGCCGTCATCTGTACGGCCAGGCCGTCCAGGAGGGCCGTGAGGCGCAGGGCCGTGGCGTTCGGGTCCGCGCAGTGGAACTCGCCGGCGATCACTCCCTCGGCGACGACCTCCGCGAGCGCCCGCTTCCACTGCCGGTCGAGATCGCGCGTCACCTCCAGCAGCGCGGGTTCGCGCAGCGCCGCCGCCCAGCCCTCGATCCACAGCCGCCAGCCCTTGGCCTGCCCGGTCGGCGCGTACCAGCGCACCGCCGCCCGCAGCCGGCGCAGCGCGGTCGTCCGGCGGCCGAGCAGCTTGCGCAGATGCGCGAGATCGTCCTCGGCGGCATACGTGAACGCGGCGGCGACCAGCTTCTCCTTGGTCGAGAAGTGATAGAGCACCAGCGCGTTGCTCACCCCGAGCGCCGAGGCCACGTCGGCGATCCTGACCGCCGCCACACCCCGCGCCTCGATCTGCTCCACGGCGGCCCGCAGCAACTCCGCCCGCCGCTCCGCCACACCCAACCGCACTCTCGCCACCCGGCCACCCTATTCCGTGGCACGCGAAGCCGTGGCTCCCCGCCTCACCGGTACCAGCCGAACCGCTCCGCGATGACCGGCAGCCGGTCGGCGACGATGGCGTGCGCGGCGGCGCGCGGTGTCGTGCCGTCGTCCTCCGCGCGGGCCAGCATCAGCTCGATCAGGGCGCGCATCGAACGCCGGGTGTGGGCGAACGCCTCGTCCGCGTCCGCACCGATGTCGCCGAACAGGGTCCACCACCACCAGGCGTTCGTCCCGGAGTTCACGACCACGTCCGGCAGTACGACGACCCCGCGCGCGGAGAGCAGTTCCTCCGCCTCCGGAAGGACGGGCATGTTGGCCGCCTCGACGATCCAGCGGGCGGTGACCGCCCCCTGGTTCGCGGTGTCGACCGCGTACGACACCGCCGCCGGAACCAGCACCTCCGCCTCGACGGACAGCCAGTCCCCGCCCGGGAGTTCACGGTCGCCGGGACGCAGCACGGACCGGTCCACGGTGCCGTACGCGTCCCGCGCCGCGAGCAGCGCGTCCACGTCGAGCCCGGCCGGGTTCACGATCGTCCCCTTGACGTCGGCGACGGCCACGATCGTCAGCCCCGCGCGCGCGAGGAACCGTGCCGTGGCCCCGCCCATGGTGCCCAGCCCCTGCACGGCGACCCGCGTCCCCGCGTACGGCACACCCGCCCGGTCCAGCGCCGCGAGCACCGACTCGGCGACCCCGCAGCCGCCCACCAGCTCGTCGAGACCGATCCCGTCGACCTCGACCGCGAACGCGTCAGCGAGCCGCCGCCGCGCCGCGGCCTCGTCGTCGAGCAGCGGATACACGGCCTGGATCGACGACACGAGCCCCGCCTCCGCGGCGGCCCGGTCCACCAGGTCCTGGCTGAGCCCGAGGTCCTCACCCGTCGTCCAGAAACTCTCGACGTACGGCCGCATGGCCCGCAGATAGCGGACAAGGAGGCCGTACGACACCGGGTCCTGGGGGTCGCAGTCGATGCCGCCCTTGGCGCCGCCCAGGGGGATGTATCGGCCCTCGGGGTTGTAGTGCAGCGCCTCTTTCATGGTCATGCCGCGGGCGAGGCCCGCCACCTCGTCGAGGGTGCAGCCCGGCCGCATCCGCAGTCCGCCGCTGGACACCCCGCGCACCAGCCGGTCGACGACCAGGAAGCCCTGGCGGCCGGTGACGTGGTCGGTCCAGGTGAGGGACATCAAGGGGGCGGTCATACGGACTCCTCGCGGCGACGGCCGACAGGGCAGGTGCTGAAGCGCGTACCGGACGGCGGGTACTGAACGGCGAGTCAGTATGGGAAGTGGGGCCGGGTCCTGTCAACGGAAGATCGAATTCCACCCCGCGGCGTCAACCACGGGCGCGGAACTTTGGTCTTTCCTTGGAATGACGGCCCCGTGAAGCCGATGCACCGGCGTTGTCACAGGGGTCGACCATAATGGAAAGCCTGACCGACTCCACCTGGAGGCATCGTGACCGGAATCCGTACCCTGAGCTCCGGGCTCCGCGCGCTGCAGCCCGCGGCCTTCGGCGCGGACCCGAGCGGCGAGCGCCTGGCGCGCATCCGCAGATCGCCCCACTTCAAGGACGGGGTGTTCCAGAACCCCGGGGGCAACACGAACGTCCGCCCGTCCGGCGGCACGATGCGCGAGATGGGCAAGGCCTACCTGGACAAGGAGGCGCGTGGCCGCCGCGCCCCCGACGGTACGCTGCCCGTGCACGCCACCACCCTCGCCGACCTGGCCAAACCCGCCGCCACCGGGCTGCGCCTGACCTGGATGGGCCACTCCAGCGTGCTCGCGGAGATCGACGGCCACCGGGTCCTCTTCGACCCGGTCTGGGGCGAGCGCTGCTCCCCGTTCCCGTTCGCCGGCCCCAAGCGGCTGCACCCGGTGCCCCTGCCGCTGGCCGCCCTCGGTCCGGTCGACGTCGTGGTCATCTCGCACGACCACTACGACCACCTGGACATGCCCTCGATCAAGGCGCTCGCCGACACGGACACCCTGTTCGCCGTGCCGCTGGGCGTCGGCGCCCACCTGGAGCACTGGGGTGTCTCCCCGGACCGGCTGCGCGAGCTGGACTGGAACGAGGAGACCAAGGTCGGCGGCCTCACCCTGACCGCGACCCCGGCCCGCCACTTCTGCGGCCGGGGCCTGCGCAACACCCAGCACACCCTCTGGGCCTCCTGGGTCGTCGCCGGTGACGAGCACCGGATCTACCACAGCGGTGACACCGGCTACTTCGAGGGCTTCAAGGACATCGGCGCCGCGCACGGCCCGTTCGACGCGACGATGATCCAGATCGGCGCCTACAGCGAGTTCTGGCCCGACATCCACATGACGCCCGAGGAGGGCATGCGCGCCCACCTCGACCTCCAGGGCGGTCAGGCGCACGGGGTGCTGCTGCCCATCCACTGGGGCACGTTCAATCTGGCGCTGCACGCATGGGCCGAGCCCGGCGAGTGGACCGCGGACGCGGCACAGGCGGCCGGCCAGGCGGTGGCGACCCCGAGGCCGGGCGAGCCCTTCGAACCGGGCGCCGAACTGACGACGGACCGCTGGTGGCTGCCCTACGGGGGCACCATCACGCGTCCCTGGCGGGGTGCCGGGCCGGTGGGGACGGAGTCCGAGCCGGAGTCGAAGGCGGCGGCGACCCAGGCGGAACTCGACCTGGCGAACGAGCGCTGACACGGGCGGCGATCCCCTCGACGGCGTCGGCGGCGGGTCCGCCGCGTCGTCGAAGGGGACGTCTCACCGCAGGGCGCGGAGCTGTCGTACCCCCGTGTAGGTCCCCGTCGTGAGGGCGAGCACCAGCAGGGGGAGTCCCAGGAAGATCACCGGATTCACCCAGCCCGGCACCAACTCCGTGCCCACGCCGCCCGACGTGACGCACTGCGCACTGACCGGCAACGTCAGCCGCGTCACGACATGATCGCCCGCCGCGCCCTTCGCCGCGCACATCTGGTCCGGGTCCAGGACGTAGAACCCCGACATGGCGCCCCACGTGTACGCGCCGAGCGCCGCCGAGCCGGCCATCACCGCCACCAGCGCGCAGGTCCCGGCGCTCGGCAGCCGCCACCACCCGCTGACCGGCAGCCGATGGCAGGCCCGCCAGACGAGTCCCACGGCCGCGGCCACGAACACGAACGGTGTCACGAACGGCGAGAGAACCAGGATCAGAAACAGAAGAGACGCCACTCCTGTCCGGACAGCACAGGGACAGGATCGGTTCCGCACGCTCAGCGGACGCCCTCCCGCGGACACTGCCTGTGACGTGCCGGTGCTGCGGCAGAGGGCCGGACGGGTCCCCCGAAATCGCTCGTCCGACCCGGCCGCCGGGCTCAGGGCGGGCGAACGGCCGAGCCGGACCGCATCGAACTCCCCGACCCCCGGCGCCCGTTCATGACCGGTTCCGATCAGGCGCGATCGATTCTTTGTCCTTCTTTGGTGCACGGCCGTCGTAGTTATCGGTCTGTCGTGCGAGGCCTCATACCAGAGCGGGACGCTCCCCGGGGGACTTTGTCAACTGCCCACCGCACCTGATGCGTTGACGACTACTGTGAGTGTCCGCCGGGCGACGCAGGGCCGATTTTTTCGGCTCTCCCGACCGGCACCGCGATGGCGTATGCCCGAATCGCGCACCCCGCGCGAGCAAACAGGCCCGACGCACCAGTACGAGGACGCCGATGTCTCAACTCCGTGCACCGGCCGCACGCGCAGACCGCCGTGAGGGCGGCCGGCACGGGCGACCGGCCGCCCGCCCCGTGCCCGCGCTGCCCGAGACGCACATACGGTCCCAGCTCCTGCGTCTCGCCGTGCTGCCGCCCGTCGCGGTCGCGCTGAGCGCCAGCGCGGCCGTCCTGTTCACCGTCCGCTCCACCGGCGCACGCACCGGCCTCACCCTCTGGAGCGTCCTCGCCGGAGCCACCGCCGTGACCTGCGCGGGCATCCTGATCGCCGCCGTGGCCGCGGGCCGTGCGGCCGGTTCCGTCAGCGACCGCATCGGCGCCCTGCGCCGCGACAGCGCGCGCGGCGAGGCCGATCTGCGCGAACTGGTCGAGGCGCTGCGCCGCGGCGAGGGCCCGCCCCAGCGCAAACCGCGGAGCCGGCCGCCGGGGGACGCCGACGACTTCGATCTGCTCGCCGCCGACCTGGCACGCGCCCACGACGGCGCCGTCACCGCCGTCGTCTCCGCCTCCCAGCTCTCCAGCCAGGCCGGCAGCGAACAGAAGGTCGAGGTCTTCGTCAATCTCGCCCGGCGCCTCCAGTCCCTGGTGCACCGCGAGATCTCCATCCTCGACGAACTGGAGAACGAGATCGAGGACCCCGACCTGCTCAAGGGCCTCTTCCACGTCGACCACCTCGCCACCCGGATCCGCCGCCACGCCGAGAACCTCGCCGTCCTCGGCGGCGCCGTCTCGCGCAGACAGTGGAGCAACCCGGTCTCCATGACCGAGGTGCTGCGCTCCGCCATCGCCGAGGTCGAGCAGTACTCCCGCGTCAAACTCGTGCCGCCCATCGACGGCACCCTGCGCGGCCACGCCGTCGCCGACGTGATCCACCTGCTGGCCGAACTCGTCGAGAACGCCACGGTGTTCTCCGCCCCGCACACCCAGGTCCTGCTCCGCGCCAACCTCGTCACCTCGGGGCTCGCCATCGAGGTCGAGGACCGCGGACTCGGCATGCCCGTAGGCGAACAGAGCCGGATGAACGCCCTGCTCACCGACCCCGACCAGGTCAACGTCGCCAGCCTGCTGGCCGACGGCCGCATCGGCCTGTTCGTGGTCTCCCAACTCGCCCGCCGCCACGGCATCCACGTCCGCCTCCAGACCAACATCTACGGCGGCGTACAGGCCGTACTCGTCGTACCGCAGGCACTGTTGGGTACGGCAGCGGGTGCCCCCGGAGCCGTAGGGCAGCCGGAGGACACCATGGGCGGGGGGCGGCCGCTGCTGCCTCCGCAGCAGTCTCCGCAAGGTGGGACGGGCGGGGCCGAGGGCGGCCAGCGGGCCGCGGACCGGCGGGGGGCACCCGCGGCGGCGCCTGCCGCGCCGGGGCGGCCCCAGCGTGAGTCCGGGGCACCGGGGCGGCATCAACGGCGGGACACCGCACCGCCCGTCGCACCGCCCGTCGCGCCGGTGTCGAACGGCAGCGGACCGGTGCCGCTGCCGGTGCGCGGCGCGCACACGGAACGTGCCAATCCGGCGGAGGCCGTACCCGGCATCCGGCCCGACGACCGGCACACCGTGGCGACGAACACGGCCACACCGCCCGTCCCGCGAGGCGGCGCGGTCCGCGGCACCATGGGCAAGCCGCCCCAACTGCCCCGGCGCCGCGCCCAGGAGCACATCGCACCCCAGCTCCGCGGCGGCCCCGCACCCCGCCAGGACTCCGAACAGGCCGCCGGCCACGACCCGGGGCTGATGGCGGCCTTCCAGCGCGGGATCGGTCTCGCGGAGGCCCGACAGCACATGGAGGCAACGGAGTTGGCGGAGGGGGCCGACATGGCGTCACCACATGTGGATGTGCCGCATGCGGAGGGGCTCATTGATGTCCCGCACATGGAGTCGGCCCATATGGAGTCGGCCCATATGGAGTCGGCCCACATGGAGACGAACCACACGGACTTCCCGCGGTCGACCGAGGTGCACACGGGCGGGGTCTACATGAGCGCGCCTCCCATGGGCTCCGACCACACCTCCGCAGCCCATACGGAAGTGCCGCCCCTCACCCTCGCCCCCCACATGGACGCGGCGCCCATATCCGAAGCGCACGCGCACACGCCCGGTCACGACCTCACCGCCCGGCACGACGGGAGCGCATCAGCCGGATGACCACGCACGCCCCCACCCCCACCGTCACGCCCCCGCGCACCCCCACGACCACGGCGTCCCACCGCCCCACCCCCACCCGCGCTCCCGCAGACCTTCGTACCCCAAGGAGTCGATCCACCATGGCGAGCGACGCGCCGACCGGCCATGTATCCGATCTCGACTGGCTGATGAGCGGCCTCGTGCAGCGCGTACCGCACACCACCAGCGCGGTACTGCTCTCCTGCGACGGCCTCGTGAAGTCGGTCCACGGCCTCGACCCCGACAGCGCCGACCACATGGCGGCCCTGGCCTCCGGCCTGTACTCCCTCGGCCGGAGCGCGGGTGTCCGCTTCGGTGACGGCGGGGACGTCCGGCAGGTCGTCGTCGAACTCGACTCGACGCTGCTGTTCGTCACCACCGCCGGCTCCGGCACGTGTCTCGCTGTGCTGGCGGGCCGCGAGGCCGACGCGGCCGTGCTGGGCTACGAGATGGCGATGCTGGTCAAGAGCGTCCGCCCCTACCTCGTGACCGCGCCCCGCCAGCACGCCGTCGAATCCCCTGCGATGAGGCCTTGAGCGTGGCGACGGCCGGCGACGGGCCCTGGTTGGACGACGCGGCCGGACGTCTTGTGCGCCCCTTCACGGTCAGCAACGGCCGTACCCGGCCGTCCGTCGCGCTCGACCTCCTGTCGCAGGTGATGGCCACCGGCGCCACCCCCCTCGGCTATCTCGGCCCCGAGCACGCGCAGGCGCTCGACCTGTGCCGCGCGCCCGTCTCGGTCGCCGAGGTCGCCGCCCACCTGAAGCTGCCGGCGGTGGTCACCAAGGTGCTGCTGTCGGACCTGGTCGACTGCGGGGCGCTGACCACCAAGCCGCCCGAGTTCCACCACAACCCCACTGACCGGTCTCTTCTGGAGGCAGTGCTCGATGGACTACGACGACAGCTCTGACTACGAGAGCGGCCACGATCCCTTCCCCACCGCACTGAAGATCCTGGTGGCGGGCGGCTTCGGCGTCGGCAAGACGACCTTCGTCGGCGCGGTGAGCGAGATCGCGCCGCTCAGCACGGAGGAGCTGCTCACCACGGTCAGTGCCGCGACCGACGATCTCGAAGGCATCGAGAACAAGGTCGAGACGACCGTGGCGATGGACTTCGGCCGGATCACCCTCGACCCGGAACACGTGCTCTATCTGTTCGGCACGCCCGGACAGGAGCGGTTCTGGTTCATGTGGGACGAACTGTCCGAGGGCGCGCTCGGCGCGGTCATCCTCGCCGACACCCGGCGCCTGGAGGAGTGCTTCGCCGCCGTCGACTTCTTCGAGCAGCGCGGCCTCGGATTCATCGTCGCGATCAACGAGTTCGACGGCTCCTACCGCTACGACCCCGAGGAGGTGCGGGCCGCCATAGATCTCGACCCCGGGATCCCGGTCGTGCGCTGCGACGCGCGGATCTCCAGTTCCGGGGTGCAGACCCTGCTGACCCTCGTACGCCATCTCATCGAGCACGCCCCGGCGCACGCGCCGAGCCATGGTGCCCACATGTGATCCCCGCACACCCTTCACGGAGTTCCTTTATGCCATGCGTCCACAGGGACGGAGTACGCCCATGAGTTACGACCCGCCGCGTCCGGCCGGTCGTCTGCTGCTCACGCCCGAGGACAAGGAGGCGCCCCAACGGGTGCGACGGCTGCGGGGGTTGGGCCTGGGGGAGCACCCCGACCCGGCGCTGGACGCCTTCGCGGACCGGCTCGCCGAGCTGACCGGGGCGCCGTACGCCATGGTCAACTTCCTTGACGAGAACCGGCAGTTCTTCGCCGGTCTGCACACCCCGGGAGGTGCGGGCCCGGCCCGGCCCACCACGGGAGGCGAGCACGCCAAGCCCGAGGTGGGGCGACAGATGGCGCGTGAATATGGGTTCTGCCCCCATGTGGTGGTCAGACGTAAAGCGCTGGTTCTTGAGGATGTCTGCGACTATCCGCGGTTCGCGGGCAATCCGGTCGTCGACGAGTTCGGCATCCGTGCCTATCTGGGGGCACCGCTCATCGACTCCACGGGGATGGTGCTGGGCACAGTGTGTGTCGTCGACACGGAACCGCGGCCCTGGGGGCGGCCGGGGCTGGAGACGATCAAGTCGACCGCGGCGGAACTGGTGGCCCGGCTGGAGCGCCTCGGCGGTCCATAGCCGACCGGTCGTATAGTTGCCGTATGGGCAGGACAAGTGATGCCGGAGAGAAGATCCTCGCCGCCGGGCGGTCGCTTTTCGAGGCGCGCGGCTACTCGGCGCTCGGAGTGGCCGAGATCTGCCGCGCGGCCGGGGTGCCCAAGGGCAGCTTCTACTACTTCTACGAGTCGAAGGAGGCCCTCGCCCTGGCCGTCGTCGACGAGCACTGGGCGGAGCAGCGGCGGGAGTGGGCCCGAGTCCTCGGTGGGGATGCCGAACCGCTGGAGCGGCTGCGGCGGCTGTTCGAGGAGACGGAGGCCGGACTCAGCGCCGGACAGCAGGGCTGCGGCACCGTACTGGGCTGCCTGTTCGGCAATCTCAGCCTGGAGATGAGCAATCAGACCGAGGCCGTCCGCATCCGGCTCCGGGAGATCTTCGACGCCCAGGTCGAGATGGTCGACACCGTCGTCACCGAGGCCCGCGACCGCGGGGACGTCACCGTCACCGACACCCGGGAGGCGGCGCGGTCCGTGGTCGCGCAGTTGGAGGGCCAGGTGATGTTCGCCAAGCTCTACAACAACACCGCACGACTGAGCCCCCTCTGGGCCAACTGCCGCGCCCTGCTGGGCGCGAGCGCCGCTTGAACGGCGGCCGGTGCCGGTGGGCGGGGTCGGTCCGTCGATCGCGCCGGGCGCCGAGTGTCGTACGACCACGGCCTGGTGCGGGGAGCCGGTCCACAGGGTGGTGGCGAGGACTGTCGGGCGACTGAGCTCTCTGTTGTGCGTCAACTGCTGTGTTCTGCTCGGGCCGAGTCCGTCTGATCGGCGGTCGGCATCTGTGGGTGCGTGTCGTACGGCCGCTGTCCGGTGCGAGAAGTCGGTCCACAGGGTGGTGGCGAGGACTATCGGGCGACTGAGCCCTCTGCTGTGGGTCAACTGCTGTGTTCTGCTCGGGTCCACCTCGCGCCTGATCAGCGGCCCGCGTCGGTGGGTGCGGTCCGCCGCGCCTGCTCCGGCACGGACTGTCGTACCGCCACCGCGTGGTGCGGGAAGCCGGTGCGCAGGACGGCCGCGGCGACGGCCGCGGCGAGGACCACCGCGGCGGCCAGGAGCAGGGCCGGGCGGTAGCCGTGGCGCAGCAGTGGGGCGACGGCGAGCGGGCCGAGGATCTGGCCGACGGAGTAGCCGGCGGTCAGCAGCGCCACCGAGCGCGGGAAGCGCAGCTGGGTCCCCGTGGCCAGGGCGAGGGTGCTGACGCCGATGAAGGTCGCGCCGAACAGCAGCGCCGAGAGCAGGGCCGCGGCCACCCCGCCGATCAGCGCGGGCAGCGCGATGCCGACCGCCTGGATCACCAGCGCCATCAGCAGCAGCCCGGGCCGCGACCAGCGGCGGCCGAGCCGGGCCCAGAACGCGGAGGACGGTACGGCGGCCAGTCCGACGAGCACCCACGCGCCGCCGCCGATCCAGCCGGGGGAGCCTTGTGCGATCGCCGCGACCAGGAAGGTCCCGGCGACGATGTAGCCGACGCCCTCCAGGGTGTAGCTGATGAACAGGGCGGCGAAACGGCGGTCGACCGTCGGGACAGGGGCTTCCGACCTGTGCGTGGCCGACATGTGGTCTGCCGATACATGCGCGGTCGACGTGTCCTCCGACGGCATGTGCGCCGACGGCATGTGCTCCGACGACATGTGCTCGGCCGACACATGGGTGGCCGACATGGACTCCTTCGACATGGGCGCGGCCGACACAGGCGCGGCCACCACCTCCGGCCGTAGATTCCACGAGGCCGCCGCCAGGACGGCGGCGAGCGCGGCCGATGCCCACCACGCGGTGCGCCAGTCCGCGACCGGGCGCAGGGCGAGGACCAGGAGGCCGGAGAGCGCGATGCCTGCGCCGACACCGCCGAAGCCCCAGCCGGGCAGGTGCGGCGGGTGGTCCTGGAGGTGTCCGAGGAGCGAGTTGACCGCGACGACGAAGATCAGCGCGCTCGCCACGCCCGCCAGCAGCCGCAGTACGAGCCACACTTCCGTGCTGTGCGTGGCGGGCATCGCGGCCAGCGTGCAGATCAGCAGGACGAGTGAGCCGCGCAGGGTCGCGCGGGAGCGGACCAGGGCGGGGGCGAGGGTGCCCGCGAGCGCGCCGACGAGGTAGCCGACGTAGTTGGCGGTGGCCAGGTGGGCGCCGGTGTCGGTGGACAGCCCGGCCTGGGCGTGCATCAGCGGGAGGATCGGGGTGTAGACGAAGCGGCCGACCCCCATGCCCGCCGCGAGCGCCGCGGCGACCCGGACGACATGCGCCCAGGGGGACCGGAGGGGGCCGTCCGCCGGGTGCGAAGGGACCGGGGTGCTTGGGTTCATGACGGCGAAATCCCTTGTAGGCGGGGTGAGTTACTCCGCATGTCCAGGGTCGAGGGAACCGGTGCACTGGGGCCCATGACGCCGAATCCCCTTGTATGCGAAGCGAGTTGCTCCGCATGCCAGGGGCGGAGGGGCGGAGGGGCGGGAACGCCCGAGTTCCTGACGGTGAAATCCCTCGAAGCCAGGGCGGCCTACTCCGCAGATCCGGGATCGTTCGGGTGCGGTTCCAGCGGAGTGACGGCGAAGGTCATCCACGGGGCGAGGGGCAGCGTGCCGAGCACCTTCTCGTGGAGCTGGTCCTCGTCGTCGGCGAGCCAGATGCCGATGCTGCGCCGTTCGCCGACCGGGCGCCACAGCCGTCCCAGGTGGCCGGCGGCGGCCAGCTCGCGGGAGCGGACGCCCTCGGCGGCGCGGCGCCGGTCGACCTCCTCCGGCGGGGTGCCCTCGGGGACGGTGGTGGTGATCTCGACCAGGAACTCTCGCATGACCTCGCTCCGTTCGGGCCCGCCCGGCAAGGCGACAGGGTGCCGGGTCTCCATGCCCTCATCGTGGCCCGGGACCGGCGCGGGCGCCACGACGGGCTCGCTCCCTGCTGAGAGTTCCGGCCTCCCAGCCCGCGTAGCATGACGGGCGTGGAGCTGCGCCAACTGAGGTACTTCGTCGCCGTCGCCGAGGAGCTGAACTTCGGCCGGGCCGCCGACCGCCTCCTGATCGCGGGACCCTCCCTCTCGCAGCAGATCAAGGCCCTCGAACGCGATCTGGGCGTACGGCTCTTCGACCGCGACCGCCGCTCGGTCTCCCTCACCCCGGCCGGTGCCGCGCTGCTCCCGCACACCCGCGCCCTGCTGGAGCGCGCCGACGACCTGCGGCGCCGGGCCGGCCGGCTCGCGGGCTCGGAGGCGGTCCGGCTCGGCTACGTCAACTGGCTCCCCGCGGACCTGACCGCGCGCACCGCGGGTGTGGCCCAGGTCCATGTGGACGCCTGGATCGCGCCCTCGCACACGCAGGCCGCCCGGGTCGCGGACGGCAGCCTGGATCTCGCGGTGTGCTGGGTGCGGGACGAGGACCTGAAGCGGCACGGCCTGCGGGCCCGGCTGCTCGGCGCCGACCGGCTGTACGCGGTGGCCACGGGCACCGACACCGGTGACGTGCGCGCCCGGGACACCTCCGTCCTCCTCGACGACGACACCCAGTCCTGGTCGTCCTGGAACGTCTACGCCGAGGAACTGGCCAAGGACACCGGGGCGCACGCGGTGGCGATCTCCGACGGCGGGATCACCGGCCCCGCCTTCTTCGACCACGTCCGCCGCAGTCGCCGCCCGGTCGTCAACTCGCCCAAGGGGCAGACCACTCCGCTGCCGCCCGACCTCGTACGACGCGAGGTCGTCGAACCGTCGGTCCACTGGACCTGGTCCCTGGTGTGGCGCGAGGGCGAGACGCGTGCCGCCGTCCTCGCCGTCGTGGACGCGCTGTGCGGCGGCGTCGGCGACCTCGGACTCCGGGCCCCCGACGCCTGGCTGCCCGCGGGCGACCCGCACCGCTGACGTGGACTGGGAGGCCAGGCCTCCCAGCAGCGAGGATTCCGGTCCTGGGAAAAGCTGCTCTGACCTTTGCTTCTGTATCTCCGGATCGCCTACGTTCACACATAGGCGACCGGTCGGCTAGTGAATCGATCGACCGGGAGCACCAAGGCAAACACCACCACTTCGGAGAAGGTCGTCATGAGCACTCGGAACCAGAAGGTCGCGATCGTCACCGGCGCCTCGCAGGGCATCGGAGCGGGCGTCGTCGACGCCTACCGCAAGCTCGGTCACGCCGTCGTCGCCACCTCGCGCACCATCGCCCCCGCCGACGACGCGGACATCCTGACCGTCCGGGGCGACATCGCCGACCCGGCCACCGCCGAGCGGGTCGTGGCCGCCGCGATCGAGCGGTTCGGCCGGATCGACACCGTCGTCAACAACGCGGGCGTCTTCGTCGCCAAGCCCTTCACGGACTACACGGCCGACGACTACGCGAGCGTGCTCGGCATCAACCTCGCCGGGTTCTTCCGGCTCACCCAACTGGCCGTTCCGCACCTGCTCGCCCAGGGCGGCGGCCACATCGTCAGCGTCACCACCAGCCTGGTCGACAACGCGGACGCCCGCGTCCCCTCCGTCCTGGCCTCGCTGACCAAGGGCGGAATCCAGTCCGCCACCAAGTCCCTCGCCGTCGAGTACGCCACCCGGGGCATCCGCGTCAACGCCGTGTCGCCGGGCACCATCAGGACCCCGATGCACGCGGAGGAGACCCACGACTTCCTCTCCGCCCTGCACCCGGTGGGCCGGATGGGTGAGGTGAGCGACATCGTCGACGCCGTGCTCTTCTTGGAGAACGCTCCCTTCGTCACCGGCGAGATTCTCCATGTCGACGGCGGCATGAGCGCCGGTCACTGAGAAAGGTCGACGGAGATGAACAGCGGCAACGACGACGAACTCGTCCTGCGCGGTGTCCTGGACCCCTGGAAAGCGGCCGTGGACGCCCACGAGCCGGAGCAGGTGGCCCGGCTCTTCACCGAGGACGCGATCTTCCAAGGGCTGCACCCCTACGCCGTCGGCCGGGCGGGCGTCGCCGAGTACTACGCCTCCCAGCCCCTCGGTATGAAGGCCGCCTACCAGGTCCTGGAGACCCGCCGGTACGCCGACGATCTCGTACTCGGTTATCTGGACACGGAGTTCACGTTCACCGACCGGCCGCCGGTCGACGTCAAGCTCGCCGTGCTGGTCCGGCGGCTGGGGGAGGGCTGGCACATCGCCCACTACCAGGTCTCGCGGCTGCCCGGGTGACAGGTGTGAAGGAAAGCTGCGACACCGCTTAAGAAAACCTCGATGGACCAGGGTGTTCCGGTAGGGCAGATTGCTAGCAGAATCCACCCCTCACCCCGGAACGGGCTCGTCCGGCATGCCCGGACCGAGCCCGGCCCCGGGCCTCACGCACAGGAGCCGTAGCGTTGAAGGCGCTGGTCAAGGAGAAGGCGGAGCCCGGGCTGTGGCTCGTGGACGTCCCGGAGCCCGCCGTCGGACCCGGCGACGTGCTGATCAAGGTGCTGCGCACCGGGATCTGCGGCACCGACCTGCACATCCGGGCCTGGGACGGCTGGGCGCGGCAGGCGATCAGCACGCCGCTCGTGCTCGGGCACGAGTTCGTCGGCGAGGTGGTCGGCACCGGCCGGGACGTCGCCGACATCGCCGTGGGTGAACTGGTCAGCGGCGAGGGCCACTTGGTGTGCGGAAAGTGCCGCAACTGCCTGGCCGGCCGCCGCCACCTGTGCCGGGCCACGGTCGGGCTCGGCGTCGGCCGGGACGGTGCCTTCGCGGAGTACGTCGCGCTGCCCGCCGCCAACGTGTGGGTGCACCGCGTCCCCGTCGACCTCGATGTGGCCGCGATCTTCGACCCGTTCGGCAACGCCGTGCACACCGCGCTGTCGTTCCCGCTCGTCGGCGAGGACGTTCTGATCACCGGTGCGGGGCCAATCGGCCTGATGGCGGCGGCAGTTGCCCGGCACGCCGGCGCGCGGAACATCATGGTGACCGACGTCAGCGAGGAACGCCTTGCCCTGGCCCGCAAGATCGGCGTGAGTCTCGCGCTCAACGTGACTGACGCTCAGATCACGGACGGGCAGCGGGAGTTGGGTCTGCGCGAGGGCTTCGACATCGGCCTGGAGATGTCCGGCCGCCCCGAGGCGATGCGCGACATGATCGCCAACATGACCCACGGCGGGCGCATCGCCATGCTGGGACTGCCCTCCGAGGAGTTCCCCGTCGACTGGTCCCGCGTCGTCACCTCGATGCTCACCATCAAGGGCATCTACGGCCGTGAGATGTTCGAGACCTGGTACGCGATGTCGGTGTTGCTGGAAGGCGGTCTGGATCTCGCGCCCGTGATCACCGGCCGGTACGGGCACCGCGACTTCGAGGCGGCGTTCGCGGACGCGGCGAGCGGCCGCGGCGGCAAGGTCATCCTCGACTGGACTCTGAGTTAAGGGAATTGATGATGTTCGACTCCGTGCGCGACGACCTCCGCACCACCCTCGACGAGATCCGCGCCGCCGGACTCCACAAGCCCGAGCGCGTGATCGGCTCCCCGCAGTCCGCGACGGTGAACGTCACCGCGGGCGGCCGCCCCGGCGAGGTCCTCAACTTCTGCGCCAACAACTACCTCGGCCTGGCCGACCACCCCGAGGTCGTCGCCGCCGCCCACGAGGCCCTCGACCGCTGGGGCTACGGCATGGCGTCCGTGCGCTTCATCTGCGGTACGCAGGAGGTCCACAAGGAGTTGGAGGCGCGCCTTTCCTCCTTCCTCGGTCAGGAGGACACGATCCTCTACTCCTCCTGCTTCGACGCCAACGGCGGTGTCTTCGAAACCCTGTTGGGCCCCGAGGACGCGGTGATCTCCGACGCCCTCAACCACGCGTCGATCATCGACGGCATCCGCCTCTCCAAGGCCCGCCGTTACCGGTACGCCAACCGCGACATGGCCGACCTGGAACAGCAGTTGAAGGAAGTCGCGGGCGCCCGGCGCAAGCTGATCGTCACCGACGGCGTCTTCTCCATGGACGGCTACGTCGCCCCGCTGCGCGAGATCTGCGACCTCGCCGACCGCTACGACGCGATGGTCATGGTCGACGACTCCCACGCCGTCGGCTTCGTCGGCCCCGGCGGCCGGGGGACCCCCGAACTCCACGGCGTCATGGACCGCGTCGACATCATCACCGGCACCCTCGGCAAGGCGCTCGGCGGCGCCTCCGGCGGTTACGTCGCCGCCCGCGCCGAGATCGTCGCGCTGCTCCGCCAGCGCTCACGGCCGTACCTCTTCTCGAACACCCTCGCCCCGGTGATCGCCGCGGCGTCGCTCAAGGTGCTCGACCTGCTGGAGTCGGCGGACGACCTGCGCGTCCAACTCGCCGAGAACACCGCCTTGTTCAGGCGCCGGATGGCCGAGGAGGGCTTCGACATCCTCCCCGGCGACCACGCCATCGCGCCCGTGATGATCGGCGACGCGGCGGTGGCCGGCCGGATGGCGGAGCTGCTGCTGGAGCGGGGCGTGTACGTGATCGGCTTCTCGTACCCGGTCGTCCCGCAGGACAAGGCCCGTATCCGGGTCCAGCTGTCCGCCGCGCACTCCACCGAGGACGTGAACCGCGCGGTGGACGCGTTCGTCGCGGCGCGCGCCGAACTGGCGGGCTGAGCGGGCCGTGGCGGTGACCGCCACGGACATATTGCGATAATCGGTCCCATGATCGAAGCGCGGCGGCTCCATATCCTCCGTGCGGTGGCAGACCACCGCACCGTGACGGCGGCGGCCGCCGCGCTGTACCTCACCCCCTCGGCGGTCTCCCAGCAGCTCGCCGCCCTGGAGCAGGAGACCGGCCACCGCCTGGTCGAGCGCGGCGCCAAGGGCGTACGGCTGACCCCGGCCGGCGAGATCCTGCTCGGCCACACCAACGTGGTCCTGGCCCAGCTGGAGCGGGCCGAGGCGGAGCTCGCCGCCTACAGCTCGGGCGAGGCCGGCACGGTGACGGTGGCTGCGTTCGCGACGGGTATCGCACAGGTCGTGGCACCGGCAGTGGTCCGACTCTCCTCGCTCGCGCCCGGCATCCGGATCCGCGTCCAGGACGCCGAGGGCGACGCGAGTGTGCCGATGGTGCTGGACCGGCAGGTGGATGTCGCGGTCGCCGTGGAGTACCGCGGCGCCCCGCCCGCCGACGACCCCCGCCTCATCCACGTCCCGCTCTACGCCGAGCCCTTCGACGCGGTCGTCCCGCTCGCCCACCGCCTCGCCGGCGCCGACGAGGTCCCCCTCGCCGAACTGGCCAAGGACCCCTGGATCGGCCCCTACCCCGGCAACCCGTGCCACGAGGTCGTCGTCCTGGCCTGCGAGAGCGCCGGATTCCAGCCCCGCCTCGAACACTCCTCCGACGACTTCAGAGCCGTAGTCGCTCTCGCGTCTGCCGACGCGGGAGTCGCCCTCGTCCCCCGCTCTGCCCTGCGCGGCATGGACCTGACGGGAGTCGTCGTCCGGCCTGTCGACGGGGTGGCACCGACCCGCCGGGTCTTCGCGGCCGTACGACGCGGCACGGAGGAGCATCCGCTGATCCGCCCGGTCCTGGACGCGCTGGCGGAAGTGGCCCGGACGTAACCTCGCTGTTTCATATCCGGGATACTGTCCCGGATATGAAGCAAGAAGACGGGGCTCCCGACCCCATGGACGCCCGCCTCGGCGCCCGCCTGGCCGAACTGCGGGCCCAACGCGGCTGGTCCCTGGGAGAGTTGGCGGACCGCAGCGGAGTGAGCCGCTCGACCCTCTCCCGCGCCGAACGCGCCGAGACCAGCCCCACCGCCTCCCTCCTCAACCGCCTGTGCGGCGTCTACGGCCGCACCATGTCCCAGCTCCTCAGCGAGGTCGAGGCCGAGCCCACCCCGCTGCTGCGCGCCGCCGACCAACCCCGGTGGGAGGACCGCGCCTCCGGTTTCGTACGACGTTCCGTGTCGCCCCCGCACACCGGCCTGCGCGGCGAACTCGTCGAGGGCCGGCTCACGGCCGGCGCCGACCTCGCCTACGACCGCCCACCCGTGCCGGGCCTCGAACAGCACATCTGGGTCCTGGAAGGCACCCTCGACGTGACGGCCGGCGACACCGACCACCACCTCGACACCGGCGACTGCCTACGGCTGCGGGTGTGGGGCCCGACGCGGTTCCGGTGCCCGGGTCCGGACGGGGTCCGCTACGTACTGGCGGTGGTGCTGCCATGAGGACGGAGCAGTTGAGCGCACCTCAACTGTTCGCCACGGTCGAGGAGTTGGCGGAACTGCTGACCGACACCGTGCACGACGGCGCCTCGATCGGATTCCTCGCGCCGCTCGACCGGGCGGCGGCCGTCGCCTGGTGGCGGGAGCGTGCCGACGGAGTGGGCGCGGGGCGGCTCGCCGTGTGGGTGGCGTGGGACGGCGAACGGGTCGTCGGCACGGTGAGCCTGGCCTTCGCCGACAAGCCCAACAGCCGCCACCGCGCCGAACTGGTCAAGCTGATGGTGCACCGGGACGCCCGCGGCCGGGGCCTCGGCCGCGGACTCCTGACCGTCGCCGAGAACGCGGCGGTGGCGGCCGGCATCACCCTCCTCCACCTGGACACCGAGACGGACAGCGCCGCCGAGCACCTCTACGACTCGGCCGGCTGGACCCGGGCCGGTGTCATCCCCGACTACGCGGCGAGCCCGGGCGGGGAGCTGCGGCCGACGACGCTCTACTACAAGCGGGTGGGGGCGGGGGTACACACTCCCACCAGGTGATTGTCAGTGCCGGACGCTATCTTGCGTGTCATGCCGGATGCCGAAGACGTACGCCGTATCGCCCTCTCCCTCCCGGACACGACGGAGAAGATCGCCTGGAACATGCCCACGTTCCGGGTCGCCGGGAAGATGTTCGTCACCGTGCCCGAGGAGGAGACCTCCATCGCCGTGCGCTGTCCCAAGGAGGAGCGCGACGAACTGGTCCTGGCCGAGCCCGAGAAGTTCTGGGTCGCCGATCACGAGGCGGGCTTCGCCTGGGTCAGGGCCCGGCTCGCCGCGCTGGACAGCGAGGAGGAGCTGCGCGACATCCTCGCCGACTCTTGGCGCCAGGCGGCCCCGCCCCGACTCCTGGAGTCCTACCCGGAGTTGGGCCTGCCGTCCGCCGACTGAGCCGCCCCGGCGCGGAGTCGGTCGGCGGGTCTCAGCCCCGCGTACCGGCGCGACCGCCCCCGACGAAACCGGCGATGCGTTCGCGCAGCGACCGGGCGTCGAGCCCGTGGGCGGCCAGGTGTTCCTCGACCGTGCCGTAGCGCCGCAGTTCGGGTCGGGCCACGCCCAGACCCAGTACCCGGTGGGGCACGTCGGCGAGCGCGTCGTTCGCGGCGGCCGTCGAGGTGCCCGCGAGATACGGCTCGACGAGGACGACGTCGGTCCCGGCCGCCAGCGTGGCACGGCGCAGCGCGGTCGCGTCGAAGGGCCGTACGGTCGTGGCGTACAGGACGGTGACGTCGAGGCCCTCCGTCGCGTCGAGTGCGGCGTCGAGCATCGGCCCGACCGCGACGACCACACCGGAGCGGCCCTCGCGGACCGGGAGGAAGCGCTTGCCGTCGACCGGACGGGCGTCGGCGTTCGACTGGACGGAGAGCCGTACGTACACCTTGTCGTCGCCCGCGGCGACCGCGTGCCGCAGCAGGGTCTCGGCCTCGTCCGGGTGGCCCGGCACATGCACGGTCCAGTCGTCGAGGGTGTCGAGGAGCGCCACATCGCCCGGAGCCATGTGCGTCGGCCCGCCGGCGGGCCAGTCGAACGAGGCCGCCGCACTCACCAGCACCGCGCCGACGCCCTGGTGTCCGAGGTCCAGCTTGACCTGCTCGAAGGGCCGCTCGACGAGGAAACTGGCGAAGGTGTGCAGCACGGGGCGCATCCCGGTCAGCGCGAGTCCCGCACCCGCCCCGACGAGCAGCTGCTCACGGATGCCGACGTTGATCACCCGGTCCGGGTGGCGGAGTTGCGCCTCGGTGAGAGTGGCCACGCCGATCTCGGCGAGGACGACCGCGACGCGCGGGTCCTCGTCGAGAAGCCGGGAGACGACAGGGGCGAAACGGTCACGCATGGTGTCCATGGAGAGAAAGCCCTTCTTGAGCCATTGCCGACTGGATTGGTGAACGGGCGGACGATCAGGCGGACTTGGGTTCCACCCGGGCCACGACCGCATGCGGCCGGCCCGGATGCGGCGCGGTGAAGGCGGCGTACAGCGCTTCGTGATCGCGGCCGTCGACCGTCACCGTCGACCAGCCCGCGGCCTCGAAGCGGGCGGCGATGCCGCCGGGCCGGGCGTGAGTGGCGGAGGAGTTGTCGACGACGACGGTGTGCAGCCGGTCCAGCCCGGCGGGACCGGCGAAGGCGATGGCCTCGTGGTTGCTGCCCTCGTCCAGTTCGGCGTCCCCGACCAGCACCCAGACCCGGGGCTCGGTCCGCCCCTGGGCGCGCAGTCCCAGTGCCGTCCCGACGGCGATCGGCAGCCCGTGCCCGAGCGATCCGCTGCCGATCTCGGCGCCCGGCACCAGCACCCGGTCGGGGTGGTGGCCGAGCGGGGAGTCGTAGGAACCGAAGTCCGGGAGCCACTCCACCGGGACGAATCCCTTGGCGGCGAGCACGGCGTAGTACGCCATCGGCCCGTGCCCCTTGGAGAGCAGGAACCGGTCCCGTTCCGGGTCGCCCATGCGTTCCGGGCCGACCCGCAGCACCCGGTCGTAGAGCACCCACAGCACGTCCAGCGTCGAGGTCGCCGCCGGACCGTGCTTCTCGTCGCCGGTCATCAGTCCCATGAGCCGGTGCAGGTCGCCGTGCGTGTACGGGCGGCTGTGTTCCGTGGTGGTGGTCATGCGGACGATCGTGCAACCTCAACCAAACTTCAGGTCAAGCGCGGCCCGGGAGGCGGCCGGAAGTCGGCCCCCGATAAAGGCGTGCGCGATCACCGACGCGAGTGCGGTATTGTTTCCATGCGCGTTCGACCAGGGGAAACCCCAGGTCAGATGGGCAACGGGACGTGGCGCAGCTTGGTAGCGCACTTGACTGGGGGTCAAGGGGTCGCAGGTTCAAATCCTGTCGTCCCGACTCGGCAGAGTCGTAGGCAAAGGGCGGTTCCGGAGAAATCCGGTACCGCCCTTTGGTCACTTCTGGGATCTCGGGGCCCTCCAGGGGCAGGATTCGTCCTGCGATGACATTCCTTGAGCACCTTCCGATCCTCTCCGCCGACGACGTCGAGCGGGCACTGACCCGGGAGCAGGCGGCAGCGGCCCTGACCCGCGCGCTTCGGGCGGGACTGGAGCCGGGCGAGGACCTGGAACGGTCCGTACTCGACGTGACCGGCGGCCAGTTGCTGCTCATGCCGTCGGCGGGGGCGTCCGCCGTGGGGCTGAAGACGGTGACGCTCGCCGCGGGGAATCCGAGCCGCGGACTGCCCCGGATCCAGGGCGCCTACCTGCTGTTCGCCGCCGGGACGCTCGAACTGCGGGCGATCATGGACGGGATCGCGGTGACGAACCTCCGGACACCGGCCGTCTCCATGGCGGCGACCGCTCCGCTGCTCACACGGTTCACCGAGCCGATCGAGCTGGTGGTGTTCGGGGCGGGTCCGCAGGCGGTCGGTCACGTGGACGCGATCCGGGCCGTCGGCCCGGTCGAACTGGCCGACGTCACCTATGTGGTGCGCCACCCCGAACGGGCCCGCGAGCAGTTGCCGCCCCACGCCACCGTCGTCGCCGCGGACTCATCGGAGGTGACGGCGCGGCTCGGGCGGGCACAGGTCGTGGTCTGCGCCACCGGCGCCCGTACCCCGCTGTTCGACTCCGCACCGCTGGCGGACGGCGCGGTCGTGATCGCGGTCGGGTCCCACGAGCCCGAAGTGCGTGAGCTGGACGGCCCGTTGATGGCCCGCGCACATGTCGTCGTCGAAGACGTACGGACGGCGCTGCGCGAGGCCGGCGACGTCGTCCTGGCGATTCGCGAAGGCCACCTCCACGCCGACGAGCTGATCCCGATGGCGGACGTGGTGAGGGGGACGCGAACGCTTCCCCCGGACCGCACCGCGGTTTTCAAGAGCGTGGGAATGTCCTGGCAGGACCTGGTGGTGGCCGAGGAACTCCTCGAACAGCACCGGCGCGGCAGGTGATCCGGCGGGGCCGGAACCACCACGACCCCGGTGAGTGGACCGTCCTCGCCCCTACGGCCGCGGACTCCGCTGCCTGCGTCGATTTCCCGCCAATCGCCGACCGCGTCCGCGACGGCCGGGTCGACGTGTTCGCGCCAACTGCCTCAGCCGTACCCGGAGCGATCAACTCCCCTTTCCTGGCACAGTCGATCAGTGTCGATCAGTGTCAGGGCACCTGGGTTGCCAGTGCCAACGGTCCGGAGAACTCCTGCCGTCACTGGGCGCAGGGCATGTTTTGCGTCCCCGACGCACCTGCGGGCAGTCGGAGATCTATCGACTCGGCGTCAAATGTTGTGCACAAATTCCACACAGACCTCTCTCCAGGCGGGCACACATGGTCTAGATTGACCTTGCTTCGCACGGTGTGACACCAGGCGACAAAAGATGATCTATGTGTCCGGCGATGCGGATGGCCAGCAGTTGTGGCTCTTGCGCCGGACGTGGGGGTGATCAACTCTGTTAGCCCGAGGGGGGCTTGGGGCATGGAGAACATTCGAAGTCGCGACGGTTTCCCGTGCGCTTCAAGAGGCTGGCAGGACCTGCGGGTCCGGTGTTGCCAGGGTGGGTTGTTCGCGAGGATCTGATGTGGGCGGGACGTCGTGCGCCGGGGGCGCGGACTTCCCGAGGGGGAACAGCGGAGTGCGAGCTTCCGTGGGGGAGCTGCAGTGCGGGGGGCGGGGGCCTCCTGCAGGGGACGAACAGTGTGCGGCGACCACGTCAAACCACTGGGGACCTTGGGGGGTTCTGTGCGGCAGGGGGGAATAGTCGGCCCTTTTCCGTCGGCGCGCGGGCGTCTGGCGGACGGGGCGATCGGACAGCCCGCTCTCGAATGGGAGCAGCGGTACAGACGTACCGTGATCTTCAGCGACACCGTGGCCACCGCTTGCGTGGTGGCGTCGATCGGTGACTTCTTCGGGGCCCGGGACGCGGCCAACTGGCATGAGAAGTGGGGCATTCTCGCGTTCGGCACCCAGCTGCTGGTGCTGGGCGCGCTGGCGGTGAGCCGCGCGTGGTCCCCGGCCGTACTCGGTCAAGGGGCCGAGGAATTCCGTCGGTTGGGACGTTCGCTGTTCACGGCGACGGTCGTGCTGGCGCTCGGCGGGATCGCTCTGACCTCGCGCAACATCAAGCTCTGGATCTTCGTCGCGATCCCCGCGATCGCGATCGTCACCATGACCGAGCGGTATGTGCTCCGCCTCTGGCTGCACAAACAGCGCAACGAAGGACGCTGCCTGAGACCGGTGCTCGCCGCCGGGAGCCCGGCGACCGTGCGCGACCTGATCAGCCGGACCCGCAAGTTCCCGCACCTCGGCTGGCGCGTGGAGGCCGTGTGCACGACGGACGGCCGCGGCGTCGACGGCGATCAAGGCGGCCTGGACGGCGACCAGTTGGACGGCGTGCCGGTCATCGGTCAGCTGGAGGACGTCGCCAAGCACGTCCGTCACGACGGCTACCGGGTCGTCGCGGTCACGCCCGACCCGCACTGGTCACCGGACCGGTTGCAGCGGCTGGCCTGGAACCTCGAAGGCAGCGACGCCGAGATGATCGTCGCCCCCGTGCTCATGGAGGTGGCCGGCCCGCGGCTGCACGTCGACGCGGTGCTCGGGATACCCCTGCTGCGGGTCAGCATGCCGACCTTCACCGGAGGCCGCCGGGCGATCAAGGGAGTCGTCGACCGGCTGGGCGCCGCGATCCTGCTGATCGTGTTCGCGCCGCTGATGATCCTCGTCGCGCTGTTCGTGCTCATGGACAGCCGGGGCGGCGTGTTCTACCGCCAGCGCAGGGTCGGCAAGGACGGCAACGAGTTCACCATGCTCAAGTTCCGCAGCATGGTCGCCGACGCCCACCGGGCACGCGCCGAGCTGGCCGACCGCAACGAGGGCGCGGGCCTGCTGTTCAAGCTCCGCCGCGATCCCCGGGTGACCCGGGTCGGCACGGTGCTGCGCCGGTACTCGATCGACGAACTCCCGCAGCTCTTCAACGTGCTGACCGGATCCATGTCGCTCGTCGGACCCCGGCCCCCGCTGCCGGAGGAGTCCGCCGCGTACGACCCGGACATCCGAAGACGGCTGCTGGTCAAGCCCGGGCTCACCGGCCTGTGGCAGATCAGCGGGCGCAGCGACCTGCCGTGGGAGGAGGCCGTCCGCCTGGACCTCCGGTACGTGGAGGACTGGTCGCTCGCCCTGGACACAGTGATCTTGTGGAAGACCTTGCGTGCCGTGATCCACGGGCAGGGGGCCTACTGATGCGCGGGGGTCGTCCGACCGGCGCGCGGACCGCAGGCCGCAGGGGCCTGCGTGGGGGGAGAGAGCGGTCATGAGAGTCAGCGTCTTCGGGCTCGGCTACGTGGGCTGTGTGTCGGCCGCGTGCCTGGCGAGCATGGGCCACGAGGTCATCGGGGTGGACGTCAACCAGGTGAAGGTCGACCTGGTCAACGACGGCAAGGCCCCGGTCGTGGAGGAACGTATCGGCGAACTCATCGCCGAGGTCGTACGGACCGGCGCGCTGCGCGCCACCCGCGACGTCCGCGAGGCGATCGCGGACAGCGAGGTGTCGCTGATCTGCGTGGGCACCCCGTCGGAGCCCAACGGCAGCCTGTGCACCACCTACTTGGAGCGGGTCACCGAGGAGATCGGTGCCGCGCTCGCCGAGCGGGGCGGACGGCAGACCGTCGTGTTCCGCAGCACCATGCTTCCCGGCACCTGCCTGAACCTGCTGGTGCCGATCCTGGAGAAGCACGTCGGCGGCACCGCCGGAGTGGACTTCGGGGTCGCGGTCAACCCGGAGTTCCTGCGCGAGGGCACCAGCGTCAAGGACTTCTTCGACCCGCCGAAGACCGTCATCGGCGAACTCGACCCGGCCAGCGGCGACGCGGTGGCGGCGCTCTACGACGGCGTGCCCGGCGAGGTGTTCCGGGTGCCGATCCCGACCGCCGAGGCCATCAAGTACGCGGACAACGCCTTCCACGGACTCAAGATCGGCTTCGCGAACGAGCTGGGCGCCGTGTGCCAGGCCCTCGGCGTCGACTCGCACCAGGTGATGGACGTCTTCCTCGCCGACCGCAAGCTGAACATCAGCCCCGCCTATCTGCGCCCCGGCTTCGCCTTCGGCGGCTCCTGCCTGCCCAAGGACCTGCGCAGCCTGGTCCACGCGGCGCAGCGGGCCGACGTCTCGGTGCCGATCCTCTCCCACGTGCTCGCCTCCAACTCCGACCACCTCCAGCGCGCGGTGGACCTGGTCGAGCGCAGCGGCAGGCGCAAGGTGGGCCTGTTCGGCCTCTCGTTCAAGCCCGGCACCGACGACCTCCGCGAGAGCCCGCTCGTCGAACTCGCGGAACGGCTCTTCGGCAAGGGCTACGACCTCAAGATCTACGACGCCAACGTGAGCCTCTCCCGGCTCCTCGGCGCGAACCGCGAGTACATCGAGAGCCGCCTGCCGCACCTCGCACAGCTGCTCGCCGACTCCGTCGACGAGGTGCTGGACCACGCCGAGGTGTGCCTGGTGGGCACCAAGGACGCGACCGTTCTGTCGGCGCTGCCCCACACGGGCGACCCGGCGATCATCGACCTCATCCGCCTTCCCGACGCCGACGCGCGCCGGACCGAACCGGGATACATGGGCCTTGCTTGGTAACGAGACCAGTGGCGACGGCACAAGACGTCGCGCACTGATCCTGGTGGAGAACCTGTCGGTCCCCTTCGACCGGCGGGTGTGGCAGGAGTGCACCACGCTGCGCGACGCGGGCTGGGAAGTGCACGTCATCTGCCCCCGGGGCGAGAAGCGGGACACGGAGGCGGAGGCGGTGATCGACGGGGTGCGGATCCACCGCTACCCGTTGCGCGCGGCCACCGGAGGTCCCGCCGGTTATCTGCGGGAGTACGGATCGGCGCTGTGGCACACGCTCAGGCTGGCCCGCAAGGTCGGCCCGGTCGACGTGGTGCACGCCTGCAACCCGCCCGACCTGCTGTTCCTGCCCGCCCTGTGGATGAAGCGGCGCGGCGCGCGCTTCGTCTTCGACCAGCACGACCTGGTGCCCGAGCTGTACCTCTCCCGGTTCGACCGCGGCGAGGACCTGCTCTACCGCGCGGTGTGCGCGCTGGAGCGGCGGACCTACCGGGCCGCCGACATCGTGCTCGCCACCAACGAGAGCTACAAGGACGTCGCGCTGAGCCGCGGCGGCAAGCGGCCGGAGGACGTCTTCGTGGTGCGCAGCGCGCCCGCGACCGACCGCTTCCAACCCGTCCCGCCGGAGCCGGAGTTGAAGCGCGGCAAGCCCCATCTGCTGTGCTACCTCGGCGTGATGGGCCCCCAGGACGGCGTCGACTACGCCCTGCGGGCCCTGGCGAAACTGCGCGACGAGGTCGGCCGCACCGACTGGCACGCGGTCTTCGTCGGCGCCGGCGACGCCTTCGACGCGATGGTCGAACTGTCCCGGCAGCTCGGTCTGACCGACCAGGTGCAGTTCACCGGACGCATCCCGGACGCCGACCTGGTGCGCTACCTGTGCACCGCCGACGTGTGCCTCTCCCCGGACCCGCACAATCCGCTCAACGACGTGTCGACCATGAACAAGGTCCTGGAGTACATGGCGATGGGACGGCCGATCGTCTCGTTCGACCTCCGGGAGGCGCGCGTCTCCGCCGGCGACGCCGCCGTCTACGCGCCCGCCAACGACGAGGCCCAGTTCGCGAAGCTGATCGCACTGCTCCTCGACGATCCGCAGAAGCGGGCCCGGATGGGGAAGACCGGCCAGGAGCGGATCGGCGGACCGCTGTCCTGGGAGAACTCGCAGGCGTCACTGCTCGCCGCCTACACCGCCGCCTGCCGGGACCGAGCCCCGGTGTCCGCGGGTGGGCCGCTCCGTACGGGGAAGAGGCCGCACCATTGAATGACGACACGATCCGTCTGGCCACGATCGGACGGATTCTCCGCCGGCGCTGGCGGCTCCTGGCCGTCCTCGCCGTAGTGGGCGCGCTCTTCGGCTACGGCACCTCGGTGCTGCTGCTCCCGCCGCGCTACACGGCAGAGGCATCGGTGCTGCTGCCGGGCCAGTGGGAAGAGCGCGAACTGCTCACCCAGGTGGACATCGCCACCAGTTCGGCGGTGGTCGACCGCGCGGCCGCCGCGCTGAAGTGGGGCGTCAACGGCACCGAACTGCAGAAAGACGTGACGGCCAAGGCGGACGACGGGAACATCATCAAGGTCTCCGGCACGGCCGACACCCCGGAGCGCGCGCAGCGGCTCTCCGACCAGCTGGCCCAGCAGTTCGTCACCTTCGCCACCCGTATCGCGGGCGGCGACACCGACCCCGCGGCGGACACGGCGACCGAGGCGCTGCGCAAGCAGGTGGCCGAGACCAACCGCCGTATCACCGACCTGGCCGAGGCGGCCGATCCGGGGCAGACCGTGGAGGGCGTGCAGGCCCGCACCGAGCTGGAGGGTCTGCGCACCGGGCTGCAGGACGCCATGAAGAAGCTGGAGGAGGCCAACCCGGCGAGCGCCAAGGCCAACATGGTCGTCATGGGTCCGGCACCCCGGCCGGCCGGGGCGGCGGCGCCGACCAGGATGCAGCTCGTCGTCGGCGGGGCGCTGCTGTTCCTCGTGCTCGCGGTCGTCGGCCACCTCGCCGCCGCACGGGTGAGCCGCCGGCTGCGCACCGAAGCGGAGATCGCCGCGGCGCTCGGCTCGCCGTTCCTCGGCACCGTCGACGTGCCCGGCGAACGGCACGGGCACCGGCCCGAGAGCCACGGCTCTCGGGCCCGGCTCCGCCGGCTGCTCGGCACCGACGTCCGGTGGGACGTACCGGCCCCGCAGCGGTCCGGCGACGAGGCCGAGCGGCGGCTCCGCTACCGGCGGGTGTGCGCCCGCCTCCGGGACCAACTGCCCGCCCCCCGGCGGCTGCTGGTGGTCGTACCGGAAGGTGACGAGGTCGCCCGGCTGGCCGCCGGACAGCTCGTCGCCGAGGCCACCAACGACCCCCGGCTGCGGGTCGTGGAGGTCTCCGTCGACCGGCCGATCGTGCCGGACCGCGACACCGAGTCCGGTGCCCTCGCCGTCCTCAGCGCGGGGAGCTGGACCGCCGCCGACCTCACCGGCATCGCCGAGGCCTGCGCGGACGGCGGCCACGAGCTCGTCGGCGTCGTCGTCGCCGGCACGGTCCGCACCCGGCCCACGGAGAAATCCGCCGACCGACTGTCCGACGACGCCACATTGACGTTCGCGGTACACGGCCACGCGACAGGAGATTCAGCGTGACGACGAGCACGACTTCGGAGTCGTCGGCCGCCACCCCGCTCCTCGACCTCCAGGCGCTGGTGGTCGCGGTGCGCAGACGCCGCCGCCTGTGGGGTGCCATGGCGCTCCTCGGACTGCTGGCCGGCGCGGCCGTGGCGGTGCTGCTGCCGCCGGCCCCGGCCGCCGTGACCAAGGTGCTGGTCGCGCACCAGGAGGACCAGCCGAACGACACCGGAACACTGATCCGCACCGACGCCCAGCTGCTGGCGACCTCGCGGATCGCCGGTGCGGCCCTGAAGATCCTCAAGTCCCCGGAGAAACCCGAGGACTTCATGAAGGACTACCGGGGCACCGGACTGACCAACAACGTCCTTGAGATCGATGTGTCGGGCAAGACCGACGCCGAAGCGGTGGCCCGGGCCAAGGCACTGGCCGAGGCGTTCGTCGCCGACCATGCCAAGCGCATCAACGACATCGCGAACGCCAACGCCCAGGGCCTGCTCGATCAGCAGGCCCGGATGCAGGCGGAGCTCGCCGACGTCAACAAGTCGATCGGCGGCCGGTCGCCCGACACCGACCCCAAGGACGCGGCGAACCTGGAGTCGCTGTTCGCCCGGCGGGCCGAACTCACCTCGCAGATCTCCGACTTCGGGCAGCGCGCCGAGGAAGCACGGGTCGGCGCGCCCCAGCTCGTGGCGGGCACGCAGATCGTGGACGCCCCGCGCGCGGTGGCGCACTCCCTGCCCAAGGCGCTCGTCACCGACGGCGTGGTCGGCCTCGTCCTCGGGCTCTTCCTCGGGCTCGCGCTCGCCGCGGTCGGCGTGGTGGTCGCGGACCGGCCCGTGCTGCGCCGCGACGTCGCGGCGAACCTCGGCGCCTCGGTCATCGCCGAACTGCCGCGCCGCTCGGGCCGGTTGTGGCAGCGGCGACGGACCCGGGTGGCCCGCGAACGGCTGACCACCACGCTGGCCCGCACCGCGCGCGGCGCGGCGGAACCGCTGTCGCTGCTGGAACTCGGCTGCGCCCGCAGCACGGCCGGGATCGCCCTCGGTCTCGCCCGGGCCCTGGGGGAGGACGGTCCGGTGACCGTCGTCGACGGCCTCCCCGGCACCCAGCTCTCGGGCCGCCGCCCGAAACCGGGAGACCCCACCGTGGTCGGCGGCGAGAGGGCCGCCACCGTGTCCCCGCAGGACCAGCGCATCGGCGTCGGCTCGGTGGCACCCGGCACGGCGTGGACCGACCTCCAGTACCTCGGCACCCGCACCGTGCTCGTCGTCCGTGCCGGGCACGGCAGCGCCTCCTGGCTGCACACCGTGGCCCGGCAGCTCGCCGACCAGGGCATCCCGGTCGTCGGTGTGGTGCTGATCGACCCCGATCCGCGCGACCGCACCGACGGCACGCTGTGGGACGGGCTGGCCAACGCGCTACGCGGCCGGACCGAGCCGCCGGCCTGGCAGAACGCGACCGGCAGGCGGCTGGCCGAGCGCCAGCCGATACGGGCCGCACGGGTCCCGGACAACGACCAGGAGGTGCGGTAGACGTGTGTGGCATCGCGGGCACGTACCGATGGCCGGACGGCAAGGCCGTCACCGACCGGCTCACCGACACCCTCGCCCACCGCGGCCCCGACGGCTCGGGCCGCTACGGCCACCCGCTGGGCGACGGCGAGGTGCAGCTCGGGCACCGCAGACTGGCCATCGTCGACCTGTCCGAGACCGGCGCCCAGCCGATGGTCTCGGACGGCCTCGCCCTGACGTACAACGGCGAGCTGTACAACGCCCCTGAACTCCGCGCCGAGTTGGAGGCCACCGGGGTGCGCTTCCGCGGCACCTCCGACACCGAGGTGCTGCTGGAGGCGTGGCGGCGCTGGGGCACCGACTGCCTGCCCCGGCTGCGCGGCATGTTCGCGTTCGGCATCTTCGACGAGCGCACCGGCGACCTGGTCCTCGTCCGCGACCAGCTCGGCATCAAGCCGCTGTTCCTGCTCCGGCGCGGCGAGGGCCTGATGTTCGCCTCCGAGCTCAAGGCGCTCGCCGCCGCGACCGGCAAGTCCCTGGAGGTGGACCAGGCGGCGCTCGTGGCCTCCCTGCTCTACTACTGGGTGCCGGACTCGCGTTGCGCGTTCCGCGAGGCGGAGAAGCTGCCGCCGGGCAGCTGGCTGCGCTGTCGGCCCGACGGCCGGGTGGAGCGCGGCAGCTTCTGGAACCTGAAGGACGTCGCCGCCGAGGGCCAAGGCCGCGCCCTGGCCGGTGAGCGGCCGGACCTGGCCGCCATCGTCGAGGAGTCGACCCGCCGCCACCTGATGTCCGACGTGCCGGTGGCGACCTTCCTCTCCGGTGGCCTCGACTCCAGTTATCTGACCGCGCTGGCGGCCCGCCACCAGCCCGGGATCTCCGCCTACACGATCGGATTCCGCGCCGAGGACGCCAAGTTCGAGGCGATGCCGGACGACCTGCGCTACGCCCGGCAGGTCGCCCAGCAGTTCGGTGTCGACCTGCACGAGATCGAGATCGCCCCGAACGTGCTCGATCTGCTGCCGCAGATGACGTACAGCCTGGACGAGCCGATCGGCGACCCCGCCGCCATCAACACGTACCTGATCTGCATGGCCGCCCGGGAGGCCGGGGTCAAGGTGATGCTCTCGGGGATGGGCGCCGACGAGCTGTTCGCGGGGTACCGCAAGCACTTCGCCAACCTGCTCGCGCTGCGCTACCAGCGCGTCCCGCGACCCCTGCGGCGAGGAGTGTCCGGGGTCGTGGACCGGCTGCCGGTCGCCTCGGCCACCCGGGGCTACCGGTCGGTGCGTTTCGCGAAGCGGTTCCTCTCCTTCGCCGGTCTGCCGGAGGAGACCGCGTTCCGGCGCAGCTACACCATGTACGACCAGGACGAGCTACTCGCGCTGCTCAATCCTGACCTGGCCGGGACGGTCGACGACGTGATCACCGAGCACACGGACGTCTACCAGGACAACGACCTCGACGACTTCGTCAACCGCATGTGCCTGACCGACTCCCGCATGTTCCTGCCGGGCCTGAACCTCACGTACACGGACCGCTCCAGCATGGCCGCCTCCACCGAGGTCCGGACGCCGTACGTCGACATCGAGGTCGTCAAGGCGGCGTTCGCCGTGCCCGGCAACCGCAAGATCGTCGGCCGGCAGGGCAAGGCCGTCCTCAAGGAGGCGGCCACCTCGATCCTGCCCAAGGAGATCGTCTACCGGCCCAAGGGCCTGTTCAGTGCCCCGCTGCGGGCCTGGATGAGCCGGGACCTGGCACCGCTGGTGCGCGAGGTGGTCAACGACGGCGAGCTCGTCCGGTCCGGGCTGCTGCGCCGTGACGCGCTGGCCCGGATGGTCGCCGAGGACGCCGCCGGACAGGCGGACTACTCCAAGCATCTGTGGCACGTACTGACCCTCGAGTACTGGTATCGCGACGCGACCTCTGGCTCCGCCCAGAGCACTCGGTCGACGGCTTAGGAATCAGGAGTTCTGGTGAAGCAGGTTGTACAGAACTACAAGAGCGGCGAGCTGGCGGTGCTCGACGTTCCGGTACCGGGGTGCAAGCCGGGCGGGGTGCTGGTGCGCAGCGCCTACTCGCTGATATCCACCGGCACCGAGCTCATGAAGGTCTCCGAGGCCGGCATGTCGATGCTGGGCAAGGCCCGCTCGCGCCCGGACCAGGTGGCCAAGGTCATGCAGAGCGTGGCCACCAACGGACTGCCCGCCACCTACCGCAAGGTGATGGGCAAGCTGGACTCCTACACCCCGCTGGGCTACTCGCTGTGCGGGGTCGTCGAGCAGGTCGGCGCCGGGATCGACGACGTGAAGGTCGGCGACCTGGTCGCCTGCGCGGGCAACGAGCACGCGCTGCACGCCGAGTTGAACTGGGTGCCGAAGAACCTCTACGCCCCGGTCCCCGACGGTCTCGCCCCGCAGCACGCGGCGTTCGGCACGGTCGGCTCGATCGCGATGCAGGGCGTCCGTCAGGGCGAGCCGCAGCTCGGCGAGGTCGCCCTCGTCATCGGCCTCGGCCTCATCGGGCAACTGGTGGTCCAGCTCCTCACCGCCGCCGGAGTCCGCGTCGTCGGCGCCGACCCGGACCCGGCGCGCTGCGAACTCGCCGAGCGCCTCGGCGCAGCGGCCTGCGGCGACCCCGCCTCCGCCGCCGTGGAGGCGGCCGTCGCGGAACTCACCGACGGCCACGGCGTGGACCAGGTGTTCCTGGCCGCGGGCGGCGGCAGCAACCAGCCCGTCGAACTGGCCGCCCGCCTCGCCCGGGACCGCGGCCGGGTCGTCGACATCGGCAAGTGCCGCCTCGACCTGCCGTGGAACGCGTACTACGAGAAGGAACTCGACGTCCGCTTCTCGCGCTCCTACGGCCCCGGTCGCTACGACCCGTCGTACGAGCTGGAGGGCCGCGACTACCCGATCGGCTACGTCCGCTGGACCGAGCGCCGCAACCTGGCCTGCTTCCTCGACCTCGTCGCCCGTGGCCGCGTCGACGTGGAGCCGCTGGTCTCCCACATCGCCGACTTCGACGACGCCGTGGAGACGTACCAGCGGCTGAAGGACGGCGAGTTGAAAGCCGTCGCCGTGCTGTTCCGCTACCCCGAGCAGACGGAGGAAGCGGGGGAGCCGGAGGCTCCTTCGGTGGCCGTGCCCGCGGTCCGCCGCGGCGAGCAGGCGTCCGCCCCGGCCCGGTCCGCGAAGACTCCGGTGCGGCTCGCGTTCGTCGGCGCGGGCAACTACGCGACGTCGATGCTGCTGCCGCACCTGGCCCGGCGCGAGGGTGTCGAGCTGTCGACGGTCGTCACCACGACGGCGCTCTCCGGGGCCAACGCGCAGCGGAAGTTCGGCTTCGCCAAGGCGACCACCGACCTCGACGCCGTCCTCGGCGACAAGTCCGTGGACGCCGTGTTCGTCGTCACCCGGCACAGCTCGCACGCCGAACTGACCCGGCAGGCCCTGCTGGCCGGCAAGACCGTGTTCGTGGAGAAGCCCCTGGCCCTCACCGAGGACGAGCTGGCCGGCGTGCTCGCGGCAGTGGAGGAGTCCGGCAACGACCGCCTCCAGGTGGGCTTCAACCGCCGCTTCGCGCCGCTGCTGACGGAGGCCAAGGAGCGGTTCGGCGCCCGGACCGGTCCGGCGAGCCTGCGCTACCTCGTCAACGCGGGCAAGCTCCAGCACGGCAGCTGGTACCTCCAACAGGCCGCCGAGGGCTCGCGGTTCGCCGGTGAGGGCGGCCACTTCATCGACACGGCGAGCTGGCTCCTCGACGCCGACCCGGTCTCCGTGTACGCGACGGCCGCGCCCGGCAACGAGGACCTCCAGGTCGTCCTGCGCTACCCGGACGGCTCCACCGCCACCATCAGTTACGTCACCTCCGGAGCCTCGGGCTTCCCCAAGGAGACCCTGGACCTGGTCGGGGACGGCAAGGTGCTGAAGCTCGACGACTTCGTCCGCGCCTCGGTCCACGGCCCCAAGAAGTGGGTCAGTTCGCGGCTGCCCAAGGCCCGGGACAAGGGGCAGAACGCCGAACTCGCCGCGTTCATCAAGGCAGTTCGGACCGGCGGACCCATGCCGGTGCCGCTGGAGTCGCTGGTCGCCACCACGGCGGCCACCCTCGCCGTGGGGACCGGCCTCGCGGGCGGCGCGCCGGTCACGTTGGCGAGGACGCCATGACCATGAGCGCGGGCTGGTACCTGCGCCGGCTCTCCCGGATGGGCCCGCGCGAGATCGCGGGCCGGGCGGGCGACACCGTGCGCAGACGGCGCTGGCGGGCGACCCCGCCCGACTGCCCGACCGTCACCGGCGCCCGCTTCACCGCCGTCCTGCCCGCGGGCACGGTCGCGGAGGTGGCGCCGGACGCCGTGAAGCGGCTCGTCGCCGAGGCGGACCGGCTGATGGCCGGGCACGCCGAGTTCTTCGGCGTGGACCGCGACGACCTCACCGACCCGGACTGGTCCTACGACCCGAAGACCGGGCGCCGGGCCCCCTCGGGCTACGCCTTCGACGTGCCGTACCGCGACGAGAACGTGGCCGGTGACATCAAGCAGATCTGGGAGCCGTCCCGGCACCAGTACCTCACCGTCCTCGCCGCCGCCTACGCGGTCACCGGGGACGAGCGGTACGCCGAGCGGGTCGCCGCGCATCTGCGGTCCTGGTGGGCGGCCAACCCGCCGCTGCGGGGCGTGCACTGGATCAGCGGCATCGAGCTCGGCATCCGGCTGCTGTCCTGGGTGTGGGTCCGCCGGCTGCTCGACGGCTGGCCGGGCGCCGCCGAACTCTTCGAGGACAACCCGGTCGCGCTGAACCAGATCTGGCACCACCAGCGCTGGCTGGCCGGCTTCCCCAGCCGGGGCTCCTCGGCGAACAACCACGTCATCGCCGAGACCGCCGGACAGTTCGCCGCGGCCTGCGCCTTCAACTGGTTCCCCTCGTCGGCGCGTTGGCGCTCCGACGCACTGCGCTCGCTGGACCGGGAGCTGCGGGCCAACACCTTCGACTCCGGCCTCAACCGCGAGCTGGCCACCGAGTACCACGGACTCGTCCTGGAACTCGGCCTGGCCGCGCTCGCCGAGGCCGACGCCGCCGACGTGCCGGTGCCCGAGTCGCTCCGGCTGGTGCTGCTGCGGATGACCGACGCGCTGGCGGCCGTGGTGGACAACCGGCTGCGCCCGCCCCGCCAGGGAGACGCGGACGACGGCTTCGGCCTGATCCTGGACGGCGAGGGCACCGACCGCTGGGGCTCGCTCCTTACCACCGGCGACGCCGTGTTCGGCCGGCTCGACTGGTGGCCGGCGGTCACCGGCACCGACGTGCGCACCCCGCTGCTGGCCGCGCTCATCAGGCCGTACGCGAAGGACGCGGCCGCCCGCCCGGCGACCAGGCCCGACCGCTTCGCCGACGCGGGGCTCACCGTCCTGCGCGGGCCGGAGGAGATCTGGTGCCGCTGCGACGGCGGTCCGCACGGCTTCCTGTCCATCGCCGCGCACGCCCACGCGGACGCGCTGTCCGTGGAGGTCCGGCACGACGGCATCGACGTGCTCGCCGACCCGGGGACGTACTGCTACCACGGGCAGCCCGAGTGGCGGCGGTACTTCCGGTCGACCCTCGGGCACAACACCCTGGAACTGGACGGCGGTGACCAGTCCGTCTCCGGCGGCCCGTTCCTGTGGACCAGGCATGCCCGCACCCGCGTCCTGGACGTGGACAACTCCGGCGCGGGGGTGGCCCGTTGGGCCGCCGAGCACGACGGCTACCAGGGCTCGGTGCACCGCCGCCGGGTGGAACTCACGGCCGAGAGCCAGGAGTTGAGGATCGTCGACGAGGTGCGCGGCCCGCGCCGGGACGTGCGGCTGGCGTTCCACCTCGGACCGGCGGTCGCCGCGGACCTGGTGGGGCACCGCGCGGTGCTCACCTGGATCCGGGACGGCGAGGGGCGTTCCGCCGTGCTCGACCTGCCGGAGCAGTTGTCCTGGCGGGCGCACCGCGGCGAGAGCGAACCGCCGCTGGGCTGGTACTCCGCCGGATTCGGACGCAAGGAACCCACCACCACGCTGATCGGCACCGGCTCCTCAGACGGCACGGACGGCTTCACCACCGTGCTCGGGTTCCGCGGCCAGGGGGGCGCGTGGGCCACATGAGACGGCACTGGGCGCCGGCGGTCGTACCGCTGGCGCTGCTCCTCCTGACGGTCACCGGCTGCGACAGCACGTCGAGCGCCCCGGCCGCGACGAAGCCGCACGCCGCCCCGTCCACGGCCACGTCCGCCGCCCGGTCCGTGGCCCGGGTGTGCGCCAACCCCGCCGCCGGACCGGCGAAGGCGCCCGCGGGCGCGGTCACCGTGGACCCCAAGGTGGTCGGCGACCTGGCGGCGAAGACCAAGAAGAGCCCCCCGAACACCACGTTCTGGCTCAAGCCGGGCACCCACCGCCTTGAGCGGGACCGCTACGCCCAGGTCATCCCCAAGAAGGGGGACCGCTACATCGGCGCGCCGGGCGCCGTGTTCGACGGCCGGAAGGTCAACCAGTACGCCTTCACCGGCAACGCCGCCGACGTCACCATCAGCTATCTCACCGTGCAGGGATTCGTCGCACCGCAGGACGAGGGCGTCGTCAACCACGACTCGGCCGACGGATGGGTCATCGAGCACTCGACGATCAAGGACAACTCCGGCGCCGGACTGATGGCCGGTGCCCGCCAGCAGGTCCGTGCCGACTGCCTGCGCGACAACGGCCAGTACGGCATGAACGCCTACAAGGGCAACGGACCCCTCACCGGCCTGGTCGTCCAGGGCAACGAGATCACCGGCAACAACACCGGTGACTGGGAGCGGAAGCAGAAGGGCTGCGGCTGCACCGGAGGCATCAAGTTCTGGGAGGTCAACGGCGCCGACATCAGCGGGAACTGGGTGCACGACAACCGTGGCACCGGGCTGTGGGCGGACACCAACAACAACGACTTCCTCATCGAGAACAACGTGATCGAGGCCAACGACGGTGCCGCACTGATCTACGAGACGAGCTACAACGCGGTCATCCGCGACAACACGATCCGGCGCAACAACTGGGTCGAGGGCCGCAAGGCCGCCGACAGCGGCGACAACTTCCCGTACGCGACGATCTATCTGTCCGAGTCCGGCGGCGAACCGCGGGTCAAGGCCCGCACCCACAAGATCGAGATCTACGGGAACGTGCTGGAGAACAACTGGTCCGGGATCACCCTGTGGGAGAACGCCGACCGGTTCTGCAACAGCCCGGCCAACACCTCATCCGGTGACTGCACCCTGCTGGTGAAGAAGACCAGCAGCTGTGTACGACCGGCGATCACCAAGGCGCCGCTGTACTCGGACTGCCGGTGGAAGACCCAGTGGGTGGACATCCACGACAACCGCTTCGTGCTGGACGAGTCCGTCGTCAAGTGCACGGAGATGTGCGACCGCATGGCGGTGCTGTCCAACTACGGCACCTACCCGGACTGGTCGCCGTACCACGGCGAAGGGGTGGCCGACGCCATCACCGAGAACCAGCACAACAGTTGGCACGACAACGTCTACGTCGGGCCGTGGAAGTTCGTCGCCGAGGACCAGAGCAAGGTGCTCGACTTCGTGCAGTGGCAGACGGCGCCGTACCAGCAGGACAAGGGCAGCACCCTCGACCTCCAGGCAGGTGGTTGAGATGAGCGAGGACTCGACACGCGGACCGGACACGGTCGGAACGCTGCCCGCGACCGAGCCGCGTCCGGCCGGCACACCGAAGATCGTCGGGATCGTCTGGGGGCTGCTGGTCCTCAACACGCTCGGCTCCGCCGGGGCGAAGACCATCGTCCCGCTGCCCCGCTCCCTCATCCAGATGGTCACCATGGGCTCGCTGGTCGCCGCGTTCGGCCTGGCACTCCTGGTCAACCAGCGGGTACGCATCCGGCCCAGCGCCTACGTGCTGCTGCTCAGCCTGCTGCTGGTGTCCAGCGTGATCTCCAGCGCGAGCCTGGAGTCCGGGATGGGCGCGCTGTTCCGCTGCTTCCGGCTGACGCTCTTCGTCGGCACGCTGTGGCTCCTCAGCCGCTGGTGGGACGGCAGCCTGACGTTCGTCCGGTACCACATCCGGGCCTACTTCGCGGTCCTCGGCTCGGTCGCCCTCGGCCTGGTCGTCTCCCCGGGCAAGGCCCTGCCCGACCTCTACGGCGGACGTCTCGTCGGCGCGCTGTGGCCGCTCACCCCGCCGCAGATCGGGCAGTACGCGGCGGTCATCATCGGGCTCACCGCGCTGCTCGTCATCGGCAAGCGGACCGACCGGACCAGCGCCGTGCTGGTCATCGTGCCGTCGCTGGTGCTGCTCGCGCTGACCCACACCCGGACGGCCACGCTCGGCCTGCTGCTCGGGCTGTCGCTGGCGATCGGCTCGCTCATCCTGACCAGCGCCGCGGCCCGCCGCTTCTTCAGCTGGTCGGTGCTGATCTCCGTGGTGGCCGCGGTCGGCTTCGCCTCCGCTCTCCAGACCTGGTTCCTGCGCGGCCAGAGCCAGGAGAACTTCTCCAGCCTCACCGGCCGGGCCAAGGTCTGGAACGCCCTGCTGGCCGAGCCCCGGTCCACCGCGCAGCAGCTCTTCGGTGTGGGCCTCGGCGACAAGTCCTTCGGCGGGCTGCCGATCGACAACAGCTGGCTGGCCGTCTACAACGAGCAGGGCCTGATCGGTGTCACCCTCGTCGCGATCATCATCGTCGTGCTGGGCGGTGTCGCGCTGCTGCGCCCGCCGTCCTTGCAGCGGGCCTGCGCGATCTTCCTGATCAGCTACTGCGCGATCGCCTCGTACACCGAGGCCGGCCTCGGCGACGCCTCGCCGTATCTGCTCCATCTGGCCCTGGCCGCCTCGCTGCTGGCGGCACCCGCCCAGGCCGCTCCGCTCCCGACGCAGCTCGGGAAGCCGCTCGCGAAGCCCCTCTCGAAGACCTTCGCGAAGCCCGACGCCGCTCGGCGGCACGTCCCGCGCTGGGCCCGTGGATCGGAGGCGAACTGAGCATGCACGTCCTCGTGGTGCACAACCGCTACAACTCGGCGCAGCCGAGCGGGGAGAACAACGTCGTCGACCAGGAGGTGGAGCTGCTGCGCGCGGCCGGCCACCGGGTCGAGCTGTTCGAGCGGCGCAGCGACGACATCGGCGGACGCTCCCTCCTCGGCAAAGCCGCGGTGCCGCTCCTGGTGCCGTGGAACCCGGCCGTGCGCAAGGAGCTGGCCGCCAAGCTGCGCGCCGAGCGGCCGGACGTGGTGCACGTCCACAACGTGTTCCCGCTCCTGTCGCCCGCGGTCCTCGCCGCCTGCGCCGACGCCTCGGTGCCCGCCGTCGCCACGCTGCACAACTACACCCAGGTCTGCCCGCCCGGCACCCTCCAGCGGGACGGCCGCCCGTGCACCGAGTGCGTCGGCTCGACCCCGCTGCCCGCGGTCCGGCACGGCTGCTACCGCAACTCCAGCCTCGCGACCGTGCCGCTCGCGGTCAGCCTCTCGGCCAACCGGAAGCGCTGGTGGACCGGCGTCGAGCGCTTCCTGTGCATCTCCGCCGCGCAGCGCGACGTCCTGGTGACCTCCGGCATGCCGGCCGAACGCCTCGCGGTGAAGCACAACTTCGTCCCCGAACCCGACATCCGCCGCGAGGGCGGGGGCGAGCAACTGCTCTACCTCGGCCGGCTCGCGGAGGCCAAGGGCGTACGGCTGCTCATGGCCGCGTGGGACGAGGTCGCGGCCGGCGGCGGCGTGGGCGTCCCGCTCGCGATCGCCGGCACCGGGCCGCTGGAGAAAGAGGTCGTCGCCTGGGCGGCCGGCCGGGACGACGTGCGCTACGTCGGCCTGCTGGACCCGGCGGAGTGCCGCAAGGCCATCGCGCGGTCGGTCGCCGTGATCGCGCCCTCGACCTGGCTGGAGGCGTTCGGCCTGGTGGTCGTGGAGGCGATGGCGGCCGGGGTGCCGACCGTCGCCGCAGGGCACGGCGCCTTCGTCGAACTCGTCGACGACGGTGTCACCGGGCTGCTGCACACGCCGGGCGACGCCGCCTCGCTCGCGGCCGGAATCCGCCGGATCGCGAACGACCCGGACCGCAACCGGGAGATGGGGCAGGCGGCCCGGCACCGCTACGAGCAGGGATTCAGCCCGGCCGTCGGCCTGGAGCGCCTGCTGGAGGAGTACCGCACCGCGATCGCGGGGCGGTCAGCACTGGCTCGCGGTGGGGACACCCACGCGGGCAGGGGGGATGGGGAGAGCACATGACACGATGCCGACTCTGCGGCTCGGAAGCGACGGCGAGCGTCGTCGACCTGGGGGCGACACCGCCGTGTGAGAGCTTTCTCGCCGCGGACCAACTGGACCTGCCGGAACCGGCGTACCCGCTCCATCTGCGGGTCTGCACCGACTGCTGGCTGGCGCAGATACCGCCGCTGATCACGCCGGAGGAGACGTTCAAGGAGTACGCGTACTTCTCCTCCTTCTCGACCTCCTGGGTGGAGCACGCGCGCACCTTCGTCGACGGCGCGGTGGACCGCCTCGGCCTCGACTCCGACTCCTTCGTGGTCGAGGTCGCGAGCAACGACGGCTACCTGCTGCGGCACGTGGTGGACCGGGGGATCCGCTGCCTGGGCATCGAGCCCTCGGTCAACGTCGGCGCCGCCGCGCGCGAGGCGGGCGTGCCCACGTTCACCGACTTCCTGAGCCCCGAGACCGGCGCGGCCGTCCGCGCCGAGCACGGCCCGGCAAACCTGGTCGTCGCCAACAACGTGTACGCGCACATCCCCGACGTGGTCGGCTTCACCCAGGGCCTGCGCGCCCTGGTCGCCGACGACGGCTGGGTCTCCATCGAGGTGCAGCACCTGCTGACCCTGATCGAGGACAACCAGTACGACACGATCTACCACGAACACTTCCAGTACTACACGGTCGCCTCCGCGATCCGGGCCCTCGCCAGCGGCGGACTCACGCTCGTGGACGTCGAGTTGCTGCCCACGCACGGCGGCTCCATCCGCCTGTGGTCCCGCCCGGCCGAGGTCGCGGGGGAGCCCTCGCAGCGGGTGGCCGACGTACTGGCCCGCGAAAAGGCGGCCGGGCTCCAGGAGTTGGCCGGTTACACCGAGTTCTCCGCCCGGGTCGCCAAGGTGCGCCGGGACCTGCTCCGGTTCCTCATCGACGCGGCCGAGCGCGGCGAGACCGTGGTCGGCTACGGCGCCCCCGGCAAGGGCAACACCCTGCTCAACCACTGCGGCATCCGCCCCGACCTGCTCGCGTACACGGTCGACCGCAATCCGTACAAGCACGGCCGGTTCACCCCCGGCACCCGCATCCCGATCCTGCCGCCCGAGCAGATCGCCGCGGACAAGCCGGACTACGTCCTCGTCCTTCCGTGGAACCTGCGGGCCGAACTGGTCGAGCAACTCGCCTACGTCCACGAGTGGGGCGGCCGGCTCGTCTTCCCCATCCCCGAACTGAGCATCGTCGAGGTCGAGCGGTCGAAAGAGGTCACAGCATGAAGGTCGTCCTGTTCTGCGGCGGTTACGGGATGCGCATGCGCAACGGAACCTCCGACGACGTCCCCAAGCCCATGGCGATGGTCGGACCGAGACCCCTGATCTGGCATGTCATGCGCTACTACGCGCACTTCGGGCACAAGGAGTTCATCCTCTGCCTCGGCTACGGCGCCCACCACATCAAGGACTTCTTCCTCAACTACGAGGAGACGGTGTCCAACGACTTCGTCCTGCGCGGCGGCCGGACCGAGTTGCTCTCCACCGACATCGCCGACTGGACGATCACCTTCGCGCAGACCGGCATCGAGTCGCCCATCGGGGAGCGGCTGCGCCGAGTGCGCCACCACCTCGACGGCGACGAGATGTTCCTCGCCAACTACGCCGACGTCCTCACCGACGCCCCGCTTCCGGAGATGATCGACAGGTTCGCCCAGCGCGACGCGGGCGCGTCGATGATGGTCGTACCGCCCCAATCCTCCTTCCACTGCGTGGAGTTGGGCGAGGACGGACTGGTGGGCGGCATCACCGCGGTGAGCGACATGCCGCTGTGGGAGAACGGCGGCTACTTCGTGCTCCGCCAGGAGGTCTTCGACCACATACCGGAGAACGGTGACCTGGTCGCCGACGGCTGTGCCCAACTGGCCAAGCAGGGGCGGCTGGTGGCACACCAGCACCGCGGCTTCTGGAAGCCGACCGACACGGTCAAGGAGCGGGCCGCGCTCGACGAGTCCTACACCCGGGGCGACCGCCCGTGGGCCTTGTGGGAGAGGGACAGCGCGGGGGTGCGTGCGTGATCAGGCTCGGAGCCGGTCCGCTCGACCGGATCGTCGTCGTCGGCGCCCACTGCGACGACATCGCCATCGGCGCCGGCGGCACCCTGCTGACGCTCTGTCAGGCGCGCCCCGGCATCCGCGTCGACGCGCTGGTGCTCTCCGGCGGCGGCAGCGAGCGCGAGCAGGAGGAACAGGCCGCGCTCACCGCCTTCTGCCCGGGCGCCGACCTGCGCCTGACCGTGCACAAACTCCCGGACGGCCGCCTCCCCGCGCACTGGGAGGAGGCCAAGGCCGCCGTCGAGGAACTCCGCGCGCAGACCGAGCCCGAACTGGTCCTCGCGCCCCGCACCGACGACGCCCACCAGGACCACCGCGGCCTGGCGCAACTGATGACCACGGCGTTCCGTGACCACCTCGTGCTCGGCTACGAGATCGTCAAGTGGGACGGCGACCTCGGCCGGCCGGCGGCCTACCAGCCGCTGGAGACCGAGACCGCCGAAGAGAAGGTACGGCTGCTGCAGGAGCACTACCCCTCGCAGCGGCACCGCCCGTGGTACGACCGCGAGGCCTTCCTCGGCCTCGCCCGGATCCGCGGTATCGAATGCCACGCGCGCTACGCCGAGGCCTTCGCCGTCACCAAACTCACGCTCAACCTGGGGGGTTGAACACCTTGCGCGTACTACTGACCGGACACCAGGGATATCTGGGCACCGTGATGGCACCCGTCCTCACCGCCGCAGGACACGAGGTCTTCGGCCTCGACTCCGGCCTGTTCGCCGACTCCGTCCTCGGCCCGCAGCCCGCCGACCCGCCCGGCGTGCGGGTGGACCTGCGCGACCTCACCGCCGAGCACGTGGCCGGGTTCGACGCGGTGATCCACCTGGCCGCGCTCTCCAACGACCCGCTCGGCTCGCTGGCCCCGGAACTCACCTACGACATCAACCACCACGCGTCCGTACGACTGGCAAAGCTGGCCCGCGACGCGGGAGTCGGCCGCTTCCTCTACGCGTCGACCTGCTCCGTCTACGGCGCCTCGGGCGGCGACGACCTCGTGACCGAGGACGCCCCGCTGCGCCCCGTGACGCCGTACGCGGAGTCGAAGGTGCGGGTCGAGGACGACGTGCACGCGCTGGCCGACGACGACTTCACCCCAGTGTTCATGCGCAACGCCACCGCCTTCGGCTACTCGCCCCGGCTGCGCGCCGACATCGTGCTCAACAACCTGGTCGGCCACGCGCTCCTGTCCGGCGAGGTGCTGGTCCTCTCCGACGGCACCCCCTGGCGCCCGCTCGTCCACGCGGCCGACATCGCCCGCGCCTTCACGGCCGCGCTCACCGCGCCGCGCGAGGCGGTCCACGACCGGGCCTTCAACATCGGCAGCGAGGTCAACAACGTCACCGTCGCCGAGATCGCCGAGCAGGTCGCCGAGGCGGTGTCCGGCGCGAAGGTCGTGATCACCGGCGAGAACGGCGCCGACCCGCGCTCGTACCGCGTGGACTTCTCCCGCTTCCGTACCGCGATCCCCGACTTCGACTGCGAGTGGACGGTCAAGCAGGGCGCCCTCGAACTCGCCGACGCCTACCGCAAGTTCGACCTGACCCGGGAGGACTTCGAGCAGCGCTTCACCCGCCTCGCCGTGCTCAAGGCCGCCTCCGAGGCCGGCACCGTCGACGACACCCTGCGGTGGCGCCGATGACCGCAGTGGGCGAGGAGATGCACGCACTGGTGGAGCGGCTGTACCCGCTCTGCCGGAGCATCACCGGCGACGGGGTACGCGCCACCCTGGACATCGTCGGCGAGTACGTCCCGCTGACTGTGCACGAGGTGCCGACCGGGACGCAGGTGCTCGACTGGACCGTTCCACAGGAGTGGAACATCCGGGACGCGTACATCGCCGACGCCACCGGGCGGCGGGTCGTCGACTTCGCCGAGTCCAGCCTGCACGTGCTCGGTTACAGCGTCCCGGTGTCGCGGACCATGCCGCTCTCCGAGCTGCGCGCACACCTGCACACGCTGCCGGACCACCCGGACTGGGTGCCGTACCGCACGAGTTACTACAAGCCGGAGTGGGGTTTCTGCCTGGCCCAGGAGACTCTGGACGCGCTGCCCGAGGGCGACTACGAGGTGCGGATCGACTCCACCCTCGCGGACGGGCACCTCACCTACGCCGAGCACGTGGTCCCCGGGCAGGTGGCCGACGAGGTCATCGTCTCCTGCCACACCTGCCACCCCTCGCTGGCCAACGACAACCTGGCCGGCATCGCGGTCGCGACCTTCCTGGCCCGTGCGCTGGCGGAGCAATCGCCGTACTACACCTACCGGTTCATCTACGCGCCCGGCACCATCGGGGCGATCACCTGGCTGGCCCGCAACGCGGAGCGGATCGAGCGGGTCAAGCACGGGCTCGTGCTGGCCTGCGCCGGGGACACGGGCCAACTGACGTACAAACAAAGCCGACGCGGTGACGCGGAGATCGACCGCGTGCTGCGGCACGTGCTCGCCGCGTCCGAACGGCCGCACCACATCAACGAGTTCACGCCGTACGGCTACGACGAGCGGCAGTACTGCTCACCCGGGTTCAACCTCGGAGTCGGGTCGCTCAGCCGGACCCCGTACGCGGGCTATCCCGAGTACCACACCTCGGCGGACAACCCGGACTTCGTCTCCCCGGAGGCGATGGCCGACACCCTCGCGGTCTGCCGCGAGGCGTTCACCGTTCTCGACCGCAACCGGCGCTACCTCAACCTCAGCCCCTACGGCGAACCCCAGCTCGGCCGGCGCGGGCTGTACGACGCGCTCGGCGGGCGCAGCGACACCAAGCAGGCCCAGATGGCCATGCTCTGGGTGCTCAACCTCTCCGACGGCGACCACAGTCTGCTGGACGTCGCCGAACGGTCCGGGCTCCCGTTCGACAGCGTCGCCACAGCGGCCGACGCCCTGCACGAGGCCGGACTGATCAAGACATGACATCGACGACCACCGACGGGGAGAAAGCGGTGCCGGTGCGGTCCGCCAAGCGGGCGCTCGTCGGCCGGCTCTCCTGGGGGCTGGCCGACCAGGCGGCCTCCAGCATCAGCAACTTCGCGGTGGGCATCTATGTGGCCCGCTCGCTGGGGGTCACCGCGTTCGGCGTGTTCAGCCTCGCCTGGGTGACCTACGGCGTGGTGCTCAACGTCTCCCGGGGCCTGGCCACCGACCCGCTCGTGGTCCGCTTCAGCGGAGTCCCGGAGGCGTCCTGGCGCGGGGCGGTGGCCCGCTCGACGGGCACCGCGCTCGGCGTCGGCACGGCCCTCGGAGTGCTCTGCCTGGCGGCCGGACTCGGCCTCGGCGGCCGGGTCGGGCCCGCCTTCGCCGCCCTCGGCCTCATGATGCCGGGGCTGCTGCTCCAGGACGCCTGGCGCTTCTCGTTCTTCGCCGCGGGCGACGGACGGAAGGCGTTCGTCAACGACATCGTGTGGGGCGTCGCGCTGATCCCCGCCATGGTGGTGGCGGCCCATGTCGACACCGTGGCCGCCTTCGTGCTCGCCTGGGGCGCGTCCGCCACGGTCGCGGCGGGATACGGCTGCGTCCAGTCCGGCATCCGGCCCCGGATGACCCAGGCCCGCGGCTGGCTGCGCGAACAGCGCGACCTCGGCTACCGGTACCTGGTCGAGAACGTCAGCCTCAGCGGCGCGAGCCAACTGAGGGCGTACGGCCTCGGCGTGATCGTCGGAGTGAGCGCGGTGGGCGCGGTGCGCGGCGCCGAACTCCTCCTCGGCCCCTTCCTCGCCGTACTGATGGGGCTCTCGCTGGTCACCGTCCCGGAGGCGGCCCGCGTGCTGCGGCAGGCCCCGCACCGACTGGGCCGGTTCTGCCTCTACCTCGGTGGGGGACAGGCCACCGGTGCGCTGCTCTGGGGCTCCGCGCTGCTGCTGATGCCGGGCAGGTTCGGCGAGTTGGCGCTCGGCGACGTCTGGCACTCCTCCTCGCACCTCATCGTGCAGATCACCCTCAGCGTCGCCGGAGCGGGCCTCGGCACCGGCGCCGCGGCCGGACTGCGCGCGCTCGGCGCCGCCAGGCGCAGCCTGCGCTGCCAGCTGTTCGCCTCCGCCTGCTACGTCGGCGGCGGCCTCGGCGGCGCGGCCCTCGGCGGTACGGCCGGCTCGGCCTGGGGCGTCGCCGCCGCGACCATCAGCGGCTCGGCCGTGTGGTGGCTGCAACTGCGCTCCGCCCTGCGCGAGCACCACCGCGAACCCATCCCCGAAGTGAGGACCTCATGACCGACCGACCGCGGCTGAGCATCGGCCTGCCCGTGTACAACGGCGAGGAGTACCTGGCCGAGTCGTTCGACGCCCTCCTCGGCCAGACCTACGAGGACTTCGAACTGGTCGTGTCCGACAACGCCTCGACCGACGGCACCGAGGCCATCTGCCGCAAGTACGCCGCGCAGGACTCCCGCATCCGGTACCTCCGGCTGCCCCGCAACATCGGCGCCACCCCGAACCACAACCACGTCTTCGCCGAGTCCCGGGGCGAGTTGTTCAAGTGGGCCTCGCACGACGACCTCTACGGCCGAGACCTGCTGACGCGCTGCATCGAAGCACTGGACGAGCGGCCGGACGTCATCCTCGCCCACACCGACCAGGCGGTCATCGACGGCGACGGCCAGGTGACGGTCCCGTACGAGTACACGCTCGCCACCGGCTCCCCGAGCGCGCCGGAGCGCTTCCGCAGCCTGCTGTTCGAGCCGGGCGGCGACGACTTCTACGGCGTGATGCGGGCCGACATGCTGCGCCGGGTGAAGCCGATGGACAGCTACCACCACGCGGACCGCACGTTCGTCGCCGAGATCACCCTGCACGGACGCTTCCACCAGGTCCCGGAACTCCTCTACTTCCGCCGCGACCACCCCACCCGCGCCGAACGCGCCAACCCCTCCAAGCGTGCCCGCTGCGTCAACCTCGACCCGCGCCGCGCGGGCGCGCTGCACCCGGCGCCCCGGCTGCTCGCCGAGTACATCTGGGGCTTCGCCTCCGCGATCCGGCGGGCACCGCTGTCCCCGGCCGACCGGCGCGCCTGCTACCGCCACCTGGCCTCCTGGATGACCAGCCGGGTCCGCCCGGGCGCCGGCGAGCGCGTCGAGGACCGCGCCCCGGTCGACCCCGCCCAGCTGACGGTCTCCGTGGACGCCCTGGTCGCCGGCCGCGAGGGGAGGCACGCATGACCTCCGCGCCCCAACTGCCGGTGCGTGTCGGGGTGTTCGGCCTGCTCGGCTCCGGCAACCTCGGCAACGACGGCTCGCTCGAAGCCGTCCTCGCATACCTCCGTACCGACCACCCGGACGCGGTCGTGGACGCCCTGTGCGGCGGACCCGAGGCCGTGACGGCCCGGTTCGGGATCCCCGCCACCCGGATGCACTGGAACCGCGCCGAGTACCGCACCGCGTCCCGCCTCGGCTCGATCGCGGCCAAGGGCCTGGGCAAGTTCGTCGACATCTTCCGCACCGCCGCCTGGGTGCGCCGCCACGACGTGGTGATCGTGCCCGGCATGGGCGTCCTCGAAGCCACCCTGCCGCTGCGGCCCTGGGGCTTCCCGTACTCCCTGTTCCTGCTCTGCGCGAGCGGGAAGCTGACGCGTACCCGGGTCGCGCTGGTGAGCGTCGGCGCCGCCGAGATCCGCAACCGGCCCACCCGCGCCCTGGTCCGCTGGTCGGGGCGGCTGGCCGCCTACCGGTCCTACCGGGACGCCCAGTCCCGGGACGCGATGCGGGCGATGGGCGTCGACACCGCGCGCGACGAGGTCTACCCGGACCTCGCCTTCTCCCTGCCGGCACCGCGGTCGAGCGCGCCCTCGGACACGCCCGGCACGGTCTGCGTCGGCGTCATGGACTTCCACGGCGGCAACGACGACCGCGCCCGCGCCGACGAGATCTACGGACGCTATCTCGACGGGACGATCCGGTTCGTCCGCACCCTGGTCGAGGAGGGCAGGCCGGTCCGCCTGCTCACCGGCGACCAGTGCGACGCGACGGTGGTCGCCGCGATCCTCGACGCCGTCGACTCACCGCTGGTCACCGCGGCCGAACCGGCCTCGCTGGACGACCTGATGAACGAGATGGTGGCCGCCGACACCGTGGTGGCGGTCAGGTATCACAACCTGATCTGCGCGCTGAAGACCGGCACACCGGTGCTCGCGCTCAGCTACGCGGCGAAGAGCGACGCGCTGATGGAACGGATGGGCCTCGGCGCGTACTGCCATCCGGCGCGCGAGGTCGACGCCGACCGGTTGCTGGAGCAATTCCGGGCGCTGGAGAAACGGGCGCCCGAACTGCGGGGGACCCTCGCCGAGCGGAACCAGGACGCCGCCCGCCAACTCCAGGACCAGTTCGGCTCGTTGACCGCGGCCGTGTTCCCGCCGACCCACCACACCCACGTACCCGCACCGCAGGAGTCTCCATGAAAGCGACCGAAGTCCCGGAGATCTCCGGCGCGTTCCTCTTCGAGCCGACGCCGTACACCGACGAACGCGGCTTCTTCTGCCGCACGTTCGACGCCGACGTGGTCCGCTCGGTGGGTCTCGAGCCGAACGCCTTCGTCCAGGACAGCCTGTCCCGCTCGGTCCGCGGCGTGGTGCGCGGTCTGCACCTGCGATCCGGCGCGGGCGAGGCCAAGTTGGTGCGCTGCTCGTACGGCCGGATCTTCGACGTCCTCGTGGATCTGCGGCCGGATTCCCCGACTTACCGCCATTGGACGTCCTTTGAACTCACAGGAGAATCACAACCAACTCTTTACATTCCCGCGGGATGCGCGCACGGTTTTCAGGCACTGACCGATATCGCCGACACCTCGTACCGGATCGACCGACCGCACGATCCGACCGAGGACGTGACCATCGCCTACGACGACCCGGAGCTGGCCATTCCCTGGCCGCTGCCGGTTGCGCTGATGTCCCAACGGGACCGAGAGGCACCGAGCCTCGCAGAGGTCCTGAAGCACAGAGAAAGTTGAGGTCCTCGTGGACACCGAAGTGCTTGACCTGCCCCTGTCGCGGACAGCCAACGAGCGGCTGCACGCCATGATCCCCGGGGGCGCTCACACCTACGCCAAGGGCGACGACCAGTACCCCGAGAACCTGGCCCCGGTCATCAGCCACGGCAGCGGTGCCCACGTGTGGGACGTCGACGGCAACCGCTACATCGAGTACGGCTCCGGCCTGCGGTCGGTCAGCCTCGGCCACGCCCACCCGCGCGTGATCGAGGCGGTGCGGCGCGAACTCGGCCGCGGCAGCAACTTCGTGCGGCCGTCCATCGTGGAGGTCGAGGCCGCCGAGCGCTTCCTCGCCACTGTGCCGACGGCCGAGATGGTGAAGTTCGCGAAGAACGGCTCCGACGCCACCTCCGCCGCGGTCCGCCTCGCCCGCGCCGCCACCGGCCGCTCACGGGTGGCCCTCTGCTCCGACCACCCGTTCTTCTCCGTCGACGACTGGTTCATCGGCACCACCCCGATGTCCGCCGGCATCCCGTCGACGACCACCGACCTCATCGCGTCCTTCCCCTACGGCGACCTGGCCGCCACGGAGGAGATGCTCGCGCGCTACCCGGACGAGATCGCCTGCCTGATCCTCGAACCGGCCACCCACACCGAGCCGCCCCAGGGGTATCTCGCCGGTCTGCGGGAACTGGCCGACCGGCGCGGCTGCGTCCTGATCTTCGACGAGATGATCACCGGCTTCCGCTGGTCCGAGGCGGGCGCCCAGGGCCTCTACGGCGTCGTCCCCGACCTCTCCACCTTCGGCAAGGCGCTGGGCAACGGATTCGCCGTCTCCGCGCTGGCCGGGCGCCGCGACCTGATGGAGCGCGGCGGGCTGCGCGACTCCACCAGCGACCGGGTGTTCCTCCTGTCCACCACGCACGGCGCCGAGACGCACTCCCTGGCGGCCGCGATGGCCGTGCAGACCACCTACGTCGAGGAGGGCATCACCGCGCGGCTGCACTCCCTCGGCGAGCGGCTGGCCGCCGGTGTCCGCGACGCCGCGGAGGCCATGGGCGTCGGCGACCACGTCGTCGTCCGGGGCCGGGCCAGCAACCTGGTCTTCGCCACCCTCGACGAGAACCTGCAACCGTCGCAGCAGTACCGCACGCTGTTCCTGCGCCGGCTTCTCGCGGGCGGGGTGCTCGCCCCGTCCTTCGTGGTGAGCAGCGCGCTCGACGACGAGGACATCGACCGCACTGTCGATGTGGTCGCCCAGGCCTGCGCGGTGTACCGGAAGGCGCTGGACGCCGCCGACCCCACCCCCTGGCTGGCCGGGCGGGCGGTGAAGCCGGTGTTCCGCCGCCTGGCGTGAGGTGACGTGAGGTCAGGGGCGCTCGCGCCGACCGGCGTCGGCCGTCCCGCGGGACGGCCGGTCACCCAGCCGGTCGGCCGCCCGGTCCACCAGCCAGGCAGTCGCGGGAATCACCGCCAGCGCGGTGCACCAGCCGCCGAGGGCGTCGGTCGGGTAGTGCGCGCCCAGCCCGACCTCCGCCCACCCCATGACCGCGCCGGCCACCAGCCCCGCCGCGAGCACGAGTGACGTACCGGCCGCCCTTCCGAGGCCGAGCCGGTCCGTCGCGAGCAGCGCCGCGACGAGGGCGAGCGCGGTGGCGAAGGCGGTGTGCCCGCTCGGGTACGACAGGTTGCCGGGCCCGTGGATGGTCCGTCCCACCACGTGCTTGAGCACCGTGGTCGTCCCCACGGTCGCGCCGGCCCCGGCGAGGACGAGCACGGCCGCACGCGGGCGCCGAAGCACCAGGCAGCCCACCACACCGCCCACGATCACCAGCGCCGACCCCACGGGTTCCCCCAAGAAGTCCAGCACCAGGGCGACTTGGCGCCACGGCGCCCGCACGCTGTCCGACGTCGGCGGGAAGATCCACCGGTCCACGGCACCGGATGCGCTGTGCCCGGAGTACATGACCCCGATCACGACGACCACCAGCGCGGCGAGCACCCCGATCACACCTAGCCGGGAGCGCAGCGACGGAGGCAGCACCGCACGGGCCAGGCTCTCGCCCGGCACGGCTTCCAGGTCCTCTCCTGCCGCACGATCCAACGCGAGCCCCCCTCGTGTCCCCTGCGCGAGCCATCAGCACCCTAACTCGTGGGCATCGAGGACGCGCAGATGAGGGGGGTTTCAGGCCGCTGGAATCCGGCAGGTGGCAACGGCGGTTGAGGGGTACGCGTTCGGGCTCGATGTTCCCGCACACCACCCTGCTCCAGGCCGCGAGCGCGACCGAGCGGTCCGGCTCGCTCGGCGTCCATCTCTTCTCCGTGCCGTTTGACCGGACTGCGGTTCGCCGACGCCGCCGAGGCGCGCTCCTGGCTGCCGGCCGAGCACTCCCTGCTGGTCGCGGTGTTCTCCCAGGTGCTGCGCGACATCCCGGACGCCGCGCGGATCGTCGTCGCCGCGCTGTCGGTGATCGCGTCGAGCGGGCTCTTCGCCGGGCCCGCGCACCAGCGGGAACTGGAGCGCGTCAAGGACCACGCGGTCGCCGCGGCCGACCTGGGCGACGACCCGGACCTGCCGTCGCAGACCCGGCACATCAGGGCCTGGCTTGCCTTCATCCGCGGTGATCCGACGGCGACGGAAACCGATCCGCGCGAGGGGATCGGGCGGTCCCGCGACGGGGACGACGCGCTGACGCTCTACATGTCCACCCGGCTGCTGTCGGTCGTGCTCGTGGACCAGGGGCGCAGAGCGGAGGCCGTCGAGTACTTCGCCGAGTCGGAGGTCGTCGGCGGCGCGCCGGACGACCCGAACAGCCCGGCCTACTTCCTCGACGAGGTGGCCCGCCTGTTCACCGCGCTGAGCTCGGACCGGGCCGAGGTCGACATCTCCGCCGCCGAGCATGTGTACGAGGTCGGCGACCGCCTGCGGAAGGAAGCGGCGGGGCGCTGAGCCCGCGCGCCCGCCGGGTCGACGCCGCTTCCACCCGCCGCCGACCGGATGTCGATCCGCGTCGGGCACCGTGATCCGAGAACGGACTCCGCCTTCGCCGCCGACCCCCGGCCGTCCCTCGCCCAGCAGGTCGTGGATCGGCTCACCGAACCGGGCTCGGTGCTGACCGCGCACGTGGAGAAGGAGGAACACACGTCAACGTTCCTCACCAAGGCTCCGCCCCCCCGCCCGCCTCCTCTGGCGCCTGTCCGGCCGCCGTGCCCACGCCCGCCGGGAGGCCCGTCTGCGGGGAGGCCACGGGGGCTGAGAGGCAGGGGACCGGCGGCGGCGCGGAGTTGCTTATTGTGCGCCGCGTTGCGTGAGAGGCAACGTCGGGTCCGGGGTTCGCCTGTCCTCTGGATGCCTTGACAAGGGTTTGGGGGCGCCCTCAAACTGACGTTGCGCTTACCGCAATCCGTTTCGCTATACGCACCGAGGTGTCATGATGATTCCCGCGTGCCTTCTCGTGGATCTGCCGCGAGGCGAGGCCTTCCGGCTCGACATCGAACCGCCGGTTTCGGTGTTCCACACCGACGACGGCGAGGTCTTCGCCATCGACGACACGTGCACCCACCAGGACGCCTCGCTCGCCGACGGCTGGCTGGAGGGCTGCGAGGTGGAATGCCCGCTGCACGCCTCGAAGTTCGACCTGCGGACGGGAGCGGTCGACGCCCCGCCGGCCAAGCGCCCGGTGCGTACCCACGAAGTGCTCGTCCAGGACGGCATGATCTACGTCGTGCCGTCCACGGACGCCCCGAACCTGCCGCCCTGCGTCGCGTCCCGGCTCGCCGGCGGACCCGCGTGAGGACCGTGGCCGTGGTCGGCGCCTCGCTGGCCGGGCTGTCGGCGGCACGCTCGCTGCGGAAACAGGGCTACGACGGACGGCTCGTCGTCATCGGCGACGAACCCCATCGCCCGTACGACAGACCGCCGTTGTCCAAGGAGTTCCTGGCGGGCACCCTCGCCGAGGCCGATCTCGCGCTGGAGTCGGACGACGAGGACCTGCGCGCGGAGTGGCTGCTCGGTGCCCGTGCCGTCGCCCTCCAAGCCGACGGTGCGGAACGGGTGTTGACCCTCGACGACGGCCGGGAGGTCCGCGCCGACGGAGTCGTCCTCGCGACCGGCGCGGTGGCGCGGAACCTGCCGGGCACCGACGGCCTGGCCGGCGTGCACACCCTGCGCACTCTGGACGACGCCCGCGCCCTGCGCGACGAACTCGCCCTGGGCGGACGGCTGGTGGTGATCGGCGGCGGCTTCATCGGCGCCGAGGTCGCCTCCACCGCGTACGCCCTCGGACTCGACGTGACGGTGATCGAAGCGGCACCGACCCCCCTCGCCGGCCCCCTAGGTGAGACCATGGGCGGCATCGTCTCCGCCCTCCACGAGGCCCACGGCGTACGGCTGTTGTGCGGTGTCGGGGTGAAGGGGCTGAGCGGCGAGGTCCGCGTCGACGCCGTGCTGCTGGAGGACGGGCGCACCGTCCCCGCCGACATCGTCGTCGTGGGCGTCGGTGCCCGCCCGTGCGTCGACTGGCTCGAAGGCTCCGGCGTCGAGCTCGACAACGGCGTCAAGTGCGGCGCGGACGGCCGGACCAGCCTCGCCGGGGTGGTCGCCGTAGGAGACTGTGCCAACTGGTACGACCCGCGGGCGGGTTCGCACCGTCGGGTCGAGCACTGGACCGGGGCGCGGGAGCGGCCCGACGCCGCGGTGGCCACGCTGCTGTCCTGGGGGGCGGCGGAGCCGGGGGTGCCCCGGCCGCCGTACTTCTGGTCGGACCAGTACGGCGTGAAGATCCAGTTCGCCGGTCACGCGGCCGGTGCCGACAGTGTGACCGTCGAGGAGGGCGCCCCGGGCGACCGCAGTTTCCTCGCCGTCTACCGGTGCGGCGGTCAGCCGGTCGCCGTGCTCGCGATGGACCAGCCGCGACTGTTCATGCGGTGGCGCAAGCAGCTTGCCGCGACGGTGAGTTGACCCGTACCCACGCCGTCCGGAGCCGCTCTTCCCGGCGCGCGACCGACCGATCCACGACGTTCTCCGAGGAGTGCACTGTGACCTCGACCAGCCTGCCGGACAGCCTGATCGCCACCCTGCCCGGCTCCTCCTACACGGACCCGGCCCTCTTCGCCCAGGAACAGGAGCACATCTTCGAGACGATGTGGTTCTGCGTCGTGCGCTCCTCCGACCTGGCCAAACCCGGCGCCTTCCGGACCGTGGACGTCGGCCGCGAGAGCATCCTCGTCACCCGCGCCCGCGACAACTCCATACGCGCCTACTTCAACGTCTGCCGCCATCGCGGCGCCAAGCTCTGCACCGAGGAGGCCGGCGAGGTCAAGCGGGCTTTCCAATGCCCGTACCACGCCTGGACGTACGACCTGAACGGCAAGCTGGTCGCGGCGCCGAACCTGACGAAGATGCCGGACGTCGGTCGTACCGAATTCGGGCTGGTGAGTGTCGCCGTCCGCGAATGGCTCGGCTACGTGTGGGTCAACCTGGCGGAGAACCCGCCGTCGTTCGACGAGGACGTCATCAGCGAGGTCGTGACGCGGCTGGGCGACGTGGAGTCGCTGGAGCACTACGACATCGACCACCTCTCGGTGGGCCGGCGCATCGTCTACGACGTCAAGGCCAACTGGAAGCTCATCATCGAGAACTTCATGGAGTGCTACCACTGCGCCACGATCCACCCCGAACTCACCGAAGTGCTCCCGGAGTTCGCCGACGGCTACGCCGCGCAGTACTACGTCGGCCACGGCGCCGAGTTCGGCGAGGAGGTGCAGGGCTTCACAGTCGACGGCTCGGAGGGGCTCGACCGCATCCCGGGGGTGAGCGAGGACCAGGACCGCCGCTACTACGCGATCACCATCAAGCCGCAGGTGTTCATCAACCTCGTCCCCGACCATGTGATCTTCCACCGGATGTACCCGGTGGCCGTCGACCGCACGATCGTCGAGTGCGACTGGCTCTACCTCCCGCACGTCGTCGAGAGCGGCAAGGACGTCAGCCGGTCCGTGGAACTCTTCGACCGGGTCAACCGCCAGGACTTCGAGGCCTGCGAGCGCACACAGCCCGGAATGAGCTCACGGATGTACGCCAAGGGCGGAGTGCTGGTGCCCAGCGAGCATCACATCGGCGCGTTCCACGACTGGGTGAACGAGCGCCTGGGGATCAACCCGGGGTGACCCGACTCGGGCTGACTCAGCCCAGGTAACCCATGCGGTGGCTGATCTCCTCGGCGCCCTTGACCAGGATCGGGGCGAGTTCGTGCAGCCGCTCCTCGGTGAACCGGTAGGCCGGTCCCGAGGCGCTGACCGCCGCGACGACCTCGCCGTCCCGGTTGCGCACCGGCGCGGCCACGGCGTGCAGCCCGACCTCCAACTCCTCCAGCGTCCAGGCGTATCCGCGCTCCCGGGCCTCGGCGAGGTTCTTCTCCAGTTTCGTCTTCGAGGTGATGGTCCCCGGGGTCACCTTCTTCAGGCCGGCCTCCGACAGCAGCGCGGCACGCTCCTTCGCGGGCATGTGCGCCAGCAGGACCTTGCCGCTGGAGGTGGCGTGCAACGGGGTGAGTTCACCGACCCAGTTGTGCGCGGTGACGGCGCCGGGGCCGCGCACCTCGTACAGATTGATGGCGAACTGCTCCTGCATCACCGCGATGTTGACCGTCTCGCCGATCTCCTCGGCGAGACGCTCGCAGACCGGGCGGCCCTGCTGGGTGATGTCGATCCGCCCGGTGACCGCACCGGCCAGCCGCACGATCCCGAACCCGAGCCGGTACTTGCCGCGCTCACCCGCCTGCTCCACCAGCCCGCGCGCCTCCAGCGCCCCGAGCAGCCGGAACGCGGTCGACTTGTGCACATCGATCTCGCCGGCCACCTCGCTGACCCCGGCCTCACCACGCTGGGCAAGAATCTCCAGCACGCTGATCGCACGGTCCACGGACTGCACCCCGCCGGACTGCGAACCTGTCGTTTCAGTATCTGGACTGTAGTTGCTCACAGCGAAACTATACGCGTAGTACGCTACAAGGTGTTTACTGTGGGGACTCTGACCAGGTCTTTTGGGCTGGTAGCGGCTGATTCGGGGGCCGGGGAGCGCGTCCGAACAGTAAAGGCACTTGGCCATGTCGATCAGCGAGGCCTGTCCGACCTGGTGCTAGGCCGCGTACACACAGCTCCTGGTCGATCTCACCGGCCGCGAGGTGCTCGTCGCCGACGCCCCGGAGGCCTCGGCGCGCGGCGCCTGCGTACAGGCGGCGGCCGTCGCGTCGGGCCGGGCGGAGGGTGACGTCCTGCGCGCGTGGGCACCGGCCACCCGGCTGGTCGCCGTTCCCCGCCCCGGCTCGAACGGCGGACGCGAGGCGGCCTACGCGGTGTTGGCAGCCCGGGACGCGCTGGACACCGACACCGCCGGGTCCGGAGAGACGACCGTATGACGCCCCGCGAACGGGAGTTGAACCCGGTGATCCTCGCGGAGATCGCCCGCCACCCCGAAGCGACCCTCGCCGTCAGCGATCTACGCCGTCGCGCAGACGCAACGGCTCGCCGCCGCACGGCAGTTGGCGCGCCGGTCTGTGGATTCACGCCGACGTCATCACGGACGACCGCGGGCATCGAGGCGTCGACCTCTCCCTGGTGCACACGCTCGCCGGGCAGCGCATCGGGCCGCTCGACGTCCATGTCATCGCACCGGAACCCGAACTCGACGGCCTGATCGAAGAGATCTGCGCACGGCGGGTCGAGCGCGTGACCTTCCCGTTCGGGTCCTGCCCCGACGCCGTGGCCGTGGTCGACACCGCCGAACGGATCCGTGCCTCGGGTGCCGCCGCCTGGCCCGCGGTCCCGCCGGTGACGGAACCGGCCGTCGTCCGGCCGTACTTGGGACTCCGCGACGGACTCCTGGTCGTGCTGATCGAACCCGGCAGCACCGGCACCGGCACCGCCGACCTGACCCTGACGGCCAGGGCCGGGCGGATCCCACCCGCACTTCCGGCCTGTGTCGACGCGGCCAACCTCGCGGCATGCCTCCGAGCGGGCGCGGACTGCGTCGTCTCCAGTCGCGCACTGTTCTGGGCCGGCGACGCCGGGTCGGCATCGGACGTCCCACCCGTCGACGCGGCCTCCCACGCCGACACGATTCGAGGTGGAGCGGGCCACACCTGCGGGTGATCGCGCCGGGGCGTCGGTAGTGTCCGCTGCGACGCACTGGGCCCGGCCGCACCGCGGTCCGCGAGGAGGAGGATCACCATGGCCGATGGCCGGCAGGAGGTCGAGGCGGAACCGTCGGGGACCCGGCACGGCAGCGCACGGGACGCGGTGCGGCTCGCGGTCGTGATCGGCGCGCTCGGTGTCGTCTTCGGGGACATCGGGACCAGCCCGATCTACACCCTCCAGACCGTGTTCAGCCCGAGCGACCCGCACCCGGTCCCGGTCAGCACGCAGAACGTGTACGGGGTGGTGTCGCTGGTGTTCTGGTCGGTGACCGTCATCGTCACGGTCACCTATGTGCTGCTGGCGATGCGCGCCGACAACGAGGGCGAGGGCGGCATCATGGCGCTGATCACCCTGCTGCGACGGTGGGGTTCGCAGCACGGCGGGCGAACTACCGTGATCCTGGCCGGACTTGGCATCTTCGGCGCCTCGCTCTTCTTCGGCGACAGCATGATCACGCCGGCGATCTCGGTGCTGTCGGCGGTCGAGGGGCTCAAGGTCGTCGAACCGTCGCTGGACGACGCGGTCGTGCCGATCACCGCGGTGATCATCGTGGTGCTGTTCCTCGTGCAGCGGCGCGGAACCGCCGCGGTGGGCCGGGTGTTCGGGCCGATCATGATCCTCTGGTTCACGGCCATCGGCGCGTGCGGGGTCGTAGGCATCGTCGACCACCCGGCCATCCTCCGCGCGCTGTGGCCGAGTTACGCGCTGGGCTTCCTCTTCGGCCACTTCGGCACCGCCTTCTTCGCGCTCGCCGCGGTCGTGCTCGCCGTCACCGGCGCGGAGGCGCTCTACGCGGACATGGGGCACTTCGGCCGCCGGGCCATCACCCGCGGCTGGCTGTTCCTCGTCTTCCCCGCCTGCGTCCTGAGCTACTTCGGCCAGGGCGCCCTGATCCTCGACAACCCGGACAACATCAGCAGCCCGTTCTTCCTCCTCGTACCCCACTGGGGCCGGTGGCCGATGGTCCTGCTCGCCACGGCGGCCACCGTGATCGCCTCCCAGGCCGTGATCACCGGCGCCTACTCGGTCGCCTCCCAGGCCGCCCAGCTCGGCTATCTGCCGAGGCTGCGGATCGCGCACACCTCCGAGTCCACCATCGGCCAGATCTACGTCCCCTGGATCAACTGGCTGCTGATGGTCTCCGTCCTCACCCTGGTCTTCGCGTTCCGCAGCTCCGCCGCGCTGGCCTTCGCGTTCGGCATGGCGGTCACCGGCACCATCACCATCACCACCCTGCTGTTCTTCTACATCGCCCGCGCGAAATGGGGCACTCCCGTGTGGCTCATCGCCACCGGCGCGACCCTGCTGCTCTCCGTCGACCTCCTCTTCGTGGCGGCCAACCTGACCAAACTCGTCCACGGCGCGTGGCTGCCGCTGCTGATCGGCGTCACCGCGTTCACCGTCATGACGACCTGGCAGCGCGGCCGTGAGGTCGTCACCGCGGAACGGGCCGAGCACGAAGGGTCGTTGCGCGCGTTCGTCGACCAACTCCGCAGCGGGGAACGGCCGGTGCTCCAGGTCCCCGGCACGGCGGTGTTCCTCAACCGGGGCAAGCAGACGGCCCCGCTCGCCATGCGGGCCAACGTGGAACGCAACCACGTGCGGCACGATCAGGTCGTGATCCTCTCCATCGAGACCGAGCCCGTGCCCCGCGTCCCGGCCGACCGGCGGATCGTCGTCGACGGCCTCGGCTACGCCGACGACGGCATCGTCCATGTCACCGCCCGCTTCGGCTACATGGAGACTCCGGACGTCCCCGGCACCCTCGCGCTCCTCGACCCGGCCGACACCGAGGGCCCGCTGCTGCTCGACGAGGCGTCGTACTTCCTGTCGACGATCGAGCTCCGGCGAGGCCCGGCACCGACGATGGCGCCCTGGCGCAAACGCCTGTTCATCGCCACCTCCCACATCACCGCCGACGCCGCCGAACACTTCGGACTGCCCCGCGACCGTACGGTCATCATGGGCTGGCACATCGAGGTGTAGCGGCGGGCCGGTCCCGGTCGACGGCGATCGGGACCGATGCGGAGGCCGTGCGTCTCAGTGCCGGTCGCGGGCGAGGGAGGCCACCTCGCGTACGGCGTCGGCGACGGCCGGGCCGTCCTTCTTGAGGATCGCGTCGTGATTGCTGGCGACCTTCGCGCTGATCCTGATGTTCGGGTTACGGGCGACGACCCCGTCCAGGCTGGCGCGGATCACTTCCTGCTCGTCGCCCTTGCTCCCGAGGGACGCCCCCGAGGCGACGACGTACCGCGTGGGGACGGTGATGCTGTCCAGCACGGGGCCCAACTCCCGCGCGCGGGCGATCCTGCCGAGCTCGATGTTGCTGTCCGCCATCTGCTCGGCGTTCATCCGCGGGGTCAGGCCCGTCGGACGCAGCAGCGGCATGAACAGGTTCAACCGCCGGAAGGTCTTCCGGATCCGCCGCTCCATGGCCTCGTCCAGCCAGTCGTGCGGCTGCGCGCCCTCGACCAGGACCGCGCCCAGCGCCCGGCCCGGATTGCGGGCGGCCCAGTGCGCCCCGACGAACGCCCCGTAGGACCAGCCCACCACCAGCGCCCGTTCCACCCCACGGGCCGCGAGGACGGCGTCGACATCGCGGACGGCGGCCTCGAAGGAGTAGTCCGCGGACCGCTTCGACTTCCTGCCGCGGGCCCGCTCGTCGTAGGTGATGTGCCGCCATTCCACGCCCAGTTCGGCGACGACCCGCCCCCAGTACCCCTGAGTGGCGAACTGCCCGTTGAGGTAGACCACGGGGATTCCGGGACCGCCGGTGTCGGTGACGGCCAGCGCCGTGTCGTCGACCGGCACCATGCCGGACCACTTCGAACCGGCCGAGGAAGTGCTGTTCTTCGTCATCTTCTGTTCCTCCTGGTCGCGTGGGAGCTGCTGATACGGCGGTTGCCGCTGCTGTTCGTTCAGAGGCTGCGGGCGGTGATGTCGCCACGTGAGGTGGTGGCGCGGATGTCGAGCGCGGTGGTGCCGTCGTTCTTGAGGGAGTTGCTGACGCGACCGTGGCCGGTGCCGGCGTCCAGGGCGGCAGAGACGCCGGTGGCGGCGCCGACCGTGATGTCGCCGGACTCGGTGCGGAGCACCACCGTGCCGCGCACGGCCTCGCCGATCCGGATGTCGCCCCGCGCAGTGCTGATCTCGGCGGGGCCGCCCAGCCGGCCGACCTCGACATCGCCGTCGACGGCGGTGAGCCGGACACTCGCGGCCTCGTCGATCTTGATCCGGCGGTACGCGCCCTCGAAGGAGACGTCACCGAGGCGTCCCACGCCACGGAGCTCGGCACCGGCGGCCGTGGCCTCGACACGGGAGCCGGCGGGCAGCTGGACCGTGACCTCCACCGATCCGGAGGGGCCGAGGAGCCGGCTGTCCGGGGCCTGGGTCGTGACACGCAGGACACCGTCGGCGTAGGCGACCTCGGTCCGCTCGGCGGCCTTGGTGTCGCGGCTCCTGGCCGGGTCGGCGGGCCGGACCTCGACGGTGGCGTCGGCGCGGTCGGCGGCGATGAACTGGAGGCGTCCGGCGGGGACGTCCAGGACGACGGAGATCGGGGTGGAGGTGTCGAACTTCTGCATCGTGTTCTCCAGGTGTCGGCTCGTCGTTTTCTGACACCGGAAACGCTACGTTGCCTTTCGTGATTCGACAACGAACTTGTTGCGTCCAATCTGCATCTATGCAGCTCAGTAGCTATATATCGTTGCAACGGACTTGAAGATAACGCAACGCCGAGCGGCTCATTCATTGCAATGGATGAAGGGTGAACGCTATGGTGAGGCGACCAGCGACCACCACGAAGAACCACCGAGGAGACCGCGATGCCGGGAGGCAGGCTCACCCAGCAGGAACGTCAGCAGATCGCGCTGGGACTGGCCGACAGCCTCCCCTACGCCGAGATCGCCCGCCGCCTCGACCGTCCGACCTCGACGATCACCCGTGAGGTGATGCGCAACGGCGGCCCCACCACCTACCGCGCCGACCTGGCGCACCGCGCCACCGAACGCCGCGCCCACCGGCGCAGGCGCACCCCGCCGCCGGGACAGGGGGCGCCGGTGCGGGGGAGCGGGCGCGACGACGAGGCCGTGCGGGAGTACGAGGAGGCCTTCACCACCCTCCTGATGCAACAGGGCCTGCCCAGGATGACGGCCCGGGTGCTGACCTGCCTCTTCGTCGCCGACGCGGGGAGCCTCACCGCGGCCGAACTCGTCCGGCGCCTCGGGGTCAGCGCGGCCTCCGTCTCCAAGGCGATCGCGTTCCTGGAGGAGCAGGGCCTCGTCAGCCGGTCGCGCGACGAACGCCGGCGCGAGCGCTACTACGTCGACGACGGCGTCTGGTACAAGTCGACGATCGCCAGCGCCCGCGGCATCGCCCAGGTCGCCGACATCGCACGGCAGGGCGTCGGTGTCCTCGGCCGCGAGAGCCCGGCCGCCGCCCGCCTGGAGAACATCGCCCGCTTCAGCGACTTCATCAGCGAGAGCATCCTCCGCGCGGCGGAACAGGTCCGAGAGGTCCTCTACACGAAACCCGAACACCGGGACGACACCGGTGACACCACCGCGGCCGGTCCGGATCGGCTCCAGGCGGCCACTGCTCGACGAGACGTCAGCGGACGTGACGGCCGCCGAGCAGGTCGGTGACGTCCGCGAAGAGCCGCTCACCCGCTGCCGCCGCGGCCGGCGAAAGGGTGTCGAGGGTGAGGAAGCCGTGGACCATCCCGGCCTCGCGGCGGTGTCCGACGGGAACGTCCGCGGCGGCCAGCCGGGCGGCGTAGGCGTCGCCCTCGTCCCGCAGCGGATCGTGCTCGGCGGTGACGACAACGGCGGGCGGCAGGCCGCCGAGGTCGACGGCGTGCAGCGGGCTGACCTCGGGATCGGCGCGCCGCGCCGGGTCGGGGACCCACTGCTCTGCTCCCCACGCGACGTCGTCGGTCGTCAGGCCCCAGCCCGTGGCCTTCGACCGCGTGCTGGGACACGAGAGCGTCAGATCGGTGTTGGGGTACAGCAGGACCTGGGCGGCAGGCAGCGGTCCGCCCTCGTCCCGCAGGCGCAGACAGGCGAGCGCGGCGAGGTTGCCCCCGGAACTGTCACCCATGACGACGATCGGCCCCGCCGTCCCGGCGACCCCGCCGGCCGCCGCCCACCGGATGGCCTCCACGCAGTCGTCCACGGCGGCCGGCCACGGGTGCTCCGGAGCCCGCCGGAAGTCGACGCTCAGCACGGCCGCCCCGGTACCGGCCGCCAAGCGTCGGCACGCCCGGTCGTGCGACTCCAGATCCCCGATCGTCCACATCCCTCCGTGCAGGAACACCACGAGCGGCCCGTCCCCCGCCGAAGGCCGGTAGAGACGCGCCCCTACGGCGGCCGGTCCGACCGTCAGATCCTCGACGTGCGCCATCTCGGGCCCCGGGGGCCGGACTTCGGCACGGAGCCGCTGCGCGCGCCGCAACTCCGCCGCGCCCACGGCCCGGGCGGGAGGCCCGGGTTCCTCCCGAACAGCCTTGACGAAGGCGGTCAGTTGGGCATCGGCGAGCGGAGGGTCGATCGGTTCGGCCATGCGGGCCAGGATGCCATCCTGATCCGTACGAGTCCCCGACGGCGTCGAGCTGTCGTCGGCCACCGGGTCCTGCTCAGGCACAGCACGCGCAGCCCGGCCGACAGCCGCACGGGTCCGCCGCGGCCTCAACGGGCGGTACGGCGGCGGTAATTGGAGCGCAGCACCCCTTGCCCTGCCAGGCGTCGCGGCCCTCCTTGAGCGCGACGGCCGCGATCACCAGGGCGGCGGCCGGGTCGGCCCAGGACCAGCCGAGGACGGCGTTGGCGAGCAGACCGGCCAGCAGCACCGCCGACAGGTAGGTGCACAACAGGGTCTGCTTGGAGTCGGCGACCGCCGAGGCCGAACCCAGTTCGCGCCCGGCCCGGCGCTGGGCGGCGGACAGGAACGGCATCACCGCGAGCGACACGGCGGCCAGGGCGATACCGACGTACGAACGGTCTGCCCCGCCGACTCCGGCAAAGGCACGCAGCGACTCCACCGCCACGTAGACCGCCAGGGCGAAGAACGAGAGGGCGATGATCCGCAGCGCCCTCGCCTCCCGGGCCTCGCGCACCGCGTGGTCGGACGCGGAGAACTGCCAGGCGACCGCCGCCGCGGAGGACACCTCCACCACGGAGTCGAGGCCGAAGCCGATGAGCGCACTGGACGAAGCGGCCGTCCCGGCAGCGAGGGCGACGACCGCCTCGACCACGTTGTAGGCGATGGTCGCGCCCACCAACAGCCGTATGCGGCGGGCCAGTTCGTCGCGGCGGACCGGGGAGGGGCCCGGCGGGGCCGAGGGCGTCCCGGCGCTCATCAGCAGCAGCCCTTCGCGTCGGCGTCCGGGCAGGTGCGGTCGCTCTCCACCGCCAGCACCGCTGTGCGCAGGTCCTGCAACGCGTGGCCGAGGCGGGGATCGGCGAGTTCGTAGCGGGTGCGGCGGCCGACCGGCACGGCGACGACGAGACCGCAGTCGCGCAGACACGCCAGGTGGTTGGAGAGCCGGGTCCGGGAGATGCCCAACTCCTCGGCCAGGTCGGAGGGGTGGGCCGGGGCCTCGCGCAGGGCGAGCAGCAGACGGCAGCGAATCGGGTCGGCGAGGGCACGGCCGAAACGGGCCAGCGCCTCGACCTCTGAGGCGAGAGTCAGCACACGGTGACGGTACAGGAAATCCTGAATTCAGAAAATCCTGTACTGGCGGGTGGGGTGTCGGCGGCTCAGTGGTCGTGGGGGCCGGGGCGGTGGACGGGGCCGTGGGCGTCGTCGCAGTGCGCGTCGCGGTCGTCGGCGGTGGCGCTGGTGATCTGGAGCAGGTCGGGGGCGTCCTCGCCCAGGTGGTCGACCTGGAGCGTGGCGTGGCCGATGCGGTACTCGTCCAGAAGCATCTTCTGCAGGCCGCGGCGCACGGCGTGGCAGTCGCCGCCCGGCTCCACCAGGACGTGGGCGGACAGGGCGCTCTGGCCGGAGGTGATCGTCCAGACGTGCAGGTCGTGCACCTCGACCACGGTGTCCTGCGCGGCCAGGCGGTCACCGAGGACGTCCGGGTCGATCCCGGCGGGCGCGGCCTCGAGGAAGATCCGCCCGGAGTCGCGGACCAGGCCGTAGCCGGCCTTGAGCATCAGGACGACCACGAGCAGGGAGGCGATCGCGTCCGCGCGGGCGAAGCCGGTGGTGAGGACGACGGCTCCGGCGACGGCGGTGGCGATGAAGCCGAAGAGGTCGGTGAGGATGTGCTGGTAGGTGCCCTCGACGTTCAGCGAGGTGCGGTTGGCCCTGGAGATGCACCAGGTGGCCACCAGGTTGACCGCCACTCCGATCAGGGCGGTGACGAGGACCAGGCCGCCGGTGACCTCCGGCGGGGAGACGAGCCGCCGTACCGCCTCGTAGGCCAGCCAGATCGAGAGCAGGAGCAGGGTCAGGCCGTTGGCCTGCGCGGAGAGGATCTCCACGCGCTTGAGACCGTAGGTGAAGTGCCCCTTCGCCGGGCGGGCCGCCAGTCGCATCGCGATCAGCGCCAGCACGATGGAGGCGACGTCGGTCAGCATGTGCGCGGCGTCCGAGATCAGCGCCAGCGAGTTGGCCGCGACCCCGACCACCACCTCGGCGAGCATGAACACGCTGATCAGGGTGAGAGCGATCGTCAGCCAGCGCCGGTCGGCGTCCGCGGACACCCCGTGGGAGTGGCCGGAGTGACCGCCGCCGCTGTCGTGGTCGTGGCCGCCGTGCTCGTGGTCGTGATGGTCGGACACGGGAGCTCCCAGGGTCGCGGTACTGCGTCGGCGGAGGGCAAGTCAACCGCGCCCCGGAGGGTTTCTCCAAAGCCTGCAATGAGCACCGTTACCACTGTCACCTGCGGCGATGCCGGAGCCAACTCGGCGGCAGCCGGCGTACCCCGCCGCCGCCCGGTCGCCGCACCGTCAGGAGTGGATCGACCGCGGGTTCCGACCGAAGCCGACCGTCTCCTCGCGCGGATCGCGGCGACCTGCCCGGGGTCACACCGCCGTGTTCCTCCTCAGCGCGTCCAGGCTCTTGCGGACCGGGGCGTAGGAGAGGCCGAAGGGACGACGCCGACCGCTTCGACGTCACCCGCGCCACCCGTGGTGAGCACCTCTCCTTCGGGCACGGCGTGCATTACTGCCTCGGAGCCCAACTGGCGCGGCTGGAAGCGTCCATCGCGCTCTCCGCGCTCTTCGCGCGCTTCCCCGGTCTGCGGCCCGCGGTGCCCCTGGACGAACTGCGTCCGCTGGAGTCCTTCATGTCCAACGGCCACCAGGAGGTCCCGGTCCTGCTGACCGCGCCGGACCAGCCGGTCGGCTGCGCGGCGAAGTGGGAGTAAGGGGGCGCCGACGATCCCGGGCGGCCGTCAGGGGCAGTCGTACGAGAAGTGGGCGGTGGCCGCCCGGTGACCGGGGGACAGGATGCGCAGTTCCGCCCGTGCAGCGCGGTGGCCCGGTCCCCGGTAGGTCCACCGGAGGTGCAGGCGCGCGTGCCGCTCCCCCTGGACCATCACCTCGTGCAGGACGCCGGACGCCGTGCCGTCGCTTCGGACCCATCGGTAGGAGAGGGTGCCGGGACGGCCGTTGGTGGTGACCAGACCGACGATGTCCACGGTGCCGTCGCACCCCAGAACCGTCGGCCCCGCCGTGACGGCAACCCGGGTGACCGCCACGGACTGCCCGAAGCGCTGCCAGGCCACGAGGACGAGGACGGCCACCACCAGCAGCGTCGGCAGAGCGTTCCTGCGCAGCCTCCGACCGGAGGGCGCGGGAGCCGACGACGTGGTGGGAGACGTCTGGACGGTGCGGTGCGCGACGGCGGCCGTCACACCGGGCCCGAAACGCAGCACGCTGCCCTCGACGCGGTCGGGCCGGGTCGGGGGAGAGGTCGCCGGGGCCGGTTCGACGAGCGTGTCGTCCGTCTCCGGTCGCTGGATCCAGTGGCTGCCCAGCACGGTGGCGCTGTACTCGCTGTCGGGGTCGGCGGTCCGGTCGTCGGGGACGTGGCCCTCGGCGGGCCCGAGATGGAGTGTGGTGCTGTGCGCGTCGGCGGGTGCGAGCGCCCGCGTCGGCTCTTCACCCCTCACCGCCGGCGTGGGCGTGTCGTCGCTCTGGGCGGTCATCGGATCTCACACTGCCTGGTCAGGATCTGCTGCGAGGCGCCGCCGGAGGCCGCTGCCGGAGTGGTCGTGGCCTGGACCGTCCAGTAGCAGCCGTCGTTCTGGAAGGTGTGGTCGACGCTGATCGTGTATTGCGTGGCTCCGCTGCGCTCGAAGGTCTGGGACGCACCGTCGGGGGTGCCGGCGCCTCCGCTCGCATCGCCCGTGAACCACGAGACGGTGACGGAGATCGGCCCGCTGCCGTCCGTGGTGACGGTGATGGTCGCGGTGGAGGTTGTGGGGCCCGTCTGGCTGAAGGCCGATACCGCGACGTTCTTGACGGCGGGAGCGACGGGCGGGGTGGAGGTGGCGGTCGTCGGTGTCGCCGGCGCGGACGTGGTCGCCTCGCCGGGCGTCGTCGACTGCGCGGGTGAGTCGGTGGCGGGGGCGGACGGCTGACCGGTCGGGGTGGCCGACGGGCCCGAGGGGGAGACACCGGGTGTCGGCGACAGGTCGCTCGACGGCGCGGGCGCCGTGGTCGGGGCGGTGGGCGGCGCCGCTCCGGTGCCGGCCCGGGCCGTGGTCGTGGCCAGGGCATCGGCGGTCCGCTCGGCGGCGCCCGCCGAAGTGTGCTGCATCCCGTAGGTGAGCAGGAGGCCCAGGAGTACGGCGGCGGCCGAGACGAGCATGCCGGCTCGGCCGGGTCGCCACGACCGGGCCCAGCCGTGGCGCGGAGCCTGCCTCAGGACCGTACGCGCGGTGTCCGTGGTGGATCGGGGGGAGCGGGCCGAGGGCAGCAGCAGCGCCAGCAGGGCCACCAGCGCGGCGAGCCGGGCGCGACCGCGTTCCTCCCAGTCGGCCCCGTACACGGCGCCGGCGACCGCCTCCAGTTCCGCCACGAACGCCTCGGCCTGTGCCGGCCGTTGGTCCGGTTCCTTGGCCAGACCGCGACGGACCAGCTCGCGCACCGCCGCGGGGACCTCCTCCACGGGGACGGGGGCGTCGACGTGTTGCAGGGCCAGTTGGGCGATGTTGTCGCCCGCGTACGGCTTGTGCCCCGTCAGGCACTCGAAGAAGGTGGCCGTTGCCGCGTACACGTCCGCGGCGCACGAGGCGGGGGCGCCGGTCCACTGCTCGGGGGCCATGTAGGACGGGGTTCCGGCCACACCCGCGCTGGTGCCGGCGTCCACCGCGATACCGAAGTCGACGAGCTTGGACGATCCGTCCGTCTCGACCAGGACGTTCTCCGGCTTGTAGTCGCGGTGGACGACACCGATGCGGTGCGCGTCGGCGAGACCGAGCAGCGATCCCTTGAGAAGGACGAGCGCGGCCTCGGGATGGAGTGGCCCCTGACGGGTCAGCAGCGTCCGCAACGAGACACCGTCCACCAGTTCCATGACGATGGCGGCGCCCTGCGGGCTCTCCACGTACTCGTACAGGCCGGTCACGTACAGGCTCCGCAGTCCGCCGAGCAGGCGCGCCTCCGCCCGGAAATCGTGCACGAAACCAGGCCGCGTGCGCAGGGACTCGCTGAGGTACTTCACCGCGACCCGTACGCCGGTGTCCGCGTGCACGGCCAGCACGACGCGACCGCTCGCACCCGACCCGAGCTCCAGAGACTCGGTGTATCCGGGCACCACCCATGTGCTCACGTCATCCCCCCAGACGGCGTGCCGCCCTGCCTGACCAACTCCCGAAGCGGCTGGACCATGCGTTGAGAGACACCTTTTCAGCCACGGCGGTTGCGGAACAGGACAATGCCGGTTCCGATCGTCGGCGTGAGCGGTCCGGTCCGCTGGGGGAACTCGTCCGCGGCGCCTGCGGGCTGGGCACGTATCAGGGGCCGCTCGGGTCCGGGGTGTGGCGCCGCGGCGTCTTCGAGCAGACGGTACGGAACCTGGAGGCGCGCCGTGCGCTGCGCCCACCGTGCTCGCCGCGCCCACCCTCGGGTCGGTCCTCGTCCATCCGGTCGCCGCACGGCCGTCGGAGACGGTGGCCCCCGACGGCGGTGGACCGGAGCGACTGCTGGGCGCGGACCTCGGACGACGGACGGAGACCGGTCGGCCTGTGGTCCCTGAACCCTGCCCGGTGCGCCGGGCTGCGGAGGCCGTCCGGTTCAGCAGTTGCGGATCGAGTACACCGGCGACCAGTTGACGGCGTAGACCGCGTTGTCGGCCGGGACGGTCTGCAGCAGGCCGCCTCCGGAGCCGTAGAGACCGGCGACGGCACCTCCGGTCTGGCTGTTCTGGGCCTCGGCCCAGTCGATCCAGTTCGAGAGGGTGTAGCGGTTGCAGGTGTAGAAGAAGAAGATCTTGAACTTGCCGGCCGTCGGGTCCCAGACCGAGGCGCAGAAGTAGCCGCTCTGGCAGTAGACGCCCCCGCCGGCACCGGCGTAGGCCGTGCGGACGGCCGGAGAAGTGGAGGGCGCCGCGGCCAGGAGCGGCGCGAGGCGGGCCGTCTTCGGTGCCGCGGGCACGGTCATGACGCGACCGGAGGAGGTTCCGTGCGAGGCCGGGGCGGCCTGCGCGGTTCCGGTGGCGAGGAGGGCCGCCCCCATCGCGAGGGCGGCGCACAGTCCGACAAGTGATCGCTTGGTAGGCACGGTTCGGCAGTCTCCCGTCCGGCATGGCGGTGTTCGCGCATGCTCGTGTCGTGGTTGTCCCCGGTCCGATGACCGTCCCCGGGTCGCGCACGGCCATCGTGTGTGGTCGGACCACGGTGGCAGCGGCCTTTCGAGGAGGTTCGAAAGGCTTCTGCCGGGCCCGTGCGGTCGGCGATCGTCGCCGTCAGGGCACGTTCCGTGCCGCTGTCCCAGATGTCCCGCTGCCGTCTCGACGGAGGTCTCATCCATGCGCGCGAAGCGCTCGCTGCTCGGCATCATCGGCGTGGTGGTCGGCATGCTCATGGCCGTTCTCGCCACCGGTCCGGCACAGGCGGCAACCGCCTCCGGCCCTCGTACCAGTGACCACGCACAGATCGCGGCCGCCGTCTCCCCGACGATCTCTCCGTCCACCACCGTCAGCTACCGCACGGACGACCAGACGTTCACCTGTGGACCGGGGAACCTCTGCCTCGAGGTGTGGGATCCGACCGTGTCCAAGTGGAAGATCTTCTACCTCTACAACTGCAACCGTTACTACCTGTCCAACTGGTACGGCAACGGCTACTACCTCAACAAGCAGACCGGCTCGGTCACTTCCTACCTCTACGACGCCAACGGGAACGTGCTGCGCGCCTTCTCCCCGCCGCAGGTGGGTGACCAGGACTGGAACCCCGTCTGGTCCGTCCGCAACTGCTGACACACGAGTCGCGGCCGGCCCCTCCAACGGTGGCCGGCCCCGACGCGTTCCTCTTCGGCCCCGTCCGAACCAGGGAGTCGTTCATGCCCCCCTTCTCGTCACACGGACCGCGAGGCGGATTCGCCCTCGTGGCGGCCTGGTTGGTCCTGATGGCCGCCCTGTTCGCCACGGCCGCACCCGCCCGCGCCCAGACAACCTCACCCACCGCACCGCGCACGACCTCGGTGACCGTACCGCCGGGCGTCACCGCCGGAATCGCCGTGTACGACCGCCAGACCGGGACGTTCACCGAGCAGTCCAACGCCCACACGCAGTTCCGCTCCGCCTCGGTGGTGAAGCTCCTGATCGCTCTGGACCACCTGTGGGACCGCGGCCCCGGCTACGGCCTGCCGTCGGACGACCGGGCCCGCCTCGACAGCATGCTGCGCTCCAGTGACGACTCCGCGGCGGACTTCTACTGGACCCAGGACGGCGGCTCGGCGATCATCGACCGGATGATTCCCCGCCTGGGGCTGACGGACACCGCGGGCCCGCCGGCGGACTACCCCGGCTACTGGGGCTACACGGCCCTGTCGGCGGCCGACACCGTGCGGATCTACCGCTGGATCCTGGACAGCGCACCCGCCGCCCTGCGGGACATCGTCATGGGTGACCTCCGCGCCTCCACCCGGTGCGGCGTAGACGGTTTCGACCAGCGGTTCGGCATCCCGGCGTCGTTCCAGCAGCCGTGGGCGGTCAAGCAGGGCTGGTCCGGCTTCGGCGAGAGCAGCGACTGCGCCGACTCGACGGCCTCGACCGCCGGCCGAGGTGTCACGACCGCATCCGGCGCGACGGTCGACCTCGCCCGGCCCGCACTGCACACCACGGGAACCGTGGGCGCGGGCGACCGTTCGATCGTCGCCGTCTTCACCCTGCACCCGCAGGGCACCACGTTCGGCGCCGCGTACAGCGCCCTCGACACGCTGGTACGTTCGCTCAACGTCCCCGGCGCCGTCCCGCGTTCCGGCTCGTGGTACGGCACATGGGGCTCCCACGTTCAGGTGCGCGCCGACACGACCACCACCTCGCAGTCGCTCACCCGGCTGCCCGCCGGGGTCGACGCGCTGATCGCCTGCCAGAAGCAGGGCGAGGAGGTCACCGTCGGGCAGTACACGAACGACTGGTGGGCCTATCTCCCCCTGTACGGCGGCTACATCACCAACATCTACATCGACTACCCGGACAACAGACTGCCCGACGTTCCCCTCTGCTGAGGTTCTGGCCGGCACGTCGTGGGCGATCCAGCAGGAACCGCCCACGACGGCCCAGGTCCGGTCCGCGGACCCGCTGCCACCGGCATCGCGGTGACGGGTCGAAGGAGCTACGTCGGCGCCGTCGTCAGCACACGGGCAGCGGGTTCGTCTCGCTGGAGATGGACGTGTCCTTCATGTAGCCCCACTCGCCGTTGTCGGCCTCGGTGAACACCCACCGGTTCGGGTGCGGTCCGCCGACGTAGGGGCCGTCGTCGCGGCGGCAGCGGAACCAGCTCGGATTGGAGTACATGTACCCGACGACGACATCGGCGTGCGGGTATCCGTTGGTCTCCGAGGGCTCGTACACGGCGGCTCCCCGCACGTTGTTGCACCACCACTCGCCGCCGGAGTACCAGCAGCCGGAGGCCGCGGACGAGGACGGCGCCGCCGCCACCGTGAGGGCGGCGGAGAACGCGGCGGCCGCCAGGGCCGTCAGGGCACGCCTGCTGAACTTCATCTCTCTCCCCGTGTGTTGTCGGCGGTCGTCTACCAGCAGGCCGGCAGCGTGTTGGTCTCGCTGCTGACGGCGGTGTCCTTCATCCAGCCCCACTGGCCGTTGTCGGCCTCGGTCCACTCCCAGCGGTAGGGGTGTGGTCCGCCCACGTACTCGTCGGGCAGACCGCCGTCGTAGCGGCAGTCGAACCAGCTGGGGTTGGAGTACATGTACCCGACGACGCGGCTGGAGTCGGGGTAGAAGCGGGCGAGGTCCTTGTAGCCGTAGACCGGCGCGCCCGAGCGGTTGTTGCACCACCAGTGGCTGCCGCTGTACCAGCAGCCGGATGCCGCCGAGGCGCTGGGCGCGGTGGTGGTACCGAGCCCCAGTGCCAGTGCTGCGGCGCTGAACAGGACAGCAAGGGTCTTCCGTGTACGCATGTGCAGGGGCTCCAGGGTGTGTTGCGGCAGTGGACCATGGCAAAGCAGCCGCCGGAGTGGCGCGGCTGTCATCTGTCACTGGATGCAGTCGGGGAGCGGGTCCGTCTCGCTGGAGATCGCCGTGTCCTTCATGAAGCCGAGCCGGCCGTTGTCCGCGACCGTCATCTCCCAGCGGGTGGAGTGCGGCCCGCCCACCCATGCCTGGTCGTCCTCCTTGCACCAGAACCAGCTCGGGTTGGAGTACATGTAGCCGACGACGGTGTTCGGGTCCGGGTAGATGTGGTTGTTCCCGACCGTGCCGTACACCCGTGCGCCGGAGACGTTGTTGCACCACCACTTGGTGGAGCCGTCGTTCCAACACGGGCTGGCGGCAGCCGCGGAGGGCGCGGTCGCCACCGCGACTCCCACGGTGAGCGCCGTGGCCGCCAGCAGAGCGCCCACCCTCCTGGCCCTCGTGCCCCTGACCGGCCGATTCTCCTTGCGCATGTGCTCCCCCTCGGTTTCACGGGCTGAGTCCGTTCGTCCGAGTCTGGAGCGCTCGCCGCACTCCGGTCACACCTTTCGACCACGGTCGAAAGGCTCGCCCTGCATCGCCGCGTGGAGGTGGTCGCCTTGTCGCCTGCCGCCCCGCCCCTTCCTGTCGAGCCGACGATCTGGTGCCGACCATGCCGACCATGCCGACCATGCCGACCAGTTGAGGCAGAAAAGGGCGTCCTGGCTGGAGATTTCCCAGCCAGGACGCCCTTTTGCGTGTCTTGAGTCGCTACGGCCGACTTGGTCCGTTCCTGGTCCGGATCTTGATCGCCAGTAGTCGGGGACGATGTACTGGAACGCGCCACGACTCCCTCGGTGAGACGGCTGAAGCGCATCGGAGCGAGGCGACCGCAGGGTGTCGTCCAATTGCGCCATGGGGGCCGAGGGTCGACTCCGCTTCGACCTCTTTCCGATGACGCACCATGTGGAGTGCGTCGCGATCCTTGAACCGGTGGCAAAGGTGTCCTGACCTGCGGTTTTGTGCGTGCGCGTTATGTGCGGCATGGGCGTTACGGGCGATATCTTGACGCTGAAATGACGCTCATTTGACGCTCGTTCTGATGAGGTGTCAGCCGGGCTGCGCTGCTGGTCAGGCGTGTGTACGGTCTGCTCGACAAGAGTGACTACAACAAGGGCCGGAAGGCGCCCGGGCATGGCGGAGATCGCGCAACAGGGCTACAAACCCGCCAACGGCCATCTGATTCCCGCTGCGGCGAGTGGTTCCGGGATCGATCTGCGGAACCTGGTGGCGGAGGACGACCACCTGGAAACCGCGTTCGGCCAGGGGCCGGGCCGACAGCGCCACCAGGGGACCCCGACGCCCGTACGGCGTGCGGATCAGGGCCGTCGGCAGACCGTCGCCGCCCTCGCGCGGCGTCCAGCGGTCGGCCAGCAGCACCGTCCCGTCCGGCAACGGCACCGGCAGGTCCCGATGGACCGTCACATCCCGGCTGGGCGGAGGCCCGAGCCGCAGCAGTCGCTGGACCAGGCGACTGCCCAGGCCGGCACGTTCGAGGAGACCTGTCATGGTGTTCGGTCCCCGCCGCGTAGGTCGGACGGGTGCTGGGCGAGTGGTGTCACGTCGACCTTCATGTAGGGGAAGAGGGGGAGGTTCCACAGGATGCCGTGCAGCGCCTCGTTGTCGGCGACGTCGAAGACGCTGATGTTGGCGTACTGCCCGACGCACCGCCAGATGTGCACCCACTCGCCCGACTTCTGCAGTTCCTGGCAGTACGCCTTCTCACGTGCCACCAGGTCCGCGCGGACCTCGGGGTCGAGGTCGCGCGGAATCCCGACGTCCATCCGTACCGAGAACAGCACCGCGCGTCACTCCTTGTCGAGGACGAAGTCGTAGGTGACCTCGTTGCCCTTGCCGTCGGCGACAGGGGTGGGGGCCAGGATCAGTTCGGGCTTCACGGCCTGGGCGATGTCGTCCTCGACGTGGCTGCCGCCCTGGAAGTACAGCTGGGTGGTGATGAGTTGGTGGCCCGGCGCCGACACCTTCAGGTGCAGGTGCGCGGGGCGCCAGGCGTGCCAGCCCGCGGCGGCGATGAGCCGGCCGCAGGAGCCGTCGGTCGGGATCTGGTACGGCGCCGGCTCGATGGTGTTGATCCAGAAGTGGCCGGTCTCGTCGGCGGCGACCGCGCCGCGCAGGTTCCATTCGGGCAGTCCGGGCGCGAACTGGGAGTAGTAGCCGTCGTTGTCCGCGTGCCAGATCTCCACCACGGCACCGGACAGCGGTGTGCCGTCCACACTCGTCACCTGTCCCTGGAACAGCAGCGGGGTGCCCTCCTCGCCGTCCCGCATCGGCAGGGTCGCCTCGGCGGCCAGGCGCGGGGCGTCGGGGACGTAGTACGGGCCCTCGATGGTGCCCTTGCTGCCCGCGCGGTTCTCGTTCGCGACCTCCTCCACGACGTGCTCGACCCACACGTCCAGGAACAGCGGCCACTCGCCGTCCTGGCCGACCTGGATCAGCCATGCCTTGAGCGCGTCGTACTCGGCGTAGGTCACCTTGTGGCGGCGGACGACGTCGTGGACGGCGCTGATGATGTCGGTGGCGAGGGTGTCCACGCGCTTGGTGTCGGCATCGGTGCTGCCGGACTGTTGCCTGCTGCGGAACCGCTCGGTGGCGGCGGCGCCGGAGGCCGCGGCGGTGGCCTGTTCCGCGATGATGTCGGTCATGGTCTTCCCGTCCCTAGAAAGATTCTTGATGGTGCGTCAGGTGGATGCGCGTCAGCGGTCCTGGCGGTAGCGCGCCAGTTTGGCGGGGTCGATGTCGATCCCGAGTCCGGCGCCTTCGCGGATGTGCAGGGTGCCGTTCTCGATGGTCAGCGGCTCGGTGAGAAGGTCGTCGGTCATGCCGAGGTAGTTGGACAGTTCGCCGGCGTGCTGGGCCGAGGCGCGGTGCGCGGCTCCGAAGGCGACCGAGCACAACGTGCCGATCTGGCTGTCGATCTGATTGCCCATCACCACTTCCACGCCCAGTCCCTCGCACTGGTGGAGCACGCGCTGGGAGGCGGTGAAGCCGGTGCGGGCGGTCTTGATGCTGATGGCGGTGGCGGAGCCGCCGAGGAGTTCACGGGTCACCTCGGCGGCGCGGGTGGCGCTCTCGTCGGCGATGAAGGGGACCGGGCTCCGGGCGACCAGCCAGCGCCGGCCCAACACGTCGTCGGCGGGGCAGAGTTCCTCGGCGAAGGTCAGACCGAGGTCGGCCATCTCGTGCAGGGCCCTGGCGGAGTCGGACGCCGACCAGCCGCGGTTCCCGTCGATGTACAGCTCGACGTCCGCGCCCAGCGCCTCGCGCAGCGCACGGCAGGCCACGACGTCCTCGCGGTACGGCTGGCGCCCGACCTTCACCTTGAAGGTGGTGATGCCGTGGGTGTCGCGGATCCGTTCGGCCTCGGCGACCATCTCCCCGGCGGGAGCGAAGCCGACCATGTGACTGACCCGCATACGGTCGGTGTAGCCGCCGAGCAGCCCGGAGACCGGCATCCCGGCGGCCTGCCCGAGGATGTCCCACAGCGCCATGTCGAGGGCCGCCTTCGCGGTCGGGTTGCCGACCGTCCGGTCCAGACACGCGTGCACAGTTTCCCGCTCCAGGGCCGTCAGCCCGAGGATCTGCGGCGCGAAGATCCTGCCGATCACCGCGATGATCGACTCCTGGGTCTCGCCGTAGGTGTACGGGCGCGGGGGTGCCTCGGCGGTCCCGGTCAGGCCCTCGTCCGTGTGCACGCGCACCAGTACGTGGTCGGCGGTGCGCACTTCGCCGCTCGCGAATGTCAGCGGCTTGGCATAAGGGATGGCGAAGGGAATCGCCTCGACCGCGACGATCTTCATGCCACTCCTCCCGGGGGTTCCAGAAACACGTCGTTGCGCTCCAGCACCGTCAGCAGGTTGCGGAGCAGCGGCGAGTCGTCGTTCGTGCGCCAGGCCAGCACCAGCGGGACGGACAGCGCGTCCTTGAGGTCCTTGCACAGCACGCCCTCGCGGGGCGCTGAGCGGATGGAGTCCGGCAGGACGGCGATGCCGAGCCCGGCGGCGACCAGGGCCAGGGCGGCCGAGGTCTCGGTGACCTCGTAGGCGCGGTGCGGATAGAAACCGGAGGAGAGGCAGCTGCGGGTCACCGCGTCGTCGACGACCGAGCCGAGCGCTGCGCCGTACACGATGAAGTCCTCGTGCCGCAGCTGCTCGATCCGTACGGTGTCGGCCCCGGCCAGCCAGTGCTCCTCGGGCACGGCGACGACGAGGGGTTCGTCGGCGAGGCCGCGGTGGGTGATGCCTTCCCGGCGGATCGGCGGGCGCAGCACACCGACGTCGAGGCGTCCCTCGATCAGTCCGAACTCCTGGGCGGGCGTGAGCATCTCGGTGTGCACCTCCATCATCACGTGGGGCATCTCGTGCTTGAGAAGCCGTGCCAGCGCGGGCAGTTGGCGGTACGCGGCGGCGCCCGTCAGACCGACCCGCAGAACGCCCTCCACCCCCGAGGAGAAGCGCCCGACGCGTGCCACCGCCTCGTCGACGGCCTTGAGGATGTGCTCCACATCGGTGCGGAACACCTCGCCGGCGCCGGTGAGGGCGACCTGCCGGGTGGTGCGGGTGAACAACTCCACGCCCAGTTCGCGCTCCAGGCGACGGATCGCCTGGGAGAGCGGGGGCTGGGCCATGTGCAGACGTTCGGCGGCCCTGCCGAAATGACGCGTCTCGGCCACGGCCATGAAATAGCGGAGATTCCTGAGTTCCATCGGGCTGCCCCTGTCCGTCCGGGGCCCTCGAATTGCGCTCAGCGTAGGGAGCGAACCTCATACCCCACAAATATCTGATCGCAGGCTATTGATATGCCCACGGTCTCAATAGCCCCCTTGGTCAACCCTGGGGCAATGTCTGGGGCCGACTCTTCACGGCGCTGTCATGGTGCTGAAAAGCAATGGCAACGAGGCCGCCGGCTCGCGGCCCGTTCGAGGAGAGGGGGACGGGACCATGGCCGAGGACTTCAGCCGCGCACGGACGATCCTCGAAGACGCGCTCGTGGAGGACCCGGACAGCGGTGTGTACCGGGTGCGGCGCAGTGTCTTCACGGACGAGGAACTCTTCGAGCTGGAGATGCGGTACATCTTCGAGGGGAACTGGGTCTACCTCGCGCACGAGAGCCAGATCCCCGAGGTCGGTGACTACTTCACGACCTACATGGGCCGCCAGCCCGTCGTCATCTCCCGTGACAAACAAGGCGAGTTGCACTGCCTGATCAACGCGTGCAGCCACCGCGGGGCGATGCTGTGCCGGCGCAAGACGGACAACCGCACCACCTTCACCTGCCCGTTCCACGGCTGGACCTTCAACAACAGCGGCAGGCTGCTGAAGGTGAAGGACCCACGCGACGCCGGCTATCCGGAGCAGTTCAACACCGACGGCTCGCACGACCTGAAGAAGGTCGCCCGCTTCGAGAGCTACCGGGGCTTCCTCTTCGGCAGCCTCAACCCCGACGTCAAGCCGCTCACCGAACACCTCGGTGACGCGGCCGTCGTGATCGACATGGTCGTCGACCAGTCCCCGGAGGGCCTGGAGGTGCTGCGCGGCTCCTCGACGTACCACTACGACGGAAACTGGAAACTCCAGGCGGAGAACGGCGCCGACGGCTACCACGTCTCGGCCACCCACTGGAACTACGCGGCCACCCAGGCCCGCCGCACCTCAGGCGAGTCCAAGAACGACACCAAGACCATGGACGCCGGCGGCTGGTCCAAGCAGCAGGGCGGGTTCTACTCCTTCGACCACGGCCATCTGCTGCTGTGGACCAAGTGGCTCGACCCCGCCAATCGGCCGCTGTTCGACAAACGGGACGAACTAGCCCGGCAGTTCGGTGCGGAGAAGGCCGACTGGATGATCGGGGTCTCCCGCAATCTGTGCCTCTACCCGAACGTCTATCTGATGGACCAGTTCAGCTCCCAGATACGGCACTTCCGGCCCATCTCCGTCGACCGGACCGAGGTGACGATCTACTGCATCGCCCCCAAGGGCGAGCCCGCCGAGGACCGCGCCCGCCGTATCCGGCAGTACGAGGACTTCTTCAACGCCACAGGCATGGCCACCCCGGACGACCTCGAGGAGTTCCGCTCCTGCCAGAAGACGTACCAGGCCGGGTCCATGCCCTGGAACGACCTCAGCCGCGGCGCCGTGCACCAGATCACCGGCCCGGACGAGGACGCCAAGAAGATCGGCATCAATCCGGTCGCGAGCGGGGTGCGCACCGAGGACGAGGGGCTGTATCCCATCCAGCACGGCTACTGGCTCCAGTCGCTGCGCAATGCCCTGGAGGTGACCAAGTGACCACGGCGATCGACGAGTTGACGCTCGAAGGAATCCGGCAGTTCCTCTATCGGGAGGCCCGTTTCCTGGACGACCGGGAATTCGAGAAATGGCTGGAGTGCTACCACCCGGACGCCGAGTTCTGGATGCCGGCCTGGGCCGACGACGACCAACTCACCCGTGATCCGCAGCGCGAGATCTCGCTCGTCTACTACCCGAGCCGAGCGGGCCTGGAGGACCGGGTCTTCCGGATCCGCACCGACCGCTCCTCCGCCACCAGCCTTCCCGAGCCGCGCACCGGCCACAACATCACCAACGTCGAACTCACCGGCAGGGACGGCGACTTGGCGGAGGTGCGCTTCAACTGGTTCACGCTCTACTACCGCTACCAGACGGTCGACACCTACTTCGGCACCTCCTTCTACCAGTTGGACGTCTCGGGGCCGGAGCCGTTGATCACGCGCAAGAAGGTCGTCCTGAAGAACGACTACGTGCATCACGTCGTCGACATCTACCACGTCTGAAATGAGCAGCAGCATGTCCTTCCAGGTCGCCCTGAACTTCGAGGACGGCATCACCCGCTTCGTCGAGTGCCGACCGGGCGAGACGGTTGCCGAGGCCTCCTACAAAGCCCGCATCAACATCCCCCTCGACTGCCGTGACGGCGCCTGCGGCACCTGCAAGTCCCGGTGCGAGTCGGGCAGTTACGACGGCGGCGACTACATCGACGAGGCCCTGACCGACGACGAGGCCGCGCAGGGCTACTGCCTGCCCTGCCAGATGACCCCGCACACCGACCTCGTGCTGCGCATCCCCTCCACGTCGGCCGCGGCCAAGACCGCCGCCGCCACCCACGGCGCCACGCTGGCCGAGCTCCGGCGGCACTCGCCGTCCACCGTCGAGTTCGCGCTCGACGTGGACGACCGCGACGCGCTGGACTTCCTGCCCGGCCAGTACGTCAACATCGCCGTCCCCGGCACCGACCAGAGCCGCTCGTACTCCTTCAGCTCCGGTACCGCCCAGCGGCGGATCTCCTTCCTGGTGCGGATCGTCCCGGGCGGCGCCATGTCGGAGTACCTCACCGGACGGGCCGAGGTAAGCGACCGGCTGGAGTTCACCGGCCCGATCGGCAGCTTCTACCTGCGCGAACTCACCCGGCCCGCCCTGCTGCTGGCCGGCGGAACCGGACTGGCCCCGCTGCTGTCGATGCTGGACCGCATGGCCCGGAGCCAGGTGACCTACCCGCTCCGCCTGATCTACGGAGTCACCACCGACCAGGACCTCGTCCACCTCGACACCCTGGCCCACTACGCCCGGGAGATCCCCGGCCTCACCGTCGAGCACTGCGTCGCCGACCCGACGTCCACCGCGCCCCACAAGGGGTACGTGACGAACCTGATGGACGTCGGCACCCTCCACGGCGGGGACACCGACGTGTACCTCTGCGGACCGCCCGCCATGGTCGAGGCCGTACGCGGCCACATCGCCGCCCTCGGGGTCACCCCGGTGAACTTCCACTACGAGAAGTTCACCCCGGCCGCGGTGCCCGCGATCGCGGGAGCGGCGTGATGGGCGTGCACGCCGAGCGGTTCGCCGGCAAGAAGGCCGTGGTCACCGGCGCGGCACAGGGAATTGGCCTCGCGGTCGCCCGCCGCCTCGTGCGCGAGTCCGCGGACGTCGTCCTGGTGGACCGCTCCGAGACGGTCAAGGAGGCCGCCGGCGACCTGGGGGCGCACGCCGTCATCGCCGACCTGGAGACCTACGAGGGCGCCCGGGCCGCCGTCACGGAGGCCCGGGAACACCTCGGCCGCGTCGACTGCCTCGTCAACAACGTGGGCGGCACCATCTGGGCGATGCCCTACGAGCACTACACGCCCGAGCAGATCCTGGCGGAGATCCAGCGCTCCCTGTTCCCGAGCCTCTGGACCTGCCGGGCCGTCCTGCCCACGCTCATCGAGCAGCGCTCGGGCACCATCGTCAACGTCTCCTCGGTCGCGACGCGCGGCATCAACCGCATCCCCTACGCGGCGGCGAAGGGCGGCATCAACGCCCTCACCGCCTCACTCGCCCTGGAGGCCGCCCCGTACGGCATCCGGGTCGTCGCCACCGCTCCCGGCGGGACCGACGCCCCCGCACGCCGGGTGGCCCGGGGACCCGCGCCCGCGACGGACCAGGAGAAGGCCTGGTACCGGCAGATCGTCGACCAGACCGTCGACTCCTCCCTCATGAAGCGGTACGGCTCGGTCGACGAACAGGCCGCGGCGATCGTCTTCCTGGCCTCGGACGAGGCGTCCTACATCACCGGCACGGTCCTGCCCGTGGCCGGCGGTGACCTCGGCTGACCCGGCTGCCCGCGCACCGGCACACTCCTCCCCAGCGGACGCATGCGTCACGACCGGTCGCTTTCAGAGCACCCGGTGCTAGCGTCCTCGTCCATGAGTGACCCCTCCGAGCTGCGACGAAGCCTGGTCGGACGGATCGGCGAGAGCTCCGCGCTGACCGACGCGATCGGCACCGTGTGCGCGGGCCGCCCTGCGCTGCTGCTCGTCGAGGGGCCCGCCGGGATCGGCAAGACGGCACTCGTCGAGGAGGTCCTGCGCACGCGCCCGGAGCACACGGGCCGGCCGGCACCCCGGGTGCTGCGCGCCTGCGGTGTCTCCTGGGAGTCGGCCCTGCCGTTCGGCATCGCGGAGCAGCTCGTCCGGGCCCAGGACACCGAAGCGGACGTACCGCGGGACGTGCCGGGCGCCGCCCTGCTCCTGCGACGCCAGTGGACCGCCCTCCAGGAGCGGCACCCCCTCGTCGTCCTCGTCGACGACGCCCACTGGGCCGACGTCGAAAGCCTGCGCGCGATCCGCTCGGCGCTGCGCGGGCTGGTCCACGAGAGGGTGCTCGTCCTCCTCGTGGCGCGGGACGACCTGCGCGACATGCACGAGGTCGGAGCAGCCGGCTTCGAGCCGCCGCTCCCGGTCCTGCGCACCCTGGACCTGCTGGACGACTGCCGGGACGGCGCCCTGCGGCCGGCCCCGCTGGGGCCCGAGGACGTACGGACTCTGGCGCGCGAGTCCTGCGGCCTCTCCCTGGATCTGCCCACGGCACGGCACCTCTGCCGCCACACCCTGGGCAACCCCCGGTACGTCACGCAGCTGCTGCGCGAACTCCCGCCCGAGACATGGCAGGACTGGCGGCCCGAACTGCCCGCCCCGGCCCACTACGCGGCGGCCGTACGCCACCGGATCGGCAGGTGCGGCAAGGCGGCCCGTGCCCTGGTGGAGGCCTGCTCGGTCCTGGGCCAGGACACACCGCTCGCCGAGGCCGCGCGCCTCGCGGCCACCGACGACCCGCTGCCCGCCGTCGACGAGGCACGGGCGGCCGGTCTGCTGACGGCCGCCAACAACCCCGGTCGGATGGTGCTGTCCTTCCCCCATCCGCTGACCCGGGCCGCCGTCCTCACCTCGATCGACCTGACCCGACGGGCCGAACTGCACCACCGGGCGGCCGAGTCGACGTCCGACCGCGGTGCGCGGCTGATCCACCGAGTGGCCGCCACCAGTGCGTCCGACGGCGTGCTGGCCGCGGAACTGGACCGCTACGCGGTCGAGCGGGCGGTCGGCGGGGAGTGGGCGGCCGTGGCCGACACCCTGGTGCGCGCCAGCAGGCTGAGCCCCGACCGGGCGGCCCGGGAGAACAGGCTGCTGCGAGCCGTGGACGCGATGATCGGAGCGGGCGACGTGCCCCAGGCCGCCCTCTTCGCCGCCCAGTTGGAGAGCTTTCCGGCGGACACCCTGCGGGACGTGGTCCTCGGCTATCTGGCCATCATGCGGGGCCGCCCGGCGGAGGCGGAGACGTTCCTGACCCAGGCCTGGGAGCGCTGTGACGCGGAGCGCCGTCCGGACCTCGCGGCGAAGATCTGCCAGCGGCGCGTTCTGCACGCCCTGAGCCGCTGGGACGCCCGTGACCTGGTGGCCTGGGCGGGCCGGGCCGTGGAGTCGACGGCCACGGGAGACCCCTCGGTCGTCGAGTCCGAGGCCGTCCTGGGACTGGGGCTCGCCGCGATGGGCCGCGCGGAGGAGGCCGTCGCCGCGTACGAGTCGGCCGCCGCCAAGGTGCCCGGCGGAGCCCAGCCCCAGCGTTTCCAGCTCGGCCGGGGCTGGGTGGACCTCGCCGCCCTGGACGCCCCCGAGACCGCCCGCCGACGCCTCGAAGCCGCCGTACCCACCGGCTACCGCATGGGCTCCACCCGTATCTCCCTGTGGGCCCAGGGCTGGCTGGCCCGCACGCACTTCGTGCTCGGTGCCTGGCCGGAGGCCCTGGACACCGTGCAGCGGGCCGTCGCACGCAACGCCGAGGCCCAGATCGAGATCGTCCGCCCGCTGGTGCACTGGACGGGGGCCCAGATCCACGCGCTCCGTGGCGACTGGGACCTGGCCGAGCACCACCTCAACGAGGGGGGTGCCGATCTTCAGCACTACGAGGTGATGCTGGTGCCCGCCTGTCTGGCCCGCGCCCAGGTCGCCGAGGCGCGGGGCGACTACGAGCGGGTCATCGAGGCGCTGTCCCCCGTGGTCCACCTCCCCGCACGCGGGGCCGTGGACGAGCCGGGGTTCTGGCCGTGGCCCGACGTGTACGCCAACGCGCTGGTGATGACGGGCCGTCTCGACGAGGCCGACGCCTTCCTGACGCGGCACGAGGAGCTCGCCGCCCTGCGCGGCCACCGTTCCGCCATGGCCCGACTGGGCCTGGCCCGCGGCCGGCTCACCGCCGCCCGGGGCGACATCGACGCGGCCCGCGAGGAGTTCGACCGGTCCCTCGCCCACCTGGAACAACTGCCGCTGCCCTACGACCGTGCCCGCGTCGGCTTCGCCTACGGGCAGGCACTGCGCCGGGCCGGCAAGCGCCGGGAGGCCGACGTGGTCCTCCACAACGCGCGGGACGCCTACCTCGCCCTCGGCGCCCGCACCTACGTCGACCGGTGCGACCGCGAGCTGAAGGCGGGCGGCATGCACACCAGTCGCGGCACCTCCGCCATGTCCCGGCTCACGGCCCAGGAGCAGGCGGTCGCCCAGCTCGTCGCGTCCGGAGCGACCAACAAACAGGCGGCGCTCGAACTGTTCATCTCCGTGAAGACCGTGCAGTACCACCTGACGCACATCTACTCCAAGCTCGGCATCCGCTCCCGCAGCGAGCTGGCGGCCGGGTTCCGGGAGGCACCGGACCCGGACGAGTGAAGGGCCTGCCGTACCTCTCCGGGGAGGTACGGCAGGCCCTTCGGCGCCGTGGTTCAGCGGCGGCAGGTGTAGCTGTCGGCCGACGTGGTCGGCCCCTCTCCCCGGTACTGGGCGTGCAGGGGGTAACGGCACAGGTTGCGGGTGACGACCGTGCCGCCGGCCGTGGTGGTGGCCGCGGGCAGGGTCTGCGGGGCCTTGCCGTGCTCGACCCAGTCGACGACGGCGGCCAGCGGGTCGGTGGGCACCGGGCCGTTGCCGCCACCGCAGTGGCCGACGCCGGGGGCGAGGAAGACACGGTAGAACGAGTCGACCTGCCGGGCGCCGCCCATGGCCTGCTCGACGCGCTTGCGGTAGTCGACCGTTCCCTCGGCGAAGATCAGCGGGTCGGCCAGGCCGTGCCAGGTGACCATCTTCCCGCCGGCTGCCTTGAACGCGCTCAGGTCCGGGGAGTCCGTACCGATGACGCGGTTGTACTCACGCTGCGACTGGCGGAAGTAGCGCTCGAAGTCCGCGTAACTGAGGGTGGACGTGTCGAACGACGGGTCGCGGGCGAGGAAGTACTTGAACCAGTTGTCGCTGATCGGGAACGGGGCGCCGGTGAGGCTTCCGTCGGACGTCGCGGTGGTGCCGGCGAGGCTGGTCAGCGGGGCGCTCCTGTTGAGGCCGTACCAGAGGCGTTGGCCCCTGCCGGTGACCGGGCCCTGCCAGATGAGGGAGACGACCTTCGCGTCCTCGGCGCTGATCACGAGCGTCCTGCCGGCGCACACCACCGTCGTGCCGATGAGCGTGCGGGGGTCGAAACCGCAGTGGTCCGGATCGTCGACGACGCCGTCGGTGACCCCGTCGTCGGCGTCGCAGGCCTTGATCGCAGCCTGGGTGAAGGCGTTCAGCTCGCAGGAGCTGAGGAGGTCGTGCTCCTGGTTCATCACGACCTGGGGCCAGAGCTCCGCGGGAATGAAGCGGTCCCAGTTGATCGCGGGAGCCGCCGCCGATATCCCGTCGAAGTCGTGCGGGTAGCGCTGAGCCATCATCAGGCCCTGCCGTCCGCCGGTGGAGCAGCCGTTCCAGTACGAGTAGAAGGAGTGGCGGTCGTAGAACGCCGCCGTCAGCTGCTTGCCGATGACCGCCATGTCGTGCAGGGAACGGCCGGCGAAGTTCTCCAACAGCCCTGTGTTGACCTGGCCTTGGGCATTCAGTGCCCAACTGGCCGGGCTCAGGGCGTTGTTGTCGGAGCCGACCCCGGCATCGGTGGTCGCGGCCGCGTAGTGGGTCTGCACGGCCGCCGCGAGAGCCGTCGCGCCGCCGCCCGCGAGGTAGCCGCCACCGCCGGTCGCCTGGAACCTGCCGTTCCACGAGGACAACGGCAACCACACCCGAGTACTCACATGGTCACCGACGCCGGGGTGCGACACCACCACGGTCACATCGCACACGGCCGGCACCGAGGTGACGGTCGCGGAGCCGGACCCGCCGGAGACGTCACCGGCCGGCTGTACGCGAGCGGTGACCGACTCGACGACGGCACCCGGCACCGTGGGCGCCGCGATGTGGCGGCACGCTGCCTCCGGAGAGGTGCCGGCCGGGGTGTCGGAGCCGGCTCGAGCCGGCGCGGTGAGCATGGACGCGGCCAGTACGGCGCAGCACAGGGTGAGCGAGCGTTTCATCGTGCTCCAGACTGGAAGGCCGTGTTCGACGACCTGACGGGAGTGAGAAAACGCGGAGAACCTAGCAACCGCCTGCCCGCGCGGCCTCGGTAATTCCCCCAGGACTGGCCTGGGGTGTCATTGATATCGGCGACGTCCCAATGGTTCGCCGCGGTGACTGAATGCCGGGTCGGGAACAGAAATCGGCTCGGACAGGGCTTTTCATTGGAGGCACGCCGTCATGAATGAAGGTTCCGCCGAGGAGGGGCCGGTGGCGGCTTGGCGCGGCTCGGTTATGCGCTCTGTTCGCTGTCGCCGACGGCCGCGGTGTCCTGGTCGAGGGTCGCGGCCCAACTGGCCAGGAGCTGGAGGCTGTCGTGGGCGGGGGTGCCGGGTTCGGCGCTGAGCGCGGTGAGGGTGAGGCCGGGTTCGGTGGGGATGGGCATCGCCTCGAAGGGGAGGGCGAGGTCGCCGACCGCGGGGTGGTGGAAGCGCTTGACGCCGGTCTGGTGCAGCCGTACGTCGTGGGCGGCCCACAGGGTGCGGAACTTCTCGCTGCGGGTGGAGAGTTCGCCGATGAGGTCGGTCAGGTCCCGGTTGTAGGGGTCGCGTCCGGCCTCGGTGCGCAGCAGCGCCACCGCTCCGGCCGCCTGGGCCTCCAGTTGGGGCAGGAAGTCGGCCGCGCCGGGGTTGAGGAACTCGTACCGGGCGAGGTTCACGGGCCGGGCCGGGTCGGCGAAGACCGGGGCGTACAGGGCGCGGCCGAGCCGGTTGGTGGCCAGGATGTCGAGGCGGCCGTTGCGGATGAAGGCCGGGGCCTCGGTCATCGCGTCGAGCAGGTGCTGCAGGCTGGCCCGGATGGGCTGGGCCCGGCGGCGCGGCGGGCGTCGAGTGGTGTTCGCGGTACGCGCCAGGTCGTCGAGGTGGGCGCGCTCGGCCTCGTCGAGCTGGAGGGCGCGGGCGAGTGAGTCGATGACGGTCTCGGAGACACCGGAGAGGTTGCCGCGCTCCAGCCGGGCGTAGTACTCGGCGCTGACGCCGGCCAGCAGGGCGACTTCTTCCCTGCGCAGTCCCTTGACGCGCCGGTTGCCGGTGTGGGCGGGCAGTCCCGCCTGCTGGGGCGTGATCTTGGCGCGGCGGCTGGTCAGGAACTCGCGTACCTCGCTTCGGTTGTCCATGCCTTCGAGGCTACGTCGGCTGGCCGGGCGGTGTCTCCGGGCGTGGGGTGTACTGGCAGTACACGTATCAACGAGTCCTTCCACGCGCGTGTGACCTGCAGTTTCATCGGTGGTGGCGCAGGATGCGCCGCGCTGGAAAGGACATGCACGATGACGGAGAACACCCAGCCCCAGGGCCCGCGCCGGCTGTTCGGGGACATCGCTCCCGCGCTGGCCGGATACAGCGAGGACGTGCTGTTCGGGCAGGAGTGGAAGAGCCCGGAGCTGTCCCCGAGGGACCGCAGCCTGGTGACCGTGGCCAGCCTGATCACCAGCGGCAGCAGCGAGCAGCTCACCTTCCACATCCCGCTGGCCAGGCAGAACGGCGTCACCGAGGAGGAAATCATCGGGACGATCACCCACATGGCGTTCTACGCCGGCTGGCCCCGGGCGATGTCCGCCCTGAACGTGGCGCGGGAACTGTTCCGCAAGGCCTGACCCACTCTCACTCGCACGTCCCCCCTCAATCCTCAATACGCTGACGCAAGGAGCACGTACCACCATGGAGATCCTCAAGCAGCCCGCGACGATGAAGCTGCCCCCGCACATGTTCGCCGGTGATGTCTGGGCGGACGTGATCCTCCGGGGCGAGGAGCCCTCCCGGGCACGGGCCAACATGGTCCGCTTCGCCCCCGGTGCCCGCACCGCCTGGCACAGCCACGGCCTGGGCCAGACCCTGCACGTCGTGTCCGGCGTCGCCCTGGTCGGCACCCGCGACGGCGTGGTCATCGAGGCCCACCCGGGCGACACCATCGGCTGCCCGCCCGGCGAGGAGCACTGGCACGGCGCCACTCCGGACCAGTTCATGGAGCACCTCGCGTTGTGGGAGGGCGACGAGGTCGAGTGGCTGGAGCACGTCACCGACGCGGAGTACGGGGGCCCGCGCACCAGCACCCGCACCCCGCACTGATCACAGCCGACCGGAGCGCGGGCTTCGGAGCCGGACGCGACCGGTGGCAGACCTGCACGACGGCGTCGACCACGCACGCCGGACCACGGTCTGCCACCCCGACAACGCCGTGACGGCCGATACGACGCCGAGTGCCACCGGCCGCCTCACCCCGACATGCAGCCCACGCCGCCGGGCGAGCCGACGGAACGCCGACTCGTTCCCCTCGCCCGGCTCCGGCAGCCGACATCCCTCCCGTTCGACCTTCCCCTCACTCTGGAATGAGCCATGCGCGCAACCGTGATCCACGCCCCCGGTGACATCCGGGTGGAGAACCTCCCCGAACCGAAGATCCTCGCCCCCACCGACGCGGTCATCCGGACCGTCGCCGCCTGTGTGTGCGGCTCCGACCTGTGGGACTACCGCGGCATCAACGAGGTCGCCCGGCCCACGCCGATCGGCCACGAGTACGTCGGCGTGGTCGAGGAGACCGGCGCCGAGGTGAAGGACATCAAGCCGGGCCAGTTCGTCATCGGCTCCTTCTTCGCCTCCGACAACACCTGTCCGATCTGCCGTGCCGGCTATCAAACCTCTTGCCCGCACCGGGAGTTCGTGGGCGGCTGCCAGGCCGAGTACATCCGCATCCCGCTCGCCGACGGCACCCTGGTCGCCCTGGACGGGCAGCCAGACGAGAAGTTCGTGCCGAGCCTGCTCACCCTCTCCGACGTCATGGGCACCGGCTGGTACGCGGCCGTCGCCGCCGAGGTCAAGCCCGGCTCCACGGTCGTCGTGGTCGGGGACGGCGCGGTCGGCCTGTCCGGCGTCATCGCCGCCCGGGAACTCGGCGCCGAGCGCATCGTCGCGATGAGCCGGCACGCCTCCCGGCAGCAGCTGGCGACCGAGTTCGGTGCCACCGACATCGTCGTGGAGCGCGGCGAGGCGGGCGTCGCCCGGATCAAGGAACTCACCGGCGGCATCGGCGCCGACTCCGTCCTGGAGTGCGTCGGCACCCCGGAATCGATGAGCCAGGCCCTCCACTCCACCCGCCCCGGCGGCAACGTCGGCTTCGTCGGCGTCCCGCACGGCGTGGCCGTCAACGGCGAGGAGCTGTTCTACTCCCACGTCGCCCTGCGCGGCGGCCCCGCGCCGGTACGGCACTTCCTGCCCGACCTGGTCGACCGCGTCCTCGACGGCCGTATCGAGCCCGGCAAGGTCTTCGACCTGACCCTGCCGCTGGACGAGGCCGCCGAGGGCTACCTGGCCATGGACGAGCGCCGCGCCATCAAGACGCTGCTGCGCCCCTGACCTGCCGGCCCACGATCCACGATTGGAACCACCTCCCATGACCCCGACCTACGACTTCCATGACCAGGTGGCCCTCGTCACCGGCGCGGCCTCCGGCATGGGGCTGGCCACCGCCCGCGCCTTCGCCGAGGCCGGTGCCGCCGTCGTCCTGGCCGACATCGACGAGAAGGCCGTACAGCACGCTGCCGAGGAACTGACGGCGGCCGGTCACCGGGCGATCGGTGTCGCCTGCGACGTCACGGACGAAGCGCAGGCGGCCGCCATGGTCGACCGCGCGGTCGCGGCCTACGGCCGTCTGGACATGGCGTTCAACAACGCCGGCATCCAGGTCCCGCCCAGCGACGCGGCCGACGAGACGGCCGAGAACTTCGACCGCGTCAACGCCGTCAACCTGCGCGGCGTCTGGGCCGCCCAGAAGCACGAACTGCACCGGATGCGGCAGCAGGGCAGTGGCGCCATCGTCAACTGCTCCTCGCTGGGGGGCCTCGTGGGCCTGCCGGAGCGTGCCGCCTACCACGCGTCCAAGCACGGTGTGATCGGCCTGACCAAGAGCGCCGCGGTCGAGTACGCCCCCAAGGGCATCCGCATCAACGCGGTGTGCCCCGGCGTGATCGACACCCCGATGGTCGCCGACATGCTCGAAGGCCAGGCCGAGGCCATGGCAGAGATCATGAAGCAGCAGCCGATCGGACGGCTCGGCCGGGCCGACGAGGTCGCCGCGGCCGTGCTGTGGCTGTGCAGCCCCGCAGCGAGCCTGGTCGTCGGAGTCGCGCTGCCCGTCGACGGCGGATACACCACGAGCTGATCAGCCCGCCGTTCCGTGCTGCCGAGGCACCAACGCACTCCCGTTCTCCATGCCGCCGGGCCTCGGCCCGGTCGCGGCACGATTCTCTCCCCGCCCACGCGTTCCAGGAGACCACCCGTCATGTCCGTCCCCCTCGCCACGTCGTCGTCCACCACCGGTGACGTCGCAGGTTCGCGCGGCGCGGCCACCGCCGCGCTCGCGGCCGCCGTGCTGGGCTTCTTCGTCATCACCCTGGACGCCACGATCGTCAACGTCGCCCTGCCCGCGATCCGCGACGACTTCGGCGGCGGGATGACCGGACTCCAGTGGGTGCTGGACAGCTACACGCTCATGTTCGCCGCGCTGCTGCTGTCCGCCGGATCCATCAGCGACCGCATCGGCGCCCACCGTGCCTTCGGCACCGGCCTGGCCGTGTTCGTCGCCGCCTCGGCGGCGTGCGGCCTGGCGCCGAGCGTGGGCGTGCTGATCGCCGCCCGCGCGGTGCAGGGAGCGGGTGCCGCGACGATGCTGCCCGCCTCGCTCTCCCTGATCCGCGAGGCGTTCCCGGGCCCGGTCCGGCGCGCGCGGGCCATCGCGGTGTGGACCATCACCGGGTCCGTCGCCGCCGCGGCCGGACCGGTCTCGGGCGGCGCCCTGTCCCTGGCCAGCTGGCGGATCATCTTCTTCGTCAATCTGCCCGTCGGGCTCGTGGCACTGCTGATGCTGGCGCGTGCGGTGCGTTCCCCGCGTCGGCCGGTGCCGTTCGACTGGACGGGGCAGGTCGCCGCCGTGGCCGCGCTGGGCGCGCTCACCTTCGCCGCGATCGAGGCCGGCGCCGACGGCTTCGGCGCCCCGAAGGTGCTCGTCGCCTTCGCAGTGGCGGTCGTGGCGGCGGCCGTCTTCGGCGCGGCCCAGGTGCGCGGCAAGCACCCCATGGTCCCGCTGGACCTCCTGCGCTCCCGCACGATGCGGATCGCCTCCGCCAACGGCTTCGCGTTCATCGCCGCCCTGAACGGCACGGTCTTCCTCTACAGCCTCTACCTCCAGCAGGAGCGGGGCCTGTCCGCGCTCGCCGTCGGTCTCGCCTTCCTGCCCATGGCCGCGCTCTCCGCCTTCCTGGGCGTGCCCACGGCGCGGCTCACGAAGCGGTACGGCCCGCGCGTGCCCATCGTCGGCGGTTTCCTCCTGATGGGCGCGAGCCTGACCGTGCTGGCGGTCCTCCCGGCCTCCGCGCCGGTCTGGCTGATCGCTCTCGTGATGATCCCGATCGGCTGCTGCGGGCCGCTGGCCATGCAGCCGACCACCGGCCTGCTCCTGGAGAACGTCCTCGCCCACCGCTCCGGCGTCGCGAGCGCGGTGTTCAACACCAGCCGCCAGATCGGCGGCGCCCTGGCCGTGGCCGCCTTCGGAGCCCTTCTCGCGAGCCGGACGGACCCCCTGCCCGGTCTCCGCGCGAGCCTGTTCATCGCCGCGGTGATCGTCATGGCCACCGCGACCGCGAACGTGCTTCCCGAACGGCGCGGAGCTGCGAACCGCTGACACAGGCGCCGGCACATCACCCCCTATTGCGGACGGAGAACCCACCATGAGCACCTGGGACCAAGCGCAACTGCGCGCATTCGCAGCCGCCGACGACCTGCACATCTCGCCGTACCGCGAGGACGGCCGCACCTACGGCACACCGACCTGGATCTGGTCCGTCGTCGCGGGCGGCGACCTCTACGCCCGGCCCTACAACGGCCCCGACTCCCGTTGGTACCAAGCGGCGTCGTCCCGGAAAACCGGCCGCATCCGCATCGCGGGCACGGAACACGAGGTCGCCTTCACCCCGGCGGACGACACCGTCCTCGACGCGGTCGACGACGCCTACCGCACCAAGTACGCCGCCAGCGACTACCTGGAGCCGATGCTGCGCAGCGGCCCCCGCTCGACCACCGTCCGCATCACCCCTGCCGCGTAGGCGCAGTAGCCGCAAAGGAGCGTCACCATGGAGTACACCCGTCTGGGTACCACCGGCCTGAAGGTCAGCCGCCTCGCCCTCGGCTGCATGAGCTACGGCGACCCGACCGTCCCCCGAGCCCATCCGTGGGCGCTGACCGAGGAGAAGGCCGCGCCGTTCTTCCGGCAGGCCGTCGAGCTGGGCATCACCTTCTGGGACACCGCGAACGTCTACCAGGCGGGCACCTCCGAGGAGTTCGTCGGCCGGGCGATCCGCGAGTACTCCCGGCGCGAGGACATCGTCCTGGCCACGAAGGTGCGCGGCCCGATGCACGACGGTCCCGGCGGTGAAGGCCTCTCCCGCAAGGCGATCCTCGAACAGGTCGACGCCTCCCTGGCCCGCCTGGGCACGGACTACATCGACCTCTACCAGATCCACCGCTTCGACGACGACGTCCCGGTCGAGGAGACGATGGAGGCCCTGCACGACGTCGTCAAGGCGGGCAAGGTCCGCTACCTCGGCGCCTCGTCGATGTACGGCTGGCAGTTCGCCAAGCTCCAGCACGCCGCCGACCTCGGCGGCTGGACCCGCTTCGTGTCCATGCAGAACCAGTACAACCTCCTGCGCCGCCAGGACGAGCCCGAACTCATGGCCATGTGCGGCGACATGGGCGTGGGACTCGTGCCCTACTCCCCGAACGGCAAGGGACGCCTCGCCCGTCCCGTCGGCGAACAGAGCACCCGCTCCTCCACCGACCATGTCGTACAGGCCTTCGACAGCGAATACGACGAGCCCGTCATCAACGCCGTCGAGCAACTCGCCGAAGCCCGTGGCGTTCCCATGGCGCAGATCGCCCTCGCCTGGGTGCTGCGCAACCCGCTCGTCTCCGCGCCCATCGTCGGAGCCACCAAGTCCCACCACCTCCAACAGGCCGTGGATGCCCTCGCGTTGAGGCTCTCGGACGAGGAAGCGGCAGCGCTTCAGGAGCCGTACACCAACGCCGGGCCTTCCTGGTTCTGAACACAGCATCACGGATCCGCGGCCCAACTCCCGCACAGCAGAAAGGCGTTCAGAAACCCATGCAGTACCGCACCCTCGGCAACTCCGGCCTCGCCGTCTCCAAGCTGGCCTTCGGCACCATGAACTTCGGCACCGAGAACACCGAGGAGGAGTCGTTCGCCCTGCTCGACGCCTTCATCGAGGCCGGCGGCAACATGATCGACACCTCCGACGTCTACGGCGGCGGCCTCTCCGAGCAGATCATCGGCCGCTGGCTGGCCGCCCGCCCCCGCGAGATCACCGACCGCGTCGTCCTCACGACCAAGGGCCGCTTCACCACCGGCCCCGACGTCAACGACCTCGGCCTCTCCCGCCGCCACCTCACCCGCGCCCTGGACGCCTCCCTGGGCCGCCTCGGCGTGGAGACCGTCGACCTCTACCAGATGCACGGCTGGGACGCGCACACCCCGGTCGAGGAGACCCTCTCCTTCCTCGACGACGCCGCCCGCGCCGGGAAGATCCACTACGCGGGTCTGTCCAACTTCACCGGCTGGCAGCTCCAGTTGACCGTCTCCACGGCCAAGGCGATGGGCGTCCATGTCCCGCTCACCCTCCAGCAGCAGTACAGCCTGCTGTCCAGGGAGAGCGAGTTCGAGATGGTCCCCGCCGCCCTGCACAACGGCATCGGCCTGCTGCCCTGGTCGCCGCTGGCCGGCGGCTTCCTCGCCGGGAAGTACACGCGCGGTGTCGCACCGGCCCCGAACACCCGCGCCGGGTCCGCGAACGAGCTGTACCAGTGGGTGTCCGCCGAGTACGCGTCCCTGGACCGCAACTGGGCCGTCATCGACGAGGTCGTCCGCATCGCCAAGGAGAGCGGCAGCACCCCCGCCCGGGTCGCTCTGAGCTGGATCGCCAACCGCCCCGGCGTGGTTGCCCCCATCTTCGGCGCCCACACCCTGGAGCAGTTCCACGACAGCGTCGGCGCCGCCGCCCTCACCCTGGACGCCGAGGCCACCGCCGCCCTCGACAAGGTCAGCGCACCCACCCCGGGCGGCTACCCCTACGGCGCGTTCGGCACCAGCCAGCGAGACCGCCGACTCCAGGGTGGTGCCCAGGCCCTCGGCGACCTGATCGGCAACGGCGCCGACCACACCACCGGGCGCCCGTAGCCCGGGGTTCCGCGTCTCCCTCACTGTGCACGACCCGGCCGTCCCGCTCCGCGAGAGCCGGACGGCCGGGTCGTGTCGTCTCGACGTGGGCGCCCCTCTGACGCCGCATCCCGAATTTCCGCGCGTCCGAGGGGATATCCGTCCGCGCCATCCGCGAACGGCGGCGCGGCATCCGATTCCCGCGCGCCCGCGGAGGGCCGCTGGGGGTGGCGGCTGACGCGTTCGCCGTCGGGCCGATTCCCGCGCGTCCGCGGAGAGACCGTCCGTCCGGTCTCCCCGACGCGCTTCGCACCGCTGGAATTCCAGCGCGGGGGAGCCCGGCAGCCATGGCGCCGGTCCACGCGGGGACGACGGGGACGAGACGGCGGCCCGGGCGCGGTGACACTCCCGCGACCTGCGGCGAACTGCCGCTCCGGACAAGGCACGCGGCGGACCGACCGGCCGGGCCGGGGTCGGCACCGCTTCTCGTGGAGACCGTTCTACCGGTGTCCGACGCACGGTCGACGCACGTGTCGCGGCACGACGGTGTTGACGGTGTCGAGGGTGTTGAGGCACCCGCCCGGCCCGGGCCCCGCGGCAGACGATCTGTCAGGACGTCGACCACCCCGTGGGTTTCCCCGGGGACCAGGACGACCGGACAGGGCGGACAGGGCGGGTCGCGGGGACGGGGACGGGGATGTCGTCCACGCCCGGCGCCCGCGACGTGCCGGAACCCGGTTCGAGCGGTCCCCTGATCCGCGCGGCGCGGTCATCCGGCCCGCGGCAGGTGCAGTTGGCCGGTCAGCAGGCTGCCGCGTCCGCCGTCGGCCGTGCCCCTGACGGCAGACCCCCGACGGCTCATCGCCTCTCGTGTGGCGATCGACCCCCTGCGAACAGGCGGTCGTAGCGCCGCTTTGCTCACGTTTCCCGGGCGTTGACCCGTAATTGTGCCGCCCCTTGGCACACGCACTCCCCGTAACTCCCTCGCCACGCTGGAATGACGGCACCGAGCGCGGCCCGCAGGAGGCCCCGTCGATGAGCAGTCGTCCCCGGAGCCCTCAGTCGCCGTGACCCCGTACCGCGCTCACCGGCCGGCACCCCGCTCATCACAGACTCCCCACCGGGGTCGTGCTCGCCGAGGTCGAACCGCGCTGCGTGGCCGGGGCCGAGCACAACACCGGGACGGAGTGAACGCCACGACCGCAGCCGGCGATCGGGTGCCGGCATCTCCTGAGCCCGCGCCTCTCCACAACTCGACGGCGTGCCGTGCCGATTCTCGGCAAGGGCGGCCTCCGCATCCCCGGCGGAGCGTCGCCGACCGGCAGAAACCACGACGACGCCACCTGTCGGCCGCCACCGCTCGGCGAGCCTCCGGCAACGTGGCCTCCCGTGACTGCTGAACGATCACAGCCATAAGGAGTCAACGCAATGTCCATACCCGGCACGGGCGAAGGTCCGGTCCGCCCGTCGGAGTATCCGCATGCGCCACCTGGAACTCCCCTGATGACGGGAAGGCCGCGAATCCGTCTCCTCGTCGTCATCCTCGTAGCCGTGGCCGCGATTCCCCTGGCCGTTCTGGCTCTGGGGGACCGGCTCGGACGCGGCGTGGCAGGCCCCATCACACTGGGCATGCTCGTACTGATCCTCCAGAACCTGGCCCTGATCATCGCGGTGCTGCGCTACAACAGGTCCGCCGGTGAGGGCGAGGCGGTGGGGCGCGCATGAATTCTCCCCAGTTCATCGCGGCGGAACTCGGCGAGTTCTTCTCACCGCTCACCGCGTTCATGCTGGTCCTGGTCTTCTCGTTCCTGCTCTGCCTCGTCGTGGGAATCGGGAACGACGACAGCGCGTCCGAGTTCTTCGTCGCCAACAGGAAGATCTCGACTTTCCGTAACACGCTGGCCCTGTGCGGCGACTGGATTCCCACGAGCGCCCTTCTCGCCACCGTCAGCGGGGTCGCCATCGGCGGTTTCGACGGAATGGTCATCGCGGCCAGCGTGACCATGACGGCGCCCATTCTGCTGCTGATGGCGGAACGGCTCCGGGCCGCGGGCGAGTTCACCCTCGGCGACATCCTGGCGCGCCGCTTCCCGAGCGACGGGACCCGGCTCGCGGCAGGGACCATCACCCTCGTGATCTGCATTCTGATGACGGTCATCCAGCTCACCGTCGCAGGGAACGCCACGGCGTACGTCCTCGGTCTGGAGGGCGGGTCGGCGTCCCAGTTCTGCACGATACTCATCGGGCTGCTCATCATCATGTTCGCGGCCATCGGCGGTATGCGGGGCACGAGCATGATCCAGGCGGTCAAGACCGTCCTCGTCCTGGCCGCCCTTCTGGTGCTCGCCGTCGTCGTGCTGAACCGGGCGAAGTGGGATCTGAGCGCGGTCACGGAGAGCGCGGGCCGGCACAGTGGTGACTCGCTGTCCTACTTCTCTCCCGGGCGGCTGTACGGGGACTCGACGGCAGGCCTGTTGGACACGGTGTCGTTGGGTGTCACCGCGGCCTTCGGGTCGGCCGTCCTGCCCCATGTGGTCATGCGCCTGAACGTGTTCCGCGACGGGCGAGCCGTTCGTCAGGGAGTTACGACCGCGACGGTCGTCCTCGCAGTGTTCGCCGCTCTTGCCACACTGGCGGGACTGGGCGCCGCCGCGACGGTCGCCAGCGGGTCCCTCACCCTGGAAGGACAACGCAACGTCGCCGCCCTCTTCCAACTGGCGGAGGCCGTGGGCGGTGACGGCACCGGCCGCTCGTTGCTCGGTCTCGTCTCCTGCGCGGTCTTCCTGACGTCCTTGAGCACGGCTTCCGGCCTCACGCTCGCCATCGGATCGCTCGCCCACGACCTGTACTCCTCGTCGAAATGGCGCGGCAAGGGCGAAACGCTCCGGGAAATCTCGCTGGCCCGCTGGTTCATCGTCGGGTCCGGTGCCCTGGGACTCCTCCTGGCGGTGGAACTGGGTTCGTGGAGCATCGTCGCCCTGACCTCGTTCGGGTTCGCTGTCGCGGCCTCCACGGTGTTGCCGGCGCTGGCCTACAGCCTGTTCTGGAAGGACTTCACACGGGCGGGCCTGTACGCGACCCTCTACGGTTCCTTCGCGTTCTGCCTCGTACTGGAGCTCTTCAGCCCGAGCGTCTCCGGAAGCCCGGGCGCGCTGTTGTCGAACCAGGACTTCCACTGGTTCCCGATGCAGCACATAGCCCTGGTGTCCGTTCCGGTGGGTTTCCTGCTCGGGTGGGCCTGCAGTCGTCTGACCTGGCCGTCCCGTGCCGAAGAAGGCACCGCCGAAGCCCTGGGCGCCGCCAGGGAATGGGGTTGACGGCTCCGGGTCCGGCCCCGAGCCCGGGGTCACCGGACCCGGGCGGGCCCCAAGGTCCACAACCGCACACTTCTGTCTCCACGGCCCGTCGCCCTCACAGGCGGCGGGCCGTTCCGCGTCCCCGGACGGAAAGCGGCGGGGCGCTTTGACTCCATGCGCATGAGGCGTATTGTCGTACACGAAAGATTCGTGTACGAAAGGTCGTCGCCATGCGTCTCATCGTCGGTATGACGGGTGCCACGGGGGCGGTCCTCGGGATCCGGCTGTTGCAGGAGCTGCGGGACCAGCCCGATGTGGAGACCCACCTGGTGATGAGCCGCTGGGCCCGCGCCACCATCGAGCTGGAGACCGACTGGACGGCTCGCGACGTGGCCAAGCTGGCGGACGCCGTGCACGGCCCGGACGACCAGGCGGCATCCATCTCCAGCGGGTCCTTCCGCACCGACGGCATGGTCATCACGCCGTGCAGCGCCAAGACCCTGGCCGCCATCCGCGCGGGCTACGGCAGCGACCTGATCTCCCGGGCCGCGGACGTGGTCCTCAAGGAGCAGCGCCGCCTGGTCCTGGTCGCCCGGGAGACCCCGCTGTCCACGATCCACCTGGAGAACATGCTCGCCCTGTCCCGCATGGGCGTGACGATCCTGCCGCCCATGCCGGCGTTCTACAACAAGCCGGCGAGCGTGGACGACATCGTCGACCACATCGTGGCCCGGGTGATGGACCAGTTCGGTCTCGACAGCGAGCGCGCCGTGCGCTGGCAGGGGCCCGCCACGGCCCGCGCGGACCGTTCGCTCCGCCCGGCGGCCTGTGCCCTCCCCGATCCGGGCACCCTCGGATCCGGACCGCACCGGGCAGCCGGCTGAGCCCCCTCTCCCTTCCCTTCCTCCCCCCCTCCTTCCTCCCTGACGTCCACCTCCGGTGGACCGACCGAAAGGATTCCCGTGCCCCGTATCAAGGACCTGCGCGCCTACCTCGCCGCCCTGGAAGAACTCGGCGACGTCCGCACCGTCGACCGCCTGGTCGACCCCCACCTCGAAGTCGGCGCGATCATCCGCCACTCGTACGAGACCACGGCCTCCGCCCCGCTGTTCACCAACATCAAGGGCACCGCCCCCGGCTACCGGCTGCTCGGCGCCCCCGGCGCCCTCAGCTCGGCCCCGGGCAAGCCCCTCGCCCGGATCGCCCTGTCCCTCGGGCTGTCCGCCGACGCGACCGCCCGTGAGATCACCGAGGCCCTCGCCGCCGCCCGCACCCGCGAGCCGATTCCGCCGACGCTGGTCGACACCGCGCCGTGCAAGGAGAACATCCTGCTCGGCGAGGAGGCCGCGCTCGACCGCTTCCCGACGCCCCTGCTGCACGAGGGCGACGGCGGCCCCTACGTCAACACCTGGGGCACGATCATCGCCCGCACCCCGGACGGCAGCTTCACCAACTGGTCGATCGCCCGGATCATGATGATCGACGGCAAGCACATGACCGGCCTGGTGCTCCACCCGCAGCACATCGCCCACGTCTGGCAGCAGTGGGCCGACCGCGGCGAGCCGATGCCCTTCGCCCTCGTCCAGGGCGGCGAGCCGGCCCTGCCGTTCATCTCCGGCATGCCGCTCCCGGACGGCGTGGAGGAGTCCGGCTACCTCGGCGCGCTGCTCGGCGAGCCGCTCGAACTCGTGCAGTGCGAGACCGTCGACCTTCAGGTCCCGGCCAGCGCGGAGATCGTGATCGAGGGGCACCTGTCCGTCGAACGCACCGGCGTGGAGGGCCCGATGGGCGAGTTCTCCGGCTACCGCCCCAACGAGACCTCTCTCCAGCCCGTCTACACCATCGAGGCCATCACTCACCGCGACGACCCCATCTGGCCGACCGTCGTCGAGGGCGAGCCCGTCGACGAGTACCACACGGCCACCGGCCTCACCCTCGCCGCCGAAGCCCTCGCCGAACTTCGCGCCGCCGGACTGCCGATCACCACGGCCTGGGAGCCCTTCGAAGGCGCCTCCCACCTCCTCGTCGTCAGCGTCGCCGCCGACTGGCGTACGGCCCTGCCTGGCGTGAGCACCGGCGAACTCGCCCAGCGCATCACCGATGTCATCGCCGCCCAGCGCTTCGAATACCTGGTCCCGCGCATCTTCGTCCTCGACGACGACGTCGAGGCCTCGGACGTCGGCGAGCTGATGTGGGCGCTGGCCACCCGGGTCCACCCCACCGAACGGCGCATTGTCCGCACCGGCAAGATCCTCCCCCTGCTGTCCTGCTACCCCTTCGACCAGCGGCACGCGTGGACCGGTGACAAGGTCACCTACGACGCCCTGCTGCCCGCCGCCGACGAAGGCCGCGAACCGCGCAGCTCCTTCGCCCACCTCTTCCCGGCGCAGGTCCAGCAGCAGGTGCTGGAGAACTGGCCCAACTGAGAAGAGGGAGAACGGTGGTGCTCCCACCCTGCCGACGCCATCGCGCGTGCCACACCGCGACACGCGCGGTGGCGCCGGGGCGCGTGGGAGCACCACCGTGTGCCGTTCCGAACCACCCGCCCCGACCTGAAGGCGACCTTCCATGGCCATCACGCACGACATCGCCGCGAGGCTCGTCCAGACGCTCCTGAGCAGCCGCATGGTCAGAGTGTCGGACGACCTCCGTTTCGCGGGCCAGGACCTGCCCGCGCCCGTGACCGTGCAGATCCCGACCTCCGTGGGATCCACACGGTGCGACATCTACCGCCCCGACCCCGCCCTGGCCGGAGAGGCGCCCCCGGTCTTCGTCAACTTCCACGGCAGCGGCTACGTGGTCCGGCACCCGGAGCAGGACGACCACATCTGCCGTCACCTGGCGGCCGAGGCGGGCTGCGTCGTCCTCAACATCGACTACTGGACCGCGCCGCAGCACCGCTTCCCGACCGCACCCGTCCAGGCGTACGAGGCCTGCGAGTGGGCGGCGAAGCAGGGGGCCGCCGAGCACGGCTGGGACGGCGGACGGCTCGCGGTGGGCGGCCACAGCGCGGGCGGCGCACTGGCGACGGGGGTGTGCCGTACGGCCCGGGAGCACGGCACCTTCACTCCGCTGCTCCAGATCATCGACTACGCCCCCCTCGACCTGGCCGCGGACCCCGCCACCAAGCACGCCCGCACCCGACGCCCGCTGATCTCGCCGCTGCTGTCCCGCATCTTCACCAGTACCTACCTGCCCGACGCGACCCGCCGCCGCGACCCACTGGCGTCACCCGGTCTCGCCACCGACCTGGCCGACCTGCCACCCGCCCTGGTCATCACCGCCGAGTACGACCTGCTCCGGGACGAGGGCGACGCGTACGCCGAGGCGCTGGCCGCCGCCGGAGTCCCCGTCGTGCACCGCATGGTGGAGGGCGTCGACCACTTCTTCACCCACAACGGACCGCCCGAGACGGTCCGTCCCGTCTTCGACCTGATGGCCGAGCAGCTCCGGGCGGCCTTCACCGCCCCGGCGTAGGGGTTCCGGGGCGGTGGGTCAGCGGCCGACCAGGCCCATGTGCAGCGCGTTGTAGCGGTCGCCGTGCACGCCGAGGCGGGCCGCCGCCGTGTCGAGGTCGGCGATCTCGTCGGCGGACAGGGCGACTTGGGTGGCGCCAGCGTTCTCCTCCAGGCGTTCCACGCGTCGCGTGCCGGGGATCGGGGCGATCCACGGCTGCTGCGCGAGCAGCCAGGCCAGGGCGACCTGCCCGGGGCTCGCGCCCTTGGCCTTGGCGAGCGCGGCGACGTGCTCGACCAGAGCCTGGTTGGCCGCCCGGTTCTCCTCGCTGAAGCGGGGGATCGTGGCGCGGACGTCGCCCTCGGCTAACGCGGTCGAGGTGTCGACCGTGCCGGTGAGGAAGCCCTTGCCCAGCGGGCTGAACGGCACGAACCCGATGCCGAGTTCGGCGAGCGTGGGCAGGACCTCGGGTTCCGGGTCGCGGGTCCACAGGGAGTACTCGCTCTGTACGGCGGTCACGGGATGGACGGCGTGGGCCTTGCGGATCGTGTCCGCGGCGGCCTCGGACAGGCCGAAGTGGCGTACTTTGCCCGCCTGTACAAGCTCGCCGACCGCGCCGGCGACCTCCTCGATGGGCACGTCGGGGTCGACGCGGTGCTGGTAGAAGAGGTCGATCGTCTCGCTGCGCAGCCGGCGCAGGGAGGCGTCGGCGACGCGCTTGATCTGCTCGGGGCGGCTGTCGAGCCCGGTGGACTTGCCGTCCTCGATGCGCCAGCCGAACTTCGTCGCCAGGACGACCTGGTCCCGGACGGGGGCGAGGGCTTCGCCCACCAACTCCTCGTTGACGTACGGGCCGTAGACCTCGGCGGTGTCGAAGAAGGTGATGCCGTGGTCCACGGCGGCACGGAGCACGCCGATCATGTTCTGGCGGTCGCCGGGGTTGGGGCCGTAGCTCTGGGACATGCCCATGCAGCCGAGGCCGATCGCGGAGACCTTCAGACCCTGGCCGAGCGTGCGGGTGTGCATCGTGTGTCCTCCCGGAAGCGGTAGCGGTGGTGCGGTGCCACGCGCCGATGAAAACCCGGTTCACCGGCGCGTGGAAGGACCGCATCGTTACGTGTACCGGCAGTACACCCCTCCTGCGTACGGGGCGCTCACAGATAGACGGTCTGCGTCTGCTGGTAGGCCGCCAGTCCCTCGGGGCCCAGCTCCCGGCCCAGCCCACTCGCCTTGACTCCGCCGAACGGGGCGACAGGGTCGGGGAGGTAACGGTTGACGCCGATCGTGCCGGTATGGACCCGGCGGGCGACCGACGCGCCGCGCTCCGGGTCGGCCGTCCACACCGTGCCGCCGAGCCCGAAGGCGGAGTGGTTGGCGATACGGACGGCGTCGTCGATGTCGTCGTAGGGGATGAGGGACAGGACCGGGCCGAAGATCTCCTCCTGGGCGATCGTCGAGTCGTTGTCGACGTCCGCGAAGACCGTCGGCTGCACGAACCAACCCCGCGTCAGGCCGTCGGGGCGTCCGCCGCCGGTCGTCAGGCGGGCGCCCTCGCCGCTTCCCTTGGCGATGTACGACTCGACGCGCTTGCGCTGGCGGGCGGTGGCCAGCGGTCCGATCTGCGTCGCCGGGTCGCTCGCGTCGCCCACCGTCAGGGAGCCGGCGAAGGCGGTGAAGACGTCGACCACCTCGGCGTAGCGGCTGCGCGGAGCGAGGACGCGGGTGCCGGCGAAGCAGGTCTGGCCGTTGTTGAGAAGGGTGGCGCCGAACAGCCCCTCGCCGATCTCGGCCAGGTTCAGGTCGGCGTCGTCCAGGACGATCGCGGCGGACTTGCCGCCCAGTTCCAGGGTGACCGGGCGCAGGAGGCGTCCGCACACCTCGGCGATGTTCCGGCCGGCGGCGGTGGAGCCGGTGAAGGCGACCTTGTCGACGGCCGGGTGGGAGACGAGGTACGCGCCGGCCTCGCGACCCGCCGGGACGATGTTGATGACCCCGGCCGGAACCCCGGCTTCCTCCACCGCCTCGGCCAACAGGTAGGCGTCCAGCACGGTCTCGGGCGAGGGCTTGATGACCAGGGTGCAGCCGGCCGCCATCGCGGGTGCGATCTTGAACATGGTCAGGACCTGCGGGAAGTTCCACGGTACGACGGCCGCGACGACGCCGACCGGCGCCTTGCGGACCTCGACGGAGCCGCCGAAGAGACCGGCCCTTGTCTCCGTCACGGTCAACTGGCGTGCCAGTCCCGCGTAGTAGCGCAGTACGGCGCTCGGGTAGCCGGCCTCCAGCTGGCCGGCCACGGCGATCGGCATGCCGTTCTGGGCGCTGACTCGCTCGACGAATCCGGCGGCCCGCTTGTCGATGGCGTCGGCGAGGCGGTCCATCACCTCGGCACGCCGGGCGGGCTCCCAACTCGCCCAGCCCGAGGGGGCGTCGAAGGCCGCGCGGGCTGCGGACACCGCGGTGTCGACGTCCGCCTCAGTGGCCTCGGGCACCTGGCCGAGGGGCTCCTCGGTGCTCGCGTTGACGGGGGTGATCGTGCGGTCGGTGGCGGGGTGGATCCACTCGCCGCCTATGTAGAGGGTGTCGTAGCGCAGGTCCATCACAGACTTCCCCCGTTGCCGAAGGCTTCGAAGGTGAGGACAGGCTTGAGGGTCGTGCCCTTCTCGGAGTCCTCGACGGCCTGGTTGATGTCCTCGAAGGCGTACGTCCTGATCAGCTTGTCGAAGGGGAACCGCCCCTGCTGGTACAGGTCGACGAGCTTCGGGATGAACACCTGCGGCACGCTGTCGCCCTCGACGATGCCGCGCAGGCTGCGGCCGAACAGCAGCGCGGACATGTCGATCGACGCCTCGGTGCCGGGCGCTGCGGCGCCGATCAGGCCGCAGGTGCCGCCCTGGTTGAGGGCGTCGACGGCCTGGCGCAGCACGGCCGGGACGGCCGTGGTCTCCAGGCTGTAGTCCACGCCCAGGCCGCCGGTGATCTCGCGCAGGCGCTCCACCGTGTCGCCCTCGGCGCCGTTGACGACGTGGGTGGCGCCGACCTCCTTCGCCAGCTCAAGCCGCTGCTCGTTGAGGTCGACGGCGACGATGGTGGTGCAGCCCGCGACGACGGCGGCCATGACGGCGCTGAGGCCGACCGAGCCGGCACCGAACACGGCGATGCTGCTGCCAGCCGGCGGGCGGAGCGTGTTGAGAACCCCACCGGCGCCGGTCTGGACGCCGCAGCCCAGCGGGCCGAGCAGTTCGAGCGGAGCGGCCGGGTCCACCTTCACCACGTTGCCCTCGCCCGCGAGGGCGTGGGTGGCGAACGACGACTGGCCGAAGAAGACACCGTGCACGTCCCCCGAGTCCCGGTGCAGGGGAGTGCTGCCGTCGGCGCGGGTGCCCGCGAAGTTGCGGGCGAAGAACTGGTCGCAGTACGCGGTGCGGCCCTGGACGCACATACGGCACCGGCCGCAGGAATTGAACGTCAGGACGACGTGGTCGCCGGGTGCTACGGAGGTGACGCCGTCGCCGACCGTCTCCACGACGCCCGCGCCCTCGTGGCCGAGCACGGCGGGCAGCGGCACCGGGTACCACTGGTCCCGGACGATCAGATCGGTGTGGCACACGCCCGAACTCACCAGCCTGACGACGACCTCTCCCGGCCGTGGATCGTCCAGGTCGAGCGGTGCGAGGGTGAAGGGGGCGCCCTTCGTCTCGGTCAGTGCGGCTGTGATGTGCATGGTGCGGCTCCTTCGCCGGTATGTCCCTGACCGGCAAGGTAGGGCCGCGCGCAGGTGGCGAAGTGTTCAGATCCTGGACATTCGGAGGGACGCGGGAGGGGCGTCGGAGGGACGCCTCGCCCGTCATACGCGCACGAACAGTTCGTGTACGGCGACAGCGGCACACCTCTGACAGAATCGGGCCCCACCCCGCTCGTCCCAGGGAGCCCGTCATCACCGACCAGGACCGACCGCAGGCGTTGCTGGAGTCGCCGCTCCACCTGCTCCGGCGCGCGCTGCAGAGCTACGCCGCCCAGTGGAACAGCGTCGTGGGCGATGTCACCCCGCCGCAGTACGCGGTGCTGATGACAATCCGCGAGCGGCCCGGCATCGACCAGTCCCGGCTCGGCGAGATCACCGGCATCGACTTCGCCACGCTGGCCCCGCTGGTGCACCGGCTGGAGCAGCGCGGGGTGCTGGACCGCCGGGTCGACCCCGCCAACCGCCGCCGCAAACTGCTCACCCTCACCGAGGCGGGGGTGGCGTCCGTGGAACGGATCGGGCCGCTGAGCGAGTCGGTGGACGAGCATGTCCTCGGCGGGATTCCCGCCGAGATGCGGGCCACGTTCATCGAGGTCCTCCAGCGGATCAGCACCGCGGAACGGCCCGGTGCCTGAGAAGCGGGTGCCCCCTCGCCCGTGATCGGCGGGGCGGCGGTCACATAGAGTGGTGGCGTGTCCTCAGGAAACAGCGTGGTGGCGCGTAACGTGCGCCTTCTCAGAGAGCAGCGGGGGCTGTCCCTGGCCGAGTTGGCCCGCCAGGCGGGACTGGCCAAGCAGACGCTGTCGAAGCTGGAGCAGGGGACGGGCAACCCCACCGTCGACACACTCTTCTCCATCGCGACCGCCCTCGGCGTGCCCGTCACGCGACTGGTGGCCGAGCGGGAGCAGGTCATGGCCGTGCAGCGGGCCGACGAGGTGGTCTGGCGGCAGCACGAGGGATACGAGTCCCGGTCGCTGGACCACGTCTACGGCTCCGGTGTCATCGAGAACTACCTGGTGCGCGTCGCGAGTGACCCGCGGGGGACGCGCAAGCCTTCGGAGCCGCATCCGGTGGGCACCCTGGAGCACCTGTACGTCATCAGCGGACGGGTGCGGGTGGGGCCCGTCGACAGTCCGGTGGAGCTGTCGGCCGGGGACTTCGTGCGCTACCCGGGCGACCGGCCGCACATCTACGAATCACTCGACGGCGGCGAGAGCCTGATCCACATCGTGGTGAGTGTGCCGCGCGTGCAGCCGGGCACCGGTGGCACCAACCTCGCGCGGACCCACGGCGGGGACCCGGAGTGAACCCCGCGATGCGGGACTAGTCGTGCTCGACGGTCGGGTCGCGGTGGGGTTCGAGCCGGCTGTCCGGTTCGGCCGTCGGTGATCCGCCGCGCTTCCCGGTGGGCGCTTCCTGGGCCATGGACGCGAGGAGGCGCAGTTTCTCGTCGCTCTCGCTGCCCTGATCGGCGTAGTAGAGGACCAGGAGCAGACCGTCGACCGGGAGCTTTTCCCGGTGCAGGCGCAGCGCACCGACGACCGGATGGTTCACGGTGGTGGTACCGCCGTCGAGGCCGCGGACGTCATGGCGTGCCCAGAGAGTCCGGAACGGCTCGCTCGACAGCGCCAACTCGCCCACCAGCTCGACGAACCGCGGGTTGTCGACGTCGTCGCCGACGGACTTCCTGAAGGCGGCGACGAACCCTTCCGCGGAGCGCGTCCAGTCCTGCTGGAACTCCTGTTCCTCGGGATCGAGCAGCAGGGACCGCAGACGGTTGTACCCGGGCCGCAGGCGCGGCGAGAGCGCGACCGCGAGCCGGTTGGACGCCAGCACGTCGTACGCGCGCCCTTCGACGAACGCGGGAACCTGGACGCCGCTCAGGAGCTGATGCAGCCGCGCGGGCACATGCTCCGGCTTGCGGCGCCGCCGAGGTTTCTGGCGCGGAGCGGCCAGACCGAGGAGGTATTCCTGTTCGAACTCGTCGAGGTGCAGGACCCGCGCCAGCGACTGGAGGACCTGCGGTGAGGGGTTGCGGTCGCGGCCTCGCTCCAGCCGAAGGTAGTAGTCGGCGCTGATGCCCGCGAGCAGGGCGACCTCTTCACGGCGCAGTCCGGTGACGCGGCGGTTCGCACCGGCCGGAAGTCCGGCCCGCTCCGGAGTGACCAGCGCCCGCCGGGCACGGAGGTAATCGCCGAGCAGGTTGGCGTGGCCGTCGTCGCTCATGGTCGGCAGCGTAATTCAGGGCCAGCTCGGCTGAGGGGGCCCTGTCAGGACCACGGAAGACGGGGGTACTGCCTCCGGCCGGCGAGCGGATCGACACTGACGGTGTCGCCGTACGGGAGGGGAGCCACGCGGTCACCTCGGCTGAGCCGAGCGCGCCCGCGAACCGGGACCCGCCCCCTCATCGACCGCGTCGGCGCGCCCGGCGCCGCCGTGCCCTGAACAGGAGCAACCCATGGACATCACCCGCCGCACCGTCTTCATCGCCGGCGCCACCTCCGGAATCGGTCGCGAACTCGCTCGCCGCTTCGCCGCGGCCGGCAGCACCGTCGTCATCGGCGGCCGGCGAACCGACCTGCTCGACCGGCTCGCCGCAGAGGGGTTCGCCACCGTTCCCATCGACGTCACCGACCAGGACAGCGTCGACGGTGCCCGCGACACGATCCTTCACAGCCACCCCGGCCTCGACACGATCGTGACGATGTCCGGCATCGGCGTCCCGGAGGACCTGCGCGATCCGGCGCACTTCGATGCCGCACACCGGACGATCGACACCAACCTCCTCGGCACCATCCGTGTCATCGACGCGTTCACCCCGCACCTGATCGGACGCGGCAGCGGCACCGTCATCACGGTCACCTCGGGCATCGGGTTCCTGCCGTTCCCGGTCATGCCGACGTACGCCGCTTCGAAGGCCGGAGTGCACGCCTACTCCGAGGCGTTGCGCGCACAGCTGGACGGCACCGGCATCGAGGTGACCGAACTGGTCCCCCCGGCGGTCGCCACCACGCCGGAGCAGCTGCTGCGCAACCCCCGCGCGCTCGAACTGACCGCGTTCGCCACCGAGGTGATGGAGCTGCTCGGCGCCGACCCCACTCCGCGCGAGATCCTGGTCGAGGGTGTGCTGATGCACCGTTGGGCCGAACGCGACGGCACCTACGACGAGTTGGTCGCCCAGCGGTCACAGGCGCTCGCGATGCTCCCCGGCCGGGGGTGAGCACGTCGGCCGACCGAGGCGTGGAGACGCGGCACCGACGCGACCGGCGCTCCCGCCGTGCGCCACCCGACCGGTCCCGGCGCCGTCCTGAGCCTCATGGGCGGCACCCGGCGTCGAGGACCGTCTGGAACGCGTCGGTGACCGGGCGGAGCGCGTCGTCGAGTCCGTCGACGTCGACCGCCCCGGCCGTACTGTCCGCCGCGGCCCACTGCCGGAGCACCGCGACATAGGCGGCCTGCACGGCCCCGCCGACCGCGGCCGGAACCGGGGCGCCCGCGTCGAGCCCCGTGCGCTCGCCCACATAGCCGCTCACCGTCTCGGCCCACACACGCCAGTGCGCCGCGGTCTCCGCGACGAGTGCGGCGTCCTGGTCGAGCACCCGGAAACGGTCCAGCCAGGAGTGCGGTGCCGCCTCCTGTGAGAGGCGTGTCGACCGGACGACCGCGGACCGCACGGCCGTCATGACGGGCGCGTCGTCGGCGTCGAGGAGCGCCGAGCGCAGCCGCTCCACGGCGCGGTCGAACTCGCCCCAGACGATCCCGGCCTTCGAGCCGAAGTAGCGGAACAGCGTCGAGCGTCCGACGCCGCCCGCCGTCATGATCGCCTGCATCGTCGTCGCCTCGTAGCCGTCGCGGAGGAGGAGTTCGAAGGCGACCTCTTCGAGTGCCGCACGGGACGAAGCGGGTGGTCGTCCTCGGCGGGAGGGGGCGGCGGTCATCGTCCGATCCTAGGTCAGAGCATTTTTGGGACGGAGTACCATTAATGCGGGAGTGGCTGATCACGCGCCACTCCGCCCACTACTCCGGTCACCCGCCGGGAGACGTACGCACGAGGAGCCAACGATGCGCGCATGGCAGTTCACCGAAGTCGGAGCACCCCTCACCCTCAACGAGGTGCCCACACCCACGCCGGCCGCGGACGAACTCGTCGTGCACATCCGCGCCGCCGGGCTCTGCCACAGCGACGTCGGATTCCTCGACGGCACGCTGACGTCGCTCCTGCCGTTCCGCCCGATCACCCTCGGCCACGAGATCGCGGGGGTCGTCGCCGCCGTGGGATCCGGCGTCACCCAGTTCACCGTCGGCCAGAACGTCGTCATCCCCGCGGCCATCGAAGGACCGGGCACATCGAAGAACGGCGGCTTCGCGGACGAGGTCGTGGTCCTCGAACGACTCGTCGTACCGCTGCCCGACGGGGTGCCGTTCGACCAGGCGGCAGCCGCCACGGACGCGGGCCTCACCTCCTACCACGCGGTCTCGGTGCAGGGCAGGGTCACCGCCGGCACCCGGGTCGGGATCATCGGCCTCGGCGGGCTCGGTTCGCTCGGCGCCCAGGTCGCGCTGGCACTCGGGGCGACATTGTTCGTCGCGGAGAAGAACGAGCTCGTGCACGACTTCGCGCGCTCGCTCGGCGCCGCGAAGGTCGCGAGCGACATCACCGAATTCGCCGGGGAGGACCTCGACGTGGTCATCGACTTCGCCGGCTTCGGCACGACCACCGACGGCGCGATCCACTCCGTCCGCCGGGGCGGCCGCATAGTCCAGGTCGGCCTCGGCCGCGCCCGCGCCGAGATCGACCTCCAGGCGCTCACCCTCAACGAGGTCGAACTCGTCGGCTCGCAGGCCGGCACGAAGGAGGACTGCGCGGCGGTGCTGGACCTCGTCGCCGAGGGCAGGCTCACCTCGCGCATCACCCCGATCACGTTCGAGGAGATCGGCGACGGCATCGGCCGGCTCGAACGCGGCGAGGTCATCGGGCGACTGGTCGCCGTATTCGGCTGACCTCGGCTCGTTCGCTACGGCGGGAAGTGGCGCCGCGAGCGCATCAGCGCTGTTTGCCGTACGGTCCGCTGGATCAGCCGCGACCGTGTCGGTCGCGAGCGGTGGCACTTCCCTGGGACCCCGGTGGGCGTCGGCCCGCCGGAAGCGGCGGGCTGCGCCGCTGGCCCGCTTCCCGCCGCCGTACGCCGGTGGTCAGCTCGCCTGCAGAGCGCTCAGCCCGGACGACGCGGCCTGTCGCGCCGCTGCCGCGGTGATCGCGCGGCCCGCCTCGTAGGCCACCCGGCGCAGCGCCGGTGCCACGCGGGCCGGGTCGAAGCGCTGGTCCGCGCCCGCGACCGAGAGGGCGGCGACGGGGCGTCCGCCGGGTCCCAGGACGGGGACGGCGACGCAGGTGAGGCCGATGGCCGCCTCCTGGCGGTCGTGGGCGATGCCGTCCTGGCGGATGCGCCGCAGTTCGGCCCGGAAGCGGTCCGCGTCCGTGAGGGTGTAGGCCGTACGGGCCGTGAGACCTGCCTCGATCGCGGACTCGGCCGCGTCGTGGTCGAAGGCGAGCAGGGCCTTGCCGACTCCTGTGCAGTACGCCGGGATGCGGGCGCCGATCCGGGAGGGGGAGCGGGCCGCACGGTGACCGTGGATCTTGTTGACGTACACGACGTCGGTGTCGCGCAGGACGGCGAGATGGACGGTCTCGTGGGTCAGCTCGTACAGGTCCGTGAGGTACGGCAGCAGCCGGTCCTGCAAGAGGAGGGGCGTGGGGCCGTAGACGCGGGTGCCGATGTCGAAGAGCTGGGAGCCCAGGCGGTAGTCGCTGCCGACCCGTTCGACGAGGTCGTTGCGCTGGAGGATGCCGAGCAGCCGGAAGGCGGTCGACTTCGTGAGCCGCGCGTGCCGGGCCAGCTCGCTCACGCCGATCTCGTGGTCGTACTCCGCGAGCGACTTGAGCAGGATCAGCGCCTTGTCCACCGCCGTCTGCCGTTCCGGCGCGGCGGCCGTCTCCCCGTCGGCGGCGGACTCGGCCACGACGGACTCGGTGGGGGCGGGCTCAGTGAGGGCGGCGAGCGGCGGGTGAACTGGCATGGCGGGCTCCGGGATGCTTCGGGGCGGCCATTGAAATGGACGCACGTCCACCATAGGTGACAGTTTCGGTGTTGTAAACGACGTGTGGCTGTGCCAGGCATCACCGGCGCGGTCCCCTTCCGCGGCAGGCCCCGGCCTCCGGCCCGCCGCCCCGGACCTCGTGCCGCCGCGTGCCACATCACGGCACGCGGCCTGGGCCGATCGTCGGGCGGCCACGTCTCCTAGGGGGCATGCAGTGCTACGACGTCCCGGAGGCCCAGCGATGACATCCGCACCCGTCCGCCCGGCCGACCGCCTGGCCCGCGTCGGTGAGCCGTCGGCCGACGTCGGCGCGCACTTCGATCTGGACCACGGCCTGATCGACCGGACCATCTTCAGTGACCCCGCCCTCTACCGGCAGGAGCTGCGCCGCGTCTTCGCGCCGAGCTGGCTGTTCCTCGCGCACGAGAGCCAGTTCAGCAAGCCCGGCGACTTCTTCACCACGTACATGGGCGAGGACCCGGTCATCGTCGCCCTGGGCCGGGACCGGAAACTGCGCGCGTTCCTCAACGCCTGCCGCCACCGGGGCATGCGGGTCTGCCGGGCCGACGCGGGCGCCACGAAGGCGTTCACCTGCAGCTACCACGGCTGGTCGTACGACATGTCCGGCAAGCTGGTCAACGTACCCAACGGCGAGGACTACCCGGACCACTTCGAGCAGGACCGGTGGGGACTGATCGAGGTCGCCCAGCTCGACACGTACAAGGGGCTCGTCTTCGCGACCTGGAACCCCGAAGCCCCGCCGCTCACCGAGGCGTTGGGCGGTCTGACCTGGTACCTGGACGCCATGCTCGACCGCGACCCGGAGGGGACCGAGGTCGTGGGCGGCGTACACAAGTGGGTACTTGAGGGCAACTGGAAGCTGGCCGCAGAGCAGTTCGCCTCCGACTGGTACCACGTCAACATCTCGCACGCCTCCGCGCTGATGGTGATGTCGCCGACCGGCAAGGGACCGAAGGCCGACGTCGTGCAGACACCCGGCCGCCAGTACACCGACCCTCTCGGCCACGGACACGGCTTCCCGACCCACCCCAAGAGCCGCTTCGACGACCGGGTCGTGCACGACTGGTACGACTACGACGCGCTGCGCGAGCGCCTCGGCGACACCCGCGTCGAGGGACCGATGACCACCGGCCACGGCACCGCCTTCCCCAACTTCTCCTACCTCCCCGTCAACGGCTCCATCCGCGTCTGGCACCCCAAGGGCCCGGACAAGATGGAGGTCTGGGCCTGGACCATCGTCGACAAGTCCATGCCCGACGAGGTGAAGGACGCCCAACGCCTGTACAACCTGCGGACGTTCGGGCCGACGGGCATCTTCGAGCAGGACGACGGCGAGAACTGGAGCGAGTGCCAGGCCACCGCCCACGGCTTCGTGGCCGGCTCCATGACCCTCAACTACCAGATGGGGCTCGGCATTCAGGCCGAGGACGGCATCCATCCCGGCACCACCGGCCGCCTCTACAGCGACGGCGCCGCCCGCGGCTTCTACACCCGCTGGCGCGACCTGATGAACACGCCCGCCTGGCACGAGAAGGCCGGCGAGAATGCCACTGAGAAGGACTCCCGATGAGCACGACCAGCACCGGTATCCGCGTCGCCGAGGTGGGCGACATCGAAGACGGCGAAGCGCTCCAGGTCCCCGCCGAGACCACCGGCCACGGCGACACCATCGCCGTCTTCCACGACGGCGGCGCCTACTACGCCCTCGACGACACCTGCTCCCACGGCCAGGCCTCCCTCTCCGAGGGCTGGATCGAGGACGGCGAGGTCGAGTGCCCGCTGCACAGCGCCCGCTTCTGCCTCAAGTCCGGCCAGCCGCAGTGCATGCCGGCCACGGTCGCGATCCGCACCCACCGCGTCGAAGTCCGCGACGGCGGCGTGTGGTTGCACCCCGGTCAGGAGGCCGGAGCATGACCTCCCTCCGGCGCATCGCCGTCGTCGGCGCGGGCCTGGCCGCCGTCTCCGCCTGCGACGCCCTGCGCGCCCAGGGATACGACGGAGAGCTCGTCGTGTGCTCCGCCGAGCACGGGCTGCCGTACGACCGTCCGCCGCTCAGCAAGGACGTGTTGCTCGGCAAGGCCCGGCGCTCCGACATCCTGCTGCGGCCCGAGAGTTGGTACGAGGCGGCACGTGTCGACCTGCGTGAGGGCGCGGCCGTACAGGCCATCCGTCCGCACGAGGGCGGGCTTGAGCTGGCCGACGGCCGGACGGTCGCGGCCGACCGGATCGTCCTGGCGACCGGAGGCATCCCGCGTGCGCTGCCAGTACCCGGCGGCGACGACCCGGCCGTACACCTGCTGCGCACCTGGGAGGACGCCGAGCGTTTGAGGGAACGGCTGTTGCCCGGTGCCCGGGTGGCCGTGGTGGGTGCCGGACTGATCGGTGCCGAGACCGCGGCCGTGGCCCGCGCGTTGGGCTGCCGGGTCACCCTGATCGACCCCGTGCCGGTGCCGCTGGCCGCCGTGGTCGGCGACGACATCGCGGGCGCGCTGCACCGACGGCACTCCGCCGAGGGCATCGAGGTGATCACCGCGGGGGTGGAGCGGGTGGAACACCGGCCCGGCGGCCTCGGCGTCCTCGTGCACCTGAACGGGTACGGCGCCCCGGTGGCCGCCGACACCGTGGTCGCCGGTATCGGCATCCGCCCGGCCACCGCACTCGCCGAGGCCGCCGGCCTGCACGTGGACAACGGCATCGTCGTCCGGCCCGGTCAGCGCACCTCCCACCCCAACGTCTTCGCCGTCGGCGACGTGGCCCGCCTGGACGGTCACCGCGTCCGGCACGAGCACTGGGAGGCCGCCCAGCACGACGGCGAGGCCGCCGCCCACGGCATCCTCGGCCGCCTGGCCCCGGAGCCGGGGGCCACCTGGTTCTGGTCGGACCGGCACGGCTCGCGGCTCGAAGCGGTCGGGACCATGGCCGACGCCGAGCGCACCGTCCTGCGGGGCACACCGGACGACGGCTCCTTCGCCGTCTTCGGTCTGCGCGGCGACGAGGTGGTCGCGGCGGCCGCCATCGACCGCGCTCGCGACATCAAGGCCGCCCGCCGGCTCGTCGACCGCGGCGTCACGGCCGACCCCGCTCAACTCGCCGACGAGAGCGCCGACTTGCGCACGCTTCTCAAACGCTGACCAGCTCTGACCGGCGCGTGTGCCGCCCGTTGGCACACGCGCTCCCCGAACCACCCTCACCGCGCTGCAATGACAGCACCGGGCGCGGCCCGCAGGAGGACCCACCGATGAGCATTCATCCCCCGGAGGCGAAAGTCGCCGCGACCCCGCCCCGCACACCCGACGGCGACGGAACGCTCGACGACGACATCCGGCTCCACTTCGAGGTACAGCGCCTCTACACGGTCGAGGCACACCTGCTCGACCAGCACCGCTACGCCGACTGGCTGGAGCTGTTCGCCGAGGACCTGCACTACTGGGCACCGGTGCGGACCAACCGGCTCCGCCGGCAGCAGGCCCTGGCGGACGGCTCACCGGGCGAGGTGGCGATCTTCGACGAGAACAAGGCCAGCCTGGCCTGGCGCATCCGCCGCTTCGACTCCGGCATGGCGTGGGCCGAGGACCCGCCCTCCCGCACCCGGCACCTGATCACCAACGTCATGGTCGCGCCGGGCGACGAACCCGGCGAGTACATCGCCGAGTCGGCCTTCCTCTGCTACCGCAACCGCCTGGAACGCGAGGTCGACCTCTACGCCGGCGGGCGCACCGACGTCCTGCGCCGCACCGAGGACGGCGGCCTGCTGATCGCCCGCCGCACGATCCTGCTGGACCAGAACGTCCTGCTGGCCAAGAACATCAGCACCTTCCTGTGATGACCATGACCGACCGGAGCCCGCTCGTGAGGACTGAAGAGATGGAAGAGCCGAAGCTCGTCGAGCACACCGTGCAGACCTCGTTGGGCCCCATCGCCGTGAGCGAAGCCGGCGAGGGCCCGGTGCTGGTGATGCTGCACGGCGGCGGCCCCGGCGCCAGCGCGGTGGCCAACTACCACCAGAACCTGGCCGCCCTCACCCCGCACTTCCGCGTAGTCCTCCCGGACCAGCCGGGCTTCGGCGGCAGTTACCGCCCCACCGAGGCGGACCTCGACGCCCGCAGCATCACCCAGATCACGGTCGACGCGCTGCTCCAGACCCTGGACGCCCTCGGTATCGACCGCTTCCACCTGCTCGGCAACAGCCTCGGCGGTGCCGCGGCCATCGCCACCGCGCTCGAAGTCCCCGAGCGGGTCGAGAAGCTGGTGCTGATGGCGCCGGGCGGCGGCTGGCTGCCCTTCGGACCGACCCCCACCGAGGGTCAGAAGGCGATGTTCCGCTACTACGGCGGCGAAGGCCCCACCGTGAAGAAGATGCGGGACTTCATCCGCGTCATGACCGCCGAGCCCAAGCGTTGGGAGGACACCGTCCAGGCCCGCTACGAGGCCTCCCTGGACGAGTCCCACATCGCCTTCTACCACTCCTACAACGCGGCCTTCGCCAAGCGGCACGGCATGGATCCGCTGTGGCAGCGCGTCCACAGGATCAAGGCGCCGACGCTGCTGCTCTGGGGCCGCGACGACCGCACCATCACCCTCGACGGGGCCCAGCTCATGCTCAAGCAGATCCGCGACGTCCAATTGCACGTCTTCGGCGGATGCGGCCACTGGGTTCAGCTGGAGCGGCAGGCCGAGTTCGAGCGCCTGGTCACCGACTTCCTCGGAGCCCGGTGATGGCGGGCTGGCTGGAGGGCGACGTCGCCCTGATCACCGGCGGCGGTTCCGGCATCGGCCGTGCGGTCGCCCTGCGCTACCTCGCCGAGGGCGCGCGTGTCGCCGTACTCGGCCGCACCGCGGCGCAGCTGGCGGAGGTGGTCGAGGCCGCCGGCGAGCTGGGCGACCGCGTGCTGCCCCTCACCGGCGACGTACGCAGCCCCGACGACCTGCACCGGGCCGTAGAAGCCACGGTCGCGGAATTCGGCAAACTGGACATCCTGGTCCCCAACGCCGGTATCTGGGACTATCACCGCAGCGTCACCCGGCTCACCGGCAAGGAGCTGTCCGAGGCCTTCGACGAACTCTTCGGCATCAACGTCAAGGGGTACGTCCTGGCCGTGGAGGCGGCCTGGCGCGAGCTGGTCGCCACCCGGGGGAGCATCGTGATGACCCTGTCCAACGCCTCCTTCCACACCGACGGCGGCGGCTCCCTCTACACCGCCAGCAAGCACGCGTGCCTGGGCCTGCTCCGCCAGTTCGCCTACGAGCTGGCGCCCAAGGTCCGCGTCAACGGCGTCGCCGTCGGCGGCATGCGCACCCAGCTGCGCGGCCCCCAGAGCCTGGGCCTGCAGAACCGCACCCTGGCCGCGTCCTTCGCCAAGAACGAGGCGTCCGGCACCGAGCAGCCCCCGCTCATCCCGCTCTACGACTCCAGCGTCGAGCCGGAGGACTTCACCGGCCCGTACGTCCTGCTCGCCTCCCGTGCGAACAGCGGCACCGTCACCGGCGCGGTGATCCCCGCCGACGGTGGTATCGCCGTACGGGGCTTCCGCAACCCCGCCGGCGGCACCGCCCTCTGACCCCAGCCCCTCGCCCCTGTTCACCCGCCTCGTCCGACAGCCATCGAAGGAGCCGACGCCATGGCCGCCGTCGACATCAGCCCCGCAGCCGCGGTGTACCGCAGAGCCCAGTACGCCCCGACCACCACGGCCGTGATCTACGAGGGCCGCGAGGTCTCCTCCGCGCGGCTCGGCCGTACGGTGGCCGCGCTCGCCGCCGGGCTGGCCGAGCACGGTCTGCGCCGCGGCGACCGCATCGCCTACCTGGGCTTCAACAGCCTCGCCTTCTTCGAGACCCTGTTCGCGGCGGCCCACCTGGGCGCGGTCTTCGTGCCCGTCAACTTCCGCCTCGCCGCCGACGAGGTACGGCACATCCTGACCGACTGCGGCGCCCACACCCTTGTCGTCGAGGAGGGCCACCGTGAGCTGGCCGAGTCGATCCTCACCGAACTGCCCACCCGCCGCCACGTGTTGATCGACACCGACCCGGCCTGCCCCGCCGCGACCGCACCCGCCGCCGTATGGACCCCCCTGTCCGAACTGCTCGTCCGCGGCGGGACGCGACGGGACCCCGTCCCCGCCCACGACGACGACCTCGCGGTCCTGATGTACACCTCCGGCACCACCGGCCGGCCCAAGGGCGTCACGCTCACCCACGGCAACCTCTGGTGGAACGCCACCAACGTGGACAGCGTCGTCGACACCCGGCCCTACGACGTGAACCTCGCCGTCGCCCCGCTCTTCCACATCGGCGGCCTCAACGCCCTCACCCTGCGCGCCCTGCTGCGCGGCGGAACCGTGGTCCTGCGCCGCGGGTTCGACCCGGCGCAGTGCCTGGAGGACCTGGTCCAGCACCGCGTCAACTCGCTCTTCGCGGTCCCCGCCATGTTCTCCGCGCTCGCCCGGGTGCCCGGCTTCGCCGACGCCGACCTGAGCGCCCTGCGCGCCCCGATCGTCGCGGGCGCACCTGTCCCACCCCAGCTGATCAGAGACTACGCCGCTCAGGGCGTCCTGCTCCAGCAGGCCTGGGGGCTGACCGAGACCTCGCCCTTCGCCACCTACCTCCCGGCCGCGCTGACCGAGGAGAAGGCCGGATCGGCCGGGGCGCCGATGCCGTACACCGAGATCTGTCTGACCCACCCCGGTACCGGTGCGAAGATCCACGAAGCCGAGACCCGCGGTGAGATCTGCGTCCGGGGGCCCAACGTCACCCCCGGCTACTGGAACAACCCCGAGGCGACCGGTGCCGCCTTCGACGACGCCGGCTGGTTCCACACGGGCGACATCGCGCACCGGGACAAGGACGGTTTCTACTACATCGTCGACCGGCTGAAGGACATGATCATCAGCGGTGGTGAGAACGTCTATCCGGCCGAGGTGGAGCGCGTTCTCATCGAGCACCCGGATGTGGTGGAGGCGGCGGTGATCGGCGTGCCCGACCCCAAGTGGGGCGAGACCGTGCTCGCCTTGCTCACCTGCGAACCCGGTGCCACGCTCAGTGTGGAGGAGGTCCGCGAGTTCACCGGCCGGCACCTCGCCCGCTACAAGCTGCCCACCCGGGTCGTGCTCGTCGAGCACCTGCCGCGCAACGCCAGCGGCAAGCTCGCCAAGGTCCAGCTGCGGCGTCTGGTCGAGGCCGAGGTCGAGCAGAGCACCGGGACCGCGTGAGCGCCGCCATGGCCGTAGTCGATCAGGTACCGGCGCCGCCCGTCCCGGAGTTGGGGGACGGATGGGTGCTGCGCGCGCTCACCGACGGTCCTGCTGTCGCCTGCACCGCCATCGACGCCGATGGTGGCCCGCCGATCCTGTTGCGCCTGCGGCGGGTCCTGCGCGATCCGGTGCGGGCCTGCTACCCGTTCGGGGCCCACGACCTCATCCTGAGCGTCGTCCCGCCGGAAGGCGCCCCGGTCGCCCGGCTGTTGGGCGCCCTCGTCCCGGCGCTCTTCGCCGCCGACCCGCGCTGCCGCCGTCTGGTCGCGGCCCCGGACGAGGACGACGCGGTCGCGCGGGCGGTCCTGGAGGCAGGCGGCTTCCGGCAGGTCACCGAGGCGGATCTGCCCGGTGGCAGCGTGGTGCTGTTCGCGGCCGAGCGACCCGAGGTCGCCGGTCTGTCCACGGCCCTGGACGACATGCCCCACTGACCCCGCTCCGCGGTCACGCGGTGATGCGAAGGGTGCGGATACGGCTGTACAGCGTCGTACGGCTGATGCCCAGCCGCTTCGCGGCGTGCACCTTGTTGCCCCGGCACTCGCGCAGAGCGGCGACGATCGCGTCGTGCTCCGCCCGCTCCAGCGGCGTCATGACCCGCAGGCGGGTACTGGTCCGGTAGTCCGCGGGCAGGTCGTGCGGCGTGACGTCGCCGGCCGAGCGGCTGTCGACGACCGTCCGTACGACCGTGTGCAGCTCCCGGAGGTTGCCGGGCCACGGGTGGCCGGCCAGTACGCCGAGCGCGGCGGGCGTGAAGTGCAGCCGGTCGGCGGCGTCCATGCTGTGCAGCAACTCCCGTATCAGCTGGGGCAGTTCAGCGGATCGGTTCCGTAGAGGCGGCAGGTCGGTCCGGTGGGGGCAGCCCGAGACGAGCACGGCGTGGTGTCCCGTGAGTTCGGTGACCGGAGCTCCCGTCAGGATGATCCACGGGTCGTACCCGTCCAAGAGCCGCCGCAGGCGAACGCAACAGGCTTCGGGCAACAAGTGGATGTCCTCGACCACCAGCACGCGCGCCCCGCCCGTGGCCGCCCGCTCCAGCGCGGACAGCCATGCTTCCTCCCCCTGGGCGGCCACGTCCGACGCGTCGAGGGTCACGATCTCGGCCGGGCAGGCCCCGGCGAGTGAGCGGGCCGTCGTCGAGCGCCCGGTGCCGGGCGGGCCACCGACGTACGCGGGCGTCCCTCGCACGGGTACGGACGGCCGAAGGACTTGCCGGGGCACGATGGCCCGTTCCTCCTGATCCTGGTCCGGGAACTCGAACAGCACGCCGTCCGAACCGGGGGAGACAAGCCGGACGCGGACGGACACGATCCGTCCCGACGACAGCTCCACCGAGCGGACGGGGCACGGCTCACGAGATCCGCCGACCCGGCGTTCCAGATCGCTCGCCAGTTCGCGCAACCGCACGTGGTCGACCGGGTCGAGGAGTTCGGTGGCCGCGGGGTTCGCCAGCACCACGCCCTCGCCGATCACCAGCACCGGCCGGTTCCGCCGGGCCGTCGCCTGGAACGCGGACAGCATCCGCTGCTCGGTACGGCGGGCCGTGCGCAGCAGGTTCTCCTCGATGTCCCGGGCCGCCCGGGCGATGAAGGGGCCGAGGAGCGGGGAGTCGTCACGGGCCAGGCAGGTGATGTCGAGGACGCCTTCGAGGCGGTGGGTCACCGGGTGGATGACGGGCTGGCCGTAGCAGCTCAGCTGTTTGAACGGCTCCACATAGTGCTCCTCGCCGTGCACGGCGAAGCCCCGCCGTAGTTCGTGTGCCGTGGCGATGGCGTTCGTGCCCGTCGTCTCCTCCAGGAACAGCCCGCCCGGGATCCCGCCCAGGCCTTCGAGCCGCCTGCGCAGGGACCCGGCTCCGACGGGGACGTTCACGATCCGTGCGTCCCGGTCGGCGAGGAGGACGCAGAAAGCCGCCATGTCACCGAGCTGGTCGGCGAGCTCGGCGAGTACGGGTTCGGCCGCGACGACGAGTCGGCTGCGCCGGTCCGCCGCGTCCGGGTGCACGGGGATGTCCGGCGTCGACGTGGTGAGGCCGCTCATCGCGGAGCGGTGCCAGGACAGGGCGATCTCCGGCCGTACGGCCCTGTCGGCTGCGGGAGCCGGATCGGGAAAGGAGTTCGTGGCCGTCGTCGTCGGCTGCACCATCGACTACCTCACTCTCATACCGGCAGCATGGTGCTCCGCCGGTACCCCGCCCACCAGGCAGGCGTGCTGCACCGTGGCACACGCGCTGGGGCGCGACGCCGGTGCCGGGCGACTGTGGCTCCATGCTTGCTGCAATCGCCGAATCCCAGAGCGCCGAGGACCCGCTGTCCGGCCTGGTGCTCCGCGACGTCCCGGAACCGCAGCCGCGCCCCGGCTGGTCGCGGGTCCGGGTCGTGGCCTCCTCGCTGAACATGCACGACCTGTGGACCCTGCGCGGTGTCGGGCACCCGCCGGAGCGCCTGCCGATCATCCTCGGCTGCGACGCGGCCGGGTACGACGAGGACGGCAACGAGGTCATCGTCCACCCGGTCCTCGGCGACCCGGACGCCGGCCGAGGCGACGAGACCCTCGACCCGAACCGCGCCCTGCTCTCCGAGCAGCACGACGGAGCCTTCGCGGAGTACCTCACCGTCCCGACCCGCAACCTGGTCCCCAAGCCCGCCTGGCTGTCGTTCGACGAGGCCGCCTGTCTGCCCGTCGCCTGGACCACCGCGTACCGGATGCTGTTCACCCAGGCCGGGATCACCGCCGGGGACCGGGTGCTGGTGCAGGGCGCGGGCGGCGGGGTCGCCTCCGCCGCGATCCGCCTCGCGGTGGCGGCGGGCGCGGTCGTGTACGCCACCAGCCGCAGTGAGTCCAAGCGCGCCGAGGCCGAGGCCTGGGGTGCCCGCGCCGCCGTAGCCAGCGGCGAACGGCTGCCCGAACGGGTCGACGTCGTCATCGAGACGGTCGGCGAGGCGACCTGGTCGCACTCCCTGAAGTCACTCCGTCCCGGCGGAACCGTCGTGATCGCCGGAGCCACCAGCGGCACCAACCCGCCCGCCGACCTCGGCCGGGTCTTCTACCTCCAGCAGCGCATCCTCGGCTCCACCGGCTGCACCCGCGCCGAACTGGTCGCGATGCTCCGGATGATGGAGGCCACCGGAGTCCGCCCGGTGATCGACCGGACGCTGCCGCTCGCGGACATCCACAAGGGCTTCCAGCTCATGATCGACGGCGGGCTGACCGGAAAGCTCGTCGTCCATCCGCCTGCCCAACAGCAGTCCCATCAGCCCGAGTTGTAAGGAATGCCCATGACCGCAGCAGCCGTCGGGCTGTCCCACTCGCCCCTCATCGGCAAGAACGACCCCGAACCCGAAGTCCTCGCCCGTGTCGAGGCGGCCGTCGGCACCGCCAAGGCCTTCATCCGCGACTTCGACCCCGAACTGGTCGTGCTGTACGCGCCGGACCACTACAACGGCTTCTTCTACAAGGAGATGCCGCCGTTCTGCCTGGCCACCGAGGCACACGCGGTCGGCGACTTCGGTACCCGGTCCGGACCGCTCTCGGTCGACACCGCCGCCGCGAAGTCCCTCGCCCAGGGCGTGCTGGACCGCGGCGTCGACCTCACCATCTCGGCCCGGATGACCGTCGACCACGGCTTCGCCCAGCCGCTGGAGGTGCTGTTCGGCGGCATCGACCGGGTGCCGGTGGTCCCCGTCTTCGTCAACGGCGTGGCCACACCGCTCGGCCCGGTCGCCAGGATCAGGGCCCTGGGCACGGCGATCGGCGAGGCGGCCGCGGAACTGGACAAGCGGGTCCTCTTCCTCGCCTCGGGAGGCCTCTCCCACGACCCGCCCGTCCCGGTGCTCGACGGCGCACCGCCCCGCGTGGCCGACGCCCTCATCGAGGGCCTGCCCCCGACCCCCGAACAGCGTGCCAAGGGCGAACTGCGCGTGGTTCAGGCGGGCCGTGACTACGTCGCCGGGTCCACCGCAATGGTCCCGATCAACCCCACCTGGGACAATCGCCTCCTCGACCACCTCGCCCACGGCGAGCTGACGGAGTTCGACTCCTGGACCGTTGAGGCCATGGCGAAGGAGGGCGGCGGCTCCGCCCACGAGGTCCGCACCTGGATCGCCGCGTACGCCTCCCTGGCGGCCACCGGGCCGTACGAGATGACGTCCCGTTTCTACGAGGCGATCCCCGCGTGGATCGCCGGGTTCGCGGTGACGACGGCGCGGGGACGGTGACGACGGCCATGGGACACACAGCAGAAGCCGGTCGGGCGATCGCTCTGGCCGCCGCACGACTGACCGAGGCGCAGGAGCAAGGCCGGCCGGTCGCCCCCATACGAGATCTGCTCGGCACCCACGACATTGAGACCGCCTACGCGGTGCAGCGGGAACTCACCCGCCGCCGACTGGCGGACGGCGCGGTGGTCGTGGGCCGCAAGATCGGCCTGACCGCTCCCGCCGTACAGGCCCAACTCGGCGTGGACCAGCCCGACTTCGGGGTGCTCTTCGCCGGCATGGACGTCTCGGCGCTGCCCGAGGTCCCCTCCCAATGCCTGCTCCAGCCCAAGGCGGAGGCCGAGATCGCCTTCGTCCTCGGCCAGGACCTCGCCGACGGCGACCTGGACCTGCCGCAGGTGCGGGAGGCCGTGGCATACGCGGTCGCCGCCCTGGAGATCGTCGACAGCCGCATCGCCGACTGGGACATCACCATCACCGACACGGTCGCCGACAACGCCTCCAGCGGACTGTTCGTCCTCGCCGAACGCCGCCTCACCCTCGACGAGTTCGAGCCGCGCGACACCCCCATGCACCTGTACGCCGACGGCGTCCTCGTCTCCGAGGGCGTTGGCGCCGCCTGCCTCGGCGACCCGCTCAACGCGCTCGCCTGGCTGGCCCGCACGGCACGGGCGTACGGCGAGCCGCTCCGCGCCGGCCAGGTCGTGCTGTCCGGCGCCCTCGGACCGATGGTCCCGGCGCCGCCCGGCACGACGATCCGCGCCGAGATCGGCCCGCTCGGCGAGGTCACGGCCGCGTTCTCCGAAAAGGCAGCCTTCTCAGACCCGGAAAAGAGCGACGCATGACGAAGACGGCGAAGACGAAGGTGGCCATCATCGGGTCCGGCAACATCGGCACCGACCTGATGATCAAGATTCTCCGCCTGTCGGACACCCTTGAGGTCGGTGCCATGGTCGGCATCGACCCGGCGTCCGACGGTTTGGCGAGGGCCGCCCGCCTGAAGGTCCCCACCACCCACGAGGGTGTCGACGGCCTGATCGCGATGTCGGACTTCGACGACATCGAGATCGTCTTCGACGCCACGTCGGCCAAGGCGCACCTCGCCAACGCCCACCAACTGGCGCCGTACGGAAAGAAGTTGATCGACCTCACGCCTGCCGCCATCGGCCCGTTCGTCGTCCCGCCGGTCAACCTCGACCAGCACCTCGACGCGGGCGCCGACAACCTCAACATGGTCACGTGCGGCGGTCAGGCCACGATCCCCATGGTCGCGGCCATCTCGGCGGTGACCCCGGTCCACTACGCGGAGATCGTCGCTTCGATCGCCTCCAAGTCGGCGGGTCCGGGCACCCGGGCCAACATCGACGAGTTCACCGAGACCACCTCCCACGCCATCGAGGCGGTCGGCGGTGCGGCCCGCGGCAAGGCGATCATCGTCCTCAACCCGGCCGAACCCCCGCTGATCATGCGTGACACCGTGTTCGCCCTCATCGGTGACGCCGACCACGACGCGGTACGGGAGTCGGTCGCGGCCATGGCCGAGCAGGTGGCCACGTACGTGCCGGGATACCGGCTCAAGCAGGAGGTGCAGTTCACCCCCGTGGACGACTCCGAGCCGGTGCACACCCTGCTCCCGGACGGCGGCGCGGGCCCGGTGACCACCCGGGTCTCGGTGTTCCTCGAAGTAGAGGGCGCCGCCCACTACTTGCCCGCCTACGCCGGCAACCTCGACATCATGACCTCGGCCGCCCTCCGGGTCGCCGAGTCGATCGCCCGGCGCAACGCCGTACCCGCGGAGGCCACCCGATGACGACGACCCACGTCGACCGCAAGCTGTACATCCAGGACGTCACCCTGCGGGACGGAATGCACGCCATCCGCCACCGCATCGACCCCGCCGACGTGGGCCGGATCGTCGCCGCCCTCGACGCGGCCGGCGTCGACGCCATCGAGGTCGCCCACGGCGACGGCCTGGCAGGCGGCTCGCTCAACTACGGCCCCGGCAGCCACACCGACTGGCAGTGGATCGAGGCGGCGGCCGAGAACACCACCAACTCGGTGCTCACCACCCTCCTCCTCCCCGGCATCGGCACCATCGCCGAACTCGAACGCGCCCACGCCCTCGGCGTCCGCTCGGTACGCGTCGCCACCCACTGCACCGAGGCCGACATCTCCGCCCAACACATCGCCAAGGCGCGAGAGTTGGGCATGGACGTCTCCGGCTTCCTGATGATGAGCCACATGGCCCCGGCCACCGAACTCGCCGCCCAGGCCAAGCTCATGGAGTCCTACGGCGCCCACTGCGTGTACGTCACCGACTCCGGCGGCCGCCTGACCATGGACGACATGCGCGAACGCGTCCGCGCCTACCGCGACGTCCTCGACGAGTCGACCGAGATCGGCGTCCACGCCCACGAGAACCTCTCCCTCTCGGTCGCCAACAGCGTCGTAGCGGTGGAAGAGGGCGTCACCCGCGTCGACGCGTCCCTCGCCGGCCAGGGCGCGGGCGCCGGCAACTGCCCCATCGAGGCCTTCATCGCGGTGGCCAACCTCCAGGCCTGGAAGCACGGTTGCGACCTGCTCGCCCTCCAGGACGCCGCCGACGACCTGGTCCGCCCCCTGCGCGACCGCCCCGTACAGGTCGACCGCGAAACCCTGACCCTCGGCTACGCGGGCGTCTACTCCTCCTTCCTCCGCCACGCCGAAACCGCCTCGGCACGCTACGGCGTCGATGCGCGAGCCTTGTTGCTGGAGGTGGGGCGCCGCGGGCTGGTCGGAGGCCAGGAGGACATGATCGTGGACATCGCTCTCGACCTGATGGCGGGGCGGGCAACCGCCACCGTGAGCTGAGCACTCGCGCGATCCGGTCAAGGGGTGGGCGCGGCGGCGGCCTCTGCCACGCGGCCCAGGCTGCCGCCCCTACGCACAATCTCGTTCGCGGTGGTGCCGTGCCGTTTGTCGCACTGCATGCCGAGAGTGCTGGCGTAGTCGGCGATGCGGTGGAGGAGTTCCAGACGCGCGCCTTTCCGATGATCCGGGGTGAGGGTCCGGGAGAGCTTGTCGATGAGGCTCCTCGGATCGATCCCGGCCGTGCGCGGAGCGCTGAGAAGGGGACAGAGAAGGTAGTCGGATTCAGTGGCTTCGGCCCAGATCAGCACGGTGCCGAGCGTCGTGCCGTAGCGCGAGGCACCCGCCGAGCAGCCAACTCCCGTCGGTGAACTGCTCGAACTCCTCGCCGACGTCCTGGCTCTGGGCGATGAGGCGGCCTGGGGCATCGACCAGGCCGACGGTGGAGCCGCCCTGACCATCGCGCTCCTCCTCAATCACGACCAGCCGGTGCACTACCTCTCCGGCCGGGCCATCCACCGCACCTCCGAGAGCTATCGCGGTGAAGGCAAGACCGATGCCAAGGACGCCGCCGTCATCGCCGACCAGGTCCGCGTCCGACGCGACCTGCACCCCGTACGCACCAGTGACGACACGATCACCGACCTCAAGCTCCGCACTGGCCGCCGCATGGACCTGGTCGGCGACCGCACCCGCACCGTCAACCGCCTCCGCGCTCACCTCACAGGCATCTTCCCCGGCCTGGAACGGGCGTTGGATCTGACCAACACCGGCCCCCTCACGTTGCCGACGGGCTACCAGACCCCGGCCGCCCTTCGCCGGCTCGGCGTGAAACGCCTGGCCACCTGACTCCGCAACCGCAAGGTCCTCCGTGCCAACCAGCTCGCCGGGACTGCCCCGCCGGCCGCCGAACGCCAGCACACCAGCCTGCCCGGCGAGAAGCTGACCGCCGAACTGGTACGCACGCCGGCGACAGAGATGATCAGCCGCACCCGGCAGATCGCCGAGCTCGACAAGGCCATCGAAGCTCGGTTTCGCGAGCACCACACCTTCGACGTAATCACCAGCATGCCCGGCCTGATTGTCATCCTCGGAGCCGAGTTCCTGGCCGCCACCGGCGGCGACATGACCGTCTTCGGCACCGCCGACCGCCTCGCCGGCTTCGGCGGCGTGGCGCCAGTGCCTCGCGACTCCGGCAAGATCAGCGGAAATCTCGGACGTCCCCAGCGATACAACCGCCGACTCCAGCGCGTCCTCTACATCTCCGCGCTGTTCAGCATCCGAAACTGCGAGGAATCCCGCCGGTTCTACGATCGCAAGCGAGCCGAGGGCAAGCGCCACACCCAGGCGGTGCTCGCCCTCGCCCGCCGCCGAGTCAACGTCCTCTGGGCCCTGTTGCGCGACCGACGGTGCTACGAACCCACGCCGCCCACCGCTCTCGCGGCTTGACAAACCGCATTGGGAATCACTGTCGTGCAGCGTTCCTGGTCGGGCGATGTGATGTGCAGTAGAGGCGGCATCGCAGCTGATCGCCGACCTGAGCGGTGCTGAAGTGGCTGCGCGAACGACCGCAAGTCCCGCAAGAGCGGCACCCCGTGCGCACCTGCGAGCCAGATCAGGTGATCGGTTGTCGGCCGATCCGTGCATACACGTCCGGACGCCGTGACCGGAACACCAGGGCGAGGACGAGCCCGGCGAGGAAGACCCCCCAGACGATCACCTGCAAGGCGACTGCCGTCCCGCGGCTACCTCCGGTCAGGAGGACGAAATTGGTGAAGGCCAGGTAGAGCGCCGCACCCAGGGCCGCTGTGGCCAGTGCGGGAGCGATCACGGTGTGCCAGCGCGTCGCGTCGTCGACCTTCCCGCGCGATCGGTGGAAGAACACGAGAACGGCCAGGCTGGTCAGGAACATGAGCACGAGAATGGGGAAACCGCCGGCACCGGTCAGCCAGGCGTACGCCGTCGCCGGGTCGCTTCCGGTGAACGCGAGTACAGAGACGACGAAGACGCTGCTCACCAAGACGGAACTTATGTAGGGCGATCCGTGACGCGGGTGCACCCTGCTGAGGGGCGAGGGCAACGCCCGGTCGGTACCCAAGGAATACCCGTACCGGGCGATGATGTTCTGGCACGAAAGCACCCCTGCGAACACAGAGGTCACCACCAGCACCGAGATCACATCCCGTGCCCACGTTCCTACGAACCGCCCCATGGCGTCCGAGAACATGCCCGGTGGGTTGGTCGTAGCCGCCTGCGTGGCATGCGCCGTGCCGTAGGCGACCACGAGCAGCCACGTGACGACGATGTAGAAGACACCCATGGAGAGCACAGCCAGATAGGTCGCCCGAGGGATCGTTCGCCGTGGATCCCTGGTCTCCTCACGGAAGACCGCCGTGGCCTCGAAGCCTATGAAGGTGGTCACGGCGAAGAGCAGGGCGACCCCCACGGCTCCTGACCTGAAGGAGCCAAAGGCGAACGGGGTGAGCGAGCGCCCCTGCGGCCCCCCTCGGAGGGCGACAGCCAGGTCGAAGATCAGGATCACCACGATCTCCAGCACCATCGCCAGCGACAGCACTTTGGCGGACACGTCGATCCGGAAGTATCCGAAGATCCCGACGACCACGACGAGAGTCAGCGAGTATGACCACCAGGGCGACGACGGGCCGCCGAGCGAGTCGACGACCATGTCGTTGGCGACGGTCCCGAAGAAGAGGGAGGCGCCCACACCGATCATGAAATACCCGAGGACAGCGAGGAGACTCGCGGCCATCCCGACCACACGGCCCAGACCGGCGGTGATGTAGGCGTAGAACGCGCCGGGGTTGGGGACATAGCGGCTCATCGTGGTGTATCCGACGGAGAAGACCACCAGCACCAGGGTCGCCGCGACGAAGGCGAGTGGTGCTCCCGCGCCGGCGGAGCCGATGACCAGCGGTATCACGCCCACAACGCTGGCCAGGGGAGCCGCGAAGGCCAGGACGGTGAAGGCGACCTCCATGACACCCATGCGCCCTTGGAGTTGGGGGCTCACACCGTCGAGGGTGCCAGCCCCGGAGACTGCAGCCGTCGGCTCTGTCGGCTTGAAAGCGGTTTCGTCGCTCATGTCATGACCTTGTCCTGTGAGCAGAGACAGAGATGATCCTGTGGATCCGGGCTCAGGCGCGGTGAACGACGAGGAAGAGCCGCTGGAACGGAAAGAGAGTGCGACCGTCCGGCAGGGGTGGGTAAGCCGCGCGCAGCCGTTCCAGGTAGGTGGTACGGAACTCGGCGAACTCGGCAGCGGTCAGCCCGTCGATGACGGGCCGTAGTCCGGCGGCCTCCACCCAGGCCCACACCGGATCGGGACCGTCCAGGGCGTGTAGATACTCGGTGCTCCAGATGTCCACTTCCGCGTTCGGGCCGGCCAGCAGGTCGTAGTAGCCCATCGCTTCCACCGTGTGCCGGCGGTACAGCGTCCGACGCAGCCCGGGGGCGCCCAGAGGCATGCCGCCCCGCCCACCGTCCTCCAGGGTCTGGGTCATCAGCCGGAACCACGGCGTGCGGTGGAACACCGGCATCTGCGCCGCCAGTACGCCGCGGGGAGCGAGGTCGCGGACCATGCGCCGCAGGAGGTCGCCGTGGTCGGGGACCAGGTGGAACAGCGAATTGGCGAACACCAGGTCGGGACGCTGCCGCGGGCGCCAAGAGCTGATCTCCACCTGGTGCAGATGTGCCGTCGGCGCGGCCTCGGCTGCGGTCCGCAACATCTCCGGCGAGCTGTCGACGCCGTGAACCTCGGCGGCGGGGAAGCGTTCGGTCAACACGCGCGTGAGCGTCCCGGGGCCGCACCCGAGGTCGTACACAACCGCGGGAGGCGTGTCGAACGAGACGCGGTCCAGCAGCTCCAGCGCCGGGCGCATTCGGTGTTCCGGGAAACGCAGGTACAACTGGGGGTCCCAGCTGACCTTTGACGGCCTGTCACTGCTGTCCGTGTGTGCGGGGGTCACTTCCACTCCTTCGCTGAAGCAGGAACGGAGACCGGTCGGGCGGCGACGCCATCGGTGCCCACCTTGGCCACGGACCGGGAAACGGCGGCCCGTAGCTGTCGCTCGACGACGTCCAAGGCCGCCGGCCCGAGCTCTTTCATCGTGCACAACCGCAGCACCCGCTCCATACCTCCGGGCAGTGGACGGCCGGTGAGGGAGTTTCCTGACACGTAGAGGCTGGTCAGCGGTTCATCAGCCGCCTCGGCAACGATCGAGTCGAGCGCCAAGCGGCCGAAGGCGCCCCCACCGACGCGCCGGGATTCACTTTCCTGCGGTCCGACGGACAGATTGAGGATGTTCAGGTCCGGGGCGAAGCAGCTGATGACCTCGGAATCCACGCCGTAGGTTGCCGTTGGCCCGGTCCGGCCGGCCACGGAGAACCGCTTGTGCAGACTCTGAGCCGTCGCGACGCAGCCGCCCAGCAATCGGCCGTAGCCCTGCGAATGCAGCCCGATCTGTCGGTGCGCGGCCCATACGGCGGCAGCCGCGGCTCCGGGGCGTCCCCCTTCGAGCGTGTGGGGACCGAAGGGGATGCGACTGCCATCGCCCTGACCGAAGTACATCGACTCCCGGGCCACGAGGGAGACGGCTCGTCTGTCGCGAAACACCAGGCTGCCTCCCGGGTAGGGGCTGTGGCCGCTCTTGTGGGGATCCACGGTGACCGAGTCGGCGAGCGGCAGCGCCTGGAAAGCGGCGTGGACCTCGGGTTTCATGCGGGCGCCGCTCCCGTGCAACGGGCGGTCCTCGAAAGGAGCCATCGTGCCGTCGGGTCGTAGCCACAGGCTGCGGCAGTACCCGCCGAACGCGGCATCGACGTGGACGTAGAACGACGCGCCGAAACGCCGCTCACAATCGGCCCGCAACCGCAGGATGGCGTCGAGGTCGTCGACCGCGCCTTCTCCGCTGCTGCCGCACATCGCCACCACGGCCAGGATCGGCCGCCCGTTCGCCAGCAGGGCGCGCACGCGCCTGCCGAGCGCGGACACGTCCACCCGGTGTGTCGGCGTCAGCTCCGTCTTCTCCACGTCGGCGGGGCCCAACCCGAGCAGGTCGGCGCATCTGTCCCAGGTGTAGTGCGCGTTTCGGGCGAGGAGCAGCGTGCCCGATGTGTTCGCCTCCCGCCGCTGCTCGGCGGCCAGCCGCGCCACCTCGGGGAGCAGCCCGCGCGCGGACAGGGCCTCGACGAGATCCAGCACCTGGGGTACCGGCATGTTGGCGAGCACCAAGGCGGAGCGACCGGAGACGAGGTCGGCCGTGGCGGGGTGGGCCGCCGCCGCGGCGGGCACGCTGCGCAGGTTGCGGGCGATCCACATGGCTTCGAAGTTGGCCGAGCTGCCTCCCGAGGACAGGTGCGCCCACCCGGTGCCGGGCTGGTAGCCGATCAGACGGCAGAGGTCTTCGGAGACCTCGTGTTCCAGCTCGGTGGTCACCGGAGCGGTCTCCGGTGTGACGTTGTTCGGGTTGTAGAGCATCGCGCAGAGGTAGGCGAGGCTCGCCGCCACCGGGATGTCCGGCGTCATGTGGGCCAGATACAACGGCGAGGGGACGGGCGTCGCCCGGTGCGCGAGTCGCTCGGACAACTCGCGCACCAGACCCTCGACGGCGTCCATGTCCCCCGCCGGCCCCGCCGTGTGCCGCGCCACGGCCTCGTCCGCGGGGGCGATGAGAGCCGGTGCGGCGGCTTCCGCGCACCGCGCGTGCCATCGGTAGTAGTCGTCGACGACCTGCCGCAGCAGCCTCGTGAACAGTTCACGGTTCTCCGGGTGCGGAAACAGTCCCCCACCCGAGCGCGTGTGCCGCATGGGCCCTCCTCCTTTCCCGCGTCGTCCCGTCAGCGCACCATGTGGGCGGAGATGCGTTCGAAGAGCAGATCGATCTGGTCCCACGCCTGGGTGCAGACCTGCATCAGTTTCGGGAATTGCGCGGCCGACAGTCCCTTCAGGTAGTCGCGGCCCAATTCCCGGTGGTCCTCGTCCACTTCGAAATGGAGATCGAAGTACGAGGTGCCGTCCGAGCCCTCGTCGGCGAAGACCACGCCGGTGCGTTCGCCGAACAGTTGGCAGCAGGTCTCGACGGCCATGTGGACGATGACGATCCTCGACGCCTCGTCCGATCCGTACATCTGCATCACGAACCAGTTGCCGACGGCCTCCAGAATGGGGTCGTACACCGTGTCGTTGACGCCGTGGCTCTCCTTGAGCAGGAGGTCGTGCCCGAACTCCTCTCGCAGATGGCCCGCGTACACCTCACGCAGCAGCGGATCGGCGCAGGCCGCCTGCCGTGCGTAGAGCATGCGCTGGAAGTACACCGACCAGACGTAGAGAGCGGATACGAAACGGTCGCGCATCCTGCGGTCCCGTCCCACATGCCCGCCGTCGAACAGGTCGAAGAAGTGATGATCGCTGAACTTGCGCAACCGCTCGGCGTTGTACTCCTCCAGCTTGGCCAGTGGTGTGGAGTCCCCGCTGAACTCGACTCGTGCCGCGTGTTCGTCCTCGTAGAGCCCGCTTCCCTCGAACTGCACCGAGAGTCCGCAGAACTCCTCACCCGGCCTGGTCACGAAACCGTGCCGGGCGCCCGGGGGAACGGCGACGGTGTCCCCCTCGGCCAGCTCCTGCTCCTTGTCCCCGAGGAGTCGGACCGAGCCCTTGCAGACGATGATCATCGACTTGATCGGGTGTTGGTGGACGTCCAGTTGCTCGCCGTCGGCAAGGCGTACCCAGGAGACCGAGAGCCGGCCGGTCTCCGGGAGAAAGCCGGCCAGGAGGTCGTTCCGCCGGAAGTCCCGCTGCTCTCCGAGGTGGTGGGTGTTGCCCTCGACGACGACGGAGGAGATCTGCCGGATGTCGTTGCGGGAGACGGTCAGGACCGCGGTGTCCACCTGTGGTTCCTTGATGGCGAGTTCTTCGCTCACGTGCGTTCACCTTCCTGTGAACTCGAATGGGACGGGGGAGGTCGAGGAGTGTTCCGTTGGGCGTTCCGATGGAGGGAGGCGAGCAACTGCGCGTTCTCGGCCGGGGATCCGACAGAGATCCGCAGATGGTCGCGCCAGCCTTCCGGCTCGGGTGCCACGGCGATATGGGCGTCGTGCAGCCTCGCCAGCGCGGAATCCCGGTCAGTGATCCGGACGGAGATGAATCCGGCGTCCGCGAAGACGTCGAGCACCCCGGGACAGCCCGTCAGGCCTTTCGCCAGCCGGTCGCGTTCCGCCACGCAGGAGGCGATCCTGGACGCGAGTTGTGCGGGTCTGGCCAATTCCGCCGCGGCGGCCTCGGTGACCAGGCCCGGGACGGGGAAGGGCATGCGCACCTTGCGTACCGCGTCAAGGACGGCGGATGCTCCGAGCAACGCTCCGAGCCGCAGATTCGCCATGCCCAGGGCCTTCGACATCGACCGCACCGAGATCAGGTTGGGGTGGGCGTCCAGCTTGTGCCGGTGGGACGGTCGAGAGTTGAACTCGGAGTAGGTCTCGTCGATGATGACGACCCCGTCAAAGCGATCCAGCAAGCGGTCCAGGTCGCCGGCGTCCAGACAGGTACTGGTCGGATTGTTGGGGTCGCACAGGAAAATCCCCTTCACCGGGAGCGACAGCAGGCGTTCGATATCCAGTCGGTCATACCGTGCCCCGCCGAGCGGCACGCGGTACTGGGCGACGTTGTGCAGGGCCGCGAGTCGCTCGAAGAAGCCGAAGCTCGGCCATGTGACCGCGACGGCGTCCTTTCCCGGTTCGAAAAGTGCCCGGAGTGCCAGATCGAGGGCTTCCGTGGCGCCGCGGGTGATCACCGCATCGGCGCCCGCGCCCGCGTCTGCATCCGCATTCGGGGGGTGGTGTCCGCTGTCCTCGGTAGGCGGATCGAGGATTTCCAGTGCGCTCAGATATACGGGAGCGAGGAAATCCGGTGAGTGCTCGGGGTAGCGAAGATATTGTCCGCCGAAGGGATTCTCATTGAATTGAAGGTTGATGAATCCGGATTCCTCGGGGCGCTGTCCTGAAGGGCCTGGCAATCCCCAGGACTGAAGGCGTTCTCGCACTGGTCCGATACCTCTATACCTTTTATGCCTTTACGGGAGACTCCCATGACGGGGAGGGGCTAAACCGCCGTGGCCTGTGTCGGTTTCTGGTGGTAGGCGCGCGCCGCGTGCAGGTAGAGGCGCAGGTCCGCCAGACCTTCCGAGGCGGTGAGGCCCTGGAGAGCCATGAGGTTGTCCGGAGGCAGAGCGACGAGTTCGTCCAGCTCCTCGTGAACGCGTCGGGCCCGCTGCTTCGAGTGCTGAGCGACCGTTTCGCTGTCGAGCCAGAAGGGGAGGGTCAGGCCGTATTCGTAGGCGGCGTCCACTTCGTGCGAAGCGAATTCCGCGATGGCTTCCTCGACGGTCATTGTCTCGATCGGCGGGCGTTTCGGGGTGAACCAGTCGAAGTCCGGGTGGGTGGCGGCCTGGTTCAGGACGGTGTCTGCGACATGGCGGGCGATGACCGGTGAGCAGTGGAAGCCGTCCCGATAGGTGCCGGTGGCGAAGTGCAGCCCGCGGAGGCTGCTCTCACCGATCAGCGGGAAGCAGTCCAGGGGCATCGGGCGCGCTCCGTGCAGCCATTGGGTGACCTGCGAGGACGCGAGCTTCTGGTCGAGGTGCTCGCATATCTGGCGCAGGAACGCATGGCCGTCGCCGACCCCGGGCCCGTGCGCCGGATGGAGCGTGACCATGTTGTTGGCGCCGAGGTACTGCCGGTCCTCTCCGGCCAGGGGCACGAGGTGGAGGCCGCAGGATCCGGCGCGAATGGGTGTGCGCAGTACCGCGCGGGCGCGGTGGGGGGCGGTGCGCCGGGTGAGCAGTGACAGACCGTTGCCGTGCAGCATGGGTGGGGTCTCACCGGGAGGCAGGACGCTGTCGGCGAGAGCGCTGCTGGTACTGCCCGCCGCGAGGATGACGGTGTCGGCCCTGAGCGTGCCGCCGTCGTCGAACCCCACGCCGGTGACGGTGTCCGCGTCGGCCAGGAGGGCCCGCACCGTGGCGGGAAGAAGGTGGACGCCGTGGCGGCGTGACGCTGCCTCCAGCGCGGTGATGACGGCCCGTGCGTCGATGGCGCCTTCGCGGGGCAGGTGCATGGCGTGCGAGGGGCGGGCGCTGGGGCTGGGGTCCAGGCCCTCGATGTCCTGGGGGTCGACCTGCTCGTGCGGCTCGTCGTACTTGATGAGCGCTGCGCGCATCGCCTGGAAGTTCTCCTGGGCGAGATGCCCCGACCTGCCGCTGAGCAGCACGAACGTGCCCTCGGTCCGCGAGGCGCGCAGGGCCGTGGCGTCGGGGCCGACGTCGTCGCAGAGTCGGTCCAGCCATGCGGGCCACTCGTCGAGTGCTTGGCGTGCGATGGTGAATTTCGCTTCGGCGGCGGGGTGTTGGTGGGTGTATTTCGTCACCTCGCCGAAGCAGTTCAGCATCGCGCCGGCTGCCGTGGATGCCGCGAGGGTCCGATCCGGAGGGCCGATCACCGCAATGTTGAGCTTCGGCGCCCGGCGTGCGATCTCGACAGCGATCGACAGTCCGAGTACGCCATTCCCGACGACGGCGATATCCATGCTACTTCGAGCAGCCATAAGGCATCTCCCGGAAGTGGTGGAACGACGGAATTCAAATGCCCAGCGGGGCGCCGCGGCGGTGCGAGTGTCGGACCGGTCGAGGTCGCGCGACTCACTCGTCAGTCCGTTCGCGGTTATGTGAACGACCAGTTCGTGTCTACTCCGTGTATGGTGTCAGGTTGTTTTTCTTGATACTTGTCATCCCGTGCGCAATTTTCTGTCGGTACGTGCCACCGTGAAAGCGGGGTTCGGCGTGCTCGCGTCTCAAGTCACTGAGGGTTTTCAGTCCGGGCACTGATTGGGTGACGCCGACGGGGTGCGCAACGCACGAGGCTCCCGTGCCGTTGGGGGGAGGTGTTCGAAGTCTCAACCCACAGGCACAGGAGCCGCGTTGGTTGCGTATTCTGCCGCACTCGACCTGCCTCATGCCCTGGTCGAGTGGGTCACCATGCTCATGGTCGCCCGTGAGGGTGACCGCCGGTGCAAGCTTGCGCCGCACCAGCGTGCGCTGGTCGGCCTGGTGTACCTGCGGCGGCACGACACCCTTGCCCAACTCGCGGCCGGCTTCGGCATTTGTGTCGGTACCGCGCACGCCTACACGGCAGCCGTCGTCGACCTGCTCGCCGGCCGCGCGCCGGGCCTGTTGCGCGCCCTGCGCGAGGCCGACCCGGAGTACGTCCTGCTCGACGGCACCCTGGCGGAATGCGACCGGGTCGGTGACGGCCGGGCCGACTTCTCCCACAAGCACCGTCGGCACGGGGTGAATGTGCAGGTGGTGACCGACCCTGTCGGGCGGCTGGTGTGGATCTCGCCCGCTCTGCCCGGCCGCGCGCACGACCTCACCGCGGCCCGCACCCACAAGATCATCCGGATCTGCGAGCGCCAGGGCGTCCCGGTCCTCGCCGACCGCGCCTATCTGGGAGCCGGCCCATGGGTGACAACGGCCCTCAGACGCCCGCCGGGCCGCGGGCTCACACCCACCCGGCAGACCGTCAACCGGGCGCTGTCCGCAGCCCGGGCACCGGTCGAGCGCGGCATCGCCCGACTGAAGTCCTGGCACATCTTCCGCCGATCCCGATGCAGCCCGACCGCATGACGTCAATCGCCGCCGCCGTCCTCACCCTGGAGCGCCAACACTGAAAACCCTCACTCTCCCTGTCGGGCTCATGCTTCGATGCGCAGAGCGGCGACCGGGCAGCTTCGAACCGCCTCCTGGACCCGCGAGTCATCGTCAGCGCCGACCTGCGGCTCCAGTACGGCCAGCTTGCCTTCAGCATCAAGCTCGAAGTAGGCCGGTGCCGCGACTTCACACATGCCGTGGCCCTCGCATTTGGTGCGGTCCAGTACGACCCGCTTCATTCGGATGCCTGCTCGGCGTCGGTGGCGGTCGCTGCGGGCGTTTCCCCCGTGAGTCGGGCCCATACTTCCTTCGGGCGCCGCAGAAGCAGGCCGTCGCACTTCTCCCACGTCGCTCGGCGGCCGGCAGCCATGCGCGGATAGTGATCCATGAGGATGTCGATCGCCATATACGCCTCCATGCGGGCCAGCGGCGCACCGAGGCAGCTGTGAATACCGCGTCCAAAGGCGACATGCTGCACGGCAACCTGTCGGGTGATGTCGAACTGACGAGCTGTCGATCCCCAGGACGCCTCGTCGTGATTGGCCGATTGGATACTGAGGTAAGCCTTGTGGCCCGCAGATACAGGACACTCGCCGATGACGGTGTCCTGCACTACGGATCGCGTCATGAACTGCGCCGGCGAGTCGAACCGGAGAGACTCTTCGATAGCGTTTTTGAGCAAGGATCGGTCAGCGGCGATGCGCGCCCAATCGCCGTGCTCCAAGAGTCGGTAGATGCAATTCGCAATCAGCGCTCGGGTCGTGTCTGTCGCGGCCGCGAAGAGCTGCCTCAAGTGCATGACGACCTCAAGGTCCGCCATCTCGCGCTCCCCCGGAGCGGCGAAACAGAGATTATCCAGGACGTCGTCGCGGCGCTGCTCTGGATGGTCGCGTCGGCCGCGTACCACTTGACCCATTATTTCCATGAGTCTGTCGTATTCCGGCATGCTCGTCTCGGGTGCGGGGACCGCCTCGACCAGGGCGTCCGCCAGGACCTCGACCTCGGACCAGTGCTTCTCGGGAAGGCCGATCATGGAGTACGTCACGGCCGACGGGATGTGCGCTATGTAGTCCTTGTGGAGTTCCACTTCACCTGACGTCGGCAGCCCGTCCAGTGCCTTTGCTATGACGCGAGCGACGTGCGGAGCGAGCGATCGCAGTTTCTTGGGGGCCATGCTCCGAAGAAGCCTCGACCGTAGTTCCGTGTGCACTGGCGGATCGAGGTTCGTAATGCCAGAAAATGCGTGATCCCGGTCTTCGCGGCCAATCGTGAAGTTCCCTCTGTTCGACAAGACCGCGCTGTCCTTGAACATCGCGCGTACGTCAGTGTCGGCGGCCACGACGAACAGGACGTCGCTGACTTGGCTGACGGGGCATTCGCGGCGCGCGGCTTCGAGGGCGTCGTCCGGGTCGGCCACGTGACCCGCGTCGTGCGGGGTGAACGGAGTTGCTTTCTTTTTGGTCACGTGTGTTCGCCTTCCGGTGAATGCGAATGGAGTGGAGGGAATCAGATGACTGCGCCGATCTGCTGGCTCGGATCTCGCGGAGAATATGGGCACAGGAAATGATCATGGACGCGAGTCATGCTGGTTCGGTCAATTATGCCAGTCCGGTCGTGGTTATGTGAAAGACCGGCTCGTGTCTACTCCGTGTATGGTGCCAGGTTGTTTTTCCTGATACTTGTCATCCAGCGCGCAATTTTCTGTCGGTACGTGCCAGGTTGCCGGAGGCGGCGGTGGTTCCGGTTGTCGAGATGGCCCGAACCTCCCGGCAGGGCGCTGTCCCAGGACCGAACTGGTGGTGGCCACCTCCTCTGTCGAAGTGGCCCTCGCGACGCGGACCGTTGCCTCGGAACTGCCTGCCCTTCGTCTCCGCAGCCGCAGGCAGGCGAGTGCGTATGGTCGTGCCGTGGTGCCGGGTGACCTCGACCATCTCCGGATCGCGGCCCGCGGTCCCGGTGACGCGGTCGATGCGAAGTCGGCGCCGGCTTTTTCGATCCGGTCGACACCGTGGTGAACCCGGCGGCGACATCGAGGAGTTGGCGGAGTCCACCGAGGCGGAGCAGCTCCGTTGGTCTCCGAGCGTCAGCGCCTCATTCGGGTAAGTACTTTTTGCGGTATTCCCTAGGCGGTACACCGTAGGCGGACCGGAAATTCTTGCTGAGCATCGCCGCGTCCGGCATTCCCCAGGCGGCGGCCAGTTCGCTTATTTTCCTGTGCCGTAGATCTGGATTGGTGAGGTCGTGTGCGAAACACTCCAGGCGTCGGCGTTTGATGTACTGCATGACACTCTCGCCGGTGGGCTCGAACAGTCGGTGCAGCTGTCGTAATGACATGTGATGCTCGGTTGCGAGTGTTGCCGGGCTGACCCCGAAGAGGCCGAGCTGCCTTTCGATGGATTCCTTCACGTCGGTCAGGAGGGGGATGCTGCCGGCCGGGTGATGGTCGCCCATCTCGACGTACGCGATTCTCGCCATGGACGTACCTAGGAAGTAGACGATCTGCTCCAGGCCGGGGCCGATTTCGCCGTCGACGTTCCAGATCTCCGTGGCCAGGGTCCTGAGGAGCGGAAACAACAGCGAACCCGCCTGTGACTTCTCGGGCCTCCGTACCACGTGGAAGGTCCCTGGGCGTGCGGTCGGCATTCTGTCCGTCGGCTCTCCCATGAAGCGAAGGACGAGCAGTCGCGAGACGCCCCGCGCGTGAAAAGAGAAGTCGATGCTGTCATCGGTGACAATCAGAGCGCCCGCATCGATCTCCACGCGACGACCCTCGTGGACCGTGAATGCGATTCCCGACAGCATGTAGAAGATGACACATTGCGACGGGGTGACGCAATCGCTGGATCCGTTCTCGGATCTGATGGCGACCGGTCCGCAGTCCACGGTAGCCACTTCGAGGCCGTCCGCACCGATAGAGTCTATTTCTATGTGCGATGTCGACATGCCTAAACAGCCGCCGTAAGGATGCTCGCCGGCCAGGAAGGGAAAATTCTCAGGATTGACCACGAAGGGTCACCCCCCAATGTGCGGGCTCAGCCCGTCTTCTTACTTTCTTACTTCATCCAACTTTCAAGGAAGTAATCATTTCGGCGTGGGGTCGATAGCATGAAGCCGATTTTCGGCCATCCTTCAGGATTACGCATGAGTTCAACCGCATGGAAAAGTTGCCCCATCCTGTTGCCCGCATATGGTTGCCCCACGGAAAGTAAACGTGTTGCGAATTAAAAAGTCCTGAGAGTTTCGCGGGTTTCGACGTGGTCGGCGATGAGCCCGACAGGGAGAGTGAGGGTTTTCAGTGTTGGCGCTCCAGGGTGAGGACGGCGGCGGCGATTGACGTCATGCGGTCGGGCTGCATCGGGATCGGCGGAAGATGTGCCAGGACTTCAGTCGGGCGATGCCGCGCTCGACCGGTGCCCGGGCTGCGGACAGCGCCCGGTTGACGGTCTGCCGGGTGGGTGTGAGCCCGCGGCCCGGCGGGCGTCTGAGGGCCGTTGTCACCCATGGGCCGGCTCCCTATAGGCGCGGTCGGCGAGGACGGGGACGCCCTGGCGCTCGCAGATCCGGATGATCTTGTGGGTGCGGGCCGCGGTGAGGTCGTGCGCGCGGCCGGGCAGGGCGGGCGAGATCCACACCAGCCGCCCGACAGGGTCGGTCACCACCTGCACGTTCACCCCGTGCCGACGGTGCTTGTGGGAGAAGTCGGCCCGGCCGTCACCGACCCGGTCGCATTCCGCCAGGGTGCCGTCGAGCAGGACGTACTCCGGGTCGGCCTCGCGCAGGGCGCGCGGCAGGCCCGGCGCGCGGCCGGCGAGCAGGTCGACGACGGCTGCGGTGTAGGCGTGCGCGGTACCGACACAAATGCCGAGGCCGGCCGCGAGTTGGGCGAGGGTGTCGTGCCGCCGCAGGTACACCAGGCCGACCAGCGCACGCTGGTGCGGCGCAAGCTTGCAGCGGCGGTCACCCTCACGGGCGACCATGAGCATGGTGACCCACTCAGCCAGGGCATGAGGCAGGTCGAGTGCGGCAGAATACGCAACCAACGCGGCTCCTGTGCCTGTGGGTTGAGACTTCGAACACCTCCCCCAACGGCACGGGAGCCTCGTGCGTTGCGCACCCCGTCGGCGTCACCCAATCAGTGCCCGGACTGAAAACCCTCACTGAGTTTCTTCGAGCTGGCCACTGATCGGGGGACGGTCCGTGAAGCGCAATGACCGAGGCCCCCAGGTTGTTGATCGAGATGTCTGACGTCTCAATCACGTTGCTCGGGGGCCTCGTTGGTCATCCATACTGCCGCACTTGACCTGCCACATGCGCTCGTGGAGTGGGTCACCATGCTGATCGTCACCTGTGAGGGCGACCGCCGATGCAAGCTGCGCCCGTCCCAACGCGCGATGGTGGCACTGGTGTACCTGCGCGAACACACCACCCTGGCGAAGATCGCAGCCGGGTTCGGTATCGGCGAGTCCACCGCTCACGCCTACATCACCGCGGTCGTCGACCTGCTCGCCGAACGAGCACCGGGTCTGCTGAAGGTGCTGCGCGAGAGTGGTGCGGACTTCGTCCTGCTGGACGGCACGCTCGCCGGGTGCGACCGGGTCGGCGACGGACGCGCCGACTACTCCCACAAGCACCGACGCCACGGCGTGAACGTGCAGGTCGTCACCGACCCCGGCGGCCGGCTGCTGTGGCTCTCACCCGCCCTGCCGGGCCGCACGCACGACCTGACCGCGGCCCGCACCCACCGGATCATCCGGATCTGCGAGCGCCAGGGCGTTCCCATCCTGGCCGACCTCGCCTACCAAGGCGGCGGCCCATGGGTGACCACCGGCTCAAACGCAGGCCGCTGCAGGAACTCACCTCAACCGAAAGGACCCTCAACCGGGCCCTGGCCGCTGCGCGAGCACCGGTCGAACGCGGCGTCGCACGCCTGAAGTCCTGGCGCATCTTCCGCAGATCTCGGTGCAGCCCGACCGCATGACGTCAATCGCCAAGGTCATCCTCACCCTTGAGCGGCAACGCTGAAGAAGCTCACTGTTCGGCGCAGCATGCCGGTATCGACGGACTGCTGAGCTTGTGGCTGATGGATCGTGTCCGTCGGAGCTTTTTTGCTCCGCGAATCGTCCGGCAGGAATCTCTTGAGGCGCCAGAATGTAGCCTTAAGGAATTAATCGATTACGGTGGGTATTCTCTGCGGTGGGTTGCCTGGAGTGCAACAGTGCCTCCAGGCAACCCACTTGAGGCCCTAGAAGAAGCCAAGCTTCTTCGGCGAGTACGAGACGAGGAGGTTCTTGGTCTGCTGGTAGTGCTCCAGCATCATCTTGTGGTTCTCGCGGCCGATGCCGGACTGCTTGTAGCCGCCGAACGCCGCGTGCGCGGGGTACGCGTGGTAGCAGTTGGTCCACACCCGGCCTGCCTGGATCGCCCGGCCCGCGCGGTACGCCGTGTTGATGTCCCGGGTCCACACACCGGCACCGAGACCGTACAGCGTGTCGTTGGCGACCTTGATCGCGTCGTCGAAGTCGTCGAACGACGTCACCGAGACCACCGGCCCGAAGATCTCCTCCTGGAAGATCCGCATCCGGTTGTCGCCCTCGAAGATCGTCGGCTGGACGTAGTAGCCGCCCTTCAACTCGCCGTCGTAGTCGAGGCGTTCGCCGCCCGTGAGAACCTTCGCGCCCTCCTGCCGGCCGATGTCCAGGTAGGAGAGGATCTTCTCCAGCTGGTCGTTGGAGGCCTGGGCGCCGATCATCGTGTCGGTGTCGAGGGGGTGCCCCGGCTTGATCAACTCCGTGCGGGCGACGGCCGCCTGGAGGAAGTCGGAGTAGTGGCCGCGCTGGACGAGCGCCCGGGACGGGCAGGTGCACACCTCGCCCTGGTTGAGCGCGAACATCGTGAAGCCTTCGAGCGCCTTGTCGAGGAAGTCGTCGTTCGCCGACGACACGTCGTCGAAGAAGATGTTCGGCGACTTCCCGCCGAGCTCCAGCGTGACCGGCTTGATGTTCTCCGAGGCGTACTGCATGATCAGCCGCCCCGTGGTGGTCTCACCGGTGAAGGCCACCTTCGCCACGCGCGGGCTGGACGCGAGCGGCTTGCCCGCCTCGACGCCGAAGCCGTTGACGATGTTCACCACACCCGGCGGCAGCAGGTCCGCGATCAGGCTCATCCAGTAGTGGATGGACGCCGGGGTCTGCTCGGCGGGCTTGATGACGACCGCGTTGCCCGCCGCGAGGGCCGGGGCGAGTTTCCAGGTCGCCATCAGGATGGGGAAGTTCCACGGGATGATCTGCGCCACGACCCCGAGCGGCTCGTGGAAGTGGTACGCCACCGTGTCGTCGTCGACCTCGCCCAGCGAACCCTCCTGCGCCCGGATCGCCCCCGCGAAGTAGCGGAAGTGGTCGATGGCGAGCGGGATGTCGGCGGCGAGGGTCTCGCGGATCGGCTTGCCGTTCTCCCAGCTCTCCGCGACCGCGAGCGGCTCCAGGTGCGCCTCCATCCGGTCGGCGATCTTGAGCAGGATGTCGGACCGCTCGGTCACCGAGGTGCGCCCCCATCCCGGCGCGGCGGCGTGCGCCGCGTCCAGCGCCCGTTCCACGTCCTCCGCGGTGCCGCGCGCGATCTCCGTGAACGGCTGTCCGTTCACCGGGGACGGGTTCTCGAAGTACTGCCCGCGAGCCGGCGGCACGTACTCGCCGCCGATGAAGTGGTCGTAGCGCGCCTGGTAGGAGACGATCGCGCCCTCGGTGCCGGGTGCCGTGTAACGGGTCATGCTGGTGTGCCTCCCGGAGCAGCGCTGCCCGCCGTTGGGCAGCTCTCGGCGCGAGGCTAGGGAGCGGGACGTTGCATGTACGTTGCGGTGCCTCCCGTGAGGTACGCCAGGTGGGTTACGTCAGCGGCCCGTCCCGCGGGACCAAGGAGCCGGTGCCGCCAACTCCGACTCCAGGGCCGTGAGTCGGGAGCGCACCGGTGCCGTCGGGCGTATCGCCGCGAGCGCCCGCCACACGGCGAGGTCGTCCTCGCCCCACGGCGCGTGCGCCCAGTCGGCCAGCAGATCGGGATCGCGGCGCGCGATCAACGCCGTACGGAGGCCGTCCGCCAGGCGCGCCCTGAGCCGAACCACCGCCGGGGCCTGCGAACCCGGCAGCAGCGGACCCGTGTACGCCGCCGCGGCTCCCGTCACCGCGCCTCCTTCCAGGCGCCGTTCGACGATCGCCACATCGGACTCGACCGGCAGCGTGAGCCGGTAGGGACGCGAGGCGAGCAGACCCGGTCCCAACAGCCTGCGCAGCCGGGCCAGTTCGGCCCGCAGTGTCACCGGCGGCACCGACTCGTCCTCGTACAGCGCGCACAGCAGCTCGTCGCCGGTCAGCCCCTCGGGATGCCGGGCCAGCAGTACCAGGATCTCGCTGTGCCGACGGCTCAGCCTCATCTTGCGTCCGTCGACGCACAGTTGGGCCTCGTCCCGGCCGAGCGCCGTCAGCTCGGGTCCGTCCACCGACGTCTGCTCCGGGGCGAGCAGCGCCAGCTGGGACTCGGCGGCGCGCGCCACCGCCTGCACGAAGCCCAGGCTGTGCGGATGCGCCAGCCCGTCCCCGCCGGTGATGTCCACGGCACCCAGCACCCGCCCGGTGCGCGGATCGTGCACCGGAGCCGCCGCACACGTCCACGGCTGCACTCGCCGGATGAAGTGCTCGGCCGCGAACACCTGCACCGGCCGGTCCACGGCGACGGCCGTACCCGGTGCGTTCGTCCCGACCGCGCTCTCCGCCCAGCGCGCACCCGGCACGAAGTTCATCCGGCCGGCCTTCCGCCGGGTCGCCGGATGCCCCTCGACCCACAACAGCCTGCCCTGCGCGTCGCACACCGCGAGCAGATGCTCGCCGTCCGCGGCGAACGTGCCCATCAGCTCCCGGATCAGCGGCATCACCCGCGCCAGCGGATGCTGCGCGCGATAGACGCCCAGGTCGCCGTCCGTGAGCTCCACGTTCGCCGTGCCCTCGGGACCGACACCGGCCCGTGCCGAACGCCGCCAGGAGTCCGCCACCACCGAGCGCACCGGCTGCGGCACCGTGCCCGCCACGGCGAACGTCTCGTGCGCCCGGCGCAGCACCCGCACCCGCTCGGCAGGGTCGGCCCCCGGCTCCAGGGCCACCCATGGATCGGTCAACTCGGCCTCCCAGGAAGGCGATACGGCGTCGCGAGTACCGCGATACGGCGGTGACACGCCCGCGATACGGCGGGGAAACGCCTGCGGACATCGTCACTCCGGGGAAGGGTACGGACAACCGTTTCGACCGGGCCGGTCCGAACGCGGCACATCCCGGTCGGATCAGGCGTGGAGCAGGCACGGTTCGGACTCCGGCGTTGACCGGATCTCGGCCCGGTCCGGACTCCGGCCCGGTTCGGGTCGGGCCGAAGCGATCAGTCTCATCGAACCGAAGTGACCAGCCTCGTCAGGCCGAAGCGACCAGCCTCATCAAGCCGAAGCGACCAGCCTTATGTAGCGGGTCCAGTCCCAGTTCGGCCCCGGATCGGTGTGGTCGGTGCCCGGCACCTCGTAGTGCCCGATGATGTGGGATCGGTCCTTCGGGAGCCCGTACTTCGCGCAGATCGCCGCCGTGAGCCTGGCCGACTGCTCGTAGAGCGCGTCGGTGAAGTACGCGGGCTGATCCACCCAGCCCTCGTGCTCGATACCGATGCTGCGGGTGTTGTAGTCCCAATTCCCCGCGTGCCAGGCGATGTTGGCCTCCCGGACGCACTGCGCGACATGCCCGTCGGCCGACCGCACGAGATAGTGCGCGGACACCTTCTTCTTCGGGTTCTGGAAGATGGACAGCGTCGAGGAGTACGTCTCCTGGGTGACGTGGATGACCACGTAGTCGACGGGATAGCTGCTGGGGCGGCTGGACGCCGTGTAGTTGGAGGAGGTCGCCGGCTGCCACTCGGCCGACGGATAGTCGACGGCCTGCGGCTGTGCGTCGGCCTGTGGGGCGGGGAGTAACGCGTAGGGGACGGCGGCGAGGGCGGCGCCTTTCAGGAGCCATCGCCTGCTCGGGAGCGGTGTTGCCCGTTCCATGGTCGGGTTGCCTTTCGGTTCAGTGCCGGAGGGCCGCAGCGGTCTCACGCAACCGCGCGTGCAGCCCCCGGTGAGTCTCGCGCGCGGGCAGCCACTCTTTGCGGATCTTGGCCACACACGTGTAGTTGGTGTCGCACACGTTGGCCAACGGCGATTCGACCGCCTGGGTGGCGAATTGATAGGCGTCCAGTTCACTGAACCCGTAGTCCCGCACCAGCCAGCGCACCAGGTCGAGCTGGGAGATGCGGAACGCGTCCTCCAACGGACGGGCCGAACCCGTCGAGATGATGTGCGTGTCCGACTCGATGCGCGGCCAGGGAGTCGCGACGCCCTTGAGCAGTTCCACGATCACCACGGTGTTCATCGCGCACTCGACCGCGACACCACAGGTCTCGCCCTCGCCCTGCCGGGCATGCCCGTCACCGAGACTCAGGAGCGCGCCCTCGACATTGACCCCGAGATAGCAGGTGACCCCGGCCCGCATCTCGGGCGTGTCCATGTTCCCGCCGTGCGCGTCGGGCACCAGCGCCGACCGCACCTCCAGGTTGGCCGGGGCCACGCCCACCGTGCCGTGCATCGGGTCCATTGGCAGCTCGATCTCGATGTCGCTGTCCCGCGCGCGGAACAACGCCGTACGGCGGGTGCGGTCCAACTGCCAGATCCAGACGGTCTCCGGGAGCGGCGGCTGCAGTGTCGCCGTGGTGTGCGTCGACGTGAGCGCGCCGAAGAGGGGCACCGTGGTGGAGGCAGCCCAGTCGCGGGCCGGTTCGATCGACACGAAGTGCACGGCGACCGTGTCGCCCGGCTCCGCGCCCTCCACATGGAAGGGGCCGGTCTGCGGGTTGAGGAACGGGAACTCGCACACCTCGGACACCAGGTCCTTCTCGGACCGTACCCGCCCGGCGAAGCAGTCCTCCGTGTACAGGTCGAGAACCGTGCCGGGCGTGATGCGCGCCACGGGCGGCGCGCCGCCGAACGTCCAGGCGTACTCGCCCGGTTCGGGCCGCACTGTCAGGATCCGGGGGTCGTTCATGGCTGTACTGCTCCGTTCTGAGAAGGACCGCTGGACGCGGGTTCGTCGAGATGGACACGGGCGGTCTCGGCTATTCGCTCGGGGTGGCGCCGCAGCAGGACCAGCAGCACCACGACCCCTGCCGCCATCCAGACGCCGACGATTGGTCCGGCGTAGGAGACGGGAGCGGTCAGCTCGGTGACGAAGTCGAAGACCGGGAGGCCTGCCGCGGTGAGCAGGGCCGGGACGAAGGCCACGATCCCGAGGAGGGGCACCAGCAGGTGCCGTACCGGCTTGAGCAACTCGCGTCTGCGGCGCAGGAAGTAGCCCGCGCAGGCCAGGTTCACGACGATGTAGACGCCGATGACGACCGTGACGATCACCGTCGCCAGGAGGAGGAACGCGGTCACCGGGTCGTAGCCGAGGCCGAGGCCCAGTACGGCGCCCACCGCGACGACGGTCTGCACGGTGATGCCGGCGACGGGGGAGCGGTGGCGGGGGTGCAGCGTCGCGAGGACGCGGGGGAGTACCCGGATGCGGGCCAGGGCGAAGGCGGTGCGGGTCGAGACGGTGGCGCACGCGTTGGCGTTGGCGATCGTCGAGTTGACCACGGCCAGGAACACCAGCACCCAGAACAGCCCGAACGACGCGCGTGCCACCCCCTCCCAGGACGCCGCGCCCGAAGCCCCGAAGCCGGCGAAGCGGTCCGGGCCGAAGTACACCGTCATGGCGTAGGTCGTCAGCACGTAGAAGAGGCCGATGCCGAGGGCCGCGCCGAGCACCGCGCGGTGCATCGTCCGGCGCGGGTCCCGGGTCTCCTCGGCGAGCGGTGCCGCGGCCTCGAACCCGGCGAACGCGAGCACCGTGTAGACCGAGCCGGCGAAGACTCCGCCGAGCCCCGAGTAGCCCTCGGCTGTATGCGAAGTGCCGAACACCGACAGGGTGTTGGCGCTGCCGGCCTTGCCGATCAGCCAGACGGCGAACACCAGGAAGACGAGGATCTCGAAGACCCCGAGGACCGTGCCGAAGCGGGCGGAGGCGCGCGCTCCGAACCAGCCCGCCGCCGCGATGATCGCGGCGCCCGCGAGTGCCCACGGCCACCACAGGTTCTCCGGATACGAGGACCACTCCTGGTGCAGGGTGCCCGCCGTGGTGAAGCCGAGTTGGAGGAGCAGCAGCGGTGGGACCAGTGCCTCCACGAAGACATAGCCCCAGCCGACCAGGAAGCCGACGGACGGATGCAGTCCCTGCGCCGCGTACGTGGCCACCGAACCGGCGGCGGGCAACTCCCGGGCCAGCTCCGCCACGCAGGACGCGGTGAACAGGCAGGCCGCCAATGCGATCAGCACCGACAGCGGCAGGCTGCCGCCCGCGAAGGCCGCGCCCGAGGGGATCGACGCGGCGACGGCGGCGGCCGGCGCCATCGCCGTGACGCTCTGGAAAAGGACCTCGCGCAGCCCGACGGCGTCCCGTCGCAGTCCCTGAACTGTCGCCTCCGACACGTGAATCCCCCCTGTCCGCCCTCACCTGTCCGCCGTTCTCACATCACGACGGCTGCGCCTCGCGTGAATCACGGTACGGCGCTTGCGGGTTGGGCAGTAGGGCGTGGTGGGCTTCCGTGGACGACGACGGAGCTGTGGAAAACCCGGCCACCCGAACGAGCGAAGGCCGAGTGAAGTCGGTTGTGTTTCAGGCCTGTTCGGCCACGATGTCCACGGCTCGTTCAGCTCGTCCGGCCACCGCCGCCGGGTCGTCGAGCACGGCCCGCACCACCGAGTGCGCGGCTCCCAGCAGCGGACCCTCGGGCCCCAGCCGCGACACCGACACCGGACAGGCCGGGCCCGCGCTGCGCCGCGCCAACTCGGCCTCCAGCGACGGCAGCAGCCAGGGCGCGAGCCCGGACAACGCGCCGCCCAGCACCACCAGTTGAGGATCGAGCAGGTTGACCGCGCCGGTCAGCGCGATGCCGAGCGCCGTACCCGCCTCGTGCAGGGCACGTCTTACCGCCTCGTCGCCGTCGGCGGCGCGGGTGGCCAGCAGACCGACCCGGTCCCCGCCGGGCTCAAGACCGGCGGCGCGCAGCACCGCCTCCTCGCCCGCGTACTGTTCGAGACACCCGCGTCCGCCGCACGCGCACTCCGGCCCGTCCGGGCGGACCGGCACATGCCCCAACTCGCCCGCGAATCCGCGCGTTCCGCGCAGCAGTCCGCCGTCCACGACGACCGCCGCGCCGATACCGATCTCGGCCGATACATGCAGGAAGTCACGCGGGGTGGTCTCGCCCAGCCAGAGTTCGGCGAGCCCGCCGAAGTTGGCCTCGTTGTCCACGGTGGGCGGGAGTTCGGCGGGCAGCAGGGCGCCGAGATCCGTGTCGTGCCAGTCGAGGTTCGGGGCGCGGACGACCGTACGGCCGTCGCGTGCCACCAGACCGGGCACGGCGACCGCGAGCCCGGCCGGCCACAGGCCCTCCGCGTCCGCCTCGGCGACGACCTGCCGTACCAGCGCTGTGAGTTCGGCGAGGACCGGCTCGGGGGAACGGCCGCGGTTGACACCGTGCCGCACCGCCCGGGCCCGTATCTCACCGCGCAGGTCGACCGCGCAGACCGCGAGATGGTCGACGCCGACCTCCGCGCCGATTCCGGCCGGACCGCGCCCGCTGACGGCGAGCGCCGATCCGGGGCGGCCCACCCGGCCAGGCCGCTCGGGGCCCAGTTCTTCGAGGAGACCCGACCGGATCAGCTCGTCCACCAGCGTCGACACCGCCGCACGGGTCAGCCCGATGCGCGAGGCGACGGCCGCGCGCGAGAGCGGACCCTCGGCGCTCACGGTGTGCATCACCCGGGCGAGATTGCGGCGGCGCATACCCTGCTGGGTGTCGGGCAGGGCACGTCCGGGCCCGGCGGGGTGCGCCTCGTGCAGCGGTGCGGTCATGCCTCCCTCAGTCCTCGATCGGCAGTCCTCGATCGGTGTGCGTCAACGGCCGCTCGGGTCGCGTTCGAGCAGCGGAGCCGCGTCGGAGAGTACCCCGGAGATCCTGGCGAACGTCGCCTCGTCCCGCTCCACGGCGTCCAGCACCGGCCCGGCGGCCGTGTTCCAACGCCGGGCCACCGCGGCCGGGTCCTCGCCGGTCAGCAGGCCCGCGGCCTGCGCGGCGGCCCCGAGAGCGACCAGCTCCTTCGCCTCGGGCACCTGGACGGGACGTCCCGACAGCCGGCGTACCGTCTCCTGCCAGGCCGTGCCCCGCGCGCCCCCGCCGATCAGCAGCAGGGGCGTGGTGCGGTCCGCGTCCTCGTCGAGGACCAGGTCGAGCGCGCCCAGCAGGGCGTGTACGGCACCGTCGTAGGCGGCCTGGAGGAGCTGGCCGCCGGTGGTGTCGTGACGCAGGCCGTGCAGGAGGCCCGAGGCGTTGGGGAGGTTCGGGGTGCGCTCGCCGTCCAGGTAGGGGAGCAAGGTGACCGACGTGCCGGGTTCCACGGCATTCCGGTCCAGGCCGAGCAGGGCCGCGATCCGGTCGACGGCGAGGGTGCAGTTCAGGGTGCAGGCCAGGGGCAGCCAGTCGCCGTGCGCGTCGGCGAAGCCCGCGACCGTGCCGGACGGGTCGGCGGGGCGGTGCTTCGACACCGCGTACACCGTGCCCGAGGTGCCGAGGCTGAGCACGGGCGCGCCGGGGCGGAGGCCGAGGCCCAGTGCGGCGGCCGCGTTGTCGCCGGTGCCGGGGGCGACCAGGGTGCCCTTGGAGAACGGCAGGTCGTGGCAGTCGCGCACCGTGCCCGCCACCTCGCCCGGCCGCACCACCCGGGGCAGCAGCGCCGGGTCGAGCCCGACATGCCGGAGGATCTCCTCGTCGTACGACTCGGTGCCCGACGCCCACCAGCCTGTGCCGGAGGCGTCGCCCCGGTCGGTGGTGCCCTGGCCCGTGAGCCGTTCGGTGAGGTAGTCGTGGGGGAGGCGTACGGCCGCCGTGGCGCGCACCGACTCCGGCTCGTGCTCGGCGAGCCAGGCCCACTTCGTGACCGTGAAGGAGGCGCCCGGCACGCTGCCGGTGCGCTCCGCCCAGGCCTTCGGACCACCCAGTTCCTCGATCAGACGGGTGGCCTGCGGCGCCGAGCGCACGTCGTTCCACAGCATGGCGGGCCGTACCGGCTCGCCCCGGGCGTCCAGGGTGACCAGGCCGTGCTGCTGGCCGCCGATCGACACCGCCGCCGCTTCGTGGGCCGCGTCCCCGCACTGGCGCAGGGCCTCGCACAGGGCGTCCCACCACTGCCGGGGGTCGCTCTCCCGGCCCGCCCCGGAGGAGACGGTGTGCGGCGCCTGGCCACTCGCGACGATCTGGCCGGTGGACACGTCGACGACCAGTGCCTTGGTGGACTGCGTGGACGAATCCACGCCGACGACGAGCGGACCCTCGGCTGCTGACATCGGGTTTCTCCCTTGTGTGCGGCATGTGTCTCCGCCCGGAGACACATTGTCCCTTCCCAGAGACGCTCCGGCATACTAATTTGTAAACCGCCATGACGAAATAGTCGGAGCGAAGCAGCAAGGAGCCGCGTCATGAACTACCAGCCCACCCCCGAGGACAGGTTCACCTTCGGCCTGTGGACCGTCGGCTGGCAGGGAAGGGACCCGTTCGGCGACGCCACCCGCCGCGCCCTCGACCCGGTCGAGACGGTGCAGCGACTGTCCGAGCTCGGCGCCCACGGTGTGACCTTCCACGACGACGACCTGATCCCCTTCGGGTCCTCGGACACCGAGCGCGAGGCGCACATCAAGCGCTTTCGCGAGGCCCTCGACGCGACCGGCATGAAGGTGCCGATGGCGACCACCAACCTCTTCACGCACCCCGTCTTCAAGGACGGCGCGTTCACCGCGAACGACCGCGACGTACGCCGCTACGCCCTGCGCAAGACGATCCGCAACATCGACCTCGCCGCCGAGCTGGGCGCCGAGACCTACGTCGCCTGGGGCGGCCGGGAGGGTGCCGAGTCCGGCGCCGCCAAGGACGTACGCGTCGCGCTCGACCGCATGAAGGAGGCCTTCGACCTCCTCGGCGAGTACGTCACCGAACAGGGCTACAACCTGAAGTTCGCGATCGAGCCCAAGCCGAACGAGCCCCGCGGCGACATCCTGCTCCCCACCGTCGGCCACGCCCTGGCGTTCATCGAGCGCCTGGAGCGCCCCGAGCTCTACGGCGTCAACCCCGAGGTCGGCCACGAGCAGATGGCCGGGCTGAACTTCCCGCACGGCATCGCCCAGGCCCTGTGGGCGGGCAAGCTCTTCCACATCGACCTCAACGGCCAGTCCGGCATCAAGTACGACCAGGACCTGCGCTTCGGCAACGGCGACCTGCGTGCCGCCTTCTGGCTGGTCGACCTCCTGGAGAGCGCCGGTTACGCAGGCCCCAAGCACTTCGACTTCAAGCCGCCGCGCACCGAGGACCTCGACGGCGTGTGGGCGTCCGCGGCCGGCTGCATGCGCAACTACCTGATCCTGAAGGAGCGTTCGGCCGCCTTCCGCGCCGACCCGGTGGTCCAGGAGGCCCTGCGCGCCTCGCGTCTGGACGAGCTGGCGCAGCAGACCGCGGCCGACGGCCTCAAGGCGCTGCTCGCGGACCGCTCGGCGTTCGAGGACTTCGACGTGGAGGCCGCCGCCAAGCGCGGGATGGCCTTCGAGCAGCTCGACCAGCTCGCCATGGACCACCTCCTGGGAGCACGCGGCTGACGGCACGCGCGCGTGCGTCACTCACGAGCCCGCCGGTTCCCGTGAGTTCGCCTCGGTTTTCATGAGGTCCTCTTTGTGACCGACCCCCGTGCAGAATGCTCCGGAATCATGCGATCCATGGCATGAGTCCGTATCAACCACCGCGCGGGGGTCGCGTCATGACCTCCACGAGGCGACCCTTGTCGGTATGGCCATGCCGCCCGTACCGCCTCGACCGCCCGGGCCACCGGACGCCACCCCGCCTCAAGGAGGGGGCTTCGGACCACCTCCCGGAGACTTCGGGCACGGATCCGGAGGGGGCTACGGAGACTACGAACCGCCGCCCCGCAGGCGCCCCCGACCGCTGTTCGTCCTGCTCACCGTGATCGTGGCGGCCGGAGCCGTCGTCGCCGTCGCGCTGATGGTCTTCGGGGGACACGACTCACCGGACAAGAAGCAGCCGGCGGAGAGCAGTTCGAGCAAGACCCCGTCGCTGAGCCTCCCGACGAGACTCCCCACCAGCCTGCCGACCAGGCTCCCGACGGCGCTTCCCTCGAAACTCCCCTCGGAACTGCCGAGCGAGATCCCGAGCGACATCCAGTCGCTGCTGCCGTCCCTGCTCGGCTAGTTCCCTCGGGAGCCGACGTGTCCTAGACGCCGTGGGGGAGCTTCAGGTACACCAGGGTCGTCTCGATACCGCTGTCGACCAGCCGCCCCTGCGCGTCGAACGCGCCCGCGCCGTCCGTCATCCCGAAGTCGTTGTCATTGATGAGAGCGAGCGTGTCGTGGTCCACGCGCGCGATGCCCTCGATCTTCTGCGGCACCCCGGAGACGGTCCCCAGGTCCACGACCAGCTTCTTGGCCAGCACCGGGACACCCGCGGCGGCGGGATCGTCCAACTGCTCCAGGGACGGGAACGTCGTGTCGTCGTCGTAGCGACCGCCGAGGATGTTCGACTTCCGGTCCAGCTCGACGAGTTGGAGCCGGGCGGCCTTGTCGGTGCGCTCCTCGACCAGGAGTCGGTCGTCGCCCACGGCGACCACTGAGGAGATCTTGAGCTCCGAGGTGTCGTCCTCGCTGGGGTCGACCACGTTCACCGGGTCGAAGCGGTACGCGTACTCCGCCGTGACCGCCTTCCTCTTCGTGGAGAAGCGCAGCAGACGGGTGTTGAGCGACGCGTTCCCGGCGTCCCCGTCCGGCAGCGACAGCGGGCTCTGCAGGGCCATCACCAGGTCACCGCCGGGCAGTTGGGCGAGCCCCTCGAAGCCCCGGTTGATCTTCCGGTGCAGCAGAACGGCCGGCAGCGCCTCCACCACCGGGTAGTCGGCCCCGGTCAGATGCAGCCCCTTGGGCACGTACCGCGTGAGCACCTTCCCGCGCGCGGAGACATGCACCAGGGAAGGGCCGTATTCGTCGACGAGCCAGAACGAACCGTCCCCGGCCCGCACAATGCCCTCCGTGTCCAGCCCGTTCGGGTTGTACGACAGCGGCGTCTGCGCGTCGTAGGAGTACGGCGCCTCGTCGCGTCCCTGCTGGTTCGACAGCCCTGTGACGCCCTTCCCGGAGGACGTGGTGATCGGGATGGCGTCCAGGACCTTGATCGTGTCCCCGGAGACACGGATCTTCACGATCGCCGGGTCGAAACCGGGCACCGGGAACGTACGGCGCTTCGTCCCGCTCACCTTGATCTGGCCGTTGGGCCCGCGGTCGGTGATCGTCCAGTACTCGCCCTTGCGGCCGGCCGGGTAGATGTCGCTGCCGATGCCGCCGAGGTCCACTCCCCGGTCGTTGTCCACCGACCCGGGCAGCAGCGCGTTGCTGAACGCGCCGAGCGGGATGTCGCCCAGTGTCGCCGTGCGGGTGACATGGGCGGCCCCGCTCCCGGAGGGGGCTCCGGCGGCCGTACCGGCCGCCATCAGGGCGACCGCTACGGCGAGCGGAACACCCGCCGCGACGGGACGACGGACGCGGCGCCGGACGGGGCATGCGGGGACATCTGGCCTCCTGAGGGCAAATTCGTTGACAGCGGCCAGAGTTGGGCCCCATGAGGAACCGCGGTCGACGGCCGGATGAATCCAGGGTGTCGGCCGCTCGTCGGGCAGGCGCGGGTCTGAATGCCGCGCTCAGCGCGGGGGACCGAACCACTTGGGCAGCCGTTCTAGGAGGCCCTTCTGGTCGTGACCGACCCAGGCCACGTGGCCGTCCGGCCGCAAGAGGGCGGCGGGTACGCCCAGTTCGGGGTCTTCCACGACATCGACGACGTGGTCGACACGATCCGCCCAGCCGGTCACCGCGAGCCGGCCGGTCCGGTCGAGCAGCAGTCCCCGGCCGCCGTGCATCAGCCTGTAGAGGTGCCCTTGCGTCAACTTCACGTCCCGCATCCTCCGGCCGACGAGTTCATGGTCGTCGCCGAAGTCGTAGCGGATACCGACCGCGGTGATCATCCCGGTCACGTACCGGTTCACCTCCTCGAAGTCCATCAGCGTGGAGAACAGCCCCCGTAGTGCGGTCGCACCCGGATCGGTCCCCAGGAGGGTGATCTGCGCGCGCGTGTTGTCGAGAACGCGGGCGCCCACCGGATGCCGTTCGACGTGGTAGCTGTCCAACAGCCCTTCCGGAGCCCATCCGTTGACCGCGGCGGCCAGTTTCCAGCCGAGGTTGAACGCGTCCTGCACACCGAGGTTGAGCCCCTGGCCGCCGGTCGGTGGATGGACGTGCGCCGCGTCGCCGGCCAGGAACACCCGGTCGACCCGGTAGCGCTCGGCCTGCCGCGTGGCGTCGCCGAACCGCGACATCCAGCGCGGCGAGTGCACACCGAAGTCGCTGCCCGCGACGGCCCTCAGTTGCCGTTTGAAGTCCTCCAGGGTCGGCGGGTTCGCACGGTCCTCGGCCACGCCGTCCGCGGGCACCACGACGCGGTACATGCCGTTCTCGCCGGGACTGACGCCGAACCGCAGTTGGGTCCTGCGGACGTCCTCGACGGCGGCGGCGATGGTGGCCGGATCCTCGGTCACCATCATCTCGCCCAGCAGTGTCTCGACCGTGGCGGGCTCCCCGGGGAAACCGACGCCGAGCGACTTGCGCACCACGCTGCGGCCACCGTCGCACCCGACGAGGTATTGCGAGCGGAGCCGCGTGCCGTCCGCCAACTCGGCGGTCACCCCGGCCGCGTCCTGGCTCAGCCCGACGACTTCATGGCCGCGCCGGATCTCGGTACCGAGTTCGACGGCTCGTTCGTCGAGCAGCCGCTCGGTGACCGGCTGCGGGGTGGCGACCCCATAGGGGTGCGCCGTGTCCAACCGGTCCGGCCAGGGCTTGACGATGCCGCCGAAGAGACCACCGACGGCGAACTTCTCACTCGTCGCAAGAAACCGGTCGAGCAGACCGCGCTGGTCCATGATCTCGACGCTGCGCGCGTGCAGACCCTGTCCACGGGACTCCCCGGTGGGCTCGGTCAACTTCTCCAGTACGACCACACGCACACCGTGCAGCCGCAATTCGCAGGCCAACATCAAGCCGGTCGGTCCGCCACCGACCACGATCACGTCCGTCATCGAAACGCCCATTCAAAGAGATTGCTCTCCGGTCGGCCGCCCTGAGGGCATCCGTTTCACGGACCCCGAGTTTCCGCAGGTCCGGGCCTCGGTCGGTCATTTTGCGGCACTACGGGGGCCTTGCCGCAAGCCCCGTACCGCGCTATACCTTGGGTATGGCAAGGAGTGCACGACCTCCTTGCCATTGCCTTTTTCCGACGCACTTCTCCGGACGCTCGTTTTCTCGGGACCGGGTCGCCAGGGGTGTCGTCAACCCCCCTGGGAGGACCCGGGTGACCCCCGTGCGGACACGGGGGGTGCCGCCATGGTCGCGACCGGTCACCGATTCGTACGTTTGCTCAGGTCACCCCGTTGCCTGAGAGAGCCGGAGACCGGACATGTCCCAGACCACCGCAGTCGTCGGCGCGCATGATCCCGGGGATGCCGTAGCGCCCTCCCCGGGAAGCGAGTTCGCGCCCCTCCTGCGCACGGTCAGGAGCCGAGGTCTACTGGAGCGGCGACGCGCCTGGTACGCGCTCTGCGTCTCCGCCAACGCCCTCGCACTGGCCGGCATCGCGACCGGCATCGTCCTGATCGGCGACTCCTGGACAACCCTTCTCCTGGCCCCGCTGCTCGCCGTGTTCGGCGCCCGGACGGCCTTCATAGGCCACGACGCCGGGCACTCCCAGATCGCCGGCGGCAGGGCCGCCAACCGCCTCGTCGGCCTGATCCACGGCAACCTGCTGCTGGGAATGAGCTACTCCTGGTGGAACGACAAGCACAACCGCCACCACGCCAACCCCAACCACATCGACAAGGACCCGGACGTCGTCGCCGACATCCTCGTGTTCACCGGTGAGCAGGCCAAGGACCGTTCCGGTTTCCGGCGTTGGCTCACCCGCAACCAGGCCTGGCTGTTCTTCCCGCTGACCCTGCTCGAAGGCGTCGCCCTCAAGGTGCACGGTTTCCAGGACCTGCGGCGGCAGCCCCGGCGTGAACGGACGGTCGAAGGCGCGCTCCTGGTGGGCCATGTCGCGGCCTACGCCATGCTGCTGCTGACCTCGATGTCCCCGGGTAAGGCGCTCGCGTTCGCCGCGCTGCACCAGGCCCTGTTCGGACTGCACCTCGGTCTGGCCTTCGCCCCCAACCACAAGGGCATGGAGATGCCGGACCCGAACGGTGAGCGATGGGGTCATCTGCGTCGCCAGGTGCTCACCTCACGGAACATCCGGGGCGGCCCCCTGACGGACTGGTTCCTCGGCGGGCTCAACTACCAGGTCGAACACCACCTCTTCCCGAGCATGCCGCGGCCCAGTCTGCGGCTCGCCCAGCCGCTCGTGCGCGCGCACTGCGAGGATGTGGGTATCCCTTACGTGGAGACCGGGCTCGTCGACTCCTACCGACAGGCCCTGCGCCACCTCCACGAGGTGGGGGAGCCGCTGAGGCCGGAGTGGACGGAGTGACGACGGAGCGGCCGACGGCCCGAGGACAGGTTGCCATCGGGGACCAGTAGGGGAAACGTCTCAGGGATGTCTCAGGGTCGCGGTCCGGAACTGTGGGAGGCGTGGACCCGTTTTCACATCAGAGAGCGGCCGTGGCCGCGGAGGAGGCAACACATGTCGAGGAACACGAAGATCGTTGTAGGAGGTGTGGCGGTCGGACTGATCCTGTTGATCTGGCTGCCCTGGTGGGTCTCATTCCTGATAGTCGTGGGAGTGCCGGCCGCCGCGTATCTCACGCTGGATCCCTCGCAGCGGCGCCGGCTGCGCCGTGTCGCGGGCAAGGAGATCGGCCGCTGACACCGACACACCGACGCCCCACCGCGCCCCCGTCCGGCGCGCGGGAGCAGAGAACAGCACAGCACCGTCCGCGGGGCTGCTGACGGCAGCTTCGCGGACGGTACCCGACTACGAGCGGCGCGTACGGCCGCTCAACTGGGCCTCACGGCAAGCTTGTCCAGCGCCTCCAGGAGGCCCGGCAACTCGGGGCCCCGGCCCACCGGCAGCACCTCGCCCGGCTCCTCGTCGAGCAGGACGAACGCGATGTCGTCGGTCCGGGCCACCATCGACCACCCGGGTCCGTCGGCACGCAGCGTGCGCGCCTCACCCGGCGCGAAGGACGATCTGACGCGACCGAGGGGCGGCGGGGCGTCCACATACGCCCGAGCCTCCGTCAGCACCCTGCGGACCCCGCTGTGGCCCGCCTGCGGCCCTTCTCCGCCGCCGTCCGAAGCGACCTCGTCCGCTTCGGACGGGTCTTCGGAGGCGACGTCACCCGGCGACGGCTCCGAGGCCTCGCCCGCCTCGTCCTGGGCCGGGAAGGCCGAGTCGTCGATCTGCTCCCGCCACACGGCCCACTGGAGCGCGATCTCGTCGGCGCCCAGCCGCCGCTGCGCCGGGCCCCAGGTGGTGGTGTCGGGCGGGGTCAGCGGCGGCCGGTCCACGAGTTCGGGGTCCGGATCGTGCGGCGCGGGCACATTGGGGGCCGCGACCGCGACCGCGAGCGGCCAGCCCGGCAGCGCCGCGACCACCGTGCGCTCGCTCGGCGACAGGTCGTACTCCATGCCGCAGTCCCAGGACGCGATGGCGACCGCGACCAGCGACACGTCGTCGATGACGACCGTCCATCGCGCACCTTCGCCGTCCTGACCGAGCACCAGGCCGTAGCCGTCGGCGAGCGGCGCCATACCGAGCGCGGCGCAGGCCTCCGGATAGTCGTCACCCAGCACACTCGGGAACTTCGCCGGCGTCAGCAGCACCGCCGTGAGCACATAGAGCGCGTCGTCCTCGGCGGCGACGGCCTCTTCATCCGTGTCGGCCATCCCAGCCTCCCCATCGTTCGTCCAACCGCGCGCACCCTAGTGTGCCCGGAAGCCGCTTGTCACGACTCCCAAGTACACGCGGAGCTGCAGTTTTCCGTCTGGACAGGGCGAAACGACCACCGGTGACCCGAAGTGTCAGGCCGCAGGGAGTCCGAGGAGGGCCCGGGCCACCGTCCGCGGCGACTCGTCGCGCTCCCTGGCAAGCGCGACCACGGCCCGGCACGCCAGCTCACTCACTCCGAAGGACAGCGCCTCCGGCGACACCCAGCCCGCGGCCTCGTCGATCCGGTCCTGGTCGTCCTCCGCGCGTGCCGAGACGTAGACGGCCGCGGCCTCGAACAGGTTGTGTCCCCGCCGTTCGGGGCTCTCGCCGGGCTCCGTGCGCGTGGAGGCGAGAAGTCTGGCGAAGGTCTTGCGGGGCCTGTCGAACATGCTGACCACCTTCCCCCTGCGTGGTGTTCCGTCGTCGACCGTCCATCTACTGCTACCCAACCTAGAGTTGGAGTTGCGGCGACAGAAGGGGGTCGCTGCGGTGAAGGGCTTCGGGCGTCCCCCGGCGGTGCGGCTCAGCCCTCGCGCACGGCCAGCGCCAGGAAGCGGTCGTCCTCGTCGGTGTACGACGTCATGCCCCACCCGGAACGGGCGAGCAGCGGACGGAGATTGGGCTCCGCGCGGAGGTCGTCCGGGGTGATCTGCCGTCCCTGGCGCGCCGCGAGTGCCGCGCGGCCGATCGGGTGGAACAGGGCCAGCGTGCCGCCCGGGCGCACCACACGCCCCAACTCCCGCAGATTCACCTCCGGTTGGGGCAGGTGCGCGATCAGTCCCGCCGCGAACACGGCATTGAGCGACTCCGGCCGCAGCGGCAGCGCGGCCACATCGGCGAGCAGCAGGCACCCGTCACGGCCGCGTCCGGCCCGTACGGCGGCCTCCAGCATGGCCGGGGTCAGGTCGGCCCCCACCACGACTCCCGAGGGCCCCACGGCCGCACGGAGCGGCGGCAGGGCGCGTCCGGTCCCGCAGCCCGCGTCGAGCACGCGATCCCCGGCGCGCAGCGCGAGTTCGGCGACGGCTGCCGCGTAGGCGGGACCGTCGTCCGGGAAGCGGCTGTCCCAGTCCGCGGCGCGTGCACCGAAGAATTCCCGGACATGCGTGTGGTCGTCGTTCATGTTCCGCATGATCCCTCACCGACACGGATGACGCTTCGGTGCACACGTTCGAGCGTGACGCGGTCGTTCAGGCGCCTGACTGCGTCATATTGCAACACCTTTCGAAATGCGCCCCCTTTGTGCGCCCATGCCCCTACTAGCGTCCCCTGGTCATGGGACACCTGGACCACGCGACCTTCGGCTGGCTGACCCCCGTGCTGTCCTACGTGATGGCCTGCATGGGCTCCGCACTCGGTCTGCGCTGCACCGTCCGCGCGCTCGGCGCCACCGGCCGCTCGCGCCGCAACTGGCTCGTCACCGCGGCCTCCGCGCTCGGCACCGGCATCTGGACCATGCACTTCGTGGCCATGCTCGGCTTCGGCGTCAGCGGCACCGACATCCGCTACGACGTACCACTGACCGTGCTCAGCCTCCTCGTCGCCATCGTCGTCGTCTGCGCCGGCGTCTTCGCGGTCGGCTACGGCCGCGACCGGGGCCGCGCGCTCTTCCTCGGCGGCCTCACCACCGGACTGGGCGTCGCGAGCATGCACTACCTGGGCATGGCTGCGGTGCGCCTGCATGGCGACGTGAGCTACGACCCGATGCTCGTCGGGCTCTCCGTCTTGATCGCCGTCGTCGCGGCGACCGCGGCCCTGTGGGCGGCCCTCAACATCAAGTCGCCCATCGCGGTCACCGTCGCATCGCTCGTCATGGGGGCGGCCGTCGCCAGCATGCACTACACCGGGATGTTCGCGGTGCGCGTGCACGTCACCCCCTCCGGCTCGGTCCTGCCCGGGGCCACGGCGATGCAGTTCATCTTCCCCCTCGCCGTCGGACTCGGGTCCTACCTGTTCCTGACCTCGGCGTTCGTCGCACTGTCGCCGACGACGGGAGAACGCGAGGCGACCGCCTCGGCTGAGCGGCCCGCCGAGAGCGTCGCCCACTGACCAGCGGCCCGACCGACCGGGCCCGCAACGGCACGCCCCGAACCACTCCCGAGCGAGGAGGCCATGCGCAACCCCCGTAGGACCCCCAGAGCCGGCGCCGAGACGCCGCCACCCGTGCGCGGTCGCCGCGCACACGCCGGACCACCCGCCGACGAACTCTTCGACGAGCCCCTCGACGCACCGCAGGACGAGGTGCCCCCACGCGCGGGACGATGGCGGATGCGTCCCCGCACCGTACGGGCCAAGATCGTCTGCCTGCTGATGGTGCCGGTCGTCTCCTTGCTCGCCCTGTGGGCGTACGCCACCGTCAGCACCGCCCAGGACGTCGCGCGGCTGCGGCAGTTGCAGCGCGTGGACTCGGCGGTGCGCAGCCCCGTCGCGGACGCCGTCGCCGCGCTGCAGGCCGAGCGGTCGGCCGCGGTGCGCTACGCCACCGACCCCGGCGCCGAGCCGGGCGGTGACCTGAGGAGGCTGGCCGCGGACACGGACCGGGCCGTCGCCCGGCTGCGGCTCGGCGACACCAGCACCGTCGCCGACGGCGAGGAACTGCCGGCGGGAGTCGCCCAACGCCTGGAGACCTTCGTCACCGGAGCAGAGCGACTGCGCTCGCTGCGGGCCGACGTGCTCGCCCACCGCGCGGGCTGGGACGAGACGTACGGGCAGTACACGAGGACCATCTCGTCGGCCTTCGCCGTGGGCGGGGCGCTCACCGGAATCCAGGACGCCGCCCTCGGCTCCGACGCGCGCGTGCTGCTGGAGTTCTCCCGGGCCGAGGAATCGCTGTCCCAGGAGGACGTGGTGCTCGCCGGTGCCCGTCTCGACGGACGCCTCGACGGGGAGCGGCTGCGCCTGTTCACCGGAGCCGTCGACACACGCCGTACCCTCACCGACTCCGCCACCGCGGATCTGCGGGGCTCCGAACGCACCGCCTGGCGGAACCTCGCCGACTCCAGCGCGTACACCGCGGTCGGCGCGGTCGAGGACAAGGTCCTCGCCGCCGACTCGGCCACCCGTGCGATCGCCTCGGCCCCCGAGAGCACCTGGAACAACGCGCACGCACGCGTGCGGGACGGCATGCGCGCCATCGAGGCGGACGCGGGCGGCGGAGTCGCGGACCGCGCCGATCCGTTCGCACGAGGACTGCTCACCCCGGCCGGCGCCGCCGTGCTGCTCGGTCTCGCCGCCGTCGTCGCGTCACTCGTCATCTCGGTACGCATCGGACGCGGTCTCGTTGTCGAGCTGGTGAGTCTGCGCAACGACGCCCTGGCGATCGCCCGCCACAAACTCCCCGAGGCCATGCGCAGACTGCGCGCGGGGGAGGAGATCGACGTCCGCGCGGAGGCCCCGCCCGGACCGGCTGCGGAGGACGAGACCGGGCAGGTCGCCGAGGCCCTGGGCACCGTGCACCGAGCCGCCCTGAGAGCCGCTGTCGAACGCGCCGAACTCGCGAGCGGCATCTCCGGGGTCTTCGTCAACCTCGCCCGCCGCAGCCAGGTCCTGGTGCACCGTCAGCTCAGCCTTCTGGACAGCATGGAGCGCCGCTCCGAGGACCCGAACGAACTGAGCGACCTGTTCCGCCTCGACCACCTCACCACCCGTATGCGACGGCACGCCGAGAGTCTGATCATCCTCTCCGGCGCGGCACCCGGCCGGGCCTGGCGCATGCCGGTCTCCCTGACCAACGTCGTGCGCGCCGCCGTGTCCGAAGTCGAGGACTACGCGCGCGTGGAGGTACGCCAACTCCCCGAGGCCTCCGTCCTCGGCACGGCCGTCGCCGACCTCACGCACCTGCTCGCCGAGATCGTCGAGAACGCCGCCCAGTTCTCGCCGCCGCACACGCGCGTGCGGGTCACCGGCGAACCCGTCGGCAACGGGTATGCCGTCGAGGTCGAGGACCGGGGTCTGGGCATGGGCCCGGAGACGCTGGCCGAGGCCAACCGCCGCATCGAGCAGTCCGAGGCCCTCGACCTCTTCGACAGCGACCGGCTCGGCCTCTTCGTGGTCAGCAGGCTCGCCGCACGCCACGGCATCAAGGTGCACCTGAGAACCTCGCCCTACGGCGGAACGACAGCGGTCGTACTGCTGCCGACGGCCCTGCTGCACGGCGGCGCGGCCGAACGCGCGCCCCGCGCGGCGGTGGACGACGGACAGCGGGCCGTGGAACGCGAGTACGCGCGCGTGCCGTCCCCGACCCCGCACCAGGAGTCCGTCCCGGCACCGGCCGACCGACCCGCCCTGGTGTCCCCGCCCCGGGCCGCGGCGGAACCGGCGAACGGCACCCCGCCCCCTGGAGTCACCACCTTGCGACTGCACCGACCTCCCGAGGACACCGAGGGCCCCGAGGAGGGCGACGACCTCCCCCGCCGGGTACGGCAGGCGAACCTCGCCCCCCAGCTCCGCGAACAGCCCGCCGCGGAACGGGAACGGGCGCCGGCTGCACCGCGCGACGACCACCGCAGCCCGGAGGTCGTACGGGACCGGATGGCGGCCTACCGCGACGGCTGGACGCGCGGCGGCGGCAGGCAGCCGGGCCGCGGCGCCACCCCAGGACCCGCAACGGGCAGCGACAGCAGCGAAGGAGACCCCGCATGATCCAGGACCCGAGCATGAGGGCCGCCCAGCGGTCAGGCGAACTCGACTGGCTGCTGGACGACTTGGTGATGCGCGTCGGCGAGGTGCGGCATGCCGTGGTGCTGTCCAACGACGGCCTCGCCATCGGCGCCTCCACCGACCTCGACCGCGAGGACGCGGAACACCTCGCCGCGGTCGCCTCCGGATTCAACAGCCTGGCCAAGGGCGCGGGGCGGCACTTCGGCGCCGGCGGAGTGCGGCAGACGATGGTGGAGATGGACGACGGCTTCCTGTTCGTGGCGGCGGCCGGAGACGGCTCCTGCCTCGCCGTCCTCACCTCTGTGACTGCCGACATAGGCCTCGTGGCGTACGAGATGGCACGGCTGGTCAAGCGCGTCGGCGAGCACCTGTACACGCCGCCGCGCGTCGGTGCGCGGCCTCCCGCCGCCGGATGAGGCGAGAAGGCGGTCCGCTCCGATGACCGAAGACATGACCGGTGTCCCGCACGAGCCGGGCAGCCAGTGGTACGACCAGGAGGCCGGGCCTCTTGTCCGCCCCTACGCCATGACGGGCGGACGTACCAAACCGGGCCCCACAGGAGTGCGGTTCGACCTGATCGCGCTGGTCACGCTGGACGCGGGCGCGCCCGGCTTCGACGACGACACCGGGCTCGGACCGGAACACCGGGCCCTCGTCGACCTGTGCCGTACGGAAACCCAGTCCGTCGCCGAACTGGCCGCCGGAGCGGACCTCCCCCTGGGCGTGGTCAGGGTGCTCCTGGGCGACCTCCTGGAGCTCGGCTGTGTCACCGTCAGCCGTCCCGTGCCGCCCGCGCAGCTTCCTGACGAACGGATTCTGCGCGAGGTGATCGAGGGACTCCGGGCACTGTGACGAAACTTCAGCACCACTCGAACGCGTACGACGACGACTTGTGCACCCTTCCGTACACCGAACAGGCGCGAGACGGTCACATCGGGCAAATAGCGGTCCAACCGCCCAGGACAGGGCCGTACTTGCCACGATGCACACCTACGGACGTCGACCGTTGCCGGCACTCCCGAGAGAAGTGATCGATGGTCTCCGAGCACTCCGACGTCGAAGGCGGCGAGACGACCGCCCTCGCGTTGAAGATCCTGGTCGCCGGCGGATTCGGCGTGGGCAAGACCACCATGGTGGGCGCGGTCAGTGAGATCAGGCCGCTGCGCACCGAGGAACTCCTCAGCGAGGCCGGCCAGTTGGTGGACGACACCGACGGCGTGGACCAGAAGGTCACGACGACCGTCGCCATGGACTTCGGCCGCATCACCATCAGGTCCGGCCTCTCCCTCTACCTGTTCGGCACACCGGGCCAGGACCGCTTCTGGTTCCTGTGGGACGAACTGTCGCAGGGAGCCCTGGGAGCCGTGGTCCTCGCGGACACCCGGCGACTGGAGGACTGCTTCCCCGCGGTCGACTACTTCGAGCACCGGCACATCCCGTTCGTGGTGGCCGTCAACTGCTTCACGGGCGCCCGCAGTTACGGCGCCCATGACGTCTCCCGCGCCCTGGACCTCGACCGGGGAACGCCGGTGGTCCTCTGCGACGCCCGGGACCGCGACTCGGGTAAGGAGGTGCTGATCCGGCTCGTCGAGTACGCCGGACGGATGCACACCGCCCGGATGCTCGACTCGGTGGGCTGACCGGAGCGCTCACTCCGAGATCCCCTTCAAGGCCACCACCTTCTCGACCGTGACGCGAACGAGGAGTTCGCCCGGTACCCCATTGCGGGCGCCGAACTCCTCGGCACGCTCCTCGCCCATGTACCGGGCCCCGATCCGGGCTGCCCAGTACCGGAGTTCGCCCGGTTCCTCCGACAATGCGGCGCGCCCCTGCAGCACCACGAAGTCGAACGGCGGCCGATCGTCGTCCACGCAGAGGGCGACTCGCCCATCACGGGCCAGATTGCGCCCTTTTACCGTTCCTTTCGCGGTGTTGAACACCACGTCGTCCCCGTCGAGCAGGAACCAGATCGGCGCCACATGTGGGCTCCCATCGGCGCGAACGGTCGACAGCTTGCCCGTGCGCGTGCCGTGCGAGACGAACGCCCGCCATTCCTCGTCGGTCATGTTCTGTGCCATGCCCCTATCCTCCTTGCCCGGGCGTCGGGCGTGGTGAAGGCTGACGGGAGATCCTCCGGCCAGGGGGAGACGCGACACGGGAAGGCCGGAACATGGCGCAGAACCAGGGACTGAGCTGGCTGCTGGACGATCTGACCGAGCGCGTCGAGCACGTGCGCCACGCTCTGGTCCTGTCCAACGACGGACTGGTGACCGGCGCGAGCACGGGACTTCGCCGTGAGGACGCCGAACACCTCGCCGCCGTCTCGTCCGGACTGCACAGCCTGGCCAAGGGTTCGGGACGCCACTTCGGCGCCGGCGGGGTGCGACAGACGATGATCGAGTTCGACGACGCCGTCCTCTTCGTCACCGCCGCGGGCAGCGGCAGCTGTCTGTGCGTCCTCAGCGGCGCGGACGCGGACATCGGCCAGATCGCCTACGAGATGACACTGCTCGTCAACCGCGTCGGCGAACACCTCGGCGTGGACGCCCGGCAGCCCGAGCGAACTCCCGTCACAGACCTCTGACCTGCGAGTCCGCCTGCTCCCGCAGAGTTATCCACAGGCTTGCCGCGAGATTCCCCGAACCGGCTACGGTTTGTTCATCGCGAACGCACACAGCGTGAGCAACGGACTCCACGGGGGAGATCGACCATGGCAGGCAACACCATCACCACACCGACGGAACTCTCGTGCACGCCGAGTCGCGCGGCACGGGAACTGGGCCTCAAACGAGGCGAGTTCGACCTCGCCGTCCATCTCGGACGCATCCGCACCGTGCCCGACGAAGGGGGCGGCGGCCGACGCGTCGCCCGCACCGAGATCGACCGGCTGCGCTCGGCGGAGGGATTCCCGGAATCGCTCGCGGAGAGCGTCAGGACCGTGGGCACCACGGACGGCGCGGCCCTCATGGAAGTCACCTCCGCCAGGTTCACCCGCCTCGCCCGGCTGGGACTGGTGGTGCCGGTGAGGTTTTATCTGAACCGCTACAGGGCCGTGGTCTGGCTCTATCTCGCCGAAGAACTAAGGCAGTTCGCCACCGACAAGAACCACACCTCACTGCTGAACGGCCGTACGCCCGAAGGGCTGCGCGACCAGCTCCAGGAGGGACTGGACCTGCGGCCCCGCAACTGGCGCGGACGCCATCTCGGATTCCTGCTGCGCGAGGCGGACGGCCCGTGGGAACGGGCAGGTGCTCTGTCCGCCTTGCTCGACCCCGTCCAAGTGGCCGAGATCGTCCCGGACTCCTACGAGCGCGCCCACTTGAACCGGTTCCGGCCCGACCCGCTCGCCCACGGAGCTCCGGGCTCGCCCTCCGCCCACCTCGCCGAGCGGATCATGACGGCGGACCATCCGGACGAGATCAGCTGGCTGCGGGCGGACCTGGCCCAGGTACTGGAGGAGGCGCGACGCCATCGCCCGGCACCGCGCCCCGTCTCCCAACCGGCCGGAACACCGCTGCCCCCGAGCGAGCGCCTGGCCGGACCACCTCCGACCCCGAGCGAGCACCCGACCGAGCCGGCGCCGGAACCCGGGCGATCACGCGGCATGCTGAGCTGGCTGCGCCGCAGAAACGCGTGAGCCGCGGCGCACGGCCACCGACTACAGCGCTCTGAACAGCCCTTCCTGGACGACCGAGACGAGCAGGCGTCCCTCCCTGTCGTAGATGCGCCCACGGGCCAGACCGAGGCCGCCCGTCGCGATCGGGGACTCCTGGTCGTACAGGAACCACTCGTCCGCGCGGAACGGCCGGTGGAACCACATGGCGTGGTCCAGCGACGCCATGTCGAAGTTCCGCGGCCCCCACAGGGGTTCGACGGGGATCCGGACGGCGTCCAAGAGCGTCATGTCGCTGGCGTACGTCAACGCACAGGTGTGCACCAGCGGATCATCGCCGAGCGGACCCACCGCGCGCATCCACACGGCGCTGCGCGGCTCGGCGTCCTTGATCTCCTCGGCGCTCCAGCGCAGCCCGTCCGCGTACCGGATGTCGAAGGGCTGACGGCGTGCCATCCGCTCCAACTGCTCCGGCAGCATGCCCAGATGGCCCCGTACCTCTTCCGACACCGTCGGCAGGGACTCCGGGTCCGGGACCTCCCGGGGTGGCAGCTGGTGCTCGAAAGGACCTTGCTCAGGCTTGTGGAAGGAGGCGGTGAGATTGAAGATCGTGCGGCCCTGCTGCACGGCGGTGACCCGGCGGGTGGTGAACGACCGCCCGTCCCGCACCCGCTCGACCTGGTACACGATGGGCACGCCCGGCCGGCCCGGGCGCAGGAAGTACGCGTGCAGCGAGTGCACGGGCCGGTCGCCCTCCGTGGTGCGCCCGGCGGCGACCAGGGCCTGGCCGGCCACCTGGCCGCCGAAGACCCGCTGGAGGGACTCGTGCGGGCTGCGGCCACGGAAGATGTTGACCTCGATCTGCTCCAGGTCGAGCAGGTCGACGAGCCGCTCTGCCGGGTTCGTCATGGGTGGGATTCTCCTGTGCTCACAGCTGGCCGACGTCGGTGACACGGACGACCGCGCGGCCCTCCGCGTCGGAGGCCGCGAGATCGATCTCCGCGCTGATGCCCCAGTCATGATCGCCGTTCGGGTCGGCGAAGATCTGCCGAACGCGCCACAGGTTGTGCTGCGGCTCCTCCTCGATGAGCAGCAGCTTGGGCCCGCGGGCGTCGGGGCCGGTGCCGAGGTCCTCGTACTCGTCCCAGTACTTGTCCATCGCCTCGCCCCACGCGTCCGCGTCCCAGCCGGACTCGGCGTCCATCTCGCCCAGTTCCGCGACATGGTCGAGGGCGGCCAGCTCGACCCGGCGGAACATCGCGTTGCGGACGAGGACCCGGAAGGCGCGCGAGTTCGCGGTGACCGGCTTGACCTGGTCGGCCTTCTCCTGGGCCTCCTCGGCGGTCATCTCCTCCGGGTTGGCCAGCTGCTCCCACTCGTCCAGCAGGCTGGAGTCGACCTGGCGCACCATCTCGCCGAGCCAGGCGATCAGATCCTCCAGGTCCTCGGACTTGAGGTCGTCCGGGACGGTGTGGTCGAGGGCCTTGAAGGCGCCGGCGAGGTAGCGCAGCACGATGCCCTCGGTGCGCGCCAGCTCGTAGTAGGAGGTCAACTCCGTGAAGGACATGGCCCGTTCGTACATGTCACGGATCACGGACTTCGGCGACAGCGGGTGGTCGCCTACCCAGGGGTGGCTCTTGCGGTACGTGTTGTACGCGTGGAAGAGCAACTCCTCCAGCGGCTTGGGGTAACTGACGTCCTGGAGGCGCTCCATGCGGTCCTCGTACTCGACGCCGTCCGCCTTCATCGCCGCCACGGCCTCACCGCGCGCCTTGTTCTGCTGGGCGGCCAGGATCTGCCGCGGGTCGTCCAGCGTGGACTCGACGACGGACACCATGTCCAGCGCGTACGACGGCGACTCGGGGTCGAGCAGCTCGAACGCGGCGAGCGCGAAGGTCGACAGCGGCTGGTTGAGGGCGAAGTCCTGCTGCAGGTCGACCGTGAGGCGCACGATGCGGCCCTCGGCGTCCGGGGTGTCGAGCTTCTCGACGATGCCGCCGTCCAGAAGCGAGCGGTAGATCGCGATCGCGCGCCGGATGTGCCGCAACTGCTGCTTGCGCGGCTCGTGGTTGTCCTCCAGGAGATGCCGCATCGCCTCGAAGGCGTTGCCCGGACGGGCGATGACCGACAGCAGCATCGTGTGGGTGACCCGGAACCGGGACGTGAGCGGCTCGGGCTCCGAGGTGATGAGCTTCTCGAAGGTGCCTTCCGTCCACCCGACGAAACCCTCGGGCGCCTTCTTGCGCACGACCTTCCGGCGCTTCTTCGGGTCGTCGCCCGCCTTGGCGAGCGCCTTCTCGTTCTCGACGACGTGTTCCGGAGCCTGGGCGACGACGAGCCCCGCCGTGTCGAAACCGGCGCGGCCCGCGCGGCCCGCGATCTGGTGGAACTCACGGGCGCGCAGCGTGCGCACCCGAACGCCGTCGTACTTGGCCAGCGCCGTGAACAGCACTGTGCGGATGGGCACGTTGACGCCCACCCCGAGCGTGTCCGTACCGCAGATGACCTTCAACAGGCCCGCCTGCGCGAGCTTTTCCACCAGGCGCCGGTACTTGGGCAGCATGCCGGCGTGGTGCACACCGATGCCGTGCCGCACGTAACGGGAGAGATTGCGGCCGAACTTGGTGGTGAAGCGGAAGTTGCCGATCAGCTCGGCGATCTGGTCCTTCTCCTCGCGCGAGGACATGTTGATGCTCATCAGCGCCTGCGCCCGCTCCACGGCCTGCGCCTGGGTGAAGTGCACGATGTAGACCGGCGCCTGCCGGGTCTCCAGCAGTTCGGTCAGCGTCTCGGTGAGCGGAGTCAGCTTGTACTCGTAGGACAGCGGCACCGGCCGGACCGCCGAGCGGACCACCGAGGTGGGGCGCCCGGTGCGCCGGGTGAGGTCCTTCTCGAACATCGCGACGTCGCCGAGCGTGGCCGACATCAGGATGAATTGCGCCTGCGGCAGCTCAAGGATCGGGATCTGCCAGGCCCAGCCGCGGTCCGCCTCCGCGTAGAAGTGGAACTCGTCCATGACGACCTGGCCGACGTCGGCGTGCTTGCCGTCGCGCAGCGCGATCGACGCGAGGACCTCCGCGGTGCAGCAGATGATGGGGGCGTCCGAGTTGACGGACGCGTCGCCGGTCAGCATGCCGACGTTCTCGGTGCCGAACATCTTGCACAGCTCGAAGAACTTCTCCGAGACCAGCGCCTTGATCGGGGCGGTGTAGAAGGTGACCTCGTCCCGGGCCAGCGCGGCGAAGTGCGCACCGGCGGCGATCATGCTCTTGCCGGAGCCGGTGGGCGTCGACACGATCACGTTCGCACCGGAGACCACCTCGATCAGCGCCTCCTCCTGATGGGGGTAGAGCGTGAGACCGCGCTCCTGGGCCCACGACTCGAAGGCTTCGTAGAGGGCGTCGGGATCTGCGGTCGGCGGCAACTGGTCGATGAGGGTCACGACCCCATCTTGCCTGGCGCCGTGGCCGATGGGGGAATCGGCTGCGGAGACGAAGATCGCTACCGCTACGCTGTGTCGCCGACGGAGTGTCAGGGCGCCCGAGCAACTGACCGGCGGCGTAAGAGGAATGGGGCGGGGAACGGCCATGATGGGACCAGCACACTCACTGTCGGGAGCGGCGGCCTGGCTCGGCGTCGGAGCGGCGACCGCCGCGGCCGGGCATCCGATGCCCTGGCCGGTGGTCCTGGTCGGCGCCCTGATCTGCGCCGGCGCCGCGCTCGCCCCGGACCTCGACCACAAGGCGGCGACCATCTCGCGGGCCTTCGGACCCGTCTCCCGGACCGTGTGCGAGGTCGTCGACAAGCTCTCGTACGCCGTCTACAAGGGGACCAGGAAGCAGGGCGACCCGCGCCGCAACGGCGGGCACCGCACCCTCACCCACACCTGGCTGTGGGCGGTCCTGATCGGGGCGGGGAGCGCGGGCGTGGCGATCCTGGGCGGTCGCTGGGGAGTGCTGGCGATCCTCTTCGTGCACATGGTGCTGGCCATCGAGGGCCTGCTGTGGCGGGCGGCCCGCGGCTCCAGCAGCGACATCCTGGTGTGGCTGCTGGCGGCGACGAGCGCGTGGATCCTGGCCGGAGTGCTGGACAAGCCGGGCAACGGTTCGGACTGGCTGTTCACGGATCAGCACCAGTACCTGTGGCTGGGCCTGCCGGTCGTGCTGGGCGCGCTGGTGCACGACATCGGGGACGCGCTGACCGTCTCCGGCTGCCCGATCCTGTGGCCGATCCCGCTGGGCCGCAAGCGCTGGTACCCCATCGGGCCGCCGAAGGTGATGCGGTTCCGCGCGGGCAGCTGGGTCGAGCTCAAGGTCCTGATGCCGGTGTTCATACTGCTCGGGGGAGTGGGCTGCGCGGCGGCCCTCAACGTGATCTGAGGCCCGGCCTCGACCTCGGTTCCGGCGTCGGTGCGGGCAGCGGCTCACGCCCCGCCGGAACCCTGGCCCGCCGCTCCGCCGCCGTAGCGCCGCTCGAACTGGGCGACGCGGCCCTCCGAGTCCACCGTCCTGGCCTTGCCGGTGTAGAAGGGGTGGCTCTCCGAGGAGATCTCCACGTCCACGACCGGGTAGGTCTCGCCGTCGTCCCAGTCGATGGTCCGGTCACTGGTCGCGGTGGACCGGGTCAGGAAGGCGTATCCGGCGGAGCGGTCGCGGAAGACCACGGGGTGGTAGTCGGGCTGTTTGTCCTGCTGCATGACTGTTCCTCCTGTGCCGGGTGTGTGGGCAGCGGCCGAGGGACGGCGGGGTCAGCCGTAGAGCGAACCCTCGTCCTCGTCGACGATGTGCATCGCGGCCTCCTCGGCCGAGGCCGCCGCGCCGTCGATGCCCACGTCGGTGGCGATCAGACCGCTCTCCTCGTCCTCGTGCGCCCCTTCGTTCGGTGCCACGAGCCGACCGGAGCGGAGGTCACCGACCTCGATGTCCAGGAGTTCGCCGTCGGTGTCCTCGGAGTCGCCGAGGCCGTCGCCGTCGGGCACCACGAGATCCGGGACCTCCTCGGCGAGGCGCTGGTCGAGCGTCTCACCGTGCTGACGTTCGGCCGCCGTGACATCGGCGCGTTCCACCGCCCAGGGGCGGTCCGGTGGCGACCAGCCGCGGTCGAGGGGGTCCTCGACACCGTCGGCCAGGAGGGTGTCCTCCGCGTCGAGCAGGCCCGCGTCGTCCTGTACCTCGGATCCGTCGGGCTGGTAGACGTCGTCTCCCCATCCGTCGACGCTGTTCACGGGTACCTCCAGGTGGTGGGGACCGGCCCGTACTCACCGCGCTCGGCGGCGGGCCGCCGCTGTGCGGGGCACAGGCGGAGCCCGGCACGGACCACATGGTCCCCGGGCACTCCCCGAACCGGTGCCGCTCCCCAGCCTTCCACCCCTTTTCCCCCGCGCGCAACGGCACGGGCCCGGAGCAGGGGCGACGGCACGCCGGGACCGTGCCCCGTCAGGGGCGCGGGGCCGCGACGTGTGCGGCTCCGCCGCGTGGGCGCGACCAGCCCTCACCGGCCCGCGGGTAAACGACCGAACCGAGGACCAGCCCCCACTGGCCCGCAGGTAAACCGCCGACCCGCTGACCGGTCCACCGTTCCACCGGCGGAGCTACCCGTGCCACGACCGCCACAGCGCCGCGTACGCCCCCTCCGCCGCCACCAACTCGTCATGACTGCCCAACTCGCTGATACGGCCGTTCTCCACCACGGCGATGACGTCCGCGTCGTGGGCGGTGTGCAGCCGGTGGGCGATCGCGACGACCGTGCGGCCGTCGAGGACACGGGCCAGGGACCGTTCCAGATGGCGGGCCGCACGCGGGTCGAGGAGCGAGGTCGCCTCGTCCAGGACCAGCGTGTGCGGATCGGCCAGCACCAGCCGGGCCAGCGCGATCTGCTGGGCCTGGGCCGGGGTGAGCGCCAGCCCGCCCGAGCCCACCTCGGTGTCGAGGCCCTCGTCCAGCGCCCGCGCCCAGCCGTCCGCATCGACCGCGCCCAGCGCCGCCCACAGCTCCGCGTCCGCCGCATCGGTCCGGGCGAGCAGGAGGTTGTCACGCAGGGAACCCACGAAGACGTGGTGCTCCTGGTTGACGAGGGCCACATGGGAGCGGACGTTCTCGGCGGTCATCCGGGAGAGTTCGGCGCCGCCGAGGGTGATCCGGCCGTCCCGGGGCGCGTAGATGCCGGCGAGGAGCCTGCCCAGGGTGGACTTGCCCGCGCCGGACGGGCCGACCAGGGCCAGCCGGGTGCCGGGTGCGACCTCCAGGGACACCTCGCGCAGCACGTCCACGCCCTCGCGGTAGCCGAAGTGCACCCGGTCCGCGTGGACGTCCCGGCCCTCGGGGGACAGCCCGGTGTCCCCGGCATCCGGCTCGATGTCCCGGACGCCGACCAGCCGGGCCAGCGAGACCTGGGCGACCTGGAGCTCGTCGTACCAGCGCAGGATCAGGTTCACCGGGTCGACGAGCATCTGCGCGAGCAGGGCGCCCGTCGTCAGTTCGCCCACTCCGATCCAGCCGTTGAGGACGAACACACCGCCGAGCATCAGGACCGAGCAGAGCACCGTGACATGGGTGATGTTGATGACCGGGAAGAGCACCGACCGCAGCCAGAGCGTGTAGTTCTCCCAGGCGGTCCACTCTTTGACGCGGCGCTCCGAGAGGGCGATGCGCCGGTCGCCGAGGCGGTGCGCCTCGACGGTGTGTCCCGCGTCCACGGTCTCGGCGAGGGCGGCGGCCACGGCGGCGTACCCGGCGGCCTCGGAGCGGTAGCCGGCGGGCGCGCGCCTGTAGTACCAGCGGCAGCCGACCACCAGCAGCGGCACCGCGATCAGCACGGCGGGTGCGAGCGCCGGCACGGTCACGACGAGGCCGCCGAGCAGCAGCAGCGCCCACACGACGCCGATCGCCAGCTGCGGCACGGCCTCGCGCATCGCGTTGGCGAGCCGGTCGATGTCGGTCGTGATACGGGACAGGAGGTCACCGGTGCCCGCCCGTTCCAGGACACCCGGAGGCAGCCCGACCGACCGGACGAGGAAGTCCTCGCGCAGATCGGCCAGCATCCGTTCGCCGAGCATCGCGCCCCGCAGCCGTACCTGCCGGATGAACACGGCCTGGACGGCGAGCGCGGTCCCGAACAGCCCGATGGTCAGGCCCAGATGAAGTTCCCGCGCTCCGTCCGACACCCGCTCGACCAGGTCGCCGAGCAGATAGGGGCCCACCATCGAGGCGACCACGGCGACCGTGTTCACGGTGACCAGGAGAAGGAAGGCCCGGCGATGACGGTGGAACAGTTCGGACACGTAGGCGCGTACGGTCGCGGGGGCGCCGACCGGCAGGGTGTTGGCCGTGGTCGGGGCCGCCGGGTCGTACGCCGGGGGCACCACGCCGATCATGCGCTCTCCTCGATCTCTTCCAGCGCGCCGCGCAGCGCGACGCCGTGGTCGTCCAGGGTGCTCCGCAGAGCGGCCTCGTCGTCGACGGCGTTCTGCAGAGCGGCCTCATTGTTGACGGCGTTGTGCAGGGCCGTCTCCTCCTCCGTCTCGCGGGTCACCACTGCCCGGTACCGCGGCTCGCTGCGGAGCAGGTCGCGATGGGTGCCGACCGCCACGACCTCGTCCTCGTGCACGAGGACCACACGGTCCGCGTGGTCCAGGAGCAAGGGCGAGGAGGTGAACACCGCCGTGGTCCGGCCGGTCCTCAACTTCCTTACGCCGTCCGCGATCCGGGCCTCGGTGTGGGAGTCGACGGCGGAGGTCGGCTCGTCCAGGACGAGCACCTCGGGATCGGTGATCAGCGACCGGGCCAGGGCGAGCCGCTGGCGCTGGCCGCCGGAGAGGGAGCGTCCGCGTTCGGTGATGCGGGCGTCCATCGGGTCGTCGGTGTCGAGCGAACCCTGCGCCAGCGCCACCAGCACGTCGTCGCACTGCGCGGCGGCCAGGGCCTCCTGCGCGCCGACCGCGCCCGAGGAGGGCACATCCAGCAGTTCGCGCAGCGAACCGGACAGCAGCACCGGGTCCTTGTCCTGGACGAGGACGGCGGTGCGGGCCGAGGCGAGGGGGAGTTCGTCGAGCGCCACACCGTCCAGGAGCACAGAGGTGCCCGCCTCGGCGGGGTGTCCGCCGAGGCGTTCCGCGAGTCGCCCGGCCGCGTCGGGGTCGCCGCACACCACGGCGGTGAACCGGCCGGACGGCACGAGCAGACCGGTGGCCGGGTCGTACAGATCCCCGGCCGGCACCTCGGCCGCGCGCGTTCCCACGGTGTCGGTGACCCGCTCCAGGGACAGCACGCGCGCGGCGCGTCGGGCCGAGGGGCGGGAGAAGGAGTACGCCATGGCGATCTCCTCGAAGTGCCGCAGCGGGTAGGACATGACCATCACCGCGCTGTAGACGGTGACCAGTTCACCCACCGTGATCCGGCCCTCGCGGGCCAGGTGCACACCGTGCCAGACGACGACGATCAGCAGCAGGCCCGGCAGCAGCACCTGGATCGCGGAGATCAGCGACCACATCCGGGCACTGCGCACGGCCGCGTGGCGCACCTCCTGGGAGGCGCGGCGGTAGCGGTCGAGGAACAGTTCCTCGCCGCCGATGCCGCGCAGCACCCGCAGTCCGGCGACCGTGTCGGAGGCCAGCTCGGTGGCGCGTCCCGCCTTCTCGCGCTGTATGTCGGCGCGCCGGGTCGCACGGGGCAGCAGCGGCAGCACGGAGACCGCCAGCACGGGCATGCCCACGGCGACGACGGCACCGAGGGCCGGCTGGTACACGAACAGGCCGACGCACACGACGACGACGGTCAGCGCGGCGGCCAGGAATCGGGACAGCGCCTCGACGAACCAGCCGATCTTCTCGACGTCCCCCGTGGACACGGCCACCACCTCCCCGGCCGCGACCCGCCGGGTCAGCGCCGAGCCGAGATGGGCGGCCTGCCGGGCCAGCAGTTGCTGGACGCGGGCGGCGGCCGTGATCCAGTTGGTGACGGCGGCCCGGTGCAGGAAGGTGTCGCCCACGGCGATACCCGCTCCGCACAGCGCCATCAGCCCACCGGTCAGGGCGAGCCGGGTGCCGGAGCGGTCGACCACGGCCTGGACGGCGAGTCCCACGCAGAACGGCAGCGCGCAGACGGACACGAAGTGCAGCAGTCCCCAGGCGAGCGACTTGAACTGTCCGCCGAGCTGGTTCCGGCCGAGCCACCACAGGAATCGGGGCCCCGAGCGAGCGTCCGGCACGCCCGGGTCGGGATACGGAAGGTCTTGAATCTGCATGACGTCCCAGTGGCTCTGGTCGGGGCGGCGGAAGGAACCGCGGAGTGCGGCAACAAACCGTGAAAGGTTCGCCTCGCAGCGTGGTCGGAAGCAAGGGGTTTTCGCCGCCGGGGGCCAGAACCGGCGTTCACCCATCCGTGGCGAGATGTCCGTGACCTCACGCAATGTCGCCGAACGCGATGTGAGCATGGCCCGATGCAGAGTGGCGGCACACGACGTGCGATGGTCGCGATGGCGGCTCTCGGTTCCCTCCTGACGATGACGACCCTGTCCGCGTGCGGAAGCACGGAGACACGACACACCGGCGGCCGGGAGGGGAGACCTGGACCGCAGGCGACCCACCCGAGAAAGGCGGTCGCCGCCCCGGCCCCGACCCGCATCCCGGACGTCGGCGACCGGCTCCACCGCGACATCCCCGCCGGTACCCGCCAGGTCCTCGCGGTCTACGGCGACGGCAAGGACTCCCCGACCTCCACCGCCGTCCTGTTCACGAAGCACGGCTCCACCTGGAACCGGACCCGCAGCTGGCCCGCGCACAACGGCAAGAAGGGCTGGACCCTCGACCACCACCTCGGGGACGAACGCAGTCCCGTCGGCGTGTTCACCCTGACCGCCGCTGCCGGTGTGCTCGACGACCCCGGCACGGCGCTGCCGTACACGCAGGACGAGGGGTACGCGGCGCCGCGCGACTGGGACGAGTCCCACTGGCACGACTTCGACTACGTCATCGCCATCGACTACAACCGTGTCCCGGGCACCCCGCCCGACGACGCGGAGCAGCCAGAGGGCGAGGACAAGGGCGGCGGGATCTGGCTGCATCTGGACCACGGCAGCGGTACGTCGGCCTGCGTCAGCCTGCCCAAGGAGGCGATGGAGTACCTGCTGCGCACGCTCGACCCGGAGCGGCATCCCGTGGTGCTGATGGGGGACAGGGCGGACCTCAAGGGGTAGAACACCGCCCATGAGAAGCCGGATAGTCATGTCCATGCTCGCCGGGGCGACCCTCCTGGCGAGCGCCCTTCTAGGCGTGAGCCCTGCCCAGGCAGTCGTTGTGAAGGCCCAACCGGCCGATGTACCGGCCGAGTTCGGCACCGACTGGCACGACCCCCTGACCGCGGCCCCGCCGATCGCCAAACCCGCCACCAAGTCCTGCCAGGTCACGCTCGCCGACACCGAGTTCCGCGACTTCACCCCCTACCAGGGGACGTATACGCCCCCCAAGGGCTGCGGCGACCACTGGAGCAAGGTCGTGCTCCGCCTCGACGGCACGGTCAAGGGCCGCCAGTACGACCGGCTCGGCTATCTGCACGTCGGCGGTGTCGAGATTTTGCGCACCTCGACACCGGAGCCCTCGCCCGACGGCATCGCGTGGTCCGTCGAGAAGGACGTCACCCGCTACAGCGCCACCTTCCGCGACACGCAGAACGTCGAGATGCTCATCGGCAACGTCGTCGACGACACCTACACCGGAGTCATCGGCGTCAAGGCCACGCTGACCTTCTACGAGGGGAGAACCGCGGCGGCGCAGACCCCCGACCGCGTGCTCACCCTCGGCACGGACTCGACGCTGACCACCCCGCGCAACAGCGAACGCATCGTCGCCGAGGTGTACGCCACCGGATCGGGCGGCGGCTGCGAGGAGTTCTGGTATCTCGCGGTCCCTGACTCGGCGCCGTACTCCTGCCAGGCCGACAAGGGTCCCTACCGCGAGGTGCAGATCAAGGTCGACGGCCAACTCGCCGGAATCGCCGCGCCGTTCCCGAACGTGTGGACCGGCGGCTGGTCCGACCCCTTCCTCTGGTACGTCATCCCGGGCCCGCGCGCCTTCGACGTCAAGCCGATCGAATACGACCTCACCCCCTTCGCCGGGCTGCTCAACGACGGCCGCCCGCACCACGTCGACGTCTCTGTCGTGGGCGTGCCCGAGGGGCAGAGCGGCTGGAGCGCGCCGGTGAACGTGCTCGTCTGGCAGGACGCGCACCGTGCCCACGTCACCGGAAAGCTCACGCTCGACCGGGCGGGCGAGGTCTCCAACTCCTCGACGTACACACCCGGTTCGGAGGAACGCGTGGACACCGACGCGGGTCATCGGCTGACCGTCGCCGGTTACGTCGACACCTCGCACGGGCGGGTGACGACCACCGTCGACCGGAAGCTCACGAACACCTCCGTGCACCGCTGGACCGACGGCGAGAACATGGACGGGCTCGACGCGACCTGGACGGACGACGAGTCCGTGACCGTCGACGGACGGGGACCTGCTCGGACGACGGCCACGCATCGGACGTACACGATGAACGGCGCGACGACGATCGGGACGGACGACCGGCTGCGTACCGTACTCACGCTCGGCGACCGGGCGGCGGTCGTCGACACGCGGGACGGCCGGCGGACCGGGTGGTCGCGGCTCGACGACACCTACAGCGGCGACGCGACATACACGCTCGGCGTGCCGCGTGATCAGCGGCATGCCGTCGGGACGTCGAGCGAGCGCTACCGGCTGTACGGCTCGGGCGGCTGCTACGACCGTTCGCTGGCCACCGCGCAGGGGGTGCTGACCGAGGACCGCAGCGGCTGCTGAGTCCTCATGCGTGCGACGCGTCACTCGGGTTCGTGATTTACACGGCTGTCACACGGAGGTTTTCGGGGCGATCAACAACGGCTTCAAAGTGATCCTTACGGAAGCCGCTTTCCGTATCGCAGAAGTCACCCCATTCGGCTTCCGCGAACGACCGTCCCCCCCTAAAGGAGTGCCCGTGCCGCCGTCCGTCCCGTCCCTGCCGCGACGCGTCGCACGCATATTGCGTACCTCTCTCTTCGCGCAGGTCGCCTGCGCGCTCGTCCTCGGAATCCTCGTCGGAAAGCTGTGGCCCGACGTGGCCACGGACTTCCAGCCCCTGGGCGACGGATTCACCCGGCTCATCAAGACGATCATCTCGCCGCTCGTGTTCTGTGTGGTCGTCGTAGGCATCGCCAAGGCCGGTGACCTGAAGGCCTTCGGCCGGATCGGCCTCAAGGCGCTGATCTGGTTCGAGGTCGCGTCCACCGCGGCGCTGATCATCGGCCTGGTCCTCGCCAACGTCGTCCAGCCCGGTTCCGGGATGCACGTCGACCCGTCCACCCTCAACACCTCGGCGGTGGACGCGAAGACGGGCGGTGCCGCGCTGCCCTCGACGACCGAGTTCATCGTGAACGCGCTGCCCACCAGTTTCATCGGCGCCTTCGCCGAGAACTCCCTGCTCCAAGTCCTCATCCTGGCCTGCCTGGTGGGCGCCGCGCTGCTCCACCTCGGCCACACCAAGGTGCCGCAGGTACTGCCCGCCATTGAGCAGGCCCAGGAGATCATCTTCGCCATCGTCGGCTTCGTGATGCGCCTGGCCCCGCTCGCCGTGTTCGGCGCGATGGCCGTCCTCGTCGGCCAGTACGGGCTCGGCGTGATCAAGACCTACGCCAAGCTGATCGTCCTCTGCTATGTCGCCGCCGCACTCTTCGTCGCCCTGCTCGCCGTCGCGCTACGGCTGGTCACGGGGCTCAGCCTCTGGAAGTTCCTCCGCTACATCCGTGAGGAGATGCTCCTCGCCCTCGGCACCGCGTCCACCGAGTCCGTCATGCCGCGCGTGATGCAGAAGCTGCGCAAGGCCGGCGCCCGTGACGACGCGGTGGGCCTGGTGCTGCCCACCGGCTACTCCTTCAACCTCGACGGCGCCTCCCTCTACCTGTCGATCGGCACGCTGTTCATCGCCCAGGCCGTCGGCGTCGACCTCAGTCTCGGCCAGCAGATCACCGTGATCCTGGTGCTCATGCTCACCAGCAAGGGCATGGCCGGCATCCCCGGTTCGGCCTTCCTCGCCCTGTCCGCGACGGCCTCCTCGCTGGGCGCGATCCCGGCCGGCGCGGTCGCCCTGCTCCTCGGCGTGGACCGCATCATGGACTCGATGCGCGTCGTCACCAACCTCCTGGGCAACTGCGTCGCCGTCTTCGCGGTCTCCCGCTGGGAGGGCGCGCTGGACATCGAGCGGGCGAAGAAGGTCCTCGACGGCGAGATCACGGTCGTAGAAGCGGAAGACGATGGCGTGGAGGACGGTGTCGTGGCGAACGAGGCGGAAGCGGGCGCGGAGGTCCCCGCGCAGCTTGTCAAGGAGTCGGCCTCCGAGGCCGGTTGAGCCCTGTCGTGACGGGTCGCGGCTCCCGATCCACCCAGGTGGTGGGGGGGCGCGGCCCGTTCTTCTACGCGTGGTCGACGAGGTCCGCGGGGTAGGGCTGGTCGAAGTCGGCGGACTGGCTCACCCGCTCCCAGGCCGCCGCCTGTGCGATCTGGTCGCGCGAGTAGCTCTGCGCAAGCTCCACGGCGAAAGCGCCCAGGACGAGGTGGGAGGGCAGGGTCGGCTGCTTGACGACCCGGACCAGGATCTCCCCGGCGCGCTTCGGGTCGCCCGCGGTGACCACCGGACTGTCGAAGAGGCGGACACGCGCGCCGACGGTCTCGTCGTACTCCGGCGGCACTTCCGGGACCTGCATCGACGAACCGGACCAGTCCGTCGCGAAGCCGCCCGGTTCCACGACGAGGTACCTGATGCCGAACGGCGCGGTCTCGGCCGCGAGCACGCGGGTGAAGCCGTCGACCGCGAACTTCGCCGCCTGGTACGACCCGAGCCCGGGCGTGCCGCCGACCCGGCCGCCGATGGACGAGAACTGCACGACCGTGCCCGCGCGCTGTGCCTTGAGGATCGGGAGCGCCGCCGTCGAGACGTTGTAGACCCCCCAGAAGTTCGTGTCGAACTGGCGGCGGAAGTCGTCCTCCGGGGTCGTCTCGACCGCGGAGAGGTTGGCGTATCCGGCGTTGTTCACGACCACGTCGATGCGGCCGAAGTGGTCGACTCCCGCCTGTAGGGCCGCTGTTGCCGCCGCTCGGTCGGTGACGTCGAGCGCGACGGGCAGGACGCGGTCGCCGTACTCCTTCACGAGGTCGTCCAACTGCTCCGGCCTGCGTGCCGTGGCGACGACCCGGTCGCCGGCCTCCAGGGCGGCGACGGCGAGGTTGCGGCCGAAGCCGCGGGAGGAACCGGTGATGAACCATGTCTGCGTCATGGCTCTAGCAAAACACTGTTTCGTTATTAGTGCAACCGTGTTGCGCTATGCTCTGCCTCATGACCACGCCCAGCCCGCAACGCGCCCGCAGCGCCGCGGCCAAGCAGCAGCGCGAGCGGGCGATCCTCGACGCCGCCCGGGCGCTCGGCGCCGACCGCAGCGTGCGCGAGGTCACGCTCACCGACATCGCGGCGGCCGTGGGCATGCACAAGTCCGCGATGCTGCGGTACTTCGAGACGCGGGAGCAGATCTTCCTGGCGCTGACCGCCGAGGGCTGGGAGGACTGGTCGGGAGCGCTCCGCGCGCGGCTCGGCGAGTTCACCGAAGGGGATCCCCGCGCGGTCGCGGCCGTCCTCGCCCAGTCGCTCGTCGCGCGGCCGCTCTTCTGCGACCTGCTGGCTCAGGCCCCGTTGAACCTGGAACGCAATGTCTCCATGGAGGCCGTGTACGAGTTCAAGACGGTCGTACTCGGTGAAGTCGCAGCGGTGGCCGGCGAGTTGTGCCGACTGTTCGAGATCACCGAGCGTGCCGCCGTCGACGTGATCTCCACGGCCACGAGCATGGCCGGGGCGCTGTGGCAGATGGCGGCCCCCGGCACCGGCCTCCGCGCGCTCTACGAGGCCCGCCCCGAGTTGGCGCACGCCGTGGTCGATGTCGAACCCCAACTCGCCCGCATCCTGGGCGCGTTGCTGGAAGGGATGCGGTCGACCGCGACGTGAGGCCGGGGGCTCACGGTGTGGGCGTACGACCGCGCGTACTCGCGAAACGGCTGCGGTAGTGCGTCGGTGTGGTGTCCAGATGACGGGCGAAGGCACGGCGGAGGGTCTCGTCGGTGCCGAGCCCGCTGTGATGTGCCGCGGAAGTGACGCTGTGGCCTTCGAGGAGCAGGTGCTGGGCGCGGTCGAGACGGACCCGTTCCACCCAACGGGCGGGTGTGGTCCCGAGTTCGGTGCGGAAGAGCCGGGTCAGGTGCCGGGTGCTGACGGCCGCGGTCGCCGCCATGGCGGGCAGGCTGTGGTCGCCGGCGGGGTCGGCCAGCACGGACGCGATCAGTGACCGCAGGGGATCGGTGCGCGGTGGCGGGGTGGTGGTCGCCGCCGAGAACTGCGACTGCCCGCCCGGGCGTTGCATGAAGACGACCAGCTCGCGTGCGACGTCGCGGGCCACGGCCGCTCCGTGGTCGTCCTCCACGAGAGCGAGCGCCAGGTCTATCCCGGCGCTGATGCCCGCCGAGGTGACGAAGCGGCCGTCGCGGACATGGATGGCGTCCGGCTCGACGCGCACCCGGGGGTAACGGCGGGCCAGCGTCCCGGCCTGCCGCCAGTGGGTCGTGGCCGAACGGCCGTCGAGCAGGCCGAGTTCGGCGAGGACGAAAGCACCGGTGCAGACGGACGCGACCCGTGCCGCACGGTCGGTGAGGGCGCGGGTCGTACTCAACAGCCCTTCCTCGGCGGGATGTCGGGCCAGCAGGTCGCCCCCTGCGACCACCACGGTGTCGACCGGCCCGGCGTCGGCCGCGGTCACCGTGCCGGTCAGGGCCAGTCCGTTGGCGGTGGTGACCGGGCCGCCGTGCGGAGAGACCAGCACCAGCTCGTAGGGATGGCCGAGTTTGCCCGACTGGTGCAGCACCTCGGCCGGGCCGCTGACGTCGAGCATGGTCACACCGTCGAAGACGACGAAGCCGACCAGAGGGGGCGAGACCGCCGTCATGTCCGAATCCGTGGTTTTCGTGGCTCTGAGGACATGGCTCCAGCGTACGCCGCCGAAGATCCTGGAGGCACGGGCCACCGAGGAGAGGGAAGAACGATGAGTGAAGTGATCGCAGGCGTGGAGATCCCGGACACCGCTCTGGCGCGGGAGGCGACCGAACTGGTGCGCGAGGCCGCGTCACCGCTGCTGTTCGACCACTCCCGGCGGGTGTTCCTGTGGGGCGCCCTGCGCGGGCGGGAGCAGGGGCTCGGCTACGACCCCGAACTGCTCTACGTGGCCGCGATGTTCCACGACCTCGGGCTCACCGAGAAGTTCCGCCGGACCGACCAGCGCTTCGAGATCGACGGCGCCGACGAGGCCCGCCGGTTCCTGCACGCGCACGGCATCACCGGAGAGCCGGCCGACCGGGTCTGGACGAGCATCGCCCTGCACACCACCCAGGAGATCCCACTGCACATGTCGGCCGAGATCGCTCTGGTCAACCGGGGTGTGTCGCTGGATGTCGTCGGCATCGGCTACGACGCCGTCTCCGACGAGCAGCGCGCGGCGGTCGTGGCGGCGCATCCCCGGCCGGACTTCAAGAACGGGATCCTCGCCGCCTTCACCGAGGGCATCAAGGACCGCCCCGAGACCACCTTCGGCAACATCAAGGCGGATGTCCTGGCCCACTTTGTCCCGGGCTTCGTGCGCGGCGACTTCGTCGAGAAGATCAAGGACTCGGACTGGCCGGAGTAACGCCGTGGCGACCGCCGGCCGTAGTGACCGTCGGCCGTGGCGACCGCCGGCCGTGGCGACCGCCGGCCGTGGCGACCGCCGATCGTCAGCAGGACCGCCCGTGCTCCTCATGGGCGCCGGGCGCTCCGTCCACCAGCGTGTCCAGCAAGGTCCGCAGCACCTCGCGCTCCACGTCCGTGAGCGGCGCGAGGATCTCGTCCGCGGCACCCCGCCGGGCGCTGCGCAGCTCGCTGAGCGCCTTGCGGCCGTCGTCGGTGATCTCGATCCGGATGACCCGCCGGTTGGACAGGTCGGGCACCCGCCGTACCTTGCCGCTCGCCTCCAGGCCGTCGACCAGCGTCGTCACGGCGCGCGGCACCACCTCCAGGCGCTCGGCGAGGTCGGCCATGCGGGGCGGCGAGCCGAAGTGCGCGAGGGTGCGCAGCAGCCGGGACTGGGCCGGGGTGATGCCGAGGTCGCGCTGCTCCAGATGGCGCTTCTGGATGCGGTGCACCCGGCGGGTGAGCCGCAGCAGCTGCTCCGCGAGGAGGCCGTCGGAATCGGGGGTGGTCATGCGGGAACAATATCAGGACCTGGTTCATTGTGAGTATAGGTAACAATGAGCTATGCTCCACGAGGTCTCATCGCTCCACGAGCCGTGAGCGCCCGACCAGTCCTGATCGCCTCATCATCCGTAGGAGACCATGCCCCGCGACGACATCAACTGGACACCGTCCCCCGGCACCTCGACCGACCAGCCTCGGCAGGTGCGCCGCATCCTCCGGCTCTTCAAGCCCTACCGCGCCCGGCTCACGGTCGTCGGCCTCCTGGTCGGCGCCGCGTCCCTGGTCACCGTGGCGACCCCGTTCCTGCTGAAGGAGACACTCGACGTCGCCATCCCGCAGGGCCGCACCGGACTGCTGAGCCTGCTCGCGCTCGGCATGATCCTGAGCGCCGTCCTGACCAGCATCTTCGGCGTCCTCCAGACCCTCATCTCCACGACGGTCGGCCAGCGCGTCATGCACGACCTGCGCACGGCGGTCTACGGCCGGCTCCAGCGCATGTCGCTCGCCTTCTTCACCCGGACCCGCACCGGCGAGGTCCAGTCCCGGATAGCCAACGACATCGGCGGCATGCAGGCCACCGTCACCTCCACGGCCACCTCCCTGGTGTCGAACCTGACCAGTGTGGTCGCCACGATCATCGCGATGATCGCCCTGGACTGGCGGCTCACCGTCGTCTCGCTGCTGCTGCTCCCGGTCTTCGTGTGGATCAGCCGCCGGGTCGGCAACGAACGCAAGAAGATCGCCACCCAGCGCCAGAAGCAGATGGCCGCGATGGCCGCCACGGTCACCGAGTCGCTGTCCGTCAGCGGCATCCTGCTCGGCCGCACCATGGGCCGCTCCGACTCGCTCACCCAGTCCTTCTCGGAGGAGTCCGAGGGCCTGGTCGACCTGGAGGTCAGGTCGAACATGGCGGGGCGCTGGCGCATGGCCGTCATCTCGATCGTCATGGCCGCGATGCCCGCCGTCATCTACTGGACCGCCGGAATCGCCCTCCAGATGGGCGGCCCGGACGTCTCCATCGGCACCATCGTCGCCTTCGTCTCGCTCCAGCAGGGCCTGTTCCGCCCGGCCGTCAGCCTGCTGTCGACCGGCGTCCAGATCCAGACCTCGCTGGCGCTCTTCGCGCGCATCTTCGAGTACCTCGACCTCCCGATCGACATCACCGAGCGCGAGAACCCGGTCCACCTGGACAGCATCAAGGGCGAAGTCGCCTTCCAGCAGGTCGAGTTCCACTACGACGACAAGAGCGGCGCGATCCTCGACGGCATCGACATCACCGTCCCGGCCGGCAACAGCCTCGCGATCGTCGGACCGACCGGCGCCGGAAAGTCGACCCTCGGCTATCTCGCGCCCCGGCTCTACGACGTGACGGGCGGCCGGGTCACCCTCGACGGGGTCGACGTCCGTGACCTGGACTTCGACACGCTCGCGCGTGCCGTCGGCGTCGTCTCCCAGGAGACGTACCTCTTCCACGCCACGGTCGCCGACAACCTCCGCTTCGCGAAGCCCGACGCCACCGACGAGGAGCTGTACGCGGCGGCGCGCGCGGCGCAGATCCACGAGCACATCGCGGGCCTGCCCGACGGGTACGACACGGTCGTCGGTGAGCGCGGCCACCGGTTCTCCGGCGGTGAGAAGCAGCGGCTGGCCATCGCGCGCACGATCCTGCGCGACCCGCCGGTCCTCATCCTCGACGAGGCGACCAGCGCCCTCGACAACCGCACCGAGGCCGCCGTCCAGGACGCCATCGACGCCCTGTCGGCCAACCGCACCACGCTCACCATCGCCCACCGCCTGTCCACCATCCGCAGCGCCGACCAGATCGTGGTCCTCGACTCCGGGCACGTGGCGGAACGGGGCACGCACGAAGAACTGCTCGAACTGGACGGGCGGTACGCGGCCCTCGTACGCCGGGACGCCCAACTGGAACCGACAAGCTGAAGATATGCCGGGATTGTGACGATATGCGGGTTACCGTGCCCGCATGCAGATGAACACTCCGCCACGGAGCACGATTCGACTGACCCGCCGGGGCCGGGTCGCCCTCATCGCGACCGGGGCCGTCGTGGCCGGCACCGCCGTGGCGGTGCCGCTGCTCGGCCTGGAGGACGAAGGGGACGCGCGCCCCACCTCACTGGTCATCCCGGAGGGCTGGCGCTCGGGCCAGATCTACGACGCCGTCGACAAGGCCCTCGCACTCCCGGCCGGCACCACCAAGAAGTCCATCCCGAAAGCCGGCCTCAAGCTGCCGACCGACGCGGAGGGCAACCCCGAGGGCTACCTCTTCCCGGCGACCTATCCGCTGAAGGGGAAGGCCACGCCGGAGTCGCTGCTCTCGTTCATGGTCAACATCGCGAACCGGAAGTTCAATGGCGCCCCGGTCGCCGCCGGCGCCCAGCGCAACGCGATGAACGTCTACCAGGCGGTCACCATCGCGAGCATCGTCCAGGCGGAGGCAGCCTCCAAGGCCGACATGGGGAAGGTGGCTCGGGTCATCTTCAACCGCCTCGAACGCGGAATGCCCCTCCAGATGGACTCGACCGTCAACTACGCCCTCAACCGCACCACGTTGAGGACGACCACGAGCGACACCCGGGTCGACAGCCCCTACAACTCCTACCAGCGCATGGGCCTTCCGCCCACCCCCATCGACAACCCGGGCGAGGACGCGATGCGCGCCGCGATCAACCCGCCCCCCGGCGACTGGCTCTACTTCGTCACGGTCAAGCCCGGCGACACCCGCTTCGCGGCCACCTACGAGGAACACCAGCGCAACGTCGCTGAGTTCAACGCGGCCCAGAAGAGCGGCAGTTCACAGCCGACGAAGTGACCCGCCCGGGACAGCGTCAGACGGCGACCGGCTTCCCGGCCGGCAGCCGTCTGATGTCCCGCCGGGCCGTGCGGAGGCGTACGCGGACGGTCTTCGCGACGGGCGGATCGGTGTTCCGCGGTTGCTGCTTCTCCGGCGCGGAGTTGCCTGATGCCGCCCATGGCCGCGCGGTCCGCGTCGTAGACGCTGCTCGCGGGCGGCCCGTGGTCGACGAGCCGGAGGCGGGGACCGGCGAGGGAATGCGCGCCCTCGACGCCTCGGCCACGCCCACGAAGCGCCCCCGTCCCAACAACCTCAGACCGCGGCCGGCTCCCCGGCCAGCAGCCGTCTGATGTCCCGTACGGCCGCGCGCCCAGCCCGGTTGGCGCCGATGGTGCTCGCGGAGGGCCCGTAGCCGACGAGATGGATGCGGGGATCCGCGGCCACCCGGGTACCGTCGAGGCGGATGCCGCCGCCCGGGCCGCGCAGCTTCAGAGGCGCCAGGTGGTCGATCGCGGCCCGGAAGCCGGTCGCCCACAGGATGACATCGGCGTCCACATGCCGGCCGTCGTCCCAGGCCACGCCGTCGGGGGTGATCCGGTCGAACATCGGCTGCCGGTCCAGGACTCCGTCCGCGATGCCCTGCCGGATCGCGTCGTTCAGCGGCAGCCCGGTCACGGAGACCACGCTCCTCGGCGGCAGCCCCTGCCGCACCCGCTCCTCCACCAGCGCGACGGCGGCCCGCCCCACGTCCTCGGTGAACGGACCCTCACGGAAAACCGGCGGACGCCGGGTCACCCACGTAGTCGCCGCCGCGTACGGCGCCAGCTCCATCAGATGCTGCGTACCGGAGGCGCCGCCGCCCACCACGACCACCCGCAGCCCGGCGAACTCCTCGGGCCCCGGGTACTGAGCGGTGTGCAACTGCCGCCCCCGGAAGGTCTCCTGGCCCGGATAACGCGGCCAGAACGGCCGGTCCCAGGTACCGGTCGCATTGATCAGCGCCCGCGTCGACCAGGCCCCGTCGGAGGTCTCGACGAGCAGCCGCCCGCCCTCGCCCTCCCTCACCGCCTTCACATCCACCGGCCGCCGTACCCGCAGGTCGAAGGCCCGCTCGTAGGCGGCGAAGTACTCGGCGATCACCTCGGCGGACGGGCGGGCCGGATCGGAGTCGGTGAGTTCCATGCCCGGCAGTGCGTGCATCCCGTGCACCTTGCCGTACGTCAGCGACGGCCACCGGAACTGCCAGGCGCCGCCCGGCGCGGGCGCGTGGTCCAGCACCACGAAGTCGCGCTCCGGCTCGAAACCGGTGCGCCGCAGGTGATAGGCGCCGGCCAGTCCTGCCTGCCCGGCGCCTATGACGACCACGTCGACCTCTCGAGTGTTGTTCACGCTTCTACGAACAGCACCGCAGCCGTGGATCTTCCCGCGTGCTCAGCGCCCGCTGCCCACCAGGAACGGCACACCCGCCCGCGCCGCGCCATCGACCAGCCCGCGCGCCGCCAGCTCGGGAATCACGCCCTCGCCGAACCAGTACGCCTCCTTCAGATGCGGATACCCGGAGAGCACGAAGTGCTCGACGCCGAGCGAGTGGTACTCCTCGATCAGATCGGCGACCTCGGCGTGACTGCCCACGAGCGCGGTGCCCGCGCCGCCCCGGACCAGACCGACCCCCGCCCACAGGTTCGGGTGGATCTCCAGATCGGCCCGCGAACCGCCGTGCAGCGCCAGCATCCGCTGCTGGCCCACCGACTCACTGCGCCCGAGCGCCGTCTGCGCCGCCGCGATCGTGTCCGCGTCGAGGTCGTCGAGCAGCCGGTTCGCGGTGGCCCACGCCTCGGCGGAGGAGTCACGCGAGATGGTGTGCAGCCGCACCCCGAACCGCACGTCTCGCCCCTCCCGCTCGGCGAGCCCGCGAATCCAGTCGATCTTCTCCTTGACCTGCGCGGGCCGTTCTCCCCAGGTGAGATACACGTCCGCATGCCGGGCGGCGACCGGACCGGCCGCCGCCGACGAACCACCGAAGAACACCTGCGGCACCGGATCGGGCGGCAGCGCGGTGAGCCCGCCCTCGACCTGGTAGTGGACACCGTCGAAGTCGAACGGCTCTCCCCGCCACACGCCTCGTACGACCGACAGGAACTCGTCCGTACGGGCATAGCGCCGGTCGTGGTCGAGATGGTCGCCGAACCGCCGCTGCTCGGCGGAGTCGCCACCGGTGACGACGTTGAGCAACAGCCGCCCGCGCGTGAGGCGTTGATAGGTCGCCGCCATCTGCGCGGCCAGCGTCGGCGAGATCACCCCCGGCCGGAACGCCACCAGGAACTTCAGCCGCTCGGTGTGCTGCGCGAGTGCCACGGTGGTCAGCCAGGCGTCCTCGCACCAGGTGCCGGTCGGCGTGAGCACCGCCTCGAAGCCCAACTGCTCGGCGGCCTTGGCGATTTGGGCCAGGTACTCGATGTCCGGCGGACGCACCCCGCGCACCGACCCCGTGCGGTTGGGGCCGTAGGCATGCCGGTCGATGAGGGTGCGGCCGTCGCCGCCGGTCGGCAGGAACCAGTGGAGACGGACGGTCATGTCACTTCTCCTTGTAGACGCGCGGCGCGGTAGTCGAGCCTGGCAGGCTGCCGTTGAAACGGGTGTCGACGAAGTCGGCGAAGTCGACCTTGGAGGGGATCAGCTTCAGTGAGGTGAACTGGTCCGCGATCGCCTGCTCCGAGGCGATCAGCGGTTTGTCCACGGCGACCGCGATCCGGGAGGCGTTGGTGCGCTTCACCGAGGCCAGCGCCACCGCGTAGGGCAGCCCGGTGTCCTTCGCCCACACCTTGGCCCACGCCTCGGGGTGGTCGTAGACCCAGTCCTGGGCGCGCCGCAGCCGCTCCAGATAGTCCTTGATGGCCGCGGCCTTCTTGCCGTCCGCCAGAGCGGAGGGCGCCGCCACCTGGAAGTTGAGCCCGTTGACCAGACCCTGACCGGTCGTCAGGATGCGGCCCTGCTTCGCTTCGAGGACCTGGGAGGTGTACGGGTCCCACACCGTCCACGCGTCGACCTTGCCGCTGGTGAACGCGGCCAGTGCGTCGGCCGGCTGGAGGTACTTGACCTTGACGTCGCTCAGGGTGAGCCCGGCCGCCTTGAGGGAGGCGATCAGCTGGTAGTGCGCGGACGAACCCTGCGCCACGGCAATGGACTTGCCCTTGAGCTGCTCGGGAGAGGTCAGCTTGGAGTCCTTCGGCACGAGGATGGCCTCGCCCTCGGAGTTGCCGTGCCAGGCGGCCACTACCTTGATCTTGGAGCCCGCGCCCGCGGCGAACACCGGCGGGGTGTTGCCGACGCCGCCGATGTCGACGGCCTTGGCGTTGACGGCCTCCAGGAGGGGCGGGCCGGAGGTGAACGTGGACCACTTGATCTTGTAGTCGAGGTTCTTGAGTTCACCGGCGGCCCGCAGGATGGCCTCCGAACCCCCCTTCTGGTCACCGACGTTCAGCGTGACGGAACCCGTGCCGTCGGTGTCGGTCCCCGTGCTGGCGGACGAGTTGCCACCGCAGGCGGTGAGCAGGAGGGCGAAGGGGAGGAGCAGTGCGGCGGGGACGAGGCGACGTCGCATGGGGGATCCGTTCTGTGCAAGTGAGCGGTGGGTGGGGGGAGTTCAGGCGGCTTCGGCGGCGGTGTCGACGCCGAGACGTTCCAGGAGTCCGGCACGGAGTTCGGCGAACCGGGGGTCGGTGATGTCGCGCGGGCGGTCGAGGTCGATGCGCTGCTCGTGCGCGATGACGCCGTCGTCCATCACCAGGACACGGTCGGCGAGCAGCACGGCCTCCTCGACGTCATGGGTCACCAACAGGACGGCGCAGCCCCGCCGTTGCCACAACTCGCCCACCAACCGCTGGGCCTTGATGCGGGTGAGCGCGTCGAGCGCGCCGAACGGCTCGTCGAGCAGCAGCAGATCGGGCTCGCGCACCAGGGCACGGGCCAGCGAGGCACGCTGCGCCTCGCCGCCGGACAGCGTCTTGGGCCAGGCGTCGGCGTGGTCCCCGAGCCCGACCTCCGCCAACGCCCCCTCCGCCACGGCCCGTTCGGGCCTGCCGGGCAGTCCGAGCAGGACGTTGCGCCACACCTTCTTCCACGGCATGAGCCGGGGCGCCTGGAAGGCGACGGCCTTGCGGCGCGGTACGAGGACGGTGCCCTCGATGTCCCGGTCGAGCCCGGCGAGGATGCGCAGCAGCGTGGACTTGCCGCAGCCGCTGCGGCCGAGGAGTGCCACGAACTCGCCCTGCCGTACGTCGAGTTGCAGCTTGTCGATGACCGGGCGGCCGTCGAAGGAGCGGGTCAGCCCCTCGACGCGCACCGCCTGCGAGGTGACCGGCTGTGCGGTCACCGGCCCGTGAACGTCGGTCGCCATTGCAGCAGCAGCCTTTCGAGGGTTCGGACGACGAAGTCGGCCAGCAGGCCGAGGAAGGCGTAGACGATCAGGCACACCACGATCACGTCGGTCTGGAGGAAGTCCCGCGCCTGCACCATGAGGAAGCCGATCCCGGCGTCCGCGTTGATCTGCTCGGCGAAGACGAGCGCCAGCCAGGCGATCCCGAGGGAGTAGCGCAGCCCGGTCATCGCGTTGGGCAGCGCCCCCGGCAGCACCACATGCCGTACCAGCCCCCAGCGGGACAGCCCCAGCGACTCCCCGGCCTCGATCAACTGGCTGTCCACGCCCCGGATTCCGGCGTAGACGTTGAGATAGAGCGGGAAGGTCACCCCGAGCGTGATGATGGCGACCTTCGGAGCCTCGCCGATGCCAAACCAGATGATGAACAGCGGGATCAACCCCACGAACGGCACGGTCCGCAGCATCTGCACGGGCGCGTCGACCAGGTCCTCGCCGATCCTGAACAGGCCGGAGACCAGGGCGAGTCCGGTCCCGATGAGGGTGCCGAGCAGCAGCCCGATCGCGACCCGCTGGAGCGAGGTGCCCATGGCCGAGGGCAGCGAACCGTCGTCGATCAGGTTCCAGCCGACGTGCGCGATCCGCCCCGGCGAGGCGAGCACGTCCGAGGTCAACGCGCCTGTGCTGCTGAGGAGTTGCCACAGCGCGAGCAGCACGAGCGGGCCGGTGGTGCGGCGCAGCCAGCGGGGGACCCGGGTGCGGCGAGAGGAGGTCGGGACGAGGGGGACGAGATCGAGGGGCGCGTGGTCGTCCGAGCGCGTGTCCGGGCCGGTCGTCGAGGTGGATATACGGGAAATGTCGGGCCCGGAGGAGTCGGGTGGGGCATGGCTGATGCTCATGGGTGCTCCACGGAGTGGGGGAGAGCGTCCGGTGAGGAAGGGGGTTCGGAGGGAGGTCCGGAAGGGGATACGCCTCAACGCCGCCGCGTCACGACGCTGTGCGCGGGCGCGACGGAGTGCGGGAAAGGAGGGGGTGAGGCGGAGGAAGGCGTCAGCAGCCGCGACAACACGCGGCGGAGGCCACCCGCAGCAGGTCGATGTGACCGCGCGTGGTGAGCAGAACTGAACGCAACATGCGGCCGAAACTAGGTCAGATGGCGTGCCACGGTCAACGGTGTCTCGCAGACTGGACCCCTCGTATCACGGGCCGGTCGGCCGACCGGGAGGACGACCCGGCGGATGGGTCAGGATGGGACCATGTCAGCTGCCTTCACCACCCGAGTTCTGCATGTCGCCACCGGCTCCCGGGAACGCGTCATGGATCTGACCCGCGACTGCGAGGCCTTCCTGCGGGAGGCGGCGGCCGGCCGCGACGGCCTCCTCAACGTCTTCGTCCCGCACGCCACCGCGGGCGTCGCGATCCTCGAAACCGGCGCAGGCAGCGACGACGACCTCCTCGCCGCCCTGCACACCCTCCTCCCCGCCGACGACCGCTGGCAGCACCGCCACGGCAGCCCCGGCCACGGCCGCGACCACGTCCTCCCGGCCTTCGTGCCACCGCACGCGACGCTGCCGGTGCTGGGCGGGCGGCTGGAGCTGGGGACGTGGCAGTCGGTGTGCCTGGTCGACACGAACCGGGACAACCCCGAGAGGACCGTTCGGCTGTCGTTCCTCGGGTGAGGCCCGGCTCGTACGGCGACCCGCCCACCGACTTTCGCCGCGTCGACGCTCGCCCAAAGTCGGTGGAGGCCTTGTGGCCTGCTCTGTTACGGTCCTGGGGCCGGCCGCGGGACTCCGGTGCGACTTCCGGAACCTGCCTATGAAGCAATGATTCGCAGCTCGTGCCCCCATTCCCCGGCCGGCGTCCACATCTGCGGGGGACGACGGGGGAAGAGTCGGATGGAATCGTACGGGGACCTCATCGCGGCCGACGACGTCCTGCTCTTCGTCAACGCGGCGATCACCTCCACAGGCCAGCGCGAGTTCCACAGCGACGCGGGCGAGCAGCGGCTGTCCCTGGACTTCCTCCACGCGTACATGCTGGGCAACTACCGAGACCTGTACGCGGGGGTCCTCGCGCTCGACATCAACGACCACAACGCGGTCCTCGTCGTCCGGCGCCTGCTGGAGACGAGCGGTGAGGCCACTCCCGAACAGCGGCGCAGCGAGGGACGGTTGATCGCGGGCCGGCTGGCGATGCTGCCGCCGCAGCGCGTGTACGGGCTGTTCGACGCCCTGCGCCGGGCCCGGGTGAACAACCGTCGCACCCGCGCGATCATGCGTGACTGGCTGGCCGCCCGACCGGACGCGGCGTTCGACGCCGTGAAGTACCGCGGCGGCCTCAAGCGCACCCTCCGCCACGCCCATCTCGCGCCCGCCACCGAGGAGTTGGGGGCGTTCGTGTTCGCGCCGCACACCCGCAAGCACTACGAGACACCACTCCTGGAGACCTGGCGCCGCGCCCACTACGAGCAGGGCGCGCTGTACGAACTGCCCTACACCGCCGCCGAGGGCTTCGCCGCCAAGCACGGCATCCCCCGGAAGGTGTTCCTGGAGCGCATCGCCCCGCGGATGACCCGCCTGGAGACCCTGCGGCTGCGGGACTCCGCGCAGCGGATCGGCGCCGACGGGACACCGGCGGACCTCGCCAGGATGCCGCTGACCCGGTTGGCGACCTACGTACTCTCACTGCCGTTCGACGAACGGCTGCGCCGCCGGGCCGAGTTGACCCATGCCCTGGAATCCGCCGCAGGCCGCGTCGCCGGACCGCACCGGGGGAGCTGGGGCAAGGTCACCGCCGTCCTGGACGACAGCTTCTCCACCTTCGGCTCGGTCCACAAGCGACGCCGGCCGCTGGCCGTCGCCCTGGCCTGCCACCATCTCCTCGCGGCCCTCGCCGACGATTACACCGCGCTGTGGACGTCCGGGCGGACCGACGCGCTGCTGGCCCGTCCCCACGGTCCGACGCCGCTGGGCCGCCGGATCCTGGACGCGCTGGACACCGCCCCCGTCCGACTGGTGATCGTCTCCGACGGCTGGGACAACGCCCCTCCCGGCCTGGCCGGTGAGGTGCTGCGCGTCTTCAGGACCCGGCTCGACCCCGAGCGCCGCACCAGCATCGTGCACCTCAACCCGGTATACGACGCCGCCGACTTCGACGTACGCCGACTGTCCCCGACCGTGCCCACCGCCGGTGTCCGCGACGCCGAGGACCTGCCCGCCCCCGTGGAACTCGCCCAGTTCGCGGAGGGCCGCACCGGCCTGGCCGAACTCATCGCCTACCTGGACACCCGGGCGGCCCGCATGCAGGAGCAGGCGCGATGACCACCCTGGACCTGACCGGCCTGACCACCCGCCCCTCCCAGATCTGGGGAGGCGTCCGCCTCGTACCGCTCGTACGCGACGAGCCCGTCGTCGACCTCCGCCTGAACCCACGGCTCTACGGCGACACGGTCGGCCTCGTCGAGGTCGGCCCGCGCCAGGCCTACATCTCCTACGTCCCGCACGGCTTCGTCGCCACCTGGACCGGCGACGGCACACCGGCGGCCGCCTACGGCACCCAGCTCTCCGCCGACGCCGACGCGGTGCCCACCGCCACGATGGGTCTGCGCCTCCACCGCAGAATGGCCCGCCGCCAGGCCAAGGACCGGCTGCGCTTCCTCCCCATGCACCTCGCCCTGGAGGGCTACCTGGCACTGCACTTCGGCGGCCCCACGATCGCCTGGGAGGAATGGTCCCAGCGTGCGATCCGCCAAGGCCTCTCCCCGCGCGTCGAGGAGGCCTACGCGGGCGCCGAAGTACGCGGCCTCGCCGACGCGTTGCGTGTCTTCGAGATCCACCCCGGCCAGTGCGGCGTGATGGTCTATGTCTCCGACGCGCTGGCGGCCGCGTTCGTGGTCCCGCACCCCGACGACTACCGGGCCCTGCACTCCTCGCTCCTCCAGGACCTGTACGGCGAACTGATCCACCATTACGCCCTGTTGATGCCGCCGGTCCAGGACTTCCGGGCCCGCGTGCCCGACACGGAGATCCGCTCCCTGGCCCAGCTGCGTACCGCTGCCGCCGAACAGGAGGACGCCTGGGCGCAGTTCCACGACACCACGATGGCGACCGAACTGCTGGAGCAGGAGCACACCTGGCAATCGGTCTACCGGATGGGCCGTTTCACCCTCTCCCGCTTCCTGCCGCACTTCCGCCCCAAACAGGGCAACCACATCGGCGAGGCCATCACCGACGACCGGGGCCGGATCACCTACCTCAAGACATTCCGCCTCTCGGAGAGCCAGGTCCGCCGCGGACACCTTCTCAGCAGGCTCGCCGCCCACGACTGGCACCTGGCGGACACGGCGGCCGAACTCGGCCTCGGCGAAGCCCAGTTGGGTCTACGGCTGGAGTCCGCCGGTTTCGGTTTCCTGCTCCGCCAGGACGTCCTGGACGGATACCGGAAGCAGCGACGGACCTGAGGCCACCGAGGGAAAACCCGGCGACGTCGGCCAGCGTCCCCGGGATACTCGTCGCCCATGGATGAGGTCGAGGTCGTCGTCGCCCATTCCGAGCGTGCGACGCTGCGCGTCGGTGACGTGTTCCTGAAGGTGGACGGCGACCAGGGGCGCATCGACGCCGAGGTCGAGGCGTTGTCCCTCGCGCCGGTCCCGACCCCGCAGGTCCTGTGGCGCAGGCCGCACGTGCTCGCGCTCGCCGCGCTCCCGGGGACGACGCTCGGGCTCCTGGGCGGACCGGCGACCGGGTCACCGGCGGCATGGGCCGCGGCGGGCGCCGCCATCCGCAAGCTGCACGACGCGCCCCTGCCGCCCCGGACCGGCGGGGCCGGGCGGAACATCGACGCGCTGGCGGCGGAACTCGACACCGAATGCGAGTCCCTCGTGACGGACGGCCTCCTGCCCGCCGACCTGGTCGCCCGCAACCGGCAGGTCGCGGAGGCCGCGCTGCGGCCGTGGACCCCGGCGTTCACGCACGGCGACCTACAGATCGCGCACGTCTTCGTCGACCGCGACGAGGTCACCGGCATCATCGACTGGTCGGAGGCGGGCCGGGGCGATCCCCTGTACGACCTCGCCACCTTCACCCTCGGACACGAGGAGCGCCTCGGCGACCTCCTCGTCGGCTACGGCGCCGACGTCGACCTCGACGTGATCCGCGCGTGGTGGTCGGTGCGGAGCCTGCTGGTGGTGCGCTGGCTGAGCGGGCACGGCTTCGACCCGTTCGCACCGGGCTGCGAGGTCGACGTACTGAGATCCCGGAATGTGAGGCCGCACGGGCCCCACCGCGTTGCGCCTCATGGGGAGGCCTCGGCTCACGGGTGCGCCGTATAGACGGTCGCGGTCATCGGAGCCGTCACAGGGCCGGTGCCGAGCTGGTCCGTCATCCTCTGCGTGACGGCGGCCCCGAGGGCTTCCGCGTCCTCGCGGGCCTCCACGGCGGCGCTCACCGGTGTGCCCGTGAGGAACCCGGTGGCGACCGAGGCCGCGGACTCCGCGACGCCTTCCAGCGTGACCTCCTCGACGCCTGCCAGGGTCAGTCCGGCGGCCGTGAGGTCCGCGGTGACCGCGGCCGGGTCGGAGTAGCCGTGTGGCACGTCCTTCAGGAACGGGGGTGCACCGTTGGGCATGGACCGTTCCAGGGCGGCCTGGAAGGCGGCCCCGAATCCGTGCGAGGCGAGCGGGCCCCAGCTGTTGAACAGGAACCGCCCCTGCGGGGCCAGCACCCGGCGCACCTCGGCGTAGGCGGCGGGCCTGTCGGGGAAGAACATCACCCCGAACTGGCACACGACGAGGTCGAAGCCGCCGTCCTCGAACGGCAGCTCCTGGGCGTCCGCCAGCCGCCAGTCCGCACGCGGTTCGCGCGCCGAGCCCGCGGTGACCATCGCTTCGTTGAGGTCGGTCGCCACCACCGAGGCTGTGGGCACCGCGCCGAGTAGGGCCGAGGTCAACGCCCCTGTCCCGGCGGCGAGTTCCAGGACCGTGCGGGGCCGCAGCGCCGCCGCCCTGGTGGCCAGGTCGGCGGCGAAGGGCCGGAAGAAGACCGGCACCAGGTGACGTTCGTAGGCCTCGGGCATGGACCGTGTCCACCGCCGGTTCGCATCGTCTGTGCTCACCTGGCAGACACTAGCCCCGCAGGAGCTCCGTCGCACGACGTCACACATAGGTCCATACCAGATGCGTCAAGTCATGGAAGGAAAGGACGAGCCGAGGCGAACCATACGGTCGGATCCTGAACGGAGTGTCGTAACAACCCGCGGCATCACCCCGAACTGCCCCCAGTTCGGCTTCAGTTGTTGACGTCATCCGGTGGCGCGGCTACAACCCGGGGAGAGCGCTCCCAACCCTGAGGAGACCCCCCATGCAGACCACCGCCGGCACATCCGGCAGACCTTCACCCGCCGCCGTACGCTCCCGTACGGCCCTCGGTCTGGTCGTCGTCCTGATCGTCGCCTGCTTCGCCGCCCTGACCCCCTCGCCCGCCCGCGCCGCCGACCAACTGCTGTCCCAGGGACGGCCCGCCACCGCGTCCTCGACCGAGAACGCGTCCTTCCCCGCGAGCGCGGCCGTCGACGGGAACACCGGGACCCGCTGGTCCTCCGCCTTCGCCGATCCGCAGTGGATACAGGTGGACCTGGGCTCCGTCCAGCAGCTCACCCGCGTCTCGCTGAACTGGGAGACCGCCTACGCCACCGGCTACCAGCTCCTGACCTCGACCGACGCCACCACCTGGACCACCGTCTACTCCACCACCACCTCGACCGGCGGCACCCAGAACATCACCCTCACCGGCAGCGGACGCTACGTCCGCGTGTACGGCACCGCCCGGGCCACCCAATGGGGCTACTCCCTTTGGGAGTTCCAGGTCTACGGTCCCGGAAGCACCACCCCGCCCGACGACTTCTGGGGCAGCACCAGCGACATCCCGGCGGCCAACAATGCGGTGGAGGTGAAGATCCTCAACCGCACCAACGGCAAGTACCCCGACAGCCAGGTGTATTGGAGCTTCAACGGACAGACGCACTCCATCGCCGAACAGCCCTACCTCGACATGCCCGCCAACTCCGCGGGCCGCATGTACTTCTACCTCGGCTCGCCCACCAGCTCGTACTACGACTTCATCGAGTTCACGGTCGGCAGCAACGTCTTCAACGGCAACACCACCCGCGTCGACGCCTTCGGCCTCAAACTCGCCATGCGCCTGCACAGCAAGGACGGTTACGACACCGAGGTCGGCGAGAACCGGGCGACGTTCGCCGAGGACCGCGCGACCACCTTCCAGCGGTTCACCGACGCGATGCCGTCCCCGTTCAAGGTGCTGGCCCAGACGCAGGCGCCGTACCGGATCATCGCGCCCGGCAGCGACTCGAGCTTCCGCGCGGGCGGCGCCAACGCCGACTACTTCACGTCCTACGCCCAGTCGGCCGGCGTGAACGCGGCGACCTCCGACATCTTCGGCTGCGCGGCCTCGCTGGCGGCCGACCCGAACATGTGCGCCGCCCTCAACCGCCATGTGGCCACCCTGCCGGCGTCGCAGCAGTCCGACCCGGCGCAGTTCTACAAGGCGGCTCCGGCGAACTACTACGCCAAGTTCTGGCACGACAACGCCATCAACCAGCTTGCCTACGGCTTCCCTTACGACGATGTCGCGGGCCAGTCCTCCTTCATCTCGCACGCCGGTCCGCAGTGGCTCCTGGTCGCCGTCGGCTGGTAGGGACGTCAACAGAGCGAAACGGGGCCGCCCTTGTCAGGAAGGGCGGCCCCGCGTCATGGGGTGGTGGCCTGAGCTACTGGACGTTGATCGTGAAGGTGGACGTGGTGTTGCGGATGTCCTGGGCGTTGCCGCTCATCCGCAGGTTGACGAAGGTGGCCGAACCGACGGCCGGTCCCTGCCCGGGCTCGGGCAGCTCGTTGGCCCAGATTCCCCACCCGGACTTGGCGTCGAACGCGTCTCCGCTCTTCTTCGAGTTGGTGATGGAGATGTCGGTGAAGATCGTGTCCTTCACTGGGAACTGCGCTTGTCCGCCTACATAGTTGGTCTGGAACATGACCCCTCCGTAGGTGGAGTTGTCGATGTCGACGTCGTTGACCCTGATGCCCTGGAAGACCTTCGAGGCCGAGAACGCCCAGATGGCCGGGAAGACCTGGGAGCCCCAGAAGTGGCCGCCCGTTCTGTCCAGGGAGACGTTCTCGATCGTCGTCGGATCGGTCCCGAAGCCGTTCATCGGATAGCCGAAGTCCAGCGAGGAGATCGTGATGCCGGAGTAGACCAGGGTGTCGGCGACCCGGATGTTGCGGAAGGTGTTGTTGTAGCCGCCGTAGACGGCGATACCGGCCGCACGCCAGGTGAGCGTCGACGTCAGGTTCTCGTAGAGGTTGTTCTTCTCGTCGGCGCCGCCCGCGTCGATCGCGGAGAAGAGGGCGAAGCTGTCGTCGCCCGTGGCGCGGGCGTCGTTGTTGACGACGTGGTTGTCCGTGGAGCCGTTCGTCATGTTGACGCCGTCGGCGAACGTGTCACGGATGCGGGAGTTCGAGATGGTCATGTTGTCGGTGTTGGCGCCCCAGTAGAGGCACACCATGTGCTCGGCCCAGATGTTGTCGATGGTGATGGCGGAGACGTTGGAGAAGTCGAACACCTTGCCCGGGCCGTCTATTCGGGACGTGTAGTTGCCGAAGTAGGCGAAGCCGGAGAACGTCGAGCCGTTGGCCGTGGACTCGGCGCGGAAGCCGATGTCGGTGTTCTCCTGGGAGGAGGGGGCGCGGAAGCGGGTGAACCACGGGCCCGCTCCGACGACCTTGACCGCCTTGCCGTAGACCTGGAGCTTGCTGGAGGTCTCGTAGTCGCCGGCCGGCAGATAGACGCCGACGAGCTTGCCCGTGGTGTCCATGCGGACCTTGTCGAGGGCGTTCTGCACGTCCTGCTGCGAGAAGCCGGCCGGGACGGCGTAGGCGGCCGGGTCGGGGTTCGGGATCGCCGTCGCCTGTTCGAGGTTGATGAAGTCGATCGCGTAGGTGGAGGAGTTGGCCGCGTCCTTCTGGAGCCGGATCTTCGAGCCTGCCGGAACTGTCCTGCCCAGCAGGAGATTTGCCTCGTCGTAGATGTGGCGTTGGGTTCCGGCGCTCGGCGAGTTGCCGGGCGCGGTCTCGTTGCCGTACAGCCAGGCGTACTTGGAGGTGAGGTCGATCGCCTTCAGGAACTGGCCGTCCACATAGACGTCGAGGGTGGAGTCGGTGCCGTCGGGGATCGAGAAGCGGGTGACCAGGGTGTTGGTCGCCGCGCGGGTGGTCCACTCGACGTACTGGCCGGTCGAGTTGAGGGTCACCGCCTTGCGGCCGCTCGCCTCGCCCGCGACGTCGCCGATGGTCCGGTTGGGGCCGACGACCGTGGCGCCACCGCCGACCGTGCCGTCCTCGGCCTCGTACGTGTCGTACGGCATGTCGGCGCCGCGGCCGACGAACAGGGGTTGCGCGGTGGTGTTGTTGGTCCGCTTGACGGGGACCTCGTTGGCGTCGTCGGCGATGACCGTCTTGACGGTGTACTTGCCGTTGACTGCCGTCCACGAGCCGAGGCTGACCGGTGCGGTCGTCCGGCCGGAGGCGATGGTGCCGTTGTAGGAGCCGGTGAGTGTCTTGACGGTGGCGCCGTTGGCGTCCTGGACCGTGAGTGTGACGCCGTGGGTGCCGGAGGCGGAGTCGGTCGTGCCCTGGTTCTTGATCGCCACGCTGAACGCGACGTTGTCGCCCGCCGAGGGGCTGGACGGGGTCCAGGCCACCGGTGCGGCGACCAGGTCGGAGCTGGAGACCGGCTTGACGACGAGGGCGTCGGAGCGGGTGAAGGTGTTGTTCCCCTCGTTCTGCTCGATGACCTTGTTCGACGGGTCCACCTGGGCGCCGACCGGGTAACTGCCCGCGTCCTGGGCGCCGATGCTCGCGGTGACCGTCGTCGACGCGCCGGCCGCGAGGACCGGGACGTCGGCCGTGGCGACCTTCGTGCCGCCCAGCGTGAAGTCCAGGTCGGTGGCCTTGGACGCCTTGCTGCCGCTGTTGGTGACGGTCGCGGAGAGGCTGATCACGTCCGACTCGACAGGCGCGGCAGGGGAGTTGGTGATGCCGGTGACCTTAAGGTCGGGGTTCGCGGCCGGGGTGCCGATCACCTGGAACTCGGCGACCTGTCCGCCCGGGGCGCCCGTGTTGGAGGCGAACTTGAGCTGGATGTCGGCCGCCGCGCCGGAGACCGGGATGGTCACCGTGTTGCCGGTGGCCGGGTTGAACGTGTAGTCCTTCGCCGCGACGAGACTCGTGAACGCGGTCGAGTCCTGGTCGCGGCCGAGCACCTGGATGTTCTGCGTGCGCGTCGACCACGCGGGGTCGGGGTTGAGCTTGACGACGACCTGGCTGAGGTCGGCGTCGGCACCCAGCTTGGTGGTGAGGGTGGCCGGATAGGCGCCGCCCCCGCTCTCCCAATAGGTCGCGACCTGGCCGTCGTTGGCGTTCGCGGCCACGTAGGTGAAGACGTACGAGGAGGCCTCGATGGGCTTGCCCTGCGCGAGGTCGGAGCCCGCGCCGTTGCCCGCCCGGGTGACGCTGTTGCTCGCCACCGACACGTTCCCGGCCGCGTCCTTCGCCTTCACGTAGTAGGTGACCGTGGCTGTGGCCGAGGGGGTGTCGGTGTACGAAGTCACGTCACCAGCAAGGGACTTGATCACCTGGTCGTTGGCGTACACGTCGTAGCCGGTCACCTGGACGTTGTCGCTCGACGCCTGCCAGGTCAGCTTCACGTCGCTGCCCGACTGGGTGTACGCGAGGTTGCCCGGCGCGGTGGGCGCCTGGGTGTCGCCGTCCGTCCCCTTGCGGGTCACGCTGTTGCTGTTCGCGGAGACGTTGCCCGCCGCGTCCTTGGCCCGCACGAAGTACGTGATGTCGCTCGCGGCGGGCTGGGTGTCGGTGTAGGTCAGCACGTTCCCGGCGACGCTCGCCCTCAACTGCCCGTTGGCGTAGACGTCGTAGCCCGTCACGGTGGTGTCGTCGGTGGCCGCGCTCCAGGTCAGCTTGATCTGACCGGTGGCGGGTTCGGTGTAGGCCAGGTTCGACGGGGCGGTGGGCGCCTGGGTGTCGCCGGTGACCGGCCCGTAGACCTCCAGCTCGGACGCCTGCCCGGCGGGCCAGCCCGTGTTGGCGGTGAACAGCGCGCGCACGTACCGGGTGGTGGTCGTGTCGAAACCGATCGTCGTCGACTGGTCGTCGGAGCTGTCGAAGGTGTACGCCTTCGAGGCCGTCAGGTCGGTGAAGTTCGCGTTGTCGGTCGAGCCCTGGATCTTGAAGGTCTGGCTGCGGCTCGGCCAGCCGCCGGGCAGCCGCAGCGTCACCTGGTTGATCTTCACCGACGAGCCCAGGTCGACCTGGAGCCACTGCGGGAAGGCGTTGTTCGTGCTCTCCCAGTAGGTGTCGCGGTTGCCGTCGCCGGCGTTGGCCGCGCCGTAGACGTCCGCGTGCCCGCTCTCGCTGAAGGGCCTGCCCTGGGCGAGGTTGGGGGTCGAGGCGGCGGTTGTGAGGACCTGCATCTCGCCCAACTGGGCGGTGCCCGCGACCGAGTTGGCGCTGAAGTCGGCGCGCACGTAGCGGGCGAGAGTCGCAGGGATGGAGACCTTCACCGTGTTGTCGTTGGCGGGGCCGAAGACGTACTGCGCCGACGACTTGAGGGTGGCGAAGCTCTTGCCGTCGTCGCTGCCCTGGAGCGCGAACGTCTGCTTGCGGGACTGCCAGCCCTCGGGCAGTCGCAGCACGACCTGGCGGACGCGCTTGCTCTTGCCGAGGTCGGTCTGCACCCACTGGGCGGACTTCTTCCCGGCCTGCCAGTAGGTGTCGAGGTCGCCGTCGGTGATGTTCGCGGCGGTGTGCTTTCCACGCGTGCTGCCCGCCGAAGTCCGGGCGTCCGCTGCGGCGTTGGGGCCACCGGCCGCGTGCGCGGCGACGGCGGGCAGGCCCAGGACCATGACGGTGGCGGCGAGGGCGGCGGTCGCTGCGCGCCGCCCGGGGGATCTCTGCTTGTGTCGAGTCATGCGGGGGTCGCTTCCTGCGGAGGCTCGCGCGCCGGTGGGGGCGGCGAGGGCGGCTCGTTCCTGGCGGAGTGGTGCAGAAAGGTGCAGGACGAACTGAGGGTGCGGAGTGCCATGTCCTCTGGTTTTTGCGCTGTTTCATCGAAATATTGCAGAGTGACATGGGCAGGTCTACAGCCTGAGCAGCACAATTTTCACCAGAAGCCCTCATGGCTCGGGCGTGGTGGCGGCGCGTGCGTCACTGTCGAGTCTGGCGGGCGGTCGCTCCGCGACTCGATGCCGGTTGCGGCCTTGCACTTCGAGAGCGCAAGTGGACGCAAGGAGCGCAATTTCTTGCGTGAATCTCGCTAGCGCTGCGGGCGGAAGGTGAGCAGGTCGCCGGGCTGGCAGTCGAGGACTTCGCAGATGCGGGTGAGGGTGCTGAAGCGAATGGCCTTCGCACGGCCGTTCTTGAGGATCGACAGGTTGACGTTGGTGACGCCCACCTGGGCGGCCAGTTCGGCCAGGGTCATGCCCCGCTCTTCCAGGATCCGGTCGAGGTGGACCTCGATGGCGTGCGGGTCGGCCTCGGCGGGGGACATCAGATGACGCCTTCGAGGTCTTCGCGCATCGCCGTGCCGACCCGCATGATCCGTGCCAGGGAGAGCAGTCCGATGCCGGTGAGCAGCGCGAAGTACGGCATGCCCCGGGTGACGTCGTACAGCAGCGGCCTGTGGTCTGCCGCCCGCAGGGAGTTGAGCAGGGCGGCGCCTGCGACGCTCTCCGTGAGGTGGCAGACGATGCTGCCGATGGCCAGGTACCAGCCGAGGGTGCGGAGCCGGCCCGCGGTGCGGACGGTGTACGGGCCGTGCCGGCGGGCGGCGCGGATCAGCCCGTAGAGCAGGACCAGGGCGCCGATGCAGAGGGCGGAGGACGGCAGTTCGGTCAGTGTGCTCAGCAGGCGGGCGCCACCGCTCGGGGAGTTGTCGCAGTACCTCGGTGTGAAGGTGACGTCGACGCCGGCCCCGGGCCGCATGGTCCGGCTCAGCCAGTCCTCGCCGCCCGCCTGCGTGTGCGTGTCGGTGACGCACACCGAACCGTCGCCCCATCCGAAGATGCCGCCGATCCCGACCGCCGCGTACGCCTTCAGCGTCAGGAGCACCGCGAGCACCGCGCACAGCACGGTGACGACAGTGGCCATGGGCTCCAGCGGGTTGCCGTCGCCGCGCTTGGCTCCGGCCGGCTCTCCGGTCATGGCGGACCGCCCCCTGCATATCGTTTATCGATGTTATCGAAAAACGATACAGCGGCGAGTGTGTGAGGGGCAAGCCGGTCGTCGTCGTGGTAACCGGCGATCCGGTGTGGTGGGTGACCGGGGCCGACCTCGCGGCCGAGACCGCGACCGGCGGGAGCCGTCCAACTCCGCCGACCAGGGCGGGGGTTACCAGCCGGAGTCCTCAACGCCCTTGACGCTGTGGTGAGTTCGCCGAGCCGGAGGGCGACTGGCGAGTGCCTGACACATCACTTTCACCCCGGTCGGCACTTCTCGTCGGTGCCCCTCCAACTACGCTCCAGCAGGCAGCAATCGACCCGTACTAAGGAAAGCCCGTGCAGCAATCCTCGCGCAGAAGATCCCGTCGGACGTTACTGGCCGGGATCCTGTCCGGTGGCCTCGTGGCCGCAGGCTGTTTCGCCGTGCTGCCGACGACGGCGCAGGCCACCCAGACCTCCACCGCCGACCGGCAGTCCGACTTCGCGGACGCGGCGAAGGAGTTCGGCGTACCGCTGCCGGTGCTCCTGGCCGTGTCGTACCAGGAGTCGCAGTGGGACGACCACGACGGGCAGTACAACACCTCGGGCGGATACGGTCCGATGAACCTGACGGACGTCACCGCCAAGATGGTGTCCGCGGGCGCGGCGGGCGCCGCCGGCCGTGGTGACCTCGCCGAGCTGACGTCCGACCCGGCCCTGCACACCCTCGACGCGGCGGCCGAACTGACCGGCGTCCCGGTGGCGAAGGTGCGCACCGACGACGGCGAGAACATCCGGGCCGGAGCCGCGCTACTCGCCTCGTACCAGAGGAAGTTGACGGGGAAGGGCTCAGCCGACCCGGCCGACTGGTACGGAGCGGTGGCCGAGTACAGCCAGTCGTCCGACAGGAAGGCCGCGCAGCTCTTCGCCGACCGCGTCTTCAAGACCGTGTCGTCGGGCGCCTCGCGCACCACCGTCGACGGACAGCACGTCGGACTCGCACCGCAGCGCACGGTCCGGCCCGAGACGGCGCAGCTGTCCGAACTGGACCTGAAAGCCGCCGCGACGGACACCGACACCGAGTGCCCGCCCACGGTGGACTGCACGTTCCTCGCCGCGGCCGCCTCCAACGGACAGGTGGCGGGCCGCCCGGACGACGGGGTGGGGATCAAGTACATCGTCCTGCACGACACCGAGTCGTCCTACGACTCCGCGATCAAGATCTTCCAGACAGCCGGCAGCGGCGACTCGGCGCACTACGTCATGCGGGCCTCGGACGGGGCCGTGACGCAGATGACGCCGACCAAGAACATCGCGTTCCACGCCGGCAACTACTGGTTCAACATGCACTCCATCGGCATCGAGCACGAGGGCTACGCCGCGCACGGCGCGACCTGGTACTCGCAGACGCAGTACCGGGCGACGGCGGATCTGGTGAAGTACCTCGCCGCCAGGTTCGACATCCCGCTCGACCGCGAGCACATCATCGGCCACGACAACGTGCCCGGCCCGCAGGACAGTTACATCACGGGCATGCACTGGGACCCGGGTCCGTACTGGGACTGGACGGCCTTCATGGCCATGGTCTCCCCGGCGCGGGCGTCCCGCGCGGAGAGTGCCGCCCGGCACGTCCCGAGGGTGGGTTCGGCGGTCACCATCAGCCCGGAGTTCTCGGCCAACGAACAGACCGTCCAGGTCTGCCCGGCCGACGATCCCACCGGCGCCACCACCGCCTGCACCGAGAGCACCGCGCCCTCCAACTTCCTTCCCGTGCGCACCGCGGCAAGCGCCGACGCACCCCTGTTCGCCGACCCCGCCATCCACCCCGGCGCGAGCGCGGGCACCGACTCGATCCACGACTGGGGCAGCACCGTGGAGGCCGGTCAGCAGTTCGTGGTCGCCGACGTCGACGGCGACTGGACCGCCATCTGGTTCAGCGGTGCGAAGGTGTGGTTCTACAACCCCGGCGGCGCCAACACCTGTGCCGCGCCGGACGCCACCGTCCTCCACTCCGGCGACCAGGCAGCCACCCTGTACGGCTCCGGCTACCCGCAGGCGTCCGAGTACCCCTCCGGCCTGTCCCCGTCCACGCAGAAGCCGCTGACGCTCTACACCTTCCCGGCGGGCCAGGCCTACGTGGCCACCCAACCACCGGTCAGCGCCGACGACTTCTTCGTCTCGGGCGACACCTACGTCACCGGCGCGGCGAAGTACTACACCATCCAGTACAACCACCGAGTGGTCCTGGTCGACGCCTCGCAGGTCTCCTGAACCGACCGGTACGGACCCGGCCCGCTACCCGGTGACCCCGGCATGAGCCAGGCAGCGGGCCAGGTCCGAACGGGAACGAACGCCCAACTTGCGGTAGACACGCGTGAGATGGGCCTCGATCGTCTTGCGGGACAGGAAGAGCGACGCGGCGGCCTCCACGTTGCTGAGGCCCTCGCCGATGGCGCGCGCCACCTGGAGCTCCTGCGGGGTGAGCAGGGCCACCGCGGGCGGTTCGTTCCCGTGGACGGCGGAGCGGTGCCCGGCCGCCGCGACCTCCGCCTCGGCCCGGACCGCCCACGGCACGGCGCCCAGCGCCGTGAACGTCCGCCGCGCGAGCAGCAACGGCTCCCGTGCCGCCGACGGGCGCCGGAACCGGCGCAGCGCCTCGCCCGCGACGAGCCGGGTCCGGGCCGACTCGAAGGCCAACTCCTTGCCTGCATGGACGCGTTCGGCCACGGCCAGCCAGTCGGCCGCCTCCTCCGCGGACCGCGCGAGCATCACCCGGCACCGGGCGTGCGCCGCCGCCGGCCACGCCAGACCGGTCGCCGTCTCCCGCTCCCGCAGCCAGTCCGCGACGGCGACGGCCCCCTCCCGCGCCCCCGTCCGCAGACAGGCTTCGGCGAGGTCCGCCACCCACGGCATCAGACACGGATTGACGAGCCCCATCTCGTCCGCCAGGGCGAACGCCGCCTCCAGATGCCCACGCGCCGCCTCCGGATCACCGGCCGCGAGCGCGGACGTACCGAGCGCACCGCGCGCGAACAGGGCCAGGCCGCGCAGCCGGCCGCCGCACCAGCGCTCGTACTGCGCCACCCGCTCCCGGCACTCCGCGAAGTCGCCCCGCAGGGCGTCCAGTCGAGCCAGCTGCACCAACGCGTATCCCGTCATCGCCAGATGTCCGAACTCCTCAGCCCAGCGCAGGGCTTCGGTGGCGTCCGCGCGCGCCATGGGCCAGCGTGACCACATCTCCACCTGGCCCCGCGCGAGCAGCGCGTACGGCAGGAGGGCGGGGGAGTGGTCGCGGCGCATCCCCTCGATCACCGTGTCCAGCACGCGGCGGGCGAGATCTCCCTCGTCGGTCCAGGACAGGCCCTGCGCGATCTCCATCGTGACCTGGCGTTCCTCGGGACCCGTCCGGCCGCGCGACTCCTCCAGCAGCGCGAGCAGCGTCGTACGGCCCTCGCTCACGTCGCCGCCCAGCACCTGCGCCCGGGCGCGCATGACGGCGGCCTGCCTCCGCCGGATGCCGTGGGTGCCGGCCGCGAGTTTCTCGCAGCGCGCGGCGATGTCGCACGCGTCGCGGATCCGCCCGTCCATCGTCGCGGGCACCACCGCGGCCCCGTACAGCTGGGAGGCGCGCGAGCGGTCCACCGGCTCCACCGTCCGGGCGGCGCCGACCAGCAACTGGTGCGCGCGGCCCGGATCCCCGAGCCAGGTGCAGGCCTGGCCGCGCAGCAACTCGATGTCCGCGGTGAGCAACGGGTCCCGGCTGTGCGACAGAGCCTGTTCGCACCACTGGGCGGCGTCGCGCGCCGTACCGCCGTAGAAGGCGTCGTGCGCGGCCTCGAACAGTCGGCGGGCCGCGTCCGCGGGGTCCGGAGACAGCTGGGCGGCACGGCGCCAGGCGGGTGCGGCGGCGGCCAACGCCCCGCGCTGCCGCGCCTGTCCGGCGTCGGCCACCAGCCGCTCGGCGACCGACTCGTCGGGACCGGGAGCGGCGGCGGCCAGGTACCAGGTCTGGAGTTCGCCCGAACTCAGCGTGGCCAGCCGCCGGTAGACCTCCAGCCGCCGGACCGTGGCGCACTGTCCGAGGACCACCGGCCGCAGCACGGGATGCCGCAGCTCGCAGGCACCGTCCCGCATCCGTACCAGCCCGGCCGCCTCGGCCGCGTCCAGATCGGCGGTCGTCAGTCCGTCGGACGCCAACGCCCTCTGCAGCAGCGGCCATTGAGGGGTCCGGCTGGCGGCGACGTACACCAGTGCCTCCCGGCTGCGGGGCGGCAGCACACGCAGCATTCCGCGCCACGCCCGCTCCACCAGCGGCCCGGGTGCCTCCCACGAGTCGTCCCACGGCTCGGCCCCGCAGGCGCGGGTCCGGGCGAGCGCCGCCGCGTACTCCACCAGGACCAGGGGGTTGCCGTGCGCCAGCCGCACGATCCGGCCCGCCGCCCGGTCCGCCCGGTCGAGTGCCTGTCGGCGCAGCAGCGTCCAGCACTCGTCGTCCGTCAGCGGCCCCAGCGTGGTGTGCGGCACGCTCTCCCGGATCCCGTCCTCCTCATGCCCCCGGCGCGCCGCCATCATCAGGGCCACCCGCTCCGTCGCCAGCCGCCGCGCCACGAACTGAAGGACCTGGCGCGAGGAGGGATCGGCCCAGTGCACGTCGTCGACGAGAATCAGCAGCGGCCACTCCTCCCCGGCCGCGGCCAGCACGCCGAGCGCCCCCGCGCACACCGCGTACGGGTTCGACTCGGCCACGTCCGTGAGCGCGAGACACCCCTCGACGGCCCTGCGCTGCGCCGACGGCACATCGCCGAAGTGGTGGCGGAGCGGCAGCAGCACATCGGCGATCACCGCGTACGGCAGCACGGCCTCCGACTCGACCCCGCAGGCCCACAGCACCCGGGCGCCCTGGCCGCGCTCGGCCGCGTGCCGCAGCACCATGGTCTTGCCGATCCCCGGCTCACCGCTCAGCAGCAGCGCGCCGCCCCGCTGCGGCAGATCGTCCACCAGGCCGTTCACCAGATCCTGTTCGGCCCGCCGGCCGACCAGGGCAGCGGGTCCCGGCACCTCGTCGGGAGTCAGGACGCAGTACGGCTCGTGCGCCGCGCCCGACGACGGCCCGCGCACCTCCGAGCCGCCCGCCGCGTGGACCCGATCGCATGCCGCCGCACCCGCCGGCATACCCGTCATCGCTGGTTCCTCCATGACGCCCCCGTACCTCCGCCACTCCCCAGCGGCGGTCCGTCATGGCTCCAGGGTGCCCCCGGAAGGGCGATCGGCGGCAGAGGTTGGAACGGTCCTACGACGGCCTCCGTACGGCGTCGTCCCCGCGGTGGACGCACAGGGCGTAGGACCTGCCGGGTGCATCCGGCGCCGGCGGCGCGGCAGATGGCGTAGGAGCTCCGGCGGCCACGCTGCTCGGCGTCGCGGGACCGTATCTCCCGGGCGGAGGCAGGGAGTTCCCCGAAGCCGGGCTGCGGGTGTTCGGGAATGCTCGCGTGTTCCCAGACCGGAAAGGGACACGGGATGACTGAGCAGGGACAGTTCCGGCGAGTGATCACGAACCTCACGCACGGTGGACACGCGATTCTCGACAGTGCGGACGGAGCGGTGCAGGCCGCCCGGACCCAGGAGAGTCTCAGCACGCGCGGCACGGTGGTTCAGGAGTCCACCGACGATGCGGCGCACGTGGGTACCACTGATTTCGACTACCTGTTCCCCGACCTGGCGAAGAAGTTCCCGGACAACCACCTGCCGAACGACGACGTCGTGAAGGTCGCCACAGCCCTGCTCGCACTGGGCACGGCGATGGTGGAGACCCCGGACGAGGTGCGCGACCCGGATCTCAACTCGCCCATTCCGCCGATCTACACCTACTGGGGCCAGTTCGTCGACCACGATCTGACGGCCGCGACCGACCGCGACCTGGTCATCAACATCACCGACGATCCCCTGCCGCCCGTGCCACCGGACGAGGTGATCGAGAAGCTGGCGAACCTGCGCATCCCGACGCTGAACCTCGACTCGGTCTACGGCGACGGGCCGTTCGCACCGCGGGTGGCGGGCACCGACGCCGTGCCCTACGACGGGATCAAGCTCCGGCTGGGCCTGCTCTCGCCGGTTCCCGCCACGGTGGGCGCGCTCATCCCCCCGGTCGACGACACGCAGCGGGACCTGCCGCGCAAGACCGACCGCACCCCGCTCGTCGGCGACACACGCAACGACGAGAACCTCGTGGTGGCCCAACTGCACGTCGCCTTCCTGCGGTTCCACAACGCGGCCGTCGACTGGGTGCGCGAGAACGAGCCCGAGTTCGAGTCGGACGCCGAGGTCTTCCGCCGGGCCAGGGACCTCACCCGGTGGACCTACCAGTGGCTGAGCGTCCACGACTATCTGCGCACCGTGGCCCGCCCCGACGTCGTCGATCTCGTCGACACCTCCGAGGGGAACCTGCTCGACCTGGACCGGCGCGGCACCTACATGCCGATCGAGTTCTCGGTGGCGGCCTTCCGCTTCGGCCACAGCATGGTGCGCGGCGCCTACGACTGGAACCGCAACTTCGGCCGCCCCGGCGACCGGGCCCCCGTGTCCACCCTCGACCAGCTCTTCCAGTTCACCGGCAGGGGCGGTTTCGTCGGCCCGCTGACGACGCTCCCGTCGAACTGGCCGGCCGAATGGGACCGGATGGTCGACAAGAACAGCCCGTTCGGCAACCGCTTCGCACGGCTCATCGACACCAGGCTCGCGCCCCCGCTCGCCGACCTGCGCAACGAGGGCAACGACCCGAGCCTGCCCGAGCGGATCAAGGAACTGCTCAAGCACCTGGCCCAGCGCAACCTCCTGCGCGGCTACCGCCTCGCCGCCCCCACCGGGCAGGCGGTCGCCGAAGCGCTCGGCGTCGCGCCCCTCACCCGCGCGGAACTGGAGCAGGACAGCAGCGACCCGGTCAAGGACGCCCTGGAGGCGGGCGGTCTCTTCGACAGGACCCCGCTGTGGTTCTACATCCTGAAGGAGGCCGAGGTGCGGGAGCTGGGCCGACGCCTCGGCGAGGTCGGCAGCCGCATCGTCGCCGAGACCCTCATCGGCCAGCTCCGCAACGACCCCGGTTCCTACGTCAACAGGACGAGCTGGAGCCCCGCCCAGGGTGTTCTGCTCCCGAACGGCCGGCCGGTGCGCACGATCCCGGACTTCCTCCGGTTCGCCGGCGTCCTGTGACCCGATGACACGCCCCCGCCGGGCAGTTGCTCCGGCGGGGGCGCCGTGCGCCGTAGGGAGTTCCCCGAAGCGTCCTGCGTCCCCCTCCTCGGAGCATGCGCCCATGGACCTACGACAACAGCAGCAGAACATGGCGCGGCGCTACCGGGACACGGTGGCCCAACGCGAGGACATCCGGCGTCGGCAGGCGGAGACCGGCACGCCCTTCGCCGCCGACAGCGAGGAGCAGCTGCGCGCCCGCGCGGAGCGGCTGTTGCGGAAGGGGGAGGTCGATCCGGGTGCCCTGCCGTCCGACGGGGAGCCGGTGCGTCCGGCCGTCGTGTTCGAACGGATCCTCGGCGCCGCGAGCGAACTGCAGAGCGTCAACTTCCTTGCCCGCGGGGAGCGCGCGGCCCGTGCGGTCGCACGTGTCTCGATCATCGAGGACGGCCGGAGGGCCGGGTTCGGCACCGGGTTCCTCGTGGGGGAGCGCCTGTTGCTCACCAACAACCACGTGCTGCCCGACGCGGCCACGGCGACCGGGTCCTTCGCGGAGTTCGACCTCGAATCCGACGTCGACGGCACGGCCAAACCGGTCGACTCCTACGATCTCGCCCCGGACGTCCTGTTCGTCACGGACCCCGCGCTCGACTACACACTCGTCGCCGTCGGATCGGGCGCCGCCGGGACGTGGCCCGGCACGGCCCACGGCCGGCTGAAGCTGATCGCGCAGCAGGGGAAGATCGTCATCGGCGAGCCGGTGAACATCGTCGGCCACCCGGACGGCCGGCCGAAGGAGATCGCGGTCCGCGCCAACGAACTCCTCAACCAGCTACCGGAGTTCCTCCACTACCGCACGGACACTGAGCCCGGAAACTCCGGCTCACCCGTGTTCAACGACCAGTGGGAAGTCGTCGCGCTGCACCACGCCGGGGTGCCCGATCCCGACGGCTCGGGCTGGATCGCCAACGAAGGAACCCGGGTCAGCGCCATCCTGCGGCACCTCGCCGCAGCGGAGCCGCCCCCCGAACAGCGGGCGCTGCTCGCCGAGTTGGGCCCCCAGGCGGTGCCGAGGGAAGCGGTGCCGGACGAGCGCCCCGTCCCGCCGGCCGGAGGCGCCGGCGTCCAGGAGCGGAGCGGAGTGACCGGGCGGACCGGCCACGGCCGACCCGTCGTGTTCCTGCACGGCCGCGGGCAGCAGGGCCACAACCCCGCCGACCTGCGCACCAGTTGGTGCGGCGGCCTGGCCACCGGCCTCACGGCGGCGGGCCTCGCGCCGCTGGACCCCGCCGACGTCTGGTTCCCCTTCTACGGCGACGCGCTGGCCGCCGCCTCGGTCACCCGCGAGAGCGTCGCCCCCGGTACGGCGACGACCACGGCCGAGGCGTATGTGCCCGTCGACTCGGCCGCCCGCGCGGTGTACTCCGCGCTGCTGACCGAAGCCGCCGACACCACCGGGATGCCCGCGTCGGAGCGGGCGTCCGACGCCGCGCAGGAGTCGGGCCTGCTCGGCGGGGCGATCGCCGCGCTGCAACGGCCGCTGTCCTGGATCGCGGCGCGCAGCGGGCTCGACGACGTCGTGATCGCGACGGTGTTCCGCGATGTCGCGGCCTACCTCGGCAACAAGTCGGTACGCGACGCCGTGCTGGAGGCGGTGCTGGCCGGGCTGCCCGAGAACGGCGAGTTCGTGCTGGTCAGCCACAGCCTCGGCACCGTCGTCGCGCTCGACCTGTTCACCAGGCTGCCCGCCCGGACCTCGGTCCCCCTGCTGGTGACCGCGGGCAGCCCGCTCGGACTCGACGCCGTGTACAGGCGGTTGCTCGTCGGCGGACCGGTCCGCCCCGGTCAGGTCGACGTGTGGACCAACGCGTGGGCGGCCGCGGACGCCGTCGCCATCGGCTGTCCGCTCCACGACGACTGGCCTCAGGTCCGCGACGTGGTGTGCCCCAACCGCAAGGACCGGGCGCACGACATCACGCAGTACCTGTCCCACGCTCCCGTCGCGGCCGAGATCGGCCACGCGGTCCGCCCGTAGTCCGGCGACGCGGGTCGGCGGCGCGCGGCGGGGGATCCGGCCGGGTTCTCTGGAAGGATCTCCGGCATGAGCGAAAACTCCCTGCGCCTCGTCACCGTCGACCGCACCGGCCCCGGCCGGTTCACCGCCACCAACGCCCGCGGCGGCACCGTCGAGTTCGGCACCGCGAACGGCGGCGGCACCGAGTTCACCCCCGTCGAGCTGCTGCTCGCCGCGATCGGGGGCTGCACCGCGGCCGACGTCGACGTGGCCACCACCCGGCACGCGGAGCCCGACGGCTTCACGGTCACGGTGACCGGCAACAAGGTCAGCGACGACCTCGGCAACCGGATGACCGACCTCGCGGTCACCTTCGCCGTGTCCTTCCCGGAGGGCGAGGCGGGGGACCGGGCCCGCGCCATCCTGCCCCGGGCGGTCACCGTCTCCCACGACCGGCTGTGCACGGTCAGCCGCACGGTGGAGACCGGCACGCCCGTCACCGCGACGATCAAGGACGCCTGACGGACACGGAAGGCCCCCTGTTCTCTGCGGGCCGGTGACAAGGGGCTCGCCGGGCGCTGCGTTCTTGTGAGCACTGCCCGATCCCCGGGGCGCGAGCGCCCTACGGTCCGGCCATGAAGACGAGTCGCAGCACAGGACGGACAAGGGCAAGGACGTGGCGCGGTGCCGCGCTGGCGGTACTGGTGACCGCCGGGACGGTCACCGCCGCCGCCCCGCAGGCGCAGGGCGAGAGCGCGCGCACCGAGACCCCGGTCGCGTCGACGCATCCCGCCGACGGGGTGGTCGAGTCGGTGGTGCGGGTGAAAGTGCCGTTACCGCAGTCGTTCGGCGCCCGCCCGGCGGCGTGCGACTGGCTGTCGTATCTGCGCTACCGCTCCGCCGACGGGCCGCGCGCCTCGGCCGACGCCGACCGGATCCTCGTGGCCCAGCCCGGCATCCTCGAAGGGGCCGGAGCCTTCGACAGCGTCGCCCGTAACACGGTCGCCCAAGCCGCCGCCCAGGGACGGCACGTCGAGTTCTGGGCCCTGGACCGGCGCTCCAACTGCCTTGAGGATCCCACCGGTATCGCCTCCGGCGACCAGCACACGGCCGTCGACTACTACTACCGCGGCAGGGCCGTCGACGGCCGGACCTTCGCCGGGTTCGTCGGCAACGACCGGCTCGGCTGGATGGCGGGACTCGGTATCGAGCAGACCGTACGGGACGAATACGACCTGCTCGTCGCCGAGTTGCCCGACCAGGGCACGCGCAGGAGCAAGGTGCTGTGCGGCGGGCACTCGCTCGGCGGGGTGATCACCGGGTACTTCGCGGCGGCCGACTTCGACGGCAACCCCGCCACCCTGGCCGACGCCGGACAGAACCAGTGCGCCGGCTACTTCGCCCTCGACACCACGATCTCCACCTCGCTCGCCGACCTGAGCGGCAGCATCCCCGACGACACCAACCTGCCTGATATCGGGCTCGGTTACGCCGTCGTGCAGGCGGGGCTCGACAGCGGGGTGCTGTCGCGCTCGCTGTCCGCGCCGGTGCTGCTCAACCCCGAGACGATGACCCTGCTCGCCATCGCGGGCCTGGGCGCCGCACGCGACCCGGAGGGTGAGTCGGACCTGCCCGCCGATCTGCCCTCCAACGTCAACATCGAGGCCACGAACCGGTTCCTGTTCTCCAAGGACACCGCCACCTTCCTCACCGGCTCACCCGCCGTGAAGGACTTCCGGCTCACCAACGACGCCGTGCTCGGCGCGCTCATGGACGACAACTCCGAACCGCTGGCGTTCCTGCAGAGCAGCGTGGGCCTCTTCGACGGCGGCCCCCTCACCGACAAGAACTTCCCCGCCGCCAACGGCAGTTCGGGGCAGTCGCAGCTGTTCGGCGTCGAGTACAAGGCGATTCCGGCACAGCCGCACGGCCCGCTCTACACCTGGCGGAACTACGACCGGGCCGGCGCCGCCGACGACCCCGGGTACCGCTCGGCCGACGGCACCCCCTTCACCAACGCCTCCAAGGAGGTCACCGACATCCACGAGCTGGCCCGCAGCATGGGGGAGCAGCCGCTGGACTTCACCGAGCAGTACTTCCCGACCAAGCTGGTCACCGACATCGAGCTGGCCACCTCACCCCAGGTCAAGCAACTCGTCGTCCACCCGGGCGGGTTGACGGCCAACCCGACGCTCACCGTGCTCGCGGGCGACGGACTCCTCGCGGGCCGCATCCCGACCGACCTGCACCCGGTGATCGCCCCCGGATACCAGCACTTGGACGTCCTGACGGCGGCACCCGCGCAGAACAACGGCAGGCCCGAGATCGTCTCCAGCAGCCTCGCGGGGTTCGCCGCGTCGCCCAAGTAGCCGACGGCGACAGGGGCCCGGGAGTATCAACTCCCGGGCCCCACAGCGCTGTTGCGGCTCAGACCTTGCCCGCCGCGAACGTCGCCGCCGCACCGGCGTCCGAGGTGTAGCCGAGGTGGGCCAGCACGTCCGTCCCGCCGTTCTGACAGATCGGGTCACCGGCGGCGCAGAAGTCGATGGTGCGGCTCTGATAGATGCCGGTGACGCTCTTGCCGAGGGCACGGATCGGGTTGCCGAACAGCAGCACCGCGGCGACCCTCGGCTCGACGGCCGCCGGGATCGTCGCCACGATCGGGCTGCCGACCACCGCGCCGTCGCTGCTGATCCCCATGGAATTGTCGACGACATTCGCGCCCTGCGAATAGCCGACGAGAATGAAACGCTGATTAGGACAGGCCGCCGCCTGCGCGTCGACGTGGTTCACCACATCGAGATTCCCCGTCGCGGCGGACGTCGGGGAAAGGTCGGCGGGATAGTTCACCGCATAGCTGGAGAGGGTCTTTCCGGTGATTTTCTGCTGGAGCGCGGAGAACACCGGGTCGCCGACGATCAGACCGAGAGTCCCCGGCTCGAAGGTGCCGCGAGCCGCCACGACGTCGAGGTCCGCGCAGGTGGCGGCCGACGCCGTGGGCGCGGTGAGAGTGGCGAGACCGGCTCCGCCGAGCAGCGAGAGCGCGGCCAGGCACAAGCGAATACGCATGAGAATCCTTTGAGGGTGGGGCGCGTGCCACGCGCCTGTGGAAAGGACACCTCGAAGGTATTCGCGTTGTTTCACCGGGTGTTATGGACGGGAATTCAGAAACCGTCCCTGTTTTTGTCGGCGCGTGAGTCGCGCTCGCCCTCCCGCGACGCAGCCGAGCGCAGCGCGAGAATCAGATCCAGGCGAGCGCCCGGGTCGTGCAGGGACTCACCGAAGAGCTTCTCCAGCTGGCGCAGGCGGTAGCGGACCGTCTGCGGGTGGATATGGAGCCGGGCGGCCACATCGGGGACGTTGCTGCCGCTGAGCAGCCAGGCGAGCAAGGTCTCGGCCAGCCGGGCGCGTTGGCCCTCGGAAGCCGCGTCGAGCGGAGCCAGCACCCGGGTCTCCAACTGCGCGAGCAGCGGCTCGTCGCCGTGCAGCAGCAGCGTCGAGAGATGGTCGGCGCACAGCACCACGCCCTGCCGGGGCAGCACTCCGCGTCCCATCAGCCCCAGCGCCCGCGTGGCCCAGCGCAGCGACCGCGCGGCCTCCGACACCGGGACCGTGGGACCGACCGCCGCCGGACGGCCGCCCAGGCCGAGCACGAACGACCGCCCGCCGAACCGGCCGTAACCCTCCGGGTCCGGTACCAGCACACGCGGCGGCCGTGACTCCATGTCGGCCAGCGCGCCGGGCATCGCCGGCGGCCGGTCCTCGGCGCGCGGGTCCGCGGGCGCGGCCAGTGCGATGACGGCGACCCGTGAAGGCACCCGCCACCGCGCGCCGTGCGCCAGGTCCTGCACCTCCTCTGCGGACACCGGCCCGTCGCCCAGCAGCAGATCGAGCAGCCGTCCGCGCCGCCGCTCCAGCTCGTCCGCGCTGTGCGACCGTGCGTCCGCGTAACCGGCGGCCGCCGCCTCGGCGACCTCGTGCACGGTCTGGAACGCCAACTCACCCAGCACGGCCACGACTTGTGAATCCAGACCGAGTTCCTCCGCCGTGCGCCCCATCAGCCGCCAGGCGTGCAGCCCGCCGACCCGTAACGCGGACTGCACCGCGTCCAGGCTGCGGCCGTCCAACGCCACACCGCGCCCGATCTCGTAGTACGTCGTGGCCATCGCGGACCGCTGGTCGCGCGGGTCCGCGATGTGGTCGATGAACAGGGTGAGCGCCTGCACCACACCGGCCCGCAGGTTCTCGCGGTAGACGGCACCCGACGGCAGCCCGTACTCGGGCACCTGTCTGCGGACCTCTTCCTCCACCTCGTCGGCCACGCGCGGGAGTTGGGCACGCAGCAGCTCGGCCAGTTCGGGCGGGACCGGGGCGGCTGCGGGATCGGCGGGTACTCCGCGCGGGGTGGGGACGGCCACGACGGACACTCCTTTCCCCCGGAGGCGGCTCACCCACGGACCGTTGCCCGTGGGACGAGGGGGACGTCCCGTGTTGGACGGCCGTCCCCTGCGCTCCGTTCCGTGCCCCGGCTGCACCGACATCACTCCGGCAGCCCCAGCGCGGCGGCGAGCATCGGCCACGAGGCGGTGAACTCCCCTTTCCAGTAGGCCCAGCTGTGCCCTCCGCCCGGATAGAAGTGGGTGGTGACCGGAATGCCGAGCAGCGCGAGCACACCGGTGAAACTGTGCGCGGACGGCCACAGCAGACTCTCCAGCGCCTCGGGCAGCCAGTCGCCCGAACCCCCGGCCACGCCACTGCCGTTGGACACGTACAGCGGTGTGCCGCGCAGCCCGCCGGCCTGGGCGCGCGGATTGAAGGCCCGCCAAGTCAGCCCGTTCAGCAGGGGGTTGCCCCACAGCGTGAGGGGCGACAGGTTCTCGCGGGCCACAATGGTGTCCACCAGGGAGGGCACTCCGGGCGCCGTGGTGTCGAGGATCCCGCTGTAGGACGCGGCGGCGGTGAACGCGCCCGGATGGCGGGCCGCGTGCGCCATCGCGCCGTAGCCCCCGGTGGATACCCCGGCGACCGCCCGCACACCGGACGCCCGGTAGTCCCGGGCCAACAGCGCCGGAACCTCCAGGAGTTGGAACGTCTCGTAGTCGGGTCCCTCGCGCCAGACACTGGGGATGCCGGTGGGCCCCGCGTCCGGCATCGCGACAATCAGCTCGCGCCCCTCGGTGAAGGCCTCGATGTCCGTCTCCCGCGTCCAGGACGTGTAGTCGTCGTGCGCCCCGTGCAGCAGATACAGCACGGGATACGTCCGACCGGGCTGCGCGGCGAAGTCCGACGGCAGGATCAGCCGCACCGGAGCACTGCGGCCCAACGCGGGCGAGGACACGGACACGTCGAAGGTCCGCGCCGAGAGCCGCGTCGCGGCCCTGGCCCGTCCCACGCCGCCCGTCGCACCGAACAGGACGGCGAGCCCGGTGGCCGCGGCGACCCGCGTGGCGGCGCGGCGGGACATCCCGCCGGAAGGGGGCTGCGGGAGGGCGGCGCGTGGGGGGATTCCGACGGGGTGCTGCGGTGTGGCGGGGCGGTGGTGCGGCATGGCGGCTCCTCGGTAGGAACGGCGGGTCCTCAGGCCGGTGCGGTGGATTCGCCCGGTGAGGCCAGCACCCGCCGCAGATGGGCGGCGATCTCGTCGACGTGCGGCGGGTCGAGCAGCGAGAGGTGGTGCCCCGACACCGGTACGACCGTCAGGCGCGGGCACACCTCGTCCCAGCCGAGCGCGTCGTCGTCCCGTTCGTACGCCGGGTCGCGCACGGTGTGCGGCGCCGGTTCCGTGGCCCGGTACAGCACCACCGGGCCCTCGTACCGGCCCGGCCGGTGTGCCTCGCCGATCCGCAGATCCAGGTACGAGGCACGCTGGTGCTCCAGCACGGCGGGCGGCACCCGCGCGGCCCCGCGCAGAGTGCGCAGCACGGCGTCGATGCGTGCGCGGTCGTCGTCCATGGCCACCAACTCGTCGTATGGCAAGGACAGTTGTACTCCGTACGTATCGGCGACGTGCCGGGCGAAACCGGTGAGATGGGCGCGGACACGGCCGGGCCGGTGGAGCGGGCGTACGGAATCGATGAGCGCGACGAGTTCGACGTCCAGCCCGGCGGCGACGAGGAGCCGTGCCGTCTCCTGGGCGAGGAACCCGCCGAAGGACCAACCGGCCAGCACACAGCGCCCGTTGGGATGAAAAGCCGTGATCTGCTCGGCGTAGCGCCGCGCCTTCTCCGACACCGTACGGGCGTCCTCGATCCGGTCGAGACCGTGCACCGGTCGTTCGTCGCCCAGGTGTTGGGCGAGTGTGCGATAGACGTCGGTGGTGCCGCCGGCGGCGTGGAAGAGGAAGAGCGGGGCGTGCGAGCCGCCTGCGCGCAGTGTGCGGAGCGGGGGCGGTTCATCGGTCAACTGCCTTATCCGGTCCGCCACTTCGTCGATCGTCGTGGCGGCGAACAAGTCACGCAGTTGCAGCTCGATGCCGAACTCGCGGTCCAGGGCGGTACGGATCCGGACGGCCAGCAGGGAATCCAGGCCGAGGTCGGCCAACGCGGTGGTGGGGGTGATACGGGCCGTGGGATGGCCGGTGACGGCGGCGATGTGGTGACCGACGCGGGCGACCACCGAAGCGGGTGGGGACTCCACGACAGCGGTGGGTCCCGGCGACCGATCAGGTGTTACGCGTCCCCGCCCGTCCGTCCACCAGTACCGGGCATGCCGCCAGCGCGGCAGCGGAAGGTCGACGACCCGGCCGGCCGGTACCGGCAACGACAGCCCCGCCGCGTACAAGGCGCCCAACTCCCCGAGAAACGCGGCGGATCCGGCCGCGTAGCGACGCAGCGTGCCCACGGTGAGTGCGCCGGGCACGGTGTCGGCGACGGCCCGGGCCAGGACCGGATGTGGCGAGATCTCGACGAAGGCGGTACGACCGTCCGCCGCGGCCGCAGCGAGGGCCCGGTCCAGTCGCACCGGCCGGCGCAGGTTGGCGGCCCAGTGCTCGGCGCCGTACTCGCAGGCGCCGCGCGGGTCGTCGAGGACGGTGGAGTAGACGGGGATGCGCGGTGACCGTCCCCGGAGGTCCGCGAGGGCCTCGACCAGTTCCGGTAACAGCGGGTCCACCTGGGGCGAATGTCCGGCGCCGACAACCCGCATGGCCCGCGCGGCACGCCCCCGCCGCTCAAGCCGCCGCACCAGCCGGGCGACCGCCACCTCGTCACCGGTGACGACCTTCTGCCGGGGCGAGGAGTGCACGGCGACCTGCACACCGGGGAACTCCCCTTCCAGGTCGGTCAGTTCACCGTCCTCCAGGTCCACGACGGCCATCGCGCCCCCGCGCAGCCCACCAAGCAACCGGGCCCGTACGGCGACGACCCGAGCCGCGTCCACCACGTCCAGCGCGTCCGCGCACACCGCGGCGGCCACCTCGCCCAGGGAGTGACCGATCACGGCGGCGGGTTCGACGCCGTAGGACCGCCACAGCTCAGCGAATGCCAACTGGGTTCCGAAGAGCACGGGTTGGGACACGTCGAGGCGGTCGAGGGGGTCGGCCGAGGCGAGGTGTGCGCGGAGGGAGAAGCCGAAGACGTCGGCGAGCTGGGCGTCGAGTTTCTCGACGGCGGCGGCGAAGGCCGGTTCCTCCGCGAGAAGTTGGCGTCCCATGCCGGTCCACTGGCTGCCGTAGCCGGAGAACACCCACACCGGACCGCCGCGCCCCACCCGGTCGCGGTCGTCGGTGACCACCCGAGGGTCCGGGGTGCCCTGCGCCAACGCGTCCAGCGCGTCGGCCAGTTCGTGTCCGTCGCGGGCGACGACGGCGGCGCGCACGGGCCCGCGCCCGGTACGTCCCGCGAGCGTGCGGGCCACGTCGGCGGGACGGGCCGCGCTGCCGACGGGCGTGCGCAACCACGCGGCGAGCCGGGCGGCGGTGTCGCGGACCCGCTCGGTGTCGAGGTCGGAGAGGAGATGGAGGCGGGCGGCCGGCTCCCCGGCTCCCTGGGCCGGAGGCGCGGTCGGCCGCCATTCCTCCAGCACCGCATGGGCGTTGGTGCCACCGAAGCCGAAGCCCGAGACGCCTGCGGTGGCCGTGCCGCCGTAGCGGGGCCAGGGTTCGGGCTCGGTGACGAGGCGCAGTCGTGCGTCGGGGAGTGAGGTCCCGTGCAGCGACGGCGGGACGAGGTCGTGGTGGAGGGCGAGGACCGTCTTCACCAGACCGGCGAGACCGGCCGCGCACTCCAGATGACCGAGGTTGCCCTTCACCGAGCCGAGCAGCAAGGGCTGTTCGCGGTCACGGCCGTCGCCCAGCACCGCGCCGAGCGCGCCCGCCTCGATCGGGTCGCCCAGCGGAGTGCCGGTGCCGTGTGCCTCCACGTAGTCCACGTGGGCCGGGGCGAGTCCGGCGCGCCCGTACGCCGTCGCCAACAGGGCCTGCTGCGCGGCCGGGTTGGGGGCCAGCAGGCCGCCCGAGCGGCCGTCGGAGTTGACGGCGGTGGCGCGGATCACCGCGAGGACGCGGTCGCCGTCGCGCTCGGCGTCGGACAGCCGTTTCAGCAGTACCGCCGCGCAGCCCTCGCCGCGTCCGATGCCGTCGGCCGTCGTGGCGAACGGCTTGCAGCGGCCGTCCGGCGCGAGCGCCCCCGCCCGGGCGAAGGCGACGTCGACGGCGGGGGAGAGCAGGACGTTCACCCCGGCGGCGATCGCCGTGTCGGTCTCGCCGTCGCGCAGGCTCACGCAGGCCTGGTGAAGAGCGACCAGGGAGGACGAACAGGCCGTGTCCACCGCCATGTTGGGACCGTGGGTGTCCAGGACGTACGCCAGCCGGCCCGACGCCACACTGAGCGCCGCGCCCGCCGGGGCCCAGGGGTCGACGGCGTGCGGGTCGGCACCGGTGAGGCGGCCGTACTCCGGGGCCGAGACGCCCACGTAGATGCCGGTGGCCGTGCCCGCGAGGGCCGCGGCCGGGACGGCGGCGTGGTCGAGTGTCTCGCGCACGACCTCAAGGAGGATCCGCTGCTGCGGGTCCATCACCGCGGCCTCGCGCGGACTGATCCGGAAGAAGTCGGCGTCGAACCCGGCGATGTCGTCCAAGTAGCCGCCGTACAAAGGAGTTTCGGCGGGCGGGAACGGCGTGAAGTCGCCCCATCTGTCCTCGGGTACTCGTCTGATCGCGTCGACGCCGTCGATCAGCAACTGCCAGTAGCCGTCCGGGCCGTGGACTCCGCCGGGCAGCCGACAGCCGACGCCGATCACCGCGACGGGCTCACCCGGCGCTGCCCGCACGGCAGGTGCGGGAACGCCGAGCGGGGAGGGCCGGGAGTCCGTGCCGCACAACCGCGCCACCAGGGCGTCGACCGTCGGTGCCTCCCACAGCAGCGTCGCCGGCAGGTCGTGCCCTGTGAGCAGCGACAACTCGCCTGCCAATACGACCGCGTCCCGCGAGGACATGCCGAGTTCGGCCAGCGGCCGGTCCGTCGTCACGTCATGCGCCGGCGTGCCGCACCACTCGGCCACCCGTTCCACGATCCGCAGCCGCAGCGCGTTCTCGTCGGCGGCCGTCGTCCGTTCCCCCGTCCCGCTCCCGTCGACGGCCGTCATCCCGCGCTCTCCGTGGCGTAGTCGCCCTCCAGGTACCGGGCGCGGGTCAGGGCCCGTGACACCTTGCCGCTGGAGGTGCGGGGCACGGTGCCGGGAGCGACCAGGACGACATCGGCGAGCCGCAGCCCGTGCCGTGCGGACACGGCCGCGCGCACGGCACGCGTCAGGGCCGGTACGTCGAGGTCGCCGAGGCTGGTGGCGCGCGTGTGTTCGGCGACGACCACCACCCGCTCGCCCGCGCCGCCCGGCACCCCGAACGCGGCGAGCCGGTCCCGCCGTACGGCCTGGTGCGCGTCCTGGGCGGTGGCCTCGACGTCCTGCGGATAGTGGTTGCGGCCGTCGACGACGATGAGGTCCTTGAGCCGGCCGGTGACGATCAACTGCCCGTCCAGGACGGTCCCGAGGTCACCCGTGCGCAGCCAGCCGCCCGGTGCGTCCGCGCCGAGCGAGGCGCCGAACACCCGCCGGGTCTGTGCGGAGTTGTTCCAGTAGCCGCGCCCCACATTGGCGCCCTGCACCCAGATCTCCCCGACCTCCCCCTCGGCCAGCAGGGCTTGGGCGACCGGATCGACGATGCGCACCCGCTGCCCGACCGGAGTTCCGCACCCCGCGAGGAGCACGGCGCGCGGATCCTCGGGGCGCGCGGGCAGCGCCTTCCCGGCGGCGAGGGCGTCCCGGTCGAGGGCGAACCGGCCGAGCGGCCGGCCGGGCCGGGCGGCGCTGACGAACACGGTGGCCTCGGCGAGCCCGTACGACGGACAGTGCGCCTCCGCCGCCAACCCCTGTGCGGCGAACGCGGCGTGGAAACGGTCGGCGGTGCCGGGCCGGACGGGTTCGCTGCCGTTGATCAGCGCGGCGACCCCGTCCAGCCGCAGCCCCTCCTTCTGCGCCTCGGTGACGGCGGAGGCGCAGTAGTCGTAGGCGAAGTTCGGCGCGGCACTCAGCGCGCGCGGATGCGCGGCCAACAGCCTGAGCCAGCGCGCCGGTTCGTGCAGGAACGCGGCCGGGTCCATGAGGACCGACGGCAGCCCGCGTACGACGGGGGCCGCCACGCTCAGCACCAGCCCCATGTCGTGGTAGAGCGGCAGCCAGCCCACACAGGTCACCGGATGCGCGTCGGCGCCGTAGGCGGCAAGCGCCTGGCGGGCGTTGGCGACGACGTTGGCGTGGGTGATCTCCACGCCGGCCGGGGCCCGGGTCGACCCGGAGGTGTACTGGAGATAGGCGGTCGCGTCCGAATCCGGCTCCGGCGCCCGCCAGTCGAGGGCGGCGGTGTCGGGCACCCGGTCCGCCGCGAGGACCGGCACCTCCGCGCGCTCGCAGAAGTCCGTCACCTCGGTCAGCACCCGGCCGGTGGTCACCACGACCGCGGGGCGCGCGTCCCCCAACACCCCGACGAGCCGGTCGCCCTGCCCCGGCAGACCGGGCGGATACAGCGGTACGGCGACCATCCCGGCGGCCAGCGCCGCCAGGAACCCGGTGATGTACTCCGTCCCCTGCGGGCACAACAGGGCGACCCGCGCCCCGGGTTCGGCCTGCTCGGCGAGTTGGGCGGCCAGCGCCCGTACGCGCAGATCGAGGCGCTGCCAGGTCAACGTGCGGTGTACGCCACGGGAGTTGGGGGTGGGATGGTCGACGAAGGTGAACGCCCGTCGGTGCGGGGTGAGTTCGGCCCAGTGCCGCACGTACTCGGGCAGGGTCCGGTACGCGGGCGCGAGCGGCGGGCGGCGACTGTCCATCGGACGGGCTCCTCACGAACAGCAGGGAGAGCGGCAGGGGGAGTGGTGTGCACGGGCTGAACTCGGCGGTCAGAGCGGGATGTTGCCGTGCCGCCGCTCCGGCATCGGGGCGCGCTTGCCCCGCAGCGCGCGCAGGGCCCGGCCGACGTGGACGCGGGTGTCGCGCGGCGCGATGACGTCGTCGACGTACCCGCGCTCGGCGGCGAGGTACGGAGTCCCGTGCGTGGCCTCGTACGTGGCGACCAGGTCGGCCCGCAGCGCCTCCGGGTCGTCCGCCGCGGCGAGTTGACGCCGGTGCAGCACCCCCACGGCGCCCTCCGCGCCCATGACGGCGATCCGCGCGGTCGGCCACGCGAGGTTCAGGTCGGCGCCGAGATGCTTGGAGCCCATCACCGCATAGCCGCCGCCGTACGCCTTGCGCACCACCACGGTGACCTTGGGGACGGTCGCCTCGGCGTACGCGTACAGGAGTTTGGCGCCGCGCCGGATGATGCCGCCCCGCTCCTGGCTCACGCCCGAGAGATAGCCGGGGACGTCGGCGAAGGTGAGCAGCGGGATGCCGAACGCGTCGCAGAACCGCACGAACCGCGCGGCCTTCTCGGAGGCGTCGATGTCGAGGACTCCCGCCGAGTGCAGCGGCTGATTGGCGACGACCCCGACACTCGCCCCCTCGACCCGGGCCAGCGCACAGACGATGTTCGGCGCGAACAGCTCCTGGACGTAGAGGAGTTCACCGTCGTCGACGACCGCGCGCAGGATGTCCCGCATGTCGTAGGCGTGCCCGAGCCGGTCCGGGACGACCTCGTCGAGCGGGTCCCCGGCGGCGACCGCTCCGGGCGCGTACTCCGGGGGCCGCTCCAGGTTGTTGGCGGGAAGGTACGACAGCAGGTCGCGTACGGTGTCGAGCGCGTCCTCCTCGTCGGCGGCGAGGAAGTGGGCGTTGCCGTTCACGGAGTTGCTGGTGCGGGCGCCGCCGAGTTCCTCGGCGGTGGTGCGTTCGCCGGTGACCGCCTCGATGACGTCGGGACCGGTGACGAACATGTGCGAGGCGCCGTCCACCATGACGGTGAAGTCGGTGATGGCGGGGGAGTAGGCGGCGCCGCCCGCACACGGGCCCAGGACGACGGAGATCTGCGGGATCACCCCGGACGCCTTGACGTTCCGCCGCACCAACTCGGCGTACAGAGCGAGGGAGTTGACGCCCTCCTGGATGCGGGCGCCCCCGGAGTCGTTGAGCCCCACGACCGGACACCCGGTCTTCAGGGCGAGGTCCATGAGCGCCACGGTCTTCTCGCCGAAGGCCTCGCCCAAGCTGCCGCCGAAGACCGTGGAGTCCTGCGCGAACACACAGACCGGCCGTCCGTCGACCGTGCCGTACCCGGTGACGACCCCGTCGCCGTACGGCCGCCCGGCACCGTCCCCCACCGATCTCGCCCGCACGAACACACCGGTCTCCGCGAACGAGCCCGCGTCCAGCAGCCGTTGGATCCGCTCCCGCGCACCTAGCGCCCCGTGTCTTCTCGGCACGCCCGTGACCACCGCCCGCGCCCGTCGCTCTTCCAGGTCGGCGATGCGGCCGGCGGTGCGGTCCGCCGAGGGTGTCACTGCCGTCAGGGATGTCGTCGCCTCTAGCGTCACAGCCACCTCCGAAGTGGTTCTCGAATATGGCAGCGATTCGGCGAGGGACCGGAGGATCGCCGTTCTGTTTGCGGGAGTTGAGTCCCGGGCGACGGAGGTTCGTCCTGAGGTGACAACGGATCGGCGACGGCAACCGCAGCCGGCTCGCCCCGATGACCGGCAACACGGCGGGCATCGGCCCGGTCACCGGCGTCACGATCTCCAACGTCCGCGTCCGCAACGCCGGTACGACCGCCGCCCGCATCAACGGCCTCCCGGGCGCCCCCATTTCAGACATCAGCCTGAGCCACATAGTGATGCCGGGAACGACGACCGGGGCAACGCCCCCGACCCAACTCAACCTCACCGACCTGTCGGACCACGACGGCCTGACGATCACGCCGTGAGGCCGGCCGGGATCAGCGTTGGCCGGCAGGCTTGCTGGGCAGTTCGGCGCGACTGCCCTTGCACGAGTACACGATCTCCACCGAACCACCGGGGAGGGCACGCTGGCGTTCGAAGACCAGCCCGGTGTCGGGACTGAGCATGGGCGTCAGCTGCATCCCACCACCGAACAGCATCGGCAGTACGACCAGTTCGAGGGTGTCCAGTGCCCCGAGGGCGTGGAACGTCCCGATCGTCCGCGGGCCCCCGATGAGGTGGACGTCGCCGCCCCGGTTGGCCGAGCGGAGCTTCGCCAGCAGCCGCGCCGGGTCACTGTCGGCGACGACATGGTCAGGGGTGCCGTCCGGACGGTGCGAGCCGAGCACGAACACGTCGAGCTCCGGCCACGGCCAGCGGCTGTTGGAGAGCGCGGGCTCGAACGTGGTGCGGCCCATCAGCGCCGCCTCGCAGCCTTCGAGGAACTCCCTGATCCCGTGGCTCTCACCGGAGACGAACGCGGGGTCGGCGGTCTGGGCGGGCCACCCGTTCGGCGTGGTCACATAGCCATCGGCACTCATGCTCATACGGGCACGGATCTGCATGTCTTCTCCTCGGGCGTCCGGCGGCCGGCCATACGCTCGGCACCCCGAACCTCTCGTCGACGAATGGACAGTACTTGCTGATCACGGAGCCGCGGCCCGCCCGGATCCCGCCTCGCGGGCCGCGCCTCCACCCACCCGTCGAACGGGGGATCCGCAGATCGACACGCTGCCGAGAAATCCCGATGCTGTGGAGCGGCCAGTGGCTGGCCGCCGGCTTCCTCAGCGACAAGCCGAAGACCAAGTACGGCTTCGCCCCGCTTCCCCAGCAGACCAAGGCGGCCACCCTCTACGACGCGGTCGGCATCTGCACCCAGTCGTACAGGCAGAACGCGGACGCCACCTTCAAGGTCCTCAAGCACCTCGACTCCACCGTGTGGAGCAAGGTACTGCCCGACTCCCCGGTCGCGGCCCCGGCCCAACTCTCCCGCTATTCGCACGACTTGATCACCGCCTACTGGCCGGACATCCTCAACGGCAAGGAGCCGCTGTCCGACCTTCAGACGATGACCGGCAAGATCAACGATGTGATCAGGAGCAACGGTTGGGGCCGTAGGCCGAGCGGCGGGCCGGGACCGGAAACGTATCCTGGGCGCGGTCCCGGCCCCTGGTACGCGATGGAAGGTTGGTCTTCAACCCACGTGAGAAGTCGTCCCCCGCACAGCCAGAACACCAGGCCCACGATGCGCGACGTCGCGGAGCGGGCCGGAGTCGCCGTCGTCACCGTCTCCCGCGTCGTCAACGGCGTCGGCACGGTCCGGGAGGAGACGGCCGAGCGCGTGAACGCGGCGATCACCGCCATCGGCTACCAGCGGAACGAGATCGCGCGCTCCCTGCGCCCCGGCCAGAACTCCATGACCATCGGTCTGCTGCTCGGCGACCTCACCAACCCGTTCTACGCCTCCCTCGCCAAGGCCGCCGTCGAGGTCGCCAACGAGGCTGGCTACGCAGTGCTGTTGAGCACCGCCGACGAGGACCCCGAGGTGGAGCGCCGGGCCGTCGGCGAGCTGATCGGACGCCGGGTCGCCGGGCTCATCATCGTCCCCGACCAGGGCGACCACGCCTTCCTCGACGAGATCAACGGCCACGACCACGTGCCCATCGTCTTCGTCGACCGCCCGGCCACCGGCGCCGAGGCCGATGTCGTCCTCGTCGACAACGAGGAGGGCGGACGCAGGGCCACCCAGCACCTCGTCGACCAGGGCCACCAGCGGATCGCGATCCTCGTCGCGCCCTCCTACTACAGCACCGGACGCCGGCTGCGCGGCTACCGCAAGGCGCTGCGCCGCAGCGGCATCGAGCCCGGCAAGGACCTGGTCGTCACCCTGCGCGCCGGCACCACGGAGGAGGCCGAGGCCGCCACCCGCACCCTGCTCACCTCCGCGAACCCGCCCACCGCGGTCTTCTCCACCACGGGCTTCCTCACCGAGGGCGTCCTGCGCGCCTGCCGTGAGCTCCAAGTCTCTCCGGCGGTAGTGGGGTTCGACGACTTCAAGCTCGCCGACATGCTGCCCACCCCGGTCACGGTCGTCACCTCCGACACCGAGGAACTCGGCCGCAGGGCCGCCCATATCCTGCTGGACCGTATCGACGGCGACGACTCCCCCTCCCGACGCACCGTCCTCCCGGTCGAGTTGATCGCGCGCGGCACGGGGGAGATCGGGCACCCGTAACGTCAGTACAGTGTCCGCCACTTGGCACGCGGCCAGGCGAGCACGGCGTAGAGCTGCGCCAGTGCCGCTTGCTGGATCGCCTGGGTGCCACCGGCCGTGTCGAAGTGCACGAGCCCGGTGGCGGGATCGCGCATCGTGTCCCACACCTGGTCGGCATAGTCGGACATCGCCCGGTGGTAGGTGTCCTTCCCGGTCACCGACTCCAGGAGCAGCAGGTTCTTGAAGAAGATCGAGTTGAAGAACACGGGCTGCGTGAACAGCCGCCCCTGCGTGACGTAGTAGGCGTACGCGGCGGCGGCAACCCGCTCCGCCCGGCGCAGATGGGCGCGGTCCCGGGTGACCTGGTACAGCAGCACCGCCACACCGACCGGCACGCCCTGGTTGTAGGACCAGAACGTCTTCTCCACGGTCCCCTGGAGGTCAAGGTGGTCCCAGTACAGGCCACTTGGGCTCTGGAGGTGTGTGTTCGTCCAGTCGTGGAAGCGCTTCGCCCAGTCCAGGTAGTCGGCTTCGCCGGTGATCTGGTGCAGCCGCAGGGCGAGTTGGGCGCCCGGCATGTTCGAGACGGTGTTGCGGTCGTGGCTCCAGTCGGCCTGCGTCCAGAAGACCCCGCCCGGCGCGGCATGCCCGCTGTCGGTGTCCCAGCCGGACCTGACCAGGGTGAAGATCTCCTTCGCGCGGGCCAGCGCGGCGGTGTCCCCGGTCTGGAGATACCGCTGGATCTTGGCCAGGCCGACCCATTCGTTGTCGTCGTAGAACATGTCCCCGCCCGAGCCGAACGGCGCGACCGGGTAGGAGGCGTAGCCGGGGAGGCCGGTGGTGCCTCCGCCGGGCTTCCAGTAGTGCTCCTGCGCTGCCGCCCGTCGGGCCAGTTCCGGCTCGAACTCCCGATCCACGGCGGCGAGATCGAGGGCGGCGATGTGCACCTGCGAGAAGGGCCATTCGTACGAGTACGGGTTGTCGCCGGCCGCCGCCGGGAGCTGCTCGCGGACGAGCCCGGAGCCGTCGGTGGTGTCGAAGTGTCTTTTCAGCGCGGAGTACGCGTTTCTCGCGCGGGACAACGCCTTTGCGGAGCCGGGCCGTTCGGCCGCGTCCGCCGGTGTGACGGCCGTCGCCGTCAGTGCGGCCAGACCGGAACCGATCATCACTCGCCGGGAGGGGCGCAGGGACATGATGGCCTCCAAGGGTGCGGGTGATGAAAACGTTGTCATCGACTCAGGAGACCGTCAACGCCTCTGACGGCACGGGCAGTTCACTCCCGGTTCATTCTGGTCCGGACCATTGACGGCCGAAGCCGGCGGGTGGAACCCTCGCGATGGTTACGTTTCCAACGGTGAGTTCGTGCAGCCCCCCACGGCGAAGCAGGAGACCTCGACATGACCGTTCCGGCACCGTTCAGGAGACGTCTGAGCGCCGCCCTCACCATGGCGCTGCTGCTGGCCCTCGTCCCGGCCCTGCTGGTACTGCGCGCCGCACCGCCCGCACATGCCCTCGACAACGGCCTCGCCCGGACGCCCCCGATGGGCTGGAACGACTGGAACGCCTTCGGTTGCGACGTGACCGAGCAGCTCGTCGAGCAGACCGCCGACCGCCTCGTCTCCTCCGGGCTGAAGGATGCCGGCTACCAGTACGTCAACATCGACGACTGCTGGATGACCTCGGCCCGCAACGCGGCGGGCCAACTCGTCCCCGATCCGGTCAAGTTTCCCGACGGCATCAGCGGTACCGCCGCCTACGTCCACAGCAGGGGTCTCAAGCTCGGCATCTACGAGAGCGCCGGCACCGCCACCTGCGCCGGCTACCCCGGCAGCCTCGGCCACGAGCAGACCGACGCCGACAGCTTCGCCGCCTGGGGCGTCGACTACCTCAAGTACGACAACTGCAACCACCAGAACGTGCCCGACCAGCAGCGCTACACCGCGATGCGCGACGCCCTCGCGGCAACCGGCCGCCCGATCGTCTACAGCCTCTGCAGCTGGGGCCTCGCCGACGTGTGGACCTGGGGCGCGGGCGTCGGCAACAGCTGGCGCACCACCGGCGACATCAACGTCAACTTCTCGACCGTGGTGTCCATCTACAAGGCCGACGTCAAACTCGCCGCGTACGCCGAGCCGGGCGCCTGGAACGACCCCGACATGCTGGAGGTCGGCAACGGCATGTCGTTCACCGAGGACCGCTCCCACTTCAGCCTCTGGTCGGAGATGGCCGCACCCCTGATCGCCGGCACCGACCTGCGCAAGGCCACCGCCGCCACGCTCTCCCTCTACGGCAACAAGGACGTCGTCGCCGTCGACCAGGACTCCCTGGGCAAGCAGGGGACCGAGATCTCCAACTCCGGTGGCCTGCACGTCCTTTCGAAGCCGCTCGCCAACGGTGACGTCTCGGTGGTCCTCTTCAACGAGAACTCCTCCGCCGCCACCATCACCACCTCCGCGACGGCCGCCGGCCTTCCCTCGGCGTCCTCGTACCGGCTCAACAACCTCTGGTCGCACGTGATCAGCTCCACCACCGGCACCATCTCGGCGAGCGTCCCCGGCCACGGCTCGGTCATGTACCGGGTCTCCGCGGGCAGCGGCACCAGCGTCGGCACCACGCACCCCCTGATCGGAGCCTCCTCCAACCGCTGTCTCGACGCCTACAACGGCGAGACCACCCCCGGCACCAAGATCGAGATCTGGGACTGCGGCGGCGGCACCAACCAGGCCGTGACCATCACCGCCGCCGGTGAACTCCGGCTCTACGGCGGCACCCAGTGCCTGGACGCCTACAACAACCAGACCGGCAACGGCACCAAGGTGCAGCTCTACACCTGCAACGGCGGCGCCAACCAGAAGTGGAGCCTCAACCCCAACGGCACCGTCACCGGCACCCAGTCAGGCCTCTGCCTCGACGTCACCGGCGGCGACCAGCCCGCGGGCAACGTCAACGGCATCGCCCTGGAACTCTGGTCCTGCAACGGCGGCGCCAACCAGCAGTGGCGCCTGGGCTGACCGCCCGCATCCCCCCACACCCACGGAGTCGGCATGACATCAACAGCTAGACGAATCAGGCGGGTCGGGACCGGTCTGATCGCCGCCCTGGCCCTGTTCGTGCCGGTCTCCACCGGTGTCGCGAGCGCCGCAGCCGAGGCGACGATCTGCAACAAGTACTGCGACGCCCGCGACCCCGCCCTCTCCCCGGGAGACCGGCAGCCGGTCTCGGCCACCATCTACTCCCGCACCCTCACCCTGCACTTCGACGACACCGACGCGATGGGCTGGGCCTCGATCACCAACGGCAGCCCCGGTGACGAGGTCTGGCTCGACCGCTCCTTCGACGGCGGCCGCACCTGGAGCTCGGGCAGCAAGCTCGGCGACACCACCATCCCTACGGGGCAAGGGGGTTGGCGCACCCTGATGTACAACGTGGACGACTGGAACGCCCTGGGCGTCGGCGCCCTGCGCGCCTGCGGCAAGGCCGGTGACCGGGCCGAGATCGCCTGCACGCAGTGGGCCCGGACGACCTGGAACGCCGGCAGCCGCGCAACTGCCGCCGCCACCGCGCTGATGCAGTCCTACAACCTGGGCACCGGCCTGTTCGACACCACCGGCTGGTGGAACTCCGCCAACGCCCTGACCGCCGTCATCGACAACATCCGCGTCACCGGAATGGGCAGCTACCAGTACGCCATCGCCAACACCTACGACCGCAACCTCTCCGCCCAGGGCGGCAACTTCACCAACGACTACATCGACGACACCGGCTGGTGGGGACTGGCCTGGGTCGACGCGTACGACCTCACCGGCGACTCCCGCTACCTCGACACCGCCCGCGCGGACGCCGACTACATGGCCCGCTACTGGGACTCCACCTGCGGTGGTGGCGTGTGGTGGAGCACCGCCAGGACCTACAAGAACGCGATCGCCAACTCCCTCTACCTGGAGCTGAACGCGGCCCTGCACAACCGCATCGCGGGCGACACGACGTACCTCGGGCGCGCCGACGCCGAGTGGTCCTGGTTCAAGGGCACCGGCATGATCAACGGCTCCCACCTGGTCAACGACGGCATCGACCTGGCGACCTGCGGCAACAACGGCGACACGACGTGGTCGTACAACCAGGGCGTGCTGCTCGGTGGTCTCTCGGAGCTGTACCGGGCGACCGGTGACTCCGCCCTCCTGGCCACCGGCCGCCAGATCGGCGACGCCTCGACCACGTCGGCGGACCTCAACTCCGGTGGGATTCTTCGGGAACCGTGCGAGGCGAGCGGCTGCGGTGGTGACGGGCCGTCGTTCAAGGGGGCGTACATCCGGGGGCTGAGTGCCTTCAACTCCCGTCTGTCCGACCGCCCTTACGCCTCCTACATCGCGCGGCAGGCCACCACCGCCTACGCGAACGACCGCAACGCCCTCGACGCGTACGGGCTGCACTGGGCCGGGCCGCCGGACTCCACCGACGCGGCCCGGCAACAGAGCGCGCTCGACCTGATGAACGCGGCGAACTGACGATCCGTCACTTCCGTTTCGCGGATGCCGCCAAGGCCTTGAACTCGTCCCAGCGCACCCGGGGACGGGTCAGGCCGCGCCGTTCCAGATAGCGGGCGGTGGCGCGGCGGGTGTCGCGCAGGACGCGGATCGCGTCGGTCGGGCGGCCCGTACCCATGGGCTCCACCACCTTGACGGGGATCAGCAGCCAGCCGTCGTCCGCGGCCTTCAGGGTGCCCCGGACAAGGGTGTTGTGCATGTTGTTCAGCTGCTCGTCGTGCCGGTGCACCAGGAGCGAGGCCGGGCCCTCGGTCGCCGCGCAGTCGGCGGGCACCTCCACCGCGAAGCCGTCCCCGGCCGGTACGGGCCGGGTCCGGGCGAGCACCGGTGCCCCGGACGCGTCGCGCGCGGCGAGCACCGCCGAGGAGAAACGGGCGAGTTGGGCCGCGCCCGGCAGCAAGGACAAGGCCTCCGGGGCCTGTTGGTCCGCCGCGGGGAGCGGCGGTCGTACGACGATCTGGTCCGGGGTGACGGTGATCAGCAGCCGGAGGTAGTACCAGTCCATCAACCGTCGCAGGGGAGGAGAGACGTACGCCCTGCTGTGCGGCTGCCGTTCGAAGAGCATCCGCCAGTAGTCCTCTGCTCCCTGAGGACCCGTCATGATCTCGTCGGGGCACTCGGCACGGCCGCCGACGAATATCTGCGGGGCGTGGTCGAGGCCGCTGCCGGTGGGGTCGGAGAAGAGGAGGGCGACGCGGCCGTCCCGGCGGATGTTCAGCGCCTTCTGCGCGAAGGCCAGGGACGTGCTCAGCAGGAGCGTGCCGTCCTTCCGCCGCCGCACGGCGGTCGGCCAGGCCGGCGGTGTCCCGTCGCGGCCGAGGGTGACGAACTCGCAGGTGCGGTAGGCGTCCAGGACGTCGAGCGGCGCGGAGTCGAGAAGGGTCATCGGCTCTGCTCCCCGTCCAGCGGAGCGCGTATCGCCCGGCAGGCGGCGGCGTACTGGCGGCGGCCGACGGCCTTCCAGAGCAGCCGGCCGACCAGCGGGGTCCGGTCGAGGAAGTACGCCTGCTCCTCGGGTGTGGCGTCCTCCAGGATCGCGCCGAGCGCGATCAACAGCCTGTTCCTGGGGATCCGTTCAAGACCGCGGCGCCCGACCAGGTCCCATTCCTCGACCGAGAGGTGTTCCGCGACCAGGGGCAGCACCGACTGCTCCTCGTCGTCGAGGTGTTCGAGCAGCACGGCCACGTGCTGCTCCAGCGCGAGCGCCAACTCCTCGCCGGCGACGGTGTCCGCCGCCCGCTCCCACGCGGCCGTCCACTCCGTCACGACCGTCAGGCTCACGTCGACGCGCTGGTGCTGCTCCCCCATACGGGCCACCAACTCGCCGTCCGGCGCCCGGCTCTGGAGGTGCGGCCAGATGAGGTCGTCCTCGACGGAGTGGTGGCTGTGCAGCCCCGCGACGTACTCGCGCAGATGGTCCGCGACCTTCGTGGCCCGGGCCGTGTCGCCGTCGGGAACGGCCCGTACCAGGCGGGGCAGATACGCCGACTCGCGGCGGAAGACGCGGTGGACCACGATCATCTCGTGGGTGTACGGACGCTCGGCCGTGGGAAGGTCGTCCGTCGTGCTGGTGGGTGACACGCTTGCTTGCTCCAACGATCGGATATCGGCAACAGCCTCCCAGGGTGGTGCGGCCCTCTTGGCGTCCACTTGGCGCGGTCGGCCGCGGTGCTCTCCGCAGGCCTGTGGGAAGGGCGTTTATCGTCCGTTGACCGGGCTTCGACACGGCTCGGGTAGATTCCCGCGCCGTGCTGCGTATTCGAGTCCTGGGTTCGTTGGGCGCCGATGACGAGGGGCGACCGGTGGAACTCGGCGCTCCACGCCAACGGGCCGTGCTGGCGCTGCTGATCGCGGCCCGCGGCACCGTCGTGCCCGTCGACCGGATCACGGACGCGCTGTGGCGCGGGGCACCGCCGAACCGCGCCATGGTCTCCCTGCACACCTACGTGTCCCACCTGCGCCGCGCCCTCGAACCGGGCCGGCCGCCACGCACCCCGGCGACCGTGCTGGTCACCTCGCCTCCCGGCTACGCCCTGCGGCTGCCCGAGGACGCGGTGGACGCCTGGCGCTTCGAGATCTCGGTCGCCCGCGCCCGGCAGGCACCGGCCGAGGAGGCCCGCGCACTGCTCGCCGAGGCGCTCGCCTGGTGGCAGGGCCCGGCCTTCGCGGAACACGCCGACGAGGCCTGGGCCGAGCCGGAGGTGACCCGCCTGACCGCTCTGCGCGCCGAGGCCCGCGAACTCGCCGTCGCCGCCGACCTGGGCACCGGCCGCCCGGCCGAGGCGGTACCGGCCGCCGAACTCCTCGTACGGGAGAGCCCGTTGCGGGAGGAGGGCTGGCGGCTGCTCGCCCTCGCCCAGTGGGCCTGCGGACGACAGGCCGACGCCCTCGCCGCGCTGCGGGGCGCGACCCGGGTGCTGCGCGAGGAACTCGGCTGCGACCCCGGCCCGGCACTGGCCGAACTGGAACAGGCGGTACTGAACGGACGGTTCGACGTACTGCGCGCCCAGGCGCCGCGCCGTGTCGAACTGCGCCCAGACGCAGGCGCGTTGGCCGCCAGGCACAGTGAACACCGGCCCGCGACCGGCGGGTTCGGCGGCGAAACCGGCCTCGTCCCGAGCCGCAGCGGTGAACCGCGCGCCGGAGCCGGCCTCTTCGTGGGCCGGGACAGCGAACTGCACGCGGTGGACACCGCCGCGCGGGCCGCCCGGAGGCGGGGCGGTGTCGTGCTGGTCACCGGCGAGGCCGGGGTGGGCAAGTCGGCACTGCTCGGGCGGGTCGAGGGACGGCTGCGCTCGGCCGGATGGACCGTGGTGGTCGGGCGGTGCCCCCAGTACGAGGGCGCGCCGCCCGCCTGGGCCTGGGCGGAGGCACTCGGCGCGCTGGCCCGCGAACTGCCGCCCACCCGCCCCGCCGAACTCGCCGTACTGCTGCGCGAACAGGACAGCGCGGCCGTCACGACCCGGGACGAGGCGACCGCCGGCCGTTTCCGGATGCACCGCGCCTTCGCCGCCTGGCTCCGCGCGGCGGCCGGTGAGTTCCCCCTCGCCGTCGTCCTGGAGGACCTGCACCGGGCCGACGGCGAGACCCTCGCCCTGCTCGAAGCCGCGGCCGCCGTCACCGGCGTACCCCTGCTCACCGTCGCCAGCTACCGGCCCGCCGAGGCGGGGGAGGACCTGGGCAAGACCCTCGCCCATCTCGCGCCCGTCGCACCGCGCCGCGTCGCGCTGAGCGGCCTGGCCGCGCACGACGTCGCCACCGTCGTCGACGCCGTGTGCGGTGAAACCGTGGACCCCTGGACGGTCACGGCCCTCGCCGAACGGACCGGCGGCAACCCCTTCTACGTCCTGGAGAGTGCGCGGCTGCTGGCCAGCGAGGGCGCCCTCGTCGCCGTGTCCGAGGTCCCGCAGGGCGTACGCGACGTGCTGCGCAGACGGCTCGCCCTGCTGCCCGCCACCGCCCGCGCGGCCCTGCGGCTCACGGCCGTCGTGGGCCTGGAGGCCGACGCGGCCGTCCTCGTCGACGCGGCCGACACCGACGAGGACACGGTGCTGGAGGGCCTCGACGCGGCCCTCGCGGCGGACCTGCTGACCGAATCCGGCCCCGGACGCGTCCGGTTCGTGCACGCGCTGGTCCGCGACACCGTGTACACCGACCTGTCCGGCGTACGCCGGGCCCGGCTGCACGCCCGCGTCGCGCACGCGCTGCGCCACCACCGGCCGCACGAACTCGCCGCGCTGGCCCACCACTTCGCCCACTCCGGCAGCACCGCGCACGCACCCCTCGCCGTCGACTACGCGCTCCGCGCCGCCGAGGCGGCCGAACGGCGCTACGCCCACGACGTCGCCGTGGACCTCATCCAGCAGGCGATCGAGGCCCGCGCCGCAGCCACCGGACCGGCCGCCGAACCGACCCAACTCGACGACACCGTAAGCCTGTTGGTGCGACTGCTGGGCGCGCAGCTCAGGGCCGGTTCCACCGAAGCGGCCCGCCGCACCCGGCAGCGCGCCGTCGAACTCGCCGAACAGGCCGACCGGGGCGACCTGGTGGCCGCGGTCTACGGCGCCTGGACCGAACCCTCGCCCTGGCGCAGCAGACTGGAGGGCTTCAGTGACCGGACCACCCTGGAGCGCCTGGAACGGCTCGCGGCCGATCCCGGCCTCGACGACCCCACCCGCGCACGGGTGTTGCAGGTCTGCGTCGAAGCGGTGGCGGCCGAGAACGCGCCCCGGGCCCTGGAAGCGGCCCGCACGCAACTCGCGCTGGCCCGCGCCAACGGCGAACCACGCCTGCTCGCCGCCGCGTTGATGACCTCGGCCAGGCTCCTGCCGCTGGAGACCCAGGCCGCCGCGCGGACCCCGCTGGTCGCCGAACTCCGCCGACTCGTCCACGCCCACGACCTGCCCGCCTACCGCTGGGTCCCCGAACACCTCGACGGCATGACCGCAGGCACGCTCAACGACCCCGCCGCGGTACGCCGGCACACCCAGCGGGGGCTCGAACTCGCCCACCGCTACCGCATGGTGTGGGCGCAGGGCCTGGGCGTCGCGACCTCGGCCATGCTGGCGACGGTCGCCGGCCGCTTCGACGCGGCCGAGGCCGGGTACGCCGAGGCCGACGTCCTGCTGCGCCGCGTCGGCTCGCACCACGCCAGCGGCCTGGGCACGCTGGGACTGACCACCGTCCGGCTCGCCCAGGACCGGGTGGCCGAGATCGAACCGGTGATGCGGAAGGTGTACGAGACCGTCGGCGCGCCCTGCGGAGTGGCGCTCGCCCTCATCCTGGCCCGCCTCGGCAGACTCGACGAGTCACTCGCGGTGCGCTGCCCGCCGGAACCCGTGACGGACCACCTGTACGGACTTGAGCTCGACTTCCGCTCCCAACTCGCGGTGCTGCACGGCGACTCGGACCTGGCGTCGGCATTGGTCCCGCAGCTGCTGCCGGTCCGTGACCAGCTGGCCGGCGCGGCCGGAGCCGCCTACGCGACCCGCCCCCTCGCCCACGCCCTCGCCGACCTGTACCGGCTCCTGGGCGAGGACGATCAGGCGGCCGACAACTACACCCTGGCCGAGCACACCGCCCTCGCCTGGGGCTCGGCCCACCTGGCGGACCGGGCCCGCGAGGCGACGGCGGCCCTGGCGGCGGCACGGGCGCGCCGCCGGACGTTCGCGACCTAGGGGGACCAGGAGCGGGCCCTTCACCCCTGTCCGGTCAGCAGCCTGCGCGGATTGGCGATGCGGAAGGCGTACGCCGCCGCTCCGCCCAGCCCGTGCCCCGGATGCCGCGGCGGCTCGGCGTACGGCCGGTCCGAGCCCTGGACCACGGCGTTCACACCGAGCGCGCGGACGGTCGCCTCGACGGCGGTCGGGCCGTAGGACGACGTCTCGACGAACACGCCGAGGTCGGCCCGTGCGGGTCCGCCGCCCCGGGCGGCGAGCCGCTCCCCGTGCAGCGGGGCGAGCCCGGCCAGCAGGGCGAAGCACACCCGCAGGCGCGGATGGCGCGGCCGGCCGAAGGCGTGGAAGGCGTACCAGGCGGCGTGCATCTGCTGGACGTACGGCACCATCGCGGGCCACCAGCCGGGGTCCGCCGGGGAACCCACCGCGGGCCCCGGGTGGACGAGGAGTGGGAGGTCGCGTTCCTCGAGCAGGTCGAGGAGCGGGGCGCAGCGGTCGTAACCGGCCGCGTCACCAAGGGAGTTGGCGGGCAGTTGGAGGCCGGCGAAGCCGCGGTCCAGGTCCTTGGCGGTCGCACTCGCGTCGATGTCCCGCACACAGGCCGCGGCCCAGGCCCCGAACGGCTCGGGCAGCGCCGCCGCGCCGTCGTGGTAGGCGTCGAGCAGCGGCCGGGCCTCGGCCGCGGGCAGCCACTCCACCCCGATCGGGGCCGACAGCGAGACGAGCACCCGGTCGAGACCGTCGGCGGCGGCGAGTTCCGCGCGCCGGGCGATGTCGTGGTCGGCCGGCGATATCCCGAAGGGCGGTTCACCGTCCAGGAACAGGGTCCAGCCGTCCAGATACGGCGGTTCGCGGCGGGCGCGCAGAGCCGTCACCAGTGAAGGGGTCCACAGGTGCTGGTGCACGTCGACGTTGGTCATGTCGCTTCTCCCGCCGGGGCGTTGGGTGTGCCGTCGACGACGACCACGGTCACCCATGGTCTCTCCCCATGTCCTGTCATGTGTGAACCTAGCCGCTGGACCGCCGATGATCGAGTGGTGGGGAGCGGGGGCCGGGCGTACCGTCGAACGGTGAGCATCCGGTGGGCGTGACCGTCCACCGACCCCTCGCGAGTGCGAAGCACCATGAGCAGCGGCCCTCGGCAGGACTCCCCAGCGCGGACCGCCACCACCCGGGACACGGGCGGTGGCGGAAGCACCATGGCGCTGCTGGTGATCGCCTCCTGTCAGCTGATGGTGGTCCTCGACATCACCATCGTGAACATCGCGCTCCCGCACATCCAGAGCGCGCTGGGGTTCTCCACCACCAGCCTCGCCTGGGTCGTCAACGCCTACACCCTCACCTTCGGCGGTCTGCTGCTCCTCGGCGGCAGGGCGGGCGACATCCTCGGCCGGCGGCGCGTGTTCGTGTTCGGCGTGCTGCTCTTCGTGATCGCGTCCCTGCTCGGCGGGCTCTCCCAGAACTCCGGCGAACTCCTCGCTGCCCGTGCCCTCCAGGGCGTCGGCGGTGCCATCGCCTCGCCGACCTCCCTCGCCCTCATCAGTACGACCTTCCGCGAAGGGCCGGAGCGCAACCGGGCGTTCGGCGTCTTCGCCGGTGTCTCGGCGGGCGGCGGCGCGATCGGGCTGCTGATGGGCGGGATCCTCGTCGAGTGGCTGAACTGGCGCTGGGTCCTCTTCGTCAACGTGCCCATCGGACTGCTCATCGTCCTCGCCACCCCGCGCTGGATCCGCGAGTCCGAACGCCACCCCGGCCACTTCGACATCACCGGCGCGCTGACCTCCACCGTGGGCATGGTGCTGCTGGTCTACGGCTTCATCCGGGCCGCGCAGGAGGGCTGGCGGGACTGGCTCACCCTGGCCTCGTTCGGCGCGGCCGTCGTCGTCCTCGCCGCGTTCGTCCTGGTCGAGCGGCGCTCCCGGCAGCCGATCACCCCGCTGCACATGTTCCGCGACCGCAACCGGGCCGGGACGTACGGCATCATGCTCTGCCTCTCCGCGGCGATCTTCGGCATGTTCTTCTTCCTCACCCTCTTCGTGCAGGACGTGCTGGGCTTCAGCCCGCTCATGGCCGGCATCGCCTTCCTGCCGGTCAGCGCGGTGATCGCGGTCGGCGCGGGCCTGGCCTCGCGGTTCCTGCCGACGTACGGGCCCAAGCCGTTCATGGTGGTGGGCGCGATCCTCGCCGCCGGCGGCCTGTCCTGGCTGACGCTGACGGACGTCCACTCCACCTATGCGGGCAGTGTGCTCGGCCCGATGCTGGTGTTCAGCCTGGGCATGGGCATGGAGTTCGTCTCGCTGACCCTGATGGCGCTCTCCGACGTGCCCGTCCAGGAGACCGGCGCGGCCTCCGGGCTCCTCAACGCCATGCAGCAGGTGGGCGGTTCACTCGGACTGTCCATCCTGGTGACGATGTTCGGGACGGCCAGCAGGAACGAGGCGAAGGACCAGATCAGCGCGTTCCTGTCCCAGGCGACCCCGGCCGAGCGGCTCCGCTTCGAGCGCACCGGGCAGCTCCCGGGCATCTGGGGCGACCAGGTCCTCACCTCCGGAGCGTCGGCCGCCTTCGTGATGGCCGCGATCTTCACCGTGGTCGCCGCGCTGATCGCCGTGGTCGTCATCCAGGTCCGTCCCTCCGACCTGGAACGCCTCAAGGGCGGCACGGGAGTCGGGCCGGTCTGAGAGCAAATCCCTTACTCCGTCCGGCTGTTCGTCAACTCCCGTGATACGGCGGCTCCTTCGGGATCCGCTGCTCGAACCACACCACCTTGCCCGTGCTCAGCCGCGTCGCCCCCCAGCGCTGCGCGAGCCGGTCCACGAGGAACAGTCCCCGACCGCCCTCGTCGCCCGGCCCCGCCTCCCGCATCCGGGGCACCTGCGGCGAGTCGTCGGTCACCTCGCAGCGCAGCACGTCGGTGCGCAGCAGCCGTAGGGAGATCGGGCGCGAGGCGTACCGTACGGCGTTGGTGACGATCTCGCTGACCATGAGTTCCGTGGAGTCGAGCAGGGCGTCCAGGCCCCAGCGGCGCAGCACCCGGCGGGTCAGCCGGCGGGCCTGGCCCGCGGTGAGCGGGTGCGGGTCGAGGTGCCAGTAGCCGACGCTGTCCGGCGGGAAGCCCTCGAAGCGGGCGGTGAGCAGCGCGATGTCGTCGTCGCGCGGACCCGGCGCCAGTGCGGCGAGGATGCGGTCGCACAGGCGCTCCAGCGAGGACAGGCGGTGTCCGTGCCGGGTCGACTGGAGGTGGGTGCGCAGGGCCTCGACGCCCGTCCCCACGTCCACGTCCCGGGACTCGACCAGGCCGTCGGTGTAGAGCACCAGGGTGGTGCCGGTGGGCGCGGGCATCTCCACCGACTCGAAGACGACTCCGCCGACGCCGATCGGGGCGCCCGGCGGCACCCGCAGGACCTCCGCGTGGCCGCTCGGGCGCAGCAGGACGGCGGGCGGGTGGCCGGCGTTGGCCATGAGGAGACGGTGCGAGATCGGGTCGTAGATCGCGTACAGACAGGTCGCGATGTGGTCGCTGCCGAGCCGCTGGGCCTGTTCGTCGAGGTGGTGCAGCACCTCGTGCGGGGGCAGGTCGAGACCGGCGAGGGTCTGCACGATGGTGCGCAGCTGGCCCATGATCGCGGCCGAGGTCATGGAGTGGCCCATGACGTCGCCGACGATCAGCGCGACCCGGTTGCCGGGCAGCGGTATCGCGTCGTACCAGTCGCCGCCGACCTGCGCGGTCTTCGACGCGGGCAGATAGCGGCTGGCCAGCTGCACACCGGTCGGCTCCGGCAGCGAGGACGGGAGCATCGTGTGCTGGAGGGTGTCCGCGACGGAGGCCTCGTGGCCGTACATCACCGCCTTCTGGACGCCGATCGCGGTGTGGGTGGCCAGCTGGGAGGCGACGAGCAGGTCGTCGCCGGTGAACACGGAACGCTCGGGGCGGCGCAGCAGGACGACCGTGCCCATGACGTGGTGGCGGCCGTGCAGCGGGGCGATGATCAGCCTCCGGCCCTGCGGCAGCGTCCCCGGCGCGCTCGCCGCCGGTCCCAGCAGCTCGGCCACCGCGGGCCCGATGTCGTCCGCGTCGCCGAAGGCCGGCTGCCCGGCCAGCAGCAGCTTCGCGAGCCGGCCGTCGAGCACCGGCTGCACCCGCTCGGTCACGTCCGTGTACTCGGCGTGCGGCATCAGCAGCGCGGTCCGCGCCTCCGGCGCCCGGTCGATGCTGTGCAGCTGAAGGACCACGGGCGCGGCCGACTTCTCGTCCCCGACGGGCAGCGGATCGTGCAGGTGGATGACGATCGCGTCGGCGAACGCGGGCACCGCCGCCCACCGCAGCTCCCGCAGCGTCTCGTCCAGGTCCATCCCGCGGGCGATCCGCCGGGTCGCCACGTCCAGGTACTGGAGCCGGTCGGTCTGCGGCTCGGGTGCGAGAGGCGCCCGGTCCCATCCCGGGTCCGGCGGCGGGACGGGGGCCGGGCCGCTCGCCGGACCGCCTCGCCGGGCGGTTCCGGCGGGGCCTTCGCGGGGGCTGTGTGGCTCCGTCACGCTTCGTCCCGTCCACTGGTGCGGCCTGGGCCGCCGGGTCGGTGCTACGGCGTCAGTCGCGCCGTCGGCAGCAGAGGAAGACCTGTTCCTCGGGCGGCACGTCGGCGACCGCCGGGGCGTAGGTGTAGGAGGTCTCCTTCACGGTCTCGAAGCCCGCGTCGTCCAGGAGCTTGCGCAGGTCGTCGAGGAGGTAGCCGGAGACCCTGATCGTGTTGCCGAGGAAGGGGATCGCGAAGTCGTCCACATGCGCCTCCACCATCGACAGGGCGAACAGCCCGCCCGGGGTCAGCAGGTGGTGGATCGTGCGCAGGGCGAGGGGGATCTCCGCGCGCGGCAGCATCAGCAGGGAGAAGAACGCGGCGACGGCGTCGAACCGGCCCAGGTCGGTGGGGCCGCCCGGGCGCAGGTCGGCCAGGTCCAGCTGGTGGAACGTGCCGTCCGGGACGTACTTCCGGGCCAGCTCCACCATCCGCCGGGACAGGTCCACGCCCACCAGCTCGAAACCCGCCGCCGTCAGCTGCCGGGCGGTCGGCACGCCCGTACCGCTGCCGAGGTCCAGCACCCGGGAGCCCGGGGCGAGGGACTCGACCAGCCAGTCACCGGCGGCGATCTGGCCCTCCTTGTGCGGGAAGGCCTCGTCGTAGCGGTCCCCGATGGCGTCGAAGGCCTCGGCCTGACCCGAGCGGTCGAGCCGCAGGCTGCCGTAGTCGGCCCCGTCGTTCGCTCTGCTCACTGAAGTGGCCTTTCATCCGCGCATAGAGGATTGTCCCACAAGTGGGGAAAGCGCGTTTCAAGTGGGAGAACGCCATGAGGGGTGCCCTGGGGCACCCCTCATGGGACGTCGAGGGCGAGGAAAGCGAACGGACTGGATTCTTTGCCAGAAGGCAATAAAGGATGGAGAAGGAAGCCCGTTCATGGCCTCGCCACGGCTGACGTTAGCAGTCAGGCGGGGATCAGGTCGCGCAGATTTTCCAGGGTCACGATCCGCGAACCCTCGGGCAGCCCGTCCGGGCGGCGCAGACCGATGTACGTCACCGGACCGTCGTCCGGCACCGCCCCGCCGTCCCAGAACGTCAACTCCGTCGCCCCTCTGCTCATCAGGTCCACGAGATGCCACACGGTGAGCTGATCGCGCTCCACGATCCCGCGCAGCAGGTTCGCCACCGTCACCCGGTTCTCCTCCACCCGGTTCGCCGACGGGCTGCCCTTGAGGTACAGGTGCAGCCACTTCGCCCGCCAGCGGTCGTCCTCCCCGCGCAGGAACACCAGCGGCAGCGCCACCCGCCCCGCGCCGCGCAGCTCCGACTTCATCCGCACGGTACGCGGCTCGAACGGCCGCCCCTTCTGCTCGCCCTCGCGCAGCATGAACCCGAAGAACGACTCCTCGACCTCCTCGAAGCCCTCGCCCGCGAAGATGTTGACCTGCGGCACGACGAACGCCCCGCGCACGGCCCCCAGCCGCAGATTGATGAACTCCGAGGCCCCGTCCGGCGCTTCGGTGATGTCACCGGAGTGCTCACCCTCGACACCGCTGAGCGAGGTGTACGACAACCAGGTGTTCGTCGAGTAGTCCGCGTCGAGCATCAGCGCCGACAGATCGAAGTCGGTCCGCCGCTCGGACTCCTTCCAGTACACGAAGAAGCGCAGCAACTCGCCCTCCACCGCCGACACGGACCCGCGCGGCAGCACCCCGAGCCCCGCCGCCGTCGCCTTCCCGCTCAGCGGCAGCGCCACGTCGAGCACCTCCGGGTCGATCAACAGCCGCTCCGGAGAAGGCAGTCGGCGCCGCGTCTCGTCGTCGAGCGCGGCGATCAACCGCGCCCGCTCCGCCGGCCGTACGACCGTCCGCTCGTCGTCGGTCACCCAGGCACGGCCGCGCCGGTTCACGAACACCCGCAACTCCCCGGTCTCCCGGGCCCTGTTGTGCAGATGCTCGCGCACCGACAGCACCACCCGGCCGGACACCTCGGGCGCGACCTCCTCGGCGGCGGCCACCACGGCGTCCCGCTCCTCCTGCGTGACCGCCGTGCGCAGCAGCCGGTCCAGCGCGCGGAACAGCTTGCCGGGCGCGGACCTCAGCAGCTTCACCGCCCCCAACAGGTCGTTCTCCGCGAGGAGTTCCTCCACCCGGCCGTCGAACGACCGCACCTTCAGCTCACCCCGCGCGACCGCGAACACGTCGGCGGCGTGCGGCCACCGCGGGTACTCGTGCGGGTGCAGCCGCTCGCCGAGCCGCTTCCACTCCTCGCGGTGCGCGGCCACGTCGGCGAGCTTGGCGGGCGCCGCGGCGACCACCGAGTCAAGACCCGCGAGCAGCGCCCGCCGTACCGGCCGGGACAGCGACCGGAAGCGGGTCGGCTCCGCCAGCGCCACATCGCCGTCCGACAGCGCGCAGGCCAGCCGCAGCACATCGGTGACGGTGTCCAGCAGCAGGCTCGAACCCGCTTGCAGGCGGGCCTGGTTGACGATCGCCCGGTTCTCCCGGACCGGGATCGCCTCGGGCTGCGGCCCGTCGGCGCACCGCTCGGCCAGCGCCCGCAGATCACGCCGGTGCTCCTCGCCGAGCGGTGTCTCGCTGCCCGCCAACGCCAGGTAGAGCGCGGTGAGTTCGTCGGCCGGCTCGCCGCCCGGGTGCAGCACCGTGATCCGGTCGCCCGCCGCCGCGATCAACTCGTCCTGGGCGGCCAGCATTTCGGCGTACGTGTGCTGGTACCGGCCGTAGGCCGGCAGGTCGAGCAGGTTCAGCACGCCGGTCCGCAACCGCTTGAGGGTCGCGGACGAGGTCTCCTCGTCGCGGAGCGCGTCGGCGACGCACGACATCCAGAAGTCCACGGTGTCGGGCACATTGGCCGGGAAGTTGATGAAGTAGACGTTGTGCTGAACGTGGTCGCCGACCATCGCGCGGACGGTCCGCAGGGTGCGGCCGGCGATCCCGACGACCGTCTCCCCGGACAGCCCCGACAGCCGTTCCAGCAGCTCCGGGGAGAGCTTGAAGCCCACGGACAGCAGCGCGGCGTCGAACTGCCGCGCGACGGTGGCGCCTTCACCCACGGGACCCGTGGGCGTGGGGACGCGGAGCGTGTGCCGGATGACCAGCGGTTCGAGTCGGTCGATCATTCCGGCATGCTCCCAGAACCGAACAAGCGGGCGCATTCGGGTTTCTCGCAGACCTTTTGTGCGGCCCTGGCCTCAGGTCAGCCAGTCGTACGCCCCCTGCGCGCTGAACTCCGCCTGGCCGCCCCGCAGTAGCAGTCCCGCCGTGGCGAACTCGGGGGCGTCGGCCTGCGCGGTCACGTACGGGATCGCGATGCAGCGCATACCGGCCGCGTGCGCCGCCGCCGCGCCCGGAGCCGCGTCCTCCAGGACCACGCAGTCGGCCGGAGCCGCCCCGAGCCTGCGCGCGGCCTCCAGGAAGACGTCCGGCGCGGGCTTGCCGTGGGCCACCTCGTCCGCCGAGACCACCGTCCGCAGCACCGCGTCGAGCCCGGTCCCCGTCAGGATCGCCTCGATCGCCTCCGGCGACGAACCCGAGGCCACGGCCATCGGCACCCCCTCGGCGGCCAGCAGCTCCACGAACTTCCGCATCTCCGGATACGCGTGCGTGGCGGTCCGGGCCAGCGCCAGATAGCGGCCGTTCGTCTCCGCGAGCAGCTCCTCCACCGGCGCCTTCAGACCGTGGCGCTCCTTGAGGAGGGCGAGGGTCTCCTGGGTGCTGATCCCGACGAAGCGCTCGTGCTGCGCCCAGGTGAAGTCCGGGACGCCGTGCTCGGCGAGGGTCTGCCGGGTGGCTTCGTAGTAGTTCGGCTCGCTGTCCACGAGCGTTCCGTCGAGATCGAAGATGACCGAGAGGCCGCCGAGGTTGCTCATGGGATCAGGATGCCAAGGGGTGGCGAGGGATGCCGAGGGGCGCCGAGTGCTCACTTCCCGGCCGCACGGCCGACCGCCTCCACCAGCGGAAGCAACCGGTGCGGGACCCGCTCGCGCAACACCATCTCGGTCCGCGTGCGGACCACCCCCGGCAGGCTGATCAGCCGCTGGATCACGTCCTCCAGATGACCGTTGTCCCGCGCCACGACCCGGGTGAGCAGATCCCCGCCACCGGTGATCGAGAACGCCTCCACGATCTCCGGTACGGCGGCCAGCGCGTCCCCCACCTCGTCGAGATGGCCCTGCGTCACCTCGATGTGCACGAACGCGAGCACCGGGTGGCCGAGAGCGGCCGGGGACAGGAAGGGCCCTGTGCCGGTGATCACCCCGTCCCGCTCCATCCGGTCCAGCCTGGCCTGGAGGGTGCCCCGGGCGACGCCGAGAATCCGGGCGTACTCACGCACGCTGGTACGCGGCTGCTCCAGGAGGAGCCGCAGGATGCGGGTGTCGAGTTCGTCCACGCTCATGGGCACGACTGTACCAACGGCCCAATCGCAGTGCCCTGTGCCAATGGACCAGCAGTTCAGGGGTCACTTGAGCCAGCATCCCAGGTGATGTTGTGATGGGCGCGTCGATGGCGCTGCGGACCTCCGCGGCGCCTTTTTCGTGCGGGCGTGCGCAAGGGGCGGGGAAGCAGTGCTGAAGCGGATGTTCGTGGCTCCGGACCCGGGGCGGATACGGCTGCGGTTCGCCGCGCGGGCCGTCCTCGGCATCGGCCTGGCGGTGGTCGTCTGCGGCCTGACCGGGCAGTCCCTCGCGGGCGCCGTCACCGGCGGCCTCGCCGCGCTGCTCACCCTGTTCACGGTCACGGACGCCACGGTGCGCGGACAGGCCGTCACCACCGCGCTCCTGCCCTGCGTGGGCCTCCCGGTGCTGACCGCAGCCGCCGAACTGCACGCCCACCCCGTGGCCCGGGACCTCACCTTCCTCGCCGTGGTCGGCGCCGGCGTCTACGCCCGCCGCTGGGGACCGCGCGGCCACAGCCTCGGTGTGTTCGCGTTCATGACCTTCTTCGTGGCCCAGTTCCTGCACGCGACCACCGCCCAACTGCCCGCGCTCTACGCCGCCGTGGCCCTCTCCGTGCTCACGGCGGCCACGGTCCGCTTCGGCCTGTGGTGCTACGAACGCCGGCTGCCCCCGCCCGCCGCACCCGCCCCGCCGCCCGGCCGAGGCCTGGCCCGGGTGACCACCCGCCAGGCGGTCCAGGCGACGACGGGCGCCGGATTCGCGCTCGTGGTGGGCCAGTTGGTGTCAGGCCAGCGCTGGTACTGGGCCGTGGGCGCGACCTGGTGGATCTTCGTCAACACCGCCTCACGCGGCGAGACCGTGGTCCGGGGCTTCCGCCGCGTCCTCGGCACGGTCCTGGGCATCGGCCTGGGCCTGCTCGTCGCCGTGCCGGTCGCGGGCGCCCCCGTCGTGACCGCGATCCTGGTGGCCGCGTGCGTCTTCGGGATCTTCTACTCGGCCGCCGTCTCCTACACCTGGATGATGCTCTCGGTGACCTTGATGGCAGAACTCCTCTACGGCCTCCTCGGCGTCCTGACCCCCGGCCTGCTGGCGCTGCGGTTCGCGGAGACCGGCGTCGGCGCGCTCGGCGCCGTACTGGCCGTCCTGCTGGTGCTCCCCGTGACCACCCACACCACCACGGACGCCTGGATCCAACGCGCCCTGCGCTGCGTCCGCACCTGCACCGCCGAGGCCACCGCCCGCCTCGCCGGCTCCGGCCGCGCAGACCCCGCCGAACGCATCACCGAACTCGAACAACTCCTGGGCCGGGTACGGCTCTCCGTCGCACCCCTCGTGCACCCGTTGAACCCGATGCTCGGCCGCAAGCGCCGGGCCCGCCGGGTGCTGGCGCTGCTCGACGACTGCGCCCACGAGATCCGCGGCCTGGCCACGGTGGCCGCCGACCCGCAGGCCTCCCACGACACCCGCCTCGCCACCGCCTGCCACCGCGTCGAGACCGCGGTCGAGGCACTCACCGGAGGCGGGGCGTCACCGCTCACGGCGACTGCGGGCGGTCCACCGGCGGAACCCGCGCTGGCTCACCTCCACGGGTTGGAGCGTGCGCTCGCGGAACTGGCGGGTCCGCTGCGGGTGCGGTCGGGTTCGGGGCTCGTGGGGGCTTGAGCGGGTTGGGCCCGGCGGGGGTGGGCCTTGCGCGCCGAGCTTGCCCGGTCACCGCGTCGGGAGCACGGTTGAGGCCCTCGCTGACGGCGTGATGTCGCCGCTCGGCGCCACGTCGGCCGGGCTGCCGGTGGAACCTGCGAACCTGCGCCGGCCGATCTGCGGGGGCTGGAGCGTGCGCTCGCGGAACTCGCGGGCCCGCTGCGGGCGCGGTCCGGTTCGGGGCTCGTCGGGGTTTGAGTGGGCTCGGCCCGGCGGGAGTAGCGCCCGCGGCACGAGGCCTCTGGCCGGCCAACCCGCGTCGGCCCATCGGTACCGGCTGGAACGGCCCGTGCGGGACTTGCCCAGCCTTGCGCGCGGTCCGGCACACCTCGCTGCAACAGGCTCCGCACTTTGGTCTAGACCGTTCATGATCGACTGCTACCGTCACCCCGGACAGCACTGAACCGAGAGGGGACAGCGGTGACAGACGGCGGCAGGCGGCAACGGCGGGCCTTCATCGGGTCGTTCACGGCGGCGGGCGGTCCTGGTGTCGTCGCGGCGGCCGTGGACGCGCACAGCGGCGCGCTGACCGTCCTGAGCAGCGTCGACGGCGTCCCCGACCCCTCGTATCTGGCCCTGGCGCCCGAGGGGGACACCCTCTACGCGGTCAGCGAGACGGACGAGGGCGCGGTGGCCGCGTACCGCGTCAACGGCGACAAGCCCGAACCGCTCGGTCCGCCGGTGCGCCTCGGCAGCGCCGGACCGACGTACCTGAGCCTGTACGCGGGGCACGTCCTGACCGCCGACTACGGCTCCGGCAGCGTCACCGCCGTCCCGGTCCGCCCCGACGGCACCCTGGCGGACCGCCCCTCCGGACAGCTCCGGCACACCGGCTCGGGCCCGCACGAACGACGTCAACAGGGGCCGCACGCCCACCAGATCCAGCCCGACCCCAGCGGCCGCTGGGCCGTCGGCATCGACCTCGGCACCGACTCCGTGCTGGTGTGCACGCTGGACGACGGACGCCCCGTACTGCACCGCGAGATCGCCCTCCGGCCCGGCTCGGGCCCCCGTCACCTGGCCTTCCATCCCGACGGCGACCGCGCGTACGTCCTCAACGAACTCACCCCGACCGTCACCGTCTGCCGCTGGGACGCCGGGCGCGGTGCACTGAAACCGCTGGCCGAGACCCCGGTACTGCCGGGCGCCCCGGCCGGCGACGCCGCCTACCCCTCCGGCATCGTGACCTCACCGGACGGCCGCTTCGTCTGGACGGCGACCCGCGGCGAGGACGTGCTGTCCGTGCTCGCCGTCGAGGGGGAGGGGCTGCGCCTGATCGGGACGGTGCCCTGCGGGGGACACTGGCCGCGCGCCCTCGCCGAGGCCGGGGGGTACCTGTATGTGGCGAACGAGCGGTCGGGCGACGTGACCTGGTTCGCCGTCGACCCCGCCACCGGCGTCCCGCGCCCCGGCGGCTCGATCGATGTGACCGCCGCGTCCTGCGTGGTGTTCGACTGACCCCGCGGCCGTTTCCACGGCATGCCGAAGGGCCCGCTCCCGCGTGAGGAGGGGCCCTTTCGGCGCTACGGCGTTACACGTGCCAGGCCAGGCCACGCCGGTACGGACCGGACCGGGTCAGCGGACCGGTGCGCCCTGCTGCTGCGGCGGCGCGATACCCAGCGCCGTCGTGTACTTGGCGAGCGCGAGCTTGCCGATCGCCGGGTACGGGCCGAGCGCCTCGGCGGCCGAACAGCCCGCCTCGGCGGCCGCGGCCTGGAGCAGACCCGGGTCGATCTCGGGCCCGATCAGATACGGCGCCAGCGCCAGCTGCTGCGAACCGGACCCGCGCAGCTGCTCCGCGATGGCCGCGATCGAACCCTCCTGGTCCAGCGCCGCCGCCATCACCGGCACGGCGAGACGCGCGGCGAGCAGCATGCCCGTGATACCGGCCGCCTGCACCGCCTCCTCGCCGCCCACGGACGCGAGGATGATGCCGTCCGCGGCGGTCGCCACGGTGAACAGCCGGGCCCGGTCGGCACGGGCGAGACCCGCCTCGGAGAGCCGTACGTGCAGCGCCTCGGCGAGCAGCGGGTGCGGGCCGAGCGAATCGGTCAGGTCGGCCGCGACCCGGCTGTCCATGACGGCCTGGCGGACCTGGCGCAGCAGCGCGCTGTCCGGACCGGCGAGCAGCGGCACGACGACGGCCACGGGACCGTCGGGCTCCTTGACGTCGGCACCGGCGGCCCTGGCCTGCTCGAAGCGGGCGGTGCGTTCCTCGGCCGCGTGCGCGAGCACGGAGGTCAGCGTGGGGAACTCGGCGTCGTCCCCGTCGAGATAACCGATGCGGCCGTCCAGACCGGGCAGCTCGGAGCGCGCGATGCTCACGACCTCCTCGGCGAGGCTGCGCGTGGCGGCGCTGGGCGTGCCCGGCACGGCGAGCACCAGCGCGGGCGCGCCCTCGGGAGCCGCCAGCGGCTCGGGTCGGCGGTGCCGCCCGGGCTGGCGAGGTCGCGGCATTCGTACTGGCAGGCCGGACGCGGGCCCAGTGGGGGAGCTCATGGCGACGCATGTTACTGGCTTCTTGGGCTCCCCTGTTCGGGGAGGGTGCAGGTGAGCGGTATCCGTCCTGTTTTGTCGGATGAGTTACGTACGGATCAGAAGTGATCACCTGGGTCCGCCACGTCCACCACGTGCACCATCACGCCGTCGGCCGGCAGGGCGAGCGCGCCCGCCGCGAGGTCGCGCGCGATCCGCACGGCACCGTCCAGCGGATCGCCCGCCGCCGCGACCGGTCGGGCGTGCGGCAGCCGTTTCGCCAACTCCTCGCCCACGGGTACGAGAAGCGGGTCGCCCATCCGGAACAGGCCACCGGTGAGCGCGATCTGCGGCTCGCCGGCCGTCGGACAGACCGCGGCGGCCGACTCGGCCATGTGCCGCGCCGCGGCACGAAGAATGCCCGCCGCCACCGGGTCGTCCGGCGCGCACTCGGCGACACGGGGCGCGAAGGAGGCGAGCACGGCGGGCCGATCCGGCCGCGGATACAGCTTGCCGGGCAGTCCCGGCATCGGCCCGAACTGCTCCTCCGCGCAGGCCAGCAGCGGCCCCGAACCGCCGTCCCGCCCGTCGAACGCCCGCAGCGCCGCCTCCAGCCCGGCCCGCCCGATCCACGCCCCGCCGCCGCAGTCGCCCAGCAGATGTCCCCAGCCGTCCGCCCGCCGCCAGCCGGTGAGGTCGGTGCCGACCGCGATGAGTCCCGTACCGGCCGCGACCACGGCACCGGGCCGTATCCCGAGGGCGCCGACATAGGCGGTGACGGCATCGGCGACGAGCGCGACCGTCCGCACCCCGAACTCCCGCGCCAGCGCCCCCGGCAACTCCTCCCGCAACCCGTCCCCGAGGGTGGCGAGCCCGGTGGCCCCGATCACGGCCGTACCCCACTCAGCACGCCCGGCATCACCGGCCAACTCCCGCACCATGGGCACCAGTTGCCCCATGAAATGCCCGGCATCGATCCCTCGCGCACCGGTCCGCACCGGCTCCCCGGACGCGAGCGTCACGGACACCGGACGCCCGACTTCCCCTACGACGACCCGCACCCCGGAACCTCCGGAGTCCACGGCGAGAAACCTGGCGCGGGTGTCCTGTGCGGGGGGTGCCGATGGAGGCACCGCGGAAGGGAACGCGGAGCGAATCGCGGAGCGAACCGGCTCGGGGGGCCTGCCCGACGACCTCCCGGCGGCGGTACTGGCCTCGGCGGCGCCCGCCTCGGCCGTGTCGGGAGAGGACAGTTGACCGCCGGGAATCCCCTCATCGCTACTTCCGGCATCGGAGGTCCGGCCGAAGGTCACGGTCCCGTCCGGAGCACCGGCCCCGGCCCCGGCGGCCGCGGCGGACCGGGCCAAGGACACCGATCCGTCCGAAGTTCTCGTGGCGATGTTTCTGGTCTCGGTGGACGGGCCGACGGAAAACGGCCCCTCCGAAGTCCCCTCGGCGTTACCTCTGATGCCGGCAGCACCGCTGAACCCGACAGCCCCGCCCGCGGAAACCGGTCCGCGCGGCGCCCCCGCTGATTCCGCCGCCCCAGCCGAACCGGTGTCCCCCGGACCGGTCGTCACGGCAGGCGCCAGTCCACCGGTTGTCCTCCCTGGCGGACCAGCAGGTCGTTGGCGCGGCTGAAGGGGCGGGAGCCGAAGAAGCCGCGGTCGGCCGACATCGGGGACGGGTGGGAGGACTCCACCGAGGGCAGGTCGCCGAGGAGCGGGCGCAGGTTCCGGGCGTCACGGCCCCACAGGATCGACACCAGCGGCTTGCCGCGCGCGGCCAGCGCCCGTATCGCCTGCTCGGTGACCTCCTCCCAGCCCTTGCCGCGATGGGCGGCCGGGCTGCGCGGGGCAGTGGTCAGCGCTCTGTTGAGCAGCAGCACCCCCTGCTGACTCCACGGCGTCAGATCGCCGTTGGACGGCTGGGGCAGCCCCAGGTCCGTGTTCAGCTCGCGGTAGATGTTGAGCAGGCTCGGCGGCAGCGGACGTACGTCGGGGGCCACCGAGAAGGACAGCCCCACGGCGTGCCCCGGGGTCGGGTACGGATCCTGTCCGACGATCAGGACGCGGACGTCGTCGAAGGGCTGCTGGAAGGCCCGCAGGACATTCGGCCCGGCCGGTAGATAGGTGCGTCCGGCGGCGATCTCCGCGCGCAGGAAGTCCCCCATCCCGGCGACGCGTCCGGCCACGGGTTCCAGGGCTTTCGCCCAGCCCGGTTCGACAATCTCATGCAACGGTCGTGGTGCCACGGGCGTCACCCTACTGCCGCAAACGGCTCGACGATCAACCGGTGGCCCGAGCCCGACCGAGAACGACCGGACTGTGGGCCCGCGTGAACGAACCCTCCCCATAAGGCAGTTGCCCACCGGACGGTTCCGGCCCCCGGGGCAGCGGCCGTCGCGCGCGGGGGAGTTGCCGTCCTCATGCGACCACCGCGGCCCGCACGCACAGCACATCGGGGAGATGGGACGCCAACTGCCGCCAGCTGTCCCCGTCGTCGTCCGACGCGTACACCTCGCCGTTGCGATTGCCGAAGTACACGCCCGCCGGGTCCGCGCCGTCCGTGCACATCGCGTCGCGCAGCACCGTGCCGTAGTGGTCCTCGGCCGGCAGCCCCGCCGACAGGCCCTCCCAGCTTCTGCCCGCGTCGGCCGTACGGAAGACCCGGCACCGGTGCCCGGCGGGCACCCGGTCCGCGTCCGCGTTGATCGGGAACACATAGGCGGTGTCTCCGCGATGGGGATGGGCCGCCGCCGCGAAGCCGAACGTGGACGGCAGTCCCTCGCCGATGTCCGTCCAGTGCGCTCCCGCGTCGTCGCTTCGGTACACCCCCCAGTGGTTCTGCAGATACAGCCGGTCCGGGGTTGCCGCGTCCTGCGCGATCTTGTGCACGCACTGGCCGAACTCCGGGTTCGGATCCGGCAGGAACACCGCGGAGACACCGGAGTTGGACGGCTCCCAGCTCGCGCCCCCGTCACGGGTGCGGAAAACACCCGCAGTCGAGACGGCGACCGTCACCGCCTTCGGGTCGCGCTCGTCGGTGAGGACGGTGTGCAGCCCCTCTCCACCGCCGCCCGGCACCCAGCGCGAGCGGGTGGGGTGCTCCCAGAGGGGACGGACGAGGTCGAAGCTCTCGCCGCGGTCCTCGGAGCGGTACAGCGCGGCCGGTTCCGTACCCGCGTACACCACGTCCGGTTCCGCCGCGGCCGGGTGCAGCTGCCACACCCGCTCCAGCGAAGCCCCGGTGTCCTTGGGGAACTTGACGGCCGGCCGCTCCGGCTCGACCCACGTACGCCCCAGGTCGTCGGAGTGGAACACGGACGGACCCCAGTGGGCGCTGTCACCACCGGCCAGCAGTCTCGGAATGTGGCCCCGTGTGTCGACGGCGACCGAATACAGCGCCTGCGCGTTGAAGTACGGACTCTCGTCGAACTCCCAGACTCCACCCCGCCTGCGCCCGATGAACAGGCCTTTTCGCGTGCCCACCGCGAGCAGCACCTCGGTCATGACGATCACCTCCACCACGATTTTGGCCACTTCGCCCCCCTCACCCGCCAGTCTGCACCCCGCCACTGACAGTCACCCCTGGAGCTGGCATCACCGCAGCTCAGAGCCATGATCCCGGCCCGACGGGCAGCTGCCGGGGACGCCTCTCACGAAAAGCCCGCGCACACCTCGTCCGCCATGGGACTGTCGAGTCGGGGTATTCGTCGTGAGCATCGAGGGGACGTCTCCCGTATGGGAGGTCGGTTCGGCATGTCAGTGCGTTCATGAGGAGGATGCCTTCGATGGCGTTCCGAGGTCCGAAGGTGTGGCTGTGGCGGTGGCGGCGCAATCCGCTCAAGCGCCGCGCCGATGCGGTGGAGTCGTGGATCGTGCTCGGTGCCTGGCTGATCACCGTCCTGGCAGGCGTGCTGGCCGGTCTGACGGCGACCCGGTCCGTCGAACACGAACTGGCCCAGGAGCGCGTCGAGTGGAAACCCGTGGTGGCACTGGTGACCCAGGACGCGCCCGGCCCCTCCGCGGCCAACTCCGGGAGAACGAACAGCGAGCTCGTCTGGGCGAAGGTCCGCTGGACGGCCGTGGACGGCTCCTCGCACACCGGCCAGATCCGCGTTCCCTCCGGCAGCGGCATCGGCACTCCGGTGACGATCTGGACCGACCCGCGGGGCCATCTGGTCACCAAGCCCGCCACCGCGTCCCAGGCCCAGCTGCGGGCCGCACTGATCGGCACCCTGCTGGGAATGGGCGCGGCGGCCGTCCCCTTCATCAGCGCGCGCGCCCTCCGCATCCGGCTGGAACGCCGGCGCATGGACCAGTGGGACGAGGAATGGGCACGTTTCGGCCCGCTGTGGAGCCGCAAGACAGGCTGAGCAGGACGGGCCGACCGCCCGCTTGAGGGAAGACGGGCCCGACCGCCCGCACGACATGAGCGCCCCAGCACGCAGGCCGCTGCGGGGGCCCTCGTTGTGCCCGTCACCTCTCCGCGCCACGAGCGGCGCCACCGCCGGCCGTCCTTCCGCGCCGCACGCATGACCGTCCGTCGCCTTTCGGCGCCGGACGCGGTGCGACTGCCCGTCGCCGTCTCCCGCCGTACGCGGTGCGACCGCCCGTCGCCTTTCCGTACCGGACGCGGAGTCACCGCCCGTCACCGCTTCCCGCCGCACGCCGTACGACCGCACGTCACGCCTCCCCGCCGCACGCGGCGCCACCACTCGCCACCGTCTCCCGGCATACCGCCAACAGCCGCTCGTCCTCCAGTACGTCCCGGCTCCCATGTCCGCCGCTCCGTGCCAAGTGCCGTCGTGGCGCGGCGAGTTCCGCCGTCACCAGGTCATGCAGGGGTGCCCCGGCGGCCCCCATGTCGGCCAGGCACGCGGCGACAGCGACCCGCACACCCGGATGCCCGGTCCAAGCCGACCGCAGCGCAGGAAGCGCCCTCTCCGCATCCCCGGTAACCCGCCACAGCGCCCGCGCCCCCGCGACCCGCTCCTCCACGCGCTCCGCCCCGACCATCCGCGCCAGCACGTCCGCCGCGACCCGCGCGGCCACTCCCACCCGCGCCAGCACGTCCGCCGCCACCCGGCGCCGCTCTCCGTCCGAACTCGCCAAATCCCGTAACAGGGAAGGCAGTACGGCAGACGCATCCCCCTCCACCGACCACAACGCACCCGCCGCGACGCCCGCACACTCGGACTCCAACAGCCCCCGCAGCACCGGTACGACGCCCTCCGCCCCGACCCCGAACGCTTCGAGCGCCCGCACCGCCGACGCCACGACCCGCTGCCCGGACCGCATCCCGTCCGGCACCCCGCGCAACAGCCGCAGCACCTCCGGCACGGCCTCCCGGTCGGCGAGCGCGGTCAGGGCAGACAGCAGCGGTACGGCACGGTCGGACATCTCGGGGGAGTCGAGGGGCAGACGGCCGAGCCGGTGCCGCAACGCCGGGGCGAGCGGTGCGGCCGAGCGGCCAAGGTGGACGATCACCCGGCCCAGGTCGTCGGGTACGACCGGCCGCGCGAGCATCTCGGCCAGTACCGTCACCGCCCGTGAATCGCCGCTGCGGGCAAGGGCCTTGAGCGCGCCGCCCAGGGCCGGCGTCCCAGGCTCCCAGCGCTGCGTCCACAGGTCGGGGCGCGCGATCACCAGCGCGTGCAGGTGATCGGCGGCCGGCGCGGCCAGGTGGAAGAGTTCCCCCAGGACAGACGACGCGGCATCGCGCAACCGGTCGGCCTCCGTGCCCAGTTGCTCACCGACCAGCGCGACGAGCGCCGAGTGGTCGGCCCGCCACTCGCGGAACAGTCCGGCCGACATCCACACCCCGTTGCACCGGTCCGTGGGGTCCGGAGTGGCCAACTGCCCTTCCAGCAGGGCGATCCGGTTGGCCAGGCGCCCGCCCAGCGCGGTGTGCAGCGTGCGCACGAGCTGCGCGCCCTCCTCGTCCGAGGGGCGAAGTCGCCGTAACCGCCCGGCGAGCGTGTCCGCGCAGTCGGTGTCGTCCCGTTCGCGGAGGGCCGACCGCCGCAGCTCGGACCGCTCCCCGAGCAGGCCCACGACCCTCGGGACCAGGTCGGCGGGGAGCAGATCCGGTGCGCAGCACGCCAGTTGGCCGAGTGCGGCGAGCCGTAGCCCGGGGTCGTACGGCGGAGCGCCGAGGGCCAGCAGGGTGTCCAGCGCCTCGGAGGTGTGGGCCGGATACCGCCGTACGAACAGACCGAGGCTCTCGGTGAGGGCGAGCAGAACCCGGTCGTCGCGCTCGACCGTGATCCGCTCCCGCAACAGGCCCAGCACGCGCGCGGGTTGGTCGAGGAACCGGACCAGCCCCTCGGCCGCGGCCCGGCGCACGCCGGGGTCCCGGTCGCCGACGAGCACGACGAAGGCCTGGGACAGCGCCCGTAAGGCGGCTTCCGCCGGCCCGCGCCCCCGGCCGATGCTGACCAGAAGCGCCACCAACTCGCCGCGCTCCGCGACTCCTTCCTCGACGGCGAGCGCGAACAGAAACGGAACGCAGGCGAGTGTCGAGTCGTACACCGTCCCCTGGTGGTGCACCGCGCCGTACATCCCGTCGAGTGCTCCCGCCCGCTCGACGGGGTCCGTGGAGGCCAGTCCCCTGAGCAGTGCGGGCACGTCCTCCGCACTGCCGTACGCATGCCGCAGCGAGGCCCAGTCGACCTCGTCGATCCCCGTGAACACGTTGCCCTCCCCAGACGAAGTGCCAACTGATCGCGAGTCTGCACCACGCCACTGACAACGAAGCGGAATCGGGAGGTGACCGAGGGTCAGTCCCCGTCGGGCAGGGCGCGGGCGACGATCGCGTCGAGGTCGGCGGAGTCGGGGAGTGTGCCGAAGGCGTGCCCCCAGTCGCCGCTCAGCCGGGTCGCGCAGAAGGCGTCGGCGACGGCGGACGGGGCGTGTCGCACGAGGAGGGACGCCTGGAGGGTGAGCGCCATCTGTTCGACGAGGCGGCGCGCGCCCGTCTCCGTCGCCTCGCTCAACGTGCCCTTCAACCGGCTCACCGCCGCGTCCAGGCGGGCGTCCGCGCCCCGCGCCAGGGCGAGTTCGGCGAACAGGGCCTCCGCCGGGCCGGGGTCCCGGCTCAACGCCCGCAGTACGTCAAGGGCGTTGACGTTCCCCGAGCCCTCCCAGATGGAGAGGAGGGGTGCCTCGCGGTAGTGGCGGGGCATGCCAGAGTCCTCGACGTAGCCGTTGCCGCCGAGGCACTCCAGGGCCTCCGCCGTGTAGGCCGGGCCGCGCTTGGTCACCCAGTACTTGCCCACGGCGGTGGCGATCCGGCGGAACGCGGACTCGGCGTCGTCCCCGCGCACCGCACGGTCCGCCGCTCCCGCCAGCCGCAGGGTCAGGGTCGTCGCGGCCTCGGACTCCAGCGCCAGATCGGCCAACACGTTGCGCATCAGCGGCTGTTCGAGCAGCCGCGCGCCGAACGCACTGCGGTGGCGCACATGGTGGCCCGCCTCGACGAGCGTCTTGCGCATCAGCGTCGCCGACATCATCACGCAGTCCAGACGCGTGCAGTTGACCATCTCGATGATGGTCTTGACGCCACGCCCCTCGGGGCCGACCAGCCAGGCGACGGTCCCGTCGAACTCGGGCTCCGAGGACGCGTTGGACCGGTTGCCCAGCTTGTCCTTCAGCCGCTGGATGCGGAACGCGTTCCGGCTGCCGTCGGGCAGCACGCGGGGCACCAGGAAGCACGACAGCCCGCCCGGAGCCTGCGCCAGCACGAGGAACACGTCGCACATCGGCGCCGACGTGAACCACTTGTGCCCGCGCAGCGTGTACACCCCGGGTTCGGCGGTCGGGGTGGCCGCCGTGGTGTTCGTACGGACGTCGGAGCCGCCCTGCTTCTCCGTCATCCCCATCCCGGCCAGCAGCCCGCGCTTCTCGGTCGGGACGCGCAGGCCCGGTTCGTACACCCGGCTGGTGAGCAACGGCTCGTAGACCGCGGCCAGTTCGGGCTGGGCGCGCAGTGCGGGAACAGCGGCGTACGTCATCGACGTCGGGCATCCATGGCCCGCCTCGGTGTGTCCCCACACCAACCCGCCCGCCGTACGGGCCACATGGGCGCCGGGCCGCTCGTCCGCCCACGGTGCGCCCGCCAGCCCCTCGGCGACGGCGACGCCCATCAGCCGGTGCCAGCTCGGGTGGAACTCGACCTCGTCGATCCGGTTGCCGTACCGGTCGTGCGTGCGCAGTTCCGGCTCGTGCCGGTTCGCCTGCTCACCCCACTCCTGCGCCTCCGCACTGCCCGCCGCCCGGCCGAGCCGCCGTACGTCCTCCTCGGCCCAGCCGGCGCCCTCCCGACGCAGCCCTTCGAGCAGGGCCGTGTCCTGGGAGGCGTCGTACGGGGTCAGGGGCGGGGGCTGGTTGGTGACGTCGTGCGTGGCGTTCCCGGGCTGCGGCGGTGTGTGCGCGAGTGTCTGGGCCATACGGGCAGTGTTGCACTATTCCTGCGGTCGCATCAATGATGTAACACGATGGCTGCCCCGTAGAGTACGAGGCCATGCGGATGAACGAGTCGGAAGGGCCCGGTGAGGTGGACCTGCGTCCGTTGTCCGCGCGCTCGGTCGTCCTCAGTCTGCTGCTGGGCACGCATCCGCCCGAGCTGTCCGTACGGGATCTGCTGCGGGCCGTCGAGCCGCTCGGTGTGGCCGGATCCACCCTGCGGGCCGCGCTCAGCCGGATGGTCGCGGCCGGAGACCTGCGGAGCACGGACGCCGTCTACCGGCTCAGTGACCGCCTGCTGGAACGCCAGCGCCGCCAGGACATCGCCGTACACCCCGAGACCCGCCCCTGGGACGGCGACTGGGAGATGACCGTCGTCACCGCGACCGGCCGCGGCCCCGCCGAACGCGCCGAACTGCGCGCCAGGTTGACCGCCCTGCGGCTCGCGGAACTCCGCGAGGGAGTCTGGCTCCGCCCGGCCAATCTGCTACGACCCCGACCGGACGAACTCGGAGCGGTCGCCCGGCACTTCACCACCCGGCCGGAGGAGTCGGCCCGCCAACTGGCCGGGAACCTGTGGCCACTTGAGCCCTGGGCGAAGACGGCCGAGGCGCTGCTCGCCCGGATCGACGCCACCGCCGACCGTCCGGCCGACCGATTCACCGTACTCGCCGCCGTCGTACGCCACTTGCTCGCCGACCCGGTCCTGCCCCCCGAACTCCTGCCCGCGGACTGGCCGGGCCCCGCCCTGCGCGCCGGATACACCAGCCACAGGCGGGAGTTGATCGCGACGGTGCTGGGGAATCCGGGGAGTCGACAAGAAGCTGAAAGCCGGAATCCGCGTCAACACAGCCCTGGTTCAGCTGCCGGACCATCTGAAGGACCCACAGCTGAGTGACGACGGTCCCGGAGCCGACGAGTTGGCGAACCGGGTGCAGGAGGCGCGCTCGGCCCTCCACCCGCTCTGTGCCGCCGAGACCGTCGATCTCGCCGACGCTCTCGCACGTCGGGTCTGGAGCACCCGGCCCGCCGACGGCAAGGCCGACCATCGGGCCGAATTCCGGGAGACGCCGGACCTGTTGCGTCGCTTCACGCATCGGCTCCGGCAAGAGATCGCCAGGCCGTAGCCCTCGTTCCCGGCCGCCGCGACGGAACCGGTGACCTTGCCGGTCGGCCCGTACGGTGACGGCGGCCGTGCGAAGCGCCGTGCGGGGACGCTTCGGGCGGCCGCCGTCACCGCGGTGGGCTCACTTGTAGGTGATGTCCGAGGTCGCGTACTTGCAGTAAGTGCCGTCCGCGCCCGTGCCGTTGGTCGTCGGCTCCGCGCCCGTGTTGTTCCCGATGTACTTCTGACAGGGGATCATCTTCTTGCTGGTGTCCCCGACGATCGTGATCGCCTTCAGGGTCGCGCTGTCGCCGTAGTTGGTGTTGATGCCGACGATCCGGCTGCCCTTGTAGGTCGCCTCGATGGTGTTGAGGTTGATCGTGCGCTTGTACTGCGTCTTGCAGTTGCCGCACGAGCGGACGAACGTGCCGAAGGTCTGCGCCGCGAAGTTGGAGACGTTCAGCGTGCCGGCGCCGTTGAACTGGAACACCTTGTCGCTGGCCTCCTTCGCGCCACCGCCGTTGACGGTGTACACGTTGGACGACGCGGAGCCCAGGAAGGTCGCCGCGTCCTCACCGACGTCCTCCCACCACACGTTCTGCAGCGTGCAGGCGCCCAGGCAGTGGATGCCGTCGGCGGCGGGGGAGCCGATGATGACGTTCTTGACGACGGCACCGGCGGCCAGCTCCAGGATCGGCCCCTGGTCCTCGTCCTGGCTGCCCGTGCCCAGGTCACCGCTGCCGTACAGGCGCAGCATCCCGTAGTCCTTGGTGCCCGAGACCGAGATGGTCGAGGTGACGGCCTGGCTGCCGCTCGCGGTGGGCCAGGTGGCGGCACTGGCCGGCGAGAGCGCGCCGGATGCCATGATCATGCCAAGTGAGAGTCCGAAGGCCGTCGCCGCACCGGTGAGCGCGCGTGGCCGTAGGGAAGAAGTCATGTCCCGATTCCTTCTCCGAGTTGGGGGGGTGGTCAGAGCTTTCCGGTGCCCGCGCCGGACGTCACCGAGGCGACGACGGTCGAGGCGGGCTCGGCGGTGTAGCTGTACGGCGGGCTGGTGAACGTGCCGACCTGCGAGATCTCGGTGGCGGCTCCGCCGAGGTCGTTGCCGCTGAGGTTGGCGTAGCCGTCCACGTCGCTGTCCCGGTTCGTGGTGACGGCGACCTCCGTGTCGCGGAAGACGTTGTTCTGGACGAACATCTGGGCGCCCATGCGCGAGTGCACGGCGGTCTCGGCGCCGACGACGTAGTTGTCGTAGAAGTGCCCGGTGCCGAAACGCAGGCTGGGGATACGGGAGTTGACCTGGTCGAACCAGTTGTGGTGGTACGTCACCCGCAGATGCCCGGTGTCCTCGCTCGCGTTGTTGTCGCTGTGGCCGACGAGCGAACCCTTGTAGTGGTTCTTGAAGGTGTTCCAGGAGACGGTGACGTAGTCGGAGGCGTGCGTGATGTCGAGCAGGCCGTCGTAGTAGTCCTTGCCGTGGTCGAGGTCGGACGAGAAGGCGTTGTGGTCGATCCATACCTTCGTCGAGGCCTGCACGGTGATGCCGTCGGCGGGCGCGACCGGCTTGCTGATGTTCAGGTTGCGCACGACGACGTTCGTCACCTTCTTCAGGCGCAGCCCGCCGCCGGTGAACCCGGACGCCGAACCCACGCCCAGGACGGTCGTGTTGGACCCGATGTCGACCTGACCGCTCAGCGGGATCAGGCCGTTGACCTTCACCACCTTCGAAGTGCTGCCGGTGACAGCCGACTTGAAGGCGTCCAGCGTCGACACCGTGACCGCCGTGGCGCTGCCGCCGCCGGTCGTGCCGGCGCCGAAGCCGACCGGTGAGGTGTCGGCCGCGGCGGCGGAGTGGGGGAGTGCGAGCACGGCCGTCGCGGCGAGCGCGACCGCCGTCAGGGCTGATCTACGAGTACGCATGCGGGTGCGTCCCTTCGGGAGGGCATGGGTGATCGGATACGTGAACGATGTACGCCATGAAGGACCGCGCGGTCACACTTCTGAACGGAACGTAGAGTGCAAGCGCTTTCTAGTCAACGACCCGCGCGAAAGTATTCGGAGTGTGGGAGCGATTCCATGCCGCTCATGTGCATGTCACGATGCCGATTGTTCGCCCTGAACGATGCCCCACGAGCCGCGATCAGGAAGGGACGATGACGTGCGCCCCACAGCCGCCGCCCACACCCCCAAGTCCGCCCGGAAGAAGCCCCGTTCGGTACTCGTCGCCCTCTTCGGAGCGCTGGTGCCGTTGCTCGCGGCCCTGACCCTGCTGGCGCCCCCGGCCGCCGCCCGCGCCGAGGCCGTCCCCACCGCGACCCTCACCGAGGTCACCGGCTTCGGCACCAACCCCAGCAACCTCCAGATGTACGTCTACGTCCCGGCCGCCGTCACCGCCCACCCGGCGGTCGTCGTGGCCGTGCACTACTGCGGGGGATCGGGCCCGGCGATGTACTCCGGCACCGAATGCGCCTCGCTGGCCGACCAGTTGGGATTCATCGTCGTCTACCCGTCGGTCACCCGCGCCAGCAAATGCTTCGACGTCTCCTCGCCCCAGGCGCTGCACCGCGACGGCGGCAGCGACCCGGTCGGCATCAAGTCCATGGTCGACTGGGTGAAGAGCACCTACTCCGCCGACCCGGGCCGCGTCTTCGCCCTGGGCATCTCCTCCGGCGCGATGATGACGAACGTCCTGCTCGGCGACTATCCCGACGTCTTCGCGGCCGGCGCCGCCTTCGCCGGTGTGCCGTTCGGCTGCTTCGCCACCACCGACGGCTCCGAGTGGAACACCGCCTGCGCCAATGGCACGGTCGTCCAAACCCCGCAGCAGTGGGGCGACTTGGTGCGCGGCGCCGACCCGGGCTACACCGGCCCCCGCCCCCGCATGCAGCTCTGGCACGGCACCGCCGACGACACCCTGCGCTACCCGAACTTCGGCGAGGAGATCAAACAGTGGACGAACGTGCTGGGCGTCAGCCAGACCCCGGCCGCCACCGACTCCCCGGCCACCGGCTGGACCCGCACCCGCTACGGCGCCACCGGTGACCAGGCCCCCGTCGAGGCGATCAGCCTCCAGGGCGTCACCCACAACCTCTACACCTACGGCATGGGTGCCCGCGTCCTCACCTTCTTCGGCCTGTCCGGCGGCGGCACCACGCCCCCGCCCTCGACCGGTCCCTGCAAGGTGACGGTCACGACCAGCGCCTGGAACACCGGCCTCACCGCCTCCGTGACGATCACCAACACCGGCACGAGCACGGTGAACGGCTGGCAGCTCGGCTTCACCCTGCCCGCCGGCCAGACCATCACCAACGGCTGGGGCGCCGCCTACGCCCCGGCCTCGGGCACGGTGACGGCCACCAACGCGTCGTACGACGGCACGATCGCCCCGAACGCGAGCGTGACCATCGGCTACCAGGCGAACCACACCGGCAACAGCGCCGCGCCCACCGCCTACGCGCTCAACGGGACCGCCTGCACGGTCGGTTGACCCGCACCCCACTCCTTTTCGAGGAAGGCGGATTCCGTGCACCTCACGAGACGGACCGTGATCGGCGCCACGACCTCGGCGCTGACAGCCCCCAACTCGCTGCGTGCCGAGGCCGGTTCGGCCCGCCCCGGCTCGCACTGGGTGAACACCTGGACGGCGATGCCCCAGCTCACCGAGCCCGGCAACCTGCCGCCCGCGCCCTTCACCGGGACCAGGTCCGTCCTGGTCGACACCACACTCCGTCAGACGCTCCGCATCACCACCGGAGGCCGCACCCTGCGCCTGCGCTTCTCCAACGCCTACGGCGACACCCCGCTGCCGCTCACCGCGGTGACGGTGGCTCTCCCGCTGGACGGCAGGACGGGCGCGAGCGCGATAGTGCCCGGCAGCGGCAGGCCGGTCACCTTCGCCGGGCGCGGCTCGGCGGCCGTGCCGGTCGGTGCCCAACTGGTCTCGGATCCGCTGGACTTGGACCTGCCCGCAGCCTCCGTCCTGACCGTGACGACCTACCTGGCGACGGGCCAGCCATCACTAGCGCTCACCTCGCACCCGGGCTCGCGCACGACGTCGTATCTCCAACTCGGCGACCACACACGGGACGAGGACCTGCCCGGTGCGACCCCGGTCGACCACTGGTACCTGCTGAGCGACGTCGAGGTGCTGGCCCCGCGCACCACCACGGCCGTGGCGATCCTGGGCGACTCGCTCACCGACGGGCGCGGCTCCACGACCAACGGCAACGACCGCTGGCCCGACCAGCTCCACGACCGCCTCCGGGCCCACCCCGCGACCGCCGCCGTAGCGATCCTGAACCAGGCGGCGGGCGGAAACCGGGTCCTCAACGACGGACTCGGCCCCAACGTCCTCGCCCGCCTCGACCGCGACGTCCTCTCCCGCAGCGGAGTCACCCGCCTCATCGTCTTCGAGGGCGTCAACGACATCGGCACCGCCGACGCGACTCCCGCCGCCCAACTCCGCCTCACCGAAGACCTGTTGGCCGCCTACGATCAGATCGTGGTCCGCGCCCACGCGCAGGGCATCCGCGTCTACGGCGCGACGCTGCTCCCCTTCGGCGGCAACTCCTACGACGACCCGGCCGGCGTACGAGAGTCCTCCCGCCGGACGGTCAACACCTGGATCCGAACCTCCGGCCACTTCGACGCGGTCCTCGACTTCGACCGCGCCGTACGCGACCCCGCCGACCCGCGCCGCCTGCTCGCGTCCCTCCAGGTCGGCGACTGGCTGCATCTGAATCCGGCGGGGTACAAGGTGCTGGCGGGGGCGGTGCCGACAGGACTGCTGTCGCGCTGAAAAGCGCTGGCGCGGACGCGCGTGTGCCGGGTCGATTCCAGCACCCTGGACGGGCGGGAGTTCACCACCACGCCGATACGGTTCGAACATCTGTCGACGATCGCGATCGCCCTGGTCAGCGGGCCGGCACTGGCCACCGTGCTCGCGGTGCCGGGCCTGCTCGGCAGGCCGGTACCCGTCATCGTGCCGATGCGGGCCGGCCGAGGGGGCCGTTCCTGGCGGTGGGTCCTGGGAATTCTGCTGGTGCTCCTGGCTGCGGCGCTCGGTGTGCTGATTCCCGTGGCCTTCTTGCTGCCCGTCCAGGTCAGCATTGTGTGCGGGGTGGCCGGCGGACTCGGCGCGGCGCTCGCGGTCCGGCGGTACCCGGGTGTCGCCGGTCATGCTCAGGGGCGGGACGCGCCGACCCGTGGCCCGCGCGGGCCACGTCCGTTCGGCGTCCCGGGCCGGGCGATGGCGCGCGGACTGGCGGCCGGACTCCTGCGGGGCATGGTGTTCGGCACCGCGCTCGCCGTCACCCTCGCGGGTCGCTCGGCGGCCTCCCCGGAGTCCCCGCCGGGTGGGGTGTGGGACGTCAACACGGACCGGCGTTCCGTACTGGTGACGCCCGACGGCTGGAAACACGCCCGGCTGCCGGACGGGACCCGCGTCGCCATCGCCGCCGCGGCGACGGACTGGAGAGTCGACCGGCGGTCCGACGGTTCCGTCTACGCCCAGACCCTCGACGAGCCGTGCGACGCCTGGTGCGAGACCTTTCACAGCCCGGTCGAGCTGGAGCTGCGCCCCGGCGACGAGGACCTGCTGGTCAAGCTCCCGGGCGGCACCTTCGCGGAGAGCTTCGATCCGGAGAACGCAATGCCGCTCGCCGCCGGGGAGTGGCTGCTGAGGGGCACCCCCGGCGTGCTCTTCGGGGGTGCCCTCCTGACCGGTCTTTCCTTCGGCCTGTCCCTGGGACTCGTGGGCGGGGCGACGGCGGCTCTGCACGGGCGGCTGGTGACTCCCACCGAAGTCACCCAGGTCGGTACACCGCTGGACGGGCTGCGAGCCGACCGGGCCACGGCGGTGAGCCGCGTGGTGCTCCTGGCGCTGTTCGGCGCGGTCGGCGCGACCCTGACGCTCCTTGTCACCATCCCGGCGCCCTTGGCCTGGTTGACCACCGGCGGGGACATGGTGACGTTCTCGGGCTTCGTCCTGGTGGCTGTGGCGCCCCTGGCGTTGGCCCTGAGCGCCTGGGGCTGGTTCCTGGTCACGCGCCTGTGGCTGTGCGGGACCGGCCGGCTGCCCTGGCGGCTCATGGGTTTCCTCGACGGGGCGCATCGCCGGGGTGTGCTGCGGCAGATCGGAGCCGTGTACGAGTTCCGGCACGCGCGTCTGCAGGAACGACTGGCCGCGTGGCCGATCTCCGACCGGCCCGCGTGACCACCCCTTGCCTCGGTGTCTAGGCGACCTCCTCCGGCGACTTCTCCACGGCCACCGCAGCACTCGTCGAACTCCCCTTCACCGCAAGGTGGTTGAACACCAGGTTCAGCACGATCGCCGTCAGGCAGCCCGCGCTGATGCCGCTGTTCATCACCGTCTGGAACCAGTCCGGGAACTGCGCGTACACCGTCGGCACGCCGACCGGCAGCATGCCCACGGCCACCGAGACGGCGACGACGGTGAGGTTGTGGTTGTCCTTGAAGTCGACCTGGGTCAGGGTGCGGATGCCGCTCGCGGCGACCGTGCCGAACATGACCAGGCCCGCGCCGCCGAGCACCGGTGCCGGTATCGCGGCGACGACCGCGCCCAGCTTGGGCAGCAGACCGAGGACGACGAGGATGCCGCCCGCGACCGCGACGACCCAGCGGCTGCGGACCCGGGTCATGCCGACGAGGCCGACGTTCTGGGCGTACGCGGTGTACGGGAAGGTGTTGAAGATCCCGCCGAGGACGGTGGACAGGCCGTCGGCGCGCAGGCCGTCCGCGAGGGAGCGCGGCTCGATCTTCCGGTCGGTCATCTCGCCGACGGCGATCAGGTCTCCGGTCGTCTCCGTCATCGTCACCAGCGCCACCACCAGCATCGACACGATCGCCGAGGCGTGGAATGTGGGCGTGCCGAAGTGGAACGGCGTGCTGATGCCGACCCAGTCGGCGTCCCCGACCCCGCTGAAGTCCGTGAACCCGAACACCACCGCGGCCACCAGCCCCACGGCCATGCCGATCAGCACCGCGATCCGGCTCAGGAACGCGGGCGCGAACCGCTGCACGCCCAGCACGACGACGAGCACGAAGGCCGCGAGAGCGAGGTTCTTCGGCTCGCCGAAGTTCTTCGAACCCTGGCCGCCCGCCGCCCAGTTGCCCGCCGCGGGCAGCAGCGACAGACCGATGATCAGGATCACCGTGCCGGTCACGAGCGGCGGGAAGAAGCGCAGCAGCTTGCCGAACACCGGTGCCAGGAGCGCGATTGCGAGCCCCGCGACGATCACGGAGCCGTAGATCGCGGGCAGTCCGCCGCCCGTCGTACCGATCAGCACCATCGGCGACACGGCCGCGAACGTACAGCCCTGCATGATCGGCAGCCGCACCCCGAACCGCCAGAAGCCGACGCACTGGATGAGCGTCGCGATACCGCACACCAGCAGGTCCGCGGTGATCAGATACGCCAGATCGGCGGCCGACAGCTTCATCGCCCCGCCGACGATCAGCGGAACCGCCACCGCGCCCGCGTACATCGCGAGCACGTGCTGGAGCCCGAAGGCGGCCAACTGCCGTACGGGTGGGACCTCGTCGACGGGATGCACGGGTGTGGTCGTTGCCATGGGCACTCCTGAGCGGCGGAGAGGGGAGGAGGGGGAGGGGAGAAACGTGTGGACAGCACGAGACCGTAAGCGCCTTGAACAGTTTGTTGATTTCTGAGGTGTTGCCGCCGTGTGTCATGCCCATCCGTTATGCGCGCGACGCCCGCACCGCCTCCCGAAGGGCCTCCCAGCCAGGCAGTTTCACCACACCGCCCCGCCCGAGCGAGGCCCCCAGCTCGGCCTCGGCCCGCTCGATCGCCTCCCACCCGGCCCACCCGACCGGCTCGATCCCCTCGGCGCGCAGCGCGGTGAGCGGGTCCTCGGACGCTTCATGTCGTACGAGCGTGGACGCGTCCTCCAACAGGGACGTCACCGTCTCCTTCGCGTCCGGGCGGTTGGTGCCGATGACGCCCGTCGGGCCCCGCTTGATCCAGCCGGCCACGTACTCGCCGGGTACGGCCCTCTTCTCGCGCAGGACACGGCCCGCCCGGTGCGGCACGACGCCGAGCTCGGCATCGAACGGCAGCCCGTCCAGCGGCACCCCGCGATAGCCCACCGAACGCAGCACCAACTGCGCCTCGAAGTCCTCCAGTTGACCCGTGCCGCGCACCCCGCCCCGCCCGTCCGGCGCGGTCCGCTCGAAGCGCACCGCGCCCACCCGCCCCGCGTCGGCGAGGAATTCGACGGGACGGAGGAAGAAGCGGAGGTGGATACGGCGGGCGGCTCCCGAGGGAGGCAGGGCCGCCCAGGAGCGAAGCGTCTCCACGTTGCGGCGTTGCGCTGCGGGCAGGGCGGAGGGGTCCATGGAGTCCGGGTCGAGCGCCAACTCGGCGGGATTCACGGTCACTTCGGTGTCCGGCAGACCGCCCAGCTCGCGCAGCTCCTTGGTGGTGAAGCGGGCCTGCGAGGGACCTCGCCGGCCCACCATGTGGATGTCCGTCACCCCGCTCGCGGCCAGCGCGGCGAGCGCCGCCTGCGGGATGTCGGTACGGCTCAGCTCGGCCGTGCCGCGCGCCAGTATCCGCGTGACGTCCACCGCGACATTGCCCACGCCGACGACCACGGCCGAGCGTGCGCCGAGCACGAAACCGTCGGCGGTGGAGTCCGGATGGGCGCTGTACCAGGACACGAACTCGGTCGCCGACCAGCTGCCCGGCAGCTCCTCGCCGGGAATCCCCAGATGGCGGTCGGTGGCGGCGCCCACGCAGTACACGACCGCGTCGTACAGCTCCCGCAGCCGCGCGGCCGGCAGCCCGCCGGGCCCCACCTGCACCCCGCCGAGGAACCGCACCCGCTCGTGCTCCAGCACCGTCCGCAGATTGTTCTGCAGCGACTTGATCTTCTCGTGGTCCGGCGCCACGCCGTAGCGCACCAGCCCGTACGGGCACGGGAGCCGGTCCAGGACGTCGACCAGCACCCCTGGCTCCCGCTGGACCAGGCTCTGGGCGGTGTAGACCCCACTCGGCCCGGAACCGACGACGGCGACACGCAGCACGGCGGAACTCCTCACCCGTCAGGCACACAGGAGATCGGCGAATCGTCAGACCGCTGGCAACTCCAGGGTCCCACCGCAGGGGCTCCGCTGACAGGGTGCCGTGCGGACCCGTACGCGACGGGGGCGCGCGTGTCCGTTCGTATGGAATGTGATCATGCGGTTACGTTGCGTGTGTGCTAGAAGCATCCTTTGTTAATCTTTCCGATCGCTGCCCGGAGGACGGCGCGGTGTCCGTGTGGCCCGCGTGGGAAGTGCAGGAGCACGACGGTGCCACCTCGTGGTTCCACGTCCGGCTGGCCTTCACCGACGGCGCCCGGGTCGACGCCCTCGCCGTGGTCTCCGACCAGGGCCTCTCCGTCGAGGACGTACGGGCCCAACCCGCCCTGTCCCTCGACGACTTGACGGTGCTGGCCGACTGGATCGAGGGGCCGCTCTTCGAGGCGTGCGGCCTGGAGCCGGGGTCCGCGTACGAAGGCGAGGAAGGAGCCGGGCCGGTCGGAGCGCGCCGGGCCCGGCCGCCCTGGCCACGTGGCATCGAGGGACGGTGGCTGGTCGCCCAGGAGTACCGCGCCGCACAGGAGGAGGGCGTCGATCCCGTCCTCGCGGTGATGTGCGCGACCGGACACAGCCGACGCCGCTCGCTCCGGCTCATCTCGCAGGCGCGCGACGCGGGTTATCTGACACCTCGTCACGCGCGGCGCTGAGCTGCTTGGTCGAGTGGGCGGGCTATGTGGCGGTGGGCTCGGCGGGACGGTCGTCGGCCGGCCGGTCGTCCGTCGCGAAGAACCGTGAGAGGTCCGTGTCGGCCGCCGGGCGCGGGGTGCCGTTGTCGGGTGGGATCCCCAACTCCCAGTCCAGTTCGTACCGTTGGAACAACTCGGTACGCAGCACCGGGATCGGCATCGGCACCCCGGGCACGAGCGCCGCGTAGACCGCGCCCATGAGGAGGGCTCGCAGCATCGGGTAGTCGGACGGGTCGTTCCCCGACCTGTACCGCGCGATCGTCCCCCCGAGCAGTTCGGCCAGCCGCCGCTGCTCAGGGCACTGCACGAAGCCCTCGCCCTGGAGGAGCCCCGCCATGTGCTGGCGCATCAGCACGGGCCGGTCGTGCGCGAGGCCCAGGATCGCGTCGATGGCCCGCGCCATGCGCTCCCGCCCGTCCGTGGTGCGCGGCTCGCGCTCCAGCGCCTCCTCGAGTGTGCGGTGCATCAACCGGTGCACGGCGGACTGCACCAACTGGCGTTTTCCGGGGAAGTAGTACGACACCAGCCCACGCGCCGAGCCGGCCCGGTCCGCGATGTCGCCCAAGGTGGTGGCCTCGAAGCCGCGTTCACCGACCAGCTCGACAGCCGCCTGCAGAAGCCGCTCCCGGGAACGCCGTCGCAACTCTTCATTGACCGAGGCGCTTCGCGGGGACATGCTGTAACTCCTGCGTTGACTGGCTATCAGCCAACTATACTCAGGACGTACGGGTCCCCGTCGCGAGGGCCCGTCGAATGCTGCCGTCCGTCTGGGGCGACGCGGGGGATCGTCTCAGGCGGGCGGCTCCTTTCACCCCAATGGTTACCTTGGGCGACCTTTGGGCCGGCGTCCGGCGCCGCCTTCTCACACATCTGTCGCACGGCACGTGATCCGTCCCTAGAGTGGGCACGGGTGACGAGCCGAGGAGGCGCACGGGCATGGACCAGGACCAGCAGATTTTCGCGCGGATCAACGAGATGGTCGACGACGAGCGCAAGCTCCGGGAGGCCCTCGCCTCCGGCACGATCGACAGCACCACGGAGCACCAGCGCCTCGGCCAGCTGGAACGCGAACTCGACCAGTGCTGGGACCTGTTGAGGCAGCGCCGCGCCAAGGTGGAGTTCGGTGAGAACCCGGACGAGGCGCGGGTACGCCCGGAGTCCGAGGTGGAGGGATATCAGGGGTGACTCGGCGGGCGGGGCCGGCTCCTGGACTTCTCGGGCCGGCCCCGGCTCAGCCCTGACCGACCAGGTCGAGCACGGGACGCAGGGCGTCCGGCCGTTCGGCCACCGGGCGGTGGTCCACGAAGTGCACCCGGCAGCCCAGGGCCGCCGCCCCACTGTCCGAGCGTCGCTCGTCGCCGACCATCAGCACGTCCTTAGGGTCGGCCCCGAGCGCCTCACAGGCAACCGCGAACAGCCGCGGGTCCGGCTTCTGAACGCCGTGTTCGTACGACAGTGCGTACGTGTCCACGTAGATGTCGAGGCCGTGCTCGCGGAACACCGGCCGCAGATCCCAGCCGATGTTGCTCACCACACCCACGGCGATGCCGCGCTCACGCAGTGTCCGCAGCACGAATTCCGCGTCCGGGTACGGCGTCCAGGCGGTTGGCTTCATGTGCCGGTCGTACAGCGCGTCGTGCAACGCCGGGTCGGGGAGGGGAACTTGGCGGGAGACGCCGGTGAACGCGGCCCGGTGCAGCTCGGCACTCTCGTCCTTGACCGCCCAGATCTCGGCGAACTCCGCGGGCAGCCGCTCCGGGCGTGCCCCACCCGGCATCGCCCCCGCCGACTCCAGTGCCCGCGCCGCCTCGGTCAACTCCGGCTCGGGCAGCGCGATCCCGGTCTCCCGCAGTACGGCACGCAGCCAGGACTCGGTGGACTCGATACGGAAGAGGGTTCCGGAGAAGTCGAAGAGGACGGCATTCATGCGGTGATCTTACTCAGCCTCTCACTCACGCCCACCGTCGTTCGTAGCCCCCGACAGCCACCGCCACCACCAACGCCCCCAGAACCCAGCCGCCCACCACGTCCGACGGCCAGTGCACACCCAGCCACACACGGGTCAGCCCCACACCCGCCACGGAGATCACGGCCAGGATCATGGCCGTACGCCACACAGCGCGTCCGGGGTCGTGACGGTGCAGCAGCCACAGGAGGAGGCCGCAGACCACCGTTGCGGTCATGGCGTGGCCCGAGGGGAAGGCCGCGTAATGGGCGGAGTCGACGGGGTCGGGCCACACCGGGCGAGGGCGTCCGACCAGTGCCTTCAGGGACTGCTGCAACAGTGTGCCGAGCGCACATGTAGCCGCCAGCCATAGTGCTGTCCACCATGCGGAACGCCGCCACACCAGCCACATCATGGTGGCCGCACATACAAGGCGCAGGGTGAGAGGGTCCCAGACCCAGTCCGTGAGGATGCGGCACACCTGCGTCACCCCGTGGTGCTCGACCGCCCAACGGTGCGTCGTTCCGGCGATCCGGCCGTCGAGGTCGATCAGCGGACGCCACTCGACCGCGACCAGGGTGAGGAGCAGCGCGGAGCACAGGGTCAGAGTCAGGGCAAGGGCGACGGTGGTGTGCCGGCGAGCAGGGAGGGGCGGACGGTGCATGGAACGATCCTCGCCGATCTGTACCGTTCCATGCCGATCCACGTCGACCTCAGCCGAGCGCCCGCAGCCCCGGTACGAACGCCACCAGCACCGGAATCACCGGCACCAGCGCCGCCGTCGCGGTCAGCCCCAGACGGCGCGTCGTCGTGAGTCGGTCCTGGGGCGCGAGCAACCGGTGCACCCGCTGCGGGACATGGGCATGCGGGGTCGGGCAAGGCCCGAACACCCCACGGTCCTCGTTGAGTTCGACGAGTGCGAGCGCGGTCGTGAGGCGGCCGAAGCGGCGGGAGGCCATGTCGTCGGCGGAGAGTTCGACCAGGCGGTGCATCTCGTCCCGGAACGCGGCGAACACCGGCACCTGCGGGAACCCGGTCGCGAGCGCGGCCGAACAGTGCAGCAGCCAGTCGTGCCGGGCCAGCGCGTGCCCCTGTTCATGGGCGAGCAGGGAGTCCAGCTGCCGTCCCTTGAGCCGGCGCAACGCGGCTGTGGTGATGACCAGTTGAGGCGCGGGGCCGGACATCCACCACGCGTCGGGGCGCTCGCCCTCCAGCACGACCAGCGGCTCGGCGCCCGGCTCCTCGCCGGGCAACAGCGGTGCGCGAACGAGGAGTTCGGCCCTTCGCCGCCGACGCCGCGACCGGGCCCGTAGGACCTCACGGACCAGCATCGCCACCGTCCACGCGCCGCCGCACGCGAGGGCCACCGCGGTGGCCGCGGCCCAGGGCCCGGTCGTCACAAGGGGATAGGCGTCCAGCACGGCGTGCGGGGCGTTGGCGAAGACGTGGCCGCGCACCGCCTGCCAAGCGGCGGCGGCGCTGAGCGTCATCGACAGGGCGCAGCACAGGAGGACGGCCGCCACGACGCACTGCCACACCCACAGCGCGAGCACCGGCTCATGGTCCGGCCAGTCGGCCCGGGCGAGCAGCCGTGGGGCGACGACGGCGGCCAGGGCGCCGAGCAGCAACAGTGCCGCGGGGACCATCATGGGAGCACCCTATGAGCGCTGCGGTGATCAGGGGTACGGCTTGTTACGGCAAAGTGACGCAGACCACGAATTCGTACAGTGCCGTGGACTCTCGGCCACTCGGCCACTCAGAGGGTCAAGAGCATCGCGACCATGGCGATCCCCATCGACAGCCGGCACGCCCGGGCCAACTCCGGTCGGTCGCCCCATCCGACGCTTCCGCCGTCGCCTACGGCCGCGCCGGTGACGGGTACCAGTCGTATGCCCGACAGCAGCACGTATCCCACGAAGTAGAGGAGCAGCACACCTGTCACGAGCGGGACTCCGGACCCTTCGTGCTCATGGTGGTGACCGGGGGAGGCGCCCATCACGAGCGCCATGTAGACCATGGCGGCGGTGCCCAGCAGATGGTGCACATGGTGCGGGCTCCTGCGCGCGGCCCACAGGGCTCGCAGCGCCGCCGCGCCGAACACCGCCGCGTAGCCGGGCCAGGCCCACGACGGCGGCGCGAACACCGCGGCGGGCACGGCCATCGCGGCCATCCCGAAGCCCATCAGGGCCTCGCCGCCGGCGGCCCGCCGCTGTTCCTCCACGGGACTGCGCATCCGCAGCAGGCAGTAGGCCCCGGTCGCCGCGCACAGCGCCACCAGCAGCCAGCCGGGCGAAGCCGGTCCGTGCATGCGCATCCCCCGTTCCGCCCTGTTCTCACTCTTCGTAGACGATCGGTCACAGGTTGCCCGTGCCGCACGGGGCGCAATCGAGCGCAACGGTGTACATGGGGAGCACTCGGAGGAGTGCGGCAGGTCGGAGGCGTGTTCACGCAACTAATTCACGAGTAAAACACCTGCTAAACTTATCCACCATGAGCAGTGCGACCCCCGACCCCGCCCCGCGGGCTCCCCGAGTCCGACGCCTTCCGCTCGCCGGTGTGCTGCGCCTCGGCCGGCCGTCCGACATCTGGTTCAAGCCCGCGCTCAGCGTGGTCGTCTCGGTCGCCCCACCCAATCTGACCCTGCTCGCCCTGGGCCGCCTCGACCTGGCGATGTACACGATGGCCGGCTCGTTGTGCGCGCTCTACGCCCACAACAAGCCCTACGCCGCCCGGGCCCGCGCCCTGTTCTGGGTGGTGCTCGGGATTATCGGCGGTCTCGCCGTCGCGCTCGTCACCGCCTCCCTCACCACGAACGCCGTCGTGCTGGTCACGGTCGGCGCCGTCCTGGCCGCCGTACAGAAGGGACTGTGCGACGCGACCCGGATCGGCCCGCCCGGCAACGTCGTCCTCACCTTCATCAGCTCCGCCTCGCTCTTCGCGCCGCAGACGCCCGCCCAGATCCCCGGCCACCTCGCGCTCGCCGCCGCGGCGGGCGCCTGGGCGTGGCTCGTCGGGATGGCACCCGGCCTGTTCCGGCCCTACGGCCCAGAGCGCCGCGCCACCGCCCAGGCGCTGAATGTCGCCGCCGGGTACGCCGCCACCCGCGGCACCGGCGACGGCCACGCACGCGCGCGTGTCGCGACGGCGGCAGCCATCCAGGCGGCCTGGCAGTCCCTGCTCGCCACGGGTGTCCGCACCGAGCCCCGCCGCGCCCTCGAACGACTCGTCGTCCGCGCCGAGGTCGCCCTCGCCGCGCCCGCGGACACCGACCCGGAACTGCTGCGCACCTGGGCCCGTGAACTGCGCGGCAGGGGACCGGTCCCGGAGACCGGCGACCCGGTGGGCGCCGTAGCCGAACTGCTCGGCGCGGACGCCGAACTCGCCACGCCCGCGCGCCCGTTGTGGACCAGGCTCGGCCCACTCGCCCCCCTCGTGCTGCGCACGGCGATCGGCTGTGCCCTCGCCGGCTACGCCTCCCTGGCCCTCGGCGTCGGCCGCCCCTACTGGGCCCTCGTCACCGCCGCCTCCCTCTACCAGGCCAACATCACCCTCACCTGGGGCCGGGGAGTGCAGCGGGTCGTCGGCAACCTCGTGGGCGTGCTCGTCTTCGCCGGGGTGGCCCCGCTCGCGCACGCGCATCCGGCGGTGCTCGTACTGTGCTGCCTCGCGTTCAACTTCGGCGCCGAGGCGCTGATCGGCCGCAACTACTGGCTCGGCAGCGTCTGTGTGACCCCGATGGCGCTGCTCATCACCGAGTTCGCCCGGACCCAGCGGCCCGGGGAGCTGATCACCGAGCGGGTCGTGGACACCCTCGTCGGCGCCCTGGTCGGCCTCGTGGCCGCGTTCGCCGTCACCAATCGCCGCGCGACCGATCGCATCGAGGAGGCGCTGACCGCCGTCGAAGGGGCGCACGGGCGGGCCGTGCGCCTCCTGGCGGAGCCCGCTCCCGCCCCCGGAACCCTGGATTCCGCGCACCGCGCGCTCGCCGCCGCGCTGGTAGAGCTGCGGGCCACCGTCGACGCCGCGTCCGGCGAGTGGTGGCAGCGCGCCCTGCCCCAGGAGCGGGTCGTGCTCGCCGAGCAGTCCGGACACCGTACGCTCGCCGCGACGGTACGACGCCGGGGACCGCACCCCCGGCCGGCCGCGGATCGACGCACGGGCAGGAAGACGGAGGGCGTACGGGGATGACGTCAATGAACGGACGGCCGGCGGACGGAAACGGTGCCTCTCCGGATGCGGCCCGCGACGACCCCTCACCGAGCGCTCCGCGCCACGACACCGTCGCCGCCGTCGTCGGGCAGTGGCAGGCCGTGCACCCCGGTCTCGACACCGGGCCGATGGAGATCATCGGCCGGATCAACCGGTGTGCCGCCCTGCTCCAGCAGGCCGAGGACGCGCCACTGCGCCGGGCCGGGCTCAGCCGACCGGAGTTCGACCTGCTCGGCGCGCTCCGCCGTACGGGGCACGAGCTGACGCCGAGCGAGCTGACCCGCGAGACCTTCTCCTCGGGAGCCGCCGTCACCAAGCGCCTCAAGCACCTGACCGAACGCGGACTGGTCGAGCGCCGCGGCGACACCCGCGACCGCCGCGTCGCGCATGTCCGCCTGACGGAGACCGGCCGCGAACTCGTCGATGAGATCCTGCCCGAGCAGCTCGCCTACGAGACCACCGTGCTCGCTGGTCTGGACACCCCCGGACAGGGCGAACTCGCCACGCTGCTGGGCGAGTTGCTGGTCCAGTTGGAAGGCCGACTGGGCGTCCTGCGCGTCTGAGCCGCCGCAGGTGGATGGCGGGGGACCGTTGACGTGAGGCGCGTGATCTCCCTACGTTCGACCAGGTCGGTTCGGGAAGCCGACTGTCGTACGACATGTCGAACAAGGGATTGATGCCGTGGCAGCCGCAGCCTCCGCCGCCCCCGCCTCCGGGACGCTCACCATCGACCTCGGCACCGACACCGGCCCCTTCCACGGAGGCGCGAGCGGCACGCTCTACGGCCTCTACGGCGACGGTGTCCCCAGCCGCAACGTCGTCGAGGGCATGTACGTCCGCACCGTCTCCACCAAGGCCCAGGACGGTGTCCAGCACCCGGGCGCCGACGCCCTGGAGATACTGCGCCCCTTCGTCGAGGCGGGCGGCAAGGACGTCTACGTCTACCTGACCGACATCTACCGCGGCTTCCCCTATGAATGGCCCGGCGCCACCGGCCCCGAGCGCCTCGCCGACTTCACGGCACGCGTCCGCAGGCACGTCGAACAGGTACTGGCGCTCGGCGAGTACCGGTCCCACGTCGTGTACGTCCCGTTCAACGAGCCCGAGGGCAACATGTTCGGCACGGGGGAGTGGAGCTACGACGGGACGTCCTGGCGCACCGACCCGCGCGCCTACTTCACCGCCTGGCGGGACATCTACCGCCTCATCAAGGACCTCGACCCCGGCGCCCGTATCGCCGGCCCCAACACCTGCGAACTGTACGACGAGGTCAAGGGCTTCCTGGAGTTCGCGGCGGCCGAGGGCGTCCTGCCCGACATCGTCACCTGGCACGAGCTGTCCTCGCCGGACGAGATCCGCACGAACGTCGCCAAGTACCGTGCGCTGGAAAGGGAGTTGGGCATCGGTCCACTCCCCGTCAACATCAACGAGTACGCCCACAACTACCACTTGTCCGTCCCGGGGCAGATGATCCAGTGGATCGCCGCGATCGAGGAGTCCAAGGTCGACGCCGACATGGCGTACTGGAACATCGACGGCAACCTCAACGACTCGGCGGTCGAGGCCAACAAGGGCAACGGACAGTGGTGGCTGTTCAACGCCTACGGCCAGTTCACGGGCCACACCGTCCAGGTCGCAGCGCCCCACCCGAACGTGCAGTACACACTTCAGGGCGTCGCCGCGCTCGACCGGGACAAGCGCCAGGCGCGGGCACTGTTCGGCGGCGCGGGCGGTCCGGCGGACGTCGTGTTCGAGCACGTCGACCCGGAAGTCTTCAGTACGACCGTTCATGCGCGGCTCCTGGAGATCCCCTGGACGGGCCAAGTCGGCGCCTCCGCGCAGCCGTTGCGGCTCGCCGACCATGAACTCCCCGTCGTCGACGGGAAAGTGACGCTCCATCTGACGGACTTGGAGGAGATGTCGGCGTACCAGGTGATCCTGTCCCCGGGCGGCGAGGGGGCCGTGGTGCTGCCGCCCTCGGTCGGCTGGCGGCGGACGTACCAGGCCGAGGACGCGGCCTACCTCGGTGGCGGCCGTTCCCTGAACGGGCCCGAGGGGTCACCGGCCGACGTCGACAAGTTCGCCACCTCGACCGGCTACCACGTGGGCGGACTCCGCACCGGCTCCGACGGCGTGCTCGCCTTCTCCGTCGAGGTCCCGCAGGACGGGACGTACGACGTGAGCGTCTTCGCCAACTCGTACAACCTGGCCGACGCGGTGCGCGAGCAGGGACCCACCAATGTCTTCCTCCGTGTCGACGGCGGCCAGCCGCGCGAACTCCGGCTGCCGCTGGGCTACAAGTGGGCGGTGTGGGGCCACACCGATACCCAGGTCGAGCTGACCGCCGGCGCGCACACGATCACCCTCGCGGCCAAGGATCCCGACCTCGGTGTCACGCGGGGTGACGCGGTCGTCGACAAGCTCGACCTCGCCCTCCGCGGCGAGCGGGAGGCCGGCTCCGCGCTGTACGACGCCGAGTTCGCCGCCCTGGGGGGTGGCGCGCGCGTCGACCACACGATCCGGGGGGCCTCTGGTCCAGGTGTCGCCGTGCTGCCGCGGGGCGGGACGGCCACCTTCTGGGTGCACGCGGCGGACGACGGGGAGGCGACGGTGACCGTCGACCGCATCGGCCCCGGGGAGGGCGAGTTGACGATCAACGGTGAGAACGTGGGGATTGTTGAACGATCCTCCATGTCCCTGTTCCTCATGTCAGGCATCAACAAGGTCACCGTCACCGCCACTTCCGACGACCTCGTCCTGGACCGCCTCAGGACGGACCCGTCACGCGGCCTCCTGCCCACCTCGACGTACCCGGCCGAGGAGGGCACCACGACCGGCGGCGCCCGGGTCACCGGCGCCCACACGTTCGCCACCGGCGGCAAGGCGGTCGACGGCATCGGCGGTGGCCCCGGAAACGCCCTCACGCTCACCGTGACGGCGGAGCGGGCCGGCCGGCACGCGCTCACGATCCGCTACTCCAACGGCGAGCAGGCGCCCGCCACCCACTACAACCCGGACCCGGTCTGCCGCCACGCGGACATCGTGGTCAACGGGGACGCCCCGCGGCGCGTCCTGTTCCCCACGACCTTCCACTTCAACAACTTCCACGACCTGACCGTCCCCGTCACCCTCGACGAGGGCGCCAACACCCTCACCTTCACGGCCGACGAACTCCCGGACGACGACGGCAAGTCCACGAACCAGTACGGTCAACGCTCCGCGTACGCCCCCGTGATCGACCAGGTGACGGTGACACCGCTGGCCTGACGGCGCGCGGCGGGCGGGTGAACGGACTCAGCCCTCCCCGCCCGCCGCGTGCACCCCGAACACCGCACCCTGCGGATCCCGCAGCACCGCGATCCGCCGTACGTCGCCGACGGACCGGGGCTCCATGAGGACCGCGCCGCCCGCCGAGGTCGTCGCGGCGGCGGTCGCGTGGACGTCGTTCACCGCGAAGTACGGCAGCCAGTGCGGAGTCACCTGGGGCGGGAACTTCTCGTCCATCGCCATCATGCCGCCGAAGTCGGCACCGTCGATGCCCCACTGCGGGTAGTGCACGGAGGACCGCACGGTCCAGCCGAACACGCTCGTGTAGAAGGCCTCGGCCCGCTCGGGCGCCCGGGTCAGCAGTTCCACCCAGCCCAGCGCGCCGGGCGAGTTGAACAGCCCGGCACCGGGGAAGGTCCGTGCCTGCCACATCTGGAACGCGGCCCCGCCCGGGTCCAGGGCGACCGCGAAACGCCCGATGTCGAACACGTCGGCCGGCTCCATCAGCAGCGTCCCGCCGGCCGTACGCACCCGTTCCGCGGCCGCGTCGGCGTCCGTCACCGCGAACGACACGTTCCACGCCACCGGCTGCGACTCCTGGAACAGGGGCGTCAGGCCGGCGACCGCCGCGTCCCCGACGTGCGCGACCGTGTAGCCGCCCGCCTCCTGCCGGGGATCGGTCTCCGGACGCCAGCCGAACACGTCGGCGTAGAACCCCTTGGCCGCCTCTAGGTCACTGGTCCCGAGCTCGACCCAACAGGGCCCGCCGGTCACCGGCCTGTCGAGCTTCATGACGTTCCTTCCGCAGGACGTACCCCTCCCAGCACGCTAAGCCCGGGCCGCGACCCCGGCCAACCGACACGGAAGGGCGGCCTGCCCGCCGTAGGCCTAGATCCCCGGCCGGTACCGCAGCGGATGGTCCGCGGGCACCTCCACCAGCACGATCCGCGTCCCGTCCGGGTCCGCCACCCACATCTCCACCAGCCCCCACGGCTCCTTCACGGGCGGCCGTACGATCTCGACCCCCTTCGCCCGCAACTCCTCCTGCGCGGCCCCCGCGTCCGCGACCTGCAACCACAGCCGCACGGCGGGCGAGGGCGGGGTGTCGGAGCGTCCGGAGACCTCCAGGAACCCGCCGCCGAGGAAGTAGACGGTCCCGCGCTCCGTCCCCGTGCCGAACTCGCGGTAGACGGGCAGCCCCAGCTGCTCGCCGTAGAAGGCGCGGGAACGGTCGGGGTCGGTCGGGCGCAGCAGGATGCGGCTGCTCAGTACGTGCACCATGCGGCCGGAGCCTAGTGGTCCGGCCGCGTTACTCTCGTCACTGCCGAGCCGCGCCTCTGATCGGAGTTGTGCACCATGGACACCGCCGCCACCGGACTGACCTTCCGCGACGCCACCGACGCCGATGTGGACGCCCTCGTCGTGCTGATCGAGTCGGCCTACCGGGGTGACGACAGCCGGGCCGGGTGGACCACCGAGGCGGACATCCTCGAAGGGCAGCGGACCGATCCCGAGGGCGTGCTCGAGGTCATCAAGTCGCCCGACGGCCGGCTCCTGGTCGTCGAACGCGAGGGCCGGGTCGTCGCCTGCTGCCAGCTCGAACACCGCGGCGACCACGCCTACTTCGGGATGTTCGCCGTCAGCCCGCAGCTCCAGGGCGGCGGCCTCGGCAAGGTCATCATCGCGGAGGCGGAGCGCGCGGCCCGGGAGACCTGGGGAGTGGCGGAGATGCACATGACCGTGATCTCCGTGCGCAACGACCTCATCGCCTGGTACGAGCGCCGCGGCTATCGCCGTACGGGCCGGATGACCCCGTTCCCGTACGGCGACGAGCGGTTCGGCATTCCGCAGCGCGACGACCTGGAGTTCGAGCTGCTGGTCAAGGAACTCGCGTAGGCCTCACTTGGTACTCACGCGGTGAAGCGGCCCGTGCGTTTGATCTCCGGGTAGTCGGTGGTCGCGCCGTCCAGCTCCAGGGCGCGTACGAGCCGCAGGTGGTCCTGGGTGTTGACCACCCAGCCGATGATCCGCAGGTCCGCCTTGCGGGCCGCCTCGACGACCTCCAGGGTCAGCCTGCGGATGTTCAGGCAGACCGTTTCGGCACCGGCCTCGGTGGCCCGCTCCACCACGTCGGGACCGAAACGGCTCGCGATCAGCGCGGTGCGGACGCCGGGCACCAGGCGGGCGATCTCGGTGATCGCCTCGTCGTGGAACGAGGACACCTCGACCCGTCCGACCAGGTCCCGCCGGTGCATGACCTCGGCCAGCGCCCGGGCCGCCGCGAGGTCCTTGATCTCGGCCTGGAGCGGCGAGCGGACGGCGTCCAGCACCTCCTCGAAGGTGGGTACGCGCTCGCCCCGGCCCGCGTCCAGGGTGCGCAGCTCGTCGAGGGTCCGCTCGGCGATCGGGCCGGTCCCGTCGGTCGTACGGTCCACGTCGGCGTCGTGCATGACGACGAGGGCGCCGTCCCTGCTCAGATGCAGATCGAGTTCGATGACATCGAGGCCGCCCTGCTCGGCGGCGACGAAGGAACGGAGAGTGTTCTCGGGTTCGAGACCCATGACTCCGCGGTGACCGATGGTAAGGAAGTTCAAGGTTCAACTCGCTTCCGTCGACGGCGGCTCGGCACGCGCGCGTGGGCGCGGCCGGACACCGGCGTCCACGCGGCAGAGCCGCAGCCTAACGGCCGGGCCCGGCGTTGGACCCGCGCGTACACGGAGGATCGCGGAGACGTCGGCGGCCGACCTGCGCGGCACCGGCCGGAGCGGTCACCCGGGCGCGGGCGCGTCCCGGGGCGATTGACCGGTGGCTGGTTTCGGCGCCCCGGTCCCTGGGTAACCGCGCGGTGTCTCTTCGGCGGCGTTCATGGTTTACGGCAGGAAAAAGTTCGGTCACAGGCAGGGGTCGGCAGGATAATCTCCCGAAGATCCTCTTGCTGGGAGAAACCACATATGTATACGGTTCCCATACGCTGGATTCTCCCGTGGAGGATGGGACATGACGGAAATTCTTGTGCAGGTGGGTTCGGAGGAGCGGGTTCCTCCCGTGACCAGGGTGGTTGAGCATCCGGCATGGCCCGTGCTCAAGGATGCCGTGGAGCGGATCCGGCCATGGCAGGCCAAGGACGGGTCGATCGACTTCGCGGACGAGGGCGCCCCGGACCGCGCGGAGGCCGAGTACGCCGTGCGCCGGGTGACGGGTGCCGTCGAGGAACTCTCCCCGCTGCTGCCGCACGATGCCGCCTACCACGCCGCTCTGATCAGGGACCTGGAGCGGTGGGCCGCCGACGGCTTCCAGGTGCCGGACTTCCTCGACTCGCTGCTGGCCTTCCAGCCCGCCGCGAACCGCCGGGACGGACTCCAGCACCTGGTCGTCTTCCCGATGTACACGCAGAACGGCAACCCGGACCGCAACCTCGAAGCTGTCGTCCTGCGCATGGTCTGGCCCGACTGGCTGGCCGAACTGGAGGCGACCCGCTACGACAACCCGCTGTTCTGCGGCATCACCTTCGAGGACTTCACGTCCGGCTACGACACCAACTCGGCCGTGCTCTTCCCGGAGACCATCGCCGTACGCCAGGCGCCGGAACGTTTCTCCTGGGGTGGGATCTTCTGCGACCGCGAGGCCGCCCGCTTCCGCCGGGTCACCGAGGCCGCCGTCGACATCCTCGGCATGGAACTGCCCGAGGACATCGCCACCATGGTCGACGACCAGAAGCGCTGCGAGGAGGCCTTCGTCCTGTGGGACATGGTCCACGACCGCACCCACAGCCACGGCGACCTGCCCTTCGACCCGTTCATGATCAAGCAGCGCCAGCCCTTCTGGATGTACGGACTCGAAGAGCTGCGCTGCGACCTCACCGCCTTCAAGGAGGCCGTGAGGCTGGAGGCCGACGGCGTCCCGCAGGCCCGTGACGTGCAGTACGCGGTCCTCTGCGACCGCATGTTCCGCTTCCCGGTCACCGGCGAACGCGTCCGCAACTACGACGGACTCGGCGGCCAGCTCCTCTTCGCCTACCTCCACCAGCACGACGTCGTCCGCTGGACCGACAACAAGCTGCACATCGACTGGCGGCGCGCCCCCGAGGTCACCAACCAGCTGTGCGCCGAGATCGAGGACCTCTACCGCGCGGGCATCGACCGCCCCAAGCTCGTCCACTGGTTCAAGGCCTACGAGCTGGTCGCCACCTACCTCGCCCCGCACCCCGGCTCCAAGTGGGCCAAGGGTCCCGACGCCCTGGACCTGAGCCAGCCGCCGCGGAAACTCGTGGATGACGTGCTTCCGGACGAGTTTCCGCTGAGCATGTTCTATGAGGCCCTCTCCAAGAAGCTGAAGAACGTGATCGCCTCGACCAAGGGCATCACGGCGGAGAGCGCCGAGCGGATCGCCGCGTGAGCGACCGCAGCACCGAAGTGGCTCAGGAGGCGAGGACCATGGGGAACGGGGCGCTCAACGGCGCGGTGATCGCGGTGGCCGGAGCGGGCGGACCGGCGGGCCGGGCCGTGCTGGTGCGGCTGGCGGAGGCGGGCGCGACCGTCGTCGGCTCGGACGCGCATCCCGAACGCCTGGCGGAGGCCGTGGACGCGGCCCGCTACGCGCACGGCGGCGCCACCGTCGTGGGGGACACCGTCGACCTGCTCGACCCGCAGGCCACCCGCGACTGGGCCGCGCACATCGAGAAGGACTTCGGTCACGTCGACGGCCTCGTCCACCTCGTCGGCGGCTGGCGCGGCAGCGCCACCTTCGCCGAGACAGACCTCGCCGACTGGGACCTGCTGGAGAAGCTGCTCATCCGCACCGTGCAGCACACCTCGCTGGCCTTCTACGACGGCCTGGAGCGCAGCGACCGCGGCCGTTACCTGCTGATCAGCGCGGCCGGCGCCAGCAAGCCGACCGCGGGCAACGCGGCGTACTCCGCCTCGAAGGCCGCCGCCGAGGCCTGGACCCTCGCGATGGCCGACGGCTACCGCAAGGCCGGCGGCGAGGACGGGCCCACCTCCGCGGCCGCCATCATGGTGGTGAAGGCGCTGGTGCACGACGCGATGCGCGCCGAACGCCCCAACGCGAAGTTCGCGGGCTTCACCGACGTCAAGGACCTCGCCGAGGCCATCGCCGGCGTCTGGGACAAGCCCGCTGCCGAAGTGAACGGAAACCGTCTGTGGCTGACCGAGAAGCCGTGAACCCTCCGAAGACCGACGCACGGCGCCACCACGACCCGGAGATCCGCGGCTTCGCCAGCGACAACTACGCCGGCGCCCACCCCGAGGTGCTCGCCGCCCTCGCCCTCGCCAACGGCGGCCACCAGGTCGCCTACGGAGAGGACGACTACACCGAGAACCTCCAGGGCATCATCCGCAGCCACTTCGGCGCCACGGCCGAGGCCTTCCCGGTCTTCAACGGCACCGGCGCCAACGTCGTCGCGCTCCAGGCGGTCACCGACCGCTGGGGCGCGGTGATCTGCGCCGAGAGCGCCCACATCAACGTCGACGAGGGCGGCGCCCCCGAGCGCATGGGCGGGCTGAAGCTGCTCACGGTGCCCACGCCCGACGGCAAGCTCACGCCCGAACTGATCGACCGGCAGGCGTACGGCTGGGACGACGAGCACCGTGCGATGCCGCAGGCCGTCTCGATCACCCAGAGCACCGAACTCGGCACCCTGTACACGCCGGACGAGATCCGCGCGATCTGCGAGCACGCCCACGCGCGCGGGATGAAGGTCCACCTCGACGGCTCCCGGATAGCCAACGCGGCGGCCTCGCTCGACGTCCCCATGCGGACGTTCACCAACGCGGTGGGCGTCGACATCCTCTCCCTGGGCGGGACGAAGAACGGCGCGATCTTCGGCGAGGCGGTCGTCGTCATCAACCAGGACGCCGTCAGCCACATGAAGCACCTGCGCAAACTGTCCATGCAGCTGGCCTCCAAGATGCGCTTCGTCTCTGTGCAGTTGGAGGCGCTGCTCGCCAAGGACCTCTGGCTGCGCAACGCCCGCCATGCCAACGAGATGGCCCAGCGCCTCGCCGAGGGCGTCCGCGCGGTGCACGGCGTGGAGATCCTCTACCCGGTGCAGGCCAACGGTGTCTTCGCCCGGCTCCCGCACGACGTGAGCGTGCGCCTTCAGGAGCGCTTCCGGTTCTACTTCTGGGACGAGGCGGCCGGCGACGTCCGCTGGATGTGCGGCTTCGATACGACCGAGGACGACGTGGACGCGTTCGTGGCGGCGCTCAAGGAGGAGATGGCCCGCTAGTCAAGCTTGAACAGAATGTGCATAGGTATGCGGTCACCTGAAAAGTCATTGACTCTCGGGTGATCGCTTTCCTATGCTCTCCACCCATGGAGCTGATCCAGAACACCCCCGATCTTTCCGCCTACTTGGCTGCCGACGAGGCCATCGACCACGGTCATCCCCTCGTGCGCGAGACCGCCGCGCGACTCGCCAAGAGTGCCGCCGACTCGTATGGCTATGCACAGCTGGCGTTCGAGTTCGTGCGGGACGCCATCCCCCACTCGCAGGACGTGGGCGACCCGCGCGTCACCTGGCGGGCCTCCGACGTCCTGGAGCAGGGCACCGGCATCTGCTACGCCAAGGCGCACGCGCTGGCCGCGCTGCTGCGGGCCGAGGACATCCCGACGGCCCTGTGCTACCAGAAGTTCGACGTGGTGCACGGGCTGGTCGCCGTGCGGTTCAACGGGGCCTGGCACCGGCAGGATCCGCGCGGCAACAAGCCGGGCGTGGACGCGCAGTTCTCCCTCGACGGCGAGCGGCTGGCCTTTGTGCCCGATCCCGAGTTCAATGAGCTGGACTATCCGGTCCTGTACGCTGAACCACACCCGGTCGTGCTGAGCGCCCTGAAGGCCGCCCCCGACCGGTCGTACCTGTGGCAGACGCTCCCGACCGCACTCTGAGGCACCTCATGACGCTTACCCTGACCGTGTCCGACGAAGTCCGCACCCTCGCACCCGGTTTCACGCATGTCGTGATCGAGGCGCACGGACTGGTCAACGGGCCCAGCACCGAAGCGAGTTCGGCGCTCCTCGACGACGCGGCCCGCCGGCTGGCCGTACGGCTGGACGGGCGTGCCCCGCACGAGGACCCGCACATGGCGGCCTGGCGCGAGGTGTACACGGCGTTCGGGTCGAAGCCGTCGCGGACCCGCAACTCGGCCGAGGCGCTGGCCAAGAGGGCGCTCACGGACGCCGGACTGCCCCGGATCAATGTGCTGGTCGACCTCTACAACGCCATCAGCGTCGCGTACTTGATCCCTGTGGGCGGTGAGGACACCGACCGCATCCAGGGCGGAATGACTCTCCAACGGGCCACCGGGGACGAGGAGTTCGTGACCTTCGCGGGCGGCGAGGAGGTCGTCGAACACCCGGACGCGGGCGAGGTGGTGTGGACCGACGCGGCCGGTGTCACCTGCCGCCGCTGGAACTGGCGGCAGGGGCCGCGTACCAGGCTCACGGAGGAATCGACGTCCGCCGTCTTCCTGTTGGAGAGCCTGTCGCCGATGCCTGTCGCCGAGGTGGAGCGCGCGGGTGCCGAACTCGCCGAACTGCTGGAGAAGTTCAGCCCCGGGGCGCGGATCGCCGTCCACGCCCCGGCGTGACGATTCAGCGAGCCTCGGCCGCCTTGACCTCTTCGGCGGTGGGTGCGGTGCCGCCGAGATGGGCCGGCATCCACCAGGTGTCGTCGGGGCCGTTCGGCCGCACGGGATAGGCGCGCTGGGCGGCTTCCAGCAACTCCTGGATGCGCTCGCGCAGTCGGCGGGTGATGGCGCCCGCGTACTGGTCCTGAGGGGCCTCCACCGGCTCGCCGACCCGGATGGTGATCGGGGTGTGGCTGCGCTTGAAGTTCTTCGGGTGGCCCTTGGTCCACAGTCGCTGGGTGCCCCACAGGGCCATCGGGATCAGCGGGACGCCGGCCTCCTGGGCCATGCGCGCGGCACCCGACTTGAAGCTCTTCAGGGTGAAGGACTGCGAGATCGTCGCCTCGGGGAAGACGCCGACGATCTCGCCGGACCGCAGCGACTCCAGCGCGTGCTGGTAGGCGGTCTCGCCCTGCTTGCGGTCCACCGGGATGTGCTTCATGCCGCGCATCAGCGGACCGGAGATCTTGTGCCGGAACACCGACTCCTTCGCCATGAAGCGCACCAGGCGCTTCTGCGGCAGGGCGGCCAGGCCGTCGAAGATGAAGTCCAGATAGCTGATGTGGTTGCTGACCAGCACAGCGCCGCCCGAGCGCGGAATGTTCTCCGATCCCTTGCAGTCGATCTTGAGGTCCCAGACCTTGAACAACGTTTGGGCGAGACCGACGACGGGACGGTAGACAAGCTCAGCCATGGACGGGGTGGACCCTTCTCTCTGCCTGAAGGGGTTCTCCGGGCGGGAAAGTTACGCAGCCGTAGGTTTACGGCATTGCGCAGATCGTGCCCGAAGAACGAACGACTGGCCAGTCCTCGTGCCGGAGAACGGCGAGATCCTCGTCACGTCCATCACTTGATCCACCTCGGACTTTTAAATGGCCTTTACTCTGCGCGAACCGTCACCCGGCGTACGAGCAGGTACATCTCGCACCCCAGGCAGTACCCGAACGCGGCATTGAGGAACGCGGCGGCGAGCGCGGCACCGGTCGCCGCGAGCCCCAGCCAGGCCGGTCCCACGCCGAAACCGACCAGACCCACCCCGGCGAAGACCAGTCCGACCGCCTGCGCGAACCGCGGCGGCTCCGGCGACTCGAACTCGGTCGGCGGCCCGATCCGCGGCCGTACGGCCTTCCGGAACAGCCAGCCGTACGGCGAGCGGCCGACGCCGCCCGCCGCGCCCAGCGCGAACGCCAGGGTCTGCCAGGCCAGCAGCCAGAAGCTGCCGGTGACCAGCACGACCGCCAGTACCGCGGTCGTCAGGGCCGCCCCGAAGCGCGGTCCTCTCACATCGATGTCCATGAACCTAGGATTCCGCAGCAGAAACGATTCGTAGTGCTGGGAATCTTTGCAGTCTCGTGAACGCTGGAGCAGGGGATGAGCGGTCTCGTGGTGTGCGTGGCGGTGCTCGCGGCGGCGAGCGCCTACGGAGTGCTGCATCGGCGGCGGAGCGGGAGAGTGCGGGTGCGCGGGCGCGACGGCGGAAAACGGCTCGGAGCCACCGAGTTGGGCGGCGACCTCGGCGAGAAGGCCACCCTGGTGCAGTTCTCCAGCGCCTTCTGCGCGCCCTGCCGGGCCACGCGCCGGGTGCTGGGCGAGGTGGCCGGCATGGTCCCCGGAGTCCGTCACATCGAGATCGACGCCGAGGATCATCTGGACCTCGTGCGGGAACTCGACATCCTGAAGACCCCCACCGTGCTGGTGCTCGACGCGGACGGACGGGTCGTGCGGCGCGCCACCGGCCTCCCCCGCAAGGCGGATGTCATCGCGGCCCTGGGGGAGGCGGTTTGACGATTCGGGCGGAAGCGGTGAGTCATCTCCCATATGCCGGAACGTACTTGACTGCGCACACCACCTATCGTCAGCCTGACTGTATGCCTTCGGAACTCCTTCTTTTCGGGCGGGCGCACGTCGACCTCGCACGTACCGCGAGCGCGTGCTGTCCGGGCTGTTGAGCAGCCACGGTCCCGCTCGTCGCCTCCCCAAGAAGGACAGCCCCATGACGGCCACGCCCGATCTCGGCACCTCCCGGCTCGCCTCTCCCGATCTGCTGCGCTCCGTCTTCCGGCAGCACGCCGCCGGTGTGGCGGTGATCACCGCGCACGGTGAGACCGGTCCGGTCGGCTTCACCGCCACCTCCCTCAGCTCCGTCTCGGCGCAGCCCCCGATGCTCTCCTTCGGGATCAGCACCGGCGCGTCCAGCTGGCCCGCGATATCCGGGGCCGACCATGTCGGCGTCCACATACTCGGCGAGCACCAGGAGCGGTTGGCCGCCACCTTCGCCCGCAGCGGCGCCGACCGGTTCGGGGCGCCCACCGTCTGGCACGAGGGGCCCGAGGGTGTGCCGGTCCTCGACGGCGTGCTCGCCTGGCTGGTGTGCCGGGTCGTCGCGCGCGTGCCCGCCGGGGACCATCGCATCGTCATCGCCGAGGTCGTCCTCGGTGACCACGCCGGCTCCGGCCGCCCGCTCCTCTACCACCAGGGCCGCTTCAACGGGCTGCGTGACTGAGACCACTCCCGGTGGGTGACCGGCCACCCTGCGGAAGCGTCGAGTTCCGATTACGCTGCGTTGCACAGGTCACAGTTCAAAGCGCTTGCTTAGCGGGCACCTGCTGAGGGAGCGTAGTGCTGCGTACTGGCGAGTAATATTTCGCTCGGAGCACCGGCCGCCCGCACCGGGAACGGCCGTTCAAGGCGCCTATGCTGCCTGGAAGTAGGCAGCCGAAAAATGACGATGCAGTAGGAGAGCCGGCGTGAGCTTGAGGATCGTTGTCACTGTGAAGTACGTGCCCGACGCCACTGGCGACCGGCACTTCGCCGATGACCTGACCGTCGACCGGGACGACGTGGACGGTCTGCTCTCCGAGCTCGACGAGTACGCGGTCGAGCAGGCGCTGCAGATCTCCGAGAACTCGGACGACGACGTGGAGATCACCGTCCTGACGGTGGGTCCGGAGGACGCCAAGGACGCGCTGCGCAAGGCGCTGTCCATGGGCGCCGACAAGGCCATCCACGTCGAGGACGACGATCTGCACGGCACCGACGTCATCGGCACCTCCCTGGTGCTGGCCAGGGCGATCGAGAAGGCCGGCTTCGACCTGGTCGTCTCCGGCATGGCCTCCACCGACGGCACCGCCGGTGTGATCCCCGCCCTGCTGGCCGAGCGCCTGGGCGTCCCGCAGGTCACGCTGCTCTCCGAGGTCTCCGTGGCGGACGGCGTCGTCAAGGGCCGCCGGGACGGCGACAGCGCCTCCGAGCAGCTGGAGGCCTCCCTGCCGGCGGTCGTGTCCGTCACCGACCAGTCGGGCGAGGCGCGCTACCCGTCCTTCAAGGGCATCATGGCCGCCAAGAAGAAGCCGGTTGTGGCCTGGGACCTGTCCGACCTGGAGATCGACACCGACGAGGTCGGCCTCGAAGGCGCTTGGACCGCCGTCGACTCCGCGGCTCAGCGCCCCGCGCGTACCGCCGGCACGATCGTCAAGGACGAGGGCGAGGGCGGCAAGCAGCTCGCCGAGTTCCTCGCGGGCCAGAAGTTCATCTAAGCCCCAAGGGTCACGGCCCGCCGCAGGCTCCCTCACCGCCCCTCAGACTTCGCAAGCACGCAGGAGACCATTCCCATGGCTGAAGTTCTCGTCTACGTCGATCACGTGGACGGTGCCGTCCGCAAGCCCACCCTGGAGCTGCTGACGCTGGCGCGCCGTATCGGCGAGCCCGTCGCCCTCGCCCTCGGCTCCGGTGCCGAGAACACCGCCGCCGCGCTCGCCGAGCACGGCGCGGTGAAGGTGCTCACGCACGACGCCGCCGAGTACGCCGACTACCTCGTCGTACCGAAGGTGGACGCCCTCCAGGCCGCCTACGACGCCGTCTCCCCGGCCGCCGTCCTGGTGCCGTCCTCCGCCGAGGGCAAGGAGATCGCCGCCCGCCTCGCGGTGCGCATCGGCTCGGGCATCATCACCGACGCCACCGACCTGGAGGCCGGCGACAAGGGCCCCATCGCCACGCAGTCGGTGTTCGCCGCCTCCTTCACCACCAGGACCCGGGTCTCCAAGGGCACCCCGGTCATCACCGTGAAGCCCAACAGCGCCGCCGTGGAGGCCGCCCCGGCCGCCGGCACCGTCGAGGCCCTCACGGTCACCTTCTCCGACAAGGCCACCGGCACGAAGGTCACCGCGCGCACCCCGCGCGAGTCGACCGGCCGCCCGGAGCTGACCGAGGCCGCGATCGTCGTCTCCGGCGGCCGTGGCGTCAACGGCTCGGAGAACTTCGCGATCATCGAGGCGCTCGCCGACTCCCTCGGCGCGGCCGTCGGCGCCTCGCGCGCCGCCGTCGACGCGGGCTGGTACCCACACTCCAACCAGGTCGGCCAGACCGGCAAGAGCGTCTCCCCGCAGCTGTACATCGCCAACGGTATCTCCGGCGCGATCCAGCACCGCGCGGGCATGCAGACCTCGAAGACGATCGTGGCCGTCAACAAGGACGCCGAGGCCCCGATCTTCGACCTCGTCGACTACGGCGTGGTCGGCGACCTCTTCGACGTCGTCCCGCAGCTCACCGAGGAGATCAACACCCGCAAGGGCTGATGTTCTCCGGTTGTACGAGTTGTACGAGTTGTACGAGGCTCCCGTGACCCACGTGGTCGCGGGAGCCTTCATTCATCCCAGGCTGATCGTGGACTGGACCGGCAGATGGTCGCTCGGGAACTGGCTGTTCTCGGAGAACGTGTCGATGACCGTACGGCGCACGGTGATCCCCTCGCCGACGAGGATCCAGTCGATGCGGTTCCCCTCCGGAACGAGCGCCCGATAGCCGTGGAAGGTGCCGTACAGCTCCCCGCGCCCGGCCGCCGCGTCCCAGGTGTCCCTGAGGCCGGCGCCCAGCATCGTGTCGTAGACCGAGGTGGTGTACGCGGCGGTGTTGAAGTCGCCGGTCACCACGATCGGCAGGGAGCGGTCGAGTCGGGCCAGGCGAGCGGCGATGAGCGTGGCGGCGCGCTCGCGGGCGTACTGACTCGCGTTGTCCAGGTGGGTGTTGAGGACGTAGAACTGCCGGCCGTCGTCCCCGAGGTCGCGGAAACGGATCCAGGTGGCGATGCGCGGGTGGGCGCCGCCCCAGGTGTTCGAGCCGATCACGGAGGGCGTGTCGGAGAGCCAGAACTGGTCGTACTCGAGAGGGGCGAGCCTGCGGGTGTCGTAGAAGATCGCCGTCTCCTCGTCGTGGCTGCCGCCCTTGCGGCCGCTGCCGATCCAGTCGTAGTGCGGCGCGAGGTCCTGCCTGATGTCCTGGAGCTGCCCGTAGAGGCCCTCCTGGGTGCCGATGATGTCGGGAGCCGCGCGGAGCAGCAGGTCGCGCATCACCGGGCGGCGGACCTGCCAGCTGTTGGGTTCGGTGCTGCTCGCGTAGCGCAGGTTGAACGTCATGACGTCCAGCAGACGGGTGTCGTGCCGGACGGCGTCGGCGCGTACGGTTCCGATCAGTGGCACGGCGATGGCGGCTGCCACCAGCGTGGTCAGCCCCGCGCGGCGGGTCACCGTCCAGGCAGTCGACATGTGCATCCCTCCCCTTGCGAGTCAGGATGAAGGGGCGGGGCGTCGGGCGGAAGAGGGCCTCGGGGTGGGAGTGAACGCCGTGGGTTCACGCTGTGGACAGGGTGTTGACCCGCGGGAAGATCCACGGATAACTTCGCTCTACGGATTGTTGATTCCGTAGAGCGGAAACCTGGAGGCTGTGGGATGGGTCAGGGCGAGCAGGAGAAGGTGGCGACGAGCCTCGCGGGCGCGGTCGGCGAGGAGATCAGCGCCTCCCTGGCACCGGTCGACGCCGAACTGGAGCGCCGCTACCCGGGCGACCCCGGCACCCGCCAGCCCGTCCACACGGTCTACGTGCCCGGTGACGTCTTCGCCGCCGACACGATCCGCAGCTGGGGCGACCGCGCCCTCGCCGCCCTCGACGAACACGCCCCCGACGCCGCCTGCTTCGCCGCCGTCCTCGGCCTCTCCGACGAACTCGCCGAACCCGTCCACGCGCGCGTGCGGGCCAAGTTGGAACGCGAGCCGATCGAGGACCTGAGGATCGACTTCGAGGACGGCTACGGCCCGCGCCCCGACGCCGAGGAGGACGAGGCCGCCGCCCGCGCGGCCCGGCTGATCGCCGAGGCGTACGCGAAGGGCACGGCGGCGCCGTACATGGGCATCCGGACGAAGTGCATGGAGGCACCGGTGCGCGACCGGGGCATCCGCACCCTCGACATCTTCCTGACCGGACTGATGGCGGCCGGCGGGCTGCCCGAGGGGCTGGTCCTGACCCTGCCCAAGGTCACCTACGCCGAGCAGGTCACCGCGATGGTGCGACTCCTGGAGGCCTTCGAGGAGGCGCACGGGCTCGCCGCCGGCCGGATCGGCTTCGAGATCCAGATCGAGACCAGCCAGTCCATCCTGGCCACCGACGGGACCGCCACGGTCGCCCGCATGATCCAGGCCGCCGAGGGCCGCGCCACCGGCCTGCACTACGGCACCTTCGACTACAGCGCCTGCCTCGGCGTCTCAGCCGCCTACCAGGCCAGCGACCACCCCGCCGCCGACCACGCGAAGGCCGTCATGCAGGTCGCGGCGGCGGGCACGGGCGTCCGCGTCTCGGACGGTTCGACCAATGTGCTGCCGGTCGGTCCGACGGACCGGGTCCACGACGCCTGGCGGCTGCACTACGGTCTCACCCGGCGGGCGCTGTCCCGCGCGTACTACCAGGGCTGGGACATGCACCCCGGTCACATCCCCACCCGCTACGCGGCCGTCTTCGCCTTCTACCGCGAGGGCTTCGAACAGGCCGCCGCCCGCCTCGCCCGCTACGCCAACCGGGCCGGCGGCGACGTCATGGACGAGCCCGCGACCGCCAAGGCCCTCAGCGGCTATCTGCTGCGCGGCCTGGACTGCGGCGCGCTCGACCTCGCGGAGGTGGCCGGTGCGACCGGGCTGACCCGGACGGACCTGGAGGGCTTCGCGGCGCCCCGCCGGGGCGACTTGACGGCGTCCCCGAAGTAGCGGACCTGTCACAGCTGCCGCCGCCCCCTCCCGTTGTCACTGCCGCCCCGTAGGCTGTACGGCGTTCATGGATGTGCCACAGGAAACCAGGAAATAGGGACGGAGCGGCAGTGTCTTCGGGGGAGAGCGGACGCGTGGACGGAGTCGGCAGGCTGCTTGCCGGGCGCTATCGCGTCGTGGCCCGGCTCGGGCGCGGCGGCATGGGTGTGGTCTGGCGCGCTGTCGACGAGGCCCTCGGCCGTGAGGTGGCGGTCAAGGAACTGCGCACGTTCACCGACGACTACGCGCCCCAACTCGCCGATCTGCGGCTGCGGATGCAGCGCGAGGCACGGGCGGCGGCACGGGTCCGCCATCCCGGTGTCGTAGTCGTGCACGACATCGCGGAGGTCGACGGACGCCCGCTGATCGTCATGGAGCTGATCGACGGCCCCTCCCTGGACGACGTACTGGCGGAGCGCGGCCCGCTCGACCCGCGCGAGGCGGCCGGGATCGGCGCGAAGGTGACGGAGGCGCTGGCCGCCGCCCACGCCGCCGGTGTGCTGCACCGCGACGTGAAGCCCGGGAACATCCTCCTGGAGCGCTCGGGCCGGGTCGTCCTCACGGACTTCGGCATAGCGACGATGGACGACCCGGGCGACGGCTCCGCCACGCACCTCACGCGCAGCGGCGAACTCATCGGTTCCCTGGACTACTTGGCCCCCGAGCGGGCGCAGGGCGCCGACCCCGGCCCGGCCTCCGACGTCTGGGCCCTGGGTGCCACGCTGTACGCGGCCGTCGAGGGCGCCTCACCGTTCCGCCGCACCTCGACGTACTCCACGCTCACGGCGATCGTCGACGAGCCCCTGCCGGAACCCCACCGCGCCGGTCCGCTCACCCCCGTCCTGCGCCAACTCCTCGACAAGCGCCCCGAGTCGCGCCCCGACGCCGACCGGGCGCGCACACTGCTGGAAGCGGTGGCGCAGGCGCCGGAGACGGACTCGCCGACGACATTGCTGAGGGGGGCCGGGGAAGGGTCTGCCGCGATGGCGGCGGGCTTCGGAGCGGGGGCGCCGACATCGAGCGGAAGTGATGGGCCGGAAGCCCCGGTTCAGGACCCGCGGGAGTCAACGGCGGCCCGCACCACGGGTCTTGGAAGTGCGGAGCAGTCCGAAGCCCTGGCTGGACCCGGAGAGCTGCACGAGGCCCCGGCCGGCACCGGAGAACCGAACGCGGCCGGTACCCCCGGAAATCCGCCCGGACCGGGAGCCCATGCCCCCGGTTCCCCGGTTTCGCCGACCGGATCGGACACCCTCCCACCCGTCTCCACGCCCGCTGCCACTTCGGTGCCCCAAGGCTTCGGCCCACCCCTCGCCCCGGTGCTCCATCCGACCCCACCGACCGGGCCCATGGCGCACCCCGCCCACCCCCGCCGCAAGGCCCGCGTGCTGATCGCCGCCGCTGCCGCAGCGGTCGTCCTCGCCGGTGCCGGAGTGGTCGTCGCCCACTACGTCAACTCCGGTAGCACGTCGGTCACTTCGCAGGGCGGCTCGCCCCCGGTCCAGGACGCCGGTGCCTCCTCGCCCACTGCACGCGCGGACGCCAAGCGCTCGGACTCCGCCAAGCCCACCGGAAAGGGCGCCGACGGGACCCGGACCCCGACGCAGCAGCACACCGGCAAGGGTGGGGACACGACAACCGGGCAGTCTCCGACCGCCTCGCCGAGCAGGTCCACGTCCTCCGGCGGCGGAGGCACGGGCGGCAACAGCACCCCCACCGACGGAACCAGCCCCAGTTCCAGCCCCACCCCGGCCTGCCAGTCCATCGGCGGCGGCAAGTACAACTGCCAGGTGTGGCGCACCGCCAAGTCCTACACCGTGTCCGGCACCGAGGTCGGCGTCCTCGGCGCGGGCACCAACTACTTCTACTGCCAGTCGAACCTGGGCCGCCGCGAGACGTACGGCCAGTGGACCAACGTCTGGTGGGCGAAGACGGACGACGACAGCGGCAACACGAACGTCTATGTCAGCGACGTCTACATCAAGGGCGGGGGCAACGACGAACCGGTCCCGGGGCTGCCGGTCTGCTGAGACCCTACGAGGCGTTCGAGCCCGGACACCGTCACCAACCCCTCCTCCCGGAACAGCCGAGTACCCCGCTCGCACAACTCCCGGTCCTCGCGCGCCCGCGCGCAGAACTCCTCCGGCGTTCGCCCGAACAGCTTCCTCAACTCCGGTGAGGCAGCGAGCAGTTCGGTGAGCAGCGCCCGCTCGCCCGGATGCCGGCGGGGGGCACCCGTGCCGTCGCGCAGCACCCCATGCCGGTTGACGTAGACATACGCGCCCCGTAGCGACTCCCCGGAGTCCGACGACGCGAAACGGAACTCGGGCCCGGTCAACCACGCCCGGTCGTACGCCACTTCGCTCGCGTCCACCACCGCGAGCTGCCGCGCGTCGAACCACGTCACGAACAACTCCCGTACGGCACCGGGTGAGTTGACCGGCGACGCGGACACATAGCCCACGCGGCTCACATGAGCGGAGACGCCGACGTCGATCCCGGTGACCCGGACCTTCACCATCGGGACGGGGGAGTCGATTCCGAACTCCGCCATCTTGTGCCGCAGTTGGGCGGGGCAGGCGTTGGAACCGATGGCGAGGACAGGGGTGCGGTCCTCGTAGGTGACGCGGTCGTCCAGGGGCAACAGCCGGTCGCCGACGAGGAGTCCGGAGGTGGCGGGCCAAGCGCCCGGGTAGTCGAGCGGGAACTCGCGCGGTGCCCGGGCGAGCCCCAGAGCCTCCAGCGTACGGCCGTTCACGGTTCGGCTCAGTCCGACGGCGGTAGTTCGCCCGAGCCCCGGGTGATCAGCCGGGTCGGCAACTCGATGCGTTCCGGGGCGATGAGCGTGCCGTCCAGCTGACGGAAGAGGCGATCGGCGGCGGTGCGGCCGAGGGCGGCCGCGTCCTGGGCGACGACGGTCACGCCGGGCTGGAGCAGATCGGCGAGTTCGAAGTCGTCGAAGCCCACGAGGGCGATCCGGCGGGACTGTTCGGCGAGGACGCGGACGACGGTGACCGTCACGCGGTTGTTGCCGGCGAAGATCGCGGTGACCGGGGAGGGGCCGGACAGCATCTCCTCGGCGGCCCGGCGCACCCGCACGGGGTCGGTCACACCGAGGGACATCCAGGAGTCCTCGACCGCTATCCCGGCGTCCTCCATGGCGGCCCGGTAGCCGCGCAGGCGCTCGGCGGCCGTGTGGATGCGGGGCATGTCACCGATGAAGCCGATGCGCCGGTGGCCGTGGGAGATGAGGTGGGTGACACCGTCACGCGCGCCGCCGTAGCTGTCGGACAGGACGACGTCCGCGTCGATCTGCCCGGCCGGGCGGTCCACGAAGACCGTCGCGACGCCCGCCTTGATCTCCGGCTCCAGGTAGCGGTGGTCGTCCCCGGCCGGGATCACCACCAGGCCGTCCACCCGCCGGGCGCACAGCGCGAGCACCAACTCCTGCTCGCGGTCCGGGTCTTCGGCGCTGGAGCCGTTGATGAGCAGGGCGCCGTGAGCGCGGGCGACCTCTTCGACCGCGCGGCTGAGGGGACCGTAGAACGGGTCGGCGAGGTCCTCCAGGACGAGGCCGATGCTGGCCGTGCGGCCCTTGCGCAGGACGCGGGCGCTGTCGTTCCGGCGGAAGCCCAGGGCGTCGATGGCCTCCTGGACGCGGCGCTCGGTGTCGGGGGTGACGCCCGGCTCGCCGTTGACCACCCGTGACACCGTTTTCAGGCCGACACCGGCGCGCGCGGCCACGTCCTTCATGGTCGGACGGTTGCCGTAGCGGTTCTCGGGGCGGCGGGCGGTCTCTGGCACGATGCGCTGTCCTGTCCTGTCGTCCACGGGGGATGCATAGGTCCATGGGTTTGTATGAGGATGTGGCGTCGAGCATAGAGCCTGGACAACGTTGTCATGTGCGAGAGAGACTGTCCACCGATATCTCCGGCCTGCGCCCCCACCGCGAGACCGGTCCAACTCACCTTCTGGTGGTTCTCATGTTTGACGGGGAGATCTGACACTGATGCACACCGACCTCGTGGCCGCGCTCGACATCGGCGGCACCAAGATCGCCGGGGCGCTGGTGGACGGCCACGGCAAGATCCTGGTGCGCGCGCAGCGCCCGACGCCCTCGCAGGACGACGGCGACACCGTGATGCGGGCCGTGGAGGAGGTGCTCGCGGAACTCACCGCATCGCCCTCGTGGTCCCGCGCGAGCGCCCTCGGCATCGGCAGCGCGGGTCCCGTGGACGCCTCCGCGGGCACCGTGAGCCCCGTCAACGTGCCCGGCTGGCGCGACTATCCGCTCGTCGAACGGGTGCGTGCGGCGACCGGGGGCCTGCCCGTGGAGCTGATCGGCGACGGCGTGGCGATCACGGCCGCCGAGCACTGGCAGGGGGCGGCGCGCGGGCATGCCAACGCGCTGTGCATGGTGGTCTCCACCGGAGTCGGGGGCGGTCTCGTTCTCAACGGGCAGCTGCATCCCGGGCCGACCGGCAACGCGGGCCACATCGGCCACATCAGCGTGGACCTGGACGGCGACGCCTGTCCGTGCGGTTCGCGCGGCTGTGTGGAGCGGATCGCCAGCGGTCCCAACATCGCCCGGCGGGCGGTCGAGAGCGGCTGGCGGCCGGGCCCGGACGGCGACACCTCGGCCGCCGCGGTGGCGGCCGCCGCCCGCGCGGGCGACCCGGTCGCCGTCGCCTCCTTCGAGCGGGCCGCGCAGGCCCTCGCGGCGGGGATCGCGGCCACCGCGACCCTCGTGGAGATCGACATCGCCGTGATCGGCGGCGGCGTCGGCAAGGCGGGCGACGTCCTCTTCACACCGCTGCGCAAGGCGTTGAGCGACTACGCGACGCTGTCCTTCGTACGGCGGTTGACCGTGACGCCGGCCCAGATGGGCACGGACGCCGGGCTGGTGGGAGCGGCCGCGGCCGCGCTCGCCCGTCGGGCGAACAACGCGACCGCGGCCGGGGTGTGAGGCGCGGAGCGGACGAAACGTTCGTTCAGTGGCCTACGCCCTTGTCCGGCAAGTGAGTTGTGCGTTGCTCAGCAAGTGAGCTGCGCGTCCGCCCAGTCCGCGTGGTCCGAGTCGATCCCGTCGCCGCCGTCGGTGACGACGAGTCGGACCACCTGGGCGCCGGTCACGTCCGCCGTGACCGGCTGGGCGGGCATCGCGTTGGTGAGGACGCCGGTCGAGGCGACCTTCGTGCCGTCCGCCCAGATCTCGAAGGCGACGGTCCCGTTGGCCCCCTTCTCGTCGTCCACACCGACGTCCGCGGTGACCTTCTCGCACGTCTTCCCGGTGTAGTACGCCACCTCGCTCGCGGCGTGCACACCGAGCCCCTTGGCGTAGACGACTCCGCCAAGAGTGATCGGATTGCCGTCCCCGGCCGCGCTCTCCCCGTTGCTCGTGTTGCGCTCAACGGGCCCCCATCCGTTGGTCGTTGACATCCAGGGAAGGTCACCGAGGTACGAGGTGCCCGAAGGCGGGGCGACCACCACGGACGCGGTGAACGGCAGGGTGCTGGTGACGCGCGTACCGCTCGGAGAGCGGTAACTCGCCTTCAGTGCAAGGTCGTACGACCCCGTCGGTGTCCCCGAAGGAGCGGTGACCGTCCACTTGGTGCGCAGCGACCTGCCGGCCGGCACGGCCTTCGCGGTCGTCGACGACTTGGCCCGGATCTTCCAGCCGGCGGGCCCGGTCAGGGTCACGGAGACGCGCTCGGCGGTCGTCCGGCCGAGGTCGGTCACCGTCGTGGTGAGCGGGGCCGCGGTCGCCGCCTGGACCAACGGGGTGCTGCCCAGGCCGAGTTCGACGGCGGGCGGGTTCTTGACCGACTGCCGGTCGGCGAAGACCCGTACGAGTACCGTGCCGTGGGCCGGGACGGTCGCGGAGATCGTGCCCGCGGTGTTGTAGCTCTGGTGCTGCCACAGGTCGCGCAGGGTGTAGGCGCGGGCGTTCGGGAGGCCGACGGCGGTCGCGGTGGTGGCGATGCGCTGGGCGCTGCCGGACTCGTTGAAGAGCGCGACCGTGCGGCTGCCGTCCTTCATCTCCTTGGCGACGACCCAGCGTCCGCTCTCGGACGTGACAACGTTGCCCTGTTTGCCCAGCGGATCCTGGTCGACCGCGATGACCTCCTTGTTGTCGAGGATGTCGAAGGTCGCGTCGGTCGCCTTGCGCAGGTCCGAGCCGATGAGGAGCGGCGCGGCCATGATCGACCACATCGCGAAGTGCGAGCGGTACTCGGTGTCCGTCATCCCGCCGTTGCCGACCTCCAGCATGTCGGGGTCGTTCCAGTGCCCGGGTCCGGCGTACTGTGCGAGCGGGAGGTTCTGCTTGAGGATCGACAGCATCGAGCCCCAGTTGTCGCTGATGTCACCGGTGGTGCGCCACAGGTGCCCGACGTCCGAGGCCCACTCCCAGGGCTTGTTCTCGCCCCACTCGCAGATGCTGAAGACGATGGGCCGGCCGGTCGCCTTCAGGGCGTCGCGCATGGTGGTGTAGCGCACCTTGGCGTCCACGCCCTGGTTGTTGCAGTTGTCGTACTTGAGATAGTCCACGCCCCAGTCGGCGAACTGCCGCGCGTCGCTGTACTCGTGGCCCAGACCTCCGGGGAAACCCGCGCTGTTGCAGGTCTTGGTGCCCGCGCTGGTATAGATGCCGAGCTTGAGTCCCTTGGCGTGCACGTAGTCCGCGACGGCCTTGATGCCGTGCGGGAAACGGACCGGATCGGGGACGAGTTGACCGTCCGCGTCCCGGGACGGCAGCGCCCAGCAGTCGTCGAGGTTGACGTACTGGTAGCCGGCCGCCTTGAGGCCCTTGGCGACGAAGAGGTCGGCGATTCCCTCGACCATGGACTCGTTGAACTCGGCACGGCAGTGGGTGGAGTTCCAGTTGTTGAAGCCCATCGGAGGTGTGAGCGCCTGACCGTCGGCCAGGGCGGGGGAGACGGGGGCCTGTACGGGGGCGGCGACTGCGGGCGCGGCGAGGCCCGCCGTGCACAACAGCCCTGCTGCGACCGCTCCTGCCAATCTTCGGCGGGTCGTGCGGGTGTGGGGATGACGCATGGTGACCTTCCTCCGGACTCGCGAGAGATTGGATCACTTCCTGTGCATGCCATGTGCGCGATTACGTTAGGTCGTGTCCAACTCTGTTGGAAGGGTTGCGTATTGATTGTTCGACTTTCCATCGCGCGACTTTTGAACACGTTCAACTTTCTGCGCTAGGCTCACTCCCGAACAGATAGGGGGAGCCCTGTGAAGATCGTCATTCCCGGTGGTACGGGACAGGTGGGCGCGATCCTCGACCGCGCCCTGACCGAGGCCGGCCACGAGGTCGTAGTCCTCACCAGGCGGCCGAAGCGCGAGGGCGAGGTGTGGTGGGACGGCGAGCGCCTGGGCTCCTGGGCCCGGGAGATCGACGGCAGCGACGTCGTGATCAACCTGGCGGGCCGCAGCGTCAGTTGCCGCTACACCCCCGCCAACCTGAAGGCCATGATGGACTCGCGTGTGCACTCCACCCGGGTCGTCGGCGAGGCGATCGCCACCGCCGCGAACCCGCCGCGCGTCTGGCTCCAGATGAGCACCGCCACCGTCTACGCCCACCGCTACGACGCCCCCAACGACGAGGCCACCGGCCTGGTCGGCGGCGCCGAACCGGACGTCCCCGGCTACTGGGCGTACAGCGTCGAGATCGCGAAGAACTGGGAGCGCGAGCAGGAGCGCGCCGACACCCCGGGCACCCGCAAGGTGGCGCTGCGCGCCGCCATGGTGATGAGCCCCGACCGCGGCGGTGTCTTCGACGTGCTGCTCGGGCTGGCCCGGCTCGGGCTCGGCGGCCCGGTCGCGGGCGGCGCCCAGTACGTCTCCTGGATCCATGACCAGGACTTCGTCCGCGCGGTGGAGTTCCTCGTCGCGCGCGACGACATCGCCGGGCCGGTCAACCTCGCCGCCCCTGGACCGCTCCCGCAACGCGCCTTCATGCGCGTCCTGCGCGCCGCCCGGGGCATTCCCGTGGGCCTGCCCGCCACGAAGTGGATGGCCGAACTGGGCGCCTTCGCGCTGCGCTCGGACACCGAACTCCTCCTGAAGAGCCGGCGGGTCGTCCCCGGGCGGCTGCTGGCGGAGGGGTTCACCTTCGACCACCCGCAGTGGCCCGAGGCGGCCGTGGACCTCGTACGACGGTCGCGCGGCGGAGCGGTTTCCACCCGGCGGCCGGTCCGGGCGTGACCCCGGCGCGCTTCGTCAGTTGAACGGGGCATGAAGAAGCGCAGCATGCTGGCCATCGCCTCCCTCGCCACCGGGTTCGTCGTCGCCGCGATCACTCCGTCGCACTCCCACGACCACGACGTACTCGGCGATCTCAACGTCAAGGACACCGTGGGCTCCATGGACCACCTCGTCAGCGACGGCAGCCTTGCCGTCGACGAGGGTGCCCTGGGAGAGAACAGCTGATACCGGTCCAAAGCCAACGGCGCCGGTGCCTCGTCGGAGGGGGCCCCGGCGCCGTCGTATGCGCGCTCTCAACTGGGGCTGGTTTCCGTGGCAGGGTGGAACGGGCAAGCCTCAGGGGGCCAACAGAAGAGGGGGACCTGTGACCGTCGTCTGGATCAACGGCGCGTTCGGTGCAGGCAAGACCAGCACCGCACGGGAACTGATCGACCTGATCCCGAACAGCACGTTCTTCGACCCCGAGATCATCGGCGGGGCACTTCCGAACCTGCTCCCGGCCAAACACCTCGCGGAGGTCGGCGACTTCCAGGACCTGCAGATCTGGCGACGGCTCGTGATCGACACGGCCGCCGCCATGCTCGCCGAGCTCGGCGGGACCCTCGTCGTCCCGATGACCCTGCTGCGCCAGGAGTACCGGGACGAGATCTTCGGCGGCCTCGCGGCCCGCCGCATAGAGGTCCGGCATGTTCTCCTGGCACCGGCGGAAACGATCCTGCGCGAGCGAATAGCCGGCCGGGAGATCCCGCCGGACCTCCCCGACGGGGAGCTGCGGATGCAGCAGTGGGCGTACGACCACATCGAGCCGTACCGCGCCGCACTCGCCTCCTGGCTCACCGCCGACGCGCATCTCGTCGACACCAGTGCCCTCACCCCGTACGAGACGGCCTGCCGGATCGCCGACGCCGTCGGCAGCGGTACCGTCCCCGTCTGCGACATCGTGCAGACCCCGGAGCCCACCTCCGAGACCGTCGCGGCCGGAGTGCTCCTCTTCGACGAGCAGGACCGGGTCCTCCTCGTCGACCCCACCTACAAGGCCGGCTGGGAGTTTCCCGGCGGTGTCGTCGAACCGGGCGAGGCACCCGCCCGGGGCGGCATGCGCGAGGTCACCGAGGAGACCGGCATCGTCCTCGACGACGTACCCCGGCTGCTCGTGGTCGACTGGGAACCACCCGCACCGCCGGGCTACGGCGGTCTGCGCCTCCTCTTCGACGGCGGCCGGCTGGGCGCCGCCGAGGCGGACCGACTGCTGCTGCCGGGACCGGAGTTGCGCGGCTGGTGCTTCGCCAGCGAGCAGGAGGCCGCGGACCTGTTGCCGCCGGTCCGCTACGAGCGGTTGCGGTGGGCGCTGCGGGCCCGGGAACGCGGAGCCGCGCTCTATCTGGAGGCGGGCGTACCGCTCGGGTGACGACACGTCAATTTGCGGTCTGATCAACGATGTTGAACGGGACTTTGCCTTTTCGGGGACACCACCTGGCGATTTTGCGGGGCATGGGTCATTCCGATAACAAAGCGAGGGTGAATTGTCGCCTTCCCGGTATGAACAGGAACGTGAAGAAGGTACATCGGAGCTCTAACGTCTTTGCGCAGCTCAGTTCTCTCGCGGCCGCCGGCCGCCTCGACGGGACCGGACATTTCGCCGGTCGAAGGAGAGGAACATGCGCGCGCCATCCTCGGCCCTCACCCGGGCCCTCACCCTCGCCGCCGGGCTCACCCTGGTGCTCACCGCCTGTAGCAGCGGCGGTGGGGGCGGCGGCTCCAGCAAGGGCACTTCGGCCGGACTCACGTCCTGCAACACCGTGGGCCAGGCCAACACCTGCAACTCGGCCGCCACCAAGTCCGGCGGAACGTACACCTATGTGCTGGAGAAGAACATCCAGCAGTGGAACGTCCAGGACGTCAACGGCAACACCTTCGAGAACGGGGAGGCCCTGGAGGTCGTCCTGCCACAGGTGTTCGTGCCCCAGCCGGACTTCACCGTCGCCCTCAACACCGATCTGGTGACCTCGGCGACGCAGACCAGCACCAGCCCGCAGACCATCGTCTACAAGATCAACCCGAAGGCGGCGTGGAACGACGGCACGCCCATCACCGCCGACGACTTCACCTACTACTGGCGCACCAACAACGGCAAGGACTGCCCGCCGCCGCCCGCCAGCGACTCCAGCCAGACCCACGGCTGCCTGCCGCAGAGCACCGCGGGCTACGACCGGATCAAGTCCCTCACCCCGTCCGACAACGGCAAGACCTTCACCATGGTGATGTCGAAGCCGTACTCGGACTGGAAGTCGCTGTTCGGCGCGGGTTATCCGCTCTATCCGGCGCACACCGCGGAGAAGCTCTCCGGTGCCAAGGTCGGTGACGCCGCCGCCATGACGGTCACTCAGATGGCGCAGGCCTGGCAGTACTTCCTGAAGACGCCGCCCACCAAGTACCCGACCGCGGGCGCCTACAAGATGCAGCAGTGGGTCGACAACGACCACGCCACCTTCGTGCCCGACCCGAAGTGGTACGGCGCGAAGAAGGCGACCTTGCAGCGGCTGATCTTCAAAGTGATTTCGGACGCGACTCAAGAGCCAACGGCCTTGAAGAACAACGAGGTTCAGGGCATCTACCCGCAGCCCGAGGTGGACCTGGTCAACCAGGTGAAGAACATCCCCGGCGTCACCTACAGCATCGGCAACGGGCTGACCTGGGAGCACTTCGACCTCAACCTGCACAACCCGGTGATCGGGAAGTATCTGGCGCTGCGGCAGGCGATGTTCACGGCGATCAACATCAAGGACATCATCGCCAAGACGGTCGGCCAGTTCGACTCGGCGGTGAAGCCGCTCGGCAGCCACAACTTCGTTCCCGGGCAGGCCGGTTACAAGGACGTGGTCAGCGCCAGCGGTCAGGGTTCGGGTGATCTGACGAAGGCGAAGAAGTACCTCACGGACGCCAAGTTCACCGGTGTGGGTACCGCGTTGAAGACCCCGGACGGCAAGGCCGTCGGTCCCTTCGACTGCCGCTACACCACCGGCAACCAGATCCGGCAGAGCGAGTGCCAGATCCTGCAGAGCAACCTGGCGAGCCTCGGCATCAAGATCACCATCAAGCCGATCGGCGCGGCCGACCTCGGCACGGTCCTCGCCGGGCACCAGTACGACATCATCGTCTTCGCCTGGGTCGCGGCACCGTTCCCGACCAGCAACGCCCAGCAGAACTGGTTCACCGGCGGTGGCGGCAACTACGGCGGCTACAGCAACAAGACGGCCGACTCCCTGATCTCCCAGGCCGTGGGCGAGACGGACGCGACCAAGGCCGCGGCCCTCCTCAACCAGGCCGACCAGCTCATGGTGAACGACGCCTACGTCCTGCCGCTCTACCAGAAGCCGACGTTCTTCGCCTCGCAGACGCGGTTCGTGAACATGCGGAACAACTCCACCAACGTGGGACCGGCCTACAACACGGGCACCTGGGGCCTGAAGAAGTAGCCCACCACCCACGGGTGTTGGTTCCACCGGCACGCCCGTCGAGCCCGGCCCCGGCGACACCGGGGCCGGGCCCCGACCACGGACGGCATCCCCGAACCGCCGGCCTCCGAGAGAAGACCGCATGCTCGCCTACACCGTGCGCCGCATCCTCGTCTCCGTACCCGTCCTCATCGTCTCGACGTTCATCGTGTTCCTCGTCGTCATCAACTCCGGCGATCCGGTGGCCAATTTCGCCACCTCACGCCAACCCGCGCCCAGCAAGGCCGCGGTGACCGCCTTCGCCCGGCACATCCACGCCAACCAGCCGGTGATGGAACGCTATTGGAACTGGATCACCGGCGTCCTGCACGGCGACTTCGGCCCGTCCGTGCAGGCCAACCTGAACATCGGACACGATCTGTTCACCCGCTTCAAGGTGACCATCACCCTGGTCGCCGCCGCGATGATCCTCGCGCTGATCATGGCCGTCGTCTTCGGCGTGTTCAGCGCCATCCGCCAGTACTCCGCCGCCGACTACACCATCACCTTCTTCGGCTTCCTCTTCCTGGCCATGCCGGTGTTCTGGTTCGCGGTGCTGCTCAAGCAGGCCGGAATCTGGTTCAACGAGAAGACCGGCAGCCAGTTCCTCGGCACCATCGGCGAGAAGTCCCCGTACCTCGAAGTCGACACGACCTGGAACCAGTTCACCGATCACGTTGGCCACCTCATCCTGCCCACCATCACCCTCGCCCTGGTCTCCTTCGCCTCCTGGACCCGCTACACCCGCGCCTCCATGCTGGAGGTCCTCAACAGCGACTACGTACGCCTCGCCCGCGCCAAGGGACTTCGGCGCGGCAAGGTGATGACCCGGCACGCGCTGCGTACCGCCCTCATCCCGCTCGCCACCGTCACCGCGCTCGACATCGCGATCATCCTGGGCGGCGCGGTGATCACGGAGACGATCTTCCAGTGGCACGGTATGGGCGAGATGCTGGTCCAGGCGGCGACCACGCTCGACGTCTACCGCACCATGGCCTGGCTGCTGCTCTCCGCCGTCGTCGTCATCGGGTTCAACCTCGTCGCCGATCTCCTCTACGCCGTACTCGACCCGAGGATCCGCTATGACTGATGTTGGGGCACTCGGGCCGGTGGACGCACAACTGCCGCGCCCCGACAACGAGTTCACCGTACGGCAGCGCACCCAGACCCAGCTCGTGCTGCGCCGCTTCGTACGGCACCGGGCCGCGATGGTCAGCCTGGTCGTGTTCGTGCTGATCCTGCTGTGGGCGTTCATCGGCCCGCACCTGTGGCACTACTCCTACGCGAAGTACACCGAGGACAACTCCAAACCGCCGTCCTGGAAGCACCCGTTCGGCACCAACTCCTCGGGCTACGACGCCTACGCACAGGTCATGCGCGGCACCCAGACCTCGCTGAAGATCGCCATCATGATCGCGCTCGGGTCCACCCTGGTGGGCGCGATCTGGGGTGCCATCGCGGGCTTCTACCGGGGCGTCGTCGACGCGGTCATGATGCGGATCGCGGACCTGGTGCTGACGCTGCCCCTGTTCGCGATCGCCCTGGTCATCTCCTCCCGCACGGGCGGCTCCTGGTACTGGATCGCCATCGTGATCGCCGGACTGACCTGGGCGTACGTCGCCCGGGTCGTGCGCTCCTCGGTGCTGTCGCTGCGCGAGAAGGAGTTCATCGAGGCGGCGCGGGCGCTCGGCGCCTCCGACGTACGGATCATCTTCCGGCATCTGCTGCCCAACGCGCTGGGCCCGATCATCGTCAACGCGACGATCCTGGTGGCGACCGGCATCCTCACCGAGACCGCGCTCTCCTTCCTCGGCTTCGGCGTCCAACCGCCCGACACCTCCCTGGGGTTGCTGGTCTCCCAGGCGCAGACGGCGGTCGACACCCGGCCCTGGCTCTTCTACATCCCCGGCGCGTTCATCATCGCCATCGCGCTGACCATCAACTTCATCGGCGACGGCCTGCGCGACGCCTTCGACCCCCGGCAGCAAAGGGTGCGACAGTGACGACCACGAGTCATGGAGTGCGCGAGGTCCCCGTGACCTCCGCCGTGCTCGAAGTCGAGGACCTCAGCGTGGAGTTCGGCACGGAGGACGGGACGGTACGGGCCGTGCGCGGCGTCGGTTACCGGCTCGACCGGGGTGAATCGCTGGGCATCGTCGGCGAGTCGGGGTCCGGGAAGTCGGTGACCGCCCTCGCCGTGATGGGGCTGCTGCCGACCGGCGCCAAGGTGCGCGGCTCGGTCCGCTTCGAGGGCACCGAACTGCTCGGTCTGTCCGACGCGCGCCTGTCCGACCTGCGCGGCAGCGGCATCGCGATGATCTTCCAGGACCCCATGACCTCCCTCAACCCCGTGTACAACGTGGGCTACCAGATCAGCGAGACCCTGCTCCGCCACAACCCCGAGATGAAACACAAGGACGCCCGCAGACGCGCCGTCGAACTGCTCGGCACGGTCGGCATCCCCAGCCCCGAGCGGCGCGTCGACAACTACCCGCACGAGATGTCCGGCGGGATGCGCCAGCGCGTCGTCATCGCGATCGCCATGGCCAACGACCCGGACGTGATCATCGCCGACGAACCGACCACCGCCCTCGACGTCACCGTGCAGGCCCAGATCCTCGAAGCCCTGGAGACCGCCCGCGCCGAGACCGGGGCGGCCCTCGTCCTCATCACCCACGACCTCGGCGTGGTGGCCGGCCACACCGACCGGGTCGCGGTCATGTACGCGGGCCGGATAGTGGAGACGGGCTCGGTCGAGGACATCTTCTACACCCCGCGCATGCCCTACACCCTGGGCCTGCTCGGCTCCCTGCCCCGCCTCGACCGCGAGGAGGCACGCCTCACCCCCATCTCCGGCTCACCGCCGAGCCTGCTCAACCTGCCGCCCGGCTGCCCCTTCTCGCCCCGCTGCCCGATGCGCCGGGACGTGTGCGACACCGACGAACCCGTGCTGCGCAGGGCGGGTGGCGATCTGCACCTCAGCGCCTGCCACTTCGCCGACGAACTCGTCGACACCGGCGCCGACCAGGTCTTCGACGCGGTCGGCGCGGACACCGAGGCCCTGGCCCGCTTCGCCGACGCGGCCCCCGCCACGAACCCCGAGGAGGACGCCGTATGACCGCGCCCGCGCAGGCCGTCACCCCCCTGCCGCCGCTGCCCGGGCACGGCGGCACCGGCGAACCGGTCCTCCAGGTACGGGACTTGGTCAAGCACTTCCCGGTCATGTCCAAGGGAATCGTTCGGCGCCGCGTGGGCGATGTGCACGCCGTCTGCGGAGTCTCCTTCGACCTCCACGAGAACGAAACCCTGGGCCTGGTGGGGGAGTCGGGCTCCGGCAAGACCACGATCTCGCGCACCGTCCTCGGCCTGGAACGGGCCACAGCAGGCCAGGTCCGCTATCAGGGGCATGAACTCACCGAACTGAGCAGACGTCAGATGCGGCCCCTGCGGCGGGAGTTGCAGATCGTCTTCCAGGACCCGTACGCCTCGCTGGACCCCCGGATGACCGTCCACGAGATCGTCGCCGAACCGCTGCGCATCCACGGCCGGTACGGGTCCGGGGCGGGCTCCGAGGTGCGAGAACTCCTGCGGCTGGTCGGGCTCAACCCCGAGCACGGCAACCGCTTCGCCCACGAGTTCTCCGGCGGCCAGCGCCAACGCATCGGTATCGCAAGGGCGTTGGCGCTACGCCCGAAGGTCGTCATCCTCGACGAACCGGTGTCGGCCCTCGACGTGTCCATCCAGGCGGGCGTCCTCAACCTGCTGATGGACCTCCAGAGCGAACTGAGCCTGTCCTTCCTGTTCGTGGCCCACGACCTGTCGGTGATGCGGCATGTGGCGGGCCGGGTGGCCGTCATGTACCTGGGCCGCCTGGTCGAGATCGCCCCCGCCAGACAGCTCTTCGCCCGCCCGGCGCACCCGTACACCCAGGCCCTGGTCTCCGCCATCCCGCTGCCCGATCCGCGCAAGGAACGCGCCCGGAAACGCATCACCATCCAGGGCGACGTCCCGAGCCCGGTCCGCCCGCCCAGCGGCTGCCGGTTCCGCACCCGCTGCCCCAAGTTCGCGAACCAGCTGACCGAGAGCGAACGCGCGTCCTGCGTGGAGGAGGTGCCGGCGCTGGTCGACCGGGGCGGTGGCAACCCGGTCGCTTGTCACTACGCGGAGAGCGTGGAGCTGTTGTAGCCGAGTTCCCCGGCGGACGGGTACGGCGTCTGCCTGCTCCCGTTCATGAAGCGTCGGTTGAAGTCGCCCACGGTGAAGGCGAGTTGGGCGTACCGGGAGATGAGTTCGGCGGCGGCCCCGGGGATGCCCTCGGGCCGCCTGCCGCTGTCGGCGCACGCGCGGATGAACTCCATGCGCTCGTCCGGGCCGTAGCCGTACTGGTCCACGACGAGCCAGTGCACCAGGTAGGAGAAGGCATAGGCGTGGTCGTAGTGCAGGTGGCGGTCGTGGAAGTCGCGTTCGTCCGCGGCGAGTCGGAAGCGCGGGGAGAGGGCGAGGCCGTAGTCGGCGAGGTAGAGCTGCTGCCCGTCGGTGAGGATGTTCCTGAAGTGGACGTCGAAGTGCAGGAGTTGCCGCTCGCGGAGGAATCCGGTGACGGCGTCGAGACCCTGCTCCACGAGGGCGCAGGCCGTGTCGGAGCCGCCGGTGCGGAGCTGTTCGGAGAGCCAGCCGTGGAGGGTGTGCGGCTGGTGTTCCATGAACAGCGTCAGGCTCGCGGACGCCGTGCGCAGGGCCTCGATGTGCTCGTGCCCGGCGCCCCAGTAGGCCACGGTCCGCTCCGCGTCGGCGAGTTCCTCGGGGAGCGGCTGCTCCGGGGCGGGCAGGATCCGCCAGTGGTGGAGCAGCGGGAAGCCCGAGAACCGGTCGGACAGCACCCAGTTGGTCGTCATCTCGTGGACGGCCAGCTCCCGCCAGACGCCGAACCCGGGGCTGGGGAGCGCGCCGATGCCGTAGTGGCAGTAGGCGGGCGCCCCGAACACGTTGGCCGTCGACCGCACATTCTCCGCTCGCCGCTCCACATCGGTCAGCGGCATCCGCTTCACGAACACCCTTCTGCCGTCCACCTCGATCAGCGCCGAACGACCACCGATGCCGGACCCCAACGGCGCCCCCGCGTCGACCAGTTCGGTGAGCTCGTGGTCGGAGAGGAGGGCGAGGGACGTGGCGATGTCACTGTGGGCGGCGATGCGCGCGGTGCGGGACATGGCTCCATCCTCGTTCAGGCGATGCCGAGCCGGACGGTCATCTCCACGGTCACCTCGTCGTCCGCGCCGAGACCGCACGGCTTCCGCACGGCGTTCTTCAGGGGCAGCAAGTAGCCGCCGTCCTTGGGGAAGAGAGACGTCGTGAACACGGCCTCGCCGATCCGCGCCTCGACGGGGATCACTCCCCAGCCGTACGAGGCCATGGTGGCGACCTCGCGGATGTCCGCCGACTCCTCGTCCGGCACGGGGACGAAGTAGTACGGCGCGGGGCCGCGCCACTCGGTCACCCGGCCGGTGAAGACGAACCGCATGAGCGCGCTCAGTTGGCCGCGTAGTTCTGCAGGAACAGCGCCTCCGTCACCGACAGCCGCTCCAACTCCTCAGGAGACACGCTCTCGTTGACCGCGTGGATCTGGGCCTCCGGCTCGCTGAGGCCGATGAGGAGGATCTCGGCCCGCGGGTAGAGGGCGGCGAGGGTGTTGCACAGGGGGATGGAGCCGCCCTGGCCGGCGTACTGCATCTCCTGGCCGGGATAGGCGACCGCCATCGCGTCGGCCATCGCCGTGTACGCCGGGCTGGTCGTGTCGGCGCTGAAGGGCTGGCCCTGGCCGATCTGTTCGGTGCTGACCCGGGCGCCCCACGGGGTGTGGGCCTCCAGGTGGGCCCGGAGCAGCTTGGTGGCCTCGGTCGTGTCGACGCCCGGCGGGACGCGGAGGCTGACCAGTGCGCGGGCGCCGGCCTGCACGGACGGGGTCGCGCCGACGACCGGCGGGCAGTCGATGCCGAGGACCGTGACGGCCGGGCGCGCCCAGATGCGGTCGGCGACCGCGTCGGAACCGATCAGCTCGACGCCGTCCAGCACCTTGGCGTCCTGGCGGAACTGCCTCTCGTCGTACGACAGTCCGTCCCAGGTCGCGTGGGCGGCGAGCCCGTCGACGGTCGTCGAGCCGTCCTTGGCGCGCAGCGAGTCCAGGACGCGGATCAGCGCGGCCAGCGCGTCGGGCGCGGCGCCGCCGAACTGGCCCGAGTGCAGGTTGCCTTCGAGGGTGTCGATCTGGACCCGCACCAGGGTCATGCCGCGCAGGGTCGAGGTCACCGTGGGCAGGCCGACGCGGAAGTTCCCCGTGTCGCCGATCACGATGGTGTCGGCGGCGAGGAGTTCGGGGTGCTCCTCGGCGTACCGCTCCAGACCGCCGGTGCCCTGCTCCTCCGAGCCCTCGGCGATCACCTTGACGTGCACCGGGATGCCGCCGTTGGCCTTGAGGGCGCGCAGCGCGAGCAGGTGCATGATCACGCCGCCCTTGCAGTCGGCGGCACCGCGCCCGTACCAGCGGCCGTCGCGCTCGGTCAGTTCGAAGGGCGGGGTGGTCCAGGCGGCCTCGTCGAGCGGCGGCTGGACGTCGTAGTGGGCGTACAGGAGCACGGTCTTCGCGCCCTCGGGGCCGGGCAGGCAGCCGTAGACCGACTGTGTGCCGTCCGGGGTGTCGAGCAGGGCCACGTCCTGGAAACCCTCGGCGCGCAGCGCGTCGGCGACCCAGTTCGCGGCGCCCTCGCTCTCGCTCTTCGGGAACTGGTCGAAGTCCGCCACCGACTTGAAGGCCACCAGCTCGCCGAGCTCAGTTCTTGCCCTGGGCATCAGCGAGGCGACGGTCTCGGCGACCGGATTCGACGACATGGGCACGCTCCTTGTGGGTGCGACGTTGTACGAATGATGCCGTCGATCCTCCCACAACGGCCTGTGGCGATGTCCGCCGTAGGATGCGGGGGACAGGTGCGGCAGCGGCTTGATCGGGAGCAGTAGACCATCGTGAGCAGCGAGAACTCTTCGGCGGACGACGTGCAGCGGGTGTGGGACGTCGTCGTGGTGGGCGCGGGACCCGCGGGGGCCTCGGCCGCCTATGCGGCGGCCGTCGCGGGACGGCGTGTGCTGTTGCTGGAGAAGGCCGAGTTGCCGCGCTACAAGACGTGCGGCGGCGGCATCATCGGACCCTCGCGCGACTCCCTGCCACCCGGCTTCGACCTGCCGTTGAAGGACCGGGTGCACGCCATAACGTTCTCGAACAACGGACGTTTCACGCGCACCCGCCGGTCCCGGCAGATGCTGTTCGGGCTGATCAACCGGCCCGAGTTCGACCAGCAGCTCGTCGAGCACGCCCAGAAGGCGGGCGCCGAGCTGCGCACCGGCGTCACAGTGACACGAGTCGAGCAGCACGGCTCCGCGGTGCCGGACCGCCGTACGGTCGCCGTCGTCCTCCAGGGCGGCGAGACGGTCCTCGCGCGGGCCGTCGTCGGCGCCGACGGCAGTGCCAGCCGCATAGGGGCACACGTCGGGGTCAAGACCGACCAGGTGGACCTGGGCCTGGAGGCGGAGATCCCGGTGCCGGAGACGGTCGCCGAGGACTGGAAGGGGCGGGTGCTCATCGACTGGGGCCCGATGCCCGGGAGTTACGGCTGGGTCTTCCCGAAGGGGGACACGCTCACGGTCGGTGTGATCTCCGCGCGCGGTGAAGGCGCCGCCACCAAGCGGTACTTGGAGGACTTCATCGCCCGGCTCGGCCTCGCCGGCTTCGAACCGAGCATCTCCTCCGGGCACTTGACCCGCTGCCGGGCGGACGACTCGCCGCTGTCTCGCGGTCGCGTGCTGGTGTGCGGGGACGCGGCGGGACTCCTGGAGCCTTGGACCCGGGAGGGCATCTCGTTCGCGCTGCGCTCGGGACGGCTCGCGGGGGAGTGGGCGGTACGGATCGCCGAGGCGCACGACGCCGTGGACACCCGCCGCCAGGCGCTGAACTACGCGTTCGCGATCAAGGCGGGGCTCGGCGTGGAGATGAGCGTCGGCAAGACCATGCTCGCGGTCTTCGAGCGGCGCCCCGGACTGTTCCACGCGGCCCTCACCGGCTTCCGGCCGGCCTGGAAGGCGTTCATGGACATCACCCGGGGTTCGACCACGCTCGGCGAGCTGGTGCGCAGCCACCCCATGGCCCAGCGCGCGCTGACCGCCTTCGACCGCAGGACCGCGGAGCCTGTGGCGCCCGTCGAGGCGGTGGAGTCCGCGGAGGGCGAGGCCGGCTCCTGACCGCGGGGTCAGCTCCTGACCGTGACGTGGAAGACGGGGTGGTCGTCCGCGATCCCCCGCAGTTCGTCGTCGGAGGAGTCCGGGCCGACTCCTCCGAAGAACACGCCGACCTCGGCCTTCCAGCGCTTGAGGTAGGCGCGCAGCAGCGGCACCTTGTCGTCGCCGGTGACCTCGGTCGCGGTGAACACGTCCACCTTCTTGCCGAGCCGCAGCTCGCCGCCGCCCGCCGCGCGCATGTTGTGCGTCCACTGGACGTGGCCGCGCGGGGCGACGAGGTACTGCTGTCCGTCCACCGTCAGCAGGTTCACCGGGGTGGTCCGCCACTCGCCGCTCTTGCGGCCGCGGACCGCCAGCACCCGTGAACCCCAGACGCTGAGACCCCGGCGGGTGAACCAGGCGACGGCGCGGTTGAAGACGTTGACCGTGAACCAGCAGGGCTTCTGGACATGCGTGCTCATGACGACTCCTGGGTTTTGGAGAGCGCGGCTCCCTTTTGTGAGCACTGCTCTCGCTCTCGGGAACAGTCTGCATCGGGCGGGCGATCCAATGCAAGAGCGGTGCTCTCTTTTTTGTTCGCCGCTCTTGTTTGTGTGCACTGATCTGATTCCGTGCCACACTTGCCCGTATGAGCACCACACAAGGCGCCCGCGCCCGAGCCAGGATCGAGGTCACCGCGGCCATCAAGGACGAGGCACGCAGACAGCTCGCCGCCGAGGGCGCCGCGAAGCTCTCGCTGCGCGCCGTGGCCCGTGAACTGGGCATGGTCTCCTCCGCGCTGTACCGGTACTTCCCCAGCCGCGACGACCTGCTGACCGCTCTCATCATCGACGCGTACGACTCCGTCGGCGAGAGCGCGGAGGTGGCCCACGCCAAGGTGGCCGACGCGGTGCCGCTGCGGCGCTGGACGAGCGTGTGCGAGGCGGTACGGGGCTGGGCGCTCGCGCATCCGCACGAGTACGCCCTGATCTACGGCTCGCCGGTTCCGGGGTACGTCGCTCCCGAGACCACCGTCCCGTCTGCAGCCCGCGTCGCTCTTGTCCTGATCGGCGTCGCACAGGACGCCCACCGGGCCGGCACGCTCACTGAGCCTTCGCTCCCACCCGGCCTGCGCCCCGAGGCGGACCGCATGATCGCGGACTTCGCCACCGATCTCCCGCCCGGATCGGCCGTGGCCCTCGTCGCCGCCATTGCCGAGACGTTCGGACTGGTCAGCTTTGAGCTTTTCGGCCAGTTCCGCCGGGTGGTGGAGGATCGGGAGCAGTTCTTCCGTCATGCGGTACGGCGGCTTGCGCTTGGGGTGGGGCTCGCGGACGTGTGAGTGCGCTGCCGGGTGCGTGGTTGTTTGTCCGCGGGCCGGTGGGGGCTGGTCGCGCAGTTCCCCGCGCCCCTGACGGGGCGCTTTGGCGGGCCGGAGTTCATGAGGACCTACTCCCCGGGGAGTACGGGTGATCACCCCGTCCGGCTGACGCCCCCGGCGCCGCTCGGCGTCTAGCGTGACGTGTATGGACGAGCAGCGCGCATGGTGGCGCCACGGACCGCCGTGGGGTGGGGAAGCGGCCCCGACCCGGTGGCCGTGGCGTTCCACGCTGCTGGTCACCGTGTTCGTGCTGGGCGGCAGCAACTTCGCCTCGCACAGCCAGCCCGACCGCGTCCCGCTCGACCTCTACGCGCGCGTGCTGCTCATCGTCGGCTCGGCGGTGCTCCTGTGGCGTCACCGCTACCCCGTAGGGGTGGCCTTCGGGACCGTGCTCGCCGCCGTGCTCTACCTCGGCGCCGGATACCCGTACGGCCCGGTCTTCCTGCCCGTCGCGCTCGGCTGCTTCGGTGCGGTCGTCGCCGGGCGCCGCTGGGCGGCCTGGACCGCGCTCGGCGCGCTCTGGGCCTCACACCTCCTGATCGCGCACTGGCTCTACCGGTGGCTGCCCCCGGAGCACGACCACGCGATGCCGTGGGGCCGTGAACTGGCCGTCGCCACCTGGCTGGTGGCTGTCGCCGCGATCTCCGAACTGGCCCGCACCCGCCGCGACCAGTGGGTCCGCGACCGGGCCGAGCGCGCCCAGGCGGCCCGTCGCCGCGCCGACGAGGAGCGGTTGCGGATGGCCCGCGAACTGCACGACGTCCTCGCGCACAGCATCTCCGTCATCAACGTCCAGGCGGGCGTCGGCCTCGCGCTCCTCGACTCCGACCCCGAGCAGGCCCGTACGGCCCTCACCACCATCAAGGCCGCCAGCAAGGAGGCACTGGGTGAAGTCCGTCAGGTCCTCGACAGCCTGCGCGCCCCGGGCGACGCGCCCCGCGCCCCGGCCCCCGGCCTCGACCGGCTGCCCGAACTGGTGCAGCAGGCGGCGAGTGCGGGCCTCACCGTCGAAGTCGAGGGAACCCCACCTCGCCTCCCGCCCGGCACCGACCTCGCCGCCTTCCGCGTCGTCCAAGAGGCCCTCACCAATGTCGTACGGCACTCGGGTTCACGGCACGCGCGCGTGCGCATCGACCACGATGCCCGGGCGCTGCGGCTGCGCGTCGACGACGACGGGCCCGCGACCGGTGCGGAGGCCGGGGGCAGCGGCAACGGGCTGGCCGGGATGCGGGAGCGGGCCGCCGCGCTCGGCGGCACCATCGAGGCGGGCCCGCGCCCGGACGGCGGCTTCCGGGTGCTCGCCGTACTGCCGCTGAAGGCCACACCGAAGGAGGACGACCGGTGATCCGGGTACTGCTCGCCGACGACCAGTCGCTGGTCCGCGCCGGGTTCAAGGCGCTGCTGGACGCGCAGCCGGACATCGAGGTCGTGGGCGAGGCCTCCGACGGCGAGGAGGCCGTGCGCAAGGTGGGCGAACTGCGCCCCGACGTCGTCCTGATGGACATCCGCATGCCGCTGCTGGACGGCCTCGCGGCGACCCGGCGCATCACCGGGAACGGCGACTTGGAGGACGTGAAGGTCGTCATGCTGACCACCTTCGAACTCGACGAGTACGTCTTCGAGGCGATCCGCTCCGGCGCCTCCGGCTTCCTGGTCAAGGACACCGAACCGGACGAACTCCTGCGCGCCGTAAGGGCGGTGGTCGACGGCGACGCGCTCTTGTCGCCCGGGGTGACCCGCCGGCTGATCGCCGAGTTCGCGGCCCGCTCCAAGGAACCGGCGACGGCCGACGCCCTCACTCAACTCACCGAGCGGGAGCGGGAGGTGATGGCCCTGGTCGGTATCGGCCTCTCCAACGAGGAGATCGCCCGCCGTCTCGTCGTCAGCCCGCTCACCGCGAAGACCCATGTCAGCCGCACAATGGTGAAGCTGGGCGCCCGGGACCGGGCCCAACTGGTCGTACTGGCCTACGAGTCGGGGTTGGTCCGCCCCGGTTGGCTGGGCTGACCCGCGGCCCGCCGATACCGGTACAGCACGCTCGCCACGCGCACGAAGAACACGACGGGCAGCAGCACCAGCCCCGCCCACGTCAGCACCGTCTCGACCGTGCCCGGCAGTTCGAACAGCCACACCGGACCGGCGACCGCCCCGAACACGACGCCCGCCGCGAACACCGCGCTGACCAGCGCGTACCCGATCTCGACGGTCATCGCGTCGCGCTCGGCCTGTGTGCGCCGTCCCCCGGTCGTGCTCATTCCACGAGTCTCACACGTGTGCGCCCGGCGGAGCAATCGGCTCCGCCGGGCGCACACTTGGGGAGGCTCCCCCTAGTCACGGACCGCCACGCGCTCCGCTTCCGCCTCCTTCACAGTGGACTTGGCGACCACGATGGTCTGCTGGTCACGACGGCCGCGCAGCCCCGGCAGGGTGATCAGCAGCCCGGCGACCGCGATGAACGTCACCACGACGAGCCCGGGCCGGTAACTGTCCAGCACCGCCTGGGGCGTGGCGTGCGCGGGGGCGTGGGCGGTGACCACGGCCGTGACGACGGCCAGGAAGATCGCGCCGCCCACCTGCACCGAAGTGTTCAACAGCCCCGAGACCATGCCCTGTTCGTGGTCCTCGACCCCGCTGGTGGCCTGGATGTTCAGCGAGGGGAAGACCAGCGCGCAGGCCGCGCCGATCAACACCATCGACGGCAGGATCACCGCCGCGTACCCCGGATCGAGGCTGACCCGCAGGAACAGCGCGTACCCGACGACCATCAGCGCGAAGCCCGTCGCGATCAGCCGCTGCGTGCCGAACCGGTCGACGATCGAGCCGACCTTCGTCGAGGACACCGCCACCACCGCCCCGGCCGGCAGGAAGGCGAGCGCGGTGTGCAGCGCGGACCAGCCCAGCAGCGACTGCATGTACAGCGTGACGAGGAACTGGAAGCCGACGTACGACCCGAAGAACGCCATCGCGCCGAGCTGGGCGCGGATCTGGTTGCCGGAGCGCAGCACCCCGAGCCGGATCAACGGCCCGGCGGAGCGTCGCTCGACGTACACGAAGACACTCAGCAGGACGGCAACGGCGAGGAAGGACAGGAGAGTTCGGGCCGAGGCCCAACCGGCGTCGGGCGCCTGTACGACGGTGAAGACCAGCAGCAGCATCGACGCGGTGCCGAGGACGGCGCCGGGCACGTCGTAGCCGTTGTGGTCCTTCTCGCGTTCGCTGCGCGGCAGCAGTTTCAGGCCGGCGATCAGGGCGATCAGCGCGATGGGCGCCGGAAGCAGCATGGTGAGCCGCCAACTGGCCTCCGTGAGCAGGCCGGAGAGCACCAGGCCCATCGAGAACCCGGTGGCCGCGCACGTGGTGTAGATGGACAGGGCGCGGTTGCGCAGCGGACCCTCGGCGAAGGTCGTCGTGATGATCGACAGACCGGCCGGTGCGGTGAAGGCGGCGCTGAGGCCCTTGATGAAGCGGCTGGCGATCAGCAGCGGACCCGAGTCGACGAGCCCGCCGAGCAGCGAGGCCACCGCGAAGACTCCCAGGGCGACCAGGAAGACCTGGCGTCGGCCCAGCAGGTCGGCGGTCCGGCCGCCGAGGAGGAGCAGCCCGCCGTATCCCAGGATGTAGCCGCTGACGATCCATTGGAGCGTCGAGGTGGAGAGGTCGAGTTCGGAGCCGATGGAGGGCAGGGCGACGCCGACCATCGACACGTCCAGCGCGTCCAGGAACATCGCGGCGCAGAGCACCAGCAGGGTGCCCCACAGCCGTGGGGTCCAGCGAACCGCCGACGACGGGGCCGCGGGAGGGGAGAGCGGAGAGGTCATGCCGCAGAGACTACATGCGTATGCATCGAATGCAAGCGCATTTAATTACGGTGCAATAAATCCGCTTCTCTGCTACGGTGCGCTGTCATGGCGGCGAAGAAGGCCGAGCAGGCGCTCGTGGACCAGTGGCGGGAGATGCTGGCGCTGCACGCCCGCACGCAGTGCGAACTCGACCGCACCCTCCATCAACACGGCCTGTGCGGCAGCGACTTCGAGGTGCTGGACGTGCTGGCCGGCGACGCCTGCGCCTATCGCGTCCAGGAGATCTCCGAGCGCGTCCACCTCAGTCAGAGCGCTCTGTCCCGGCTCATCGCCCGGCTGGAGAAGGACGGTCTCGTCGAGCGCGGCATGTGCGCGGAGGACCGCCGGGGCGTGCGTGTGACCCTCACGGACAAGGGACGCGACCTGCACGGCGAGGTACTCCCGCTACAGCGCGCGGTGTTGACGAGGATGCTGTCCGACTGACGGACCGTCAACTCCAGGTGATCGCCGACTTCTCCCGCCACAGCGCGGCGAGCGAGACGTCCCCGGAGACGGCCGGGAACGGCATCCGGTTCCACAGGGCGAGGTACAACTGCTCGGCGGGGCCCGCCAGTTCGCAGTCGGCTTCGCCGCTGCCGCCCCGCTCGGCCGCGGGCGGCTCCTGAGACAGCCGTACGGTCCACACCGCGTCGTCGGTGTCCGTGGCGCGCACCCGCAGCACTCGGGGCTCCGCGCTGCGCACCCTGCTGCGGCCGCGGGCGTGGAAGCCGCGCAGCAACTCGTCGATGCCGTCGGCCGCGAAGTCCGGGGCGACGGCGGTGGGGGTGCCGCCCCGCGCGGACTCCGCGTCCAGTCGGTGCACGGTCGTCTCGTGCGCCTGCCGTCTGGCCCAGAACGCGAGCGGCGACGGAGCCGGCAGGAAGTACCAGCACGCCACGTCGGGCGGGGCGGCGGCGAGGGTGTCCACGAGGCGCCGGTGCCCCTGCCGGAACCAGGCCGCCAACTCGGCGCCGTCCAGGTCCGGCAGGCCGCTGTCGGGGTGGTACGCGGTGTGTCCCTCGGCGACGAACGCGGTCGCCCAGCGATGCACCATCCCCGTGTGCCGCAGCAGATCCCGCACCCGCCACTCCGGGCAGGTGGGGACCTCGGCGTCGACGCCCGCCTCCTCGGCGGCCGAGGCCAGCAGGCCGCCCTCCCGGTCGAGGGTCCCCACGAACGCGTCGGTGTCCATGCGGCCGAGTGTGCCGTACGAAGCGCGGTCGAAGGGGAGGGGGCGGCCCGGCGGGTCGCGTCAGCCGGCGGCGAGGGCCTTGCGCAGCGCGGCCACGGCCATGGTGATCGCGGCTTCGGCGGCGTGGGTCTCGCGCAGCGCGTTGAGCATCACGAAGTCGTGGATGATGCCCTGGAAGCGGACCGCGGTGACGGGGACCCCGGCCTCGCGGAGCTTGTTGGCGTAGGCCTCGCCCTCGTCGCGCAGGACGTCGGCCTCGCCGGTGATGACGAGGGCCGGGGGCAGTCCGGTGAGCTGCTCGGTGGTGGCGCGCAGCGGGGACGCGGTGATCTGGGCGCGCTCGGTCTCGTCGGTCGTGTACTGGTCCCAGAACCACTGCATGCCGTCGCGGCGCAGGAAGTAGCCCTCCGCGAACTGGTGGTAGGAGGCGGTGTCGAAGTTCGCGTCGGTCACCGGGTAGAACAGGACCTGCTGGAGCAGGGGGACGTCGCCCCGCTCCTTGGCCATCAGGGTCAGCGCGGCGGTCATGTTGCCGCCCACCGAGTCACCGACCGCGGCGATGCGCGTGGCGTCCAGGTCCTTGGACGCGCCCTGCTCGACGACCCACTTGGCCACGGTGTAGTTCTGCTCGATGGCGACCGGGTAGCGGGCCTCGGGGGAGAGGTCGTACTCCGGGAAGACGACGGCGGCACCGGCACCGACGGCGAGTTCGCGCACCAGGCGGTCGTGGGTGTGGGCGTTGCCGAAGACCCAGCCGGCGCCGTGGATGTAGATGATCACGGGGAGTGTGCCGGTGACGCCCGCGGGGCGCACGATACGGGCCCTGACCTGGCCGGTGGGGCCGCCGGGGACGGTGATCCACTCCTCGTCGACGGCGGGCTTGGCGATGTCCCCGGACTGGACCTCGTCGACGGCCTTGCGGCCCTCGGCCGGGGCCAGGTCGAAGAGGTAGGGCGGGTTCGCGGTCGCCTCGGCGAAGGCCTGCGCCGCGGGTTCGAGGACGGGGCGGGCTGCGGTGCTGTCGGTCATGACGGTCTCCTCACAAGCGGGTGCCGCGGACGGGCCCCGGTGGGGTCCGGGCCGGTGGTGCGGCACACGGATGAGAGTAGCGTGCGACTAAGTCGTGCACAACTTAAGCGTGCTCGATAGGATCGACCGGACCTGAACGATAAGGTGGTGATTGCCCTGAAGAGCACCGGAGCACCGGAGCGAGGAGTCGCACCATGAGCCCAGCCGCCGCGGAACCGGCCGAGGGATCGCTGCTCCTCGACGACCAGCTGTGCTTCGCGCTGTACGCGGCCTCCCGCGCGGTGACCGCCCGCTACCGGCCGCTGCTCGACGAACTGGGCCTGACCTACCCGCAGTACCTCGTCATGCTCGTCCTCTGGGAGCAGGACTCGATCTCCGTACGGGAGTTGGGCGTCGCGCTCCAGCTGGAATCCAGCACGCTCTCCCCGCTGCTGAAGCGGCTGGAGGCGAACGGAATGCTGCGCCGCGAACGCCGGCTCGACGACGAGCGCTCGGTCGCCATCCGGCTCACCGACACCGGCGCGCGGATGCGGGAGCGGGCCGCCGCCGTGCCCGTGTCGATCGGTGACGCGATGGGGCTGACCCCCGACCAGGACGCCCTGGCGAAGCAGCTCCTCCGGCTGATCACGGCCAGCGTCGCCGCCGGCTGACCGGCCCCCCACCTGCGCGTTCATGCCCCGCGGAGCAGTGTGTCGTCGCCGCTGTTCAGCTTAGTTTGCAGGTCCAACGGCATCTCCAGGACCGGGTCACCGGTATACGGTCCGAAGCGATTTCCCGAAAGGAAATGGCTTACGTCAATGGAGATTCAAGCCGAACAACCACGTCAGCCTCCGGGCCCCGGGACACGACTGACGGAGTCGGCACCGTCACCCCCGCCGTAGCCACGCCCGGAACGCCACGCGCAGTTCACACCTGGTCAATCCGCCCCGTTCGACGTCGAAGAGGTGCCATGCCGACCCCGGTCTCCGAAGTCACGCCTCCGTCCCCCCAGCCGGACTCCCCGTCCCGCCCCGTCACCGCCACCATCCTGCTGGCCTGCCTGGGAGTCTTCGTCTCCTATCTGCCGGTCGTCGGTGTGTCGGTGGCGCTTCCCGTGATCCAGCAGGCGCTGGACGCCTCCACCACCGGACTCCAGTGGATCACCGACGCGTTCATCCTGCCGACCGCCGCCCTGCTGCTGACCTGCGGTGTCATCGGTGATCTCTTCGGCCGCAAGAAGACGTACCTGATCGGCCTGGCGCTCTCCTGCGTCGGCTGTCTCGTCGCCCTCACCGCGCACAGCGTCGTCCAGGTCTGCGTCGGCCAGGCGCTCTCCGGAATCGGCACCGCCGCACTCCTCCCCGCGACCCTCGGCCTGATCAGCCACGTCTGCCCCGACCACCGCAAGCGGGCCGGCGCGATAGCCCTGTGGACGGCCGCCCTCGGCCTTGGCCTCACCCTCGGCCCCCTCTTCAACGGCCTGATCGTCGAGCACGCCAGCTGGCGCTGGATCTTCCTGCCCACCCTGGTCATCGGCGCCCTCACGGTCCTGGTCGGCGCCTTCGTCCTGGTCGACTCCCGCTCCGACCGCGAACGCCACCTCGACATCCCCGGCCAGCTCCTCGCGATCGTCGCCATCACCGGCATCGTCTACGGCGTCATCGAGGGCGGCGGCGCTCCGGGCTGGGGTTCGGCCGAGGTCGTGACCGCGTTCGTCGTGGCCGCCCTCGCCCTGCCGGCCTTCGTGGTCGTCGAACTGCGGTCCCCCTGCCCGATGCTGGACATGCGCCTGTTCAAGTCCACGGCGTTCTCCGGGGCCGCGTTCGTCATGGCGCTCACCCTGTTCGCCCAGGTCGGCCTGGTCTTCTCGCTCAGCGAGTACTTCGGCCTCGTCCACCACGCCTCGACCTGGGACATCGGGGTCCGCCTGATCGCCCTCAACGGCTTCACCGTCGTCCTCGGCCCGGTCGTCGGCCGCCTCATGCACCGCTTCTCGCCCGGTCTCGTGCTCGTGACCGGCCTGCTCGTCGGCGGCATCGGGGCGCTCCTGGTCAACCTCTTCGACGCCACCACCGGCACCGGTGAAGCGGCCCTGGTCATCGCGGTGTTCGGCATCGGCATCGCGCTGGCGATGGCCCCGATCACCACGATCGCCATGAACAGCCTGCCGCGCCGCCTCGGCAGCACCGGCGGTGCCGCCAACAGCGCGCTCCGCCAGATCGGCAGCGCCCTGGGCCCGGCCATCTTCGGCGTCGTCCTCACCAACCGCACCCTGGACACCCTGCCCGGCCACGTCGCCGCGTCCGGCCTGAGCCCCGCCGACCAGGGCCAGGTCATCGGCACGGTGAACGGCGTCGGCATCCAGGCGGGCGCCTTCCTGCACCTCAACTCCGGCGAGGCGACCGGCCAGGCCCTGGCCGCCTACGGCGCGAGCTTCACCGACGCGCTCCACACCTGCGCCCTCGTCGGCGGAGTCGGCATGCTCGTGGCAGCCGCCGTGGCCTTCGTCACGATCGGCGTCCGCGCCCGCTCCCCGCACGCGGAGACGGAGCCCGAGGTGACGCCCCGACCGGCCGCCGGGGCAACGGCCGTCGGCGAGACCGGCTGACCAACGACCGCTGTTCCAGGGGTGGTTGACCCTCGGCTACGACACCGACGGCCAACCACCCCTGTCGTACGGTCCGTTCAGGCCGAGCCGCCGTCGTTCTCCAGCGCGGGGGCGAGGAGATGGCAGAGCGAGTCCGCCAACAGGCGCAGCGGGTCCGCGGTTTCCAACGGCCACTCGACGGCGATCCAGGCGGAGAAGAACGACTCGGTCTGGAGTACGGCCATCAGCGCGCGCTGCCGGGCCTCCGCGGGATCGACTCCCCGCCACCGCCCGTAGTCGCCGACCAGCATCCCGACATACCGCTCGTGCGCCTCGACGTACTGCGTCCGCCCGTCGCCCAGACTGCGCAGCGCCGTCGGGGCCGCCGCGTTGGCGACACGGCGGATGGGTGCCATCTCCCGCCAGCGGACCGCCGCCTCCTCCAGCCACGCCCGGATGTCCCCCGGCGTCCACCGGGGCAGCGCGGCCAGGTCGGCGTACGCCTCGCCCATCAGCCCGTACAGGCGCTCCACCAGCGCGTCCACGATCTCGGCCTTGCCGGGGAAGTGGGCGTAGACCGTCGCCCGGGTCACCCCCGCCGCCTGGGCGATGTCCTCCATCCGCGCTTCGAGGAAGGGCTTCTCGGTGAACACCGTGACGGCCGCTTCGAGCAGTCGGCGATGGGTGAGGATCTTCTGCTCTTCGCGCAGGTTCCTGCGGGGCGTCGGCTCCATCCGCCCAGTCTCTTGCATGACGCGACTATACGGCGGCTGGGGCGCGGTCCGTTTGGTGATGCCGCCCTGACCTGGCGTTTTGGCGAAGCCGACCGCTACGGCCTGTGGAAGGGCCGGTGGATCTGCCACAGCGCCGACGCCGCCATGACCGACTGGCCGACGGAGTTGGGGTGCGCGGCCATGGTGTTCGCGGCGGGGGTCGGCGACTCGATCCACCGTGCGTCGCGGGGCCGGCACATGTCGTGGCCGATCGTCGGCGTGCAGGTGTCCGCGAAGGACGTACCCGCCCCGGCGGCCACCGCCTGACGCTCCGGTGCCCGGTCGGCATCGGGGCCGCCGTCGGCGTGCACAGCGTGAACGCGGCGGCCGAGGTGACCACAACTGCCGTGGCGGTACGGAGATTTCGCGACCGTCGGCCGGGGACACAGGGCAATCCGAGAGGGGCACAACGCCTCCGCGCTCTCGTGGAATGGGATCGCCGCGGCGCGCTGTGCTGCCGTCGCCGCCGCGTTCCGGAGAGCGGGCGGCCGGCTCCGTCGAGGGGCCGCGCGCTTTCTCGATGTGATCGAGGCTGTGGTGGGGGCGGGTGCCGTCCTCGCGCCCCGGGACGATCACCCGGTCCAACCGGAGACAGAGGGCTCCGTCGTTATCAGCTCGGTGTGGCCTGGAGATTGCGGGTGAGCAGTTCGACGGACTGGGGCACGCCGACTCCACCGTGCCCCGTCTCCGGGAGCCGTCCGCCCGTCAGCTTGAGGTCGGTCAGCGCCTTGTCCATCGCCTCGTGCGCGGCGAAGAGACAGGGGGTGCTGTAGATCGCGACGTCCACACCGAGTTCCGCCAACTCGCCCAGCGACAACCGCGGGGAGCGGCCACCGGCGATCTGGTTGAACAACAGGGGCTTGTCGCCGACGGAGTCGCGGATCCGGCGGATCGCGTCGACGTCGCGCACCCCGTCCACCAGCACCACGTCGGCGTCGGTGGCGGCGAGCGCCTTGGCGCGCGTGAGGATCTCGGCCTCGTCGGTCGCGTCCGTCCGCGCGACCACGGTCAAGTCGCTTGTCCGGCAGGCCAGTACGCGTTCGAGCTTGTCGAGGTACTCGTCGAGCGGGAGGAGCTGCTTGCCCGCCACATGACCGCACCGGCGCGGACGCTTCTGGTCCTCCAGGATCACCCCCGAGGCACCGGCCCGCTCCAGCCGCCGTACGACATGACAGGCCACCTCCGGGTCGCCGTAGCCGTCGTCGATGTCCACCAGCAGGTGATGGCGGGGGAAGGCCCAGCGGAGCCGCTCCGTGAAGGCCACGATGTCCGGCCAGGCGATGAAACCGATGTCCGGCAGGCCGTAGAAGGACGCCGCGAATCCGAACCCGGAGACGAAGAGACCGTCGTAGTGCTGGGCGGCGATCGACGCCGAGTACATGTCGTACACGCCGATCAGAGGCGTCGTGCCGGAAGCGGTGATCGCGCTGCGCAGTGCGCTGCCGTGAGGCATTGAACGGGTCCTCTTGTCTCTTGCGGCGGTTGTGAGGTGCGCTTACGCAACGAGCGTTATGTTTTTGGGGTTACGCGCGGGTACACAGGGGACCCGGCGGTAACTGAGTGGCGTGGTGTCGCGGGCGTCGGGACACTGCCCCGGTGACCCGTACCGGCCCGCCCCAACTGCTCAGGCCCCGGGCCCTGGTGCCCGGGGATCTCGTCGTCGTCGCCTCCTGTCCGGGCCGTTGCACGCCGTCTACGAACCCGACCTGGAGCGGGCGGTGGTCGTGCTGGAGCGGATGGGGGTTCCGGGGGCGGCGGGTGCCCCTTCTGCAAGAGGGGCGGCAGCGCTGGTGGAGTGCGGCTCGGCCGGCGGAGATCGCCGAGGAGTTCAACGGGCTGCTGCGTGCCCCCGAGGTGCGGGCGATCGTCGCGCACGACGGCGGTCAGACGGCGCTCGGCTACCTCGACCTGATCGACTTCGAGGCGGTCGTCGCCGACCCCAAGCCGGTCCTCGGCCACGGCGACATCTCGCTGCTGCACCTGGTGCTCCACGCCCGCACCGGACTGGTCGGATTTCACGCCGACTTGGCCACCCCCGGACTCGGCGGGCACTGGAGAGAGCGTCCGCCGCGCGCCAAGTGGTGAGCGAGGTCGTCCTCGGCGAGCCGTACCGCGGCAACACCGTCGTACTGACCCGGGCCGACGGCCTGCGGCACCCACCTCCATCGCCCTGCGCGGCGACACGGCCGACGTCCTGAGCGCGGCCTACCTCACCGCCGAGGACCCCGACCTGCTGCTCTCCCACCTGGACCGGTGACCGGGTCCGCCGGTTGCGCGGTCACGTCGACGGTCGTTCAGTCGGACCGCGGTGAACGCTCCTCCAAGGTCTGGATCAGGTCTTCCACGTAGGCGCGCGTCTCGTCGTGGCCGGCGGACATGCCCAGGCGGTCCTCCAGGACCAGGACCCTGGCGACGCTGGTGGTGAGGAAGACCAGCACGATCGGGGGACAGGTCTCGGGCGGAACTCCGTAGCGTCGCAGGATGCCCGGGAGGGCCTCGGCCTGTGCCGCCCGCAGCCGCTCGGCGTAGTGGGCGACCTCGGCCCGGATGGCCTCGCGGTGGTTGGCCAGCGACATGAACTCCATGGTCAGCGAGGCGCCGGCCGGGTCGGTGCTGAAGGCCCAGAGCGCTCGCAGCGGCCGGTCGGAGGCGAGCGCCGCGGCCTGCTGTTCGAGGCCCTGCTCGGCGCGACGGCGGAACAGGGCGAGGAAGAGGTCGTCCATGGTGTGGAAGTAGTAGTGCACGAGTTGGTGCTTGAGCCCGGCCTGCGCGGCGACGCGCCGCGCGGTCACGGCCGAGTAGCCCTCCGCCAGGAGCAGTTCCTCGGCGGCGTCCAGCAGCACACTGCGGTTCTTGGCGTCGGGCGAACCGTAGCGGCGGGGTGACGACGTCACACGGCCTCCGTTCCGTCGGCGTAACTCTGCCCCGCGCCGCATGCCTTGACGGCTCGGGACCCCGGCGCTAAGCATATGTCCAGCATTGCTGTACGACCGTCCAGCATCCGTGCCACGGATGCGGCCCCAGGGGAGGACGCAGTGCCCGACTTCGACAGGACCGACTTCGACAGGACCGACTTCTTCACGGACGGATCGGTCGTGGACGATCCGTATCCCTACTTCGAGCATCTGCGCGCGCAGTGCCCGGTGCACCGGGAGCCCCACCACGGCGTCGTGGCCGTCACCGGCTACGACGAGGCCGTGCGGGTCTACCGCGACCACGAGACCTTCTCCTCCTGCAACTCGGTGATGGGCCCCTTCCCGGGCCTGCCCGTCGAGCCCGAGGGCGACGACATCGGGGCGCTGATCGAGCAGGTGCGCGAGCAGTTACCCATGAGCGAGCACATGGTGACGATGGACCCGCCGCTGCACACCGCACAACGCGCGCTGCTGGCGCGCCTTCTGACGCCCCGGCGGCTGAAGGAGAACGAGGAGTTCATGTGGCGGCTGGCCGACCGGCAGATCGACGAGTTCGCCGACCGCGGACGCGTCGAGCTGCTCAGGGAGTACGCCCAGCCGTTCGCCCTGCTCGTGATAGCGGATCTGCTGGGTGTCCCCGAGGAGTTCCACGAGCCGTTCCGCGTCCGGCTCGGCCTCCAGAAGGTGGGATCCCTGGTCCCGGACGAGGCCGTGTCCGGCAACGCGCTGGAGTTCCTGGAGGAGCAGTTCGGCTCGTTCGTCCGGGAGCGCAGGCGCGAGCCGCGGGCCGACGTGCTGACCGCGCTGGCCACCGCCACGTTCCCGGACGGATCGACCCCCGACGTCACCGACGTGGTCCGGGTGGCCACGTTCCTGTTCGCCGCCGGCCAGGAGACCACGGCCCGGCTGCTCAGCTCCGTGATGCTGGTTCTCGCCGAACGCCCGGATCTGCAAGCCCTGTTGCGCGAGGACCGCAGTCTCGTCCCGGCCTTCGTCGAGGAGACGCTGCGGCTGGAGAGCCCGGTCAAGTCCGACTTCCGTCTCGTGCGCCGGTCCACCACCCTGCACGACGTGGACCTGCCCGCGGGCACCACCGTGATGCTGCTCAACGGCGCCGTCAACCGCGACCCGGCCCGCTTCGAGGAGCCCGACCGGTTCCGCGTCGACCGGCCGAACGCACGCGAGCACCTTGCTTTCGGCCGCGGCGTCCACGCGTGTCCGGGCAGCCCGCTGGCGCGAGTTGAGGCGAGGGTGAGCGTCGAACGGCTGCTGGACCGCATGGCCGACATCCACCTCGACGAGGCGGAGCACGGCCCGGCCTCCGACCGCCGGCTCAACTACGAACCCACCTACATCCTGCGCGGCCTAACGGCCCTGCACCTCGGCTACACCCCGGTCGGCTGACGGCGAGGAGGGCCAATGCACCCCAGCACGGACATCGCCCCGGCGAGCTCCCGGACTGCCGTGGTCACCGGAGCGGCCTCGGGGATCGGGCTCGCGGTCGCGCACCATCTGACCGCGGCAGGACACCGCGTGGCCCTGCTCGACCGGCGGGCCGAGGCCGTCGAGTCGGCCGCCGCCCGACTCCGGGAGACCGGCGCGGAAGCGACGGCCTACGCCTGCGACGTCTCCGACCGCGACGCGGTCGCTTCGGCGATCGAGGCGGTCCGCGAGGCGTACGGTCCGATCACCGTCATCGTGACGAGCGCGGGCGTCGAGACGTTCGCCCCCGTCACCGACATCACGCCCGATGCCTGGGAGCGGGTGCTGGCGGTCAACCTCACCGGCACGTTCACCTGTGTCCAGGCCGTCGTCCCCGACATGCGTGCGGAGAAGTGGGGACGGATCGTCACCATCTCGTCCTCCAGCGCCCAGCACGGCGCCCCGAACATGGCCCACTACGTCGCCGCCAAGGGGGGTGTCATCGCCCTGACCAAGGCGCTCGCCGTCGAACTGGCCGCGGAGGGGATCACCGCCAACACCGTCCCGCCCTCGATCGTCGACACCCCCATGGCCCGCGAGGCCGAGAAGCGCGGGGACTTCATCGGCGTCGACACCGTCGCCGGCATGACCCCGGTGCGTCGCGCCGGAACGCCGGACGACATCGCGGCCGCCTGCGCCTTCCTCTGCTCCGACCAGGCCGGATTCATCACCGGCCAGCAGATCGGCGTCAATGGCGGCTGGTACATGTGAGCGGGTCCGCTATACGCCATGTATGGTGAAGCGATGTCGCTATACGCGGTGTATAGCGAGCTGGTCGCTGGGGGTTCGTCGGATGAGCACGGCAGTGAACGGGGCGGGTCCCACGGAGACGTCCCCCGAGGCCCGTCGGAAGGTGCTGAAGGCGCTCAGCGGGCTGCTGCTCGCACTGTTCGTGTCGACCCTCAGCAGTACGGTCGTCTCCAGCGCGCTGCCGAAGATCATCGGGGCGGTGCACGGATCGCAGACCCAGTACACGTGGGTCGTCACCGCGACCCTCCTCACCACCACGGCGACGACCCCGATCTGGGGCAAGCTCGCCGACCTGTTCAGCAAGAAGACCCTCGTGCAGGCGTCCATCGCGGTGTTCGTGCTGGGCGCCGTGGCCTCCGGGGTCAGCCAGACCGCGAGTCAGCTCATCGCCTCGCGCGCCCTCCAGGGCGTCGGCGTGGGAGGTGTGCAGGCCCTCGTCCAGATATCCCTGGCGGCGATGATCCCGCCCCGCGAGCGCGGTCGCTACAGCGGCTACCTGAGCAGTGTCACCGCGACCTCGACCATCGGCGGGCCGCTGCTCGGCGGGGTCATCGTCGACACCTCGTGGCTGGGGTGGCGGTGGTGCTTCTTCATCGGCGTGCCGATCGCCGTCGTATCCCTGTTCCTGCTCCAGCGGACGCTGAACCTGCCCGTCATCCGCCGTGAGAACGTCAGGATCGACTACCTGGGCGCGACCCTGATCGCGGTCGGCGTCAGTGTGCTGCTGGTGTGGGTGTCCTTCGTCGACAACTCCTTCGGCTGGGCCTCCTGGCAGACCGGGGCCATGGTGGGCGGCGGGCTGGCGCTCCTCGCCGTCGCCGTGTGGGTGGAGTCGCGGGCCGCCGAACCCGTCGTACCGCTCGGCATCGTGCGACAGCGGACGACGGCCCTGGCGATCGTCGGGAGCCTCGCCGTGGGTACGGCGATGTTCGGCGCTGCCGTCTTCCTCAGCCAGTACTTCCAGCTCAGCCGTGGGCACAGCCCGACCGAGGCCGGGCTGCTGACGATTCCGATGATGGCGGGCATCCTCGTCGCGTCCACCGTCGCGGGGCGGCTGATCAGCAGGACCGGGAAGATCAAGCCGTTCATCATCGTCGGCGCCGCCCTGCTCACGGTCGGCTTCGCCGGTCTCGGCACCCTCGACTCCAGGACGCCGATCCTCCTGCTGAGCGTGGAGATGCTCTGCGTCGGGATGGGCGTCGGGATGACGCTGCAGAACCTGGTGCTCGTCGTGCAGAACACCGTGCCGCTGAAGGACATCGGCGCGGCCAGCTCCACGGTGTCCTTCTTCCGCTCGCTCGGCGGCACGATCGGTGTCTCGGTGCTCGGCGCCGTACTCGCCCGGCACGTCCAGGACCAGGTCGCGCACGGTCTCGCCGACGCGGGACTGCGGAGCACCGCCACCGGATCGGACGCCGTCGCCGTGCGGGAGATCGTCCGCGTGGCCTACGGCGACGCCACCGCGCAGATCTTCCTGCTCTCCGCCGGGGCGGCCCTGCTCGCGGTGATCGCCGCGATCCTGCTGAAGCCGGTCAGCCTGCGCAGCAGCCTCGACCTGACCGAAAAGAGCGGGGAAGCGGCGGTGCCGGCGGAGGCGGGGTGACCCGGATCCCGGGCGTCCCGCTCCGTCCACCCGGCACTGGCTAAACTGGGCGGCCACAGCGAGCCTGGAGGGGGAGTGGGGATGCCGCCGCACAGCCCTTCCGTGGCCGGGGTTCCGGACGAGGGCGACGAGCTGAGCGTGGCGCCCGTCCGGCAGGCGCTGTCGGACAGTGTGTACGAGAGCGTCAAGGCGAAGGTCATGGACCACGAGATCGCCCCCGGCGCACGCGTCGGCATCGATTCGCTGGCCCGCACGCTCAAGGTCTCGCCCACCCCCGTCCGCGAGGCGCTCGCCCGGCTGGAGTCCGAGGGCCTTGTCGTCAAGCGCGCGCTCTCCGGATACCGGGCCACGCAGTTGCTGACCCGCCGGGGCCTTGAGGAACTCTTCGAGATGCGGCTGCTGTTGGAACCCAGGGCGGCGGCGCTCGCCGCCGTGAACGCCACCGAGCCGCAACTCGACGGCCTGGAGCGGATCGTCGAGGAACTCCAGGCCCACCCGAGCCCCAAGGGCCGGTACGCGTCCTACCGCGACTTCGCCGCTCTCGACCAGCGGTTCCACGAGGCGATCGGACAGGCCACCCACCGGCCGCTGCTCGCGGACGCGGTGGAGAGGCTCCACGCCCATCTGCACATCTTCCGGCTCAGCAAGGTGGTCGGCGCCGAGGGCCCGACCGTCGCGGAGCACGAACGGATCGTCCGCGCCATCCTGCGCCGTAACCCCGAGCGGGCCGCCGAGGCCATGACGGAACACCTCACCCGGAGCCTGGAACGGCAGCTCGACGACGGCGGGGAGCCTGTCGCCTGAACGGCCTTTGCGGCAGACGGAGTTGGGGGCTCGCTCCCGTCATTCCATGAGGAACACCTGCTTCGCCGTGGCCCGCCACTCACCGGGCGCCGCCTCCGGCACGGGCACCTGGCAGGGAGCGGTGAGCTGCCACCACCGCCGGGTCGCCTCGTCCTCGGGTATCGCGGCCAGGTCCGCCGCGAGATCGTCTCGGCGCAACTCCCGGTATTCGTCCGGCAGTTCCGGGCGTACGGTGATCACCCGGGCCACCCGCCTTATGAGCGCACCGCGTCGCGGTCGTGGATCAGGCGGATGACCCGGCCGCTCACCCGGTCGTAGTCACGGTCGTTGTCGATCTCGCCACGCACGCGGTGGTCCGTCATGACGACGATGCGGTCGGCGAGGGTGATCATCTCCGCGAGGTCGCTGCCGATGAGGAGGATGGGCAGGCCGTCGGCGGCCAGGCACAGGAGCAGGCCCACCTGTATGGGGACGCCGAGACGGTCGTAGCCGAGGCCCGCGAACAGTGCGCCGAAGGCCGCCATGCGGCCGACCGCGAGGTTCATGTGGCCCACCGACAGGGCGACCATCTGGGCGAGTGCGACCACGGTCAGGGTGGCGACGTCCCGCAACAGGGGGAAGAGCACCAGCCGTTGGTCCAGGAACGCCGGGCGCAGCGCGCCGAACAGGACACTGAGCGCGATCACCAGGAGCAGCAGGCCGAGGCGCTGGTTGACCCAGAACGGCAGGCGGCGCGGGACCGTTCGCTGCTCCGGGACGGTGTCCGGCGGGCCGACGGCGGTCGTCACGACACCCTCCGGTCGTCCAGCGCGTCCGGGTCCCAGTCGATGCCGATGCCCGGTACGTCCGGGGCCACCGCCATGCCGTCCCGGATGGTCAGCCCGGTCCGGGTCACCGCCCTCAACTGCGGTATGTACTCGACGTATTGGCCGTTGGGCACCGCCGCGGCCAGACTGACGTGCAGTTCCATCAGGAAGTGCGGGCAGACCATGACGTTGTGGCTCTCCGCCAGGTGCGCGACCTTCAGCCACGGCGTGATGCCGCCGATCCGGGCCGCGTCGACCTGCACGACGGAGGCGGCGCCGGACTCCAGACAGGAGCGGAACTGCATCAGCGAGTACATGGACTCGCCCACGGCGACGGGGATGCGGGTCGCCGCCGCGAGCCGGACGTGCCCGCTGATGTCGTCCGCGGGCAGCGGCTCCTCCAGCCAGTACGGGTCGTACGGCTCCAGCGCCGCCGCGAGCCGCAGCACCGAGGAGCCCGTCTGGGACTGGTTGGCGTCGGTCATGATGTGCAGCGAGGGGCCGACCGCCTCGCGTACGGCACGCAGCCGTTCCGCGTCCTCGGCGGGGTGCGGCTTGCCCACCTTGATCTTGACGCCCGCCCAGCCCGACTCCTGGGCGCGCAGGGCGCCTTTGACCAGTTCCTCGGTGCTCAGATGGAGCCAGCCGCCCTCGGTGTCGTAGACCGGCACCTCCTGGCGGTGGCCGCCGGCCAGTCGCCACAGGGGCTCGCCCGTCCGCCTGGAGCGCAGGTCCCACAGGGCGGTGTCCACGGCGGCGAGGGCGAGCGAGGTGATGGCTCCGGTGGTGGTCGCCCGGGTCAGCGCGAACAGCCGCTGCCACAGCGCCTCGATGTTGCGGGCGTCCTGCCCGACGAGGGCGGGCAGTAAGTGGTCGCGCAGCAGCGCCAGTACGGACGTGCCGCCGGTGCCGATCGTGTAGGAGTAGCCGGTTCCGGTGGCGCCGTCCCAGGTCTCCACGTCGACCAGGATCGTCTCCTGTTTGACGAACGACTGCACGGCGTCGGTGCGGTCCTGCTCCACGGCGATGTCGACCAGCCTGGCGGTCGCGGTCGTGATGATGCTCATCCGGCGGTTCCGATTTCTGTCGTGTGGATTGGGGTGCGGTCAGCCGCAGTTGAGGATCCTGTCGGCGAACCGCTGCTTCAGCTCTGCCGTCTTCGTCTGCCGGGCGGTGTCGTAGGCCGAGACGTTCGCCTTGTCGACGACGAACGAGCCGGAGTCCACCCGCACGCCGGGATCGCGCACGGTGCGCTGCTTCGTCTGGAGGAGCGCCAGGGCCCAGGTGCCGATCTCGGCCTGGCCGACCGGGTTCTGCACCACGGTCGCCGTGACCGTGCCACTCGGCCGTCTCGTCGAACGCTACGGCGCCGAGGCCATAGGTCTTCCTTGCGGCGGCGCCCGCGGTCCTCCAGGGCTGGAAGTAGGGATGGGTGTCGCCCGGGACGAGGGCGACCTTGGTCCCGGAACCGTCCACGAGATCGGTGCCGCCGCCCGTCCGCGCGGCCGACGAGGCCGAACCGCCGTACTGGGTAGCCGAGTTGCGGTAGGTGCAGGCCGTCGTCCCGGCACCGAGCAGTACGACGGCGACAACGCCGGGCAAGACGGATCTGGTGGGGAAGGGCATGCCCGAACCTCGCCAAATCAAATAGGAAATGGATGCGGCGATCGTGGGGCAGTAACCCTTGTGCGTCAAGGGTTGCGGCAGCGGCAGGCGGTGTTGGGGGCATCCCTGGTCTTTGGAACGCCCGAAGGCCTAGAAAATCGTATAGGAAAGCAAACTCTTGAGCACGGCGAGTCGACAGCCAAGAGCGCCTAGGATGACTGGCCGTAGCGTTCGTCCCCACACAACGTCGCGTGCACCGCAGGGAGTTCGACCATGGGTTCCGACGAGGCCTTAACCACACTGCCCGACAGCGCGCTCCTGGACGGCCGTTCGGCCGGCCCCATGGTGCCGCGTCTGGTCCTGGGCGCGCGGCTGCGCGAACTGCGGGAAGCGCGGCAGATCTCCCGTACGGCGGCGGGCGAGGTCATCCGTGCGTCAAGGTCCAAGATCAGCCGGATGGAGGCGGGCCGGCACGGATTCAAGCTGCGTGACGTGACCGACCTGCTCACGCTCTACGGCGTCCGGGACGAGGGCGAGCGGGCCACCCTGCTGACCCTGGCGGAAGAGGCCAACGCCCCTGCCTGGTGGCAGTACTTCAACGATGTGGTGCCGACCTGGACGCAGTCCTACCTCGGGGCCGAACAGGCGGCGAGTCTCATCCGCTGCTTCGAAGTCCAGCGCGTGCCGCAGCTGTTGCAGACCCCGGACTACGCGCGTGCCTCCCTGCGGCTGGCCCACTCGGAGGCCCGCGGGGAGGAGCTCGACCGGCGGGTCATGCTGCGGATGACCCGTCAGCGGATCCTGCGCCGGCGGCCGGCGGCGCAGCTGTGGGCCGTGATCGACGAGGCGGCGCTGCGCCGGCCGGTGGGCGGCATCCGTACGATGCGCGCCCAGCTGAGGCATCTCATCGAGATCTGCCGGCTGCCTCAAGTCACCGTCCAGATCATGCCGTTCCTCGCCGGCGGCCACGCCGGGGAGGCCGGCCCGGTGACGATCCTGCGGCTGCCCGGCGGCCGGCTGCCCGACATGGTCTACCTCGAACAGCGCGTCACGGCCCTCTATCCCGACCGGCCCAGCGAGATCGAGTGCTACTGGGACGTCATGAACCGCCTGGTGGTCGAGGCGGAATCGCCGGAGGAGACTCCGACGATCCTGCATCGCATCCTTCAGGAGACCTGAGCCGGGATGTGGGCCGGGCCGGGCGGCGTCAGCGTTTGAGGGCGACGCCGCCGTACTGGTGGACCTCCGCGGGCAGGCCCCAGGCGCTGTCGTCGGGACGCCAGCGCGAGCACGAGGCCACGCCCGGCTCCAGCAGTTCCAGGCCCTCGAAGAAGCCCTCGATCTGCTCGGGGCTGCGAAGGATGTACGGGATCGAACCGCCCTCGTTGTACTGCCGGATGGCGTCGACGTAGGCCTCGCTCGTGCTGGTGCTGTCGTACTGCACGAAATAGCTGCCGGCGGGCAGGGCCGCCACCAGTCGCCGCACGATCGAGCGGGCCTCGTCGTAGTCCTCGATGTGGCCCAGGATGCCCATCAGCATGAGCGCGACGGGCTGGTCAAAGTCCAGTGTCTTCGCCGCCTCCCGCACGATGGTCTCGGGGTCGCGCAGGTCGGCGTCGACGTAGTTGGTGACGCCCTCCGGGGTGCTGGTGAGCAGGGCGCGGGCGTGTGCCAGCACCAGTGGGTCGTTGTCGACGTAGACGATGCGGCTCTCGGGGGCCACCCGCTGGGCGATCTCATGGGTGTTGTCCACGTTGGGCAGCCCGGTGCCGACGTCCAGGAACTGCCGGATGCCCTCCTCGGAGGCCAGGTGACGCACGGCGCGGGCGAGGAAGTAGCGGGCGGCACGGGCCCCGGTCTCGATGCCGGGGAAGATCTCGCGGAAGGCGTCTCCGGCGACGCGGTCCACTTCGTAGTTGTCCTTGCCCCCTAACCAGTAGTTCCAGATCCGGGCCGACTGCGGCACCGTCGTGTCGAACTTGGAGAGCGCTTCCTGCTCGGAGCCGGCTGCCTCGTCCGTCATGGTCACTCCTGTGTGTACGTGGTGAGAACCACCGTGGTCACAGCCACCGTGGTGAGAGCCACGAAACCGTCGAACACCGGTCGTGGAGGCCCACGTTATTCCCCCACGCCTCGACACATGCGCCCCGCCGGTCCCAACCGCCCTGGTTCGGCCGCCCGTTGGCTTGTTTGCCACCTCGGGCGAACGGGAGTCAACGTTCTGCCGCGTGCCGTGTGAGGAATCCGATGAGCGCGGCCGTGGCGGCGAGGACGGCCACGCTGGTGAGGGCGGCGGGCAGCGAGTACCAGTCCGCCATGAAGCCGATTGCGGGCGGTCCCAGGAGCATGCCGCCGTAGCCGAGGGTGGAGGCGATGGCGACTCCGTCGGGACCCGCGAGGGTGCCGGCGCGTTCGACGGCGACGGGGAAGAGGTTGGCCAGGCCGAGCCCGGTGATCACGAAGCCGAGGACGGCCGCCCACAGGGTGGGCGCGAGCGCGCCCAGCAGCATGCCCGCGGCGGCGGTCGTGCCGCCGGCCACGAGAGTGCGGGTCCGGCCGAGCCGTTCGAGCAGCCGGGTGCCGCTGAGCCGGCCGGCGGTCATGGCCAGCGCGAAACAGGAGTAGCCGATGGCGGCGGCACCTGCGGTGGCGTCGAGGTCCTGCTGAAGATGCAGGGCGCTCCAGTCGGCGAGGGCGCCTTCGCCGAAGGCCGTGCAGAGGGCGATCAGGCCGAAGGTGACGACGAGGCCGCGGGTGCGGGTGTCGAGGCGGCGGGGCGCGGCCTCCTCCTTCGGCGCGTCCTCGTGCGGTGCCGGGGGCTGGAGGCGGAGCAGGGGGCGGCCGATCAGGGCGGTGACGAGGAGGCCGAGCACCGTGAGGCCGAACAGGTGCTGCGTGGGGGTCAGGCTTCCTGCGACCAGTCCGCCGAGGCCGGCGCCGACCATGCCGCCGAGGCTGAACGCGGCGTGGAAGCTGGGCATGATCGGCCGCCGCATGGCCCGGACCAGTTCGACCGCCGCGCTGTTGAACGCGACATTGATCCCTCCGTAGGCGGCGCCGAAGACCAGCAGCACGAGGCCGAGGGTGGGCGCGGAGTGGGTGAGTGGCGGGAGGGAGACGCTGAGGGACAGCAACACGGCGCAGACGACGGTGACTTGGTGGTTGCCGTAGCGGCGGCAGAGGCGGCCGGTGAGCATCATGGTGACGACGGCGCCGGCGCTGACGCCGAGGAGCGCGAGGCCGAGGGTGCCGGCGGAGGCGCCGGTCTGCTCCTTGATGGCGGGGATGCGGACGACCCACCCGGCGAAGATGAAGCCGTCGAGGGCGAAGAAGGCGGTCAGGACGGCTCGGAGCCGGGTGAGGTCGGTGGGGGCGCCCGGCACGGCGTTGTGCGTTCGGGGTTTGTTTATTTGCGGCACAAAAGCAGGTTAGGTGGGTGCTGTGGCTGGGGCAAGGGAGTCGGGGCGCGTTGAGGGATCGGCACGACACGTGGTGGCTTTGTGCGCGGTGCCCACTACCTTTCTTGTAGAGCCCGGTTTGGGTTCGTGGCCTCCAGGTCCGGTAGGACTCTTTGCCCCTGTCGTTGATGATCCGGGGGGTGCTGTCGCCGGTCCTGGTGGCACCGGCTGATCGCAGCTCACGATCCGCCGCGACCCGAAGGTCTTCACCAACGGTCCCTACGTACTCGGGTTCACATCCTCGTTCCGTATGGGCCAGCTTCTGCACCATGCGTTCGAGGCACCACACCCTGGGCCCGCAAGGACTCCGAGCAGGAACAGGCGGGCGTCTTCCTCGTCGGCATCCACGGCCGTCTCTTCGAGGTCCACGACGACTACCAGGTCGGTGAGCCCGTCGAGGGAGCGCATACGTCTCCGCCCCGTACACCTACGTCAAGACACCCCGCTGAACCATCCCTCCGGCAGGTGCGTCACTCCGAGCTGCGCAGGGCGAGCCAGGTCTCGCGGTCCACGACGCCGTCGGCGTCCAGCAGCCTGTCGCTCTGGAAGCTCCGCACCGCGGACTCGGTTCCGGCGCCGAAGTCGCCGTCCACGCCTGTGCTCCCGATGTCGTATCCGCGCTTCGTCAGTACGCACTGGACCTGGAGCACACGCTTGCCGCTGTCTCCCAGGCGCGTGCGTCCGTTGCCGCGGTAGTACGTGCAGTCCGAGATCCAGGCCGGGGTCGCGGGCTCTGTGGTGGGCGGACTGCTCGGAGACGACGAGGGAGTCGCGTCGGCCGGGGCGCCGGGATCGGGAGCTGAGGGAGTGGCGTGCACCGCCGGTGCGGCGGAGCCGGAATCCCCCGTATCCGTCGTCGCGCCGTTCGGGTTCGCGGCGCCGTCGACGCTCTTGCCGGACGCGGCTCTCGCGTCCGAGGCCCCGGGTGTCGGTGGTAGGACGGTGCCGCCCGGCACGGTGCGGCCGGTCGTCGTGGCGGATCCCGGGGCGGAAGCGGCGGGCGGAGCGTCATGGCGACTGAGCACGAAGCCCCCCGCGGCCACCGCGCAGACGGCGATGCCCACGACGACGGCCCGTACGGACTTCCGCCGTGCCCAGGTGCGGACCCGGCTCTCCTCTGGGCGTGCCGACGGTGTCCCGGAGGCGGCGTCGGCGGCCACCACCGGTGGTTCGGGAACGGACGGACCGGGCCGGGCGCCCTGCCCTGCCGGTGCCGACGGCATCGCCATCGGGCGATCGTCCGGAGACCGTAATCGGGCTCGGGACCCTACGGGGACGCGGTACAGCACCTCGTACGCCCGCTGCCGGGCCAGGAGTTGGCCGGCGAGCGGCTCCGGCCACACGGTCGTTCCGGCGCGTTCCCCGGCGGCAGCGGTCAAGTCCTGCCCTGTGGGCCGCCGTTCGGGCTCCTTGGCCAGGCAGGCGGTCAGCAGCGAGGCGAGTGCCGCGTCCGCGGCCGAGATCCCGGCGATCAGCTCGGGATCCGGCTCTTCGAACGCGACCCGGTGCATCACGTCCACTCCCGTACCGTCGCCGAACGGGGCACGCCCCGCCGCCGCGTACACCAGGGTCCCGGCGAGTGAGAACACGTCCGACGCCGTGTCGGACCTGCCGGTCCGCAAGTGCTCCGGCGACATGTAGGCCGGAGTTCCCACCCGGACACCCGTGCCGGTGATCGTGCTGGCGTCCATGGCCTTCGAAATACCGAAGTCGATCACATGCGCGCCCCCGACGGACAACAGCACGTTGGACGGCTTCAGATCCCGGTGCACGATCCCCGCGGCCGCGAGGTCGGCCAGCGCCTGCCCCAGCTCGGCCACCAGACGCCAGACCGCGGCCGTCTCCAGGGCGCCGTGCTCACGTACGGCATGCGCGAGATCGAGCCCCGGGAGGTACTCGGTGGCCATCCACAGCAACTCGTCCTGGAAGCCCGTGCCGCACAGTCGCGGTGTGTGCGAGGTGCTGACCCGTTCGTGCACCGAGGCTTCCCGCTCGAACCGGCGCCGGAAGTCCGGATCGTCCGCGTACTCCGGCCTGATCACCTTCACCGCGGCCAGACCGGGACCGCCGTCCGCCGGACGTGCGAGATAGACCCGTCCCATACCGCCGCTGCCGAGCAGCGCCAGCGGCACATAGGGGCCGATGTGGTCCGGGTCGCCGAGGCGCAGGGGTGAGGCACCGGTCTGCCGCACTGCGGCGGCCTCGTTCGTCGCCAAGTCCGGTGGCATCGGCCGCTGTTCTGACAAGGAACCCCCGAAGTGATGTGCGCCGTACGTCAGTTCGGCCCCAAGGAATCACGAGGCTAGCCGAGCGGTGGCGCGCGTTCTGGGTTTCCCGTACTTCCGTTCCCTCGCTGGGCTGTTGAGGACGGCTCGATCAGGCCTCCCTCCCTCCGTCGGGCGGACGTGAGTGCGCCCGACGGAGGGAGGCCTCCGGAGGGCGGTCAGTCGCGGGGCGGCGGAGTGTAGAAGTCGCCGACGGACGTCCAGACGCCGTTCTTCACGACCACGCGCTGCACACTGCGCGTCCCGAGGTGATCGCTCGCGCTGAACTTCATGACCGGTGACACCCCCGGGTCCACCGAGGACGCCTTCTCGTACGCGGCGGTGATGGCCTTGGACGTGACGGGCCCCTTGATGGTCTTCGCGATCTCGGCGAACACCTTCGCGTTGCTCCAGCCCCACAGCGCGAGGAACCCGGCGTCCTGACCGGGCTCGTACTTCGCCATCGCGGTCCGGAACTCCTTCACCGCGGGGTCGTCGTCGGACGGCGCCTTCACCAGTTGTACGGCCTTCAGACCCTCGGCGGCGTCCTTGGCCAGGGCGACCGTCGACTCGGCGGCCACCGGCGCGTAGGCGTAGGTGGGCAGGGACAGGCCCTGGAGCTTGGCCTCCTTGAGGAAGGCGGCGGCCTCCGGGGAGGTGAGGATCAGGACCACGGCCTGGGTCTTCGCGGCCTTCACCTTGCTGATCACGGGGGTGTAGTCGGTGGTCTGGTACTTGACCGGCAGCCGGTCGACCTCGACGGAGGGGTCGAGCTTCTTCGCGACCGGCTCCACCTGCTTGGCCACGTTCACGAACGCGGCCGGGTCACTGTGCACCACGAGGATCTTCTTCGCGCCGTCCTGCACGGCCCACGCGGCGATGGCCGCCGCCTGGTCCTCGTAGAGGGTTTGCGTGCCGAACAGGCCGGCGCGCGGCGGCTTGTACCAGGACTCGGTGCCGCCCACCTCGTTCACGACGGGCACCTTGGACTGGTTGAGGACGAAGGGGAAGGCCGCCTCGGCCTGCGAGGTGCCGTTCGCGTTGACGATGGCAACGACCTTGTCCTGACCGACCAGTTCGCGAGCGATCTGCACGGTCTGCTGCGGATCGGCCGCGTTGTCCTTGACGGTCCAGTCGATCTTGCGGCCGTTGACGCCCCCTTGGGCGTTGACCATCTTGAAGTACGCGTCGGCGCCCGCCTTCTCCCCTATGCCGTAGGTCGCGGTGGCGCCGGTGAGCGGGAGCCACGCGCCGATGTGGATCTCGGAGGAGCTGCCTCCGGCAGCCGTGGAGTCCTGGCCCGCACAGGCACTGGCGGTGAGCGCCACCGCGGCCAGGACGGCCATCGCGCCCAGGGCGCGGCGGGAATTTCTCTTGGTCCGGAACACGGTCCACCTCGTTCGGTACGGAGTTCGGTACGGAGTTCGTACGGGCTGTCAATTCACGGGTGAGGTCCGGGCGTTGTCCGCCGCGGTGGGTGCGGCTCCGAGGCCGCCGCTGAAGTAGGCCGCTTCCGCGAGGGCCGCGAACTCCGGGTCGCCGGGCCGCCCTTGCGCCGCGACGACGCCCTCGTGCAGGACGACCACCTCGTGGCACACGGACAGGGCGCGGCTGAGGAGCTGTTCGAGGAGGACGACGGTCAGCCCCTCGTGGGCCAGCCCGGTGAGCCGGTCGTACACCTCGTCGACCAGGGCGGGAGCCAGTCCGAGGGCCGGTTCGTCGACGATCAGGACGTCCGGGGCGCCGATCAGGGCCCGGGCGATGGCGAGCATCTGCTGCTCCCCGCCGGACAGCCCGCCGGCGGACGCCGACATCCGGTCCCGCAGCCGGGCCGGCAGCCACTCGACGGTCTCCTCCAGCCGTTCGCGCAACGCGCCGCCGGTGATGCCCGCCGCGTACGCCGCGACCTCGAGGTTCTCGCGCAGGGAGAGCGTCCTGAACAGGGCCCGCCCCTCCGGCGCCAGACCGGTCCTGACGACTCCGCCCGACTGCCGCTCCCCGCGCGCCGGTTCGAGCGATCCGTGCAGGATCCCGGCCAGCGTGCTCTTGCCCGCGCCGTTGGCTCCGGCGATGCCCAGCACCGCCCCCTGGCGGACATCGAGATCCACGTCCCGCAGCGCGACCACCCCGCCGTAGCTGTGGCCGACCCCGTGCAGGCGGATCATGCTCCGTTCACCCACGTGCTCGGGCGGCCGGGTCCTGGTGCCGACCGTTCCCAGGTACGACGACCGCACCTTCGGGTCCTTCAGCACGGTGTCCGGGGTGCCCTCGCCGATCGTGCGGCCGAAGTCGAACGCGAGCACACGGTGCGCGACGGCGAACAGGTCGTCGAGGACGTGGTCGATGATCACCACGGCGGTGCCGTCGGCGTGCAGCCGCCTGATGTGCCCTGCCAGCAGCGCGCGTTCGCCCGCGTCGAGGCCGCCGAACGGTTCGTCCAGGACGAGCAGTTCGGGCCGCTCGGCCATCGCACGCGCCAGGTCGAGGCGCTTCTGGAGACCGAACGGCAGCTCCTTCGGGTGCCGTTCGGCCACCTCCGCGAGACCGACGGAGCGCAGCAGCCGCGTGACGTCGGCCCGGTGCCCGGCGGTGATCCGCCGGCGGGTGCACAACACGTTCTCCGCGACGGTGAGTTCGGAGAACACCTCCGCGTGCTGGAACGTACGGCCGATCCCCAGCCGCCGCCGCGCGGTCGCCCTCGCTCCCAGCAGCGGCTGCCCGCCGAAGTCGGCCCTCCCGCTCACCCGGCCGTTGCCGGTGAGCCCGGAGAGGACGTTCAACAGGGTGGTCTTTCCCGCCCCGTTGGGCCCGATGACCGCCAGGATCTCGTTCCGACGGAGCGTCAGAGAGGCGTCCTCCAGGGCCTTCAGCCCGCCGTAGGAGACCGACACGTGCTCCAGGCGCAGCAGTTCGGGTCCGTCGCCGGCGCTCTCGGACGCCGGCGGTGGAGGCGTCGGATCCGTCAACTCCTCCGACGGTGACGTGCGTTGAGCGCTCGACCGGCGCAGGACGCGTCCCGCGAGCCCGCCGAGGAACGGCACGACCCCGCCCGGCAGGAAGAGCAGCACCGCGATCAGCACGAGGCCCTGCACGACCGGCTGGGGCAGTCCCACGGCGGACGAGAGCGAGGGGTTCCAGGTCAGGTAGATGCCGCCGGCCACCGCGCCGACGATCGTGCCGACCCCGCCGAGCACACAGGCCGCGATCAGCGAGATGCCGAACGTCAGCGAGAAGGGATCCGGGCTCACGAACCCGGTGAGCAGTCCCAGCAGCACACCCGCGAAGCAGGTGCAGGCCCCGCTCACCGCGAACGACAGAGCCGACTGCGCCTCCGGCGCGATGCCGATCGTACGGGCCGCCAGGGGATGCGACTTGGCGGCCACCAGGCGCATCCGCAGCCCGGAGGCGGCGGCCGGTACGGCCAGCGCGAGGACGACGGACGCGGCGCCGACCGCGAGGTACTGGGTCTCGGTGCCGCCGCCCGCGAGGGTGCCGAGGCCGAGGGCGCTGCGCAGCTGGACCACCGGGACTCCCTGGTCGCCGCCGGTCACACTGCTCCAGCGGTTGATCAGCTCCAGGGTCACCGTGGTGAACGCGAGGGTCAGCAGGGCGATGTAGAGCACCGAGAACCGGGCGCCCGCGTATCCGAGGAAGGCGCCGAGCGCGGCACCGGCGGCGACCGCGCCGAGCGCCACCGTTTCCAGCGACCAGCCGTGACCGCTGCCGTACGCGGCGAAGTAGGCGCCGATGGCGAAGAACGCGGGGTGGCCCACCGACCAGATGCCGGACCAGCCGGCGAGCAGGCCGACCGACAGGATGACGATCGTGTACACGGCCGCGAGCCCCACCGAGTACATCTGGTACGCGGGGATCGCGCCGGAGGCCATGAACGCGATGAGTACCGCGCCGGCCGCCGGGCCGAGGGCGGCCCGTGCCAGGAGGGAACGGTTGAAGACCATGGATGCGACCCCTCAGACCCGTTGGAAGGTGCGGGTGCCGAACATGCCCTGCGGGCGGATCAGCAGCACCAGCACGGTGAAGGAGAAGACGAACGTGTCCCGGAAGCTGGCGGAGACGTAGTTCGCCGCCAGGTTGTCCAGGACGCCGATCGTCAGCCCGCCGAGGACGGCGCCGTACATGCTGGTCAGGCCGCCCAGGAAGATTCCGGCGAAGGCGCGGAAGAGGGGCGCGACCAGCGCGGTGGGCACCAGACCGGACCGCGGTGCGTAGAGGCAGGCGGCGAGTGCGGCGAGACCCAGGCCGAGCGCCCAGGAGATCCGGGCCAGCCGCTGCGAACTCAGGCCGACCACTCGGGCGGTCTCCGCCGACTCGGCCGCGGCGCGCATCGCCGAGCCGAGCGTCGTGCGGGCGAAGAGATAGCCGACCAGGGCCATCGCCACGGCGGCCACGGCGATCGTCAGCAGGCTCTGGGCCGGCACCGCCGCCCCCGACCAGCGCACCGTCCCGTCGACCAGGCTCGGAAAGGCCTTGGGCTGGTCGCCCCAGACGGACCCGGCCACGTTCTCCGCGACCAGGGAGACGCCCATCGTGACGACGAGCGCGGAGAACAACTGGCCCTGTCCCAGCGGCCGGATCACCGTCTCCCGGACGAGGAGGCCCGCCACGACCGTGATCACGACGGCGGCGAGGACGCCGAGGACCGTGGCCACACCGCGGTCGTGCAGCGAGAGCGCCACGTACAGGCCCAGGGTCGCGAGTGACGCCATCGCGAAGTTCACGACGTCCGTGGCCCGGTAGATGATGACCAGCCCGAGGCCCATGAGGCCGTAGACGGCTCCACTGGCCACACCGCTCACCAGGACGAGCAGGAACTGACTCACAGTCCCTCCTTCGGGGAAGAGCGCGTTCGCGCCACATGTGCGGGAAGCATGATCGCCTCACAAGAGAGTCAAAGTGAACTCACTTCAGTAAGCTAGGCACTGTCGCGCCGGAGGGGCAAGCCTCGTGCACGGGATTTGTGCCGGGCGCCCCAGGCGGACTCAGTGCCCGGTCGCCGACGGTGACTCGGTGAGCGCGGTGCGTGCCGCCGTCAGACCGAAGACCAGCGCGGGGGCGAGACCGCCCGCGTAGGCGCGCCGGTACAAGCCACCCGCGTCGGCGCCGGCCGCCAGCAGGCCCGGGACCGGCACCCGTCCGTCCGAGGCCGCCGACAGGGCGTGCGCCCCGGCGTCGATCAGCAGGCCGCCGAAGGTGAACGTGATCGCCGGGGCCGCCTCGACGACGTAGAACGGCGGTTCGTCCAGGGGGCGTTGGTCGAGGGCGCGGCCGGGAGTCGGGCTGCTCTTCGCGCTCGCGGTGTCGTTGAACTCCTCGATCCGGTCACGGATCGTCGCACCGGGATAACCCCACTCCTCCGGCATCGAGGCGAAGTCCTCCAGGCTGTCCGCCACCGCACACCGGGCACCGGCCCGATGGCACAGCTGGAACTTGTCCACGCCGGGGATGCCCTCCACGTACGAGGCGCTGATCCACTCCCGGTGCACCCGCGCGTCGGCCACCAACAGGCCGCGCGCCTCCGGTCGTTCGAGCAGCGCCATCGCGGTGAGATGGTCGCCGACCGTCTCGTCGACGAAGCGCTCGCCCGTGGTGTCGAACAGCAGGGCGTGCTCGCTGTAGTAGAGCGCCAGGTCGACGAAGCGCGCCGGGTCGGCCAGCGAGACGCCGGCCGGCATCAGGTGGCCGTAGAACCCCGCGTCCTTCTTGCCGAAGGAGGCGCCCGCGGACCGGCCCAGCGTCAGGCCGTCGCCCCGGCTGTGCGGGTTGGCCCGCAGTCCGATGTCGGCGGCCCGGGGGTGGATGTGTTCGGCGCGCAGGTCAGGATCGCCCTGGAAGCCGCCGGTCGCGAGCAGTGTCCAGGTGGCCTCGATACGGCGCCGAGTTCCGTCCGGGAGCAGGACGTCCGCGCCCTTGACCACGCCGTCCTCCGTCACGAGGGACTTGGTCCAGGTGCCGGTCAGCACCTCCTGGCCCCGGTCACGGATCAGTCGCTCGCACGTGTCGAGGTAGTGGTTCGTGTCGAGCTGATGCCCCCGGCCGAAGCCGAGCACCGGCACCGGCGGACGGCAGTCCACGCCGAGCGACCGGATCCACGCCACGCCGTCGGAGAACCCGTCCAGCAGGGCGGCGGCCAGCTCCGGGTCGCCGTCCGGATTGACCCGGCGCATCTCCTCGACGGTCGGGGTCGTCCACACGAAACCGGCGAAGCGGGCGGACCCGCCGGTCCGTTCCGCCTTCTCCACCAGCACCACCGAGCCGCCCTCCGCGGCCACTCGGGCGGCGGCCGAGAGTCCGGCCATGCCACCGCCGATCACCAGCAGATCCACTGTCTCCGTGTCCGTCACGGGTCCCACCGCCTCTGTGTCGCCGACTGGAATGTGACGCTAATTGAACTCACTTCTGTAGTCGAGGGGGCGGACGGCGGAGGATGTGGTGGTGCGGGTTTCGGCCGTGGGGGCCGTCGGTCGGGTAGGCGGGGCGAGCGCGTCAGTCGGGTACCAGGACCGCACGCCCCCGGACGGCGCCGGACCGAAGCCGCTCGATCGCCTCCGCCGCGCTCGACAGCGGGAACCGCTCGACGCCGACCCTCAGCGCGCCTTCGCGTGCCAGTGAGGCGACCCCTTCCAGCTCGGGCAGCGTCCCCCAGAACGGCAGCGAGATCCGCGTTCCGGGCGGGAGCGCGCCGGGTTTGCGTACGGCCAGCTCGCCGCCGCCGCTGCCCACCACGGCCAGCTCGCCGCCCGCCCGCAGCACCGCCACCGCGAGCTCCAGGCTGGACCGGCTGCCGACGAAGTCGAGCACCGCCACCGCCCCGACGCCGCCCGTCCGGTCCCGCAGGACCCGCGCGGTGTCGGCCCGTGACAGCGTCCCGAAGTGCGCACCGCACTCGACGGCAAGGGCGAGCGCCTCCTCGCGCACGTCCACGGCCAGGATCCGCGCGGCCGTCGTGGCGCGCAGGATCTGCACGGCCAGGTGCCCCAGGCCGCCGATGCCGACGACCACCGCATGGGCGCCCGTGCCGTCGCCCAGGGCGCGCCGGACCATGGTCACCGCGTGATACGCGGTCAGCCCGGCGTCCGACAGGGGTGCCGCCTGCACGGGGTCCAGGTCGCCCACCGGGACCAGCAGTCGCCCGGACGGGACGAGCAGCAGGTCCGCCATCCCGCCGTCGCGCCCGAGCCCCGTTCCCGTGCCGACACGGTCGGCGTCCAGGGCCGGGCGCCGGTCGCAGTAGTTCTCCGCCCCGGCCGCGCAGCGCGCACAACTCCCGCAGCCCCAGGGGCCGTAGACGATCACCCGCTCGCCGACCGCCGGTCCCGTCGCCAGCGGGCCGCGTCGCAGCACCCGGCCCGCGACCTCGTGTCCGAGGGTGAACGGGAGCCGGTAGGGGAGGCCTCCCGGCCTGGCGTCGATGACATGGAGGTCCGAACCGCAGAGGCCGGCCGCCTCCACCTCGATCAGGACCTCCTCGTTCGTGGGAGTGGGGTGTGCCACCTCGGTGAGGACCGGTGGGCCGCCCCAGCGGGTCAGCCGGACCGCTCTCGCTGCGCCTGTTGACATACGTGCGACAGTAACAAAAATGAAGTCAGTTCAGGAGATGGATGTGGGGTGGTGACTGTGCATGGGCGGTGAACATGCGGGGCGGTTCGAGGGGCGGATCGCGCTCGTCACCGGCGCGGGATCCGGCATCGGCGCGGCGGTCGCCCGGCGACTCGCCGCGCAGGGTGCGAACGTCGTCGTCACGGATGTCGACGGCCCGGCGGCCGAGGCCGTCGCGAAAGGTCTGTCACGAGCACACGCGCTGGCGCTCGACGTGGCCGAACCGGCGCAGGTCGACAGCGTTTTCGACGAGGTCCTGCGGCGGCACGGGCGGCTCGACGTCCTGGTGCACGCGGCCGGTGTCGACGATCCCGTGGCCAAGGAGTGGATCGCCGAGGCGCTGGTCGCGGGGCGGTCCCCGGAGGTTACGGGGCGGCTCGGCGACGATGCGTGGCGCCGGGTGATGCGCGTCAATCTGGACGGCACGTTCCATGTGCTGCGCGCGGCTCTGCGGGTCATGGTGCCTCGCCGGTCCGGGGCCGTCGTCACGGTTGGTTCGTCCTCGGTCTTCGACACCCAGGCCGGCTATCCGCACTACGCGGCCTCGAAGGCCGGCGCGCACGCGGTGAGCCAGTCCGTGGCCAAGGAGGCGATCGCGTTCGGCGTTCGCGTCAACACGGTGGCGCCGGGGCCGACGGAGACGGGGATGGCGGCGCGGACGCCAGCGGCGCTTCGGCAGGGGTTCGCCGGTCCGGGGGCGCGTGCTTATGCCACGCCGGAGGAGATCGCCGATGTCGCTCTGTTCCTGGTGAGTGAGGAGGCGGCGAACTTGGTGGGGGCGGTGGTGCTCGCGAATGGGGGGCGGTTCACGGTTTGAGGGCTCAATCGGTTGTGGGCGGCTGCGGGTTCGTTGTGACTGGTCGCGCCCACGCGGCGGAGCCGCAAATCGATACGGCCCCGCGCCCCTTGGGGGGTTCGAGCTAGGGAGGTTGGGATGTTTCGGCTCGATATTGATCCAGCAGCGCTGGCGGAGACTGATGAGCAGCGCCAACTACGTGCGGTTCTAAGGGACTTGCTCGGCGAATCCCGCGGATCCGACCAGGTGCTCCGGGAGCGGCTCGCTCGTGAGATCGGGGTGCATGGGCTCGCGTTGCCCGAGGAGTACGGCGGGGCCGGGTATACGTACGCGGAACTGGCCGTTGCCCTGGAGGAGTTGGGGCGGGTTCTGTGTCCCGTGCCCCTGCTGACCACTGTCGTTCTCGCCGGGCACGCCCTGTTGGCGAGCGGTGATCAACAGGCCTGTGCGCGTTGGCTGCCGGGTATCGCGTCCGGCGAACTCACGGCCACGGTCGCCGGGTTCATGCACTCCGCCGACGTCATCGCCGAGCGCGGCCCCGACGGCTGGCTGCTGCGTGGGGACGCCGACTTCGTGCCCGGCGGAGAGAGCGCGGACCTGCTGCTGGTCAAAGCCCGCGCGCCTGACGGGGAGCGGCTGTTCGCCTGCGAGCCGGACGGAGCGACCTGTGACCGTACGGCTCGGAGGGTCCTCGATCCCACGCGGCCACAGGCAGTTGTGCGATTCCGGGGAGCGCGGGCCGAGCCCGTCGGTGAGGTGGGGCAGGCGGCGGAGGTCGTCGACGCAGTGCTCGACGCCGGCCGCGTCGCCCTGGCGGCCGAGCATGTCGGGGGCAGTGCGCACGCACTGGACGCCGTACTCGACCATGTCTCGCGGCGGACCCAGTTCGGGCGGGCCATCGGCTCGTTCCAGGCGGTCAAGCACCGGCTGGCGGATCTGCTCGTCGAGATCGAGGGGGCGCGCTCGGCCTCCGCGTACGCCGGCGCCTGCCTTGCCGCGGGAGCGCCGGAACTCCCGTTAGCCGCGAGCGCCGCGGCGGTCGTGTGCACCGGCGCCTACCGGCTCGCCACCACGGAATACGTGCAGCTCCACGGCGGTATCGGCTTCACCTGGGAGCACCCGGCCCATCTGTATCTGCGCCGGGCGCGGGCCGACGAGGCGCTGTTCGGCACGGGCGATGACCATCGGCTGCGCCTGGCCGGGCTGCTCGGTCTCGCCGGCTGATCGCTTCCCGGGCGATCGCTTCCCGATCCATTGGCAGGGGCATCCGTCCCATTGACAGGGGCATCCATCCGCCCACAGAATCGAACTCAATTCAGTTCAGTTTGGAGGAGCTCATGGCAGTCGAAGACGAGATCCAGTTCGAGCGCGACGGACAGGTCGCGCGGGTCTGGCTGAACCGCCCGCACAAGAAGAACTGCGTGACCGTGCCGATCCTCGACCGGCTGGACGAGATCATCACCGAGGTCGACGCCGACCCCGAACTGCGTGTGCTGGTGCTGCGCGGGCGCGGGAACACCTTCTGCTCCGGGTTCGACCTGGACAGCCTCAAGGCCGACTTCGTGGGCCGGTCCAACGCGATCGACGTCGCCGTACTGTCGGCGAAGGTCTGCGACCGGCTCTACTCGATGAAGACCCCGTCCATCGCCGTCCTCGAAGGTCATGTCACCGCGGGCGGCTTCGAGTTGATGATCTCCTGCGACTTCGCGATCGCCGCGGACGACGCCCTGATCGGCGACTTCCACATCCGCCGCGCCCTGTTCGGCGGTGCCGGCCCCATCTACCGCGTGCCGCGCATGATCGGTGTCCGCAAGACCAAGGAGCTGATGCTCACCGGCAAGCTGCTCACCGGGGTCGAGGCCGCCGAGTTCGGTCTCATCAACTCCTCCGCGCCCGCCGACAAGTTGGACGCCACGGTCGAGGAGTTCGCCGACCAGCTCGTCGACAAGAGCCCGTTCACCATGTGGATCACCAAGATGACCATCGACCGCAGCCTCGACGCCGACATCCAGTCGCTGATGGTCATGGAGCACCTCGCGGTCGGCGTGATGCTCAACTCCGAGGACGCGGCGGAGGGCGTGGCCGCCTTCCTGGAGAAGCGGGAGCCGCAGTGGAAGGGCCGCTGACCGCCGTGTCGTCGGATGCCGGGAGCCGGTTGCGCGGCTCCCGGTGCGCCGACTGCGCGGTGGCCACCTATCCGGCCGACCCGGCGTGCCCGCGCTGCGGGGGACCGGCCGAGCCGGTCGTGCTCTCCGGCACGGGCACGCTGTGGACCTGGACCGTGCAGCGGTACGCGCCCAAGTCACCGCCGTACGTTCCGCCCGGCGCCGGATTCGCGCCGTTCACCGTCGGCTACGTCGAACTGGCGCAAGGCGTAAGGGTGTTGGCGGTCCTCGACATCCGGCCCGAGGACGCGGAGATCGGCATGCCGATGACGATCGCGACGGGGGACGGGGTGCCGAGGGCCACGGGGGCCGCCGTATGACCGCCGAGGACGTCCTCGTCTGCGGGGCCGGGATCACCTCCTTCGCCCGTACGGAGGAGAGCGGCCGGCAGCTCGCCGTGCGGGCCGTGCGGGACGCCCTGGCCGATGCCGGACTGCCGTGGGCCCGGGTGCGCGCGGCCTACGGCGGCAGCGACGCGGCCGGGAACGCCGACACCCTTGTGGCCGAACTCGGCCTGACCGGCGTCCCGTTCACCAATGTGCGCAACGGCTGCGCCACCGGCGGCAGCGCGCTCGTCTCGGCCGTCAACGCGATCCGGTCCGGGGCGGCGGACGTGGCCCTCGCCGTCGGTTTCGACAAGCATCCGCGCGGGGCCTTCGACCCGCGGCCCGCCGACTGGGGGCTCGACGAGGCCTACGGCCACGACGGGCTGATGGTCACCACGCAGTTCTTCGCCATGAAGATCCAGCGGTACATGCACGACTACGGCATCAGCTCGCGCACCCTCGCCCTCGTCGCCGAGAAGGCGTACGCGAACGGGGTGCTCAACCCCCACGCCTGGCGCCGCAAGCCGCTCGACGCGGCCGAGATCCTCGCGTCGGGCATGGTCAACGACCCTCTGACCCGGTACATGTTCTGCTCGCCGGGGCAGGGTGCGGTCGCCCTGGTGCTGTGCAGCCGGGCGGTGGCCCGCCAACTCGGCGGTACGCCGGTGGCGTTGCGTGCGGCCGTCGTACGGACCCGGCGGTTCGGCTCCTTCGAGGTGTTCAGCCCCTGGGCACCGGCCGGGACGCCGACGAGCGTGACCGCCGATGCGGCGCGACTCGCCTTCGAGGAGGCCGGGTTGGGGCCCGGTGACATCGACGTGTGTCAGTTGCAGGACACCGAGAGCGGTGCCGAGGTGATGCACATGGCCGAGTGCGGGTTCTGCGCGCACGGCGACCAGGAGTCGCTCATCCCGTTCGGGGCGACCGGCATCGGCGGTTCGTTGCCCGTCAACACCGACGGCGGCTGCATCGCCAACGGCGAGCCCATCGGCGCCTCCGGACTCCGCCAAGTCCACGAGATCGTCCAGCAGTTGCGCGGCCGGGCGGGTGAACGGCAGGTACCGGGAGATCCGGCGACCGGCTTCACCCACGTCTACGGTGCGCCCGGCGTCAGCGCCTGCACCGTGCTGACCCGCTGAACCACACTGCCCCGCTGAAAGGAGGAAGGAGCGCCATGGACGGCACACCCGACCCCGACGAGTTCCGTGCCGACGCCCGGAGTTGGCTGAAGGGTGCGGCGACAGCGCGCGCCGCACACCGGGAATGGGGCCACGGCGACGACTCGGTGGCCGTCTTCGAGAACTGGACCGAGGCCGAGGAACGCGCCCACACCGACCGGATACGCGACTGGGAACGCACCCGGTACGACCAGGGCTGGGGCGCGATCGGCTGGCCCCCGGAGTACGGCGGGCGCGAACTGCCGCCGTACTACGAGCAGTTGTACCGAGCGGAGGAGGCCGACTTCGACGTACCGCGGCGCACCGAGGTCTTCCCGGTCACCCAGCAACTCGTGGCACCCGCGATCCGGATCTGGGGCACCGAGGAACAGAAGCGGCGCTGGCTGCGCCCCATGCTGCGTACCGACGAACTCGCCTGCCAGCTGTTCTCCGAGACGGAGGCGGGCTCCGACCTCGCCGCCGTCCGCACCCGGGCCGTGCGGGACGGCGACGGCTGGATTCTCGACGGTCACAAGATCTGGACCTCCGGTGCCAGGGTCGCCACTTGGGGCGTGGCCGTCTGCCGCACCGACCCCGACGCGCCCAAGCACGCGGGCATCACGGTCTTCCTCGTCCGCATGGACGCACCGGGCGTGACGGTACGGCCCATCCGGCAGATGACCGGCGGCTCCAGCTTCAACGAGGTCTATCTGGACGGCGTGTTCGTGCCCGACACCGACAGGCTCGGTCCCGTCGGAGAGGGCTGGCGGGTGACCCTCACCGTGCTTGCCGCCGAGCGCCTCGACTCCGGCGGTCTCGGCCTGGACAACGCCGACCGGGCCCTCGACCTCGCCCGGCAGCTGCCCCGCCCGCTCACCGGCGGCGAACAGCAGCAGGCGGCCGACCTGTTCGTCCGCGCCCTGGTCCAGCGGCTCATCGCACTCCGCGTCACGGCCGCCCTGGCCGCCGGCCGCGAACCCGGCGCCGAGGCCTCGGTCGGCAAGCTCCACGCCACCGCGACCATGCGCGCCACCACCGACCTGGTCCAGCAACTCCTCGGCCCGAGCCTGGCCGCGGACACCGGGGAGTGGGGCACCTTCGCCTGGACCGAGCACCTGCTCGGCGCACCCGGCTACCGCATCGCCGGCGGCAGCGACGAGATCCAGCGCAACATCCTGGCGGAGCGCGTGCTGGGACTGCCCAAGGAACCGAAGGGGGCAGGGCGTTGACCACCACGGCCGAAACGACCGCCGCACTCGCGGCGAGGGTGCGCGAGCGACTGATTGAGCGTCATCCAGGTGTGCCCGTGGGGGAGTTGCGCACACTGCCCGGCGGCCACTCGGGCCTCACCTACCGCATCGCGGCGGGACCGGTCTCGTACGTCGTGAAGGCGGTACCGCCGGGGCAGCGGCCCGTCGGCCGCAATGACGTGCTGCGTCAAGCCCGGGTACTGCGTGCCCTGGCAGGATCACCGGTGCCCGTCCCGGGCGTGGTCGCCGTCGACGAGACCGAACCGGCCTGGTTCGCCATGGAGTTCATCGACGGTGAGGCCATCGAGCCCGTTCTCGACGACCACCGACTCGACCCGGGACTGTGCCGCGAACGGATGCTGGCCCTGGCACCCGTGCTGAGCGAGCTGCATCGGACCGCGGCGGAAGGCGCCGAACCTCTCGACCCCACAGGCGAGTTGGAGCGCTGGAGCCGTACCATGCGCGCCGTACCGGCGGAACTCCGCCCAGGCGCCGAGGACGTGCTCGCCGCCCTCGCCACCGCGATCCCCGCCGGCATCGAACCCACCCTCACCCACGGCGACTTCCGCCTCGGCAACGTCCTGTGCCGGGGCTCACGACCCGTCGCGGTCGTCGACTGGGAGATCTGGGGATACGGCGATCCGCGCATCGACCTCGGCTGGTTCCTCCTCTTCGCCGACCACCGGAACTTCCCGCTGCTCGGCCGGGCCGTTCCCGGTCTGCCCGGCGAGAACGAACTGCTCGCCGCCTACCTAGACGGCCGGCCCGAACTCCCCGACCTGGATTGGTTCCGCGCTCTGGCCCGCACCAAGATGGCCGCGATCATGGGCCACAACCTGCGCCGACACCGCGAGGGCAAGCACCACGACCCCGACCAGGAACGGCTGCCGCCGACGATCGCGGCGATGATCCGCACCGCGCGCGACCTCCTCGCCCGACGGTCCTGAAGGAGCGAAACCATGGATTTCGGACTCTCGCCGAAGGCCGACGAACTCCGCTCGCGCATGGCCGCGTTCATGGCGGAGTACGTACTGCCCGCCGAGGACGTCTACGACCGGCAGCTCGCCGAGGCGGACGACCCGCACGAACTGCCGCCCGTCATGCGCGAGTTGAAGGAGAAGGCGCGCGCGGAGGGCCTGTGGAACCTGTTCCTCGCGCACGGGGAAACGGGCGCCGGTCTCACCAACCTCGAATACGCACCGCTGGCCGAACTCGCCGGACGCTCGATCATCGGCCCCGAGGTGTTCAACTGCTCCGCCCCCGACACGGGCAACATGGAACTCCTCGCCCTGTTCGGCACACCCGAGCAACAGGACCGCTGGCTGCGCCCGTTGCTGGCCGCCGAGATCCGGTCCTGCTTCGCCATGACCGAGCCCGAGGTCGCCAGTTCCGACGCCCGCAACATCCGTACACGCATCACCCGCGACGGCGACGAGTACGTGGTCGACGGCCACAAGTGGTACACGTCCGGCATCCTCGACCCGGACTGCCGGCTGATCATCCTGATGGGCGTCACCGACCCCGACGCACCTTCGTACCGGCGGCAGAGCATGCTGCTGATTCCACGCGACACACCCGGGATCACCGTCCTGCGTGATCTGCCGATGTTCGGCTACACCGACCGCTGCGGCCACGGGGACGTGCTCTTCGAGAACGTACGGGTCCCGGTGTCGTCGATGCTCGGCGGCGAGGGCGACGGATTCGCCCTGGCGCAGGGGAGGTTGGGCCCGGGCCGGATGCACTACGCCATGCGGGCCGTCGGATTCGCCGAACGCGCACTGGAGTTGATGTGCCGCCGGACGCTGACCCGCACCGCCTTCGGAGGACCGCTCGCCGAACGGGGCGTCGTCCGCGAGTGGATCGCCCGCAGCCGGATCGAGATCGAGCAGCTGCGGCTGCTGGTCCTCAAGTCCGCCTGGCTGATGGACACCCAGGGCAACGCGGCGGCCCGTACCGAAGTCGCCGCGATCAAGGTCGCCGCGCTGGAGGTGGCACACCGGGTGGTCGACCGGGCCGTCCAGGCGCACGGAGCCGCAGGGGTCAGCGACGACACCGTACTGGCACGGCTGTACGCCATCACCCGGGCGCTGCGGATCGCGGACGGTCCGGACGAGGTGCATCTGCGGACGGTCGCCCGGCGTGAACTGGCCAGGTATCAGGAGGAGTCGGCGTGAACGGACAGGTTCTGGACGGCCGGGTCGCCGTCATCACGGGCGGCTCCCGGGGCATCGGCCTCGGTATCGCCAAGGCGTACCGGGAGGCGGGCGCCCATGTGGTCATCGCCGCCCGGAAGGCGGACGGACTGGCCGTGGCGCGCGAGGAGTTGCTGCAGGTCAAGGGGGACGGCGAGGTCCACGAAGTCGTCGCCAACGCGGGGGAGCCCGAGGACGCCGAACGCTGCGTCGCGGAGACCATGTCCCGCTTCGGCCGCCTAGACGTCCTGGTCAACAACGCGGCCACCAACCCCTACATGGGCGATCTCCTCGACCTCGATCTGCCGCGCGCGGAGAAGACCGTGCGCGTCAACCAGTACGGCATGGTCGCCTGGACCCGATGCGCCTGGCGGGCGTGGATGCGGGAGCACGGGGGAGCGGTGGTCAACATCGCCTCCGTCGGCGGACTCGTCGTCGACCCACACATCGGCTGGTACAACGCCACCAAGGCGGCGATGCTGCACCTGACCCGCCAACTCGCCTACGAACTCGGCCCGATGGCCCGCGTGAACGCCATCGCACCGGGACTGATCAAGACCGAGCTGGCACGGGCCGTATGGGAGCCGCGGGAGCCGATCCTGACCGCGAAGCTGCCGCTGCGCAGACTCGGGACGGTGGAGGACGTGGCGCACGCGGCCGTCTTCCTGGCGTCCGGGGCCTCGTCGTGGATGACGGGCCAGACGCTGGTGCTGGACGGCGGGGCGACCGTGCTGCCGATCGGGGTGGAGGGGTGAGCCACGCGACCGCGGACCTGTTCTCGCTGCACGGCCGGACCGCCGTGGTCACCGGGGCCTCGTCCGGACTCGGGGCCCGGTTCGCCCTGGTGCTCGCGGCGGCGGGCGCCACCGTCTTCGCGGCCGCCCGCCGCCTGGAGAAGCTCAAGGACCTCGCCGACGAGGATCCGCGCATTCATCCCGCCGTCTGCGACGTCTCGCGGGAGGCGGACCGCGTACGGCTGATGGAGTCGGCGCTCGACGAGACCGGACGGGTCGACGTGCTGGTGAACAACGCCGGCGTCTCCGGCGCTGTGCGCGCCGAGGACGAGAGCGCCGACGGCTTCACGGACGTACTGGCCGTGAACCTGGTGGCGCCCTTTCACCTCGCGCGGCTGCTGGCGGAGGCTCCGGCCCGCGACCGCGGTCGTAGGACCCGCTCGATCGTGAACGTCTCGTCCGTCCTCGGGCTGGTCTCGGGTGCGCCGCTCGGCGGCGCGGCCTACGCCGCCTCCAAGGCGGGACTTGTCGGACTCACCCGTGAACTGGCCGGACAGTGGGGGCCGTTGGGAGTACGGGTCAACTCCCTTGCACCCGGCTGGTTCCGCTCCGAGATGACCGACGAACTCTTCTCCGACGAGCGCGCCCGGCGCTGGGTCGAGCGCGGCACGATGCTCGGGCGGGGCGGTGAACAGGGCGAACTGGACGGGGCGTTGCTCTATCTGGCGTCCGACGCATCCTCGTACTGCACCGGGCACGTGCTCACCGTGGACGGCGGGTGGACGGCGCGATGAGGGTCACGATGGAGGTCGACGGCGACGGTCTGGCCCGGGTCGAGCTCTGCCGCGGGTCGGGCAACGCGATCGACCTGGCGACGGCCAGGGAGTTGCGGGACGCCGCCCTGGAGTGCGAGCGGGCGCGGGTCCGGGCGGTGCTGCTCACCGGGCGCGGGCGGTCGTTCTGCGTCGGTGGTGATCTGAAGGAGTTCGCCGCGCTGCCCGAGGAGCATCTCGCCGCGCACCTCACCGACGTCACCGACGCGCTCCACGCGGCGCTGCGGATCCTCTCCGGGCTGGACGCCCCGCTGGTGGTCGCCGTGCAGGGGGCGGTCGCGGGCGCCGGGCTCGGGCTGGTGGGGGCGGCCGACATCGGCCTCGCGGCGACCGACGCCGTCTTCACCGCCGCGTACACCGCGATCGGGTACACGCCGGACGCCGGTGTCAGCTGGTCGCTGCCCCGGCTCGTCGGCCCACGGCAGGCCGTGGACCTGCTCCTGACCAACCGGCGCGTACCGGCCGCCGAGGCGCTGCGGATGGGCCTGGTCGGCCGGGTCGTCGCACCGGAGCGGCTGTACGACGAAGCCGTACGGACCGCGAGCGCGCTGGCCGGCGGAGCGACGGCGGCGTACGGGGCGACACGGCGGCTGGTCGGGCGGGCCCTCTCCACCGATCTGGACGAGCACCTCGACGACGAGGCCCGCCGGCTGGCCGCCGCCGCGGTGTCCGGGGAGGGCCGCGAAGGCGTCGCGGCCTTCCTGGAGGGGCGCCCGGCCGATTTCGCGGGGTGCGAGCGTGGTCCGGGAGCTCAGGGCCGCGCAGTCCGGTGACCGACGCGAACCGAGTCCGCTGGATCCCCGGCCGATCTTCGATTCGTAGCCGACCTGAACTTGGGTCTACTCTCGGACGACCGGGCGGCGACGGGTTCCGGCCGTGGAGAAGAGGGAGAGACGATGGCGAGGGCACGGATCGTGGATCCGGAGGAGGGGCCCAGGTCGAAGCGTGGCGCGATCCTCGTGGCAGCCGTGGAGCGGTTCGGCGAGGACGGTTACGAGAACACCAAGTGGTCGGAGGTGGCCGACCGGGTCGGCATCGGGCAGACCGCGCTCTACCACTACTTCGAGTCCAAGGCCCACTGCCTGCTCACCATCATGCGCCTGGAACTCCAGCGCTCCCACGACCAGTTCGTCGAGGCCACGAGGGACGAGACGGATCCGGTGGAGGAGGTGCGCGCGGCGGTGCGGTCCGCGTTCGCCGTCACCGAGCAGGAGATCCGCCAGATGCGCATTCTCCAGGCCAACATGTCTTTGCTCGCCACCCCGCGGAAGTCCAAGCGGGAGGAGACCGAGCGCGTCGCGGCCCGCCAGCTGGTGCAGATGGTCGAGCGGGACTGGACGAGCCTGCTGATGCGCGGGATGTCGAAGGGCGCCTTCCCGCTCCGGGACGCGCACACCCTCGGCCTCGCCGTCCTCGGCATGATCGTCAGCGTCTGGCGGTGGTACCGCCCGACCGGCGCGATCCCCCTCTCGGAGATCAGCGAGATGATCGAGGGATGCGTGGTGCGGATGGTCGCCGAATAGTCTCCGCCCCGCCCCTTGTCGGCGGCGGGGCGGTCGTCCTACAGTCAAACTGAACTGAACTCAGGTTGTTTAGGGAGCGATCGGCAATGGTGCTTCGCGAATACATGGCCAGAATGGACGGCCAGGACCCGGAAAAGGCCCTCGAACTCCTGGAACCCGACTTCCGGTTTCTGATCGCGCTCCCGGGCGGCGGGCGCACCGGCACGTCCCGCGCGGACTTCGCCGACTACATCGCCGGACGGAACGCCGTGGACCGCAGGCACGAGATCGTGCGGTACTCGGTCGACGGCGACGTCGAGACGGCGTACGGCTTCGTCGTCGACGAAGGTGTGACCAGCGGGGCCTTCCTGTCCGCCGTACAGGTGTCGCCCGCCGGGCTGATGGCGCGCTACCAGTCCTTCTTCACCCCCGACTTCGACCTCGTGGACCGGCCGTGAGCGCGCCGACCGCGTCCGCCGCACCGTTCCTGACCACCTGGTTCGGGATCCTCGACAGCGACGACGCCGACCGCATCCTCGACCTGATCAGCGACGACTTCTCCTTCTCCATCCTCTTCTCCACGGGCGGCGACGCGGGCACCGACTTCCACGGCGGCCGGGCCGAGATGGAGGGCTATCTCGCCCAGCGCGAGGTGGGCACGCGCACCCACCACCTGCTCACCGGATCCGTCGTCGGCCGGGACGAGCTGTACCTCGGCGAGGTGCGCAGAGCAGGGGTACCGGAGGCGACCTTCGTCGCCTCGGCCCGGCTGGACGACGAGGGCAGGGTGCGGCGCCTGCTGATCGGGCGCTCGCCCGCGGTCCTGTTCACCTGACCCATGGTCCTGTTCACCTGAGGAGACACGGAGGGACACGATGTACAACCTCGTCCTGCTGGCCGCCCGGCCGCCCGAGTGGACCCATGAACGGTTCATCGCCTGGTGGCGCGGCGAACACGCCGAACTCACGCGGCGGTTGCCCGGACTGAGGTCCTGGCGGCACACCGACCTCGACGCGGCCCTCGAACCGCGCTCGGAGGGCTGGGACGGCCTCTCCGTCCTGGGCTTCGACACCGCCGAGGATCTGCGCAAGGCGCTGGACAGCCCGGAGTGGGCCGCGGCCGTCGCCCAGGTCGGCGACATGCGCGGACGCCGGATCGCCGTCATGGGCGGCGAGTCGGAGCTGTACGCGGACCCGGCGCGGCGGACCGGGCAGACCGGGGCATGACCCGGGGCCTACCCGGAGCGCCCCCTTCGCAACGAGGCGAGGAAGCGGATGCGACAGACAGTACGGGAGTTCCAGGACCGATCCGAACAGGCCGACTTCACAGCCGTCGTCGACGACCAGGGGCCGCACGGCGCACGTGAACTCCTGCGGTGGGCAGAGGAGTTGGCCGAGGCGATGACCCCGAACGGCACGTCCGGCGGCACTGTGCTCCTCCAGGCCGACAACTCCTGGCGCACCGTCGCGGCGACCCTCGCCGTGGGGTTGACCGGCGGTGTCCTGGCCCTCGTCAACCGCCATACGACACGCGCCGAGTTCACCGGCGCGGTGGCGGACATCCGGCCGGACGTCCTCATTGCCGAGCCGTCCGCGATCGAGGAGTGGGACGCCGTCCCCGCCCTGCCGGACGCGAGCACCGCCGAGGCGCTCGACGGCTGGACGGTCCGCGCCGGGCTCGGCCCGCGCGATGTGTCCCGCTGGTCCGGCGGCAGTGTCATCGGTCTCACCTCCGGCTCCACCGGCCGGCCCAAGGGCGTCGTCCAGTCCGAGAGCGCCCTGCGGTACGCGTGCTCGTGCACGGTCGACGTCAACGGACTGCGCGAGGGGGACGCGGTGGCCGCCGTCGTCCCGCTCTCCTCGACCGCCGCCTACTGCTTCGGGGTCTGCCTCGCGCTCATGCTGGGCGGGCCGCTCGTTCTCTCGGGCCGCTGGGACCGCGAGGAGGCACTCGCGCGGATGGCCGCCCACGACGTCCGGTGGACCATGTGCGTGCCCACCATGGCACTCCAGATGGGCTCCGCCGCGGCCGGTTCGAAGGTCCTGGACGGGGTCCGCGCGATCACCGTCGGCGGCGGCCCCATGGACCGCGGGGCCCTCGCCCGTGCCGAACGCTCCCTGGGCACACGGATCCTGCGCGTCTTCGGCATGTCGGAGTGTCTCGGGCACACCTCGCCCCGGCCCGACGACCCCGAGGAGATCCGCCTCGGCCGCGACGGACGCCCCTTCCCCGGCACCGACCTCAGGGCCGTCGCCCCGGACGGCACCCCGCTCGCCCCCGGGACGACCGGCCGCGCGCAGGTCCGCGGCCCCTCCCTCTTCCTCGGCTACGCCCGCGACGGCAAGGTCGAACCGCCCGCTCTCACCCCGGACGGCTACTTCCCCACCGGAGACCTGCTGGTGACCGGCGAGGACGGCACCGTCACCGTCATGGGGAGGGAGAAGGACGTCATCATCCGGGGCGGGCGCAACCTCGACATCACCGAGATCGAGCGCGCCGTCGCCACCCATCCGGCGGTGGCCCGCGCCTGTGTGGCCCCCGTACCGGACCCGCTCCTCGGCGAACGGGCCGCCGTGCTCGTCGTGGTCGAGGACGGCGCCGGCGAACTCGGCCTCGACGAGATCAGGGCACACCTCGCCCGTACCGGCCTGTCCAAGGCAAAGTGGCCCGAATTCGCCTTCACCGTCGGCGAGTTGCCGCAGACCACCGTGGGCAAGCTCGACCGCTCGGGAGCTCGGCGACTCGCCCACGACCTGCACGCGGGAATCGCCGCGCACCCCAAGCAGCACCGGCAAGGAGACGCATGACCGTCCCCACGACCCCCACTCCCCGCTTCGACCGCGGCAGTTGGGCACAGCCGGGACCCGAGACCGTACGGCCCGGGGTCCACCGCATCCCGCTCCCGCTCCCGGAGGACGGACTACGGGCCGTCAACGTCTACGCGTTGGAAGGGCTGACGGAGGGGCTGGTCCTCATCGACGGGGGCTGGTCGATTCCCGAGTCCCGCAAGGCACTTGAGGACGCCCTGGCCCGACTCGGCCACGACCTCGGCGAGATCGACCACATCCTGGTCACCCACATCCACCGCGACCACTACACGCAGGCCGTCGAACTGCGCAGGCTGCTCGGCTCCCGCGTCCACCTCGGCGCGGGGGAGCGGCGCGGACTTGAGTTGCTGGGGGAGCTGCGCACGGACGCGCCGGTCGGCTCGCTGGAGACGCTGCGCCGGGCCGGGGCCCGCGAACTCGCCGAGCGCGTCCTCGGCACGTACCACGGCGAGTTCGACGCCACCGTCTGGGAAGCCCCCGACCGCTGGCTGACCGCGGAGGAACTCCGCTTCGGGGACGCCCGGTTGACGGTCGTTCCGACGCCCGGCCACACCCAGGGCCATGTCGTCTACCTCGACCGGGCACGGGGACTGATGTTCTCCGGGGACCACGTCCTGCCGCACATCACCCCGTCCATAGGCTTCGAACTCGGCGGTCCCGCACTGCCGTTGGGCGACTACCTCGACTCGCTCCGCCTGATGACCACCCTGGCGGACGCCCAACTCCTGCCCGCGCACGGCCCGGTCGGCGACAGCGTGCACGCCCGGGTCGGAGAGCTGCTGGCCCACCACGACGACCGGCTCGCCGAGACGCGGGCCGCCCTCGGCGACCGCGCGCGCACCGCCTACGAGGTGGCGCAGGAACTGGGCTGGACCCGGCGCAGGGTGCCGTTCACGGATCTCGGCCTCTTCGACCGGATGCTCGCCGTCAACGAGACCGCGGCCCACCTGGATGTGCTGGTGGCCCGCGGCCGGGCCCGGAGCACGGAGTCCGACGGGGTCAACCGGTATACGGCGACCGCGGGTTAGCGCGGCTCACCGCGCGGTCCAGCCCCCGTCGACGTACAGCTCGGACCCGGTCATGAAGCCGGCGTCGTCGGAGGCGAGGAAGGCCACGGCGGCCGCCACCTCCTCGGGCCTGCCCAGCCGGCCGAGCGGCGTCCCCTCCAGCATCGCGGTCAACCGGGGCGTGTCGCGCCACAGTTCGCGCGAACGGGGCGTCTCGATGAAGCCGGGGTGAAGCGAGTTCACCCTGACACCGCGCTGTGCCCAGTGCAGCGCGGCGTTCTTCGTCATCAGCCGCACGGCACCCTTGGCCGCGTGGTAGGAGAACTGGGCGCCGAAGCCGCCGACCGTGCCGAAGATCGACGCCACGTTGACGATCGAACCGCCGCCGGAGCGCTCGATGGACGGGCCGCCGTACTTCATACCGAGCCACACCCCGGTCTGGGTCACGCCCAGAACCCGCTCCCAGGACTCCATCGTCTCGGTCTCGACCGTGTTCATCGAGGCGATCCCGGCGTTGTTGACCAGCACGGACAGCTCACCCCGGGCGGCGGTCGCCGCGGTGACCACATCACGCCACGCCGACTCGTCCGAGACGTCCAGGGCCATGCCGAGGGCGCCGCCCCCGACCTCCGCGGCGAGCTTCTCGCAGCGCTCGGCATCGAGATCGGTCACCACGACCGCCGCGCCCTCGGCCGCGAGCCGCCGTACTACGGCGTCACCGATCCCTCCCGTGGCACCGGTCACCAGCGCCGTCTTCCCGGCCAGCCTCGACTGCATCGGAACCCCTCTCACTTGCTGATGGTGTGTCAAATACCGTGCGCGGAGGCTCAGTCCCGTACACCGAGCCAGGCGAGCGCGCCGCCGTCGATCACGTACGACGATCCCGTGATGAACGCGGCGTCGTCGGAGGCCAGGAAGCACGCCAGTCTCGCGACCTCCTCCGGGCCGCCGAGCCGCTGCACCAACTGCGGTGCGGTCAGCTCGCGTTCCATGGCGTCACGGTCCTCCGCGGCGGCGAAGTAGTCCTGGGCGAGCGGAGTGTCGATGACGCCGGGGCAGAAGCAGTTGCAGCGCACGGGTGCGAGGTCGACCGCGGTGACCTTGGTCAGATGGATGACACCGGCCTTGGTGACGCCGTAGGCCGGCGCGTTCGGGAAGCCGGTGAGGCCGGACACGGACGCCGTGTTGACGATGGCGGGCCCGTGCCGCGAGCGGCGCAGATACGGCGCGGCGAACTTGGTCGTCAGCCACACCGCCTTGAGGTTGACCTCGTAGACCGCGTCCCAGACCGCCTCGGACAGCGTGTCGACGCCACGGTCCGGGGCGTCGGTGAACGCGGTCTCGATGACCCCGGCGTTGTTGACGAGGACGTCGAGCCCGTCGAAGCGCTCCGCCGTGCGCGTCACCATGTCGGCGATGCTGTCGCGGACCCGCAGATCACAGACGATCACCTCGGCCCGCGCCCCGGCGGCGCGCACCAGTTCCGCGGTCTCGGCGGCGGTCTCCCCGGTCCGGTCGGCGACCGCCACGGCGGAGGCGCCCTGCCGGGCCAGCTGGACCGCGATCGCCCGCCCGATGCCCTGCCCCGCCCCGGTGACGAGGCAGGTCCTGCCGTCCAAGGAACCCATCATGAATCCGCTCCCAGCGCACATCACAGAACCTGAACTGAACTAGCTTCATTTTCTGTGAGTCTAGATTCGCGAGGCACGGGCGACAAGGCTCCGGGCGGGTCCGCCGCCGACCCCGGGCTCATGGACCGTCGCCCGGCGGCGCTAGCCTCGCCGGTCATGGGAGCACGAGCGCAGTACGTCGTGGTCGAGAACGGCACCTGGCAGCGGTACTACTCGCACTGGGCCGCCAGCAGGGTTGCTGACGATCTGCTGCCCGGTCCGGCCGCGGCGACACGCTGCTTCCGCGCCAACCGGGAGATCGACGAATGGCTCGACGACGTGTGGTGCGAGGGCGCCGCGCTCGTCGACCACGACCGTCGGACCCTGCTCTGGTTCGCCTCCCCGGACAGCTGGGCCGACCACCTCGCCGCCCGTGCCGTACTGGCCCGGACCTGGCCCGGCTGGGACGTCCGCTTCGCGCACGACGGCATGGGTGATCTGACTCAACACCTGGATCTGGGGCGGGAGTTGACACGCGCACCGGGCTGGTTCGAAACCTTCGAAGCGGCCGGGTTCGCGCACGCCGAGTACAGCGAGCCCCACTCCGTCGCCTCCCTGCGTCTGCCCGACGGAAGCGTGCGCGCGTGGGGCAGCGACTGGGAGCCCGTCGAGCACCTCGCGGGCGGCCTCGGCCTGATCGGCCATCTCGCCGCGTCGCCGGCCACTCCCGTGCTCACCGACATGCCGTACGGCGGCGTCCATTTCGACCCGGGGGCCCGCACCGTCTCGCTCTGGGCGGTGCAGACCGTGGCCGGGATCCACGACTGGCCGTTGCCGGGCTGGGAGGGCTGGGCGCTGGACTTCCGAGGCGACGACCACACGCTGCAGGCCGGGCTGCTCCCCGCGGACTTCCCCTTCCCGCGGCCCTCGCTCGCCGCCGCGCTGCGAAGGCTCGGTAACGGTCTCGGCACCCCGCCGCCCGACAACGGCCCGCTCCTCGCGCGCGCCGCGGCCGCGCCCGGCCCCGAGGGCACCACCCCCGTGGTGACCCCCGCCGCGCTGGCGCCGCACGAACCGGCCGACCCCACCCCGGCCGAACTGGCCGCCCTGCGCGCGGCGATCACCGCACTGGTCGCGGAGGCGGAGGAATCACTGCCGTAACACTTCTAACAGAATTATCATCGAAATTGTTAACAATCCTGGGCCCCAACCGACAGTCTGAGACGCGACCGAGCCGCACGCCGTCCGACCCGCCCGCGATGTCGCCGAGGCGCCGGGTGCGTACGGCTGTGACCACGCAACCAGCTGTACAAGGAGGTCCACGGGTGGACGTCAACCGTAGAACTGTGATCCGGAGTGCCACGGGCGTCGCGGCCATGACCGCGTTCGGAGTCGCCGAGGGCGCGGCGGGCACGGCCTTCGCCGCCACTTCGTCGTCGGGCAGTTCGTCGACGAGCTCGTCGGCCACGTCCTCGGCGTACTCGCTGGAGTTCGATCCCACCGCCTGGTCGTACGACGCGACGAACGACGTGTACTACCAGCTCGGGAAGGTGTACGTCGCCAACCCGGCCGCGACGGACTACGAGAACCTGTCGATCTATGTGCCGGGCGCCTATCTGACGGCCACCGTCAACAGCGACGGCACCACATACACCGCGAAGCTCAACCGGAAGGGCACCGTCGGCCAGTACTCGGGAGGCACGGCGCCGATCGTGATCCCGGTCAACACCCCCGGCTACGCCCAGCAGGCGCCGGCCACGTCCTACAGCTACAGCAGCGTGTCGCAGTACCTCGCGGCCGGGCTCGTCTACGTGTGGCCGGGCCTGCGCGGCCGGGACAGCTCGACCAGCACCCGCTCCGACGCGGCGCCCTGGGGTGTCACCGACCTGAAGGCCGCGATCCGGTTCCTCCGGTACAACGAGAGCGTCCTGCCCGGCAGCACGGACGACATCGTCCTGTTCGGCATGAGCGGCGGCGGCGCCCAGGACACCGTGGCGGGCACGTCCGGCGACAGCCCCCTGTACCACCCGTACCTGCGCACGATCGGCGCGGCGATGGAGGACGCCCACGGGCGCCCCCTCAGCGACGCGGTCGCCGGCGTCATGGCCTGGTGCCCGATCACCAACCTGGCCGAGGCCAACCTGTCCTACGAGTGGAACATGGGCCAGTTCGCCTCCACCGGCACCCGCGCGTCCACCACCTGGACCAGCGCCTACTCGGCCGACCTCGCGAAGGCCTGGCCCAAGTACCTCAACCGCCTCGGGCTGCGCGACGAGCACGGCAGGCGCCTGGAGCTGGCCGAGTCCGGCAGCGGCACGTACCTGGCCGGCAGCTACTACGACCACCTGATCGAGGTGATCACCACCTCGCTGAACAACTTCCTGTCGGACAACACCTTCCCGTACACCATCACGACCCAGGGCGGCCCGCCCGGATCGGGCCAGACGGGGACCTCGACGACGTACGCGACGGTCGACGACTACATCGCCTACCTCAACACCGGCAGCACATGGGTCACCTACGACGCCACGACCAACACCGCGACGGTGTCCGGCCTCGAAGGCTTCGTCAACAGCCAGAAGAACGCGAACAAGCCGGTCGGCGCGTTCGACGGGGTGTCCCGCGGGCAGGGCGAGAACAGCGTCTTCGCGATGGGGCTGGGCGTCCCGTCCCACTTCGCGCCGCTCACCCGTGACGTCGTCAAGGCGAACGAGACGACGTACGCCACGTACTCCGACTGGAACTCCGCCTACGGCGCCGCCGCGTACGACACCGACTTCGCGAAGAAGGACAGCGTCGGCAAGGACATGGCCTGGCGGGGCGACGCCTACAACCCGCTGTACTTCCTCTCGCCCGCCTTCGCCGGCTACCGGCAGTCGAAGGTGGCGCGGCACTGGCGCATCCGCACCGGCATCATGCAGGGCGACACGGGCAACACGACCGAGATCAACCTCCAGCTGGCCCTGAAGAACTACGGCATCCGCGATGTCGACTTCGCCACGGTGTGGGCCATGGCGCACACCATGGCCGAGCGCACCGGAGACGCGACGACGAACTTCATCAGCTGGGTGGAGTCCGTAGTCAAGAGGTGACGAGCGGTTCCGACACACCGGGTGCCCGGCCGACGAGAGTCGGCCGGGCACCCGGCCGTTCGGCTCAGGCCGATGAGTTCTGCCGACGGGGTCGGTCTACCAGGACGTACATCATCGAGCCACTGACCGGAGACCCATCATGACCACTCCCGCACACCCCGGCCGCATGCTGTTCGTGAACATCCCCGTGGTGGACCTGGAGCGCAGCAAGGCGTTCTTCGCCAAGCTCGGGTTCGGCTTCAACCCGAAGTTCACCGACGAGACCGCCGCCTGCATGCTGGTCGGCGAGCACGCCTTCGTCATGCTGCTCACCCGCGAGAAGTTCGCGGAGTTCTCGAAGCTGCCGCTGGCCGACCCCGCCACCCACGCGCTGGCGCTCTACTCCTTCAGCGTGTCGTCCCGCGAGGAGGTCGACTCGGTCAGCGCCGCCGCACTCGCGGCGGGTGCCACCGAGGCGGACGGTGCCGAGGACTACGGTTTCATGTACTCACGCAGCTTCTTCGACCTCGACAACCACGGCTGGCAGGTCATGTGGATGGACCCGGCGGCGGTCGAGCAGGGCCCCGAGGAGTTCGCGGCCTCCGCGCGGAACGCCGACGCCGGGGCCTGACCCGAGAAGCCGTAACCCTCTTTCGGAGTCCGGTGGTCCGCCGATGTCGAGAACGGGCCACCGGCTCCGTCCCGGGGACATCAGCGGCCACCACCGGCCGGACGAGGAAGAGGGAGAGACCGCCATGGCGATTCAGCGGATGGACAACGTCGGCATCGTCGTCGAGGACATGGACGCGGCCGTCGCGTTCTTCGTGGAACTCGGTATGGAGCTGGAGGGCAGGGGAGAGGTCCAGGGCCTCTTCGCGGACCAGTGCACCGGACTCGACGGCGTCCACTGCGACATCGCGATGCTCCGCACCCCGGACGGCCACAGCCGGCTCGAACTGGCGAAGTACCGCAGCCCCGAGGCGATCGGCGACGGGCCGCGCGACCGGCCGCACAACATCCTGGGCACCCACCGCGTCATGTTCGCCGTCGACGACATCAAGGACACCGTCGCCCGCCTGCGCCCGCACGGCGCCGAACTCCTCGGCGAGATCGCCCGGTTCGAGGACAGCTACCTCCTCTGCTACGTCCGCGGCCCGGAGGGCGTCATCGTCGGACTGGCCGAGCAGCTGGGCTGAGAAGAAGAGCGCACGGTGAACCGGCGCGGTGTGCGGGAATGGTCGGGAACCCGCCCCGCGTTGCCACGATCATGACGACGAACGTGCCCCGGCCCGAGGTGTTGCGCTACACCGCCTTCTCCAGTGATCCGTCCGGCGGGAACCCGGCCGGCGTCGTGCTGGACGCCACCGCTCTGGCCGACAGCGACATGCTGGCCGTCGCCGCCGAGCTCGGATACTCGGAGTCCGCGTTCCTGACCGCGCCCCCGGAGGGGCTCGCCGGTCCGGACGGGCGGACGTACCGCATCCGGTACTTCAGCCCCAAGGCCGAGGTGCCGTTCTGCGGGCACGCCACCGTCGCGACCGCCGTCGCGCTGGCCGAACGGATCGGCACGGGGGAGCTGGTGTTCGCGACGCGCGCGGGCACCGTGCCGGTGGAGGTGACCGAGGAGAACGGGACGCTCAGGGCCACACTCACCAGCGTCGCACCGCACGTCGAGGAGATCGCCGACGCCGACCTCGACGAGGCGCTCGCCGCCCTCGGCTGGCCGCGAGCCGATCTCGACCCCGCCTTCCCGCCCCGCATCGCCTTCGCCGGTGCCCGCCATCTCGTGCTCGCGGCGGCGACCCGCGCCCGACTCGCGGATCTCGCCTACGACTTCGGGCGCCTCGAAGCCCTGATGCACCAACTGGACCTGACCACGGTCCAGTTGGTGTGGCGGGAGTCGGCCACGGTCTTCCACGTGCGTGACCCCTTCCCCGTCGGCGGAGTCGTCGAGGACCCGGCGACGGGCGCGGCGGCCGCCGCGTTCGGTGCCTACGCGCGTGAACTCGGCCTGGTCCCCGAGGACTCCGTCCTCACCCTGCACCAGGGCGAGGACCTGGGCCGCCCCGGCGAACTCACCGTGACGCTGCGCGCGGGCGACCCGCGTGTCCGCGTAGCCGGCGCGGGAGCACGCATCGACATCGGCTGAAGCTGCGGCTGCGGCTGCGGCCGCCATGACGGTGCACGTGTCCGTCCGTCCCTGGTGTTCGGCGACCGGTGAGCCGATACGCTGAACGACAGCCATGTCGGGGGCGGGGCTGGGGGCGTGGACATGGATCCGCGGATGCAGTTGTCGGTGGACGGGTACGTCTGCGAGCGCGAGTTGGGCCGCGGCGGACAAGGCGTGGTGTGGCTCGCCCGGGACCGGGCGGGGCAGCAGGTCGTGGTGAAGTTCCTGCTGCCGGGCAAGGAGTACGACGAGGTCGCGCTCGCCCGGGTACGCCGGGAGTTCGGCGCCGCGAGCCGGGTCGGTGAACTGGCCACGGCCCGCGTCCTCGACGCGGACCTCACCGGCCGACACCCTTACATCGTCAGCGAGTTCGTCCCGGGCCCCACGATCCACCAGCACGTGACCGCGGGCGGCCCGCTGTCCTCGGGGCGGCTCCAGTCCCTCGCGCTGGCCGTCGCCCACGCGCTGGCACAGGTGCACCGGGCGGGTGTCGTGCACCGGGACATCAAACCGTCCAACATCCTGCTCTCCCCGGACGGACCGCGGATCATCGACTTCGGCATCGCCCGCGACGACCGCCTGCTGGAGTCGGCGCTCACCACACCGGGCAGTGTGCTCGGCTCTCCCGCGTACATGTCGCCCGAGCAGGTCAAGTCGCTCCGCGTCACCAGCGCCACCGACGTGTTCTCCCTCGGCGGCACGCTCTACTTCGCCGCCACGGGGAGACATCCCTTCGAGGGGGAGAGCGACTACGAGGTGCTGGTCGCCGTGTCCACCCGCGACGCGGATCTCACGGCCGTACCCGAACCGGTCCGCTCGGCCGTCGCCGACTGCCTCCGCAAGGACCCGGCGGAACGCCCCACCGCCGCCCAACTCATCACCCGCCTCGCGGAAGCGGTGGAGCGGGCGGACGGCGCGCGCACTGAGACGAGCGCGCCATCGCCCGGAAACGGCTGCGAAAGCAGCGGCTCCGGGCCCGACCCCGTTCCCGCCCCCGGCCGAAGCGCCAAACAGCTGCGCCTCTGGGGCTTCGCGGCCGGCAGTGCCGCCGTGGCCGTGCTGCTCGCCATCGTGCTCAGCACCACCTCGGGAGGATCTGCGCGGGAGAACGGCCCGCAGACGCACGGCTCCGGGGCATCCACGAGCTCCCAACCCCTCACATACACCGACGACTTGACCGATTCGGGCGACTGGTCCTACAAGGACCCGACCCTCGCGACGATCACCCACAAGGGCGGGACCATGCTCGTGGATCCCAAGTCCGAGCTGGAGGTGTGGCCGCAGGCGCCCTTCGAGCCGTCGTCGTTCGCGGTACGGCTGAGCACCCAGACGGAGTGGTACGGCGGCGAGGGCGGGGTCGGGCTGTGGTGCGACGGGTCGGGTGACTTCCGCAAGGGCTCCCGCTGGGCGACCTATCTGACGACGGATCAGGAAGCCCTGATCGTGCGCGAGTTCAGGTACAAGGGGGCCTTCCAGCACGATCGGGTCGTCGAGGTCAACCTCGCGGACCTGGGCCTGGAGGTGGAGACCGGGCGGGAGGTGGACATGTCGATGACCTGTTCCCCGGCCGGCGCGGGCCGGATCAAGGTCGAACTCGCCGTCGACGGCACCCGGGTCGCCTCCTACACCGGCGTCGCCTTCGACGCACGGGGCTGCGGGCTGGCCGCCTTCCACTACAGCGCGACCGACCCACGCGGCACGGCCTTCCACGCGGGCTTCGAGCGCTTCATCGCGTCCGAACTGCCGACGAACTGACCGGGGCCGGTCACCGCCCATGTGATCCGCTGTTCTTGCCCAGCTCTTCCCTTCCCTTGATGAACCTCGACGGCTCCTTTCACCTCTACGACATGTAGTAGAGGTGGCCCCGGCGTGAACCGCCGGCCGACGAGGATGGAACGTGGAGGAGAAGGACGCCATGGATGACGGTCCCCGCGCCGGCGGTGGTCTGCGACTGCGGCGCCGTGACGCGCCCGCCACCGCCGGTCCGCCGCTGACCCGGCCGCTCACCACCGGGCCGGCCGCGCCGCAGCAGCTGCACCGGGGGATGACGCTGATCGCCACGATCAGCCTGTTCATCGGCACCCGGGACGCCTGGACCAGGGCGATGACCTCACGCCCGCCCGTCGCCGGGATCATCTCCGTCTGTTACGCCGGGATCCTGGTCGCCGGAGTCCTGGCCCTCACCACCCGCACCCGGCGCGCCCTGACCAGGGTCGACGCCGGAGTGCTGGTACTCGCCGTCGTCCTGGTGCTCTGCGGCTACTGGCTCAACCACGCGGGCACCGACGAGGGCGTGCTCACCGCGCAGGCCGCGAACCAGATCCTGCACGGCCACCCCGTCTACGGCCAGCCCTGGCCCTGGCTCTTCGACTCCTCGTCCGTCGGCATCACCAAGACCATGTCGGGCGGCGCCGACTACACCTACGGCTACCCGCCGCTGACCGCGCTGCTCGCCGCCCCCGTGCACGCCGTGATCCACTCGACGGCCGCCGCCACCCTCGTCACCACCGGCGCGCTCCTCGCCGGCGCCGTCCTGCTGTGGCTGCTGCTCCCGGCCCCCTGGCGGTCCGCCGCCACGGCCGTGTGCCTCGGCTTCGGCTTCCTCCCCGGCTACGCCTACTCCGGCTACCCGGCGGTCCTCGCCCTGGTCCTGCTCGTTCCGGTGGTGGTCAGGTGGCCCGACACCGGAGCCGGTGGCCGGCTCGGACTCCCCGGAGTGCTCCAGGCCCTCTGCCTCGGCGCGGCCTGCGCCACCCAGCAGCTCGCCTGGTTCCTCACGCCGTTCCTCCTCGTCGGCCTCTACGCCGTCCGCCGCGGCGACCTCGGCCCCCGGCTCGCCCTCGGCGTCGTCGCCCGCTACACGGGCACCGCCGCACTGACCTGGGCCGCGATCAACGCATACTTCGCCGCCGAGGACTTCTCCGGCTGGCTGCACGGACTGCTGCTCCCGCTCACCCAGAAGGCGATCCTGCACGGCCAGGGCCTGATGGGGATCTCGTACTACTTCACCGCGGGCAGCAGGCACCTCGACTACTACTCCTACGGCAGTCTCCTGCTCCTGTTCGGTCTGCTCGCCGCCACGGTGCTGTTCGCGCGGCGGCTGGGCCCGGCGATCACCGTGCTGCCCTGGCTGAGCTTCTACCTCGCCACCAGGTCCCAGGACGGCTACTTTCTGATGATGACCCCGCTGTGGCTCGCGGCGGCGGCCACCGTCCCCGCCTCCGCGCTGGCCTCCGCCTGGCAGCCCCGCATTCCGCGCCTGACCGCACGACCGGCCCGGGTCGTGCTCGCCGCGGGGCTCCTCGCGCCCGCCGTGGTGTGTGTGACGATCGCCGCGGCCAGTCCGCCGCCGCTGCGCATGAACGTCACGGCGGACATCGTGGAGCGCTCCGGGCACCGCGACATCACGCGGCTCGTAGCCCGGGTCGTCAACACGACCGCCACCCGGCTCACCCCCCACTTCGCCAGCCGCCTCGGACAGGGCGCCTCCGACTGGTGGACCGCTTCCGGCGGCCCTCAGTCCCTGGCCCCGCACGCCTCCGCGACGTACGTCGTGACGCCGCCCGGCGGTCTGAGGCGGGTGCCGGGCGGCTCGCATCCGCGCTTCTATCTCATCGCCGTCACCGGTACTCCGATGACCATCACCACCGTCCGCATTCCGACCAGTTGACCGACCTTGACGCAAAATGAAAGTCCGTAAATGAGAAAGCCCCTGCGGTGTTCTCATCTGAGATTGTTATATTGCGCAACCACCACGCAAGCGAGACGGGGACCCCGCCTCGTCCGACCTGACATGGCCGCGCGCCCCTGGCCGCAGCACCGACGGCCTGAACGGCCCGACCGTTTTGTGGGAGTGCCAGATGACCGACCTCGGGGACGGCCCCGTGGGACACGCCACGCGCAGCCGCACACGAGGGGTGCCCAGACCGCGGGCGGGCGAGGCCGACGAGCCGCTGCCGACCGGCGGCCGGGCAGCCTCCCGCGCCGCGGCCCGCCAGGCGCCTCGCGGTGGATCCCGGGCGGCCGGTCGTGCCGCCTCGCGCCGCAAGCAGCCTCCGCGCGGCAGGCGTGTGTTGAAGATCACCGCGATATCCCTGTCGGTGCTGATCATGGTGACCGCGGGCGCCGGCTGGTGGTTCTACGAGCACCTCAACGGCAACATCAACAGCGTCCCGATCGACGACGGCGCGGGCGGCAAGGAGAAGGCCGACGCCTTCGGCCGGACCCCGATCAACCTCCTGGTGATGGGCAGCGACGCCCGGTCCAGCACGACCGACTGCAAGCTCGGCGGCGGCTGTTCGACGACCGGTGTGCAGTCGGGGAACGGCAACGCGGACGTGGAGATGGTGGTGCACATCTCGGCGGACCGGTCCAACGCCACCGTGATGAGCATCCCGCGCGACACCATGACCCAGGTCCCCGCCTGCAAGGACCCCAAGAGCGGCCAGTCGACGTCCGGCTACTACGGGCAGATCAACAGCGCGCTCCAGTACGGGCAGGAATGCCAGGTCAAGACCGTGCACGCGCTCACCGGCATCACCATCGACCACTTCGTGCAGATGGACTTCTCCGGTGTGGTGAAGATGTCCGACGCGGTCGGCGGCGTCTCGGTCTGCGTCGACGCCGACGTCTACGACACCTACTCGCACCTGAAACTCGCCGAGGGCACCCACACCCTCAAGGGCACCGCGGCCCTGGAGTTCGTGCGTTCCCGGCACGGCTTCGGCGACGGCAGCGACCTCGGCCGCACCGTCTCCCAGCACCTGTTCCTCAGCGCGATGATCCGCAAGTTCAAGAGCGCGGGCACCCTCACCAACCCCTCGGCGGTCTACAACCTGGCCGACGCCGCCACCAAGGCACTCACCGTCGACACGGGCCTCGGCACCGTCAAGAAGCTCATCGGGCTCGCCGCGGACCTGGACAAGGTGCCGACGAAGCGTATGACGTTCACCACGATGCAGACCGGCGCCGACCCGGCCAACGCCAACCGGGTCATCCCCGCAGCCGCCGCGAAGAGCCTGTTCGCGACGATCGCCAACGACCAGTCGCTGACCAGCTCGTCCGGCAAGAAGTCGGCGGCGGCCACCGCGACCGCCACGACGGCCGCCGTACCGGCCGCGCAGATCGCCGTCACGGTGGAGAACGGCACCAGCATCAGCGGCCGGGCCTCCACCGTCGCCACCGGCCTGATAGACGGCGGCTTCAGCTCCGGCACCACCACCGGCAACGCCGCTGCCAGCGCGACCACGACCACCCTCACCTACGGCACCGGTCAGAAGGCCGAGGCCCAGACCGTGGCCAAGGCGATCGGCCTGGCCTCCTCGCACCTCAAGCAGGGCACCGGCACCGGTCTGACGCTGGTCATCGGCACGGACTGGCCCAGCGGCACGACGCTCCCTGGCGGCTCCTCGTCCCCGGCCCCGGCCGACACCAAGGCGGCCACCTCCAACGCCCAGGCCTCGACCGCCGACGAGTCGAAGTCCTGCGCCAAGGTCAGCACCTACAAGACGGTCAGCCTCAACGGCGTCGCGATGACCCCGACCCAGGCCTACCGGGCGGCGACGAACAAGAAGGACTCGGCGTCCTGACCCACGGCTGGCGCGCGGCGGCGGTCCAGGTGATGCGCGGGGGATCCACCCGCGCGCACAACGGGCCGCCGTTCACGTCGGTCAGCCCGAGCCGGCCCACCAGCAGGCCGTCGCGCGCGGCGGCGGCCAGCACGTCGGCGGGCACGGAGTCGAGCATGAGCTTGGCGCGCCGGAACATCGTGAAGACCCCGTCCCCGTCGACCGTCCCCCAGGACAGATAGACGAACCGCAGCCCCATCCGGTGCTGCACGTAGGGGCCCGTGACCACGACGCCGTCCGGCGTGACCTCCGCCGCGCACTCCAGCGTCCAGGTCGCGGACGCGGCGTCCCCAGGCTGCGGATCGAGGAGTTCGGCCGGCCGGTCCCGGCGCTGCACGGCGACGTGGACGTCGTCGTACGCCGGGAAGGGCTTGTCGGCGGGGGCGGGGAAGGTACGGCCGGGCAGGTCGACGGCGTCGATGCGGAGGTGCATACGGGCCATCATGCCGCGCCCGCCCTCCGTACCCTCAGTCGATCAGAGGGAAGTGGCAGGCGGTGTGCCGACCGGAGGCCGCCACCGTCAACCGGGGCCGTTCCGCGGCGCAGAGCTCACGCGCGTACGGGCAGCGGGTACGGAACGGGCACCCCGTCGGCTTGTCCACCGGATTGGGCACCTCGCCGGTGAGGACGATGCGCTCCCGGGGCGCCGACTCCGTGAGCGTCCCGTCGTCGATGTCCGGGACCGCCGACAACAACGCCTGCGTGTAGGGATGCGCCGGCTCCTTGTACAGGGCCTCCGTCTCGCCGAGTTCGACGATCTCCCCGAGATACATGACCGCGATCCGGTCCGACACGTGCCGGACCACCCCGAGGTCGTGCGCGATGAAGACGTAGGTGAGCGCGAACTCCTCCTGGAGATCCGCGAACAGGTTCAACACCTGTGCCTGGATGGACACATCGAGCGCGGACACCGGCTCGTCGGCGACGATCAGCTTCGGGTTGGTCGCCAACGCCCGCGCGATACCGATGCGTTGGCGCTGCCCACCGGAGAACTCGTGCGGATAGCGGTCCAGATGGGCAGCCGCCAGGCCTACGACGTCGAAGAGCTCGGCGACCCGACGACGTACGGCGCTGGTGTCGCCGTACCGGTGCACGAGCAGTGGCTCCGCCACGATGTCGCCGGCACGGCGGCGGGGGTTGAGGGAGGCCTGCGGGTCCTGGAACACCAGCTGCATCCCCGGGCGTACGGGACGCAGCCGCCGCGTGGACAGCGAGCTGATGTCCTGGCCGTCGAACTCGACCCGGCCGCCCGTGAGTTCGGTGAGCCGCACCAGACAGCGGCCGAGCGTCGACTTGCCGCAGCCCGACTCGCCCACGATGCCGAGCGTCTCACCGCCGCGCACCTCCAGGGATACGCCGTCCACGGCCCGCAGCACCCTGCGGCGCCGGGAGAGCCCGTCCGCGCGCAGGGGGTAGTGCTTGGTGACGTCCGAGGCGCGCAGCAGCACCTCTGACGGTGTCGTTCGCGCGGTCACGGTGTCGCCTCTCGTTCCAGGTCCGGTACGTCCGTCGCCGCGGCCCGTGCGGTCAGGCGCAGCGAGCCGCGGTCGTCGTCGGGCAGCCAGCAGGCGTCGCGGTGCGCGCTGTCGCCGAAGTCCCTCAACTCCGGTCGCTCCGCGCACTGTTCGTGCCGCAACCGGCACCGGGGCGCGAACGCGCACCCTTCCGGCAGGTCCCCGGGCGCCACCGGCATCCCCGCGATGGTGGGCAGCCGCCGCAGCCGGGGCCCGCCCACGCGGGGCACCGAGTCGAGCAGCCCCCAGGTGTACGGGTGGCGCGGTCCGTGGAACACCGCGCGGCGCGGGCCCTCCTCGGCCGCCCGGCCGCCGTACATGACCAGGACCCGGTCGGCGATCTGCGAGATGACGCCCATGTCGTGCGTGATGAGGACGACGGCCGAGCCCTTTGTGTTCAACTCCCGCATCAGGTCGAGTATTTGGGCCTGGACGGTGACGTCCAGCGCTGTGGTCGGCTCGTCGGCGATCAGCAGCGCCGGGCCGCAGGAGAGGGCCATCGCGATGACCGCGCGCTGCCGCATGCCGCCGGAGAACTCGTGCGGGTAGGCGTTCGCGCGCGAGGCCGCGTCGGGGATGCCCACGTCGGAGAGGAGACCGACAGCACGCGCGTGGGCCTCCTTGCGGGAGACCTTCTCGTGCGCCCGGATCTGCTCGGCGATCTGCCAGCCCACGGTGTACACGGGCGTGAGCGCGGTCATCGGGTCCTGGAAGACCATGGCGATCTCCCGGCCCCGTACCGCCCGCATCTCCTTGTCGGGGAGGGTGAGCAAGTCCCGCCCACGGAAGCGGACTTCGCCCTCGACGGTCACATTCGGACTGGTCAGCAGGCGGAGCACGGCCAGCATCGACACACTCTTGCCCGAGCCCGACTCGCCCACCACGCCCAGGATCTCACCGGGCGCCACCGAGAAGGACAAGCCGTCGACGACGGTGACGGAGCCTCGGCGAGTGCGGAAGGACACCCTCAAGTCGCGTACGTCCAGCAGGGGTTGGTCAGGCATGGCGGGCCCTCGGGTCGAGTCGGGCGTACAGGATGTCCACCAGCGCGTTGGCGAGGACCACGAAGAACGCCGCGTACAGGACCGTGCCCATGATCACGGGCAGGTCCAGGTTCTGGAGCGCGTCGAAGGTGAGCTTGCCGATGCCGGGGAGGCCGAAGACCACCTCGGTGAGCAGCGCGGCGCCGCCCACCAGCGCGCCGAAGTCCAGGCCGAACAGCGACACGATCGGGATGAGCGAGCAGCGCAGGGCGTGGCGGATCAGGATGCGCCGCTCGGAGAGGCCCTTGGCGCGCGCGGTGCGGACGTAGTCCTCGTTCAGGGCGGTGACGACCTCGCCGCGCAGCAGCCGGGCGTAGATCCCGGCGTAGAGCAGGGCGAGCGTCAGCCAGGGGAAGAGCAGGTGCAGGGCCCACTGGCCGGGGTGGTCGAGGCCGACGTAGCCCGGTGGTGGCACCCAGGAGAACACCGAACCGTGCAACTGCTTCTGGGTGATGAGGTTGACGACCTCGCCGAGCCAGTAGGCGGGCAGTGAGACCCCGACCACGCCGACGAGCATGATGAGCGGGTCTGCCGCCCTGCCGCGCAGGGCCGCGGCGGCCGTGCCCATGACGATGCCGGCCGTCATCCAGATCAGGGCGGCGCCGACGACGAGCGACAGGGTCACCGGGGTGGCCTGCACGATCTGCGGGATCACGCGCGAGCCGCGGTTGACGAACGACTCCAGGTCGCGGTCGATCAACAGGTGCCGCATCATCAGCAGGTAGCGGACGGGCATGGGCCGGTCGAGGCCGAAGGAGTGCCGCACTTGGGCGAGCGTCGCCGGGTCGGCGTTGCGGCCCGCGATACGCGCCGCGGGATCAACTCCCGGTGTGGCGAAGAAGATCAGGAAGACCAGCACACTGATCGCGAACATCACGAGCAGGGCGGACGCCAAGCGCTTGACGATGAACTGGAGCATGGCGCCGTCACACCCCTCCGCGCAGCCGGGCGCCCGGGTCGAGCGCGTCGCGCACGCCGTCGCCGAGGACGTTGAGCGCCGCCGTGGTCAGCGCGATGAGCAGGCCGGGCGCGATCGTCACCGCGGGCCGGGTGTAGAGCAGCCCGAGTCCGTCCTCGATGATCGTGCCCCAACTGGCGTCCGGCGGCTGGACACCGACCGACAGGAAGGACAGCGCTGACTCGGTGAGCATCGCGAGCGCGGTCATCAGCGGGACGAACACGATGGCCGTGGGCAGTACGTTCGGCAGCACCTCGCGGCGCAGGATGCGCACGGTCGGCGCCCCCGAGCCGATGGCCGCCTGGATGTACTCCTTGTTGCGCAGCACCAGCACCTGGCCGCGCAACGGGCGTGCGATGTACGGGACATAGATCGCCGCGATGATCGCGACGGGCAGCCAGAGACTTCCCGCCTCGACGGTGAGCGGGCCGAGGTGCAGTCCGTCGGTGAGCAGGACGACCGAGAGGCAGATCGCCAGCAGGTACACCGGAAAGGCCCAAATGACGTCCAGGACACGGGAGATGACGGCGTCGACGACACCGCCCGCGTACCCGGCGACGACTCCGACGACCGTGCCGAGGGCGCAGGTGAGGAGCGCCGCCGTGAACCCGATGAACAGGCTCGTCCGGCCGCCGTAGAGCAGCCGGGCCATCACGTCGCGGCCCTGGTTGTCGGCGCCGAGGAAGTAATGGGCGGGGTCCCAGGTCGGGCCGATCGGGGTGACGCCGAGGCCGAGGCCGGTGCTGCTCGGGGTGAGCACCGGCACGGTCTTCCCGTCGACGACCGTGGTACCGGAGACATGGGACTGGAAGGGGTCGGTGTGGGCGATGTGGTGCGCGTACAGCGGTGCGCACAGGGTCGCCAGGACGACGAGGAAGAGGACGACGGCCGCGGCCAGCGCCGACCTGTTGTGCAGCAGGTCGGCGCCGGCGGTCCGCCAGGGGCCCGGCGAGCGCCGGGCCTCCGCGGTGGCCAACTCGGGTGCGGCGGTGCTCACTTGACCCATGTCTGGCCGACGAGCATGTAGAACTGCTTGCTGAACTGGTAGTTGCCCAGCCGCTTCGACGTGAAGTCGATGATCTTCGGGTTGATCAGCGGGACGACGGGGGACTGCCGCATGATCGCCTGGTCGATCGCGCCCCACTGGGTGTTGGCGGCCGTCTGATCGGTCTGCGCGGTCTTCAGCGCGGTCTGCATCTTGGCGTCGACGCTCTTGTCGCAGAAGCCCGAGATGTTGATGCTGGAGTCGCTGCCCGGGTGGAACGCGGCACAGGAGAACAGCACGTTGAGGAAGTCGGAGGCCGCCGGATAGTCCTGGTACCAGGACGTCAGGGCGAGTTGGACCTTGTTCTTGGTGTTCTGGATGTAGGTGAACTGGATGTTCCCCGACAGCGGCTTGAGCGTCGCCTTGTAGCCGAGCTGGGTGAGCAGGCTCTGGAGGTACTGCCCGATCGACTTGTTGACGTCGTCGTCCTGGGTGACGATGCCGACCTCCTGCCCCGCCGTACCGGACTGCTTCACCAGCGCCTTGGCCGTGGCGAGGTCCGCGGCCGTCCACGTCTTGCCGCCGCCCTTGGTGTAGTCGCAGGAGTCGACGTGCCCGGGGAAGCCTGGCGGCAGGATCGTGCACGCGGGGGAGGCGAGGTTGGTGCCGCCGTACAGCCGCACCACGGCGGACCGGTCGACGGCCCAGTTGATGGCCTGGCGCGCCAACTTGTTGTTGAACGGGGCCATGTTGACGTTCAGCGTCGCGTACCAGAACGCGGTCAGCGGGTTCACATGCGCCTGCGAGGTGTACTTGGTGCCGATCTCGTTGAGGCGGTCGGCGGGCGGCGGGTCGTACATCCAGTCCGCCTGGCCGTTCTCGACGGCGGTGACCTCGGACTCGACGGTCTGCCCGAAGGTGTAGTCGATCTCGTCCGGGTACCCCTCCGGTTCGGCCTCCCGCGACCACTCCTTGAAGTGCGGGTTGCGCACCAGCTTCAGCTCGCGGTTCGGGTCGTAGGAGGCCGCCATGTACGGGCCGGTCGTCGGCAGCGGCTTCGTGCCCGCGTCCTTCGTCGGCGAGTCCTTCGGCACGATGCTGGCGTGCGGGACGGCCAGCTTGTACGGGAACTCCGAGTCCGCCGCGGTGAGGTTGATGGTGACCGTGTTCGCCGTCGCGTCGCCGGTCACACCGCCCTTGAGGGTGCAGGACGCGGGTGTCTTCAGACAGGCGGTGGCGCCGACGATGCCGTTGTAGAAGGTGCCCGCGGTGGGGCTGGAGACCTTGAAGATCCGCTGGAAGGACGCCACCACGTCGTCGGTGGTCAGCGCCTTGCCGTTGGAGAAGGTGATGCCCTTGCGGAGCGTGAAGGTGTACGTCTTCCCGCCGTTGGTGACCTTCGGCATCGCCGCGGCCAGGTCCGGGACGACCGTGAACGACGACTGGCCGCCGACCTTCTTGAACGACAGCAGTCCGTCGTACATCGACTGGTACAACTGCCAGTACTGGAGCGTGTAGTTGACCTGCGGATCGAAGCTGCCGGCGGCCGCATGGGCGACCAGCTTCAGCGTGCCGCCCTTGTGCTGCGGCAGGAAGGCGGAGGAGCCGGACGCCGACGAGGACGTGGTCGCGTCGGAGGAGGAGCTGCTGTCGGAGGACGAACAGGCGGCGGTCGTCAGGGCGAGGGCGACGGTGGCGGCGGCGAACGCGCTCCGTCTCGTGGTGCGGGACATCCAGGGAACTCCCGTCGGAGGAAGGGCTGTTGGGTCGGCCGGGGTGGGCCGAAGGCTCAGTCGGTGGAGTCGAGGAAGGTGCCCACGACCCGGAGGTAGAGCTCTTCCTCCTCGACGTGCGGCATGTGGCTGGAGTGCTCGAACATGTGCCAGCGCACGTCGGGGATGTGGTCGGCGAACGGCCGCAGCGTCTCGGGGGTCGCCTCGTCGTACCGTCCGGACACCAGGAGGGTCGGTGCCTCGACCAGATGCAGCCGGTCGATCACGGACCAGTCCTTCATGGTGCCGACGACATGGAACTCGTTCGGCCCGTTCATCGTGTGGTACACGGTCGGATCGGCCGCGATGTTCTCCCAAGTGGCCTGTACCTCGGGCGGGTTGGGGTTCATACGGCACACATGGCGTTCGTTGAAGACCTGCTCGGCGGCGAGGTAGTCGGGGTGGTCGGTGGTTCCGGCCGCCTCGTGGGCGAGCAGGGTGCGCTGGATCTCGGGCGGCAGCTGGCCGCGCAGTTCGGCCGCCGCCGCGAGCCACAGCTCCATGGAGGCGGGGGAGTTGGCGATGACCAGCCCACGCAGCCCGGCCGGCCGCCGTACCGCGTGCTCGGCGGCGAGCATGCCGCCCCAGGACTGGCCGAGGAGGTGATAGGCATCGGCGATGCCCAACTCCTTGAGGAGATTGTCCAGTTCGTCGAGGAAGAGCTGGACGGTCCAGAAGTCGGCGCCCTCGTCGGGCAGATGGGTGGACAGTCCGGTGCCGAGCTGGTCGTAGTGCACCACTTGGCGTCCCTGCTCGGCGATGCCCGCGATGCTGAGGGTGTAGTTGTGACCGGCGCCGGGGCCGCCGTGCAGGACGACCAGGGGTGTCCGGCCGGGTGTGCCGGTGATCCGGTACCAGGTGGAGTGGCCGTTGAAGTCGACGGTGCCGGTGTGATTCGGTTCGGGAATCGCCACGCGAGGGCCTCCCAGGCGGGCCGTCCGCCAGGCCGTTCTCGGGCCTGGCCTCTGGCTGAAACGAAAAGGATGTGACGGATGGCTGCGATAGTGATTGGGTAAAAGGTCAGCGCACAAGACCTTTTAGCGGGGGCTGGGCAAGACGTAACGACGAGTTCACGTGGCCCGCCCGCGTTTACAGCAGCGGCATTGAAGGGGGAGGACAACTGACATCCGTACCTGAGGCATCCGAGGCCGGGGACGAGTTCTCACGTGTCCTCGACCGTGTCCTCCTCGGCGGCTCCCCGTCCTCCGCGCTGCGCCCGGTCCGGGTGGCGTCGGCGGTCGACGAGGTGTCCGACCGCCTCCTCACCGCGATCGCCGTCGGCGACTTCCTGCCGGGGGAGCGGCTGCCCGCCGAGCGCGAACTCACCGGGCTGCTGCGGGTCAGCCGCCCCACCGTGCGCGAGGCCGTCGCCCGGCTCCAAGCAGTGGGCGTGGTGGAGATCCGGCGCGGCCGCAACGGTGGCACCTACGTCCGCGACACCTGGACGGAGGCGACGGCCGCCGCCGTCCGGCACACCCTGCTGCCCCGCTGGGAGGAGTTCGAGCAGCTCTTCGACCTGCGCGGCCTGGTCGAGGGCATGGTCGCCGCGACGGCCGCCCGGCGCCGGGGCTCCAAGGACCTCGACCCCATGAAGGACGCCCTGTCCGCCTACCTCACCGCGAGCACCCCGCGCGACGCGCACACCGCGGACAGCGCCTTCCACCAGGCCGTCCGCGCCGCCACGGGCAACCCCCAGATCGTCATGCTCAGCCAGGACCTGCTGGCCCGCATCAGCCTCGGCTTCCCGGTCGAACCCTGGGGCAGGGGCGAGCAGACCCACTTCCACCAGGGCGGCGAGGACCACAAGGCCCTGTACGAGGCCATCGCGGCGGGCGAGCCCGAGCGTGCCGAGGAGATCGCCCGCGGCCACTTCACCATCAGCGCCGACCTGATCCGTGACGTACTGGAGCGGGTCCGGGCCCGCTAAGCGCTTCGCTGGATATGCCGAGATGTGCCGTCGTTCGTCTGCCCCGCCGTCGTGGCCGGTCGCGCAGTTCCCCGCGCCCCTTGGCGGCGCTGCCGACCAGTAGTCGACTTCACCAGGTTCGCTCAGACGCTCAACTTCCGTACGAAACCGCCGACTTCCGCGATGCCGCCCAGTCGCAGCACGGGTCGCGCGCTCGCGGTGATCGTGGCCGGGCTGCCCAGGGAGTCGCCCATGTCGACGGCGATCTCGTTGATGCCGCGTTCGGCCAGGTCGGCGGCGAGGCACGCGGTGCTGTTGGCGTTCGCGATGTCCTCCGGGACGCCGATCGACGGCGCGAACATGCGGGCCGCGATCCGCCCGGAGCGCTCCGGCACCGAGTAGACGTAGCAGCCGAGCAGTCCGAACCGGTCGCAGGCCGCGCGGAGCCTCTCGAAGTCCGGTGCCAGCGCGGCGAGTTCGGTGCGCGAGGCGACCGGGGCGAGCAGGCGCGCCCGCCCGACCGAGGCCACGCGGGCGCCTGGAGCGAGTGTGTCCGAGGTGACGCCCAGTGCGGGCAGGACGAGTGCGCGCTCGTCGGCGGTCGGCTCGCGCAACTCGACGGGACCCGGCTCGAAGACGGCACGGAACCGTGTCCCCTCCCGTACCGCCCGGCCGGCGAACGAACGCCCCGCGGTGCGCAGGACGCCCCGGTACCCCGTGCCCCGGGCGCGCGCCGCGAGGTACGCGAGGGCGGCGACCGTACCGTGGCCGCACGCGGGCAGTTCGCCCTCGGCGGTGAAGAAGCGGAGCGACACCCCGGACCCGCGCACCGAGACGAAGACGGCGTGCGAGGTCCCCGCGAGGACCGGCACCCGGCGCCGCTCGTCCTCGCTCAACGGCGCCTCGTCCAGCACCGCGGTGGGGCTTCCGCCGGCGCCCTCGCGCAGACACGCGCGGACGATCGTGACGGACAGTCGGCTTATCACGCGAGAACCGTACTATGTTCTGTCGCAACATCAGACATTCGGAGCAAATATGCCAAAAACGGATGAGCTGCTTGATGTGACGGAGGCGGTGGCCCCGGCCACCGTCCACCCACCCGGGCGACGGCGCCGCCGCCTCCCGCGCAGACCCCCGCCGACGACGGCGGTCGTCACCGTCCTCGGTCTGGCGATCACCGCCTTCCTGCTGTCGGGCACACCGTGGCTCAACGGCCCCGCCGTGGCCGCCTGGCGCACCGTCTGCCTGGCCATCACCGTGCAGGCACTGCCCTTCCTCCTCCTCGGCACCGCCCTGTCCGGGGCGATCAACGCCTTCGTGCCGGCGGACCTGTTCACCAAGGTGCTGCCCAAGCGTGCCGTGCTCGCCGTCCCCGTGGCAGGCCTCGCCGGAGCCGTCCTGCCGGGCTGCGAATGCGCGTCCGTGCCGGTCGCCAACAGCCTGATCCGCCGGGGCGTCACCCCCGCCGCCGCCTTCGCGTTCCTGCTCTCGGCGCCCGCGATCAACCCGATCGTGCTGACCGCCACCGCCGTCGCCTTCCCCGGCAGCCCCGCCATGGTGTTGGCCCGGCTGCTCGCCTCGCTCGCCACCGCCGCCGTCATGGGCTGGCTCTGGCTCTGGCTCGGCCGCGCGGAGTGGCTGCGCCCGGTCGTCCGGCACACCGGACACCAGCACGGACACAGCCGCTTCACGGAGTTCCGGCTCGGCTTCCAGCACGACTTCCTGCACGCGGGCGGCTTCCTCGTGCTGGGCGCGATGGCCGCGGCCACCTTCAACGTGACCGTCCCGCGCTCCGTCCTCGACACCTTCTCCGGCTCGCCCTGGCTCTCCGTGCTGTTCCTGGCCGCGCTCGCCGTGGTCCTCGCGGTCTGCTCCGAGGCGGACGCCTTTGTGGCGGCCTCACTCACAGGCTTCTCACCCACAGCCCGGCTCGCCTTCATGGTGGTCGGCCCCATGGTGGACCTGAAGTTGATCGCCCTTCAGGCCGGCACCTTCGGCCGGGCCTTCGCGGTCCGCTTCTCCACCGCGACCACCGTCGTGGCCGTGGCCGCCAGCGTCCTGATCGGAGGCGCCCTGCTGTGAAGCGCACCGCACAGATCACCCTCCTGATCCTGACCGGCCTGGGCCTGCTGCACACCGCCCTCTTCACCGACCTCTACCTGCGCTACGTCAAGGAGGGCCTGCACCCGCTGCTGATCGTCTCCGGCGTCCTCCTGCTGCTCCTGGGCCTGGCCCACGGGGCGTTCGACCGCGCCACCGGTGACAAGAAGGACCACGACCACGCCCACGGGCACGACCACTCCACCGCACCCCGCATCGCCTGGCTCCTCTTCCTCCCCGCGCTCAGCCTCCTCCTCTACGCCCCGCCCGCCCTCGGCGCCTACACGGCCGCGCACGCCGGCAGCGAGACCGTCAAACAGCAGAAGGGGTTCGCCGCACTGCCCGCGACCTCACCCCTCCCGATGACCCTCACGGACTTCACCACCCGGGTCCAGCAGGACAAGGAACGGGCCATCAAGGGCCGTACGGTCGAGATGACCGGCTTCGTGACACCGGGACAGGGCGGTGTCTGGGACCTGACCCGGATCATCTTCACCTGCTGCGCGGCGGACGCCCAGACCGTCAAGATCCGGATGTACGGCACCCCGGCCCCGCCCGCCAACACCTGGCTGGCTGTCACCGGAACCTGGCACACCCAGGGCGCCCTCGGTACGAAATCCGCGGCGGCGGCCCTCGACGTCCATGGCACCCGGCGCATCGCCCAACCCGTCAACGCCTTCACGGACGACCTGCCCCTCACCCCCACCCGGTGACGCGAACTGCCGCTGCCGACACAGGCGTTCGGACAGCGGGAGTCGCGGCGCCCCGACCTTGGTTAACCTGCACGGGTGACCACCGATCTGACCCTGCTGCCCCGTGTCGCCCACCGCGGACAGGAAGTCACCGCGCCCCGGCTGCGCGGGCTCCTCGCGCTGCTCGCGGGCGACCTGCGCACGGGCTGCAGCACCGAGCGGCTGGTGGCGGGGCTGTGGCCGGACGAGCTGCCGGAACGGCCGGGCAAGGCGGTCCAGGTCCTGGTGTCCCGGGCCCGTTCCCAGCTGGGCGCCGACGTCATCGCCAGCACCCCGACCGGCTACCGGCTCACCCTCGCCGAGGACCAGGTCGACAGCTCCGCCCTGCTCCTGCACGCGGCGGTCAGCGCCGACCGGTCCCGGGCCGGGGACCACGCGGGAGCGCTGGCCGCCGCCGAGGCCGGACTCGCCCTGTGGGAGGGCACCCCCGACGGCGACCCCGACAGCGCCGACCCGGTGGCCGTACTGCGCGCCGAGCGCGCCCCCGTCCACGCCACGCTCGCCCGTGCGCGGGCCCTCGCGCTCGCCCGCCTGGGGCGGCACGCGGAGGCGGCCGGCCCGCTCGCCGCAGCCGCCGCGGAGCATCCGCGCGACGAGGAGGTGCTCGCCGAACTCCTGCGCGGCGAGGCCGCGTCGGCGGGCCCGTCCGCCGCGCTGATGCGCTACGAGGCGTACCGCCGCGAACTCCGCGACGACCTCGGCACGGACCCCGGCGCCGGACTCAAGGCCGTGCACAAGGAGTTGCTGAACGGCGAGGCACCCGTGGTCCGACACGGCGTGCCGCACGAGCCGAACCCCCTTCTCGGCCGGGACGAGGACATCGCGGCCGTCGAGCGGGCGCTGCACACCTCCCGCGCCGTCACCGTCGTCGGCCCCGGCGGCCTGGGCAAGACCCGGCTCGCGCACGCCGTGAGCCGCCGGGCCGAACAGCGCGTCGTGTACTTCGTGCCGCTCGCCGGCGTCACGGCCGACGCGGACGTGGCCGCCGAGGTGGCCGCCGCGCTCGGCGCGGGCGGCATGAGCGGGCCCGCCGCCGGCGACCCGGTGACCGCCGTCCTCGGCATCCTCGGCAGCGGGCCCGCGCTGCTGGTCCTCGACAACTGCGAACAGATCGTCCGGGGTGCTTCAGCCCTCGTCCAGGCCCTCGTCTCGTCCTCGAAGGACCTGCGGGTGCTCGCCACCAGCCGCGCCCCGCTGGGTCTGACCTCGGAAGTGGTGTACGCACTCCCGGAGTTGGGCCTCGGCACCTCCGTCGAACTGTTCACCCAGCGGGCGCGCGCCGCCCGGCCCGGCGTCGAACTGCCGTCGGACGCGGTGACCGAGCTGTGCCGCCACCTCGACGGGCTGCCGCTCGCAGTGGAGTTGGCCGCGGCGCGGGTGCGGGTCCTCTCGGTGCCGGACATCGCCCGGCGCCTCGGCGACCGGTTCGCCCTGCTGCGCGGCGGCGCACGCGACGCACCCGAGCGGCACCGCACGCTGCACGCGGTCGTGGAGTGGAGCTGGAACCTCCTCGCGGAGGACGCCCGGGCCGCGCTGCGCACCCTCTCCGTCTTCCCCGGCGGCTTCCTCGCCGAGGCGGCCGAGCAAGTCCTCCGCGAGGACCCGCTGTTCCTCCTGGAGCAACTGGCCGACCAGTCCCTGCTCACCGTCGCCGACACCCCGGCGGGCGTACGGTTCCGGATGCTGGAGACCGTACGGGAGTTCAGCGCGGCCCGCCGCACCGAGGCGGGCGAGGACGAGACGGCCGTAGACCAATTCCTGCTCTGGGCGCGGGACTTCGGGGTCGCGTACCACGACTGGTTCTTCGGCTCGGAGCCGCGGGCCGCCTGGGAGCGGATCAGGGGTGAGCAGGACAACCTCGTGCTGGCCCTGCGGTACGCCCTGGCCCGTACGGACTGCCCCACCATCGCCGCCCTCACCGCGGTCCTCGCCGCCCTGTGGTCGACCGGTTCCAGCTACCCCCGCCTCACCGCGCTCGCCGCGGACACCGGCCCGCCGCTGTCGCACTACTACCCGGAGCCCGAATACGTCGAAGTCGCCCGCGCCGCCGCGGTGTTGTGCACGGCGAGCCTGTTCATGGGCTTCGGCCCGCAGGTCGTACGGCAGCTCGTCACCCTCCGGCGGCTGCCCCCGGCCCCGCCGGACACCCTGCTGCGCGCCATCTCGGCCGTGCTCGGCGCGGTCCCCGAGATGCTGCCCCCGGACTACGGCGTGCTGCGCGAACTCTGCGCCAGCGAGCGGCCGTTGCTCGCCGGCATCGCCGAGTGCGTCGCCACCTACGTCTGGGAGTACGAGCACGACATCGACCGCTCCCTCGCCTCCGCCCGGCGCAGCATCGCGGCACTGGCACCGGTCGACCACCCCTTCCTCCAGGTCCTCGGGCACGCCCGGCTGAGCGAACTGTGCCTCCAGACAGAACAGGGCGAGGCCGCGTACGAGAGTCTCAGGGCGGCGCTCGCGGCGCTGCCGCGCCTCGGTGACGAGCACGACTCGATCGGCGTCCGCTGGGGCCTGGTCCTCGCCTGTCTGCAACGCGGCGAACCCGACGAGGCCGAGTACTGGCTGCGGCAGGCGGAGGAGCGCAACCCCGCGCAGAAGGACGACGTCTACAGCCCCGACTTCGGCGGCCGTGCCGAGATCGCGCTCGCCCGCGGGCTGACGGAGGTCGGACTCGGCCTGTGGCGCCGCAACGTGGAGGCGATCCCCGAGGCCGGCTCGACGGGGAACGACGACCCCTTCTACGACCGGTGGCTGCTCCAGGTCCAGTCGGCGGCGGTGACGGCCCACGCGCACGCCGACCGGCTCGGACTCGTCACGGACGTGGTCGACCGGATGCGGCAGCGACTGTGCACCCTGCTCGCGGGGCCCGCCCGCTCGCCCATGGAACTCCCCTTGTTCGGGACGGGTTTGCACGCCCTCGGCATGGCCGGGATCGTCTCCGGCGACGCCTCCGCCGTACGGCTGATCGCGCTCGCCGAACGGCTGCGGGTGCTGCGCGACTTCCAGCCGACCATGTCGGCGGAGCGTGCCCGCCGGGCGGCCGAGGACGCCGACAGGGCGGCGTACGCCGACGCGGTGTCGGAGTACGCCGCCCTGGAGCGGGACGAGCTGCGGGAGGCGGCCCGCGCTGTCATGGCGGTTACTTCGGGTCGCGGTTGAACTGTGCCGTCGACCAGCGGTAGCCGAGCACGGTGAGCCCGACGCACCAGGCGAGCGCGATCCACCCGTTGTTGCCGATCCCGGTGCCCAGCAGCAGACCGCGCAGGGTCTCGATGGCCGGGGTGAAGGGCTGGTACTCGGCGATCGGCTGGAACCAGCCCGGCATCGTGTCGGCCGGGGTGAAGGCGCTGGAGATGAGCGGGAGGAGGATCAGCGGGGTCGCCATGTTGCTTGCCGCCTCGGGGTTGGGGCTGGCCATGCCCATCCCGACCGCGATCCAGGTGAGCGCCAGGGCGAACAGCGCGAGCAGCCCGAAGGCCGCCAGCCACTCCAGGACGGTGGCGTCCGTGGACCGGAAGCCGATGGCCACCGCGACGGCACCGACGAGGACCAGACTGGCGAGGACCTGGAGCACACTGCCGACGACGTGCCCGATGAGGACGGAGCCGCGGTAGACCGCCATCGTGCGGAAGCGGGCCATGAGCCCCTCGCTCATGTCCATGGAGACGGAGACCGCGGCGCCGATCACCGTGCTGCCGATGGTCATCACCAGGAGGCCCGGGACGAGATAGGCGATGTAGTCGGAGCGGTCGGCGCCGCCACCGCCGATGCCCGCGCTCATCACGTTGCCGAAGACGTAGACGAAGAGGAGCAGCAGCATGATCGGGGTGAGCAGCAGGTTCAGGGTCATCGACGGGTAGCGCCGGACGTGCAGCAGGTTGCGGCGCAGCATCGTGGCCGAGTCGCGGACGGCGAGGGCGAGAGTGCTCATCGGGCGTTCTCCTTCGACTGGTGGGGGACCTTGCTGTCGCCGGTGAGGGCGAAGAACACGTCGTCGAGGTCGGGGGTGTGCACGGTCAGTTCGTCGGCCTCGATACCGGCGGCGTCCAACCAGTCCAGTACGGCGCGCAGTTCGCGCTGGCTGCCGTCGCTGGGAATCTGGAGCGACAGCGCCTCGTCGTCGCGGGTGACCTCGCGCAGGGCGGTGGCGGCGGACTGGTAGGCGGCCGGGTCGGTGAAGCGGAGCCGGACGTGTCCGCCGGGGACGAGCCGTTTGAGTTCCTCGGCGCTGCCCTCGGCGGCGATCCGGCCGTCGTTCAACACCGCGATGCGGTCGGCGAGTTCGTCGGCCTCGTCCAGGTACTGGGTGGTGAGGAAGACGGTGACCCCGTCGGCGACCAGCGTGCGGATGATGCCCCACATGGTGTGGCGGGAGCGCGGGTCGAGGCCGGTGGTCGGCTCGTCGAGGAAGATGATCCGTGGGCTGCCGACCAGCGTCATGGCGATGTCGAGGCGGCGCTTCATGCCGCCGGAGTAGGTGGAGGCGGGCTTCTTCGCGGCCTCGGTGAGGTCGAAGCGGGCGAGGAGTTCGGCGGCCACCCGCCGTCCCTCCTTCCTGGGCAGGTGGTGCAGATCGGCCATGAGCAGCATGTTCTCCTCGCCGGTGATCAGACCGTCGACGGCGGAGAACTGCCCGGTGACGCCGATGGCGGCCCGTACGGCCTGCGGGTCCGCGGCCAGGTCGTGGCCGCCGACGCGCAGTTCGCCGGCGTCGGCGGCGATGAGGGTGGAGAGGATCTTGACGGCAGTGGTCTTGCCGGCGCCGTTCGGGCCGAGGAGGGCGAACACCGTGCCGGCCGGTACCGCCAGGTCGATGCCGTCGAGGACCGTCTTGTCCCCGTAGGCCTTGCGCAGCCCCTTGGCCGCGATGCCCAGTGAGTGCGATGTCGTTGAAGTCATGCCGCAGAGCGTGCGGCAGGCCGCATTCAACGCGGTTTCACGACGGTTTCACTGCCCGGGAACCGGCCGTACGGGCCCGCCGCCGGTCGCTCCCGTGGGGTTCATGTCCCGATCTCCTGGCACATCCGAGAGTTAACGGGTCATTGGGGCACATGCGGTGTGAAGGCGGGGTCGGGCCGGAAATCATCTTGTCATGAACCTGCGATCCGACGGGCGGATCGCGGTCTCATGGAGGTGTTGGATGCACCGCAGACTCGCCACCGGTCTCGCCGCCTCGACTCTGGCCCTGGTCGCCGTCGTCGCCACCGCTACGGCCGCCACCGCCGTACCCGCCGACAAGCCCCAGGTCCTCGCCGGCTGGACGCAGACCAGCGCGTCGAGCTACAACCTCTGGGCCGCCGCCCGCGCCAACCAAACCGCCTGGTCCGCCTACGAGTTCGACTGGTCCACCGACTACTGCTCCGACTCGCCCGACAACCCCTTCGGCTTCCCCTTCGCCACGTCCTGCGCCCGCCACGACTTCGGCTACCGCAACTACAAGGCCGCCGGCAGCTTCGACGCCAACAAGTCGCGGCTCGACAGCGCCTTCTACGAGGACCTCAAGCGTGTCTGCACCGCCTACAGCGGGGCCACCGCGACCGCCTGCAACAGCACGGCATGGACGTACTACCAGGCCGTGAAGGTGTTCGGCTGACGCAGCGTCAACCGACCGGAAAGTGCGGGACGTCGATGTCCGGCGTCCCGCAACTCCGGCTCCCGCCAAGCGGGTTCACACCGCGACGACCCGAACCCCCGCCTCCTCGAACCGCCTTGCCGTCTCCGGCGACACCGCCGTGTCCGTCACCAGCGTGTCCACCGACTCGGCCGGACAGATCCGGGCGAAGGCCCGCTGCCCGAGCTTGCTGGAGTCGGCCGCGACAACGACACGCTCGGCGCGCTCGCACAGCAGCCGGTTGATCGCGGCCTCCGCCTCGTCGTGGGCCGCCGCGCCGTGCGTTACGTCGAAGGCGACGACACCGAGCACCGCCACATCGACGGTGATCTGCGAGAGCACCCCGTCCGCGAGCGGCCCAACGAGTTCGTACGACTGCGGGCGCGCGACCCCACCGGTCAGCACGATCTTGAACTGGGGCCTTACGGCAAGCTCGTTGGCGATGTTGAGCGCGTTGGTCACGATGGTCAGCGCGGGTGATCCGGAGCTTCCGGGGGCTCCGGATGTGAGGTCGCCGCGCACGGCCAGGGCGCGGGCCACCTCCGTGGTCGTCGTACCGCCGGTCAGGCCCACCGCCTCGCCCGGCGCGACGAGTTCGGCGACCGCCTTGGCGATGCGCTGCTTCTCGGAGGCGTGCCGGGCGGTCTTGTAGCGCAACGGCAGTTCGTACGACACCCCGTGCACCACGGCGCCGCCCCGGGTGCGCACCAGCATCTGCTGCTCGGCGAGCTGGTCGAAGTCGCGGCGGATCGTGGCGGCCGACACCGCGAGGTCGGCGGCCGCCTCCTCGACATCGAGCCGCCCGCGCTCCACGAGCAGCTCCAGCAGCGCCTTCCAGCGGGCGTCGCGCGACATCCGCACTCTCCGTTCCTCGATTCTCCGCGACCCTAGCGCACGTCCCCTTGGTTCAATTGCTTGATTGTGCTCGAAAGCTAGCTATATCTTGCAGGAACGAGCATATCTGGGAGGGGTACGGCATGACCTATGTCGAGGACGAGCTGAAGAGCCAGCCCGAGTGCTGGATACGCGCCGCGTCGGAGGCGTCCAGGTACCGGGACGTGCTGCCGGTGCCGGGGGAGCGGGTCGCGATCGTCGGCTGCGGCACCTCGTACTTCATGGCCCAGGCCGTCGCCGCCCTGCGCGAGGGGGCGGGCCAGGGCGAGACCGACGCCTTCGCCGCCTCCGAGTTCCCGTACGGCCGCCCGTACGACCGGGTCCTGGCCCTCACCCGCTCCGGCACGACCACCGAAGTGCTGGAACTCCTGGGGCAGTTGAAGGGCCGCACCCGCACCACCGCGATCACCGCCGACCCGCACACCCCCGTCATGACGGCCGCCGACGACATCGTGGTCCTCGATTTCGCCGACGAACGCTCCGTCGTGCAGACCCGGTTCGCGACCACCGCGGTCACCCTGCTCCGCGCCCACCTCGGCCTGCACACCGACGCTGTGGTCGCCGACGCCCGCACCGCGCTCGCCGCCGAACTGCCCGGGCAGCTCGTCGCTTGCACGCAGTTCACCTTCCTCGGTCGCGGCTGGACGGTCGGCCTCGCGAACGAGGCAGGCCTGAAGATGCGCGAGGCCTCACTCTCCTGGACCGAGGCCTACCCGGCGATGGAGTACCGGCACGGCCCGATCAGCATCACCACCCACGGCACCGCCACCTGGATGCTCGGCGAGGCACCCGAGGGACTCGCCCAACAGGTGCGCGCCACCGGCGGGTTGTGGATCGAGGGCGGCCTCGACCCGCTCGCCGAACTCGTCCGCGCCCAGCGCCTCGCGGTCGCCGTCGCCGGGCACCGCGACCTCGACCCCGACCGCCCGCGCCACCTCACCCGCTCGGTGATCCTCGCCCCCTGAAAGGAACAGGACAGACCGTGCCCCTCGTCACCACCGGCGAACTCGTCACCCGCGCCGCCGAGGCCCGCTCCGCCGTGGCCGCCTTCAACATCATCACGCTGGAACACATCGAGGCCGTCATCGCCGGCGCCGAGTCCGCCGAGGCGCCCGTCGTCCTCCAAGTCAGCGAGAACGCCGTCAGGTTCCGCCACGGCCAGCTCCTCCCGCTCGCCCGCGCGGCCGTCGCCGCCGCCGAACGGGCCGCCGTACCCGTCGCGTTGCACCTTGACCACGTCCAGAGCGACGACCTGCTGCGCCAGGCACCCGGGGCCGGCTTCAGCTCGGTCATGTACGACGCGGCCCGTCTGCCCTACGCCGACAACCTCGCCGCGACCCGCGCCGCCGCCGACTGGGCGCACTCCCAAGGGCTGTGGATCGAGGCCGAGTTGGGGGAGGTCGGCGGCAAGAACGGCGAGCCGCCGCTCGACGCCCATGCACCCGGCACCCGCACCGACCCCGCCCAGGCCCACGCCTTCGTCACCGACTCCGGTGTGGACGCCCTCGCCGTCGCCATCGGCAGCACGCACGCCATGACCACCCGTACGGCCACCCTCGACCACGACCTCCTCAAGCGGCTCGCCGCCACCCTGGACGTCCCCCTCGTCCTGCACGGCTCCTCGGGAGTCCCCGACGACGAGCTGACCGCGGCCGTCGCCGGCGGCATCACCAAGGTGAACGTGGGCACGGCCCTCAACCTCGCGCTGACCGGCGCGATCCGCGCCTACCTCGCCGAGCACCCCGAGGCGGTCGACCCCCGCAAGTACCTGAGCGTGGGGCGGCAGGCGATGGCCGGGGCGGTGGCCCGCATCATCGGCGTGCTCGCCGCACCGGGCCCTAGCGCTTGACGGCCTTCAGCACCACGAACTTCGGGTCGCTGGCGACGAGTTGACTGTTACCGAACAACCGCTTGAGCTTCACGTGGTAGGCGAGATGCCGATTGCCGATCACGTGGAGCTCTCCGCCCGGCCGCAGTGCACGCTTCGCGTCGCTGAACATCCGCCAGGCTGTCGCGTCGGTCGTCGCCTGGTGGGAGTGGAACGGCGGATTGTTCAGCACGAGGTCCACACTCTCGGCCGCAACCCCGGTCAGCCCGTCCCCGACCCTGAACTCGGCCTGCCCCGGCACCCCGTTGGCCTTGTACGTGGCCTCCGCCGACGCGACCGCCTGGAACGACTCGTCCACGAAGAGGACTTCGGCCTCGGGATCGGCCAGCGACACCGCCGTACCGACGACACCGTTCCCGCATCCGAGGTCAACGACCCGGCGCAGCCCGCGACTTGAGGGCAGGTGCTGAAGCAGGAACCGGGTGCCGATGTCGAGGCGCTCGGCGCAGAACACACCCGCGTGATTGACCACGGTCCGTCCCGAGACGACACCGATGCCGTCGGGCAGGGCGTAGCTGTGCGGCCACGGATTGATGGCACGCGCCCCCGACGACCGGGGCGAGCAGTGGATCAACCGGGCCTTCTTCTCGGCCAGGGAGGTCCGGGTCGGCCCGAGGATCCGCTCGAACAGTTTCAGCGTCGAGGTGTGGATCTCCTTGACCATGCCGGTGCCCACGACCACCGTGCCGGCGTGCACCCCGGGCGCCAGCCGCAGCAACTGGTCCTCCAGCAGCGCGAGACTCTTCGGCACCCGCACCAGCAGCACGTCGACGCGCTCGGGCGGCGGATCCTGGGTCGTGAGCAGCCGTACGGAATCGGCGGCGACCTCGTTGCGCGCGAAGTTCGCCTTCGTCGCCTCCTGGGTGAGGAACGAGTCCGTGATCTGCACCGGGCCGTACTCCGCGAGCGCCGTGGCCAGGGCGCCCCAGCGGTCGCCCACGATCACGAGCGTGCCGGACGGCGGGGTGTCCTGTTCCGCGAGATGTCGCAGCAGGTACTCGTCGGAGGCGTCCCAGGCGCGCAGCCGGTCGCGCGGGTCCTCGGGGAAGCGGGCCAGGGCGCACTCGCCCCACGGAGTCGTCATGCGGTCGATATGGTCGTCCATCGTGCGCCAAGGCTAACCGAGTACCAGCTCACGGCCGGTCGGGGCAGGATGGAGCGCATGGACGCCGAGCTGTTTCCCCGGGCCCGCACGGAGATCGCGCCGGGCGCGGTGCACGTGCCGGACTGGCTCGACCCGGCCCGCCAGCGCGACCTCCTCACAGCCTGCCGCGAGTGGGCCCGCCCACCCGCCGGCCTGCGCACGGTCCGCACCCCCGGCGGCGGCACGATGACCGCCCGCCAGGTGTGCCTGGGCTGGCACTGGTACCCGTATGCCTACGCCGAGACGGTCGTCGACGGCGACGGCACCCCGGTGAAGCCGCTCCCCGCCTGGCTCGACGAACTGGGGCGGCGCGCGGTCGCCGACACACTGGGGGCGCCGACGGCCTCGTACGACATCGCACTGATCAATTTCTACGACGGCGACGCCCGCATGGGCATGCACCGCGACAGCGACGAGAAGTCCGACGCACCGGTCGTCTCCCTCAGCCTCGGCGACACCTGCGTCTTCCGCTTCGGCAACACCGAGACCCGTACGAAGCCGTACACGGACGTCGAGTTGAGGAGCGGCGACCTGTTCGTGTTCGGCGGCCCGTCGAGACTGGCGTACCACGGGGTGCCGAGGGTGTACGAGGGGACGGGGCCGGGGGAGTTGGGGCTACGGGGAAGGCTTAACGTGACGCTGAGAGTGGGTGGCTTCTAGGCGAGGGTGCGCTTCGAAAGGGGCGCGGGGAACTGCGCGACCAGCCCCCACCGGCCCGCACTATGACCACAACCCCCACCGGCTCTCGATACGGATCATGGGAGACTCCCCCTCATGAGCGGCGAAGGGACAACCTCAAGAGCGCGGCTGGACCGAGGACGCGGAGCCCTCGGCCCCGCACTGGAGCTCGTGCACACCGGCCGCGCCCCCACCCGCGCCGTACTGACCGCAGAGCTGGGCGTGACCCGCGCGACGGCCGGCGCGGTCGCCGCCGAGCTGGAGGCACTGGGCCTGATCAGGGTCGACGCGAGGCCCGGCGCGGCGGCAGGCTCGCAGGGCCGCCCCTCGCACCGGCTCGCGGTCGCCGAGGACGGCCCCGTCGTGCTCGCCGCCCAGGTGCACGCCGACGGCTTCCGCGCCGCGCTGGTCGGCCTCGGCGGCCAGATCGTGGCGACGGCCCCCGGCTGCGAGGCCGTCGACGCCGACCCGGCGAAGGTGCTCGGCTCGGTCGTCGAGGCGGGTGCGGAGCTGCTGCGCGAGACGGGCCGACGCTGCGTGGGCGCCGGACTCGCCGTGCCGTCCGCCGTCGCCGAGCCCGACGGACTGGCGCTCAACCCGCTGCACCTGGCCTGGCCCGCGGGCGCGCCCGTGCGGCGGATCTTCGCCGAGTGCGTGCGCGCGGCCGGCCTCACCGGACCCGCGTTCGCGGGCAACGACGTCAACCTCGCCGCGCTCGCCGAACACCGGCACGGCGCGGGCCGGGGCGCCCGGGACCTGCTGTGCGTGGCGACCGGGCACCGTGGTGTAGGTGGTGCGCTGGTGCTCGACGGGCGTCTGCACACGGGGAGTTCGGGACTCGCGCTGGAAGTCGGACACCTCACCGTCAACCCCGAGGGCCGCCCCTGCTACTGCGGCAGCCGCGGCTGCCTCGACGTCGAGGCCGACCCGCTCGCCTTCCTCACGGCCGCAGGCCGCGACCCCGGCCCCGAGGTGTCCCTGCTCCAGCAGTCCAACGACCTGATCCGCCGGCACTACGACGACCTGTCCGTCCGCAGGGCCGCCGAGACGCTCATCGACCGGCTCGGCCTGGGGCTCGCCGGGCTGGTGAACATCCTCAACCCCGACCGGATCATCCTCGGCGGACTGCACCGCACCCTCCTGGACGCCGACCCCGATCGGCTGCGCGCGGTCGTCGCCGACCGCAGCCTGTGGGGGCAGAGCGGGGGCGTGCCGATCCTCGCCTGCACCCTCGACCACAACAGCCTGGTCGGGGCCGCCGAGTTGGCGTGGCAGCCCGTGCTCGACGACCCGCTGGCGGCGCTTTCCTGACCGCGTGGACGGCACGTGACGCAAGGAATTGACGAGCCCGTTGGGAGCCGGGCCGGAGTAGGTCTATCGTCGGAAACCTAAGGCCAGAGGATGGAGGCGGCCGGTGATGCCGCAGGATGAGCCCGTGATCGGATGCACGGGGCAGGTGATCATCGGAACCCGTGGGAACGCGGGCCCCGGCGAGGTCCTGGTGCGCGTCCGGGGCGGCTCCGAGACCTTCCTCGCATGGTCGGACGATCCCCTGCCCACGGGGGCGACCGTGCTCGTGATCGAGTCGCGTGGGGGTCGTGAGGTCCACGTCATCGAATGGGTGGATCCATTGGACGCGCTCGGCGGGGACCCCGCCGGCGCAGAGTGAGGAGTACCAATGTTCGGTTACCGCGTTCCCGCTCCCGATGAGGCGATGCTGATCTCGGGTGGCAGGCGGGGACTGGGGGGCGCGCCGTTCCGAGTGGTGACGGGGCACGGAAAGTTCGTGCTCCCGGTTTTCCGCAAGACCCGTTTCCTCACCCTGGCGATGTGCGAGGCGGAGGTCACCGAGACCTGCGTGACCCGGCAGGGCATCGCCCTGAACGTCCGCGCCGTCATCGCCTTCAAGGTCGGCAACGACACCGAGAGCATCATCAACGCGGGCCAGCGCTTCCTGTCCGACCAGGACCAGATGTCGGTGCTGACCGGCCGCATCTTCGCCGGCCACCTGCGCGCCATCATCGGCTCGATGACCGTCGAGGAGATCGTCACCGAGCGGCAGAAGCTCGCCGCCGAGGTCCTGGACACCTCGAAGATCGAGATGGCGAAGATCGGCCTCATCGTCGACTCGCTCCAGATCCAGTCGATCGACGACGGCGCCACTGGCTACATCGACGCGATGTCCGCGCCGCACAAGGCGGCCATCCAGCGGCAGGCCCAGATCGCCCAGGCCCAGGCCACCCAGGCCTCGGCCGAGGCGGAGCAGGCGGCGGCCCGCAACCAGGCCGAGTACGCCCGGCAGACCGCGATCGTCAAGGCCGAGTACTCGGCCGAGGTGGACCGCGCCCAGGCGCAGGCCGCTCAGGCCGGACCGCTCGCGCAGGCCCACGCCCAGCAGGAGGTGCTCGCCGCGCAGACCGAACTGGCCCAGCGCCAGGCCGAGTTGCGCCAGCAGCAGCTCGTCGCCGAGATCGTCAAGCCGGCCGAGGCCGAGGCCCAGCGGATCAAGCTGCTCGCCATCGCCGAGGCCGACCGCATGAAGATCCAGGCCGAGGCCGCGGCCTCCTACGACCGGGTCGCGCTCGACCGCATGCTGATCGACCAGCTCCCGCAGATCGTGAAGGAGGCGGCGGGCGGCCTCGCGGGCGCCAACGTCAACGTCCTCAACGGCGCCGACGGCCTCGGCGAGATCGCGGCCGGCCTGGTCTCGCAGGGCCTCACGATCCTCGACTCGGTCCGGGGCAACCTCGGCAACGCGGACAACGACGGCCGCCGCCCCGGCGACGAGGTCAAGAACCTGCTCCAGCTCCCGGCGAAGAAGGACGACAAGAAGGACGACGGTCCGGTGGACCTCGACTGACAGACGCGTGAGGCGGGGCCGGTCCTGTCAGGGAGCCGTGAGGCTCCACAGCGTCGCCACCAGCGGGCGGCGCAGGTCCGCCCGCCGTACGCACAGCCCGATCGGGAGCGGCTCCGGCGCGGGATCCGCCGCGACGACCGTCAGCCGCTCCCGTACGGCACTGCACTCCAGCACCAGCCGGGGCACCACACCCGTTCCGCAGCCCAGCGCGACCAGCGTCAACAGCCCTTCGTGGCCGTCCGGTTCACAGGCCACGTCCGGTGTCGTGCCCCGGGTCCGGAACCAGCGGTCGGCCGCCTCCCGGACCAGACCCCGGTACGGCAGCACGAACGGGCCGTCGAGATCCGGATCGGCACGGTCCCGCGCGGTGACCAGCACCAGCTCGGTCACCGCGACCGTCCGGCTCACCAGCGGCTCCGGCAGCCGCGCCGGGATGCCCGCGACCGCCACGTCCACCTCGCCCTCGTCGAGGCGGGCCAGCGCCGCCGCCGCGTCACCGGTGCGCAGATCCAGCCGTACCTGCGGATGCGCGGCCCGGAACGGCGCCAACAGGTCAGGCAGCAGGGCCTGGCAGGCGGTCACCGTGGCGAACAGGGTGAGGCTGCCCGTGAGTTCGGCCGGGTCGGGATGCTCCTCGCGGTAGGCGCGCCACAACTCCAGTGCCTGGACGGCGTATTCACGGAACCGGTGCCCCTCCGCCGTCAGCGACACCCCGCGCGCCCCACGGTCGAACAACCGGTGCCCGAGGTCGGCCTCCAGCCGCTGCACGGTCCGCGTCAGCGTCGCCGGACTCACATGACAGTCGAGACTCGTCCGCCCGAAGTTCAGAGTCTGCGCCAGATGCAGAAAAAGACGCAGCTCCCGACGCTCGTCCCGCATGCCGTGACCTGTCCCTTTCACTTCTCGCAACAGTCCGCTGCACACATTGCGCTTGCCGCAACACTCGCCCGGAGCCTACAACTCGACCATGACCTCGACCACGCACACCTCCGCCGTCTTCACCCTCGAAACGATGGACGTGCCCGGCGGCACGGAGACCATCCTGCGCGGCGGCCGGCATCTCTTCCCGGTGCTCCCGCAGGCCTTCGCCGGCGTCCGCCGCATCGGCGTCATCGGCTGGGGCCCGCAGGGCCGCGCCCAGGCCCGCAACCTGCGCGACTCCCTCGCCGGTACGGACATCCGGGTGAGTGTCGGACTGCGCCCCGGCTCGGCATCGGCCGCCGACGCCCGCGCCCACGGCTTCACCGAGGAGGACGGCACACTCGGCGACTGGCTCGCCGTCACCGCCGACAGCGACCTCGTCGTCCTCCTCATCGCGGACGCCGCCCTCGCCGCCCACCACGAGGAGATCTTCGCCGCGCTCAAGCCCGGCGCCACCATCGGCCTCTCCCACGGCTTCCTCCTCGGCCATCTCCGGGCCACCGGCGGCGAGTTCCCGCCCGGACACGGCGTCATCGCCGTCTGCCCCAAGGGCATGGGCGACTCCGTGCGCCGCCTCTACGAGCAGGGCGCGGAGACCAACGGCGCGGGAATCAACAGCAGTTACGCCGTCCACGCCGACCCCGACGGCAGGGCCACCGACCGCGCGCTCGGCTGGTCGGTCGCGCTCGGCTCGCCGTACACCTTCCGCACCACCCTGGAGAGCGAGTACCGCTCCGACATCGTCGGCGAGCGCGCCATCCTGCTCGGCGCCGTCCACGGCATCGTCGAGAGCCTCTACACGCGCTACCGCCTGTCCGGCGACGACCCGGTGACCGCGTACGAGCGCTCCTGCGAGAACGTCACCGGACCCATCGCCCGGACCATCTCGCACGCCGGACTCCGCGCCGTCCGCGAGGAGTTGGACCCGGCCGGACGCGAGGTCTTCGACCGAGCGTACTCGGCGACCTACGGCCCCGCCCGCGAGATCGTCGCCGAGATCTACGACGAGGTCGCCGACGGGACCGAACTGCGCAGCGTCGTCCTCGCCGAACGGCGGCTCGGCGCACGGGAGATGAGCGGGATCGGCGGCTCACCCATGTGGGCCGCAGGACCGGAGGTCCGCGCCCGGCGGGCCGAACGCGCTCTGCCCGTCGAGCCGTTCACCGCCGGGGTGTTCGTGGCGACGATGACCGCCCAGGTCGACGAGTTCGCCGAGCGCGGCCACCCCTGGTCCGAGATCGTCAACGAGTCGGTCATCGAGGCGGTCGACTCCCTGCTGCCCTACATGCACGCCCGCGATGTGGCGTACATGGTCGACAACTGCTCCCGCACGGCCCGCCTGGGCACCCGCCGCTGGGGCCCGCGCTTCCAGGCGGCCTACGAGCAGATCGCCTACCCGGCGTCCGAACTCCCGCCGAACGAGGCCCTGTTGGCGGCCTTCGACACCCACCCCATGCACGAGGCACTGGCCGCGGCGGCGAAACTGCGGCCGTCCGTGGACATCTCCGTGGCCTAGGCGCCGGTCACCGGGAGGTCGGGAACGGCAGGGCGTCCTGGTAGGCGTTCACCGGCTTGGCGACCTTCTCGACGGTGACGCCGTCGAGCGCGGCCGGGGCGGAACTCGTACCCAGGGTTCCGCCCGCGTGCCAGGTCCCGGTGATCGTCACCCAGGTGTTGGCGGCCAGGGCCGGGATGCCGTAGACCCGCACCTTGATGGACTGGGCGTCCGCCGCGCAGCACGAGATCATGATGCGGGTCAGGTCCCAGGAGGTGCTTCCGCTGTCGGGCGTGACGAAGCCGGTCAGCTGGACGGTGCGGCCCTTGATGGTCCCCTTGCGGTCCTGCTGCACACGGGTGGTGAAGTCGGTGAGCGTCATCGGCAGCGGCGAGGTCGCGGGCAGCGGATCGAAGGAGTCCTGCTGGGGGACGGCCTTGGGTGCGGCGCGGGAGGCCGTGTAGGCGCCGAGGGCGGGCGGGGCGTAGAAGAGCAGGCTGAGCGCGGGGAGGAAGAGCAGCCAGGCGACGCGGGGCACCTTGGAGTGGTTGTGGCCCATATGCTCTTCGGCGGGTTCGGTGTGGTCGTGGCCTGTGTGGTCGCCGTCCGTGTCTGGGTTCCGCCGTGACCACGCCTCCGCGATGCCCAGCAGGATCAGCAGGAACCCCGAGACGACGAGCATCGGGCGCATGCTCGGCTTGACGTAGCGCAGGCACAGGTCGGTGAAGAGCGAAGCGTGCAGCAGGCCCAGGCCGCTGAGGACGAGCAGGGCCACCTGGAGGGGGCGTCTCACAGCAGTACGGCTCCGATCAGCGCGCTGGACAGGACCGCGACGACCGTCGTGGCGGCGGAGAAGCGGGCCGCGAAGGCCCGGCCGAACGTGCCGGCCTGGAGGGCGATCAGCTTGAGGTCCACCATGGGGCCGACCACCATGAAAGCCAGCCGGGCGGTGGGGGAGAAGCCCGTGAGCGAGGACGCCACGAACGCGTCGGCCTCCGAGCAGACCGCGAGGATGATCGCGAGCGCGGCCAGGAACAGCACCGACAGCCAGGGCGAACCGGCGAAGGTGTCGAGCACCGAGCGCGGTACGGCGACATTGAAGGTCGCCGCGGCCATGGCCCCGACGACCAGGAACCCACCCGCGTGCAGGAAGTCGTGCTGGAACCCGGTCCGGAACTCCGTCCAGCGACTCCGCCCCGGCTGATGTCCGGTATGCCGCGCGACCGGCCGCAGCCACTCCTCCCGTCCCAGCCAGAGCCACAGCCAGCCCATCACCACGGCGGTGGCGAGCGAGGCGAGCAGCCGGGCCAGCACCATGACCGGACTGGCGGGGAACGCGATCGCGGTGGCGGTCAGCACGACCGGGTTGATCGCGGGCGCCGACAGCAGGAACGCGAACGCGGCGGCCGGGGTCACCCCGCGCCCGATCAGGCTGTTCGCGACCGGCACCGACGCGCACTCGCACCCTGGCAGGACGACCCCCGCGACCCCGGCGACCGGCACCGCGAACGCGGCCCGCTTCGGCAGGATCCGGGTGAACACCCGCGCCGGCACGAACGCGTTGATCGCCCCCGACAGTGCCGTGCCCAGCAGCAGGAAGGGCAGCGCCTGTGTGGTGATGGCGAGACAGACGGTCCGCCAGGCCTGCACGGCCGGCGAGTCCAGCCACCGTCCGACGGAGAAGAGCAGCAGCCCGGGAAGAACGGCCGCCCCCAGCAACAGCAGCGGCCAGGACCGGGGCCACCCCGCCGCCGCGACATCCTCAGCCTCCGCCGCTCTGGGCGGCTCCACTGTCGTCTGCACACGAGCTCCACATGTTCGATGTCCGCGTCGAACATAGCGGGCCCACGCCAACCCTCGACGACCGCCTCCGGCGCGAAGGCGTATCGCAACCTCCTCCTCAATCCCAGTCGACGGCGAAAGCCTGCGCGGGGTTCTCCCGGAGGACGCGCCCCACCAGCTCCTCACCCAGCTCCAGCGCGAGTCGCGGCGCGACTCGCCGCAGCAGATACGGCATCCCCGGACCCCCGTCCACCGAGCGGGCGCCCGCGACCACCGTGTCCCCACCGAGCAGCAGCCGGTCACCGAAACCGGCCTCGGCCAGCGCCCGTACCGCGTCCGGCATCCGCCAGTCCGTGGCGTGATGGGCGCGGGACGGGCCGTCGAACGCGAGATACGCTCCCGTCTCCGCGGCCTGCCGCTGGACCACGAGGTCGGGGGAGCGGTTGAGATGACCGAGGACCACCCGATGCGGCTCGACGCCCAACTCCCCGCACAGCAGGTCGAGTACGTCGAGCACGCCCGTGCCCATCTCCAGGTGGACGGCGATCGGCGCACCCGTCGCCCGGTGGGCCTCGGCCGCCGCGGTCATCGTCCACCGGGCATGCGCGTCGAGGCCATGAAATCCGCCCGCGACCTTGATGATCCCGGCACGGACACCGGACGGCCCGATGCCCTCCGTCAGTTCGGCGACGCAAACCTCGGCCAGTCCGCGGCGCAGGCGCTTCAGCAACTCCGGGCCGTAGTGGGCGGCTTGGTGCAGCCCGGTCGCGCACACCACATGCACACCCGTGTCCCGGGACAGCGAGGGCAGATCGGCGACCCGCCGCCCCATCCCGTACGGCGTCCACTGCACGACACCGCCACCGCCCACCGAACGGAACGCGGCCAACTCGGCCCGCGCGGCCGAGGCGTCCTCCAGTTCCTGGCCGGGCAGTCGAGGACTGCGCAGAAAGAGGTGGTCGTGGGCGTCGCACACCCCCAACTCCCCGGGGTCCACATCCCCCAGCACCGTACGGACGAAGCCGACGCCGCTCCCCGCTACCACTGCCGACCGCGTGGCAACGCGCTCCGCCCGGGCTCCGAAACGTGCAGCACCTGGAACACGTCCCCCTCCGCCTTCGGCCTGTCGTGCTGCTCCCAGAGCGAGAAGTGCACCAGCTCCCAGCGGTGCGGGTCGACGGCCGCCGCAGCGAGCACGGCGCCGTCCTCCTCGGCCAGCCGCCGGGTCTCTGCGACCGCGTCCTCCATGGCCGCGGCCAGTTCCACCCCCTCCGCCATCCGCTGCCGGCTGCGCACGGCGACGGCGGCGGGTGAGCCCGCGGCGCCACCCTCCTCGTAGGCGAGACCGGTCCACTGCCGAACCTCCGGCCGCCCGAAATCGTCGGCGAGCCGCTGGAAGGCGCCGCCCCACAGGAAGCGGTTCATGCCCTCCACCGTGTTCCACAGATAGAACGGCGCGTACTGGTTGACCGGCGAACCGTGCACCCCGCGCTCGCGCACCAGATACGTCTTGAAGCCGAGCCCGTCCCAGTCGTCGAGCAGCTGCCCGACCCGCGCCACCCGCTCCCGGACGATGCCCATGTCGTAGTCGGCGGGCAGGGTGAGTTCGTACTGCATGGCGTGCATCAAGTGCCTCCTCAGGAGGGGTAGTTCGCGGGGTCGACGTGCCCGTGCCAGTCGGCGGTCGTGCCGTCCTCGGCGGCCTCGACGACGGCGAGATGCGTCATGAACGTGCGCGGTCCGGCACCGTGCCAGTGCCATTCGCCCGGTTCGATCCATACGGTGTCGCCCGCGCGGATCGTCTCGACGGCACCGCCCCTGCGCTGCACGAGTCCCTCGCCCTCCGTCACGTACAGCACCTGGCCGTGCGGATGGGTGTGCCACGCGGTGTGCGCGCCGGGCGTGAAGTGAACGCTGAACATCCGTATCCGGGACGGCGGTTCGGGCGCGGCGAGTTCGTCGAGCCACACCGTGCCGGTGAAGTTCTCCGCCGGACCCTGTCGTGTGTCGGGACGCTTCCTGGTGATCTGCACTTGCTCGGACTCCTGTTCAGAGAGTGGACCGGTGCGGGGCGAGAAGGGAGAGCAGCCCCCGGACACCCGCGTCGAACGCGCCAGGCGAACCGGACGCACGGGCCAGGACATACCCGCCCTGCACGGTCGCGAGAATCGCCGCGGCGATCTCCTCGCCGTCCAGCTCCGCCCCGAACTGCCCCTGCTCCTTGCCCTCTTCGACGATTCCGGCGAGCCGCTCACGGATCCAGTCCAGGGTCTCGTCCACCGGCTCGCGCAACTCGGCGCTGGCGATCACGTCCGGGTCCATCGTCAGCCGCCCGACCGGACACCCGCGCAGCACATCGCGCTCGCGCCGCAGATACGCCTCGATCCGCTCGTACGGCGTGCCCGGCCCGTCGAGTACTCGCGCCGCGGTGGCCCGCAACTCCTCGGCCGTCCGCCGGATCGCCGCCAGCGCCAGATCCGGCTTGCCCTTGAAGTGGTGGTACATGCTGCCCTGCCCGGCGCCCGCGCGCTCCAGGATCGCCTTGGGGCTGGTGCCCACGTAGCCGCGCTCCCACAACAACTCGCGGGTGGACTCGATCAACCGCTCCGGGGTGCTCATACAAGGACTGTACATACTAGTAGTTACAGAAGTCGAGGGCTTAAGAAGCAGCCGGAACGAAGCCGCGTACTCCCCGGGAGGTACACACACTGCCGCTGGCCGTACGACGACCCCGACCCCTCCCCGGAGCCAGTCTCGATGCATCACAGGAAGCCCGTCGAGGGCTCAGGACTCCTTGGAGATGAATCGACATGCAGACTCTGGCGAACTGGAACGGTGGCGGCCCCGGCCCGTGGATCCTGTTCTTCCCGCTGATCTGGGCGGCCGTGGTGATCGGCGTGGTGACCGTGCTCCGCCGCACGGCCTGGCGCGGACGCGGAGCCCCCTGGCGCGCCGTGTCCGACCCCCGCCCCACCGGCGACTCGCCCCTCGCGGTCCTCGGCCGCCGCTTCGCCTCCGGCGAGATCGACGAGGACGAGTACTGGCGCCGACTGTCCGTCCTGGACGAGCAGTTCGGCCGCGTCGGCAAGGGCGGCGGCCCGGCATGACCACCGCTACCACCACCCGCACGGCCGCGCGGGTCGTCGACGCCGTCAAGGTGTACGGCGTCGGCGACACCGCCGTTCGTGCCCTGGACGGGGTGAGCGTCGACTTCCCGACCGGCCGCTTCACCGCGATCATGGGCCCCTCGGGCTCCGGCAAATCCACCTTGATGCACTGCGCCGCCGGACTCGACACACTCACCACCGGAGCCGCCTACATCGGCGACACACAACTCGACGCGCTCGACGACCGTCGCCTCACCCTCCTCCGCCGCGACCGAGTCGGTTTCGTCTTCCAGGCCTTCAACCTGATCCCGACCCTGACCGTCGCCGAGAACATCACGCTCCCCCTCGACCTCTCCGGAGCCAGAGGCGACCGCGACTGGATCGACGAGCTCATCGACGTCGTGGGCCTGCGCGACCGCCTCCACCACCGCCCCTCCGAACTCTCCGGCGGCCAGCAGCAACGCGTCGCCGTGGCAAGGGCGTTCGCGGGCCGCCCCGAGGTCGTCTTCGCCGACGAGCCGACCGGCAACCTCGACTCCCGCTCCGGCGGCGAGGTCCTCGGCCTGCTCCGCCGCGCCGTACGCCAGACGGACCGCACGGTCGTCATGGTCACCCACGACCCGGTCGCCGCCGCCCACGCCGACGAGGTCGTCTTCCTCGCCGACGGACGCCTGGTGGACCGTATGGAATCCCCCACGGCCGACAGGGTGTTGGACCGCCTCAAGGCTTTCGAGGTGAGGTCATGAACGCGACCGTACGCCTGAGCATGTCCTCCCTGCGGGCCCACAAGAGGCGCTTCGCAGGTACGTTCCTCGCCGTGTTCCTGGGTGTCGCCTTCCTCGCCGGGACCCTCGTCATGGGCGACACCCTGCGCGCCGACTTCGACACCATGTTCGGCGACGCGACCAGTGGCACGGACGCCGTGGTCCGCAGCGCGGACGCCATCACAACCCCGGGCGAGAGTCAGGGCGTACGGCAGCCGGTAAGCACCTCCCTGACGAAGACCCTCGCCCGGGTACCCGGCGTCGCGGCCGCCGCCCCCAGCATCCAGGGCGCGGGTCAACTGGTCGGCGCCAACGGCAAACCGATCGGCGGCAAGGGCCCGCCCACCCTCGCCGGCAACTGGATCACCGACCCGAAACTCAACCCGTACCGCCTGGCCGAGGGCCGCACGCCCACCGCCACCGGCGAGGTCGTGGTCAACCGGGGCGCCGCGGAGAAGGGCCACTTGAAGATCGGAGACACCACAACACTGCGCACACCCAACCCCGTCAAGGTGAAGATCGTCGGCCTCGCGACCTTCGCAGGCGAGGACGGCATGGCCCAGGTGACCTTCACCGGCATGACCCAGTCGGACGCCGAGAAGTACCTCACCGCCAAGCCCGGCGAGGCATCCAGCATCAGCGTGCGCGCAGGCCCCGGCATAAGCCAGCGCCAACTGGTCGACCGCCTGACTCCCGTACTTCCCAAGGGAGTTGAGGCCATCACGGGCCAGGAGTCGGCGCAGGAGAACACGGACATGATCTCCTCCCAATTCCTGACGATCTTCACCACGTTCCTCCTGGTCTTCTCCGGCATAGCCCTCCTGGTCGCGACCTTCTCCATCCACAACACCTTCGCCATCGTCATCGCCCAACGCACGCGCGAGAACGCCCTGTTGCGAGCCCTGGGCGCCTCCCGCCGCCAGATCACCGCGGCCACAGTCACCGAGGCGAGCGCCGTAGCCGTGGCCGCGTCGACAGCGGGCCTGGCGGGTGGCATCGGCATGGCGGCCGGACTCCAGGCACTGTTCCCGGCAATCGGATTCCCGTTCCCGAGCGGCGACTTGGTGATCCGAACGCTCTCCCTCGCCCTCCCCCTGCTGGTAGGCACAGTCGTCTGCCTGGCCTCCGCCCTCATGCCGGCCGTCCGCGCGGGCCGCACCGCCCCCCTCGCCGCACTCCGCGAGACAGCAGTCGACGAGTCCGGCGCATCCCGCACCCGAGCACTCACCGGAATGACCCTGGCCACCCTCGCGGTAGCAGTAACACTCACGGGCGTACTGGTCTCACCGTCCCTCCTGCTGGCGGGACTTGGGGCGCTACTGGCCCTGATCGCCTTCGTGGTCCTGGGCCCGGTCGCATCCTCCACGGCGGTACGCGTCCTGGGCGCCCCCCTGGACCGACTGCGTGGCATCACGGGCGGTCTGGCCCGCCGCAACGCCCTGCGCAACCCCCGCCGCACGGCCGCCACCGCGAGCGCCCTGATGATCGGCGTAGCCGTCGTATCCCTCTTCACGGTCTTCGGCGCCTCACTGAAGGCCACGATGGACCAGACCGTGTCCCGGTCCTTCGCCGGAGACGTGGCGGTCAGCACCCCCTCCTTCGGCGCGGGCGGCAGCGGACTGAGCCCTCAACTGGCCGGAGCCATAGCCAAGTTGCCCGAGGTGGACACAGCAGTGGGCCTGGGCCGAGGAGTTGCCGAAGTCAACGGCAAGGGAAGGGCGTTGACGGTAACGGATCCCACGGCCCTGGCCCGCACCTTCGACCTGGGAAGGCTCCAGGGCTCCCTGGCGACCCTGGGCACCGACGGCATCGCCATGACACGTACAGAAGCGAACCGCCAACACCTCACCACCGGCAGCAAGGCCCAACTCACCTTCACCGACGGCAAGAAGAAGACCTTCACGGTCCGCGCGGTCTACGGCGAGTCCGAACTCGCGGGCGACTACGTCATCACCCGAGCAGCCTGGGCCCCACACCGCACCCAGGACTCCGACACATTCGTCGCGGTCTCCTTCAAGGACGGAGTGAACACGGCGACGGGCAAGGCCGCCGTCCAGAAGGTCGCCGACCACTACGGCGCCCCACAGGTCCAGACCCGCCACGAATACGCCCAGTCCTCGGCAGGCGGCATAGACATGATGCTGACCCTCGTCTACGCCCTGCTCGCCCTCGCAGTCCTGATCGCCCTGCTCGGCATCGCCAACACCCTGACCCTGGCGATCCACGAACGCACCCGAGAACTGGGCCTGTTGAGGGCCGTGGGCCAGACCCGCCCCCAACTGAGGGCCATGATCCGCTGGGAGTCGGTCCTGGTGGCCGCCTTCGGTACGGTGGGCGGCCTAACCCTCGGCGCCTTCCTGGGCTGGGTCCTGGTCAAGGCCTCGGACGGCGCAAGCGACAGCACCTTCGCCTTCTCCATCCCACCCCAACAACTCCTCCTGGTAGCCCTGGTGGGCCTGACAGCAGGAGCCCTGGCAGGCCTCCGCCCAGCCCGCCGAGCCGCACATCTAGACCCACTCCAAGCCATCGCCACGGAGTAACTCCGGCAAGGGCCCACCCACTTGTTCTGTCCCCACGCGCCGGCCGAGAGGGAGCCGTAGGGGCGCGCCGGTGTCGAGAGGCCCAGCGCGCGGAGGCCGAAGGGCTGAGCACGGTGGGCCTCTCGACACCGGCTTGAGGCGCCCCGAAGGCGACCGAACCAAAAGAGGTGCGCGCACGGTGCCTGTCCGGCACGGGCCCAGCTGCGGGGGTGCCTGTCCAGCACGGGTCCAGCTGCGCGGGTGCCTACCCAGCACCGGCCCACCCGCGCAGGCGCCTACCCAACACAGGCCCACCTGCGCGGGCAACTGCCCGCCCCCCCCCAGCCCCGGCCCAGTCAGCCCCTCAAGCCCCGATGCCCCCCAACCCAAATCACCGCCCGGTCAACCGGCAACGGCCGACCGGGCGGGAGCGTGCTGGGACCGGTGTTCGTCCACCGGAAGTTCGACCTCGCTGACGAACCGGTGTGCGGGCTTCTCCGATCCAACCCCCACCCGACGCGCGGGCCGAGCCGATGCCGGCATAGCCACCACCTCCGTCGGCGCAGGCGCAGGCGCAGGCTCAGGCGCGGCAAGCATGAACCAGACAACCTTCCCGGCATCCCCCTCGGCCCGCACCCCCCAGCTCTCGCTGACCGCCGCCACCATCGCAAGCCCCCGCCCACAAGTGGCGGTGGCCGCGACGTCGGAGATGTCGCCGGCGACCGGGAGCCGGGGATCGTGGTCGTGCACGGAGACGACGAGGTGGTCGAGCAGCAGCTCGATCTCGACGGTGCACGTCTTGTCGGGCTGGGCGTGCCGGTGGACGTTGGTCAGGAGCTCGGTCACACCGAGCGCCGCCCGGTCTATGAGTGGATCGAGATGCCAGTAGCGCAACTGCGCAGATACGATTCTGCGGACCTGACCGATCCGCGACGGCAGGGCTTGGAGCTCTACCGCGCAGTGCCTGCTTGGGTGAGTGATCACGGCTGCGACTCCCCGACGAGAGGCCCGGAAGAACACGGAGTTCGGATCCAGCAGGCTGGTCGAGGGAAATAGGCCGCCTGCTGTTGTGCCCGGCGGCTGGTTCGCAGCGTTATCGCCGGTAAACCCAGAGTGACGTGAGACCAGAGTGACGCAGGGGTGGCGGTCCCGCAACTTGCCGCTGCTCACCGCCGGCTCGCGGCACCGATGAGCTGGTGCTTTCCGTCGCGCGCTCGCTGCACCGGCCGACAGCGGCCCTCGGTGCCCCACGCCCCCAGCCCGCGACGCCCGGCACGGGCCGGTCGCCCGGCACAGACCAGTCGGCTGCCCCACGCCCGGCACAGGCCGGTTGGTCGCCCCCGCGCCCGGCACAGGCCGGTTGGTCGCCCCCGCGCCCGGCACAGGCCGGTTGGATGCCCCCGCGCCCGGCACGGGCTGGTCAGCCACCCCCGCGCCCAGCACGGGCCGGTCAGCCACCCCCGCGCCTGGCACAGGCCAGTCAGCCGCCCCCGCGCCCGGCAGCCTTACGCACAGCCTCGATGAACCGCCGTGCCGCAGGGGGCCCGGGCTGCCCCGGCGCAGGGTCGTGCTCGCCGAGCGTCAGCAGGTACCGATTCCCGTTCAGATCGGCCAGCGCCCGGTCCTCCGGGGCGAACCAGGGCTTCGACGCGCGTACCGCCTGCACCGGCGCGCTGTCGATCTCGCTGCCGTAGCTGGTGAGCAACTCCAGCCTGCCGTCATTGATCCGGACCTGTCCGGCCCGGGTGAGTGACCGCAGCCGCTTCCCGATCCGCACGCCCGTGGCCGTGAACTCCGGCTCCGCCATGCTTCCCCGCCCCCTTGGTCCAGGACATCTCGTGATCCAGTGTGCGCCCCCGTTCAGGACGTTCGTCCCGCTCCGGTGAAGTCTGCCCGCACCGGGCGTCGAGCACCAGTACGCACGACGCGGTCACGGTGAGTACCCGGAGCACTCGCATAAATGCGCCCCCCGCTTCCGCCATGATCGCTCCCCAGGGCAGCCTTTGACCTCCCCAAAGGGATGTTTATGCAGGTGAGAAGCGTGCGGAAGGTGCATATGATCGAGGAGTCGGCCGCGCGACGCGCCGTCGGCGCGAAGCGTAAGGAGCCCTGCCGTGAGCACCACCCCACAGGCCCGGACCGGTGCCACCCTCGATGTCGACCGCAGCGACACCGCCTACCGGAGCTGGCTGAAAGAAGCCGTCCGCAAGGTCCAGGCGGACGCCAACCGCTCCGCCGACACCCACCTCCTCCGTTTCCCGCTGCCCGAACACTGGGGCATCGACCTCTACCTCAAGGACGAGTCGACCCACCCGACGGGCAGCCTCAAGCACCGCCTGGCCCGCTCCCTCTTCCTCTACGGCCTGTGCAATGGCTGGATCCGGCCCGCCCGTCCGGTGATCGAGGCGTCCAGCGGTTCCACCGCCGTCTCCGAGGCGTACTTCGCCAAGCTGATCGGCGTCCCCTTCATCGCGGTCATGCCGCGCACGACCAGCGCCGAGAAGATCCGCCTCATCGAATTCCACGGCGGCCGGTGCCACTTTGTGGACGACTCACGCAAGATGTACGAGGAGTCGGCCGCCCTGGCGGTGGAGACCGGCGGCCACTACATGGACCAGTTCACCTACGCGGAGCGGGCCACGGACTGGCGCGGCAACAACAACATCGCCGAATCCATCTTCCGCCAGCTGGAGTTGGAGCGTTTCCCGGAACCCGCGTGGATCGTCGCCACGGCCGGCACCGGCGGCACGTCGGCGACCCTCGCGCGCTACGTCCACTACACGCAGCGCGACACCCTGGTCTGTGTCGCCGACCCGGAGAACTCCTGCTTCTTCGAGGGCTGGACCACCGGCGATCCGGACGTCACCTGCGACTGCGGCTCCCGTATCGAGGGCATCGGCCGCCCCCGGATGGAACCGAGCTTCGTGCCGGGCGCCGTGGACCGCATGATGAAGGTCCCGGACGCGGCCAGCGTCGCCGCCGTACGAGCCCTGGAACAAGCCATCGGCCGCAAGGCGGGCGGCTCCACCGGAACCGGCCTCTGGAGCGCCCTGAAGATCATCGCCGAGATGGTGGCGGCGGGCCGACAAGGCAGTGTGGTAACCCTGTTGTGCGACCCGGGCGACCGCTACCTGGACAAGTACTACTCGGACACCTGGCTGGCGGAACAGGGCCTGGACATCACGCCGTACAGCGAGGCGATCGCATCGCTGCTGAAGACGGGACTTTGGCCCAACCCCAACTGACGAGCCTCACTTCTCCAACCGCCGATCCAATGCAAGCACCGCCCCCTTGAACGCCCGCCCCAACCCAGGCCGAGCCAACCGCACCCCACCCCGAAACACAGCGTTCCCATCCGCGGCGAACGTCCACTGAACCCGCGTTCCGCCCGCGGCGCCCGGCGTCAACCGCCACTCCTCGACCAGCGCGCGAGCGCCCGGCGCATTGGTCGCGTCGACGCGATAGGCATACGTCTCCGGCGACTTGGCCACCAGCACGCTCTCCTCGAACCGCGTCCCGCCCAGCAGCCGAACCTCACGCCCCGTTCCGTCCGCGGTGGGCCGAGCCGATGTCACCGCCGAGAACCACTCGCTCCAGCCGACCACGTCCTCGGCGAGCGCGTGGAACACCGCCTCGGGCGCCGCGGTGATCTCGCGCGCGAAGACGAGCCGTACGGGGGCGGTCTCGACGAAGTCGATTCCCACCGGGCGCAGACCGTGAGCCATGGTGAAGCCTCCTCTACGCAAAGGTAGTTCGAGGTGGGTGCGGCGCGGCGTCACGATAGCTGACGACCCGTCAGATGTCTTCCTCGTCACCGAGTTCGCCCGCCACCACGAGCCGCCGCAGATGCTCCGAGATGTCCTCACGCGCCTCGGCCGGCAGCCCCGCGTCCGTCACCAGTGTGTCGACCTGCTCCAGCGCGGCGAACGAACTCAGGCCCACCGTCCCCCACTTGGTGTGGTCGGCGACCACCACGACCCGTCGCGCGGACTGCACGAGCCTGCGGTTGGTCTCGGCCTCGGCGAGGTTCGGCGTGGACAGCCCGGCCTCGACCGATATGCCGTGGACGCCGAGGAAGAGCATGTCGAAGTGGAGCGCCGCGATCGCCTGGTCGGCCACCGGACCCACCAGCGAGTCGGAGGGGGTCCGTACCCCACCGGTCAGGACGACCGTCGCCGCGCCCTGCCGCTGCCCCGAGGAGCGCTGCGCCGCGTGGAAGACGTCCGCCACCCGCACCGAGTTGGTGACCACGGTGAGATCGGCGACCTCGAGGAGATGGTGCGCCAGCGCGTACGTCGTCGTACCGCCAGAGAGCGCGATCGCCGTGCCGGGCGCGACCAGTTCCGCCGCGGCCCGCGCGATGTCCTCCTTGGCGGTGAGCTCAAGTCCGGACTTCGCCTCGAAGCCCGGCTCGTGCGTGCTCGCCTCGACGACCGGCACCGCACCGCCGTGCACCTTCTCCAGGACGCCCTGACGGGCCAGCGCGTCGAGGTCGCGGCGGACGGTCATGTCGGACACGCCGAGCTTGCGGGTCAGTTCGTTGACGCGGACGCCACCGCGGCGCCGGACCTCGTCGAGGATCAGGGCGCGCCGCTGCTCCGCGAGGAGGTTCTGATTCTCACTCACGTACGCTCCGGTCCTTTCGCCTCAACCCGTCCGACCGTCCTGCGCACCGGCTCGGAGCAGGACCTTCGTCCCGGCTGCGGTGCGCGGACGTCCCATCCTCGCACGCCCCCGCAAGCACTGCGCCATCGCCTGTCCCGACGCGCACATGCCATCGGGGCCTCACATGTCCCCCCTGTTGTCACACGGACCGGGGAGATTCGGTGACAGGGCGTGTGCGACGCGCCGAAAGGGGCGATCCTGGTGTGCACACGAACACAGTCAGACGGTACGTCACGGGGGATGTGCGAACAGTGGAGCGTGTGCAGGAACATGCCGTCACGAGCGGGGCCGACGAGCCCGCCGTACGGCCCGACCGGACCAACCCAACCGACCCAACCGACCGGCCCGACCGGACCGAACCCGCCCTGGAACTCCTGGTCCACGGAGTCGGCGGCGCCACACCGGAGAAGATGCTCGGCGATCCGCGCACGGTGCGGATCACCGGCGACGACACGGCGGCCGTCTTCCGGCGCACCGCCGACGTCGACGCCGAGTCCAGAACCGCCGACGGCCGCACCGGAGCGATCCGCGAGGCCTACGTCTGGTGCAACCTGACCTCCGGCAACGGCACCCGCGCCCTGTGGCTGTTGCTGCTGCCCTTCATGGTCGTCAACCTCGCGCACTGGATGCGCCCCACCGCCCACGACCGGAAACGGACGGTGCGCTTCTACGGCCTCGTGGTACGGCTCGCGGGACTCACCCTGACCGTGCTGCTCGTGGCGGCGGCCTGCGAGGTCGCCCTCGATCTCGCCGCCTGGCAGTGCGCGGGCACGCGCGCGTGCGCCGAGCGCCACTCCTGGCTGGGCTTCCTGTCGCCCGCCGTCTCGCACGACAGCTGGTGGAGCCGTCCCGGCCGCCGCCTCGCGCTCGCCGCCCTGGTGCCGACCGCGCTGACCGTCCTCCTCTGGTACCTGTCCCGCCGCACCTGGAGCGCGTACGAGTCCCAGCGGCCGATTCCGCGCCGACCCGAGCCCGACGACGAGACCGGCGAGAGCTCGCTGGGCCGCCCCGGCTTCTGGTACGGCCGCCGCCTGGTCGCCCGACTGCGCGCCGCCCACACGGCGGCGGGCCTGCTGACCGTCGCCGCGGCCGTCACCGTCTCGACGGCGGCCTTCGACCGCGGCCCTGACGGATCCCACGCCTCCGCCTCCTTCGGAGTGCTCCTGGAGACGGCGCTCGCCGGTCTCGGCTTCGTCGTGGTCTATGTCGTGTGCCGCCGGGGCCGCAGCGAGAACCGCCTCGACCAGGCACTCGACCGCCGTCTCGTACGGTGGCTGCCGCTGGGCGCACTCCTGCTGCTCGCCCTCGCCCTGCTGTACGCCGCCTGGCCGCGCCCCGGATGGGAGTCCTCGGGGCGGCTGCCCGGAGACGTCGCCTTCGGCGGGATCGCCCTGGTCCAGGGCCTGCTGGTGATCGTCCTCGCGGTCGTCGCCCACCAACTGCACCGCACCCACCCGGACCCGCGCGCCGCGATGCGGGGCCTGGGCGGCCCGGCCGTCGCGATGCTCGCCTGCGCCCTGGGCGGTGTGATGTCCGGCGGGGTGTCCCAGCGGGTCTCCGACTGGCTGGACGGCACCGGCATGTCCATCGCGGGCCCGCCCGTGCTGCTCACCTGGCAGGCCTCGGTGATCCCGCCGCTGCTCCTCGTCGTCCTCGTCCTCTCCGCCGGACTCGGCCACCGCACCTGGCGGCTGCGCCGCACCGAACTGGGCGCGGTGACGCACGACTATCCCGGCGAGCGCCGGGACCACGCCCGCACGGCCCGCATCGCGAGCACGCGCGCGATGGCCGCGCTCACCGACCGCGGCCCCCTCCTCGTCGCCGTCACCTCCACCGCGACCCTCCTCCTGGGCGCCGGAGCGCTCGTCGGCGCCTTCACCACCGACAAGACACCGGAACGCGCCGGTGAGGAGGGACAGGCTTTCGTGCACGGCGCAGCCCAGACCGCACAGGGCCTCGGCTCCTGGCTGATCGGGCTCGGCTTCATCCTCTTCGTCACCTGGGGCAGGCGCGCCTACAAGGACCCCTCCGCGCGGCGCACGATCGGCATCCTGTGGGACGTCGGCACCTTCTGGCCACGTGCCGCCCACCCCTTCGCCCCGCCCTGCTACGCCGAGCGCGCGGTCCCCGACCTGACCTGGCGCATCGCCACCTGGACCCGCGCCACGGGCGGCCGGCTCGTCCTCTCCGGCCACTCCCAGGGCAGCGTCCTGGCGGCAGCCGCGGCCTGGCAGCTCAAACCGGCCCAGCGCAAACGAGTCGCCCTCCTGACCTACGGCTCACCCCTGGAGCGCCTCTACGGCCGCTGGTTCCCCGCCCACTTCGGACCGGCCGCGCTCAGCCGGCTGCACCACGAGGTCGACTGCTGGCGCAATCTGTACCGGCTCACCGACCCCATCGGCGGCCCGGTCCGGCTGACCGGCGACTGCGGCCCCGAGGTGGACCACGGACCCCTCAAGGACCCGCTGGAGTACGGCCGTACCGCCCAACACCCGCTGCCCGCCCCGATCCTGGGCCACTCCGACTACCAGGCCGACCCGGTGTTCGCCGTGGAGCGGGAGCGGCTGCTGGCCCGGCTGCGGCCCGAGGTGCCGCCTCAGGGCAGCTCGGGCAGGTCGTCCGCGTAGAGCAGGGTCAGGTCGTCCGTGCTCGGTTCCTCGACCTGGGCGACCCGGCTCGCGTGCCGCTCCACCATCGCCTCGAAGGTCTGCCGCGCGGTACGGCCGTTGCCGAACGCGGCACCCTTGGGGATCGCGGTGAAGTACTTCGTCAGCCCCTCGGAGGCGCCGTCGGCCAGCCGGTACTCGTGCTCCTCGGCCTGCTGCTCGACGATCCTCAGCAGTTCCTCGGCGTTGTAGTCGCTGAAGGTGATGGTCCGTGAGAAGCGGGACGCCACACCGGGGTTGACGGACAGGAACCGCTCCATCTCGGCCGTGTAGCCCGCGACGATCACCACGACCGCGTCCCGGTGGTCCTCCATCAGTTTCACCAGCGTGTCGATGGCTTCTTTACCGAAGTCGCGGCCCGAGTCCTCCGGGGAGAGCGCGTACGCCTCGTCGATGAACAGCACCCCGCCGCGCGCCTTGTCGAAGGCCTCCTGGGTGCGGATCGCCGTCGAGCCGATGTGCTCGCCGACCAGGTCGACCCGGGACACCTCGACGAGATGCCCCTTCTCCAGGACACCGAGGGAGGCGAGGATCTCGCCGTAGAGCCGGGCGACCGTCGTCTTGCCGGTGCCGGGAGAGCCGGTGAAGACCAGGTGCCGTTTGACGGAGGCCGCCTTGAGGCCGGCCTGCTGGCGACGGCGCCCCACCTCGATCATGTCGATGAGGGAGCGCACCTCGCGCTTGACGCTGTCCAGGCCGACCAGACCGTCGAGTTCACCGAGGACCGCCTTGGAGGTGCGGGACTCCTTGTCGGGTTCCGGCGCGGTGGCCGGGGGTGCCTGCTCGGCGGTGCGCTGGCCGGGGATGACGCCCAGCACACTGGTCGCCTGACTCGCCGTCTCCACGGCCGTCTCATGGGCGGTGGGCTGCTTGAGGCCGCTCTCGTCGCTGGTGCAGTCCTCGACGACGGGTCCGGTGCCGGGCCCCGCGTCCGGTCCGGCGTCCGCGAACTCGTAACCACCGCGCGCGCACCGCTCCGTACGGCACTTCTTGAGCGTCGTACGACAACCGTCTATGACGTGGAAGCCGTAGCCGCCGCTGCTCATCACCCGGCAGCTCTGGAAGGTGCCCCGGCCGCCCGCGGAGACGTAGAAACCTGCTTCGGCGGGGGAGTCGACCGTGCAGCGCTCGATGGTGGGGTCGGCGCCCTTGGTGACGATGACGCCGGTCTGGGTGGCGTCCACCGTGCAGTTGTTCAGGGTGCCGCCGCTGCCGTGGTCGCGGAACCACGCGCCGGTGGCCGCGTCCCGGATCCGGCAGTCGTCGAGCTGGGCGGTCGCGCCGTCGCTCACCGACACGGCCGTGTTGCGGACCTGGGAGATGTCGCTGTCGACGACGTCCGCGCGGGAGCCGCGGTCGAGGACGAACAGGGCGTCCGGCACGTCGTGCACCCGGCAGGAGTCGAGGACCACCGTCGCCCCGTCGCTGACCCACACCGCCGGATAGTCGCCCGTGCTGTCGAAGATCTCGCACTGGTTGGCGTCCACGCGCGTGCCCGGGTCCCACACCGACAGGCCGTTGCGCCCGAACTGACGCACCGTCGTCCGCGTCAGCGTCAGGACCGAGCGGGAGCGCAGGTCGACCGCGTTCTCCGGGATGTCGTGGATACGGCAGTCGGCGAGCGTCAGCACCGCGTCCGTGTCGAGCGTGACGCCGTCCGCGGCCGTACGGTGCACATCGCAGTCGGTGAGGTGCGCGGTGGCGCGGGCGGTGATCTGGACGCCGCTGCCGCGCGTCTCGTAGACCTCGCAACCCACCGCCTCCAGCGAGGAGTTCTCGCCGGTGGCGGACAGCCCCACTCCCGAGGCGTGGTGGACGCGGCAGCGCTCCAGGCGCGGGTGGCCGCCGGCGCGGACCGCGACGCCCGCCTGGCCGGCCGAGACGACCTCGCACTCCTCGAACACCCCGCCACCGCCGTCGAGTACGGCGATCCCGATGCCGGCCGGGTTGTCGACCGTGCAGCGCCGCACGGTGGGGCGGGCGCCGCCGCGCACCTCGATGCCGGACGCGGAGCGCGTGACGATCCGAAGATCCGTCAACTCCGGTGTCCCGTCCTCGACAAGGAGCGCGGGCGCGGCCGAGTCCTGGCCCTCGACATGCAGGTCCTGGACGATCGCCGAGGCGCGCACGGTCAACGGCACGCCGTCCAGGGGTGCGATGCGCACCGAGCCGGGGGAACCCTCAGGGCCGCGCAGGGTCACCGACCGCTGCACGACGAGGTTCTCCCGGTAGGTGCCGGGAGCGACGGTCAGTACGTCGCCCTCGGCCGCGGCCTCCAGGGCGGCGGCGAGCGACGCGTACTCACCTGTGCGGCGCCGCCACCGCGATGTGCCGGTGTGCGTCACCTGGACCGTGCCCTGTGCCATGGCGCTGCTGTGCCCCCACCTCGTGGTACGCGGGTTGATGCCGAAGCCTTCGCCGGTCCACCGTAGCGTGCGTGCGGGCGGTGGGTTGACCAGAGCCGGAAGGCTGTCAGCTGCCGGTGCCGGTCCGGCCCCAGTCCGGGCCCGCCCGCTCCCAGGCCCGGTCCCAACGCGCGTACCTGCGGCGGACCATGCGCCACAGCACGAACCGTCGGCCGCTGTCGACGAGCCCGGCGGTCAGCAGCGCCGCACCGAACCCGGCGAGCACGGCGTGCGTCGTCGCCGTGGCCGAGTCCAGCGGGCGGGCCACTATGTGCCCCTGCTGGTCCGTCCAGAGTCTGAAGTGGTCGCCCGTGTGCGGGGTGTTGAGGCTCGCCATCACCGCGCCGTGCTGGACGGTGCCGTCCGGCGCGGTCCAGTCGGCGAGGACCCGGGTGCGGACGTCCCGCGCGGTGGCCGAGTCGGGGTCGGGGTCGATCTCGGCACCCTTGAGCTTCTTGACCACCGTGGCCGTCACGGCGTGCCGGTCCGCGCGCTGCTCGCGCACCGACCGCTGAAGGCTGTCCTGCGCGACGGCGCCGACGAGCGAACCGATCAAGGGCGCGGCGACCAGGACCAGCAGCAGGACCACGAGGGCCAGCCAGGCCTCGACCAGATCGGTCGCGCGACGCAGCGGATTGCGCCGCCAGCGCCACAGGCCCCTGATTGCTCCCACCGTCCCGCACCCCCTTCCCGCTCCGTGATAACTCCTGGGAGAGCCGTTCACGTGAGAGGAGCGTCGAAGAGAGAGCGAAATCACCTCTCCCCGGGCCTCTCATGAACTTCTCACGGGATCTCAACGACCGGGCCCACGGGCAGGGTTCCCGCCCCGGACCTCCAACGGTGGATCTTCGTCTACGCGAGAATCCGGACCGGATCGCCGACGCGGATCGTGCCGGTGGACAGGGGCACCAGGTTCTGCCCGAAGATGAGCCTGCCGCCGATACGGCGGTGTCGGGCCAGGGTGCGCAGCGGCTCCTTGCCGCGCTCGGCGGTGTCCTGGTCGGTGGTGGTCACGACGCAGCGCCCGCACAGCTTCGCGATCCGGAAAGTGACCTCGCCGATCGCGAGACGCGACCAGTCGTCCTCGGCCCAGGCGGCCGTACCCGCCACGACCGCGTTGGGCCGGAACCGGTTCATGGGCAGCGGCCCCTCGGCGGGGTGATCACCTTGCGCGACAAGGGAGTTGAGGGCGTCGAGAGAAGCCTCGGAGGTCAGCAGCAGTGGATAGCCGTCGGCGAAGCCGACCGTCTCACCGGGAAGTCCGTAGTCGGGGTCGACGGGGCGGCGCGTTGCAGGATCGTCCATGTGGACGAGACGGACCCCGAACCCCAGATACGCGCCGCACCACATGTGCGCGGCCTCCGGGGCCGGCACCGCGTCCACCTTGGTACCGAAGATCTCCGTCGCCACGGTGGTGACCGGCTCCGGAACGGGCACGGTCAGCGGGTCCAGGCCGGGCGCGGACAGACGGACACCGCCGCCGGGCAGAAGCTCGGCGGCGGCCAGTGCGAGACGCGGGTGCTCGCGTTGCGTGACGACCTTTCCCCCGTCGTCGATCAGCGCCCAGTGTCGGTCACCGGCCAGCCCCCAAGGCTCCACCTGAGCCTCCCGGGGAGAGAAGCCCCGGAGCGCCTTGACCGGATGAACGTGGATCGACCGCAGCTCCGCATTCCCCATCACTCCATCGTGCCAGGCGGCACCGACAGCGCAGGGTGCGGATCAGTAACCGCGGTACTGCTGGTTGTTGCTGTACGGATCCTGCTGGTAAGGAGCGGGGGCCGGGCGGGGAGCCGCCGGGCGCATCGCCTCGTAGCCGGCCGGAGCCGCCATCGGACGCGGCTGCTGTTGCTGCTGGCCGTAGCCGCGCGGCGGGGCCTGCTGCGGGATGTAGGCGGCGGGCGCCTGCTGCAGCGGCGAGGGCTGCTGCGCCTGCGGGTAGCCGTAGGGGGTCTGCGAGGGACCCGCCGGGAGGGCGGGCAGCGCCGACGGCAGCGCGGGCAGGTTGCTCCCCGGCATGTCGTACGCGGCGGGAACCCGGATCGGGGCGATCTGCGGGGTCCCCCGCTCGGCCACGAGGGAGTCGTAGATCGGAGTGTCCGGGAAGGAGGCGGAGTAGTAGCCGCCGCCATAAGTGGAGCGGGGGGAGGTCATGGCACATAAGTTAAGCCCACGATGTGGTGGTTGGGGAGACCGATTAGAGGGTTGTTTTCCGTGTCGGCAGTGGCATGGGATCCCCAATGCGAGCGAACTTGTCAAAAAAGGGCATGGATCCGTGTTCGGATCGTGTAAAGCCCGAGTTCCCGGCGGGTTACCAGCGGTTGGCCACGGGTGTTGCCGCGCCCCTCATGGGCGTTCGCGGCCCTGAGGAATAGGTTGTGTGCGAGTAGACACCCAATGGGCTGCCGGGGCGTGTCCTGGCACGGTGACACGCGATGGGGGCAGGACATGTCAATGCTGAAAGGATCGAATGTTCCGGTGCCGACGACGGCACTGCGCGTCGAATTGGGGTGGCGGCCCGGCCCCGGAGTCCCCGACGCGGACGCCTCGGCCCTGCTCCTGGTCGACGGGAAGGTCCGCACCGACGCCGACTTCGTCTTCTACAACCAGCCGACGCACTCCTCCGGCGCGGTCCGTCACGAGGGCAAGAACAACGCCGGCGGGCGCATGACCGACACCCTGCTCGTCGACCTCGCGCGCGTGGAGCCCGCCGTGGAGCGCGTCGTCCTCGCCGCCTCCGCCGACGGCGGAACGTTCGGCCAGGTCCCCGATCTGTACATCGAGGTCCGGGACGCCGCGCAGAACACCGTCGTCGCCCGCTTCGACAGCGCGGGCGCGACGGTCGAGACCGCCTTCGTCCTCGGCGAGTTCTACCGCCGCCAGGGCGCCTGGAAGTTCCGGGCCGTCGGCCAGGGCTACGGCACCGGGCTCGAAGGCCTGGCGACCGACTTCGGCATCACCGTGGACGAACCGCAGCAGGCGGCACCGGCCGTCACCATGCCGCCGCCCTCGGGGCCGCCGGTGAACCTGCCCCCGCCGCCCGTGACCGTGGCTCCGCCCGTGCCGATGGCGCCTCCGCCCCCTGCGCCCCCGATGCCGCCCACCGCCCCCGTCCGGCTGTCCAAGGTGACGCTCACCAAGGCGGCCCCCTCGGTCTCCCTGACCAAGCAGGGCGGCACGTCGGGCGCCATGCGCGTGAACCTCAACTGGGAGGTGCGCAAGCAGTTCTCGGGCTGGGGCAGCAAACGCGGCCGCGCGGTCGCGATGCATGCGGACCTCGACCTCGACCTGTGCGCCCTGTACGAACTCGCTGACGGCCGCAAAGGCGTCGTCCAGGCCCTCGGCAACGCGTACGGCTCCCTGCACCAGCCCCCGTACATCCACCTCGACGGCGACGACCGCACCGGCGCCTCCGCGAGCGGCGAGAACCTCACGATCAACCTCGACCACATCCGGGACTTCCGGCGCATCCTCGTCTTCGTGACCATCTACGAAGGCGCCCGTTCCTTCGCCGACCTGCACGCCACTGTCACCCTCCAGCCGCAGCACGGCGCCGCGATCGACTTCTCGCTCGACGAGTGCACGGTCCCCTCCACGGTGTGCGCACTCGCCCTGATCACCAACACCGGGGGCGACCTCGTCGTCCAGCGCGAGGCCCGCTACCTCGTCCCGGACCGAGGGGTGAGCCCGCAGCGGACCGTGGACCGTATCTACGGGTGGGGCATGAACTGGACCCCAGGTCGCAAATAGGCCCTCAGCTCTCCTCGCCGACGACGGCATCCGGACGCGCGTAGGTGCGGCCCTTCCAGGCCGCACCGCGCCCCCTGTAGTGCTGCACCGCGGAATCGACCGTCATCAGGAGGTACAGAAACGCGGTGAACGGCAACAGGGGAGCGAGCCACAGCGGCTGCCCGTAGTAGCGGAGCATCGGGACGTACGTGCCCGTCATCACCGCCCACGCGAGCCCGCCGAGAACTGCGGCCCCCGCACTTCCAGCGGCCAGCCCCGTGAACAGGGCCACCGGGGGCACGAGATACACCAGCGCCAACCCCAGGACGGTGCCCAGGAGCAGCAGCGGGTTGTGCCGCAGTTGCGCGTACGCGCTGCGCGAGACCATCCGCCACAGGTCGTGCAGTCGCGGATAGGGGCGCACACTGTCCACCCGCTCGGCTAGCCCCAGCCAGATGTGGCCCCCACCGCCCTTGACGGCACGAGCGAGCGCCACGTCGTCGATCACCGCGTGCCGGATGGCGTCCGGGATCCGCGCCCGCTCCGCCGCATCGGCGCGCAGCAGGACGCAGCCGCCCGCCGCCGCCGCGGTGCGGGCGCCCTTCCGGCCGATCCGGCGGAACGGATACAGCTGCGCGAAGAAGTAGACGAACGCCGGCACCACCAGCCGCTCCCAGGGACTCTCCACGCGCAGCCGGGCCATCAGTGAGACCGCGTCGAAGCCGCCGGTGCGCGCCGCCGCCACCAACTCCCGCAGACTGTCCGGGGCGTGCGCGATGTCCGCGTCCGTCAGCAGCAGATACTCGGGGCCACGCGCGCGTGCCAGCTCGACACCGTGTCGCACGGCCCACAACTTGCCCGTCCAGCTCGCCGGCGGTTCACCGGGGGAGCCCACGGTCAGCGGCAACCCGCCGTGCGTCCGCGCGAGTTCACGGGCCAGCTCTCCAGTGCCGTCCGAACTCCCGTCGTCGACAAGGAAGATCTCCGCCCGCCCCGGATACTCCTGGGCGAGAAGCGACGGCAGGCTCTCCGGCAGTACGGCGGCCTCGTCGCGGGCCGGGACGACCACGCAGACCGACGGCCAGTCCTCCGGGTCGCTGCGGGTCGGCAGTCTGACGTCCGTGCGCCAGAAGAAGCCCTGACAGAGCAGCAGCCACAGCCAGGCGGCGAGTGATACGGCGGCGGTCCACGCGAGGGTGCTCACGGCCGCAGTTTGCCCCAAGGGAGCGGCTCCACAGAGGCCATCGTCTATCGTGACCGGGTGAAGATCGCGCTCATGGACTCGGGAATCGGCCTTCTGGCGGCCACCGCGGCGGTACGACGCGTACGCCCCGACGCGGATCTCGTGCTCTCCCTGGACCCCGACGGCATGCCCTGGGGACCGAGGACTCCGGAGGACCTCACGCGCCGCGCGCTCGCCGTCGCCGAGGCCGCCGCCGCGCACCGGCCCGACGCCCTGATCGTCGGCTGCAACACGGCGACGGTCCACGCCCTGACCGCACTACGCGACCTCCTGGAACCGGGCATCCCGGTCATCGGCACGGTCCCGGCGATCAAGCCGGCCGCCGCCGGCGGCACGCCCTTCGCGATCTGGGCCACGCCCGCCACCACCGGCAGCCCCTACCAGCGCGGCCTCATCGAGGACTTCGCCGAAGGAGTGCCGGTGACGGAGGTCCCCTGCTGGGGACTGGCCGAGGCCGTGGAGCACGCGGACGAGACGGCCATCGACGCCGCCATCGCCGCGGCCGCCGCGCTCACCCCCGACGATGTAACGACCGTCGTCCTGGGCTGCACCCATTACGAGATGGTCGCCGAACGCATCCGCGCCGCCGTCCAGCGCCCGGACCGCCCGCCGCTCGTCCTGCACGGTTCCGCCGACGCGGTCGCCGCCCAGGCGCTGCGCAGGATCGGTGCGCAGCCCGCACCCGAGGCGCCCGCCGACGGCACTCTCACGGTGCTGCTGAGCGGCCGTGAGGGCGCGCTGCCCGCCGAGGCGGCGGCCTACGCGGAAGGCCGGCTGCTGCGGGCCGTCACGCCCGCCCACTGACCGCCGGCGAAGATGCGGACGCTTGCGTCCACCCTGTCGCCGCGCAAAACGGTCACCCTCCGCAACGCGGTACCCGCGCAGCGAAACCTGAGTAGTCTCGTAGGCATGAGGGACCACCCCCGCGACGAAACCTTCCCGCAGACCGAGATCTGGACCGGACGCGCGACCAACCGGTTCCAGTGGCTGCTGGCGCTCGCCGGTGCCGCCTGCATGGCGCTCGGCATCGAGCTGGCCGTGGACTCCGCCTGGGAGTCCGGCATCGCCCCGCTCGCCATGTCCGTCGTCGGGTGCATCGCGGCCGGACTGCTCATGCTGTTCGGCACCCTCGCCTTCGTGCACGTCGCCCTGAAGGTGGACACGGAGACCCTCGAAGTGCGCTGCGGTCACATCGGTGTGCCGCGCCGCCGCATCCCCCTCGCCAGTGTCGCGGGCGCCGAGTTCGCCCCGCACGTCACCCCCCGCCAGTGGGGCGGCTGGGGCTACCGCTGGCGGCCCGAGAAGGGCACCGCCGTCGTCGTACGGCGGGGTGAGGGCATCGTGCTGCGGCTGTGGGACGGGCACACGTTCACCATCACCGTGGACAACGCGGAGGCGGCCGTACGGATCATCACGGACCGGCTGGTGCCGCCCACGCCGGGCGCGGTGCACTGACGTCACCCCCGCCCCTCACGGGGCAAGGCGGTCGCCACGCGCGCGTGCGTCCGGGACGGTGCGTGAGACGTCGTCGGTGATCGGGTGGGCCGTGGCAAGACCGGCCAGGAAACCCGCTCCGGCCGTGACCGTCGTGAAGCTGAGCGCGTTGCCCACCGAGGCGATGATCGCGAGCCCGGTCAGCGCGGCGCCCGCGGTGAGCGCGATCGGCGTGGAGCGCGGAGTGCGCCACAACGCGTGCAGCACCCAGCAGAAGGCCGCCGCCAGCAGGAGCACGCCGACGACCCCCTGCTCGGCCGCCATCTGGAACGGCGCCGAGTGCGGTTTCCCGTCCGGCAGCAGGGCCTCGGCCGCCGCGCCGCTCAGCTCCCCGAAGCGCCCCGGGCCCACCCCCAGGGCGGAATCCTGATGCGCCATGTGCAGGGCGTCCTGCCACAGCTGGACCCGGTGGAGGCTCAGCTGGCCCTCCAGGGACTCGGTGAGCCCGTCCGGCAGTACGTTTCCGGCGATGGCCCAGGTCGCTCCGGTCGCCAGCGCGGCGGCCAGACCGAGGCCCACGACACCGAGACCGCGGAGTCGCATCCGGCCTGCGGCGAACGAGCACAGCACCACCGCCGTACATGTGACGAACCCCGAGACCGAGCCCAGGACGAGCGCGGTGACCGTGATCCCGGCGGCCAGCAGCCGCAGCGCGAGCCGCAGGACCGGGGCCGGGGCTGCCCAGGCAGCGCAGCACGCGCAGCCGACGGCCAGGGTCAGCAGGGCCGCGGTGGCACCGGCGTCGCCGAGCGGGGCGACGAACTGGGGGCCAGGGGCGAGACGCGGTTCGGCCAGCGCCAGACCGAGGCCGGCCAGTGCCCCGGCACAGGGCGCGGCGACCGGCACGAGCGCCCCGGAGATCCGCCCGGACGCGTATCCGGCGGAGACCGCCAGGACCGCGAGCAGTACCCCCTCGGGCCGGCCGTCGTGCATCGCGGCGGTGATCAGCGACCACGCGGCACAGGCCCCGAGTACCGCGACACCCACCGCGTCCGAAACGTTTCGTCTTTCGCTGTCGGCGTCCGGACCGGTCGCCGACGCCATCCCCGTGGAACCCACCCCGCCGCCCCCTGAACCGAGCCCCCCGACCCGTGACCGACCCCGGCCGCCGACCTGGACCAGCCGCACGACAGGGGCTCCGGCACACCGTAACGGCTGATGACCGATTTGTGGACGAGTTGCGCAGGAACGATGCGGCTCCCGGCCTGTTCAGTGCCCCGTGCTGCGATCCGGACCGTGCTGTCGGCCCCAAGGTCAACCGCCGTACACTCCCGGAGTGACCGTCACCGCAACTTCCGTGGACGAGTCGGACCAGCTGGAGCCCCAGGCCGCGCCCGCAGCGCGCCTCGCCCGGCTCGTCCGTCTGGTCCCGGCCGCCGTAGCCGCCCTCTCCGGAGTGCTGCTCTACGTCAGTTTCCCGCCGCGCACGCTGTGGTGGCTGGCGCTGCCCGCCTTCGCCTGTTTCGGGTGGGTGCTGAGAGGCCGCAGCTGGAAGGCGGGCCTCGGCCTCGGCTACCTCTTCGGCCTCGGATTCCTGCTGCCCCTGCTGGTGTGGACCGGCGTCGAGGTCGGCCCCGGGCCCTGGCTGGCGCTGGTCGCGGTCGAGGCGATCTTCGTCGCGCTGGTGGGCGCGGGCATCACCGCGGTGTCGAAACTGCCCGCCTGGCCGCTGTGGGCGGCGGCACTGTGGATCGCCGGAGAAGCGGTACGCGCGCGTGTCCCCTTCCACGGCTTCCCCTGGGGCAAGATCGCGTTCGGCCAGGCGGACGGCGTCTTCCTGCCGCTCGCCGCGGTGGGCGGCACCCCGGTCCTCGGCTTCGCCGTCGTCCTGTGCGGCTTCGGCCTGTACGAGATCGTGCGGCTGGCCCTGGAGACCCGGCGCACCCATGAGGTACGACGGTCCGCCGCGGCCGTGGCCCTGCTGAGCGTGGCCGTACCGGTGGTCGGCGCGGTGGCCGCGCGGTCCCTGGTGAGCGACAAGGCCGAGGACGGCACCACGACCGTCGCGGTCATCCAGGGCAACGTCCCGCGCGCGGGACTGGAGTTCAACGCCCAGCGCCGTGCCGTCCTCGACTACCACGTCAAGGAGACACTGCGGCTGGCCGCGAAGGTCAAGGCCGGCAAGGTCGCGAAGCCCGACGTGGTCCTGTGGCCGGAGAACTCCTCCGACGTCGACCCGTTCGCCGACGCCCAGGCCTATTTCGACATCGACGAGGCCGCGAAGGAGATCGGCGCGCCCATCTCGGTCGGCGGCGTGGTCGAACGGGGCGGCAAGCTCTACAACGAGCAGATCCTCTGGGACCCGGTGAAGGGCCCGACCAGCACCTACGACAAACGGCAGATCCAGCCGTTCGGCGAGTACCTCCCGATGCGCTCGCTCCTCGGGGCCATCAACAAGAACTGGACCAGCATGGTCCGCCAGGACTTCAGCCGGGGCACCAAGCCGGGCGTGTTCACCATGAGCGGCGCCAAGATCGGCCTGGTCACCTGCTACGAGGCGGCCTTCGACTGGGCCGTGCGCTCCGAGGTCACCGACGGCGCCCAGCTGATCTCCGTGCCCAGCAACAACGCGACCTTCGACCGCAGCGAGATGACCTACCAGCAGCTCGCCATGTCCCGGGTCCGCGCGGTCGAGCACAGCCGGACCGTCACGGTCCCGGTGACCAGCGGCGTCAGCGCGATCATCATGCCGGACGGGAAGATCACCCAGAAGACCGGCATGTTCGTGGCCGACTCCCTGGTCCAGAAGGTGCCGCTGCGCTCCTCGGAGACACCGGCCACCAAGCTCGGCATCCTGCCCGAAATGGCCCTTGTCCTCGTCGCCGCGGGCGGCCTCGGCTGGGCGATCGGCGCGGGTCTGCGCCGTCGGCGCACGGGTGACGCGTAGCCGTACGGCTGTCGTACATCCGCCGCACGCGCGGCAGTTCGTGGAGTGGCCATGGACCGTCCCGTTAGGGTCTGACCATGGCTACTCCTGATTTCATTCGTACGATCCGGGAATCCGCCGGGCACCAACTGCTGTGGCTTCCCGGGGTGAGCGCCGTGGTCTTCGACGACGCGGGACGCGTGCTGCTGGGCAAGCGGTCGGACAACCACGAGTGGGCGTTGCCCTCCGGCATTCCCGAGCCCGGTGAGCAGCCCGCGGTGTGCGCGGTGCGCGAGGTGTTCGAGGAGACGGCCGTGGAGTGCGTGGCCGAGCGGGTCGTCATGGTCAAGGCCGGGGGGCCGATCAGTTACCCGAACGGTGACGCCTGCCAGTTCATGGACATCACCCTTCAGTGCCGGGCCGTCGGCGGCGAGGCGGCCGTGAACGACGACGAGTCCCTGGAGGTCGGCTGGTTCGAGCTGGACGCGCTGCCCGAACTCAGCGATCACCAACTGTTCCGGATCAAGCAGACCCTGGCTGACGCACCCACATGGTTCGACACCACGGCTTCTGACTGAAGTATGGGCTCGGCCCATATGTGTTGGGGCCATGGCGCTGCCTAGGCTCGACACATGACCGCGCCCAGTGCCCTCCCGGGGCCCCACCCCACGCCGCTCCTCGGCCTCGATGGCCGGACCGCACTCGTCACCGGTGCCGCCGGCGGTATCGGCAGTGCCTGCACCCTGCGGCTGGCCGCCGCCGGGGCGAAGGTCAGAGCGGTCGACGTGGACGCCCCGGGACTCGCGGCCCTCGCCGAGCAGGCGCGGGACCTGGCGGGCACCGTCGAACCGCACGTACTCGACCTCACCGACCTGGACGCCGCCGAGTTTGCCGCAGCCGGCACGGATGTCCTGGTGAACAACGCGGGGCTGCAACTGGTGCGCCCCATCGAGGAGTTCCCGCCCGACGTCTTCCACACGGTGCTCACCGTGATGCTGGAGGCACCCTTCCGGCTCATCCGTGGGGCCCTGCCCCACATGTACGCGCAGGGGTGGGGCCGGATCGTCAATGTGTCCTCCGTTCATGGGCTGCGTGCCTCCGCCTTCAAGTCCGCGTATGTGGCCGCCAAACACGGTCTGGAGGGACTCTCCAAGACCGCCGCCCTCGAAGGCGCGCCCCATGGCGTCACCTCCAACTGTGTGAACCCCGCCTATGTGCGCACCCCACTGGTCGAGCGGCAACTCGCCGACCAGGCACAGGCGCACGGCATCTCCGAGGAGCGGGTGCTGACCGAGGTGCTTCTGCGGGACAGCGTGGTGAAACGGCTCATCGAGCCGGAGGAGGTCGCCGAGGCCGTCGCCCATCTGTGCGGCCCCCAGGCCTCCTTCATGACCGGCACCTCGCTGGTGCTGGACGGCGGGTGGACCGCGCATTGAACCGCATGGAGCGCCGGCGATTCCGAGTTGTCCACAGGCCCGACCGGCCGGCCCGGCAATGGGGAATCCTGTGAGCATGTCCAGCGATCACGCGCAGTCAGCCGAGCGCTCCACCATCCTCACCGGTGCCGGAGCGCGACCGAGCAGTGCCGAGACGCCGTTCCTGGAGCTGCTGGCCCGGGGCGCGTCCGCCGACGCCTACGAGCAGCCGGTGTTGCTCGCCCGTGCCGAGGGCAGACCGGCCGGGCTGATCGCCGGACTCGAACACGCCAAGTCCCTCGCGCTGCGCGTGCGTTCGGAGCTGGAGGGACGCCGACGGCGCGAGGCCGAGCTGTCCGCGCTCTTCGAGACCGCCCACGATCTCGCCGGCCTGCGCGACCTGGACGCCGTACTGCGGGCGATCGTCCAGCGCGCCCGGTCGCTGCTCGGCACCGACGTCGCCTACCTCAGCCTGAACGACCCGGCCAGGGGCGACACCTACATGCGGGTCACCGAGGGTTCGGTCGCGGCCCGCTTCCAGCAACTGCGCCTGGGCATGGGGGAGGGACTCGGCGGACTCGTGGCCCAGACGGCACGGCCCTATGTCACCGACGACTACTTCAAGGACGACCGCTTTCAGCACACCCTCACCATCGACTCGGGAGTGCGGGACGAGGGGCTGGTGGCGATCCTCGGCGTGCCGCTGATGCTCGGGCACCGCGTGATCGGGGTGCTGTTCGCGGCGGACCGGCGGGCGCGGGTCTTCGAGCGGGAGCAGATCGCGCTGCTCGGCTCCTTCGCCGCGCTCGCCGCAGCGGCCATCGACACCGCGAACCTCCTCACGGAGACCCGTTCGGCGCTCGCGGACCTGGAGCGTGCCAACGAGATCATCCAGGACCGCAGCGCGGTCATCGAGCGCGCCTCGGACATCCACGACCGGCTCGCCGAACTCGTGCTGCGCGGCGGCGGGGTCCACGACGTGGCCGCCGCCGTCTCCCAAGTCCTCGACGGGGTCGTCGAGTTCACCGAAACCGACGCCTCGCCCGCGAAAGCACTGGAGACATCCCGTGCGGAAGGGCACGCCATCCGGAACCAGGACGACTGGATCGCCGCCGTCGCCGCCGGGGACGAGCTGCTCGGCGCCCTGGTGCTGCGCGGCCACCCTGGACTCGACCCCGTCGACCAGCGCACCCTGGAGCGCGCCGCCATGGTCACCTCCCTGCTCCTGCTCGCCCGGCGGTCGGCGGCCGAGGCTGAACAGCGCGTCCGCGGGGAGCTGTTGGACGACCTGCTCGACGCCCGGGACCGCGACCCGGTCCTGCTGCGGGACCGCGCGTCCCGGCTGCGCGCCGACCTCGACGCCATCCATGTCGTTCTCGCCGCCCGCCTCGACAGCCCGGCGGGCGACGCCGACCAGGAGGCCGCCGCCCGCAGACGGCTGTGGTCCGCCGCCTCGCATCTCGCCGGAACCCGGCACGGCCTGGCCGCCGCACGCGACGGCGGCACCGTCCTCCTGCTGCCCCTCGACTCCGGCGACACCGCCACGGACCTGGCCCGGCGCACCGCCGCCCACCTGGGAGCGGCGGTCCACGAAGAGGTCACCGTCGGCGCCTCCGGGCCCGTCGAGAAACCCGCCGCGGCTCCGGACGCCGTGGTCGCCGCCTACCAGGAGGCCCTACGGTGCCTCGACGCCCTGCGTTTCCTGGGCCGTTGTGGCGACGGCGCCGCCGCCGAGGACTTCGGCTTCCTCGGACTGCTCCTCGCCGGGGACCGCGACATCGGCGGCTTCGTCGAGCGGACCATCGGCCCGGTCACGCGGTACGACGAGCGTCGCGGCACCGATCTGCTGCGCACCCTCGACGCGTACTTCGCCTGCGGGATGAGCCCGGCCCGCACGAAGGACGACCTGCACGTCCACGTCAACACCGTGGCCCAGCGACTGGAACGCGTGGGCAGACTGCTCGGCGAGGACTGGCAGGACCCCGCCCGCGCCCTGGAGATCCAACTCGCCCTGAGGCTGAGGCGGTTGGCGGCGACTCCGGGGCGGAACCGTCACACGGAGGAGGCCTTGCGGCCCCGGAGCGCGACGAGGGCCAGCAGTGCCGAGACGAGTGCCGCGCTGCCGCAGACGACGAAACCGATCGAGTAGCCGTGGCCGAGGGCGTCCAGGGCGAGGGGGTGCAGGTCGGCCAGTTTCGGGGAAGCCGCCGAGGCGCCGTTCACCGCGAGCGGGCCGCCCTCCTCCAGTACGGCCGTGCCCGCGCCCTTCAGTGCCTGGGGCAGGGCGGAGTTGTCGAGGGAGTCGGTGAAGCTGCTCGCCGCGCGGCTCAGGGCGACCGCGCCGATGACGGCCGGGCCGAGGGTGAATCCGAAGTCGCGCAGCAGGTTGGTGGTGGCGCTCGCCATGCCCGCCAGGTGGGTCGGCACGGTGTTCACGGCCGTCGCCGTGATCGACGAGACGGTGATCGCGAAGCCCAGGCCGACCAGACCGAGGGGGAGGACCAGTGAGGTGAAGGCGGTGTCGGTGATCGGGAGTGTGGCTGCCCAGTAGTCGCCCGCCGCGATCAACAGCAGCCCGGTGCCCAGGAGCAGTCCGGGGGCGACGGTTCGCAGCAGGCGTTCCGTCAGCGGCAGCATCGCCAGGGTGATGCCGTTGAGGAGGACGAACGCCAGGCCCGTGCGCATGGGTGCCTGGTCCTGCACCGGGCCGAGCCGGATGCTCACGGAATAGGCGGTGCCGAGGAAGGCGAACATACCCACCACGGCCACGACCGAGGCGACGGCGAAGGCACGGTTGCGGAACAGGTCCAGGCGCAGGAGCGGTGACTTGGCGTGCTTCTCGGCCAGTACGAAGGCGGCGAGGAACACGGCCGCCAGGACGAAGGCGATGACGATCGAGGGCGAGGCCCAACCGTCCGTCGGGCCCTGGATGATGGCGTAGAGCAGGGCGAACAGGCCCAGGCCGATGGTGACCTGTCCCGCGATGTCGAGTGAACGGCCCTCGGGAGCACTGGAGTTGACGGCGAACAGGGCGCTGACCGCGACGCTCGCCACGGCGACGGCGGTGACCACGACGAAGGACCAGCGCCAGGAGCCGTAGGTCGCCGTGACGCCGCCGAGCAGCGGAGCGATGAACCCGCCGGTGGAGAGCAGGGCCGCCCACATCGCGATGACGCGGGCCCGTTGCGCGGGTGAGGTGGTGCCGGCGGCCAGGATGGCCAGCGAGGTAGGGAACAGGGCGGCGGCGCCCAGCCCCGCCAGGGCCTGTCCGGTCCAGAGCTGGTGCACGCCGGAGGAGGTGGCGCTGACCAGCTCGCCCACGGCCAGCAGCGCGGCGCCGCCGACCAGCAGCCGCTTGCGGCCGAAGAGGTCGCCGAGCAGGCCGAAGGTCAGTTCCAGTACGGCGACCGGGAGCAGGAACGCGTCGGAGATCCAGGTGAGTTGGGAGCCGACCGGATGCAGGTCGGACTGGAACAGCCCGTTGAGGGTGGCCGGTATCGCCAGGCCGATCTGCGCGAGGCAGACGGCGAGGAGACCGGCGACCAGGGTGCCGGTGGTCAGGCCGGGGCCGGTGGCGGTTCTGGTGGAGGGTTCGGTCGGTTCGGTCGTCATTGACACGGAGGGCTCCTGATACGTGCAGGACGGGCGGGGACGGTAGGGAGATGCGGGCGGGGGTTTCGGTGTCAGCGCGTGCCGGTCAGGCGACTCGGCCGGTAGTCGGTGAAGGCCGCGCCGTCGAGGCCCAACTCATCGGCGGTGCGCTGGAGTCGGGCGGCGGAGGCGGCGTCGTCCCAGTGCCCGGTGTCCAGTCGGTGTTCCACCGCGTGCAGACCGGCGACCAATTCGGCGGTGGTGAAGTTGCAGTGGCTCTGACGGGCCACGTAGGCCTGGCGCAGGAGCGCGGAGTCACCGGCCGCGCGGATTCGCCCGGCGAAGGCCGACTCCTGTTCCACGGGAACCAGTTGGTCGGCGGTTGTGTGGATGTCCAGCAGCGGTACGGCCAGGCCCTGTCCGGCGGTCGAGGTCCGCTCCAGACGGGCCACCGCGACCGGGTCGGCCGTGATGTCCGCCCCGCGGGTGAGGCGGTTCAGATCGGTGCGCAGGTCGAGCCCGGCGTCGCGGTAGAGCGCCTCGACCTGCTTCGCGTGGGCGGAACCGCGCAGCAGCCCGGCGTAGTCGACGCCCTTGTTCCAGGACGTGTTGCCGCCGGCCGACTGCTCCACCGACCAGCGCGCCGGGACGATGAACCCCAGCAGCCCCTGAGCCAGCCACGCGTACTGCTGCTGCTCCTGGCCCGCGAAGTCCCCGCGCGCGGGCGGCTGTTGGCCGGGTGCCCAGTCGGCCAGGTTGAGATAGGCGGCGGCCAGGGCGATCCGGGCGCGTCCCGCCGGAGTCCGCTGCGCCGCTTCCACTGCCTCGGTGAGCCGGTCGGCGAGGGCGCCGCCGTCGGCCTGGCTGTCCAGGTTCACCAGGGCGTCGGCGTCGGCCGGGTCGAATAACGTGGCCAGGGTGTACTCCGCGTCCAGCTGGTAGTTGTCCAGGTCGACACCGCCCGCGACCAGGCCGCACAGCCCGAGCGCACCGTCGACGCGTCCGGCGCCGTCCCGGGCGATCTCCGCGTTGACCAGGCCGCCCATGGACTGACCCACCGAGATGACCCGGGTCGGGGTGCCGACCTGTCGGCGGAACGCGGTGAGCGCGGCGAACTGGTCCCGCTCGGCCGAGTCGAGCGCCCACATCGAGCCGTTCGGGTCGTAGGAGGAGCCGGCGAGGGCGTAACCGGCGGCCAGCAGGGCCTGGGCCACCGCGGGCGACGGGGCGTCGGCAGCGGTCGTGGGGCCGAAGCCGTGGCTGAACAGGAGCAGGGTGCCGTTCCAGTGGTCGGGTGTGTCCGCGATCCAGGTGGCGCCGTCGGTCAGCGTGCCGGAGTAGTGGGCGGTGGTGGCCTGGGCGCTGGTCACCGGGCCGATCAGGGCGGTTGCGAGGGCGGTCGCGCAGGCTGCGGCGAGGGTCGAGAAACGGGGTCGGGGCATGACGGCGGCTCCGCGGGTCGAGTGGGGACCCAGGCCGTGTCCGCGGAGCCCGCCCTTGGGGCGGACGGCGGGACTTCGCGGACACGACCTGGTGGGGGAGCGGGCGGGTGAGCCAAGCGGGAAGAGCGCTGCGAATGTAGGGCTCTTTTTTCATTGCCGTCAAGAGACTGACCAATAAAGAGGCGGACGGGTGCGCACGGGGACGCGCCGGATTCCGTGCGAGCCGGGATCAGCCCAGCGTCAGGGTGTCCAGCAGACGCGTGGCGGCGCGTGCCGCCGGGCGCTCCCAGCGGCTGGCCAGACCGCGGAAGACGGTCTCCGCCTGGGCGGCCGGCCAGTCCGCGGGCAGGTGCTCGGCGGGCAGGTGCGGGTCCCGTCGTACGAGGTCCAACCAGTCGGTGTGCAGCAGGAGTTGGCCCGCGAGTTCGTCGCCGGAGGCCGCCGCGGGCAGCGGGTCGGTGCGGTCCCAGCGCTCCAGGAACGCCCGGTAACGCGCGCCGATGGCGGGCACGTCGAAGGCCTGCTCAAGCACCTCGCGGACGTCGGTCGGCGACTCCACCTCCGCCCGGAACACCCGCAGATACGGCTCCAGGCCGAGGCCCGCCACCATCTCGCGGACGTCGACGGGCGCCGGGGCCACCCACAGGCCGTTCTGTAGAGGGCCGAAGCCCGCCCAGATCAACCGGGAGCGCAGATCGTGCCGTTCGCGGCTCCACGCCTCGGGCAGCGAGAAACCGACCATCGTCCAGCGGCCGTCCCAGTCCCGGTTCACCGCGCCGGTGCGCCAGATGCGGTCGCGGCCGTCCGTCAGTACCTGCACGGCGTGCGGTGTCAGTCCGAAATAGGTCTTGCGGCCCTGGCGGCTGCGCTCCAGCAGATCGCGTTTGACCATGCGGTTCAGGGTGGTCCGCACCGCCTCCTCGGTGCTGCCGACCCTGCCGAGTGCGGCGATCACGCTGCCCGACGACACGGCGACGGGCCGCCCCAGCACATGGGCGCCGAAGAAGGTCAGCATGAGGGACTGGGTGCGCGGTTCGGGGCCGCTCTCGGCGGCGGGTCCGGCGGCGACATCGACACTGGTCACCGGCACAGCGTAGGCCCGGGGTGGGTGCGCGGTGCCGTTGGGTCATGAACTGTGTCATGTCTGTAACGGCAGTTTGCGGTGTGACGAACGATGATGTTGTCGGCCCGAGGCCGTCAGAAGGCGAAGGCTTCTGTGAGGCGCAGGTTGTAGCCGTCCTCCTCCATCAGGACCACCGTGACGCCGAACGGGGAGGGGTGGTCCAGATCGAGGGGAGTGAAGGCGTAGTCGACCGCGGCCTGCACGGGCGGGACCAGCTTGGCGTCGGGTTGGGGAGCCGGGGCCGGCTGCCACTCCGGTGCGGCCGATGCCGGGTCCTCGGCGTAGGGGAACTGGTGGAGCGTGTGGCCGTCCTTCGTGGCGTGCACCATGTTGAGGCAGGGCGCCGGGCCGTCGGCGGGAAGTTCGCAGACGGTCGCCACGTCATGGGTCTCCCAGGCGAGGATGATCTCGTCGGCGCCGGCCGCCGCAGCGATGTTCGAGAGCGACGCGATCGCGGTGAGGGCGTCCCGGCCGGGCTCGACCGGGCGCAGCCAGATCAGCCCGACCAACTCGCCCCGTACGAGCGGCATGATGACCGGGCGGGGCACGGCACCCTCACTGAGACCCGCGACGTACGCGCTCTTCATCGACTTGGTCAGCGCGTCGAACGTACGCGTGTCCATGAACTCCCCATCCGCAGCGGCTGTGTGGCGTCCATTCTGCCCTTGCCGCGGAGTGCGGGAGGTCGCTCCTGGGAGTGAAAGGGGCCCCGGCTGGACGGGGGAGACCAGCCGGGGCCACACATCCTGGAGAACGGTCGACCGGCCCGGGTTGTTCCCGACCTCAGTCGAGATAGTCGGCGATCAGGATCGCGAACTCCTCGGGGGTGGCGAGCCGGATGCCGAGCGATTCGGCCTTGGCGCGCTTCGACCCCGCGTTGGCGCCCGCGACGACCAGGGTGGTCTTCTTGGAGACGCTGGAGGAGGAGCGGCCACCGGCACGTTCGACGAGTTCGTTCATCTCGTTGCGGCTCAGCTTCTCCAGCGGGCCGGTCATCGCACCGGTGACGACCACCGCCATCCCGGCCAGCGGACCGTCCGCCGTGGCCGCATCCGTGCTCGTACCCGCAGCCGCATCAGTGTCCGGCGCGCCGTCGGCCCCGGCATCGTCCGTCACGGGTGCGGGCGGCGTCGCGCCGGGTTCGGTCATGTTGACCCCGGCGGCGGCCAACTTGTCGATGAGCGGAGCCAGTTCGACGAGTTCGGCGACGATCGAGGGGGCCTTCTCCGTGCCGATGCCCTCGACCCGCTGCATCGACTCGGCGTCGGCGGCGCGGATGTTGTCCATGGTGGCGAAGTACCGGGCGATACGGCGGGACATGGACCGGCCGGTGCCGCGCACCCCGAGCGCGCACAGCACCCGGGACAGTGGCTGCCCCTTGGCCGTGACGATCGCGGCGAGGAGGTTGTCCGTGCTGGTCTCGCCCATCCTTTCCAGGCCCAGGAGTTGCTCGCGGGTCAGGGCGAACACGTCGGCGAGATCGGCTACCAGGCCCGCTTCGACGAGCTGGACCACGCGGGTGTGGCCCAGGCCCTCGATGTCGAGCTGGTCGCGGCCGGCGGCGTAGGACAGGGCGGCGACCAGATGGCAGTTGCGGCCCTGTTCGCAGCGCCAGCGCAGTTCGCTGGTGTCGATGCCGGAACCGCAGCGCGGGCACACCTCGGGGAAGACGATGGGCTGTTCCTCACCGGTCCGCAGATGCGCGACGGGCGCCTCGACGCGGGGGATGACATCGCCGGCCCGGTGGACCATGACGTGGTCGCCCAGACGCAGGTCGCGGCGGGTGATGTCGCCGGGGTTGTGGAGGGTGGCGTAGGTGATGGTGGCCCCGTCGATCTCCACCGGTTCCAGGACGGCGCGCGGGGCGATGATGCCGGTGCGGCCCACGTTCCACTCCACCTCCAGCAGCCGGGTGATCTTCTCCACCGCCGGGAGCTTGTAGGCGATCGCCCAGCGCGGGGCCCGCGAGCCCGATCCGGCGGCCCGCTGGTCGGCGGCGAGGTCGGCCTTGATGACGATCCCGTCGATCCCGAACGGCAGCCCGGCCCGCAGCGCGGCGATATCCCGCACCCGGGTCAGTACCTCCTCGACCGTGTCGGCGGTGATGCCGGGCACGGGGGTGGTGGCGGTGGTGTTGATGCCCAACTCGGCCGTCCGGGACATGAGTTCGCTGTGCGCGAGCTCGCCCAGCCGCTCGGCGAGCCCCGCCTCCGTGCCGGCCAGCGGCAGCAGGCCGTAGCCGAAGAACGTCATCGGCACGGTGTAGGCACGCTCCTTGGCGCGCAGCGTGCCCGCCGAGGCGCCGCGCGGGTTGGCGAACGGCTGTCCGTCGTGCGCCGTGCGCACCTCGTTGGCGTGCTCGAACTGGGCGGTGGTCATGAGGACTTCGCCGCGCACCTCGACGGTGACAGGCTCGGTCAGCTCGGCGGGCAGGCCCTCGATGGTGCCGATCGCGTGGGACACGTCCTCCCCGGCCGTCCCGTCGCCGCGCGTGATGAGCCTGGTGAGGCGGCCGTCGACGTAGCGGGCGGCGATCGCCAGGCCGTCGAGCTTCGGCTCGACGCTGAACCGCGTGACCTCGTGGTCGGTTCTTCGGGCCAGCGAGACGGTCCACGCGGTGAACTCCTCGGGGGAGAACACATTGTCCAGGCTCAGCATCGCCACCGTGTGCGGGACGTCGCCCTCGACCGCGCCGCCGGCGACCTTTCCGGACGGGGAGTCGGGCAGCACCTGATCGGTATGGTCGGCCTCCCACGCGGCGATGCCGCGCACCAGCCGGTCGTAGGAGTCGTCGTCCAGCACCGAGGTGCCGCCGGTGTAGTAGGCGGCCGAAGCCTTCACCGCGTCCTCGACCGCCTGCGCGTAGCCGGCGGCATCCACGATCACTGCAGCTGGTGTAGTCATGACGTTCATCCTGCCTGCCACCACTGACAATGCCCCGGGCGCGAGCGTGCGGGCCGCCCGCGCGTTGGCCCGGCGGGGGTCGGTGGGCTAAGGTGGATCTTGAGCTGGTCACCGCAACTCCGGTCGTCCGGCGCTGCGTTGGTGGTCCAAGGAAAGACGTCCCGCTTCCTGCGGGGAGATGCAGGTGCAAGGCCTGCCCGGCGCTCAAGGAGAAGGGGGCTTGTCCCGCACGGTGTGCGGGACAAGCCCCCTTTCGATGTCCGGGGCTCCGGATTGCGGCTCACTCCTCCGGCTCGGACGTGCGCTGGAGGTCGGCCCGGCCCTCGGCGGCGCGGATGAAGCGGGTCATGCCGAACTGGCTCGTGCCCGAGGTGGCCTGGGGCACGCCGGCCGTCGTGTCGCCGGAGCGGGGCGCGGACGGCAGGACGTAGGGGCGGCGGAGCACCTCGTCCAGGTTCGCGCCTCTCCGACGCATTTCCTCTCGCGCTGGTCCCGTCAACTGCCGACCGCGCGACCTGGTCGTACTGCCCTGATCGCCCCGCTCCGACAGCCACCCACTCCGAGGACCCGCCATGCCCGCTCCACCGCCCCCCTCAGCCCGTCCCGCCGCCGACGGCGGTGCCCGCCCGGGTGGCGCGCCCGCCGAACTGGCCGCGGTGTGGGCGGTGTTCAGGGGAATGTACGCGGGCTGCACCGCGGGCGACCGGGAGCGCATCGACTCCTTCCTCGACCCCGAGGCCACCATCTGGGACTCGGCGACCCGCGAACTCATCCGTGGCAGAACGGAGTTGAACCGGGTCCGGGACGGCCGCCCCACTTCCGAGGACGGCCCCGAGGAGACCGGCCTCACGGCCTACGACCAAGTCGTTGACGTCTTCGGGGACTTGGCGTTGGCCCGCTACTGGCTGCGGGTCGACTACCGTGCGCCGCCGCCGGAAATGGCCCGCATCACGGCGGTCCTGCGGCGGACGAACTGGCCCGCATCACCGCGGTTCTGCGGCGGACCGGTCCCGACGGACGCCGGCTCCTCGTGCATCCGCACGAGGACATCCACGGGCAACTGGCGGCCGATGGCGGCCAGTTGGCCTGACGTCGGTGATCGCACCCCTAGGATGTCGGGTCGGAGCCCGGCCGCGTCGACCTCACAGTGGATGCGGTGATCGTCGGGTCCGCTCAAGGAGGACATGTTCCGTGCTTTCGCTCGATGGCTCCGACCCCTCGCACATAGGCCGCTACCGTCTGGTCGGCAGACTCGGCGAAGGCGGGATGGGGAAGGTGTACCTCGCCCGGTCGCCCGGTGGCCGTCCCACCGCCGTGAAGGTGATCAACGACCACCTCCGGCACGACGAGCACGCCCTGAGCCGGTTCCGCCGCGAGGTGGAGACCCTGGGTACGGTCCGCAGCGCGTACACCGCCTCGCTCATCGACGCGGAGCTGGACACACCGCCGTACTGGCTGGCCACCGAGTACGTGCCGGGGCCCACGCTGCACGCCGCCGTCGTGAGCGACGGACCGCTCCCCGCGGACCTGGCCCGGGTCATGCTGGCCGCCCTCGCGGAGGGGCTGGACGCCATCCATGTGCGGGGTGTGTGGCACCGGGACCTCAAGCCGCACAACGTCATCCTCTCCGCCACCGGCCCGCAGCTCATCGACTTCGGCATCGCCAGGTCCACCGACGCGTCCAACCTCACGCAGGCCGGCAGCGCGATGGGCAGTCCCGGCTACATCGCGCCGGAGACCTTCACCGGCGGCCGGACCGGTCCGGAGGCGGACGTGTTCGCCCTCGGGGCCACCCTGGCGTTCGCCGTCACCGGCCGACCGCCTTACGGGGACGGGCCGTTCGCGGCCGTGTCCTACCGATCGGTGCACGGGGAGATCGACCTGAAGGGCGTGGACCCCGGCGTCGCCGAACTGATCGAGGCCTGCGTGCGCAGCGATCCCGCGCAGCGCCCCACCCCGCAGCGCATCATCGAACTCGCCCGCGCCGAGGCCGACCTCGTCCACCATCCCGCCTATCAACGCGCCCTCGCCGTCGGCTCGTTGACGGACCGTGAGCGTGCCGCGACCGTCGCCGACCTCGGGGCCGGCGCGGGCTCCGTCGCCCCGGACGCGCTGACGGCCACCCTGGACAGTGCCCGGCAGCACCACGCCGTCACGCTCCTCGCACCCGAGGCGGGCCTCGACACCCCCGCGCCGGGCACCTACGGTCCCTACCCGCCGGCCCAGGCGGACGGTGGCGGGATCCGACGCGGGCGCCGTGTGGTGTGGGCCGCAGTCGGCGCGGTCTCGCTGGTCGCCGTCACCGCCTCACTGCTGGTGTCGCACGCCTTCCAGGACAAGGACTCCGCCTCCGGTCACGCCTCACCGTCCGCGAGTTCGAGCAGATCCACCGACACATCGGCATCGGCCACACCGTCGGCGAGCGGAGCGTCGGCGTCACCTTCCGCTTCCGGCACGGGTGCGGCCGGCCTGCCCGACGCCGTGGTGGTGAAGCCGCCCTTCACCTTCGACCCCGGGAAGGTCGTGGAGACCGTCCGCTCCAGGCTGATCATGCAGACGGACGGCAATCTGGTGCTCTACGACCAGGACGGCACCGCGCATTGGGCCAGTCAGACCTCGGGCGAGGGGAACACGGCGGTGTTCCAGGCGGACGGCAACCTGGTGGTCTACAACGCCCAGTCGCAGCCGGTGTGGGCCAGCAACACAGGGGGCACCGCCGGGGCGACCCTTAAGGTGCTGGAGGACGGCAACATGGTCATCGCGACCGACGGCGGCGTCGTATGGCAGACCAACACCGCCCATTGACAGCGCGGTTGATCCGAGGGCTCAGGGGATCCGCGCGACCGCCGCGTAGATCCCGCTGCCCTCCGGGGTCTCGCCCGGCGTCGGAGGATTCCACTCCGTCGCCGTCACCAGGCCGGGCTCCACCAGGTCGAGGCCGTCGAAGAAGCGGGTGACCTCCGGGCGGGTGCGGAAGCCGAGCTTGATGCCGCCCTTGGCGTACTCGGCGGTGACCTGCGCCGCCAGTTCGGGGTAGAGGTCGGACGCGGCGTGCGACAGGACCAGATGGCTGCCGGACGGCATGGTGGCGACGAGGTCGCGGACGATGCCGTGGGCGTCCTGCTCGTCCGGGATGAAGTGCATCAGCGCGATCAGCGAGAGGGCGATCGGGCGGTCGAAGTCCAGGACGTGGCGGGCGTGTTCGACGATCGCCTCGGGCTGTCGTACGTCGGCCTGGATGTAGTCGGTGACCCCGTCGGGGTGGCTGATCAGCAGGGCCTCGGCATGGCGCAGGACGATCGGATCGTTGTCGGTGTAGACGACCTTCGCGGCCGGTACGGTCCGCTGCACGATCTGGTGCAGGTTGGGCGCGGTGGGGATGCCGGTGCCGATGTCCAGGAACTGGTCGATGCCTTGGCCGGCCAGCCAGGTCGCCGCGCGGTGCATGAACTGACGGTTCTGCCGGGCCGCGTCCTTCGCCTCGGGCGGCAGTTTCTCCCCCACGGTCTCGTCGACCGGGTAGTTGTCCTTGCCGCCCAGCAGCCAGTCGTAGACCCGCGCGGGGTGTGCCTTGCCGGTGTCGATCTGCGGGGCCGACTGAGGGTCGGTCGTCATGGCGACTCCATCGTGCCGAGTGGACGGATCGGGACGAGCTCTTGATCATCGTACTCGGGACGGTCATGTGGCCTGTGGGGGAGGGGAGTTGGGCCCGCCGGGCCGGTCACCGGCATGGCGCCCCTCGAACGTCACCGCTCCCGCAGGTCCTTGACGCGGCGGATCTTGCCCACCGAGCGCTCCAGCGTCTCGGGGTCGACGATCTCCACGTCCACGGTCACGCCCACGCCGTCCTTGACGCCCTTGCAGATCGCCGCGGCCGCGGCCGTCCGCTGCTCGGGGGCGGCGCCGGGGCGGGCCTCGGCGCGGACCGTCATGTGGTCCATCCGGCCGCGCCGGGTCAGCTGGATCGTGAAGTGCGGGGCGACGGCGGGGGTGCGCAGGATGATCTCCTCGATCTGGCTGGGGAAGACGTTCACCCCGCGCAGGATGATCATGTCGTCGCTGCGGCCGGTGATCTTCTCGATCCGCCGGAACGCAGGGCGGGCGGTGCCGGGGAGCAGCCGGGTGAGGTCGCGGGTGCGGTAGCGGATGATCGGCAGCGCCTCCTTGGTGAGGGAGGTGAAGACGAGCTCGCCGCTGTCGCCGTCGGGGAGCACCTCGTCGGTGAACGGGTCGACGACCTCCGGGAAGAAGTGGTCCTCCCACACATGGAGGCCGTCCTTGGTCTCCACGCACTCCTGCGCCACACCGGGGCCGATCACCTCCGACAGGCCGTAGATGTCGACCGCGTGGATGTCCATGCGCTCCTCGATCTCGCGGCGCATCTCCTCCGTCCACGGCTCGGCGCCGAAGATGCCCACCTTGAGGGAGCTGGTGCGCGGGTCGATGCCCTGGCGCTCGAACTCGTCGAGGAGGGTCAGCATGTAGGACGGGGTGACCATGATGATCTCGGGCTCGAAGTCCTGGATGATCTGCACCTGGCGGGCGGTCATGCCGCCCGAGGCGGGGATCACCGTGCAGCCCGCGCGCTCGGCGCCGTAGTGGGCGCCCAGACCGCCGGTGAACAACCCGTAGCCGTACGACACATGGACCTTGTGACCGGGACGGCCGCCGGCCGCGCGGATCGAACGGGCCACCACGTCCGCCCACATGGAGAGGTCGTTCTCCGTGTAGCCGACGACCGTGGGGCGGCCGGTGGTGCCGCTGGAGGCGTGTACGCGGCGGACCTGGTCCATGGGGACGGCGAACATGCCGAAGGGGTACGTCTCCCGCAGGTCGGCCTTGGTGGTGAAGGGGAACCGGGACAGATCCTCAAGGGTGCGGCAGTCGTCGGGTTTGACCCTGGCCTCGTCGAACTTGCGGTGGTACAGCTCCACGTTGTCGTAGGCGTGCCGCAACGTGGCCTGGAGCAGGCCGAGTTGGTGTGCGCGCAGCTCCTCGCGGGTGAGGCGCTCGGCGGTGTCCAGCAGCGCTTCCGGCAGCGGTTCGCCCAGGCGCGGGCTCGCGGCCACCGGGGCCTTCGGGTCGCTGCTCATGGAGACTCCTTCGTCCTCGTGCTGTCGATGCTGCGGCTCCGTCCCCGGAACTCCGCGATCACCCGGTCGCCGCGCACCACGCTCACGTCGTAGATGCCACTGCGGCCGAACCGGGTGCGCTCCGTCGCGGTCGCCACCAGGACGTCGCCCTCGTGCGCCGGGGCCACGAAGTCGATGTCGGCCGCGGCGGCCACGGTCACCGGGCCGTGGCTGTTGCAGGCACACGCGAAGGCGGAGTCGGCGAACAGGAACAGATAGCCGCCGTGAGCCATCCCGTATCCGTTGACCATGGCCGGGGTCACGGTCATCCGCAGCACAGCCGTCCCCTCGCCGTGCTCGACGAGCTCGATACCGAGCGCCCGGGAGGCCTCGTCCGCGGCGAACATCTTCTCCGTGGGACCGGAGGCCGTGTTCATGGCCTGCGTCATTTTCCACCACCTTGTGGACCGACCGAACATTCGGTTAGCGTGCGGCACGGCCAAGTAATCCAGCATCACCACTGCCTGTCAAGAGGTGGAACGCATGCCCCGGACCAGCTCCGAGCCGTCCTCCGACGAGGTCTATCTGATCGACGGGGCGCGCACCCCGCAGGGCCGCTACGGCGGTGCCCTGGCCTCCGTACGGCCCGACGACCTCGCCGCGCTGGTTGTCGGCGAGGCGGTCCGCCGGGCCGGGATTCCGGCCGACGAGGTGGACGAGGTGATCCTCGGCGCCGCCAACCAGGCCGGCGAGGACAACCGCGACGTGGCCCGGATGGCCGTCCTGCTGGCCGGGCTGCCGCACACCGTGCCCGGCTACACCGTCAACCGGCTCTGCGCTTCGGGACTGACCGCCGTGGCCTCGGCCGCCCAGGCGATACGCGCCGGAGAGGCGGACCTCGTCGTCGCCGGCGGTGTCGAGTCGATGACCCGCGCGCCGTGGGTGATGGCCAAGCCCGGCACCCCGTGGGCCAAGCCGGGGGAGGTGCACGACACCTCGCTCGGCTGGCGCTTCGCCAACCCGCGGTTCGCCGCGCAGGACACCCTGTCCATGGGCGAGACGGCCGAGGAGGTCGCCGCGCTCGACGGCATCACCCGCGCCGACTCCGACGCCTTCGCGCTGCGCAGCCACCAACGGGCCGTCGCGGCACAGGAATTGGGCCACTTCGACCGGGAGATCGTGCCGGTCGCGGCGAAGGACGGGGAAGTCACCCGCGACGAGGGTCCGCGCCCCGGCAGCACGCTGGAGAAGCTCGGCTCCCTGCGCACCGTCTTCCGCGCGGGCGGCATCGTCACCGCCGGTTCCTCCTCACCGCTGTCCGACGGTGCCGCCGCCCTGGTGGTCGCGAGCGGCGCGGCCGTCCGGCGCCACGGGCTCACCCCCAGGGCCCGCATCGTCACCTCCGCCTCGGCCGGAGTGCGGCCCCGCCTCATGGGCCTCGGCCCGGTCCCCGCCGCCGAGAAGGCGCTCGCCCGCGCCGGATGGGGGACCGGCGACCTGGACGCCGTAGAACTGAACGAGGCCTTCGCCGCCCAGGCCCTCGCGGTCACCCGCCGCCTCAAGCTCGACGAGGACAAGGTCAACGCCGACGGCGGCGCCATCGCGCTCGGCCATCCCCTCGGCTGCTCCGGCGCCCGCATCCTGCTCACGCTGCTCGGCCGACTGGAGCGCGAGGACGGCCGCCGGGGGCTGGCCACGCTGTGCGTCGGCGTCGGCCAGGGTGTCGCGATGCTCGTGGAGCGGGTGTGAACGCCCCCGGGGAGTACGAGACCCTCCTCGTAGAAGAGCGCGCGGACCGGGTCGTCGTCACCCTGCACCGACCCGACGCCGGCAACGCCATCAGCGGGCTGATGATCCGCGAACTGCACGCCGTCTGCGAGCAGTTGGAGCGGGATCCGAAGCTGCTGCTGCTCACCGGTCACGGCGGGGTCTTCGCGGGCGGCGCCGACATCGCGGAGCTGCTGGCACGCGGTCGGGACGAGGCGCTCCAAGGCATCAACAGTCGGCTCTTCGAGCGGGTACGCCGGCTGCCCATGCCGACCCTCGCCGCCGTGGACGGCTGGGCGCTGGGCGGCGGCGCGGAGCTGTCGTACGCCTGTGATCTGAGGATCGCCGGTCCGGACGCCGTCTTCGGGAACCCGGAGCCCGGCCTAGGGATCCTCGCCGCGGCCGGTGCCTGCTGGCGGCTGCCCGAGTTGGTCGGAGAGTCAGTGGCCAAACAGGTGCTGCTCGCCGGACGGAACCTCGACGCGGCGGCGGCGCTGGCCGCCGGCCTTGTCATCGACGTCGTACCGGCGGAGAAGCTGCTGGACGAGGCGCACGCGCTGCTCGACCGGATGGCCCGGTCCTCGGCCACCGCACTGCGGCTCACCAAGCTCGTGGTCGACTCGCCGGGCGCGCATCCGGTCGCCGACGACCTTGCGCAAGCCGTGCTCTTCGAGGGGCAGGACAAGAGGGACCGGATGACACTCTTCTTGAACAAGAGGGGCCCGGAGAAGAGGAGTAGCCGCGCATGAGCCCAACACCCCGTTCCGCGCCCGCAGTTGTGGGAGTCATCGGCGGTGGCCGGATGGGCGCCGGTATCGCGCAGTCCTTCGCCGCCGCCGGGTCGTCCGTGACCGTCGTGGAGAGCGGTGCGCAGGCCTCGGCCGCCGCGCTGGACCGGGTCGCGACCGGACTGAAGCGGGCCGCCGAACGCGGTCTGCTCGGCGAGCCCGCCGAGCAGGTTCTTGCTCGGGTCGCCATGGCGGACTCCGTCGACCGTCTGCCCGCCGACGCCGACCTGGTCGTCGAGGCCGTCCCCGAGGACGCCGGGCTCAAGGCGCGGGTGATCGCCGCGGCCGAGCGGGCGGTGGGCGCGACGACCGTGCTTGCCACCAACACCAGCTCCCTGTCGGTCACCGAACTCGCCGCCGCGCTCACCCGGCCCGGCCGCTTCCTGGGCATGCACTTCTTCAACCCGGTGCCCGCGTCGGCGCTCGTCGAGATCGTCGTCGCGCCCGGCACGGAGGCCGCCACCGTCGGTGCCGCCCTGGGGTGGACGCACGCTCTGGGCAAGAAGGACGTGACCGTCAAGGACTCGCCCGGCTTCGCCAGCAGCCGCCTGGGGCTGGCGCTCGGCCTGGAGGCGATCCGCATGGTCGAGGAGGGCGTCGCCGAGCCGGAGGCGATCGACGACGCGATGAGCCTGGGCTACAAGCACCCCATGGGGCCGCTGCGGCTGACCGACCTGGTCGGCCTCGACGTACGGCTGGCCATCGCCGAATACCTGCACTCCGCCCTTGGCGAGCGCTTCGCCCCGCCGCGGCTGCTGCGCGACAAGGTCGCGCGCGGTGAACTGGGCCGCAAGACGGGACAGGGGTTCTACGCGTGGGAGTGAGCGTGGGCAGGCCGATGGCGTTTCGCGGGCCGCTGACCAGCCATTCACCCGGCAGGTCTTGCCTCACCGGGGGAAACCCTTCACACTGGGAACCGAACGAATGGTCGGTAGGGGAGTTGAGGTGTCGATGACGAGCACAGGCACGGAGGCGTCAGCCGCCGACCGGGACGAGACGCGGTTCGAGGAGCAGTTCGACGCCACGATCGCGAAGGACCAGCGGATCGAGCCCCGCGACTGGATGCCCGACGGCTACCGCAAGACCCTGATCCGGCAGATCGCGCAGCACGCGCACTCCGAGATCATCGGGATGCAGCCGGAGGGCGACTGGATCACCCGCGCGCCGTCTCTGCGCCGCAAGGCGATCCTCTTCGCGAAGGTGCAGGACGAGGCCGGGCACGGGCTGTATCTCTACTCGGCCGCCGAGACCCTGGGCGCGGACCGCGCCGAGCTGACCGAGGCGCTGATCGAGGGCCGGCAGAAGTACTCGTCGATCTTCAACTACCCGACACCGACCTTCGCCGACGTCGGCGTGATCGGCTGGTTCGTGGACGGCGCGGCCATCTGCAACCAGGTGCCGCTGTGCCGCTGCTCGTACGGGCCGTACGCGCGGGCCATGGTCCGGGTATGCAAGGAGGAGTCCTTCCACCAGCGCCAGGGCTTCGAGCTGCTGCTCACGATGATGCGCGGCACGGACGCGCAGCGGGCCATGGTGCAGGACGCGGTGGACCGTTGGTGGTGGCCGTCGCTGATGATGTTCGGCCCGCCCGACGACGACTCGCCCAACTCGGCACGCTCCATGGCCTGGAAGATCAAGCGGTACAGCAACGACGAACTGCGCCAGCGCTTCGTCGACATGACCGTCCCGCAGGCCGCGAAGCTCGGAGTCGCCCTGCCCGACCCGGAGTTGAGGTGGAACGAGGAGCGCGGCCACCACGACTTCGGCACCCCCGACTGGTCCGAGTTGCAGCGCGTGATCAAGGGCGACGGACCGCGCAACGCCGAGCGGGTCTCCCGCCGCCGGGCCGCCCACGAGGAGGGCGCCTGGGTCCGGGAGGCGGCCACCGCCCACGCGGCCAAGCAGGCCGCCCGTACGAAGAAGACCGAAGGAGCGGCGGCATGACGCAGGACTGGCCCCTGTACGAGGTGTTCGTGCGTGGCAAGCGCGGCCTGAACCACGTTCACGTCGGCTCGCTGCACGCCGCCGACGACGCGATGGCCCTCACCCACGCCCGCGACCTCTACACGCGGCGCAACGAGGGCGTGTCCATCTGGGTCGTGCGCTCGGAGCACATCGCCGCCTCGACCCGCGACGAGAAGGACCCGTTCTTCGCGCCGAGCGCCGACAAGGTCTACCGCCACCCCACGTTCTACGACATCCCCGACGACGTCCCCCACATCTAGGAGCAGGGAATGAGTGACGACCACGTCTATCTGTCCCTGGCCGAGGGGCACGACGACAGCGATGCCCGCTGGGCCTTCGGCACCGGCTTCGAGGACCCGCTGCACGGTGTCGACCAGAGCGTGCCGGAGGGGACGGACACCGCTCAACTGGCCGCCTTCTGCCTGGCACTTGGTGACGACGCGCTCGTCAGCGCGCAGCGGCTGGCCCAATGGTGCACCGCCGCCCCCGAGTTGGAGGAGGAGGTCGCGCTGGCCAACATCGGGCTCGACCTGCTCGGCCAGACCCGTCTGCTCTACGCGCGTGCCGGCCAGGTCGACGGCACCGGACGCGGCGAGGACGCGTACGCCTACTTCCGAGACGCCGACGCCTTCCGCAACGTACGGCTGGCCGAACTCCCCAACGGGGACTTCGCGTTCTCCATCACCCGCCTGCTGGTGCTGTCCTCCTGGCGGCTGGCCCTCTTCGAGCGACTCGCCGTCACCACACCGGACCCGGTGCTCGCCGCCGTCGCCGCCAAGGGTGTCAAGGAGCTGGCGTACCACCGCCAGTACGCCGCCGAATGGGCCGTCCGGCTCGGCGACGGCACCGAGGAGTCGCAGCGGAGGATGCGGGACGCGCTGGCAGCCGTCGCGCCCTACGTGGACGAACTCTTCGCGGGCGAGGGGGAGTTGAAGGTCGAGGTGCTGGCCGTGCTCCGCCAGGTCACCGACGCCGCCGGGCTCGCCTGGCCCGAGGCGGCACCGGTCCCCGGACACGGCCGCGACGGCGACCACACCGAACACCTCGCCCCGCTGCTCACCGAACTCCAGAGCGTGGCCCGCGCCCACCCGGAGGCGACATGGTGACCACCCTGCCCGACGCGCGGCGCGCAAGGCACATCGCCGCGCAGGTGCCCGACCCCGAGATGCCCATGCTCACGCTGGCCGACCTCGGCGTACTGCGGGACGTCGAGGTGCGCGAGGACGGGACGGTCGTCGCGAGCCTCACGCCGACCTACTCCGGCTGCCCGGCCATGGCCGAGATGCGCGCCGAGGTGGCCGCGCGGCTCACGGACGCCGGGTACGCGCGCGTGGAGATCCGTACGGTCCTCACCCCGCCCTGGAGCAGCGACTGGATCACCCCGGCCGGCCGCGCCAAGCTCGCCGAACACGGCATCGCTCCGCCGGGCCCAGCCCCTCGCGGTCCGCTGGTGCTCACGCTGTCGCCGACCCGCCGTACGGTGGCCTGCCCCCGCTGCGGGGCGACGGACACCGAGGAGACCTCGCACTTCGCCGCGACCTCCTGCAAAGCCCTGTGGCGGTGCCGCGCCTGCCGCGAGCCGTTCGAGTACGTCAAGGAGATCTGATGGCGAGCCCCCAACTCCCCTTCGCGGAAAGGACGGTGGACCAGTGACCGCCCCGGCCCCCACCACCCCCGCCCGCCCGGCGCGCCGCCGCCCGGCCTTCCATGCCCTGCGGGTCGCCGCCGTCGAGCCGCTGTGCGAGGACGCCGCCGCGATCAGCTTCGACATTCCCGAGCAGCTGGCCGAGGAGTTCGCGTACCGGCCCGGCCAGTCGCTCACCCTCCGCCGCGAGGTCGAGGGACGTGACGAGCGCCGCTCGTACTCCATCTGCTCACCGGCGGGAGCGCGCCCGCGCATCGGCGTACGGGTCGTCCCCGGCGGCCTGTTCTCCTCCTGGCTGGTCGACGAGGTGCGCCCCGGAGACACCGTCGAGGTGATGGCCCCCACCGGCGCCTTCACCCCCGACCTCACCCGCCCCGGCCACCACGTCCTGATCGCCGCCGGCTCGGGCATCACCCCGATGCTGTCCATCGCGGAATCCGTCCTCGCCGCCGACACCCGCTCCCGCGTCACGCTCTTCTACGGCAACCGGCGCTCCGACACGGTGATGTTCGCCGACGACCTCGCCGACCTGAAGGACCTGCACCCCGGCCGGTTCCAGCTCGCGCACATCCTCTCCCGCGAGCCGCGCGAGGCGGAGATCCTCTCCGGGCGCCTCGACGCCGAACGGCTCACCACGCTCGTCGGCGCGCTCGTGGACGTGGAGACCGCGGACGACTGGTGGCTGTGCGGCCCGCACGGCATGGTCCGCGACGCTCAGCAGGTGCTGTCGGGACTCGGCGTTCCCGCCGAACGCGTCCACCAGGAGCTGTTCTACGCCGACGACGAGCCCGTACGGACCAACGAACACATCGACAAGGTCTACGACGGACCCGTCAGCCAGGTGAGTGTCACGCTCGACGGTCGTACCACCAACTCGGCGCTGCCCAAGGACAGTTCGATCCTCGACGGCGCCCAGAAGACCCGGCCCGATCTGCCCTTCGCGTGCAAGGGCGGCGTCTGCGGCACCTGCCGGGCGCTGGTCACCGACGGCACGGCGGACATGCGGCGCAACTACGCCCTCGAACCCGCCGAGGTCGACGCGGGTTACGTCCTCACGTGCCAGACCTTCCCGGTGTCCGACACCCTCGCCGTCGACTACGACAGCTGAAGCGGGCCGGGAGGGATCCCGGCCCGCTCTTGGTTCAGTTACCGACGGTCAGCCGAGCAGCTTGGCCGCCAGGGTCGCGGCGTTGTACGAACCCCAGCCGGTGGTGAAGTCCCAGCCGCTGGCGGCGGAGTAGGCGCCGTTGCTGCCGCTGGTGATGTCGTGGAAGCCGGTGCCCTTCGCCGTGTAGAGCGCGGGGTTGGCGAAGCCGAGGTTGGCCTTGCCGGCCGCCGCGGCCTGCTGGTTGTAGAGCGCGCCGAAGGCCGCCCACTCGGGCGCGGCGGCGCTGGTGCCGCCGACCGAGCCCCAGCTGCCCTGCGAGTAGATCGAGACACCGGGGCTCGGGTTCGCGAGCGCCGACACGTCGGGCACCTGGCGGTATCCGCCGCCCGCGGTCTTCTGCACCGCGGTCTGCCAGCTCGGGATCTTGAAGACGGAGGACTTGCCGCCGCCACCGCCCGACCAGGCCGTCTCCTTGCTCCACGCGTTGGCGGAAGTGACGGTCAGCGTGGTGCCGCCGACGCCCGTGACGTACGAGTCGCTGGCCGGGAAGTCGACGGTGGTGGTGCCGTCGCCCGCGTCGTCGGAGCCGTCGTCGCCGGAGGCCGCGTAGAAGCCGAGGCCCTCGGCCGCGCCCGCCTTGAAGACGGCGTCCACGGCGTTGATGTTGGAGGTGGTGCGCTGGCTCTCGGAGGCACCCCAGCTGATCGAGGTGGTCGGGATGCCGCTGTCGACGATGGCCTGGTAGGTGTCGACCTCACCGGCGTCGGAGTTGGGGCCCTCGAAGACGGTGACGTTCGCCTTCGGCGCGATCGCGTGCAGGACCTCGATGTCCAGCTCGACCTCGACCTGGCCGTCACCGAGCGCGCCGGAGCCGCCGTCGACCTTCGACACGGTCGGAGTGGGGGAGCCGAGGCTGTAGTTGGTGTCGTACTTGGTGATGTTGGACTGCTGGAAGCCGTCGAACTCCAGCAGCGCGATCTTCTGCCCGCTGCCCGTGTACGTGCTGGAGACGTTGTAGCCGCCCTTGATCTGGGCCGGGGTGTAGCCGCCGCCGGGGCCGTTGTGCGGGTTGACCTTGGCGGACCCCTCGTGGTGCAGCTGGGCGCGGTTGTTGAGGCCGGTGACGTCGCTGACGAGGCCCGCGATGCCGGTCGGCAGGGTCGGCGCGGTCTCGTTGGCGTAGAACGCGCGGCCCGACCTGGCGTCCTTCCACGTCGACAGCTTGGTGCCGAACGCCTTCTCCAGCTGGGCGGCGGTGCCGCTGGCGTCGACCAGCAGGTTCCCCGAGTGGACCTTGCCCACGGTCAGACCCTGGGCCCGCAGGAAGTCCTTGACCTGCCTCACCTCGGCGTCGGTCCGGCCGAACCGGGCCGCGAACTGGGCCTTCGTCAGATAGTGGCCGTACGAACTCGACCGCGGATTGCTGACGTTGGCCACGAACGTGTCCAGCGCCTTGTCGTTTCTGGGCGTCAGGCTGATCGCCACCGATATGCGCTTGCCGGCGGCGACGGCGCCGGTACGGGACGCGTCGTGGTTCAGGCCCTTGAGGACATCTCCCGCCACGGCGGCGCGAGTTGCGTGCGGCTGGACGGCGGCGTAGGCGCTGGGGACGGCGGCGGCGAGCAGGGCCGGTACGGCGACGAGGCCGACCAGCTTCAGACGTGACGTCACGGAAGTCCTCCGAGGAGTGGGGGGTTGCTGTCCCGGAAGCGGAACGGGTTTCACCGTAGGAACAGCAACCCCACCCGCATAAGCGGGGGAACCCTTGCGTCACGTGTTAACTGCGGGTGTCACATGAACCGCGGATGACAGGTCAGCGGCGGGTGTCGAGGGTGCGGGGAGTCCGCAGCCGGCCCGGCTGACTGATCGTCACCGCCTGTGCGCCGGACTGCTGTTGGTCGTCGTCGCCGATGCTCACGGTGGCCGCCCCGGACGCGATGACGGCGACCGCCATGGCATGGGCGAGCGCGGTGCGCGAGCGGACGCCGACCTTGCGGTAGACCCGCGACAGGGTGCCCTCGACCGTCTTGACGCTGATGAACAGCTCGGCGGCCACCTCCCTGTTGGTGGCCCCGCCGCCGACCAGTTCGGCCACCCGCGCTTCTGTGGGGGTGAGTTCGGGGTGCCCTTCGCCGTCCCGGTCGCCCGCCTCCAGCCGGGCCAGTTCCTCGCCCGCCCGTGCCGCCAGCGGAGCGGCTCCGACACGGGTCGCGGTATCCAGCGCCTCGCCGAGCGCGGTGCGGGCCGCGTTGCGGTGGCGGGCCCTGCGCTCGACCGCGCCGAGCGAGATGAGCGTGCGTACCAGCTCTACGGGCAACGGGAGCTGACGCAGCCGCTCCACGGCGGCGCGCAGCCGTACCGCCCCCTCCTTCGCCCGGCCGAGCCCCGCCTCGCGCAGGCCCTCCGCCCGCTCCAGGGCCGCCAGTACGCTGCCGGGCGCGTCGCCGGACACGCGTGCGCGGGCCTCGTCGAGCACCGCCCCGGCCGCGTCGGTCTCGCCCAGCACGACCAGGGCCTCGGCCAGGTCGCTGTACCAGTGCAGCAGAGGCGGGTCGGCGGCCGACATGGCCTCGCCGAGTTCCTTGACGCGCTGGAGTGCCTCGACCGCCGCGGCGGCCCCGCGCGGATCACCGGTCAGCAACTCGGCCTGTCCCAGCACCGCGAGGGCCCGCAGCAGGAACAGCCGGTCACCGTCCGCCTCCGAGGCCCGCACCGCCTGTCCGGCCAACTCCCGTGCCTCGTCCGCACTTCCGCCAGCGGTCGCCGCGAGCGCCGCCGCGTACAGCGCCGGAGCCGCCTGTACGCCGGTCTCGGCAACGGCCTGGGTGCAGCGGGCGGCGGTGCGCAGCGCCTCCCGGCAGTGCCCGGCCCGTACTTGGATGCGGGTCAGCGCGACCAGGGTCGCCATGACCTCCTCGACCCCGGCGAACTCCCCTATTTCCGCGAGGAGTTCGGTGACCCGCCGCTGGGCCTCGGTGACCTTGTCGGAGTCCAGGGCGAGGATCGCCCGCATCCGGATCAGCCCCCAGCTCTCCGGCCCCGCGTCGGCGCCGCCGACCAGCGCGAGCGCCTCCGCCAACGCGGCGTCGGCGGCGACCGGTTCACCGCCCAGCGAGCGCACCCGGGCCAGGGTCGCGAGCGCCCCGATCCGGGTGTCGGTGTCACCGGCCACGGCGGCTTGGCGGGCGGCGCGCCGGGCATGCCGGGCGGCGTCCGCCAACTCCCCGCACAGCAGGCCCCGTACCGCCGCCCAGTGGTGCAGCCACGCCTCCGCCTCCGGGTCGCCGGCCGCGTCCCGCAGCCCTTCCTCGATCAGCGCGTGCGTACCGTGCAGGGCCTGACCGGCGTTGCGCAGCAGGACCAGCCGCGCCCGCACCCGCTGCCGGGTCGAGCCCGAACCGGCGAGGACGGTCTCGGCCGCCTGTCCCGCCTCCTCCAACTGCCCCGCGTCACAGGCGTATTCGGCCGCCGCCAGCAGCCGGTCGGCTTGCTCGGCCGGGCGGTCGCCCGGGGTGCGCAGGGCCGCGAGCCCGGCGAGTTCGAAGGCCGCGTCGGGGTCGCCGTCGCGGCGGGCGTGTTCGGCGGCGGCCAGCAGGGTGCGGGCGGTGGTCTCGTCCTCGTAAGGGCGGGCGAGCGCGAGATGCCGGGCCCGCTCCACGGGGTCGGCGACCGCGTCGGCCAGGAGCGTGTGCGCCTGGCGGCGGCCGTACTCGGGAGCGTCGGCGTAGACGGCGGCCCGGAGCAGCGGATGCCGGAAACGCACGGTCCCGTGGGAGTCGGCCGTCGCGACACCGAGCCGTTCGGTCTCCGCCAGGTCCGCGGCCGGATCGTCGAACCCGGCGGCGCGCAGCAGCGTGAGAGTCGGGCGGGCGGCGGCGCTCATGACGAGGAGCGTGTGCCGCGTGCTCTCCGGCAGGGTGTGCACCCGCTCCAGCAGCAGGGTGCGCAGCCGGTGCGGCACGGGCAGCGTCCGGCCGAGGCCGACGGCGGTCGCGTCGAGCGGGGCAGCCCGCCCCAACTCCAGGGCGTACCAAGGGTTTCCGGCCGCCGTGTCCTGGACGGCCCGCAGCACCGCCGGCGGCAGGTCGGCGGGCAGCAGCCGCGCCACCTCGTCGTCCGTCAGCGGTGGCACGGGCAGTTCGACGGTGCCGGGCGGGCAGCAGCGCGGCCGTTCGGGCTGCCCGCCGTCCGCCACCCGCTCGGCTGCCACCACCCTCACGTCGAGGCCCTCGACACGGCGTACGACGAAGGCGAGCACCTCGACGGTCTGTTCGTCGAGCCACTGGAGGCCGTCGAGGACCAGCAGCACCGGGCCGGTGGCGGCGAGGACGCGCAGCACGTCGAGAACGGCGACACGGACGGCGAGCCGTCCACGGTCACCGGCCGGTACCTCGCCGCGCAACAGGGCGGCCCGCAGGGCCGATTGGGGTTCGGGCGCCAGGGCGTCGAGGCAGCTCTCCGGCACCCGTGCGAAGAGATCGACAAGACCGGCGAACGGCAGCCGGGCGTCCTCCTCGGCGGGCGAGCAGTGCAACACCGTTCCGGACGGCCGGACATGGGCGTCCGAGGACGCCACCAGGGCGGCCACCAGCACGGACTTGCCGATCCCCGCCGGACCGTGCAGCAGCACTCCCTGACGTTCCGTCAACTCGGTGCGGGCGGTGCCGATCAGCTCGCGGTGCCCGGTCAACGACCGCACTTCCGCGCCACGGCGGGGCGGGCGGGGCGATGTGTGCGGCGGATCTCCGGGCAGTTCAGCATGTGTTCATGACAACCGTTGCGGAATCGCCTTGTCAATGACGATCGGAAGCGGCGGACGAGTCCTCTCCGGGGATTGGCGCATGATCTGCATTTCTTGTGCCTGTGATGGCGTGTTTCCTGCGAATGGGTCCCACAAATACGCATGAAGCACCTGATCGCTCGTACAACAGCCTGGTCGACGGAGTACCGAGAAGGAGCGGAGAGAACGATGACTGATCACGGAGCCGATCTGGTGATCCGGGCCGGGGCGATCCACACACTGGTGCCCGGCCAGGCCCCGCAGCGGGCGCTGGCCGTGCGCGGCGACCGCATCACGGCCCTCTCGCCCGATCCCGGCGGACTCGACCACCTGCTGCGCCCGCACACCACCCTGCACGACCTGCCAGGCGCCACCGTGCTGCCGGCGCTCGACGACACCCACACCCACCTGATCTACGCGGCGCTCGGCGCGCACGACGTCCCGGTCCACGAGGCCCGCGACATCCCCGAGTTCCTGGAGTTGATCCGGGAGCAGGCGAAGCGGACTCCTGAGGGGGAGTGGATCCGTACCACCACCAACTGGCAGGAGCTGAACCTGGCCGAGCGGCGCATGCCCACCGCCGCCGAACTCGACACGGCCACCGAGCGCCATCCGGTCCTGGTCAAGCGCGGTGGCCACAATGACGTCGTCAACAGCTACGCGCTGCGCCTGGCTGGCATCACCGAGAACACTCCGGTACCGCCGGGCGGTGTCATCGGCCGCGACGCCGACGGCCGGCTCGACGGGCGGCTGATCGACAACGCCCTGGGTCTGGTGGAGCGCCTGGTCCCGGCCCAGGACCGGGCCGAGCGGATTGGCGGGCTGCGGCTGGCCACCGCCCAGTACGCCGCCACCGGCATTGGCGCCGTCCGCGACTGCGCGGTGGGCCTGGAGGACTACGCCGTGCTGCTGGCCGCCCGTGAGGCGGGGGCGCTCGGCATCCGAGTGCGCGCCCTGATCTCCGCGCTCGGCATGACCGGCGCGGCCCAGGTGGAGGACCTGCTCGACGCCATGGAGAAGTGGCGCGACGACTCCGACCCGTGGCTGCGGGTGTGGGGCGTGAAGTTCGGGCTCGACGGCGGCCTGGAGGCCGGGGCGACCGAGGAGCCGTACGCCTGTGACCACGCCTTCTCCGGGACACTGATCTGGGAGCCCGACCGCCTGGTCGAGGCCGTCGAGGCCGTGGTCCGGCGCGGTTGGCGGGTCGGCACCCACGCCTACGGCGACCGCGCGGTCCGCACCCTCCTGGACGTCTACGAGCGGGTCCTGGCCCGCAACCCCGGTCTGCCCGCCGGGGCGCTCGTCATGGAGCACGGCGGTCTCGCCGGGTCCGAACAGCGCGCCCGCGCCGTGGAGTTGGGCATCCCCGTCACCATCCAGCAGCCGCTGCTGCACGACACCGCCGAGGTCGAGGAGGGCTTCTGGGGCCCGGAGCGCGTCGCCCGCCTCTTCCCCGCCCGCGGCTGGATCGACCTCGGCGCCCAGGTGAGCGCCGGATCGGACTTCCCCGTCGGCCAGTTCGGCGCCATGCGGTCGGTCTACGGCATGATCACCCGCCAGACCGTCATGGGCCCCAAGGGCCCCGAGCACGCCATCACCTACGACGAGGCCCTCACCCTGCACACGGCCAACGCGGCGCTGCTCATGGGCGACCAGAACCTGCGCGGCACGCTCAGCCCGGGCCGCCTCGCGGACCTCACCGTCTGGGAGCAGGACCCCGCCCGCTGCCCGAGCGACGCCCTGCGCGACCTGAACCCGCTGCACACGTTCGTGGGCGGCGGTCTCGTCACCCGGCCGGCATCGTCCTGATCGCCGCGATGTCGAACTGGAGCCGTACCTTCTCGCTCACCATCGCACCGCCCTCGGCCAGCCGGGAGTTGTAGGTCAGGCCCCAGTCGGAACGGTCGATGGTGGTGGTGCCGTCGAAACCGACCCGTTCCACGCCGAACGGGTCGGTGACATGTCCGATGTAGGTGAGTTCCAGGACGACGGGACGGGTGGTGTCCTTGATGGTGAGGTCACCGAGCATGCGGTAGACATCGTTGCCAGACATCTGCACCGCGGTACTGGCGAAACGCATCCGCGGATGGGTCGCGGAGTCCAGGAAGTCCCGGCCGACCAAGTGGGCGTCGCGCTGTTCCACGCCGGTGTCGACACTGCCCGTGGACACCACGATCTCCGCCCGCGAACGGGCCGGGTTGCGGCCGTCGAAGTAGAGCCGGCTTTTGTATTCGGCGAACGACCCGCGCACGGTCGTCACCATGGCGTGCCGGACGGAGAAACCGATCCGGCTGTGCGCGGGGTCGATCATCCACTCTCCGGTCAGCGCCGCCAGGGCGGGATCGGGCAGGCCGGAGGGGGTGAACGCCGGTGGGGCGGCGGGGCGTTGCGGAACTGTGGGGGATGCCGGGCGGCGGAGGGGCGCAGCACGGTTGAACAGGTTCATGCTTCACGTAGTTACTGCACAGGTGATATCGCCGCAACCCTCCATGGCGAATCGACAGCAGCGCGAATCGGCACTGACACGGTTAAATACCGCCACCTCGCCGGCCGTTCCACATTTCCCACACATATTCGCCACCCGAAAAACGACGACCGTCAATTCGACGCGTCGTTCCACACGCGCTCAACGCACTGTTCAGCGCATCGGGAAACCGAACGAATAGCCCTGCTGCTTCAGCCACGGCAGGATCTCGCGCAGCGCGGCCACGGTCTCGGAGCGGTCGCCGCCGGCGTCGTGGAACAGGATGGTCGGCCCGTTGGGCAGTTCGCTCTTGACGGTGGTGACGATGGCGCCGGTGCCGGGGAGTTCGAAGTCCTTGGAGTCGACGTTCCACCCCAGCGGGCGCATGCCCTGCGCCGCGGCGAGATGACGGCTGTACGGCGTGAACGCGCCGCCCGGCGCCCGGTAGTACAGCGGCCGTACGCCCCCGGAGGCCTTGGTGATCATGGCGGCGGCGTTCAGGATCTCCTGCTTCTGGTAGGACTCGGACTTCTTGTCCATGGTGGTGTCGTGCGACACCGAGTGGTCGCACAGCCTGTGCCCGGCCGCCACCACCGCCTTGACCAGGTCCGGGTGGGCCTCGGCCATCGGGCCGACCATGCAGAAGGTGGCCTTCACCCCGTACTCCTTGAGCACCTGGAGCACCTGCGGGGTCCAGGTCGGGTCCGGCCCGTCGTCGATGGTGATGTTGACGCCCCGCGCGCCCTTGTCGGAGGCGTGCACGATCTCCGCGGACACGGCCGCCACCCGGGCCGACGCCGAACTGGAGGCACCGGGACGCGCGTTGGCGCCCCGCTGTGCGTCGACCACACCGGCCTGCGCGGTCCACACGGAGGTGGCCGCCGCCACCGCCGTCACCCCGACCGCCGCCGCGAGTACCCGGCCGTACCAACCCCGCCCGCCATGACGTGCCATGTCCGCCCTGTTCCCTGTCCTGTTGTCTGCTTCCGTGCATTCGTCAGGACGGTATAAACGAGCGAAGGGATCCCGCTGTTACGGATTGCGGACAATTTTCCGGGAGTTCGAGGTCGACGGAGGGCGATCACGGTCGGCGCAGGGCGAGTCGGCCGCGGAAGTTCTCCGGCACCGGGGCGAAGCGCAGCGCCATCGTGAGGTCCTCGGGGCGGTCGACGCTCAGGTGGTACCGGGTGCACAACAGATGGCACAGGCCCATGAGTTGGACGGTGCCGATGTTCGCGCCGACGCACTTCTTGGGCGCCCAGCCGAACGGCACGTAGCAGGTGCGGTCCGCCGGTCCGTGCGGCGCGCCCGGCAGGAAGCGGTCCGGGTCGAAGACGTCCGGCTGCTTCCACACCCGCTCGTCCCGGTGGATCAGATGCGGGCTCAGCAGATACCAGTCGCCGGGCTCCAGCCGGGTCTTTCCGAAGTCGAAGGGGACCTGGTTCCGCCGGACCAGCAGCAACGGCGGGCTCCACAGACGCAGCACCTCCTTCACGAACCGGTGCGTCACCGGGGCCGCGTGCGTCGGTGCCGTGCGGAACTCCACCGGGTCCACGGCGCACAGTTCCTCGGTGAGCCGCCGCTGCCACTCGGGGTTGCGCACGAACTCGTACAGCAGACTCGCCGCCGCGGTGCCCGGCGGCCCGCCGATCGCGGTCAGGACGGCGGTCACCACGTCCAGCGCACGGTCCATGCCCATGCGGGGCAGCAGATCGACGAAGGGATCGGCCAGGTCCGGCTCACGTTTCCGTTTCCCGTGCGCGCGCTGCCGCAGCACCCGGCGCACGACCAGACCGGACCGCAGCTGTACGACGACGAACTTCAGATGGTGCCAAGTGCCGCCCGGATCGGGCGAGATGAGCCGCAGCAGCTTCATCTCCAGGTCCCGGCGGACCAGATCGGCCTCCCCGGAGGTGAGCCCCGTCAGCGCGACCGGCAGCATGGACCGCAGTGCCACGTCCTGGGTCAGCATCACCAGGTCGACGTCGTCACCGAGCCGCTCGTCGAGGATCCGCTGCATGCGGTCGATCAGATCGCCGTGGTGCTCCGCCGTGGCCAGCGTGTGCAGCTGGGTGAGCCACGCCGAACGGACCTCGCTCCACCGCACCTCGGGGCTGTGCCGCCGCCGCACCATGTCGATCAGCCGGTCGTGCATGACGAACCGGCGCCAGTTCGTGGCACTGACCCGGCGCGCCGCCTCCGGCTCGAACACACCGAGCCGGATGTCGTCGACCCAGAAGATCCCGTCCTCGTTCGCGCTGCGCATCCGCATGAAACGCAGGAAGTCCTCGGGGTGTTGCGGGGTGGTCATCGGATACGTCCCCCTCGTGGGGCGCGGGGCGCCGGTCTGCGGCGGCGTCCCGCGCCGGGCCGGTCAGATGTGGTGGTACAGGTACCAGAAGTACTCGTACTGGCCTCGGATGTTGAGGACGGACTTCGCCTTGAGATACAGGGCGCGCATGCGCGTTCACCTCCTTCCGGGACAGCCGGTGCGGTCGCTCAGCACCGCGGTGAAACGCGGTGGAGCGAGCGCCGGGCCCACCTGGGGACCGGCGCCGTCGTGGGTGACCGACAGCCACCGGTCACGGGTGATGATGCCGACGAGGTCTTCGAGGAGCCGCATGGTGACGGTCGCCCCGGCGCAGGTGTGCGGCCCGTGACCGAACGGGAGATACGCCCCGTCCGGCACGGGCGCCGCCCAGCGTTCCGGTACGAACTCGTCCGGCCGCTCCCAGTACCCGGGATGCCGGTGTACCAGATAGGTGCAGACGGCCAGTTGGTCACGCGGGCCGACCTCCGTGCCGCCGAGTTCCTGCACATGGCTCGGTGTCCGCGCGAACAGCCAGGCCACCGGCCACAGCCGCAGCGCCTCCCGGACCGTCCAACTCGGCTCCATGGCAAGGCGGTCGGGATGGGTCCCGAGGAGATGGACCGCCCACCCGAGAGCGAAGCCGACCGAGCCGACGGCGGCGAACAGGAAGGAGAGATAGACCTCGGCGAGGTCCTTCGGGTCCGACCCGGGCTCGCTCTCCCGCACCACCACGTCGAGGAGATCGCGTGGCTCCTGAAGGCTGCAGAACTCCCGTTGCCGGGCCCGTATTTCGGCGTGCAGCACGCTCAGCGCGCGCCGCCGGAAGAGCAGCCGCGACGGCGGCGAGTGCCGGCGCCGCGCGCCCGCCAGGACCGCCCGGTGGACGATCTGTCCGACGGTGGCGCGGAGTTGGGGCGAGGCGTCCCGGTGCAGCAGGACGTCCCGCAGATGCCGGAACACGAGCAGGTTCCCCGCGTCCGGCCAGACGCTGCTGGGGACGAGGTGTTCGGCGACCAGAGCGGGCAACTCCGGCCGCCGCGCGTCCAGATGACGGCGGATCAGGGCGCGGCCCGCCCGGCCGATCCGGATCTGGGCCGCACGGGGGCCGAAGTCGCCGTGCCGGGTGCGGTAGAAGTCGGCCGCCTCGGCGACGGCACCGTCCCGGTTGCCGAGCACCGCCCGGGCCGGCTCCGGACCCGCCACGCACACCGTGCCCGCGGCCGAGCGCCACACGTCGTGGACGCCGTCGAACTCCGCCGTCAGCAGGGCGAGGGGGTCGCGGACGCGGGGGCCGGTGCCGCGGGGAGTGCGGGCGGGCTCACCGTGCCCCTGACGCGTCGTGGACGACTCCATGGTGCCCTCCTTGCAGAACGCGGAAGCGCGGCACACCAGGTGCGGTACGTGCGACGCCCGACCGACGCAACCAGCCTGCTGACCGCCCCGCGCCCTGTCGCGTGCCGTGCCGTTGAGCGGAACGGCGGGGCGTCCCCCGCTCCACCGCCCTCTCCTCTTGACGCCCGTCACCACCGCACCTAGCCTCGATTGAACACGTCTAGACAGGTAGGTCGACGATGGCGGACTCCCAGACATCCCAGTCCCGGCAGCTTCAGGTCGAGACCCACGGCCTCGATGTGATCGGCGACGCCGAACGCAAAGGCACCCCCCGCACACTGTTCTGGCCCTGGTTCGGGGCCAATGTCTCCATCCTGGGACTCAGCTACGGCGCCTTCGCGCTCGGCTTCGGGATCTCCTTCTGGCAGGCGCTGATCGCCGGTGTGATCGGCATCGTGTTCTCCTTCCTGCTCTGCGGCTTCATCGCGGTCGCGGGCAAGCGCGGCTCCGCGCCCACGATGGTGCTCAGCCGCGCCGCCTACGGAGTGCGCGGCAACCGGCTGCCGTCGGTGATCTCCTGGATCCTCACCGTCGGCTGGGAGACCGTCCTCACCGCGCTCGCGACCATGGCCACCGCGACCGTCTTCGACCGGCTCAGCTGGGGCGGCGGCACCGAGACCAAGGTGGTCGCGCTGATCATCGTCGGCGCGCTCATCGTCGTCGGCGGAGTCATGGGCTTCGACCTGATCATGCGGCTCCAGACGGTGATCACCGTGGTCACCGCCGTGCTCACCGTCGTCTACATCGCCCTCGTCGCCGACCACATCCACTGGAGCACGGTCAGTGCCGTACCGGCGGGCTCCGCCCAGGAGTTCATCGGCGCGCTGGTGTTCATGATGACCGGCTTCGGCCTGGGCTGGGTCAACGCCGCCGCCGACTACTCCCGCTATCTGCCCCGGAGTTCGTCCAGCAGAGGCGTGATCGGCTGGACCACGTTCGGCGCCTCCGTCGCCCCGCTGCTCCTGCTGGTCTTCGGCCTGCTGCTCGCCGGTTCCTCCAGCACGCTCAACAAGGCGGTCGCCGCCGACCCGATCGGCGCGCTGACGACGATCCTGCCCACCTGGTTCCTGGTCCCGTTTGCCGTCGTCGCCGTCCTCGGCCTGGTCGGCGGCGCGGTCCTCGACATCTACTCCTCCGGCCTCGCCCTCCTCTCCGCGGGCCTGCCGGTGCCGCGCTATCTCGCCGCGCTCGTCGACGGCGTCCTGATGATCGCCGGCTCCATCTACATCGTGTTCTTCGCCGACAACTTCCTCGGCCAGTTCATGGGCTTCCTCACCACCCTCGGCGTCCCCATCGCCGCCTGGTGCGGCATCATGCTCGCCGACCTCGCGCTGCGCCGCCGCGACTACGACGAGGGCGACCTCTTCCGCCCGACCGGCCGCTACGGCGACGTACCGCTCACGCCCCTCCTCCTCACCCTCGCCGCCACCGCGATCGGCTGGGGCCTGGTCACCAACACCGCCGCCAGCTGGCTGACTTGGCAGGGCTACCTCCTCGACCCGCTCGGCCTCGGCGGCAAGTCCGGCGCCTGGGCCTACGCCAACCTCGGCGTCCTGGCCGCCCTCGCGATCGGCTTCCTCGGCACCCTCGCCCTGGGCCGCGCCCGCGTCCAGCGCCAGGAAGAGCAGGCCCCGAGCCCGGAGGCGGTGCCCGCCGTATGACCACCGCACCCGGCCACCTCGCCGTCATCGATATGCAGCGCGTCTTCGCCGACCCCGACAGCCCCTGGGCCACCCCCCGCTTCGAGGAAGCGGCAGCAGGTGTACGACGCCTGCTGCCGGCCTTCGGGGACGACGTCACCTTCACCCGCTTCCTGGCCCCCGAGAAACCCGAGGGCGCCTGGCAGGCCTACTACGACCAGTGGCCCTTCGCCCTCCAGCCGCCGGACGCCCCGCTCTGGCGGCTGACCGATGAATTCGCCGCCTGGGCACGGCACTTGGTGGACGCGCCCACCTTCGGCAAGTGGACCCCGGCACTCGCCGAACGCGTCGCCCCCACCGGCCGCCTCGTCCTCGCGGGCGTCAGCACCGACTGCTGCGTCCTGTCCACGGCACTGGCCGCAGCCGACGCGGGAGTCGAGGTACTGGTGGCCGCCGACGCCTGCGCGGGCGTCGACGACGACTCCCACGCCAAGGCGCTGCACGTCATGGACCTCTACCGCCCCCTGATCCGGGTGGTCACGGTCGCCGAGGCGGTCGGGGAGGTGTCATGACCGGCGTCCGGCTCAAACACCAGCGCATCACCGACGTCCTCGCCAAGGAGATCCGCAGCGGCCACCGCCCCGCCGGCGAGCAACTTCCCGGCGAACACGCCCTGGCCCAACGCTTCGGCGTCAGCCGTACGACCGTCCGCGCGGCCCTCGCCGAACTCAGCGAGGCCGGCCTGATCGCCACCCGCACCGGCAAGGGCTCCTACGTCCTCTTCGACGGCCGCCCGCTCGACGACAGCCTCGGCTGGGCCCACGCGCTCGCCACCCAGGGCATCGAGACCCAGGTCCGGACGCTCACCGTGGATGCACGACGGGACGAGGAGCTGGCGAGTCAACTCACTCTCAAAACAACCGAGTTCGTGTGCGTGGAGCGGATACGCGAACTGGTCGCGGACGCGGTCGTCGTGTCGTACGAACGCAGCTTCCTGCCGCCCGTGCCCGGAGTGCGGGACCTGCCGGCGCGCGGCCTTGGGCAGGAGTCGCTGACCGATGTGATGCTGCGGGCCGGGCTGCGGCCCGACCACGGCGAACAGCGCATGAGCGGGCGGCGGATCGACGGCCGGGAGGCGGAGCTGCTGCGCCGCGAACCGGGTGACTGGTTCCTCGACACGCGCCGCACCAGCCGGGCCGCCGACGGCTCCTTCGTCGAACATGTCGTGAGCCTCCTGGACCCCGACCACTTCCAACTCACCCTCGCCTTCGGCTGAACCGCCGAGCCGCCGAACTATTGAAACCTCCCCGGAAAGCACCCATGACCCTCCAGAGCCGCGCTACTGGAGCCCTGTACGGGCTCGCCCTCGGCGACGCCCTCGGCATGCCCACCCAAATGCTGTCCCGCCCCCAGATCACCGCCCGCTACGGCCCCTTCCTCACCGGCTTCCACCCGGCCGACCCCGACCATCCGCTGGCCGCGGGCATGCCGGCGGGCGCGGTCACCGACGACACCGAACAGGCGCTGCTGCTGGCCGAGTTGCTGGTGGAAGGCAAGGGCCGGATCGACCCGGCGGAACTCGCCCGACGCCTGGTCGCCTGGGAGGACGACATGCGGGCCCGGGGCTCCCTCGACCTCCTCGGCCCGTCCACCAAACGAGCCGTGGAGCAGGTCCTCGCGGGCACCCCCGTCGACGAGGTGGGCCGCTACGGCACGACCAACGGCGCGGCGATGCGGATCGCCCCCGTGGGCATCGCGACGCCGGTGGCCGACCCGGCGGCTCTGGTGGACCGGGTGGTGGAGGCGAGCAGCCTCACCCACAACACCGGGGTCGCCCTCGCCGGTGCCGCGGCCGTGGCGGCCGCCGTGAGCGCGGGAGTTGACGGAGCGTCGATTCCCGAGGCGATCGAAGTGGCCGTGTCGGCGGCCCGGTTGGCGGCGGTGCGGGGCCACTGGGTGGCCGCCGCCGATGTCGCCGAACGGATCGTGTGGGCGACGGGCCTGGCGCGGGGCCTCGATCCGGCCCAAGTCTGCGAGCGCGTCTACGCGTTGGTCGGGACGAGCCTGGCCACACAGGAGTCGGTCCCGGCGGCCTTCGCCGTCCTGGCATCCTGCCCCGACGACCCCTGGCAGGCCGCACTGCTCGCGGCATCCGTCGGCGGCGACTGCGACACGATCGCCGCGATCACGGGGGCAGTCGGCGGCGCCTGCCACGGAGTGGACGCCTTTCCGGCGGACGCGCGGGAGACGCTGGTCCGCGTCAACCCGGGGCTCGACCTGGATGCCATGGCGGTGGCGCTGCTCGGCCTGCGGGAGCGGTCGTGAGTGGGTGGGTGCGGCGCCTGGGCAATGTCGTCGGCGGCGGTTCTGTTCGGTCTGCGGGTGCGGTCATGAGTGAGCGGGGGCGGCACCCTCAGCACCGTCGTCGGCCTGGATGCCATGGCGGTGGCGCTGCTCGGCCTGCGGGAGCGGTCGTGAGCGGCGGGCTCCGGCACCTCGGCACTGCCATGGTCGCCCTGGATGCCTCGGCCATGGCCACGCTCGGCCTGCGGGAGCGGTCATGAGCGCGCGGCTCTGGCACCTCGGCAACGTCGTCGTCGATCTGGTCCTGGAGGTTCCCGCACTCCCCGAGCGGGGCGGCGACGTCCTCGCCACCCGCACCGAACGCACCCCCGGCGGCGGCTTCAACGTCATGGCCGCCGCCGCCCGCCAGGGCCTCCCCGTGACCTACGCCGGAGCGCACGGCACCGGGCCCTTCGGTGACCGGGCGCGCGCGGCCCTGCGTGCCGAGGGCATCGATGCCTTGCTCGCACCGCGCCCGGAACCGGACACCGGCTTCGTGGTCTGTCTGGTCGATGCGGACGGCGAGCGCACCTTCGTCACCAGCCCCGGCGCCGAGGCGACCCTGGTCGCTGCCGACCTTGTCGAAATCCGGCCTGGTGCGGGCGACTTGGTCTACGTCACCGGATACAGCCTGCTCTACGACAGCAACCGGGCCGCCCTGCTCGACCTCCTGCCCCGACTGGACCCGGCCGTCACGTTGGTCGTCGATCCGGGCCCGTTGGCGGCCGAAATCCCGGCCGACGCCCTGGAGTTGCTGCTCGCCCGCGCCGACTGGTGGAGCTGCAACGCCCGCGAGGCCGCGCTGCTCACCGGCATCGAGGACGATGACGTGGTCGAAGCCGCCCGCATCCTCCAATCCCGTCTGGGGCGCGGCTCGGTGCTCGTCCGTACCGGCCCCGACGGTTGCCTTGTGGACCGCGGCGGACGTCCCGTCCCCGTCCCCGGGTTCGCCGTGGACGCCGTCGATCTCAATGGCGCGGGTGACGCGCACACCGGTGTCTTCATGGCCGCCCTGGCCCGGGGGCTCGACCCGTTGGCCGCCGCCCGCCGGGCCAACGCGGGTGCCGCCCTGGCCGTCGCCGCGCCGGGCCCGGCGACCGCGCCGGACGCCGCACGACTGGACGCGTTCCTGAACTAGGCGTCCATGAAGGTCAGTTGCCGTCCCGGCGGGAGACCTCGACGTTCTCCAGGATGCCGATCGCGTCCGGGACCAGGACCGCCGCCGAGAAGTAGGTGCTCACGAGGTAGGAGATGACCGCCTGCTCGTTGATGCCCATGAACCGTACGTTGAGGCCCGGTTCGAGCTCGTCGGGGATGCCCGTCTGGTAGAGGCCGACCACGCCCTGGTCGTCCTCCCCGGTGCGCATCGCGATGATGGACGACGTGCGGGACGCGCTGACGGGGATCTTGCCGCACGGCAACAGTGGTACTCCGCGCCAGGCCGGCAGATGGTGGCCGCCGACGTCGATGCCGCTGAAGTAGACGCCCCGCTTGTTGCACTCGCGGCCGAAGGCAGCGATAGCCCGTGGATGCGCGAACAGGAAACGGGTGTCGCGCCGCATGCTCAGCAATTCGTCCAGGTCGTCGGGGGTCGGCGGCCCGGAGTGGGTGGAGATCCGCTGGTCGTAGTCGGCGTTGTGCAGCAGCCCGAAGTCCCGGTTGTTGACCAGTTCGTTCTCCTGCCGCTCGCGCAAGGCCTCGACGGTCAGCCGGAGTTGCTGCTGGGTCTGGTTCATCGGCTGGTTGTAGAGGTCGGTGACGCGGGAGTGCACCTTCAACACGGTCTGGGCGACGCTCAGTTCGTACTCGCGCGGCGCGAGGTCATAGTCCACGAACGTGGCCGGCAGGTCCGGCTCGCCCACATGCCCGGCGCTGAGCGCGATCGCCGCCTCGCCGAAGGTGTTGAGCGGGCCGGGTTCGTCCGTGGCGCGCGCCTCGACGTGCGCGCGCAGTTCCGCGTGCCGGTCCGCGACCTCCTGGTACGCCGCGTGCGGCAGCGCCAGCACCGTGGTGGCCGTCGCCGCGCGGGCCGTGAACTCCCAGGAACCGTCCGTTTCGGCGAGCACCTGCCCGCCGAAGGTGTCCCCGTCGGCCAGCAGCCCGACGACCGCCTCGTCGCCGTAGGGCCCCTCTCCGAGCCGTTCCACCTTGCCGTGCGCGACGAGGTACACCGAGTCGGCGGGCTGACCCGACTGGACGATCAACTGCCCCGGCGCATAGTCCCGTTGCTCGAACCGCTCGGCCAGCGCGCCGAGTGCGTCGCCGTCCTCGAAGCCGCGCAGCAGCGGGAGTTCGCTCAACTCGGCCGGGACGACCCGCACTTGCGCACCGGTCTGCACGAACGTCACCCGTCCGTCGCCGCGCGTGTACGACAGCCTGCGGTTGACGCGATAGGTGCCGCCGGGCACGTTCACCCAGGGCAGCATGCGCGTCAGCCACCGGGAGCTGATCCCCTGCATCTGGGGTTCGGACTTGGTCGTGGTCGCCAGGGTGCGTGCCGCCGCGGTTCCGAGGCTCTGCTGTTCCCGCTCCTCGGCGCCCGCCTCGGGCGCGGTACCGGTCTCGACCGACATGGTGCCTTCTCTCCTGTCGCACGGATGACGGAATGCCTGCGTCCCGTCACGTTCCGTGCGTACAGCTACCCCTGATCGGTCACGACGAGTGATGATCCCGGACGGCGGTCGAGGCACATGCCGATCGCACGTGCCTCCGCACGACCCCCGGTTGACCCGGCATCACCCTTTCGGGGTATCCGATCCAGGGCCGATCAGAGCGTCTTGCCGGGGTTGAGGATCCCGTGCGGATCGAACGCGTCCTTCAGCCGCCGCTGCAACGCGTGGGCGGTGGGCCCGAGTTCGTCCGCCACCCACTGCCGCTTCAGTACGCCCACGCCGTGCTCGCCGGTCAGCGTCCCGCCGAGCCGCAGCGCCAGCGCGAAGATCTCGCCGGCCGCCTCCCAGGCCGCGTCCGGCAGCCGGTCCAGGGCGGGATCGACCACGATGATCGGATGCAGGTTGCCGTCCGCCGCGTGCGCGAGCGTGTAGACGGGTACCTCGTGGCGGGCCGAGATCGCGCGGATCTCGCGGACCGCCTCCGCGAGCCGGGAGCGCGGCACCGCGATGTCCTCGATCAGCGGCCGGCCCAGCCGCTCCAGCGCGGGCAGGGCGAGCCGGCGGGCCGCGAGCAGCGCCTCCGCCTCCACCGGGTCCGCCGTCGTCTCCACGGTCGTGGCCGTCGCCGCGAGCACCCGCGCGACCTGCTCCGCCTCGGCGCCCGCGCCCGCCCCGTCGCACTGCACCAGCAACAGCGCCGCCCCGCGCGCGCCCAGCGCCGGGTCGACGGCGTGCAGCACCGGCCCGTCGAGCAGCTCCGCGAGCGCCGGCACGACCCCGGCCCGCCCGATCGCGTACGACGCCTCGGCCGCCGCCTCGAACGAGTCGAAGTAGGCGGCGATCGTGGCCGTCGCCACCGGCACCGGACGCAGCCGCAAGGTCGCCGAGGTGATGACGGCGAGCGTGCCCTCGGAGCCGGTCAGCAGCGCGGTGAGGTCGTAACCGGTGACCCCTTTGACGGTACGGCGGCCGGTCGTGACCACCGTCCCGTCGGCGAGGACGGCCTCCAGGCCGAGCACGCTGTCCCGCGTCACCCCGTACTTCGCGCACCGCAGCCCGCCCGCGTTGGTCGCGATGTTCCCGCCGATCGTCGAGATCGCCGCACTCGCCGGATCGGGCGCGTACCGCAGCCCGTGCCCGGCCGCCGCCCGGTCCAACTCGGCGGTGATCACGCCCGGTTCGACCACGGCGAGCTGGTCGTCGGCCGAGAGTTCCAGGATGCGGTTCATCCCGGACAGGTCCAGCACGAGCGCGCCCTCACCGGCCGACGCCCCGCCCGACAGCCCGGTGCCCGCACCGCGCGGCACCACCGGCACGCGCAGCGCGTTCGCGTGCCGGAGTGTGACGGTCACGTCCTCGGTGCGCCGGGCGTGCACCACGGCCAGCGGGACACCGTCCGGCCGGGTACCCGAACGGTCCGTGGCGTGCGCGGCCAACGTGCGGGGATCGGTGGCCAGTTGGTCGGGCGGCAGATCCCGGGCGAGCAGACCGAGGAGCCGGGCGTCGGCGGTGGACGCGCGCAGCGCGCGGGGGAACAACACGGAGTCTCCATAGGGGTGTTCGCAATCAGCCGGTGAGGGACGGATCAGGCGGCGTGCGAGGCGGTCGCCCGGTGGGCGAGTTCCTGGCGGACCAGGGGCAGGACGTGACGTGCGTAGTCGATCGCGTCGTTGAGCGGGTCGTAGCCGCGGATCGAGAGCAGGTCGCAGCCGATGTCGACGTAGTCGAGGAGTGCCTGCGCGACCGTCTCGGGCGTGCCCACAAGGGCGGTTGAGGCGCCGGCCGCGTTGGTGGCGACGGCGGGCGCGGTCCACAGGCAGCGGTCCTGGACCTCGCCGCGCTCGGCGATGTCGAGGAGACGCTGCGAGCCGACGTTCGCCGGGCGGCCGGTGGTGCGGTAGTGGCGGAGCAACTCGGTGTTCCTCGCCTGGTCCTTGAGGACACCGAGCGTGCGGTGGGCCTTCTCCCAGGCCAGTTCCTCGGTGGGTGCGATGATCGGGCGGAACGACACCCAGATACGGGGATGCGGGCGCCCGGCGGCATCCGCGACCGCGTTGACGGCGGCGATCTGCTCGGCCGTCTCCTTCAGCGGCTCGCCCCACAGCCCGAAGATGTCGCCCTGCCGGCCGCCCACCCGGTACGCGTCCTGCGAGGAGCCGCCGACCGAGATCGGGACCAGCCCGTTCACCGGTTTCACGTCCGAGTAGTAGCCCTCGAACCTGAAGTACTTGCCCTCGTGCGAGACGGGTCCCTCGGCCCGCCACACCTTCCGCAGGATCTGGATGTACTCGTCCGAACGCTCGTACCGCTCCTCCTTGTTGAGGTAGTCGCCCTCCCGGCGCTGCTCCTCGTCGCTGCCCCCGGAGATGATGTGCAGGGTGAGCCGTCCGTTGCTGATCCGGTCCAGGGTGGCCAGGGCGCGAGCCGCGTGCGTCGGGAAGAGCACGCCGGGCCGGTGGGCGAGGATCGGGCGGATCCGCTCGGTGTGGGTGGCGACGAACTGGGCGATCTGGAAGGCGTCCGGCGAGGCCGAGTGGTAGGCGACCAGGGTGTGGTCGAAGCCGCCGTCGTCCAGCGCACGGGCGTACTTGCGGAGGTGGTCGACGTCGAGACCGGTACGGCTCGACGCGGCGGGACCCGAGGCCCCGGAGTCGGTGTGGACGGCGCTGATGAACTCGACAGGCATGAGCAACTCCTAAGACGTGAGGGTCACTTGATCAGGGAGGCGTCGGTGGATTTGGCCACGTCCACGTTCGGGTCGAGGACGCCGATGCTGTTCATGAGGTCGGCGACCTGCTGGACGGTGGTGTTCACGTCCGAGGTGATCGGCAGGACCTGGCTGTAGGCGGCCGAGGCGAGCGTCTTCGCGACCGAGGCGTCGGCGCCGTTGCGCTGCTCGATGGCCTTCGCGTACGCGTCCTGGTGGGTGCTGGTCCACTTCAGTGCCGTGCTCAGGCGGTTGAGGAAGTCGCTCAGGGCGGTCTTCTTCGCGGAGTTGGCGAGGGCCTTCTCGGAGGCGTTGATGAAGCCGATGCCGCTGACCCGGCCGTCCCCGCCGTCGACGAGCAGCCTGCCGCCCTGCTCCAGACCGACGGCCTGGTAGACACCGAAGGTCGCCCAGATCTTGATCTTCCCGGAGGCGAACGCGGCCTGCGCGTCGGTCGGCAGCAGGTACTGCACCTTGACGTCCTTGTAGCTGAGCCCGTTCTGCTTGAGGACGTTGGCCAGCAGATACTCCGAGACGCTGCCCTTCGCCGAGGACACCACGACCTTCTGGCCCTTGAGGTCCTTCACGCTGTCGATCCCGGAGTCCTTGCGGACGACGATCCCGACGTGCGTGCCGTCGTTCTTGAGAGCGGCGATGTTCTTGATCTTGACGCCGCCGCTGAGCGCCTGGAGCGCGGGCAGGTCCGCGGAGAACCCGGTGTCGGCGGCGTTGGCCTGCACGGCCTGGTAGAGCGGGGCCGCGCCCTGGAACTCGGCCCACTTCACCTTGTACTTGGCGCCCTTGAGCGCGTCCGAGGCGGCGATGATCGTCTGGAGGGTCTTGGCCTGGTCGCCGATGGTGAGGGTGACCTGTCCACCGGAGGCGGTGTCCGCCGAGGAGTCGGCGCCGCAGGCGCTCAACGCCAGCAGGGCGGTCAGGCTCAGGGAGGCGGCGGCGAGTCTGCGGATCACGAGGGGGTTCCTTCCAGGGTGCGGGTCACGCCGAGCCAGTTCAGGAGGCGGGCGCGCAGGGTCACGAACTCGGGGGCGGTCAGATCACGGGGGCGGGGCAGGTCGACGGTCAACTCGTGGGCGATACGCCCCTCGTCCATCACCAGCACACGGTCGGCGAGCAGCAGCGCCTCCTCCACGTCATGGGTGACCAGGAGGATCGCGCACCCGTGCAGCCGCCACAGCTCGGCGACGAGCGCCTGCACCTTGCCCCGGGTCAGCGCGTCCAGGGCGCCGAACGGCTCGTCCAGGAGCAGGAGTTCGGGCTCCCGGACCAGGGCACGGGCCAGCGAGACCCGCTGGGCCTGGCCGCCCGACAGCGTCTTCGGCCAGACGGTCGCGCGCTCCGCGATGCCGACCTCGTCGAGAGCCTTGAGCGCGAGGGCCCGGTCCGGGTGGCCCGGCAGCCCGAGCACGACATTGCGCCACACTTTCAACCAGGGGAGCAGACGGGGCGATTGGAAGGCCGCGCTGCGCCGGGCCGGCACGGTCACCTCGCCGCCGATCTCGTCGTCGAGCCCCGCGAGGATCCGCAGCAGCGTCGACTTGCCGCAGCCGCTGTGCCCGAGCAGGGCGACGAACTCGCCCTCACGGATGTCCAGATCGAGGTCGTGCAGCACGGTGTTGCCGTCGAAGGCCCGCGAAAGGCCCCGTATCTCAACGGAGTTGGTCATGGCTACGCCTCGCCCTCGAAGTTGGCCCGCCAGGTCAGCAGGCGGCGCGACAGGATCCGTACCGCGAAGTCGCAGGCCAGCCCGAGCAGTGCGTACACGACGAGGCACAGCACGATGACGTCCGTGCGGAAGTACTGCTGGGCGTTGCTCATCAGATAGCCGAGCCCCGCGTCCGCGTTGATCTGCTCGGCGAAGACCAGCGCCAGCCAGGCGGTGGACAGCGCGTACCGGAGTCCCACGAGTGCCCCGGGCAGCGCGCTCGGCAGGATGACGTACTTGATCAGTCCGAACCGGCCGAGCCCCATCATCCGTGCGGCCTCGACGAGTTGGGCGTCGGTGGAGCGGATCCCGCCGTAGATGTTGAAGTAGAGCGGGTAGGTCACACCGAGCGCCACCAGGGCGATCTTCGGGGTCTCCTCGATGCCGAACCAGACGATGAACAGCGGGATCAGACCGACCCAGGGGATCGCCCGGAACATGCCCATCGAGGAGTCGATGACGTCCTCGCCCAGCCGGAACAGCCCGGCCGTCAGCGACAGGACGAGCGCGACGCTCGCGCCGATGAGGAACCCGATGGCGGCACGGCGGCCCGACGCGGCGATGGCGCGGGGGAGTTCGCCGTCCTTCGTCAGGTCGACGGCCTGCCGGACGACGTCGACGGGGGAGGCCAGCACGGACTCGGGCAGCACCCCGGTGGCGGAGGTCAGGAACCAGAGCAGCACGAGGCCGACCGGGCCCGCCGCCCGCCGCAGGGAACGGGGGACCGTGAAGCGGTGGGCGGTCTTCGCCGTGCCCCGGATGGTGACGCGGGTGGACTGCTCGGGAGCGCGTTCCGTCTGCTGTGGGAGGAGCGCCGCGTCCAGTGGTTTCGTCGTCATGGCTTGCCTCCCGTCGCCGCCGGGCGGGCGGGGTCGGCGGACCAGGCGGACCAGGAACCGGGAAAGAGCGTCGCCTCGAACCCGGCGATCTCCAGTGCCGCGATCTGGTGGGCGGCGGTGACCCCGGACCCGCAGTACACGCCGATGCGTGACGCGGCCCCGGCACCCCGCTCCTCGAACCGCTTGCGCAGTTCCTCGGGCGAGCGGAAGGTCCCGTCCGCCGCCAGGTTCTCCCCGGTCGGCGCGGACACCGCCCCCGGAATGTGTCCCGCGCGCGGGTCCACCGGCTCGACCTCGCCCCGGTACCGCTCACCGGCACGGGCGTCCAACAGCAGCCCGGACACGGCGAGTTCGGCGGCACCGTCGGCATCAGTGATGGGCAGCGCACCCGCCCGGAGGACGACGTCACCCGGTTCGGGATCGGCGGGGATCCCGGACTCCAGCGTCAGCCCCGCCGTGCGCCAGGCGCCCAACGCCCCGTCCAGCAGCGTCACTTCGCCGACACCGGCGTAGCGCAGCAGCCACCAGGCGCGGGCCGCCGCCGTGTTGCCCAGGTCGTCGTAGACCACGACGGGCCGCCCGTTCCCGATGCCCCAACGGCGCGCCGATTCCTGGAGTTCCGCGAGGTCCGGCAGCGGATGCCGGCCGCCCTCCGGGCTTGCCGGCGCGGCCAGTTCGGTGTCCAGGTCGACGTAGACCGCGCCGGGGATGTGACCGTCGGCGTAGTGGTCGCGGCCGTAGGGATCGCCGAGGGCCCAGCGGACGTCGAGGAGCACCGGGGGCTGTTCGGAGCGGAGGAGTTCGGCGAGTTCGGGGACGGTGGTCGTGACGCGGCGGCTCATGTCAACTCCTCGGCGATCAAGGGGAGTTCGGGGGAGAGGCGGAACCGTTCGAGGAAGAGGACCACCGTGGCGGCGACGGTGCGGTGCAGGGCGTCGTTGAGGACGTCGTGCCGGCCGTCCACGAAGGTCACGGTGTGCACGTTCGAATGACCGTCGTAGACGTTCAGTGCCCGGTCGAGCGGGCTGATCGTGTCGTTCCTGCCGTGCAGGGCCAGCACCGGGACACGCACCAGGTCGAGGCGTGGCTCGGGCAGCTCGGGGTTGTCGTCGATGGCGCCCCGGCGGAACTCCGGGTCGTTGGTGAGGCGCCCCTGATGGGTCGGGCAGGCGGTGCGCGCCGCGGCCTCCGCCTCCCAACTCCCCGCCGTCCAGGCGTCGGTGGGCAGCCCGGCCAGGATCAGCGCGTCGATGCCCGCGGTCTGCTCGGCGGCGAGCTGGAGGGCGTAGCGCGTGCCGGTGTCGGAACCGACCAGCACCTTCGGGCCCGGCAGCGACTCGTCGGCGAGCAGCTTGGCGGCCTGCCCCAGTACGGCGGGATCGGCGGCCGGGTCGCCCAGGGCGCGGACGCGGTAGGCGTCGTAGCCGAGCCGGCGGCCGAACCGCTCGTAGACACCGCCGTGTTCGCCCCGTCCGGCCAGCACGATCAACGTGCCGCGCGCGGCGAGGCCTTCGGGTTCGTCCCAGGACGAGACGGAGAAAGAGGGCATGGGGTGGCAACTCCCAACGAGGGGAAAGGGGAGGGGAATCCGGCAAGGGGGAGGAAGCGAGCAGGCCGGAGCCGCCGTCACGTGTCAGTGCGCAGGGCGGACGTGATCAGCGAGAACTCGGGAAGGGTGCCGCGGAGAGGCGGTTGGTCAACGACAGCGCGCGCTGCACGCCACGCCGAAGTCGATGACTCGGCGCTGCGTCAGAAGGGCAGCGAAAGCGGTCGTGTGCAGCATGCGCTCATCATGACCGGATCCGGCCGATCGCGTCCAACGATGATTCCGCATCGAAACCGATCAGCCATCGCGATCGATGCCCTGAACGGCTACCGTCACCGGCATGCCCCAACCTGTCCTCGACATCGTGGCCCTGCGCAGCCTGACCGCGATAGCCGACTGCGGCGGCTTCCATCGCGCGGCCCGGGCCCTCGCCCTGAGCCAGTCCGCGGTCAGCCAGCATGTGCGCAGGCTGGAGAAGACGCTCGGTCTGCCGATCGTCGAGCGGGAGGGGCGCGGCACCCGGTTCACGCCTGAGGGGCGACTGCTGCTGGAACAGGCCCGGCGCATCCTCGCCGTGCACGACGAGGCCGTACGCACGCTGCTCGACGTGGACGGCGACACCGTCACCATCGGCTCCACCGAACACGCGGCCGACCAGTTTCTGCCACGGCTGACCGCGGCCGTCCAGGAAGTGCGGCCCGGCTGCCGGGTCCGCTTCCGCATCGACCGCTCGGCCCGCCTCGTCGAGGCCGTGGAACGCGGCAGCGTCGACGTCGCGGTCTACGTCACCGAGGCCGCCGCCACCGAGGGCACCCCCGTCGGCGGCCTCCCGCTGACCTGGCACGCGACGCCCGGCTGGCGGCCACCGGCCGCGCCCGCGCCCGTCCCGCTCGTGGCCATCGAGGACCCGTGCGCGATCCGCCGCCGCGCCATCTCGACCCTTGCCGCACACGGGGTGCCGGCCGCGGTCGTCGGCGACGCCGGCTATCTCGCCGGTGTCCTCGACATCGCCCGCACCGGACAGGGCGTCGCCCTGCTCGCCGCCGTCGGATCGGCCCCGGACGGTCTGACCCCGTACGACGGCCTTCCCTCGGTCACCCCGATCCCCATGAGCGCGCTCGCCCGCCCGGGCGCGGACCCGGCGACGGTCGACGCGGCCTTCGCCGCCGTACGGGATCTGCTGCGCTGAGGCGCGCCCCGGTCACGCAGATCGGCCGGAACTGCCCCCTGTGACGGGGTAGTCCGGCCCGTTTCGGAGGAAAGATCCCCCGAGGAGATTTCGGGGAGGCGATTCCGACGCCGATTCCGATCCGACGCTGATTCCGATCCGATGCTGATTCCGATTCCGCAAGGGGGCGCGATCGCCGTGAGGGTCGTCCTGCTCGGTACCGCCGCCGGTGGCGGTTTCCCGCAGTGGAACTGCGCCTGCGCGCTGTGCGCCGCCGCCCGCGACGGGAAACTTCCCTCGCGCACCCAGGACTGCGTGGCCGTCACCGGCAACGCGCGCGACTGGTGGCTGCTCAACGCCTCACCCGACGTCCGCACCCAGCTCGCCGCCACCTCCGCGCTCTGGCCGGGCCCCGGCCCGCGCGACACCCCCGTGCGCGGCGTGCTCCTCACCGACGCCGAGCCCCACCACGCGGCCGGCCTGACCGTGCTGCGCGGGGCGGCGGGCCTCAAGGTGTACGCCCCGCAGCCCGTCCTCAACGTGCTCGCCCCGGCCCGGGCCTTCCTCGACCGCTACGCCCCCTGGGAGTGGGCCGACGGCCTCGCCGAGGACGGGTTCGTGCTCGCCGGAGGACTGGTCGTCACCGCCCATCCGGTGGGCGTCAGGCCGCCCGAGTACGTGCCGCCCCGCCGGGCGGACGGCCGCTGGGCGGTCGCGTACCGCGTCGAGGATCTGGCGACCGGCGGGGCGTTCGTCTACGCACCGCGCATCGCGGCCTGGAGCGCTGCCCTCGACGACCTGTTGGAGACGGCGGACTGCGCGGTGCTGGACGGCACCTTCTTCGATGCCGACGAGGTGGGCATCGGGCAACTGCCCGTCACCGGCCCCGGCGGCAGCCTCACCGCCCTCGCCCGTCACCCCGGTGTCCGCCGGATCTACACCCACCTCGGCAACACGAACCCGCTGCTCGACCCGGGCTCGACGGCGCGGGCGCAGGTGAACGGCGCGGGCGTCGAAGTGCTCATGGACGGAGCCGAGTTCGTGGTGTGAGGCGGGCGGCCGGGCGGCGGCTACTCCTGCCCGCCGTCCAACATCCTTGCCAGCACGCTCCGTTGCAGCGGCAGCACCCGCGCGTGCAGATCGCGGCCCTTGCGGGTCAGCGCGACCCACACCCCGCGCCGGTCCTCGACGCACACGGAGCGCTCCACGAGGCCGTCCTTCTCCAGCCGGCCGATGAGCCGGGAGAGCGCGCTCTGGCTGAGATGGACCCGGCCGACCAGGTTCTGCACCCGGCACTGGTCGCCGTCCCGGGGCGCCTCGGACGCGAGCATGTCCAGCACCTCGAAGTCGCTCGCGCCCAGCCCGTGCGGGTGCAGCACACGGTCGATCTCGCACATCGTGCGCGCGTGCACGGACAGGATGTCCCGCCACTGGTCCTCTAGTTGCCGGGCGCCGGCCGACTTCACTGCCATACCTGCACGGTAACACCGATCCGGCCAATCGTTGAGTCTGCAACTAGTGCGTGTGCAAGTAGCGCAGGCGGGTGGCCGGACCCGTGCGGCAGCGGTGTCAGGCGGCCGGATTCTGGGTCAGCCCGACGAAGTTCCCGTCCGCGTCCTTCACGAAGGCGATCAGCTTGCCGCCGCCGACGTCCTGGACGTCCTGGACCAGCTCGGCCCCCGCCTCCACCAGCGCCGCCACCCGCGTCCGGATGTCGTCCACCGTCCAGTACGGCACCGGTCCGGTCATGCCCCGGGAGTGCCCGTTCGGGTCGAGGCCGACGTCCTGCCCTGCGGCCTTGTAGCCGACGTAGTACGGCTCGTCCGCGTACGGCTCGACTCCCAGCAGGGCGCCGAACAGGGCCTTCGCGCGGTCCAGGTCCTTGACGGGGTAGATGATCGTGTTCAGACCGTCGGTCATGGCGAGCTCCTCCGTGAAGCGTGGTCCGACGGATTTCGCCGGTGAATTCAGGCTAGGACGGGGGAGCGGGCGGTGGCTTCTCCAATCCTGACCGGCTGCCGCGGGGGTGGGTGCGTCACGGGTCGGCGTGCCGGGGGAGGATCATCTCCGTGACCGCACACCGGAACAGGGGGGGGCACACCGACGTGCAGCAGGACGAGACCGACCTTCCGTCGCCCGCGCCCGGCGGCGCACTGCTGCTCCGCCACCGCCCGGCCCGCCCGCGAGCGGCCGTCCTGGTCCTGCACGGCGGTCAGGAGACGAGCCTCCGCCCCGCCCGGCCCTGGCAGCTCGCCGCGCTGCGGATGCATCCGTTCGTGCGGGCGGTGTCCGGCGACGACGTCCTCGTCGCCCGGGCCCGCTACCGCGTGCGCGGCTGGAACGGCGAGCGCGCCGACCCCGTGCGGGACACCCACCGCGCGCTCGACGAACTCGCCGAACTGGCGGGCCCCGTACCGACCGTGCTGCTCGGCCACTCCATGGGCAGCCGGGCCGCCCTGCGCGCCGCCGGCCACCCGCAGGTGCGCGGAGTGGTCGCGCTCGCGCCGTGGTGGCCGCCGGGCGAACCGGTGGAGCAGACGGCGGGCCGGCACATCGTGTGCCTCCACGGCGACCAGGACCGCGTCACCTCACCCACCGACTCGGCGGACTGCGTGCGCAGGGCGCGAACCACGGCGGCCCGCACCGGAATGGCCCTCATTGGCGGCGGCGACCACGGCATGCTCCGCCGCCACCGCCTCTGGCACGACACCGCGGCCGCCCTCGTCGCCCACCTCCTCGACCCCACCGGCACACCGGACCCACTGCCCGAGGAGAGCTACGGGACGGCCGACTTCCCCGTGCTGTGACCGGGTGACTGCGGGACCGCGTCAGCCGGCGGCCCGGCCAGCTCCGCCGCGAACTGGGCTCCCGTGAGCAGCGCCAGATTCGACAGCCACAGCCAGACGAGGAACACGACGATGCCGGAGAGCGAGCCGTAGAGCCTGCTGTAGGCGCCGAGTGTCGAGGCGTACGACGAGAAGGCCGCCGAGACGGCCAGCCACAGCGCGGCGGCCAGGGCGCCGCCGGGCAGGGTGTGCCCGCGTCGGCGGGCCGGGGTCGGGCCGGTGTGGAAGACGACCACCACCAGGAGGACCACCAGGCACAGCAGGACCGGCCAGCGCAGCAGGCTCCACGCCCAGGCCGCGGTGGTGCCCATGTCGAGCATCCGGCCGACGACCTCCGCGAGCGGGCCGGTCAGGATGAGGGTCAGCGAGCCGACCAGGAGCAGGCCGAGCAGCAGGAGCGCGGTGAGCACGATGCGGGGCGCCTTGCGCCAGGTCGAACGCCGGTCCTCGGTGCGGTGCATCCGGTGCAGGGCGCGGCGGAACACGGCGAGATAGCTGGACGCCGACCACAGCGCGCTGCCGGCGCCGGTCACGAGCAGCGGCCAGGCCGTGCCGTCCGCGTCCAGCGCGTGGGACAGGACGGTGTGCAGATCGGCGCCCGAGTCGGCCGGGGCGTAGGCGGCGACATGGCTGATGAACTCCTGGGCCGTGTCCGGGCTGATCATCCCGAACCCCAGGACCGTCGCCAGCATCGCCGGGAGCACGGTCAGGATCGCGTAGTACGTCAGCGCCGCCGCGTAGTCCGTGATGTCGTCGTTCCACAGCGCGACCGGCGTCCGCCGCAGCGCGGGCCACCACGCGGCGGGCGGCCGGACCGCGATCAGTCCCGCGAACGGTGTGCTCATGCCCACCCACCTCTCACCCGGATCCCCTTCTGCCCGTGTTGGGCAGCTCTACTCCACGCGAGTCCAGCGGTGGATCAGTCAAGAACTGTCAAAGAATGGTCAAGAACGTGTAAGGTTCACGGAGATCCGCGAGGAACAGGGGGACACGTCATGGGCACTCCACGCGTGAGCAGTACGCCGCTGCCGGGCATCGGAGTCCGCTACGACCTGACGACGCGTGAGCAGCGCGTCCTGTCGGTGGTCGCACACCGGGACGGCGAGCGGACCCTGAACGCCTACCGCTCGGACGATCCGGACGCCTGCGCCCTGTCCGTACGGCTCACCACGGCGGAGACGGCAGCGCTCGTCGACGCCCTGCTGCCCGAGCACCACAGCCCGAACCTACTGTCCACCACCGAGCTGGGCCTGGTCGCCGAGCGCATCCAGCTGTCGGCGCTCTCGTACTGGAACGGCCGGGTGCTGGGCGAGACCAGGATGCGCACCGAGACCGGTGTCTCGATCGTGGCCGTGCTGCGCCGGGCCGAGGCCGTCCCCTCCCCGACACCGGACTTCCGGCTGGCCGGCGGGGACACCCTGATCGTGATCGGCACGCGCGAGGGCGTCGAGTCGGCCGCCGCGATACTCGGGCGGGAGTGAGCGCGATGCACTCCTCCGCGAGGTTCCTGATCGAGTTCGGCGCGATCATCCTGGCCCTGGGACTGCTGGGCCGGTTCGCCGCACGCTTCCAGTTCTCCCCGATACCCCTCTATCTGCTGGCCGGGCTCGCGTTCGGCGAGGGCGGGCTGCTGCCGCTGGGCACCAGCGAGGAGTTCGTCGCCATCGGCGCCGAGATCGGCGTCATCCTGCTGCTGTTGATGCTCGGCCTGGAGTACACGGCCAGCGATCTCGTCTCCAACCTCAAGACCCAGTACAGCGCGGGTCTCGTCGACGCCGCCCTGAACGCGCTGCCCGGCGCCGCCATGGCCCTGCTGCTCGGCTGGGGACCGGTCGCCGCGGTGGTGCTGGCCGGGGTCACCTGGATCTCCTCCTCCGGCGTCATCGCGAAAGTCCTCGGCGACCTCGGCCGCCTCGGCAACCGCGAGACCCCCGTCATCCTGAGCATCCTCGTCCTCGAAGACCTCTCGATGGCCGTCTACCTCCCGATCATCACCGCACTCCTCGCCGGCACCGGCCTCGCCTCGGGCAGCCTCACCCTGGTCATCGCCCTCGGCGCCGCGGCCCTGGTGCTGCTCGTCGCGGTCCGCTACGGCCGCCACATCTCCCGCTTCGTCTCCAGCGACGACCCCGAGAAACTGCTCCTGGTCGTCCTGGGCCTGACCCTGCTGGTCGCCGGACTCGCCCAGCAGCTCCAAGTCTCCGCCGCCGTCGGCGCGTTCCTGGTCGGCATCGCCCTGTCCGGCGAGGCCGCGGAGGGCGCGCACAGCCTGCTCTCCCCGCTGCGGGACCTGTTCGCCGCCGTGTTCTTCGTCTTCTTCGGCCTGCACACCGACCCGGCGAGCATCCCGCCCGTCCTGCTGCCCGCGCTCGCCCTGGCGGTCGTCACCGCGGGCACGAAGATCGCCACCGGGTACTGGGCGGCCCGCCGCGCGGGCATATCCGCCAAGGGCCGCTGGCGGGCGGGCGGCACGCTGGTCGCCCGCGGCGAGTTCTCCATCGTCATCGCGGGGCTCGCCGTCACCGCGGGCATCGAACCCTCGCTCGGCCCGCTGGCGACGGCGTACGTGCTGATCCTGGTCGTCGTCGGCCCGCTCAGCGCCCGCTACACCGAGCCGCTGGCCACGCGTCTGACCGGGCGCCGACGGGACAAGGCCGCCCCCCTGGCCGACGCGAACACTAAGGCTCCGGAGCCCCACGAGGTGGCGTAGGCCCGTACCGGCGCCTCACCAGCCCGTCAGGAGCAGGTGGTTGAGGAGCAGGGCCAGCGCGGCCTGCGCGGTCAGCCAGGCGCGGGGCCGGGGGAGGAACGCGCACGCGGGCAGCAGCCACATCGCGAACGGCAGCCAGATGCGCTCCGTCTCCGCCTTGCTCATGCCGGAGAGATCCGCGACGAGCAGGGCGAGCAGCGCGGCGAACACCAGCAGGACGAGCCGGGGTTGGGGCACGGCAGCGCGCAAACCACCCCGCAGTTGCGGGAGTTGGGCGCCCGCCCGCCGCAGCCCCGCCACCGTCGCCGGGCCCACGAGCAGTACGGTGCAGGCCAGATTCGCCCACACCCAGTAGCCGTACGGCCGGATCCCGCCGACGCCTTCGTAGTAGCGGGTGATCAACAGGCGGTACGCCTCCCACCAGTTGAAGCCCAGCAGCGTGAACACCACTGGTACGACGGCGAGTCCGGCGACGATGTACGGGAGCGGGCGGAGCCGCCGCCGGCCGAGCAGGAGGGCGGCGCCCGCGATCACCGCGAACAGCGTCAGGCCGTACGACAGATACGCGGTGAGACCGAAGAGGAGCCCGGCGACGAAACCGGTCGAGCGCGGTCGGTGTCCGGTGACCGCGAGGGCGAGGAACGCGACGGACCAGGCCGCGACCGCCGCGAAGTACCCGTCCGCCGAGGTGCCCACCCACACCGCGGCCGGGGCGAGGACGAGGAACGGGGCGGCGCGGCGGGCGAGTTGCTCACCGGCGAGCACGCGCACGGCGACGAGGACCGCCGCGCCCGCCGTCGCCCCGACGGTGATGCACCAGACGCCCGCCCAGGCCCCACCGCCCAGCCCGATCCGGTCCAGGAGCACGAAGGTGACGGTGGCCGCCGGGGGATGTCCGGCGATGTGCGCGGGCCAGGGCGCAGGGGAGTGGCTGAGGATGTGGTGGGTGAAGTCGTGCAGGGTCGCGGGGATGTCGTGGAAGCGGCCGATGACCGTCAGGTACTCGTTCGTGGTCGTCAGCCGTCCCGCGATGCCCCGCTGCCAGCCGTCGACCAGGGCCAGTGAGAACGTCCACGCCATGGCGGTGCCCCAGGCGGTGAACAGCAGCGCGCGCCAAGGCAGTTGGGCGGCGAGTGCGGGACCGTACGCCACCACAGCGACCGCGACGGAGAGCGCCGCCGGGGTGCCCGGGCCGACGTGCGGCTCCCACTGGGCGAACACGGGCGGCCAGCCGACGAAGAGCGAGTGGTGGCGGTCCTGGATCGCGGTGCCGACCAGCACCGCCGCCAGGACGAGCAGCGCGGCGGCGAGCGCGGCCGACAGATCACGGACGTGGTCGCGCGGACGGTCGTCAGGAGCGTCATGGGGACGGTCGGCGGGGCGGGCGCCGTGGCGGCGCTCGCGGTCGACGAGAAGATCGGGGTTCACACCGTCACGCTAGGTCGGGGTGTGTCCGGCGGAGCCGCCGCCGAGGCAGACGTCAGGGTTTCGTCATGGTTTGCGAACCCGTTCGGGGGGTGTCCCCGGCCTACGGTCGGGGCATGCCACGCTCCCCCTCCTCGCCCGCCTTCTGGCGCAGCCCGCTGCGCGGCCCCTGGTTCACCTCCGTGCTGGGCGTCGTGCTGCTCGTCGGGATCACCGTGCTGTTCGTGACGGGTCTGCTGTCGTACGCGGCCTACAACCCGGACCTCTCGCCGGTGAACGACCAGACCCCGGACAAGGGCCTCCTGGGCTTCTACCTCTTCGCCTGGCCGACCGACCCGTCCTGGCTGTACCGCCTCACCCAGGGCACGCACGTCACGCTCGGCATCGCGCTGATCCCCGTCCTGCTGGCGAAGCTGTGGTCGGTCGTCCCGAAGCTGTTCGCCCTGCCGCCGGCCCGCTCCCTCACCCACGCGCTGGAACGGCTCTCGCTGCTGCTCCTCGTGGGCGGCGGCCTGTTCGAGTTCACCACGGGCGTCCTGAACGTCCAGCTCGACTACGTCTTCCCCGGCTCCTTCTACCCCCTGCACTTCTACGGCGCCTGGGTCTTCTTCGCCGCGTTCCTCGCGCACGCCGTCCTGAAGACACCGGCGGCCCTGGGCAACCTGCGCCATGGACTCCCGGACAGGAAAGGGGAGTTGGTGTCGCCCAACCCCGCCGAACCCACCGTCTCGCGCCGCGGCGCCCTCGGTGTGGTCGGCGGCGGATCGCTGCTGCTGTTCGGCACGACAGTGGGCCGCGGCTTCGACGGACCACTGCGGGAGACGGCTCTGCTCGCACCGCACGGCGGCCCCGAACCGGGCTCGGGACCCGGCGCCTTCCAGATCAACAAGACGGCTGCGGCGGTCGGGATCGACGCCAGGGAGACGTCCGAGGACGCGTGGCGCCTGGTCGTCGAGGGCAACGGCCGCACGGTCCGCCTCGGCCGGGCCGCGCTGCTCCAACTCCCGCTGCACAGCGCCGCGTTGCCCATTGCCTGCGTGGAGGGCTGGTCGACCTCCGACCAGTGGTGGCGGGGCGTACGGCTGCGGGATCTCGCGGCACTCGTCGGCTACGAGCCGGACGCGGCACCCGACGTCCTGGTCGAATCCCTGCAACGGCACGGGGCGTTCCGCCGGTCCGCCCTGCGCGACAACCAGGTCCGCGACCCGCGCTCGCTGCTCGCCCTGTTCGTCAACGGCGCGGCCCTCACCCCCGACCACGGCTACCCGGCACGCGTCATCGTCCCGGCGGCGCCCGGCGTGCTCAACACCAAATGGGTGGCCCGCATGACCTTCGGAGACCTCTGATGCGTGTTCGGTTCAGGCGGCCGACCCTCGGCAGCCCACTCCAACTCCTGCTGCTGGCCTGCTCGTTCGCGCTCGCCGGATACGCGGGGGTACGGCTGCTCGCGAACGACTGGTTCGGGGTGGCGCTGTGGCTCGTGGGCGCGGCGGTGCTGCACGACCTGGTGCTGGTGCCGTTGTACGCGGGCGCGGACCGGGCACTCGCCCGGGTCCTGGGCGCCGCCGGCCACCGGGAGGGGACGGGGTACGTCCGGGTCCCGGCCCTGCTCTCCGGCCTTCTGCTGCTGGTGTGGTTCCCGCTGATCAGCGGGGAGGTCGCGGACCGCTACAGGTCCGCCACCACGCTCTCCGGCGAGGGGTTCCTCTCCCGCTGGCTGCTGGTCACGGCGGCGCTGTTCGGCGGCTCGGCCGTGCTGCTCGTCCTGCGGTCGCTGCGGTTGCGCAGGGCGAGGAAGAAGCGGCCGTCGGCCGTCCACTGACCCTCCGTGCGCCACCCCGCCCAGCCGGCGTGGCGCACCAGGGCCGGGGTCCCCAAGCGGGCCCACGGGAAGGACGTACCGGAGGCTCCACGGCCGTCCGCGATCCGCACCCGCACCCGTTCGTCGACGTCGGCCGGAGCGGTCTCCGCGACCAACAGCCCACCAGGAGAGAGGAGTTGGGACATCCGTCGCAGCAGGGCGTGCGGGTCGCCGCCGATGCCGACGTTGCCGTCGATGAGGAGGGCGGTGTCCCAGCGGCCTTCGCCGGGGACGGGTTCGAAGACGGACCGGCGCAGTGCCTGACCGCCCAGCCGGACGGTGTGCGCGACGGCGGCCTCACTCACGTCGATGCCGAGCACCGGCCGCCCCTGCGCCGCGAGCGCCGCGACGAGCCGCCCGGGCCCGCAGCCCACGTCGAGCACGGCCCCCTCGCACCGGCGCAGCACCTCCCGGTCCGCCGCGTCGGCCTCCGCGCACCAGCGCTCCACCTCCAGGGGCAGCAGCCAGCCGTCGGTACGGCGGAGGAAGAGCGGGCCGCGACCGGTGCGCAGGGCGTCGGTGTACGGGTCGGCGGACCAGGGGCGGGCGGGGGAGTCCGAGGGCGCGCAGTCGATGAGCGTGGTCACGGGGCGAGTGCCCTCGCCGGTCGGCACCGGACGCGCCGCACTCACCCGCCGACTCCCGTCCTCAGCCGCGCCAGCTCCCTCGCGAACCGCCCCTCCGGCGCCTCGGCGGCGACCAGTTCGGCGTCGTACGCCGTGTCCACGTCCCGCAGGAACGGGAGGTCGCGGACGCGCAGGCCCGCGGCGGTCAGCCGGGCGCGTTGTACGGTGCCGGTGGTCGGTGTCGACATCGGCACGCCGCGCAGGAGCGCCGGGTCGGGGTCGGCGAGGCCCAGGGCCCAGAAGCCGCCGTCCTCGGCCGGGCCGAAGTACGCGTCGCAGTCGGCGAAGTTCACGGTGAGGAGCGCGGGCGTCACCTGCGGGGTGTCCATGCCGATCAGCAGCGCGGGCCCGTCGCAGCCCGCGAAGGCGGCGGCCAGTCGTTCGTCGAGCCCGCCGCCGCACTGCGGTACGACGTCGAAGCCGGGAGGCAGCCAGGGGCCCGGCGCTCCGTCGAGCACCAGCACCCGGCGCCGCGCGGGCGTCGCCAGCAGCACGTGCAGGGTGTCGGCGAGCGAGGCCTTGGCGAGCGCGGCGGCCTCCTCGGGCGTGAACGGCGGGGTCAGCCGGGTCTTCACCCGTCCTGGCCGCGGTTCCTTGGCGATGACGAGAAGGGTGGTCACCGGGAAGTGGCTCCTTGAGGCGAGGGGACGACTGTCGGCACGGTCACGGGTTCGGCCAGCACCCGGCGCATGTCCCGTACCGCCTGCCAGGTGCCGCGCCAGGTCCCGGTGACCTTGGAGGCGCCGGTGCGCGGCAGATACGGCACGTCGCGCTCGGCGACGCGCAGGCCGGTGTCGGCGGCACGCACCACCATCTGGAGCGGATAGCCGCTGCGGCGGTCCGTGAGGCCGAGCGCGAGCAGATCCGTACGGCGGGCGGCCCGCAGCGGGCCGAGGTCGTGCAGCCGCAGTCCGGTGCGGCGGCGCAGCATCCGGGCCAGCGCGAGATTGCCCGCCCGGGCGTGCGCGGGCCAGGCCCCGCGCCCCCGCGGCCGGCGCCGCCCGAGCACGAGATCGGCCCCGCCCTCGCGCACCTCGCGGACGAAGTCCACCAGCAGGGACGGGTCGAGCGAGGCGTCGCAGTCGCAGAAGCACACGATGTCAGCGGTGGCGGCCAGCAGCCCGGCATGGCAGGCGGCGCCGAACCCGCGGCGCTCCTCGCGCACGACGGTGGCGCCGAGGCCCTGGGCGAGTGCCGCGGAACCGTCCGTGGACCCGTTGTCCACGACCAGCGCGCGCCAGCCCCGCGGAATGCGGGCCAGCACCCAGGGCAGGGCCTCGGCCTCGTTCAGACAGGGGAGGACCACGTCGACGGGCGCCGGGTCCGGATCTGGTGGGGGAGGTGTCGTCACGGGTTTCACCCTACGAGCGCGAATCCGGCATACCGGACTTCGGTTCCTTACGAAACACGGACGTCGGGGCAGCGGACTCGGAACGCGGGCGCGGCCGGTGGGACCCTTGATGACATGCAGCAGCCGTACGAATCCCCAGGTGCCGCGCCCGTCGAGAGCGGGCAGGCCCACCCCCTGCGCGTCCTCGTGGTCGACGACGACCCGACCGTCGCCGAGGTCGTCTCCGGATACCTCGACCGCGCCGGCTACCTAGTGGACCGCGCCGAGGACGGGCCGGGCGCGCTCGCCCGCGCCGCCGCGCACTGGCCGGACCTGGTGGTCCTCGACCTGATGCTGCCGGGCATGGACGGCCTGGAGGTGTGCCGCCGGCTGCGCGGCCACGGACCCGTGCCGGTCATCATGCTCACCGCGCGCGGCGACGAGGACGACCGGATCCTCGGCCTGGAGGTCGGCGCCGACGACTACGTCACCAAGCCCTTCAGCCCCCGCGAACTCGTCCTCCGCGTGGAGTCCGTGCTGCGTCGCAGCGGCCCCCCGGCCACGACCCGCCCCCTGCGCGCGGCCGGTCTCACCGCCGACCCGGCCGCCCGCCGGGCCACCAAGAACGGCACCGAACTCGCCCTCACCCTCCGGGAGTTCGACCTCCTCGCCTTCTTCCTGCGGCACCCCGGGCACGCCTTCAGCCGGGAGGACCTGATGCGGGAGGTGTGGGGCTGGGACTTCGGCGACCTGTCGACCGTCACCGTGCACGTACGGCGGCTGCGCGGCAAGGTCGAGGACGATCCCGCCAGGCCCCGTCTGATCCAGACGGTGTGGGGCGTCGGCTACCGCTTCGAACCCGCCCGCACCGGCTCGGTCGAGGAGGGCTGACCATGCGCGACATGCTGCTCATCGCCCTGTTCGCCTTTCTGGGCGCCGCCGGGGCCGGGGTGCTCGGCGCGGGCGCGCTCTGGCTGCTGCGCCGGCGGTCGCTCACCGCGTCCGTGTCCGTGGTCGCCGCGGTCGCGGTGACGGCGATGTTCGCCGGCACGCTGGCGGTGGCCCAGGCGATGTTCCTCTCCTCGCACGACCTGTCCGTCGTCACCACCGTCGTCGCCATGGCGGCCGTGGTCTCCCTGGCCACGGCACTGCTGCTCGGCCGCTGGGTCGTCGCCCGCAGCCGTGAACTCGCCCGCGCCGCGCGGGACTTCGGCGACGGCGGCGACTTCTCCGCGCCCGAGGGCCCCGTGACGGCCGAACTCGCAGACCTGAGCCGCGAGTTGGCCGCGACCAGTGCCAAGCTCGCCGAATCCCGGGACCGCGAACGCGCGTTGGAGTCCTCGCGCCGCGAGCTCGTCGCCTGGATCTCCCACGACCTGCGCACCCCGCTCGCCGGACTGCGCGCGATGTCCGAGGCCCTGGAGGACGGGGTGGCCGCCGATCCCGACCGCTATCTGCGCCAGATCCGCACCGAGGTCGAACGCCTCAACGACATGGTCGGCGACCTCTTCGAACTCTCCCGCATACACGCCGGGACCCTCACGCTCTCCCCGTCCCGGATGTCCCTCTACGACCTGATCGGCGACGCCCTCGCCGGCGCGGACCCCCTTGCCCGCGAGCACGGGGTGCGGCTGGTGGGCGACCGGATCGTGTCGGTGCCGGTCGAGGTGGACGGCCGCGAGATGAGCCGGGTCCTGGGGAACCTGCTGGTCAACGCGATCCGCCGGACACCGGCCGACGGCACGGTCGCGGTCGCCGCCGAGCGGTCCGCCGAGGGCGTTGTCCTGTCCGTCACGGACGGCTGCGGCGGAATCCCGGAGGAGGATCTGCCGCGCGTCTTCGACACGGGTTGGCGCGGCACCCACGCGCGGACGCCTCCGGCGGGGGCGGGCCTGGGCCTGGCGATCGTGCGCGGCATCGTCGAGGCCCACCAGGGCCGGGCCGCCGTACGGAACGTGTCCGGCGGCTGCCGCTTCGAGGTGACGCTGCCGATGGCCGAGGGCTGAACACCGCGAATTTCCTCGGCCGCCGGGCCGTTGGGCCGCCGGGCCGCCCGGCCGGATCGAGGGACAACGCCAGGTCGGGTCGGGGCTGGCGTCGGGTTGGATCGAGGGGCAGCGCGAGGTCGGGCCGGGGGCTGGAGCCTGGTCGGGCCGAGGGGCAGCGCGAGGTCGGGCCGGGGGCTGGAGCCTGGTCGGGCCGAGGGGCAGCGCGAGGTCGGGCCGGGGGCTGGAGCCTGGTCGGGCCGAGGGGCAGCGCCAGGTCGGGTCGGGAGCAGGCGTCGGATCGGACTGAGGGACAGCCGCCGGGCCAGGCCGAGAAGCAGCCGCCAGGCCGGGCCGAGAAGCAGCCGCCGGGCCGGGCCGAGGGGCGGCCGCCCGGGCCGCGAACGCAGAAGGAGCCCCCCGGCCGCCCGGTTACCCCTCCCCGCGCAGCTTCGACACCGCGAACTCGCGCATCCCCTCCGGGAACGCGACCTCCGCCTTCCAGCCCAGTTCGGCCCGCAGCCGTGCCGAGTCCGCCGTGATGTGGCGGACGTCGCCGAGCCGGTACTCCCCGGTGACCACGGGCTCGGGCCCGCCGTACGCGGCGGCCAGCGTCCGTGCCATCTCGCCGACCGTGTGCGGGTCCCCGCTGCCGGTGTTGTACGCGGTCAGCGTCCCCTCCCGAGGCTCGGCCTCCAGCGCCGCCGCGTTCGCCGCCGCCACGTCCCGTACGTGCACGAAGTCCCGCCGCTGCCCGCCGTCCTCGAACACCCGGGGCGCCTCACCACGGGCGAGCGCCGACCGGAAGAAGGAGGCGACCCCGGCGTACGGGGTGTCGCGCGGCATCCTGGGGCCGTACACGTTGTGGTAGCGCAGCGAGACGGCCGAACCACCCGTGGCGCGGGCCCAGTTCGCCGCCAGATGTTCCTGGGCGAGTTTGGTCGTCGCGTACACATTGCGGGGGTCGACCGGCGCGTCCTCACCCACCAGCCCCGGCGTCAACTCCTCGCCGCAGCGCGGACATCGGGGCTCGAAGCGCCCCGCGTCCAGGTCTGCCACGGCCCGGGGCCCCGGCCGCACCGGCCCGTGCCACTCGCAGGCGTAGGCGCCCTCGCCGTAGACGACCATTGACCCGGCGAGCACCAGCCGACGCACCCCCGCGTCGGCCATCGCGGCGAGCAGCACCGCCGTACCGAGGTCGTTGTGCGAGACATAGTCGGGCGCGTCGCCGAATCCCGTGCCCAGGCCGACCTTCGCCGCCTGATGGCACACGGCGTCCACGCCCCGCAGCGCGAGCGCCACCGCTTCGCCGTCGCGCACGTCCGGCCCGTCGCGCAGGTCGAACACGACCGGCTCGTGTCCGCGCGCGGTCAACGCCTCGACGACATGGGACCCGATGAACCCGGCACCGCCGGTGACCAGTACTCGCATGGGTCAGACGCTAGGGCCGCGGACCCGGCGCACGGCAGTGTCACGGCCGTGGTGTCACCGGTCCGTAAGACCTGCTCACGGGGTTCCGGTGAGGCCCGCGCGCTGCGCGATCAGGGCCGCCTGCACCCGGTTGTCGAGGCCGAGGCGGGTGAGGATGCGGTTGACGCGGCTCTTCACGTTCGCCTCGCTGAGCCCGAGGTCCGAGGCGATCCGGGAGTTGGACAGACCGCGCGCGACCAGGACGAGGACCTGGAGTTCGCGCTCGGTGAGCAGTTCCGTCAGCTCTCGCTCGTCCGGTGACGGTGGGTCGGCGCGGAGCGAGGTGGGCAGCGCGGTCACCGCGTCCATGAGCCGGCGGGTGACGCTCGGCGCGAGCACGGGCTCCCCGCCGACCGCCGCGTGCAGGGCGCGGGCGAGGTCGTCGGGGTGGCTGTTCTTCAGCAGGAAGCCGTCGGCGCCCGCGCGGAGGGCCGCGTGCACGTACTCGTCCAGGTCGAACGTGGTGAGGACGACGACCCGCGGCGCGGGGCCCGGCCCGGGCCAGTCGCCGACGATGCGCCGGGTGGCCTCGACGCCGTTCGTGCCGGGCATGCGGACGTCCATCAGCACGACGTCGGGCCGGAGTTCGACCGCCCGGGCCACGGCCTGCTCCCCGTCCGCCGCCTCGCCGACGACCGACAGACCCGCACGACGGTCGATGACCAGCCGCAGCGCGGTCCGGACGATCTCCTGGTCGTCGACGACGAGTACGCGTACGGTCATCCGGCCACCTCCGTGGGTCGTGGCACCGTCCCGCACAGGACTGCGCGCAGCCCCCAGCCGCCGTCCGGGCGCGGCCCCGCCGCCAGTTCACCGTCGAAGGCCGCGACGCGTTCCCGCATGCCGATGAGCCCCCGGCCCGATCCGCCGACGGACCGGTGGCCCGGCGCGGCCGGGTCGTTGCGCACCTCGATGACCAGACCGCTGTCGTCGCCACGCACGCTGACCAGCACATCCACGGGCCCCGCGTGCCTGACCACGTTCGTCAGCGCCTCCTGGACGATCCGGTACGCCGAGACCCGCATCCCCGCCGACGGCGCCGTCCCCGCCCGGATCCGCGGCGCGTACGTCACCCGGCACCCCGCCGACCGGGCGGCGTCGATGAGGGTGTCGAGGTGGTCGAGGGACGGTTCGGGCGCGAGTTCCCGCTCCCGGAACGACAGCAGCCCCAACAGGCGCCGCATCTCGACGAGCGCGGTGTCGGCGGTCACGGCGATCAGCTCCACCCCCTGAGCCGCGAGGGGTGGATCGTCGTCCATGACGTCCTGCGCGGCACGTGCCTGTACGGCGATGGCGCTGACGTGATGGGCGACGACATCGTGCAGGTCACGGGCGATACGGGCGCGCTCGGCGACCGCCGCCTGCCGGGCGTTGAGCTCCTGCTCGGCCCGCAGCCGCCGGTTGAGGTCGCGCAGCCGGTCGGCGTCGGCGCCGATCCTGCGTCCGCCGTGTCCCAGGGTCCAGGCGAGGGCGAAGAAGAAGACGAACGTGGTGGCGCTGATCGGCTCGAGCGACCCCGGATGCGGTGTCTGCCAGTGCCCGCTGAGCGCGTCGGCGGTCAGGGCGGAGGCGAGGCACAGCAGAGTCCCCGGCACGCTCGCCGTGACCGGTGTGTACCGGGCTAGGGCGTACACCCCGAGCATCAGCAGGAACGGGCCGGGAATCTTTCCCGGGATCGGGCCGAGCACCTGGAAGGCGACGTAGAGGACGGTCATCGCGGCCAGCACGGTACGAGGACGGGTCCGCCGCCACAGCAGTGGGACGGTCTGGCTTCCCCACAGGGCCACGGCCCAGCCGCCCGGCGCGGGGCCACGACCGAGCACGGTGGCCATGTCGAACAGCGTCAGACCGCCGCCGAGCGTGACGTCCGTCAGTCGCGGCCGGGCGGCGAACCAGCGCTGTGCGGCCCGTGGCAGGGCCCTCGTCTTCATGACCATCTCAGTTCATCAGGCTAGGGCAGCGGGAGTCCGGCGGGATCCTCCGCCGGGCGCGCATCGAAGGTTGCGCGGTCCGGCAGGAGATCGCCGCCGGGACGGAGGCGCCACGGGGTGCCGCACTCCTAGCGTCGTTCCTCATGACGAACCTCTCCACAGAACAGCCCCGACCTTCTCCCGCTACGGCTGTGGTGACCAAGTCCCTTGGCAGGAAAGGGAGTTCACGTCCGGCCGTGAGGTGGACCCTCCTCCTCGGCACCGGGACGACGCTGTTCGCGGTGGGCGGCCGGTGGGACGTCCCGGCCGCCGCCTGGATCTCCCTGGTGCTCCTGTTGCGCTTCACGCGTCTCAGCCGTGCGTGGTCCGGTGCCCTGTGGATCTGGGCGGCGCACGCGGTGGCCGCCGTCTTCTGGGTCCAGGAGTCGGCGATCGGCTTCGGCCCGGTGGTGGTCGCGGGAGCCGTCGCGCTGGCAGCCTTGCAGACGCTGCCGTTCGTGGCCGACAGACTGCTGACCGGCCGGCTGCGCCCCGGCCCGGCGGCCCTCGCCTTCCCGGCCGCCGTCGCCGCGACCGAGTTCCTGATCACCGTGGTGTCCCCTTTCGGTACGGCCTACGGCTCGCTCGCGGTCACCCAGTACGGCGACCTTCCGCTCCTCCAGGTCGTCTCCGTCACCGGCCCGTGGGGGATCGGTTTCCTGATCGCCTACTTCGCCAGTACCGTCAACCGCCTCTGGGAACGGCCCAGTTGGCGGGGCGGCCTGGTCTACGTGGCCGTACTGCTGACCGTCGTACTCGCCGGCGGCGCCCGTCTCGCCCTCGCCCCCTCCACTGCCCCCACCGTCCGTGTCGCCGGGATCAGTCCCGCCCGGAGCATCACGGACGCCCAGCGGGCGGCCTTCGCCCGGGTCCCGGACATCGCCACCGCCCCCGCCGCGACGGTCGAACCCGCCATGACCGCCGTCGAGAACGACCTGCTGGCCGCCACCCGGCGGGAGGCCGCCGCCGGAGCGAAGATCGTGATCTGGCCCGAAGAGGCCGTCAAGGTCCAGGAGTCGCACGAGTCGGCCGCCGTCGCCGCAGCCCAGGAGCAGGCCCGCCGATCCGGCGTCTACCTGGAGATCGGCGTCCGCGTCTACAGCAGGAGCGGGCCCGCCCACGACAAGGACGAGGCGCTCCTCATCGACCCGCGCGGGAAGGTGCTGTGGACCTACCAGAAGGCCCACCCCATCCCGGGCTCCGAGAAGTTCACGCCGGGCGACGGCCGGGTGCCCGTCGCCGACACCCCGTACGGCCGGATCGCCAACGTCATCTGCTACGACGCCGACTTCCCCGCCCTGATGCGGACCCGCGCCGACATCATGCTCGTCCCCTCCCACGACTGGCGGGAGTACGGAGCCGCGCACACCGAGAAGGCGAGCCTGCGGGCGATCGAGGGCGGCTACTCACTGATCCGCCAGGACGCGGAGGGCGTGTCCGCCGCCTACGACGACGAGGGCCATGTCCTCGCCACCGGCGACTACTTCACGACCGAACGCCAGATCACGGTGGCGTACGTGCCCGTCCACGGCGTCACCACGGTCTACGACCGGATCGGCGACACCTTCGCCTGGCTCTGCCTTGCCTGCGTCCTCGCGCTCACGTTCACCGCCCTGGTCCGGCCGGAGCGAGGGACCGTCCCCGCCGGAGAAGAAGCTCAGCACGACCGTCGCGGTCGAGGCGACGGCGAGCCGCAGACCCCAGGCGGCGGCGGAACCGTCCACGAGCACGGACGAGACGGCGGGCGTGTCGAGCAGGACACCGCTCAGGGGGAGTGAACCCGCACTGCTCAACAAATAGACCCACAGCGGGGGTTCGTTGGAGACGACGAGGACCGAGGCGGCGAGGACCACGATCACACTGAGTACGACGGTGAGCGAAGCGATGTCCATGGCCACGAGCATTCCGGCCGCCGCACGGCGAATCGTCGGCGCGACGGAGGATCGGCGTCTCTACCAAAGGGTATAGACACGCCTCCCACTACAACCTTTCGTATCGGTGGACCGTCCAACTCCCGCCAGGCACTTACCACTTGCCGGTGTCTCTGTCGTACCAACATGGGGGATGTCATGAGATCTGTCTCCGTCCGGCGTCGCTTGCGTCGCGGAGCGTGCGCCGGAGCCGTGGGGGCGCTGGTCCTCACCGGTCTCGGCAGCGGGGCCGCCTTCGCCGCCGACGAGCCCGAGACCGACCAGCTGTGGATCCAGGCGCCGTACGACCAGTCGGTCACCGTCGCCCCGGCCGACGGCACGGCCCAGTACCGGACACTGACGCTCGGGCTGTACCACGACAACGACGACTTCACCGTGACGGACGGCCATCTGACCGTCGACGCCTCCGGGCTCGCCGGGGTCGCCGAGGTGGCCTGGCCCGACAACTGCACGCCGAACGGTGCCGGCACCGTCGCGGTCTGCGACACCGGGGACGTGCCCACCCGCTGGAGCGCACAGGTGCAGCTCAAGGTGCGGGCCGTCGCCGGCGCCGCCGTGGGGGCGCAGGGCACGATCGAGTACTCCGCCGAGGCCACCGGCGGACCCGACGGCACGCTCACCGCCTCGGAGGGCAACGAGACACCCGTCACCGTCCGCTCCGGCCCGGACCTCGGCGTAGCCGCCCAGCAGGACACGACCGGCATCGCGCCCGGCACCGACCTCACCGTGCCGTTCGCCGTCACCAACACCGGCAACGAGACCGCCCACGGCTTCACCGTGCAGCTGTACGCGACGTACGGCCTCGACGTCGTCACCCGCTACCCGCAGTGCACCTACACCGAGCCGGACGCCGCCGGCACCTACATGCCCATGACGCACGCGACCTGTGCCTTCGACACCGACATCGCGCCCGGCGCCACCGTCGAACTGCCCGCGCCGCTCCGGCTCACCGTCAACGACCACGCGCTCTTCGAGCGGTTCGACTACGACATCGAGCCCGTCGACAGCGTCACCGACCTCGACAGCTCGGACAACAGCCGCGCCTGGAACATCGACGCCGACAACACCGCCGACTTCGCCGCGCACGGCACCGAGGTGAGCGGCGCGGCCGGCGACACCGTCACCGCCGCCATCCGGTTCACCAACGACGGCCCTGCCTGGGTCGCCAACGCCGGCTCCGGCGACCCGGTCGCCACGGTCGACTTCTACGTCCCCGAGGGCACCACCGCCACAACCGTGCCCACGGACTGCCACGGCGCCTGGACGTCGGGCGACGACCCGGCCATCGCCCACTACGCCTGCTCCCTGCCCATCTGGGCCGGGCCCGGCGCGGACGTGAGCTTCCCGTTCCGCCTGCGCATCGACCAGGTCGTCCCCGACGCGACCGGCCGCGTCATCGTCCACCCGCATGCCGACCGGCCCGCGGCCTTCGACCCGGACACCGCGAACAACACGGCCGAGGTGATCGTCAACCCGACCGCCTGACGGTGACGACGAGGGGGCGTACCGAAAGGGCGCCCCCTCCTACGTCGACTCCCGCTTCACCAGCTCCGTCGGCAGGATCACCGCCGCCGTGTCCTCGCCCCCGATCTGCGCCAGCAGCACGCGCACCATCTCCGCGCTGATCCGGTCGAACGGCTGCCGCATCGTGGTGAGTTCGGGGCTGGAGGCGAGCGCGGCGGGGGAGTCGTCGAAGCCGCCGACCGCCACGTCCTCCGGCACCCTGCGCCCGGCCCGCTCCAGCGTGGTCAGCACGCCCCGCGCCATCAGGTCGGAGGCGACGAACACGGCGTCCAGGTCCGGGACCTGGGCCAGCAGCCGTTCGGCGCCCCGCTCGCCGCTGAGCCGGCTGTAGTCGCCGGAGACGACGAGCCGGTCGTCCACCTCGACGCCCGCCTCGGCGAGTACCTCCTTGTACCCGGCGAGGCGCTCGACACCGCCCGGCGTGTCCAGCGGCCCGGTGACCATACCGACGCGGCGGCGGCCGAGCGAGAGCAGATGTCTGGTCATGTCCCGGGCACCGTCCCGGTCGTCGGCGGCGACGTAACTGATCTTGGAACCGAGGCCGATCGGCTTGCCGCACGCGACCAGCGGCACGCCCGCCTCGCTCAGCTCCTCCGCCACCGGGTTCCCGGAGTGGCTGGAGACCAGCAGCACCCCGTCGACGTGCCCCGAGGTGATGTACCGCGTGATGCGCCGCCGCTCGTCCTCGGTACCGGCCAGCATCAGCAGCAGAGGGATGTCGTGCGTGGCCAGCGCCTGGGTGCAGCCGCGCAGCAGGACGTTGAAGTTCGGATCCTCGAAGAACTTCTCCTGCGGCTCCGTCAGCAGGAAACCGACCGAGTCCGAGCGCCCGGTGATCAGCGAGCGGGCGTGCCTGTTCACGACGTAACCCGTCCTGCGGATGGCCGCGTTGACGGCCTCCTGCGCGGCCGGGCTCACATAGTGCCCGCCGTTGAGGACCCGCGACACGGTGCCCCGCGAGACACCCGCCTCGCGTGCCACGTCATGGATCGTCGGCGGCCTGCGCCGACCCCCCGTAGTGCTCATGGTCACGACTCTACGGCTCCCGGGCCCGGAGCCTGAAGCACTGCTATGGGAGCGTTCACAGCATTCATGGCAGAGAAACATCAGGGACACTTGTCAGCGGTCACGGACGTGCGGTTATGTTGAGGCAGCACCGCACAGCGTGCTGTGTGCACGTTCCCAAATGATCGACTACGGGAGAGATCCATGCCGGAGACCACACCCAAGGGGCTCACCAGGCTCGCCTTCGGTGGGGACTACAACCCCGAGCAGTGGCCGGAGAGCGTCTGGCAGGAGGACGTCCGGCTGATGCGGGAGGCCGGCGTCACCATGGTGAGCGTCGGGATCTTCTCCTGGGCCCTGCTGGAACCCGAACCCGGTGCCTACGACTTCGGCTGGCTCGACCGTCTCCTCGACCTGCTGCACGCAGGCGGCATCCGCGCCGACCTCGGCACCCCCACGGTCGCCCCGCCCGCCTGGTTCTACCGCGCCCACCCCGAGGCACTCCCCGTCACCGCCGACGGCACCCGGTACGAGTTCGGCTCACGCGGCGCGATCTGCCACAGCAACGCCGACTACCGCGCCGCCGCCGCGAACATCACCACACAGCTCGCCGAGCGCTACGCCACCCATCCCGCCCTCGCGCTGTGGCACGTCTTCAACGAGTACGGCGTCCCCGTCTCCGCCTGCTACTGCGACTCCTGCGCCGCCCACTTCCGCCGCTGGCTGACGACGACGTACGGAAGCGTCGACGGCGTCAACGAGGCCTGGGGCACGGCCTTTTGGGGCCAGCGCTACGGAGACCTGAGCCAGATCAATCCACCCCGCCTCACCCCGACCGCCGTCAACCCGGCCCAGGCGCTGGACTACACACGCTTCGCGGACGCCACCATGCGCGAGAACTTCGTCGCGGAACGGGACATCCTGCACCGCCTCGCGCCCGGCATCCCGGTCACCACCAACTTCATGGCCGCCCTCAGCCAGTGCGAGTCCGTCGACTACTGGGCCTGGGGCCGCGAGGTCGACCTCGTCACCAACGACCACTACCTGATCACCGACGGCCGCCGCACCCACGTCAACCTCGCGATGGCCGCCGACCTCACCCGCTCTGTCGCGGGCGGCGCCCCCTGGCTGCTCCTCGAACACTCCACCTCGGGCGTCAACTGGCAGCCCCGCAACCCCGCCAAGGCCCCCGGCCAGATGGCCCGCAACGCCCTCTCCCACGTGGCGCGCGGCTCGGACGGCGCGATGTTCTTCCAGTGGCGCCAGTCCCGGCGCGGCGCCGAGAAGTTCCACTCCGCGATGCTCCCGCACGGCGGCACGGAGACCCGCGTCTGGCGCGAGGTCGTCGAACTCGGCGCGTCCGTCGCGGAGTTGAGCCCGATCCGCGGCACGCGCACGCAGGCCGACGTGGCCGTCGTATGGGACTGGCACTCGTGGTGGGCGCAGAAACTGGAGTGGCGCCCCAGCCAGGACCACGACGCCCGCGAGCGCGCGGACGCCTTCTACGAGGCCCTCTACGACCGTCACCTCACGGTCGACTTCGCCCACCCGGAAGCCGACTTGTCGGCCTATCCCCTTGTCGTCGTACCCGCCCTGTACCTGACGACGGAGGCGGCCGGCCGCAACCTCCAGCGGTACGTCGAGCAGGGCGGCACCCTCGTCGTCTCCTACTTCTCCGGCATCGTCGACGAGCACGACGCCGTCCACGAGGGCGCGTATCCCGGCCCGCTGCGGGACGTACTCGGCCTGACCGTCGAGGAGTTCTCGCCCTTGCTGGCCGGGCAGCGGGTGCGGGTCACCGGGCCCGACGGCTCCGAACTCACCGGCGACGTATGGACCGAGTTCGTGGTCCCGCACGGCGCCGAGACCGTGTGGACGTACGCCGAGGGCCTCGCCGCCGACCACCCGGCCGTCACCCGGCACCGCCTCGGCGAGGGCACCGCCTGGTACGTGTCCACGCGTCTCGACGCGCACGGCCTCGACGCCCTGCTCGGCTGGGCCGCCGAGGACGCCCGGATCGCGCCGCGCGCCGAGCTGCCGTACGACGTCGAAGTCGTGCGCAGGGAAGGGGAGTCGGGCAGTTTCCTCTTCGCGATCAACCACAGCGCCTCGGACGTGAAGGTGCCGCTGGGCGCCGATGGCACCGAGCTGCTGACCGGCGAGCGGGCCGCGGGCGGTCTCACGGTTCCCGCCGGTGCCGTGCGGGTCCTACGACTCGACGGCTGAGCCGGCTCCCCTCCGCCCGCGAGAGCCGTGAGCCGCGGGCGGAGGGGGACGTCCGACGAACGGTGCGCGTGCGTTCCTGTCGGACGCGACCGTGTGAGTCCGCCAACTCCCTTTCCGGAGGCGGGAGTTCGTGCCCTGGCGGGTTACCGCGTTCCGTCCGTTGTGCTGCGCCTCAGTGCAGCCGGCACCGAGCTGCTTACCGGTGAACGTGCCGTCGGTGCGCGGTTCGACGGCGCCCGGCGCGCGTGCGTTCTTGTGCGGCTGCGACGGTGTGGTTCGGCCAACTCCGGTTGCGGAAACCGGAGTTCGGTACCGACGGTCTCCGCGCGTCCCGCCCGTTGTCCCATGCCCCAGCGGCGACCGCCGTGACGAACAGGAACGGTCGGTCCCGGACAAGGGGCACCGAGTCCGGGACGGGGTGGACCGTGCTGCGGGAGAGTGGGAGGGCGCGGCAAGCGGCGCGCAGGACGGAGGGGCACGCGATGCTGAGGACTCCGGCAAGTCAGCGGCGACTGGACATTCTGGAGTGGCTGAGAGATCCGGCCGCCCACTTCCCGGCACATCGGTATCTCGACGAGGCCGGGGTCAGCTCGGAGGCGGTGGCGGCCAAGCTGGGCGTGCCCCGCCAGGTGGCCGAGAACCACCTCGAACTCCTCGCGTCCCTGGGCCTGTTGCGTACCCGGCGGATCCGGCTGCGCACCTACTACAAGCGCGACGAGGTCCGTATCGCCGAGGTGGCCCGGATGTTCGAGAAGGGCTGGTAGCGGGACCGCAGGGCCGGAGGGTCACACCGTGTCCTGCCCTGTGTCCGCCTCCTCCGGTGTCTCCGGTTCGGTGCGGAACGACGCGTCCGGGTCCCCGAACCGCTCGCACAGCAGCCTGCCCACCAGCGCGCCGCCGTAGAGCACGAAGCCCACGCCGACCAGCCAGGACTCCACCACCAGCACCGTGCCGACCGGGCCGTAGCTGACCGCGTTGGTGACCAGGAGCGGGGTGAACACCAGGTACGAGAACCAGCGCAGGCCGACCAGGCCCGCCATCGTGGCGAGCGCGCCCGGCAGCAGATACCGCCAGTGGACCTGGCGGTTGAGCAGGAAGTGCGGGCCCCACCAGAAGAACAGCAGGCCGGCCGCCATGCTGAGCAGGACGCGGGGCGTGCTCGCGAGGACGGTGCGGGTCTGCACCTGCGCGTACAGATAGCCCATCAGCATGACCAGCCAGATGAGTTGGCGCCAGATACGGTGCCAGGGCGCGCCGGCCGGGCGCCACACATGCTCGTAGCCGCTCTGCACACTCGACGCGAAGGACAGTCCGAACAGCGCGAGCAGCGCCACGCTCCAGGCGCTGGTGGTGCCGATGACCTTGCGGGGCGGGGTGAAGACGTCGGTGAGCGCGCGGGCCGAGCGACCGGACAGGTCCATGCCGTCGACCAGCCACAGCGCGAACCCGCCGTGCCCGATCGGATCGGCGGCGGCCACCACGATCAGCAGCGGCGCCAGCGTGACCAGTGCGAGGGTCGCGAACCCCATGGCCCGGTGCAGCAGCTCCAACTCCCGTCCGCGCCGGTTGAGTTCGGCCAGACCGAGGCGCTGCCACGCGGTGCGGAGGCGGTTCACCGGGGTGTTCCCGCGTGGCGGGCGGCCGGCCACGTCATGCGAGGCCCCCTTCTCACTTCTCGCCTGTCGGCAGCGCGATCCGGGTCACCGGGAATACGCTCGGCAGACGTGCCCGGGTGCCGCGACGACCGGGAGGAACAGCAAGCGTACGCGCGCCGGACCCAACCGTGGAGGTGTTCGTGGACCGACCCAGCGCACTGCTCGCCCGCCGCTATGTCGCGATCGGGGGCGTGGGTCCCGAGGACGTGGTCGCCGACACCCGCGGCCGGGTGCTGACGGGTGTCGAGGACGGCCGCATCCTCCGTCTCGACGGACTGCTCGACCCCGAGGCTGTGCGGGTGGAGACGCTCGCCGACACCGGCGGACGGCCGCTCGGCCTCGAACTCCTCCCGGACGACGCCCTGTTGGTGGCCGACTCGGAACGCGGGCTGCTGCGCGTCGACCTGGCGGACGGGACCGTACGCGTCCTCGCCGACTCGGTGGCGGGGGAGCCGCTGGTGGGGTGCAGCAACGTGGTCGCGCTGTCGGACGGCAGCGCGTACTTCACCGTCTTCAGCCTCCGTTACCCGATCGACCGGTGGATCGGCGACATCGTCGAACACACCGGCACGGGACGGCTGTTGCGGCTTGCGCCCGGCGCCGACAGCCCCGAAGTCCTCCTGGACGGACTCCAGTTCGCCAACGGACTCGCCGCGAGCGCCGACGAGTCCTTCCTGGTCGTCGCGGAGACCGGCGCCCGCCGGCTGACCCGCTACTGGCTTACCGGCCCGGAGGAGGGCCACAGCGAGTCCTTCGCCGAGGACCTCCCCGGGATGCCCGACAACCTCTGGCGCGCCGGCCCGGAGGGGCCGATCTGGGTGGCGCTGGCCGGCCCGCGCGTCCCGCCGCTCGAACTCCTCCACCAGGCCCGACCCGCCGTACGGCAGGCCGCGGCCCGGGTCGCCGTGCGCGTGCCCTTCCGCCCCACCGGCATGATCGGGGCCATGGCGTTCGACGACGGCGGAGCCGTCGTCCACCATCTCGTCGCGCACGGCTCGCCCTACCGGATGGCCACCAGCGTCTGCGAGGCGGCCGGGCACCTGGTGCTGGGCAGCGTGCGGGAGCGCGGGATCGCGCTGTGCGAGCCGCCCGCCCCGAAGTGACCCCGGCACGTCACCGGCGTTACCCTGATGCCCGGCCGCGAGCACTCCTCGCGGCGCGGCGGTGGGGCCCGCCGTACCCGAACCGCGGCAGAGGTGCCGCCAACGGTCCCTACTTGTAGAGGCGTGTGCCCCCAGGGCCCCCGACGAGTAGGAGACGTACGGCCATGACAGCTCCCGAGGCCGAGAGCGTGCGCGCCCGGCCACAGGCCCCGCGCCCCTCCGTCTGGCGCGGTCAGGGACCCGTGGTCGCGGTGGTCGCGCTCGGCGGCGCGATCGGGGCCACAGGACGGTACGCGGCCTCCCTGTGGTGGCCCGCGCAGAGCGGCGGGTTTCCCTGGACGACGTTCTGGATCAATGTGGTCGGCTGCGCCGTCATCGGCGTGTTCATGGTGGTCATCACCGATGTGTGGGCCGCCCACAGGCTGGTCCGGCCCTTCTTCGGCACCGGAGTGCTCGGCGGCTTCACCACGTTCTCGACGTACGCCGTCGACATCCAGAAACTGGTCGACGCGGGCCATCCCCGCACCGCGCTGGCCTATCTCGCCGCGACCCTGATCGCGGCTCTCGCGGCGGTGTGGCTCGCGGTGACGGCGGCCCGGCGCGTCCTGAAGTGGAGGCAGCGATGACCAGGCTGACCGGCAACGCCCTGCGCGTGACCGTCTTCATCGGCGAGAACGACACCTGGCACCACAAGCCCCTCTACACGGAGATCGTCCACCGCGCGCACACCGCCGGACTGGCCGGCGCCAGCGTCTTCCGGGGCATCGAGGGCTTCGGCGCCTCCTCCTTGATCCACACCACCCGGCTGCTGTCACTCAGCGAGGACCTGCCGGTGGCGATCGTGATCGTGGACACCGAGGAGCGCGTACGGGCCTTTCTGCCGCAGCTCGACGAACTCGTCACCGAGGGACTGGTGATCCTCGACGACTGCGAGGTCATCCGGTACGTGGGCCGCGCGGACGAGCCCGACGAAACAGGCGTGAAGGGTAAGAGGTCGTTGTGAACTGGCTGTTGGTCGTCGCGGGAGCCGTCGTCGGCGCCCCGCTCCGCTATCTCACCGACCGCGCGGTGCAGACAAGACACGACTCCGTCTTCCCCTGGGGCACCTTCGCGGTGAACGTCACCGGCTGTCTGATCCTGGGCACCCTGACCGGAGCGGTGTCCGCCGGCGCGGCCGGTTCGCATCTCCAACTCCTCGTCGGTACAGGCCTTTGCGGGGCCCTGACGACGTACTCGACCTTCTCGTACGAGACACTGCGACTGACCGAGACAGGGGCGGGGCTCTACGCCGCCGCCAACGTCGTCGGCAGCGTGATGGCGGGCCTCGGTGCGGCATTTGTCGGGGTGTCGATCGCGCAAGCCCTGTGGGCGTAAGAAATCGGGCGGATCCCGCGCCCGTGCAGGACCGCCTCCAGCGCTATTGTCTACAGCACTGTCGACCAATCCCGAAGAACTGGATCTCATGAGCGTCATCAGCGTCGGTCAGGCCGCCGTCCTCGGAGTCGTCGAGGGGGTGACCGAGTTCCTGCCCGTTTCCTCCACCGGCCACTTGAAGATCGTCGAGGGGCTGATGAACATCCCCGTGGACGACGATTCCGTCGTCGGGTTCTCGGCCGTCATCCAGGTCGGCGCCATCGCCGCCGTGCTCCTGTACTTCTTCAAGGACATCGTGCGGATCGTCAGCGCCTGGGGGCGAGGTCTGTTCAACAAGGAGGAGCGCTACCACCACGACTACAAGTTCGCGTGGTGGGTCATCTACTCGACCATCCCGATCGTGATCGTGGGCCTCGCCGCGAAGCCGCTCATCGACGGGCCGCTCGGCTCGCTGTGGGTGGTCGCCGCCTCGCTGATCGTCGGCAGCGGTGTCATGTGGGCCGCCGACCAGATGGGCCGGCACAAGCGCGGTGAGGACGACACCACCTTCAAGGATGCGATGCTGGTGGGCAGTTCACAGATCCTCGCGCTGCTCTTCCCTGGCTTCTCGCGCTCCGGCGCCACCATGTCCACCGGTCTCATCCTCGACCTGGACCGCCTGGCCGCCACCCGGCTCTCCTTCTTCCTCGGCATCCCGGCCCTGACCGGCGCCGGCATCTACGAACTGAAGGACGCCCTGGGGTCGGGCGTCGGCGCCGCCCCGCTCGCCGTCGGCACGATCGTGTCCTTCGTGGTGGCCTACGCCTCCATCGCCTGGCTGCTGAAGTTCGTCGCGAAGCACTCCTTCAACGCCTTCGTGATCTACCGGATCATCATCGGCGTCCTGCTGTTCGGGCTGCTCGGCGCGGGTGTGCTCAACAGCTGACACCGCACGGACGATCATGACGGAGGGCGTGAAGCCGGATTTTCAGGCTGCACGCCCTCTGTATTTTTCTTTTCCGACCGCTTGACAGCACTGTCCCGTCACCCGCAGGATCACGTCCGTGAACCTGTCAGACAGCCAGACAGGTGGAGTCGGACCGCGGCGCGTCAGCGCCATGGAAGCGGTGCTCGTCCACCTCCGCGGCGCCATCGAGCGCGGCGACTACGCCATCGGCGACAAGCTGCCCTCCGAGGCCGAGCTGTGCCGCACCCTGGAGATCAGCCGACCCGTGCTCCGCGAGGCCCTGCGGGCCCTGCAGACCATGGGACTGACCGTCTCCAAGACCGGCAAGGGCACCTTCGTGGTCGCCAACGCCGTGGAGGACCCCACCTTCGGCGACTACGCGGCCAGCGACCTGCTGGAAGTGCGCCGCCATGTCGAGATCCCGGTCGCCGGGTACGCGGCACTGCGCCGCACCCCGGAGAACCTGGACCACCTGGCCCACCTCCTGGACCGCATGGAACGGGAGACGGACACCACCGCGTGGGTCGCGATGGACACCCTCTTCCACCTCGCGGTGGCGGAGGCCGCCCAGAACCCGGTGTTCCGCCGGGTGATCGAGGAGATCCGTGACGCGCTGGCCCGCCAGTCCGCGTTCCTCAACGAGCTCGGCGGCCGGCGCGAGCAGTCCAACCGCGAGCACCGCGCCATCGTCGAGGCGCTGATCGACGGCAGCGAGCCGGACGCCGTCGAGGCCATGTCCCACCACCTCGACCGGGTCGAGACGACCCTCACCGACATTGTGCGCCCCGCGCGCACGGACACCCCCACGGAAGGCGGACCCGAGGCGTGAGCGAGCAGTCCCTGCACGACAGCGAGCAGCCCCTGCGCGACGGAGAGCGGCCCGTCCGCGACGGCGTGCAGAAACGATCCGGCCATGTCGACGCCGGAGACGCCGGCTACAGCAAGTCCCTGAAGTCCCGGCACGTCAACATGATCGCCATCGGCGGCGCGATCGGCACCGGCCTCTTCCTCGGCGCCGGCGGCCGCCTCGCCGACGCCGGCCCCTCCCTCTTCATCGCGTACGCGGTCTGCGGACTCTTCGCCTTCCTCGTCGTCCGCGCCCTCGGCGAACTCGTCCTCTACCGGCCCTCGTCCGGCGCCTTCGTGTCGTACGCCCGGGAGTTCCTCGGCGAGAAGGGCGCCTACGTAGCGGGCTGGATGTACTTCCTGAACTGGGCCACCACCGGCATCGCCGACATCACCGCCGTGGCCGTGTACACCCACTACTGGGGCATGTTCTCCGACATCCCTCAATGGTTGATCGCATTGATCGCCCTAGCGGTCGTGTTGACGGTCAACTTGATCTCTGTACGGCTCTTCGGCGAGCTCGAGTTCTGGTTCGCGATCATCAAGGTCAGCGCGCTCGTCGTCTTCATGCTGATCGGCATCTTCCTGCTGGCCACCCAGCACCAGGTCGACGGCACCACCCCCGGCCCGTCCCTGATCACCGACAACGGCGGCATCTTCCCCAACGGCCTGCTGCCCATGCTCCTGATCATCCAGGGCGTCGTCTTCGCCTACGCCTCCGTCGAGCTGGTCGGCGTCGCCGCGGGCGAGACCGAGAACCCCGAGAAGATCATGCCGAAGGCGATCAACTCGATCATGTGGCGCGTCGGCCTCTTCTACGTCGGCTCGGTGCTCCTGCTCTCGATGCTGCTGCCCTGGAACAAGTACAGCGCCGGCCAGAGCCCCTTCGTGACCGTGCTCTCCAACATCGGCATCCCGGCGGCCGGCGGCGTCATGAACCTCGTCGTCCTCACCGCGGCCATGTCCTCGCTCAACTCCGGCCTGTACTCCACCGGCCGCATCCTCCGCTCCATGGCCATGTCCGGCTCGGCCCCGAAGTTCACCTCGGTGATGAGCCGCAGCCAGGTCCCCTACGGCGGCATCCTGCTCACCAGCGGCATCTGCGTCCTCGGCGTCGGCCTCAACTACGTGGTCCCGGCGGACGCGTTCGAGATCGTCCTCAACTTCGCCGCGATCGGCATCCTCGCCACCTGGGGCATGATCATGCTCTGTCACCTCCTCTTCTGGCGGAAGACGGAGAAGGGCGAACTGACGCGGCCCGGCTACCGGTTGCCGGGTTCCCCCTGGACCGAACTCGTGACGCTGGCTTTCCTCGCCTCCGTCCTGGTCCTCATGTACGCCGACGGCGGCGCCGGACGCACCACCGTCCTGTGCCTCCCGCTGATCGCCGCCGCGCTGGTCGCCGGATGGTTCGCCGTCCGCCGCCGCGTCGCGCACACGTCCACCACCGCACCCGACGCGTGAGACCCACGCCGTCCTGACCTGACAGGCAGTGATGTACAGCAGTCCCCTCGCGGACCCACCCCTCATCCGTGAACCCCTCCACGCACCCGTCGCCCACCTCATACGCGGCGGAATGATCGAGGGCATCCACTACGGCTCCGTCGTCGTCCTCGACACCGACGGCCAGGTCCAGCTCCAGATCGGCGACATCGAGGCCGCGTTCTACCCGCGCTCGGCGATCAAGCCCGTCCAGGCCGTCGCCATGGTGCGGGCGGGACTCCCGCTCGACGGCGAGCTGCTCTCGCTCGCCGCCGCCAGCCACTCCGGCGAGGAACGCCACCTCGCCGGGACCCGGCGCATCCTCGAACTCGCCGGGCTGACCGAGGACGACCTGCGCAACGTCCCCGATCTGCCCTACGGCCCCGACGTCCGCGACGCCTGGGTGCGCGAGGGACGGTCGCCGTCCCGGCTCGCCCAGAACTGTTCCGGGAAGCACGCGGCCATGCTGTACGTGTCGAAGCTCAACGGCTGGTCCCTCGACGACTATCTCGACCCCGCGCATCCGCTTCAGCAGGCGATCGCGGAGATCGTCGAGGATCTCACCGGGCAGCGGATCGCCCGGGTGAGTGTGGACGGGTGCGGGGCTCCGCTGTTCTCCATCTCGTTGCACGGGCTTGCTCGGGCCGTTTCGCGGATTACTACCGCCGCGCCCGGTACGCCCGAGGCTCGGGTCGCGGATGCGATGCGGGAGTTTCCGGAGCTGGCGTCCGGGGCCGGGCGGGATGTGGCCGCGTTGATGCGGGCGGTTCCCGGGCTGTTGGCCAAGGACGGGTTCGAGGGTGTTGAGGTGGCCGCGTTGCCCGATGGGCGGGCCGTTGCCGTGAAGATCGCGGATGGGGCCGATCGGGCGCGGGTGCCGGTGGCTGCCGCCGGGCTTGCACGGGCCGGGGTTACGGGCTCCCTGCTTGCCGAGTTCGCGGGGGAGTCGTTGCTTGGGGGTGGGGAGCCGGTGGGATGTGTTCGGCCGGTGCGGGCTTTGGACCCGGTGTCGCCGTTGTCTGCGTGTGCCTAGAGCGGTTGTCGGGGAGCTGCGGGTCCGTTGTGGCTGGTCGCGCCCACGCGGCAGAGCCGCATATCGATACTGCCCCGCGCCCCTAAAAGACTGCACTCATCCCAATGAAAGAGGATCTGCACCCTCATGAACCGCAGTGAACATGACTTGCTCGGAGACCGTGATGTTCCCGCCGATGCCTATTGGGGTGTTCACACCCTGCGGGCCACCGAGAACTTCGCCATCACCGGCACCCCCATCTCGACTTACCCGCACTTGATCAACGCTCTTGCCGCCGTCAAGGAAGCCGCCGCACTCGCCAATGAGGAGTTGGGGCTGTTGTCGGCGGAGAAGGCGGCCGCCATTGTCGCCGCGTGCCGGGAGATCCGGGACGGGAAGCTGCACGACCAGTTCGTCGTGGACGTGGTGCAGGGTGGGGCCGGTACCTCGACCAACATGAACGCCAACGAGGTGGTCGCGAACCGGGCGTTGGAGTTGCTGGGGCACGGCAAGGGCGAGTACCAGTACCTGCACCCCAATGAGGACGTCAACCTTGGCCAGTCGACCAATGACGTGTATCCGACCGCGGTCAAGATAGCGACCGTCTTTGCCGTACATGGATTGATCGCGTCAATGTCTGTACTGCAGGACGCGTTCGCCCGTAAGGCCGTCGAGTTCCGTGACGTGCTCAAGATGGGCCGTACACAGTTGCAGGACGCGGTACCGATGACGCTCGGTCAAGAGTTCTCCGCGTATGCGGTCATGATTGACGAGGATCGTCAACGTCTTGACGAGGCTGTCCAGTTGATACATGAGATCAACCTGGGGGCCACGGCCATCGGGACCGGACTCAATGCGCCGGCCGGGTATGCGGAGTCGGCTCGACGGCATCTCTCGGAGATCACGGGGCTGCCGCTCGTGACGGCAGCCAACCTGGTCGAGGCCACGCAGGACTGCGGGGCGTTCGTGCAGATGTCGGGTGCGCTGAAGCGGGTCGCGGTCAAGCTCTCCAAGAGCTGCAACGATCTGCGGCTGCTGTCCTCGGGGCCGCGTGCGGGGCTCGGGGAGATCAACCTGCCGCCCGTGCAGGCCGGTTCGAGCATCATGCCCGGCAAGGTCAACCCGGTGATCCCCGAGGTCGTCAACCAGGTCGCCTTCGAGGTGATCGGCAACGACGTCACCATCACGATGGCCGCCGAGGCAGGACAGCTCCAGCTCAACGCGTTCGAGCCGATCATCCTGCACTCGCTGTCGGAGAGCATCACGCATCTGCGGGCCGCGTGCCTCACGCTGGCCGAGCGGTGCGTGGACGGCATCACCGCCAACACCGAGGCGCTGCGCGCGAGCGTGGAGAACTCCATCGGCCTGGTGACCGCGCTCAACCCGCACATCGGGTACACGGCCGCCACCGACATCGCCAAGGAAGCCCTCGCCTCCGGCCGGGGCGTGGCCGAACTCGTCCTGGAGAAGGGCCTGTTGCCCGCCGAGACGCTCGCCGGTCTGCTGCGGCCCGAGGTCCTGGCCGGCAGCGGTCCCGTGGCCGGCTGACGGCGGACGCGCACCAGGACCGGCCCGGAGGCACAATGGTGATCATGTCCCCCTCGATGACCTTCCAGCCGGTCCTGGAGCGCATCGCCGGCGAGATCGAGCGGACCCCCGGCCGCGGCCGGCCCGCCGACTACATCCCGGCGCTCGCCGCCTGCGACCCGCGCAGCTTCGGCATGGCCGTCGCGGAACTGGACGGCACGGTCTACGGCGTGGGGGACTGGCGGCAGCCGTTCTCCACGCAGTCCATCACCAAGGCCTTCACCCTCGCCCTCGACCTGGCCCGCGAGGGCGACGAACTCTGGGAACACGTGGGCCGCGAGCCCTCCGGCAACCCCTTCAACTCCCTTGTCCAGCTGGAGTACGAGAACGGCATCCCTCGCAACCCGTTCATCAACGCCGGCGCGCTCGTCGTCACTGACCGCCTCCAGACCCGTACCGGCGACGCGGCGGGCGAGCTGCTGGCCTTCCTGCGCGCGGAGAGCGGCAACGCGAGCCTCGACTTCGACAAGGAGGTCGCCGCCTCCGAGTCCGCGCACGGCGACCGCAACGCGGCCCTCGCCCACTTCATGAAGTCCTACGGGAACATCGACAACGACGTGCCCGTCCTCCTGGACCAGTACTTCCGGCAGTGCTCCATCGAGGCGTCCTGCGCCGACCTCGCCCTCGCGGCCGGTTTCCTGGCCCGGCACGGCAGCCGCGCCGACGGCACCCGGCTGCTCACCCTCACCCAGGCCAAGCAGGTCAACGCGGTGATGCTGACCTGCGGGACGTACGACGCGGCGGGCGAGTTCGCCTACCGGGTGGGGCTGCCCGGCAAGAGCGGAGTGGGCGGTGGGATCATCGCCGTAGTGCCCGGTCGTTGCACCATCGCCGTGTGGAGTCCGGGACTTGACGAGCGCGGGAACTCGGTGGCGGGCGTCGCCGCGCTGGACCGCTTCACCACACTCACCGGGGTGTCGGTGTTCTGACGGACAGGGCGAACCGACAGGTATCCGGGCCCGATCACACGGAGGTCACGCGCAGTCCGCCGTGCGGAGAGCGGGGCGTCGCTTTCCCGCCATCCGGCGTTGACACGCTGAACGAGTGTTGGCCATGGCTTTTCCCGTCGATCTCCGCCGCTGCCAGGTACTCGGTCTGGCCGGTACCGCCGTCCTCGCGCTGGGCGGTGAGACGGCCGGAGCGCTGCCGTCCGCCGATCTCTTCTCCCCGGCCTCCGCACAGGCCGCGCTGGGGCTGGTCGGGGTCTACTTCGGTGTCGTCCTGCTGATAGCGGCCTGGCTGCTGCTCGGCAGGCTGATCCGCAGCGCCGAACCGCCGAGCCCGCGCTCCCTGCTGCTGGTGCTCGCGGTATGGGCGGCCCCGCTGCTGCTCGCGCCGCCGCTGTTCAGCCGGGACGTGTACAGCTATCTCGCGCAGGGCGCCATGGTCGACGCCCACATGGACGTCTACGCGCACGGCCCCGCCGCGCTCGGCGGTCCCCTCGCCGACGAGGTCGCCCCCCTGTGGCAGCACACCGGGGCGCCGTACGGCCCGGTGTTCCTCGCCCTGGCCTCCGGCCTGTCCGGGCTGACCCGGGGGCAACTCCCCGCCGGGCTTTTCGGGATGCGGCTCGTCGCCCTGCTCGGGGTGGGTCTGATGGCCGCCGCCCTGCCCCGGCTCGCCCGGCAGTGCGGCGCGGACCCGGCCGCCGCGCTCTGGCTGGGCGCGCTCAACCCGCTGGTGCTGCTCCACCTGGTCGCGGGCGCGCACAACGACGCGATCATGCTCGGACTGCTCGGCATAGGACTGGTCGCCGCGCGTGGCCGGTGGCCGATCCTGGGCGTCGTGCTCGTCACGCTCGCCGCTCTCGTCAAGGCGCCCGCCGCGCTGGGGCTCGCCGCGGTCGTGCTGCTCCAGATCCGCGCGGGCCGCAGCCCGGCCAAGGCCGTCACGACGACCCTCGTCGCGTCCGCGGTCACCACGGTCGCCGCCACGGCCGTCGCGGGCACGGGCTACGGCTGGATCGGCGCCCTCGACACACCCGTCTCGGCGCACAACTGGGCCCTCACCAGCCTTCTCGGCCGCGCCACCGGCGCCCTGCTGGAACACCTCGGCAGCGGTCTGGCACCCTTCGCGATCCCGGCCTGGCACGCCCTCGGGCTCGCGGTCACCGGCGCGGCCATCCTCGCCATATGGTTCCGCCTGCGGCCCAGCCCGGTCTACGCGCTCGGCCTGAGCCTCGCGGTGGTGGCCGCCTTCGGCCCGGCGATCCGCCCCTGGTACGCCCTGTGGGGTCTCTTCCTCATCGCCGCCGCCGCGCCCAGCACGTCCGTACGGCACCGGGTGGCCGCCGTGACCGGCGTCCTCGCGCTCGCCGTCCTGCCCAGCGGCGGGCCCGCCGACATCGGACAACTCGTGCTGGCCGTCTCCGGCGGTGTCCTCGCGATCGTCGTCCTGTGGCAGGCCCAACAGGCGGCACAGGCCCCGGCCCTGGGACGTACGGCATGAGAACACCCACCACCGACCGCGGCCGAGTCCTCCTGGTGCTGGCCCTCGCCACCACCGTGACCGTCTTCACCGCGACCGTCCCACTGCTGCGCGACTGGTTCGACCTGCGCGTCTACTACGGCACCGTCCACACCTGGCTCCACCACGGCGGCCGGATCTACGACTACCACGTGCCCGGCACGACCTACGGCTTCACCTACCCGCCGTTCGCCGCCGTCAGCATGGCCCCGATGGGCTACCTCGGGCTCGGCGGCGCGATCGCCGCCGCACTGGTCCTCAACCTGCTGGCCCTCGCCGTGGTGCTGCGCATCCTGGCCGGTCCAGGATGGCGGCGCTACGGCTGGTTCGGGTGGGCGCTGGTGGCCTGCGGGCTTGCGCTGTTCGAGCCGCTGCGCGACACCTTCAGCTTCGGGCAGGTCAACCTCCTGCTGCTGGCCCTCGTCCTCGGCGACGGCTGGCTGCTCTCCACCGGCCGGGGCCGCTGGGCGGGCGTCGGCATCGGCCTCGCGGCGGCCATCAAGCTCACGCCGGCGCTCTTCATCGGCCTGCTGCTGGTGGCCAGACGCTGGAAGGCCGCCGCGGTGGCGACGGCCGTGGCGCTCGCGGCGACCGGACTCGCGGCCCTGGTGGTCCCGAGCGCCTCGAAGTTCTACTGGACCCAGGCCATGTGGGACACCACCCGGGTGGGCCGCCTCGACTACGTCTCCAACCAGTCCCTGCAAGGCGTCCTGGCCCGCCTCGGCGAGACCGGCCGCCCGCTGTGGGCGGCGGCCGTCCTGCTCGTGCTGTGCGTATGGGCGGTGCGGGTACGGCGTGCGGTCGTCGCGGGGGACTGGACGGCCGCCTTCGCGCTGACCGGGCTGACCGCGTGTCTGATCAGCCCGATCACCTGGGTGCACCATCTCGTGTGGCTGCTGCCGTCCTTCGCCGTGCTGGTCCGCGCCGGGCACGCGCGGATCGCGGGCGCCCTGTACGCGGTGATGTGCACGAGTGTCGTATGGCTGTGGTTCGACGACTCCTCGGGCATCGACGGCTTCCTCGGCAGCAACACGTACACCTGGGTCACGCTCGGCCTGCTGCTGTGGCTGCCGACCGGTCAGGCCCCGGGAAGCCGTCGGCCCTTCAACCGCAACGCCAGTACCACCGCGCCCGCGCCGAGCACGGCGGCTCCCGCGACCGCGGCCGTCTCCGCCCACCCCGGACCGTCGTCGTCAGCGGCGACCGCGGCGGCCACCGGCACGGCGGCGGGACCCGGCCTCGGGCTCGTCCGCAACGCGTCCAGCGAACCCACCGGATCGACCCGCCCGGCCGCCGCGAAACCCCAGTCGAGCAGCTCGCGCGCCTCCTCGTACACAGTGAAGCCGCCGCCCGCCTGAGGGTTCATCACCGTGACGACGAGCGACCGCCCGCCCCGACGCGCCGCCGCGACCAGCGTGTTGCCCGCGTGGGTGGTGTAGCCGTTCTTCACACCGATGAGCCCCGGATATGGCTCGACACCGTCGTTGCCGGTCAGCAGCCGGTTGGTGTTCTGGATCGCGTACGACGATCCGTCACCCGGGAACTCGGCCTCGGCGGTGGAGCAGTACCGCGCGAAGTCCGCGTTGCGCAGTCCTGCCCGGCCGAACACCGCGAGGTCGAAGGCGGAGGACACCTGGCCGTCGGTGTCGTAGCCGTCCGGCGAGATGACATGCGTGTCGAGCGCGCCCAGCGAGCGCGCCTTGGCCTGCATCCGGGCGGCCGTGGCGTCCCAGCCGCCGTCGAGGGCGGCCAGGACGTGCACGGCGTCGTTCCCGGAGTTGAGGAAGACCCCGCGCCACAGGTCGGCGACGCGGTACGTGTGGCCCGCCTCGACCCCGACCAGGCTGCTGCCCTCGCCGATGCCGGCCAGGTCCTGCTCGGTGACGCGGTGCCGGAGCCCTCCGGGCAGGGTGGGCAGGACGGTCAGGGCGAAGAGGGTCTTCAGGGTGCTGGCGGGTGGGAGTCTGCGGTGGGCGTCGTGGGCGGCGAGGATGTCGCCGGTGTCGGCGTCCGCGACCAGCCAGGACAGGGCGGAGACGTCCGGGAGTTGGGGGGCGCCCGGGTGGGTGTGGACCTGGGTGCTGGGATCCGGCCCGGTGTCGGCTGTCGCCGCGGTGGGGGTGAACGCGAGGACGCTCGTCAGGCACAGGGCGCAGGCTGACATGGCGATCCGGGATGAGAATCCGATTGTCATACCGCAAACGTAGGAACGGAGGGGCCGAAGGGGGCGTTGGCCGGGCCGATTGAGGTGAGTCAGTACCCGGATGCGCTAGTGGTTCGTCTGCGGGCCCGGTGGGGGCTGGTCGCGCAGTTCCCCGCGCCCCTGGAAGACGACGGCGCAGGTCAGTTCGACGGCAGCGTGGGCTGGATGCGGCGTAGGAACGTTGCGTTGTCCGGGGTCTCTCGCATGCGCTCCAGCAGAGTCTCCGTGCTGCCCTGACCGTCCCTCGTCTGGAGGGCCCTGCGCAGGCCCCGTACCGCCGTCAACTCGGCGGGAGTGAGCAGGAGTTCCTCGCGGCGGGTGCCGGACGGGTTGATCTCGACGGCCGGGAACACCCGGCGGGAGGCCAGCTCGCGGCTGAGGCGGAGCTCCATGTTGCCGGTGCTCTTGAGCTCCTCGAAGTAGAAGTCGTCGGCACGGGAGCCGGTCTCCACCAGGGCCGTCGCGAGGATGGTGAGCGAGCCGCCCTCCTCGGCGAGGCGTGCGGCGCCGAAGAACTTCTTCGGGCCGATCAGGGCGGTCGCGTCGACACCGCCGCTGAGGGTACGGCCGCCGGAGGCCGCCGCGTTGTTGTGCGCCCGGCACAGACGGGTCAGGGAGTCGAGCAGGATCACTACGTCCTCGCCCGCCTCGACGAGCCGCTTGGCCCGTTCGATCACGAGCTCGGCCAGCGCGATGTGCTGCTTGGGGGCCTTGTCGAAGGTGGAGGCGTAGACCTCGCCGCGCACGGAGCGCCGCATGTCGGTGACCTCCTCGGGGCGTTCGTCGAGCAGGACCACCATGAGGCGGGCCTCGGGGTGGTTGCCGGCGACGGCTGCCGCGATCTGCTGGAGCAGGACGGTCTTGCCGGTCTTGGGCGGGGCCACGATCAGCCCGCGCTGGCCCTTGCCGACGGGGGAGATCAGGTCGGCGACGCGTCCGGTGAGGCCGGCCGCCGGGTGTTCGAGGTGCAGCCGCTCACGCGGGTGCAGCGGGGTGAGGTCGCGGAAGTGGCGTCGGCCGCGCAGCTCGTCGGGCGTCCGCCCGTTGACGAACGCGACCTCGGTCAGGGCGCGCTGCCCGCCGCGGACGCCTTCCACGAGGTCGCCCTTGCGCAGGCCGTGACGGCGGATCAGCGCGGGGGAGACCTGGAGGTCGGTGGGCGAGGGCTGGCAGTTCAGCGCCCGCAGGTGCCCCTTCCCGCTGCCGTCGATGTCGAGGACACCGGTCGCGGTCTGGGTGCGGGGCTGTTCCTGTACGGGGGGTTCGAGTGTGGTGGTCATGATGGGTGGTCCTTTCAAGGACGGTTGCATGTGTCATGCGGAAGGAAGGGGGAGAAGCCGCGGAGGGAGGGCGCATGAGCGCTCCTCGGGGCGGCGGGAACATCACCTCGGGTGCGGCGGAAAAAACGCCGGTCACGAAGTGATGTGAAGAAGCCGTGTGCCGGTCGGAATCGACGGGCCGGTCGGCGGAGAAGAAGTGGTGCTGGCACCGGCGCCCGGAACGGGGCGTACACAAGTGCTGACCGCACCGTAGCACACCCGGTGCGGTTCTGGGTGTGAGGTATGGCTCAGCGGCTCGCCAGCAGGCCGTAGAGGAGGGGGATCCGCGGCTCTGGCAGGCGCCACCAGCCGGTCGGGGTCCGCTCCATCCGGGGCCAGCGCGGCCACGGGAGCTCGTCGCTCTCGCGGAGCCTTCGGATGTTCAGTCCTGCCGTCGTCAACGCGTTGATGACCTCGTCTATTCCGTGCATCCACTCATAGCTGTCGGTCGCGTCCGCGACGGCCGGGCCGTCGGTGTACGTGAACGTCGCGTCCCGGTGCACCGGACCGCCGCCGCCCAGGTAGTCGTGGCGCAGCAGGAGTTCCGGTCCCTCGCCCGGATTCGGCTTCGGGCCCAGGGAGTTGAGCAGGGGGTGGAACTCGACGATGTACAACAGGCCGCCGGGGCGCAGGAGTTGGGCGATCACCTCAGCCCAGCGCGGGAGGTCGGGCAGGTAGCACAGCGCGCCCTTGCCGGTGTACACGACGTCGAACTGCCGCTGCCCCAGGGCCTCGACGGCGTCGTACACATTCGCCCGCACGTAGTCGACGTCGAGGCCCGCCTTCGCCGCGATGTCCGTCGCGGCCTTCACCGAGGCCTCGGAGAAGTCGAGCCCCACGGCCCGTGCCCCGCGTCGCGCGAACGCGAGGGTCTCGGTGCCGAGGTGGCACTGGAGGTGGAGCACGTCACGGCCCGCGAGTTCGCCGAGGTCGTCCCACTCGAAGGCGGCGAACCAGCGGTCAGGGTCGGGGTCCCCGTCGAGGCCGTAGAACCGGCTGGCGAGGTGGACGGGGGTGCGGGCGTCCCAGTTGGCCTGGTTGGCGCGCATCAGCCGTGCGTGCTCGTCGGTGCTCATGGTTCCATCCAACCGTGATCGGGCGACGGACGGCGGGAAGAACACCGGTTCCGCGCCGGTTGTCCCGAGACGAGTGACCTAAGGCGAGAGGGGCAGGTCGTGCGCGCACTGATCGTGGATCCGGAGGCCGCCGGTGGGCTGCGGCTCGGGGAGGCGGCCGATCCGGCGCCGGGTCCGGGGCAGCTGCTGGTGGAGGTCCGGCACACCTCGCTCAACTCGGCCGAGCTGTACTTCGCGCAGCGGGGCGCGCCCGGTGACGTGATCGGCTTCGATTCGGCCGGAGTGGTCGTGCGGGGCGCCGCCGACGGGAGCGGGCCCGCCGTGGGGAGCCGGGTCGTGGGCTACGGGGACAGTGGTGGATTCGGCGCGCTGCGCGCCCTGGACGTCGCCGATGTGGCCGTGGTGCCGGACGAGGTCGACCTCGGTGAGGCCGCTACCCTGCCCGTCGCGGCCGGTACCGCCCTGCGCGCGCTGGAACAGGCCGGGCCGCTCCTCGGCCGTCGGGTCCTGGTCACCGGGGCGTCCGGCGGGGTCGGCGGGTTCGCCGTACAGCTCGCGGCGCTGGGCGGGGCGTACGTCATCGGCGTGGCCGGTTCCGAGGACGGCGCGCGGTGGGTCGGTGAGCTGGGGGCGCACGAGGTGGTGGCCGGGGTCGACGAGGTGAAGGAACCCCTCGACGTCGTGATCGACACCGTGGGCGGGGCCCAACTGGTCTCCGCCTACGGCCTGTTGGCCCCGGGCGGCAGTCTGCAGAGCGTCGGCTGGGCCGCCGGGCGGGAGGCCGTGCTGCCCGTGGGTGTCACGCTGGGCAGCAGCACCCCCAAGGCGATCGTGTCGGTCTACAACGGCGGTGGACTCACCGACCGGCAGCCGCAGTTGAGGCGGCTGCTCGCGCTGGTCGGCGACGGCCGGCTGCGGGTGCCGGTCGGCTGGCGCGGCCCGTGGGACCGGATCACCGAGGCCGTCGAGGCGCTGAGCGGTCGCAGCCTGCGCGGGAAGGCCGTCCTCGACGTCCGCTGACGATTCCTGTGAAACCCGGGGCGGGTCCTCCGCTCCGCGCCTCATACCAGCCATACGAACCCCCGATGGCCCTTCGTTGACCCATTTCTTGTTCTGGTCAATGGCCGTACCTACGCTGCCACCACCGCACCACGGCGGCACGGGACAAGGGACTTGGCAATCATGGGTCGACTGGCCGGGAAAATCGCTTTCATCAGTGGAACGGGGGCAGGAATAGGGCGGGCCGCGGCGCAGATATTCGCGGCGGAGGGCGCCGAGGTTTTCGGCTGTGACATCGACGAGGACAGTGCCGCGGAAACCGTGGAACTCGTCGAAAAGGCCGGCGGAATCATGCGGTCCCTCGCACCCGTGGACCTGTCCACCCAGGACGGCGCCCGCGAGTGGATCGAGGCCGGGATCGCGGCCTTCGGCGGGATCGACATCCTCTACAACAACGCCTCCGCGCTGCGGAACGGCCCGTTCGAGACCATGCCCGCAGAGGACTGGTACTTCACCATCAAGAACGAGCTGGACATCCCCTACTTCTGCACCCAGGCCGCCTGGCCGCACCTGATCGCCCGTGGTGGCGGGGCCGTGCTCAACGTCGCCTCCGTGGCCGCCGTGCGCGGGGCGCCGTTCATGCCGATGGTGCCCCACGGGGCCGCCAAGGGCGGGGTGTTGGCGATGAGCATGCATCTGTGCGCGGCCGGCGCCCCGCACCGCATCCGCGTCAACACCATCGCCCCCGGCATGACCCGCACCTCCGCCACCGCACCCTTCCTCGACGATCCGGACGGCCCCAGGGCCCAGTTGGAGGCGCGGATCCCGGTCGGGCGGGTGGGGCAGCCCGAGGACATCGCGCGGGCCGCCGCCTTCCTCTGCTCCGACGAGGCGGCCTTCGTCAACGGCGCCAACCTCATGGTCGACGGCGGCGACACCGCGATGGCGGGCTGAGCCGCCGTGACCACCCGACTCGACCACGTGGGCGTCAACGTACGCGACCTGACCGCCCAAACCGCCTGGTACCAGGGCGCGTTCGGCCTCAAGACCGTCTTCGAGTTCCACCTCGAAGGGCCCGGTCTCCGAGGCGTCGTGCTGGAGCATCCGCGGGGCTGGCGCATCGAGCTGCTCGCCAGACCCGGCTCCGCCCCCGGCCTTCGCGCGCCGGACCCGATGACCGCCGTACTCACCGAGGGATACGGGCACTTCGCGGTCACCACCCCCGAACTCGACCCCGTCCACGAGGAGTTGGTGGCCCGTGGCGCGGGCGAGGTCATGGCACCCGGGCCGTCCCCCGAGCCCGGAGTGCGCATGGCCTGGGTCAGCGACCCCGAGGGAAATCTCATCGAACTCATAGAGAAAAACGCAGAGTGAGGGCACGCACGATGACGGATTCGATCTCCTTGAAAAGACTGGACCCCGGAACGCTCATAGCGTGCTGTCTCGCGGTCGCGGCGGCACAGTTGTGCATTACCGTTCCCTCGCCCATCAACGGGGAAATCCAGGCCGCATTCGGCGCCTCGGGTTCCCAGGTCGCCTGGGTCACCTCCGCGTTCATTCTCCCCACCGCGATTCTGGAACTGAATTTCGGTGTGGTGGGCGATCTCTTCGGCCGCAAGCGGCTGCTGGTGCTCGGCGGGCTCGTTCTGGCGCTCGGTGAACTCCTCAACGCCACCTCGCAGAACATCACCATGATGTGGACCGGGCAGGCCCTGGCCGGCATCGGCGCCGCCGCGCTGTTCCCCAGCTCCCTCGCGGTTATCGCGGCGGCCACACCGGACGGCAAGGACCGGGCGAAAGCCGTCTCCACCTGGGCGCTGTCGATCTCCCTGGCCTCCGCGCTGGGCCCGCTGTCCTCCGGGGTCCTCGCCACGGTCGCCGACTTCCGCTGGGCGTTCGTGCCCCCGGTCGTCCTCGGTCTGATCGTCGCGGTCACCTCCTGGAAGCTCGTCACCGACTCCAAGGCGCCCGAGGGCCGCGCGCTGGACTGGCCGGGACAGATCACCATCGCCATCGGCCTGACCGCCCTGCTGTGGGGCGTCATCGAGGGCGGCGACCGCGGCTGGGGCAGCGCGGCGATCGTGGGCTCGCTGACCCTGGCGGCCGTCGCGCTCGTCGGATTCGTCGTCGCGGAGACCCGCGCGGCCTCCCCGATGTTCAACCTCGGCCTGCTGAAGATCCCCTCCTTCGCGGCGGCGGCCGTCGTCGCCCTGGCCGGCATGTTCGGCTTCATCGGCACCGCCTACTGCGTCTCGATCCGCCTCGGCGCGGTGATGCACCTGAGCCCGCTGCGGGCCGGAATGCCGTTCGTGATCCTCCAGTTGATCCCGCTGCTGCTCGCGCCGGTGCTCAGCAAGATGCTCACCCGCGTCGACGCCCGCTGGCTCCTCATGGGCGGCCTGCTGCCCATGGCCGCAGGACAGTTCTGGATCGCCGCCCTGCCCATCACCACCACCTCCCTCGCCGCCTTCCTCGGCCCGGTGCTGCTGCTCGGCGTCGGCTTCATCTGCGTGGTGTCCTCGCTGACCTCCGCCGCCGTGAACGCCGTACCGATCAACATGACCGGCATGGCCAGCGGCGCGACCAGCCTGGTCCGCGAGTTCGGCCAGGGCCTCGGCCCGGCTGTCATCAGCACCATCGCGATGAGCGCGGCCTCCTCCGCCCTCGTCGGCAAGCTCAGCGGTGCCGACGCGGGCATGGAGAAGGCGGCCGGACCCCTCGCCGTCGTCAACGCGGGCAGCGCCTCGGCCAAGGCCGCCGCGCAGACCGCCCTCGGCCACGGCATGGCCCTCGGCGTGGTGATCTGCGGCTGCGCCTCCCTGCTGGGCGCGGTCGTCACCCTGCTGCTGGTCCGCAAGAACACCGAGCGCTCGACCGTGGACGCGGGGGAGCCGTCGGTGCAGGCGGCGACCGCGTAGGCCGTACGTCGTAGGAGGAGGCCGGGGCCCTGTCGCCCCGGCCTCCTCGTGTTTCCGGAGGAGATTTCCGAAGGGGGTGTCGATTCGGCACGGCCGCGTTCGTCGGTGGGGTGTAGGAAGCTCATGAGGACCGGGAGGATCCATGAAGTACATGCTGCTCGTGTGCGGCGACGACACCGCCGACGCCTCCGGAATGGCACCCGTCGAACCCTGGGTGGAGGAACTGGGCGACCGCGGCGTACGGCTGCACGGCCACCGGCTCGCCCTGCCCGCCGACGCCGTCACCGTACGGGTGCGCGGCGGCGAGGTGCTCCGTACGGACGGGCCGTTCGCCGAGACCAAGGAGTACGTCGCCGGATTCGACATCCTGGAGTGCGACACCCTGGAGGAGGCCGTCGAGGCCGCCGCCGAGCACCCCGTGGCCACCATCGGCGCCATGGAGGTACGCCCCTTCTGGCCGATGGACGGCGAGGAGGACGGCGAGACGCAGATCCGCGCGCTCGACGCCGAACGGCCCGGGACCGCCGCCTTCCGCAAGGCCGTGGAGGACGTCCTCGGGGGCGTGACCTGGCCACTGACGCGTGAGGTGCTGGAGTTCCACGTCCACGTCGACGAGTCCATCGCCTTCGGCCACGCCCTCGTCCGGCTGCGCGGCACCCGCACCGACGGCCGGCCGCTGGACGACGTACTGCGCGTGACCACCGGCTACCGCGACACCGGACTGCGCTGGGAGATCATCCACGAGCACATCTCACTCGCCACCGAGAAGACCGGGGAGCAGCCATGAAGTACGTCCTGCTGATCTGCACCCCCGTGGACGGCGAGGAACTCGGCCCCGCCGAGATCGCCGACGACCCCCGCTTCACCTCCTACATCGAGGAGGTCCGCAGCCGTGACCTGATGCGCGGTGGGGCCCGGCTGCGGCCGTCGTCCGACGCCACCACCGTCCGCGTCCAGGGCGACGAAGTCCTGCTCAGCGACGGCCCGTTCGTCGAGTCGAAGGAGTATGTCGCCGGCATCGACATCATCGAGGTCGCCGACCTGGACGAGGCGATCTCGCTCGCCTCCCGGCACCCCGCCGCGCTCGCCGGCGGCTCGGTCGAGGTGCGGCCGGTCTGGGAGTGAACGTGCCGGACGTCGAGGAGGCGGTCGCCGCCGCCTTCCGCGAGGAGTGGGGCCAGGTCGTCGCCACCCTGATCCGGGTGACCGGCGACTGGGACCTCGCCGAGGAGTGCGCGCAGGACGCCTTCGCCCAGGCGCTCGACCGGTGGCGGCGCGACGGAGTCCCGCGCCGCCCCGGCGCCTGGCTGACCACCACCGCCCGCAACCGCGCCCTCGACGTGCTGCGCCGGGAGGCGGTCGGGGCGGCGAAACTCCGGGAGGTCGCGGTGCTGGGGCGGGACGAGGGACCGTACGACCCGGAGTACGACGGTGACGACAGCGGAGTCGAGGACGACCGGCTGCGGCTGCTCTTCACCTGCTGCCATCCCGCACTGCCCATCGAGGCCCGGGTCGCCCTCACCCTGCGCACGCTCGCCGGGCTGACCACCCCAGAGATCGCCCGTGCCTTCCTCGTTCCCGAGGCGACCATGGCGCAGCGGCTGGTGCGCGCCAAGAAGAAGATCCGCAACGCGGGTATCCCGTACCGGGTGCCGCCCGCGCATCTGCTGCCCGAGCGCACGACGGGCGTGCTCGGCGTGGTCTACCTCCTCTTCAACGAGGGATACGCGGCCACGTCCGGCGCCGACCTGGTCCGCACGAACCTCTGTGCCGAGGCGATCCGACTGGCCCGTGTGCTGGCCCGGTTGATGCCGGACGAGCCCGAAGTGCTTGGCCTGCTCGCGCTGTTGCTGCTGCACGACGCCCGCCGTGACACGCGTGTGGACGCGGACGGCGAGTTGGTGACACTGGAGGACCAGGACCGCACGGCGTGGGACCGGTTGGAGATCGATGAGGGCGCCGCCCTCCTGGAGGCCGCGCTGCGTCGGGGTCGCCCCGGGCCGTACCAGATCCAGGCCGCCATCGCCGCCTGCCACACCACCGCACCCACCGCCGCCGACACCGACTGGGCCGATATCGCCGCCCTGTACGGCGAGTTGGAGCGCTTCGTGCCCTCGGCCGTGGTGCGCCTCAATCGCGCGGTGGCCGTCGGCATGGCCCAACAACCGGACGTGGGGCTGGAGTTGGTGGCCGAGCTGGAGCGCTCGGGCGAACTGGCCGACTACCACCTGCTGCCCGCGACCCGCGCCGATCTGCTGCGCCGCAGCGGTCGTACGTCGGAGGCGGCCGAAGCGTACGGGCGGGCGCTGGAGCTGGTGGAGAACGACGCGGAACGACGCTTCCTGGAACGGCGGTTGAGGTCCCTGTCCTAGTCCCGGTTCGTGCCCAGATCGACCCCGTGGGCCTCGGCGTCGGCGGTCACGATCCTGGTCGCCAGCCGGGACAGCCGCCTGCGGTCGGCCTCGGGCAGCGGCGCGGCACATCTCTCGATCTGCTTCGCGAAGCGCTCGGCGACCTGGGTCGCCAGCTCGCGGCCGGCGTCGGTGATCGACACCTGGAACGAGCGGCGGTCGGCGGTACTGACCGTCCGGGTGACCAGCCCTCGGCGCTGTGCCCGGTCGACGAGGCCGGTGATCGAGGACTTGTCGAGGCCGAGGTGGCGGCCGAGCTGGTTCATCGTCGGTTCCCGGTCCCGCAGGATCCCGAGCAGCCGGGTCTGGGTGAGCGAAAGGTCGTACTCTCCGGCGATCTCGGCCAGCGCGTTCTGCACCAGGAACGACAACTGGGCGAGGGCGTCGACCAGGCCGAGGTCCTCGGTCGCCGGGGGCTGCGCGTCGTGCGGTGAGGTCATGGACCGGATTCTACTTGCAAAGGTACGCGGCACCTACTAATTTAATTGGTGCGACGTACTTTCTTTGTCACGTACTTTCTGTGTCGCGTACCAAACCGTGTACCAAAGCCGAGGAGAACTCCCATGGACGTCCATGCCGCCGTGGTCCACTCGTTCGACGCCCCGCCCCGCTACGAGCCGTTCGACCTGCCCGCCCCCACCGACGAGGACCAGGAACTCGTCGACGTCCTCGCCGTGGGCCTGCACCCCCGCGTGCGCACCGGTGCCTCGGGCAGCCACTACACCAGCACCGGAAGGCTGCCGATGGTGCCCGGAGTGGACGGGGTCGGCCGGCGCGCGGACGGCCGGCTGGTGTACTTCGTCGCCGACGACGGACTGGCCGGCTCGATGGCCACCCGGACCGTCATCGACGGCCGCCGCAGCGTTCCGCTCCCCGACGGCGTGGACGTGGTGAAGATCGCCGCCGCGATGAACCCCGCGATGTCGTCCTGGGTGGCGCTGCGCCGCCGCGTCCCGATCGAGCCCGGGCAGTCGGTGCTGATCCTCGGCGCGACCGGCAACGCCGGCCAGATGGCCGTCCAGGTCGCCAAACGGCTCGGCGCCGGCCGGGTCGTCGGGGCCGGACGGGACCTGACCCGCCTCGCGGCCCTGCCGGGAATCGGCGCGGACGCGACCGTCGCGCTCACCGACGACGCCGACGCCACCGCGGCGGAACTGGCCAAGGAGGCCGCCGAAGTCGACCTGGTCATCGACTACTTGTGGGGCAAGCCGGCCGGTGACGCGATCATGGCGCTGCTCCGGGCCCGCGCCGATCGCAGCCGAGCCCTGAACTGGATCCAGATCGGTTCCATGGCGGGCCCGACCATCGAACTCCCGTCAGTGGCACTGCGTTCGGCGAACTTCCGGCTTCAGGGCAACGGCCAGGGCGCGGTGTCCGCCAGGGCGTATCTGGAGCAACTTCCGTCCCTCGTCGAGGAGATCGAGAACGGTGGCATCGCGGTCACCGCCGCGCCGGTACCCCTCGCCGATGTCGAGAGCGCCTGGAACGCGCCCGAGGCTCCCGGCGTACGCACCGTCCTGGTGTCCTGACGGGGCCATGCCGTCGTCACGAAGCGTCGTCGAGCGCGTTCGTGATCGCCTTCACCCCGCCGTGCGCCGCGTATCCGCCGTCCACGGTGATCTCCGCGCCGTTGACGTAGGACGCCTCGTCGGACAGCAGATAGACGACCAGCGGCGCCACCTCGTCCACCGTCCCGGCCCGGCCCTGGGGCGTCAGCGACAGATGGGCCTGTACGAACACCGGGTTCGCGGACGCCATCAGCGGGGTCTCGATGTAGCCGGGGTGGATCAGGTTCGTACGGATGCCGCGCGGCGCCAGTTCCAGCGCGGCGACCTTCGACAGGCCGCGCAACGCCCACTTGCTGGTCGTGTACGCGACCGCGTGATGCGCGGTGAGACCCGCGACCGAGCCGACGTTCACGATGGACGAACCGGGCGGCATCAGTGGGGTGAGCGCCTGGATGCCGAGCAGGGCGCCCGTGGTGTTCACCGCGAACGCCCGGTTCCAGTCGGCGAGTTGGACGTCACCGAGCCGCGCCCGCATGGGAATGCCCGCGTTGTTGACCAGTCCGTGTACTTCGGTGAGGGAAGCCGCGAGGTCCGCCCAGTCGTTCTCCGACGACACGTCCAGGTGCCGGTAGGTGACGTCCAGGCCGTCCGCACGCAGGGACGCGGCGAGCTTCTCGCCCGCCTCGTCGAGGACGTCGGTCGCGACCACCGTCGCCCCCTCGCGGGCCGCAGCCTCCACCTCGGCGGCTCCCTGGCCCTGCGCGGCCCCGGTGACGACGACGGTACGACCGGCCAGACGCGTGCGGCTCACGGTTGCCTCCAAGGGGTGCGGGCTGTCCCCGTCCACGCTAGGAAGCCGCGGTCAGCTCCGGAAACGCACGATCGGCATGGGTGGCATCCGCGCCGGCGATCTCGTCGGTGATCTCGCGCACCACCGGGTCGTCCAGCGACGCGCCCACCTTGCGGACCGTCTCCCGCAGCCAGCGGTGCGCCGGGTCCGCGTGCCGGTTGTGGTGCCAGTACATGGCCTCCACCAGGGGTACGTCGGGGAAGGGCGTCGGTACGACGGCGCAGCGCGCGAAGCCCTCGTAGCGCCGGGCGAGCCGCTCGGGCACCACGGCGACCAGGTCGGTACCGCTGACCAGGAACGGCAGCACGTTGAAGCCGGGCGTGCTCACCTGCACCCGGGGTGTGATGCCCAGGGTCTCCAACTGCCGGTCGGCGGGCGTGAGTTTGCCGACGGCGCAGGCCGCGTGCGGCATCTCGGCGAGGTCGCGCAGCGAGAGCCGCCCGTCCACCAGACGCGGGTTGTCCGGATCGACGAGACACACGAACCGGTCGTGCATCACGGCCTCGCTCACGCCCGGCAGCTGGTAGCCGAGCGGCACGATCATCAGGTCGTGACAGCGCAGATGCGTCTCCGTCTCCAGCTGCCCGATGACGATCGGGTGGAAGTCGATCCGGATGCCGGGCGCCTCCTGCGCGAGGGCCCGCAGCAGCGGTTCCACGAACACCGTCATCACGTAGTCGGACATCACGACCGAGAACCGCTGCCGGCTGCGCGAGGGATCGAAGTGCCTGGTCAGCGACAGCGCCTCCTCCGCCTTGTGCAGGGAGGACTGGACGACCGGCAGCAGCCGCTCCGCGAGCGGGGTCAGCTCGTACTCGCGGCCCACCCGCACCAGCAGCTCGTCGTTGAAGTGCCGCCGCAGCCGGGCCAGGGAACCGCTCATCGCGGACTGGCTGGTGGACAGCCGCACCCCCGCGTGGGTGACGTTCTTCTCCTCCAGGAGGGCTTCCAGAGCCACCAGAAGATTCAGGTCGATTGCTCCCAGACCCATGCGCCTGTCCTTCCGGCCGCGTCGTTGAAGCTCGGTGAAACCGGAGCGTAACGACCGCCCTCCCGCCGAGGAAGAGTCCGGGAGACAAGTCACAGGGATCCGATAGCTGCCATCGGATCCCCGGATGTGTGCAGGTCGGAAGGGTTCGACCGTCCGGTCTTACGGCCTCGGGGTCCGGCCGCGCTTGCGGGCCCGCGGCAGGTACACGTCCGTACGGCCGGGCACCACACGGTTGGAGAGGGTGCCGAGGCGCTCCACCGCGAGGGTCACCTCGTCGCCGGGCTGGAGCGGCGGAGGGTTGCGCTCGCCGACCCGGCCCCAGAACTCCGCCAGCGCGCCCCAGCCGCAGGTGCCCGAGCCGAGGATGTCCCCGGGGCGCACCCAGGCGTCCCGGGAGGCGTAGGCGATCATCTCCTCGAAGGTCCAGGAGATGTTGGCGAGGGTGTCGCGGCCGATCAGCTCGCCGTTGAGGGTGACGGTCATCTCCAGGTCGAGGAAGCCGTCCGGGTCGCGCCGGTCCTCGACTTCGTCGGCGGTGACCAGGCAGGGACCGAGCGTGTTCGCGAAGTCCTTGCCCTTGGAGAAGCCGAGCCCGAGGTTCTTCTCCGGTTTCTGGAGATCGCGCGCCGACCAGTCGTTGAAGACCAGATAGCCGACGATGTGCTCACGTGCCCGCTCCGGCGTGAGGTCACGCCCGCCGCGGCCGATGACGACCCCGACCTCCAGCTCGAAGTCGAGCACCGAGCAGCCCGCGGGCACCGGTACGTCGTCGTGCGCGCCGTACGCGGCATGGGGGTTGGTGAAGTAGAAGTTGGGCGCCCGGTACCACTCCTCGGGAACGTGCTCAAGACCGTCCAGTGACTTCGACACCCCCTCGATGTGCGCCTCGAAACCGACGAAGTCCCGGATGGACGGCGGCTTCAGCGGCGGCAGCAGCCGCACCTGATCCACCGTCAAGTCGCTGGGCTGCCTAAGGGCCTCGGTACCCGCAGCGTGCAGCACCTCCTGCTCCAGCAGGGTCAGTACGGTGACACCTTCGGGCAGCGGATGGACGGTCCCGTCCCGGACGACTCCGGCGCGCTCCACGCCCTCGTACTCGTATGTCGCGAAACGCATCGCTCACTGCTCCCAGTGGTTGGTGTTGGTGACGGTCCCCGCGCTCAGATAGCCGGCGAAGAGCCCCTTGGGGTCACGTGCGGTCCTGATCTCCCGCAGCCGCAGCCACTGTTCGTCGCCCATGAACCTCAACTGCCGCACGGTGAAGTCGGAGTCGCCGAGGTACTGGCCGGCGGTCACCGGCTGCATGTCGGCCATCGCCCCGTCCAGCCAGGTGCGCAGCTCCGCGTCCCGCGCGGGGTCGTCGTGGACGACGTACGTGGCGCAGTAGATCTCCGACTGCAACGAGAAGGCCATTTCCGGGAGTTGGCGCAACGGCGCCATGGAGAACCAGATGGTGAAGGTCTGCCGGGTCGGGTGCTCGGTGAACGCCTTGCGGATCGCCGGTACGACCTCCTCGGCCGGGCCGGTCAGCCAGGCGTTGTCGACCAGGTAGCGGTGGCCCTCGGGGTTGGCGGTGCGCTGGCCCGCCAACTGCTCGGCCAGGGTGGTCTGTTGGGCCTCCACGCGGAACAGGGCCCGGTCCGCGTACGGGTTGGCGTGCAGCGGCGTCAGCGCCTCCGCGGCCTGCTCGGCTGTGTCGGTCATCGACACGCCCGTGACCAGCAGGACCGGCTCGTCCAGGTCGGGCGGTGTCTGCGTGAGCGCGACGATCTCCACCAGGTCCGAGACCGTGTGGTGCATGCCGTGCAGCCAGGTCATGACCTCGTCGAACAGGTCCAGCGGGTAGGCGTGCACGGTGTGTCCGAGGTGCTGCGGCAGCGGGCGGGTGCGGAGGTGGAAGCGGGTGACGATGCCGAAGAAGCCGGGTCCCGCACCGCGTGCCGCCCAGAACAGGTCGCTGTGGTGGGTCTCGTCGGCGTGCACCAACTCGCCCTCGGCGGTGACGACATCGATCGCCGCGATGTTCTCCGCCGCCCAGCCCCAGCCCCGCGCGTTCCAGCCCTGCCCGCCCTGGAGCAGAAAGCCGCCGATGCCGACGGAGGGGCAGTGCCCGCCGTTGAAGAAGCGGCCGAACTCGCCGAGATACGGGTTGAGTTCGTCGCCGCCCTTGACGCTCGGGGTTGCCGTCACGATGCGGGTCTCCGGGTCGTACGCCATCTCGCGGAAGCCTCCGAGGTCGATCAGCAGCGCGTCCTCGCGCACCGACCAGGCGGCCCAACTGTGCCCGCCGGAACGGACGGCGACCTGCCAGCCCCGCTCCAGGGCCAGCCGTACCCCCTCTACGACGTCCTGCTCCGACTCGGCCATCAGGACGGCGGCCGGTGAACGGTCGGGCGGGCGGCGGGCGTTGAAGACCCGGCCGAAGCACGCCGTCTCGAAGTCCTCGTCGTCCGGGAGGTGGAGGGTGCCGGAGAATCGGTTCAGGTTCACGTGCGTACTCACTTGATCGCGATCGGGTTGACGGGGGCGCCCACCGCACCGGTGACCGGCAGGGGCGCGGCGACCAGCAGGAACTCGAAGACGCCGTCGGCCGCGCAGTCCTCGGCCAGAGCCTCCAGGTCCCACATCTCGCCCAGCGGGAGGCCCATGTTGGGGATCGCTATCTGGTGCAGCGGGGACATCGCGGGTTGCGGGAACTCGTAGGGCCGTACCTCAAGTCCCCAGGTGTCGGAGGCGATTGCCGCGATCTCGGTGCGGTGCAGCCAGCCGAGGGTGGTGAAGGAGAGGCCGGGGGCGTCACCGGCGGCGTAGCCGCCCCATGCGCCGAGCCGTCGTACGCGGCCGAGTTGGCCGGTGCGGATCAGGACGAGGTCGCCGCGTCGGACCGAACTCGTCGCGCCCTGGGCCTCGATGGTGGCGCGCAGGTGTTCCTCCAGGATGGGGAATCCGTCGGGGAGTTCACCGTTCTCGTCGCCGACCGCACGGCCCACGTCGAGCAGGACCCCGCGGCTGGTGAAGGCGTCCTTCATGTGCTCGATGCCGGTGACCGAGTCGCCGTCGCCGTTGACGATGGTGCACGGACGGCCGTTCCACGCCTGCTTGTTGTCGTAGATGTGGCCGAGACCGTCCCACTGGGTGGAGGCCTGCAAGGGCATGACTACGTGGTCGTCGGCGCCGCCGAAGCCGTGCGGGAAACCCTGGGTGCCGGCCGCCGCGTCGGAACCGGTGTCCTTCATGTAGTGGACCGGGTTGATACGACCGCGGAAACCGCGCTGCGGGCCCGACTCGTTGAACTCCTGGGCGAGCGAGAAGGACCGCCCGCGCCGCACCAGGCCGACCGCGTGGGCGCGGATCGCGTCATCGATGAAGTTCAGGGTGCCGAGCACGTCGTCCTCACCCCAGCGGCCCCAATTGCGGTAGGCGGAACGGGCCTTGGCGAGCTCTTCCTCGATCGGGCCGAGAGCGGGGCGGGTCGTCATCGGGTGTGTCCTTTCAACAGCAGGTCGAGGGCGTTGCCCCCGGCGATCGCGGCCCGGTCGGCGGGGTCCAGACCGGCCGCGTCCAGGCGGGCCACCGGGTCGTCGACCCCCATGTCGAAGGGGTGGTCCGTGCCGAGGACGACCCGGTCCGCACCCACCTCCTCGACGAGCCGGCGCAGTCCGCGCGGGGTGTACACCAGGGCGTCGAACCACATCCGCCGCAGATAGGAACTGGGCAACTCGGCGCAGCCGCGCGCGTCTTCGCGTACCCGCCAGGCGTGGTCCGAGCGGCCGACGTACGTCGGCAGATAGCCGCCGCCGTGCGCCGCCACCAGCTTCAGGCGCGGGAAACGGTCGAGAACACCGGTGAAGATGAGATGGGAGAGAGCGACCGTCGTCTCCACCGGCTGACCGACCGTGTTTCCCAGGTAGTTGGTCGCCAGGCGTTCGCCGAGGGAGCAGCCCCAGGGGTGGACGAACACGACCGCGCCCAGGTCCTCGGCCCGCTGCCACACCGTGTCGTGTGCGGGGTCGGCCAGTTCGCGGCCGTCGACCGTCGTGGAGACGCTGATGCCGTACAGGCCATGGTCGTTGACCGCCTGGTCCAGCAACGCGACCGCCAGGTCCGGGTGTTGGAGCGGGACGGTGCCCAGGCCGAACAGCCGGTCCGGTGCCGTGGAGCAGTGGGCGGCCACGGCCGCGTTGACCGTACGGGCGAGGTCGATCGCGAGGTCCGGGTCCGCCCAGTAGTGGTGCATCGGCATCGGGCCGACCACCTGGATGTCGACGCCCATCGCGTCGAGGTCCCCGAGTCGGGTTGTCACGTCGGTCAACTGGGCTGCCAGGCGCTGGAGTTGGGCGCGGTTGGCGGCCAGGGACGCGGGGGAGTGGGCGCGCTGCTCGGCGGCCAGCTCGGCGGTGAGACCCGGGGTTCCGGCGACCAGGGCGTCGGCGGCGGGGACGGCGAGGTGGCCGTGGAAGTCGACCACGGGCGAGGCGGTCACGCCGCCGCCGTCAGATTGTCGAGCGTCTCCGACATGATGCGGGCGGGGTCGGCGCCGGGCGTGCCGGGGTGGATTTCCCAGTCGGCGAGCCGTAGCGAGTTCTCCAGAACCATCCGCACCCGGGGGAGCCGCCTGGCCATGAAGCGGTCCAGGGCCTTCTCCGTCGGCTCGTCCGCCGTCACCAGTTCCGCCAGCAGTACCGCGTCCTCCATGCACATCGCCGCGCCTTGCGCGATCAGCGGGGGACAGGCGTGAGCGGCGTCCCCGATGACCATCGCACGGCCCCGGTGCCAGGGCTCGTCGACGAGGATCGCTTCGATCCAGCGGTAGTCGACCGCCGTGTCGTCGGGCAGCGAGGCGAGGATCTTCCCCCAGGTCCCGCCGTATCCGGCGCCGCGCTCGCGCAGCAGGGAGAGCGGGGCGCGCGGGCCGATGAGCGAGGCGTCGAGGTTCTCGTCGAGGAGATAGGCGTAGCACTGGTCCGGCGAGATCGGGCTGTAGCCGGCCTTGAAGCGGGGGCCGCCGTAGTACACCTCGGCGCAGTCCATCTCGGCCGGGCGCTCCGCGACGACCCGGAAGATCGACATGCCGACGGGACGGGGCTTGGCGTCGATGCCGATCAGTGCGCGCATCGCCGAGTTGATGCCGTCGGCGCCCACGACGAGGTCGTAGCGGCCGGTCGAACCGTCCGTGAAAGCGACGTCCACGTGGTCGGGCGACTGGTCGAGCCGCACCACGCTCAGTCCGAGGCGCACCCGCACCCCGTGCCCGCGCACCGCGTCGCACAGCGCGTCCTGTAGATCAGACCGCAACGCGCCCGCCGTGGACGGCAGTTCGGGCCCGCCGGTGTGCGGGGTGTTCAACTCGGTGATGAGCCCGCCGTCGGCTGTGCGCAGCCGCATGATGTCGAACGGCACCGCCCGGGCCAGCACCCGGTCGAGCACGCCCACGGAACGCAGCGCCTTGAGCGCGTTGCCCTGGACGGTGATGCCATGGCCCACACCGAACCACTGCGGAGAGATCTCGACGAGCTCCACCTCGGCGCCCCGCTGGGCGAGCGCGAGACACAGCACGCTACCGGTGATGCCGCCGCCGACGACGAGCACCTTCTGTACGGGCATGGGCGATCCTTGCGAACGTAGACAGCGGAGTGGGGGTGTCAGCCGGAGAAGCGGGCGCCGAGTTCATGGAAGTGCTCGACGGCCGGCGGCTCGGCGAAGAACGGTCCGACCAGGGCCCGCCAGCGCGCGAAGGGCTCGGACTCACGGAAGCCGACCATGTGTGCCTCGACCGAGTCCCAGCCGACCAACAGCAGGAAGACTCCCGGCCGTTCGACGCCTTGCAGCAGCTCGGCCCAGCGGAACCCGTCGGCCTCGGCCAGCACCTCGCGCGCCTTGCCGAACACCTCCGCGAACTCCCGCTCCCGACCCGCCTCGACGGTCAGCTCGGCATGCTCGACTATCACGTTCTTCTCCTCGGGAAAGTGGGTGCTCCGAGCCTGCGTGGGCGGTCGATCCACGGTCAACGGATCGAGGCATCGGCAAGGGGGACGTCATGCATCCCGTACGGCGATGGAGGCGCAGTTCAAAGGGCGGCGGGCCGGTGATGGCAGGCATCGCGGATCGCCATTTCCGCCGGGTGCCCGGGCTGCCTAGCGTCGAGGGCGAGCCCCCACCCGTACGAGGAGAGCGCCGTGCCCGATCCACAGCCCACCCATGCCGGACCCTTCGCGCTCGGCACGTTCGCCGATCGAGGGGATGCGTTCCCCGGCCTCGTCACCGGTTCACGGGTGCGCGACCTCTCCGACCTCGTGGCGTCCGTGCGGGCGCTGGTCGAGGACTGGGGGACCTGGCTTCCCCGGCTGGCTGACCTCGCCCGGTCGTCCGACGGCACCTGGCACGAACTGGCCGCACTGCGCGTCCTGACCCCGGTCGAGCCCGGCCAGATCCTCCAGAGCGGCGCCAACTACCGCAAGCACGTGGTCGATCTGGTCGCCGCCGAGAAGGAGAGCGTGCACGGCGCCACCCCCGAAGAGGCCCGCGCCGACGCCGAGTCGATGATGGACGAGCGCGCCCGCAACGGCGTTCCGTACGTCTTCCTCGGCTCCCCGCGCGCGCTCAGCGGCCCCTACGACGACATCGTGCTCCCCGCGCTCGGCGAACAGCACGACTGGGAACTCGAACTCGCCCTGGTCATCGGGAAGTCGGGCAAGAACATCCCGGCCGAGGAGGCGATGGAGTACGTCGCCGGATACACGATCTCGAACGACCTCACCACCCGCGACCGCCTCTACCGGCCCGACCTCAAGGCCATCGGCACCGACTGGTTCACCGCCAAGAATGCCGACACCTTCCTGCCGACCGGCCCCTTCCTCGTACCGGCGGCCTTCGTCGGAGACCCCGGGGACCTGCGGATCACCCTGCGCCACAACGGAGTTGTCCGCCAGGACGAGTCGACGAAGGACATGATCTTCGACATCCCACGGCTCATCGCCTACATCTCCACGACCACCACCCTGCGCCCCGGCGACCTGCTGCTCACCGGCTCCCCGGCCGGCAACGGCGCGCACTGGGGCGTCTTCCTGAAGCCCGGCGACGTCGTCGAGTCGGAGATCACGGGCCTCGGCCACCAGCGCAACACCGTCAGGAGCGGACAGTGACCTTCCAGCCCATCACCCATCTGCGCCATGTCGACCTGGCCGTACCGGACTTCGCCCGGCAGCGTGCCTTCTACGGCACCACCTGGGGCCTGACCGAGGTCGCCAACGACAGCCGTGTCGCCTTCTTCGCCGCCGAGGGCAGCCCCGAGCAGTACATCGTCCGCATCCGCGAGGACGAGCGGAAGCGGATGGACCTGGTCGCCTTCGGGGCCGTCTCACCGGAGGCTGTCGACGAGCTGCACGGGCGACTGGGCCGGTCCGGTGTCCAACTCCTCGGTGAGCCAAGCGCGTTGGACACCCCGGGCGGTGGCTACGGCTTCCGGTTCTTCGACCCGGACGGGCGGGTCGTCGAGGTCTCCGCGGATGTCGCCACCCGTACCCACCGGAAGATCGAGGAACGCGAGGCGATCCCTGTCCGGCTCTCACACTGCGTGGTCAACTCCCAGGATCCCGAAGGGCTCCGCGACTTCTACGTCCAGCACCTCGGGTTCCGTCTCACCGACACCCTGTACTCGGCGCACATGGGCGACCTCATGTACTTCCTGCGGTGCAGCCCGCTCCACCACTCCTTCGCCATCGCCCGGGGGCCCCATGTCTCCCTGCACCACGCCTCGTTCGAGATGCGCGGGGTCGAGGAGTACATGCGCGGCACCGGCCGGGCGCTGCGCGCCGGGACCCGGCTCACCTGGGGACCCGGCCGGCATCTCGCCGGTGACAACACCTTCTCCTACTTCCACGACCCGCACGGCAACACCGTCGAGTACACGACCGAACTCGCGGTCCTCGAAGAGGACTTGTGGCACCCGGGCCGCCACGACGTAGACGACCCGATCACCCAGGACCAGTGGGGCACCGCCGACCCGATGAGCGAGTCGGTCGCCAAGGAGCAGTTCAACGACCCGGACGTGCTCTTCGAAGCGCCGCCGGTCTGAGCAGAGCACCCAACCCGCATGAGAGAGGCCGCAGTTGTGGCAACGATCCTGAAGCACGCCGTACCCAAGGCGGATGTCGCCGCCGCCCTCGACCAGGTGCGGGAGACCGTGACCGGCGTCATCGCCGACATCCGTGCGCGCGGTGACGAGGCCGTGCGCGCCTACTCCGAGAAGTTCGACAAGTGGAGTCCCGATTCCTTCCGGCTGTCCGACGAGGAGGTCGAGAAGATCGTCGCGTCGGTGCCGCAGCAGGTGATCGACGACATCCGCTTCGTCCAGGAGCAGGTGCGCGCCTTCGCCCGCCACCAACTCGACTCCCTGCGGGAGTTCGAGGTCGAGACGCTCCCGGGCGTGCGCCTTGGGCAGAAGCACATCCCGGTGCAGGCGGCCGGCGCCTACATCCCCGGTGGCCGTTACCCGCTCACCGCCTCCGCCCACATGACCATCGTCACCGCCAAGGTCGCGGGCGTGCCCAGGGTCGTCGCCTGTACGCCGCCCATCCACGGTGAGATCCCGGCCGCTACCGTCGCCGCCATGCATCTCGCGGGCGCGGACGAGATCTGGCTGCTCGGCGGAGTGCAGGCGGTGGCCGCCATGGCCGTCGGGACGGACTCGATGCGGCCGGTGAACCTCATCGCCGGACCCGGCAACGCCTATGTTGCCGAGGCCAAGCGGCAGCTCTTCGGGGAGATCGGCATCGACCTGTTCGCCGGGCCGACCGAGATCCTCGTCCTCGCCGACGAGCAGGCCGACCCGTTCGTGTGCGCCGTCGACCTGCTCTCCCAGGCCGAGCACGGCCCGGACTCCCCGGCCGTCCTCATCACCACCTCCCGCGAGGTCGCCGAGCAGACCATCGCCGAGGTGGAACGCCTCCTGCCCGGCATGCCCACCCGCGACTTCGCCGGGCCCGCCTGGCGCGACCACGGCCAGGTGCACGTCGTCGACACCCTCGACGAGCTGTACGCCCTCGCCGACGAGTTCGCCTTCGAGCACGTGGAGGTGCTGACCGCCGAACCCCGCCTCGCGCTGGAGCGCATGAGCCAGTACGGCGCCCTGTTCCTCGGCGAGGGCACCTGTGTGTCGTTCGGCGACAAGGTCATCGGCACGAACCATGTGCTGCCCACACGTGGTGCCGCGCGCTACACCGGCGGCCTGTGGGTGGGGAAGTACCTCAAGACGGTGACCTATCAGGAGGTCACCGACACCGACTCCCAGGTGTTGCTCGGCCGGCTCTGCGGACGGGCGGCCCGCGTCGAGCTGTTCGAGGGGCACGCGCGCTCCGGTGACGTACGCGCCGCGAAGGCCGCGGGCGACGAGCTGCCCTGGAACACCGCGTGACCCTGGAGGGGCGTACCGCGCTCGTCACCGGTGGCGGCGGACCGCTGGGACGTGCCTTCGCGCTCGCCCTCGCGGACGCCGGTGCCCGGGTGCTCCTGGTCGGGCGCAACGAGGCGGCGCTCGCGGAGGCGGCGGCACATGTGGTCAAGGCCGGCGGACAGGCCCGTACGGCCTCCTGTGACGTCTCCGACCCGTCGGCCGTCAGCGCCCTGGCCGCCCAACTCGCCGACGAGGACGTCTCGTTGCTCGTCAACAACGCAGGAGTCGCGGGCCCTGTCCGGCCCCTCGTCGACATCGATCCGGACGAGTGGGACGACGTGTTCGCCGCCAACGTCCGGGGCGTCTATCTGATGTGCCGGGCCTTCCTGCCGCCGATGCTCGCGGCCGGACGCGGTGACATCGTCAACGTGGCCTCGGTCAGCGGCAAACGCCCGCTGCTCAACCGCACCCCGTACACGGCCTCCAAGATGGCGCTGCTGGGACTGACGCGGACGCTGGCGGGGGAGGTCGGGCCGCGGGGGATCGCGGTCAACTCCCTGTCTCCTGGCCCGGTTCGGGGCCCGCGCATGGACCGCAACTTCCGGCTCACCGCCGAGCTGACCGGCTGCACGGTCGCCGAGGCCGAACGCGACTTCGCCTCCCGGGCCGCCCTCGGCCGGCTCGTCGAGGAGCACGAGGTCGCGCAGGCGTTGGTGGCGATGCTCGCGATGCCCGGTCTGTGCGGGGCGGACATCGACCTGTCGGCGGGGATGATCGCCCCGGCATAGCCGAAGAGCGCGCGGGAAACGGTGAGGTGGACGGCCCATGAGCCGCCCGCCTCACCGTCGTGCGTACGGGCGCCGACCTCCTATGACGACTCTGTGTGACCGCCATGAAATGGTCGGCGTGATCCGAGGCATCGGGCTCCCATATGTGTGTGCCGACCGCCTATTGCCTGGTTCTCATGGCTGCTTCACTCCCTCGTGCGCACCTTCGGTGCCTCCGCCGGGCCCGTCCGCACCCCGCGTTCGACGGTCGGCCGGTCACACTGCGCAACGGCGCATCGATCCCTGGGAAGGCAAGCAATGACGCTGATCACCCGACGCTCGGTCCTGATCGCCGGTACCGCCACGGCCGGCGCCGTACTGGTGCCGGCGGTCTCCGCCACCGCCGCACCGACGGCCAAGAAGGCATCGGGCACGCGGATCTCGGTCGGATCCGGCGAGACGTACACGGTCTCCGCGACCACCCGCGTGAGCGAGCTGACCATCGCGTCCGGCGGGAAGATCGTCGCCCCGGACGGCTCCAGCCTCTCCCTGACCGTCGACGGCGTGGAGACCGGCCAGCTGCTCACCGCGACCGGCGCCACGGCCACCCTGATCCAGGCCGGCACCTACCGGGGCGATGTCGTCCTGACCGTCGCCGCCGCCAACGAGGTGACGTACCAGACGCTCACCTTCCCCTTCCGGCAGGCGGTGTACGTCGACGGCGACGGCGTGGTCAAGGACAAGTCCGTCCTCGCCGCCGTCCTCGGCGGCAAGCTCACCGACGCCTACGCCAGGAACGTGTCGATCACCTCGACCGGCGAGTGCTTCGACGGCGTGTACGTCAAGGACGCCACCTACACGCTCGACCGGCCCAGCATCTCCCTTACCGGCAACGGCCGTTCGGACTTCGCGGGCTACGGTGCCGCAGTGGTCGGAGACGGCTCCGCCACCACGTTGGTCCTGGACGGCGCTCGCATCGACAACAAGGGGGTCGTCCGCACCGCCGTCATCGCCAACGACGGCGCCAATGTCATCGTCAAGGACTCCGTCCTCCGCACTCGCAACGGCGTACTCCCCGCCGACTACCAAGCCACCGTGGAAACGCCGTACATGGAGTCCGTGCCCTGGATGCTCGGCCTCGACGGCAACGTCCGCGCCACCAACCTCATCGGCGCGAACAGCAAGGCCACCTACCTCAACTCCACCATCTTCTCGGAGACGTGGGGCGCCCTGTCGGTCGAGGGCGGCAGCGGACTCAAACTGACCGCGATCAACAGCCACTTCGGCAACACGGGGGAGTACGGCTACGGCACCTATGCCATCGGCGACGCGACCGTACGGGTGCTCGGGTCGCGGCTCGACGTCGGCAGCTACGCGACCATCATCGCGGGCCCGGCAGCGATCGTGCACTACGGCGACAGCACCAAGGCGGCCGTCTCCGCGCTCAACACGGAGTTGGAACTCGGGCTGTCCAAGGGTGAGTTGGCGTCGATCCCGGTGCGCAACACCGTCGTGAACTCCGGGCACTTCGGCTACATGTTCTTCGGGACCGGCCAACTCGCCCTCGACGGCGGCACGGTGATCAACTCCGAGCGGGCGACCTTCCTCAACAAGGGCCAGCAGACCACGATCAGCGTCGACGGCTCCCAGGGCGCCCGGCTCAACCCGCGCGACGGGATCATCCTCCAGATGATCGAGCTGGACGACCCGGGCCCGGTCCCGGTCAACGGCAAGATGATGAACATCGGCGTCTACACCGAGCCGACGGGCGACCCGGCGAAGGACGCGACCTTCGACCCGACCGCCGTGCACACCACCGACGGAGCCGCCACCTTCAACTCCATAGCGTTGAAGGGCGACTTCTACAACGGCATGCGCAAGGGCAAGAACATGGTCCTCACCTTCGAGGACACGAGCGTCGAGGGCGTGATCTCCGCGACGGCGGCCAAGCACCGGGTGTCCAGCATCGACGCGTCGACCTTCTACGAGCTGGGCATCGTCACCAACACCGCGCAGGCCGCCGTGAACAACGGCGCGATCGTGCAGCTGAACAGCGGCTCGACGTGGACGGTCACCGGCACCTCGTACCTGACCCGGCTCGCCCTCGCCGCCGACGCGACCGTCAGGGCGCCCCGGGGAAAGAAGGTCACGCTGACGGTCGACGGGACGGCCACGGCCATCACGGCCGGCCAGACCTACACCGGCGCGCTCGCGCTGACCGTCGGGTAAGCCGCGTCGGAGGCGCGGTACTCACCCGAGCCGCGCCTCCGCCTCCTTGGCGATCTGCTCGAACTGCGCCGCCATGGCCTCCTGGAGAGCCTGGGCGCCCGACAGCGGACGGACCATGACCGTCAACTCGTCGATCAGACCTGCCTCGTTGACGTGGATGAAGTCGCAGCCGGTCAGCTCACGGTCGCCGACCCGCGTACGGAACACCAGCGCGTGGTCGGCGCCGTCCGGGTCGCCGATCTCCCGCTCGTACCGGAAGTCCTCGAAGACCCGCGCCACCCCGTGCAGGATCGCCGCGGTGATCGCCTTCCCGGGATACGGCTTGAACACGACCGGGCTGGTGAAGACCACGTCCTCCGCCAGCAGCGCCTCGACGGCGTCCATGTCCTGCGCCTCGACCGCCTCACGGAACGCACGCATCGGCTCACCTCATAGTCAATTTGTTGAGTAGGTGTGGATGAGACTAATCAACCGCTGTTAGCGTGTCCACATGTCCCTCAAGTACGCGGTCCTCGCGGCCCTCCTGGAAGGCGAGGCCTCGGGCTACGAACTGGCCAAGACCTTCGACGTGTCGCTGGCGAACTTCTGGCCCGCGACCCCGCAGCAGCTCTACCGCGAACTGGAGCGCCTCGCCCAGGACGGACTGATCGAGGCACGGGTCGTACAGCAGGAACGCAGGCCCAACAAAAGGATGTTCACGCTCACCGAGGCCGGCCGGCGCGACCTCGACACCTTCGCCGCCGAGCCGCCCAGGCGCCCCACCGCCATCCGCGACGAGTTCCTCATCAAGATCCAGGCCATGGACGGCACCGACCCGGCCGTGATCCGCGAGCTGGTCGAGGAGCGCAGGTCGTGGGCCCGCGGCAAGCTCGACCGCTACGAGCGGGTACGTGACCGGCTCCTCGACGGGCGGACCGAGGAGGAGTACCTCCGGGACGCCGAGCGCGTCGGCCCGTACCTCACCCTGATGGCCGGGATCACCTTCGAGGAGGAGAACCTGCGCTGGTGCGAACGCGTTCTCGCGATCCTGAAGCAGCGGGTTGCCCTAGGCTGACCCGGATGTTCAGCCCCGAAGGTCCCAGTCTGCGCGAACTCGCCGTCCAGGCGCTGTCGTCCGTCGAGCACGGCTACGACCTCCTCGCGCCCAAGTTCGACCACACCCCCTTCCGGACACCGGCCCCGGTGCTCGACGCGGTCGCCTCGACGCTGCGGCGCATCGGGCCCTTCGACGACGGGCTCGACCTGTGCTGCGGCACCGGCGCGGGCGCCGAAGCGCTGACGACGGTGTGCCGGAAGAGCGTCACCGGCGTCGACTTCAGCGCGGGCATGCTCGCGGTCGCGCGTGAGCGTGTGAAGAGCGACGATCCCGCCGTCTCGTGGGTGCGCGGTGACGCGCGGGCCCTGCCGTTCGGGGCCGACTTCGATCTGGTGGTCAGCTTCGGCGCGTTCGGCCACTTCCTGCCCCGCGAACTGCCGGGCCTGTTCGGCCAGGTTCACTCCGTGCTGCGGCCCGGCGGCTGCTTCGCGTTCCCCCTCCTCGCGCCGCCGCGCCCCACCTCGCCCGCGTACTGGATGCTGGCCGGCTTCGACGCGGTGATGAAGGTCCGCAACGCCGTCTGGCGGCCGCCCTTCGTCATGTACTACCGGGACTTCCAACTCGGTTTCGTGCGGCGGGAGTTGGAGCGGATCGGCTTTGGCGTCGACCTCTACGCCCTGCCTGAGTTCGGGGACCGCGGCGACGGCAGCCCCCGCGTCCGCATGGTCGCGGCGCGACGGCTGCCGTAGCGGCCGGCGTTGGCGTCAACTCGTCGCGGACGCCGCCGACTTGATGACCTTCGTGACCAGGTCGGGATGGGAGATCATCACCACGTGCGAGGCGTCCACCACGACCGTGTGCGACCCGGCCCGCTTGGCCTCGAAGCGTTCCAGGTCGGGCGCGATCGCCCGGTCCTGCGCCGCCACGACCGCCCACGACGGAATGTCGTGCCAGGCCGCCGCCGTGGTGACGTCCGTGAACGCCGCCGCGCTGATGGGGCGTTGAGAGGCCCCCAGCAGTGCGGACGTGGACGCCGGGAGGTCCGCGGTGAACACCGCGTGGAACTTCGCCGTCTGGATGGCCAGATCGGTACCGCCCGAGCCGTCGGGCAGCGGCTGCAACGCGTCGTTCAGCTGCGACCCGGGGAACCGCGCGGCGAGTTCGCCGAGTTGCTCGCCCTTGTCGGGCACGAAGGCCGCGACGTACACGAGCGCCTTCACACTCGCGTCGCCCGCGGTCGCCTGGGTGATCACCGCGCCGCCGTAGGAGTGCCCTACGACGACCTTCGAGCCGTCGATTGTCTTGAGGAGCGCGGAGAGGTAGGCGGCGTCCGAGGTGAGTCCGCGCAGCGGATTGGCGGGAGCCACGACGGCGTAGCCGGCCTTCTGGAGGCGGGAGGTCACGGCCGACCAGCTGGACGCGTCGGCGAACGCGCCGTGCACCAGGACCACGGTCGGCTTCGGTGCGGGGTGCTTGCCTCCCGTGGCGGGTGCCGCAGAGGCGGGGAGAGCGCCGGCCGCGAGGGCGCCGGCCGCGGCAGCCGCCCCGAGAAGTAAGGGCCTGCGGGAAATCGACATGGGTCAGCTCCGGGTGAAGTCGAGGAAGGCGGTACGGAGTTCAGGCGTAGCGGCGAACGAACGACAGGGCGGTGTCCGCCACTTCCCGCCAGCCGCTGTCGATGGTCAGCGCGTGGCCCCGGCCCTTGATCTCGATGATCTCGGTGACGCCCTTGTTGTGCTGCTGCTTCTTGTACGAGGCGTTGGCGATCGACCAGGGCACGGTGTGGTCCTTCTCGCCCGAGATGATCAGGAGCGGGCCGCGCTCGGGGTTCTCCGTGTCGACCTTGGCCTCGGTCCACGGGTTGAGATTGGCGGTCGCCGCCTGGAACAGCGGGGTGCCGGGCGCGGGCACCGCGAACGTCTCGTACAGCTCCCGTGCCTCCTCCTCGCTGACGGCGTTGGCGAATCCGTAGCGGAACTGGTCGTAGGTCAGAGGGACCGCGCGATTGCGGTTGGCGGGGTTGCTGAGGACCGGTGCGGAGGAGCGCAGCGCGGACACCGGCAGCGGCAGCACGCCCCGGAAGGGCGCCGGGTCGATGGCCACGGACACGGCGGACAGCCCACGCCCGGCGAGGATCTGCGTGAGCAGTCCGCCGAAGGAGTGGCCGACGATCGCCGGTTTCCGCGTCAGCGTGCCGATCAACTGCGCCAGATGGTCGGCGACTTGGCCGACCGTCTTGCCCGCCATGACCTCGGGGTGCTCGTTGGCCTCGGCGACCGTCTCCGGGTCGTCGGGCCAGGACAGGGAGACCGGCGCGTACCCGGCCTGCTCGAAGTGGGCTGCCCAGCGGTCCCAACTGCTGGGCAGCAGCCACAGACCGTGGACGAAGACGACCGGCGTACGTTCGACGGCGTTCGCCTTTTCGATCTGTTGTACGTCGATGTGGGTCATGTTCGGAAGTATGCGTCCACGGGTGTGCCGGAGTCCGGCATATGACAGCACCGGGTGGAGGGCGACGCCATTGTCGCGTTGCGGGTGATCTCCTACGCTGAGCGGCGTGTGGTCAAGCACGCTGTCCGGGAACGGAGTTGTGCATGCTCAGCAAGGGTGAAGCCGCCGAAGCGGTCCGGCAGGCCAAGGTCAAGACCGGTGTCACATGGGCCCAGTTGGCGGAGGCCGTGGGCCGACCGCTCGCCTGGACCACCGCGGCCCTGCTGGGCCAGCACCCCATGAACAAGGACGAGGCGGCGACCGCCGCCGCCCTCCTCGAACTCGGCGAGGACGCCGCCCTCGCCTTCCAACTCCAGCCGACCCGTGGTGCGTTGGACGCGGCCGTCCCCGTGGACCCCACCATCTACCGGCTCCACGAGGTCATCCAGGTCTACGGCCCGACCATCAAGGAACTGATCCACGAGCAGTGCGGCGACGGCATCATGAGCGCCATCAACTTCCGCCTCGACGTCAGCCGCGTGCCCGACCCGGCGGGTGACCGGGTCGTCATCACCCTCGACGGGAAGTACCTCCAGTACCAGTGGGAGTGACCACGAGGTGCTCCTCCGCCCAGACGGCCAGCGCGGCGAGCGGGATCAGGAAGGCGTTCCCATGCGGGGTGAGGGCGTAGGAGGAACGCAGCGGCGGACCGTGGTCCACGGTGCGGGTGAGGAGGCCGGCGACGGCCAGTTCGTGAAGGCGGTCGGCGAGCATACGGTCGCTGATGCCGGGCACCCGCTCGCGCACCTCGCCGAAGCCTGCGGGGCCCTTGGCCAGCGCGGCGAGGACCAGGCCGCTCCAGCGTTTGCCGAGCAGGGCGAAGGCGTTGGTCAACGCGTCGACGGGCGGCGGGAGTTGGGGGCGCTGAGGCGCCGCTGAGGTGGGCTGGTTCGGCATGCTGGGCTCCGGCGGCGCGAAGACCGCGTCCGCGGTCCTCGCGCCGGTTCGATGTCGTGGTGCCTGACTGGGTGGGTTCAGCCCATGTGGACCGGAGCGGCGCCTTCGGTGTGTTGCTGCCGGCCGGCGTTCACGGCGAACACGGTCACGGCGGCGCCGGCGACGAACACCACCCCGGCGGCGACGAAGGCCATTGTGTAGCCGTGTGTCAGCGCGTCCCCCGCCTTCGATACGAGCCCCAAGTCCTTTGTGGCCAGGCCCCGGTAGAGCGCGGAGGCCGCGTGGGGCAGCCTGTCGTCGGCCGCCGAGTTCGAGATCGTCGACAGGACGGCGAGGCCCAGGGCGCCGCCGATCTGCTGGGCCGTGTTGAGCAGGGCCGAGGCGATGCCGGTGTCCTGGTGGGCGACACCGCTCACCGCGCCGAGCGTCATCGGGACGAAGCTCATGCCCAGACCGAGAGCGGTGACGAACATGGCGGGCATCAGGTGTCCGGCGTAGGACGAGTCCGGCTTCAGGGTGGCGAACCAGAACATGCCGACCGCCGCGACCAGTAGGCCAGGTGCGGCGATGAGCCGGGGCGCGATGTGGGCGACGAGCTTGGAGCTGATGCCCGCCGCCGCGGCCATGCCGAAACTGAACGGCAGATACGCGAAGCCGGTCTTGATGGGGCTGTAGCCGAGGATCAGCTGCATATAGAGGGTCAGGAAGTAGAAGAACGCGAACATGCCCGAGCCGATGAACAGCATGGTGACGTAACTGCCCCACCGATTGCGGTCGTTGAACAGGCGCAGCGGCATCATCGGGTCGGGCGTACGGGCCTGGAGGAACAGGAACGCCGCCAACAGGACGGCGGCGACCGCGAAGCAGCCCAGCGTGAGGCCGTCGGTCCAGCCGTGCTCGCCGCCGCGCGTGATGCCGTAGACCAGGGAGATCAGACCGCCGGTCCCGGTGACGGCGCCCGGGACGTCGAGGCGGCCGGGGTGGCGCTCCGCCTCGACGAGGCTGCGGGTGCCGGGTAGGACGGCGAGGCCGATGGGGATGTTGACGAAGAACACCCAGCGCCAGTCCAGCACATCGGTGAGCAGCCCGCCGAGCAGCAGACCGACCGTGGCACCGAGGCCGCCCATCGCGGCGTACACGCCCATCGCCCGGTTGCGCGGCTTGCCCGCCGGGAACGTCGTGGTGATCAGCGCCAGCGCGCTCGGTGCGGCGAGGGCCGCGCCGACGCCCTGGAGGATCCGCGCGCCGATCAACAGGCCCTCGTTCGGGGCGAGTCCACCGAGCAGGGACGCGAGGGTGAAGACGGCGATGCCCACCTGGAAGATCCGGCGGCGGCCGAACAGGTCCCCGGCCTTTCCGCCGAGGAGCAGCAGACCGCCGAAGGCCAGCGCGTACGAGTTGACGATCCACGCCAGATTCGCGTCGGAGACGCCGAGGTCGGTCTGGATGGCGGGCAGGGCGATATTCGTGATGGTGGCATCGAGGATGACCATCAACTGGGCCGCCGCGATGACGAAAAGGGCGAGACCGAGATGCCGGTCCCTGGGGGCGGGACCGGAATGCTCCGGTGCCGTGGAAGTGGCGGTGGCCACGCTGTCGGCAGACATGGTTCAAGAACTCCAGGGAGTGCCGCGAACAGGGAAAGGTGAGTGAACGGAATCCGGTGAGAAGCGGAACACTCGCTGTGCAATCCGAGGTCGGGGCGCCGACACGGCGCATCGCTCGACCTCGGGGCGAGTGCTCACCGTAGCAGCGATTCACCGTCGTTCGTGACCCGACAACTCCCTTTGCGGTGTTGCCAATATCGCCCTTGACGAGCTCTGTGATGGTGTGGGCAAGGAGAATTCGAGACGGCCTGAGAATTGCCCACACTTTCCGAGAAAAGGCAAACCGCTCAGGCGGACCGGAGGGTATTGAGCCGGGCGGCCTGGCGGGTCAGATGGTCGCGTTCGGCGAGATTGGGGGCCTTGTGTGCCGCCTCCGCGTAGAGCCGTGCCGCCGTCGCCAGGTCGCCGTCGCGCTCGTGGAGGTAGGCCGCCACCGCGGTGTGTCGGGGGAGCGAGTCGTCCAGGGCCGCGAGCGCGGCCAGACCGGCGCGCGGGCCGTCTGCCTCGCCGACCGCCACCGCGCGGTTGAGGCGGACCACCGGACTGTCGGTCAGGCCGACGAGTTCGTCGTACCACTCGACGATCTGCACCCAGTCCGTCTCCTCGGCCCCGGGCGCGTCCGCGTGCAGCGCCGCGATCGCGGCCTGCGCCTGGAACTCGCCCAACCGGTCGCGGGCGAGGGCGAGTTGGAGGATCGTGACGCCCTCGGCGATCAACGTGGTGTCCCACCGGCCGCGGTCCTGCTCGGCGAGCGGAACCAGGCTGCCGTCGGGCGCGGTCCGGGCGGCGCGCCGGGCGTGGTGGAGCAGCATGAGGGCGAGCAGGCCCGACACCTCGGGGTGGTCGATCACGCCCGCGACCTGCCGGGTGAGCCGGATCGCCTCGGCGGCGAGGTCGACGTCGCCGGAGTAGCCCTCGTTGAACACCAGGTAGAGGACGCGCAGCACGGTGGCCACATCGCCGGGCTGGTCGAACCGCACTCCGGACACGGTGCGTTTGGCCCGGCTGATGCGCTGCGCCATGGTCGCCTCGGGCACCAGATAGGCCTGCGCGATCTGCCGGGTGGTGAGCCCGCCGACCGCGCGCAGCGTGAGCGCGACCGCCGACGACGGCGTCAACGACGGGTGGGCGCACAGGAAGTAGAGCTGGAGCGTGTCGTCGGTGGCCGGTGCGGGGCCGGGCGCCGGCTCCTCGTCCACCAGGTCCTCGCGCCTGCGGCGGGCGGTGTCCGCGCGCGTCGCGTCGAGGAACCGCCGCCAGGCCACCGTGACCAGCCACCCTTTCGGATCGCGCGGTGGATCGTCCGGCCAGACCCGGACCGCCTCGACGAGCGCGTCCTGTACGGCGTCCTCGGCCGCCGCGAAGTCTGCTCCGCGGCGGACGAGGACGCCGAGCACGCTCGGCGTGAGGCTCCTCAGCAGGACCTCGTTCACTTGAAGGTGCAGTCCGTGGTGGTCGAGTGCGTGCCGAGGAACGGGCGCAGCTCCAGCCATTCGTGGATCGGCCTGCCACCGGCCCCGGGGGCCGCCGACAGCTCACCGGCCAGCTCCAGGGCACGGTCGTAGCTGTCGACGTCGATGATCATCCAGCCTGCGATGACGTCCTTGGTCTCGGCGAACGGTCCGTCGGTGACCGGCGGGCGCCCTTCGCCGTCGTAGCGGACGAACGTCCCCTCGGGGGAGAGCGCCTGGCTGTCGACGTACTCGCCGGACTTCTCCAGGCGGGCCGCGAAGTCGTTCATGTACTGCACATGGGCCGTGATCTCCTCGGGCGTCCACTGGTCCATGGGGACGTCGTTCACGGCGGCGGGGGCGCCGCGGTAGTGCTTCAGCAGCAGGTACTTGGCCATGGTCGTTCTCCTCGGTGCCGGCACGACCCATTGTGGTCGCCTTCACCTCGGGGACGGAGCCGGGCGCGGGTTCTCGACATCGGCGGGCGGATTTTCTCGCGCGAGTTCCGCGGGCCGTGCGGGGGAGGGTGGAAAGGGAGGCGTGCTCACTCCTCTTTCCCTTCTTAACGTATAGCGCACCGGGGGGCTTGCGGCAAGGCCCCCGGTGTACCGCAGAATGTCCGGCCTAAGGGCATGACCTGCGGAAATGGGAGTCGCGGAATGCGTGTGCTGTTGACGACGTGGGGGTCGCGCGGGGATGTCGAACCCGTCGCGGGACTCGCCGCCCGACTGCGGGAACTCGGCGCGGAGGTGAGTGTCGCCGCGCCGCCGGACGAGGAGTTCGTGGAGCTGACGGACCGGGCCGGCGTACCGCTGCTGCCGCTGGGCCCGTCGGTGCGCTCGGTGGTGACCGGGGCCAGGCCGCCGTCCGCGGCGACCGCGTTCCAGCTCGCGCCCGAGCTGGTCGCCGCCCGCTACGAGACGCTGCTGCCTGCGGCCGAGGGCTGCGACGTGCTGCTGGCGAGCGGTCTGATGCCGACCGGCGCCCGCTCGGTGGCCGAGAAACTCGGCATCCGCTATGTGTTCGCCTGCTTCCACACGGCCGGACTGCCGTCGTCGAAGTACCGGCCTCTGGCGCGGCCCGGCCGGCCCTCCTCGCCGGAGGAGACCGACATCAAGGTGCTGTGGGAGGAGGACGCCCAGCGGGTGAACGCCCTCTACCGCGACGCCGAGAACCGCCACCGGGCGGCGATCGGCCTGCCGCCGGTCGACAACGTCCGCGACCACGCGTTCACCGAGCGGCCGTGGCTCGCCTCGGACCCGGATCTGTTCCCGTGGCAGGACCAGACCGACCTCGACCTCGTGGTGACCGGACCGTGGATCCTGCCCGACGAGCGCCCGCTCCCGGCGGATCTGGAGGCGTTCCTGAAGTCGGGCGAGCCGCCGGTGTACGTGGGCTTCGGCAGCATGGCGCTCCGCGACTCGCCCGACATGGCCCGGGACGCCGTCGCGGCCGCACGGGCACACGGTCGCCGGGTCGTGCTCGGCCGGGGCTGGGCCCGGCTGGCCGCGACCGACGACCGGGACGACTGCTTCGTCGTGGGCGAGGTCAACCACCAGGCGCTCTTCGGGCGGGTGGCGGCCGTCGTTCACCACGGCGGGGCGGGCACCACGACGTCGGCCACCATGGTCGGCGTGCCGCAGGTGGTCGTGCCGCAGATCGTGGACCAGCCATACTGGGCGGCACGGGTGGCAGAGCTGGGCATCGGAGTCGCGCACGACGGTCCGACGCCGACCTACGACTCCCTGTCGGCCGCCCTCACCATCGCCCTGGCCCCCGAGGTCCGGGACCGGGCACGGACCGTGGCCGGAACGCTCCGCACCGACGGGACGACACTGGCCGCGAAGCTGCTCCTCGACCCGGCCGGCGGGGGAAGGCCGCCCACCAGCGCGTGAACCGGCCGAGCCCCGCACACGAGAACCCGTACGCACCGGTCCCCACGACCTGCCGCCCGCACGGCAGTGAGCGACCGCAGATCGGAATTGATGCCGTGAACCCCCTGACCACCAGCGCCTTCGACCTTCCCGACCGGCTCTCGGCCAAGGCCGACCCGGCGCTGATCGCCGCCGACGAGCAGCACTTCGCGGCCATCGCGCAGTCCCTGAGCGAGTCGATCGCGGAACTGACCGAGCGCCTCGACGCCGAGCGCAGGGCGCCCGGCGGCATCGGCCGGGCGGCGATGGACCGGGACACGGAGATCCACCGGCTCACCACACGGTTGCGGACCCTACGTCGCTTCGGCCTGGACCTGTGTCTGGGCCACATGGTCGACGCCACCACATCCGAGCCCGTCTACATCGGGCGACTCGGCCTCACGGACAGCACGGGCCGACGGCTGCTGCTCGACTGGCGGTCCCCGGCGGCCGAGCCGTTCTTCGGCGCCACCCACGCCAACCCGATGGGGCTGGCGAGCCGCCGCAGGTACCGCTGGACCCGCGGCCGGATCAGCGACTACTGGGACGAGGTGTTCACCGCCGAGGGCTTCGCCGGGCATGCCGCGCTCGACGACCAGTCCGCGTTCATCGCCAGCCTCGGCGGCAACCGCTCGGGCCGGATGCGCGATGTGCTCGGCACCATCCAGGCCGACCAGGACGCCATCATCCGCGCGGGATCACGCGGCGCGCTCGTCGTCGACGGTGGGCCCGGCACCGGCAAGACCGTCGTCGCCCTGCACCGCTCCGCCTACCTCCTGTACTCCGACCCGCGCCTCGGCCACCGCAGGGGCGGGGTGCTGTTCGTGGGTCCGCACCGGCCCTACCTGGACTACGTCGCCGACGTGCTGCCGAGCCTCGGCGAGGAGGGTGTTCAGACCTGCATCCTGCGGGACCTCGTCGACGAAGGGGCCGCGGCGGGCATCGAGGCCGACCCGGAGGTGGCCCGGCTGAAATCGTCCGTGGAACTGGTGCGGGCGATCGAACCCGCCGTCCGGTTCTACGAGGAGCCGCCCACCAAGGGCATGAACGTCACCACCCACTGGTCCGACATCTGGCTCAGCGCCGAGGACTGGGCCGTCGCCTTCGAGGCGGCCGAACCCGGTACCCCGCACAACGAGGGGCGTGAGCAGGTCTGGCAGGAACTGCTCACGATCCTGGTCGAGAAGCACGAGGACACCACCAACGCCCAGGACGGCGCGGTCACGCCCGCACTGCTCCGCAAGTCCCTGCGCCAGAACCGCGAACTGCTCACCGCCTTCAACCACGCCTGGCCGCTGCTCGAAGCGGCCGACCTGGTAGGGGACTTGTGGACGGTACCGGCCTATCTGCGCAAGTGCGCCCCCTCGCTGAGCCGTGAGGACGTCCAGCGATTGCAGCGCGCCGACGCCCAGGCCTGGACGGTGTCCGACCTGCCGCTGCTCGACGCGGCGCGACAGCGCCTCGGCGACCCGGAGTCGGCGCGCCGCAAACGCCGGCAGGAAGCGGCCGTAGCGGCCGAGCACGCCCGTCGTACCGACGTCATCGACAGCCTCCTGCAGAACGTCGAGATCGACGAGAGCGAGGGCGCGATGGGCATGCTGCACGGACAGGACCTGCGGGACGCCCTCATCGACGAGGCGGCCCAGCCCGGCATCGAACCCGACCTGCTCGCCGGGCCGTTCGCGCACATCGTCGTGGACGAGGCCCAGGAACTCACCGACGCGGAATGGCAGATGCTGCTCCTGCGCTGCCCCTCCCGCAGCTTCACCATCGTCGGGGACCGCGCCCAGGCCCGGCACGGCTTCACCGAGTCGTGGCAGGAACGGCTGAAGCGGATCGGCCTCGACCGGATCGACCTGGCCTCCCTGACCATCAACTACCGCACCCCGGAGGAGATCATGACGGAGGCCGAGCCGGTCATCCGTGCCGTACTCCCGGACGCCAACGTGCCGACCTCCATCCGCAGCAGCGGTGTCCCCGTCGTCCACGGACCCGTCGCCGACCGGGAGTCGATCCTCGACACCTGGCTCGCCGAGCACACCGAGGGGATCGCGTGTGTCATCGGCGACCCGGGCTTCCGGGCGACGCCCCGGGTCCGGTCGCTGACTCCCGAGCTGTCCAAGGGACTTGAGTTCGACCTGGTCGTGCTCGTCGACCCGGAGACGTTCGGCGAGGGCATCGAGGGAGCTGTCGACCACTATGTGGCGATGACCCGGGCGACTCAGCGGCTCGTCGTGCTGAGGAGCGCGTAACGCCGTTCGGCGCGCGGCGAGTTCGGGATCGGGCCCGCCGCGCGCCAAGGCGTTCAGCCCGCCGACGGAACCGTGAACTCGTAGATCAGGGCGTCCTGTTGGGCCTCCACCACCAGGTCGGTGATCTCCAGCGGGCGCGCGTACTGGTCGTGCACGCGCCGGGTCACCCGTACCGAGGGCGCGTTCGCGACCTGGGTGATGGCGTCCCGGTGGTGCAGGGTCAGTCCGGCCCGGCGCATCCAGTCGTAGGCGCGCCGGAGTTGGGCGGAGGCGGAGCCGTCGGCGCGGTCGCGGTAGCGGGCCAGTTCCTCCACCTCGGCCAACGCCACCGCCGAGAAGGACGTGACGGCCGTACGCAGTCCGCTGCCGTCGGCCGCCGCGGACGCGTAGCGGTGCACCAGGGTCGGGCGGTGCGGGGCGAGCCCCAGGGCCTCGGCGTGCTCGGGCGGAGGTGTCTCCCAGGTCACGGAGGTCCGGTCGAAGCCGGTCGGGTCGGTGCTCCGGGCGCCGACCGGGAAGGTGAGGGAGGACGGGGTCTCGACCGGCAGGCCGGGCAGCGTGGCGTGGCTGCCGCGCCGGTCGGTCGCGACCAGACCGTCCCGGCGCAGCAGCTCCAGCGCCTGTCGTACGGTCTCCCGGCTGACCTGGAAGTGTTCGGCCAACTGCCGCTCGCTGGGCAGGCGTTCACCCGGCGGGATGATGCCGTCGTGGAGTTCGCCGAGCAACTGGGTGGCGACCTTCCCGTAGAGGGGCTGGTCGTCGGCGGTCGGGTGGTGGGGGGTGGTGCGGGCCATGCCGCGCCTCCTGAGGGTGACAAGACTGAGGGCAGAACCGGTGACGAAACGTAGCCGTGCGGGCTCGTTGCGCGACCAGATCTAGCATTGGTCTAAACCACCAGGGAAGGGCGGTAAGGCAGTTAGGCCGAAACCGACCCGCCGCGATCACTCCTCACAGCGCGCCGTACAGGGCGTCGATCAGGGCCAACTTCCTTGGGTCGTCGGCGATATGGGGCCCCATCCGGTTCATCACGTAGCCCAGTGACACGCCCGCGTCCGGGTCGGCCAGACCGCAGGAACCGCCGAAGCCGTCGTGTCCGAAAGCCCTCGGGTCGGGACCGTACGAGCCGTTCGGGCCACTGAGCCACAGGCCGAGTCCGATCTCCGTCTCGTGCGCGAAGCCCGCGCCCAGCACCAGGTCGCGGCAGCTGCCCTGGCCCTCGCGCACCCGCTCGGCAGCCTCGGGGGACAGGACGCGGTGGCCGCCATAGGAACCGCGCCCGGCGAAGACGCCGTAGAGCGCGGCGATCGCACGCGCGGTGCCGTGGCCGTTCGCCGCGGGGATCTCCGCGGCGCGCCACTCCGGGGTGTTGGCCTCGGCCGCGCCCGCGATCGGGTTGGTCAGCGCGGCGATGGCGGCGGGTGCCAACTGGCTGAAGATCGCGGCCTGTTCGCTGCTCGACGCGACGGGCGGATGCACCAGCTCGGCCGCCCGGCCCGCCTCCTTCTCCGGCAGCCCGATGGTGAAGTCGATCCCGAGCGGGCCGGTGACCTCCCGCTCCAGGAAGGCGCCCGGGAGCAACCCCGAGACGCGGCGCACCACTTCGCCGACGAGGAAACCGTAGGTGAGTGCGTGGTACCCGGACCGAGTCCCGGGCTCCCACCAGGGCTCCATGGCCGCGAGCCGCTGGGTCGTCAACTCCCAGTCGTAGAGCTGCGCGAGGGAGTGCGGCTCGCGCAGGCCGGCCAGTCCCGCTCGGTGCGACAGCAGGTGTCGTACGAGAACGTTCTCCTTGCCCGCGGCTGCGAACTCCGGCCAGTACGTGGCCACTCGGGCGTCGAGGTCGAGCAGGCCCCGGTCGGCGAGGATGTGGGCGCACAGGGCCACCGGGCCCTTGGTCGTGGACCACACGTTGACCACCGTGTCCCGCTCCCAGGGGCGGGTCCGTGCCGCGTCGGCCCAGCCGCCCCACAGGTCGACGACGGTCTCGCCGTCCACGGTGACGGTCACGGCGGCGCCCAGTTCGTCGCGGTCCCGGAAGTTCTCCTCGAACGCCGTGCGCACCGCCGTGAAGCGGGGGTCGCAGTGGCCGTCGATGGCTGGCTGGTGCTCGGACATGGTGCCTCCGTGGTCCGCCGTGGCTCCGGGCCGCGACGCTGCGGCCCGGACCCTCTGAACATACCGACTGGTCGGACTGGGTGGAAGGTGTCGTACGTTCAGTTGAGGAACAGCGTGCCCGAAGGCTCCCGGTGGCCCGGTTCCGTGTGCCAGTAGTCTCGGGTCTCCACGGCCAGCCCGGCCTCGTCGAAGCGCGCGAAGACGCAGCCGGCGAGCGTGGACGGTACGCCGTCCTCCTCGGCCAGGACCCTGAACTCGGCCACGGCGACACGGTGTTGGCCGACGACCGGCGCCGAGAACCGCACGTCGCCCACCCGCTCCGCCGCGAACGACCAGCGCAGATACGCGGCCAACTCGGCCCGCCCCCGGTGCGGTTCGCGGAACGGCATCGAGCGGTGGACGCAGTCCTCGGCGTACAGCTCCAGCAGCGCGTCCACGTCGTGCTCCGCCCAGGCGCGGGCCCAGACCCGCACGAACCGCGCGGCGGCCTCACCTGTGTTCATCGCGCGCCCCTCAGACGTACGACCGCAGCCAGTCCAGCTTGGCCGCCTCCTGGTAAGGGCCGCCGCCCTCATGGTCGTTGAAGTCGTAGACCTCGATCTTCTTGTCCTCGTGCGCCCAGGCGTTGAACGCGGCGAACACGGTCGAGGGCGGGCAGGTCTCGTCCTCCAGACCGGTCGAGAAGAGGGCGGGGGCGCGGCCACGGGACGCGAAGTGGACGCCGTCGAAGTACGACAGCGTGCGCAGCACGTCCTCGGCGCGGCCACGATGGGTCTTCAGGTAGTTGCCGATCTCCCGGTACGGGTCGCGGTTCGTGAGGGTCACCGCGCGCGGGTAGTCGCACAGGAACGGCACGTCCGGCGCGATCCCGGCCAGGTCGCCGACCAGCCCGCCCACGGCGACCGTGATGCCGCCGCCCTGGCTGGCGCCGAGCGCCACCGTGCGCGCGGGGTCGACCGACGGGTGCGAGCGGGCCGCCTCGACGGCGCGCACCCCGTCCGTGAACACCCGGCGGTAGTAGTAGTTCTCGGGGGCGTCGATGCCCCGGGTCATGAAACCGGGGTAGGCGGGCGCGCCGCCCACCGGGTCCGGGGTGCCACCGCCGCCGCCCCACGCGCTGCCCTGGCCGCGCGTGTCCATGATGAAGTGGGCGCGGCCGGTCGACGCCCACAGCAGGTTCTCGTGCGGGAGACCCCGCCCGCCGCCGTAGCCGACGAACTCCACGACCAGCGGCAGAGGTTGGGCCGCGCCGGCGGGCAGCCGCAGCCAGCCCTTCACCGGGTGACCGCCGAATCCCGCGAACGTCACGTCGTACACCCGCACCGTGGACAGCCCCGTGTCGACCTCCTCGAAGCGGGCGTCGAGATCGTGCTCGCGGGTCTCCTGGAGGGTCTTGGACCAGAAGGCGTCGAAGTCCTCGGGCTCGGCGGACGTGCTGCGGTACTCACGGAGTTCGCCGAGCGGAAGGTCGAACAGGGCCATCGATGACCACCTTTGCGAAGGGTGAGCGCGGAAGATCACACCGTACGTGTGACATCGGAGGACTCGCCAGACCCGTACCGCGCCCCGCGCCTACCATGGCGGCATGTCGTCAGCCGTGGATCTGCTGGTCAAGGACGCCGAACTGCTCGTCGTGGACGACGGGCGCGAGATCCCGGGCGGCTGGGTTGCCGTCAAGGGTGGTCGGGTCACCGCCGTCGGCGCGGGCGGAGCCGAGCCCGAAGCCGCTACGACCGTCTCGGCGGCCGGGCGGCTCGTCACCCCGGGCCTCATCAACACCCATCACCACATCTACCAGAACCTCACCCGCTCCTACGCGCCCGCCGTCAACGGCACCCTCTTCGACTGGCTGACCACGCTCTACCCGCTGTGGGCGAGCCTCGACGAGGAGGCCGCATACGTATCGGCGTACGTCGGTATGGCGGAACTCCTCATGGGCGGCTGCACCACATCCTCCGACCACCTCTATGTGCATCCACGCCCCTACCTGGTCGACGCCGAGATTCGCGCCGCCCGCGACATCGGCTTCCGCTTCCACGCGACCCGCGGTTCGATGACCCGCTCCGTCGAGGACGGGGGACTGCCGCCGAGAAGCGTCACCCAGAGCACGGACGAGGTGCTCGCCGACAGCGAGCGGCTGATCAAGGCCCATCACGACCCGGAACCCGGCGCGCTGATCCGGGTCGCGCTCGCACCCTGCTCGCCGTTCTCGGTCACCAAGGACGTGATGACGGCGACCGCGGAACTCGCCGAGCGGTACGACGTACGGCTGCACACCCACCTCGCCGAGGACCGGGACGAGGACACCTACTGCCTGGAGACCTACGGCTGCCGGCCCGTCGAGTACTTCGAGGACACCGGGTGGATGAGCGACCGCACCTGGGTCGCGCACTGCATCTACCCGAACGACGACGAACTGCGCCGCCTCGCCGCCGCCGGTGTCGGTGTGGCGCACTGCCCCAGCTCCAACATGCTGATCGGCGGCGGCACGGCCCGGGTGAAGGAGATGCGCGAACTCGGTCTGCCGGTCGGCATCGGCTGCGACGGCTCCGCCTCCACCGACCACGCCTCGCTCTGGATGGAGACCCGGGGCGCGCTGCTGCTCGGCCGCTACCGGGGCGGCCCCGGCGCGATGACCGCGCGCGACGCCCTCGACATCGCGACCCGCGGCTCGGCGCGCTGCCTGGGCCGCGCCGACGAACTGGGGCACCTGCGACCGGGCGCGTGTGCCGACCTGGTCGTCTGGGACCTGCACGAAGTCGCCCTGGCCGGTGCGCTGAGCGACCCCGTCGAGGCATGGCTGCGCTGCGGTCCGGCGCGGGCGTGGACCACGGTCGTCGGCGGGCGGGTCCTCGTCGACCGGGGTGAGCCGGTGCTGCCCGCGCTGGGGGATGTGCTGCGGGACCATGGGCGGATCGCACGGCGGATGCAGCAAGGGGTGTAGCGGCGGTCCATGTGCGGCGGCCACACGGCCCCCGTCGCATGGCCTCCGTTTCGTGCCCCTCGCGTCACGCCCGCCGTCGGGTCCACTGCGGTTCGGTGAGTGCCCAGTCCCGTTCCCACTCGGCCAACCGGTGGCGCAGCGCGACCCGTCGGCTCACCGTGGAGGTGAGCAGCACCAGGGCGACCACACCACCTGCTGCCCACATGCCGACCGTCAACGTGTGCTGCCAGACGGCCACTTCACCCGCGGGCTGTGCGACGTTGCGGCCCTGGGCGTCGAACCACACGTCCACCACGTCACCGCGCCCCGTCCCTGCCGGGACCGCGGCCGTGGCCGTACGCGGTCCCTTGCCCGGTTCCGTCCAGCGCACCTCCACCAGGAAGCTGCGCGGGCGGCTGCCCTCCACCGACGGCAGTTCGGCGGGCGGCTTGCCGATCACCTCCGCGCGGACCCGGTGGCGGTCGGCGCGCTGGGCGGCGGCGAGGGTCCGGGCCTGGTCGTGGGCCCACAGCCCCGCGGCGGCCCCGGCCAGTGGCGCGCAGACGAACAGCAGGACGGCGACGGCGACCGCCGTCCACGCCTCCACGACGTCCGACCGGCGCCGCAGCGGATTGTGCCGCCTGCGCCGACTCCGTACCCGGTTCCGCACGTCGACCTCCTCGCCGTCACCGGAGTCGAGGAACCGGAAGGCCGTAAGCCCGCTGTGGGGCCGGCCCGCCGCCTCGACACCGCGCACGCATGCGAGCGTCCACACAGCAGTCGTACCCCCTCCGGGGCACTTCCCTCAACCGGAGCAGGAGAGATCGGTGGGCGCGGTCCTCAGCCGAGGCGTTCGATCGCGAGCCTCAGCCGAAGCGCTCGATGCGGATACGGTCCACCGGCTGGCCCGCCTCGACCAGCAGCCGTGACGCATGCTCGGCGAAGCCGTTGGAGCCGCACACGTAGGCCTCCCACCCACCGGGAGGCTGCTCGGCCAGGAGCGGTGCCACATGTGCCGCGGCCATACGTCCCACCGGCACACCCTGTGGCGCGCTGCGCGTGAACACGGTCGTCGTCTCGGCGCCGTACTCCCGCGCGTAGATCAACTCCTCGGGACTCCGCGCCGACACCACCAGCCGCAGCGGCACTGACAGCCGCCGCGCCCGGTGCTGGCGGAGCATCGACATCAGCGGTACGACCCCGGAACCGGCGCCCAGGAGCAGCGCGGGCCGGTCTCCGGGCCAGGCGAAGAAGCCGCTCAGCGGGCCGCGCACCTCGACCTGGTCACCGGGCTGGGCCACCGTGTGGAACCAGCCGGAGACCTCGCCGCCCTCGACATGGTCCAGGGTCAGTTCCACATGCCCGGTGTCGTCCGGGTGCGAGGCGATCGAGTAGTGGCGCTGCGCCACATAGCCGTCCTCGGCGCGCAGCCGCAGCATCAGGTGCTGGCCCGCCAGATGGCCGCTCCAGCCGGGCACCGCGAACCGGAACGTGGAGGCGTGCGGGGTCTCCCGGCGGATCTCGGTGAGCGTAGCGGTCTGCCACACGGCGGCGGCCCGGTTGCTCACCGCGATGCGTCCGGGCACCGCGAACCTGGTGGTGGGCGCGAAGGTGTCAGTCACCGGAGTACCGCTGTTCCTCCCAGGGGTTGCCCCGGGCGTGATAGCCGTTCTGCTCCCAGAAACCCGGCTCGTCGTGGTCGAGGAGACGCAGGCCCGCGATCCACTTGGCGCTCTTCCAGAAGTACAGGTGCGGCACCAGCAGCCGGGCGGGGCCGCCGTGCTCGGCGGGCAGAGGCTTCCCGTCGTACTCCCACGCGATCCATGCCCGTCCCCCGGTGACGTCGGAGAGCGGGAGGTTCGTGGTGTACCCGGTGTGCGAATAGGCGACCACATGTGTGGCGGACACATGGGGCCGCACCACATTGAGGAACGCGTCCAGCGAGACGCCCCCGAACCGCACCCCGAACTTCGACCAGCTCGTCACACAGTGGATGTCACCCTCGTAGGCCGACGCGGGCAGTTCATGGGCCTGCGTCCAGTTCCAGGTGCGCGGCGCCTCGACCAGTCCGTCCACGCGGAAGGTCCAGTCGGCGGGAGCCAGGTCGGGGGTGACCTCGGCGGACAGGACGGGCCAGTCGTCGCCCGCGTCGTACTGACCGGGCGGCAGGCCGGCGTCGGGAACGCGGGGGCGTCCGGTGAAGCCTCGGGTGACGTGCATACGGGTGGAGCCTCCAGGTCGCTGCGGCGCGGATCCGCCGGGCGAGCGTGATCAGTCGTTTCTCCTTCCAACCGTACGCGTCCACCGGGTATGCCCAGGTCCGAGGGGTACCGCCGATCATTGCGGCCGTATGAACTCTCCGGGTTCCGGGGAATAGCCGCCCGGTGGCCGACCTTGGTCTTGAGTGCCGGCGAAGTGGTGACTGTGAAGGAGAGTGAGGGAGCAGATGCCGAAGGCATACGTCTTCACGCGTTACGGGGGACCTGAGACGGAGGCGCTCGTAGAGGTGGACCGGCCCAGTCCCGGTCCCGGTGAAGTCCTTGTCGCGGTGCGCGTGGCCGGGGTGAACCCCGTCGACTGGAAGCTGCGCACCGGCTACCGGCGGCCCGGCGAGAGCGACACCCGCACGTTCCCCTCGGTCTTCGGCAACGAGGTCTCCGGCGTCGTCGAGGAGACCGGCGCGGGCGTGGACGGCATCGCCGTCGGCGACGCGGTCTTCGGCAGCACGGTGGCCGGCGGCTACGCCGAGTACGCCCTGCTCCCGGCGACGGTCACCGCGCTCAAGCCCGCCGAGCTCTCCTTCCAGGACGCCGCCACTCTCCCCGTCGCCGCGGCCACCGCCTACGACGGCGTCCGCCAGCTAGACCTGCCCGCCGGTGCGACCGTGCTGGTCACCGGCGCGGGCGGCGGTGTCGGATCCGCGGCCGTGCAGATCGCCCGCGCCCTCGGACTGCGTGCCGTGGGCGTGGCGAGCGAGGGCAAGAAGGACTTCGTGGAGTCGCTGGGCGCGGTCCACGTCCCGTCCGGACCGGACCTGGCCGCACGGGTGCGGGCGGTCGCCCCGGACGGCGTCGACGGCGTCTACGACCTCGTCGGCGGCGAGGTGCTCGCCGAGGCCGCGACCCTGCTCACCGACCGCACGAAGCTGGTCACCGCCGGGGCTCCCGCGCCCGAGGTGGAGAAGCTCGGCGGCGCCCGGGTCCAGCGGGCCCGCGGCACGGCCGTCCTCGACGCGGTCGCGCGGCTCGCGGTCGGCGGCGAACTGGACCCGCACGTGACGCGGACCTTCCCGCTCGACCGGGCCGGTGAGGCCCTGCGCACCGTCGAGGACGGCCACGCGCGCGGCAAGATCGTGATCGAGGTCTCCGCATGAGCACGTCCGACGAACGCCTCCTCGACAACCCCGCCCGCGCCGCCCTCACCGGCCCGCACGCCCACTTCGCCGAGCGGCGCGGCCGGATCCTGCGCTACCCGGTCGACGTCTCTCCGTGGCTGGCCCTGCCCGACGAACCCGACGCCGACGACTGGGCGGACGTCGCCGCGCTCGCCGGTCCCGGCGCGGAGATCCCGCTGCTGGGCTTCCGGGGCCGGGTCCCGGACGACTGGGAGATCACCTTCGACATCGACGGTGTGCAGATGGTGGACGACGGGATGGCCGCCGCACCGGACCCGGAGGCGATCGTCCTCGGTCCGGCCGACGTCCCCGAGATGCTCGACCTCGTGGAGCGGACAAAGCCGGGACCCTTCCTGCCCCGAACCGTGGAACTCGGCACCTACCTGGGCATCCGCCGCGAGGGTGCCCTCGTCGCCATGGCGGGCGAGCGCCTTCACCCGCCCGGCTGGACCGAGATCAGCGCCGTCTGCACCGACCCCTCCGCCCGCGGCGAGGGACTCGCGAGCCGGCTCATCCGGGCCGTCGCCCACGGCATCCGCCAACGCGGCGAGACCCCGTTCCTGCACACCGGCGCGGGCAATGCCACCGCGATACGGCTGTACGAGTCCCTCGGCTTCCGGCTGCGTCTTCGCACCGCGTTCCTCGCCGCACGCGCACCTGATCGAGAACCGGTCCGTCGGAGTGTCGTAGGACCGACTCCTCAGTTCTCCCCGGCGGGAGCCTCGCCCGACCACGCGTTGTAGCGCTCCAGATAGCCGGCGAACCGCCGAAGATCCTCCTCCGGCCAGTCCGCCAGCCGCTCGCGGAAGGCGGCCTGGCGGTTCTCCGTGACCTGGGCGAGGATTCGGCGGCCCGCGTCGGTCAGATGCAGGACCTGGACGCGCTGGTCCTCGGGATCGGGACGCCGTTCGATGAGGCCGGCGCGCTCCAGGGCGGCGACCTGGCGGCTGACCGTGGACTTGTCCAGGGCGTAGTGCGCGGCCATGTCGGTGGCCCGGCGGCCGTCGCGCTCCTCCAGGTGACTGAGCAGGGTGTACGACACCAGGGACAGCTCGGGGTGCAGCCGGCCGGCCGAGGCCCGGGCGCGCCGCGCGAACGTCGTCATCTCGCGCTGGATGGTCTCCACGGCCCTGTCCGCTCCCACTGCGTCTCCTTCGCTGTCCTGGTTGCACAGTACAACTCAGCGAAGAGCCCGGCCCCTCGTCGGTTCCGCGCTTCGGGTACTGTTGTCCTCCGTCGCGGACGTCCGCGGCCCTGAACTCCTTGGAGGTGAGACCCATTTCCGCTGTGTCATGCCGGGTGCTCTCACCTCAGGACAGCTCGGATCACCGGTAGCAGGTGACCGCGAGAGCGCCCTTCGGCCACCTTCCGAAAGGCTCTCGGCTTCCATGCCTTCCCCATCCCCCGTTTCCCCTGCCTCCGTCGTCGCCGCCCTGCGTGCCGCGGGCTGTGTCTTCGCCGAGGACGAGGCGCGGCTGATCCTCTCCGCCGCCCGCACCCCGGACGAGGTCGCCGCCATGGTGGACCGCCGCGTCGCGGGCCTGCCCCTCGAACTCGTCGTCGGCCACGCCGAGTTCAGGGGTCTGCGCATCACCGTGGAACCCGGTGTGTTCGTGCCCCGCCGCCGTACCGAGTTCCTCGTCGAACAGGCCCTCGCTCACGCCCCGGACGCGTCCGTCGTCGTGGACCTGTGCTGTGGTTCCGGCGCGGTCGGCGCGGCCCTCGCCGCCGCCCTCGGCCGGGTCGAACTGCACGCCGCCGACATCGACCCCACCGCCACGCGCTGCGCCCGCCGCAATGTCGCCGCCTTCGGCGGGCACGTCCACACCGGAGACCTGTTCGCCGCGCTGCCCGACGAACTGCGCGGACGCGTCGACATCCTCGCCGCCAACGTGCCCTACGTCCCCAGCGGCGAGGTCGGCTTTCTGCCCGCGGAGGCCCGCGAGCACGAGCCACTGGTCGCCCTCGACGGCGGCGCGGACGGCCTCGACATACTCCGCGAGGTCGCCGGCGGCGCGCCCGAGTGGCTCGCCCCCGGCGGCTGTCTGCTCGTCGAGACCAGTGAGCGTCAACTCCCGTCAGCGGTCGCGGTGTTCAGGGGCGCGGGTCTCGACACGCGGTCGGCCTACTCCGAGGAGCTGTACGCCAACGTCGTGATCGGCGTCGCACCGGCCGGCTCCGTCAGGTCGTAGCGCCGCTGCCGGACGGGCTGGGCGAAGGCGCACCGCTCGGGCCGCCGCGTCCCCACGGGCCGTGGCCGCCCGGGAACCCGCCCCGTCCGCCCTGGCCTTGGCCCTTGCGGTCGAAGGTGCCCGTGAAGGCGCGGTCGGCGGTCCTGGTGCCGCTGTCGGAGCGGGTGCCGATCAGGGAGGCGGTGTCGCCCTTCTTGAGGGCGGCGGAGTTCTGGGCCGTGGCGTCGGAACCCACGGTCCAGGTCCACGAGGTCCCGTCGTCGCTCTTGACGGTGACCTGGTCGCCGTCGACCTTCGTGACCGTGCCGCGCTGCCAGATGCGTACGACCCACTTGCCGGTGGAGTCGTCCTTGACCGTCGCCTCGCCGTGCACGGCCTTGCCGCCGACGCCGAAGCCGAACCACATGCCGCCCCCGTGCCGGAAGCCGGGCCCGCCGGGCGACGGCGAACCGGACGGGGCGGAGGACCCGGCCGCGGCGGGAATCGCGTCGCTGCCCGAACCTCCGGAGGTCGCCGCGTAGGCGACGCTGCCGCCCAGCGCGAGCACGCCCACGGTGACCGCGGCGATCACCGCGCGGGCGCGCTTCGAGCGCTGTCGCCACAGCCGGTCGAGACCGTGGTCCCGCTCGGCGCCGCCGGGTCCGGTGAGCACCTCCCACTCGGGTGCGTGGTCCGGCATCGGCGGTATCGCCCCGGCGCTGTGGTCGTCGTGTTCAGGGTCGTGCGTCACGGCTCGCTCCCTCGGCCCGGGCGTCCGGCATCCCGCGGCACGCCTCCCTGTGATTCTCGACTCCCCCCGATAAGGAACAGGTAACGGCTCCCTGTGAATCCGGGGGGCAGGTCGGCCCGGGTCTTTATGCAACTAGTTGCACAAACGCGGTCCCGTCCTCTACAAAAGAGGCACGACACCGCGCACGGAGGGCCCGATGAGCCGTTACCCGCACCTGCTGAACCCCCTCGACCTGGGCTTCACCACACTGCCCAACCGGGTCCTCATGGGCTCCATGCACATAGGCCTGGAAGAGGCCGAGCGCGGTTTCGAGCGCATGGCGGAGTTCTACGCGGCCCGCGCGCGGGGCGGTGTCGGCCTGATCGTCACCGGCGGCATCGCCCCCAACGAGGCCGGCCGGCCCTACGAGGGCGGCGCCAAACTGACCACCGACGCCGAGGCCGCGCAGCACGCCGGGATCACCGCCGCCGTGCACCGCGAGGGCGGCCGGATCGCGATGCAGATCCTGCACTTCGGCCGCTACGCCTACCACCAGGACCTCGTCGCGCCGAGCCCGCTCCAGGCGCCGATCAGCCCCTTCCCGCCCCGCGCGCTCACCGACGCCGAGGTCGAGCAGACCATCGAGGACTACGTCCGCGCGGCCCGCCTCGCCCGGCAGGCGGGCTACGACGGCGTCGAGATCATGGGTTCCGAGGGCTACCTCATCAACGAGTTCGTCGCCGCCCAGACCAACCACCGCGAGGACCGCTGGGGCGGCTCCTACGAGAACCGCATGCGCTTCCCCGTCGAGATCGTGCGCCGGGTGCGCGAGGCGGTCGGCGAGGACTTCATCATCGTCTACCGGCTGTCCATGCTGGACCTCGTCCCCGGCGGCTCCACCCTCGACGAAGTCATCAGCCTGGCAAGGGCGGTTGAGGCAGTCGGGGCGACCATCATCAACACCGGCATCGGCTGGCACGAGGCACGCATCCCCACCATCGCGACCTCGGTGCCGCGCGGCGCGTACACCTGGGTCACCAAGAAGCTGATGGGCGCGGTGTCCGTCCCCCTCGTGACCACCAACCGCATCAACACCCCTGAACTGGCCGAGCAGTTGCTCGCCGACGGGTACGCCGACATGGTGTCGATGGCCCGCCCGATGCTCGCCGACCCGGACTTCGTCGCCAAGGCCGCCGCCGGCCGTTCCGACGCCATCAACACCTGCATCGGCTGCAACCAGGCCTGCCTCGACCACACCTTCAGCGGGAAGATCACCTCCTGCCTGGTCAACCCGCGCGCCTGCCACGAGACCGAACTCGTCCTCGCGCCGACGCGGTTGCGCAAACGCGTCGCGGTCGTCGGCGCGGGCCCGGCCGGACTCGCGTGCGCGGTCTCCGCCGCCGAACGCGGCCACCAGGTCACGCTGTACGACGCCGCGAGCGAGATCGGCGGACAGCTCAACATCGCCCGACAGGTCCCGGGCAAGCAGGAGTTCGACGAGACGCTGCGCTACTTCCGCACCCGGCTCACCGAGCACGAGGTCGACGTACGCCTCAACACCCCTGTGACGGCAGGGGACTTGGCGGAGTACGACGAGATCGTCGTCGCCACCGGCGTCACCCCGCGCACTCCCGACATCCCCGGCGTGGACCACCCCAGTGTCGTCGGCTACCTCGACGTCCTGCGCGACCGCGTGCCCGTCGGCGAGCGCGTCGCGATCCTCGGCGCGGGCGGCATCGGCTTCGACGTCGCCGAGTTCCTCACCGACGGCGGCGACAAGGCGAGCGAGGACCCGGAGACGTACTTCCGCGCCTGGGGCGTCGACATGGACTACGCGGCACCCGGCGGCCTCGCCGCACCCGAGCGGCCCGCCCCGCCGCGCAGCGTCCACCTCCTCCAGCGCAAGGAGACCAAGGTCGGCGCCGGACTCGGCAAGACCACCGGCTGGATCCACCGCGCCGAACTCAAGCACCGCGGCGTCACCATGGTCCCGGGCGTCCGGTACGACCTGATCGACGACGCCGGCCTGCATGTCACCGTGGGTGAGGAGAGCACGGTCCTCGCCGTCGACACGATCGTGCTGTGCACCGGACAGGACCCGCGCCGCGACCTCTACGACCAACTGGTCTCCGCCGGACGCAGCGTGCACCTGATCGGCGGCGCCGACGTGGCCGCCGAACTGGACGCCAAGCGGGCCATCAAGCAGGGCACCGAGGTCGCCGCCGCCCTCTGACGACCCTCCCTAGGATGACCCCATGTCACTCCCGCACGCGATCCTCACCGCCCTCCTGGAGAAGCCGTCCTCGGGGCTTGAGCTGACCCGGCGTTTCGACAAGTCGATCGGCTACTTCTGGTCTGCCACGCATCAGCAGATCTATCGCGAGCTGGGAAAACTGGAGGCCGAGGGCCAGATCAGGGCGCTCACGCCCGAGCAGCCGGCCCGCGGCCAGAAGAAGAGCTACGAGGTCCTGCCCGCGGGCCGCGCCGAACTGGCCCGCTGGACCGCGTCCGCCCAGGACCCCAAGCCGCTGCGCGACACGATGCTGCTGCGGCTGCGCGCGGCGGCGGTGGTCGGCACGGACGGCATCGAGGCCGACCTGCGCCGCCATCTCGACCTGCACCGGCGGCAGTTGGCGGAGTACGAGGAGATCGAGAAGCATGACTTCCCGCCCGGCAGGGACAGCCCGCAGGACCGGCTCCGGCACCTGGTGCTGCGCGCGGGCATCGACCTGGAGACCTTCTGGACACAGTGGCTCACGCACGCGATCGAGGAGTTCGCGGAGTTGCCGTAGGACATGGGGGAGGGGCCGTCCGACGACCGGGCGGCCCCTCGCTCTTGGGATCGTGGGGACGGTCAGAGCCGGTAGGGCTTCGCGCGTCTGCGCAGGAACCAGGCCGTCGCGATGACGCCGGTTCCCACCAGGCCCGCGCCGAGTCCCAGGGTGAGCGGGCCGTAGTCCTTCGTGGCCCCGCCGAGGCCGCCCATGACACCGCGCGAGGGCGAGGCCGTGGCGGTGGCCCTGGGGGTCGCGGCGGCGGAGACGATCACGGACTGGGTGCCCGCGGGCGTGGTGGCGTTCTGGCACATGACGATGACGGTGTAGGTGCCCGGCGTGACGTTCGTCCAGGCGGTGGACTGGCTGACGGTGGTGCCCGCCAGGGTCGCCTTCCGCCCCTCGGCGAAGCTCGCCTGGCTGCTGGTGAGCAGTGAGCCGGTGCCCCAGACGCCGGTGGTCCGGTTCTGGGAGCAGGCGCTGGTCGTGACCGAGACGGTGGTCCCGGTCGTGCTCACGGAGATCCCCGAAGCCGCGCCGGCCGGGCCGGCGGTCAGGGCGAGGGGGAGAACGGCGGCGGCTGTCACGGTCAGGCCGGAGCGGAGTAGTAGCTGACAAGTGCGCATGGGACTGCCCTCCAACGGCACGGTTGGCGGAACATCCCTTGCGCCGCCGGGATCGGGAAACGGCCGTGCTGCCTCCAAGGAAGCCAACGCGTCCTGGGCCGGTCCCGCATGCGGACGGCGACCGGGCAGGTGACGGATTCCTTCGTCCGGCTCAGGGGTGAGGCGTGGTCAGGTGGCGGATCGCTCCGCGTCCTGGGTGTGGGCTCACCACATGTGCGGACTCACCATGTGAGCGCCACACAGAGCAGTCGCTCCCGTACGAGCGTGACGTGCGGGTTGTCCGGAGAGCCGGGGCGGCGGGTGAGATACGTGGTGTTGATCGGGTCCTTGGGCGTCAGCAGCGGCACCGGCGCGCCGGACGCCAGCTCGTCGAGGCAGAGATACCGGGGGAGCACGCTGATCCCGGCACCCGCCACCACGGCAACCAGCACCCCGCGCAGATCGGGCACTGTGATCGCGGTCTGCCCGCCGAGCCGGGTGCCGAACTCATGCCGCCAGTAGCGCCGGTCGATCGGCAGATTCTCCGCGTACGACACGAGGGGCACCCCGCGCAGCGCGGCGGGCCCCTCCGCCGCGACCGGCCCGACGCCGATGCGCTCCGCCCACGCGGGCGCGGCGAGCAGCACGAACTCCTCGTCCGCCGGCGGCTCCCAGGCCAGAGTCCGCCAGCGCGACCGGGCGGTGGCGATCACCAGGTCGTAGCGGCCGCCCCACAGCCCGTCGAGGAGGTCGTCCGTCAGCCCCGCGCTGATCCGCAGCCGTACGCCCTCCCCGGTCAGCGGTGCCAGGGCGGGCAGTACCCGGGTGCACAGCGGCTCGGCCGGTCCCGCCGGCTGCACGGGCTCCGGAGGCCGGTTCGCGCCGAGGGCGCCGCGGTCCGCCATGACGGCGAGCTCGTCCGGGGGCGCCGCGACCTGTGGGGCTGTCGCAGCCGGCGGTGACGACTCATATTCGGTCGCTGGAGGAGCAGTTGGGCAGGGAGCTGTTCGAGCGGCGGTCGCGCGGTGTCGTGCCGACCTCGGTGGCGGACCAGCTGGCCGCGCATCCCTTGGGCCATGCGCCGAATCCTACGATTCGTCTATGACCCGGCCTCGCCCGTCGTCACCGTCCGCTCCGCCGAGAACCCTCCCCACGTACCGTCCGGCAGCCGGGCCCTGAGCCGCACCCGATGGCTCTCCCCGGCGTCCCGGCCCACGTAGAAGCTGTATGTCGCCCGGTCGCGCGGCGCGGTCCCGCCCCAGACCAGTGAGGTGGCCGGCTGCCCGTCGAGGTCGATCTGATACTCCGTGACCACCCCGTCCGTGCGCGGCGGCACCCAGGACAGGTCGATGTAGTACGCCCCGTCGTCGCCCCGGTGCGTCTTCGCGCCGAAGTCCGTGGGGGCGGTGCCCCGCCCGTCGTCGCTGCCCGGCGCCGTGGTGAGCGGGACGGCCGTGCTCGCGGGCGAGAGGTTGTCGGCGGCGTCCCGGGCCCGCACGGTGAAGGAGTAGCGCGTGCCGGGCCGCAGCCCCGTGACCACGGTCGCCGTCTGTGCGCCGCTCACACTGTGGATCTTCGCCCCGCCCTGGTAGATGTCGTACGACACCACACCCCGGTCGTCCGTGGAGCCGCCCCAGGACAGCTGGACTGCCCGGCTGCCGATGACCCGCCCCTGTGGTGAGCCCGGGCGGGTGGGTGCCGAGTGGTCGGCCGCGACGGCGACCGGTGTCCGCGCCGTCACCTCCCGGCTGCGCGGTCCCAGACGGCCGTCGGTGTCCCGGGCCCGCACGGTGAAGGCATACACGGTCGCGGGCTTGAGCCTGGTGACGTCCACCATGTGCTCGGAACCCGGTACTTCCTTCACCTTTGCGGTGCCCCGATAGATCTCGTAGGTGCCGACACTCGGGCTCGCCGTCACCGCGTCCCACATGACGTGCACGCTGGTCGCGCTCCCCGCGGCGGCCGTGACTCCGACGGGGGCGCCGGGTGCGTGGCCGTCTCCGTCGCCGCCCGTGCCGCAGGAGGCGAGCAGCAGGAGCGCGCCGCAGGTGAGGGCGGCGCGGGGGAGAGCGAGAGTGGCCCGGACGCGTCGCACGATTCTGCCTCCCCGGCATGGCATGGGCATCACACGAGCTGAAAGGTCCGGACCAATATGACGCGGGTGGGGCAATCGCATCAAGAGGGGCGCCGTTGAAGATCGGTCGCGAACGTTACGTATGCTGAGTTCCTCACGGCTGAACTCACCCCTGTGAGTGGGGAGTTCATGCCGGTGGCGCGGACCGCTGTCGTCGCTGATCCCGCGCCGGCGCGGGCGGCCGGGTGGCCGGAGCCGAGATGGCTCGGGCCCCCGGCCCCCGTCGGAAGTGACCCGGACTCGCCGGGACGGGACGGGGCGTGCACCGTCCGGCCCCCTAACAGTGGCCGCGTGATCGGACCGGTACCAGGGTGGGCTGAGTGTCCGTCAGATTCCCCAGGAGAGGGTCCTCATCGTGCGTGTCCAGACGCTGACGCTGGTCGCGGCCGGCGCCGCCCTGCTCGCCCCGACCACGCTGCCCGCCTCGCCCGCCGCGTTCGCCCGGCCCCAAGCGGGGCCGGCGGCGCTGCGCGAGGGTGATGTCGCGGCGGCCGACCTGCTGGCCAAGGTGCGTGACTGCGCCCCCGTCTCGCGCGGCCGGTACCGGACCGACGACGGGGAACCCGCGTCGATCCCGGTCTGCGGCACGAAGGAGGCTGTCTACTGGAAGGCCGACATGGACATCGACTGCGACGGGCAGGCCGGTACCCGCTGCAATTCGCGCACCGACCCGCTCTTCTCGGCCATGACGGCCTACCAGCAGTCCGACGGCAGCTACCTGGACGCCGAACGGCTCCCGTACATCGTGGTCCCGGCCGCCAGCACCCTCTGGAACCACCGGGACCACGGGATCGGCGGCGGTTCGGTCGCCGCCGTGATCTACCGGGACCGGGTGCAGTACGCCGTCGTGGGAGACGTCGGCCCGCACGACATCATTGGTGAGGCCTCGTACGCCACGGCCAAGGCCCTCGGCATCCGCGCCGATCCGCGCGGCGGCGGGACGAACGCCGGGGTCACCTACATCGTGTTCAAGGACTCACGGGTGAAGCCCATCGAGGACCACGCCGCCGCTGTGGAGAAGGGGCAGCGGCTGGCGCGGCTCTTCGTGCAGGGCGCCGCCGAGCGCCCGGAGTCGTAGCGCGCCGCCCGTCGGGTCCTCCGAAGGGAGCGTCAGACCGCCGACCAGCCGTCGTCGACCGGCAGGATCACGCCGTTGATGTTGCTTGCCGCGTCCGAGGCGAGGAACACGATCGCGGCGGCCTGCTCCTCGGGCTGGGCCACGCGGCCGACGTTGACGAAGTGCGGGGCGAGCGCCGCCGGGCCGAGTGCCTCGCGGTCCGCGTCCACGGAGATGTTGGTCGCCGTACCGCCCGGGGCGATGGCGTTGGCGCGGATGCCCTGCCTCCGGTACATCACCGCGAGGGACTTCGTCAGGCCGACGACCCCGTGCTTGGAGGCCGTGTAGGCGGCGCCCGCCGCGCTGCCGCGGAAGCCGGCCTCCGAGGCGGTGTTCACGATCGCGCCCCGGCCCGCCGCCAGCATGTGCGGCAGCACGGCCCGGGTGAGCAGGAAGGGTGCGGTCAGATTGACCCGGATGACCCGCTCCCACTCCGCGTCGGCCACGTCCGCGAGTGCCGACATCCGGTCCATGATCCCCGCGTTGTTCACCAGCACGTCGACTCCGCCGAACCGCTCCACGGTGGTCGCGGTCACCTCGTCGACGACCGCCTGCTCGCTCAGGTCGCCCGTGACGGCGAGGGCCGTACCGCCCGCCTGCTCGATCTCCTTGACGACCGCCTCGGCGCCGTCGGCGTTGAGATCGGCCACCACGACCTTGGCACCCTCCGCGGCGAAGGCGAGCGCGGTGGCGCGCCCGATGCCCGAACCCGCTCCGGTGACGATGACGCTGCGTCCGTCGAGTCCACTGGTCATGACGTGCTCCTGTTCGTCGTGCGAGGCCTCTGGGCCCGTTGTGTACTCACCATACGACTTAATGTCTGCAAGTGACATAAAGTCGGTGGGCGGGTCATGGTGCAGAATCCCGGGAGGTCACGACCGCAGCCGGAGGGGAACTGATGACCGCATCCAGCGGACGCACGGGACGACCGCCGCTCACCGAGGCCCGCAAGGCCGAGATCCGGCTGGAGATCGCCCGGGCGGCGGTGGAACTGTTCGTCGCCCAGGGAGTGGCGGCGACCACCGGCGAGCAGATCGGCCAGGCGGTCGGCGTCTCGGCGCGCACCGTGTGGCGCTACTTCCCGAGCAAGGAGAGCTGCGTACGGCCGCTGTTCTCGGCCGGGATCGACGTCATCGCGGCCCGGCTGCGGGAGTGGCCGCCCGGCCTCCCACTGGAGGACCTCTTCGCCCCGGACCTCGCGGCCGGCTTCCTCGCCGCGACCGGCCCCGACGGCGCCACCGGCAGCGCGCTGGTACGCCTCACGCGCACCGAACCGGGCCTGCGCGCGATCTGGCTCCAGACCTACGACGAGGCGGAACCGGCGTTCGCCGGCGCCCTCGCCGACCGCGCCGGCCTGCCCGCGGGCGACCTGCGCCCCATGATCCAGGCGGCGATGCTCAACGCGGCACTGCGCGCGGCGGTCGAACGGTTGGCGTGGAGCCCGCCCGGAACCGCGGCGGACGCGGCGACGGGGGGCGCCGAGGTGGCCGAGGCGCTGCGCGCGGCGCTGGCGATCGCGGCGGAAGGGGTGTCGTGACGCAGGAGGGGGTCGAGGTGGGCCCTCCGACAGATGGGTGTCTCACACCTTCCGATACGTGTACGCCTCCGCGGCCGCCGCCTCCACCGCGTCGAGGTCCGCTCCCGTCGACGCCGTGACGACGGCGGCCACCGCGCCCTCGACGAACGGGGCGTCCACCAGGCGGGTGCCGGCCGGGAGTTCGTCGCCCTCGGCGAGGAGGGCCTTCACGGTGAGTACGGCGCTGCCGAGGTCGGTGAGTACGGCGACCCCGGCGCCGCGGTCGACGGACGCGGCAGCGGCGGCGATCAGTTCGGAACTGGTACCGAGCCCGCCGCCCTCGGTGCCGCCGGCCGGAGCGAGCGGCACGGCCGCGCCGCCGCCCGCGAGACCCCGCGCCAACTCGGCCACGGAGGCGGCGACTTGGGCGCTGTGCGACACCAGAACGATCCCCACGAGCTTCTCGTCACTCACCGTCGGCCTCCGCGGCTTCCTGGAGCGCCGCGATCAGCAGCGCGGACGAGGTGGCGCCCGGGTCCTGGTGCCCGATGCTCCGCTCCCCGAGATAGCTCGCCCTGCCCTTGCGGGCCTGAAGGGGAATGGTGGCCGTGGCGCCCGCCTCGGCGGCGGCCCGCGCCGCGGCGAAACCCTCCGGCAGCGCGTCGACCGCCGGGACCAGCGCGTCGATCATGGTCTTGTCACCGGGTGAGGCGCCACCGAGGGTCATGACCGCGTCGACCCCGGTGCGCAGCGCGCCGGCGAACTCCTCCTCGCTCACCTCGCCGGCGTCCCCGAGCGCCTTTCCGGTACGGCGCAGCAGCGTGCCGTAGAGCGGCCCCGAGGCGCCGCCGACGGTCGAGATGAGCTGCCGCCCGGCGAGGGTGAGGACGGCGCCCGGGGTGTCCGGCGCCTCCTTCTCCAGGGTGGCCGCCACGGCGGTGAACCCGCGCTGCAGGTTCGCGCCGTGGTCGGCGTCGCCGATGGGGGAGTCGAGGTCGGTGAGCCGTTCCGCCTCGCGGGCGACGGAGGTGGCGGTCGCCGTCATCCAACGGCGGAAGAAGTCGGCGTCGAGCACGGGATCTCCTTGCGTGGTGGGTGAGTTGGCCGAACGCGCCGACGTGTCACACGCCCCAGCGCAGTCCCGGCGTCTTCACCGGCGCGTCCCACAGCCGCAGCAGCTCCTCGTCGATCTGGCACACGGTGACCGAGGCGCCCGCCATGTCGAGGGACGTGACGTAGTTGCCGACCAGTGTGCGTGCGACGGCGACCCCGCGCTCGGTGAGCACCCGCTGCACCTCGGCGTTGAAGCCGTACAGCTCCAGGAGCGGGGTCGCACCCATGCCGTTGACCAGGACCAGCACCGGACTGCTCGGCGGCATGTCCTCCAGGATGGCGTGCACGGCGAAGTCCGCGATCTCGCCGGAGGTCATCATCGCCCGCCGCTCCCGGCCCGGCTCGCCGTGGATGCCGACGCCCAACTCCAGCTCGCCCGGCGGCAGATCGAAGGTGGGGCTGCCCTTGGCCGGGGTGGTGCAGGCGCTCAGCGCGACGCCGAAGCTGCGCGAGTTCTCGTTGACCTGCCGGGCGATCGCCGCCACGCGGTCCAGCGGCTGCCCCTCGGCCGCGGCGGCACCGGCGATCTTCTCGACGAACAGCGTGGCACCGGTGCCGCGCCGCCCCGCGGTGTAGAGGCTGTCGGTGACGGCGACATCGTCATTGACCAGCACCTTGGCGGTCTGGATACCCTCGTCCTCGGCGAGCTCGGCCGCCATGTCGAAGTTGAGGACGTCCCCCGTGTAGTTCTTCACGATGAACAGCACCCCGGCCCCGCTGTCCACGGCCGCCGCGGCCCGCACCATCTGGTCCGGCACGGGGGAGGTGAACACCTCACCAGGACAGGCTGCGGACAACATCCCCGGACCCACGAACCCACCGTGCAACGGCTCGTGCCCCGACCCGCCACCGGAAACCAGCGCGACCTGCCCGGCCACGGGAGCGTCCCGCCGTACGATCACCCGGTTCTCGACGTCCACGCTCAACTCGGGGTGGGCGGCCGCCATGCCCCGCAGCGCGTCCGTGACGACGGTTTCCGCGACGTTGATCAGCATCTTCATCGGTTCCTCCTGGTGGCACTGGCAGACGGGCCTCTGACCTGTGTCTTTGCTGGTCAGACTGGGTTGCGCAAGTTCTTGATCTTGGCGGTCCTTGGCGGTCGGAAGCGGGTTCCGGCGGGGCTGATGCTGACTTAATGCCGACTTTGATGACGGGTCGTCAGGCCTCCGGGGTCGGTCGGGCGAGGGCGGGTGAGGACACCCCTGTGGAAAGTATCGACCTTGCGGCAGTGAAGGTCACGAGCTGGGACGCCGAGGCTGAAGAAGCTGGTCATGGACGCGGTCTCGGTTCGGACCCGCCGGGTGGTGTCCGTAGTCTGCTCGTGGGCGAGGCCGCTGGCGTACGGGCTGATCACTGCCCCTCCCGTGCTTCGGCCGTGGTGTGACTGGGAGCGTCGTAGACCGCGTTGCTTGGCCGATGGTCAACTACTGACCTTGAATACGTGATGCCGTCATGGCGGCCGGAGCCGGAACCGGAGTCCGGTTCCGGCTCCGGTTAGGCAGCCGCAGTATCGACCAGATGCTTTCTACCGGGTTGAGGTCGCTCGACGGCCCTACCAGCACAGCGTGACGGCGCAGGTCACGAGGACGCGCAGGCGCCGTCTCCCCGGGGTGGCGCGGGCCGGAAGCGTGTTACCAGGGCACCTCCCCCTCGTCGTCGAAGAAGCGGCCCGTGGGCCCGTCGGCCGATACGGTGGCCAGCCGGATCGCGGCGGCTGCGCCCTGCTGGGGGGTGCGCACTCCCCGGAAGCCGTTGAGGTCGGTCGCCGTGAAGCCGGGGCAGACGGCGTTGATCAGGATGTGGGTGCCGGCCAGTTCCTTCGCGTACTGCACGGTGACGGCGTTGAGGAACGTCTTCGACGGAGCGTAGGCGATGGCGATGGGGCCCGTCTCGGCGCCGGGCGTGGTCTGGAGCGCGAGGGAGCCGACGCTGCTGGAGACGTTCACGATCCGTGGCGACGGCGAGCGGCGCAGCAGGGGGAGCAGGGCGTTGGTGACGCGGATGACGCCGATCACGTTGGTCTCCACGGCCGCCCGTACCCGGTTCACGTCGACCGTGGTGGGCTCCTGCGGTTCGCCGCCGGTGATCCCCGCATTGTTGACGAGCGCGTCGAGCCGCCCGGCCCGCTCCTCCACCAGCCGGGCCGCCGCTGTCACGCCGGCGTCGTCGGTCACGTCCAGCGGCACGCCGAACGCGTCGGCTCCGGCCGCGCGCAGCTTGTCCACAGCGGCCTCGCGACGCTCCTCGTTCCGTGCGCCGATTCCGACGGACCAGCCGAGGGCGCCGAGCCCGGCGGCGATCTCGTAGCCGATGCCCTTGTTGGCCCCGGTCACCAGTGCGACCTTGTGGTGGTTCACGGTGTTCGTTTCACTCATGGCATCGATCCTTCTCCCCGCCGGGCAGGCCGTCCAAGACCGTCTGGGTGGACGGCGATACCGCCCGGGTATCGCTCCTGGCCGTCGCGGTTAGGGTGGCGGGGTGGAGACACGTGAGCTGCGGTACTTCGTCGCGGTCGCCGAAGAGCTGCACTTCGGCCGGGCCGCCCAGCGGCTCGGGATCGCCCAACCCCCGCTGTCGCGGGCGATCGGCGGGCTCGAACGCCGCCTGGACACCCTCCTGCTGGAGCGCGGCAGCCGGGGTGTCACCCTGACCGGGGCAGGGGCGGTACTGCTGAGAGAGGCGCGGGCGGCACTGGACGCCGTCGAGGCCGCCGAACGACGCACCCGCCGGGCCGCCCTCGCCGCGACCGGCCGGCCCGCCGTGGTCCTGGCCGCGAAGGCGGGCGCCTCCGATGAACTGCTGGCGAAACTCCTCGACGCCTACGCCGCCGAGCCCGGCGCCGTCGCCGTGGACGTCGCACTGTGCGGGCCGGGCGAGCAGACACGGTTCCTGCACGACGGCCGGGCCGACGTGGCCCTGCTGCACCGGCCGTTCGACGACACGGCCGGCTTCGACACCGAGGACCTGCACTCCGAGGGCCAGGTCGCGATCCTCCCGGCCGGCCACCCGCTCAGCGCCCGCCCCCACGTGCGGCTCGCCGAGGTCACCGACCTTCCCGACCTGCCCCTGCCCCGCTGGCCGCGCCCGGACGGCACCTTCCCGGACGGCCCCGGACCACAGGTGCGCGACCACACCCAACTCACCCAGCTCATCGCCCTCGGCCGCGCCTGCGCGATCGTGCCGGAGTCGGGCCGCACCGTCCTGCGCGAGAACCTCACCGCCGTACCGGTCCCCGACGCCCCCCACGTCACCACGGTCATCGCCTGGCCCCCACACAGCCGCTCAACGGCGGTCGCGGGGCTGGTCCGCGCCGCCACCGCCCTGTGACCGACGGTGGTGAACGCCCGGACACCGTGCTGGATTTCGGGGGACAGGAGCCACGCCGGCGCCATGCAGTTCGTGCCTGCCGGCAGCGGCTTCCACAAGATCCGCAACTCTTAGGACGGCTCATGCCGGATGCTCGGCAGCGACGGCAAGATCGCCCTCTGGGACTGCAACAACAGTGTCTCCGAGCTCTTCGACATCAACTACTGGAGCGATACCGGCCACCTCCTGGATGACCCTGAAGTCCCGCAGTCGGCCGGGCAGGAAGATGTCGTACCAGCCGCCGATGGAGTTGTCGGCGTGACGGGTACCGGCTGACGGTTCATGGTGCGAATCTCGGCGTCGATGCGGCGCTGTGCGTTCATCAGGTCGAGCCGACACCTCCGCCCGCTGAGATCTTCCTGCTGTGGCAGGCGCATCGCACCCACTCTTCGCCGGCGGCCCGGACGATCGAGATCGCGGTGGAAGCCGCGGAGAAGATCGCCCGGCCCGCCTGAGCCGATTCCGGACATGCGCTCTGGAGGAGGTCCCGGTCGCCGGTTCGGCTTCACCGGACGAAGGACTGCCGGAGTTCCTTCTTCAGGCGCTTCAGGCCGGCCTGTTCCGCGGCGGCGTTCGCCGGGTTGGTGTCGGCCGGATTCGACCCCAGGCGCATGAAGGCGTGGTCCGCGCCGGCGTAGACGACCGGCTCGTAGTACTTGTGGGCGGCGGACATCTCCTCGGTGGTGGCCGGCAGGCTGGTGATCACCCGGGTGTCGGTCTCGGCGTAGAAGCCGTGGACCGGAACCGCGATCCGTCCGACCGGGTGTTGTTGAGTCCTTCGGTGCGGTGGCAGCCCTGGGTCACGGCGGGCGGGCCGACGTCGTAGAACACGAACACCGAGTCGACCGACCTGGTGCCGGTCGCCGCGTAGCGGAACGCGGCGCCGCCGCCCCAGGAGAGCCCGACGATGTCGGTCTGGCCGGTGGAGCGGGGCAGGTGCTGTGCGTACTTCACCCATGCGCCGATACGGGAGCTGACCTCGTTGTCCGGCACGGCCGTGACCAGGTCGGAAGCCGACCCGCCGGCGCCCGTCAGCGTGCGGGTGTCCCCCTTACCGTCGGGGCCGAGGCCCGAGATCATGTCCGGTGTGATGGCTATGTAGCCCATCGCGGCGATCTTGTCGGCGGTGTTGCGCGTGGAGTCGGTGAGTCCGAACACCTCGTGCAGGACGAGTACCACCGGGGCGTTCTTCCGGCCAACCGGATAGTCCACCCACGCTCGCATGGTCTGTCCGTGGAATCGCAGGCTCACCCAGCGGGACGTGCGCGGCGAGGCGGCCAGTTGTGCGGTGGCGAACGACTGTGACGCCTGCTGTGCGAGCCAGGCCGCGTTCGGAGTGGACGACTCGGTGCCGACGACCGACGGGCAGGACGTGGCATCGGCGGTCGGTGCGGCGGCGGTCGTGGTCTGCGTGGCCGCGAAGCTCTGGCCGCCCGTCACGGCGGTCTCGCCGACGAGCAGGCCGACCGCCAGCGCCAGCGCTGCCGACAGTCTGGTCAGCGGCCTTCGCCGCGGGAAACTCAACATGATCATCACTCAGCCTTGGTAGAAGGTGCCGTTGGCCGTGCTGGTCTGCGGAGTACGCAAGCTCGTCGATCAGAGAGGGGGAGGTGGTCCGGCCCCTGAGCCGCAGGGGCCGGACCACCGGCTCGGGCGCGGGTCTCAGTTCGCGTCGATGATCACGGCCTTGACCTGGGTCCAGTCCTCCAGGTAGTCCGGGCCCATGGACCGGCCGAACCCGCTGTTCTTATAGCCGCCGAACGGGGTGCCGATCGACCCCGTAGGCCCGCCGTCGCCCACGGTGTTGACGGCGACCTGGCCGGCCTCGACGCGGCGGGCGAGCCGTACCGCGCGTCCGATGTCCCGCGTCCACACCGTCGCGGTGAGGCCGTAGCGCGTGCCGTTGGCGATGGCGACCGCCTCGTCCTCGTCGTCGTAGGTGAGGACCGAGAGGACCGGGCCGAAGATCTCCTCCTGAGCGATGCGCATCTCGGGGCGCACCTGGTCGAAGAGGGTCGGCTCGACGAAGTAGCCGTCGGCGTACGGGGGTTCGGTGAGTTTGCCGCCGCCGACCACGACCTCCGCACCCTCCTCCCGCCCGATCGCCAGGTAGTCCAACACACGCTTCTCCTGCCGGGCGTTGATCAGCGGACCCATGTCGACGGACTGGTCCCACAGGCCCACCCGCACGGCCCGGAAGCGTTCGGCCAGCTCTTCGACCAGCCGGCCGTGCAACGAGGAGTGGGCCAGCACGCGCGATCCGGCGGCGCACACCTGGCCGCTGTTCATGACGATGCTGCGCACGATCGCCGGTATCGCCTTGTCGAGATCGGCGTCCGGCAGCACGATCTGCGGGGACTTGCCGCCCAACTCCAGTTGCAGCGGTATCAAGTTGCGGGCGCACGCCTCCATCACGGCGGTGCCCGTCGCCGGAGAGCCGGTGAAGCTCACCTTGCGGATGCCGGGATGCGCGGGCAGTGCCGCCCCCGCCTCCGCGCCGTAGCCGGTGACGACGTTGAGGACACCGGGTGGGATGCCCGCTTCCAGGGCGAGGCGGGCGAGGTAGAGGGCGGTGAGCGGGGCGTCCTCGGCGGGCTTGAGGACGACCGTGTTGCCGGCGGCGATCGGGGCGGCGGTGTTGAAGACCGTCATGGGGCCCGGCGCGTTCCAGGGGATGATCGCGCCGACGACGCCGTAGGGCTCGCGGAGAGTCAGGCCCAGGACGTTCGGCGAGCGGGTGGGCAGGGTGTCGCCGAAGATCTTGTCGGCCTTGCCCGCGAGGTAGGTCAGGCGCGCGGCGATGGGGGAGGGGCCGACCGGGTGGCCGACCTCGATCGCCTCCAGGCGGTTGATGTCGTCGTCGTGCTCGCGCACCAACTCCGCCCAGCGGTAGAGGAGTTCACCGCGTACGGCGGGACTGGTGTCGCGCCACGCGGGCAGCGCCGCCTCGGCGGATCGTACGGCGTCGTCGATGTCCTCTGCCGTTCCGCGCGGGACTCGGGCCAGTACCGCGCCGGTCGCCGGATTCACCACGTCGATCGTGGACTTGGAACGGGCGGGGACCCACTCGCCGGCGATGAGATGGGTGCCGTCGGGGAGCAGGGCGGTGATGTCGAGAGGGGCGGGGGCGGTGATGGTCATCGTGCTCCTTGGAGGGGGATGCAGGAGGGAGGAGGGGCGAGGTCAGGCGGCTCCGGCCGTCGTCTGACCGGGCTGGGCCGCCGTGCCTGCCGCGATCTCGTCCCGGCGATGGCACGCGACGGCGACCCCGTCGCGCGCCACGAGTTCGGGCTGGACGGACCAGCAGATCTCCTGCGCGAACGGGCAGCGGGGAGCGAAGGCGCAGCCCTCGCTGACGCGGCCCGTGGCGGGGGTGGCCGCCGCGGCGAGGCGCCGCTCGGCCTGGCGGCGCCGCTGGGCGACGGGGTCGGGGACCGGTGCCGCGGCCAGCAGGGCCCGGGTATAGGGGTGGGCGGGACTGCCGGCGACCTGCGCGGCCGGGCCGCGCTCGACCACCCGGCCGGCGTACAGGACGACGATGGTGTCGCTGAGGTAGCGCACCACCGACAGGTCGTGCGAGATGAAAAGGTAGCTCAGCCCACGGGCGCGCTTGAGGCGGGCCAGCAGGTTCAGGACCTGGGCCTGGACCGAGAGGTCGAGGGCGCTGACCGCCTCGTCGCACACGATGAAGTCGGGCTCCATGACCAACGCCCGGGCGATGGCGATGCGTTGACGCTGTCCGCCGGAGAAGGCCGCCGGGTAGCGGTGGGCCGCGCCGGGCGGCAGTCCGACGTCGTCGAGGGCGCGCAGCACGCGCTCACGGATCTCGTCGGCGGGCAGGCCCAGGTTGTAGCGGAGGGCCTCGGCGAGGGTGTCGCCCACCGTGTGCGCGGGATTCATGGAGCCGTACGGGTCCTGGAAGATCACCTGCATACGGCGGGCCAGCAGGCGGCGGTCGGCGCGGCTGCTGTGTGTGATGTCGGTGCCGTCGAAGTCGATGATGCCGCCGGACGCCGGGACGAGTCCCAGGACCGTCGACCCGATGGTCGACTTGCCCGAGCCCGACTCGCCGACCAGGCCGACGGTTTCGCCGCGTCCCACGGTCAGGTCCACGCCGCGTACGGCGTTGACGTCGCCGCCGCGCAGACGGGATCGGCGGTAGGTGACATCAAGGCCCCGTACCTGAAGGAGAGTTGCGTCAGTCATGGGCTCCTCCTCCGATCAGTTCGAGCGGGAGGATGCACCGCGTCGACCGTTCCAGCTCGACCAGATGAGAGATCACGACGGGCTTCTCCTTGCAGGCGTCGGTCACCCGCGGACAGCGGTTCTGGAAGTGGCAGCCGACGGGCCACTGGGTCGGGGGCGGCACCGCGCCCTCCACAGCGGGCAGCGGCTCGCCCGGCAGGGCGTGGTGCGGGTCGGACCCCAGCAGCCCGGCCGTGTAGGGATGGGTGGGCGTGGTCACGAGCGCGGTGACCTCGGCCTCCTCGACGACCTCGCCGGCGTACATCACCACGGCCCGGTCGCACAGGTCGGCCAGGACTCCCCAGTCGTGCGTGATGAGGACGACCGCTGTGCCGCCGCTCTGCAACTCCCTCAGCAGGTCGAGGATTTCGGCTTGTACGGTCACGTCCAGGGCGGTTGTCGGTTCGTCGGCGATCACCAGCGCGGGGTTTCCGGCCAACGCGGCGGCGATACCGACGCGTTGGGCCATGCCCCCGGACAACTGGTGGGGGTAGCTCTTCGCCACCCGGGCCGGGTCGGGCAGCCGTACCTTCTCGAAGAGTTCGAGCGCGCGCTTCCGGGCCTCCTTGCGGGTGCAGCCGGTGTGCAGGCGTACGACCTCGGCGACCTGGGCGCCGGCGGTGAAGGAGGGGTCGAGGCTGGAGATGGGGTCCTGGGAGATCCAGCCGATACGGCGTCCGCGCATCCTGCGCAGCGTGGCCGCGTCCGCCCGGGCGAGGTCGGTGCCCTCGAAGAGGATGGTGCCGGAGGTGATCTCGCCGCCCGCGGGCAGCATGCCCAGCAGCGAGGTGGCGGTGACGGTCTTGCCGCAGCCCGTCTCGCCGACGATGCCCAGCACCTCACCGGCGTGCAGGTCGAACGCCACGTCCCGGACGACTTCTGTGGGCGCGCCCTCGATGCGCAGGGACACCGTCAGTCCGCGTACGGACAGCAGGGCGTCGGCGTCGGGCTCCTCGATCACGCGCGGTACGTCGGAGGTCGCGACCCGCGTCGGTTCGGGCGAGGCTCCCCGGGGGCGGCCCATCCGGCGGGACGGCGGCTTGTCGGCCGGAGGAGCGTAACGCTCGGCGAAGGTGTCGCGCAGGCCGTCGCTGAGCAGGCCGAGCGCCACGATGAAGGAGACGATCATGAAGCCGGAGGGGATGAGCAGCCAGGGGTCGGTGCCGATGTTCTTCGACGCCTCGGCGATCATGCTGCCCCAGCTGGCGTCGGTGGTGCCCAGACCGAGGAAGCCGAGCCCAGTCTCCAGGAGGACGGCGTAGGCGCCGAACACGGAGGCCTGGACGAGGACGGCGCCGGTGACCCGGGGCAGGACGTGCCGGCGGATGATGACCCCGTCGCCGATCCCGCCCGCGACGGCCGCCCGGACGTAGAGCTCCCCCTTCACACCGAGGGTGGCCGAGCGGACCACTCGGGCGAGAAGCGGCGCCCCGAGGAGACCGTTGGCGGCCATCGCGGCACTCTCGTTGTTGGTGAAGACCGAGAGGACCACCAGCAGGACGATGATGACGGGAACGGCGGAGATCAGGTCGGCGCTCTTGAGGACGAGCCGGTCGAACCAGCCGCCCCGGTAGCCCGCGACCATGCCGGCCGGGACACCGAGCGTCAGATAGACGGCCAGGGTGATCACCACACCGAGGAGGGTGATCTGCCCACCGTGGATCAGCCGGCTGAGCACGTCCCGGCCGAGCTCGCCGGTGCCCAACCAGTGGGCGCCGCTGGGGCCTTGGAGGGCGTGGGTGAGGTCCTGCTGGTCGGGGTCGTACGGAGCGAGCGGGCCGGCGAACACGGTGACCAGGACGACGAGGAGGAGGTAGCCGGCGGAGACGGCGGCGGTCGGTTTGCGCAGCAGGCGGGTCGTGAACCCGCGTTGCGCGGAGCCTCGCCGCGGACCTTCCCGTCCGCTTTCGGGTGCCGTCTGTCGTGCGATCACCGGGGTCTTCATGTCCGCACCTTCGGGTCGAGCATCGAATACACCACTTCGATCAGGAGGTTGATCAGCATCACGGTCACCGTGAAGACGAGGGCGACGCCCTGGACCATCGGGATGTCCTGCGTCTGCGCGGCGGTGACCGCCAGGCCGCCGAGACCGGGCATGACGAACAGGGTCTCGGCGAGGACCGTGCCGCCGAAGAGCGTCACCACGACGACGCCGAGGACGGTGACGATGGGCGCGGCGGCGTTGCGCAGCACATGCCGGAAGATCACCGACCGTTCGGGCACACCGCGCGCCCGCAGTACGCGGACGTACTCGCGGTCCAGTTGGGTGAGGACGCCGTCGCGGGTCTGCTTGGCCACGGGAGCGGTGGCCGGTACGCCCAGCGTCAGTACGGGCAGCACCAGCGATTCGAACCACTGCACCGGAGACTCGGTGAACGGGACGTAGCCCGTGGCGGGGAAGAGCGGCAGCTGCACGGCGAACGCGGTCATCAGCACCAGGCCGAACCAGAAGTTCGGCACGGCGAGCCCGACCAGTGAGATGCCGTCCACGGCCCGCCCGAGCCGGCCGCCCTTCAGCGCGCTCAGCACACCGAGCACCACGCCCGCCACGGCGGCCACCAGGATGGCGCCGCCGATCAGCGAGAGCGTGACGCCGAGGCGGGAGGTGAGCTGGTCGCTCACCGGTACCCCGGAGGTGATGGAGTCACCGAGGTTGCCGTGCAGGGCGGCGGTCAGCCAGTCCCAGTAGCGGACCGGCAGCGAGTGGTCGAGCCCGAGCTGCTGGTCGAGTGCCTTCACCTGGGCGGGACTCGCGTTGGCGCCGAGGATGGTGCGGCCGGGGTCGCCCGGCACCAGGCTGGTCAGGACGAAGGTCAGGACGCTGACGCCGAACACCACCGGGATCGCGCCGAGCAGCCAGCGGAAGAGGATCCTGTGCATCTCACCTCACTCCTTTCTTGGGCCGGGCGGCCCCCGTCGTCAGGTACAGGGGGCCGCCCGGAGTCTCTACTTGGTGGCGTAGAAGGCCAGCGGGCTGGCGAAGGGCGCGCCCGCGCTGACCTTCACGCCGCCGATGCCGGGCCGGACGTAGTAGTTGACGGGCGTGAAGGCGACCGGTGCGAACCAGGCGTTCTTCACCAGGTACTCCTGCATCTGCTGGTCGAGACCGGCCCGCTCGGCCGGGGCGGCTGCGGCTGCCTGGTCGAAGAGCTTGGTGAGCTCGGGGGAGCTGCTGCCGAAGCCGTTGAAGACCTTCGAGCCCGGCATGAAGAGGTCCAGGCCCTCCAGGTACATCGGCTCCTCGGTGAAGCCGCCCGAGACGGCCGGGTACTTCTTGTTCGTCTGGTTCTCGACGAACGAGGTGATGCTGGTGACGGCGGTGACCTTCACCTTGATGCCCACCTTGGACAGCTGACCGGCGATGGCCTGGGCCATGGTGTCGAAGCCGACGAACGTGGCCGCGAGGACGGGCAGGGTGAAGCCGTCGGGATAGCCGGCCGCCTTCAGCAGCTCCTTGGCCTTCGCCGGGTTGTACGTGTAGTAGTCCGCGAGGTCGGCGGAGTAACCGTCGCCGCCCTTGATGACGGTCTGCACGGTCGGCGTGCCGGCGTCGCCGAGCAGCGCCTTCGTCACCGCGTCCCGGTCGATCGCGTAGTTGATCGCCTGCCGGACGCGGACGTCGCCGAGCGGCTTGGACACCTCGCCGGCGCGGTCGATGAGGCTCAGTCCCTGGAGGATCACCGGCAGTCCGACGGTGGACATGCCCGCGGACTTGGCCGAGGCGGCGGAGGTGTAGTCGCCCTTGTAGACGTCGATCTGGCCCGTCTTCATGGCGTTGACCGCGGTCTGGCCGTTCTGCACGATCTTCATGACGATCTTCTTGTAGTGCTGCTTGCTCTTGTCGTAGTACGACGGGTTGGCGGTGTAGGTGTAGTGGTCGCCGGCCACGCTCTGCGAGGGCTGGTAGATGTAGGGCCCGGCACCCTGGCTCGTGTCGGTCGGCGTCAGCTTCGACGCGCTGGCCAGTCCCTTGGGGCTGATGATCTGCCCGATGCCGTACGACTGGGTCAGCAGGGTCGGCAGGATCGGGTTGGCCTTGGCGAGCTTGATGGTCAGCGTCAGCGGGCCCGTGGCGGTGATGGTGGCGTCGGTCAGGTAGTGGGCCTGGTTGCCCTGCGCCTTCTTCGCGTACTCCAGGGACGCCTTCACCGCGTCGGCGGTCACGGCCGTGCCGTCGGCGAACTTCACGCCGGAGCGGAGCGTCACGGACAGTTCCGTGTTGCCGGTGCCGACGTACTTCCAGGACTTCGCGAGCGCGGGCTGCACGGTGCCGTCGGGGGAGAGGTAGAACAGCGACTCGTACGACAGCATCGTGAAGTCGACGAACCCGAGGTCGAGACTGCCCGGGTTCATGGTGGGCGGCGCCTGCTGTTCGGCCACGGTCAGCGTGTCGCCGGCGACCGCCTTTCCGGTGCTCTTCGCACCGGCGGTCGCGCCCGTGCCGCCGCCGCAGGCGGTCAGGGTGAGGGCGAGCCCGGCGGACAGGGCCACGAGGCCACCGCGGGCGGCCCGGCGTGCTCTGGGGCCGGGCAGATGGGAAGCGGAGTCGAGGGAGTGCATGTCTTCTCCTTGCGCCACGGGAGATCCGCCACGGCGGCGGAGACCGGAAGGGCGGGCAGCTGAAGTGATGGGGAACATCTGCACGCGCCGGGCGTGGGCGACGAGGGTCGCGAGGCCCGGGTGGCGCCCAAGAGCGGGTTCCACCTGCGCATGTTCACGGAAAAGTGCGAGCCGGCCGGAGGAGGGCCGGGAGGTGAGGAGGGTCGGGTGCGTCGCTGGGGACCGCCGTGCGGTGACGGCCGGAAACAGGCCGTGCGAGGCCGACGGTCTTCAGAGATGAGCGGCGACGAACCGGAGGTGCTCCCGCTGCTCGCGAGGATCGGGCTCAGATGCTGTGGTGGTGCCGGCTCACCGGGGGCTGGCCGGTGAACAGGGGCGCGGGCGTCTTCCGGCCGCAGTGCGGACGAGACGTGATCGGCCCAGTGGTGTAACCCTGCTGAAACGATGCCCTGCTGTCCAGTGCTCGTACGCGGTGAATCTGCGACGGACACACAAGATAAGCGTGCGAATCGTCACGTTGTGCCCTGGCTGGATCTCGTTGTACGGGTGCGCCGTCCTGAGGCTCAGCCCAGTAGACCGTGCAGCGCTCCCGCCGTCGTCCGTACGACGTCGACCCAGCTCAGGAGGGTCTCGCGGGTCTCCAGGAAGGTGATCGTCGAGACGTTGACGGCGCCGATCGTCGAGCCCTTCGCGTCGCGGACCGGAACGGCCAGGCAGCGCACGCCGAGTTCGTTCTCCTCGTCGTCCAGTGCGAATCCCTGTTCGCGCACCTTGGCGAGTTCCGCCCGCAGTTCGGCGGGATCGGTGAGGGAGTTCTCCGTGCGGGGCGGCAGACCCAACCGGCTTGTCAGGGCGGTGAGTTCGTCCTCGTCGAGGTCGGCGAGGACGCACTTGCCGATCGCGGTGGTGTGGAGCGGCAGCTGCATGCCCACCCGGGAGGAGTCCTGTACCGGATTCGGGCCCGACACCTTGACCAGCAGGGTGATCGCGTCGCCGGTGCGCACACCGATCTGCACCGTGTGACCGATTCTCCGGCCGAGCACCTCCAGCTCGGCGCGCATGACCTGGTCCTCCTCGCAGCCCTGGGTGATCCGGGCGGCGAGCGCGCGGACCCGGGGCCCGGGGCCGTAGCCGCCGGCGCCGTCGGAGGCCAGGAAACCGGTGGCCACGAGGTTCTGCATGATGCGGTGGGCGCTGGCCTTCGGTACCCCCGCGGTCGCGGCCACATCGCCCAGCCGGTGCGGATATCCGGGCGCCGACGCCGCTTCCAGCAGGTTGAGGGCCTTGTCGGTGGCGTTGCCCGCGAGGGACGTACGGCCCCCGCGACCGCCGCTCTGAGAGTCCACTGAAGTTTCGATCCCGGCCATTGACAGGCTCCCGTCGCAGCGTTTCACTGATGAGCGTTCCACAACAGAATACATCGTTCTACGTAATGGAACGTCCGGGTGGTGGGTCGGAGGGCTGCCGCACCTGCCTCGGAGGATCCCGGATCTGCACCACAACTTATCCCCGAGAGGACAGACCCCGTGGCCGAGAAGGTTCACAAGGTACGCACGACGCCCGAGCAGATGGCAGAGATCGAACAGCAGTGGATCGACGAGGTCCGTGAGGACCAGGAGCTCACCACCTTCGGCCTCTACCCCCAGCCCTCGCGCGGCAGCGCGGACGCCCAGGGCAGTTACCAGCTCTACCTCCCGCCCCAGTACGAGACCGAACCGGAACGCCGGTTCCCCGTCATCTACTGGCTGCACGGCGGGTTCGGCAACGCCCGCCAGGGTTCCGAAATGGTTGCGCGGATCGACAAGGCGATCCGGAACGAGGTGATGCCCCCGGCGATCGTCGTCGTCCCGCAGATCCTGCCGATCGGCTGGTACGTCGACTCCAAGGACGGGGCCCGCCCGCTCGCCCAGATCACCGCCTTCGACCTGGTCCAGCACATGGACGACACGTACCGCACGATTCCCGAGGCCCGGGCCCGTACCGTCGAGGGCTTCTCGATGGGCGGTTTCGGAGCCCTGCACCTCGGCCTGAAGTACCCGAAGATCTTCGGGAAGGTGTCGTCGATCGCCGGGGCGATCCTGCGCGACCTCAAGGACGAACCCGAGGACCGGGTCAACAACACCTACTTCGGTGACCAGGAGTACTACGACCTCTGCCACCCCTGGAGCCTGGTCCTCGCCAACGCCCCCGAACTGCGCCGCACCAGCCAGGTCCGCCTGCTGTCCGGCCGGCTCGACACCAGGCTGGCGCCCACCATCCGTGACCTGGACACCCGCTTCACGGACCTCGAAGTCCCGCACGACTTCTTCGAGTTCCCGGACGCCGACCACGAGTACGCGGAGATCATGGACGGCTACGGCGACAAGTACTACGCCTGGTGGCGCACCGCCTGACCCGTCGCGCCCAGGCTTTCCACCTGTGGGTTGAGCACCTCGTCCGGGGCGTTCCCCGCACCCGAGTCGCCACACGCCCCCGTTCCCGCCCGGTCGGCCGACCATCCATCCCCTTCTCGGCCTGCCGGTGCCGGGCGCCCGTGCCCGGGGCACCTCCCCTTTCCCCCCGCCGCTGACCACGCGACCGCGTGCCCTTGACGCGCGGCCTCGTGGTCACGGACGGCGCTGCCCCGGGCGCGGGCCTCTCCGGCGGACCCCACCGTCGTATCCCGTGCGAGCGGACATCGACTCGGCGACCCCACATCTCCCGAAAGGCAGCGCGACCATGCGCCTGACCCCCATCACCGGCCTGACCCCCGAACAGACCGAACTCCTCGAAACCATCGTCGGCCCCGGAGCCGAGGAACCGCCCCCGCCCTTCCTCGTCTGGGCCCGCAACATGGAACTCGCCCACTGGGTCGAGAACCTCGGCCGCTACTGCCGCAACGAGTCCCGGTTCCCGCAGCGTCTGCGTGAGCTGAGCGTGCTGATCTGCGGCCGTCACTTCGACAGCCAGGCCGCCTGGAACGCCCACATCCAGCAGGCGATCGAGGAAGGCGTCCCGGCCGAGTGCCTGGAACGCCTGGCACGCGGCGAGGACCCACAGTTCAAGGCCGAGGACGAGCGAGTCTTCCACGCCTTCGCGCACGAGATGCTCTACGACCACTTCGTCACGGACGAGACCTACGCCGAGGCCATCGCGCTGTTCGGCGAGGAGGGCGTGCTGGACCTGATCGGCTGCATCGGCAGTTTCAGCATGTCCGCGATGATGCTCAACACCTTCCAGGTCCCGCTCCGGCCGCATTTGCCGCGGCCCTTCGCCGACATCGACGGATTCCGTCGGGTGGACGCCTCGAACGAGGACGGTGGGGCCTGATGCCGCATTCCCCCCTTCAGCTGCTCGACGGCCTCCTCGACGAGGAAGGCATGGAGACCGCCGCGCACAGATTCGTCCTGGGCGGCCCCTTCGGGGCGGAGCCCGCCGGGACGACCGCCGAGCGGCTCGGCCACTTCGCCGACGCCGGCGGGCTCCTCGTCGAGACCTCGCACAGTTACTCCGGTGGGAAGGCCGAGTCGGCGGTCGGCGACTGGCTGCGCAAGAACCCCGGGACCCTGGGGGTGGCCACCAAGGTCGGCCACGACACGACCGGCGGGGACATCCCCCTGGACCGGGACACCGTGTTCGAGCATGTGCGGTCCGCGCTGGCGAACCTCGGCGTCGACACCATCGACGTCCTCCTCTACCACTGCGACGACCCCGCCCGACCGGTCGCCGAACTCGCGGACACCCTCGTGAGTCTCGTGGCGGCCGGACACGTCCGCCGCGTCGGCGTCTCCAACTGGCGCGCGGAGCGACTGGCGCAGCTCGCCGTCGAACTCGGCGAGCGGGGCCAAACCCCCGTCGCCAGCTACCAGTTCAGCCTCGCCGAGCCCGACCCGGCGCTGCTGGAAGGCAGTCTGCACGCCGACGGCGCCGTACTCGACGTCGTGCGCGGACACCGGCTGCCCCTGATCGGCTGGTCCTCGCAGGCCCGCGGCCACTTCGCGCGCACCGGCCCCAAGGCGCACCACGGCAAACCCGACCCCTACGACACCGAGGCCAACCGCGCCCGACGCCTCCGCTGCCGCGAACTCGCCGTAGAACTCGGCTCGTTGCCCGAGACCGTGGCCCTGGCCTGGACCCTCCACCACCCCGGCGTGTGGCCGTCCATCGGCGCGCGGACGACCGCCCAGATCGACAACTCGCTCCAGGCGCGCCGCCTCACGCTGACCGAGGGGCAGGTCCGCTGGCTCAGGGACGGCAGTTGAGCCACGAGCGGCGGACCGGGCCGCGATTCGGGCATCTGGTCTCCGCGAAGGTCGCCGTCTGTGTCGTCTTCGTCGCCGCGAACTTCATGGCGATCATGGACACCACGATCGTCAATGTGGCACTTCCGGCCATGGGACGCGACTTCGCGGTGGACACGTCCGGCCTGAGCTCGGTCAACGTCGGCTACCTCGTGGCCCTCGCGGTCTTCATCCCGGTCTCCGGCTGGCTCGGCAACCGTTTCGGCACCCGGCGCACCGCGCTGACCGCCCTGCTGCTGTTCACGGTGGCCTCGGGCCTGTGCGCCACCGCTGGCTCGCTCGAAGCGCTCACCGGATACCGCGTCCTGCAAGGAGTCGGCGGCGGACTGCTCGCCCCGGTCGGGATGACGATGATGCTGCGGGCGTTCCCAGTGGCGGAGAGGCTGCGCGCGCAGCAGTACGTCATGCTGCCCACCGCCGTCGCCCCCGCCCTCGGACCCGTCCTGGGCGGCTGGCTCGTCGACACCGCCTCCTGGCACTGGGTGTTCCTCGTCAACCTGCCCGTCGGACTGCTCGCCCTGTGCTTCGGACTGGGCGTGCTGCCCGACTTCCCCGGCGAGGGCGCGCCCCGCTTCGACGTGCCGGGGTTCGTGCTCGCGGGCGGCGGACTCGCGGCGGTCCTGTACGCCCTCACCGGAGCCCCGGACCGGGGCTGGCGAAGCGGCGCCGTCCTCGTCCCGCTCGTGGGCGGCGCCGTGTTCCTCGCCGCACTGGTCCCATGGGAACTGCGCGCGAAGCACCCGATGATCGATCTGCGGGTCTTCAGGGACGAGTTGTTCCGCACCACCCAGCTGGTGCTGCTGCCCACCGGGGCCGCCTTCATGGGCGTGCTCTACCTCTACCCCCAGTTCCTGCAGACCGAGTTGGGCTACGACGCCCTCCACTCGGGCCTGGCCACGTTCCCGGAGGCGCTCGGCATGCTGACCGCCTCACAGATCGTGCCCCGCGTCCACGACCGGGTCGGCCCCCGCCGCCTGATGGTCCTCGGCGGTGCCGGCGCCGCGCTGGTCGTCGTCCTCCTGGCGATCCTCACGGTCACCCCGCGGCCCCTCGCCCTCTACCCGTCGACCTACCTCCTGGGCGCATCCGTCGGCCTGCTCTTCGCAAGCGCCCAGAACGCCGCCTTCGTCGCGATCTCCTCCTCCCGTACGGCCGACGCCACCACCCTCCTCAACATGCAGCGGCAGACCGCCGGAGCCTTCGGGGTGGCCCTGGCCGGGACACTGGCGGCATCCCTGACAGCACCGGCCGGCGCCGACGGCGCGTTCGCCTACCGCGTTGCCTTCTTCACGCTGGCCGCGCTGTGCCTGTGTGCGTCAGTCCTCGCCCTACGTGTCAGCGATCGACGAGTCCGGGAAGCGTATGGCGCGGCCGACTCGACGAGTCCGGCGCCCGGAGGGGCCGTCGTACAACTGAGACGGACCGCCGGCCCGTGAAGACTTCCGCTCCGTCCACCCCGCGCTTCGCGCCGATCCGAACCCGAGGCCATGACGCACACCGACATCGAACCCGCCCACATCCTCGCCATCGGCGAACCGATGCTGGAGTTCAACGCCGACGCGGACGGGGCGCTGGAGAGTGCCGAGTCCTTCACGGTCGGCTACGGCGGCGACACGTCCAACTTCCTTGTGGCCGCGGCTCGTTCGGGCGGACGTGCCGGTTACGTGACGCGGGTCGGTGACGACGCGTTCGGTACCTCGCTCCTGCGGTTGTGGGAGCGCGAGGGGATCGGCACGGAGCATGTGACGCGCGAGCCGGGCGGGCGTACGGGCGTCTACTTCATCGCCCGCGGTCCGGCCGGGCACGCTTTCACGTACTACCGGGCCGACTCGCCGGCCAGTTGGCTCACACCCGCCGACATCCCCGAACAGGCCGTCGCACAGGCGCGGTTGCTGCATGTCACCGGCATCACGCAGGCGATCAGCAGCACGGCCTGCGACGCGGCCTTCCACGCGATGGCGGTCGCCCGTGCCCACCACACGCTCATCACCTACGACCCCAACCACCGGCCGGCGTTGTGGTCGCGGGAGCGTGCGCGAGCGGTGATCCTGCGCAGCCTGGAGCTGTGCGACGTCGCCCTTCCCAATCTCGACGAGGGCCGGATGCTCACAGGTGAGGAGTCGCCGGAAGCCGTGCTGCGGGCGCTGTGCGCACGAGGCCCGAGCGTGGTCGTCCTCAAGCTGGGCGAGGAGGGGGTGCTGGTGGCCGAGGACGGAGAGGTGACCCGCGTTCCGCCGCATCAGGTGACCGCCGTGGACGCGTCCGGCGCAGGTGACACCTTCGACGGCGCGTTCGCCGCCGAACTGGTGCGGGGGGCCTCACCGGTGGAGGCGGCGCGGTACGCGGCGGTGGCCGCCGCTCTCACCACCAAGGGACATGGTGCGGTCCGGCCGATTCCGGACCGCACCGAGATACTGCGACACCTTTGAGCCAGGCGCGAATCGGTCGCGCAACCCCACATCCACAACCAATCAGCGGTCGGCCGCGCCGGAAAAGAGGGCGTCGCCCACCGGGAAGGGCCTCGTTCGCCATGAAGCGCAGGACTGTCATCTCGGGGATCGCCGCAGCGGCAGCGGTTCCGGCCTCCACCGCCCTCTCGGCCGCACCGGCGAACGCGGCCACACCGGCCGGCGCCGACTCGGCCACGACCACGGCATCCTCGGCGGGCGACAAGGTGTCAAAGGCGTCACTGGTGTTCGACAAGGACGACCACACGACTCTGACGACCACGATCACCACCGGCAGCGGCGACCACACGGTCACGTACCACTTCTACAAGGCCGTCACCTATGTGGCGAAGCCGGTCGACGCGGCATACCAGAGCATGAACATCAGCGTCCCCGTCGAGATCGACGGCACGGCGGTCGACGCCTCCCGCGCACCGATCATGCTGGCCAACATCATGGGCGGGTACTCCTCCTCCAGCACGAACCCCGCCACGGGCGTGGGCTACACCGGCCCGGTCATCGGCGGCCCGGGCGGAGGCGGCAACAACGCCGGTGAGGGTGCCACGGCGCGTCAGAACAACGCCCTGTACGCGCTGGCGAACGGCTGGGTCGTGGTGGAGCCGGGCGTCCGGGGCCGGGACAACGCGACGGCCGACGGCACGTACTTCGGCAAGGCCCCGGCCTGCATCGTGGACCTCAAGGCCGCGGTGCGCTACCTGCGCTTCAACAGCCACCGCATCCCGGGCAACACCGACTGGATCGTCTCCGGCGGCGGCAGCGCCGGCGCGGCGCTCTCCGCGCTGCTCGGCGCCTCCGGCGACAGCCCGCTGTACCACCCCTACTTGAGGGAGATCGGGGCGGCCGACGAGAGCGACGCCGTCTTCGCCACCGCCGCCTACTCGCCCATCACCGATCTCGACCACGCCGACATGGCGTACGAGTGGATGTTCGGCACGCTCCCGCTGGGCAGTGGCACCGCCCTCGCACAGCCCTACTCCACGCAGTTGAAGGACGCGTACGCCGGCTACCTCCGCACCCTGCGCCTGCGCGGCATCAAGGGGTACGGCACCCTCACCGCCGACAACTACGCCGACTACATGGTCGAGGTCTACCTCCAGCCCTCGGCCACCGCCCATCTCGCCTGCCTGTCGGACGCGGACCGTGCCACCTACCTCGCCGCCAACCCCTTCATCACCTGGAACGGCGGCAGGGCCACCTTCACCTGGGACGGCTTCCTGTCCCACATCGGCACCCGGTCGAAGAACGCCCCGTCCTTCGACGCCCTCGACGTCGGTGCCTTCGAGAACCAGGAGTTCGGCGACGCGACCACCAACGCCCGCCACTTCACGCTCTACAGCCTCCGCACCGCCACCGGTGACGACACCGCCCGACTCGACGCCGACCTGCCCGAGAAGATCAGGCTGATGAACCCGATGTTCTTCATCGGACAGCGCAACCCCGGCCGCTCCAGGCACTGGTGGCTGCGCACCGGCTCGCTCGACACCAACACCTCGCACAACATCGTCCTCAACCTCGCCGCCAGGCTCGACAGCCTGGGCGACGACGTCGACTCGTACCTGTACTGGGACGGCGGCCACGCCGTGAACGAGGACGCGGACGCCATGATCGCCTGGATCAACGGCCTCACCGGCCACCGCCTCTAGACCGCCGCCGCGCACCGCCAGAACTCCCGCATCAGCGGCGTCGGTGTCGGACTGGTCATCGCCACCTGGGTCAGCAGGACCGTGATAGTGCCCGTGGGCGGGACGACGTGGGCCGCGGTGCCGGTGCCGCCGACCCAGCCGTAGCGGCCGGGGACGTTCCACGGGTCGATCGGGGCCATGTCGACCTGGCCGCCGTAGCCCCAGCCCTGGCCCTCCAGGAACAGGGTCGCGGCCTCGCGCTGGGCGGCGGTGAGGTGGTTCGTCGTCATGCGGCTGACCGAGGTAGGGGAGAGGACCCGCGTGCCGTCCGGTGCCGTGCCGTCGTGCGCGAGCATCCGGCCGAAGGCGAGGAGGTCGTCCGCTGTCGAGACCAGGCCGCCGGCGCCCGAGGGGAAGGCCGGGGGGCGGCTGAAGCCGCCGTCAGGGGTGTCGGCCTGCCGGAGGGCGCCCTGCCCGTCCGGGGTGTAGGCAGTGGTGAAGCGGTCCCGCTTCGACTCCGGGACCGTGAACGCCGTGTCCGTCATGCCCAGCGGCCCGAAGAACCGCTCCGCCAGGAAGTCCGGGAAGGGCGAGCCCGAGGCGCGGGCGACCAGGACGCCCTGGAGGTCCGAGCAGGTGTTGTAGAGCCACGCGGTGCCCGGTTGGCGCACCATCGGGATCCGGGACAGGGCGCCGAGCCACTCGTCTGGGCCGGGCTGGAGGTAGGGGGCGCGGCCGTCCTGCTGGAACGCGAGCAGCGCCTGGACGGCCGGCGGCGAGAAATCGTCGGGGAAGCCCCAGCCGGCCCGGAAGCTCAGCAGGTCCTCGACCGTGACGGGACGGTCCGCCGGGACCACGTCCTCGACGGGGGAGGAGGGTGTGCGGACCACCGTCGGCTTCGCCAGTTCCGGCAGCCACTCCTCCACCGGGGCGTCCAGTGCCAGGCGTCCGTCCTCCACCAGCGCCAGGACCGCCGCCGCCGTGACCGGCTTGCTGACCGAGGCGATCCGGAAGATCGAGTCGCGGGCCATGGGCGCGGTGCCTTCGACGTCGGCGGAGCCGACGGCCACCACCTCGACGTCGTCGCCGCGGGCCACCAGGCCCACAGCTCCCGGCACGGTGCCGTCGTCGACGCGTCGCCGCAGGGTGTCGTGGAGAGAGCTCATCGGTCGGCCTTCCGGTCGGGGGAGTCGTGTCGAATACATCGGATACGACTCTCCCCGCCCCGCGAACTCATCGCTCCCCGGTCGGTCGGGAATCTCGCGAGCGGCGGGGCATCGCTCCGGGCGGAACCAGCCCGGGTCTGATCCCGGTGCGGGTCGGGCGTCGTCCGCCCGGAGCGACAGTCGGGTCCTGCGCGGGCGCGCGTGCGACCGCTCCCGGAAGTCGAACGGGTCACTCACTCACGGCGGACTCAGCTGAAGACGAAGGGCCCGGGCGACTGAGCGGCGCTCGACGTACAGGTGACGGAGATGCCGAAGATGACCATCTTCAGTGAGCCGTTGAAGAAGTCCAGGTGGTCGCCGACGGCCACGGTGCCGGGCAGCGGACCGACGGTGACCGCGCCGCCCGCCGGTATGGCCGGGTTCACGGTGCCGCTGAACACCCGGTTGGCGCCTGTGGAGTTGGTCATGGTGAGCGTGGAACTGATGGAGTTCGCCGACAGGGCGAGCGGTGTGGTGATGGCGGTGGAGTTGAGGGTGATGGTGGCCGAAGTGCTGCTGACCTGGGTCGCGGTCAGCGTGGCCGCGCCACCGCCGAAGATGCCGCAGGAGGCGGTGATGGTGGCGCTGGCCGGGGTGACGGCGGCGGACGCGGAGGGCGCGAGGGCCAGCGTCGTGGCGGCGACGACCGCGGCGGTGAGTGCCGCACCTGTGGTTAATCGCTTCATGGGGATCGTGTTCCCTTCCCGTTGATGGGAGTGCCATGTTGTGGGATGGCGACCCCGGGCCGGGTGGGTGCGGGCACACTGCGGGGGATCGAATCTGACGGTCCGTCGGAACGTACGACCCCCATTGATACGCGGGCGACACGGAACGACCTAGTTGAAATTCGGTCGACTGTGACCCCGCAGCTTACGGGGAGCTTGCACGGCGGAAATCCTTCCGTAACGCCAACCCTGTCTACTGATATGCAACATAGATTCATAGCAGTAGACATCCTGGAGGGATCCATGGCGACCGCCACCCCCGATCTCGCCGAACTGGTCCGCGCCGACGGCATCGAGTTCGTCCTGGCCGTCTTCGTCGACCTGACCGGCAAGCCGTGCGCCAAGCTGGTCCCGGCCCAGGCCGTGGAGGAGCTCCGGGACACGGGCGTCGGCTTCGCCGGATACGCGGCCGGCGCGCTCGGCCAGCAGCCCAGCGATCCCGACGTCGTCGCGCGTCCGGACGCCGGCTCGTACACCCCCCTCCCCTTCGTCAAACCCGGTCTCGCACTGGTCCACTGCGACCCGTACGTAGAGGGAAAGCCCTGGCCGTACGCCCCGCGCGTCATCCTTCGCCGGCTGATCGAGCGGGCCGCCGGGCAGGGGCTGTCCCTCTCCGTGGGCGCCGAGGTGGAGTACTTCCTCGTCAACCGGGACGAGCACGGTGTGCTCAGCGTGGCCGACAGCCGCGACACCGCGGCCCAACCCTGTTACGACGCCCGCGGGTTGACCCGGATGTACGACCACCTCACCGCCGTCTCCAAGGCCATGAACTCCCTCGGCTGGGGCAACTACGCCAACGACCACGAGGACGGCAACGGCCAGTTCGAGCAGAACTTCCTGCACGCCGACGCCCTCACCACCGCCGACCGGGTCATCACCATGCGATACCTGGTGTCGGTCCTGGCCGAACAGCGCGGCATGACCGCCACGTTCATGCCGAAGCCGTTCACCGACCGCACCGGCACCGGCATGCACCTGCACATGTCGCTCTGGCGGGGCGAGGACCCCGCGTTCCCCGACGCCACCGACGGGCGGGGCCTCGGCCTCTCCCCGCTCGCCTACTCCTTCGTCGCCGGGATCGTCGAGCACGCCCGCGCCCTCCAGGCCGTCATCGCGCCGACGGTCAACTCCTACAAGCGCACCGGCGCGGTCTCCACCCGCTCGGGTGCCACCTGGTCACCGCGCACGGCGGGCTACGGCGGCAACGACCGCACCCACTTCGTGCGCGTCCCCGACGGCAACCGCATCGAACTGCGCGGCGGGGACGGCGCCGCCAACCCCTACCTCGCCGCTGCCGCCGCCCTGGCCGCCGGTCTCGACGGCATCGAGCGCGGCCTCGACCCCGGTGAGCCGGGCGCGGTCGGCAAGGGCCCCGAACTCCCGCCGACCCTCCTGCACGCCGTCGAGGCCCTCCAGGCGGACGACGTGGTCAGCGGTGCCCTGGACGCGGCCGGAACCGGGGTGAGCCGGTACTTCGCCGACCTCAAGCGCGAGGAGTTCTTCGACTGGCACGCCACGGTCGGCCCCTGGGAGCTCGACCGCTATCTGACCGCCTTCTGACCACCTTCCGTTTTCGCCCCCTCCAGAAGGGACTTGAGATGTGCGGAATCGTGGGGCTCCATCTGCGTGAGCCCGCACTCGAACCGCGGCTCGGCGAGCTGCTGACCGCGATGCTGGGCCAGGTCGTCGAACGCGGACCCGACTCGGCCGGTGTCGCGGTCTACGGCGACCCGCGCCTGTCCCCGCCGGGACGTGCGGTCGTCTCGCTGCTGGGCGTGACGCCGGCCGACGCGGAGACCGCGCTGCCGGGCACGACGGCCGTCGCGGCCGATGTCACCACGGTCGTCCACGCGGACCTCTCCGTCGCCGCCCTGCTCGCGGCCGTCGCGGACGCGCTGCCGGATGCCGTCGTCATCGGCTCCGGCACCGACATGGCCGTACTCAAGGGCACCGGAAATCCAGTGGAGTTGGCCGACTCCTTCGGGCTCGCGAACGTCACCGGCTGGCAGGGCGTCGGCCACACCCGGATGGCCACCGAGTCGGCCGTCACCCCCGAAGGCGCGCACCCCTTCTCCGTCGGACCCGGTCAATGCCTGGTCCACAACGGGTCGTTCGCCAACCACGCCACCATCCGACGCGAACTCCGCGCCCGGGGCGTGGAGTTCGACAGCGAGAACGACTCCGAGGTCGGCGCCCGCTTCATCGCGCACCAACTCTCCGAAGGCGCCGACCCGGAGAAGGCGCTGCGACTGCTGTGCGAGCGCTTCGACGGCTTCTACACCCTGCTGGTGTCCACGAGCGACTCCTTCGCCATCGTCCGGGACGCCATCGCCTGCAAGCCCGCCCTCGTCGCCGAGACCGACGCCTGGGTGGCGATGGCCTCCGAGTACCGCGCCCTGGACGTCCTGCCCGGCGTCGAGAACGCCCGCATCTTCGAACCCGAACCGGAAGAGGTGTACGTATGGCGACGCTGATCGACCTGGCCGAGACCCCGGTGAGGGAGCTCAACCAGGCCCTGCACACACCCTCGGCCGCGACCTGGCGGATTCTCAACCCGCGGGGCGCGCACGCCGTGGCCTGCGGCATCCGTGAAGACCTCGCCGTGGAGGTCGAGGGCCACGTCGGCTACTACTGCGCGGGCATGAACCAGCACGCCACCGTCACCGTCCACGGCAACGCGGGCACCGGCGTCGCCGAGAACATGATGTCCGGCACCGTGCGCGTGCGCGGCAACGCCTCCCAGTCCGCCGGAGCCACCGCACACGGCGGCCTCCTGGTGATCGACGGCGACGCCGCCGCGCGGTGCGGGATCTCCATGAAGGGCGTGAACATCGTCGTGGGCGGAAACGTCGGCCACATGAGCGCGTTCATGGGACAGGCCGGGCGACTGGTGGTCTGCGGCGACGCGGGCGACGCCCTGGGGGACTCCCTCTACGAGGCGCGGATCTACGTCCGCGGCACGGTCAAGTCACTGGGCGCGGACTGCGTGGAGAAGGAGATGCGGCCCGAACACCTCGCCGAGCTGGCCGAGTTGCTCAAGGCGGCCGAGCGGGACGAGGACCCGGCCGACTTCCGCCGCTACGGATCGGCCCGCGAGCTCTACCACTTCAACGTCGACAACACGGCAGCGTACTGAGGGAGTTCGAAGAACCATGGAACCCGCATCCCACGGCCTGCGCGAGTCCGCGACCTTCGACCGCGCCACCATCCACGCCATCCAGCGCGCCGCCGAGACCGGCATCTACGACATCCGCGGCTGGGGCGCCAAGCGCCGACTGCCCCACTTCGACGACCTGTTGCTGCTCGGCGCCTCCATGTCCCGCTATCCGCTGGAGGGTTACCGCGAACGCTGCGACACGGACGTCGTCCTCGGCACCCGGCACGCCAAGAACCCCCTGCGGCTGGCCACCCCCGTCACGATCGCCGGCATGAGCTTCGGTGCGCTGTCCGCCCAGGCCAAGGAGGCCCTCGGCCGCGGTGCCAGCGAGGTCGGCACCTCCACGACCACCGGCGACGGCGGCATGACGCCCGAGGAGCGCGGCCACTCCAAGCACCTCGTCTACCAGTACCTGCCGTCCCGCTACGGCATGAACCCCGACGACCTTCGTGCCGCCGACGCCATCGAGGTGGTCCTCGGCCAAGGCGCCAAGCCGGGCGGCGGAGGCATGCTCCTCGGTCAGAAGATCACCGAACGCGTCGCCGGCATGCGGACGTTGCCGGTCGGCATCGACCAGCGCAGCGCCTGCCGCCACCCCGACTGGACCGGCCCCGACGACCTCGCCATCAAGATCCTCGAACTGCGCGAGATCACCGACTGGGAGAAGCCGATCTACGTCAAGGTCGGCGCCACGCGCACCTACTACGACGTGAAGCTCGCCGTCCACGCGGGCGCCGACGTCGTGGTCGTCGACGGTATGCAGGGCGGCACGGCCGCGACCCAGGACGTCTTCATCGAGCACGTCGGCATCCCCACCCTCGCCGCTCTGCCCCAAGCCGTGCGGGCGCTACAGGAGTTGGGCGTCCACCGCGAGGTCCAGCTCATCGTGTCCGGCGGCATCCGGGGCGGCGCCGACATGGCCAAGGCCCTCGCCCTGGGCGCGGACGCGGTCGCCATCGGCACGGCAGCCCTGATCGCCCTGGGCGACAACCACCCGAAGTACGACGACGAGTACCGCCGACTCGGCTCCGCGGCAGGCTACTTCGACGACTACCAGGACGGTCGAGACCCGGCAGGCATCTCCACCCAGGACGAGGAACTCGCCGCCCGCCTCGACCCCGTCGAGGCCGGTCACCGACTCGCGAACTACCTCCGCGTGATGACCCTGGAGGCCCAGACCCTCGCCCGCGCCTGCGGCAAGGCCCACCTCCACCACCTGGAGCCCGAGGACCTGGTCGCCCTCACCATCGAGTCCGCCGCCATGGCCCGCGTCCCCCTCGCCGGCACCGACTGGATCCCCGGAGCCGTACGGTGATCGCCGTCGTCGGCGCCGGGCTCATGGGCGCCGCCACCGCGTGGCAGCTCGCCCGGCGGGGCCACGAGGTCACGCTCGTCGAGGCGCACGACATCGGCCACAGGCACGGCAGCTCGCACGGCAGTTCACGCATCTTCCGGCGCGCGTACGCCGATCCCCTCTACGTCGGCCTGACGGGGAAGGCCTACGAGGAGTGGCGCGAGCTGGAACACGACAGCTCGACTCCCTTGCTGCGGACCACCGGTGGCCTCGACCTGGGTGAGGGGCGGGACCCGGAGGGCCTGGCCGGCACCCTGGGCGCGGCCGGGGTGCCGTACGAACTCCTCGGCCCGGAAGCCGCCTCGGAGCGCTGGCCGCAGATCCGGTTCACGGGTCCGGCGCTGTATCACCCGGACGCGGGTGTCATCGACGCCGACGAAACCGTCGCGGTCTGTGTGAGGCGGGCGATCGATCATGGAGCGGACCTGTGGATCGGGGTACGCGTCACGGGCGTCGAGGTACGGGAGAAGGTGATTCTGCGCGTGGACGACGGGCGTGAGCTGATCGCCGACACGGTGGTGGTCGCGGCCGGGGCGTGGCTGCCCGAGCTCCAACTGCCCGTCGTGCTCCCGCCGTTGAGGGTCACCCAGCAGCAGGTCTTCCACTTCCGGCAGCGGGAGCCGTCCGACGCCTGGCCGGTCCTGGTCTCCAAGGACGAGTCGATGCAGGTCTTCGGACTGCCGTCCGGCGCCGACGGCGGTCCGCTGCCCGCCGTCAAGGTCGCCGAACACGACCGTGGCACCCCGACCACGGCCACCGCACGCAGCGGTGCCGTCGACCCCGCCTCGCGCGTCCGCGTCGGCGACTTCGTCCACGACCGGCTCCCGGGACTCGACCCCGTACCCGTCGCCGAGACGACCTGTCTCTACACGACCACCCCGGACGAGGACTTCGTCCTGGACCGTCACGGCAGCCTCGTCATCGTCTCCCCGTGCTCCGGGCACGGCGCGAAATTCGCGCCGCTCATCGGCGCGATGGCGGCCGACCTGGCCACCGGCCGGGCCGAGCCCCACCCCCGCTTCCGCCTGGAACGCACGGCATAGGATGCGCCGGTGACCGAGCACGACGAACACCCCGAACCCGCGGCGGACTCCGACGACCAGGCCCTGGAGCGCGTCATCGCGGTCCGGGCCCGCGAGTACCGGCAGGCGGCCGGGCTGTCGGTCGGCGAGATGGCGCAGCGGGTCGGCATCTCCAAGGCGATGCTGTCGAAGATCGAGAACGCCCAGACCGCGTGCAGTCTCACCACGCTCTCCCGGCTCGCGCGCGGTCTCGACGTCCCCGTCACCGCCCTGTTCCGCGGCCTGGACGACGAACGCGAGGCCGTCTTCGTCCCCGCCGGACACGGCGCCCGCATCGTCCGGCGGGGCACCCGCGTCGGCCACGACTACGCCCAGCTCGGCTCACTCAGGGGCGCCCACAAGCGCATGGACGCCCTGCTGGTCACCCTCACCGAGTCCAGCGAGGTCTTCCCCCTCTTCCAGCACGCCGGCACCGAGATCATCTACATGCTGGAAGGCGTGATGGTCTACGGCCACGGGAAGTCCAGCTACACCCTGCGCCCCGGCGACGCCCTCCAGTTCGACGGCGAGGGTCCCCACGGTCCGGAGCGGCTGGTCGAGTTGCCGATCCGCTTCCTGACGGTGACGGCCTTCGGCGGCGGCGCCCCGCACTGAAACCCGGCCTTAATCAGCCACACAGGTGTCCTGTAACGCACCCAAGGTCTACTGCGGTGAAACGTTGTTTCCTCCCGCTGGGCCTCTCTGTGGAGCGTGCGCATGGACACCGGAAGTACCGCTTGGATGCTCGCGAGCACGGCACTCGTCTGTCTGATGGTGCCGGGCCTCGCGCTCTTCTACGGCGGCATGGTCGCCGCCAAGAGCGTCCTGAACATGATCATGATGACCTTCGGCTCCGTCGCCCTGGTCGGCTGCATCTGGGTCGTCTACGGCTTCTCGGCCTCGTTCGGCGACTCGATCGGCGGGGCCGGAATACTCGGTGACGTCACCGAGTACTTCGGCATGAGCGGCGTGATGACGGACGACCCGAAGGCCGTCATCCCGCTCTCTGTCTTCGCCGCCTTCCAGGCCCTCTTCGCGGCCCTCACCGCCGCCCTGATCTGCGGTGCCATCTCGGACCGCATCAAGTTCGGCGCCTGGATGGCCTTCACCGGCATCTGGGTGACGGTGGTCTATCTGCCGGTCGCCCACTGGGTGTTCGCCTTCGACGGCAAGGGCGTCACCGGCGGCTGGATCGTCAACAAGCTCGGCGCGATCGACTTCGCCGGTGGTACGGCGGTCCACATCAACTCCGGTGCGGCGGCCCTCGCCGTGATCCTGGTCCTCGGCAAGCGCATCGGCTGGAAGAAGGAGGGCGGCGCCGAACGCCCCCACAACCTCCCCCTCGTGATGCTCGGCGCCGGCCTGCTCTGGTTCGGCTGGTTCGGCTTCAACGGCGGCTCCGCGCTGACGTCGAGCAACACGGCCTCCGTCGTCGTACTGAACACCTTCACCGCCACCTGCTCGGCGATGCTCGGCTGGCTCCTCGTCGAGAAGCTCCGCGACGGCCACTCCACCAGCCTCGGCGCCGCGTCCGGCGCGATCGCGGGCCTGGTCGCCATCACCCCGTCCTGCGGCGCGGTCTCCCCGCTCGGCGCGCTCGCCCTCGGCGCGATCGGCGGCGCGGTCTGCGCCCTCGCCGTCGGCCTGAAGTACAAGCTCGGCTACGACGACTCCCTCGACGTCGTCGGCATCCACCTCGTCGGCGGCATCACCGGCACCCTGCTGGTCGGCGTCCTCGGCACCGCGGACGCCCCGAACGGCGTCGACGGACTCCTCTACGGCGGCGGCCTCTCCCTTCTCGGCAAGCAGGCGGTCGGCGCCTTCGCCGTACTGGCGTACTCCTTCTGCCTGACCTGGGTCATCGCCAAGGCCCTCGACAAGACCATGGGCCTGCGCGTGCGCCCCGAGGTCGAACAGGAAGGCGTCGACGTCCACCTGCACGCCGAGAGCGCCTACGACCTCGCCCACCCGCAGACGCTGGAGCCGACGCCCGCCCCGGCCGCCGCCGGTTAGGGAACCGACCGGTCGTCGCTGTGCCGCGTCATCGTCGAGAGGGCGAGGGATTTCCACCGCCCTCTCGATCAGTACTCCCCTGCGACGGGGGAGGCGTCAAGGGGCTGTTTCCACCGGTGCCGTCATGCGGTGGCCGCACGGAGAGCGACTCCCACCATGGCAATCGGCGAGAACGGGAGGGCGGGGTTCTCCTTCCAGTCCGGAAAGGCCTTGACCGCGCTGGGCGAGCACCAGCTCCGCCGTTATGCGTCCTGGTCCCGCTGGGTCACCTTCGTCATGCTCGCGTATGCCTTCCTTGTCGTCGTCCGCGCGGACGAGCATGCCCGCCGACTCGCGCCGGACGGCCTCATACCGCTGACCTGCAACGAGATCCAGCGTTTGTTCATCACGCTCGTCGTCCGGCCCGCTCCCGATGTCGCCCATCGGCTCGGCTGGTCCGACTGGCGTCGCCGTCACCAGGCCCGATCCCGGGCGGCCACTACCGGGGCCGGGCCGTTCAGGCATGAAGGTCACGATCCGCGGCAGGGACGGGCGGAGATGCGGCGGGGTTGGCAGTCATGGCCGCCGTTCCTAGGCTCGGCAGTCATGACGGTTCTGATCACTGTGTGGGGCGCGTCTCCCGGGGTGGGCAAGTCGACGCTGTGTGCTGGTCTGTCCCGATGGCTGGCCGATGCGGGACTGCGAGTGGACCACTTCCGAGAGGAAGAGATCCTGACCAGGCCTCAGTTCGCCGCGGTGGCCGAGGCGTTCCGGACGACCGGCGCCGTCGACCCGGGGACGTTGCTCGCGGCAACCGCCGAGTTCGTTGATGCGGTTCTGGCGAGCGGCGATGACGTGGTGATCGCGGACGCCCTGGTGCCGTTCGTGCCAACGCTGCTGGCCATGGGTCACGGGGAAGAGCGGATCGATGCGTTCATGGCCGACCTCACGGAGCTGCTCGCACCGGTCTGCCCGGTCATGGTCTTTCTCGATGGGAATGCCGAGGCCGCCTTGTCCCGGGCCGCGCGGAGGGGAGGTCAGCAGTGGCTGGACTGGTACGTCGGAAAACTCGCCCGATACGAGGTAAGCCCTCCAGTGGCGGACGTCGCGTCGGCGGTGAAGTACCTGCTGCGCGAGCGTGCGGTGACACTTGGCGCAGTCCGCCGGGAGGACTGGCGCCTCGTTGTGATCGAGCGAGCCGATGAGCTGTCCCAGGGTGAGGTACTGAGGGCCGCGCAGCGGAGCCTGGGACCGTGGCTGAGCGGCACCGTTACACACGAATAGGACGGTCCTGCCACGACGGCAACGATCTACGGCTGGAGTACTGGTAAGAACATCCCCGCGGATGCGGGAGTGAACCGTGGCAGCCCGGGCCGACCCCTTCGTCCAAGTTGGGGTTCCCGCCGACGCATGGGTCAGGCTGCGAATGCCCGTCGGATCAGGGGCCCTGGATCAGCTCGCGCTTCGGACGGAAGACCACTGAGGCGAGGCAGGGACTGTTCGCCCTGCCGGGGCCCTACCCTCGTCCCGGACATCGGGCGTCAGCTCCCGCGTCGCCGTGTGAGCAGGTCCTGGTACGACTTGGACTGGAGTTGCAGGGGTGGAGCCATGTCGTCGAAGGACGTGCCGAAGGCTTGCTGCGACCGTTCCAGTTCCATCAGCACCTGGCCCGCTGCGTCGTCGCCGGCGAGGCCGGGCGCCAGGGCCGCGCAGGTCCGGACGCCTGCATGCGGGTCAGCCAGCCAGGGGTGCGTGTCGCCGCCGAGGTGGCCGATGGCGATCACCATCGTCGCCAGGTCGTGGGCGGCGACGGCGAGTTCGGCGTCGCCGCTGCCGTACTGCGCCCGGCCGAGGACGGCGGTCGGCGGTGCTCCTGGCGAGGGCGTACCGGTCGCCGTGCGCGGCGTCCACCGTGTCGTTGGCCTGGTCGCCGGCGCTGAGCAGGGCGCCCTTCCGCAGAGTGGCGAGCGGTCCGGTGCCGGACCGGCCGTCGAGCGGGTCGTAGGTGAAGACGGCGGACCGCGGGGAAGCGGCCTCGGGCGACGGCGTCTCCGACAAGCGTGGCGGTTCCGTGCCGTCTCTCCGGTCGCGCCGGTCTTCCCGCCGCCGGCACGCCATGTCCTGTGCCCCCTTCGTGGTTCCTCACGAGGCAACAAGCGCACGCTGAACGCAGGTTCGCAGGGCCGTACGACCTCGACAGGGCCGGTCGGCCCGTGTCGGGCTGCCGCCCCGTCGTTCGCGCGTCAGCGCGCGTCCGACTCGCCGCGCAGCAGGACCGACTCGGCTCCGCGGAGGAAGATCTCGATGCTCAGGTCGAGTTGGTTCCTGTCGTAGGTGTCGACACCGCGTTCGACGATCCTGGCGAGGTGCTCGAATGCCTGGGGGTCGCGTCCTGAGACGGTTTCGCGAGTCAGCCGGGGACGGAGGCGCTCGCCGCTGTGGGCCACGTAGAGGGCGTCGCGGGCGTAGGCCCAGCAGAGGTTGGTCAGCAGGGCGAGACAGCGCACCGTGCCCTCGTCGTCGAAGCCCGCTTCCGTCATCCGTTTCGCGATGGCCTCGGCCGGCTCGACGAACTGGGCGTAGAGCGAGTCGTCCGGCATGAGGTGTTCGGCGAGGGCGTCGGCGGCGATCAGGCGGTCGGTGAAGGCGGTCGCGTAGATACGGCATGCCTCCTGCCACGAGGCGTCCGCGGGGATCTCGACGCCGGGTGAGCCCTTCGCGAAGGTGTCGAGCGCCAGGAGCTTCAGCAGTGATTCGCGGTCGCTGACATGGTGGTTGACCGCCTTGCGGTCGACCCCGAGCTTGTCCGCTACGGCCTGCATGGTCAGCGTGCCCGAGTCCAGGGAGCGGGCCGCCTCGATGATGCGCTCCAGGTCGATGCCCGCCCGCCGTCCGCGTCCCCTCCGGCCACCGGTCGCCGGTGTCCGCTCTGTGACGTTCATGGCTTCTGCCTCTCGTGCCTCATGGGGGTTGACGCGGCGCACCCCCGAGCATAGCTTGCTGGCAGCTTCAATTCCCGGGCGGGAATTAAACCGGGATCGAACGAAGGAGTTCGCGATGAGCACTGTCGCCGCAGGTCACGGCAGCAAGGCGGCCAAGATCAAGATCACCAGGGAAGATCTGCTCGGCACGGAGCGCCGCTGGCGACGCTTCGGCGAGCCCACGCCGGCCGGGGGATCACTCAACGACGACGGCACCCCCGACCACGGCCTCTTCGGACCCGGGAGCGTCGCCTGGGAGGTGCTCCTCCACCCGGCCACCGTCGTCTTCCTCAACGCCGCCCAGAGCGTGGTGCAGACGAAGGGCTACAACCCGATCAACGCGGGCCTGCGCGACCGCGACCCGATGGCCCGCAAGGCGCGCGAGGGCACACTCACCATGCTGGACGTGTTCGACCGGCTCTCGCGCAACTCGGGCATGCACGCCCCCATGTGGCTCGGCGACACGAAGACCGCCCGGCTGATGGCCAAACACCTCCACGCCATCCACAAGAAGGTGACCGGCGAGGTCATCGACATCGCACGGCCCGAACTCGGCGGTTACGCGGCGAGCGAGCCGCGCGACGCGATGTGGGCCGCGCTGACGGAAATGCACCCCATGCTCCGCGTCTACGAGGCCTTCGCCTTCCGCGACGGCAAGAAGCCGCACCGCCTCTCCCCGGAGCAGCGCGACCGGTTCATCGCCGAGACAGGGGCCTACCTCAGGCTCGTCGGCGCCCCCGAGGAGGACATCCCCACCTCGATGGCCGAACTGGGCGCCCTCTACGAGAAGTACGCGGACCTCTTCGAACCCAGCCCGACGGTCAACCTCACCCCCGGCACCGGCGAGGACTGGTTCCAGCTCGTCATGCGGACGGTGAAGCGGAACTTCCACATCTCACACCTGCGCGCCGTCATCCCGTACGCGTTGCAGACCACGGCCGTCGAACTCCCCGTCATGGGCACGCTCCCGGCCAAGATGCGCCACTCGATGGGCCTCAGCCCGCGCAGGAGCAGGCGCGCCGCCCGCGCGGCGAAGCTCTTCCTGCCGGTCGCCTGGCTGATGCAGCAGGGCCCCTACGAGCGCTACGTCCTGCGCCGCATGTGGGGACCGGACAGCATCCGCCTGCTCGAATCCGCCCGCCGCCTCCACGAGCAGACACTCGCCCAGCGTGCCATGAGCCGGTTGGCCGGCGGCCCGGCGAACGGCACCGCGCCTGCGGCCTGACACGTGAACAGACCGCGCTCCATCGCGACGGGACGGCCGCACCACGGTGCATGGCCTGTACTCGATCTTCGCCTTGAGCGCCGGGCGGGGTTCGGCGCGGGCCGTTGGTAGCGTCGGCGGGGTGTGCCTGCCGACGGGCACATGACGCCCGACCGGAGAGAGACGTGATGTCCCCGACGATTCGCAGGGCCGTGATTCCCGCCGCCGGGCTCGGCTCCAGGCTGTTGCCCCTGACGAAGGCGACACCGAAGGAGATGCTCCCGGTCGGCGACAAGCCGGTCATCGAGCACACCGTCCGCGAGCTGGTGGACTCCGGCATCACCGACATCACCATCGTCGTCTCGGGCGGCAAGTCCCTGATCCAGGAGCACTTCCGCCCCAACCCCGCCCTCGTCGACCAACTCCGCGAAGACGGCAAGACGGCCTACGCGGACGCCGTGGAGGAGGTCGCGGAGCTGGCCCGGCAGGGGCACATCACCTACCTCGACCAGTACGGTCCCTACGGCAACGGCACCCCCGTGCTCAACGCCGCCCGTGCCTTCGGCGACGAACCGGTGCTCGTGCTGTGGCCCGACGACGTCTTCGTGGCCGAGGTCCCCCGCGCCCAGCAACTGGTCCGCGCCTACGAGCAGACCGGCTGCCCGGTGCTGGCCCTCATGCCGATGGACCCCGTCGACTCCCAGCGCTACGGGGTGCCCATCGTCAAGGAGGACCTCGGGGACGGACAACTGCGCATCACCGGCCTGGTCGAGAAGCCCGAGCCCGCCGCCGCGCCGTCGTCGTACGCGGCCATCGGCGGCTATGTCGTCACCCCCGGGATCATCGACGAACTGCGTGAGCAGACCCGCCGCTGGTACGAGACGAGGACCGGTGAGGTCTACCTGACCGACGCCATCAACGCCTACGCCGCCACCCGCGCGGTGTACGGACAGGTCATCCAGGGCCGCTGGTACGACACCGGGAATCCGGCCGACTACATGGTCGCCCAGATGGCGTTCGCGCTCGCCCACCCCGAGTACGGCCCCGTCCTGCGCGGCCTGGTCGCCGAACTCGACGCGGGCCGTGCCGTCGCCGCGCGGCCGGAGAGCGGCGTCTGACCTGCCCGGCGGTCGCGAGCGGTGCGGGAGGGGCGCCGTACGATGGGCGGGCGCTCGCGCGAACCGGGCGGAACCGAAGGCGGCACGCATGGGTATCGGGGACGGCACGGACTCCCTCGACGAGGCGGCGGACGTGTTCATGGCGGCGCGTCCCCAGCTCTTCGGGATCGCCTACCGCGTGCTCGGCAGCGCCACGGAGGCCGAGGACGTACTCCAGGAGGCGTGGCTGCGGTGGCAGCACACCGACCGAACCGTCGTCCGTGAGCCGAAGGCGTTCCTCGCCACCGTCACCGCGCGGCTGGCGCTCAACGTCGCCCAGTCCGCGCGGGTGCGCCGCGAGTCGTACGTCGGCCCCTGGCTGCCGGAGCCGGTCGACACGCGCGCGGATCCGCAGCTGGGCGCCGAGCGGGCCGAGGCGCTCGACACGGCGGTGCTCTTCCTGCTGGAGCGGCTCAACCCCGTGGAACGGGCGGCCTATGTGCTGCGCGAAGCCTTCGACTACCCCTACCGGCAGATCGCGGACATGCTGGAGACCAGCGAGACCAACACACGCCAGCTGGTGAGCCGCGCGCGCAGACACCTCGCGTCCCAGCGCCGCAAGCCCGTCGACGCCACCGAGCACCGACGGCTGATGGAGGTCTTCCTCGCCGCCGCACAGACCGGCGATCTCGCCGTGCTGGAGAACATCCTCGCCGAGGACGTGGTCAGCTACACCGACGGGAACGGACTGCGCGGGGCGTCCAAGTTCCCGGTCGTCGGCCTGGTGCACGTCTCCAGGTACCTCGCCGCCTTCGCACCGCGCTTCTGGCCGGAGAAGGAGATCCACTGGGTCGAGGCCAACGGCGGTCCCGCCGTCCTCGTCACGGCCGGGGGGACACCGGTGGTCCTACTGACCCTCGACATCTCGGAACGCGGCGTCGAGCGGGCCATGTGGGTCATGAACCCGGAGAAGCTGGCACCCTACGTCGCCTCCCTGGGCGGCGGCACCACGTCCTGAGCTGTCACGGATCGCGGGGCTGTCCGGTCGTACCGGATGAAGACCCCAGTGATCGGAGTGGACCGTGGCTGTCACCGAACAACGTCTCGCGACCATGGTGCTGGTGATCGGCACCGGAGGGGCCGGTCTGCGGGCGGCGATCGAACTGGCCGAGGCCGGCGTCGACGTCCTCGCCGTCGGCAAGCGCCCCAAGGACGACGCCCATACGGCGCTGGCGGCCGGCGGCATCAACGCGGCGCTGGCCACCATGGACCCCGAGGACAGCTGGCAGCAGCACGCCGCCGACACCCTCAAGGAGAGCTACCTCCTCGCCGATCCCCGCACCGTGGAGATCGTCACCCAGGGGGCCGCCCGGGGCATCGAGGACCTGGAGCGCTACGGCATGGACTTCGCCCGGGAGGAGGACGGCCGGATCTCGCAGCGCTTCTTCGGCGCGCACAAGTTCCGCAGGACCGCCTTCGCCGGCGACTACACCGGCCTGGAGATCCAGCGCACCCTCATCCGGCGCGCGGAGCGACTGGACATCCCCGTGCTGGACGGGGTGTACATCACCCGGCTGCTGGTCCACGAGGGCGCCGTGTTCGGCGCGTACGGCTTCGACCTCACGAGCGGACGGCGCTACGTCATCCACGCCGACGCGGTGATCCTGGCCGCCGGCGGACACACCCGCATCTGGCGGCGCACCTCCTCGCGGCGCGACGAGAACACCGGGGACTCCTTCCGCCTGGCCGTGGAGGCGGGGGCCAGGCTGCGCGACGCCGAACTGGTGCAGTTCCACCCCTCCGGCATCATCGAACCCGAGAACGCCGCCGGCACCCTGGTCAGCGAGGCCGCCCGCGGCGAGGGCGGCATCCTGCGCAACGCGCTCGGCGAACGCTTCATGGCCCGCTACGACCCCGAGCGCATGGAGCTCTCCACCCGCGACCGCGTGGCCCTGGCCGCGTACACAGAGATCAAGGAAGGGCGCGGCACGCCCCACGGCGGCGTCTGGCTCGACGTCTCGCACCTGCCCAGGCAGACGATCATGACGCGGCTGCCCCGCGTCTACCAGACGCTGCTCGACCTCCAGATGCTGGACATCACCCGCGACCCGATCGAGATCGCGCCCACCGCGCACTACTCGATGGGCGGGGTGTGGGTGCGCCCCGAGGACCACAGCACCGACGTACGCGGCCTGTACGCCATCGGGGAGGCGTCGAGCGGACTGCACGGCGCCAACCGGCTCGGCGGCAACAGCCTCATCGAACTGCTGGTGTTCGGCCGCCTCACCGGCCGGGCCGCCGCGGCGTACTCGCAGTCCCTGACCGCGCAGCCGCGCTCGGCGTCGGCCGTCGCGGAGGCCCGCGCCGAGATCGACGCACTCCTCGCCGCCGACGGGCCCGAGAACGTGCGGGCCCTGCAACGCGCCATCCGCGACACCATGACCGAGCACGCCGGTGTCGTACGCGACGAGGACGGCCTGCGTACCGGACTCGCGGAACTCTCGGTGATCGAGAAGCGCATCGAGGCCGTCGGCATCCATCCGGACATCGCGGGTTATCAGGATCTGGCCCACGCCTTCGATCTCAAGTCGGCCGCGCTCGCGGCCCGGGCCACTCTCGAATCGGCGCTGGAACGCCGCGAGACGCGTGGCTGCCACAACCGCAGCGACTATCCCGAACAGGATTCCGCGCTGCGGGTGAATCTCGTGTGGTCCCCGACGGCGGGCGTCACGCGCGAAGCAATTCCGGCCGTCCCTGACGAGATTTCCGCCCTGATGGAGGAAGTCTCGACCACGGGGAAACTCGTCGAATAGGTCGTGTCACAAACAGCACCCGTGCCTGGTCTCCACTGATGCAGGCATCAGACAAACCCGAAAGGAATTCCGTCATGAAGGTCGTAGTGATCGGTGGGACCGGACTCATCGGCTCGAAGGTGGTCGCCGGGCTCGGCGAGCACGGGCACGAGGTGGTCGCGGCGGCGCCCAGCACCGGCGTCAACACCCTGACGGGCGAGGGGCTGGCCGAGGTACTGAAGGACGCGTCGGTGGTGGTGGACGTGTCGAACTCGCCGTCGTTCGAGGACCAGGCGGTCATGGACTTCTTCCGCACCTCGACGACGAATCTGCTGAAGGCGGAGACCGAGGCCGGCGTCGCGCATCACGTGGCACTGTCCGTGGTCGGCACCGAACGCCTCCAGGGGAGCGGGTACTTCCGCGCCAAGCAGGTCCAGGAAGACCTCATCAAGGCGTCCGGCAACCCCTACTCCATCGTCCACGCCACCCAGTTCTTCGAGTTCGCGAAGGGGCTGGCGGACGGCGTCACCGTGGGCGACACCGTGCATCTGCCCGACGCGAAGATCCAGCCCATCGTCTCCGACGACGTCGCCGAGGCCGTCGTCCGCGCCGCCGTAGGGGACCCGGTGGGCGGTGTGGTGGAGGTCGCCGGTCCCGAGGCGTTCCAGCTGGAGGAGTTCATCCGGATGGGGCTCTCGGCCCATGACGACCCCCGCAAGATCGTCACGGACCCGCAGGCGACGTACTGGGGCGCCGAGTTGGAGGAGGACACGCTCCTGCCGGGATCTGACGCACACCTCGCCGGGACGCGGTTCGCCGACTGGCTCACACGGCAGAAGTAGACACCGTCCGTTTCGGGTGGCCCCTTTCCCCCGAAAGGGGCCACTCGATTCTGTTGAAGCATGTGCTGCTCACCGAAGGTGGTGCGCTCTCGGCCGTGTCCACGCTTTCCCGCCGCTCGTCCAGCAGATGACGGCGGGCACGGCTGACGATCTTCCGCACATTGATGACGCCGAGTTCGAGCATCTCGGCGATCTCGGTGTAGGCGTAGTCGAAGGCCTCGCGCAGCACATAGGCGGCGCGCTCGACGGGATTCAGGCGCTCCAGCAGCAGGAGCAGCGCCAGCTCCACGGCCTCGGCGCGCTCGGCGCCGACCTCGGGGTCCGCGCTCGTGTCGAGGGGTTCCGGCAGCCACGGTCCGATGTACGTCTCCCGTCGTACGCGCGCCGACTGCGCGACGTTGATGGCCAGCCGGGGCGTCGCGGTCGAGAGGAACGCCACGGGACCGACCACCGCCGAGCGGTCGGCCTTCTGCCAGCGCAGCCACACCTCCTGGACCACGTCCTCGGCCTCGACCGCGCTGCCGAGTATCCGGTAGGCGATCCCGAAGAGCCGCCTTCGGCTGCCCACGAAGACGGCGACGGCCTCGTCGAGATCGCCGGTCCGGGTGGGGGACTGTTCGACATACATGATCCAGTGGCCTCCGTCGGTGCTCCGCTCCATCCGCTGCACAGACCGGGGCCGACGGGCGCCTGCGACAGAACCGGACCGTGTTTCCTCACGGACGTCAGCGTTTCTTCACGGACGTCAGCGCGACGAGCCGAGTATCACCACGACGCAGGCGGTCATCGCCAGGGTGACCAGGACCATGGCGGCGAGTGTGCCCCGCAGCCAGTGCCGGATCCGGGCCTGATGCCGTGCCTCCAGCGCGGCGACCTGTTCGGCGATGTGGTCGGTGACCATACGGGCGACGTGTCGCTGCTCGTCGGTGTACCACGTCCCGATGTCCCGCTGCTGCTCGGGAGTGAGGCCCCCCACGCGCGCGGTGAGGTCCGCCAGGCGGCGGCGCGTCGCCCCCATGTGGGCCTCCCGGTAGAGGAAGCCCTCGATGTCGGTCAGGCCGCGGGCGGCCTCCTCGCGTGCGGTCATGGCGTACCCCCGGTGGAATCGAGAACCCCGCGTGGTCATGCCGTGCTGTCTTCCTTCGTACGGCCGGCATCCTGTCCCTGTGTGTGCCCGCCCGTGACGAAGGCGTCCCGGGGATGCTGCACGGACGCGAGGGACACGAGGTCCCGGCCCGTCACGGCGGCGGTGAGCCAGACCGCCAGGACGCGGATCTTCCGCTCCCAGCTGGGTACCGCCAGCATGTGGTAGCCCCGGTGCATCAACCATGCCCAGAATCCTGTGACGACGATGCGCCTGTACTGGAAGATTCCCCGGCCGAGGCCGAGGGTCGCCACCACGCCGAGGCTGCTGTGGCGGTAGGTGCGGAGGGGCTTGCCGCGCAGGTCGGCCACGAGGTTCCTGGCGAGGAGCCGGCCCTGGCGTACGGCGTGCTGGGCGTTGGGCACCGTGCGCGCGCCCGGGAGGGGCGAGGCCAGGTCGGGAACGGCCGCGTCGTCGCCCGCCGCCCACACGTCGGGCAGCGGCCCGCTGTCCGTGCCCACCCGCAGATCGGCGCTCACCTGCAGCAGGCCGCGCTCGTCGAGGGGCAGGTCCGTGTGGTTGTGCACGACCGGGTTCGAGGCGTTGCCCGCGGTCCAGACGATCAGCGTGGAGTCGTACTCCTGTCCGTCGGAGAGGACGACGTGGCCGTCCTCGGCGGACAGCAGCCGGGTGTTGAGGTGGACGTGCGCGCCCCGGCCTTCGAGGTGGCGCACCACCCAGGCGCCGGGTTTGTCGCTCACCTCGGGCAGGATGCGGCCGCGGGCCTCGACCAGGTGGAAGGACAGGTCCTGGGCGGTCAGTTCCGGATAGGACCGGAGCATCGCGGTCGCCAGCGAGAGGAGTTCGCCGAAGCCCTCGACGCCGGAGAACCCGCCGCCCACGAACGTGACGGTGAGCAGCTTGCGCCGCTCGGGGCCGGGCGGCAGCGACGCGGCCTGGTCGAAGCCGGTCATCAGCCGGTCCCGGACCGCCACGGCCTCCTCGACGTGCTTGAGACCGATCGCCTGCTGGGCCAGTCCGGGGATGGGGAAGGTGCGGGTCACGGCGCCGGCGGTGACCACGAGGGTGTCGTAGCGCAGCGCGTAGGAGTTGCCGCGCACCGGGCGGACGGTCACCGTGCGGTCCGCCGACCGGATCGCGGTCACGGTCCCCGCGATCAGCCGGGTACGGTGCAGGTGCCGCCGCAGGGAGACGACGGCGTGCCGCGCCTCCACCGAACCTGCCGCCACCTCCGGCAGGAAGGGCTGGTAGGTCATGTACGGGCGCGGGTCCACGACCGTGACCTTCGCCTCGCCCCGACGCAGCTTCTTCTCCAGGCCCCATGCGGTGTAGAAGCCCGCGTAGCCACCGCCGACGATCACAATCTCACGCATGATTCCCTCTGCTTCGTTGTCCGTCACCACATAGACCGCGTGAGCGGCCCGGATGTGACATGCGAGGCGGACACGGACACCGCGTGGGAAATCCGTGGGCGTGAACGGGGAATGGGCGGGCACACGGAGGATCGGAGGTTGAAAACTATGATTCCCCTGCTTCTTGTTCTTCTGCTGGCCCTGATTCTCTTCGGTGCGGGTTTCGCGCTGAAGATTCTCTGGTGGGTCGCGATCATTGTCCTGGTGCTCTGGCTCGTCGGCTTCGTGGCCCGTCCGAAGGGCGGGAGCGGCCGCTGGTATCGCTGGTAGCACTGTTTTTCGGCACGTGGAAACAATTTCCGTGCCACCGATGTGGAAAAGGGGACCGGCGGCATTGTCCGCGGGTCCCCTTCCGCGCGTCATCGCCTGTCGGGTCCGGCGTACCCTACGGTGCGGCTGTCGGCGGGGTGAGGGGAAACATGGGCGACATGGTGGTGGTCGAGGACCTGCGGCGGACCTACGGCAGCGGTGACACCGCCGTGCACGCCCTGCGCGGTGTCTCCTTCAGCGTGCCGCGCGGTGAACTCGTCGCCCTGAGAGGCCGATCGGGCTCCGGGAAGACCACCGTGCTCAACCTGGTCGGCGGTCTCGACACTCCCGACGGCGGCCGCATCACCCTGGACGGCACCGACCTGGCCGGCCTCGGCGAGGACGAGCTGCTGGCGCTGCGCAGGGACCGTATCGGCTTCGTCTTCCAGTCCTTCGGGCTCATCCCGATTCTCACCGCGGCCGAGAACGTCGGGGTCCCGCTGCGGCTGCGGAAGGTCCCGGCCCGCGAGCGCGAGGCCCGCGTCGGCCTGCTGCTCTCCCTCGTCGGGCTCTCCGAGCATGCCGACCAGCGTCCCGGCGAACTGTCCGGCGGCCAGCAGCAGCGCGTCGCCATCGCCCGCGCGCTCGCCAACAACCCGGCCCTGATCGTCGCCGACGAACCCACCGGCCAGCTCGACGCCGACACCGGTCTCACCGTGATGGACCTGCTGCGTGCCGTCGTCCGCAGCGAGTCCGTCACCGCCCTCGTCGCGACCCACGACACCCAACTCCTCGCGCTGGCCGACCGCGTACTCGAACTCCGCGACGGCCGCATCGTCGAGGACGCCTGACGGCACCTCCGCCGTGCACTCCGCGCGGTGATCCGCATTAGCCTGGCCGCAGTCCCACCGCGTCAGCGCCAGACCTCAACTCCCGGGAGACCGCGTGGCAGTTCCTCAACAGCGCACCGTGGCACCGGACTTGGACGAGCTGCGGCGGCGGGCCACCGCGGCCGCAGCCCCGCGCCGCGAAGAGGGCCTGGTGGTCTGCGAGAACCTGGTGCGGATCTACCAGACCGAGGGCGTCGAGGTGCAGGCCCTCCAGGGACTCGACCTGGCCGTGGCCGAGGGCGAGATGATCGCGGTGATCGGTGCCTCCGGCTCCGGCAAGTCCACCCTGCTGGGCATCCTCTCCGGCCAGGACGTGCCGACCGCCGGTGCCGCCGAGGTCGCCGGACACGACCTGCTGGCCATGAAGCGCCGCGACCGGCTCAACTACCGCCGTACCACTGTGGGTTTCGTCTGGCAGCAGACCTCCCGCAATCTGCTGCCCTACCTCTCGGCGGCCGAGAACGTGATGCTTCCGATGACGTACACCGGGGTCAAGCGTTCCCAACGGCGAGCCCGCGCCGAGGAGTTGCTCGACCTGCTGTCCGTGGGCCACTGCCGGGACCGCACCCCCGACACCCTCTCCGGAGGTGAGCAGCAGCGGGTCGCCGTGGCCGTCGCCAACGCCAACGAGCCCCGGGTGCTGTTCGCCGACGAACCCACCGGCGAACTCGACACCGCGACCAGCGACGAGGTCTTCGCCGCACTGCGCCGGGCCAACGAGGAGCTGGGCGTCACCGTGATCGTGGTCACCCACGACGCGCTCGTGTCCGAGCAGGTCCAGCGCACCGTACTGATCCGCAACGGCCGTACCTCGACCGAGGTGTTGCGCCGGGTCGCCACCGGCGAGGACGGCGTCGACGTGCTCACCGCCGAGGAGTACGCGGTCCTGGACGCGAGCGGCCGACTCCAATTGCCCGGCGAGTTCACCGAACGCCTCCACATGCGCAAGCGGGTGCGGCTCGCCCTGGAGAGCGACCACATCGGCGTCTGGCCGGACGAGGCCGCACGGCGTGCGAAGTCCGAGGCCGAGGACGGGATTTAGCGGGCGTTCACGTGAGCCGCAGTACCGCGCCCAACCGGCGTCGGCGGGCGAGGACCGTCTCGGTGGCCGCCGCGATCAGGATCAGCGCGGTCACGCCGGCGACGAGGGCCAGGGTCAGTGAGTAGTCGGTCCGCAGCGCCGGCTGGGCGGGGCCGCCGGTGAACTGCCGCAGGTCCAACGTCCCTGCCATGAGCCGTGGTTCGAGCAGCCCGAGCAGGGTGCCGCCCGCCGCCGAGGCCACCGCCAGCGGGAGCAGTTGCAGGAAGTGCAGTGCCCCGGCTTCCCTGCCGCCGAGGCCGAGCGTGCGCAGGAACGAGGTGGTGCGGCCGCGTTCGCCGGAGGTCAGGGTGAGTTCCAGGGCGAGCGCGAGCAGACCCGTCAGCGCGGCGAGGAGCGAGGTGACGGAGTAGATCGTGCCGAGCCCTCGCGTCAGACCGTCCGCGCGCAGGCTGTCCAGCGTCTCGGAGCGGACGCGGATCCGGGCCAGCGGACCGAGCGCCCTGGCCGCCGCCGACCGCAGTGCGGCGGGCTCGGTGCCGGCGGGAGTGTCGCCCTTGAGGAGCAACACCGTGCTTCCCGAGGCTTGTTGGGGCAGCAGACGGTCGGCGTCGGCGGTGGTGATCAGCAGCGGCGTCCCGGCGGGGATCAGTGCCGTGACCGGCCCGAGGAGTGGGTCGTCGAGTTGGGCGTCGGTGAGGGTGCCGACCGGCTTGAGAGTCAGGTCCACCGGAGGCCGCCCCGGGTTCACCACCGTGGTGGTGAAGCCGCCGGTGCGCTCCCTCGCCCGCAGCCCGGGGGAGAGGAAGGACGGCAGCGGAGTGCTCGCGTCGGCCCGGGTCCCCGCCGACAGGGCTTCGGCGAGCGGTGACTTCGGAGCGACGGCGGCCAGTCGGCGCGGATCCACGGTGACCACGGCGACCTGCGGGATCGCCGCGCCGTCGGCCTGTCCCGCCAGGTCGAGAACGCGCAGCCGCTGGACGGCGGTCCGTATACCGGTCGTGGCGGCCCCGGTGGAGGCCACGGTCCCGGACACGGTCGCGCTCGCGTCGGAGCCGGTGGTCCAGGCCGCTCCGGTGGTCAGACCGTCGTCGATCGTACGGTGCACCAGGCCGCCGAACACGGCCGTCCCCAGCGTCAACACCAGGACGAACAGGGCCAGTCCGGTCGCCGGGGCGTCATGCGCGGCCCGGGCCGCTCCGACGAAACCCACCGTTCCCCGACCGCGCCGCGCCTGCCGCAGCACCAGGCGCAGGACGAGCGGAGAGATCCGCAGCAGGAGCAGTACGACGGCCAGCGCCACCAGCACCGGCACCGCGCCCAGGATGCCGTCGGGGCCCTGCGAGCGCAGCGCGACCACACCGGCCGCCGCCGCGAGCAGCACCGTCGACTCCAGGACCAGGCGGCGGCCGACGACCGTCCTCCGGCGCGAGCGCCGCAGCCGGCCGGGCCTGCGCGGCTCGCGGACCGCGAGCCAGGTCATCAGCGGCACGGTCAGAGCCACCACGGCGGTGGCACAGGCGGCGGGCACCGGTTGCGGCGATCCGGAGGTGCCGGTGGGGGCGAGGGCCTGTCCAGCCGTCCAGCCGAGCAGGGCGGCGGTCACCACCACCGGCCAGGCCACGGCGCAGCGCAGCAGTACGAGCCGCGCGCTGGACGCGCCCCGTGCCCGCTGCAACCGCAGGTGTGCCTGCCGTCGGCGCAGCAGCAGTCGTACCGCGACGGCCGTGGTGGCCAGCACGACCGCGGCCAGCGCGTCGACCGCGAACGTCGCGAGGGATCGGGCCTGTTGGTCCTGCGCGGTGAACGTGGCGAGCATCGGCGTCAGGAAGTCGGTCAGCAGCAGGGGGCCGGTGGTCTGGCCGTCGACCTGGCAGGCGATGTCGTTGGTGATCGGGTCGACTCCCTGGCACAGGGCGGCACTCAGGTCCACGCTGTACTGGGACAGCGGCCCGGTCAGGGCGCGGGCCCGGTCGAGCGAGGCCCCGGACAGGTCGGCGCGCAACTGCCAGGTCACGCGCGGGCCGCCCACTCCGGCGCCGGCCAGCAGATCGGCGGCGTCGAGACCGACGAGGCCGCGGACGGCGAGCACGGTGCCCGCGGAGCGCTCCTGAGGGTGGCGCGAGGGCTGGTCCAGGGTCTCCCGGCCGGTCCAGAAACCGTCGGTCGCGGCCGTGGTGCGGTAGACCCCGCTGACCACCAACTGCGCCTGGGGCGGGGCGTTCTGCACCCCGGGCGTCTTGGCGAACTCAAGTGTCAGTCGGCTGCCTACCCGGACACCCAGCACCCGCGCGGTGGTCTGCGACAGCGCGATCTGGGGCGCGGTGGCCGACGGTGTGCGGTCGGCCGGCGCGTGGCCGCTGACGTAACGCAGATGGGCCCGCGCGGACGGCAGATAGCTGACCGTCAGCTGGGTGCTGGTGTTCGCCGGTCCGGGTGGTCGCGGTGAGAGCAGGGACGCCTGGTCGTAGTCGTAGCTGCCGCCGCCGGTGAAGGACATGTGCCGGGCGGCCCCGCCGCCGAGCTGCTTGGAGAGGGTGCGGCCGGCGCCGAGCAGGGTGGCCATGTCCACGGCGGGCGGCTGGGTGTCGAAAACCTCCGGAGTCGTGCTCAGGCTGATCAGCGGCGCCTGGGACTGCGCCGCGTCGACCCGCTGCCGTAGTGCCCGGTCCTCCTGGCCGCCCGCGAAGGCGGGGGCCCAGGCGCACAGTGCCGTCAGTGCCAGGACCAGCGCGGCGAGGCAGGCCAGCAGGGGCAGGTCGCCCCGGGTCTCCCTGCGGATCAGGCGGCGCGTCACCGACCCGTTTCCGGCCGTACGGCTCAACGGTCCTCCCCCGCTCGCAGCACACGCACCAGGTCCACCCGGGACAGCAGTCGGGCCAGTGCCAGGACGACCGCGCTGATGGCGAGCGCGGTCGCCAGCGCGGTCAGGGCCACGGTGCCCCAGGGGATGATCTGCGGGAGCGGCGGATAGGGGGCCTGTCCGCTGTCGTCCACGGTGACGAGCGGCAGTACGGCCGTAGCCAGCGCCATGCCCATCAGCGCCCCCGGGACCACCGCGAACAGCGCCAGACTCAGCTGCTCGGCGCCCAGCAGCGCGGACAGGCTCTTGGCGCGGACGCCGATCGCCCGGAGCAACGCGAACTCCTTGCGCCGCCGCCGGGTGGAGACCACCGCGTGCACGGTGAAGGCGACGACCGCGAAACCGGGGGCGAGATAGCGGACCAGTTCCAGTGTCCTGCGCAGCCCCTCGCGGAACGGATCCGCCTGGAGGGACGCGGCGGTACGCGCGGTGGTGGTGACCCGGCCCAGCGCGGGCTGCGCCTCCACGGCCGCGGCCGTACGCGCGCTGTCGGTGCTGCCGAGCCACCAGAACGCGGGATCCTCCTGGTCCACGCCGGCCTGTGTCATCGCGGAGGCGAGCTGCCGCTGATCGGCGATCAGATGCCCCTGGCCGCGGCCCAGTCCGGGCAGCGAGTCGACCCTGCCCACGATCCGGGCGGTGATACGGCCCTCGCCCAGGTCCAGGGTGCTCGTGCCGCCCACGCTCAGCCGTGCCTGGCGCAGCGTCGTGGCGTCGGCGCGCACCGGAAGCGGCGCCGGACCGCCCGCCGGACCCGCCACCAGCCGCACCTGGCTGCCGGCCTGGGTGTCGTAGTCGCTGTCGGACAGACCGCCGAAGGCGTCCGAGGTCGCCCGGGAGGGCCGCATGCCGGTGCTGATGACGGTCCGGAGCACGTTGCTGCTGCCGGGAGCGATCGAGCACACACCGGAGGTGCCGGGTTCGTAGCTGTCGGTCAACTGCCCTTTGCAGGCGCCCTCGGTGGAGTCGGCGGCGTGGTCCGTGCCGTCGGCCCAGAGCTGCCCGCCGGGGAGCCGGGTGACCCAGCTGTCCGTGGTGTCGCGCGCGCCGACCCGGATCAGCTCCAGGTCCAGGCGCGCGGGACGGGTGTTCGGCTGGGGCAGGACGTTGACGGCGGTCACCGTCAGCGGATACGCCCGGGGGTGGCCGCCGCTCAGGGCCACGCCGAGGGGGATCGCGACGGTGTGTCTGGCTCCGTCGGCGGTGGGCAGCCGGGCGGTCACGACGCTGACCAGGCCGGACGCGTCCTGCACGGTCAGCTCCAGGCTCGGTGCCACGCGGTTTCCGTCGCTGCTCAGCCGCTCGTCCAGCAGCAGCGCGGTCGGACGCCCGGGGAGCGGTATGCCGGGGACGACCGGTGCCGGGGTGCGGGGTGCGGGTCCGCCGACCGTGCCGACGAGATCCTCGGTGGCGCCGCCGGGCAGGTTCACCGTCGACCGCGTCACCGGGGCCACGCCGGTCACCGCGGGCAGCGCGCGATAGGCGGCGCCCAGGACGGAGGAGGGGTAGCCGTCGTCCGCCGACGGGGTGATCCGCACGTCCGCGCCGACGGTGAACGCGGCCTGCTCCGACGCCAGACCGCCCAGACAGGCCAGCGCGGTGGTGGCGAAGGCGCTCACCGACATGGCCAGGCACATCAGCACCACCGGGCCCGCGTTGCGCGCCGCCCGCCGGCCCAACTGCCAACCGGCCAGCGGGAGTACGAGCCCCCGACTCCGCCGGCCGAACACGTCCAGCAGCAAAGAGGTCAGCGGCAGCAGCCGCAGCAGCAGGAGCGCGGCGGCACCGGCCACCAGGGTCGGCACCAGGACCAGCACCGGGTCGGCGGAGGCGCTGCCGGTGCCCATGTCGGCGATCAGCGAGTGGTGCCGCCGCAACTCCAGATAGCCCAGGGCCGCGACGGCCAGCAGGGCCAGGTCGGCACCCAGCCGCTGTGCGGCGGCGGCCCGTGCGCCTCGGCCCGGCCGCGACCGCGCCGACGGGAGTACGGGAAGCAGGACCGCCGCCGCGTGCACCAGCAGGGTCAGCCCTACGGCCGCCCACGCGTCGGTGCCCCGTCTGCCGGGGTGCAGCAGCCCGGCCAGGAAGGGGGCGGCGACGGCGGCCGGGACACCGGTGAGCGCCCATTCGGCCGCCGCGCCGCGCAGCAGCCTCGGGGTGCCGGCGCCTCTGGCCTGCTGGAGTGCCAGCTCCTCGCGTCGGCGCACGGTCAGCTCGCGGGCGGCCAGCACCAGGGTGGCCAGGGCGAGGACGGCCAGCAGCACGCTGGGCAGGTACAGCGAGGACCGGGCCGCCACTGTCGGCACCGTCAACTCGTCGATGGCGCCCGGCAGTCCGGAGGCCACCGTCACATCGGCCAGCGACGGCTGATGCCCGCCGAACACCGATACCTGGCTCCGGCTGCCGGAGAAGGCGCGCAGCCGGTCGCGCAGCGCGGCGAGGCCGTCCGCGTCGAGGCGGGAGAGGTCGGGCTGGACACTCCAGTGGGCCGTCAGATGCCCGTTCAGGACGGCGCTGCCGTTGAGGGCCGACGGTGAGACCACCAGCAGGTCCTGGTCGGCGGTCTCTCCCTCGGCGAGGTCGCCGGCCATCGCGGGCCAGAATCCGACGGCACCGGTCGCCCGGAAGACGCCGGTGATCCGCAGGGTCGTGGCGCGGTCGAAGGCGTCCCGCACGCGGAGACTGGAGCCGGGTCCGATGCCCAGGCGTTTCGCCAGCGCGTCCGGCACCGCCGTGTCGACCGGGGCGGTGGACCCGGTGGAGACCCTGACCTCGGGCAGTGAGGTGAACGCGCCGGCCGGGGCGTCGGCGGTACCGGCGGGCCACCGCCCGGCGACCAGCCGCCCGAACCGGCCCCCGTTCTGCACCGCGACCGGATGCAGCCCGGTGCCGCCGGGTGTGCGCGGCGGGCCCGCGACCCCGTCGACGCCCGTCACCGAGACCGGCGAGGTGCCCAGCAGCCCCACGTACGTGCGCTGCGGCACCCCGGCGAACACCCGGTCGGCGGCGGCCCGCACATCGCGGTCGGCGGCGGCCATGCCTCCGGCGCGGAAGGACGCGTTGACGTTCACCTGGGCGTCGAGGTCGGCGGTCAGCCGCCGTACGGCACCGGCCTCTACCGAACTGTCCGCGAGTGCCGCGAGGGCGGCCAGTGCCGTCGCGCACAGCAGTACGGTCACCGCGACGGCGGCCAGGACCAGCCCGTGCTGTGCGGCCCGCCTGGCGACCACCGGGAGCCGCCGCCGGGCCGGGCGCGGAGCACCGGGGCCCCGCCGCGGCGAAGACCTGACGGCCGTGGCGACCACATGAACCCCCGCAGAATCGAACATGTGACGTACGGCGCGTCACAGTCCTACCAGGCGCTCTTCGGGCGACGCAAGAAACGTTGATCGTCGGCACTCACGAACTGCCCTTGCGCATGGCTTCGGTTGAGGCGCGGGGCGGTGCTTGTACCACCGGCCGCACGCCGCTGACCAGGCCTTCGGTCGTCGCGTTCAGGTTGTGTTCAGGCTCGTACGGGCCTCGGCCAACTCACGCACCAGAAGCACCAAAGCTCTGGCAAAGGGGGCTGGGGCGAGCGCCGCACAGCATGTCATCGTGCCTGCCATGACGACAGATCACCTCACGCACCGACGGCCCCCGGGCCACGTACGACACACGGCGAGCAAGGTGCCGGAGGTGACCGTCTACTTCTGGATCATCAAGGTGCTGACGACCGGAATGGGCGAGACGGCCTCCGACTTCCTGGCCCACGCGTTCGGCCCGATCCCCGCCGTCGGCCTCGGCGGCCTCGCCCTGGTGGGCGCCCTGGCGTTGCAGTTCGCCGTCCGGCGGTATGTGGCCTGGATCTACTGGACCGCGGTCGTCATGGTCAGCGTCTTCGGCACGATGGCCGCCGATGTCCTGCACGTCGGTCTCGGTGTGCCGTACGCGGTCTCGACGCCGTTCTTCATGGCCGCGCTGGCCGCGGTCTTCGCCCTCTGGTACCGCTCCGAAGGCACCCTCTCCATCCACAGCATCCACACCCGGCGCCGCGAACTCTTCTACTGGGCAACGGTGTTGGCCACCTTCGCCCTCGGCACCGCCGCCGGGGACCTCACCGCCACGATCGGCCTCGGCTACCTGGGCTCCGCCGTCCTCTACGCCGTCGCGATCGCCGTCCCGGCAATCGCCCACCGGTGGGGCGGCCTGAACGCGGTGGCCGCCTTCTGGACGGCCTACGTCATCACCCGCCCGCTCGGCGCGTCCGTCGCCGACTGGATGGCCGTCGGCCACGGCCGAGGCGGCCTCGCCATGGGACTCGGCCCGGTCACGCTCTCCTGGACAGTGGCCATCCTCGGCTTCGTGGGGTACCTGGCGATCTCCCGCAAGGACGTCGGGCAGGGCGCGGCATCGGTATGAGATGAGCGGCAGCTTCGTGGTCACCCTGCGGGAAGCCTGACCACGAACCGTGCCCCGGGTGTGTGCCCGGCGTCGAACGTCACTTCGCCGCCAGCGGTGGAGCGGGCGGGACGCCGGGCCGGGGGCAGTACGAGGCTCGCCTCGCCAAGGATGTCGGGCGGGTCGGCACGGGGTGGGGGGCTGGTACGTGGTCAGCCTGCGGGCAGTGTGACCACGAACCGTGCCCCGGGCGTGTGTCCGGGGTCGTGCGTCACCTCGCCGCCTGCGGAGCGGGCGAGGCGGCGGGCCAGGGGTAGGCCGAGGCCCGCGCCGCCGTGGCCGTCGGCCGGGTCCGCGCGGCGGCCGGGTTCGAAGAGCAGCGCGGTGAATGCGGACGGTACGCCGGGGCCGTCGTCGGTGATGTCGACGCCCACGCCGTCGGGTGTGCGGTGCACGCGGACGGCGACGGTGGAGCGGGCGTAGCGGCAGGCGTTGGCGAGGAGCGGGCTGACGATGCGTTCGAGGAGGGCGGGCGGCACGCCTGCCACCAGGGACGGGCCCTCGACGGTGACCGTCAACTCGCCCGGCACGCACAGGACTTCGGCCGGCCGTCGCAGCGTGGGCAGCATCTGCGCGGTGCCTGGAGCGGTGAGCGTGCCGTCGCGGGCGTCGGCCAGCAGCGTGTCGCAGATCGTCCGCATGGACTCTGCGGCCTCCGCGATGACCCGGTGACTGGCGTCGGTCTGGTCGGCCGTGCGGGGGCGGGCCCGCCACCAGTCGAGCTCGGCGATGATCCGGCTCAGGGGCGTGCGCAGCTCGTGCGAGAGTTCCCCGGTGAGCTGCCGCTCGTGGCGCAGCAGGGTGCGGATGCGGTCGAGGATGGCGTCCAACGACGCGCCGAGACGGGCGAGTTCGGCCGGGTGCCGCATGCTGCCGAAGCGTTCCCCGGAGGCCACGGCGCTCCACTGGCCGGCCTGGTCGGTCATCGTGCGCACGGGACGCAGGGCGCGGCCCACCGCCAGCCGGGTCAGGACGTAGGTGCAGGCGAGCATGACCGCGTCCAGGGCGAGCGATCCCAGGAGCAGGGTGTCGGCCGAACTCCGGTACGGGGAGAGGTCCAGCGCGGTGACGACGGTGGCGCCGCCGGAGATCGGATGGGAGCACAGGCGCAGCGGCCCGTGGACGTCGGCCGTGACGCACCGCTGCCCACCGCGACCGGCGAGCGCGTCGGCGACCCGGGTCAGGGAGCCCGAGGCCGGCGGCGCCTCCAGCAGCCGCCGCCCGGAGTAGATCCACACGTCGGCGTCGAGGAGGTCGTCGTGGGAGGTCTCCAGGACACGCACCGTCGAGCCGCTGGTGTCGATCGTGGTCGCGACGGCGGCGGCACGGGTGCGCAGTTCGTCGTCCGCCTGGTGCTGGAGGCGGTGGCCGGCCACGGCGTTGAAGGCGACGGTCAGGACCAGCATCAGCAGCGTGGCCGTGACGAGCGCCACGAGGGAGAGCCGGCCGCGCAGGGTGCGGGGCGCCGCACGGCGCAGGAGGGCGCTCACGTGCCGCCGGCGAAGGTCACCGCTCATGCCAGGTGGTGCCCGATCCCGCGAGCCGTGCCGATCGTCCGCCCGCTGCACGCCTCGCGCAGCTTGCGGCGCAGCCGGGTCAGGTACTGGTCGAGGGTGTTGTCGTGCACCCGGGCTCCTTCGGGCCAGCCCGCCCGGACCAGTTCGCGGCGGCTGACGATCCCGCCGTGGGCCGCCATGAGCGCGGCCAGCAGCCGGAACTCGGTCGGCGTCAGATCCACCCGCGCGCCCCGGACGTCGACCGTGTGCCGGACGGCGTCCAGCACGAGGTCTCCCGCCGTGGCGGCGGGCGGCGGCGCGGCCCGCTTGAGGGCGGCCCGCAGCCGCGCGGCGAGCTCGGCGAGATGGAAGGGCTTGGACAGGTAGTCGTCGCCGCCGGCCGAGAACCCCGCCAGCCGGTCGGGCAGCCGGTGGTGCGCGCTGAGGAAGACGACGGGGGAGCGGAACCCGTTCGCCCGCATCGCCTGGCACACGTCCCGCCCGTCGGCGTCGGGCAGCCCGATGTCGAGCACGGCGGCGCAGATGTCGTCCGTGGCCAGCCGCAGGGCGGTCGCGCCGTCCGACGCGGGGACCGTGTCGAAGTCCTCGTCCCGCAGCCCGCGCATCAGCACGTCCCGCAGCGCGTGATCGTCCTCGACGACCAGGATGGTCCGGCGCATGATGCTCCCTGGATGACTACAAATCTGTAGACCGTCTACGGCACTGTAGACGATGGTGGGGCGGAAGCGCGCCCTGCGGCGGCCGGGAGGCGGTCGGGCCGACCGTCACCGCCGTGCCGGCACCCACCCACCCCTTCCGACGGACATCGAACCGCCCGACCGGGGCACGCGGGAGTGCGGGCCACCTACCGTGCGCCCTTACATCGGCCCGTCCAGTGTTTCCAGGAAAGGCATCATGACGTCGTCACCTACGCACAAGTGGGGCCGGTGGAACGGCAGTTCCACCGGCCGCCGGAGCCGCGCGCCGGGCGGGGCCGAGGGAAAGCAGGCGCTGGCCGCCACCGGGCGCGCCGGATTCGTCGCACGAGGCGTCGTCTACGTCCTCGTCGGCGCCCTCGCCCTGCGGATCGCGTTCGGCGACGGGGGCCGGGAGGCGGACCGGCAGGGCGCGTTGCAGCAGATCGCGGCGCAGCCCTTCGGGAAGGCGATGCTGTGGATGCTGGTCGTCGGCTTCGGCTGCATGGCGGTCTGGCGGGGTTCCCGGGCGCTGCTGGCCAAGGGCCCGAAGAACAAGGTGGGTTCGCGGCTGTTGGACGGGGGCCGGGCCGTCTTCTACGGCTTCGTCTGCTGGGGTACGGCGTCCTTCGCGGCCGGTACGGGTGGCACCTCCGGCAGTGACGCGAAGTCCCGGGACTGGACCGCCTCGGCGCTGAAACTCCCCGGCGGCCAGGTCATGGTGGGTCTCGCCGGCTGCGTCCTGATCGGAGTCGGCGCGACCCTCGCGGTGCGTGCGGTGATGCGGCGGTTCCTGCGGAGGCTGGAGACCGGGAGGATGAGCCGCCGGGTCCGGCAGGTCGTCACCGGTCTCGGTGTGGGCGGTGGTGCGGCGCGCGGTGCCGTGTTCGCAGGCGTGGGCGTCTTCGTACTCGTCGCGGCCGTCCGCTTCGACCCGCACCAGGCCAAGGGCATGGACGCCACCCTGCGCACCTTCGCGCACACCCCGGCGGGCCCGTGGCTGCTGGTCGCGGTCGCCGTCGGGCTCGTACTCTTCGGCGGTTTCTCCTTCGCGTCGGCACGCTGGCGCCGCCTGTGACCGGTGCCCGGCCGACTCCGGCGGGAGGGGCCGGGGAACAAATATCCGTCCGCGCGGACATGAAGTCGCCCGGAGCGGGCACGTGGGGTTCGTCCTGTTCCCCGGCCCAAGGCGGCATCGTGGCTTCCTCTGTGAACACCCTCGGCGCAACTGCCCCTGCCCGCACGGGAACACCGCAGGCAGCGGACGAACTGCCGTGGATCGAGGACGGGTCCAAGGTCGCCCCCAAGGACGCGCGTGTGCTGTCGCGGCTCTTCCTGGACCGGCTGCGGGAGTTGGAGGAGGGCACCCAGGAGTACCAGTACGCGCGGAACACGCTGATCGAGATGAACCTGTCCCTGGTGGCCTTCGCGGCCCGCCGCTTCCGCAACCGGGGCAGCGGCGACATGGAGGACGTCATCCAGGTCGGCACGATCGGCCTGATCAAGGCCATCGACCGCTTCGACCTGACCCGCGAGGTCGAGTTCACCTCCTTCGCGATCCCCTACATCGTCGGCGAGATCAAGCGCTTCTTCCGCGACACCACCTGGGCCGTGCACGTCCCGCGCCGCCTCCAGGAACTCCGCGTCGACCTCGCCAGGAGCAAGGAGACCCTCGCCACCGAGCTGGGCCGCACCCCCACGGTCAGGGAACTCGCCGCCCACCTGGAGCTGACCGAGGACGAGGTCGTCGAGGGACTCATCGCCGCCAACGGCTATGTCGCCGGTTCCATCGACACCCCGGGCGGCGACGACGAGACCGACGGCGCGCCGAAGTACGCGGACACCCTGGGCGACGCCGACCCGGCCCTGGAACTGTTCGAGGACCTCCACACGCTCGCCCCGCTGCTGCGACGGCTCGACGCGCGGGAGCGGACCATCATCGAGATGCGCTTCGGCCAGGAGCTGACCCAGGCCGAGATCGGCCGCGAACTGAACCTCTCGCAGATGCACATCTCCCGCCTCCTGAACCGCACCCTCAAGAAGCTGCGCACCGGTCTCCTCCCCACATGATCCACGCCCGCGGTGAACCGACCCACCGTGCGGGCCCGGACCGCGCCTGAACCGTCAACGCGCGAGATAGATCCGGATCGTCGTGCCCTCCGGGGCCGTATGCACCCGCACGAGGTCGGCGACGGAGTGGACCAGGAGGAGTCCGCGCCCGCCGGGCAGGTCGCGTGACGGCGGGCGGCGGCCGGCCAGCGGGTCGGTCAGCCGGCCGCGGTCCTCGACCTCGCAGACGATCCGCTCGCCCTCGGCCCAGATCCGCAGCGTCCCCGAACCGCCCCCGTGCACCACGCTGTTGGTGGTCAACTCCGCGACGGCCAGCGCCAGATCCTGCGACCGTGCGCCCGCCAGGCCCAGCCGCTCGGCCTCCTGGACCGCGAACCAGCGGGACTTGGGGAGCTCGCCCGAGTCGAACACGAGGGAGGCCGCGCCCGGCGGGTGGACCAGCGGCTCGTTGTAGCGGGCGATCATCCGCTCGGGATCGTAGGTGTCGGTGGGGAGTTGACCCTCTCCGTCGATGACGAGGGGGTGGGTGGCGCGGGCGTCGGCCAGCACCTCCGGTGCCAGGCGGTCCGCGTCGTAGGGGCACAGGATCGTCAACTCGCGGTCCTCGAAAGCGGAGTTGATCAGTGCCTCGTGCTGGACGCACGCCGGGTACTCGACGGCGGTGCGACCGGGCCAGATCGGTTCCCCGACGATCCGTACCCGGCCGCCGGGATGCGCGTCGGCGAAGGCCCGCAGCACACCCGGGATGATCCGCCCCGGATTGCGGCCGACCTCGGTCATGTCCAGGAACCGCACCCCGGCGCCGCCCGGCCCGAGTTCGGCTCTGATCAGGCCGAGGTGGGGGCCGGGAACGGCGACCGCTACGGGCTCCCCGGCCGCCAGACCCTCCCGGACGAACGGCACCGTGCCCGCCGTGTACTGGTCCTCGCCCCGGTAGAACAGCGCGGGATGCGCGAAGGGCCGACCGCCGGTGACCGTACTCATCGCACCGCCACCTCGATCCTCGTCGGCCCGGCCGGAACATGTCCACGACGCGCGGCAGTCTACGGCGGCACCCGCGCGGGGCCGTCAGGAACAGAAGTCCGTGACGGTGTCGGTGAGGATGTCGGTCAGTCGGTGCAGGGAGGCGATGTCGGCCCATTCGAGGGCCTCGTGGGCTCCCGCGCCGTCGGCCCCGAAGAGCAGACAGGGGATCCCGGCCCGGTCCAGGAGGGCGCAGTCGGTCCAGTACGGCTCGGCGAGGACGGCGGGGGTGTGACCGAGGACGGACCGCGCGTGGTGGAGCAGGGTGCGGACGACGGGCTGGTCCGGGTCCCCCTCGAACGGCTCGCGATGCAGGCCGCGGCGCAGCTCGTAGCTGAAGTCCGGGACGCTGGCGGCGAGTTGGTCCAGCAGGAGCCCCTCTGCGAGGACCCGCTGCGCCTGGCCACCCCGAGACCCGTCGACCAGGACACCGGACCGATGGACGTGCTCCGGGCGCTGGCCGACCACCCCTGGGTCATGGAACCCGAGGGCTCACCTGCCCGGCACTGGGCCACCGCGCTGTGCCGCACCGCGGGCCTCGAACCCGATGTGCGTTTCGAGTCCGCCGACCTGGTGCTGCACCTGAGGCTGGCCGAACTCGGCCATGCCGCAGCCCTGTTGCCGGACCTCGCCTGGAACGGCCGCCCGCCCGCCGTCGCGCTGCGAGAACTCCCCGAGGGCCATCGCGCCCGTTCCCTGTTCACGGCCGTACGCAGCGGACGCGGCCCTCACCCGGCCATCCGCGCCTGCCGCCAGGCACTCCGGCAGGCCATTGCGCCCTAGTACGCCAACTCGCCTACGGAGCAGTCCTGTTCAGGTCGAGGCTGCCGACGCGGGCCACGTTCTCCCGGTCGTCGGCGTCCGTGCTTGGCTCCGCCGCGAACCAGGCGTCGAGGATCTCCCTGAGCAGCGGCTCGGACGTCAGGCGCAGACCGAGGGCCAGGACGTTGGCGTCGTTCCAGCGCCGGGCGCCGTCCGCCGTGTAGGCGTCCGTGCACAGTGCCGCCCGTACGCCCGCCACCTTGTTCGCGGCGATCGACGCCCCCGTGCCGGTCCAGCAGCACACGACCGCCTGGTCGGCGGTCCCGGCGGCGACCTCACGGGCGGCCGCCTCCGAGCAGACCGCCCACTGCGGATCGTCCCCGGGGAGCAGCGCCCCGTGCGCCAGCACCTCGTGACCGCGCTCGCGCAACTCCGCGACGAGGGCACGCGCCACAGGTTCGTCCATGTCCGAGGAAACAGAGATCCGCATGCCCCGGAGGCTACTCAGTGGACGGGTCCCATGCCATTCCGACGGTGCTCGGCCCGGCGCCAGTTCTGGGTCGTCATACGGTTCGAGTGACCTGCACGTCACCGAACTTCCGGGACCCAGACCACTACGACCCCGAACCGGCCGTTCCCCGACCGGCCCCGCCACTCCACTCCCGGTACGCGGCCACCGCCGTCGGCAGAGTGGGAAAGATGTGGTCCTCGCCGACCGAGTCCACCAGTCCGTACGCCTGAAGGTCGTCGCGGAGGTCCTGCTTCACCCGGGCCAGGGCGAACACCACGCCACGGTGGGTGAGTTCGCGGCGGAGTTCGTCGACCGCGTCCAGGGCGGTGATGTCCACCTCCACGTTGGCCTCGGTGTTGAGGACGAACCACCGTACGGGGGCCGCCTGTTGGTCGACGGCGGCCAGTGCGCGGCGGCGGAAGTCCTCCGCGTTGGCGAAGAACAGCGGTGAGTCGTAGCGGTAGACGAGGAGCCCGGGGACGGTGCGGGCCTGCGGGTAGTCGTCCACGTCGTGCATGCCGGCCACACCGGGGACCAGGCCCTCGACGGCGTCGTGCGGGCGGGCCACCCGGGTGAGGAGTTCGGCCACCGACAGGCCAACGGCGACGATCACACCGTAGAGGATGTCCAGGGCGAGGACTCCGGCCAGACAGCACAGGGCGAGGAGGAGTTCGCGGCGGCGGAACGTGGCGAGGCGGTGGAAGCCGGAGAGGTCGATCATGCGGAGGGCCGCGTAGACGACGAGGGCGCCGAGCACCACCGAGGGGGTGCGGGACAGCAGGGGGCTCAGGAAGAGGAGGACCGCGAGGACCACCGCCCCGGCGACCAGCGAGTACGCCTGGCTGCGGGCGCCCGTGGAGGAGGCCAGCGCGGTGCGGCTGGCGCTGCTGCTCACCGGGAAGCCGTGCAGGACACCGGCGCCGATGTTGGCCGCGCCCAGGGCCAGGAACTCCTGGTCGGCTTCGAGGGTGGGGCCCTCGTCCTCTTCGCCGCCGGTGAAGGCGCGGGCGGTGAGAATGAAGTCGGTGTAGGCGACGAGCAGGACACCGAGTGCGGGCAGCACCAGGTGGGGGAGTTCGGTGAGGTCCGGCAGGCCGACCGTGGGAAGGCCCGCCGGGACATGGCCGATCACCTTGATGCCGTACCGGTCGTCGAGGTCGAGAGCCGCCACGGCCGCCGTGCCCAGCACCACGGCCAGCAGGGGACCGGGCACCGCCCTGGACAGGCGCGCCAACGTGAAGAGGAACGCGAGCAGGACGGTGGCGAACAGCAGTGTGGGCCCGTGGAGGCGGTCCAAGTGCCTTAGGAAGGACCAGAGTTGGGGGAAGAAGGCCGAGCCGGTCGTCGGTACCCCGGTGAGTTTGGGCAGCTGGTCCACGATCATGATCAGGGCGACGCCCGCCAGATAGCCGATCAGCACCGGGCGCGAGAGGAGATCGGCGACGAAGCCCAGCCGTACCGCCCACGCGGCCAGGCAGAGCAGGCCGACCGTGGCCGCGAGGGCGGCGGCGAGCGTGGCGTACCGGCTCGGGTCGCCCGCCGCGAGGGGGCCCACCACAGTCGCTGTCATCAGCGCGGTCGTCGACTCGGGGCCCACGGACAGCAGCCGGGACGAGCCCAGCAGGGCGTACAGGGCGAGCGCGGGCAGGATCGCCCACAGGCCCGCCACCGGGGGCAGTCCGGCGACCCCGGCGTACGCCATCACCTGCGGGACGAGATACGCGGCGACGGTGACACCGGCCAGCAGGTCGCCGCGCAGCCAGGCACGCCGGTAGCCGGCCAGCGCGGCGATTCCGGGCGTCAGTCGCCGCCACTCCACGCGGCGCCCGCCCGGGCTGTGCGACACGGTGTTCCTCGGTCCGCCCGCTTCAGAGGCTCGCCGCGTGGTCCGGGACGTAGGTCTGAAGGTCGCGCGGCGGGCGCTGGTAGCCGGTGGACGGCGGGCGGGGCGGGAGTTCCAGCACCGGCGGTGCCACCTCGTGGTACGGCAGCGAGTCGAGGAGGTGGGCGATCATGTTCAGCCGGGCCCGGCGCTTGTCGTCGCTCTCGACGAGGTACCAGGGGGCCTCCGAGACATCGGTGTGCACCAGCATCTCGTCCTTGGCCCGCGAGTAGTCCTCCCAGTGGGTGATCGACTCCAGGTCCATCGGCGACAGCTTCCAGCGGCGCAGGGGATCCTCCAGCCGGCGCCGGAACCGGTCCTGCTGCACGGCGTCGCTCACCGAGAACCAGTACTTGCGCAGCACGATCCCGTCCTCCACGAGCATCCGCTCGAAGATCGGGCACTGGCGCAGGAACAGCTGGTACTCCTCCTTGGAGCAGAAGCCCATCACCCGCTCGACGCCGGCCCGGTTGTACCAGGACCGGTCGAACAGCACGATCTCCCCGGCGGCCGGCAGATGCTCGACGTAGCGCTGGAAGTACCACTGGGTGCGCTGCCGGTCGGTCGGCTTCGGCAGCGCGGCGATCCGGGCGACACGCGGGTTGAGGTGCTCGGCGACCCGCTTGATGGTGCCGCCCTTGCCCGCGGCGTCCCGGCCCTCGAAGACGATCACCAGCCGGGTCCCCTCGGCCCGCACCCACTCCTGGAGCTTCACCAACTCCGTCTGCAACCGCAGCAGTTCGGTCTCGTACGTGTCGCGCGGCAGCTTTGCCGCCTTCTTGCCGGCCATGCCGCCTCAACCCCTCGATGACGTGCGCAGTCTCCCGTGTCCAAGGTCGAACACCTGGACAGCACCGTACTGATCGCCGGGCTCCCGCGCACCCCCGGGCATCCGCCCGCCGGGTTTGCGGCGGCCGGCGGCGGCAACCCGAACCGCGTGACAGCGATGACGACCCAACAGGAGCTGGTCCGGTTTCTGGAGGACCGCTTCGCCTGCGCCCAGGCCTGCACCGCGTGCGCGCGGGCCTGCGTGCTGCGCGTCGGCCGCACGGACCCGGACGCCACCGGCCACGAGGCCCTCGTCCGGCAGAAGGCGCTGTGGTGCGCGGAGGTCTGCGACGCGACCTGCCGCATGCTGGCCGAACACAACCTCCAGGACGAGCCCACCCTCCGCCTCCAGACCAAGTGGTGCCTGCTCGTCTGCCTGGAGAGCGCACAGCTCTTCGACGAGCGCCCGGACGCGGAGGCGGAGGCGTACGCCCGGGCCTGCCGCGACTGCGCACGGGCGTGCACGGAGTTCCTGGCGACGCTGAACTGACGGGCGCGGGCACCCTCTTGGCGGGCATCGCCGCCTCGCCATTCCCAATTTCTGGAACACGTTCTACGGTGTGCGCCGTCAGGACCGGCCTTGGGAGCCTGGAGGCGCCGTGCATCTCGAATACACGCCCGAGCAGCAGCGGCTGCGCACCGAACTGCGTGCCTACTTCGCCGAGTTGGTCCCCGACCACGCCTACTCCCGCTATGCCGACCCGGCCGCCCAGAAGCGCTTCTACCGCGAGACGATCCGCCGGCTCGGCACGGACGGCTGGCTCGGTGTCGGCTGGCCCGAGGAGTACGGCGGGCGCGGGCTGACGCCGATGGAGCAGTTCATCTTCTTCGACGAGGCCGCGCAGGCGGGCGTACCGCTGCCGCTGATGGCCCTCAACACCGTGGGCCCGACGATCATGCAGTTCGGCACCGACGAACAGAAGGCGTACTTCCTCCCCAAGATCCTCTCCGGCGAGATCGACTTCGCGATCGGCTACAGCGAGCCCGAGGCCGGCACCGATCTGGCCGCGCTCAAGACCAAGGCCGTACGGGACGGCGACGAGTACGTCGTCGACGGGCAGAAGATCTGGACCACCAACGGCGACACCGCCGACTGGGTGTGGCTGGCCACCCGCACCGACCCCGAGGCCCCGCCGCACAAGGGCATCACCATGCTGCTCGTGCCGACCGCCGACCCCGGTTACACCTGCACGGTGATCAACACCCTCGCCTCGCACGACACCACCGCCAGCTACTACGAGAACATCCGCGTCCCGGTCTCCCGCCGCGTCGGCAAGGAGAACCAGGGCTGGCGCCTGATCACCAACCAGCTCAACCACGAACGCGTCACCCTCGCCGCCCACGGCACCATGGCCATCCGCGCCCTGCACGACGTCCAGCACTGGGCCATGGAGACCAAACTCGCCGACGGCCGCCGCGTCGTCGACCTCCCCTGGGTCCGCCGCCTCCTCGCCCGCACCCACGCCAGGCTCGACGCCATGAAACTCCTCAACTGGCAGATGGTGAACGCCGTCCAGGAGGGCACCCTCACCCCCCAGGACGCCTCCGCCGTCAAGGTCTACGGCTCCGAGGCCCGCCGTGACGCCTACGCCTGGCTCATGGAGATCGTCGCCGCGGCCGGCGCCCTTCAGGAGGGCTCCGCGGGCGTCGTCCTGCACGGCGAACTGGAACGCGGCTACCGCTCCGCCGTGATCTTCACCTTCGGCGGCGGCAACAACGAGATCCAGCGCGAGATCATCTCGTGGATCGGTCTGGGAATGCCGAGGGTACGGCGTTAGCCTGCGGACATGGACGCCCCTGGGACGGGCGACCCGGGACTGTTCGGGCCGGACTCCGTGACCTGGCAGATGCACGGCGATCCCATGATGTGGGTCGCCGGCGTCCGCGCGCTCTACCTCCAGGCACTGCACCCGCGAGCCGTCCGCGGAGTCATGCAGAACTCCGATTTCCGGCGCGACGCCTGGGGACGACTGATGCGCACCGCGAACTTCGTCGGCACCCTCACCTACGGCACCACCGAGGCCGCCGAGAAGGCCGGCGCCCGGGTGCGGAAGATCCACAGCATGCTCGGGGCGACCGACCCGGACACGGGGGAGCGGTACGGAATCGACGAGCCCGAGCTGCTGCTGTGGGTGCACTGCGCCGAGGTCGACTCGTATCTGGACGTGCTGCGCCGCTCCGGCTTCCGTCTCACCGACGCCCAGGCCGACCGCTATCTCGCCGAACAACGGGAGAGCGCCCGACTGGTGGGCCTCGACCCCGCCGCCGTACCGGGCGACCGGGCCGGACTCGCCGCCTGCTTCGAGCAGATAGGGCCCGCGCTCGCCGCCGGACCCGAGGCACGCGAAGTGGACGACTTCCTGCTCCGCCCGCCGACGCACCCCCTCCTCGTCCCGGCGCGCGAGCTGCTCTGGCGGCGCGTGGCACACCTGGCGTACGCCTCCCTGCCGCCGTACGCCCACCGGCTCTACGGCAGACCGGCCGCCGCAGCCGCCACCGTCACCCGGCAACTGCGCGTCACAGGCACCCTGTTGCGCTGCGTTCCCGCCCATGTGCGCTGGCAACTCCCGCCCAAGCACATCATCCGCGCCATGTCACGGCTCGGCCCCGGGTCCCGACCCTCCCCGTACAAAGTCGGACGATCGCTCGCCATACTGGACGAGCCAGGGGAGGGCAGGACGAACACCGACGGGGGCGATCGCGGGAGATGGGGGACAGCAGGCTGATCCAGGGCCGCTACCGGCTGCTCGACCTGATCGGGCGCGGCGGCATGGGCGAGGTGTGGCGGGCACGGGACGAGTCGCTGGGGCGCCATGTCGCCGTGAAGTGCCTCAAGCCGCTGAACCCGCACCACGACCAGTCGTTCACCCGCGTCCTGCGCGAGCGGTTCCGGCGCGAGGCCCGGGTGGCCGCCGCGCTCCAGCACCGCGGGGTGACCGTCGTCCACGACTTCGGCGAGTCCGACGGCGTCCTCTTCCTGGTGATGGAGCTCCTCGACGGCCGAAACCTCTGCCAGCTCCTGGAGGACAACCAGCAGCGCCCGCTGCCCGTCGGTGACGTCGTCGACATCGCCGAGCAGGTCGCCTCCGCCCTCGCCTACTGCCACCAACAGGGCATCGTGCACCGGGACCTGAAGCCCGCGAACATCATGCGGCTGACCGACGGCACGGTGAAGATCTGCGACTTCGGCATCGCCCGCCTCGGCGCCGACATCGGCTTCACGTCCCGGCTGACCGGCACCGGCATCGCGATGGGCACCCCGCACTACATGTCGCCGGAACAGATCGGCGGCTCCGAGGTCGACCAGCGCAGCGACCTCTACTCCTTCGGCTGCGTCCTGTACGAACTCTCCACCGGCGCACCGCCGTTCGACCTCGGCGACGCCTGGGCCATCCTCATCGGCCACCGCGACACCCCGCCCCGGCCGCCCCGCGCCCAGCGTGCCGAACTGCCCGAATACCTGGAGAAGGTCATCCTCGACCTGCTCGCCAAGCTCCCCGAACAACGCCCGCACGACGCCCGCGAGTTGGGCCGCCGCATCACCATGGGCCGTACGACACCCCTGTACGTGCCGACAGTTGTGACCCCGCGACCCCAACTGCCCTCGCCCGAACCGGTCTCCCGCGAGCCGCGGTTGCCGTCCTGGACGCGCGGGATGACCACCGGGCACAAGGCGACCGGCGCCGGACTGCGCACCACCCCGCCGGACGCCGGGGCCGGGCTCACCGGCGAGTGGATCGCGCGCCCGGCCACCGGCCACGCCGGGGAACCCGCACCGGAGTCGGCGTCCGCGCCACCCCCGGAGGCCCTCAAGGCACTGGCCGGACGCCACAACGCGGGCCTGAGCCTGGGCCGCCTCGGCCGCTGGGCGGAGGCCGGCGAGGTGCACCGCGCGGTCGCCGCCGAACGCGGCCACCTCCTGGGCCCCGACCACCCCGACACCCTCGCCAGCCGCTACGAACTCGGCTTCACCCTCAGCCGCACCGGCCACGCGGCGGAAGCCCTCCACGAGTACACCCACGTGGCGCGCGCCAGAGAACGCGCACTGGGCGCCGACCACGCCGACACCCTCGCCGCCCGGCAGGAAATGGCCTACGTCCTGGGCCAGTTGGGCCGCCACTTCGACGCACACCAGGTGTACACGTCCGTCCTCGCCGCCCGCGAACGCACCATGGGCCCCGACCACCCCGACACCCTGCGCTGCCGCCACAACCTCGCCTTCAACCTCAGCCGCCTCGGCCGCCTGGAGGACTCGTACCGCATGGCCTGCGAGGTCGCCGCCGCCCGCGCCCGCGTCCTGGGCCCGGGCCACCCCGACACCCTGGTCACCCGCTACGAAGTCGCCTACGCGCTGGGCCAGTTGGGCCGCTGGCAGGAGGCACTCCAGACCTACGGCGAGGTCGCCGAGGCCCGCGCGCAGGCCCTCGGCCCCGACCACCCCGACACCCTCGCCGCCCGCTACGAGATCGGCATCAGCCTCGGCCGCCTGGGCCGCAGCGCCGACGCCCTCAAGCTCTACCGCGACCTGATCGACGACCGCACCCGCGTCCACGGCCCCGCCCACCCCGAGACCCTCCGCGCCCGCCACGGCCTCGGCGTCAACCTCGGCCGCCTCGGCCGCTGGGAGGAGGCCCTCGCCGAGTCCCGCGACGTGTGCGCCATCCGCGAGCGCGTCCTCGGGCCCGACCACACCGACACCCTGGTCAGCCGCCGCGAGGTCGCCGTCGGCCTCGGCTGGCTCGGCCGCTGGGCCGACGCCCTCACCGAATACCGCCGCGTCGCCGCCGCCCGCGAACGCGTCCTGGGCCCCGACCACCCCGACACCCTCGCCAGCCGCAACGACGAGGCCCACTGCCTGGAACAACTCGGCCGCAACGCGGAAGCGGTCGAGCTCTACCGCCGGGTGGCGGTACTGCGACAGGGGCGGGCGTCGGGCGGGCACTGACGACCGTGCGCCCACCTCTGGCCGACCTAGATCACCTCGTGTTACGAAGAACCATGCCTGTACACGAGGGACCCGGACACCGGACCTACGACGCCGTCATCGTCGGCGGCGGCCACAACGGCCTGGTCGCCGCCGCCTACCTGGCCCGGGCCGGGCGCTCCGTGCTCGTCCTGGAGCGGCTCGACGGCACCGGCGGCGCCGCCGTGTCGACGCGACCGTTCGCCGGGGTCGACGCACGGCTGTCCCGGTACTCGTACCTGGTCAGCCTGCTGCCCAAGAAGATCGTGCGGGACCTCGGCCTCGACTTCCGCATCCGCGGGCGCACCATCTCGTCGTACACCCCCGTCGTACGGGACGGACGTCCCACCGGGCTTCTCGTCGGCGGCGGCGAGCGCCGCACCCGCGACGCCTTCGCCAGGCTCACCGGTGGCGAGAGCGAGTACGCGGCCTGGCAGCGGCTCTACGGCATGACCGGCCGCCTCGCGCAGCGGGTCTTCCCGACGCTCACCGAACCACTGCCCACCCGCGACGAACTGCGCCGCCGCGTGGACGACGAGGACGCCTGGCGGATGCTCTTCGAGGAGCCGATCGGCGTCGCCGTCGAGGAGAACTTCGCCGACGACCTGGTCCGGGGCGTCGTCCTCACCGACGCCCTCATCGGCACCTTCGCCGACGCCCACGACCCGTCCCTCGCGCAGAACCGCTGCTTCCTCTACCACGTCATCGGCGGCGGCACCGGCGCCTGGGACGTCCCGGTCGGCGGCATGGGCGCCCTGACCGACGCCCTGGCCGCCGCCGCGCGCACGGCCGGCGCCGTACTCGCCACCGGCCACGAGGCCGTCCGCATCGACACGGACGGACGCGCCGCCGAGATCACCTACCGCACCGCCGACGGCGAAGACGTCGTGGCCGCCCGGCACGTCCTCGTCGGCGCCTCCCCGCAGCAACTGGCCGCCCTCACCGGCGACGAACCGCCCGCCCCCGCCGAGGGCGCCCAGCTCAAGGTGAACATGCTGCTCAAGCGGCTGCCCAGACTCCGCGACACCTCGGTCGACCCGCGCGAGGCCTTCGCCGGCACCTTCCACATCGCCGAGGGCTACGACCAACTGGCCGCCGCGCACGCCCAGGCCGCGGCCGGTTCACTGCCCGCCGCACCGCCCTCCGAGATCTACTGCCACTCCCTCACCGACCCGAGCATCCTCGGCCGGGACCTGATCGAGGACGGCTACCAGACCCTCACCCTCTTCGGCCTCCACACCCCGGCCCGGCTCTTCGAACGGGACAACGACGCCGTACGCGAGGAACTCCTGAAGGCCACCCTCGCCCAGCTCGACGCCCACCTCGCCGAACCGCTCGCCGACTGCCTCGCCACCGACGCCGACGGCCGCCCCTGCATCGAGGCGAAGACCCCGCTCGACCTGGAACGCGACCTCCGGCTCCCCGGCGGCAACATCTTCCACCGCGCGCTGACCTGGCCCTACGCCGAGGACGACACCGGCCGCTGGGGCGTGGAGACCCGGCACGCGAACGTGCTGCTGTGCGGGGCGGGCGCGGTACGCGGCGGGGGAGTGAGCGGGGTACCGGGGCACAACGCGGCGATGGCGGTACTGGAGGGCGACGCGGGCTGACCGAGCTGGTGCCCCGCCGGGGAAGTGGTGCTTTTCTGGGAGGGGACGAGAGGAGTGACCGCCATGAACACGGACAGGGACATCGATGGCGCACACATGGTGCCCGCGCACATGGAATCCGTCTCGGTGGAGATCAGCGGGTGCAGCAAGGAGGACGCCCGGATCGTGTTCGACACGCTGTGCGCGTGCTTCGGTTCCGACCGGTGCGCCGACGACGTACCCCGCGACCACCACGACACCCGGCCCACGGTCTGGCTCGGCACCTTCGACGTCGCCGACCCCCACGAACGCCCCACCGGCGACCCGGCCCGCCTCGCGGCCTCCGTCGACGCGGACGTCCAGGGCGGCTACTGGGCCGTCGAACAGTTCCGTACGACCCTGGACTCCCTGTTCACCGTCCACGACCTCGCGCTGACCTCAGGCGACCAGGAACGGGAACTGCACGTCCGGCTGGAGAGCCGCTGAGGGAAAAGCCACCGTGGCGGACCCGACCGCCGGGAAAATCTGACGGAGCATCAGAAAAGGCCTTCCGTCGTCCGGAGGACTGCGGCATTCTGCGCCCATGCAGACGGAGTTGAGCAAGAAACTGGGAGTCGAGCACGCCATTTTCGGCTTCACGCCGTTCCCCGCCGTCGCCGCGGCCATCAGCCGGGCCGGCGGTTTCGGAGTGCTCGGCGCGGTCCGCTACACCGCCCCCGACGACCTCAAACGCGACCTCGACTGGCTGGAGGCGCATGTCGAGGGGATGCCGTACGGCCTCGACGTCGTCATGCCGGCGAAGAAGGTGGAGGGCGTCACCGAGGCCCAGGTCGAGGCGATGATCCCGGAAGGACACCGGCAGTTCGTCACCGAGACCCTGGCCAAGTACGGCGTGCCCGAACTCGCCGAGGGCGAGGCGTCCGGCTGGCGCATCACAGGGTGGATGGAACAGGTCGCCCGCAACCAGCTCGACGTCGCCTTCGACTACCCGATCAAGCTGCTCGCCAACGCGCTGGGCTCGCCACCGGCCGACGTCGTCGCCCGCGCCCACGACCAGGACGTCCTGGTCGCCGCGCTCGCGGGCAGCGCCCGGCACGCCCGCAAGCACGCGGAGGGCGGCATCGACATCGTCGTGGCCCAGGGCTACGAGGCGGGCGGACACACCGGCGAGATCGCCTCCATGGTGCTCACGCCCGAAGTCGTCGAGGCCGTCGACCCGTTGCCCGTACTGGCCGCGGGCGGCATCGGCAGCGGACAGCAGGTGGCCGCCGCGCTCAGTCTCGGCGCCCAAGGCGTGTGGCTGGGCTCCCTGTGGCTGACCACCACGGAAGCCGATATGCACTCGCCCGGCGTGACCCGCAAACTGCTCGCCGCCGGGTCCGGCGACACCGTCCGCTCCCGCGCCCTGACCGGGAAACCGGCTCGCCAACTGCGAACCGAGTGGACCGACGCCTGGGACGACCCGGACGGCCCGGGCACCCTCCCCATGCCACTCCAGGGCCTGCTCGTCGCCGAGGCCGTCTCGCGCATCCAGAAGTACGAGGTCGAACCACTGCTCGGCACCCCGGTCGGCCAGATCGTCGGCCGCATGAACAGCGAACGCAGTGTCCAGGCCGTCTTCGACGACCTCACCCGCGGCTTCGAGCAGGCCGTCGACCGCATCAACCGCATCGCCGGAAGGAGCGGCCAGTGAGCACACAGGGCGACAGCACACAGGGTGGGGCCACACAGGGCGGGGCCGCGTCAGGTGGAGCCGCCACACAGGGCGTGAGCACACCGCCCGCCGGCTTCTGGGCCCAGGCGGCTCAGAACCCCGACCGTGAGGTCCTCGTCGCTCCCGACGGCGAGGTGTGGACCGCGGGCCGCCTGCACGCCGCCGCCAACCGACTCGTCCACGGCCTGCGCGCCGCCGGACTCGAGACGGGTGACGCCTTCGCCGTCGTCCTGCCCAACGGCGTCGAGTTCTTCACGGCCCATCTGGCCGCCACCCAGGCCGGGCTCTACCTCGTCCCCGTCAACCACCACTTCGTCGCACCGGAGATCGCCTGGATCGTCGCCGACTCCGGCGCCAAGGTGCTCATCGCGCACGAGCGGTTCGCCGAACCCGTCCGCCAGGCCGCCGACGAGGCCGGCCTCCCCGCCACCCACCGGTACGCGGTCGGCGCCATCGACGGCTTCCGGCCGTACCCCGAACTCCTCGACGGACAACCGGAGTCGGCGCCCGCGGACCGCACACTCGGCTGGGTCATGAACTACACCTCGGGCACCACCGGCCGCCCCCGCGGCATCCGCCGCCCCCTGCCGGGCAAGCCACCCGAGTCCGCCTACCTCGGCGGCTTCCTCGGCATCTTCGGCATCAAGCCCTTCGACGACAACGTGCACCTGGTCTGCTCGCCGCTCTACCACACGGCCGTCCTCCAGTTCGCGAGCGCCAGCCTGCACATCGGCCACCGACTGGTCCTGATGGACAAGTGGAGCCCGGAGGAGATGCTCCGCCTCATCGACCGCGAGAAGTGCACCCACACCCACATGGTCCCGACCCAGTTCCACCGCCTCCTCGCCCTCCCCGAGGACGTCCGGGCGCGCTACGACGTCTCGTCCATGCGGCACGCCATCCACGGCGCCGCCCCGTGCCCCGACCATGTGAAGCGGGCCATGATCGAGTGGTGGGGCGACTGCGTGGAGGAGTACTACGCGGCCAGTGAGGGCGGTGGAGCCTTCGCGACCGCCGAGGACTGGCTGAAGAAGCCCGGCACCGTCGGCAAGGCCTGGCCCATCAGCGAACTCGCGGTCTTCGACGACGACGGCAACCGGCTCCCGCCCGGTGAACTCGGCACCGTTTACATGAAGATGAGCACCGGCGGCTTCGCCTACCACAAGGACGAGGCCAAGACGAGGAAGAACCGCATCGGCGACTTCTTCACCGTCGGCGACCTCGGTTTCCTCGACGAGGACGGCTATCTCTTCCTCCGCGACCGCAAGATCGACATGATCATCTCGGGCGGCGTCAACATCTACCCCGCCGAGATCGAGTCCGCGCTCCTCGCCCACCCCGCCGTCGCCGACGCCGCCGCCTTCGGCATCCCGCACGACGACTGGGGCGAGGAGGTCAAGGCCGTCGTCGAACCGTCCCCCGGCCATGAACCGGGTCCGGATCTCGCCGCCGCGCTTCTCGCCCACTGCGCCGAGCAACTCGCGGGCTACAAGCGGCCCAAGAGCATCGACTTCATCACCGAGATGCCCCGCGACCCCAACGGCAAGCTGTACAAGCGGCGGCTGCGGGACCCGTACTGGGAGGGGCACGTCCGGCCCATGTGAGTCCGGACTATGTGAGGACGGCATATGGGCGGACGCCCTGTGTGGGTCCGGCACATGTGGGCCGGGCCCACCTCGACCGCCCGGCTTGACCTGCCCGGGCCTCGGCCCGAGGATCATGTGTCATGACGCCCGGACACGGCAGCACGGTTGACGGGGTACTGCGACGCAGTGCCCGCCGCACTCCCGCCCGCGTGGCGGTGGACTACGGCGAGCGCTCCTGGACGTACCAGGAACTCGACGACGCCGTCTCCGGCGCGGCGACCGTGCTCCTCGACCAGGGCCTCGCACCGGGCGACCGGGTCGGCTCCTACGGCCACAACTCGGACGCCTACCTGATCGGCTTCCTCGCCTGCGCCCGCGCGGGCCTCGTGCACGTGCCGGTCAACCAGAACCTCACCGGCGACGACCTCGCGTACATCGTCGGCCAGTCCGGCAGCGCGCTGGTGCTCACCGACCCGGACCTCGCCGCCCAACTGCCGGACGACACAAGGACGTTGCCCCTGCGGGACGCGGACGGTTCGCTGCTGGAGCGGCTGGCGTCCGCGCCGCCGTACGACGGTCCCGAGCCGCGCACCGAGGACCTGGTGCAGTTGCTCTACACCTCAGGCACGACGGCGCTGCCCAAGGGCGCGATGATGACCCATCGGGCCCTGGTGCACGAGTACTTGAGCGCGATCACCGCTCTGGACCTGAGCGCCGGGGACCGGCCCGTGCATGCGCTGCCGCTGTACCACTCGGCGCAGCTGCATGTGTTCCTGCTGCCGTACCTGGCGGTCGGCGCCACCAACCTCATCCTTGACGCGCCCGACGGCGACCGGCTGTTGGACCTGATCGAGGCCGGGCGCGTGGACAGCCTGTTCGCCCCGCCCACGGTGTGGATCGGCCTGGCGAACCGCCCGGACTTCGCCACCCGCGACCTGAGCGGCCTGCGCAAGGCGTACTACGGCGCGTCGATCATGCCGGTGCCCGTCCTGGAACGGCTGCGCGAACGGCTCCCCGAGCTGGCCTTCTACAACTGCTTCGGCCAGAGCGAGATCGGCCCCCTGGCCACCGTCCTGGGCCCCGACGAGCACAAAGGTCGGTTGGACTCCTGTGGCCGTCCGGTCCTGTTCGTGGACGCGCGCGTGGTCGACGAGGACGGCAAGGACGTACCCGACGGCACCCAGGGTGAAGTCGTCTACCGCTCACCGCAGTTGTGCGAGGGCTACTGGGACAAACCCGAGGAGACCGCCGCCGCCTTCCGCGACGGCTGGTTCCACTCCGGCGACCTCGCGGTACGGGACGCGCACGGCTTCTTCACCGTCGTCGACCGGGTGAAGGACGTCATCAACTCCGGTGGCGTACTGGTCGCTTCACGCCAGGTGGAGGACGCGCTCTACACCCACGAGGGCGTCGCCGAGGTCGCCGTGATCGGCCTTCCCGACGACCGCTGGATCGAGGCGGTCACCGCGGTCGTCGTCCCGCGCGGCGAGGTCACCGAGGCCCAACTCATCGACCACGCCCGCGCGAAGCTCGCCCACTTCAAGGCACCGAAGCGGGTCGTGTTCGTGGAGAAGCTGCCGCGGAACGCCAGCGGGAAGATCCTGAAGCGGGAGCTGCGGGAGCGGTTCGGCGACTGAGTCCGCTCTTGCGCCCACGCCCGGTCGGCCGTGATGATCTACCGTCATGCAGACCGTGACCGGCACCTTCACCGCCACCGACGGCACCGAACTCGCCTACCACGTACGGGGTGAGGGCGAGCCACTGGTCGTCCTGCCCGGTGGACCCATGCGGGCCTCCGCCTACCTCGGCGACCTGGGCGGACTGGCCGCGCATCGACGGCTGATCCTGCTGGATCTCCGCGGCACCGGTGACTCCGCGATGCCGGCCGACGAGGGGACGTACCGCTGCGACCGACTGGTCGCCGACGTCGAGGTGTTGCGAGCCCACATGGGCTTGGACCACATGGATCTGCTCGCGCACTCGGCGGGCGGCAGCCTCGCCATGCTCTACGCGGCCCGCCATCCCGAGCGGGTGACACGACTCGCGTTGATCACCGCCACCCCATGGGCACTGGGCATGCCGGCCACACCCGAGGGACGGCTCGCCGCCGCCCGGCTCCGGAAGGGCGAACCGTGGTTCGAGGACGCGTTCCCGGCGTTCGAGGCCTGGCTCGCGGGCACCGCCGACTTCGACCCGGTCTTCGAGCCCTTCTTCCACGGCCGTTGGGATGTCGTCGCCGAACGGAACTCCGCACTCGCCGACGAGCAGAGCAACGACGAGGCCGCCGACCTGTACTTCTCCGAGGGCGCCTTCGACCCACCGGCCCTCATGGCCGCTCTTGGCCGGCTGCCCGCACCGGTCCTGGTTCTCGCGGGTGAACTCGACGGCGGCCCCCGGCCCGAACTCGCCCGCCGCAGCGCCGACGTGTTCCCGCACGCCACATCGGCGGTGCAGCCGGGTGCCGGTCACTACCCGTGGCTGGACGATCCGGAGTGGTTCGTGCGCCATGTCGTCGCGTTCCTCGACGCGCACGGCGCGGTTCTGCCCTCGGCAGAGTAGGCGCCCCGCCCGTCGTCCCGGCGGTTACATTCCCGCCATGCGCACCGAGACCCGAGCCGTCGAGGCCAACGGCATCACCCTCGCCCTGCACTCCTGGGGGCCCCAGGAGGCACCGCCCGTCCTCCTGCTCCACTGCCGGGGCGCCGACGGCATCGACTGGACGCGGATCGCCGAACGGCTCGCAGGCGCACCCGACCCGCGCCGCGTGTACGCCCCCGACCTGCGCGGCCACGGCCGCAGCGACTGGCCCGGCACCGAGCCGGGAGCCACGGCCGACGTGTACGCGTACGAGGCGATGCGCGACGACATGCGCGCCCTTCTCACCGTCCTCGGCATCGAACGCGCCGACGTCATCGGCCACTCGCTGGGCGGCATCGTCGCGTACCTGCTCGCGCAGGAGGCGCCCGACGCCGTACGGCGGCTGGTCCTGGAGGATGTGCCGGCGCCGATTGCCTTCGATCCGCCGAGGCCGCCCACCGAACGCCCCGCGGGGAAGCTGCCGTTCGACTGGGCCATGATCGAGGCCACCGACGTCTCGGCGAACCGCCCCGACCCCGTGTGGTGGGACCACATGGGGCGGATCACCATGCCCACGCTGGTGATCGCGGGCGGTCCCACCAGCGGGATCCCTCAGGACCGGGTCGTCGCGGTCGCCGAACGGATTCCCGACGCCCGTCTGGTGACCGTCGACGCCGGACATCTCGTGCACACGGACCGGCCGGAGGAGTTCCTGGCGGCGGTGGAGCCGTTCCTCGCGGGGCGTAGCGGGCCGCCCGGCGACGACCGGACGGCGACCGTCACTTCGCGAACGTCGTCATGAACTTGTCCCGGAACTTGTCCATGCTCAACACCGGTGCGTTGTCCGCCGGCTTGAGCCCGTCCGTCCAGCCCCAGCTGGAGATCTTGTCCAGCACCTTGGGGTCGTGCGCGACGATCGTGATCGGCACGTCCCGGTCGGAGGTGCCTCCGGTGACCGTCGGGACGGGCTGGTGGTCGCCGAGGAAGACGAGGACGGTGTTCTTGTTGCCGTAGCGCTGCATCCACTGCGTCAGGCTGTCCACGGAGTACTGGATGGCCTTGCGGTACTCCGTGCGCACGCGCTTCGCGCTCTTCCAGACCTCCGTCGGGTTCGTGCCCTCCTTCTTGATCTGGTTGAAGATCGTGCCGTCCCCGAGCTGGTTCCAGGGGATCGTGTGGGCGATGGGCGACCAGGGGTTGTGACTGGAGGCGAGGATGATCTCCGCCATGATCGGGTCCCGGTTCTTCTTGCCGTACTCCAGGTCCTCGAAGGACTGAAGGCTGAACTGGTCCGGTACCGGCGTCCAGCTGAAGTACGGGCCCTTGTAGCCGAGGTGCGTGGAGTCGTAGATGTTGTCGAGGCCGAAGTACTTGCCCTCGGGCCAGGCCTTGCGGACACCGGGGACGATGCCGACCGTGCGCCAGGCACCGGTCTTCTGGAAGTAGCTGGTGAGGGTCGCGCGGGTGCTGGTGGTCACGGTCCGGTACCGCTGCTGGTTCTTGACCCACAGCCCGGACAGGAACGTCGAGTGGGCGAGCCAGCTGCCGGCGCCCGTCACGGGTGACCTGAGCCAGCCGCTCTGCGAGGCGAAACCGGCCGCCTTGAGCCGGGCGTCTCCCGCCGCGAGCGTCTTGTCCATCTCCGGTGCCATCGTCGGGTCGTCGATCGCGACCCGGCCGTAGCTCTCGATGAACGTGAACAGGACGTCCTTGCCGCGCAGGCCGGTCAGCAGCTGGTTCGGCGGGGTCTTGGCGAAGGCGTCGACGTCGAGCTGCTTCCTGAAGATGTCGGCGTCGCCCAGCCCCTCGCGGACGTACTGCACACGGTTGGCGAGGAACGTGCTGTAGCCCTTCGTGGCGAGCGTGACGCCGCCCACCTGGAAGCTCAGCGTGAAGCACATGATCCACACGACACCGAGGACGAGTGTGGTGCGTACCGCCATGGGGCGGTGCCTGGCCATCACGTCCGACAGCCGCACCATCGCGAGCGCGCTCCCCGCCAGCACGGCGATCAGCGCCACGATCACCCCGACGATCGCGAGCACCTCGCCCGAGCGGCCGACCGAGTCCTTCAGGAAGTCCGCCGCGTCGCTCAGCAGGACCCAGTCGAAGACCAGGTCGAACGGCCGGGCCAGGGTCTGGTAGAAGCCCATGTCCAGGCACTTCAGGACGGTGGACAGCCCGACGAACGCCCCCAGCACGACGGCCACGATCCGCCGTGCCTTCGCGGGCAGTACGAGCAGGACGATCGCGAGGACGATCGCCTCGACCGGGAAGCGGAAGAACGACTGGAGAGTGATCCGGTCGAGCCGGTCGGGCACGAGGAGCGCGACGATCAGCAGCACACCCGCCAGCACGGTCGTACCCACCCCAACGGCACGTGCGGTACGGGGGTAACGCGTCCGCCAGCCGAACCAACCGGCGCGGGACGGGAGTTGGGACGACGGCTCGGCGGAGTCGGCGGTGGATTCCGCCTCTGAATCCGTCGGCTCCGCGGGCTCAGAGGTCTCGTCGGGCGCGGCGGATTCCGCGGGGTCCGCGGAATCCGCCGTCTCGGGCGCCTCGGCCGGTTCGAGCTGCTCGGGCGTGTCCGCCGTATCGTCCGGCTCGGGTGGGCCCTGTGGTTCGGGCGGTGCGGCGGCGGCCTCCGTCGCCGCTGTCGAGTCGGTCTCCCCGGTGGCTTTCGGCTGCGCCGATGGGTGAGAGCGAGTGAAGAGCGGCACCCGAACGTCCTTCCGTGCTGAGCCCGGAGATGGCATGGCGTACCTGGCCCGGGCCACCAGATCCGTCACCATCAGTACGGTGGCACGCTACCGCCAGTTCAACCTGGCCTGGGTGTTGACCCACTGTTGACTCACTGAGCTGCGGCGACCGCCACCTCCCGCGCCCACCGGTAGTCCGCCTTGCCGCTCGGTGACCGCTGGATCGACTCCGCGATCACCAACTGCCGGGGGATCTTGTACCCGGCGAGATGGGAACGGCAATGCGTCTGGATGTCGTCCAGCGACGGCCGTACCGCACCCGCGCGCAACTCCACCACGGCGGCCACATGGTTGCCCCACTTCGCGTCCGGCACTCCGGCCACCAGCGCGTCGTAGACGTCCGGATGCGACTTGAGCGCCTGCTCGACCTCCTCCGGATACACCTTCTCCCCACCGGTGTTGATGCACTGCGAGCCACGGCCGAGCACCGTGACGACACCCTCCTCGTCCACGGTCGCCATGTCGCCGAGCAGGACCCACCGCCTGCCGTCCTTCTCGAAGAAGGTCTCGGCGGTCTTCCGCTCGTCGTTGTAGTAGCCGAGCGGTACATGGCCGCACTGCGCGACCCGGCCGATCTCACCGAGGGCGACCGGCTCGTGCGTGGCCGGATCGACCACCTGGGTACGGGAGTTGACCCGGATGCGGAAGGACTGCCCGGCGCCGGAGTCCGCCGTCGCCGTGCCGTTGAAGCCGGACTCGGACGAACCGTAGTTGTTCAGCAGCATCGTGTTCGGGAGCAGTTCCTGGAACTGCCGGCGCACCGTCTCCGACATGATCGCGCCCGACGACGAGACACTGAACACCGACGAGCAGTCCGTGCCCTTCATCGGCCCGTTGAGGGCGTCGATCAGCGGTCGCAGCATCGCGTCGCCGACCAGGGAGATACTGGTGACCTTCTCCCTCTCGATGGTCCGCAGCACCTCCTCCGGCATGAACTTCCGGTGGATCACGATGCGTTGGCCGAAGTTGAAGCCGATGAACGCGGTGAGCGTGGAGGTGCCGTGCATCAGCGGGGGAGTGGGGAAGAACGTGATCCCCGCCCCGCCGGCCGCGACCCTCTCGGCCAACTCCTCCGGCCTCTTCACGGGTTCACCCGTCGGCGCGCCACCGCCGAGCCCGGAGAAGAACAGGTCCTCCTGGCGCCACATCACGCCCTTGGGCATCCCGGTCGTGCCGCCGGTGTAGATGATGAACTGGTCGTCGCCCGAACGGGCCGGGAACCCCCGCTCGGGGGACCCGGTGGCCTCGGCGTCGGTGAACGCCACGGCCGGTACGTCCGGGGCGTCTTGGGCCGGCGCCCCCACCCGTACCAGGTGCCGAAGCTTCTCCGCGCGCGGCAGCGCGGCGGCCACCCGTTCGGTGAACTCCGTGTCGAAGACCAGCGCGACGAGATCGGCGTCCTGGTAGAGGTACACCAACTCCTCTTCGACGTAACGGTAGTTGACGTTGACCGGTACGACCCGCGCCTTCAGGCAGCCCAGTACCGTCTGCAAGTACTCGACGCCGTTGTAGAGATGGAGTCCCAGATGCTCACCCGGGCGTATCCCGGTGTCGATCAGATGATGGGCGATCCGGTTCGCCGCCGCGTCCAACTCCGCGTAGGTCAGGCGGCGTTCCGCGCCCGCGCCCGGGTGGTCGATGTACACGAGCGCCTCGCGGTCCGGGACCACGTCGACGACCGACTCGAACAGGTCGGCAATGTTGTACTCCACCACTCCTCCTGACGTCGGTTCGCCGGTCATCAGAGCAAAGGGCGCGGCAACTGTGAAGGGTCCGCGCAGAAGAAATCTGACTGAGTGTCAGAAACCTCTTGTACTGGCAGGGCGCCTCCTGCAACCTGTTCTCGTTCCGGAGGCGGTACGGCGACGGGAGGACGACCATGAGCGGTACGGAACACCTGACCGTGCGGCGCGAGGGCGCCACACTGGTGCTCACGCTCAACAGGCCCGAGGCCAAGAACGCGCTCTCGCTGCCGATGCTCGTCGGGCTCTACGACGGGTGGATCGAGGCCGACGCGGACGACGAGATCCGGTCGATCGTGCTGACCGGCGCGGGCGGTGCGTTCTGCGCGGGCATGGACCTCAAGGCCCTTGCCGGGAAAGGCATGGAGGGCCAGCAGTACCGCGACCGGCTCAAGGCCGACCCGGATCTGCACTGGAAGGCGATGCTGCGGCATCACCGGCCCCGGAAACCGGTGATCGCGGCCGTCGAGGGGTACTGCGTGGCCGGCGGCACGGAGATCCTTCAGGGCACGGACATCCGGGTGGCTGGTGAGTCCGCGACCTTCGGGCTGTTCGAGGTCAAGCGCGGGCTCTTTCCCATCGGGGGCTCAACTGTCCGTCTCCAGCGCCAGATTCCGCGCACTCACGCGCTGGAAATGCTGCTCACCGGGCGGCCGTACAGCGCGCGGGAGGCGGCGGACGTCGGGCTGATCGGACATGTCGTGCCCGACGGGGCGGCTCTCGCCAAGGCGCTGGAGATCGCTGAACTCGTCAACTCCTGTGGGCCGTTGGCGGTCGAGGCGGTCAAGGCGTCGGTGTATGAGACCGCCGAGCAGACCGAGACCGACGGCCTCGCCGCCGAACTCAAGCGCGGCTGGCCGATCTTCGACACCGCCGATGCGAAAGAGGGCGCCCGTGCCTTCGCCGAGAAGCGACCGCCCGTCTACAAGCGAGCCTGACCCTCGCAAGGAGGCAGCCCCTCATGCCCGACGTCCTCAAAGCACCGCTCGTCCTGGAATTCCCCTTCACCCGCTCCCTCGGTCCCGTCCAGAGTGCCTTTCTCACCGGGCTTCGTGAGCGCGTCGTGCTCGGGGTGAAGACCGGCGACGGACGGACCCTCGTCCCTCCCGTCGAGTACGACCCCGTCACCGCCGAGGAGATTCGCGATCTCGTCGAGGTCGCCCCCACCGGGACGGTCACCACCTGGGCCTGGAATCACGAACCCCGGCGCGGGCAGCCCCTCGACACACCCTTCGCCTGGGTTCTGGTCCGGCTCGACGGCGCCGACACCGCCCTCCTGCACGCCCTCGACGCACCCGGCCCCGACGCCGTCCGCACCGACATGCGCGTCCGCGTCCGGTGGGCCGAGGAACGTACCGGTGCCATCACGGACATCGCCTGCTTCGAACCGTACGACGGCGACGAGACAGGTCAACCCGCCGACCACAGTGGCGAGTTCGAGAACATGGTCACCGGCATCGTGGCGCAGGCCCGCCTCGACTACGTCTACTCGCCCGGGCGTGCCCAGACCGACTACATCCACGCGCTCTCCGAACAGCGCACCGTCGGTGAACGATGCCCCTCCTGCCGGAAGGTGTACGTCCCGCCGAGGGGTGCGTGTCCCACATGTGGTGTCGCCACGGCGGAACATGTGGAAGTGGGTCCGCGCGGCACGGTCACCACGTTCTGCATCGTCAACATCAAGGCGAAGAACCTCGACATCGAAGTGCCGTACGTCTACGCGCACATCGCCCTCGACGGGGCCGACCTCGCGCTGCACGGGCGGATCGGCGGCATCCCGTACGACCAGGTGCGGATGGGGCTGCGGGTCGAGGCGGTGTGGAGCGAGGGGGGTCGCTATCCGGACCACTACCGGCCGACCGGTGAGCCCGACGCGGACTACGACGCCTACAAGGAGCTGCTGTGATGCATGGAGCTGCCGCGATGCGTGAGATCGCAGTCGTCGCGTTCGCGCAGACCGACCACCGGCGCACCACCGACGAGCTCTCCGAGGTGGAGATGCTGATGCCGGTCCTGCACGGCGTCCTAGATCAGACCGGCCTCAAGACCGCCGACATCGACTTCACCTGCTCCGGTTCCAGCGACTACCTCGCGGGCCGCGCCTTCTCCTTCACCCTCGCCCTCGACGGCGTCGGCGCCTGGCCGCCGATCTCCGAGTCGCACGTCGAGATGGACGGCGCCTGGGCGCTCTACGAGGCCTGGACCAAACTCCTCACCGGCGACGCCGACACCGCGCTCGTCTACTCGTACGGCAAGTCGTCCCCCGGCTCCGTACGCGATGTCCTGACCCGTCAGCTCGACCCGTACTACGTGGCGCCCCTGTGGCCGGACTCCGTCGCCCTCGCCGCCCTCCAGGCACAGGCCCTCATCGACGCCGGCGACACCGACGAGCCCGCGCTCGCCGCCGTGGCCGCCCGCAGCCGGACCGACGCGAGCGCCAACTCCCATGCCCAGGTGCGGGGTTCGGTACCGCAAGGGGAGTACGTCGTACGGCCGCTGCGCACCGGTGACTGTCCGCCGGTCGGGGACGGCGCCGCCGCCGTGATCCTCGCGGCCGGGGACCGGGCTCGTGAACTGTGCGAACGGCCCGCCTGGATCAGGGGGATCGACCACCGCATCGAGGCACACGGCCTGGGCGTACGCGAGTTGACCGACTCGCCGTCCGCGCGGCTGGCCGCCGAGAAGGCCGGTGCCTTCGAACGGCCCGTCGACACCGCCGAGTTGCACGCGCCGTTCACCGCTCAGGAGGTCGTTCTGCGCAAGGCGCTGCGCCTGGGCGACGAGGTGCGCGTCAATCCGTCCGGGGGAGCCCTCGCCGCGAACCCCGTCATGGCCGCCGGGCTGATCCGCATCGGCGAGGCCGCCGCCCGGATCCACCGGGGCGAGTCCGACCGGGCCCTCGCCCACGCCACCTCCGGTCCCTGTCTGCAACAGAACCTGGTCGCCGTACTCGAAGGGGATCCGCGATGAGCAAGGAGCCCGTGGCCGTCGTAGGGATCGGCCAGACCAAGCATGTCGCCGCGCGGCGGGACGTGTCGATCGCCGGGCTCGTGCGGGAGGCGGCCCAACGGGCCCTGGACGACGCCGAGTTGACATGGGCCGACATCGACGCCGTCGTCATCGGGAAGGCGCCCGACTTCTTCGAGGGCGTCATGATGCCGGAGCTGTATCTCGCCGACGCGCTGGGCGCCGTGGGCAAGCCCATGCTGCGGGTGCACACCGCCGGTTCCGTGGGTGGGTCGACGGCCCTCGTTGCCGCCAACCTTGTCGCGGCCCGGGTGCACGGCACCGTCCTCACCCTCGCCTTCGAGAAGCAGTCCGAGTCGAACGCCATGTGGGGGCTCTCCCTGCCGATCCCCTTCCAGCAGCCGCTGCTGGCGGGCGCGGGCGGCTTCTTCGCCCCCCACGTGCGCGCCTACATGCGGCGCACCGGAGCGCCCGACACGGTCGGCTCCCTGGTGGCGTACAAGGACCGGCGCAACGCGCTGAAGAACCCGTACGCCCATCTCCACGAGCACGACATCACCCTGGAGAAGGTCCAGGCCTCGCCGATGTTGTGGGACCCGATCCGCTACTCGGAGACCTGCCCCTCCTCGGACGGTGCCTGCGCGATGGTCCTCACCGACCGGGCGGGCGCGGCCCGGGCACCACGTCCGGCTGCCTGGATGCATGGGGGCGCCATGCGGAGCGAGCCCACACTGTTCGCTGGAAAGGACTGTGTGTCGCCACAGGCCGGCAAGGACTGCGCGGCCGACGTGTACCGGCAGGCGGGGATCGCCGACCCGCGCCGGGACATCGACGCCGTCGAGATGTACGTGCCGTTCTCGTGGTACGAGCCCATGTGGCTGGAGAACCTCGGATTCGCCGACGAGGGCGAGGGCTGGAAACTCACCGAGTCGGGGGTGACCGAGCTGGACGGCGATCTCCCCGTGAACATGTCAGGAGGGGTGCTCTCGACCAATCCGATCGGCGCGTCCGGCATGATCCGCTTCGCGGAGGCCGCCCTCCAGGTGCGCGGCCAGGCCGGAGAACACCAGGTGGAAGGGGCCCGACGGGTCCTCGGACACGCCTACGGCGGCGGATCCCAGTTCTTCTCGATGTGGCTCGTGGGCAGCGAACCCCCCGCCTCCTGAAAGGTCCCCCTCACGTGGCCTGTTGGCATCAGAAACCGATCGCTAGGCTGGCCGCGGACGACGAACCGGGAGGAGCACGGACGTGGCCGAGAGCACCATCCAGCAGCACCCGCTTGCCGGCTGGGACAAGCCGGAGCTGGACCTCAGTGACGCCGAGTGGCATTCAGGGAGCCGTGGACAGGGGGATGTCCAGATCGCCTTCGTCGAGGGATTCATCGCGATGCGCAACAGCGGCCGCCCGGAAAGCCCTTCCTTGATCTTCACGCCCGCGGAATGGGGCGCGTTCGTTTCGGGGGCGCGGGAAGGGGAGTTCGACCTGACCTGAAGGGCGTTCCACCTGTTTTTCCGGACACGCGACCTCGAGTGCCCTTCCGGAGCCGACGCCTGAGCCAGGCTGGCCCCGGAAGGGAAGGTCCCGTCATCCCGGAGGTCAGGAACCCATGAGCATTCTGCCGGTCATCGCGGCGGTCGACGGTTCGCACGACAGCCTGCGCGCCCTGGACTGGGCCCTCGGTGCCGCGCGCGGACGCGGGGTGCCGCTTCGGGTCGTCCATGTGTGGCAGTACGCGGCCGCCTGGACACCGCCCGGCGTCCTGGTCGCCGGACCGCCCGGCCCGGACGAGGACGAGGTGCTCGACCAGGTCCGCACCCACCTCGACGGGCGCCCCGACCGACCGGTCATGGAGTACCTCGGGCTACAAGGCGCACCAGGTGCCGTACTGCCCGAACTCGGCACCGGCGCACAGCTGTTGGTGCTCGGCTCCCGGGGCCGCGGCGGCTTCGCCAGTCTGCTGCTCGGCTCCAACGGCATGGCCGCCGCCCGCGACGCCGACTGCCCCGTCGTCGTGGTGCCCCGGCCCGGACGCGTGGTCCACGACGCGCCACCGGCCGAGCCCGGACCCCGGGTGGTCGTCGGCCTGCACGTGGACAGCCCCGACGACACCACCCTCGCCTTCGCCTTCGCCGAGGCCGCTCTGCGCGGAGCACGCCTTCAGGTCGTCGCCGCCTACCCGTGGCCGCCGCAGACCTGGGCGTCCGCCGGCGAACTCGTCCCACCGGTCCTCGACCAGGACGCCGTCGAGAACGAGACCCGCGTCCTCACCGAGTCCCTCCTCGCCCCGCACCGCAAGGACCACCCGGCCGTCCATGTCGAGCCGTACGTCGCACCGGGCGACGCGGCCGGCCACCTCGTCGCCGCCTCCAAGGACGCGGACCTCGTCGTCGTGGGCCGCCACCGCCGACGCCTGCTCGCCCCGGCCCGGCTGCTCGGCTCGGTCACCCAGGCGGTCCTGCTGCACGCGGCGAGCCCGGTCGCGGTGGTGCCGCCGCGTGCGCTGGAGGAGTGAGCTCGCTCCGGACCGCGCACCCGCGAAAACCGGCCAGTACGCCTTTGTCGACTAACCAGCCGCCGCACCCTCGGAAAGCGTACGCTGAGGTCCCTGTAGCTCACGGTATGCGTTCGCTCCCCGCGCGGACGCGCCCGCCGTGGCAGGGGGTATGGGGATGGGACAGCGGAGCGCGCGCGGCAACAGGACGCTTTTCGAACGGGAGGGTGAACTCCTCGCCGTGGACGACGCGTTGGGCGAGCTCACAGGCCTGCGCACGGACGGTGGCGAGCCGGGACACCGGCCCCGTGGCGCCCTGCTCGCCTTCGCGGGACGGGCCGGCATCGGCAAGACGACCCTCCTCACCGAGGTACGCCGCCGTGCCGCCGCACAGGGCTGCACCGTGCTCTCCGCGCGAGGCGGCGACCAGGAACAGCGCGTCGCCTTCCATGTCGCCCGCCAGCTGCTGCAACCGCAGTTCGCCGGCTCCGCCGACGCCGATCTCCGCACCGCGCTGGGGAGTTGGTACGACATCGTCGGCCCCGCCCTCGGTCTCTGCGCCCCCACCGAAGGCTCCCCGCCCGACCAGCAAGGTCTGCGCGACGGCCTCGACTGGGTGCTCACCCACCTCGCGGTGAAACGCGCCCCGATGGTCCTCGTCCTCGACGACGCGCACTGGGCCGACCCCGAATCCCTGGGCTGGCTGGCCGCGTTCGCGCCCCGCGCCGAACAACTCCCGCTCCTGGTAGTCGTCGCGTACCGCCCCGACGAACTCCCCGACCACGCCGAGTCGTTCAGGGGACTGCCCGGCCGGGCCGGTGGTCGTCCCCTCGACCTGGAACCGCTCAGCGTCGACGCCGTCGCCGGCCTGGTGCGCGAGACGCTCGGCGAGCACGCCGACGACGCGTTCTGCCAGGAGTGCTGGGCGGTCACCGCCGGGAACCCGTTCGAGACCGTGGAACTCACCGCCAAGATCCACGACCGGGGTCTGACCCCCACCGAGTCCGGGGCCCACCTGCTGCGCGATCTCGCCGCGGCCGTCAAGGGCACCGGCCTTCTCACCCGCCTCGAACGCCTCGGCACCTCCACCGTCCGCTTCGCCTGGGCCTGCGCGGTCCTCGGCACCGAGACCCGTCCGGCGCTCGCCGCCGCCGTCGCCGGACTCGGCCACGAGGAAGCCGCCGACGCCGCCGAGGCACTGCGCGGCGCCCGCATCCTCACCAGCACGCCGACCGTCGCGGGCACCCTCGAATTCGTGCACCCGCTCATCGCCACCGCCGTCTACCGCGCCATCCCCTCCGGCGTCCGCGTGGCCCTGCACGGACAGGCCGCCTGGTGCGTCATCAACGACGGCCAGGGCCCCTCCGCCGCCGCCCGCCACCTCATGGAGACCCACCCCGACGGCGACAACTGGGTCGTCCAGCAACTCCGCGCGGCAGCGGGCGAAACCCTGCGCGCCGGCGCCCCCGACGCCGCCCGCAGCTACCTCGCCCGCGCCCTGCGCGAACCCCCGCCCTTCGACGACCGGGCCGCCGTCCTCTACGAACTGGGCAGCGCCTCCCTGCTCACCGAACCGGCGACCACCGTCAACCATCTGCGGGCCGCCCTCGAAGAGCCGATCAGCGACGCGGGCCTGCGGCAGAACATCGTCTACCGCCTCTCCCAGGTCCTCGCCCACAGCGACCGCCTCGCCGAGGCCTCCGACACCCTCGCCCGCGAGATCCGTGTCACCGACGACGCCCGGGTCAAACTCCGCATGCTCTCCGAGCAGTTCATGTGGGACGCCTTCCGCGCCGACGAACCCGACCACCCCTCGCGTTCCCGCCGCCTCACCAAACTCGCCGACCGCCTCAAGGGCCGCGACCTCACCGAGCGGTACATCATCGGCCTGCGCACCTGGGACGCCGTACTCCGTGGTGAACCCGCACATGTGGCCCTCCACCATGCCGAGCGCGCACTCAATGGTGGCCTCGGCTGGGCGGAGGCCGACCGCGGCTTCGAAGTACCGGTGCTGGTCGCCCTCGCCCACATGTACTGCGACCGGCCGGGCCGCGCCGAGGAACTCTTCGCCACCGGCATCGCCGACTTCGAGCAACAGGGCTGGCGCGGGGCCCACCTGGCCTTCGGCTACACCCTCCTCGGTTACCTCCGCTACCGGCGCGGCCGGCTCGCCGAGGCCGAGGACTTCGCCCGCGCGGGACTGCGCCTCGCCGAGCGGGTCGGCCCCGGCACTCCCGTCTACTGGTACGGCACCGGCATCCTCATCGAGGTCCTGCTCGCCCGCGGCCGGGTCGCGGAGGCCGCACAGCTCGCCGAGGACCACGCCTTCGCGGAACCCTTCCCGGCCGCCGTCGTCTTCCCGGACGCCCAGACCGTGTACGGCGAACTGCTGCTGGCCCGCGGCCTCACCAAGGAAGCCGCCGAGGAACTGGCAGCCGCCGGCCGCCGCCTCGACCCGCGCGGCATCCGCAACCCCGCCTGGTGCCCCTGGCAGCTCCACCTCGCCCGCGCCGAGCGCCACGAGACCCCCGAGCGCGCCGTCGCCACCGCCCACGAAGCGGTCGCCCGCGCCCGCCAGTTCGGCACCCCGTCCGCCATCGGCCAGGCCCTGCGCGTCGCCGCCGAGGTCTCCTCCGGCTCGGCCCGTGCCAAACTCCTTGAGGAATCCGTCGCCCACCTCGAACGCTCCCCGGCCGCCTACGAGTTGGCCTGCGCACTGGTCGCCCTCGGCACCGAACTCCGCCGCACCGGCCGCTCCAGGGAAGCCGCCGACTACCTCTACCGAGGCCTCGACACAGCCGTCCAGTGCGGCGCCGAAGGCCTCGCCGACACCACCCGCTCCGAACTGGCCGCCGCAGGCTTACGCCCCCGCCGCCTCCACACCACCGAAACAGACACCCTCACGACCCGAGAGCGCGCTGCCGCGACCCTGGCCGCGCACGGCAGCACCGATCACGAGATCGCCGTAGAACTCGACACGGACGAACAGTCGGCAGTACGCCTGCTCTCAGCGGCGTACCAAAAGTTGGGAACGGACCGCACAGGCCTGGAAACGGCACTGATTCAGCCAACGGAGGGCCGAGTCTTTTAGGGGCGCGGGGAACTGCGCGCTCAACCCCCACTCACCCGCACCCGACAACGATCCCGCACCCAACCACGGCTACACCGCCGGACGGCACCCCGTACCATGGCCCCATGTCGTTCCTCCGCCGCCGCAGCGCCACTCCCGCCGGCCCCGAATTCGATGTGCTGGCCATGGATCCGGGCGACTGGCCCGGCAATCTCGGCGCCGGTCTGCTGCCCGCCCCCGACGGCACCTGCCAGGGCGTGTTCCTGCGGTACGACCTGTTCGGCGGCCGGGGCCCCGCGATGGTCATCGGCAACCTCCCCGAGGGCTCGCCGGCCCGTGACGTCGCCGAGGACGAGGTCCCGTTCGAGGTCGCGCAACTGCTGCTCGCGCTGGAGAACGACGAGGAGGTGACGGTCGTGGGAACCGAGGACATGCCGGTGATGCAGGGCGACAACCTGCTGATCGTGCGCCGCCTCAAGCTCTCCGAGAGCCGGATCTCCTGCGTCCAGTTCGACCGCAGCGACAACGTCCTGGTCACCATCGCCGCCTGGGACCGCCCCATCACGGACGACCTCTACGCCCTGCTGAAACCGCTCCCGGCGGAGCTTTTCCAGCAGGGCTGAGGCCCGGCTACCGGCCCGACCGCTCCAGCGTCACATCGGCGGCCCGGACGAACTCCACCCGGTGCCCGTACTGGATCTCGTAGTAGAGATCCTTTCCTACGACGACCTTGTGCGAGTCGGTGGTGAAGGTGACCGCGTAGTAGTACTCGCCGGGCACCTTGCCGCCGACCACGTACTTCTGGCCCTTGGGCAGGGTGTACGGCAGCGGGGATACCGCCTGGACGGGCACCCCCGCCGGATAGGCCGAGGCCTCCGGGTAGGCGCGGCCGTACACCGGGACGCTGTCCACACCGTCCTTCGGAGTGATCACCCAGCCGGCCGCCCCGACCGCCGTCGGGTGCTTCTTCGGGTTCTCGAACCAGGCCTCCTGACCCAGGTACCAGATCGCGGTCCAGTCGCCTGAACGGTCCGCCACGGCGTACTGCTGGCCGGTGGACACCCGCGAGGAGAGGTCGTTGACGCCCGTGGTCGGGGTCGTGCCGAGGCCGATGTCCTTGATCAAGGGGTAGGTCTCGCCGGGGCCCGAGTACAGGCGGACCTCGCTCGAACCGTGCACCGCGCACGGCTGGCCCGCGGTGACGCAGCCCGTGTACACCGGCTGGTTGCTGGTGTAGTCGGGGCGGATCGTCACCAGGCCGCCGCTCTTCTTGCCGGTCCCTTCGAAGGGGTGGCCCAGCAGGGCGAAGTAGTGCGCCCAGTCCCAGTACGGGCCCGGGTCCGTGTGCATCCCGGGGACGGTGGAGGTGGTCGGCCCGGGCACGTTGCCGTGGCCGAGGATGTGCTGCCGGTCCAGCGGGATGCCGTACTTCTTCGTCAGGTACTTCACCAGGCGGGCCGACGAGCGGTACATCGCCTCCGTGTACCAGGCGTCCGGCGCGGCGAGGAAGCCCTCGTGCTCGATGCCGATCGACTTGGCGTTGATGTACCAGTTGCCCGCGTGCCAGGCCACGTCCTTGGCCTTCACATGCTGGGCGATCAGACCGTCACTGGAGCGGATCGTGTAGTTCCACGACACATAGGTGGGGTCCTGGACCAGGTTCAGGACACCCTCCCACTGGCCCTCGGTGTCATGGATGACGATGTACTTGATGCTCTGCGACGCGGGCCGGTCGCCCAGGTCGTGGTTGCCGTAGTCGTTGTCCCCGAACTGGGCGTACGGCGCCGGGACCCACTCGCAGGACACCTTCTTCGGGCACTCGGTGCCGTCGGCGGAGACGGTGCGCAGTCCGGTTTCCGTCAACTGTGCGGTGTCGGGGGCGAGTTCGGGCTGTGAGGCGAGGGTGACCCGCTGCCCGGCGTCCGTGGTGCGCTGCTCGCCGGTGTGGATGACGTCGTAGACATCGTTGGCATAGGCGGCGGCCGTCGCGGTGTCGTCCGCGCCGGAGAAGCGCGCGACCGCGCCGTACCACTCGGCCGGATCCGCGCTCAGCGGCTCGCCCAGGCCCTTCTGCGCGTCGGCCAGCAGCGCGGCGCCGCCCGCCACGTTCGCGACCTCGTCGCTGCGGAGGTCGGCGGCCGGAAGCCCGGTCAGCTCGGCCGCCTTCGTCAACGTCCCCAGTCGCGCGGGGAGTTGGGAGTTGGCCGGGAGCTGCGCGGTGGGGTGCAGGGCCGCTCGGGCGCTGTCGCCGCGCGGGTCCTCGGCGCCTTCGCTCAGGTGCTCCGTCGTGGCCAGCGCGGTGCGCGCGTCCGTGAGATGCATGGGGCCGTAGCCGCCGGTCACGCTCGGTGCTCCGCCGTGGGCGTCCCAGCGGGACTGGAGGTAGGAGACGGCCAGCAGCACGGCCTGTGGCACGTGGTACTCGGCGGACGCCGAGGCGAACGCCCGCTGGAGGGTGGAGGCGGCGGAGCCGGTGGCGTCCGGGGCGGGGGCCGCGCCCAGCAGGGGCAGCAGCAGGGAGGCGGTGGCGAGCGCGCCGGCGGTTCTCCGCGTGCGTCTGTGCCCGGGAGCGCGGGTGGGGTCGGTCGAGGATCCTCGCAATGCAGCCTCCTGGGACGGTGTGGTGTGACGAACCGTGCGGGGCCGGGCGTGCGTCAGTGGTACCGGCTGGCCGACGATCCGTCAATCATGCCCAGAGGCAGGTGATTTCCCCTGTCAACAGGGGATGCGAGGAGTTTCGTGGCGGCGGCTTGCGGGCCTGCGGGGCGTCAGTGGACTACTCCAATCAGGGGGCATATATGAGGGACGCACATGTGGCTGAGACACACACGAAGGTCCGCGGTGCGCCGCTGCAGGGCGTACCGCGGACCTTCGTCCCCGTCAGCGAGTGCCGACCGCCGCACGCACGGCCCGTCGGGCCAACTGGCAGTCGTCGTGCAGCCGCCTCAGCAGCAGCCGTTGTTCCTCGCCGGACGGCGCAGCACCCGGGTGGGCAGCTCCCGGTGCCGCCGGGGTCGTGTCGTGCATCGAACGCTGCACGGCCATCTCGTAGGTGCGGATCTCCCGGGTCAGCACCAGCATCAGGTTCACCAGGAAGGCGTCACGCGAGGCCGGTCCCGCCGACTGCGCGATCTGACTGATCTGTCGCCGGGCCACGGGCGCGTCCCCGAGGACCGCCCACAGCGTGGCGAGGTCGTAGCCCGGCAGGTACCAGCCCGCGTGCTCCCAGTCCACCAGCACTGGACCGGCCGGTGAGAGGAGGATGTTGGACAGCAGGGCGTCGCCGTGGCAGAACTGGCCCATGCCCTGCCGGCCCGCCGAGTGCGCGATGCCGTGCAGCAGCTTCTGCAGGTCTCCCATGTCCCGGTCGGTGAGCAGCCCCAGCTCGTGGAAGCGCGAGATCCGGGACGCGTAGTCCAGCGGTGCGTCGAAGGTGCCCGCCGGGGGCCGCCAGGCGTTGAGCCGGCAGATCGCGCCGAGCGCCGCCCTGATGTCCGCCCGCGGCGGGGCCTCCGCCGGGTGCCGGTGCAGCGCCGCCACCCGGCCCGGCATCCGCTCGATGACGAGCGTGCAGTTGTCGGGGTCCGCCGCGATCAGCCGCGGCACCCGCACCGGCGGGCGGTGCCGGACGAACGAGCGGTACGCCGCTATCTCGTGCCGGATCCGCTCGGCCCACGCGGGGGAGTGGTCCAGTAAACACTTCGCTACGGCCGTGCTGCGTCCGGTCGTTCCGACCAGGAGCACGGAGCGCCCGTTGCGGCGTAGCACCTGCACCGGAGCGAACTCCGGACAGATCCGGTGCACCGACGCGATCGCCGTACGCAGCTGGGCGCCCTGAGGGCCGGACAAGTCGAGTCTCCCGCTGAGCGGTTGGGTGCCGATCCCGGGAACGCGCCGCGGCCTGCCCGCACCGAGGACGGGGCCGGCCGCCGGGCGCGCCGGGTCGAGGTAGGGGCCGCCGGCGCCCGGGCGGGGGTGCAGCGACCGGGGCGGGGCGGACACGGAGGACGATGCTGTGTACATGGGAGAGACAGATCCCTTCGTGTGCCTGCAGTGCCTGTCCAAGCAAGCGCGCTCCCGGCCCGGTTCCGCAGGTGCACCCTGGGGAGTGTCCCTCGGTGACCGGGTCGGGGTGGCGCGTTCCTACCTGACACCAGATGCGCAGTGGCACACCATCTGGCGCACCCTGGCGAACCATGGCGAATAGTCGCCCGGCACAGCGCACCGGGCTATGTTCAAGTCAGCCGAGAACCTGGGGGCTTGACGTGAACGGACAACCCAACTCCCGTCTCTCGGACCTGTTCGGCCTGGCCGGCTGGTCCAAGGGCGAACTCGCGCGGCTGGTCAACCGGCAGGCGGCGGCCATGGGCCACCCCCAGCTCTCGACCGACACCTCGCGGGTACGGCGTTGGATCGACACGGGAGAGATCCCGCGCGATCCGGTGCCGAGGGTGCTGGCGGCCCTGTTCACCGAGCGTCTCGGCCGTGTCGTGACCATCGAGGACCTCGGTCTGGTCCGGCACGGGCGTACGGGGAAACGGCCAGACGACGGGAGTGTGGAACATCCCGACGGTGTGCCGTGGGCGCCCGAACGGACTGCTGCGGTCCTCACCGAATTCACGGGAATGGACCTCATGCTCAACCGACGCGGCTTGGTGGGCGCGGGCGCCGCGCTCGCCGCAGGCTCCGCACTCAGCAGCGCCATGTACGCATGGCTGCACTCCGATCCGACTCTCTCCGCCGACGCTCCCCGGTTCGACGATCCCCTGCACGCCGACCCCGCTGGGTTCGACCGCTATGAGGCCGCCCCCATCGGGTCGCAGGAGATCGAGGAACTGGAGGAGTCCGTCCAGGTGTTCCGGGCCTGGGACGCGGCCCGCGGCGGCGGGCTGCAGCGCAAGGCCGTGGTGGGACAGCTCAACGAGGTGGGCGGCATGCTCGCCTACCGGCACCCCGCCGATCTGCAGCGGCGCCTGTGGGGCGTCGCCGCCAATCTCGCCGTACTCGCGGGCTGGATGTCGCACGACGTCGGCCTGGAGCCCACGGCCCAGAAGTACTTCGTCATCGCCGCCCACGCGGCCCGTGAGGGCGGCGACCGGCCCCGCGCCGGGGAGGCGCTCTCCCGGGCGGCTCGCCAGATGGTGCACCTCGGCCGGCCCGACGACGCGCTCGATCTCATGAAACTCGCCAAGACCGGTTCCGGCGACGAGGTGTTGCCCCGCACCCGGGCCATGCTCTACACCGTCGAGGCCTGGGCACAGGCGTCGATGGGCAAGGGCCAGGCCATGCGCCGCACCCTCGGCCAGGCGGAGGACCTCTTCGTCTCCGACCGCGGCGACGTACCGTCCCCGAGCTGGATGCAGACGTTCAAGGAGGAGGACCTCTACGGCATGCAGGCCCTGGCCTACCGCACCCTGGCCGAGCACGAGCCGGGAGCGGCCGTGCACGCCCAGTACTTCGCGGAGAAGGCGCTGGCGCTGCGGGTCGACGGACGGCAGCGGTCGAAGATCTTCGACTTCCTGTCGATGGCTTCGGCCTGCTTCATCGCGGACGACCCCGAACAGGCCGACAGGTACGCGCGGTTGGCCCTGGCGTCGATGGGATCGAACTCCTCCCACCGCACCTGGGACCGGCTGCGCGAGATGTACCGGCTCACCGCCCAGTACTCCAACTACCCGCGGATCCACGAACTCCGGGAGGAGATCAAACTCGCCCTGCCGAGGCCGCAGTCCAGGAGCGCGCGGACCAGGAACGCCAACAGCGCCCAGGCGTAAGGAGGTTGTGCCCGGGCGTCGTACGGCCTAGGTGGTCCTGGCGACCAGCACGCAGGCGTCGTCCTCGCGCGCGGTGTCGCCGAACTCCTCGACGACCATGCGTACGCAGTCCTGTGCGGTGCGCGCCTCGCCGAACCGCGGGGCCAGGTCGAGGAGCCGGTCCACCGCTTCCGGCCTGTCGTGCCCGGTCACCAGTCCGTCGGTGTGCAGCAGGAGTACGTCGCCCGCTTCGAGGGTCTCCTCGGCCTGTCCGTAGGACGCTCCCGAGGTGGCGCCGAGCAGGACGCCGTCCGGTGCGCTCAGCATGCGCCCCGTCCCGTCGCGGAACAGCAGCGGGGCGGGGTGTCCTGCCTGCGCCCAGGTCAGCGTGCGGGTCTCGGGCCGGTACCGGCAGCACACCGCGCTGCCCAGGGCCGGTTGCACGGTGGCGTCCAGTAACTGGTTGAGCCAGGACATCAGCTGGCCCGGCTCGGTGCCCGCCATCGCCATGCCGCGCAGGGCGCCGAGCAGCATCGCCATGCCCGAGGTGACGGCGACACCGTGTCCGGTGAGGTCGCCGACGCTCAACAGGGTGGATCCGTCGGAGAGTTGGAGCGCGTCGTACCAGTCGCCGCCGATCAGCGCGTTCGTCGCGGAGGGAAGATAGCGGGCGGCCAGGTCGAGTGTCTCCGGTCCCTGGTGCGGGAGCCGCAGGGTGCCGCGCCACGGCGGCAGCACGGCCTCCTGCAGCTCGACCGCGAGCCGGCGCTCGGTCTGCGCGCGCTGCCGGTGGCGCTGCAGCGAGTCACGGGTCTCGCTCACCGTCCGCTGGCTGCGGCGCAGTTCGCTGACGTCCCGCAGCACGGCCCACATCGAGGCGGTGCCACCGTCGGCGTCGAGCACGGGCTCGCCCATCATGTGCACGGTCCGTACGGCGCCGTCGGGCCGTACGACGCGGAACTCGCCGTCGATGGGCTTGGCGTCGACCAGGCAGTCCGTGACCATCGCCGTCAGGCCGGGCCGGTCCTCGTCCAGGACCAGGGACGGCAGTTCGTCGAGGGTGAGCGGGGGAGCGGCCGGGTCGCGGCCGAGGATCTGGTACAGCTCCCCGGACCAACTCACCGCGTCCGTCAGCAGATCCCACTCGGCGCTGCCGACCCGGCTGAGCAGCGAGTCGGGTCGGGGCGCTTCCGGTACGGCAGTCGGTGCGGGCGGTGCCTCGACGGCCGCGGGCACGGGTGGCGGGCCGTCCCGCAGCTGGGCCAAGTGCTCGTCGACGTCGTTGAGTTGATGCAGCGCCAGATCGCACAGCGCCCGCTGCCACCGCTCCCGGGGATCCGAACCGTCCCGCTGCGCGTCCCGCCGTACGGCGTCCACGTCGCCCATGAGCCGCCGCGCCTGCGATATCAGCGCGTCGACCGAGCCGCGCGCGGGCGGCTGGGCGGCTGGGCGGTCCGCAGAGAGATGGGACGGCATGACGCACTCCGATGCGGGGACGGTTCGACCAAGGCGGATGGAGGGACCGGTTACGACTGTCGCACAGCCCGCGACGCCCTGTAAGGGATTTGGCAACACCCGATCCGGTGGTGCTTCTGGCATATGCCAGCGTCTTCACGGACGGATGGTGCCGTGTCGGTGGCGTAGCTGCCTCGGTGGGGCAAGTCGTATACGCCGTACGCGAGTTGGGGTATGGATCACCCGCGGGAGTCGACATTCAACCACCTGTTCGACGGTCTTGTGTTCCCGCATGGCACGGTCGACCGGCGGGAGGCCGAAAAGTGTTGCTCGGGCGAGTGATCCGCAGTGCGCAACAGTCATTTTGAGCCGTTGCTTTGTTATAGCCATGACAATTCTGTGGACGTGATGCCACTCTGCTGTGCACCACGCTCACCGAGTGTTCACTTCTCCCTCACCATTCCTCCTCGTACCCGCGCGCCGCCGGACGGCCGTACCCCGGCCCGACCCGCTCTCCAGGACTCCACCGAGTCCGACCACCCCACATAAGGAGAACGCCTTGACCCGGCATGACCGTTATCCGCACCACCCCAGATACACCGCCGCTCTGGTGCTGACCGCAGTCGGCACCCTGCTGGCCGCCGGAATGCAGACCGGCGCCGCCTCCGCCGTTCCCGGCGGCGGCCACTCCCCGGCGAAGATCCTGGCCACCCCCCGGTCCGGAGCCGCCCCCGCCACGCTGACGCCGGCGAAGCACGCCGCCCTCCTCAAGAGCGCGGGTGCGGCCGTCAGGAGCACGGCCAAGACCCTCGGCCTCGGTGCCAAGGAGAAGCTCGTCGTCAAGGACGTCACACAGGACGCCGACGGCACCACCCACACCCGCTACGAGCGGACGTACGCCGGACTGCCCGTCCTCGGCGGCGACCTGGTCGTCCATGCCAGGAGCGGCCGCCTCTCGGTGACGAAGGCCGCGAAGGCCGACCTGAACCTGGCGGACATCACCCCGAACGTGTCGTCGGCGACGGTCAGGGCCAAGGCGCTGGTGGCCGCGGCCAAGAAGGGCGGCGAGGACGCCAAGCTCGACGGCGCCCCGCGGCTGGTCGTCTGGGCCGCCGGAGCCAAGCCCGTCCTCGCCTGGGAGGCGGTGGTCGGCGGCTTCCAGGACGACGGCACCCCCAGCGAACTCCACGTCATCACCGACGCCGACTCCGGCAAGCCCGTCTTCCAGTACCAGGGCATCGAAACCGGCACCGGCACCGGCCAGTTCAACGGATCGGTCCCGCTCAGCACCACGCTCGACCCGGCGACCTCGACGTACCAGCTCGTCGACGGCGACCGCGCCGGACACAAGACCTACGACCTGAACCAGGGCACCTCGGGCACCGGCACTCTCTTTACGGATGACAACGATGTCTGGGGCGACGGCACCGCGAGCAACCGTCAGACCGCGGGCGTGGACGTCGCGTTCGGAGCCGCGGCGACCTGGGACTACTACAAGGACGTCTTCGGCCGCAACGGCATACGCAACGACGGCGTGGCCGCCTACAGCCGGGCCCACTACGGCAACAACTACGTCAACGCCTTCTGGTCCGACACCTGCTTCTGCATGACCTACGGCGACGGCTCGGGCAACACCCACCCGCTGACCGCGCTGGACGTGGCCGCGCACGAGATGAGCCACGGCGTGACGGCCGCGACCGCCGGCCTCACCTACTCCGGTGAGTCGGGCGGCCTCAACGAGGCCACCTCGGACATCTTCGCCGCCGCGGTGGAGTTCCACGAGAACCTCCCCGCCGACGTCCCCGACTACCTCGTCGGCGAGAAGATCGACATCAACGGCAACGGCACACCGCTGCGTTACATGGACAAGCCCTCCAAGGACGGTTCGTCCCGCGACTACTGGAGTTCGACGCTCGGCAGCGTCGACGTCCACTACTCCTCGGGCCCGGCGAACCACCTCTTCTACCTGCTGTCCGAGGGCAGCGGCGCGAAGACCGTCAACGGCGTCTCCTACGACAGCCCCACCTACGACGGCGTGCCCGTCGCGGGCATCGGCATCGACAACGCCCAGAAGGTCTGGTATCGGGCGCTCGCCACGTACATGACCTCGTCCACCAACTACGCCGGTGCCCGCACCGCGACCCTCCAGGCGGCGGCGGACCTCTTCGGCGCGTACAGCCCGACGTACCTCGCCGTGGCCGACGCGTGGGCGGCGATCAACGTCGGCAGCCGGATCGCACTCGGCGTCAACGTGGCCCCGATCTCCGCCCAGATCAGCGGAGTCGGACAGTCCGTGTCCCTCCAGACCAGCGCCTACACCACCAACTCCGGTGCGGGGCTGACCTATTCGGCCACGGGCCTGCCGGACGGACTCTCCATCGACAGCACCGGCCTGATCTCCGGCATCCCGACCACCCTCGGGAGCAGCGACGTCACGGTGACCGTCACCGACGACACGGGCGCGACCGCCACCACCTCCTTCACCTGGCGGGTCGCGAACATCTACGCCAGCAGCACCCGGGTGGACATCCCCGACAACGCCGCCGCCGTGGAGTCCCCGATCACGGTCACCGGCCGCGACGGCAACGCCTCCGCCACCACCCAGGTCTACGTCAAGATCGTCCACACCTACCGCGGCGACCTCACCGTCGACCTCGTCGGCCCGAACGGCACGGTCTACTCCCTGCTGAACCGCGCCGGCGGCTCCGCCGACAACGTCGACCAGACCTTCACCGTCGACGCCTCCGCCCAACCGGTCAACGGCACCTGGAAGTTGCGGGTGCAGGACCACGCGGCGATCGACGTCGGCTACATCGAGCAGTGGCAGCTGACTCCGTGACCGGCAGCCCAGGTGACTGACCGTTCTTGACCGTCCCGGCCGCGTCCGCACCAGGTGGGCGCGGCCGGAGCCGTCTCTGGTCCGTGTGTGTCCGGCGGGGCGGTCGGCGCGTGGCAGTTCACGCACCCTTCGCGAGCAGCTCCTCCGACAGGGGCCACAGCCGCCGCGCGTTGTCGTGGTCGACGGCGTAACAGGCCACGCCGTGCAGTGTGCCCGAGCGGCGGTCGACGACGTCGGCCTCGTTGCAGTCGACGAAGTAGCGACCGCTGATACTGGTGACCGGTGGCGAGGGCGAAGTGCCCCAGGTGGTTGGTGGCGAACTGCCACGCGCGGCCCTGGTCGGTGTACTGCTCGGGGCAGGCCATCACACCGGCGTTGTCGACCAGGACGTGCAGCGGTCCCTCCCAGGCGGCGGCGAAGGCCGCGACGGAATCGAGGTTCGTCAGGTCGAGCCGCCCCGCGCGCGCACCTGCTCCCTGCCGTGCGGTGCTGGTTGTGCCGTGGATCTGTGGCTGGGCCGTGGTCAGGGGGTGAGCTTGAGGTCCTGCTCGACCAGCGGTTTGCCGGAGTGCCAGTCCAGTGCCGCGCCGAAGCGCACCAACTCGCCGTAGAGCGCGGGATCGACGTGCTCGGCGAAGACGAGGTCGAGCACGGCCTCAGCGGCCTGGGCCGGCGCCTTGGCCTGGCTGAAGTCCTCGAACCAGGGGCGGGAGGTGGCCGTGTCCACCATGCCGGGGCACACGGACGCGACCAGGGTGTCCGACGCGAGGTCGTCCGCACGGCGCTCCGCGGCGACCGCGCGGACGGCGGCGACCTGGGCCACCTTCGAGGGCACGTTCAGCCAGAGCGGCCAGCCCGCCTCGGCCGTGGTCCGCTGGTGGACGGCGCTGCGCCAGGACTCGACGGCGTACTCGACCTGGTCCAGGCTCGCGCCGTCGAAGAGGTCGTGCAACGCGGGGTCGAGATGACCGAGGGTGCCGAGGCTGCTGGCGACGACGAGGAACCGGCCGCCCGGCCGCAGGACCGGTCCGAAGGAGCGCAGCATCGCGTGCGTGGCGGTGTTGGAGACGTCGATGAACTCGTCGGCGCGCTCGGACTGCGACTCCCCGGGGAGCATGCGGGCCACGGCGTTGGAGATCACGATGTCGACCCCGCCGTGGCGCTGCCGCAGCTCGTCGGCGAGGTGGGCGATGGCGTCCGTGTCGGTGACGTCGAGGACCCGGCCCTCCACCCGGCTGCGCGTGCCGGGCAGGCCCGCCACCTCGCGGGCCGCGTCGGCGACCCGCCGCTCGTCGCGACCGGTCAGCAGAACGGTGTCGTCGGGGCCCATGCGGGCCGCAAGCCCCTCGACGAGGGCGCGGCCGAGTCCCTGGTTGGCGCCCGTGACGAGGGCGATGCGTGGAGCGTTCATGCCGTCACGGTAGGAACGGTCACATCCATGCGTCCAACGAAAGTTGCGCACCGCTAGTATGCGTAATCGTCATGGACTTCACGGATGTGTCACTCACCGCCCTCCGCGTCCTCCGCGCGGTCGCCGAACAGGGGACCTTCACGGCCGCCGCCGCGTCGCTGGGCTACACCCAGTCGGCGGTGTCCCGGCAGATCGCCGCGATCGAACGCGCCGCGGGCGCGGAACTGCTGGAACGGCGCCGCGACGGCGTACGGCTGACCCCGGCCGGCCGCATCGTCATGCGCAGGGCGACGGTCGTGCTCGACGAGATCGACACCACCGCCCGCGAACTCTCCGGGCTGCCCACCGAGGCCGCGACCGTCCGTCTGGGCTGGCTGCCCAGCGCCGGAGCGGCCCTGCTGCTCCGCGTCCTGCTCGCCCTGCGCCGCAGCGACCCGGACCTGAACGTCGTCAGCCGGGAGGGCGGCACTCCGGCACTGGTACGCGCCCTGCGTGCCGGCAGCCTCGACCTGGCCCTGCTGGCGTCCGCGCCCCCCTTCCGGCCGCCGGACACCGAATCGCCCCCGCTGGTCCTGCGCACCCTCGCCGAGCGCCCGCTGTACCTCGCGGTCCCCGTCGCCCACCCGCTGGCCCGCGCGGACTTCGTCGACGTGGCCGACCTGCGCGGCCAGCGCTGGATCGCCGGTTCCTCCTCCGGCGAGGACCGCCTCATGGGCGTATGGCCCGGCCTCGACGAACGCCCCGAGATCGCCCACACCGCCCGCGACTGGCTCGCCAAACTCCAACTCGTCGCGGCGGGCTGCGGGTTGACGACGGTGTCTGCCTCCCTCGCCCCGGCCGTCCCGCCCGGCGTACGCGTCCTGCCGGTGCGCGGCGGACCCCAGGAGCAGCGACGGCTGCTGCTGGCGCGGCTTCCGGGGACGCCCGGCGAGGCGGTCGATCGGGTGGCGGCTGCCCTGCGTGCGGCCGCACTCGACGGCGGGGACACGGGCTCCGGAAAGGTCGGCATTCCGGCGATGTGATGCACGTCACACCAACTCGTTCGAGGTTCCGCGTAATGCAAACGGCACCTGCGAGGTCGTACAGGCACACGGCAATCCGGCCGACCTCTCACCCGTAGCGGAGACCGCCCATGGACATCACCCTCGAACAGCCCACCCGAGCCCGGCTGATCACGGCGGACGACACCGAGATTCCCGTGTCGGCCACGCTTCGCTACCTCGCCTCGGACCCGCTGGCGGTGCACCTCGACTTCCCGCCCGAGGTGTCCCTCGACGGTGACACGGTCACCTGGACCTTCGCCCGGGCGCTGCTGGAGGAGGGGCTGCGGCGGCCTGCCGGGAGCGGGGACGTGCATCTGTGGCCGTGCGGTCAGGCCCGTACGGTGCTGGAGTTCCACTCGCCGTTCGGGCTCGCCCTGCTCCACTTCCAGACGCCGGCGCTGCGCCGCTTCCTGCTGCGGACGTACGACGTGGTGGCCACCGGGCAGGAGGACATGGACGCGGTCGTCGAACGGGGGCTGAGCGCCCTGTTCGGGAGTGTCTGAGGGCAATTCGGCGCCAGAGCAGCGGTTTTGACTTTTGTTCACCTCCATCTCACCGTCCGGGTATGGACCTTGGCGATCACCCCGTGCACCCTTGCGCGCGGTGTGCCGCTCGGGCACGCCTGTGACGAGGGCGGAGCGCATGACACCGATCAGCCGAAGAGGCTTCGTGGGGCTCGGTGCCACCGTGGCGGCGGGCATGGTGACGGGCACCGGCGTACGACCCGCGATCGCGGCCCAGCAGGCCGCGACCGGCACGATCTCGGACGTGAAGCACGTGGTGATCCTCATGCAGGAGAACCGCAGCTTCGACCACTACTTCGGGCGCCTGAAGGGCGTCCGCGGCTTCGACGACCGCAGCGGCATCACCCTCAGCGGCGGCTACCCGGTCTTCGACCAGCCCAATGGCGCCGGCCGTCAGTACCCGTGGAAGCTGAGCGCCACCCCGGCCGCGGGCGGCAAGGACGGCGAGACCCTCGCCCAGTGCAACGGCGACCTGCCGCACTCCTGGTCCTCACAGCACTCCGCGTGGAACAAGGGGCGCCTCGACAACTGGGTGTCCGGTGTGGGGAACGTCCGCTCGCTCGGCTACCTCGACCGCGCCGACATCCCCTTCCACTACGCGCTCGCCGACAACTACACGATCTGCGACGCCTACTTCTGCTCCACTCTCAGCGCGACCGGCCCCAACCGCACCTACCTGTGGAGCGGCAAGGTCGACTCCTCCAGCTACGACGGCGGTGACGAGTCCGGCCTGACCTGGCAGAACTACGCCGAGGCGCTCCAGACCGCCGGAGTGACCTGGAAGGTCTACCAGAACGCGCAGGACAACTACGGCGACAACGCCTGTGCCTACTTCAAGAACTTCGCCAACTCCAAGGCGGGCAGCGCCCTTTACGACCGCGGCATGTCCTCCGTCCCGGCCGCCACCGGCTCGACCCCCGACGACATCGCCGCCGCCATCAAGGCCGACGTCCTCGCGGGCACCCTCCCGCAGGTCTCCTGGGTCGTCCCCAACCAGGCCTTCTCCGAGCACCCCTACGCCCCGCCCGGCGACGGCGCGCACTTCATCGGCCTCGTCTACCAGGCCCTCGCCGCCGACCCGGACGTCTTCGACTCGACCGTCCTGTTCCTCAACTACGACGAGAACGACGGCTACTTCGACCACGTCCCGCCACCCGCCCCGCCCGCCGGCACCGACGGCGAGTTTCTCAACGGGGTCCCGTACGGCTTCGGCTTCCGCGTCCCGATGATCGTCGTCTCGCCCTGGACACGCGGCGGTTGGGTCTCCTCCGAGGTCTTCGAGCACACCTCGGTCCTGCGCTTCCTGGAGACCTGGACCACGTCCCTCGGCAAACCCGCCGCCTGCCCCAACATCAGCACCTGGCGCCGCAAGGTCAGCGGCGACCTGACCGGCGTCTTCGACTTCGCCAACCCGGTCTACGGTGCGGTGTCCCTGCCCGCGACGAGCGTCATCGGGCTCTCCACCTGCGGCCCGCTGCCCAACCCGGTGCCGACGAACAACGCCCTCCCGACGCAGGAGACCGGCACCCGGCCCGCCCGCGCGCTGCCCTACCAGCCCAACGGGTACCTGGATCACCTGGAGTTCGGGTCGAGCGGCAAGATCCTCGCCTGGTTCGCCATGGCCAACCAGGGCGGCGCCGCCAAGAGCGCCGCCCATCTCTCCATCCACCCCAACGCCTACCGCGACACCACGCCCTGGCAGTACACGGTCGACCCGGGCGGCACCGCCTCCGACTTCTTCAACATCGGTACGGGCTACGGCAGCGGCAAGTACGACCTCTCCATGGTCGGCCCCAACCGCTTCCTGCGCCGCTTCCAGGGCGATGCCACGAAGGCGGGCAAGTCCGGCGAGGTGAGCACCCGTTACGCCGTCGAGTCGGGCACCGGCAAGCTCGCGATCTACTTCAAGATGGTCAACTCGGGCTCCGCGGCCGTGAAGTTCACCATCACCTCCAACCACTACCGCAGCGACGGACCGTGGACCTACACGGTCGCCGCGGGCGCGTCGACGGAGGACTTCTTCAACGCCGTCGCGTACCAGGGTGGTTGGTACGACTTCACGGTCACCGTCGACTCCGACGCGACCTGGTCGCGCCGGTTCACCGGTCACCTGGAGTCGGGCGCGGCCAGCATCAGCGGCTGACGTCGCCGTACAGCTCCGGGCGCGGGGCGAGCTCCACGGCCACCCGGCCGCCGTTCTCCAGCGCCCGGACCCCGGCCTCGGCGACCACGGAGGACGCGTAGCCGTCCCAGACGCTCGGGCCGGTGACGCGGCCCTGCCTGGTGGCGTCCACCCACGACTGCACCTCACGGTCGTAGGCGTCCGCGAAGCGCACGAGGTAGTCCAGGGGGACTTCCTCGTGCGCGCTGCCGTGCGTGGTGACGACCATCGTATGGTCCTCGCCGATCCGGGCACTGCCCGCCTCGCACACGGCCTCGCAGCGCACCTGGTAGCCGAACCCGGAGTTGACGAAGACCTCGACGTCGACCAGGGCACCGCCCTCGCTCTCGAAGAGCACGAGCTGCGGGTCGATCAGACCCTCCGGGGCGTTCGCCGACGAGCGCGGGCTGAGCACGGTCACCGCCGTGAGTTCCTGCCCGAGCAGCCAGCGGGCCGCGTCGATCTCGTGCGAGACGGAGCTGTCGATGAGCATCGCCGAGGTGAAGTACGGCGGCGAGGACACATTGCGGTGGGTGCAGTGCAGCATCAGCGGGCGTCCCAACTGCCCGCCGTCCAGCAGGGACTTGAGGCGCCGGTACTCGGTGTCGTAGCGCCGCATGAACCCGATCTGCGCCAGCCGCCGCCCGAGTCGTGCCTCCGCCTCCACCACCCGGAGCGCCCCGGTGGAGTCGGGCACCATGGGCTTCTCGCACAGCATCGGCAGCCCGCGGGCGAAGGCCGCGAGCAGCGCCTCCTCGTGCGCGGGGCCCGGCGAGGCGATGAGCACCGCCTCGACCCCGGGGGCGTCCAGCGCGGCCACGGCGTCCTCGTGCACCGTGACCGCGTCCAGACCGGCCGCCGCCTCCTTGGCACGCTCGGTGTCCGGGTCGGCCACCGCAGCGACCCTGGCTCCGCTCACCACCTGGTCGAGGCGTCGTATGTGGTCGGCTCCCATGTGTCCCGCACCCAGCACGGCCACGCCCAGCAGGTCACCCACGTGTGCTCTCCCTCTACGTCGACGATCACGCCGTAGCGTACGCCGCAGGGGAGAGGCGACCTCAGGGACGAACGGACAGTCGCAGGGACGACGAGACGGCCTCAGTAGCGCAGCACGCCCGCGATGCCGTCCGCGTCGTTCAACGTGCCGTCGGGGACGAAGCGGACCTCGGCGCCGGTCTCCAGGCACTGCTCGACGATCTCGTCCACGATGTCCTCGCGGGCGTCGAGGTCGCCGCTCTCGGCCGGGACCAGGTGGTCGCCGTGGTCGTCGCGGACCGTGACGCGGTAGTTCTCCTCGACGGCCAGCAGTCGTACCCGGCCCTCGCGGGCGTTCTGCCAGACCTCGTCGACGCCGGCCGCGAACTCCTTGCGCCCGCGCGCCGATTCGAGCTCCCGGGTCACGGTGACGGTGTTCTTCCGCGCCTCCGCGTCGACCAGCGGCCGTACGGCCTGCCACACCGCGTCGGGTGTGCCGTGGGCGAGACCGCCGTGGGGGATGTGGACCGCCCCGTTGGTGGCGCTGCCGACCTCGTCGAATGCGGAGAGGGCCGCCTGCTCGCCGGTGATGTAGAGCGGGCGCCCGTGCTCGCGCAGGATGCGGCCCATCGCGGTGTCGGCCTCGCGCAGGAAGTGCCGGGTGTCCTCGTCGCGGAAGGTGCTCGGGATGTCGCCGATCCGCTCCTGGCGTTCGGCGTCGAAGTTGTCCCGGTGGTCGCGGGTGAGCGGGAAGCCACCGGTGTGGTCCTCGGTGACCCGGTCGACACCGCCGTTCCACAGCGTGACGCGGTCGGCGGCGAGGGACAGCACCCAGAACGGGCGCTCGGAGGCCTGCGCGGAGACCAGATTGCGGGTGAGGAACGTGTCGGAGAGCACCACACGTTCGGGCACAGACCTGGCGAGGGACCACACCTGGTGCTCGCCCGGCGCGGCGAAGATCACCAGACCGTCCTCGGCGTGCGCGAGATCGATCTCGGCGAGCGCCTGGTCCAGCTGCCGGGCGACGTCGATGCGCCGGTCCCGGGGGACCGCGGGATCGGCCTCCAGCTGCTTCTTGGCCTCGGCCAGCACATTGCGCAGCCGGACCGGATCCTGGGCGTTGTCGGGCTCGCGACGATGTGTCGGCGTGAGCACGGAGACCGCGGGGTAGGGGCGCGGGCGCCGCAGTTCGGTGAGAGTGGCGGGACTCAGTGCGTGCTCCATAACAGCACGATAGGGCCGATTGACGGATGGGGCATATGGGGGAAGCCCGCCAGGCAATTGGGGCAAATGGTTGCTAACGTCCCACGGGTGACGCAAGCCGCCACCACCGAAACCCGGACCACGGCCGCCAAGCTGAGCCTGCCGACGCTGACCACCATGGTGGTCGGCTCCATGGTCGGGGCCGGGGTGTTCTCGCTCCCGCGCAGATTCGCGCAGGAGACGGGCGTGGCCGGCGCCCTCATAGCCTGGGCCGTCGCCGGCACCGGAATGCTGATGCTGGCCTTCGTCTTCCAGACCCTCGCCGTCCGCAGACCCGACCTCGACGCCGGTGTCTACGCCTACGCGAAGGCAGGGTTCGGCGAATACCTCGGCTTCTTCGCCGCGTTCGGCTACTGGGCCAGCGCCTGCGTCGGCAACGTGACGTACTGGGTGCTGATCATGTCGACGATCGGCACGATCGCCCCCTCGCTCGGCGAGGGCGACACCGTCCTCGCGGTGGTCCTCTCCTCGGCCGGACTGTGGCTCTTCTTCCTGCTGATCAGCCGCGGTGTGAAGGAGGCGGCGGCGATCAACCGGATCGTCACGGTCGCCAAGGTCGTGCCGATCCTCGTCTTCGTCGTCCTCGCGCTCTTCTACCTCAAACCCCATGTCTTCGCCGAGAACTTCGGCGGCGCCGACTACGCGGGCTCCCTGTTCCAGCAGGTCAAGGGCACCATGCTGGCCACCGTCTTCGTGTTCCTGGGCGTCGAGGGCGCGAGCGTCTACTCCCGGCACGCCCGCCGCCGCGAGGACGTCGGCCGCGCCACCGTCCTGGGTTTCCTCAGCGTCTTCGCCGTCTTCGCGTCGGTCACGATCGTGTCGTACGGCCTGATGCCGATGGGTGAGATCGCCGAACTGCGGCAGCCCTCCATGGCGGGTGTGCTGGAACACGCGGTGGGTACCTGGGGCAAGGTCTTCGTCAGCGTCGGGCTGATCGTCTCCGTGCTGGGCGCCTATCTCGCCTGGACGTTGATGGCCGCCGAGGTGCTGTTCGTCGCCGCCAAGGACGACGACATGCCGAGCTTCCTGAAGAAGTCCACGGCGGCCGACGTGCCGGTGCCCGCGCTGGTGATGACCACACTGCTCAGTCAAGTCGTCCTGGTCGTCACCTACTTCTCCGACGACGCCTTCAACTTCGCGCTGGACCTGACCAGTTCGCTGACCCTGATCCCGTTCCTGCTGGCGGCGGGCTTCGCCGTGAAGATCGCGGTCGCCGAAACCCGGGGCGGGCGGAGTGAGTTGGTGGTCGCCGGGCTCGCCACCGTCTACACCGGGTTCCTCATCTACGCGGCCGGCTTCAAGTACCTCCTGGTCTCGTTCATCATCTACGCGCCCGCCACCTTCCTGTTCGTCAAGGCCCGCAGGGAACAGGGACGTTCGCCCTTCTCGGCCCGCGAACTGGTGATCCTCGCCGTCTCGGTCGCGGGTGCCCTCGTCGGCATCGTCGCCCTGGCAGCGGGCTGGATCAGCCTCTGACCTCGCCTTCGACCTCCGGAAAGGTGTGTGCACCGTGACCAACCCAGACACCGTGGACCGACATGAGTACGGCGTCCACTCCGAGGTCGGCCGACTGCGCAAGGTGCTGGTCTGCGCCCCGGGCCTGGCCCATCGAAGGCTCACCCCGACCAACTCCGACGACCTGCTCTTCGACGACGTGATGTGGGTCGAGAACGCCCAGCGCGACCACGCCGACTTCGTCAACAAGCTCCGTGAACGCGGCGTCGACGTCGTCGAGTTGCATGAACTGCTCGCCCAGACCATGACGATCCCCGCCGCCAAGGACTGGCTCCTGGACCGGAAGATCGTCGCCAACGAGGTCGGCCTGGGCCTCATCGACGCGACCCGTGCCTACCTGGAGAGCCTCGAACCGGCCGAACTGGCCAAGTACTTGATCGGCGGCCTCGCCACCACCGACCTCCCGGACGACTACCGCACCGACTACGTCGCCCTCGCCCGCGAGTCCACCGGTGTCCGCGAATACCTGATGCCACCGCTGCCCAACACCCTCTACACCCGCGACACGACCTGCTGGCTGTACGGCGGCCTCACCCTGAACCCGCTCTACTGGCCCGCCCGGCACGACGAGACCCTGCTGATGAAGGCGATCTACACCTTCCACCCGGACTTCGCGGGCTCCCTCGTCTGGTGGGGCGACCCCGAACTCGACTGGGGGCAGGCCACGTTCGAGGGCGGCGACATCATGCCCGTCGGCAACGGCGTGGTCCTCATGGGCATGAGCGAGCGCACCTCACGCCAGGCCATCACCCAGGTCGCCAAAGCACTCTTCGACCTGGGCGCCGCCGAACACGTCGTCGTGGCCGGCATGCCGAAGCTGCGGTCCGCGATGCACCTCGACACCGTCTTCACCTTCGCCGACCGCGATCTGGTGACCCTGTACCCGGCGATCATGGACGCCGTCCACACCTTCTCCCTGCGCCCCGGCGACAAGGGCCCCGGCATCGACATCGTCGACGAGGGCCCGACCCCGTTCACCGACGTCGTCGCCAAGGCACTCGGTCTGCCCGAACTGCGGGTCGTCGAGACGGGCGGCGACATCTACGCCTCCGAGCGCCAGCAGTGGGACAGCGGCAACAACGCGGTCGCGCTGGAGCCGGGCGTGGTCTTCACCTACGACCGCAACACCCAGACCAACACCCTGCTGCGCAAGGCCGGCGTCGAGGTCATCACGATCGTCGGCGCCGAACTGGGGCGCGGCCGGGGTGGCGGTCACTGCATGACCTGCCCGATCGTGCGGGACCCGGTGGACTTCTGAACTGCCGGGTGGGCCGGGGATGTTGATGAACTCTTTGCCCGTGGCCGGTTCCTGACGAGCACCGCCCGGTGGGACGCCGGGCGGCGGATCTCGCGGACGCAAAGCACGGCTGAAAGCGGTGGGGTGGCGCGGCCGTTCAGGTTACGGGCATGTTGACCGACCTCGCTGCCGTGACCCACGCTCGACATGTAGGTGCTAGATACAACTGGTTCGGCGGGGGTACCCCCACATCCGGAAACACCCAGGTGATCCAGGATTCTCCAGCCGACCGGACGCAGGAGGTAACGCATGTGCGGCATCACCGGCTGGGTCTCCTTCGACCGTGAACTGCGTACCGAGGCCGCGACATTGGATGCAATGACCGAGACGATGGCCTGCCGCGGCCCGGACGACCGCGGCATCTGGGCGCAGGGCCCCGCCGCCCTCGGACACCGCCGGCTCGCGATCATCGACCTGCCCGGCGGGCACCAGCCGATGACCGCCGACACGGCGGACGGCACGGTCGCCCTTGTCTACTCGGGGGAGACCTACAACTTCACCGAACTGCGCCGCCAACTCGCCGACCGGGGCCACAGGTTCACCACCGACTCGGACACCGAGGTCGTCCTGCGCGGCTATCTCGAATGGGGCGACGCCGTCGCCGAACGCCTCAACGGCATGTACGCCTTCGCGATCTGGGACGGCCGCCGCGACCGACTCGTCATGATCCGGGACCGCATGGGCATCAAGCCCTTCTACTACCACCCCACGTCCGACGGCGTCCTCTTCGGCTCCGAACCCAAGGCGATCCTCGCCAACCCGCTCGCCCGCGCCCGGGTCACCCTGGACGGACTGCGGGAGCTCTTCACCATGATCAAGACACCCCAACACGCCATCTGGGACGGCATGTTCGAGGTCGAGCCCGGCACCGTCGTCACCGTCGACCGCACGGGCCTGCGCCGCCGTACCTACTGGCAGTTGGAGACCCGCCCGCACACCGACGACCGCGACACCACCGTCGCCGCCGTCCGCACCCTCCTCGACGACATCGTGCGCCGCCAGCTCATCGCCGACGTGCCCCGCTGCACCCTGCTCTCCGGCGGCCTCGACTCCTCCGCCATGACCGCCATCGCCGCCCGCCAACTCGGCGAGCACGGCGAGAAGGTACGCAGTTTCGCCGTCGACTTCGTCGGCCAGAGCGAGAACTTCGTCGCCGACCAGCTCCGCGGCACCCCCGACACGCCGTACGTCCACGACGTGGCCCGCGCCTCGGGCACCGACCACCAGGACATCGTGCTCGACGCGCAGGCCCTCGCCGATCTCGACGTACGGGCGAAGACGATCCGGGCCCGCGATCTCCCCATGGGCTTCGGCGACATGGACGCCTCGCTGTACCTGTTGTTCCGCGCCATCCGCGACCAGTCCACCGTCGCCCTGTCCGGCGAGTCCGCCGACGAGGTGTTCGGCGGCTACCAGCAGTTCTTCGACGAGGAGGCCCGGCGCGCCGCCACCTTCCCCTGGCTGGTCCGCTTCGGCCGGGACTTCGGGGACGACGCCGGCGTCCTGCGCACCGATCTGACCGAGGCGCTGGACACGGAGTCATACATCGCCGACGGCTACCGCACCGCCGTCGCCGGCGTCCAACGCCTCGACGGCGAGAGCGACTTCGAGTACGGCATGCGGCGCATCTGCCATCTCCACCTCACCCGCTTCGTGCGCATCCTGCTCGACCGCAAGGACCGCGCGAGCATGGCCGTCGGCCTGGAGGTCCGGGTGCCGTTCTGCGACCACCGGCTCGTCGAGTACGTCTACAACACGCCCTGGTCCCTCAAGTCGTACGACGGCCGGGAGAAGACCCTGCTCAGGGAGGCCACCGCGGACGTCCTCCCGAAGTCCGTGTACGACCGGGTCAAGAGCCCGTACCCGTCCACGCAGGATCCGAAGTACGCGGTCGCGCTCCAGGACCACGCCAAGGACCTGCTCGCCCGCCCTTCTCACCCGGTCTTCGACCTCGTGGACCGCGACAGGCTCCGCCAGGTCGCCCACCGCGACGCCCCCATCAGCACCCAGGCGGGCCGGCGCGGTCTGGAACGCGCCCTCGACCTGGCCCTCTGGCTCGACCTCTACAAGCCCGAGATCTCACTCGCCTGAGGGAGAGGTGTCCGGCTGGCAGGAACTCCCGCTCGGCGGCAGCGAGCCGTACAGCAGGAACTCGTTGACCTTGGTGTGCACACACTTGGAAGACGCGTAACCGGTGTGGCCCTCACCCTTGTTGTCGAGCACCACAGCCGAGGAGCCGAGCCTGTGTGCCGTCTCCACGGTCCAGCGGTACGGCGTCGCCGGGTCGCCCCGGGTGCCGATGAGCAGCATCTTCGACGTGTCCACGTTCTTGACGTCGTCGCGGATGTAGTCGGTGCCCTTGGGGCGGCCGTAGCACATCAGGACCTCGGTGAGCCGGTAGCGGCCGAAGACCGGTGACGCGGCCTGGTACTCGGCGCGCAGTCCGGCCAGGTCCTTGGTGATCCGCTCGGCGGTGGGGCGGTCGGGGTCGTCGGCGCAGTTGATGGCCATCAGCGCGGCCGGGAGGTTGTCGAGCGGCACGTTCTGCGCATCCACGAGGCCACCGCCTCCGCCCAGTCGGGGCAGGGCGGCACCGCCGGACGAGAACGCCATCACGGCGCGTGTGTCACCATCCTCCACCAGTGAGGCGATGGCGCGCTCCAGGGACGGCCACAACTGCTTGCTGTACAGCGCCTGACTGATGGCGCCCACCAGATCCTGGCCGGAGAAGGTGTCCCCGAAGTCCGTCTGCACGGGGTCCTGGTCGAGCGAGTCGACGAGTCCTACGACCCGGTCCGGCGCCGACCGCGCGTCCGTGCCGAACGGACAGGCGATGTCCTGCACACACCAGTTGAGGAAGTCCTCCAGCGCGGTCTGCTGCCCCTCGGCGCCCGCCCTGCCCTGCTCGGACAGCGGCTCGGTGAGGGTGTCGACGCCGTCGAGCACCAACCGGCCGACCTTCTTGGGGAATTGGGCCGCGTACACCGCGCCGAGCCGCGTTCCGTATGAGAAACCAAGGTAGTTGAGCTTCTTGTCGCCGAGGGCCTGGCGCATCACGTCCAGGTCCCGGGAGGCGTTGACCGTGCCTATGTGGGGCAGGACCGGGCCGGAGTACTTGGCGCAGACGGCCGCCGCCTTCCGCAGCTGCTTGAGGACGACCTTCGGATCGCCGCTGTCGATGTCCGCCGGTTCCTCGTCCGCCGCGGCCGAGCCCTGGTCGGCGCCCGCGCCACAACTCACGGGGGAGGACTGGCCGACGCCGCGCGGATCGAAGGTGACGACGTCGTAGCCGTTCGTCAGATCCATGAACTCCTTGCCGTCCGAGGCGAGTTCACTGACGCCCGCACCGCCGGGACCACCGAAGTTCAGCAGCACCGAACCCCTCGACTTCCCGGTAGCCCGATAGCGGGCCAGCGCGAGATCGAGCGTCGCCCCGCGGGGCTTCGCGTAGTCGAGCGGGACGGTGACCTTCCCGCACTGCAGATCCTTGGGCGCGTCCGCGTTCTTGCACGCGGCCCACTTCACCTTCTGCCGGTAGAACCGGGACAGGTCGGGCCGCGGCCCGACGTCGGCGGTGGCCAGCGTGGGCAGCCCCGCGCCGAGCAGTGCCAGCGTGAGGACCCCGGTGAACGCGCAGCGCCGGAACACGGGCCGCGATGACAGCCTGGCCAGCATCAATGCCTCCAAGGACGCGCTGTGACCAGCGCCCTCGATCACGATAAGCGGGCCTCACGGGGCCCGCCTCCCGGCGAGCGGAACGGCGATCGCTGCCGTATTCTGCGCCCCTTCAATAGGCATAAGGGGTTGTCCGACTAATGGTTTTCCGATTTCCCTCGGGGTTGAGAGGTGTTGTTACGAGTAGTTCGATAACCGTGACGCTCGATGGAGTGAAAGGCCGATAAGCCATAACTCGGATGGTGCGCCCACGTTTTATTCGGTGCGGGTGACCGCCCGCGACCAAGTCTGGAAGGCAGGGAGCCTATGAAACGGGTTACCCGAAACGGGATGATCGTCTTCGCGGCAGCGTCCGGCGCGATGGCCGCCGCGCTGCCGGCGTTCGCCGACTCCGCCGCGGACGGCTCGGCGGCCGGTTCGCCGGGGGTGGTCTCCGGCAACACGATTCAGCTCCCGGTGCATGTGCCGGTGAACGTGTGCGGGAACACCGTGAACGTGGTGGGGCTGCTCAATCCCGCCGCGGGCAACAGCTGCGTCAATGAGGGCGGCGGCGCCAAGGGCCCTGCCGGGCCACGCGGAGGAGCCTCGGCACACGGCGGCGAAAAGCATTCACCTGGTGTGCTGACCGGAAACGGAGTGCAGCTCCCGATCCATCTCCCGGTGAATGTCACCGGCAATTCCGTGAATGTCGTGGGTGTCGCCAATCCCGTCGTGGGCAACGAGTCCGTGAACACCTCCGGTGACCACCCCCACCGCCCGACGCGGCCGACACCCGAGCCACCGGCACCGACTCCGGCGCCGCCGAAGCCGCACCCGGAACCCGGCACGGAGGTCCAGGGACACCCCGCCCCGCCCGCCGCCGTGGCCTCGCTGGCCCACACCGGCACGGACGACCTGGTCCCGGCCGCCGCCGCGAGCGCGGCACTCATCCTGGGCGGCGCCGCGCTGTACCGGCGTTCCCGGACCAGGGCGGGCCGCTGACCCCGAGCGCCGCGCCAGGACGGAAGGCCCCACCGGGCAGGCGGCCGGTGGGGCCTCCGCCGTTCGAACTGCCCTGTTGCATCAGGTGAGTTCACCGCGCAGGATGCTGTACCGCACCCCGTCCCGCCACCGCCCGTCCCGGAACGCGACGCTGCGCAGGACGCCCTCCCGGGTGAACCCGGCCTTCTCCAGGGCACGTTGCTCGGCGATGTTCTCCGACTCCGTGTCCGCCTCGACGCGCATCACCAGGGTGTGCGCGAACAGATAGCGCACCAACTGCCGTTGCGCCTCGGTCCCGACACCCTGTCCGCGTGCCTCGGGCAGCAGGGTGATGCCCATGTTCCAGTAGTGGCAGGTCGGCGTCGGGGTGACCTTCCGCCAGGCGACGAACCCCACCCGCTCGTCGCCTCGGACCACCATCAGATAGGACCGGTCGGCGCTGAGCAGACGATCCTCCGACCACTGCCGCCGCCAGCGCCGGGCATCGCTCCAGCCGTACCACTGGAACTCCGACGCGAACTCCGGGTCGCTGAGGAAGCGCTCCATGACGGCCAGGCCGGCTTCGTCCACCGGTCGCAGTGCGATGTTGTCCGAGGTCATGCGGGACAAGCGTAGAGAGCCTCAACTAGGGCGCGCCGTCGGGGTGTTCTTCGGAATCGGCCGGAGCCTTCAGGAGCGCGTGGGCCGCCTTTCGGAACGCGGACAGCAGTCGGTTGTGCTCGCCGGTCCGGGTCGCCAGGGCGACATGACTCGGCTCGACGCCGTGCAGGGGGATCGCGACGATGTCGGGGCGGACGGTCTGCCCGGGGCGGACACCGGCCACGATGGCCACGGCCCGTCCGTCGGCGACGAACTCGAACTTGTCCTCCAGGGCCCGGACGACCGGTCCGCCGGGCGCCGGCCGGCCGTCGGGCCGGGGATCGATACGCCAGAAGGCGGCCCACGCCGGATCCGCCCCGGGGACCTGCGGCACGGGCTCGTCGGCGATGTCGTCCACCGTCACGGACTCCTTGCCGGCCAGCCGGTGGTCCAGCGGCACGAGCAGCACGCGCGGCTCGTCGTAGAGGATCGTGACCTCCAACTCGTCCGTGGAGAAGGGCAGTCGGGCCACCACCGCGTCCACCCGCCGCTCGAAGAGGGCCGCGCGTACATCGTCGTAGGCCAGATGTACGACGTGCACATCGGCGTCCGGATGCCGGCGCCGGACCTCGCGCACCGCCGGGGTCACGAACAGGTTGGCCATGTACCCGACGGTGAGACGGCTGGGCTCCGCGGCGGCGCGGGTCTCGGCGGCGGCCTGGGCGGTGGCGCGCAACAGCCCCTTCGCGCGCGGCAGAAAGACCTCCCCGGCCTCCGTGAGCCGCGTCCCCTGCGGAGTGCGGTCCAGCAGCCGGGCGCCCAACTGCTCCTCCAACCGCCGGACTTGACGGCTCAGGGAGGGCTGGGTGATGTGCAGGGCCTCGGCGGCGCGCCCGAAGTGACGCTGCTCGGCGACGGCGATGAAGTACCGCACGAGACGCAGTTCGAGATCGGGCGCGGGAGACAGATCCGTCATGCCTCAAGCGTACTGCGCGACGCGCTGGGTATCTCGCGGAAGTAGCGTCTGATCTGCTGTGATGCCTGATCTGTATTGCCTCATGCGAAACAGGCTTTGGACCCGGGATCCATCTGCTGCCCACGATGGAAGCACAGCACGACCCAGTTCGACACCCACCCATCGAAGGAACGCAGCATGCGTGTATTCGTCACCGGCGCGACCGGATTCATCGGCTCCGCCGTGGTCGGTGAACTGCTCGACGCAGGGCACACGGTCACCGGTCTGGCCCGCTCGGACGCGTCCGCCGAGGCACTGAAGGCCGCGGGCGCCGCCGTGCACAGGGGCTCGCTGGACGACCTCGACAGCCTGCGCCGCGGCGCCGAGGCGGCGGACGGGGTGTGCCATCTGGCGTTCATCCACGACTTCACCGACTTCGCCGCCAACTGCGCCACCGACCTGCGCGCGATCGAGGCGATCGGCGAGGTTCTCGCGGGCACCGACAAGCCCTTCGTGGTGACCTCGGGCACCCCCGGGCTCGACCGGGGGCGGGTGGCGACGGAGGAGGACCGGGTCGACCCGGAGTCCTTCGCGGCGATTCGTCAGCCGTCCGAGATCGCTGCGGTCGAGCTCGCGGAGCGCGGGGTACGGTCCTCGGTCGTCCGGTTGCCCCGGTCCGTGCACGGCAGGGGCGACAAGGGATTCGTCGCGGGGCTGATCGCCGTCGCCCGCCAGAAGGGCCTGTCGGCGTACGTCGGCGACGGCACCAACCGGTGGCCCGCCGTGCACCGCCTCGACGCGGCCCGGCTGTACCGCTGGGCTCTGGAGTCGGCACCGGCGGGCGCGCAGTACCACGCGGTCGGCGACGAGGGGCTGCCGCTCCGGGAGATCGTGGAGATCATCGCCGCCCGTCTCGACGTCCCCACCGGCAGCGTGACGCCCGAGGAAGCGGTCGTGCACTTCGGCTTCCTGGGCCTCGTCGCGTCACTGGACTGCCCGGCCTCGAGCACCCTCACGCAGAAGCAGACGGGATGGCAGCCGGTCGAGGCGGGCCTGCTGGCCGATCTCGAGGCGGGCCACTACTTCGACACGGAGTAGAAGGGAAGGGCTCCCGGCAGCGGCGCCATTCCCGTTCACGTAATTCCGTTGCCGGTTCCGCCCTCGGCTGCTGAAGTGGACGCATGGATCATGCCGAAGTGCTCGCCCTGCACGACCGCGACCTGCGCGAACGCGCCCGACCCGACGGGCCCGGTGCCCGGGTGGAGCGGACCGGGTCAGTGGTGCGCCAGGTCGCCGACCCCGACGGCTGGAACGGCATCCTGTGGACGGACCTCGACGAGACCGACGCCGACGCGGTGATCGCCGAACAGATCGCGTATTACACCGGCCTCGGCCGCGACTTCGAGTGGAAGCTCTACGGCCACGATCTGCCGACGGATCTCGGACAGCGGCTGACGGCGGCCGGGTTCACCCCCGAACCGCAGGAGACCCTGATGATCGGCGAGATCGCGGCGCTCGCCCTCGACGCCGAACTGCCGGACGGCATCCGCCTGTTGCCCGCCACCGACCGCGCGGGCATCGACTTCGTGGCGGACGTCCACGAGCAGGCCTTCGGCACCGACAGCTCCCGGCTGCGCTCCAGCCTCCTCGCCCAGCTCGCCGCCGACCCGGACACGGTCGTCGCCGTCGTCGCCCTGGCCGGGGACGAACCGGTGAGCGCGGCACGGATGGAGCTCGTGCCCGGCACCCCGTTCGCCGGCCTGTGGGGCGGCGGCACGGTGGAGAGCTGGCGGGGCCGCGGCATCTACCGCGCCCTGGTCGCCCACCGCACCCGCATCGCGGCAGACCGCGGCTACCGCTACGTCCAGGTCGACGCCTCCGACCAGAGCCGCCCCATCCTCGAACGCCTCGGCCTCACCCCGCTCACCACGACCACGCCGTACCTGTACGAACCGTAGAACCGCAGCTCAGCGGCGGGATGTCACATCCGTGCCGACCCGATCCGTCGCATCGGCATGACGACGAATCCGAGCAACAATCAGAGCGAGCGGAGCGACCGGAGCGGGCAGAGCATTCTCCTCGCCGGTGCGAGCGGCGTGCTCGGCCGCCACATCACCAAGGCCCTCACCGACGCCGGCCACCGGGTCACCGGTCTCGGCCGGGGAGCCGGCAACGGCATCAGCGCCGACCTCATGGACCGCGACGGACTCCTCCGCGCGGTCGACGGCCACCACTTCGACACGGTCGTCCACGCCGCGACCGCCCTGCGCAAGGCGCCCCTGCGCCACCGCGACATGCACGCCACCAACGCCCTCCGCACCGAAGGCACCGCCCACCTCGTCGAGGCCGCCCGGGCCACCGGCGCCCGCCGGTTCATCGCCGAGTCGATGGTCTTCGGCTACGGCTACGGGGACTTCGGCCCCCGCCCGCTCACCGAGGACGACCCCTTCGGCCCGCGCGGCACCACACCGGAGCTGGAGAGGCACATCGAGGGCATGCGCACCAAGGAACAACTCGCCTTCGCGGCACCGGACTTGGAGGGCATCGCCCTGCGCTTCGGCCTCTTCTACGGCCCCGGTGGCACCGACGCCATCCTCCCCATGCTGCGCAAGCGGCAACTGCCTGCTCCCGACGACCACGGCCGGGTCCTGCCCTGGGTGGAACTCACCGACGCGGCCCGCGCGGTGGCCGCCGCCGTCGAACACGGGCGCCCGGGGCAGGCGTACAACATCACCGACCGCACCCCGCTCGGTTTCCGTGCCCATGTCCTGTGCGTGGCACGGGAGTTCGGGCTGCCGAAGCCGCTCGCGCTGCCGCTGTGGACGGTCCGCCCGATGGGCTACGCGCACACGATGATGACGAGCAGCCAGCGCGTCTCCAGCGCGAAGGCCGAGCAGGAACTGGGCTGGACGCCCGTGTACCCGTCCAGTCAGGACGGCCTCGCCGCGCTGCGCGCCGCGCGCTGATCAGTGAGGGCAGTGCCTCTACAGGTCGAGCTGGTACTCCACCGCCCGATGCGTCGGCACATAGCCGAGCGCGTCGTTCACCGCCCGCATGGGCGCGTTGCTGGCCGCCGTGTCCGTGAGCAACCCGGCCAGCAGTGGGTGGAGTTGGCGCGCCCGCCGGATCGAGGCGGCCTTCATCGAGTGGGCGAGACCCCGGCCACGGTGGGCGGGCAGCACGGCCGTACCGTAGTGCTGCGCGTCGCCGCGCCCGTCGCCCGGCACGACCAGTTCGGAGAAACCGACGAGGCGTCCGTCGGTGGTGTCCACGGCGGCGACGGTGTGCAGCAGTTCCCCGCGGCGCGCGACCGCCTCGGCCGCCGCGACCAGTCGTTCCACATCCCATACGACGGTGCCGTAGTCGGTGTCCTGCATCGGCATGTCGTCCATCGCGCTGCGCGACTCGGCGTAGGAGCGGGCGAGTCGGGCCGGAACCGTGCCGGTCCACTCCGTCAACTCGTAGCCGGGATGCGGGCGTTGGGCGCGCGCGTCGATCGCCGTGAGATCGACGTCGGCCAGCGAGAGCCGGGCGTAGGTGAGGGTCAGTACCGGACGGAAGCCGCGGGCGGGAAGGAACTCGTCGGCGGGTGAACCCTGTTGGGCCTGGGCGAGGAGTGAGCGTCGGCCCTCCGCGCGGGCGGCGGCTGTCGCGGCCTCCAACAGCCGGGTGCCGATGCCCTGTCGGCGTTCGGCGGCGTGGACCGAGAGCTCCAGTTCACCGAGATGCGCCTGCCCCTCCTTGAGGAACAGGCGCAGCGAAGCCGACCCTACGGGTATGCCGTCGCCGTCCTGGGCGAGCCAGACAAGGCGGCGGCTCGACGGGCCGGACTGCGGATCGACGAGCGGGGTGACGCGTGGTGACAAGGGTTCTCCGGGAGGGATGTGCGAAGCGCGGGACCGGGCGGCGGGCTCGAAGTAGCCTGCCGCCGCCGGGTCTCACCCGCAACGCATTTCCCGTCCGCCGCTCAGCGGCGCACCCTCGTCCGGTCCAGCGCGGCGATGCCGACGGCCGCCAGGCCGATCTGGATGAGCCACTCGATCCAGTCGATGCCCTTCGTGTCGGCGACCCCCAGGCCGGACGCGATCGCCGCGCCGAGCAGCGCGGCCACGATGCCGACCACGATCGTCAGCACGACGCCGATGTGCTGACGTCCCGGAACGACGAGCCGTCCCAGCACGCCAATGATGATGGCACTGATGATGCCCGAGATCTCCATCTCCGCCCCTCTTTGTCGTTGTCCTCGCTCTCACCTTGTGCCCGCTGCGGGCCGACCCACTCCGTCGATTTCTGTGGGCTGTTATTGCCACGACTTTCTGTTCACGACCCCTTCATGCCATGTACCTTTCAATCGTTCAACGCGTGTAGAAGTCCCCAACTACCGTTCTACGCGCGCAGATCAGGCGCCCGCACCGCACCTTTCCCATCCCCTCACGGAGGTTCGCCGGATGCTTGGATCCAGAAGATCCCGCCGCAGACTCACCACCGCCCTCGCCGGCCTGGGACTTTTCGTCACGGGGGCAGCCCTCCAGGTCACCACCACGGCCACGCCCGCGCACGCGGCCACCACGCACCGCGTCCTGTTCGACGACGGTCACGCCGAGGAGGCGGGCAACGCGGACTGGATCATCTCCACCAGCAAGCCCGACCCGCTGGCCCAGGACTCCTCCCCGTCGTCCGAGACCGACTGGACCGGGGCGCTCTCCTCGTGGGGCGTCGCCCTCCAGAAGACCGGCGACTACAGCCTCAAGACCGCCACCAGCGCGCTCACGTACGGCGGTTCCTCGACGACCGACCTGTCGAACTTCGACACGCTGGTCCTCCCCGAGCCCAACACGCTGTTCACGACCGCCGAGAAGACCGCGATCATGACGTTCGTCCAGAACGGCGGCGGCCTGTTCATGATCTCCGACCACACCGGCGCCGACCGCAACAGCGACGGCTACGACGCGGTCGAGATCCTCAACGACCTGATGACCAACAACAGCGTTGATTCGACGGACCCGTTCGGGTTCTCCATCGACTCCCTCGACATCAGCTCCGGCTACCCCGCCGCGATCAGCGACAGCAGCAACGCGGTCCTGAACGGCGCCTTCGGCACGGTCACCAAGAGCCTGATCGCCGACGGCACGACGGCCACGCTGAAGCCCGCCGACAACGCGAACGTCAAGGGCCTTGTGTACCGCAGCGGTTACTCCGGCAACACGGGCGCGTTCTTCGCGACCAGCACCTTCGGCAGCGGTCGCGTCGCGTTCTGGGGCGACAGCTCGCCGATCGACGACGGCACCGGACAGTCCGGCAACACGCTCTACGACGGCTGGAACGACACCGGCGCCACCAACGCGGCCCTCGCCCTCAACGCCACCGCATGGCTGGCCGGCGACGGCAGCACCGGCGGCGGTGGCGGAGGCGGCGGTGGGACCTGCACCGCGGCCCAGCTGGTCGGCAACCCGGGCTTCGAGTCGGGCAACACCACCTGGACCGCCAGCAGCGGCGTCATCACCAACTCCAGCAGCGAGGCCGCCCGCACCGGGTCCTACAAGGCCTGGCTCGACGGCTACGGATCGGCCCACACCGACACCCTGTCCCAGTCGGTGACCATCCCGTCCGGCTGCTCCGCCACCCTCAGCTTCTATCTGCACATCGACACGGCGGAGACCACCACCAGCACCGCCTACGACAAACTGACGGTCACCGCCGGATCCACCACCCTGGCCACGTACTCGAACCTGAACGCGGCCTCCGGATACGTCCTGAAGTCCTTCGACGTCTCCTCCCTGGCCGGCACCACCGCCACCATCAAGTTCAGCGGCGTCGAAGGGTCCACCCTCCAGACGTCGTTCGTCATCGACGACACCGCGCTCAATGTGAGCTGACGACGACCGGTGGGGCCCGGCGGCGGCCGGGCCCCACGGGTTCTCAGGTGTTCACGCCGCCGGGACGGTCCGTTCCGGTGTGTTCCAGCCGGAGACCCGCACCCGGGGCGCCGAGCCGTGCAGTTCGGACGTCCGGTAGGTCACCGTCAGCGTCCTCGACTCCCCGGGCCACAGGCTCACTTCGTTGTCGGACCACGTCACCGGCAGCACCGGTTTGCCGGCCGAGTCCACGAGATGGACGTCGGTGAGGAGCGAAGGTGTCTTCCCCTTCCCGGAGTTGCGCACCGTGACCGTCGTGGTCGAGGTGCCGTCCGTGCCCGCCGAGGTCGACGCCGTCGCCGAGACCGGCACCTGCGCCATCGAGTTGAGCCCCTTGAGATCGGCGTAGCTCGTCGTCGGTGTGTAGTACCAGTCGGTGTGCGCCCAGTCGAGCGTGTCGGGCTTGCCGGACAGCCAGTACACGTTCCGGCTCACCTCCTTGCCGGACGCGTCGCTCAGCGTCAGCCGCACCAGGTACGTCGTCGACAGCCCGGCCACCGACGGGGGCAGGGTGAGCGCGGTGCTGTGTGCGCCGCCGCCGGAGACCGTCACCCCGGCCACCTTCTTGTCGTACTTCTGCGTGCCGTCCGTGTTGAACAGCGTTGCCCGCGCCGTGAGTTGCGAGGCGGACGCGTTCCGGTTGTTCACCACCACGACCGAGCGGTTGTCGTAGGAGTACTGGATGTGCAGCGGTTCGTTCGCCTTCTTCGCGCCGAAGTAGGCGCCGCCCTGGTCGAGATAACGGTCCATCAACTGCCAGTGCAGGGAGGTCCATCCGCTGTTGAACATCCAGTAGACGACTCCGGTCGCCGGCTTCGAGGCGTCGGTGGCGTTGCGCTCGTACGCCTCGAACTGGGCGCGCACGTTCTCGTACTGGGCCAACTGGGCCTTGCGGACGTAGTCGGTGAGGCTCGTCGGCGGGCCGTAGCGGCCGGTGAGGGCGTTGTCGTAGAGCTTGAGGGTGTTGAAGACCGGGGACGGGGAGCGGTGGTACTGCTTGGCGGTCGGGTCCTTCCAGAGGGTGGCCAGTTCGGCCGGGGTCATCATGCGGCGCAGGGTGTCGAGGGTCGGGATGTCGGGGCCCGCGCTGGTCTCGGAGTTGAAGCCGGTGGCGCCGCCCTCGCGCTTGGCGTACCAGTAGTCCGGCGGGATCCAGTCGTACGGGCCGGTCATCTTCATGCCCGAACTGCCGCTGATCGGCGAGGAGTTGTCGGAGGCGGCGGCGACCACCGGGTTCCTCCAGTCGGCCGCCTTCAGCGTGTCGAGGTAGGTCTTCTCGATTGTCGCGTCGGGCGCGAAGTCGCTGCCGATCAGGAAGGAGATCACGCTCGGGTGGTCGCGCAGCCGGGCGGCCTCCGCGGCCATCGACGCCTTGGCGACCGGGTAGTCGGCGGCGGTCCACTTCTCACCGGTCTCGTCGCCGTTGACCTGGCCCTCCCACTTGTCGCAGCACTCCCAGCCGGGGAGAGTGAGGATGCCGTAGCGGTCCGCCAGGTCGAAGAACTCGTCCGGCTCGATGTGTCCTTCGAGGCGGATGGTGTTCAGGCCCAGGTCGAGGGCGTACTTCAGGCGGTCCTCGACATAGGTCCGGTCCCAGCGCAGGAACTCGTCGGGCGACCAACCGCCGCCCTTGATCAGCAACTTGCGGCCGTTGATCCGGTACTGGCGGGCGCCGTCCGAGTTCAGCGGGGCCTGGACGTCGCGGATGCCGAAGGTCTGGTGCGCGGTGTCGGAGGGGGTGCCGTTCACGGAGGCGGTGAGGTCGAGGCCGTAGAGCGGCTGGCCGCCCATGCCCGCCGGCCACCACACCTTCGGGGAGTCCAGGTGGACGGCGAAGGTGACGGTCTTCGTCTGGTGTGCGGCGAGGGAGACGGTCGTGGCGAAGGTCCTGCCGTCGATGCTTCCGCCGACCTGCGTGGTGACGGGCGCGGCCGTGTCGTTGCGCGCCTTCGCCTTGACCGTCAGGTCGGCGGTGGCGAGTGACGGGACGGCCAGTTTGGTCACCACATGTGCGTCGCGCAGGGCGACCGGGCCGCCGCGGCGGACGAGGACGTCACGGACGATGCCCATGTTCTGGTCGGGCGGCGGCTGGAGCCAGTCGATCCAGCCCATGGTGAGGTTCTTGTTCGGGTCGTTCGGCCGGATGCGGAAGGCGACCGTGTTCGTGCCGGAGCGCACGAGCGGGGTGACGTCCAACTCGTGGTGTGTGTAGGCGCCGTTGACGTCGGCGGCCTCGGCGATCCGCTTGCCGTTGACGTAGACGTCGGCCGCCGAGATCACCCCGCTGAAGTCGAGGTAGGTGCGCCGGGTGCGGTCCGTGACCGTGAAGTCGCTGCGGTACCACCACGGGACCTGGAAGTCGGCCTTCGGGATCTTCCGCTGGTTGGTCGAGTGGAACGGGTCGGCGTACACGCCGTCGGCGATCAGGGCCGCGAGGACCGTGGAGCGTGCGCCGGCCGGGTACCAGCCGGTCGCCCGGTAGCCGGGGGAGGAGACGGCCGCGGGGGAGTCGGTGACCTTGGCGGACGACTGGATCGCGTAGCCGGCCAGCGGGGTGACGGCCCCGGCGGTCGAGCCTACGGCGGTCGCCGGGGACCGGGTGGGCGACGGCTCCCGGGCTCCCGCCCACGCACTGGTGGTGAGGGTACCGAGCAGGCCGAGGACCACGGCTGCCGTGGTGAGACGGCTTCTGAGCAGTGGGGGGACGGCGGGGCGGTGGAACACGGGGGTCTCCAGCCTCGTCAAGTTAGGAAGCTTTACTAACTGCGACAGAAGGTAGGCCGGACGATGGGGCGTGTCAATCACCGTTGCCCGTGGGCGAGTTGTTCAGGACGCCGGGCAGCGCTGGTGGATGAAGGTGTTTCAGGACGCCGAACGGCGCTCGAAGACGAGGTCCCGTGCCGTGCCCAGCGCGGTGGCCACCGCGCCCAGCAGCACCGCGTCCTCGCCCAGCGCGCTCGGCACGATCTTCGGCCGCAGCGGGGTGAGGGCGCGCAGGTTCTCCCGCACCGGGCGGAGCAGCAGATCCACGCTGTGCCCGACCCCGCCGCCCAGGACGACCAGGTCCGGGTCGAGCACGGCCGCGGCGGCTGCCACCGTGTGCGCGATCCGCTCGCCCTCCAGCTCAACCGCCTTGACCGCGGCGGGATTTCCCTGCCGGGCCGCGTCGAACACCGCCTTCGCGGTGAGCTGCTGCCCGCTCATGCCGAACATCCGGGCCGCCTCGACGACGGCCACCCCCGACACGGCGTCCTCCAGCGTTTCCGGCTTCTGCTGCCCCGGCCACGGCAGGAACCCGATCTCCCCGGCCCCGCCGTGCGCCCCCGTGAACAGCCGCCCCTCGCTGACCACGCCCATGCCGAGCCCGGTGCCGATCATGATGTACGCGAACAGCCGGCTGCCCGCGCCGACGCCGTACGTGTACTCGCCGAGCGCCGCGAGATTGGCGTCGTTGTGCACCTCCAGCGGGACGCCCAGGTCCTCGCGCATCCGGTCGAACAGCCCGGCGCGGCCCCAGCCCGGCAGATGCATCGCGTACCGCACCCGCCGCCGTTGTTCGTCGTACACACCCGGCGTGCCCACGACGGCGTGCACCACCGCGGCCGGTGCGACCTCGGAGTTCGCGACGACCTGGTGCGCGGTGGCCACCACCAGCTCGGCCATGGCGCCCGAGCTGCGGGCCCGGTTGCGGACGTCCGCGCGGGCCACCACCTCGCCGTCCAGATTGGCCACCGCGACCCGCAGCCAACTGCGCCCGACGTCTATCCCGAGCGCGTAACCGGCGGCCGGGTCGGGGGCGTAGAGCACTGCGGTCCGGCCGCGCTCGGGTGCCCGGGTGCCGACCTCGTGGACCAGCCCCGCCTCCGCGAGCGCGGCCAGCGCGCTGGAGACGGTCGGCTTCGACAGCCCTGTCTCGCGGGCGAGTTGGGCGCGCGAGGCGGCACCGGCGGTGCGCAGCCGGTCGAGCAGCAGCCGCTCGTTGACGCTCCGCAGCCGCTGCCGGCTCCAGGGCTGTTCCTGCTGCTCTACGGCGTCGCTGGCGGGCATCGCACCATTCTCACTCATCGGGGACACCCTCTTGACGAGTCTAGTAAGGCTCCTTAACTTTATCGCCCAGTCAGCCACCGGATACCGGCCCGCACGCCGCACCCCGCTTCCCCCGAGTCACGCACCCCCTCAGGAGCCCCCATGTCCGGTAGTCCGCCCCCAGAAGGCGGCTTCGTCCGCCGCGTCGGCCTCTTCCAGGCCACCGCCATCAACATGAGCCAGATGTGCGGCATCGGCCCGTTCGTGACCATCCCGCTGATGGTCGCCGCGTTCGGCGGCCCGCAGGCGGTCATCGGCTTCGTCGCGGGCGCGATCCTCGCGCTCGCCGACGGGCTCGTCTGGGCCGAGCTGGGCGCCGCGATGCCCGGCTCCGGCGGCAGCTACGTCTATCTGCGCCAGGCCTTCCAGTACCGCACGGGCCGGCTGATGCCGTTCCTGTTCGTGTGGACGGCGATGCTCTTCATCCCGCTGATCATGTCGACCGGCGTGGTCGGCTTCGTGCAGTACCTCGGCTATCTGGCACCGGACCTGGGCAAGACGTCCGGCGACCTCATCGGCCTCGGTGTGATCGCCCTGGTGATCCTCCTCCTGTGGCGCGGCATCGAGAACATCGCCCGCATCACCGCCGTGATGTGGACGGTGATGATCGCCTCGGTGTTCCTGGTGATCCTGGCCGCCGCCACCCACTTCAGCGGCCACCTCGCCTTCACCTACCCGGCACACGCCTTCGACCTGGGCAGCAACCACTTCTGGCTCGGCTTCGCGGGCGGCCTCACCATCGGCATCTACGACTACCTCGGCTACAACACCACGGCCTACATGGGCGCCGAGATCAAGGACCCCGGCCGCACCCTGCCGCGCTCCATCCTGTTCTCGATCGTCGGCATCATGGCGATCTACCTCATGCTCCAGATCGGCACCCTCGGTGTCATCGACTGGCACCGGATGACCCACGCGAACGACATCGCCTCCACCTCGGTAGCCTCGGCGGTCCTGGAGAAGACCTGGGGCAAGGGCGCCGCCGACACGGTCACCGTCCTGATCCTGATCACCGCCTTCGCCTCGGTCTTCACCGGCCTGCTCGGCGGCTCCCGGGTGCCCTACGACGCGGCCCGCGAACGCGTCTTCTTCCGCCCCTACGCCAAGCTCCACCCCAAGCACCGCTTCCCGATGCTGGGCCTGGCCACCATGGGCGTGATCACGGCGATCGGCTTCCTCATCGGCCGCCACACCGACCTCGCGACCCTGATCCAGCTCCTCACCACGGTCATGGTCATCGTCCAGGCGCTGGCCCAGATCATCGCCCTGACGGTCCTGCGCAAACGCCAGCCGACCCTCCGCCGTCCCTACCGCATGTGGCTCTACCCGGTGCCCAGCATCATCGCCTTCGTCGGCTGGTGCGTGATCTACGGCTACGCCGACAAGAACTCCCCTGGCCGCCACCCCATCGAGTGGTCCCTCGCCTGGCTCGCCCTGGGCTGCCTCGCGTTCGTCCTCTGGGCCCGCTTCGAGAAGGTGTGGCCGTTCGGCCCGAAGGAGATCACGGAGGAGTACCTCACGGAGACGGTGCCCGAACCCGCCGCTCCCTAACGGCCGTTGACCCACCCCGTCGCGGCCAACACCTCACCCGCGACGCCCACGACGGAGCGCCCGTCGGTCACCACCCGCACGGTGTCCACGGGCGCCCGCTCGTCCAACAGGCGTGACTTACGAGCGCTGTTGGCCACCTCCCGCTCCAACTCGCTGCCGATCTCCCGCCCGTTGAGCCGCTCCGAGGCGGTGGCGTCGGAGGCGGTGAGCAGCACCCGTACGATCCGCACGTCCGCGCCCATCGCGCGCCGGAACTGCCCCGCCGCCTCGTCGAGCACGCACACCGTGTTCGTGTAGATGAGCCGTTGATATCCCAGTACGGCGTAATTCCCCCAGACGGCGGCCAAGTCGGCCTCGCCGATCGCGGTCCGGTGCGGATCGCCGTCCGGCGCCGGATGCACCTGCCCCATGAAATCCCCGTCGACCACGGCATGGGCGACCCCCGCCGCGCGCAGCCGCGCCGACACTTCCCGGCCCACGGTCGTCTTCCCGACCCCGGCGCGTCCCCCGATGAGCAGTACCTCCGCGTGATCCATACGAGCAGCGTCCCAAGCGATACTCGTGCGGTCGAAACGATTTCGGGAAGGCGGCCACGTGGAGGAGTCGGTGCTCGGCGGAGGCGCGGTCAACGAGGTCGTACGAGTCGGGGCGACCGTACGCCGTACTCCCTCCGAACGGTCGCCGTACGTCACCGAGTTGCTCGCGCTGTTCGAGCGGCGGGAGTGGGCGGGCGCGCCGCGTTTCCTCGGCGCGGACGAGCGGGGGCGGGAGACGCTCCGGTACATCGAGGGCCGGGCGGCCGTCAGCTCTGAGGAACGGTCGGCCGCCCGTAGCGACGACACACTGGCCCGTGTCGCCCAACTCGTCCGCGCCTTCCACGACTTGACCCACGGCACAGCGCTGGCCGGCGATCAGGACGTCGTCTGCCACAACGACCTCGCCCCCAAGAACACCGTCTACGACACCGCATGGCGCCCGCTGGCCTTCGTCGACTGGGATCTCGCCGCCCCCGGAGAGCGGGTCCACGACGTCGCCCACGTGTGCTGGCAGTACCTGGACCTCGGCCCGGCCGTCACCGACGTACGGGCGACCGCCCGCCGGATCGCGCTGATCTGCGAGGCGTACGGCCTCGATGACACCGGTCGGCTCCTCGACACCGTCCTGTGGTGGCAGGACCGGTGCGCGCGGGGCATCGCGGCCGGTGCCGAGCGCGGTGAACGGGGCATGGCAGAACTGCTGGCGAGCGGTGTCGTGGACGAGATCAGGGCCGCCCGCGACTGGGTGACCGCGCACCGCCGTGAGCTGGGCGCTTTCCTGGACTGAGACGAACACGTCCCGAGCCGTCGTAACTCCCGCCTTGACGTGCAGGCAATTGCCTGCATAACGTTGAGTGTGCGATCCGAACATGACCCAGGGATGGACGCGGTCTTCAAGGCGCTGGCCGACGAGACCCGGCGGCGGCTGCTGGACCGGCTGCACGAGCACAACGGGCAGACGCTCGGTGAGCTGTGCGGGCGGATCGAGATGACCCGCCAGTCGGTGACCCAGCATCTGGCCGTCCTGGAGGCCGCCAACCTGGTCAGCACGGTGCGGCGCGGGCGGGAGAAGCTGCACTACCTCAATCCGGTCCCGCTGCACGAGATACAGCAGCGCTGGATCGACAAGTTCGAGCGCCCGCGGCTGCGCGCGCTCGGAGACCTGAAGCGACGAGCCGAGGAAGCCATGACCGACAAGCCGACATTCGTCTACGTCACCTACATCGCGAGCACTCCCGAGAAGGTCTGGGACGCCCTCACCGACGCCGACCTGACCGCCGCCTACTGGGGGCACAGCAATGTGTCCGACTGGCGGGAGGGTTCGCGCTGGGAGCACGTGCGCACCGACGGTTCCGGCATCGCCGACGTCGTCGGGACCGTCGTCGAGAGCGACCGCCCGAACCGGCTGGTGACCACGTGGACCTCGCCGGAGAACGAGGGTGAGGCAGACGCGTACTCCCGCGTCACCTACGACATCCGGCGGCACGAGGACATCGTGCGCCTCACCGTCACCCACGAGGACCTCGCCGACGAGGGCGAGCTGTCCGACGTCTCCGGCGGCTGGCCGGCCGTGCTGTCCAACCTGAAGTCGGTCCTGGAGACCGGCAGCCCCCTCCCGCAGTCGCCGTGGCTGGTGCCGGGCGACCGCTGAAGGGGGCGTGGCTTCCTCTCCGGGCTGTGCGTCTACGGCTTGGGAGTGCTCCGCGCCGCCGTGGCGGCACACACGATGCCCAGGAGCACGGCCAGTCCGCCGATGATGACGTTGTTCAGGATGACGCCCTTGTCGGGGCTGCTGCCGACGATCCACGGCGAGACGATCATCCAGACACCCAGGGCGCTCATCGCCCAGCTGAGGCCGTACATGCGCTCCGGCGCCCTGGTGAACCCGAGGGCCAGCAGGCCGATCGCGATGCCGACGATCAGGTTGTGCGGCACGAGCGCCGGCTGGCTCGTCGTGTAGTGGAGTATCCACGGGGACACGGCGCAGTACAGACCGAGCAGGAACACCGGTCCGTCCACGAGCGCCACATCGCGTCCACCGAGCATGCGGGCGTATCGCGCCTGCATTTCGGAGACATCAGGGTGGCTCGCTATGTCACCTCTGGTGTGCGAGACGTTGGCCATGACTCGTCTCCTTTGACTTGGCTGGCCTGACCGCGTCTGGTGCGGTGTGCGGTAAGAGCCGCTTCACTCCATTCTGCTCCTTATTCGCCCTTTATGTGTAGTGGTCAGCCTGCTCGTCGTGCCGAAGACTGCGGCGCAGCTGGTGGAGCCCGCGCCGGGCATGGCTCTTCACCGTGCCCAGCGGCCAGCCGGTGCGCCGCGCGATCTGGGTCTGGGTGAGGTCCTCGTAGTACGTCAGCCGCAGCACGCGCTGCTGGGGCGCGGGCAGGCGGGCCAGTTCCCGCAGGACGAGGACGCGGTCGAGAGCTGCCTCGGGCCGGTCGGCGGCGGGATCGGCGAGGGGCAGGGCGGCCCCGGCGGCGGCCACCAGGTGCAGTCGGCGGGTCCTGGCGGACAGCGCGTCGGCGATCCTGCGCCTGGTGATGCCGACGATCCAGCCGCCGATCGTGCCGCGCTCGGGACAGAAACCCAGCCGCCCGCGCCACACCCCGAGAAACACCTGCTGGGTCACGTCCTCGGCCTCCGTGCCGTCCCCCAGCGAGCGCCGGGCCAGCGTGTGGACCAGGGGCGACCAGCGGCGATACATGGTGGCCAGACAGTCCTCGTCGCCCGCCACCAGCCCCCTGGCCAGTTCCTCGTCGGTCCGCGAGTCCGCCACCGGGCTCGGGCGGACGGTGCTGTGCTGCGGGCCCATGACGACAGCTCCTCACGTCGGACGGCGACCGCCCGGGCCGGGCACTCGGCGCCGAGGCGGTGGGGGATGCCTGCCGGGACATGCCCCGGTTCGTCCATCCTGGGAGCCGGGGATCAAGCCCAACAACTCGCGTCGATTCTGCGTCGTATAGTCACGGGATGAGCGAGTTGCCCGCCGACCGGGACGCACCGCACCGGTCCACCGCCGAACTCCCCCTGACCACAGGCGCGTTGGCCCGCCGACTGGGCGTGGCGCCCACCACACTGAGGTCCTGGGAGCAGCGCTACGGCATCGGGCCCGCCGTCCGCGCCGAGGGGCGGCACCGGCGCTGGACCCCCCATGACGTGGCACTCCTGGAGGAGATGTGCCGCCTGACCGCGTCGGGCGTGCCCCCGGCCGAGGCGGCGCACGCGGCCAGGCAGGCGGCCGGTGCGCACGCGGAGCGCCCCGCTCGGACCCCCGGCCGCTCGCGGGCGGCCGGCACCCTGCCCCTCGGCGATGTGCGCCAGGAGTGCCGGGGCCTCGCCCGCGCCGCCGTCCGGCTCGACTCACCGGCCGTCGAACGCCAACTCGCCGACGCCGTCGACCGGTACGGCGTGGTCGTCGCCTGGCAGGAGGTGATGGTGCCGACCCTGCACGCGGTGGGACGCAAGTGGGCCTCGTCCGGGGACCGTTACGTCGAGGTGGAGCACCTGCTGTCCTGGCAGGTCTCCACCGCCCTCCGCCGCTGCCCCCCGGCTTCCGGACGGCAGCCGGACGCCCCGCCCGTCGTCCTGGCCTGCGTACCCGGCGAACAGCACACCCTGCCGATCGAGGCGCTCAACGCCGCACTCGGCGAACTCGCCCTGCCCACAAGGATGTTCGGCGCCGCCGTACCCGCCGAGGCGCTCACCGCGGCGGTGCGGAGACTGGGACCCGCGGCCGTCGTCCTGTGGGCGCAGGCACGCTCCACGGCGAGCCCGCCACTGGCCCGGCACCTCGCCGACCTCCGCTGGGGAGTGAAGGGGGCACGGCGACAGCCCTCGGTGGTGCTGGCCGGGCCCGGCTGGTCCGGCACCTCGGCGCGGGGCGCCGTACGGCCGACGACACTCACCGACGCCGTGGACCTTCTGTCGGCCGCGTACGGGACCTCACTCACCTGACCGCCCTTGCCTGAACCGCGCCAGCCCGTCGGCGAGTTCGACGATCGGATCCGGGTAGTCGCCGAGCGCCACCCGCTCAAGTCCCTTGAGTTTCCACGGCTCGTGCACCAACGGCCCCTCCAGCTCGGCGAGTTCGGGCACCCAGCGGCGGACGTACTCGCCGTCCGGATCGTGCCGCTTGGCCTGAGTCACCGGATTGAGCACGCGGTTGGGACGTGAGTCGGTGCCGGTGCCCGCCATCCACTGCCAGTTGAGCTGATTGTTCGCCACATCGCCGTCGACCAGCAGGTCCAGGAAGTGCCGGGCGCCGATCCGCCAGTCGACGTAGAGCGTCTTGGTGAGGAAGCTCGCCGTCAGCAGCCGTCCCCGGTTGTGCATCCAGCCCTCGTGGCGCAGTTGGCGCATCGCCGCGTCGATCAGCGGATAGCCGGTACGGCCCTCCTTCCAGGCCGCGATGTCCGCACGCGCCGTGGTCCCGGACCGCCAACGGTCGTGCTTCGTACGGTAGTCGGCGCTAGCTGACGCGGGTCTGGCCGCCAGGACCTGGCGGTGGAAGTCCCGCCAGGCGAGCTGTCGTACGAACGCCTCGGCGCCCGGTCCGGCCGACCGCCGTGCCCGGTGGACGAGTTCGACGGGGGAGAGGGTGCCGAAGTGCAGGTGCGGGGAGAGGCGGGAGGTCGCGTCCCCGGCGAGGTCGTCGTGGATGTCCTCGTACGCGGCGATCCCGGTGCGCAGCCAACGGCTCGACTCCCTGCGGCCCGCCGTCTCCCCGCCGGTCGCGAGGCCCGGCGAAAGACCCGCGAGATCGGCGCGGGACGGCAATTCCTCGGAACCGACACCCTCCGGGACCCGCACGGTGCGCGGCGCGGCGAGCGGAGCGCGCAGCTGGACCCCGGACCACTGCCGGAAGTACGGCGTGAAGACCGCGAAGTGGTCCGAGGAGGCGGGGGTCACCGCACCGGGAGCGACGGCCGTCGTCACGGTGTCGTGGACGTGCAGCCGCCGCCCCTCCGCCTCCAGCGCCCGCCGCAGCCGCTGCTCGCGCCGCTGCGCGTAGCCGCTCACGTCGGCCGCCATGTGCACCTCGTCCGCGTCGGTCTCGGCGGCCACCTTGCACACCTCGCCGACGACGTCACCGGAGCGGACCACCAGTCGGCCGCCCCGCTCGCGCAGTCCGGCGTCGAGATCGTTCAGGCAGTCGGCGAGGAACGCCAGCCGGTTGGGCGCGGCGAACCCGGCGTCCGCCACAGCCCGGTCGCGCACGAACAGGGGCACCACCTGGCGGGCCCCTTCGGCGGCCCGCAGCGCGGGATGGTCGTGCAGACGCAGGTCCGAGGTGAACAGGACGACCGAGACGTTCATGGTGCGCACTCCGGGAGACGGGGAAAGGCGGCCGTGGGGTGCTTCCGGCCGGACCGTTCCGACGGATGCGGTTGTCACCCGACGGACGTACGTCCCCTTCGTGCCGCGGTGGCGTGCATGTCCATGCCGATCGGGGGCAGGCGCATGGATACGACGGTTCCCCGGGGGAGCCGAAGGTCGATGCCGGAGGTGGCTGCGGACATGGGCGCGAAGGTGTTGGAGCGGTTTCCGGCGGGAGCCCCGCGCGGATCATGGCCCGCCGAGGAGTTCGCGGCCCGGCGCCGCGCCGAGGGTCAGCCCGCCAGGGTCGTCATGGACCTGAAGTCCGACGCGTTCCTCGTGGTGGTGCCGACCGGGGACGAGGACTGACCTCAGGTGACTCAGGCCTGTGTTCCACCCAGCTCGCGCGCCCGACGCACGAACGCCTCGTACAGATCCCCGGCCGCCTGTGGCACGGATTCGGCGCGGCGGCGGCGCAGCATCAGCAGCACCCGGGCGGTGTCCCCGGCGATCGGCCGGTAGGTGATCGCGCCGAGCCGCTCCAGCGGGTCCTCGACCACGCTGAAGTCGGGCAGGACCGTCACCCCCAGCCCCTCCGCGACCATGAGCTTGCCCATCTCGGCGCCATCGGTCGAATAGGCGAAAGCCGGCCCCCGCCCATGGAGCAGCCGGTGCACATAGCGGTGCATCACATAGCCGGAGCGCATACCGATCAGCGGCTCGGTGAAGAGGTCGTCCACAGTGACGGTCGGCCGGGCCGCCAGCGGGCTGTCGGGACGTACGCACACCACCGGCAGCCCGGACAGCAGCTCGGTGGACTCGAACTCGGCCGGCATGTCGTCACCGTCGAGATGGTTGACCAGCCCGAGGTCGAAACCGCCCTCCGCCAGCGCCCGATGGATGTCCGTCTGCTGCGCGCCGACCACCTCTACCTGGGTGAGCGGATGCGAGGCGCGGAAGTCGCGTACGACGGGCAGCAGCAGCGGCACGGTCGCCGCGTTCACCGTGCCCACCCGCACCATGCGACTGATCCGGTGCCGCTCGCCGGCCGCCGCCCGCAGCCGGTCCACCGCGTCCAGTACGTCGACGATCTTCGGCAGCAGCTCCCGGCCCGCCGCGCTCATCGTCGCGCCGGTCCTTTTGCGCTCCAGGAGGTCGACCCCGAGTTCGCGTTCGAGATTCCTCACGGTCTCGCTCAACGCGGGCTGCGACAGGCGCAGTTCGTCGGCGGCCCGGCGCAGCGAGCCGAGCCGGGTCACGGCCGCGATGTATTCCAGCTGTTCGGTCCGCATGCCCGCAGAATGCGGCCGATTCGGCGGGCCGTTCAAGGGTTTACCTGTCACACCTTCGTGAAATTCAATGGTCCGCGATACGAGACCGGTCGGGTTTTCCTTGACGCTCCTCGCGGGTGGCTGCCACGATCGAGACCATGAAGATGCGACTGGACCTCACGCGGCGACGCCACGTCGACCTCGCGCGCGTCTCCAGCGCCTCCTGTTGCACCGCGGCCTGATCCCCTCTTCTCCTTCCCGATCCGCCGCTCTCTTTTCCGCCGCCGCCCGACATTCGCCGGATATCGCTCCGGCCGGATTCGGCGTACCCGGAATCACATTCCGCAACAGGAGTTCGCCATGCCCGCAGAACCCGTGAAATTCGCCTACTGGGTCCCCAATGTCAGCGGGGGACTCGTCACCAGCAAGATCGAGCAACGCACCGACTGGGGCTACGAGTACAACCGCGAACTCGCCGTCCTCGCCGAGAACAACGGCTTCGAGTACGCGCTCAGCCAGGTCCGCTACATGGCCAGCTACGGCGCCGAGTTCCAGCACGAGTCGACCAGCTTCAGCCTCGCCCTCCTCCTCGCCACCCAGCGCCTGAAGGTCATCGCCGCCGTCCACCCCGGCCTGTGGCACCCGGGCGTCCTCGCCAAACTCGGCGCCACCGCCGACCACTTGTCGAACGGCCGCTTCGCTGTCAACGTCGTCTCCGGCTGGTTCAAGGGCGAGTTCACCGCGCTCGGCGAACCCTGGCTGGAGCACGACGAGCGCTACCGCCGCTCCGAGGAGTTCATCCAGGCCCTGCGCCAGATCTGGACCGAGGACCACACCGAACTCGCCGGGGACTTCTACCGGTTGCGCGACTTCTCCCTCAAGCCCAAGCCCCTCAACACCCCCGAACGACCGCACCCGGAGATCTTCCAGGGCGGCAACTCCAGCGCCGCCCGCGCGATGGCCGGCCGCGTCTCCGACTGGTACTTCTCCAACGGCAAGGACTTCGACGGCGTCACCGAGCAGATCGCCGACGTACGCCACTCGGCGGCCCAAGTCGGCCGCACCGCACCGAAGTTCGGCCTCAACGGTTTCCTCATCGCCCGCGACACCGAGGCCGAGGCCCGCGACACGCTCCGCGAGATCGTCGCCAAGGCCGACCGCGAGGCGGTGGAAGGCTTCGGGGCCGCGGTGAAACAGGCCGGACAGTCCTCGGCCGACGGCAGGGGCATGTGGCAGGACTCCACGTTCGAGGACCTGGTGCAGTACAACGACGGCTTCCGTACGGGGCTCATCGGCACGCCGGAGCAGATCGCCGAACGGATCGTCGCCTACCGGAAGCTGGGCGTCGACCTTCTCCTGCTGGGCTTCCTGCACTACCACGAGGAGGTCGAGTACTTCGGCAAGCGGGTACTGCCCCTGGTCCGCGAACTGGAGGCCCAACTCCCCGACGCCGAGGCCGAGTCCGTCTCCGCGCACGCCTGACCGCCCCGCAGCAGACCAGAAAGAGGACCCATGGCCACCGTCCTGTCCGTCTCCGGCAGCCCCTCCGTCTCCTCCCGCACCAACCGGCTCCTGCGCCACCTCGACAAGCGGCTGATCGCCCAGGGGCACGAGGTGATCCCGCTCGACGTGCGCACCATCCCCGCCGAGGCCCTGCTCGGCGCGGACTTCCGCCACCCGGCGATCGTCGAGGCGACCGAACTGTTCGCCCGCGCCGACGGAGTGGTCGTCGGCACCCCCGTCTACAAGGCCTCCTACTCCGGAGTCCTCAAGGCGCTGCTCGACCTGCTCCCGCAGTACGCCCTCACCGGCAAGACCGTGCTGCCGCTCGCCACCGGTGGGTCCACCGCACATGTGCTGGCCATCGACTACGCGCTCCGCCCGGTGCTGAACTCCATGGGTGCCGCCCATATAGTCCAGGGCTGGTTCACCCTCGACAAGGACATCACCGCCCACGAGGACGGCTCGCTCACCGTCGCCCCGGCCACCACCGAGGCCCTCACCCAGGTGGTGGACCAATTCTCGGCGGCCCTCGGCCGCACCCCGCTCCTGGCCGCGGCGAGCTGACCACGATGACCGCCCGCGCGAACGCCCATGTGATCGTCGACGACGCCGAGGCCCTCGCCCTCGCCGCCGCGCTCGCCGACGAGTTCCGTGCCGGAGCCTCCGCCCGCGACAGCGAACGCAGGCTCCCGCGCGCCGAGTTGGACCGGCTCTCCGACTCCGGGCTGCTCGCCGTCACCGTGCCCGCGGAGTACGGCGGCGCCGACTTGAGCTACGGGACCCTCGCCGAGATCTTCCGCCTGCTCGGCTCCGCCGACGGCAGCCTCGCCCAGATCCCGCAGAGCCACTTCGCCTACGTCAATGTGATCCGCCGTCAGGGCACCCCGGACCAGCGGAAGTTCTTCTTCACCGAACTCCTTGCGGGCCGCCGCTTCGGCAACGCCCAGTCGGAGGCCGGCACCAAACACGTCCAGGACATCCGCACCCGGCTGGTACGCCGGCCCGACGGCTCGTACGAGCTGACCGGCGTCAAGCACTACTCCACCGGCGCCCTCTTCGCCGACTGGATCCCCGTCCTCGCCCGTACCGAGGACGACAACCTGCACGTCGCCTACGTCCCGGGTGACGCCGAGGGTGTCACGGTCGTCGACGACTGGGACGGAATGGGACAGCGCACGACGGCCAGCGGCACGGTCCGCCTGGAGGCGGTCTCCGTCCCGGCGGACTGGGTCCTGCCCCACCACCTCACCTTCGAGGGCCCCCAACTCCACGGCGCCGTCGCCCAGTTGCTGCACGCGGCCATCGACACCGGAATCGCCGGCGGCGCACTGGCGGAAGCGGCCGAGTTCGTCCGGACGAAGAGCCGCCCGTGGTTCGAGAGCGGGCTGGAGACGGCCGCCGAGGACCCCCTGCTGATCCAGCGGTTCGGCGAACTCGCCATCCAGGCAAAGGCGTCCGAGGCCCTGCTGATCCAGGCGGCCCGGGCCGTGGACGCGGCCCGCGCCAACCTCACCGACGACTCGGCGGCGGAGGCCTCCATCGCGGTGGCGGCGGCCAAGGTGCACGCGGCGCAGACGGCGGTGGAGGTGGCGGGCGCCCTGTTCGAGGTGTCGGGCACCCGTTCGGCCCTCAACTCACTGAATCTGCACCGCCATTGGCGCGATGCCCGCACCCACACGCTGCACGACCCGGCGCGCTGGAAGATCCAGCACATCGGCAGGTACGTGCTCAACGGCACCCGGCCACCCCGCCACGGCCTCCTCTAGCCCCCACCCTCAGGACAGTCCGGATCGGAGAACCCCACGTGTCCCTCACCTTCCACTGGTTCCTCCCCACCAACGGGGACAGCCGCCATGTCGTCGGCGGCGGTCACGGCACACCCGCCACCGCCTCCGGACGGGACCGGCCGCCGACGGTCGCCTATCTGAGCCAGATCGCCCGCGCGGCCGAGGACCTGGGATTCGTGGGCGCCCTCACGCCCACCGGCGCCTGGTGCGAGGACGCGTGGCTGACCACCGCCATGGTCAGCCAGCACACCGAACGCCTGAAGTTCCTGGTTGCCTTCCGGCCCGGCTTCGTCTCACCGACACTCGCCGCGCAGATGGCGTCCACGTTCCAACGGCAGACCGGCGGACGGCTGTTGCTCAACGTCGTCACCGGCGGCGAGAGCCACGAGCAGCGGGCCTACGGCGATTTCCTGGACAAGGACGACCGTTACCGCCGTACCGGCGAATTCCTGGAGATCGTAAGGGAGTTGTGGGACGGCAAGGCCGTCGACCTGGCCGGCGAGCACCTGCGGGTCGAGGACGCGAAGCTGGCGCGGCTCCCGGAGCCGGTGCCCGAGGTGTACTTCGGGGGATCGTCGCCGATCGCGGGGGAGATCGCGGCCAAGTACGTGGACGTGTACCTCACTTGGGGCGAGCCGCCCGCCCAGGTCGCCGAGAAGATCGCGTGGATCAGGGGGCTGGCGGCGAAGGAGGGCCGGACGCTGCGGTTCGGCATCCGGTTGCACGTGATCACGCGTGACACCTCGGCGGAGGCCTGGGCCGAGGCGAACCGCCTGCTCGACGGGTTCGACTCCGAGACCGTGAAGTCCGTACAGGCAGGGCTGGCCCGGAGCGAGTCCGAGGGGCAGCAGCGGATGCTCGCCCTGCACGGGGGCAGCCGGGACGGGCTGGAGATCCACCCCAATCTGTGGGCCGGGATCGGGCTGGTCCGGGGTGGGGCCGGAACGGCGTTGGTCGGCAGCCACGAGGAGGTCGCCGAGCGGATCAAGGAGTACGCGGCCCTGGGGATCGAGGAGTTCGTGCTGTCCGGGTATCCGCATCTGGAGGAGGCGTACTGGTTCGGGGAAGGGGTGCTGCCGAGGCTGGCGGCGGAGGGCGTCTGGCGGCACCCGGCCGGCGGGCAGCGGCCTGCTGAGGCACAGGTGCCGTTCGCGGGGTGAGCCGGGTGCGTCGAAGCGGGAGCCAGGTGGCCGCCGAGCCGCACGACGGCCCGGCTTCGCGCCCCCTTGCTGTCGGCCGAGGTCAGAACCAGTGCAGGCAGTGCGGGGAGCGATCGGCCCGGAAGAGCGCGTCGGCGAGGGCGGGCGCGTCCGGGCGGTGGGCCCGGATGTGTCCGGCCCGCACGAGCGTGCTCGGGGCGGTGCCGCCGAGGTAGACCGAGCCCAGGTCGCTGATGTCCATGGACAGATCGGGCTCGCGGCCCGTGAGGACGCATTCGGCCTTGCCGTCCCGGACGGTCAGCAGATAGCGGCAGTGCTCGTCGAGGAACGGGTCGTCGACGGCCAGGACGAGTTCCCCGTCCGTCGACCAGCCGCGCTCGGTCAGCGCACGCGGGACGTCCAGCAGCCGCACCCAGAGCCAGTCGGTGTCGCCGCTCACCTCTCCGGCGCGGAAGTCCGCGAGCTGCCAGCGCAGCGGATGACCCGGCGGGAAGTGCTTGAACACGATCTGACCGACCAGGTCGTGGCCGAGCACGAACCGGGCCAGGGCCGTGAAGACGGCGTCGTCGGCGGCGATGGTCTCGTCCACGGTCAGGGTTCGGGAGTCGCCGAGCGCATAGCTGGCGTAGCCGTCCGGGACCCCGTCGGCGTCCCGGTGGACGGCGACGTAGCGCGGCTTCGGAGAGATCGGGGGCTGCCCCGCGCCCACGGCCCACCAGCGGTGCGGCCGGGACAGTGCGCCGGGCTGTGCGCGGCGGTAGCGGTCGTAGACCTCTTCCAGGATCTCGCCGCACTTGGCGCGGGGCAGCAACTCGACCGAGCCCGGTGCCGAGCCGTCGGCCGTGTCGCCCGCCCGGGGAAGAGTGAGGGCGGCCCGGTGGCGCGGCACCGTCAGCCGCTGGGTGTAGGTGGCCGGTCCGTAGCCGAACCTGCGGTAGATCAGGGCCTCGGAGGCCAGCAGTACGGAGAGGGACTCGCCGCGGGCCCTCAGCTCGGTGAGCTGGTGGCGCATCATCGCGCTGAGCACACCTTGGCGCCGGTGCGAGGGCAGGACGCCGACGGCGGTCACCCCGCCGACCGGGACGACGTTCTCGCCGGGCAGGGTGAGCTCGAAGGAGTGTGTGCCGGCCGTGCCGACGGGCCGTCCGTCCGCCGTCGTGGCGAGCAGACAGCGGTCCATTTCGAGCGCCGACCACCAGAGACCGCCGCCTTCGGTCGGGGTCTCCCGGAAGTTCCCGAACGCGGCATGGAGCGTGTCGACGAAAGCGTCGAGGTCCTCGTCGGTCGTGGGACGGATCTCCACCACTGTCGCTGCCTCCCGGAGGTACCGGCACCACGTCCCGTGATGCCCCGCCACAGTGCAGCGCCGCTCCGTGACCGGGTCAAGCGAATTTCGCGTCGGCCAGCGTTTTCAAGTGGGCCGCTCTCGACTCCGCCGTCTGGCCCTGGACCAGGAGGAACAGGGCCTCGCGCGCGAGGCGTTGGGCCCTGCTCGTCAAGGAGAGGGATCTGCCGCCTCCGGCCACCACGGCCGCCGTCGTGGCCGTCATCAGCACCTCGTACGCCTGTGTCCTGAGGGCCAGCCGCTCGGCCAAGTACTCGTGCGCTACGGGGTGTTCGGCCAGGGAGTAGGCCTGCTCGCGTACCTCGTCGAGGCGGGTGCGGAGCGGGCCGGCGGTGTCGTCGTCGAGCAGGGCGAGCGCCGCCGCCGCGACTCCGAACACCGCCGGTGACGCGTTCGTCGGCTTCGGGCGGTCCGTCTTCGCCCACTCCGCGTACGGCGCGCGCAGGGCCACCGCCTCCTCGGGGAGCCACAGGCCGTCCAGCTCCAGCGACACGGTCCGGGACGCGGTAAGTGCCGCCAGCCGCATCGGAGTCGAGGGGCGCAGGCCGGGCTGTTCCCGCGCCTCGGTGAACGCGAACAGTGCCTCGTCCGCGTCGGTCACCCCCGCGAGCAGCATCACGTCGTTCAGACCCCAGCCCGTGTACCAGGGCACCGTCCCGTCGAACCGCCAGCCGCCACGCTCCCGCGACACCCGCACCGCGATACGCAGATACGCCCGCAGATGCGCGTACGCCACCCCGGACATCAGCTCGCCTCGGGAGAGCGGGCCCAGCAGTCGCTCCCGCACCGGCAGTTCGCTCTTCGCCAAGGTCATGACGGGTGTGTGGTGCTGCGTCTGCACGAACCACGTGGAGCAGCACGCCCCGGCCAGGATCTCCGCCGTCTCCCTCGCCACGGCTCCGGGTGCCGCCGAGCCGCCGTAGGCCACGGGGGCGCTCACGCCGAGCAGGCCGGACTGTTTGATCGCCTCGATATGGGTCGCCGGGACGCCCTCCTGGTCGACCTGTTCGGCGTGCGGGGCGAGGAGGTCGGCCGCCAGTCGTCGGGCGCGGGTGACGAGAACGTGGGAGGTCATGCGGGTGATTCTCCCGATCGTCCGGGTCGGCGACGCGCGCCGCTCCGGCCCGTGTCGCAGGACGCGGGCCGGAGCGGCGGGGACGCGGTGGGTCAGTCCGCCGAGCGCACGGCGGGCATCGCGAGGTCGACCGGGCCGGTGGCGCCGGGGCCGCTCTTGCAGGAGTCGTGGCAGTCCTTCTCCAGGGAGCAGCACAGGGAGCAGATCGCGCCCGAGTGGAAGGGGCAGTTGGCCACGTCGGGGCGCTCGAAGTCGGTCTTGCACACCGTGCAGGTCAGTTCCACGGCCGAGGGCAGCCCGTCGGGGCCGAGCAGCGGCTCCTCCAGGTCGTCGAGGCGGGCGATGTAGTACTTGCCCTTGGTGAGGTAGGCGAACAGGGGCGAGAGGACCATCGCCAGGAACAGGGCGATGAAGGGGGAGTACGCCTTGCCGTAGTCGCCGAAGGCCTCGAAGTACGCGGCGATGGAGACGGCCGAGGCGATGAGCATCGAGCCGAAGCCGACCGGGTTGAAGTTGTAGAGGTGGGCGCGCTTGAACTCGATGTAGGACGGGCTGAGTTTGAGCGGCTTGTTGATGACCAGGTCGGCGACGACCGCGCCGATCCAGGCGATTGCCACGTTGGAGTAGAAGCCGAGGACCGTGTTGAGGAAGCCGAAGACGCCGCCCTCCATCAGGGCCAGGGCGATGCCGACGTTGAGGAAGATGTAGACCACGCGGCCCGGGTGACGGTGTGTCAGACGGGAGAAGAAGTTCGACCAGGACAGCGAACCGGAGTACGCGTTCGTCGAGTTGATCTTGATCTGGGACAGGATCACGAAGAACGTGGCCAGGCCCAGGGCGACCGGGGCGGCGAAGGTCTTGAAGCCGTGCACGTACTGCTGGATGGGCTCGTTGGCCTTGGCCAGGCCCACGCTGCCGGCGATGTAGAAGGCGAGGAACGCGCCGCCCATCTGCTTGGCCGCGCCGAGGATCACCCAGCCGGGACCGGCGGAGAGCACCGCGCCCCACCACTTCTTGGCGTTCTGCGGGGTCTTGTCGGGCATGAAGCGCAGATAGTCGACCTGCTCACCGATCTGCGCGATCAGCGACAGCGCCACACCGGCACCCGCGCCGACCCCGAGCATGCTGATGCTGGACCCGGTGGGGGAGTTGCCCGCGAAGTGGGTGAACTGCGAGAACTTGCCCGGTTCCTGAATGGCGATGGACACGAACGGCGCGACCATCAGCACCAGCCACACCGGCTGCGTCCACACCTGCATCTTGGAGAGCGCGGTCATGCCGTAGATCACCAGCGGCAGGATGATCAGCGAGCAGATCAAGTAGCCGACGGCCAGGGGGATGTGGAGGCCCAGGTCGAGCGCCTGGGCCATGATCGAGCCTTCGAGGGCGAAGAAGATGAAGGTGAAGCTGGCGTAGATGACCGACGTGAGGGTCGAGCCGAGGTAGCCGAAGCCGGCGCCCCGGGTCAACAGGTCCATGTCGATCGAGTACTTGGCCGAGTAGTACGAGATCGGGATGCCGGTGAGGAAGATCGTCACCGCCGCCGCCAGGATCGCCACCATGGCGCTGGAGAAGCCGTTCGAGATCGCGATCGAGCCGCCGATGGCGAAGTCGGCGAGGTACGCGATGCCGCCGAGCGCGGTGGTGGCCACCACGTACGGCGTCCAGCGCCGGAAGGACTTCGGCGCGTAGCGCAGCGAGTAGTCCTCCAGCGTGTCGTTCTGCGCCCAGTCGTTGTAGGTCCGTCCGGCGGCCGTTGCCGGCGCCTCTTTGTCGACGATCTCCGTCACGACACTTCCCTCTTCCGCGGGTGTGGGTCATCTCCCGGACGGCCCGGGGGAGTTGGACGGAAGAGTCACGCCGAATTGTTTCCCGGCCGTTTCGGACGCTTTAAATGAGAGACCTTTCAAAATTCTTTTGGCGACGCGCGTAGATTTAATTGATACTTCCTGTGGAAACTATTTCTGCGGGAAGGTAGCCTCGGTCCTGGCAGGTGGGGGAGGTCAGAGTTGGGCGACGATGTCGAAGTCGAAGGCGTCCGCCCGCGCCAGATACAGCCGTTGGCGGAGGTGATTGCCGTGCAGGCGCAGTACGCCTCTCGGGCCCTCGTACGAAACCGTGCCGCCGAGCGCGCACATGGCACCCACGTCGAGCGACCGCGCCCGCTCGGCGAGTGCGGCCAGCAGCCGTACGCCTTCGAAGCACGACTCGCCGAGGCTGCCCACGACGGGTGCCTCCACGCCGAAGCGGGCCGCGTAACGCCCGCTGAAATCAAGGCTTTCGGCGGTGGCGAGGGTCTCGAAGTAACCGGCCGCCGCCCACAGTCCCTCGGTGGCCTCCGCGCCGGTGGCCAGCAGGATGTTCTCGTCCATGTGCGTGCTCAGCCGCAGACAGCGCTGGTGCAACCCGTGGGCGGCGAACGCCCTGTTGAAGCGCGCCGCGTCGTCGCCGACCAGCAGCATCAGTACGGCGTCCGCCTCGCACCGCTCGACCCGGCGCAGGACCGCACCGAACTCGTAGGTGCCCAGCGGGACGAAGACCTCGTCGCGCACCCGGCCGCCGCACTCCCGGGCGTAGCGGCGCGCGGCGCGTGCGGTGACTCGCGGCCACACGTAGTCGTTGCCCACCGTGCACCAGCGCCGCGCACCCGTCTCCTCCGCCAACAGGCGCATGGCGGGCAGGAGTTGGGCCGCGTCGGTCTCGCCGGTCAGGAACACCCCGGGTGTGCGCTCGCCGCCCTCGTACTGCGCGGTGTAGACGTACGGCACCCGGCCCGCGATGCGCGGCACCAGCGCCTTGCGGACCGCCGAGGTGTGCCAGCCGATCACCGCGTCGACCGCGCGCATCGACACCAACACCTCGACCTCGGCGGCCACCTGCTCCGCCGGGGCGCCGCCGTCCACCACGATCAGCCGGACCTCGCGGCCCAACACCCCGCCCGTGGCGTTGAGTTCCTCCACGGCGAGCTGCGCGGCCAGTTCGCAGGACGGGCCGAAGACGCCCGCCGGGCCTCGCAGTGGCACGACCAGCGCCACGACCAGAGTCCTGACCGGGCCGCTGATCCGCCCGGGCGGCAGGGAACGCACCAGACCACCTCCGTGAGGGCATGAGGGCACGGAGACCGGGCCCGGCCCCGGCGCCCTCGCAGAGGCTCGTAATCTGAACCGCACAGTAGACCTACCGGAAGGACAGCGGCAATGTCGTCCGTACCGTCGCCGGGCCTCGCCCACCTGCTGAGTCACGCCGAGCGGCGACTGGGCCTGCGCATGGCCGCCGTACTGGCCGAGGAGGACTGCTCGGTCGAGCAGTGGCGCGTCCTGTCGATCATCGCCGACGGCAGGGGACATCCGATGACCGAGATCGCCGACCAGGCCCTGATGCCCGCGCCGAGCCTGACCAAGCTGGTGGACAGGATGGTCGCCGGCAACCTCGTCTACCGCCGCCCCGACAGTGCCGACCGGCGCCGCGTCCTGCTCCACCTCACCGCCCGGGGCCGCACCCTCCACGAGCGTGCCGCGCACCGCCTCCTCACCGACCAGACGCGCCTCCTCGACGCGATCGAGGACCAGGGCGACCTCGTACGACTGCTGGCCAGGCTCACCGCGGCTCTGGACCACGAGCCCGCGGAAGCGACCAGGGACGAACCCGTGGAGAAAATCCTGCCGGTTTCCTGAGGCGCGCTGTCGATCCGGGAACACGGCGTTCGTGTAGGAGGTGAGAGATCCCCCGAGGGACTCCGAGAACCCCCTGCGCCATGGAGGACGCCATGCAGCACTACCTGCTCAGTGTGATCACACCGACCGACGGACAGATGCCCTCGCCCGAGGAGATGGCGGAGATCCGCCGCAAGCTGGATGTCTTCCACGACGAACTCCAGGCCGCCGGTGCCTGGGTCTTCGCCGGCGGACTGCACGGCCCGGAGACGGCCACCGTGCTGCGCCCCAAGGACGGCGACGTGCTGATCACCGACGGCCCGTACGCCGAGGGCAAGGAGTATCTGGGCGGGCTCTGCCTGATCAAGGCGGCCGACCTGGACGCTGCCCTGGAGTGGGGCAGGCGGGCGACCTGGGCCACCACCCTGCCCGTGGAGGTGCGCCCCTTCATGAACACGTCCGAGGACTGATGGCGTTCGACGCCGACATCGAGGCGGTCTTCCGTACCGAGTACGGGCGTGCGGTCTCGGTCCTGGTCCGCTTCCTCGGCGACATCGACCTCGCCGAGGAAGCGGTCCAGGACGCCTTCACCACGGCCGTACAGAAATGGCCGGAGACCGGTGTGCCGCCGAGTCCGGCCGGGTGGATCATCACGACCGCCCGCAACCGCGCGATCGACCGGCTGCGCCGGGAGTCCTCCCGGGAGGCCCGGCACAGCGAGGCCGCCCTGCTGTACGCGTCCGACGCGCCCGCCGAGGAGGGTCCCGTGCGCGACGACCGGCTCCGTCTGATCTTCACCTGCTGCCATCCCGCGCTCGCCACTCAGACGCAGGTCGCGCTCACCCTGCGGCTGCTCGGCGGGCTCACCACAGCCCGGATCGCCCGCGCCTTCCTGGTGCCGGAACCGACGATGGCCCAGCGTCTGGTCCGTGCCAAGGCCAAGATCCGCGACGCGAAGATCCCTTACCGGGTACCCCGCGACGCCGACCTCCCCGACCGGCTCAAGGGCGTGCTGGCCGTCGTCTACCTGATCTTCAACGAGGGCTACACCGACTCGCCCGAACTGTGCGCCGAAGCCCTGCGCCTCGGCTGCCTCCTGTCCGAGCTGATGCCGGACGAGCCCGAGGTCACCGGCCTGCTCGCGCTGATGCTGCTCATCGAGTCGCGCCGGTCCGCCCGGTCGGGGGTGAACGGCGAGCTGGTGCCGCTGCCCGAGCAGGACCGCGACCGGTGGGACCGCGAGCTGATCGCGGACGGCCAGTCACTCGTCCGGCGGTGCCTGCGGCTGAACAACCCCGGGCCCTACCAGATCCAGGCCGCGATCAACGCCGTGCACAGCGACGCGTCGACGGCGGACGCGACCGACTGGGGACAGATCCTCCAGCTCTACGACCAGCTGATGGCGCTCGCGCCGAGCCCGGTCGTCGCCCTCAACCGGGCCGTCGCCGTCGCCGAGGTGGACGGCGCGCGCAAGGCCCTCGACCTCGTGGACGCGCTGGACCTCGACGGCTACCACGTGCTGCACGCGGTGCGCGCCGATCTGCTGCGCCGCCTGGGCCGGCACACGGAGGCGGTGGTGGCGTACGAAGCGGCCCTCGCCCGCACGGAGAGTGCGGCGGAGCGCGGTTACCTGGAACGCCGTTGCCGGGAGCTCGTACGGATGTGACAGCCGTCACGTGGGAGGTGACCATGTTCCCACCGGAATTTTTCCCGGTGTATGAATGGTTGCTATATACACCTGTCCGTAGAGAGCTCCCACGCACCACCAGCGAGGCACCGTGAACCAGCCCAGTCCCGAGCAGCCCGCCGACATCGTGGCCCGGCTGCGCGCCACCTTCCGCACCGGCCGCACCAAGCCCGTCGAGTGGCGCACCGCGCAGCTCCACCGCCTGCGCGACCTGCTCACGGAGCACGGCGACGACCTCGCCGCCGCCCTGCACGCCGACCTCGGCAAGAGCGCCGCCGAGTCCCAGCGCACCGAGATCGGCTTCACGATCCGCGAGATCGACCACACCCTGGACCACCTCGAAGAGTGGCTGCGCCCCGAGTCGGCCCCCGTACCGGCCCACCTCGGCACGGACGCGACCGCCTGGACGCAGTACGACCCGCTCGGCGTCGTCCTCGTGATCGCCCCCTGGAACTACCCGGTCCAGCTCCTGCTGACCCCGGTCGTCGGCGCGCTGGCCTCGGGCAACGCGGTGGTCGTGAAGCCCAGCGAGCTGGCCCCGGCCACCTCCGCCGCCATCGCCCGCCTGCTGCCCGCCTACCTCGACACCGACGCGGTCGCAGTCGTCGAGGGCGGTATCCCGGAGACCACGGCCCTGCTCGCCGAGCACTTCGACCACATCTTCTACACCGGCAACGGCGCCGTCGGCCGCATCGTCCTGCGTGCCGCCGCCGAGCACTTGACCCCCGTCGCCCTCGAACTCGGCGGCAAATCACCGGCGTTCGTCGACCGCGACGCCGATCTCGCCGTCGTCGCCGACCGGTTGGCGCGTGGCAAGTTCCTCAACGCCGGCCAGACCTGCGTCGCCCCCGACTACGTCCTGACCGACCCGGAGACCGCCGCCGCGCTGGAACCCCTGCTGGTGACCGCAGTCGAGAAGGTCTACGGCGCCGACCCGCAGACCTCCGGCGAGTACGGCCGTATCGTCAACGAGCGTCACTTCGACCGGCTCGCCGGACTGCTCGACTCCGGCCGGGTCGTCGTCGGCGGGCGCAGCGACCGCGACGACAAGTACATCGCGCCGACGGTTCTCGCCGATGTCGATCCCAAGGCGCCCGTCATGGCGGAGGAGATCTTCGGCCCGATCCTGCCGATCGTCACCGTCCCCGGGATCGACGCGGCCATCGACTTCATCAACGACCGCGACAAGCCCCTCGCCCTGTACGTGTTCACCGACTCCGACGACACCCGCACCCGGATCGCCGCCGAGACCTCCTCCGGCGCCGTCGGCTACGGCCTCCCGCTCGCCCATCTCACCGTCTCCGACCTGCCGTTCGGCGGCGTGGGCGAGAGCGGCATGGGCAACTACCACGGCCGCTACTCCATCGAGACGTTCAGCCACCGCAAGGCCCTGCTGGAGAAGCCGCTGGCCTGACCCGCCACCCTCATCTATCACCGGTCGCTTATATAAGCGACCGGTGATACTTTGGTGCTCATGCACGCTTTCGATGTGCTCGGAGACCCCGTGCGCCGCCGCATCCTGGAGCTGCTCGCCGAGGGCGAGCAGCCCGCCGGGACGGTCAGCGATGTCGTCCGGCGGGAGTTCGGGATATCGCAGCCCGCGGTCTCCCAGCATCTGAAGGTGCTGCGGGAGAACGGATTCGCGACGGTACGCCCGGACGGCACCCGCCGTCTGTACGCGGTGAACTCCGAGCCGCTGCGGGACATCGACGCCTGGCTCGACCGGTTCCGCCGCTACTGGACCCCGCATCTGGACGCCCTGGCAACCGAGTTGGCCCGGGGCAAGCGTGAACGCCGGCTCCGCGAGAGCGGCGAGGACACCCCGAGGAGCACCTCATGATCGACGTGACCCACCAGATCAACTCCGTGAGCCGCAGGGTCGGCCGCCGCGACTTCCGGGCGGGCGAGGCCCGCGTGATCACCATCGCCCAGTCCTACGACTCACCGGTCGCCGATGTCTGGGACGCCTGCACCAACCCCGAGCGCATCCCGCGCTGGTTCCTGCCGGTCACCGGTGAACTGCGGCTGGGCGGCAAGTACCAGTTGCACGGCAACGCGGGCGGCACCGTCGAGCGCTGCGACCCGCCCAACAGCTTCTTCGCGACCTGGGAGTTCGGTGGTGAAGTCAGCTGGATCGAGCTGCGGTTGACGCCCGAGGGCGACGGGACGCGCTTCGAGTTGGAGCACATCGCCCACGTCGACGACACCAAGTGGGCCGAGTTCGGACCCGGTGCGGTGGGCGTGGGCTGGGACTCCATCCTCCTGGGGCTCGACGGCAACCTGTCGGGCGCCAGTCCCGTGAAGCCCGAGGACGCCATGGCCTGGCTGGCGTCCGAGGAGGGGCGCCGCTTCGTCACGTTGAGCAGCGAGGCCTGGTACGCGGCCAATGTCGCGAGCGGCGAGGACGAGGCGGTGGCCCGCGCGTCCGCCGACCGGACCACGGCCGCCTATACGGGAACCGGGAGTTGAGAGTCGTACCGGCCGAACCGCTGACCCGGGACCGATCACCGTTGTAGCGTGCGCGCTGGATGCCACGGGTGATCGGAGCCAGGGATGAGTGTCGGCGGCGGGACGGTGTTGGTGACCGGCGGCAGCGGATTCGTCGGCAGCCATCTGGTGCGGCTACTGCTGGAGCGCGGCTACCGGGTGCACACCACCGTGCGGTCCCTCGGCAACGAGGCGAAGGTCGCGCCGCTGCGGGAGATGCAGGACCGATTCCCGGACGCGCTGGAGCTGTTCGAGGCCGATCTGCTCGCCGAGGGCTCCTTCGACGCGGCGATGGACGGCTGCCGGGTCGTGTTCCACGTGGCCTCGCCGTTCCTCATGCCGGAGAAGATCAAGGACGGTCGGCGCGACGTCGTCGAACCCGCGCTCACCGGTACCCGGAACGTCCTCGCAGGCATCGAACGCACGCCCACCGTCGAGAAGTTGGTGTTCACTTCGACGGTCGGCGCGATCTTCGGGGACTACGCCGACGTACGGGAGATGAAGGACGAGATCCTCTCCGAGGACTACGTCAACACCACCAGCACGGTCGAGAACAACCCGTACCACTACGCCAAGACGGTCGCCGAGCGCGCCGCCTGGGACGCGGCACACGCACAGGACCGCTGGCGCATGGTCTCCCTCAACCCCGGCCTGATCCTGGGGCCTTCACTGACCCCGGCCTCGGACTCCGGCAGCCTCTTCCTCTTCGACGAGCTGTTCAAGGGCTACTTCTTCTACGGGGCACCCGACTTCAGCTTCACCGTCGCCGACGTGCGGGACGTCGCGAGCGCGCACATCGCCGCGGCCGAACGCCCCGACGCGCACGGCCGCTACATCGTCGCCGCGAGCCGGATGGCGTCCTTCCTCGACATGTCACGCGCCCTGCGGCAGCACTTCCCGCGCAACCACCGGCTGCCCGGACACGGCCTCCCGCACTGGCCGGTGCGCATCCTGGGTCCCGCCTTCGGGCTCACCCAGGACTACATCCGCAAGCACCTCGGGATCAGGTTCGCGGTCGACAACCGGCGCGGAGTAGAGGAACTGGGCATCCACTACAGGCCGTTGGAGGAGACTCTGCTCGATCACTACGTGGCCTGGCGGGAGTTGAGGAAAGCACGCTGACCGTCCCGGTCCTTCGCCGTTCATTCCGCGGACCGTTCCTCCCTCTTGACTGGTTCAGACCAGAGGCGCTTGGGTGTGGCCCGATCACCTTTCCGGTGTCATGAGCCTGACCACACTCAACCGAAGGGCACCCATGCGAACCCCCCACGCCCTGCTGGCCGTCACCGCAGCGCTGGCCGCGACGCTCGTCTCTCCACCGGCCGGCGCCGCCGACGCGGTCCCGGCCCCCGGCACCTACTACGTCCAGAGCGCCACCACCGGGCTCAACGCGGCCGACAAGGGGGGAGCTGTGGAGCAGCACAACCCCAAGGGCAACGAGGACCACCAGCAGTGGAACCTCAGGGCGAGCGGATCCTCGTACGTCCTGGAGAGCACCGACACGGCGGGCAGCTGTCTCGGCCGCTCGGGCGCCCAGGCGAAGACCGTCGCCTGCACGAGCGCCGACGCCGCCTGGCAGATCAACGCGACCGGCGGCGACCAGTACACGCTCCAAGTCCCGGGCACGGCAAGCTACTTGACCGTGGCCGCCAAGCCCTCAGGCGCCAACTACCCGGCCCAGCTCGCGATCGGTTCCTCCGGCGGCCTCGCCTCCTGGTACCTGACCCCGATCGGCTCACCCACCAGGCCGATCCCCGCCCAGGACCAACGCACTCTGGACCAGGTCACGTTCCTCACCGCGCACAACGCCTACGCCAACGGGGTCGACGGCGGCTTCGCCCCGCCCTTCGTGAACTTCTTCCCCAATCAGGCCCGCGGCATCAACCAGCAACTCTCCGACGGCGTACGGGGGTTCATGCTGGACATCCACCAGACCCCCGACGGCGCGATCCTCTGCCACGACAGCTGCACCCTGGTCAGCAGCCCGGTCGCCCTCAACGTCGACCTCCAGCGCATCGTGGACTTCCTCAAGGCGCACACCGACCAGTTCGTCACCGTCTTCCTGGAGGACTACGTCGACCCGACCGTTCTGCGCAGCGAACTCGCCCGCGTCAACGGCCTGTACGACGTGCTGTACCGCCCCGACCAGACCGGTGTGCAGCAGAACGGCTGGCCGAAGATGGCCGACCTGATCGCCGCCAACCACCGCCTGCTGATCTTCACCGACCACAGCCGTGCCTCCGACCAGTCCGCCGGACTGACCCGGGACAGCTTCGGCGTGATGTACCAGCGCGAGTGGACCGTCGAGAACTACTGGTCCATGGGCTCCGGCGCCGGCACCTCCGACTGGTCCTGCTACAGCCGCTGGTACGGCAGTGACCTCAACGTCCCGCTCACGCAGACGTATTCGGGGTTCCGGCCGCTGTTCGTCATGAACCACTTCCGTGACGCGGCCATCGCCGGGACGGCGCAGACGGACAACACCAAGGTCCTCGACCGGGCCCAGCGGTTCTGCCAGCCGGCCGCCCGCAAGAAGCCCAACTTCCTCGCCGTGGACCGCTACGACCTCGGCAACCCCGCCTCGGCCGTCGACAGCCTGAACACCTACACGTATCCGTAAAGTGCGGGTGGCCGCGCCGCGCGTATGTGCGAAACTCCGCTGATGACCTCCGCGAAGATCACCGCCGCAGCCGCGGGCACCTGGGAACTCGGCGACCTGCCCGTCAACCGCATCGGCTTCGGCGCGATGCGGCTGACGGGCAGCGCCGCCTTCAACCTCGGCACGCCCAGTGACCGCGACCGCTCCATCGCCGTGCTGCGCAAGGCAGTTGAGCTCGGTGTGAACCACATCGACACGGCCGCCTTCTACTTCTCGACGCTGCGGTCGGCCAACGAACTCATCAACACCGCGCTCGCCCCCTACCCCGACGACCTCGTGATCGCCACGAAGGTCGGCCCCTTCCGCACCTACTCGGGGGAGTGGGGCAGCGCGGCCCGCCCCGACGATCTGCGCGGTCACGTCGAGGAGAACCTGCGCCAGCTCGGGCGCGACCAGCTGGACGTGGTCTATCTGCGCCGGATGGGGCAGGACTCGATCGCCGAGCACTTCGGCGCCCTCGCCGAACTCCAGGAAGAGGGCCTGGTCCGGCACCTCGCGCTCTCCGACGTCGAGCCCCGGCACCTCGCCGAGGCGCGGGAGATCGCCCCGGTGGTGAGCGTGCAGAACCGGTTCGCGCTCGACTCGTCCCAGGCCGGGACCGACGACATGCTGCGGATCTGCGGTGAACAGGGCATCGCGTTCGTGCCGTTCTTCGCCATCGCGGGCGCGGGCGGGGCGAGAAGCGCGACCACCGCCCACGACGACGCGGTCCTGGCCGTCGCGGAGGCCCACGACACCAGTCCCGCCCAGATCCGCCTGGCCTGGACCCTGGCCCAGGGCCCGCACGTCCTCGCCATCCCCGGCACGGGCAACCCCGACCACCTCGCCGAGAACGTGGCGGTCGGCGCGATCCGCCTGACCGACGACGAACTGGCCGCGCTCAACGACCTGCACCGGAACGCCGGTTGAGCCGGAGCGGGCCCGCTCACACCAGCCAGACGCCGTCCCGCATCAGCCGGCGCTCGGGCAGCTCGTGCACCTCGTGCCAGGCCTGGACGGCGAGCGGCCGTACCCGGAAGAAGGAGTAGGGCGCACGGTCCTGGCGGGGATCCCAGCCGTACTTCGCATCGAAGGCGTCGGCAGCGGCGGCCGGGACGTCCTCGGCGGTGAAGGCCGTGGCCTCGCCGTCGACGAGCACGACGTCCCGGGTGTCCGCGAAGGCCAGCCGGGTCCGCCGACCGTCGCTCAGATTGCGGCCCGTGGGGTTCGTGGGCCGGGTGCACAGCCAGACGGACTGCCCGTCCCAGACGAACCACAGCGGGACCAGGCAGGGCAGCCCGTCGGTGTCGGCCGAGGCCACCCAGATGTCCAACTCCCGTTCCAGCCGCGCCAGTACGTCACGTCTGCGTTCCTCGGGGCCGCGGGGCGGCACGGTGATCTTCATGCCCGGGACGCTACCGGCGGCGTCCGCGCGGCGCCTCGGGCCGGGGTCGTAGGACCTCGGACCGAGGCGCTGTGGCGTCACTGCGGTGAGGCGTGTGCGGAGTCGCCCTGGGGTCAGCCCAGTCGGGCGTGCAGGAAGGGCACCGTGCTCGCCCAGGCGCGGGCCGCGGAGTCGGCGTCGTAGACCGGGCGGCCGTCGTTGAAGAAGGCGTGGTTCGCCGGGTAGAGGCGCAGGTCCGCGGTGATGCCGGACTGCCGCTCGACGGTCTCGCGCAGGGCGTCGAGGCTCTTCGTGGGGATGCTCTGGTCCAACTCGCCGTAGTGGCCGAGGATATGGGCCTTCAGCCCGGAGAAGTCGGGGAACTCGCCCTGGATCACGCCGTAGAACGGCACCGCCGCGCTCACCCTCGGGTCGGCCGCGGCCAGGTACAGGACGAAGCCGCCGCCCATGCAGAAGCCGACCGCGCCGACCGTGTCCGAGGTGACCTCGGGCAGGGACAGCAGGTGGCCGACCGCGCCGGAGAGCAGTTCGACACCGCGGGCGACGGGGAGGGCCGTCATCATCCTCAGGGCCTCGTCGCTGTCGTGCGCCACGTTCCCGCCGTACAGGTCGGGGGCGAACGCGACGAAGCCCTCCTGCGCGAGCCGGTCGGCCACGTTGGCGATGTGGTCGGTCAGGCCCCACCACTCCTGGATGACGATCACACCCGGCCCGCTCCCGGACGGCGGCAGCGCCAGATAGCCGTGGGCGGTGCCTCCGGCACTGGGAAAGGTGACGTTCTGGTGGGCCGGTGCTCCGGTCGACTTCGGCAGCTCGGAGGACATGACGCTCAACTCCTGTACGGCGGTGCTCGATGGAGGAGTGTGCCGGGGCGGCCTCGACACGATCACCAGCCTGTCACGCCCGGACCCGGAGGTCGCTCCGGCCCCTTCCGCAAGAGGCACGTGTGAAGGGGAACACGGTTGCGATGACGACACGGCACCTTGCCGACTACAATTCTGTAGACGGTCTGCCGGACGGCGGACGAGGACGGGGTGAGGATCGTTCCCATGGCCGACGCGAAGGACGAACGCCGACCGGCGGGTGAGCTGGAGGCCACCGTCATGGCCGCCCTCTGGGCCGCCGGCGCCCCGCAGACCCCCGGAGAGGTCCAGCTGAGCCTCGGCACGGGCCTGGCCCGCACCACGGTGACAACGATCCTGACCCGGCTGCACGACAAGGGTGTCGTCGACCGCAGGCGCCAGGGCCGCGGCTACGCCTACTTCCCGGTCCAGGACGCGCAGGGCCTCACCGCCCGCCGTATGCACACCGAGCTCGACCGGGACGGCGACCGGGAGACCGTACTCGCCCGTTTCGTCGCGCAGCTCAGCCCCGACGACGAACGCGTTCTGCGCGACCTCCTCGAATCCGGTGAGCAGTAGTGCGGTCGCCGTGGGGCGTGGAATGCTGGATGCGATGAAATCCGGTGACCGATGATCGCCCTCCTGCTCCTCCCGCTCGTGCTGCCGTTCGCGCTGCGGCCGATGGCCCGGCGCGCCCTGGAGCGGCTCCCGCCGGTCACCGCGCTGTGGCTCCTCACCGGCACCGCGGTGACCGCGGCCGGCTGTACCCTCGCCGCCCTCGGCGCGTTCGTCCTGACCGGCCTGCTCCGACTCCCGCTGTTCGCGTCGCTCGGCGAACTGATCCACCCCCTGCGCACCTCCTACGGCGGTCTCGTCCCGCCGGCGGCCGTGCTGTCCGCCGGTGCCCTGGCCGTGTGCGCCTGGACGCTGACCCGGTGGGCGCTGCACCAGTCCCGCGCCTTCCGTGTCGCCCGTACGCATGCCGGGAGCGGGCCCGTCGCCGGTGACCTCTGCGTGCTCGACTCCCCGCACCCGGACGCCTACGCCCTGCCCGGGCGGCCGCACCGCATCGTCGTCACCACGGGGATGCTGCGCAGCCTCGACGCCGCCGAGCGCGAGGCGCTGTTCGCGCACGAGCGGGCGCACAACGCGGGCGGCCACCACTACTTCCTCGTGGCCGCCGAACTCGCCGCCCGCTGCCACCCCGCGCTAGGCCCGGTCCGCGACACGATCCGGCTCGCGGCCGAACGCGCGGCCGACGAGGCCGCCGCCACCGTCGTGGGCGACCGGCGCCTGATCGCCCGCGCCATCGCCCGCGCGGCCCTCGCCGGACAGTCGGCCCGCTCCCGGCGCCCGGACTTCGTCCCCGGCGCCACCACCGGCCCGGTCCCGCAGCGCGTCAAGGCCCTCCTCGCCGCACCGCGCGTCGTCCACCGCACCGCCGCCTGCGGACTCGCCGCCCTGCTGATCGCCTGCGCGGCGCTCTCCTTCGCCGCCTCGGCCACCTCGATGATCGACGTCCACCATCGGGTGGAGGTGGCGCAGGGCGAGGAGGCCGGGTGAGGGGAGGGCCGGGGGGATCCGGTGGTTGACTGGCGCACGCTACGTTTTACGTATAACCTCACCCGTCAACATCCCGTCGAACGGAACCGCACGGAGAGCCCCCGATGAGTCGTATCGCCCTGGTCACCCTCGTCGTCGACGACTACGACGAGGCGATCCGCTTCTACACCGAAGCCCTGGGCTTCCGCCTCGTCGAGGACACGCCCCGCCCCGACGGCTCCCGCTGGGTCGTCGTGACCCCGCCCGGCGCGGACGGCTCCGCCGCCGGTCTGCTGCTCGCCCGCGCCAAGGGCGAGGGCCAGGGTGCCCGGGTGGGTGACCAGACCGGCGGGCGCGTCGGCTTCTTCCTGCACACCGACGACTTCGCCCGCGACCACGCCCGGATGCTCGCCGCGGGCGTGACCTTCCTGGAGGAGCCGCGCCACGAGCCGTACGGTTCGGTCGCCGTCTTCCAGGACCTGTACGGCAACCGCTGGGACCTGCTCCGGCCCGCCGCCTGAACCTCCGTACCGCCCGCCCCCGCTCACCGAACGACCGAGGAACGACCGCACATGTCATCTACGCGCATAGACTCCGCCACCCTCCGCCGGCTCCCCAAGGCCGTGCTGCACGACCACCTCGACGGCGGCCTGCGCCCCGCCACCGTGGTGGAGCTCGCGGAGACGGTCGGGCACACCCTGCCCACCACCGACCCGGACGAGCTCGCCGCGTGGTACTTCGACGCCGCCAACTCCGGTGACCTGGTGCGCTACATCGCCACCTTCGAGCACACCCTCGCCGTGCTGCAGAACCGCGAGGGCCTGCTGCGCGCCGCCGAGGAGTACGTCCTGGACCTCGCCGCCGACGGTGTGGTCTACGGCGAGGTGCGCTATGCCCCCGAGCTGAACACCAACGGCGAGCTCACGATGAGCGAGGTCGTCGAGACCGTCCAGGAGGGGCTCGCGGCCGGTATGGCCAAGGCCGCGGCGGCCGGAACGCCGGTCCAGGTGCGGACGCTGCTGTGCGGGATGCGGATGTTCGACCGGGTCGGCGAGGCCGCCGACCTAGCGGTGGCCTTCCGGGACGCGGGTGTCGTCGGCTTCGACATCGCAGGCGCCGAGGACGGCTTCCCGCCCGCCGACCACCTCGCCGCCTTCGAGCACCTGCGTCGCGAGAGCGTCCCCTTCACGATCCACGCGGGTGAGGCACACGGCCTGCCCAGCATCCACCAGGCCCTCCAGGTGTGCGGCGCCCAGCGCATCGGCCACGGCGTCCGCATCACCGAGGACATCGTCGACGGCAAGCTCGGCCGCCTCGCGGGCTGGGTGCGGGACCGCCGGATCGCCCTGGAGATGTGCCCGACCTCCAACCTCCAGACGGGCGCGGCCACTTCGATCGCCGAGCACCCCATCACCGCCCTGAAGGACCTCGGCTTCCGCGTCACCCTGAACACCGACAACCGACTGGTGTCCGGTACGACGATGACCCGCGAGATGTCCCTCCTGGTCGAGGAGGCGGGCTGGACGGCCGAGGACCTGCGCACGGTCACGGTGAACGCCCTCAAGAGCGCGTTCATCCCCTACGACGAGCGCAAGGCCCTCATCGAGGACGTCGTCCTGCCGGGCTATGCCTCCGCGCTCTGAAGCAGCCCCCGCACGTACTGCGCCTGTCCGACGTGCTCCAGGTCGTCGGACAGGACGCTGACCAGCCGTACGCCCAGGCTGACCGGCGGGTCCCAGCGCTCGTCCACGATCCGCTCGTAGTCCTCCGGGGCCAGCCCGCGCAGATACTCCAGGGTCTGCTCGTGCACGGCGTCGTAGTAACCGCTCAGCTGCCCGGCCGACTCGACGCGCACCTTGCCGACCTGCGTGGAGGTGTGGCCGTAGCCGATGTCCCGGGGCGGCAGGTCGAGGCCGAAGCGCTTCTCCCAGCCCTGGGTGAGCCACACCTGGTCGAGGCCGCCGGCGTCGGCGACATGGTCGTCCTGGACTCGGGTGAGATGCCAGATCAGCCAGGCGATGGAGTTGGCGTCGGCGCCCACGCGCGCGTGCAGCTGGTCCGGGGTCAGGCCGTCGAGGGCGGCATGGACTTCTTCCTGGATACGGCCGTACGCGTCAATGAGGATGTCGTTGGCATGCATACGACCACCATCGCGCATCGCCGTCCCTCATGCGGCCGGAGTCCCGGTTTCCAGCAGGGTCATCAGGGCGCGGGCCGCCGGGCTGGTGGCCTGCGGGGGCGGGAGCAGGGCCACCGTTTCGTAGACCTCCTCGCCCGTTCCCTTGAGGGGGAGGGCGGTGAGGGGCTCGCGCTTGTGACGGAAGTGCTGGGGGACCACCGCGATCCCGAGGTTCTCGTCGATCAGATCGAGGAGACTGTGCACGTCGTTGACCTCCAGCGCCACGGTCCGCCGTACGCCCGCCGCGGCGAAGACGGCGTCGGTGGTGCGGCGCGAGGCCCAGTCCGGGTGGAAGTCGACGAAGACCTCGCCGCCGAGGTCGTCCGGAGCCACCGCCGCACCGAGCCGGGCGAGCCGGTGGCTGGGATGGCACAGCACGGTCATCGGCTCGCTGGTGATCGACACCGAGCGCAGCTGGTCGGAGTCCGCCTGGGTGCGGTAGGCGAAGGCCAGGTCGAGGCGTCCGGCCGCGACCTCCTCCGCGAGCGCCCCGGAACCCGCCTGGCGCAGCCGGATCTCCACGTCGGGATGGCGGCGCCGGAACGCGGCGAGCAGCCCGGCCACATGCACCCCGGCGATGCACTGCTCGGTGCCCAGGGAGAGCGTGCCGCGCAGCACGCCCTGTACCGCGGCCACCGCCTCGTGCGCCGACCGCACCTGCGCGAGGATGCGCTCCGCCTCGCCGAGCAGGGCCCGGCCTGCCTCCGTGAGCGTGACCCTGCGCGTGGTGCGCACGAACAGCGGGGTCTGCAACTCCCGCTCCAGGGCGCGGATCGACGCCGACAGCCCGGACTGGGACACCATCAGCCGCTCGGCCGCGCGGGTGAAGTGGTGGTCCTCGGCGACGGCGATGAAATGCTGAAGATGACGCAGCTCCATGATTGAGAAGCGTAACCGCTGAATTCCATCGGATTCTTCTGTTGGACCACTGCCCGCAGGTCGGACAGAGTGGGCGACGGTTCCCTGGAACCGGTATCCCGTGTGCCAACCCCTCTGGAGTCGCGTTGTACACCGCACACCCCGACCGCTACGCGGACCTGCCCTATCGGCGCACCGGCCGCAGCGGTCTGAAGCTCCCCGCGATCTCGCTCGGCCTGTGGCACAACTTCGGGCCCGACCGCCCGGTCGACACCCAGCGCGCGATCCTGCGCCGCGCCTTCGACCTCGGCGTCACCCACTTCGACCTCGCCAACAACTACGGCCCGCCGCCCGGCGCCGCCGAGTCCGCCCTCGGCGAGGCGCTGAAGGCGGACTTCGGTTCGTACCGCGACGAACTGGTGATCTCCACCAAAGCCGGCTATCTGATGTGGCCCGGGCCCTACGGCGAGTGGGGTTCGCGCAAGTACCTGCTGTCCTCGCTCGACCAGAGCCTCACACGCATGGGCCTGGACTACGTCGACATCTTCTACTCGCACCGCCCCGACCCGGAGACTCCCCTGGAGGAGACGATGGGCGCCCTGCACTCGGCGGTCCAGCAGGGCAAGGCGCTCTACGTCGGCATCTCCAACTACTCGGCGGAGCAGACCCGGGAGGCCGCCCGCATCCTTGGTGAGCTGGGCACCCCGCTCCTCATCCACCAGCCGCGCTACTCGATGCTCGACCGGCGCCCCGAGGACGAGGGTCTGCTCGACGCCCTCGACGAGCTCCAGGTCGGCTCCATCGTCTTCTCACCGCTGGAGCAGGGGCTGCTCAGCTCCCGCTACCTCGACGGCATCCCGGAGGGTTCCCGGGCGGCGAGCGACAGCCCGTTCCTGAACTCGGACGCGGTCACCGAGGACCTGGTCGGTCAGTTGCGTGCCCTCGACGACATCGCCAAGGGCCGCGGTCAGACCCTCGCCCAGCTGGCCCTGGCCTGGGTGCTGCGCGGCGGCCGGGTCACCTCGGCCCTGGTCGGTGCGAGCAGCGCGCAGCAGATCGAGGACAGCGTCGCGGCCACCCGCAACCTGGACTTCGACACCGAGGAGCTGGCCCGCATCGACGCGATCGTCAGGCCGTAAGCCGCTCGCTGACCTCCCAGAGGCGGGCCGCCGCCTCTGGGTCGACGGCGCGGGGCAGCACACCCGGGGTGTTCTCGCCGGCGTACCAGGCGGCCTCGTTCTCGGCCGTCACCAGAGGGCTGATATCGACGTTCTCGCAGTACACCCCGCCGAGGCCGGCGAGTTGCGGGCTCGTCGCGCACCAGACGCCGGTGGCCGCGCCCTGCTGCACGGTCTTCATCTGGCGCTCGGGGTCACGGACGGGCCTGCCCGCGCCGTCGAGCGCCCCCGCGGCCTGAAGTATCGACGTGTCGAGGTGCTTGACGAGTCCGGTGTCGATGATCAGGCCCGGGTGCACCGCGAAGCTTCGGATGCCCTGCGCCCGCCCGTGCCGGTCCAACTCCACGGCGAACAGGGCGTTGGCCGTCTTCGACTGGCCATAGGCCGCGAACGGCTCGTAGGCCCGGTGCTCGAAGTGCAGGTCGTCGAAGTCGACACCGGCGAAGCGGATGCCCCGCGAGGAGAGGACGACGACCCGCGCGCCCTTCGCCGCGACCAGCGCCGGCCACAGCCGGGTGGTCAGCTGGAAGTGCCCCAGGTGGTTGACGGCGAACTGCGCCTCGTAGCCGCGCGCGTCCCGGGCCAGCGGGGTCGCCATGATCCCGGCGTTGTTCACCAGGAGGTGCAGCGGGCGCCCGGAGGCGAGGAACTTCTCCGCGAAGGTGTCGATGGACGCCGGGTCCAGCAGGTCCAGGTACTCGACCTCGGCCCCCGGCACGGCCTCCAGGGCCGTCCGCGCCCGCTCCACATCCCTCGCCGGTACGACGATCCCGGCGCCCGCGGCGCGCAGCACCCGGGCCGTCTCCAGGCCGATGCCGGAGTAGCCGCCCGTGACGATCGCGACCTTGCCGGTGAGGTCGATGCCCTTGATCACCTCCTCGGCGGTGGACGCGGCGCCGAAGCCGGAGTTCAGGGGCTGCTGTGCGGTGGTGGTCATCTCTGCTCTCTCCTTGTCAGCCTGAGCTGGTGAGATCACCGTAGGCAGCCGGATCCGTACGATGAATACTTGAGAATCCGCATTACTTGCGTGATAGTTCGAGCATGACCGTGGATCCCCTCTCCGACGCCCTCGCCGTCGCCGATGCCCGCAGCGTGTTCTCCGGCGGGTTCACGGCCGGCGGCGACTGGGCGATCCAGCTGCGCGGACGCGACCGGCTGAAGGTGAACGCCGTGCTCCGGGGCGGCTGCCTGCTGGTCCGGGACGACGGCGGCGAACCCTTGCGGCTCGCCGAGGGGGACGTCGTGATCTCCGACGGCGGACAGCCGTACACGCTGTGCAGCCGACCGGGAGTCGAGCCGACCGACTCCGACGACGTCGTCATGGACCCGGAGACGCGGATGGGCCGCCTCGGGCAGGGCGAGGCGGTGGACGTCGCCTGTGTGTCCGGGCACATCGACCTGAGCCGCGACCGTGGCGACCTGCTGCGCCGGGCGCTGCCGGAGCTGGTCCACGTGCGGGCCGACTCGCCGGAGGCGGGTGTACTGCGGTGGCTCATCGGGCAGTTGGCGGCCGAGATGCGGACCCGCAGGGCCGGCGTCGAGTTCGTCTCGGCGCAGCTCGCCCAGCTGATGTTCGTCCAGGTGCTGCGGGTCTGCCTGGCCGAGTCGGACGGGCTGCCGCCCGGCTGGCTGCGCGCCCTCGCCGACGAGCGGCTCGCCCCCGCCCTGCGCCTGATGCACGGCGACCCGGCCCACCCCTGGCAGCTGGAGGAGCTGGCCCGGGCGGCCGCGATGTCCCGCACCACGTTCGCCGTACGGTTCAAGGAGGCGGCCGGTGTGCCGCCCCTGACGTATCTGCTGAACTGGCGCATGAACCTCGCCGCCCGGGCCCTTCGCCAGGACACCGCCCCGGTCGGCGCCCTCGCCCGGTCCGTCGGCTACACCTCCGAGAGCGCCTTCAGCAACGCCTTCAAGCGGGCGGTCGGGGTGGCGCCGAGGCGGTATCGCGAAGAGGCTCTGGCTAGGAGTTGAGCCGCTCTCCGAGCCGTACGGTCAGGCGGGCACCCGGTCGAGGAAACCGAGCACCGAGCGGATACGGCCGTCCGCGTCCAGCGTGATCACGTCGAAACCGGCGACGGGCGCCGATCCGTCGGCCCCGCTCACCAGCTCCCAGGAGAACCGGGCGGTGTCGTGGTGCCCGTCGACCGTCCCGAGGGGGCGGAAGGCGAACCCCGGGAACTGCGCGTGCGCCCCGGCGATCAGTCCAGCGATCTCCGTGTGGCCGGTGACTGTCGCCAATGGGTCGGTATAAGTACCCTCGACGGACCAGGCTGCGGCCACCGCCTTCGCGAGCGCCTCCGGCTCGCCCGCGTTCCAGGCCTCGAAGTAGCGGGCGACGGCGTTCTCGTAGCGGTCGGTGTTCTCGGACATGGTGAATCAGCCTCCGTCGAGGTCGTTCGTACTGGTCAGGGCCCGGATCTCGGTGAGTGCCGATCCGGTGGTTCCACCATGCCGGGGCCCGCGCGGAGGGTCGATTACCCCTCGGGTAATGACGGTCGGGGATCATGACAAAAGGGATCCCGAAGCTTTTCGGCCAGAAGAGGCTGTGAATATGCCAAGAGACTGGCTAAAAAGTCGTGGTGACAGTGTTTCAGGAGTGAACATACTCGTCTGCTAGGGCACCACTTCACGATGCGAATCCGCCATCGTGCGCACCACCTGAGCCACCCGAGCCGCCAGCCAGAGCCGCATGGAAAGCGAGGCCCGACCGGCAATCGAGACACGCGACGGGGGAGTGATCGTGCACGACGAATTCCTGTGCCATGTCACCGCGTACGGTACCTGCGGCGGACAGCGCGTCGGTGTACCCCTGGGCACCTACCGCGCTCCGACACTGGCGCTGGCCCTGTGGTGGTTACGGGACCGCGCGGTGTGGATGGCCGACCGGCTCGACCCGCAGCCGGAGAACCCGCGCTTCCCCAGGGGTGCGCTGGTACCGGTCGCCGACACGGCCCCCGACGTGCCCAAGGCGTTACGCACCTGGGCCCGCGACGTCGGCCATCAGGAGCAGGTCGCCTACGAGTTGGCGGCCGGCCGGCTGGTGCAGATCGCCATCAGCGACGAGAGCACCGAGTACGAGCTGCTCGCCGAATCGGTGGACGCCCTCCGTATGCAGCGGACCGTTCCCGCGCTCGTCGTCCCTGTGGCCTGACACGTGTCGCCCGTCGCACGCCCCTGACCGCTGGCCGGGCGCACAGGTGGGCCAATCGGTAGAATTCGGTGCATGTCAGAGCGGCCGATGGCGCCGACCGCGCCCGAACTCCTCCTGGAGACGGAGTCGGGCTCCACGGTCATGACCCCCAGCCGCGACTACCACGTGGGCCGCGACCCGCTGAGCGACATCGTCATCGACGACGCCCGGGTCTCCTGGCACCACGCGGTACTGCGGCCCGACGCCGACCACTGGACGCTGGAGGACGAACACAGCACGAACGGCACCTACGCCGACGGCCGCCGCGTTCAGCAGTGGGGCGTCGGCCCCGGCAGCGTGATCCGCTTCGGCAGCGCGGCCGACGGCCCGTGCGTCACCCTGGCCGACCGCCCGGCCCCGGCCCCGGAACGCCCGTCGGCCGTGTCCATGCCCGCCTTCACCGGCACCTTCCGGCAGCCGACCACGGTACGGCCGCTGCCGGCGCGCACGGTCCGCATCGGCCGGGCCGCCGACAACGACCTCGTCGTCGACGACCTGATCGTCTCCCGCCGCCACGCCGAACTGCGTGCCATGCCGGACGGGACGTACGAGATCGTCGACCTCGGCAGCCACAACGGCACCTACCTCAACGGCCAGCCCGTCACCCGCGCCCCCATGGGCCCGGGCGACATCGTCGGTATCGGGCACTCCGCGTTCTGTCTCGTCGGCGACCAGTTGCAGGAGTACGTCGATACCGGAGAGGTCTCCCTCGACGTCCAGGACCTCACGGTCGCCGTCGACCACGGCCGCAAGGTCCTCCTCGACCAGGTGTCGTTCCCGGTCGGTGAGAAGTGCCTGCTCGCCGTCGTCGGACCCAGCGGCGCCGGCAAGTCCACCCTGCTCAACGCGCTCACCGGCCAGCGCCCCGCCGACCGCGGCACCGTCCTCTACGACGGCCGCGACCTCTACCGCGACTACGCCGAACTGCGCCAGCGCATCGGCCTGGTCCCGCAGGACGACATCCTGCACGCCCAGCTGACCGTGCACAGCGCCCTGTCCTACGCGGCCGAACTGCGCTTCCCGCAGGACACGGCGAAGACCGAACGGCAGGCCCGGGTCGAGGAGGTCGTCCGCGAACTGGGCCTCCAGCAGCGGGCCGAGCAGCCCGTGCACAGCCTCTCCGGCGGCCAGCGCAAGCGGGTCAGCGTGGCCCTGGAGCTGCTGACCAAGCCGTCGCTGCTCTTCCTCGACGAACCGACCTCAGGACTCGACCCCGGCATGGACCGCTCGGTGATGCACATGCTGCGCGGCCTCGCCGACGACGGCCGCACCGTCATCGTCGTCACCCACAGCGTCCTCAGCCTCGACGTCTGCGACCGCCTCCTGGTGCTCGCGCCCGGCGGCAGGGTCGCCTACTACGGCCCGCCCGGCGACGCCCTCGCCTTCTTCGGCTTCGAGCACTGGCCGGAGGCCTTCGAGTCCTTCGAGCGCGACCAGGACCGGGACTGGGCGGGGGAGTTCAGGGAGTCCCCCTTCCAACGCCAGTACATCCGCAACTCCACCGCACAGCCCCATCTGCTCGGCTCCGGCCCGGTCGCCGTGGCGCCACCGCCCCGGCCCCGCAGCCGCAGCGCCCAACTCGGCACGCTGATACGGCGTTACGCCGCCGCCCTCGCCGCCGACCGGACCTTCCTCGCCATCATGATCGCGCTGCCGTTCGTGATGGGCGCGATGGCCCGCGCGCTCGCCGGGAGCACCCTGACGCGGGAGACCGCGATGAACGCGCTGCTCATCCTCTGCGTCGGCGGGGTACTCACTGGCGCGGCCAACGCCGTGCGCGAACTCGTCAAGGAACGCGCGATCTACCGGCGAGAGAGAGCCGTCGGCCTGTCCAGATCGGCGTACCTGCTCTCCAAGGTCGTCGTACTGGGCGCGATCACCGTGGCACAGGCCGTGGTGCTCACCCTGGTCGGCCTGTTCGGTGTGGACCTCAACGCACCCCGTGGAAAAGGGGTGTTGATGCCGCCCCTGATCGAAATCACGGTGGCCGTCGCCCTGTTGGCGTTCACGGCGATGATGCTCGGCCTGCTGGTCTCCGCGCTGGTGCGCAAGGAGGAGGTGACCATGCCGCTGCTCGTGCTGCTGGCCATCGTCCAAGTGGTGTTCTGCGGCGCCCTGTTGAAACTGCACGGCGTGCCCGGCCTGGAACAGCTCTCCTGGCTCGTGCCCTCGCGCTGGGCACTTGGCGGCATGGCCGGCACCATCGGACTGGCCCGCATCGTGCCCGGCGAACTGACCGGCGACCCGCTGTTCCGGCACTCGGCCGGGGCCTGGCTGCTCAACATGGGCATGCTGGTCGTGCTGTCGCTGCTCTTCGGCTTCCTGGTGTCCCGGCTGCTGCGCCGGCACGAACCCGCCGTGATGCGGAAGTAGGGGCCGCCGCGATGACGATCCCGTCCCCCGGCTTCCGGCCCACGCATGTCGTCCCCGAACACGGGATGCCTGCCTGGGAGGCCCCGGACCCCGCCCGCCCCACGGTCCCGCTCGACGCGCTGCTCCCCGTACAGCTCATCGAACGGCGCGGCGACTGGGCCCACACCCTGTGCTCCAACGGCTGGTCCGCCTGGGTCGACGGCCGCCACCTCATCTCCGTCTCCCAGGACCCGCCCGCCGCCGGCGCCCCCCAGGCCCGCACCGCCGACCCGCGCCCGCTCCTCGCCCGTGCCGAACAGGCCCTCGCCCATTACCGCGCCGCCGTGGAGGAACTCGCGGGCGGCGGCCTCGACGGCGCGTCCTTCGAGGCCCGCACCAAGGGCCTGCGCATCGGCGTCGTCGTCGACGGTGCCTCCGTCTGGCTCTACGACACCGACCACGAACGCTGGGTCTACGGCGACGGCACCCGGCTCAGCACCTACGCCACCGACGACGGACCGCGCGCCGAACCGGCCGACCCCGGCCACGCCCCCACCCAGGTCGTGAGCCCCGATGGCCCGTGACGCGAGCCTCTTCTCCGGGCGCCCCTCCGAGCTGATCGGCCAGCAGATCGCCGGATACCGCATCGAGGACGAGATCGGCCGCGGTGGCATGGCGGTCGTCTACCGCGCCCACGACCTGCGCCTGGACCGCACGGTCGCCCTCAAACTGCTCGCTCCCGAACTCGCCCGCAACGACACCTTCCGCAAACGCTTCACCCACGAGTCCCGGGTCGCCGCAGCGATCGACCACCCGCACATCGTGCCGGTCTTCGAGGCGGGCGAGACGGACGGCGTCCTCTACATCGCCATGCGCTACGTCTCCGGCAGCGACCTGCGCCATCTCCTGGACCGGGCGGGCCCGTTGGGACTGTCGGCGGCCACGCGCATCGTCGGCCAGGTCGCGTCCGCGCTCGACGCCGCCCACGAACACGGGCTCGTCCACCGGGACGTGAAGCCCGGCAACATCCTCGTGGCGCGCGGCACGGACGACGACCATCCCGAGCACGTGTATCTGACCGACTTCGGCCTGACGAAGAAGTCGTTGTCGTTGACCGGTTTCACGACGGTCGGGCAGTTCGTCGGCACGCTCGACTACGTGGCTCCGGAGCAGATCTCGGGCCGGCCGGTCGACGGACGCTGCGATGTGTACGGGCTCGCGTGCGTCGCCTACGAGACCCTCGCGGGGCGTCCGCCGTTCCGGCGGGACGACGACATGGCGCTGCTGTGGGCGCACCAGTACGACATGCCTCCGGCGGTCACCGAGTCCCGGCCCGATCTGCCGGGGCATGTCGACGCGGTCTTCGCGAAGGCGTTGGCGAAGAGTCCGGACGACCGGTACGAGTCGTGTCTGGCGTTCGTGACGGAGTTGCGGGGTGGGATTTGGGGGCATGTCGCGACCGAGGTGGGGGTTGCTGCGCCGCCGGCGTGGGCCGAGCCGGTGTTCAGGGGGCGTAACTGACTTATGTCGTCTGCGGGTTCGCTGTGGCTGGGTGCGCAGTTCCCCGCGCCCCTGAGGGGACGCTGCGCGTCCCCTCAGGGGCACTCGCCGTGCCGACACCTTGCGATGCGAGATCCGCCAGCCGACCCCCGTGCGCACCACTGTGTCCTCGTACGTCACAGAACCGCACGAGCCGTCCGTCCGGACGCCCAGTCCCTTCGAGCGGGCGCGGACTCGGCCCTCCGTCGGCTCCTCGACCACCACATTCGTGACGTGGTGCGCGACGGGGTTCCCGGCTCCCAACGCCAAGGACGCGCCCACCAGTTCGGTGAGGCCGGTGACCGTGCCCTGGCCGAAGTCGGTCAGGTCGTACTCGACGTCCGGAGTGAACACCGCGTACAGACGGTCCAGTTCACCCTCGTCGACCAAGTGGCCGTGCAGTGCGATCAACTCCGTTATGGCGAGGCGGTCTTCGAGAGTCAGCGTCATGTCCGCCCTTTCCTCGGCTGGGCGCACACTCTCATGCCGGGCGCTTCGACTGCTCGGGGATTTCGATCTCGCCGTGGCGGCGGACCGGCTTCGCCAGGAGTGCGCCCAGGAAGCCCGCGACGAGCCCCCACAGCGCCGCCAGCCCGACCGCCGACCACAACTCGGGCTTCAGGAACAGGTCTCCGGACAGGCCGCCGCCCACGTCGCCGATGCCCAGGAGGGAGAGGCCGTAGTGGGCGGAGACGCGGCCGACGAGGCAGATCATCAGGACCGCGAGGGCGAAGGCGACCGCCAGGTGGACGGCGTGCTGCCAGGCGCGGGTGCGGGCCGGGGAGCGGGCGGCCATCAGGAACGCGGCGGACAGGAGGAGGACCGCGTTCACCACCAGGAGCCACCACACCCTGCCGTCGAAGGCGGCGATGGAGCGCAGGTTCAGGGTGGAGATGTCCGGGGTGCGCAGGACCTCGTCCAGCAGGTGGGGCATGGGCAGGCCGAAGGGGCCGTCGACCCGGCCGTTCCAGGTGGCGCCCAGACCGATCGTGAGGGTGAGCCAGACGAGGTTCGGCATGCCGAGCAGGGTCAGGGCGAAGGTCTGGGTGACGTTCCCGCGAGTCGCCGCGGTGAGCAGGGCGACGACGACGCCGAGCGCGACGTAGGCCAGGAGCAGGGCCACCACGGCGTACGCGGCCGGGCGGACGGACGCGTGGAAGCGCAGCAGCGCGGCCGGGAGCGGTGCGCCCGGCGACACCAGGAGGGCCAGCACCAGGACCCCGGCCAGCCACAGCAGGCCGAACAGCACCGTCTGCGGTACGTCCGCCTCGAAGCCGACCTCGGGCGAGGCGCCGATCAGGTCGCCGATGTCGCCGAGCGTCCCGCTGCCGAGCGAGATCGAGAACTTCTGGCGTGCGCCGAGGGCCAGTCCGATCAGACCGAGCAGCCACAGCACGGCGATCCGGGCGGCCCAGCCCGCAAGTTCCGCGGCCGAGGCGACCGCGCGGTGCCGCAGGGGCCGTAGGAACGCGGCGGCGGTCGTCAGGGCGCCGGCCAGGGTCACCGAGAGGGGGATGACCGTCAGGCCCGCCTTTGTGTCGGCCAGTGCGCCCGCGTTTCCGGAGAGCTTCACCGTGCCGCCGACGGCCGTCACCACGGTCGCCGTGACGACCCGGGGGAACGCGCCGTCCGGGAGATCCGTCGCGCCCGCCGCCCACAGGCCCAGTGCGGCGACCACGCCCATGGTGAGCAGCCCGGCCAGTACCGTGCTCAGGGCCTGGACCCAGCCGTGGTGGGCTACTGCCTGGTCGGAGGGGGTTTCGGGGGTCACGCCTGCCACGCTAAGCAGCGCCGGGGGAGCGCGCCCGCCGGGAGGGCCGTCCGCGTCGGCTTGCGGGCGGACGGGGACCGGAGCACACAATGGGTTCGTTGCGCATAAAGCGGCATGAATCGTGATGAATGCCGCTGATGACCGCGTCGGGAAGAAGAACTCGTGAGCGTCGAACCTCCGTCTTCAGGCCGCCCCACCGGACCGCCCTCCGGCCCGCTGTCGGGACCCTCCCAGCCGCCCTCGGGCCCGCCCTCGCAGCCCTCGGGCAGTGGTGGTGCGGGTGCGCCGGAGCCGCACCGCCCCTGGTGGAAGTCGGTGCCACGCGTCGCGATCCTCACCGCGGTCGTGGTGGCCGCCGTGGTGCTGGGCCTCGTCTTCACCCGCTCGGACGGAGGCTCGACCAAGACCGCGAGCAAGGGCGAGGTCTTTCTGCAGGCAGCGGCCAAGACCGGCCCCGACCCGTTCACGGAGTCCACCGCGAGCGAGAGTTCCGCCCCGCCCGCCTCCGCATCGCCCACCGCCTCGGAACCGGCGAACGCCGTGCGCGGCGTCGACGGCGGCGCCCCAGGCCTCTACGGCGGCACCCAGAACGTCGCCAGCTGCGACGTGGAGAAGCAGATCAAGGCCCTCCAGGCGAACCCGGCGAAGAACAAGGCGTTCGCGTCCGTCGTCGGTGTCCAGCCCGCCGGAGTCCCGGCCTATCTGCGCTCCCTCACGCCGGTGCAACTGCGCATGGACACCCGTGTCACCAACCACGGCTACCGCGACGGCGTCGCCACCAGCTACCAGGCCGTCCTCCAGGCCGGCACCGCCGTCCTCGTCGACAGCCACGGCGTGCCCCGCGTCCGCTGCGCCTGCGGCAACCCGCTCTCCCCGCCCGTCGCCCAGCAGACCACCCCGAGGCCGACCGGCGACACCTGGTCGTCGTACCGGCCGCAGAACGTCGTCGTGGTCACGCCCGCACCCCAGGTCATCAACATCTTCGTGATCTACGACCCCCACAACGGGCACTGGTTCGGCCGCCACCACGGCGACACGGGCCGGCACGACCACCGCACCCCGCCGCCGCTGAACCCGGCCAGCCCCTCGGTGACCGTGTCCCCGCCGACCTCGCCGTCCTCCAACTCCCCGTCGGCGTGCGCCTCGACGACCCCCGGCACACCGGGAACGCCGAGCATGCCCGGTACGTCCACGAGCCCTTGCCCGCCGACGTCGAGCTCCCCGTCCTCGTCCTCGTCGTCTCCGTCCGGCCCGTCCTCGTCGTCCCCGAGCTCGGAATCGCCGTCCTCGGAGCCGCCCTCGCCCGAGTCGTCGGCGGCTTCGTCGGCCTCGTCCTCCGCGCCCGAATCGATTGCCTCCAGTGCTACGACGACGTCCGCGTCGAACTCCGCGTCGGCTTCGCTGTCGAGCTTCAGCGCGCCGGTTTCCCCGGGGACGAGTTCACCGTCACTCTCCTAGGGGGACTGCCCGGCGTGTGGCTGGGTACGAGCACTGGTGCGACAGCAACAGCCGGCGCCCGCCTTCGAGAGAGACACGCATGATCGACCACCGGGACGGGGTAGTGATACCGACTCGTTTCGACGTGCCCGTGGAACCGCTGAGGCGGGCGGCGCACTACACCGGGGAACCGGGCTGCATCTCCGATGCCCGGCACTTCACGCACCAGTTCCTCTCGCAGCTCAGAACCGAGTGGTGCGCCACGATCGACGACCGGTCCGAAGGCGAACTCCTGTTGGTGGTGAGCGAGTTGGTCACCAACGCGGACCGGCACAGCAACGGCCCGTACATCCTGGAACTGGAGGGCACGGACACGGCGGTGACGGTGTCCGTCTGCGACAGCAGTGTCGCCCTGCCCCGGCTCTTCGCCCGCGACCCCGAGCGGATCGGCCGTCACGGTCTGGAGATCGTGCACGCCCTGGCCGCCAGGGTGACCGTCGAGCGGGTACCGGTCGGCAAGCGCGTGCGTGCGCTGGTGCGCCTGAGCGGCGAGGACCACTAGGCCCTCAGACCCGGGTGGCCGTGATCAGTTCGTGGAAGTACCGCTTGGTGACCCGGCCGCCGTGCCGTGTCTCCAGCAGTGCCCGGAGGCAGGCCAGGAGGCCCTGGCGCGAGGGTTCGTCCATGGCGAGATGGCCCGAGTAGGTGAGCACGACGTCGAGGTACTCGTCGGTCGTGTACGTGATCTCCTGCGCGCCGCGCCACACCGTGACGTCCGCGAAGTGCTCGGAGCGCTCGAACTCCCCGGTGTCCGTGGCCGATTCGCCCTCGGTGGGACTCCGGAAGCCGGGCTGGGTGGTGGGGTCCCAGCGTTCGTAGCAGCGCTGCATCCGGTCGAAGAACTCCTGGGTGCCGCCCGCCACATGGTGCGTGGTGACGACCGCGAGCCGCCCGCCGGGACGCAGGGCTGAAGCCGCCTTCGCGACGAAGTCCCGGGCGTCGAACCAGTGGAACGCCGTCGCGATCACCACCAGGTCGAAGGGATCGTCCGGCAGTTCCCACCGCTCGAAGTCCGCCACCTGCACGTCGACCCGGGGGAACGCGCTCAGGTTGCGCCGGGCCACCGCCGCCAGGGACGGCCCCAGCTCCACGGCGGTCAGCCGGCAGCCGAACTCCGCCAGCGGGACGGTGAGTTGACCGGTCCCGGGGGCGATCTCCAGCACCCGGCTGTCCGGGCCGAGGTCCGCGACCCGGGCCAGTTCCGCCACGAGAGGGCGCGGATACCGGGGCCGGGCCCGGTCGTACCGCTCGGCCGCACCGTCGAACGTGTCGCGCAGCACTGTTCCCGCACCCTTCGGATCGGTGATTCCACCCAGGGCAGAATGCTGATCCCTTGCCCTCGCGTCCAACCCTTTTAGTCTGAGGGGGTGAGCAACGAAGCGCCGAACCAAGCCCGCGTGATCCCCCTGCGCCCGCACGAGCCGGCCCCCCACCTTCCGGAGCCCACGGTTCCCGCGCCCAAGGAACCCCTGTGGCGCGACCTGGTCGGTGATGTCCTGCGACGTGAACGCCTCGCCCAGGAACGCACGTTGAAGGATGTGGCCGACGCCGCCCGGATCTCCATGCCGTACCTCTCGGAGGTGGAGCGGGGCCGCAAGGAGGCCTCCTCGGAGGTCCTCGCGGCCGCCGCCCACGCCCTCGGTCTCGACCTCGGCGACCTGCTGTCGCTGACCCGGAACGAGTTCACCCAGCACCGCAACAGGCGCCAGGGCAGGGTGAGTTCGCCGTACAACGGGCTGTGCCTGGTCGCCGCCTGACGGTGTCGGTCAGACCGCGACGAGGCGTCGGCTGACCACCTCGTCGGCGAGACCGTACGCCACGGCCTCCGGCGCGGTGAACACCTTGTCGCGGTCCATGTCGGCGCGCAGCGTCGCGATGTCGTGGTGCGTGTGCCGCGACAGCACCTCCTCGACCTGGGCGCGGATCCGCACCATCTCCTTCGCCTGGAGCGCGAGATCGGAGACCATGCCGCGCTGCCCGCCGGTCGCCGGCTGGCCGAGCAGCACCCGCGCGTGCTCCAGTACGAACCGCCGTCCCGGGTCGCCGCCCGCGAGGAGTACGGCAGCCGTGGAGGCCGCCTGGCCGACGCAGAACGTCGAGATCGGGGCCTGGACGTAGGTCATGGTGTCGTAGATCGCCATGAGTGAAGTGAACGAGCCGCCGGGGGAGTTGATGTAGATCGCGATCTCGCTCTCCGGGGACGACGACTCCAGATGGAGGAGTTGCGCGATGACGACGTTGGCGACCCCGTCGTCGATCTCGGTGCCGAGGAAGATGATCCGCTCGGACAGCAGCCTGCTGAACACGTCGTAGGAGCGCTCGCCCTGCGGGGTCCGCTCGACGACGTTCGGAATCGTGTACGTCCCCATGTCAGAGCCCCATCCGTCGCTTGGCGGCGGCCGGGCGGACGTCGGCCAGGGAGGCGACGACCCGGTCCACCATGCCGTACTCCTTGGCCTGTTCGGCCGTGAACCAGCGGTCGCGGTCGCCGTCGCGGGAGATGGTCTCCTCGCTCTGCCCGGTGTGCTCTGCGGTGAGGCGTTCGATGGTCCGCTTCGTGTGTTCCAGGTTCTCCGCCTGGATCTCGATGTCGGCGGTGGTGCCGCCGATGCCCGCCGACGGCTGGTGCATCATGACCCGCGCGTGGGGGAGGGCGTAGCGCTTGCCGGGTGTGCCGACGGTCAGCAGGAACTGGCCCATGCTCGCCGCGAAGCCCATCGCCAGCGTCGAGACGTCGTTCGGGATCAGCTGCATCGTGTCGTAGATCGCGAGGCCCGCCGTCACCGAGCCGCCGGGGCTGTTGACGTACAGGCTGATGTCCGTGCGCGGGTCCTCGGCGGACAGGATCAGGAGCTGGGCGCAGACCCGGTTCGCGGAGACCTCGTCGACCTGGGTGCCGAGGAGGACGATCCGCTGCGCGAGGAGCTGCGCGGCCAGATGGTCGTCGAAGCGGGAGGGCGGGGTGTCGCCCTCCTCGGCGCGCGGCATGAGGGCCGGCGCGAAGCCGGCCGTGAGTGAAGACATCGGCACTCCTTGTCGAGGCTCTGTGGTGTCTCCACTGTTGACCGGCAAGCGCCCGGACTGCGGGCTTCTAGGCTGGTAGCAGATTCGCCGTGGGCAGAGCCGCCGGCCGGTCCCACCCTCCGCTCACTCCCCGGCCTTCTCACGCAGTTGCCGGAAGAACGCCCGTACGTCCCCGGCCAGCAGGTCCGGTTCCTCCATGGCGGCGAAGTGGCCGCCCCGCTCCAGCTTGGTCCAGCGGACGATGTTCTCGGTGCGTTCGGCCTTGTGGCGCAGCGGGATCTGGGTCTCGGCGGGGAACAGGGCGAGCGCGGTGGGAGTGGTCGACGGGAGGGTCGGCGCGGCGGCCCGAGCGCCGGTGGCGTGGGCCCGCTCGTAGTAGATCCGTGCGGCCGAACCGGCGGTCCCCGTCAACCAGTACAGCATCACGTCGGTGAGCAGCCGGTCCCGGTCCACGGCCTCCTCGGGCAACTCATCCGAGTCGGTCCACTCCCTGAACTTCTCGACGATCCAGGCGAGTTGACCGACCGGCGAGTCCGTGAGGGCGTACGCCAGGGTCTGCGGGCGGGTGGAGTGGAGGACGGCATACCCCGTGCCCTCGCGCGACCACGCGGTCCAGCGGCGCCAGGACTCCAGGGCGTCCGCCCTCTCCTCGGGGCCGAGCGCGGCCAGCTCCTCGGGGGTGGGTTCGGTGAGGGCCTGTGCGCCCGGCAGCAGGTTGAGGTGGACGCCGATGACCCGGTCGGGGTGGGCGCGGCCCAGCTCGCGGGAGATCGCCGCGCCCCAGTCGCCGCCCTGTGCGCCGAACCGCTCGTAGCCGAGGCGGCGCATCAGCTCGGCCCAGGCGTCGGCGATGCGGCCCGCCTCCCAGCCGGTGTCGGCCGGGGGCCCCGACAGACCGAAGCCCGGGATGCTCGGTACGACCACGTGGAAGGCGTCGGCCGGGTCGCCGCCGTGGGCCGCCGGATCGGTCAACGGGCCCACGATGTCGACGAACTCGACGATCGAGCCCGGCCAGCCGTGGGTGATGATCAGCGGGGTGGCGTCCGGTTCCGGGGAGCGGATGTGCGCGAAGTGGACGTTCGAGCCGTCGATGGTGGTCGTGAACTGCGGCCACGCGTTCAGCTCGGCCTCCGCCGCCCGCCAGTCGTACTCGTGCCGCCAGTACCGCACCAGCTCGCGCAGATAGTCCGCCGGCACGCCGTACGCCCAGCCCGTGCCGGGCAGCTCGTCGGGCCGGCGGACGCGGTCGAGCCGGGCGTGCAGATCGTCGAGGTCAGCCTGTGGGATGTCGATGCGGTACGGGTGGACGCTGTCTGCCTGCGGATACGTCATGGAGAGCGAGCCTAGTTGCGGACGGCGGATGGGCCACCTGGATTATCCGGCCGCCCGACCGATGAGTTTCCGGGTGACGATCGGTCGATACGGATGACCGTGTTCGACGCCCCAGAAGCCCAGAAGCCCATGGAGGAACGCATGACCACCGACGGATTCACCACGTGTCTCTGGTTCGACGGCCAGGCCGAGGAAGCCGCCCACCTGTACGTGTCGATCTTCAAGAACTCCAGCATCGGCCGCGTCAGCCACTACGGCGAGGGTGCCCCGCAGCCGGCGGGCTCGGTGCTCACCGTCGAGTTCACGGCCTTCGGGCAGAAGTTCGTCGCGCTCAACGGCGGCCCGATGTTCAAGTTCACCGAGGCGGTCTCCTTCCAGATCCCCTGCGAGAACCAGGAGGACATCGACTATTACTGGGCCAAGCTGCTCGAAGGCGGCGGCGAGCCCGGCCCCTGCGGCTGGCTCAAGGACAAGTTCGGCCTGTCCTGGCAGGTCGTCCCCAACCGGCTGATCGAGATGATCACCGACCCGGACCCCGCGAAGGTAGCCCGGGCGACGGAGTCCTTCATGGCGATGGGCAAGTTCGACCTCGCCGCGCTGGAGGAGGCCTTCGCGGGGGAGTGACCCGGCTACGGCTGCGTCGGTCGCGCCAGCGTCGCCACCTCGGCGGCGCTCAGCGCCCTGCCGTAGACCCGGAAGTCGTCGACCGCGCCCTTCAGGTACGGGTCGGCGTACTGCGACCTCCCGATGTATCCGGCCCGGACATGGTTGCCGAAGCGGCGCGGCTCAACGGTGACGGCCGCGTTCCGGCCGGCTTCCGCGCCGTCCACGTACAGGACGGCGGTCCCGTCGCCGTAGGCCACCGCCACATGCACCCAGCGGTCGGTCGGCAGCGGCTCGGCGTCGATGCGCTGCTCGGCGCCCGCCCCGCCCGCGGTGATCGCGTACCTCAGGGTGCCGTCACCGCTCAGCGGGGTCAGGAACATGTTGGCGGTGACGCCGGTCCCTAAGTCGAAGATCCGGCTCCAGGTGCCGGGTCGACCGTCCAGCCGCACCCACGTGGCGAGCGAGTACGCCGACGCACCCGCCAACAGGTCCTCGGCGAGGGCGACATGACCGTCCACACCGTCGAGGGTGACCGCGCCGCCGAGCAGGCCGTCCGCCAACCATGCCGCTCCGCCGACGAGTTGGGCCGTACGGCCGTTGCCCGTCGCGTCGGACGCCGCCGTGCCCGAGGTCTCGTCGAAGCGGTGCCAGGCGGCGAACTCGGGCGGAGGGGGCGGAGGTTCGCCGGTCAGCCAGTACACCGAGTAGTGCTGGTGGTGGACGCGAGCGATCGGCAGCAGGGTCACGTCCGTGTCGTCCGCGCGGGCGGTGAAGCGCAGGGGGTCCGAGGACAACTGCCGTACGGAGCCGACGTCCAGGCGTGACAGCCAGGGGTCGGCCCGGTCCCCGAACGCTCCGGCCAGCACCACGGGACCGTGCAGGACGGCCTGCACATCGGGGTCGTCGGGGGTCGGTTCCACGACCGTACGCATCGGCAGGGAGACCTCGACCCGGTCACCCGCGCGCCAGGTCCGCTCCAGAGTGAGCCAGGTGCCCGGCTTCGGACGGTCGGGCAGCGCACGGCCGTTGAGGGCGGCGCGGGCGCCGGAGGCCCAGGACGGGACGCGGACGCGCAGCCGGTGTGAGGCTCGGCCGGCGATGACCGTCAGGGTGGTCGTGGAGCGGTCGGGGAAGCCGGTGGTCTGCCGCCAGGTGATGCCCCGGTCGCGCCAGACCACCTGCGAGGGGATGAACAGGTTGACCAGCAGGGCGTGTTCGTCGTGCGTGTAGATCGTGTCGGCGAACTTGGCCTGGGTCTCCATGCCGGTGCCGTGGTCGCAGGAGAAGTTGTCGTAGTCCGTGGAGTACACGTCCGGATCCGGGCCCATGAACGACGGCTGGCGCTTGACCGAACCCGGCGCCAGACCGGTGTAGTAGATGTTGAAGCCGTGCTCGGAGTCCGGGTCCTGCTCGCCCAACAGCTGGTTGAACAGGGCCCGTTCGTAGAAGTCGAGCAGCTCGACGCGGCCGGGGGTGTGGAGGTGCAGCAGCCGGGTCAGCTTCAGCATGTTGTAGCTGTTGCAGTTCTCGCAGGTGTTGTCCGACAACTGCCCGGCCACGACGTCCGGTTCGTGGAACGCCTCGCCGTTGCTGTTGCCGCCGATGACGTACGAGTGGTGGCCGGTGACGATCTCCCAGAAGTTCGCGGCGATCGTGCGGTACCGCTCGGGCAGCCCCTCCTCCCACAGCCGCAGCGCGCCGACCATCTTCGGGATCTGCGTGTTGGCGTGCAGCCCGGCGAGCCGGTCCTCGCCCAGGGCCAGCGGGTCGAACACCCGGGCGTGCGTGAAGCGTTCGGCGACATCGAGCCAGGCGGTGTTGCCGGTGAGGGCGTGCAGATCGGCGAGCACGTCGTTCATCCCGCCGAACTCGGTCTCCAGCACCCGCTGCATCCGCTCGTACGACAGTCCCGCTGTCCGCGCGTCGACCCAGCGCGCCTGCCGGAGCACCACGTCGAGGGCCTGCTCGTTCCCGGTCAGCCGGTACTGCTCGACCAGCCCCGCCATGATCTTGTGGATCGTGTAGTACGGCGCCCACACCCCGGTCCCGGCCTCCAGCCGGTCGAAGAAGCTCTCCGGGAACGCGGACAGATACCCGGTGCGGAAACCGGCCGCGGGCGAGGCCGCCTGACACTTCGCCAGCTCGGCGACGAGGGTCCGGCCCTTGTCGCGCAGGGCCGTGTCACCGGTGTTGGCGTACGCGAGCGCGAGCCCTGAGAGCAGATGGCCGGTGGAGTGGCCGCGCAGTTCCACGTCGGGCCCCTCCCAGCCGCCGCAGGGCTGGGCGGTGCTGGGCAGGCGGACGTTGACGCGGAAGGTGTGCAGCAGACGGTCGAGGTCGACGAAGCGCAGATAGGCCGAGTTGCGGCGCTGGTTGTCCCGGAACGGGCTGTCCAGCAGGGTCGCGGCGGTGAGCGGGAAGGGGCGGACCGCGGTGTGTTCGGTGGCGTCGGGGGGTGTGGCGGCCTGCGCCGTGCCGTCCGTGCCGGTGAGGGTGAAGGCGGCCGAGGTGGCACCTGCGGCCGCGAGCAACTGACGTCTGCCCAGGGGTGGGGTCATCACCAATGTCCTTCGCATGTCGAGGAGTTGGGAGTCGGGGCGGCGGTGTCCCTCCACCGCTCCACTCCGGTTCGAAATCCCGAAGGTCGTGCGACATGCTGTGCGCTGGACACGCTAGGCGCCCGCCGTGTGATGTCAACAGGGCGTGGAGAGACGGCAGTTGACGATGGGGCTGGGGATCAGGTGTCGCTGTCCAGCAGCAGCGCGTGCAACTCGGCTGCCCGCCGGGCCAGTTGTTCCGCCTGCTCGGCCCTGGCACGGGTGCGCGGCCGGGGGAGCGTGATGTCGAGGACCCGCTCCTCGTGGTCCGCCTCGGCTTCGGCCCCGAAGGTGTTCATGGCGGCCCTGCTCGCCTGGTTTCCGGTGGCCGTGCCGACGCCGGCCGGACTGATTTCCGTCGCCCTCGCCGTCGTGGGCGCGGTCGTCGGCGAGTTCGCGGGCGGAGACCAGGGCCTCGGCCACACCCTCGTCCTCGCGGAACGGGCCCTGCTGCCCTGGGCCCGCGAGACCACCGGCTGAGCGACCGCCCTGGGCCCGTCCCGGCGACCCCTGCGCGACGCCTCCCGGTAACCAGTGCGTTTCGGACGTTAATTTCCGCGCCCAAAGGGTTGGCGGGAAACCATCCCCTCGTTATCGTTCACGCACTTCACTCAATCGTTCCGCTGAACGAATAGCTGAACGAATAGCGACAAGGACGGTCGGTACATGTCCGACATCCACCACCCGGGCCGCCGGTCGGTGCTCACCGCGGGCCTTGCCTCGGCGGCGGCACTCGGCGGGTCCTGGCTGCTGACCGGCTGTGCCGGGGCGGAGGCCGCCCCCGTCCTGCCGGCCGCCGCCGCGAAGGGCGCCCCCGACGGCGGCGGCACGCTGCGCATCGCCCGGCCGCCCGCCTCCGACGCCGAGACCCTCGACCCCGCCAGCTCACTCTCCGCGTACGAATATCTGGGCGCTCTCTACAACCGGCTCGTGCGCATCGGCACGAACGGCGAGCTGGCCCCCGACCTCGCCGAATCCTGGGAGCCGGACGCCAAGGCGAGCACCTGGACCTTCCGCCTCCGCAAGGGCGTCACCTTCCACAACGGCCGCGCCTTCACCTCCGCCGACGCCGCCTACACACTCCGCCACATCCTCGACAAGGCGACAGCCTCCCCGCAGGCCGCGGTCCTCGCCCCGCTCATCGACCCGGCGAAGCTGGGCACGCCCGACGCCCACACCCTCGTCGTCCCGCTCAAGAGCCCGAACGCCGAGTTCCCCAGCCTGCTGACGCACTACAACTGCTACGTCATCCCCGACGGCAGCGCGAAGTCCATCGGCCGCACCGGCATCGGCACCGGCCCCTTCAGGCTGGAGTCGTTCGCCCCGGCGGGCCCCGGCCGCGTCACCGCGTACACGGACCACTGGGCGGGCCGCCCCGTCCTCGACACGATCGACTTCTACTCGGTCGCCGACATGTCGGCCCGCTCAAACGCCTTGCTGGCAGGGCAGGTCGACCTCCTCTCCCAGACCAACCTCGACTTCGCGACCGCCCGCGTGGTCGCCGCCTCCGACCGCGCCACCATCGCCCGCGTGAAGAACGCCCAGTGGTACGTCCTCCCGATGCTCACCACGGAGAAGCCCTTCACCGACGTCCGCGTCCGCCAGGCGATGAAGCTCGCCTACGACCCCGAGCACGTCGTGAAGGTCGCCCTCCAGGGCGCGGGCACGGCGGGCTGGGACAACCCGGTGCCGCCCAGCGACCCGGCCCACATCTCCGCGCACCCCGAGCACGACCCGGAGCAGGCGAAGTACCTGCTCAAGCAGGCGGGTCACGAGGGCCTGGCGATGGACCTCTACACCTCCTCCTACGACCCGCTGTTCACGCCGATGGCGCTCGCCTACCAGGACTCCGCCAAGCGGGCCGGCATCCGCATCAAGGTCAAGACGGCCTCCGCGGACTCCTACTACACACAGATCTGGATGAAGAAGCCGCTGATGGCCACCTACTGGTTCACGGGCCGCCCCGTCGACCAGCTCTTCACCCAGATCTTCCGCAGCGGCTCCTCGTACAACGAGACCGCCTGGTCCGACAAGGGCTTCGACGCGGTCCTCGACCGGGCCCGCGCCGAGCTCGACGACACCAAGCGGCGCGAACTGTACGGCGAGGCACAGACGTTGGTGATCGAGAAGGGCGGGGCCATGACCCCGATGTTCGCCGACCGGCTCGTCGGCATCTCCCGCAAGGTACGCGGATACGCCGAGCACGGCTTCGAGTTCGACTACCTGGGCATCGGCCTGAAGGGAGCCTGACCATGCTCTCCTTCATAACCCGCCGCATAGCGGCCGCAGTTGGCACCCTCTTCCTCTCCTCCGTCCTCGTCTTCCTCGCCGTCCAGGCCCTGCCCGGCGACGTCGCCACCCAGATCCTCGGCAAGGACGCGACCCCGGACGCGGTGGCCGCCCTGCGGGAGAAACTGAAACTCGACAAGCCCGCCTGGGAACGGTACGTCGACTGGGTGGGCGGCGCCCTGCACGGAGACTTCGGCACATCTCTCGTCTCCGGCAAGGCAGTTGGCGGCGAAGTGTCCATGTACCTCGGCAACTCCGCTCTGATCGCCCTTGTCACGGTCCTCTTCGCGGTCACCGGCTCGATCGTCCTCGGCATCCTCGCGGGCCTGTACCGCGACCGCTGGCCCGACCACCTCATCTCCACGGTCAGCCTCGTCGGCATGAGCGTCCCCGAGTTCGTCGTCGCGACCGTCCTGGTCCTGTGCTTCTCGGTCGCCCTCCCGTGGTTCCCCGCGGTCGTCCTCTACGGCCCGGACGCCACGGTCGGCCAACTCCTGCCCGCCGTATGGCTTCCCGCCCTCGCGCTCGCCGTGGTGATGGCCGCCTACATCGTCCGCATGGCCCGCACCTCGGTCATCGACGTGATGGCCACCGAGTACGTCACCACCGCCCGCCTCAAGGGCCTCTCCACCTGGCGGGTCGTCACCCGGCACGCCCTGCCGAGCGCCCTGCTGCCGACCCTGCACGTCATCGCGCTCAACGTGGCCTGGCTGGTCGGCGGGGTCGCGGTGGTCGAGAACGTCTTCAACTACCCGGGCATCGGAAAGCTGATGCTCTCCTCCGTGCAGAACCGCGACCTGCCCACCATCCAGGCCATCGCCCTGATCAGCGCGGTCGTCTACGTCGTCTGCAACCTCGCCGCCGACCTGGCCACCATGGCCCTCAACCCCAGGCTCCGCACCCGAGGGAGGACCCGATGACCACGCTCGCCACCGCCCCGACCCCGACCGCACGCGGCACCCGCGCCTGGCGCACCCTGAGCACCTCCCGCACGGCACTCGTCGGCCTCGCGATCGTCGCCGTACACGTCCTGATCGCCCTGCTGGCCCCGCTCCTCACCTCCTACGACCCGATCGCGAACGACGCCAACCACGCTCTGCTCGGCTCCAGTTGGAGCCACTGGGCCGGCACCGACCAGTACGGCCGCGACGTCCTCGCCCGCGTTCTCTACGGCGGCCGGTACGCCCTCGGCGTCTCCGTCGCCGCCACCCTCCTCACCGTCGCCCTCGGCACGGTCATCGGCTGCGCGGCGGCCCTGCGCGGCGGCTGGTTCGACGACGTACTGGGCCGGATCCTGGACGCGGTCCTCTCCGTACCGTCGATCCTCGCCCTGCTCGTCGTGGTGACCGCGCTCGGCACCGGCCCGGCGGTCATCGTCCTCGCCGTCGCGATCACCTACGTCCCGCAGGTCGTCCGGGTCGTGCGCGGCGCCGCCCTCGCGGTCGTCCCCGCCGACTACGTGACCGCGGCCCGCGCCCGAGGCGAGAGCACCTGGTCGATCCTGCGCCGGGAGATCCTGCCGAACATCACGGACGTGGTGTGCGTGGAGTTCGCGATGCGGGCCTCCTGGGTCGTCCTGCTGATCTCCTCGCTGTCCTTCCTCGGCTTCGGCGCCGACCCGCCAACTCCCGACTGGGGCCTCATGGTTGCCGAGAACCGCACCGCCATCACCGTCGTCCCGATGGCGAGCATCGCGCCCATCATCGCCCTGGCCACCCTCGTGGTCGGACTCAACCTCGCGGCCGACGGCCTGTCCAAGGCGTGGGGCGTCGACCGGATCAGGGAGGGCTCCTGATGACCACGATCGTTTCCGTCAACTCCCTGTCCGTGGCCTACCGTTCGGGCGGCCGGGACGTGCCCGTCGTGCACGAGGTGTCGCTTGAGGTGGCCGAGGGGCAGACGCACGCACTCGTCGGGGAATCCGGCAGCGGCAAGTCGACCGTCGCCGCGACCCTCCTCGGGCATCTGCGCCACGGCTCCCGGATCACCGGCGGGTCCGTGGAGGTGTCCGGCGCGGACGTATTCGCCCTGCCCGCAAGGGAGTTGCGACGCCTGCGCGGCGGCACGGTCGCGATGGTCGGCCAGAACGCCGGCCACGCCCTCACGCCCTCCATGCGCATCGGACGCCAGATCGCGGAGGCCGGCGGCGAGGTCCCCGTCGTGGAACTCCTCGAACAGGTCCGGCTGCCGCACCCCGCCGACCTTGCCCGGCGCTATCCGCACGAACTCTCCGGCGGCCAGCAGCAGCGCGTCGCCATCGCCATGGCCATCGCGGCCCGCCCCAAGGTCCTGGTCCTCGACGAACCGACGACCGGCCTGGACGTCGTCACCCAGCGCAGCGTCCTCGACCTGATCGCCGCCCTGAGCGACGAACTCGGCCTGGCCGCCGTGCTGGTGAGCCACGACCTCGGGGTCGTCGCGCACATGGCCGACGAGGTGACCGTCCTGCGCTCCGGCCGGGTGGTGGAGTCGGCGTCCACCAGGCAGCTCTTCGCCCAGCCCCAGGACCCGTACACCCGCCGCCTGCTGGCGAGCGTTCCGCGCCTCGACGACACCGGTCTCGCGGTCGTCGGCGAGACGGGGGAGCGGGAGGTCCGTCCCAAGGCCGAGGTGCCCGCCGACGCTCCGGTGGCCGTCTCCGCGCAGGACGTCACCATCGACTACGGCAGCACCCGTGCCGTGCACGGCGTCTCCTTCGACGTCCGGCGCGGCGAAGTCCTCGCCCTCGTAGGGGAGTCGGGCAGCGGCAAGTCCACCCTCGCCTGGACTCTGGCCGGACTGCGCAGCCCGTCCGGCGGCACCATGCGCCACGAGGACGGCGACCTGGCCCGCCCGGCGCAGCAACGACCGCTGTCCCTGCGCCGCCGGGTGCAGCTCGTCTTCCAGAACGCGGACACCTCGCTCAACCCCCGCCGCTCCGTGGGCGACGCGGTCCGCCACCCCCTGCGGTTCTTCGGCACGGCGACCGACCGTGCGGAGGCGGCCGAGCGGGCCCGCCAGCTCATCGCCGACGTACGGCTCGACCCGGCCCTCGCCGACCGCCTCCCCGCGCAGCTCTCCGGCGGTCAGCGTCAACGCATCGGCATCGCAAGGGCGTTGGCGGGCGAACCGGACGTCCTCATCGCCGACGAGATCACCACGGCCCTGGACGTGTCGGTCCAGGCGGACGTACTCCGTCTCCTCGACGACCTCCGCCGCGAACGCGACCTCGCCTGCCTGTTCATCAGCCACGACCTGGCCGTCGTACGGGGCATCGCGGACCGGGTCGTCGTACTGCGCCACGGAGTCGTCGTCGAGGAGGGCCCGACCGAGACCGTCTTCGCCGACCCCCAACACCCCTACACCCGCCAGCTCATGGCCGCCGCCCTCGAACCCGACCCCGACGCCCGGCCCTACGTCGATGACACCGCCGACTGGGCCGACGCGGCGGACGGCGACGACATCTGGACCGACCACGGCGACGCCGGCCACCGCGTCCGACGCTGGCGACCCCTCAACGCACCTGTGGCAGAAGGAATTCTGTGAAGTACCGCGAACAGTTCGAGCGCCGGGTCGTCCGTGAGGACGTCTGGATTCCCACCCGGGACGGAAGGACCCGGCTGCACGCCCGCATCTGGCGGCCCGATGACGCCGAGTCGGACCCCGTGCCCGCGCTGCTCGAATACCTCCCGTACCGCAAGAGCGACTGGACCGCGCCCCGCGACGCCCAGCGCCACCCCTGGTACGCGGGCCACGGCTACGCCTCCGTCCGCGTCGACATCCGTGGACACGGCGACAGCGAGGGGCTGCCCGGCGACGAGTACGACGCCCAGGAACTCGCCGACGGTGTCGACATCGTCAACTGGCTTGCCGCGCAGCCCTGGTGCACTGGCAGGGTCGGCATGTTCGGCATCTCCTGGGGCGGCTTCAACTCCCTCCAGATCGCCGCCCTCGCTCCCGAACCGCTCAAGGCGATCGTCACCGTCTGCTCCACCGACGACCGCTACGACAACGACGTCCACTACACGGGCGGCGCCGTCCTCGGGATCGACATGCTCGCGTGGGCCGGCACCATGCTCGCTTTCGCCGCCCGCCCGCCGGACCCGGCGAGCGTGGGTGCGGACCGCTGGCTACCGATGTGGCGCGAACGCCTCGACGCCCTCGAACCCTTCCTGCACACCTGGCTCGACCACCAACAGCGCGACGACTACTGGAAGCACGGCAGCGTCTGCGAGGACTACACCGCCATCGACGCGGCCGTCCTGGCGGTCGGCGGCTGGAACGACCCGTACCGGGACACCGTGCTGCGGCTCGTCGAGCACCTGCCCGGCGACCGCGTCCGGGGGATCGTCGGCCCCTGGTCGCACCAGTACCCCGACCGGGGACTGCCGCCGGGGCCCGCGATCGGCTTCCTCCAGGAGACCCTGCGCTGGTGGGACCAGCACCTCAAGGACATCGACACGGGAGTGATGGGGGAGCCCCTGCTCCGGGCCTGGATCACCGACCCGGTTCCGCCGGCGACGTCGTACGACGTACTGCCGGGCCGTTGGGTGGGGGACGCCAAGTGGCCCAGCCCGACGGTCAGTTGGGACACGCGGCCCCTCGGTACGAGCACTGGGCCCGTCCTCGTGCGCTCGCCGCAGCACACCGGCCTCGACGCCGGGCGCTTCTTCCCGTTCGGGAACGCGAGCGACCTGCCGCCGGACCAGCGCGAGGAGGACGGCCGTTCGGTCTGCTTCGACTCCGAGCCGCTCACCGAGCGCGTCGAGATCCTCGGCCGGCCGCGCGTCCGGCTCCGCCTCGACAGCGCCACCCCGCGCGCCCATGTCGTCGCCCGGCTGTGCGACGTCGCACCGGACGGCTCGTCCACGCTCGTCACCCGTGGCGCGCTCAACCTGCTGAGCAGGCACGGCCGGGACCGGGCCGTCGAGTGGACACCGGGGACGTACGAGGACGTCGAGTTCGAGCTGACCGGCATCGGCTACGCGATCCCACCCGGCCACCGGATCCGGGTCGCCGTCTCCGACACCTACTGGCCGTGGGTGTGGCCGCACGGCGAGCGCGGCGAGCTGCGAATCGTGCCGGCCGAGAGCGTCGTACAACTGCCCGTGCGGGAACGGGGATCGGAGCCGCCGATCCGCTTCGAGGAACCCGAGCAGGCGGTCCCGCTCGACGTGGCCTACGACCGGCCCGCCGAGCCGACGCCCGAGCGGCTGGTCACGCACGATGTGGCCAAGGGGGAGTGGACGCTGGAGGTCGACCCCAACTACGGGGGCTCGCGGACGTATCCGGACGGGCTGCGCTACGAGGAGAGCGCGCGGGAGACGTACCGCATCCGGAGCGACGACCCGCTGTCCGCCCACGCCGTCTCGGAGTGGCGGATCCGGTTGCGGCGCGGCGACGACTACGACGCTGAGATCATGGCGCGGACGGAGCTGCGCGCCACGGCCGCGGACTTCGTCATGGACAGTCGCGTCGAAGCACGGGCGAACGGAGAGACAGTGGCCAAGCGCGCATGGCACCGCACCACCCCGAGGACGTCGGGATGACGGCCGCCAAGCCCTCGCAGGCCGCCAAGGCACCGCGCCGTGCCGTCGCCGCCGCCGACCGCACCCGGCAGCCCACCGAGGTGCGCCGCCGGCTCATCGTCGAGGCGGCCGTCCCGCTGATAGCGGAACGCGGCTACGCCTCGGTCGGCGTGCGGGACGTGGCGGCCGCCGCCGGGGTCTCCGTCGGTACCGTCACGTACCACTTCGGCAGTGTGCAGGAGATCCTGTCCGAGGCGATGGTGCTGCACATCGAGCGCTACTACGCCGAGTTGCACGAGGCCGCCGAGCAGGCGACCAGCGGGGCGGAGGCGCTGCGGCTGCTGGTCGACGCACTGTTCACCGAGGACACCGACCGGCACTGGCGGATGTGGTTCGACTACTGGAACGCGGGCGAACAGGGCACGGACGAGGCCTTCAGCAGTGGGCAGGCCCGGCGCTACGAGAGCTGGCACCAGCAGATCCGCGCCCTGGCCGAACGGGGCGTCGCCGACGGCGAGTTCCACTCCGACGACCTCGACGGGTTCACGGTCCGCTTCGCCGCACTCGCCGACGGTCTCGCCCTGCAACGGCTGCGCCAGGCACCCCCGTTGACCACCGAGGACGCCCGCCGCCACCTCAACCGCCTGATCGAGACGGAGCTCGGGCGCCGATCACCCGCGTGATCTCCCTGGCCATGCGCAGGATGCCGGGGGAGCGGACCGGACACGGCCGGGGCGTCGAGGTCGTCGGTGCCAGGCAGAAGTGCAGGTAGTCGTCGTCCCGATGGAGGGCCGTACGGCCGTTGCCGGGCTGCGTGCAGTAGTCGGGGTGGGCGCGTTCGTAGGCGGTGCACGGGAGGTACTGCGTCCAGGTGTAGCGGGCGCCGGCCGCGCTCACGGTCCGGCCGGCGTCGGCGACGATGTCGCCCGTGGCCCTGGCCGAGGTCCCGTAGAGCGCGTTCACCGCCCGGACGCGCTCGGGGGTGATCGGGTCCGGCCCCTGCAACACCCAGACGACGGTAGGCCGTTGGGCACCTCCGGCGGTCGCGATCTGCGCGGTGAGCCTCCTGATGTCGGAGGCGTACCGCCGTAGATACGTCTGCCGGTCGGCGGCGTAGGTGATGCCGTCCATGCAGGGTGTGTAGCCCCACGCGTTGCCCCAGAACTGAAGGACCACGAAGTCCGGGTGCAGCGCGCGCACCAGCGCCGCCGCCTTGTCGCCGTCCGGCACCAGCGAGCGCGCCCCGGTGCCCTCCAGGTAGTCGCACAGCGTGGTCCCCGAGTACGGGGCACTCCTGTATGTCGCGTCGAGCGTGCCGCGGAGTTCCTCCCCGAGCACCCGCTGGCTCTCCATCGCGAGGGAGTCCCCGAGATACAGCACACCGGGCGCCGACTTCACCGGGGCGACAGGGACCTGTCGATGGGTGGTGGTCGGCACGGAAGGGGTCGGCGGGGCGGCCTCGGGCCCGGACGCCGGGTCCGTGCAGGCGCCGAGCAGCGCTCCGGCCAGCAGTACTCCCACGATCCACGGCTTCCGCATACGGCGACTCCCGCCCCGGGCACCGGAAAACGGCTCCCCAGGCAAGCACAGCCACGGTGAAGGCGGAAGACGCTTCGCTACTCCAGACGCTCCAGCAGGTCGAGCAGATCGGTCAGCGGGAGCGGCTTGGCGAGGTGGGCGTCGAAGCCGGCCGTCCGGGACAGCGAGCGGTCGGTGCCCCGGCTGAAGCCGGAGACCGCGATCAGGCGTGGCCGCTCCCCGTGCGGCCGGGCGCGTACCGTACGGGCCACCGTGTAGCCGTCGATGTCGGGCAGGCCCAGGTCGCACAGCACCACGTCGAAGACGTCGGACTCGGTCGCGGTGAGCGCGTCGGCACCGGTGTGCACGGCGGTGACGTGGTGGCCCTGGCGCTCCAGCAGGGTGCGGTAGGTCGCGGCCAGGTCGGCGTTGTCCTCCACGATCAGGATGGCCAGTTGGCGCCGCGCGCGGGGTGGCGCGGACGGTCGTACCGGCTCCGGAGCCGCCTCGTCGGCCTGCGGCAGCAGGACCGTGAACGTCGCTCCCTTGCCGGGGCCCTCGCTGTGCGCGCCGATCCGGCCGCCGTGCAGTTCGACCACCGTCCGGGCGACCGCGAGTCCCAGTCCGAGCCCCTCGGGTGTGTTCGGGCCCGCCGGCGCCGCCCGCACGAACACCCCGAACAGGTCCTCGGCCTGGGCGGGTTCGAAGCCTATGCCGTCGTCCCGCACGGTCAGCCTGGCCTGCTCGTCCTCGACCGTGAGCCGGACCTCCGTACGGCCGCCGGGCGGCGAGTACTTGAGCGCGTTGGACAACAGGTTCGTCAGCACCTGGGCCAGCCGCAGCCGGTCCCCGTCGACCACAACGGGTGTGTCCGGCAGGGCCAGTTGAAGGATGCGCTCCTCGTGTCCGAACAGGCTCCGGATGTCGGCGCAGGCGCCCTCGACCACGGACCGCACATCGATCCGCTCGGACACCAGCTCAAGGCGGCCGGTCAACGCCCTTGTCCCGTCCAGGAGATCGTTGCTCATCCGCACCAGCGTGCCCAACTGCCGCTCCAGGACCGACAGTGCGGGACGGCCGTCGTCCGGCAGGTCCAGTGAGAGCAGTTCCACGGCCGCGCAGGCGGCGGCGAGCGGGTTGCGCAGTTCGTGCGAGAGCGTGGCGATGAACCTGTCCTTGGCCCGCTGCTCCTCCCTCAACTGCCTTCCCGCCGCGTCCAGTTCGGCGTTGGCGCGGCTCAGCTGCTCGTTGACCTCGCGGATCTCCCGGGCCCGTACGAACAGGTCGATCTCCATGCCCTCGGCCCGCATCTGCGCCTCGGCGGCGGCCCGCTCCTGCTCCCGGCCGACCCGGCGCAGATGCACGAAGTCCGTGACGTCCTCGACCCGGTGGATGATGTGCGTGACCTGTCCTTCGGCGTCCAGGACGGGGGAGTTGACGGGACTCCAGTACCGCTCGGCGAAGCCGCCGGCCTCGCCGGTCGGGATGTCGTAGCGCTGCAACGCCATCGTGTCCTTGCGGCCCGTGGCCACCACCGACTCCAGTGAGCGGCGCAGATTGGCGACGCCGTCGGCGGAGGGGTCGTCCGGGTTGTCGGGGAAGACGTCGAAGATGCGCCGGCCGACGATCGTGCGTTCCGTACGGGTGGCCGCGAGGTACGCGCGGTTGACTTCGACGATGGTGAAGTCGGGGCCGAGCACCAGCAGCGGGGAGAGCGAGGAGTCGAAGAGCAGCCGGAAGTCGGGGGTGGGGAGGGGCGGCATGGCGGCTCTCAGAGGTCTCGGTCGTCTCGGTCGTCTCGGTCGTCTTGGTCGTCTCGGATGTCTCGGATGTCTCGGTTGTCTGGGTGGTCTCAGGGGTCGAGGCGGTAGCCGTAGCCGCGGACCGTGGTGATCCGGGGCGCGGGCACCGGGAGTGCCGCGAGTTTGCCGCGCAGGCGGTACACGTGCTCGATCACGGTCGCGGGCTGCTGCCAGGACGCGCCCCAGATCCGGTCGAGGACCTGCTCGGTGGAGAACACCCGGCCGGGCGCCTCGCCGAGCATCTCCAGCAGGGCGTACTCCTTGGGGCGCAGCGTGAGGAGGACCCCGTCGGCGGACGCCTGGCGGGCGGCCGTGTCGATCCGCAGCGAGCCGACCTGGATCACCGCCGGGGTCTCCGGTGGCTGCGACCTGCGCAGTACCGCCCGGATGCGGGCCACCAACTCCCGTTGGGAGAACGGCTTGACGAGGTAGTCGTCGGCGCCGATCTCCAGGCCCGCCACCCGGTCGGCCTCCGCGCCCCGGCCGGTGACCACGATGACCGGGAGCCGGCTGGTGGAGCGGAGCGCCCGCAGGAGTTCCAGGCCGCTGCCGTCCGGGAGGCCCAGGTCGAGGACGGCGAGATCGACGCGGCTCTCGTGGAGGACGGACTTTCCGGCGCGGGCGTCCATGGCCCAGGTGACGGTGAATCCCTCGTGCTCCAGATAGGAACGGCACATCAGTGCGAAATCGGGTTCGTCCTCGATCAGTGCCAGGTGCGGACGCATTCCGCATCACCCGGCCCGACCTCGGCCCGCTCGTTGTGTCGCTGACGAGCGGGCGTTGATGCCCCGACCATGTGGCGAAGGTAGAACAGTAGGCACCCACGGTTCAAGGGGGAGCCGCTCGGGGGGAGTTCCGGCGCGGGCTCGTGCGGTGCGGGGATGTCGAAGCCGCCGCAGGGACCCGCGCCGGATCGCGCGCCCGCGCGCGACAGGCACGGAACGGGGACGGAACACCTTGCACGAGAACAGCCTGGAGCCGGTGACCGAGGCGGCCTGGCCCGCGCCCGGCGGCCACGCCCTGCTGGGCGCCAGGGACGGCCTGCTCGTCGTCGACCTGCACGGCGACATCGATCTGGCGACCGCGACCCCGCTGCGCGAGTGGCTGGACTCGGTGGTCGCCCTGCGCGCGCCCGCCTATGTCGTCGATCTGCGCCGCACGACCTTCATCGACTCCACCGGACTCAACCTGGTGCTGCGATTCCGCCGCCGGGTGCGTGAGCACGAGGCGGGCTTCGCCGTGGTGTGCGCCCCGCGCACCGTGCGCCTGTTGCGGGCGCACGGCACGCTGGACGTCCTCGATCCGGCGCCCGGTCTCCCGGAGGCGGCCTCCAGGATCGCCGGCCGCTGAGACCTCAGACCCGGTCGGCCGCGATCAGCAGGTACTGGAAGCTGCCGTTGCGGTAGGCGGTCAGGAAGGTCTCCTCGATGCCGGTGACCAGATGGTCGGCCTGACTGCGCAGCGCCCAGTAGGGGATCGTGTCCTGGGTGAGGTCCTGGACGTGGACGGGCACCAGCCGGTTGCGGGCCATCGCCCGGAAGTACTCCGACCTGGGGTGGATGTCGCAGATGTAGTGGGCGTTGATGAGGGACACCTCGCGCGAGGCCCGGCCGTAGGTGTCGTTGTAGCAGCCGGTGATCACCACATAGCGTCCGCCGCGGCGCAGCAGCCGGGCGTGCTCGGCGAACAGCAGGTCCAACTCGACGTACATCGTGGACTCGTTGTTCCAGGACGCCGCGAACTCCCCTGTGGGGAAGCCGGTGTCGAGCATGTTGCGGTGGTGGTAGCGCACCTTGCCGTCGATGCCCCGCGCACGGGCCTGCGCGCCTGCGAACTCGGCCTGCTTGGCGGAGATCGTGACCCCGTCGGCCCGGCAGCCGTAGCGCAGATGCGCCACCACACTGCCCCCGCCGCGTCCGCAGCCCGCGTCGAACACCCGGTCGTCGGCGGTGAGTTGGCCGAGGTGGGAGGCGAGCAGTTCGGCCTGGGCGTGCTCCAGGCGGTGCAGTTCGGCGGTGAGCCGTTCGCGGCGCCGGACGGGGTCGGGGTCCTCCAGTACGGATTCGTCGGCCCCGCCGATTCCGTAGTGGTGGTGGTACAGGTCGTCGATCTGTCCGAGGGCTAGGTTGACCGGGTTCTCTTCGGCGTTCCAGTAGTCCGCGACACGGTTCTGGTACGTGGACTGGGTCGGCACCGGTGGTGCTGTGGTGCCGGCGTCGGTGGTGGTCAACGGTGACTCCTAGCGTGGTGCGTCTGACGAGACGTCAGGGACCGGACTGTTACCAGTAGTTGGGCAGGTGGTAGCGGTGGGTGTTGGTCGCGTGCCACTCGTGGTTGCCGGACACCCAGGCGGCCAGGCCCTCGGCGTAGCGCGCGACGAGGGGCGAGGCGGCGGACAGCGCGGCGGACTCCTCGTCGAAGGCGTCCATGATCCGGTTGTGGATCTCGACGGACTTCAGATAGGCGGCCTTCAGCCCGCCCCGCTCGTTGGCGGCGACGACCTGCGGGAGGTTGAGGTGGTCCGGATCGCCGGCCAGCTCCCTGGTGAAGGAGTAGAGGTCGTTGACGATGGTGGTGGCGTTGCAGGCCAGGGCCGTGACCCGCTGGATCTCGGGCCGGGCGTAGACCTGTTCGGGCAGTTCGTAGCCGTCGACCGCGTCCACGATCGACAGACAGGGCCGGAAGTTGTTGAACTGCCGCATCACCAGGTACTCCCAGACCCGCGGCTTGTACCGGATCTCGGCCCACGCGGCCTCGGCGAGATAGCCGAGGTGCAGCCGCGCGAGGTCGTGCACGATCCGGTCGGTCTGGCTGGGGGTGGCGAGGAGGGCGTAGTCCTGGATCGCGAAGTGGTACGAGCGCAGCGGGCCGTCGGTCTGCACGCCCTGGCGCCACTCCGCCTCCAGCTCGGGCGTGCCGTGGTACGGGTCCAGGGCCGACTGGGCCATGATCAGCCGGCCGCCGAGGCCGCGGTGCGAGCCGCCCTTGCCCTCGTCCTCCTCGCAGTAGCAGTTGTCGACGATGTTCTCGGCGAGCAGGAGCTTGCCCGCGGCGGTCAGCCGTTCCAGGTCGGCCGCCCCGGGATGCTGGAGCACCACGGCCCGGCCGAACTGGAACCCGGCGAAGTCCCCGTTCCAAGCGGCCGGGAACAGGTCCAGGCCGCGTGCCCAGGTTTCCAGTCTGCGGTCGAGCTCCGCGGCCTTCTCCGGGTCGGCGGGTGCTGCGGGCCGGTAGGTGAGACCAGGGATCGCACCGGTGCGTCGGGCCCGCAGAGTGCCCGCCAGGTTCGGCGGGCCGGGCAGCGGGAGGGAAGTGGTCATGAGCTTCTCCAGGCCGTCACTCGGCGGTCCGGCCGATCTGTACGTTCTCCAGGATTCCCGCCGCGTCGGGGACCAGGATGGCCATCGAGTAGTACGCGGTGACGAGGTAGCGGATGATCGCGGCCGAGTCGATGCCCATGAAACGGACGTTCAGACCGGGCTGGTACTCCTCGGGGATACCGGTCTGGAACAGGCCGACGACACCCTGGTCGGCCTCACCGGTGCGCAGCGCGATGATGCTGCTGGTGTGCTGCGGGGAGACCGGGATCTTGCCGCACGGGAAGAACGGCACCCCGCGCCAGGCGGGGATCTCGTGCCCGTCGATGTTCGCGGTGCCCGGCACCAGACCGCGCCTGTTGCACTGCCGGAAGAAGGCCGCGATCGCCTTCGGATGGGCGAGGAAGAGCTTGGTCTTGCGTCGCATGGCGAGCAGTTCGTCGAGGTCGTCCGGGGTCGGCGGGCCGGTGAAGGTGCTGATGCGCTGGGTGTAGTCGACGCTGTGCAGCAGCCCGAAGTCCCGGTTGTTGACCAGCTCCCACTCCTGCCGCTCGCGGATCTCCTCGATGGTGAGCCGCAGTTGCTGCTCGGTCTGGTCCATCGGGTCGTTGTAGAGGTCGGCGACCCTGGTGTGCACCCGCAGCACGGTCTGGGTGAGGGACAACTCGTACTCGCGCGGCGCGAGTTCGTAGTCGACGTAGCCGCCGGGCAGTGTCGGCTCGCCCACATGGCCGGCCTGCACCGGCACCTCGGCCTCGCCCCTGCGGTTCATCGGCAGCCGCTGCCGTTCGGCGTAGGCCGCCAGATGGGAGGCCAACGACGGTACGCGGTCGATGAGTTCGGACACGACGTCCCAGGGCAGGACGAGCAGTACCCCCGCGGTCTCCGCGCGCACGGAACTCAGCCACAGCGGGTCGGACTGCCCGAGCGCCTCGTCGCCCATCTGGTCGCCGTCGGTGACGACTCCGAGGATCTCCTCCTCGTCGTACTGGCCGGAGGTGTAGCGGGTGAAGCGGCCGTGGGCGACCAGGTAGTTCTCGGTGACGGGCTGGCCGGCCTCGAACAGGACCTCACCCGCCCGTACTTCACGGACCCGGAACCGGCCGGCGATCTCCTTCAGGACCTCCGTGTCGGAGTACCCGCGCAGTACGGGCAGTTCGGTGAGCGTCTCGGGGATGACCTTGATGTCGTCGGCGCCGTTCTGCTCGAACCGCACCCGGCCGCGGCCGACGCTGAGCTGGAGCCGCCGGTTGACCCGGTAGGCACCGCCCTTCACGTCCACCCAGGGCAGCATCTTCAGCAGCCAGCGCGAGGTGATGGCCTGCATCTGCGGTTCGGACTTGGTGGTCGTGGCGAGCTGCCGGGCCGCGACCGTGCTGAGGCTGGTGAGCTGTCCGTTGCCGGGCGGCTCGGGGGCGGAGTCGTCGGTGGCCGGTCCGTTGACGCTTTCCGGAGTGGACACATTCCCTCCCGGGAGGTGAACAGGGGTGAGCGCGTCGTCGGTTTACAAGCCAAACAGTCCTGCCCAGCACCGGTAACCGCGCGAAAGGGGCGGCTTCACGTCCCGGACGTCGTAAACCCGCCGATCGGGTCGGGGACGCCAGGGGTTCGTGCCCGTACCCCGGCGTGCGGGGCGCGCGGGCGCGGTGCCGGGCGATTCCGGCGTTCGACGCGCGCCCCGCACGCCTGGTGACTAGCGTGAGAATTCGGACAACGAGATCCAGCCAACCCGACCTATCGGAGAGGGCCGCAGCCATGGCCGTACAACCTGAAGGAACCCCCTGTTGGGCCGACGCGATGTTCGGCGACGTCGAGGGAGCCAAGAGTTTCTATGGCGACGTCCTCGGCTGGACCTTCGGCGAGGCGTCGTCGGAGTACGGCAACTACACGCAGGCCTACGTCGACGGAAAGGCCGTGGCCGCCGTCGTACCGCCGATGCCCGGCCAGGAGGGGCAGTCGCAGTGGTGCCTCTACCTCGCCTCGCCGGACGCGGCGGCCACCGCGGCGAAGATCCGGGAGAACGGCGGCGAGGTGCTGATGGAGCCGATGCAGGTCGGCGAGTTCGGCACGATGTGCCTGGCCCGTGAGCCCAGCGGCGCCGTGTTCGGCGTCTGGCAGGGCGGCACCCACGAGGGCTTCGAGGCGTCGGGAGTGGCCGGCGCGTACGCCTGGGCAGAGGTCTTCACCCGTGAGCCCGCGAAGGCGGACGGATTCTTCCCGGCGGTCTTCCCGTACACGGCACAGCAGATGGACGACGACAACGTCGACTTCCGCGTCTACAACCTCGGAGGGAACCCGGTTCTGGGCCGGATGAAGATGGGCGACGAGTTCCCGCCGGAGATCCCGTCGTACGTCAACGTGTACTTCGGCGTGGACAACTGCGACGACGCCGTCGCCAAGGCCACCAAGCTCGGCGGCGTCCTCCGCTTCGGGCCCATGGACAGCCCCTTCGGACGGTTCGCGGCCCTCAGCGACCCGCAGGGCGCGTCGTTCTCGGTGATCGACATGACCACCACCCAGGGAGAGATGCCGCAGATGACGGACGTCTGACCGGGCGGACCGTCGGTCAGCCGGCGTCGGCCGTCCACCAGGCGGGGGCGCAGGCCACGGCCGTGTCGACAAGGTCGTCCTTGGTGACCGCCGGGTCCTCCAGCCATGTCCTGATGGCGCCCGCGAAGCCGTGGGCCAGGAACTGCGCGACGACCCGGCGATTGGCCTCGGGCAGCCCCGGGTGGTCGCCGTCGGCCATGAAGGACAGCGTGTAGTCGCCGGAGTGGCGCACGAGCGCGTCGTACACACCGCTGTCCGCCGGGTCCGCGAGAGCGTGCCGATAGACCGGCAGATACCGCTCGACGTGGTCGGCGACCTCGGCGGTGGTCGGCCGGAGCAGTTCGGCGGCCGAGTGCCCGCCCTGCGCGCGGGCCTCGGCCCCCCGGCGGTGGCCGCGGTCCAGATCGGCCTGGAGCACCTGGATGAGCAGGTCCAGCGGGGAGCTGTAGCGGTTGTAGAACGTGGCGCGGGTGCCGCCCGGGCGCTCGGCCAGTTCCGCGACGGAGATCCGGGAGACGGACCGCCGCGCGGCGAGTTCCACGACGGCCTCCTCGAAGGCCCGCGTCGTGCGGGTGACGCGTGGATCGATCCGCTCGTTCAGCGCTCCCGCCCTCCTCGGGTTCACGTTGTATCTGCCATGACGGGTGATTTTGTACACATGTCAAATAGTGCGGCGAAACCACGACGAGGTCGTAGAAGAGTTCGAGCGGGCCGACCACCCGCTCGCGCGGCTGTTCCCCGTGGGGGCGCGGTGGCAGCCGCAACAGGTGGCGCAGCCGGGCCCGCTGTTCGTGTCGCGACGTCTTGCGCGCAGCGTAGGGCCGGGTGGCCGGATCCTCGGACGGGGCACGCGGCCGGGGCGCGGGGCGGCCGACGGCACCGGCGCCGGGCGTGGGGTGCGGTCATGGCATGATCGGGCGCATGCGTGAACGTGTGGTGGCCGCGTGCGACGGGGCTTCGAAGGGAAATCCGGGACCCGCTGCCTGGGCGTGGGTCGTGTCGGACGACGAGCGGAGCCCGGCCCGCTGGGAGGCCGGACCGCTCGGCAGGGCCACCAACAACGTCGCCGAACTCACCGCGCTGGAGCGCCTGTTGACGGCGACCGCACCGGACGTACCGCTGGAGATCCGGATGGACTCGCAGTACGCCATGAAGGCGGTCACCACCTGGCTGCCCGGCTGGAAGCGCAACGGCTGGAAGACGTCCGGCGGCAAGCCGGTCGCCAACCAGGAACTGGTCGTCCGCATCGACGAACTGCTCGACGGCCGCTCGGTCGAGTTCCGCTACGTCCCCGCCCACCAGGTCGACGGCGACCCGCTGAACGACTTCGCCGACCGAGCCGCCAGCCAGGCCGCCGTCGTGCAGGAACCCGCGGGCAGTGACCTCGGCTCCCCGGAGCCGCCCCCCTCGCCCGACACCCCGAAGAAGTCCGCGCGGCCCGCTGGCGGTGCCAAGTCGCCCCGCAAGAGCGCGAGTTCGCCCTCCCGCACAATCAAGGCCAAGTTCCCCGGCCGCTGTCTGTGCGGGCGCGCCTATGCGGCCGGTGAGCCGATCAGCAAGAACGCCCAGGGCTGGGGCCATCCGGAGTGCCGTACCGAGAAAGTGGACTAGACAATTACGGTCCCTCCGCTTTAACGGCCGGGCGCCGCACGGGAATTCGTCCCCGCAAAGGTCGGACTTAATAGTCCGGCCGGTCTCGGCGGATATGGCCGCGCCGAGACCGGCCCGGGATCGCGACTACTCGATTGTCATATGCCGCGACGCCCTCATATCTCCAAACTCGCCTCAAGACGCTTCAGGTTGTGCCGCGCCAGCGCCAGATTGCTGCGCTCCCGGTCCAGTGCGAGATACAGGAAGAGCGAGCCGTGCACGCTCGCCAGCGGTCGGATCAGGTGATACTGGCTACCGAGGGTGATCAGGATGTCCTCGATCCGGTCATCCAGGTTGATGGACTTCAGCGTGCGCTGCTTCGCCCGCACGACCTCGGTGTTGCCCGCCCCCGCGACCTCCAGGTCCAGATGCGGACCGCCGCCCAACGCCCCCAGCGTCATGCCGCTTTCGTAGTCGACCAGGGACACCCCCAGGGCCCCGTCGATAGTCATCGCTTCCTTGAGTGTCGCCTCAATGTTCACGTGGTGCCTCGTTTCCTCACGAGCCGGCAAGACGGTGGGTCCTGCCATGAAAACGGTCTCAATGCGAACCGTGCGGGTAACAGACAACACCATCTTTGGTCGGTGTTGCGATAGTTGGCAAATAAAGTAGTCTGCTCGGCAGAGTGACTGAAGGGGGGGCCTTTGTCATCGCTCGACACCGCACTGGGCCGTGCTCTGACCGCGCCCGGTATCAGCGGAGCCATGCTGCTCGACGCCGTCACCGGCCTCTCCTATGCGGAGTCGGGTGATGTGAGCGGCAGTCAGGATTCCTGCGAAATAGCGGAGATCGCCCGCACCCGCCTCATCCGGGCCGGTGCGTCGGGGGAGTTGGAGAGTGTCGTCGTGACCACCTCCACCCGCCATCTCGTGACCCTCCAACTCGCACGGCGCGGCGACCCCTTGCTGCTGTGCGCGACGGTCGACCGCGAGCGCACCAACCTCACCTGGGCGCTGCGCGAACTGCACCGGCACGCCGACGAGTTGCTGGCATGACACAGCCCGGCACCGAGGAACCGCTCGTCGACTCCCGCAACGTTCCCGCCCTGTTGTCGGCCCTCCGGGACCGGGCCCGCTCCTGCACCGTGCTCGTCACCGGCACCCCGGGCGGCTCCATCCACGTCCGCGACGGGCTGGTGGTGGCCATGGAGACGCCCGGCGCACCAGGCATCGAGGGCCTGCTGCTCCGCTCGGGCCGGATCAGCGAGGAGGCGTGGGCAGAGGTCCGGGCCTCCGACACCACCCACGAACACCTCGCCGACGAACTCGTGGCGCGCGGGCTCGTCGGCGCCGGCGAACTCGAAGTCATCAGCCTGGGCGCCCTGTTCGACGCCGCCTTCGCGCTGTCCCTCGCCGTACCCGACACCTGGCAGGTGGCCGATCCCGTACCGACGCTCCACCGCAACCCCGGAATCACCCCCGAGCGACTCCTCGACGAGGTGTCCCGCCGGATCAACCTCCTTGCGGGGGAGCCCGGTTCGGTCGCCGCTCTCGCCCGCACCCGCGTCCGGCCGGCGGCCGCCGCGGGTCTCCCCGGGGCCGCCGCCAGGCTGCCCGCCCGGCACCAGGAGGTCCTGACCCACGCGAACGGCCGCGGCACGGCGAGGGACATCGCCTTCGCCCTCGGCCGAGGCCTCTTCGCCGTGATGATGGACCTCCGGCATCTGCTGGACCGCGGACTCGTCCAACCGCACTCGCCCTCGGCGGACGGCAGGCCCAGCACGGCGGCCCGCGGCGCGCACCCAGCGCCACTCGCCGGGCCGTCCACCGCACCCGACCCCGCACCGCTCCCGCGCCGCCGTCCGGGTCGGAACTCCGCACCCGAGCCCCGGCCCCACGACTGAACGACCCGCCCCGCTCCGCCCGTTCGCGCCGATACCGGCCGAAACCGCTACCGGGCCCCTCCCGCCTCGTTGTCCCACCGCCTGCACGCAACAGGAAGAAGACGCCATGAGCGACCCCGTGACCGACCTCCTCATCGCCCTGCGGGACAACGTAATGGGAGTCACCGAATCCACCCTGGCCACCAGTGACGGGCTAGTCGTGGCCAGTGACGCGAACAAGACGCACCCCGAGTCCATGGCCGCCCTCGCGGCGGCGGGCCTCGCGCTCGGCCACCGCCTCGCCGACCACGGCGGCGCGGGCCACCTCCGTGAGATCGCCGCGCGGGGCAGCACGGGCCACATCATCGTGACGGCCGTCGGAGACCGCGCGCTGCTCGCCGTGGTCGCGGACGACGGCCTCGACGAAGCGGCCTTCCGCCGCGAGATCCCGGCGCTCACGGCGGAACTCCGCCGTCACCTCGACAAGGACGTCTGATCGGCGAGGACGCCTGAGCCGTCCCGGTTCTCTCATCGGTCCTGTGCGGGGTGACGCGAATTCCGTGCCGCCCCATCCTGCTACTCTGCGGATCCACTTGACCACTTTGAGTAAAACCCAGGGGTGTGCGCGTGAAGGTCGCCTGTGTCGGAGGCGGGCCCGCCGGCCTGTATCTCTCGATCCTGCTGAAGCGGCAGGACCCGTCCCACGACATCACCGTCTACGAGCGCAACCCCGAGGGCTCGACCTACGGCTGGGGCGTCACGTACTGGCGCGGGCTGCTCGACCAACTCCGCGAGTACGACCCGGAGTCCGCGCAGGCCGTCGACGAACACTCGGTGCGCTGGAGCGACGGCGTCGCCCGCGTCCGGGATCTGACGACCACCCAGCCCGGCGACGAGGGCCACGGCATCGGCCGCCACCGCCTCCTCAAGATCCTCGCCGAACGGGCCAGATCCCTGGGCGTACGGCTGGAGTTCGACCGCGAGGTCACCGCCGAGGACCTCCCCGACGCGGATCTGATCGTGGCCGCCGACGGCGTCAACAGCGCGCTGCGCAGCCGCCACGCCGACCACTTCGGAGCCGAACTCAAGCCCGGCCGCAACCAGTACATCTGGCTCGGCACCAGCAAGGTCTTCGGCTCCTTCACCTTCGCCTTCGTGGAGACCGACCACGGCTGGATCTGGTGCTACGGCTACGCGTTCGGCCCCGAGGGCAGCACCTGCGTCATCGAGTGCGCCCCCGAGACCTGGACCGGCCTCGGCCTCGACACCGCCGCCGAGGCCGACGGACTCGCCCTCCTGGAGAAGCTCTTCGCCGACCTCCTCGACGGCCACTCCCTGATCGGCCGCGCCTCCTCGGACGGCAGCGCCCAGTGGCTCAACTTCCGCACCCTCACCAACCGCACCTGGCACCGCGACAACCTCGTCCTGCTCGGCGACGCCGCCCACACCACCCACTACTCCATCGGCGCCGGCACCACCCTCGCCCTGGAGGACGCCATCGCGCTCGCCGACGCCCTGCGCGACCACACCGAACTGCCGCAGGCCCTCGCCGCCTACGAACAGCGCCGTAAATCCGCCCTGTTGTCGATCCAGAGCGCGGCCCGCTACAGCGCCCAGTGGTACGAGAACCTCCAGCGGTACATCCACCTGCCCCCGCACCGCATGTTCGCCCTGCTCGGCCAGCGCCACTCGCCGCTGCTGCCGTACGTCCCGCCACAGGTCTACTACGGCCTCGACAAGGCGGCCGGACGGCTGGAGGCGCTGCGCCGGTTCAAGCGCTGGCTCGGCCCGAGGCTGGCGCGCACCGTCCACGCCAGGGCGCTCGCCTCCCGCAGGTAGGGCGCTCGCCTCCCGCAAGCAGGGACGCCCGGCCTCCCGAGCGCATTGGGTGAATGGCTATTCACCGGATAGGGTGAATAGCCATTCACCTTTTTTACGTGTCCGCTGGAGTGCCCATGGGCCAGCCCGTACCGATACCCGACCCGTCCGGCACCACCGGGCAGACCCCCTTGCGGGACCGGCTCACCGTCCCGGTGCTGGCCTTCGGCGGGATCCTGATGGCGGTCATGCAGACCGTTGTCGTCCCCCTGCTGCCGTCCCTGCCCAGGCTGACCCACTCCTCCGCGGGCGCCGTCTCCTGGATGGTCACCGCGACCCTGCTCTCCGGCGCCGTCCTCACCCCCGTACTCGGCCGGGCCGGCGACATGTACGGCAAGCGGCGGGTCCTGACGGGCGCCCTGAGCCTGATGACCGTCGGCTCCGTCATGTGCGCCCTGTCCTCCGACATCCGCGTGCTCATCACGGCCCGCGCTCTCCAGGGCGCCGCCTCCGCCGTCGTACCCCTGTCGATCAGCATCCTGCGGGACGAACTGCCCCCGGAACGCAGGGGCAGCGCGGTGGCGTTGATGAGTTCCACGGTCGGCATCGGCGCCGCGCTCGGACTGCCCCTCGCCGCGCTGATCGTCCAGTACTCCAACTGGCACGTCATGTTCTGGGCGACCGCCACCCTCGGCGCGATCGGCGTCTCGGCGGTCTGGTGGGCGGTGCGCGAGTCGCCCGTCCGGGAGCCCGGCCGCTTCGACGTGCTCGGCGCGCTCGGACTCGCCACCGGCCTGGTGTGCCTGCTCCTCGGCGTGTCCCAGGGCGGCCAGTGGGGCTGGGGCAGCCCGCGGATCCTGGCGCTGTTCCTCGGCGCGGTCGTCGTACTCGCCCTGTGGTGGTGGCAGCAGCTGCGCACCGAACTCCCGCTGGTGGACCTGCGGTTGGTGTCGCGTCCCCGGGTGGGCCTGTCTCATGTGGCGGCCCTGCTGACCGGCTTCGCGTTCTACGCCAACTCCCTGGTCACCGCGCAGCTGGTGCAGGCGCCCAGGGCCACCGGGTACGGGCTCGGACTGTCGATCGTCGAGACCGGCGTGTGCCTGCTGCCCGGTGGCGTGATCATGCTGCTGCTCTCACCCGTCTCGGCCCGGATCTCGGCGGCCCGCGGACCGCGGATCACGCTCGCCATCGGGGCCGCGATCATCGCGCTCGGCTATGTGGTGCGCATCGCCGACAGCCGCGACCTGTGGACGATCATCCTCGGGGCGACCGTCGTGGCCACCGGCACCACCTTCGCCTACTCGGCACTGCCCACGCTCATCCTGCGCGCCGTCCCGGCCGGCCAGACCGCGTCCGCCAACGGCGTCAACGTCCTGATGCGCACCATCGGCCAGGCCGTCTCCAGCGCGGTGGTGGCCGCCGTACTGGTGCACCACACCAGCCTCATCGGCGGACGCCCGCTGCCCACGCTGCACGGGTACCTGATGGCGTTCGGCATCGCCGCCGTTGTCGCCCTGATCGCCTGCGCGACGGCGCTCACCATCCCCGGCGACGCCACGCCCGACAAGGCGCGGGGCACGGACGGCCGTACCCGGGGCGCGCGGGACGAGGCGCTGGAGGGAGCATGAGGGCCGTGAGCACCCCACCCGCCGCGTCCCCGTCCCCGCCCGCCCGCCGGGACGCCGAGGCGACCAGGGCGGCCATCCTCCGGGCGGCCCGCTACCTCCTCGCCCGCAACGCGCACGCCGACATCACCCTCAAGGCCGTGGCCGAACGCGCCGGTGTCAGCGCCCCGTTGATCCTCAAGTACTTCGGCAACAAGGACGCCCTCTTCGCCCGCGTGATGTCCTTCGAGACGGACGCGGAGGCCCTGCTGGACGCCCCGCTCGACGAACTCGGCCGCCACATGGTCCGGCATGTCCTGGTCAGCCAGCGCGAGCGGGGCGCCGACCCGCTGCTGCGCATCGCGTTCGCACCCCTCCAGGGCGACCACGGCGACATCCTGCGCGTCAACTTCCGCGCCCAGGTGGTCGACCGCCTCGCCGGGCGACTCTCCGGCCCCGACGCCGCCCTCCGCGCCGAACTGGCCGTCTCCACCCTCCTCGGCCTCGGCGTGATGTACGGCATCGCACGCGGCACCCGGCTGCGCGAGACCGCGACGGACGTCATCGTGGACCGCTACGGGCCCACAGTGCAGGCCCACTTGGAGCCCTAGGCGTACCGGCGGGCCCTGCGGTACTGCCGGGCCAGAACCCGCAACGTGGCGAACACCGACGGCCCCGTGTCGCGCAGCAGGACCCTGCCCCCTGCGCGTCGCACCGCGCCGAGCCGCAGTTCCTGGACGGCGAGCAGGGCGTCGAGGAACGGCCGGTGTTCCGGCGCGACGAGCGCGGGCAGCGCACGGCAGCCCGCGAGCGTGGTCCCGGCCAGGCCGGCCTGCGCCCGGACCACCTGGTCCAGCGCGGGCACGCACGCTTCCGACCCGCTCCGCAGATCCTCGAACTTCAGCCCGTGCAGGGCGAGTTCGTCCCGTGGAATGCCGATGCGGTCGTTCTCGGCGTCCTCGCGGAGGTCGGCGAGGAAGTCACTGCGCTGCCAGCCCTCGATCAGATCCCGACATCCCTGGACGTACGACTCGTACGTCTCGGGGTCGGCCGGTGCGAGCAGGGACGCGGTCAGCATCAGGGCGGGCAGCGAGTAACTGTCCACGTACGTCTGGAAGTCGGCCTCCGTCTCGAAGCCGGTCCAACTCGTTTCGACGGGAGCGCCGTCGAGGAAGGCGCGTACCCGGGTCGCCATGTCCGGGTGACGGCGAACGGTGTCCCAGAGCGCCAACAGGCCGTCCTGTGCAGGCGGTTCACCGCTCTCCAAGGCCGCCGTGGTCTCGGCGTCCCAGGCGGCGAGAGCCGCCGCACGCGCGTCCACGTCACCCGTGTCGATCAGTTCGTCGGTCGTGTGCATGTAGGCCACCGCGGCGATCACCGCCGGATGCAGCTCCGCCGGCAGCAACAGCCGTACCGCCACGTACTCGTGCAGCGCGTACCTGCGGACGATCCCGCGCTGGGCGTCGTAGGCGCGCCGCAGTCGCGGGTCGGTGATGCCCGCCTTCGTCAGCGCGGCCGGCCAGCCGGTCACAGCTCTCCCTGTGTCAAGATCACGGACACAGCCTACTGAGTGCTAGCCGAACAGCCGGTCCAGGAAGGCGTTCCCGAACACCCCGTGCGGGTCGAGGCGGTCGAAGGTCCCGGCGGCCTGCCCCCACACCGACTCCCCGAACGAACCCGGGACCGCCGTCCCCAGCACCTCCTCGTCACTCCACGCGGCCTGCTCGGTGTACGCCCAGCCCTTGGACCACTCGACCCGGGTGCCGTCGAACGAGCTGAACAGGAACTGCTCCAACTCCCGCAGGAACTCCTCCGCGTACGGCGTGCCGGGCAGCGTCAGGACGTCCAGCCAGACGGCGGTGTCCCACTCGGGATGCTCGGTGCTCGGCCGCAGCGCGGACAGCAACGGGGCGCGGGCGCCGGTGAGTTCGGCATCGGCGGGGTGGTCGAGGCCGGTCACCCGGATCTCCACGGTGCCGTTGACCGGGAACCGGCCGAGCGCGGCGTACGCCGCTAGCCGCTCCCGGTAGAACTCGGTGAACTCGTGCACCACACGCTGCACTTGGGCGCGCGCGGTGAGCACCGCGTACCCGTTGGCGGTCTCCCGCAGTGTCGTCGGCTTGACGTAGAGCAGCGTGTTCTTCGACGGCCCCCAGATGTCGGCCGACAGCGTCGCCGTCAACCCCACTGCGGCCACATCGAGTTGGGCGTTGCCGAGCACCGGCGCCAGATACCACGCGCCGTCGGACAGGATCCGCCCGACGAGATCCGCGACCAGCGTCGGCACGTTGTCGGAGAACGGATAGTTGTACGGCGACGAGACGCGCCGCGAGGTCAACGGCCTGGTCGGCGCGACGCTCCACACCTTCAGCCAGGGGAACTCGGTGAACGCGAACCAGATCGCCTCGGCCCGCCCGGCCTCGTCCAGGAAGCTCGCGAAGGTCCGCCCGTCGGACCCGGGCGCCGCGAACAGTTCGGTGGCCGGGATGTCCGTACGGCTCAGGCACCGCAGATTGGCGTTCGCCCCCACCCGCAGCACGACCTCGGTGACCAGTGAACGCCCCAGATGCGTGAGCAGCGCCGCGCAGTCCGCCTCGTCGCGGGTGTAGGTCCGCAGGACGTACGCGCCGGTCTCCGAGTCCCACACCACCGCCGTCAGCGACAGCACCAGATTGCTGAGCGACCCGAACGTGTGCCCGGCCGTCCGCTCCTCGCCGTCGGCCGGTACGGCCGTGCCGTGCGCGTCGATGGCCAGGGCGCCGCCGAGCGTCAGATCGCCGGGCGCGGGCGCTGCGGTGAGACCGAGGCCGTGCCCCTCCAGGTAGGTGAGCAGCGCCTCCAGGGTGACGCCGGTGCCGGCCCGGACGGCCGAGGCGGAGTCCAGGGTCAGGCCGGTCAGGTGCGGCGCGGTGTCGACCAGCAGCACCGGCGCGTCGGACGCCGTACCGGACTCGATCGTCAGCGGTGACCAGCCGTGCGAGGAGCCGCGGGCGCGGACCCTCCATCCGTGCTGCCAGGCCCAGTTGACGACCGACAGCACCTGGTCGGCGCCGGTCGGCGCGCAGGCCCACAGCCCGTCGGCGGTGATCTCGCCGACCCAGTTGCGGTACGCCGAGCGGTAGAGGTCGACCTCGGCCGGGAAGTCGGGCAGCTCGGCCGCGGCGATTGCCGGATCGGCCGTCAGGAGGACGGGCACGGTGGCCAGGGCCGCCGCCGAGAGAAGGAAGCCACGACGGGTCCAGGGAGCGGAACTGCCGTTCCCTGGCTGGAGGTTGTTCGCCGCATGATCGGTCACGCGCACACGCTAGGCGGGAGTTGACACGAGTAGGCAGCCTGTCGAGTCGGTTCACTCGTGTGAGTGAAGGATTCACAGGCCGCGGCCCGGAGGAGCCCGTTCCGCGGATGTCGGTCCCGGATGACAGACTGATGACATGGACGAACGTGTAATCGGCAGGTCGCGGCAGCAGGCATCCGTCGTCGGGCTCGGCACCTGGCAGCTGGGCGCCGACTGGGGAGACGTCGACGACAAGGAGGCCCTCGCCGTGCTGGAGGCGGCGGCGGAGTCGGGGGTGACCTTCTTCGACACGGCCGACGTGTACGGCGACGGACGCAGCGAGCAGACCATCGCCACCTTCCTCGCCGGCCGGCCCGATCTGCACGTGCTGGTCGCGACGAAGATGGGCCGCCGCGTCGACCAGATCCCCGAGAACTACGTCCTCGACAACTTCCGCGCGTGGAACGACCGTTCGCGCCGCAACCTCGGTGTCGACCGCATCGACCTCGTGCAGCTGCACTGCCCGCCCACGCCCGTCTACTCCTCGGACGAGGTGTTCGACGCCCTCGACACACTGGTCGCGGAGGAGCGCATCGCGCGGTACGGCGTCAGCGTCGAGACCTGCGCGGAGGCCCTCACCGCGATCGCCCGGCCGAACGTGACGAGCGTGCAGATCATCCTCAACGCGTTCCGCATGAAGCCCCTGCTCCAGGTGCTCCCGGCAGCGCAGGAGGCGGGCGTCGGCATCATCGCGCGCGTGCCCCTCGCCTCCGGCCTGCTGTCCGGCAAGTACACCAAGGACACGGTCTTCCCGGAGAACGACCACCGCACCTACAACCGCCACGGCGAGGCCTTCGACCAGGGCGAGACCTTCTCCGGCGTCGACTACACGACGGGCGTCGAGGCCGCCGCCGAGTTCTCCGCGCTGGCCCCCGAGGGCTACACCCCTGCCCAGCTCGCCCTGCGCTGGATCATCGACCAGCCCGGTGTCACCACGGTCATCCCCGGCGCCCGCTCACCCGAACAGGCCCGCGCCAACGCGACGGCGGCCGGACTGCCCGTCCTCTCCGAGGCCACGCTCACCGCGATCCGGGACCTTTACGACGGCCGGATCAAGGACCAGGTGGAGGGCCGCTGGTAGGCCAGGGTCCCGTTCGAAGGGCCCTCTTCAAAGGGGGCCCGCGCCTGTTCGAGCCGCGCCAGCTGACGGTCGTGGATCCGGCTGAGCAGCAGTACCGAGAGCGTGGCGCCGATCAGCGCGCAGAACATGTCCCACTGCGTGTCCCACACGTCCCCCTGGGTCGCCAGGAAGGCGTCCGCGCTGTGGCCGCCGATCACGGCCGCCGCCCACTCGAACAGCTCGAAGAGCGCGCTGAAGGCGAGGCACGCGCACACGGTGAGCGGCGCCAGCCAGCGGCTGCCGCGCAGGGGTGAGGTGCGGGTGAGCAACTCCCGTACCAGGACCGCCGGTACGAAGCCCTGCATGAGGTGGCCGAAACGGTCGTAGGGATTGCGGCTGAGTCCGAACGTGTCACGGACCCAGTCGCCGACCGGCACCTGCGCGTAGGTGTAGTGGCCGCCCACGGCGAGGACCAGCGCGTGCGCGGCGAGCAGACAGCAGAGCAGGCCCGTCAGAGGGAAGCGGCGCCGGGTCAGGACGATCACCGGGAGTCCGACGAGGACCCAGACGGTTTCCAGGAACCAGGTCGTGCGGTCGTGCGGATGCCAGGCGGAGAGGGCCATGCCGACGATCACCAGCGCGACCATGGCGGCGGGCAGCCGGCGCCGCGGTACGGAAGCGAGAACGGACACGATGGGGCTCCCTTGTTGTGGGGAGCCCCATCGTGTCCGAAGGGCGAAGCCGCTACATGAGTACGGCTACTCAGCCGGAGTGGTGCTCTTGCGCAGCGCGGTGAGGCAGCTGTCGATGGCCTGCTGGAGCTCCTCCAGACGCTTGACCATGTCGTCCTCGTAGAAGTCCTGGGCGTCGTCGAAGGTCAGCTCCTCGAACACCTTCGTGGCCTTCTGGAGGCTGCTGTAGAACTTCGTCCGCCGCTCCTGGACGCGGAGTTCGGGGTCGGCCTCCACCGTCTCGACGACCAGGTTCTTCATGGTGTCGTAGGCCTCGGTGGCCCACTCGCCGGTGTCCTCGCCCTCCTCCAGCTCGTCGAGCAGCGACAGGTGGCGCTCGGCCTCCTGGCGTACGTCGAGGGGCGCGTCGACGGTCTGTCCGGCGGGGGTCTTGATCTGGCCCGACTCGGCGATCTGGCGGACGTAGCCGATCCGGTCCGCCGAGCGGCTCTCCGTCGCGACGGCCTTCTTCAGGTCGTCGGTGCGGACCACGTCGCGGGCCAGCTCGGCCTGGAGCTCGGGGTCTTCGCGCACCCGGTCGAGCAGCGCCTGGCGGGCCGCCCGCGCGGTGGACGGGTCGGCGAGGATCGCGGCCCGCAGCGCGGTGGGGTTCTCCGCGACCTCCAGGGCCTTGGTGGGGCGGATGCCCTCCGCCTCGGCGGCCTCGGAGATGGCGGTGCCGCGCTCGGAGCCGGCGGAGGAACGGGAGACGTAGTAGTTCAACCACACGTCGGCGTCCGGGAGTTCGACCTCCTGGCCGGGGGCAAGCTCCTCGAACTGCGGGACGAGACCGTCGTCCGCGGCCCGGTCCCAGGCCTTGTAGTAGCGCATGACGCGCTCGGGGGAGCAGTCGGCGAGTTCGGCGAACTCCTTCGCGGACACCTTCGGCGTCTCGTCCGCGCTCTGCCCGCCGGGCCGTACGCTGCGCGCCACCTTCAGGCCGAAGGCCCAGCCGCCGGTGCGGGCGTAGGCTCCGAACTCCTGGGCGTCCCGGGCGACGAGGCCGGCGTCGTCGAGGGCGGTGAAGGACGTCTCGGCCTGGTCGATCACTACGGTCAAGGCGGACTCTCCTGGGCTTGAGATGAGGCATGGTGCGAACAGGCAGCCTATATCCACCCATTGCCACTGGTTTGAGTGCCCGGCCCTCGCGTCGCCGTCAGTTCGCCGACCGCTTGAAGGTCTTGAAGAAGGTCTGGAGTGCCTGACGGTTGGCCGCGTCGTTCCACTCGTCGGCGGGCGTCGTCCACCGTAGCGAGAAACTGCGCCCGCCGCCGATCAGGAAACCGCGCCCGAGCGTGCGCACCCTGTCGTCGCCGGTGCCGGAGAACCACTCCAGGTCGGCCGCCTTGTCGCCCTGGTACGTCGTGGCCTGGATGTCGCCGATCTGTTGGAAGCCCTCGGTCTGCTTCAGCCCCGGCAGCACGTCGTCGCGCCAGATGGCGACCGGGTCTGGGCCCGCCTGCGTGCTGTAGGTCACGGCCAGCGTGCGCGGGTCGCCCGAGGCGCCGAAGGTGACGCGATAGGCGACGTCGCCCTCGGTCTGGGTGTCCACCACCTTCCAGCCCTTGGGGAGCGCGACGGAGAAGCCCTCCGGCGCCTTGAACACCCGGAAACCGGCGGGCAGTGCGGAGGCGGTGGAGGAGGGGGACGGGGACGCGCTGGCCGAGGGCGAGGCGGAGGCGGCGGGGGAGACGGGAGAAGTCGGTGAAGGTGAGGCGGAGGGGCTGTAGTTGTGTCCGTCGACGTTCTCGCCGGGGGTGGTGGCCGCGGCGGAAGCGGACGGGAGGGGTGAGGAGGGCGAGGTGGCCGAAGAGGTCTCGGTGCCCGGGAGTTGGTGGGTCGCGGCGAGGACGGCGACCGTGACGGTGCCGACGGCCAGGGCGGTCCCGACGGCCATGCCGCGCCCGCTCCAGGTGGTGCCCGCGCCGCGGAACGTGTCGTAGGCCCGCCTCAGCCGGGGCAGCGGGACGGGCTCGCGGTCCGCGTCCGGGTCGTCGTGCAGGATGCGGGTCAGGGCCTCGCGGACCACCGGGCGGGTCATCCGCTCGCGGGAGTTCTTGCGCAGCAGCCCCTGGATGACCTGCGCCAGCGGTCCGGCGCGCGACGGGCCGCGCATCGGGAGCCGGTCCACGCCCTTGAGGGTCGCCTCGGGTCGGCCCCGGTCGCGGAACGGCGGGTGTCCCTCGACCAGCGTGTAGAGGATCGCGCCCAGCGCCCACAGGTCGGCGGCCGGTCCGATGCGCTCGTCGCGGGCCTGTTCGGGGGAGGCGTACGAGGGTGCGGTGAGCCGGGGGACGAGGGTGGCGCCGGCGAGTCCGAAGCCGGTGAGGACGACGGTGCCCCGGTCCCGCACGAAGACCTGACCCGGGCTGAGTTCGCCGTGGGTGATGCCCTCGTTGTGCGCGGCCTCCAGGATGTCGAGCAGTTCGAGGCCGATGCGGGCCGCCCGTACATAGTGGAACGTGCCCTGCTGGGCGAGGAGTTGGCCGAGCGGTGTGCCGTCGATCCAGTCGGTGACGGTCCACAGGGTGCCGGCGTCCTCGACGGCGTCCATGACCTGCGCGACCCGGGTGGGGGCGAGCAGCACCATGATCTCGGAGGTGCGCATGATGGCGGCGGTGGTCCGGCGCGCGCTCTCCTCGTCCAGTGCGGCGGGCAGTGTCACCTGGGTGAGGAGGCAGGGGCGTTCGGCGGCCATGTCCTCGCCGTACCAGGTGAGCCGGTTCGTCTCCCGATGCGCGACCTCCATGGGTCGGTATCTGCCGGCGACTGACTCGTGTACGGAGACGTGCGTCTCGACCATGGCCATCCCTCGCTGAACCCCTGGGTCTCACCTTTCACAGAAGTACGGCGGTTGTGATGGCCTGGTTCAAAGGAAACCCAATTCCCCGGTGGTTCTTGCCTTTTATTCAATCGCGGCGGCGGGCGGGCGCCGAAATGCCGATGGGAATACGCCTGCCCCGACCTGGTGGTAACCACCGGTAACGAGTGATTTTCCCGCCGTTGGCGCCCTGACCAGGACCTCTTGCCTCGCCGGGGAAGAGTCATGTGCCGGGGGACTTCCCGCGGCTACCTCGCTGTTCCCGGAAGTTCAGATCAGCGGTCGGAAGCGGTCAGCAGGCCGATCAGGTAGACCGTGACGGCATGCTCAAGGGTCGCGGCGAACGGCGTGCGGAGGAATACGAGACCCGGGTCGTTGGCGTAGGCGTCGCGCACGGCCGTCGCCGGATGGCCGTGCGTCCACAGTGCTCCGACGAGGACGATCGTCATGCCGGCCGCCTCGGCCGCCTCCCGGTCGCCGAGCTCCGCTGCGGCGGAGCCGTCACGCTCGCGCCGCAGCGACGGTCGGTGTTCCGGTCAGGCTTCGAGCGCCGCCAGTTCGCGGTCGACGGCGTCCTGGTGGGCCTGCGCATCCTCGCGGGCCTTCTTCGGGCTCCAGCGGCCGGCCATCACGAACACGAAGGGCAGGAAGAGGAGTTGGCCGCCCACGCAGATCCACCACCAGGTGCGCCACTCGCCGGGACCGTCCTTCGCGGCCTTCTGCACCTTCGGGCCGTACTCCTTGAGCACCTTGAGCTGCGGCTGGGCCTTCTGAACGACGGCCAGGTCGGCGGGGCCGACCTCCTTGACCGCCTGGGCGGCCAGGGCGGGGGGTGTGGTGGTCGGCGTGTACTTGCCCAGTTCGGCGAAGAGTTGGGGGTGCGCGTCGATGACGGCCAGCGCCGGGGCGGCCTGCTGCTGTGCCGCCGCGACCTGGGCGCCGTGTTCGACGAGCGGGGTGACCGAGGTGACGAGCACCGGGATGAACGCCGCCGACACGGCGACCACGATCCGTACCGTCCAGCCCCAGACCGCGAGACCCGCGGCGGTCGCGGCCGGATTGCGCTTCTCCACGGTCTCGGTGAAGCTCGCCATCCAGGGGGCGTAGGCGATTCCGCTGAACACGCCGATCGCGACGAACAGCCAGGCGAAGGTGTAGTAGTCGGTTGTCGCGTGGGTGGCCAGGGAGGCGAAGAACGCGGTCGCCACGACGGCACCGATCCCGCCGACGATCATGAAGGGCTTGCGCACCAGCAGCCGGTCCGAGAGCAGGCCCGCCACGATCAGCGCGAGGGCGTTCGCGGCCCAGTACCAGTTGGCCAGGCCGTTGGTGCGCTGCTCGCTGTAGCCGAAGGTGGTGGAGAAGTAGACGACGAAGTTGCCGACGGCGGCGTAGTAGAGGAGCAGGAAGACGGCGATCGCGAAGGCGGAGCCGAGGATGTCCAGGCGCAGCATCTGCCGCCACTCGCCGCGCCGTACCGCCTCGGTGTCCAGTCCCTTGGCGCGGGCCTCGACCAGGGCCCGGTCCCGCAGGCTCACCATGATCTGGTCGCGCAGCCCGGGCGACAGCTCGCGCAGGGCGAACAGGGCGACGACGAACACGATCAGCCCGGCCGCCCCGGAGTAGCGCAGCTCGTCCTGCCAGGAGGCGGAGTCGAGGGTGCTGCTGGTCACCGAGGTGACGACCAGGCTGCCGATGACCGGGCCCATCGTCCAGTAGCCCATCGCGGTGGCGCGGCCGAGCTGCGGTGAGAAGTCCCGTATCAGCGCCGGGGTCGCGACCAGCACGATGCCCTCGATGACGCTGACGACGGCGAACAGCACCAGGTACGCCGTCTTGTCGGCCGCGTTGGGCAGTCCGAAGAAGACCAGGAGCGCGGCGATCAGCAGTCCGTAGACCACGAGGTTCGCCCGTCCCCAGCGGTCCGCGAGGCCGGCCACGAGGGAGGCGAAGGCCCCGAAGGCATTGCCGATGACCGAGACCCACACGAAGTAGCGGTAGGTCATGTCGAAGTGCGTGATGATCGACGTCGCCACCGCGTACTGGATGTAGAGCATGTAGTAGAGCACGACGGTCGTGACCACCACGATCGCCAGATACGACATGCGTCGCCCGGTGGCCGGATACGCCGGCAGATCGCGGCGGTACAGCCGGGCGAGCGCGCCACGAGTGCCGACGCCGGGTGCGTCGGTACCTGGGTTACTCGTGTCAAAGGGTGCGGAAGCGGAAGACATACGACTCCCTTTGGAGCTGCTGGGGACGGAGTGAGCGGCGGGAGGCTGGGGGCCCTTCCGTTCGGCGGAGCGTAGTACCGACTAGTCGGTATGACTAGATGTGCGACAAGCCTTCCCACGCGGGGTCGGGAACGGGATCCCCGTGCGGGAAGGCGGTGTCACCTGTGCCGTCAGCGGCAGGTCAGCGCAGTCCGAAGCGCTCCGACCAGTCCGCGATCTCCCCGGCCGTCGCGTTGCCCCCGCACACCACGAGGCCCAGCCGCGCGCCGTCGCCGACCCGCTCCAGGACCTGCCGGGCAGCGGGCAGCAGACAGCCCGCGGCCGGCTCGGTCCACACCTTGCCGTGCTCGGCGAGGTCGAGACAGCCCCGTACGGCGTCCTGGTCGGAGACGGTCAGCACCTCGGTGACCAGGGCGGACACATGGTCGTACGTCAGCTGCGACACGGTCGGCGCGCTGAGCGTGGTCACGATCGAGGACGGCGCGACCGGCACCGGGCCGCCGGCCGCGAGCGCCGCGGACATCGCCTCGGCACCCTCGGTCTCCACACCCCAGACCCGGATCCCGGGCCGCCGGGCGTGCAGGGCGGCGGCGACCCCGGCGATCAGTCCACCACCGCCGATGCTGACCAGGACGTCGGTGAGCTCACCGGCGTCGTCCGCGAACTCCAGTCCCACTGTGCCCTGTCCGGCGATCACCACCGGGTCGTCGAACGGATGGACCAGGGTCAGCCCCTCGTCCCGCAACCGGCTCACCAGCGCGAACGCGCTCGGCATGTCCTCGGTCAGCCGCAGCGAAGCGCCCGCCGCCTCCACCAGCGCCACGGACCGCGCCGGCGCCGTACGCGGCATCACCACCGTGGCCTTCACGTCCAGCGCAGCCGCCATGACCGCGAGCGCGATGCCGTGGTTGCCGCCGCTGACCGCCACCACCCCGGCCGCCAACTCGGCCTCGCTCAGCGACAACAGCTTCGCCGTGGCACCGCGCGCCTTGAAGGAACCCGTGCGCTGCAACAGCTCCAGCTTCGTCGTGACCGGGACACCGAGCAGCTCCGAGAGCCCGGGACTCTCCACGGTCGGGGTGCGTACGACGTGTCCGGCGATCCGCTCGGCGGCGGCTTCGATGTCCGAGATGCCGATCAAGGCAGTCATCCTCCCGGCACGGGGCAAGGTGGTCCGTGCCGCCTCCGACCCTGACTCGGAAAGGACCCGCAGGTCAACACGTTTCAGAGATCGCGGCGCACCAGGAACTCCAGCAGGGACCGCAGCTCGTCCGCCGGCTCGGCCGCCATCGGAACACCGGCGAGAGCCGCCTCCGCGGCGGCGATGTGCCGACGGGCCTCCGCCAGCGTCGCGGTGCGGCCGCCGGCCTCCTCGACGAGATGAGCGGTGGCGGCGGGTTCGGCACCCGATTCCAGCAGTGCGGCGAGGTGCCGAGCGTCAGGGGCGGAGAGCGCGGTCAGCACCGGGAAGGTCTTCTTGCGCTCCCGGAGATCACCGTGTACGGGTTTACCGGTCACCGCCGGGTCGCCCCAGATCCCCAGGACGTCGTCGACCAGCTGGAAGGCGACGCCCAGATGCCGTCCCGCCCGGTCCAGCGCGGCGACCGTCGCTGGGGGCGCTCCGCCGAGTACGGCACCGAGCGCGGCCGAACAACCCAGCAGCGCACCGGTCTTGCCCTCGGCCATCGCCCGGTACTCGTCGGGACGCACCCGCTGTGGACCCGTCCAGGGACGCGCCGCGAACAGCAGGTCGTCCGCCTGGCCGCGCACCAGGTCGCCGAGCGCCGTTGACAGCAGGCGCAACCCGCCCGCGCCGTTCGGGGCCGTGGCGAGCGTCTCCACGGCCAGCGCGAACAGGGCGTCGCCCGCGAGAACGGCCGGTCCCGTGCCGTATGCCTTCCACAGCGTGCGGCGGCGGCGCCTGGTCTCGTCGCCGTCCATGACGTCGTCGTGCAGCAGGGAGAAGGTGTGCACCAGTTCCACCGCCACGGCGGCGGCGATCCCGGCCCGCCCGGGCGCACCGGTGGCTTCCGCGCCGAGTACGGCGAGGGCCTGTCGTACACCCTTGCCGCCCGGCGCGGCGCCGGGCGTACCGCCCACCTCGCACCAGCCGAACGAATAGGCCGCCATCTCGCCCAGCCACGGATGCAGCCGTCCGACCGCCTCCTTCAGCGCGGGGTGCACCAACTCCCGGCAGCGGGAGAGGACTTGGGGTGCGGCCGGTGCCGCTACGACCGAGGGGAGCGCCGTCACCGTACGACCTCCACCGCGAGGCCCAGCTCGTCCTGCGCCCGTGCCACCATCTCGCGCGCGTGGCGCAGCCCTATGCGCTCCAACACCCTTGCCAGATCCGTCAGTTCGGCCGCCGTCTCGGCGCTGTCGCGGCCCAGGCGGGCCAGGGACTTGGTCAGGCCCAGCCGTGAGAGCGCCTCGCCGCGCGGCTCGCTCATCGCGCGGAACTCGGCGAGCGCCTGCTCGTAGAGGTCCCGCGCCTCGGCGTAACGCCCGGCGCGGTACAGGACGTTGCCGCGCATCTTGTGGTTGTACGCGAGCGCGCTGGACAGATTCATCGCACGACAGCTCTCCTCGGCCTCGGACAGCAGGCCGAGTGCCCGCTCGGGATCCTGGTCACGCACCGAGACGATGTCGGCGAGACCGCGCAGCGCCCAGGCGTGACCACGCCGGTCGTCGGCGCCCGCCGCAATCGCGGCCGCCTCCTCGAACATCGCGTACGCCGTGTCGTAGGAACCCCTGTTGCGATGGATCTGTGCGATGCCCTCCAGCGCCCACACCGTGTGCCGGGCCTCGCCGCGTTTGCGGGCCTCGGCCAGCAACTGTTCGTGCAGTCGCGCCACGGCCTCGTAGTCGCCCTGGATGCGGCCGGTCTCGGCGAGGCCCGCGAGTGAGTATCCCCGTACGACGATGTCGCCGCCGCGTTCGCCGAGTTCGGCCGCGAGCCCGAGCAGCCGCCGGGCCAGCGGGAAGGCGCCGCGCTGCCGGGCCAGGGTGCCGCCGCTCCACAGGGCCCAGGCCATCGCGGCCGTGTCCCCGGCTCCGCGGGCCGCGCGATAACTCGCCTTCCACGCCCGGTCCGCCTCCCGCACCTGCCCGAGCCGCCGGTGCGCCTCGGCGACCGCGAGCCCCGAGCGGGCCGCCTCGCCTCGCTGCCCCGACCGCTCGGCCGCGGCCAACTGCTCGGTGCCGGCCGCCAGTACGTCGACCAGCGAGGAGTTCACGGACAGGGTGGTGAGGGCGCCCTGGTACTCCGGAGCGAATGCCTTGCCGTACATCGATGCCTCTCGGTCTGTATACACACCATGTAGACACTGTGTGTATACATGGTGTGTATAGAGCGTCGAAAATCAGCCCTGGCCGTGGGGGCCAGGGCGTCATCTGCTGTTGCGGATCAAGACGTCGATGCGGTCGGCGAGGTTGCCTGTGCGGCGTAGATCACTCGCCGGGTCAGTGCTGCTGTGCCTTCTGTGGAGTCACCTCGCTGGGCCGTACGACGACGAAGCCCTCGCCCTGGAGCATGAGCTGGACGGCCTCACCGGAACCGCCGCGCAGCATCGACCCGATGGACTGCGAACGGTGCAGCGAGGTCTGGAGGTTGGCCGACCAGCCGACCACGGCGTCCGTGTCGACGTACACCGGGTACTGCGGCGAAACGGGTATGACCAGCGGATTGCCCTCGCAGACCAGACCCAGCTTGCCCTGCCCGGTGAAGACGCTGTTGAACAGGCCGCCGCCCGCGATGCCGGACCCCTTCACCGTCTTGATCGCGTACGACAGCGAGGCGTCGAAACATAGGACGTTGCGGCCGTTGACGGTGAACTCGTCACCGGGGTCGATCTCGACCACGAAGCAGTTCTGCGCCTCGTGCGCGAACCACGCCTCGCCCTGCCCGCGCACCGCCATCAGCGGCAGACCCTCACCCGTGACCGCGCGCTTGAGCATGCCGCCCACGCCCTGGCCCTTGCGCTCGAACTGGAGATTGCCGCGGTAGGCGATCATCGCCCCCTGGCGGGCGAGCATCTCGCCGTTGACCGCGTACTTGATGCACTTGGCGTTCTCTACGGTCATGCCCGGCGCGGTGGCCGGCTGCACCATGTGCTCACTGGAAAACAGATCACCCTTCATGCGGGCATCCTGACCCGGAAGATCTCATTCCGCCAAGATCGTGGAGGGGGTTGGCCGGCAAGGCGGTCAGGCGCCGAAGAGTTGCGTCCAGTACGTCCCCATCTGTCCGCCGCCCGCGAAGCCGATGCCTATGTGGGTGAAGTCCGGCTTCAGGATGTTGGCGCGGTGTCCGGGGCTGTTCATCCAGCCCTCCACGACCTCGGCGGGGGAGCGCTGGCCACACGCGATGTTCTCGCCGATCGTGCGCCTGCGCGAGCCCGCGGCGGCGGCCCGGTCCCAGGGCTGGGAGCCGTCGGGGGAGGTGTGCGAATAGAAGGCCCGGGCCACCATGTCCGTGCTGTGCGCCTGCGCGGCGGCGGCGAGCAGCGGATCCACGGAGAGCGGGGACAGCCCGGCCCGCGTCCGCTCCCTGTTGGTCAACTCGACGACGCCGCGCGCCGTTTGGGCCAGGTCGCCCGCGGTGAGCGGCTTCGCCCACAACGCCGTCCAGTAGACGTCGCCGGAGCGGGCGACTGCCTGGGCGAGACCCGCGTGCGTGACGTCCCGTTCGAGCAGCGTGCGGCGGGCCTGTTCGGTGCGGAGGCAGTAGTCGACGAACTCCGCGGGGGTGCGCGGACCGGAGACGAGGTGTTCGCCGACGGTGAGATAGGCGTATCCGGCGTGGATCACCCGCTGGTACACGGAGGTGCCGTCGCGGCTCTCGGTGCTGAGGTGACCCGCGGCGGCCATGTCGGAGACGTGGGCCTGCGCGGCCGACACGAGACGGGAATCGAGCGCGACGGGTGGTGAACCGGCCTTGGCGCGGGCCGAGTTGACCAGGGCGAGGTAGCCGGTCGGGTCGGGCGCCGGAGAGTTGGGGGAGCCCGCACCGCGTGCGGCGCCGACAGGGGTGGGACCGGGAGGTGTGTCCTCGACGATCTCCACGCCGAAGTCCCGTGCGATGCCCGCCAGTCCGTCGTCGTACCCCTGCCCCAGTGCGCGCAGCTTCCAGCCCGTGCCGCGTCGGTAGAGCTCGGCGAGGAGCAGGACGGTCTCGCGCTGGGGGCGGGCCGGGGTGAAACGGGCGAGCGGACGGCTGCCCGCGTCCGCGACATGCAGGGTGGGTGCGGGCAGTCGGCCCAGCGGTGTGCCGGGGTCGGCGGGGCTGACGACGACGGTGACCCGGGCGGCGCCGGCGCGGAGCCGGGCCGGGTCGACGGTCAGGGTGTCGCCCTGGAGGCGGGCTCCGGTCACGGTCGGCTGGTTGTAGAACACGAAGTCCGCGTCACCGCCGACCTTGCCGCTCTCGTCCGTGATCAACGCCGACACGTCGAACGGGCCGGGCACCCGCAAGGTCATGGCACCGCCCGGGAGGGGTAGATTGCCGCCCGGCACCAGCTCGTTCATGGCACCGCCCTCGCTGTTCGTGTCCGGGGGAGTGCCCGGTGGGGGAGTTCGTCCTCCACTCAACGTCCCGTCACGGCGGGAGGGTTCCCGCGGGGCGCGTTGGGTGCCGGTGCGCGAGGCCGCCCGGCACCCACCGCGGAGCGCGCTCAGCCCCGTGCGATCTCCGGCGCGATGTCCTCGTGGGCCACGCGTCGTTCGGTGACGTAGGAGCCCCGGCCGGTGAGCGGCGAACCCTGGAGTGTCCTGGTGCGCTTGCCGCAGAACGCGGACTCCAGGGTGCCCGCCATCGTGTTCAGCACCGTGCCGTTGTTGGAGGTGTTGGCCAGCGCGGTGAGACTGCGACGGCCGTCCTTCGAGGTGAAGGAGTAGGTGTAGAAACCCTGGACCGCGCCCGTGTGGCCGTACACGGAGACGCCGCAGGACAGATCGCGGCGGCGCAGCCCGAGGCCGTAGCGCGTCGTGCTGTTGACCGGAGTCCACCGCTCCATCTGCGCGAGCGCGGCGGCGGAGGTGAGCCTGCCGGAGAGCAGGGCGGAGAAGAAGGTGTTCAGGTCGTGGGTGGTGGAGATGAGAGCGCCCGCGCTCTGCGCCCAGGACGCGGTCTGGTCGGTCGCGTCGAGCGGCTTCGCGCCCGCGCGGTCCTGGGTGAGGTAGCCGCGGGCGTGGCGGCCCGGGATCTTCGTGCTCGGGTGGACGTAGAGGGTGTCGCGCAGCTTGAGCGGCTTGATGATGCGGTCACGGTACGCGGTCCCCACGGAGTGGCCGGTCAGCTTCTCGATGAGCATCCCGGCGACCACGAAGTTGGTGTTCGAGTACGAGTAGGCGGCGCCCGGCGCGTTGGTGCGCGGGTGCTTCAGTGACAGCCGCACCAGCTGCCGGTAGGTGAAGACCTTGTCGCGTACGGCCTCGAAGCCGGAGACCGAGTTCGCGAACATCGCGTTCGTGTAGTCGTACAGGCCGCTGCGGTGGCTCAGCAGGTGGCGCACGGTGATCCGCCTGTCGGGGAGGAGGCCGGGCAGGTAGCGGTCCACCGAGGCGTCGAGGTCGAGCTTGTGCGCGTCGACGAGTTGGAGCAGGACGACGGCGGAGAACGACTTGGTGACGCTGCCGATGCGGAAGCGGTCGGCGTTGTCGATGGCCCGGCGTGTCGTGCGGTCGCCGATGCCCGCGGCGGCCGTGCGGACGGTTCCGCGGTCGTCGATCCGGGCGATCGCCCCGGGCGCGCCCTGTGTCGTCAGGGTGCGCAGCACGGCACGCAGGCCCGCCAGGTCGGGGGCCGGAAGCGCTGCCGTGCTTCCGGTTCTCGCGGTGCCTGACCCGTGGGTCGCGGCATGTGCCGGTACCACCGTGAGCGTCAGCAGTGCCGCCGCCGACGCCGTGGCCCTGCGCACCGTTCTTGAGACCATCCGGTTCTCTCCCGTTTCTCTTGTGTGCGAGATCGGTCACAGTCGCGCGAGGCAACCTTCTCGCGGCCCGTCACATCTCCACAGCTGACGCACAGTTGGTCACTCACTGATCACTGGGCGACGCGGATTTGCAAAGTATTGCCATGAAAGCTCGGAAAACCGTTCATTTCGGCTTTACATGCACATGACTGATCCGTAAGGGTTTCGCCTCGGGGCCCGACCAGCCCCCTGGGCGCCGTCAACCGCGCCCGGTCTCAAGGCGGTTGGCGATCCCGGCCGTCTCGAAGCGAGGAGCCCTCACCCATGCGTGGACCCCACATACGCGGCCTGGCCGTCGCCGTCGCCGTGACGACGGCCGCCACGGGGCTGGCCGGAACGGCCTTCGCGGGACCGGCCACGGGGACGGACCACGCGGTGACGGCCACCGGCACCACCGCCGCGTCCGTCGTCACCGCCGCGCGTGCCGCCGCCTTCGCGCACGCGGCGGCGACCGGAGTCGTCCCCGGCGACGGACTCCGGGCCAAGGACGTGATGATCGACCCCGAGGGCGCACGCCACGTCCGGTTCATCCGCACACACCGGGGCATGCCGGTCCTCGGCGGCGACCTGGTCGTCCACCTCTCCCGCCAACTGGCCTACACCGGAGTCACCAGGGCCGCCGACCACAGCGTCGAACCCGCCACCACGCGCCCCGAACTGACCGCGGCACAGGCCGAGACGAAGGCCGCCGCCGTCGCCAAGGGCGACGCGGGCACCGCCCGTCTCGTGGTCGACGCCCGCGACGGCCGGGCCGCCCTCGCCTACCAGGTCCCCGTCAGCGACAGCGACACCGCCGAGGCCACCGGCACCCGCACCGTCGTCGTCGACGCCGTCACCGGCAAGGTCCGCAGCAACACCCCCGACAGCGACGAGTTCCTCTCACCCGAACTGCTCGACACCCTGCGCGAGCGCGGCGAGACCCTGAACCCCGTCACCGGCACTGCCGTACAGGCGACTGCGCTCACCGCGGCCGGCGCGAGCCGTGCGGCCCACTACCCGGTCACCGCCACGGGCACCGGCACCTCGCTCTTCGTCGGCAAGGTGCCGCTGACCACCACCCAGACGGCACGCACCAGTTACCTCCTCAAGGACCCGACCCGTTGGGGCACCGAGACCCGCGACGCCAAGGGGCAGGAACTGGAGAGCTTCGCCCGCGGCAAGGCGTTCACCAGCACCACCGACAAGTGGGGCAACGGCACCGTCTCCCGGCGCGACAGCGCCGCCGTCGACGCCCAGTACGGCATCACCAAGACCCTCGACTTCTACAAGAAGACCTTCGGCCGCAAGGGCATAGCCAACGACGGCAAGGCCGCCCGCGGCATGGTCCACTTCGGCAAGAAGGTCGCCAACGCCTTCTGGGACTCGACCTGCGACTGCATGCTCTACGGCGACGGTGACGGCGACATGTTCAAGAAGCCGCTCGTCGTCCTCGACGTCACGGGGCACGAGTTGACCCACGGCGTCGTGGACGCCACCGCCGAGCTGGAACCGACCCGCGTCGACGCGGACGGCAACCAGTACGGCGAGGCGGGCTCGCTGAACGAGTCCCTCGCGGACATCTTCGGCTCCAACGTCGAGTTCAGCGCCAACAACGCGAAGAACCCGCCGAACTACCTCATCGGCGAGAAACTGGGCCTCGCCCAGAAGTTCCTGCGCCGCCTCGACCACCCCTCCCTCGACAAGCTCGAAGGCACCGTCGACTACTGGTCGCCGCAGACCTACGACGCCGAGGTGCACGCAGGCTCGGGTGTCTCCTCGCACGCGTACTACCTGCTCGCCGAGGGCAGCGGACGCAAGACGATCGGCGGCTTCACCTACGACTCGCCCACCTACGACGGGTCCACGGTCACCGGCATCGGACGCGCCAAGGCCACCGCGATCTTCTACCGCGCGCTCACCCGCTACATGGTGTCCACCACCGACTTCCACGACGCGCGCCTCGCCACGCTGAAGGCGGCGGCGGACCTCTACGGCGCGAACAGCACGGCGTACCAGACCGTCGACAAGGCCTGGGCCGCCGTGAACGTCACGGTCGCCAACACCCCCGCGGCCAGGCGCTGACGACCCTCCGGGTGTCCCGCCACGAGCGGGGCACCCGGAGGTCCGGCCGCCTCAGATCCACTGCTTCTCGATCTCCTCGGACACCGTGAACACGGCCTCGCAGGACGGGCAGCTCGCCTTCCCGAACACATAGGTCAAGGCCGTCGCGACCTCCGTCTGCCCGAACTCGACCGCCTCGCCGTGCAGTCGCGCACCGATGCCGTCGAGCGCGTCGGGCACGGCCGGTATCAACTCCGTCCGCCCCTCGGTGTTCTCCTTGCCCGGGCCGGTCACGTAGTCGCCGGCCGAGGTGAAGATGCCGTACGAACCGAACGCGACGTACAGACCCTCCTCGCACTCGGGGCATTCGAGGTCGTACTCCTCGCTGTTCACACCCTCCAAAGCCTCGGCCCACACACTGCCGCCCTCGAAGGCGAGCACGGCCATCTGCAGATAGACGAAGGTGTGCGCGTCCTGCGTCGGGTCGGCGCGCAACCGGCGTGCGACGTCGAGGAGTTGGCCTATCTCGCTCGCATAGCGTTGGTGGCAGTCCTCGTCCGGGTCCGTGGTGATCAGCCCGGCCATGGTGACTGCCTGTACCGGCCCGCCCGGCGCCCGCTCCAGCGCGATGTCGACGAGCACGGGCATCGCCGCCCAGCTCGCCTCGTACACCGACCCCTGGTGACACAGGGAACCCCACAACTCCTGCCACACCGCGTCGTCCTCGGAGCCGCCGAGGCGCGCGAACAGGCCGGGGATGTCCTCGGCGCTGCCGTAGGCGTGGGTCAGCTCGGACCAATCGATCGTCGTCATACGGCGATTGTGCCGCCCGGCACTGACAACGCGACTCCGGCCGAGGGCGGCTGTGTCAGACCTTCCGTCAACCTGGTCCGGACGAATCCTGCTTCTTTCATTGACGACGGAAAAGAAGGCATCTAGGTTCCGGCCATGCGCTCGATCCCCCACACGGAGTCGTTCCCGGCCCACACGCCGGCCGCCTCACAGGTCTTCACGACTGTGCTGTCGCACGGCCCCCTCACCCGGCTCGAGGTGGCCCGCCGGGCCGGGTTGTCGGCTGCGGCCGTGACCAAGGCGGTCCGGCCGCTGATCGGGGCGGGGTATCTGACGGAGGGCGCGGACGAGGACGCGCCGCCCGCGTTGGGGCGGCCCGCGAACCTCGTCCGGGTCGACGGCGGTCGCGCGCTGTTCATCGGGGTCAAGGTGACCGGCGACGAGGTCATCGGCGTCCTCACCGACCTGTGCTGCCGCATCCGGGTCGCCCGCCATGTGCCGCTGACCGACCGCGACCCCAGGGCGGTGCTGGCGTGGATCGCGGACCTGGCCCAGGAACTCCGCACCGAGGCCGACGAGTTGGGCATCCAGGTGGTCGGCCTCGGCCTCGCGGTCTCCGGCGACGTGGACCGCGGCGAAGGGGTCGTCCGTTACTCGCCGTTCCTGGAGTGGCGGGACGTACCCCTCGCCGAACTGGCCGCCATGACAACGGGGTTGCCGGTCACGGTCGACAACGACGTGCGCGCGCTGACCGTCGCCGAGCAGTGGTTCGGCGCCGGCGCGGGACTCACGGACTTCGCGGTGGTGACCGTCGGCGCGGGCATCGGCTGCGGACTGGTCGTGCACGGCCGGGTCGTCGCCGGCGCCCACGGCGTGGCGGGCGAGATCGGCCATGTCGTCGTGGATCCCGCCGGGCCCCGCTGCCACTGCGGCAACCGCGGCTGTGTCGAGGCGATCGCCGGGGACGCCGCGATCGTCGCCCGGGTCCGCGAGGTGACGGGCGTTCAGGTCGCCGACACTTCGGAAGCCGTGGCCCTCGCCCACCGGGGCGATGCCGGAGCCCGCGAGGTCTACGCGCGGGCCGGGGAGGCGATCGGCCGGGGCATCGCGACCGTGGCCAATCTCCTCGGCCCCGAACGCGTGATCATCTCCGGCGAAGGCCTCGCCGCCTACGACCTGTTCGCCGAGCAGATCCGCGACTCCTTCGCCGAGGCCGCCTTCGGCTCCGCCGCCCGCTGCGACGTACGCACCCGCCCGCTGCCCTTCGACGAGTGGGCTCGCGGCGCCGCCGCCACCGCGATCCAGTCCTTCATCCGAGCCGCCGACTAGCCCGCACGATCCCCCTCCGACCCGCACGAGGAGCCCAACGATGTACTCCCTCACGCCCGTTCGTGCCCTGAGAGCCATGGTGGTCCTGGCCCTCACCGCAGGCTTCGCCACCCACCTCCCCACCGCGCACGCGGACACCGCACCCGCTGTCGCGGCCAAGCCCTATATGGGCTGGTCGAGTTGGAGCATGCAGTCGTCCAAGTACCCCGGCCTCAACCCGGACGGCGACTACAGCTACCTCACCGAGGCGAACGTCGACAAGCAGACGGACGCGCTGGCCACCAAGCTGAAGAAGTACGGCTACGACCACGTCAACATCGACGCCGGCTGGTGGATGGACAAGACCTGGAAGTCCGGATTCGACGAGTACGGCCGCCAGAAGGCCGACCCGGTCCGCTTCCCCGGCGGCATGAAGGCCGTCGCCGACCGCATCCACTCCAAGGGCCTCAAGGCCGGCATCTACCTGCCCGCAGGCCTGGAGAAGGGGGCCTACGGCGACGGAAAGACGCCCGTCTGGAACGCCGACGGCTGCACCACCGCCGACATCGTCTACAGCGACCTGCGCACCACCAACGGCTGGGACAGCGCATACAAGATCGACTTCTCGCGGCCCTGCGCCCAGAAGTACATCGACTCCCAGGCCCAGTTGATCGCCGGCTGGGGCTACGACTTCCTCAAGCTGGACGGTGTCGGCCCCGGTTCGGGCAAGAGCGGTGACCAATACGACAACGTTGCCGACGTGGCCGCCTGGAACAAGGCCATCACCGCCACCGGACGCCCGATCCACCTCGAACTCTCCTGGTCCCTCGACTACGGGCACGCCGCCGACTGGAAGAAGTACTCCAACGGCTGGCGCATCGACACCGACGTCGAGTGCTACTGCAACACCCTTGTCAGCTGGGAGAACTCGGTCGACGACCGCTGGGACGACGCCCCCGCCTGGACCGACAGGGCGGGCCCCGGCGGCTGGAACGACCTCGACTCCCTCGACGTCGGCAACGGCGCGATGGACGGCCTGACCAAGGCGGAACGCCAGAGCTACGCCACCCTCTGGGCCGTCGCCAAGTCCCCCCTGTTCACCGGCGACGACCTCACCCGGCTCGACGACTACGGCCTCTCCCTCCTCACCAACCGTGAGGTCATCGCCGTGGACCAGAGCGACGCGCCGCCCGCCCGACCCGTCACCCCGTCCGACGCCCAGCAGGTCTGGGCCGCCAAGAACCCCAACGGCACTTACACCGTCGCCCTGTTCAACCTCGCCAGTGCCCCCGCCGCCGTCTCCGCGAACTGGACGACCCTCGGCTTCACCGGCAAGGCCGACGTGCGTGACCTCTGGAACCACGAGGACCTCGGCTCCTTCACGAACAAGGTGACCGAGGCCCTGCCCGCCCACGGCTCCCGCCTCTTCACCGTCACCCCGCACGGCAGCGCCGTCACCTCGACCGCGTACGAGGCCGAGGCCACCACCAACACCCTCAGCGGCAACGCCGACATCGCGGACTGCTCGGCCTGTTCGGGCGCCCACAAGGTCGGCAACCTCTACCTCGGCGGCAAGCTCACCATCAACAACGTCGTCGCCGCCAAGGCCGGCACCTACCAGGTGAAGATCGCCTACGTCAGCGGCGACTCCCGCTCGGTCGCGATCTCCGCGAACGGCAACGGCGCCACCAGCCACAAGTTCCCGTCCACCGGCGACTGGGGGACCGTCGGATCGGTCAGCGTGCCGGTCACATTGAAGGCGGGCGCCAACACCATCACCTTCGACAGCGGTTCGAGCTACGCACCGGACATCGACCGGATCGACGTGCCCAAGTCCGCCTCCTGAGCCGACCTTTGCGGAGACCCATCATGTCCAGTGCACTGCCCGACCTGCCCAGACGCAATCTGCTCGCCCTCGCCGCGGCCACCGGCGCCCTCGCCGGCCTGCCCGCCTTCACCGCCTCGGCCGCCCCCGAGCGGCCCGTCAACTCCACCTACAGCGGCGGCACTTCACGCAACACCCTGTGGTGGCAGGCCCCCGCAGACGACAACTCGATGATCGAGCAGGGCCTCCCCGTCGGCAACGGCCGCCTCGGCGCCCTGGCGAGCAACGACCCCGGCCACGAGGTCCTCCTCGTCACCGACGCCACCATGTGGACCGGCGGCCTCAACGACACCCTCGACTCGGACGGCCAATTCCCCTACGGCCGCGCCGACTTCGGCTCCCTCACCCTGCTGGCCCGGCTCACCGTCGACATCCCCGACCACGACCTGGGCGCGGTCAGCGGCTACCGCCGCACCCTCGACCTGGAACAGGGCGTGGCGACCACCTCGTACGTCCGCTCCGGAGTGACCTACCAGCGACAGCTGTTCGCCAGCCGCCCCGACGACGTGATCGTCCTGCACTTCACCCAGAACGGCGGCGGACGCTACACCGGCACCGTCGACCTCGCGGGTACGCACGGCGAACCGGCCACGGACGCTCGCTCGTTCGGCGGCACCCTCGCCAACGGACTGCGCTACGGCGCCGCCGTCACCGCGTACGGCAGCGGCGGCAGCGTCACGGTGAACGGCTCGCGCGTCGCCTTCTCCGGCTGCAAGGACGTCACCGTCGTGCTGAGCGGCGGCACCAACTACGCGCCCAACTCGGCGGCCCACTACCGCGATCCGTCCCTCGACCCGCAGAGGCTGGCACGCACCAAGGTCGCCGCAGCGGCCAAGCACACGGCGGCCACCCTGCTGCACACGCATGTAGCCGACCACGGCGCCTTGTTCGGGCAGCTGGGCATCTCGCTCGGCACCTCGTCCGCAGACCAGCGCGCCCTGGACACCTGGGAGCGCATCCAGGCCCGCGCCCGGGACGGCGTGCCCGACCCCGAACTCGAAGCCTCCTACCTCCAGTTCGGCCGCTATCTGATGATCGCCGGCTCCCGGGGGAGTCTGCCGATGGGCCTCCAGGGGAACTGGCTCGACGGCAACGATCCGGACTGGATGGGCGATTACCACACCGACATCAACATCCAGATGAACTACTGGATGGCCGACCGCGCCGGACTCTCCCAGTGCTTCGACGCGTTCACCGAGTACTGCGTCGCCCAGCTCCCCGACTGGACAGACGTCACCCGCAGGCTCTTCAACGACCCCCGCAACCGCTACCGCAACTCCAGCGGGAAGAACGCCGGTTGGACCGTCGCCATCTCCACCAACCCCTACGGCGGTGGAGGCTGGTGGTGGCACCCGGCGGGGAACGCCTGGCTGAGCAACACCCTCTGGGAGCACTACGAGTTCACGGGCTCACGCGCCCACCTCGCGAAGATCTACCCGCTCCTCAAGGGCGCCGTCGAGTTCTGGGAGGCGCGACTGCTCACCACGACACTGCCCGGCAGCTCGAAGGAGGTGCTCATAGCCGACAGCGACTGGTCGCCCGAACAGGGCCCGCTCGACGCGAAGGGAATCACCTACGCCCAGGAACTGGTGTGGGCGCTGTTCGGCAACTACTGCGTCGCGGCGGCCGAGTTGAAGAAGGACACCGCATACGCGGGCACGATCGCGGGGCTCCGCAAGAAGCTGTACCTCCCGGTGGTCAGCCCCAAGACGGGCTGGCTGGAGGAGTGGATGTCCCCGGACAACCTCGGCGAGACCACCCACCGGCACCTGTCCCCGCTCATCGGACTCTTCCCCGGCGACCGCATCCGCCCCGACGGCTCCACCCCGAAGGACATCGTCGAGGGCGCCACCGCCCTGCTCACGGCTCGCGGCATGGAGAGCTTCGGCTGGGCCAACGCCTGGCGCAGCCTGTGCTGGTCGCGGCTCAAGAACGCCGACAAGGCGTACCAGTTGGTCGTCAACAACCTCCGCCCGTCGACCAACGGCAGCAACGGCACCGCCTCCAACCTCTTCGACATCTACCAGGTCGACGTGGGCAACGGCATCTTCCAGATCGAGGCCAACTTCGGCACCCCCGCCGCCATGATCGAGATGCTCCTCTACTCCCGCCCCGGACATCTGGAACTCCTCCCGGCGCTCCCCGACGCATGGGCCGCGTCCGGGTCCGTCACCGGTGTCGGCGCCCGCGGCGGCTTCGTCGTGGACCTCCACTGGAAGGACGGGAAGCCGACCGAGGTGAAGATCCGCAGCGTCAACGGCCGGACCACGACCGTGGCCTTCGGCACCACCACCCGGACGGTGCGGCTGACACCGGGTGAGTCGGTCACGCTGCGGGACTTCGCCCGGTGACGGCCCGACGGGCACGGTCAAGCCGTGGGCTGGCTCTCCTGCTGATGGCCGTGGCCCTCCAGACCGTGCCCGCACAGGCACGGCCGGAGCCCACTGTCCCCACCCCGGTGTCGGCCCCGGGCGGCGGCTCGCACACCGTCGTCACCTGGGGAGCGAGCGCCGACCGCATGGGCGACGGAGTGGCCGGCCGAAGTTACCGCATGGTCGTGCACACCAGTGTCGCGGGCGGCGAGCTTCGGATCCGGCTCTCCAACGCCTTCGGCGACCGGCCGGTGACCTTCGACAGCGTGTACGCGGGCGTCCAGAAGGAGGGCGCCGCGCTGGTGCCCCGTTCCAACCGACGGCTCACCTTCGGCGGCGGACGGTCGGTCACCGTCCCCGCCGGGGCGACCGCCTACAGCGACCCGCTGACCGGCACACTGCCCGCCGCCACCAACCTGGTGGTCAGCATCCACAGCCCGGACGCGGCGGGCCCGGCCACCGGTCACGGACTCGCCATGCAGACGTCGTACGCGACCCAGGGCGACCACACGGCCGAGGAGAGCGCCACCGCCTGGACCGACGCCATCGGCTCCTGGTACTACCTCGACGCCGTCACCGTACGGACCGCCGCGGACACCAGCGCCGTGGTCGCCCTCGGCGACTCCATCACGGACGGCTGGGCGAGCACCACGGACCAGAACCGGCGCTGGCCCGACTATCTGGCCCGACGCCTCCAGCGTGCGGACACGGCTGTCAAGGGAGTGGCGAACGAAGGGATCTCCGGCAACAAGGTCCTCGCGGACGGCGCCGGACAGAGCGCTCTCATCCGGCTTCAGCGGGACGTCCTGTCGCAGCCCGGTGTCCGCACGGTGTTCCTGTTCGAAGGCGTCAACGACATCAAGGCCCACAGCGGTGTCACCGCCCAGGACCTGATCGCCGGCTACCGCGAGATCATCTCCCGGGCGCACACGGCCGGGAAATGTGTCGTAGGCGCCACGGTCGGACCGTACGAGGGCTGGTCCGAATGGGATCGGGCGGGTGAGGCGGTGCGCCAGGAGGTGAACCAATTCATCAAGGACAGCGGGGAGTTCGACGCCGTCACCGACTTCGACCACATCCTGCGCAGCCCCTACGACCAGGAAAGGATGCTGCCCTTCTTCGACAGCGGCGACCATCTGCACCCCAACGACAAGGGGATGCAGGCCATGGCCGACGCGGTCGACCTCGCCGGTCTCGACTGCGGCCGGTGAACCTCAGCCGGACGCCGTCGCCTCCGGGGTGATCAGTCCCTGCCGGTAGGCGATCGCCACCGCCTCCGTACGGCTCGCGGCGCTCAGCTTCGCGAGGATGTTGGAGACATGGACGCTCGCCGTCTTGCCGGTGATGAACAGCTCCTCGCCGATCTGGCGGTTGCTGCGGCCGAGCGCGAGCAGCCGCAGCACGTCGTGCTCGCGGGCCGTCAGCGGCGAGGGGCGCTCCCCGGCGTCCCCGCCGTCCGCCGCCGGGTCGCCGAGGCGGCCGCGGCGGACGAGCGCGTCGAGCCGCGCGAGCAGGGGCGCGGCACCGAGCCGGGTGGCCGTCTCCCGGGCCGCACGGGCCTGGGCGGCGGCCTCCTCGCGTCGGTCGGCCGCCAACAGGGCTTCGGCGAACCGGAATCGGCAGCGCGCCCGTTCATAGACATCGCCGTAGTCGAACGCGGTCACCGCCTTCTCCCAGGCCGCCGCGTCCGGCCCCGTGGTCGCCCGCGTCCACTCCGCCTCTGCGCGGGCGAGCCAGGCCATTCCCTCCGGCCCCTGCGGGCGGTGGCCGTCGCCCTCCTTCGCCACGGCCCGTGCGAGTTCCACGAGTTCTGTCGCGGTCTCCGTCCAGCGGCGCACCGCCGCCTCGTCGCCCGTCAGCCGCAGTGCGGCGGCCCGGTCGGCGACCGGGGCCAGGGCGAGGGCGGCGAGCCGGACCGTGAGGTCGGGACGCCGGCCGGAGTCGTCGGTGAGCGCCGCGACCGCCGTGCGCATCGCCTCCACGGCCGCCTCCGGATCGTCCCGCAGGCCGCCGGCGTCGGTCAGCGCGATGCCCGCCACCATGGAGGCCATCCAGTCGAACGGCCCCTCCAGCAGGGCACGCGCTCGGTCGGCGGCCTTCAAGTCGCCGCGCGCCAGGGCCACATACAGTGCGGGTCCCATGGTGAAGCCGCCCATGCGCGGCAACACCTTCGCGTCGTTCGTCGCGGCCTTCTCGCACTCGTCCCAGCGACCGAGTGTGTACAGCACCAGGAGTTGGAGGTAGCGCATCTCCATCGGGTACGGCGAGGACAGCAGCCCGGCCCGACGGGCCCGGTCCAGGCCCTCGGTGAGCCAGGGCAGGGACTCCTCCAGGTGCCCGGACTCGAAGTTGCCGATGGCCAGGTGGAACAGCGCGCGCATCTCCACGGGCGCGTGCCCGGCCTGCCGGGCCAGCTCGCGGGCCTGGGCGAGCCGCTCGCGGCCCTCCTTCGTGCGCCGGCCGCCTTTCTCGAGCGTGGCCAGCGAGATCAGCAGATCGGCCCGGGCGTCGACCAGTTGGAGTTCCTCGGCGATGCGCAGGGCCTGCCGGGCGACCCGCAGCGCGATCTCGTCCTCACCGACCTGACGCGCCGTCAGTACATGGGTGGCCGCCGCCCACACCCAGGTCCGCGAGGGCGGTTCGGCGGGGATCATCGCGAGGGCCTCGCTGCTGTAGGCGAACGCGGCGGTGAGGCTGTCGACGTCCATGAGGTTGCCGGCCAGCGTGTAGCGGACCCGGGCGGCCAGCTCGGCGTCCGTGTCCTGGCCGATCCCGGCGAGCGCGGACCGGGTGAGGGAGACCGCGCGGTGCGCGTCCCCGGCGTGTGCCGCCGCGGCCGAGGCGCGCAGGGTGAGGGTCACGCTGTCGACGCCCTCGCCGGACGGCCGGGCCGCCGGGTCGACCGACCGCCACAGGTCGAGGGCGGTTTCGAGATGCCGTAGCTCCTCGGCGGGCGCGCCCACCCGCTGGGCGTGGTCGGCGGCCTCCAGGGAGGCGGCCAGGGCCTCGGCCAGGTCGTGGCTCTCGCGGTAGTGGTGGGCGCGCTCGGCCGCGCTCTCGGCGGGGTGGCCGCGCCCGGCGAGGAGGCGGGCGAACGAGCCGTGCAGCCGGGAGCGCTCGCCGGGGAGCAGATCCGCGTACACCGCCTCGCGGGCGAGGGCGTGCCGGAACGAATACGTGTCGCCGTGCCCGGGGACCAGGAGCTGCCGCTCGACGGCCTCCCGCAGCGCCGACTCCAGCTCGTCCTCCGGGAGTTGGACCGCGTCCCGCAACAGGTCGTACTCGACGCGGCGCCCGGCGACGGCGGCCGTGCGCAGCACCTGCTGGGCGGTGTCGGAGAGTTGCTCGAAGCGGATCAGCAGGACGTCGGCGAGACCGCTCGGCACCCCGCCCGCCTCCATGTCGGTGGCCGCGAGCAACTCCTCGGCGTAGAAGGCGTTTCCCTCGGCGCGCTCGACGATCCGGCGGACCGTGCCGTCCGGCACCGGGCCCGTGCGCAGCGCGCGCACCAGCCGGGCGACCTCCGCGTCCCCCATGGGCCGCAGCTCCAGGCGCTCCACGGCGGGCAGCCGCACCAACTCGGCGAGCAGGGGCCGTAGCGGATGGCGGCGGTGGAGGTCGTCCGCGCGGTACGACGCGAAGACCGCGAGGCGGTGGGTGGGCGCGCCGCCCGCCGGGCGCTGGAGGATGCCCCGGCTGAGCAGGAAGCGGAGCAGGTCGCGGGAGGACTGGTCGGCCCAGTGCAGGTCCTCCAGGACCAGCAGCAGGGGAGCGATGTCGGAGAGGTCGGCGAGGAGTCCGGCGATGCCCTCGAAGAGGCGCAGCCTGCCGCCCGCGTCCCGGGCCGCGTCCGTACCGGCGCCGAGCAGCCGGTCGACCGCCGGATGCGCGGCCAGGGCGGCGGCGAAACGGTCGTCACCGGCGAGCGCTCCGAGGATCTCGGTGAACGGCAGATAGGGCAGACCCACGTCACCGAGGTCCACGCAGTGCCCGGTGAGGACGGTCATCCCGGCCTCGGCGGCCCGCCCGGCCAGCTCGTCCAGGACCCGCGTCTTGCCGACGCCCGCGTCCCCGGCGATCAGCACCGCCCCGGCCGTGCCCGCGCGGGCACGCTCCAGTACACCGGCGAGGCGGGCGACCTCCTCGTCCCGGCCGATGAGCGGCGCTGCTGCTACGGATTGCGACACGTCCCCATCCTGGCACGCGTCACTGACAACGCACCTGGCCACCGGGCGGGAGGCGGCTCCCGCCCGGCGGTCCGGTTCAGCGCAGGGTCTCGGCCCAGTTCGCCGGCACGCGTCCCGCCGGACCCGGCACCGGCTGGTCCTTGGGGTGGCTCACCGGGGCGGTGAGCTCGGGGCCGGAGTCGTACAGCTCGGAGGTGCTGAAGTTCCAGAACCACTCCTCGCCCGGCTCGTAGCTCTGGATGAACGGGTGGCCCGTGGACTGGTAGTGGGCCGTGGCGTGCTTGGCGGGGGAGTCGTCGCAACACCCGACGTGACCGCACTGCGCGCACCGCCGGAGGTGGAACCACCAGCCCTGGGCCGCGTCGCACTCCACGCAGCCCGCGCCGCTCGGCGGCACGCCGGTGTCGATTCCGGTGATGTCGTTCATGCGGACTCCTCGGGCGTCTCGTTGTCGGCGGCGGTGAGGGGGAGCAGGACCTGGAAGCGGGTGTCGCCCGGTACCGACTCCACCTGAAGCGTGCCGTGGTGCTTGTTCACGACGATCCGCCAGGAGATGTCGAGACCGAGGCCCGTGCCCTCGCCCACCGGCTTGGTGGTGAAGAACGGATCGAAGATACGGCTCCGGATCTCCTGCGGCACACCGGGCCCCGTGTCACGGAACTCCACCATCAGCTGGTCGCGCACCAGCGCCGTCCGCACGGTCAACGTGCCTTCCCCGCCCGTGCTGTTCATGGCGGAGACCGCGTTGTCGATCAGGTTCGTCCACACCTGGTTGAGCTCCGCCGGATAGGCCGGGATCTTCGGGAGCGAACGGTCGTACTCCTTCACGACCTTGATGCGGTCGCCGACCTTCCCGCCGAGCATCAGCAGTGTGCTGTCGAGGAGTTCGTGGACATCGGCGACCTGGTAGGGCGCGCGGTCCAGCTGCGAGTACTGCTTGGCGGCGCCCACGAGGTTGGAGATGCGGGTCGTGGAGTCCTCGATCTCCGTCATCAACAGCTCTGTCTCGACCGTGTAGTTGAGCCAGCCGATCGCGCCCGGCAGGATCTCCTCGTCCACGGCCGCCGCGACCTGGTCCAGCCACTCGACGTCGAGACCGGCCTGTACGAACGTCGGCGCGATCTGCCAGGACTCCGTGACGCCGTGGTCGTCGAGCCAGTCCGTGAGCTGGTCCTCACGGTCCGAGGCCTCCAGCGGGCTCAACGTCTGTGCCTTGGCGACCCGTTCGGCCGTGCGTTCCTGGATGTCGATGAGGTTGGCGAGGTCCTCGCGCGAGTACGGGCCGGAGGAGATGACGCGCAGCTTGTGCCGCATCTTCGCCACCCGCTCCCGCAGCGTCGAGGTGGCCCGGACGGCAGCGGCGGCGGGGTTGTTGAGCTCGTGCGTGAGCCCGGCCGACAACGAGCCCAGCGCCAGCAGCCGTTCGCGCTGGCTGATCGCCAACTGGCTGCTCTTCTGGCCGAAGAAGAGTCCCTCCAGCAGATGGACCGCCATCGGGAACCACTCGCTCATGATGGCCGCGAAGGTCTCGGCGGGCAGCACGAAGAACCGCGTCGTCTCGGTCACCCGCATCGAGTTGAGGTACACCTGCTGCACCCGGTCCCCGATGTAGGCCTGCATCGCGCCCGTGTAGACGCCGCGCTGCGAGGTCCGCGCGACCTCCACATCGTCCTCGCCGACCCGGCGCGAGAGCACCACGGTGCCCTCGATCATGACGTAGAAGCAGGTGGCGGGATCACCCTCGGTGTAGACGGGCCCGGCCTCGAACTGCTCCACCTGACCGTCGCAGCACAGCCGGCCGAGCTGCTCCGGCGTCAGCTTCTCGAACAGGAACAGCGTGCCGATCTCCTGCGGGCTGCAGGGCAGCACCTTTCCGCTCATGACTGCTCCAGGTAGCGGTGGACGAGCATCACGGCCATGGCTCCCTCTCCGACGGCGGACGCGACGCGTTTCGCGGACTCGGCGCGCGCGTCGCCCGCCACGAACACGCCGGGAATGTTGGTCTCCAGGTGGTACGGCGCCCGGTCCAACTCCCAGCCCGCGGGCGGCTTCCCGTCCGCGCTGAGGTCGGGCCCGGCCAGGATGAACCCGCGCTCGTCGCGCAGCACCGCGCCGTCCAGCCAGTCGGTCAGCGGGGCCGCGCCGATGAACACGAACATCCACTGCGCGTCGACGAGTTCGGTCGCCCCGCTCTCCGTGTCGCGCAGGGTGAGCTGCTCCAGATGGTCGCTGCCGTGCGCCGCGTCGACGACGGTGCCGGTGCGCACGCAGATGTTCTCCGCCTCGTTGATCTGCTGGATCAGGTAGTACGACATCGACGCGGCCAGCGAGGACCCGCGCACCAGCAGCGTCACCGACTTGGCGCCCCGGGCCAGGTACATCGCCGCCTGGCCCGCCGAGTTGGCGCCGCCGACGATGTACACGTCGTGCCCCTGGCAGGAGGCGGCCTCGGTCAGCGCCGAGCCGTAGTAGACCCCGCACCCCGTCAGATCGGGCGTGCCGGGCGCCTCCAGCTGCCGGTACGACACCCCGGTCGCCAGGATCACGGCGTGCGCGGCTACGGCCGAACCGTCCGCGAAGTGCACCACCCGGGCCGACCCGTTGGCCTCCAGCCCCGTGACCTCGCGCGCGGTGAGGATCTCGGCGCCGAACTTGGTGGCCTGCCGCCTTGCCCGGTCGGTGAGTTGAGCCCCGGACACACCGTCCGGGAAGCCGAGGTAGTTCTCGATCCGCGAACTCTGCCCGGCCTGCCCACCGGTGGCGGACCGCTCCACAAGAACCGTCCGCAGCCCCTCCGAGGCCCCGTACACGGCCGCGCCGAGCCCGGCCGGACCGCCGCCGATGACCACGAGGTCGTAGAAGTCGGCCGTCGGTGTGGTCGCGAGCCCCACCTCGGCGGCCAGCTCGGGTGCCTCCGGCTCGACCAGCACCGACCCGTCGGCGGTGACGACGAGCGGCAGCCGCTGCCCGTCCTCCCCGGCGGCCGACAGCAGCCGCAGCCCCTCCGGACTGTCCGCCGAGTACCAGCGGTACGGCACCTGGTTGCGAGCCAGGAACTCCCGCACGTCCGAGGAACGCGCCGACCAGCGGTGCCCGACCACCTTCGTGGCGGGCACGGGCCGGTAGTCGCTGTTCCGCCACGCCTCCAGGAGGTCGTCGAGGACCGGGTAGAGCTTCTCCTCGGGCGGGTCCCAGGGCTTCAGCAGATAGTGGTCGAGGTCCACGACGTTGATCGCGTCGATCGCCGCGTCCGTGTCCGCGTACGCGGTCAGCAGCACCCGTCGCGCACCGGGGTACACATCGAGGGCCTGCTCCAGGAACTCGATGCCGTTCATCTGCGGCATGCGGTAGTCGGCCAGGATCACCGCGACGAGATCCCCGCGCAGCTTCAGCTCGCGCAGCGCGTCGAGCGCGGACTCGCCCGACTCCGCCCGCACGATCCGGTACGACTCGCCGTAGCGCCGCCGCAGGTCACGGGCGACCGCACGGGAAACTCCCGGATCGTCGTCCACGGTCATGATGACGGTCCGCGCGGATTCGGCGGCCTGTGCCATACGTCTCCCACCCCGAGTGGTCGGCTTCACGGCACGGCGGCGCCGTTGTCACCGCGCCGGCTCCCCATCATCGTATGTTCGATCGCCCCGGTGCGCTCCGCTACGCCCGAGACGGGCGGCTCAGCGGCTCCGGGGGCGCAACACGCAGAACTCGTTTCCCTCCGGATCCGCCAGCACCACCCACGACTGCTCGCCCTGCCCGATGTCCACGGTCCGCGCGCCCAGGGCCAGCAGCCGGCTCACCTCGGCCTCCTGGTCGGCGGGACGGAAGTCCAGGTGCAGCCGGTTCTTCACCGTCTTGCGCTCGGGCACCGGCACGAACAGCAGCCCGGGGAGGCGTTCCGGCTCCGGGCGGATCTCGAACTCGTCCGGGGCCTCGCCCACCACCGCCCAGCCGAGCGCCTCGGCCCACCAGCGTCCCAGCGCGACGGGATCGGCCGCGTCCACGACCACTTGCTCCCACTCCAAGGTCATGCGCGCAGGGTAGTGAAGACTGGGCCCGACGCAGGTGACCGCACCACAGGGAGGCCACGGAATGACACGCCCGATCACGGCAGGGGTCGACGGATCGGCGGAGAGTCTCGCCGCGCTCGCCTGGGCGGGCCGGGAGGCCGTACGGCGGGGGCTGGCGCTGCGCGTGACGCATGTGTGGCGGTACGAGGAGCACCACGCCCTCGACACCGGGGACCGGGAGACCCAGGACCGCTGGGTGCGGGACGCGGCGGACGAGGCCGCCCGGGCACTCGCCGAACGTCACCCGGACCTGGACGTGACCACCGATGTCCTGGAGGGCGATCCCGTCGCCACCCTGACCGCCGCGGCTGCCGAGTCCGAGCTTCTGGTCCTCGGTTCGCGCGGGCACGGGGCCGTCGTGGGCTTCCTGCTCGGGTCCGTCGGGCAGCAGGTGATCGCCGACGCCGTACGGCCCGTGGTGCTGGTGCGCGCCGGGGACGAGGCGTCGGGGGAGGCCGGCGGGCGCGAGATCGTCGTGGGGCAGCAGGGGGACCCCGAGGACAGTGCCGCCGCGCTCGGCTTCGCCTTCGGGACGGCGGCGGCGCGTGGGGCCACCGTGCGGGCCGTGCGGGCGTGGACCCTGCCGCCCGTGTTCGCCTACAGCCCGGGCTCCATGAAGCTCCTCGACGAGGCCGGCGGGCTGGAGCCGTACGAGCAGAAGGCCCTCGCCGAGGCGCTGGAGCCGTGGCGGGAGCGCTTCCCCGATGTCCCCGTCGTCGAGCACATCGAGATGGGCAGCGCGGGGCAGGTGCTGCTCTCGGTGGCGGGGCGGGCACAGCTGATGGTCGTCGGACGGCGCGCCCACCGTACGGCGGTGGGCGCGCGGATCGGTTCGGTCGCGCACGGGGTGCTGCACCACGCGGGGTGCCCGGTGGCGGTGGTGCCGTCGACAGAAGGTTTCTGACGCTCCGTCAGGAGTCTTCCGGGTCAGACCGTGAACGCCTTGCGGAAGCGGTCCAGGGCGCGTTCGCTGTCGTCGTCCGAGGCCCAGGCCTCCATCGCGACCGTGCCGTCGTAGCCGATGTCGGCGAGGGCGCGGGCGATGGCCGGGTAGTTGATCTCGCCGGTGCCGGGCTCCTGGCGGCCGGGTACGTCCGCCACCTGGATCTCGCCGATCAGGCCCAACCCGTGTGCCTTGCGGACGAGTTCGATGAGGTTTCCCTCGCCGATCTGCGCGTGGTAGAGGTCCAGGTTCATCCGCAGGCCGGGGCGGTTCACCGCCTTGACCAGGGCCAGGGTGTCGGCGGCCGTCGCGAACGGGACGCCCGGGTGGTCGACCGCGGAGTTGAGGTTCTCCAGTGTGAAGGTGACCCCGGCGCTCTCGCCCAGTTCGGCGAGGCGGGTCAGGGTGCGGTGGGCGGCGATCCACATCGGTCCCGTGGGTTCACCGCGCACCGGAACCACCGGCAGGCCCTCGGAGTTGAGGCCCGTGCCGTGCAGGTTCAGGCGCGGGCAGCCGAGTTGATCGGCGGCCTTGACCGACTCCTCGGCGGTGCGCAGGAGTTCGGCGGCGCCCGCCTCGTCGGTGAGACTGCCCCGGACGTAGCCCGTCATCGACGAGAACTCGGCCGGGGTGCGGGTGAGCGCGTCCAGGTCGTGCCGGGTCCAGTCCCAGATCTCGACCTGGAAACCGGCTTCGTGGATGCGCCGCGCCCGCTCGTGGATCGGCAGGTCCCGGAAGACCATCTCGGCACAGACCGCCAACGTGTACATGATCGCTCGCCCTTCCAGCTGCGCATCTAGAACGTTCTAGATGGCGGTAGTACGCCACTGCCGGATGCGTGTGTCAAGGCTTCGCTTGGGATGCTTCTAGAACGTTACAGAACCCTCTCGAACAGCTAGGATCCCGGCAGGTGACGATCCGCGACCGTACCCCTCCGACCGTAAGGACATCCGTGCCGGCCACCCCCGAGGTCCCCGACGGCAGGCGGCCCACCCTGGCCCATGTCGCGGCCCGGGCGGGAGTCTCCGTCGCGCTGGTCTCGATCGTGATGCGCGGGGCCTACGGTGCGAGCGCCGCCTCCCGCGAGCGGGTGCTCAAGGCCGCCGAGGAGATCGGCTACCGGCCCGACACCCGGGCCAGGGTGCTGCGCAGCAACCGCTCACGCCTGCTCGGCGTGCAGTTCGGACTGCGCCACCCCTTCCACACCGACCTGGTGGAGGGCATCTACGCAGCCGCCGAGCCCGCCGGTTATCAGGTGGCCCTCAGCGCGGTGGCGCCCACGCGCGGTGAGCGGCAGGCCGTGGAGGCGCTGCTCGCCGACCGCTGCGAGGCGCTGGTGCTGCTGGGCCCCGAGGTCCCGGTCGCCCGCCTCGCGCACCTCGCGACCCAGGTCCCGGTCGTGTCGGTGGCCCGGCGGCTGCGGCCCGCCCCGCCGGCTGTGGACGTCGTCCGCACCGCCGACGAGGAGGGCGCCCGCCAGGCCGTCGAGCATCTGGTGGCACTCGGCCACCGCGCCGTCGCCCACATCGACGGCGGCCGGGCACCGGGCGCAGCCGACCGCCGCCGCGGCTACCGCACCGCGATGCACCGCCACGGCCTCGACGAACACATCCACGTCCTGCCCGGCGGGCTCACCGAGGACGACGGCGCCCGGGCCGCCCGAACCCTGCTCGCGGAGAAACCCCGGCCCAGCGCGGTCCTCGCCTTCAACGACCGCTGTGCCACGGGCGTCCTCGACACCTTCCTGAGGGCCGGTGTCGCCGTCCCCGGCGAGATCTCCGTGGTCGGCTTCGACGACACCAGCCTGTCCCGGCTCGCCCACATCGACCTCACCACCGTCGCCCAGGACGTCCCCCGCCTCGCGGAACTCGCTGTCGGCCGCGCCATCGCCCGCCTCGACGGCGAGGCCGTACCGGACGGCGAGCAGGTCGTCGCGCCGCGACTCGTGGTCCGGGGGACGACGGCGGCGCCCGGCACGGGCTGATCCCGCCAGGGCCTGTCCGGCGGATCATGCCGCCTCAGACGCAGGGGGTTGGCACGCACTCCTCCACTGCCTTAAAGGCGTGGGGCCCCAGCGGCGTTGTCGTCGGTTGCCGACGTCCCCCAGCCTTCGGCCCGGAGGTGCCCCGACCGCGTCGCCGCCCTCCTCCGCCCTGCAGCCGCACGCACCAACCCCCGCTCACCGGCGCCAATCAGGCACCGCGGATTTCCTGCGACCTGATCCGCCGGACAGGCCCTACTCCGCCGAGGCGGGCTCCAGGTTCTCGCGGACCTTCGGCAGGATGTTGGTGATGTAGTCCTCGACCACCGTGTCCAGATCGATGTCGTGCTGCGCCCGCTCGGCCAGGTACCAGCGGTGTTCGAGCAGCTCGTGGTAGATCTCGGCCGAGTCCATCGAACCGCGCAGCTCCAGCGGCACGGCCCGCACGGTGGGCCGGAACACGTCCCGCACCCACCGGTGCGCGAGCACCTCGGGCCGGGCGGCGAGGGGGTCGCCCGGGGCGTAGTCGTCCTGGGTGGCCATCCAGGACTCCAGGTCGTTGAGCAGCCGCCGCGCCTGGTTCTCCTCGGCGTCCAGGCCGGTCAGGCGCAGCAGTTGGCGCTGGTGGTGGCCCGCGTCGACGACCTTCGGCACGAAGGTGACCGTGTCGCCGTTCGAGGAGTGCTCGATCTGCATCTCGGCCACGTCGAAGCCGAGTTCGTTGAGCCGCCGGATCCGGCGCTCGATGAAGTGGTACTTGCCCGCCGGATACACCGAGACGCGGGTCAGCTCCTCCCACAGCCCCTGGTAGCGGGCGCAGATCTCCATGCCGAACTCGATCGGGTCGACGGACGGGTGCAGCGCCCCGGACGCCTCCAGGTCGAGCAGTTCCCCGCTGATGTTCACGCGGGCGAGATCGAGGTCGTACTCCCGCTGCCCGTCGCTCAGGCGCGCGTGCAGGTCGCCGGTCTCGGCGTCCACGAGATACGCGGCGTAGGCGCCCGCGTCCCGCCGGAACAGCGTGTTGGACAGCGAGCAGTCGCCCCAGGCGAACCCGGCCAGGTGCAGCCGCACCAGCAGCACGGCCAGCGCGTCCATCAGCCGGTGCATGGTGGCCGGCCGGAGCGTCGTCTCGAACATCGAGCGGTACGGCATCGAGCCGCCCAGGTGCCGGGTGATCAGCACCGGTTCCAGCGGCTCGCCGGCCGTGTCGGCACGCCCGGTGACCACGGCGAGTGGGTCGACGGCGGGGATGCCGAGCCGGTCCAGGTCGCGCAGCAGCTCGTACTCGCGCAGCGCGGGCCGCTCCGCCAGCTCCTTGACGGCTATGACCTCGCTGCCGGCGCGGGCGTAGCGCACGACGTGCCGGGAGATGCCGCGCGGCAGCGGCACCAGGTATTCGTCGGGCCACTCCTCCAGCGGAACGTCCCAGGGCAGCTCCAGCAGGAGCACCGGATGCTCGGGGTTGGTTGCGTTGATCTGCAGTGCCATGAGGTGACCCTAGAACGCGAGTTCGCGGGCGCGCTGTGTCGCCTCACGGATCGGACCGGTGTGCACGGGGCCGTGGCCGGGCAGCAGGGTGTCGGCGTCGAGCGCTTCGAGGACGTCCAGCGAGGCGACGGCACGCTCGCGCTCGTGGTGGAACATGCCGGGCAGCAGCTGCGGCCCCTTGGCCCGTGAGGTCGGATGGCCGCTGACCAGGGCGTCCCCGGAGATCACGATCCCGCTGTCCGGGAGGTGGAACACGCAGTGCCCGTCCGTGTGGCCGGGGGTGTGCACGGGGACGGGCCGGCCGGGCAGGTCGAGCGGACCGTCCCCGGCCGGGAACGCCTCGGCCGCGGCGACCGGATGCTGCTCCATGCCTCCGGCGCGGATCGTGTGCACCGCCCACGGCAGGACACCGGGACGCCAGGCGTTCTTCAGCACGTCGCCCAGGGTCACCTGCTGGAGGAACTCCCGGCGGGCGTGCGGCACTTCGGCCTCGTGCGCGTAGACGGGCGTGCCGTGGGCGCTGTGCAGGTACTCCGCCGAGCCGAGGTGGTCGTTGTGGGCGTGGGTGAGGAGCACCGCCGTGACTGCCTTGGCCGAACTCCCCACCTGCTCAAGGGAGTCGAGCACGAGCCCGCGGTCCCCGGGATAGCCGGTGTCCACCAGTGTGGCCGTGTCGCCGTCGGTGAGGATCACCCAGTTGGTGTTGCTGCCGTGCACGAGGTAGACGGCGTCGGCGACTTGGCGTACTTCTGCCCGCATGATCGTTCCTTGCCTGGTGGTGCTGTTCGGATCCGGCCAATCGTTCGGGATCCAGCCAACCAGACGCGTGGAGTCCTGGCGCGCGCGGGGGAAGCCGCCTCCGGCACCGTCCGCCGGAGGCGACCCCCGCGCGCGTCCGAAGCGGCCGCCTCTCCGCCTCAGCGCACGCCGTCCGGGCGGAACTGCACACTGATGCGCGGTCCCGCGGCTCGGGTGGTCTTGGGGACGCAGTGTTCCCAGGTCCGCTGGCAGGAGCCGCCCATCACGATCAGATCGCCGTGCCCCAGCGCGTGCCGCACCGACGCGCCGCCGCGCAGCGGACGCAGCAGCAGGTCGCGGGGCGCGCCCACGGAGAGGATCGCCACCATCGTGTCCACCCGGGCACCCCGCCCGATCCGGTCGCCGTGCCAGGCGACACTGTCCCGGCCGTCGCGGTAGTAGCACAGCCCGGACGTGGTGAAGGGCTCACCCAACTCCCTTGTGTAGTACGCCGAGAGCGCGTCCCGGGCCTCGGCCAGCACCGGATGCGGCAGCGCGTCGTCCGCACCGTAGAAGGCCAGCAGCCGGGGTACGGCCACGACCTGGTCGTACATCTGACGCCGCTCGGCGCGCCAGGGCACCCCGGCGGCCAGCTCCTCGAACAGGGCGTCGGCGCCGCTCAGCCACCCGGGCAGCACGTCGATCCAGGCGCCGAGACCCAGCGTGGTACGGCGGATCCCGTGGAGGGGGCCGAGGCGGAGCCGGTCGGTCTGGTCGAAGAGGGAGCCCTGGAGGTGGTGCGCGGTCATGGGACCAGCGTACCCCTTATTCGAATATCTGTTCCCATGCGAACGCGGCTCTTTCGATACATCGGTGTATCGGATACATTCGCGTATCGAACATCGGGACGCGGAGGTCCGGGCATGGTGGCGGAGGCGACGGCCAAGCGGGTGACCAGGCGCCGGGTGCGCACGCGCGCCAATCTGCTGGACGCCGCGTTCGCCGTGTTCGCCGCGAAAGGCTTCGGCCGGGTCTCCATCGAGGAGGTCTGCGAGGCCGCCGGCTACAGCAGGGGAGCCTTCTACTCGAACTTCGACAGCCTGGACGGGCTGTTCTTCGCGCTCTACCAGGAGCGCGCCGACCTGATCGCCGAGCAGGTGGCCGGCGCGCTCGCCCTCGACGGCCCCGACCTCGACGTCCCCGCCGCCGTGGACCGCGTTACCGACGTGCTGCTCCTCGACCTGGACTGGCTCCTGGTGAAGACCGACTTCCTGGTGCACGCGGCCCGCGACCCCGCCGTGGCACAGACTCTGCTGGGACACCGGGCCCGGCTGCGCGGGGCCATCGCGCACCGCCTCGCCCGCGCCCGAGGCCTCGCCGAACTCCCCGCCGTACTGGGCGACTTGGACGCGGCGGCGTACGCCGTCGTCGCAGCGTACGACGGCGTCACCACCCAACTCCTCCTGGACAAGGACGTGGAGCACGCCCGCGTCTGGCTCAAGCAACTCCTCACCGCGCTGCTGACCGACGGCAGCCGCGCCCCCGAATGAGAAAGGCAACGGTCGCCATGGATGCGGACGTCATCGTCGTCGGAGCCGGTCTGGCCGGTCTGGTCGCGGCCCATGAACTGACCAGCCAGGGACGCCGGGTCGCGCTCGTCGACCAGGAGAACGCCGCCAACCTCGGCGGGCAGGCGTTCTGGTCCTTCGGCGGGCTGTTCCTCGTCGACTCCCCGGAACAGCGCCGCCTCGGCATCAAGGACTCCTTCGACCTGGCCTGGAGCGACTGGCAGGGCAGCGCCGGTTTCGACCGCGTCGACGACGAGGACTCCTGGGCGGTGCGCTGGGCGCGCGCCTACGTCGAGTTCGCGGCCGGCGAGAAGCGCACCTGGCTCGACGGCCACGGCATCAAGCTGCTGCCCACCGTCGGCTGGGCCGAACGCGGCGACCTGCGCGCCCACGGACACGGCAACTCCGTCCCGCGCTTCCACGTCACCTGGGGCACCGGCACCGGAGTCGTCGAACCCTTCGTGAACTACGCGAAGCAGGCCGCCCGCGACGGCCTCCTCACCTTCTACCACCGCCACCAGGTGGACGAGTTGGTCGTCACGGAGGGCGAGGCACGCGGCGTACGCGGCACGGTCCTCGCCGAGGACGACTCGCCGCGCGGAGTCTCCTCCAGCCGCGAGGCCATCGGCGAGTTCGAACTCACCGCGCAGGCCGTCGTCGTCACCACCGGCGGCATCGGCGCCAACCACGACATCGTCCGCCGCTACTGGCCCGAGCGTCTCGGCACCCCGCCCGCCGAGATGGTCACCGGCGTCCCCGCCTACGTCGACGGCCGGATGCTCGACATCAGCGCCGAGGCGGGCGTACGACTGGTCAACCGCGACCGCATGTGGCACTACACCGAGGGCCTGCAGAACTGGAACCCGGTCTGGCCCGGCCACGGCATCCGCATCCTGCCCGGCCCGTCCTCCCTGTGGTTCGACGCCCTCGGCCGCCGCCTGCCCGACCCGTGCCTGCCGGGCTACGACACCCTCAACACCCTCAAGTACCTGCGGACGACAGCGGACCTGGCGGACCACGACCACTCCTGGTTCATCCTCACCCAGAAGATCATCGAGAAGGAGTTCGCGCTCTCTGGCTCCGAGCAGAACCCCGACATCACCGCCAAGGACAAGAAGGCCGTCCTTCGCGACCGCCTGCTCGGCAAGGGCGCGCCCGGCCCGGTGGACGCCTTCCTGCGCAAGGGCGCGGACTTCGTGACCGCCGGCAACCTGGAGCAACTGGTCGAGAAAATGAACCAGTTGACCGACAAACCGCTTCTCGACGCGGCCGTGCTGCGCCGCCAGATCGAGGCCCGCGACCTCCAGATCGCCAACCCGTACAGCAAGGACTCCCAGATCCAGGGCATCCGCAACGCCCGCCGCTACATCGGCGACCGCCTGGGCCGCGTGGCCACCCCGCACCGCATCCTCGACCCGGCCGCCGGCCCCCTCATCGGCGTCAAGCTGCACGTCCTGACCCGCAAGACCCTCGGCGGCATCCAGACCGACCTGGACTCACGCGCCCTGGCCGCCGACGGCAAGCCGATCGGCGGACTGTACGCGGCGGGCGAGGTGGCCGGCTTCGGCGGCGGTGGCGTGCACGGCTACAACGCCCTCGAAGGCACCTTCCTCGGCGGCTGCCTCTTCTCCGGCCGCGCCGCGGGCCGCGCGGCGGCGAAGCAGACCGCCTGACCGGAGGCCACGGCCCGTCTCCTCAGCCGATCAGCTGTCGAGGAGGCGGGCCAGCACCGCCGCGTGACTCTCCTGCGGCAACTTCACCGCCGTCAGCAACGTCACCGGCCCCATGCGGACCAAGTTCCGCAAGGTGTGCAGGAGTTCGGCCGCTTCGGGATCGGTGAGTTCCGCCTCGTAGCGACCGCTGAACTCCTCGTACGACCCCTCGCCCGCGTGGTACCAGCGGCGCAGTTCGTTCGACGGGGTCAGGGACTTGGGCCACTCGTCGACGCGGGCCGCGTCCTTGGACAGGCCGCGCGGCCACAGCCGGTCGACCAGGACGCGGACGCCGTCCTCCGGCTCGGGCGGATCGTAGACACGGCGCACGCGTACGGTCACGGGCGGGCTCCCTCGGGCGGTGGTGATGCCCGCGAGCCTACGTCCGGGGACACACCCGGCGCGGGGGCGACGCGGCGTAACTTGACCCGCACATGAGGGATTCCGAGGGGGCGGGCCGCCTAGTCTCTGAGACGAATGATCACCCCTCACTCTGTAGGAGCGCATGTGACGCACCTCCGGCAGCCGTCCACAAGACGCACCGCCGTCCTCCGCCGCAGCGCCGTCGTGGCCACCGTCCCCGTCGCCGTCGCGGCCCTGCTCGCCGCCGCAGCGCCGGCCGGAGCCACCACGATCGGCTCGTCCGGCGTGGGCGACCCGTACTTCCCGCTCTCCGGCAACGGCGGCTACCACGTCGCCCACTACGGCCTGACGCTCAGCTACGACCCGGCGAGCCGCCGGCTCGACGGCAAGGCGGTCCTCACCGCCCGCGCCACCGAGAAACTCACCCGCTTCGACCTCGACTTCAAGGGCCTGACGATCACCGGCCTGACCGTCGACCACGTCAAGGCCGGCTTCCGCCGCGACGGACAGGAACTCGTCGTCACCCCGCACAAGGCACTGCGCAAGGGCCAGGAGTTCCAGATCGCCGTCACCTACCACGGCGTCCCCAAGCAGGTCACCGACCCGGACGGCTCGGCGGACGGCTGGATCGCCACCGACGACGGCGCCTTCGTGGCGGGCGAACCGCAGGGCGCGATGACCTGGTTCCCGGCGAACAGCCACCCCAAGGACAAGTCGTCGTACGACTTCACGATCACCGTCCCGCAGGGACGCACCGCGGTCGCCAACGGCGTTCTCCTGGGCCAGAAGACGGCGCACGGGAAGACCACGTTCCGCTGGCACGCGCCCGAGCCGATGGCCGCCTACCTCGCCACCGCGACGGTCGGGAAGTTCAAGGTCGAGCAGTACACCACCAAGGACGGGGTCAAGGTGTACAACGCCGTCGATCCCCGCGAGGCCACCGCCGCCGCGCCCGTGCTCAAGAAGCTGCCCTCCGTCCTGGAGTGGGAGAGCAAGCTGTTCGGCCCGTACCCGTTCCGCTCGGCCGGGTCGATCGTCGACCACGCCCCGGACGTCGGCTACGCCCTGGAGACCCAGGGGCGGCCGATCTACGACTCGGCGCCGGACCTCAGCACCCTCGTGCACGAGAACGCCCACCAGTGGTTCGGGGACTCCGTCTCCCTCACCAGCTGGAAGGACATCTGGCTCAACGAGGGCTTCGCCACCTACGCGGAGTGGCTCTACAGCGAGCAGCACGGCGGAAAGACCGCCCAGCAGACCTTCGACGCGCTGTACGCCCGCGCGGCGACCGACGACCTGTGGGCGTTCCCGCCCGGCGACCCGGGCAGCGGCGCCAACATCTTCGGCACGCCGGTCTACGCCCGCGGGGCCATGGCACTGCACGAACTGCGCCTTGCCGTCGGCGACAAGACCTTCTTCGCGATCCTGCGCGCCTGGGCCGGCGGACACCGCTACGGGCACGGCACCACCGCACAGTTCATCGGCCTCGCGGAGCAGAAGTCCGGGAAGAAACTGGACGTTCTGTTCCACACCTGGCTCTACACGAAGGGCAAGCCGGCCAAGCCCTAGGCCGCGTCCGCAAAGTCCCGCCCGCCCCGCGACGCCCGGCACGCACTCTCGCCGCACCGGGCGAAAGCCCACGTACACCCAGTACGAGGGCTTCCGCCCGGCACGCCGAGAGCACGCACCGGACGCCGCAGGGCCCGCCCTCCGGGCGGACGACGGGACTTTGCGGACACGGCCTGGGAGCTGACGAGTTCCTCACATGTGTCGGTCATCGTCGACCCATGATCACTCGTATGTCCCCGGTCGCACTCGTCGCCGTGTCCCTGTTGCTCACGGGATGCGGCGGCGGTGCGGTGGCGGCGACGGACCACGTGTCCGCCGCTCCTCCCGCTCCCTCCACGCCTCCGGACTCGCCCTCCTCCGCGATATCCGCCGAGGCCGCACCCCGCCAACTCCCGGGCGTGGGGCCCAAGACGCTCGCCCGAATACCGGCCGGCACCGAGCAGGTCGTCCTGGTGACCGGCCGGGGCGCGAACTCCTCCGTCTCCACGCTCGCCCTGTACGAGCGCACCGACGACGGCTGGCAGCGGACCGCGAGCTGGGCCGCGCACAACGCGCTCAGAGGCTGGTCGAACCACCACATGGCCGGCGACCTGCGCTCACCGATCGGTGTCTACTCGCTCACGGACGCGGGCGGACTCCTCAAGGACCCCGGCACCAAGCTGTCGTACGACCAGGGGTCGGGCTTCGTCTCGCCCGGCACCGGCTTCGAGGGCGAGTCGCTCGCCGGGTCCTTCGACTACGTGATCGCCATCGACTACAACCGGCAGCCCGGCACTTCCCCCCTCGACTGGACCCGCCCCCTCGGCGCCTCGCGGGGCGGCGGCATCTGGATCCACGTCGACCACGGCGGCCCCACCCACGGCTGCGTCAGCATCGCCGAGGACCACATGAAGGAACTGCTGCGCACTCTCGACCCCGCCCGCCACCCCGTCGTCGTCATGGGCGACGCCGCGTCCCTCTCGCACTGACCGCCTAGGATCCGCCCAATGTGCGCACATGTGCTGGTCGCCGAGGACGACGAGATGCAGGCCGAGCTGATACGACGCTCCCTGCTGACCGAAGGCCACACCGCGACCGTGGTCCACGACGGGGGCGCCGCCATCGCCGAGGCCCGGACACTGCGACCCGACCTCGTGGTGCTCGACCTCATGCTGCCCGTGATCGACGGCTTCGGCGTGTGCCGGGCGCTGCGCGAGGACGACATCCCCGTCCTGATGCTGACCGCCCGCTCCACCGAGGACGACGTCCTGCTCGGCCTGGAACTCGGCGCCGACGACTACATGACCAAGCCCTACAGCCCGCGCGAACTGATGGCCCGCATCCGCACGGTCCTGCGGCGCAGCGGCCGTACCGCCGAGAGCAGACAGGAGGACACCGTCGTACGGGCGGCGGGCCTCTCCGTCGATCCCGCGCGGCACGAGGTGCGCTGCGACGGGGCACCGGTGGACTGCACGCCGGCCGAGTTCGAGATCCTGCTCGCGATGGCCGCCGAGCCCGAACGGGTCTTCTCCCGACGGCAGTTGTTGCAGTACACCAGGGGCCTGGACCGGGCGTCCACGGAACGGGCCGTCGACGTCCACATCATGAACCTGCGCCGGAAGATAGAGCCCGACCCACGCAAACCGGCCCGGCTGCTGACCGTGTTCGGCGTCGGCTACAAGCTGCGCGGCGGTCGCGCGTGAGGCCCCGGATACCGCTGCGCAAGCGGCTGTTGGTCCGGCTGCTCGTCGCCACCGTGCTGATCGCCCTCTGCTCGGTCGGGGCGACCGCCTGGCTCGCGGTGGAGACCACCACCCGGGCCATCCGCGAGGAACAGGGCCAGGACCTCGCCGACGACATGCGCATCCTCGCCCAGCTCAGCGGCTACGCGGCGACCCACCCCGAATGGAAGGGCGTACGGCCCACGCTCGTCGCCCTGTCGAAGAAGATGGGCCGCCGCATCGCCCTCACCACCTCCGACCGCACCCTCGTCGCCGACTCCGCGCCGCACGGCACCTCACTGCCGCCCCGTCCCGCCGCGAACGTCGACCCGCTGCACACCGACACGTACACGCAACCCGGCGCTCAGCTCAGCGGCATCGACCCCCGGGTCGTGGGGCCCTATCGGCTGCCCGTCAAGGAGCGGGCCCAACTGGAGGCGCTGGCCAAGGAACGGCAGGCGTGCTACGCCCGGGCCCGGATCGACACGACCATCACGATGACACCGAGCGGCCGTCCCGTCCTCACCGACGGGAACGGCGACGACGCCAACAACCATGTGCCCGAGCAGTGCGCCGACGGGAAGCTCAACACCCCGACCGTCACCGAGAGCAAGGCGCTGAAGGACCTGATCGCGCGCGCCCGTCCCTGCTACCAGAAGGAAGGCCTGAACCTTGCGATCCCGTACTTCGGCGTCGACGTCTTCGACAAGAACCTCGGCTCCCGCTACGTCACGGGCGCGTACACCAAGTTGGGCGACGCGGCCTACACCCAGAAGGCGGAGGCCTGCACCGACACCGCCCGCCGCGCCCAACTCGAGCCATACGTCGCGCCGGTGGCCGAACTGTTCCTGGGCGGCGGCGACACCACCGCACCCCGCTTCGACGTCTCCCCGGCGAACAAGACGAAGGTCGTCGGCGCGGCGGCGGCCGTGCTGGCACTCACCGTCCTGGTGACGGCCGTGGTCGCCACCCGCCTGGTACGGCCCCTGCGCGTGCTGACCGAGGCGGCCCAGCAGCCGCCGGAACTGCACGTCCGGGTGCCGGTGAAGACCCGGGACGAGACCGGCATCCTGGCCGAGGCCTTCAACGACCTCGCCGATCGCCGCGAACGCATGGAGGTCCAGCGCAAGGCCATGGTCAGCGACATCGCCCATGAACTGCGCAGCCCGCTCACCAACATCCGGGGCTGGCTGGAGGTCACCCGGGACGGCTTCGTCGAACCCGACCCGGCGCTCCTCGGCTCCCTGCACGAGGAGGCGATGGTCCTCCAGCGCGTCATCGACGACCTCCAGGACCTCGCCGCCGCCGACGCCGGGACCCTGCGGCTGCACCGCGAACCCGTGCGCGTCGAGGACCTCTTCGACCAGGTCGCCGCCGCGTACCGGGTCACCGCCGACACGGCCGGGGTCGTCCTGCTCACCAAGGCGGACCGCACCCTCTGGCTGGACGCGGACCCCGTCCGCATGCGCCAGGTGCTCGGCAACCTCGTGTCCAACGCGCTGCGCCACACACCCGTCGACGGCACGGTGACCCTGACCGCGTGGCGTGAGGGCGACCGGGCCGTCCTGACCGTCACCGACACCGGTACCGGCATCGCGCCCGAGGACCTCCCGCACGTCTTCGAACGGTTCTGGCGCGCCGACCAGTCCCGCAGCCGCCGCACCGGAGGCAGCGGCCTCGGCCTGTCCATCGTCCGCGACCTCGCCGCCGCCCACGACGGCACGGTCGAGGCGGCGAGCACACCCGGCACCGGCTCCACGTTCACCCTGAAGCTTCCCGACTCGCCCTCGCCCGAAGGGAGTTGAGCAGGGTCACTGCTCGCGCAGGCCCCACGGCGACCCGTACTCGGTCAGCAGGTCCAGGAACGGGCCGGCCGGGAACGCCTCCGGGCCCAGCACACCCGAGCCGGTCCACGCGCCCGTGGCCAGCAGCTCCAGGGCGATCACCGGGTTGATCGCGGTCTGCCACACCACGGCCTGGGAGCCGTACTCCGCCATCGACCACTGGTTGTCGACCACGTGGTAGAGGTACACCTCGCGCGGCGCCCCGTCCTTCGTGCCGCGCACCCACGTACCCGCGCAGGTCTTGCCGTGCATACGGTCGCCCAGGGTCGCGGGGTCGGGCAGACAGGCGGCGACGACATCGCGCGGCGACACGGCGACGGGGCCCGCCGCACTCGGCACGGTGACCGGCTCGGTGCGGTCGAGGCCCAGCAGGTGCAGGGTCTTCAGGGTCTCGATGAACTCGTTGCCGAGCCCGTACTTGAAGGTGACCCGCTTCGCGTCGACCCAGCGCGGGACGAGCAGCACCTCCTCGTGCTCCACGTTCACGCACTCGACCGGGCCGATGCCCTCGGGGAAGTCGAACACCTCGGGCTCGCTGAACGGTTCCGTGGTGAACCAGCCGCGGTCGGCCTCGTAGACGACCGGCGGGTTCAGGCACTCCTCGATCGTGGTCCAGATGGAGAAGGAGGGTGCGAAGTCGTAGCCGTCGACGGTGAGGTTGGCGCCGTCGCGGATGCCGATCTCCTCGATCTCGTCGAAGAGTTCGTCGGCGGCGTACCGCGCGAAAACGTCCGAGAGCCCCGGCTCCACGCCCATTCCGACGAGGGCCAGCGCGCCCGCCTTCTCCCACTCGGCCGCGTCCTCGAACTGCGCGTCGCCGAGCTTGACCCCGCACTCCTCGTACGGCCGGTCCGGATGCGGCCGCGACAACGACATCGCCATGTCGAGGTAGTTCGCCCCGGCGGCCCGAGCCGCGCGGAAGAGGGGGAGGACGAAGCGCGGGTCGGTCGCGTTGAGCAGCACGTCGCACTCGTGCGCGCGCAGCGCAGCGACGACGGCCTTCTCGTCGTTGGCGTCCAGCCGCTCGGCGCGGAACCGGGCGCCCCCGTCCCCGAGCGCGGCGACCGCCGCCTCCGCCCGGGACAGGTCGTAGTCGGCGACCACCATCGCGTCGAAGAACGGACGCCGGGCCGCGATCCGGGTGATCGCACCACCCACACCACCGGCTCCCACGAGCAGTACACGCATGGCAAGAACTCCTTCAGTGCCGATATCTCACCGGTGATACAACGCCGGTCCTCCGGATAAGGTCAATGGCGTTGGCATAAGGGTGTACGAGGAGGCCGCGATGCCGAAACAGGTGGTGCCGGAGGAGAAGCGGCGACGGCGCCGTCCCACGAAGAGCGGCACCGTCCTGTCCGAGCAGCTGATCGTCGACACGGCCCTGCGCATGCTCCGCGAACACGGCAGCGCGGGCCTGACCGCCCGCCGCCTCGGACTCGCTCTCGACGCCGACCCCAGCACCCTCTACCGCTACTTCCGGGGCATGGACGAGCTGACCCTGGCGATCGGCGACGCCCTGGTCGGGCAGGCGCTGCGCGGCTGGGAGCCGACGGGGGAGTGGCGGGCCGACCTGCGCGCGATCGGCCTGCGCATCCACGCCGCGTACGTCGCCCACCCACAGGCCGCCCAGCTCACGGCGAGCCGCGTCACCGGCCGCGCCAACGAACTGGCCGCCGACGAGGCCGTACTCGACGTCCTGCGCACGGCCGGCCTCCCGCTCCCGGACACCGTCCGGATCTACCACGCGTTCATCGACCAGACCCTGGCCTTCGCCGCCCTGGACGCGGCGTCCCTGGCCCTGCCGAGCGAGTCCCTTCGGGCGGACGAGGACATGTGGCTCTCGACCTACGCGCGCCTGCCCCGCACCACCCACCCGCGCATCGCGGAGGCGGCCCCGCTCCTGGCGACCCACATGGTCCAGAGCGCCTACCCGACGGCCTTGGAGATGCTGTTGGACAGCGCGGCAGCCCAATTGTCACCGGTTCGACAGGTGCGCCCCAAAGGGGCGCGGGGAACTGCGCGACCAGCCACGACGGCGCAGCAGACGACCGACGACCCCACCTAACGCAGAGCCCCCGCCGCCCTGGCGGCCACCGCATCGGCCACCGCGGCCAACGCCGGCGAATCCAGCTTCCACTGCTGCCAGTACAGCGGTACATCGACCGCCCGCGCGGGCGCGAGGTTCACCAACTCGCCCGCACGCAGCAGCGATTCGGCTTGCATCTCGGGCACCATGCCCCACCCCAGCCCCGCGGCGACGGACGCGACGAACCCCTCAGAGGTCGGCACAAGATGCCGTACCGCACTCGCCCCGCCCTCCCCGCGCCGCAGCCGCCGTACGAAGGTGTCCTGGAAGTCGTCCAGCCGGTCGAAGGTCACCACCGGTGCCTCGGGCAGAGTGTCCCGCAACGCACCCGCGAGCCATGTGTCCCTGAACTCCGGGCTCGCCACCGGGAGATAGCGCATCCGCCCCAGTGCCCGCACCGAACAACCCGGCACGGCGTCCGGCGACGAGGTCACCGCCGCCATCACCAGCCCCTCGCGCAGCAGAGCCGCCGTATGGTCCTCGTCCTCGCGGCGGAGTTCGAAGCAGACCGGCACATCGCGCGAAACGCGGGTGAGTGCGCCCAGGAACCAGGTGGCCAGGGAGTCCGCGTTGACCGCGATCGACACCCGGGTCGGTTCACCGACCCCACTCATCCCCAGCTCGGCGCGCGCGTCCCGCTCCAGGCGGGCGAGTTGGCGGGCGAAGCGCACGACCACATCACCGGACTCGGTCGTCCGCACCGGTTTGGTGCGCAGCAGCAGGACCCGGCCGGTGCGCTGCTCCAGGGCCTTCACCCGCTGGCTGACCGCCGAGGGCGTCACATGCAGGGCGGTGGCCGCCGCGTCGAACGTGCCCTCGTCGACGACCGCGAGCAGCGTCCGCACCTGATCGAGGGGCAGCTCCGAAACCATCACGAGCGCTAATGTTACGTAAGAATCTTTAGCTGTACTCCTGATGCCGGTCTCTCTAGCGTCGAAGGCGTGACCAACGCTCTCTCCGCGGCGGCCGCCGGCTTCGGCACCGGCCTCTCGCTCATCGTCGCCATCGGCGCCCAGAACGCCTTCGTCCTGCGCCAGGGCATCCGCCGAGAGGCGGTCCTCGCCGTGGTCGGCATCTGCGCCCTGTCCGACGCCCTCCTCATCGCGCTCGGTGTCGGCGGTGTCGGCGCGGTCGTGGTCGCCTGGCCGGGCGCGCTCAGGGCGGTCGGCCTGATCGGCGGCGCGTTCCTGCTCGTCTACGGCGTTCTCGCCGCCCGCCGGATGTTCCGCCCCGCCGCTCTCCACGCGGAGGGCGAGGCGACCGGCTCGCGCCGCCGGGCCGTCCTCACCTGTCTCGCGATGACCTGGCTCAACCCGCACGTCTATCTCGACACCGTGTTCCTGCTCGGCTCGATCGCCGCCGACCGCGGCCCGCTGCGCTGGACCTTCGGGCTCGGGGCCGTGTGCGCGAGCGTGTGCTGGTTCACCGCGCTCGGGTTCGGCGCCCGTCTGCTCAGCCGCTTCCTCGCCAAGCCCTCGGCCTGGCGGGTCCTGGACGGCCTGGTCGCCGCGACGATGATCGGCCTCGGCGCAACTCTCGTCGGCGGAACGTGAGATCACGGATTCGGCGACCACAGCCGGTGCTGCGATAGTGAACCCTGGTCGATTAGATGTAGCGAGCAACCAGGAAGCCAGTGGACACCAGCGAGAGCACCGACAGCGGCACCGAACCCGAGGCCGCGAAGGACACGGAACCGGCGACCGGACCCCGGCGCGGCTGGCGCCGCTGGGCGATGGACACCCGCCCACTGCGCATCCCCGCCTACCGCCGGCTGTGGTCCTCGACCATCGTCACGGCCGTCGGCAGCCAGCTCACCGCCGTCGCCGTACCCAAGCAGATCTACGACATCACCGGCTCCTCCGCCTGGGTCGGCGCGGCCAGCATGGCGGGCCTGCTGCCGCTCATCGTGTTCGCGCTGTGGGGCGGCTCGCTCGCCGACAGCATGGACCGCCGCAAACTGCTCCTGATCACCAACAGCGGCATAGCGGTGACCTCGGTGCTGTTCTGGCTCCAGGCCGTCACCGGGCTCGAATCGGTGGCCGCGCTGATGCTGCTGCTCGCGATGCAGCAGGCCTTCTGGGGCCTCAACGCGCCCGCCCGCAACGCCTCCATCGCCCGCCTGGTCCCCGCGGAGCAGCTGGCCGCCGCCAACGCCCTCGGCTCGACCGTGATGCAGACCGGCCAGGTCGTCGGACCGCTCCTCGCCGGTGCCCTCATCCCGGTCATCGGTCTGCCCGAGCTGTATCTCATCGACGCGCTTGCCCTGTGCGTGACGCTCTGGGCGGTCGTCCGGCTGCCCGCGCTGCCGCCCCTGGAGTCGGCGACACCGCGCCGCGCGGGCTGGCGCGAGGTCGCCGCCGGCTTCCGCTACATCTCGCTGCACAAGGTGCTGCTGCTGTCCTTCCTCGCCGACATCATCGCGATGGTCTTCGGCATGCCCCGCGCCCTGTTCCCGCAGCTCGCCGCCCAGACCTACGCGCCCTACGGCGAGGGCCTCGCGCTCGGCATGCTGTTCGCTGCGATCCCGATCGGGGCGGTGGTCGGCGGACTGTTCTCCGGCACCTTCTCGCGGGCGCGGCGGCACGGCTGGATGGTGATCGGCGCGGTCGTCGCCTGGGGCGCGGCCATCACCGGGTTCGGGCTGAGCAGCAACCTGTGGATCGGTGTCGTCTTCCTGGCCGCCGCCGGGGTCGCCGACATGGTGTCCATGGTGTTCCGCGGGGCGATCCTGCTGTCCGCCGCCACCGACGAGATGCGCGGCCGCACGCAGGGTGTCTTCACCGTCGTCGTCGCGGGTGGACCGCGTCTGGCCGACGTCCTGCACGGCACGGCGGGCTCGGCCTTCGGCCCCCGCACGGCGGTCGCGGGCGGCGGCATCCTGGTCGTGGTCATCATGCTGAGCCTGGCCTTCGCGGTCCCGGCGCTGCGCCGCTACCGCATCTGAGGCCGCGTTCAGGCATGCCCGTGGAGCGTGTAGTGCTCCATCAGCTTGCCCCGGGTCAGCTCCAGCCGGTGCGCGAGGATCTCCGCGACGATCCGTACCAGGGAGAGTCCGAGCAGCGGATCCTCCACGCACAGCGCGAGAACGGCCGCCGCGTCGAACTCGTAGGCCCGCACGGCACTGAACGCCTCCGCGCCGAAGTCCCACTGGTACGGCGGGAAAAGCCAGGACCAGCCGAGCAGGTCGCCGGCCCCGAGACTGCCCACGGTCACCCGCTGCTGGGGTGTCACCCGCTGGTCGAGCGAGACCGCGCCGGAGCGGATCACCCAGAAACGGTCGGCCGTGCCGCCCGCCTCGAAGATCCTGGAATCCTCGGCGAACGACACCTCCTGCGCGAGCTCCATCAGCCGTTCGCGCTGGGCCTGGGGCAGGGCGGTCAGCAGTTTTATCGCTTTGGTCATGGCTCGGGGCTCCTCGCCGACAGCGGTTCCGGAATTCTCCCTACGCCCATTTCAGCCGCTGTCGACGTCCCGGGCACCTCGGGGGCCGGAATCGGGGCATGAAAAAGCCCTGGCTGGACGGGGGAGACCAGCCAGGGCCGTTAAGCGGTGGCGGCGGAGGACGGTACGGTCGACTCCGTGACCACGTATGAATGAACCGTAAACCATCAGCGGGCATTTCGTACCCAGCTGAACCGGTCGCGTGACCGGTTTCACTTCGCGGCGTGCCTTCCGGGCGCCACGATCTCGTCCAGGACCCGCAGAACGGCCTCGTAGGCCACCTCCCGTACGGGGTCGCCCTGCTCCGACCACGCGTGCGCCTCCTGGGCGGCGAAGGCCCGGGCCCGCTGGATGCGCCGCAACAATTCACCCGAGTCCACGACATCAGTCATGCCAGACGTCTACCCCCGGCGCGCGGAGTTCACTTCGCCGGCGCCGGAATCGGCACACCGAGCGGGCGGGCCAGACCGACCACGGCCTCGTCCAGGCGTTGCAGATGCCGCAGCACGCGGTCGGTCACCCGGCCGTAGCGCGGAGTCCCGGGCGTGCCGGGCCGCAGCAGGGACGCGATGCTCGGCCCGGTCTCGATCACGCCGACCGCGTCCCCGTCGGCGACATGCGCGCCGATGACCCCGATGTTGTGCACGATCCGGTGCCCCGCCTCCCGCAGTCGCGGATCCGCCGCGATCGACGGATGCGTCGGCAGCAGCTCGGCGGTCGCCGCCAGATACCGCGCGTGATAGGCGCAGGTCTCCAGGAGCGCGACGACGAACCGCGCGGTGTCCCGGCGCGCCCGCAACGGCGTGATCGGGTGCGTCAGCGGCTGTGTCGAGGCGCTCAGATCGGCCAGCGCCTGGTCCAGGTCCCTTGCCTTGTCGAGGAGTTCGGCCGGGGCGCCACCGCTGAGCTGGTCGACGGCGGCCTCGGTGACATCCGTGAGCCGCGCCAGCACGGTCCCGAGCAGTTCGTTCGTACGGCGGTCCGTGTGCACCGGCAGCACCAGCGCCGCCGCGACCACCCCGCAGGCCGCGCCGAGCGCCGTCTCCTCGATCCGCAGCACCAGCACCGACGCGCTGTAGGTGTGCAGCAGCGTGTAGAGCAGGCCCAGCATCGCGGTGACGAAGAAGGACATCAGGGTGTAGGACAGCGGTGCCGTGTAGAACATCGCGAAGATGAACAGCAGCACCAGCGCGAACGCCGTCCACGTGTGGTGCCCGACCAGCCCCGCGAGCCCGATGCCGGCCACCACACCAAGGACCGTGCCGAGCAGCCGCCGGTAGCCCTTGACCAGGATCTCGCCGGTGGACGAGGTGTTGAGGAACACGATCCAGCAGGTCAGCACCGCCCAGTACCAGCGCTGACTGGACAGGAACTCGCCGCCGACGATCGCCAGCGACGACCCCACGGCGACCTGTACGGCAGCGCGTGTCGTCGGCCGCCGCAATCCCGTGCGCTCCGCGTCCTCGGCCTCCTCGCTGCCCGCGATGGCGGCGTCCTCCGCGTCCAGCTCCTCGCGCGAGCGGGTCGTCGCGGGTGTGTCCTCGGACTCGTCCTGCGGACCGTCCACGGCGATCCGCAGCCCCAGCACCGCCCGCGCGGCCTCGCCGATGCCCCGGAACACGTCCTGCACGGCGTCCGGGGCGGGCGGCAGGTTCTCCTCCTCGCGATACCCCAGCAGCCGGTTGCGGACATGGGCCAGCCCGGTGCCCGAATCCGCGCCCACGGGCCGCAGCACCAGCAGGCGCAGCGCCTCCAGCTCGTGGCGCAGGGTGTCGGTCGTCCCGTCCCGCACCGGCAGCCGGTCGGCCGACGGGACGGGCGCGCCCGGCAGATGCAGGGTCAGGGTGTGCCCCCGCTCGGCGCTGCGCGCGGTCAGCAGCAGAAGCCCCAGCCGCTCGGCCGCGATCTCCGCGTCGGCGATACGCCGCTGCACCAGCCGCGCCACCGCCTCGTCCGATGTCCCGTCCTCCAGCCGGCCCTGGATCAGCAGCGCCGTCTCGTGCAGCCGCGCGGTGCCCTCCCGTACGTCGTCGAGGGCCTTCTCCATGTCGTCGGGACCGGCGTCGAGCAACCCGAGCTGCGCGGTGACCAGTTGGGCGAACCGCGCCCGGAACGCCCGCCGCAGCCGGTCCAGCGTCCCCGTCGGTGTCTCCGGCACCAGCGCGAACCGCACCAGCGCGCTGCACACGAAGGCCACTCCGATCACGCCGTACAGCCGGGGCAGTACGGAGACGGTCGCGCCGATGAACAGGGACAGGAAGTAGATCTGGAAGCCGATCAGGCCCAGCGCGGTGCCCCGGTCGCCGAAGCGGCGGCTGTAGACCGCGCCGAAGATCAGCAGGACGAAGAAGACGTCACCGGCGACCACCCGCGAGTTCAGCAGCGCGCTCAGCGACACCGAGGCCAGCGCCACCGGCAGGCCGAGCGCGAGCGTCACCGCCTGCCCCGCGCGCTGCTTCTCGCGGATCGCGAACGTGGAGACCATCGCCGACATCGCCCCGGCCACCAGATGCGGCACCGAGGCGTGCAGCAGGGAGAGCACGGCAAGCGTGAGCGCGATCGAGGCCACCGTCCGCAGCCCGGCCGTCAACCGCAGCAGTCCGGGATCGGACGCCGCGACGCGATCCCACAGCCGTGCCCACGCCGCCCGTCCCGCTGCCCTCACGCCGCCGTACTCTCCCAGGGGTTCATCTCAAGATCCGTACCACCGATGCTACGGCTCCTTGGTCCCGGACCCTTCGACCTGGTCCCGCACCTGCTCGGGCGAGAGATACGAGTCGGTGTACTCGAAGTCCTTCAGGGTGGCCGGTTTGCGGGCCTGGAAGCCGGTGCGCACGAAGTCGTCGCCGGCCAGCGCGTTGAGCGTCCAGTTCGTCGCGACGCGGACCTTGGCGACGTTGGTGCGCAGCGCCGCCCAGTGATAGCCGCGGGCGGCGAACTGGGCGGGCAGGCCTCGCAGTTCGATGCCGAGCGGCTTGGACACCGCGTCCCTGCCGCCGAGGTCCACGACCAGCCCGAGGTCCTTGTGGACGTACGGCTTCAGCGGCTGGTTGCGCAGGGTCGCGATCACGTTGTCGGCGACCACCTTGCCCTGCCGCATGGCGTGCTGCGCGGTCGGCGGGCAGATCGCGCCGTCCCCGCCCTTGGCCTCGTCCGGGACCGCGCCGGAGTCGCCGAGCGCGAACACCCCGTCGTGCCCGGGGAGGTTCATGTCGGCGGTGACCGCGAGCCGCCCCCGAATCGTTTCCGCACCCAGCGTGGCGATCAGCGGGCTGGCGACCACACCGGCCGTCCAGATCAGCGTCCGGGTCGGCACCACGCGCCCGTCCGTGAAGGTGACCTCCTCGGGCCCGGCCTTGGCGATGGAGACACCCAGGGAGATGTCGATACCGCGCCTGGTCAGGATCTCCTGCGCGCTCTTGCCGAGCTTGTCGCCGAGCTCGGGCATCAGCTTCGGCGCGATGTCGATGAGGTGCCACTTGATCAGCCCGGGGTCGATCCGGGGATAGCGCTTGACCGCGGCGTGCGTCAGCTTCTGGAGACAGGCGGCCGTCTCGGTACCGGCGTATCCGCCGCCGACCACCACGAACTGGAGCCGCGAGGCCTTCTCCGCCGGGTCGTCGCTCGCGTCCGCGAGATCCAGCTGCGTGATCACGTGGTCGCGGATGTAGGCGGCCTCGGCGAGGGTCTTCATCCCGAAGGCGTGATCCGTCAGCCCGGGGATGTCGAAGGTGCGGGTGATGCTGCCGGGGGAGAGCACGATGTAGTCGTAGGGCTCGTTGACGATCTCGTCGTTGATCGTGCGGATCACACAGACCTTGGCCTTGATGTCCACACCGATGGCGCCGCCCGGGATGATCCGGGTGCGGTACTTGCTGCTGCGGCGCAGCGAGACGGCGATCGACTGCGGGGTCAGGACGCCGGAGGCGACCTGCGGCAGCAGGGGAAGGTAGAGCTGGTAGGAGAACGGCGTCACCAGCGCGACGTCCGCCTCGTCGGTGTTCAGTTTCCGTTCCAGACGGCGAACGCACTCCACTCCTGCGAAGCCTGCGCCAACCACCAGGATCCTCGGTCGTGTCACGGTGTTCATCCCTTCTGCGGCTCCAGGCGGTCTGCCTCGACGTCGTCCGCCTGCCCCTGGATCGCTGCTTCGCACACCCACATCGATCCCACCGTGCCGGGAGCCGTTCCGCCAGCTGAGCGCGGCAGGCAGACGAACGCGTGGGCACCAGCATGCCCCGCCGACGCCCGGCGTACGCCCCGGGCGCGTGAACAAATGGCGTACGTGAACCGGCCCCGACCCGCTCTTGGGCGACCGCTGCGGACCGTAGAGTGCACGCCATGTCGCACACTCAGCCCGAGCCCGGGTCCGGCTTCCGCACCCAGAACATCGACCCCGGCGGCGTGCCGCGGCTGGTCGCCGCGCTCGACATGCAGGAGACCAATCCCGGCGTACGACGACTGCGGGCCTGGGCGCACGAGGCACTCGCCCCGCGTACCGGCGAGCGCGCCCTCGACATCGGGTCCGGCACCGGCTCGACGACCCGTGAACTCGCCGCGGCGGTGGGGGACACCGGGTCGGCGCTCGGGGTCGAGCCCAACCCCGGGCTGCGCACGGTCGCCCAGGAACGCGCCGCCGAGGCCGGCAACGCGGCCCGCTTCACGGACGGCGACGCGCTGTCCCTGCCCGTGCCGGACGACTCCGTGGACGTCGTCTGGTGCGAACGGGTCCTCCAGCACCTCGCCGAACCGGACAAGGCCGTCGCCGAGATGGCCCGCGTGCTGCGCCCCGGCGGACGCGTGGCCCTCCTCGACACCGACTGGGCGACCACGATCCTGCACCCCGGCGACCCGGAGATCATGGCCGCGCTCACCTCGGGCGCTCTCACCGGCGCGGCCAACCCCTACGCGGGACGCCGCCTCGTCGGCCAGCTCAGCGCGGCCGGATTCGTCGTCGACGACCGCGGCTCGCAGGCGCTGCTCCAGGACCACCGCTCGGTCGTCTGGCCCCTGATCCGCATGCTCGGCGAGTCCGCCGTCCGCCGCGGCGCGCTCACCGAGGCCCAGCGAGACCGCGCCTACGCCGACCTCACCGAGGCCGCCGAACAGGGCGCGCTGCACATGTCCGTGACGATGTTCGCGGTCGTCGCCCACCGCCCGGAGTGACCAGCGGCCGGTGAGCCGGGGCCGGTGACCTGGGCGCCGTCCGGCAGGTCCTGTCGCGGACGCGGGGTGCGGCGCGGATCCCAAAGGCGCGGGGGTTCCGGCGCCTTGTCGTCGAACGCCGATGCGTCCAGCGTGTCGCCGCCCTTGTCCGCCTGGCAGCCGCGACGCCACGGTCACGGCCCACCGCCCGGAGTGGCCAACCTGTCCCGGTCACCTCATCGGAACACGTTGTCCGCGTCCTCCCACCCCGTGACCTGCTCGTCCACCGTCGGCAGGCGCGGGGCACGCGCGCGTGCCTGGTACATCGCGTCGATCTCGAAGGCGTATTTGCGTACGATCGCGTCCCTGCGCAGCTTCATCGACGGCGTCAGCAGCCCGCCCGCGACGTCGAACGGCTGCGGGAGCACCCGGAACACCCGGATCGACTCGGCGCGCCCCACCGGGCTGTTGGCGGCTGCCACGGCCCGGGTGATCTCCTCCCGCAGCGCGTTCTCCTCACGCGCCTCCCGGCCCCGCGCGTCGCTCTGCATCGCGAGACCGGCCTGCCAGTGCGCCACGAACTCCGGGTCCAGGGTCAGCAGCGCCCCCACACAGGGACGGTCGTCGCCGACGACCACCGCCTGATGGATCAGGGGATGCATGCGCAGCCGGTTCTCCAGGGCGGCCGGCGCCACGCTCTTGCCACTGCTGGTGATGATGATGTCCTTCTTGCGGCCGGTGATCGTCAGATACCCCTCGGTGTCCAGCCGCCCGATGTCCCCGGTCGCCAGCCAGCCCGCGTGCAGCGCCGACCGGGTCGCCCGCTCGTCGTTGATGTAGCCCTGGAACATCGACGGGCCGTGCACCAGGATCTCGCCGTCCTCCGCGACCCGGATCTCGGTGCCGGGCAGCGCCTGCCCCACGGTGCCGATCTTCTCCCGGCCCGCGGGCTGCATGGTGATCCCGCCGGCGGTCTCCGTGAGCCCGTAGCCGTCGTGCACCATGATGCCGATGCCCGCGTAGAACAGGGACAGTTCACGGTTCAGGGGAGAGCCGCCCGACGTGCCGCCGACCACCCGGCCGCCGAGGCCGGCGCGCAGCTTGCGGTACACCGTCCGTTCGTACACGGCGTGTTGCAGCCGCAGATCGAGTCCGGGGCCCGAGCCCCGGCCGAGTCTCAGCCGCTCCTCGGCCGTCGCGAACTCCCGCGCGGTCGCCGCGGCCCGCTCGAACAGCGCGCCGCGGCCCAGCTGTTGGGCCGTCCGCAACATGTTCTTGTAGATCTTCTCGAAGACCGACGGGACGGCGTAGAGATAGGTGGGCCGGAAAGAGCGCAGCCCCGACACCAGCGCCGCCTCGGTCATCTCCGGCTCGTGGGCCATCAGCCAGCCGCCGCGCATGCACAGGCCCTGGATCATCAGGCCGTACACGTGGGAGAAGGGCAGGAAGGCCAGCACGGCCGGCTGTTCCCCGGCGTGTGCCGCCGTGTTCGGCCAGCCCGCGAGCAGCGTGTCGCAGGGGCTGGCCAGGCTGCGATGGCTCAGCGCGCAGCCCATGGGGCGGCCCGAGGTGCCCGAGGTGTAGGCGACGACCGCGGTCGAGTCCGGCATCACGATCCGGCGCAGCGAGTCCACCGTGGTCTGCGGGATGTAGGTGCCCCGCTCCACGAGTTGGGCCAGCGCCCCGGAGTCCAGCTGCCAGACGTGCCGCAGCAGCGGCAGCGCGGCACACACCGTGCCGACCGTCATGATGCCCTGCTCGTCCTCCACCACCACGGCCACGCAGTTGGCGTCCCGCAGGATCCACTCGACCTGCTCGCGCGAGGACGTCGGATGGACCGGCACCACCTCGGCGCCGACGGCCCACAGGGCGTGGCTGAGCACCGTCCACTCGTAACGGGTGCGGGCCATGATCGCGACCCGGCTGCCCGGCGAGATCCCGGAGGCGATCAACCCCTTGGCCACGTCGACGACTTCGTCCCGCAGCTCGACCGCCGTCACGTCCTCCCACACGGGGGAGGAGGGGTCGGGCCGGCGCGCGACCAGCGGAAGGGTGGGATTGACGGCCGCAGTCTCGAAGATGCTGTCGGCGAGGCCGCCGGTCAGGGTGGACAGGGCGGAGGTGGGGGGTGGAGCGACGGCGAAGTCGCGCATGCGCTGCTCCTGGGTTGTACGGGGCGTGACTCTGCCGATCATTACTGTTATCGACGGTGCTCGAATGTAGCCCAGGTGTGAGCGATTGGTGAGGGGAACAGGGAAGTGGCCCTGCGGAGTTTGGTGGTTGAGTGGGGTCGACCTGACAAAGCGGGGTGTACGAGGACGTGAGCACGCTGGATCTCGACGAGTTGAGAGCACGCGACTTCGGCTATCTGGACGCCGAGGGGCACACCTATCTCGACTACACGGGCGCGGGACTCGCCCCCAGCTCACTGGTCAGGGCCAGCGCCGCGCGGATCACCGGGGGCGTCTACGGCAACCCGCACTCGGAGAGCCCCGCCTCCCGCGCCTCCGGCGACCTGCTGGCCGAGGCCCGCGCGGCGGTGCTGCGGCACTTCTCGGCCGATCCGGCCGAGTACACCGTGGTGTTCACCGCCAACGCGACGGCCGCGCTGCGCCTGGTCGGCGAGTCCTACCCGTTCGCCCGCGGCAGCCGGCTCGTGATGCTCCTCGACAACCACAACTCGGTGAACGGCCTCAGGGAGTACGCCCGCGCCGCCGGCGCCAGGACCGAGTACGTCCCGGTCCACGGACCGGAGTTGGCGGTGGACGAGGACCGGCTGCACACCGCGCTCACGGCCCGCACCCGCCACCGCGGACTCCTCGCCTATCCCGCACAGAGCAACTTCACCGGCGTACGGCACTCCCTGGACTGGATCGCCACCGCTCAGGGCCACGGCTACGACGTCCTGCTCGACGCCGCCGCGTTCGTGCCTGCCAACCCCCTCGACCTGTCCCGCCACCACCCGGACTTCACCGTGGTCAGCTGGTACAAGGTGTTCGGCTACCCCACGGGCATAGGCAGCCTGATCGTCCGCCGCGAGTCCCTCGCCCGGCTGCGCAGGCCCTGGTTCTCCGGCGGCACCATCTACGCCGCGAGCGCCCAGGCGCAGTGGCACGTCCTCGCGGACGGCGAGGCCGCCTTCGAGGACGGCACCGTCAACTTCCTCTCCATACCGGACATCACGGCCGGCCTGGAGTGGATCGACGCCATCGGCATGGACCGCGTGCACGACCACGTCGCCCGGCTCACCGGCCAACTCCTCACGGGAATCACGGAGTTACGCCACACCGACGGCTCCCCGATGGCCCGGGTCTACGGCCCCACCGACAGCGGCCCCGCACGCGGCGGCACCGTCGCCCTCAACCTCCTCGGCGCGGACGGCCGGGTGATCGACGAACGGATCGTCGCCCAGGACAGCGCCGAGCGCCGCATATCGCTCCGCTTCGGCTGCTTCTGCAACCCGGGCGCCGGAGAGGCCGCCTTCGCCCTCCCCCTGCGCAGCCTGCGCTCGGCGGCCCGCACTCCGATGCGCTCACTGGAGGAGTACCTCGACCTGCTGGGCCTGCCGTCCGCGGGCGCCGTACGGGTCTCGGTGGGTGTCTCCTCGCAGCCCAGGGACGTCGAAACGTTTCTGGACTTCGTCGCGGACACCTACCGCGACCGCGTACCGACGGCGGCCGGCCTGGCCGACCGGGCAGGCTGCTGACCGGCGAAGCTGTTCACCGCCCGGCACGGGCCGCCTGCGCCCCCTGACGGCACCTGCGCACCAGCACCGCCCAGGTCGCCGCCAGGAACAGCGCCGCGAACCCCGCCAGGATCAGCCAGCCGCGCCCGGCCGGATGCGCGAACGAGTCCCCGTACGACCGCAGCAGCGGCGGCCCCGCCGCTGAACTGCCGTCCCGCCACAGGCCGTTGAGGCCGATCGCACTGCCCAGTGCCTCGAACGCCCACCGGTTGGTCATCGCCCAGCTGATCGCCTGACCGGCCGGCGCCATCCGGGGCACCGGCACGAAGGCGCCCGAGAACAGCACCTGGGGGAAGCAGAGCAGCGGCAGCATCAGGGTCGCCTGGGCCGGCTCCGTGACCGCGGCCGAGGTGAGCAGCCCGAGGGCCAGCGCGGCGGCCGAGGCCAGCACACTGGTCAGGAACAGCGAGCCGTACGTGTCCCAGCCGGCCGCCGGCAGCCGGTCCAGCGCGCGCAGCACCGCCAGCAACAGCGCGTCCGCCGCAGCCAGTACAGGCAGCACGGTGGTCAACTTCGAGGCCACGTACGGCCCGATCCGCACCCCGGCCAGCCACTCCCGGCGCAGCACCGCCAACTCGGGGCAGATCTGGAGCAGTCCGTACGTCAGCCCGAAGAAGAACGCCCCGAACGCGATCCAGAACATGATCATCGCCGTGGACCCCGGATCGGGCGCCGCAGGATCAAAGGCACCCGCCCGGAACAGCACCGCGAACATCGCCACGATCATCACCGGCGACCCCGCGAACACGGCCACCGAGAGCCGGTTGTGCACCAGCAGGGCCGTCGTACGACGGGTCAGCAGCGCCCACTGGCGTACGGCGCCGACGCGCGGCGGACGGTGCCCGGTCGGTGCCGGGCGGCGGTCGGGAAGCGCCGCCGGGGCCGACCGTTCGACGCGCTTCCCTTCCGCGACCGCCGCGTACACGTCCTCCGCCGTCTCCGCGCCGAACGCCCCGAGCAGCGCGTCCGGCGGCCCCACGAACGCGACGGAACCGCCCGGCGACAGGAACACGACCTGGTCGCAGCGCGGCAGATCGGCGAGGACATGGGTGGTGAGCACGACGGTGGTGCCGGCCTCGGCCAGACTCCGCAGGGTGGCCAGCAGCGCTGCCCCGGTGACCGGATCGAGCCCGGAGGTGGGCTCGTCGAGGAAGAGCACCCGCGGCCGGGTCAGCAACTCGGCCGCGATACACGCCCGTTTGCGCTCCCCGCCGCTCAGCGCCCGCACCGGAGTGTCGGCACGCCCGGACAGCCCGAGGGTGTCGAGCACCTCCGTCACCCGCGCCGGAACCGTCCCGCCCGGCATCCGCAGCCGCCCCGCGTACTCCAGCGTGCGCCGCAACGGCAGCTCGCGGTGGATCACGTCCTCCTGCGGCACGTACCCGAACTCCGGCCCGGGCGGCCCCGGTCGGGCACCGTCGTGCAGTACGGCCCCCGTGGTCGGGCTCTGGAGTCCCGCGAGGGTCCCCAGCAGCACCGTCTTGCCCGCGCCGCTGCTGCCCGCGATCACCGTGAGCCGCCCCGCCCCGACCTCGAACGACACCTCGTCCAACACCCGCCCGCCGCCCCGCACGTCCTGCGTGACGTCCCGCAACTCCAGGTGGAGGCCGGTTATTTGGGTGATGTCAGGGTGTGTCGGCGTCGGCATGGAAGCAGCATGTCACCCCGGTGTCAGCCACACCGTCGCCAGGGGCGGGAGGGTGAGCCGGATATGGCCGTCCTCCGGTTTGACCGCGTCGGGGTTGGTGACATCGCTGCCGCCGTACGCGGCGGAGTCGGTGTTGAGCGCCTCGCGCCAGGCCGGGATGGAGTCGGGGACACCGAGCCGGTAGTCGTGGCGTACGACGGGGGAGAAGTTGCTGACGGCGAGCAGCGGCGCGCCCTCGGCGTCGAACCGCAGGAACGCGAAGACGTTGTCCTCGGCCGCGTCGCCCAACACCCAGCGGAAACCGGAGGGTTCGGTGTCGAGCTGCCAGAGAGCGGGCGTACGGCGGTAGACGGTGTTGAGGTCGCGGACGAGGTTCTGAACGCCCCGGTGATCGGGCGCGGCGTCGTATTCCGCGTCGAGCAGCCACCAGTCGGGGCCATGTGCTTCGGACCACTCGGAACCTTGCGCGAACTCCTGCCCCATGAAGAGGAGTTGCTTGCCGGGATGGGCCCACATGAAGCCCAGATACGCCCGGTGGTCGGCGCGCTGCTGCCACCAGTTGCCCGGCATCTTCGACACCAACGACCGCTTCCCGTGGACGACTTCGTCGTGCGAGATGGGCAGCACGTAGTTCTCGCTGTACGCGTACACCATCGAGAAGGTCATCTCGTGGTGATGGAACTTGCGATGGACCGGCTCGTGCGCCATATAGCCGAGCGAGTCGTGCATCCAGCCCATGTTCCACTTCAGGCCGAAGCCGAGTCCACCGGTGTCGGTGGGGCGGGTCACGCCGTCCCAGGCGGTGGACTCCTCGGCGATCGTCACGACTCCGGGCACCCTGCGGTACACGGTCGCGTTCATCTCCTGGAGGAAGGCGACGGCGTCCAGGTCGTCGCGCCCGCCATGGACGTTCGGCGTCCACTGACCCGAGTCGCGTGAGTAGTCGAGGTAGAGCATCGAGGCGACCGCGTCCACGCGCAGGCCGTCGATGTGGAACTCCTGACACCAGTACACGGCGTTCGCCACCAGGAAGTTGCGCACCTCGGTCCGCCCGAGGTCGAACTCGTACGTCCCCCAGTCCGGATGCTCGGCCCGCCGCGCGTCCCCGGGCTCGTACAGCGGCTCCCCGTCGAACCGGGCCAACGCCCAGTCGTCCTTGGGGAAGTGCGCCGGGACCCAGTCCATGATCACGCCGATACCGGCCTGATGGAGGGCGTCGACCAGGAACTTGAAGTCGTCGGGGGTGCCGAGGCGCGCGGTCGGGGCGTAGAAGCCGGTGACCTGGTAGCCCCAGGAACCGCCGAAGGGATGCTCCGTCACCGGCATGAACTCCACGTGGGTGAAGCCCATGTCGTTGACGTACTCGGGGAGTTCGACGGCCAGCTGACGATACGTCAGGCCGGGCCGCCAGGACGCGAGATGCACCTCGTACACCGACAACGGCGCTTCGTGCACCGGGGTTTCCGTCCGCCGGGCCAGCCACTCCGCGTCGTCCCACTCGTAGTGCGAGGCCGTCACGATGGAGGCCGTGGCGGGCGGTACTTCTGTACGGCGGGCCATCGGGTCCGCCTTGAGGAAGCGGTCGCCGTGCCGTGAGGTGATCTCGAACTTGTAGCGCGCGCCCTCGCCCACCCCCGGCAGGAACAGCTCCCACACACCCGACGAACCCAGCGACCGCATCGGGAAGGCAGTCCCGTCCCAGGAGCTGAAGTCCCCGGCGACACGCACCCCTTGGGCGTTCGGCGCCCACACGGAGAAGCGGGTGCCGGTGACTCCCTCGTGCGTCATCGGCTCCGCACCGAGCGCCTTCCACAACTCCTCGTGGCGCCCCTCCCGGATCAGGTGCAGATCGAGATCCCCGAGCGCGGGAAGGAAACGGTACGGGTCCTCCACCTCGTGCTCGTCGCCCTCCGCGTACGACACCAGCAGTGTGTACGCCGGGATCGCGTCGAGCGGCACCACACCGGAGAAGAGACCGCCCCCTTCCGAGGCGAGCGGGTTGCGCATGCCGTCGACCACGACACTCACGGTCCGGGCGTACGGCCGTAGCGCCCGGAAGGCGATCCCGCCGGCGACCGGGCGCGCGCCGAGCAGCGCGTGCGGGTCGTGGTGGGCGCCCGACAGCAGGCGCTCGCGGTCGGCCGGGTCCAGGGGAAGGGACACGGCGGGTCCGCCCGCCTCCGAAGGTGAAGTGTCGCGCAGGGCCACGGAGTTCAGCCTCCTCGGACGGCGAGTCGCTCGATCGCCGCCATGGGTACGGGAAGCCAGTCCGGGCGGTGTCTGGCCTCGTACAGCACTTCGTAGACCGCGCGATCCGTCTCGTAGGCGCGCAGCAGGGCGTGCTTGGTGCGGGGGTCCCAGCCGGCCCGGGCCGCGTAGCCCGCACAATAGGCCTCGCGGCAGCGGCGCGCCCACTCGGGGCGCCAGGGACGGCGCTGGCGGGCCGCGTAGTCGAAGGAGCGCAGCATCCCGGCGATGTCCCGCACCGGGGACTGCGCGCTGCGCCGCTCGGCCAGCGGCTTGGACGGCTCGCCCTCGAAGTCGATGACGAACCAGTCGCGGCCGGCCCGCAGCACCTGCCCGAGATGCAGATCGCCGTGGATCCGCTGCTCGGGCGGCCCGGCATCACGGCCGACCAGCGCGCCGAACGCGGTCCGCAGCCCCGGCACGAAGGGCCGCAGTGCGGCAACGGAGTGTGCGGCGGCCTCCAGACGCCCGGTCATCGCGGCGGCCGTACGGTCGTTGTCGCCACCGGCGTCGGACGGAAAGGCCGCGGCCAGCGCGAGATGGACGTCGGCCGTGGCCTCCCCCAACTCATGGGCCTCGGTGGTGAATTCGTCACCGGCGGCGAGCGCCCGCAGCGCCAGCGCCCAGCCGTCCGAGGCGTCCGGCAGGAACGGCTGGAGCACGCCGAGGGTGGCGGCCCATGGCTCCGCCGTCCCGAACCACGCCGCCGGCGAAGGGACCCGGGTGCAGCCCCGCGCCGCCAGCGCCCCCGGCAGTTCCAGGTCCGGGTTGACGCCGGGCTGGATGCGCCGGAACACCTTCAGGATGAACCGGTCGCCGTACACCAGCGAGGAGTTGGACTGCTCGGCGTCCAGCAGCCGGGGCGCGAGTCCGGCGGGCACCGACACCGACGGGTCCGACTCGAAGCGCAGGGGGCCCGCCGCACCGGGGTGTCGCAACCGCTCCAGCAGTAGCTCGGCCGACCGGGGGTCCTGCAAGGCGTCGTACACCGCGAGCCCGGCCAACGGGCCTTCGTGCACCCGGCCGATGAAGGCCCGGGCGAGTCGCGGCGAGACGTGTTCCCTTACGCCGAGCAGGAGTTGGTAGCAGTCGCCGGGCGGGGGAGTGCCGCCCGGCGTGGGAACCGCCGCGTGGGACGCGTGTACCAGCAGATGGAGACAGCCCGGGAACAACTCGGTCGTGGAGAGCACGTCGAGGTCGGCCACCGGCCGGTCCTTGCCCGCGAACCAGCGCTGCCCGGGCAGCCATTCGCGCAGCAGCCCGGCGAGCGTGGCTGGCGGCCGGTCGAGGGCGGGGCCGCCCGGTCGGAGGGGTGCGGTCTTTGGCATGGTGACGCGTCCTTTCGCGGGCACATCCTCAAAGTCGTCGGCCGTTGCGGGGTGCGGCTCGTGAGAGCCGGAACCAGTAGAAGCCGTGTCCCGCGAGCGTCAGCAGATACGGCAGCTCACCGATCGCGGGGAACCGCACCCCACCGATCAGCTCCACGGGATGCCGGCCGTCGAACTCCCGCAGATCCAGCATGGTCGGCTGCGCGAACCGCGAGAAGTTGTGCACACAGAGAACGAGGTCGTCCTCGTACTCGCGCAGGAAGGCGATCACCGCCGGGTTCGTCGACTGGAGTTCCGTGTAGGAGCCGAGGCCGAACGCCGGGTTCTGCTTGCGGATCTCGATCATGCGGCGGGTCCAGTGCAGCAGCGAGGAGGGCGACGACATCGACGCTTCGACGTTGGTGACTTGATAGCCGTACACGGGATCCATGATCGTCGGCAGGAAGAGGCGCCCCGGGTCGCAGGAGGAGAAGCCCGCGTTGCGGTCGGGCGTCCACTGCATGGGGGTGCGGACGGCGTCGCGGTCGCCGAGCCAGATGTTGTCGCCCATGCCGATCTCGTCGCCGTAGTAGAGGATCGGCGAGCCGGGGAGGGAGAGCAGCAGGGCCGTGAACAGTTCGATCTGGTTGCGGTCGTTGTCCAGCAGAGTCGCCAGACGCCTGCGGATACCGATGTTGGCGCGCATCCGCGGGTCCTTGGCGTACTCGGCCCACATGTAGTCGCGTTCTTCGTCGGTGACCATCTCCAGGGTCAGCTCGTCGTGGTTGCGCAGGAAGATGCCCCACTGACAACTCGACGGGATCGCCGGGGTCTTGGCGAGGATCTCCGACACCGGGTAGCGGGACTCCCGGCGAACCGCCATGAAGATCCTCGGCATCACCGGGAAGTGGAACGCCATGTGGCATTCGTCGCCGCCGCTCTGGAAGTCGCCGAAGTAGTCGACGACGTCCTCGGGCCACTGGTTCGCCTCCGCCAGCAGCACGGTGTCCGGATACATCGCGTCGATCTCGCGGCGGACGCGCTTCAGGAAGTCGTGACTGGCGGGCAGGTTCTCGCAGTTGGTGCCCTCGGCCGCGAAGAGGTAGGGGACGGCGTCGAGGCGGAAGCCGTCGATGCCGAGGTCGAGCCAGAAGCGGAGGGCGGCCAGGATCTCCTCCTGGACGGCCGGGTTCTCGTAGTTGAGGTCCGGTTGGTGGGAGAAGAAGCGGTGCCAGAAGTACTGCTTGCGGACGGGGTCGAAGGTCCAGTTGGAGGCTTCGGTGTCGACGAAGATGATGCGGGCGTCGGGGTACTGCTTGTCGTCGTCGGCCCACATGTAGTAGTCGCCGTAGGGGCCTTCGGGGTCGCGGCGGGATTCCTGGAACCACGGGTGCTGGTCGCTGGTGTGGTTCATGACGAAGTCGATGATGACCCGCATGCCCCGCTGGTGTGCGGAGTCCACGAACTCGACGAAGTCCGCGAGGTCGCCGAATTCGGGGAGGACGGCGGTGTAGTCGGAGACGTCGTAACCGCCGTCGCGCAGGGGGGATTTGAAGAAGGGTGGGAGCCAGAGGCAGTCGATGCCGAGCCACTGGAGGTAGTCGAGTTTGGCGGTGATGCCCTTGAGGTCACCGATGCCGTCGCCGTTGCTGTCCTGGAAGGAGCGGACCAGGACCTCGTAGAAGACGGCGCGTTTGAACCACTCGGGGTCCCGGTCCTTGGCGGGAGTGTCCTCGAAGGTGTCGTGGACCGGTTCGTTGACAGTCATGAAGCTCTTGACCCTCCGCTCTGTGTGGACCGCCGGACGTGGAACACGTGCGCCGGAGCCCGGCCGGGTTCCAGACGCACATAGTTGGTCCTGCCCCACTGATAGGACTCACCCGTCAGTTCGTCGTGCACCGACATGGATTCGTGTGATTCCAGGCCGAGTTGCGGCATGTCCAACGAGACCGTGGCCTCCTGGGTGTGGTGCGGATCGAGGTTGACGACCACCAGAACCGTGTCCGCGCCCGCGGTCTTGCTGTACGCGATCACCGCGTCGTTGTCCGTCCGGTGAAAGCGGAGATTCCTGAGCCGGCGCAGCGACGGGTGGCGACGGCGGATCGCGTTGAGCGACGCGATGAGGGGAGCGATGCTACGGCCTTCCCGCTCGGCCGACGCCCAGTCGCGCGGCCGGAGTTGGTACTTCTCCGAGTCGAGATACTCCTCGCTGCCCGGCCGGAGAGCGGAGTTCTCGCAGAGTTCGTAACCGCTGTAGACACCCCAGGTCGGCGCGAGCGTCGCCGCGAGCACCGCGCGGAGTTCGAAGGCGGGTCGGCCGCCGTGCTGGAGGAACTCGTGGAGGATGTCGGGGGTGTTGACGAAGAAGTTGGGCCGCATGTAGGCGGCCGCCTCGCCCGACAACTCGCTGAGGTAGTCGGTGAGTTCCTGTTTGGTGTTGCGCCAGGTGAAGTAGGTGTACGACTGCTGGAAGCCGACCTGGGCGAGGGTGGCCATCATCGCGGGGCGGGTGAACGCCTCGGCCAGGAAGATCACGTCCGGGTCGGTGGCGTTGACGTCGGCGATGACCCGCTCCCAGAACATGACCGGCTTGGTGTGCGGGTTGTCGACGCGGAAGATCCGCACCCCGTGGTCCATCCAGTGCCGCAGCACCCGCAGGGTTTCGGCGACCAGGCCGTCGAGGTCGCGGTCGAAGGCGATGGGGTAGATGTCCTGGTACTTCTTCGGCGGGTTCTCCGCGTACGCGATCGTCCCGTCGGGGCGGTGGTGGAACCACTCCGGGTGCTTGTCCACCCAGGGGTGGTCCGGCGAGCACTGGAGGGCGAAGTCCAGCGCGATCTCCAGGCCCAGCTCGGTCGCCCGTGCGACGAACGCGTCGAAGTCCTCCAGTGTCCCGAGGCGGGGGTGGATCGCGTCGTGGCCGCCCTCGGGGGAGCCGATTGCCCAGGGCACGCCGACGTCCTCGGGACCGGCGGACAGCGTGTTGTTCGGGCCCTTGCGGAAGGTCGTCCCGATGGGGTGGATCGGCGGGAGGTACACCACGTCGAAGCCCATCGCCGCGATGCCCGCGAGCCGCTTCGCCGCCGTACGGAACGTGCCGTGGGGCTCGGCCGCCGTGCCCTCGGAGCGGGGGAAGAACTCGTACCAGGAGCCGTACAGCGCCCGCTCCCGCTCCACCAACAGCACACGAGGCTCCGAAGCCGTCACCAACTCCCGCAGCGGATACCGCTCCAGCGCCCCCTCCACCTCCGGCGTCAACGCGGCGACGAACCGTGTCCCCACCGGCAGTGAGTCGTCGCGGAGCGTCTCCGCAGCGGCGAGCACCGCAGCCCGCGCCGGTCCCTCGGGCACCCCGGTGGCGGCGCGTGCGTGCAGTTCCGCGCCCTCCTCCAGCATCAGACCGACGTCGATGCCGGCCGGGATCTTGATGCGGGCGGCCCGGCGCCAGGTGGACAGGGGATCGCCCCAGGCCTCCACGACGTAGGACCAACGGCCCGTAGTGCCCGGGGTGACCTCGGCGCCCCAGCGGTCGCTGCCGGGGGCGAGTTCGCGCATCGGGGTCCAAGGGCCGGGGCGGCCTTCGGGGTCGTAGAGGACGACGTTCGCGCCGATGGTGTCGTGGCCCTCGCGGAACACGGTGGCGGTGACCTCGAACGTCTCGCCGACGACCGCCTTCGCCGGGCGCGCGCCGCTGTCCACGGCCGGGCGTACGTCGCGTACCGGAATGCGGCCGATCGGTGCCGGGGTCGCGTTCATGGGTCTCACCTCCGCCGTGCTCGTGGCCGGGCTGTTCACCCGGTGGGGGGCCAAGCTGCGCCGGAAGGGGGACTACCTTCCGGCCGGGGAACGCCGGTCGACGGTGACGGCGGCGGTGACGGGTGGCCCGCGGTGCACGACGGCCGTCGTACGGGGGCGTCCGTTCTGCTCCTGGAGGTACGAGCCCACGCTGCTGCTGCTCAGATAGCGTTCGGCGGCTTCCGAGGCCTCGCGCGCGCAGCGCTTCCCCATCAGCACGCACAGGGTGTAGCCCGAGTCCTCGAAGGTGGCCCGCGCTGTCCGGTCGCCCGGCGACGCGAGCATCACGCGTTCCCACACCCGGTAGCGCCGCAGTTGGCGGGCCACTTCGGCTTTGGCGGGTAGCAGCATGGCGCTGTTCACCTTTCGCCTCGGCGGACCGCGTTTCCCGACCGTCGGGTGGCGGCCGTGCGCGGAGCGGCATGGCTCCGGCACGGCAGTCGAGGCTTTCACTCATGGTGCACAGGTGATGACCAAGCGTCTTGTTGGATCTTCAACTACCCCATCGGTCGCTCGTGTTGCACGAATGGCCTAGCGCTCGCACTCTGGAGCTGACTCAGAAGCGATCAGTGCTCACGCTTCGTGTTCGGGGCCCCGGCCCCGCAGGGCGAGGGGAAGCGCGAGCTTCGCCGGTAGGGAGCCAACGAAGATGAAGACCGCAGTGCCCTGCTACTACCACCTCGACGTGGAAGTCAGTCCGGAACGGGTCGGGCAGGTCGGGCGCATTCTGGCCGCCCATCTCCGCCTCTGGGACCTGGAGGTTCTCGTGGACCCCGTCCGCCGCGGCGCCGAGCTGCTGCTGCGCGCCATCGACGAGCACGCCACGGACAAGGACACGTCGATCGAGCTCTGGTGGAACGGCCAGCACCTGATCACCGCCATCGGCGACAACGACCGCGAGCTGCGCCCGGACCAGGACCTGCGCGCCTGCCTCGCCCGGATCGCCGCGATGAGCGACGGCTGGGGCTGCTGCGCCACCGACACCGGAAGCAAGGTCATCTGGTTCTCGCAGCGCGCCCCCAGCGGCGAACGCGTCCCGCGCGTCCCGAGGACCCCCGCGCCGCGCCTGCGGGAGATGCTCCAGCTTCCCCGCACGCTACCGGTCGCGCTGCCGGCCCGCCCGGGGCACGGCGTCCTGGAGGACGCCCGGTGAGCGCGAGCCCGCGCCGGAAAGGGGTGTCCGTGTGGAGCGGGCACCCCTGTCCATTGGGGGCCTCCTTCGACGGGAAGGGCACCAACTTCGCCCTGTTCAGCGAGGTCGCCGAGCGCGTCGACCTCGTTCTCGTCGAGGACGACGACAGCCACCGGAACATCCGGCTGACCGAGGCCGACGGCTTCGTGTGGCACTGCTACCTGCCGGACATCGGTCCCGGGCAGCGCTACGGCTACCGGGTGCACGGCCCGTGGGCTCCGGCCGCCGGACACCGCTGCAATCCCGCGAAGCTGCTCCTCGACCCGTACGCCCGGGCGGTGGACGGCCAGATCGACAACGACCCCTCGCTGTACGAGCGTTCGGCCGGACCCGCCTCCGGAGACAGCGCTGGGCACGGCATGCTCGGCGTGGTCGTCGACCCCGCCTTCGACTGGGGCGACGACCGCCCGCCCCGCCGCCCGTACGCCGACACCGTGATCTACGAGGCCCATGTGAAGGGGCTGACCCGCGCCCACGCGGAGGTCCCGGAGGAACTCCGGGGCACCTACGCGGGACTCGCGCACCCGGCCGTCGTCGACCATCTCGTCTCGCTGGGGGTGACCGCCGTCGAGCTGATGCCGGTGCACCAGTTCGTGCAGGACGGCGTGCTCCAGGACCGCGGACTGTCCAACTACTGGGGCTACAACACGATCGGCTTCTTCGCGCCCCACAACGCGTACGCGGCGCACCGCGAACGCGGGGGACAGGTGACCGAGTTCAAGTCGACGGTGAAGGCGCTGCACGCCGCCGGGCTCGAAGTGATCCTCGACGTCGTCTACAACCACACCGCCGAGGGCAACGAGAAGGGCCCCACCCTCTCCTTCCGGGGCATCGACAACGCCTCCTACTACCGCTTGGTGGACGGCGATTGGGGCCACTACTACGACACGACGGGCACCGGGAACAGTCTGCTGATGCGGCACCCGTACGTCCTTCAGCTGATCATGGACTCGCTGCGGTACTGGGTCACCGAGATGCACGTCGACGGCTTCCGCTTCGACCTCGCGGCCACCCTGGCCCGGCAGTTCCACGAGGTGGACCGGCTCTCCGCGTTCTTCGACCTGATCCAGCAGGACCCGGTGATCAGCCGCGTCAAGCTCATCGCCGAGCCGTGGGACCTGGGGGAGGGCGGCTACCAGGTCGGCAACTTCCCGCCGCTGTGGTCGGAGTGGAACGGCAAGTACCGGGACGCCGTACGGGACTTCTGGCGCGGCGGCGAGCACACGCTCGGCGAGTTCGCGTCCCGGCTCACCGGCTCATCCGATCTCTATCAGCACAGCCGGCGACGGCCGCGCGCCAGCGTCAACTTCGTCACCGCGCACGACGGGTTCACCCTGCGCGACCTGGTGTCCTACAACGACAAGCACAACGAGGTCAACGGGGAAGGGAATCGGGACGGCGAGAGCGGCAACCGGTCCTGGAACTGCGGCGCGGAGGGGGACACGGACAACCCCGCCGTGCTGGAGCTGCGCGCCCGCCAGCAGCGCAACTTCCTTGCCACGCTGATCCTTTCGCAGGGCATCCCGATGCTCGGCCACGGCGACGAACTGGGCCGAACCCAGCGCGGCAACAACAACACCTACTGTCAGGACAACGAAGTCTCCTGGATCGACTGGGAGTTGACCGACGAGCAGTGCGAACTCGCCGCGTTCACGCGGTACGTCATCGGACTGCGCGCCGCCCATCCCGTGCTGCGTCGGCGCCGGTTCTTCCGCGGCGAGACCGCCGTGCACCCCGGACAGCCGCTGCCCGACCTGGTGTGGCTGCTGCCCGACGCCCGCGAGATGACCGACCGGGACTGGCAGCGCTCCGACGCGCACTCGGTCGGTGTCTTCCTCAACGGCGACGCCATCGCCGAACGCGACCCGCACGGCGGGCCCGTGGTCGACGACTCCTTCCTGCTCCTGCTGAACAGCTACTGGGAGCCCGTCGACTTCCGTCTCCCGGACCTCACCTACGGCGAGCGCTGGACGACCCTGATCGACACCGCCGAGCCGCAGGGCGCCCCGGACGAGACGGAACACAAGGCCGACACGGAGATGGTGGTCGAGGCCCGGAGCCTCGTGCTGCTGTCGCGGCCCGCCCGGCGCTGAGCGTCAGGGGGTCGTCCGCGAGGTCACCGTGAACTGGGCGCCGTCCGGGTCGCGGAGTACGGCCTCGTCCTCGTTCTCCCGCAGGACGCTTCCGCCGTGCGAGGCCACGACCCGGGCGCACGAGCGGATGTCCGAGACCGCGAAGTGGACCTGCCAGTGCGGGCGGACGGTCGGGTCGGGGGCCGCCTCCAGCGCGCCGGACTCGATGCGTGCCACGACGTTGCCGCCGCTGCGCAGGACGACCTCGCCGCCCTCGTACCGGACCTCGCAGCTCGCCGGGTCCGCCGACGCCCAGTCGAGGATCTCGCCGTAGAAGATCGCCGCGTCGAAGGCGTCGCGGGTGTGCAGGCGGACGAAGGCGGGGGCGGAGCGGCGCCAGGTCTCCCAGCCGCCCATGAGGTCGCCCTCCCAGATGCCGAAGGTCGCGCCGTCCCGGTCGGCGAGGAGGGCCGCGCGGCCGGGCGGGAAGGAGAGCGGGCCCACGGCGACCGTGGCGCCGCGCTCGCGGACCCGGGCCGCGGCCACATCCGCGTCGGGCACGGCGAAGTACGGGGTCCAGGCCACCGCGATCTGCCACATGGAGGCCACCGCGCCCAGGCCGGCCACCGGAATGTCGTTCGCCGTGGCGATCCTGAAGTGGTCGCCGAGCCGGGCCGAGCGCCACTTCCAGCCGAACACGGCCTCGTAGAACGCCTCGGTGGTCTCCACGTCACGGCTGGTGAGACTCACCCAGCAGGGGGCGCCGAACACCGTGCGGGTGGAGACGGCGTCAGGCTCGGCGAGGGACGGATTCCTGTCGTGGTCCATACCTCAGTGTCCAACCGGAATCGGTCCTGCTGCCTCCCGAGCGGGTGTCTTGACCATCCTTTTGGGTTAGTTACCTCTGCTAAAGAGGTAATCTCCGGATGTGGAGACGGAGAACTTCCCGGAAGAGCTGGCCGACGCGCTCGTCGGGGTCCAGCGGCTGATCCGCAGGCGACTGCGCAGCGAGATGACCATGCCGCGACTGCGCGGTGCCGAGGTGGAGCTGCTGCGCCTGGTCGAGGTCCGGCCGGGCATCGGCATCTCGGAGGCGGCCAAGGAGCTGTTCCTCGCGAGCAACTCGGTGTCGACGCTCGTCAACCAGCTCGCCCGGGACGGCTTCCTGATTCGTGAGACGGACCCAGCCGACCGGCGCGCCGCCCGCCTCCAGCTCACCGAGACGGCCAGGACCCGCCTCGGCGACTGGCACGCACGGCGCGCGGCCCTCGTACGGGCGCAGGTGGACCGTCTCGACCAGGCGGACCGGGACGCGCTGCGCGCGGCCATCCCGGCCCTGCACCAACTGGCCGTCAATCTGCACGAGGAGGCCGAGGACTCATGATGCAGTCCATCGACACCGCCACCGAGCGGTCCGCAGCCGTCAGTTGCACCCGGCTCGCCTATTCCTTCGGCGAGACCACCGCGGTGGACGGGCTCGACCTGTCCGTGGGGGAGGGCGAGGTCTTCGGACTGCTCGGCCCCAACGGCGCCGGGAAGACCACGGCCATCCGCTGTATCACCACCCTGCTCCCGGTCCCGGCGGGCATGGTCCATGTCTTCGGCCACGACACGGCCAAGGAACAGATGTCGGTGCGCCGCATGCTCGGCTACGTCCCGCAGCAGCTGTCCGCCGACAGCGGGCTCACCGGCCGCGAGAACGTCGCCCTCTTCGCCCGCGTCTTCGACGTCCCACGCAGAGAACGCGCCGCCCGCGTCGCCCAGGCGCTGCGGGCCGTCGACCTCACCGACGCCGCCGACCGGCTGGCCAACACCTACTCCGGCGGCATGGTCCGCCGGCTCGAACTCGCGCAGGCGCTGGTCAGCGCGCCCCGTCTGCTCATCCTCGACGAGCCCACCATCGGCCTCGACCCGATCGCCCGCACCAGCGTGTGGGAGCACATCAACGCCGTGCGCGAGGCCACCGGCATGACCGTCCTGGTCACCACCCACTACATGGACGAGGCCGACCAGTACTGCGACCGCGTCGGCCTGATGCACCGCGGCCGCATCCGCGCCCTGGGCACCCCGGTCCAGCTCCGCGAGGGCCTCGGCGAACGCCGTCGCGCAGGCGGAGCGCCCGCCACCGATCCACTGCCCACCCTCGAGGACGTCTTCCGGGACATCGCCGGCAGCGGTCTCGAAGACCAGTCAGGAGGTTTCCGCGATGTCCGAAGCACCCGCCGCACCGCGAACCGCGTCGGCTGACCCCGCCCCCGAGTACGACCTGAACCTGCTGCTCACCCCGCCCCAACCCCGGTCCGGCTGGCGCCTGTTGCCCGCCCGTGTCATCGCGATGTGCGCGGTCGAACTCCAGAAACTCCGCCACGACCGCACCGAGTTGTACACCCGGGCCGTCCAACCGGCGCTCTGGCTGCTGATCTTCGGCCAGACCTTCACCCGCATCAAGGCGATCCCCACCGGCGGCATCCCCTACATCGACTACCTCGCCCCGGGCATCATCGCCCAGTCCGCGATGTTCATCGCCATCTTCTACGGCATCCAGATCATCTGGGAACGCGACGCCGGCATCCTCAACAAGCTCCTCGTCACCCCCACCCCGCGCTCGGCGCTGATCACCGGCAAGGCCTTCGCTGCCGGGGTGAAGTCGCTGATCCAGGCCGTCGTCGTGGTCGTCATCGCCGCGATCCTCGGAGTCGCGCTGACCTGGAACCCGCTGAAGCTGATCGGCGTCGGGGCGATCGTGATCCTCGGCTCGGCCTTCTTCTCCTGCCTCTCGATGACCATCGCCGGCATCGTGCTCAGCAGGGACCGGCTGATGGGTTTCGGACAGGCGATCACCATGCCGCTGTTCTTCGGCTCCAACGCCCTCTACCCGGTGGCGATCATGCCCGGCTGGCTGCAGGCGGTGAGCAAGGGCAACCCGCTCAGCTACGAAGTGGACGCCCTGCGCGGGCTGCTGCTGGGCACCCCGTCGCATGTGGGCACCGACTTCGCCGTCCTCCTGGTGGCCGCCGCGCTGGGCATCGCCGCCGCCTCCTCGCTCCTCGGACGGCTGGCCCGCTGATCTTGCCGGGGACGTGATGTGCGGCACGCCCCCGACCGCGGTTCGGTGGCCGGAAACCGGATTGTTCCTGCGCACGGCTTGATCAGTGATCAAGCGGGCGAAAACGCTGGCCACAGCGCATTCTGCTCATTTGACAGTGCGCTGAGCACACAGATAGGAAGCAGCTCTCTGAGGTCGAGAGGGTGCATTGTGTACGAGCCGAACGTGGTCGGGGACTGGCACGAGTACGACGAACATGCCGGTCTGCGTGTCCGCGTCCACAGCCTGGCGGCAGCCGAGCCGCCGCGCGGACGCGACGACGCCGCCGAAGGGCTGACGTACTTCACTCTCCGTGTCACCGTCGAGAACCGCGGCGCCCGGCACCTCGGCATCCACCTGGAGGACGGCCAGATCGACATCCGGGTCGGCCCGGACGGCGAGAGCGCCTTCATCGACTGGCGCAGCTCGCAGTTCATCGAGGGCTTCGACGTCTACCCGCTGCGCCGCGCCACCGCCGTCCTGTACGCCGCCGGCCCGGAGGCGTCCCTGACCCAGGTCGACGTACAGGTGCAGCTGCGGGTCGAGGAGGAGTGGACCGAACGACGCCTGTGGGCGGGCGGCATCGGGCTGTGCGAGGAGGCCGTCGCGGCCTGTGCCGGGCGGGACGGCCTCGCGCACCAGGTGAGCAACTTCCTCCGCGACCAGGCGGAACCCGGCACCCCCTGAACCCTTCAGGTGTCAGTGCGGGATGCCGTCGATGATCTCGCGGGCGCCCTGCCGCAGCAGCGCCACCGCCACCGAGGTGCCGAGCGTCGCCGGGTCGAGCCGGCCCGCCCACTCGTGGGCGTTGAGCCGGGTCTTGCCGTCCGGGGTGAACACACAGGCGCGCAGCGACAGTTCACCGCTCCGGTCGACCTGGGCGTACCCGGCGATCGGGCTGTTGCAGTGGCCCTGGAGGACGTGCAGGAACATGCGCTCCGCCGTCGCCTCACGATGCGTCTCGGGGTGACCAAGCCCGCTGATCGCGTCGATGACGTCGGTGTCGCCCTCACGGCACTGCAGGGCGAGGATGCCCGCGCCGATCGGCGGCATCATCGCCTCGGCGGACAGCACCTCGGTGGCCGCGTCCATCCGGTCGATGCGCTCCAGGCCCGACATCGCGACCAGCAGCGCGTCCGCCTCGCCCGCCGCGAGCTTCTCCAGCCGCCGGTTGACGTTGCCGCGGAACGGCACGCACTGCAACTCCGGGTGGGTGGCGGCGAGTTGCGCGACCCGGCGGACCGAGGAGGTGCCGATGCGGGTACCGGCGGGCAGCTCGTCGAGGGTCAGCCCGCCCGGGTGGATCAGGGCGTCGCGGATGTCGTCCCGCTTCAGGAACGCGGCGAAGGTCGTACCGGCGGGCAGCGGCCGGTCGGCGGGCACGTCCTTCATGCAGTGCACCGCGAGATCCGCCTCACCCGCGAGCAGCGCGGCGTCCACCTCCTTGGTGAACGCCCCCTTGCCCTCGACGGCGGACAGGTCGCCCATCCACTTGTCGCCGGTCGTCTTCACCGGCACGACCTCGGTGCGGACCTGCGGATGAAGGACGGCCAACTCGGCGCGGACACGCTCCACCTGGGCCAGCGCCATGGGCGAGTCGCGGGAGACGATTCGGATCAGTTCGGGCACGGACATGCGGACACGATAGACCGTCCGGCACCCCGCCGTGGACCGGACCCGGACACCTGGCGACTGTGACGTACGCGTCACACCGTGTCGGTGAGGACCACATGCAGGGCGTGGTGGCCGGTCCCGTCGGCGGGTACGACGGCTTCCCCCGGCCGCCCGTCGACCGTGCACGACCGCACCCTGCTCCCGCCGCCGCTCAGCGTCACGTCGAGGGTCGTGCCCCGGTACCGCAGCCCGCGCAGACTCACCGCGCCCCAGGTCGGGGGCAGACACGGGCGCAGCCGTAGCGCCTCGTCGGTGAACGTCAGTCCGAACAGCCCGTCGTGGATCAGCCGCAGGTACGCGGTCGCCGACCAGGTCTGGTCGGGCTGCGACACGAAGTGGTTCGCGTGGCCACTGGCACCGCCCTGCCAGCCGCCGTCCACGGCACCGGTCACCGAGTTGTACAGCTCGTAGAAACCGCCGCTCGTGGCGACCAGACCGGCGAGGGTGTCGACGGCGAGGGCGAACGGTCCGGTGTGGCCCGCGTCGGCCGCGGCCTGGCCGTACAGCCCGTGGACCATCGGCCAGACCATCACGTTGTGCCGCCCCGGACGCCGGTCGTCGAAGCGCGGGAAGTGCGGCCAGACGTTGACGATGCCGTACGGCTGCCAGTGCGTGGCGTCGAGGATCCGGCCGGCGCGTTCGGTGTCGGCGACGCCGAGGAGGACGGCGAGGGCCAGTCCCGCGCCCTCCTGCGAGGTGTCGAGATGCCCGGCGAGGGGGCCCTCGCCGTGGACGAGGTAGCCGTAGGTGCCGGCGTCCGCGCGCCACAGGTGCCGGTCGATCGCCGTACGCAGCCGCTCCGCGTCCGAGCGCAGCGACGCGGCCTGTACGGGGCGGCCGAGGGCCTCGGACATGGCGGCGAGGGCGATGTGGGCGCCGTAGTAGAGGCAGTTGGTCGACAGGCACATCAGGTTCTTGGCGTGCGGGTGGTCCAGGACGAAGGACGAGTGGACGGACTTCGAGGCGGGCGGGCTCGGGTAGCCGGAGATGCCGTCGTTCATGAAGCCCGGGCCCTCGAAGAGGCCGAACGTCGGGTTGAGGTGCTGGGTGCGGCGGGCCGCGAGGGTGCGCGCGGACGTGTCGTGGGCCCGGGTGAGGAAGTCGCGGTCGCCGGTGACCAGGTAGTGGTGGTGGGCGGCCAGGACCCACACGATCTGGTCCCACCACTGGTTGTCCTGCTGGACGACGAGCCCGTCCCGTGTCCGGTCGACCACGGACCACAGGGTGTTGCGGGCGACCTCGGGCGCGAGCAGGCTGACCCCGCTCCACGCGTTGACGGCCGCGTCCCGCGTCCAGCGCTGGGGCGCGGGATAGCCGCCGCCCGCGCGGACGACCGTGCCGGGCGGATAGCTGAGCAGGCCCGCCTTGTCGTACACGGAGCGGTCCGCGCCGATGGTGTTGGCGCCGGACACGGATCTGAGCGCCGACGAGTACAGGTCGCCGAGCCGGCGCTGGGTGGCCGGGTCGTCGAAGGCGAGGGTGGGCATGGTGTATCCGTTCCCGGGGTCCGGGCCCTGTGCACCCGCCGGGATGGCCGTCGCCCCGGCGATGCCCAGCGCGATCAGGAGAGCCCGCCGCGAGACCCTGCGTTCAGCTGCCACGTTCCGTCCTCTCGGGCTCCCGGGGTCGAGATGGTCCCGGGAGCCCTGAGAACGATGGTGCCCTGCGGACGGTACCGTCAGGCGGCGGGGTCGAACGTGATTCCGGACGGCTTCGCCGAGGTGAGGTGGGCCACGAAGTTGGCGTCCTTGAGCCCGAAGTTCGCGCTGCCGAAGTCGTAGGCGCTCAACTTGTCGCGCAGGCCTGCCGGGTAGCCGTTCCAGCCGACGAGCGGCGGGTACTGCCAGGTGTGCTTGTCGTTCTCCGGCGGCTCGTCATTGGCGTCGGCCAGCCGGAAGTCGTGCGTGCCGATGCCGTCCTTGTGGTAGACGATCTTGGCGTGCGTGCCGTCGAAGCGGACGTCGGAGGCCGCGTGCACGGTGAACGAGCCGTGGTTGGACGTCGACACGTACTGGATGGTGCCGTTCTGCACCCACACCACGACGTGTTCCCAGTCGTTGCGGTGCCCGCCGATGCTGGAGTTCGCGACGGCCTGGTCCTTCTCGAAGTACAGGCCGTACATGTAGGCGCACCAGCCGTTGTTGCACTTGTAGCGCGAGTAGCTGTTGGTGTTGTCGAGGTCCGAGGCGTCGTGGCAGTCGCCGCTGAGCGAACCCGTGGGGTTGAGACCGCCGTTGATGGTGCCGTCGGGGCCGATCGCGGGCGTCGGGTAGCAGCCGTCCGTGTCGTAGTCGAAGGCGGGCAGATACGTCTTCTCCGCCGTCTCGGCGTTCGCGGGCAGCGCCGCGGGCGGGGCGGCGAAGGCGGCGGAGGGGAAGGCGACGACGAGCACGGCGGCACCGCCGAGACCGGCGAGCCACCTTCTGCGGCGGGTTCGGGACTTCTGGGACGACAACGCGTCCTCCTCTCGGGCGCAGCCCGACGGCTGTGGGGGGAAAGGGCTTTCAGAGTCCCTATTTTTCATGTACGCGCCAAGGGGGTGAGGTGTCGCGACGGTGACACGGCGCCCAATACTTGAGCTACGCAAGTTCCTCAGTTCTCCGGCAGGTCGGCGGCCGACTCCTCCGGAGCGAGGTCGGGGCGCAGCCGCAGCCAGGACGGCTGCCGCAGCATCCCGGCCCGGGTACGGGTGCTGTAGCGGACCTCGCCGACCAGCCGGGGCACCACCCAGCGCGCCCCGGCCACCGCCGGTACCGGATCGAAGGGGCAGGCGTCGGTCCCGGCAGCCCGCAACAGCGCGGCGAGTTCGGCACGTTCGGCCTCGCTCCAGCCCGTACCCACATTGCCGACGTACCGCAGCCGCCCGCCCGCGCGCTGCCCCACCAGCACCGCGCCCGGCAACCCCGACAGCTGCCCCTTGCCCGCCACCCACCCGCCGACCAGCACGTCCTCGCTGCGCAGATTGCGGATCTTGATCCAGGCCCGGGACCGCACCCCCGGCTCGTACACCGAGTCCAGCCGCTTGCAGACCAGCCCCTCCAGCCCGTGTTCACGGGTGGCCCGCAGCGCCTCGGTGCCATGTCCGGTGAGTGCGGCGGGAGTTGACCAGTTCGGGCCGTGCAGGCCCAGTCGCTCCAGCTCGGCGCGACGGTCGGTGTAAGGGAGGGCGAGGAGCGGCCTGTTGAGGTGCGGGACGTCGAACAGCACCAGATGCACAGGGGTGTTCGCGGCTCGGTGCGCCGCCAGCGCGGGCGAGTCGGCCAGCCCCATCCGGTTCTGCAGCAACTGGAAGTCGGCGCGCCCCTGTTCGTCCAGGGCCAGCACCTCACCGTCCAGGATCGCCCGCGTGCTGCCCAACTCGCTTCCCAGGAGCAGGAGTTCGGGATAGGCGCCGGTGATGTCCGCACCGGAGCGGGCGCGCAGCAGGACGCTGCCGTCGCCGGGGAGGTACACCAGCACGCGCTGGCCGTCCTGCTTGGTCTCGTAGGCCCAGCGAGCGTCCTGCTCGGCGGGTGGGAGGGTGCCGGGGGTGGCGAGCATGGGTGCGATGCGGGGGAGGGGCACGCCTCAGGTGTCGACGGTGAGCGGGGGCGGCACGCCTGTTCGGCGGGGGGTTCGCCTGAACGGGCGCCAGGCCGTGTCCGCGAAGTCCCTTGGGGAGCGTGCCGGACGTCGCCGGGCTGGGGGTACCCCCTCTGGGGGAGGGACTCGGCGGACGCGGCCTGGGTCAGAGCGCGGAGCCGGACGGTGGCGGTGCCTGCACCAGCCCCGACTGGTAGGCCATCACGACGAGTTGGGCCCGATCGCGGGCGTCCAGCTTGGTCATGGCGCGGTGCACATGGGTGCGGACGGTCAGCGGGCTGACGTAGAGCTGCTCGGCGATCTCGTCGTTGGAGTGGCCCTCGGCGGCCATGGCCATGATCTCGCGTTCCCGGGCGGTGAGGACGTCGAGCCGGTCGGAGGTCGCCAGGCGGGCGCTCGGTGCGGGGGTGGCCAGGAAACGGCTGATCAGGGTGCGGGTGGCGAGCGGGGAGAGCAGGGACTCGCCGGACGCGACCGTGCGGATGCCCGCGAGCAGCGCCTCGGCGGTGACGTCCTTGCCGAGGAAACCGCTTGCGCCCGCCCGCAGCGCCTGGGCCACGTACTCGTCGACCTCGAAGGTGGTGAGGATGAGGACGCGTGTGCCGGACAGCGCCGGGTCGGAACAGATGGCGGAGGTGGCGGTCAGGCCGTCGGTGCCGGGCATGCGGATGTCCATCAGGACGAGGTCGGGGCGGTGTTCGGCGGCCAGCGCGATGGCCTCGGCGCCGTCGGCCGCCTCGCCGACCACCTCCATGCCCTCGCAGGTGTCGATCAGGATCCGGAAGGTGGCCCGCAGCAGGGCCTGGTCGTCGGCGAGCAGTACACGGATGGTCATGGGGTTCTTTCTTCCGGTTCCGGAACGCTGGGATACAGCGGCAGTTCGGTGGTGACCTCGAAGCCGCCCCCGGCCCGGTGCCCGGCCCGCAGGGCACCGCCGACCGACCGGGCGCGCTCCCGCATCCCGATCAGCCCGAAGCCCTGGCCCGGGGGTGGCGCGGGGACGGTCGCCGCACCCGGGCCGTCGTCGGACACGGTGACGATCAGCCGGTCGTGGGAGTAACGCAGGCGTACCTGCGCCGACCCGGTCGTGGCGTGCTTGCTGACGTTGGTGAGCGCCTCCTGCACGATCCGGTACGCCGTCAGGTCCACCCCGGCCGACAGCGGGCGCCGTTCGCCCTCCGTGGTGACGGTGACCGTGAGTCCGGCGGTGGCGAACGCGCCGGTCAGCTCGGCGAGTTGGGCCAGCCCCGGGCTCGGGGCCAGCGGCGCGCCGGGATCGTCGGCCCGGCGCAGCAGACCGACCGTGCCCTTCATCTCGCGCAGCGCGGAGGACGTCGTACCGGCGAGCTCGGTCAGGATCTTCTGCACATGGTCGGGGTGGGTGCGCGCCAGGTGGGCGGCGGTGCCGGCCTGGGCGTGGGCCAGGGCCAGATGGTGGGCGACGACGTCGTGCAACTCCCGTGCGATGCGCATCCGTTCCTCGGCCACCCGGTGCCGGGCCTCCTCCTCCCGACTGCGCTCGGCGTACTCGGCGCGTGCCTGTACCGCCTCCAGGTAGGCGTCCCGCAGCCGGAGCGCGTTCCCGGCGACGACCGGCAGCAGCAGCCAGGCGGCCGGGCCGACCGTCTTGAACGGCCAGGGGTGATGCACCGGGTCCACCAGTGTCGCCGTGGTCACCACCAGCACGACCGACGCGAGGAAGTAGCGGCGGGCCGTCCTGCGGCGGGTGAGGACGGCCAGCCGGTAGAGGGCCAGCATCAGCGGCCCCAGCATCAGCGGGGTGAGCAGGCAGCCCAGCGCGGCGGCCCCGGCGGCGGCGACCGCCGTGACGGCGACGACCGCACGCGGGCGGGTCCGCTGCCAGAACAGGGCCGCGCAGGAGACCGTGGCGAGCGCGATCGTGGGGGCCACCGCGTCGGGCCCGGGACCGCGCGGCACGCTCAGCTCGCTGCCGAAGAGGAACATGGCGAACAGCAGCACCGCCGACATGGTGTCGACGGTGCGGATGTGCTCGTCCGCGTAACGCTGCCAGTTGTCGTGCATCGGTGTCTCCGGTCGGTCTCCTGGTTCCATGGTCGGTGATACCCGGTCCTGACCTGGGGTCGGGCCCCGCCGGTGGGGTTCGGGGACAGGCCGCGGGGCCGCCCGCATCACGTTCTGCGGGCGGCCCGTCGGGGGAGGGGCGGAGTCAGGCACGGGTGATCGGAACCGGTTCGGGCACCGCGGGGGCCGCGGGCTCCCTGCGGGTGAGCGCCTCGCCCTCGACGTCGATGTTCGGCAGCAGCCGGTCCAGCCACCCCGGCAGCCACCAGGCGGCCCGGCCCAGCAGCGCCAGTACGGCGGGCACGATCGCCATCCGGACGACGAAGGCGTCGAGCAGCACGGCCGCCGCGAGCCCGAAACCGATCATCTTGATCATCGACTCGCCGGCCCCGATGAAGCCCGAGAACACCGCCATCATGATCAGCGCGGCGGCCACGACCACCCGGGCGCTGTAGCGGAACCCGGTCGCGATCGCCTGCGCCGGCCGGTCCCCGTGGACGTAGGCCTCCCGCATACGGGCGACCAGGAACACCTCGTAGTCCATGGCCAGTCCGAAGACGATGCCCACCAGGAAGATCGGCATCATGCTCATGATCGGGCCGGTCTGTTCCACGCCCAACAGGCTTGCGCCGTGGCCCCATTGGAAGACCGCGACGACCGAACCGAGCGAGGCGAGCACCGACAGGAGGAAGCCGAGAGCCGCCTTCAGGGGGACGAGGACCGAGCGGAAGACCAGCAGCAGGAGGACGACGGCCAGGCCGACCACCACCGCGAGATAGGGGATCAGCGCGTCCTGCACCTTCTGCGCCACGTCGATGTTGACGGCCGTCGTGCCCGTGACCAGGAACGACGTGCCGGTCGCGGACTCGAGCGCCGGGCGTTCGGCGCGGATGGTGTGGACGAGGTCCTTGGTCCTCTCGTCGCTGGGACCGGTGGACGGGACGGCCGAGAAGACGGCGGTGTCGCCCGCCGGGTTGAAGCGGGCCGGGGAGACGGAGACCACGCCCTCGGTCGCCGCGATCCGCTTCGAGATCGTCGACACGGCGGCCTTCGTGCCGTCGGCCGACTTCGCGTCGACCACGACGGTCAACGGCCCGTTGAAACCGGGCCCGAAGCCCTTCGCCAGGTCGTCGTAGGCCCGGCGTTCGGTGGTGGCCGTGGACTTCACCTCGTCGCCGGGCATGCCCAGTTGGAGGTCCGCCACCGGGAGCGCCAGCGCGCCGAGGCCCACCACGCCGAGCAGCAGCACGGTGACGGGACGGCGCAGCACGAAGCGGGCCCAGCGGCTGCCGCCGTTGTTCTCGCCGTTCCCCTCGAACCGCCCCTTCCTGCGCGCGGAACGGGACAGCACGGCGTTCGGCCAGAAGCCGAGCAGCGCCGGGACGAGCGTCAGCGCGATGAGGACGGAGACAACGACCGCACCGGCGGCGGCCAGCCCCATCTTGGTGAGCGTCGGGATGCCGACCACCGACAGACCGGCCAGAGCGATGACAACGGTCAGACCGGCGAACACGACCGCCGAACCCGCCGTGCCGGCCGCGAGTCCCGCCGCCTCCTGGGGCGCGTGGCCCTTGGAGCGTTCCTCGCGGTAGCGGGAGACGACGAACATGGCGTAGTCGATGCCGACCGCGAGGCCCAGCATGGTGGCCAACGTGCCTGTCGTGGACGACAGGTTGAGGGCCTTGGACAGGGCCAGGATCGAGGACATGGCGATCCCCACGCCGACGACCGCGGTCAGCAGCGGCAGTCCGGCCGCCGCCAGTGAACCGAAGGTGATCAGGAGCACCAGGGCCGCGATCGCGATGCCGATCGCCTCGGCGCTGCCGCCCGCCGACGGCTGGGTCGCGAGCGCGGTGCCGCCGACCTCGACGGTCAGGCCGGAGGCGCGGGCCGTGTCGATCGCCTTCTGGAGATGGGACTTCGCGGTGTCGGTGAGGTCGTGCGCCTTCACCTTGAAGGTGACGGTCGCGTACGCGGTCGTCGCGTCCTTGCTCACCGCCTTCGCGGTGAACGGGTCGACGGCGCTCGCGACTTGGGAGCCGTCGGCCGCCTCGGTCACCAGCTTCTCGACGACCGCCCGGTTCGCGGTCGCGGTGATCTTCCCGCCGTGCGGGGCCACGAACACGATCCGCGCGTTCGCGCCGTCCGCGGCCGAACCCGGGAAGCGCTGCCCCAGCAGGTCGAACGCCTTCTGGGACTCGATCCCCGGCATGGACGACCCCTCGTCGGGGGCCTCGGGAGCCCTGACGGCGGCGAAACCGACGGCGGCCAGCACGGCCACCCAGAACAGGGTGACCAACCAGCGCCGCCGGAAGGCGAGTCGGCCCAGTCGATGGAGAAAAGTAGCCACGGGACGGAGTGCTCCACATCTGCTCTCGGGGACCGTCCCAGACTCGCGGCCGGACCCCCGTCCCGTCGTCGTGCGGCTGCCGACACTCGCGGCTACTGAGAACGCAGTACGCGCCGCCGGCCGGGTCATACCCGGGTACGACCGGCGGCGCGTGTCACACGTTCTGCAGATAGGCCAGCACCGCCAGCACCCGGCGGTGCCCGCTGTCGCTCGGCGGCAGGCTCAACTTCAGGAACACGTTGCCGATGTGCTTGCTGACCGCGCGTTCGGTGACGACCAGGGTCTTGGCGATCGTCGTGTTGTCGTGGCCCTCCGCCATCAGCTTCAGCACCTCGCGCTCGCGCGGGGTCAGCGAGTCCAGCGGTGAATTACGGCGCCTCGTCAGCAGCTCGGTCACCACCTCGGGGTCCAGCGCCGTACCGCCGGCCGCCACCCGGTCCAGCGCGTCGAGGAACTCGTCCACACGCCCGATCCGGTCCTTGAGGAGATAGCCGACCCCGCTCGCCCCGACGCCCAACAGCTCGGCGGCGTACGACTCCTCGACGTACTGCGAGAGCACCAGCACCGGCAGGCCCGGGATCTTCTCCCGTGCCTCCAGGGCGGCCCGCAGCCCCTCGTCGCGGAAGCCGGGCGGCATCCGCACGTCCAGCACGGCCACGTCCGGCCGGTGTTCGAGCAGCGCGGGCAGCACCTCGGGCCCGCTGCCCGCGACGGCCACCACCTCGTGTCCGGCCGACGTCAGCAGGAGGACCAGGCCCTCCCTGAGCAGGGCGTTGTCCTCGGCGATCACGACCCTCATGACAGTCCCGCCTCAACTACGCTCACCAGACGCACGGCAGCTCCACTTCGATCACGGTAGGTCCCCCGATGGGGCTGGTCACAGTCACACTGCCGTCGAGCGCGGCCACCCGGCGCTGCATGCCCAACAGCCCCGATCCGCCCGCCTCGTCGGCTCCGCCCCTGCCCTCGTCGCGCACCTGGACACGCAGTCCGGTACGGGCGCGGGCGAGATGGACCTCGGCGCGGTCGGCGCCGCTGTACTTGGCCGCGTTGGTCAGCGACTCGGCGATCACGAAGTACGCCGCCGCCTCCACCGCCGCCGGGGCGCGCGGCCCGTCGTGGCCGTCGGTCAGCCCGTCCACGGTCACACTCACCCCGAGCGCGCTGCTGGCGGCGAGCGCGCGCACCGCGCCTACCAGGCCGCGGTCGGTGAGGATCGGCGGATGGATCGCGCGGACGACGTGCCGCAGATCCGTCAGCGCCTCCTCGGCCAGCGTCTGCGCCTCGTCGAGCATCCGGCGGGCCGCCGCCGGGTCCTGATCGTAGGCCCGCTTGGCGAGACCGATGCGCATCGACAGCGACACCAGCCGGGCCTGCGTCCCGTCGTGCAGGTCCCGCTCGATCCGGCGCAGTTCGGCCCCGTGCGCGGCGATCGCGCCCGCCCGGGTCTGTACCAACTCCTCGACCCGTACGGCAAGTTGGGCCTTCGGCGAGGGCTTCAGCAGGGCGGTCGACCACTCGGCGTCCAGGTCCGCGAGCCGGCTGATCAACGGCAGGACGACGGCCTCGCGGCGCAGCAGCCCGCACCACACCCCGTCGACGACCAGACCCAGCGGCCACAACGGCAGCATCAGCACGGGCAGCGCGCCGTAGGCGTAGTAGGCGACCATCCAGCGGAAGTCGGTGAGTGTGCTCGGATCGCGCACCGCCGTGCGCAGCCGCTCCCGGACCGTGCCGTTCAGCGGCTGGTACGCCTCGGGGATCTTCCGCCCCGTCCAGGCGCCCGCCTGCTGCCGCTTGGCCCCGGCGATCCGCCGTATCAGCAGCACGGTCTCGGGCAGCATGAAGGCGCCGACCACCGTGACCGTCAGGATCGCGGTGATCAGGAGCACGGTGATGAAGATGTACGACCCGAAGGCCATCGCGGCGGAGACGACCAGCTGGAGTGTCGCCCGGCCCGCCTGCCGCAGGGTTGCCCGCATGGAGATCAGGTTAGGCGCAGGGCGTGGCGGGCGCGGGAGCGGACCGCCGGGCAGTGGTGCAGCCCACTCCACCACGAGTTCGGGGGACCGTTCCACCAGGGGTTCGGGAGATCGCTCCCTCGTGTCGTCGGGCGGACGACGAAATCGTTGAAGCACCACGTCAACCAAGGTCCAAGTCTGCTCGATCCGGAGGAAACCATTCATGAAGCCGCTGCTCGCGTCGAGACCCGTGCTGTGGTTCCTGTTCCTGTTCAACCTGGCTGTCGCCATCGCCGCGCCCTTCGTGGCCGACGGTCCGCAGGCCGTGCTGACCGGTGTCGCCATGGGGGCGGTCTCGCTCGGGGCGGGCATCAGCCTGTTCCGGACCCGACGGAAACCGGTCTGACACCCATCACGCGAAGCAATGTGTCCACGGACCCGGCGCCGATCTGGGGGAGTGGCCGGCGACCGGGTCCGGGACAGCGCCGACCCCCGTCCCCACGGGTTCGGCGCGGGGGCCGCCTTCCGCTCAAGGCGGCCCGGCTCTGGTGAGCGAGGGCTCAGTTGTGCTCCTGCTTTCCGCTGCCCGTCCTCAAGGCCGGGCTTCCTTGAGTTAGGCAAGCATATGTGACTTACTTGAGTCAAGCAATCGAATGGATGTTGCTTGAGTCAGGCAAGCATGACGGTAGGCTGGGCGCATGTCCACGTACGGCAGCATCAGTGAGACGCGATCACTCGCCCGCGGTGGCGGGCAACACCTGCTCGTCGCCGTGGACGAGCCGGACAACGCCGAACTCCTCTCCACGACACTGGAGTTGGCCGGCTACCGGATCAGGACGGCCGGCAGCGGCACCGAGGTGGTCTCGCGGCTGGCCGAGCAGCGGTTCGAACTGGTCGTCATCGACGCGGAGTTGCCGGAGATGGACGCCCTCGAACAGGGCGGCCGGCTCGTCGCACACCGCCCGCCCGTCCTGCTGCTCACCGCCTGGGACGCCCTCGACAGACTGCTGCCCGAACTGGGCGCGGGGGAGCGGGACTACGTCACCAAGCCCTTCCGTGTCGCCGAAGTGCTCGCCCGTATCCAGGTGTTACTGCGCACCAGCGGCGGCGGCCGGGACGGCGCGCTGCACTACGCCGACCTGGTCCTGGACGACACCACCTGCCAGGCGCGACGCGGCCGGCGCACACTCGATCTCACGCCGGCGGAGTACCGACTGCTGCGCCACCTCCTCGTCAACGCGCACAAGGTGCTGTCCAAGGAACAGATCAGCCGGTACGTCTGGGGCGACTTCCGCGGCGGCAACGCGATGGAGCAGCTGGTCTCCCGCCTCCGGCGCAAGGTGGACCAGGAAGGTGCGGCGCTGATCCATACGCGGCGGGGCTTCGGCTACTGGCTCGGGCGGGCGGCTGGTGAGCGGTGAGCGCGCCCCGTCGGGCAGTTGCACAGGATTCGTGGAGCAAATACGGACCCCCGGTGAAGCGGGGTGCCGGGTGGTGTCACGGTGACGTGGTGCAGCCCTTTCCGCGTTACGTTCGCGAGTCGTGTCGTAACGCCCCGACCCGTCAACTCGCAGTCTTTTCACCTGAGTTCACTCCATCCGGCGCCCCTGTCCGGGGCATGGCAACAGAGCCGACGGGTGATCTTGGTCACGTCAGGTTGTTGTCAGGGTGCTGACCGGAAGCGGTCAGTCCGATCTGTTTGCATGTGCTCATCGAGGCCTCGTCAGCACCACCCCGGCGCCCGCCCCACGCGGAGCCCCCCACCACCGAGGAGAGACATGGCCGACACCCTGACCGGCACCGCGCCCGACACGGCAGCCGCGGTCCCCGGATATCCGATGCGGCGGGACGCGCGCTGCCCGCTCGCCCCGCCGCCGGCCGTGCACGGGCTGCGCGACGGGAAACCGATCAGCAGGGTCCGGATCTGGAACGGCGCCACGCCCTGGCTGATCACCCGCCACGCCGACCAGCGCGCCCTGCTCACCGACCCGCGCGTCAGCGACGACGACCTGGAACCCGGCTTCCCCCACGTCAACGCGCACCGCGCCGAGATCGCCCCGCACACCCCGCGCCTGATCACCAATACCGACGCCCCCGAGCACACCCGGCTGCGCCGGACGGTCAACGCGCCCTTCCTCGTCAAGCGCATCGAGGCCATGCGGGCGCCCGTCCAGAAGATCGTCGACGAGCTGATCGACGACCTGCTCACCGGTCCCAACCCGGCCGACCTGCTCACCGCGCTCGCCCTGCCCGTCCCGTCACTGGTCATCGCCGAGCTGCTCGGAGTGCCGTACGGGGACCACGACTTCTTCCAGCGGAGCAGCAGCATCGCGCTCGACAGCGGCGCCTCGCCCCAGGAGGCACGGGAGGCGAGCGGGGCGCTGGCCGCCTACCTCGACAAGCTCATCGGGCTGAAGCTGGAGAACCCGGGCGAGGGTGTGCTCTCCGAGATGGCGGAACGGGTCAGGAACGGTGAGATGACCCGTGCCGAGGCCGTCCACATGGGCGTCGCCATGCTCATCGCCGGGCACGAGACCACCGCCACGATGATCAGTCTCGGCACCCTCGCCCTGCTCCAACACCCGGACCAACTGGCCCTGTTGCGCGACACGGACGACCCGAAGGTCATCGCCGGAGCGGTGGACGAGCTGCTGCGCCACCTCACCATCGTGCAGACCGGCGTCCGCCGCGTCGCCAAGGCGGACATCGAGATCGGCGGCGTCACCATCCGGGCCGGCGAGGGCATGATCTTCGACCTGCACGCGGCGAACTGGGACCCCGAGGCGTTCCCCGAGGCCGACCGCCTCGACATCACCCGCTCCGCCCGCCAGCACCAGGCCTTCGGCTACGGCCCCCACCAGTGCCTCGGCCAGAACCTCGCGCGCCTCGAACTCCAGGTCGTCTACGGCACCCTCTACCGCCGTGTCCCGACCCTCCGACTGGCCGCCCCCGTCGAGCAGTTGGCCTTCGACCGCACCGGCACGACGTACGGCGTGGCCTGCTTGCCCGTCGCCTGGTGACCACCACCTCCACCTCAACCCACAAGAGAGCAAGGGACACAGCCATGAAGGTCGAACTCGACGAACCGAAATGCGTCGCCTCCGGGCAGTGCGTAGTGGCCGCCCCTGACGTCTTCGACCAGCGGGACGACGACGGTGTGGCCATCCTTCTGGAGGAGCACCCCGGCGCCGAACTCGTCGACGACGTACGGGAAGCCGTGGCGGTCTGCCCGGCCGCGGCCATCCGACTGGTGGAGCAGTGAGGCGGATCGTCGTCGTCGGAGCCTCGGCCGCCGGACTCGCGGCGGCCGAGACGCTCCGCCGCGAGGGCTACGACGGCACCCTCACCCTCGTCGGCGAGGAACCCCATCTGCCGTACGACAGACCGCCGTTGTCCAAGCAGGTCCTCTCCGCCGAGTGGGAACCGGACCGGATCGCCCTGCGCACCCCGGCCGACCTCGCCGGACACGACCTCGACCTGCGCCTCGGCGTCGCGGCGACCGCGCTCGACCTCACCGCGCAGGAGGTGTCGCTCTCGGACGGCGCGCAGGTGCCGTACGACGGGCTGATCATCGCCACCGGGGTGCGCCCCCGGCGGCTGCCCGGCGAGGGCGCGCATGTCCTGCGCACGCTCGACGACGCCCTCACACTGCGCGAACGGCTCGGCCCGGGGCGGCGGTTGGTGGTGGTCGGCGCCGGATTCCTCGGCGCCGAGGCAGCCGCCGTGGCCTGGGGCCTGGGCGCTCAAGTGACCTTGCTGGAACCGGCGCCCGTGCCGCTGGCGCACGCGGTCGGTGAGCAGGTCGGCCAGGTGCTGGCCCGGGCCCACGTGGACCACGGCGTGAACCTGCGCACCGGGGTCTCCGTCACCGAGGTGACCGACGAGGGCGTACGGCTCGGGGACGGCGAGGAGGTCGAGGCCGACGAAGTGCTCGTCGCGATCGGCTCGCTGCCCAACACCGCGTGGCTCGCGGACAGCGGCCTCTCGGTGGGCGACGGCGTGGTGTGCGACGAGTACTGCGAGGCCGCCCGGAACGTCTACGCGGCCGGTGACGTCGCCCGCTGGTACAACCCACTGTTCCGGACGTCGATGCGGATCGAGCACCGCACCAACGCGGCCGAGCAGGGCATGGCCGCCGCCCGCAACCTCCTCGGCGCCGACACGCGCAGACCGTTCGCGCCCGTGCCGTACTTCTGGTCCGACCAGTACGACATGAAGATCCAGGCCCACGGCTATCTGCGCGGACACGACGAAGTCGCCGTCGTGGAGGGGGACGTGGGGGAACGGCGGTTCGTGGCCGCCTACCGCACCGGCGACCGGCTCACCGGCGTCCTCGCGGTCGGCATGCCCCCGAAGGCGATCCGCGGCTGGCGGCCGGCCGTCGCCGCCGGAGTGAACTGGCGGGAGGCCGTCCATGGCGCGACGACCGTCTGAGGAACCCCGCGACGTCGTCGTGGTGACCGGCGCCGGCGGCATGGGGACGGCGATCGCCCGCCGCCTCGGCAGCGGACGCACCCTGTTCCTCGCCGACGCCTCGCGCGGCCAACTCGACCGCACCGTCGCCACGTTGCGCGCCGAGGGCTACGCCGCACACGGCGTCCTCACCGACATCTCCGACCGCACGGCCGTCGAGAAGCTCGCGCAGACGGCGGCCGGCGAGGGCAGGGTCGTAGCCGTGGCGCACACGGCCGGGGTCTCCGCCTCGATCGCGTCGGCGCGCACGATCCTGGAGGTCGACCTGCTGGGCACGGTCCATGTGATCGACGCCTTCGAGACGGTGGCCGGGCGTGGCACCGCGCTGGTCGCCGTGTCCAGCATGGCCGGGCACTACGCCTCGCTCAGCCCCGAGGAAGAGGCCGCCCTGGCCACCGCCCCGGCGGAGGAATTGCTCTCCCTGCCCGTCGTCACGGCCGTCGGCGACGACTCGCTGCGCGCCTACATGGTCGCCAAACGCGCCAACCACGTCCGGGTGGAGGCCGCCGCGCTCGCCTGGAACCTGCGCGGCGCCCGCGTCAACACCGTCAGCCCCGGCGTGATCTCCACCGCGATGTCGAAGGCGGAGGCCGAATCGCCGCACGGTGGGCACATGTTGAAGATGCTGGGCGACTGCGGAGCCGGACGCACCGGCACCCCCGGCGAGATCGCCGACGCGGTCGCCTTCCTCACCGGACCGCAGGCCCACTTCATCACCGGCACCGATCTGCTCGTCGACGGCGGGCAGGCCGCGTGGGTGCGCAGGCACATGCGCCACTGACGGCGGAAGGGCGGGTCTCGGGGTCTGTTCAGTCGCGTGACGTGAGAATACTCAGCGCGTTCGCCGTCACGACGGCACCGATGCCCGCCCACTCCGCCCAGCCCAGCCGCTGACCGAGGCCGATCCACCCGACCACGGCGGCGAGCACCGGGTTGACGCTCATGAACAGCCCGAAGGCCGGAGCCGGCACCCGGCGCAGCGTGAACAGATCAGCCAGATACGGAACCGCCGACGAGAGCACCCCGGCCGCCACCGCGCACCCGGCCGCCTCGAGCGTCGGCGGATGCCGGACCGCGACGACGATCCCGACCGGCAGGAACATCAGCGCGGACACCCCGGCCGCGGCCGCCGAACCCTGCGCCCCGGGGATACGGCTGCCCACGGTCCGGTTGAGCAGGATGTACGAGGCCCAGCACGCGGCGGCGAGCAGACCGAGGCCCATGCCCAGGTAGTCGGCCGAGGGGCGGGGCCGCATGAGCGTCACCACGCCCGCCGCCGCGATCAGCGCGTGGCAGACGTCCACGCGGCGCCGGGTCGCGGCCAGCGCTATGGACAGCGGACCCAGGAACTCCAGCGTCACCGCCAGACCGAGGCCGACCCGGTCGATCGCGGTGTACAGGGACAGGTTCATCGTCCCGAACACCACCGCCAGCAGCAGGACCGGCCACCACTGTCGCCAGGTGAAGTCACGCAGTCGCGGCCTGCCCACGGCGATCAGCACGGCCGCGGCCACGTACTGGCGCACCGCGACGACCCCCACCGGCCCGATGACGGGGAAGGCGAGGGAGCCGAGCGCGGCACCGGTCTGGTTGGACAGCCCGCTGCCGGCCATGGTGGCCACTCCGGCGAGGCCCACCCGGGAAGACGGCCGCGGGGTGCCATGTGACGTACCGGTCGAGGGAGTTGTCGTTGCGGAGGCTCCAGGCATGCTCCGATCGTGGGCCTCACCCGCACTTGCGCAAAATGCAATGGTCCGGCGATCTATACGCTGGAGTCATGGATCTGGAGCTGAGACAGCTGCGGTGTCTCGTCGCGATCGTCGACGAAGGCACCTTCACCGACGCAGCCATCGCGCTCGGCGTCTCCCAGGCCGCCGTCTCCCGCACCCTCGCCTCCCTCGAACAGGCCTTGGGCACAAGGCTGTTGAGACGCACCTCCCGGTCGGTGACCCCGACGAGCACCGGACTGGGGGTGGTCGCGCACGCCCGGCGGGTCCTCGCCGAGGTCGACGACCTGGTCCTGGACGCCACCTCGGGCCACGCCCATCTGCGCATCGGCTACGCCTGGTCGGCGCTCGGCCGGCACACGCTCCCCTTCCAGCGCCGCTGGACCCGGGCCCACCCGGAGACCGACCTGCACCTGGTCCGCGTCAACTCGGCCACCTCGGGACTCGGCGAAGGCACCTGCGACCTGGCGGTGGTCCGCAGAGCGCTGGAGGACCGGCGGTTCGAGTCGGCCATCGTCGGGCTGGAGCGACGGCTGTGCGCCATGGCCTCCGACGACCCCCTCGCGCGCCGCCGCTCGGTCCGGCTGGCCGACCTCGCCGGCCGCACCCTCCTCGTCGATCGCCGTACCGGCACCACCACCGCCGACCTGTGGCCGCCCGACTCCCGCCCGGTCACCGAGGACGTCCACGACGTTGACGACTGGCTCACCGTGATCGCCACCGGCCGCAGCGTGGGCATGACCGCGGAATCGACCGCCAACCAGTACCCGCGGCCCGGCGTCGTCTACCGCCCGGTCCGCGACGGCGAGCCCATCGCGGTCCGCCTCGCCTGGTGGAAGGACGACCCGCACCCCGCCACGCAGGCCGTGCTGGAACTGCTCACCGCGCTCTACCGCGAGACCTGAGCCGGTCCTGAGTCGGCTCACCCTTTTGGCCCACGTCGGTGGCCGCCGGCAGGCACCCGCTCGACGCTGGGCCCATGAGCCCTGGTCATGCCCGCTCGTCGAAGCGGACGAGGATCGTCCTTCTGGTGGCAGTCGTCGTCGCGGCCCTCGTCACGGGCCTCGCGCTGCTGCCCGACACGTTCTCGGCGGACGCCGACGCGAGCGTCACAAAGGTCACCGCCGTCGGCGACGTGGGCAAGGACCTGCCGGTCACCAAGCCGACGATCGCCTGCGCCGACCTGCTCCAGAAGGACTTCGGCGCCCTCGACGACGCGGCGACCTCCGTCGCCTCCGCGACCGTCGTGGCCAAGGGCGGCACGAACGCGTACGAGTACTGCGACGTCAAGGGCACCATCGCCCCGCAGATCCAGTTCGAGCTGCGGCTGCCGACCAAGACGTACCGGCAGCGCTACCTCCAGGAAGGCTGCGGCGGCTACTGCGGCATGGTCGGCGTCAGCGCCCAGCCCGCCGCCTCCACCGGCTGCGTGCCCGTCACGGACGGCTCCTTCGCCCTCGGCCAGGACAACCAGGGCCATGTCTCCACCTCCGGCACGGGCGGCGGCTCCGCCGAGGTCTGGGCGACGAACCCACAGCTCAAGGTGGACTTCGGCTACCGCTCCGAGCACGCCTTCGCCACCGCCGCCAAGGCGATCACCAAGGCGTTCTACGGCGCCGGGCCGACGTACTCCTACTACGACGGCTGCTCGGACGGCGGGCGCGAGACGCTGATGGAGGTGCAGCGCTACCCCGGCGACTTCAGTGCCGCCCTGGTCGGCGCCCCGGCCTTCAACCAGACCGCGCTCAACGCGATGCAGGAGGCCTACCTCTCGACCATCGACTTCCGCGCGGACGGCTCGACGATCCTGCCCGCCTCGAAGCTCGCCATGCTGCACAAGGCGGTCATCGCCAAGTGCGCCGACCCCAAGCTCAACAACGACCTCATCCAGGACCCGGCGACCTGCACCTTCGATCCCGCGAGCCTCAAGTGCCCGGACAACAAGGACGATTCGAGCTGTCTCACCACCGAGCAGATCGACGTCGTACGGAAGGCCTACGCGGGCGTGACCGCCCCGGACGGCACTCACTTGTACACCGGTGGTCAGCCCTACGGCTCCGAGACCGCCTGGGAGGGGCTGTTCGTTCCGAAGGCCGGGCAGGGACAGAGCTCGGTGCAGCTGTACGGGATCGGCCTCGGGTTCCTGCGCTGGGTCGGCAAGTGGGAGGCCGACCCGGCACTGAAGCTCGACGGCTCGCTGTTCACCGTCGACACCTTCAAGGCCTACCAGCGCGAGGTCTCCGGGATCTACGACGCCACCGACCCCGACCTCACCAAGTTCCACGAGGCCGGCGGCAAGGTCATCCAATGGCACGGGCTGACCGACCCGAACATCCCGCCCACGGGCACCCGTGCCTACCGCCAGGCCATGATCGACACCATGGGGCAGGACAAGGTCGACGACTTCTACCGCCTCTACCTGTTCCCCGGCGTCAACCACTGCGGCGGCGGTGACGGACCCGACAGCTTCGACCTGCTGAGCAAGCTGATCGACTGGCGGGAGACCGGGAAGGTGCCGGGCGCCGTCATCGCGTCGAAGACCAGCGGCGGCAGCCAGCCCGGGGGACCGGCGGGCGGTCAGCTCGGCGGCGGCGACACGAAGGCCTCCGCGAGCAGCAGCGCGCCCACCGTCGAGTACACCCGGCCCGTCTACCCGTACCCGCAGCTGGTCGCCTACGACGGCTCCGGCGACAAGAAGGACGCGGCCAACTACCGCGCCTACACGCCCGACAAGCTCCCCGACGACCACTACAAGTGGGCCGGATCCTTCACCTCCGGCTACCAGGAGTGGTGCGACACGAAGGACGGCAGGTCGATGAGCTGCACCCGTCACAAGCCGTAGAAGAAGCGGGTTCACCGCCCGTTTCACCGCCCGTCCATGGCAGGTCCATGGGCGGGCGGAGGCATGTCTGGGGTAAGTATGGGCGGAAGCATGCCTGCAATACGGCGGACAAAATTGTTGACAATCTTGTTTGGCTAGATTTAGGTTCGACAGGCACTCACTCAGGGAGGGCAACGATGCCGAAAGAAGCCCGTCCGAGCACCGGGGAGCAGGCCAAGCAGCATGCGCTCACGCAGCTGCGGCAGGCGATCCTGCACGGCGACATGGCACCGGCACAGCGGCTGGTGGAGAACGAGCTCGCCGAGCAACTCGATGTGACGCGGGCCAGCATCCGCGCGGCGTTGATCGATCTGGCGGCCGAAGGACTGGTCGAGCGGATCCGCAACCGGGGCTCCCGGGTGCGGGTGGTGACCGTGGACGAAGCGGTCGCCATCACGGAGTGCCGCATGGTCCTGGAGGGACTGTGCGCGGCCAAGGCGGCCGTCGCGGCCAGCGACGACCAGCTGACCGAACTGGCGGAGCTGGGCCGGGCCATGACCAAGGCCGTGGCCGACGGCGAGCCGGTGACGTACTCCGAGCTCAACCACGAACTGCACGACAAGGTCCGGGAGTTCTCCGGCCAGCAGACGGCCCTGGCCCTGCTGGAGCGGCTCAACGCCCAACTGGTGCGTCACCGCTTCCAGTTGGCGCTGCGGCCGGGGCGTCCGCAGCAGTCCCTGAACGAGCATCTGGCCATGATCGAGGCGATCACGGCCAGGGACCCGCAGGCGGCCGAGGCGGCCGTCCGCGCCCATCTCACCAGTGTGATCGAGGCGTTGCGCGACTGAGGCGCGGCGGCTCGGCACGCCTGGGGCGGGCGCACACCTGTCCACCAAGGAGATTGACGCAATGACGCACGGCAACGCGCCCGCATCCCCACGATCGACACTCGTCGTCACGGCGCACGCCGGGGACTTCGTGTGGCGGGCGGGCGGAGCCATCGCCCTGGCCGCCGCCCGTGGCGAGAAGGTCACCATCGCCTGTCTGACCTTCGGCGAGCGCGGCGAGTCCGCCAAGGCCTGGCGCGAGGGCAAGAAGCTGGACGAGATCAAGGCGATCCGCCGGGACGAGGCCGAGCGCGCCGCGGCCACCCTCGGCGCCGAGGTCCGTTTCTTCGACGCCGGCGACTACCCCCTGGTCGCCACCGCCGAGTTGACCGACCAACTCGTCGCCGTCTACCGCGAGACACAGCCGGACGTCGTCCTCACCCACCCCACCGAGGACCCGTACAACGGCGACCACCCGGCCGCCAACCGGATGGCGCTGGAGGCCCGCGTCCTGGCGCAGGCCATCGGCTATCCCGGCGAGGGCGAGATCATCGGCGCCCCGCCGGTCTTCTACTTCGAGCCGCACCAGCCCGAGATGAGCGGCTTCAAGCCCGAGGTCCTCCTCGACATCACCGAGGTGTGGGACACCAAGCGCAAGGCGATGGAGTGCCTCGGCGCCCAGCAGCACCTGTGGGACTACTACACCGACCTCGCCGTCCGCCGCGGTGTCCAGCTCAAGCGCAACGCGGGCCCGAACCTGGGCCTCGCCCACAAGGCGATGGCCGAGGCGTACATGCGTCCGTACCCGCAGATCGCGAAGGAGCTGGCATAACCATGGGCGGCGTCATTGTCACCAACCCCCCGAAGGCGGAAGCGAAGGACGTCGAGGCGCTGGCCGCCTTCGGCGTGGCCACCGTCAGCGAGGCCATGGGCCGCACGGGCCTGCTCGGACCGTCAATTCGCCCCGTTCAGCAGGGAGTTCGGGTCGCCGGCACCGCCGTCACCGTGCTGAGCTGGCCCGGCGACAACCTCATGATCCACGCGGCCGTGGAGCAGTGCGGCGAGGGCGACATCCTCGTCGTCACCACCACTTCCCCCTGCACGGACGGCCTGTTCGGCGAGCTGTTCGCCACCGCGCTCCAGCAGCGCGGGGTACGCGGAGTCGTCCTCAACACCGGCATCCGCGACACCCAGGAACTGCGCGACATGGGCTTCGCCGCCTGGTCCCGCGCCGTCTCCTCCCAGGGCACCGTCAAGGCCACCGGCGGCTCGGTCAACGTGCCGATCGCCATCGACGGCCAGGTCGTCCGCCCCGGTGACGTGATCGTCGCCGACGACGACGGCGTGGTGGTCGTCCCGCGCGAGAAGGCCCGCGGGACCGCCGAGAGGTCGGAGGCCCGCGAGGCGAAGGAGGCGGCCACCCGTGCCGCCTTCCTCGAAGGCCAACTAGGCCTGGACCGCTACGGGTTGCGCGACACCCTCAAGCAACTCGGCGTCGAGTACCGGTCCTACGAGGAGTACACCGGAGCCGGGTCGTGACCGGGCCCGAGGAGGTGCGCTGCATGCTGATGCGCGGCGGCACCTCCAAGGGCGCCTACTTCCTGGCCGAGGACCTCCCCGCCGACCCCGCCGAACGCGACGACCTGCTGCTGCGCGTCATGGGCAGCCCCGACCCGCGCCAGATCGACGGCCTGGGCGGCGCCCACCCGCTCACCAGCAAGGTCGGCGTCGTCTCCGTCTCGGCCGACCCCGAGGCCGACGTCGACTACCTGTTCCTCCAGGTCGCCGTCGACCGCCCCGAGGTCACCGACCGGCAGAACTGCGGCAACATCCTCGCCGGAATAGGGCCGTTCGCCGTGGAGCGGGGGCTCGTGGCCCCCGGTGACGGCGACACGTCCGTCCGCATCCGCATGCTCAACACCGGGGAACTCGCGATCGCGAGCTTCCCCACACCGGGCGGCCGGGTCGACTACACGGGCACCGCCGAGATCTCGGGCGTGCCCGGCACCGCGGCTCCCGTGGTGATCGAATTCCCGCAGGGCACGAGCCCGTTGCTGCCGACGGGCCGCATCCGGGACGTCGTCGCCGGCACCGAGGTGACGTGCGTCGACAACGGCATGCCGGTCGTCCTGATCCCGGCCACCGCGCTGGACGTCACCGGCTACGAGAGTCCCAGGGACCTGGAGGAGAACCTCGCGCTCGCCGACCGCCTCCGGGAGATCCGCCTGGAGGCGGGCAAGTTGATGGGCCTCGGGGACGTCGAGAACACGACGGTGCCCAAGCTCAGCCTGCTGGCTCCGCCCCGGGACGGCGGAGCGGTGACGACCCGCACCTTCATCCCCGTGCGCTGCCACACCTCGATCGGCGTCCTCGGCGCCGCGAGCGTGGCTGCGGGACTGCTCCTGCCCGGCGCGGTGGGGGAGGGCATCGCGGACGTCGCCGGACAAAGTGACCGAATTCGCATCGAGCATCCCAGCGGATTCCTAGACATCGAAACTAGCGTGGCCCCCGCATCGGGCGAGACCGCTCCCGTGGTCCGCAGAACCGCCGTGGTGCGCACCGCCCGCAAGATCTTCGACGGCACCGTCTTCCCCCGGCCCGCCGACACCACCCCCACACCCGCACCCGTACGACCCCTTGGAGGCAACGATGGCTCCGCCGCTCGGTGACATCGCCCATATCGGCCACGCCCAGCTCTTCACCCCGGACCTGGACGCCAGTGTCGCCTTCTTCACCGACTACCTGGGCCTCACCGTCAACGGCCGGGACGGCGACACCGTCTACCTCCGGACCTACGACGACTACGAGCACCACAGCCTGGTCCTCACCGCCCGGGAACAGCCCGGCCTCGGCCGCCTCGCCCTGCGCACCTCCAGCGAGGAAGCCCTCCAGCGCCGTATCAAGGCGATCGAGGACGCGGGCGGCACCGGCAGGTGGGTCGAGGACGAACCGGGCCTAGGGAAGCTCTACGTCACCACCGACCCGGACGGCCACGAGCACGCCCTCTACTGGGAGAGCGAGCACTACCGGGCCCCCGACGAGCTGAAACCGGCGTTGAAGAACCAGCCGCAGGCAAAGCCCAACCGGGGGGTGGGAGTTCGGCGGCTGGACCACATCAACTTCCTTGCCGCGGACGTGCTGTCCAGCGCCGAGTTCCAGCAACAGGTGCTGGGCGCACGGCCGACGGAGCAGATCCGGCTCAACAGCGGCCGGATCGCGGCGCGTTGGCTGACGTACACGAACAAGTCGTACGACGTCGTGTACACCGAGGACTGGACCGGTTCGACCGGGCGGCTGCACCACATCGCCTTCGCGACCGACACCCGCGAGGACATCCTGCGCGCGGCCGATCTCGCCATCGACACAGGCGTGTTCATCGAGACGGGGCCGCACAAGCACGCCATCCAGCAGACGTTCTTCCTCTACGTCTACGAACCCGGCGGCAACCGCATCGAGTTGTGCAACCCGCTCACCCGACTCGTCCTGGCGCCCGACTGGCCGCTGATCACCTGGACCGAGGAGGAGCGGAAGAAGGGGCAGGCCTGGGGCCTGAAGACCATCCAGTCCTTCCACACGCACGGGACTCCGCCGGTCGCCTGAGCGACGCGCGAGAGCCGTCGGAGTCACCTCCACGCGATTGTCGATGAGATTGTTGACAAAAACGTTGACTATCCGGGGGGTGACTCCTTAGCGTCTGGCGCACCAAGCACGAGAGGTAACCAACGATGTCTTCCTCCCCCTCCCCGTCCCCCGCTCTGTCCGCCCGTATGAGCCGGCTGGCCCTCCTGGTCATCGGCCTGTGCTGGCTGGCCGTCCTCTTCGACGGCCTCGACATGTTCATCTACGGCTCGGTGCTCCCGCACCTGCTGGAGACGAAGACCTTCGGTCTCACCCCGGACCAGGCCGGCGACCTCGGCAGCTACGCCACCTTCGGCATGCTGGTGGGCGCCCTCACCGCGGGCACGGTCGCGGACCGGATCGGCCGCAAGCAGCTGATGATCGCCTGCGTGACGCTGTTCTCGCTGGCCTCCGGGATCTGCGCCATCTCCGGCAGCGTCGAGGTCTTCGGCCTCGGCCGCACCCTCGCCGGCGTCGGCCTCGGCGGGCTGCTGCCCACCGCGATCAGCATGGTCTCCGACTACGCCCCGCGCGGCCGGACCGCCCTCACCATCGGCATGCTGATGACCGCCCACCACGCCGGCGGCATCCTCTCCGCCTACGTGGCCAAGTGGCTGGTGGACCCGGTCGGCTGGCGCGCCGCCTTCTGGGTCTGCGTCCTCCCGCTGCTCTTCGTCCCGGTGCTGCTGAAGTTCCTGCCCGAGTCGCTGAGCTTCCTGGTCGCCAAGGGCCGCACCGACGAGGCCACCGCCCTCGCCGAGCGCTTCGAGGTCGAACTCCCCGCCGCCACCGGCAAGAAGACCGCGGCCGACCGCTGGGACGCCCTGCGCAACCTCTTCAGCGGCGGCCAGTGGATCCAGACCCTGCTGTACTGGTTCGCCTCCTTCGGCGGCCTGCTCCTCGTCTACGGCGTCGCCACCTGGCTGCCCACCCTGATGCGCGCCGAGGGCTACGCGCTCGCCGACGCCCTCACCTTCGTCGTCGTCTTCAACCTCGGCGGCATCGTGGGCATGCTCGCGGCGGGCCGCGCAGCCGACCGCTTCGGCGCCCCGCGCATCTCGTCGATCTGGTTCGCGCTGACCGCCGTGGGTGTCTTCCTGCTCGGTGTCCACATGAACCAGGCCGTCACGATGCTGGTCGTCTTCCTCACCGGCGTCTTCCTCAACAGCGCCCAGACGATGATCTACGCGACGGTCTCCATCCGCTCCACCCCCGACAACCGCGCCACCGCCGTCGGCTGGACCTCCGGCATGGGCCGCTTCGGCGCCGTCTTCGGCCCCTGGCTCGGCGGCCAGCTGCTCGCCTCCGGCAACGGCGACTGGGGCTTCACGTCCTTCGCCATCGCCGGTCTGTCCTCGATGGTGTTCATCGGGATCGCCGCCCTGCGCAGCTCGAAGCAGGCCGCACAGGCCGACGCCCCGCAGGAGCTGGTCGGTTCGCACTGACCCGGAAGAACGCACCCGAACAGGACCGGACGCCGGCCACCGCAGGGAATGCGGGGGCCGGCGTCCGGTCTGTGTGACGTACAGGGTGTCGGTGAGCTCGGGCGGCCCGTCGACTGGGGCTGTTCGCCCGTGCCCGTCGGCTCGTCGATCAGGTGGGCGGCCGATTCACCGGCAGGGTGCAGCCGGCGCCGTTGTGACCCGAGCTAGTCGTCCGAGCCCATCTGGTCCTCCGCCGACAGGTGTTCCACCGTCCTGCCCGTCTCCGTGAACGTCCGGGTGACGTACCCCGACGAGTACACCCACAGGATGCGCAGCGGGGTGTCGCCCACGTTCCGGAACAGGTGCGGGATCGGTGAGGGGACGTACGTGGTGTCGTACTGCTCCAGCTTCGTCACCTCGCCGTCGACCACGACCTCCGCCTCGCCCTCCAGGATCGTCACGTGCTCGTCGCAGTTGTGCGAGTGCAACGGCGCCCCGGAGCCGACCGGATAGACGCTCATCCCACTGGTGATGAGGTTCTCCCCGCCCGCCGACGGCGTCGTGACGAGAGGCGTCGTGACGACGGCACCGCCCCGGTCGAGCAGGGGCACGGACGCGACCTTGATGATCGTGGTCATCCGGAGTTCCTTTCCACTTACACACTTCTGCGTCGAACGACGTTAGGCCTCGCGCGGGGGAATGGGTGCCCTCTGGCGTGCAGCTTTACCTTGCATTTCCAGAGGGGTGAGCTTTCCGGACCCGGCTGTAGCGTCGGCACGCATCGCACGGCTGCACGAACCGTGCACGTAACGCGCCGGAAAGAAAAGGCAGGTATCGGCCCATGAGGCTCCCCGTTCTCACCGAAGAGGAAATGGACCCGCGCCAGCAGGAACTGGCCGCCCGCATCGCCGGCCGGCGCGGTGCCGTCCGAGGCCCTTTCCGGGTCTGGCTGCACAGCCCGGAGATGTGCGAACGGGCCGAATCCCTCGGCGCGTTCGCCCGCTTCGACTCCAGCCTCCCCAAGCACCTCAGCGAACTCACCCTGCTGATGGCCGCCCGCAACTGGGACGCGCAGTACTCCTGGAACGCCCATGTGCACCAGGCGATCGAGGCCGGCATCCCGGAGGCCGCCGTCAAGGCGATCGCCGAGAAGCGCGAGGCCGTCTTCGACAACGAAGTGGACCAGGTCTTCTACCAGTTCTGCCGCGAGATCCTCGACGACCACTTCGTCACCGACGCCACCTTCGCCGCCGCACTGGAGCACTTCGGCTCCAAGGGCCTGGTCGACACGATCGGCGCGCTCGGCAACTTCACCATGCTCGGCATGTGCCTCAACACCTTCCAGGTGGACCTCCAGGCCGACAAGGAACCCCCCTTCCCGGACATCCGCGGCTACGGCCGCATCGCCCCGGACGGCTCCGACGGCACCGAGCCACGCCCGTGACAACCCCGGGGGGAGACGCGGTACTTCGCGTCCGGGGCGTCACCAAGAGCTTCGGCGGGGCGGCCGCGCTGAAGGGCGTGGACCTCGATCTGTACCCGGGCGAGGTCCACGCGCTGATGGGCATGAACGGAGCCGGCAAGTCGACGCTGGTACAGGTCCTTTCGGGGATCCACCAGCCCGACGGCGGCACCGTCGAGGTCAACGGGCAGGCTCAGCACGGACTTACGGTCCGCAAGGCGCGGAGGCTCGGCATCGCCTCGGTGCCGCAGCGCCGCGAACTGGCGATGGGGCTCACCGTCGCCGAGAACGTCATGCTGGGCGACCTGCCCACCCGGGCCGGTGCCGTGCGCTGGAAGGCCGTCGACTCCGGGGCCCGCACGGCACTTGAGGCCCTCGGCATCGACATCGACGTGACCCGGACCGCGGGCTCGCTCACCGTCGCCGAACAGACCATGGTCGAGGTGGCCCGGGAGGTCCGCCGCGGCGGACGCATCCTGATCCTCGACGAACCGACCGCCTGTCTGAGCGCCGAAGCAGCGCACCAGATACGGGAGTTGGTGCGCACGCTGCGTGACGAGGGCGTGGCGGTCGTCTACATCTCGCACTACATCGACGAGGTGCTGGCCGTCGCCGACCGCGTGACGGTACTGCGGGACGGAGCGGTCGTACGCAGCGCGCCCGCCGCCGAGTTCGACGCCGCCGCACTCGTACGGAGCATGGTCGGCAGGGATGTCGTGTCGCAGAGGTCTCAACGCCCTGCTCCCAAGGACGAGATCGGGCTCACCGTGCGCGGTCTCACCGACGGCCGGGCCGTGCGGGACTTCACCGTCGACGTGCACAGGGGCGAGATCGTCGCCGTGCTCGGCCCGGCCGGGGACGCGCAGTCACGCCTCTTCGACCTGCTCTCCGGGCGCCGCCGTCCCGACACCGGCGACCTCGCCGTCGACGGAACTCCGGTCCCGTTCGGCCGAGTTCACGCCTCGCTCGCCAGCGGCCTGCGCTGTGTCACCGGCGACCGCCGCGCCCTTGGTCTCGTCCCCGAACTCTCCCTGGACGAGAACCTGATGCTGGCCGGCGACCGCTTCGCCCGCCGCCGCACCCACCGGCGTTCCCAACTCGCCCGCCGCGCGGCCCCGTTGCGCCGCAGCTACGGCGTGGTCGCCCTCGCCGGCAACCCGCCGGTGGGCGCGCTGTCCGGCGGCAACCAGCAGAAGGTGCTGCTCGCCAAGTGGCTCCAGACCGAGCCGGTCGCCTGCTTCCTGGAGGACCCCACCAACGGGGTCGACATCGCCGCCATGGCCGACATCCACGCCCTCCTCGACGACCTCGCCTCGCGCGGAGTCGCCGTACTGCTCGCCTCCTCCTCCGCCGAGGAGGTCATGCGCCTCGCCGACCGGGTCGTCGTCGTCAGCGCCGGCCGGACCGTAGCCGAGCACGACATCGACGCCATCACCCACGACGAACTCGTCGCCACCGCCCTCGGAGGTCAACCGCAGTGAGCGTCAAGACACTTGCCGACGCCCCGGGCGTCGACGAGCCGCGCGGGAAGGCGCGCCCCAAACTCTCGCTGTCCGCGCTGCGCGGTGCCCCGCACACCGGGCTCATCGCCGTACTGATCGTCGTGATCGTGGCGACCTCGATGCGGACCGATTCGTTCGCCACCGACACGAACATCATCAACATCCTGCGCCAGGTCAGCGTCGTCGCCGTGATCGCGGCGGGACTCACGCTGCTGATGACCGCGGGTGGCATGGACTTCTCCATGGGCAGCAACGTCGCCGTGACGACCGCGGTCGGGGCGCAGCTGCTGGCACACGGCCACTCCACGGCGTTCGCCGTCGTCGCCTGCCTGCTGCTGGCCACGCTGATCGGGCTGGTCAACGGGGTGGTGGTGACGTTCACGAACGTCGCCCCGTTCGTCGCGACCCTGGCGACGGCGACTCTCCTGGACGGCGTCGCCCTGCTCGTGCTCGACAGCGTCAGCGTCTCCATCGGCACCAGGATGTTCGCCCTCGGCAACAACAAGATCCTCGGGGTGCCGTACCTGCTGGTCGTGGCGATCCTCGTGCTGGTGGCGACCGCCCTGGTCATGCGGTTCACCGTGTTCGGCCGCGACGCCTTCGCGATCGGCGGCAACGAGCACGTCGCCCGCCTCAGCGGTATCAACGTCACCGCCCGCAAACTCTCCCTCTACGCCCTCAGTGGCGCCCTGTCCGGACTGGCAGGCCTGATGCTGCTCTCCCGGCTCAGCGGCAGCAGCCCCGGCACCGGAGGACTCTCCCTCCAGCTCCAGGCGGTCGCCGCGGTCGTCATCGGCGGCACCGCCCTGGCCGGCGGCTACGGCACCGTCGTGGGCACCGCGCTCGGAGTGATCCTCCTCGGCGTCGTCGCCAACGCGCTGAACCTGCTCCAGGTCTCCAGCAACTACCAGTCGGTCTCCGTCGGCGGAGTGCTGCTCGTCGCGGCCATCGCCAACGAGATGCACAAGGCACGTTCCGCACGTCATTGACCGGCCCCACTCACCGCATCCATATACACAAGGCGGTTCACCATGAGAATTTCGGTCCGTTCCCACAGAGCCGTGCTCGCCGCGTTCGCCGGCGGCACCCTCGTACTGAGCGGCTGCGGCAGCAGTGACGACAGTGGGAGTTCCGGCGAGGTCACCCTCGGATTCGTCAACGGCGGAGACACCGAGTTCCACAGCTGTCTCCAGAAAGCGGTCGAGCAGACGGCGAAGACGGAGAACGCCAAGGTCTACACCGCCAACTCGCACCAGAATTCCACCACCGAGCTGTCCAACATCGAGGACATGACCTCGCGCAGCGTGAGTGCGCTGATCGTGCAGACCGTCAACGTCGACGCGCTCAAGAGCGACATCGCCAAGGCGAAGGCCGCGAACATACCGATCTACCTGACGTCCGTGGCCACCAGCGACGTGAACGACATCCTCGGCGCGGCCGTCGTCGACCTCGGCAAGCTCGGCGCCCTGGACGCCGGCTGGATCGCGCAGGACGCGGGCGGCAAGAACGTCCAGGTCGGCGTGATCGCGGGGGCGCCCGGCGCGGCCTCCGACCTGATGGTGGGCGGCTTCACGAAGGCGCTGCCGAGCACCGCGAAGGTGGTCGCGAACCAGCCGGGTATGTTCAATCCGGTGAAGGCGCAGGACGTGGCCGAGAACATGATCCAGGCACACCCCGACCTGCAGTACGCGTTCGTCGCCTCGGAGGACATGGCGCTGGCCGCCCGAAAGGCGTTCGACGCGGCCGGCAAGAAGGACGTGAAGATCGTGACCGCCAACGGCACCGACGAGGGCCTGGCCGCCGTCAAGGACGGACGGTTCTCCGCCACCGTCGCGAACTCGGCCATGTCGATCGGACAGACCGCGGTCAAGAACGCCGTCGGCCTCCTGGCCAAGAAGAAGGTTGACAAGATTGCCAACATTCCTCTTTTGTTGGTCACCAAGGACAACCTGAACAAGGCACCCCAGTACTGCCCCAAGTAGTACAGCCGCGCGGGCAGCGATGCCTGTCCCCGCACTGTCCAGAGCCGCCCGTCCGGCACGTCGCTGGAATGTCCTGATAGAGCCGCTATGAGGACATTCCGGATCCCGTCGGACCCCTACGCACGACCGGCACCGCCGCCGGGGCCCACCCCTGGCACACGTGGGCCTCCGGAGGAATCATGGACCGACTGCTCCTCATGCACAGCTTCGTCACCGTCGCCCAGACCGGCAGCTTCAGCGGCGCCGCCAAGAAACTCGGCTCGTCGGGCTCGCTCGTCTCGCGTCACGTCGCCGAACTGGAGCGACAGGTGGGCGTCCGCCTCGTCAACCGCACCGCCCGCTCGGTGAGCCTCACCGAACCGGGGCTCCGGTACGCCGAGTTCGCCTCCCGCATCCTCGACGAGATCGAGGCCGAGGACGCCGTCATCTCGCACCTCCACGACCGCGCCGAGGGCACCCTGAGCATCATCTGCCCCAAGTGGATAGGCAGCCTGGACCTCGGAGACGCGATCGCCGCGTTCTCCGCCGCCCACCCCAAGATCCACGTCCGCTTCGAACTGGGCGGCATGTCGGACCGCACGTACGACTTCCTGGACAGCGGCTTCGACGTGGCGTTCCACACCCGTGACCTCCGGGACTCCAGCGTCCGCCTGAAGAAGATCGCCTCGCTGCCCTTCGTGCTCTGCGCCTCCGAGACGTACCTGGAGCGCTGCGGCCCGCTCACCGAGCCCAACGGCCTCGCCCACCACGAGTGCCTCGTCCACGTCAACGACCCGGTCTGGCGCATCGGCCACGGACACACCAGCACCCTGCACAAGATCCGCAACGTGGCGTTCTCCTCCAACTCCTACCTCGCGCTCCAGAAGGCCGCCGTCCACGGCCGCGGCATCGCCCTGCTCCCGCAGCGCCCCGCCTACGACGACCTCCTCTCCGGCGCCCTCAAGGTCCTGCTGCCCGAGCTCGCCGTACCCGACCGCCCGCTCTTCGCGATCTACGGCCCCGGCCAGGCCACCCCGCGCAAGGTCAGCGTCTTCCTGGACTTCCTCGCCGAGTGGTTCTCACAGAACCCCATTCCGGCCATCCGCGCTTAGGGCCTGTCCGGCGGATCAGGCCGCAGACGCGGGGTGTGGCACGCACATCTGCGGCGTTGTCGTCGGTCGCCGACGTCCCCCAGCCTTCGGCCGGGAGGTGCCCCCACCGCGTCGCCTCCCTCCTCCGCCTTGCAGCTGCACGCACCACACCCCGCTCGCCGGCGTTAATCAGGCACCGCAGATTTTCTGTGACCTGATCCGCCGGACAGGCCCTAACTGCAAGAAACGATTGCGAATTGAGTCGAGCTCGGACCATTGAGGCCTTCACACCCTGAAATCTAGGCTCGCCGGGCGACCCGCGAAACGAGGCATCCATGGGAATCCAGAGAATCGAATCGGTCACCTACGGCATCGACGACGTAGACGAATGTGTCCGTTTCTTCGGCGACTTCGGGCTGTTCCTGCTGGAGCGCACCGAGGAGCACGCGGTCTTCGAGACCCTCGCCGGGCAGACCCTGCACCTGGACACCGTGCCCGGCCCGCTGCTGCCGCCGCCGGTGGAGGCCGGGCCGACGATCCGCGAGGTCGTCTGGGGCGTCGACACCCCCGAGGAACTGGCCCGGCTGGTCGCCGCCGCCGGCCGGGACCGCAAGGTCCACGAGAGCGCCGACGGGGTCTTCCACACCGTGGACGAGAGCGGCTTCGGCGTCGGACTCACCCTGGCCCGCCCCAAGCACACGGACGTCACCCCCCGCCCCGCCAACGCGACGGGCAGCGTCGACCGCTGGAACACCGCGCTGGAACCCCTCACCCGGGCCTTCCCGCTGCGCATGTGCCATGTCGCGCTGAACATCGTCAAGGAGGGCCGCGAGGAGGCCGTCGCGTTCTACACCGAGCGGCTCGGCTTCCGGCCCACGGACATCGTCGAACCGATGGGCGTCTTCATGCAGGCCCCGGGCGACGACGACCAGCACACCATGCTGCTGTGCCACCGCCCCGACCGCGCCGGCGTCAACCACATCGCCTACGAGGTCCCCGGCTTCGACGACGTCATCGAGGGCGGCAACTACATGATCGAGCGCGGCTGGCGGGAGGCCCGCAAGCTCGGCCGCCACACGGTCGGCTCGAACGTCTTCCGGTTCGTCCACGCCCCCTGCGGAGGCCGTGTCGAGTACGCGGCCGACATGGACCGCGTCGACGACACCTACGAGACCCGCGTCCACGAGACCACCCCGCCCCACCACATCTGGGCACTGCGCTCCAACCGCGACCAGGACGCCCCCGCCAACTGACTCCCCCCAGCCTGAGAGGGCACCCACTCATGACCTCCGACCACGGCTACCCCGCCGTCCGCATGTACATCGCGGGCGAGTGGTGCCAGGGCGGCACCGGACGGACCGCCCCGATCGTGAACCCGGCCACCGAGAAGGTGATCGGCGAAGTCCCCCTCGCCACCACCGCCGACCTCGACCGCGCCCTCGACGCGGCCACCGAGGGCTTCCGCACCTGGCGCAACACCCCGATCGCCAAGCGCTCCGCGATCCTGCACGCCGCCGCCGACCTCATCACCGAACGCGCCCCCGAGATCGGCCGGATCATGGCCCAGGAGCAGGGCAAGCCGCTCCGCGAGGGCACCACCGAGGCCCTGCGCACCGCCGACACCCTGCGCTGGCACATCGAGGACGCCCGCCGCGCCTACGGCCGGATCATCCCGTCCGCACCGGGCACCGTCCTCACCGTCCGCCGCGAGCCCGTGGGCCCCGTCGCCGCGTTCGTGCCCTGGAACTTCCCCGTCGGCGGCCCCAACCGCAAGCTCTCCTCCGCCCTCTCCGCGGGCTGCTCGATGGTCATCAAGGCGTCCGAGGAGACGCCGGGCACGGCCGCCGCCCTGGTCGCCTGCTACGCCGACGCCGGACTCCCGGCCGGTGTCATCAACCTCGTCTTCGGCGAACCGGCCGAGGTCTCCGCCCACTTGATCCCCTCGCCGCAGATCCGTCTGGTCGCCTTCACCGGCTCGGTCCCGGTCGGCAAGCTCCTCGCGGCCCAGGCGGGCGAGGTCATGAAGCCCACGCTGATGGAGCTCGGCGGCCACGCCCCGGTCATCGTGTGTGCCGACGCCGACCCGGTGAAGTCCGCCCGCAAGGCTGCCCAGGCGAAGTTCTTCAACGCCGGCCAGGTGTGCACCTCGCCGAGCCGCTTCTTCGTCCACGAGAGCATCGTCGACGCGTTCACCGCCGAGTTCGTGAAGGCCGCCCAGGAAGTCACCGTGGGAGACGGCCTCGACGCCGACACCACCATGGGCCCGCTCGCCAACGAGCGCCGGTTGCAGGCCATGGAGAGTCTGGTCGCCGACGCCGTGGAGCGCGGCGCCAAGGTACTCACCGGCGGCCAACGCCTCGCACGCGACGGCTACTTCTACGCCCCGACCGTCCTCACCGAGGTACCGGCGGACGCGCGGCTGATGCACGAGGAGCCCTTCGGCCCGCTCGCGCCGATCGTGCCGTTCACCGACCTGGACGAGACGCTGGCCCTCGCCAACGCCCTGCCGTACGGCCTCGCCGCCTACGGGTTCACCGAGTCCGCCGCCACCGCCGAGAAGCTCTCGGACGCGCTGGAGGCCGGCATCCTCTCCATCAACCACTGCGGCGGCTCCGTCGCCGAGGCACCCTCCGGCGGCGTCAAGGAGAGCGGCTACGGCAGGGAGGGCGGCCCCGAGGCCCTCGACGCGTACCTGATCACCAAGCGCGTCTCCCACCTGCTGGCGGGCTGAACCGCCATGAGGTACACGCGAGTTGCGGTCGGCGGCCGGGCGGTCTGGGGCCGCGTGGGGGAGGAGGACATCGAGCTGCTGTCCGAGTCCCCGCTGGAAGGCGATCCGTCCGTCATCGGCACGGTGCCGGTCGCCGACGCCCAGTGGCTGCCGGTCGTCGTCCCGCCCGTGTTCTACGCGGTCGGCATGAACTACCCACGCCACATCGCGCACGCCGGCGCCGAGACCCCGGACCGACCCGAGGTCGGCTACCGCGCCAACAACGCGCTCACCGGCCACCGTTCGCCCATCGTCAAGCCGGACGGGGTCGAGGGCCGGTTCGAGGCCGAGCCCGAACTCGTTGCCGTCATCGGCCGCGCGCTCCGGCACGCCACGTATGAAGAGGCCCGCAAGTCGGTCTTCGGCTGGACCATCGGCAACGACGTCAGCGCCCGCACCTGGCAGCACCAGGACCGCTCGTTCTGGCGCAGCAAGAACAGCGACACGTTCAAGCCGATGGGGCCCTGGATAGAGACCGATGTCGACGCGCTCGCGCAGACCACGACTCTCCGTGTGAACGGGGAGGTCCGCGGCTCGTTCGCCACCGGCGACATGGTCTTCGACCCGTTCGACCACATCGTCGAGCTCACCAAGCACATCACCATGCACCCGGGGGACGTGCTGTGGATGGGTGCCGAGTCCACCTGCCAACTCGAACCCGGGGACACCGTGGACATCGAGATCAGCGGCATCGGTGTCCTGTCCAACCCCGTACACAGTGAAGGGAATCCGTCATGAGCAGCGCACCCCGCTACATCCACCACGTCAACTTCCCCACCACCGACCCCGACCGGACCGCCGAGTGGTACACGAAGGTCTTCGGGATGAAGCGGATCATGCCCAAGTCCAACACCCGCGTGGTGCTGATGACCCGGGGCAACTTCGACCTCCACTTCACCCCCGTCGAGGAGATGGAGCGCATGGCGCCCTATCACTTCGCCGTCGAGGTCGACGACTGGGACGACTTCCTCGCCCACCTGGGGGACCTGGGCATCCGGCACACCCGGCCCATCGAACGGCCCGAGAACCAGTCGAAGTTCTGCTACATCCACGACCCCGACCACACCATGATCGAGCTCGTCTTCCACGGCCGCCGCCCCAACTGACCCCGCGCGTACAGGAGTTCACCCCCATGCCCATCGCCGACTCCGACGGCACCTCCATCTACTACGAGCGCCACGGCAGCGGTCCGGCGATCCTGTTCGTGCACGGCAGCGGCGGCCACCACGCCGCCTGGTGGCAGCAAGTGGCCGCGCTGCGCGAGGAGTTCACGGTCGTCACCGTGGACCTGCGAGGCTTCGGCAAGTCCGACTCGTCCATGCCCGAGTTCGACGGCCAGGACTTCCCCGGTGACGTCGTCGCCGTCCTCGACCAGGAGGACCTGACCGACGCGATGCTCGTCGGCCAGTCCATCGGCTCGGTCGCCGCCCTGCGCGCCGGACTGCTGCGGCCCGAGCGGGTCGGCTCCGTCGTGCTCGGCCACTCCCTCGGCGGCATCAGCCACCCCGAGCTGAAGGAACTCGCCGCCGCCGACCGCGCCGAGGCCGTCAAACTCCCGGTCATCGACCGCCTGTTGACGAAGCGGTTCCAGGAGGAGCGGGCCGACCTCACCTTCCTGTTCCAGCAGATGGGCACGTTCAACGTGGCCAGGATGCAGGACCTGCGCAACCTCGACACCAACGGCCCCTCCCTGGAGGACATTCGGGCCTCGGGCGTCAAGGTCGCCTTCCTCGCGGGCGAGAAGGACGCGGTGCTCAGCGTGAAGACCGTGACCCGAGCCCACGAACTGCTGGCCGGCTCGCACCTGGAGATCGTCCCGGACGCCCCGCACTCCATGTACTGGGAGACGCCCGCCGAGTACAACGCCGCCGTCGCCCACCTGCGCCGCACCCTCACCGCACCGAAGGAAGCAGCATGAGCAGCCTCACCCTGGACGCCGCCGAGGAGATCATCGACGCCGCCCACAAGCGCGCCCAGTCGATCGGGAAGGCGGTGAGCGTGGCCGTCGTGGACGCGGGCGGCTTCCCCATCGCCATCCGCCGGCCCGACGGCGCCCGCCCGCTCACCCCGGACATCGCCCGCGCCAAGGCGTACACGGCGGCCATCATGCAGCGGCCCGGCAAGATGCTGAAGAAGTGGCAGGAGAGCCAGCCGGTCTTCTTCTCCCAGCTTTCCCAACTCCCGGGCGCCGCCATGCCGATCATGGCCACCGAGGGCAGTCTCACCATCAAGAAGGACGGCGAGATCATCGGCGGCCTCGGTATCGCGGGCGGCACCGCGGACGAGGACCAGCAGATCGCCGAGGAGGTGCTCGCCTCGCTCGGCTACGAACTGGAGTTCGCCGCCTGGGGAGTCGCGGGCAAGCCCGCCCCGTCCTCGCCCTCGTCCGGAAAGGACGCCTGACCCATGGCGGATACGTTCAACTACCGCATCGACCACCACGGCAGCCTGGTCCGCCCGGCCGAGCTGACCGCGGCCCGCGCCGCAGGCGACCCCGAGGCGCTGAAGGAGGCGGAACTCCAGGCGGTCAAGGAGGCCGTCGTCCTCCAGCGCAAGCTGCGCTCCACCGTCGTCACCGACGGCCACTACCCGCGAGAGGACTTCCGCAGCGCGGTCCTTGACGGAGTATCAGGTTTCCGCCGCACGGACGAGACCGACGCCGACGGCCTGGTCCGCTGGGTCGCGGAGTCCCTGCCGAAAGCCAACGGCCCGCTGCTCGCGGACTGGGCGGCCCACCTCACCGAACTGACGGTGATCGCCCCGAAGGCCTCGCTGCCCTCACCCGCGTATCTCGCCGCCACCACCTTCGAGCCCGGTCACGGCCCTTCCTCCGCACGGGAGCTGGGGGAGGCGCTGGCCGAGATCGTCCTCGCGGAGATCGAGGCACTGGTCGCCAAGGGCGTACGCCTGATCCAGCTCGACAACCCGCTGCTGCTCGGCCAGTTGGCCACCGACCCGGCCGCCCCCGGCGCGCTCTCCTTCGAGGACGCCCTCGCCGTGGACGCCTTGGCGGTACGCCTCGACGAGCGCCCCGAGGGCGTACGCATCGCGGTGGCACCCGGCCCGGTCGCCCCGACCGCGCTCGACCTGTCCCGCGCCGAGCGGCTCTACGGCTGGATCGGCGCCGACCGCTGGATCCTGCCCTTCGACCAGGGCACCCCGGCCGAACTCGCCCTGGTCAAGGCCCTGCCGGAGGACCGTGACTTCTGCCTGGGCGTCGTCGACGCGACCGCGCCCGCGCTGGAGGACATCGACACGGTGATGGCGAGGCTCGACGCGGCCGGCGAGTTCAAGGACCTGGAGGACGGGGCCGTAGCGCCGTCCCGCGGCTTCGCCGACGTGGCGAGCCGGCCGCTGCTGACCGCCGAGGAACAGCGCCGGAAGATCGAACTGGTGGAGACGATCGCCCGGTACGTCTGGGGCAACGAGTTCTGATGCGTGAGCCGGGAAGCGCGACACCGCGCTTCCCAGCAGGGCCCGCTCAGAGCACCTCGGCGAACGTCACCTTGCGATCGGTCAGCAGCGGCCAGATGGTCCGCACGATCAGCTCGTCGAAGTGGTCGGCCGCCTTGTGCGCCTCGAAACCGGCCCGGTCGGCGTACTGCTCGTACAGCACGAAACTCCCCGGCACCTCCGCCTCGGCGTGCACCTCGTACGCCAGGTTCGCCGGCTCGGCACGGGTCTGCTCGCGCACCTTCAGCAACGCGGCCCGCACCGTGGCCTCGTCGGCGGGCTCGCAGAAGTAGCGGGCGATGACTGCGTAGGCCATGTCGTGTCTCTCCTCATCGAATCCTCGTTCGATCCGCGGTGGATCCTCGGCTCCCGACGGCGTGGCACATGCCGTCCGGCCTGCCGATTCCAGCACGGATCAACCCTCGGCCGAGCTGCGCGCGGCGCAAGCAATGCCTGCCTGTGCGGGGCTGGTGGCATGGCCCCCACATGGTGTGTTGTCGCATTCGGCCCGTTGTGGCCGCTGACTGTGCAGACCGCGGACCCGCACCGCGGCGGACGAAGGAAGTGATCTTCATGCGAAGCCTGGAAACCCTCTCCGGTGGAGAGTGGGTGACGACCGGCGAGTGGATCGAGGTGCACGACCCCGCCGACGTCCGCACCCCCCTCGCGCGCATCCCCGCCCTCGCCGCCAAGGACGTCACCCGCGCCTACGACCACGCCGAGCGCGGCTTCGCCGTATGGAAGCGCACCAGCCCCTTCGAGCGGGCCCGCATCTTCACCGAGGCCGCGAAGCTGATCCGTGAGCGGGTCGACGAGATCGCCGCCGACGTCACCGCAGAGAACGGCAAGACCGGCGCCGAGGCCCGCGGCGAGACCCTCAAGGCCGCCGACTTCCTCGACTACTACGCGGGCCTGGCCCGCCAGGGCTACGGCACCCTCCTGCACGACGCCCGCCCCGACACCCGCGTGCACACCCAGCGCGAACCGATCGGCGTGATCCTCGTGATCAGCCCCTGGAACGACCCGCTGATCACCCCGGCCCGCAAGCTCGCCCCGCTGCTCGCCACCGGCAACGCGGCCGTGTTCAAGCCGGCCACCGAGACACCGTTGTCGGGCCTGCACTTCGCCCGCGCCCTGCACGACGCCGGCCTGCCCGCCGGTGTCCTCAACGTGGTGACGGGCCGTACGGCCGAGATCGAGGAGGCGCTCCTCGACGATCCGCGCATCGTCGGCATCACCTTCACCGGCTCGAACGAGGTCGGCAACCGAATCCGCCGCCGCCTCGCCGACCGCAACGTCCGCTTCCAGGGCGAACTCGGCGGCAAGAACGCCTCGGTGGTCCTGGCGGACGCCGACCTGCCGTTCGCCGCGAAGACCGTCGTAGCGGCCTCGTTCGGCCAGGCGGGACAGCGCTGCACCGCCACCAGCCGCGTCATCGTCGAGCGGCCGGTGTACGACGAGTTCACCCGGCTGCTGGTCGCCGAGGTCGAGGCGCTGAAGGTCGGTCCCGGCAGTGACCCGGCGACCACCCTGTGCCCGCTGTCCAGCCCGAAGCAGCGCGACAGCGTCCTCGCCCACCTCAAGGGCGCCGTCGAGCAGGGCGCCACCGTCCTCACCGGCGGCGCGGCGGACACCGAGGGCGACCACGCGCACGGCTGCTTCGTCCAGCCGACGGTCCTCGCCGATGTCACCGCCGAGACGGCGATCTGGCGCGAGGAGGTCTTCGGACCGGTCCTCGCGGTCCGCGCCGTGGACGACTTCGCGCAGGCCGTCGACGCGGTCAACGACTCCCAATTCGGCCTGGCCGCAGCGGTGTTCACCCGCGACCTCGCCTCCGCGTACCGCTTCGCCGACGACGCCGAGTGCGGGCAGATCGCGGTCAACGCGACCACCCCCGGCTGGGACGTGCACCTGCCCTTCGGCGGCTTCCACGACTCCGGCACGGGCTACAAGGAGCAGGGCGACGAGGTCCTGCGCTTCTCCACCCGGGTCAAGACCGTCGCCGTCCACATCGGCGCATGAGCGGGCGAGCAGCACAGAGAGAGGAGGATGCCGATGGCTGACGAGACGATCGGCATCGTCGGCGCGGGCATCGTGGGCCTGGCCACCGCCCGTGAGATCGCCCTGCGCCGCCCCGGCGCCCGGGTCGTGGTCATGGAGAAGGAACCCGAGGTCGCCGTCCACCAGACCGGCCACAACTCCGGTGTCGTGCACGCCGGCATCTACTACGCGCCGGGCAGCCTCAAGGCCGACCTGTGCGTCCGGGGCGTATCGATCCTGCGCGAGTACTGCCAGGACCGCGGGCTGCCGTACGACGAGATCGGCAAGCTCGTCGTCGCCGTACGGCCGGACGAACTGGGCCGGATGGAGAACCTGTACGAGCGGGCCCGCAACAACCACGTGCCGGAGCTGCGCAAGATCTCCCAGGCGGAGATCAAGGAGCTGGAACCGCACGTGGGCGGGATCGCGGCCCTGCACTCCCCTCGCACCGCGATCACCGACTACCCGGCCGTCGCCCGCGAGTTCGCCAAGGACATCGAGGCCTCCGGCGGCGAGGTGAGGCTCGGCTTCCCGGTCACCGCCATCACCAATGTGCCGGGCGGTATCGAGGTCGCGTCCGGGCCGGAGCGCGTCCGGGTCGACCGGCTGATCCTCTGCGCCGGGCTGCATTCGGATGCCGTGGCAAAGCTCGCGCAGGACAAGAAGGCGCCGAAGATTATCCCGTTCCGGGGCGAGTACATGCTCCTCAAGCCGGACCGCACCCACTTGGTGCGCGGGCTCGTCTACCCGGTGCCGGACCCCCGTTACCCCTTCCTCGGCGTGCACTTCACCCCGCGGGTCGACGGCAGCGTCGAGGTCGGACCGAACGCCGTCCTCGCCCTGGCCAGGGAGGGCTACAGGCTCGGCCGCGTCTCCCTGAAGGACCTGGCCGGCCTCGCCGCCTACCCCGGCTCCTGGCGGATGGCCGCCCAGCACTGGCGGACCGGCATCAAGGAGTACCGCGGCTCGCTGTCCGCGTCGGCCTTCATGAAGGACGCCAAGCTCTACGTCCCCGGTGTCGGCGTCTCCGACGTCGTACGCGGCGGGGCAGGTGTCCGGGCCCAGGCACTGGATCCCGACGGCACGCTCGTGGACGACTTCCGCATCCATCGGGTCGGCCGGATCACGGCGGTGCGCAACGCGCCCTCGCCGGCCGCCACCGCCTCCATGGCGATCGCCGAGCACATCGTCGAGGCCGTGTTCAGCGCCTCGTCCGCAAACTGAGAATGCCCTGCGTACAGCGGTGTTTCGCGCAACTACTGCTTGCACTCCCAGCGCTCGGCAAGGCCTCTTCGCCCGCCTAGCGTTCCTTCCGTAAAGACCTTCGAGAGAAAGAGTTCCGGACATGTTCGTTGTCGACACGCAGATCCACATCTGGAAGGAAGAGAGCCCGGACCGCCCCTGGGTCCCGGGAGCGCGGGAGCGCATCCGCCTCAACGGACACCGCGAGGACCCCTTCTCCTACGAGGAGGCCCTGGAGCTGATGGACGAGGCCGGCGTCAACCGGGCCCTGATCCTGCCGCCGTCCTGGGAGGGCGACCGTATCGACTACGCCCTGGAGGCCTGCGAGGCGCACCCCGACCGCTTCGGCATCATGGCGCGCATCCCGCAGAACAAGCCCGAAGAGGGCAAGGCGATGCTGGCGGACTTCGCGCAGAACCCGCATGTGAAGGGCACCCGCCTCACCTTCCACCGGCCGCAGGACCGCAACTGGATGATCGACGGCACCAACGACTGGTACTGGCCGATCGCCGAGGAGCTGCGCATCCCGACGATGGTCCATGCGCCCATCTGGAAGCGGGAGTTGGGCGAGATCGCCGCCAAGCACCCCGAGCTGAAGATCATCATCGACCACATGGGCATCATGGCCCGCTGCGTCGACGACGCGATCGGCTACTGGGTCTCGGAGACCGCCGACCTCGCCGCCCACCCGAACATCTACGTGAAGGTCTCGGCGCTCCCCGGCTACTCCACGCAGCCCTTCCCGAACAACAACATCCAGAAGTACGTGCGCGAGATGGTCGACAAGATGGGCCCGCAGCGCTGCTTCTACGGCACCGACATCACGCGGCTGCTCGGGCACGGCATCACCTACACCGACACGATCGAGCAGTTCACCAAGCACTGGGACTTCACGCCCGAGGAGCTTGAATGGATCATGGGCCGCGGAATCTCCGAGGTCCTGAACTGGCCGATCGAGGGCTGAGGAAGCACGAGAGATGACCGACACCACCAACACTCCGGGCGCCGACGGCGGCGATGCTCTCGTTACCGCCTTCAACGCCGTCGGCGCCGACTACATCTTCTGCTCGTCGGGTTCCGAATGGGCTCCCGTCTGGGAGTCCCTGGCCCGGCGCCACCGCGACGGACTGCCCTGCCCGCAGTACCTGGACCTGACCCACGAGACCGTCGCCGTCGGCATGGCCACCGGCTACGGACTCGTCAGGCGCCGACCGCAGGGCGTGCTCCTGCACGCGGCCCCCGGCCTCCTCCAGGGCTCGATGGCCGTGCACGGGGCGCTGCTCGCGGGCGTCCCGATGGTGGTCAGCTCCTCGGAGTCCACCACGTACGGCGACGGCCCCGGCCAGGACCCGGGCGGCCAGTGGTACCGCAACCTGTCCATCGTCGGCGGCCCGCACCAGATCGCCCAGCCCTTCACCAAGTGGTCCAACGAGGCCGCGAGCGTCCACACCCTTCCTACGATGGTGACGCGGGCGGCGGAACTCGCCTGGCGTGCCCCGGCGGGACCGGCGTACCTCAACGTCCCGCTGGAGATCCTGCTTGAGGAGTGGGACGGCCGCGAGGCCAAGCCGATCGTGGCGCCGGGTTCCACGCACAGCTCGCCCGAAGAGGTCGACCCGGTCGCCCAGTTGATCCGCGAGGCCTCGAATCCCGTCATCGTCACGGAGACGGCGGGGCGCGAGGCGGGCGGCTTCGAAGCGCTCGTCGCCTTCGCCGAGGCGTGGAACATCCCCGTCGTCGAGCCCGACTCGGCGGTGTGCGGCAACTTCCCGCGCACCCACCCGCTGCACGCCGGCAGCGACATCGGCCCGTGGATGGACACGGCGGACCTGATCCTTCTGGTCAACTGTCGCGCCCCCTTCTACCCGCCCTCGCGCCGCCCCTCCAAGGCGACCGTCGTCGTCATCGACGAAGTACCGCAGCGCCCGCACGTCGTCTACCAAGTCCTGTTCGCCGACACGTACTTGGAAGGTAACGTCGCCAACACCCTGCGCCAGCTGGCCAAGCGGGCGAAGGATCTGGACCCGGAGGCGGTCACCGCGCGCCGCGCCGCGCAGGAGCAGCGGCACGCCGACGAGCAGGCCGCGATCGCCGCGGCCGAGGCGAAGGCCGCCCAGGCCACCGAGGGCATCGACCCGGTGCTCGTCGCCGCCACGCTGCGCAAGCTCCTCGACGGCCACGACGGGATCGTCGTCGACGAGACCATCACCCACAGCCGCGTCGTCAAGCGCCATGTCCAGACCGCCGACCCCGACTCGTACTTCTACGTCCAGGGCGGCCTCGGCCAGGGCATCGCGGTCGCACTCGGCGTCAAACTCGCCGCGAAGGAACGCCCGGTGGTCCTCACCATCGGCGACGGCGCGTTCACCTACAACCCGGTCATCCAGTCGTACGACGCCTCGAACGCCTACGAACTCCCTGTGCTGATCGTGGTGTTCAACAACCGCGTCTACAAGTCGATGAACCTCAACCACCGCAGGTTCTATCCCGAGGGCGCCGCCGCCGACACCGGTGAGTGGCTCGGCACCGATCTGCACCGGCTGCCCCGGCTCGCCGCGTTCGCCGAGCCCTTCGGGATGCACACCGAGACGGTCGACACGCCCGAGGCCCTCGCGCCCGCGCTGGAGCGTGCGCTCAAGGCCGTGGCGGAGGGCACCACCGCCGTCGTCGACGTCCTCGTCACCCGCTGAACCAGGAAGGCACCCGCCACCATGTCCGACACCGCAACGCCCAAGCCGGGCAAGGTACTTGTCGCCGCAGACGACCTGCGGACCTTCTCCGCCGCGCTACTTGAGAAGGGCGGCCTGAGCGCCGAGCAGGCGCGCACCACCGCCGACGTGTTCGTGTGGGCTGCGCTGCGCGGCGTCGACTCGCACGGCATCGCCCGCGTCCCCGCCTACCTGGAGCTGCTAGCCAAGGGTGTGGCCAACGCCGACGCCGACATCAAGGTCGAGTCCACCGCCCCGGCCGCCGCCGTCCTGGACGCCGACCGTGCCCCCGGCCCGGTCGCCCTCAGCGCCGCCGCCGACGAGGCGGTGACCCGGGCCCGAGTCGGCGGAGTCGCCGCTGTCGGGGTTCGTCGCACCGTGCACACCGGCGCCATCGGCTACTACGTGTCGAGGATCGCCGAGCAGGGTCTCGTCGGTATCGGCTACGTCGCCGGCATGCCCAACATGGGCTACACCGGTGTCAAGGGCGCCGCCGTGGCGACCAGCCCGCTCGCCATCGCCGTACCGGCGAAGGCGCACGCCCCGCTGCTGCTCGACATGGCGACGGCCACCATCGCCCTGGGCAAGATCCGCCAGGCGAAGGCGAGCGGCACCCCGCTGCCCGAGGGCGCGGCGGCCACCGCCGACGGCACCCCCACCACCGATCCCGAACTCGCCGTCATGCCCCTGCCGTTGGGCGGCGCCAAGGGATCCGGCATGTCCCTCGCCTTCGAACTGCTCACCAGCGTGCTGGTCGGCGCGCCGATCTTCGCGGCCTTCCACTCGGACGACCCGCAGGGCCGCAAGCACCGGCAGAACGCGCTGCTCATCGCCCTGGACCCGGCGGCCTTCGGTGACCCGGCCGCCTTCAACGAGGCGGTCGACGCGACGCTGGCCACTCTCAAGCAACTGCCGCCCGCGGACGGCGCCGAGGGGGTCTTCTACCCCGGCGAGCGCAGTGCGGCGGTCGCCGAGGGGCGCGGCGCGAAGGGCATCCCCGTCGCGCCCAAGGTGTGGCGTGAACTCACCGAGGCGGCGGGGAAGTTCGGTCTCACCCCGCCGGAGCCGGTGCCGTCGGCGTGACCCAGCGGCACTTCGCCGACCGTCCTAGAGGGGGACGGTCGGCGAAGTGCTTTGTTCTTGAGGGGAGTTCAGCCGGTACCCACGGCCTGCCGTACCTGACGGGCGATCAGGGTGTAGGTCTCCAGGGCCCGTTCGTCGTCCGTGCCGTCGTAGCCGTGGTCGGCTCCGGCGACGTCGACGTGCTCCACCAGGGCGCCCGCCGTGCGCAACCGGTCGGCGTAGCGCACCCCTTCGGCCTTGAGCAGGTCGTACTCCGCCGTGACGACCAGCGCCGGTGCGATGCCCTTGAGGTCCGCGGTGTCCGAGGGATGCGCGGGCGACACCAGCCGGTCGGAGCGCACCTTCGGATCCGGGACGTACGACGTGTCGAAGACCTCTGCCATCCAGGGCCGCAGCATGGGCTTGGCGATGGCGGCCCGCTTGTCCTTCGCGCTGGTCGCGAGGTCCAGCGGCGGATAGTGCAGCACCTGGAGCGCGATCGAGGGGCCGCCCTCCTCCAGTGCCTGCCGGGCCACCGCCGCCGCGAGTCCGCCTCCGGCGCTCTGCCCGCCCACGGTGAGCCGGTCCCCGTCCCAGCCCTGTTCGGCGCCGTGCTCCGCGATCCACCGGACCACCTCGAAGGCCTGCCGGGGCGGCGCGGGGAACGGGTGCTGCGGCGCCACGACGTAGTCGACGTTGACCACTACGACACCCGCCTCCGCAGCGAGGAAACGGCACAGCGGGTCGTCGAGTTCGGTCAGCGGCACGACGTAGCCACCGCCGTGGAAGTTCACGTGCACCGGCCGAGGCGGGCCCTCGCCCGCCGGCAGATACACCGTGGCCCGCGCCGGGGCGACCGAGGTCGGGATGGTCAACTCCCTTGTGGTGCGCGGGAATTGCGGGAACCGCTGGTGCGAGGAGGCGGCGGAGCCGCGCCCGCTCGGGCGGCGGTCGGCCATCAGGGAGAGGCGCTGGAGGGACCTGGCGGCGAAGGCGGCCACCGTCGGCCGGGCCAGAACAGACATACCGCTCCATTCATGGAGTGCGCGCGACGGGGGAGTGCGGCCCGATCGCCCGGGATCGATCGACAGGATTCCTGGCGATGGCTAGGGCGACGATAACACGGGTGCATTCCAGGCGGACGCAGCGATCGGCGCTGTTGAGGGGCGGGTGGGGGTGGGGTGGGTGTGTGGAAAAAGTGTGTCACTTGCTCGTGTATGCGTCACACTTTCGCGGACCCGTCCCCGGGATGGGGGCGCCTGACGGTCAGTGGTGGCGCATGGGCCCGTCGAGGTGCTCGTGTGCACAGCACGGCCCGTGCGGCGGGACCGCCGCAGCCGCCGCAGTGGCCGCCGCCCGAGCCGTCACACAGGCCGCGCGCTGCGCGGTCTCGATCATCTGCTCGCTGTCGGTCGCCGCGTCGGCCAGACTCCCGCAGCACACCACGAGCAGCGCCGCGCCCGCGACGAACGGCAGCGCCCGGCGCGGGGGAGGAGGCGCCAGCAGCGCCCGCACCCGCTGCGGCACCGCCCCGCCGGTCGCGGCCAGCGCCGGGCGGGAACGGTTCGCGGAGGTGGCGAGTGCCGCCCGTCCCACGGCACGGGCGACGACAGAGCGATCGCCGACCCGCAGCGCGGCCTCCTCGTCGGCCCAGCGCTCCAGCACGAAGCCGCCGGCCGCGGACAGTGGCCGTAGCAGCGGGTTCACGGCGGCGGAGAGGCGCCAGAGGGTCTGGAAGAGATGGTGCCGGGCGCGCAGATGGGCCCGCTCGTGCGCGAGCAGTGCCTCGCGCTCGCGGTCGCCCAGGCAGCGGAGCATGCCGCGCGACACCACGATCCGCCCCGGCTTCCCCGGCAGCGCGAAGGCCTCCGGTGTCGCCATGTCCAGGACGGCCAACTCCGTGTCGCCGGGCAGCTGTTGGCACTCGCGGTGGGCCCAGCGCAGCTGCCGCAGCTGACGTGTGCCGGCCACGGCGAGCCCTGCGACGGACGCGAGGAGGCCGAGCGCGGCGATCCCGGCGACCGTCAGGTAGACGGGGTCGGAGGCGCGTACGGCGTCGACCGACCACTGCCCCTCCTGGGCGACCTCGGGGATCTGCACAAGGCCCGCGAACGCGAGCAGTCCCAGGGAGCCGAGCCAGCCGAGCGACGCCAGCAGGGCGGCGGAGGCGAGCGACCAGGCGGCCGTGCGCGGGGCCAGCAGAGGGGCGGCGCGAGGCGCGAACACCGCGATCACCATGGTGATCAGAAGGGGGACGTAGACACTGATCAGCACCGGCTCACGGTCCTTCGTCGGCGCGGCCGGAGTGTTGCGGCCCGTCGTGCCCGGAGAGCAGTCGCTGCAGCAACTGCTCGTCCTGCTCGGAGAGTTCGGAGACGAAGCGGGTGAGCACCGCCTCGCGGTCGGCGCCGTGCTCCAGCAGGGAACGCATCCGCTCCGCCGTGTGCGTCGCCTCGTCCCGGGCGGGCGCGTACGCGTACCCGCGGCCCGCGCGGTGCCGGACGAGCATCCCCTTGTCGTACAGGCGCGACAGGATCGTCAGCACGGTGGTGTAGGCCAGGTCCCCCGGCAGTTCGTTCCGGACCTGGCGTGCGGTCAGCGGCTGGGGGGCGCCGTAGAGCGCGGCGAGAACACCGCTCTCCAGTTCGCCGCGCGCCCGCCTGCCGGACGTCGCGCCGGGTTTCTCGCTCTTTCGATCGTGCACTGTTCACCCCACCGCCTTCCACCGCTCGGCGTCCCAGCCTACCCGCCGACCTACTACGGCCTGTAGGAAGTGCGTCAAGGGCTCGAAGCGGCCGGTCGCGAGATCGGGCGGAGCTTTGCGATCGCGATCTACTACATGTTGTACGACCTTACCTACTACATGTTGTAGAGTTTCGCCGCTCCACTCCACCTGCGGAGGAAAAAGCCCATGCCCCACCTCGGAAGTACGGTGCATCTGCGCGCCCTCGCGGTCGCCGCCCTGCGCCCCCGGCAGGCGACCCCGCCCCGCCCCGCGTCGGCGGCCGAGCGGATCGTGATTGTCTCGGCGAGCGTCGGAGCCGGTCACGACGGCGCCGCCGCCGAGCTGGAACGGCGCCTGGTCGCGGCCGGACTCGCGGTCGACCGGCTCGACCTGCTGGACGTGCTGCCCGCCCGGCTCGGCCGGCTCGTCCGGGACGGCTACCACCGCATGCTCGTCCGGACACCGTGGCTCTACCAGCGGATCTACAGCAGCACCGAACGCGCCGGAGGCGGCGGCCCCGTCGCCCGCGCCCTGCTGCGCTCCGCCGAGGGGAGGCTGCTGCGCGCCCTGCCCGCCGACACCGGCGCCGTCGTTTCGACCTACCCGGGCGCGAGCCGGGTCCTGGGCAGCCTCCGGCTCGCCGGCCGGCTCACCGTGCCCGTCCTCACCTACCTCACCGACTTCTCCGTCCACCCGCTGTGGGTGGCCGACGGCGTCGACGTCCACCTCGCGCTGCACGCCGTGCCCGCCGCCCAGGCCAGGGCCGCCGGCGCCCGCGACGTCCGGGTCTGCGGCCCGGTCGCCGACCCGCGCTTCCACCCCGTGAGCGCGACGGAACGCGCCGCGGCCCGCACCCGCTTCGGCCTGCCCGCGAACGCGCCGCTCGCCCTGCTGGTCGCCGGTTCCTGGGGTGTGGGCCCGGTACGGCAGGTCGCCCGCGAACTGCGCGACTGCGGCGCGGCCGTACCGGTCGTGGTCTGCGGCCGCAACGAGGAACTGGCCGAGCAGCTCCGGGCGGACGGCATCGAGCACGTCCACGGCTGGGTCGACGACATGCCCGGCCTGATGCACGCCGCCGACGTCCTGGTCCAGAACGCCGGCGGACTGACCTCCCTGGAGGCCTTCGCCGCGGGCCTGCCCGTCGCCAGCTACGGCTGCATACCGGGCCACGGCCTGACCAACGCGTCCGCCCTGGACCAGGCGGGCGTCGCCGCGTGGATCCAGGACCCGGCCCAACTCAAGCACGTACTGGCCGAGTTGATCGACGGCCCGCGCGGGCTGCTGCAACGCGAGGCCGGGCTCGCACTGTTCGCGGACGCCGCACACCACGAGCAGGAGATGGGCCCCGCCGCCGAGACCGTACGGGTCTGCCGGGCAGGCGTCGGCCCCGCCACCCCGATCGCCGTCCGCCGGGCCCGCCCGGTCCGTCCGACCGCCCTGCGGCTCGCGACCACCACGGCCCTGGCCTGCGCGGTCTGGGCGGGCGCGGTCGGCACGGCGGTCGCCACGACCGACGGCGGCCCGGGCCTCATCCACGCCATAGGCAAGAGTCTCGACTTCGATGACCCGGGCGACGGACACCACGAACTCCACACGGCTCACGAGGCCCATGCGAAGGGAGACCGCTCGTGACAGTCGTACGCCTTCTTCCTGCGACCGCTCGTCTCGCGCCGCCCGACGTCGGCCCCGCCACCGCGCGCAGTGCGTCAGCCGCGGGCCGCGCAACGGGACGCCCCGCATGACGGCCGCCCGCCTCCTGGGCACCGCGCTCCCCGCGGTGCCCCTGCTGGCAGCCGCCGCGTACGCAGCTCCCGTCCTGTCCACCTACGGCCCGCTCCGCAACCGCGTCATGCCCCGCCTCTCCGGCCGCGGCCGGCCCGACCACGTGGCGCTCACCTTCGACGACGGACCGGACCCGCTCTCCACCCCCCTCTTCCTGCGCCTGCTCGACGAGCGCCGGGTCCGCGCCACCTTCTTCCTCCTCGGCAACCAGGCCGTACGCGCCCCAGGCCTGGTCCGCGAAATCGCCGCCGCCGGACACGAGATCGCCGTCCACGGCTGGCTCCACCGCCCCCTCTTGCTGCGCGGCCCGCGCGCCACCCTCGACGACCTGGCCCGCGCCCGCGACACGGTCGGCGACCTCACCGGCCGGGCACCGCGGCTCTTCCGCCCGCCCTACGGCGTGATGTCGACCGCCGCCCACCTCGCGGCCCGCCGCCTGGACCTCACGCCGGTGCTGTGGACGGCCTGGGGCGAGGACTGGCGGGCGCGCGCCACACCGGAGTCGGTCCACCGCACGGTCACCGCGGACCTGCGCGGCGGCGGCACGATCCTGCTGCACGACTCCGACTGCACCTCGGCCCCCGGCTCCTGGCGCGCCACCCTCGGCGCGGTGCCCCGCATCCTCGACACATGCGCGATGCGCGGCCTGTCCGTGGGCCCGTTGCGGGAGCATGCTGTGGATCAGCTCTGAAGTTGACAATATTGTTGGCGTTCCCGGTCGGCGGAATTTACGTTCGCAAGTAATGGGCCGACTCCTGGACGGGCGTGCGCCTCGCGGACACCCCGGCTTCGACGGCGCCGAGCCCGGTGTTCACGTACTACTGGGAGCACGTCCCGCTGATGGCGACCGGGCCCAACTCCCGTGGCGCCTGGCACGGTTCGGAGATGCGGACCGCGCGGGCGCCGACACCCTGTCCGACTACGGACTTCTTCGGGCGATTCTTCGCCAGCTGGAAGCGCCGGTGACGTCGGTGTCGGTGGCGGTCTGCGAGTGACGTACTCTCTGCGCCGTAGACGGGGTAAACGCACGCCGTAACTTACTTGAGTTACGCAACAATATGGTAAAGTGGGTCTCATGTCCACACCACCGGTCCCCACCGCCCCCGCCTCTCCGGAGGTGACCGAGATCGAGCGAGCCCTCACTCGGATCACCTATCTGAGTACGCGCGCCCGCCAGCACGACCGGCTCATGGCCCTCGCCGGTGTGCCGCTGGACCGTGCGGCGGTGGCGCTGCTGCGGCAGGTCGCGGACTCCGAGCCGCTGCGCCCCGGGGAGCTGGCGAACCGCCTCGGGGTCGAGGCCTCGCATGTGACCCGTACGGTGCAGCAGCTGCAGAAGTCCGGTTACGTCACCCGCGTGCCCGATCCCGACGACCGCCGCGCCCAGCGGATCGAGCTGACCGAGGCCGGGGAGAAGGCCGTCGCGAGCGTCCGAGACGCCGGTGCGCGCGGGATGCAGATGGCCCTCTCCGACTGGTCGACGGACGAACTCCAGCAACTGGCAACGCTGTTCCACCGCATGGTCGACGACTTCCTGAACTACGCGGTCGACGAGGAGAGCGTGCCGGAGGCCGCCGCGCCGGCGACCACGGCGTGAGCATCTCGAACACCGGGCGCCTGTCGCGCCGGCCTCAGCCGAGGTCGGCGACGATCTGCGGCAGGTCGGCCGTGGTGCGGATTCCGGGGGCCGCCGCGCAGACGAAAGGGACGGCGTTGACCGCGCGGTTCGCGGTGTAGGAGGGGGACATCGCGGCCATCCGGTCGAGGGGTACGGGGAAGCGCAGGTCGATGTCGAGCGGCGCGTCCCCTTCGACCGATACGTGCCAGCCCGTGGAGCGCAGGTCCCAGGCGGGGTCGAGGTCGGTGGTGCAGTACCAGTTGGCGCGGAACCGCAGCAGGGGGCGGCCTTCGCGCAGACCGGAGACCGTGATCCGCTGTGCGGCCACCGTCTCTTCCGGCAGGGTGCCCGCCGCGATCGTGGTCGAGCGCCGGGCGAGTGCGACCTCGCCGGTCGCCTCCACCGAATCGAGCGGTGTCCCCAGCGCCTCGGCCAGCAGTCGCAACGACGGGCCGAAGCTGTCGCGCAGCCCGGTCAGTCGCTGTTCGCCGAATTCGGCAGGGGGCTGCCCGAAGCCCATCACCTCGAACAGCAGCCCGGGGGAGTCCCGTTGGGACAGATCCGCGAACTCGTCGATCGTCAGCGCGTCGAGCCGCCGCTGGATCGAGGTGAGGACGATCGGCAGGGCCTCCGTGATGAACCCCGGGCTGCTGCCCGTGCTGTGGACGGAGGTTCCGCCCTCCGCGCACGCGTCCTCGATCCGCTTCCGCACGACCGGGTCGAGGCTGGGCGCGTGATGGAACTCGCCGCGCGTCGACACGACGTTCACGCCTGACGAGAGCAGCGTGCACACCTCGTCGAAGTCGCAGGCGCGCGGGGTGTAGAGGACACAGTCCGCGTCGAGCGCCAGGATCTCTTCGATGTCGTGCGTGGCGAGGATCCCGGTCGGGCCGGACTCCCCGCCGCTCAACTCACCTGCGTCCAGGCCCGATTTGGCCGGCGTGTGGACATACACGCCGGCCAGGGTCAGCTTCGGATGCTCCAATACGGCACGCATCGTGCGGGCACCGATGTTCCCCGTGGCCCACTGCACGACCCGGTAGCGCTGTACTCCATGCCGTAGCGGCTCGGTCATCGCCCACCTCCCGTTGCGGTGGGCGAGAACCGTACTCTCAGCTTCGGAGAGCGTCAATCACGCAGGCGAAACCGTCGGTCGCGCCTGAGGAGCCGTCAATTGCGTACAGGGACGCCCGAGAGGCCGCCGAGGCAGAACTGCCAGACCTCCTCGGCGCTGACCGCCGCGGCATGGCTGCCCGCCGGAACGCCGTTGCCCTGCGCGACGAACATGACCGTCTGCATCAGGATCGAGGCCTGCCGGCGGGGTTTCCCGGCGGGGATGGCGCCGGCCTCCTCGGCCTGTTCCACCAACTCGGTGAACACCGTGAGCAGGGGGAGATGAGCTGTCGCCACCTGCGAGGGGTGCTTCACGAGGAGTTGCAGCGCGAAGTCGCTGAACAGCGGGCGCTCCACACCGGGGTTGGAGAGGGACTGCTCGAACAGCATCTCCACCGCCAGGCGCAGTGCCTGGAGCGGATCCGACTGGGAGCCGGCGGTCTCACGGATCTCGGCGGCCGACTTGGACAACGCGTCCTCGAACAGGGCGAGCAGCAGCTCGTGTTTGCCGTCGAAGTGCTGGTAGAAGCTGCGCAGTGACTGTTTGGAGCGGTCCACGACCTCCTGGACGGTGAAGTCCGTCGTCCGCTTCTCCGCGATCAGTTCCTGCGCCGCGTCCAGGAAGCGCTGCACACGTTGTTCGGCGCGGAGCTTGGCGGCACGGGTGGAACGCTCAACGGCGCGCTGGCGCCAGGCTGGTTGTTCTTCGGGGACAGCTGTCACATGAAGAACGATACTCCACTTCAGCGGTAACACTCCGGCTTCCCCTACCGAAGAGCGCACTGCAAGTTCCGAGACTCTTACTTGCTTGAGATGAGAATGATATTCTCACCGACATTCGTGCGGGTTGGCAGGAGGTTCGTCTGACATGGCATGGGACTTTTCCACCGAGCCGGAGTTCGAGGAGAAGCTGGAGTGGATCAGGCGGTTCCGCGCCGAGCGCGTGGAACCCCTGGACCTGCTGTATCCGGACCGGGCCTACCACCCACTCGACGACGAACTCGGCCCCGTCGTCAGGACGTTGAAGCAACAGGTCCGCGACGAGGGCCTGTGGGCACCGCATTTGGGCCCCGAACTCGGCGGGCGCGGCTTCGGCCAGGTCAAGCTGGCGCTCATCAACGAGATCCTGGGCCAGTCGAGTTGGGCCCCCGTCATCTTCGGCACCGCCGCCCCCGACACCGGGAACGCCGAGATCATCGCCCGCTACGGCACCGACGAACAGAAGGAGCGCTACCTCCAGCCACTGCTTGAGGGCGAGTGCTTCTCCTGCTTCTCCATGACCGAACCCCAGGCCGGCGCCGACCCCACGATGTTCACCACCCGCGCGGAGCGCGACGGCGACGACTGGGTCATCACCGGCCGCAAGTTCTTCTCCTCCAACGCCCGCACCTCGAAGTTCGTCATCGTCATGGCCGTGACGAACCCCGACGTCAGCCCCTACAAGGGCATGTCGATGTTCCTCGTTCCCAGCGACACCCCGGGCGTCCGCATCGAGCGCCACCTCGGCATCATGGGCGAGGCCACCGACGAGGGCATGCACGCACTCATCGCCTACGACGGCGTCCGCGTCCCCGCCGACGCGCTGCTCGGCGGCGAGGGCCAGGCCTTCGCGATCGCCCAGACCCGGCTCGGCGGTGGCCGCGTCCACCACGCGATGCGGGTCGTCGGCCAGAGCCAGAAGGCCCTCGACATGATGGCCGAGCGCGCCCTGTCCCGCGAGACCCAGGGCGAGCGGCTCGCGGACAAGCAACTCGTCCGCGCCGACCTCGCCGACTCCTACGCCCAACTCGCCCAGTTCCGGCTGTTCGTGCTCTACACCGCCTGGCAGATCGACCAGTACCAGGACTACAAACGGGTCCGTAAGGACATCGCCGCCATCAAGTTCCTCACCCCGAAGGTGCTGCACGACATCGTGTACCGCTCGATGCATCTGCACGGCGCCCTCGGTGTCTCGAACGAGATGCCGTTCTCGGAGATGTGGAACGGCGCCGCCGTCATGGCCGTCGTCGACGGCCCCACCGAGGTCCACAAGATCACCGTCGCCCGTGACGTCCTGCGCGGCTACGAAGCCGCCCCCGGGCTGTGGCCCACCCAGCACCTGCCCACCCGCCGTGAATGGGCCCGGAAGCAGTTGGAGGACCTGCTGTGACGCTCGCCAACACGGAATCCCTCGCCCGCTGGCTGGACGACCAGGGCATCGCCCCCGGCGAACCCGTCGAGACGTCGTACATCTCCGGAGGGACCTCCAACGACATCTACGGCATCCGGCGCGGCGAGCGGAGCATGGTGCTGCGCAAGCCGCCGGAGAAGGTTCCGCCGGGGCGCAACGAGACCATGCTCCGCGAATACCGCGTCCTCAAGGCGCTCAACGGCACGGACGTCCCGCACCCCGAGGCCATCGCCGTGTGCGACGACACGAGCGTGCTCGGCTCCTGCTTCTACCTCATGGCGCACGTCGACGGCTGGTCCCCGATGAACTCCGGCGGCTGGCCCGAGCCGTTCCTCAGCGACCTGTCGCTGCGGCCCGGTCTCGCGTACCAACTCGTCGAGGGCATCGCCAAGTTGGGCAACGTGGACTGGCGGGCCCAGGGACTTGAGGGCTTCGGCCGCCCCGACGGCTTCCACGACCGGCAGGTCGACCGCTGGCTGGCCCACCTCGCCAAGTTCAAGTTCCGCGAGATACCCGGCCTGGAGAAGGCCGCCGCCTGGCTGCGGGAACACCGCCCCGCCCACTGGACACCGGGCATCATCCACGGCGACTACCAGTTCGCCAACGTCATGTTCCGGCACGGTGCCCCCGCCGAACTCGCGGCCCTGGTCGACTTCGAAATGGCCACCGTGGGCGACCCGTTGCTCGACCTCGGCTGGGTCATCATGGGCTGGCCGGACGCCGACGAGGACCGCACCCAGAAGGGATACGTCGACTACACCGGCATGCCCGACCGCGCCGACCTGCTGGAGCACTACGCCAAGGTCAGCGGGCGGGACGTGAGTGAGATCGACTACTACGTCATCCTCGCCCGGTTCAAGATGGCCGTCGTCCTGGAGGGCGGTTATGCCCGGCACGTGAAGGGCGAGGGCGGCAACCCCAAGATGGCCCACTACGGCGACGTCGTCCTGCAGATGGCCGCCCAGGCGGCCGAGCTCGCCGCCACGACCCGGCTATGAGAGCCGCCCGCTGCAACGCCGTCGGCGGCCCGGTCGTCGTCGAGGACATTCCTGAACCACCCTTCCCCGAAAGGGAGTTGGCAGGACCGGACGGCGGCATCCCGGTCGACGTCCACTACGCCGCCGTCAACTTCGCCGACGTCCTCGTGATCGACGGCGCCTACCAGGTGAAGGCCGAGCCGCCCTTCACCCCGGGCAGCGAGTTCGCCGGTGTGGTCGCCGCCTCCGCGCACGGATTCGGGAAGGGCGAGCGGGTCTTCGGCTCGATGTTCGTCGGAGCGTTCGCCGAACGCGTCACCGCCCGCCCCGCCGGCCTGAGCCGTATCCCGGAGGGCATCCCCACCGAGCGCGCGGCGGCCTTCGGGGTCAGCCACGCCACCGCCTTCGACGCCCTCCGCCTCGTCGCCGACGTACAGCACGGCGAGCGGGTGGCCGTCCTCGGCGCGGCCGGCGGGGTCGGCCTCGCCACCGTCGAACTCGCCGCGCTGCTGGGCGCGGAGGTCGTCGCCGTCGCCTCGACGGAGGAGAAGCGCGCGGTGTGCGCCGAGCAGGGCGCGCACGTCACCCTGCCGTACGACGATCTGAAGCGGAGCCTGCGGGACGCGGGCGGCGCCGATGTCGTGATCGACCCGGTCGGCGGGCCGTACGCGGAGGAGGCGTTGCGGGCGATGCGCTGGGGCGGGCGGTTCGTGAGCGTGGGGTTCGCGAGCGGGGAGATCCCGCGCATCCCGCTCAACCTCCCGATGCTCAAGGGCGTCGGCGTCCACGGCTTCGACCTCGGCGGCTGGGCGCGACACCAGCGGGACGACCTGGTCGCCGCCCGCACCGAACTCCACGGACTGTTCGCCGCCGGGAGGATCAAGCCCCGCGTCCACGCCGTGTATCCGCTCGCCGAAGTCGCCGACGCCCTCAGCCTCGGGCGCCGCGCCATCGGCAAGGTCCTTCTGGAGGTCGCGCATGGAGTTTGAGTTCGACGACGAGCAGCGGCTGCTCCAGCGAGTGGTCCGCGAAACGGTCACCAGGTCGCGATCGCTGCCAGAGGACCAACTCTGGGACACCTACCTGGAGTTGGGCTGGCTCGAAGCCCCTCCGGTGGAACTCGCCATCGTCCTGGAGGAGTTGGGCTACGCCGCCGACCCCACCCCCTTCCTCGCCACCGCCACCTGGTTCGCGCCGCTGGCCGGACGGTTGCCGCGCGGCTCGGGCACCGGTGTCCTCGACGGCGAGGGCCGCTTCGTCCTGGACGCCGACCGCGCGGACGAGATCGCGCTGCTCACCTCCGAGGGCGTGGTCGTACGGGACGGAAAGGAGCTGGCGGCCGAGCGGCTCTCCGTGTTCGACCCGACCCTGCACATCGCCCGGGTGGACGCCCCGGACCTGGTCGCCGGCGTACCTGATCTGGCCCTCATGGGCCTCGCGGTCAGCACCGTCGGCAGTTGCCGGCGCATCCTCGACCTGGTCGTCGCGCATGTGAAGGAGCGGCACCAGTTCGGCGTGCCCATCGGCTCGTTCCAGGCCGTCAAGCACAAGGCCGCCGACATGTACGTCGCCATCGAACGAGCGAAGGTGCTCGCCTACTTCTCCGCGCTCACCATCGCCGAGGACGACCCCCGCCGCGGCCGGGCCGCCGCGATGGCAAAAGCCGCCGCCGGAGACTGCCAACGGGTCTGTTTCCGCAACGGGTTCCAGCTCTTCGGCGCCATGGGCTACACGTGGGAGAACGAACTGCAGATCCATCTCAAGCGGGCCAAGGCCGGGGACCTGCTCCTCGGCACGGCGTCCGAGCACAGGAAGGCGCTGCTGGTATGAGGCTGGCCCCCGACCCCGAGGTCGAGAAGTTCCGCGCCGATTTCAGCGCCTTCCTCGACACCCATCTGCCCACCCCCGAAGAGGCCACCGTCCGCTCCAAGTCCAGCGCGGACATACCGGATTGGGCCCGGCGCTGGCAGCGCACCCTCTTCGACGAGGGCTGGCTGCTGCCCGCCCAGCCGCCCGAGTACGGCGGACGCAACGCCACCCTGCCCCAAGTCGTCGCGCATCTGGAGGAGTTGTCCCGGCGGCGGATCTACCACAGCTTCAACCCGCAGGGCCTCAACATCATCGCGGCCTCCCTGCTCACCTTCGGGACGGAGCAGCAGAAACGCGACTGGGCCATACCGCTGCTACGGGCCGAGATCACCGCCTCGCTCGGCATGAGCGAGCCCGGAGCAGGCTCCGACCTGGCGGGTCTACGGACCCGCGCGGTCCTCGACGGCGACCACTTCGTCGTCAACGGGCAGAAGGTGTGGACCTCCGGCGCACACGACGCCGACGTCCTGCTCACCTTCGTCCGCACCGACCCCGACGCCCCCAAGCACAAGGGGATCAGTGTCCTGCTGATCCCCACCGACTCCGAAGGTCTGGTCCGGCGGCCGTTCGGATCGATCGCCGCACCCGACGACCTCGACTTCAACGAGGTGTTCTTCACCGACGTCCGCGTCCCCAAGGAGAACCTCGTCGGCCCCCTCAACGAGGGCTGGCGGGTGGCCAACGGCTCACTCGGGCACGAACGGACCCTGCTCTGGGTGCACTACGCCGAGCGCATGGACGGCCTGATCCAGGACTCGCCCTGCGACGAGGAGTGGTACGCGACGCTCCAAATGGACGTCCAGGCACTGCGGTTGCTCGGCTACCGGCTCCTCGGCGCCGACCGGAACCCGGTGGAGATCTCGGTGCTCAAGCTGCTTGGCTCCGAGGCCGCGCAGAACGCCGAACTGCACGCCCTCGAACACCACGGGACCGAGGCGCTGCTCCATCCGGTACAGACCGGGCCGTACATCCACATGAACATCGAGGCGTTCACCGCCAGTTGGTTCGAGCGGTACGCGCGCAGCTTCGGCGGGACCATCGCCGGCGGCACCTCCGAGATCCAGCGCAACATCATCGCCGAGCGCATCCTCGGCCTGCCCCGATAGAGCCGACGGAAGACGGGACCCATGACAGACACAGCGGACGCTGTCAGCACGGACGTGATTCTTTACGAGGTCGAGGACAAGGTCGCGGTCATCACCCTGAACCGGCCCGAGGTCGCCAACGCCCAGAATGCGGTGCTCCTCGACGCGCTCGACGCCGCCTGGCGCCGGGCCGCCGCCGACGAGGAGGTCAAGGTGATCCTCCTGCGGGGCAACGGCAAGCACTTCTCCTCCGGCCACGACCTCAAGGACCGCTGGCCGGCCCCGACCGAGATCACCCTGGAGTGGATCTACGCCGCCGAGTCCCGCCGGTATCTGGAATACACGCTGCGCTGGCGCAACGTTCCCAAGCCGTCGATCGCCGCGGTCCAGGGCAAGTGCATCGCCGGCGGACTGATGCTCTGCTGGCCCTGCGACCTCATCGTGGCCGCCGAGAACGCCGAATTCTCCGACCCCGTCGTGCACATGGGCATCGGGGGAGTCGAATACCACGGCCACACCTGGGAGTTGGGCCCGCGCAAGGCGAAGGAGATCCTCTTCACCGGACGGGCCGTCGCCGCCGAGGAGGCGGAGAAGGTCGGCATGGTGAACAAGGTCGTCCCCCTCGACCAACTGGACACCGAGGCAATGGAGTTGGCCCGCCAGATCGCCCAAATGCCGTCCTTCGGCCTCCGCCAGGCCAAGCGCGCCGTCAACCAGAGCCTCGACGTCCAGGGCTTCTACGCGGCCGTCCAGTCCGTGTTCGACATCCACGAGACGGGACACGGAAACGCGTTGAGCGTCTCCGGATATCCCATCCTCACGAAGCTCGACGGCATGAAGGAACGACTGAAGGAGCAGTAGGCGGTGATGGCCGCCCGACCGCGCATTACTCCCGATGCGCGGTCGCGCCCCGGCTCATCGCGAGGACCGCGTCACGGCGGCTCAGCGCCCCGAACGGTGAACCGCCGGTCGGGGCCGGACTGCCGCAGATCCAGGTCGGACCGTCGGAGAGATGCGTGAGCGCCTCGTCGGCCACGTCGCCCGGATCGGCCAAGTCGCCTCTGTACGAGCCCCCTTGGGCTTCCTGGGTCCGCCGCAGGGACGGGGTGTCGGTCCTGCCGAGCACCAGCCCCAGGACATCCACCCCGCTGTCCCGCCACTCCGCCCACAGGCTCTCCGCGAGGATCAGGTCGAACGCCTTCGACGCGCCGTAGGCGGCGAGCGTGGCGCCACCGGCCCAGGCCGCGCCCGAGGTCACCAGGACCACGGCGCCCCGCTTGCGCGCCACCATCGGGGCGCCGAAACGGTACGCCGCTTCGAGTACGGCCGTGCAGTTGCGCCGCACCAGTCCGAGGTGGACGTCGAGGTCCTTGTCGAGGAACGGGACGCTGCGGTCGTCGCTGCCCGCGTTGTACACGAACAGACCGACCTCCAGACCGGCGGTCGCCTGCTCCAACTCCGCCAGGGCGGTGGGGGAGCTGAGGTCGAGCGCGACGGCGCGGACCTCGACGCCGTACCGGGCCCGGATCTCGTCGGCGGACTCCTCCAGCACGGGCAGCCGCCTGGCCACCAGTACTACGTTCATCCCCTCGGCGGCCATCCGGTGGGCGAACGCGGCACCCACCCCGTCCGATCCGCCGGCGACGACACCCCACGGCCCGTACTTGGCGGCGAGCGATTCAGTCACTTCGTTACTCCTCGACAAGTTCATCTAGGACGACCGGAGAACCTTCTTCTCGACCGCGTCGGACGACAGCACCGTCCCGATGATCCCCAGGTCCGCTCCCGCGCTGTGCGCCACCTCGCGCACCACGCGGACGTCCTTGCTCATCAGGTCCGCCAACCGCTCCGCGACCGAATCGACCGAGCCCCCACTGGCGACGACACCCAGCGCGCGACTGGCACCGCTGCCGTGCTGCAACGCCGCGAGAATCGCCTTCTCGTCGATGCCCAGTGAACCCGCCACGCGGACGGCGTCGACCGCGAGCCCGACTTGGGCTACGAAAAGGGCATTGTTGACGAGCTTGACCCGCTGACCGTTGCCGACCGGTCCGACAAACATGACCGGCGAGGCGTATGCCTCCAACACCGGTCGCATCACGTCCAGTTGAGTCTCGTCCCCACCGACCCACAGGGTGAGCCGGCCCGCCGCGATGTCGTGCGGGCCTCCCGAGAGGGCGGCGTCGAGCACCCCGACGCCGCGTTCCGCGCCCGCCTCGGCGAGCAACTGCGCGGTGGCCGGGTCGGAGGTGGTGTGCTGCACGAGCGTCGATCCCGGCTTCATGGCAGAGAGGGCGCCGTCCGCGCCGAGGCAGACGGCTCGTACCTGCTCGTCCTTCAGCACGGTGACCAATACCGCGTCGGCGTCGCGGACCGTCGCCCGGACCGAGTCGGCCGGCTCAAGCCCGCTTTCCTCGGCAGCCGCACGGGCCTCCGGACGGCGTACAAGGACTGTGACGTCATGTCCGGCGGCCGTCAGCCGTTCGACGATCGGACGCCCCATCCGCCCCCACCCGATGAACCCGATCCTCAACTCTCCTCCAACGCCGTGGAATTGGAGGACGGAGCCAACATCGCACGCGGCCCGTCGGTGCCGTCCAGGTTGGCGTTGACCCGTTCCGCGATCCGCCACCCCTCCGAAGTGCGCACCCAGCGCCAGGTGTTGGCGGAGACCTGGAACACCCAGAACCGTCCGGCGTCGGCGTCCCACCGCAGATGCAGCGCATGGCTGCGGCCGGTCGCGTGGTCGCCGTCCACGACGACGTGCGGCGCGGTCAGTACATGGCCGCACCCGTTGTGGATCACGCTCTGGTGGCCCGGGCCGTGCACCATGCCGACGATGCCCTTGCGGCCCTCCATCCGCAGATGCGGGATCGCGTCGAAGACACCGTCCTCGGTCCAGAGCGCCGCGGCGGCCTCTCCCGAACCGCTGTCGACCGCCGGCCCGTACTGCGCGACGAGCTGAGTGATCTCGACCTGGTCCTCCAGGGCCCGCACTTTCGCCGCCAACGCCTCGACGGTGGCGTGCAGTTGGGCAAGTTCGTCGCTCTCGCTCATGAGCGTGTTCAACTCCCTGGTACGACGATGATGCGGGCCGGACCGTCGGCGTCCCGTGCCGCGTCGAGCGCCGCCGGAACCCCGTCGAGCCCGACGGTGTGGCCGAGCATCGGCCCGACGCCGAGGCTGCCGGAACAGACGGCCCGGAACGCCTCGTCCCAGTGGTCCATCGACGGACCGCCCCCGAACTGGATGTTGAGCCCCTTCCGCTTGGCGGTCAGGGTGTGCAGATGGTCGCCCTCGGGCGGACCGCCGACGGAGAAGATCCGGGTGCCGCGCTCACACCCCTTGATGATCGAGTCGAGAACGCCCGGGACGCCGACGCACTCGAACACGACACAACTCGCCTGTGGACCCGCCGCGTTGCGCCAGGCCTCGTACGGCGAGACCTGGGCCGGGTCGACGACCACGTCGGCGCCCATCGCCAGCGCGGTCGCACGACGCGACGCGACCAGGTCGGCCGCCACGATCGGGCCGACGCCGAGACTCTTGAGCCGACCGATCGCCGACAGGGCGATGGCACCGCAGCCGATGACCAACGGCGCTTCCCGCGCCGTGAGTTGAGCGCGGGACGCGGTCGACCAGCCCACCGAGATCGCGTCGGCGACACACACGACCTCGCTCGGCAGATCCGACACGACGACCCGGGTGATGGCCTCGGTCAGCAGGAACAACTCGCCGAACCCACCGGGTGATTCGGGGTTCTGGCCGATGATCCTGCGCCCTGCGGGCGTGTTCAGCACGGGCAGCGAACTCACGCGCGTCCCGACCAGGATCCGCCGCTCGGTGCCGGGGCCGTAGTCCACGACCTCGGCGCAGTACTCGTGCCCCATCACGATGTCGACGTCCTGGTCGTACGTCGACATCCCGCTGTCGTCGTCGGCGCCGGCCTCCGGATGATCCATGAAGTGCAGATCCGACGCGCAGATCCCACACGCCAGCGAGCGGACGAGAAGCTGACCCGGTCCGGGCACCGGATCGCCGACGACCCGCGCCACGACCGCCCCGCCACGCAGCACGGCAGCACGCATCAGGCTCTCCTCCGATCCACGAAGTTCTCCGAAGCCCGTCTCCTTCGGACTGTAGCCACACAGCGGGAATTACAGAAGACCGTCTCCTATAATTGGCCGGACATGGCCCGGTCACTACAATCACGGGCATGGCAGAACCGCGCCGCGCCCCGGGCCGTCCACGTGACACGAGCATCAATGAACGGGCGCTCGCGGCGACGCGCGAACTGCTCGTCCAGCGCGGCTTCGAGGCGACGACGATCCAGGCGGTGGCCGAGCACTCGGGTGTGCACGCCTCCGCCATCTACCGCCGCTGGCCGTCCCGGATCGAGCTGATCGAGGAGGCCACGTTCCCCGGACTCAGCCCGTTGAGCGTCCAGCCGACGGGGGACCTCCGCCGTGACCTACGCCGGTTCATCCGTGCCTATTTGGCGGCCTTCGGCGCGCCCGCCGCCCGTGCCGCGGCGGCCGGACTGTTCGCGCACTCCCAGACGTCGAACCGCCCCCGGCCGCCGGAGATGCTGCTGCGCGTGTCGGCGCGGCCGCAGTTCCAGGACATCCTGCGCGCCGCGCCGACCGGGACCGTCGACCCCGCCGTGGACCCGGACGACGTGTTCGACATGCTCCTCGGCGCCGTACTGACCCGCACCCTCCTGTCCACGGTCACGGCCCGCGAGCGCCCCGTCGAGCGCACGGTGGAGATGGTTCTGAGGATGCTGCGGCCGCTCGACGGGCCGCCGCTGATCTGAGCAACTCGCGCGGCTCGCCCGGGTGTTGGTGTCAGCGGCGTTCGTCGCGGAACACCTTCCCGCCCTTCATCACGAACCGGACGTCCGCCATCACGGAGACGTCCTCCAGCGGATTGCCCGGTACCGCGATCAGGTCGGCGAGCAGGCCTTCCGCGATACGGCCCCGGTCGTCGGCGTCGATCAGCTCCGCCGCGTTGACGGTCGCCGCCTGGAGCGCCTCCAGGGGAGTCATCCCGCGGTCGACCAGGGCGATCAGCTCCTGGGCACCCCGGCCGTGCGGAATCGCCGGCGCGTCCGTGCCCAGCGCCATCCGGACACCGGCCTTCCCGGCCCTGGACACCACGGTCTTCGCCCGTGGGAAGATCTCGGCGGCCTTCTCCACCAGTTCGGGCGCCGAATGGGACATGTCCATCCCGTCGATGAGAGCGGTGGTCGGCACCAGGAACGTGCCCCTCTCCGCCATCAGCGCGATGGTGTCGTCGTCGAGCAGGAAGCCGTGCTCGATGCAGTCGATGCCCGCCTCCACCGCCGAGCGGACGGCGTCGGCCCCATGGGTGTGGGCCGCCACCTTCAGTCCGCGCCGGTGGGCCTCGTCGACGATGGCGCGCAGCTCCTCGTCGGAGTAGTGCTGCGCACCGGGGGTGCCGGTGTGCGACATCACGCCCCCGGACGCGCAGACCTTGATGAGCCGGGCCCCGTGCTTGATCTGGTAGCGGACGGCCTTGCGTACCTCGTCGACACCGTTGGCGATGCCCTCCTCCAGGGAGAGGGGCATGATTCCGGGGGCGTACGCGGCGAACATCGTGGGGTCCAGATGGCCGCCGGTCGGTGTGATGGCGTGCCCGGCCGGCACGATGCGCGGGCCGTCGATCCAGCCGGCGTCGATGGCCTTCGCCAGCGCGACGTCCAGCAGATAGCCGCCCGTCTTCACGAACAGCCCCAGGTTGCGGACCGTGGTGAAGCCCGCGCGCAGGGTCCGCCGGGCGTTGCCCACCGCGCGGAGCATGCGCAGCGGGGGATCGTCCTGGACCGGGGAGAACGCGAGCGTCTCTCCCCGGCCGCCCATCAGAAGGTTGACCTCCATGTCCATGAGACCGGGCAGGAGGGTCACGTCACCGAGATCGAGGACCTCGTTCTCGCCGCTGGAGTCACTGTCGCCGCCGCCCCGCCCGATGCGGTCGCCGTCGACCGTCACCAGGCCCGGCGACTCCAACTCGCCCGTCTCCACGTGCAGTACACGCGCCGCTCTGAGCGTGAGCACGACCGGTCACACCTTCGGCTCGACGACGAGGTCCATATAGGCCGCCCCGCTGTCCGGTACCCGGGCCTGCTTCCAGACCTCGACCGGGAACGACACGTTCACCAGGGAGAACATCAGGAGCAGCAAGTTGCGCTCCGGCTCCGGGAGTTCGGAGAGCGGGAACTTGTCGAGATGGTCGGAGGCCTGTTCCAGGAGCGGGAACGCGGCGTCGTAGAAGGCCTGCATCTCCTCCATGGAGCTGGCCAGGCGCTTGGTGTAGCGCTCGCGCTCGGACTCCAGGACCCACTCGCTGAACGGTTCGAGCACCGCGAACTCACTGGGCAGCATCGGTGTGCTCCTTGACGTAGTCGGCGACCGTCTTGTGCAGGTGGCGGAGCAGCAACTCCTGGTCGCAGAGCGGGAATTCGGTGACGACCCGGCTCTTGAGCATCGTCTGGGTGGCCTCCAGCGTGTTGCCGTCCTGGAGCGCGTACTCCTTGAACGTCACCGCCGCCAGCTCCTGCTTCAGCCGCTCGCGCGCCGTCTTGGCGGGCACGAAGTACAGGTTGGCCTCGAAGAGGTGCTTGTCCACGGCCGTCGGCCAGTAGTGGTAGGTCAGGTACCAGCCGGGCTTCCAGATCAGCAGGGTCATGTTGGGGAAGAACTCGAAGGAGTCGTTGCCCCACGCGCGGTGTCCGCCCGGGTTGAGGCCGGGGGGAAGCGGGTCGAGGCCCTCGATGTCGGGTGCCTCCCACGGCCCGAACAGGCCGCTGCGCAGCACGCGTTCGATGGGCTTGACGATGGTCAGGTCCTTGGGCGGGGACATGCCTCCCCAGGAGGAGATCATCGAGTGCGGGGGGTGGATCTCGTAGTGCAGCGCCTCGTACCCGACGTTGAAGAGCTTGTCGGCCTCGTCCTTGACGGCCTGCTTCATGTGCAGGACGGGGGCGTGGTAGAACTCCGCGAACGCGTCGATGAACAGCTTCCAGTTGCTGCCGATCTCCGCCTTGTAGGTGAAGACCTCGGTCATCTCGTGGAAGGGGTAGCCCTCAAGGCCCTTGGCGAACTCGCCCAGATACTCCTTGAGCGGCTGGGCGTTGGGGTCCAGGTTGACGAAGACGAACCCCTCCCAGACCTCGCAGCGGACCAGCTTGAGGCCGTAGTCCGCCTTGTCCAGGTCGAAGAACTCCTTCTCCTGCTGGACGAAGGTCAGTTCGCCGTCGAGGCCGTAGCGCCAGGCGTGGTACTTGCAGGTGAACTGGCGGCAGGTGCCCTTGACCTCCTCGCCCGGGTAGTCGTTCCACACGAGCTTGTTGCCGCGGTGGCGGCAGACGTTGTGGAAGGCGCGGATCTCCTTGTCCTTGCCCCGCACGATCACCAGTGAGGTGTCGGCGACGGCCAGCTCCTTCGTGAAGTAGCTGCCGACCTTGGGGACCTGCTCGACCCGGCCGACGTTCAGCCAGGTCTTCTTGAAGATCGCCTCCTTCTCGGCCTCGTAGTACGCGGGGTCGATGGAGTCCTCGTAGTTCACCGGGCTCGTACCCAGCTCGGGGTAGTTCTCGGTCCAGCTCCCGGCCGCCGGCTTGGCGAAGTGTGGCATGGGATCACCCCTCTCGCTTGTGAGAATACCATTCTCGTTTTGGGAAACTGAAGTTCTCTTCCGAGATCACAGGATCGAGTTCCACGCCGAAGGTGTTGAGGGCCATCGTGAGCATCGTGTACGCGCCGATGGTGAAGACCAGGTCCATGAGCTGGTGTTCGTCCAGGTCGACGCCGAGCGCCGCGTAGGTCGCGTCCGACAGGCCCGAGTCGGTGTCCAGTTCGTCCACCGCCCGGTTGAGCAAGGTGTCGGCGCCGGTGCGGACTTCCTCGATCTCCGCCTCGGTCACCCCGTACTTCCGGCCGATCAGGACGTGACTCGCCCACTCGTACCTGCTGCCCCGCCGCCAGGCCACGCGCATCACGGCCAGCTCGCGGACGCGCACCGGCAGGGTCGTGGTGTTGAGGTGCATGTTGAACGTCAGGAACGCCCGGGCCAGGGCCGGATGGCGCTGGAAGATCCCGAGGACGTTGGCCTCCGGCAGCTTCTTGTCGGGGTTGATGACCGAGAACAGGTCGTGGTCCCACTCGTCGTACGGCACCGGTGGGATGCGGACGCCGGAGTCGCCGGCGGGCTCGCCGTGCTCGGTGCCGGTCCCGCCCTGTGCGTTCGCACTCATGTGTTCCGCCCGCCGTTCACGCCCAGGATCTGGCCGGTGATGTAGCCGGCCTCCTCCGAGGCGAGGAAGGCGCAGGCCGCCGCGATGTCCTCGGGGCGCCCGACCCGCCGTACCGGAGTGCGCTGGATGTGGTCCTCGACCGTCCCGCCGAGGAGTTGGCGCTCCTCGGAGCGGCGCAGCATGGGCGTGTCGATGAAGCCGGGGGGCACCGCGTTCACGGTGATGCCCTGCGGGCCCAGCTCCAGGGCGAGCGCCTTGGTCAGTCCGTTGACGGCGGACTTGGCGGCCACGTAGTGCGTCATGAACGGCTGGCCGGAGTGCGCGCTGGACGAGGAGATGTTGACGATCCGGCCCCAGCCGGCCTGCACCATGTCGGGCAGGACTGCCTGGACGCAGTGGAAGACGCCGTTGAGGTTGACGTCGATCACCCGCTGCCAGGCCTCGAAGGTGAGGTTGGCGAAGCGCTTGTAGCCCTCCATTCCCGCCGCGTTGACCAGCACCGTCACCGGGCCGAGTTGCTCGCGGATCTCGGTCAGGGCCTCGTCCACCTGGGCCCGGTCACAGACGTCGGCCTTTCGGGAGAAGCCCCTGTCGGACGGATTGAGGTCGAGGGTGGCGACCTGGAGACCGTCGGCCTCCAGGCGCTGTGCGATGGCCAGTCCGATGCCGGAGCCGCCGCCTGTGACGAGGGCTGTCCTCATGCCGGAACCCCCTTCGTCTCGATCATGAAAATCTCCCTTCCAGATCTGAGAAGCGTATTCTCGTCTCCGGTGCTTCCGGAAGTCCCGCGCAGGCCGGGGCTGTTCGCCGCACTAGGTGCACCTGTCAGCCATCGGTCAGGATGACATTCTCGCTTCCGGATGGTTGATTCGCGTATAAGGAGAATGTAGTTTCCGCTTCATTGGAGCAAGCCGCCCATCCATGCGAGGAGAACAGGATGCGGTTCCAGGACAAGGTGGCGATCGTCACCGGAGCGGGACAGGGAATCGGCGAGGACTACGCCCGGGCGCTGGCCGCCGAGGGAGCGCGGGTCGTGGTCGCGGACATCAACGAGGAGCAGGGGCAGCGGGTCGCCAAGGAGCTGGACTCCGCGCTCTTCGTCAAGGTCGACGTCGGAGACCCCGCCTCGGCCGACGCGCTGGCCGCCGCCACCGTCGCCGAGTTCGGCCGCATCGACTACCTGATCAACAACGCGGCGATCTACCACAGCATGCGGCGCGAGGGCCTCACCACCGTCGACCTCGACTACCTCAACCGCTTCATCCAGGTGAACCTGATGGGCGCCCTGTACGTCACCAGGGCCGTCGTCCCGCACCTGAGCGAGGGCGCCGCGATCGTCAACCAGTCCTCCGCCGCCGCCTACATGGCCAGCGGCTACTACGGCCTGGCCAAGATCGGCATCAACCACCTCACCGCGTCGCTGGCCGCCGAACTCGGCGGCCGGGGCATCCGCGTCAACGGCATCGCCCCCGGCCCCACGGACACCGAGGCCACGGCCACCGTCGTACCGGTCGAGTTCCAGCAGCGGATGACCCAGGCCCTGGCCATCAAGCGGATGGGCACCCCCGGCGACCTCACGCCCACCGTGCTGTTCCTGCTCTCCGACGACGCCGGCTGGCTGACCGGACAGACCATCAGCGTGGACGGCGGACAGGTGGTGCGGCTGTGACCCGCCTGCTCATCAACGGCCAACTCGTCGACGCGGAGCGGACGTTCCCCTCCCTCAACCCCGCCACCGGCGAGGTCTACGGCCATGCCCCCGAGGCCACCACCGCCCAGGCCGAAGCCGCCGTAGCGGCGGCTCGCACGGCCTTCGACACCACCGCCTGGTCCACCGACGTACAGCTGCGCATCCGCTGTCTCGACCAGCTGCACCAGGCACTCCTCGACCATGTCGAGGAACTGCGCGAACTGACGATCGCCGAGGTCGGCGCGCCCCGCATGCTCACCTACGGCCCCCAACTCGACGACCCCGTCAAGCTGGTGCGGTTCTACGCGGACCTGCTGCGCAAGTACCCGCTGACGGAGGAGCTGGGCGAGGTCGAGATCCGCGGCCAGCGCCACCGCCGTTGGGTGGAGAAGGAGGCCGCCGGGGTCGTCACCGCGATCATCGCGTACAACTACCCGAACCAACTGGCCCTCGCCAAGCTCGCCCCCGCGCTCGCGGCGGGCTGCACGGTCGTCCTCAAGGGCGCCCCGGACACCCCGCTGACCACGCTCTTCCTCGGTCAACTCATCGCCGAGCACACGGACTTCCCGCCCGGTGTGGTCAACGTCCTCTCCTCCTCCAGCGCCGAGGTCGGCGAGACGCTCACCACGCACCCCGACGTCGACATGATCACCTTCACCGGCTCCACAGCGACCGGCCGAAGGATCATGGAGGCGGCCAGCCGTACGGTGAAGAAGGTCTTCCTGGAACTCGGCGGCAAGTCCGCCATGATCGTCCTGGACGACGCCGACTTCGCCACCGCCGCGATGTTCGCGGCCGGCACCATCTGCTCCCATTCCGGGCAGGGTTGCGCGCTCACCTCCCGGCTGCTCGTACCCCGGGAACACCATGACGAGCTCGTCGCGAAGGTGGCCGCGGGCCTCGCCCGTATCCCGCTCGGCGACCCCGCCGACCCGAAGACCTTCGCGGGCCCGCTCATCAGCGAGCGCCAGCGCGAGAAGGTCGACGGCATGGTGCAGCGGGCCGTCGCGGCAGGCGCCAATCTCGTCACCGGTGGCGAGAAGGTCGATCCCGGCTTCTTCTACAAGCCGACCCTCCTCAGCAACGTCGACCCGGACAGCGAGATCGCCCAGGACGAGGTCTTCGGCCCGGTCCTCGTGGTGATTCCGTACGACGACGATGACGACGCCGTCCGCATCGCCAACAACTCCGTCTTCGGCCTCTCCGGCGGGATCCAGAGCGCCGACGACGAGCGGGCCATCGCCCTCGCCCGCCGGATCCGCACCGGGACCTTCAGCATCAACGGCGGCAACTACTTCGCGGCGGACGTGCCGTTCGGCGGCTACAAGCAGTCGGGCATCGGCCGGGAGAGCGGAGTGCCCGGCCTGGAGGAGTTCCTGGAGTACAAGTCCTTCGCGGTCGTGGTCCGGTCATGATGCCCCTCGACGGAATCCGCGTCCTCGAAGTCGCCATGTATGGCTTCGTGCCCTCGGCGGGAGCCGTCCTCGCCGACTGGGGGGCGGACGTCATCAAGGTCGAGCACGCCGTCACCGGCGACCCGCAGCGCGGTCTGCGGCAGACCGGCACGATGCGCGTCGAGGGCGACCCCAACCCCAACGTCGAGCACGCCAACCGGGGCAAGCGCAGCCTCGGGCTCGACATCTCCCGGCCCGAGGGCAAGGAGGTGCTGTACGAACTGGCCCGGCACGCCGATGTGTTCCTGACCAGCTTCCTTCCCGGCCACCGGGACAGGTTCGGCATCGACGTCGACGACATCCGTACCGTCAACCCCCGCATCGTCTACGCCCGGGGCAGTGCCTTCGGGCCGCGCGGACCGGAAGCGGGGAAGGGTGGCTACGACATGACGGCGTTCTGGGCCCGCGCCGGCACGGCCGCGAGCATCACCCCCGAGGGCACGGACGGCATCATCAACCCGCCGTCACCCGCCTACGGCGACACGATCTCGGGCACCAATCTCGCCGGCGGCATCGCGGCGGCGCTCCTGAAGCGCGAGCGCACCGGCGAACCCTCGGTCGTGGACGTCTCCCTGCTCGGCAGCGGACTGTGGGCGATGGGCCACGCCACCGCGCTCTCCCTGCACCTCGGCAAGCCCTGGATCCCGCCGCCCGTCGGCACCCACGGCTCCGTCGCCAACCCCCTGTCCGGGCTGTACGAGACCTCCGACGGCCATCATCTGGCGTTCGTCATGATGCAGCCCGGGAAGTTCTGGGCCGATGTGTGCCGGCACATCGACCGGCCCGAACTCGCCGAGGACCCGCGCTTCGACACGGCCGAGCACCTCGTGGCCAACACGGCGGAGGCCGTCAAGATCCTGCGCGAGGTCCTCGCCACCCGCACCCTCGCGGAGTGGAGCAGGCGCTTCGCCACCCTGGCCGGGCCGTGGGCCCCGGTGCAGGACTCCCTGCAAGTGGGCGACGACCCGCAGATCAGAGCCAACGAGTACCTGCTCCGGGCAGGAGAACTCGAACTGGTCAGCAGCCCCGTGCAGTTCGACGTGCAAGCCCCCAGCCTCGGGCCCGCACCCGAGTTCGCCGCCCAGACCGAGGAGATCCTCCTCGAACTGGGCCTGGACTGGGACCGCATCATCGCGCTCAAGGCGGCGGGCGCGGTCACCTGATCACCCGACAGCGGGACTCACATTCTCAACGAGGAGAACCGATGAGACGCTTGCTCATCCCCGCGCTCGTCCTGGCCCTCGCGGCCGCGGCCGGATGCTCCGGCCGCACCAAGTCCGCGGACACCAGCAGCCCTTCGACCACCGGAGCCGCCGACACGGCGACCGCGGACTTCGGCACCCTGAAGTCCGTCTGCGGCAAGGGCACGGCCAAGTCCGTCACCAGCCAGGGCGTCACCAGCTCCGAGATAAAGGTCGGCGTCTTCAGCGACGTCGGGTTCACCAAGAACCCGGAGTTCGTGAACGCGGCCAAGGTCTTCACCTCCTGGTGCAACGCGGCCGGCGGCATCAACGGCCGCAAGATCACGCCCGTGACACACGACTCCGCGCTCATGCAGGTCAACCAGCAGATGATCGAGGCCTGCCGGACCGACTTCTTCGAGGTGGGCGGCGGCGCCGCCCTCGACGGCCTGGGCGTCAAGACCCGCCTGAAATGCCTGCTCCCCGAGTTCCCGGCCCAGGTCACCTCCGAGATCGGCGCGGACCTCCAGGTCATGGCCATGGGCGCCTCGACGGGCTATTCGCCCTACGCCGGCTACTTCTCCTGGCTGTTGAAGGAGGCGTACCCGTCGTCCGCGAGCAGCGTCGGCATCATCACCGGAGACGTGCCCATCACCAAGCTCCTCGCGGGCCAGGACAAGGAAGTCCTCACCGCGATGGGCGGCAAGGTCACCTACTCCGACCTCTACCCCGCGCAGGGGGTCTCCGACTGGACGCCGTACGCCCAGTCCATCAAGACGAAGAAGGTCAAGGGACTCGTCTTCCTGGGGGACTTCACCCAGCTGGCGAAGCTGGAGCAGGCGCTCACCAACATCGACTACAAGCTCGACTGGATCGACGCCAACAGCAACGCCTACGGTCCCGCCTTCCTCAAGCTGGCCGGTCCCGCGCTCGGTACACAGACCAACTTCGCCTCCATCAACGGATACCCGTTGGAGAAGGCCGACGACAACCCGGCGACGAAGGAGATGGTCGCCCTGTTCAAGAAGTACGCGCCCGACGCGCAGCTCACCCTGCCCGCCATGCAGGCCTTCTCCAGCTGGCTGCTGTTCGCCACCTCGGCCCGCGACTGCGCCGAGCTGACCCGCAGTTGTGTCCTTGAGAACGCCAAGAAGCAGACCGACTGGACCGGCGGCGGGCTCCACGCCTCGGTCAACCTCTCCTCGCCCGACGAGCCCCTGAAGTGCTTCAACGTCGAGAAGGCCACCACCAGCGGCTGGGTGCCGGCCGACTTCAAGCCCACCGAGAGCGTCTACCGCTGCGACGCGCCCGCCTACAAGTTCAAGGGCAACTACGGCAAGCCGCCGACCCTGGCGGACGTCGGCAAGTCGCTGTCCGACCTCAAGTAGCCACGCCACGCCCCCCGTTCACCACGGCAGGAAGGAAGGACCGTGAAGGTACGAGTCGACCCGGAGCGCTGTCAGGGCCACACGCTCTGCGCGATGCGCGCTCCGGACACCTTCGAACTCAGCGAGATCGACGGGCACTCCTCGGTCGTAGCGGAAGAAGTCCCCGCCGATCAGGAGGCGGACGTCCGCGAGGCGGTCCTGTCCTGTCCCGAGCGGGCGATCTCCCTCATCTCCTGACCCCCCGCCTCAACCACCGAGCAGGAGAGGACTCCGCATGACCACGGAAGAAGCGGCCGTCGACGACGACGGTGGCCGCAAGCACCACCTGGTGCACTTCGACCGGCACACCCCCGACTACCGCGACCGGTTCGAGGACATCACCCACGAACTGCACGGACAGTGCCCGATCGCCTGGACGGAGGCCCACGGCGGCCACTGGGTCGCCAGTGGCAACCGTGAGGTGTTCGAACTCGCGCGGTCCGCCGAGTTCCTCTCCAACGACCACGACGTAAAAGGGGAGCGGCGCGGCTACAAGGGCATCTCCATCCCCCCGCCGCCCCGCGCCCGCGAGGCCCAGGGCGGCTTCCTGGAGATGGACCCGCCGGACCAGCGGCACTACCGGCAGACCCTCAACCCGTATCTGTCGCCGGCGGCGATCCAGCGCTGGATCCCGTTCGTCGACGAGGTCGTCCGCGCGAGCATCGACGAGAAGATCGAGTCCGGGCACATCGACTTCGTCGACGACCTGGCCAACATCGTCCCCGCCGTACTCACCCTGGCGATGATGGGCATCCCGCTGGAGCACTGGACGATCTACAACGAACCGGCCCACGCCTCCGTCTACACCCCGCCCAACTCGCCGGACATGCAACGGGTGTTGGACCTCAGCCGCAAGATGGGCATGGACCTCATGGCCCAGCTCGCGGAGATCCGCAAGAACCCCCGCCCGGGACTGGTGGACGCGCTGGTCCGCGCCGACATCAACGGCCGCAACCCCGACGACGGTGAACTCCTCGGCGTCTGCGCCCTGTTGATCGGCGGCGGCTTCGACACCACGACCGCGCTCACCGCCCACTCCCTCGAATGGCTCTCCCAACACCCGGACGAACGGTCCCGGTTGAGCCGTGAGCGCAAGACCCTGCTGGACTCCGCGACCGAGGAGTTCCTGCGCTTCTACACCCCGGCCCCTGGAGACGGCCGCACCATCACGGCCGACTGCGAGATCGCCGGCACCGAGTTCAAGGAGGGCGAACGCCTCTGGCTCTCCTGGGCGATGGCCAACCGCGACCCGTCGGTCTTCCCCGACCCGGACCGCATCGACATGGAACGAAAGGGCAACCGGCACAGCAGCTTCGGCCTCGGCATCCACCGCTGCATCGGCTCCAACGTGGCCCGTACCGTGTTCAAGCGGATGGTGACGGCCGTGCTCGACCGGATGCCCGACTACGCGTGCGACCCCGAGGGCGCCGTGCACTACGAGACCATCGGCGTCATCCAGGGCATGCGCCACCTCCCGGCCACCTTCACTCCGGGCGAGCGGCTCGGCGCCGGACTCGACGAGACCCTCGCCGAACTCCAGAAGGTCTGCGACGAACAGCGGCTCGCCGAACCGGTCACCGTCCGCAAGTCGAAGGCACGGATCACTACATGACGGACACTCAGCGCCCCGGCCCGGTCATCACCGAGGAGAACGAGTTCTTCTGGACCTCCGGCGCGGACGGCTGGCTGCGGCTGACGGAGTGCGGGTCCTGCCAGGCCCTCATCCACCCGCCACAGCCGGTCTGCCGGTACTGCCACGGTCACGACATGGGCGTCCGGGCCGTCTCCGGCCGTGCGACGCTGATCGGCTTCACCGTCAACCACCGCTTCGCCCTGCCCGGCCTTCCCGCGCCCTACGTCGTGGCCCAGGTCGCCCTGGAGGAGGACCCCCGCGTCCGCCTCACCACCAACGCCGTCCAATGCACCCCGGACGAGCTGGAGCTGGGCATGCGGATGGAGGTCGTCTTCGAACAGGTCGAGGACGCCTGGCTGCCCCTGTTCCGCCCGGCACCGGACCAGCCGGCCGAGCGCACCCTGCCGCTCGGCGAGGAGGAGACACGTCAACTGGCCCGTCGCGTACGGCCGATGGTGACCACGGAGAAGTTCGAGGACAAGGTCGCCATCACCGGCGTCGGCGCGTCCGAGCTGGGACGGCGCCTGCTGGTCCCGCCGGTGTCGCTGACGGTCCAGGCCTGCGAGCGCGCCATCGCCGACGCGGGGCTCACCGCCGCCGACATCGACGGCCTGGCGACCTACCCCGGCCCCACCCCGCACGGCGGCTTCAGCGAGGGCGGAATCACCGCCCTGGAGTCGGCCCTCGGCCTGGAACCCACCTGGTACAACGGCGGCGGGGAGACCTTCGGCCCCGGCGGCTCACTCGTCTCGGCGATGCTCGCCGTCGCGGGCGGCCTCGCCCGGCACGTGCTGTGCTTCCGCACGGTCTGGGAGGCGTCGTACGGCGAACTCGTGCGGCGCGGACGCATCGCCCAGGACACACCGCGCCGCATGGACGGCTGGATCAAGCCGTTCGGGGGCGTCTCGGCGGCGCACACCCTCGCCCAGAACGCCCAACGCCACTTCCACCGCTACGGCACCACCCGCGAGACCCTCGGCTGGATCGCCCTCAACCAGCGGGCCAACGCGGCACTCAACCCCACCGCGATCTACCGCGAGCCGCTCACCATGGACGCCTATCTGAGCGCCCGCCCCATCACCACACCCTTCGGCCTCTACGACTGCGACGTGCCCTGCGACGGCGCGGTCGCCGTGATCGTGTCGTCCGTGGACACCGCCCGGGACCTGGCCCAGCCGCCCGTCTTCGTCGAGGCCGTCGGCACCCAGCTCCTGGAACGGCTCGAATGGGACCAGAGCACGCTCACCCATGAACCCCAAGTCCTCGGCCAGTCCGCCCACTTGTGGTCACGCACCACCCTGCGCCCGCAGGACGTCGACGTGGCCGAGCTCTACGACGGCTTCACCTTCAACTGCCTCTCCTGGCTGGAGGGCCTGGGATTCTGCGGCATCGGCGAGGCCAAGGACTTCCTGGAGGGCGGCAAGAACATCGCCCGGGACGGCGTACTGCCTCTCAACACCCACGGCGGACAGCTTTCCCACGGCCGTACCCACGGCATGGGACTGATCGAGGAGGCGGTCGTCCAACTGCGCGGCGCGGCCGGGGTACGGCAGGTGCCGGGTGCCCGGATCGCGGCGGTCAGCACCGGAGGCCTCGCCCCGAGCGGCGTGCTCCTGCTCCGGGCGGACGGATGAACCCACGTACCACGGAGGTCGTTTCGCGCGTCGTCGACGTCGACGGCATCCCCATGTCCGCGCTGCTGTGCGAGGCCCGCGAACCACGCGCGGTCCTCGTCGCGCTGCACGGGGGAGCGGTGACCTCCCGTTACTTCGATTACCCGGACCAGCCCAGGCTGTCCCTCCTGCGCACGGCGGCGGCACTCGGCTTCACCACCGTGGCCATCGACCGTCCCGGGTACGGGAGTTCGGCTCCGTACGGCGAGAGCATGGCTTCCCCGGCGCGACGCGTCGACCTCGCCTACGGAGTGGTGGACCGGCTGCTCGCCTCGCGTCCGCGCGGAGCGGGCCTGTTCCTGTGGGCCCACTCGATCGGCTGCGCCCTGGGTGTGCGCATGGCCGGTGACGAACGGCGCAGCGACCTGCTCGGTCTGGAGATCGCCGGTACCGGACGCCATCACGCGCCCGCCGCCGTCGAGATCCTGGACTTCAGGCGGCGCGACCCGGCCGAGCCGAGGCGGTCGGGCCCCGGACTGCGCGACCTGCTGTGGGAGCCCTCGTACCTGTATCCGGCCGAGGTCGTCGGTGCCGCGCACATCCAGTCGCCGGGCCCGCCGTACGAAGCGACCGTGGCCCGCCGCTGGCCGCTGGAGTTCGCCGAAGTCGCGGCCCGCGTGAGGATTCCCGTGCACTACACGCTCGGCGACCACGAACGCGTGTGGAGCTCGGGGCCCGAGGCCATGGCCGACATCGCGAGCCTGTTCACCGCCTCCCCGCGGGTCGTCACCGACGAACAGGCCGACAGCGGCCACAACTTGAGCATCGGGCGCACCGCGACCGGTTACCACCTGAAGATCCTCTCGTTCGTCGAGGAGTGTGTTCTCGGCCGGGAGAACGACGGGATCGACCGTCTGCCGAGGAGGGCCGGATGAGCGACGCCGACAACGCCGTACTGCTGCTCGTACGAGTGGTCGTCGGACTCGTCATGATCATGCACGGGCTGAATCACTGGCGCGGCGGCGGCAGGATCGAGGGCACCGCCCGCTGGTTCACCGGACTCGGGCTGCGACAGGGCGTGTTGCAGGCCTGGATGAGCGTGCTCACCGAGGTCGGCGCGGGCATCCTGCTCGTCCTCGGCCTCCTCACGCCGCCGGCCTGCGCCGCCGTGATCTCCGTAATGCTGGTCGCGGGACTGCTCGCCCACCGGCCCAACGGGTTCTTCGTCTTCAAGGACGGCTACGAGTACGTCCTCACCCTCGCCGTCGTCGCCCTGGCCCTCGCGGTACTGGGTCCCGGCCACTGGTCCCTCGACCACGCGGCGGGCATCGACCTGACCGGCTGGACCGGCGGCGCGATCGCGCTCGGCGCGGCCGTGGTGGCGACCGGGGGACTGCTGGGCACGTTCTGGCGACCGGAGCCAAAGGCCGAGCCCACGCCGGAACCCGAGCCGGAGCCCGCCGCGGAAACGGTGGCGGCCGACAACACCCCCGAGCAAGTCGACCAGGAGGCCCGCTGATGCGCGTCGGATTCATCGGGCTGGGCAGTCAGGGTGCTCCCATGGCACGTCGGATCGTCGAGGCGGGCTTCGACACCACGCTCTGGGCGCGCCGCCCGGCCACCCTCGCCGCGTTCGCGGACACCGCCGCCCGGCGGGCCGCGTCCCCCGTCGAACTGGCCGCGGCCAGCGACCTGGTGTGCGTCTGTGTCGTCGACGACGCCGATGTCGAACAGGTCGTCAGCGGCGAACAGGGCGTACTGACCGGCCTGCGCCGGGGCGGAGTCATCGCCGTCCACAGCACGGTCCACCCCGACACCTGCCGACGGCTGGCCGAACGGGCCCAGGTGCACGGCGTGTCCGTGGTCGACGCACCGGTCAGCGGCGGCGGACGAGCCGCCGCCGAGGGCCGCCTGCTGGTCATGACGGGCGGCGAGTCCGGCACCGTCGCCTACTGCCGCAAGGTGTTCGAGACCTTCGGCGACCCCGTGCTGCACATGGGCCCGCTCGGCTCGGGACAGATCGCCAAACTCCTCAACAACCTACTGTTCACTGCCAACTTGGCGACCGCGGCCGATACGCTGGCGCTGGCACCGGAGTTCGGCATCGACCGCGGCGCTCTCGCCGAAGCCGTGCTCCACGGCAGCGGAGCGAGCTTCGCCCTCGACCGCGTGAAGTCCGCGGGCGGCACCCTCGACCCCCTCGCGGAACGCGCGGGACCGCTGCTCCGCAAGGACGTGAGACTCCTGGCCGGCCTCGCCGAGTCGGCGGACGCCACGGCGGGCACCGCACTCGCGGCGGCCGACGCTGCCCTCTCCCGCATGGGCCAAGGGCGCCTGAGGGCGGCCCCAACTCCCGCTCCACGAAAGTGAAAACGAGCTTCTCGCCAGTGGAGAAGATTGATATCGTCGCTCGTCGTCAGACTGGTGACGGAAGGGAACCGTGCACACCGTGAAGGACTTCGAGGCGATCGACTTCTTCCAGGACGACGAGGTCGTCGCGGACCCCTACCCCTATTTGGCGGCCCTGCGCGGGAAGTGCCCCGTGCTGCGCGAGAGCCACCACGACGTGACGATGGTGACGGGGTACGACGAGGCGATCCAGGTCCTCAACGACACCGACACGTACTCGTCCTGCCTCTCGGTGACCGGCCCCTTCCCCGGGTTCCCGGTCCCGCTGGACGGCGATGTCGACGTCAGCGCGCTGATCGAGCAGTACCGCGACCAGCTCCCGATGAGCGACCAGTTGCCGACCCTCGACCCACCCATGCACACGGACCACCGCGGTCTGCTGATGCGGATGATCACCCCGCGCCGCCTCAAGGAGAACGAGGCGTCGATGTGGCACCTCGCGGACGCCCAGCTCGACGCGTATCTCGCCGCCGGCGAGGGCGACTTCATCAGCGGGTTCGCCGGCCCCTTCACCCTGAGGGTCATCGCCGACCTGCTCGGCGTGCCCGACGAGGACCGCAACACGTTCGTGGAGGGCCTGGAACACCAGCCGCGGGGCGGTGTCGGAAGCACGGACGGCGAGCTGGCGTACTCGCCGCTGGAGTACCTCTATGCGCAGTTCTCGGCCTACGTCGAGGAGCGCCGTCGCGAGCCGCGCGAGGATGTGATCACCGGCCTCGCCCTCGCGAAGTTCTCCGACGGCTCGACCCCGGACGTCGCCGACGTGGCCCGCGTCGCCACCAACCTGTTCGCGGCCGGCCAGGAGACCACCGTCCGGCTGCTGAGCAACGCCCTGAAGCTGATCGCCGAAGACCCCGATCTTCAGCACCTGCTGCGCACCGAGCGCGACCGCATCCCGAACTTCATCGAGGAGACGCTGCGCACGGAGAGCCCGATCAAGGGCGACTTCCGGCTGTCGCGCGTGGCGTCCACGGTGGGCGGTGTCGACATCCCGGCCGGCTCCACCCTCATGATCCTCAACGGCGCCGCGAACCGCGACCCGCGCCACTTCGAGGACCCCGAGACCTTCGACCCGGCCCGCGCCAACGCCCGCCACCACCTCGCCTTCGGCCGCGGTCCCCACACCTGCCCCGGCGCCCCGCTGGCCCGCGCCGAGGCCCGCGTGGGCATCGAGCGCATCCTCGACCGTACGACCGACATCAGGATCTCGGAGAGCGTGCACGGCCCCGCCGACGCGCGGAACTACCGCTACCTGCCGACGTACATCCTGCGCGGACTCACCCATCTGAACCTGGAGTTCACGCTCGCCGAGGAGCCCGCCCGATGAAAGCAGTCATCGACACGGACCGCTGCCGGGGCCACGGCATCTGCTGGTCGATCTGCCCCGAGGTCTTCGACCTCACCGACGACGGCTACGCCGAGGTGCTGACCCCCGAGGTCCCCACCGCGTACGAGGCTCAGGTCCGCGAGGCGGCGGGCAGCTGCCCCGAACGCGCCATCACGGTGAACTAGCCCGCCCGCTCGCTGAGTTGAGGAGTACGCATGCCCAAGGGGTACGTCATCCTGACCGAGTCCGTCAAGGACCCGGCCGGGATGGACGCCTACAGCCGTGCCGCCGGACCGTCGATCGCCCAGAGTGGCGCGGCCGTCCTCGCGGCCGACGGACAGCCGCACCTCCTTGAGGGCGAGTGGCACGGCGACCGGACCGTCGTCCTCGAATTCGATTCGGTGGAAGCCGCGAGAGCCTGGTACGAGTCGGAGGCGTACGGGCGCGCGAAGCCGCTGCGGCACGCCGCGGCCGACACTAACGCCGTGATCGTCTCCGGCTTCGAGATGCCGCCCCGGGGCCAGTGACGGGCAACGGATCGGCGATGGCCGGAAGGGTCGCACTGTCGCCACGGCAACCGTAGTGTCACATCCGTGTTGCCGGGGTGAAAGGGGTCCCCAATGACGACGGCCCGATACGAGGAGATCCTTGTCGCCGCGCTGGCGGTCTTCGCCGAGCGCGGCTACAAGAAGGCGTCCATCGACGCCGTGGCGGAGCGCGCCGGCCTGACCAGACAGGGCGTCCTGCACTACTTCCCCAGCAAGAAACGGCTGCTCCTCGCCCTCGTCCAGCTCCGCGAGGACCTCGCCCGCGAACACCTGGCCGCTCTCCAGGCCGACCCCGGCGAGGATCTCCCGGGGCTGCTCGCCGAGGTCATCACCTACGACCACAAGAACCCCGGTCTCGCCCAGATCCACAGCGTTCTCGTGGCCGAGGGCGTCACCGGCAGCGACGAGGCACTGCGGTTCTGCCACGACTACTACCGGTCGATCCAGGAGCACACCGTCAAGCACCTCACCGCGCTCTACGGCGACCGCGTACCCAGCGGTCTGACCCCGCGAGCAGCCGCCACCGCCGTGGTGGCGATGCTCGACGGGGTCCAGCAGCAGTGGATGCTCGACGAGGAGCGGACCGACTACCCCGAGATCATCCGCGAGGTGATGGGTGTGCTGCTCGGGCCCACGCCTGTATGAAATCGGCCATGGCCGTCACGCTCTCGGGATGCAGACTCACCGCGTCCGGCCGCACCCGAAGATCCACCGTGACGCCGGAGCGGGCCGCGCGGGCGGCGAACGACAGCGAGTCGTCCAGCAGCGGATCGGTCCCCGCCACCAGCAACTGGATCGGCGGCAGTCCGTGCAGGTTGGCGTGCAGCGGACTCAGCAGCGGGTTGGTGCGGTCGGCGCCGGCCGCGAACCGGGCCGCGTGCAGCCGGAGTTCGTCGATGTCGAAGCCCGGATCGGCCGCCGCGTTGAACAGCAGACTCGGCGCGTCCAGCGTCAGATCGAGCAGCGCCGAACTCAGCACCGCGCAGTCCGGCTCCTGCGCTCCCATGTCCCGCAGCCGCACCAGCAGCGAGGCCGCGAGCCCGGCCCCGAGCCGTTCACCGGCCAGCGCCACCGGGCCGCGGGCCTGGCACGAGCTGTACACGGCGTGCACGTCGTCCAGTGCCCCCGGGAACGACGATCGGTAGCGCGGGCACACCACAACTGCCCCCGTGCGCAGGGCGAGTCGCTCGGCGAGGTCGACCGCCGACTCGGGCGAACCCGACAACTGCCGGTCCCCGTGCAGATACAGGATGACCAGATCGCTCGCGTCCGGCGGCCGGACGATCGGCCCGACCGGGCTCGACTCGACCCGCACCCGCCCGTCGTCGGCCCCTACCCGAGCCGAACGCGCTCGTACGTCGGCCAGGTCCGCGCTCGCTCCGGTCGCCCCAACTCGTGTGTCACCCACGGGACATCACCCTCTCCGCTGCCTGCCAGTGCTCGTCGGACACCCAGAGGCGGGCGAAGGCGCGGGCCGCCTCCTCCTCCGGGACGGCTCCGCTCATCACGCGCTTGATCTCCCGCGCCGGACTGGTCGCCAGTGACCTGGCCAGGGTCCGCCAGCCCTCGGCGAACTCGGCGCGAGGCAGCACCAGATCGAGCAGCCCGACGCGCTGTGCCTCGGCCGCGCCGAGTACGGTCCCGGCCCCGGCGAGCATCAACGCCCGCCCCTTGCCCACGAGTTGGGCAAGACGCTCGGCACCGCCCCACGCCGGCATGATGGCCAGCGCCACCTGGTTGAAGCCGATCCTGATGTCGTCGGCGGCGACCCGGATGTCGGCGGCCACCGCGACCTCCGCTCCGCCGCCGAACGCGTGCCCGTTCAATGCGGCGATCACCGGTCCCGGGAAGCTCGCGATGCGGTCGCAGATCCCTCGCATCCGCAGGGCCATGGCCATTGCGTCCTCCTCGGTACGGATCGCAGCCAACTGCTTCAGATCCCCGCCGGAGACGAACGCCTTGTCGCCCGCGCCCGTGACGACCAGGGCCTTGGCACCCGCGGCCGCATCGAGGACCTTGTCGAGTTCGTCCATCGTGGTCGGGGCGATGGCGTTGCGGGCCTGCGGACGGTCGATGGTGATGACCGCCAGGCCCTCGTCGAGTTCGAGATCTACGTCCATGGGCCTCAGTCCTCGTATACGACAGTGACGTGCGGCGCGGTCGGCTCGCCCTGACAGGTCAGGACCCAGCCCTCGGCGATCTCGTCCTCGTCGAGCGCGTTGTTGACCCGCATCTTGGCCTCGCCTTCGGTGACTTGGGCGATACAGGTGGCGCAGTTGCCCGCCTCGCAGGAGAACGGCGGGGCCAGACCTGCCCGACGCGCGCTCTCCAGAAACGTCTCGCCGGAACGCTGCGCGAGCGTGTGCCGCCTGCCGGAGAGCACGAGCGTCAGGGTCCCCTCCTGCTCAGGGGCGTCCTCGGGCGGTGGATCGGCGGTCTGCGCGAACCGCTCGACGAAGATCCGCTCCGGGGCGACCCCGTGGGCGAGGAGCGCGTTCTCCACCAGCTCCATGAAGGGCGCGGGTCCGCAGAGGTAGAAATCCGCCTCCGTGTCGCCGCCCGCGAACTCCCGTACCTGGTCCGCCGTGACGAAACCCTCCCAGTCGTCGAGGTGGTGCCGGATCTCGAACCGTCCGGGGTACCGCCGCTCCAACTCGCCCAGTGCGGAGGCGAAGATGACGGCAGTCGCGTCCCGGTTGGCCGAGAGCACCCGCACCGGGCGCCCGGTGCCGGCCAGCGCGGACTTGGCCAGCGAGAGCACCGGGGTGATCCCGCTGCCCCCGCAGAACGCCACCACCGGAGCGGCGAACTCGTGGGCAGAGCCCGCCTGTTCGCCCTCCCGCAGGCAGAACACCCCTGCGGGCAGCGTGGTTTCGAGGACGTCGCCGGGGGCCAGATGGTCGTGCATCCAGTTGGACACCAGACCGCCCGGAACCCGCTTCACCGTCGTCATCAACTCGGCGTCCGTCTCCGGCGAACTGGACATGGAGTAACTGCGCAGCGTGCCGCAGGCCTTGATCGTCACGAACTGGCCCGCCCGGTACGGGAAGGGCGCGTCGAGTACGTACGTCCGGGTGTCGGGCGTCTCCTGGATGATCCGGGTGATCCGGACCGGGTGGAACCCGTGGTCTCGTCCCATGTATGGAATTTACCTTCTCGCTCTGAGAGAGTGCAATTCTCAATGACGAGAGGAAGTTCCTGTCGTGCGAACTGTCCCCGCTGAATTGGTCAGGCGCTACGAGGCGGAGGGGTGGTGGACCGGGGAGACGATCGGTGACCTGCTGGCGCGGGGACTGGAGGCCGCCCCGGGCGCCGCGTTCCGTGTGCACTCGGCGGTACGGCCCTGGGAAGGCACCTTCGCCGAGGTCGAACTGACGGCCCGCCGACTGGCCGCCGGACTGCGCGAACGGGGCGTCGCCCCCGGCGACGTGGTGGCACTCCAACTGCCCAACTGGATGGAGGCGGCGGCGGTCTTCTGGGCGTCCGCGTTCCTCGGCGCGGTCGTGGTGCCGATCGTGCACTTCTACGGACGCAAGGAAGTCGGCTACATCCTGGACACGGTCCGACCCAAGGTCTTCGTCACCGCCGACCGCTTCGGACATCTCTCCTACGACCCCGACCTGAGCGCGAAGATCCCCGTGGTCGGCGTCGTCGGGCGGGACTTCGACGACCTGCTCGCCGACGAACCGCTGCCCGGCGTCGTGCCGACGGACCCGTCCGGCCCCGCGCTGATCGCCTTCACCTCCGGAACGACCCGCGACCCCAAGGGAGTTGTGCACAGCCACCACACCCTGGGCTTCGAGACCCGCCAACTGGCCGGCCGCTACCCGCCCGACCGCGGCGACCAACTCACCTCCGCACCCGTCGGCCACTTCATCGGCATGGTCAACGCCTTCCTGATCCCCGTCCTCGACGGCAGCCCGGTCAACCTCGCCGACACCTGGGACCCGGGCCAGGCACTGGAGTTGATGGCCCGCGACGGACTCACCGTCGGAGGCGGCGCCGCCTACTACATGACCAGCCTGCTCGACCACCCCGACTTCACCCCCGCCCACCTGGCGCACATGAAGTACGCGGGCCTGGGCGGCGCGGGCATCCCCAACGCCGTGACCAGACGGCTCGCGGACCTCGGCATCACCGTCTTCCGGGCCTACGGCAGCACCGAGCACCCCTCGATCACGGCCTCCAGCCACACCGCGCCCGAGGACAAGCGGCTCTACACCGACGGCGACACGCTGACCGGAGTGGAGATCCGCCTTGCCGAGGACGGCGAAATCCTCAGCCGGGGCCCCGACCTGTGCCTCGGCTACACCGACGACGCCCTCACCGAGCGCGCCTTCGACGCGGACGGCTGGTACCGCACCGGCGACATCGGCCGCCTCGACGAGGACGGCTACCTGACCATCACCGACCGCAAGGCGGACATCATCATCCGCGGCGGCGAGAACATCGGCGCGCTGGAGGTGGAGGAGGTCCTCCTCACCCTGCCGGCCGTCGCCGAGGCCGCGGTCGTGGCCGCCCCCGACGCCCGCCTCGGCGAGCACGCGGCAGCCGTCGTACGACTGCGGACCGGCCACCCCGAACCCACCCTCGACGATCTCCGCGCCCACTTCGCCGCGACGGGCCTGGCCCGCCAGAAGTGGCCGGAGGAGCTCCATGTCGTCGAGGACTTCCCGCGCACCGCCAGCGGCAAGGTCCAGAAGTTCGTTCTCCGCAAGGATATTGCCGCCCATCAAGAGTGAGAATAGGATTCTCGCAATCTGCGAAGGAGGATCTCATGCCATCGCGTGTGCCGCCGTATCCGCTGTTCGACGCGGACAACCACCTGTACGAGACCGAGGACGCGCTCACCCGGTACCTGCCCAAGCAGTACGCGAGCGCCATCCAGTACGTGCAGGTCAAGGGGCGTACGAAGATCGCCATCCGCGGTCAGATCAGTGACTACATCCCCAACCCCACGTTCGAGGTCGTCGCCCGGCCCGGCGCCTGGGAGGACTACTTCCGCGAGGGCAACCCGGAGGGCAAGTCCCACCGGGAGCTGTTCGGCGAGCCGATGCGGTCGATCCCCGCGTTCCGCGAACCCGCGCCGCGCCTGGCCCTCATGGACGACCTGGGCATCCAGCAGACCCTGATGTTCCCGACCCTGGCCAGCCTGGTCGAGGAGCGGATGCGGGACGACCCGGAGCTGATCCATGTCGTCGTGCACGCCCTCAACCAATGGCTGCACGAGACCTGGCAGTTCAACTACAAGAACCGCATCTTCACCACCCCGGTGATCAGCCTGCCGATCCTGGACAAGGCGATCGCCGAACTGGAGTGGTGTCTTGAGCGCGGCGCGCGGGCGATCCTCGTCCGGCCCGCACCGGTCCCCGGCTACGGCGGCTCGCGTTCCTTCGCGCTGCCGGAGTTCGACCCCTTCTGGAAGCGCGTCGAGGAGGCGGGCGTGCTGGTGGCCATGCACTCCTCCGACAGCGGCTACTCGCGCTACTCCAGCGACTGGGAGGGCAAGAGCCAGGAGATGACGCCCTTCCAGGCGCAGGTCTTCCGGATGATGTCCGAGTGGCGCCCGGTCACCGACGCGGTCGCGTCCTGGGTCTGCCACGGAGCCCTGTTCCGCTTCCCGGAACTCAAGGTCTCGGTCATCGAGAACGGCTCCTCGTGGCTGCTGCCCCTGCTCGACCAGCTGGCCAGCACCTACAAGAAGCAGCCCAAGGGGTTCCTGGGCGACCCGGTCGAAGAGGTCAGGAACCGTATCCACATCAGCCCGTTCTGGGAGGAGGACATGGCCGCCCTCTCCGAGGTCGTCGGCGTCGAGCGCGTCCTGTTCGGGTCCGACTACCCCCACCCCGAGGGACTGGCCGACCCGGTCTCCTACATCGACGCCATCCAGGGCATGAAGCAGGCCGACCAGGCCAAGATCATGGGCGGCAACCTCGCCCGCCTGATCGGCGTATGACCTGGGAGAGCATCCCGCAGATGGTGCTGAGCGCGGCCGACCGCTTCGGTGACGCCGAAGCCGTGGTGGACGGCCCGCTCCGCCTCACGTTCACCGAGCTGGTCGAGCGGGTGCGCGTGGCTGCGGGGGCGTTCGCGTCGGCCGGGGTGGAGCAGGGCGACCGGGTCGCGATCTGGGCGCCCAACTCCGCCGAGTGGATCGTCGCCGCCTTCGGTCTGATGACCGCGGGCGGTGTGGTCGTGCCCGTCAACACCCGCTTCAAGGCGGACGAGGCCCACGACATCATCGTCCGCAGCGGTGCGAAGGCCGTTCTCGTCCAGGAGGGCTTCCTCGGCCTGGACTTCAAGGCACCGCCCGGTGTGCCGGTCGTCGACCTCAAGTCAGGCTTCCTGGCGAGCGGTTCACCCTTCGAGCGGAAGGTGACCGGCGACCAGGTCAGCGACATCGTCTTCACCTCGGGCACCACCGGCCGGCCCAAGGGCGTCCTGATGACCCACGCCCAGACGCTCCGCCTGTACGCGGAGTGGTGCGACCTGGCCGGGGTCAGGGAGGGCGACCGGTATCTGATCGTCAACCCGTTCTTCCACATCTTCGGCTTCAAGGCGGGCATGGTCGCCTCGCTGATCCGCGGCATGACCATCCTGCCCGTGCCCGTCTTCGACGTGGAGAAGGTCCTCGACCTGGTCGAGCGCGAGAAGGTGACGGTCCTGCCCGGTCCGCCCACCCTCTACCACTCGTTGCTCACCGACCGCGGCTCAAGGGACCTGTCCTCTCTGCGAGTTGCGGTGACCGGGGCCGCCGACATCCCCGTCGAACTGATCCGCCAGGTGATGACCGAACTGCCCTTCACCTCGATCATGACGGGCTACGGCCTGACCGAGGCGGGCACGGCCACCGCCACCCGCCCCGGCGACTCCTTCGAGGACATCGCCACCACCGTCGGCACCCCCTGCGAGGGCGTCGAGGTCGACATCGCCGACGACGGGGAGGTGTTGGTCCGCGGCTACAGCGTGATGCGCGGCTATTTCAACGACCCCGAGGCGACCGCCGAAGCCATCGACGAGGACGGCTGGTTGCACACCGGGGACCTCGGCACGCTCGACGAGCGCGGCTATCTGAGGATCGTCGGCCGCAAGAAGGACATGTTCATCGTCGGCGGTTTCAACGCCTACCCGGCCGAGATCGAGGGCTTCCTGATGGAACACCCGGCGGTCGCCCAGGCCGCCGTGATCGGCGTACCCGACGAACGGATGGGACAGGTCGGCAAGGCCTTCGTCGTCCTCCGACAGCCGCTGACCGCCGACGAGTTGATCGAGTGGAGCCGGCTCCGGATGGCCGGGTTCAAGGTGCCCCGGTCCGTGGAGTTCCTGACCGAACTGCCGCTGAACGCCACCGGAAAGGTGATGAAGGACCTTCTGCGATGACGCCTCCCACACCGCCCCAGGGCGACGAACCCGTCCGGACCGCTTCCGGCCTGCCCCTCAAACCGGTCTACGGCCCCGACGACGTCAAGGCAGAGCCGCCCGCGCCGGGCAACTTCCCCTTCACGCGCGGCAATTACGCCACCGGATACCGGGGCCGGCTGTGGACACTGCGCCAGTACTCCGGTTTCGGCACCGCCGAGTCCTCCAACCGCCGCTACCACTACCTCCTCAAGCAGGGCGGCACCGGACTCTCGGTGGCGCTCGACCTGCCCACCCAGTGCGGCTACGACTCCGACGACCCCGAAGTCGGCGAGGAGGTGGGCCGTGTCGGCGTCGCCGTCGACACGCTCGCCGACGCCGAAGTCCTCTTCGAGGGCATCCCGTTGGACAAGATCAGCACCAGCTTCACCATCAACGGCACCGCGGCGATCCTGCTCGCCTTCTACGTCGCCGCCGCCGAACGGGCGGGCGTGCCCCGGGCGAAACTCACCGGGACGATCCAGAACGACATCCTCAAGGAGTACGCGTCCAGGGGCACTTGGATCTGGCCGGCCGAACCGTCCCTCCGGCTCATCGCCGACACCATCGAGTTCTGCGCCGACGAAGTGCCGCGCTTCAACGCCATCTCGGTCGCCGGCTCGCACTTCCGCGACGCCGGTGCCAACGCCGTGCAGGAGATGGCGTTCACGCTCGCCGACGGGGTCACCTACTGCGACACGGTGCTCGCCCGGGGCCGTATGACGATCGATCAGTTCGCCCCGCAGGTCTCCTTCTTCTTCTACACGCACGGCGACTTCTTCGAGGAGATCGCCAAGTACCGTGCCGGACGCAGGCGTTGGGCGACCATCGTGCGCGAGCGGTACGGCGCGGACAGCGACAAGGCGGCCATGTTCCGCTTCGGTTGTGTCGCCGGAGGAGCCTCCCTCTACGCACCCCAGGCACAGAACAACACCGTCCGGGTCGCCTACGAGGCACTCGCCTCGGTCCTCGGCGGCGTCCAGTCGATGTTCACGGCCGCCTGGGACGAGCCCTTCGCCCTGCCCAGCGAGGAGTCGGCGACACTCGCGCTGCGCACCCAGCAGATCCTCGCCCACGAGACGGGCGTCGCCAGGGTCGCGGACCCGCTCGGCGGCTCGTACTTCGTGGAGGCGCTCACCGACGCCACCGAGGAGCGCATCGTCGAGATCATGGAGGACCTGGAGCGCTACGGCGGCATGGTCCGGGCCATCGAGGACGGCTATCTCCAGACCCTCATCGCCGACGAGGCCTACCAGTTGCACCGCGAGGTAGAGGCCGGCACCCGGCCCGTCGTGGGCGTCAACCGCTTCGTCTCCGACGAGCCACCGCCCGACCTCGCCACCTACGAACTCGACGCGGAGGGCCGCGACCGGCAGCTGAAACGCCTCGCCGACGTCAAGGCCACCCGCGACGCGGCCCTCGTACGACAGCGCCTCGCCGAACTGGCCCGTGCCGCGGAAGGTACCGACAACCTCATGCCCATCCTGATCGACTGCGCCAATGCCTACTGCACGGTCGGCGAGATGGTGGCCGCGCTCAAGGCGGTCTGGGGCGAGTTCCAGCAGCCGGTGGTGTTCTGATGAACTCCCGTGTACTGGTGGCCAAACCGGGGCTCGACGGACACGACCGCGGAGCCAAGATCGTCGCGCGGACCCTGCGCGACGCGGGCTTCGAGGTGATCTTCACCGGGATCCGGCAGCGCGTCGACGACATCGTGGCCGTCGCCGTCCAGGAGGACGTCGCCGTCGTCGGACTCAGCATTCTCTCCGGTGCGCATCTCGCTCTCACCACCCGGGTGATCGAGGCCCTGCGCGCCACGGGCGCCGAGGACATCGCCGTCGTGGTGGGCGGCACCATCCCGCCCGCCGACGTACCGAAACTCCTCACGGCCGGAGCCGCCGCGGTGTTCCCCACGGGGACACCGCTCGATGCCCTCGTCACCGAGATGCGCGCCCTGACATCCGTCACCTCGCCATGATCCGGCGGCAACCCGAAAACCTGGAGGCAGCGTGCGCATCGGAGTGATGATCGGGCCCGAGCGCGGGGACTCGGTCCGCAAGGTCACGCGCATGATCGACGACGTGACATGGGCGGAGAAGGCGGGCTTCGACACCGTGTGGGTGCCGCAGATCCCGACCGACTTCGACGCCCTCACCGCCATCGCGCTCATGGGTGCGCGCACCGAGCGGATCGAACTGGGCACCGCCGTCGTGCCGTTGCAGGCCCAGCACCCCATCGCCCTTGCCAGGCAGGCGATTTCGGCCCAGGCGGCGGCAGGAGGACGGCTCGCTCTCGGCCTCGGGCCGTCCCACCACTGGATCATCCAGGACATGCTCGGGCTGCCGTACGAGAAACCGGCCGCGCTCACCCGTGACTACCTGGACGTCCTGGACGCCGCGTTCGGCGGAGCGGACATGGTCGACGTCGAGAACGACACCTTCACCGTCCACAACCCGCTCACCCTCGCCCCGGTCTCCCGCCTGCCGGTCCTGCTCGCGGCCCTCGGCCCGGTCATGCTGCGCATCGCCGGGGAACGGGCCGACGGAACCGTACTGTGGATGGCCGACGAACGCGCGGTCGCCGAACACGTCGTGCCCCGCATCACCAAGGCCGCCGAGAGCGCCGGGCGCCCGGCACCGCGGATCGTCGCGGGCATCCCCGTCTGCCTCTGCGCGCCCGACCGTGTCGACGAGGCCCGCGAGCGCGCCAACCGCATCCTCGGCGAGGCCGAGATCTCGCCCAACTACCAGCGCCTGCTGGACTACGGCGACGCCCGCGACGTCGGTGACCTGTGCGCGGCCGGCGACGAGAGTGCCATCGCCGCCCGCTTCCAGCGGTTCGCGGACGCCGGGGTGACCGATCTGTCCGTGCGGCTGCTGCCCATCGGCGACAACCGCGACGAGCTGGTCGCCTCCAAGTACCGCACCCGCGACATGCTCGCCGCCCTCGCCGCGGACCTGCGATGACCGCCGGACCGCTGGACGGCATCCGCGTCCTGGAGGTCGGCCACATGCTGGCCGGCCCCTACGCCACGATGATGCTCGCCGACCTCGGCGCCGAGGTCACCAAGATCGAGCCGCCGGGCGGGGACATCTCGCGCCAGGTGAGCGACGCCTACTTCGCCAGCCTCAACCGCGGCAAGCGCAGCGTCCGCCTCGACCTCACGACCGCCGAGGGACAGGCCGGACTCGGTGAACTCGTCGCCGACGCCCACGCGTTGCTCGTCAACCTGAAACCGTCGGCGATCCACCGGCTGGGGCTGACGTACGACGTGCTGCGGAGGTGGAACGAGCGGATCGTGTGCGTCGCGCTCACCGGATACGGGCTGGCGGCGGGCGACGAACCGGCCTTCGACTACGTGGTCCAGGCGGCCACCGGCGTCGCCGCTCTCACCGGCGACCCGGACGGTCCCCCGACCCTGCCCGGCTACTCCTCCGCCGACAACTCATCGGGCCTGACGGCCGCGTTGGGACTCCTCGCCCACGTCGTCTCCGGACGCGGGGGCCAAGTGGAGGTTTCCCTGCGGGATGTGATGCTGTCTCAGCTCAACTACCGTGCCTCCGCCTACCTCAACGAGGGCGTCGAACCGCGCCGACTGCCGCTCGGCGCGCACTCCTTCTACGTACCGGCCCAGCTCTTCCCCACGGCCGAGGGCTACTTGGCGCTCTTCATCACCCACGACGGCTTCTGGAAGTCCTTCGCCGCCGAGGCCGGACTCCAGGGATTCCCCACCATGGCGGAACGGGCGGAGCGCCGGGAGGAAGTACTCGCCGCCGTCACGAACGCCCTGGCCTGCGACACGGCCGCGTCCTGGGAGGCGCGACTGCGCCCGCTCGGGGTGCCGGCCGCCGCCGTACGCACGCTGCCGCAGGCGCTGGCCGCCACCCCGGAGGCCGTGGTGACGGCCGGGGACTTCCGACTGGTCCGCAGCCCCGTCCGGGTCGCCGGATACGAGCCCGACTACGGGCCGCCGCCCCGCCTCGGTGAGCATGACGTCTCCGGGGCGGTGGTGGAGTCATGAGGGCCGAGGACCAGTTCCATCTCGGGCTTGTCGTCGAGGACTTCGAAGCGACCCTGGCCGAGTTCTCGGGCGCGTTCGGGTACGAGTGGTGCGCCGAGATCGGGGGAGCGGTGCCGCTGGCCCTGCCGACCGGAGACGCCGTTCTGGACATCAGCTGCGCCTACTCCCGGACTCTCCCTCGGCTGGAGGTCATCCGACGGATACCGGGCACCCTGTGGGAACCGGTGGCCGGCGGGGGAGTGCACCACGTCGGCTACTGGTCCGACGACGTCGCTGCCGACGCGGCCGAACTCACCGCGCAGGGCTTCGTGACCGAGGCGCGCCGGACCGGCTCCGGGGGCGCGCCCTTCGCCTTCCTGCGCGGGCCCAGCGGTCTGCTCGTGGAACTCGTGGACCGGGTGGCGCGGCCGGGCCTGGAGAAGTACTGGAGCCACGGAGGAGGGACCGCATGACGACCGTGGGCATCGCGACCGGCGCCGGGCGCGGCATGGGACTGGCCTGCGCACGGCGCCTCACCGGCCTGGTGGACGCCCTGCTGCTGGTCGACCGCGACGAACCGGCCGTCACCGCCGCGGCGAAGGAGCTGTCGGCCGCGGGCGCGGAGGTGAGGATCGAGCCCTTCGTCCTCGACATCACCGACCCGGCCGGACTCGCCCGACTCGCCTCCCTCGCAGCCGAATTGGGCACCCTCAGGGCCGTCTCCCACGCCGCCGGGATCTCGCCCACCATGGCCGACTGGCGGCGCATCTTCGAGGTCGACCTCGTCGGCACCGCCCGCCTCGTGGAGGCCCTCCGCCCGCTCGCCACCGAGGGGACGGCACTGGTGTGCTTCGCCTCGATGGCCCCGCTGCTCGGCAATCTGGAGGCCGATCCCGCCGTGGCGGCGATCCTCGACGACCCGCTGCGGGACGACTTCCTCGACCGGCTCCGGGACGCGCTCGGGCCCGCCGTCGAGGACTCAGGGCTCGCCTACGCGTGGGCCAAGCACGGGGTGCACCGGTTCGTGCGACGGGAGGCGGTGCGGCTGGGGCCGTACGGTGCCCGCGCGTGTTCCGTGTCGCCGGGTGTCATCGACACCCCTCAGGGGCGGCAGGAGGCAGCGGCCCAGCCCGCGATGGCCGCGCTGGTGGAACGGACGCCGCTCGGCCGGACGGGGCGGGCCGAGGATGTCGCGGCGGCGGTGGCGTTCCTGCTGTCCGACGAGGCCGCGTTCGTTTCGGGGATCGACCTTCTCGTCGACGGCGGGGTGTGCGCGGCGGTCCGGTGACGCCCCACCGCGTCAGCGCCGACGTCCGGTGCGGCGTGCGGACCAGCCCGTCCCCAGGCCGGCCGAGTGCGCGGCGAGGAAGGCCAGTCCGAGGAGCATGAGGCTCGTCGGGGTGAAGGCCAGCTGGGTCGATGTCTCGGTGACCCGGATGAGGAAGGCGATGACGAAGAGCGCGGCAGCCACAAAGGCAAGCATCTGAGAACCCCTACGAATGGACGACGAGCCACCGGAGATCCCGGCGGCTCGTCGTTCCGTGTGCCCCCGATGGCGCCGATCAGTCGTGCTCACCGCCGCCGCGCGTACTCCGGCCCAACTGCCGTTTCAGGCAAGGGATTCCGAGCGCTGGACGGTACCCGTGAGGCCGGTCGCGTCCTGACCCGCGAGGAGAACCGCGGCCCTCGCCATCGCCTCCGGAGGCTCCACCATCTCCGGCGGGATCTCCTGGCCCCCGCCACCGGCCTGCCATCCCTCCGTCAGCACCACCCGCGACGGAGCAAGGCAGTTGACGGCGATGTTGTCCTTCCGCAGGTCGGCGGCGAGCCCCAGATAGAGGCGCTCGACGGCCGCCTTGGACACCCAGTACGCGTTGGCGCCCCGGTCCGTCATGCCCACCCCACCGGTCGTCACGGCGACCAACGACCCACCGCCACGCGCCCGTACGTGCGGAATCACCGCCTTCGTCACCAGGAATACGCCGGTCAGATTGACGTCCAGACACAGCTGCCAGCGCTTGAGCGGCGTCGACTCGACCGGGCCGAGCCACAGCACCCCGGCATTGGCGACGAGAACGTCGATCCCGCCGAACTCCGCGACCGTGGCGGCGACGGCCGCGTCGACCGACGCCTCGTCGCTCACGTCACAGGGCACCGGCAGTGCCCGCCCGCCCGCCGCCGTGATCCGGTCCGCGACCGAGTGGATCGTGCCGGGCAGCCGGCCCTCCCGCTCGGAGCGCGCGGCGACCGCGACCGACGCGCCCGCCTCGGCGAGCGCCAGCGCGACCGTACGGCCGATGCCACGGCTGGCGCCCGCGACGAACGCGACCTTGCCCTTCAACGAGCCGCTCACGTCGGGCACTTCCCCTACTTCGGCGGGAACCGGAGGGCGCCGTCGAGACGGACGACCTCGCCGTTGAGATAGTCGTTCTCGACGATGTGCTGAACCAGCGACGCGTACTCCGGTGACTGGCCCATGCGCTTCGGGTACGGCACCTGCGGCCCCCAGTAGGCCTCCAGTTGGGGACCCGCCTTGCCGTAGGCCGGCGTGTTGAAGGTGCCCGGGGCGATCGTGACGACCCGGATGCCGAGCGGGGAGAGGTCGCGGGCGGCGACGAGGGTCATGCTGACGACCCCGCCTTTGGCGGCGGCGTAGGGGAGTTGGCCGATCTGGCCCTCGTACGCGGCGATCGACGCCGTGCTGACGATGACACCCCGGCCGCCGTCCAGCGGCTCCTGACGGGCCATCGCGGCGGCTGCCAGGCGCATCACGTTGAACACGCCGGTGAGATACACGTCGATCGTCGTGCGGAAGCCCGCGAGGTCCAGCGGAGAACCGTCCTTGCCGACCAGCCGGCCACCGCTCGCCGGGCCGCCGTGCGCGTCCACCGAGATCCTGAGCGGTCCCGCCGACTCCGCCTCGGCCAGCGCCGCCTGGACGTCGTCCTCGGAGGTGGCGTCGGTGCGTACATAGCGCACGCCCAACTCCTGCTCCAGGGCCTTGCCCTTCTCGTCGGCCAGATCGGCCACGACGACCTTCGCTCCCGCCGCGTGCAGCCGACGGACGGTGGCCTCGCCCAGGCCGCCCGCCCCGCCGACGACGACCGCGGAGCTCCCACTGATCTGCATCAAGGATTTCCTCTCTTGCGAACAGCGCTCTAGTGAGACGAGAATAGCATTCTCATGAATATAACCATGATTCTCGAGATGGTGGCCTCGGGCGGCGACCGACCGGTGGTCACGGCGAACGGCCGCTCCCTGACCGCCTCGGACCTGCTCGCCCGCGCCCGCGCCGCCGCGCACCGCTTCCAGGGCCACCCGGCCGTGCTCTATCTGAGCCCCAGTCACCTCGCCTACCCGGTGGCCCTGTTCGGAGCCGCCCTGGCGGGCATCCCGTTCATCCCCCTCAACTACCGCCTCGGCGAACACCAGTTGAACCGCCTCCTGGCCCGCCACCCCGGCGCCCTCGTACTGCGCCCCGCCGACCTCGACGCCCTGCTGACCGCCCAAGAGGACACCGCCGTACCGGAGTTGGCCCCGGACCAGGACTCCGTCGCGGTGGTCCTCTACACCAGCGGCACGACCGCCGAACCCAAGGCGGCCCTGCTGCGCCACCGGCACCTGCTGGCCTACGTGCTCAACACCCAGGAGTTCGCCTCCGCGGAGGAGGGCGACGCGTCACTCGTGGCCGTCCCGCCGTACCACGTGGCCGGGTTGATGAACCTGCTGACGAACCTCTACTCGGGCCGCCGCCTCGTGTACCTCTCCGCCTTCGAGGCGGGGGAGTGGCTGGAGACCGCGCGCCGCGAGCGGGTTACGCACGCACTCGTCGTGCCCACCATGCTGGCCCGCATCGTCGCCGAGGTCCCGGCCGACGACGCCGGTACACCCGCACTCCGAAGCCTCGCCTATGGCGGTGCCAGGACCCCGCTGCCCGTGGTGGAGCGGGCGTTGGAGATCTTCCCCGGCACGGGGTTCGTGAACGCGTACGGCCTGACGGAGACCGCCTCCTCGGTCGCGGTGCTGGGTCCCGACGACCACCGCGAGGCGTTGGCATCGGCCGACCCTGCCGTACGGGACCGACTCGGCTCCGTGGGGCGGCCGTTGCCCGGGGTCGAGATCGAGATCCGCGACGACGACGGAAAGCGGGCCGCAGCCGGGGAGACCGGGCTCGTCTTCGTGCGCGGCGACCAGATCTCCGGAGAATACGGCGGACGCAGCGCGCTCGACGCGGACGGTTGGTTCCCCACCCGGGACCGGGGGCGCCTCGACGCCGACGGCTACCTGTTCATCGAGGGCCGCGCCGACGACACCATCATTCGCGGCGGCGAGAACATCGCTCCCGCCGAGATAGAGGACGTGCTCGTCGCCCACCCGGGGATCGTGGAGGCCGCGGTGATCGGTGTGCCCGATCCCGAGTGGGGGCAGCGGATCGTGGCCGTCGTGGTCGGCGAGGGCGATCCGGCTGAGGTCCGCCAGTGGGTCAGGGACCGGCTGCGCTCCTCCAAGACCCCGGACACGATCGTCTTCCGCGCCGAACTCCCCAAGACCGAGACCGGAAAGCTGCTGCGCCGCACCCTGCTGGCCGAGTTGGAGACCACCCATGCCTGAAGCAGTCCTCGTGTCCGCCCTGCGCACCCCCGTCGGCACCGCCGTCAAGGGCACCCTGCGCGACACCACCGCGTTCGACCTGGCCCACCACATCGTCGCCGCCGCTGCCGCCACGGACGGGCTCGACCCGGACACCGTCGACGACGTCATCCTCGGCGAGGGCCTGTACGGCGGCGGGGTCGTGGCCCGGCACGCGGCACTCACCGTGGGCCTGACCTCCGTACCCGGCCTCGCCCACAACCGCCACTGCGCCGCCGGTCTCGCGGCAGTGCAGAGCGCGGCGGGCAGCATCCGCGCGGGCATGGACGAACTCGTCATCGCCGGCGGCGTCAACTCGGCCTCCACCTCACCGAAACAGCGCTTCCGTGTGGACGGGGAGTGGGTCGAGCCGTGGAGCCCGCCCACGCATCCCGACCGCCCCGACGCGCCCAACCTGGACATGTCGATCACGGTCGGCTGGAACACCGCCGTACGGGCCGGTCTTACCCGCGCAGACATGGACGCCTGGGCGCTGCGCTCGCACCAGAACGCGATTCGCGCCATCGACGAAGGCCGTTTCGCGGCCGAGCTGGTGCCCATCGACACACCGCACGGACTGTTCTCCGTCGACGAACACCCGCGCCGCACAACGAGCTTGGAGAAACTGGCCTCGCTCAAGCCGCTCCACCCGGAGATAGACGGCTTCTCGATCACGGCGGGCAACGCGGGCGGTGCCAACGACGGTGCCGCCGCGCTGGTGGTGGCCAGCGACCGGCTCGGCCTGCCCGCACTCGCCGTCGTCCGCTCCTGGGCATCGGTCGGCGCCGACCCCGCCGAGACCGGCCTCACCCCCGTGAAGGTCATCCCCAAAGCCCTTGCCCGCGCGGGACTTTCGACCTCCGACGTCGACCTCTTCGAGATCAACGAGGCCTTCGCCGCCGTGCCCGTCGCCGCGGTGAAACTGCTCGGTCTCGACCCCGACCGCGTGAATGTCAACGGCAGCGGCTGCTCCCTCGGCCATCCGGTCGCCGCGACCGGCGCCCGGATGCTGGTCACGCTGGTGCACGAACTGCGCCGCCGGGGCGGTGGTATCGGCGTCGCCGCGATGTGCGCGGGCGGCGGCATGGGCTCGGCCACGGTCATCGAGGTGCCGGCGCCGTAATGCCCGAGCGTTCAGGTGGCGGGGGGCGACGAGACGAGGGGAACGCAGTGGAGGGCTTGAAGGAGAAGGTCGTTCTCGTCGCCGGCGCGGCCACCGGGCTGGGTGCCGCGTCGGCCCGGCGGCTCGCGGACGAGGGCGCCAGGGTCGTCGTCGCCGACCTCGATGCCGAGGGCGCCCGGCGGACCGCCTCGGCCATCGGCGACGCCGGTGGCGAGGCGATCGGGGTGGGTTTCGACATCGCGGACGAGGCCTCGGTCGGCGAACTGGTGGCGACCACCGTGCGGACGTACGGCGGCCTGGACGCCGTGCACGTCAACGCGGGCGACATGGGCGCGGTCTCCAAGGACACCGACGTCGTCGACATGGACCTCGCGGTCTGGGACCGGACCTTCGCCGTCAATCTGCGGGGCCACATGCTCGTGACGCGCTACGCCGTTCCCGAACTCCTCGCGCGGGGCGGCGGCGCGCTCGTCTACACCTCGTCCATCGCGGCCTTCACCGGCGAGGCAGCGCGCCCCGCCTACTCGGCGACCAAGGCGGGCATCAACGCCCTCGCCCGCCATGTCGCCTCCCGCTGGGGCAGGGAGGGCATCCGGGCCAACGCGGTCGCCCCCGGCCTGATCCTGACCCCGGCCATCCAGCAGGGTGCCGATCCGGACCTGCTGGAGGCGCTGCTCGCCCGCACCCGCAGCACCCGGCACGGCCGGGCCGACGACATCGCCGCGATGGTCGCCCACCTGATGTCCGACGCGGGAGCCTGGATCAACGGCCAGGTCATCAATGTCGACGGCGGCACCGTGATGCGCTGAGCGGGGGCCCTACTCGACCGTACGGAAGCGCAGCAGGGCCTCCTGCGCGAACGAGGCGACCAACGACCCCTGCGCGGTGAGCACATCGCCCCGGCCGTAGCAGCGGCCGTGGGCGAGCAGTGGACTCTGGTGGCGCAGGAGAAGCCACTCGTCCGTCGTGAACGGACGATGGAACCACAGTGAGTGCGCGGTCACGGCGGACGTGAACGCGGTTCCCGAATCGTGCTGGGTGACTCCCTCCAGCGGACGCAGACCCGTACCGATCAGGCTGAGGTCGCTCGCGTACGCCGTCAACGCAGGGGCGAGTTCCGGTTCGACGGTCGGTGTGCGCATCCACAGGTCGTACTCGGGAGGCTCCGACTTGGGCGTGTCCACCTCGACGGTGGCCCGGGTGTCCCAGGGAATCAGAGCGAGGTCCACGTCGTGCTCCGCTTCCGGCACCGGGGGCATCGAGAACGCGATCTGCTGCTCGGGACCCTCCTCGAAGGAATGCAGCGACACGCTCGCGACGGTCGCGACTCCCTGCGTCTGCCGTCCCACGACGGTCAACGACGCGAACGAGGTCCCCTCATGATGACGCGTCACCTCGTACCGCACCGGCTCCTGTGGTCGTCCTGCCCGTGCGAACTGGAGACGCAGGCTCTTGACGGCCTTGTCCGGGCAGGCCAGTTGGGCGGCTCGGACGCTCTGGGCCAGCAACTGCCCGCCGAAGACGCGGTAGTAGCCGAGGGCCTGGTTGCGTCCGTCGAAGACGTCACCGGGGCTGGCGTCGAGGTCCAGGCAGGAGAGCAGGTCGCTCCAGAGATCGGTCACTGATGTCACTCCTCGGTCGGTCACAGGCGGACGAACTGTCGATCACCGGCGGACGAGCCGTCGATCACAGGTGGACTAGCCGCGGCGCGGACCCGCCGGTCCGCAGCAGAGCCCCGGCCTCGCGCGTCAACTCGCGTGCGCTGCCCAGCAGTCCGTCCAGGACCACGGCCCGCCTCACATGCCGGTGCAGATCGTGCTCGGCGGTGAAACCGATCCCGCCCAGGACCTGCTGGCAGTGCCGCGCCGCCGTCAGCGCTGCCTGCCCGGCCGCGGCCTTGGCGAGCAGTGCGCCGAGATCGTCGGTGGCGGCCACCAGTGTGGCCTCGGCGCCGTCCAGCGCTACGAGCGTCTCGGCGAGCCGATGTCGTACGGCCTGGAAGGAGGCGAGCGGGCGGCCGAATTGCAGGCGGTCCACCGCGTGTTGGCGGGCCAGCGCGAGCATGGCGCGACCCGTCCCGAGCAGCCACCAACCGAGTGCCACCCGGCCGGCGGAGAGCGGGACGGTAGCGCCGGTGGGCACGGGACGCAGGGGCAGTTCGCTGTCCAGGGCCGCCCCGGCCGCGCTGTCGTCGCGTTCCCAGACGATCCATGTGCCGCCGGTGTACGGCAGCGGCAGCGTGCCGCCGGGCGGACGGCCCGCCGCGCCGAGCAGGACGTCGTTGAGGAGGGGTGCGTGGGCGCCCGTCTCGCCGAGCAGGCGGAAGGCGAGCGGGACGGCGATGTCCGGCTGCTCGGCGAGGAGTTCGGCCCAGCCGAGGTCGGCCAGGGCGGTGTCCAACGCCTGTCCCGAGGCCGCCGTCATCGTCTTGCGGAGCGTCTCGGCGAGCAGGTCCCGTTCGGCCGCGTCCACGGCTACTCCTTCCCCAGGTCGAGCAGTCGGCGCGCGATGATGTTCCGCTGGATCTCGGCCGTACCGCCGTAGATGGTCGCCGCCTTGGAGTACAGGTACTCAGAGCGCCACGGTGTGTCCGTCAACTCCAGTACGCCGGGCAGGAGATCGCGCACGGTCTCGAGGAGGCGTTGCTCGGCGGTGGCGAGCAGCACCTTGTCGACCGACGTCTCCGGGCCCAGACGTTCGCCCTCGGCCAAGCGCCGCTGTGTGGCGTGGGAGCGGCAGCGGACCGTGTGCAACGCCAGGTAGGCAGCGCCGAGTTCGGCGTCGTCCGGGATGTTCGTCTCGGCCAGGAGGCGGTCAAGTCGCGTGAAGAGATGGGCGATCCGGTGCCAGAAGCAGGTGGAGCGCTCGTGCGGGAGCAGGTCCATCGCCAGGCGCCAGCCGTCGCCGGGGCGGCCGAGCATCCGGTCGGTGGGCACGATCACGTCGTCGAAGAACACCTCGGCGAACTCGTCCACGCCGTGCATCGTGCGCAGCGGCCGGACGGTGATGCCGGGGGTGTCCATGTCGACGAAGAACGCGGTGATCCCGTTGTGGCCGGGTGCCGTGCGGGTCAACAGGACGCAGCGGGCGGCGAATTGGGCCAGGCTCGTCCACACCTTCTGGCCGCTGATCACCCAGTGGTCGTCGCGTGGAACAGCCCGCGTCGTGAGGGAGGCCAGGTCGCTGCCGGAGCCCGGCTCGGAGAAGCCCTGACACCACTGCTCATGGCCGCTGAGCAGCCGCGGGACCATCTCGGCGGCGAGCGCGGGCGGGGCGTACGAGATCATCGTCGGGGCGAGGACCTCGATCATCGAGTAGATGCCCGGCTCGGCCAGCTCCCTTGTGGCGACCTCCTCGCCGAGCACCGCCCTGAGCACCGCGGGCCCGCCGAGCCCCCTCACCTCGGCGGGCCAGCCGTACCGCATCCAGTCCGCGTCGTACAACGCCCGGCGGACCCGGGCGAGTTGTGCGACCTGGGCGTCCAGGGAGCGGTCGGGGCCGGGGGACAGGTCGTGCTCGTCCAGCCAGCCGCGCAGGTCCGCGCGGAAGTCGGCGGCGTTCACGTACCCGGGCGCGGAGGCGGCGTTCACGGAACCGGACGGGAAGGCGGCGTTCATGTTCCCGGACGCTGATAGGCGTGCGGGCGGCCCGAGTCGTGTGCTCCGCTGCGGCGGATGAACGTCATCGCGCGGGTGCGCAGCCGCCACCCCTCGTCCGTGCGGACGTAGGTGTCGTTGTAGTAGCCGATCCGCATGTCGTGCGTGGCGTGGTCGACGAAGCACAGCGGCTGGGTGCCGGTGGCCGTGTCGCCGGACAGGTCGACGGCCGGCGTACCCGTGAGGAACAGCCCCTTCGGGGCGGCGGCCACCAGCGCCGGGAACTCGTCGAGGCCGTAGGAGTCGCCGAAGGCGCTGTACGTGCCGTCGGGCGTGAAGACCGCCAGCACCCCGTCCAGATCGCCGCGCGTGATGCACACCGCGTAGCGGGCGAGGAGCTGCTGGATCTCCATCAGGTCGTCGGTCGGACCAGGGGGAGGAGCCGGAACAGGCAAGGAGGACAAGGACTTTCCACCCTTCACCATGAGCGAGAATGGCATTCTCTCAGATGAGTGGCAGATTTCCACGATGCGTGAGGCGACGTCAACAGTCTCTGTCTGAATGGTTGATTCTCCGTAGATGAGAAGCTAGTTTCCAGCGATGGAGAGGGGAGATCCGACGCGATGGACCAGTTCCTCACCTTCGGGATCGTCGGCCTGAGCACGGCCGCGATCTATGCCGTCATCGGCAGTGGGCTCGTGCTCACCTACACCACCACCGGCGTGTTCAACTTCGCGCACGGCGCGGCCGGCATGCTGTCCGCGTTCATGTACTGGCAGCTGACCGTCGGCTGGGGCTGGCCCGTTCCGGTCGCCCTGGTCGTGGTGCTGCTCGTGCTCGCCCCGGGCTTCGGGCTGCTCGTCGAGCGGTTCGTACTACGGCCCGTCCAGGCCCTCGGCGAAGCCGAACGGCTCGTCATGACGGTCGCGCTGCTCAGCGGACTCATCGCGGCGGCGCGCTGGATCTGGGACCCGAACGTGGCCCGCCCGCTGCCGATGTTCTTCGCCGGCCGCAAGCCGTTCCACCTCGGGCCGGCCGTCATCACCTGGCACCAGGCGATCACCATGGCGGTGGCCGTCGCCGTCGCCATCGGCCTGCGCGTCCTGCTCTACCGCACCCGCGCCGGAGCCGAGATGCGCGCGGCCGTCGACGACCGGGCACTCGTCGGTCTCACCGGCGCCGACCCGGTCCGGGCAGGCCGGGTCTCGTGGATCCTGGGCACTCAACTGGCCGCGATCGGCGGCATCTTGATCGCCCCGACCGTGACCCTCGACGCGGCCCAGCTCTCGCTGCTGATCGTCAGCGCCTACACCGCGGCCGTCTTCGGCCGACTGCGCAGCCTGCCGCTCACCTTCCTCGGCGCCGTCGTCGTCGGCTGCATGGAGAGCTACCTGACCGGCTACCTCCCGCAGAACGAATACCTCCCCGGACTACGGCTCGCCGCCCCCGCGCTCCTGCTCTTCCTCGCCCTGCTGGTCTTCCCGCACCGACGCCTGCGCGGCCGCGAACGACGCCTCGCCCGCGTACCGGTACCGAGCGCGCGCGGCACACTCGTGTTCGCCGCGGTGGTCATCGCCTTCGGCGCGATCCTGGCCTCCCTCCTCGGAGAGGCCGACCTCATCACCTACGGAGCGATCTTCTCGCTGGGCGTAGTGGCACTCTCGTACGTCCCGCTCGCCGGGTACGCCGGACAGGTCTCCCTGTGCCAGCTGAGCATGGCCGGCATCGGCGCGGTCGTCTGGGGACACCTCGGCGCCCACGGCCAACTGTGGGCGCTCGGCGCCGCGATCCTGGTCTCGGCGGCGGCCGGAGCGCTGGTCGCACTCCCCGCACTACGGCTCTCCGGCGTCTATCTCGCCCTGGGCACAGCCGCGTTCGCCGTGATCCTCGACCGCTGGATCTTCACCATCCCGGCCTTCCACGTCCTCGGCCTGCGCATCGCCCTGTTCGACCAGGGCTCGGTGGACATCTCGGGACCCCACCTCTTCGGTCTACGGCTGGACAGCGGGCGGGAGTCGATGGTGTTCGCCGCCGTCTGCCTCGCCCTCGCCTCCATCGGTGTGGCCGCCCTGCGCCGCAGCCGCTTCGGGCGGCGGCTGATCGCCCTGCGCGACAGCGAGGCCGCGTACGCCACCCTCGGCGGAAACCTGCTGGTCGCCAAGGTCGCCGTGTTCGCCCTCGCCTCCGGCATCGCCGGACTCGGCGGAGCGCTCTACGGAATGCAGCAACGCACCGTCACCGCCGACCAGTTCAGCCTCATCGCGGGACTGCCGATCTTCCTCGTCGCCGTGGTCGGCGGACTCGGCGCGGTCGGCAACGGACTCTTCGCCGGCACCGCCTTCGTCGGCCCGACGAACGCCCTGATCGCGATCGCCCCCGGCACCGCGAACCTGGTCGCCCTGCTCCCCGGCCTCGCCGGCGTCGGACTCGGCCACAACCCCGACGGCATCGTCTCCCGCTTCCGCCGCCAGTGGGAGCCCCTCGCCCGCGACCGCATCGCCCTGCCCGCCCTGCTCTGCGTCCTCGCCCTGGCCTGGGCGCTGCGCTTCGGCGACGTGATCAACGACTGGACGTACTACGGCGGTTCGATCCTCCTCGCCTTGGCGCTCCGCACCTGGGCGGACGCCCGGCAGGCCGCTCCGGCCGAGCCGGAGATCCCCGTCGAGTGGTGGGGCCTACGGCGCGAGTGGCGCCCCGAGGACGAGGAGGTGCTGGCCCGTGGCGTCGCTGCAGGTTAGCGGAGTGACCGTCTCCTTCGGCGGGAACCGCGCTCTGGACGGAGTCGCGCTGACCGCCGAGGCGGGCCGGGTCACCGGGCTCATCGGGCCCAACGGGGCAGGGAAAAGTACTCTGTTCGACGTCGCGTCCGGACTGCGCAGGCCCTCCTCGGGGCAGGTCCGGCTGGACGGCCGGGATGTCACCAGGGCCCGGCCCTCCGCACGCGCCCGGCACGGACTCGCCCGCACCTTCCAACGCCTGGAACTCTTCGGCCGGTTGAGCGTGCGCGACAACCTCCTCGTCGCCGCCGAACTCGGCCCCGAACGCCGCCGGGCCGAGCAGGTCGTCACCGAGATCCTGCGCCGCCTCGATCTCACCGACGTCGCCGACACCTCACCCGACGCCCTCCCCACCGGAGTCGGCCGCCTGGTCGAGGTCGGCAGAGCGCTCGCGATCCGCCCGAAGGTGCTTCTCCTCGACGAACCCGCCGCCGGACAGGACGCGGAGGAGACCGAACGCTTCGCCGAACTCCTGCGCGCCCTCACCGAGGACGGCACCGCCGTCGTCCTCGTCGAGCACGACATGAGCCTCGTGATGGCGGTCTGCGACGAGGTGTACGTCCTCGACCTCGGCAAGATCATCGCCGTCGGCCCGCCCGAGGTGATCCGCAGCGACGAAACGGTACTCGCCGCCTATCTGGGGGACGCGTGAGCGCACTTCTCGAACTGCGCGGCATCCGCGCCGCCCACGAACGCATCACCGTCCTGCACGGCGTCGACCTCGACGTCGCCGCCGGACAGGTGGTGGCACTGCTCGGTCCCAACGGCGCCGGAAAGACCACCACCCTGCGCGTCGCCGCCGGGGTCCACCCCGTCGAGTCGGGCCAACTCCTGCTCGGCGGACGGGACATGACCGGCGCCGACCCCCGCGACCTGGCCCGCGCCGGAGTCTGCCTCATCCCCGAAGGACGAGGCGTGTTCCCGAACCTGTCCGTCCGCGACAACCTCCTCATGATGACCTTCACCGGCCGCAGCCGCGAGGAGATCGAGGAGATCGCGTTCACCCGCTTCCCCGTCCTGGCCCAGCGCGCCGGACAGCCAGCGGGCACCCTCTCCGGCGGCGAACAGCAGATGCTCGCCCTCGCCCGCGGCCTCGCCACCGACCCCGCCGTCCTGCTGCTCGACGAACTCTCCATGGGGCTCGCCCCGTTGGTCGTCGGCCGGCTCTACGAACAGGTCGGCGAAATCGCCCGGCAGGGCGTGGCAGTCCTGGTGGTCGAGCAGTTCGCCGCCGCGGTTCTCGACATCTGCGACCATGCCGCCGTTCTCGTACGCGGCCGGGTCGAACGGCAGGGCCACCCCGACGGCGGCCTGCGCGCCGAACTGTCCGCTCTCTACCTGGGGAGTTCCACATGACGTCCACCGAGACGCGAGCGGACCGCTTCGTCCGCGAACTCACCGTCCTGAAAATCCCGGACCCGGCCGCAGGAAGGGCCGCTCTCTGGCTGCGCGCCGGCGCCGCCCTGATGACGATCGGCGTCGTCCTCGGCGTGAGCGCCTACTTCATCTCGCACAACACCAGCGACCCGCTGGTGCAGAACGACGCCCTCACCCTCGGCCTCGCCGCGGTCGCCGGAAGCGTCGTCGGTTCCGCGCTCTTCCTGCGGTACTCGCTCACCGGCTTCCTGCGGTACTGGATGGCCCGTCAGTCCTACGACGTGGAACTCCTCGCCGACCGCCTGCTCGAAAGGGAACTCCGCCATGACCCCACCGGCACCGACGCCGCGCCCCGGTGACCAACTCGCCAGCACCGTCTGCGGCACCCGCGTGGTCGTCATCCGCGCCCCCGCCGACGTACAGCCCCAACTGGCCTGCGGCGGCAGCCCGTTGGTCCCCGCGGCCGAAGCGCCCCCGGCGAAGCCCGGACCGGCCGGCACCACCACCCTCATCGGCAAGCGGTACGTCGACGCCACCGGGACGCTCGAACTGCTCTGCACCGCCTCCGGCGCGGGCGAACTCACCTGTGACGGCGCCCCCATGACCCTGAAGGCGGCCAAGCCGCTGCCCGCCTCCGACTGACCGACCCACCCCCGAAGGAGCCGTCATGGACCGCGACGACCTCATCCTCATCAGCGTCGACGACCACATCATCGAACCGCCCGACATGTTCGTGAACCACCTCCCCGAGCGCTACAAGAAAGACGCGCCCCAACTGGTGCACCGGGACGACGGAACCGACGTATGGCAGTTCCGCGGCGTCACCATCACCAACTCGGCGCTCAACGCCGTGGCAGGCCGGCCCAAGGAGGAGTACGGCGTCGAACCGCAGGGCCTCGACGAGATCCGCCCCGGCTGTTACGACGTGCACGAACGGATCAAGGACATGAACGCGGGCGGCATCCTCGCCCAGATGAACTTCCCCTCCTTCCCCGGCTTCTCGGCCAGGCTCTTCGCCACCGAGGACGCCGACTTCTCCCTCGCGCTCGTCCGGGCCTACAACGACTGGCACATCGACGAGTGGTGCGCCGCCTACCCGGGCCGCTTCATCCCGATGGCGCTGCCCGCGATCTGGGACGCGGAGCTGTGCGCGGCCGAGGTGCGCCGGGTCGCGGAAAAGGGCGTGCACTCGCTCACCTTCACCGAGAACCCCGCCGTCCTCGGCTACCCGAGCTTCCACGACCCGTACTGGAACCCGCTGTGGCGCGCGCTCTCCGACACGGACACCGTGATGTCCGTCCACATCGGCTCCTCCGGCAGGCTCGCCGTCCCGGCCGCCGACTCGCCGCCCGACGTGATGATCACGCTCCAGCCGATGAACATCGTCTCGGCCGCGGCCGACCTCCTGTGGTCGCCGCCGATCAAGGAGTTCCCGAATCTGAAGATCGCCCTCTCTGAAGGCGGAACGGGCTGGATCCCGTACTTCCTGGAGCGCCTCGACCGCACCTTCGAGATGCACTCCACCTGGACCCTCCAGGACTTCGGCGGAAAGCTCCCCTCCGAGGTCTTCCGCGAGCACTTCCTGACCTGCTTCATCACCGACAAACTGGGTGTACGGCTGCGCCACGACATCGGTATCGACAACATCTGCTGGGAGGGCGACTACCCGCACAGCGACTCCCTGTGGCCGGACGCCCCCGAGCAGTTGCACGACGTGATGGCGAGCTGCGACGTCTCCGACGACGACGCCCGGAAGATCACCTTCGAGAACGCGATGCGCTGGTACTCCTTCGACCCCTTCGCGCACATCCCGCGCGAGCAGGCCACCGTGGGCGCCCTGCGCAGGGCGGCCGAGGGCCACGACGTCACCACCCGCTCGCGCAGCCACCAACTCATCGAGCCCGCCGAGAAGTTGGAGGCGTTCCGCTCCAAGGCCCGGGCGGCCGTGGCGGCGGCCCGATGAGCGACCTGGTCCTGACGGAACGGGTCGGCGCCGTCCTGGTGGCGACCCTGAACCGTCCCGAGGTCCGCAACGCCATGAGCCCGGAGCTGATCGACGACCTCTCGGACGTGCTGCGGGAGGGGGACGCCGACCCGGCGGTCCGTGCGATCGTCCTCACCGGCGCCGGAACGGTCTTCTGCTCCGGCATGGACCTCAAGGCGTTCGCGAAGGGCGGCGGCAAGTTCGACGGCCTGGTGTGGTTCTTCCGCGAGGGCATCGCCACCCCGGTGATCGCCGCCCTCAACGGCTCGGCACTCGCCGGCGGCTTCGAACTCGCCCTGGCCTGCGACCTGGTGGTCGCCGCGGAGGACGCCAAGCTGGGCATCGCCGAGGTCAAGCGGGGCCTGTTCGCGGCCGGCGGCGGTACGACCCTCGCCGACCGGGTGCCGCTGGCCGTCGCCCTGGAGATGGGGCTGACCGGCGACCTCGTCACGGCGGCGGACGCCAAGCAGTTCGGCCTGGTCAACCGCGCCGTACCGGCCGAGAAGGTGCGGGAGACCGCGCTGGCCCTGGCGGAACGCATCGCCGAGAACGGCCCTCTCGGCGTCGCGATGACGAAGAAGCTGATGCGGGAACGCCGTTGGGCCGAACCCGCAGAGGTCGAGGCGGTGTTCAGGAGCGCCGACGCGGCGGAGGGGGCACGGGCCTTCGCCGAACGCCGCAGCCCTGTGTGGACCGGGAAGTAACCCAACTCCGGTGTCTTCGGCGACTGTTGGAGACACCGGAGTGATGCTCAGGAGCGAACCGTCTCCTGAGCATCGGCGGTCACGTCGTCGGTTTCGCCGATCTCGTCGACCAGTCCCCAGCTCAGTGCGTCCACGGCGCTCAACTCGGCGCCGGACAGGGCGAGATAGGCGGCGCGCTCCCGGCCGACTCGGACCGGGATGCTCGCCGTGCCACCCGCACCCGGAATCAACCCCATCCCGATCTCGGGCAACCGGATCACCGTGTCCGGCGCGGCGATCACCCGCCCCGCGAAGGCGGCGAGCTCGATCCCCGCGCCGACACAGGCGCCGTGCAGATGCGCGGTCACGCGCGGAGCACACCGGTTCAGGAGTGCGGCCGGGCTGCGACGGACCCGCACCAGATGGGCCCGCGCCGGATCACTGGACGTACCGAACTCGGAGAGGTCACCCCCGCTGCAGAACGCGGGACCGTTGCCGCACAGGTCGACGCGGGCGATCGACGGGTCGGCCACGGCCACCTCCAGCGCCTCGCACAGCGCGTCCCGCGTCGCCGCGTCGAACGCGTTGCGCACCCAGGGCCGGTCCAGCGTGATGGACAGCCGGGACCCGTCGCGACCGAGCCGTACGGGAGTCTCGGCCGGGCGATGCGTACGCCGGCGCGAGGCGGCCAGCCAGGACCGGAAGGCGGCTCCGCCCTGAAGCGTGGAGTAGGCGAGGGATTCGAGAACCAGTCTGTCCGGGACCGGGAGCCCGCCGCCCATCCGCAGTACCTGCACCAGCGCGACGGCCGCGGCGGGCCGGCTCTCGACGATGTGCCCCAGCTCCCGAGCCGTGCCATGCGGATCCGCACACCACACCCACGGGCGGGGCGGATCGGGGACAGCGGTGAGCAGTACGTCGTACCCGTCGACCGAGTCCTCGGGAGCTGGGGCCACACCGATCACGACGCGGTCGCGGGCGTCTGGTCCCCACGCAGGGGTGCGGTCGAGATCGACGATCACGAAGGGCGACTCCACGGTGATCTCCCTCCAGGCGTGGACCGGAGTGTAATTTGAGATCACCTGTGGAGAGAAGGGGGTTCGAATGAAAGAGAATCACGCTCTCCGCGCCTGGATGGACACTGTCGAGCCGTACGTGGCCCCCCTCTCCGACGTCGCCCGCTCGTTCACCGATCTGACGGGCGTGCCGGTGGATCTCCCGAGCGCGCTGTTCCTCCGGGCCCGACTGGCCGGCCTGGAACGCCCGGGAAGGACCTCGGCCAACGGCTCCTGCCACCTCCTCCGAGCCGCCGACGGCTGGACCGCCGTGAACCTGGCCCGCCCCGACGACCTCGCCGCCGTACCCGCGCTGCTGGCACTGCTCGGTTCACCGTCCGCCGAGCCCGGAGACTTGTACAAGGCCGTACAACGGGTCACGGCTGCCGAAGCGGCGGAGGCCGCGCAGCTGCTGGGCATCGCCGCCGCGGTACCCGGATCGGTCACCCAGGACGCACGGCCCGCGATCCGCGCCGAGCGGTGGGGAGAGCGGCGTGTACGCGCGATGGCCGGTCTGCGGATCGTGGACTTCTCCGCGCTCTGGGCGGGGCCGCTGTGCGCCCGGCTCCTGGGGCTGGCGGGCGCGCGGGTCGTCAAGGTGGAGAGCGTGACGCGACCGGACGGCGCGCGCCTGGGGACACCGGCCTTCTACCGCTGGCTGCACGACGGACAGGACAGCCTGGTCGTGGACTTCGCCCCCGGCGCGCTGGACGAACTCGTCGCCGAGGCCGACATCGTCATCGAGGCCTCGCGACCCCGTGCGTTGCGCCGACTCGGCCTGCGCGCCGAGGAGTTCCTCGCCGCCCGCCCCGGCCGGGTCTGGGTCTCCATCACCGGATACGGACGCGAAAGCGACCGTATCGCTTTCGGAGACGACGCTGCCGTCGCGGGCGGACTGACCGGCCTCGACCCGAACGGCGACCCCGTCTTTCTCGGTGACGCGCTCGCCGACCCCGTCACCGGCGTCTTCGCCGCTCAGGCCGTGACCAGCTCGCTCGCAGAGGGAGGCGGAGAACTCCTCTGCGTCTCCATGGCGGCCTGCGCCGCGACCCTCGCCGACGCGCCTGCACGGGTCCGTCCGCCGTGCTGATCAGAAACGTGGAAGTGGCGGGCCACCCGGCGGCGGTGGACGTACGGATCGACGGAGGCGGGCGGATCGCCGAGATCGGACCGGGGCTACCGGGGCGGGGCCATGTGGACGGACATGGCGGTGTGCTGCTGCCGGGGCTGCACGACCACCACGTCCACCTCGCGGCGTTGGCCGCCGAAGCCGCCTCCGTGCGTGTCGGGCCGGGGGACGTGCGAGACCGTACGGCGTTCGCGGCGGCCTTGGCGAGTGGGCCGCCGGGGGAGTGGGTGCGGGCCGTGGGCTACCACGAGGGCGTGGCGGGGGAGTTGGACCGGTGGACGCTGGACGCGCTCGTCGCCGATCGGCCGGTGCGGGTGCAACATCGCACGGGCGCACTCTGGGTGTGGAACAGTGCCGCGCTCCGGGCGGCGGGGCTGGAGGGCGACGGTCGGTTCTGGCGCGAGGACGAGCGGCTCCGCGGGTTCGTGCCGCCCGTACGGCTGGATCTGGAGGGTGTGGGGAGGCGGGCGGCGGCACTCGGCGTCACGGGTTTCACCAACGCAGACCCGCACCCGGCCGGCGGACTCACCCAGATGCTGTCGGTCCTCCCGCAACGGCTCCTGGTGATGGGCGTCGACGAACCCGTGAAGCTGATGCTCGACGATCCGACGCTCCCCACCCCCGCCCAACTCGCGCGCACCATAGGGGAGATCAGACCCAGACCGGTCGCCGTGCACTGCGTGACCCGGGTGCAGTTGCTGGTGACACTGCTTGCCCTCGACGAGGTGGGCCCCGCCGACGGCGACCGGATCGAGCACGGCTCGGTGATCCCGGCCGAGACGATCCCGTGGCTGCGACGGCTCGGGGTGACGGTGGTGACCCAGCCGCACTTCCCCGTCGAACGGGGCGCCGCGTACGCGACCGACGTTGACCCCGACGACCGCCCTCACCTCTACCGCTGCCGCTCCCTGACCGAGGCCGGCATCTCCCTCGCCGCCGGCACCGACGCGCCCTACGGCACCCCGGACCCCTGGGCGGTCATGCGGGCTGCCACCGAACGGGACGACGGCGAGCGGCTCCCACCCGAGGCGGCGCTACGGCTGTTCACCGGCGAACCTCAACACCCCGCACGGCCGCGGCGGTTGGCGGTCGGCGCGGTCGCCGACCTGTGCCTGCTCCATGTGCCGCTGCGCGAGGCCCTTCAGGCTCTGTCCGGCGAACTGGTCCGCGCCGCCTACGTGGCGGGCCGGTCCATCACGCCCCCGTGACCTACACGCTGTACCCGCCGTCGACTCCCAGCGCCTGCCCGGTGATGAACCCGGCCCGGTCCGAGGCGAGGAACGCGACCGCCTCCGCGATGTCCGTGGCGTCGCCGAAACGGCGCATCGGGATGTTGCGCCGGGTGACCGCGAGGGCGCCCTCGTCCAGTTCGCCCGAGCTGATCAGACGGCCGGCGATACCGTCGTTGAGCATGCCGGGCGCCACACAGTTCACGCGGACGCCGTAGCGCCCCTCCTCGGCGGCCAGCGCCCGGGCCACCGCTTCGACCGCGCCCTTCGCGCCCGAGGACAGCCCGTCCCGTACCGGGAAGCGGCGGGTGGCGACGGTCGTCACGGCGACGACGTTCCCCCGGCTCTCGCGCAGCAACGGCAGCGCGGGGTGGACGAGGTTGAAGAACGCAACGGCGTCGCCTTCGAGTTGGGCGCGGTACTCGCCCGGCGAGACCCGGCTCAGGTGTCTCATCGGTACATGCGGGCCCGCGGCGTACACGAGCGTGTGGATGCCGCCGCTCGCCTCCGAAACGGCCTCGGCCGTGGCGTCCTCGTCGGTCAAGTCCAGCCGCATCGCCCGTACTTGACGGCCCAGCTTCGTCACCTCGGCGGCGATGGCGTCCGCCGCCTCCTGGTTGGCCCGGTAGGTGAGGACGATGTCGCTGCCCCGCTCGGCGAGGAGCCGTACGATCGCCGCGCCGATACCGCCCGAGCCGCCCGCCACGAACGCGACACCTGGTCTGCTGGAGAAGTCCGGCACCGTGACCGCCTCACAATCCGAGGGACTTGGCGATGATGACCTTCATGACCTCGCTGGTTCCGGCGTAGATGCGGGTGATGCGCGCGTCCGCGTAGAGCCGGGCGATGGGGTATTCCAGCATGTAGCCGTAGCCGCCGAACAGTTGCAGACAGCGGTCGACCGCGCGGGCCTGCATCTCGGTGCAGAAGAGTTTGACCTTGGCGGCGTCGGGGCCGCTCAGTTCACCGGCGACGAGTTCGAGTACCGCACGGTCGAGCATGGCCTGCGCGGCCTCGATCTCGGCTGCCACGGCGGCGAGTTCGAACTTGGTGTTCTGGAAGGAGGCGACCGGTTTCCCGAACGCCTTGCGTTCCTTGACGTAGGCGATCGTCGTGTCCACGGCCGCCCGTGCCTGCGCGACGGAACCCACCGCGACCGTCATCCGCTCCTGCGGCAGGTTGCGGCCGAGATAGCCGAACGCGGCACCCTCCTCACCGAGCCGGTTGGCGACCGGCACCCGGACGTCGTCGAAGGCCAGTTCCACCGTGTCCTGCACCTTGATGCCCAGCTTGTGCAGCACCCGGCCCCGCGCGAAACCGGGCATGCCGTCCTCGACGACCAGCAGGGTGAGCCCGGCGCGGCGGTTGTCCGGGTCGGTCGCCGTACGGGCCACGACGATCACCAGGTCGGCGAGGAGGCCGCCGGTGATGAAGGTCTTCGCGCCGTTGAGGACGTACGAGTCCCCGTCGCGCACGGCGGTCGTACGGATCCCGGCGAGATCGGAGCCCGTGCCCGGCTCGGTCATCGCGATGGCCGTCAGGAGCTTCCCGGAGGCCAGACCGGGGAACCAGCGCTCGCGTTGATCGCGGTCGGCATAGGTGAGGAAGTACGGCAGGACGACGTCGAGTTGGGTACGGACGGTGCCCAACGTCACCAGGGCGCGGGCCGCTTCCTCCTGGAGGACGACGTTGTAGCGGTAGTCGTCGAGGCCCGCTCCGCCGTACGACTCGGGGACCGCCGTGCCCAACAGGCCCAGCGCGCCGAGCTGTTCGAAGAGCGTGCGGGGGAGCCGGCCGGTCTCCTCCCACTCGGAGTAGTGCGGGACGACCTCCTTGGCGATGAAGTCCCGGGCGAGCCGGCGGAATGCCTCGTGGTCGTCGGTGAAGACGTGTCGGCGCACAACATCCCCTGTCAGGAAGCGAGTTCGACGACGGTGGCGTTGGCGGTGCCGCCGCCCTCGCACATGGTCTGGAGGCCGTAGCGGATCCCGTGGTCCCGCATGTGGTGGAGCATGCGCGTCATCAGGACCGCACCCGACGCGCCGAGCGGATGCCCGAGCGCGATGGCGCCCCCGAGCGGGTTGAGGAGGGCCGGGTCCGCTCCGGTCTCGGCCAGCCAGGCGAGCGGGATGGGCGCGAAGGCCTCGTTGACCTCGAAGACGCCCACCTCGGAGAGTGCCACTCCGGCCTTGCGGAGCACCTTCTCGGTCGCGGGGATCGGCCCGGTCAGCATCAGGACCGGATCGGAACCGGTGACCACGCCCGCCCGGTAGCGCGCGATCGGCGTCAGCCCCAGCTCACGGGCCTTCTCCGGGGTGGTCACCAGCAGGGCCGCCGCACCGTCGGAGATCTGCGAGGAGTTGCCCGCGTGGATCACCCCGTCGTCCTGGAAGGACGGTTTCAGCTTCGCGAGCGTGGCGCTGCTGGTCCCTCGCCGGATGCCTTCGTCCACGGTCACCGTGCCGCCCGTGTCGTCGGGCACCGGCACGATCTGCGCGTCGAACGCCCCGCCGTCCTGTGCGGCCGCCGCCCGCTCGTGGGACAGCGCGGCGAACTCGTCCAGGACACCCCGGCCCAGTCCCCACTTCCGCGCGATCAGCTCGGCCGAGACACCCTGGTTGAAGGAGAAGTCCTCGTAACGGGCGAAGACTTGGGGACCGTACGGCATCCCGCCGGCCCGCGAGGCCCCGAGCGGCACCCGGCTCATCACCTCGACGCCGCCCGCCACCACGACGTCCTGCTGCCCGGACATGACCGCCTGTGCGGCGAAGTCCAGAGCCTGCTGGCTCGATCCGCAGGCCCGGTTCACCGTGGTCCCCGGGATGGTCTCGGGCCAGCCCGCGGCCAGCACCGCGTAGCGGCCGATGTTGCTCGACTGGTCGCCCAGCTGGCCCACGCACCCCCACACCACGTCGTCCACGACCTCGGGATCCAGGCCCGTACGGTCGACGAGGGCTTGGAGGACGACGGCGGAGAGGTCGGCCGCGTGCACACCGGCCAGACCGCCGTTCCGTTTGCCGACGGCGGTGCGGACCGCCTCCACCACCACTGCCTCACGCATTACGTCTCCTTTGTCGCTCTGGGCGCGGCCGTTCCCGGCACCGCCCAGCGCCCCGCGTAGCGAGGCGGGCGCTTCTCCACGAAGGCGGCGTACGCCTCCGGGACGTCCGCCGTGGCGAAGTTCATGGCCTGCGCCCGCGCCTCGGCGGCAAGGGCCTCGCGCAGGGTGCGATCGGCGTTCTCGTCGAGGAGCGCCTTGTTCTGCGCGAGAGCCACCGGGGCTCCGGCGACCAGCCGGGCGGTCAGGTCGTCCACGAAGGCGTCGATCTTGTCGGCGTCCACGACCCAGGTCACCAGGTTCAGCGCGTGGGCCTCCTCGGCGTCGATCGTCTCGGCCAGCAGCACGAGCCGTTTCGCCTGCTGCAAACCCACCAGCTTCGGCAGCAGCCAGGAGCCACCGCAGTCCATGGACAGGGCGCGGCGGGCGAAGATCTGCGAGAACGTGCTCTCCGGAGTGGCCACGACGAAGTCGCAGCCCAGGGCGAGGTTCCAGCCCGCGCCGACCGCCACGCCCTGCACCTTGGCGATCGTGGGGATCGGCAACTCGTGCAGCAGCAGGGTGACTTCGGTCAGAGTCCGCATCCGGTAGAGGGGGTGCTCGTCGCTGACGCCTTTGCGGATGTCGGCCCCGGAGCAGAAGGCACCGCCCGCACCGGTGAGGACCAGCGCACGTACCGTACGGTCGCTGCCCGCAGCGGAGAGCGCGGTTCGCAGGGCGTCCCACAGTTCGGCGTCGATCGCGTTCTTGCGCTCCGGTCGGTTCAACGTCAGCGTACGAACACCGTCGGCGTCGCTCGTCAGAAGCACCGGCGGCCCGCTCATCGCACCGCTCCCTCTGCCCGGAGAACGGCGATCTCCTCGCCCGTGAGGCCGAGTTCGGCGAGTACGGCGTCGGTGTGCTGGCCGAGCGCCGGAATCGCGCCCATCGGCGGGTCGTACCCGGCGATGACCGGCGGCGGCAGCAGCGCCTGCACCGGACCGGACGGCGTGTCGATCTCCCGCCACCGGTTGCGCGCCTGGAGATGGGGGTGGGCGATGACGTCGCTGGTCGTGTTGTAGCGGGAGTTGCCGATGCCGGCCGCGTCCGCGCGATCCTGCACGTACGCGAGGTCGTGCCGTGCGCACCAGGCGCTGATCTCCGGCTCCAGCAGGGCACGGTGTTCCACGCGTCCCGCGTTGCCGCGGAAGCGGGGGTCGTCCGCGAGGTCCGGACGGTCGAGCAACTCCCTTGCCAGGCGCTGCCATTCACGGTCGTTCGTCGTCCCGAGGATCACGGTGTGGCCGTCGGCGGTGCGATGGGCGCCGTACGGCGCCACGGCGGGCGAACTCAGACCGAGCGGCTGCTGCTCGACCCCGGAGTGCTGGGTGTAGGTGAGCGGATAGCCCATCAGCTCCGTCATCGTGTCGAACAGACTCACCGCGACGGACGAGGCCGCGGGCCCCACCCCGCGCTCCCTGCCGCACAGCAGCGCGACGACCGACAGCGCCGCGTACAGGCCGCTCGACACGTCGGCCATCGGCGGGCCGGGTTTGGCCGGGGCTCCCGGCTGTCCGGTCACCGAGCAGGCGCCCGACTCGGCCTGCACGAGCAGGTCGTAGGCCCGCTTGTGGGAGAGCGGGCCACCGGGGCCGTAGCCGTCGATCTCGACGGCGATCAGTTCGGGGTGACGGGTCGTCAAGTCGCCGGGCGAGATGCCGAGTTTGGCCGTGGTGCCGGGTGTGAGGTTGGAGACGAGGACGTCCGCGCGCTCCAGCAGCCGGTGCAACACGGCCATGCCACCAGGTGATTTGAGGTCCAGGGCCACCGACTCCTTGCCCCGGTTGACCCAGACGAAGTGCGCCCCGAGTCCCTTGACGACGTCGTCGTAGTGGCGGGCGAAGTCGCCGCCCTGGGGGTTCTCCACCTTGATCACTCGGGCGCCGAAGTCGCCGAGCGTGCGGGTGCACATGGGAGCGGAGATCGCCTGCTCCAACGAGACCACGGTGATTCCGGCCAGCGGCCCGGTCGTTGTCGTCATCTCTCAGCCCACGGCCGTGAAACTGGCACGGAGTTCGTCCTTCAGTACCTTCTGGCTCGCGTTGCGCGGGAGTTGGTCGACGAAGCGGACGTGCCGGGGCACCTTGAAGTTCGCCATGTTCTCGCGGGCCCAGGCGATGACCTCGGGCCCGGTCGTCGGGTGCTCCGGGTCCGCGACCACGAAGGCGCAGCCGACCTCGCCGAGCCGTTCGTCGGGAACGCCGATCACGGCGACCTGCTGAACGCTCTCGCAGCCCAGAAGCAGCTTCTCTATCTCCGCCGGATAGGCGTTGAAACCGCCGACGATGAACATCTCCTTCTTGCGGTCGACGATGGCGAGATTGCCGTCGTCGTCGAGCCGTCCGATGTCCCCGGTGTGCAGCCAGCCCTCGGCGTCGATCGTCGAGGCGGTCGCGTCGGGGTCGTCCCAGTAGCCGCGGGTGACGTTGAAGCCGCGCACGAGGATCTCGCCGTCGAGCCCGATCGGGACGTCCAGACCGTCGTCGGCGACGATCCGGACCTGGACACCCGGAATGGCGCTGCCTGTGGTGCGGGCGACCGTCTCCTCCGAGTCACCGACCCGGGTCGTGGTTACCAGCGCCGTGGACTCGGTGAGGCCGTAGGCGCTCATCACGATGTCGAACGACAACTCCGTTTTCATCGCTCGGATCAGTGATTCCGGAATCGTGGTACCGCCCGTCATGGAGACTCGCAGGGACGACAGGTCGTGCTCGGCCCGGTCCGGATGGTTGACCAGGTCGTGGAAGATCGTCGGCGGGCCGAGGAGGATGCTCACCCGCTCACGGGCGATGAGGTCCAGTGCCCGCCCGGCGTCGAAGACGGCCATCGGAATGACGGTCACCCCGTGCATCAGGGAGGCCAGCCACCCCGCCTTGTAGCCGAAGCAGTGGAAGAACGGCGGGATCACCAGGAAGGTGTCGGACGCCCGGAACGTGTACTCCTCGGCCATCCACCCGTAGGCACGCAGGGACTGGCCGTGCGTGAGCATCACGCCCTTGGGGTGGCCCGTCGTGCCGGACGTGAACATCACGTCGGACACGTCGTCCGGCGTCAACCGGTCGATCGACTCATGGGCGGCGGACGCGGAAACGGCATCTGCCGCGCCGAGAAAGTCGTTCCACGACCGGTCGGCCGTCCCCTGCGGACCGAGAACGGACACCGTCTTCTGGAGCGCCGGCAGTCCCGGGTCGGCCTTCCGCAGTTCGCCGACGTAGTCGTTGCCGAGGAAGGGCGAGGCGAACACGGCGGCCGCCTCCGACTTCCGCAGGATGTACGAGATCTCCTGCGCCTTGAACCGCGTGTTGAGCGGTACCAGCACGCCCCCGGCGCCGTGGATGCCCAGCGCGGCGAGGATCCACTCCGCCGAGTTGGGGGCGCACAGCCCGACCCGGTCCCCGGGCTTGATGCCGAGCGCGATGGTGGCGCGGACCGCGTCGACCATCCGGTCCTTCAGCTCCCGGAACGTCCAGCGGCGGTCTTGGTCGATGAGTGCCGTGGCGTCCCCGAAGCGTTCGGCGGCCAGCCTGATGACGTGGGGGATGCTCAGGAATTCGTCGTCGTAGCGCATCAGTTGGCTCCAGGGCTAGCCGTTCGAGGGGAGATGCAGGATCCGCTTGGCGATGATGTTCCGCTGGATCTGGGAGGTGCCGCCGTAGACGGAGGCCGCACGGGAGTAGAGGTAGTCGCCGAACAACTCGCCGCCCTCCCCGGCCAGTTCGCCCGGGAACACCTCAAGTGCCGTGTCGTAGAGCCGCTGTTCGGTCCTCGTCATCAGCAGCTTGTCCACGGAGGACTCCGGGCCGGCGACCTGCCCGGCGAGGCGTTCGGCGGTACGGCGGCGGGCGTGCGCCACCAGCACCTCGTAGTCCACGACACACCGGCCGATCCGTGACAGCAGCCCGTCGGGCAGCGTGCCTTCGTGTGCGGACGCATGACGCCGGAGCCGCTCGACGAGCAGCCCGTACTTCGAGATGTGCCCGGTGTCGAGGGCGTTGCGCTCGTACGACACCGTCGTCATCGCCAGCGCCCAGCCGACGCCCTCGGCGCCGACGCGCTCGGACTCCTCGATCCGGACGTCGTCGAGGAACAGCTCGCAGAATTCGTCGTCGCCGTTGGCCGCGCGCAGCGGGCGGACCGTCACACCGGGGCGGTCCAGGGGCAGGACGAACGCCGAGATCGACTTGTGGGCCGGTGCCGAGCGGTCGGTGCGGGCCAGCAGCAGGCAGAGGCCGGAGTACTGGGCGTAGCTGGTCCACAGCTTCTGGCCGCGCACGATGTAGTGGCCGTCGTGCCGTTCGGCGAAGGTGGTCATGCCCGCCAGGTCGGAGCCGGCTCCCGGTTCGCTGAAACCCTGGCACCACACCTCGTCACCGGCCAACATCCTTGGCAGGAACCGCAGTCGCTGTTCCTCCGAGCCGAACTCCAGCAGGGCGTGGGCGAGATAGCCGATGCGGGGGACGCCCGGGGCCCGGCAGGCGCCGAGTTCGTCACTGATCGCCACCTGGTGCAGCGCGGTCAGACCCCGGCCGCCGTAGCGCTCCGGGACGTCGAGCCCGACCCAGCCACCAGAGTGCAGCAGCCGGTGCCAGCGATGGAGGAAGACCGGCACCGGTTCGCCCGACTCCCGTTCGGGAAGCGGGTGTCGGGCCAGCCAGGCGCGGAACTCGGTGCGCAGCCGGTCCAGGTCGGCAGGGTCGCCGAAGTCCAGCGGGGTGTCGGTCATCGCGGCACCTCCGGTGCGGCCAGCGAGGGGAGCAGGTCGTCCGTCGTGGCGAGCAGCGTCGCGCCCAGCCGCACCTTGCGCAGGTACAGGTGCGCGATGTGCTCCCACGTCTGGGCGATGCCGCCGAAGACCTGCATCCCGGCGTACACCGCCTCCAGCGCCGAGGAGTTGACCTCCGCCTTGGCGACGCGCGCGGCCGTCAGGGCCCGCTCCGGCGGTTCGTTGTCCAGACACCAGGCCGCGTAGCGCGTGACACTCGCACCCGCTTCCACCAGGACCGTCGCGTCCGCGAGGAGATGCTGTACGGCCTGGAAGGAGCCGATCGCCCGACCGTACTGGCGCCGGACGCGGGCGTATTCGACGGCCTGCTCCACGAACGAGCCCGCCGCGCCGACGAGTTCGGCGGTCACGACGACGAGTGCGTAGGCCTGCCAGCGGAGTCGGTCCGGTGCCGTGAGACGGCCGACGGTCTCCACGGGAGTGTCGCCCGGGACTGCACGGATCGCGCGCAGCAGGTCCGTGCTCGGTGCCGCCGGGCCCAACTCGACCCGGGTGACCGTCCCGTCGGTGGTGACGCAGAGCGCGCTGTCGGCTCCGTCGCTGTCCCAGGCGACGAGATCCGTCAACTCCGTGGCGGGGAAGTGGAGTTCGCGGGTGAGCGCGACGGTGGGGGTTCCCCGTGAGGTGTCGTCGCCGAGCAGTCGGAGCAGTTCCGGAGCGAGCAGGACCGTGCCGAGCAGAGACGTGGTGAGCGGGTGGCGGCCGTGTTCCTCCGCGAGCAGTGCGCACTCCTGCGCGGTCGCCGCCGGGGGAGAGGTGCGCCGTAGGTCTCTCAAACCCATGTCGTCCAGGGCCTGTTGGGCTGCGGCTCGGGTCGCCGGCTTCACTTCGTCCGGCGAGGTCACGCCGTACCGGGGTGCGAGTGAGCGCACCATGTCGCGGACGAGGACGAACTCCTCGCGCTCCACGCTCAGCGCTCCTCAGGGGGGTTCGCGCGCCGCTCGGCGCGGGCCGCGAGGTCGGTGATGATGCGAATGTGGTCGGGGTTGGTCATCGTGGCCCGCTCGGCCATCAGGGCCGCCTCCATGCCGCCGCGCGAGACCTGCTCGACGACGGCGGCGAGGGCCAGCTTGGTGGCGCGGAGGGCCTCGGCGGGCTGGGCCGCGAGCCGGTGGGCCAGGGCGAGGGCCTCAGGCATGAGGTCGTCGGGCGGGACCGTGCGGTTGGCGAGGCCGAACTCGACCGCCTTGGCGGCGGGGATGCGGTCCCCGGTGAAGAGGTACTCCTTGACCCGCAGCAGGCTGGTGAGCAGCGGCCACAGGGTCACTCCGCCGTCGCCCGCCACCAGGCCGACCGACACATGCGGGTCCGCGAAGTAGGCGTCCTCGGCGATCAGTACGAGATCACAGGCCAGCGCGAGGCTGCAACCCAGGCCCACCGCGGGGCCGTTGACGGCGGCGATCACCGGCAGCGGGAAGCGGATCATCTCGGTCTGGATGGTGCGGTCGATCCGGATGGACCGCTCCCGCAGCTCCGGGTCGGTGTGGTGCCGCAGGAGATGGTCGAAGTCGCCGCCGGCGCTGAACGCCCGTCCCGCGCCCGTGAGGACGACGGCCCGGGCCTTGGTGTCGTCCGCGAGTTCGCGCCACACCTCCGACAGCCGTCGGTGCAGCTCCTCGGACACGCCGTTCAACCGGTCGGGGCGGTTCAGGGTGACGATGCGGACGTCTCCGTCGGCGGCCACGGTCAGCACGGGACTCACCTTGCTCATACCGCGATGGTATTAAAGGTCAGACCGAAACTGTCAATGGTGTTGCACGAAGAAGAGAATCACATTCTCGTTATCGCGTGGGTCAGTTCTCCGAATCGGTCAGCTCCACACCGTCCCTGCTGTCCACCTCGGCGGCGGCCCGGGCGAAGCCGCACACATGGCGGGTCATCCGGCGCATCGCCGCCTCGCTGTCGCCGTCCCGGATGGCCTCGGTGATCCGGGCGTGCGCACGGGCGGTGAGCTTGCGGATGTCCGCGTCCATGAACTGCTCGATGTCGGTGGCCGCGTGGATCGACTGCGAGAGCGCGCTCATGAACCCGATGAGAAGCTCGTTCTCACCGGCCCTCGCCACGGCGTTGTGCCAGTGGATGTTCGCGCGCAGGAACCGCTGGATGTCGTCCCCGGCCGCGACGAGCTCCGCGTGCGCGTCGTCCAGCTCCGCGAGGTCGGCGTCCCTGCGACGCCTGGCCGCCAGCGCCGCGCACGCCGGCTCGATCGCCTCCCGCGTCTCGTGCAGGTCCTCAAGCCGGATCCGCTGACCCCGGATCACCAACCGCACGGTGTTCGCGAGCGATTCACGCCCAGGCCTGTGCACGAAGGCACCGCCCCCGCGCCCCGGCCTGATCTCCAGCAACCGTTCGACCTCCAGGACGCGCAGCGCCTCGCGCACCGTGGCCCGGCTCAGTCCCGTCTGCTCGACCAGTTGCCGTTCCGGCGGCAGTGCCATGCCCTCCGTGAACTCCCCGGAGAGGATCCGCTCGCGCACCTCCGCCGCCAGCACGTCCGAGGCCTTGGGGACGGTCAGCGTGTCGAAACGCGGTCGGGGCTCACCGGTCGCGGCGCGCCCACGGGAGGTGCGGGAAGGGTGCTCGGCGCTCTGCACAGGTTCGGGCCTCTCGTTGCAGGCCGCGCTCTTCGGCCTCTTTGGCTGAACCATTTAACACAGCACGCGCGTCCCCTGTCACATCACCGCGCCACCTACGAGAGCACCGCGCTGCCGCACCACCGAGCAGCCCGTCACATCACCATGCCGCCGTCCACCGGCAGCACCTGACCGGTGATGAAGGAGGCCGCGTCCGAGGCGAGGAACACGAAACTGCCCGCGATCTCCGCCGGCTCCGCCCATCTGCCCAGCGGAATGCGGGCGAGCATCTGGGCCGCGAACTTCTCGTTGGTCCGGATGGTCTCCGTCATGGACGTGGCCGCCAGCGGGGCGAGCGCGTTCACCAGGACACGCCGGCGCGCCAGTTCACGGGCCAGGGACTTGGTCAGCCCGATGATCGCGGCCTTCGCCGCCGAGTAGTTGACCTGCCCGAGCGTGCCGACCAGGCCCGCCGACGAGGTGACGTTGATGATCCGTCCCTTCCCGTCCTCCGGCAGGAACGGCAGCGCGGCCTGCGCGCAGTGGAAGGTCCCCATCACATGGATGTCGAGGACCCGTCGGAACGCGTCCTCCTCCAGCTTGTCGAACATGGCCGGGGCGATGACCCCGGCGTTGTTCACGAGGATGTGCAGCGTCCCGTCGGCGAGCGCCGCCGCGCGTGCCACGGCCGTATCGGCGGCTGACCGGTCCCGTACGTCCAGGGCGGCGCTGTCCGCCGTGAGCCCTGCCGCGTTGATCTTCCCGGCGACGGCCGCCGCGGCCGACTCGTCGACGTCGGTCACCAGCACCGCGGCACCCGCGCGCGCCAGTGCCTCGGCGACGGCGGAACCGATGCCGCCCCCGGCGCCGGTGACCAGCGCCGACCGGCCCGTGAGGTCGAACAGCCCTGTGCTGTCGGTCATTCAGTAGCTCCTCGGGAGTCCCAGCGTGTGCGATCCCAGGTAGTTCAGGATCATTTCCTGACTGATCGGCGCGATCCGCATGAGGCGGGCCTCGCGGAAGTAGCGGGCCACGCCGTACTCCTCGGAGTAGCCCATGCCGCCGTGGGTCTGGAGGGCCCGGTCGGCGGCCGTGAACCCGGCGTCCGCGCACAGGTACTTGGCGGTGTTCGCCTCCCGCCCGCAGGGCTTCCCGTTGTCGTAGAGCCAGGTCGCCTTGCGCAGCACGAGTTCGGCGGCGTCGAGGCGGGCGAGGGAGTCCGCGAGGGGGAACTGGACGGCCTGGTTCATGCCGATCGGGCGGCCGAAGACGATGCGCTCCTTGCCGTACTGGACGGCCTTGTCGAGCGAGGCCCGGCCGATGCCGAGGGCCTCGGCGGCGATCAGCATGCGCTCCGGGTTGAGGCCGTCGAGGAGGTAGCGGAAGCCCTGGCCCTCCTCGCCGACGCGATCCTCGACGGGGATGCGCAGGTCGTCGATGAAGAGTTCGTTCGAGGTGACGGCGTTGCGCCCCATCTTGGGGATGGGGCGGATGTCGATGCGGTCGCGGTCGATGTCCGTCAGGAACAGGGTCATCCCGTCGGTCTTCTTGGCGACCTCGTCGGCCTTGCTGGTGCGGGTCAGGAGAAGGATCTTCTCCGATTCCATCGCCTTGGAGATCCACACCTTGCGGCCGTTCACCACGTAGTGGTCGCCGTTCCGTCGCGCGTACGTCGTGATGCTCGCGGTGTCGAGTCCGGCGCCCGGTTCGGTGACGCCGAAACAGACGTGCAGGTCGCCGCTCGCGATACGCGGGAGTGTGCGGCGTTTCAGCTCCTCGGAGCCGTGCACCACTACCGGATGCATGCCGAAGATCGACAGATGGATGGCGCTGGCCGCGTTCATGCCGCCGCCCGACCGTGCCACCTCCTCCAGCAGCAGGCTGGCCTCGGTGATGCCGAGGCCGTGGCCGCCGTACTCCTCGGGGATCGTGATCCCGAGCCAGCCGCCGCCCGCGACGGTCTCGTAGAACTCCGTCGGGAACTCGTGCGCCTGGTCCTTCGCCATCCAGTACTGGTCGTCGAAGTCGCGCAGCAGTCCGGCGACGGACTTGCGGATCGTTTCCTGGTCCTCGGTCAGTTCGAAGTCCATGCACGGACCCTTCTCCGGTTCCGGCTGCGAAACATATCAAAGGTCAGACCGAAGTGGTAAGGGGCCGATAAGGGCCTACCGTCGAGTAATATCGCGCGGCAGGCCATCTGAGGAGGAACCGTGCCACGGTCCGAACGCTCGTCGCTGCTGCTCGCCGGACTGCTGGCGACCGCGGGGGTCGCCCACTTCGCCTCGCCGAAACAGTTCGACGCGACGATCCCGCGCGCCCTGCCGGGATCACCCCGGACCTGGACGTACGCGAGCGGTGCCGTCGAACTGGCGCTGGCCGCCGGGCTCGCCGTGCCGCGCACCCGGCGCACGGCCGCGCTCGCCGCGGCGGCGTTCTTCGTGGGCGTGTTCCCCGCCAATGTGCAGATGGCGATCGACTGGCGGGACCGCCCGGCCCCGCAGAAGGCGGCGGCCCTCGGACGGCTGCCCCTGCAGATACCCCTCGTGCTGTGGGCCCGTAGTGTCGCCAAAAACAATGGGGAGGGACAATCGTGAGTGATCGCCTGAACGTCGGTGACAAGGTCGAGGACTTCACGCTGCCGGACGAGACCGGCGCGGAGCGCAGCCTCACGGAACTGCTCGCCGAGGGGCCCGTGGTGCTCTTCTTCTACCCTGCCGCGCTGTCCGCCGGCTGCACCGCCGAGGCCTGCCACTTCCGTGATCTGGCCGCCGAGTTCGCGGCCGTCGGCGCCCGGCCCGTCGGCATCAGCGGCGACACGGTCGACAAGCAGAAGGAGTTCGCCGGGAAGAACACCCTCGGCATGCCCCTCCTCTCGGACGTCGACGGGACGATCCGGGAGCGGTTCGGCGTGAAGCGCGGGTTCTCACTGGCGCCCACCAAGCGGTCCACCTTCGTCATCGGCGAGGACCGCACCATCCTGGAGGTCGTCGCCAGCGAACTCCGGATGAACACCCACGCCGACCGCGCCCTCGCCGCACTGCGCGCCCACCGGAAGTGACACCGGCGCTGCAAATGCCGTAGCGCGGTTGATGCGGCACGGTACTGGGACCATCCTGGACGATATGGAACAGGCGTCCGCCGCTGCGGTCATCGATGCCCGGGGCATCGTGACGGGGTGGAGCGAGGGTGCCCGGGCACTGACGGGATACCCGGCCGAGGAGGCCGTGGGCCGGTCGGTGGCGGCACTGCTCGCCGAACCCCCCGCCGCCACGTCCGTGGCCGCACTGGCCGGCCCGGTGGTCCTACGTCACCGGGACGGCTCCCCGCTCCGGCTCGCCGTGCGGGCCTGCGCGGTGCTCGGCGCGGACGGTGCACCGGACGGATACGTCCTCACCGCCGACCCCGGCCCCACCCTCGCCGAGCAGGCCTTCGAACAGGCGTCGATGTCCCTGTCCGTCTTCGACACCGGGCAGCGCTATCTCCGCGTCAACGACGTCGCCTGCCGCGTGATGGGAGTACCGGAGGACGTCCTCATCGGCCGGTTCTTCCCGGAGAGCGTCGAGGACGCCGAACACAGCCGGGGCTTCCTCCGCAACCTGCGCCAGGTAGTCGAGACGGGCAGACCGGTCCGCTACGACAGCTGGGCGGGCGCCCCCGCCCTGAACCGTGAGCACGCCTGGAGCATCGAGATGTGGCCGCTCAGAGATCCCTCGGGCGAGCTGACGGCGGTCGCCCTCGCGGCCTTCGACAGCACCGAGCAGTACCTCTCCCGGCAGCGGCTGGCCCTGCTCAACGAGGCGGCGACCTGCATCGGCACCACCCTCGACGTGGTGCGCACCGCCGAGGAACTGGTGGAGCTGCTGGTGCCCCGCTACGCCGACTTCGCCAGCGTCGACCTGCTGGACTGGGTGCTCGGCGCGGACGAACCGCCGACCGAGCTGGAGGGCGAGGTCGTCCTGCGCCGGGTCGCCCACGGCTCCGCCACCGAGGGCACGCCCGAGGCGGCGCTGCACCTGTCCGAGGCGGACGTCTACCCGCCGTACTCGCCGCCCGCGCGTGCGCTGCGGTCGGGTCGGGCCTTCCTCAGCCAGGCGGGCGAACCCGACTTCGTCCGCTGGGTGGCGGAGCGCAACGCGCGCAGCCCCGCCGCGGCTTCGTACCGCAAGGGCGTCCACTCGATGATCGCGGTGCCGCTGCGGGCGCGGGGCACCACCCTCGGCGTCGCGGTGGGCGTCCGTATGGCGCACCCGGACGACTACGCGGAGGACGACGCCGTACTCGCCGAGGAGCTGGCCAGCCGGGCCGCCGTCTGCATCGACAACGCCCGCCGCTTCGCCCGCGAACGCAGCACCGCGCTGGCGTTGCAGCACACCCTGCTGCCCAGAGGCCTGCCCGGACAGGCCGTGGTCGAGGTGGCGCACCGCTACCGGCCCTCCGGTTCGCTCGCGGGCATCGGCGGCGACTGGTTCGACGTGATCCCGCTGTCCGGCAGCCGGGTCGCCCTCGTCGTCGGCGACGTCGTCGGACACGGCATCGCGTCCTCGGCGACCATGGGCCGCCTCTGCACGGCGGTGCGCACGCTCGCCGACGTGGACCTGCCGCCCGACGAACTCCTCACCCACCTCGACGACTTGGTGACCCACCTCGCGGCCGACGACGCGGGCGACGAGGTCGCGGAACTCGGCGCGACCTGCCTCTACGCCGTCTACGACCCCGTCTCGCGCCGCCTCACCATGGCCGCCGCCGGGCATCCGCCGCCGGCCCTCGTGCTGCCCGACGGGACCGCGAGCCTCGTCACCATGACCGCGGGGCCACCGCTCGGGGTCGGCGGACTCCCCTTCGAGGCCGTCGAGTTGGAGCTTCCCGAGGGTGCCGTCGTCGCCCTCTACACGGACGGTCTGATCGAGGACCGGGACCGCGACGTCGACCACGCCACCGCCGAACTGTGCCACGCGCTCACCGCGTCCGCCGACTCCCTGGACGCACTGTGCGACTCGGTGCTGAAGGCCGTGATGCCGGAGGAACCGAGCGACGACGTGGCCCTGTTGCTGGCGCGCACCCGCGCGCTGGGCGGCGACCGGGTCGCCACCTGGGACATCGACCCGGACCCCGCGCGCGTGGCCGGGGCCCGGCAGTCCGCCACCGAGCAACTCGCCGCGTGGGGGCTGGAGGAGGAGGCCTTCGTCACCGAACTCGTCGTCAGTGAACTGGTCACCAACGCCATCCGCTACGGCCAACCGCCCATCCAGCTCCGCCTGATCCGCGACCGCGCCCTCATCTGCGAGGTCTCCGACGGGAGTTCGACCTCACCGCATCTGCGCCGCGCCCACGCCTACGACGAGGGCGGACGCGGACTTCTCCTCGTCGCCCAGCTCACCCAGCGGTGGGGCAGCAGGCAGACCGGCAGCGGCAAGACGATCTGGGCGGAGCAGCCGCTGCCGCCGGACTGACGCGAGGGCCTACTCGAAGGGGCAGCCGGGGTTCGGCGCGTCCTCCGAGAACGGCGATCCGTGCGGCAGGACGTACAGCACGTCCAGGACGAGCGGGGTCTTCCCCAGGTTGCGGCCGATGTGCACGTTGCCCGCCCCGGCCGGCTCCTGGATGGTGCTGCCCTTGCGGTAGACGCCGTCGGAAGCGCAACTGGAGTCGAAGTGGCTGAGCGTGCCCTCCTTGACGATTCCGTACAGGGGGCCGTCGTGGTAGTGCCAGCCGGTGGCCTGGCCGGGCGGAATGGTGATCTCGCGCACCGTGTAGTCGGTGTCGCCGATCGTGGTCTGGCTGATCAGCCTGGCGGTGACGCCGGGCCCGGCGGGGGTCGCCCGGGCGACGGTGCCGCCGGCCAGCAGGGCGGCGGTGGCCACCGCTCCGGTCACGGCGGTACGGAACGCGTTGCGCATGCGAGGGCCTTCCGGTGAGATCGTGAGCCTCCGCCGTGAACATAGAGGCAGGGAAGGCGAGTTGGGGGTGGGAACACGCGACTTCCACCCTCGGATCCTCAGAATTCCTCGTGTGTTTCCGGGTCCCCGCCCAGCCTCTGCGGGGCGTGGTCGGAGAGGGCGGCCAGCTGTGCCGGGCCGAGTTCGAAGCCGAAGATGTCGAGGTTGGCGCGCTGCCGGTCCGGGTCGGCCGACTTGGGGATCGGGACCGCCCCGAGCTGGGTGTGCCAGCGCAGCACCACCTGGCCCGGCGTGACCCCGAAGGCCTCCGCGACCGTGACGACGGTCGGGTCGTCGAGCAGCGCGGAACCGCGTCCGAGAGGGCTCCAGCTCTCGGTGAGGACGCCCTTCTCGGCACCGAAGGCACGCAGTTCGTCCTGCGGGAACAGCGGATGCAGCTCGATCTGGTTGACCGAGGGCAGCACGCCGGTCTCCTTCTCCAGCCGCTCGATGTGCCCGGGCGTGAAGTTGGAGACGCCGATCGACCGGACTAGACCCTCCTCGCGGAGCTTGATCATCGCCTTCCAGGAATCGACGAACTTGCCGACGCGGGGCAGCGGCCAGTGGATCAGATACAGGTCCACGTACTCCACGCCCAGCCGCGCCCGGGACTCCTCGAAGGACGCGAGGGTCTCGTCGTAGCCGTGGTGGCGGCCCGGGAGCTTCGTCGTCACGACGATCTCCTCGCGCGGCACACCGCTGCGGGCGATGCCCCGGCCGACGCCGGTCTCGTTGCGGTAGTTCGTCGCCGTGTCCACCAGGCGGTAGCCCATGCGCAACGCGCCGTCGACGGCCTCCTCGGCCGTCGCGTCGTCCATCGGCCAGGTGCCCAGGCCGATGGCGGGGAGCTGCGTTCCGTCGTTGAGCGTGTGCGTCGGGATGCTGATCACGGTCGACCTTCCCTTGACTGTGCGGTACAGCCAGTATGGGCGCCCGGGAGCCCTGTCGCCTCGTGCGGTGATCGCTGTCACGATCTTCTTGAACCCGGTACGACCTGGGTACGACCCGGTGGGCACGACCGACCGAGCAGGTACGACGACGGAGCGCGCATGACGAAGGACAGCGGTACGACGGACGACGCGGTGCGGGCGGACGGTCTGGAGGTGAAGCCGGCCGCCGGGCACATCGGGGCCGAGATCACCGGTGTCGATCTGGCCGGTGAACTCGACGACGCCGTGGTGGCCGCGATCCGGGCCGCGGTGCTGCGCTGGAAGGTCGTGTTCTTCCGGGACCAACGGCTCGATCACGCCGGGCACGTGGCATTCGCGCGGAGGTTCGGCGAACCGGTCGTGCTCGGCCGGCGCGGCAGCGCCTCACCGGCGGACTTCCCCGAGGTCGAAACCACCGCCGACCGGCTGGAGTTGGGCGGCCGGTTCGGCATGGAGCACGACGAGTGGCTGGAGCGCCGACGGCACACCCTGCTGCGCGGCTGGCACTGCGACCACGGCGCCCGCATCGACCCGCCGGCCGCGACGATCCTGCGCGCGGAGACCGTCCCGCCGTACGGCGGCGACACCACCTGGTCCAACCTGGCCGCCGCCTACGCCGGACTGTCGCAGCCGGTACGGGAGTTCGTGGACGGGCTGCGGGCCGAGCACCGGCTCGGCGTCGGCTACCAGCCGCGACCCGGCGACGACGCATACGTCCGTCATCTCCTGGACCACCAGGTCGCCTCGGAGCACCCGCTGGTCCGGGTGCATCCCGAGACCGGCGAGCGGGTGCTGTTCGTCAACGGCTACTACCTGGAGCAGATCACCGACATCTCCCGCGCGGAGAGCGCCGCGATCCTGGAACTGCTGCTCGCGCAGGCGACCCGGCCCGAGTACACCGTCCGCTTCCGCTGGGAGCCGGGCAGCGTGGCCTTCTGGGACAACCGGGCCACCATCCACCTCGCCCCCAGCGACAACGCCCACCTCGGCTTCCCCCGGACCATGCACCGGGTGATGCTCACCGGCGACATACCGGTGGGCGTCGACGGCAAGCCGTCGGAGCCGATCGTCGGTACGGAGCCGGGCCGCTGGTGAGGTCAGGCGGCGGGCTTCCAGCCGAGCGCCGGTCCCAGCTTCGTCGCCATGTCGGTGAGGATCTGCACGTAGTCCTCGTGCTCGAAGGTGAACGGCAGCGCGAACGCCACCTCGTCGATCTCCCTGAACGCGGCGTGCGCGCCCAGGAGTTCGGCGATCTCCTCCGAGGTGCCGACGATGTCCGGCGCGAACATCAGCCGGGCCGGGCCCTGCGGTGACGTCGTACGGGGAGTGCGCCTGCGGGCGAACTCCTCGTACCTCGCGCGCTGTTCGGGCGACGCGGAGTCGGTGGGGATCACGACCAGTCCCTGGGAGACGCGGGCGGCCTCCCCGTCCGGGTGGTGGGCGCGGAACGTACGGATGTGGGAGAGCTGGATCTCCGCGAAGTCCCTTGACCCGTCCGGCCCTTCGGCCTTGACGACGCTGCTCGTCAGGAAGTTCATGCCGTGCTCGCCGGCCCACTTCGCCGAACTCGCGCTGCCGCCGCCGTACCAGAGGCGACGGCCCAGACCGGGAGAGTGCGGTTGCACCCGGTCGGAGAACACCTCGAAGCCTTCGACCCCGCTGAAGTCGGTGGCAGGCTTGCCGCGCACGAAGTCCAGCAGCCGCCGCACCCGCTCGTAGCTGAAGTCCTCGACATCGGCCGTGTCGGGGTACAGCGCTTCCCTGACCTGGTCGTAGTGCATCGGCGGGCCGACGCTGACGCCCGGGTTGATACGGCCCCCGGACAGGATGTCGACGGTCGCCAGGTCCTCCGCCAGCCGCAGCGGGTTCTCCCAGCCGAGCGGGATCACCGCGGTGCCGAGTTCGATGCGGCTGGTGCGCTGCGAGGCCGCCGCCATGATCGCTACGGGGGAGGAGATGCCGTACTGGAGATGGCGGTGGCGCAGCCAGGCGCTGTCGAAGCCGAGCCGCTCGCCGAGTTCGATGATCTCCAGCGTCGACTCGTGGCCCCGGCGCGGATCGGCCTCGTCGAAGAGGCCGATCGTGAGGAAGCCCAGCTTCCGCAACGGGCGTGAGGTGGGCGGCACGGGCTCCTCCGGCGGTCGTACGTCAGTGCTGATCTGTCCCGATTGTGGCAGGTGAACATTGCGGGCGTGTGATCAGCGCAGCGGGATGACGATCTCGTCCTCGACCGGCGGGTCGATCTCCTGGGCGCGGTTGCCGGTGGCCGCGAAGCAGCGCAGCCGGACCGCCTCCGGGGTGACGTCCAGCCGCAGAAAGCACTTGAAGAACGGCGGGCTGTACGTCACCGAGCCGGGCGAGAACAGCTGCGTGTAGATCTTGCGCACCGGGAGCCGGAAGCGTGAGGTGTGGTCGGGACGGCCGCCCGCGCCCAGGAGGCTCGCGACCAGCCGGATCCGCCGGGTGATGCGGACCGGCGGGCCCGGGGTACGGGTCGGCGGAATGCCGAGGCGCTCGCAGATCACGGCCGACGCCTCGGCCTCGGTCAGGGTGAAGAAGCGGCGCAGGTGCAGCCGGCGCCCGTACAGCCTGCTGTAGAAGGCGAGGGAGTCGCCACGCAGGGGATAGCAGCGAAAGTCCCGCTCGGTGACGCCCGCGATGTCGACGCGCGGGACGGTGTGGGTCGCGTGCATGAACGCGCCGCCGCCGCCCGAGACCACGTACTGGAGGGTGCGCCCGTCGTCCAACCGCACCGGATAGCGCTGGTAGTTGTGGATGTCGCCGCCGATCGCCGCCACGAAGTGGTGGTCCGGATCGCGGACGATGTCGTCGACCGTGCCGCCGCCGTCGATGGCACAGGGGTCGTACTTGCCGTCCACGTACAGCGGCGAGCCCGTGACGAGGATCTTCGGTGTCGGCCCCTTTGCCACCTCGCGCAGCCAGGCGCCCTGTTCGGCGTCGATCGTGCCCAGCAGGCCCGTGTCGATGCCGATGATCCGCACCGGTCCCGCGTCGATCGCCCAGTACGGGCCGGGCTGGACGGCCCGTTGGGTCGGCGAGGACCGCAACTCCCGTTCCTTGTCGAGGTGTTGGCCGTCGTTCGGGCGCGGGTGGTGCCACAGCAGTGAGCGCCACCAGGTCCGGGTCAGCGGTCGCGGCTTCGACTCCGGTGCGGGCAGCGCGGGCGCGTCGTCGCAGAAGACGCGCATGAACCCGCCAAGGCCCTCGTACCAGTCGTGGTTGCCGGGTATCGCGTAGATGGGTGCCGGATAGTCCTGGTACGGACGGAAGAACTTCGTGCCGTAGTCGTCCGCGGTGCCGACGGGATAGATGACGTCGCTGGTGACGACCGCGAAGTCCGTTCCCTGACCGACCTTCAGAAACCCGGGTACGACGGCGTATTGGGGATCGTCGCCCTCGCCCGTGTCACCGATCACCATGAAGGAGAAGGTGTCCGCGTCGTCACGCCGGATCACCTTGTCGGCGGGGGCGCCGGCGGCCGTGCGCTGCGCGACCCAGCGGCCGCGGGTCTCGCCGGTCGGATCCCCGAACCAGGAGGCCAGCACACCGTTGCGCGCGGCCCACAGGGTCTTCGGATTCAGCCACGAGACCTTCTGGACGTGGGTCGGCATGAGCTGCCGGTACGCGCCGCGTTCCGCGCTGCCCCAACCGGCGCCTTCGGGGGTATCGCGTGAGGATTCAGACACCGGTGCACCGTAACAACGAGCCATGTCCGGACGGGCGGCAGGGGCCTGGCAACATCAACTCGACGACGTACGACCGAAAGGCCCCCGCATGCCCGGCGAAGCCGACTTCATCGATCTGCTCCCCGACCCCGAACTCCGTTCGGACCGGCTGCTGTTGGGCATCCGTCACTTCGACGAACCCTTCCTCCTCACCGTCTCCCTCTCCCAGGGCCTCGGCTCCAGCGACCTGTGGCTGGACCGGGGCAGGGCGGGCAAGGCGCGGCTCGCCGAGTTCCGCCGGATCGGCGACCGGGTCCTGTTCGCCGTACGCAACAAGCACTTCCTCACCTCCGGCGACGAGGCCGCCGTACGGGCCGGGGACGAGTCGTTCGCGCTGTCCGTGGTGTGGAGCGGTCCCGTGCTGCGGGAGGAGGACGGGGCGGTGGTCGTCGACGCGACCGGCCTGGTCACCGCCGACCACGACCGGGTCGCCGAGCATCTGCACGCGCACGAGCAGGGCGACTACACGATCGACCAGTCCGCGAGCCTCCCGCTCGTCGCCGACAGCCGCACCGGCCCGCGTGCCGTCCGGCTCCCCGCACTCCTCACCTTCCGGGGCCCGGGCCGGGGCCGGGCGGTCCAGGCCGTGGCCGCCGACCCGCGCGCGCTCACCGTCGTCCAGCAGCTCAATCTGATGCGGCTGCCCGCGACCCCGCTGCCCGTCCGCCGCTACCACCCCGCCTCGGGTGGCTACGGCATCGGCTACGCCGACCACGGCCTCGTCGGCCGGGCGGGCACCCAGGTCAGGTTCCAGCCCCGCTTCCGCGCGGAACCCGGCGGCCACCCGATCGTCTTCCAGGTGGATCCGGCCGTCCCCGAACCCTTCCGCTCGGCCGTTGTCGAGGGCGGCAACTGGTGGCAGCTGGCCTTCGCCCGGATCGGCCTTCCGGACGCCTACCGGGTCGAGCCCGGCGGCGCCGACTTCGACCCCTACGACCCCGACGTCAACGGCGTGGTCTGGGTGCACCGGGCCGGCCGCGGCTGGTCCCTCGGACAGGGGCTCACCGACCCGCGCACCGGCGAGATCCTGCACGCCCGGGTACGGCTCGGCTCCCAGCGCGCCGAGCAGGTCCGCGCGCTCGGCGAAGCCCTCCTCGCCCCCTACGGCCGTCCGGACGAGGCCGAACGGCTCGCCGCCGTCGAGGAGTTGGTGCTCGCCCGGCTGCGCCAGCTGGCCGCGCACGAGATCGGCCACGCGCTCGGCTTCATGCACAACTTCGCGGGTACGGCGCACCCCGAGCCGTCCGTCATGGACTATCCGCACGCCCGCATCCGCGTCACCGAGGACGGCGAACTCGACCTCTCCGCCGCGTACGGCACCGAACTCGGGCCGTGGGACCACTACTTGGTCGCGCACGCCTACGGACGGTTCGGCGAAGGTGGAGGCGAGAGGGACGAGGACGCCGCGCTCGCCGCACTGCGCCGCGAAGCCGCCGAGGCCGGTCTCACCTACGTCTCCGACGAGGACGCCCAGGGCCCGCACGCCGCGCACGCCGACGCCGTGCCCTGGGTCAGCGGGGCGGACGCCCTGCGGGCGCTGGAGACGATGCTGCGGGTCCGCCGTATCGCCCTGGACGGATTCACCACCGGGGTGCTGCCGCCCGACCGGCAGACCGGCGAACTGGAGGAACGCGCCGCGCTGTTGCACCTGCTGCACCGGCACGAGGTGGCGGCCGTGGCCCGGCTGGTGGGCGGGGTGCGCTACGTGTACGGGCTCGCGGGCGAGGCCGGCCGGGGCACGGAAGCTGTCGACGCGGCCACTCAGCACACGGCACTGACCCGGCTCGCCGAGCTGCTGCGCGCCGAGCAACTCGCCCTGCCGCACACGGTGTTGGACGCCCTCACCCCGCCCGCGATCCGCTACGGCCGGACGGAGCAGTACCTCGACACGGGCGCCGGACGGATCTTCGACCCCTTCGAAGCCGTACGGGCCGCGACCGCCCTGGTGACCCAGCAGTTGCTGGACCCGGCCCGGCTCAACCGGGTGGCCTGGCAGCACGCGGCCGATCCCGCCGTGCCCGGTGTCGTAGACATCGTCGACGCGCTCGTCGCCGCGACCTGGCGACGGAGCGACCCCGTACCCGGGGATCTGCCCGGCGGCGCCGCCGGGCAGCATGCGGCGGACTGGACCCTCCTCAACCACCTGCTGAGTCTGCTCGACGACACCGCGCTGCACACTCCGGTGCGGATGTCGTTGCGCGGTGCCCTGCGGCGGCTCGCGACGGAGCTGCGCTGTCAGGCCGACGAACAGGCTCGCGAGGCGGGGGAGTTCATCCGCGCCCTCCTCGCCGACCCCGGCTCGGTGCGGCTCGACCCGCAGCCCCGGGTGCCGCCGGGCGCACCCAACTGAGGCGCCGCTAGCGAGGTCTGCGGCGGCCTGTGGCCGAACTCGGGCCGTGGCGACCGTTGTTGGTGACCATGGCCCAGGGTGTCGCGGCGTCCTGTGCGGTGAGGGCCGAATCCGGTTGCCCTGCGTCAGCGGTTTTCGGGGCGACGGGGTGCCGGGAGAAAGAACGGTCCCAGTTGCCCTCGCCCATCACCAGCAGCGGGTCGAACATCACGACGACCCCGGCCAGCAGCAGGAAGATGACCGGGCCCAGCAGCATGGGAAGCAGCAGCGACGTGGCGGAGTCGCCCGTCCACGCCCCGCCGGTGCTGTGCAGATGGACGCTCACGGCGGCCATGGCCGTGTAGTGCATCCCGGACACGGCCACGCCCATCACCAGGCTGGCGCCCAGGCTCGCGAGGAAGCCGCGGATGGAGACGGCCGCCCACAGGGCCGCCGTCGCGGCGACGATCGCGATCGCGATGGAGAGCGCGACCGTGCTGGTCCGGTACTCGATGGTGCCGTTCAACTTGAGGGCGGCCATGCCCAGATAGTGCATCGCGGCGACCCCGAGGCCGGTGATGACGCCCGCCGCCGAGAGCGTGCCGGTGGTGGCGCCGCGATATCCCACGGCGAACACCCCGACGCCGACCATGACGATCGCCACGGCCAGACTCAGCACCGTGAGGCCGACGTCGTAGCCGATGCGGGTCTCCTCGACCTGGAAGCCGATCATCGCGATGAAGTGCATCGTCCAGATGCCGGTGCCGATGGAGGTCGCGCCGAGCGCGAGCCAACCCGCCTTCCAGGAATGTTTGTTGTGCAGGGACCGCACCACGCAGCGCAGTCCCAGAGCACCTCCCAGGCAGGCCATCAGATAGGCCGCCACCGGAGTAACCGCACCGTAGCGGAACCCGTCGATCGTGCCTTGCATGAGCCAACTCCCCCCAGAGTCCTGGCTTCTTGTGAGGGGAGTATTACGAATCGGGGCCGGGTCGCGCACGGCTTTCGCATCTGTACTTGACCAAGTCTCAACTTTCAGAGACCACTTGAGGCGCATCGAGGGCGATACGCGGACAGATGCGGTCAGGCGGTCAGGGCTGCTGCGGCTTCTCGCGGTCGATGAAGTCCTTGGCCTTGTCCTGAGCCATGTCGACCTGCTTGGCGTGCTTGCCGCCCGTGCGCTCGTCGACCATGTCTCCCGCCTTGTCCACGGCCTGCTTGGCCTTGTCGGGGTTCTGGCCGAGCATTCCCTTGACCTTTTCCATGAACGACATGGCTGTCCTCCTCCGGACGTGCGTTGGCCCTCCCAGCATCCCCCGCGTTCACCGAAGCCGCATTTCGGTGCCTGGCAGGGCCGGTCGCCACCCGGCCTCAGGCGGGCACGAGCGGTTCGTGTCCGTCGGTGGCACGGGCCTCGCGGGTGCGGGACACGGCGAGCGCGAGTGCCTGGAGGACGGCTCCGGTCAGCCCCACGGACAGGGCGAAGCGGTAGCCGACGTGGTCGGCGAGGAGCCCGCCCAGCGGCGCCCCGATCGCCACCATTCCCCAGTTGAACGAGCGGATCGTGGCGTTCATCCGGCCCCGCAGCCGGTCGGGCGTGACCGCCTGGCGGTAGCTCATCTCCACCGGGCTCTCGAGGGAGATCGCCGCGGACACCACGAAGAAGGCCGCGGATACGGAGACCAGGGCCCACGGTCCGCGGCGGGCCAGGACCAGCGGCAGCCAGCCGACCGCGGCGAGGAGACGGCCCGCGATCAGGGTGGCGCCGACGTCGAATCGTTTCGCCACCCGCCCCGAGAACGCGCCGCCGAGCACTCCGCCGAGTCCCGCGCAGGCATAGGTCACGCCCAGCCCGAAGTCCCCGATCCTCAGGTCACGCAGCGCGAAGACGACGAAGACCGTACCGACCACGGTGTTGAAGAGCAGCATCAGATGCGAGGTCAGCGCGATGGAGGCCAGGGTCCGGTGACGGTAGACCCAGGCCACCCCCTCCCGCAGCTCGCTGCCGAGACCGCGCCGCGCGCCCCGGTCGGGCACGGGATCATGGGCCCGCACAGAGGTGAGCAACAGACCGGAGGCCAGATAGCTCGCCGCGTCCACGAGCACGGCGAGCGGTGCGCCCAGGAGCTTGATCAGCACGCCGGCGATCAGCGGCCCGGTCGACCCGGCCACCGCGTCGGCCTGTCCCACGCGTACCCCGCGTTGAGGAGTTCTCTGGGGACCAGTTGCGGCACGTAGGACTGGTTGGCCGCGTCGAAGAACAGACAGAGCACCCCGAAGGCGAAGACGCACGCGCACAGGGTGGCGATGTCGAGCCGGTCCACCGCGTACAGCAGCGGAATCGCGCCGAGCAGCGCGGCCCGGCCGAGATCCATGGCCACCAGCAGCGGCTTGCGCCGGCAACGGTCCACCAGGACTCCGGCGATCAGGCCGAAGAGCAGATAGGGCGCCCAGCGGGCCGCGTTGACCAGGCCCACCTCGGTGGCGGACGCGCTCAGCGTGACGGCCGTGAGGATCTGCAGGGCGAGCCCCGTCACCTGCGAGCCGAACGCCGAGACGGCGGAGGCCGTCCAGAAGCGCGCGTACCCGGGAACGTCCACCAGTCGGGGCATGATCGGACCGTACCCGGCGAGCCCCCTCCGTCACCTTCGCGAACCGCAAGTGGCCGGTCCGCGACGTCGGTTGGGCGCGGGGACAGAGGGAAAACCCTTGAGTGCCCCGGCGTTGCGTGACATGGACGGGTCAACGCTGTCATCCTCCACGCAGTTACCCCACGGATCCTCCATGGATCGGTCAAAGTTCGGTCGGCCCCGCACAGCTCAGCTCTCCCGGACAGCAGACCCGGCTGTCCGGTCTGTCACCGGCCGCGTCCGCGGCCGTCGCAGGAGGAGTACGAGTGAGACGCATCCCCCGCAAGCGGACCGCGGTTGGAGCCCTGATCTCCACCGCCGCGCTCCTCGCCGTCGGCATCCAGTCGGTTCCGGCGAGCGCGAAGCCCGCGTCCCCCCACCCCAGCCCGCTGCGCACCGGCAGCCTGGAGGCGAAGCTCACCCCGGCACAGCGCACCGCCCTGGTGAAGACCGCCAACGCGAACAGCACGAAGACCGCCCGCACCCTCGGCCTCGGCGCCAAGGAGAAGCTGGTCGTCAAGGACGTCGTCAAGGACAACGACGGCACGGTGCACACCCGCTACGAGCGCACCTATGCCGGTCTGCCCGTCCTCGGCGGCGACCTCGTCGTGCACACCCCGCCCGCCGCGCAGGCGACCGGCACGGTGAGCGCGACCTTCAACAACAAGCACACCCTCACCGTCCCCTCCACCACCGCGTCCGTCGCCAAGTCGGCCGCCGAGACCAAGGCCCTCACCACCGCCAAGGCCCTGGACGCCAAGGCGCCGAGCACCGACAGCGCCCGGAAGGTCATCTGGGCCGGCGACGGCAGCCCGAAGCTCGCCTGGGAGACGGTGATCGGCGGCTTCCAGGACGACGGCACGCCGAGCCGGCTGCACGTCATCACCGACGCCACCACCGGCAAGGAGCTCTCCCGCTTCCAGGGCATCGAGACCGGCACCGGAAACACCCAGTACAGCGGCACGGTCTCGCTGAGCACCACGCTGTCGGGTTCGACGTACCAGCTGTACGACACCACGCGCGGCGGCCACAAGACGTACAGCCTCAACAACGCCACGTCCGGCACCGGCACCCTGATGACGGACGCCGACGACGTCTGGGGCACCAGCTCCGGCTCGAACACCCAGACCGCGGGCGCCGACGCGGCCTACGGCGCCCAGACGACCTGGGACTTCTACAAGAACACGTTCGGCCGCAGCGGCATCAAGAACGACGGCGTCGCAGCCTACTCGCGCGTCCACTACAGCACGGCGTACGTCAACGCCTTCTGGGACGACAGCTGCTTCTGCATGACGTACGGCGACGGCTCGGGCTCCACGCACGCGCTGACCTCGCTGGACGTGGCCGGTCACGAGATGAGCCACGGTGTCACGTCCAACACGGCCGGGCTCAACTACACCGGTGAGTCGGGCGGGTTGAACGAGGCGACCTCCGACATCTTCGGCACGGGCGTCGAGTTCTACGCCAACAACTCCACCGATGTCGGCGACTACCTCATCGGCGAGAAGATCGACATCAACGGCGACGGCACGCCGCTGCGTTACATGGACAAGCCGAGCAAGGACGGCGGCAGCGCGGACAGTTGGTACTCCGGCGTCGGCAACCTCGACGTCCACTACTCCTCGGGCCCGGCGAACCACATGTTCTACCTGCTCTCCGAGGGCAGCGGCACCAAGGTCATCAACGGTACGACCTACACCAGCACCACCTCCGACGGCGTGGCCGTCGCCGGTATCGGCCGGGCCGCGGCCCTGCAGATCTGGTACAAGGCGCTGACGACGTACATGACGTCCAGCACGAACTACGCCGCCGCCCGCACCGCCGCGCTGAACGCGGCAGCGGCGCTGTACGGCACAAGTTCCGTGCAGTACGCGGGAGTCGGCAACGCCTTCGCCGGCATCAACGTCGGCAGCCACATCACCGTGCCGTCCAGCGGTGTCACGGTGACCAACCCGGGCAGCCAGTCCTCGACCGTCGGTACGGCGGTGAGCCTGCAGATCGCGGCCAGCTCCACCAACAGCGGCACCCTGACGTACGCCGCGACCGGACTGCCGACCGGCCTGTCGATCAGCTCCACGGGCGCCATCACCGGCACCCCGACGACAGCGGGCACCTACAGCACCACCGTGACCGTCACCGACAGCACCGGGGCGACCGGCACCGCGTCCTTCACCTGGACCGTCAGTTCCAGCGGCGGGGGCGGCAGTTGCACCTCGACCCAGCTGCTGGGCAACGCGGGCTTCGAGTCGGGCAACACCACCTGGACCGCGACCAGCGGGGTCATCACCAACTCCAGCAGCCAGGCGGCCCGCACCGGTTCGTACAAGGCCTGGCTCGACGGCTACGGCTCGACCCACACCGACACGCTGTCCCAGTCGGTGACGATCCCGAGCGGCTGCACGGGGACGACGTTCACCTTCTACATCCACATCGACACGGCCGAGACCACCACCAGCACGGCTTACGACAAGCTGACGGTCACCGCCGGTTCGACCACCCTGGCCACCTACTCCAACCTCAACGCGGCCAGCGGCTACGTGGCGAAGTCCTTCAGCCTGTCGGCCTTCGCGGGCACCACGGTCGCCCTGAAGTTCAGCGGGGTCGAGGACTCCTCGCTCCAGACCAGCTTCGTGATCGACGACACCGCCGTCACGACCAGCTGATCCGTTCCACCTGCTCCGTCCGGCACCCCGCACGCGCCCCCAGGCGTGCGGGGTGTTCCGGTCTGTTGAGCAGCTCAGCTCAGCGGGTCCAGCGTGAGATAGGCCTGCTGCGGGTTTCCGTCGTTCACCAGGGACTCCTGGGCGCCGACGTCGTCGAACGCGAACGCGTACGCCTTGCCGTCCACCATCTGCGCATGGATCTTGCGCGCGTACTGGTTGGTCACCGTGTCCACGTAGAAGTTCGCCGTGGTGGTGTCCGGCTGGTTGGGGTTGACCAGGAGCGTGGAGCGGTTGAAGCCCGCGCACAGGGTGCGTGAAATCGGCCCGCGCACCAGGTCGTTGGGGGCGTCGAGGTACTTGTAGCAGCCGAAGATGCTGGCCGCGTCCGGCTTCTGGAAGGTGGTGACGACCGCGCCGGAGCTGTTGGTGAAGTTCATGACGTTGCCCGACACCCGGCCGTAGTACTTGGTGTTCGGCTGGTCGGCGAACGGTGTCACGGTCAGGGTCGACGTCGAGTACTTCGACCAGACGCGGTTGACGTAGTCGTCCATCACCGTGCTGGGCAGGGCGCCCGTCTCGATGCCGTAGGTCGGTGAGAGCGCTCGCAGGACCGTTCCGTCGGACCGGGTCTGGATCAGGTTGGCCCAGCCGCCCGGCTGTCCGCGCAGCGCGTTGAAGAACCCGGTGTAGCCACCCGACTTGAGGTGTCCGGTGCTGGCCGTGCTCCCGTCGGACCGCTGCACCCCGACCGCGTACGGCGCGGAGAACATGTCCACCTGGGTGCTGTTGATCCACAGCCCGGAGTCGTTCAGCGTGTACTCGGACCAGTTGAAGAGGATGTTGCGGTTCGGGTCGGTCGGGTTCTGCACCGCCGGCTGCACGAGGCCGCCGGTGGTCAGCTTGAACACGAGCTTCTGACCGTACGAGAAGTAGATGCGGCCCGAGAACTTGGGAATCCGGATGGTCGTGGACTGTCCGGCCGCCGGGCCCGCGATCGACGCGTCCGGTGCCGGGGTGGGCGGGTTGCCGCCGACCGGCCAGGCGTGGAACGTGCCGGCCGCGTCGGCCCAACCCTGTTGGCCGGTGGCCAGGTTGGTGCCCAGGTCGTAGACGTAGACCGCGTCGCCGCGGCCCGAGTTGTTGGTGATCTTCAGCGGGATCGTGGCGGGCACCGCCGCGTCCGCCGTCAGCGGTGTGGCCAGCGCGAGCATCGTGGCCACCGCGGTCGCGGCGCCCAGTCGGCGCAGAATTCTGCCGAGCACTACTCACCTCCGTGTGGGGGGTGTACGAGAAATTGGTCCGTACCTGCGTGAGAGCGCTCTCAATGTCGCGCCGAGCCGCGTGTGTGTCAATGAGTCGAACGAAAGGTGCCCACGGCAACTCGCGCCGTGGGCACCCGGGTTGGATCAGGAAACGCGGTCCTCGATCAGAAGGTGCGCTCCAGCAGGTCGAGCAGTGCGACCCAGTGACGCTCGTCGGCCGCCGCGTCGTACGAGGAGGTGTCGGCCTGCGTGTAGCCGTGCCGCGCGCCCGGGTAGACCTCGCAGCGGTGCCGGACGCCCGCCGCGGTGAGCGCGTCGTCGAACCGCTTGATCTGGTCCTCGGGCAGCGAGGGGTCCTGGTCCGCGTGGCCGAAGTACACCTCGGCGGTGATGTGTTCGGCCGCCAGGTGCGGGCTGTTCGCGTCGTCGGTGGCCAGCCGCCCGCCGTGGAAGCCGCCCACCGCCGCCACCCGGTCCGGGTGGGCGCCGGCGGTGTAGAGCGCGAGACGGGCGCCCATGCAGTACCCGGTGATCGCGACCGGCCCGTCGGCGACCACGGGGGACTCGGCCAGCCGGCGCAGATAGGCACCGGAGTCCCGCTCGATCAGATCGGGCGTCAGCCCCATGATCAGCGGGCCGACCTTCTGGAAGATCTCCGGCCGTGCCTCGGGATCGATGAACTCGGGCAGCTCGACCACCGGCGCGCGACCCTGCCGGTAGAACACGTTCGGCACCAGGACCGTGTAGCCGGCCTCGGCCAGCCGGTCGGCCATCGCCTTGAGGTGGGGACGCAGTCCGAACGCGTCCTGGTAGAGCAGCACGGCCGGACGGGGGCGCTCGTCACCGGGATGCACCAGATAGGCGTCGGCGATGCCGTCCTCGGTGGGGATGTCCACGGCTGTGCCCTGTACGGCGGTCATGGCGGGGGTGCCTCCAGCGGATCGGCGCCGGGCCACCTGCCGGTCCGGCGCGGCGTGTTGCGATCATCGTGGCACGCCTGCCCGCGGACCCGCCGCCGGGGTCACTCGAAGCGGGAGACGTCCCCCGCGCCCTTGCGGACGATCTCGGCCTCACCGCTGGAGAAGTCGATGACCGTCGTCGGTTCCGTGCCGCAGTCCCCGGAGTCGACCACCGCGTCCACCACGTGGTCGAGCCGGTCCTTGATCTCCCAGCCCTGGGTCATCGGCTCCTCCTCGTCGGGCAGCAGCAGGGTGCTGGACAGCAGCGGCTCGCCCAGCTCGGCCAGCAGCGCTTGGGTGACGACATGGTCGGGGATGCGCACGCCCACGGTCTTCTTCTTCGCGTTCAGCAACTGGCGCGGCACCTCCCTCGTCGCCGGGAGGATGAAGGTGTAACTGCCGGGCGTGGACGCCTTGATGGCCCGGAACACGTCGTTGTCGATGTGCACGAACTGGCCCAGCTGGGCGAAGTTCTGGCACACCAGCGTGAAGTGGTGCCGGTCGTTCAGCTGCCGGATCGTACGGATCCGCTCCATGCCGTCACGGTTCCCGAGCTGGCAGCCCAGCGCGTAGCAGGAGTCGGTCGGATACGCGATCAGCGCACCCGAGCGCACACTGTCCGCGACCTGCGAGATGGTGCGGGGCTGCGGGTTGTCCGGATGCACGTCGAAGTACTTGGCCACCCGCCGAGCTTATGCCGTACGGCCACGGGTCGCCGCGCGGGCCCTCACGCCGCCCGAATCGCACGGGCGTACCCCGGCGAATCCGGGGAAACCGACAAGTGCGCTCGGGGCTCTCCCCCGAACCCGGGCAGGACGGCTCCGCCGGCGGCTCCTCCTCCGAGGCCGCGGCGGAGCCGTTCCGGCGCCGGGTGCGGGAGCGGCCGTACGGACTGGTCGGCGGTGCTCAGCCGCGCAGCCGTACCGGGATCTCCTGCCAGCCGAAGGCGATGAAGGACGGCACCTGGCGCAGGGTGTCCGCGTCCACGGCGAGGCGGGCGTCCGGGAAGCGGTCGAAGAACGCGGGCAGCGCGGTCAGGGCCTCCACCCGGGCCAGCGGCGCGCCGATGCAGCGGTGCACGCCGATGCCGAAGGACAGGTGGTCGTCGGCGCCGCGGGCCGCGTCGAAGGTGTCCGCGTCGGGGCCGTAGTGCGCGGGGTCGAGCCCGGCCGCCGCGTACGTGGTGATGATGGCGTCCCCGGCCGGGACGGTGATCCCGCCGACGGTGAGGTCGCTGACCGCGAAGCGGAGCGGCAGCGAGGCGATGGAGGGGTGGACGCGCAGGGTCTCGTCCACGACCGCGTCCCAGGTGATCTTTCCGGAGCGTACGTCCGCGAGCTGCTCGGGGCGCTTGAGCAGGGCGACGATCGCGTTGCCGATGAGGTTGACCGTCGTCTCGAAGCCCGCGCCGATCACCAGCAGCAGCGTGTACAGCAGTTCCTCGTCGCTGAGGCGGTCGCCGTCCTCGTCCCTCACCCGGATCAGCTCGGTGGTGAGGTCGTCGCCGGGGTGCTCGCTGCGGTGGGCGATCAGCGCGGGGAGCACCGTGCCGATCTGCTGCTGGACGAACGCCGCGTGCTCCGGGGTCGGGTCGGAGGTGTCCATGATGGCCGCTATCAGCCGCCCGGTGTCGGCCACCAACTCGTCGGGCACACCGAAGAGTTCGCAGATGATCCGCATCGGCAGCGGCTGCGCGAGCGCGGCTCTGATGTCGACCACCTCGGCCTCGTCGGCCGCGACCGCGTCGAGGAGCTCCGTCGTGATCGTCTCCACCCGGGCCCGCATCGCCTCGGTGCGCCGGTGCGTGAAGCTCGGCGCGACCAGTTTGCGCAGCCGGGCGTGGTCGGCGCCGTACGTGGAGAGCATGTTGACGACGCCGATCCAGCCCAACACCCAGCCCCAGGAAGGGTGTTCGCCCATCTCGGGCCACAGCCGCCAGTGCAGCCGGGGATCCCTGCTGACCTGCGGGTCGAGGATCAGTTCCTTCAGGACGTCGTAACCGGTGGGCGCCCAGGCGGGGATGCCGCCGGGCAGTTCGACGGGCACGATCGGGCCGAGGGCGCGCAGCTTGGCGCTCTCGGCGGCCATGTCGGCACCGAATGGGTCGAGGACGATGCGGTCGGACACGGTCACGAAGGGTCTCCTGGCTGGTCGGGGGAGCAGGGGCTGAACCGCACGGGCAGCGACGTGAGCGAGCGGTGGAAGGGGCCGGGACGCCAGGTCAACTCCGCGCGCGGCACGACGGGTTCGAGGTCGGGCAGCCACAGGGTGAGCCGCTCGATCGCCTCCGTCGCGATGAGCAGCGTGTGCCGTTTGACCGGGCAGGCGTGCGGACCCGCCGACCACGACAGGTGCGAGGCGTCCTTGGGATGCCGGCCGCTGACGACCTCCTGCTCGGCGAAGTGCGCGAGCGCGCCGTACGAGACGACGACCGGCGTCGCCGGCCTGATCCACGCGCCGTGGAAGGTGACGGGCGAACGGGCGTAGTGGATCCCGTAGTTGGCGAGCGGGGTCTCGTGGTGCAGGACCTCCACCACGGCGTCCATCACCGGGCGGGCGCCACTGGTCAGCGTGGAGTAGTAGACCGAGGTGCCGAGGATGCGGGACAGCGCGTTGGACACCAGGTTCGCGGTCGGCTCGTGTCCCGCGCCCAGGGTGAGGAACACCTGCCAGGCGACCTCCTCCGGACTCAGCCCGGCGGGATGGTCCAGGAGCCAGCTCGGCAGATCGTCACCGCGCGACTCGGCCTTGGCGGCGATGAGTTCGAGGACGTAGCCGCCGAACTCGGCCTCCCCCTCGGCCGCTTGGGCACCGCCCTCCATCATCATGCCCAGCGCCCGGTCCAGCCGCTCGCTCTGGCTGTCGGGCAGTCCGAACAGGCTGTTGAAGACCAGCGCCATCAGCGGCCGGGCGAACTCACCCACCAGATCGGCCTGTCCGCGCGGCCCGATCCGGCTCACCAGGACATGGACCGCCCGGTGCACCCGGTCCCGCAGGTCGTGCGGCTCGATCCGGTCGAAGGCGTCGATCAGCGAGGCACGGTAGCGGACGTGCGCCGCGCCGTCCGCGAACAGGGAGTTGGGCCGCCAGCGCATCATCCCGAGGACCGGCGAGTCCTCGGCGACCGTCGACTCCCAAGGACGGGGATCGTGCGAGAACGTCTCGGTGTCGCGCAGCAGCTCCAGCGCCGCCCGCCGCTCGGTGACGACGTACGCCGGTACGCCCGGGGCGAGTTCGGCCCACCCGACCGGGCCCTGGGCGCGCAGGGCGGCGTAGTAGCCGTAGGGATCCAGCGCGAAGCCGTCCTCCCACAGCCGGACGGGTCGGACGGGGGACGAAGTGGTCACCGGTGCTCCGGGGGGTCGCGGTCGATCAGGTGCTGGACCAGGGCGAGCAGCGCGTCGATCGAGGAGTCCGCGTCCCGGGCGTCACAGGTCACCAGCGGGGTGTCCGGCGCCAGGTCCAGGGCGGCGCGCAGCTGTTCGTCGGTGTGGTGCCGGGGCGCGTCCGGGAAGGTGTTGAGGGCGACGGCGTACGGCAGCCCGCTCTCCTCGACCAGACCGAGCATGTCGAAGGAGGCGTCGACGCGGCGGCTGTCGACCAGGACCAGCGCCCCCAGCGCGCCGTGGGCGATGTCCTCCCACAGCGCCCGGAACCGCTCCTGCCCGGGCGTCCCGAAGAGATACAGCACGATCCCGCCCGGCAGGCTGAGCCTCCCGAAGTCGATGGCGACGGTCGTCGTCGACTTCTCCCGCACCCCGTCGAGATCGTCCACATGGACGGAGGCCTCGGTGAGCCGCTCCTCGGTGTGCAGCGGCCGGATCTCCGACACCGAGTCGATCAGAGTCGTCTTGCCCACCCCGAACGGACCCGCGATCAGGATCTTGACCAACTCCTGTGCGGTGTCCGGCAGATGGATGCCACTAGTCGTGCTTGAGGGCGCGTAGGCCATCGGCCACTCTCTTCAGCAGGTCGGGGTCGAAGCGTTCGGCGGGCGGTATCGGGGCGCGGGCGAGCACCAGGCCCCGGTCGAGGAGACCGGCGGCCAGGACCCGGACGGCGGAGACCGGCAGCTCCAGCAGGGCCGCCGCCTCCAGTACCGTCAGCGAACCGGCGAACAGGGCGTCCAGCAGGGCGAGTTGGGCCGCGGGCAGTCCGGCCGGAACGGGCTCGCCGCTGCCGGAGAGCACCGTCAGCCGCTCCAGTTGCGGACGGCTCGGCCGGGCCACCCCGCCGGTCGACAGATACGCGGGGACCAGGGGACGGCCGCCGCGGCGGCCCGTCATGCCGACGCGCCGCCGTCAACTCCCCGCGGAGCGGCGGCCATCGCCTTCTCGCCCAGCCGTGCCACCTGTGAGTGCACCCGGTGCGCGAGCAGGTCGAGCCGCACCTCGGTGTCCCCGTAGGCCGCCACACAAGTCCCGTGATCCGTGGGGACGATGAGCACGTACCCGTGGTCCGACTCGATCACCAGCTGCCGGATCTCGGCGTCCTCCCGGTCGGCGAACGCCGCCGCGGCCGTACGGCACGCCGCCTGCACCGTGCTGGTGATCGCGGCCACCCGCTCGCCCGAGGCCTGGGACAGCGCGTCGGTGTACCCCCGCACCAGCCCGTCCCGGGTCAGCAGCACCGCGGCCACCACATGCGGCACCTCCAGGATCGGATCGAGCACCCAGGCCGTGTCGCCCCCATCGCGGCTGTTCATCTAGCCGCTCCCCCTTCGTAGTCGTTCCCGTTGTTCTTCTGATCGAGGTCGCGCACCGCCGGTCGCGGTCCCGCGGACTCCTCCGTTACGGCGGTACCGGCGCCCTCCCTCGCGGCGCGCGCTGCGGCCGTGCCGGACTGGAGCGCGCCGAGCGCGGCGGCGGCCTGCTCCGGGCGCCACTCGGACTGTGCCGGGGCGGCCGGGGCTGTCTGTGCGTTCGCGGCGGCGGCCGGGGTGCGGCGGCGCCGGCGCGGCAGCCCGCCGGCGTCGGGCAGGGCCTGGTGTCCGGGCACCTCGGCCGCGGCCCGTTCGTCCCGCTCGGAGCCGTAGGCGTGGGCCGGGGAGGATGCGGGCGCGCGGGTGGGAGCGGGGGCCGGGCGGGTGGAGCGCGGGGCGCCCGCCGCGGGCGGCTGCCGCTCGGGGTCGATCCGGCTGAGGAGGTGGCTGTCGATCCGCAGCACCGCGCGGACACCGCCGTACGGGGAGGGCGAGGAGACGTCGACGCCGAGGTCGAACTGCCGGGTGAGGCGGCCGATCGCGGCGAACCCCATGCGCGGCGGGTCGCCCAGGTCGGTGAGCAGGACCGGGTCGGTACCGGCCACCGTCCGCCGGGCGTGCTCGCGTTCGTCGGGGGTCATGCCCACGCCCGCGTCGTCGACGGTGACGCAGACGCCGTGGTGGACGTGCTCCAGGTTGACCACGACCTCGGTGTCCGGCGCGGAGTGCCGCAGTGCGTTGTCGACGAGCTCGGCGACGATGATCGCGACCGGTTCGACGGCGTGCGAGACCAGCGCGGTACCGGCTTCGAGGTGGTTGTGCACCCGCACCCGGTGATACCCCGCGAGCCGGGCCTGCCCGCCGGTCACCGCCTCCACGAGGTGCGAGTCCTCACGGGCGAGGCCGACCCAGGCCCCGCACACGACCGCGGTGACCTGCGCCCGGCGCAGCGACTGCTCGTTCTCGTGGTCCAGCGTGAACAGGGTCTGCGTCAACTCCGGGTCGTCGTAGCGCTGTTGGAGCGCGCGCAGAGCGTCCTGCAAGCGGTACAGCGCGGCCTGGATCTCCCGGGTGGCCCCGCGCATCCCGGCTTGCGCGGCGGCGTCGATACGGGTGCGCTGCGCGGTGAGCTCCGAACGCAGGGTGGTGAGCACGTTCTCGAGGGCGATCCCGAGGGGCGAACCGATGAACTGCGGCTGCGCCGGTCCCGGGACGGCCACCCGCGGATGCGTCAACTGCCGGGCGACGGCCGGGATCCGCTGCACGGCGAGATGCTCGACCTCGCTCACGAACGCCGTCTGGACGCCGGCCAGTCGGTCCCGCAGCTCCGCGATCTCCGCGCGCTGCAGGGCGCGTTGACGCCGCGACCGCAGCAGACCGGCGCCGAGCGCCAGCGCGGACAGCGTGCCGGCGGCGAGCGCACCGGTCACCAGGTCCGGTAATTCGGTCATCGAATCGAGTCCAAGAGAAGTCGGGCAGGGCTGATTTCGAGCCCCTGAGGCGGGGTGCCCGGAGCACAGTACACACCGTCATCGACCGCTCTCGCACGGTGTAACAGGAGTTCCCTTCGAAACTGACAGCTCTCTGTTCACATCTGCGTCAAGTGTCTGAAATGGCGTGTGAGCAAAGGGAGTTGAGTTGCCGTGGTCGGTGTGCCCGGCGTGCGGGCGGAGTGTTTTGAGGTGTGTCGCGGGCCCACTGAGCCGGCCGGGCCGCGCGATGGACTACGCGCATGAATCGATTGTCACGGCAATGGATTCCGCAGCCATCTCTTGCTGTCACGGTACTTTCGGTCGTATCGTCCGGACATTCCGTCGCCGACACCACCGGGGTAGCCCATGGACCGCCGCACTCGCCTCCAGGACCTGCTCGCCCGGGAGAGCGCCGAGGCCGAGCGGCTCAATCCGCGCTCGAAGGCCGCCTACGCCCGTGCCGAGCATCTCTTCGGGCGGGTGCCGATGACCTGGATGAACAAGACCGCCGGAGCCTTCCCGCGCTACCTCGACACCGCTCGCGGCGCCCGTGTCACCGACATCGACGGCCACGAGTACATCGACTTCAGCCTCGGCGACACCGGAGCCATGGCCGGCCACTCGCCCGCCGTGGTCGCGGAGGCGGTGCGGCGCCGGTTCGCCGAACAGGGCGGTGCCACGGCGATGCTGCCCACGGAGGACGCCGAGTGGGTCGGCGCGGAGCTCGCCCGCCGCTTCGGACTGGCCCGCTGGAGCTTCTCGCTGACCGCGACCGACGCCAACCGCTGGGCTATCCGGCTCGCCCGGGCCGTCACCGACCGCCCCAAGATCCTGGTGAACAGCTACAGCTACCACGGCAGCGTCGACGAGTCGCTCATCGTCGTCGGACCGGACGGCCAGGGGACCGCCCGCCCCGGCAATGTCGGCGCCCCCTGCGACGTCACGCTCACCAGCCGCGTCGCCGAGTTCAACGATCCCGCCCGGCTGGAACGGGAGTTGGCGCACGGCGACGTCGCCGCAGTCCTGATGGAACCCGCGCTCACCAACATCGGCATCGTGCTGCCCGAGCCCGGCTACCTGGCCGCCGTACGCGAACTGACCAGGAAACACGGCACGTTGCTCATCATCGACGAGACCCACACCTTTTCCGCCGGACCGGGCGGCTGCACCGCCGCCTGGGGCCTCGAACCCGACCTGCTCACCATCGGCAAGGCGATCGGCGGCGGCATCCCGGCCGGTGCCTACGGCCTCTCCGTGGAACTCGCCGACCGGCTCCTCGGCCGCGCAGACTTGGACCTGGTCGACATGGGCGGGGTCGGCGGCACCCTCGCGGGCAACGCGCTCTCCGTCGCCGCGATGCGCGCCACGCTCGAACACGTCCTGACCGACGAGGCGTTCGCCCACATGGCGAAACTGTCCGAGCGCTTCGCCGCCGGTGTGCAGGAGGGCGTCGACGCGCACGCGCTGCCCTGGACGGTGAGCCGTCTCGGCGCCCGCAGCGAGTACCGTTTCGCCAACCCGGCTCCGCGCAACGGCACCGAGTCCGAGGCGGCGGGCGACCCGGAGCTGGAGGACTTCCTGCACCTCTACCTCGCCAACCGGGGCATCCTGCTCACCCCGTTCCACAGCATGGCGCTGATGTGCCCCGACACCACCGAGCAGGACGTCGACACCCACACCCGGGTCTTCGCCGACGCGCTCGCCGAACTGGCCGCCTGACACAGGGAGTTGGAGAACAAGGGAGACCGAGCACGTGGACGACATCGACCGGGCCATCCTGCGCGAGTTGCAGACCGACGGACGTATCGCCTACGCCGACCTCGGACCGAAGGTCGGTCTGTCGGCGTCGGCCGCCCGGCAGCGGCTCCAACGCCTCCTGGATTCCAAGGCCGTTCAGGTCGTCGGGGTGACCGACCCGATGGCCATGGGCGGCCAGGCCATGGCCATGCTCGGCATCGAGGTGGACGGCGACCCGCGTACGGTCGCGGACGAACTCGCCCTGCGCGAAGAGGTGGTGTACTCCGTGCTCACCTCCGGCGGCTTCGACCTGTTCGCGGAAGTGGTCACCCCGGGACCGCGCGACCTGCTCGACTTCGTCAACGACGTCGTGCGGCCGATCGAAGGGGTCAGGAGCGTGCAGTCGTTCCCGTACTTCGGGATCCACACCCACCGGTTCCTGTGGGACGTGGGATGACCGCCCTCTGAACGTGGGTCCGAGATGCCGTAGTGATCCCGCGGGCGTCTAATGGGGATGTCGGAAATGTCCCCTGGCGGAAAAGGCCGAGGTCATGACGTCCACGGATTCCAGTGCAGGGGGCAGCGGGGCGACAGCCAAGGGGGTGCTGCGGCGGCTGGGGGAGTGGTGTGCCCGGCACTTCGTGATCGTCATCGTCGCGTGGCTCGTCGCGCTGGCCGCGCTCCAGGTCCTCAACAGGTCCTTCGGGGGCGACTATTCGGACGACTTCTCGCTCAACGGCGTACAGTCCCACCACGGTCAGCAGGTCCTGAAGGAACACGACCCCGCGGTCGGGGGCTACGGCAGCCAGATCGTCCTCCACGACAAGGACAAACAGCTCACCTCGCTGAGCTCGCAGATGTCCCAGACGGTCGGTGACCTGCAGAAGCTCCCGCACGTCCTGTCGGTCCAGAACCCGCTGCCACAGCCCGGAACGCAGCCACCGACGTCCACCGGTCCGAACGTGGGACCCCTGTCGTCCGACGCGAAGACCGGCTACATCACCATCCGTTTCGACGTCCAGCCGTCCACCCTCGGTGACGGCTACCTCCACGGCGTGGACAACTCCGTGAAGCCGCTGCGCGCCGCCGGCGCCCAGGTCGAGTACGGCGGACCGCTCGGCGAACTCGCCCGGCCCGCTGCCGACGACAAGGTCAGCGAGCTCATCGGGTTCGCCGTGGCGATCGTCGTCCTGCTGATCGGCTTCGGCAGTGTGATCGCCGCCGCGATGCCCCTGGTGACCGCGCTGATCAGCGTGATGGGCGGGCTCGCCTGCCTGGGACTGCTGGCGGCGGCGTTCACCTTCGCGACGGTGTCACCGACCCTCGCGACGATGATCGGCATCGGCGTCGGCATCGACTACGCCCTGTTCCTGATCACCCGTCACCGGCAGAACCTCATGAACGGCAGCGATCCCGTGCGTGCCGCAGGACAGGCCACCGCCACCAGCGGCCGAGCCGTGCTCGTCTCCGGCTGCACGGTGATCATCGCCCTCGCCGGACTCTTCGTGTCGGGCGTGCCCTTCATCGGCAAACTCGGACTCGCCGCCGCCGTGACGGTCGTCTCGGCGGTGATCGGCGCGCTCACCCTCGTACCCGCCCTGCTCGGGCTCGTCGGCAAACGGATCGACCGCTACCGGGTGCGCCACCCGGTCGCGGAGACCGACGCCGAGCCCGGCACCGAACCCACGGGCACCTGGCACCGCTATGCCCAGCGCGTGGAACACCGGCCGTGGGCCTTCCTCGCGGCGGGCATCGCGACCGTGGTCGTCCTCGCCATTCCGGTCTTCTCGATCCAGCTCGGGCACATCGGCGACGGCGCCGACCCGACCTCGTTCACCGACCGGCGCGCCTACGACCTGATGACCGACGCCTTCGGCCCCGGATCCAACGGGCCGCTGACCGTCGTCATCGACCAGACGGGCGTCCCCTCGTCGCAGCGCTCGGCCCTCACCACCCAGGCGCAGAAGACCCTCGACGGGGTGCAGGGCGCCGCCAAGGTCACCCCGCTGACGACCACCAAGGACGGGGACGTCCTGGTCGGCACCGTCTACTCCAAGCAGTCCCCGCAGAGCGCGAGCACCACCGACCTCACCAACCGGCTCGTCCACGACACCCTCCCGGACGCGGTCCACGGCACGTCCGCGAAGGGTTACGTCACCGGCACGACGGCCGCCCAGGTCGACTTCCGCGACATCGTGTCGAGCCGGCTGCCCCTGATCATCGGCGTGGTCGTCGCCCTGGCCTTCCTGATCATCCTCGCCGTCTTCCGCGGCCTCCTCGTCGCCCTAAAGGCCGCCGTCCTCAACGTGCTCTCGATCGCCGCCTCCTACGGCGTCGTCGTCGCCGTCTTCCAGTGGGGCTGGGGCGGTCCCGCGCTGGGCGTCTCCGGCAAGGTCCCCATCGAGAGCTACGTCCCGATGATGATGTTCGCGATCATCTTCGGCCTGAGCATGGACTACGAGATCTTCCTGCTCTCCCGCGTCCACGAGGCCTGGCTGCGCACCGGCGACGCAGAGGCCTCCGTCGCCCACGCCCTGGAGATCACCGCGCGCGTCATCACGTGCGCCGCGCTGATCATGGTCAGCGTCTTCGCGGCCTTCGTCCTCAGCGACAACATCGTGGTCAAGATGCTCGGGCTCGGCCTGGCCGTCAGCGTGCTGATCGACGCGACGGTCGTACGGCTGCTGATGGTGCCCGCGGTCATGACCCTGCTGGGCCGGCACGCATGGTGGACGCCCCGGTTCCTGGACCGGATCCTGCCGCACATCGACGCGGAGGGTGAGCACGAGGGGGCGTGAGCGTCAGTCCTCGTGAACGTCAGTCGTCGGGCGTCAGGACGAGCATGGTGACGTCGTCCCGGATCTCCTCCGAGTACCCCAGCACATCGGCCCACACCCGCTCCGCCAGGTCCGCAGAGCACCCGTCGGCGAGTGCCGCCAGCCGCCCCGTGAACGGATAGAAGGCACCGGAGGCGTCCCGGGCCTCCCACACCCCGTCGGACGCCAGGAACAGGCGGTCCCCGGGCAGCAGCGGCACGCTGACGGCACCGAGCGGACCCGAGTCGGCCAGACCGAGCCCCAGCGGCGTCCACGGCACGATGTCGATCTCCGTGACCCGCCCCTCGCGGAGCAGTACCGGAGCCGGATGCCCGCAGGCCACGATCCGTACCGCCCGGGCGTCCGCCGAGAACTCCAGCAGTACGGCCGTGGCGAACAGCTCCGCGTGCGGCGACCGCGCCGAGTCCACCACGAGCCTGCGGTCGAGCCGCGCGGCGACCGACTCCAGCTCCGGCCGGTCGAGGACTGCCTCCCGGAACGCGCCGAGCAGCGAAGCCACCGTCGCCACGGCCGACAGCCCGTGCCCCTGTACGTCCCCCATCACCGCCCGCACCCCGAACGGCCCGTCCCGCACGTCGAAGAAGTCACCCCCGACCAGCGTCCCGCGCTGCGCCGCCCGGTACAGCCCCGCACACCGCACCGGCCCCACCCGCTCCGGCAACGGCGGCGCCACCGCCCGCTGCGCGGCCTCGGCGACCGTGCGCTCCAGGTCGAGCTGGGCGTCGCGGCGGCTCCGTACGAACGAGATGAACACACTCAGCAACGCGACGAAGCAGATGGTCAACAGGTCCGTACTGCCCGGATCGTTGAGCTGGAAGGCCGGGACGGTCAGCAGTGCGACGCTGAGGCCGCCGTAGAGCACGGTCGCGACCGGGCCGTACGACAGACCGGCCAGCGGCGGGATGGCGCCCAGCACGAAGCCGATGTCCAGCCGGTTCGGACTCACCAGCGTCGCCACGCCCACCCCGACGACCAGCACGGCCGGCAGCACCCGCACCCACAGGGGAGCCGGCGCGCCCCGCAGCCAGCCGCGCCGGGCCGGCTCCCGGTTCCGGCGCGCCACCAGACCCCGCACCTTTCCCACACCACCACGCTCCTACGGCGGGACCGGCCCCGCACGCCGAGCGCCAAATCGATAGATCAACTGAAAGATCGGTCAGATCACTCAATATTCACCAATCCGGAAGGGGTGGCCGTTCCGAATCTCCGAGCGTCAGGGAAGTTGGCACGGAGGACGGACGGTATGACACCTATCGCCAGGAGCGGTGCGCGGCGCAGGAGCCTCGCGACCCTCGTAGCAGGTGCGCTGGCCGCCGGGGGACTCGCAGCCGCCGGCATGACCACGCTGGAACCGGGGGCGGCTTCCGCCTCCAGTCACCGGGAGGCCCCGCTGATCTCGGGGCAACCCAAGTACGACAACACGGACGTGTACGCCTTCGTCAGTCCGGACGATCCGGCGACGACGACGATCATCGCGAACTGGATCCCGTTCGAGGACCCGGCGGGCGGCCCGAACTTCTACACGTTCGCGGACGACGCCCAGTACGACATCCACATCGACAACAACGGTGACGCGCAAGGTGAGTTGCTGCTGCGCTACACCTTCAAGACACACACGAAGAACAAGAAGACGTTCCTGTACAACACCGGCCCGGTCACCAGCCTCGACGACTCGGACCTGAACGTCACCCAGACCTACGACATCGACCTGCTCAAGCTGCACAACCAGAGTCTCGTGTCGAAGACGAAGCTCGCCGACGACGTACCGGTGGCCCCGTCGAACGTCGGCAAGGCATCGATGCCCGACTACGCCAAGCTGCGCCAGCAGGCCGTCCGTCAACTCGCGCACGGAGGGCGGACGTTCGCCGGGCAGGCGGACGACCCGTTCTTCCTGGACCTGCGCGTCTTCGACCTCCTCTACGGCGGAAATCTCTCCGAGGTCGGCAACGACACCCTCAAGGGCTACAACGTCAACTCGATAGCCCTGCAACTGCCCACCGACATGATCACCGAGTCGAAGCAGCAGCCGGTCGTGGGCATCTGGTCGACCACCCAGCGGAAGAACGCCCACGGCGACTACGAGCAGGTCTCGCGGCTGGGCAACCCGCTGGTCAACGAGGTCGTCAACCCGCTGAAGGACAAGGACAGGTTCAACGCGTCCTCGCCCTGGAACGACGCCCAGTTCCTGAAGAACGTGACCAACCCGGAACTGCCGAAACTCATGGAGGCCATCTACAAGATCAAGGCACCCGCGGAACCGCGCCACGATCTCGTCGACGTCTTCCTCAAGGGCGTCAAGGGCCTCAACCAGCCGCCGGGCGTACGACCGGCCGAGATGCTGCGCCTGAACACCTCGATCAAGCCGACCGCCGACCCGAAGCGGCTCGGTGTCCTCGACGGCGACAACGCGGGCTTCCCGAACGGGCGTCGCCTCACCGACGACGTCGTGGACATCTCGCTCCAGGTCGTCGAGGGCGAACTGGTCGGCGCCAAGAACGACTTGGGGGACGCGGTCGACGCCAACGACCAGAAGTTCGGCGACTCCTTCCCCTACCTGGCCGAGCCCGTCGCCGGTTCGCGAGGCCCGCTCGCGAAGGGCACGGCCGGTGGCAGCAGCGTCCGCGACCAGGTGGGCAACGCCCTGCAGCCGACCGGCTCGGCCGGCGGCACGAGCAACACCGGCCTGATCGCCGCGTCGGTGGGCTCGGGCGCGGCGGGCATCCTGCTGATCGGCGCGGGTCTGGCGTGGTGGCGTCGGCGCATGCAACGTCCGAACTGAGCGGTACGGAACAGGAGAGGGCGGGGGCCGCGCTCCCGCCCTCTCCGGCTTCAGAACGGCGTGAGCGTCAGCCGTATCCCCGTCGGCGCCGTGTCCTGGACGTACGACGCGAAGTCCGCCACGTCGTCGAAGGCGAAGCCGTAGGCCCGGCCGTCGGCGGTGGCCGCGTGCACCGCCTTCGCGTAGTGGTTCGTGAGGTCGGTGCGGTAGAACTCCGAGGCGTCGGTGGTCGGTTGGGCGGAGTCCGACAGGAGAGTGGTGCGGTTGAAGCCCGCGCCGAGCACGGCCGCGACCGGGCCGGTGGTGCCGTCGTTCGGGGCGGCCAGATTGCCGTCGCAGAACAGCACGTCCCGGGTCGACGGCTTCGCGAAGGAGACCGGGGCGGGGCCGGTGAAGGCGAACCGGTCGGCGCGCACCCGGCCGGTGAAGGCGCCCGCGTTCGTGGTGACGGTGAGGTCCTTGCCGGTGTAGGTGCTCCAGACCTCGTCGATGTACGGCGCGAAGTAGTCCGCCGCGAACAGGCCGGCGTCCAGTCCGTGCCCCGGCGCGACGACCCGCGTGTCGTCCACGACCAGCGGAGCGAACGCCTCGACCTGCCGTACCGCGGCGAACACCGAGGCCCGGCCGCCGTCGCGCAGCGTGCCCGTCGTCTGGTCCTGGGCGCCGGTCAGCCGGATGCTCAACGGCACGCTGAACATGTCGACCATCGTCGTGTTGCAGAACATCCCCGACGCGTTGTGCGTGAACTCGGCGCAGTCGTGGAGGACTTGGTAGTTGGGGTCGGAGGCGACCCAGCCGGCCGGGTACTGGAGCGCCGGGTTGCCGTTACCGTCCGCCACTGCTCTGAACCTGAGCTTCGCGCCGAGGGAGACGTAGATGCGGCCCGAGAGGTACGGGAGTGAAATCGTCGTCTCCGCACCCGAGTTGAGACTGATCGCATAGTCGGTGAAACCGTCGGCGCCGTTGTCCGCGAGGGCTATCGGCGCGAGCGTCCCGTCGGGGGTGACCCGCACCTGTGTGCCGTCCGCGTTGCCGACGATGTAGACGTGCACGCTCGCGTTGTCGAACGAACCGCTGTTGTTGACCAGTGTCAACGGGAGCCCGCCCGCCTGAGCCCGATCGGCGTTCGTCGCCATGGACTTGGTGTCCGCGAGGGCGTGCGGTGCGAGGGCCGCGACCGCGGGAGCGGCCACCGCCGCCCCGCCGAGGGCGAAGAGCAGCTGGCGGCGGCCGAGCGTGCGCCGATGACGGGAAGTCGGGGGAGTCATGTGGGGGCCTCCGTGCGGGTCGGGCCGTGCGGAACGGACGGTGCCGACGCTTTGAGAGCGCTCTCACAGCGTCGCGTCGACACCGCCGCCGAGGCCCGATGTTACGCAGGACCACTGCCTCGGCCAATGGGTCGGAGAGAAGTCGTCACTGCGCTGACCTGCGGAAACAAGGAAGGATGGGTGGCTTAATCCGTGCTTAAGGATCACTTAAGCGGACGGTGGAGCGTTCACCAGCGCTTCATCACCCGTACCCGGGTTCCTCTTCCCTCCCATCGCGAGGCCTCCTAGCCTCGCGACGCCCCCTGTCTCTTCGGTCCCATGTCCCTTCCCCGAAAGGCGACTTGACGCATGCGTCATCAACTACTGGGCACGGCAAGGCGGTTCGGCCTCGGTGTCGCGGCCGCGGTGGTCACGACCGCGCTCGCCGCAGCCGCGCCGTTCCCCGCCCCCGCCGCGGCGACCGGTATCTCCGGCGAACTGTCCTCGCTCGTCGACCCGTTGATCGGATCCTCCAACGGCGGCAACACCTACCCCGGCGCCACCCTCCCGGGCGGCATGATCGCCTGGTCCCCGACCAGCACCACCGGCGACCAGACCGGCACGGGCGCAGCCAACGGCTACGAGTACGGCGCCACCCGCATCCGCGGCCTCAGCCTCACCCACGTCAACGGCGCCGGCTGCAACCCCGGCGCGGCGGGCGACGTACCGATCTTGCCGTTCGTCGGCGACATCGCCTCGTCACCGTCGGCGGACACCAAGGACGCCGTCTACGCGTCGAACTTCTCGCACGCCGACGAGAAGGCCACCCCGGGCCGCTACACCCTCGGCCTCGCCTCCGGCGCCACCGCCGACCTGGCCGTCAGCAAGCGCGCCGGAGTCGCCGACTTCACCTTCCCCGCCGACCGCCCGGCGAGCCTCCTCTTCCGCGTCTCCAACTCCCTCAACGGCAGCGCGGACGCGCACGTCGACATCGACACCGCCCACCGCAAGATCACCGGCTGGGTCCTCACCGGCGCCTTCTGCGGGCGCCGCGCCAACGGCGGTGTCAACAACCGCAAGAGCTACTATCGGCTCTACTTCAGCGCCTCCTTCGACCGCGCCTTCTCCTCGGTCGGCACCTGGCACGACAGCACCGTGTCACCCGGCTCGACGACCGCCTCCGGAGGGGAGGGATACGCCACGGGCGCCGACCGCGCGGGACGCGGCTCCGGCGGCTGGGTCGGCTTCGACACGGCGGCTGACAACGATGTCCACATGCGGCTCGGTATCTCGTACGTCAGCCTTGCCGGGGCCGAGACCAACCTCCGCCAGGAAATCGCCCCGCACGCGCGCGTGGCCGACGTGGCCAAGGCGGGCGCCCGCGCGTGGGACCGCGTGTTGAGCACCGTACGCGTCGACGGCGGCACCCCGGCCCGCCGTCAGACCTTCTACACGGCGCTCTATCACGCCCTCATGCAGCCCAACCTGATCAGCGACACGGACGGCCGCTACTGGGGCATGGACCAGGCCGTCCACCGGCTGGCACGCGGCCAGCGGGCGCAGTACAGCAACTTCTCCGGCTGGGACCAGTACCGCGCCCAGATCCAGCTGCTCGCGCTCCTGGAGCCCACCGTCGCGGGCGACTTCGCCCAATCGCTCTACAACTTCGCCCAGCAGAACGGCGGAGTCTGGGACCGCTGGGTGCACATCAGCGGCGCCACCCACGTCATGACGGGCGACCCGTCCGCCGCGACCCTGGCCACGTTCTACGCCATGGGCGTCCGGAACTTCGACTACAAGGGCGCCTTCGACTCCCTCGTCCAGCAGGCCACCGTGCCCAACGCGGACGAACTCTCGGACGCCGGCTGCCCCGGCCAGTGCGTGGGCCAACGCCCCAACCTGGCCCAGTACATGACCTCCCACTACGCCGCCCAGGACGTGTGCCACTGCTGGGGCGGCGCCGCCGAGACCCTGGAGGACGCGGTCGCCGACTCCGCCCTCGCCCAGTGGGCGAAACTGCTGGGCCGGACGGAGGAGGCGAAGGACTTCGAGGCGCGAGGCGCCTACTGGCGCAACGTCTTCAACCCCGTCACCGGCTACATCCAGGCCCGCAAGCTCGACGGCTCCTGGGTGACCCCGTTCAACCCGGCGAGCGACCTCGGCTTCGCCCAGGGCTCGGCCGCCGCCTACGTGTGGATGGTCCCCCAGGACGTGGCGGGCCTCGCCGAGGCGATGGGAGGGCGCGAGACGGCCGCCACCCGGCTCGACGCCTTCTTCCACACGGCCGACGGCGCCTGGTCGGTCCGGGGCGGCGACGCGCTGCGCTACGACCCGACCAACGAGCCCGACATCCACGCCCCCTGGCTCTACAACTCCCTCGGCCGGCCCTGGAAGACCCAGGCGACCGTCCGCCAGATCCTCGACACCGCCTACGGCACCGGCCCCAAGGGCCTGCCCGGCAACGACGACCTCGGCACCATGTCCGCCTGGTACGTCCTCTCCGCCCTCGGCATCTATCCGCGCACCCCGGGCAGCGCCGACCTGCTGCTCGGCGCACCGCTCTTCCCGAAGGCGGTCCTCGACCGGCCGGGCCGCACGGACATCGTCATCACCGCGCCCGACGCCGACGACACCCACATCTACGTCGACGCCGTACGGCTCAACGGCCGCGACCTCACCCGCTCGTGGACCGGCGCCGCCCTGACCCTCAAGGGCGGCAGGCTGGACTTCGGCCTGGCCACCGAGCCCGACACGAGCTGGGCGACCGACCCGGGACAACTCCCGAAGTGATGCGCGCCGGCCCGGCGGAGTCCCGCTCCGCCGGGCCGGACCGGAAAAGGGTTGGACGGCCGGGAGATCGATGACCTAGCGTGCGCATGCACGCCTTGAGACCAGCGGAAGGAGGCGAGTGCCATGAGGTTCACAACATCCCAGCGCTCCCTCCCCGTTGACCCGGTGTGCCTCGACTGACCTGACGGGGAGCGCTTCACGCAGTACGCATCCCGGAGGATTCAGTCCATGACCGATCTGGTCATTCGCGCGCTCGACGAGAACGACGCGCACCTTTTCGACGCACTTCCCGACCCGCTCGGCGCCCGAGCCGCGCACCGGCTGACGGTCTGGCGGCCCGACTGGCAGCGGGTGGCCCTGCGCGACGGCACGGTCGTCGCGCGCGCCGCCTGGTGGGGTGGTCCGGGCGACACCGAGCCCCTCGCCGTCGACTGCTTCGACCTGATCGAGGGAGAGGAGGAGGCGGGGGCCGAACTCCTGCGCAGCGTGCCCTGGCGGGTCGACGTGGAACTGAACATCCCCGCCGGCTGGCGCGACAGCCCCGAGACCCGCGCCGCCGCCGAAGCCCGCTTCACCGCCCTGCGCGCGGCGGGCTACGACCTCCTCGTCGAGCGCTTCATCTACCGCTGGACCCCGGAGTGCGGCCTGCCCGAACGCCCCGGACGCCTCGACTTCGCCCCCGAACCCGACGACGCCGTGTTCTTCGACGCACTGCGCCGCATCCACTCCGTCACCCTCGACGCCCACGCCCAACGGGCCATCGGCCAAGGGGGAGTCGAAAAGGCCGCACAGGAGGAGATCGACTTCTTCCGCTGGTGCCCGTCCCCGCGCGAGTGGTGGCAGGTCGCCCGCACCCCCGAGGGCGACCTCGTGGGCATCCACATCCCGGCCCGCAATCCGTCGGGCCCCTGCGTCGGCTTCATCGGGGTCGTACCGGAACAGCGCGGTCACGGCTACGCCCGCGACCTGCTGGCCGAGTGCACCCACTATCTCGCCGAGCGCGGCGCCGAGTTCATCGCGGCGGCCACGGACCAGGGCAACTTCCCGATGGCCGCGCACTTCGCCCAGGTCGGCTATCCGGTCATCCGCGAGCGCGCCAACTTCGAGTTCGTCGAGTAGCCGCACCGGTTCGTAGAGCGGTCGGCCCGGCCCGCCACCAGGTTCCGGGCCGACTGTCAGTGCCGGGTGCCATGCTGGCGGCAGGTCGATCTACGGCACATGGCTCTACGGCGGGATGGAGGCGGGCATGGGGTTCGTCGGCGAGGTCTGGCAGGTGCGTGGGGGCGAGGAGACGGCCGGGGAACTGGTCGGGGAGATCCTGATCGACGACGCCGATTTTCCCTGGCTGTCGGGCAAGTTCACCGCGGGTCCGGCTTTCGACGCCGTACGGGAGCTGTTCGCGCGGGAACTCGCTCTCGCGCAGGCGGACGACGACTGGACGCGGTGGGAGGAGGCCTACGACGAGGTCCGTAGACAGGTCACGCTCACCTCGCCGGACGGGCCGGTGCCCGAGTTCCTCCTGCACATCGAGGGGGAGCGGGCCTGGTTCCGGTGGAGCGACGAGCCGTTCGACGACGAGGACGACGAGGACGGGAAGGCGTAGGCGCCCGGCGGCGAGTGATCAGTCGGTTTCGCCGGTCACCATCGCCTCGGCCCGCGCCAGGATCTCGGTGACCCGCTGCCCGAAAGCCGCGTCGCACGGGTGCGGCCGGCCCGTGCGGACGGCCTCGGCCAGCGCGTCGGCGGCCCGGACCAGGGCGGACACCGCGGTGCCCGAGCTGTCCGGAAGGCTGGTCACCCCGGCCGCGCCCCGGAGTTCGACCTCGACGCCCGCCGCCGCGGGCGGCGCGGTGAGGCTCAGGGTGAGCGTGCTGGACGCACCGTCCACATGGTCGAGGACCAGCACGGCCGTGTCCCCGGGACCCCGTACGGCCGCCGCCACCCGGCGGACGTCACCGAGCACCGGGAGCAGCACGGACAGGGCGTGCGGGCCGACGTCCCACAGCGCGCCCTTCTCCTGCCGCCAGGGCGAGGCCGCGAACGGGCTGTCGCTGGTGAACACCGAGCCCAGCCACTGGGCCCGAGCGGTGAACCAGCCCTCGGCGTCGGCCTGTTCGGTGATCCACGCCTCGGTCTCCGGCAGGAAGCGGGTGGTGAAGAACACGACCGACGCGACCCCGGCCTCCCGCACCGCGTCGACCACGGCCCGCCCCTGCTCCACCGTCGGGGCGAGGGGCTTGTCCAGCAGCAGATGACGGCCCGCCCGCGCGGCCCGCACCGCCAACTCGGCCTGAACGGAAGGCGGAAGGGCCACGGCGACGGCGTCCACGTCCGCGAGGAGCGCGTCGACGTCGTCGTAGGCCGGGACGCCGTACTGGTCGGCCAGTGTCTTGGCCGCGTCCGGGCGGCGGCCCCACACGCCCGCGAAGTCCCACTCCGCGTGCCCGGCGAGGGCGGGGGCGTGTGCCATCTGTGCCCAAGGGCCGGTGCCGAGCAGTCCGATGCGCATGGCGGTGCCTCTCCACGGGGCGGATCCACGGTTCGAATCCGCCGGACGAACCGGTCGCCGGTGAGCGTGCCACATGAACAGGGCAGGTGCGCAAGCCCTTCCCGCGAGTCACCGATTGAGCAGTCCCGCTGCTGGATGCGTTCGATTTCTTCTATTGGACCTGCGGACCCGGGCCGGAGAGGCTGGAGGACGTGCCCTGCCCGCCGCGACCCGACCGGTCGTCCGGCGGGCCGGGACGGCACGGTTCTGCGCGACAGCCGGAAGACCGGAAGAGGAGCACGAGCAATGGACACCCGCCGTATCGGTGACGTCGAGGTCAGTGCTGTCGGCCTGGGCGGTATGCCCATGTCGATCGAGGGGCGGCCGGACGAGGCCCGCTCCCTCGCCACCATCCACGCCGCCCTCGACGCGGGCGTGACTCTGATCGACACCGCGGACGCCTACCATCTGCACGCCGACGAGGTCGGACACAACGAGACCCTGATCGCCAAGGCCCTCGCCTCGCACGACCGCGGTGCGGACGTCCTGGTCGCGACGAAGGGCGGCCATCTCCGTCCCGGGGACGGCAGCTGGACCCTGAACGGCAGCCCCGAGTACCTGAAGGAGGCCTGCGAGGCCTCCCTGCGCCGACTGGGCGTGGAGGCCATCGGGCTCTACCAGTTCCACCGCCCGGACCCCAGGGTCCCGTACGCGGACTCCGTCGGCGCGATCCGGGACCTGCTCGACGCGGGCAAGATCCGCCTCGCCGGGATCTCCAACGCGAACCCGGAGCAGATCCGGCTCGCCAACGAGATCCTCGGCGGGCGGCTGGTCTCCGTGCAGAACCAGTTCTCCCCGGCCTTCCGTTCCAGCGAGCCGGAGCTGGAGCTGTGCGACGAGCTCGGTATCGCGTTCCTGCCCTGGAGCCCCCTCGGCGGCATCAGCCGCGCCGGTGAACTCGGCTCCGCCTACGCGCCGTTCGCCAAGATCGCCGAGCAGCACGGGGTCAGCCCGCAGCGGGTGTGCCTGGCCTGGATGCTCGCCAAGTCCCCGGTCGTCGTACCGATCCCGGGCTCCAGCCGCCCCGAGACGATCCGCGACTCGGCCGCCGCGCCCGAACTGACGCTCTCCGCCGAGGAGTTCGCGGAGTTGGACGCCGCCTGAGACGGCGGTGACGCCGGAGGTGTAGTTGGGGCGGGCAGGGGAAGAAAGCGCTTGCCCGTCAACCGGTCACAGGGGGAGGACCACCACCGATGGCGTCGTCCACGGACAAGCCGCTCGACCACCGCTACCGCGACGAACACCCGATCCGCACCCTCGCCTACCTGTTCCGCGAGGACCGCAGACGCCTCGCCCTGGCCGTCGCGGTGTTCACGGTCAAGCACAGCCCCATCTGGCTGCTCCCGCTGATCACCGCGTCCATCATCGACACGGTCGTCCAGCACCAGCCGGTCAGCAGGCTCTGGATCAGCACCGGCGTCATCCTGTTCATCCTGCTGATCAACTACCCCCTGCACGTCCTCTACGTCCGCCTCCTCTACGGCAGCGTCCGCCGCATGGGCACCGACCTGCGCTCGGCCCTGTGCACGCGGATGCAGCAGCTCTCCATCGGCTACCACTCCCGGGTCAGCGCGGGGGTGCTCCAGGCCAAGGTCGTGCGGGACGTCGAGACGGTCGAGCAGATGGTGCAGCAGACCGCCGAGACCGGGCTCGGCGCGATCACCGTGCTCACCGGCGGACTGGTCATCATCGCCTTCCGCACACCGGAGTTCGTGCCCGTCTTCGTGGTCGTCGTGCCGGTCGCCGCGCTGCTCGTGTCCCGGCTGCGGGCCCGCCTGCGCACCCACAACGAGCACTTCCGCCACGAGGTCGAGACCCTGTCCTCGCGCGTCACGGAGATGACCCGCCTCATCCCGGTCACCCGCGCCCACGGCCTGGAGGGCAAGGCCCTGCGCCGCATGGACGGCACCCTGCGCCGCCTCCTCACCACCGGAAACCGCCTCGACCTCCTCAACGGCCGCTTCGGCTCGCTGGCCTGGGTCGTCCTGAACGTCGTCGGCGTCCTGGTCCTCGCCGGCGCGGCCCTGGTGTCGTACTACGGCGTCTGGGGCGTCACCGCCGGCGACGTCGTCATGCTCAGCGCCTTCCTGACGACCCTCACCAACTCCACGACGACCCTCATGGGCCTGGCCCCGGTCATCACCAAGGGTCTGGAATCGGTCCGTTCCGTCGGCGAGGTGCTCCAGGCGCCCGAGCTGGAGGACAACGAGGGCAAGGAGGTGGTCACGGCGGTACGCGGAGCCGTCACCTTCCGGAGCGTCGGCCACACCTACGACGGCGGCCAACTCCGCCCCGCCGTCCGCGACTTCACCCTCGCCGTCGCACCCGGCGAGACCGTCGCCCTCGTCGGCGCGTCCGGCGCCGGCAAGTCCACGGTCCTCAACCTCGTCATCGGCTTCATCCGCCCCACCGCCGGCCAACTCCTCCTCGACGGCACCGACATGAACACCCTCGACCTGCGCACCTACCGCCGCTTCGTCTCGGTCGTCCCCCAGGAGTCGATCCTCTTCGACGGCACCATCCGCGACAACGTGGCCTACGGCATGGACGACGCCGACGAGGAGTCGGTGCGCGCGGCGCTGCGGGACGCCAACGCCCTTGAGTTCGTGGACAAGCTGCCGCAGGGACTGGACACCCTGGTGGGCGAGCGCGGGGCCAGGCTGTCCGGCGGCCAGCGCCAACGCCTCGCTATCGCACGGGCGTTGATCCGCGACCCCAAGGTCCTCGTCCTGGACGAGGCCACCTCGGCCCTGGACACCCGCTCGGAGGCGCTCGTCCAACAGGCCCTCGCCCGACTGCTCCACGGCCGTACGACCTTCGTCGTCGCGCACCGGCTGTCCACGGTCCGGAGCGCCGACCGCATCGTGGTGATGGGCGACGGAGCGATCCTGGAGGTCGGCGCGCACGACGAACTCCTGCGCAGGGGTGGGGCGTACACGGCGCTGCACAGTGGGCAGGTCGCCTGACCGGATCTCGTGGGAGGGTGCTTGATCCGGCTTGGGCGGGGCACACGGAGCGCACAACGAGAGAGGGGCGCTCCGTGCTCGTGCCGGACCCGAAGGCCGTCAGGAAACTGCTCACCCGGTACGCGGTGCTCCGCATCGCCCACGCGGAGGGGCAACGCCCGCAGACGGCCGCCGAGTTGAACGACGTCAGTTACACCCTGTGCGTGATGACGGGCACCACGGGCATCCGCGAGGCCATCGTCGAGGCGGACGCCCTGCTGGCGGCGGCGCGTGGCGAGGCCGCCGACGACCGCGCCCTCGCGTAGCGCCTTCAGGAGACCGCCACTTCGCGCGCCGTCCTGCCGTGGAACGCCGAGCGGTATGCCTGCGGGCTCGTGCCGACCACCTTGCGGAAGCGTTCGCGGAACGCGGTGGGGGAGCCGAACCCGGCCTGCTGGGCGACGCGTTCGATCGGATGGTCGCTGTTCTCCAGCAGGTACTGGGCGCGTCGAACCCGGGCGCGCAGCAGCCACTGGAGCGGTGTGCTGCCCGTCTGTTCGCGGAAGCGGCGGCTGAACGTCCGCTCGCTCATGCCCGATCGCGCGGCCAGCGTCCCCAACGTGACCTCGTGGGCGAGGTTGTCCTCGATCCACTGGAGGAGCGGTTCGAGGGTCGAACCCTGGGGGACCGGTGGGTGCCGGTGCACGATGAACTGGGCCTGTCCGCCCTCGCGTTCGAGCGGCATGACGGAGAGGCGGGCCGCGTCGGCGGCGACGGCCGAGCCGAAGTCCCGGCGGATGAGGTGCAGACACAGGTCGAGCCCGGCGGCGGCCCCGGCCGAGGTGAGGATCTGCCCGTTGTCGACGTACAGCACGTCCGGCTCCACCTCGACCAGCGGATACTCGCGGGCCAGCAGATCCGCGGCGATCCAGTGGGTGGTGGCGCGCAGCCCGTCCAGCAGTCCGGCCTCGGCGAGCACGAAGGCACCGGCGCAGATCGACACGATCCGGGTACCCGCCGCCGCTGCTTCCCGCAGCGCCGCCAGCACTCGTGGGGACGGCGGCCCGGCCTGCTCGGAGCAGCCGGGGACGATGACGGTGTCGGCGTCCGCCAGTGCCTCAAGGCCGTGGTCGACCCGTAGCGCGAACCCGTCCGTCCGCACCTCCGGCGTCTCGCCGCACACCCGGATCCGGTACGCGTTCCGGCCGTCGGGCAGCCGGGTACGGCCGAACACCTCCATCGGGGTGGCCATGTCGAACGGCACCACATGATCGAGAACGAGGATCGCGACGGTGTGCATGAACACCACGATAGACAGATTCCCGCCAGCCCGGTGACACGCCCCTGTGCCTCCGAAGCCTGACCACACGCGTTGGCGGGAATCCGTTGGAAGCTGTCGTTCCAGCCCCTGTGCGCCAGGACGGGACCTCCCTAGCCTGGGCCGGTGACCAAGATCCTTCTCGCCCTGCACGTGCTCGCCGCCATCGTCGCGGTCGGCCCCGTGACCGTCGCCGCCAGCATGTTCCCGTCGGCGGCCCGCCGCGCCCTCACCGCTACGGACGGCCCCGACGCAGGGGTGACGACCGTACGACTGCTGCACCGCATCTGCCGTCTCTACGGCGCGGTCGGCCTCGCCGTGCCCCTCTTCGGCTTCGCCACCGCCGCCGCGATGGGCGTCCTGGGCAGCGGCTGGCTCATCGCCTCCATCACCCTCACCGCGGTGGCGGCCGGCCTCCTGATCGCCTTCGTCCTGCCACGTCAGGACGAACTCCTGGAGGAACTCGGCGCAGGAAGGCCCGTGGAGCGTGCCGGGACCGTTCAACTCGCCATGTTCACCGGCATCTTCAACCTGCTGTGGGCCACCGTCACCGTCCTCATGATCATTCGCCCCGGTTCGACCACGGGCGCCTGACCGGTCAGCCCGTGGCGCGGACCAGGAGGAGCGCGACATCGTCGTCGGGCTCCGGGCGCAGGGCGTTGAGGAGCATGTCGCTCGTCTGCTCCAGCGGGCGCCGGGAACTCTGCAACAACCGCGTCAGCGTGTGCAGCCCCACGTCGATCGACTCGCCCCGGTTCTCCACCAGCCCGTCGGAGTACAGGGCGAGCAACGCGCCTGTGGTGAACGGCACTTCGGTGGTCCCGAAGTCCACCCCGCCGACCCCGAGCGGGACTCCGCCGGGGATGTCGAGGAGTTCCGCGCTTCCGTCCGGGCGGATCAGGACGGGCGGCAGATGCCCGGCGCTGGACAGGGCGCAGGTGCCCCGGCCGAGGTCGACCACGCCGTACGCGCAGGTCGCGATGGTGTCGAGGGAGCCGGTGAGGTCGTCGAGGTGGTGCAGCAACTCGGCGGGCGGTAGGTCGAGTCGGGCCAGCGCGCGGGTCGCGGAGCTCAACTGCCCCATGATGGCGGCGGCTTGGACACCCTTGCCCATCACATCGCCGACCACGAGTCCGGTCCGGCCGGGCCCCAGCGGCAGCACGTCGTACCAGTCGCCCCCGACCTCGCTCAGCGCCGGCAGATAGCGGGCGGCGATGTCGAGCCCCTCCTGCCGGGCCGGGGCCGGCGGCAGCAGGCTGCGCTGAAGGGTCAGCGCGGTGGTGCGCTCACGGCCGTAGAGGCGGGCGTTGTCGATGCAGATCGCGGCCCGCGCGGCGAGTTCCGAGGCGAGGACGCGGTCCTGTTCGTCGAAGGGGCGCTCGTTGACGGTGCGGTAGAGGCTCAGTGTGCCGAGCACCTCGCCGCGGGCCATCAGCGGGACGGCGAGATAGGAGTGGACGCCCGCCGCGCGCAGGGTCTGGGCGGCGCGTCCGTCCCTGGCGATGCGTCGCATCATCGGCCGGTCCACCCGCTCCACCAGGATCGGCCCGGCCTCGCGCACGCACTGGGTGATGATGCGGTGCGGGCCGTAGGTGGCCAGTTCGCCGACCGGGTCCGCCGCGTGGATCGCGTCGGTGAGGTAGCCGGCCGCGACGGCCAGCGCCCGGAACTCGACCTGCGCGTCACCGGCCACCGGAGTGATCCCGCCGTGCGCCACGACCGACTCCAGTACGTCGACGGCGGCCAGGTCGGCCACATGCGGCACCGCCACGTCGGCCAGCTCCCGCGCGGTCTGCTGGAGGTCCAGCGTCGTCCCGATCCGCACCCCGGCCTCCGCCACCACGGACAGGTGCTGGCGCGCCTGCGCGACCTCGGCCGCGGCCTGCTCCCGCTCGGTGACGTCCAGGACGGCCATCGCGAGACCGAGCACCCGGCCCTGCGCGTCCTCGATGCGGTGGTACGACTCCGAGTAGGCCCGCTCCACGGCATCGGCCGCCGTACGGCCCACGGTCTGCTGGTCGAGCAGTGGCTTGCCGGTGATCAGCACATGCCGCATCCGTGACTCGATGGCCGCCACGTCCAGGCCCGGCAGCACCTCGCCGACCCGGCGCCCGACGACCTCCGCCTCCGGTACGCCGTTGATGCGCTCCAGGGCCGGGTTCACCGTCACCCACCGCAGATCGGTGTCGAACACCGCGATGCCCACCGGCGTCTGCCGCACCAGGCTGTGGGACAGCGCAAGGTCCCGCTCCACGCCCCGTACCGTCGACGCGTCCGCCGCGAGACCCAGCAGATGCGCCTGGCCGTGGCTGTCGCGCAGCCGCATGGTGCGGAACTCCACGGGCCGCTCCGTGCCGTCCCGGTGCAGCAGCGGGAAGACCCCCGCCCAGCGGGCACCCGAGCCCACCTGGGCGAACAGTTCACGCGCCCGGACCCGGTCGTCGGGCGACACCAGCAGCCGGTCGGCGCGCTGCGTCAGTGCCTCCTCGGCGGAGTAGCCGAGCAACTGCTCCGCCTCGGGACTCCAGAGCGCGATGTACCCGCCGGCGTCCAGGACCACCGCCGCGACCTGCAACAGGTCCAGCAGTCCTCCCGAGGCGGCCGTGACACCGTCCCCGGCACCGTAAGCGTCCATTCCGGCCGCTCCTTCCGACGGGGCACGGCACCGTCAGGATCCGAACCGCGGCTCATCCGATTACGGCACAGCCCGGCGCACCCGGCAACACCGTGCGGAGGGGGACCGGACGCGGCCGTATGGAGCACGTGCCCGTGCGGGCGCCGGGGCGTCCCCGGATTCTGGTCGTGCCCTGCCCCCACTGCCCCCAGGACACCCGATGCCCCTGCCGCTCCGTCTCGTCTCCCTCCTGGTCGCCGGCTGTGTCGGCGCCCTCGTCCCCGCGTCGCCCGCCGCGGCCGACGACCACTCCCTCCAGCGCGGCCTCGACGAACTGGTCGCCGCCCCGGACGGCCCGCCCGGAGTGATCGTCGTGCTGCGCGACGGCGACCGGCAGCGCGTCCTGCGGGCCGGCACCGCCGACATCACCACCGGCCGCCCGCTCGAAGCGGACGACCACACCCGGACCGCGAGCACCAGCAAGGCGTTCAGCGGGGCGGTGGCCCTGAGTCTCGTACGACAGCACCGGCTCTCCCTCGACGACACGATCGGCAAGCGACTGCCCCAACTGCCCAAGGCCTGGCGGGCAGTGACGCTGCGTCAGCTGCTCCAGCACACCAGTGGGCTCCCGGACTTCAGCCAGAGTCCGGAGTTCCGCAGCCTCATCCAGGCCGACCCGCACCACCACTTCGACTCGCGGCACCTGCTCGACTTCGTGGCGGGAGAGCCGCTGCGGTTCGCACCCGGCTCGCAGTACCAGTACTCCAACTCCGACAACATCGCCGTGGCGCTCATGGCGGAGGCCGCGACCGGCGCGCGCTACGAGGACCTGCTCCGGCGCGACGTGTACCGGCCGCTGGGCCTGCGCGACACGAGCCTGCCGCAGGGGTACCGGATGCCGGACCCGTACATGCACGGCTACGCGGTCGGCGGGCCGTCGGGACCCGAGGACGTCAGCGAGGCGATCGGCATGTCGGGGGTGTGGGCGTCCGGCGGCATCACCTCCTCGCCCCGCGACCTGGCCTCGTTCATCGGCGGCTACGCCTCCGGAGCCCTCACCTCGAAGGCGGCGCTGCGGGAACAGCGGCACTGGATCCCCGGCGCGTCCGAACCGGCGGGACCGGGCCGCAACAGCGCGGGCTTGGCCATCTTCCGCTACGAGACCCGTTGCGGGGTCGTTCTGGGACATACCGGGAACACCCTTGGTTACACACAGTTGATGGCGGCGACGCCCGACGGCCGGCGCGCGCTCACTTTCTCATTGACAACTCAGGTGAACCAGGCCGGGAACGCCGCCCTGCTGAGCAAAGTGCGCGCGGTCGAGGAGGACGCCGTGTGCGCCCTCCTGGGGACATACGGGTCGTAACACCACAGGCGTGCCGGACGTCCCCGGCATGCCGCACCATGAGTGCGTGCACACGCGACTCACCTATCAACGGCAGGACGAGCGGGCGGCGTTCGCGCTCGCGGACGCGCTGGGACGCGTCGGGGCCGACGTCGTGCCCGCCGTGTGGCCGACAGCCTCGGACGGTCCCCCCGACCCGGAGACCGTCGTCGTCCTGCTGTGGTCGGCGGCGTGGGACCGAACGCGGACGGAACCCGCGCCGCTCGGCGCACACGTGCCCGTCCGACTCGACGACACACCGCTGCCGTCCGCCCTCGCCGGACTGCGCCACGTACGGCTGGCCCAGGGCGGGGGCCGGGTGTCGGACGAGGCGGCGGCGATGATCGTGCGCCTGGGTTTCCCGGCCCTCGTGCCGCCGCTCCCCGTTCGGGGCACCCCCACCGAAAGCACCCTGGCCATCAGCGACTTCGGCCCTCTGGGGCTGTTCGCGAGCTGCCCGCGGTGCGGCGGGAGCAGCGAACGGCTGCGCCCGTACGTCACGGTCGACCATCACCACGACCGGGCGCTGCGGCTGGTCGTCTGTGGCGCGTGCGACTGGCAGGACGACTGCGCACTGTGACCGCGGCGAACCGTTTCCGCTACGTCAAGCGACGGTGCTGTCCGACCCGTTGACCAGACCCTCCCGCTCCGGGTCGGCGGGCAGGGCCAGCCACTCCGCGATGGTGCGGGCGATCGGCTGGCCGGTGTCCGCCTCGACGAAGCCGAACTGGCCCGACTGGTTGCACTCCAGGAACCACCAGGTCCCGTCCGCGTCCTCGGCGAAGTCGAAGGCGCCGTAGGCCAGTTCGGCCTCGCGCAGATACGTCAGCACGGCCTCGGCGATGCGCGGCGGGACCTCGGTGGGACGCCAGGGCTGCGCGGGTGCGGCGAAACGGACGTCGACCTCGGCGGGGTCCGCGTCCGGGGCGGTCGCCATCCGGGCGGCCAGCATCCGGTCGCCCACCACGGTGAGCCGGATGTCGGCGCGCTTGGCGACCCGGCGTTGCAGCAGTGTGGGGCCGAGGGCCACGGCGGCGAAGTCGGTGTCCGGCGCGACCCGGCTGGTCGGCACCGCCCGGGGCGGATCCTGCGGATGGGCGCCGGAGACCGGCTTGACCACGAGGTCCGGGAAGCGCCGCGAGAACTCGCGGGCGGCCTGCGGGAACGTGGTGATCAGCGTGGCGGGCACAGGCAGCCCGCTGCGCTGGGCCAGCCGCAGCTGCCAGGGCTTGTGCCGGGCGCGGCGCGCCGCGTCGGGGTGGTTCATCCAGCGCGCGCCGGAGCCGCGCAGCATGCCGTAGAGCGCCTGTGAGGCCTCCTCGGTGAGCCACGCGGAGGGCTGGGGTGCGCGGGTCGCCGGGGCGCCCGGTCTGCGCACCCAGATGGAACGCAGTCCGCTCACGCTCACCAGCCGCCCGCCGGCCGCGAGATGGCCGCGGAAGGCTCCGTGGACGTACTCGCCGGAGAGCGCGACCCCGCCGGTGAGGTCGGCGGGATCGATCCGGACCACGGGGACGCCGGCCGCGTGCAGATGCACCATCACCAGGTCCGCGGTGACGTCCTCTTCGCAGGTAAGGACCAACACGGTCATTTTCGTCGTTCCGTGTTCAGTCGTCGAAGTGAGTCTTCGATCCCGCGGTGGACGTCGTGGTCCCCAGTTCTCTCAGCAGAGCGAGATCATGGGCGGCGACCCGTCCGTCGGCGAGCACGTTCAACTGCAGTCCGGAGTCGTAGCTGTACGGAGTGGTGAGCTCCAACTGTGCTGCCGGGCGAGCGTAGTTGAGCGCGAACGGTTGCATCGTCTCTCCCTCGTCGGTACTGCCTCGTGCAAGCGGTGGCCACCCCGCGAGGTCGCTTGGCCCGCTGACTTCCGTCTGCTTCCAGAGACTTATACGAATCGAACGAGTGAATGGTTTCCTTACTCTGCGTAGTCATAGTAAGGAAGGTAAGACGCTCGCCGGGCTCAGCCGAGGTCGCCCGGCCGCCCCTCCTCCTGCTCGCCGAGGGACTTGCGCATCGAGCGCAGGGCGAGGAGAAGTACGGCGATGTCGTCCAAGTACACGGGATCGGGCATCAGGTCGGTCGGCAGTACGAAGTAGAGGACGGCACCCCAGAAAACCCATTTGGGGCCGGTCGGAAGCCCTGCGCGCCGCAGTCCGCGCCGCATGCGGACGAGCCGCACCAGCACTCCGACGGCCACGGCGAGCAGCGCCACCGCGAGCACCACGGCGACGACGATCACGGTTGTGGTCGAATCCACGGGCTCCCCTTTTCCGGTCCGGCCGCACGGCATGTGCCCTATCCGGATGCCCGGTTGGGGCCCCGGTATTGCCGAAGAGGGGAACATCACACCCGAACGCCCGGAAGAGTCTTGACAGCTGTCGACCCCAAGTCGGGAACTGGTACGTTTTCACCGTGAGCGCGACCAGCGGGACGGGAACCCACGTGCGGATCTGCCTCGACGCCCCGCCGCGCGTCGCGGGCCTCGGTGTCGGTGTGCACGGCACGGCGAGTCCGCGTGACGTGTTCCGGCTGCCCGACCTCTGGCAGCTCCATCTCTACCGGTACGAGGCGGAGTTGACGGTCGACGGGGTGCCGTACCGGATCAGGCCCGGCCGTGTGAGCCTGGTGCCGCCCGGTGCGCTGGTGCGCTTCCACTACCGGGGCCGGTCCGAGCATCTCTTCGCCCACCTGGAACTCGCGTCCGCCGGTGAGCGGTTGACCGTTCCCGTGATGCAGGACGCCGGCACGCAGACGCCTGTGCTCACCGACCTGATGCTGCGGGCCGTCGCGGCGGCACCGCGCAACTCCGCCCGGGCCGCCGCCGAGTTGTGGACCGTGCTGTGGCGGGTGGCCGACCTCGCGACCCCGGCTGCCGGTGACACCGCCGGACCCCACCCCGCGCTCGCCCTCGCCGTCGCACACATCGAGGCGCACCTGGCGGCCCCGCTGACGGTGCCCGAGGTGGCGCGCGCGGCCGGGGTCTCGCACAACCACCTCATCCGCCTGTTCCGCGCCGAACTCGGCAGCACGGTCGTCGCCTACATCCGACACCGCCGCCTGGAACACGCACGGCACCTGCTGCGGGAGTCCACGCTGTCCGTCCCGGCGATCGCGGCGGCCGTCGGCATCGGCGACCTCCAGGCCTTCAACAAGGCGTGCCGACGGGAGTTGGGCGCTTCGCCGAGGGCGGTTCGCGCCGGGACCGGGTGAAGTCGGCCCGTATTGCGCCGGTCAGTCCCGCCCCGCACCCCGGTACAGCTCCAACTCCCCGTCCAGCTCCACCGCCAGGACCGTCGCCTGGTCGTCCACATCGGCGGCCCGCGGGGCGTCGATCCAGGTCACGCCCGGCACCTCGCCGAGTCCGCCGATCACGTCGTGGCCGAGTGCGGCGCCTGTACCGAGCACCGTGACCCGCTTCACGGGTGTACGGAGGCCGCGCACCGACACCGACTCGCGCGGCGGGTCGAAGCACACCAGGTACAGCGTGCGGCGGTCGGCGGACAGGGTGCTCGGTCCGTAGTGGTGCCCGGCGGGCAGGCCGGCCACCGTGCCGTACACCGCGTCGGAGTGCCGGGCGATCCAGGCGCCGAGGCCCTCGAGGCGCTCCACCTGCTCGGGCGGGATCGTCCCGTCCTCCCGCGGCCCCACGTCGAGCAGCAGATTGCCGCCCATGCCGATGGTCTCCGTGAAGTAACGCACCAGCTGCCGCACCGACTTGTGATGGTGGTCCCCGTGCTGGAAACCCCACGAGTCGTTGACCGTCAGGCACAACTCCCAAGGCCCGTCCGGGGCTTGCAGCGGTACCCCCTGCTCGGGGGTCGCGTAGTCGCCGTGGCTCAGCATGCGGGCGTTGAGGACGGTGTCGGGGTTCCCGGCGAGGATCAGCTCCGCCAACTCCCGCATGCCCCACTGCTCCTCGGCCCGCTCCCACTCGCCGTCGAACCACAGCAGGTCGGGCCGGAAGCGGGCCACCAACTCGCCGACCTGGCCGTCGCGGTAGGCGAGGTAGCGCGCCCAGGCGGCCGGATCCTCCTCGCCGGGCCGGGCGGAGGCGTACGGGTTGGCGCGGATCTCCTCGTCCGGCGGGTTCGGGTGCACCGTGCTGGCGTAGTCGGGGTGGTTCCAGTCGGAGTGCGAGTAGTAGAGCCCGACCTTGAGGTCCTCCTCGCGCAGCGCGTCGGCATAGGGCCCGATCAGATCGCGGCCGGCCGGGGTGCGGCGGACCACGTCCAGGTCGCCGTGGGCCGAGTCCCACAGGGCCACACCGTCGTGGTGCCGGGCGGTCAGCACCGCGTACCGGGCACCCGCCCGCGCGAACAGCCGCGCCCAGTCCCGTGGTTCGTAGCGCGCGGCGGTGAACCCGTCCAGCTGGCGCATGTATTGCTCGTGCGGCACCTGGCCCGTGTAGAACGACCAGGACTCCGGCACACCGTCGACGGCGTAGATCCCGTAGTGGACGAAGATGCCCAACTTGGCATCGCGGAACCAGGGTTGCATCGGCATACCGCCAAGCTAGGCCGCAAGGAGGCGGGGCGCGTGGGCGGTGATCACCACTGGTGGTCCATTTTCACCTCCGCCGTCGCGCGGCGCGGACCGCTCGTGTGACGGCGGGTCCTTGCGGCCGGAAGTCGACCGCCTACCGCTCCTCGGTAGGCCGGCCGTCGTCCCGCGACGGCTCGACGCGGGTCCCGTCGGCCGACGGTGTCACGGGGCGCAGTGCCTTCGTCGCGTCCCGCAACCGGCCGAAGGTTCGTTGGAGCGGGGACTCCGCCGACCGGGGAGGCTCGCCCGGCACGACAGCGCCGCCGGACTCGCGCAGTGCGGCCAGTGCCTCGTTGGCGCGGTCGGCGGACTCCCGGTAGAGGTCGCGGGACTTCGTCATCGCTTCGAGAGCCTCGGCGTACATGGCCACGAGCCTGCGCTCCCGGGCGAGTTCCTCCTCCAGGGTCATCAGGCTCCACTGCTCGCGCAGCGCGGTGACGGCCTCGGCGCCGCCCTCCGGCAGGGGGCGCGCGGAGGCGGCGTAACGGCAGAGCACGTCCACGAGATCGGCGGGCTCGGAGCCGTCGAGGAAGACGCTGCGCACGGAGAAGTCGCGCACGTCGTAGCCGGGAGCGGCCGGGTTGGTGGGCAGCACCACGGCACCGCCGCGCGGCACCTGGAAGTCGAACTCGCGCAGCAACGCCCAGTTCACGGAGCGTAGTTGGTCGGGGGTGGCCCGGTGCTCCACCACGCAGTGCCGCAGGCTCGCCGGCAGCAGCGGGGCCAGGGGGAGCCGGCCGCGCGCGTCCGGGGTCATCGCCTCGTGCACGACGACGTGCACGCTCCAGCCGTCCTGCGCGCAGCTCCGGAACAGCCGTCGTAGATCCTTCTCGTCCGACGGCAGCGGGTTGACCTGCCGGAAGCGCAGACCGGGGACCGGCGCGTGGTCCCAGCCGGAGTCCGCGTCCTCGGGCCAGAAGACGGTCGCGGGGGAGGGCCAGTGGGGGTTCCACGGCCGCTCGGCCTCCGCGACCAGGATCCACTCCCGTCCGTCGGGCGAAACGGGGGCGGCGGGCGAGCCCGGCGCCGGAAGCGCCGGAAACGTCAGCCGCGCCCGCACGGTCACCGTCCCCTCGACCCGCCAGCGGGCCTCGAAGACCAGTTCCCCGGGATCATGGCCCTGATCCTCGTCCGGTTCCATGTGGTCGTCGATGACCTCGCGGTCCTTGAGGCGCTGCAACTGTCGCCGTACGACATCGGCCGCGTCCTCGGACCCGACGTGGCGGCCGCGAGCCAACCACACCGTGTGGGGGATCGTGGGCGGAGCTGTGGAGGAGTTCGACATAGGCCAATCTGCGGGCGGGAGCGGGGCTGACCCACCAGTATGGGCGTTGGAGATCTTGGTGGGTCAAGCGGGGGTCGTGGAGTCTCGTATGCCCGGAATTCCTGCGATCCCGCGTGAGCATACGCGCGGGGTGTGATCGGTCCGCTCCGGGCGGCGGGGTTTCACACGTGCCTTTGACATGGCCCGGTCCGCAGAATGGTGGCGCGGACGGGACCCGCCCACCATCCGCTCGGGGTGGGTCCCTTCCGTGTGCCCCGCACCGCACCCGCTCACCGCCGCCGGCGGTCCGGCCGGGACGGCACACCTGCCTCGGCCGGCGGCGCGCTGAATCCGGCCGGTACCGAACGCGAGCTCGCCGGGGGCGGTGCCTGGAGGGGTACGACCGTCTCCTGGCGGGGCGGCCGGGTGCGCGGCGCGGGCTTGCCGACGACCCGGGTGTGCGTCATCAGTGAGGCACAGGCCGCGCAGACCTCGGACAGGGCCCACACCTGGCCGACCGCCGGATCGTGCCGGAGCACGAGCAGCACCGAGCCCGAGCAGTCGACCCGGGTCCCCTCGTGCGCCGCGCACCGCTGGCGACGGCAGCCGCAGGCCGCGTCGGGGCGTACGGTCGCCGCTCTGACATGGGCCGCCGCGTGGGCTTCGGCGAAGCGGCGCAGGGCCGGGATGTCACGCGACCGGGCGGGCATGCCGCACCCGGAGGAGCAGCTGACCGAGGCGGTGCGGTCGCGGTGACCTGTGATGCGAATAGTCCAGGTACGCCCGGGTCGACGGGCTGACGGGGCGTCAGGGTACGCGAGAGCCAAGACCACAGTTCCTTTGAGTGGAGGTGTTCACGCGGAAGAGGCGCTGAGTTAAGAACTACCCGCCGTGGGGCACTTCACAGCATTTGCGGACCCCAAGTATTCGTTCGATCCCGCCGGCCGTCGTGCGCGCGGTCCCGGCGCCCGGTTGTTGGCCTCCGGGTGCGGGAGCACACTGATCCCATGGATCCCGCCCGCGGGGACGACGACGAGCGCGCGCTGATCGAGCGCGCGTTCAGGCAGGCGTCGTTCTCGATGTCGGTGTTCGACGCCGCGCAGCGGTATCTGCGGCTCAACGCCGTGGCCTGCGAGGTCATGGGGCTCGGCGAGGAGGCCCTGCGCGGCCACGCCTTCCCCTACGGCCTGCCGGCGGACGTCGACCAGCTGGGCACCCTCCAGGCACTGCGCGACGTGGCGGCCACGGGCAAACCCGCGCACTACGAGAGCTACACCCGCGCCCCGTCCGGAATCCGCGAGCACGCCTGGAACCTGGAGCTGTGGCCGGTCCGGGACGACCGGGGCGAGGTCCGCGCCGTGGGCATGGCCGGATTCGACAGCAGCGAGCAGCACTGGGCGCGGCAGCGGCTCGCGGTGCTCGACGAGGCCGCCGTCTCCGTCGGCACGACCCTCGACCTCGACCGCACCGCGCGGGAACTCGCCGAACTGGTCGTCCCGCGCTTCGCCGACTTCGCGAGCGTGGACCTGCTGGAGGCGGTGATGCACGGCGAGGAGCCCGAGGACGGCGGCCCGGACGCGGACGTCGTGCTCCGCCGGGCCGCGCATCTGTCCACCGAGAAGGGGACCCCGGAGGCCGTGATCGGCCTGGGCGCCAGCGACGCCTACCCGCCCTACTCGCCGCCCGCCCGCGCCCTGCACACCGGCCGCCCGGTGCTCAGCGGGAGCGGCGACCCGGACTTCGACCGGTGGATCGCGGGCGTCCCGGCGCGGGCCGCGAAGATGCGGGGATCCGTCGTCACCTCACTGCTGGCGGTGCCGCTGATCGCGCGCGGCACCACGCTGGGCGTCGCCGTCCTGCTGCGCACCCGGCCCGACGCCTTCACCCAGGACGACGTCGCCCTGGCGCGGGAGATCGCCGGCCGGGCCGCCCTCTGCGTCGACAACGCCCGCCGCTACACCCGGGAGCGCTCCACCGCGCTCACCCTCCAGGAAAGCCTGCTGCCGCGCGGCACGTCCCCGCAGTCCGCGGTCGACGTGGCCTGCCGCTATCTGCCCACCGACTCGCGGGCCGGTGTCGGCGGCGACTGGTTCGACATCATCCCGCTCTCCGGCGCGCGGGTGGGCCTGGTGGTCGGTGACGTGGTCGGCCACGGCATCCAGGCCTCCGCCACCATGGGCCGGCTGCGCACCGCCGTCCAGACGCTCGCCGACGTCGACCTCCCGCCCGACGAACTCCTGGCCCACCTCGACGACCTGGTCCTGCGGCTCGGCGGTGACGACGAGAACGGCGGGCGCGCCGGCGTCGGCGGCACCGGGGCGACCTGTCTGTACGCCGTCTACGACCCGGTGTCGCGGATGCTGAGCGCCGCGAGCGCCGGTCACCCGCCGCCCGTCCTCGTCCTGCCGGACGGCACCACGCAGGTGGTCGACATCGGCGTCGGCCCGGTCCTGGGCGTGGGCGGCCTGCCCTTCGAGACCACCGAACTCGAACTGCCCGAAGGCACCCTGGTCGCCCTGTACACGGACGGTCTGGTGGAGGCCGCCGACCGGGACCCGGACCTCGGCATCTCCCGGCTGCGCGAGGCCCTTGCCGGATCGCGGTCCACCCTGGAGGACCGCTGCGACCAGGTGCTGTCCGCGCTGCTGCCCAAGTACCCGACCGACGACGTGGCCCTGGTGCTCGCCCGCACCAGGGCACTTGACGCCGACCACGTCCAAGTCTGGGACCTGGCCGCCGACTTCGAGGGCGTCTCCGAGGCCCGACGGCTCGCCACCGCCCAACTCGACGCCTGGGGACTGACGGAGGAGGCCTTCGTCACCGAACTCGTCGTCAGCGAACTCGTCACGAACGCGATCCGCTACGGCGCCGAACCGATCCAACTCCGCCTGATCCTCGACCGTACGCTCATCTGCGAGGTCTCCGACGGCAACTCCACCTCGCCCCACCTTCGCCGGGCCCGCATCTACGACGAGGGCGGCCGGGGCCTCCTCCTGGTCGCCCAGCTCACCGCCGACTGGGGCACCCGGCACACCGCGACCGGCAAGACCATCTGGGCCGAACAGGCGCTGACACCTGCGAGTTGACCACACCGGGGCGGGCGGTCAGTGGGGGTAGGCGCGCGGTGGGCGCTGCCGGGGCAGTTCGTCGCGGAACTCCTCGATGCGCGAACTGACCTGCCGGATCAGCGCGGTCGGCGCCAGCCGGTCGAGGTAGAGGTTGCGGCGGGCGAGCCCCGGAGCGTCCACGCAGAAGTACAGCGACATCAGCGGATTGATGAACAGCTCGCTGCCGCGCGTGCGTTCGGTGAAGCGGACGTCGCCGAAGTCCCCGCGCACGGCGGCGGCGACGGAACCGTTGACGATGCTCGGGTGGTCCGGCGTGCACTCCTGGGCGTGGGCCACCGCGTCGAGGTACAGCCGCCCCTCCCGGCTCTCGCGCGGGAGGGAGAACGCGCCGAGGTAGGCACCCTCGCGCTCCAGCGCGGCCAGATTCTCCAGCACCAGCGCGTGGTTGACCCCGTGGTACGCGTCGATGCCGAAGCCCAGACACGCCACCAGCCGCACCGGCACCTCGTCGAGGCCGTCCACCGCGGCGAGGCTGACCATGTCCTCCTCCGGTGTGCCGAGCCCGTGTTCGTCGCCGCGCATCAGGATGTCGGTCCCGCCGTCGACGAGCACGACGGCGTCGACACCGCCCAGGTGGTCGATCAGCGCGCGGTACGCGGCCCGCAGCGGCTGCACGCCGGTCAGGGGAAACGCGTACACCGTGGACGGCATGTCGTGCAGCCGGAGCCACCGGGCGAGCGACCGCTCGGGGAAGTAGTCACCCCGCGCCTCCGTGTCGGGGCCCACTGCCGCGAGGTCCGGTTGCACCCACACGTCCTGGTCGAGGCCGTACAGATCGGCGAAGGACAGGTTGGCGAGGTGCACCTCCTTGCCGGCCGAGCGCAGCGCGAGCGCGAGGGGCAGCCCGGCGTAGACGTCGAAGCCGCCGCCGGCCCCGGCGACGAGGATCCGGCGCGCGTCGCGCAGCCGGGAGAAGAACGGGGGTTCGAGGAGGGAGAACACCGGAGGACGTTAACAGCCCCGTACGCCATGATGGACGCGTGGACTTCGAGCCGTACCGGGGCGAGTTGGTGGCGTACTGCTACCGCATGCTGGGCTCGTTCCACGAGGCCGAGGACCTGGTGCAGGACACGATGCTGCGCGCGTGGAAGGCCCGTGACCGCTACGACCCGAGCCGCGCGTCCGTCCGGACCTGGCTGTACCGCATCGCCACCAACGTCTGCCTCACCGCCCTCGAAGGCCGCGCCCGCCGCCCCCTCCCGTCCGGCCTCGGCGCAGCGGGCGAGGACCCCTGGACCCCCCTCACCCCGGCCACCGACATCCCCTGGCTCCAGCCCTTCCCCGACGCGCGCTACGACATGGAGGCGCGGACCGACATGCGGCTCGCCCTGGTCGTGGCCCTGCAACGGCTCCCGGCGCGGCAGCGGGCCGTGCTCGTGCTCCGCGAGGTGCTCCAGTTCAGCGCCGCCGAGGTCGCCGACCAGCTCGACACCACCGTCCCGGCCGTCAACAGCACACTCCAGCGGGCCCGCGCCGCCCTCACGGACATCGGCGACGGCCAGACGGTCGCCGAACCGGACGACCGTGAGGCGCGCGAGGTGATCGACCGCTACCTGCGGGCCTTCGAGGCGGCCGACGTCCCCGCCCTCGTACGGCTCCTGGCCGACGGGGTCGTCCTGGAGATGCCGCCTGTCCCGCTCTGGTTCCTGGGCACCGGGCACTACGGCGCGTTCATGCGCAGGGTGTTCGAACTCCGCGGTACGGACTGGGCGTTGACACAGATCACGGCCAACTCGCAGCCCGCGCTCGCCGCGTACGCGTCGGACCCCGACGGAGGCCGCCGGCTGCACAGTGTCCAGGTGTTCACGGTCGGCGGCGGCCGGGTCACCCGCAACGTCGTGTTCACCGAACCGCAGGTGCTGGCGTCCTTCGACCTGCCCCGGCGGATTTCCTCGGATCAACCGCTCCCGCCGCGATGAGTTCGGCCGCTGCCGCCGGTACGTACCGGTGAGCATCGACCGAAAGGACAATGGATCATGAGCGTCACCGTCATTCAGTTCACCACCCTGGACGGAGTCGTCTCCGACCCCGACGGGTCCGACGGCACCCCCTACGGCGGCTGGCTCTTCCGCTACGGCCGCGAGGAGATCGAGGGCGACAGGTTCCGGCTGGCCGACACCCTGGGCGACGGGGTGCTGCTGCTCGGCCGCGGCACGTGGGAGGCGTTCGCGCGGCTGTGGCCGGGCCGTGACGACCCGTTCGCCGCCCGCATGAACTCCGCGTCGAAACTGGTCGCCTCCCGCACCCTGACCGATGCCTCGGCGTGGGCGAACTCGACCGTCCTCGACGGCGATCTCGTCGACGCCGTGAAGCGAGAGGAGCGGGAGGTGGTCGTCATGGGCAGCCTGAGCATCGTCCACACGCTGATGGCGCAGGACCTGGTCGACGAGTACCGGCTCATCACCTTCCCCACCGTCGTCGGTACCGGTGAGCGGCTCTTCGCCGCGGACGGTCCCCCCGCGAACCTGGAGTGCCTGGAGGTGGAGAAGCCGGGGCACACCGTGTTCGCCCGGTACGGGAGGGCCGTGCGCTGAAGTGCGAAGGGCCCGGCGGTACGGCCGCCGGGCCCTTCTGACCTCACCTTGTCGAGACTTACGCGCCGCTCGCCCGGAGCATGTCCTCGCGCTCGACGATCTTCACGCGCTCACGGCCCTGCGGCTCGCCCAGCGCCTTCTCGGCGGCGTCGAGCTTGTACCAGCCGTCCCAGGTGGTGAAGCGGACGTTTCGCTCGGCGAGGAACGCGTCCACGGCCTCCGGGTCGGGCGAAACAGGCGTGTGCAGACGGCCGCCTGCGTGGTCGTCGAGCAGGTTCGCGACCGTCTCGTTGGCATCGCCCTTGGTGTGGCCGATCAGACCGACCGGACCGCGCCGGATCCAGCCGGTCACGTACGTCGACTGGAGGTGCTCGCCGGTCTCCTGGATGACCCGGCCGCCCTCGTCCGGGACCGTGCCCGACTCGATGTCCCAGGGGAGCTTGGGCAGCTTGTCGGAGAGGTAGCCGACCGCGCGGTAGACCGCAGTGACGTCCCAGTCCTTGAACTCGCCGGTGCCCTTGACGTTGCCGGTGCCGTCGAGGGCGGTGCGCTCGGTGCGCAGGCCGACGACCTTGCCGTCCTCGCCGAGGATCTCCGACGGCGACTCGAAGAAGTGCAGGAACAGCTTGTGCGGGCGGTCGCCGACATCGCGGATCGCCCAGTTCTCCAGGGTCTTGGCGACCATGTCGGCCTGCTTGTTGCCACGACGGGTGGTGATCGAGCCCTCGTCGTAGTCGATGTCCTCGGGGTCGACGATGACCTCGATGTTGGGGGAGTGGTCCAGCTCGCGCAGCTCCATCGGGGAGAACTTCGCCTGCGCCGGGCCGCGGCGGCCGAAGACGTGGACTTCGAGCGCCTTGTTGGCCTTGAGGCCCTCGTGGACGTTCGGCGGGATCTCGGTGGGCAGCAGTTCGTCGCCGGTCTTGGCGAGGACGCGGGCCACGTCGAGGGCCACGTTGCCGACACCGAGGACGGCGACCTTCTCGGCCTCCAGCGGCCAGGTGCGCGGGACGTCCGGGTGGCCGTCGTACCAGGAGACGAAGTCGGCGGCGCCGTAGGAGCCGTCCAGCTCGATGCCCGGTATGGACATCTCGCGGTCGGCGGTCGCGCCGGTGGAGAAGACCACGGCGTCGTAGAAGGAGCGCAGGTCGTCGAGGCTGATGTCGGTCGGGTAGTCGACGTTGCCGAAGAGGCGGATCTGCGGCTTGTCCAGGACCTGGTGCAGGGCGGTGATGATGCCCTTGATGCGCGGGTGGTCGGGGGCGACGCCGTACCGGATCAGGCCGAAGGGCGCGGGCATCCGCTCGAAGAGGTCGATGGACACACCGGGTTCGGCGGCCACCTCGGACTTGAGCAGGGCGTCGGCGGCGTAGATCCCGGCGGGACCGGCTCCGACGATGGCTACCCGCAGGGGGCGCGGCATGATCAGGTTCCCTTCGAACGATGACAGGCGACTCGACGGGAAGCCTAAGCTAAGGCATGCCTAAGTCGGTACGCGGGTCCGATCTATGACCTCATAAGGCGGACTTATGGGGAGTCCAAGGCTGCCGCATGGTCGGGAACCGAGGGCCGTGGTTCCGGTCCGCGGACCATGGTCACGATCGGGGGGTCTCAACCGGCCGGGCGGATGTGCACCACGTCCTGCACGACCTCGGGCGGGGTGACCAGCAGTTGGACCATCACGCGGGCGACGGTCGCCGAGGGGAGCGGCTTCATGGCGCCCACCCTGGTCAGATAGCCGTCCGCCTCCCATACCGGCGCGGCGCGCTGCCGGTCCTCGCCGGGGAAGTTCTCGATGAACGCGCTGTCCGAGATCGAGCCCAGGATCACCAGGGCGACCCGGATCCCGTCGCCGCGCAGTTCCTTGTGCATCGCGGCGGTGAAGCCGTTCAGGCCGTGCTTGCTCGCCGCGTACATGGCCATCAACGGCATGTGGTCGAGGGTGATCTCGGAGGAGATGTTCAGGATGTCGCCGCCCCCGGCGGCCCGCAGCAGGGGCACGGCCGAGCGGATCGTGTGGATCGGGCCCAGGAGGTTGGTGCCGACGCAGGCGTGGATGTCCTCGTCGGCAGTCTCCTCGATGGCGCGGATGCGGGCGACCCCGGCACTGTTCACCAGGATGTCCACCCGCCCGAACCGCTCCTCGATCCGGGCGAACGCCGCCCGGACGCTGTCGCCGCTGCTGACGTCGGTCGGGATCGTGTGCACCGACCCGGCCATCTCCCGCGCGGCCGTCTCCAGCCGGTCGGCGCGCCGGGCGAGCAGCACCACCTGCGCCCCGTTCTCGGCGAGTTGCGCCCCGACGGCCCTCCCCACGCCGGTCGAACCTCCGCTGATCACCGCGACCTTGCCCTGCATCGTGCCTGCCATGACGGCCTCCCCGGCGAGACGTGACGATCGGGTGAGAGGCTACCTCTCGTCAAATGAGAACGCCATATTCGTACCTTGAGGCGTAAGAGCCATGGGCGGCGAAGTAGCTCTGGTGGCAGGGCGGTCGGCTCGCTAGGCTGCGCGGCGGAAGCGGGATCGTCAACGCGTCGGTGGCTGGGTAGCGCGTCCCTCCGACGTGCTCACGGGAGACGCCGATGGCGTACCGATCCCTTCTCCGCGTGCCCGGCGCGGCATTCTTCCCGCTCGGGTTCCTCGCCCGCCTTCCCTACGCGACCTCGTCGCTCGCGACGCTCATCCTGGTCCGGGCCGCCTCCGGCAGTTACGCCTTCGCCGGTCTCGCCGCCGCTGCTCAGGGCATCGCCAACGCGCTCGGCGCCCCGGTCGCCGGAGCGCTGGCCGACCGGCACGGCCACCGTCGCGTCGGGGCGGTGAGCGCGCTCGCCAACGCCGGTGCCCTCGCCGCCCTCGTCGTCGCGAGCCACTTCGGCGGCCCGGGCATGATTGCCGCGGCTGCCCTCGCCGGCCTCACCCAGCCGCCGGTCGGCTCCCTGGTCCGCGTCCACTGGTCCCGCCTGCTCCACGCGCGCGAGCGGCCCGACCTCGTCCCCACCGCACTCTCCTACGAGGCGACCGCCGACGAGCTCAGCTTCGTCGCGGGCCCGGCGATCGTCGGCCTGCTCACCTCCCTCGGCCCCGCGGCACCGACCCTGGCGGCCATCGCCCTGCTCCTCCTGACCACCCTGCCCTTCGCTCTCTCCCTCGCCCCCGGCGGAGTCGCCGACCGACCGACACCGGGCACTCCGCGAACTCCCTTGCCCCGCCTGCCACTTGCGATGATGTTCCTCGCCATGGCCGCGATGGGCACCGTCTTCGGCGCCGTACAGACCGGCGTCACCGCCTACGCCGACGACAGCGGGCACCCCGGCGGCGCGGGCCTTCTCTACGCCCTCTTCGGCATCGGCAGCGCCCTGGCCGGTGCCGCCTGCGCCTGGCTCCCCGCCCGCTTCACGCTGCTCCACCGGTACGTGACCTTCACGGCGACCCTGCTGCTGGGAACCCTCAGCCTCGTCGCCGGGTACGGACTGCACGCCGTTCCCGCGGCTGTGGCCGTCGCCGGTGTCACCGTGGCGCCGTACATGATCACCCTGTACGCGCTCACCGAACGCCTCGCGCCCGCCGACCGGGCGACCGTCGCCCTGACGATCCTGTGCGCGGGCGGCCCGCTGGGCACCGCGACCGGGCAGGCGCTGGCCGGCTACCTGGCCGACCGTCACGGCGCCGCCGGAGCCTTTCTGGTGGCCCCGACGGCGGCGGGAGCGGCGCTGCTCCTCGCCGTGACGGTGGTTCTCGGGGACTCGCGTCGCGCCTCCCGCCCCGACCCGGTGATCGAACGGGACGCGACCACCGGATGGCCATCAGGGCAAGCCGTTGCGGTCGAGTCAAAGACGCCTGAATCTGAGGGAATGTGCCGGGCCACGAGGAGGACACGTGATGGCGACGAACGGTGACGCGCCGGATGCCGAACGGCGGCGGCTGGCCGAGGCCGACGAATCCGGGGTTCCGTGGCGCCGTTGGGGCCCCTATTTGAGCGAGCGCCAGTGGGGGACCGTACGGGAGGACTACAGCCACAGCGGTGACGCCTGGTCCTACTTCACCCACGACCAGGCCCGCTCCCGCGCCTACCGCTGGGGAGAGGACGGCATCGCGGGCATCAGCGACGACAAACAGCGGCTGTGCTTCGCGCTCGCCCTGTGGAACGGCCGCGACCCGATCCTCAAGGAGCGGATGTTCGGCCTCACCAACTCCGAGGGAAACCACGGCGAGGACGTCAAGGAGTACTACTTCTACCTCGACAGCACGCCCACGCACTCGTACATGAAGTACCTCTACAAATACCCGCAGGCCGAGTACCCCTACGAGGACCTCAAGGCCACCAACAGGGCGCGCGGACGCGGCGACTTCGAGTACGAACTCCTCGACACCGGCATCTTCGACGAGGACCGCTACTTCGACGTGTTCGTGGAGTACGCCAAGGCGGGCCCCGAGGACCTGCTGATCGAGATCACCGCGCACAACCGGGGCCCCGACGAAGCCCCGTTGCACCTGCTCCCGACCCTGTGGTTCCGGCACACCTGGTCTTGGGCGGGAGGCACCGCCGTCCCGTCCCTCCGGCAGGAAAACGGCGGCCAAGTCAGGGCGGACCACGCCGAGTTGGGACCGCGCTGGCTGTACTGCGACGCCGAAGCGCAGACCCTGTTCACCGAGAACGACACCAACAACGAGAAGATCTTCGGCAGTTCGAACGCCTCCCCGTACGTCAAGGACGGCATCGACCGCTACGTCGTCCAGGGCGAGACCGGAGCCGTCAACCCCGACCGGACCGGCACCAAGGCCGCCGTCCACCACGTGCTCACCATCCCCGGCGGACAGAGCGCGACCGTCCGCCTGCGCCTCACCGCCGCCGAACTCCCCGACTGGACCGGCGACTTCGACACCGTCATGACCCGACGCCGGTCCGAGGCCGACGAGTTCTACGACGCCTGCACCCCGGCCGACGCGGGCACCGACGAACGGCGCATGGTCCGGCAGGCGTTGGCCGGGATGCTGTGGAGCAAGCAGTACTACTACCTCGACGTCGAGCGCTGGCTGTCCGAGCACGGCGTCGACCCGCTCGCCTCCGACCCCCGGGTGCGGAACAGCAACTGGTACCACATGGTCAACGACGAGATCATGTCGATGCCGGACACCTGGGAGTACCCGTGGTTCGCGGCCTGGGACCTCGCCTTCCACACCGTCGCCCTGTCGATGGTCGATCTCGCCTTCGCCAAGGGCCAGTTGGACCTGCTGCTGCGCCGCCTCTACCTCCACCCCAACGGCCAGATCCCGGCCTACGAATGGAACTTCGGGGACGTCAACCCGCCCGTGCACGCCTGGGCCACCCTGTTCCTCTACGAGCTGGAGAAGCACCGCACCGGCAAGGGCGACCGCGCCTTCCTGGAGAACGCCTTCCAGAAGCTGATGAAGAACTTCACCTGGTGGCTCAACCGCAAGGACACCGACGGCAACAATGTCTTCCAGGGCGGCTTCCTCGGCCTCGACAACATCGGCGTCTTCGACCGCAGCGCCCCGCTCCCCACCGGCGGCCACCTCGACCAGGCGGACGGCACCGCGTGGATGGCGCTCTACTGCCAGAACCTTCTTGAGATCGCCATAGAGTTGGCCGTCGACAACCCCGTCTACGTCGAGCAGGCGCAGTCCCTCTTCGAGCACTTCGCGTGGATCGCCGTCGCCATGAACCGCATCGGCGCCGACAACGCCAGCCTCTGGGACGAGGAGGACGGCTTCTTCTACGACGTGCTGCGGCTGCCCGACGGTACGGCGACCAGGCTCAAGGTGCGCTCGCTCGTCGGCCTGATTCCGCTCGCGGCCACCAGCCTGGTCGGCGGCTGGGCGGACCAGCGCTTCCCCGAACTCGTCGCGGGAGCACTGGAGTTCATCGAACGCCATCCAGCCGTCGAAGCCACCATCTCCTCGCACGAGGCGATGGGCCCGAACGCCGACGGCCGTTACCTCTTCGCCCTGTTCGGCGAGGACCGACTCCGGCGCGTCCTGTCCCGGATGCTCGACGAGGACGAGTTCCTCGGCCCGCACGGCATCCGCTCCCTCTCCCGGTACCACGCCGAGCACCCGTACACCTTCGACGTGCACGGGGAGTCGTACGGCGTCGGCTATCTGCCGGCCGAGTCGGACTCCGGGATGTTCGGCGGCAACTCCAACTGGCGCGGCCCGGTGTGGTTCCCAGTCAACTTGCTGTTGATCCGGGCCCTGTTGAACCTGCACGCCTTCCACGGCGCCGACTTCACCGTGGAGTGCCCGACCGGCTCGGGCCGCCACCTCACCCTCTACGAGGTCGCCCGCGAGATCGCCGACCGGCTCACCGCCACCTTCCTCAGCGACGAGGACGGACATCGGCCGGTGCACGGCGCCCAGGCCAAGTTCGCCAAGGACCCGCACTGGAAGGACCTGATCCTCTTCTACGAGTACTTCCACGGCGACAACGGCGCCGGCCTCGGCGCCTCCCACCAGACCGGCTGGACCGGTCTGTCCGCCGTCACCGCCACCCTCTTCCACACCCTGGGCGACGGCGAGTGGTCGGCCCGGGGCCGCGAGAGCCTGCGCCCCACCGGCGACCGAGAGGAGCCGCTGTCATGACCGCCTGGCCCGACCACCCGGTGATCTACGAGATCAACACCCTCATCTGGCTGGGGGAGTTGAGCACCCGCTACGGCCGCCCCGTCACCCTCGGCGAGGTGCCCTCGCCCGCCTGGGACGAGGTGGCCCTCCCCGGTGTCGACGCCGTCTGGCTGATGGGCGTGTGGGAACGCAGCCCCGCCGGACTGGAGATCGCCCTGCGTGACGAGTCGTTGCAGGCCTCCTTCCGGGCGGCGCTGCCCGACCTCCGCCCCGCGGACGTGGCCGGATCGCCGTACTGCGTCCGGAACTACGTCGTCGACGCGACCCTGGGCGGCCCGGAGGGACTGGCGGAGGCCCGCGCCCAACTGGCCGCGCGTGGCGTCCGGTTGATCCTCGACTACGTCCCCAACCACATCGCCCCCGACCACCCCTGGCTCACCGAACGCCCCGGGTGCCTGGTCCAAGGCACCCCGGACGACCTCGCCCGCGACCCGGGCGCCTTCCTGGAAACCGGCGGCAAGGTGTTCGCCCGTGGCCGCGACCCCTACTTCGCACCCTGGCCCGACGTCGTACAACTCAACGCCTTCAGCGAGGAGTTGCGCACGGCGGCCGTCGACACCCTGGCCTCCATCGGCGACCAGGCGGACGGCGTGCGCTGCGACATGGCCATGCTCTTCATGACCGACGTCTTCGCGAAGACCTGGGGCGAGCGCGCGGGCACGGCGCCGGCCGAGGACTTCTGGCCGTACGTCGTCCCGAAGGTCCGCGAGCGCCACCCCGACCTCCTCTTCGTCGCGGAGGCGTACTGGGACCTCGAATGGGCCCTCCAGCAGCAGGGGTTCGACCACTGCTACGACAAACGGCTCTACGACCGGCTGCTCCACGAGGGCGCGGACTCGGTGCGCGGCCATCTGCGGGCCGACCTGGGCTACCAGCGCGGCCTGGTCCGCTTCCTGGAGAACCACGACGAACCCCGGGCCGCCGCGACGATGTCACCCGAGCGGGAACGGGCGGTGGCGGTCACGATCGCCACGCTGCCCGGCGCGACCCTCTGGCACGAGGGGCAGTTCGAGGGGCGCCGGATCCGCCCGCCGGTCTTCCTCGCCCGCCGGCCGGAAGAGCCCGTCGACAAGGAACTCCTGGCCTTCTACCACCAGTTGCTCTCCGCTGTGGGGTCCTCCGGCATGCGCACGGGAGGGGAGTGGCAGTTGCTCGACTGCACCGGCTGGCCCGACAACCCGTCCCACGAGAACCTGATCGCCTGGTCCTGGACGACCGATTCCAGTCGCCATCTCGTCGTCGTCAACCTGTCCGAGCAGCCGGCCCAGGGCCGGGTCCGCCTCCCGTGGAGCGACCTGCGCGGCGGACACCGCCAACTCACCGAACTGCTTTCCGAATCGACCTACGACCGGGACGGCGACGAACTCCTCGACCTCGGCCTGTACGTCGAGCTGGAGGGCCTGCACTGGCATCTGCTCGCGGTGATGCCCTGATCTTGACCTGTGGCCAACTGGTGAAGGATTGACGGGAGTTGTGAAAGGTGACAAGAATTCAGCTTGCTTCGCTGTGGCTTCGCTGAGCGAAGCATGTGCGGGCGGTCCGGTCGCGCACGCCCTGGATCGTCTCCTTTCGTGCGCCCGCTGCCCGCGCTCTGCCACCTCCCACACCTTTTATCTTCGTCGAGGCTCACCTTGTCACGTTCGCACCACCTCCCATCCCTGTCCGCCCTGGCGGCCACCGCGTTCATCGCCGCCGCCGCGCCCGTGCTCGCGGCCGGTACGGCGAGCGCCACCGAGAACGACGCGTGCCAGTCCGCCACCGTGCAGTACCGCATCGTCGGAGCCGGTGGAAGCGTTGTCGGCGCCGACTGGACCTCACAGGGCGGCTTCCACCAGTGGAACACCGTCCCCGGCACCGTCGAGGTCCGGCTCGCCCCCGGCCAGAGCGTCGGCGAGGGCTGCAAGTACCCCGTCTCGCTCGCCGAGTACACCGCCGAAGGCCCCACCTGGTACACCTCCGGCCACCAGACCATGGTCGACAAGGCCACGGTCTACCTCACCGCCAAGGACGTCGCCGGCGCGGACGGCGCGGGGCAGACCTGGCAGAAGCTCAACGTCAAGTCGCCCGACTGCTACGGCCAGATAGACCTGTACGGCGACGACGTCACCTACGACGGCGGTACGGGCGAGGGTCACGGCCCGCTCCCGTACGAGCCCGACAACATCGTGACCCCGTACCACCTCATCGCGGCCTGGAACGGCGGCGACAAGGAGTGCACGCCCAGCACCCCGGACTCGCCCACCCCGACGCCGACCCAGCCGGCCTCGGCCCCGCCCGCGACGCCGTCGACCCCGGCCGGCAGCACGCCTCCCGCCGACGAGACGACCCCGCCGCCCAGCCCCAAGCCGTCGACGACGCCGCCCACCTCCGCGCACGTCCCGCCGCTGAAGCCGACGCCCTCGCCCACGCCGAAGACGACGCCCGACGGCGGCAAGCAGCCGCTCGCAGAGACCGGTTCCAACGCGCCGGTCGGCCTCCTCGCGGGTGGCGCGGCCCTCGTCATCGCCCTGGGCGGCGGCGTGGTCTACGCGGCGAGCCGTTCGCGCCGCTCCTCCTGATCCGGGTACACCCGGTGTGAACCGACCGCCCCGCCCCGTGAGTTGCCACGGGGCGGGGCTCACTCATGGCCGTGGCCAGGGGCGCCCGCCGAGCCGCTCGATGTCGGTGTTGAAGCGTCGTAGAAAGGCCGCGAAGGCGGCGATGTCCGCCTCCGACCAGTCGTCCATGATCTGGTCCAGGGACTGCACGAGACCCTCGCGCTCCTCGTCGAGCATTCGCGCGCCCAGGTCCGTGATGCGGAACTTGCGGGCCATGCCGCCCTGCGGATCGGGGATCCGCTCCACCAGACCGGAGCGCATGGCCGCCGCCGTCTGCCTGTTGAGGGTGGAGGTGTCGAGGCCGAAGGCGTCGCTCAACTCGCCGATCGACATGGGGCCTTGGACGCGGATCCGGCTCAGCAGGATGTAGGCGCTGCGGTCCAGCACGCCGTCCTTGCGGCGCCCGCCCTTGTGCGAGAGAAGCCCGTGCCGGCTGAGGAGCATCTGCTCGTACTCGATCTCGCCCGTACGCCTGTCCATCGGTCCGCTGCCTCCTGCTTCCTGCCGATGCCGCCGCCGATTCATGCGGTCCGGGGCGGCCGGGCCCATCCTCGCACGACCGTATGCATCATCCCCATCACATGCTTGATACATACGATGTGTACGATGCACATTCCTTCACGTCCCGACCGAACAGATACGCCGAGGAGTCCCGTCATGGACGCCCCCCAGCCCACAGCCCGCGCAGGCGGCGTGATCGCCACGCTGGCCTTCGCCGGCACCACGGCCGCGATCATGCAGACGCTGGTCACCCCGCTCATCGCCGACCTCCCGGAGATGCTGCACACCTCGTCCTCGAACGCCGCGTGGGTGATCACCGCCACCCTGCTGGTGGCCGCGGTCTGTGTGCCGGTCGTCGGCCGCCTCGGCGACCTGCTGGGCAAGCGCCGCATGCTGCTCGCCTGCTCCGTCCCGCTGATCGTGGGCTCGGTGGTCTGCGCGCTCTCCTCCTCCGTCGTCCCGATGATCGTCGGACGCGGGCTTCAGGGCATGGGCATGGGCATGGTCCCGCTGGGCATCGCCCTGCTGCGCGACGTCGTACCGCAGGAGCGGCTCAGCCCCTCCATCGCGCTCGTCAGCGCCTCCATGGGCATCGGCGGCGGCCTCGGCCTGCCGATCGCCGCGGCCATCGCGCAGTACGCCAACTGGCGTGCCCTGTTCTGGGGTTCGGCCGCCCTCGCCGCGGTCGTCGCCGCGCTGATCTGGTTCCTGATCCCGGACGTACCGGCCGCCGCGAAGGGTCAGCGTTTCGACGCCCCCGGCGCCCTCGGCCTGGCCGTCGGCCTCGTCTGCCTCCTCCTCGGGATCTCCAAGGGCGCCGACTGGGGCTGGGGTTCGGCCACCGTCCTCGGCCTGTTCGCCGTCGCGATCGTGGCCTTCCTGGCCTGGGGTGTCTGGGAGCTGCGCACCGGCGACCCGCTGATCGACCTGCGCACCACGGCCCGCCCCCGGGTCCTGATCACCAACATCGCCTCGGTGTTCGTGGGCGTCGGCATGTACTCCAGCATGCTGGTCGTGCCGCAGCTGCTGCAGTTCCCCGAGGCCACCGGCTACGGCCTGGGTCAGTCGATGCTCGCCTCCGGCCTCTGGATGGCCCCCGGCGGCATCATGATGATGATCGTCTCCCCGCTCGGCGGAAAGCTCACCAACGCCCGCGGCCCAAAGTTCACGCTCATCAGCGGCGTCCTCGTCATCACCGCCGGCTACGCCCTGTCGATGGGCCTGATGAGCTCCGCCTGGGGCCTGATGGTCGTCTGCATCGTCATCAACAGCGGCGTCGGCCTCGCCTACGGTGCGATGCCCGCCCTCATCATGAGCTCGGTCCCCCTCTCCGAGACCGCCGCCGCCAACGGCTTCAACACCCTCATGCGCTCCCTCGGCACCTCGATCGGCGCCGCGGTGATCGGCGTCGTCCTCGCCCAGATGACCAACACGGCGGGCGGCTACACCTTCACCTCCGAGAGCGGCTTCCGCACCGGCCTCCTCATCGGCGGCGGTGTCGCCCTCCTCGCGGCCCTGGTCGCGGCGGCCATCCCGGCCGTACGCCAGGCCGCGCAGGAGAACGAGAAGCAACCCGCGACGGTCGCGGCGCGTGAAGGGGCCGGGGTCGAGTCCTGACCTGAACGTGGTGAACGCACGGGGGAATCGCTGCCCGGTGCCGTAGGACCGGAGAACCGGTTTTCGGCGCCGGGCAGTGTGCTGCTCGGGAACGACTCCAGAGCGGATGGACATGGGGTACGGCACCTGAACGCCGACCGCAACGATCGTCGACCGGTGGCGGCCCTGGCCCACGGTCAGCTCGGATCATCGCCAGGGCCTCTTTGCGTGCCGTCCCCACCGCCCAGTGCTCGACCTCGCTCACCACCCCCAACCGCCGGCCGTGGGCGTACTCGTCCTCGTCCTTCCACTCCCACCGGGACAGATCGGGCGCGACCACCAGATCCAGGAAGAGGTCGAAGGCGTCGAAGCCGATGCGCGTGCGGTGCATCGGACGCTGGAAGTTGACGTACCAGTGCGTCAGGCGACGGTCGCCCGTGCGCAGCCACTCGATCCAGCTCGTAGGGACCGCCAGCTCCGCGCCCGGCCCGCAGCCGAGGACGAGTGCCTCCGGTGTGTCGTCGACGACCCGGAACGCATGGGCACTCCACACCTTCCGACGGAACACGTCACGTCGTACGGCTGTCTCGTCCGGCTGGAATCCGTCCACGAGTCATGTCTGCCCGCGTGCCACCGCACGGAACTCCAGTGGCGTACGGCCCCGTCGAGTTCCGCATGACAGCGGCCGACATCGAGGCTGTCCCGTAGATACTCGTAGTACCCCCGCTCCTCTACGGCCGCAACGAGCCCAACAGGCCGTCGAGAACCGCCTCTTGACGCCGGGGTGTGGTGGCGTGGGGCAGCAGGACCGCGTTGATCTGGAAGCCCATGAGGGCGGCGAGGAGGGTGTCGACGACCTCGTCGTCGGGTGACCCCGTGCCGATGTCGCCCTGCCGGCGGGCCTGTTGAAGGTAGCCGCACATCTGCTCGCGCCAGGCCGCCATGGCGTTCTCGTGGACCCCGGCCATGCGCTCGTCGTGGACGGCGCGGTCCCAGAAGGCGATGACGACCCTGGCCTCCATGAGGCGTACGTCGTCGAGCGGCATGATCTCCAGGCAGAGCAGGCGCAGCGCCGGCAGGCCGGTCGTGTCGGCGATGGACTCGCGGGCGCGGACGTTGGTGCTCTCGAAGGCGTGCTGGAAGGCGGCGAGCAGGATCTCGTCCTTGTTGCGGAAGTAGCCGGTCAGCGCACCGTTGGCGTAGCCGGCCTCGGCGGCGAGGTCCCGCATGGTGACGGCGTCGAGCCCGCGTCTTGCGATCAGGGCCCATACGGCTTCGATGATCTCGCGGCGCCGCGCGTCATGATCGACGATTTTGGGCATGCCCCGACCTTAATCCAGCCGCTCCGACGCAGGTCCGACCCGGTCAGCCCAGCATGGCGGCCATGCCGAGAGCCATCATCGCGCCGCCCGCACGGCTTAGCGGACCCGCGCACGGTACACCGGGACGCAGCGCCCGGTGCATGACGGCCCCCGCCCGGGCCAGCAGCCATAGCACCACCGCCAGCGCGAACAGCCCATGGCCTTCGGCATGGTGGTCGTGCCGCCCCTGCGCGAGCCCGGCCATGGCCGCCGTGACCACGGCCATCACCGTGAGGTCGGCGGTGACCGGCCCGCGGGTGAAGAGGCACATGCCCGCCGTCACGCCCGCGCCGAAGAGCAGCAGATACGGTCCCGGACTCTCCACCACCATCAGCAGCGTCACGGCGAGCACCACAGCGTGCGGACCCCAGCGCCGTACGGGCCCCGGCACATGCCCCGCGAGGCACAGACCGGAGCCCGTCAGCGCGACCGCGGCCGGTAGAGCGTCATGCATCGCGGCGGCGCCGGACGGCGGCGGAGACCGCCCCGGCCGCGAAGAACAGGACGACGATCCCCTCGAAGAGCCGCGCGAGCGAGGCCGAACCACCGATCAGGGTGGTGAAGTTGGCCAGCACCATGTACGTGATCCAGCACAGGCCCAGGGCACCGAGGGCCGGCGCGAGCCGGGTGTGCCACAGGCGGGTGTCCGTCCCCGTGCGGGCGAAGAAGGCGATGATCGCGACCCCGACGAGGATCATCAGCACCAGCACGCCGAGCGTGGCCAGCCCGCTCATCCAGGTGAACAGCTCCAGCACCGGATCGGACCCGGCTAGGACGAACGCCCCCACGATCACGGCGGCCGACACGCTCTGCACCAGTGAACCGGCGTGCGGCGAACCGTGCTTGGCGTGACTGCGGCCCAGGATCGCGGGGGCGTCGCCCTGGCGGCCGAGGGAGAACAGATAGCGGGAGATCGCGTTGTGGAAGGCGAGCAGCGCCGCGAACAGGCTGGTCAGCAGCAGGATTTCCATCGTGTCGGAGGCGGCCGAGCCGACGTACTGCCCGGCCACGGCGAACACCAGCCCGCTCGTGTTCTTCGCCGCCGCGCCCTGTACCTGGTCCGTGCCGACCGCGAGAACGACCGCCCAGCTGGACAGCGCGTAGAAACCGCCGATGGCGATCACCGCGAGGTAGGTCGCCCTGGGCACACTGCGCTTGGGGTCCCGCGCCTCCTCGCTGTAGATGGCGGTCGCCTCGAAGCCGACGAAGGACGCGACCGCGAACATCACCCCGATGCCCGCCGAGCCCGAGCTGAAGGCACCCGGCGTGAAGGAGTCGAAGTCGATGCCGTGCGCGCCTCCTTGGGCGAGGATCGCCACCGTCATCACCGTGACGATGCCGACCTCCAGGACCAGCAGTACCGACAGCACCTTCGTGCCGACCTCGATGTTGCGGAAGCCCAGCACCGCGACCAGTCCCCACAGCACACCGGCCCACAGCCACCACGGCAGATCGGGGCCGCCGTACTTGACGACCAGCCCCTGGAGGGTGACGCCGGACAGGCCGTAGATCCCGGCCTGGATCGTGCTGTACGTGAGCAGCGCCAGCCCTGCCGCCCCGGTGCCGGTGATCCGGCCGAGCCCGGCGGTGACGTAGGAGTAGAAGGCGCCGGTGTCGACGACATGGCGGCTCATCGCCGCGTAGCCGACGCTGAACAGCAGCAGGACGACGGCGACCAGGAGGTAGGCGGCCGGTACGCCGGGGCCGTTGCCGATGGCCAGCATCACCGGCAGGGCGCCGCCGATGGCGGTGAGCGGGGCGGCGGCCGCGACGACCATGAAGACGATCCCGCCGACTCCGATGGAGCCACGGAGTTTTGACTGTGCGTCAACTGTACTGCCGCTGATGGTCTGTTCAGACATGACAGCCTCCTGTGCCTGTTGTCCCGCAGTGGCCGGAGGTGCTCGGCGGCACGTCGAGGGTGGGGTTGCGGTCGAAGAAGCCGACCGGCTTGAGCGTGAAGCCCGTGGTGTCGACCGGCATGATCGGCCAGTCCTCGGGGCGCGGGGCGTGGGTCAGCCCGAAGGTGTGCCAGACGACGAGGTCCTGCCCGTCGAGGTCCCGGTCGGCGGCGGCGTAAGCGGGCAGCCCCGCGCCACCGGGATGCTGGTTGACGAAGTCGCCCGCCGGGTAGCGCTCGGCCGGGTCGTAGGCGGTGACCCAGAGGTGCTTCGTGGCGAAGGCGGCGCGGGCCGCGACGGAGGACTCGGGATCGGCGAGCAAGGCCGGCTTGCCCTCCGGGTGCAGGGCGTAGGCGACCGGCCTGCCGAGCCGGTTCAGGGACCCGGGGTTGGAGATGTGCCACACGCGGTCCACGCCCGCGTCGGCCATCCGCTGGGCCTCGCTCTCCCGTGTCAGCGGGGTGCGCTTGAGGGCGAAGGCGTTGCCGCGCAGGTTGTCGGGCCCCATCGGCACCCGGACCGTCTCGATCTCCTCGACGCGGTTGACGGGACCGTCCACGGCCATGTCCAGCCGTGCGCCGAACAGGTGTTGGTGGTACGGGGCGCCGAGGCCGGGGGCGAGTTCGGTGGCGTAGGGGTAGTCGCCGCCGGGGTGGGCGGAGGTGAAGACGACGCCGGTGGCCTTGGCCTCGAACTCGATGGTGCCGTCGAGGTACAGGTACCAGTAGAAGCCGTAGTCGTAGTTCCCGACCGTGGTGAAGAAGGAGAGCACCATGCGCCGTTGGCGCCGGGTCTCGACGGAGCCCGCCCAGAGGTCGCTGTGCTTCCAGAGGATGCCGTAGTCCTCCTCGTGCAGACAGACGGCGTTGGTGAGGGTCTGCGGTGTGCCGGTCTCGTCGGCGATCACCGCGTCGAGGTAGGTGATGTCGCCGAGGCAGTCGCAGCCGAGCTGGAGCGCGTTGGCGTAGCGCCCGATGAGGTACTCGCCCGTGTCGAAGTAGTTCTGCCAGGACCGTACGGGGGAGGGGTCGGCGTACGGCACGACCATCTCGGCGATCGACGCGCGATGGATCACCGGGCGCCCGGCGAAGGCGAGTTGATGGAGTATCAGCCCCTCGCGGGCGTCGAAGCCGATGCGCAGGGACCAGTTCTCCCATGTCAGCGCATTGCCGTCGAGGGTGAAGCTGGGGCCCTGCGGCTGGGTGATCTCGATGGGCTTGAGGGTGGTGCGCGGTGGACCGGTGACGGCAGGGTCGTCGAAGTTCCCCGACTCCGCGGGCACCGGTACCGGCCCGTGGTCGATGACCTGGTCCACGCTCCGGTTCAGGACGTCCACGTAGGCGACGAGCCCGTCCACGGGATGTGCCCACGCGTGGTCCTTGGCGTGTTCCTGTACGAAGGCCAGCCCGCGCAGGATGCGGCGGCCCCGCTCCTGCGGGTACTCGGCGTCGTAGACCCCTGCGGAGAGCGGTGCGACGCGCACCGAGTCCACGTCCAGGCCACGGGCGTCCAGCGCTGCCAGCCAGCTCTGGTCCTTGGCGAGGATCTCCTCGACGAGCGCGAACTCCTCGTCCAGGACCGGGAGTTGGCCCTCCGTCGCGGCGTCGATCGACCGGTGCGACACGACCCGCGCCCCGGTCAGGGACACCGTCGCGTCGCGGGAGGGTCCGCCGGAGACGTCGAGCAGCAGGACCCGCAGCCGGCGATCCCCTTGCTCCGGGGCGGACTTGGGCGGGTCGAGGAGCCCGAGGTAGGCGAAGCGGGTGGTCTCCGTGACCAGCCCCGCCGTCACGAGAACGGCGCGGGCGGCGGTGATCTCTTCAGGGGTGAGCGGATCGAGGGGATGTGGAGCGGCAGCCATACGGGCCTCCGGGGGATTTTTTTCTCTACATCTGTAGAGCAAAAAATCGCGCGGCCACGTTTCGCTCGGCGGTACGCCCGCGTTGCCTTGCTGTTAAGTCCCGGGAGCCGGTCAGATGGCCAGGATCGCCCGCACCCGCTTGCCGCCCCCGGTGAGCGGGGTGACGTCGAGGCGGTGGGCCAGGCAGCGGACCATGGCGAGGCCGCGCCCGCTCTCGGCCTCGGCCGTCAGCGGCCGCACATGGGGCGGGGTCGGGTTGCCGTCGTAGACCTCGACCGTGACGCGCTCGTCGGACAGTTGGAGACGCAGCCGGCACTCGCCGCGGCCGTGCTCGGTCGCGTTGGCGACCAGTTCGGACACGATCAGCGTCGCGTCGTCGATCTGCTCCTCGTCCACCCGCGCCATCCGGCTGCGGGAGCGGGCGAGGAACTCCGACGTCAGCTTTCGCGCCTGCCCCGCCGCCGCGGCCTCGTCCGGCAGCAGGTACTCCACGCGTACGGAACGCCTATGGGTACGCCGATGCGTACGCATGGCGAATCACTTCCCCTCCTAGGACACCCGGTATCCCCGCGGTGTCACCGCACCGGGGCCGCTGCATCTCTTGCGCGGCGGGTCCTTCACCCTTCACTTGCCCGGAGTCCGTGATCGCCAACCGGCCTGTTCCGATTGGTTGTCGCCGATCACGAAATGTCAGTTCTCGGAATCAATTGGGTAAAGGGCCGGGCACTTCCGAGGGGTTGCCTGGCAGCCTTGCGATGTCCAAGGTGGGGGAGGGACCCCTGCGCGGAAGGCGAGGGCGGCTCCGGATGCCGCGACGCCGTTGGAGTGGACCATGGCCGCAGTGAAGCCGCAGCGCAGCCTCTCGGTGCTGACCTGGCTGCCCGCCGCGGTGATGGCCGTCGTCGCCGTCGGGGACCTTGTCACCGGCCCCGGGCTCGGCTTCCTGCCCCTGGCCTCCCTCGGACCGGCCTTCGCCGGACTGGTCGGCGGCTGGAGACGCACCGCGTGGTTCGGTGCGGCGGCCCTCGCCCTGTGCGTCGGACTCGGCCTCTACGACGGCCTGTTCCAGGAACGCAGGGGCTTCCTGGCGATGGTGTCGGTGGTGGGCGTGACCGGTGCGGGCATCGCCGCCGCCGTGATGCGCGGACGCCGCGAGGCCGAACTGGCCAGCGTGCGGTCCATCGCGGAGGTCGCGCAACGCGTCCTGCTGCGCCCGGTGCCGCTGACCGCGGGCCCGCTCCAGGCGGCGGTGTCGTACACCTCGGCCGTCGCGGAGGCCCGGATCGGCGGTGACCTCTACGAGGTGGTCGCCTCCCCGCACGGCGTGCGCGTCATCGTCGGCGATGTGCAGGGCAAGGGCCTGGCCGCCGTCGAGACGGCCGCCGTGGTCCTCGGCGCGTTCCGCGAGGCCGCGCACGACGAACCCGACCTGGTCGGACTCGGCGAGCGCCTGGAGCGCAGCGTCTCCCGCGTCCTGTCCGACGAGAAGTTCGTGACCGCCGTCCTCGCCGAGATCGGCACGGACCACGAGGTCCTCTTCCTCAACTACGGCCACCCGCCCCCGATGGTCGTACGGCGCAACGGCACCGCCGACTTCCCGGCACCGCCCGCCTACGCCCCGCCGCTCGGCCTCGGCGGCGCCCAGGGCGGGGAGCCCCCGAAACCGTTCCCCGTACGCTTCGCGCCCGGCGAGCAGCTGCTGCTGTACACCGACGGCGTCACCGAGGCCCGCGACGAGGACGGCACCTTCTATCCGCTCGGCGAGCGGGCGCACCTCCTGAAGGAGCCCGACGCGCAGAGTGCCCTCGACTCGCTGCGCGAGGACCTGGTCCGGCACACGGCCGGCCCGCTCCACGACGACGCCGCGATGCTCCTGCTGCGCTATCACGGGCACGGGGATACGACGGAGGAGACCTCGCCCCTCGGGTGAGCAAGTGTGCTTCACCGAGACCTTGCTCTTGCCGCAAAGTCATTGCTGCGTCAATCAAGTAAACTGGTGGCATGATCACGCCCGAGCAGCCACTGCGCCCCATGAACCCGAACGAAGAGGCGCTGGTGCGCGAACTCGCGCGGGTGATGCTCGTGCTGCCCCGCGCGGTCGACGCCGACATGGTGCGCGAGCAGCGCCTGCCGCTGTCCGAGTACACGACCCTCATGCACCTCTCCGAGGCCGCTGACCGCCGGATGCGCATGAGCGAGCTGGCGTCCGTCTGCAACCTCTCGCTGAGCGGCATGACCCGCATCGTCGCCCGCCTGGAGACCCAGGGCCTGGTCGGACGGGAACGCTGCGCGGAGGACGCCCGCGGCTGGAACGCCGTCCTCACCGACCAGGGCCTCGCCCGCCTCCAGGAGGCATGGCCCGCCCACCTCGCCAGCGTCCGGCGCCATGTCCTCGACCACGTCGACGCCGACGACCTGACCCGGCTCCTCGGCGTGATGCGCCGTATCGCCACCTGACCCACCGAGCGGACCCAAGGAGTACGACATGACCGACCCGACCAGTACCGACGGCGTCACGCTCGGTCTTGACACCTTCGGCGACGTCACGAACGGCCCGGACGGCAAGCCGCTGACCCACGGCCAGGCCATCCGCCGCCTCGTCGAGGAGGGAGTCCTCGCCGACCAGGTCGGCATCGACCACTTCGGCATCGGCGAGCACCACACTGAGGCGATGCCCCTGTCGGCGGCGGACGTCGTCCTCGCGGCCATCGCCGCGCGCACCTCGGACATCCACCTCACCTCGGCCGTCACCGTGATCAGCTCCGACGACCCGGTCCGCGTCTACCAGCGCTACGCCACCCTCGACGCCGTCTCCGCCGGCCGCGCCGAAGTCATCCTCGGCAGAGGCTCCAGCACCGAGTCCTTCCCGCTCTTCGGCTACGACCTGAACGACTACGAGGAACTCTTCGAGGAGAAGGTCGCCCTCTTCGCCGAACTGCTCAAGGAGAAGCCCGTCACCTGGTCCGGCAATACCCGCGCCGCCCTCGACGGCATCTCCGTCCACCCGCACAGCGAGACCGGCTCGATCCCCACCTGGATCGGCGTCGGCGGCAGCCCCCAGTCGGTGATCCGCACCGCCCGGTACGGGTTCTCCCTGATGCTGGCGATCATCGGCGGGGACACAGCCCGCTTCGCCCCGTTCTCCGAGCTGTACCGTCGGGCGCTGGCGGAGTTCGGCCACCCCGCGCGGCCCATCGGCGTGCACGCGCCCGGCCATGTCGCGGCCACCGACGAACAGGCCGTGGAGGAGTTCGTACCGGCCTTCCAGGAACTGATCCGCAGCGTGGCGCGAGAACGCGGCTTCCGCACCCCGACCCGCGAGAGCCTCATGCGCGACGTCGGCCCCGGCGGCGCCCTCCACGTCGGATCACCCGAGACCGTGGCCCGCAAGATCGCCGACACCCTCAAGACCCTCGACGCCACGCGCTTCAACCTGAAGTACGGCATCACCGGAATGCCCCACGACACCCTCATGACCAACATCGAGCTCTACGGCACGAAGGTGGCGCCCCTGGTGCGGGAGTTGATGGCTGACTGAAGGCGCCGGGCGCGGAAACTCCGTTGCGGGCCGGGGGCCGTCACCCGACAGTGGGTCCATGACCGCCCCCACACTCCTGCCTCCCGGTTTGCGCGTCCGCCCGGCGACACCCGACGACGCGGTGGCGGTCTGCGCCCTGCTCAATGAGGTCGACCTACTGGAGATCGGCCGTCCGGACACCGAACTGACCCGGATCCAGGCGGACTTGAAACACCCCGAAGTGGACCTGGAACACGACTCCTGGCTGCTCTTCGAGGGCGCCCGCCTGATCGGCTACGGCCTGCTGTGGGACGACTCGGGCGGCGAGCGGATCGACATCGACCACTACATCTTGCCCGGCCAACTGCCGTGCGCCCTGCACCTGTTCGCCCTGATGGAGGCCAGGGCCGCGGAACGCGCCGCCGTCAACGGAGCGTCCCGCGCCGTGGTGCATCTGCACCTCACCCTGAACCCCACCATGGACCTGCCCGCACTGCGCGCCCGGGGCTGGCAGCCGGTCCGCCGCTACAACGTGATGGCCCGTCAACTGTCGCCGTCGGCCGACCCGTTGCCCACCTCCCCGCCCGGTGTCACCCTGCGCCCGTGCCTGGAGGAAGCCGACCGGCGCATCGCCCACGCCCTCCTCCAGGAGGCCATGACCGAGCACTTCGACTTCCAGTACCGCACGTACCCGCAGTGGCTGGACGACATCGACGCCGAGCGCGTCGACTGGTCACTGATCTGGATCGCCCACGTCGACGGCCTCGGCGACGCCGCGATGCTGCGCACCCACAACGACCGCGCCTCCATGGCCTGGATCGGCAACCTCGCCGTCCTGCGCCAGGCCCGCGGCCGGGGCCTGGGCAGCCACCTCCTGCGGTACGGCTTCGGCCACTACGCGGCGCTGGGCCGCGACCGCGTCGGCCTGGGCGTGGACACCGACAACACGAGCAACGCGCTCGCCCTGTACGAACGGCACGGCATGACCCTCGACTTCGGGGTCGACACCTGGGAGCTGATCGTCTCCGTCAGCGGCGGGTGAACGACTTGAAGGTGTGGCTGAAGTACCAGGTGTCCTGAGTGATTCCGGAGCAGTTGTTGGCGCCGCCGGTGCCCACGCAGTTGCCGTTGTCGAGCTGGAGCGCCCAGAAGGAGAGCGTGTTGATGCCCCGGGCTTCAGCCCACTTCTTCACAGTGACGGCGTTGTCCGTGGTGAAGGTCTCGGCGGGGCCGAAGTCGTCGATGCCGGGCATCTCGGTGACGCCGATCCTCTTCCACAGCCTCGCCGGGTTCGTCTTCGGGTACAGCGCGGCGAGTTGGGCGTGCAGGCCGGTGGCGGCGGTCTTGGTGTCCTCGGCCATGTCGTGCGTGGCGCCGTCGTAGTAGTCGAAGGTCATGATGTTGACGACGTCGACGCGCGCACCGTTGTCGACCGCGTTCTGGAGCAGGGCCACGCCGTTGGGCGCGAGACCGGTCGTGGTCGTCGGCAGCGTGTAGGAGAACTCCACGCTGCGGCCGGTGCGTTCGGCCCAGCGCTGCACCTTGGCGATCGCCTTGTTGCGGCGGTCGATGCCCGCGGTGTTGTTGATGGAGTCGGCCTCGACGTCGAGGTCGATACGGCTCACGCCGTAGGTCGTGACCAGGCTCTCGTAGACCTTGGCGATGGCGTCGACATCGGTGCAGCTGTCGGCCAGTTCGGTGTTGGTGGTGTCCGCGCTGTAGCCGCCGAAGGACGGGATGACGTTGCCGCCGCGCGCCTGGATCGTGGCGATGTCCTTGCCGAACGTGGACTTGGCGATCGGCTGGGCGGGCAGGCCGTTCCAGTACGCCGTGCACGAACCGGCCGCCTCGGTCTGGAGGAAGGCCATGGTGAGGTACTTGTTGCCCGAGGCCGCGGCGAGCGCGGCCGGACTCTCACCGGTCCACGCCTCGAAGTACGGCGCCGCGACATGGTCCGGCATGGGCTGCGCGCGATGATCGGCGCTCGCCGCACCCCCGCCGAGAGCGACGAGCCCCGCGGACAGGGCCGTTACGGCCGTACAGGACAGTGACGCGCGAAGAGGCCCAGGTCGTCTCATTGACGCTCCCATGCTGAAAGGAGAGAAGTCGCCCCGGACCGGGGCGAACAGCGACCATATTTGGACTAGACCAATCGTCTGTCAAGGTTCTTTACAGTGAACTGACCAGTACGGTGCCGGAATTCGTCGTGAGGCGTTCCGGGGTCAGTGGTGGTGTTCGTGCTGTTGGTGCTGCTCGCCCTGGTCCGGTGAACCGCCCATCATCCGCAGCATCGCCGGTCCGCCGCTGCGCAGGAACCGTACGACCAGGCTCGCGGCCAGCAGCAGGAAGGCGATGTTGAGCCAGGTCGTGTAGTTCCAGGTGATGCCGTCGTCGGGGATCGTGGCGTCGGCCTGGTCGGGGATCAACCCCAGCCCGCCGAAGGCGAATTCGACGATGTAGCCGGCGACGGCCATCGCGGTGAAGAACGTGACCAGCAGGAAGCCGGCCATCCGGGCGCCGTAGTACTTCCGGTAGATGTTCAGGATCGGCAGGATCAGCAGGTCGGCGTAGATGAAGGCGATCACCCCGCCGAAGCTGATGCCGCCCTTCCACAGGACCACCGCGAGGGGCACGTTGCCGATCGAGCAGACGAAGGTGGCGATGGCCACCAACGGGCCGACGAGCGGACCGACCAGCTTCGCGGCGAGGGGGTGGTCGGCGAGGAAGAACGTGTGCCAGAAGCTGTCCGGCACCCAGGCGGCGATAGCGCCCGCGATCAGCAGTCCGGCCACCAGGTCGCGCAGGATCGCGGCCCACTCCATCACGAAGATGTGCGCGACGGACGTGAACCCGTCCCGCGAGAACAGCCGGCGGACGAAACTCCCCTCACCCCCGATCGACATGTCCATCGCCGCATGCCCCTCCATGGAACCGGCGAGCCCGCGCTCCGCCTGCTCCTGTGCCTGGTGCAGCAGACGCTGACGCAGGAAGAGCCGGAACAGCACGGCGAGTACGACGATCATGATCGGTCCGCCCACGAACTCGGCCGCGGTGAACTGCCAGCCCATCAACAGGGCCAGGATCACGCCGAGTTCGACGACCAGATTGGTGGAGGCGATCTCGAAGGCCATGGCCGCGGTGAAGTTCGCGCCCTTGCGGAACAGGGAGCGCGCGAGCGCGACAGCGGCGTAGGAACAGGACGACGAGGCCGCGCCGAGCCCGGCGGACAGCGCCAGCGTGCGCGGCCGGTCGTCACCGAGCAGCCGTACGACCGTCGACCGGCGCACCACCGCCTGTACGACGGCGGAGAGCGTGAAGCCGAGGATCAGCGCCCAGGTGACCTCCCAAGTCATCGAACCGGCAATGGACAACGCGTGCCCGATCGCTCCCATGAACCCGCCCCTCTCCGGTGTGCGTCTGGAGGGACTATACCCCTAGGGGGTATCCGGCGCACGGAAGGCGGCGGCTTCGGCTACGGCGACGGCTGCCATTCCACCCGCAACGGGTCGCGCCTGCTGAACCGGCCGATGTGCGTGGTGACGAGATCCTGAAGTCGTCCCAGGTTCTCCCGGTCCTCGGCCTCGACGCGCACGCGCAACAGGCCGGGGGTGGCCCGGAGGGTGCACTGCCCCCATGGCAGGCGGATCAGCCCGTCGCTGTCCGTCCATTCGGCATGGATCTGGTCGGCGGGAACGTCCGGGAGCGCGTGTGCCCGTGGGCGGTGGACCAGGTGGCGGCCCTTGTTGTCGAAGTGTTTGCAGAGTTGCACGAGGTACCGGCTGGGGCGTTCGGTGGCTATGTGTGCTTCGGCGGTGTGCATGAGTGCCTCGGTTCGGTCGTCCGGTTGCTCGGCTTGTGCTTCCTCGACAGCTTTATCGAGACACTCTGTCGCTGTCAATGCATGATGTCTCGACAGTGGCGCGACGTATGCTTGGGTAGTGCCGAAGATCTGGAACGAGACCATCGAGGAGCACCGCCGCGCCGTACGCGACGCGGTGCTGGAGACCACGGCGGTGCTGGTGACCGAACGCGGGCTGCGTTCGGTGACGATGTCGAAGATCGCGGAGGCGAGCGGGATCGGCCGGGCCACGCTCTACAAGTACTTCCCGGACGTCGAGTCGATCATGACGGCGTGGCACGAGCAGCAGATCACCGGGCATCTGCGCGAACTGGCCGAACTCCGGGACGGCCCCGGCAGCGCGGGCGAGCGCCTGCGGGCGGTACTGGAGGCGTTCGCGCTCATCCAGCAGCGGCGCCACGGTCACGGCCCCGAACTCGGCGCGCTGCTGCACCGGGACGACCACGTCGCCGGCGCCGAGCAGCACCTCCACCGCTTCCTGAGCGAACTCCTGGCGGAGGGCGTGCGGGCCGGCGACATCCGAGACGACGTCTCCCCGGACGAACTGGCGACCTACTGCCTCCACGCCCTCGCCGCGGCGGGAGTCCTGCCGTCCAAGGCGGCGGCACGACGACTCGTCTCGGTCACCCTCGGGGGACTGCGCCCGACGGCCGCCGAATGACCGGGCTTCCGGACTTCGACGTGCTGCTGGCCCGGTTGGCGAGTCACCGGCAGCTGGACATCGCCGGTCTGGCGAGCTCGGCGGAGATCCCGGAATCCGAACTCCGCGCGGTGTACGAGGGAATGGCGCCGAGCCCTTCGGCGCTTGGGAGACTCGCGCCGGTGTTGAACCTGCATGCCGCCGACTTGTTCGTGATCGCGGACGTGCCGGTACCGGACGAACTCGCTCCACTGGCCGCATGGGCGGGAGGGTTGGTCGCGGGCCTCGTGAAGGACGCTGTCGGCCTGCCCGCGGATCACAGACGCCGGTTGAGTCGACTTGCCCGATCCCTGCCCCAGGAGAGCCGCACGGAGCCGGTTCGGACACCGCGGGTGTACGAACGGTTCGAGCGCGGTCCAGGTGGCGTGCTCATGGGCATGGTCGGCAACCGCAACCTGACCTGGACCGGGATCGCCCACACCTTTCTGAGCCTGACGGGCCGGTACTGGGCCGCGTCCACGTACGGAGGCGTGGGAAACGGCCGTAAGGAACTCACGCCCGACCTGCTGACCGACTTCGCGACCGTCCTGGGCGTTCCCGTCGGCACTCTGTCGGTCCTCACCGGTGTCGACGTCCCCGACGGCCCGCCGGTCCCGAACCCGGCGGCCGTCGACGCGGCCGAACTGATGTGGGACGTACGGCGCCTGACGGTCGATCAGGTCCGTCAGGTCGCCGACGCGGCACGGGCCGTGCCACGCGGGTGACCGCTGCCCGCACTCACCCGCCCCGTCGTCAGTTCGCGGGCTGGCGTACCACCGCGACGTCCCTGGGGGAGAGGACCGGGAAACCGTCCTCGCCCGCCGTGCCGACCAGGAGTTCCCCGGACAGCCCCGTCAACGGCACTGTCCCGTCCGTGCGGTTGACCAGGAACAGGTAGCGGCTGTCGGCGTTGCGGCGGACGGTCAGTTCGACGTCGCCCCTTGCCCGGGACGGGAGTTCGCTGTCGACGCCGGCGGGCGCGAGCAGCCGGGGGAGCAGGCCGGTGAGCCCGGCGCGGCCCAGTCGGGTGGAGACGTAGGCGGCCGAACCACCGCCCACCGTACGGCGGGTGACCGCGGGGCGGCCCGTGTACGTGCCGCTGCGGTAGTGGGCCAGGACCTCCACCTCCGGGTCGGTCACCGTGATCCGGTCGGTCCACAGGGAGCCCGTGACGGCACCGTCGAGGTTCAGCTCGACCGTGTCGCCGTCCAGCAGCGGGCCGAACTCCTCGATGCGGATGCCCAGCAGGTCGCGCAGGGCGCCCGGGTAGCCGCCGAGCCAGATGTGGTCGTTCTCGTCGACGACACCGGAGAAGTAGGTGGAGACCAGGTGGCCGCCCTGCTCGACGTAGCGCGTGAGTTCCTTGGAGAGGGACGCCGGGATCATGTGGAGTACGGGTGTGATCACCACGTCGTAGCGGTCCAGGGCGGTCTGCGCCGTGACGATGTCGGCCCGTACGCCGAGGTCGAGGAGGGCGGAGTACCAGTCCAGCGCTTCCTGGCGGTAGTCGAGCCGGTCGGTGGGGTGCGAGTCCTGCTCGCTCGCCCACCAGGACTCCCAGTCGAAGACGATGCCGACCCGGGCACTCTCGCGGTCCGTGCCCGCGATGGGCGCCAACGTCCGCAGGGTGCGGCCGAGTTCGGCGACCGCGCGGAAGAGGTCGCTGTCGGCACCGGCGTGCGGCACCATCGCGGAGTGGTACTTCTCGGCGCCGGCCGCCGACTGGCGCCACTGGAAGTAGCAGACGGCGTCGGCGCCGTGCGCGACGTGCAGCAGCGAGTCGCGGGCCAGGTCGCCGGGGCGCTTGGCCACGTTCACGGGCTGCCAGTTGACGGCGCTGGTGGAGTGCTCCATCAGGAACCACGGGCGGCCGGCCGAGATGCCGCTCACGAGATTCGCGGAGAAGGACAGCTCGTCGCGGTCCTGCGAACCAGGCGTGACGTAGTGGTCGTTGGAGACGAAGTCGATCTCGGCGGCCCAGTCGGCGTAGTTCATGCCCTTGGTGTTGCCCATCACCATGAAGTTGGTGGTGACCGGCACGCCCGGCGTGATCTCGCGCAACAGGTCGCGCTCCGCGCGCAGATGGTCCTTGAGCGCTTCGGAGGAGAAGCGCTTGAAGTCCAGTTGCTGCGTGGGGTTCGGGAAGGAGGCGGCCAGCCGGGGCGGCAGTATCTGCTCCCAGTCGCTGTACCGCTGCGACCAGAACGCCGTGCCCCAGGCCTGGTTGAGGCTCTCGACGGTCGAGTAGCGGGCGCGCAGCCAGTCGCGGAAGGCGCGGGCCGCGTCGTCGGAGTAGTCGTAGACGTTGTGGCAGCCCAGCTCGTTCGAGACGTGCCAGGCCACGAGCGCGGGGTGGTCCGCGTACCGCTCGGCCAACTTCCGTACCAGGCGCAGCGCGTGCTCGCGGAAGACCGGCGAGGTGGGACGCCAGTGCTGGCGGCCGCCCGGCCAGAGGGTCTCGCCGGCGGCGGTCACCGGGAGGATCTCCGGGTGCTCCGTGCTCAGCCACGGCGGCGGGGACGCGGTCGCGGTGGCCAGGTCGACGCCGATGCCGCCCGCGTGCAGCAGGTCCATGATCTCGTCGAGCCAGCCGAAGTCCCAGTCGTCCCGGGCCGGTTGGATGCGGGCCCAGGAGAAGATCCCCAACGAGACGATGTTGACGCCGGCCTCGCGCATCAGCCGGATGTCCTCGTCCCACACCTCGCGAGGCCACTGCTCCGGGTTGTAGTCGGCACCGTAGGCGAGACGGGGGCCGGCGTCACCGTCCGGCCCGTGCCGCAACTGGGACAGGAGGGTGGAGATCATGGGGGTCCTTCCGGTTACTGCACAGGCGGAACGCGATGCGGGGTGGATTCCGGGCGGGCCGCCGCCGGGCGAGTGCTGCTCGGCGGCGGCTCCCGAGGAGGTGCCGGTCGCTGTGGACCGGCTACTTCGAGCGGGTCACTTGTTGACCGTGAAGCCCTGCTCGTTGCCGTACTTGACGGAGGCGTCCTGCCAGCTCTTCAGACCCTGGGCCAGCGTGGTGCCCGAGATGTAGGCCTTGCCGACGGTGTCGTTGAAGATCGAGTTGGCGTACTGCTGGAAGGGCAGGTACGACCAGTCGGACGCGACCTCGGACGCGGACTGCGCGAAGATCTCGTTGGCCTTCTGGCCGCCGAAGTACGGGAACTCCTTGTTCAGGAACGCGGAGGACTGGAGTTCCGCCTTGGTCGCCGGGAAGGCGCCCTGGTCGACACGGGTCTGGACACCGGCGCCGGCGTTGGCGTACTCGACGAACGCGTAGGCGAGTTCCTTGTTCTTGCCCAGCGCGGGCAGGGCGAGGGACGAACCGCCGTTCTCCGCGCTGGCCTTGGCGCCCGCGGTCCACTGCGGCATCGGGGCCGCGCGCCAGTCGCCGGAGGCACCGGCCACACCGCTGACGAAGTTGGCGGGCATCCAGGCACCGGTGGTCAGGGTGGCGATGGTGCCGTCACCGAGACCCTTGTACCAGTCGTCGGTCCAGCCGTTGATGGGCGAGACGAGCTTCTCGTCGAGGAGCTTCTGCCAGGTCTCCGTGTACTTCTTGGCGCCCGCGTCCTCGAAGTTGACCGTCACCTTGGTGCCGTCGACCTTGTAGGGGCGCGAACCGGCCTGCCACAGCATGCTGGTGGTGAAGCCCGCGTCACCGGCGTCGTTGGCGATGTACGCCTTCGGGTCGGCCTTGTGCAGCTTGCGGGCCGCGTCGACGTACTCGTCCCAGGTGGTCGGGACGGCGATCTTGTACTTGTCGAAGACCTTCTTGTTGTAGAACATCGCCATCGGTCCCGAGTCCATCGGCAGGCCGTAGACCTTGGAGCCGTCGCTCACCGCGTTCCACGGACCGGCCGTGTACTTGGAGGCCAGCTTGTCGGCGCCGTACGGCGCGAGGTCGGTGAGCCCCTTGGTCAGGGAGTACTGGCTGACTGCGAAGTACTCGACCTGGGAGACGTCCGGGACGCCCTTCCCGGCCGCGATCGCGTTCGACAGCGCGGTGTAGTACTTGTCACCGGACTTGTCGCTGACCAGGTTGACCTTGACCTTGGGGTACTTCTTCTCGAAGTCGGCCGCGACCGTCTTCAGCGTGGGCTCCCAGGCCCAGACGTTGACCGTGCCGCCCTTCTTCAGGGCCGCCTGGATGTCCGAGGCCGAGACGGCCTTCGAGCTGGAGCTGTCGTCGTCCGAACTGCCGCACGCCGTCGCCCCCAGGGAGAGGACGGAGAGGAGGGCGAGGCCGCGCAGCAGGCGGCCGGTGGTTCTGCGCATGGAGGTGCTTCCACTTCTTCGTGGTCGGGACTACTTGAGGGTTGGGTTATTCCTTGACGCTTCCGGCGGCGAGGCCGGACTGCCAGTACTTCTGCAGCAGCAGGAACGCCGCGATCAGCGGCACGATGGTGAGCAGCGAACCAGTGATCACCAGGTTGAAGATGACGTCGCCGCCGATGGTCTGGGCCTGGGAGCTCCAGGCGCTCAGACCCAGGGTCAGGGGATACCAGTTGGGATCCCTGAGCATGATCAGCGGCAGGAAGTAGTTGTTCCAGGTCGCGACCGTGGTGAACAGCAGCACCGTGACGACACCGGGGGCGAGCAGTGGCAGCGAGACCTGGAAGAAGGTGCGGATCTCGCCGGCTCCGTCCATACGGGCGGCTTCGAGGAGTTCGACGGGGATGGCCTCGGTCGCGAAGACCCACATCAGATAGAGGCCGAACGGCGAGATCAGCGAGGGGATGATCACCGCCCACGGGGTGTCCGTCAGCCCGATCTTGCTGAACATCAGGAAGGTGGGCACCGCGAGGGCCGTGCCAGGGACGGCGACGGCCCCGATGACCACGGCGAAGATCGCGCGCTTCCCGGGGAAGTTGAACTTCGCCAGCGCGTAGCCGCCGAGGATCGCCAGGAAGGTGGCGCCGCCGGCGCCGAGCACGACGTAGAGCAGGGTGTTCAGCAGCCACCGGCCGAAGATGCCGTCGTGGTACGTGAACGTGTCGTGGATGTTCGACCAGAGGGCGAAGCGGTGGGCGAACCACAGGCCGTTGGAGTCGGCCAGCCCCGACTGGGTCTTGGTGGCGCTGATGACCAGCCAGATCAGGGGCACCACGGTGTAGACCAGGATCAGACCGGTGAGCACGGTCAGCAGCACACTGCGCTTCGGGCGTCCGGGCGTGTGCTTCTTGCGGGGGGTGCGCAGCCGGGGCGCGCTCCGGGAGCCGCCGCCGGACGGTGCGGGCGCCGACCCGGGGGCGGTGGTGACGGGGGTGCTCATGGTCAGGCTCCCTTGCGCATGCCGCGAAGCTGCACGACATAGGCGATGACCATGGTGATCAGCCCCATGATGATCGCGACCGCCGCGGAGTAGTTGTGCTGCTGGCCGTTGAAGGACAGCGAGTACGTGTAGAAGTTCGGGGTGTAGTCCGTCGTGATCGCGTTGCGGGCCAGCGGTCGCAGGATGCTCGGCTCGTTGAAGAGCTGGAAGCTGCCGATGATCGAGAAGATCGTCGCGATGACCAGGGCGCCGCGGATCGCGGGGAGCTTGATGGCGGTGATGACGCGGAACTGCCCGGCACCGTCGATCTCCGCGGCCTCGTACAGCGAGGTCGGGATGACCCGCAGCGCGGAGTAGAAGATCAGCATGTTGTAGCCGACGAACTCCCAGGTCACGATGTTGCCGATCGACGCCAGCACCAGGTGCGTGGAGAGCGGGTCGGGCAGTGTGATGCCGAAGGCGCTGTTGATGTCGCCCACCAGACCGAACTGGGTGCCGTACATGAAGCCCCACATCAAGGTGGCGACCACGGCGGGCACGGCGTACGGCAGGAAGATCGTGATGCGGAAGAAGTCCCGGCCGAAGAGCCGGCCGCTGTCCAGGGCGAGGGCCACGAACAGGGCGATGCCGAGCATGATCGGCACCTGGATCACCAGGAACAGCGAGACCCGCTCCAGGGAGGACCAGAACTGGTCGTCCTGGAAGGCCTGCGTGTAGTTGTCCAGGCCGACGAAGTGGTTTCCGCCGATGAGCTGGTTGCGGTACAGGCTGAGATAGACCGAGTACACGATCGGAGCCAGGAAGACGAAGGCGAAGACCACCGCGAAGGGGCCGATGAAACCCCACCCTGTCCAGGAACGGCGGTCCCGTTTGGCCGATGGCCGGACCGGGGGCCGATTCGCGGCCGCAGGGGGCTGAAGCGTCGTCATGTAGTTCCTCGCTCGTCCATCTCGGGACCGGCGTCATACGCCGTCGCGATGGTTGCGTAAACACCCAGGTCCGAGAGGGTCCCGGCCTGTTATGTTTACGTAAACATCTGATGGCGGCATGTCTACACTGCCCCAATGTCGGTGGTCAAGGGTCGTTTGGTGAAACGTGCCCCAGGCAATCGGATCGATAGGGGAAGGAGACGGGTGGACACAGCGCACAGTGCCTCGGCCGGCACCGAGGAGCCCCGCAGACGCGGCGGGAAACGGGTCGTGCAGCGCGCCCCGAGCGCGTCCATGGCCGATGTCGCACGCCTGGCCGGCGTCTCCTCGCAGACCGTCTCGCGGGTGTCCAACGGTTACGCGGGCGTGAACGAGGAGACCCGGCAGCAGGTCCTCGCCGCCATGAAGGAACTGGGCTACCGGCCCAACAGCGCGGCCCGCGCGCTCAAGCGGGGTGAGTTCCGCACCATCGGCGTGATCACCTTCAACCTCTCCACCACGGGCAACATGCGCACCCTGGAGGCGATTGCCACCTCCGCCGCGCACGAGGGCTACGCCGTCACGCTGCTGCCGGTCGCCGTCCCCACCCAGGACGAGGTGCGCGGAGCCTTCTCCCGCCTCGGCGAACTCGCCGTCGACGCCGTCATCGCGATCATGGAGGTCCACCTCCTCGACGCGGCGACCATCTCGCTGCCGCCCCACGTCCAGGTCGTCGTCGCCGACTCCGACGCGGGCGACCGCTACAGCGTCGTCGACACCGACCAGAACGGCGGGGCGCGCGCCGCCGTACGCCATCTCCTCGACCTCGGCCATCGCACCGTCTGGCACCTCGCCGGGCCCGAGGAGTCCTTCGCCGCGCAGCGCCGGGCCGCCGCCTGGAGTGCCGAACTCACCGACGCGGGACGGCCCGTGCCGCCTGTGCTGCGCGGCGACTGGTCCGCGGAGTCGGGCTACCGCGTGGGTCTGGAACTCGCCCAACAGGCCGACTGCACAGCCGTGTTCGCGGCCAACGACCAGATGGCCCTGGGCCTGCTGCGGGCCCTGCACGAGCGCGGCCGGCGCATCCCCGAGGACGTCAGCGTGATCGGCTTCGACGACATCCCCGAGGCCGGTTCCTTCCTGCCGCCCCTGACCACCGTCCACCAGGACTTCGCCGAGGTCGGCCGCCTGTGTGTGCAAGGTGTTCTACGGCGCATGCGGGAGCGCGGCGACCAGCACGGCACCACCCTCGTGCCGACCGAACTCGTGGTGCGCGCCAGCACGGCGGCGCCCGCCCTCGCCGTGGACGAGTAGCGGGCGCATGGTCTTTCCGGCCCGCCTCAACAGGCGGGCCGGACACGGGAGTTGGTCAGGCGGTCGTCTCCGGGCGGCCGGGCCGGGACCAGTGGGTGTGGAAGGTGCCGGAGCGGTCGGTACGCCCGTAGGTGTGGGCGCCGAAGAAGTCCCGCTGCCCCTGGAGCAGGGCGGCCGGCAGGCGCTCGGCGCGCAGCGTGTCGTAGTGCGACAGCGCGGCGGAGAACGCCGGGACGGGGATACCCCGGCGGGCCGCGGAGGCCACGACCTCGCGCCACGGGACCTGCGCGTCGCCGATCTCCCGCGCGAAGGTCTCCTCGCCGAGCAGGCTGACCAGACCCGCGTCGGCCGTGTAGGCGGCGCGGATCCGGTCGAGGAAGGAGGCGCGGATGATGCAGCCGCCGCGCCAGATCCCGGCGACCGCGGCGAGGTCGATCGACCAGTCGTACTCGGTGGCCGCGTCCTGGATCATCTTCCAGCCCTGGTCGTAGGCGATCACCTTCGAGGCGTACAGCGCCTGCTCGACCTGGGCGGTGAAGCGCTCGGCCTCGGTGCGGCTGAGCGGGGGAGTGGTGCCGCCGGGCAGGCCGCGGTAGGCCGCGCGCAGGTCCGCCTGGCTGGAGGAGGCGCGGGCGAAGGTGGCCTGGGCGATCGCGGTGACCGGCGAACCCAGCTCCAGCGCGGTCTGCACGGTCCAGCGCCCGGTGCCCTTCTGGCCCGCCGCGTCCTTGACGATGTCGACGAACGCCCCGCCGGTCTCGGCGTCCGTGTGCGCGAGCACCTCGGCCGTGATCTCGATGAGGTAGGAGCCGAGCCGTCCCTCGTTCCAGCGGCGGAAGACGTCCGCGATCTCGGCGGGGGTGTAGCCACCGACCTGGCGCAGCAGGTCGTAGGCCTCCGCGATGAGCTGCATGTCGGCGTACTCGATGCCGTTGTGCACCATCTTCACGAAGTGCCCGGCGCCGTCGGTCCCGATGTGCGTGGAGCAGGGCTCCCCGTCGACCTTCGCGCTGACGGACTCGAACATCGGGCCGAGCACGGCGTACGACTCCGCCGAGCCGCCGGGCATGATCGACGGCCCGTTCAGCGCGCCCTCCTCGCCGCCGGAGACCCCGGCGCCGACGAAGTGCAGGCCCTGTTCGCGCAGGGCGGCCTCGCGGCGGCGGGTGTCGGCGAAGTGCGCGTTGCCGCCGTCGATGATCATGTCGCCGGGCTCCATCAGCGCGGCGAACTCGTCGATCACGGCGTCGGTGGCCGGACCGGCCTGCACCATGATCATCAGGCGGCGGGGGCGTTCGAGGGCGGCCACGAACTCCTGTGCCGTCTCGGCCGGGACGAAGGCACCCTCGTCGCCGTACTCCTTCATCAACTCGTGGGTCCGGTGCGGCGACCGGTTGTGGACGGCGACCGTGTAGCCGTTGCGGGCGAAGTTGCGGGCCAGATTGCGGCCCATCACACCCAGGCCGGTGACGCCGATCTGCGCGGTGGCGTCGGCGGCGGGGCTGTGCGGTGCGGATGCGTTCATGGGGTGCCTGTTCTCCGAGTCGGTGACGTGGCGGGTCGGCGCTGGGCGCCCATGCCCGCTGGTACGTGCGCGATCGCGGATTGACTCGAAATTCCGCGTGATTGGGAGCGATCTTGTCGACCGCCGCACGGTGTGTCCCGCCGGATGCGAAGATCGCTCCCCTGGGAGGGAGCGGCCATGGGTGACATACGGGTGACGTGTGCGACGTTCAACGTGCTGCACGGCCAGCTGATCCGGGCGGACGGGCACCCGGCCGCCGCCCGACCCGAGGACCCCTCGGCACCCCTCGCCGAAGCCGTCGCGTCCCTGGACGTCGACGTGCTGGCCCTCCAGGAGGTCGACCGCTTCCAGGAACGCTCCGGCCGCCTCGACCAGGCGGCGGTCGCCGCCACCGCGCTGGGCGCCCTGGACTGGCGCTACGCGACGGCGCTGCACAGCCGTCTCGTGCCGGGCCGGGGCTGGGTCAACGACCCGGCCGAACCCGCGCCGCGCGTCCACGGAACCGAGGCACTGGAGCCCGAAGTCCCGTCACAGGGCGTCGCGTTGCTCTCCCGGCTGCCGGTCCGCGAGTGGCGGGCCCTACGGCTGTCTCCGGGGCCGCTGGCCGTGCCGCTGAAGGTGGCCGGGCGGACGGCTCCGGTGCTGGCCCGCGATCAGCCCAGGGCCGCCCTGGCCGCCGTACTGGAAGGACCGCGCGGCCCGTTCACCGCGGTGGCCCTCCATCTGTCGTTCGTACCGGGCTGGAACATCCGCCAGCTGCTCACCGTCCGCCGCTGGATCGCCGATCTGCCCCGACCCCAGCTGCTGCTGGGCGACTTCAACCTGATCGGCGCGCTGCCCCGGGTCGCCCTCAACACGACCGCGCGGCACAGCTGGCGGGGTCCGGCCGGGCAAGCGACCTACCCCTCGCACCGGCCCCGCGTCCAGCTCGACCACATCCTGGCGACGGGGCTCGACGCCGACGCCGTGGGGACGGCACGCGCGCCGAGGACGGCGATCTCGGACCACCGGCCGCTGGTGGTGGAACTGTCGCTGTGAGCCGGTTCAGTTCCACAGGGGATAGGTCACGACGTGCGCGAACTCGTCCGGCCTGCCGGCGGTGTACGTCAGACTGATCCGGCCGTACTGCCGTACCCCCGGATGCCGCTTCCACGTCTGCGCGTTGTCGAGCCGGACGACCACCGGATACGAGTGGAACTTGCCCGCCGCGCAATAGGGTTTGCAGTCGTTCACCCAGTTGACGCCCGTCGCCGTCGCGGAGTTGGCGTCCCAGTTGGTCCAACGCAGCGACGCCAGGCGGCTGTTGCCGTCGCCGCAGGCGAGCATGAAGTCGGCGGGGCGCACCTCGGGATGCCAGAGGCAGTCGACCAGCACGGGGACCGCGGGCTGCCGCTGGGCGACCGGGGCCGCCTGCACCGTCGCCGGGGCCGCGGAGGAGGTGCCCACGGCCGGCGCCAGCAGGGCGGCGGCACAGACCGTGACGAGTCCGACCATGGTGTGTTTGTACATGTTCCGCTCCCGGCCGCCCGTTCGTACCCGTCGCTCCGCACCCGCACCGGCGGTGGGCCCGCCCGGCGGGACACGGTCGTCGTCCGTCGTCTCGTTCGACGCTACGACCGCGGCCTGGGTTCCACCACTCGTAGGGACCAACGACGCGGCCCGCCGGGAGTAGCGGGCCGCGTGTGACGTAGTGGCTCAGGCCGGTCGCACGGCGCCACGGATGGCGGCGGAACCGGCGTAGAAGATCGACTCCTCGCGTATCGGCGTGCCCGGGCTCGGCGCGTGGATCATCAGTCCGTTGCCGGTGTAGAGGCCGACGTGGTCGATGCTGTCGTAGAAGAAGATCAGGTCGCCGGCGCGGATGTCCGTGAGAGGGACGAGCGCGCCCGCGCCCGACTGTTCCTGGGCGGTGCGCGGGAGCATGACCCCCGCTGCCTTCCAGGCGGCCTGGGTGAGGCTGGAGCAGTCGTACGCGTCCGGTCCCGCCGCGCCCCACAGGCAGGGCCTGCCGATCTGTGCGCGCGCGAAGGCGAGCGCGGTGTCGGTCTTGCTCTGGGTGCCGGCGTCCGGTGCGGTGGGGGTGGGCATGACGGCGGCGGGCGTCGGGCTCATGACCGGGGCCGGGGGGAGTGTGACTTCCGGGGCCATGGCCGGAGGGGCGGGGGGTGCGAGTACGGGGGCCGCGGCGAAGGAGACCTCGGGGGCGGGGGCGGCCGGCTGCCACTCCTGCTGCGGCGGGCGCCAGGACGGTTCCGGTGCGGGCTGCCAGTCGGGCTGGGGCGAGGGCTGCTGGGGGATCAGAGGTATCTGCCCGGTGGACCAAGCCTGTTGCTCGGTCACCGCGGACATCTGCCCTGTGGCCCACGGCTGCTGCTCGGTCACTGCGGGGAACTGGCCGGTGGCCCAGGGCTGTTGCTGAATCACTGCGGGCATCTGCCCTGTCGCCCAGGTCTGTTGCTCGGTCACCATGGGCATCTGTCCGGTGGACCACGTGGTCTCCGGGGCGGACCAGGCCGTCTCCGGGGGCGGCCAGGTGGCGCCCGCCGGCGCGGTCTCGGTGCGCGGCGCGCCGATGGCCGGGAGCAGGTCCAGGCTCGCGGTGAGCGGGTCGAAGGCCGGTGCTGGTGCCGGGGCGGTGGCGAACTGCTGTGGCGCCATGACGCGCGCGGCCGGCATCTCGACGGCCGGAGCGGGCGGTACCGGCGGCAGGTCGAGGACGGTTGCCGTGGGCATCTGCGCCATCTGGGCCTGAGCCATCTGCGCGATCTGGGCGAGCTGCGACATCTGAGGCATTTGTGTCTGCGACGTCTGCGGCATCACAGGAGACTGCTGTGTCTGCTGTGTCTGCTGTGCGGCGGGAGGCAGCGCCGCGACGGGTGCCGCGGTCAACTCCGCCATGGGGACCGTGAGTTGCGTGGCGATGGACTCCGGTGCGGCGGTGGTCCCCGCGGTCAGTTCGGCCACGGCACGGCCGGGCTGTGCGTCGAGCGCGCGGCCGGTGCTCTGGGGCTCGGGACGCCGTTCGGACCGCTCGGGGCGGGACTCGGCCGGGCGGGCCGGGGTCCTGCCGGGCGGCAGCATCGCCGGTACGGTCGGGCCCAGTTGGGTGCGGGCGCGGTCGAACAGCTGCCGGGTGACGGCTTCGACGGCGGGGTCGGAAGAACGTGACGCGCCGGGGCGCGACTCGACACGTGTACGCGGTTTCCCGGACATCGCACGTGTGGCGTTGTAGGTTCCGGAGTCCGTCTCGGCCCGGTCGTAAAGAGAGTTGATCCGCCGCTGGACTTCGTCGCGGCTGGGTCGGTCGTCCACGGTGGGGCCACTGCCTCCGGTGCGCGTGCGTCGTTCTGCCGGCATGGCAGACGTGCTCCTTCCGCTTCGCGCCTACCGGGTTAGCTGTCGGGTTCGGGCGTCGATCACGGAAGGTTTGCCCTACGGTCCTTGCCCTGAGGGGCAGTTGGACCGATTCACCCCAAGTTCGGTTGGGTCCCCGGCTCCGGCTGCCGCGGGCGGCACGCCGGACTCGGCGCAAGCCGTGCGGCCCGGCGCCGATCGCCGGAGTAGGTCGTACGGCCTGAACGTCAACTTAGCCAACGTGTGTGCCCCGTGTGAAGGTTGAAGCGCGATATGTCCGATACGTATTTGTGACCTTTACCTCGCCCTGGTGTGTCGAGGGGCCAGGAGCCCGCGGGGGCGGGTGATCCATAAGAGGTCGCTATGAATTTCTGGGACGGTTGAACACACCGGGACCGGGCTCCGTATTGGGTCGGGGGATTTCCATGCCGGGACGAGCCGGGCCGACCGATACGTGTAGGAGCAACTTCCTTGGCACGCAACACGCGCAGACGCCCCACAGGCGCACGACGCGCGACGATGGCAGCAGTCGCCCTGATGCTGGGCGGCGGAGGACTGATGGCGGCGAACGTCTACGCGTCGGCGTCCGAAGGTGGTTGGGGCGGCGACTCCGCCCAACAGGGTTCTCCGGACGCGGCATCGCGCGGCGCGACGATCGACTGCCCGGACATCGGCACCCAGTTGACGACGGTGCCCGACGAGGCGAAGGCCGACGTCGACAAGGAACTCGCGAATCTGGACCAGCAGATAACCGAGGCCTACCAGAAGCTTCAGGACTCCAGGGAGTCCATCCGTCAGGACGCCTCCTTCGCCGACAACGAGATCATGAATCCGTTGAAGGAGAAGCGGGCCGCGTCCATCGGGCGGATCGACGACGCCATCGCACGCGTCGGGGACCGCCCGGAGGGACTCGACGCGCTCGCCGGCTGCACCCTGATCGCGCCCACGAACGAGACCGGCGACCAGGGTGACCAGGGCGGTAACGGCGGCGACCAGAGCGCCAGTGCCAGTGCCAGCGCCAGCACCGGAGACCAGGGGCAGCAGGGCCAGCAGCAGTCCACCAACGGGCCGGTCGCCTCGGACTACGCGGACATCACCTCTGTACAGCCGAATGTGAACGCTCCGCAGGAGCAGGCCAATGCCTCCCGAGGCACGTTCGTCACCGCCTGCGGGGTGAACGAGAACGGTCTGTTCAACTCCGACAACGTGATCGTCGCGCCCGGAGTCTCCAACGGCGCCCACCACTTCCACGACTACATCGGCAACCAGTCCAACAACGCCTTCGCCAGCGACCAGGACCTCGCGAACGCCGACACGAGCTGCGAGAACCCGGGCGACAAGTCCACCTACTACTGGCCCGTGCTGCGCCTGCAGAACGGCAAGCAGGAACGGGACGCCGACAAGCCCGGCGGCGGCACCGAGGGCAACTCCGGTGAGATCGTCACGGCCAAGCAGGTCACCCTGACCTTCGAGGGCAACCCGCAGAGCAAGGTCGTCGCGATGCCGCGCCTCCTGCGCATCATCACCGGGGACGCCAAGGCCTTCGTCAACGGCCCGGCCAACGCCAACGCCTCCTGGAGCTGCACCGGGTTCGAGGACCGGCAGCTCAAGGACAAGTACCCGCTGTGCCCGGCGGGCAGCGACGTCGTGCGCACCTTCAAGTTCCAGAGCTGCTGGGACGGCCGCAACATCGACAGCGCCAACCACCGCACCCACGTGGCCTTCGAGGCCGCCGACGGCGCCTGCCCGGCGGGCTTCCAGGCCATCCCGCAACTGGTGCAGCGGATCGTCTACGCCGTCAACGCGCCCAGCCTCCAGGACGGCGGCAAGACGAGCCCGCTGTTCGCGGTGGACTCGTTCCCGGAGCAGCAGCACAAGCCCGTCACCGACCACGGCGACTTCATCAACGTCTTCTCCGAGAGCCTGATGAACGACATGGTCACCTGCATCAACAGCGGCGAGAAGTGCGGCGCCGGCACCGACAACGACCCGGGATCGGGCGGCGGTTCGGGCTCCGGCGGCGGTTCCGGTGGCGACAACGGCTCGGGTACGGCCGGTGGCACGGGTTCGGGTGACGGATCCGGCACGGGCGGCGGTTCGGGTGAGCCGCAGGAGTCCCCTACGGCCACTGAGTCCGCCACGGCGACGCCCACCGAGACCGCGTCCGACGAGCCGGCCGGAAACGGCGGCAACGACGGGAGCGGCGGCAACGGCGGCGGCAACGCGGGCAACGGCGGCAACGGAGGGACCGGCGGCAATGACGACCAGCCCACCGCCGCGCCCGAGACCAGCGCCCCGGACACCCAGACCACCGACCCCGGAGACCTGACGACCGCCGTGTCCGTCCCCAAGGCCGACACGAAGACCGAGGGGTCCAAGTCGACGGAGACACAGGGGAGTTCGAACGACAACGCCGGCGGTCAGGTCGGCAGTCCCGTGGCGACACCGCCCGACTCGTCCTCGGGCGGCGAGAGTTACGCCGCCGTGGGCCCGAACCAGCCGCAGGCTCAGGGCGGTCTGGCGGAGACCGGGGCGAACCTGTGGCCGGCGGCGGCCGGGGCGCTGCTGCTCGTCGCCGGATTCGTCGTGCTCTACCGGGGCAAGCGCAGTACTCGCTGACACCCCGCACGACTGCTGTCGACAACGGCCCGGCCACCCCGATGGGGTGGCCGGGCCGTCGTGTGCGGTCGGTCAGGCGGCCGGTGCCGGGTAGGTCGGGTACTCGACCCCGGTGACGTGCTGGACGACCCGGACGACCTGGCAGGAGTAGCCGAACTCGTTGTCGTACCAGAGGTAGAGGATCGCGTTGTCACCGTCGACCTTGGTGGCGCCCGCGTCGATGATCGAGGCGTGGCGGGAGCCCATGAAGTCGCTCGACACCGCGTCGGGGGCGGTGGTGAAGTCGATCTGCCGTTTCAGCGGGGACGTCAGCGAGACGTCGCGGAGGTAGTCCAGGACCTCGGCGCGGGTGGTCTCGCGGCCGAGCCGCAGGCTGAGGATCGCGATCGACACGTCCGGCACCGGGACCCGGATCGAGCTGCCGGTGATCGGCGCCTTGAGGTTGGGCAGCGCCTTGGCGACGGCGGAGGCGGCACCGGTCTCGGTGATCACCATGTTCAGCGGTGCCGAACGGCCGCGACGGTCGGCCTTGTGGTAATTGTCCAGCAGGTTCTGGTCGTTGGTGAACGAGTGGACCGTCTCCACATGGCCGCGCAGCACACCGTACTCGTCGGCCATCGCCTTCAGCGGCGGCACGATCGCGTTGGTGGTGCAGGACGCGCAGGACAGGATCTGCTCGTCCGGCTTGATCGTGTCGTGGTTGACGCCGTGCACGATGTTCGGGACGTCGCCCTTGCCGGGCGCGGTCAGTACGACCTTGTCGATCCCGGGCCGCAGATGCTGCGAAAGCCCTTCCCGGTCACGCCACTTGCCCGTGTTGTCGATGAGGATGGCGTCCTTGATGCCGTACGCCGTGTAGTCGACCTCGGAGGGGTCGCTCGCGTAGATCACCTTGATCTCGTTGCCGTTGGCGATGATCGTGCTGCTCGCCTCGTCGACGGTGATCGTGCCCTGGAACTGGCCGTGGATCGAGTCGCGGCGCAGCAGCGAGGCGCGCTTCACGATGTCCTGGTCCCCGCCCTGGCGTACGACGATGGCGCGCAGCCGCAGGCCGTTGCCCGAGCCGGCCTTCTCGATGAGCAGACGGGCGACCAGGCGGCCGATGCGGCCGAAGCCGTAGAGCACGACGTCGCGGCCCTCGCGGAACGCGACCTTTTCGGCGCCGGTGGCACCGGCGACGGCCTCGGCGGTGAACTCTTCGGCGGTCAGCCCGCGTTCGTCGGTGCGGTGGGTCGCGGCGAGCATGCCGATGTCGATCTGGGAGGGTCCCAGGTCGAGTGTGGTGAGCGCCCGCAGATACGGCAGGGTCTCGGTGACGGAGAGTTCCTCGCCGTCGATCTGGCGGGCGAACCGGTGGGTCTTGAGGATGCTGACCACCGACTTGTTGACCAGGGAGCGGCTGTGCAGCAGGACGGTGACGTCCCGCTCGCGGTGCAGCTTCCCGATCATCGGGATCATCGACTCCGCGATTTCCTCGCGGTGCTTCCAGTTGGTGAACGAGTCCTCGTTGACAGGCACAGGTTTCTCTTTCGAGCTAGGCGGCGCTCATATGCTAACCCGCTGTTCATCTGCTCGTTCCGAGGGGGTCCTCCTGGGCCGCCGAACGCCGTGAGGGCCCTGCCGACGCGCGTCGGCAGGGCCCTCACGGTTTGTGGCTGGTGTCGCTCCTACGCGTCCTGGGGCGCGCCGCTGCCCAGCAGCGCCGACGCGTTCTCGAACGGCGTGAGCGCGTGCACCGGCGCCGCCTCGGGCAGGGCGTGGCAGGTGAAGCCGAGCCGGGTCATCGCCCGGACGACCTCGCCGCTGGTGAAGTCGCGCGGGTCCTGCCGGGTGATGACCTGACCCACCTGCTTCACGGGGTAGCGGCGCCGCCCGATGGTCACGGACTCACCCGTGACCAGCTCGGGCTTGATGCCCTTCATCGTCTCCAGCACTCCCTGCTTGGTGAGATCGAAGGGATACCGGGCGATGACACAACGCATGTTGCCTCACAAAGAGAAGGGGAAACCGTCCGAACAGGCCGCCGAAGAGACCGAGTTGATGCCTAGGCCGCGGGCCCGAAGGACGAGCGCCGCTGTCCCCTGCTGCCGCCACCGGCACCGCCACTGCCGCCGTTGCCGCCGCTGCGGCGGGCCGTGCCGCCGCCGGTCCTGCCCTCGCCGGCGGGACGGCCACGACGGCCGCGCGACGACGAGGACGAGGTGTTGCGGCGGGTGCGCTCGCGCTGCTCCACCACCGGGGCCGCGATGACGACCGGGACGCCGGAGGGGGCCTGGGCGCCGGTGATCCGGGTCAGCTCCTCCTCGCCCGACCGCACCGAGGTGACCTCGGGGGTGACACCGGCCATGGTCATCAGGCGGGTGAAGTCACGGCGCTGGTCGGGGGTGACCAGCGTGACGACACTGCCGGACTCGCCCGCACGGGCCGTACGGCCGCCGCGGTGGAGATAGTCCTTGGGGTCGGTGGGCGGGTCGACGTTGACGACCAGGTCGAGGTTGTCGACGTGGATGCCGCGCGCCGCGACGTTGGTCGCCACCAGCGCCGTCACATGCCCGTCCTTGAACTGCGCGAGGGTGCGGGTGCGCTGCGGCTGAGACTTGCCGCCGTGCAGCCCGGCCGCGCGGACGCCGTTGTTCAGCAGGTGCTTGACCAGCTTGTCCACGGCGTGCTTGGTGTCCAGGAACATGATGACCCGGCCGTCGCGCGCCGCGATCTCGGTGGTCGCCCGCTGCTTGTCCGTGCCGTGGACGTGCAGGACGTGGTGCTCCATCGTCGTGACCGCGCCCGCGGAGGGGTCGACGGAGTGGACGACGGGGTCGGTCAGGTAACGGCGGACCAGAAGGTCCACGTTGCGGTCCAGGGTGGCCGAGAACAGCATCCGCTGGCCGCCCGTCTGCACCTGGTCCAGCAGGCCGGTGACCTGGGGCATGAAGCCCATGTCGGCCATCTGGTCGGCCTCGTCGAGGACGGTGATGGTGACGTTGTCGAGGCGGCAGTCGCCGCGGTCGATCAGGTCCTTGAGGCGTCCCGGCGTCGCGACCACGACCTCCGCGCCGCCGCGCAGCGCCCCGGCCTGGCGGCCGATGGACATACCGCCGACGACGGTCGTCATCCGCACGCTGACGGCACGGGCGTACGGGGTGAGCGCGTCGGTGACCTGCTGGGCCAGCTCGCGGGTCGGGACGAGGACGAGCGCGAGCGGCTGCCGCGGCTCGGCCCGGCGGCCCGCCGTACGGGCCAGCATCGCGAGGCCGAAGGCGAGGGTCTTGCCGGAGCCGGTACGGCCGCGGCCGAGAACGTCGCGCCCGGCAAGGGAGTTGGGGAGGGTCGTCGCCTGGATCGGGAACGGGACGGTGACGCCCTCGTGGCTGAGCGCGGCCAACAGCTTGGCGGGCATGTCGAGTTCGGCGAACGACTCCACGGCCGGCAGGCCGGGGGTCACCGTCTTCGGCAGCGCGAACTCGCCCTGGAGCGCGGCCGGTCGGCCGCCGCCGCCCTTGGAGCGGCGCGGAGCACCGGAGCGATTGCCGGCCGGAGCCGCCGAGCGGTAGCCGCCGCTCTTTCCGGATTCCGGATTTCCATTGCGCTTTCGCGCGAAGCGATCATTTGTACGTGCGCGGTTCAATGTGGAACCTTCCTTGATATGGCACGTATCAAGGAATTCCCGCGGTGAATGAACGGCGCAGAGAATCGCAAGAACGAGCCGGTGGCTTCGACGGAATTACGCCGAAGCATGGAAAATGCAGCGAGCTGGGGCCCGCACCCCAAGGTGCGGGCCCCAGCTGCGAAGTTAACGTCGGTGTTACGCAGGGACGATGTTCTCGGCCGTCGGGCCCTTCTGGCCCTGCGCGATGTCGAAGGTCACCTTCTGACCCTCCTGCAGCTCGCGGAAGCCCTGGGCGGCGATGTTCGAGTAGTGGGCGAAGACGTCAGCGCCGCCGCCGTCCTGCTCGATGAAGCCGAAACCCTTTTCCGAGTTGAACCACTTCACGGTGCCACTGGCCATTTTGTTCTCCTTCGGGGCGGTCAGCGGAGTCCGCACTGCGCGGGCTCCGTGTCGCCGTGATGATCACCCCGCCGGAAGAAAAACCGGACACACAAAAAAATGCTCCACCGCCTCGGAGGGCGGTGCGGGCATCTGAAGGGTTTGGCAACCACAACTGCAACTGAGATCAATAGTAGCACGGCGCGATCGTGAGTGTGCGGCCGTGAATTCCGTTTCTGCTGCCGCGAACATAGATATTCGACCCGCCGTCGGGCTATGCGAGGCCGTCGATCCAGTCGCGGAGGGCCTTGGCCGTGGTCGGCGCGTCCTCTTCGAGCACGCTGAGGTGAGTGCCCGGGGCATCGGCCGTGTCCCGCACGCAGGGCCAGGACGTTCGCCACTCCGCCGGCATGTCCGCCAGCGGCGCGGAGGCCCGGACCAACAGGCTTGGCACCCGCGTGAGTTCGGGCTGCCAGCCGCGGAACATCCGCGTGTAGGCGCCCAGAGACAGCAGCGTCAGATCGTCCACCAGGGTGTCGAATCTCTCGCCGGCCGCCAGCGGAATCCGGGCGGGCAGGGACAGCAGCCACGGCTCGGCCTCCCGGTCCGGGGTGATGTGGTACGAGTCGATCAGCACGAGTCCGGCCGGGGGAGCGCCGAGACCCGCGAGGTGCGCGGTGAGCGCGTGCGCGGCCGAACCGCCCATGGAATGGCCGACCACTACATAGGGGCGATTCCCGACCTGGTGCCGCACGGTCACGGCGTGCGACGCGATCAGCGTCTCCAGATCCCGTGGCACCGCGTCCCCGTGATCGATCCCGGAGTGCCGCACCTCGAACACGTCCCGCTCACCCTCGAAGCAGGCCGCGAGTCCGGCGTACCAAGGGCGGCCCAGGTTGGAGGCGAAGCCGGGAACGCAGACCAGGGCCGGCCCCCGGGTGCCCGAGGCCAGCCGCAACGGCGGCAGCGCGTGCCGGGCGGCCTCCTCGGGGCCGAAGACGGTCGCGCCGATCGACGCGGTCACCAGCAGATGCATGGCCGATACGACGTCTCCCGTCTCGCACACCTGTCGGTACAGGGCCGGCAGCGACTGCCCGGCTCCGCGTCCGCGCCCACCGGACCGCGCCGGTGTCGATGCCTGTGCCGGTGCCTGTGCCGGGAGGCTCGCGGCGGCGGGCTCGTCGGGCAGGGTGCCGCGCAGTTCGCCGTACAGGTGCTCGGCGAGCTGGTCGGTGTCCGGCCAGTCGTAGGCCACGGTGACCGCCAACGATGTCCCGGTCAGCAGGCTCAGCCGGTTGCAGAGCATGACCCGCATCAGGGAGTCGAGGCCCAGTTCCGCGAAGTCCCGGTCCACGGCGTCGACTTCCGTGTGTCCGAGCACGGCGGCGACCTCGGTACGGACGAACGTCCGCAGGGTGGGCAACCGCTCGGCCGGGGCCAGGGCCGCGAGTCGGTTCCGCCAGGATCCGGCGTCGTCGTCCGACACCCCACCGCCACCGCCCGCGCTCGCTGTGGTGGCTGCGGGCCGGCCCGTGCGCAACAGCCCGCGAAGCGGTGGCGGGACGATCGCCTTGGGCGAGCGGTCCAACGGCAGTGGTGCCAGCACGGGTTCAGTGCTGCACAGCGCAGCGTCGAAGAGCGCGAACGCCTGCTCCGGAGAGACCGCGCGCACCGGGCCGCCGTGCACTCGCCCGCTGCGCGCCGCCATGCCCTCCTCGTCCGCCCACGCACCCCAGACCAACGACAGTGCGCGCAGGCCCAGTTCGGAGCGATGGCGCGCGAGCGCGTCCAGGAAGGAGTTCGCCGCCGCGTAGTTGGCCTGCCCCGGGTTGCCCAGCAGCCCGGCCGCCGACGAGAACAGCACGAACCGGGCCAGCGGCAGATCCTTCGTCGACTCGTGCAACTGCCAGGCCGCATCGACCTTCGGCCGCAGCACCGCCGCCAGCCGCTCGGGCGTCATCGACGCCAGCACACCGTCGTCCAGCACCCCAGCCGCGTGCACTACGGCGGTCAGGTCGGGCCCGAACGCCTTCAGTACGGCGGCGAGTTGCTCGCGCTCGGTGATGTCGCAGGCCACCAGATCCGCCTGCGCGCCCGCCTGTTCCAGATCCGCGCGCAACTTCCGTGCGCCCGGAGCCTGTTCGCCGCGCCGACTGAGGAGCACGAGCCGTCGCACCCCGTGCCGGTCGACCAGGTGACGGGCCAGCATCGCCCCCAGGGACCCCGTGCCGCCGGTGATCAGGACCGTGCCCCCGGTGAGTGAGCCCTCGACCTCGGAAGGGGGCGCGGCTGCCAGCCGGGGCACGCTCAACGCGCCGTCGCGCAGGGCGATTTGGGGTTCGCCCGTGGCGAGCGCGGCGGGCAGTTGCCGTAGCGACTCGGGGTGGCCGTCCACGTCCACGAGGGTGAGGCGCCCGGGGTACTCGGCCTGGGCGGTTCGGAGCAGGCCCCAGAGCGTGGCGGCGGGCAGGTCGGGCGACGGTGCGGAGGCGCCGCGCGTGACCACGGTCAGGTGTCCAGAACCGGCGAGGTGTGTTTGCAGCAACTGCATTGCTCGTGCCGTGAGTTGGTGCGCCTCGGTGACCGGGTCCGTGTCCTGGTCGCCGGGGGCGGCCAAGGAGGCGACGGTCGTCTCCGGTGTCTCCTCGGACCAGGTCGCCTCGTCGTCGGCGGAGGTGAGGAACGCGGCCAGACCCAGGTCGTCCGTCTCCGACACCGCCACGGCGGTGACCTCACCGGCAGTCGGTACGTTCGTCCACCGCAGCCGGTACAGCTCCCCGGCCGGGGCAGGACCGATCTCCGGTGCCGGTCGGGTCGTCATCGACTCCAGGCGGGCCACGGGTGCGCCGGTGGGGGTCGCGAGATCGAGGGCGATCGTGTCCGGGCCGGGCCTCGTCATACGGACGCGCAGTGCCGTCGCGCCCGTCGCGTGCACGGTCAGGCCTCGCCAGGCGAACGGCAGTCGGGCCGGACCGGTGGGCGGTTCGGCGAGCAGACCCGGGTGCAGGGCGGCGTCCAGCAGGGCAGGGTGGAGGACATGGCGCCGGGCGTCCGCGACGGGCAACGGGCCTACCTCGGCGAAGAGTTCCTCGTCCCGCCGCCACAACGCGGTGACCCCTTGGAACGCCGGACCGTACGCCAGCCCGGCCGCGGCCACCCGGTCGTAGGCCTCGGAAAGATCCACCCGTGTGGCACCCGTCGGCGGCCACACGGTGAGCGGGTCGGCCGGGACACCCGGCATGATCGGGCCGAGCCGGCCGGTCGCGTGCTGCGTCCAGGCGCCGAGCGCCCCGGACGCCTCGGACCGCGCGTACACGTCCGCCGCGCGGCGCCCGGAGTCGTCCGGCTCACCCAGCACCACCTGGACCTGGATGCCCTCTTCGTCGTCGTCGGGCAGGAACAGCGGGTTCAGCAGGGCGAGTTCCTCCAGTACGGCCAGCCCGCACAGGTCGCCCGCGTGCAGCACGAGGTCGGCGAAGGCCGCGCCCGGTACGAGGGTGTGTTCGCCCACGACGTGGTCCCGCAACCACGGCTGGGCCGCACCGGACAACCGGCCGCCGCACAGCAACCGTTCCGTGCCGGGCACGGAGACCACCTGCGTCACCAGCGGGTGGCCGGAACCGGCGGACGCGTCACTCCCGGCGTCGGGCAGCCAGTAGCGCTGCCGCTGGAAGGGATAGGTCGGCAAGTCGTCGACCCGCCGGGCGCCGCTGCCCGCGTAGACCTGATGCCAGTCCAACCGCGCGCCGTGCACGTGGAGTTGGCCGAGTGCGTCGTACAGCGTGCGCGACTCGGCGCTGCCCCGCCGGGCCGTCGCGGCGAAGAGGAGTTCCCTGTCGGTCCCGGCGGCCTGGGCGGTGAGATGGGCGTCCGGGCCGATCTCGGCGCACGCGGTCACCCGCCCGTCGTGCGCCAGCCAGTCGACGGCGTCCCCGAACCGCACGGCCTCACGGGCGTGCCGTACCCAGTAGGCGGCCGATCGCAGCTCTTTACCTGTGGCCGGAAGCCCGGTCAGGCCCGACAACACCGGGACGGTGGGGTCGCTGTACGCCAACTCGCCCGCGATACTGCCGAATTCGGCGAGCATCGGCTCCATCAGCGGGGAGTGGAAGGCGTGGCTGACCCGTAGCCGGACGGTACGGCGGCCCCGTACGGCGAAGCGTTCCGCGAGCGCGAGGACCGGCTCCTCCGTGCCGGAGACGACGACCGCGCGCGGGCCGTTCACGGCAGCGATCACGACCCCCTCGGTCAGCTCGGCCGTCACCTCCGCCTCGGTGGCGTCGAGCGCCACCATCGCGCCGCCCTCCGGCAGTTCCCGCATCAACCTCCCTCGGGCCGCGACCAGTTCGACGGCGTCCGCCTCGGACAGCACGCCCGCGCAGTGCGCCGCCGCCAGCTCGCCGACCGAGTGCCCGGCGAGGAAGTCCGGCCGTACACCCCAGGAAGTCACCAGCCGGAAGACGGACACCTCATAGCTGAACAGGGCGGCCTGGGCGAAGTCCGTACGGTCCAGCAGGACGCTCTTCTCCGCGTCCCAGAGCACCGAGCGCAGCGGATGCTCCAGGTGCGCGTCGAAGCGTGCGCACAGGGCGTCGAAGGTGGTCGCGAACACCGGGAAGGCGTCGTGCAACTGCTGTCCCATGCCCGTGCGTTGCGCGCCCTGGCCGGTGAACAACAGGGCCAGGCGGGCGGTGGTGTGCGGGGGAGCGGACTCCGTCAGGGCGTCGAGGGCGGTCAGGGTCGCTGCCCGGTCGCCGGTGGTGACGGCCGCTCGGTGGGGGAGTCCGGCTCGGCTGGTGGCGTGGGTGAACGCCACGTCCAGCAGGGGGAGTTCGGGATGCTCGCGGAGGAAGGCCGCGGTGCGTGCTGCCTGTGCCCGGAGGGCGGACGGGGTCGCGGCTGAGAGGAGCAATGGGGGTGTCAGCGTGTTGCGCAGGGGCGGTGCCGCCTCTGCTTCCGCCTCCTCCAGGATCACGTGCGCGTTGGTGCCGCCGATGCCGAACGCCGAGACCGCCGCCCGCCTCGGCCGTCCGGGCTCGGGCCGCCACTCCTCGTCCTGGGTCAGCAGCCGTACCGTGCCCGACGACCAGTCCACGTGCGGAGACGGTTCGTCGGCGTGCAGAGTGCGGGGGAGTCGGTCGTGGTGCATCGCCAGCACCGTCTTGATGACACCGCCGACCCCGGCCGCCGCCTGAGTGTGTCCGAGGTTGGACTTCAACGAGCCCAGCCACAGCGGGCGTTGGGCGGGACGGTCCCGGCCGTAGGTGGCGAGGAGCGCGTGTGCTTCGATCGGGTCGCCGAGCGCGGTGCCCGTGCCGTGTGCCTCCACGGTGTCGATGTCGGCGGGGGACAGCCCCGCGTCGGCCAGTGCCGCGTGGATCACCCGTTGCTGCGCGGGGCCGTTGGGGGCGGTGAGGCCGTTGGACGCGCCGTCGGAGTTGACGGCCGAGCCGCGCAGCACGGCCAGTACGGGGTGGCCGTTGCGGCGTGCGTCCGAGAGCCGTTCCAGCAGGACCAGGCCCACGCCCTCGCCCCACGCGGTACCGTCGGCCGCCGCCGAGAAGGGCTTGCAGCGGCCGTCCGGAGCCAGCCCGCGCAGTCTGCTGAACGCGACGAACGGGCCGGGCGACGACATGACCGTGACCCCGCCGGCCAGTGCGAGAGAGCACTCCCCGGAGCGCAGGGACCGTACCGCCGAATGCATCGCGACCAGCGACGACGAGCAGGCCGTGTCCACGGTCACGGCGGGGCCGTGCAACCCCAGCGTGTAGGCGATACGGCCGGAGGCCACGCTGCCGGCCGAGCCGAGGGCGAGATGCGCCTCCAACTCGTGTCCGCCGTGGTGCAGTCGGCTCGCGTAGGTGGCGTGCATGACGCCCACGAAGACACCGGTGTCGCTGTCGCGCAGACCGGCGGGGTCCAGCCCCGCCCGCTCGATCAGCTCCCAGCTCGTCTCCAGGAGCAACCGTTGCTGGGGGTCGGTGGCCAGGGCCTCGCGGGGTGACATGGCGAAGAAGGCCGCGTCGAAGTCGGCGGCGTCGTGCAGGAATCCGCCCCGGCGGGTGACCGACTTGCCCAGGCGGTCGGGGTCCGGGTCGTACAGGTCGGCCACGTTCCAGCCGCGGTCGGCGGGGAAGTCGGAGGTCGCGTCCGTGCCGTCGGCGACCAGCCGCCACAGGTCCTCCGGTGACGCCACCCCGCCCGGATAGCGGCAGGCCATGGCGACCACGGCGATGGGCTCACCGGGGTCGCCCGCGGAAGCGCGCGTGGGCATCGGGTGGCTCTCGCCGTGCAGCGCGGCGCGCACCAGGTCCGCCACGGCGGCGGGCGTGGGATGGTCGAACACCAGCGTCGCGGGCAGCGCGAGACCGGTCGCCGTGCCCAGCCGGTCGCGCAGCAGGACGGCGCCGAGCGAGGTCAACCCCTGGGCGCTGAAAGGTACTTCGGGGTCAAGCTCGGGTACGGGGACGTCGAGGGTGCGTGCCGTCACGTCGAGAACCAGGTCGAGCACGGCGTCCGACGCGGCGGACAGCCGCTCGCGCAGAGCTGCCGAGGCGGCCGTACGTTCCGCGGTCAGGCGCTCAGGCAACTCCTCGACGAGCACCGCGCGGGCGATCTTCCCGGACGCGGTACGGGGAAGGGACGCGGTCGGATAGATCTCGTCGGGCACCTTGAACCCGGACAGCCGCTCCCGGCAGGCGGCGAGTGCCCGCTCCGTGTCGACGCCGTCCGGGCCGGGCACGACGAAGGCCACCGGCACCTCGCCCAGCACATCGTGGCGCCGGCCGACGACCGCGGCGTCGACGATGTCGGGGCGGGCCAGCAACACCCGTTCCACCTCGGACGGGTTGATGTTCACACCGCCCCGGATGATGAGTTCCTTGACCCTGCCGGTGACATGGAGATGGCCGTTCGCATCGCGGCGCCCGAGGTCCCCGGTGCGGTACCAGCCGTCGGTGAACGCCGCCGCGGTCGCGTCCGGCCGGTTGTGATAGCCGGCCATCAGCCCGGGACCGCGCACCCAGATCTCGCCCTCGTCCTCGTCGCCCGCCTCGGCACCGGTGGACGGGTCGGTGATGCGGACGTCCAGCACCAGCAGTGGAAATCCGCGCGAGGGGTCGTCGCGGGGGCTGTCCAGCCGTTCGAGCGCGATCTTGCCGCAGGTCTCGGTGGAGCCGTACCCGTCGAGCAGAGGAGCGCCCAGGGTCTGTTCGACCTCGGCCCGCAACTCCGGTGAACAGGGCGCCCCGCCGCTGACACACACCCTCAGCGACGCGGGTACCGGACGTGCCGTCTCGCGCAGTGACTCCAGCAGGAGACGGTAGGTGGCGGGCACCCCTCCCAGGACGGTGAACGGCTCGGCGGCGAGCGCCTCGGCGACGTTCGCGCCCGGCCCGAGCACGCGTGCGGTCGCACCGACCGAGACGACACCCAGCAGGCACACGGAGTGGCCCAAGGCGTGGAACATGGGCAACGGCCACAGCAATAGGTCCTGTTGCTCCAGCCCGTAGGCCGGTACGTAGGCCTTCGTCACCGACCACAGCGCGGAACGCTGCGTGGAGACCACGCCCTTGCTCTGGCCGGTGGTGCCCGAGGTGTAGTGGATCCAGGCCGGCTCGTCGAACCCGAGGTCGTCACGGGCTGCCGTAGCCGACTCCGTTCCGGCGAGGTCCTCGAAGTCGAGGGTGCCGTCGGCGAGTTCGTCCCGTCCGACGACGATCACCTGTCGTACGGAGGCCGGTTGGGCGACCGGCTGCTCCGTCACGATCGCGACGGCGCCGCTGTCGTCGAGGAAGTACGCCAACTCCTCCGCCGACGCGGCGGAGTTGAGCAGCACGCCGATCGCCCCGGCACGCAACACGCCGAGCCAGGCCTCGACCAGCTCCACCCGGTTGCCCAGATGGATCGCGACCCGGTCCCCACGCCCCACCCCGAGCCGTACCAGATGACCCGCCAGCCGGGCCGTGCGCCGCTCCAACTCCCGGTAGGTGACGGCACGTCGGTCGTCCAGATAGGCGGTCCTGTCGCCGATCCGATCCGAGTGCTCCCGCAGAATGCCGGGCAGCGTGCGCGTCAACTCGTCGTCGGAAACGGCCATTTCCACCCCTAAATGCTCACCAACCCCGAGTGGCAACCGTACGACAGGCGCCCTCCGGAACCCGGTATCGGGCAGGATCTTCGGCATGGCGATCTGCGACCACTGCTCCGCGGCCAGCGACGGGGATCGAACGGATCCTTCAGTCGGCCCCGACGACCAGACCGGCGAGTGACCCGTATTGCGCGGATTCCGCCACGCAAGGGGTTGTCGCGGCCCTACGCTGAGTAGTCGCGTCGGTGGGGGAGGGGGCGGCGTACTTGTCCGGTGCCCTGGGCGTGCGACTGTCGGCCCGGCGAGAGGCGGTCGCGCTGGCCGTGTTCGGCGCGGGGTTCGGGACGTACGTCCTGATCGTGACCGCTCCTGGCCGGTACACCACCACGACCACGATCCCGTTCTCGGGAGCCGTCGGCGGGCTGTACCTGGTGGCCGGACTGCTGGCCCGGCTGCGACGACCCGGCAATCGCGTCGGGCTGATGATGCTGCTGGTGGGGATCGGCTGGTTCGCGGAGGATCTCCAGATCAGCCTGGACCCGGTCGTGCACACCGTGGGCCTGCTTGTCCGTTCGGCCTCCAGCGGTTTCCTCATCCCGCTGCTACTGATGTATCCGGACGGCCTGTTGAGATCCCGCACCGATCGCGTGCTGGCCGGTGCCGGATATCTGACGGCCTTCGTGCTGATGCCGCTCAGCGTGCCGTTCTCCACCTCGGTCGTGCGGAACCTGCTGCTGGTGCACCCGGTGGACTGGTTGCGGCAGGCGACCGACGTGGTCCAGTTCGTCATGAGCGGAGCCGTGGTCGCCGCCCTGCTGGCCCACTGGACGACCGCCACCCGCCCCGCCCGCCGCGTCCTCGCCCCGCTCTACGTCGTCGGCCTGGTCGGCGGTCTCGCCTCCGCGCTGGACGGGATGCTCGGGACCGGGCCCTCCTGGACCCACACCCCCCTCATCAACCTCGCGCATGTGTCCGTGCTGCTCCTGCCGTTGGCGTTCCTGGCCGGCGTGTGGCGCGTCCGGCTGGGCCGCACCGCCGTGGCCGACCTGCTCCGCCGGATGCCGCTCGCCTCCAAGGAGCAACTCCGGGACGCGCTCGCGAAAGCACTTGGAGACACCTCCGTGCAAGTGGGGTTCCCCGCCTCGGACGCCGTCGGCTACGTCGACAGCCAGGGCCGTACGCTCAGCGCGGCGCCCGGGCAGCAGGTCAGTCCGCTGGAACGGAACGGGCGGCGGGTCGGCGTCCTGCTCCACGACCCGGCGCTGCGGGAGGACAGATACGTACTGGAGGCGGTCGTCTCGGCGGTGGCGCTCGAACTGGACAACCAGCGGCTCGCCGCCGAGGTGCGGGCACAGCTCGTCGAGGTACGGGCGTCCCGCGCCCGCATCGTCGAAGCGGGCGACGAGCAGCGCCGACGGATCGAGCACGATCTGCACGACGGCGCGCAGTCCAGGTTCGTCACCGCGCTGGTGACGCTGCGGCTGGCACGTCAACGACTGGCCGCCCAGCGGGTGCCCGAGCCGGCAGCGTCGGCCGAGCTGGCCGAACTCCTGGACCGCATCGCCGAGTTGATGGGCGAGGGCATGGACCAGCTGCGCGACCTCGCCCACGGAATCCATCCGGCGGTCCTCAGCGAGACGGGGCTCGTGGCGGCCCTGGAGATGATCGCCGCTCGCTCCCCCTGCCCGGTCCGGGTCAGCGCGACCGAGGTCCCCGAACTGCCGCGGCCCCTCGCGGCCACCGCGTACTTCATCGCGGCGGAGGCGGTCACCAACGCACTGAAACACGCCCACGCGACGACCATCGACATCGACGTACGACACGAGGACGGCGTACTGCGGCTCGCGGTCACCGACGACGGCATCGGCGGCGCCGACCCGGAAGGGGGCACCGGGCTGCTCGGGCTGCGGGACCGGGTGGCGGTGTTCGACGGCGAGATGACCGTCAGCAGCCCGCCGGGCCAAGGGACCGTCGTAGCAGCCACGTTGACGACCGGACGGGCCTGGTGTTCCGAGGGGGAGGACGGAGAAGGATGAGGGATTCGGGACGGACACCGGAGTGGACACCACACGGGGAGGGACCGGCGGCCGCAGGGCGGACCGACCCGCTGCGTATCGTGCTCGCCGATGACGAACGGCTGTTCCGGTCCGCGCTGGCCGCACTGCTGGAGAGCCGTGGACACCGGATCACCGCCCAGGTCGGCGACGCGGACGCCCTTCGAGCGGCGGTCGCCCGCACCGACCCCGACCTCGCGGTGATCGACATCAGGATGCCGCCGACGAAGCGCCTGGAGGGCCTGCGGGCCGCGGTCGACATCCGGCAGTCCCACCCCGGAGTGGGGATTCTCCTGCTGTCCCAGAGCATTCAGGTAACCCATCTCTCCGAACTGACGGGTTCGGGTGTCAGAGGTGTGGGCTATCTCCTCAAGGAGCGGGTCGCCGACGAACACTTCCTCGACACCGTGCGCCGAATCGCCGCAGGAGAGTGCGAGTTCGACCAGGAGGTACTACGGCTGCTGTTCAACGGCCCCCACCAGCAAGGCCGGTTGGCCAGACTCAGCGCACGGGAACTGGAGGTGCTGAAACTCATGGCGCAGGGGCTGACCAACCCTGCCATCGCGAGTCACCTCGTGGTCACCGTGAAGACGGTCGAGACCCATGTCGGCAGTGTTTTCAAGCGACTTGGCCTCCCCGACGAGAGCGAGGGCGAGTACCACCGGCGTGTGCTCGCCGTCCTCACGTATCTGCAGTCCGATCGAACCCTCTGACCTCAGTCGTCGTCCGCCGTGACGAAGTGGGACAGCGCGGCGGCCGAGAGCCGTGCCTTCGTCAGGAAACCGGCCGCCGGGCAGTGGGCGATCCGCCCGCCGAACTCGTCGGCCTCACGCACCGAACAGAGGACGACCACCACCCCTGACGCCAGTGTGCTCAACTCCCGCGTGGCGGCGAACACATCCTCGCCCGGGAGACCGAGATCCAGGAGCACGAGGTCGGGACGGTTTCCCCCGGCGATCGCCGTGACGGCCGCCGACGCCGAGGCGGCCTCCGACACGGTGTACTCGCCGTCGACCTCCAACAGGGCGCGTACGGCGGCTCGGTAGACGGGATCGTCGTCCACGATCAGCACGCTGCGGCCCATGCCCCCATGGTGGCGGACCCGCACGGGCGACGGCATCAGGGCCAGCACCGAGAACACCGGTCAGGAGACAGGTGGTTGCCCCGAAGACCCCGGCCCGCCGTGATCTCACACTGGTGGGACAGCCCATTGCGGGGTCATCGGGGGGAACGTATGTGGGGTCATCGGGGGAGGCTGCTCGCGCCGGCACTGCTCGCGGCGCTGCTGGCAACGGGGTGCAAGGACCCGACAGAGGGTACGACGGTCTCCGTCAAACCCGCGTTCCTGCCGGTGACGTTCACGATCGACGCGTCGGGCAACATCAGCGTCTCCGCCGACGCGTCGATCGTGACACCGCTGGGTGAGGTGTCGGTGTCGGGGTTCCAGCGGGAGCTGGGCAACCCCAAGCCGTATCTCGTGGCGGCCATCCGCCATCTGGAGGGGAGCACGACATCCGGCGCGAACGCGGCCGTGGACCGGACCACGGGGGCGGTCCACCCCGCGTACGCGCCGGATCTCGGGTACGCCGAGGCCGCCGGGAGCTCGAACACGGTCTACTCGCTGTACCGGATCGAGGCCAAGGGCCGTCATGTCCGGCCCGCGCTGAACGGGCAGCCCCTGGCGCTGGCGAAGAGCGGCACGATAGTCGTCGACGCCACGCATACCCAGCCCGGGCGGGTGACCCAGTTGCAGATCGCCGACGCTCCGGAGCAGCAGCATTCGCCGGTGCCGACCAGTACGGCGTCCTCCTGTGCGGGAACCGACGCCGTCGGGATCACCCTGCCCGAGGTGTCCGCGGGGGCCGATGTCACCGACACCGTCACGGAGTTGGCGGCCGACTGCCTTCAGGTCCAGTACGCGGCGGAGCCCAAGGACGGGGTGGCGGAGGGCACGGTGTCACGGGTCGTGATTCCGGTCGACGGCCCGGCCGACGCGGTGCAGCTGCCTCGCGTCGACGAGGGAGCGCCGGGGCCGGGGGACCGGGTGACGGCGAGCCGCCGTACGCCGGCAACGGTGTATGTCGCGGCGACGGCGCCCACGCCCTCGGCCTCGCCGTCGCTCTCGCCGAGCGGCAGCGGCGAGACCACCGGACAGCCGACGGACGAGCCCTCGGTGCCGGGGACCACGCCGGTGGAAGGGGCCGCGTACGCGCCCGTCCGTACGAGCCCGGGCACGGTCGGAGAACGGACCAGTCACATCGAGGCGGGCGGCCACTACCCGGCACTGTGCATGACCCACGGCGAGACGGTGCAGGCCCACGGCTACACCAGTGACCTGTGGGTCGAGTTGGCCCTCAGCGCCGGGGGCACCGGCTGGGTCACGGCCACGGCGATCACCGGAGGTCCTGACGGACTCTCGCTCCCGGAGTGCGCCGACACCGGGAGCGGGTCCGGGACTCCGTCGCCGACGGTCTCGGACGCCGTACCGACGAGCTGACGACCAGCAGGCTCGGAGAACTCGGCGTCGCCGTCCGGGAGTTGAACGAGGGCCTGTCCGCCGGACAGGCCATCGTGCCGTGACTAACCGCGTCGGCCCGCCGGATCGTGGGCGACCGAGTCCTGATCCCCGCTGCCGGGGAGCTCGGAACCGGTGCCCGGAGGGCGATGTGCTCGGCGTAACGGCTGTCGGCGGCGGTCAGGACGTCATGCGTGTTCTTCTGGGAGAGGTCGACGGAGATCACGCGGATGTCCTGCGGGATCAGACCGTAGACGGCTATTGTCCGCAGCCGGTCCCGGAACCACAGGGGCGAGCCGGCAGACTCCCTGTGGGGAGGGCTTGATCCCGATGTGGGCAACGGACTCACCGTGAGAGGCTGCACGGCATGGGGGCAGCGGGGGACGATCAGGCGGCCAGGGAATTCCTGGCGGGGATCCACGTGGGGGACATCTGCGGCGGGACCGTCGAGGAGGTCACGCGGTCCCAGGGGGTGGTGGTCACCCTGGACGGGTTCTCCGCGCGCCCGCTCGGGGTCGTCTGGCCGGCGGACGTCTCTTGGCGCCGGAAGACGGCCGAGGCCGTGGAGGTCGGCCGGCGGATCACCGCTGAAGTGGTGGCCGTCGATCTCGACGAGGGGCGGGTGCGGCTGGCGATGACCGCTACCGAGAACCCGGAACTCTGGGCGTTCCTGACCTCACGTCAACCCGGCGAGGTGCTCTCCGGGACGGTCGCCGCGATCGAGCGGTTCGGCGTGTTCGTGGCGCTGGACGACGGCCCCGAGCACCCCGTCTTCCCCGGCGTCGGGTTCATCACGATCCCCGAACTGTCCTGGCGTCGCATCGACGCCGCTTCGGACGTCGTTCGGGTCGGGCAGCGTGTCTCGTGCGAGTTCCTCCAGTTCGACGACTGGAACGGAGAGGCGCGGCTGTCGTTGCGGGCTATGCGGCCGGACCCCTTCGCGGTGTTCGCCGAAGGGGTCACGGTGGGTCGGGCACTGCACGGACAGGTCACCAAGGTGGTGCCGTTCGGCGTCTTCGTGCGGGTCGCCGACGGCATCGAGGGGCTGGTCCAGCTGCGAGAACTCGCAGAGCCGCCTGTGGAGACGGCGGAGGGCATCCTTGGAGTGGGCGGCGAGCTCATGGTCGTCGTCACCGAAGTCGACCTGGAACGACGCAGGTTGGCGCTTTCCCCGGCGCACCGGCCGTGAACTCCCGCACCCGCCCGCGCTGTTCGCCATGAGCCAGGTGCCGGGATCCGCCCCCGCATCGCCCTCGCGCGGAGACGGATCAGGCAGCCGCCTCAGGACTTGACCGGCCGCCCCCGGCCCCACGCCCAGGCGAGGCGGTCCGCGCCGGACTGGTTGGTCGTCTCCAGCCAGGGGCGGGCCGCGTCACCGATGAGCTTCTGGATCGAGTACGTGTCGTCGGTGCGCAGACCGGGCCAGTAGACGGAGCCCATGCCGAGCTTGCGGAAGGTGTCGGTGTCGGCCTGGATGAAGTTGACCGAATTGTCGTCAGGGGTAGGCACGTTGTAGTTCAGGCCCGTGGTCATGGGGGCGCCGAACTCGTCGGCCACGGTGCGGTTGGCGCAGTCGCCGAGGCGTACCTTGAGGTCGCTCACCCACTGGTCGTAGGTGGCGTAGTCCTTCCAGAAGCCGTAGTGGTGCAGGGAGAGGTACGTGCCCTTGAGGCGCGGGTCGGCGCAGACCGTGGTGACGTGGTCGTTGTAGCCGGCGCCGCTCACGAACACCCGGTTGCGCGGCACGTGGGAGTAGGTGTCGAGCCACTTGGCGGCGAGGTCGGCCCACTCGGCGTCGGTGTAGCCGTGGGGCTCGTTCATCGGCTCGAAGTAGACGCGCTGGTTGTGCTGGTAGGCCTTCACCACGGTGTCCCACATGGGCCAGTACGTGGCGGGGTCGTCGATGAAGCCGTCCTTGTTGGCGCCCGTGCCCTCCCAGTACGACACGATGACCTTGAAGCCCTGTGCCGTGGCCGCGTCGATGACTCCGCGGTACGACTTCCAGTAACTGCCGTTCACCGTGTACGGGTTGATGGGCAGCCGCACCGTGTTGGCGCCGAGGTTGGCGCGGAAGGCCGCGATGACTCGGGTCGCCTTGGCGTACGTCTGCGTGTAGGTGTCGGACAGCGACAGGCCGGACAGGACGACCGGGTCGTCGGCGTAATTGTCGCGCGGGTCGGCCCAGTTGACGCCCTTGAACTGGGACGTGTTCGTGCTCGGCGCGGCGGAGGCGGGGCCGCCGGCCAGCGTGGTGCCGGTGACCGCGGCGATCGCGACGGCCACGAAGGTGGCCCGCAGACGGGTTCTGGCGGGGTTGGTGCGCATCGACTTGCCCTTTCAGGAATGGCGGCTCGACGCAGGGCGGGGCCTGCGCGCGGCTGAGCGGCCGTCGGAACAGCTACCGGGCGGGACGGGTGTGTCGGCTCGCCGTCTCCGGGCCCGGTGGGCTCGGCGTGAGGGAGTAGAGGCGGATGTTTACGCAAACATGGCGGCGCCGGAATCGTGGCATCCGGCACCGCCATCGTCAAGGTTTCCCGCACGTAACGCCGCCCGCGTCCCGCGACGCGGCTACGGCTTGATGCCCACCCCGGTCCACAGGCTGACCTCGGCGTCCGTGGGCTGCTCCGCCGTGACGGTGTCCTCGTCGGCGGCGTCGGGGCGCCAGCGGTGGCCGACCGCCACGCCGGGTTCGAGCAGGTCGAGCCCGGTGAAGAAGCGGGAGACGTCCTTCTGGGAGCGGAACTGCACCGGTGTCCCGGCGTTGGTGTAGATCGACGTCACCTTCTCCCAGGTCGCGGGGTCGAAGTCGGGCGTGCAGTGGCTTATCGCCAGGGCGCTGCCCGAGGGGAGGACCGACAGCAGGCGCTCGACGAGCCCGTACGGGTCCTGGGCGTCGGTGACGAAGTGCAGGAGCGCGTTGAGGGAGAGCGCGACCGGCTGGCCGAGGTCCAGTACCTCGGCCAACTCCGGTGCGTTGAGGAGCGTTTCGGGGTCGTTGACGTCCGCCTGCACATAGGTGGTGCGGCCCTGCCGGGTGCTGCGCATCAGCCGCTCGGCGTACTTGAGGACCAGCGGGTCATTGTCGGCGTAGACCACCCGGGCCTCGGGGACCACGGACTGGGCGACCTGGTGCAGGTTCGGTTCGGTGGGGATGCCGGTGCCGATGTCGAGCCACTGCCGGATGCCGTGCTCGCGGGCCAGGACACGGGTGGCCCGGTGCATGAACGCGCGGTTCTCGCGGGCGCAGACGAAGATGGCCGGGTAGGCCGCCGCGACCGTCTCGGCCGCCTGCTTGTCGATCTCGAAGTGGTCCTTGCCGCCCAGGTAGTAGTCGTACATGCGGGCGGAGTGCGGCCTGCTGGTGTCGATGTCCCGCGCGGCGTGGGGGTTGGTCATGCTGTCCCTCTCAAGTGGTGTGCATCGGCGTCTCGGGCAGGTCGCAGCCGGGCCGGCTCCAGTTCCTCACGCCCGTGGTTCTGGTTCAGCCGGCCATCAGATGGTCGGCCAGGCCGCGCTTGACCCCGGCGACGAACGCGGCCATCTCCTGCGGCGTGTAGATCAGCGCGGGTCCGGCGGGGTCGGTCGACTGGCGCAACGCGATACGGCCGTCGGCGAGTTGCTTGGTCTCCACGCACTGACCGCCGTTGGGACCGCTCCAAGGGCATTCCCAGCCCTGCTCGCCGAGGTTCGACGCGGGCATCCCGTTGTAGACCGTGTTGTCGGTGGTGGTCATGAGTACTCCTTGCGCATGCGGTTCAAGAGCGCCTTGCTGTCCGCGGACGAGGTCAGCAGCGACATCCTGTTGTGCGCCTCCAGATGGGCCGCGACGTCGGATCGCTGGTCCAGATACATGGAGGCGGAGAGGATCTCGCTGTAGACGATGTCGGGCAGCTCCGGTTCCTCGAACCGGAAATAGGTGAAGGGTGCGCACGCCCCCACGTGGGCACCCGCCGAGAACGGGACGATGTCGACACTGACGTGGTCCAGTTCCGAGACCTCGAGGAGCCGGTCTATCTGGTCCCGCATGACCGCGGGACCGCCCACCACCCGGTGGAGCACGGCTTCTTCCAGCACCGCCCACAGCGTGGGCGAGTCCGGCCTCTCCAGCAGACTCTGGCGGCGCAGACGTAACTGCACCCGCCGTTCAAGGTCTTCGTCGTTGTCGTTCGGGAAGCCGCCGCTCAGTACGGCACGCGCGTAGTCGTACGTCTGGAGCAGTCCCGTGACGTAGTGCGGTTCATAGGTGCGCAGGGTCTTGGCGCCGGTCTCCAGGCTCACATAGGCGGTGAACCAGCCGGGCAGCACATCCCGGAAGTCGTGCCACCAGCCGGGCCGGTTGGCGCGCTCGGCGAGGGCGACGAACTCCTCGATCTCCTGCCGGTCGGCGCCGTAGGTCTCCAGCAGCTTCTCGACGTAGAGCGGTTTGAGGCCGACCTCGGCCTTCTCCAGGCGGCGGATGGTCAGGGACGTCACCCGCAGGGCCCTGGCGGCGTCGTCCAGGGACACGCCCGCGTCCTGCCGCCGGTCCTGCAGCCGGCGGCCGAGGATCATGCGCAGGACCGTGGGTGCACCGGCGCCCGAACGAGCTTCGCTCACGCCCAACCTCCTGAGGGACTGTCACCGGTGTCAGTCTGACAGCGACTTGCTGATGCCGCCAGACAGAAATCGCCGTTCTGTAATTATCAGGGAGCCGGTTGCAGCTTGAACTGACCTATGGGCATAGTTACTTGTGTCAGTGATCTAGGCCTCCTGCCGGAACACCCCAACTCCGGCACGCCTGTTGCCGCTGACCCGCGTCTCCCGCCTGCGCCCGCCCCCGATGGAAGGCGAACCACCGTGTCCCCCCACACGACTCCCTCCCCGCAGCTCTTAGACGTCGCCAGCCCCGACTTGGCGCACTGGCTGGAACTCCCCGCGCACCGCTCCGGCGTCCGGGTCGCACGCCACGTCATGGGCGCTCAACTGACGAAGTGGGGCCTGCCCGAGAGCGTGCGCGACGACGCGGTGCTCCTTGTCTCGGAGTTGGCCACCAACGGCGTGTGCCACACCCCCAGCGCGCGCCTCCTGTGCGGGGTCGGGATCGTCGACGACCGCTCGCTGCGCATCGAGGTGCACGACCACGACTACACCGGCGGCGGGCTCTCCCGCTGCGAACCGTCTGTCGACGACGAGAGCGGGCGCGGCCTGTTCATCGTGCAGGCGCTCGCGGACACCTGGGGGGTCGATCGCTCGGCGCTCACCGGCGGCAAGGCCGTGTGGGCCATGCTGGCGACCGGGCGCTGATCCAGACGAAGGACGATGCGGGGGGCGAGGACGCCCGCGGCCTGTTCAGGTGGTCGCGGGCGTCAACTCGGCCAGCAGCAGCGTGCGGTCGTCGGCTCCGGGCACCGCGCCGGGGGAGCGGAGCAGCCGCTCGCACAGCCCGGGGAACGCGTCCGGGCCGCCGGACGGCGCGGGTTCGGCGGCGGCACTGTCGAGGGCCGCGGCCAGCCGGGCGATCTCCTGGTCGATGTCGGCGTGCCGGGACTCCACCAGCCCGTCGCTGTAGAGCAGGAGCAGGGACGGCTCGGAGACGGTCAGTACCGTGGGCTCGTAGTTGCCGGTGCCCAGTCCCAGCGGCAGTCCCGCGCTGGCGAGGATCACGGGTGCGGTCGGTCCCTCGGATCCGCGCAGCAGTGGGGGAGGGTGCCCGGCGCCGACCAGGGTGCAGGTGTGCGAGGCCGCGTCCCACTCGGCGTAGATGCAGGTGGCGAAGGACGCGCCCGGGGTGTCGTAGGCCAACTCGTCGAGGCGGCGCATGAGTTCGGCCGGCTCCATGTCGAGCCTGGCCAACGTGCGTACGGCCGTGCGCAGTTGGATCATGGCGACAGCGGAGTCGGGGCCGTGGCCCATCGCGTCGCCGACGACCAGGCCGACCCGGCCGCCGGGGCGGGGGAGTACGTCGAACCAGTCACCGCCGATGATGTTGCCCTGGCCGGCGGGGAGATAGCCGTGGGCGATACGGCAGCCGGGGAACTGCCGGGCCGGGTCCGGGAGCAGGCTGTTGCGGATGGCCAGCGCGGTCCGGCGCTCGCGCTCGTAGCGGCGCGCGTTGTCCAGGGCCACACAGGCCCGGGCCCCGAGCGACTCCACGGCCACGGCCTCGCCCGGCAGGAACGGGTCCCGCTCAGGCCCGCGGGTGCAGGCGATGAAACCGACGACGGCGCCGCGCAGTTGGAGCGGCACCACGAGGAAGGACGCCGCCTTCAGCAGATCGTCTATGCGCTGCGCGTCCCCGCCCGCGGAGGCCAGCAGCCGCTGCGAGGTGTGCGCGTCCACGCCGTCGAGCACCTGGGTGTGCCCGGTCGCGAGGGCCCGCGCGTACGGGGTCTCGCGCGGGAAGACGATCACCTCACCGACCGGCAGCACACCGTCCCAGGTCTCCTGCGCCTCCGTACCCACCCGCACCGCCAGCCGGCGCGCCTCGATCTGGGCCGGATCCACGGAGGGCGTCGCGTTCTCCTCCAGCACCCACCGCTCCAGCAGATACACCGAGGCCGCGTCGCAGAACCCGGGCGTCAGCGCGTGCACGACGTGGGTGCCGGTCAGCCGCAGATCGAGCTCCGAGCCGATCACGTCCGCCGCGGGGGCGAAGACCTGCCTGCGGCGTGGGGGCCCGGCAGGAAGTGCGTCACCGAAGTGACTGCGCGGTTCGTTCCGCAGAGTCGTGCCTTTCGGGGTGGGGACCGGCCGCGTGGCGTGGGGCATGCGGTCTGCCGTGCGTACGACGGCAATCATATGATGACTCGTCAAGGATCTTCGGGCGAAGAGGAGTTGCAGTGCCGGGTAGTGGAGGTCTGCCGCAGGGGATCGATCCCGACAAGGCGAGCGTCGCCCGAATGTACGACGCGATGCTGGGCGGTGAACACAATTTCGCCATCGACCGCGAGGCGTTGGCGGCGTTCACCGCGATCGACCCCCAGGTCCGGACCCTGGCCCGGGCCAACCGCGACTTCCTCGGCCGCGCCGTGCGCTTCCTGGTCGCCTCCGGAGTACGGCAGTTCATCGACCTCGGCTCGGGCATCCCCACCCAGGGCAACGTCCACGAGGTCGCGCAGGCGGCCAGCCCCGGCGCCCGCGTGGTCTACGTCGACAACGACCAGGTGGCCGTCGCGCACAGCGCCTCCCTCCTCGCCGACAACCCGGACGCGGACATCGTCGACGGCGACATCCGGCGTCCGGCCGAGGTCCTGGCCGCCCCGCAGGTAAGGAAGTTGATCGACTTCGAGCAGCCGGTCGCTGTCCTGATGATCACGATCCTGCACTTCATCACGCCCGCGGAGGACCCGGCCGGCATCGTCGCCGCGTTCCGCGACGCGCTGCCCGACGGCAGCTGGCTGGCGTTGAGCCACGCGACGAACCAGGACCGCCCGGACACCGCCGCGGCCGTCGGCAAGCTGTACCGTTCCAAGGCCACCTCGCCCGTCACGGCCCGTTCCCACGACGAGATCCTCGGCCTGTTCGACGGCTTCGACCTCGTCGAACCCGGTCTGACCTACGTCCCCCTGTGGCGCCCGGACCCGGCGGACGAGATCCCGGAGAACCCGTCCGAGTACTGGGTCTACGCGGGCGTCGGCCGCAAGGGCGTGTGAGCGGCCCGGTCGCGCTCCCGCACCGAAAACCAGGCGCCCGCCCCGGATTTGACCGAACGAGGGGGAATGAGACGTGCGAACCGGGGCAGGGGGCTTTTGACGGAAGTTCGTTCGAGCGAATGGGGTGGGCGTTATGGGAGCCGTGACGGCAGCGAAGGCAGCGGCCACGGCAGGGCGGCGGGTTGCGACCGAGGAGTCGCTCCCGTTGATCGCGGAGCCGTCGAAGGTGAGCCCGAAGGACGCGCGTGAGCTGTCGCGCCAGTTCTTCGACCGGTTGACCTCGCTGGAGGAGGGCACCCACGAGTTCCAGTACGTGCGCAACACCCTGATCGAGATGAACCTCTCCCTCGTGCGCTACGCGGCGGCGCGCTTCCGCAGCCGCAGCAACAACGAGATGGAGGACATCGTCCAGGTCGGCACGATCGGACTCATCAAGGCGATCGACCGCTTCGAACTCACCCGCCAGGTCGAGTTCACCTCGTTCGCCGTCCCCTACATCGTCGGCGAGATCAAGCGCTTCTTCCGCGACACCAGTTGGGCCGTCCACGTGCCGCGCCGGCTCCAGGAGGCCCGCGTCGAGCTCGCCAAGGCGACCGAGGAACTCCGCTCCCGTCTCGGCCGCACCCCCACCACCCGGGAACTGTCCGAGCTGATGTGCCTGACCGAGGAAGAGGTCATCGAGGCCCGCAAGGCGTCCAACGGCTACACCTCCTCCTCGCTCGACGCCGCGCTCAGCTCCGACGCCGGCACCGAGGGCGAGACCGTCCTCGCCGACGTCATCGGCGAGGACGACCCCGGTCTCGAACTGGTCGACGACCTCAGCTCCCTGGCCCCGCTCATCGCCCAACTCGACGAGCGGGAGCGGAAGATCATCCACATGCGCTACGTCGAGGAGCGCACCCAGGCCGAGATCGGCGAGGAACTCGGCGTCTCCCAGATGCACGTGTCCCGCCTCATCAGCCGTATGCTCCGGCGTCTGCGCGCGGGGCTGCTCGATCCCGCGGTCGTCTGACCGGCCATCCTGCCCAACAATCCGGTCTGTTGGGTGAAATCGCCCACCCCGGACGTCCGTTCCGCGGGACTCTCGTACTGTGACCGGACCGGCACCCTGGGTGCTGGTCCGGCGGTGACAGGGTTGCCGGAAGGGGGAGTTGTGGCGTGGCGGAGTGAGGAGTTCGGGGAGTCCCACGAGGGCATCGTGGGGGCGACCCTCGCGGACGGCAGTGAGCCCAAACCCGTATATCTGGACGTGGGCAGCGGCATCAACGGATTCCAGACGCGCGAGTGGTGGGCGTACAACGGCTGGCTGGGCCGCCCCAAGGCGGCGGCCTGGCGGGCCTCCTGCGCGTGCGGCTGGCGTGGCGAGAGCCATCCCATCGACTGGGACCAGGTGGAGGACCGCGACCTGGACGACCTGGACACGTCCGACGCGTACGAGGACTGGTGGGAGCACATCAACGCCGTCGAACGCCGTACGGTCCCGCTGCCGGAGGAACTCTCCGATCTGCTGGAGCAGTTGGAGGAACGGCTCGACGCGCTCGCCGAGACGGCCCCGGTGGCCGCGGTGAAGGCGGTGGCCATGCTGGAGCGCATGGCGGTCCGGGTCGGCAGGGAGGCCGCCTACGGGGTGCGGGCCGACGACGTGTCGGGCGAGGCGCTCGGCAAGGCACTGGGACTCAGCGTGAACAGGGCGCGTTCCCGGCTCGACCGTTACCTCAGGCCCTACTGAGCGGACGGTCGGGACGCCGGACGGCCGTTGGACCGTGCCAGACTGGACGTACCACCGGTTCCCGCTCCGCCGTTCCCGCACTTCACCGAGGTTGTCCGTGACCAAGCCCCCGGCCCGAGTCCCCCAGCGAAGCAACGCGCGCTCCAACCGGGAACGCATCCTGGCCACGGCCCGCCGGGAACTCGGCCGGAATCCGGACACCACCCTGGAGGAACTCGCCCGCGCCGCCGGCGTGGTCCGGCGCACCCTGTTCGGGCACTTCCCCGGCCGGGATGCGCTGCTGGAGGCGCTGGCCGAGGAGGCGTCGGAGGCGTTGAGGGCCGCGCTGTCCGCCGCCCCGGAACCGGCGGAGCCGGAGTCGGCCGACCGCGCGTTCGCACGCTTCGTCCTGTCGATGTGGACCGTGGGCGACCGCTACCGGCTGCTGCTGGCCCTGGCCCGCCGTGACCTGGGCGCCGAGCGGGTGGCCGAGGTCCTGGCACCGGCCCGCCGCGCCGCCACCGCCATCCTGGAGCGCGGACAGCGCGACGGCGTCTTCCACACGCAGCTCCCTCCCGCCGTACTGAGCGCCGGACTCGAGGCCCTGACGATCGCGCTGCTCGAAGAGCTGAACACCGGCGAACTGGAGGACGACGGCACCCACGCGGCCGTCGCCACGCTGATCGCGACCGGCGTCCCGGAGAAGCAGGCGCGTGACGTGGTGGACGAGATCACGGGCACGGCTCGCACCGCCACGGACGGCTGAGCCTTCAAGCACCCTCACGCCGAACCGCTCTGCGCGCCGTCCTCGGCCCGGAAGGTGACCGACTCGCCCGACAGCCGGGCGCTGAGCCCGCTCTCTGTCGCGGTGACGGACCGCAGTCGCAGCCTCTCGGGGATGTTCCGCAGCTGTATCGGCCGCTCGAAGACCGCGGTGAGCGCCGCTCGGCCCACTTCGGGCAGGAGGCCCCCGGTGACCTGGAAGTCCTTGAAGGCGATGCGGTTGCCGGACAGCACCGACACGGTCGCCGCCACGGTGACGTCGGCGCCGGGAGCGAGCAGGACCTTCGCGCGTACCTGGTCGGGGCCCGAGCCCTGGGAGATCTCCAGCCCGAGGGCGTCGGACACGTCCGGGTAGGACAGCAGGGCGGTCGCCTCCGCCGAGCGGGCCAGTGCCTGCTTGTCGTCGTCGGATTTCCTCAACCCGGCGAGGCTGAGCGAGAGTCGGCTCACCGGAAGCGGGCCGGTGGTGTCGCTCGCCGGTATGTCGTGCGCGGTGATGTCCACGTGCCGCAGGGTGCCGGCGGCCAGCTGGGTCAGCACGGGGAAGCCCCGGACATGGACTTCCGGCACCGAGGGCGTGTGCATGCCTTCCTGGAACGCCCTGGCCGTACGGGACTCGACCCGTGCCGTCGCGAAGCGGTCGACGGCGACGGGAACGACGAGCAGCGCGACCAGCGCGCCGACCGCGATGACTGCCGGACGCCGGTTCCCGCGCGGCGGGCGCGGGTCCTCGGGTTCGTACGCGCCGTACGTGAAGTCGGCGTATTCATACGGGTGTTGGTCCATGAGGTCTCCTTCAGCCGGACGGTCGCAGATGGTGAACCGCGGCGGCGGCGCTGTCGCGTCCGACGCCCGCGGCGATGAGGGCGGCGGTGGCGGCCGCCGTGCCGTCGTCTTGCCAGAGGCCGGAGTTGACGCATTCCAGCAGCGCCAGCATCTGTGCCTCCAGGGCCCGGTTGAGCGGTCCCGGCGGGACGGCGGTGTGGAAGAAGCCCTGTCGCTGGCCCTGGGCGAGGATCCCGCTGACGGTCTCGCGGGCCGGGCGCAGGAGCGCGTCGATCGCGTCGGGGCCGAGGTCGTGGCGGGCGAGGCCGAGGAGCGTGCGAAAGCGGTCGCCGACCGGCCACAGGGCCAGGATGAAGCGGGCCAGCGCGGTCACGGCGTCCGGCGTCGGCGCCCGGGTGGCGGCGCTCACCCGTCGTATCGCCTCCCCGGCGTCCGAGGCGAGGCCCTGGACGAGCGCGGCCCGCCCGGTGAAGTGCCCGTAGATGGTGCGCCGGGCCACCCCCGCGGCTCCGGCGATGTCGCCGAGGCTGCATTCGGGGTCGCGGCCCAGTTCCCGCAGGGCCGCTTCCAGGATGTGCGCGCGGGTGGCGTGCGCCCTGGCGCTGCTGCGGCTGATCACGTCGACACCTCCTGGCGGGGCTGGCTCGTTCCGGCATAGTTGCACATCGATGGGCAATAAAATAGCCTGCACATCAGTGAGCAATTAATGCGTCCCCAGGAGTCCCCGATGCCTGTCTTCGTCACCACCCCCGTCGACCGGACGGCCGGGCCCTACGCGCGCCGCTGGTCGGCCCTGATCGTGCTGTGCCTGAGCCTGCTGATCGTGGTCATGGCGAACACCTCGCTGATCGTGGCCGCGCCCGCCATGACCACCGACCTCGGCCTGAGCAGCAGCGATCTGCAATGGGTCATCGACGGCTACACCGTCCCGTACGCCGCGCTGATGCTCGTCCTGGGCTCGATCGGCGACAAGTACAGCCGCCGCGGCGCCCTCGTCACCGGCCTGCTGATCTTCGCCGGCGGATCGGTCATGGGCAGCCTCGTCCACGAGACCGGGCTCGTCATCGCCGCCCGCGCGATCATGGGAGTGGGCGCGGCCGTGGTCATGCCGGCCACGCTGTCCCTGCTGGTCGCGATCTTCCCGAAGCACGAGCGGGCGCGGGCCATCACGGCCTGGACCGCCACCTCGGGCCTCGCCATCGCGGTCGGCCCGCTGGTCGCGGGCTGGCTGCTGGAGAGCCACGCCTGGGGATCCACGTTCCTGATCAACGTCCCCATCGCCGTCCTCGCGGTGGCCGGCGCCCTGGTCCTCGTCCCGCCGTCCAAGGCGGACACGGCGTTCCGCATCGACTACGTGGGCGGTCTGCTCTCCATCGTCTCGGTCGGCAGCCTCGTCTACGCCATCATCGAGGGCCCGCACTTCGGCTGGGGCGCGGGACCCGTCACCGCGGCCGTCGTCGCCGCCGCAGGACTGCCCGCCTTTGTGGCCTGGGAGCTGCGCCACCCGCGCCCCATGCTCGACGTCCGCAAGTTCGCCCACCGCCCCTTCAGCGGCTCGATGACGGCGGTGCTGTTCTTCTTCTTCGGCACCTTCGGCTCGATCTACTACGCCACGCAGTTCCTGCAGTTCGTCCTCGGCTACGACGCGCTGGAGACCGGCGTACGACTGCTGCCGCTGGCCGGAGCCGTGTTCCTCGGCGCGGCCGTCACGGGACGGCTGACCCCGAAGCTCGGCATGAAGCCGATGGTGGTGACCGGCATGGTGCTCGGCACCCTGGCCGTCCTCCTGCTCACCCGGGTCGACAAGACCTCCACCTACGGCGACTTCCTGCCCACGCTGATGCTGCTCGGCCTCGCGGTCGGACTGAGCGTCTCGCCGGCCACGGACACGATCATGGGCTCCTTCCCGGAGAACGAGCTCGGTGTCGGCGGCGGCGCCAACGACACCGCGCTGGAACTGGGCGGCTCGCTCGGCATCGCCATCCTCGGCTCGCTGCTGGGCACCGTCTACAAGGACAGGCTGACCGACCTGGTCGGCGGCCATCTCCCCGCCGCCGCCCTCGACACCGCCAAGGACTCGGTCGGCGGCGGCCTGGCGGTCGCCCAGGAGATCGCGAAGACGCCGTCCGCCGGACCGCAGCAGGCACAGGCCCTGGTCGACGCCGTGCACGAGGCCTTCGCCCACGGTGTCGCGCAGACCAGCCTGGTCGGCGGGATCATCATGGCCGCCGGCACGCTGATCGTCCTCGCGGTCCTGCCCGGCCGCCGCGCGGCCGGCGAGCCGGAGCCGAAGGCGACGGAGGCCGACCGCGGCGCGGAGCGCGCGGAGTCGGTCCCCAACTCCCGCGCGGCCTGAGCCTCTTCACGGTCACCCGCCACAGACGAGGAAGCGAGAGAACATGCCGGCCCCGTACCGCATCGATGTCCACCAGCACCTCATCCCGCCCGCCTACCGTGAGTTGATGGACCGTCACGAGCTCACCGCAGGCGGCTGGCCCACACCGGCCTGGGACGCGGAGAGCGCGATCACGATGATGGACCGGCGGTCCATCGCCACCGGGATCCTCTCGGTCAGCTCCCCGGGCACCCACTTCGGCGACGACTCCGAGGCCCGCGAGATCACCCGCCGCGTCAACGAGTTCAGCGCGGAGCTGGCCAGCGATCACCCCGACCGCTTCGGCTTCTTCGCGAGCCTTCCGCTCCCGGACGTGGACGGCGCGCTCGCGGAGACGGCGTACGCGCTGGACGAACTGCACGCGGACGGCGTGGTGTTGATGTCCAACGTCGACGGCCGCTACCTCGGCGACAAGGAGTTCGAGCCGCTCTGGGCCGAGTTGGACGCCCGCGCCGCCGTGGTCTTCGTCCACCCCACGGCGCCGCCGCTGCCCATGCTGGAGGGAATGCCCAGCCCGCTGCTGGACTTCCCCTTCGACACCACCCGCACCGCCGTGCACATGACCCTCAACGGCGTGATGGGCCGGCACACCCGGATGAAGGTGATCCTCTCCCACGCGGGCGGCTTCCTGCCGTACGCCGCCTGGCGGTTCACCGGCGGTGCCCAGTTCAACCCCGGTACCACGCCACTGGGCATCCTGGCCGACCTCCAGCGCTTCTACTTCGACACCGCGCTGTCGTCCACCCCGGCGGCCCTGCCCTCCCTGCTGGCGTTCGCGGCGCCCGGCCACATCCTCTACGGCAGCGACTTCCCCTTCGCGCCCGAGGAGAGCGGCGGCCTCCTCGACTCGCTCCTCGACGGCTACGACGGGTTCGAGGCCGGACAGCTCGACGCGATCAACCGGGGCGGCGGGGAGGTGCTCTTCCCGCGTCTCGCCCGGTAGCGATCCGATGGGCCGGGTCTACGACCCGGCCTTCGCCGCCATCCGTGCGGCCACCTCGAACACCGACCCCGCGTGCAGTTCGAACAGGGCCACCAGATCGACGGCGTCCCCCTCGACCTCGCGCTGGACGAACAGGCCGTCGACCCCGGCGACGGTGTAGACGGCGAGGGTCCGCACGGACTCCTCGTCCAGTTCCGGCAGCAGGCTCTCGATCATCTCGACCACTCGCCGCCGGGCGACATCACGGACCTGGAGGAACACGGTCCGGCCGCGCGGTTCGGTCGGGCGCCGCTCCAGGGCGAGCATGAGCCCGAGCCGCAGGAAGTCCGGTGCGTCCATCAGCGACCTGGCGACTCTCGCGGCCAGTGCCGTCACCCGCTCCAGCGGCGTGCCGGTCTCTTCCCCCGGCAGGTCGACCGCCGCCAGCCAGGTCTCGAAACTGCGCTCGATGACCGCGGCGATCAGGTCGTCCTTGTCCTTGAAGTGCCAGTAGATCGAACTGGCGGGCAGTCCGCACTTGGCGCTCACCGCCGCGATCGACGTGCCCTCGTACCCGCGTTCACCCGCGATCTCCACGGTGGCGTCGAGGATGCGCTGCCGCGACTCCACTCCGTTCGCGCGCTTCTTGCGCGGCGCCTGCGGCCTGGTCATCGCATGTGCCCTTTCCGTCGTACCGGCCCTTGACCGTACCGGACTCCCGATCTTACCGTAGTGACCATTCCAATTGTAGTGACCACTACGGTAAGAGGAAGTGAGGTGCCCGGATGAGCGGAACCGGAACCGAGGACGGTGCGTACGACGTGGCGGTCATCGGCTACGGACCCACGGGGGTGACCGCCGCCAACCTGCTCGGCGCACTCGGCCTCAGGGTCGTGGTGGTGGAACGGGACGCCGAGATCTTCACGCGGGCCCGGGCCATCTCCACCGACGAGGAGGTGGTGCGGATCTGGCAGCGCGTGGGCCTCGCGGAACGGCTGAAGCTCGACATGCTGCCCGAACGCCCCGTCGACTTCGTCGACGCCCGTGGCCGCCCCTTCCTCACCGCCCACCCGACCCCGCGCGGCCATGGCCACCCGCCGCAGATGTTCATCTACCAGCCGGCCCTGGAGCAGGTTCTGCGCGAGGGCGCCGACCGCTACCCGGGCGTGCGCATCCTGCTGCGCCACGAGTGCCTGCGCATCCAACAGGGGCCGGAAGATGTCGAGTTGACGGTCCTGGACGCCACCGACGACTCCGTACGACGGCTGCGCGCCTCCTACGTCATCGCCGCCGACGGCGGCTCCAGCCCGACCCGGGCGCAACTGAACGTGGGGTACGAGGGACGGACGTACGAGGACCGATGGGTCGTCGTCGACACCGAGATGCTCAAGCCCTGGCCCGGCCACGACCGGCTGCGCTTCCGGTGCGATCCGGCGCGGCCCGCCGTGGACTGCCCGACTCCGCTGGGCCACCACCGGTGGGAGTTCCCGATCCTCCCGGGCGACGACGAACGGCGGCTGACCACCGACGACGCCGTCTACGACCTGGTCTCCCGGTACGGGATCGGCCGGGACAGCGTCAAGGTCCTGCGGGCCACCGTCTACAGCCACCATGTGCGCTTCGCAGCCCGCTTCCGGGTCGGCCGGGTCTTCCTCGCCGGCGATGCCGCCCACGCCATGCCGCCGTGGATCGGCCAGGGCATGGCGGCGGGCGTACGGGACGCGGCCAACCTGTGCTGGAAGCTGGCCGCCGTGCTGCGCGGCGAACTGCCCGAGTCCGCCCTCGACTCCTACGAGGCCGAACGCAGGCCGCACGTCAAGGAGGTCACCAGGCGCGCGGTGTTCGTCGGCCGGATCATCACCGAACGGCGGCCCGCGATCGCCGGGTTGCGCGACGCGGTCCTGCGCCCGCTCAACCGAGTACAAGGCTTCAGCGACCGGCTCCAGGACGCGCACTGGATACCGGTCGCCCACTACGCCGAGGGCCTGCAGGCCCGCCCGCGGACCAGGGCCACCGGCCACCAGATTCCCCAGCCCTGGGTGACCGGGCCCGACGGGGAGCGCGTACGGCTGGACGACGCACTCGGCGGCCGTTGGCTGCTCCTGCACGCCGGACCGCCCGCGCCGCAACCCGCCTGGGATCGCCTGGGCGTTCCTTCACTCACCGTCACACCCGCCGGATCCCGCCCCGCCGAGGGCACGCTCGTGGACAGCGATGCGGTGCTGCTGGCCTGGCTGGCCGGCAAACGGGCGGCCGTCCTCGCCCTCCGCCCGGACGGCTATGTCTACACGGCGGCTCCCGCGGGTGCCCAACTCCCGCCGCCCCCGGCCGGATTCGCACCGGCACCGCGCACCACCGCTTCGATCACACAGTGAGGAAACCACCATGACCCCATACACCGCACCACCGTCGATGCGGGAGTCGCTGCTCGACGCTGCGGGCAGGAAGATCTTCGTCGCGGAGACGGGGGAGGGGCCGGCGGTACTGCTGCTGCACGGCGGCGGGCCCGGCGCCTCCGGAGTCTCCAACTACACCCGGAACATAGCCGAGTTGAGCAAGGAGTACCGGGTTGTCGTCCCCGACCTGCCCGGCTACGGCCGCAGCACCAAGGGCGTCGACAGGTCCGACCCTTTCGGATGTCTGGCCGACGGCATCCGCGGCGCGATGGATCAACTGGGCCTGGAAAAGGCTCACTTGGTCGGCAACTCCTACGGGGGTGCCTGTGCGCTGCGGCTGGCACTGGACACCCCCGAGCGGGTCGACCGCATGGTGCTGATGGGGCCCGGCGGTATCGGCACCACCCGAGCCCTGCCCACGTCCGGCCTCAACAGCCTGCTCGACTACTACTCAGGGGACGGTCCTTCGCGGCTGAAGCTGGAGAAGTTCATCCGCACCCACCTCGTCTTCAACGCCGCAGAGGTGCCCGATGCCGTCATCGACGAGCGCTACCGGGCGAGCATCGACCCCGAGGTGATCGCCGCTCCGCCGCTGCGGAGGCCGTCCGGCCGGGACGCCCTGCGCACCCTCTGGAGGACGGACTTCACCCGCGACAGCCGCCTGTCCCGTCTTCCCGTGCCCACGCTGGTGCTGTGGGGTGCCGCGGACAAGGTCAACAGGCCTTCCGGCGGGCCCGTGTTGGCGGCCCGCATGCCCAACTGCGACCTCTACCAGGTGGCCAACACCGGGCACTGGGTCCAGTGGGAGCGCGCCGAACTGTTCAACCGGGTGTGCGCCGACTTCCTGGCGGGCCGGCGATGAGCGCCCTCCGGTCCGTCTTCGGCGCCGTCCACCTCGGCTACATCGTCATCGAGACCGAACGCCTCGCCGACTGGCACCGCTTCGGCGTCGACGCCATCGGTATGCACCACGACGCACTCGACTCCGGCCTGATGCGGTTCCGTCTCGACGAGCAGGAGTGCCGTTTCCTGGTGCGGCGCGGACCTGCCGAGGACGTCGTGGCGACGGGCTGGCACGTCGACGGCCACGCGGCGTTCGAAGAGATCGAGGCCCGCGTGCGCGCCCACGGCGTGCCGGTCCTCATGGGCACCGCCGAGGAGGCAGCCCTGCGCGGAGTCGAACGGCTGTCGCGGTTTCCCGGCCCCAAGGGCATCACGCAGGAGATCTACACCACACCCGTGAAGTCCGCCGAGCCGCTGCGCATGCTCGCCTCCGGGTTCGTCACCGGCGACGCGGGCATGGGCCACGTGGCGATCACGTCCACCCGGCCGGCCCGGCTGCACGGCTACTTCAACACGGTCTTCGACGCCCGGCTGACGGACTGGATCGACGAGACCATCAGCGGCGCCAAGCTGAGGATCCGGTTCCTGCGGGTCAACGAACGTCACCACTCCGTCGCCGTCGCGGCCGTGCGCGGACTGCCGGTCGACCCGGTCCGCACCCGCGTCCAGCACCTCAACATCCAGGCCGCCGGCCTCGACGACCTCGCCCGCAGCTACCAGCGGGTGCGCGAACTCGGCTTCGACATGGCCCTGTCCATCGGACAGCACACCAACGACAAGGAACTCTCCTACTACGCCCGCACCCCCTCCGGCTTCGAGTGGGAGGTCGGCTGGAACCCCGTCGTCGTCGACGAGACGACCTGGGAGCCCAGCACCCACCAGGGCATCAGCATCTGGGGGCACACACCGGCCGGCCGGACCATCGTGGATAAACTGGCGCAGTTCCGCCTCGGCGCCCGCTCCCTCGTCCGCTCGGAGAACACCGTCCCCGCCTTGAGCGGCGCCGGGGTCGCCGACGGTTGAAGCTCACTTCACGAAATCGACGGTCCTGCCTGTGCACGCTCCGGACACCACCGCCATCACCCCCGAACCGGCCGACACGGCGCCGCGTCACACCCGGCGCTGGCTGCGCCCGGTGGTGATCACGGTCCTGCTCGCGCTGTTCACCACCGAACTGGTGCTGGGCTGGCCGTCGCTCGCCGCCGCGCTGTCACAGCTGCGCGCACCCCGGCTGAACTGGTTCGCCGTCGCGCTCGTCGCCGAGGTCGCCGCCATGGGCTGCTACGCGCGCATGCAGCGCCGGCTGCTGCGCTCGGCCGGGGTGATCGTGCCGATCCAGAAGCACGTCGCCCTCGCCTACGCCGCCCACTCGCTCAGCGTCACGCTGCCCGGCGGACCCGCCTTCTCCACCCACTTCAACTACCAGCAGATGCGCCGCTTCGGAGCCACCCCCGCCATCGCCTCCTGGTGCATCGCGCTCTCCGGCATCCTCTCCGCGGCGGCCCTGGCAGTCGTCACCGCGATCTCCGCGATCGCCTCCGACGGCAGCCTCCAGTGGCACAGCCTCGTCACCCTCGGCCTTGCCGTCCTGCTGCTCACCGTCGGCATCCGGCGCATCACCCGCCACCCGGAGAAGGTCGAACCGGCCACCCGGGCCGCGCTCGCCAAGGTCAACAAGCTGCGGCACCTCCCCGAGACCCAGGGCCTCGACCGGATCCGCGGCTTCGTCGAGCAACTCCGCACCGCCCGGCTGCAACCCCGGCACGCGGTCGCCGCCGCCGTCTTCGCCGTCCTCAACTGGCTGCTCGACGCGGGCTGTCTGTGGCTCTGCTTCCACGCCATAAGCGACACGGAGATCAGCAACGCCCAACTGCTGCTCGCCTTCTGCGCGGGCATGGCCGCCGGCACCCTCACGATCATCCCGGGCGGACTCGGCATCATCGACAGCGCGCTCGTCCTCGGCCTGGTCACGGGTGGCGTGGCGACCAGCACCGCCATCGCCACCGTCGTGCTCTACCGCATCATCAGCTTCGGGTTCATCATCGGCGTCGGCTGGATAACGTGGCTGGTCATCCGCCGCCACAACCGCCGTGAGCCGGTCGTCCCCGTGGACGCCGACGGTGCCCAGGAGGACAGGGGTCCCCTGGGCACCGGTGCCGGTACGCCGGCGGGTCGCTAGCCGAGCGTGAAGTCGTCCGCGGCAACGTTGGACTGGCCGTACCAGCCGTGGACGAACACGGTGACCGTTCCGCTGCTGCCGGTGGTGAACGGGACCGACAGCTGGTTCCAGCTCGTGCTGCTGGACCAGGTGCTCGCGGAGGCGCCGCCGCTCACACCGAGGTAGGCGTACGGGCCCTGGACCCAGGCGGTGAGCGTGTAGCTCTTGTTGGGGGACAGGGTGACGGTCTGGTCGCATTCGCCCGTGGCGCTGGAGCTCGGGGTGACTTGGAGGCTGTGGCTTCCGCTGTGTACGGGACTGGAGACCACCGCGCTGCCGCCCGTGCAGGTCCACGGGCTCAGACTGCCGGTCTCGAAGCCCGCGTTGGTCAGCGAGCCCCCGCCGCCTCCACCACCACTGCTGCTGGTGACGGTGAGCGTGTAGGTGGCGCTGTGGCTGCCGGTCGCGGCGGTGCCGGTGACGGTGATCGGGTAGCTGCCCGCGGCCACGGACGAGCCGACCGTCGCCGTCAGCGTCGAACTTCCCCCGGATGTAACGGAGTTGGGGCTGAACGAGACGCTGACACCGGAGGGAGCGCCGGAGGCGGAGAGACTGACGGACTCGGCGCTGCCGGAGGTGACGGCGGTGGAGACGGCCGAGGTCGCCGAACCGCCCTGGGCGACCGAGGCCGAGCCCGGCGACAGGGACAGCGAGAAGTCGCTGGTGGTGCCTCCGCCGCCGCCCGTGCCCGTGTAGGGCACGAACGCGTCGGTGAACGCGAGGCTGTTCTGGCTGATCTGACTGCACGTGGGCAGGGAGTTGGCGTTGCCGCCGCACGCCTGGTCCCGGGTGATGGCCCAGAACGCCAGCCGGCCGACACTGTTCTGCGCGGCGAAGGTCTCCACCGTCTGGGCGTCCGCCAGGGTGAAGGTGGAGCCGTCGTCGTTCTTGCCGATCATCGGGGTGATGCCGAGGTTGGCGTAGGCGTAGCTGGTGTCGACGGACTGCATCTGCGCCAGCGTGGCCTTCGCGGCGGAGACCGCGGCCTGCCCCATCTCGGTGCCGGTGCCCGCGTAGTAGTCCATCGCCATGATGTTGAGGACGTCGATCTTGATGCCCGCGGTCTTGGCGGCCTTGACGATGTTGACGCCGTCGCCGGTCAGCCCGCTCGTCAGTACCGGCAGTGTCATGGAGAACTTCAGGTTCGGGTTGGCCGCCTTGAGGTCCTTCATCGCCTGCATCTGGCGGGCCACCGCGGCGGTGTCCGCGATGGCGGCGCCCTCGATGTCGAAGTCGAGCTGGGTGACGCCGTAGTCGTTGATGATGGCCTGGTATCCGGCGTCGATGCTGCTCTGCGTCGAGCACGTCCAGGCCAGCGGCTCGCCGCTCGCGCCGCCGGAGGAGATGATGACCGACGCGCCCTCGGACTTCGCCTTGGCGATCAGGGGGTCGGTGAAGGAGTCGTTGCCGATGGGGAGGGTGTCGCCCCAGATCTGGTTGCAGCCGACGCCGAGGACGAAGGCCGCTGTGTACGCCTTGAGTTGGTGTCCGGTGATGGCGGTGTCGAGCAGTCCTTCCTGACTGTTCGACATGTCGACGTAGGGGGCCACGGAGTAGACGCTGCTTCCCGCGGCGCTGCTCGCGGGGGCCAGGGCGACGGTGACGCCGGTGACCGAGAGCGCGAGGGTGCACACGGAGGCAGCGAGTCTTGCCAGGCGCATGACAGATCCCCTTTCGGGGGTGCCTATGAGGCGGGGGAGTTGTGGGGGTGGAGCGCGAAGGGCTTTGGTATATACCAAACAACTCCTCAAGTCCTCCGTCAAGAGGACTAGACCAACGGACTCCCCTCTCCTCCGCCCGGCTCAGACCGTCTTCGCCGCCCGGGCGACCAGGTCCAGCGCGATGTCCGTGATCATGTCCTCCTGGCCGCCGACCATCGCCCGCCGCCCCGCCTCGACCAGGATGCTGCGCGTGTCGAGCCCGTAGCGGGCGGCGGCCGTCTCGGCGTGGCGCAGGAAGCTGGAGTACACGCCCGCGTACCCGAGGCTGAGGGTCTCGCGGTCCACCCGCACCTCGCGGTCCTGCAACGGTCGTACGAGATCGTCGGCCGCGTCCATCAATGGGAACAGGTCGCAGCCGTGCTTCCAGCCCATCAGGTCGGCGACCGCTACGAACGCCTCCAGCGGACAGTTGCCCGCGCCCGCGCCCTGGCCCGCGAGGGAGGCGTCGACGCGGATCGCACCGCCCTCGACCGCGACGACCGTGTTGGCCACGCCCAGGGCGAGATTGTGGTGGGCGTGGATGCCCAACTCGGTCTCCGGGGCGAGGACTTCGCGGTACGCGCGGAAGCGGTCCCGCACGCCGTCCATCGTCAACCGGCCGCCGGAGTCCGTGACATACACGCAGTGGGCGCCGTAGGACTCCATCAGCTTTGCCTGGCGGGCGAGTTCGGTGGGCTCCGCCATGTGGGACATCATCAGGAACCCGGCCACGTCCATGCCCAACTCCCGCGCGGCGGCGATGTGCTGGGCGGAGATGTCGGCCTCGGTGCAGTGCGTGGCGACCCGTACCGAGCGGATGCCCAGTGTGTGCGCCTGCTTGAGGTCGTGGACGGTTCCGATGCCGGGCAGGAGAAGGGTCGTCGGGATCGACTGCCGTACGGCGTCGGTGACGGCCTCGATCCACTCCCAGTCGGTGTGCGCGCCGACGCCGTAGTTGATGCTGGAGCCCGACAGTCCGTCGCCGTGGGCGATCTCGATGGCGGCCACCCCGGCCGCGTCCAGGGCGGAGGCGATGGCACGGGCCTGGTCGACGGTGTAGCGGTGGCGTACGGCGTGCATGCCGTCCCGCAGGGTGACGTCCTGGACGTAGAGGGACGGGGTCACTTGGCTGTCTCCTTGGTGGTGCGGGCGGCCATGCGTTCCGCGGTGCGCAGGGCGGCCGAGGTCATGATGTCGAGGTTTCCGGCGTAGGCGGGGAGGTAGTGGGCGGCGCCCTCGACCTCCAGGAACACCGACACCTTCAGCAGTTCGCCCGCGCCCGGGGCGAGGGTGCGCAGCGGGTCGTCGGCCGCCACCTTGTCGTACTGGACCTGCTGCTTGAGGCGGTAGCCGGGCACGTATGCCTGGACGCGGCCGACCATCTCCTCGACGGACACGGTGACCGCCTCGGTCGCGCAGTCGGAGACCAGGCAGTGCACGGTGTCCCGCATGATCAGCGGGGGTTCGGCCGGGTTGAGGACGATGATCGCCTTGCCGCGCGCGGCGCCGCCGACCGCCTCGATGGCCTGGGAGGTGGTCTCGGTGAACTCGTCGATGTTCGCGCGGGTGCCGGGGCCGGCCGAGCGCGAGGCGATGGACGCGACGATCTCGCCGTAGTGGACCGGCGAGACCGCGCCCACGGCGGCGACGATCGGGATCGTGGCCTGGCCGCCGCAGGTGACCATGTTGACGTTCGGGGCGTCGAGGTGGGCCTCGCCGTTGACCGGCGGGACGACGTACGGGCCGATGGCGGCCGGGGTGAGGTCGACGAGGGTGCGGTCCAGGGGCCGTAGGACCTCTTCGTGGTGGCGGTGGGCGCCGGCCGAGGTCGCGTCGAAGACGAGGTCGACGTCGGCGAACTCGTCAAGCTTGACGAGTCCTTCGACGCCCTCGTGAGTCGTGGCGACCTTGAGGCGGCGGGCGCGGGCCAGGCCGTCGGATTCCGGGTCGATGCCGGCCAGTGCGGCGATCTCCAGGGTGTCCGAGAGGCGCAGGACCTTGATGAGGAGGTCGGTGCCTATGTTGCCGGAGCCGATGATGGCGACCTTGTTCGTCACTTGACGTTCCTTTCCGTCGCGAAGCGGACCCGTACCGGGCCCAGGTCCGAGATGTGCGCCTCGAAGGAGTTGCCCGGGGCGGCCGGGGTCATCGGGCCGAGGGCGCCGGTCAGTACGAGGTCGCCCGCGCGCAGCGGGTCGCCGCGCTCGGCGAGGGCCGAGGCCAGCCAGACCGCCGCGGTGAGGGGGCTGCCGAGACAGTCGCCGCCGGTGCCCTCGGAGACGGTCTCGCCGTTCCGGCTCATGGCCATCGTGACCGCGCGCAGGTCCACGGCGGTCAGCGGTACGGGCCTGCCGCCCAGGACGTACAGACCACAGGAGGCGTTGTCGGCGACCGTGTCGACCAGGGAGATGTCCCAGTTCCGCACCCGGCTGTCGACGATCTCCAGCGCGGGCAGCGCGAAGTCGACCGCGCGCAGCACGTCGACGATCGTGCACTCGCGTTCCGGCAGGTCCCGGCCGAGGACCAGCGCGACCTCCGCCTCCACCTTCGGCTGGAGCAGCCGGCCCAGCGGCACCTCGCCGCCGTCCGGCACCGCCATGTCGGCGAACAGCGCCCCGAAGTCGGGCCGGTCCACGCCGAGTTGGCGCTGGACGGCGGGCGAGGTCAGACCGATCTTGCGGCCGACGACACGGCGGCCGGCGGCCAGACCGCGGCGGACGTTCAGCTGCTGCACGGCGTAGGCGGCCTCCAGGTCGCCGCCGTCGAGCAGGTCACGTACCGGCGGACAGGCGACCCCGGTACGGGTGGCCTCCGCCAGCAGGTCGGCCGCCTTGACCACGGCCGGGGACGCGGTGTCCGGGCGGGAGCCGTCGGGCAGGGTGGACACGGGGTACCTCCTGGGAGAGCAGTGCGGGTACACCCCTCGGTATAGACAGCATCCCCTCCAAGGGACAAACTTTGTTCCGTGACACGGAACAACGCGGGCGGCAGCATGCTGGAAAAGGCCGCGCTCATCCTCGACTGCTTCAGTCCGAGCGGCGGACCGTACCGCCTGTCGGAACTTTCGGAGCACACCGGACTGCCCAAGCCCACCGTCCACCGGCTGGCGGCCGACCTTGTCGGGCTGGGCTGGCTGGAGCGCTCGGGCCCCCGCTATCTGCTCGGCGCGAAGCTGTTCGAGCTGGGCTCGCTCGTGCCGCACCGACGTGATCTGCGCGAGACGGCCCTGCCCTTCCTCCAGGACCTGTTCGAGGCCACCCGAGAGGCCATCCACCTCGGCGTCCGCGAGGGCATGGAGGTGGTCTACCTGGAGCGCATCCACGGTCACGAGGCCCTGCGGCTGCCCTCCCGGATCGGCGGCAGTCTGCCCCTGACCTGTACGGCCGTCGGCAAGGCGCTACTGGCCTTCTCCGGCGCCGAGTTGACGGAGGAGGTGCTGTCCCGTCCGCTGCCGAGTCTCACCCCGTACTCGATCACCGACCCGGCCCGGCTGCGTACGGCCCTGGAGAAGATCCAGGTCTCCGGCCTCGCCTACGAGGAGCAGGAGGCGGCCTCGGGCGTGAGCTGCATCGCGGCCCCGGTGTTCGCCGGCGACACCGCGGTCGCCGCCCTCTCGGTCGCCGTACCGCGCACCCGCTTCCGGCCCGCCCAACTCGCCCCGGCGGTACGGACTGCGGCGCTCGGACTGTCCCGGGTGCTGAGGGGCGGAGGTGTGCCGCGGTCTCCACTGTCCTAGCGGCGAACCCGACCGTACACTGACAAGTCACGGTAACGGGGGCGTTGTTGAGCGGGGGGAGAATCATGTCCGGGGACCAGTACGGCGGTTACCAGGGAAATCAGGGGTATCCGGGCTTCGCCGTCCCACCCATGCCCACCTCTCCTCCACCCGCTCCGCCGGACCGACTCAGATCCGTCGCGGTCGGCCTCCTCAACCTCAGTGGCCTGGGCCTCGGTTACGCGCTGACGCGCCGCTGGCTGCTGATGGCCGTGTGCTGGGTCGCGACCGTCGTCCTGCTGCTGGTGGCCCTGCCCGCCGACCCGGACGGTGTCTCCGGCCCGCTCGTCGTGCTGTACGTCGTGTTCCTCGTGTTCGCCGCCGTCCACGGCGCGTTGGTCGGGCTGCGCACCCGGCTGGCCTGGCCCGCGGCCGCACCGCTCGCCATCGTGCTGGGCCTGGTGCTGCTCGCCGTACCCGCCGGGGGAGTGGTGCTGTACGACAACGCCCGTGACGAGGCGACTCAGCAGATGTTCCTCGACCGGCTGGAGAAGGCCGACCAACTCGTGGCGGACAGTGGCAAGTTGTCGTTCTCCGCGGCCGAGCCCCACTACCGTCAGGCGCTGGCGGTGTACGACAACCTCACCACCGCGCACTCCGGTTCGCGGGCGGCCGGCAAGGTCCCCGACCGGCTCAAGACGTTCTACACGACGGTCGCCGGGGCCTACCCGCAGAAGAACTACTGTGACGCGATACCCCAGTTGAAGTATCTGCGGACCGTCCCCGACACTATCGGCAAGAAGCAGCTGGGCACGCTGACCGCCTGGCCGGACGACCGGCTCGCCACCTCCCTCTACGAATGCGCCTCCGCCTCGCTGGCCACGCAGAGCGCCGACTGGCCGACGAACTTCGGGGATCTGCTGGCCACGTTCCCGCAGTCGTCCCAGGCGGGCCAGGTCGAACCGGCCGTCAAGTCGGCCGTCACCAAGGCGGCGCAGGGCGTGAGCGGCAGCCAACCGTGCGCGGCCGTCGAGCAGTTGAAGAGTCTCTCCTCCCAGATCGGGACCTTGCAGGGCGATCAGGCGGGCGTCGCCGACGAGCTGAGCGCCGACGCCACGCGGGCCGACGGCCAGGCCGGCGCCGGGGCCTACCAGTGCGGTGTCTCGCAGTACAAGTCCGGCGACTTCGACTCTGCGCTGTCCACGATGAACGACTTCGTGAAGAACAACACGCACGACAAGAACCGGGCCCGCGCCAAGAAGATCGCCATCGCCGCCGAGGTGGCCCAGACGGTCCCCGCCGCGGGCAAGAAGCTGCCGACGCTGGCGTCCGGCGGCAGCATCTCCGTCACGGTCAAGAACGACAGCCCCGACGACATCACCGTCCTGTACACCGGGCCTGTCACCGGCAGCTTCACGCTCAAGGCCTGCGGCAGCTGCACCACGTACTCCCTGTCCACCACCCTGCTGTCCGGCTTCAAGCCGTGCAGCGGCGGCAAGAACTACCCGCAGAAGACGATCAGTCTGCCGACCGGCACCACGTACTTCGTGCACCGGCCGGACAGTTCGACCGCGAGCCCGGCCTCGGACACGGCCAAGCTCAGGTCGGGCTACATCTACACGGAGTGCGCCTACGCCACCGGGGCCTTCGGCACCGGCTGACGCGCGAGGGCTCGCTCACAGCAGCGCCGGTGCGTGGAAGGTGCCGAGGCCGGTGGTCAGGTCGCGGTCCATCCAGTACCGGCGCGGCTCGGCGAGCATCACGGCGACGCTGACGCCGAGCAGGCCGGGGATCGTGGCCAGCTCGGCGTCGACGAAGCGCGCCAGGGCGGAGCGGTCGGTCACCAGGCCGGCGGCGAGGACCGACATGTCGCCGGCGACATGCGCGGCGAGCCGGGTCTGCGGGAGCCGGTCGATGCGGTGCATGACCTCGGGGGGCGCACCCGGCGCCACCCGCAGGCGCAGGATGAACAGGGTCTGGAAGCCGAGCCACTCCGACGTGGGCGTGTTCTTCACCGTGCTCGGCACCGTCTACGGCCGGATGACCGGCACGTTCACCGCCGCCCGGGACGGCATCGGCGCGATGGCCGACGGCACCCGCTCGATTCAAGTGGACGAACACCGGCGACATCCTTGCCGTCAGGGGGGCCGAGGCGTTGCGCGACCTGCACCTCCACGGCTGGACCGCGCTCGTCGGCATCGCCGTGTTGATCACCTTCATGAACCTCGTCGTCACCAGCGGCTCCGCGCTCCGGGCGCCGGCCGCGCCCGTCCTCGTGCCCATGCTGATGCTCATCGGCATCGGCATCGGCATCGAGCCCGAGACCACCCAGGCCGTCTACCGCGTCGTACCTGCTGGGCATCCCGCTCGGCATCAACTGACCGCACCCCCACCGTCGTAGAAGAAGGCAGAGCATGAACGTGCCACCCGCACTCGCCTCCACCCTCACCACCCGCGCCCAGGACGCCTCGTCGCGGATCGTCGACGACATCCTGACCCTTGTCCGCCACGAGACCGGCAGCTACGACCTTTCCGCCCTCGCGACCGGCCTGGACCTGCTCCGCGAGCTGACCGTCGAACGCCTCGGCCGCCCCGACCAGGAACAGCGGCAGCCGGGCGGCGAGTGCGGCGACACCCTCACCCTGACCTATGCGGGGACGGGCGCCGGCCATGTGGCGCTCGTCGGGCACTACGACACCGTGTGGCCGACCGGAACCCTCGCCGGATGGGAGCAGCCCGGGGCGTCCGAGGACGGGCGGTCACGGCTGAGCGGGCCGGGCATCTTCGACATGAAGACCGGTCTGGCGCAAGGCATTTGGGCCCTGAAGCTGGCCAGGGAGAGCGGAGCAGCCCTGCCCACCGTCACCTTCCTCTTCAACGGCGACGAGGAGATCGGGTCGTTGTCCTCGCGGCCGGTGATCGAGGAGCTCGCGCGGAGGGTCGATGCGACGCTCGTCCTGGAACCGAGTGCCCACGGCGCCGTGAAGACCGCCCGCAAGGGCACCGGGATCTTCCAGGTCACGGCCACCGGCGTCGAGTCCCACGCGGGGCTCGCACCGCAGGACGGGGCGAGCGCGATCACCGCGCTGTCCGAGTTCGTGGTGGCCGCCGCGGCCGTGGCCGCCCCGGAGCGGGGCACCACCATCAACACCGGGCTCATCAAGGGCGGTTCGGCCATCAACGTCGTCGCCGGGCAGGCGACGGCGGGCGTCGACATCCGGGTGAGCAGCGCGGCCGAACAGGACCGGGTGGACGCCGAGTTGGACGCCATCACGGTCAGCGACCCGCGCGTCCGCATCGCGATCGACCACGCCTGGAACCGCCCGCCGATGACCCTCAACGCGGCCTCCGCCCCGCTGCTCGACCTCGCCCGTGAGGTGGCCCGCGGGCAGGGCCGCGCCCCTCTGCGTGACACGGCCGTGGGCGGCGCGAGCGACGCCAACTTCGTCGCCGCGCTCGGGTTGCCGGTGCTGTGCGGCATGGGGGCGGTCGGCGACGGGGCGCATGCGCAGGGGGAGTTCATCTATCCGGACACCGTGCCGGGGCAGACGGCGCTGGTCGCGGGTTTGTTGGGGCGGCTGACGGAGCCGCTGCGGGGATGACCGCGATCGGCCCATGAAGGGTGGGGCGCGTCATGGAACCGACCCCCGGCCGGGGACAATCGGTGTCATGACGGACGACAGAGACGACCCCGAGAGCCGCCTGGCCAGGATCGAGCGGCTGCTGGAGGACAGCGGTCGCGATGTGGTGCCCGCGTGGCGGCAGGTCACGCGCGGGGAGACGCGGTGGGCCGTGTCGGCGGTGATCCTGGTGGCGGTCGCCGTGCAGCTGATGCTGCCGCACCGGCTCGCCTTCCAGCCGTACTGGCTGCTGCCCACCCTGGAACTCGTCCTCATGGTCGGGCTGTTCATCGCCAACCCCCGGCGGATCGAGCCCGGTACGCGGTGGCTGCGCTGGCCGAGTCTGGCCCTCACGGGCGTGATCACCCTGGCCAACGGGTGGGCGGCGGTCCGGCTGGTGGCGGGCCTGGTGAGAGGCACCGAGGGAATGGACGCCGGGCCGCTGCTGCTCACCGGTGGCGGTATCTGGCTGACGAACGTCATCGTGTTCGCCCTCTGGTACTGGGAGTGGGACCGGGGTGGTCCGCTGGAGCGGGCCATGGGCCACCGCCGGTACGCCGACTTCCTCTTCGTTCAGATGCAGAGCCCGGAGACCGCGCCGGCGGACTGGGAACCGGCGTTCCTCGACTACTTCTACCTGTCGTTCACCAACTCCACCGCCTTCAGCCCGACCGACGTGATGCCCCTCTCGCGCTGGGCGAAGATGCTGATGCTGGGCCAGTCCTCGGTCTCCCTGGTGACCGTGGTGCTGGTGGTGGCGCGGGCGGTCAACATCCTGCGATAGCGGTGGACTTCTGGTCCCGCCGGATCAGCAGGCGCCCTCGTCCTGCCACGGGCCCCACTGGGAGGCGCCGGGCACCTCGTTCTGGGTCCACCACTTGGCGACCCAGTTGTGGCTGCCGTACGACACCTCGTTGCCCTGTGTGTAGACGGCGGTCGAACTCCACGCCGTCTTGCACGTGCCGGGGGTCGGCGTGGGAGTCGGGGTGGGCGTCGGTGTCGTGGTCGGCGGGGTCACGCCCGCGAACTGGACCGAGTACTTGGCGAAGTCCCACGCGTTCTGCGCGACGCTGGAGCAAGTCCCGGACGTGGTACCGCCGTTGTCGACCGGGCTGCACTGACGGTCGCGGTTGAGGGACCAGAACGTGAAGCGGTCCATGTTGTGGCTGGTGGCGTAGTTCAGGACCGTCTGGAAGTCGGCCTGGGTGAAGTACTCGCCGGTGTCGCTGCGGCCGTTCATGCCCGAGAAGCCCTCGTGGGCGTACGCGGTCGCCGAGTCCCAGCCGAACGTGGACTGGAGGATGGAGTTGAAGTTGGTGAGTGCGCTGGTCTGCGAGGCCGCGCCGTTGAAGCCGCCGTCGAACGGCATGATGGAGAAGTTGTTCGGCGTGAACCCCTGCGACTTCGCCTCCAGCAACATCTGCTTGCCGAACCAGCCGGTGCCGTCCGCCGTACCGGCCGTGGTGACCGAGACGTACAGGCCGGCGTTGTTCTGCTGCAGGATCTTGGCCGCGCCGATCTCGTTGTGGATGGCTGCCGTGTTCTCGTACTCCGGCTCCTCCAGGTCGAAGTCGATCGCGTGCAGGCCGTACTTGGTGATCACCTGCTGGTAGGCCGCGGCCGTCGAGGCCGGGTCGGCGCAGGCCTGGCCGAGCTTGGTGCCGCCGTAGCCGCCGATGGAGACGGAGACGTCGCCGCCCTTGGCGCGGATGGTGTTGATGACCGACTGGACGGCGGTGTCCGAGGAGACCGGTGACGTGCCTCCCCAAGTGGGGGTGCAGCCACCGCCGTTGGGGGCGAGGACGAAGGCGAGCTGGAAGGCCTTGAGGCCGGTGGCGTCCATGATGGTGCCGGCGTCGGGCGGGTTGTTGTCCGTCGGCATCAGGTAGGGGGCCGCGGCGTACCAGCGGTTGCTCAGCGCGGTGGCCGCGTCGGTCGCGCCCTGGGCGTTGGTCGCGATGAGAGCGGTCGTGCCCGCGGCGGCGAGCGTCACGGCGGCTGCCGCGCCGAGACATGCGCGAAGACGTGTCACGTTGTGCCTCCGGTGGGAGTGGGGGAGGCGCCCAGCTTCTGGCCGTGTCGCGGCCACGTCAATGGATTGGACTGGACCAAATCGCACTTTGGACTAGACCATACGATTTCTTTACCATCGGCCCGCTGAAGCGCGTCCCGCGACACGTTTGCGACTAGTGTCCCGGCTCACATGGCGTTATAGGGGTGACGCCGACACCATGGTGCACGTCACCGGCAGGCTGAAGGGATCCGGAATGTTCCGCAAGGTGCTGGTCGCCAACCGTGGAGAGATCGCGATCAGGGCGTTCCGCGCCGGCTATGAGCTGGGCGCGCGAACGGTCGCCGTCTTCCCCCACGAGGACCGCAATTCGCTGCACCGGCTCAAGGCCGACGAGGCCTACGAGATCGGTCAGCCCGGGCATCCGGTCCGCGCCTATCTCTCGGTCGACGAGATCGTCCGCGCGGCACAGCGCGCGGGCGCGGACGCGGTCTACCCGGGCTACGGGTTCCTCTCCGAGAACCCCGAACTCGCCCGCGCCTGCGAGGAGGCGGGCATCACCTTCGTCGGCCCCAGCGCCCGCATCCTGGAGCTGACCGGCAACAAGGCCACCGCCGTCGCCGCCGCCCGCGCGGCCGGCGTACCGGTCCTCGGCTCCTCGGCGCCCTCCACGGACGTCGACGAACTGGTGCGCGCCGCCGAGGAGATCGGCTTCCCGGTCTTCGTGAAGGCCGTCGCCGGTGGCGGCGGGCGCGGCATGCGCCGCGTCGAGGACCCCGCCACCCTGCGCGAGTCCATCGAGGCCGCCGCCCGCGAGGCCATGTCCGCGTTCGGCGACGCCACGGTGTTCCTGGAGAAGGCCGTCGTCGACCCCCGGCACATCGAGGTGCAGATCCTCGCCGACGGCGAGGGCAACGTCATCCACCTCTACGAGCGCGACTGTTCGCTCCAGCGACGGCATCAGAAGGTCGTCGAGCTGGCCCCCGCGCCCAACCTCGACCCCGAACTGCGCGACCGCATCTGCGCCGACGCCGTCCGCTTCGCCCGCGAGATCGGCTACCGCAACGCGGGCACCGTCGAGTTCCTTCTCGACCCGCACGGCAAGCACGTCTTCATCGAGATGAACCCGCGCATCCAGGTCGAGCACACGGTGACCGAGGAGGTCACCGATGTCGACCTCGTCCAGGCGCAGTTGCGGATCGCCTCCGGGGAGACCCTCGCCGACCTCGGCCTCTCCCAGGAGACGGTCACCCTGCACGGCGCCGCCCTCCAGTGCCGTATCACCACCGAGGACCCCGCCAACGGCTTCCGCCCCGACACCGGCCGCATCAGCGCCTACCGCTCGCCCGGCGGCTCCGGCATCCGGCTCGACGGCGGAACCACCCACGCCGGTACGGAGATCAGCGCGCACTTCGACTCCATGCTGGTCAAACTCACCTGCCGGGGCCGGGACTTCACCACCGCCGTCAACCGCGCGCGACGCGCTGTCGCCGAGTTCCGCATCCGCGGTGTGGCCACCAACATCCCGTTCCTGCAAGCGGTGTTGGACGACCCCGACTTCCAGGCCGGACGTATCACCACATCCTTCATCGAGCAGCGCCCGCAGCTGCTGACGGCCCGTCAGTCCGCCGACCGCGGAACCAAGTTGCTCACCTACCTCGCCGACGTCACGGTCAACAAGCCGCACGGCGAGCGCCCGGACCTGATCGACCCCACCACCAAGCTGCCGCCGGTCCCGATCGGTGAACCCCCGGCCGGATCACGGCAGTTGCTCGCCGAACTCGGACCCGAGGGCTTCGCCCGCCACCTGCGCGAATCACCCACGATCGGCGTCACCGACACCACCTTCCGCGACGCCCACCAGTCGCTCCTCGCCACCCGCGTCCGCACCAAGGACCTCCTCGCGGTCGCCCCGGTCGTCGCTCACACCGTGCCCCAACTCCTCTCCCTGGAGTGCTGGGGCGGCGCCACCTACGACGTGGCGCTCCGCTTCCTCGCCGAGGACCCCTGGGACCGGCTGGCCGCACTGCGCGAGGCCGTCCCCAACATCTGCCTCCAGATGCTGCTGCGTGGCCGCAACACCGTGGGCTACACGCCGTATCCGACCCAGGTCACCGACGCCTTCGTGCAGGAGGCCGCCGCCACCGGCATCGACATCTTCCGCATCTTCGACGCGTTGAACGACGTGGGCCAGATGCGCCCGGCCATCGACGCCGTACGCGCCACCGGAACGTCGATCGCCGAGGTCGCCCTCTGCTACACCTCGGACCTGTCCGACCCGGGCGAGCGCCTGTACACGCTCGACTACTACCTCCGCCTCGCGGAACAGATCGTCGAGGCGGGTGCCCACGTCCTCGCCGTGAAGGACATGGCGGGGCTGCTGCGCGCACCCGCCGCCGCGACCCTCGTCTCCGCGCTGCGCCGTGAGTTCGGCCTCCCGGTGCACCTGCACACCCACGACACCGCGGGCGGCCAGCTCGCCACCTACCTCGCCGCGATCCAGGCCGGCGCGGACGCCGTCGACGGCGCGGTGGCCTCCATGGCGGGCACCACCTCGCAGCCGTCGCTCTCCGCGATCGTCGCCGCCACCGACTACTCCGACCGCCCAACAGGCCTCGATCTCCAGGCCATCGGCGATCTGGAGCCGTACTGGGAGAGCGTCCGCAGGATCTACGCCCCCTTCGAGGCGGGCCTCGCCTCACCGACCGGGCGCGTCTACCACCACGAGATCCCCGGCGGTCAGCTCTCCAACCTGCGCACCCAGGCCATCGCGCTCGGTCTCGGCGACCGTTTCGAGGACATCGAGGCGATGTACGCCGCCGCCGACCGCATCCTCGGCCACCTGGTGAAGGTCACCCCGTCGTCGAAGGTCGTCGGCGACCTCGCCCTGCACCTGGTCGGCGCCGGAGTCAGCCCCGCCGATTTCGAGGCGTCCCCGGACCGCTACGACATCCCCGACTCCGTGATCGGCTTCCTGCGCGGCGAGTTGGGCACCCCGCCCGGGGGCTGGCCCGAGCCGTTCCGTACCAAGGCGCTCCAGGGCCGCGCCGCCCCCAAGCCCGTACAGGAACTCTCCCCGGAGGACCGCACCGCCCTCGACAAGGACCGCCGCGCCACCCTCAACCGCCTGCTGTTCCCCGGGCCCACGCGGGAGTTCGAGACGCACCGCCAGACCTACGGCGACACCAGCGTCCTCGACAGCAAGGACTTCTTCTACGGCATCCGGCCCGGCAAGGAGTACACGGTCGACCTGGAACCGGGTGTCCGGCTCCTCATCGAGCTGGAGGCCGTGGGCGAGGCCGACGAACGCGGGATGCGCACCGTGATGTCCGCGCTCAACGGCCAGCTCCGTCCGATCCAGGTCCGTGACTCCGCCGCGGCCTCCGACATCCCCGTGACCGAGAAGGCCGACCGCGCCAACTCCGGCCATGTGGCAGCCCCGTTCGCGGGCGTGGTCACCCTCGCGGTCGAGGAGGGCGACGAGGTGGAGGCCGGTGTCACCGTCGCCACGATCGAGGCCATGAAGATGGAGGCGGCGATCACCGCGCCCAAGTCCGGCCGGGTCTCCCGTCTCGCCATCAACCGCATCCAGCAGGTGGAGGGCGGCGATCTGCTCGTCGAGCTGAGGTAGGCGGACGGCGGCGACAGATTGCGTCACCGGTGACCGGATCGGTCCGGTCCCGGACCCGATGCGGCCTGTCGCCGCCCCACTCGCACGGCGCAGTCTTGGGACATGACCCGAGCACTGATCGTCATCGATGTCCAGGAATCCTTCCGCGCCCGCCCGCTGTGGGAGACCATCTCCGACCCGAAGATCGCCGAGCAGGCCGACCGCCTGGTGCGGCTCGCCCGCCGGGCCGACGACCTGGTCGTGTGGGTACTGCACTCCGAGCCCGGCAGCGGCGACGTCTTCGACCCGGCACTCGGCCACGTCCGCCTCATCGAGGGACTGGAGCGCGCGGAGGGCGAGCCGCTCATCCACAAGACCTCGCACAACGCCTTCACCACCACCAACCTGCAGCAGCTCCTCACCGAGCACGGCGTCCGCGAGCTCACCATCTGCGGTATCCGCACCGAGCAGTGCGTCGAGACCACCACCCGGGTCGCGAGCGACTTCGGCTACCAGGTCACCTTCGTCACCGACGCGACCGCCACCAACCCCATCCCGCACCGCGACGCCCCCGCGGACCAGACCGTCGCCGAACTCCTGGCCGACCCCCGCACCCTCCCCGCCGACGAGATCATCAGGCGCACCGAGTACGCCCTCGCCGGCCGCTTCGCCACCATCGCGACGGTCGCCGAACTGGAAGCCGCCGCGGCACATCAGGCATGATGACCGGATCGTGAGCCACGTCGTCTTCTTCCTGGTACCCGGAGTCCATCTGCTGGACCTGGCCGGCCCCGCGCAGGTCTTCTCCACGGCGGCCGACTTCGGGCACCCCTACACGCTCTCCTACGTCGCCGAGCAGCCCCAGGTCACCAGCGCCCAGGGGCTGCCGCTGACGGCCGGGCTCGACTGGCCCGACCTCGGCCCCGAGGACCTGATCGTGGTACCCGGCTGGCGTTCGCTCCGGCTCGCCCAGGGGCCCGCCATCGGCCCCGCGACCTTGCGGGCTCTACGGAACCACCACGACCGCGGTGGCACGGTGGCTAGCGTCTGCGCCGGAGCCGACGCGCTCGGCCGGGCCGGACTCCTCGACGGCCGCCACTGCACCACCCACCACGACGTCCAGGACGAACTCGCCCTGCGCCACCCGAGGGCGACCGTCGTCCGGGACGTCCTTTTCACCACCGACGACCGGGTCATCACCTCGGCTGGCATCGCCAGCGGCATCGACCTCGCCCTGCACATCGTCGCCAGCCGGCACGGCCCCGCCGTGGCCGCGCAGATCGCCCGGGACATGGTCGTCTACGCCCGCCGCAACGGCCACGAACCGCAGTCCAGCGCGATGCTCCGGCACCGCTCCCACCTGGACGACACCGTGCACCGCGCCCAGGACCTCATCGACACCCGCTTCGACGAGGCGCTGCCCCTGCCCGCCCTCGCCTCGGCCGTCGGAGTCAGCGAACGCACCCTCACCCGCCTCTTCACCCGGGCCACCGGACTCACCCCGCTGCGCTACCAGCAGACCCTCCGCCTCGAACGCGCCGAGCACCTGATCAGCCACGGCACCACGATCGACGCCGCCGCCCGCTCGGTCGGCTTCGAGGACCCGCGCATGCTGCGCCGACTGCGCGCCCGCGGCCAGTAATTGGAGGGCGGTCAGGCAGGTGCGCTGTTACGTTGCCGGGTCGAGGACAGACCGACCCGCCACAGGAGCGCCCAGTGATCCCACCCCGTCTGGCTCCGCTGCTCGACCAGTTCGATTTCGCCCGCGAACGCCTCACCGCCCGCATGGCAGGGCCCGTCATGGACAGCGGCGACGGCACGGACACCCGGGTCGGGCCCATGACCGACGAGGAGTACCTCTGGGAGCCGGTGCCCGGCTGCTGGTCGGTGCGGCGGCGCGCGGACGGTCCGGGACCGAGGGCAACCGTCCTTGAAGGACAGGGGGATTGGGGCCGTGACTCGGCCGCCTACCCGCACCCCTGGCCGCCGCCCTTCACCACCCTCGCCTGGCGCCTGAGCCACCTCACCGAACTGCTGACCCTGCGCGCCGACCACACGGCCGGCAGCCACACGCTGACCCGCGACGACTACCGGGTCAGCGGCGACGCGGCAGGTGCGGCAACCGCCTTCGACGCCGGTGCGGATGCCTGGCGCAAGGCACTGCTGGGCGTCGACGACACCGCGCTCGACACCGTCGGGTACTGCACCTATCCGCACGGCAGCGACGCGGAGGAGCCGTTCATCGACATCGTGTGGTGGGTCAACCAGGAACTACTGCACCACGGAGCCGAGATCGCCATGCTGCGCGACCTGTACCGAGAGCGCGGCTGACCCTCGACCGCTCCCGTGCGCCAGGGCACGATCTCCTCGGTTCCGAACCCGAGCGCCTCGGACTTCCTCTGGTGGAGCGGGCGGCTGGTGAGGTTCCTTGCTCGAGCACGCCAGTCTGCGAGGATGACCGCCGACGATCCCCTCACCGCGCAGGAAGCCTCTGGCGCGCGCTGATGCGTGTCATTGTCGCGCTGCCGCGCTCGCTGGACGACGATCTGCTGCGGGCCACGGGTCTGACGCTCACCGAGTACGTCGTCCTGACGAGCCTGTCCGAGGCCGAGAACCAGGAGCTGCGCATGGCGGACCTGGCCGCGGCCACCGCCCTCTCGGCGAGCCGCATCACCCGTGTCGTGGACGCGTTGCGGAGCCGGGGGCAGGTCGTCAAACAGCGCTACGAAGGAGACGCCCGGGGGAACGTGGCGACGCTTGCCCCCGACGGGATGAAACGGCTTGAGGCCGCGTATCCGGTCCACCTCGCCAGCGCCCGCAAGCGGGTCATGGACCAGCTGGACGGCCGGTCGCTGTCGGCCATGGTGCGGCAGTTCGAGACGGTGGTCGAGAAGTTCGACTGAGCGCCGCGGCTCATGCCTGCCGTGTCACGCCGGTACGGTGGCGCCGCTCCTCGAACGAGGTGAAGAGCGCCGAGACGCCGTAGACGAGGCTGAACAGGCCGAAGACCGTGGCGAGGGAGACCGCGCCGATGTCCGGGTGGACGAACAGAGAGAACGCGAACACGATCGCCACCGCACCGGTCAGCAGGAACAACGTGCGTTCCCCCGCCGTCTCGCCGCGCCGGAAGGCCAGACCGATCTCCATGGCGCCGGTCGTCAACGCCCACGCGGCGATCCAGATCGTGAGCGCGAGAGCCGTGATGCCGGGCCAGGCGAGGGCGACCACCCCGCCGGCCAGCGAGAGCAGGGCGAGCAGCAACCAGCCCAGGACGGGTCCCACGCGGTCACTGGCGAAGGCACGGGCCGCGTCCGTCGCCGCGATCATGAACGCGTAGACGGCGAAGAGGACGACGACCGCGCCGATCGTGATGCCGGGCCAGGCGACGGAGACCACACCGAGGACGACGGCCAGCAGACCGCGCGAGAGAAGCACGTTGGGTGAACTGAACATGGTCACCTTCCCTGTACGAATGTCGCCCCGGTCCGCGCCCGGGGCCATGGTCCGCCACGAAGGCCAGGGTCGCGTCCCCCCTGCCGCGATCTGTCGTACGACTGCATCCGCTGCTTCCCTACCCCTACCCCCCAGTCACCGTGGCATCAAGGAGTACAGCCAACTGACCGAAGCGCCGCCCGAGTCACGGTGGGAAGGCCGGAGGCGCTGGTTCGACTCCTGCGGCTCGGCGCGGCGCGCCGTCCGGCAGACTCCGAGGCCCCCGACCTCGGAGTCGACCGGTGCGGAGGACTAGGCGGCCGTACCGCCGGCGTAGTCGCTCTTGAAGGTGGTCTCGATGGTGGTGGCGACGGACTGGGCCACTCCCGTGCCGGTGAGGATGATGCCCAACTCCCGGTTGTTGGAGAGGGAGTTGCTGCTGATGTTCATCGAGCCCGCCTCCACCTCCTGGGTGGAGAGGCCGTAGTCGGCGACCATCGCCTTGGCGTGGATGTAGAAGCCGTTCGGGTCCGAGTACCCGACGACCGTGCCGCCGGCCGCCTTGATCGCGGACACCTCGCTGACGTAGCTCGACGGGGTCTCCAGCACCACCCGCACGGTCACGCCCGCCTTCGCCCTGGCCACGATCGCGTTGACCACCGTGCTGTCGCTGAACTCCAGTTCCTCGACGTCGAGCGTCTTGGTCGCCGCGTTGATCACGGTGAGCAGCCGGCTGCGGGAGTCGGTGGGGGACCAGAGCAGGTGGTCGCCGTCGGTCGGGGTGATCGAGGTGCCGGCGTAGTCGGCGTTGAACACCTTCTCGATCGCGGCGACGTCCCGGGTGTCGTCGGTGAAGACGCCGTAGTCGCGGCCGGTCGTGTAGTACTGCGAGGTCAGATTGCCGGTCAGGATCAGGGACTTGGTCGCGTCCACGGTGATCGTCTTCTGGTGGGTGTAGACGAAGCTGGACGGCGACCACACCACGCCGACGCCCGCGTTCGTCAGTGCCGTGTACGCCGAGCTGTTGGCGGACTGGTGCGCGGTGTCGAGGACCACCCGCACGGTGACGCCCTTCTTCTCCAGCGCTATCAGGTCGTTGACGGCGGTGGTGTCCTCCAGCTCGTACATGGTCATGTCGAGCGAAGTGGTGGCCGAGTTGATGAAGTCGTAGATCGTCGGCTGGGTGGTGCCGGACTGCGAGAAGGCGAAGGCGGTGTACGTCGCGGCGTTGGCGGGGACGGCCGTGACGAAGAGGGTGGCGCCGGCTGCCAGCGCGACACCCGCGCGGCCGAGGAACGTCCTCAACATGCGTGACTCCTAGTCGAGTTGATGCCCACGTGGGGGGTGGTGAGCGTGGGCATGACACCACGCGCGTAGAACGCTGTGGAAGGGAACCCCGGTGAACTCGCGATTACCGACGCCGAGCGGGAGCGGACAAAGGGGACTTCGTGCAGGTGGGAGCCGGTTCATGGAGTCCCCGCGAGTTCGCAAAAACTTCGTAGTCCGCCGGTGACCGGGCATCCTGGACACTGTTAGAGGATCTACAGAGGACGCACGCTCGACCATGCCCTTCCCGTGGTAAAGGATCTTTCGATGAGCCAGCAGAACACGCAGGACGATCGCTTCGACGTCGTCGTACTCGGCGCGGGCCCCGGCGGTTATGTCGCCGCCGTCCGCGCCGCGCAGCTCGGCAAGCGGGTCGCGGTGGTGGAGGAGCGGTACTGGGGCGGCGTCTGCCTCAACGTGGGCTGCATCCCGACCAAGGCGCTGCTGCGCAACGCCGAGTTGGCGCACATCTTCACCCGCGAGGCGAAGACCTTCGGCATCAAGGTCGAGGGGGAGGTCTCCTTCGACTACGGGGAGGCGTTCCGCCGCAGCCGCCGGGTCGCGGACGGCCGGGTCAAGGGCGTCCACTACCTGATGAAGAAGAACAAGATCACCGAGATCGACGGCCGCGGCACCTTCCTCGACGCGCACACACTCCAGGTGGCCGGATACGACGGCGAAACCCGCACCATCGCCTTCGAGCACTGCATCATCGCCACCGGCGCCACCCCGAGACTGCTGCCCGGCACCAAGCGCAGCGCGCGCGTCGTGACGTACGAGGAGCAGATCCTCGCCGACGACCTCCCGCGGTCCATCGTCATCGCGGGCGCCGGCGCCATCGGCATCGAGTTCGCCTACGTGCTGCACAACTACGGCGTGAAGGTCACGATCGTCGAGTTCCTGGACCGGGTCGCGCCCCTGGAGGACGCCGAGGTCTCCGCCGAACTCGCCAAGCAGTACCGCAAGTTGGGCATCGACGTCCTCACCTCCACCCGCGTCGAGTCGATCGACGAGTCCGGCCCGCAGGTCCGCGTCACGGTCACCGGCAAGGACGGCACCCAGCAGGTCCTGGAGGCCGACAAGGTCCTCCAGGCCATCGGCTTCGCACCGAACGTCACCGGCTACGGCCTGGAGAACACGGGCGTACGGCTCACCGAGCGCGGCGCGATCGACGTCGACGGCCGGTGCCGTACCTCCGTCCCGCACCTGTACGCCATCGGGGACGTCACCGCGAAGCTGATGCTCGCGCACGCCGCCGAGGCGATGGGTGTGATCGCCGCCGAGACCCTCGCGGACGCGGAGACCATGGAGCTGGACTACGCGATGATCCCGCGTGCCACCTACTGCCAGCCGCAGATCGCCAGCTTCGGCTACACCGAGGCGCAGGCACGGGAGTTGGGCCACGACATCAAGGTGGCGAAGTTCCCGTTCACCGCGAACGGCAAGTCGCACGGCCTCGGCGACACCACCGGCTTCGTGAAGCTGATCAGCGACACGAAGTACGGCGAACTCCTCGGCGGCCACCTCATCGGCCCCGACGTCACCGAACTCCTCCCCGAACTGACCCTGGCCCAGCAGTGGGACCTCACCGTCCACGAGGTCGCCCGCAACGTGCACGCCCACCCGACCCTGGGCGAGGCGGTGAAGGAAGCGGTGCACGGTCTGGCCGGACACATGATCAACATGTGACCTTCCCTCAACTCACCGACCTCCGAGCCGGTCACGGCAGCCGTCACCGTGACCGGCTTTGTCGTGCGCGCACCATCGTTCGAGGGAGCAACGGGCGGCCACCGTTTCGTCGGACCGGCCGGGTCTCGATCGATGGGAACAGGCACTGAACCTCCCCCGGGTGGCAGCCGTAGTCAACGGCAGAGGGGGCGCTCGACGAGCGTGCTTCCCGGGTCCGGTCAGTCGGCCAAGCACTGGACTGAACGGGTCGGTCGGGCAGTTGGCGACGAACGGTGCCGATGCCGTCGTCCTGCACAAGGGAAGCGTCCGCCGCGTGGATCCGGCGTGGTTCACGCAGATGTCGCTCGTCGTGGATTTGAGCGCGAGCACCGCGCATGCTCCCGACCCGGATGCGAAACGCTTGGTCGCGACCGTCGAGGCGGCCCGGCGGACAGCCGACATGGCGGTGGTGGCGTGCAGCCGCCCGACCGCGCTGTCGCCCAGCTGCACGACCAGCTTGTCCAGGGCCGCGTCGTTGATGTCGCCCAGGGCCACACGGGCGCCCTGACCCACCAGGACGCGTGCCGCAGCAGCGCCGATACCGCTCGCGGCGCCGGTGACGACGGCGGCCTGTCCATCCAGCCTGTCCGCGATGGCGTACACCTTTCGCCAGCGGCGGCGCTACGCTGCCGTGTCGTGCGGCAGACACGCCTCGACACTGCCCGGATCAGGGCGGCCCGCCGGGTGATCGACCCGATGTTCCTCGACACCCCGCTCTACCGCTGCGAGGCGCTGGAGCCCGGCCTCGGGTGCGCGGTCAGCATCAAGCTGGAAACGGCGAACCCGGTCCGCAGCTTCAAGGCGCGCGGCACCGAGCTCGTCGCGAGCAAGCTCGCCGACAGCGGCGCGCGGGCCGTCGTGTGCGCCAGCGCGGGCAACCTCGGCCAGGCCCTCGCATGGTCCGGTCGGGGCCGGGGGCTCGATGTCGGCGTGGTGGCCTCCCGTTTCGCGACCGCGGCCAAGCTCGACCGCATCCGTGCGTTGGGTGCCGAGCTGGAACTGGTGGACGGCGACCACGAGTTGGCCCGCGAGCGGGCGGCGGCCGTCGCACGGTCCGAGGGCATCCGGCTGGTCGAGGACAGCCTGGACATCGAGACCTGCGAGGGCGCGGCGACCATCGGCCTTGAACTGGTGGACTCGGCGCGGCCGTTCGACACCGTGCTGATCGCCCTGGGCGGCGGGGCGCTGGCCACCGGAGTGGGGCATGTGCTGAAGTCCCTGGCGCCCGAGGTCGAGGTGATCTGCGTCCAGCCGCTGGGCGCACCGGCGTTGACGCTCTCGTGGCGCGCGCGGCGGGTCGTCACCACCGACTCGGCGGACACCATCGCCGACGGTGTCGCGGGCCGGTTTCCCATCCCGGCCGTCCTGGACGACCTCCTCCTGGTCGCCGACGACGCCGTCCTGGTCCGCGAGGAGTCGATCGTCACCGGTATGCGGATGCTCTTCGACCACGCCGGTCTCGTCGTCGAACCGTCGGCCGCGCTGGGGGTCGCGGCGATCCTTGAAGACCGTGACCGTTTCGCCGGACGGCATGTGGTCACCATCGTGTGCGGCGGCAATGTCGACGCGGACGCGTATCGCCGCTGGATCGGTGCGGTCCCGCTGTAGGGACCCTCGTGCATGCACGGCGTCCCGGGCACGCTCGTCACGTACCCGGGATGTCCCGTCGCGATGGCCGCTTTCCCTTCATCGCGGCGGTGTCCACCGGTGTGTGGGACCAGACTTGCCGCTGTAGGGCGGCGGACGAAGGCCTCTGGGGGCCGCGTCAGACTCTCGTAAGATCCACTGCGCGCAATCCCTTATGGGACAACGGAGTCGGCGACGGCGGCGTGTCGGGCCACGCCTTCAAGATCCCCGCCCCCGCGCTGATCTCCGAGAGCCCTAAAAAAATGTGGAGCTATGCCAAGATCGCCAGGGCGCGGGCCGGACGTCGAGACCAGGCGTCAGGAGATCATCGACAAGGCGGCCGCCTTGTTCGCGAAGAAGGGCTACGCCGCCACCGGCATCGCCGAGGTGGGTGACGTCGCCGGTCTGGGCAGGGGCGCGCTCTACTGCTACATGGGCTCCGAGGAGAATCTCCTCGTCGAGATCCAGGACCGGGCGATGCGCCCCCTGCTGGCCTCCGCCCACCGGATCGCCGACCTGGAGGACGTCGACCCGGTGCTGCGGCTGCGCATGCTCTCCCAGACGCTGCTGGAGAACACCCTCGCGCGGCTCGACCACGTCTGGGTCTACGAGCACGACTTCCGGAACCTGCGGGGAGCCAACCGGGCCCGACTGCTGGACCAGCGCCGTGAGTTCGAGGAGATCGTCCAGGATCTGCTCGTCGCGGGGATGGACGACGGTTCGTTCCACACCCTCGATCCCGGACTGGTCACACTGCAGTTCCTCAACCTGCACAACCACACCTACCAGTGGGCGAAGGTCGACGGCGCGTGGGACGCGCAGTATCTGTCGAGGGCCTACTGCACCACCCTCTTCCGCGGCCTGGGCCGCCCCGGACGCCGGTTCGACGACATCGAGGAACGCATGGCGGAGCACCTCGCCAAGAGAGAGTCCGCCGTCCCCGAGCCGCTCCCGAGCTCGGCCACGGACTGACTCCGGCTCCCGACCGTGAGGCCCTGCCGCGCCGGGCGTCCGAGGGGTGCCGGGCCGCCCCTCCCGTGCGCGAAGCGGCCGGACGAGCGGCGGCCACGTCCACCACATCCGCGGCACACGAAACCGGGCCGTACGACATCAGAGGGTCGCCTTCGCACCGAACCAGGCGGACGTGCCGGCGACCGGAGCCGGCGCCCCACACCGAATTCGCCAACGCGGGCAGCGCCACCCGACCCGACCCGACCCGACTCGTGCCGTGGCTGGCAGGCCGACTGGTCGGATGTCGGCATGGATCACGGCGGGTACCAGGAATCGGGCCTTTCCAAGAGCGTCTGGAGCGACGCCGGCCTCCCGGAGATGGGCTGGCACGACGCCACCGTCCACGCCCTGTCCGTGCAGTCGGCCGCCGCCGCCCGGGACCTCGAAGGGGACCTCGACTTCAAGGGCACGGCCCCGGACCCGGAGCTCGACGGCCTGCACCGGCTGGTGCCGGACGACGGCCGGGAGGACCTGTCGCTGTGGCACATCGAAGGTCACGCCTTCGACCTGTGGTTCCGCGCGTCCGGCTGCCGCCAGTACTTCCGCGGAGCACCGGTGCTCGCATCGCGACAGACACTGCGTCACGCCGAGCGGAGACGGCCGCGCCTTCACCGAGGCCGGCTTCCGCCGACACACCCGTTGGCCGGACCACCCCGCCAACACGTGGCACCGCAGGGCGAGTTCAGCGTGGCCGCCGCTGTACGACATCGGCGAGCACTGTGGTCACCAGCTTGCCGACCGCTGACGTGGTCGGCGGGTCCGAAGCCCGGTCGGCGAACAGGAGGTGCCCGCCTCCGACCAGGGAGAGGGTGAGCGAGTCGATGTCTGCGTCGGCCGCGATGCGGCCCCTGGCCCGCTCGTCGGTCAGGTAGGCCGAGACCGCCTTCGTCATCTCGCCGAGGATGGCGATACCGCCTCCGGCCCGGGCCTGTCGCAGCCGCGCCCGCAACTCGTCCCGGAAGGTGATGAGCGGGATGATCGCCACCGGCACCGGCCCGAACAGGGTGGTCAGCGCGTCGGTGAGGTTGTGGGCGACGGTGCCGGTCCCGGCGGAGTCGCGCAGCGCCTGCGCCTGTGTCTCCAGCTGCGCGGCCCGGTCGAGGACGAGCTCGGCGAGGAACGCGTCGAAGTCGGTGAAGTGCCGGTGGAGAACGCCTTTGGCGCACCCCGCCTCATCGGTGACGGCCCGGCTGGTCAGCCCGTTCGGTCCGTCCCGCAGCAGTACGCGCTCGGCGGCGTCGAACAACTGCTGCCGCGCATCACGAAGGTGCACCCCGGTCGGCACTTGTGGTTCCTCTCGTGCGTCGGTCCGCTGCCACCCATTGGCTTGTGGGCGCTTGCCCACTAAGGTGAACGCATGCCCACTTTACCGCGAGAGCAGCCCGAGCCCACGCCGCTGCACCAGGCCCGACAGATGGCCGAGTCCTTCGGCGCGGACGCGCAACGCTACGACCAGGCCCGCCCCGGCTACCCCGACGACCTGGTGGCACGTATCGTCACCGGGCACCCGGGGGCGAGTGCGCCGGACGTGCTCGACGTCGGCTGCGGCACCGGCATCGCGGCCCGTCAGTTCCAGGCCGCCGGCTGCACCGTGCTCGGTGTCGAACCCGACGCACGGATGGCCGACTTCGCGCGGGACCGCGGCCTGCCGGTCGAGGTGGCCACCTTCGAGGACTGGGAACCGGGCGGCCGCACGTTCGACGCGGTGACCGCCGCCCAGTCCTGGCACTGGGTGGATCCCCTTGCCGGTGCCGTCAAAGCGGCCCAAGTGCTGCGCCCCGACGGCCGATTGGCGATCTTCGGGCACGTGTACGAGCCGCCTGCCGAGGTGGCCGAGCCCTTCGAGGCCGCCTACCGGCGAGTGGTGCCCGACTCGCCGTTCGGCGATGGGTCGGCCCGCCGCCCGCTGGAGATGTATCAGGCGGCGTACGGGAAAGTCGCGGACAAGATCCGCGAGACCGGAGGGTTCGGCGACCCGGAGCTGCTGCGATTCGACCGGGAGCGGTCCTACACGCGCGACCAGTGGCTGGATCTGCTCCCCACGACCGGCGGCCTCACCCGCCTCGACCCCGGTCAACTGGCCGAGATTCTGGGCGAGGTGGGCCGAGCCATCGACGACCTGGGAGGCGGTTTCACGATGGCCTACACCACCCTGGCGGTCATCGCCGTACGCGCGACCACCCCTCTCTGATCCCCTTTGATCCACTCCCTTTCGGAACGGCGGGTTCCAGAGCGTTGCTTTCCGAACGGCCCGCTCGTTGATCTCCGCATGCAGTGAGCGGTGCCCGAGCGGCATGGAGGCGTGGATCGACAGTGGTGCCCGGCGGCCTCCCGTGGGCAGGCGAACGGAGAGCCCTGTGCGCATGAGTGACCTTCAGCGGTGCGAGATCCGTCCCGGACGACTCGTCGAGTGGACGCTGCACCCCGCGGCCGTAGGAGCGGCGCGGGCCCTTCCCGACGACGTGCGGCCACCGGCGTATGTGCAGGAGTCCCATATCCGTACGGCGCGTTCGGTGCGCGAGGACGGGCTGTTCGTGCCCACCTGGCTCGGCACCGCCTTCGACATGCCGGGGAGGATCGAACTCGACGTGCTCCAGGGCGCGTTGCGGGACTGGATGCTCCGGCACGAGACGCTGCGCAGCGGCTTTCGGTGGTCCGGCGACGAGATGCGCCGCTTCACCCTGGACGCCGACGCGGTGGCCCTGCACCGCGAGGACATCGGCGAGTTCGCGGACGCGGGGACGCTGACCCGGTATCTGCAGGACCGTTTCGATGTCACGGCGGACGCGCTCACCTGGCCGAACTTCCTCTTCGCGGCGGTCGTACGCCAGGACTGCACGAGCGTGTACCTGGCGTTCGACCACAGCAACGTCGACGCGTACTCGCTCCATCGCATCGCGGGGGAGGTGCACGAGCTGTACGCGGCCGGGCTCGCCGGGAAGACGGTGGAAGTGGCGCCCGTCGCCAGCTACATCGACTTCTGCGCGGGCGAACGCACGGACGCCGATCAGATCGACGACACGCACACCGTCGTCTCCCGCTGGCGCGAGTTCATCGCCCGCTGCGACGGCAAACTGCCGAACTTCCCCGTCGATCTCGGCCTCGACCCCCAAGGGCCGCTGCCCACACAGAAGTTCCTCCAGGAGATGCTGACCGACGACACGGAGGCGGCTGCCTTCGAGGCCTACTGCCGGCCGTACGGCGGAAGCCTCGTCGGCGTCCTGGCGGCCGTCGCCCTCGCCGCCCGTGAGATCAGCGGCCTCGACGTGTACCGGACCGTCGTGCCCTTCCACACCCGGGCCAAGTCCCGCTGGGCCGACTCCGTCGGCTGGTACGTGGGCGGCGCGCCCATCGAGATCCCCATCGAGCACGCGCGGGACTTCGACGACGCCCTGCGGATGGTCCGCGCCACCCTCCGCGAGAACCGCGCACTCGCCCGCATGCCCATCGCCCGCGTACTGCGCCTGCTGGGCGCCGACTTCCGGCCCACGTCCCCGGACCTGTACTCGATCGTCTCCTACGTCGACTCGCGCGCCCTGCCGGGCTCGGACCGCTGGGAAGAGCTGAAGGCGTACGGACTGATCCGGGTGTCGTACGGCGATCAGGTGTGCGCGTGGGTGACCCGGGTCCATGAAGGGCTGCAGTTCGCCTGCCGTATCCCGGACAACGACATCGCCGACAAGAACATGCGGCTGTGCATGGAGTTGGTGGGGCAGCGTCTCGTCTCGGTGGCCCGGCGGGCGTTGCCCGTGCCTCTCTAGGCCCGTCCTGTACGGCTGTTGAGGCCGGACCCGGCCCGGGGCGCGTGCACCGACCGGTGTTGCGCGCCCCGGGTCCGAACAAGCAGGTGTTGCAGCACCGTTGACCGACCGGACGTGGCAACTCGGTGACGCGGGTGTTCGACCGGGATCTCGGCCGCGTAGAGGACTGCCCTCTGTCGGCCGCGACCGGTCATTGCCCTGTTCAGTCCTGTGCGGTCAGCGCCGGTGTGACTTCCCAGCCGCTCCGGGCCGGAATCGCCTCCAGGGCCTCCCGCCAGGCGGCCGGGATGCCCCCGGTGCCGGTGCGGGCCGCGACGACTCCGCCCACGATCGCGCAGGTCGTGTCCCGGTCGCCCCATCCGGCGACGGTCTGCCACAACGCCTCCGGCAGGTCGTCCAGGTGCCCCGCCGCCGACCAGAGGGAGAACGGCACGGTGTCCGGAGCCGAGATCAGTGTCCCGGAGCCCAGGACGGATGCCGCGTGCCGTACCGACGTCCGTTCGGAGAATCCCGCGGCGACCAGCAGACGGGAGCGGACGTCGCCGTCCGGGACGTGGGAGGCGACCTCCCGCAGGAATTCGGCGCGCGGGAGGGCCTGTTGATCCGCGCCGGCGGCGGCCAGCGCCGCGGCGACCGCCACGGCCACCGCCCCCGCGACGGCCTCCGGGTGGGCGTGGGTGGTCAGCGCGGAGAGCCGGGCCTGCTCGGCGGCGGTGGCGACGTCGTCCCGGAACCAGGCCCCCAGCGGCGCGACCCGCATCGCGGCACCGTTGCCGTAGGACCCCTGTCCGCCGAACTGCCCGGTGGTGACCGCCCGCCAGTCCTCGCCCTCCCCGACGCGGCGCAGCACGCCGTGCATCGACGGGCCGTACTTGCGTCCGGGCTCCCGCTCGTACTCGGCGGCGAACTCCCTTGCCAGCGCGTCCGGTTGGACCTCGCCGTGGGTCACCAGATGCGCGAACAGGACGAACGCCATCGCCGAGTCGTCCGTCCACAGCCACGGCGCGGGCCGCAGTTCGCGCGCGGCCCACAGCTCCTCGGCGGGCTCGTCGGAGCGCGTGAACCAGCTGTCCCCGAAGGCGTCGCCCGTCACCAGGCCGTCCAGGGAGGCGTGGGCGTGCTGCGGACTGCTCATGACGGGGCTCCTGTCAATGATCGGCGGGCATCGCACATCGTAGTTAAGGTGCGGAGATGGAGCGGATCTTGGTGGTCGGGGCGACAGGGGCGGGCAAGTCGACGCTGGCCCGCGGAGTGAGCGAGCGGCTGAAGCTGCCGTACCACGAGATGGACGCCGTGTACTTCACCGGACCCGACTGGGCCGTCAACGAGAACCTGACCGACGACGTGCTGCGGCTCACCGCCGAACCCCGCTGGATCATCGACTCGATCGGCTATCCCGAAGTCCGTGATCTGCTTTGGGAGTTGGCCGACATGGTGCTTTGGCTGGACTACGGGAGACGCGTGATCATGCCGCGCGTCCTGCGCCGCTCCCTCCGCCGGACGGTCACCCGCGAGCGCATCTTCGGCGGCAACAGGGAGACCTGGTCGGGGTGGTTGAGCCGCGAGCACCCGGCCTGGTGGGCCTGGTCCCAGCACGCGGTCAGACGCGCCGAGATCGAGCGCCGTACGAACGACCCGCGCTTCGCTCCGCTCACCGCGCTCCGGTTCGCCCAACCCCGGGAGACCGCCGCCTGGTTGGCGTCCCTGGGCTGAGCCGTCAGAGGAAGGGCGTGCCCGCGTCGAGACCGGAGAGGACCCGGCCGTACAGCTCCAGGTTGGTGCTCGGGTTGACGAACGAGTGCAGGCTCAGCGCGTGCAGATCGCGTACCGCGCGCTGGACGGGGACGTCCCGGTGCAGCGAGGACGCGCCCGACGCGGACGCGATCAGATCCACGGCCTCCTTGCACAGCCGGGTCGAATAGCCGCTCTGCGCACGGATCCTGGCGCGCTCCGCCTGTGTGTACGGCTCGTCGTTGTCGGCCGCCGACTCGATGCGGGCGACGAACTCGGCGGTCAGCAGTTCGGCGCAGGAGATCTTCAACGCGGCCTCGGCGATCTGGAGATGGGTGACGCCCGCCTCGTACTGCCGCTCGTGGAAGGTGTAGGTGATGCCCCGCCGGTGGATGCGCTCGGTGAACTCCGCGAGGGCGGCCCGGGCCAGGCCCAGCGCGTTCGGGGCCGTCCAGGCGCAGAACAGCATCAGGACCGGCATCCGGTAGAAGGGGTCGTCGGCGTTGGCCTTGGAGGGGAAGCCGCCCCCGAGCAACTGCCCCACGGGCAGGATGCGGTGCGCGGGTACGAACACGTCCCGGGCGACGACGCTGTTGCTGCCGCTGCCCGCGAGGCCCGACACGTACCAGTCGTCGAGGATCTCCAGCTCCGACATCGGTACGGCGGTCCACAGCACCTCGGGCGGACCGCCCACGGACTCGACCCGAGCCGTCAGCAGATGCCAGTCGGCGTTCTGGCAGCCGGTGGCGAAGCCCGAGGTGCCGTTGACGACATAGCCGCCGTCCGCCGCCACCGCTACGGCGTCGGGGATGAGTGTGCCGCCGACCCGCACATCGGGGCCGGTGAAGATCTCGTCCTGCGCCTCGTCCGGGAAGAGCGCGGCGATATAGGAGCACCCGGCCTGGATCAGCGCCATGAACCCGGTGGAGCCGCATCCGGCGGCGATCTCGGCCAGCACCTCGACCTGTGTGCTCAGGCGGCTCTGGTAACCCCCGTACCGGCGGGGGACGTTCATCCGGTACACCCCGGCGTCCGTCAGCGCGGACACGACCTCCGCCGACACCCGCCGCTCCTGCTCGGTGCGCAACGCGCGTTCGCGGAGCAGGGGTTGTAACTCCCGTACACGTGCGACGAGACCGGCATCGGACGGGAGCGGAGCCATGGGCGACCTCCGAGCGCTACGGGTCCTCACCGTGACGCGGATCGCACACGGTGTCAACGCCCCTGCCCAGTAAGGAGAGTTGAGGAGACCTCGGCGCGGTCGGGGAACGCGGGACGGCTATTCGGCGATCCGGGTGTCCGCTTTCGGTGACGGCCACTGCGCGAGCGAGATCATCCCCATCACCCGGTGGATCAGATAGCCGGCCAGCGGCAGTTCGGCGAAGACGGCGAGCGCCGCGGCCGACCAGATGTCCGAGGTGCCGAAGGCCAGCGACACGTCGAACCACGCGTCGCAGATCAACAACGCCGCCGAGAAGACCGCCGCCACGATGACCGCCCGGTGCCGCCGCCAGCCGAGCAGCGCGGTGGCCGCCATCGCCAGGACGAGCAGGACGTCGAAGCCGACCCAGGTCACCCGCCACTGATGCACCTCGTAGGCGGACGGGAGTGTCACCGCCAGCAGAACCGTCCAGGGGACCAGACCGACGGCACAGACGGTGAGCAGCTCCAGGGTGTGCCGCCGATGCCGCCGTACCCGCTCCAGTGTGTCGGGCGTCGGAGTCGGGGTGTCTGTCACCTGCCGTATGTCGGCCTTTGTCGCGTCGTTCACCTTGACTGCTCCGTTCTCAGGAGTCCGGTCATGATCCGGTACCTAAGGCTGAAACAGCCCTGGGTCGCGCTCTCTTCCCGAGGTGCGCAAACACGGATTCCGTGCTTCCGGATCCCTTCAAACCGGATGGATTATCCCGATAGCGGATGAACGGGGCGGCGGGCTAGACTCGCGCAACCTACGACCCGGGGAAGGTCCGGCATGCGACGGTGGGCCGAATTCGTACTGCGACACCGCAAGGCGGTCGTGGCGTTCTGGGGTCTGGTGCTCATCGCCGGCATCGCGCTGGCCGGCCGGACCACGGACCGCCTCACGATCGACTTCTCTCTGCCCGGCCAACCCGGCACCGTGACCGCGTACAAGATCGAGAAGGCCTTCGGCAGCGGCGGCGACACCAATCCGTACCTCGTGGCAGTCACCCTCCCGGCCGGACAGACCGTCACCGGCCACGAGACGGACGTCGGGCGCGTGTTCACCGCCGCCGGCACGGCCGCACCGGGACTGCGGGTCATCGACGAGGCGAACACCGGTGACAAGGCCTTCCGGACGAAGGACGACCGCACCGCCTACGCCCTGGTCTTCTACCGGTTCAACCCGTCACCCAGCCAGACGCTGCTGACCGACCCGATCAAGGCGGCCGCCGCGAAGGCCGCGCCTGCGGGCGCGAAGGTCGGCGTGACGGGCGAGGACCCGCTCGCCTCCGGCGGCGACGACGGGGGCGGCCCCGGAGTGCTCGGCGAGACCCTGCTCGGCGCCGTCGGCGCACTCGCCGTCCTCGCCTTCGTGTTCGCGTCCTTCCTGGCCCTGCTGCCGCTGCTGGTGGCCGCGGTGTCGATCCTCGCGACCTTCGTGATGCTGCTGCCGCTCACCTACGCCACCGACGTGTCCTTCATCGTGCAGTTCCTGGTCGCCCTCATCGGCCTGGGCGTCGCGATCGACTACTCGCTGCTCTTCGTCACCCGCTGGCGCGAGGAGCGCGACCGCGGCCGGGACAACCACGACGCGGTCGTCGTCGCGATGCAGCACGCCGGGCACGCGATCGTGTTCAGCGGCGTCACGGTCGCCATCGGACTGCTCTCCCTGGTCGTCCTGCCCGTCCCGTTCCTGCGCAGCATGGGCTACGGCGGTGCGCTCATCCCGCTCGCGAGCGTGCTGACGACGCTCACCCTGACCCCCGCGATCCTCGGCGGCATCGGGCCCAAGGTCGACTGGCCCAAGATCCGGCACGAGAACAGGGCGAGCCGCTTCTGGATCCGCTGGACCACCGCCGTCGTCCGGCGCCGCTGGATCGCGGCCGGCGCGGCACTGGCCGCCCTCGCGGCCCTTGTCGGCGTCTTCCTCGGCATCAAGATCGGCCTCGCCTCCTCGGAGTCCCTCGCCAAGAACGGCCAGGCCTACGACACGCTCCAGACCCTGGAACGCGGGGGCGTTCCGACCGGCGCGCTCACCCCGATGGAGGTACTGGTCAGCACCGACCAGGCCAAACCCGTAGCCGCCGCACTCGCCAAGGTCGACGGCGTGACCAGCGTCCTCGTACCGACCGGGCCCGCCGGCAACCGGGGCGGACAGAGCATCGTCGTCGTCATCCCCGACACCGAGACGGTCAACTCGAAGAGCATCGACGTCGTCAAACGGGTGAAGACCGCCACCGAGCACCTGCCCGGTGCCGTCGGCGTCGCCGGAGTCGGCGCGGCCCAGATCGACTTCCTGCACGCCGTCTACGGCAACTTCCCGCTGATGCTCACGATCATCGCGCTGCTGACGTACGTCCTGCTCGTGCGCGCCTTCCGCTCCCTGCTGCTGCCGCTGAAGGCGGTGCTGCTCAACCTGATCTCACTGGCGGCGACCCTCGGCCTGATGGTCCTCTTCTGGCAGGACGGCCACGGCTCCAACGCGATCTTCGGCATCGCCGCCACCGGGGCCGTCACGTTCTGGATCCCGATCATGATCTTCGCGTTCCTGTTCGGGCTGTCCATGGACTACGAGGTGTTCATCCTCACCCGCATCCGGGAGGAGTACGACGCCGGTCTCTCCACCGACGAGGCGGTGGTCGAGGGCATCGGCCGCACCGGCCGCCTCGTCACCAGCGCCGCACTCATCCTCTTCCTCGCCTTCGCCGCACTCGCCTCCGGACCGGGCACCGACCTCAAGACCCTGGCGACCGGCCTCGGCATCGGCATCCTGCTGGACGCGACCATCGTGCGGATGCTGCTCGTGCCGTCCCTGGTCTCCCTGTTCGGCGGCTGGAACTGGCACCTGCCCGCCTGGGCGGCCCGGCCGCTGCGGGTACAGCCGTCGTACCCGCACCCGGAACGGACCGAGGAGAAGTCACCTACCGGCTGAACCCCCGCTCCACGGCGCCCTGTCGAAGCGGAACGGCATGAGGACGTCGGGGCGGCGACCGGTGCGGACGTAGTCGGCGAGGGTACGGCCGGTCACCGGGCCCAGGGTGACGCCGAGCATGCCGTGCCCGGTCGCCGCGAACGCGTTGTCGTGCCCCGGAACCCGGTCGACGACCGGCAGCCCGTCCGGCAGGAAGGGCCGCCCGCCCACCCACGGATCGCGGATGAGGCTCACGAGATCGTCGGGGTCGTCGAACCAGCGGCCCAGATAGTGCCTGCTGGCGAGGGCGACCGCGACGATGCGGCGCCAGTCGAGACGGTTGTTGTTGCCGCTCAGCTCCATCGTCCCGCCGATGCGGGTGGTGGCCCCGATCGGCGAGGCGACGGCCCTGCGCTCGCCGAAGTACAGCGTGTGCCGGGGCGCCTGATCCAGGTCGACCGAGAAGCTGTAGCCCTTCCCCGCCTGCAACGGCAGGGGATGGCCCAGCGAGCCGAGCAGGTCCGAGGAGCGCGTCCCGGCCGCGATGACGGCGGCCGAGCAGGGAATGTCACCGGTCGTGGTGCGCAGCGCGGTGACCCGGCTCCCCTCCGTCCGGAACCTCGTGGCCTCCGTGTTCTCGTGGACCTTCACCCCGGACGCGGCGAGCGCCTCGCCCAGGGCGCGGGCGAACGCCTCCGGATCGACCACGCCCTCGCCCTCCACGAGATACGCGGCCCGGACCCGGGAGGAGAGCGCGGGGTCGAGGAGGCGGGCCTCGTCGCCCGTGACCACGTCGTCCGGCAGCGGATAGCGGTCGTGCGCCATCTGCCGCTGGACGGCGAGATGGTGACGGGCCTCGGCGGGGGAGAGGAACGCGTGCACCATGCCGGGCCGGGTCAGTCCCGTCTCGACCCCGGCCGCGCGCAAGCCGTCGAAGAGGTCGAACGTGGAGCGGTTCAGCTCGGCGATCGCCGTGTAGCCGTGCCGGAACGCGGCCGGGGTGCTGCTGCGCCAGAACCGCCACAGCCATCGTACGAACGCCGGATCGGGCAGCGGCCGTAGATACAGGGGCGAGTCCGGGCGGCCCAGGGAGCGGAGCGCGTAGCGCACCACGCCGGGCGCCGGGACCGGTGTCGAATGGCTCAGGCAGATCCATCCCGCGTTGCCGCGGGACGCCCCCGAACCCAGCGCGCGCCGCTCGACGACCTCCACCTCCAGGCCCGCCTCGGCCAGGTAGTAGGCCGTGCACAGGCCCACCACACCGCCGCCGACCACGACGACCGGACCACCGTGCCCCGTCATGACGCCGACCCGTAGGCGGCGAGGAAGGCGCGGGTGCGGGCCTGTTCGGGGTGGTCGATGACCTGCTCCGGCCGGCCCTCCTCGACGATCCGGCCGCCGTCGACGAACACGACACGGTCCGACACCTCGCGGGCGAAGGGGAGTTCATGGGTGACCAGCAGCATCGTCATGCCGTCGGCGGCCAGTTCGCGCATCACGCTCAGCACCTCGCGGGTCGCCTCCGGGTCCAGGGAGGAGGTGGGTTCGTCGAAGAGCAGCACCTCGGGCCGGAGCGCCAACGCCCGTGCGATGGCGACGCGTTGCTGCTCACCGCCGGAGAGCCGGTCGGGCAGGGCGAGACCCCGGTGGGCCACCCCGACCCGGCGCAGCAGGGCGACGGCCCGCTCCAGGGCCTCCGACTCCGGCACACCGGCCTTGCGTTGGGCGACCACGACGTTCTCCACGGCCGTGAGATGCGGGAAGAGGTTGAACCGCTGGAAGACCATGCCGACCGTACGGCGCAGCCCGGGCAGGTCGCGGCAGACCATGCGGCCGTCGCGGTGTACGACATCGCCGGCGACTTCCACCGTGCCCCGGTCCGGCCGCTCCAGCAGGTTCACACAGCGCATCAATGTCGTCTTGCCGCCGCCGCTCTGTCCGATGACGCTGACGATCCGGCCGCGGTCGACCTCAAGACTCACGTCGTCCAGCACGAGCCGTCCGTCGAAGGACTTGCTGAGTCCCTCGATCCGAACGACCGTGTCGGCGTGGGTGGTTGGGCCGGTCTTCGCCGTGGTGACGGGCTCGGTCATACGGCCGGCTCCTTGAGGTTCGTGCCGAGGTCGGCGGCGAGCAGCGCCCGGGCCGTACGGACCCTGCGCCGCCGCCACGGGGAGAGGGGGACGCCCGCGCGGACCTTGCGCTCCAGCAGCAGGAGGATCTGGGAGAGCGGGTAGCACAGGGCGAAGTAGATGGCGGAGATGACGAGATACACCTCCAGGGCCCGGAAGGTGGCCGAGGTGATGAGCCTGCCCTCCGACATCAGCTCGGCGGCGGAGACGGTGACCAGCAGCGAGGTGGACTTCAGCAGGTCGACGAGCATGGTGTTGGTGCCGGCCAGCGCCTGCCGGACCGCCTGCGGCAGCACGATGTGGACGAAGATCCCGACCTTCCCGATGCCCAGCGCCTCACCGGCCTCGGTCTGTCCGTCGTGCACCCCGCTGATCGCGGACCGGAAGATCTCGGAGAGATAGGCGGCGTAGAAGACGACGAGACTCAGACAGCCGGCGGTGAACACGTCCAGCCGGATGCCCGCCGAGGCCAGACCGAAGTAGGTCAGGAAGATGATGGCGAGGAGCGGGATGTTCTTGAAGAGCTCGGTGTAGACGGCGGCAAGGGCCCGCGCGGGCCATGCCCTGCTGAGCCTGAGCAGCGCCACGACCAGACCCAGCAGCACCGCACCGATGAAGCTGACGACCGTGTACGAGATCGTCCGCCACAGCGCGTCGATCAGGTCGGAACGGTAGTCGGACCAGGGGACTTGGAAGAGACCCGACATGTCAGCGCCTCACTTCCCGATGGACGGCGGTGTCCAGTCGCTCGGCCGGTCCACCCCGCGCCGGGAGGTCGCGACATCGGCGGCGGGCTTGAGGAACTGCTCGGGATCGCCGCCGTACTTGGTGACGAGCTTCGCCAACTCGCCGTTCTTGTACATCGCGTCGATCTGCGCGGAGATCGCCTGCTCCAACTTCGTCGCCTTCTTGGGGAGATAGAAGCCCGTCTGGTACGGCTGGAAGTACTGGAGGGCGGGCTTCGCCTTCACCTCGGCGGCGGTCGGCGGGGTCAGGTACTCGGTGGAGATCTTCAGGTCCGGGCGCTGTTTCTGCGCCGCGATGATGATCAGCGGGTCCAGGAAGCCGACGTCGATGCGGCCGGCGCCGAGGTCGTCGAACACGCCGTTGGCGTCGGGGTAGGCGTGCAGCTTCGCGCCGGGCACGGCCTGGATCGACTTGACCCAGACATAGCCGTCGACCGTGCCGAGGTTCAGGCCCTTGAGGTCGGCGAGCGTCTTGTAGGTCTTGCCGCTGCGCACCGCCATCGCCGGGGGCGAGTAGTACGGCGGATCGGTGAACAGGCCCTGCTTCTGCCGGTCGGCGGACCAGGCGACACCGCCGACGGTGATGTCGACGCGGCGGGACTGGACCCCGGCGAGCATGCCCGCGAAGTCCGTTACCTGGGGCTTGACTTCGAGCCCCAGTTTCTTGGCGACGTAGGTGATGATGTCGCCGTCCAGCCCGACGATCTTCCCGCCCTGCACGGTGGTGTAGGGCGCGTAGGGCTGGACGGCCACCTTGAGGACGCCGGGGGTGAGCGTGCCCAGGGCGGCGGTCTTCGCGGAGACGTTCTTCGGGGCGTCGTCGCCGCCCGAACCACAGGCGGCGACGGTGGACAGCACCAACGTCGCGGACAACGCCACGACGAGCGAGCGCACACGGATCATCGGCACGGGCCTTCCGTATCGGCACTGAAAGGGACCCGCCGTTCACCGCGCTGTGCCCTCGGCGGGAAGTGATTGGGCCCAAACGCTAGGCATCAACCCGCCGTGAGTCATCGTCCACTTCGTACGAAGTTGTGGCCGAATTCATGCGGTCGCCTGTACGGTGCGTCCAATCCGACACGTCCGCGACGGGAGGAAACCCCGTGCTCAGCCCGTCACTCGCCCAGGAGATCGCCGGAGACACCTCCGCCGTCATCGGCTTCAACGTGCTGATCACGGACGCCGAGGGGATCGTCATCGGCAGCGGCGACAGCAGCCGCGTCGGCAGCTTCCACGAAGCCTCCGTGGACGTCGTCCGCACAAAGGAACCGGCCACCCACAGCGCCTCCCAGGCCCAGCAACTGCGCGGCGTACGCCCGGGAGTCACCCTCCCGCTGATCACGGGCGGACAGGCCGTGGGCACAGTCGGCATCACCGGCACCCCCGCCCAGGTCCGGCGCTTCGGGCTGCTCGTCAAACGCCAGACGGAGATCCTGCTGCGCGAGTCCGTGATGCTCCGCTCCCGGCTCCTCGCCGAACGGGCCGCCGAGAAACTCCTCGCCGACATCGCGTCCTACGACCCCCGGGTCGTCGAGGGCGACTTCCTCGTGTTCCGCGCCGCCGAACTCGGCTACGACCTGCGCCTACGACGGGTCGCCGTGGCCTTCGAGGTGACCGTGCCGCACCCCGCGCCCCGTCGGCAGGGCGGCACCCAGAGCCGGGACATGGCCCTGGTCCGCTCCGAACTCCTGCGCACAGTGGGGGAGTTCTTCGCCGACCCGCAGGACATCGTGGCCTCCACCGCGCCCGGCTGGATCGGCGTCCTGCACCGCCTGCCCGCAGGACGCTCCACCGCCTCCCTCGTCGCCGACTGCCGACGCGTCACCGACCTCGTCGCCGCCCAGGACGGCCTCGCGGCCCGCGCCGGCATCGGCGAGGCGGCCGACTCCGTCGGCGGTCTGCACGACTCCTACCAGGACGCGTGCGACGCGCTGCGCCTCGGCGCCCGGTTCGCGGACACCGACCGAGTCCACCCGATCACCGATCTGCGCGTCCACCAGGTGGTGACGGCGGTGAGCCAGTCCGCGCGCCACCGCCTGCTGGAACTCACCGCCGCCGAACTGCGCGCCCAGCCGGACTGGCCGGCCCTCCGCGACACGGTCACCACCTGGTGCGAGAGCGGCTTCAACCTCGTCCGCACCGCCGAGGCCCTGCACATCCACCGCAACACCGTCGTCTACCGGATGAACAAGATCGAGCAGATCACCGGCCGCCCGCTGCGGGAGTACCGGACGGCCATGGCGCTCTATCTCGCCTGTCTGGCCGACCGGTTGGGGCACTGAACGCGTTCCGTCACGCGCCCCCGGCCCGCGCGCGGAGCATGCGGCCCACCTCGTCCGAGCGCTCCAGGAGCGTGGTGCGGACCACCGGCACCGCCTCCAGGGACGCCTGCCGGGCCCGCTCGATGTACGCCGGGTCGATGGCGTGCAGCGGGAAGAGGTGGCGCGTGTAGCCCATCGCGTGGAGCATTCCCCCCTGGTGCAGTTTCGGGATCGCCTCCAGATAGCGCTCGGCGTACGGAGCCAGCAGCTCGTCCTGGTCCGGGCGCCAGAAGGCCGCCGCGACCGTGCCCACCGAGTTGATGGGCACGGTACGGTCCACGACCAGCTGCTGCCAGACCTCCGCCTTCGTGGCCGCGTCGGGCAGCGCGGCCCGGACGGTCAGGGCACGGGTCCAGGCGTCGGGGTCCGGATCCCGGGCGAGCAGCCGCTCGGTCTCCGGGGCGACGTCCCCGCCCAACTCCGCGTCGCGGACCAGCGCACGCCAGTGCAGGTCCACGTCGGCACCGGCCAGTTCGCGCAGCCGGTCGAGATCGTCGCCGGTCGTCGCGGTCCGGGCCAGCCCGCGCAGCGCGACCTGACGGCGGCCGGGGTCGTCGGCGAGCCGGAGACAGGCCGCCGCCACCGCGGCAGAGAGCGCGGTCCGCTCGGCGGCCGGTGCCCACAGTTCCGCGATGTTCGCGGCGAGGCTCAGATACGGCTCGATCACCGCGTCGGACGTCTCGGCCGCCAGCAGCGCGGTGAGGCTCCGCCCGGCTTCCGCAGCCGTGGCCTCGCCGGTGGTCAGCATGTCCCACACGGTGGCCGCGGCCACGCCCCGGGAGATCGCCGTGGGCAACCGGGCCGCCGTACGGAACAGCGCGTCCCTGGTGGCGGGGTCCGGGCGGGTCGTGGCGAAGGTCAGGTCGTCGTCGTTGATCAACAGCACGTCGGCTGGCGGGAGTCCGGTCACCGGGGTACGGGTCTGCGTCACCTCGACGCGCACCAGCGCCCGGCGTTCGAGCGCGTCGCCGTTCTCCCCGTACGCGCCCACCGCCAGCACCTGCGGACGCGGGGTGCCGTCGGCCACCAGCGTGAGGGTGTCGCTGTCGCGCTCCAGTGTGAAGCGGTCGGTGCCCGCGGTCGCCAGCCAGGCCGTGCGCCAGGTGTCCAGGTCGCGGCCACTGGCCTCCGACAGCGAGTCGATCAGGTCCTGGAGCGTGGTGTTGCCCCACGCGTGGCGGGCGAAGTAGGCGGCCATGCCGGCCCTGAAGCGGTCTTCGCCGACATACGTCTTGAGCTGCTGGAGTACGGAAGCGCCCTTGGGGTACGTGATGTTGTCGAAGATCGACGCGGCCTCGGCGACATCGTGGATGGGCTGGTGGATCGGGTGCGAGGCGGGGCCCTGGTCGGACAGATACGCGCTGATCTTGCCGATCATCAGATGGCTGGCCCACGCGTCGGTGTGCCGGGTGGCCTGCTCGGCCGCCCAGTGGCAGGCGAACTCCGCGAACGCCTCGTTCAGCCAGAGGTCGTCCCACCAGCGCATGGTGACGATGTTGCCGAACCACATGTGCGCCATCTCGTGCAGCAACACCCGTGCCAGCAGCCCGTGTTCGGCCGGAGTCGGCGCGGCCCGCCGCAGGAACACGTCCGACCACGTCACACAGCCGTAGTTCTCCATCGCCCCGCCGAACTCCGGCACGAACACCTGGTCGTACCTGCGCTGCGGGAACGGCATCGCGAAGGCTTCGGCGTAGAAGGCGAGGCCCTGGCGGGTGAGGGTGAACATCTCGTCGGCGTCCCGCTCCAGGACCGCGGCGAGTGAACGGCGGGCGTACAGACCCAGGCTGTGGCCGTCCACCTCGCGGCGGACCTCGTGGAAGGGACCCGCGTTGACGACCGTGTTGTACGTCGACAGGGGCGGGGTGTCCGGGAACGCCCACCGGCGGGCCGCGCCGAGCTCCTCCACGTCCGCGTCACCGGAGTTGCTGGTGACCGTCCACGCGGCCGGGGCCGTGACGGTGAAGGCGTGCGGCGCCTTGAGGTCGGGCTGGTCGAAGCAGGCCCACACGAAGCGGGCCTCGTCCGGTTCGAAGCTCATCCACACGTACACCTCGCCGTCACCGGGGTCCGTCGCCCGGTGCACACCCTCGCCGGCGGTGGTGTCGGCCTGCACGCTCTCCACGCGCAGCACGTTGTGCGCGGCGAGACCGGGGAGCTGGATCCGCCCGTCCTCGCCGGGACCGACCTCGACGCCGTTCAGCGTGGCGCTCAGCACCCGGGCCGCGCAGTCGACGAAGGTCGCCGCGCCCGGCTCACGGCAGGTGAACGCCACGGTGGAGACGGAGCGGACCTCCGGCCCGTCGGGCAGCGCGGTCAGATCGACGTCCACGTCGTACCGCTCGACCGCGATCAGCGCGGCCCGGTGCTCGGCTTCGGCGCGGGTCAGGCTTCGGATCCCCATGTGTCCTCCCTCGGCAGACAGCGGCCGTCAGCCTATGTCGGAGATCGCCGGGCGGCGCGGAGTTTTCGGCACCCATGGCCGCGTCGGCGAGCGGTTGTACGACGGCGACCCCGCCACGCCCCGCACGCGCGGACCGGTACGCCGGGTGCTCGCTCCCGCCCGGGCGCCCGGCGTAGTCGAGGACGGGGCCGTCGGCGTGTCCGGTGCTCATCCCCGCACGAGCGCCGAACTCCGCCGCCGGCCCCGCCGTCTCACCGCCCCCGCAGGCCCGTGCCGATCACCCGGGCCGTGCGGTGCGCGGTCTCGGCGAGCCGCTCCAGGTGGTGGGCCGGGTCGGTGAGCACACAGAGCGCGGCGAGGGGTGTGGCCGCCGAGCCGAACAGCGGAACCGCCGCACAGCACACCCCGCTCACCACTTCCTCCCGGTCGAACGCGACACCCCGCTCCCGAATCGCGGCGGCGTCCCGCGCCCAGGACGCGGGCAGCGGCCCCAGCAGCGGTGCCGGGACGGCCGTGGCCACCAGGACCTTGCCCGCCGCGGTGAACCACGGCCAGGTCATCCGGGTCTGCAGCGGATCGAGCTGTTCGATGTCGTCGGGACACCACTCGACCATCAGCGTCTCGCCCTTCCACAGCACGGCGATCCCCACCGTCGTGCCCGTGAGCTGCGCCAGCCGGCGCATCGGTTCCCTGGCCGCGGCGCGCAGCCGGGGATGCGGCTGCCAGGCCCGCCCGAGGCGGAACATCCGCCGGCCCACCCGGTAACTCCCCCCGCACCGCTCGACCGCGCCCAGGTCCGCCAGCTGCTCCAGCAGCCGGTACGCGGTCGTCTTGGGCAGCCCGCAGTCGGATGCCAGCCTGGTCGGGCCCGCCTCCACGGCCTGCTCCACCGCCTCCAGCAACGCGAACGCGCCCTCCAGCACACTCCTTCCGCCGGCACTTCCCGTGGCGGCCGGTAAGGCCTCAGGCGGCCGTACCGGCACCCGTGTCGCAGGTGCCATCACTTCCCCTGTGATCACACTTCTCGCCCCCGTTTGCCTGTTGCGCAGCCGCCAGGCGACGGCCCTGCCGTTCTGGGTCTACGGGACACGGTCGGTGCCCCGTCCGTTCCCCAGCAGATTCGCACCGGTGTGTGACTGGAAACCTTGTCGAAGGCTTGTCGCGCCGCATACAAGTCCGTGAAGGAAAGGAGGAGGCTTTGTGCAGGGGGTGGCGCACACCATGGTGGACGTGCAGTTGCTGGGACCCGTGGAACTGTCGGCGGCGGGGCGCGCGGTGGAGGTGGGCCCGCCCCAACGCCGCACCGTGATGGCCGCGTTGGCCGTGGACGTCGGCCGGCCCGTCGCGGCGGACGTGGTCATGGAGCGGGTCTGGGGCACGCGCGCGCCGGACGGGGCGCGCGGCGCCGTGCACGCCCATGTCGCCCGGATCCGGCGGGTGTGCGAACAGGCCGCGGAGACCGCGCGGGAACCGTTGTCCGTGGTGCGCCGCTCCGGCGGCTACCTCCTGGAGGCCCGCCCGGACCAGGTGGACGTGTACCGCTTCCGGCAGTTGGTGGACCAGGCACGCACCGCGGGCCCGGCCGACACCGAGCGGGCCCGGCTGCTGCGCGAGGCGCTGGACCTGTGGCGCGGGGAGCCGCTGTCCGGTCTGCGCGGGCAGTGGGCGGCCCGGATGCGGGAGGCCTGGCGGCGCCAGCACCAGGACGCCGCCGTCGGCTGGGCCCGCGCGGAACTGGGCCACAGCGATCCCGCGACCGTCATCGGCCCGCTGACCGGCCTGCTCGGCGAGTACCCGCTCGCCGAACCCCTCGCCGAGGCCCTGATGCGGGCCCTGCACGAGACCGGCCGCAGCGCGGAGGCCCTCGACTGCTACGCGGCCCTCCGCAAACGCCTCGCGGAGGAACTGGGCACCGACACCGGACCGGCACTGCGCCAGCTGCACCAGACGATCCTGCGCGGCCACCGCTCCGGCCCCGCCAAGCGCCCCAGACCCGCCGAGGCGGCCCGGCCGACCGAACGCCCCGCCCAACTCCCCATGGCCGTACGGGGATTCACCGGCCGCGACGAGGAACTGACCAGACTGGAGGAGATCCTCGCCTCGGCACAGGGCGAGTTCGCCTCCGTGGTGATCTCGGCGGTCTCGGGCATGGCGGGCGTGGGCAAGACCGCCCTCGCGGTGCACTGGGCCCGCCGGGCCGAAAGTGCCTTCCCCGACGGGCAGTTGTACGTCAACCTGCGCGGCTTCGATCCCCAGAGCGCGGTGATGCCCCCGACCGAGGCGGTCCGCGCGTTCCTGGACGCACTGGGCGTACGGCCCGACCGGGTGCCGCCGGGACTGGAGGCCCAAGTCGGCCTGTACCGCAGTCTGCTGACGGGGCGTCGGATACTGGTCCTGCTCGACAACGCCCGCGACGAGGAACAGGTACGCCCGCTGCTGCCGGGGGCGGTCGGCTGCATGGCGCTGGTGACCAGCCGCAACCGGCTGACCGGGCTGGCCGCGACCGAGGGCGCCCACCTGCTCGCGGTCGACCCGCTGACCCCGGACGCGGCACGGGACGTCCTCGCGGAACGGCTGGGCACGAGCCGGGTGGCCGCCGAGCCGGAGGCCGTCGCCGACGTCGTCACCTGGTGCGCGGGACTGCCGCTGGCCCTGGCGGTCGTGTCGGCCCGCGCCGCCGCCCAGCCCCGACGGCCGCTCGGCACGCTCGCCGAGGAACTCCGCGAGGCGGGCGGCCGGCTGGACGCGCTCGACGGCGGCGAGGAAGCCAGCCAGGTACGGGCCGTGTTCTCGTGGTCCTACAGCGCGCTCAGCCCGGCCGCCGCCCGGCTGTTCCGGCTGCTGGCACTCCACCCGGGCCCGGACCTCTCGCGGCACGCGGCAGCAGCCCTGGCCGGCGCCCCACCGGAACGCGTCCGCGGACTGCTCGCCGAACTGACCGGCGGGCACCTGCTGGTCGAGCAGGCTCCGGGACGGTACGCGTTCCACGACCTGTTACGCGTCTACGCAGGGGAGTTGGTGGCCGCGTACGACGACGAGTGGGAACGACGGGCGGCCCTGCACCGGATGATGGACCACTACCTGCACTCCGCACGGGCGGCCGACGTCCTGGTGACCCCGCAGCCCAACCCGGTCGCCTCCGCGGCGCCCAGAGCGGGCGCGAACCCGATGGTGCCCGAGGACTACGGCAGAGCGCTGGCCTGGCTCGTCGCCGAACACCCGGTCCTGCTGGAGATCGTGCGGCAGCCGCCGCCCGGCTTCGACGGCCATGTGTGGCGACTGGTCACCGTGCTGACCACCTTCCTGGACCGGCACGGCCACTGGGAGGCGCTGCTGACCGCCGGCCACAGCGCGCTCGCGGCGGCCGAACGGGACGGCGACCTGGTCGGAAGAGCGGGCGCCCACCGCGGGCTGGGCCTGGCCCTGGACCGGCTCAAGAACCCGGAACAGGCGCGGGCACATTACTTACAGGCGTTGGAACTCTTCGCGGAGCTGGGCAACGACGCGGGGCAGGCCCGTACCCATCAGCATCTCTCGCGGATGTCGGGAACCCAGGGCGACCCCGAACTGGCGCTGGAACACGCCCACCGGAGCCTGGAGCACTACCAGGTGGCGGACGACCCGGCGGGCCAGGCCGCGGCGCTCAACCACATAGGCTGGATGGAGGCTCAACTCGGCGCACACCACAGCGCGTTGAAGCACTGCGAGCAGGCACTCGAACTCGCCCGTGAGACCGGCGACGTGGACGGACAGGCCCACATCTCCGACAGCCTCGGCTACATCCACCACGGACTCGGCCGCCACCAACAGGCCGTCGACCGCTACCGGGAGGCGGCGGCCCTGTTCCGCGCCACCGGCGAACGCCGCAGCGAGGCCGCCTGTCTGCTCTGCCTCGGCGACACCCACCACAGCGCCGGCCAGCCCGCCGCCGCCCACGAGGTCTGGACCCGAGCCCTGGCCCTCACCGACGAACTCGGCCTGCCCGACGACGATTCCCTCCGCACCGATCTCCACGACCGCGTCAGCGAAAGGCCTTTGCCGTAGCGGGCGGTGCGGATTCGACTGCGGCCACACTGCGCAGGCGGAGGCTGGGGACGGCACCGAGGGCCGCGCAGGCGCAGGTGATCCACCAGGTGGAGTGCCAGCCGCCGGTGGGGGTGGCCAGCCACGCGGCGACCGTGGGACCCACGAAACTGCCCGCGTTGAACAGCTGCTGGATCAACCCCGTCGTGGCCGGTGGCGAACCGCCCGCCGGCGTCGGCCCACCGATCATGCGCGTCACCAAGGCGATCCTCGCCATCGACGGAGTCGACCGCACCAGCACCGCCATCTCCCTGGACGAGGTCATCCCGTACCGACCCCGTGCTCTCCTCAACCGCCTTGCGAAGGGCGGCAGTTAGAGGTCCAGCTCCAACTCCGGGGAGTCGCAGCGGCTCACGCAGATCATCATCGTGGTGGCGCTGGGACGTTCGGACGGCTCGATCACCGTGTCGCGGTGGTCCGGGAGTCCGGCCAGGACCGCCGTCTCGCAACTTCCGCAGTAGCCCTCCTCGCAGGAGTAGGGGATGTCCGGGAGCTTCTCCCGTACGACGTCCAGCACGGAACGGTCGGCGGGCACGGTCAGCCGCAGCCCCGAACGGCTCAACACCACCTCGAACTCCCCGGCAGATGAACCGAGTTGGTCGGCAGTGGTGAAGCGCTCCAGGTGAAGCACCCGCGCGGACTCCGGTGTCCGGCACAGCGCCGTCACCGCGTCGAGCATCGGCTGCGGGCCACAGGCGTAGACGGCGTACGCGGGCGGGACGGCGGCGAGTTCGGCGGCCAGGTCCGGCAGTCCCGCCTCGTCCTGAGGTACGAGCAGCACCCGTTCTCCGCCCAGCGCCACCAACTCCTCGGCGTACACGAGCCGGGACCGGTCCCGGGCACCGAGGACCAGTCGCCAGGGAAGGCCACGGGCAGTGAGTTCGCGGGCCATCGGCAGCAGTGGGGTGACACCGATGCCGCCGGCCAGCAGCAGGTATCCCTCCGCGGGCACCAGCGGAAAACGGTTGACCGGCCCGCGCACCTCCAACTCCCTCCCCACCAAGGCAGTTTCATGGATCTCCTGTGAACCGCCTCGCCCCTCGGGCGCGCGATGCACGGCGACCGTCCACGCCTCCGCGTCCGTCATGTCCCCGCACAGCGAGTAGGCGCGCCGCAGCCCCGAAGGCAGGGCCAACTCCACGTGCGCTCCCGGCTCCCACGCAGGCAGGGCGCCGCCGGCGGCCCGGGTCAGGCGCAGTTCCACCACGTCATGGGCGACCCAGCGGATCTGCCGGACCAGGAGACGTCGGGTCGTCGTGCGAGGGGAGTCGAGGTCAGAAGACACGGAAGTACTCCCGCTGTTCCCAGTCGGTCACCTCTTGGCCGAAGCGGTCGATCTCGGCGCGCTTGATGCTCGTGTAGTACGCCACGAAGTCCTTGCCGAGCCGGTCGGCGAGCATCCGGTCGGACTCCAGGGCGTCCAGGGCCTCGCCCAGCGAGCGGGGAAGCGCTTCGGCGCGCGCCGCGTACGGCTCGTCGGCGGCCGGTCCCGGTTCCAGTCCGCCCGCCACGCCCTCCAGCCCGGCGGCGAGTTGGGAGGCGAGATAGAGGTAGGGATTGGCGGCCGGCTCGCCGATCCGGTTCTCCAGCCGGGTGGACGAGGGCCCGTCACCCAGCACCCGCACCATCGCCCCGCGATTGTCCCGCCCCCACACCGCACGGTCCGGCGCCAGCGACAGTGAGCGAAAGCGCTTGAAACCATTGAGAGTCGGGGTCGAGAACGCGCTGGTGGCCCGCGCGTGCCGCAGCAGCCCACCGAGAAAGGCGGTCCCGTACGGCGACAACGGAGGCCCGGACGCGGCGAGTTCATCGCCTTCCGGCGCGAAGACACCCACGCCGTCCCGCACCATGCTCTGGTGCAGATGCCAGCCGCTGGAGAACACGCCGGGCAGATGAGGGCGGCACATGAAGGTGGCGTGGTGGCCGTGGCGGGCGGCGACCTGTTTGACGGCGCTGCGCAGCAGGACCATCGCGTCGGCCGTGCCCAGGCCGTCGGCGGGCTGGAGAGTCAACTCGACCTGGCTGGGGCCGAATTCGACCTCAAGGCTGCGCAACGGCAGCCCCAGGCCCTCGATGTTCGCGCGCAGGACGTCGAGGATCGGGTCGAGTTCGTCGTAGCGAAGCTCGCTGAGGTACTGGTAGCCGTGGTTCAGCATCCCGACCTCGGGCGCGGCTCCGGGCTGGCCCTGATCGCCGGGGCCCAGGCGCGGATCGTCGAGCCGGAAGAGGTGGAACTCCACCTCCAGGCCGGTGCGGTAGGTCAGCCCGTCGGCCTGGTCGAGGACCGAGCGCAGCAGCCCGCGCGTGCACAGCGGGACCGGAGTGCCGGAGGTGAAGCGCAGGTCGCACAGCAGCCAGCCCGTGCCCGGCGACCACGGCAGCATCCGGAAGGTCGACGGGTCGGGCACCATCACCATGTCGGCGGCGCCCCGCAGTTCGGGCAGCCCGAGCGGCGTCTCCTTGGTGAAGAGGGGGAAGACGGTCCGCCCGGAGGTGTCCTTGGCGAGCAGGGACGAGGCGATGCCGGTGCCGTCGCGCAGCACATTGGGCAGTTCGCCCACGGTGACGGTCTTGCCGCGCAGCAGTCCGTGCTGATCGGCGAAGACCAGCCGCACCACGTTCATCCCGCCGCTCTCGGCGCGGCCGAGTATCTCCCGTGCGGCGGCGGCCTGTTCGGGGTTCCACAGGCCGTGGCGTTCGATGAATCCCACGCGGCTCAGCCGTCCGTTCCCAGCGGCTGCGCCCAACTGCTGTCGGCGCGCTGCTTGTCGGTGACGGCGGCCCAGTGCTCCTGCCAGCCCTCGGTCGGGCCGATCCCGTCCAGGGCGACCGGGCCGTGCAGCCGTCCGGCCTCCTCGGCGGGCAGCACCAGCGGCGGATCCTCCCCGCGCTCGACCGCGCCGATGGCCTCGCCGAGCATCCGGCGGTACATCACGATGGCCTTGTCGGAGCGGCCCAGATGCTCGCGGGTACGGTCCTGCACGGCCCCCTGCCCCTCCACCGCCCACTGGTCGTGCACGTTGATGTCGAAGCCGAGCCCGGTGTACGTCGTCGTCCGCTGCTCGACCGGGTCGTAGCCGTAGCCGTTCGCACGGCCGAAGCGCGGCCGGTAGTCGGGCAGAGTGACCGCGCCGACCCGCTGCCGGCGCATCTCCGCCTGGTCCACCGGGCCGCCGACACTGGTGAACAGGGCGTACCAGTAACTGGAGTTGTCGTCGATCGGCACATGCCACTGGGTGATCGCCGTCTCCGCGTCCAGCGGGATGTGGAAGGCGTGCGGGAACACCTGGTGGGTGATGCGGACATGGGTACGGCTGCCGTCCATCGGCAGACCCCGCGTGTCCGTTCCGTCGAGTGTGCGCCGGGCGGTGATGCGGATGCCGTACGGGGTGCGGACGGCGTCGATGTCGGGGCGGCCGTACTCGCGCAGGATCTTCGTCATCGGGAGGTCGGTGCCCTGGGAGGCGGCGCGGAACTGTTTGCCGTAGCTGTCGGCGGGGTCCTCGTCCTGGAAGAAGCGGTGGAGGTAGGAGGCGTGGGCGGGGTCGATGCCGACCTCCAGGGCCTGGAGCCAGTTGCACTCCAGCAGCCCTTTCCAGGCGAAGGCGTGGTCGGCGGGAGCCTGGAAGCAGTCCAGGGCGGGGAGTGGGGGCGGTTCGCCGGGGCCGAGGTAGCCCCAGACGATCCCGTTGATCTCGCGGACCGGGTAACTGCTCAGCCGGACCCGGGACTTGAGCGGACTGTCGACGGGCTCGGCCGGTGTGTCGAGGCATGAGCCGTCACGGGCGAACAGCCAGCCGTGGAAGCAGCAGCGCAGCCCGCCGTCCTCCAGCCGGCCGAGCGCCAGGTCGGCGCCGCGGTGCGGGCAGCCCCGGTCGACGAGACCGAGTTCGCCGTCCTCGTCGCGGAACAGGACGAGGTCCTGGCCCATCACCTTGGGCGCCACCAGCGGCCGTACGCCGTCGAGTTCCTCGCTGAGGGCGATGGGCTGCCAGTAGCGGCGCATCCACTCACCGGCCGGGGTGCCGGGCCCGGTCCGGGTGAGCCGGGTGTTCTCTTCCTCGCGCATGGGACGCCTTTCTGATGAGGGGGAGGGGGCGCGGTCAGCCGCAGCAGTGGTCCGGGGCCGAGGGGCTCGGCGTGTGGCAGGAGACGGGGGCGGGCACGTCCAGGGCCGGGTTGCGGTCGAAGAAGCCGTCGGGCTCCAGGCGCAGCCGTGCCTTCGCCACCGGCATCACCGGCCACTCCTCGGGGCGCGGGAAGTGGTGCGAGCCGACCGTGGCCCACAGCACGAGGTCCGTGCCGTCCAACGACCGGTTCTCCTCTTGCCACTTGTGGACCCCGTCCGCGCCGGGCTCTGCCTGATTCGGGTACTCGCCGCCGACGAACCGCCGCTGAGCGTCGTAGGCCGTCGCCCACAACTGCCGTCCCACGAACGGTGCTCGGCGGGCGCACACGCTGTCCTCGCGCACCGGCAGCACCGCCGTGTTCTCCAAGTGCACGCGGTACGCGGTCGGTTCGCCCATCCGGTTGCGGGTCTCGGTGCTCTCCACCCGCCAGTGCAGCGCGCGCGACGGGTCGGTGCGCCGGGCGCCCTCCGACTCGCTGAGGATCGGCCGCAGTACGGTCCGGGCCGCGTTGCCGTACGGGTCGAGGACCGGGTCGGGCTCGTGCTCGGCGGTGACCTCGACGAGCCGGTTGGGACCGCCGTCCACCGCCATGTCCAGGCGGACGCTGAAGAAGTGCTGGTGGTTGGTGACCGCGACGTTCGGCGCGACCCGGCGCGCGTACGGCGTCGCCTCGTCCTCCTCCACGCCGGTGGCGGAGAGGATGCCGGTCATCTTGATCTCCAGCATCACCGAACCGTCCTGGTACAGCGACCAGTAGAAGCCGTAGTCGTAGTTGGCGACGGTCGCGAACGCCGAGATGATCAGTCGGCGCGAACGGCGCACCTCCGTACGGCCCGTGCGGCCGTCGTGGTGCTTCCAGAGGATGCCGTCGTCCTCCTCGTGCACACATACGGCGTTGGGGATGAGCCGGGGCACGCCGTCGCCGCCGAGCACGGCCGCGTCGAAGTACTGGATGACACCGAGGCAGTCGCAGCCCAGGGCAAGGGAGTTGGTGAGCGGGCCCGCGCCGTACTCGCCCCAGTCGAAGAAGTTCTTGCGGTACTGGGTGGACGCGGTGTCGAAGTACGGTACGTACATCTCGTTGACGGCCGCACGCCGGATCACCTGCCGAGGCCCCTTCCCGGCAGCGGCGAAGGCGAGATCGTGCAGCACCAGCCCCTCGCGATGGCTGAAGCCGACGCGCACCGACCACCCCTGCCAGTCGATCCGCTGCCCCGTGACGGTGAAACTCGGCCCGTCCGGCTGGACGACCTCCAGCGCCTTCAGCCCCGGCCGCTCGGCCACCGTCCCGGCCGAGAACACGCCGGACTCCTCCGACAACGGCACCACCCCATGGTCCTCGATGTGCAGGACCTCCATCGTCTCCATGTCGATGATCGGCACGACCCCCTGCACCGGGCGCGCGTAACCGTTGTCGTCCTCGTCGGTGCGGTGCCAGACGCTGCCCCAGGTCAGCCGGCGGCCCGCGTACTCGGGCGGTTCGAAGCCGCCGATCGACTCCGGGTCCACCATCACCAGCGACACGTCGTGGATACCGCGCAGCGCGAGCGCCTCCCGGAAGCGCGGGTCGGCACGGCAGGCGGCAGCGGCCTGCCGCGCCTCCTCCGAGGAGCAGCCAGGACTGCGGACGTCCAACTCCCGCCAGGCGGTGGTCTGCGGCTTGTCGCCGAGTTCGAGGTCGACCTCGAAGGCGTGCCGGGCGGAGGGCGAGAACACCACCGCGCGGGCCCGCCGGGTGTCTCCGGGCGCGGCACGGCGGGCGTGGTCCTCGTCCAGCGCCACACCCCAGAACCGCGCGTCGTCGGGGACCCGGGTGTCCCCCCTCAACACCCCTACGGCGGTGGCGAGTTCGGTGACGGTGAGCGGGTCCAGCGGATGCGGTGCGTCGGACGGTACGGGTTCGGGGGCGAGCGTGCTCACAGGGAACTTCCTTCCAAAGTGGTGCCACCGTCGGCGCGCGGATCGGAGGCGCCGTCCAGCCGACCGCCCGCGGACAGCCGTACGGCCTGGGTGTGACCGGCCAGATCGGTACGGCCCGGCGCCACGACGACCGGAACCGCCGACGGGAAGGCGCCCGCTGGAACGGACCCGGGTTCGGCCAGCAGGGTCGGTGTCTCGTGACCGATGTCGCGGGCGCCGATCACCCAGCGCGGGCGGTCCAGTACGTCGGCCGGATCGGCGGAGGGGTCCATCAGATCGGGGACGGTCTGGGCGAGGATCTGCGGCTGCGCCCGGCCGCCCTGACAGCCCGCCGCGAGCAGCAGGTCGGCCGACCGGCCGAGCACCGGGCAGAGGGTGTGCGGGGGACGCAGGCCGGGTCCGATGAGCGCCGGACGGCCGGGGAGCAGGCTGAACGCCGAGCCGCGGTTGTGCAGCACGATGCCCGTCTCCGGGTCGCAGATGCCGGAACCGAAGGTCTGGTACACGCTTTGGATGAGTGAGACCGCCAGTCCGGACGCGTCCACGGCGGTGATCGCGACGGTGTCCCCGGCGGGCCGGAAGGGCGGCTCGGGCGGTTGCGCACCGGCGAGCGGAGCCGGGCGCAGCAGCCCGTCCAGGTCGACGGGCGAGGGGCCAAGCGGATCACCCAGCAGCAAGTCCCGTGCGGCGGAGGCGTCTTGGCACCGGGCGGCCAGCACACCGGTGCGCTCCGGTTCGGGCAGCTTCGCCACCGAAGCGGCGGTGTCCAGTACGGCGAGCAGGCTCGCGCCCTGGCTGGGCGGCGGCGCGGTCCACCACCGCGTACCGGACAGGTCCAGCGTCAACGGCTCTACGGCTGCCGCCTGATGGGCCGCGAGATCATCTGCGGTGAGGGAACTCCCCGCCCGGTGCAGTCCCTTGGCCAGTGCCTCGGCGACCGCGCCCCGGTAGAAGGACGACGGGTCATCGGCGAGCGTGCGCAGTACGGCGGCCAGCCGGGGTTGGGGGAGCGGGTCGCCCTCGTCGAGCGGCGCGTCCTCGGGGCCGGTCAGCAGTGCGGTGAGCCCGGGGTCCGCCGCGATCTGCGGGGCCCGCTCGCGGATGGCGCGCGCCAGACCCGCCGAGACGGTGGCCCCGTCCTCGGCGAGTTCGGCGGCATCCCGCAGCGCGGCGGACAGGGCGCCGGGTGCGCCATAGGTCTCGGCGAGCGCGGCCCAGCCCGCCACCACGCCGGGCACCGTCACCGTATGCGGGCCCTGCGCGGGCATCCGCTCGTCGGCCGCGCGCAACGCGTCGACGTCCACGGCTTGTGCGGCGGCTCCCACCGAGATCACCGCGCGCACCGAGCCGCCGGGCGCGTGGACGAGGGCGATCAAGTCGCCGCCCAGGGAACACTGGTGGGGGTAGACGACGGTGAGCGCGGCGGCTGCCGCCAGCGCCGCGTCCACGGCGTTGCCGCCGCGTTCGGCCGCACGCCGGGCGGCCGTCAGTGCCGCCGGGTGCGGCGCGGCGAGGATCAGCTCGGTTGTCACGCCTCGTCCCTCGGGAACAGCACGGTTCGGGACGGAGCAGCCTCGGCGCCCTGGAGAGGCAGGGGGAGGGAGATCATGTCGTAGACCCCCGCCGGTGTGTGCAGCAGATCCACCACTTCCAGGATCAACACCTCGGCCGCGCAAAGGAGTTGGTGGGTCTCCCAGTGGGTGGTGTAGGCGACCGCCTCGATGCTCAGGTAGTCGATGCCCGCGGTGCGTACGCCGGCCTCGATGAGCCGTTCCGCTCCGTCCGGGGCCAGGCCGACCCACTGCCGGGCCTTCCACGGGCTGCGCAGGACGCCTTCCGAGTTGCTGGTGCGCAGCAGCACGCGTTCCTCGGTGCCGAGGCCCGCCGCGTCGAGGTCGGCGGCGGTGATCTGCTCCTCGACGTGGGTCAGATCGAGGACACGGGCGGTGCCGTTGAGGGCGGACAGGTCGAGCCGGTCGACGGTCTTGCCGCCGTCGATGAAGTGGGCCGGGGCGTCGATGTGGGTGCCGGTGTGGGCGCCGATGCGCCAGCGGCTCACATTGGAGGGATCGCCCGCGGTGCGGGACTCGACGATCTCCACCTCGGGCCGCCGGCCCCAGTGCAGCATGCCGGGGTGGATGGGGACGGACACGTCGATCGCCTCGGCGAAGTCCAGATTCATGCGGCCCTCCTATTGGATGCGGATATCATGGAAGTGGATCCAAAAATGTGTGGCTGTGGACGCCCCGGGCCGCGTGGGAAACTGCTCCACCACCGCGCACCCCCCGACCGCCCCCGAGAAGGGTTTGACCGACTCCCATGACCCCCCAGACTGACGACGAGCCCCTCGTCGACGACATCGCGGCCCGTATCCGCGCGCGGATCATGAACGGCGAGCTGGCGATCGGCAAACCGCTGCGCCAGGCGGCGCTGGCCACCGAGTTCGGGGTCAGCCGCACACCGGTGCGCGAGGCGCTGCGCCAGCTCCAGAACGGCGGACTGATCGAGATGCAGCCGAACCGCGGTGCGGTGGTCCGGGTGCCCGCGCCCTGGGAGGTGCGGCAGGCGTACGAGGTGCGCGCCGAGCTGGAGGGCATGGCCGCCCGGCGCGCCGCCTCCCGCATCACGGAGCGCGGGCTCGCCGCGCTGCGCGAGCACAACGCCGTCCTGCGCGAGGCGGTGGCCCGTGCCGCCGGTGAGGGGACGGGGGGCGGCAGCAGCGCGACGACGGCGGCGAACGACTGCTTCCACACGGTCATCTGCGAAGCGGCCGACAACCCCTGGCTGACCCGGATGATCGACCGGATCAACGAGAGCTTCCCGCGCAACGTCTCCTCGCTCGCCCTCGCCGGCGACGAACGCCACCGGCAGCTGAACATCCGTGAACACGACGCCGTGATCGAGGCGTTGGCCGCGCACGACGCCGACCGGGCGGATGCGCTGATGCGCGAGCACGTCATCAGTTCCGGGGAGCATCTGACGGCCTGGTACGAGCGCCGGTCCCAGACGGTGTTCCACGGCTGAGCGGACCCGACGGCGCCGCCTCACGAGGTTCCGCCGGGGAAGAGCCGGGCCGGCGACAGGAAGTCCAGGTCCGGGCGGGCGATCCCGCACACCAGGTCGGCCAGCGCCTCGCCGATCGCCGGTCCGAACTTGAACCCGTGCCCCGAACACGCCGAGCCCAGCAACACCTGTGGCACGCCAGGCAGTTCGCCGACCACGAAGCGGCGGTCGGCGGTCATGGTGTAGAGGCACGTCAGGCTCTCCGTCACCGGCCCGGCACCGGGCAGTACCTGTGCCACCGCCTCGGCGAGCAGGGCGAGTTCCTCGGCGGTGGCGCGGGGGCGAGGGGCCCGCGGGTCCCAGGTCGGGCCGCTGTCCAGCCCCGCCTTGAGTCCGCGGCCGTCGGTCGCCGGAAAGCCGTACAGCAGGCCCTGCGGCAGATCGACGGAGAAGCTGCCCAGGCCGGAGGGGCCGAGCGGGCCCATCGGGTCGGCGGCCAAGTAGGCGTTCACGATCCGAGTGACCGTCAGATGCGGTGCCAGGGACGGGACTTGGATTGCCGTCCAAGGACCGGTGCACAGGACCAGGCGCCGGGCGCGCAGAACGGCCCTGCCGGTACGGACCACCACCTTGTCGCCGTCCGGTTCCCAGCCGAGGACGCGGGCGTGGTCGTGGATGTGCGCTCCGGACCGTTCGGCCAGGGTCAGTTGGGCGCGGAGCGTCTCCTGCGCGTCGATGATTCCGGCGCGTGGATCGTGCACCGCCGAGAATCCGACCGGCAGCCGCAGTCCGGGAAAGATCCGAGCCGCCTCCTCGCCGTCGATCTGTCGGCAGCCCGGGCCGCGCAACGGATCCGGGCGGTCCAGTGGTGCCGCGTACAACCCGCCGGTGATGTCGAGCAGTTGGGCCTTCGAGGCGCCCTCCAGCTCCGTCCACGCTTGGTAGGCGGTGTCGACCAGGGCGTCCCAGTCGGGGTGCGGGTAGGCGCGGCGGATCATCCGGGTCTCCCCGTGCGAGGAGCCCAAGTCGTGCCCCAGGCCGTACTGTTCGAGCCCGAGAACATCGAGTCCGCGTGCGGCCAGGTGGCGTAGGGCGGCACTGCCGTGGACGCCGAGGCCGACGACGATCGCGTCGTGGGTGTGGTGGGGGCTGGGTGCGGCCCGGGGCGCAGGCGATGGTGCGGGCGCTGCGCCGCTGTTGCCCGGTATCCGGTCCGGCGCATTCGTGAGTGCGGGTGTGGCGGGTGTGGCGGGGGATGTGGTGGCTAGTGCGGTGCTGGTGCCGGCACTGTGGCCCGTGACTCGTGTGGCTGCGGGCGCAGCCGTCGTCGGGCCGTTGCCCGGCGCTCGGTCCGGCGACGGTGTGGGCACTGACGTGTCGACGTCCGCTGCCGGACCCTGCGGGCCCGGCCCCGGGGGTGTGGCCCGAAGTGTCGAGGCCGGCGGGCCGGGCGGCGCGGCATCGGCCTCCGGTTCCCCGATTTCCCGCGGTGCCTCTCTCGACTCGGGCTTCGCGATATCCCGCGGTGCCTTTCCTGTCTCCGGCCCCGCGATATCCCGCGGTGCCTCTCCCGTCTCCAGCCCCGCGCTTCCCCGCGGTGCGTCCCCTGTCTCAGTCCGCGCGTTGCCCCGCCCCGCGTATCCCACCCCCCGCTCCGGCCGCCCCGCACGGGACCCCGTACCGCGCCCCTGCAAGCAGACGATCTCGCGTACCGCCTCCACCAGGGCGTCCAGATCGTCCTCGTCGTTGTAGACGTGGACGGACGCCCGGACCACCTTGGTCAGGCCCCGGTGGTCCATGTCCCAGCGGCCGTGTCCCGCCGGTACGGCGATCAAGTGGACGCGGCGGTAGGCGAGTTGGCGTTGGACGTCCGAGGCGTCCAGTCCGTCGACCACGAAGGTGACGATGGCGCCGCCCGCGGCCGGCGGGTCGGTGATGTGGACGCCCGGCAGCGCGGAGAGGCGTTCCCGCAGCGAGGCGGCGAGGGCGGCCAGGTGTCGGGCGACGGTGTCCACGCCGAGTGAGGCGAGGTCGGTCAGCGCGGCGCCGAGGCCGAGACGCAGGGCGTGCGCGGCTTCCCAGAGTTCGAAGCGCTTGGCGTCCGGCACCAGTTCCCAGGTGCGCTCGGCGGTCCATACGGCGCCCCGGACATCGGGTGCCTCGGGGGCGAGCCGGTCCAGGAGCGGGCGCCGGACCGCGAGCAGCCCGGTGCCGCGCGGGCCGCGCAGGAACTTGCGGCCGGTGCCGATGAGCAGGTCGCAGCCGATGGCACCCATGTCCACCGGCAACTGGCCGAGCGACTGGGTCGCGTCCAGGAGGAACGGCACACCGTGGGCACTGGCCAACGCGCCGATCGCGGCGACGGGTTCGACCAGTCCCGAGGAGGTCGGCACATGGGCGGCCGTCACCAGCGCCGCGGGCCCGGCCCGCAGCGCCGCCTCCAGGGCTTCCAAGTCCACTGCCCCGTCGGGGCCGTTGGGCAGCAGCTCGACCTGGACACCGTGGTCGCGTTCGGCCGACAGCAGGTGCAGCGCGCTGCTGACATAACTGGAGCGGGCCGCCAACACCCGGTCGCCGGGGCGCAGTCGGAGCGCCGAAACGGCCCGCTGCCAGCCGGCCGTCGCGCTCTCGACGAGGGCGACCTCCTCCAACCGGGCGCCGAGGAGTTCTGCCGTACGCGCGTAGACGGCCTCCAGGGCGGGAGCGGCGTGCTTCGCGGCCTCGTAGCCGCCGGACAGACTCTCCGCGCGGAGGTGGTCGATGACCGCCTCGACGGTGCCGTTGGCGAGCAGGGCCGCACCGGCCGCGTTGAAGTGGTGACCGGTGAACGAGCCCGGCGTACGGGCGCGTTCGGCCGCGACGTTCAGGGTGCGTGGGGGCGGGGGACTCGGGGGCGAAGCGGCCGTACCGGCCGTCACGGGCGCGCTCACAGGGCGATCGTCACGCTCTTGAGCTCGGTGAACCCGTCGACGGCGGAGTCGCCGAGGTCCCTGCCGAGGCCGGACTGCTTCATCCCGCCGAAGGCCACGGCGGGGTCGAACTCGTTGTACGTGTTGACCCACACGGTCCCCGCCTCCAGTGCGGCGGCGGTGCGATGGGCGCGGGCCAGGCTGCCGGTCCACACCCCGGCGGCGAGCCCGTACTCGCTGTCGTTGGCCAGCGCGATCGCCTCCTCCTCGGTGTCGAAGGGCAGGATCGTGGCGACCGGGCCGAAGATCTCCTCCCGGGCGATCCGCATGCCGGGGGTCACCTCGGTGAACACCGTCGGCGGTACGAACCACCCCGGCCCGGGCAACTGTTCACCGCCCACGGCCACCTCGGCGCCCTCGGCGCGGCCCAGTGCGACATAGCCGGTGACGCGGTCGTACTGCTCCTGCGAGACCAGCGGACCGATGTTGATGCCGCCCGTCAGGCCCGGGCCGATCCGCAGTGCCTCCACGGCCGGCACCAGCCGGTCCAGGAACTCCTTCACGATTCCGCGCTCCACCAGCAGCCTGCTGCCCGCCGTGCACATCTGCCCGGAGTGCCCGAACACCGCGCGCACGGCGTTCGGTACGGCAGCGTCGAGATCGGCGTCCGCGAAGACGATGTTGGGGGACTTGCCGCCCAGTTCGAGCGTGAGCCGCTTCAACGACGGCGCCGCCGCGGCCATGATGTGCCGCCCGACCTCCGTCGACCCGGTGAAGGACACCTTGGCCACGCCGGGATGGGCGACCAGTTCCGCACCCGTACGGCCGTCACCGGTCAGCACGTTGACCACGCCCTCGGGCACTCCCGCCTCCAGGCAGAGCGCCGCCAGCCGCAGCGCGGTGAGCGGGGTCTGCTCGGCCGGCTTGACGACGACCGTGCAACCGGCGGCCAGGGCCGGGGCGAGCTTCCAGGCCGCGATCATGAAGGGGAAGTTCCACGGCAGTACGGCCGCCACCACGCCCACCGGTTCACGGACGCTGTACACATGCCGGTCGGGGCCTGCCGCGTGCACGGTGCCCTCCAGCCGGGTCGGTGTGCCCGCGAAGTGACGGATGGCCTGGAGCCCCAACTCCACATCGCCGCGGGCGCGTTCGATCGCCTTGCCGTTGTCCAGGGTGTCCAGCACCGCCAGTTGCTCGGCGTCGCGTTCCACCAGGTCGGCGAGGCGCAGCAGGACGTCACGGCGCCGCCGGGGCGGCAGCCCGCGCCAACGCCGGTCCCGGTGCGCCGCGTTGGCGGCCTCGACCGCCGCCGACACCTCGGCCGGGCCCGCCTGGGCGACCGTGGTGAGCTGTTCGCGCGTCGCGGGATCAAGCACCGATATCCGCTCCGTCGCGGTGCCGGTGGTCCACTCGCCGCCGATGAGCATGGGCTCGCAGTCCGGCAGCCGGGGGATCACGATGCTGGGGTCCACGGTGTTCTCCTTCACGCCTGGCGTCCGGGACGGTGAGTGGGGTCGGGCCACGGTTCACGGACCGCCGTGGACACCGCCCGGGCTGTGGTCAGGACGCAGCGGTCGAACTCCGCCTCGCCGTGCTTGGGGTTCGCGTCGGCCACGTCCCGGCCCCACACCCCGGTCTCGCTGACCTGGTCCATGCGGTAGTCCCAGAACGAGTCGACGTCGACATGGGAGGTGGCCCGCTCCATCCGCACCAACTCCGGCGCAAGATGCAGCATCACGGACGTCTCGAAGAAGTTGGCGTGCATCAACGCCCGCCCGTAGGTGACGTGTCCGTCCACCTCGGGCCCCGGGTACATCGTCACGTACCCCAACGCCCGCACCCGCGCGTCCCGGTGACGGACCCTCAGCTTCTCGGCCGACACATCCAGCGCGCCGTTGTTCCAGATGTGCCCGTTGAGCAGCACGAACTGCCGTACTCCAGAGGCGTAGAGCGAGTCGATGACGTCCTCGACGACGGCGATCATCGTCTCGGGCCGCAGTGCCACCGTCCCCGCGAAGTCGCCGTGGGACGCCGACACGCCGAAGCTCAGCGGCGGTACGACGGGCACGCCGGTCAGCGCGGAGACACCGAGGGCGACCGCCTCGCAGATTCGGGTGTCCACGGCGAGGGGGAGATGGGGGCCGTGCTGTTCGGTGGCGCCCACGGGGATGATGACGGCGTCCTGGACCGCGGCCGTGGACTCGGCCTCCGGCCAGGTCAGCTCCTCCCACAGCACTGGCGTCCCGGATCCGCCCAACTGCGCGGCGAGTTCGGGGACGTCGAGCCCGGTGGGGACGGTCCGACCGGACGGACCGGTGACGAAGACGGACGACATGGCTCTCCTCTCCTCGGGGCCGACGGCGTTCGTCATCGGCGTGGACTCTTCTCGGGATCGACGGCGTTCACCATCGGCGTCGGCTCTTCTCGGGCAGCAGATCCAGGGCGCGCAGCGGGACGGGCTCGTCCCCCTCGACCGTGGTGACCCACACGGTCGCGTCCGGGCAGTAGTCGCTGATCAGCTCGCGGCACACCCCGCACGGAGCGATGATCCGGAACCAGCCCGCCGGTTTGATCTGCACCGACACCACCGACGTGACGCTCAACTCCGCACCGCCGGGAAGCGCGCCCCGGGCGGTGCCCATGGCCACTCCCTCGGCACAGATCGAGCTCCGCCGGCAGGAACCCTCCACATGGACCCCGGTGTGCACCCGGCCGTCCGCCGTGCGCAGCGCGGTCGCGACCTCGTGACGGCCCGACCGCCACACCCGGGCCAGCAAGTGCTGTGCGGTGGCGAGGAGTTCGACATCGTCCTCGCTCATCGACGGCGGTACGGCGACGGGCCGCACGTTCGTGGCGCTCATACCGTCAGCCCCAGGAGCCGGGCCATGTTGCCGCCTTCGACCAGCGCCCGGTCCTTCTCGTCCTCGACCGCCTTGGCGATCTTCATGCGCTCCAGGTCGAAGTCGGAGCCGGGCCACTCGCTGCCCATCAGGATCTTCTCCGGCCCGAGCCGCGCGTAGGCGCGCTTCACATCGCTCATCAAGGTCGCCGAAGTCTCCAGGTACACATGCGGCTGCCGCTCGGCCACGATGATCGCCTCCGGCACGTTCCACACCGCCCCCATGTGAGCGATGATCGTGGGCACTTGGGGGTGGTCCCGCGCGATCTCCTCGATCGCGAGCGGCGCGCAGAAGGCGTCGTCGAGAGCGTTGATCAGCACCAGCAGTCCGCGTCGCTCGCACGCCTCGAAGACCGGGTCCAGCAGGCCGTGGTCGGCGACGTGATAGCCGTGCAGACTAGGATGCAGCTTCAGCCCGACCAGACCCGCGTCGGCCATCCGGTCGATCTCGTCCAGCGCGTCGTCGGCCTGCGGCATCACCTGCCCGAAGCCGAAGAACCGGTCCGGGTACGCGGCCACCAACGAGGCGATGAAGTCGTTCTCGATGCGCTGCGCGAGCGAGCACACCATGGCCATGTCCACCCCGGCCGCGTCCATCCGGTCGAGGATGCGGCGCGGCTCGAAGGGTGTGTACGGCGGCGGGGCCTGGCCCTTGCGGGCGCCGGTGAGGTAGTCGGAACGGCCGCGGACGTCCTGGGTGGTGTTGTACGCGTCGATGATCAAGGCGGTTCGTCCTTACTCGCTACTCGGTGGGGACCAGGGGGAGATGGCAGCGCACACTGCGGCCCGGCGCGATCTCGCGCAGCTCGGGCGCACTGATCCGGCACTGCTCCGTGGCGATCGGACACCGGGTGCGGAACAGACAGCCCTCGGGCGGATTCGCCGGATCGGGCAACTCGCCCTCCAGCACCTCCTGTTCACGCTTCTCACCGGGACGCAGCACCGGCACGGACGACAGCAGCGCGCGGCTGTAGGGGTGCGCGGGGGCGGCGAAGAAGGCGTCGCGGGAGGCGATCTCGATGATCTGGCCGAGGTACATGACCGCGATCCGGTCGGCGATGTGCCGGACGACGCCCAGGTCGTGCGAGATGAACAGCATCGTCAGGCCCCGGTCGCGGACCAGATCGGAAAGCAGGTTCAGCACCTGCGCCTGGATCGACACGTCCAGCGCCGAGACCGCCTCGTCGGCCACCACGAACTGCGGTGACGAGGCCAACGCCCGTGCGATGCCGATGCGTTGGCGCTGACCACCGGAGAACTCGTGCGGCCTGCGCCCGCCGGCCTCCGCGCCCAGCCCGACCAGGTCGAGCAGCTCGGCCACCGTCTTCGTGGCCTCCGCACGGGTGGCGCCGCGTGCCCGCAACAAGGGTTCGGCGACGATGTCGGCGATCCTCCGGCGCGGATTCAGCGAACCGAAGGGATCCTGGAAGACCATCTGCAACTCGGCCCGGGTACGGCGCAGTTGGCGCCCGCGCAGCCGGGTGAGGTCGGTGCCGTCGAACTCGATGCGGCCCGAGGCGGGCTCGATCACCCGCAACAGGGCCCGCCCGAGCGTCGACTTGCCGCAGCCCGACTCGCCGACCAGGCCGAGGGTCTCGCCCTGGAGGATGTCGAGGTCGACGTCCCGCAGCGCTCTGACCCGGCCGCCCGCCCGGCCCGGGTACTCGACCCGCAGCTCGCGGGCCTGGATCAGCGCGGCGGTCATGCGAGGCCTCCCTGGGTACGGGCCGTGGCACGGGCGGGGGAGGGCAGCAGACACGCGTCGAGATGCCCGTCGTCGCCGTGCCGCTGCCGCAGCACCGGCCGCTCGGCACACGCGTCGTGGACGAAGGGGCAGCGCGGCGCGAACGCGCAGCCGGCCGGCCGATCCACTCCGGTCAGCGGACTGCCCGCGATGGTCGGCAGCCGTCGTACGACAGGACCGTCGATCGGCGGGACGGAGCCCAACAAGCCCATCGTGTAGGGGTGTTGAGGATGGAACAGCACCTCCTCGCGCAGTCCCTGCTCCACGATCCGGCCCGCGTACATCACCGCCACCCGGTCCGCGACCTCGGCCACGACGCCCAGGTCATGGGTGATCAGCAGGACGGAGGTCCCGTGGTCGCGCTGGACGCGTTTGAGGACGGCCAGCACCTGGGCCTGGATCGTGACGTCGAGGGCGGTGGTGGGTTCGTCGGCGATGAGTACCGCCGGATCGTTGGCCAGGCCCATCGCGATCATCACGCGTTGGCGCATGCCCCCGGAGAGCTGGTGGGGGTAGGCGCGTGCGGTGCGGTCCGGGCCCGCGATGCCGACCTCGCCGAGCAACTCCACCGCCCGGTCCGTCGCCTGACTCCGCGTCACGTCCCGGTGCGCGCGGATCATCTCGGAGACCTGGGCGCCTGCCCGGTGCAGCGGGTTGAGCGCGGCCAGCGCGTCCTGGAAGACGACCGCGATGTCCTTGCCGCGCACCCCGCGCAACTCCCGTTCCGACGCGGCGACGAGGTCACGGCCCTTGAAGACCGCCTCGCCGCTGATATGGGTGCGCGGACCGCGGTTCAGCCCGACCAGGCTCATCGACAGGGCGGACTTCCCCGACCCCGACTCGCCCACCAGCGCCAGGACTTCGCCCTGCCGGAGGGTCAGGTCGACGCCGTCCACCGCGGGCAGCCGACCCGCCGGCACGTCGAACTGGACACGCAGGTCGCGTACTTCGAGCACGGGCGCGGACGTCATGAACCCTCGCCCACGGCCACGGCCGCCGTGTGGATGAGGCCGGCCACGCGCTCGGGCCACACCAGGGTCGTGTAGTGGCTGCCCGGAACGTGCTCGACGGTCGCCTTCATCCGGGCCGCCATGTCGTTCTGGATCTCCGGGCGCAGGGTGCGGTCGTCGTCGGCGACCAGGTACCAACTGGGCAGGGTCCGCCAGGCCGGTGTGCCGGTCGGCTGGGTGAAGATGAGGTTCTCCGCCTTGCGTCCCTCGGCCTCCACCACGGCCCGCTGCTCGGGGGAGAGATCGGGACCGATCTCCGCCCAGAACGCCTCGCTCGTCTCGGACTTCCACTCGCCGTTCGGGCCGCGCCGCATGTACTTGGAGATCTCGGCCTCCTCGTACCGTTCGACGATCCCGTTGACCGTCTCGCCCTCGTCCGGCCCGAACGCGGCTATGTACACAAGCCCCTTGACCCTCGGATCGCGCCCGACGTTGCTGATGACCGCGCCGCCGTAGGAGTGCCCGGCGAGCAGCACCGGGCCCGTCGTCTCCGCCAGCACGGCCGCCGTGTTGGCGATGTCGTCCTCCAACGAGGTCATCGGGTTGGTGACGACGAACAGCCGGTGACCGCGGGCGGCCAGCAGGGGCTGGACGGCCGACCAGGTCGTCGGCCGTCCGCCGGCACCGTGGACGAGCACGATGTCCATGCGGGTCATCCTTTCCGTAGCCGCGGATCGAGGACCGTGTAGAGCACGTCCACCGCGTGGTTGACCAGGGTGAAGAGGAGCGCGATGGCGAGCGCGGCGCCCTGCACGACCGGGTAGTCCCGTTGCAGGACGCCCTGCACGAGCAGGCGGCCGACACCGGCATACGAGAAGACCGTCTCGGTGATCACCGAACCACCCAGCAGCGACCCGAACTGGAGCCCCAGGACGGTCACGATGGGCAGCCACGAGTTGCGCAGCACGTGGTGGCGGATCACCACGCCCTCGCTCAGGCCCTTCATCCGCGCGGTCCTGACGAAGTCGTCGTCGAGGACCTCCAGCACCGAGGCGCGCACGATGCGGGTGATGAACCCGGCCATCGACAGCGCCAACGTGACGGCGGGCAGGATCAGATGCTGGATCCAGGGCCACACCAGCTCGGGGCGGTTCTGCAGAATCGCGTCCAGGAGAACGAAGTTGGTGGTCGGGTTGTAGTCCAGCGAGCTGGGCAGCCGGCCGAGGACCGGGAGCCAGCGCAGCCACACGCCGAACACGACGATGCCGAGCACCCCGAGCGCGAACCACGGCAGCGAGAAGCTCACCGTGGCGACGGCCCGGGTCGCGTGGTCGACCCAACTCCCTTTGCGTAGCGCCGCGATGACCCCGGTGACGACACCGAGCAGCACCGCGATCGTCATCGCCGCGAGCGTCAGCTCGATGGTGGCGGGCAGCGCGTCGCCCAGCAGACCCAGGACGCTGTTGGAGCCGTAGAACGAGGTGCCGAGCCGCAGGTGCACCAAGTCGTTGAGGAAGGTGCCGTATTGGGCTATGAGGGGGCGGTCGAGGCCGAGGGCCTTGTTGACGCGCTCCTCGTTGGCGGCGAGTTCGGTGGCGGAGAGGTTGTTGCCGCCGGCCGCGAGCGAGGTCGCCGGTGAGCCGGGCAGCAGTCGCATCGCCAGGAACACCAGGCTGGCCAGCGCGAACAGCACGACGGGGATGACCGCGAGGCGTCGTAGGACCAACAGGGTTGGTCCCGCTGCCCACTTGGGCCTGCGGAGGGGGAGCAGTGCGGTCGTCACGCGGGCCCCTTCACATCGAGCGCGTCGCGCAGGTCGTCGCCCACGAAGTTGCAGGCGACGACGAACAGCAGCGTGAACGTCGCGGGCAGCACGACCAGTCGGGGTGCCGTGTAGAGGAACTCCTGTCCCGCCTGGACCATGTAGCCCCAGTCGGGCTGCGGCGGTTGGATGCCGAGGCCGAGGTAGGAGAGGCCGGCGGCGAAGCCCGCCGCGATCGACAGCGTCATGACGACCTGGGCGAGCATCGGTCCGGCGATGTTGGGGAGGAGTTCGCGGGCGAGGATGCGCGAGGTGCGGGTGCCGCCCAGCTTGGCGGCGACGACGTAGTCATGGGCCGCCTCGCGCGCGGTCAGGGCACGGGCCAGCCGGGCCAGACCGGGCGCGAGGGACACCCCGATGCCGAAGACCAGACTCAGCGTGCCCGGTCCCGCGGCCGCCACGAGGAGGATGACGAGCAGGATGGAGGGGAAGGCGAGGGCGAGGTCGACGATCCGCATCAGGATCTGCTCGACGACACCGCCCGCGTATCCGGCGACGAGTCCGATGCCGGTTCCCACGACCGCTGCCAGCGTGGTCGCCGCGAACGCCACCAGCAGCAACGGCCGTGCGCCGTGCACCAGTCGGGCCAACTCGTCACGGCCCAGGTCGTCCGTGCCGAACAGATGCCCGGACGAGCCCATGGGCAGCAGCGCCGAGGAGGTCTGACGCAGCGGGTCCGCCTGGACCAGCAGCGGCCCCACGACGGCCACCAGCACCAGGACGATCAGCACCAGCCACGACAGCACGGCCGGCCAGGACCGTGCCAACCGACGCCGACGCCATACGGCGAGGACGCTCCGCCCGGTGAAGGGCGACGAAGGGGGCCGTACGGTCGCCACGGGTGGTGGAGCCGTCGTGGTGTCAGACACTGGCCTTCTCCATGTAACACCGGTGGTTGGCGAGCGCCGCCGTGTTCATGTGCTTCACGTGCGAGCCGCTGACCACCAGGTTGGCGAAGCAGGCCAGCATCGACAGGACCATGTAGTCCTCGGCCCAGCGGCGCTGGATCTTCGTGTAGGCGGCCGTGCGCTGCGCGCCGAGGGGGAGGTTCTTGGCCGTCTCCAGGTCCGCGGCGAGCGAGGCGGTGTCCTTGAGCGTGTCCATGCCGGTGATGGTCGCGCCGTAGAGACCGGTGGGGCTGGCCATGGCGCCGACCATGTCGTTGGCGTCCGGGACGTAGGTGTTGCGCTCCCAGATCATCAGGTCGTGGTAGTCGTCCTTGCCGTCGAGGAGCCGGGTGAAATAGGTGGCCGGGTCGACGGAGGTGGTGACCACCTTGAAGCCGACGTCGGTGAGGTTCTGGGCGACGATCTGCGCGGCCTTCGGGTGCCAGGAGTCGCTGGCCGCCATGAGCCGGATCCGCCGGCCACCCGCACCGGCCTCGGCGACGAGCTTCTTGGCCTTCGCCGTGTCCTGCGTGCTGAGGTCGGCGAGGCTGGTGTCGTAGCCGCTCTGCGCGGGCGGGATGGCGTAGCCCCCGGGGAGCGCGCCGACGCCGTAGAAGGCCTGGTCGAGGATGGCCTTGCGGTCGATGGCGAGGTTGATGGCCTGGCGGACCTTGAGCTCGGGGACCCGGCGGGCGTCGATCATCAGGATCGCGTTGGCGTTGTACGGCGTCTTGTAGACCGTCACCGAGTCGTCCTTGCGCAGCTGCGCGGCGGCCGAGTACGGGGTGAACTGGGTGGCCGAGATGTCGCCGCTGAGCAGCGAACTGACGATCGTCGACGGGTCCTGGACCTGGCGCAGCACCAGCCGGTCGACGGGGGGTCTGCCGAGGCGGAAGTCGTCGAAGGCCGTGAGGGTGATGGACTGACCGGAGGTGGCGGCGGAGAAGGCGAACGGGCCGGTGCCGACGAGGTGCTTGCCGATGTCCGCGCCGTACTTCTTCAGTGCGGCCTTGGAGATAATGCGGCCGCCGATGTCGGACAGCTGGCCGAGGGTGGTCCGGTCCGGCTTCTTCAGGACCATCTTGACGGTCAGGTCGTCCGGGGCGGTCAGCGAGGCGACGTTCGCGCCGAGGTCGGACAGCGGGCGGGTGGCGCCCTTGGGGAGCGTCTTGTCCTTCTCGTCGAACTGCCGCCCCAGGCTGGCCAGTACGTCGGCCGAGGTGAGCGTGGTGCCGTCGTGGAACTTGACGCCCTCGCGCAGCGCGAAGGTGTAGGTGAGCTGGTCGTCGGAGATCGTCCAGCTCTTGGCCAGGTCGGGGGTGGGCTCGTTGGTCTCGAAGGAGATGAAGGTCAGGCCCCGGCAGATGCAGTCGACGGCCATCCAGTCGCCCAACGAGGTGTAGAACGACGGGTCGTTGACCGCGCTCGTCGCGTCGATGGCGAGGGTCAGCGTGCCGCCCTTGCTGCTCCCCTTCGCGTCGTCGGCCGCCGCGCCGCAGGCGCTGAGCAGGGCGGGGAGCCCGAAGCCGACGCCCACTCCGAGGAGTCCCGCGCCCCGGAGCATGGTGCGGCGCGACGCCGTCGACGGGGTGGAGCCGGGTGAGGACGATCCAGCTGACTGGTCCGGCATGTGGGCCTCCTTGGGCACCGATCCTCGGATAATGGATCTCAAAGTGTCAAGATTGGATCCAATAACATGTTCAGGGGCCACAGAGTCCCTCTCGTGTCCCGGGTGTTAAAGGCGTGTGAACCGGGCTGTGGGCGTGATCCGGCCAGTGCCGGTTACGCGCCCGGCGCGCCCCGGCGGCGGATCAACTCGGGCCAGACCGCGGGGTCGTGACCGGGAACGAGTTCGTAGCCGCGTTCGGCGGCGATGCGCTTGAGCCGGCGGATGGGCTCCACCGTGCTCTCCGGGTCGACACCGATCGAGGCCCCGATCGGCCGCTCGTGCTCGATGTTCTCGGTGAGGTCCGCCGCGTCGAAGGCGAACACGAAACCGCCGCCGTCCGCGAGGTCGACGACGAAGCTCTGATGTCCGGGGGTGTGCCCGGCGGTCAGTACGGCGGTCACGCCAGGGGCGATCTCGGTGTCCCCCTCGGCCTGTCGCCAGTCGATGCGCGGGTCGTCGAAGTCGACGCGGAAGATGGAGTGGCGCTCGACCTCCGGCTGCCCGGACAGGCCGTAGGCCAGCTCCTCGCGCTGTACGTGCACCGGCACCCGGCCCGCGAAGTGCTTGAGTCCGCCCGCGTGATCGGCGTGCAGATGGCTGACGGCCACCGCGTGGATCGCGTCCATCGCGATGCCGGCCGCGTCGAGGGCCTCCTCCAGCGGCTCGCCCGGACCTGGCAGGATCGGCCGGTAGTTGGGGGAGCCGTAGAAGCGGCGGCGCAGGGCCGGGTCCCGGATCAGCGCGGTGTTGAAGCCGGTGTCGAGCAGCAGCCAGCCGCCGTCGCACTCCAGGAGTACCGCCGGTACAGGTTCACGCAGCCGTTCCTCGTACGGGGCGCCGAGCACGGAGACGGACTTGGGGAGTTCCTCCCAGCCGAGCAGCAGGGGCACGATCCTGCGTACGCCGTGTCGTGTCATGAGGTTCATGGGTGATCCGTTCCGGGAGGGATCCACACTTTAAGTAGGTGGATCCCAAAGGCGGTTGCGGAGAGGTGAACAAATCCTCTCCACCGCGCCGGTCAGGCCGTCCGGCCGCGCAGGGTCTCCTTCTTGGCACGGTTTCCGCACGTGCCCATGGAGCACCAACGGCGGTTCCCGGGGCGTGAGTCGTCGAGGAACAGGGCGCCGCAGGCCGGACCCGCGCAGTCGCGGACGCGGGTGAGTGACGGGGAGGTCGCGAGATCCAGGGCGTCACGGGCGACGAGGGCGAGAGTGGCCCGGACGGGGTCCTCGGCCCGCCAGTCGAGCCGCCCCGCGCCGGTCAGGCGCGGTACCGGGACGGGGTGTGCGGCGGCCTGGTTGACGAGGGCGATCGAGCGCGCGTCGGGCAGCCGGCCGGCCTGGGCCGCGGTGATCAGGACGTAGACCGCCTCGCGCAGGTCGCGTGCCCGGGCCGCGTCGCCACCCCCTCCGGTCGCGCAGGGGCCGCACTGCCGCACCCATGCCGACAGGGCCCCGGCGTCGGGGAGTTCCTCCACCGCGTCGGGCGAGCCACGGTGGCGCAGGGTGCGGATGAAGTCCAGGCAGAGGCGCCCGGCGCCCTGGCGGAAGCGCGGAGTCGATGACACGAGCCCACCCTACTCCCATGGAACCGGTTTAAGTGGTGCCAGGAGAGCGGCTCTCCTGCTACCGTCACCTGAACCAGTCAAACCGGTTCTCGCGTGAGGTGTGTCCGTGCCCCGCTGGGTGATCCTCGTCCTGTCCCTCGCTTGCGGTGTGGGCGCCTCGACCATCTACTTCGCGCAGGCGATCAGCTCGCTCGTCGCTGCCGACCTGGGCGTCTCCGCCGCCTCGGCCGCCCTCGTTGTCACGGCGGCCCAATTCGGGTACGCGGCCGGGATCTTCCTCCTCGTCCCGCTCGGTGACCGGCTCCCGCACCGCCCCCTGATCGTCACCCTGCTCGTGCTCACCGCCGCCGGACTGCTCGGCGCGAGCGCCGCGCCCTCGCTCCCGCTGCTCGTCGCCGCGAGCGCGGTCACCGGCGTGACGACCGTCGTGCCCCAGATCATCATCCCGATGGCCGCCGGACTCGTACCCGCTGAACGCCGCGGAGCCGTCACCGGCACCCTCCTCAGCGGCCTGATCGGCGGCATCCTCCTGGCCCGTACCTTCAGCGGCACCCTCGGCGAACGGTTCGGCTGGCGGGCGCCGTACCTCGTGGCTGCGGTCGTCTTCCTGGTGCTGGCAGCGGTCCTCTCCCGGGTCGTCCCGCCGACCACGTCCTCCACCCGGCACCGCTACCCGGCCCTGATAGCCGCCCCGCTCCGGCTGCTGCGCACCGAACCCGACCTCCGCCGCTCCTCCCTCTACCAGGCCATGGTCTTCGGTGGCTTCAGCGCCGCCTGGACCACGCTGACCCTGCTCGTCACCGGACCGACGTACGGCATGGGCGCCCAGGCGGTGGGCATCCTGGGACTGGTCGGCGCGGCCAGCATGTTCAGTACGCCGCTGGCCGGGCGGCTGGCCGACCGCCGAGGCCCCGACAGGGTCAGCCTCCTCGCCATGCTCGGCACGATCGCCTCGGCGGCGCTGCTCCTACCGGCCGCCGGGGGCGGCACGGCCGGCCTGCTGACCCTGGCCGCGGGCATGCTGCTGCTCGACGTCGCCGTCCAGTCCGGCCAGGTCGCCAACCAGGCCCGCATCTTCGCGCTCCGGCCCGAGGCCCGCGCCCGTATCAACACCGCGTACATGACCTGCGCGTTCCTCGGCGGCAGCGCGGGTTCCTGGCTCGGGGTGCGGACGTACGACCGGTTCGGCTGGCGGGGTGTGACCGGCCTGGTGGCCACCCTGGCCGTGGTCGCGCTCGGCCGGCACCTGCTCCACGTACGCCGGGCGCGGCTCGGCGCGAGCGGGCCGGACCGGTCAGGATCCGAGAAGCGCGAGGCCACGCCTTCCCCCTAGCGTGACTGCCAGGTGCGGCACCGTGCACCGGAAGCGGACGTACCGCTCGAAGCCTGGTTGGATCGAGCCAGGCGATGACCGCCGAGCGACTTTCGGCGACCTGGCGCAAACGGAGGGAACGCACGATGAGCAAGGCCACGAAGACGGATACGCAGTCGCCGGGGCTGCACGCCGCCGACAGCCACGACCTGATCCGTGTGCACGGGGCGCGCGAGAACAACCTCAAGGACGTCAGCATCGAGATCCCGAAGCGCCGGCTGACGGTGTTCACCGGTGTCTCCGGCTCGGGCAAGAGCTCACTCGTGTTCGACACCATCGCCGCGGAGTCGCAGCGGCTGATCAACGAGACGTACAGCGCCTTCGTGCAGGGCTTCATGCCGACGCTGGCCCGCCCCGAGGTCGACGTCCTCGACGGGCTGACCACCGCCATCATCGTCGACCAGCAGCGGCTGGGCGCCGACCCCCGCTCCACCGTCGGCACCGCCACCGACGCCAACGCCATGCTGCGCATCCTCTTCAGCCGCCTCGGAAAGCCGTACCTCGGCTCGCCCAAGGCGTTCTCCTTCAACGTCGCCTCGATCAGCGGCGCCGGCGCGGTCACCATGGAACGCGGCGGACAGAAGGTCAAGGAGCGCCGCAGCTTCAGCATCACCGGCGGCATGTGCCCGCGCTGCGAGGGCCGCGGCTCGGTCACCGACCTCGACCTCACCCAGCTCTACGACGACTCCAAGTCCCTTGCGGAAGGCGCCATCACGGTGCCCGGCTACACGGGCGGCGGCTGGAACTCGCGCCTCTACATCGAGTCGGGCTTCTTCGACCCCGACAAGCCCATCAGCAAGTTCACCAAGAAGGAACTCCAGGACTTCCTCCACCGCGAGCCGACCCGGATGAAGATCGCGGGCATCAACATGACCTACGAAGGTCTGATCCCGCGCATCCAGAAGTCGATGCTCGCCAAGGACCGGGAGGGCATGCAGCCGCACATCCGCGAGTTCGTGGACCGGGCCGTCACCTTCACCACCTGCCCCGACTGCGACGGCACCCGCCTCAACGAGGGCGCCCGCTCCTCGAAGATCAACGGCGTCAGCATCGCGGACGCCTGCGCGATGCAGATCAGCGACCTGGCCGAGTGGGTGCGCGGCCTCGACGAGCCGTCGGTCGCGCCGCTGCTCACCGCGTTGCGGCAGGCTCTCGACTCGTTCGTCGAGATCGGGCTCGGCTATCTCTCGCTGAACCGGCCGGCGGGCACGCTGTCGGGCGGCGAGGCACAGCGCGTGAAGATGATCCGCCACCTCGGCTCCTCCCTCACCGACGTGACGTACGTCTTCGACGAGCCGACCATCGGCCTGCACCCGCACGACATCCAGCGCATGAACGACCTGCTGCTGCGCCTGCGCGACAAGGGCAACACCGTGCTCGTCGTCGAGCACAAGCCGGAGACCATCGCGATCGCCGACCACGTCGTCGACCTCGGCCCGGGGGCCGGTACGGCGGGTGGCACCGTCTGCTTCGAGGGCACCGTCGAGGGGCTGCGCACCGGCGGCACCATCACCGGCCGGCACTTCGACGACCGGGCCAAGTTGAAGGAGTCGACCCGCAAGCCCACCGGCACGCTGGAGATCCGCGGCGCCAGGGCCAACAACCTCCAGGACGTCGACGTCGACATCCCGCTCGGCGTCCTCGCCGTCATCACCGGAGTCGCGGGCTCCGGCAAGAGCTCGCTGGTGCACGGGTCGATCCCGGTCGGCGAGAACGTCGTGTCGGTCGACCAGGGCGCCATCCGCGGCTCACGCCGCAGCAACCCGGCGACGTACACCGGACTCCTCGAACCGATCCGCAAGGCCTTCGCCAAGGCCAACGGCGTGAAGCCGGCCCTCTTCAGCGCCAACTCCGAGGGCGCCTGCCCCACGTGCAACGGCGCAGGCGTCATCTACACCGACCTGGCGATGATGGCGGGCGTGGCCACGACGTGCGAGGAGTGCGAGGGGAAGCGGTTCGACGCGTCGGTCCTCGAATACCACTTCGGCGGGCGTGACATCAGTGAGGTGCTCGCGATGTCGGTGACCGAGGCCGAGGAGTTCTTCGGCGCCGGTGAGGCGGCAACTCCGGCCGCGCACAAGATCCTTACCCGCCTCGCCGACGTCGGCCTCGGCTACCTCAGCCTCGGCCAGCCCCTCACCACCCTCTCCGGCGGCGAACGCCAGCGCCTCAAGCTGGCCACCCACATGTCCGAGAAGGGCGGCGTCTACGTCCTCGACGAGCCCACCGCCGGCCTCCACCTCGCCGACGTCGAGCAACTCCTCGGCCTGCTGGACCGGTTGGTCGACTCCGGCAAGTCCGTCATCGTCGTGGAACACCACCAGGCCGTCATGGCCCACGCCGACTGGATCATCGACCTCGGCCCCGGCGCCGGACACGACGGCGGAAAGATCGTCTTCGAGGGGACGCCCGCCGACCTGGTCGACGCGCGGTCGACGCTCACGGGCGAGCATCTGGCGGCGTACGTCGGCGGGTGACCGGCACATAGCTACCTTGCAATCAAAGGGAGTTGTGTGAGGCTCACGTCTTCTTGCCGATGTCGGCGGAGCGCGCCACGAAGCGGGCGGCTCCGCCGGACACCCGGTACAGAAACCCTCCGCCGTCGTCGCCCGTCACGAAATACTGCGTGGAGGCGTCGAAGCTCATGAGGCGGGTGATGCCCTGCCAGGGGCGGCGCAGGAGCTCCGAGCGCAGGGCGGTGCGGCCGTCGTCGCCGACGGAGGCGAGGCCGTGGGCGGCGAACCGGACGGCGTCGTACGCCTCGGCCGCCCAAGGTCCCGGCGCGTGTCCGTGCCGGGTGCGGAACGCGGCGGCGAACGCCTTGGTACGGGGGTCGGAGTCGGCGTCGGTGTAGCTCGTGCCGATCCGCCAGTCCGCGCCGACAGCGAGGAAGGGGGCGCCGAGGACGTGCTCGCCCGCGACCCGGGCACCTTGGTGGCCCGCGTCCCGCAGCGCGCGGGCGCAGGCGGCGGCGCGGTCGGGGCGCACCCCGCCGAAGAAGACGGCGTCGTGGGGGCGGGCCGCGATACGGCGGGCGGCAGCGGTGAAGTCCTCGTCCGGGGCGACCTCCTCCACCGACGTCTCGCCGTCGAGCTTGCCGTAGACGGTGGTGATGCGGACCGTGGCGAGGCTCTCCGCCTCCGTGGCCAGGTCGTGCACGATCACCGTGCGGGCGGCTTTGGCGACCCGGTTCAGATAGATCAGTGCCGCGAACGGGCCGACGGTCCGGGTGGCGCGCAGCACGAGCGTGCTGGTGACGTTGGCGGTGTCGAGGGCGTCGGTGTCGGCGCGGGTGACCAGCAGGGTCAGCCGGGCCTTCGCACAGGGGTCCAGGGCGGCGGGCACCGTCGCGTTCGGGCCCGCGGCGATCACCACGGACACGTCCGGGTCGGCGGCCAGCCGGGCGGCCGCCGCGGCGGTGCCCTTCGCGGTGCCGGTGTCGTCGGCGGTGCGCAGGACGAGGTCCACGGTTCGCTCGGCGTCCCGGTTGTGCTGCTCGACGGCGAGGAGGGCGCCGCGCCCGTGGTCGGTGAAGAAGGGGTCGTCCGGGCTGCCGAGCAGGGCGAGGACATGGCGCGAGCGCCGTACGGAACCGGTGTTCGCCGACCCGGCGGACCGGCCCCACTCCCACCACGCGCCCGCCCCGGCCACCGCGGTGACACCGAGCGCGGCCCCCGCGACCAGCAGCCGCCGCCGGGTGGGCGAGGGCGGCGCGTCCACCGGGGCGGGCCCGGCGAGCATCGTCGGGTCGGGAACGGGCAGGTCGAGGACGCGTGCGGCACGGGCCGCGACCAGGGCCGGCAGCCCTTCGGGCAGCCACTCCGCCACGGTGAACTCGCCGAGGACGTCGCGGAGTTCGGAGGCGCTGGGGCGGCGCTCCGGTTCCTTCGCCAGACAACGCCGTACGGTTTCGGCGAGGCTATCCGGTACGCCGTCCAGGTCCGGTTCCTCGCCGACGGTCCGGTACAGCACGGCCGCCGCGCCGCCGGTGCCGAACGGCGGGCGGCCGGTGGCCGTATGGGCGAGGACGCAGCCGAGGGAGAAGACGTCGCTGGGCGGGCCGACGGTGAGCCCACGGGCCTGCTCGGGGGAGAGGTAGCCGGGGGAGCCGACGACGGAACCGTCCGTGGTGAGCGCGGTCGCGCCGACGGCCCGCGCGATCCCGAAGTCGATCAGCCGCGGCCCGTCCGCGGCCAGCAGCACGTTCGCGGGCTTCACGTCCCGGTGGACCAGCCCGGCCGCGTGCACCCCGTCCAGCGCCTCGGCCAGCACGGCACCGAGCCCGCGCAACTGGGCCTCGGGCCAGGGTCCGCGCAGCGCCACCGCCTCGGCGAGGGACGGGCCGGGCACGTATGCGGTGGCGAGCCACGGGGAGCGGGCCTCGGCGTCGGCCGCGACGACCGGCACGGTCCACCGGCCTGTCAGGCGCGACGCGAGCTCGGCCTCACGGCGGAAACGGGCGCGGAAGCCGGGGTCGTCGGCGTACTCGGCGCGGATCACCTTCAGCGCGCACCACGCGCCGTGCGGCGAGCGCGCCAGATAGACGACGCCCATGCCACCCGCACCGAGCCGTCCGGCGAGCCGGTGCCCGCCGATCAGGGACGGATCGGCGGGCAGGAGCCGTTCCACGACAGCCGCCTCCGTTTCCCCGTCGTCCGTTCCTCAGCCCTGGCTCTGCGCCGCGCGGTTCAGATCGCCGAGCGATCCCAGCTGCCGGAACCGCCCGCCGCGGACCTCGTGGACGAAGGTCTCGTCCGCCCAGCCCGTCGAGCTGTTGTCGTACTGGTGGAAGTCACCGAAGGCGTAGGTGCGGGCGATGCCCTGGTACTTCACCTTCGCCAGCCGCACGGCGAGATCGGCCCGCACCGGCCGCCTGCGCGCCCCGGCCGGGACCGTGTGCGCGAACTCGGCGAGCAGCATCCTCACACTGTCGTACGCCTCGGTCGCGTACGGCTCCGGTGTGCTGCCGTAGCGCTTCCGCCAGGCCGCGGTGAAGTCCTCGGCCCGCTTCGTCTTCAGCGCGGAGGGGTCCACGGCGTCCGTCACCACGTACCAGCCCTCGCCCGCCGCGCCCGCGAGGCGCGGGAAGTCGGAGCCGTAGAGCTGGTGCTGCATCCAGCGCGGTCCGGTGAAACCGGCGGTGGCCAGCTCCCGGGCCGTGCGGACGGTGGCGTCCAGGGCGCCCAGATACACGAAGGCTTTGACACCGGCCGCGAGCACGTCACGCACCGTCTTCGGGCCGTCGTCCGTGTCCTCGGCGACCACGCGGGGCACGACCTCGCTCTTGAGGACGTTGCGCCAGTTGCTGACCAGCTGGGTGCCCTCGTCCTGCATGGGCGAGCCCCCGGCCCGGTCGATCACGACGCCGGCCGGCACCACCTGCCGGGTGATGTAGGCGTGCAGTGCGATCCAGCCGCCGAGCGCGCCGTGGGCGGGGGCGCTCTGGAACGAGGTCTTCGGCGAGGTCACGAAGTAGTCCTGCTGGCCCGTGCTGCTGGAGACGTGGGTCAGGCCGGCCGCACCGTACACGGCCGGCGCCGCCCGCATGGGAATCTCGGCGACCGGTCCCAGTACGGCGACGACGTTCCGGTCGGCGGTGAACTCGCGTGCCACCGCCCGCGCGGTGTCCGCGTCGCCCTTGTCGGCGAGGACCTTCACCTTCAGGTCGTAGGAGCGCTTCGGCGTGGCGTTGTGCTGGGCGACGGCGAGGCGGGCGGCGTGCTCCGAGGCCCGGCTGACGGCGGCCTCGGCCGCTCCGCCGGTGGTGTGCACGCCGAGGACGTACACGGGACGTGCTGGGCTCGCGGCCGGTTTCTCGTCGTCCCCCGACGCCCACACCGCCGCTCCGGTCCCGCCGCCCGCGAGCAGCAGCGCACCGCCGGCCAGCAGCAGACGGCGCCGGCCCGGGTGCCGGACGGGGACGGCCGGATCGTCGAGGACCGTGGGCTCGACGTCCGGGAAGGCGAGGCTCTCGGCGGCCCGTGCCGCGACCATCCGGGCGACGGGGTCGGGGAGCCAGCCGCCGGAGGCGTCCGGAGCGTCGTCGGCGAGCAGACCCCGTATGTCGTCGGCCGTCGGCCGCGCGTCGGGGTCCTTGACCAGGCAGCGTTCCACGAGGGTCCGCAACTCGCCCTCCACACCGGAGAGTTCGGGCTCGCCGTGGACCGTGCGGTACATCAGGGCGTCCGGCGTCCCGGTGCCGAAGGGCGGAGCACCGGTCGAGGCGTACGCCAGCACGCAGCCCAGGGTGAAGACGTCGCTCGCGGACGTGGCGGGTTGCCCGTCCGCCTGTTCCGGGGCGAGGAACCCCGGGGTGCCGACCACGAGCCCGGACGCGGTCAGCGCCGTGTCGTCGGCGGCGCGCGCGATGCCGAAGTCGATCAGGCGCGGCCCGTCGAGGGCGAGCAGGACATTGCCCGGCTTGACGTCCCGGTGGACGAGCCCTGCCGTGTGCACGGCGTCCAGCGCTCCGGCCAGCAGCCCGCCCAGGACACGTACCGCCCGCGACGGCAGCGGGCCGTGCGCGGCGACCGCCTCGGCGACGGAGGGCCCGGGCACGAACACGGTGGCCAGCCACGGCTCGCGCGCCTCGGCGTCTGCGTCCAGGACGGGAACCACCCACGGGCTGTCCACCCGCCGCGCCAGCTCCACCTCCCGCGCGAACCGGGCCCGGAAGTCGTCGTCCCCGGCACCCTCGCCCCGGATCACCTTGACCGCGGCGAGCGCCCCGGTGTCGGTGCGCCCGAGATACACGACGCCCATACCGCCCGCGCCGAGCCGCCGCAGCAGCCGGAACCCCGCGATGCGGGACGGGTCGGAGGACCGCAGCGGCTCGCTCACTGCCCCGCCCCCGTCGTCCCGGTGGGTTCGGCGGTCTCGCCGGCCCTGCCCTTGCTGTCGATGCTCGCCGCGACGAAGGTCATTCCCTTGCCCATGTCGGTGGTGACGGCGGAGTCCTCGGCCTCGGTCCGGCCCGAGCCGTGCCGCGTGGTCGCGGCCACGGTGACCGGCCCCATCCGGAACTTGTACCAGTCGAAGGGATGCGCCTTGCCGCCGTCGGCGGCCCAGTTCCCGCTCTCCGTCAGGTCGTCGTCGGAGATCACGGACCGCGCGTCGGCGAACGCGTCGGCCCGGGAGAACAGGTCGAGCACCCGGTCGGTGGCGTTCAGTTGCTGCCCGGGGCAGCGCAGCGCCTCCTCCAGCGACCCGGCCATGTCGCGCCGCGCCGACACGACGTCCTGGTGCACGGTGACGGTCAGCGACACGTACACCGGCCCCTTGCCGCCCTTCGCCGGCAGCTCGTACATCCGCGTGAGACTGGCCAGCACGGTCCCGGGCAGCGCCTCGCGCCGCCACAGGCAGTCCTCGCCGAGCACGGCCCACTCGGCCGGGTCGCTCTCGAAGGGATCGCGTTCGCGGTATCCGGTGCCGAAGTAGTCCGGGCGGACGGTGAGTTCACGAACGAACGCGACCGCCTCGGCCCGCGTCTTCGGCGCCCGGTCCTCGGCGAGCGTGTACGGCTCGTTGACGGACGATGCCGAGGCCGAGGGAGAGGTACCGGCCCCCTCCTTCGGCGTCCCCTCCGCTTTCGGCCCGCCGCTCGCCCCGCCGCTGCATCCCGCCAGCAGCAACGCCCCCGCGGTCGCCGCTAAGACTGGTCTCCACCCGGCCATGCATCACTCCCGCCCCTGATGCCCGCACCCGTGGGACGAGTGTGGCGCACATCAACGTTCTTGGTTGCCAACTGCCCTGAGAAACATGCGTAGTTAGGGGTTCTGACGACGACGCCCGGCGCTCCGGTTGCAGCAGGCGCGCGCGGTTCCCGGAGGCGTTCGACCGTCCCGTTCCGGACGCCGATCGTCTCCGAATGCGCGGAGGGGCCCGACTCCCCGGCGCGGATCGGGTCCGTAGCGGCGATTCTGGAGGAGTCGGCAGTTCGTCCGAGAACGGAGGCGCAGCTCATGGACATGAAGCTCGAAGTCCTCGTGGTGCCGGTCGGGGACGTGGACCGGGCCAAGGACTTCTACACGGCGCTCGGCTGGCGGCTCGACGCCGACGTCGCCACCGGCGAGGACTTCCGGGTCGTGCAGGTGACCCCGCCGGGCTCGCCCGCCTCGGTGATCTTCGGTACCTCGGTCACGGCGCAGGCACCGGGCTCGGCCCAGGGCCTGCACCTGATCGTGGACGACATCGACGCCGCCCACGACGAACTCAAGCGGGTCGGCGCCGACCCGAGCGACGTCTTCCACGACGAGGGCGGCGTCTTCCACCACGCCGGCACCGACGCCCGGGTGCCCGGACCGGACCCGAAGCGCAGCAGCTACGGCTCCTTCGTGTCGTTCAGTGACCCGGACGGCAACGGCTGGATCCTCCAGGAGATCACCACCCGGCTCCCGGGCCGGCTGGACCCCGCGGCCACGACGTTCGCCTCCGCCGGGGACTTGGCGAGCGCCCTGCGCCGCGCCGCCGCGGCACACGGCGAACACGAGGCACGCACCGGCGCGGAGGACCCGGACTGGCCCGACTGGTACGCGCGGTACATGGTGAGTGAGCAGGCCGGTACCGAGCTGCCGACCTGACACCCGAGCGAGGGCGGCCCCCGGCCGAGGAGGACGAACCGATGAGCCACGACCGCGATCATGACTACGACTACGACGTCATCGTGATCGGCGGGGGATCACCCGGTGAGCACTGTGCCGGCGCCCTGGCGGACGGCGGACTCCGGGTCGCCCTCGTGGAGCGCGAACTGGTCGGCGGCGAGTGCTCGTACTGGGCCTGTATCCCGTCGAAGACCCTGCTCCGCCCGGGCGAGGCCGTGCACGGCGCCCGCGAGGCCGCGGCGAGCGCCGAGGTCGACGTCGAACAGGCCCTGGCCTGGCGGGACTTCATGGTGTCGGACTACTCCGACGCCGGCCAGGAACGCTGGCTGGCCGACAACGGCATCGATCTGCTGCGGGGCACCGGCCGCCTGGCGGGACCGGGTGTCGTGGTGGTGGCCGGGGCCCGCCACACCGCCGAGCACGTCGTCGTGGCCACGGGGGCGGCACCGATCATGCCGCCGGTCCCGGGCCTGGCCGGGCTGACGGGCGTGTGGACCAACCGCGAGGTGACGGGCATGAAGGCGGTCCCGCACCGGCTGATCGTGCTCGGCGCGGGACCGGTCGGCGTCGAGATGGCCCAGGCCGTACGCCGACTCGGAGGCGAGGTGGTCATGACGGCCCACGGCTCGTACGTCCTGCCCCGCGAGCCCCGGCCGGTGGGCGAGGCGCTCGGCGAGGTGCTGCGCCGCGACGGGGTCGAGCTGGTGCTCGGACCGCGGACGGTCGCCGCCCGGCGCGAGGGCGAGGACTACGTCCTGACGCTCGACGACGGACGGGAACTGCGCGGCGACCGCCTCCTCGTGGCCACCGGGCGCCGCCCGCGCGTCGACGACATCGGCCTGGACACGGTGGGCGTGAAGGCCGACGAGCACGGCATTCCGGTCGACTCACGGCTGCGCGCCGCCGAGCGGCTGTGGGTCGTCGGCGACGCCACCGGGCTCTGGATGCTCACCCATGTCGGCAAGTACCAGGGCGAGATCGTCGCGGCCAACATCCTCGGTGAACCCCGCGAGGCCGACTACACGGCCGTGCCCCGCGTGGTGTACACCGACCCGCAGGCGGCGTCGGTCGGCGCGAACGAGGCACGGTTCAGCGCCACGGTCCCGATCTCCGGGGTGGCCAAGACGGCGGCCTACACCCGTGCCTACGCCGACGCCAACGGGTTTCTCACCCTGCTCAGCGACGGCCGGGTGCTCACCGGCGCCCACGCCCTCGGCCCGGAGGCGGGGGAGTGGCTGCAACAGGCCACCCTCGCCGTGCGCGCCCGGATCCCGCTGGACGTGCTGCGCGACACGATCCAGCCGTTCCCCACGTTCTCGGAGATCTACGTCACCGCGCTCAAGGATCTGCACGATCGGATCCGGGCCGCGGACGGGAAGGCGACGCACTCCGCCGGAGGGTGAACTCGCCACGTTGGTGGGCTTTATGGGCAGTGGTGACGATGTATCGATTCGGCTAACAGCTATCCAGGTTGTGCAGGAAATGTGTGTACGCCGTGATTGAATCATGCACAACTCGGCCTGGTGGCTTGAACTCGACCGTTCGGTTCCCCGTGTCCTGTCTCCGTTCGCAGGATTTCCGCACGTTCGTGCTTGTCCGCCCGGCCGAGCCGGTACGAACGTGCGGCAGGGGCGGGAGTGGTCGATCCGCGCGCGCCCCTGCCGTGGCGCACCCTGTGTCCCCGCGGCCTCCCGACCGGAGGTCCGCGCCCGGCGAGGCCCGGCGGTTTCCGTGGCCGGTCCGGCGGACACGTGCGCACGTCACCGTGCCGGCCACCGCTGCTGCGGTGCCGCCCGCCGTCACGTACGTGAAGGGAACCCTGCATGACCGCCACCGTCTCCGACTTCTATTACGGCGCAGTGACACCTGTCGCCGCCTACCTGATGGCCTGCCTGGGCGCGGCCCTCGGGCTGCGCTGCACGACCCGTTCGCTGCGCCGCCCGCAGCACAGAGCCCGGTGGCTGGCCATGGGCGCGGTGTCCATCGGCTGCGGCATATGGACCATGCACTTCATCGCCATGATCGGCTTCAGCGTCCAGGGCGCGCTGGTCAACTACGACACGACGAAGACGCTGCTGAGCCTCCTCGTGGCGATCGTGGTGGTCGCCATAGGTGTGTTCCTGGTCGGCTACCGGGGCGGCTCACCGCTGAACCTCGCCGTCGCGGGCACGGTCACCGGACTCGGCGTGGCGGCCATGCACTACCTCGGGATGGCCGCGATCCAGACGAACGGCACCCTTCACTACGTCCCGGTGACCGTCGTGCTGTCCGTGGTGATCGCCGTGGGGGCGGCCACCGCGGCGCTGTGGGCGGCGGTCTCCATCCACGCGCTGTGGGCGAGCCTCGGCGCGAGCCTGGTCATGGGTGTGGCCGTGACCGGCATGCACTACACCGGCATGGCCGCGGTCTCCGTGCACCTCACCCACCAGGCCGCGTCCGCGCAGTCCTCGGCCGACCTGGTCGCGTTCCTCCTGGTCATGCTCGCCGGCCCGCTCGTCGTCCTGCTGATCGCCGCCGTCATCGTCATGTTCGACCCCGACATGATGCTCGGCGACGACGAGACGGGAGCGCCGGCGCCCGCCCCCGCGCCGCTGTTCGGCGGCGACTCCGTGTTCCCGGCACAGCAGCAGGCGCAGCAGTCGCAGACGCACACCTCCTGGTGACCCGACCCCGGCACCCGTAGCGCGGACGGCCGTCCGGCCCCGCTCAGCTGCCGCTCTCCGTCGGGGCGCTGCGGTCTCCGGACGGTGCCGCGCCCTCGGTCCTGGCCTCCAGCGCGCGCACCACGGCCACCATGTCCTCGCCGCCGTGCCCCTGCGCGACGGTCTCGTCGTAGAGGGCGTGGCAGACGTCGAGGAGCGGGGAGGCCAGTCCGGCCTCGCGGGCGGCCTCCGCGATCAGCCGGTTGTTCTTCAGCACGTCCGCGGCCGCCGCCTGTACACCGAAGTCCCGGCCCACCAGCTTGGGCGCCTTCGTCCGGGAGACGGAACTGGCCAGCGGTCCCGCGTCCAGCACCTCCCGCAGCAGCCGCTGGTCGAGCCCGTTCCGGTCGGCGAAGTGGAACGCCTCGGCGAGCCCGGTGACCAGGGTGATCAGGAACAGGTTCACCGAGAACTTCATGAGCAGGGCGCCCGGCACCGCACCGCAGCCGAACGTCTCCCGGCACACCGGCGCGAGCAGCGGTCGTACGGCTGACACGGCATCGGCGTCCCCGGCGAGCATGCCCACCAACTCGCCCTGCTCCGCCGGGACCCGGGAACCGGAGACCGGGGCCTCGACGTATCTCCCGCCCGCGCCGCGGATGTCGTCCTGGAGGCCGGCCGAGTACTCGGCCGAGGTCGTGCCCATGTGGACGACGGTGTGTCCGGCGACCCGCGCGGCGAAGTCCGGGGTGCCGCGGCCGAGTACCGCGTCGACGGCCGTCTCGTCGGCCAGCATCAGGAACACGACGTCGTCGGCCCGGGCGAAGACCTCGGCCGGGCCCGCCGCGACCTCGGCCCCGGCGGCATGCAGGGGTTCGGCCCGGCCGGGCGTCCGGTTCCACACCACGAGAGGTGTTCCGGCGCGGGCGAGGTTGAGCGCCATGGGCTGCCCCATGACCCCGAGCCCGACGAAACCCACGTAGGCCACGATGCACCGCCGTTTCCGTCCCCCGGCGAGGCCGGACCGTCACCATCGCCGTTGTTCATGACGGCGGTCATAATAGTTCACGCTATGACGGCGGTCATAGAGTGGAGCGCGGAGAGCCCGTGCGACGGCGACGGAGGTCGGGGATGGCGGCGGCAGGGGCGTCCCGGTACGGGGCGCGCGAGCGGATGGTCTTCAGTGCGGCGCAGCTCGTCCGGCGCGACGGGGTCGCCGCCACCGGGATGCGCGAGGTCGCCGTCCACGCGCACGCGCCGCGCGGCTCGCTCCAGCACTACTTCCCCGGCGGCAAGGAGCAGTTGGTCAACGAGGCCGTCGGCTGGGCCGGCCGGTACGCGGGCAAGCGCGTCGACCGATTCCTGGCCGCGTTGTCCGAGCCGACGCCGAGCGGGCTGTTCGCCGAGATGGTCCGCCAGTGGACCGACGAGTACGCGGCCGTCGGCTTCGCGGGCGGCTGTCCGGTGGCCGCCGCCACGGTGGACTGCGCGGAGACCAGCGCGGCCACGCGCGAGGCCGCTTCCGCCGCCTTCGCCGACTGGAGCGGTTCGGTCGCCGGCGCCCTCACCGGGATGGGTGTGCCGCAGGAGCGGGCCGGCGGGCTGGCCACCCTCATGATCAGTGCCCTGGAGGGCGCGATCCTCGTCGCACGGGCCGAGCGGGACGTCCGTGCCCTGACGACGGCGGCCCGGGAACTCGGCCCTCTCCTCGACGCGGCGGTGCGCGAGGACGGCTGAGCGGAGGCCCGGGGGCATCGTGCGTACCACCAGTAATAGGCCGTCCTGTCCGACACTTCGGACGTATGGCACCGTCACTGTTGCGATTCAGTGACGCACGCGGTGAACGTCCCGCTTCCCTACCGCGTCGTGGATCCGCGTACCGGCGCCACCGTACGGGAGGGTGTACGCGCCACGGCCGGGGATCCCGTGCCCGATGAGGGAGGGGCGCCGAGGGTGTACATCTGCCACGCCCCGAGGGGGAGTTGATCTCCGAGGGAGGAAGCTGCCGTGCAGCCCGTGTGTCAAGTATTTCGACCTCGTTCACACAGCACGGCAGCCGTCCCCTCGCCGTCCTACGATCGCGCGCATGCTGATGCGTCGGACATTTCGGTTGATCATCGTGCTCGCCATGGCCCTGGCCGGAGCGATCGGAGGTGGTGTGGGAACGGCACAGGCCGAAGACGGCCGGTCGTCCTCGCATGACCGGCAGCTCCTGTTCTACAACCACTCCTACGGCGTCTTCGACCGGGAGACCGCCGACGCCATCGAACACTCCGACTACCTGCGGGAGTTCGCCAACTTCCAGGTCCGCACCACGACCGGCACCGGCGGACAGACCTGGACCGGCCGCTACCTGATGGGCCGCGAAACCTACTTGGAACTGTTCGGAGTCGGTGACGTCGCCGGCCAGGACGGCACGCTCGGCTCCGCCGGGCTGGGCCTGTCGACCGAGCGGGCGGGCGACCTGGCGACGGTGACCGCGCGGCTGAAGGACGAAGGGGTCGCCGACCCGATCGAGTTCCTCCAGACCCGGGACTTCGGTGACGGTGTCCCCGTGCCGTGGTTCGACGCCATCCTCACCACCACCGAGTACGACGCCTTCGGCGCGTGGGCCATGGAGTACCGGCCGGAGTACTTCGCCGACCCCCGCGGCAACACCGAACCGCCGAGCTACCCCGGCGACGTGGGCCGGGAACGCTACCTCTCCGACGACTACCGCACCCATCTGATGCGTGACGTCACCTCCGTGCGCATCGCGGTCACTGAGGGCGACCTCGCCGACACCGTGCCACTGCTGCGGGCCGGCGGATTCACCGTCCGGACCGTGGAGGGCGGTGGCGTCGTCGCGAAGGGCGGCGGCACCACGATCCGCCTCGACGTCGTACCGCGCGAGAACGCGGGCATGCAGCAGGTCGACTTCGCACTCAACAGGCCCGTGAAGGACCGGCACGCGGAGCGGATCGGCAATTCGACCCTGACCGTGGGCCCGGGCAGCCGGGCCGTGTGGACGTTCGCCCACAACGGCACTCCGTAGGGGCCCGGACGGAGTCCGGCCCGTGCCGTGTGATGCTGACGTCATGACTGCTCAGGACCAGATCTCCGTCGTGCGTCGGCCGGCCGGAGATCTCTGTGCCGAGGACGGCACGGCCGCGCTGCTGACGGCCTACCACCTGCGCACGGAGGCCGAGAAGGGCCGTGCCGTAGCCGATGCGGACGGTCTGCCGGACCGCTACCGCGCGGAGATCTCGGACCCGCGGACCGCGTTCGCCGACGACGTGGTGCTGCTGGCGCTGAGCGAGAGCACCCCGGTGGGCTGTCTGGTGGTGACGGCCCCCGTCGACGGACGGTCGGAGATCAAGAGGCTCTGGACGGACCCGGCATTCCGGGGCCGGGGCATCGCGTCGGCCCTGCTCCGTGCCGCGCTCGCGCACGCCGCGGAGAGCGACGCGGGCACCGTGCGGCTGTCGGTGTGGAAATGGCGGACCGGCGCCATCGCGCTGTACGAACGGTTCGGGTTCACTGTCACGGAATCCTGGGACGACCGCGATCAACTGGTGTGCATGCAGCGCGCCGTGTGAGTGGGAGTCCCACAACTCGCTTTCTATGACGGCCCGTTCGGCCCCGTCTGTGTGGTCTCGGGTGTCTCGGCGGGGGCGGGCGGCAGATCGGCCGGTGCCGGTTCGGGACCGGGCTCGGACTTGTGGCCGCCACGCAGGGCCGAGGCGATCGCGGAGACCAGGGCCATGCCCGCCGCCACGCCGAAGACGATGGTCAGGCCGTGGTGGAACGGTCCGGAGACCAGGCGGGGGAAGAAGGAGTGGCCGGTCAGGACGGCACGCTGGGCCGCCGAGAGCTGGTCGAGGACGCCGTTCGACGCGAGCAGGTGCTGGATGGGGTTGTTGCCGAGGAACGTGGCGAACAGCGTGCTCACCGGTGGCAGTGACGCGGCCTGGTCGGCGGCGCCGGCCGGTACGCCGTGCGCCTGGAGCCCCTTGCTCAGCGTCCCCGGCAGCGAGGAGGCGAGCCCGGAGACCATCAGGGAGAAGAACACGCCGATGGACAGGGCGGTGCCCGAGTTCTGGAAGGTGGAGCGCATGCCCGAGGCGACACCTCGGTACTCGCTCGGCACGCTGCCCATGATGGAGGACGTGTTCGGCGCGGAGAACATGCCCTGCCCCAGCCCGTTGAGCAGCAGCAGCGCCGCGAACATCCCGTAGTCGAAGTCGATGGGCAGCGCCAGCAGACCGACGAAGGACAGGGCTACGACGACCAGTCCGACCGTCGAGAACATCCGGGCGCCGAACCGGTCCGACAGATATCCGGACACGGGCCCGGCGATGAGGAAGCCGATCGTGAGCGGCAGCATGAAGATGCCGGCCCACAGCGGGGTGTCCTCGTAGTCGTAGCCGTGCAACGGCAGCCAGATGCCCTGGAGCCAGATGATCAGCATGAACTGCAGTCCGCCGCGCGCGATCGCCGTCAGCAGCGCGGCCAGGTTGCCCGCCGCGAAGGCGCGCACCTTGAACAGGGCGAGATTGAACATCGGTTCGGCGATGTGCGTCTCGATGTAGCAGAAGACCAGCAGCAGTACGAGGCCGCCGATCAGGCCGCTGAGCACCCACGGGTTCCCCCAGCCGGTGGCGCTGCCGCCGTAGGGCTGGATGCCGTAGGTGATGCCCGCGAGGAGGATTCCGGCGCCCGCCGCGAAGGTGAGGTTGCCGAGCCAGTCGATGCGGCCGGGGCGGCCCGCCGAGGTCTCGCGCAGGCTCAGGTACGACCAGATCGTGCCGGTGATGCTGATCGGCACGCTCACCCAGAACACCGCGCGCCAGTCGACGACGGCCAGCAGCCCGCCGGCGAGCAGGCCGAGGAACTGGCCGGCGAGGGCGGTGATCTGGTTGACGCCGAGGGCCATGCCGCGCTGCCGGGCGGGGAACGCGTCGGTGAGGATGGCGGCCGAGTTGGCGGTGAGCATCGAACCGCCGAAGGCCTGCACGATCCGCCAGAGGATCAGCCACATCGCCCCCGCCCCCGCCCGGAACGGGTCCAGGGACAGCGCGACGGACGCACACGCGAAGATCAGGAAGCCGATGTTGTAGATCTTCACCCGGCCGAACATGTCACCGAGCCGGCCGAGCACGACGACGAGCACCGCCGACACCAGCAGATAGCCCAGGATCATCCAGAGCAGGTAGCCGATGTTGCCCGGCGCGAGCGGGTCGAGGCCGATGCCCCGGAAGATCGCGGGCAGCGAGATGATCACGATGGAGGCGTCCATCGTGGCGATCAGCACCCCGAGCGTGGTGTTCGACAGCGCGACCCACTTGTAGTTCGGCCCCGGGGGAGTGTCCTTACGACGCCCCGAGCGCACGGCACTCAGCAGGGACGGCCGCCCTTGTCGCGGTCCGGTGCCTTGTCCGCCGCCGGGTATGTGCGCGCCGGCACTCACAGTCGCTCCGCAAGTCGGTCGAGGAGGGGGAGGGCGGACGCCAGTGCCGCGCGCTCCGCGTCGGTGAACCCGTCGAGGACGACGGCGAGGCGCTGCACCGACTCCGAGCGGCGCTCGGCCAGCATGGCGCGACCCTCGTCCGTGATCGCCAGGATGCTCCGTCGCCGGTCCGCGGTATCGGGGCTGCGGCGGACGAGCCCGCGCTGTTCGAGCAGTGCGAGCGTGCTCGCCATCGCCTGCGGGCGTACCCGCTCCAGCTCGGCGAGGGACGTCGGCGACTCCGACCCGTCACGCGCGAGCCGGGCCAGCACGGAGACTCCGGAGAGCGACACGTCCCCGACGGCGTGCGCCTGACGCAGGCGGCGGGTCACCCGTCCGACCGCGAGTCGTAGATCGGACGCGAGCCGGGCAGTGTCGTTCGGACTGTCCACCTTCATGGTTACTAACACTAGATTTATCAGCCTGGACTGCTCAACCAATTGTTAGTAAATGGCGCGAGGAGGTCACCGATGGTGAAAGAGTGTCCCGCAGGGCTGTTCGTCGGCCTCTGCACCCTGGATGTCATCCAGCTCGTGGACCATACGCCGGGCGCCAACGAGAAACTCACCGCCCGCGACCAGGTGGTCGCCGCGGGCGGCCCGGCGGCGAACGCGGCGGTGACATTCGCCCACCTCGGCGGCACGGCCACGCTGCTGACGGCGATCGGCCACCACCCGTTGGGAGTCGGCGCGACCGCGGACCTGCACGCACTGGGCGTGACGGTCACCGACCTGGCCGCCGCATCGAGGCAGCCGCCCGCCGTCTCGTCCGTCCTGGTGACCGCGTCCACCGGCGAACGCGCCGTGGCCTCCACCAACGCGACACGCCACCGGCTCACTCCACCCGACGACCTCGACACGCTGATCGCGGCCTGCGACATCGTCGAGTTCGACGGCCACCACATGGAACTGGCCGTGGCCGTGGCCCGGGCCGCACGTGCCCTTGGCCGCAAGACCCTTTTCGACGGCGGCAGTTGGAAGCCCGGCACCGAGGACCTGCTCCACTTCATCGACGTGGCCGTCTGCTCTGCCGACTTCCATCCACCTGGCACGGACACACTGCGTTTCCTTCGGGGGCACGGGGTCGCCTGGTCGGCGGTCAGTGGAGGAGCGGCCCCCATCCTGTGGGCGGGCCCTGAGAGCGGGGGCGCGATCGAGGTGCCCGAGGTGCACGTCGCGGACACGTTGGGCGCGGGCGATGTTCTGCACGGGGCCCTCGCCCATCACCTCGCGCCCCAGGACCGCCTGACCTCGGGGGGCTTCGCCGAGGCGCTGCGCGCGGCGGCCGCCGTGGCCTCGAGGGCAAGCGGCTCGTTCGGTACGCGCGAGTGGATGGGACGGGGGGACCTGGGCGGGCACGCCCGAACCTGAGAAGATCACCAGGAACGGACGGGTCACCCGGCCGTACGAACCAGGGGTGGGAAACATGATCATTGTGCTGCTGCTCGGCGTCCTCGTGCTCGTCATCGGCGGGTGCGTCTGTGTGGTGTGGGCCGAGCGCGGTGGGCCCCGTTGGGCGCGCGTCGTGGCGACCGTGACCCTCACCGTCGGCGAACTGCTGCGCAGTTCCGACAGGAAGCGCCGGCGGGGCCTGAATCGGAGGAGCCAGGGCGACGACTAGCAGGGACGGGCCGCCGCGGCACGTGCCGAACCGGTCGGGGAACGCGCCGCGACGGAACCCTGTTCCGAACCCCAACATGCCTAGACTGAGCCGTCGTTGATCGTTTCACCCGGACGGTCTCAGGAGGACCACATGCCTCGCACCCCGACCCGACGCACCGCTCTGCGCGGCCTGGCCGTCGCCTCGGCCGCGGTCATCGGCTTCGACCCCTTCACCCGGAGCTGGGCGGTGACCGACTCCGGCGGACCGCTCAGCGGCGTCCCGCGCCTGGACGGGACGCTGCTCACCGACGACGCCTCGCTCGCCGCCGACGCCGACGACTTCGGGCACATCGTGCACCGCACACCGGCCGCGGTCCTGCGGCCCGGCTCCGTGCGGGACGTCGTCGCGATGGTGCGGTTCTGCAATCAGCACGGTCTGCGTGTGGCGCCGCGCGGACAGGGGCACGGCACGAACGGGCAGGCGCAGGTCGAGGGCGGGCTCATCATCGAGACCGGGCCGCTCGCCTCCATCGGGCCCGTACAGATGGGCAGTTCACGCGTCACGGTCGGGGCGGGCGCGAAGTGGAGCGACGTCGCCAAGGCCACCCTCGCCCACGGCCTGACCCCGCCCGTCTTCACCGACTACCTCGAACTCTCCGTCGGCGGCACCCTGTCCGTCGGCGGCCTGGGCGGCCAGACCCACCGGCACGGCGCGCAGGTCGACAACGTCCTGGAACTCGAAGTCGTCACCGGCGCGGGGGAGTTGCTCCGTTGTTCCCCCACCCGGCACCCCGACCTGTTCCACGCCGTGCTCGCCGGACTCGGACAGTGCGCCGTGATCGTCGCCGCCACCCTGCGCCTGGTCCGCGCCCCGGAGACCGTACGGCACTACCTCCTGCCCTACGCCGACCTGCGGACCTTCCTCGACGACCAGCGTCTCCTCGCCACCGAGGGACGGTTCGCCTACGTCGAGGGCCAGGTGAGCGCGGACACCGCCGGAGCCTTCGACCAGTTCACCATCGAGGCCGTCGCCTACGGGCCGCCCGTGGGGGACACCCCGGACGACGCCACGCTCCTGCGCGGGCTGCGCCACACCGCGTCCGGTGTCCAGATCACCGACCTCGGCTACTACGACTTCCTCGACCGGCTGGCCCCCTCCGTCGCCGCCCTGAAGCAAGCGGGCCTCTGGGCCTACGCCCACCCCTGGCTCAACCTCCTGCTGCCCGGCCGCAGCACCGCCGACCTCGCCGCCACCCTCCTCGACGCGCTCACCCCGGCCGACCTGGGACCGGGCGTCGTACTCCTCTACCCGCTGCTGCGCGACCGCCTCCACACTCCGCTGCTGAGGATGCCCGACGACCCGGCGCCGTACCTCTTCGCCGTTCTGCGCACCACACCGCCCGAGGACACGGCCACGGTGCAGCGACTGCTGCGCGCCAACCGGTCCGCCTACGACACGGTTGCCGCGGTCGGCGGTACGCAGTACCCGGTCGGCTCGATCCCCTTCCAACACGCCGACTGGAGACGGCACTTCGGCCCGGTGTGGGCCCGGTTCGCCGCGGCCAGGAAGACGTACGACCCGAAGGGGATTCTGGTGCCCGGGCAGGGCGTCTTCTGATCGCCGCTCTACTCCGGCGGCAGGTCCGCCGGCGCGTCGCGCAGTGCTGCGCGCGAGGCCACTCCCAGCTTCGGGAACAGCTGGCGCAGGTGGGCGGCGACGGTGCGCGGGGAGAGGAAGAGGCGTTCGGCGATCTGTTTGTTGGTGAGGCCGGCCGCCGCGAGGAGGGCGATCTCCCGTTGTTGCGGTGTCAGTGACGACGGGCCGGTGACACCGGAGGATCCTACGGACAGGCCGGTCGCCCGCAGCTCGCTGCCCGCCCGGGCCGCCCGGGGGCGGGCGCCGAGCCGTTCGAACGTCTCGATCGCGTCGGCCAGTTGGGTGCGCGCCTCCGTCGTGGACTTCACCCGGTGGAGGCGTTCGCCGTAGGCGAGGCGGACCCGGGCCGGTTCGAAGGGCCAGCGGTCGGTGCCGGGTACCGCGAGGACCTCCTCGAACAGGCCGCTGGTCGGAGACGCCGCCCACCCCATGTATCCCATGGGCATGAACGGCGGCTCCCAGTCGATCGTCAACGCCCGGGTCCTGGCCTGGTCCCTCGCCCACCACGACGATCCGGTACGGGCGTTGGCCCGCCACGAGGACCTGCGCCGCGAACCCCTGAACCAACTGGTCCTGGCCAAACGCGAATTGGGCCCGGAGAGGATCATCGCGCTCGCGGAGGAGGTCGGCGGCCCGGTGTCCGGGGAGCAGGCGACGGCCGTCTCCCAGGGCTACAGGCAGTTGGCCGGGTGTACGACCGCCGGGCTCAACTCCCGCGAATCCTGGTCGGTTTCGCCGGTGAGCCCTTGAGGGCGTGGGGTGGTCAGTGTGCCTCCTCGTGTCGGCGCTGAGGTGAAGCCGTCCCGCCCGAAGCCGTGGTTCTGCGGGCGGCGGCGCGGGCCGGGCCGTCGGGGAGGGTGAAGGCGAAGAGGGAGGTCGCCGCGGCGAGGGCGGCCAGGGCGAGATAGGCGTGCTGGTAGGCGGTGATGGGCGGATCCGCCGCGGCTGCCGTGGGCGTGTTCAGGACCAGGGCCGTGGTCACCGCCGCCGGGGCGAAGGCGCCCCCGGTCTGCCGTACGACGGTGTTGAGTGTCGAGGCCTGGGCCAGGTCCTTGCGGGAGACGGTCGCGAGCGAGGCCACCGTGGTCGGCATGAAGACGCCGCCCATGCCGACGCCGAGCAGGAACATGTACGTGCGGAACGTCCACAGGCCGGTGTCCTGGCCGCAGGTGGCGAAGAGCAGCAGGACGCCGCTCACCATGGCCAGGCCGCCGCCGATGATGATCCGGGGGCCGACCCTGGAGTACAGGACCCCGGCGATCTGGACGGTCAGCAGGACACCGAAGGCCTCGGGGAACGTGCTGGTGCCGGACTCCAGCGCCGAACGGCCCTGCCCCTGCTGGAGGAAGAGCGGGCCGAGGTACATGGCGCCGAGGATCGGCACCAGGCCCACCAGATTGATCAGGTTGGTGTCCCGGAAGAGCCGGTCCGCGAAGAGCCGCAGCCTCAACAGCGGTTCGGCGGTGCGGAGTTCGAAGAGGACGGCCGCGGTGAGCAGGACCGCGCCGAGCGTGAGAGCGGTGACGACGGCGGGGGAGGACCAGCCGCGGTTGGGGCCCTCGCAGACCCCGAACATCACGGAACCCAGGGCCGCCGCGCTCAGCAGCAGCCCGGTGAGGTCGAAACGGCCCGGCCGGTGACCCCGGTGCTCGGCCAGGAAGACCGCCCCGAACACCACGGCGGGCACGCCCAGCGGCAGGTTGACGTAGAACACCCAGCGCCAGGACAGATGGTCCACCAGCAGGCCGCCGAGGATCGGTGCGACGGCCGGGGCCATCTGCTGCGGGACGATCATGTACCGCGAAATCCGCACCTGCTCCCAGGAGTTGAAGGTGCTGTAGAGCAGCGAGGACGCGGCAGGGAAGAGCAGACCGGCGGAGAGGCCCTGCACCGCGCGGAAGGCGACGAGTTGAGGGAGGTCCGCCGCCGCGCCGCACAGCAGCGACGAGCCGAGGAATGCGCCGAGCGCGGTGAGCAGCACGCGCTTGGCGCCGAAGCGCTCGACCAGCCAGGCGGAGGCGGGGATGGCCATGGCCAGACAGACCGGGTAGACGACGACCACACCGTCCAGGGCGGCCGTGGTCAGGTGGAACGTGCGGGCGATGGAGGGGAGCGCAACGGTCGTGATCGCTCCGTCGACGATCGCGATGAACGTCACGCAGACACACATGACGGGCACGACCAGGCGTTGGCCCGGGCGCGGACGGAGGCGTATTCGGGAGGCGAGGGGGACGGGGGAAACGGAGGGGACGGGACGGCGTCGGAACAGCAGCACATGCTGAGCATACTCACTATGTGGTTGCTCATAGGTTGCGGTCGAGGAACGTAGAATCGGTTCCCACCGCGAAAACGGGGAACGGGGAACGTCATGGCAGTGCACGGCAGCAGCGACATCCTGGTCGACGAGCTCTACGAGACGACTCACCAGCTGCGGCAGTTCGTGGAGATCCGGCTGCGTGCCAACGGCGCCTCGGTCGCCCGGCTGCGCGCCCTGCGGATGCTCGCCCATGCCCAACAGCCGCTGCGCATGCGGGACTTGAGCGAGATGACCGGCGTCGCGGCCCGCACCACGACCAGCATCGTCGACAGTCTGGAGCGCGACGGGCTGGTGGAGCGCGTACGGCATCCGCAGGACCGGCGCGCGTTCCTTCTCCGCCTGACCGACAAGGGACGGGAGTGCCATCGCGAGGCCGAGGAGGTCGACGGCCTCGCGCTCGCGGAGGCGACGGCCGAACTGGACTCGGAGGACCGCGCACAGCTGCGGGCCCTGCTCGCACGCATCCGGAAGGCGACGTCCTGAGGCCGGTCCTGGAGGTCAGTCGGTGGTCCAGTCGCGGCAGGGCAGCTTCGTCAGGGTCGGCAGCAGCGCCGCAGCCTTGAGGCGGAGGGAGCCGTAGTCGTCGACTTGGGGATCACGCTGCGTGCCCCTGCTCCCGGCGTTCGAGGTCACGCAACGCGTCCGCCTCGGCCGCCCGCTGCGCGCCGTGGACTCCTTGAATCCCGCGAGGAGCCGCTCCTGCAGGCTGACGCCGGCTGCTTGGCCGCCGCGCCTCCTACACGGGCGTGTGCCCCTCCAAGTAGGTGCGTACCGGCGCGGGCAGCCCACCCTCGATGGCTTCGGCGAAGGGCGCCCAGCGGAGCTGCCCGGCGGTGAGCCGGGCCTCCCCGGACGGATCCTGGCTCAGCAGATGACATACGACGGCGGGTGGTCCGTCCGCAGGCTCAGGCTCCAGGAGGCTCGACCCGTCCACGAGATAGCCCGTGAGTTCGTAGACCACGCGCGCGGCGGCGGCCTGCGCCGTCTCGGCCTCCTCGGGGGCACCGGACGGCAGGCCCCAACCGCCCTGCACATTCACCAGCAGCAGCCGCCCGTCGTTCACGACGACCGCGTCCACCAGCTCTTCGGCGGTCTGCTCCAACGCCATCTCCGCACCGTTCCCTTCGTACGCACAAGGAGCGACCGGTCGGCCGCGTCCGACCCCGTTTCCTACCCGGGACGCGCCGGTTCACGCGATACGCCCGCGTCCGGCGCGACTTCTGGACCGGCGGGAACCGGGACACCTCGCCGGGCGTTCTCCACTGGCACGGGAGTGGTGACGTCCTGTCAAGGAGGGGGCCGGATGGACCCGGTGTCGGTAGGACTGCTCGCCTCGCTGGCCGGCGGTGCGGGCGGCGAGGTGGGACGACAGGTGTGGGCGGGCCTCACGACTCTCGTACGGCGCCCGTTCCACCGCGGCGACGACGGCTCGGGCGGGCCGGGTCCGGGCGAGGAGGAACTCGTGCGCCTGCAACAGTCTCCGGGCGACGGAACCCGGGCCCACGCGCTCAGCACGGCCCTGGCCGTACGTGCCGCCCTCGACCCCGACTTCGCCGCCGCCCTCGCCGTCTGGCACGAGCAGGCCAAGCTCGTCCGTACCGGCGACGGCTCGGTCAACAACGTGATCAGCGGCGGGAGTTACTACTCCCCGGTCCTCCAGGGCCGCGACTTCCCGGGCACCACCTTCCACTCCCCGGCGCCGCCACGGCCCGACCAGACCGGCACGGGGCAGTGACGTAAGCGACGACGAGGGTGGCGGTTCAGGACGGCCGTCCGCCGAACTGCCAGTTGTGCACCTCGATGTCCGCGTACCGCTCCTGGGACAGCACGGCGCGCGCCGCCTTCGGGTCCGGTGCCCGGAGCAGCGCCGCCGTGCCCAGCCAGAGCGTGCCGTCGTCGGACAACAGCGGTCCGTACGCGATCAGTTCGTCCCGGTCGGACGGCACCGTGAGGTCCGCCGCCGGGCCGGTGCCGAGGCCGATCACCAGGTAGCGGTCGCCGCCGGTCCGGCCGCCGGGGAAGTCCCACATGGTGCGCCCCAGCGTGTTCCGCCAGCGGCGGAGCAGCACGTCCCGGTAGACACCGGCCTGGTAGTTCGGCTCGTCGAAGGCGAACGCGCGGGCTGCGGCCGGAGAGGGCAGGTCGAGGATGTGCACGCTGCCCGTGGGGGCGCCGTCGTCCGAGAGGGTCGGACCCCGGGCGATCATCTCCTGCGCGTACCCGTCCATGTAGGACCAGTGCCGCTCCGTCAGTTCGGCGCGCAGTGCGAGAGAGCCGGACCGGTCGCGATGGTGGCAGAGGAACTCCATGATCAGAGAACCCCCTGTTTCCCGGCGGCGGTCTGATCGCAGGTCTTCAGGAAGTCGACGAGCGCCGCGTTCACCTCGTCCGGACGTTCCTGCTGGGTCCAGTGCCCGCAGTCGGCCAGTTCGACGGGCTTGCGCACCAGGTTGGGCATGAAGTCGGGCAGCTGGGCGATGAGTTCGGCGGCACCGGGGAACGCGGGAACGAGGTCGCGGTCGCCGTACACGTACAAGGCGGGCGGGGTGACGACGGCGTTCTGCCAGGGCGCGGTCAGCGCCCAGTTGCGGTCGAGGTTGCGGTACCAGTTCAGCGGGCCGGTGAAGCCCCCGGCGAAGCTCTCGGTGAGCGCGTCCAGGTCCTCCTCGGTGAGCCAGTCCGGCAGCACCTCGGGATCCTCCATGGACGCGAGCCAGCCCTGCCCGGACGGGACCAGCGGCTGCATGATCTCGCCGGAGGGGGAGGCGGCGGCGGAGGCGGAATAGAGGAACTTGCGGAGTGTGGTCCGGGTGTCCGCGCCGAACTCGGCGTCGGCGACCCCGGGACGGTCGAAGTAGTTCCAGTAGAACCGGCCCCCGAACCGCTGCTGCGTCACGGCCAGCGGCGGGTAGGGACCCCGGAAGGGCGGCGGGACGCTCAGACCGGCCACCCCGAGCACCAGGTCCGGCCGCAGCAGCGCGGTGTGCCAGGCGACCACCGCACCCCAGTCGTGCCCGACCACGTACGCCTGCCGCTCGCCCGACTCCTGGATCAGACCGACGACATCGCCGACCAGCTGGAAGATCGTGTACGCGTCGACGGCCTCGGGGTGGTCGCTGCGGCCGTAGCCCCGTTGGTTGGGGGCGATCACCCGGAAGCCCGCGTCGGCCAGCGGGCCGATCTGGCGGTGCCAGGAGTGCCACGATTCGGGGAAGCCGTGCAGGAGCACCACCAGCGGGCCTTCGCCCTGCTCGGCGAGCTCCAGCCGTATCCCGTTCACGTCGACCATGCGCTGCGCAACCATGGGGGCGAGCCTACGTGCCGTCAACATCGCCGGGCAGTACGGGCCCTGGGCCGGAGGACGATCTCGGCCACTCAGGCGCCGCGCTCCGCACCGTCCTCGTCTTGCTCCTGGTAGGAGTAGCGCTGCTCCTTCCAGGGGTCGGCGATGTTGTGGTAGCCGCGTTCCTCCCAGAAACCGCGCCGGTCCTCGGTGAGGTACTCGACGGCGCGCAGCCACTTGGGGCTCTTGTAGCCGTACAGGTGCGGCACGACCAGGCGCAGCGGGAAGCCGTGTTCGGCGGTGAGGGGCTCGCCGTCGTGATGGGTGGCCAGCAGGGTCTGCGCTGCCGTGAAGTCGGCCAGGCGGAGGTTGGCGGAATAGCCGTACTCCGCCCAGGCCATGACGTGCGTGACCTCCGGCGCGGGCGGGACCAGCTCCAGGAGCGCGGTGGCCGGGATGCCGTACCACTCGTGGTCGGTGGAGGTCGGGCCGGACGCGCAGTGCAGGTCGGCGACGACCGTGACATGCGGCAGGGGCGCCAGTTCGTCGAAGGTCCAGCTGCGCTCGGCGCCGTCGGCGGTGGCGCCGTGGACCCGCAGGTTCCAGCGGTCGGGGCGGAAGCATGGGACGGGCCCGTAGTGCGAGACCGGCCAGCCGTGCACATGGCGCTGGCCGGGCGGGATACGGCGGTCCGCGTCGGCGGCGGTCTCGGCCGTGCCCTGTCGGTCGCTTGCCACGCGGGACGTCCCTTCCTCACCGGTGACCTGGTTACGGCTACCTCTCCCGAGCAGCGTAGGCGCTCCCGGCCGGTGCGACCGAGGCCGGGTCCGGGTGCGCCTGCACGCGGCGCCGCTCCACGCGGTACGGGCCGGGGATCCGGGCCTCACCGGCGAGCCTCGAGCAGGTCAGACGGTCGCCAGGGACACCTCGGTCGACTTGATCAGCGCGACGACCGGTGAACCGGCCGCCAGACCGAGGTCGCCGACCGCGTCCTTGGTGATCGCCGCGGTCAGCTCGCCCCCGTCGACCGTGATCTTGACGACCGCCATCGCCCCGCCGGTGGCGACGTCGCTGACCGTGCCGGGCAACTGGTTGCGGATGGACAGCCCCTCCACCCGGCCGGTGGCGAGCGCGACCTCGGTGGACTTCATCATGGCGCGTACGGCCGTGCCCTCGGCGAGCCCCAGGTCCTTCACGGCCTCCAGCGTGATCGCCGCCGTGAGGTCCTGGCCGCCGTCGAGGCGCACCTTCACGGTCGCCATCACCGCGCCGGGCGTGACGGCCGTGACGGTGCCGGGAATCTGGTTGCGGATGCTCAAGGTCATGACGGAACGCCTCACAGAGAAAAGTTCTGGATTGCCGGATTTATCACCGGCCGTGCGTCCACAAGCTAGCCGCTCAGGACGCGCCCGTGAGGGACCCCGTCGCATCCGCCACCTGGGAGTTTCCTGCGCCCTGGCAAATCGGAGGAACCCGCGAAAGGGGAGCGTGATCGCCGGAATTCCGCGGTCGCGGCGAGGCTGTTCGCCCATGAGTGGGCAATGAGCGGAATGTCCTGGCAATTGCGAGGCGGGACGGGCTCTTCGTCTCGTATCCGCGTTTGGTTTCGGCCGGCGGCCGGGTACGGTCGTGCGGGAGGTGGTCGCCCGTGATCCAGATCGTGGAGCACGCACCGCACGAAGGCCCCTACGCCATCGGCACCGCGTTGGCAGCGGCCGGGCTGCCGACCCGGGTCTGCCGCACCTGGGCGGGCGACCCGGTGCCGGACACGGCCGACGACCTGGTGGGCCTGGTGGTGATGGGCGGGGCGATGGCCGCCTACGAGGACTTCCCCGGCCGTAGCGCCGAACTGGCCCTGCTGCGCGCCGCGTTGGACGCCGAGATCCCCGTACTGGGCGTGTGTCTCGGCGCGCAGCTGCTGGCCGTCGCGGCGGGTGGTGCCGGACGGCCCGGCGACGGGGCGCAGATCGGCTGGGCCGACGTACGGATGACGGAGGCCGCGCACACGGACGTCCTCTTCGCGGGCGTTCCCGAGCGGCCGCGGGTGCTGCACTGGCACGGCGACACGATGGACCTGCCGGCCGGGGCCACCCTGCTGGCTTCCTGCGACCGCTACCCGGTGCAGGCGTTCCGGATCGGCGGCTCGGCGTGGGGAACGCAGTTCCACCTGGAGGTGGACGAGACGGCGGTCCGCGCCTTCGCCGACGCCTTCCCGGAGGAGGCTGCCACCGCCCCAGGCCTGGTCGAGTCCGCGCCCGCCGAACTGGCCGTACTGGCCCGGCACCGCGACGGCGTGTTCAAGCGCTTCGCCGCCTTCGTCGCGGCGCGCGCCGAGCAGACCGCGACCCGCGCCTTCTTCACCCGGCGGGCGGCCACCTGGGAGGAACGGTTCGCGGACGACGGCCCGCGGTACGCGGCGGCCGTCGACCGGATGGAACTCCGTCCCGGCGCCCGCGTTCTGGACCTCGGCTGCGGCACCGGCCGGGCGCTGCCCGCGCTGCGCGCACACGTCGGCGACGCGGGCCTCGTCCTCGGCATCGACCTCACGCCCGCGATGCTTACCGCCGCCCTCCGCGAGGGCCGCGACAAGGACGGGCACCTGCTGCTGGCCGACGCCTGTCGGCTGCCGCTGCCGACCGCCGCCCTGGACGCCGTCTTCAGCGCGGGCCTCATCAACCACGTACCCGACCCCGCGACCGCCCTGCGCGAATGGGCCCGCGTCACCGCGCCCGACGGCCCCCTGCTCCTGTTCCACCCCTCCGGCCGCGCCGAACGCGCCGCCCGCCACGGGCGCCCCCTCGACCCGGAAGACCCCCTCGCGGAGCACCGACTGCGCCCCGCCCTGCGCACGGCGGGCTGGGAGCTGTCCCGCTACGAGGACGCCCCGCACCACTTCCTGGCCCGCGCCACCCGCGTCGCCGGATGAACGCGCCGTCCCGCGCCACGGCGTGCGGCGCGCCCGGCATGCGGAATCCCGTTGCCGACGATGATCGGGCTGGCTAGGTTCGGCCCATGGCTGACGACGAACCCACGCGGGCCGCACGACTGCTCGATGCCCAGGCCAAGGCCGCACTGCTCTTCGCGGAGATCGAGGAGCGCGGGCTGGTGGCGCCCGGCGAGGGGGAACGCGCGGTCAGCGACCGGATCCGCGACCTCGCGAACGAGATGTTCGGCACCACCCGGCACTGGCACAAGCGGATCGTGCGCTCGGGACCGAACACGCTCAAGCCGTACAAGGAGAACCCGCCGGACCGGGTGATCGGCGCCGACGACATCGTGTTCGCCGACTTCGGGCCGATCTTCGAGGAGTACGAGGCCGACTTCGGCCGCACCTTCGTCCTCGGCGACGACCCGGTCAAGCACCGGCTGCGCGACGACCTGCCCACCGTGTTCGCGGCCGGCCGGAGCTTCTTCCAGAACAGCCCCGACATCACCGGCGAGGGCCTGTACGCCGAGGTCGTCCGCCTCGCCGAGAAGGCGGGCTGGGAACTGGGCGGCTGGCACGCCGGACACCTGGTCGGCGAGTTCCCGCACGAGACGATCGAGGGCGCGCACGTCGAGTCGTATGTCACTCCGGAGAACGTCACCCCCATGCGCCGCACCGACAAGGCCGGCCGTGCCTGTCACTGGATCCTGGAGATCCATCTCATCGACCGGGAAAGGCAGTTCGGCGGCTTCTACGAGGAACTGCTCACTCTCTGACGGGGATTGCTTCATGGGGACTGTCGCCGCGCTGTACCGCTATCCGGTGAAGTCGATGGTGGGCGAGGCCGTGACCGTCGCGGCGGTCACGGAGCGCGGGCTCTCGGGGGACCGGGTCTACGCCGTCCTCGACGGGACGGGCGCGGTCGGCAGCGCCAAACACCCGCGCAAGTGGGGCGAGTTGCTGCGCTGCCGCAGTCGCCTCGACGGCTCCGGCGCGGTGCGGGTCGTGCTGCCGGACGGCACCGCCCTCCCGGTCGAAGACCCGGACCTGGACGGGGAGTTGTCCAAACTCCTGGGCCGCCAGGTCTTCCTGTCGGCCGTCGTACCGGAGGACAGCAGGCTGGAGCGCGCGGTGCCCGAGTACGAGGGCGGGGTCCCGGACTCCGTACGGGAGTCGGCGACGGTCGACGTCACCGGGGAGAGCATCACGACGGGCGGTGTCGCCCCAGGGACGTTCTTCGACTTCGGCCGGGTCCATCTCGTCACCACCGCGGCCCTGGACCGGATGCGTGCCGTCCACCCCGCGGGGGACTTCGACGCCCGCCGCTTCCGGCCGAACCTGGTCGTGGACACGCCCGGGAGCCCCGGTTTCCCGGAGGACGCCTGGGTGGGGTCGTGCCTGCGGGTGGGGGAGGCCCTGTTCCGGGTCCTGGTGCCGACACCCCGCTGCGTGGTCCCCACCCTCGGCCACGACGAACTGCCGCCGGACCCCGGCATCATGCGCGCGGTCGCCCGGGAACACCGTGTCCCCGTCTTCGACCTGGGCCGGCTCTCGTGCCTCGGCGTGTACCTGGACGTCCTGGAGGCGGGCACTGTCCGGGTGGGCGACCCGATCTCGTTGCAGAACGCGGCCTGACCGCCCCGGAACGGTCAGTGCGTGAAGCGGTACTTCAGGTGCGTGGCGAGAGGAGTCTCGACCACCCTGACCTGCTCGACGCGCCGCCGTCCCGCGCCCGTTCCGTCGAAGAGCCGTAGCCCGTCGCCGAGCAGCGCGGGCACCACATGGAGCTGGAGTTCGTCGACGAGCCCCGACGCGAGGTACTGCCGGACCGTGCTAGCGCCACCGGCGATGTCGACGTTCCGGTCACCGGCGGCGGCCTTCGCCCGGGCGAGGGCGCTGTGGATGCCGTCCGTGACGAAGGTGAAGGTGGTGCCGCCCTCCTTGACGAGGGTCGGCCGGGGGCGGTGCGTGAGCACGAACACCGGTGTCCGGAACGGCGGGTTGTCGCCCCAGAACTCCTCACCGGTGTCGTACATCGTCCGGCCCATGACCACCGCCCCGGTGGCGTCGAACCACTCGCGCATCAGCTCCGAGTCGCGGTTCTCCTCCCCACCGGTCATGCCCTGACGCTCCCGCCAGCTCGCCAGGTTGTGGATCCACGCGAAGAGCGGCTCGGCGCCGTCGCCTCCGGGGTTGTCGAGGGTGACACCGGTGCCGGCGATGTATCCGTCGAGGGAGACGGCGAAATCCGCGGTCACGGTCACGATGGGGTGCTCCTGAGTCGTGGAGGTGGTGCTTCCACCCTCACGTCGATCGGGGACCGCCGCATTCGACACACAGCGCCCGCCGGACGCGACGGGCAGAGGTGACGGGCCGGGCACGGCGGCTCCTCAGATCAGTCCGGCCCGGATCGCGTACGACACGGCGTGGGCCCGGGTGCGCGTCCGCAGCCGCTTCATCGCGCCGTAGAGGATGTACCGCACCGTGCGCTCGGAGTAGGAGAGCTCCGTCGCTATCTCGTCGCACTGCCTGCCCTCGGCGATCAGACGCAGCACGGCCACCTCGCGCGGGGTCAGCGCGGCCCGGTCGCCGGCGACGGCTCGTTCCTTCGGCGCCGCATCACGCTGCTGACGTACGGGACTTCGCCGGACGACGGGCTCCCCGGCCACGGCGCGCACCGTACGGACGAAGACGTCCGGGCTGCAGAAGTCCCACCACACGACCGCGCGGACACCGCGGCGCCGCGCCGCCGACACATCGGCCCGCCACTGCTTGGTCACCACCACCACGAAACGCGCGCCAGGCTCGGCGCACAGGCCGTGCAGCAGGTCCAGGACGGCGGCGTCCGCCACGGCCACGGCGACCACGATCGCGTCGGCCTCCCGGATCCGGTCCGGCGGCACCTCGCGCAGCAGCGGCTCCATGGCGACGAAGCCGGCCAGTCCGGCGCGGACGAGGGGAGCGGGCGCGTGAATCGCCACGCGCAGGGTCTTGCCGAGTACGTGCTGAGGCATGTGCCCCCAACTCCCAACTGCGGTCGTACGGAAGGACGATGCTGCCACCGGCACCGACCGCGGATCCGGGCCACCGCCCCCTCGCAGGTCAACCGAGGGAAATCTGGCGCGAGTTGACGAAGGGCCCTGACCTCGGCCGGAGCGGCGCAACGGTCCTGGGCGGAAGATCCATTCAACTCCCTGTACGGACCGGCAAGGTTGGCCGTTTCGCCTTTCACCGGAAACGGCGGGCGCGCGACGATGCCGTGCGGTGAACACCGGGGCCCGGTTCGGGGAACCGCCGGGGTTCCGCCCTGACGGGCCGCGTCTCCACGGAGCCGGTGACCGAATCCGACAACTTCTAGCAACAAAGGTGGCCGCATGCTCGCGTCCATTGCCCTCTGCGTGCTGCTCGGCCTGCTCCTGGTCGCGGCCGCGCTGATCCGCCGTAGCCGCAACTCGCCCTCGGAGCGGGCCCGTTCGGGGCTGTCGGGCGCCCACCGCAAGGCGCTGGAGACCGTGGCGCTCGGCCTGCGGGCCGTGGCCGTGGGCCGGGCGCAAGGCGGGCGCCCGCTGCCGGATCTGCAGACCGTCGTCCACTCGGGGCAGCGGCTGACGGTACGGCTCGCCGAGGAGGACACCCAGGCGCCGGCGCCATGGATCTCGGACGTCTCCGGGAAGGAGTGGTCGGTGGAGACGAAGAACCTGCGGCGGACCGGCAACGCGGGCGACGCACTCACCCATCCGTACTCCCTGACCGTCACCCTCGGTCTGTACAGGGGCGAAAGGGTGCTGGTCGACCTCTCCCGGCTCAGCGGGCCGATCGCCCTGACGGGGGACGACAACGATGTCCTGCGCCTCGCACAGGCCCTCATCTCCGAGGTGGTCTCGGGGCCGGTCGGAACCCTCGCCACGGTCGTCCTGGTGGGCTCGGCGGCCACTCCCACGGTGACCGAAGGGCTGGGCGCGCGCTCGGCCCGGCTGCACACCGCGAGTGGCCGGGGCGAGGCACTGGCCGTAGGAGAGAACCAGGTGTCGGGACCGTCCGCCCGGCACACGCTGCACATGGGCAGAGACCGGGCCGGGGTGAACGCCCCGACACACGCCCGCCGGCTCTTCGTGGTGACCGCGGCCCAGTACCGCAACGAGAGATGGGGCGAGACCCCGCTGCGCGGCACGGACACGCTCCTGGTGCTCGGCTACATCCCCGCCCTGGAGTGGAACCTGCGGGTGAGGTCCGACGGCGCTTTGGACACCGGCCGGCTCGGTGTCCCCATCGACACCCACATCGCCCGCCTCGGCTGACCGGCCGTCACAGCCGGCCCGGCGGCGTCACCCCGTCGGGGCCGGGGCCCGGCAGCAGCGGACTCCCGGCCCGGCGGGCGAGGCTGCCGTCCAGCCAGGCCGCGGCCAGCTCCACCCGGGAGCGGCACCCGGTCCGCTGGAACAGCCGGGTCAGCCGCCGCTCCACGGTCTTCTCGCTCCACGCGAGCCGCGCCGCGATCTGGCGGTTGGTCGCCCCGTTGCTGACCATCGTGGTCAGTTCGACGTCCTCCTCGCCGAACGTGTCCCTGACCGGACGTGTCCTCGGCAGCCCGAAGGTCCGCCGGCGCGTCATGTGACCGAGTGTCGAACGGGTCGCCCGCCCGATCCCCAGCGACCGCGCGATCCGCGAGGCCTCCGCCTGCCACGGTTCGGACTCGTCGCCGATCTCCATCAGGGAGAGACAGCAGAGCAGGTTCTGGTACGCGTCGCCCCGCTCGCGCACCGACCGCAGAGCGGTCAGCGCGCTCTCCGTGTCACGGTGCACCAGACCGCGCCCGAACAACACCGCCTCGTGCGTCATGACGGAGCCCACCACCTCGTGCAGCGCCTCCAGTTCGGCCAGCCCCTCCCGCATGGCCCCCGGCAGGTCCGCCACCAGGGCGAGGGAGACGTACCGAAGCAGCACCTTCTCGGTCCCCGCATGCAGACCACACCCACGAGCCCGCCGTACGTCCCTCAGCGCCCCCTCCAACGCCTCCTCCGCCTGCCCCGACCCCGACCAGTACCGCAGACCGAGCCGGGCCCAGGCGACGAGCGGGTGCGGCACGCTGTCCGGAACCAGCTCCAGCCAGGTCCGGGCCCTCCCCAACTCCCCACGCGTACAGAGGATTTCCGCCGCGAGCGCCCGGGCGGACTGCGCCGCGCCCGCCGTCGTGCCGTGCGTCCGGCTGCGCGCCTCGATCCGGCGGGCCGCCACGAGAGCCTGGTCCCAGTCGCCTTCGAGGTAGTCGCGAACCATGGCGTGGTACCAGGCGGCCGTACTGTTCCCGGCCCCCGTGTAGCGGTCCCCGAGCACGGCGGCCAGTGCACCGGCCAGGTCCGCGTGCACGGCCGCGGTCCGCAGCCGGTCCAGGTCCGGTGCGCTGCTCGCCTCGGGAGGCAGGGCGCGCAGCGCGGCCGACAGTTCGGCACGGCTGCCAGCTGCGGCGGCCAGCAACCGTAGCTCCGGTGCGGAGGGCAGCGGTCCGGAGCCCGGACGGCGGGCGGGAGCCGGAGGCTGGTGAGCTTTGCTTGTCGGCCCGGCGTCCGCACGGGGGTCGGGGGGCTGCGGTTGGCGGGTTCCGCCTTTCGGTCGGGACGGCGGCGGTCCGGTGTCCGTACGATGTCCTGCGGTCGACGGACGAGGGGTCCCGCCCGCCGCTCCGAGCGCGAACGGACCGACCAGCTCGGCGAATCGGGCTACGGCGGGCACCTGATCCCCGACATCGTGGGCCGGGGACCCGGTGCCCGCGATGTCGTCCGGCAACCGGTGCTCGTGCAGCGCCGCCATCGCCCAGACTTGGGCGACGAAGTCGGGACAGTCGCGGTCCTGCCCGGCCGGTGACGCGGCCAGATGGGCGAGGAGCGGTTCGCCCAGGGCCAGTGCACCCGGGTGGTCGGCGTGGCGCAGGCTCAGTTCGGCTGACTCGCGCAGGACGCCGGGCGTCCGGTGGTCGTGCGGCGTCAGGCGGCGCAGCGCCGAGGCGTAGGCACGGACCGATCGGGGCCAGTCCGACCTCGCGTCCGTACGGGCTGCCGCGAGCAGCACGTCCACCGCGAGGGTGTCGTCCAGCTCGGTCCCGGCCGCCGCGACGTGCTCGGCGAGGCGTGGGTAGCAACTGCCCGCCGTCTCCGGGCCCAGCCGGTCGGTCAACGACCTGGTGACCAGGGCGTGCAGCGACGACACGTCGTGGTGGGTGGGCAGTGCGCGCAGTGCCGCCGCGAGCGCGGGAACGGCGAAGGCCATCCGGCCGTCTCCGTCCACGGTCAGCGTCCCGTCCTTGACCAGCGGGGTGAGTGAGCGGTCGACCAGACCCGCCCGGCGCGGTCCGCCGGGCTTCAGCCGGAGCAGATCGTCGAGGCGAACTTCGGCGTGTTCGAGGTTGCGGGCCACCGCCGCAGCGGCGTCCAGGGCGACGAGGTCCGGCGGGGCGTCCGGCCAGCACAGACGGCTCAGCTTCGTCACATCGGTGGTGAGCCGCAGTGCCCGCCGAGGCTGGGTCAGGCAGACATGGCCGTCGAGTTCCAGTAGGTCGCCGTGCTCGGCCATCGCGTCGAGCACCGACAGTACGGCCTCAGGGGTGCCCGCCATCGGGCCGAGCGCGCCCAACACCGCTGTCACCAGGGCCGGTTCGACGGGACGGCCGAGCCGCCGTACGACAAGGGCCTCGACGTCGGCGGGCCGCAGCGGCGGCAGTTCCAGCAGCCGGTCGGCCGCCGCCGCGAGCGGTGAGGCGCCGTCGCCCGAGGGACGGACCGGTCTGCCGGCCATCACCATAGGCACCCCGACCGGACGGAAGACGCGCAGCAGCAGGCCCAGGGCGGACGCCGTCTGCGGTGGCATCCGATCGACATCGTCGACCACCACCGCGTAGGGGAGATGGGCCGCCGCGTCCGAGAGGATCTCGCCGAGCACGGACAGCAGCGCCAACTCTCCGTCCTGGCCAGTGGATTGGAGCCGGATCCGGCGAACGGCACCGACCCGGACCGGGCTGCGACGGTCGTGGAACTTGGCCAGCACCGAGTGCACACCGTCGGCCAGGGCGGCGGCACCGGGCGGGCTCGCACCTTCGTGACAGCGCAGCCGCAGGACGTTGGCACCTTCCTCGGCCGCCGCCCGCCGGGCCTGTTCCACCAGAGAGGTCTTGCCCGTTCCGGGTCCTCCGACGACCAGGAGGGTGCGAGCCGCAGCGCCGGTGGACAGCAACGTCCGCGTCACGTCCCGGAGTTCGCCGTCTCTGCCGATGACAGGCTCCCATGCCCGCACGTCCACCCCCTCCGGGTCCGGCGTCCGACGGAAACGTCCCCATGGATGTGATCATAATGTGGCCGCGGGACCATTTTCCGAACACATGGCCGACCGGAATCGTCGCTGTCCGCCTGGCACAAGTCGTCGAAGAGAACGTAGTGGACCATGATTCTTCCGTCCGATGACCCCTGGTCAGCGCACGGCGGCACGGCTGCTGGTGCGGGCCTGTCGTCTGGCCACCTCGTCGGACGTGAGAGGGAGTTGGCAGATGTCCACGGCTGGCTGGGGGACTCGGACGGTCCGCGCCTGGTGCTGGTCCGGGGTCGACGAGGCGTCGGACGCACGGTGTTCCTGCACGCCGTCACCGAACGACTCCGTGCGGAGGGGGTGTTCGTGCGTGCCGTGGGTTGCGTTCCGGGCGACGACGCCCGCCCGTTCCTGCTGGCGCTGCGGCTGGTCATGGCGTTGGAGGAGCGCCGGAACGCGGGAGCGGTGCGGGCGGCCGGGCGGGGCGACGGGGCTGCGATGGCCGCACTGCTGCGCACGGCCCTGGCGCGGACCGCGTCCGTGGTGGTGATCGACGACATCCAGCATGCCGACGCCGACTCGCTGGCCCTGCTCGGTGGAATCGACTTCGCGGAAGTCCCGTCCGGTGTGCGGCTGGTGGCCTCGGCTGTGGGGCGCGGCGAAGCAGCCCGTCCCCGCAGGGGCGTCCGCACGATGGTGCTGCCCCGTCTCGCCCCGGACGAGACGACCGCCATGGTGGCGCGACGGTTGGCGGCGACCCCCGACACCGGTCTGGCCCGACGGGTACGCGACCTGACGCACGGGCTGCCGGGGGCGGTCGACGCGCTGCTCACCGCGTGGACCCGGCAAGGGGCGATCGGAGTGACGGACGGCCATGCCTTCGTCGGGGTGCGGACGCCGACACCGGTACTGCCGGACGGCGACCGGCACTTGAGGGCGCTGGCCGCGCTGGGCGAACCGTGCCGCACGGTGGCCGGGGCGCTGAGCATCCTGTGGCCGCTCGGCGCGCGGGCCGTGGAACTGATCGCGGCCTCGGCCGGACTGTCCGCCGACGAAGTGCGCGCAGCTGTCCGCGAGTTGGTCGACGCGGAGGTCGTCGAGGGTCTGCCCGGGCCCAACTCTGCAAAAGCGCAAGGAGGTTGGACGTTCGCCGTTCCGCTGGTGGCACATGCCGTACGCGAGCGACTCGGCCCGCTGGAACGCAGCCGCCTGTCCGCCACCGCGGTGGAGACACTCTGGGCCGATGCCGACGAGGCGGACACCTCATCGGGGTTGCGGCAGCCGACGACAGCCCTGCTCGGCGACGTCGACGCGATGGCCTACCGCGCGGACCGCATCGCGGAGGCGGGCACCCTCGTCGAACGCGACCGCGCGGCCAGGGAGTTGACGGCGGCGGCCGAGCGCCTCCACTCCGACGCCGAGGGCAGGGGGATGCTCCGGTGGTGCCGCGCGGCCGGCCACCTCGTCGAGCGACCCGCCGACCGCGTCCCCGCCCTTCAGCGGTACGCCGTCGCCGCCTACTTCGCCGGAGACTTCGCGACCGCACGCACCATCGCCGAGTCGATCCTGCGTAACCGTCCCGACATCGTCGATCCGCTCGAACTCCAGGAGATCGCCACCCTGTTGACGGCGGCGACGGCGAACGACCTGGACTGGGCGGCGCTGTCCAGGCTGGCCACCCCTCGCTGGTGGGACGAACTGCGGCTGCCCGTCGCGGCCGCCGCGACCGGCCGTGCGCTGGCCCTCTGCCTGCTGGCGAGATGGCACGAAGCGCTGGACCTCCTGGCGCAGACCGAACCCGCATGGGACACCGACGTCCGAGCCCGCGCCAACCCCACCTGCTTCCGCGACGCGGCGGAACTCGCGCTGGGCCGACCGGAACGCTTCCGACGCTCACTGGCCATCCCGGAGGCCCCGCACATCGGCCCCGACCACGCCTACACGCTGACCGTCACCAAGTTCGACGAGCTCCTCAACGGCGGGGACCTGCAAGCCGCCGAGACCCTTCTCGCCGCTCAGGGCCTGACCCCCGAACTGCTGCCCCGCTCCGGTCGGTTCCTGTGGCACCACCTCAGGGGCGAGTGGGACGATGCGCTGGACCCGTCCCGCTGGATGCTGGCGAACAAACAGTTCCACACGCCCGCGGTGGACAAGTACCTGATCCCCGCGCGCACCGCGGCGATCCTGCTCGCCCGGGGCCGGGTCACCAGCGCCCGCCGAGTGATCGACAGCGTGCGCGTGCCGGGCGAGGGTCCGCCGGAACACTCACTGGACGCCGCCGAGGCCGAAGTACTGCGGACCCTCGGCGATCCGGCCGGCGCCGAGCGGTCGCTACGGCGCGGTCTCGCCGCGGCGGACGCGCACGACCAGGTCGCCGGCACCGACGAACTCTGGTCCTCCCTGACGGAGTTGCTCGCACGGGAGGGCCGCACGGCGGAGGCGGCGGCCTGTCTCGACCGGCTGGAACGCGTCTCCGTACAGATGGGCACTGGAAGGGCCCGCTTGACGTACCTGCTGGCCTCGGCACGACTCCGACGGCAGGACGGCGACCTGAGGGAGGCCGTGGAGCTGGCCCGCTCGCGCGGCCAGCCCTTCGAGACGGCGGTGACCCTGGTCGCCGCATCCGACGCGGGCACAGGCCCGCCCACCCTGCTGCGCGTGGCGTACGACCTCTTCGGGCAGTGCGGTGCCGCGCTGGAGCGCTTCCACACCCGGGTCGCCATGCGCACGGCCGGGATCACCGTCCCCGGCCGCAGACAAGCCACCGTAGAGAGCGAGCAGTTGCTCGCGACGCTGATTGCCGAGGGTCTGACGAACCGTCATATCTCCACCGTGCTACGGCTGACGGAGGACGCGGTCGCCAACCGGCTGTCCCGGCTGTTCGCCCGCACCGGTCTGCGCTCCCGCACCGAAGTGGTCACGGCCGTACTCACCGACCACCGCGCCCGTGGGCTCACCCTCGACGCGTAGGCGAGTACGGCCCGATCCACTCAGGGGACCCGATCCGGTGCCCGTTCGCCGAGATACGCGCGCTCCAGCAGACCGGGGTCGGCGGCGATCCGCTCGGCGGAGTCGCTGAGGACGGTCTCGCCGTGCACCAGGACCACCGCCCGGTCCGCCACGTCGAGGGCCAGCCGGACATGCTGCTCGACCAGCACGACGGCCGCGCCGGTGTCCTCGGCGATCCGCCGTACCACCGGCAGCAGTTCCTCGACGATCACCGGGGCCAGCCCCATGCTCAGCTCGTCGACGAGGAGTACGCGCGGATCCTGGATCATGGCCCGGCCCAGGGCCAGCATCTGCTGTTCCCCGCCGGAGAGTTGGCCGGCCGCGACCTTCAGCCGTTTCCCCAGTGCCGGAAAGAAGTCGAGCACCTGGTCCACGGTGCTGCCCTGCCGCCGCCGGGCGAGCGTCAGATTGTCGCGCACGGTCAACTGCGTGAACAGGGACCGGTCGTCGGGCACGAGAACCAGCCCCCGCCGGGCTGCCTCGCGCGCCCGGCCGCCCCGGATCTCCGTGCCGTCGAGGGCCACCGTCCCGCCAAGGCGCGGCAGCAGACCGGCGAGCGTGGTCAACAGGGTTGTCTTTCCCGCCCCGTTGGGCCCGAGCAGGGCCACGACCTCACCGGGCAGCAGCCTCAGGCCGAAGCCGCGGACCACCGGCCGACCCTTCGTATAGCCCGCGTCCACGCCCTCGCACGTCAGCAGTTCCGGCCCGGTCACTGGACGACCTCCCCGCGCATCTCGTCCGTATCGCTCTGCGCCGCGCCCAGGTAGGCGGTGGCGACGCGTGGATCCGCCGTGATCTCGGCGGGAGTTCCGTCCGCGATCACCTTTCCGATGTCCAGCACGACGATCCGGTCGCACACGTCGAGCACCAGTCCCATGTCGTGGTCGATCAGCAGCACGGTCACACCGTCGGCCCGCACGGCCCGCAGCCGGTCGCCCAGCCAGCGGCTCTCGGAACTGTCCAGACCTGCCGCGGGCTCGTCAAGGAGCAGCATCCGGGGGCGGCCCGCCAGGGCGCGTGCGATGGACACCAACTGCCGCCTGCCCTGGGAGAGTTCACGGGCCGGCTGGTCCCGGAACCGGCTCAGGTGCAGCGTATCGAACAGCCGGTTCCGCAGCTCCGGCCCCTGCACGGAACCGACATGGTCGCCACCGTGCCGTGCCGCGGCTTCCCCGACCAGCACGTTCTCCTCGACGCTGAGATCCTCGTACAGCTCGATTCCCTGGAAGGTGCGGCCGAGCCCTGCCCGGCCCCGCTGGTGCGGCTTCAGGGACGAGATCTCCCGGCCGTCGAACTCGACTGCTCCCGTGCTGCGGTGGTAGCCGCTGATCGCGTCGAGCAGGGTGGTCTTCCCGGCACCGTTCGGCCCGATCACGCCGACGATCTCGCCCGAGCGCACCTCGAAGGAGACGGAGTCGACGGCCACGACACCGCCGTAGCGCACGCCGACATCACGGACCGAGAGGACCACCTCGCCCGGTTCGGGAACCGGTGGGCGGGCGGCAGGTGCCGCCTCGGTGAGGCCATCGGTATCCGTGTCGTCGACGGCAGCCGGATGACGCGCGCGTCGGATCCGCGCCGCGAGTTCGTGTGCCGGGCCGACGACCCCCTCGGGGTTGGTGATCACGGTGAGGACGAGTCCGACGCCCATGATCACGTCGTACCACTCGCCGAGGGACAGGGCCCGGTCCAGGAGGACGGGCAGCAGTCCGCCGGCCCCCATCACGCCGGCCACGATGCCGCCGGACAGGGCGGTGACGCCCGCCAGGTACGCGGTGGCGAACAGGCCCAGGCCGCCGATCGCGGTGAACATCTCGGCGTCCGCGACGGTCTGTTGACAGCCGAGGAGGGCGCCGCCGAGCCCGGCGACGAACGCGCCGATGGCGAAGGCGACGATCTTCGTGCGGGCGACGTCGATGCCCGCCGCCGCGGCCGAGCGTTCGTTGGCGCGCACGGCCAGCATCGCGGCGCCGAGCCTGCTGCGCCGCAGCCACGCCACGCCGAGGCCCACCAGAAGCAGCACCACCAGGCACAGCAGCGCGAAGGGCAGGCGCGGATAGTCCTCGCCGGAGCCGATGCCCAGGTCGAGGCCGAACAGGTGCGGAGAGGGGACCTTGGAGCCGCCCAGGCCGCCGTTGAGGTCGGGGTTGCGGAACCAGAAGGCCTCCAGTGCCACCGCCAGCGCGACCGTGACCACGGCCGCGGGCAGACCGCGGATCCGCAGCGCGGGGAGCCCGATCACGACCCCGATCACCATCGCCGCCAGGGCCGCCAGCAGCGGGGCGAGCGGAAAGGGTATACCCCATCCCGCGCTCAGCTTGCTCAGGCTGAACGCGCCGACTCCGGCCAGGGTCAGCTGGGCCAGCGAGATCTGCCCGGCGAATCCGGTGACGACCACCAGCGACAGCGAGATCACCGCCAGGGTCAGCGAGGTGATCACGGCGGCGCGAATGCTGCCGTGGGTGGCCAGGAGCACGACGACACCCAGGGCCGTACTCGCGACGGCAGGGACCAGCACGCGGTCCGGGCGTGGTGCCCGGCCGAGCGCCTGCTGGATCAGCGAGCCGCGGGTGGGCAGCGGGCGTCCGCGCACCACCAGGTAGGCCAGGATGACGGCCAGCGGCACCAGTTGGGCCAGACCGGTCTGGGGGAGCCACGACCACTTGCCCTGGAGGAACTGCACCTCGGACTGGAGCATCCCGATGACCAGCCCGGCGCCCACGGCCGGGATCAGCGCGGTGAAGTTGCCGACCAGCGCCGCCGCGAGGGCCGGCACGATGAACAGCGTGTAGGACACCGGGACCAGCGGCACGATCGGCGCGATCAGGATGCCGGACAGACCGGCGATGGCCGAGCTGAGCGCCCAGTTCGCGACCGCGATCCGCTCCGGCGACAACCCGCTGACCAGCGCGCCCTTCTCCGACTCGGCCGCCGCGCGGGCCGCGAGCCCGAACCGCGTCAGGCGGAACACCAGCGCGAGCACGACGGTGAGTACGACGATGGCGGCCGCGAACCACAGCCGGTCGCCGGGGATCAGCGAACCGCCCCAGGACACCGGGTCGTTGGGCAGGATCGCCTTGACCGACACCGCGCCCGTGCCGACGCCCGCGGCCAGCACGGCCTGGATCACCAGCATCACCCCGATCGAGGCGACGGCCTTCGCCACCGGCGGCGCGGTCCGCAAGGGCCGGAAGACCAGCCCGTACAGCACCACCCCCAACAGGGCGGCCAGCACAAGGGAGATGACCACCGCCGGGAAGAGACCGAGCGGTCCGCCGAGCCCGACCTTCTTCGGCACCCCCGGCAGCGGCACCAGCAACTCGCCCTGGCGCAGGAACGCGTAGGTGTACGCGCTGTACAACGCGATCGCCCCGGTGGCGAAGTTGACCACACCGGAGCCTCGGTAGGTGAGCACCAGTGCCAGCGCGAGTGCGCCGAACACCGCCCCACTGCCCAGCCCCAGCAACAGAAACACGACGTACTGGCTCATCGGCGAGACCGTCCCTCCCGGTTGTTCCGACCGCTGCTTCGACTACCGCGCGAACAACGCACTGGGATCGACGACCCGCAGCTGCCCCAACTTGCCGTCGGACGACACCGTGCCGGTGACCTCCTTCGCCGAGCAGGCCGCGGGCAGACCCGGTACCGCTTTGGAGTCGCAGCTGAACGTGATGCCGTGCCCGGCCGGGAGTACGACGTCCTTCGCCGCGTGCAGGGCCGCCGTGATCGTCTTCGCCGAGACCGTGCCGCTCAGTCCGTGCAGGGCGCGGACCAGGCCGAGGACGCCCTGGTAGCCGATCGCCGCGTACCCCTGGGTCGGGGTGTCGGGGCTGTACTCCTTCATCACCTGCCGGAAGAGCTGGGCCTCCGGGTCGTCACTGGCGACGTCGAAACTGCTGAAGACCTGCACGCCGTCCATGCCCGCGCCCACCGCCTGCACGACCTCGGGGGACACGCACGACTGGACGGTCATCCGGGCGATGCCGGCGCCGAGCGTGCCCATGGCCTGGAGCACGGAGGTGCACACGGTCGGGTCCGCCACGACGGCGACGGCGTCGGGCTTGTTCCGCAGGGCGGCGCTCACCTGCGGCGACGCGTCCGGAGTGCCCGCGGCCACCGTCACGATCCGCAGTCCGACGCCGGCCTTCGCGAACACCGGTTTCCCGATGGCCTCGATCCCGCTGACCGCGGCCGGCGCGTCGATCACGAACGCGGCCACGTTCTTGTAGCCCTTCTCCTTCGCGTACGCGGCCATCGACGTCATGGTGGTCGGGAAACCGCCGGTCCAGGAGAAGGCGTTGGCGGTGGTGCCCTCGGAGTTGCTGGCGGCGATGGCGGTCGCCCACGGGATGCCCGCCTTGGTCACGATCGGGACCATGGAGTCGCCCAGACCGCTGCTGGTCAGGACCACCGCGTCGACCTTCTGCTCGACCATCTGGTTCGCGCAGTCCCGCGCCGTCGCGGGCTCCTCCTTCGTCTTGCAGACCGTGAGCGCGACGGGTCGGCCCGCGATCCCGCCGAGGTTGGCGTTGGCGTACTTCATGGCCGCCTCGGCGGCTTCCCGGGTCTCGGGCTGGCTGATCGTCGAGCCGCCCTCGTTGGTGATCAGCCCGATCCGCACCGGAGCGCCGGTGGCCTTGTGGCCCGGGAACGCGCTCGCCAGCGCGGCCGGGATCTTCGTGCTGTCCGCCGTGGTGGCACCACTGGCGCCGCCACCGCATCCGGCGAGCAGCACCGTGGTCGACACCAGCGCGAGTGACACGCGCGACCGGGGTGTGGAGAGGGCCCGTCCGACCGACTCGATCATGTCCGCTTCCCAACGTGTCGGCGAGTGCCCGGCACTCGCAGCGATCAGCGGACGGTGGCAGCGCGCGGCGCCGTCGCCGTCCGAGAAAGTGAAGAGAGAGCCGCGAGCGGATGTCGAACGGCACGAGGGCCGAGTGCCGCGGCAGACCATGTCGGCCGGCGTGACGTGGAGGTCACGACCGGCGACGAGGCGGACCTGCTCCCACGCGGCTCACCGCAGAACCGGCCCGTGAGCAAGAAGAGTATACGTAATTCAAGTCGGCCGGAATGGGTCGTGCCTGACTTGTTGTGGCTGTTCACCTTTCGGTCGGCTTCGGGCATGGAATGAGGAGACGAAATGCCGAGGGAGGTGGTCAGTGGTCGCGGTGGACCCAGCCCGCGTCGTGCCAGTACGTCTCCAGGTTCGCCATCGGCTCCGGCCAGGTCTCGGCGTAGGTGACGCCCTCGGGCCCGGCCGTCATCAGATAGGGAGTTCCGGCCTTGCTGATCCAGAACTCGCCGGGCCCGACCGTCCGGCTGCCCTCTTCCCCGTCCTCGCCCCAGGCGACGTGGAACTGCCCGCCGAAGACGATGATCAACTCGTCGAGGTTGTGGTGGTGCCGGGGCACCGCGAAGTCCGGGGCGCAGCGCAGCCCGTTGATGTTGAACGACGGGTCCACCTTGGTCGACCACCACATGTTGCCCTTGAAGGTCTGCTCCATGTCGACCGGCGCGTCGGCCAGGAGACCGCCTCCGTGCCACAGATACGTGGGGGCGGACTGGTCGACCGGCAACTCGATCCAGCCCTCGTCCGCCAGCAGGTTGAAACTCTCGATTCCCATGAACCGATACTCGGCAGCGGGGTGAGGCGTGTCATACGTGAATCCCGTTGGCCGGGACCGGTGCTGTGAACGCCCGGCCGAGGGGTCCCGATGAGCGGAACCTGTCGACGACACGTCGGCCGGCCGCGCATACGGTCGCCGCGTGACTCTTACATTCGGTGATCTGGTGGCGGACGAGGACTGGGTTCCCATGGGCCTGGACCAGCAAGGGCATCCGCAGTACTTCTGGAACGAAGGCGGTCTGCTGCGGGACGCGCCCGTGGACTTCGCGGCGACGTTCGACGGCGCGATGTGGGTGTCCACGAAGCCGATCGACATCCCGCGCTTCAACCGCAACCCGCTGCGCGTGCGCCCGCACTTCACGGTGCCCCGGCACCACCACAACGTGGACGAGATGCTCTTCGTCTTCGCGGGCGAGTACCACATCGAGCACTACGAGGCGGGCGAGCCGCAGACCGTGCGGGTGGGACCTGGGGAGGTCTTCCTCAGCCGGGCCGGCACGCCGTACACGATGACGGCGGGGGCCGAGGGCGTCACGTACATCGAGACCTGGCCGAAGCCGCTGAAGGAGCTGGAGACGTACTGGCACGACGTCGGCTGGGTCTCGCGCTGAACGGGCCGGTCCCGGCCCCTGGGGGCCGGGACCACCGATCGACGGGTCAGTCCGTCAATCGACGGGTCAGTCCGTCCAGAGGAACCGGTCGGCGACCCGGTGGTGGTTGTAGATCGTCATCTCCTGCTCCTCGCTCAGCCGGTGGCCGTCGAAGCTGGGGGAGTGCATGCCCACGGTCACCTCCTTGGCGTTCATCAGGTCCTGGGTGAAGATCTCGCCGAGGTCGGCCTCGCGGAAGTCTTCGAAGAACTGTGGCTGGAAGTCCCGCTTCTTGTCGTAGTCGGCGACCGGGACCTGGTCCAGGCTGAAGATCTCGAAGATGCAGCGGTCCGGGTCGAACCCGTCGGGCCGCGCCCGGTAGCCGAACACCGACCCCTGGTTGGGCAGCAGGATCGTGTTGGGGAACACGTTCCACGCCGTACCGGCCTCCGCCCACTGCTGGGGCGTGATGTCCGGCCAGTCGTAACCCTCGGCGAGCGACAACTCCTTGTACAGCTGCATGTAGTACTGGCCGGCGGTCATCCCCTCCGGCACCTCCGCCGTCTTCAGCGCCTCGGCGGCCCGCCAGCTCCGCTCGTTCTCCAGGCCGCGCATGTCGTCGGCGATGTACTGCACGCTCAGCGCGACGCTCAGCCGTTCGTCGGTCACGCCCCCCGTGCCCCGGTTGGCCGGGTCCTTGCCGGCCTCCTTCTTCTTCGGGCCGACACTCGAATAGTGCGCGTGCCGCTCGTACACGGTCGTCGGCGCCCACATCCGGTTCTCGAGTTCCTTCATCGAGGCGATGTTGGTGTTCGACTTGTCGAAGCGGTACAGCTGCGGATGCGTCCCCGCCACGTGGTACGCCTCAAGGAATCCGTCCAGCGCGGTCTTCCAATTGCACGGCAGCGGCACGGACTTGTGCCACCGGTACCGCATGTGCTCGAACTGGAACGGCGCGAAGATCCTCGGGATCGGGTCCAGGTATTCGAGCAGCGGTTTCGCGTCCGGGTCCATGTTGATGAACACGAACCCGCCCCACTGCTCCGCCCGCACCTGCACCAGACCGAGGTCGTCGTCCGAGCGCGGCACGAACTCCTCACGGTCCAGCACCAGCCTGATCGAACCGTCCAGGTTCCAACGCCAGCCGTGGAAGGGGCAGATGAGCGAACCGACCCGGCCCCGCCCCCGCGCCAGCCGCGTACCGCGATGCCGGCACGCGTTGAAATAGGCCCGGATCGAGTCCTTGCCCTCCCGCACGATCAGGATCGAATGACCACCGATCTCGTACTCGACGAAACAACCGACACCCGGCAGCTCCTCCAGCCGGCAGGCCATCAACCAGGCCTTCGTGAACACCTTGTCCAGTTCCAGCTTGAGGAACTCGGGGTCCAGATAACGGCCCTTGGGCACGAACGCGCGCGACAGCCGGTACTTCTCCGGGACCTTCTCGGCCGGCACATCACCCTCGAACCACGGGACACGACGGTCCACTTGGGGCTCAACCACGGCAGACACCGAACATCACTCCTTCCACTGCTCACGCAGAGTCGTCTCAGCCGGCGTCGGGACCGGCGACCTCGATCCCGTCGGCGCTGCGCACCACATGGATGCAATTGCCCGGGCACTCGTCGGCTGCGTCGATCACATCCAGGCGCAGCCGGTTCGCCACATCGGCCTGCGCGCCCTCGGGCGTCAGCAGTTCCCCGTCCTCGCCGTTCTTGACGTAGGCCAATCCGTCGTCGCCGAACTCGAAGACTTCGGGGGCGTATTGGGTGCACAGGCCGTCACCCGTGCACAGTTTCTGATCGATCCACACCCGCACTTCATCGCTCACGAGCCTCGCCCTCCTCGTCCGCAGAAAGCCGTCCGTCATCGCGGTGGCCCGTGACAGCGACTCTCCACGTGGTGTCCCGGACCGTCCACCGACCGTCCCATCAGGCGGGACCGGAGCCGACGGCCCTGATCGGAGCCGCCATACACTCGGCCGGCCGACCACCGCCGTCCGCTGCCCACACTCCCCATCACCCCAGGAGGCCGGCCCGTGGCCGAGACCGTGACCACAGACATCCTCATCGTCGGAGCCGGCCCGATCGGTCTCTACGGCGCCTACTGCGCGGGCTTCCGCGGGCTGCGGACCGTCCTGGTCGACGCGCTGCCGCAGTGCGGCGGTCAGATCACCGCGCTCTACCCGGAGAAGGAGATCCGCGACATCGCCGCCGTCCCCGGCACCCGGGGCCGCGACGTCGTCACGGCCCTCAAGGACCAGGCCGACGCCTTCGACCCGACGTATCTCCTGGGCCGCCAGGCGGTCGGCCTCGCCCACTCGCCCGAGGGACGCCCGCAGGTCACCCTCTCCGACGGCGTCACGGTCGACGCCGGAGCGGTCGTACTCACCGCCGGGATCGGCACGTTCACCCCGCGCACCCTCCCGGCCGGCGAGGAGTTCCTCGGCCGCGGACTGACCTACTTCGTGCCCGACCCGGCCGAACACACCGACCGGGACGTCCTCGTCGTCGGCGGCGGGGACAGCGCCGTCGACTGGGCCCTCGCCCTGCACCCCATCGCCCGCTCGGTGACCCTCGTACACCGCCGCGGCACGTTCCGGGCCCACGCGGCGAGCGTCCGCGAACTGCACGAGTGCGGGGTCGGCATCGTCACCAACGCCCAGGTGGAGACCCTGGCCGGCGACGACCGGCTGCGCCAGGCGCACGTGAAGGTCGACGGGGAGACCTTGCCCCGGGTGCTGAAGGTGGACGCGGTCGTGGCCGCGCTCGGCTTCATCAGCAACCTCGGGCCACTCGCCGACTGGGGCGTCCAGCTGGAGCGGCGGACCATCGTCGTCGACACCAGGATGCGCACCACGGTCGAGCGGATCTACGCGGCCGGCGACGTCACCGCGTACCCCGGCAAGGTCCGCCTGATGTCGGTCGGCTTCGGGGAGGTCGCGACGGCGGTCAACAATGCGGCTGTGGCCCTGGACCCCGCGCTGTCGCTGTTTCCCGGACACTCCACCGAGTCCGCCTGAACACGCCTCAACTCCCTCTCGAAGAGGCCCACTTCGAGAGGGAGTTGTTCGCGCCTATTGGCTTTCGCCGGCCATGTCGACCGCGGCGATGTAGGAGAACGCCATCGACGAACCCACGGGACCGCCCGCGCCCGGGTAGATCCGCCCGGACATCGGCGCCATCGTGTTCCCCGACGCGTACAGACCGGTGATCACCGACCCGTCGGGCCGCAGCACGCGAGCGTGGTCGTCCGTCTTCAGACCGCCCTTGGTCCCCAGGTCGGACAGTACGATCGAGGCCGCGTAGTACGGCGGCTTGTCGATCACGCCGAGACAGGGGTTGGGCCCGTCGGTGTGAGCCCCCGCCATCTGCGTGATCATCAGGTCCCAGGGATCCTCACCGCGGCCGAACTCCTCGTCCTTGCCGCCCCGCGCATAGCCGTTGAACCGCTCGACGCTCTCGGCGAGCGCACCCGGAGGCACACCGATCAGCTCCGCCAGCTCCTCCAGCGAGTCGGCCCGCTTCAGCACACCGGCGGCGAGGAACTTCTCGACGTCGAACCAGCCCGGCACCTGCGGCGCCACCGGCAGCCCGGCGAACGCCTTCCTGTTGTCGAGCTGGCGCTGGTCGAACACCCAGTGCGTCGGCAGGTGCGACACGCCCGACGACCTGTGCGCCTTGAGCATCTCGTGACCGGCGCGGTCGTAGGGGAGCCGCTCGTTCATGTAGCGCTGTCCGGCCGCGTTGACCCAAATGCCGCTCCAGACCGACGTGTAGAACACCGGGCGCGTGTCGGGCACGACGAGGCCCGGTGCGAACCACGACTCGTCGAGCAGGCCGGTCGCCGCTCCGATGTCGATTCCCGCGAGGAGGGCGTCGCCGGTGTTGCCCGGGCAGCCCTGGGTCCACTCGTCGCCGACCCCGGGCTGGAACCGCTCACGCAGCTCGCCGTTCCGTTCGTAGCCACCGGCGGCGAGGAGCACGCCCCGCCGGGCGCGGAATTCCACCAACTCGCCCTCGCTCAGGGCCTCGACGCCGACGACCGTGCCGTCCTCGACGAGCAGGCGCGTCAGCCCGGTGTTCGTGCGCACGGTGCCGTTGCCGGTCTCCATGAACGCGAGCAGCGCCCGGCCGATCAGGGCCTGGCCGCCGATCATCCTCGGGCCGACCTCGACACCCCAGCGTTCCGTCCACAACGGCCTGCGCACCAGGGGTTCCAGCTCGCCGAGTTCGGACCGGTCCAGGTCCGGAGGGAAGATGGTGCGCCCCTGGGGCAGGCTCCCGGGCCGTCCGGCGAAGTAGTCCGGCACGCCCTGCCAGACGAACTGGCCGAACCGCGGATTCCGCTCCAACTCCTCGATCAGGACGGGCCCCGCCCGCAGGAAGGCCTCCCGCAGAGAGGCCGGCGAGTCCTCGCCGACGATCGCGTCGAGATACGGGCGTGCGACATCGGGACCGTCCTCGACACCGGCGCGCTGCTCGGCAGCGTTGCCGGGCAGCCAGATACCGGCACCCGAATAGGCCGTGGTGCCGCCGACGTACTCCGTCTTCTCGATGACCAGCGTACGGAGCCCACGGGAGGCCGCCGCGTACGCGCCGACGAGTCCCGCGCCCGATCCGACGACGATTACGTCGTAGGAATCGGCTGTGCCTTCGTCGCTCATGACGTTTCCTCTCCCGAATGCCCTTGTCACCGGGGCGCGTTGGACTTGGCCTCAAGGTGCGCGAATCCCTGGGCGGCTTCCTCGTCCAGCTCCATGACCTCGACGAAGTGGCCCAGTTCGGCCGTCATGTCGAGATACCCGAAGCGGATGGCACCGCTGTCCCCGTACTGCTTCCAGGTCCTGCCGCTCGCGGCGACGATCGCGGAGGCCTCGTCGAAGTCGTCTACGCGGAAGCCCAGATGATGCAGCGTGGCGGGTTCCCCGGGCCGGACGGCACCGCGGTAGAGGTCGACCGCGCCGCCGACGGGACGGATGATCTCAAGGTTGGTCGGCCCGGCGTTGACCAGCGCCACGTCGATGACCCACTCGTCGGCGGGCGCACCGTCCACCACCACGAAGGGGGCACGCGGGGCGTCGGCACCGGCCGGCGGCAGGCCGCCGCCCAGCGACGACTTGAAGTGCTTGACGCACTGCACGGTCCCCAGCCTCGACTCCAGGAACGAGGCCGCAGCGTCGACGTCGTCCGTCACATATCCGAGCTGCATGAAATTACGGAAGAGGTCACTCAATGACCGCACTCGGCACCCCCTGCTCTGGCTGGCCCGGTTGACCACGGGCATCGAATGTCCACCCGCCACCTGCGGTCGTCCACCGGATGTCCCACCAGCCGGAATCGGCGACTACGGCGCGAACCCCGCGTGGCACGATGCGGCGATGACCACATCCAGCGCGGGGGCGGCCCAACTGCCCGTGGACCGGGCGTCGATCGAGCACCGGCTCATCACCATGCGCAAGTCGGTCGGCCAGCTCGACTCGCTCGGCGCGCTGGACAGCGCACGCCTGGCCGCCGATCCGGGAGCCGGGCTCGTGATCGAACGGATTCTGGCGCTCTTGTACGACCTGGCCGCGGCCGTCAACCGGACCGCGCTACCGGGGACACCGACAGGCTCGTTCGACGCGGCCGGGAAGGCCGGATTGATCGACGCGGACCTTGCCGCCGCGCTCGCACCTGCGGACGGCCCGCACCACGTCCTCGTACAGCTGTGTCTCGACACCGAACCCGAGAAGGTCCCCGCGATCGTGGATGCCGCGCGGTCCGGATACCGGGAGTACGTACGGCAGTTGACCGACTGGATCACCGCTGGTCCCGGGGAGGACTAGGCTCGGTCAGGTGGGCCATTCCGGCTCGGTGACGGTCGCGGCGAGTGCGCCGAGGAGTACCTGGGCGGGCTGGGACGCGGGCGGCTTTCCGTGGACGGCGGCCACGACCTGGCGGCGCATGCCGGGGACGCGGTGGAGGCTGACACCGGGGTGCCGGTTGGCGAGGAGGGTGAGGCCCGGCAGCAGGCTCACGCCGAGTCCGGCCGCGACGAGCGCCTGTACGGCCACGTAGTCGTCGGTCTCGAACTCGACCACCGGCTCGAAACCGGCCCGCCCGCAGGCCGCGACGAGATGCTCGCGGCAGCGCTCGCACCCGGCGATCCAACGCGCGTCGGCATAGGTGGCCAGCTCCGCCCGGGGGCCGTCCCAGTACCGGTTCGCCGGGGTGACCACGTACAACGGCTCGTCCAGCAGTGGCGTCATGGTGGTGTCGCGGCGGTCGCGCTGCGGCGGATCGCCGTGCTCGAAGATCAGTGCCACGTCGACGTCGTTGTTGCGCAATGCGTTGAGCGCGTCGGGCGGTTCGGCCTCCCGCAGGGTCAGTTCGATCGCGGGATGCTCGGCGGACACGCGGGCGGCGGCGAGCGGCACCAGGGTGGCCAGCGCCGAGGGAAAGGCGGCCAGCCGGACCCGGCCGGTGCGCAGTCCGGCCAGCTCGTCCAGTTCGGCGTGCACGGACTCGACCTGCGCGAGGATCGACTCGGCCCGGTCCACCAGCAGCCGACCGGCCTCCGTGAGGCGGATACCGCGCCCCATCCGCTGCAAGAGCGGGACCCCGACCTCGGCCTCCAGCTTGGCGAGTTGATGACTCACCGACGGCTGGGCGTAGTGCAGTGACTCGGCGGCCGCCGTGATGGAACCCTCACGGGCGACGGCGACCAGGACGCGCAACCGACTCAAGTCGATCATTTGCGAATCATAGACCGCGTCGATGACAGCCTCGAAAACACGCATTGGACCATTACCGGGCTCACTGCGACGGTGAATCGATAGTGGGTGCGAGAGATCTCGGCCGTACCTGTCCCGTCGGCGATCTCACCCCTCACGCCTGCCCGGATCCCGGGCGCCGAAAGGAGATGGCGCATGACCACGGCTGTGAATCCACCGTCGCGATCGATGTCGGTGAGCGACAGCGCGGCGCGGACCCTCGCGAACGCCACCAAGACCGTTCCCCAGATGGCCTCCATCACGCCTCGCTGGCTGGTCCATCTGATGTCCTGGGTCCCGGTCGAGGCCGGCATCTACCGGGTGAACAAGGTCGTCCACCCCGAGTCGGTGCGCATCGAGTGCGACAACTACGACGAGTCGCCGCTGCCGGACACCTTCGTCGACTACGAACGCGAACCCCGCGAGTACCGGCTCAAGGCCGTCCAGACCGTCCTTGACCTGCACACCCGCATCTCCGACCTGTACTCAAGCCCGCACAACCAGACCGCGCAGCAACTGCGGCTGACCATCGAGGCGGTGAAGGAACACCAGGAGGGCGAGCTGATCAACAGCCCGGAGTACGGGATGCTGGCCAGCGTGGCGGACACCCAGCGCATCTCCACGATGGCGGGCCCGCCGACCCCGGACGACCTCGACGCCCTCATCACGAAGGTCTGGAAGCAGCCCGCCTTCTTCCTCACCCACCCCGAGGGGATCGCCGCGTTCGGCAGGGAGTGCACCCGGCGAGGCGTACCGCCGGCCACGGTCAGCATGTTCGGCTCGCAGTTCCTGACCTGGCGCGGCCTGCCGATCATCCCGTCGGACAAGGTCCCGCTGGAGAACGGCAAGACCAAGTTCATCCTGCTGCGCACGGGCGAGTCGCGCCAGGGCGTGGTCGGACTGTTCCAGCCCGGGCTCTCCGGCGAGCAGGGCATGGGCCTGTCGGTGCGCTTCATGCAGATCGACCGCAGCGCCATCGCTTCCTACCTGATCTCCCTGTACTGCTCGCTCGCGGTCCTCACCGACGACGCGCTCGCCGTCCTCGACGACGTCGAGGTCGACAAGTTCCATGACTACGCCCCGAGTTACCGGTAGCCATGACCACGCCCCCAACCACCGGTAACGAAGCCGCCCCGGCGTGGCTGCCGGACGAGGAGACGCTGAGCCGGATGGCCGGGGAGTTCTTCAGAGCACTCCCCGGGCAGCCGGCGGCCACGGAGTCGGACACGGCGGCGCCGCCTCCGGCCTTCGACGGCCGGCCGGAGTGGCCGACGCCGACTGACCTGCCGCGCGCCGACTCCGCTCCTACGGCGAGTACGGCGAGTACGGCGAGTACGGCGAGTACGGCGAGTACGGCGAGTACGGCGACTACGGCGCCAGCGGGGCCGTCGACCGCGCAGGCCGCCCAGGCTGTGCCCGCCGGTCCGCCGGCCCCGGGCCCCTTCCCTGCCCAGCCCGCCGGTCCGCCGACGGCGGATTTCGCACCTGCGGTGCCAACTGGCCTGCCTGCTGCGGAATCCGCTCCCGCGGCGTTCACCGAGCAGCCGGCCACCGCCCCCTCCGCGCCGGTGCCGACCGGCACGCCCGGCGCGAACCCGGCCCCTCCGATGCCCACCGGCATCCCGTCCATGGATCCGCCGCCCCCGGCACCGACCGCCGGAATGAGCCCGCCGTCCGGGCCGCCACCGACCAGCGCCCCCGCCACGTTCATGGCGAGCCCCTACGCGGTGGGCGCGCCCGGCGCCGCCGCCCCGGAGGCACCTGCCCCGCCGGTGGCACCGGGGCCGCCGCCCGTTCCCTCGCCGGCCGCACCGGCCCACCTCCCGGACCCCGGGCCGTACTACTTCCTCACGGAGGCCGCCGGGTTCCCCGCCCAGGCACCGGAGCTGCCCGGCTTCGGGCCCCTCGGGCTGCCGCCGCTGCCCGAGATGATGGCACCGACGGCGACGACGGCGCCGTACTACTTCGCCCAGGAACCCGAGGTGTCCGGCGCGCCGCCGGGACTGCCGCTGGACCAGCACCCGGCCTTCGACGTGCAGGCGGTGCGCCGGGACTTCCCGATCCTGTCCGAGCTGGTGAACGGCCGTCCGCTGATCTGGCTCGACAACGCCGCCACCACGCAGAAGCCGCAGGCGGTGATCGACCGGCTCGTGGAGTTCTACTCGCGGGAGAACTCCAACATCCACCGCGCGGCGCACGAACTGGCCGCCCGGGCCACGGACGCCTACGAGGGCGCCCGGAAGACCGTCGCCCGGTTCATCGGGGCCGGTTCCGCCGAGGAGATCGTGTTCGTCCGGGGCACCACCGAGGCGATCAACCTGGTCGCCAAGGCATGGGGTCCGGCACACATCCGCGAAGGCGACGAGATCGTGCTCTCCCACCTGGAGCACCACGCCAACATCGTGCCCTGGCAGATGCTCGCGGAGCAGACCGGCGCGGTGATCAAGGTGATCCCGGTCGACGACAGCGGTCAGCTGCTGCTCGACCAGTACACCGCGCTTCTGTCCGACCGCACCAAGCTCGTCGCGGTCACCCAGATGTCCAACGCGCTCGGCACCGTCGTACCGGTCGAGCAGATCATCGAGATCGGGCACCGGGCCGGGGCACGCGTCCTGGTCGACGCGGCGCAGTCGGTCCCGCATCTGCCCATCGACGTAAGGGAGTTGGACGCGGACTTCCTGGTCTTCTCCGGGCACAAGCTGTTCGGACCGACCGGGATCGGCGTGCTCTACGGCAAACGGGAGGTCCTGGAGGACATGCCTCCGTGGGAGGGCGGCGGCAACATGATCACCGACGTCACCTTCGAGAAGTCCAGCTTCCAGCCGCCGCCGGGCCGTTTCGAGGCCGGTACGGGCAACATCGCCGACGCGGTGGGGCTGGCCGCGGCCATCGACTACGTCGAGCGCATCGGCCTGCCGAACATCGCCGCCTACGAGCACACCCTGGTCGAGCACGCCACCGAAGGCCTGCGGTGCGTACCCGGGCTGCGGTTGGTCGGCACGGCTCCGAACAAGGCGAGCATCGTGTCGTTCGTCCTGGAAGGCTACGAACCGGCCGAGGTGGGCACCGCCCTCAACGAGGAAGGAATCGCGGTCCGTTCGGGTCACCACTGCGCACAGCCGATCCTGCGCCGCTACGGCCTGGAGGCCACCGTCCGGCCGTCGTTCGCCTTCTACAACACGCATGCCGAGGTGGACACACTGATCACGGCGGTTCAACGGCTCGCGGACCGTCGCGGCGGGCGCCGCTAGTTCGCCTGCGCGTCCTCGACCGGTACGGCGGAGACCTCACCGAGGTCTCCGCCGTACCGGTATGCGTGCGTTGACAACCGGCTCGACGCCTCGGAGACTCGATCACATGACCGAGGTCCTGCTGCTCACCAGAGAGCGCACCGCCGACCTTGCTAGCGTGTCCAGCGCACTGTGTTGATCCCCTTCTTCCCCTGATCACGGATCCACGCCGCGTTTCCCGCTCCCGCCCGGACACCCCTCGCACCGCCCTCGGTCAAGCTGCGATCGGACCCACGATGACTCCGGGAATTCCTCTGGTACATCCCCAACACCGTCGAGCCGGGCCACCGCGGCGACGACACGACGGACGGCTGGGGCTCCGACAACCTGGCCGCCTTCGGCGACACCCACAGCGATCCGGCTCAACGGTACGCGCGCACCCAGGAGTTCCTGCATCTCGTACGACGGCTGTGGACCGAGGAGGACGTGACGTTCGCCGGTGAGCACTTCCAGGTGAGCGGGTCCACGGCGGCGCCCCGCCCCTGGACGACGGCCGGCAGAGCGCATCCGACGCTGTACTTCGGCGGCGCGTCCGAGGCCGCCGAGCGAGTGTCGGCGGCCGAGGCGGACGTGCAGCTCTTCTGGGGCGAGCCGCTCGCCGCGCTCGCCGAACGCATCGACCGACTGAGGAAGTTGAGCGACGAGGTCGGCCGTCGACACCGGCATTTCTCGGGCGAGCCGCAGCATCCGCACGTGCAACGCGTCGAGGACCCGAGAGCCGCCCGGGGGATCCTCACCACGATCACGGTCGAGGCGACGCGGGAGATCCTCTTCTCCCTCCCCACCCAGGACCCTTGGGAAGAACCCGCGGACCTGGACCGCGGCGCCTGGCTGCGCAGCGCGGGAACACGTTCCGACCTCCTCAGGGTGCTGCTGCCGGAGTCGGCGCGGTTCGATGTACGGGTCCGCGAGCGGGTCGAGACGGTGATCGCCGACGGAGGCAAGGTGCGTACGGCCGTCTCCCCTCCGGCCTGGTTGCTGGTCGCCGACGCCGAGGTCGCCGTCGTCCCCGCCGAGGAGGGCCCGGGGCTCAGTGTCGTCCGCGAGCAGTCCGTGGTGGCGGCGCTGCGCCACACCCTCACCGGAGCGTGGGACGAGGCACGGCCCTTCGATGGCGGTTACGACCACGACAGCGCGCGCTCCACCTCGGCCCTGATCGACGACGCCATTCTGCGGATGCTGCTCAACGGCCTGGAGGACAAGGTGATCGCCCGACGCCTGGACATCTCCCTGCGCACCTGCCAGCGACGCATCGCCGACCTCATGGATGGGCTGGGGGCCAGGACGCGTCTTCAGGCCGGCTATGTGCTCGGGCGGCACGGACACGGCGAGGAGCGGAAGGCGGCGTAGAGCGCGGTGCTCCGTGGCGGCGGCCGGCCGTGTTGGGGGTCGGGCACGTGTCGCCGCCACGGCTGAAGTGCCTGTGCAGATCGCCCAGTTGGATCCTGTCAGAGGCGATCGGCGAACGTCCTGGCCACGAGCGCCCGGGTCAAAGTACCTCCGCCTCGGCCGACGGAGGTACGACTGCGGTGGGAGCGGGCGGCGACGGCACGGTCCGGCCCAGGAGCGCCGTCGCACCGAGGAGCAGTGCCAGCGCCGCCGCCAGCAGGAGCGTCCCGGTCAGTTGCCACTCGGCCAGTGCCGCGCCGACCGCGAGGGCGGAGAGCCCGGAGCCGAGGTTGTAGGCGGAGCCGATACTGGCGTTGACCGTGGTGTGCCGATCTTTCGGGAAGGCCGCTCCGACCAGGACGAAGGCGATGATGTACATCGGCGTGAGTGAGGCGCCGACGAGCAGACTGCCCAGCATGACGACGGGGAGGTTGGTGCTCACGGCCACGATGGCGACGCCCGCCGCGAGGATGACCGTGGCCCCGAAGTAGCGTCGCCACAACTGGGCCCGCCGGTCGGGCAGACGTCCGTAGATGAGACCGGCCACGATCCCGCCCACCGAGTCGAGCGCCATCAGTACGCCGGCCAGTTGAGCGTGGGAGTGTTCGAGTGCCCATGCCGGGTAGCCCACGCTCAGTGCGCCCATGGCCAGGCCGAGGGCGGTCATCGGGGCGAGCACCGCCATGCCGTTGCGGGAGAGCAGAATGCCGACCGTGCTCCGCTTGCCGGCGTCGGGCCCGGGATTGGCGGGCGGGCTCCCGTGCACTACACGGTCTGCGCCCAGCAGGTGGATCACGCGGCTGAACCACACCGTTCCCACCAGGGCGCAAAGGCCGCCCGTGATGACCGCCCAATGGGCACCGACGACCAGCCAGATGCCGGAGGTCAGCAGAGGCGCGACGACGAAAGTCGCCTCCTCCACAACCGAGTCGAGGGAGTGCAGCCTCGTGTTCTCGGCGTCGCTTCGGGCCATCTCCGTCCAGACCGTGCGAAGGACCGCACTGTTCGGCGGAGCCAGCGCGGCGGAAGCGGCGGTCAGTACCAGCGCGACCGGGTAGAGCACTACCGGCCCGCTCTGGGCCGTCACAGCTGCTGCGGACGCCGTCACCGCGAAGGCGAGTGCCATGGGCAGCAACAGACGGTGGGCACCGAACCGGTCGATCAACGCGCCTTTGTACGGGCCGAAGACGGCTGCCCCGATCAGGAAGGCGGCGAATGCCGCTCCCGCCCAGCCCAGTTCGTGCTTGCTGGTGAAGAGGGCGATCATGCCGAACGGGACCATGCCGGCGGCGAGCCGGCCGATGGTCACCGCGGCGATGGCCGAAGCGACGCGCTTGTCTGCCAGCAGCGCTCGAAAGGTGGGCGGCGCCGGTTGCTCAGCCACGTTCATCCCCCTCATATGCGACGGAGTCGCATTCGGTCCAGTGCCTGACAGTGCTCACGGCCTCTTCGGTGGTCGAAGTGGGTACGCCGGTGTCCAACTCGGCGTTCTCGACGACCAATGTCTGCTTGCGGCGGCGCAGCGCAACGCGTCCGACGATGTCGTAGCCACGCAGAACTGGCAGGCCGAAGTAGCCGAAGGTCCGCTTCTCGGCCGGTTTGTACGCCTCCAGCTTGTAGTCCTTGCCGAACAGACGCAGCAGCCGCTCCCGCGTCCAGACCAGCGAGTCGAACGGCGACAGAGGGGTCACGGCCTCCTCGTCGATCTTGACCGCCGGGTCGGTGTCCGGCGACAGCCAGACGGGCTGACGCCAGCCCGACACCGTGCGCCGGTCGAGCCCGAGGGAGTCGAGACCGGCTTGGGCATCGGCCGTCCGCAGCCGGAAGTAGTCCGCGACGTCCTTTGTGGTCGCCACGCCCAGCGCGTCGATCGAGCGGCGACACAGCTCTCGAACGCATTCGGCATCGGACAGTTCGGCCTGGCGCAGCGGCTCGGGGATGGCGAGTTCGGGCAGGCAGTAGACACGCTCCCAGCGGTCCCGCTCGGCGCAGACGGCTCCGCCGGTCGCGGCCAGCCATTCCAGGGCCCACCGGTATGCCGAGTCGCGCGTCCAACCGGTGCCCGTCGCACCGCCGAGGTCCCGGAGCCGTACCCGGCCCTCGGCCTCCAGCAGCGTCCGGGCGTGTTTGACCGCCTCCATGTCCACGGACGGCCCGATCCATCCCCGCTCCAGGACGCGGCGGCGCCGGAAGCCGAAGGCCGGCCACATGTCGATCGGGACAAGTGACAGCGCGTGGGCCATTCCCTCGAACGAGGCTCCGGCGCCGGTGGTCGTACCGAGGCGTTGTGTCTCGTCCATCGGCACACCGCGGCTGAGCAGGACGAGTTCATGGGAGCGTCGTACCGCGGACATCGAGTCGATCTGGACGCACCCGAGCCGGTCGAGCACCGCGCGCGGTGTCGCGTCGAGGGTGTTCACCGTGTGCAACCCCTGTGCGGCGACGGCGATGCGCCGCGCCTCGGGAAGAGTCAGTTCAGCGGTCATGACGCCCTCAGTGACTCGGGACCCACGAGGACGATCCTGGCGATCTCCTGACCCCTGCGGATGTCGACGTCGGTGCGGGGGCTGATCGCGATGCTGAAGCCGGTCGACTGCATGCGTTCCAGGGAGGCCGGGGTGAGGACACCGACGAGAACGCCCAGTTCCGGTAGTTCCTCACTGGGGAAGACCATGACGGACAGTGGCTGAAAGTCGTCCGGCATCCAGCCCTGCCGCCACTCGATGCTGCCCTGGCCGTTGGGGACGAACATGTTGCCCCAGCCGTCGCCGTCGCGGAACTCGTACAGGTGCAGCCAGGGCGGCCGGTCCATGGCCAACGCGGTGCCGCCGCGTAACCAGACCTCCTGCTTGCCGACAGACCCGGCCGAGGCTTCGGTGTCCTCCGCGGAGATCTCGATCTGCGGCAGCGCGGTGAGTGTGACGTCGACCGGACTGAAGACCCGCCATCCGACCCGTTGGCCCAGATTCCACGGCGCGCAGAACTCGGGCTGGCGGGCGGCGCGCAGGTGCCGGAAGTTCTCGCGGTAGAGGCGTTCGCGTTCCTTCGCCGCCTCGATGTCGACCGTGCGCTGCTGGGGCACCAGAGCCCACGGGTGGATGCGTTCGAACTTCATGCTGAGCGTCTTCACCTCTTCGATGGGTACGTCGCCGACGAGGGGTTCGCCGACGACGTACGCCGTAACCGTGCGTGCCCGGTGTGGCCGACCGAGCCTATCGATCCACCGGGGTCAGCCGGCCGAACCCACCGAACTGCTCGCGATGTGTTGGGCGTTGATGTCAACGTTGTCAAGACTCACGTGGTCGGTGTCGAACAGCGACACGCTGCACGGCCCGAAGCCGACCGGGATGTCCTCGAAGACCGGCTGGCCTCCGGTTTCGTCGTCCGTGCTCAGGTCGACGTTGTCCATCCGGACCACCGTGATGGCGTGCGGCATGCTTCCGGGCTGTCCCGCGTGCATCACCGCGCCGCGGGAGAACGCCGACGAGTAGATCGTGAAGTCCTTCTCGTCGACGGCGATCCCCCGGGGCGAGGGTCCGGTCGGGAGGTAGCGGGTGACCTCGAAGGTCTCCATGTCGATGACCGCGATCACCGACTCCCGCTCCAGGGTGACGAGCGCGTGCCGGTTGTCGGGCGAGAACGCGACCGCGCGACCGCCCTGGCTGGTGACGGGGACTCGCTGCACGACCTTGTCGGTGGTGAGGTCGATCACCGGCACGTAGTCGACGGAGTTGCAGGCGACCAGCGCGTACCGGCCGGTCCGGTCGACGTTGAGACTGTACGGGTGCGAGTTCTCCTGGACGCGGATACGGGCGATCTCGCGTACGTTGCTGACGTCTCCGCTCCTGAGCCCGGAGATGTCTATCTTGGATATGTAGCCCGACCCCCAGATGCAGACGTACGCGGACTCGCCGACGATCGCCATGTGCCGGGGGTCGCGGCCGACGGCGACCTGGGTCAGTTCGTCGCGTGATTCGAGGTCGACCACGGAGACCGTGTTGGAGCCCGAGTTGGAGACCAGCATGTAGCGGTCGCCCGGGAGGATGCCGATGCCTCGCGGGCCGGAACCGACCGTGATCCGAGCTACTTCCCGGTGCGTCAGGGCGTCGATCTCGGAGACCGAGTTCGTGGACGTGTTCGAGACGAAGCCGCGCCCGTCCCGGGTGAACTTGACGCTGCCGCGAGGTGCGTTTCCGACCGGAATCGCGGTCACGGATGTGTAGCCGTCCGCCTCCTTTCGGATGACGGAAATCTGACCCGAATCGGTGTCGGTCGAGTAGAGTTCGATTGCCACGTTTTACTCCTCACATCGAGTTGGATGCACAGAGCTGACGTTCTTTTTGGGCGAGGCGGTGCAACCCGCACCTTTGTCCTTCAGGGGCGGGTGGTGTTTTTTCCGTACTTCAGCCGCCCGCAGGTCGCAAAGCGACGTCGGAGCTGAAGGTATAGGCGAGATTCCACGCAATCGAAATCCGGACATCCGTGTCGTCGTACTGCGGTACCGAGTGCTTCATCCAGCCCGGCAGGAGCAGGAGGTCGCCCGGGCGGCAGCCGACACGCACGATCTGACCTTCGTTGGCGAAGGTGATACCTGGATCGAAGACGTCCACGTTTGTACGCGGATCGGTCAATTCCAAGTCGCACGAGCCGGCCGACGTGACGTAGTAGATGGCCGAGATTGCCGTGTTCGGATGGAAGTGGGCCGCATGATTGTCGCCACTGCGATAGACGCTCGCCCAGCTTCGCAATGCCCCGACCTGGACATCTGCCGAAGAGTCGGCCCCGACGGCCAGATGCAGCGGCTCGCGCCGGACGGTCTCCACGAACGTGCGGGCCATACCCAGCACCCATGCGGTCAGCCGGTCCACCTCGGGGTCGGCCCAGTCGGTCAGGTTGCCCACCGTCTCGGACTTGAACGACAGGTCCTTGACCTCCGTCGTCATCCGGTGCAGCACCGACGCGGATAAATTCCCGTTTATGTCTTCTGCGAAAGGGCACGGGATTTTGGCGACAGGCGTGGCGAAAAGGCTGAGCAGCCTGGCCGAAGAATTATTGACGGGTGTTTCTAATTTGTCGCTGGCCGCTGTGGTCAACTACGCTCCCCATACGGTGGATCGCTTGCCGCGCACACGACTAGAACACACAGAGTTTCACGCACAGTCATGCGAGGGAAATCGCCGGGAATGGATTTTCCGGCCCTGCATCTGGCTCAGGCTAGGCATCCAGTGGTGTACCTGTCAACGAGTCTCCGGTTGAGGAACGTGAACCAGCCACCGATTCCTGATGCCGAGATCGGCCGGTGAAGCCGGATAACGGTCGAGGAGAGTGATCTGACTTGAGGACATCTCGTAAGCGGCTGATTGGGCGCGGCCTCGCACTGGCTCCACTGCTGTGACCGGAATCGTTTGCCGGGTAGGCGGCATCCCGTACCGATCGGTGGGGGACCGGGGGACCGGGGGACCGGGGGCCCGGTGGACCATCGCGGCACCCCGGTGCGCGAGGCGCTGGTGCCCCTGGAGCGGGATGGGCTGCGGATGTCCACCCGGCGCGGTTCACGCCGCGTCGGCGTACGGACGCGGAGGTGCTCGAACTCTTCGAGATCCAGGCGGTGTTGGACGCCACGGCCGCCGAGTCGGCGGCGCTCCACCGCAGCCCGGTCCACCTGGACGCCCACCTCGACCACGGCCAGTCCCTGAATGAATCCGCGCACATCCGCCGGAGCCCGGACGACTGGCACGACGCGGTCCGCCAAGCCGCCCACAACGGAACCGCCGTCGCTCTCCTACGGGCCCTCGATGCCCAGGTGAGGACGAGCGCACTCTGGCGCACTCCCGAAGTGGCCGACGCCTCCACCGCCGCGTTCGCCGAACACCGCGCCGTCACCGAGGCCGTCCGGGCCCAGTACGCCGAGGCGGCCCGCGTGACCATGCTCGCCCACCACGGCCACGTCGTCGTTCGGGAATTGTCCTGACGCAGAGGTCAGGGCAGGTCGACGTCATGGCGGGGCGCCGACCAGTCCGCGGCGGCACTCACCGCGCGTTCCACGTCCTCGTCGGGCAGAAGTCCCCGCGCCGCGAGCTCCTCGGCCGCCGCCCCGATCCGGGCGGTGTACCCGGCCGCGTCGCCGTAGCGCTTCTCGACGCTCGGGCGGGGATCGCCGGTGATCAGCCGTTCGTCCTCGGTGGCGGCGAACGGGAACGTGGAGCCGCTGAACTCGTGCAGCGCGCCGTGCCCTTGACCGGGGGCGCGTGTGTTCCAGCCGGTGTAGGTGCCGAGCGGGACGGACACCATCGGTGGCCGTACGCCCGCCGTCTCGTTGCCGTCGGCGTCGACGGCCGGGACCAGCACCGTGTACCTGCGCGAGCGGTCGGCGACCGGCGGCACGGCCGAACGGTCCACGGCGTACAGCTCGTTGGGACCGTACGGCCGCAGTACCGAGGGCAGCGCCGGGAACTGCCGTGACCACTCTTCCGCCGTCACCAGACTTCCGTCGGCGACGGTGGGCACCGCGCTCGGGGGCGGCTCCGTGCCCTCGCTCACCCAGGCGTCGAGCGCGTCGAGGACGCCCCGGAACAGCGCGGACGTGGCGACGACGTTCTCGACGTGGTTGCAGATGCCTTTCCCCGGGGGCTGCGGCGTCGGGCTCGCCACATGCTGGCTCGACGACCACAGGTAACCCCGCACGTTCGGCGGAAATCCCAGGTCCCGCCCGTCGGTTGTGGTGTGGACCAGGGATCCCCGGCGCTGCCAGTACTCCGTCGACGTCTGCGTGTGCAGCACCTTCGGGTCGCTCGCGCGCTTCATGAGCGCGTCGCGGGCGCCGGTCAGATGGTCCACCGTCTCGGCGTACGCGAAGGGGAACGCGTCGGCCGCGTTGAGGTGGTCCTCGTACTGCTGGCCGCCCGGCACCGTCAGGTTGGCGAACCGTCCGGTGTCCAGCCGGCCCGCGCCGGAGACGTGCGGCAGCAGTCCGTCGAACACCTGGCGGCCCTCGGTGTCCTCGTTGAAGCCCCGGTGGATGAACTCGCGGATGGCCCGGCCGGTCTGCGAACGGCCCCAGCCGTACGCGTAGTTGATCTCGCCAACCGGTTGTGCCGGGTCGTGGCGAAGGTGGCTGACCAGGTCGCGCACCGCGACTAGGCCGAGGCCCAGGACGAGTGGTGCCTCGGCCTCGTACGTCAGCTCGTAGATCCAGCCCGGCCGCAGTCCGCCGTCGACGTACAGGTCACTCCGGCTCGGCACGACAGCGACGGCCTGCGACCTCAAGTCACGTCCCCCGCCCTGCAGTCGGGCGAATCGCCAGGCCGTCCTGGGTACTTTCTCCGGTGAACTGTGCGGGTATCGCCGCCGGGTGAGCCGCGCGGTGTGTTCGCCCGCCGCGCTGACGGGGGAGGATCTCGTGCTCGTCCAGCGCGACAGCGGCAGGGAGGCGGTGATCTCCTCGACGATGAACTCGGCTGTCGTCAGGCCGCGTACGGGTTCCGTGCTGCGCGTCGCCACGGGCAGATCGAGGAGCAGCCGTCCGTCGCCGGGCAGCAGATCGCCCTGCCAGGCACCGAAGACGACCGTGTAGCCGCGCCGCAGCAGATAGCCGTTGCCCGCGTCGGTGAGGGTCCGGGGCCGGTTCGTGTGCGGGGCGTCGCAGAAGTACTGGACGGCTCGCTTGTTGCCCCGGTTGCCCCAGTCGAAGAACAGCCGTCGGCGTCCGCCGTCGACCGGCCGCAGGATCTCGACGTCCCCGCTGAACCGCACCGCGCCGTCGCTGTCGCGCGGTGCCAGGTCCAGGTCGGTGATCGAGCGGAGGGCGGGCGCCTCGGGGTCCACGGTGTAGTGGGCCGTGGCGGTGAGCACTTCGTACGTCCCGCCCTCTGCGAAGCGATGACCGTCGGCAAACGGCTCCCGGGTATGGACGTCCAGTCGTACGGCACTCATCGCGCGGCCTCCAACTGTGCGGGGCGCCAGCCGAGTTCGGGTGCGACCAGCTGGAGCACGTCGTGCAGGATCTGTTCATACTCCTCCCGCCGGAACTCGTACGGCAGTTCAAGACGTAGCTCCGAGACTGCCGACACCACCGGATCCGCGGCCAGTTGCTCCAGGATCTGCTCCGCCGTGCCGACCACGTCGGGCGCGAACAGCATCCGCCTCGGGCCCTGCGGGGCGAGCGTGCGGGCGTGACGGCTGCTGGCATACGTGCGGTAGCGGGCGCGGGTGGCCCGGTCTGCGCTGTCGAACGGCACGACGACACGGCCCACGGCGACCCGGGCGGTGGGCTGGACGCGCCGGTACTCGGCGAGCAGGCTCGACTGGGCCGTGGTGAAGTCGTCGGTGCGCTCGCCGGTGACGATGTTCCCGGACAGCAGGTTGAGGCCGCTCTCACCGGCCCAGCGGGCCGAGCGCAGACTCCCGCCGCCGTACCAGATCCGGTCCACCAGACCGGGGTTGTGCGGTTGCAGCCGCGGTCGCTGGGTGTTGCCCGGTGACTCGATCACCGTGTCCGGGCCGCCGAGATAGTCGCCGCGCAGGTTGTCGACGACGCGGGCGACCCTGCCGTACGACAGGTCGAAGGCGCGCCAGTCGCCGTCGTACACCAGGTCGCCGAGGAGTTCGGCGTGCGGCATGCCGGTGCTGAAGCCGACCTGGAGCCGGCCACGGGACAGTACGTCGGCCAGCGCCAGGTCCTCGGCGAGCCGGAACGGGCTCTCGTAGCCGATCGGGATGACCGCGGTCCCCAACTCGACACGCTCGGTGCGCTGTCCGGCCGCGGCGAGGAACACGGCGGCCGAACCGACGCCGTGTTCGAGGTGCCGCTGCCGGATCCAGGCGCCGTCGTAGCCCAACCGCTCGCCGTACTCGAAGAGTTGGAGGGTCTCCTCCAGACCGGTGTACGGGTCGTCGTCGGCGAAGTTGCCCGGGGTGAGGAAGGCGAGGGAGGTGATGGTCATGCGGTCTGCGTCCTCAGGTCGTGGTCGTCGCGGCGGCCGGGGATCGCCGCGAGCAGCTCGCGGGTGTACTCGTGGCGGGGGTGCGTGAACAGGTCCTCCGGCGCGCCCGTCTCGACGACACGGCCCGCCCGCATGACGGCGACCCCGTGCGCTATCTGCCGTACGACGGCCAGGTCGTGCGAGATGAACAGGTACGCAACCCCGGTGTCGGCCTGCAACTCGGCCAGCAGGTCGAGGACTTGGGCCTGGACGGAGACGTCGAGCGCGGACACCGGCTCGTCGCACACCACCAGGTCGGGGGAGAGGGCGAGGGCCCGCGCGATGGCGACGCGCTGCCGCTGCCCGCCGGAGAGTTCCGCCGGGCGGCGGTCCAGAGTGGCGGCGGGCAGGGCGACCCGGTCGAGGAGTTCCCGTGCCCGGTCGAGGCGGGACGTGCGGTCGCCCACCTTGAAGGCGCGCAGCGGTTCGGTGATCACCTCGCCGATGGAGAAGCGGGGATCGAGCGAGGCGTACGGGTTCTGGTAGACGAGCTGGGCGCGTCGGCGCAGTTGCCTGGCCTGTGCGCCCCGGGCGGTGGTGACGTCGGCGCCGTCGAACAGGATCTGTCCGGCGCTCGCGTCGGCGAGGCGGAGCACCAGGCGGGCGGTGGTGGACTTGCCCGAGCCGGATTCGCCCACCAGGGCCAGGGTTCGGCCGCGGTGGAGGGTGAGGCTCACGTCGTCGACCGCGCGCAGCGTCCGGGACTCGCCGTTCGCGCGGGGCAGCGTGAACTCCTTGACGGCGTTGCGGAGTTCGACCAGCGGTGTCGTGCTGGTGGCCGGGGGTACGGAGACCTCGGTGCGGGGGACGGCGGTCGTCAGGCTCGGCGCGCTGGCCAACAGCCGCCGGGTGTAATCGTGTTGGGGGTTCCGCAGGACTTCACGCGTTGCCCCGGCCTCTACGACCCGCCCCTGGGACATGACGACGAGGCGTTGCGCCCGGTCGGCGGCCACGCCGAGATCGTGGGTCACCAGGAGGATCGCGGTGCCCAACTCCTCGGTGAGGCCCTGGAGATGGTCGAGGATGACGCGTTGCACGGTGACGTCGAGCGCGCTGGTCGGCTCGTCGGCGACGATCAGCCTCGGCCGGGCGGCGATGGCGATGGCGATCAGGGCACGCTGCCGCATGCCGCCGGAGAGTTCGTACGGGTACTGCCGGGCTCGGGTGGCCGCGTCCGGCAGCCCGGCCCGGCGCAGGATGTCGACCGCCTCGGACGGCGCGGAGCGGCGGGTCGCGAGACCGTGGATGCGCAGTACCTCGGCGACCTGCTCGCCGATGCGTTTGACCGGGTTGAGGGAGACCGACGGGTCCTGGGGCACCAGGCCGATCTGCGCGCCGCGCACGGTGCGCAGCTCCGCCTCGCTCAGCGCGGTGAGGTCGTGCCGGCCGAAGCGGATCGTGCCCGCGTCGATCGTGGCGTTGGCGGCCAGGAGCCGGGTGATCGCATGCGCGGTGGTGCTCTTGCCGGAACCGGACTCGCCGACCACCGCGGTCACTTCGCCCGGCCGCACGTCGAGATCGACGTCCCGAACGGCCGTTACCGTGCCGCCGCGGGTGCGGTACGACACGGACAGGCCGCGTATCTCCAGCGCGGCGCCCTCGCCGGGGTCCGGGTCGGTGCTCGGTGTCGTGCTCAAGTCCTCGTCCGTTCCAGGTGTGTCGGGCAGGTGGTCGGTCATGACTGGCGGGACCATTCGCCGTCCAGCGCGCGTGCGATGCGGTTGGTGGCCAGCACGGTCGCCGCGATCGCCAGCCCGGGCAACGCGGTCAACCACCAGGCGTTGGCGAGGTAGTTGCGGCCGTCCGAGATGAGCGTGCCCCACTCCGGTGCCGGTGGCGGGGCGCCGTAGCCGAGGAAGCTCAGGGCCGACACCGCGAGGATCGAGGAGCCGAAGTCGAGGGTGGCCAGGACGATCACCGGGCCCGCCGCGTTGGGCAGTACGTGCCGGCCCAGCACCGAGTACCAGCGGGCCCCGCACGACCGCGAGGCCTCGACGAAGACCGCCTGGCGGACCCGCAGCACCTCGGCCCGTGTCACCCGCGCGAAGCTCGCCACACTGGCGATGCCGACCGCGACCGCCACCTTCACTGTGCCGTAGCCGAGCGCGGTGACCAGGGCCAGGGAGAGGAACAGCGCCGGGATGGAGAGGAGTACGTCGACGAAGCGCATCAGCACGTCGTCGATCCAGCGGCCCACGAAGCCGGCGACCAGTCCGATCAGACTGCCGACCACGAAGGCGACGGCGACCGCGATGAGCGTTGCCTTCAGAGAGAGTTGGGCGCCGTGGACCACCCGGGAGAACACATCGCGGCCGAGTTCGTCCGTGCCGAACCAGTGTGCGCCGCTCGGGCCCCGGAAGTTCTGCGACGGCACCCCCGTCAGCGGGTCCCGGGAGGTGAACAGGCCCGGCCAGAACGAGGCCAGTACCACCAGGACCACGACGAGGACCGACAGCAGGAGACCGGGACGGCGCACCAGGAACCGCAGCACGCGCCATGCGTCGACACGGTGTCCCGGCCCGGGGCCGACCCCCGGTTCGACCGGCCGCGCGAGACCGAGCGCGGCCTCCGCGGCGGTGTCGTCGACAAGACCCTGACTCATGCGGCCACCGCCTGCCGGCCCGAGGCCACCACGATCCGCGGGTCGAGCAGCGGATAGACGAGATCGACGAACAGGTTCGTCAAGACGAAGATCAGCGCGCCGAACACCACCACGCCCTGCACGAGCGGGATGTCCTGGGCCGTGACCGCGGCGGCCGTCACCCGGCCGAGGCCGTCACGCGAGAACACCGTCTCGACGACCACGGAACCGGCGATCAACTGCCCCACCAGCAGCCCGACAACGGTCAGCGCGGGCAGGGACGCGTTGCGCAGGGCGTGCCGCAGGTGGACCCGCCACCGCCCGGCGCCCTTGGCGCGCGCGGTCTCCACATAGGCCTGGTCCAGCGCGGTGAGCAGGCTCTTGGCCAGCACCTGGGCCACCTGCGCGCCGGTCGGCACCGCCAGCGTCAGGGCTGGCAGGATCAGCCCCCGCAGCCCGTCGTCGCCGAACGCGGGGAACCAGTGCAACCGGAAGGAGAACGACTCGACGAGCAGCAGCCCCACCCAGAACGTCGGCACCGACACCCCCAACGGCGGCAGCGACAGCAGCAGTTGACGCAACCATCGGCGGGAGGTGTCGGTCGCCACGACCGCCAGTCCACCGCCGAGGAGCACGGCCAGGAGCAGCGCGGCACCGGTCAGCTGAAGGGTTTGCGGCAGGGCGTCGGCCAGCGTCGAGGACACCGGCCGTCCGGTGGAGACCGAGTTGCCGAAGTCCCCGCGCACCGCCCGGCCCAGGTAGTCGGCGTACTGCACCAGAATCGGCTTGTCGAAGCCGTACTCGTGCCGCAGCGCGGCGAGTTGGGCCGGGTCGACCGTCCCGGAGTCCATTCCGGCGCTGGCCATCGCCGTGACCGGATCGCCCGGCAGGAAGTCGAGGACCAGGAAGGACACCGTGTAGGCGGCCCACAGCACCCCGACCGCCTGCGCGAGCCGTTTGATCGCGTAGCGGCGCATGCGTCAGCCGATCCAGGTGTCGTGCAGCTGGATCCGGCTGGAGGCGTCGAAGTTCAGGTCGTGCACCTTCTTCGCCACGCCGATCTGGGTCTGGAGCTCCACCACCGGTGCGTAGTAGGCGTTCTGGACGATCAACTCCTGAGCCTGCTTGACCAGTTGGCCGCGCTTCGCGGTGTCCGTGGTCGCCGCCTGTCCGGTCAGCGAGGTGTCCAGCGGGGTCACGGGAAGGCGGTAGAAGTTGGCCAGCCCGGTGGAGAAGGAGCTGCGCAGGATGTCCGGGTCGGCGCGGGTCACATTGCTCCATGCCGCGTCGTAGTCGCCGGACTGAAGTGTCGGGGCGAACTGGGTGATCTGGATCTCCTTGAGCGTCAGGCCGACGCCGACGGCCTTCAGTTGCTGCTGGATCAGCTCCAACGCGGGCTGGTTGGTTGCTGAGTTGGGGCCCCAGTCGACGGTCAGGGTCAGCTTCCTGCCGTCCTTCGTCCGGATGCCGTCGCTACCGGTCCTCCAACCGGCCGCGTCCAGAAGGGACTTCGCCCTGGCCGCGTCGGTCGTCAGGTCCGAGGACAGGTCGGCGTAGTCGGGTGTGGTGTGCGCCAGGACGCTGGTCGCGGGCCGGGTCCCGGTCGGGAACACCGTGTCGGCGATCTGCTTGCGGTCGATGGCGAACCCGATGGCCTGACGCACCCGCGCGTCCTTCAGCACCGGCCGCGAGTTGTTGAACGCCAGGCCGAACACCACACCGGGATTGGCCCGGCGCTGAAGGGTGACCTGACCGCCCTTGAGGGCCGCCTCGTTGGCCTTGCCGACGCTGCTGATCGCGTCCACCTGCCCCGACTGGAGACTGCCGGCGCGAACTCCGGCCTCGGGTACGACCTTGAAGACCACCTTGTCGAGATAGGCCTCCCCGCTCTTGTGCCACAGCGAGGAACCCCAGGTGTACCCGGTGCGCTTGGCGAGCGTGATCGACTGGTTCTGCACATACTGCTTGAGCACGAAGGGCCCGGAGCCGACCACTCCCTGGCTGCACTTCTCCTGCGGGCTCTTCCTCGCGCTCGCCGACGACTCGATGCCCAGCGAGTGGGTCGAAGTGGCTTGCAGGAACTGGGCGTTGGGCTGCTGGAAGGTCACCCTGACGGTGAGCGGGTCGACCACGGTGGTGCTCTTGACGCCGCTCAGATAGCCCTCGGCGAGAGTGCCCAGCGCGCCGAGCTTCGGCACCGCGTCGAAGTTGTCCTTGACGACCTGCGCCGTCAGCTTGGAACCGTCGCTGAAGGTGACACCCGATCTGAGATGGAAGGTGAACGTCGTCGCGTCGGAGCTGATGTCCCAGGTCTTCGCCAGCCATGGCACGATCTTGCCGGTCGCGGGGTCCTGGTCGGTGAGGGAGTCCACGATCTGCCGTACCGAGTAGATGGTGTCGTTGCTGGCCACCTGCTGCGGGTCCACGCAACCGGCGTCGGAGCCCACCGCGAAGGTCAGGGTGCCACCGGACCTGGCCCGTCCGCCGCCGGCGTCGGAGCCACCGCCCCCCGATCCGCAGGCGGTCAGCAGGAAACTGGTGGTCAGAAGCGCGGCCGTAGCCGCTCGTCGAGTGGTTCGGGAGACCGGATGTGCTGTCACGGAGAGGTGCTCCTACTCGTATCACCGCGTGCACACGGACCTGCGCGGACCGTGGCTGGACGCGGACGGTGCCGACCCCGGCGGGGGCGGGACTCCTGAAGCGTGGAAAACGCGTCGACCGGCGCGGGACACACCCGTGCATACGTCGACCCGTGGGAGAAGGGGGGAAGCGGCCCGTGCGAGACGGGCGACCGGAGATGTCAGCTTCGAAGGGCGGACAGACGTCGGCCCGGAAGGCCGGACAAGGTCAGCTCTGACACAGACAGCTGGTGAAGCGCTGCAGGTCGATGTGGCGCCGGCGCGAGAGCCGGGAGAAGACGACGGCGTCGTGACAGGAGGCACTCGGGTCGTAGCTGTTGGGCACGCCGTCCTCCATGTCCGGGACCCCGGTCACGGGATCGCGCTTTCGCAGAGCCATCAGCTTCCCTGCCGGGCGTTCGCCCTGGGCGCCCCACTGCGTCGGGGGGCTGCCGGTCGTTCGGCCAGGATCGGACGCTGACACTCAATGCCACTGTTGATCGTATGGAGCGGTGTCGCCGTGCGTCAATGCCGGGGTGGAGACGGCTAGGCTGCTGCCCGGCCCGGAATCGCCCGGCTGCGGATCGCGCTCCGCCCGGCCGACCGGACTCCGTGGCTGTTTTCCGGGTGTGATCTCCGCCCGCCTGCCCTCCCTCGGCCGCGAGGCGTTCATCGCCCGGCTCGGCGGCGCCGCGTGAGACAGCGGGAACCGAAGCCGGCGCCCGGGCTCACGCAAGCTCCACAGCCTCCCGTGGGCTCTCGCCCCGGGTCTGCTGCTCGGAGGTGCGCTCGGCAAGCTGACGGACCGGATCTTCCGGGCGCCCGGTGGAGCCCTCATGATCCTGCTCTCCTCCCTGGGCTTCTCCCCGGACGGATCCGGCCTGCGGGACCGCCGGAAGGGCGGGATCGTCGTCCCGGGCTGACGGTCGTCGCCGCCGAACCCGATCGTGCCGGCGGCGCCGCGCCGCTAGGGCGTTTCCTTCGGATCATCTGATCGTTGGTCTGGGTGTGTCGTTGACTGACGCCCAGTGGGCCCGGATCGAGCCGCTGTTACCCGATCGGGCACCGAGGCGGGGTGGGCGGTGGCGGGATCATCGGCAGGTGATCGACGCGATCGCCTTCAAGTACCGCACCGGCTGCCCGTGGATGGACCTGCCCGAGGAGTTCGGCTCCTGGAAGGGCGTCCACAACCGGCTACGGAAGTGGGCGGCCGACGGCACCTGGGAGAAGGTCTTCGCCGCGCTGCTGGCCCAGGCCGACTCCGAAGGCGACCTCGACTGGGTCGTCGCCGTCGATTCCACCATCGTCCGCGCCCACCAGCACGCCGCCGGGGCCCGTCAAAAGGGGCCCCGGCCGGCGAGCCGCACGACCATGCCCTCGGTCGCTCCCGCGGCGGACTGACCACCAAGATCCATCTGGTTGCCGACGGACGTTGCCGCCCCCTGGCCTTCTGCCTCACACCGGGACAGGCGGGTGATGCACCCGCATTCACTGAGGTCATGGCCCGCTTGAGGGTGGCCCGGCCGGTCGGACGGCCCCGGACCACCCCGGAGACAGTCCTGGCGGACAAGGCGTATTCCTCCCGGGCCATCCGCACCCACCTGCGCCGCCGCGGCATCCGGGCCGTCATCCCGCAGCCTGCCGACCAGATCGCCAAGCGCAGGCGGCGGGGCCGGTCCGGCGGCAGGCCACCCGCCTTCGACAAGACCGCCTACCGGCAGCGCAACACTGTCGAGCGGTGCATCAACAAGCTCAAGCAGTGGCGCGGCCTTGCCACTCGATACGACAAGACCGCCACCGTCTACCTTGCCGCACTGCACATCGCGGGCATCTTCATCTGGTCCGCACGCTGATCCACAAGAAACGCCCTAGCCGACGAGTTCGCGTACCAGCGCGGCTACTTGCTCCGTCTCGATCAGGAATCCGTCGTGGCCGTAGGGAGAATCGATCACGCGGAGACGGTCCGCGCCGGGGATGCCGTTCGCCAACTCCGCCTGCTGGGACGGTGGGTAGAGCCGGTCGGAGTCGACTCCGGCGACAAGTGTGCGCGCGGTCACCCGGCGCAGGGCCGCTCGCGTGTCACCGCGGTCGCGGCCGATGTCGTGACTGTTCATCGTCTCCGCCAGCGTGACATAGCTGCCCGCGTCGAATCGCCGCACCAACTTGGCCGCGTGATGGTCGAGATACGACTCGACCTGGTACCGGCCGCCGTTCCACGGATCCTCCGCGTCCTGGGGCGCACGGCCGAAGCGGACCGCCAGCTCCTGCTCGCTGCGGTAGGTGACATGGGCCAGACGGCGGGCCAGGCCGAGCCCGACGTGCGGACCCGGGTCGGTGTCGTGGTAGTCACCGCCCTGCCAGTGCGGGTCCGAACGGATCGCGTGGAGCTGGATGTCGGTCCACGCGATCTGCTCCGCGCTCGCCGAGGCGGTGGTGGCCAGCAGCAGGAGTGCGTCCGTACGCTCCGGATACGTGACGGCCCACTCCAGCGCCCGCATCCCGCCCATGGATCCGCCGAGCACCAACGCCCAACGCTGGATGCCCAGTTCGTCCGCCAGGCCCGCCTCCACGGCCACCTGGTCGCGCTGCGTCAGGAACGGGAAGCTCCCGCCCCACCGTCGCCCGTCCGGGCGGAGCGACGACGGGCCCGTGCTGCCCTGGCAGCCGCCGAGCACGTTCGGCGCGACGACGAACCAGCGGTCCGTGTCCAGGGCCCGTCCCGGTCCGATCAGCGCGTCCCACCAGCCGGGGGTGGGGTGACCGGGCCCGGCGGGGCCGGCGACATGGCTGTCGCCGGTGAGTGCGTGGAGTACGAGTACGGCGTTCGAGCGATCCGGTGCGAGGTGCCCCCAGGTCTCGAACGCCAGCCGCACACCGGGCAGTTCACCGCCCGCCTCCAGCGCGAGAGGTTTCTCCCGGGTGTGCCACTGACGGCGCCCGGGCGGGTCCCCCTCCCGCCAGGCCCCGGAGGCCGGCGGAAGGGGGACCGCGGACGGAGTCGGTACGGTGTTCAGGACGCGCCCTTGGCCGCGCGGAACCCGGCCTCCAGGTCGGCCTTCAGATCGGCGAGGTTCTCGATGCCGACGGACAGGCGCACCAGACCCGGCGAGGTGCCGGTCGCCGCCAACTGGGCCTCGTCCAGCTGACTGTGGGTCGTCGACGCGGGGTGGATGATGAGACTGCGTACGTCCCCGATGTTGGCGAGATGACTGAACAGCTCGACCGCGTCCACGAACCGCTTCCCGGCCTCGACCCCGTCCCGCAGTTCGAAGGCGAGCACCGCCCCGGCGCCGCGCGGAAGGTAGCGCTGCCCCGCCTGGTACCACCTGTTGGACTCAAGTCCCGGGTAGTGGACGGCCGCCACCTCGTCACGCTGCTCCAGCCACTCCGCGAGGGCCTGGGCGTTGGACGAGTGGCGCTCGATGCGCAGGCTCAGCGTCTCCACGCCCTGGAGGAGCAGGAACGAGGAGTGCGGCGAGATCGCCGGGCCGAGGTCGCGCAGCAGCTGCACGCGCAGCTTGATGGCGAAGGCGCCCGGACCGAGCGCCGGCCAGTACCGCAGGCCGTGGTAGCTGGGGTCCGGCTCACTGAAGTCGGGGAACCGCCCGGCGTGCGCGCCGAAGTCGAAGGTGCCGCCGTCGACCACGACACCGCCGATGGTGGTGCCGTGCCCGCCGAGGAACTTCGTCGCCGAGTGGACGACGATGTCGGCGCCGTGCTCGATCGGCCGCAGCAGATACGGGGTCGGCACGGTGTTGTCCACGATCAGCGGGACGCCCGCCTCGTGCGCGACGTCCGCCACCCCTCGCACATCGAGGACGTTGCCGCGCGGGTTGCCGAGCGTCTCGGCGAACAGGGCCTTCGTGTTCGGCCGGATCGCCGCGCGCCAGGCGTCCAGGTCGTCCGGGTCGTCGACGAAGGACACCTCGATGCCGAACTTGGGCAGCGTGTGGCGGAACAGGTTGTACGTCCCGCCGTACAGGGACGTGCTGGACACCAGGTGGTCGCCCGCGGACGCCAGCGTCAGGATCGCCAGGGTCTCCGCGGCCTGCCCGGAGGCCAGGGCCACCGCGGCGACACCGCCCTCCAGCGCGGCCACGCGCTGCTCGAAGACGTCCTGGGTGGGGTTGTGGATGCGGGTGTAGATGTTGCCCGGCTCCGCGAGCGCGAAGAGGTCGGCCGCGTGCTGGGTGTCGCGGAAGACGAACGAGCTGGTCTGGTAGATCGGCGTCGCCCGCGCCCCGGTCGTCGGGTCCGGTACGGCGCCGGCGTGGATCTGCTTGGTCTCGAACGACCAGGCCGAGGTGTCCGGACCTGCGGGCTCGTCCTCGGGCGTGTGACCCCCGGTGACGGAATCGATGGGCTGGCTCATGGTTCTCCCTTGTGCGGGCGTGCGGGTGCGTGGGGCGAGACGACCGCGGGGCCGCTGTCCTGAAAGAAGGCACGGCGAACACCGGCGCGGCGCGCTCGTGAAGAGGGGAATCGGATGCCGGAGCGGAGCGTCAGCTCAGGGCGGGACACCCCGTGCTGGTGACACGCACGTAGTCGACGTGGCGGCGGGTCACGAGCACGGTCATGCAGTGAGAGAACCACAGCCGGTGCCGGAGAACCAGCGTGACGTGGGCAGTTGAAACACGACTGCCACAACCACGCCTGCCCCCGGCACCGTTCACCCCGCGGACGCGAGCACCGCCGTACGGCCACCCAGCGCGCTGGAGAAGAGATCCGTGACCTGCTCCAGCGCCGAGGCGGTGGCGGGCGCCACGGTCAGGGTGCCGTCCTCGCCGACCGTGATGTCCTTGTCGAGCGTGAACCAGCCCGGCACGATGTGCGAGGGCCCCATGGAACTCAGCACCGGACGCAACGCGTAGTCGATCGCCAGCACATGGGCCGTACTGCCACCGGTGGCCAGCGGCAGCACCGTCTTGCCGGCCAGCGCGTACTGCGGGAGCAGGTCGAGCAGCGACTTCAACAGGCCCGAGTAGGCGGCCTTGTAGACCGGCGTGCCGATCACCACTCCGTCCGCCTGCTCGAACAGGGCTGTCGCGGCGACGATCGCCGGATGGCCGAAGTCGGCGCCCAGCAGCGCCTGCGCGGGCAGGGTGCGCACCTCCAGCGAAGTCACGTCATGACCCTGGCGGCGGAGCCGGTCGTCCAGGTGGCGCAGGAGCCGGGTGGTGCGGGAGGTGGGAGAGGGGCTGCCGGAGACGGACAGGATCGAGGCCATGACGGGACCTTCCGAGGTCGGGGTTCAGGCGGTGTACCGGGTGGACGGGCGGACGCTCACCAGGCGCTCGACCGCACCGTGACCAGCGGCCGGAGTTCGTTGCGCAGGGTCTCCAGGAAGGTGACCACCTCGGCGGCCACCGAACGGTGCTGGAGGTCGTTGAGGACGTCGTGGTGAGCGCCGTGCACGACCGAAAACCTGGCCCGGGCAAGGGACTTGGCGGTGTGCGCGAGCGCCTCGTGGTCCGCGAGGGTATCGGCGTCGCCGACCAGAAGCAGCGCCGGTACGGCGGCCTCGCTGTCGTAGGCGGCGGCGAGCACCGCCTCCGGGATCGCTTCGTCGAGCGAGCCGCGCCGCACCTCGGGGTCCTGGGTGAGGGTGCCCCGGTGGGCGGGGCAGGAGGTGCGGACGTCGAGCTCCTCGTCCCAGGTGCCGGCGGTGGCGGTGGTGCCGGGGGCTCGGCCGGGGAGGCCCGCGAGAACCACCGCGTCGGGTCGAATGCCGGATTCCCGGCCGAGCAGCGCGGCTACGGCGGCGGCGCCCGCGTCGGCTCCAACGAGGACGAGGGGTCGTACGACATCCTCCTCCGCGGTCGTGTCCTCGGCGGCCTCGGAGAGGCGGGCGGCGAGGCCGGTCAGGTCCTCGGTGTCCAGGTCGGGGGCGTCGACCACGCGGACCCGGTAGGCGTCGGCGGCGAGCCGCCTGCCGAAGCGGGTGTAGGTGGCCCGGGTCTCGCCACGGCCGGGGACGATCAGGATCGTGCCCCGGACGAGGAGGCCCTCGGGGCCGAAGTAGTCGCTGTACTGGGTCACTTCACACTCCTGCGGATGCGGGTTCGGCCGCCGGCGCGGGCTTCCAGCCCAACGCGGGTGCCACTTCGGTCGCGATCAGTTCGAGGGCGCGGACGGCCGCGTCGTGGTCGGGGACGGCGGGGTTGAACTGGGTGATCAGGTCCGTCGCGACGGGCAGCACCTGCTCCTGCCCGAGCGCCTCGACGATCTCCTCCGGGTGGCCGTAGAAGGAGTGGAAGCGGCGCAACGCCTCTTCCTGGTCAAGGCCCTTGGGGAACGCGCCGTGCTCCGCCATGCGCAGCGCGGCCCGGTGGACGTCGTCGCCGATCGCCGCGAGCGCGGTGCGCCGGTCCTTGGCCGGGAAGACGAAGCGCGAGAGGCCGATGCGTGGGCGGTGCGGCCGGTCCCAGGCGGCCAAGTAGGTTTCCGCCCAAGGGCGTTGCACCTCGTCCGTGGGAGCGTCGAAGCCGTAGGCGGCCCGGTTGAGGAGGAGGTTCGAGCCGTTCCGTGCCGCGTACTCGGCACCCTGCGCGCTGAACACCCCTTGCCAGACACGGTCGTTGAAGTCGCCGGGTCGGGGTTGGATGCGGAAGCCGGCCGTGCCCACCTCGCGACCGTCGAGAGCCCGGCGCACGATGTCGAGGTTCTCGCTGGTCAGTTCGCGTCTGCGGGCCGTGTCCTTGCCGAACGCCGCGTACTCCACCTCGCTCGATCCACTGCCCGCGCCGAACTCCACGCGGCCTCCGCTGAGCGTGTCTACGGTGGCGATGTCCTCGGCGAGCCGGACCGAGTCCTCCAGGGGCAGGACGGTGACGGCCGTGCCGAGCCGGATGCGGGTCGTACGGCCCGCCGCGTGGGCGAGGAAGGTCCACGGCGAGGACAGTCCGCCGCCCCCGAGGGAGACGTGGTGCTGGGCGACCCAGCCGACGTCGAAGCCCAACTCGTCGGCCACGACGAAGAGTTCCTGCGCGTTGCGGTAGGTGCGGGCGATGTCGTCGTCGCGGCTCTGGACGTGGGTGAGGAAACCGAGCCGGAAGCGTGGTCTCTCGTTCGTCATGAGGTACCGGCCCGCTCAGTCGTTCACGAGCCGGCGCTCGCGGGAGTGACGGTTGGCGGGGATCGGCAGACCGAGGTTGCCGCGCAGGGTGTCGGACGTGTACTCGGTGCGGAACAGGCCGCGCTTCTGGAGGATCGGGACGACGCCGTCGACGAAGTGGTTCAGCTCCTCCTCGGTCCGGAAGGCGAGGTTGATGCCGTCGAAGGCGCGGGCCTCGAACCACTGCTGGATGGTGTCGGCCACCGTCTGCGGGTCTCCGACGAACGGCGACTGCCGGAACTGGTTGACCGACTCCGCTACTTGACGCAGGGTCAGGTTCTCGGTCCTGGCCCGCTCGATGAGCTGCGCGGCACCCGTGCGCCCGCCCTTCTCGGCGAGGTGGGCGACATCCGGGAAGGGTGCGTCCAGGTCGTGCACGCTGAAGTCGTACGCCCCGAAGGAGCGGCCCAGCAGCGCCAGGTTGCGGCTGAAGTCGTCGTCCTCCTCAAAGATCTCCCGCTCGCGGCGGCGGGCCGCCTCGTCGGTGGCGGCGACGACCGGGCCGCCGTGGATGAGGATCTTGACGTGCTCGGGGTCGCGGCCGTAGGCGGCCGCGCGCTGCTTGACGTCGGCGTAGTAGTCGCGTGACGACTCCAGGGTGCCCCCGGGCGCGAAGATGCCCTCGGCCACCTGCGCGGCGAGATCGCGGCCCTCCTCGGACACACCCGCCTGGAAGATCACCGGCTGGCCTTGCGGGGAGCGGGAGAGGTTGAGTGGGCCCGCGATCTTGAAGTGCTCTCCCGTGTGGTCGAGTTCGTGCAGCTTGGTCGGGTCGAGGAAGACACCCCGCTCGACGTTCGCCGGGAACGCGTCGTCCTCGTAGGAGTCCCACAGCCCCCGGGCCACCTGCACGAACTCCAGGGCGCGGCCGTAGCGGGTGGCGTAGTCGAGGTGCTCGTCGAGGCCGAAGTTCCGCGCGGTGCCGGTGTCGAAGCTGGTGACGACGTTCCAGCCGGCCCGACCGCCGCTGATGTGGTCGAGCGAGGCGAAGCGGCGGGCGAGGTTGAAGGGTGAGTTGTACGTCGAACTCGCCGTGCCCACCAGGCCGAGGTGCTTGGTGTGGGTGGCCACCGCCGACAACAGGGTCAGCGGTTCGAGGCGGTTGAGGTAGTGCGCGGGGTAGGTCGAGTTGATGAACTGGCTGTCGACGATGAACAGGGCGTCGAACAGGGCGTGTTCGGCCGCCTGCGCCAGCCGGATGTAGTAGTTGATGTCGATGCTGGCGTTCTTCGCGACGCGCGGGTCCTTCCACAGACCGTGCTGGCCGGGACCGCCGACGCCGTAGGGGTGGAGGGCGAGGTGGAGCGTGCGGGACATGGCTGTTCCTGTTCTGTGAAGGGAAGTTGAGGAGACGTCAGACCTGAGGGTGTCAGGCGTGCAGCAGGGCGCGCAGGGCCTCGCGTTCGGCGCGGTCGGCCGCCGCGCTGTGCAGGGTCGGCGCGGAGCGGACGAGCAGGCGGGTGTAGACGTGCTGCGGCTGGTTGATGACGTCGGCGGCGGCGCCGACCTCGACCAACTCGCCCTGGTACAGCACCGCGATGCGATCCGCGACCCCGGCGACGGACCCGAGGTCGTGGGAGATGAAGACGAGGGCGACGCCGTCGGCGCGGAGTTCCTTGAGGATCTGGAGGATCTGTACGCGGTTGGCGGAGTCGAGGGCGCTGACCGGCTCGTCGAGGATGACCAGTCGCGGTTCGGTCACCAACGCCCTTGCCACGGCGACCCGTTGACGCTGACCGCCGGACAACTCGCCGGGCAGCCGGTCGAGCAGATCCTCGGAGAGCCGGACGCGGTCGAGGAACGCGCGCACCCGTGACGCCGCCTCCTGCCGGGAGACGCCCTGGATCAACAGCGGTTCGGCCAGGGACGCTTCGACCGTCACGTCCGGGTCGAGGCTGCGGAGCGGATCCTGGAAGACGTACTGGATCACACCCCGGCGGCGCAGCGCGCGCCACTGGCGGTGGCCGTACGCGCTCACCTCCTCGCCGTCGATCACGATCGACCCCGCCGAGGCGCGCACCAGGCCGAGCACGGCCCGCGCGAGCGTCGACTTGCCGGAGCCGGTCTCGCCGATGATCCCGACCGTCTCTCCCGGGGCGATGCTCAAGGAGACCTGGTTCAGGGCCTGGCGGCGGCGTCGGCGCAGGCCGTAGTGGACGTCGAGGCCGGTGACCTCGAGGACGGGATCGGCGAGTTCCCCGCTCATGCGTTGTCCTCCGCGACCTCTGTGGCTTCCGGGGCGAGGAACTTGTCCAGGCCGTACTGTTCGTGCTCGGCGATCAGCAGTCGTGTGTACTCGTGCCGCGGCTTGTGCAACACCTCGTGCGTCGGGCCCTGTTCGACCACCTCGCCCTGTCGCATGACGAGGACCTCGTCGCACAGCTGGGCGACGACGGCCAGGTCGTGGGAGACCAGGACCAGCGCCAGCCCGGTGCGTTCGCGCAGGTCGGCCAGCAGGTCGAGGATCTCGGCCTGGACGGTGACGTCGAGCGCGGTGGTGGCCTCGTCGGCGATGAGGATGCGCGGGCCGGCGGCGATCGCGGCGGCGATCAGGACCCGTTGGAGCATGCCGCCGGACAGCTCGTAGGTGTACTGGCTGTAGACCAGCTCCGGGTCGCGCAGATGCACGGCGTGGAGGAGGTCGATCGCCTGGCGGCGGGCTTCGCGCCGCTTCAGTCCCTTCTTGACGCGGAGGACCTCGGTGATCTGCGCGCCGACGCGGATCGAGGGGTTGAGATAGGACGCCGGGTCCTGGAAGACCGCGCTGATCGTGGCGCCCCGCAGGGCCGTCCACTGTGCGGAGGAGAGCCCGGAGATGTCCTGGCCGTCGATCTCGATCGAGCCGCCGGTGACCTCGAAGTGGGCGGGCAGGATGCCGAGCGACGCCCGGCAGGTGAGGGTCTTGCCGCTGCCGGACTCGCCCACGATGCCGACGGAAGTGCCGGGCGCGAGCGTGAAGTTGACGCCGTGGACGATCTCCTGGCCTGCGGCCTGGTCGCTGATGCGTATGTCGCGTACGGACAGAACGGGGTCGGCGGGACCGACCGTCGGGTGGACGGGGCCCGCCGTATCGGATGCCGCGGGTTGGGCCAGGACCTTCGTGGAGACGGTAGCCATCACGCACCTCCGGCGTGCACGTGAGCGGGATCGGCGGACGCGCCGGCGCGGCGATTGGTGTGCGCCTTGCGGTTGTTGACGAGCGCGCGGCCCGCCTCGCCGGAGACGTCGCGGATCGCGTCGGCGAGCAGGTTGCAGGCCCAGACGGTGACCATGATCAGCAGGGCGGGGGTGAGCGGTGCCCACGGCTTCTGGGTGAGATAGCCGAGGTCCGAGGCGAGCAGTCCGCCCCAGGTGGGTGCGGGCGGCTGGACGCCGATGCCCAGGAAGGTCAGCGTCGAGACGATGACGAAGCCGACTCCGATGGTCTGCGCGAGGGCCACCGCGATCGGCGGGAGTACCTTGACCCAGACGTGCCGGCGCACGACCCAGCCGATGGAGGCGCCGGAGACGAGCGCCGCTTCCACATAGGGCGAGCGGGCCACGGACAGGGTCGCGGCGCGGGCGACCCGGTAGAACAGCGGGGAGACCAGTACGCCCGTGACCAGCATCGCCTGCGTGATGCCGTTGCCGAGCAGGGCGACCACGGCGACGGCGAACAGCAGGAAGGGCAGTGCGACCAGCGTGTCGGTCAGGCGGAGGGTGAGCCACTCGAAGAGCCGGCCGAAGTAGACGGACAGGATGCCGGGGATCGCCCCGACTCCCAGTGCGGTGAGCGCGACTTCGAGCGAGCCGAGCACGCTGACCCGGGAGCCGTCGAGCAGTCGGCTCAGCACATCGCGGCCGAGGTAGTCCGTGCCGAGCCAGTGCGCGCCGGACGCGTCGGCGAGGGTGTCGGAACTGGTGGCGAGGGGGTTGTCGGGCGCGATGAACGGCCCGAGGGCGGCGAGCAGGGCGATCACGGTCAGGATCACCAGGGCGATCCGGCCGGACGTCAGGGAGAGCACGCGGCGCACCATGGTCACACCCCCCGCTGCGAGGCCGGCGTCACACGCGCCAGCACGAGGTTGACGATCAGGTTGAAGACGACGACCAGGACGATCGACACCACCAACACCCCTTGTACGGCCGGTACATCACCGGCCTGGGCGGAGTCGTTGGCGAACCGGCCGAAGCCCTGGAGTCCGAAGATCCACTCGGTGACGACGGAGGCACCGACCAGCGTCGGGAACTTGAGCCCGAGCGTGGCGAGCGCGGGGCCGAGCCCGTTGCGCAGCACATGCCCGAAGAAGATCCGCCGTGGACTGAGCCCCCGTACGACGGCGCCCGTCACGTAGTTCTCGCGATAGGCCGCGATGAGGCTCGTACGGAGTTGACGGGCGACGTCCGCGATGACGTCGAAGCTCAACGCGACGGCGGGCAGGGTGATATGGGCGAGCCAGGGGCCCACGCCCTGCGCCGCCGGGACGTAGCCGGCGGACGGGAAGACGTGCAGTCCCACCGCGAACACCGCGACCAGCACGATGCCCACGACGAAGGCCGGCATCACCGAGATGACGGTGACGAAGCCCGTGATCGCGCGGTCGACCCAGGTGGTGCGGCGCAGCGCGGCGACCGTGCCGAGGGCGAAGCCGACGGCCACGCCGATGAGCAGCGCGAAGAACGCCACCGACAGGCTCACGCCCAGGCCGAGGCCGATCAGGGTGGAGATGTCGGCGCCGTTGGTCCAGCTGGTGCCGAGCTGTCCGTGCAGGACGCCGCCCAGCCAGTCCGCGTACTGGACGAGGAAGGGCCGGTTGAGGCCCCACTGTGCTTCGACTCTGGCTACCGCTTCGGGAGTCGCCTCCTCGCCCAGCTGGATCCGCGCAGGGCTGAGCCCGCTCAGTGACCGCAGCGCGAACGTCACGAACGTCGCGACCAGGAACACGGGCACGAAGATCGCGATCGACCGGGCGAGGGTGACCAGGACGCGGCCCAGCGTGTGCCGCGCTCCGGTCGTGGCGCCCCGGTGACGGACGTCGGGTGGTGCGGCCGGAGCCTCCGTCGTCGTCATGGTTTGCCCCCTCTCTGTAGTGGCTGTACGGGATATGACGGAGTGTCAGTTGGAGCCGGAGATGGTCACGCCGGTCCAGTCGATGTGTGCCGGGTTCTTGGGCAGGGCGGAGATGGACTTGCTCTTCGCGATGAGGTTGGGCGAGGAGTAGGTGAAGACCAGTGCCTTGCTCTGGAGGCCCGCCCGGGTCGCCGCCTGGAGGACCTTCGCGTAGTCGGGCGAGTCCAGCGGGGTCTGCCGGACCTTGGCGATGGCCGCCTCGAAGCCCGAAGGCTCGTACGGCGTACTGAGGTTGAGCGGGCCGTTCGGACCGAAGTGCGCGGTCAGGGTCTGCGCGGCCGAGTCGCGCCCGGTCGTGCCGTAGAGCGAGAACGTCAGGTTCTTGGCGAAGAACGGGGTGGCCCAGTTCTTGTCGACCTTGATGCTGACGGTGATGCCGACCTTCGCCAACTGCGCCTGGACGATCTCCGCTTGGGGATCCTCGGCCGGGATGACGAGGTTCAGCTTGATCTGGCCCGCCTTGTAGCCGGCCTCGGAGAGCAGCTGCTTGGACTTGGCCGGGTCGTAGGCGTAGTCGTTCGCGGACTGCGGGTCGTAGGCCACATAGCCCTTGGGGAAGGGCTGGTTGGTCACCGAGCCGTAGCCGAAGGTCAGCTTGTCCACGAACTCCTGGCGGTTGATCGCGTAGCGGACCGCGTCGACGACCTTGTCGTTGTTGAACGGGGCCTTGTTGACGTTCAGGCTGATGTTGTTGGCGTTGAAGCCGGGCTGGACGAAGACGTCGAGGCCCGCCTTCTTCGCGGCCTCGGCCTGGCTGGGCGCGATGTCGGCGAAGTTGTAGACGCCGGTCTGGAGTCCGGAGACGACCGTCGCCGCGTCGGGCGCCGAGGTCAGCTCGACGTTGTCGATGTGGATGTTCTTGGCGTCCCAGTAGTCCGGGTTCTTCTTCAGCAGCACCTTGGTGCCCGGGACGAGCTGCGTGACGATGAACGGGCCCGCGCCTACGGGGCTCTGGTCCAGCTTGGTGGGCGACTTCGCCGCCTTGGGGCTGGCGATCTGGAGCACGCGCTCGCCCAGGAGTTGGGGAATCTGGTAGTCGACCTGGCTGAGGTGGAGCACCGCGTCCAGTCCGTCGGCGTCCACCGACTTGATCGAGGTGAGGTCGCCGAAGAGCGCGGAGTTCTTCTGCTTCTGGGCCCGGACGATGGCGTCCTTCACGGCGGTCGCGTCGACCGGCGTACCGTCGCTGAACTTGAGGCCGGAGCGCAGATGGAAGGTGATCTGGTCGCCCTTGGCGTTGTACTCCCAGCTCTTGGCCAGGTCGGGCACGGCCTTGCCGGTCGCGTCCGTGCGGGTCAACGAGGCGTAGACCAGGGCGAGTTCGCGGAACTGGGCGCCGCTGCCGCTGACCACCGGGTCCCAGTGGGCGGGGAAGTAGGAGGAGGCCCACTTCAGCGTGGCGTTGCCGCCGGCCGTCGAGGCGTCGCCGCCGCAGGCGCTGAGCCCGGGGACGAGGACGGTGGCGAGGGCGGTACCCAGGGCGGCGGCACGCAGTCTGCCGGGTCGGAAGGCCGCCCGCCGGCTGCGGGGCGTGAGTCGTCCGGACATCTTCGTTTCTTTCTTCGAGGGCTCCCGGCCGCGCCGGGGCAGCGGAAAGGAAGCGGGGGCGGCACACCGGGGGACCGGACACCCCACGGACCGGGACGGCGGACATGCCGGTGCGGCTTCGGGACGCACGGGGGCATGCCGCGCCCAGGCATGAGGCGTCGGCGGATCACGGGGAAGGCCGGGACACGGAGGCAGGGAGAGAGGCGACGAAGCGCGAGAGAACGGCGCGGCGCGAGACGACGGGCGCCGGTCGGCGAGGCGGTGGGGCGCCGGTACCTACGGGAACGGGGTCAGGCGCCTGTGGGCCGGGGGCGGCGGGTCAGCGACAGAGAGCGCTACAGGTGCGCCGCAGGTCCACGTAGCGGCACACCACACCGGGGTGCGTCGTGAGCATGCTGCACATCCTGGGGCCGGTCGCCGGAGACTGTCAATGGACACCAATTGGTGTCTCATTGGGCGGGACGGTCTCTGACCGCTGATCAGAGGCCTGTCAGGCGCTGGGAGTCAGTGCGGGGTGCACCGCGGCCTCGTCCGGGTGCAGCCACAGCGGCCCGTTCCCGGTCTGGACGCGGACGGCGTCACCGGGGGCCCACGGGCGGCCGTCGGTCAGCGACGCGAGCTCCGGCCCGGTCAGCGTCCGGTACCGCGCGAGTGCCTCCTTCGCGGGCAGTGCCGTGGGAGCGGGCGCCAGTCCGGGGCCGAGTTCGACGACCGCCGAGACGTACTCCTGGTACGGCCGCCAACCGGGCACGACGCGGTGGCCGGTGGCGCCGCGCACCAGCAACGTCGGTAGCGCGTAACGGTGTCGACCGTCCGGGGTCTCCTTGGCGGCGCCGGGATGCGGCGACTCGCAGCCGTGCACCGACAGGACCTCGTCGACCGGACGACGCGCCTCGGCGTGGTCGGCGCGTACTCGCTCCAGCACGTCCTCCGACGCCGCGTCGGCCGCGAGCCGGTCGGCATCGAGGCCGGGCACGCCCGACACCGCGGAGATCGCGGACTCGGCCGTGTCCGCGGGCTCCCCGAGCACGAACACGCTCTCCCGCAGTCGCCGCAGCACCCGATCGGCCACCTCGGCGCCCTGCGCTTCGGCCGCCTTGGCGACCAGGGAGGCCGGCCAGGAACTCGCGGCCACCCGACTCAGCCGACGGGCTCGCGGGGCGTGGGTGTGGGCGCCGATGTCCTCGACGTAGCGCGCGTACCAGGCGGTCTCCGTCGCGGGGTCGGGCGCCGGGTCGTCGTCGTGGTCGAAGAGGATGCAGTACGCGCGACGCCAGCGGACCTGCCCCGCGAAGGAGGCCCGGAGCCGGCGGAAGACGGGCTCGGATCCCCAGGCCCAGGGACACAGGGGATCCGTGAACTCGACGACTTCGACCGGGAGTTGGCCGTCGGGGATCGTCATGCGGCTCCCCGGCGGCTCAACTGCTCGTCCGCCGCGTGTTGTTCGTCGGTGGTGGCGGGCAGCAGGGTGGCGAGGGTCGTGCCGCCCAGCAGTGCGGCGGCTTCGTCCTCGATACGGCGCCACACTCCGGGCAGGCCGGAGGCGGGCCCCGGGTAGTCGAGCCCGGCCAGTGGTTCGCCGCGCAGGGTGATCAACTCACCATCCACGGCCCGGGAGACGTCCAGGAGCGTGATCTCGTCGGCGGGCCGGCCGAGCCAGTAGCCGCCCTCGCAGCCGCGCTGGCTGCGGACCAGACCGGCTCTGCGCAACTCACCCACCACGGACTTCAGGAACCGGAACGGGATCTGCTGCGAGGAGGCGATCGCCTCGCACGTGAGCGGACGGGCAGGTTCGCGGGCGAGCTCCAACAGGGCCCGCGTGGCGTAGTCCGCCTTCGCGGAGATATGCATGCGCACATAATGCCCGACGCGGACCCCGGCACGAGGAGTTCCACAGGTTCCCCGCACGGGATCGCCGATCCGCTCCCACGTACATTGCGGGAACATTGCCGCAGGTGAAGGACAATGGACACCTCTTGACATCCTTTTCGGGGCGGCTCTAGCGTCACCGACCATGAGCGAGCCGTTGACCACCCCCGGCAAAGGTTTCCACCCCCATCTCCACGATGCCGCAGGGCAGCCCGCAACCCCCCTGCGTACCCGTCTGCACCACATCCGCGCCGACGCCCTCGACGGCGACACGGCGCAGAGCGGCGGCATGCGCAGGTTCGCCGCGGTCAGCGGGAAGACGGTCGGCTCCGAGAAACTGTGGATGGGCCAGACGCATGTCGCCCCGTCCACGGCCTCCTCCGACCACCACCACGGCGAGTCCGAGACCGCGATCTACGTGGTCAGCGGACACCCTGAGTTCGTCTTCCTCGACGACGCGGGACCGCGGCCGGAGGAGATCCGCCTGCGCACGTCCCCCGGCGACTACATCTTCGTCCCCCCGTTCGTCCCGCACCGTGAGGAGAACCCCGACCCCGCGGAAGAGGCCGTGGTCGTCATCGCCCGCAGCACCCAGGAGGCGATCGTGGTCAATCTTCCGGGGCTGTACGTACTGGGCGCCGGGAGTTGACGGTCAGTCAGATGCGGTCCTGCGTTCCTCGGCCCTCAGACCACGGAGCCTCCAGAGCCCGTACAGCGCCAGCAGCGGTTTGACGATCAGCCACTCGCCGGGGCGGTAGTCGTCCGCGCGCACGAGCCTCTTCGCGAGATCGGGGCGCTGCCGCCACAGGTACTCGCGGGCCTTGAGGGCGTGAGCCGGCTGCGAGACGATCTTGATGCGGTTGGCATCCTCGAGCAGCGGGATCACATTGGTGATGTTCTCCCACGTCGTCGTGCTCTCCTCTTCGAGGAGCATGGTGCCGTCGAATCCGAGCACCGATCGCGCGTAGTCGGCCATCAGTTGCGCCTCGGAGACACCGCCGCTGGTCGTCGTACCGCCGCTGAAGATCAGGCGAGTGTCGTGCCTGCCGTCATCGGTGATGGAGCGAATTCCGGCGCGGACCCGCCAACGGTTGATGAGGTTCGCCGTCGCTTGGGGGTTCCGGTATCCCAGCACGACCACGGCCTCGGTTGCACCGTCGTTTTCTCCCACGAGAGTTCGGGACCAGCGCCGGTTCAGCCACTCGCTCCAGACCAGGACCGCAACCCCGGCCGCCGCCACACCCGTCCCTCGTCGCATCCGGCGACTCTAGCCTCGCGCTGCTGTTCGTCGTGGAAGGAGGCGGTGGTGACTCCCTACTTCAGCTCGATTTCGACGAAGGCCAGCGGGGTGGTGCCGGCGTTGACGACTTCATGTTCTGCGCCGGCCGGGCGGGCGTAGGACTCGCCCGCCCTGAGCTGTGAGGGGGTGACCGTGCCGTCCGGGGTGATCACATCGGTGCGCCCGTCGGTGACGGGCACGACGACGTAGTCGTACTCGTGCACGTGGCGGCCGGTGCTCTGCCCGGGTTCGAAGTCCCAGCGGGTGACGCGGACCCGTTCGTCCTCGTGCTGCACGCTCGCGCGGGCGGTCGTGGTGGCCATGGTCGCTCTCCTCGCTGTCGTCCGGCAGGCGGCCGGCGTCCCCGGACGGCAGGTTAATCGCCGGTCTCTGTGGTGCCGGGGCGAGGCGGGTGCCCGGTGGTGGCCGCGGGTCGCCGGGCGAGGAGGTCGGTGACCAGGGCGAGTGGGCGCCGGGCCAGACGGCCGTGGTGTGCCACCGCGAAGGCGCGCAGAGTTACCTCGGGGCCGGTGAGTGGCAGCAGGCGGACCCCGGGAGAGGTGGGGGTGTCGATCGGCAGCAGCCCCACCCCGAGCCCGATGGTGATCATGTCCTGGACCAGGTCGAGGCTGTCGGCCTGGTGGGTGATGCGGGGCGTGAACCCCGCCATGGAGGCCAGGATGCGGATGACCACCTCCGCCTTCGGCACCCTGATGAGCATCGAGCCCGCCATCGCCACGGTGTTCGGCCTCCTCGTGCTCGGCCTCCTCGTGCTCGGTCAGGCGCGCGGCCCGGCACCCGCCGCCGGCATCGAAGTCACCCGCACGGGCAGCCGTCGGACAACTGCCTCAGCCGACACACCGCCCGAGGCACGGCCCCACGTCCAGGAGGCGTCCTGCCCTTGCGGTCGAGGGCCTGGCCGGCCCGGTCCGGGACGGTGCGGCGGATGTCGTCGGCGTGCCGCCGCCTGGGCCATGTCGGCGGGCACCCCTGCGCTCCCCGTTCGGTTGGCACCATGGCCTCTCTCTGCCGTTCCGGAGAAAGGAATCCACCGTGTCCGACCCCCTCGACACCCAGATCCCCTACTGGGATGCCGCCGCGGCCACGAAGACTTTCACGCATCCCCTCCATCTGCCCTGGCTGGCGGGGATCAGCAGGGAGGCCGCGATCCTCGACTACGGATGCGGTTACGGCCGCACGATGGGAGACCTCCGACAGCAGGGCTTTCGCGATCTGACCGGCGCCGACATCTCACCCGCGATGATCGAACGGGCCCAACACCAGCACCCCGCCATGCAGTTCACCACCCTGGACGCACCCCCGTCCATGCCCTCGCCGGACGCCGACTTCGACGCGGTCCTGCTCTTCGCCGTACTGACCTGCGTCCCGGGCGACGACGCCCAACGCCGACTGATCGCCGAGCTGCACCGCGTCCTCAAGCCCGGCGGAATCCTGTACGTCAGCGACCTCCTGTTGCAGGACGACGAGCGCAACCGCAGCCGCTACGACGACTACGCCACCCTCAACGGCGGCCACGACGACGTCGGTTACGGGGTGTTCCGGACCGGCGACGGCGCGGTGTGCCGCCATCACTCCCGTGAGTGGCTCACCGCACTGCTCGCCGACTTCGAGGGCATCGGCACGCGGACCGTGACGGTATCCACGATGAACGGCCACGAGTCGAGGGGCATCCAGATCCTCGCCCGCAAGGCCGCCCTGACGTGACGTCAGGTGGGATCAGGTCTCCTTTCCGGCTCGGGCCAGTGCCTCCTCGGCCTGTGTGGCAAGGGAGTTGACGAGGTCGCAGGCCGACGGCAGGTCGTTGACGAGGTCCACGGCTTCGCCGGCCCAGACGGGCAGGGCCGGTATCTCGCCCTGGGACAGGGCGACTTGGTAGGCGTGCCGGGCGTGGGGGTCGGTGGCGAGTTCCGCCTCCCGGTCGCGCCACTGGTCGAGGAACGGGTGGCCGAGTGTGCGGGCGGTGTACTTCGACGGCCAGCTGGAGCCCCGGGCGATGTCGAGGATCCTGTTGCGCTCGGTGTCCGCGCCGTGGCCCTGGACGATGGCCGCGCTGGTCGAGGGGGCGACCAGGGCTTCGGTGGTCGCCTGGAAGCGGGTGCCGACGACTGCCCCGGCGGCTCCCAGGGCGAGCGCGGCGGCGAGCCCGCGGCCGTCGGCGATGCCACCGGCGGCGAGGACGGGTACCGGAGCGGCCAGATCCACGACGACCGGCACGAACGGCAGCGTGGCGCGACCGTGCCGGGCGCCGTGTCCGCCGCTCTCGGAACCCTGCGCCACGATCACGTCGGCGCCCAGGTCCACCGCCCGCCGCGCTTCCTCCAGATCGGTGACCTGAATGACAAGTGGCGTACCCGTACGGCGAATTCGCTCGGTGAACGGGCTCGGATCCCCGAACGACAGCATCACCGCCCGGGGTTGGTACTCCAGGGCGTGCTCCAGCGCCGCCACATCCATCTGCCAGGTGAGGAAGCCGATACCCCACGGGTTCGTGGTGTTCGCGGCGACGATGGCCAACTCCCGTGCCAGCCACTTGCGTTCGCCGTCGCCACTGCCCAGCAGCCCGAGCCCGCCCCCGCTGGAGACGGCCGCGGTCAGCGCGCCACCGGCCGATCCGCCCATCGGCGCCAGGGCGATGGGGTGCCGCACTCCGAAGAGCTTCGTGAACGCCGTCGTCAAAGCCATGGCCCACATCATCACCCGACGGCCCTCGCCGGGAAATGGGCGGCTCGGACATGTACCCGGCCCCTAGTCTCGGCCCATGAGGCAGCGGCAGCAGAAGAAGCTCTCCCGGCGGCTTTTCGGGGCGATCGTGGTGGGCGATGTCGGTCTGGTGAAGGCGGTTCTGCGGGCCGGTGCCGACCCGGGGCGAGCCGACGGCGAGGGCACCACGCCGCTCTACGCCGCCTCCGTGAACGGGGAAGCCGCGATCGTCCGCCTGCTCCTGTCGGCCGGCGCCCTCCCCGATACCGAGAGCAGCGGCATCGGCGCGGAAGGCCTGCCGTTGTGCGCGGCGGCCTGCTGGGGGCACACCGACACGGTCCGCGAACTGCTGGCGCACGGCGCCGATCCGAACGTACGGGAGGATCACGGCACCGGCCGGACCCCGCTGGAGTGGGCGAACCACGGTCCTCATCCCGAGACGGCCGCCCTCCTCACCGAGGTGTGAGTGACGGCGGCGGGGTGGGTGATCGGCGGTCATGGCGGATACTCGGGTGAGGCGGGGCACATGGGTGCTGCGCGGGCTGGAGGTGCGCCGGCTTATGGAGAGACCTTGGCGCGGCCTGCCCGGGCGGATTCCGGCGTGGCTGCGGGACCATGATCCGGGGCTCGCGGCGACCCGCAGGGCCGCCCGCACCGCACTGGTGATGCCCGCGTTGTTCGCCCTCTGCGGCCAACTGCTGAAATCCTCGACGATGGCGACCTACGCGGCGTTCGGATCCTTCTCGATGCTCCTGCTGGTCGAGTTCACCGGCCCGATGGTGCAGCGCCTGCGGGCGCACGTGGGGCTCGCGCTGGGCTGGGCGGCGCTCATCTGCCTCGGCACGCTGGTGGCGCGGACCCACTGGCTGGCGGTCGCCACCATGGTCGTAGTGGGCTTCCTGGTGCTCTTCTCGGGCGTGGTCAGCTCCGTCCTCACGGGCGCCACGACCGCGCTGCTGCTGGCCTTCATCCTCCCCGTGACCTCACCGGCCCCGCTGTCGCAGCTGCCCGACCGGCTCGCGGGAGCGGGCCTCGCCGCGGTCGCGGCCATGCTCGCGATCTCCCTGCTGTGGCCCCGGCCCACCAAGGACCCGCTCAGCGCGCCCGCCGCCCGGGTCTGCCGCGCGGCGGCGGCCCAGCTGCGCACCGACGCCTCCTGGCTGGACGGCGGGCCGCAGGCACCGACCGCCCGCCAGTGCGAGGTCGCCGCCGACCGGGCCACCGCCGCAGCGGCGGACCTGCGCACCGCCTTCGACGCCACTCCCTACCGGCCCACAGGGCTGTCCGCCGGCTCCCGCGCACTGGTTCGCCTGGTCGACGAACTCACCTGGCTCAGCGCCATCGTCGAGGACAGCGGTCCCGCCTCGGACGAACGCCGGGTCTGCGACGCCGACGCCCGCACGGTACGGCGGGCGGCGGCCACGGCCCTGGACGAGGCGGCCGTACTCCTCGACGCCCCGCGCTCAGCGCCCGACGCCCTGCGCGCCGCCCTGGTGAACCTGCGCGCGGCCATGGACGGCATGGAGGACGGCGCCACCCACCGGCTGCCCGTGGAACAGCCGAAGCCGCGCACGGAGTCGGAGGTCCGCGCCTTCATCGAGACCCTCGATCTGTCGTTCCGCGCCCAGGAGTTGGGCTTCGCCACGCTCCAGATCGCCGGCAACGTGGATCTCGCCGCGGCTGCCGAGCGGCGCAGCTGGCCGGAGCGGCTGCTCGGCGGCGAACCCGGCGCCCTGGCCCAGCCGCTGGGCTCGGCCGTCGAGCGCGCCGCCGCCCACCTGGAGCCGCGCTCGGTCTGGCTGCACAACAGCCTCCGGGGCGCGCTCGGTCTCGGCATCGCGGTGACGCTGGCGAACGCGACAGGCGTCCAGCACTCCTTCTGGGTCCTGCTCGGCACCCTGTCGGTGCTGCGCTCCAACGCGCTCAACACCGGGCAGAACGCGCTGCGCGCCCTCGGCGGCACCCTGGTCGGCTCGCTCGTGGGCGTCGGGCTGCTCCAGCTCATCGGCCACCACGGAACCCTGCTCTGGTTCCTGCTGCCCGTCGCCGTGCTCTTCGCCGGTATCGCCCCCGCCGCGATCTCCTTCGCGGCCGGACAGGCGGCCTTCACCGTCGCCCTGGTCATCCTGTTCAACATCGGCCAGGACCCCGACTGGCACATCGTGCTGCTGCGGATCCAGGACATCGCCCTGGGCTGCGCGGTGAGTGTGCTGGTGGGCCTGTTCTTCTGGCCGCGAGGTGCCGGGGCCGCCGTGGACCGGGCGCTGTCCGCCGCGTACGACGCCAGTGCCCGCTATCTCGCGGACGCGGTGGAGTACGCGGCCAGCCGCTGCAGCATCGGCTGCCTGCCGACCGACGCACCGCTGGAGGCGAGCCGGCAGGCGGCCGCAGCGGCCCGCCGGCTCGACGACGCCTTCCGCAGCTACCTCGCCGAACGCGGTGCCAAGCCGGTACGGCTCTCCGACATGACCACCCTGGTCACCGGGATCGTAGGACTGCGCCTCGCCGCGGACGCGGTGCTGGAACTGTGGCAGCGCAACGGCGGCGACGAGCAGATCCAGCCCGACCGCTCCGAGGCCCGGCTGATCCTCCTCGACACCGTCGTCCGGCTCTCCGACTGGTACCGCGACCTGGCCGCTGGACTCGGCCGACACACCGCCGTACCGGACCCGTTGGCACGCAACACCGAAGAAGAAGCGCGCCTCGTCGACTCCCTGCGCCGCGACCTGCGCGACGACGACGGACGCGCCACGGCCACCGCCGTCCGCATCATCTGGACGGCGGACCACCTCAACGCGGCCCGCCGCCTCCAGTACGTCCTGACGGCGGCGGCGAAGCCGAGCGCCTCGGCCTGAGACCCGGCACCGGGAGCGCGGGGATCAAATACGTTGGCCAGGCCCCGAGTTGGTGCATACCTTTCTGTCCGTGACCCGACGTCGCCGTCCCGCCCCCGTCGCGCCTGCTCCTCCGGCTCCGCCCGGGCTGTTCTCCCGCACCCATCTGGCCGCGACCGCGAGTTTCGCGGCGGTGATGTTCCTCAGCGGGTTCGCCGCGCTGGCGGTGCTGCCGTTGCTGCCGGTGGCCGCCAGGGATCTCGACGGGGTGGTGCTGTATCCGCTGGTGGCGGGGGCGTTCGTCGCCGCGAGCCTGCTCGGCGGGGTACTGGGCGGGAGCTGGGCGGACCGCGCCGGGCCGCGTCGGCCGCTGATGGGCGGGGTGGCCCTGACCGTCGTCACCCTGCTCGTGTCCGCGACGAGTACGACCATCTGGCAGCTCGCCCTGGGACGATTCGCGGACGGTGTCGCGGCCGGACTGGTGGCCGTGTCGATCAACGTGGCCATCGGGCAGGCCTACCCGGATCACCTGCGCGCCCGTGCCCTGGCCCTGATGAGCGCCTGCTGGATCGTGCCGTCACTGGCCGGTCCGCCGCTCGCCGGGCTCGTGGCCGCGTGGTGGTCCTGGCGCGCGGTGTTCTTCGGCCTCGCGGTCCTCACCCTGATTCCGGCGGTGACGGCGGTTCTGCTGCTGCGCGGGCGGGGGCCGGAGGGCGGAGCAGAAGCCGCGCAGGCAGCGGAACCGGTGCGACGGCCGGCCCTGTCCGTCGCGCTGGCGGTGAGCGTGGCGGCGGCGCTCACTCAGTACGGCGTCTCCGCCTGGGACGTACGGCACGTGGTGTGCACGGTCTCCGGACTGGCGCTGCTCGTGGTGTTCGCGCCGAGGCTGCTGCCGCCGCGTACCTGGCGGGCCGGGCGCGGACTGCCCGCGACGGTGCTGCTGCGGGCGCTCACGTCCGGCGCCTACTTCACCCTGGAGGCGTTCGTACCGCTGATGCTGAGTACGGCGCGACGGGTGCCGGGCGTGGTGACCGGGCTCGCGTTCACCGGGGCCGCGCTCGCCTGGGCCGGGGCGTCCTGGCTGCAGGGGCGGCTGCAGGACCGGGTGCCCCGGCACCGGCTCGTCGCCGTCGGGGCCGGGGTGATGGCGGCCGCGGTCGGGTCGGCCGTGGTGTGCGTCCTGCCCGCAGTGCCCGCGGCCACGGCGGTGACCTCGATGGTGCTGGCCGCCGTCGGCATGGGGCTCGCGACGCCGTCGCTGACCCTGCTGTCCCTCAACCACGCCCCGGCCGGCGGGCAGGGCTACGCGAGCAGCGCGATGCAGACCGCGCAGAACCTCGGGCAGACGATCGTCCTGGCCCTGGCCTCGGCCCTGTTCAGCGCGGCGTCGGCGGCCACGGACAGCCAACTCGCCCCGTTCGTATGGGCGTTCGCGTTGTTAGTGGTGCCGGTGACGGGCACGGTCCGGCTGGCGGCCCGCACCCGGACGGCAGGCCCGGAGCGGCGACCCGAGTCCGAACCGGCCGTCACCGCCTGCCCTGTCGAACCAGTTGAAGAGAGCTAGATCCGGCGGCCGGCTGCTGGGCCTGCGCGCCGGCTCGCGGGATGCTGGGTGGGTGCCCCGACCCGAACGGGAGGCGACCACCTTGAAAGCCATCGTGCAGGACGTCTACGGTCCCGCGGACGTACTGGAGTTGCGGGACATCGACCGCCCGGTGCCCGGCCCCGACGAGGTACTGATCCGCGTACGGGCCGCCGGCGCCGGGCCCGACGTGTGGCACCTGATGACCGGCCTGCCCTATCCCGCGCGGCTCGTCTTCGGGCTGCGCAGGCCGAAGAACCCCGTCCCGGGCTGGGACGTCGCGGGGGTGGTCGAAGCGGTCGGCACCGGCGTCACCGACCTCGAACCCGGAGACGCCGTCCACGGCGAATGCCGGGGCTCCTTCGCCGAGTTCGCCCTCGCCAAGACCGGCAAGATCGCGCGCAAACCCGACAGCCTCACCTTCGAACAGGCCGCCGCCGTCCCCTGCTCCGGTGTCACCGCCCTCCAGGCGCTGCACACCAAGGCCGGCATGCGCCCGGGCCAACAGGTCCTGGTCATCGGCGCCTCGGGCGGAGTGGGCAGTTTCGCCGTCCAACTCGCCACCGCGCACGGCGCCGAGGCCACCGCCGTCTGCGGTCCGGACGCGGCGGACTTCGTCCGCTCCCTGGGCGCCGTCGACGTCATCGACTACACCCGCGAGGAGATCACCGACCGCCCGCGCCGGTACGACGTCGTCCTCGACGCCGCGGGCAACCGCAGCGTCTCGCTCCTGCGCGGCGTCCTCACTCCGCAGGGCACCCTGGTCCGCGTCGGCGGCGAAGGCGGGAGCCAATGGTTCGCCGACGCGGGCATCCGCCTGGAGATGGGGCTGCGCTCGCTGCTCGGGGGCCGGAAACTCCAGGGCATGCTCGCGGTCGTACGCCGCGCGGACCTCCTGACTCTCGACGCGATCATCGACAAGGGCGACCTCACACCCGTGGTCGACCGCGCCTTTCCGCTGGCCGAAGCCGCCGACGCCGTACGCCACTTGGAGAACGGCCACCCGCGGGGCAAGGTCGTCGTCACGGTCGCGTGACCGGGGGACTGACCGTCGACTGCCACAACTCCCGTGCCTCCGCCGCGACTCCGGGCGCGGTCAGCAGCAACGGCGTGTCGTAGGACGGGAGTTGCGGTACCGCGACCGCCCCTGCCTCCGTCGCGATCAGCAGCGCCGGAAGTCCGTCCACCGGGTGGAACTCGCCGATCGCGGCGGCGGCCGCCCGGCCCGCCGCGACCTGCACGAGCGACAGTGCGGTCGAGCCCATCACGCGTACCGTGCAGTGCCGGTCGGCCAGTTGGGCCATCAACGCGTCGAGGCCGGGCCAGTGCGCGTGCGCCGCCCACTCCGTCATGAACACATGGCCGGTCAGTGTCGTGTGGTCCGCCGCGTGGATCGGGACGCCGTTCAGGTGCGCGCCCCTGCCTCGTACGGCCGTGAACACCTCGCCCCGCCACGGGTCCGCGACCAGGCCCAGCAGAGGGGAGCCGTCCGGCCGCGCGAGACCCAGCGAGAAGGAGCACCAGCCCAGCCCGTGGGCGTAGTTGGTGGTTCCGTCCACCGGGTCGATCACCCAGTGCGGGGCGTCCGACGCGCCCTCCTCGACGCCGTACTCCTCGCCCTCGATCCCCCAGTCGGGGAACTCCCGCCGCAGCACCGACCGTACGTGCCGCTCCACCGCCTCGTCCGTGTCCGTGACGATGTCGGCCGGGCCCGCCTTCTGCCGGACCGGGCCCGATGCTCCGGCGTTACCGTTGCGGATCGTCTCCGAGGTCCACTTGGCCAGCTCCACGGCCACGCGCAGCGCGTTGTCCAGGTCATGCTCGTTCGTCACTGCTCTTCACCACTCCAGTCGTGTGCGGGCGAACCCGCCCCGGTCGGCCTCGAACCAGGAGATCACGTCGTCCTACCTCCACGTCGGCGTGGTTGGCCGTACATGACGTGCGATACGCGGCGGTTACGGTTGGTATAGGCGGTATGCGACGACGAATATCAACCTGGGACGGGCTTTCCCGTCTGTGCGTGGCCGTGTCGGTGTCCGGCCTTCTCCTCTCCCTGACCGGTATGGCCCCCGCGCCGACCGCGGCCGAACCCGGACCCGTGCGGGGCAGCGCCTACATGGGCATCGGCGTCCTGGCCCATGACGGGGCGAGCGGCAGGACCGGCGGGGTTTCCCCCGAAGAGCGGGCCGGGCAGACCGAGGGCGTGGACGTCTCCAGCTATCAGCGCGATGTGGCGTGGACCGGCCTCTGGAGCGCCGGTACCAGGTGGGCCTATACGAAGGCCACGGAAGGTACCTCCTACCGGAACCCGTACTTCGAGGACCAGTACGAGGGCGCGTACGACGTCGGCATGGTCCGTGGGGCCTACCACTTCGCCACACCGGACGGGGGCAGTGGGACCGCGCAGGCCGACTACTTCGTGGACCACGGCGGGGGCTGGTCGGGCGACGGCCGGACGCTCCCGGGGGCACTCGACATCGAGTGGAATCCCTACGGGGACTCCTGCTACGGCAAGTCGGCGAGCGGCATGGTCACCTGGATCGGTGATTTCCTGAACCGCTACAAGGCCCGTACCGGTCGTAATGCCGTGATCTACACGTCCACCAGCTGGTGGAGCAGCTGCACCGGCGGCTACCGGGGATTCGGTGCCACGAACCCCCTGTGGGTGGCCCGGTACGCCTCGTCCGTGGGGGCGCTTCCGGCGGGCTGGTCGGCGTACACCATGTGGCAGTACACCTCGTCCGGGCAGACGGTCGGTGACCACGACCGGTTCAACGGTGCCCAGGACGCGCTGCGCCAGTTCGCCGCCGGCTGACAGGCGGGTGCCGGGGGCTGCGGCCCCCGGTCCCGACTCCGGCGGCGGGTTGTCATCCGTTCTTGGGGTACGCCGGTCCGGCCAGCAGGACCGGCTCGATGGCTTCGTAGCGGTTGCGGGCGCCGGACCTTCTGCGGGACAGGACGGTGGCGACGAGGCCACTGAGGAACCCGGCCGGGACGGAGACCAGCGCGGTCGTGGTGAAGGGGAACCAGTTGAAGTCGGCGTCGGGGAAGGCCGACAGGGGGGTGCCGGAGACGAGGTTGGTGCCGGGGAGGAGGACGAGGACGCTGACGGTGCCGCCGATGAGGGTGGCCAGCAGACCGGAGCGGGTGTAGCGGCGCCAGAAGAGGCTGTAGAGGAGCGCCGGGGCGATCGCCGAGGCGCCCAGGCAGAAGGAGAGGATGGCCAGGGGCTGGAGACTGCGGTGCTGGGCGAGTACGGCCAGACCGATCACGGGGATGCCCACGGCCAGGGCGGACAGGCGGGCCAGCGCCATTTCGCGCAGCGGCGGTGTGTCGGGGCGGGCGGCGATGTCGTGGGCGAGGGCGTTGGCGCAGGCGAGGGTCATGCTGGCCACGGAGGCCAGCAGGGTCAGGAAGATGGCCGTGGTGACGGTGGTGAACAGCAGGCTCTCCGGACGGGAGAGGTCGGTGCCGAACGCGGCGCGCGCCCCGAGGAGATAGGCGGTGGAACCGCGCGGGTCCGCGGCGCTGATGGACTTCGCGCCGATGAGGGCGGTGGCGCCGACCGCGACGACGGTCATGACGGCGATGAATAGCGCGACCGCCGACACGGCCCACGACATCGCACGGCGCACCTGCCGGGTGCTGCCGGCCGTGTACATCCGCATCGTGACGTGGGGCAGGGACGCACCGCCGAGCACGATCGCGCACTGCGTGCTGACCATGTCGAGGGCTGGGTGCTTTCCGCCGGCGAACTGGAGCCCGTAGCGCAGGTAGTCGTGGCCGGCCCCGCTGTTCCGCGCGGCGGTCCGGAACAGGGTCGGCGGGCTCCAGTGGAAGGTGTGCAGGATGAGCGCGGCGACGACCAGGCCCGAGCCGAGGAGGATCACGGTCTTCAGGATCTGGATGAGCGCGGTGCCCCGCATGCCGCCGAGAGCCGCGTACGTGATCATCAGCCCTCCGGCCCCGACGACACAGCCGGTGCGCATGGTGCTGTCGGAGAAGCCGAGGACGTACGCCAACAGCTGCCCCACGCCCGCGAGTTGCACGACCATCATGGGCACCAGCGCGGCGAGGGTGACGGCGCACGCGGTGATGCGCACCGCGCGGCCGGGCATCCGGCGGGCGAGTACGTCGCCCATGGTGAACCTGCCGGTGTGGTGCAGCGGTTCGGCCAGCAGGAACATCAGGAGCAGCAGGGAGAGCAGGGTGCTCAGGGCCAGGACGACACCGTCGTAGCCGCAGAGCGCGATGATGCCGCCGACGGTCAGGACGGTGGCCGCCGAGATGTAGTCGCCGGCGATGGCCAGGCCGTTGCGCAGCGGGGAGAGGAACCGGTAGCCGGTGTAGAACTCGTCGAGGTCGTCGCGGTCGGGGCCGGTGACCACGCACAGCAGCAGGGTGAGGGTGACGACGCTGAAGAATGCCACGAGGGACCAGGACTGTGCGGCGCCCTTGAAGTCGGTCACGGCCCGACCTGCTCGTCGTGGGGGTGCGGCGTCTGGCGGCGCACGCGGCGGGCGAGGGGGTCGACGTGGCGTCGCGCGGTGTACTCGTAGAAGAGCACCGCCAGCCAGGTGACGGGGAGTTGGACCAGGGCCAGGCAGAGGCCGGCGGGCAGGCCGTCGAGGACGGGAGCGGTCATGACGGAGGGGAACTCGACGGTGAGGGTGAGGAAGACGACGAAGTAGCCGAGCGCGACGAACGCGGCGGCACGTCGCTGCCGGCGGCAGGCCCGGCGCAGGAGTCGTAGATCGCGGTGGGGTCCGGTCCATGAACGGGCCCTTACGGAACGCCAGTTGCTGTTGCCGCGCGGGATGGGTGGAGGAGAGGGCGGGTTGGGGGAGGCGTGATGTGCGGGCCGGTGTCGCAGCGGGTGTAACTCGGAGCTGTCGGCGGACATTCCAAGATCTCCTAGTGGGTCGTGGGCCCCAACAGGTGCCGACCGCGAGAACGCGGGGGAGCGGTCCTGGTCACCGCACGCTATGCGGGCGCCGGAGCCCGCGCAGCACTTCCGACGAACTCCCTGGTGAGAACCACTGCACCGCGCTGACCTCGGATGTTGTGGGTGTGAGGGGTGTGATTGAACGTCACGGGAGTGTCGTGTGAGCCTCGGGCGCGGCGAGCCGGTCGAACGGTGAAGAGACCTTCGGCACCCGGGAGTTGACTCATCGACCGCGCGATCCCGCCGCCGGGATGACGTGCCGTCAGCTCACGCCGCCCGGCCCACGAGCACGGACACCTGGACGCTCTCGAGATACGGGCCGGGCGGGAGCGACCGGTGGATCCGCTCGGCGAACGCCGGCCGGTCCTGCGGCCCGGGCAGTCTGTCCGCGGGGATCGCGGAGTAGACGCCGCCGATGATGGCGTCGGCGCTCAGTTCGTCGCTGTAGTCGATCACCGTTTCCCGGACGTCCGTGAACCCGGCGGCACGGAGCGCTTCCGCGTAGCGCTGCCGGTCGTGCGCGGCGGTGCCGCATGTTGCCTCCAGCCTCCTGCCGAAGTGATCCTCCAGACAGGCCCGCAGCGCGTGCGACCAGACGGAGTCCTGCTGCCACAACGGTGTGCCGTTGGCCACCACGGCGATGCCTCCGCCCGCACGGAACAGGGGCGCCAGGGTACGGAAGAGCTCCTCGTGCCGCATCCAGTGCAGCGCCTGCCCGATCACCGTCATCGCCAGGGAGCCCCGCCCCAGCAGTGCCCCCAGCGCGGGGACGTCGCTGTCGGCGCCCAGCACCCAGGTCACATTGCCCACGTCCAGCCCCGCGGCCGTTTCCGCGGCGAGCCGCAACATGTCCGGCTCCGGGTCCATCCCGATGACGGAACGGACCTGGGAAGCAAGGGGAAGGGAGAGCTGGCCGGTGCCGCATCCGAGGTCGAGCACGATGTCGTCGGCGGTGAGCGCGAAGGCCGCCCGCAGAGCCTCGATGACCGGAGGCGGATAGCCACGACGGTACTTCGCGTAGAACTCGGCGACCTCACCACTGAAACCCACACCCGCAGTCATGCCCCTCACCCTGGCAAGCGCGGGCCGATCAGGACAGCTCGGCAGCACGCGGATCGCTACCGGCAGAAACTCCCGCACCCGTCGCGCCTACGGCAGGACTCCGACAGCGGACCACGCGTCGAGAACCGCGCGCTGCTCCTCGCCCTCGCCGTAGAGGCGGAGCGCCGAAGTGGCCGTCAGACGGGCGAAGTCGGCGAACTGCACGTGCTCGTCGAGTTCGGCGCTGGTGAGGGCCGCCCACCAGATCTGTCCGGCGCGCTCCCAGGCCTTGCCGCCGAGCCGCTCGGCCACAAGGTAGAACGCGTGGTTGGGGATGCCCGAGTTGAGGTGTACGCCTCCGTTGTCGTGCTCCGTGTGCTGGTAGCCGTCCATCGTCCGGGGCTGCTGGTCGGTGCCGAGGACGGCGTCGTCGTAGGCGCTGCCGGGATCCTTCAGGGAACGCAGCGCGCGGCCGTGGACGCCGGGAGCCAGCAGCCCGGCACCCAGCAACCAGTCCGCCTGATCCGCGGTCTGATCGAGGCTGTACTGCTTGAGCAGCACTCCGAAGACATCGCAGATCGAGTTGTGGAGTGCCCCGGGCTGGCCGCTGTTGGGGATCAGCCTCAGTTCGCCGATTCCCTTCCAGACCTCGACGCCGATGATGTCGAGGCGCTTGCTGAACCGGGTGAAGATCCGGTCGTCGCCGTCCCCGAAGACCACGACCTCACCGTTCCAGAACGCGTTGTTGTACTTCCGGTCGTAGTGGACGACCGCAGCGATCGGCCCCTCGCCGGGCGTCGTGACGTACTGCCGGCCGAAGACCTCGCTCAGGAACTTCGACGTGGCCACCAGCCCCTCGTACGCCTCGTCGACGGCCGGGTCGCCGACCGGGCCGTGACCGGTGGAACGGGCCACCGTGGAGAGGCTGTCGAGATCCGTGCCCCACCGTGCGTCGAAGACGACATGCTTCACGTCGTAGGCCGACGCCATGTCCGGATTCCGTACGACGCGTCCCTCCTCGACGTACACCTCGGCACGTCGGAAGAGGAAGAGCTGCGGCGGGGCCTGATCCGTCATCCGTTCCATGATGAGCGGCGGGACCACGCCGGAACGCAGCAGCGCGGGCTCCAGCGGACCGGCGCTGCGCTCGACCAGCTCCAGACGCTGCGTCCAGGCCCGGATCTGGCCCTTGGAGATCCGGGCCACCTCGCCGATCTCCGTGATCGCGCGCACCAGCCGCCGCACGGCGTCCCGGGCCAGATCCTCGCGAGCCTCCTCGGAGACGGTGTCCCCGGTGATGAACGGCATTGCCTCCAGCGCCTCGTAGCCACGCAGCACGGCTTCGAAGATCCCGCTGTCGCGTTTGCGCGCGAGCAGCGGCCCGTGGTCGTCCCAGGCGGTGCGGCTCGGCGCGGGCGCCGCCCAGTGCCCGTATCTGCGGTAGTACGCAACTGCCGTGCTGTTCCTGGTCAGTTCGGCGTAGATCAGCCTGGCCGCCGTACGGGCGTTGCTGTGGGTGCGCAGCAGTCCACCGGCGGCCGTGGCGACACCGCCGCCCGCCGCGCCGATGAGTGCCGCTATCAGCGTGCTGTCCATGCTTCCCCGCTTCCCCCGGGCATTGACGCACACGGTCAGGGAACCAGCGGGCCCCGGCTGCGTCCAGGGTTTCCACCAGCTCGACGAGGGCGTTGGCATCAGTGGTCGTCCGTGCCGTATGTTTGGCCTAGGACAAACATTGGCATAGGACGAATCCTTCTGATCGGACGAATCCTTCTCCTCGGGTGGAGCTGATCACGTGGGTATCAGGGGCGTCACCGCGGCCGAGATCGCGGGGAGCGTGCGGGACCAGGTCGCTTCGGGCGAGCTGGCGCCGCGCACGAGTCTGCCCCCGGTGCGGACCCTCGCCGCCGAGCTGGGCGTCAACCGGAACACGGTCGCCCTCGCGTACCGGCGCCTTGTCGAGGCGGGAGTGGCCGAGACCCGGGGCCGTGGCGGCACGGTCGTCGCGGCCGTGCCGCACCTCGCGCGCGAAGGCGTCGGTGTCGACGCCGACTGCGTCGACCTGGCCGGCGGCAACCCCGACCCGCGGCTGCTGCCCGACATCCTGGCCGCCACCCGGCGCGGCGACTACAGCCCGCCGCTGTACGGCGCGCCCGCCGTCGACGCCGGACTGGAGGCATGGGCCGGCGCCGACTTCGCCGAGGACATCGACCATCCGTTCCGCACGCTGGTCACGCACGGAGCGGTGGATGCCACCGAGCGGCTCCTGAACGCCCACCTCACCCGGGGCGACCTGGTCGCGATCGAGGACCCCTGCTTCCTGGCGAGTATCGGCACCCTGCGCCTCAACGGCTACCGCACCGCACCCGTCGGCGTCGACGGCGCCGGGATGCGCCCCGACGCCCTGCGCGCCGCCCTGGAAGCCGGCGCCCGCGCGGTCGTGTGCACACCCCGGGCCCACAACCCGACCGGCGCGAGCCTCACCGAGGAACGGGCGGCCGACCTGCGCGCGATCCTCGCGGAGCACCCCCAGGTCCTCGTGATCGAGGACGACCACTTCTCGGCGGTCTCCGCGCGGCCGTACCACCGGATCACACCACCGAGCAGTTCACGCTGGGCGCTGGTGCGGTCCGTGTCCAAGTTCCTCGGACCGGATCTGCGCCTCGCCCTCGTCGCCGCCGACGCCGAGACCGCCGCGCGCCTGGAAGCGCGGCTGAGCGCCGGCACCACCTGGGTCAGCCGCCTGCTCCAGCACGTCACGCGTGAACTCCTCCTCGATCCCCGCGTCCACGAACTCCACGAACGGGCCCGCGAGTTGTACGCACAGCGCAGTGGTCTGCTCGTCGAGCGGCTGCACGCGCAGGGCATCGAGGTCCCGCACCGGCCCGACGGGCTGAACGTATGGGTCCAGCTCGACGTCGACGCACGGGCCGCGGTCGCGGCCCTCGCCCAGCGCGGGTGGGCGGTACGCCCCGGTTACCTCTTCGCGCCGGACCCCGCCGCCCACCAGGGCGCGATCCGCGTCACCTCCTCCACCGTCACCGAGCCGCAGGCCGAGGCCTTCGCCGCCGAACTCGCCGCGGTCGTAAAGGAATTGCGCTCGGCAGCGGTCAACTGACCATCACGGACGTCCCACCCAAGCAAGGAGTCATCATGTTCCGCGGCCTGAGCGCCTTCCCCCTCACGCCCACCGACGAGCAGGGCATCGACGAAAAGGCGTACGCCGCGCTCGTCGCACGGCTCGCCGCCGCCGGTGTGGACTCCATCGGCGCGCTCGGCTCCACCGGCGGCTACGCCTACCTCACCCGCGAACAGCGCGCCCACGCCGCGAAGATCGCGGTCGAGGCCGCCGACGGGGTGCCCGTCATCGTCGGCATCGGCGCGCTGCGCACCGCGCACGTAAGGCAGTTGGCCGAGGACGCTCAGCAGGCGGGCGCCTCCGGAGTGCTGCTCGCCCCGATGACGTACCAGGCGCTCACCGAGGACGAGGTGTTCGGCCTGTACGAGGACGTGACACGCGACCTCTCCGTGCCACTGTGCGTCTACGACAACCCCGGCACCACCCATGTGCACTTCACCGACGAACTGCACGGCCGTATCGCGCAGTTGCCCAACATCGGCTCGATCAAGATCCCCGGTGTGCCCGACGACCCGCGCCAGGCCGAACTCCGGGTCGCCGCGCTGCGCGCGCTGATTCCCGACACCGTCACCATCGGGGTGAGCGGGGACTGGACGGCCGCGCGCGGTCTGAACGCCGGGTGCGACGCCTGGTACTCGGTCATCGGCGGCACCTTTCCGCTGATCGCGCTCGCCGTCACCCGCGCCGCCCAGTCCGGCCACGCGGGCCCGGCGGAGGACCTCTCCGCTCAACTCGAGCCGCTGTGGGCCCTGTTCCGCCGCCACGGCAGCCTGCGCGTCATCTCCGCCGCCGCCTCCCACCTCGGCCTGACGGGCGAGCCGAACCTGCCGCTTCCGCTGCGGGGGCTGGACGAATCCACCCGCCAGGAGGTCGCCGCCGCGCTGGACACCCTCGGGCTCACCTCCTGAACACGAACGGCGTGAACTCGCAACGCACGGCGGGCAGTTCACCGAGGTCGCGGGAGGGCTCGCCTCCGTCCGGAGGGGCTGCCGGCGGCCTGGCGCGCTATGTCGTCGCCGCGGCTCTCGCCCGCACCGCGGACGGCGGAGCCGTGGTCGCCGTCGTCCTGCTCGTCACCTCGTCCGGCGGCTCCGGGACGCTCGCCGGAGTGCTCGGCGCCTGCATCACCGCCCCGCATCTGCTCGGCCCCTTCGTCGCCCGGTCGCTGGACCTCGCCCGGGACGGCCGCAAGGTCATCGCGGCGGCCTGTCTGCTGTACGCCGTCGCGCTGACCGCAGGTGTGCTGACGTACGGTCACACACCCGTCGTACTGGCCGCGTTGCTGCTCGCCACGGCCGGCGCCTGCGGGCCGCTCCTGACCGGAGGCATCAGCAGCCGGCTGCCCGCCATCGTCGGACCCCGACTGCGCACGCAGCGCCGGGCCCAGGGCTGGGACGTGGCCACCTACGGCATCGGCGGCACCGTAGGGCCGTCGCTGGTGGCCGCCCTGTCCGGCTGGGTCTCGCCCACCGCGGCGGCGCTCGCACTCGCGGCCGGGGCGGCCACGGCGGCGGGCGGCATCCTGCTCCTTCCGTTCAGCGCGCCGTCGCACGGCGGCGACGGGTCGGCGATCCTCAAGCCGGGAGCGACCCTCGCGCTGATAGCCCGCACGGGCCGGCTCCGGCGCACCGTCTACCTCACGATGGTCGTCGCCCTGAGCGTCGCCGCGCTGCCGATCACCGCGGTCCATCTGACGAAGATCCTCGGCACCGAGCCCGCCACCGCGGCCGTGCTGACCGCCGCGTACGGCCTCGGCAATCTCGCCGGGTCGATAGCGGTGATGGTCCGCCCGCTCACCGGCGACCCGGACCGGCTGATGCGCCGCCTCGCCTTGGGTGTCGTCGCGGGTCTCCTCGCCGTCACCGCGAGCCCCGCCTTCGCGCTGTCCGTCGCGGCCTACGCCCTCACCGGGATCCTCAACACCTTCTTCTTCGCCTCCACCCTCGCGGCCCGCACGGAGTACGCGCCGAGTGGAGCGCGCGGCCAGGTCTTCATCTGGATCGCGGCCCTGAAGATCACGTCCGGCTCCGCCGGCACGGCACTGGCCGGATCACTGACCGGCCTGTCCGTCAGACTGCCACTCGTCGTCGGCCTCCTGGCCGTCTCCGTCTCCGTCGCCGCTGCGACCGCCGAGGCGCGTTTCGGGAAAGCCGACGAGAAGCATTTGTGACCGCACCGAGGGAGTCGTCCTATCCTCGTGTCCTCACCAGGGCGGATCCTGTCGGTTGCGGGGAAAGAAGCACTGCCCAGGAGAAAAGGCGCATCGGGCCCAGCTGCGACCGACGCCATTTCCGGAGGTCGGCGTGTGTGTCATGGTCCTGATAGTGGCACTCGCCGCCGCGTTATTGATCATCGGCATCATCCAAGTTCACCTCGCGACAGCGATCCTCGGCGCCGTACTGCTCGCCTTCGTCGTGTGGGCCCTTGCGAGTGCCAAGCGCGACGAGGGCGAGGAGGACAGCGACTACGTCGATGACGGTGAAGCCTAGCCTTGGGGCGGCGGCCGAGAAGTTGTCGGAAACGAGAGAAGTACTCCTGACCTCGTTTTCAACGCGGGCGTCAGCTCAGGACGGCCAACCGCTGCGACTCCGCAGGGCAGTTCACGAAACGCGGTGGCGGAAGAGCGGGGCGATTGCGACCCGGTGTGGCTGTCGGCTCGACGTGAATGGGCGTCTCGTGGCGTTGGGATGACCCGGCGCTGGGGGATTCTTGCCGGAACCATTGCCGCGCCCGCCGGTTGTGCAACTGCTTCGAGAGGTACGCCGCCGACTCGATGTGTTTGCGGCGGAGTTTGCGCACGAGTGCAAGACGGGTCGGGCTGCTCCGGAACTCTGATGTCACCCGGGGTGGTCGTCGCCCCACGCGCCTCTGGATGAACTTCGCGTTCAGAAAGTCCCGTTGGCCTCGTTGACACGCCATCAGCGCACACGTTTCACTCGACACTCGTGCATGGCAACGTTGTCAGGCCGTCGGGGGCGACCGGAACTGTTGCCTGTCGTCGGCGTTCCGGGATCTCGGTGCGTCGGCACCTGTTCTGCCAGGCACGAATTGCTGCGGAGGCAACCGATGGTGAGACCCCGACATTCAGCCGCGCCACGTGACCGCAAGAGATCCCGCCGATATCCGGCCCTGTTCTGCGTCCTGGGCCTGGCTCTTCTGCCACTGCCGACAGTGGGCAACGCCTATGCCGCGAGCGGCGCGACGCCGGCCCTGGTGACGGACCCCGCGTCCCTCGTCAACCCGCTCATCGGCACCTCCGGTGCGGTGGACACCTTCCCCGGTCCCGACATGCCGGCCGGGATGGTCCAGTGGGGCCCCGACACGACGCCCGACCGGCCCGACGGCGGCGGCTACGAGTACAACGACAAGAAGATCTCCGGCTTCAGCCTCACCCACATCTCCGGCCCGGGCTGCCCCGTCGCGGGTGACCTGCCGATCCTGCCGGTGACCGGCGCGCTGTCGGGCGACCTCGGCACCACGTCCGCCGGCTTCAGCCATACCGACGAGCAGGCGGGACTCGGCCACTACAAGGTCACCGACGCGAACGGCGTCAGGACCGAGCTGAGCGACACCACCCGCGCGGGCCTCGGCCGCTTCACCTTCCCCGCGGGGCAGCAGGCGAACCTGCTGTTCAAGCTCAGCGGCGGTGCCACCCAGATCGACGGGACCCGCGTCCAGGTCGTCAACAGCCAGGAGATCAGCGGCGCGATCGACAGCGGTCACTTCTGCGGCGCCGCGAACAGATACACGCTGCACTTCGACATCAAGTTCGACCGGCCGTTCGCCGCGAGCGGTACCTGGGTCGGCGGCACCATCACCCCCGACGCCACATCGCTGAAGGCCGGCAAGGTCCAACCGGCCCCGCAGAAGACGAAGTCGGCGCCGCTGAAGGAGAAGCACTTCACCGTCCCGGCGAAGCCCGCCCCGACGATCCACACGAGCGCGAACAAGCACTCCGGTACGCCGTCCCCAGCAGCGAGCGCCGCATCGCGGACTTCCGCTGCCGCCCAGCCGCCCACCACCGGTGCGAACGGCATGTACCTGACCTTCGACACCACCTCGAACCCCACGGTGAACGCCAAGGTCGGCATCTCGTACACGAGCGACGCCGGAGCGGCGAACAACCTCTCCACCGAGATCAAGAAGTGGGATCTCGCCGCCGTGGAGAAGGCCAATCACGACGCCTGGAACGCGGTACTGACCAAGTTGCAGATCGGCGGCGGCAGTTCGGACCAGCAGACGCAGTTCTACACCGCGCTCTACCACGCCCTGCTGCACCCGAACGTCTTCTCCGACGACAACGGCCAGTACATGGGCATGGACAACCAGATCCACACGCTGGCCAAGGGACAGAAGGCCCAGTACGCCAACTACTCCGGCTGGGACACCTATCGCTCCCAGACCCAGCTGATGGCGCTGGTCGAGCCGAAGGTCGCGGGTGACGTCGTCACCTCGATGCTCAACGGCTATGACCAGACAGGTCTGTTGCCCAAGTGGGCCTCGAACAACGGCGAGAGCTATGTCATGGTCGGCGACCCGGCCGCCGGCATCATCGCCGACGCGTACGCCTTCGGCGCCACCAACTTCGATACCGCCAAAGCCCTTTCGGCCCTCCAGCACGAGGCCACGGTCCCGAACAACGACCGCCCCGGAGAGCCCGTACGGGACGCGAAGGGCTATCTCCCGCTCGACGAGAACGACTACAACTGCTGCAACTTCTACGGCCCCGTCTCCACCCAACTCGAATACGACTCCGCCGACTACGCCGTCGCCGCCTTCGCGAAGTCGCTCGGCAACACATCCGTCTACGAGAAGTTCGCCACCCGTGCCCAGGACTGGATGAACGTCTTCAACCCGCAGACCGGCTACATGCAGGCCAAGAACAAGGACGGCCAGTTCGCGGGCGGCTTCACCCCGGGCACCTCCAACGGCTTCGTGGAGGGCACCTCCGCCCAGTACACGCCGATGGTCCCCTTCAACCTGAAGCAGCTCATCCAGGCACGCGGCGGCGACACGGCGTACTCGACCTACCTGGACAGCCTGCTCGACAACATCACCCGGCCCGGCAACACCGACGCCGACCTGAGCAACGAACCCAGCGTGGAGATCCCCTGGGAGTACGACTACACGGGCCAGCCCTGGAAGACCCAGGCGGCCGTGCGCGACGCCCAGCAGAACCTGTACTTCAACGCGCCGGTCGGCTCGTTCGGCAACGACGACCTCGGTGCGATGAGCTCCTGGTACGTCTGGTCCGAGCTCGGCATGTACCCGGAGACCCCGGGCACGGACACCCTGGCCCTCGGCAGCCCGGCCTTCCCGGTCGCCAAGGTGACCCTCGGCAACGGCAGGACCGTCGGGATCAACGCACCGCAGGCCGCGCCCGACGCGCCGTACGTGCAGTCGCTCGCCGTCAAGGGCAAGGCGTGGAACAGCTCCTGGCTGAGCTACCAGCAGTTCCAGGGCGCGGGCACGCTCGACTTCACGCTCGGCACCGCGCCCAACAAGGCCTGGGCGTCCGCTCCTTCGGCGGCTCCGCCCTCGGACACCACCGGCGGCGGCCGGGTGCTGGCCGCGACCGGTCCCTCCAGCGACGGCCTGGTCCTCCAGCCGGGCGCGTCCGGTGACGGCACGCTCGACCTGACCAACCTCGGCAGCACGGCCGTCACGGTCGACTGGAAGGCGACGGCGCCCTCCGGCGTCACGCTCGACACCTCGTCCGGTTCGCTGACGGTCCCCGCGACGGGCAGCGCCGAGGCGAAGGTCAAGGTCACGGCGGGCGCGAACGAGGGAACCTACCCGGTCACCTTCGCGCTCACCGACCACAGCACCGGTACGGCACTGAGCGGGGCGACCCTCCGCGTGGCCGTCGCCAAGCCCGGCGCGCTGTGGCCGTACGCCACCAACGAGGGCATCTACCCCGACGGCACCTCCTTCTCGGGCGGATTCGACAACGGTGGCTGGGCGTTCTCGCAGAACGCGCTGGCGGCGGCCGGTGTCACCAGCGGCTCCACCGTCACGGCCGACGGCATCTCGTACACCTGGCCGACGGTGACGTCCGGGCAGCTGGACAACCTGGAGATGGCAGGCCAGACCATCCCGATGCCGTCCGGCGCGTCCGGCGCCTCGCTCGGTCTGCTGGGTACGGCGACCAACGCGCCGACCGACGGCAGCGGGGTCTCGGGGACGGTGACCGTCACGTACACCGACGGCACCACCTCGCAGGCCACGATCGGCTTCTCGGACTGGACGCTCAACGGCGGCGGCAGCAAGCCCCTCGCGGGGGACACGACGGCCGTCACGACCGCCTACCGCAACACCGGGAGCGGAGGCCGGGACAACGTCAAGGCCTATGTCTTCGCCACGAAGGTCCCGCTGGACGCGTCCAAGCAGGTCGCGTCGATCACGCTGCCGGTGACGGGCTCGTCGGGCGCCGACCACCTGTTCGCGTACGGCTTCGGCCAGTGAGGCCCCTGTGGGGCAACAGTGAGGTGCCAGTGCGGCAGTTGAGGTACTGGCGGTCCTGACGATGTCGGGCCGGTTTCCGGACGCGAACCCGGGAACCGGCCCCTCAACTGTCTTCTCCCGACCCATTGTGGTGAGCCCTGTGCACCTTTACTGTTCGGCTTTGCCTGAGTCTGTTTGATGCTGTTCGCCCAGTCGGTCTGGAGGCCGCCGTGCGGGGTAGTCGGAACGGTTCGGAAGGTGTGAGACCCGGTCGACGCCGGTGGTGGAGGGCGGTCCTCGCGACGGCCGCGACCATCGCCCTCGCGGCGGGCATGACCGCACCGGCCACAGCTGCTGCGCAGGACATCGGCGAGCAGACGCCCGCCGTCAGTCCGGAATCATCCGCCGTCAGTCCGCAGGCGCACACCGTGACGCTCGACGGCTACTCGTTCCTCGTCGACGGGCAGCGCACCTACCTGTGGTCCGGCGAGTTCCACTACTTCCGGCTCCCGAGCCAGGACCTGTGGCGAGACATCTTCCAGAAGATGAAGGCCGCGGGCTTCAACTCCACCTCCCTGTACTTCGATTGGGGCTACCACTCGCCCAAGCCGGGGGTCTACGACTTCACCGGGGTGCGGGACGTCGACAAGCTCCTCGACATGGCCCAGGAGGCAGGGCTCTACGTCATCGCCCGCCCGGCGCCGTACATCAACGCGGAGGTCGACGGCGGCGGACTGCCCGGCTGGCTGAGCACCAAGGCCGGCAACAACCGCAGCGACGACCCGCAGTTCCTCAAGTACGCGGACGAGTGGCTGACGCAGATCGACCGGATCATCGCGCGCCACCAACTGACCAACGGCACCGGGTCGGTGATCGCCTATCAGGTCGAGAACGAGTACTACAACGGCTCGGCCGCAGGCCGCTCCTACATGCAGCACCTGGAGGACAAGGCCCGCGCGGACGGCATCACGGTCCCGCTGACCGGCAACAACAACGGCACCTTCAACTCCGGTACCGGTGCCCTGGACGTGGATGGCCCGGACTCCTACCCGCAGGGCTTCAACTGCTCCAACCCCGCGAAGTGGAACGGCGTCCCCGACATCAGCTACGACCACCCGGCCGGAAAACCGCTGTACTCACCGGAGTTCCAGGGCGGTGCTTTCGACCCCTGGGGCGGCCCCGGCTACGACAAGTGCGCGCAGCTCATCAACGACCAGTTCGCCAACGTCTTCTACAAGCAGAACATCGCCGTCGGCGCGACCGCGCAGAGCTTCTACATGACCTACGGCGGCACCAACTGGGGCTGGCTCGGCATGCCGCAGAACTACACGTCGTACGACTACGGGGCCGCGATCCGCGAGACCCGTCAGCTCGACCCGAAGTACTACGAGGACAAGCTCATCGGGTACTTCACGCAGTCGGTCGCCCCGCTGACCAAGACCGAGGCGATCAGGACCACACCGCCGGACGACTCCGCGGTGGTGGACACCGCCCGGATGAACCCCGACACCAAGACGCAGTTCCACGTCCTGCGGCACGGCAACTCCACCTCGACCGCGGTCGACAAGACCCACATCTCCCTGGACTTCAACGCCGTCCCGTCCGCCGACACCACCTATACCTGGGACGACCCCGACTCCGCGCTCCAGTACGCCGGTTCGTGGTCCCATGTGGCCAACACGAGCTACACCGGCGGCGATTACAAACACACCGAGTCGTTCTCGAAAACGGCCGGCGACTCGCTCACCGTCCCCTTCGACGGCACCGCGATCCGCTGGATCGGCTCGAAGACCAACAACCACGGCAACGCCGACGTCTACCTCGACGGCACCAAGGTGGCCACGGTCGACGACTCCGGCAGCGAGAGCCAGGCCGTGCTCTTCCAGAAGGCCGGCCTCGCGCCCGGCGCGCACACGCTGAAGATCGTCGTCGCCGGGAACCACGGCTCGGGATCCACGGACAACTACGTGGCCGTGGACGCCATCGACGTACCGACGAGCGACTCCGCGGCGGAGCCGACCTACCCGGTCGTGCCGCAGCAGCCCGGCACCGCGATCACCCTCGACGGACGCGACTCCCACGTGATCGTGGCCAACTACCGCCTCGGCGAAGCCCAGTTGCAGTACTCGACCTCCGAGATCATGACCAGCACGACCATCGGGGACCGGGACGTCGCCGTGCTCTACGGCGACCAGGACAGCGACGGCGAGACGGTCCTGCGCTACGCCACCGAGCCCAACGTGACCGCCAACGGCGGCACGGTCGCGACCAGTTGGGACCCGGCCACCGGCGACCTCCGCCTGAACTACACGCACAAGGGTCTGATCCGCATCAGCATCAGCGGCGGCGGCAAGCGCCCGCTCCTTCTGCTCGTCGGCGACAAGGCCACCGCGGAGACCTTCTGGCGCCAGGACACGGCGAGCGGCCCGGTGCTCGTGCGCGGCACCCACCTGCTGCGGACTGCGACCAGCCTGCACGGCGGCCGCACCGTGGCGCTCACCGGCGACAACGCCGACGACAAGAACATCGAGGTGTTCACCTCCGCCTCCCAAGTCACCTGGAACGGAAGGGCGTTGGGCACCCACGCCACCGACACGGGGAGCCTCACCGGGAAGATCCCGGTGGCCGCCCCGGTACAACTGCCGACGCTGACGAACTGGAAGCACGCCGAGGAGTCCCCCGAAGCGGCCCCCGGTTTCGACGACACCAGCTGGCAGGTGGCCGACAAGGCGACGACCAACAGCGTCTCCGGCGTCAACTCGCTGCCGGTGCTCTACGCCGACGACTACGGCTTCCACACCGGCAACACGTGGTACCGGGGCCGCTTCCGCGCCACCGGCAAGGAGACCGGCATCCACCTGGTCTCGGACTCGGGAGGAGGCGCGCAGGCGTTCTCCGTCTGGCTCAACGGGACCTTCCTGGGCAGTTCCACCACCGGCAGCGGTGACTTCGCCTTCCCGGCCGACGCGGTGAAGTCCCAAGGGGACAACGTCATTTCAGTCCTCACCGTCAACATGGGACACGAGGAGGACTACAACTCCACCAACGGCAACAAAGCCGCGCGCGGCCTGACCAGCGCCTCCCTCGTCGGCGCGCCGCTGACGTCCGTCACCTGGCGCCTCCAGGGCGTACGGGGCGGCGAGGACCTCCAGGACACGGTCCGCGGTGCGCTGTCGACGGGCGGCCTGTACGGCGAGCGGGCCGGCTGGTCGCTGCCGGGCTACCCGGACGCCGACTGGAACCGCGTGACCCTGCCGACCACCGACACGACGCCCGGCGTCTCCTGGTACCGCACCGACGCCAAGCTCGACCTTCCGCACGGTCAGGACACGTCACTCGGGCTGACATTCACCGACGACCCGGCACGCAAGTACCGCGCCACGATCTTCGTGAACGGCTGGCAGGTCGGCAACTACGTCAACTACCTCGGCCCGCAGCACACCTTCCCGGTCCCGAACGGGATCCTGAACCCGAACGGCCACAACAGCATCGCCATCGCCGTGTGGAACCTCGACGGCACCACCGGCGGCCTCGGCCAGGTCTCACTGACCGACTACGGCAGCTACGCCTCCTCGCTGCGCGTCGCACAGAACGACAGCCCGCGCTACGACGCCCGGACCTACGCCATGCCGAAGCGCCCTGGAGCGGACGTCACCCTCGACGTGCCGGACACCGCCCAGCCGGGACAGGCCTTCACCGCCCGTACGACGGTCCGGGTGCCGAAGGGCGGACGGCCCGCCTCCGGACTGACGGCGTCGCTCTCGGCGCCGGACGGCTGGAGCGTGAGTGCCACCGGCCCCGCCTCGGTCGAGCGCCTGCGGCCCGGCGCGTCGGCCATTTTCACCTGGCAGGTCCGGCCCCCGTCCGGAACGCTGCCGTCCGCCTCGGCGCTCACCGCCACGGTGCACTACCGGCAGAACGGACGGCAGGCCGTCGGCGGCGACGAGCGCATCGTCCGAGGTATCCCGCCGGCTCCGCCCGCCGGACAGAGCGACGTGAGCGGTCTGCCGTTCCTGTCGTCCACCAACGGGTGGGGCCCGGTGGAACGCGACACCAGCGTCGGCGAGCAGGCGGCCGGTGACGGCCGTCCGATCACCATCGCGGGCGTCGGCTACGCCAAGGGGCTGGGCACCAACTCGGTGAGCGACGTCGAGCTGTATCTCGCCGGACAGTGCTCGCGGTTGACGGCGTACGTCGGCGTCGACGACGAGACGAACGGCGCGGGCACGGTGACGTTCTCCGTGATCGCCGACGGCAGGACCCTGGTCACCACGCCGACCATCCGCGGCAAACAGGCCGCTGTGCCGATCGACGTCGACGTCAGCGGCGCCCAGGTGCTCGACCTCAAGGTCGGTGACGGGGGCGACGGCAACGGCAACGACCACGGCGACTGGGGGACGCCCACGCTGACGTGTGAATGACCGAGAGGCGGCGCAGCGGGGGCGTCGCTGCTGCTCGCGCTCATGCCTCCAGCGGGTCCGGGCCCCGCACAGCGCTGGTCAGCGGGGCCAGGACGCGCCACCCGATTCGCTCGTACAGGGCCCGGCCGTCCGGCGTCGCGCCCAGCACGCCGACCGTCGCCCCCTGTCCGGCCGCGACCTCGGCGAGCGTGGCCATCACCAGGCGCCCCAGGCCGCGGCGCCGGTGGTCCGGGCCGGTCTCCACCTGGTCGACGACGGCGGTGGAACCGGTCACGGCTATCTGACCGCGCGCGGCGAAGGCGCCGTCCGCAGTGCGCACCAGGGCGCGGGTCACGCCCGCGCGGCTCCAGGTGCGCAGCCGGTAGCCGTCGGGGACCTCGGTGCGGGAGGCGCGCAGCGGGGCGGACATCAGGAAGCCGGGACCGGCTGCCAGGGACCAGCCCGGGGCCAGCCAGGGGGTGAGCGTCTCCGGCGGTATGAACGCCTTCAGCCAGACGTTCGGGGCGGTGGCGCCCTCGGTGATCTTGCGGACGGTCGGCTCGTCGGCTGTGGTCAGGACGTGGCGCATGACGTGCTGGGGCAGACCGGCGTCGATGGTGAAACCCCAGGGGCTGGGTGCCGGTTCGGCAGCGCCACGCGAAAGGGCCCAACCCTCGACCCACGCTCCCACGGCTTCAGCCGTGTTCCTGAAAGACAAAGCCCCTCCCGATGTAAGTAACGGACGTGCGTTTCACCTATTACATCAGGAGTGAGGGCGGCTTGCCAGAGGGAACGGGGCAACCCGGACCGGCACTCATGGGTCTAGCCCCCGATGACACACCATCAGGTCCGACGCTTGGGGGAGCGGCGGACCCAGCGTCCCAAGGGGGGACTCATGCGTATGCGCCCGGCCGTCGCCGTCACTTTCCTGACAGCCACTCTTTCCGCGTCGATGCTTCCGGCCACCGCCCAGGCGGCGGACCGGACCGCTGCCGACGACACCACGTTCTCGAACGTCGTGGTCAACGGAGGCAAGGACATCGTGCTCGGTCTGACCACCAGAAAGACCGTCACGATCACGTGGACGGCGCACGACCCCCAGGGTGTCGCCGCGTCCTGGGCCTATCCGTGGCACGGTCCCAACACGGACGACGCCGACGGCGTCTTCCCACTGCCCGCGGGGGCATGCGTGGTGTCGCCGGCGGACCCGACCACCTCCACGTGCAAGGTGAGCCTCGGTGTGGACGCCGCCCGGGACTTCGACCACAACGGTCTCGCCGGAGCCTGGAAGGTGCTCGCCGGGGCGCAGGACACCACGGACGAATGGACGGAGATCGACGAGGCCGGCACGGCGAACTTCAAGCGGTACGCCGAGGTGACGGTCAACGCCTCACCCGAGCCGGTGAAGAAGGGCAGGACGATCACCGTCACCGGCAGGCTGACCCGCGCCAACTGGGACACCGGCACCTACACCGGCTACCAGGACCGGCCGGTCCAGCTGCAGTTCCGCAAGAAGGGCAGCTCCGTCTACACCACGTTGAAGACCGTCACCAGCGGAGTCGGCGGCAAGCTGAAGACCACCACCAAGGCGAAGGCCGACGGCTACTTCCGCTTCGTCTTCGCCGGTACCCCCACCACCGGCCCGGCCACGGCGACAGGGGACTTCGTCGACGTCAGGTGACGAGCCGCGCCCGTCCCCACCTGTCGGGGCGGTGGGGCCGGCGTCCATCCGGGGTGGACGCCGGCCCGGCCGACGGACGCGGAAACCGCGCCCGCAGATGAGTTTTGGGCGTCAGCGAGGGGAGCGGAGCCACCCGAAACGACTTCCCGATGCCCGGAACCGGAACCGGAACCGGAACCGGATCCTCGTCCTCGTTCCGACGGCTGACACTGGTCGCGATGACGTTCGTCGACCAGACGATCGTGTCCATCGCCGCACCGAGCATCCAGGCCGAGCTGGGGCTGTCGGGCACCGGCGCATGGTCGTCCTCGGGAAAGTCGCGGAGTCCAACAGGAACTGCCCCCGCACAAGCGGGATTTGAGTGTGACCCACGCACCCGGAGAGGGAGACTGAATCCGCCCGGGAACCGGCCAGGCGGTCAGGTCGCGTCCGGCGCCTCCCATGTGGCGCGGACCAGCGCCCGTTCGGTCCCGGCCAGGTAGACGGCCGCGGCGAGCCAGGCGCGCGCGTACCCGTCCGGGTCTGCTTCCTCGGTGCGGCCGAACACATCGCGCCCACGCCGGTCCGCCTCCGCGGCGAGCGCCTGCGACAGGTCCGCGGCCGTCCGGAACCCGGCCCGCCGCAGCGCCACGACGGCCCCGGCCCGGTCGCCGTCGCGCGCGGGCTCGGCGGCGGCCCTGCGCCCACCGGACACGGCGACCTCGACCAGCCGCCGCAGCCGCCACAACGGCGCCTCCGTCACCGGGTCGGACGGGATGCGGGGGAGCCCGGCCGTCTCCAGGAGGGCGTCGGCGGGCGGCAGATGGCTGCCTTCGATGCGGTCGTAGCCCAGATCGGCATGGCCCTGCCACTCCGCGGGCAGCCGCAGGGTCGTCGCCGTGGTCCCCTCCGCTTCCGGCGTCGGGCCGACGGCGAGCGGACGGAGCGTGGCCGCGCGATCGGGGTCGAGGCGGCCGACGACACGCAGTCGTAGCCCGGGGCGGGACGCCAGGCGGCGAAGGTTCGCGGTGTGGGCGAGGTCGGGGTGGCCGCTGGCCGGGAGGAGGCGGATCAGGAGGCCGTCCGGGTCCGGTCGGCCGGAGGTCAACTCCTGGGCCAGCAAGTGCTGTTCGACCACTCCGACGACGACCAGATCACAGCCGATCAGCTCGCCGGCCGTCCGCTCGACGCCCTCCGGATCGCTCACCGGAGCATTTCCGAGCCGGGCGGCGACGGCCTCGGAGAGGGGCCGGGCGAACAGCGCGGCCAACGGTCCCGAGATCCAGGACCGGCCCGCGACCGGCGTCGCCCGAACCCCCTTGCCCGCGCCGAGGCGGCCGTCCGAGGACAGCGTAGCCCCCGAGATCAGCAGCCCGCCACGGGAGAGCCCGGCATGGTCGACGCTGCCCGAACCGAGAGCGACCGTGGCCGTGGCGGCTCCGCGCGCACGGGCGGGACCCCCGGGTTTCACGTCCGCGACGGTGAACCAGCGCCCGTCGTCGGAGATGACATGGGTGACCACCCCGCCGTAACCGGTGGCGGAGATTACCGGCTCCCGGCACACCCCGTGCACGCGCAGCGCGCCTTCCGGCCGGTAGCTGCGTCGGGCGGTTCCGACCAGCGCCGGGGCCGGATCCGCTGCCGCCAACAGGCCTGTGGTCAGCAGCAGTTCACGCAGATCGGCGACCAGGTCGGCCAGCCGGTGACCGTCATGATGGGACCGCGCGCCCCGCAGGCCGCGGACCACCCGCAGCGCCGCCGCCTCCGCGCGGTGCAGCCCGGCGAGCCGCGCGGTGTGCGAGGCGCGCAGCACCTCCGCCTGCGCCACCGCGCCGGCAGCGGGTATCCCGGCGGCCAGAACGGCAGCCGCGGCTGCCCACAGTGAGCGGGCGGCGGTCAACTGAGCGTCCGTGGGGCCCGTTTGCTGCGGCGGCGCGACGGTGTCCTGCGCCGGCGGCTCGACCTCCGTGGAAGTGCCGACCTCCTGCGCTACGGCCGTCTCGGCGTCCGCCACCGGACACGCGCCGAGCACGGCGGCGAGGTGCAGACACCTCGGGGCCAGCAGACAACTGCACACGGCCTCCCCGGCGTCCGTGACCGCCCCGGAAGGACCCGGAGTAAGCACGACCTCCGCGTCCTCACCGCACCGCACCCGCCGCACAGCACCCTCGACGGTGACGGGCGCGGCCACGTAGGTCTCGATCGCGGCGTCCAGCTTCTTGCGCAGTCGGGAGGTCAGGGCCTCGACGACGGCAGCGGCCACCTCGGGCGCCACCGGGGGCAGTTCGGGGTTCATCGGGACTCTCCGCGGAGGCGTTCGCCCACCCAGCGGGCGAGGGCGAGAGGACTGAGGGCGGCGACGGGCATCCCGGCCGCGACGAGTTGTTGCGCCACGGGCACGGAGTAGCGCGGGGTGCCGGCGTCGTCCAGAGCGGCGCAGCCCATCAGATGCACCCCGGAACTCGCGAGCGCCCGTACCTCGCCCAGGAGTCCGCCCAGTGGATAACCCTCCTCGAAGTCGCTCACCACCACCACGAGGGTCCGGCTGGGCACGGTCACCAAGGAGCGGGCGTAGGCCAGACCGGCCGCGATGTGAGTGCCGCCGCCCACCCGTACCTCCAGCAGCAGGGACAGCGGGTCCTCGACCTTGTCCGTCAGGTCGATCACGTCGGTCGAGAACGCCAGGAAGTGCGTGCTGAGCGTGGGCACTCCGCCCAGTACGGCGGCGGTCAGCGCCGCCCAGATCACGGAGGCCTCCATCGACCCGGACACGTCGACCACCAGGATCAGCCGCCAGTCCGCTTCCTTGCGCGAACGGGTGCTGAACACCGGCCGCTCCGGCACGACCAGAGTGCTGCCGTCGGCCCTCTTGCGGGCGTGGACCAGGTTCGCGCGCAGGGTGCGCGGCAGGTCGATCCGGCCGCCCGGACGGCGAGTTGGGCGAGGGGTGGCCAGTCCGCTCAGGGCGGGCCGCATCCGGGTGGCCAGCTCCTTGGCCAATTCGTCGACCAGCCTGCGCACCAGCGGGCGCAGGCGCGCCAGCTGCTGCTCGGGCATCCCGCCAGCCAACGACAGCACGGACGTCAGCAGATCCACCGAGGGACGCACGGACTTCGGGTCGAGCTCGGCCAATACGTCGCTACGACCCTGATCGGCTGCGCGGGCGAGGACCTCCTCGCGCACCTCCGCGCCGAACAGCGCCTGGAGTTCCTCCGCCCACTCGCGCGCGGTCGGGAAGGAGGCGTCCTGCCCGCCGGGGCCGTTGTCCCGGCCCAGGTCCGAGGAGCCCTCGCCGCGGCCCCTGCCGTACAGCTCGTCGAGTGCGTGCGCGTAACGGCGGGCGCCCGCGGGCAACTTGTCGCTCTCCCTGCCGAGGAGCAGCCGCCACCGGTCCGTCGGCGTGAGATGGAGTTCGTCATGGAGCGACGGGTCCGGCACGGGACGTGGGATGGCGGTCTCGGGCTCCGGAGCCTCGGTGGGCAGGGGCATCGGGGGTCCCGCCCGCAGGGCCTCCACCGCCGTACGGCCGGCCTCGTCCGCCGCCGCCCACAGGGCCAGCAGGCGCGGGGAGGCGGACAGCGTCAGGTCGAGGCGGTCACCCAGCCGCTCCGTGACCGTGTTCAGCAGACGGTCGCGGGCCGCCGGGGACAGCGTGTCGAACCCACCGCGCAGGGCGGGCAGTCGGTCGAGGAACGCCAGGTCGGTCAGCGTGTCGACCCGGTCGAGCAGGGGGTCGAGCGCGGTGGGCGCCGACTGGAGCAGCGGTGCGGCCCCGGTCAGCAGTCCGGCGAGTCTGCGGGCCAGCGCGTGCCGCCCGTCGGGACCGGTGGCCGCGTCGATCCAGCCGGCGGCCCGTGCACCGAGAGCATCGGCGTCGTCCAGGTCGAGCAGCACCCGGCAGGCGAGAGCGGCTCCCTGGACGAGGGGCGAACCGGTGTGCGCGAGACCGCCGAGGGCCTCGTCCATCCGCAGTCCCAGGCGGTGGTCGGCGGCGCGGGTGGCCAATGCGACGAGCGCGGCGGCCTCCTCCGGGTCGTCGCTGCCCGCCAGTCCCGGTAGGGACCGCACCGCCGACTCCAGCAGATCGGCGGCGAGAACGCCCGCCGCCTGACGGGTCTCTGGTGTGGTGCCAGGCAGATGGGCGCGGCGCAGCGCCTCCAACAGGTCGAGCCCGGCGAGGAGTTCGGGCAGCGTCGCGGAGGCGGGCAGCACCTCGGCGGCCTCGGCCAGCCGCTGGGCGACCAGGGCGGGCAGATCGCAGCGGGCGGCGTCCCGAAGTCCCGTCAGGACGAGGGCACTTGTGGGGCCGCCGTCCGCCGACTCCCTGCGGAAGGTCTCCCGCAGCGTCCCCTCCGCCGCCAGTGCGGCGGTCACGCCCCGCACCCCGGCCAGGTCGAGCCGGACGGGCACGGACGGCACCCAGGCCAGCCGCCACCGCGTGGTGAGCGCGGAGGCGTCGCCCGTACCGGCGACCTCGACGGGTTCGCCGTATCCGACCCCGCACACGTCGAGCCGCCGGAGGAGGACCTCGCGCCGGTTGTCGAGGGCCGAACGGAGCGGGTCCAGGCGCAGTTCACGCGAAGCGGGCTCGTCCGGTCCGGGCAGTCGCAGAGCGGTGAGCTCGGCCTCGACGGAAGGACCGAGCCCGGAACGCGGGGTGCCCGGCGCGACCCGGCCGCGATCGGTGCCCACGAGGACCACTTCCAGGGCCCGCGCGAGAGCACGGCCCCGGCCGAGCGGCTCGCCCTGTCCCATCACGGACGTCAGGGCCTCCAGCACCTCGCCCCGGCCCGGCGCCGGAAGTCCGCGCACCCGCGCGAGATCGCAGGCCACGCGCAGCGTCTCGCGGGCCTCGCCGGTCCCCGCCGTGTGCCCGGCCGCGCGCAACTCACGGCACACTCCCGTGATCGCCCGCGCGGCTGCGTCGTACAGCAGCTCGGGATCGCCCGCCGCGCCGAACACCGCCTGCTGCCAGCGCGGGTCGCGGATCCCGGCCGGATAACCGGACCGCGAGTCCAGCAGATCGAAGGCGTACGGGACCAGGGAGGTGACGACGGGCGAGGGCTCCCCGGGGAACACCGAGGCCGTCCCCTCCACCCCTGCTCCGTCGGTCAGTGCCGACGCGTGGAAGGAGCCGATCACCGCCGCGACGCGGCGCCCGCCGGCCGCCGCGAGGGCGATCGTCTCCCGCATGTGCGCCTCGCGTGCCAGGTCCACCGCGGGTACACCGCCGGACGACTCGGCGTCCTGGCGCAGCGCCCAGCCCACGCCCAGGGCGGCCCGGCGCAGCGACTCCGGTGTGCAGCCGGGGGCGAGGACCTCCACGCTGCGGTCCCACAGGTCGTCCCCGTCACGGCCGGTCCCGGCCGCGGTGAGCGCCTGCGCGAAAGACACGGGCGCAGGACGGTCGGGTGCCTCGGGGCGCTCGGGCGCCTCCGCGTGCCAGCGAGCGTCGGCCATCGGCAGGTCGCAGCAGACGACCTCCACGCCCCGGTCCCGCGCCCAGCGGACCGCGGCGAGTTCGGGCGAGAAGTCGGCGAACGGATAGAAGCCGAGCCGTCCGTCCGCGCCGGCACCCGCGAGCGCGACCGGCGCGAGCGTGCCGGGCGCGCCGAGATGGGTCAGCCACGGCTGGAAGTCCACCGGCAGTTCCACGCAGACCACTTCGGCGCCGGCCGCGTCCAGCAGCGCGGGCACGGCGGCGGCGAGCGCCGGGCTGTGGTGCCGTACGCCCAGCAGGTACGGCGCCACGGAGTCGGCCAGGGTGTCGAGCGCGGCCCTGGGGTCCTGAGCGATCGTCACCGAAGGTTCTCCCGCAGGTCCCAGAGGCGGCGCCAGGTCGCGGAGCCGTCCTCGGCGCGGCGGCGCACCGGGCCGTCCCAGTAGCCCAACAGGCGTGCATGGTCGGAGGGATCGTCCTTGCGGACCACGCCCAGGAGATGGCCGGGCACCAGGTCGAGGGGGTCCCCGGTGGGCAGATAGGCGGTGGCCACCCCGAGGGAGACGGCGACCTGCACCGCCTCCGCGGTGGACATCACCGTGCCGGGACGCTCCACGTCCCAGCCCTCGGCCGAACGCCCGGCCCGCAGATCACGGAAGACGGTCACCAGGACGTCGAGCACCGCGTCGTCCACGTCGAAGGCCGCGCCTGCCCGCTCGACGGCCGCGACGGCCTGTCGCTTGACGAGCGCGGTCTCGGCGTCGACGTCCGAGATCGGGTGCACCGTCTCGAAGTTGAAGCGGCGCTTGAGCGCGGCGGACATCTCCGAGACGCCGCGGTCGCGGAGGTTGGCGGTGGCGATGACGGTGAAGCCGGGGGCGGCGGCGACCTGCGCCTCGTCGGTGCCGGACAGCTCGGGCACACTCATCCGGCGGTCGGAGAGGATCGACACCAGCGCGTCCTGGACCTCGGGCAGACAGCGGGTGATCTCCTCGACGCGCGCCACCCGTCCGGAGCGCATCGCGCCGAGCACGGGCGAGTCCACCAGTGCCTGGGGAGTGGGGCCCTGGGCGAGGAGGAGGGCGTAGTTCCAGCCGTAGCGCAGGGCGTCCTCGGTGGTGCCCGCGGTGCCCTGCACGGTGAGCGCGCTGGTGCCGCAGACGGCAGCCGACAGCAGTTCCGAGAGCATCGACTTGGCCGTACCGGGCTCACCGACGAGCAGCAGTCCGCGTTCTCCGGCGAGCGTGACCACGCACCGCTCCACCAGGGCGCGTTCGCCGACGAACTTGGGGGCTATGACGAGTTCGCGGGGCAGCGTCTCGTGGGGCTTGGCGAGCTTGAGCGGTTCGCCGGCGCTGCCGCACACGAAGGTGATGACGGAGCGGGGCGTCAGCCGCCAGCCGGGCGGGCGGGGCCCCTCGTCGTGGGCGGCGAGGAAGGCGAGTTCGGTGGCGTGGCGCTCTTCGGCGGGCAGCGTCTGCCGGGCGGGCAGGGTCGTCGCCGTGTCGGTCGGGGTCATGAACTTCCTTGCTGGGTAGGTCTGTCGGTCGTTGATGAGGGGGCGCCGGTGCTGTCCGGCGCCCCCCGGTACGGCGTGTGTCAGCGGCGGCGGCCCCGTCGCACCTTCAGCTCCTCGAACCGGGGAGCGTCGCCCTCCCGGACGCGCTGCCAGGCCCTGCGGTAGAGGTCCGCGGCCGGTTCGGTCGGCACGATCACGCCGAGGCGCGCCTGATCACCGTCGACGAGGTCGAACAGGGGCAGCTTCCAGCGCTCCAGAGGAACGCGCGGGGACGGCTGTTCGGCCCAGCCGCCGGGCAGGAAGAGCGAGCGGCCGGCCCTGGTCCTGGTGGCCTCGACCACGAGTTCGGTGGCGGCGAGTTCGGCGCGGGCCGCCTTGAGCCGGGCCGGCTTCCAGCCCGTCCACCGGGCCGTCGTGCGGTCCGTCGGATCGGGCATGGCGAGCAGCATCAGATACAGCGTGGCCGCGTCCTCGCCGAGGCCGTACTCCTTGGCCACCTCGACGACCAGGTCGGGCACGGAGCGGCCCGGGTCCTGCGGCCACCAGGTGCCCTCCTTGTCGCACTCGCCCGCGATCGGCTCGCCGGGATCGGCGAGGAGGGCCGCGAAACGGGGGTCGCGGACCAGACGCAGGGCCACCTCGGCCGGATACGGCTGGTCGTTGACGCGGGTCGCGGGCAGATAGGGATCCTGGCCGGCCTCGTCCAGGAGGTCGACCCGGATGCCCGGGGCCGGCTGGTCGTCGTGCGTGGCGAGGACGACGGCGCCGTAGCGCTCGAAGCCCGTACCGGTCTCGGTGGGGGTGCCCGCCGTCTTCCGGAACGCGGGGAGGTTGATGTACTGGCCGAGGTCGAGCATGAGCCCGGAGGCGGCGAGGCGTTGGCGCACGGCGGTGAGCGCGGGCGGCAGCGCGGCCCGGATCGGGTCGCCCGCGGGCAGCCGGTGGGCGAGCCACGCGGCCAGACCGACCGAGCCGACCAGGGTCTGCACCGTGAACCCGGCCGTGTCGTCGCCGACGGGCCGCACCCGGTCACCGACGACCTCCCAGCGCAGATCCCGGCTGAGCTGCGGGGCCCGGGCCGGGTCCAGCAGGGCGGGCAGCGCCTCCCGTACCGGCCACGGCGCGTGCTTGAAGGCGCGGATGCAGTCGCTCAGCAGGTTCTCCGGGATGGCGGGACGCTTGCCGAGCCTGCTGTTCCACACCGCGGCGCCCGCCGCCACGTCCGGGCCCTCGGTCCACAGCCGCACCGGGTCGGCGGGCAGCAGCGCGGCCACCACCGCGGCGCGGACGGCACTGTCGAGGGCACGCAGTTCGTCCTTGGCGACCGCCGCCGGGGCGACCTTCACCCCGATGACGGTGCGCGCCTCGGCGGTGAGGAAGGTCCGCTCGTAGGCGTCGACTCCCGGCAGCCCGGCGACGACGAGCCGGGCCATCGTCTCGGTGACACCGGTCAGCCGGGCGAACTCCTCGGCCGCGTCCGGGAACCACGGTGCCGGACCGCGCTCGGCGAGCGCGGTGAGGAACGCACCGAGCCGGCCCGCGCGTTCGTCCTCGGTGACCGGGTCGCAGGCCAGGAGCTTGTAGGGCTCCGGTGCGGCGAACCGTCCAGCCGGATCGTGGAAGAGGCCGGTGAAGCCGCAGCCGTCGTCGTCCAGCCCACCGTGGCCGGTCACCGCGACGAACGCGCCGTCCGCCAACGGCAGGAGGCCGTTCCAGGAACCCTCCCGGCGGTCGCCCGAGGCCAGCCGCAGCCGGTGCGCGTCCAGGTGCAGGGTCACCTTGCGCCAGCGGTCGGGCCCTCCCAGCCCCAACCCGTCGAATACGGCGAGCAGTTGTCGCAGCACCTCGCGGTGCTCGTCGGTGGTGGTGCCGGCCGCGGCCCGGTAGGCGAGAGCCGTCGCCCGCCCGACCAGGCTGCGCAGATCCGGCTGCCCGACGGGCAGTTCGGGCCCGTCGAGGTGGAGCCGGCCGTCAGACGGTTCCGCTACGCCGTCGATGGCGCCGACGGCACGGGTCAGCACCCGCAGGGCACGGAAGACCGTGTCGGCCTGGTCCTCGCGGTTCCACCAGTAGCCGGTGGACGCGCCGAGACCGCTCATCGCGTCGCGCAGCGCGCTGTCCGTCGGACCGGCCGGACCCTCGTCCTGGACCCCGCCTTCCAGGGCCAGGGTGAGCCGGGTCGCCGCCGCGTCCAGGACCGCCTGCTGGGCCGCCGCGTACCGCACGACCCCGGCGATGCCCGCGAGCAGGGCGGGATGGGTGACATGCAGCAGCGTGCGGATCGCGCCGGACAGCACCTCCGGGTCCTTGTCGCCGGCGGCCGACAGCAGCGCTGCGGTGGTGTCCCGGTCGATGTGACGCAGTCCCGTGGAGCCCGCCGGGTCGCGCGGGGTCAGGCACTCCCAGTACTGCATCGGCGGCAGCAGCAGAGTGCCCGCGCCGAAGACGCCCGCCGTACGGTCGGTCTTCGCCCAGGCGGTGACGACACCGTCCGCGTCGACCAGGTCGAGCTGCCAGCCGTTGTGCACGACCGCGGTGGGCCGCTCCGCGCCCGGGAACATCACCAGCGTGTACGGCCGACCCGCCTCGGAGGGCAGCGTGAGGGTGTGCCCGGCGAGATCCTCGACACGCGTGGAGCCGTCGGGGAGTTCGAGCCTGCGCAGGCCCACAAGGCCGTCGACGGGCGCCGAGGCGGGGGCGGCGCCGACCGTGGGGGAGGGGCGCAGCCTGCCGCCGGCGAAGGCGCTGCCCGTGGGGGCGTCACGCAGCGCGTCGGCGAGGAAGGCGGGCCTGCTCATGCGTCCGCGCTCGTCGGCGGCCGGGTCGTACTCGTACCAGCCGCGCGCCTCCGGGTCCTCCGAATCCGCTTGCCAGACCCAGTAGCTGGAACCGTCGAAGAGCAGCGGTCGCTCCTCGGGCACCGTGGTGTCGCCGGCGTGCAGCACACCGCGACCGGTGGTCCGGCCGCCGCCGGGCAGCGGCAGGGAGATGGGGAAGTTGCCCTTGTACCAGTCCATTTCGATGCCGCGGGTACCGCGCGGGCCTTCCAGCTTCTCCACTCGGTCGGCACGGGGGTGCCAGTAGCCGCGCAGGCCGTCGTTGCGGCTGTTCCAGTAGACGAGGAGTTCGCCGTCGACATGGTGGAAACCGGGGTCTCCGTACCGGTCGTTCGCGGGGATGCGCAGATCGTGGGTGAGCAGGGTGCCCTCGGCGCCGATGACGCGGGCCTGGGCCTCGCCGGCCACCACGAGGTGGGGCCAGGCGTCGGCGACGATCAGGTCCTCCACCCGGTCCTTCGGCACGAGAGCGGCCGCCGCCTCCTCCCAGGCGGGCCAGCCGAGTTCGTCGAAGAGACCGGCCCGCAGGGTGCGCGCCAGTACGGGGGCGAGGTCGGTGGCGACCGCCGCGCGGACGTCCGCCTCGGCCAGCACCAGCGCCTCGGCGGGCAGCCACTTCAGCCGGGCCAGGGCGTCGGGCAGCTGAGGCAGACCGACCGCCGTGAACCGCTCGACGACCGTACGCACCCACTGGGCCAGCAGCGGACGGCAGCCGGGCGACTGCGCCAGCAGCCGGATCGCCCGCAGTCCAGAGTCGTTGTCGCCGAAGCGGTCCGCGCCCTTCAGGAAGGCGCCGTGGAACCGCGCGTCGGCGCCCAGGAGCAGCAGGTCCCGGTGCCCGTCGCCCTGCGCCCACTGCTCCAGCGGCAGGGCGAGGTCCCGCTCCGGAGCCGCCACCGGTACGTCCAGGGACAGCAGCAGGTCGATCAGGTCGATGTCGTGGGTGACCTTCAACGCACCGCCGGACGCGGCGAGTTCGGCCCGCAGCCGGTCCGCCGTCCGCTCCACGAGCGGGTACAGCTCCGGCATCCGGGTCGAGGCGCGCCAGGACCGGGCCCGCTCACGGAACGTCAGGAAACGCTCCAGCCAGCCCGCCGTGCCGTCCCGGGGACGCTCCTCCTCGGGCAGCGCGGCGTCCCACAACCCCGCCGTGGCACCGGAGTCCGCCAGCACCTGGAGCCACAGCGCGGGCATCTCGTGGTCGTATCCCGCGGGAATCATGTCCAGCAGGGTGCCGCGCACCTGCCGCTCCCGCGCGGCCAGCGCCACCAGCGCGGCACGGTGACCCTTCCACCAGCCGGCCGCGGCACGCAGCGTGGCCGGCAGACCGAGCAGCTCGGACAAGTAGTCCTGCTCGGCGAGGTCGGCGTCCTGCCCCGCGGCGCGCGCCAGCTTGCGCAGGTCGCCCGCCATCTGAGCGGACGGCGGCAGACCGCCCGCCGTACGGCGCAGACACAGCCGGGTAAAACGCCGCAGCGCCTCCTCGGCGGGCACCCGCGCGGACAGCTCCTTGCCGTAGGCGGACAGCACCTTCACCGGCAGCGCGCCCGCCAGGGCGAACTCCAGGAACACCGCGTCGAGCCGGTCCTCCTCGATGACCAGCCCGTGCTCCGCCTCGGCCTTGCGGGCCCGGGTGAACAACTGGGCCGCGTAGGTGGCGTTCTCCTCGGCCAGGAACATCCGGCCCGCCTGCTCGTAGAAGGTCGGCAGGAAGTGCGGGACGGAGGCCGCCAGCCGCGTGCCGAGTTCCACATAGGCGTCCAGGGCGGCCTTGGGCCGGGACTTCGCCTGCCGGGCCGCCCGCTCCAGGTCCGGGACGACACCGAGCGCGTGGTGTCCGTCCTCGGGGTGGTGCACCAGCACCCACTCCGGGAAGCCCAGCGACTGACGCAACCCCAGCCCCACGACGGCCGGTTCGGCGGCCTGCTCCAGGCCGAGGAAACCGGCGGCCAGGTCCTCCGCCGCGCCCAGCTCACCGGCGACCAGCCGCACCACCACCCGGTCGTCGAGACCCGGGTGCGTATAGGTGCGCGCCGTCAGCGGCACCGCCCGCTCACCTGCGCCCGCCGCGTCCGGCGGCAGCACCGCCCCGGCCGCGAGCATGTCCTCGTACGACACCTGCGTCCCCCCGCTCATGCGCTCTTGCCTTCCTCGATGTCACGCCCGGCGTACAGCGCCGCCGCCATCCGCATCCCCTCGGACCAGGCCACCGGTCCCACCTCCCGCAACGGCAGGGCACGGCCGTCCTGGTCCTGCCAGCTGAGGCTCCCCGTCTCCACCGTGTCCTCCCAGTACGGCTCCCCGATCCACACGGAGGCCTCGACGGTGCGCCCGCCGTCACGCACCCGGGCCGTGGAGTAGCCGCCGGACACGCGGTAGCCCAGCGAAGTGGCGCGCGCGGCGAGGGCGAAGCGCGAGCGGAAGGAGCCGCCGGCGAACTCCCGTATCTCCGTGGCCTTGGGGGCGAAGTCGTCGGGGCGCTGCCAGGTCGCCCGGTGGATCTGCTCGACGCGCTGGACGATGCCCAACTCGGCCGCGAACTCCCGGATGTCGTCGAGGTCCGGCAGCAGCACCGGGTGCGGCAGGGTCACCGTGCGCGGGGACAGCCGTACCGTCTCGCCGTCGAGGTTCACCACCCGCAGCTCGCCGTCCTCGGTGGTGCCCCGGAGGAAGCCGACCTCGTCCGGGTCGTCGCCGACCACGGCGAGGTCGCGCAGGGCCGACTGCCAGGCCTCGTCCGGCCACACCCGGACCAGCAGGCAGGTCGGGACGGGCAGCGACGACACCATCCAGGAGTCGACCTGCGCGACGCACCCCGCGGCGTGCCGATCCAGCCATTCGGCGAACCGCCGCAGCCGGTCCACCTCCGGGTGGTCCTTGAGCGCGCGCGGCAGGGACTTCAACTGCCGTCCCGCCGACCGGCCCCCGGTGGCACGCGCCGCCACCCGCCCCTCCACCAGGGCGACTTCATACCCGTCACCCGCCGACAGCCAACCCACGATGCCCCCGCCTTCCGCATCAACACAGCCCGAAGAAAGCACAGTTCAGCCGGGCGTCCCGACATCTGTGCGACGACAAGCGGAACGTTAGCGGCGATCACTGACAATCGGCCGGGGAAGCTGTGGACGGGCTACGAAAAGCCATTGGCGAAACCGGTCAACGAGGCGCCCGGCCATGCCCGTTCCGCGTACGCGCACAGGCCCCGCGGGCGGTTCACCGGGCCACGAGTTCAGGCCAAAGCACGGCCCCTTGTATGGAACGGACGGACCGTCACAGACGCAGCACGATCAGGGCCGTGTCGTCCGTGTTGCCCTCGGCCGGGAGCAGGTCGGCGAGCAGGGCGTCGGCCAGGGACTCGGGTTCCGCGTGCCGGTGGTGGGCGAGGGAGTCGGCGAGCCGGGCCAGGCCCCGGTCGATGTCCTCCGTGCGACGCTCGATCAGCCCGTCGGTGTACAGCACCAGGGTGGCGCCCTCGGCGAAGGGCACGCTCGTCTGCACCCGGCCGACATGCTCGGGCATGGCACCCAGCGGCGGGTCGGTGGCCTGGTCGAGGAAGGTCACCGTGCCGTCGGGATCGAGCAGGGCCGGCGGCGGATGGCCCGCGCAGCTGTAGGTGATGGTGTGGTCGTCCCAGTCGATGAACGTCGTGACCGCGGTGGCCGACTCGGCGCCCTCGACGAAACGGGAGTACAGACCGAGGGCCTCGAGGGCGGAACCCGGCCCGTCGGCGACCCGGCAGGCCGCGCTCAGGGCGCTGCGCAGCTGGCCCATGGCGCAGGCCGCCGCCAGGCCGTGTCCGACGACGTCACCGACGGCGACCGCCATCCCGCCGTCGGGCAGGTCGACCAGGTCGTACCAGTCGCCGCAGACGTTCAGCGCGCCCACAGCGGGCCGGTAGCGGACGGCCGCCCGGTGGTGGCCGACGGGTCGTGGCGGGGGCAGCATCGCCGCCTGCAGGGTGAGGGCCACCTCGCGCTCATGGGCGTGGGCCGTGCGCAGCCGCTCGTTGACCTGCTGCAGCTCACGTGCCCGGGTGTACAGCTCGGCCTCCAGTGCCCGGGCCCGGCTGTCGTCGGACCGGCCGTCGAAGCCGCGGACGAACTCGGTGACCTCCTCGACCCGGTGCACGATCAGCATCACTTCGCCGTCCGGGCCGCGGACGGGAGCGTTGACCGGGCTCCAGAAGTGCTCCACCCAGCGGCCGGACAGCGGCGGGTCCTCGATGTCGTAGCGGAGCAGGGCCATGGTGTCGCGCTCCCCGGTGGTCACCGCGCGGAGCATCGACTCCCGGGTCTCGCGCATGCCGGCCGCCGCCGGGTCCTTGGGGTTCTCGGGGAAGACGTCGAAGATGTAGCGGCCGACCAGTTCCTCGCGCTTGCGTCCCGACAGGCGCTGGAAGTCCTCGTTGGCGTCGAGGTAGACGAGCTCCGGGGTGAGCAGTGCCACCATGCCGGGCAGGTCGCGGAAGACCGCCGCGTAGTCGATCTCCGGATCCGGATCCTGCATGGCCTGCCCGCTTCGACGCCGATGGTCACTGTGTCGCTCCACGATAAGAGGGATCTGGCCATGAAGCCCGGAAACGGCACTTTTCGGTCCGGCAAGCAGCGATGATGCCCCCGGCCGTCACCCGACAGAGTGGCCTGCTCGCGCGGGCAGGCGTGGGCGGCCGGGCGATGGTATTGCCCGACGAGCGGCCACTCCGTTCATGATCCGGTGTCCGTCGCGTCGGTGACGCCTGCGGTGACCCGGCGGTAGGCGGCCCGGGCGTGGCGGAGGCGGGCCAGAGCCGTGCCCAGCAGGGCGGCGGTGAGGAGGCAGGCGAGCCAGATGGTGTCGCGGTGTCCGGCCCAGCTGAGCGTGCCGGCGGGCGGTATGGCGAAGCCGTTGAGGAAGAGCCAGCACAGCACCGCGGTGCCGGGAGCCGCCGTGAAACGGGCGCAGAGCCCGAGCACCACGGAGAGCAGGGACAGCGCGACCAGCGCCGGCGAGGGCCGATCGGGACCTATCAGCGCGTTGAGCAGTGCCACCAGCACCAACGCGCCACCGGATGCCGCCGCCCAGACCAGTGGCGTGGCCATGGGCGAGGGGACGGGCCGTGCTCCGGTACGGAGAGGCACCCAGTCGATCATGCCGGAGACTCCTTCTGGTCGTCCCGCTCCTCCTGGCGACGGGGAAGTCAGCCTGCCCGAGTCCGCGCCACCGGTACAACCTCGCCCCATGGCTCAAGTCCCGGTCCCCACGGCCTCCTTCGACGACCTCGTCACCAGCCGCTCGTAGAGAATCGGCCACAGGGTGATCAGGACGAGCAGCCAGACCACGGTCACCGTGCGCACATGGGTGCCGAGCGCCGCCAGCAGCAGGGGCAGTACGCAGCAGGGGAGCGCCAACGACAGCAGCCACTGCCGTTCCGGTGGGCCTTGCCGAGCCAGGCGAGCCCGCTGAGCAGGAAGTACCCGGCCGACGACGAGCACAGCAGCCACCGGGTGGCGTCCGGGAGCGTGTCCAGCTGCCCGGCCGCGGCTCCCAGCGCGGCGAGGCAACCGGACACGAAACAGTGCAGGGGCAGTCCCGCACGGGAGGGCAGCACGCCCGCATAGCCGTGCTCGAAGGACAACGCCCACAGCTTGGCCAGCAGGAAGAACGCCGCGACGGCGAGCACGTACAGCTTCCTGTCCCACTCCGCGTCGGAAGACGTACAGATCGAGGGCGATACCGAGGGCCCAGAGCCAGTAGCGTGTGGGGTCGTGCGCCCAGAGGGAGACGATCCACGGGATCACGTCGAGCGACATCTGGGCGGCCGGCCAGTCGACGAGGATCTGGCGACGGTGCTGCCAGGCCCGGCTCGCCAGCCCCCAGATCAGGACGTAGGCGAGGGCGAACACGCGCGCGTGCTGGTCGTCGCCCTCGTGCACCCCCGGTACCGCCGCGGCCATGACGGCCATGCCGAACATCGCGGCCAGCACCGTACGGACGTGGGTGTGCTCGTAGGCCACGTTGGCGTAGAGGGTGAAGACGATTCAAGCCGTCCAGAAGGCCAGGAACAGCAGCGCGTACAGGCCGAGATCGGACACGTCCGGGACACCGTGCAGCAGGTGCGCGATCTGTGCCACACCCGCCACGGCGACCAGGTCGAAGAGCAGCTACAGCCAACTGGCGTGCCGGTTCTCCTCGGAGGTCGGTAGCGGTGCCGGTGCGGTCGTGTCGCCATCGCTCACCGCATCACCACGCCCTGTCGCGGCGGCGGTCAGGCCTCGGAGGGTGGGGGAGCGAGGATGACCGGCCACTCCTCGTCGTCCGCGAGGAGATCGTCGAGCGTGACGTCGGGTCCCGCGGTGAACAGGGCCGTCGGCTCGCTCAGGCGCGCGCAGAGTGCGGGATCGGCTGTCGTCCGGGCTTCCAGGACCAGTACGGCGTCGGGGTCGATCGCCGACCGTTCGGGGAAGTCAGCGAGGTCCGCGCCCGTCTGCCGGAGCGGCACGGGGTGGACAGCGATGGCGACCACGAGCCGTCCGGCGTCGAGCGACCGCTCGGCCCAGCCGTCCGTCCGGACCAGGTAGAAGGCCCCGTCGCCCTCGTAACAGTGCCCGCCGAGCCGGGCCAGCGCTCGCTCGCCCGGGGTGCCGTTCGGATCGACGACCAGGATGGGGAAGGCCGCGTCCGGAGCATCGGGGGCGATGCCGGAGCGGACGTACAGGCGGGCCATGGGGCGGGGCCTCCGAAGCGGATCGGATCTGGGCGGGGAGGGGCGTCAGTACGGTATGCCACCTGTTCCCGCCGGAGCCGTCCGGGCCGACGATACGAGTTGCCCCCGTAGCCGGTCGCGGATGATGTCCTCCGCGTCAGCCACGATCGTGCGGACCACCGTCTCGCAGCTCTCCACGCTGTCGATGAGGGCCTGCGCCTGACCGGCCCACCACATTCCGCCCTCGACATCGCCCTCACGCAGCACCCGCTGCCTGCCACGCCTCCCGGAGGCGAGGTCGGCGACGTCGGAGAAGGCGGCCCCGGGGAGCGCGCCGAGGCGCGCGATGTCCTGCGAGACCGCATTGCGCGCCACCCGGGCGGTGTTGCCGAACTCCCGGAACACGATCTGGGTGCCGCGCTCGTCGTTCGCGACGATCCGCGCCTTCACGTTCGGGTGGATCGGCGCCTCCTCGGTCGCCTCGAACCGGGTCCCCATGTTGATCGCGCACGCCCCGAGCGCCAGCGCCGCGACGAGACCGGAACCCGTGGCGAAGCCGCCCGACGCGATGATCGGGATGCGCAGCCTGCGGGCGGCGGCCGGGATCAGGACGAGCCCGGGGACGTCGTCCTGCCCCGGGTGCCCGGCACACTCGAACCCGTCGATGCTGACGGCGTCGACGCCCAGCGCCTCGGCCTTGAGCGCGTGCCGGACGGCGACGGCCTTGTGCACGACCTTCACCCCGGCCGCCCTGAACGCCGGCAGGTGCGGCCCGGGGTTGCTGCCCGCCGTCTCCACGATCTTCACGCCCGAGTCGACGATGACGGCCCGGTAGTCGTCGTACGGCACCGGCTCGATGGTGGGCAGGATGGTGAGGTTGACGCCGAACGGCCTGTCGGTCAGTTCACGGCAGCGGGCTATCTCCTTGGCGAGCGCCTCCGGGGTGGGCTGGGTGAGCGCGCTGAGGAACCCCAGCGCGCCGGCGTTCGCGACGGCCGAGATCAGCTCCGCGGTCCCCACCGCGAGCATCCCGCCGCACACGATGGGATGTTCGACCCCGAACATCTCCGTGAACTCGTTCTGGAAGGTCATGTCACTCCTGTAGCCGGGGGCGTGAACGTCAGAGGCGCCGCGAGATGATCAGCCGCATGATGTCCGAGGTGCCCTCCTCGATCTCCTCCAACTTGGCGTCGCGCATCCACTGTTCGACCGGGAACTCGCGCGAGTAACCCCAGCCGCCGAGGGTCTGTACGGCACCCCAGGTCACCGCCATCGCGGTCTCCGAGGCCTGGAGCTTGGCCATGGCCGCGACCTTCGTGGCGTCCGCCCCGGCGTCCAGCTGCCGGGCCGCGTGCAGGGTGAGCAGCCACGCGGACTCGATGCGGGTGGCCATGTCGGCCAGCCGGAACGCCACGGCCTGGTGCTCGACGATCGGCTTCCCGAACTGCTTGCGCTCGCGGGCGTAGTCGAGCGCGTACTCGTAGGCCGCGCGGGCCGCTCCGGTCGCCGCCGCGGCCAGCACGATCCGCGAGATGTCGAACGTCCTCATCAGCCCGCGGAAACCCTGCCCCTCGTCCCCGAGCCGGTCGGACTCGGGCACGAACACCTCGTCGAAGAAGATCTCCCGGCAGACGATCGCGCGCTGCCCCATCTTGCGCATGGGCTCGCCGAACCTCATCCCCTCGGCACCCTTGCGCAGCAGGAAGGCGGTGACCCCGGAGGAACCTCGACCGGGGTCGGTCTTCGCGAACACCACGTACTGGTCGGCCAGCCCCGCGTTGGAGATCCACGCCTTCTGCCCGCTGATCGAGTATCCGCCCTCGACCCGGACGGCGGTGGTGACGATGGACGCGGCGTCGGAACCCGCCTCCGGTTCGGTCGTCGCCAGCGCCGTGTAGAGCGGGTTCGGACCGGCGAGCGGACGCAGCCACTCCATCCTCTGCTCCTCGGTGCCGAGCGCGAGCAGCGGATCGGCGAAGAAACCGTTGGAGCAGACGAAGTTGCCGATGCCCGGGTCGCCCCAGCACATCTGCTCCTGGACCAGGCACTGGGTCACGACATCGGTGAATCCGCCGCCGCCGTACTCCTCGGGCAGCATGAAGTCGGTGATGCCGACCTTGGCCGCGGCCCGGAAGATGTCCAGCGGCGACTCGATGTCCCGCTCGTCGACCTCGCGCCCGCGCGGCCGGATCTCGTTCGCGGCGAACTCCCGGCACAGTTCTACGATCGCCCGCTGCTCATCGGTCAGCGGCCAGGGCTCAGTGGACGTGCTCACGCGATATCTCCTGCTCCTCGGTGGTTTCCCGGTGGCAGTTCGCCCCGGTTGTCTCTGGTACGGCTTCTGCGGCATGGGAGACGACGAGCGCGTCCACGGCGAGTGCGCCCTCGGGTCCGACCCGGATCGGGTTGACCTCGATGTCCGCCAGACCGGGGGTGCCCGCGATCGCCTCGGACACGGCGACGATCGCGTCGATCAGGGCGTCGAGATCGACCGCCGGCCGTCCCCGCCAGCCGTCCAGCAGTCGGCGTGAACGCAGCCGGTCGAGCATCCCGGCCGCCGTTCGCCGGTCGACCGGTGCCAGCTCCAGGGACACGTCACGCCAGAGTTCGGCGTGGACTCCGCCGTGGCCCACGGCCACGGTCGGACCGAAGTCACGGTCCCGGCGGGCGCCGATCAGCATCTCGACGACGCCCGGCCGCGTGTCCTGCTCCTCGACGACGTACTCGCCCGGTCCGAGCCGCTCGTACATCTCGCGGAACGCAGCGGCGGCGGTGTCCGCTCCCAACCCGGTTCTGACGGCCTGGTGTTCACTCTTGTGCTCGATCCAGCCGGCCTTGAGCACCAGTGGCGGTCGCAGGGACGCGCAGGCCTCCGCGAACCCGGCCGCGTCGGTGACCCGCCTCGCTTCGGGCATCGCGATGCCGAGTGCGGTGAGGAACGTACGGGCCGCCCAGTAGCCCGGCGCGGGGACCGCCGTTTCGGTTCGTACGGTCGTCGCCGTGGGCCGGGGTTGTCCGCCCAGCCGGGTCACGTGGCCCAGCGCGCCCAGGGCCGCGTCGACGGTGTCGAAGACCGGGACGCGGTGCTCACGCAGCCGAGTGACCGCGTGCGATGCGGCGCTCATGCTGTGCACGACCAGAGGCACGTGTGCAGTGTCCGTACGGCTGCCGAGGCGGTCGATCACGGCGGACTCGGCGTCCAGGAGGCTCGGTGAGTCCTCGCCGTAGCAGCCCAGATACCCCGACAGGACGATCGAGTCGACCTCGCCGGAGGCGGCCACCAACTCGACGACCCGGGCGTAGACCTGGAGATCCGCTTCCCCCGCGCCCGCGAGGTCGACCGGATTGGACACCGCCGCCGCGGCGGGGAGCAGGGCACGCAGGCCGGTCTGTAGCCGGTCGGTGAAGACCGGCGCGTGGAGACCCCGGTGGGCGGCGAGGTCGGCGGCGATCCCGCCCTGTCCGCCGCTGTCGCTGATGATCGCGACCCGGCGTCCGCACGGCGGTGCGGTCGCGTCCAACACCCTTGCAAGGTCGACCAGTTCGCGCGGTGACGCCACCCGGAGGGCTCCGGCGGCGCGGCACGCCGCGTCGACGACGTCGAGCGCCGAGGTCATCGAACCGGTGTGGGACCGCGCCAGCCGACGGCTGCCCTCGCTGGCACCGGTGGTGAGCACCAGCACGTGCTTGCCGGCGCGGCGGAGGGCCGCAAGGGCGGCGACGATGCGTGCTCCGTCCGCGAAGCTCTCCAGATAGAGCGCCACCGTGGTGGTGTGTTCGTCGGTGACGAGCGATTCGAGTACCTCGACGGCCCCTACGTCGAGCTGGTTGCCGACCGAGTAGAAGCGCGACACGCCCAGTCCGGCCCGCGCGCCGAGCCCGGCGATCTCGGAGCCCAACTGGCCGCTCTGCGAGACGATCGCCAGACTCCCGGGCGTGAACGTCCCCCAGGCGAGCCGGAGTTGGGTGGCTGCGTTGAACAGCCCGAGGCTGTTCGGCCCGATCATCCGCGCGCCCGACTCCCGCAGCAGCGCGGCGAGTTCGGCCTCGTCGGCGCCGAGTCCCGTGGTGATGGCGAGGAATGCGCGGCAGCCCTTGGCCAGGGCGTCCCGGACGACGGGGAGGACGTGCTCCGGCGGCACACACACGACGACGAGATTGGGTGTCCCCGGAAGGTCGCCCACTGTCGGACGGCAGGGCTGCCCCAGCACGTGCGAGGCACGGCGGTTGACCAGCCACACCTTCCGCCGATCAGCACCCGCGAGGGCGCCGGTGGCGAGCCAGTAGCCCCATTTGGCGCGGTCCTCGGTCGCCCCGACGACGGCGACGGACGAGGGGTCGACGAATGCCTGCGGAAAGGACACGGAAGGTCTCCCGGTCGCAGGGGCCGACGGCGGGCCAGAGCGGTGAACTGTGATCCCGAGCTGATCAGACATGGGGCCGCACCGCCGTACAGACGAGCCGCTTGTTCATGAACTCGCTGACTCCCGGGCCCAGTTCGCGGCCGAAGTCGGAACGCCTGACGCCGCCGAAGGGCAGTTCGGGTCCGTCCATGGACGGGGTGTTGATGTTCGCCATGCCGGTCTCCAGCCGCTCCGCGACGCGGCGCGCCTGTTCGGGATCGGCGCTGAACACGGCGGCGCCGAGCCCGTACGGGGTGGAGTTGGCCAGGTCGACCGCGTGCTGGTCGTCCTTGACGCGGTGGACGACGGCGACCGGCCCGAAGAGTTCCTCGTGCCAGGCCCGCATGTTCTCGGTGACGTCCACGAGGACGGCGGGGAAGTACCGGGCCGAGTCGGCGAGCAGAGCGGGGCCCTGGTCGGCGTAGGGGTCGAAGACCGACGCGCAGTACTCGATCTCGTCGGTTCCTTCGGAGAGCGGCTTGCCCGTCTCCAGCCGCATGGTCGCGGCCAGTTCGCGGCAGCGCCGTAGGAGAGCGGCGCCCGCGCGGCGGACGAGAGTCGCGCGGGCGGCGACGGTGCGCCCCCGCCAGTCGAGGTACGCCGACTGTGCGGCGTCCAGGATCTCGACGACCTCGGTGTCGGTGGCGTAGGGGAAGGAGCGGACCGGTTCACCGGTCGTGGGATCGACGACCTGATACGCGGGCTGCCCCGCGCCATGCAGGGTCATGGGCAATCAACCTCAAGGGGTCGTAGGTCGGAGAGTTCGAACTCAGGCCTGGGTCGCGGGAGTCGACCGGCGGGCGAAGAACGCGGGATACAGGCGTCGGCAGAGCAGGAGGGCGAGCAGTCCCAGCAGGACCGTCCCGATGCCGATCACGAACGTGCCGCCGACGCGTGATCCCGAGGAGAAGGGGAGGGTCCAGCTCGTACCGCTGTTGATGGGGTCCCATGCCTGGACAAGGCTCCAGGCTCCCGCAGCGAGCAGGACGATCCCGCCGATCGAGGGGAGGACGACGGTCAGCCAGAGGTCCGCCGCCCTGGCGCGCGGTCCGGCGCGGTGCACCCAGGCGGAGGTGAGGCCGGTGAGGCCGTAGTAGAACGCGATCAGCACCCCGCAGGCGGACACCGCGTCGCCGAGGACGAGACCGTGGCCTAGGAAGTTCAGGGCCACGTACACCACCGCGCCGATGACCCCGACCGCGATCGTGCCGACGTGCGGGATGCGGAAGCGCGGGTGCACCCGGGCCAGTGCGCGGGGGAGCGCGCCTTGGTCGCCCATCGACAGCATCGTGCGGCTCAGGGTCAGTACGGTCGTCTCCGTCGAGGCGGCGGCCGAGGTGAGGACCATGAGGATCAGCAGGTGCCACAGCACCGAGCCGAATCCGCTCGACCCGAACACCGCGGTGCCGAAGCCGTACAGGACGTCCCCCGAGTTGTCCGGGTTGTTCAGGCCGATCCCGGAGTCGCCGATGCCGGCGAAGGAGATCGCGGCGAACGTGGCGAGGAGGTAGAGCAACACCAGCAGCACCGTGGACCAGGTCGCGGCGCGGCCGGGAATGCGGTGGCGGTCGGTGGTCTCCTCGTTGACGGTGAGCGCCGTCTCCCAGCCCCAGTAGATGAACAGCATCAGCACCAGCGCGCTGACGAACGCGCTCAGGGACGCCCCCTCGAAGGGGTTGAGCCAGGACAGACTCGGCCGCCGGGTGCCGGGCGGCGCGTTGCCGGCGTACACCTTGACGAGCGCGACCACGGACAGGGCCACCAGCATGCCGAACTCCAGGAAGAGCAGGGCGCGTTGGACCGCCGCCGCGATCTCGATACCGCGGTAGCAGACGAGGGTCATCAGCGCGAGCCAGCCGAGCCCGGCGAGCAGCACCCGCCAGTTCGCCGGATCCGAACCGATGTTCTCCGCGCCCGCCAGCAGGAACACGTACTGTCCGGCGACCTGCGCGAGGCTGCCGATCACCAGGACGAAGGACGCGATGATCGCCCAGCCGCCGAGGAAGCCGAGGCTCGGGTTCAGGGAGCGCGTGGCCCAGGTGAAGATCGTGCCGCAGTCCGGATCGCGGCGGTTGAGCGCGGCGTAGCCGAAGGAGACGAACAGGATCGGGATGAACGCGAGCACCACGACGGCCGGGGCCTGGAAGCCGACGTAGCCGACGACGAAGGCCAGCGTGGCGGTGAGGCTGTAGGCGGGCGCGGCGGAGGCCACGGCGAGGATGAGGCTGGTGGCCATGGAGAGCGCGCCGGAGCGCAGGCCCTTGTCCGTCTGGGCCGCTCGCACTTGGAGTTGCGCATCGGAGGTCATTGCCACTCCCGATCTATTGGTCTACGGGTACCGACAAGAAAACGCAATGACTGATTGGCGAGTCAGACTGGCTGCGGCGGAAGGTGCTGTCAAGACTTCGATCGCAATTTTGTGGGGCATCTTGACTGGCTAGTCAGTGTTGCGGCACGGTGGCCGGCGTGACACCACTCGAAACTTCTGCCGTCGACACCGAGGTCGTGGTCGTGGGCGCCGGATACGCGGGGCTGAGCACCGCGTGGCGGCTGGCCGGCGCCGGGATCGACGTCGTCGTACTGGAGGCCGCCGACCGTGTGGGCGGCCGTGTGTTCAGCCAGGTGAGCCCGTCAGGCGTGCGCATCGACCACGGGGGGCAGTGGATCGGGCCGAGCCAGCGGCGGTTCCACGCGCTCGCGGACCGGTTCGGCTGCCGGACGTTCCCGACGTGGGAGACCGGGCGGCACGTCGAGATCCGCGCCGACGGCACCCGCGTCGACTACGCGGGCGGCGCACCGGACAGCGGACCGGGCATCGAGGAGTACGAACGCGTCACCGCCCTGCTCGACGATCTCGCCCGCACCGTCGACCTCGAACTGCCCTGGTCCACCCCGCGGTTCGCGGAGTTCGACGCCCTGTCGGCCGAGGACTTCTTCCGCGCGCAGACCGCCGACGAGGACGCCCTGGCGCGGCTGGCGCTCGCGATCCAGGGCGTGTGGTGCGCCGAACCGCGCGAGATCTCCTTCTTCCACGTGCTGTTCTACCTGGCCTCGGGCGGCGGCTACGAGCAGCTGATGGAGACCCGGGGCTGCGCCCAGGACGCCCGCTTCTCCGACGGGGCGGACGTGGTGGCCCACGCGCTCGCGAAGTCGCTCGGCGGACGGGTCCGGCTCGGCGAACCGGTGCTGTCCCTCCGCCAGACCGCGCACGGAGTGGAGGCGTGCACCGGCCACACCGTCGTCCGCGCGCGACGAGCCGTGGTCGCCGTACCGCCGGCGGCGGTCGAACGGATCGCGTTCGACCCGGTGCTCCCCGTCGGCCGGCGCGGCTGGGTGCGCCACTCGCCCATGGGACGGGTCGCCAAGGTGCACGCCGTCTACGAGGAACCCTTCTGGCGCGCGGCCGGCCGCTCCGGCATCGCGACGCTCTACGGCGACAGCCCGGTCGGCGTCGTCTTCGACAACTCCCCGGAGGACGCCTCCCGCGGCGTGCTCGTCGCCTTCGTCTACGGCGACCGCCTCGACCGCTGGTCCGCCGGGACCGACACCGAGCGACGCCACGAGGTGCTGGCCGCGCTGTCCGCGGTGGCCGGACCCGAGGCCGGACAGCCCGTCGACTACGTCGAGAGGATCTGGCCCCGGACCGGCTGGACCATCGGCGGCTACGAGTGCTTCGTGACCCCGGGCGGCTGGACCCGGCACGGCATGGACGGCTGGCGGGAGCCGTCCGGGCTCGTGCACTGGGCGGGGACCGAGACCGCCTCGGTGTGGAACGGCTACATCGACGGCGCGATCTCGTCGGGCGAGCGTGCCGCGGCCGAGGTGATCAGCGCCCTGGCGGCCGTCGGACACCCGGGGTGAACGGCCTTGCCCGAAATCCGGGGTGAATACCCTTGCCTGACATACTGACCGGGTTATGACCAGCATCGAAGAGCGGCCGGCCACGACCACCGCCGATCTGCCGGAACGCGTCCGTACGGCGATCCGCGCGGCCGCCGTCTCCCAGCGCGAACTCGCCCACCGCGTCGGCATGGACCCGACCGCCCTGTCCAAGGCGCTGCGCGGGACCCGGCGGCTGCGCGACGAGGAGATCGCCGCCATCGCGAAGGCCTGCGGGGTCTCCACCGCGTATCTCGTCGAGGGAACCGGCCCGGAGCCCGTGCTCCCGCCCGACACCGGACGGGACCGGGCGCAGCCGGTGACGGCGCAGGAGCGCCGGGACCAGATCCTGGAGGCCGCGACCGTCCTCATCGCCCGCCGCGGCTACCACAACGTGCGGGTCTCGGACATCGCCCGCTACTGCGGGACCAGCACGGCGACCGTGCACTACCACTTCCCCAGCAAGGAAGCCACGCTGCACGCGGCGCTGGAGTACTACGCGCAGCGGTTCCGCACCCGCCTCGACGAGGAGTTCGGCCGGGCGACCTCCGCCCGTGACAAGCTGCGCCGCCTGATCGAGGTCCAACTCCCGCTCACCGCCGACGACATCGACGAATGGTCGGTGTGGATCCAGTTCTGGAACCAGGCGATGCTCGAACCCGGGTTGCGGCCCGCACAGCGGCGGATCTACTCCGGCTGGTACCGGGTCGTGGCGGACCTGCTGCACGAGTGCCGGTCCGAGGGCCTGGCACCGGAGGCGGACGTCGAGGCCCTCGCCGACCGGTTCACCGCGATGGTCGACGGCCTAGCGATGCAGATCCTCGCCGGCTCGACCGAGATGCGTCCGGACCGCATGCGCTCACTCCTGCTGCGGGCCTTCGAACCGCACCTCGACCTGACCTGACCGATCGGCCTTCGCCGCCCGCCTGAGGCGCCGGCCCGGCACGAACCGGGTACCGGCGCCCCCACGGACATTGATCTCCACGAGCTCCAAGGTCAGGCTCGGGGTGTCACGGCTTCCGGGCGAGGCCGCCGTGCTCGCCGATCTGTTCCGGAACGGGGGAGGTGGACTCCGGGCGCCAGAGCGGAACCGAGACCACCCCCGGGTCCACCAACTCCAGGCCGTCGAAGTACGCCGTGATCTCGTCGACGGTGCGCAGGTTGTAGGGGACGGCGCCGCTCTCGTTGTAGGCGTCCTGAGCCTGCTCGAAGATTGGGTCGATGCCCCGCGAACCGTCGTTGATGGAGAGGTGACTGCCGGACGGCAGCGCGTCCATCAGCCGGGTGACGATGGAGAGCGCCTGGTCGTGGGTGGCGACGTGGCCCAGGATGTTGCTGAGGATGAGAGCGGTCGGCTTGCTGAGGTCCAGCGTCTTGGCGGCTTCCGCCAGGATGCGGTCCGGGTCCGTCACATTGGCGTCCACGTACGCGGTCTCCCCCTCCGGCGTGGAGTAGAGCAGGGCGTGGGCGTGCGCGAGGACCATCGGGTCGTTGTCGACGTAGACGATCCGGGCCTCGGGGGCGATCCGCTGGGCGACCTGATGGGTGTTGTCGGCGGTCGGCAGACCGGTGCCGACGTCCAGGAACTGCCGGATGCCCGCCTCGGAGACCAGGTACGTGATGTTGCGGCGCAGGAAGGCGCGGCTGCTGCGGGCGATGGTGACGATGCCGGGGAACACGGCGGTGTACGCGTCCCCGGCCTCCTCGTCGACGGGGTAGTTGTCCTTGCCGCCCAGCCAGTAGTTCCAGATCCGGGCCGAGTGCGGCACCGATGTGTCGATCTTCTGCTGTGCGGCCGGTCCGGGCGTCGTTGCGTGGTCTGGCATGGGTGGCGTTCGTCCTTCGGCCGAGGTGTGCGGTGTCCGCCGCTCAACCTATGTCCCAACGGCCCGGCCGCGTAAGCCAGTTCGTCTCTCCGGAGCGATCGAGTACTGGTCCGCGTGCATCCTCACTCGTGGGCTCCCAGGCGGAGGGCCAGGCTGTGGGCGGATGCGCTGGTGAGCCCGCCGACGACGGCGAAGCGGCCTTCGGTGAGAGGGGCGGCTACGTATGGCGTGTCCTGGATCTTGCCGTCGATGACGACGGCCAGCTCGTTGCGCGGGGCCGGGGCCGTGGCGAGGGTGCCGGTGAGGTCGGCGAGGCGGGTCCGGTCCGCGGAACTCAGGGTCAGCTCGACCTCCCACTCGCCGGCGCTGCGGCGGGCCTTCGCGGAGACGGCCCGGACGTCGGTCATGCCGCGTGTCCGGTCGACCTGGACGCAGGACGCCGGGCCGGTCGAGGGCCGGCGCAAGGTGTAGCCGTCGCTGCCGGCGGCACAGGCGTGCTCCGTGACGGACGTGACCGGCAGGAGGGAGAGCCTGGCCGCCTGTTCGGTGTTCCCGACGCCTCCTACGGCGGGCCGCACCGAGTGCGCGCCCCAGGTCGCGCCGTCCGCGACGGCGATCCCGGCGGTGGCGATCGCGGCGACGGCGATGACTCCGGCCCCGGCGCGGGTCAGCCGCTGCCGCCGCCGGGCGACCCGCAACGCGTCGTCGGCCAGGGCGACCAGGTAAGGACCGGCGGCGTCGCCCCCGCCTTCCTGGACCTGGGCGTGCAGGGCGTGGCGCAGGGGGTGTTCGGTCGACTCGTTCACGCGACGGTGCTCCTTCCGGAGGCAGGGGAGGGGGAGGGAGCAGCCGCCGGTCCCGCCTCGGCGAAGGCGGCGCGCAGCGAGGTCAGGGCCTTGTGGGTCTGGCTGCGGACCGTGCCTTGGGAGATGCCCAGGATCTCGGCGATCTCGGGGTCCGGCAGGTCCTCGAAGTAGCGCAGCACGACCACCGCGCGCTGGCGCTTGGGCAGACGTCGCAGCGCGGCCATGATGTCCTGCCGCTGGACCACGGTGTCGGCCCAGTCGGCGGCCTGCGCGGGCGGCTCGGGCAGCGTGTCGGTGACGGTCTCCCTGCCCCAGCTGAGCAGTCGGAAGCGGTCGATCTGGGCGTGGTAGATCGCCCGGCGCACATAGGTCTCCGGCTGCTGTCGGTCGCGCAGTCGCGACCAGCGCCGGGCGGTGGACGCGAGTGCCGTCTGGACCAGGTCGCGGCCCTGCTCCCAGTCCCCGGTCAGCAGGTAGGCCGTGTGCAGCAGCGATCTCGACCGCGCTGCCACGAACTCGCGGAACTCGCGCTCATCGTCGGCGTTCAAAGTGCCCTCCCTTGTTCCCCCGTAAAGACGTGGACGGAAGGGAGTTCCACTGCCTCGCCGGTCGGACTTTTTCTCGGCCACGACGGTCCGCGCGTTGTGGCTATCTTCACAAATCGTCCCTATAGGGCTTTTTCGTGGCACTGGTCACGTCGCGGAACGGCCGCCTCGTCTACGTTCGCAGCTCTGTGCCCCCGCCCCCGAACCGCCGAGGCCCCATGTCGTACCGACCGAATCCCCGACCGACCACGCCGCCCGCGAGCACGCCCCCGCGACGGAGCAGGCCGGCCGGACTCCGCGCGGCGCTCCTCACCGGCGCCGTGTCCACCCTTCTCGCGGTCGCCGTGGCCGGTCCCGCCGCGGCGGCCGACGCCGGGACGCCGGGGAGTTCCACCGCAGGCAGCACGCGGACGGCCACGACGGGCAAGGCACGGCTGACGACCGCGGTGCTGGACCTCGACCACCCCGCCCTGGCGCCGCAGGTGCGCGGCAAGGACGTCCCCTACGACACGGCCAGCATCATCAAGGTCGACATCCTCGCCACACTGCTCCTCCAGGCCCAGGACGCCGGACGCGGTCTCACCCAGCAGGAACTCACCTGGGCCACCGCGATGATCGAGCACAGCGACAACGACGCGGCGAGCGCGCTCTGGCGCCGGATCGGCCAGGCGCCCGGCCTGGAGGCGGCGAACAAGCGCCTCGGTCTCTCCTCCACCGTGGGCGGAGCCGCCGGCAGGTGGGGACTCACGCAGACCACGGCGACCGACCAGATCCGCCTCCTGCACGCTGTCTTCGCCGACGGCGGGACCTCGTCCGCGAGCGGCTCCGCACTGACCGAGGCGTCCCGGACCTACATCCGTACGCTGATGACCCGCGTCGCCACCGGACAGTCATGGGGTGTCTCGGCGGCCTCCGACGCCGGGTGGGCGCTCAAGAACGGCTGGCTCCAGCGCACCACCACCGGCCTGTGGGACATCAACAGCGTCGGAGAGGTCACCTCGGGAACACACCACTACCTCGTCGCCGTCCTCTCCGACGGAAACACCTCGATGGCGGGCGGCATAGCGGCGGTCGAACGCGCGGCCCGCACGGCGGTTTCCTCGGCACAGGCGGCCGGCTGACGGCGCACCGCGTAGCGCTGGTCGTCCTGTGCTTCCTCCCGAGGCCGACACGAGGCGGGCCATCGCCACCAGGCGCGACCGGATCGTGCTGGCGACCAAGGTCTCGGAGTCGAACGCACATCATGACGGTGGTGGAGCGCCGTCTGCACCGTTCACTCCGATCGACCCGAGGCGGTGGATGTAGGGGGGATCTTGCAGTTCCGCCCGCGCCTCGGATGCGTCAACTTTCGTATCAGGCACGGCAGTTCCGGCCCAACAAGAGATCCCGTCGGGTCGCTGTCCGATCGTCCGGAGTCAGTCTCGAAGAGATGCTCCGCAGGGGAGGGCCGGATGCCTACGGTCCGGACGTCGAGGCGGGTCGGGAGTACCGGCCCGCCGCAGTCAACGGAACGCAAGGGGAGGCATCGTGGCGAGTGTCGAAGTGTCGCTGAAGGAGATGATGGCCGGCATCGAGGGGGCGATGGGGGCCGCGGTCGTCGACTACACCAGCGGTATGGCGCTGGGCACGCTGGGCGGCAGCAAGAGTCTTGACCTGACGGTCGCCGCGGCCGGGAACACGGATGTGATCCGGGCCAAGGTGCGCACCATGGAGCAGCTGGGCCTCAAGGGGCAGATCGAGGACATCCTGATCACGCTGGACAGCCAGTACCACCTGATCCGCCTGGTCAACGGGCGTGACGGCAACGGCCTGTTCCTGTACCTCGTGCTCGACAAGGCCCGCTCGAACCTGGCCATGGCCCGCCACCAACTCAAACGCGTCGAGGGGGCGATCGAGATCTAGCCCGCCCTGACGCGCGGGAACCACGTCTGCCCATGATGTGAAGACTTCTTCAACTCGCGATATCTGCATGGTCGCAATGTGCGGTTGCGCGGGGACCGAGGCGTGAAGGATCGGCTTCGGAGGGCGGCCTGCGATGTGGCGGCACTCTCGGGTACCGCCACATCCCGGCGGCTGCGGTCCGAACAACCCGGCAAGGAGCGAGCATCCATGCAGGTCCCCCTCTACCAGGTCAAGGCGGACTTCTTCCGCATGCTCGGCCACCCCGTGCGCATCAGGGTCCTGGAACTCCTCCAGCACGGTCCGGTGTCCGTACGCGACCTGCTCGCCGACATCGAGATCGAACCCTCCAGTCTGTCGCAGCAGTTGGCCGTCCTGCGCCGCTCCGGGATCGTCGTCTCCACACGCGAGGGCTCCACCGTCCGCTACGAACTCGCCGGCACGGACGTCGCCGACCTCCTGCGCGCCGCCCGCCGTATCCTCACCGAACTCCTCACCGGCCAGAACCAGATCCTCGCCGAACTCCAGCAGGCGGACGCCGCTCCGCACTCACTGCCCGCACCTCGGTGACGTAGGGCCGAACTCGCGCATACGGCACGGCTGTTGGGCCTCTGGAGTTCGACACCTGGACTGCTCGCGCCTTCCTGAGGACGATGCTCGCAGGGGCGGCCGAGGGGGTGAGCCGAAGTGGACCGTTCGGGGCCCACCGTTCGGTCGGGGCCGGAGGGCGTGTTCGTCGGGCGCGCGGAGAGCCTCGCGCTGCTGGCCGGCGCCCTGGAGCGGGCGCGGGCCGGAGTCCCCGTGCGCGTTCTCGTCGAGGGCCCGGCGGGTATCGGCAAGACCGCCCTCGTACGTCACTTCCTCAGCGGTTCCGGGCGTGTGCTGCGGGCCGCGGGAGAGGAGGCCGAGTCCGAGCTTGCCTTCGGCGTGCTCGCGCAGTTGCTGGGACCCCGGGCCCGCCGGACGGACGCCTCGGCGGCGGGGGCGGAACTGCTGGAGGCATGGGACGAGGCGCAGGAGAGGGATCCCGAGCCCGGGGAACCGGTCGTCGTGGTGGTGGACGACGCCCAGTGGGCCGACCACGCGTCGCTCCAGGCACTCACCTTCGCCGTACGGCGGTTGAGGGCCGACCGGGTGCTGGTGCTGATGGTCGTGCGGGACGTCGACGACGCACGGCTGCCGGGTGGACTGCGGCGGTGCTTCACCGCGGACGATGTCGTGCGGGTCCGGCTGCACGGGCTCGCGCCCACCGAACTGCGGCGGCTGGGAAGCGAGTTGGGCACAGCCGGGCTGACGGTCGCGGCGGCCGACCGGTTGTACGCGCACACCGGGGGCAACCCCCTCCACGTCAGGGCCCTGCTGGAACAGGAGGGGCCGGGGCTGCTGGAGGCGCTGGCGCGGACCGATGTCGCGCCGCCCGTACCCAAGTCGTTCACCGCACTGGTGCTGGCCCGGCTCGACGCGATCGGCGCGCCTACCGAGGCCCTGGTCTGCGCGGCGGCGGTGCTCGGCGCGCACTGCGGACTCGCCGAAGCATGGACGGTGGCCCACGAGAACCCGCGAGGAGCCGCCGGCGGTGACGCTCTCGCCGCCCTCGAAGAGGCAGTGCGCGCAGGCCTGTTGACCGAGTCACCCGGTGATCCGGGCATCCGGTTCCCGCACCCCCTCGTGCACGCCGCCGTGTACCACTGGCTCGGCCCCGCGCGCCGGGCCGCGCTGCATCTGCGGGCCGCCGCCGTCGTGACGGACGAGGCGCAGCGGCTACGGCACCGGGCGCTCGCGGCGGTCGGCCCCGACGAGGAGCTGGCCGCCGAACTGGCCTCGCTGGGGCGGAAGTTCGCCGCCGAAGGCGCCTGGGCCGGCGCGGCGGGGCAGCTCGAGGCAGCCGCCCGGCTGAGCGCGGACGCCGAGGTCCGGGAGCGGTGCTCGCTCGAAGCCGTCGAGTGCCGGCTGCTCGCGGGGGACGTACCGGACGTGGGCGAAGTCGCCGAGCGGATACGGCAGTTCGCGCCCGGCGGATGGCGCAGCTACCTGCTGGGACGGCTCAGCCTGTTCGACGTGGGGCGCGCCGAGGCGCTGCTCACGGATGCCTGGCACCGCTGCGACCCGGAGGCCGAGCCCCTGCTGGGGGCGCGGATCGCGGGGCAGTTCGCCGCCCTGCACGGCAGCATGTCGCACGGAGCCGAGATGGCCGAATGGGCGGATCTGGCCCTGCGCCTCGCGCCGGACGACACCGCCACCGACATGATCCGCTACCTGCGCCTGATCGGGCTCGCGATGAGCGGACGGGCCGCGGACACCCTCGCGCGGCTCGGCCCGCTGCCCGACCCGGTCCTCGCGTCCCCCGCACAGCTGGAGAACCTTCTGGGCCGTGGGAACCTGCGCCCGTTCGTCGGCGATCTCAGCGGCGCCGTAAGGGACTTGAGCGGAGTGTTCGGCGCCTGTCGCGGGCGGGCCGCCTCGTTCCGGGTGGTCGCCGCGACCGGGCTCGCCTCCGCCGAGTACCGCGTGGGGCGCTGGGACGACGCACTCGTCCACACCGAGTTCGCCCTGTCGCTCGCCGCCGACACCGATCAGCCGCACATCGCCCTGCACAGCAGGACACTGGCCGCCCAACTGTGCGCGGCACGCGGCGAGTTCGCCAAGGCGCAGGCACACGCGTCCGTGGTTCGCGCCTACGCCGGAGGCAGCCATGTGAGCCCGGCGCTGGCGGCGGCGCTCGCCGAGGGCTATCTGGCCCGCGCACAGGGGGATCCGGAGGGTGTCGTCGTGGCCCTCGACCCGCTGCTCGCGCTCGCCCCGCGCGGCTCACTCGAAGAGCCCGGAACCGTGCCATGGGCCGACCTCCTCTCCGACGCGTGGTCCGCCCTCGGAGAGGAGAAACGCGCCGCGGGGATCCTCGCCCCGTACGAAGTGCTCGCCGCCCGGCGCGGCCATCACGAGGCGCTGCTCGTCGCAGCCCGTGCCCGCGGCACGCTGGAGGCCGCGCGTGGCGACACCGAAGCCGCCGAACGCGCCTTCTTGCTGGGCCTCAAGCACTCCGCCCAGGTCGAGGCCCCTTTCGACCGCGCCCTGCTGCACCTCGCCTACGGTGGTTTCCTGCGGCGCACGGGGAAGCGCACCCTGGCGGGCGAGCAGTTGCAGAGCGCCCGCGACCTCCTCGTACCCCTGGAGGCGAAGCCCGATCTGGAGCGCTGCGACCGGGAGTTGGCCGCGTGCGGGCTGCGCCCCGCCGCGCGCCGCGAGCGGCCGTCGGACCTGACGGCGCTCACCCCGCAGGAGCGTGCCGTCGCCCGCCTGGTGGCGTCCGGGCTGACCAACCGGCAGGTGGCGCGCGAACTCGTCATCAGCGTCAAGACCGTCGAGTACCACCTGGGCCGGATCTTCCCGAAGCTGGGCGTGGACTCCCGCACCCGGCTCGCGGCCCGGCTGGCCGGCGTGCCCGAGTCCCGTTCCTAGGGATACCCCGGGTGCCGCACCCGGGGTGCCGGGCCGGCGCCGGCCGTAGCGTCGGTGGAACTTCGCACTCGTGGACCCAGGGCCCGCGGCGGAGGAATCCCAACCACACGCAACCGACCGGGGGATCGACCGTCATGGCCGACAACATCAGTCAGACAGTGACCGACATACCGAACGCCAAGGTGAAGGCGGTGGCCGAACGGGTCGTGCAGGAGCTGAGGCTGGCCGCAGAGAAGGTCGCCGCGCACCACGCCGAGCCCGCCAGGTACCCGATGCCCGAGGACAAGGGCGCCGCGGAACACCTGCTGGCCCAGCGTTTCGACCGGCTGCCCGACGACAAGAAGAAGCGGGCGGCGGACGCGGTCGTCGCCGACCTCAAGGACGTGGCGGGCCGGACCCGGCGCCTCGGCGACCTGGCCCGGGTCGACCTGCGCTCACCGGCCTCGGTCGACGCGCAGATCCGCCGGATGCCCTTCCCGGAGCGGCTGAAGTTCCCGGCCGACGAACTGAAGAAGCCGCCGTTCCTCCTCCCCGAGGAACAGCAGGCCCGCGCGGGGGCCGCGGCCGTACCGTCCGCACTGCACAAGCTGGAACTGCGCATCCACAGCGTGAAGTGCCTGGCCGAGACGTCTGAACTGGGCTCCGACGAGATCTCCCTCGCGGGCACCAGCGTGGACGAGAGCGGCGACGCCCTGAAGATCAGCCCGTTCGACGTGCGCAGCTTCGACGACGGAGACGTCAAGACGTATGCGCCGCCGAAGCAGTTCCACTGGTTCAACCTCGACGAGGGAGGCACCAGTTACCCGAAGTCGTACTTCGTCACGCTGGTGCTCGCGGAGGTCGACTTCGGCGGGCTCGCCACCTACGTCGACCGGCTGCTGGACATGGTCAGGACGAAGGTCGCCGCCTACCTCGCGGCGGCGGTCGGCGGGGCGATCGGAGCTTCGGGCGGAGTACTCGGCATCCTCATCGGCATGGCGGTCGGTGCGGCCGTCGGCTGGGCCTTCGACCAGCTCAAGGGCATCGTCGAGGACGACGTGTTCGCGCCCGTGACCCTCAGCACCGTCATCCCGGCACTGACCGGCCGCTGGGACGGCAAGCCCGAGACGCCGGCGGCATCCGCCGAGTACCGCGGCTTCGGCGGGCACTACCGAGTGACGTACACCTGGCGCATGTTCGACTGAGCGGCGCACCGCGGCGACCGCCCCGTCCGGAACGTCCCGGGCGGGGCGGGCGAACACTATGAACGCAATGATCAACGGGTGGTCCGCGAGTGGGGTGGTTCCTAGCATCACGGTTCGCAGGGCACATTCGCACAGCGAACCCACAGGAGCCGCTCCCGTGACGACCTTTGACGCACCCGTACCAGTACGCAGACGCCTCTGGGCCCCTCGCCACCGCCGGGCGGCACTGGCCGCCGGTCTCGCCGCGGCACTCCTCGGCACGCTCGGCAACGCCCCCGTACCCCGGACGGAGACCGTGCGGCCCGCGGTGGCCGCCTGCCCGGCCAACCTGCTGGGAAAGGCCGCCTGTTACACCGGGCAGGACGCCAACGGGGCGTACTACGCGATGGCCGTCCCGACGCGGTGGAACGGATCCCTCGTCGTGCACGCGCACGGCGGCCCCGATCTCGGCGACTCCTCGGACCCGGCACGCAGCACCGACGATCTGGGCCGTTGGGCGGTGATGGTCGAGGAGGGCTACGCCTGGGCCGGCTCGTCCTACCGCCGCGGCGGGTACGGGACCCGGATGGCCGCCGCCGACACCGAGAACGTGCGCAGACTGTTCGTCGCGGCGTTCGGCAAGCCGAAGCGGACCTATGTGCACGGCCAGTCCTGGGGCGGCGACGTCGCCGCCAAGGTCGCGGAGACCTACGGCGGACAGCCCGGCGCGTACGACGGCGCGCTGCTCACGAGCGGCGTCCTCGGCGGCGGTTCGCGCGGCTACGACTACCGCGTCGACCTGCGAGTGGTCTACCAGTACTACTGCCACAACCACCCCCGCCCGACAGAGCCGAAGTACCCGCTCTGGATGGGGCTGCGCGCCGACTCCACCATGACGAGCGCCGGGCTCCGCGCCCGCCTCCAGGAGTGCACCGGCTTCGCCTCCGCCCCCGCGGAGCGGACCGCGCTCCAGCAGCGCAACCTCGACGACATCCTCGCCGTCACCCGCATCCCGGAACGCTCGCTCGAATCACATCTGCGGTTCGCGACCTTCACGTTCCGGGACATCGTGTCGACCCGGCTCGGCGGCCGTAACCCCTTCGGCAACCAGGGTGTGCGGTACTCGGGTTCGCACGACGACAAGGCGCTCAACGCCGGCGTCGAACGGTTCTCCGCCGACCCCACCGCGCGCCGCGACCTCTCCTACGACAGCGACCTGACCGGCAGGGTCTCCATCCCCGTCCTCACCCTCCACGCGATCGACGACCCCACCGCCTTCGTCGAGCACGAGGCGGCCTACCGCGCCACGTTTCAGGGCGCGGGCCGGAGCGGCGACCTCGTCCAGACCTTCACGACGGAGACCGAGCACAGCGCGCTGAGCGACTCCGAGTACGCCGACTCGATCGCCGCGCTGGACACTTGGGTCCGCCACGGCCGCAAGCCGACCCCGCGCTCGGTCGCGGCGTCGTGCGCGGCCTTCGACGAGAAGTACGGCAGCGGGTGCTTCTACGACCCGACCTTCCGCCCCGCTCCCTACGCCTCGCGGATCCGGCCCCGGCCGGGCGGGCTCGCCTGGCCGGCCATGACCGCTAAGCAGGAGCGGGCGTGGAGCCGGATCGACGGCGTGGGGATCGCTCCCTGATCCCCGGCAGCCGTCGGTTTCGGCGGCTGCCGGGCCGGCCGTCCGGTTCGCTCAGAAGGCGTGGGCCATCAGCTCCGCGAACAGCTCGTGCTCGTCGACGTCGAGACCCCGTGCGCGGAACCAGCCGCAGATGTTGGCGCAGTCGCGCTGGAGGAAGGTCATCCCGTTGAGGTTGCCGACCAGATCGACGATCTGCGGCAGATCGATGATCACCAGCCGCTCGCCCGCCGCCAGGATGTTGTACGCCGACAGGTCACCGTGCACGAGACCGTTCTGCACCATGGTCGCGAGCGCGTCGGTGAGCTGCTCGAAGTACGCCGCCAGCAGCTCGGGTGAGGGACGGGTCTGGGCGAGCCGGGGCGCCGTCGAGACGGTGCCGTCCTCGTCGGCGACGGTGATCCATTCCATCAGGATCTCGGTGCCGTCGATCTGCACCGGGTAGGGGACCGGCAGCCCGAGGTTCCAGAACCGCACCAGGGCGGCCCATTCGGACACCGCCCACTCTCCGGCGGCGACCTGGCGGCCGAAGGTGCTCTTGCGTTTGACGGCCCGCTCGTCGCGCGAGCGTTTCATCGAGCGGCCCTCGGTGTAGGACGCGGCGCGGTGGAAGGACCGGTGTTCGGGAGAGCGGTACCGCTTGGCCGCCATCACCACGCCGGCGTCGGGGTCGAGCGGATCGGCGCGCTCCACGAGGTGGACGTCGGCCTCCTTGCCGGTCTTGAGGACGCCGAGTTCGGTGTCGATCGCGCCCTGGGAGGTCACCACCCAGTCCGGGAGCGGCTCGGGGCCGCGGGAGAGGGGTTCGACGCTGAGCCAGGTCGACCAGCGCCGGCCGTCCGCGAGGTCGTCGTCGTAGGCATGGAAGTCGAAGACGAACCGGTCGTCGACGTCGCCCAGGCCGTCCGGCGGCGGGACGGAGCGGTGCGCGTCGGTGCTGAAGTCGTCAGGGAACGACGGGAGTTGGGAGTGCTGCGGGAGATCGTCGTGAGACATCGCTGGGGGTGCTCCATGAAGTGAGTGAGAGGTGGGCTGCGGGCATGCCGAGGACAGTCGTGATCACGGTCGTGCCTCCTCTCGTGGAGCACCGGGCAGCTCCCGGTCGCCCGCCCATGGTGAAGGGCGGACACGGGGAGCGGCAACCGAATAAAGCAGGGCGATGTCTGGTCGTGCGGCACTGCGCAGAGGTTCCGCATTGCTTGCGCCGCCCGACCGGTCAACGGCACGTCATGACTCTCGCTTCGCCCCGAACCTCCTGTTAACGTCCCACTTAATCGATCTAGCGCCATGGTGACGCTCCGGACGGCACCCTGCACGACGACCACTCGACGGAGAGTGAAATGGACCCTGTCTCACAACAGCGCAGCACCTACGAAGCGGTCCTCCGGCTGAACGACGCACCGTTCATCACCGAACGCCCGGCGATGTTCAGCCCGGCCGCCGCCGCCCAGGACGAGGGCAACGCACGGGGCACCTACGGCCGTTTCGCACAGCTCCTGCTCCCCGAGGAGTACACGGACTGGGTCGAGGAGAGCACCGCCCACGTCGGCTCGTGCTACGTCGGCGACTGGACTTCGCTGCACAAGGTGAAGGTGCACGGCCCGCAGGCGCTCGCGTTCCTGAGCAGGCTGGGGATGCGGGACCTGTCCCGTTTCGAGACCGGGCAGATCAAGCACCATGTGCAGCTCGACGAGAACGGCTGGATCGCCTCCGAGGGCGTACTGTGCCGGCTCGGGCCCGAGGAGTTCGTCTACACCGCGGGAAGCTGCGACTGGCTCTTGTGGCAGCTGAGCCAGGGCAGTTGGGACGCCGCCGCCACCGACCTGAGCCCCGACGTGTTCATCTTCGGGGTCCAGGGCCCGGCGTCCCTGGCCGTGCTGGAGAAGCTGACGGGGGACGATCTCCGTGACATCGGCTTCAGCCGCAGCCGGATGTCGACGGTCGACGGGGTCCCGGTACGGGTCCTGCGCACCGGGATCTCGGGCGAACTCGGGTACGAGCTGCACGGGCCCACCGAACGCGCCAACGAGATCTGGGCGGCGGTCGTGGCGAGCGGGCAGGCCGTCGGCATGCGTCAACTCGGCTTCCGGGCGCAGCCCGTGCAGCACATCGAGGCCGGGATCGCGACCAACGGGCTGGACTACCTGCCGGCGTCGATCCTCACGCCGGGTGCGCCGAGGCAGTTCCGCAAGGGCGCGCCGACCGGCAGCTTCGTCCCGTCGGGCGGGGTGACCGACTACTTCCGCAAACCGGCCGAGCTCGGCTGGGGATTCCGCAGGGGCGTCCCCGACCGTGACTTCATCGGCCGGGACGCACTCGTCAGGGACGCCGAAAGCGGTGTGCCCGGCCGCCAGTTGGTCGGTCTGCGGTGGAACGAACAGGATGTCGCCGCCATCCTCACGTCGCTCCTCGGCACGGCGGAGCTGCCCGACCAGATGGAGCTCCCGCGCGGCCGCGGTCCCCACTTCGACCAGGTCCTGGTGTCGGGCGATCCGGTGGGCGTGGCCACGGGCAGGACGGTGAGTCCGACCCTGCGGGCGATGATCTCCCTCTGCGTGCTCGATCCCGCGTACGCGACCCCGGGCACCGAGGTCGTCGTCCTGTGGGGCCGCCCGGGCACCTCGCAGCGGGAGATCCGGGCGACAGTCTCGGCGCTGCCCTTCAAACCGGACAACCGGCGCACCGACGTCACCGGGCACTGACGGTCCCCTCGCGACTCCTCCGCCGGTTGGCAGCGGCGTCAGCGCACGGTGCCTCCACGAGCGCACCGGCGGATGTCGAGATCGCCTTGCCCGCTCCGTCCCCGGGGCAGATGGCGACGACTTCCCTGGAGGACGGTCATGCGAGCGAACGAGATCACCGAGATTCTGGACCGGCCGATCAGCCGGGAGCTGCTGGCACGTGACGTGGTCCGGCTGGCGTACGTGGCGAAGGACGGCACGCCCAGGAACGTCCCGATCGCGTTCACCTGGAACGGTTCGGAGATCGTCATGTGTACGACCAAGAACGCCCCCAAGCTCCCGGCACTGCGGGAGAACCCGGCGGTCGCGCTCACGATCGACACCGAGGTGCATCCGCCCAAGATCCTGCTGCTCCGCGGCCGGGCCGAGCTGGATGTCGTGGACGGCATCCCGGAGGAGTACCTCCGGATCAACGGCTCGTACGAGATGACACCCGAGCAGCGGGTCGAGTGGGAGGCCGAGGTCCGCTCGCTCTACGACGGCATGGTCCGGATCGTGGTGACGCCGACCTGGGTGAAGCTGATCGACTTCGAGACAACCCTGCCGAGCGCGGTCGAGGAGTTGGTCAAGCGGCGGGCGGAGCGTGCGCGAGCCTGATCAGCGGGCGATCGAGATCGCGAAGGGCGCGAAGCCGCCTGACCGGATCACATGCGGTACGAACAGGATCGCCGCCTCGACAGCCCGGGCGGTCTCGATCCCGCCGAGGTCAGTGATCCACTCCTGGTGCCAGCCGAGGTCCAGGAGAAGCCCGCGGACGACCTGTTTGGCCTCCGGGTCCGTGCCGGAGAGGAACACGGTGGGCGTCTGGGCGAGTGCGGCGGGCGCGGTCATCACCGAGTGGAGCATCGTGTTGAGCGTCTTGACGACGTGCGTCCCGGGCAGCGCCTCCTGGAGTCGCTCCGCGAGACTCGAGCCGGGGTAGAGCAGGTCGGCGGGCAGTCCGTCGGGTCCGTCGACGGTGGCGTTGGCGAGGTCCACGAGGATCTTGCCCCGCAACTCCGTGCGCAGCGCGGTGAGTCGTTCCAGCGAACCGGCGCCCGGTGTGGCGTTGATGACGATGCTCGCCGTCCGTACGGCGTCGGCGGCGGCGCCCGGCGCGCGGGTCGCCACGGTCACTTTGTGTCCGGCCCGGGTGAGGGCGGTGGCCAGACCGCCGCCGACCCGGCCGCCGCCAAGAATCGTGATGTCACTCATGCTGAACTGTTCCTCTCGGTGATTCAGGGTGGGTCAGTGATCAGCGGCCGAGCGTGGTGACCGCGTCGGTGTGCACGCCGGGTGCCGCGGCCAGGAAGCTCTCGCTCGCCGGAGTCCAGGGGTGGCCCTCGACGTCGGACACCAGTCCGCCCGCCTCGGTGACGAGCAGGGCCCCGGGAAGCATGTCGGCGCGGGCTCCGGCGAACTGCCAGAAGGCGTCGATGCGGCCGGCGGCCACGTTCAGCAGATGCAGGGTGGCGGGCACGGATGTCCGCACCACGAGCGCGTCGAGGAGCATCGCGGTGATCGAGGCGCCGACCCGCCGTACGACCTTCTCGTCCTCGTCCGGCCGGGCCTGGCTCGTGGCCACGATGCCCAGAGCTAGGTCCGGGGTCGCGGACACATGCAGCGGCCGGCCGTCGAGGTGGGCGCCGGCGCCCGCGAGCGCGGTGTACGTCTCGCCGGTCAGCGGCAGATGGACGACGGTGAGCACCGGCTGGTTGTCGCGTACGAAGGTCGCGGTCACCGCCCAGTCCGACAGGCCGTGCAGATGGTTGACGTTCCCTTCGGCGGGGTCCACCACCCACCATTCGCCGTCCGGAAGGGCACCGCCCTCCAACTCCTCCTCCACCCAACGGGCGTCCGGGCGCAGGGCGGTGAGGCGGGGACGCAGGATGTCGAGGACCGCTTCGTCGTTGGCGGCGAGCGCGTGCGTCAGCTCGTCGAAGGTCTTGTAGGGGACCACGTCACCGAAGCGCTCGCGCAGAGCCGCTCCGGCCGCGCGTACGGCGAGCGCGGTCCGTGCGAGCAGATCGGCGTCGGTGTTCGGCATGGATTCGGGCATGGCGGTGCTCCCGTCCGAGGGGCGGAGATGTGGGTCGACCGGGCGAGAACCGGTTTCGTCGGTGCCCGTGACTCGAAGGTAGGAGAGGCCATCATTAACAGCAAGTGCATGTGAAGCACGGCTAGGATGACTCCCATGCAATTGGATCTGAACCTGCTCGCCGCGCTCGACGCCCTCCTGGAGGAGGGCAGCGTGGCCGGCGCCGCCGACCGCCTGCATGTCACGGCCCCCGCGATGAGCCGCAGCCTCGGCCGGATCCGGCGTACGACGGGTGATCAGATCCTGGTGCGCACCGGGCGCACGATGACCCCCACGCCGTACGCCATCGCCGTACGGGAACAGGTGCACGACCTGCTCCAGCAGGTGCGGGGCGTGCTGGCGCCGAGCCGGGAGCTCGACCTCGCGACCCTCGAACGCACCTTCACGCTCCGCTGGCACGACGCACTGGTCGCCCTCGGCGGGCCCGCGCTGCTGGCTGCCGTGCGCGAGCAGGCCCCCGGGGTGCGGCTGCGCTTCATCGCGGAATCGAGCATCGACACACCGGAGTTGAGGCGCGGCGAAGTCGACCTCGCCGCGAACGCCGACGACTCGACCGTGCCCGAGATCCGCGCCGAGCGGGTGGCCGAGACCCGGCAGACCGTCGTCGTACGGCAAGGGCACCCGCTCACCGGCGTGGAGGCGGTGACCGCCGAGCGGTACGCCGCGGCGGAGCACGTCAGCGTCTCGCGGCGCGGAAGGCTCGGGAACATCCTCGACGACGCTCTCGCGGGACTCGGCCTCACCCGACACGTGGTGGCGACCGCGCCCACGGAGCGAGCCGCTTTTGAGTTCGTGCGGGGCTCCGATCTCGTCGTCACCGCCCCTGAGGCCACGGCGCGTCCGGCTGCCGCGGATCTCGGCCTGATCCTGCTCCCCCTCCCGCTCGACCTTCCGCCGGCCCCGGTGTACCTGTCGTGGCATCAGCGCTACGACACCGACCCCGCGCACATCTGGCTGCGAGACCTGGCCCGGACCGCGCTGACCGGCGCGACGAACGGGCAGGACCGGACGGCGCCGTGACACCTGACGTCGTCGTCGCGGGGCAGAGCTCCGTACAATTTGATCCCGAACGACCAGTGTCAGCGAGAGAGGGAGCGCCCGTGCCCGGCCATCGATCCATCACCGAAGCCGAGAAACTCGCCGCACAGAGGCTCGGTGGCTTCCCGATACGACGGGAACAGATGGCGGCGGTCGCCAACATCCACCGGGCCGCGGCGGCGGTGCGCCAGCATCTGGAGAACTCCGTGCTGCGGGGCTCCGACCTGACCTGGACCGCCTTCGTCGTCCTGTGGGTCGTCTGGGTCTGGGACGAGTCGGAGACCCGGCACGTCGCCGAGGAGGCGGGGATCTCCAAGGGAACGCTGACGGGCGTGGCCCGCACGCTGGAGTCGCGCGGCCTGCTCAGGCGGGCCGGTCATCCGACGGACGGGCGGCTGGTCCTGCTCAGTCTCACGGACGAGGGCGAGCAGCTGATGCGGCGGCTGTTCCCCGAGTTCAACGAGGAGGAGGCCTTCGTCACCGGGCAGCTCACCGACGACGAGTGCCGCAGCCTCGCGGACATGCTGCGCCGCGTCGTGCTCCAGGTGGAGGACCACGGTGAGGAGCGCCGGCAGTCCCTGCTGGACGGCGCCGAGCCGGCACCTCGCCGCAGCGGGCGCCGCCCCAGGACCTGAGTGCGCCTCAGCGGGTCCGCCGAGCAGCCTGTACGAGGGCGTCGAACAGGCCCTGCTGCGCCGCCTGTTCGTGCGCGGTGTCCTCGGGGTGCCACTGCACGGCCGTGAACCAGCCCCGGGCGCCGGGGAGTTCGAGCCCTTCCACGGTGCCGTCGGCGGCCCTCGCGGTCACCCGCAGTCCGCTGCCCGTCCGGTCGACGCGCTGGTGGTGGTAGCAGGAGGCGTCCACCTTCTCCGCCGCCATTGCCCGCGCGAGGAGCGACCCCGGCTCCACCGCCACGGGGTGCACGACATGCCGGTGTTCACGGTCCGGCCCGCCCATGTCCTGCTCCAGGGTGCCGCCGAGCGCCACGTTGACGACCTGGAGCCCGCGGCAGACGGCGAGCAGGGGCAGGCCCGACTCCAGTGCCTGCCGGGCCACTTCGAGGTCGAAGCCGTCCTGCTGAGCGTCGACGTCGTACACGCTCTCGTGGGCCGCGCCCGCTCCGTAGCGGTACGGCGCGAGGTCGCCGCCGCCGGGCAGCAGCACCCCGTCGAACCGGGCGAGGCGGGTCGCGACCTCCGCCGGGTCGGCGGTGCCGTCGGGGGCGTACGGGTGGATGGTCGCGGGTTCGCCGCCCGCCCGCCACACCGCCTCGACGAGCGCCCGGGCGGTGACCTCGGCCGCGTACCGCAGCGCCGAGGTGCTGGCGGAGAAGCGGGCGGGCAGGGCGATCAGCGGGCGCGGCGGGACGGTCACAGCTGTATCCAGGTCGTCTTGAGCTCGGTGTACTTCTCCAGGGCGTGCGCGGACTTGTCGCGGCCGTTGCCCGACTGCTTCATCCCGCCGAAGGGCACGGTCAGGTCGCCCTCCTCGTAGCAGTTCACCCACACCGTGCCCGCCTTGAGGGCGCGGGAGACCCGGTGGGCAGTGCTCAGATCCGAGGTCCACAGCCCGGCGGCCAGGCCGTACTCGGTGGCGTTGGCCAACTTCACGGCTTCCTCAAGGGTGTTGAAGGAGATGACGGACAGGACGGGGCCGAAGATCTCCTCGCGGGCCAGCCCCGCGCTGGCCTCGACCCGGTCGAACACGGTCGGTTCGACGAAGCTGCCGCCGGAGTCCGTACGAGTGCGCGCGCCTCCCGTACGCAGCCGGGCGCCCTCGTCGACACCGCGCCGCACATGCCCGAGTACGCGCTCCAGATGCCCCTCGCCGACCAGCGCGCCCATCTCGGTCGCGGGGTCCAGGGGGTCGCCCACCCGCAGCTCCCGGGCCCGTGCGACGACGGCGTCAGTGACCCGCTCGGCGACGGAGGAGTGCACGAGCAGGCGGGACGGGGCGGTGCACATCTCGCCCTGGTTGAAGAAGATGCCCCAGGCGGCAGTGGCGGCCGCCTTCTCCAAGTCGGGGGCGTCCGGGAGGACGATGTTGGGCGACTTCCCGCCCAGCTCCAGCCAGACCCGCTTGAGATTGGAGTCGGCGGAGTAGTGCAGGAAGTGCCGGCCGACGGCGGTGGAGCCGGTGAAGGCGAGCACGTCGACGTCGGGGTGAACTCCCAGCGCCCGACCGGCAGTTGGACCGTCACCGGTGATCACGTTCAGCACGCCAGGCGGCAACCCGGCCTCGGTGCCTAGCCGGCCCAGCAGCAGAGCGGACAACGGCGAATTCTCGGACGGCTTCAGCACGACCGTGCAGCCGGCCGCGAGTGCCGGGGCCACCTTCCAACTCGCCAGCGTCAGCGGGAAGTTCCACGGGACGACGGCTCCCACGACACCGGCGGGTTCGCGGGTGACGAGGGCGAGCGCGTCCGGCGCGGTGTGCGGGGACTCGTCGGTCAGCTTGTCGGCCAACTGCCCGTACCAGCGGAAGGTGTTGATCGCCGCGCGCAGCTCGATGTCATGGGCGTCCGTGACCGGCTTGCCCATCTCCAGGCTCACCGTGAGGGCAAGCGACTCCCGTTGTTCTTCGAGGAGTTCGGCGAGCCGGAGCAGGACCCGGCCGCGTTCGGCGGGGGCCAGACGCGGCCAGGGCCCCGTGTCGAAGGCGCGCCGGGCGGCGGCCACGGCCGCGTCCACCTCGGCGGCACCGCCGTCGGCGACCTCGGCGACCACCTGGCCGTCGCGGGGGGAGACGACCCGGAAGGTGCCGCCGGCTCCGGGTTCGTCGCGACCGTCGATGTGGTGGGCGCCGTGGACCTGGAAGTCCTTGGCGCGGCGGAGCCATTCGTCGTGGGTGACGGCCGGCATGGGGAACTCCACTTCGTCAGCAGGTGGGGGAGGGCGGGGTGCGTCTCCCCGGTGCGCGCCCGTGTCGTCGGACGCGCACCGGGGGAGGGGAGCCGGTCAGCTGTCGGCGGTCGAGGGCCCACGGCGGCTCAGCCGTGCGGTCACGATGCTCAGTGCCATGACCACCGGGACCGACAGGGCGAGCCAGAGGGCCGTGGTGCTGTCGCCGCCGATGAGGGTGGTGAAGTTGGCGAGGATGAGCCAGACGGCACCGGCCACCGCGATCGTCGCGAGGATCGGGGCGATCAGCGTGTTCCACAGCCGCACCTCCAGGCGTTCGCGGCGGAAGAAGACCACCACGGACACCGAGGTCAGCAGGTACAGGAGCATCATCGCCAGGACGGCGACCCCGCTGAACCAGGAGAAGAGCGTGAGCACCGGGTCCTTGCCCGCGAGCGCGAACGGCACCACCAGGGCCACCGCGACGAGGGTCTGCACACAGCCGGCGGTCCAGGGCGCGTGGCGGCTGTTGAGGGTGCACAGGCGGCGGGGCAGCAGCCCGTCGCGGCCGAGCGAGAAGAGATAGCGGTTCGCGGAGTTGTGGAAGGTGAGCAGGCCGGCGAAGAGGGAGGTGGCCAGCAGGACCGGCAGGACGTCGTTGACCCAGCCGCCGAACTGCGCGGCGATCGGGGCGAAGACGAATGCCGTGGAGTCCCCGCTCGCCAGCGCCTTGCCCGCCGCCGCGACCGCCTTGGAGGGTCCGTACGCGGCGACCAGCATCCAGGACGTCAGAGCGAAGAAGCCGACGACCACGACGACCGCCAGGTAGGTGGCGCGGGGGACGGTCTTCTTCGGCTCGCGCGCCTCCTCGCCGTAGATCGCGGTGGCCTCGAAGCCGAACATGGACGCGACGGCGAACATCACGGCCACGCCGGGCGCGCCCTGGGTGACGGCGCTCGGTGCGAAGGTCTCGGTGAAGCCGAGGCCCTCCGGACCGCCGCCCTTGAAGAGGGTGACGAGGCTGAAGGCCAGCAGGATGCTGAACTCCGCCAGGACGAACACGGCCAGCAGCTTGGCGCCCATGTCGATGCCGGTGGCGCCCAGGATCTGTACGACGGCCATGGTCGCCAGCGACCACACCCACCACGGGAGGTTCAGTCCCGTGTGGGCGTCGACCAGGCCGCTGACGATGGAGCCGTACAGCCCGTACATGGCGGCCTGGATGGCGCAGTACGCGAAGAGCGCCACGCCCGCGCTGCCGGCCCCGGTGGTGCGGCCGAGCCCGGTGCCGATGTAGGTGTAGAAGGCGCCCGCGTCGACGACGTGCCGGCCCATGGTGACGAAGCCGACCGAGAAGAGCAGGGTCACGACGCCGACCAGGACGTAGGCGCCTGCGGTGCCGGGACCGTTGCCGATGCCGACGGAGATCGGGACCGCTCCGGCGATGCCGGTGAGCGGCGCCTGGGCGGACAGAACGAGGAAGAGGATGCCCAGCACGCCGAGCGCGTTGGGTTTGAGCGTGCCTGCCGTGGGTTCGTCCCGCACGGACCGCTGGGATGCGACCGCCTGACTGTCCACTCGGATCACCTGCCAGTTAAGGGGATGGTCGTTTCAGGCCAAACGAGTTGCCTCATGGTGGGGCGGAACTATCCGTTTGGCAAGGGGGTGGCACGGAGATTCCGTGGCCGACGCGGATTTCTTACGAGGCCGTGATCAGCGGTGGAGAAGGGGCGGGAGGTCAGCTCCCGTCGCGCTCCCGCGCGAGCAGCCGCAGGACGTTCCGCAGCTCGTCGAGGGCGTCCTCGATGACCTCGCGCTCGCCGAAGACGAGCTGGTGCAGGACCAGGCCCTCCAGGGTGGCGAACACCATCCGGGACAGCCCTTCGTCGACCGGTCCGGGCAGCATCTGGGTCAGCTCGCGCCGGGTGGCGGCGAAGTACTCGTCGTAGAGCGCCCGGAGATGCGACAGCAGCTCCGGCCTGCGCCGGGACTCCAGGAGCAGCTCGTACTGGAAGGCCTGGAGGTCCGGCCCCGAGGCCACCATCTCGGTCAGGCCGAGCGAGAAGTCCTCGGGCTTCCCGGTGCCGGGTTCGAGGTCGCTGCTGCTGAGGGAGGAGCGGATGGCGTGGGTGAGCGCCGCCTCGATCAGCGCGTCGCGCGTCCCGAAGTGGTGCACCACGAGCCCGTGCGTGACCCCCGCTTCCTCCGCGACGGCGCGGTAGGTGAGCCGGCGCAGTCCGCCGCGTGCCACCACGCGCACCGCGGCGTCCAGCAGGGCCTCGCGGCCCGCGCCGTAGGTGACGCGCTTGCGGGGGCGGTCGGCGGACTCGGTCATGCAGGCGACCCTACCCGCGCCGTCGCCCTCAGCGGCGCGGCGCACGAACGCCACGGAACTCCCAGTCGCCGCCGAGCGCGGTGGACAGCACTTCCTCGGATTCGGTGGGCTGGGCGCCGACGTCGGTGCGGATGGCGGCGGGTCCGGTGACGACGTGGTTGGTGAGCCTGCCCAGCCCCTCGACCTCGACCTCGACGACGTCTCCGGGGTGCACGGGACGGGAGTTGGCGGGCGTGCCGGACAGCAGCACGTCGCCGGGGTACAGGGTGATGGTGCGGGCGATGTCCGCGACGAGGTAGTGCATGTCCCACTTCATCTCGTCGGTCGAACCGTCCTGCACCACCTCGCCGTTGACGTAGGTCCGCAGCCGCTTGCCGTGGAAGTCCCAGTCGGTGACAAGGCCCGGGCCGAGCGGGCAGAGGGTGTCGGAGCCCTTGACGCGCAGCATGGAGCCGGCGTCGGTGTCGCGGAAGTCGTGCAGGCCGTAGTCGTTGGCGACGGTGTAGCCCGCGATGTAGTCGCCCGCTTCGGCGGGGGAGATGTTCCGCGCGGTCCTCCCGATGACGATGGCGACCTCGCCCTCGTAGTTGAGCCACTTGCAGCCCTCGGGACGGACGATCGCGCCCTTGTGGGAGTTGAGGGAGGAGGTCGGTTTGTGGAAGTAGGTCGGGGTGTCCGGGAGACCGATCTGAAATTCGTCGACCCGGCTGCGGTGGTTGAGGTGGACGGCGATCACCTTGGACGGCACGACCGGGGGCAGGTGCAGCGCCTCGTCGGTCTTGACGCGGCGGCCGTCCCCGGCGACGAGTTCGTCCCCGTCGACGGTGACCTCGACGGCGGCGCCGTCCAGCAGAATGCGGCGGTACTCGGGCATGTCGCTCTCCTAGGCGCGGCTGTGCGGGGTGCGGGGTGAGGCGGCGGGTACGGGCAGGTCGTCGCCGGTCCAGCCGGTGGCCGGGCGGTCAAACCAGAGATGGACCTGGCCGGTGCCGACGGAGTTCTCGTACTCGCCGTACTGACGGGCCCTCGCGGTGCAGGCCTGTTCGCCGAGGGCGCCGGCCAGCATCAGGTAGTGGAAGAACTTCGCCTCGGGCTTGTACTTCCAGAACTCGTCCATGGTGTCGAGGACCTTGTCGTGCCGGCCCTCCTTGAACCAGGCGATCCGCTCGTAGTCGGCCTCGCGGGCCTCGGGCGTACGGATGTGCACGGGGTCGCTGGCTTCGTGGTCGCGGATCTCGCGCAGCGGCCAGAAGGTGTGCGAGAGGGCGCCGGAGGCGATGACCAGGACCCGGCGGCCGGGGGTGGCCGCGATGCCGTCGGCGAGCGCGCGGCCCAGGCGCAGATGGTCCTCCATGTCCCCGGTCTGGCAGACGCCGATGGTCACCCACCGCTTGTCCGGCAGGCCCTCGCCGAGGAACTTCCAGAGGTTGATCGTGGCGTAGTAGACGGGGAGGTAGTCGTCCTCGATCGGGGTGATCCAGGTGCTGTGCCGGTCGGCGAACTCGGCGATGTTGTGGGCGAGTTCGGGGTCGCCGGGGTAGTCGTACGGCATCCGGCACATACCGCGCGGCAGCTCCTCGGAGGTGAAGAGCCCGGCGCGGCGCTGCTGGGCGGTGACGACGAACTCGACGGTCGTCGCCCAGTGGGAGTCGAGGACGACGACGGTGTCGTAGTCGTCGCGGTCGAAGACGTCCTCGCGGAGTTGGCGGAGACCGGTGACGAGGGTGATCTCCTTGCCCTCGTTCAGCTCCAGCCGGTCCGCCTCGGGCAGCACGATGGTGGGCACATGGGCCAGCAGGCCGGCCCCGACGATCTCACCCATGGTTGTTCCATCCGTTGGGGGCGGTGACGGTGTTCTTCAGGTCGCAGTAGAAGTCGAAGCTCCAGGTGCCGCCCTCGCGGCCCACACCGGAGAGGCGTGAGCCGCCGAACGGTGCCTGGAGGTCGCGTACGAAGAAGCAGTTGACCCAGACCGTGCCCGCGATCAGCCGTGCGGTGACGCGGTCGGCGCGTTCGCGGTCGCCGGTGGCGAGGGTGGCGGCCAGCCCGAAGCGGGTGTCGTTGGCGAGCCGGACGGCCTCCTCCTCGTCGGCGAAGGTCTGGAGGGTGAGGACCGGTCCGAAGACCTCCTCCTGCACGATCTCCGAGTCCTGGGCGACATCGGTGAGGAGGGTCGGCGCGTAGTACTGGCCGTCCCTGCGGTGTCCGCCGATGACGGCACGGGCCCCGGCCGCGAGCGCCCGCTGCACGAAGCCGTCGATCTTCTCCAACTGGCGGGTGTGGATGGTGGGTCCGAGGTCGGTGGCCTCCTCGCGCGGATCGCCCTGGACCAGGGCCGAGGCCTTCTCCTCGAACCGGCGCGTGAACTCCTCGGCGACGGACTCCTCTACGAGGATGCGGGTGGCCGCGAGGCACACCTGACCGGCGTTGTCGTACTGCTCGACGGCGAGGTCCACGGCGAGATCGAGGTCCGCGTCGGCGAACACCAACAGCGGTGACTTGCCGCCGAGTTCGAGGCTGAGCGGGGTGAGGTTGGCGGCGGCCGACGCGGCGATGCGCGTAGCCGTGGGCACCGAGCCGGTGAAGCTGATCCGGCGCACGTCGGGGTGCGAGGTGAGCGCGTCGCCGATCTCCGCGCCGTAGCCCTGGACGACGTTGAGGACACCGGCGGGCAGCCCCGCCTCGGTGGCGATGTCGGCGAGCAGTGAGGCGGTGAGCGGGGACCATTCGGCGGGCTTGAGGACGACCGTGTTTCCGGCAGCCAGCGCCGGGGCGACCTTCCAAGTGGCCAGCATCAAGGGGGCGTTCCACGGCGTGATCAGGACGCAGGGGCCGGCCGGGTCCCAGCTGACGTGGTTGGTGTGGCCGCGCGTCTCGAAGTCGTCGTGGCCGAGGGTGAGCAACCAGTCGGCGAAGAAGCGGAAGTTGTGCGCGACGCGGGGCATGACGCCCCGGCGGTGCGAGCGGAGGAGGGCGCCGTTGTCGTGGGTCTCGACGGCCGACAGTTCCTCGATGCGCTTCTCTACGCCGTCGGCTACGGCGTGCAGGATGCGGGCGCGTTCGGCGCGGGGAGTGGCGGCCCAGGCGGGGAACGCCTCGCGGGCGGCGGCGATCGCGGCCTCGGCCTCGGCGGGGCCGCCGCGGGCGATCGGGCCGAGGACCTGGCCGTCGATGGGGGAGACGTCGTCGAAGGTGTCGGGGGAGGCGACGCGTCGGCCGCCGATGAAGTGCCGGGTGTCGACGGGGACTCCGGCGACGATGATCTTCTCGGGCATGGGAAGGGCTCCTGACGCAAAGGGGCGACGGGCGGACACGGGGGACTAGTCGGCGGTTGCCGCCGACGTGCCGGACTCCAGCAGCCGGCCGCCGTCCCAGACGACCCCCACCTGCCGGTAGTACGCGGCGATCGGCTCGTGGACCTCCAGCCGGGACAGCTCCTCCGTGGGCGCGTCGAACAGTGCCAACTCGGCGTCCCCGACCCAGGGTTGACCGCCCTCGAAGGCAGCCGCGCCCGTCTCGATCAGCTCGTCCAGGGCCAGGCCCTTGCCCTTTTCTATGGAGGGGAGCCAGCGGTGATGGGCCATGGGGTGGGCGTTCACGAACCCGTTCGTCTCCGAGGGTTCGCGCAGGGTCACCACGGTCTCGGCGAGGCGCCGGTCGGCCGCCGCGAGGGTAGCGCCGAAGCGGGCGCCCGCCTCGATACGGGGAGCGGGCCCATAGGGATGCGGCCGTGTCTGGTGGATGGAGCCGAGCTTCTTCGGGTAGCCCTGGTGCAGTCCGCGCGCGATCGCGAAGTCCTTGTCGACCCAGATGTACACGCACCGCGAGTACGTACGGCCCCGGAACGAGCAGCGCACGACCGCGAACGCCTCCTTGTACTGGGCGAGCACGGGGTCGAGCAGTTCGTCCCCCGTCTGGGAGCAGGACTGCCAGTCGGCCCAGATCAGTGCCACCGCGCCCGGGTCCTCGTCGGCCAACTCCAGCGGCTCGGGGAGGAGTTCACGTACGCGTGCGGGATCCGTGCGGTACTCGACGGTGAGCAGGTCGCCGGAGTAGCGCCAGGGCGGCGCGGGGATCAGCGACGACGATCCGGTCGCGGTCTTGGGGTGGAAGTAACCACGGACGCTGGCCATGACGTTGGTTCCTTACGCGGTGAGGGCGGGCTGCTGGAGGAGCGCGGTGCGGTAGCGGGCGGCCCGCGCGGCCGTCGTGGGAGCGCCGAGCGCGACGACGCCGACGAGGAGGTCCTCGCGGTGGTAGCCGGCGATGAGATCGCCGTCCGGATCGCCGTCCAGGACCCGGACGTCGTCGAGGCCGAGCAGGGGCGAGCCGAAGGACTGCAACCGGAAGTCGTGCTGGTCGCTCCAGAATGTGGGCAGCGGTGCGAAGGCCGCCAACTCGCCCTGGGCACCGGTGAGATGGGCGACGAGACTCCTCGCCGCGTGCTTGGCGGTGTCCGTCGGGATCGACCAGTGCTCGACCCGGCGCGGCACCCCGTCGTAGCGGGCGTTGGGGAAGCGGGCGACATCGCCGACCGCGACGACGGACGGCAGCCCCCCGACCCGCAGCAGTTCATCGGTGAGTACGCCGTCGCTCAGGTCGAGCCCGTTGCCCTCCAGCCACTCGGTGTTGGCGAGCGAACCGACCGACTCCACCACCACGTCGGCGGGCAGGACGGTTCCGTCGCCGAGCACGACCCCCGTCACCCGGTCCTCGCCCTCGAAACCGGCGACCCCGGTGCCGAGCGCGAAGCGCACCCCGCGCCGCTCGTGCCGTCGCAGCAGCGCGCCGGCGAGCAGCTCGCCGAGCGGCCCCACCATGGGCAGCGGCAGCGGGTCGACGACGGTCACCTCGGTGACACCGAGCCCTACGGCGGTGGCGGCCACCTCGCAGCCGATGAAACCGGCGCCGACCACGACCACGCGCACTCCGGGCCGGGTGAGTTCGGCGCGCAGGCCCTGTGCGTCGGCGAGGGTGCGGACGGTGTGGCGGCCGGTGAGCGGGCCGGGGCAGCGCAGCCGCCGGGGGCGCATACCGGTGGCGACGACCAGGCCGTCGTAGGAGAGGGTCGTGGTGTCGTCGAGTGTGAGGGTGCGTTCGGCGAGGTCGGCCGCTACGGCCCTGCGGCCGAGCCGCCACTCGACGTCCGCGGTGCTCGCCTTGGGGGTGAAGGCGAGGGAGTCGAAGGAGGCCTTGCCGGCGAGGACTTCCTTGGAGAGCGGGGGGCGGTTGTAGGGCATGTGCGGTTCGTCGCCGATCACCGTCACGGAGCCGGTCCAACCGGCCGTCCGCAGTTGTTCGGCGGCGCGCAGGCCGCCCATCGAGGCGCCGACGACGACCACGTTCCCGCCGGTCATCAGTCCTCGATCCGGATGGCCTGGAGCGGGCAGACGTCCGCCGCTTCCTCGACCTCGTCGCGCAGGGCGTCGTCGGGGTCGGGGACGTAGCCGAGGTGTCCGGCGTCGTCCAGCTGGAAGACGTCGGGTGCCGCGAAGACGCACTGGCCGTGGTCCTGGCACTTGTTCATGTCGACGACGACCTTCATGGCCGGCCTCCTGAGGTGAGGGCGTCGGAGAGGTGGTGGGGAAGAGGGGCCCGGCGCGATGGCCGGGCCCCCGCCAAAGGGGCTCGAAGACCGGCCCCTGACTCGTTTGGCTTCAAACAAGATAGGAAGCCGTCGAGGTGGGGTCAATACCTATCCGGATGGATAATTTTCTTGTCGTCGCCTCTTGCGGGATGCGGGGACCGCTCCTACCGTTTGGCGTCAAACAACGTTGCCGGGGTCGCCCGTGACCGCTGTGTCCCGGCCCCTCATTCGCCCGCCTCCGGGCTCCTGACCCGGAAGTGCCCCACCGTCCGCCCGAGGAGACAACGGTGAGCGTTCAAGACATCCCGGAAGTCCGCCGCCACATGGAGCGACTGGCCGCCGACGGCATCGACGTGGTCCGGGTGACGTACCCCGACCTCATCGGCACCGACCGCGCCCGTGACGTCCTGCTGGAGGAGCTGCCCCGGGCCATGGAGCACGGGCTCGCCTTCTGCCGGGCCGTCTACCACACCAGTCCGCAGGGCGATGTGGTCCCGGTCCGCGGCGGTCTGGACGCGGGACTGCCCGACATCTGCGTACGCCCCGACCTGGACACCCTCGTGCCCCTCCCGTGGGAGCCCGGCGTGGCCGCCTGTCTCGGCGAGGTCCTGGACCCGGCGACCGGGGCGCCCGCCCCCGAGTCGCCCCGCGACCTCCTCCAGGCCGTCCTCGCCCGCTGCGCGGAGCACGGGCTGCGGCCCGTCGTCGGCCCGGAGCTGGAGTACTTCCTGTGCGAACGGGACGCCGCCGGCGGCTGGCGCCGGTACGCGTCCGACCCCGGTGTCGTCTACACGGCCGGGCTGCGCGCCGACCCCGACAACCACCTCCTGCGCACCCTGCGCCAGGTCCGCGACCTGGACATCGGGGTGCTCAGCGGGAACCACGAGTTCGACGGCGGACAGTTCGAGATCAACCTCGTCCACTCGGAGGCGATGTCGGCCGCCGACCGGGCGTTCCGCTTCAAGGCCGCCATCAAGGAACTCGCCCGCAAGGAGGGCAGGCTCGCCACCTTCATGGCGAAGCCGTTCAACGACGCCGGAGGGTCCGGCTTCCACCTCCATCTGTCGAGCGACGACACCGAGGGCCGCAACGCCTTCGACGACCCGTCCGGGCCCTACGGTCTCTCCGCCACCGCACGGCACTCCGTCGCCGGAGTGATGGCACACGCGCCCGCCCTCGCCGCGCTGCTCAACCCCACCGTCAACTCCTACAAACGCTTCGGACCCGACACACTCGCGCCCTGGCTGATCGACTGGGGGCTCGACAACCGCAGCGCCATGGTCCGCGTCCCGCCCGAGCGCGGCTCCGGGGCCCGGCTCGAACTGCGGCTCGGCGACGCCAGTGCCAACCCCTACCTCGCCATCGCCGGCACCATCGCCGCGGCGCTGCTGGGTGTGACGGCCGCCGAGGAGCCGCCCGCCCCGCTGGAGGGCTACGGCTACGACCCGGCCCGCTCCGCCGTACTCCCCGGCACCCTGTCCGAGGCCCTCGACGCGCTGGAGGCGGACACCGCCCTGGCCGAGGTGCTCGGCAAGGACTTCACCACGTCCTTCCTCTCCTACAAGCGGAACGAGGTCGAGCGTTTCCAACGGCACGTCACCGACTGGGAGTTCACCGAGTACGCCTACCACCTGTGACAGCCCGTACGACCCCCTGGAGCCAGCGATGACCGAGACGACCCTGCCCGCCGCCGCGAACGAACCCCTGCGTCTCGCGGACGTAGACCTCGCGAACCTCGACAACTTCACCGACGGCGTGACCCCCTGGCGCATGTTCCACACCCTGCGCCACGAGGACCCCGTCCACTGGCAGCCCGAGGAGGCCCCCAACTCCGGCTTCTGGTCGGTGACCCGGCACGCCGACATCGCCCGGGTCGACCGGGACGCCGAGACGTTCACCTCCACCCGGTTCGTCAACCTCGAAGAGGTCGACGACGACCAGATCAAGAAACGCGCCTCCATCCTGGAACTCGACGGCGTCCGCCACCGGGCGCTGCGCAGCCTGATCCAGCGGCAGTTCGGGGCGGGGGTGATCAACAGCTACGCGGACTTCCTGCGCGGCCTGACCGCGAGAACCCTGGACGCGGCCCTGGCCAAGGGGAGCTTCGACTTCGTGAAGGAGATCTCCGCCGACTTCCCCATCAACGTGCTCGCCCGGCTCCTCGACGTCCCGCCGGAGGACAACCAGCAGCTCATCGACTGGGGCAACCGCATCATCGGCAACACCGACCCGGACTACGCCGACGTCCTCCTGCACAGCGAGGAGAGCGAGAAGTACCGTGACCTGCCGTTCCGTTCCCCCGCCTCGCTCGAAGTCTTCGAGTACGGAAGGGAGTTGGCGCGCCAGCGGCGCGGCGGCGAGGGCACGGACCTGGTCTCCAAGCTGGTCAACACCACCCCGCGTGACGGAGTCCCGCTCTCCGCGCAGGACTTCGACAACTACTTCCTGCTCCTGGTCGTCGCCGGCAACGAGACGACCCGGCACACCATCACCCACTCCATGCTGGCCCTGCTCCAACACCCCGAGCAGCTCGCCCGGTTGAAGGACGACCCGTCCCTGATCCCCACGGCGGTCGAGGAGTTCCTGCGCTGGGCGTCCCCCGTCTACCACTTCCGGCGGACCGCCACCCGAGACGTCGAACTCGGCGGCAAACGCATCAGGGAGGGCGACAAGGTCGTCATGTGGTACGCCTCCGGCAACCGCGACGAGGAGGTCTTCACCGACCCCTACGACCTCGACGTGGCCCGGCAGCACAACGACCACGTCACCTTCGGCAAGGGCAGCCCCCACCTGTGCCTGGGCAACCTGCTGGCCCGCACCGAGATCCGCATCATGTTCGAGGAGCTGATCCCCCGCCTCGCGGACATCCGCCTGGCCGGTGACGTGCCGCGCGTGCGCTCGAACTTCGTCAACGGCATCAAGCGGCTGCCGGTGGAGGTGACGCTCGCGTGAGACGGGGCCGGCGTTTTGCCGGAACGGCAACAAGAGTGGCGTGACCAGGACGCGGTGGGTGACCGTGGGCCGGTGACCGACAACATCGCAGGATCGTCAGCGCCCGACACCACTTCTTCGCCCGCCGACGGATACGTCGGAGACCCCGAGGTCCGGGCGGAGTGGGACAACCGATACGCCGACCGACAGCAACTGTGGAGCGGCCGGCCCAATGGCGCACTCGTGGCCGAGGTCGCCGGGCTCACGCCCGGACGAGTGCTCGACGTCGGCTGCGGCGAGGGCGCGGATGCCGTCTGGCTCGCGCGCGGCGGCTGGGACGTGACCGCGCTCGAAGTCTCGGGCGTGGCGCTGGAGCGGGCCGCGGGGCACGCACGGGACGCCGGGGTCACCGTCCGCTGGGTGCACGCCGGACTGGCGGAAGCGGCACTTCCCCCGGCCTCCTTCGACCTGGTCTCCGCGCAGTACCCGGCCCTGCTGCGGACACCCGACGCCGCGGCCGAGCGAGCGCTGCTCGCGGCCGTCGCGCCCGGAGGCGTGCTGCTGCTCGTGCACCACGCGGGGATGGACACCCGGCACGAACACGATGCCGCCTTCGACCCGGCCGACTACGTCTGGCCCTCCATGGTCGCCGCGCTGCTCGACGACGACTGGACGGTGGAGGTGGACGAGCAGCGGCCACGCGTGGCACCTGACGGCGGCGCCGGTGCGCACCACGCCGATGACGTGGTGCTGCGGGCACGTCGACTGCGCTGACGGCCGGCCCGACGAAGGCGGGCGCGGCGCCGGAGGGAGGCCGTCCTGCCGGGGTTCACAGGTCGAGGACCGCGCGGAGGGCGTTGTCGACGAGTTCCTGCTGTTCGGGGCCGATGTTCCCGTGCGGTGTGCCGGTCTCGAAGCGGAGCGTGGAGAGCTGGAGGAGATTGACGGCGACGACGGAGGCGTCGACCGGGGTGGTCAGGTGCACGCTCATCGCCGTGTCGGGGTGCTGGGCCGGGGCGTGCAGAACCAGGACGACGACAGCGCCGTAGGCGTCGGCGAGTCCGTCGAGGCTGACGACAAGAACGGTGCGGGTGCCTTTGCCGGTGTCGACGTCCCAGACGTCGCCCTTGCGGATGGTCACAGGGCGTCGCCCTCGCCCGCCAGGTCGAGGGGGGCGGCGGAGGCGAGTTTGCGCGCGGCGTCGAGCGTCATCTGACGTCGTACGGCCCGCACGATGTAGTCGTTCAGGGACGAGGCGCCGGCGGCGGCGTCGCGTAGTTGTTTGTCCATGGCGTCGGGGATGCGCAGGGTGATGGCAGTCATGACACCAATTCTAGTGGCAAGAGTGCCGTCGCGGGAGCTTGACGTGAGAGCCGGTTCAGGGATGGACCGACCCTCACGTCGGGCGGGCCCGGGGGCGAGCGTCAGCAGTAGAGGTTGCTGCCGGGGCTGACACCGAGGATGGAGGTGAAGCGGTTGTAGGCGTCGACGCGGCTCTGGACCTGGGCGGGGTTGCGGCCGTCGCATTCCAGGGAGCCGTTGATGGAACGGATGGTCTGGCCGAAACCGGCGCCGTTGACCATGGCGTTGTGCGGGGTCATCGTGCCCGGGCCGGACTGGGTGTTCCAGTACCACAGGCCGGTCTTCCAGGCGACGGCCGAGTCGTTCTGCACCAGCCAGGGGTTGCCCAGAAGGTCGATGCCCAACGCGTCGCCCGCGGCCTTGTAGTTGAAGTTCCAGGACAGCTGGATGGGGCCGCGCCCGTAGTAGGCGGACTGGCCGGCCGGGCAGCCGTAGGACTGGCTCCAGTCGCAGTACGTCGGGTAGTTGGCGGTGTTCTGCTCGACGACGTAGACCAGCCCGCCGGTCTCGTGGCTGACGTTGGCGAGGAAGGCGGCGGCCTCCTGCTTCTTGACCGTGTCGGAACCGGTGTTGGCGAAGCCGGGGTAGGCGGACAGGGCGGCGGTGAGACCGCTGTACGTGTAGAAGCCGTTCCGGTTCGGGAACATCTGGTTGAACTGGGCCTCGCTGACGACGAAGCCGGACGGGGTGGTGCCGCCGCTCGCGGGTGCGGTCCACTTCTGGTTGGCGCCGCCCGAGCAGGTCCAGATCTGGAGCCGGGTGCCGTTGGCCGAGTTGTTGCCGGTGACGTCCAGGCACTTGTCGGCCTGTGGGTTGACGATGTCGTTGGCGGAGCTGACGGCCCACTTCTGGGCGGCGCTGCCGTTGCAGTCGTAGAGCTGGACCGTCGTGCCGTCCGCCGTGCCGCCGGAGGTCACGTCGAGACACTTGCCGAGGGCGCGCAGGGTTCCGTCACCGGGGTTGGACCAGGTCTGGGCACCGGTGCCGTTGCAGTCGTAGAGCTGTACGGCGGTCCCGTTGGCGGTGTTCGCCCCGGCGACGTCGACACACTTGCCGGCCAGACCGGTGATCCGGCCGTCCGCCGCGCGGGCGGGGGAGACGGTGAACAGTGCGGACAGGGCCGCGGCGAGCAGCATGACCAGGGCCAGTCTGCTCAGGGCCGTGAGTCTGCGGAGACTTGGTGCGGAGTGGGGGGTGACCATGGGTCTTTGCTCCTGTGGTTGAGGCGGACGAGGGCGGTCGATCGACCTGCGACCGGGCGGGCCGCGGCCGTCAGCCCAGGACCGTCTGGGTGACGACGATGTGTCCGGCGTCGGGGTCGAGGACGCCGCCGAGGCGGCTGAAGGCGCCGTCGGTGAGGTCGAGGCACTTCGGTTCCTGCGGGGTCTGGGCGAAGGTCCCGCGGTCGTTGATCCGTACGGTCAGCGAGCGGCCGTTGGCGACATTGGTGACCTGGACCCGTGTGCCGAAAGGCAGTTGGGGCTGGCGCGAGAGCGAGGTGGCCGCCGTGTCCGCGTTGTTGTCGAAGACCTCGCCGCTTGCCGTCAGGGCACCGGCGGGCTGCGGGCCGTAGTGCGTGGCCCAGCACTGCTCTCCCGACTGCTGCGCGGGTGCGTTCCACTTCTGGTTGGCGCCGCCGGTGCAGGTCCAGATCTGGACGCGCGTTCCGTTGGCGGACGAGTTGCCGGAGACGTCGAGGCACTTGTTCGCGGCCGGGTTGACGATGTCGTGCGCGGCGGTGACGGTCCAGCGCTGGTTGGCACCGCCGGTGCAGGTCCACAGCTGGACCTTGGCGCCGTCGGCGGTCGAACCGCCGGTGACGTCAAGGCATTTGCCCAGCGCGCGGACGGTGTTGTCCGTACCGACCGTCCATTGCTGGGCGCCGGTGCCATTGCAGTCGTAGAGCTGGACCGGCGTGCCGTCGGCGGAGGCGGCTCCGGCGACGTCGAGGCACTTGCCGGCGAGGCCGGTGACCGCCCCGGTCGCCGCGGCTGCCGGTGCCGCGGTGAGGAAGCCGATCAGCAGGGCCGACAGGGCGAGGACGGGGGTGCCGCGTAACGCGATGCGGGAGAGGGGTGAGCGGGCTGTCATGGGGTGGCCGGGCCCTTTCGAGCGGTTCGGCGCGCGCGGAAGAGGGCGGAGGCCTCAACTGAGCGCGCGGCGAAGGGAATTGACCACTTGAAAGTAAAAGTCTAGACCAATTTGGTCAAGGTGTGTGCATGACAGCATTTGCCGACGCCGCAACGCGCTTGAGGGCGGCGGGAGTTGATGGCTCCGGGCGGCACCCTGGTGACGGATCCGGCTCGCGGCATTCGGTTAACCGAAAGTGAATTATTGCCAGCCATCAGGCGTACAACCCTTCACTCCTGCCTCGCGTCGAACAGGCGTGCAATGGCGTCGCCGTTGCGGGTAGTCCTGTGGGGGGATCCCTTGTCCATGATGGTCCGTTGGTTGTGTGCTGCCCTGCGCGTGCGGGCGAAGGCCGACCTTCTGCTGGTTCTCTTGTTCGCCGCCGGCTTCGCCGCGCTGCCCGTCTTCGCGCTGCTGCCGTCCTTGTGGGGCTTCGCCGTTGCGTCCGCCGTGAGTTACGTCGTGGACGAGGCCCTGCACGTCCGGGCGCCGCAGTTCGTCCGCCGGCTCGCGGCGCTGCAGCTCGACCGCACCCTGCGGTTCGCCTTCAGGACGTTGATGCTGCTCGCCCTGGCCGACCGGATGGAGGCCCCGGACCGGGTGCTGGTCGCCGGACTCGCCGTCTTCGGCGCCCACTTCACGCTGGTGATGCTGTACTCGGCGGTGCACCACGCGATCAGCCGTCGGCGCGTGCTGCCGGTGGCCGTGCGCAACCTCGACATGAGCGGGGCCGGCATCGAGAAGCCCCCGCCCGCGTACCTCTACCGGCGCTTCCTGCGCAAGCTGCTGCACCTGGACCTGCCCGCCCACGCGGGACTCCTGGTCGCGCTCACGGTCGGGACCTGGTACCCGGCGTACATCGGCTACGCGCTGACGGCCGGGTCCGCGGTGACGGCCGTATCGGCCCTGCTGCTCGCGTACCGCCGGGCCCGGCGGATGCCGGCGAAGGACGAGGTGATCGCCGAGGTCAACCGCCAACTGGCCGGCTACCGGCCCGAAGTGGCTCTGTACTTCAGCTTCGCGGCGGTGTCCCGGGACTTCATGTACCAGGTCAACATGTGGATCGAGACGCTGGAACGACTGGACCGGCGTCCACTGATCATCCTGCGTGAGCAGGCCTCGTTCCGGTACCTCAGCCGTACCTGGATCCCGGTCCTGTGCGTGCCCAAGGCCGACGACCTGGCCGAGCTGGAACTGCCGGACGTCCGGGTCGTCCTGTACCCGGGCAACGCCGGCAAGAACGTGCACATGCTGCGCGTCGCCGAGGCCAAGCACGTCTTCATCGGCCACGGCGACAGCGACAAGCTCGCCAGCAGCAACCGCGTCAGCAAGGTGTACGACGAGATCTGGGTGGCCGGACGGGCCGGGCGCGACCGCTACCAGCGGGTGCGGCACGCCATCAGCGACGGGGCGATCGTCGAGGTGGGGCGCCCGCAGCTGTCGTCGATACGGCTGCACGCCGACCACGTGCCGGGCCCGCTGCCGGTCGTGCTGTACGCCCCCACCTGGGAAGGCTGGAGTGACGACGACTGCCACACATCCCTCATCCCTATGGGTGTGCGCCTGGTCGAGAAGCTCCTCGCGCAGGACGTACGGATCATCTACAAGCCGCACCCGCTGACAGGCCGCCGCTCTCCCGAAGCGGCTGCCGCGGACCGCGCCGTCCGTGAGCTGCTGGGTCACGACAACGAGCGGCGCGAGGCACCGCGGACGCAGGCCGCACCGGCCGTCGAGTCGAGACTGCGGGACATCCGGGCCCGGATCGACGAGCTGGCCGGACGGCGCAGTGGCGACCCCACCCAGCAGACCCGCGACTCACGGGTCCCCGACCGCGGCGACACGGCCGAATGGCACGCCCTGCACAGCGAGTGGCACCGGCTCTTCTGGGAGAGCCACGGGCCGGTCCGGCACCAGGTGATCCTCGGACAACTGCCCACGCTGTACGAGTGCTTCGACCAGGCGGACATACTCATCAGCGACGTCTCCTCGGTGGTCGCGGACTTCGTCGCCAGCCTCAAGCCCTACGTCCTGACCAACGCGCACGACCTGCCCGACGACGACTTCCGCGCCGCCTACACCACCGCCGGCGGCGCCTACCTCCTCGACCGCGGCTGCACCCGCCTGCCGGAGATCCTTCGCTCGGTCCGCGAGCCGCGCCACGATCCGATGGCACCGCACCGCCACGACTTCAAGGAGTACGTCCTGGGCGCAGACCGTCCCACCTCCATGGAGCGCTTCAACACCGCCGTCAACACGCTGGCCGACAGGGCCGCGGCGGAGCGGGGCGGATCCCGGGCGGACGAAGATCCGCACACCGTCAGGGAGTTGGCGTAGTCGCATGGCGTCCGGTTCGTGATCCGCGGCGCCGGTGGGCCCCGCGGATCACGGGTGCTGAAAAACGGGTCCGGGAGCTATGGCCGTCCTCGCACATCGGGTGATGAGTGCCTTTTCGTGGCACTGGTCACCTCGCGGAACGGCCGCCTCGTCCACGTTCGCAGCTCTGTGCCCCCGCGCCCGTACCGCCGAGGCCCCATGTCGTACCGACCGACCACGCCGACCGCGAGCACGCCCCCGCGACGGAGCGGTCCGGCCGGATTCCGCGCGGCGCTCCTCACCGGCGCCGTGTCCACCCTTCTCGCGGTCGCCGTGGTCGGCCCTGCCGTGGCGGCCGACACCGGCACGCCGGTGCGCTCCGGAGCCGGCACCAGGCAGACCATCGTGACGGGCGAGGCACGCGTGACGAAGGTCGACGTTCTCGCCACGGTGGGCCGTAGCGGTTGAGGAGCAGTCCTGCGGATCCCGGCAGCCGTGCGCCTCCACGGACGCCGGGATCCGTCCTTTCGACGGCGCCCGCGTCGGGGTCAGGCCACCGTCTGCTCGATGTACGGCGTGAGTCGGACCGGTCCGACCAGGCCGTAGCTCTGCCGGGCGGACGTGCCGAACACCGCGGGATTGCTGATCCGCAGGCGGTTGAACAGCGGGGTCGCCACCTCGATCTCGACAGTGTTGAGGCCGTGGCGTACATGTCCGCCGAGGTCCACGACAGGGTTGAGCCGGTTGACGGGGTCGAGCAGTGTCCCGTTCACGGTGACCCGGCAGGTGTCGCTGACGCTGCCGAGTCTCAGCAGGGCCCCCGTGCCGGAGGTCCAGCTGTTCGGCAGGGTGAATGTCGTCCGGTATCGGCCGATGCCGCCCACGTCGGCCAGTTCCGGGATCTGCGACCACGGCAGCAGAGCGTCGAGGGCGAGGGAATGCGTGACGATCGTGGTGGTGGTCGCGGTCGCCCCGGGCTGCCAGTCGTCGACGGAGAGCGTCCACTGGTCGAGGGTGAAGGACGCCGGGACCTCGGGGATCTTCGTGGTGACCTTGCGGCCGTTCGAGAGAGTGGTGGTGCAGGTTCCGGCCGTGAAGGCACGTACGGCCAGTGATCCGTCCGCGAAGAGCGCACTGTCCGCGTCGGTGGCCACCACGTGCGGACGGTTTCCGCAACGGTCCTCGAAGAGCCCCGGGCCGCCGAGCGCGACGACAAGGCTCTCGCCCGGCTGGAGCGTCACACGGAAGGTGAACGCGTCGCCGTCCTGCGTGTACTGGGCGAGCCGGGTGACCCGCCCGCTCCACGGGTCCAGCAGATAGGGAACCGAGTCGGAACCCCTGAGGCGGGTGGTGGCGCGCAGCGTGATGTCATGGTCGATGAGGGCGACGGCCGGCTTGACCGTCTCGGCGTGCTTGCCGTTGCAGAGGTAGTAGAAGTCGGCGTCGTCGGTGACCCGGTGGGCGTTCAGCAGGGTCGACGACACGGAGTAGACGGCGTCGGAGGTCACGCCGAGATCCGCGAACGCAGCGCCGACCAGGGTCTTGTCGGTGATGCGGCGGACGTTCGGCAAGGCCAGCAACTGGGCTGTCAACGACCGGAGTTCGGCCTGTTCCTCGGCGTCGGGCAGACCGGGGGTGAGGGCCTGGTCGAAGGCGCCGAGGAGCACGGTGGGCAGGCCGGCGCGCGCGAACTCCAGGAGTCTGCGGGCGTCGGCGACCGCGAGCGTGGGGTTGGAGCCGTAGAAGAAGTCGCCTTCGAGGAAGAGCGCCTTGTAGGCGGGGCCGTCGGGTGCCAGGCGCTTGTCGGAGACCTTGGCTGCGGGCAGGTCGAGCAGGGGACCGCTCAGGAACTGATGGGTCCAGCCGAGCGGGATGCCCGTCGAGGTGAGCCAGGAGGCTCCGATGCCGGTCGCCGTATAGCCGGTCTGCCTGAAGACGGCGATGTCCGCGCGGACGGTGCCCGACTGGAGCACCTTGTGGACGCGGCCGAGATAGCCCGTGATGTCGGGGACATGGCGCCAGGTCGGCTGTCTCGGGCCCCACGACTCGCCGTATCCCGGGGCTCCGCCGTACGGGCTGAACGCGGCGAAGCCGGGCCAGCCGACGCCCGGCGCGGTGGCGTACGAGAAACCGTGGATCACGGTCTGGTTCACGCCCGCCGCGTACGCCCCGCCCATGGTCCGCAGGAACTTGTCCCAGGTGGTGTTGTAGGCGCCGCCCGCGTACGCGCCTGCCTCGCAGGACAGGACGCGATGGCCCGCCATGTCACGTCCGCCGGCCAGACAGCGGTAGTCGTCGAGGTTCTTGAAACCGAGCGACTCGCCCTCGGGGACGTCGAGAAGGGCCGCCGAGGCGATGGCGTCGGTCTGGAGGCCGTACGGCTGGGAGCGGAGCTTCATGCCGTGTCCGTGCGCCCAGGACTTGAGCGCGCCGAGGTGGTGCTCGTTGAACAGTCCTGAGACGGTCTCCCAGAAGTCGTGCCGGATCTCCTGGGTGAGCCGGGCCTCGAAGGCGAAGATCTGGTTGCCGTTGTCCAGGACGACTGCCGGCAGGTAGGGCAGCAGGTCGCGTCCGGTGTGCTCGCGGAAGGCGGCGGGCAGGCCGGGCGTCCACTGCAGACCCTTGGTCTCCAGTTCCACGGAGTCCTCGAAGAAGGTGTTGCCCGCCGTTCTGAGGAGCGTGCGGAGGGTGGAGTCCAGGATCGTGGAGTCCCAATAGCGGGTGACGGCCGCGGTCCCCGCCGCGCTGAAGTGGTCGACGACGTAGGCGGCGGGTGAGGAGTGCGGTCCCGCCTCGGGCTGCTGGTCCGAGCCCCGCTGCCAGTACGACAGGATCACCCAGGTCGCCGCGTCGGGCGGGGTCCAGCTCAGATTGCCGTCCGACACCCGGTCGGTGAGGTCGGTGACGCTGTCGGCGTCCAGGCCGGTCGCCTTGCCGCTGGAGTAGGCGGTGTTGACGCGGGCGGCCTGTACGGCGAAGAGCTTCTGCACGGTGACACCGGAGGCGGCCGGGTGGACGGAGGCGGGCACGGGACCGTCGTAGGGCGCGCCGCCGGTCGACAGGGCCTTGCCGTAGGCGAGTTCCTTCACCGCCGCATCGTCGTCGGCAGTCACGCCGGGTACGGCGACGGGCCAACTGGGGCCGAGAGTGAGGTCGATGGTCAGCCCGCGGCGGGCGGCCTGCCGCAGGGCGGCCGTCACACCCTCGCGCCAGGCGGGGCTGCCCCATCCGTGGCGGGCGGTGTCCAGTACGGAGGTGTCGGTGATGCTGTGGTGCACGGCCGCGATCTCGGCGCCGCCGAATCCCGCGCCGGCCATCCGGTCGATCTCCCGCGCGATCTCCACCGGGTCCACCAGCCCGTCCGGCCACCACCAACGGAACCTGGGCCGGACCGCCTGGGCCGGTCGGGCGAACCAGCTCGCCGTGGGTGCGCCTGCGCTGGAGCGAGTCGTCCCGGAGGACGCCGCGGCGGTCGCCGTCGGACCGAGCGCCGCGAGGACGCCTGTCGTCAGACCGGCCGCCAGGACCGACCGACGCGTCGCGCCGTCGCGGTGCGGGTGGGTTTCGTGCATGGTTCAGCCTCAACTCGTCACGGATGAACAGGTGTTGAATCGTTTCACTCGATGCAGACGCCGGAACCGTATTTCGCCGTCCGAACTGAGGTCAAGAGAAACGACAACGATTCAAGGAGGTGAAAGGGAAGGCGAGTTGTCGAACAGGACGCCCTCATGCGGGCGCATCGATGAGGGCACTGATCTTCCACAACTACGCCCGGACGACGACAAAGGCGCCGCTCTCCTGATCGTGGGGAGCGGCGCACGCCGGGACGCTCGGGGGTCAGGCCGGCTGCCAGGAGAGGATGGACTGGTACTGCGCCTCGATGCCGGCGGCCGTGATGATGCTCGACGGGACCTGGTCGGCTGCCGTGATGTTGTGGTTGCCCTGGATCAGGACGCCCTTGCTGTCGTAGTCCGAGGGACCGCTCGGCCAGTAGTTCCCCTCGATGTCCGTCGGGTCGTAAGTCCCGTCCCCCGCGGTGTAGTTGCCGTGTTTGCTGCCCCAGGGGGAGACGTTGATGTTCCATACGGCGTTGCCGAGGATCGACACGTAGGTGGCGCCGTTGTCGGTGTACAGGACGTGGCCGCCGGAGGTGTTGAGCTGGTCGTGTACGACGTTGCCGGTGACGTGCTCGCCGGTGGCCATCGAGGTGCCGGTGATCCCGTTCGTGTAGACGGCTCCGCCGTCGCCGAGGAGCGACATGTGGTCGTGGACGAGGTTGTTCGAGATGGTGTTGTTGTTGGAGTAGTTGGGCTGTGCGGGCAGGCTCACCTTGTCGGGCCAGCCGCCCCAGCCGATGGAGATGGCCGTGTAGGGGACATGGTCGATCTGGTTGTGAGTGATGGTCGAGGTCTCGATGTAGCCGGCGTCGACGGCGACTCCGCCGTGGTACTCGGCGGCGATGTCGTAGAAGTGGCTGTCCTTCACGGTGATCCCGCTGGTGTGCTGGGCGGAGGTGCTGGGCTGGGGGATGTCCACTCCGCCCAGGTCGAGGCCGTTGCCGGAGATGTCGGTGAACACGCAGGCGGTGACGGTGGCGTTCTGCGAGCCGTCGCCGAGGTCCAGTCCGGCCGCGCCGAGGTGGACGAAGTAGTCGTGGTCGAAGTGGACGCTCCTGTCGTAGGTGAAGCGCACCGCGGCGGGCATCTTCGTCCAGTTGCCGTAGGGGCAGGTGCCGCCGGATACGAAGTCGCACAGTCCTTGGGTGGCGTAGCCGTTGGCGCCGGTGATCTGGTAGGTGGCCTGGATCTCGGAGAAGCCGGTGCCGGTGTTGGAGGTGGTGTAGTTCGCGTAGCTGAACTGGATGCCCTGGAAGCCGACATGGCTGGGCACGTCCGAGGCCTTGCCGGAGGACGCCACCAGCGTGTCGAGTGAGGGCGCCTCGACGTCCGCGGTGGTCAGGTCCTCCCCGGCGCGCGGAATGTAGTAGAAGCGGTGCTCGCTCTTGTCCAGGTAGAACTCGCCCGCCTTGTCGAGGAGTTCGTAGGCGTTCTCCACCGCTGTCGGCTTCTCCGTGATGGACTTGCGGCCGACCAGGTTGTAGGTACGGCCGGAGTCGTCCGTGCGCATGACCCGTTGGGTGGAGTTGTTCCAGCAGGGCTGGGCCATGGTGATCGCCGTACTCGTCACCGACGCGACCGGGCAGCGCGGTTCGGTCCACAGCCCCAGGCCGCCCCGGTAGACGAACTCGATCGCGGACGGGTTGCGCCAGCCGGCCATCGGGTCGCCGGACGCCGTGGTGTACCCGGTCGCCGTCTGGGTCACCGACACCGGCAGCGAGCCCGTCGCGCGCTGGGCGCGCACGCCGTCCACGTACAGCTGCCGGGTGTCGAGTCCGGTGGGTGCCGGAGCGGACCAGATGGCGCTCCCCGTGCCGGTTCTGGTCCAGCCGGTGATGTGGGTGCCGCCGCTGATGACCGGGGTCTGTCCGGCCGCCGCCTTCCACCACACGGTGCCTGCCGTACCGCCGCCCGAGTCCGCGGCGGTGAAGGTCAGCGTCTTGGTCAGCCGGTAGACCCCGCCGGCCAGGGTCACGGTGATCGGTCCGGACGTCGATGTGTCGACGGCCCGCACCGCGGTCTGCGCCTTGGTGAGGGTACGGAAGGGGGCGGCGGCGCTGGTCCCCGAGTTGTCGTCGCTGCCGCTGGGCGACACGAAGTAGGTGACCGCGGTCGCCGCGTGCGCGGGGAGGGTGAGGACTCCGATCGGCAGGAGTGCGCAGACTAAGGCCGCGATGACACGGTAAGACCCGATGAATAACTGGACCTTCTTCGCGGATTTTCTGACGTGGGCATGCTCTCTGGTAAAAAACATGCTGGAAAGGTAGGGGTGTCGACGTGAGACGTCAATGACCGTGAAGATGAGACATCGGATCAATTGGTCTTGGTGTCGAGCCGTGTGGGAGATCGGGACGACGCCCTGTCAGCCCCCCGAGGGGGAGCGGTCGTAGACGAACGCCACTACGTCCTTGCAGACGGCGTCGACCGGCAGATCGGGTCCCGACTGGGCGGCGGGCTTCGGTCCATTCGTCACGACCATCGTCTCCTGAGGATCTCCGCGCCGTTCTCTTCGACTCGGATGGCGTGCCGATCCGTCCGATCGGTGGCCGACGGCTCTCCGGATCGACTTCCAGGAGACCGTTCTCGCCCACCACCCCTCGATCACACCGGAACAGTTCGCGGCGGCCGTCGCCGCGGGTGCCCGTTTCTTCGCCGCCTCGTCCGCGACACCGGACCAGGACGATCACCACCGGGCGATGCACCGCGGGAACCGAGACGGCGGGGCGTGCGCACGGCGGTCGTCTCGGACGCCTGGACAGGGCTGCCCGCGGGGTACGGGGAGGCTGGGGAACGGGAGTTCATCGAGGCCCATGCGACCTCCGCCGTGTTCGGCTGCGGAAAGCCGGACCCGCGCATGCACCATCAGGCCGGCAGTGCCCAGGATCTTCCGTCCGCGCCATGCCTGTTCGTCGACGACGATCCGGACCCGGTCGCCGCCGCGCTCGCACTCGGCTACGAGGAACGCGCGGTCTGCCGGGACGCGGCCTCTTCGGACGTGCCTTCCCTCCGTGTCCCTTGTGGAGCTGCTGGACGTCCTCTGACGCGGTCCCAGCAGGTGACCTGTGCCGCGGGCTCCGGTTGTGACCCCTACGGCAAAGCGTTGCCTCGTTCAGTGGTCGCGCCGTGGTGGGCACGGATCGCCGCGATCACCGTGTCGGTGGTGCGGTCGAGGTGGCTGCGGCCGTCAGGGAGTTCGGCCGTCGGGCTGATATAGCTGCACGGTCCGAAGTGAGTGGCCGGGTCGAGCCGACGCACGGTGATCTTCCCGGCGCGAACCGCCCTGTTCCATCCGCTACGACGGAACAGCCGCCAGCGTTGAGGGAAGATCCAGGCACCGATCTGTTCGATACGGTCGTTCGCGCTGGTGAGTTGGTACAAGTGCCCGGCATGGGTGAGGTCGTTGGCGCCGTTGTGGAACCCACCGAGTGTGATCAGCAGAAGCGGGCAGCGCAGTTGGGTGTGGAGTTCGTCGACCGCGCCGGTGGCGACCTGGGCGCCGCCGCTGTAGCTGAGCAGCACCACGGTCGTACCGCTGTCGGGCCGATAGCCGGCCAGCCGGAGCTGAGTGGCGATCTGGGAGCCGACGGCCCGGTTGTACAGAGGGCGGTAGCGGTGGTCGGCGGCGACGAAGGTCTGCATGACGTTGTGCAGGAACAGCAGCAGCCCGATGCGATGGCGCAGCCACGCCCACACCGGCCGGTCGGCAAGCGGGTCGGCCAGGGGTGAGTACGGCTGAACCTGCCCCAGCACCCGAAGTTCCGGCGCTCCGGCGATCAGTGCCTCGACCAGCTGGCCGCCGTCGCGGCTGTCACCGACGCGGCGTTTGCCGATGCCGTCGAGGTAGACCAGGTAGGCATCCGGGAGACTGTCAGGGGCCGCACCCCGGGCATAGGGCACGCCCTCCGGGAGCTCGTCGACAGGGGCCCGCCAGCCGGCGCCGTAGGCCAGAACCTCGTAGCGGGCCAGCAGAGCTTCCGCCAGCAGAACAGGTCCGATCACGCAGGCCCAGAGCAAGAAGTCGTTCATGCGACCGACTCCCGTACTTCAGTCCCGCTGATCCTGAAGACAAGACGCCGAACGGCCTCCACGGCGAGACCGAGCCCGGTCCCTGTGGCAGCGACGCAACCGGCCGCGCTCCACCAGCCCAGTCCACTCGCCGTGGCGAGCGGGCCGACCAGACCGGCTCCGACCCCCACGAAGAGCACGAAGTGGAGCAGGGCCCCGAGCCACGGGAACGCGAGGACGGCGGCGAGCACCAGAGGTGCGGCCAGGCCAGGTGTCCAAACCAGGGCGGTACCCGGCGGTGGCGAGGGCACTACCACCTCGGCCAGGGTCCACGCGGTCAGTGGCCAAAGGGCGAACACGACGCCCTCGACGATCCCTGCGGGCAGCAGCAGTCCGGCGACGAAACTCCGCGACATACCGGGCCGGCCCGCGACCAGGGGCAGGATGCGCCCGGCGGCCTCCGACACTCCGGCGAACAGCAGCAGGACAACGACGGTCGACGACATCACTCGGCCTCGCTGTGCCGGCTCGACGGGGACAGTCGGCCGACCGGGTCGGCCGCGTGCAGGTGCCGTTCGAGTTCGTCGGCGGCACGCAGATATCCGCCCGCCTCGCGCTGAGCGGCCCGCAGGGTGCCTGCGGCTGTCCGGAACCGGGGGTCGACGAGCAACTGCCGGGCGAGGTCGCGTACCGAGTCCTCTGTGACGTCCTCGGTGCGGATCGACAGGCCCGCGCCGAGCTCGACGACGCGCCCGGCCACCATCGGCTGATCGGCACCCTGCGGGACGACCAGCAGCGGAACCCCGGCGTACATGGCCTCGTTGACGCTGTTCATCCCGCCATGGGTGACGAACAGCGCCGCGCAGGCCAGCACCTCCGGCTGCGGTACGGAGCGGCGGGCGAACACGTTGGTCGGCAACGGACCCAGTGCCTCGGGATCGGTCTGCCCGGTGGAGACGACCACGGACCCGCCGAGGGGAGCGAGCGCGGTGGCCAGGGAGCGCAGGAATCGCGGTTCGGCGTTGAAGACCGTGCCCAGCGAGACGTACAGCACGGGGTCCCGCAGCCGATCGGCCGGGAACGACGGGTCGAGGGGACGGGCGCCGATGCTGGGGCCGACGAACCGATAGGACTGGTCGAAGTCCTCGACGGCGGGCTGGAACGCCCGTGAGGTGTAGACCAGATTGAGCGGCTGGCGGATGTTCGCCAGGTTGAGGAGGGGCAGACCGCGCGCGTCGAAATGGCGGTGCAGGGCCCAGCGGGACCGTACGTAGCTCTGGACACTGCGGGGTTGGGCCCTCGCCGCGGTCAGCAGGTCCCAGGAGCCGTGCGTGGGGCTGGGGACATGTCGGTTGAGGGCGAACGTGGTGAACGAGGAGGCGGCCGGCACCGCGAGTTCGCGGGCGGCCACCGCGCCCCACAGGCAGGCGCTGTCGTGGACGATCAGGTCGGGTCGGTCGCGGCGCAGGTCGGTGAGCACGGCGGGCAGCAGCCGTACGGCGGTCCTCGCGAGCGACTCCATCCACGAGACCGGTGTCGGCGGATCGGGGAGGGGCTGGTCGCCTCCGGGGTACAGGTACACCGTCGCGCCGGTCGCCTCGATCTCCTTACGGAACGCGGGCGAGGTGTGGTAGCTGACGGAGTGGCCGCGCCGGACGAGCTCGGCGACGACCGGCAGCGTCGGGTTGATGTGCCCGTGCATGCCGATGCTGAGGAACGCGATGGTACTCACAGGTCAACCCCCGTAGTGGAAGAAACCGATGCCCTGCCCGGGCCGGTCGTTGTCGTGGAAGGGTCGTCGACCCGGTACAGCCCGGGCCCGCTGATGCGCAGCCCGTCCAGAAAGAGCCCGGCGGTGAAGCAGGCGGTGTCGATCAGCCGTTGGGAATGGCCGAAGTCCCATGGTGCGGGCCAGTCCTCGATGCCGGTCGGGAGCACGACGGTCGGGACGTGTTGCGACACCTCACGCAGGTCGCGTTCGATCTGATGGTGCAACAGCAGCAGCCCGGCCCTGCCTGCGATCGCGCCGGCCCGTCGGCGCGGAAGGGCGGCGGGCAACGGCGAGCTCTCCGGACCGGCTGCCACTACTACGACGCTGGCCGCCCCTGCCTGTAGGGCGGCCAGCACCGGGACGTAGGCGATGACTCCGCCGTCGACGAGGGTTCGGCCCGCACGGTCCACCGGGGGCAGCATCCCCGGAATCGCCGCGCTCGCCAGCAGCGCGGATTCGAGATCTCCCCGGTCGAGCAGCACCTGGGCGCCGGTGACCAGGTCCATGGCCACCGCGGTGAACGGGACCGCCAACTGCTCGATCCTGGACGGCAGTTCGGCCCGGGCGATCAGTCGACGAAGGCCGCGATCCGTGAAGATGCTGGTCCGTGAGGAGAGACGGCCGAGCGGATACACGTCACGGCGACGCAAGCGGGTCCACACGTGGTCCAGCCAGGGGGCGGCCCGGTCGGGATGTGCGGCGGCGATGGCCCCGTTGAGGGCGCCCACCGAGGTTCCGACGATCATGTCCGGGACGAATCCGCGCTGTTCCAGGGCGTATCCGACACCGATGTGCGCCGCTCCGAGCACGCCACCGGCGCCCACCACCACGGCGACCGGCCGGGGAAGCGCCCGCAATCCCGCCGTCCTTGGGGTTCCGGGCGGTCGGCCCGAGTCGCCTCCGTGGAAGGCGAAGTCCGCTGAGGAGACTGATCTCCGGCGACGAGCAACCCTCATGATCCGCCCTTCCTCACATGGGCACCGCATCGGACTGGTTTCCTCCCTACGACCGGACGGCGGCACAATGTGTGACACCGTTGGTCCGGTGTGTCCGACGGAGCCGTGTCACGGAGACCCCCCCGAGTCGCCGAGCCGTGAAGCGGACCGCGTCAGTGGTGCATGAGCAGCACGATGGCCGTGCCCATCGCGGTCGATCCGTGCCAGAAGCGGTCGCAGGCTCCGCCGATGTCGGTGGAGACGCTCCCGCCGCCCGACGTTCCGAGGAGCCTCGGCATGTCCCGGGTGAGCGACCGCAGGGCGTAGGCCATGAGGCAGAGCGTCAGCACGCCGGTGACCAGGTCGGCGGTCCGCATGTCCGCGACGCCGCCGTGCCGCAACGGCATCCACGCCATGGCGACCATCCCGACCGCGTAGGGCGAACTCCGCACGAGCCCGGCCGGCGCGGGGCCCCGGCGGCCGAGCACCGCGGTCAGTGGGAACCACATCGCCGCGGCGGCGAAGAACACCACCTGCCCCCGCGCCGGCACTTCGCCGAGCCGGTGCCACGGCATCACCGCCATGGCCGACGCCATGACGGTGTGCAGCAGTTGGTCGCCTCGGTCGCGCCACCCGGGGCTTCGCCGCGCCACGGCCTGCCGCAGTGCGTAGACGGCCGAGGCCGTGAACAGCACGGTCAGCATGACGTGCACGACATCAGTGGCGCTCATGCCTCACCGCGTCCTCCCACGGAGCGGAACCGGCTCCGTTCGCAACCGCCTTGCACGGGTGGGCAGAGGACCGTCAGGCGGTCGGCCGTGGGGCGCGGAGATGGGCCCGCTCGGCCAGTTCCTCCTTCTCGACCAGTTCGAGCATGGGCTTGCCCGGCGCGCACAGCATCGTCACGACGAACCGGGTGCGCGCGTCGGTGAGCGCGTTGCCGTCCTGGTAGTGGATCGGGTCGCCGCCCGGCTCCCAGAACGTCCCGCCCGCCTCGATCACGCGCTCGGGCTCGCCCTCCATCTCGAAACGGACGGCGCCCTCGACGACGTAACCGAACGCCGGTCCCGAGTGGCGGTGGGGCGGGCTTCCCGGGTCCCCGGGCTCCCACTCGACGAAAATGGTCATCGCCGACGCGCCCTCGGGGACGGTGAGCGGTGCGGTGTCCTGCAGCATCTTCGCCGCGGTCTTCCATCCCTCGGCGGGGGTCCGCGGTTCGGTGCCCTGCGCTGTGTCCTGGTCCGACATGGGTCGGCCTCCCTCGGATTCACCCGGCCATGGCTGCCATGGCCGTCTCCAGTGATGACCGGGCTCCCGACGGATCTGTGACACCTGCCGCCGTATCGATGTCACAACCTTGGTACGTGTCTTGTCCTAGATGGTGTGAAAGGTCGGCGACGACGCCGCCTCACGAAGCCATCAGCGGGGGTCACCGACCCCTCGGCGGGAAGGGCCCGGAATGCGAGTCGTAGTAGCAGGAGCCACTGGCCTGATCGGTTCCAGGACGGTCGACAGGCTTCGGGACCACGGTGTGGAGGTCGTGCGCGTGTCGCGCCACGAGGGCGTCGACGTCACGACCGGAAAGGGCCTCGACGAGGCCATGCGCGGCGCCGACGTGGTGGTGGACGTCACCGACACGCCCTCCCGCGGGGAGTTGGAGAGCCTGGAGTTCTTCGGCGCGGCGACCCGCAACCTCCTGGAGGCGGCGGCGCAGGCGGGCGCCGAACATCACGTGATCCTGTCCATCGTGGGGACCGGGCGTCTTCAGGCGGGCTACTTCCGCGCGAAGGCGCTTCAGGAGGAGCAGGTACGGCGCTCGCCCATGCCGTATTCCATCGTGCGGACCACACCGTTCTTCGAGTCGGTGGAGTACATGTCCCGTGCGGCGACGTACGGAGACGCCGTCCACGTCGCGCCCGTACTGATCCAACCCGTGTCGGCGGACGACGTCGCAGCCGAGATCGCCCATGTCGCCGTGGGGCTGCCGTTGTTCGGTGCCATGGAGGTCGCCGGCCCTGAGGAGCACTACCTCGACGACCTCACCGCGAAGCTGCTGGCCGCGCGCGGCTACCTGTGGGACGTGGTCCCCGACGCCCACACCCCCTTCTTCGGGGCGATGCTCGGGCAGCGGGCGCTGCTGCCCCGCGCGGACGCACACCTGGGGCACGAGACCTTCGCCCAGTGGCTCGCACGGCGATGAGACCGACCCCCACGCCTCACGTCCCGACAAGGAACAGCCATGAGCGAGCTTGACCAACTACCCGACCAGGACGCCGAGGAGACCGCCGAATGGCAGGCGTCGCTCGACGCCGTCGTGCGGAACGCGGGGCCGGACAGAGCCGCGTACCTCCTGCGGCGCGTGCACGAGTTCGCCGCCCGGACGGGGGTGTCCCTGCCCGGGCTCCTGACCTCCGACTACATCAACACGATTCCGGGGTCCGTGCAGCCCGCCTTTCCCGGCGACATCGCCATGGAGTCCCGGATCACCGCCCTGAACCGGTGGAACGCGGCGGCCATGGTGACCCGCGGCGCCCGCTTCGGGCTCGGCGGCCACATATCAACCTACGCCTCGGCGGCCTGGCTGTACGAGATCGGGTTCCACCACTTCTTCCAGGGCAAGGACGGCGGGAGCGGCTCGGGCGACCAGTTGTACTTCCAGGGGCATGCCTCGCCGGGCATCTACGCCCGTGTCTTCCTCGAAGGGCGCCTGAGCGAGGCGCAGTTGGACGGCTTCCGGCGGGAGGCGGACGGCCACGGACTGCCGTCCTACCCGCATCCCCGACGGCTGCCGTGGCTGTGGGAGTTCCCCACCGTCTCCATGGGCCTCGGCCCGCTCGCCGCCATCCACCAGGCCCGGTTCAACCGGTATCTGCACGCCCGGGGCATCAAGGACACCTCCATTTCGCGGGTGTGGGCGTTCCTCGGGGACGGTGAGACTGACGAGCCGGAGTCGACGGCCGCGCTGGCGCTCGCCGCCCGGGAACAGCTCGACAACCTCACCTTCGTCGTCAACTGCAACCTCCAACGCCTCGACGGATCCGTGCGGCCGAACTCCAAGATCGTGCAAGAGCTGGAGGCGAGGTTCCGCGGAGCGGGCTGGAACGTGGTCAAGTCCCTCTGGGGCGAGGCCTGGGACCCCGTCCTGGGGCAGGACACCACCGGAGCCCTGGTCCACCGCCTCGGCGAGATCCCCGATGCCCAACTGCAGACGTACGCCGCCCGGGACGCCTCGTACATCCGCGAACACTTCTTCACGGGCGACGCGCTCTCCGGCCTCGCCGCGAGGCTGAGCGACAGCCGGCTGACCGAACTGTTCGGCAGTTCGAGGGGCGGCCACGAACCGCTCAAGGTCTACGCCGCCTATCAGGCGGCCGTCGAGCACCGGGGCGCGCCGACCGTCGTCCTCGCCCAGACGGTGAAGGGGCACACGCTCGGCTCGGCCTTCGAGTCCCGCAACGCCAACCACCAGATGAAGAAGCTGACCATGGAGCAGTTCCGCGAGCTGCGGGACCTGCTCGAACTCCCCATCCCCGACAGTGCGTTGAGCGGCGACCTGGTGCCCTACTGGCACCCGGGCGAGAACTCGGAAGAGGTGCGGTACCTGCACGAGCGGCGCGCGGCGCTGGGCGGTCCCGCCCCGCTGCGCAGGGTGGTCCCGAAGCCGTTGAAGCAGCCGCCGAGCCGCCCGTTCGAAAACCTGGAGAAGGGCTTCGGCCACCAGGAGGTGGCCACCACCATGGCTCTGGTCCGCCTGGTCAAGGACCTGATGCGCGACGAGGAGACGGGACGGCGCTGGGTGCCGATCATCCCCGACGAGGCCCGCACGTTCGGCATGGAGTCCCTGTTCCCGAGCGCCGGCATCTACTCACCGGACGGCCAGACCTACGAACCGGTCGACGCGGACCAGCTCCTCTACTACCGCGAAGCCAAGAACGGCCAGTTGATCGACGAGGGAATCACCGAGGCCGGTTCCATGGCGGAGTTCACCGCGGCGGCGACCTCTTACGCCACCCACGGCGAACCCATGATCCCGTTCTACATCTTCTACGCGATGTTCGGCTTCCAGCGCACCGGCGACCAATTCTGGGCACTGGCCGACCAGTTGGGTCGCGGGTTCGTCATCGGGGCGACGGCAGGCCGCACCACGATGACGGGCGAGGGACTGCAGCACGCCGACGGGCACTCCCATCTGCTGGCGTCCACGAATCCCGCCGCCGTGTCCTACGACCCCGCCTTCGCCTACGAGATCGCGGTGATCGTGCGCGAGGGTCTGCGCCGCATGTACGGGGAGCGGCCCGAGGACGTCTTCTACTACCTCACGGTCTACAACGAACCCAAGGAACAGCCGGCGGTGCCCGCCGCACCCGGCGTCGAGGAAGGCATCGTCCGGGGCATCTACCTGTTCCGGCCGGCCGATCCCGCCGGACCGGAACCACGGATCCAGCTGCTGGCCTCCGGCACGGCCATCCACTGGGCGCTCGACGCCCAGGAATTGCTGCTGTCCCAGTGGGGCGTCCACGCCGATGTCTGGTCGGTGACGTCCTGGACGGAGCTGCGCCGTGACGCGCTGGACGCCGACAGGACGCGGCTGAGGGGAGAGGAGCGCGTCCCCTACGTGACGGCGGCGCTGGCGGACGCGCCCGGACCGGTGCTGGCCGTCAGCGACTGGATGCGGCAGGTACCCGACCAGATCAGTCAGTGGGTCGGCCACGACTACTCGTCCCTCGGCACGGACGGCTTCGGACTGTCGGACACCCGGGACGCCGTACGGCGCTACTTCCGGGTGGACGCCGAGTCGATCGTCGTAGCCGCCCTGGACGGTCTGGCACGCGCCGACGCGATCGACCCGGAGACGGTCGTGCGAGCGCGCGAGCGGTACGGATGGCGCGGGTGACCGTCATGAGCACGCCCTCGATCGACCACCCGGGGCGGGAAACCCAGGACGCCTACGCGGTCAGCGCGGAGTTCTACGACCTGCTACAGGCGGAGCGGGACGAGGCCCGGGTGCGCGCTCTCTACCGTGACGACGTGGCCAGGGCCCGGGTCGGTGTGCTGGACGTCGGCGCGGGCACCGGGCGAGTCACCCTGATGAGTCTCCTGGAGTCGCGCGTTCCCGTGCACGCGGTGGAGCCCGCCCGGTGCATGCGCACCCCGTTGATGACGCGCCTGGCGTCCCTGGGCGCGGAGTCGACGACGCGGGTCACCGTCCACCCGTACGCGCTCGACGAGGCCGGGCTGCGTGGGATCGCGGACGTGGCCGTGTGCCACAACACCGTCGCCTGTCTGCAGCCGGCCTCGCGTCGTGCGCTGTGGCCGGCCGTCGCCGAGGCCCTCGTGCCCGCGGGGGTGCTGCTCGTCCAGCTCCCGCCGGCCCGCCTCCCGCGGCACGAGACCACCCGTGCGCTGCCGACCCGGACGGTCGGGCGGCACGAGTACGGGGGGAGCATCATGACGTCGCCCGACGTGGACCGGATCCGGGCACGGTTCGACTACTGGGTGCGCGAGCACGGGCGCGTGCTGCGCCAGCACGACGAGACGTTCTGGATGTGGCCCGCCTCCCGTACGGAGCTGATCGCGGAACTGGAGGAAGCAGGTCTCGTCGCGCTGCCCGAACGGCGGGACCCGTCCGTCCTCGCTGTACGACGCGCAGCGCGGTGACCTCCTGGCCGGCGCCTCGCGTGTCACAAGTGCGGGCACTCGCCGGTCATCCAGTCGTTCGGCCGTCGGTATCCGGGACGTCACGACGCAAAGGTGCGCTCATCATGGCTTGCTGCACAGTTGGTCCGGCACCTCACAGCACCACGGGGGCCACACGGTGACCGAGCCGATCCGACCTCCCGACCTGTCCACCGAGCAGGACTTCGGCGGAGAGGAATTCGCTCCCCTGTACACCACGACGGTGACCGTGACCGGCGGGACGGCGGCCCACGGGAGAGCCTCGGGGAGGGCGCGCTCGGACGACGGAATCCTCGACCTCGATCTGCGGCTGCCCGCCGAACTGGGCGGAGACGGCCGGGGATCCAACCCCGAGCAGCTCTTCGCCGCCGGCTTCGCGGCCTGCTTCCACGGCGCGCTGAGCCTCCTCGCCCGACAGACCGCGCTCGACCCCACCGCGATCTCCGTCGGGGCGACCGTGGCCTTCGGCCGCGATCCGCAGGACGGCGGCTACGTCCTCCACGTCGACCTGGTGGTCCGATGGCCGGGCGTCACCCCGGACGTCGCCGCACCGCTCCTGCACCGGGCCGACGCGCTGTGCCCGTACGCGCGCATGGCCTGGCACGGTACGCCGACCACCATCACGCTGGCGTCCTAGGTTCCGTCGGGCGGTGTCACAGACCGAGGCGGTGTCCGGTCTCTACTCATGTAGGCATCAGGCAAATCCGAAAGGAATTCCGTCATGAAGGTCGTAGTGGTCGGTGGAACCGGGCTGATCGGCTCGAAGGTGGTCGCCGGGCTGGGCGAGCACGGGCACGAGGTGGTCGTGGCGGCGCCCAGCACCGGTGTCAACACGCTGACGGGCGAGGGACTGGCCGAGGTCCTGAAGGGCGCGTTGGTGGTGGTCGACGTGTCGAACTCGCCGTCGTTCGAGGACCAGGCGGTCATGGACTTCTTCCGCACCTCGACGACGAATCTGCTGAAGGCGGAGACCGAGGCGGGCGTCGGGCATCACGTGGCGCTGTCGGTGGTCGGCACCGAGCGTCTCCAGGGGAGTGGGTACTTCCGTGCGAAGCAGGCGCAGGAAGAGCTGATCAGGGCGGCCGGGAATCCGTTCTCGATCGTGCACGCGACGCAGTTCTTCGAGTTCGCGAAGGGGCTGGCGGACGGGGTCACCGTGGGCGACACCGTGCATCTGCCCGACGCGAAGATCCAGCCCATCGTCTCCGACGACGTGGCTGTGGCCGTGGCGCGTGCGGCGGTCGGGGACCCGGTGGGTGGTGTGGTCGAGGTCGCTGGCCCGGAGGCGTTCCAGCTGGAGGAGTTCATCCGCATGGGACTCTCGGCGCATGACGACCCCCGCAAGATCGTCACGGACCCGCAGGCGACGTACTGGGGTGCCGAGTTGGAGGAGGACACGCTCCTGCCGGGTCCTGACGCACACATCGCCGGGACGCGGTTCGCCGACTGGCTCGCGCGGCAGAAGTAGACGTCGTCCGGTCTGGGTGGCCATTCCCTCAGGTTCGTCCGGGAAGGGCCACCCGGTGCCGCCACCCATGAGAACGCGGGGACAGCAAGAGGAGCACGATGGAAAAGATCCATGAGGAACGCACCGACATCGCGGCCACCGTCATGGCGCTGAGCGCCGAGTCCGCCGAACTGCAGACCCGTGTCACCGCGTTGCGGCGGGAACTGGTGCACATCAACGAGCGCATGACAGCCATCTCGACCACTCTGCACCGGCTTTCGCCCGCGTGGCTTCAGGACGGAGAGCGTGAGCGGTTCCAGTAAGGAAGAATCGCGCCGGTCATCGGCGCGTCCTCGGAGCCGAAGCGAGTGGTCGACGCCGGGCAGGCGGGCGGCCGGCGTCGGTGGCGAGGACCCTTTCCAAGTGCGCGAGGTCGCCGGACCGGGCCGCCGCGAGGAAGGCCTGGACGAGGCGCCGATACGCGACGGAGTCCACAGGTTGCCTGCTGTGCTCTGTAGCGAGACGTTTCTGGGCGCGTGACACCTGCTGCCTCGCATTCGCGACGCTCAGGCGCAGGATCCCGGAGATCCGGGTGTACGGGTAGGCGAAGCCCTCCCGCAGGACGTACACGGCCCGTTGCGTCGGTGTGAGTGCCTCCATCAGCAGAAGAACCGTTTGCTCAACGGCTTCCAGCCTCTCGGCCACCGCTTCCGGGGTCGCTTCGGTGTCCGCCGGTTCCGGGAACCAGGGGCCGGCGCAGGATTCACGGCGTCTCCAGGCGGACCGGACGACGTTGACGGCCAGCCGGACAGTGGTGGTCCTGAGCAGCGCCGCGGGGTTCAGGACGACTGTGCGGTCTGTGCCCTGCCACCGAAGCCACGCCTCTTGGATGACGTCCTCGGCCTCGCCCGCATCTCCGACGATTCGCCTGGCGATCTTGAGAAGTCCTGGCCGGGCATGGACGAACACCGACGTCGCGTTGTCCAGTTCACCCATCGCCGGGGTGGCCGTCATGCCCGCCCTCTCCCGACCTCGCGTTGCTTCGAGCGCTTGCGTGTCCACGACCGGCTCCTCTGCTCCGTAGGTCAGTCGCTTGAAAGGCGGCTGACATCACCGTCGCGCACGGGGGCGGCCGATCGCCCCTGGGGAAGCCGTAGGCGGCTGCGTGGTTGTGCCGTAGTGGATTCGTAGCCCGGGGCCGTCCTCTCGCTGACGTGCGAAGGTCGTCGTTCCGTGTCACTGCCGCCACCGAGGGTGACATCGGCCTCCCGCGGACACGGCGCCGCGATCCGGGGACGTTGCCACGAACGCCGGTCTATCCTGATCAGGGAGGCTGCCATGACGAGTCGCGGTGCGTTTCCCGGACTCCTCGGGCGGCGAAACGAGTGCCTGCTCCTCGACGACCTCTTGGCAGGTGCCAGGTCGGGGCGCAGTGGGGTCCTGGTGCTGCGCGGTGAGGCAGGCATCGGGAAGACCGAGCTGTTGAACTACGTCGTCGAGCGTGCCACCGGTTGCCGCGTTGTCAGGGCTGCCGGTGTCCAGTCCGAGATGGAGCTCTCCCACGCCGGCCTGCATCAGCTCTGTGCCCCCCTGCTGAGCGGCATCGACGACCTTCCCGAGCCTCAACGCGACGCCCTCTGCACGGCGTTCGGGCTGCGTGGCGGTACCGCACCCGACCGGTTCCTCGTGGGCCTGGCCACTCTGAGCCTCCTTGCGGACGCCGGCGGGAACCAGCCGCTGGTCTGCCTCATCGACGACGCCCAGTGGCTGGACCGAGCGTCGGCGCAGAGTCTGGAGTTCGTCGCCCGCCGACTGCTCGCGGAGTCGGTCGTGCTGGTCTTCGCCGTCCGCACCCCGAGCGTCCGCGAGCCGACCGTCGGCGAGTCGATCACCGGCCTGCCCGAGCTGCCCGTGACGGGCCTGACCGAGAGCGACTCCCGGAAACTCCTCGACTCGGTCGTCACCGGACCACTCGACCACCGGGTACGCAGCCGCATCATCGCCGAAACGCGGGGTAATCCGCTGGCCCTGCTGGAGCTGCCTCGCGGTTTGGCCCCGGTGGACCTGGCCGACGGCTTTGCGCGCCCCGACGTGCGGCCGTTGTCGAGTCAGATCGAGCAGGGCTTCCTCCGCCGCGTCCAGTCCCTCCGGGCCGAGACACAACGCCTGCTGTTCACCGCCGCCGCCGAACCGGTCGGCGACGTGACGCTGTTGAGGCGTGCGGCCGAGCGGCTCGGGATCGCCGTGGACACCGCTGTCGAGCACGCCGAGGCGTCGGGACTGATCACTTTCGGCACGTGGGTGCGCTTCCGGCACCCGCTGGTGCGCTCGGCGGCGTACGGCGCGGCGGGCCTCGACGGGCGTCGCGAGGTGCACAGAGCGTTGGCGGACGCGACCGATGCCCGACTCGATCCTGACCGTCGGGCGTGGCATCTGGCGTGTGCGACGGCCGGACCCGACGAGACGGTGGCCGCGGAACTGGAACGCTCGGCGGGCCGGGCACAGGCGCGTGGCGGAATCGCCGCGGCGGCGGCCTTTCTCGACCGGGCCGCCGAGTTGACCCCGGACCCCGCACGCCGGGGGGCCAGGGCGTTGGCGGCGGCGCAGGCCAAGTACCGGGCCGGCGCGTTCGACGCCGCGCGAGGTCTGGCGGACGTGGCGGAACTGGGCTCCCTCGACGCGCTCGGATCAGCACAGGCGAAGCTGCTGCGCGCTCAGATCATGTCGGCCTCCAAGAGCGCCAGCGCGGGTCTGCCGTTGCTGCTCGACGCGGCCAAGCGGCTTGAGCCCCTCGACGCAGGGCTCGCCCGCGAGACCTACCGCGACGCGATCTACGCGGCTCTCACCGCCGGCCGCCTCCCGAAGGGCGGCGTCCTCGAAGTGGCGAAAGCCGTACTGAGCGCGCCGAGGCCCACCGAGCCGAGGCGCGACGATCTGCTCCTGGAGGGCATTGCACGGCTGACCACGGAGGGTTATGCCGTAGGCACGCCGATGCTCCTCGAAGCGCTGGCCGCGTTCCGTACCGAGGAGGTCCCGGGGGAAGAGGGTCTGGGCTGGCTCCCGCTCGCATGCCGTTTGGCGCACAGCACGTGGGACTTCGAGAGCTGGTCCGTGCTGTCGGCGGGTCTGGTCGACCTGGCGCGCGGGACGGGAGCACTGACCGTGCTCCCGTCGGCTCTGCTGCTGCGCCTGTCGAACCGGGTCTTCGCAGGCCACCTCGCCGACGCCGACTCCCTGGTCGTGGAGGCGACCGCGATCGGCGAGGCGACCGGCAGCAGATTCTTCGCACACTACGGGGCGCTGGTCGTCGAACCCTGGAAGGGCCGGGAGCCCGAGACCCGGCAGGCGATCGAGGCGATCACCCAGGATCTCCTCCTGCGAGGGGAGGGCAAGGTGGTGACCGCCACGCAATGGGCGGCAGCGGTGCTCTACAACGGGCTCGGCCGCTACGAGGAAGCGTATGAGGCCGCCAAGCGTGGTTGTGAGAACCCACAGGAACTGGGCCTGTATCTCCAGTCGATGGTCGAGTTCGTCGAGGCCTCGGCACGCCTCGGAAGACCGGGGGACGCAGCCGAGACGGTCCGGACAATCCACGACATGGCTCAGGCCAGCGGCACCGACTGGGCTCTGGGCACCTCGGCCAGGACCCGTGCGTTGGTGAGTGACGGGGAGGCCGCCGACGCCCTGTACCGCGAGGCGATCGAGCGGCTCGGTGCCACGGAGGTCCGGACGGAACTGGCGCGCGTCCAACTTCTCTACGGCGAGTGGCTCCGCCGTGAGAACCGGCGTGCGGACGCCCGCGCCCACCTGGCCGTCGCCCACGAGATGCTCCGGCAGATAGGGGCCGAGGCTTTCGCGGAACGTGCGCGACGCGAACTGCAGGCGACAGGAGCGAAGGTTCGTAAACGCGCCGCCGCGACGCACGAAGCTCTGACTCCGCAGGAGGCGCAGATCGCTCGTCTCGCCGGCGAAGGACTGACGAACTCCGAGATCGGCGCCCAGTTGTTCATCAGCCCCCACACGGTCGAATGGCACCTCCGCAAGGTGTTCTCGAAGCTCGGCATCTCCTCCCGCAAGGAGATCCGCACCATGCGCCTCGAAGGCGAGGCGACGTCCGCGTAGGCCTTGACCGGCCCGCACGGGGCCGGCCTCGCCCGCAGCTCTAATGCCCGACGAACACGACCGTTTCCTCCAGTGGCGCCCTGCCCGTACGGGCGTGGTCGACCGCGGCGTCCTCGTATCCGATCGACATGCCGCAGAACAGCATGAGCTCGTCCGGGGGTGACAGGACCTCCGCGACGCTCCTGTGGAACTTCGCCCATGCCATCTGCGGGCAGCTGTGCAACCCTTCGGCGCGGAGCAACAGCATGACGGTCTGCAGGTACATGCCGGTGTCGGACCACTGGGCCGGGCCCAGATCGCGGTCGATGTAGCAGAACAGCGCGGCGGGCGCACCGAAACAGTCCCAGTTCGCGGAAGCGGCCCGCTGGCGTGCCTCCACGTCCTCGTGCGAGATGCCGAGTGCGCCGTAGCGCTGCTCACCGAAGGCGGACCGACGCTCGTGGTACGGGGACTTGAGCGCGGGCGGGTACTGCTCGTACTCCGGTTCGTCCCAGGGCTCGCCTGCGGCCAGGCGCCCACCGGCCCGCGTCTTGATCTCGGCCAGCGGGTCGCCGGTCACCACGTAGGGGCGCCACGGCTGGAGATTCGATCCGGACGGCGCCCGCGCCGCAGCGCACAGCACGCGCTCCAGCAGCTCCCGCGGGACATGCCGGTCGGTGAATCCGCGTACCGCCCGGCGACTGCTGACCGCCTCGTAGACGTCCAAGATCGTCCATCTCCCCATGGGTCACTGGTGCAGTTCCTTCGTCGGTTTTTCCTTGCCCCTGTATTCCTGTGCCGTCGGTTTGGTGATCTGTGCGCCCTCGCCGTAAAGGCTCTCGCTGAGCCGGGTGCGCAGGCTCCGGGTGAGGCGGAACACGGCGTTCGGATTCGCCGTTCCGTTGGTGGTGCCCGGAGTGAGGGGAAGGTACTGCTTGTGCTGGGTGAGAAGGTGGAGTTGTTCCTGATCGAGCGGCTCGTGCACTTCGACAAATTCTCCGTTGGGCAGGCGTTTGATGATGCCGGTCTCGCGTCCGTGCAGTACTTTGTCGCGGTCGCCGCGCTGAAGTCCGAGGGCCCATCGCTTCGTTACCGAATAGGCCGCGACGGGCACCACGAAGAGGCCGATGCGGACAGCCCAGGTCACCGATTCGACTGCGAGATGCAGGCGGACGGCGATGATGTCGTTGCCGGCGCCGATCAGGGCCACCGCGTAGAAACTGAGCCAGGCGACGCCGAGTGCCGTGCGTACGGGCCGGTTGCGCGGTCGGTCCAGCAGGTTCTGGTCGCGCCTGTCACGGGTCACCCAGGACTCGATGAACGGATACACGCCCAGGGCGAGGAAGAAGCCGACCCCCGCGGTCAGCGGGATCAGGTTGTCGAGCGCCAGGGTGTGGCCCCAGAGATTGATCTCCCAGCCCGGCATCACCCGCAGCAGCCCGTCCGCCACGCCCATGTACCAGTCGGGCTGCGACCCGGCCGAGACCTGGTCGGCGCGGTAAGGGCCGTACTGCCAGACGGGGTTGATCTGCGCGACCGCGGCGATGACGAAGACCGCGCCGGTCACCAGCAGGAAATAGCCGGCCGACTTGACAGCATGGACTGTGGCCGGCACGCCCACGACATTGCTGTTGGTGCGTCCGCGGCCCGGGTACTGGGTGTGCCGGTGATGGAGCACCAGGGCCAGATGGGCGGTCAGGAGTCCCACCATGAGGGCGGGGATGATCAGGACATGGATGGTGTTGAAGCGGGCCACGAGGTCGTGGCCCGGGAACTCGCCCCCGAAGAGGAACATCGACAGATACGTTCCGACGATCGGAATGGAAAGGATCGTTCCGTTCACGACGGCGAGGCCGGTCCCGGACAAGAGGTCGTCCGGGAGGTCGTATCCCGTCAGTCCCGCGAACATGGCGAGGACCAGCAGCAGGAATCCGAACACCCAGTTGACCTCGCGCGGCTTGCGGAAGGCGCCCGTGAAGAACACCCGCATCATGTGGGCGAGCAGCGAGGCGACGAAGATCAGCGCCGCCCAGTGGTGGGCCTGCCGGATCAGCAGACCGCCGCGGACGTCGAAGGAGATGTGCAGGGTCGAGGCGAACGCCTCCGACATCATCCGGCCGCGCAGCGGCGCGTAACTGCCGTTGTACTGCACCTCGTTCATCGAAGGATGGAAGTAGAAGGTCAGGTACACGCCGGTGACGACCAGAATCACGAAGCTGTAGAGGCAGATCTCTCCCAGCAGGAAGGACCAGTGGTCCGGAAAGGCGCGTCGCGCTTTCTCTCTGGCCAGGCGGCGGATGCCCAGGCGTCCGTCGGCCCAGTCGGCGAGCCTTTCACCGTTGCTCATATTGCTGCCGCCCTTCATGGATCGCTCGGGCAGTTTTGTGCGCGCGAGATGTCGAGTCCGCGCATCGTGCGGCGTTCTTTTTCCGTTGTTCCGCCCCAGATGCCGTCCGTCTGCCCCACACGCATCGCCCATTCGAGACACCGCTCCGCGACCGGACACCGGCCGCACACGGCCTTCGCCTCGTCGATCTGCCGAAGGGTGAGGCCGCTGTCGGATATGGGGAAGAAGAGTTCGGGATCTACGTGCAGGCAGGCTGCCCGTTCACGCCAGTGCATGGCATGGTCACCTCGTTCGGCAGTGAAAGAGAAAACAATGTGGTTCTGCCCTGTAAGACCGTGCGGCCGCCGGATGTGTGACATGCGTTCACGGCGGTTGGTGTCACAAGGCCCGGGTGTTGCCGGTCTTAAGGGGTGAGCCCATGCCCCTGCCGCGTGCGGGGCCGTGCGAGCGGGAGGGCGGGTGTGACGTGGACCAGGGTGATGCGGTGTCGCTCGCCGAGTTGTGGGAGGAGCGTCGGTATCTGCTCGCTGTCGCCCACTGGATGCTGGGCGACCCGGGCGCGGCGGAGAGCGTTGTGGACGAGGCCTATCGGCGGTGGTACGGGCTGTCCGGCGCGGTACGTAGGCAGGTCGCCGTTCCCCGGTCCTGGCTGGCGAGGACCGTCGGCGGGATCTGCCTGGGCCGGCTCGCACCGCCCGGCCAGGAGACGGGGCGTGGACGGCCGTCGGAGGTGGAGGAGGAAGCCGGCCGGGTCGTACTGAACGCGTTGGAGTCGCTGCCGACGGCCGAGCGGGCGGCGTTCGTGTTCCGCGCCTTCGGGATGGCCCCCGGCACGGTCGCCGACATAGTGGGCCGTACGGAACCGGAACTCGCCCAACTCGCCGCACGGGCCCGGGAGTTGTTGCAGTCGCGGCGCACCCGCTCCACGACGCCGCACCAGCACGACACCGTCGTCCGCGCCGTACACCGGGCATGCGTCACGGAAGACGGCGAACTGCTCGCCTCCTTGTTGTGCCTGGACGTCACGGCGTTCTTCGACGGCGGCGGCAAGGTACGGGCGCTGACCGGGCCGGTGCACGGCAGTGGGCCGGTCGCCGACAGCCTGCTTACGCTTCTGGCCCGCCGCCCGCACACCACCCTGGCCACCCACTCCGTCAACGGCCGGACCGGCCTCGTCGCCCGCTACGGCCGACAGGTCACCGCCGTCATCAGCGTCGACGTCGCGAGCGACCGGGTCGCCCAATTCTGGGTCATGCTCAACCCGGACAAACTCCGGTCCTGGAACCGGCCCCGCACCGACGGTGCTGCCGGCACGGACGCGAGCCCGTGACAGCGACACGAACGTCACACCGCCGCCGTCACACACAGTCCGGCACGGCGCCGGAGAAGATCGCGGAACGGGAGCGCGAATCGAGGAAGGCGGCGATCTTGCTCGGGGCGAACACCCACAGCACTTGGTGAATGCCGTCCTTCGAGGCGGCGGCGGTCATGAAGACGAGGGCCTCGCCGTCCCGGTGGACGACCACGCCGGTAGAGCCGTTGGCGTCGACCAGCTCGGGCACCGACTCCCGCCAGAGCTGCCGGTAGGCCGAGAGTCTGGCGACCCGGGCACGGCCCCGCACAGGCACCCGGGCACAGCCCCGTATGCCGTTGCCGTCGGAGAGGCTGACGACATCGGGCGCGAGCAGGGCCTCCAGAGACGCCACGTCCCCCGTCCGGGCCGCTGAGACGAAGGCGTTCAGAAGACGCCGGTGCTCGGCCGCGTCCACGTTCTGCCGCCGCTCGTCCGACAGGTGACGACGAGCCCGGCTGACGACTTTCCGTACATTGACGACGCTGAGTTCGAGTATCTCGGCGATCTCGGCATAGGCGTAGTCGAACGCCTCGCGCAGCACATAAGCGGCGCGCTCGACGGGGTTCAGTTTCTCCAGCACCAGGAGCAGCGCCAGCTCCACGGCCTCGGCGCGCTGCGCGCCGACCTCGGGGTCCGCGCTTGTGTCGAGGGGTTCCGGAAGCCACGGGCCGACGTAGGTCTCCCGTCGTACGCGCGCCGACTGCGCGACGTTGATGGCCAGCCGGGTCGTCGCACTGGAGAGGAACGCCACGGGACTGACCACCACCGAACGCTCGGTCTTCTGCCAGCGCAGCCACACCTCCTGGACCACGTCCTCGGCTTCCACCACGCTGCCGAGCATGCGGTAGGCGATGCCGAAGAGCCGCCTGCGGTGGCGTACGAAGACGGCGACCGCCTCGTCGAGGTCCTCAAGTGAGGTGGGGGACGGTTCGACACACATGGTTCACTGGCCTCCGTTGCTCCGCTTCGTCCGCTGCATAGACCGCGGCCGACAGGAACGTGTGACAGAAACGGACGATGTTTTTCGCGGAGCTGCGATTTCCCACTGTTCGACACACTGAGATGCCGTGTCTGACACTCGAAGCGCTGCATATGATGTCGACAAGGACTGAGGAGGGAGAGGACGCATGGTCTCCGCGAGTGGAACGGCGCACAGCATCGAGGTCACCGCCGAGGGACTCCAGGAGGAACTCGCCCGGCTGCGGATCCAGAAGCTGGCACTGGAAAGGGAGTTGGCCGCGGTCGCGGCCCATCTCGACTCGGTTCAGCGTGCCCTCGGCGCCTTGGCCGGCGTGCTGTCGGCCTCGGCCGCCGACGGGCCAGCGGACGAACACACCGTGTCCGTCGCCACCCGGACGGGCAACGACGTTGCGCCGGACACGGACGCGGGCAAGCAGTACGGGAGGCTGACCGAGCAGATCATGGCGTACTTCGCCGAGGTCGGTGACGTCGACGTACGGGCCCGGGACGTCGCTTCGGCACTCGACCGTGACGCCGACAGCGGAAGCATCAACGCGGTCCGCAGCACACTCGACCGCCTCGTCGCCTCCTCGCGGCTGCAGCGCGCCGGCCGGGGCCTGTACCGCGCATGGCGTTCCCGGACGTGACGCGGTGGTGTGCGGCGGTCAGCGTGACGAGCCGAGTATCACCACGACGCAGGCGGTCATCGCCAGGGTGATCAGGGCCATGGCGGCGAGTGTGCCCCGCAGCCAGTGCCGGATCCGGGCCTGGTGTCGTGCCTCCAGTGCGGCGACCTGTTCGGCGATGTGGTCGGTGACCATGCGGGCGACGTGTCGCTGTTCGTCGGTGTACCACGTCCGGATGTCCCGCTGCTGCTCGGGAGTGAGGCCCCCCACGCGCGCGGTGAGGTCCGCCAGGCGGCGGTGCGTGGCTCCCATGTGGGCCTCCCGGTAGAGGAAGCCCTCGATGTCGGTCAGGCCGCGGGCGGCCTCCTCGCGTGCGGTCATGGCGTACCCCCGGTGGAATCGAGAACCCCGCGTGGTCATGCCGTGCTGTCTTCCTTCGTACGGCCGGCATCCTGTCCCTGTGTGTGCCCGCCCGTGACGAAGGCGTCCCGGGGGTGTTGCACGGACGCGAGGGACACGAGGTCCCGGCCCGTCACGGCGGCGGTGAGCCAGACCGCCAGGACGCGGATCTTCCGCTCCCAGCTGGGTACCGCCAGCATGTGGTAGCCCCGGTGCATCAACCATGCCCAGAATCCTGTGACGACGATGCGCCTGTACTGGAAGATTCCCCGGCCGAGGCCGAGGGTCGCCACCACGCCGAGGCTGCTGTGGCGGTAGGTGCGGAGGGGCTTGCCGCGCAGGTCGGCCACGAGGTTCCTGGCGAGGAGCCGGCCCTGGCGTACGGCGTGCTGGGCGTTGGGCACCGTGCGCGCGCCCGGGAGGGGCGAGGCGAGGTCGGGAACGGCCGCGTCGTCGCCGGCCGCCCACACGTCGGGCAGCGGCCCGCTGTCCGTGCCCACCCGCAGATCGGCGCTCACCTGCAGCAGGCCGCGCTCGTCGAGGGGCAGGTCCGTGTGGTTGTGGACCACCGGGTTCGAGGCGTTGCCCGCGGTCCAGACGATCAGCGTGGAGTCGTACTCCTGTCCGTCGGAGAGGACGACGTGGCCGTCCTCGGCGGACAGCAGCCGGGTGTTGAGGTGGACGTGCGCGCCCCGGCCTTCGAGGTGGCGCACCACCCAGGCGCCGGGTTTGTCGCTCACCTCGGGCAGGATGCGGCCGCGGGCCTCGACCAGGTGGAAGGACAGGTCCTGGGCGGTCAGTTCCGGATAGGACCGGAGCATCGCGGTCGCCAGCGAGAGGAGTTCGCCGAAGCCCTCGACGCCGGAGAACCCGCCGCCCACGAACGTGACGGTGAGCAGCTTGCGGCGTTCGGGGCCGGGCGGCAGCGACGCGGCCTGGTCGAAGCCGGTCATCAGCCGGTCGCGGACCGCCACGGCCTCCTCGACGTGCTTGAGGCCGATGGCCTGCTGGGCCAGTCCGGGGATGGGGAAGGTGCGGGTCACGGCGCCGGCGGTGACCACGAGGGTGTCGTAGCGCAGCGCGTAGGAGTTGCCGCGCACCGGGCGGACGGTCACCGTGCGGTCCGCCGACCGGATCGCGGTCACGGTCCCCGCGATCAGCCGGGTACGGTGCAGGTGCCGCCGCAGGGAGACGACGGCGTGCCGCGCCTCCACCGAACCTGCCGCGACCTCCGGCAGGAAGGGCTGGTAGGTCATGTACGGGCGCGGGTCCACGACCGTGACCTTCGCCTCGCCCCGACGCAGCTTCTTCTCCAGGCCCCATGCGGTGTAGAAGCCCGCGTAGCCACCGCCGACGATCACAATCTCACGCATGATTCCCTCTGCTTCGTTGTCCGTCACCACATAGACCGCGCAGGCCGCTCAGATGTGACATGCGTGGGCCGGTCACTATCGAAGGGACTCACCGGGGTCGCTCAGGAGCTGGTGGACGGTCGCGTCCACGTCGAGGTGGCATTCCTCGGTACCGGCGGGCACCAGCGCGAGGGTCTGCCGCAGGAAGGCCTCCACGGTTCGCGCCGGGGCGCTCACCACGACCGCCTCCTGCTTCGGACACGGGCACAGCGCGATGTGCACCCGGCCCGGGGCCCACGGACGCCGGGACGGCCAGACCTGGATGTCGCCGACACCGGCGAGCTTCTCCAGTCCGTCCAGGAGGAGTTCGCGGCCGACCACCCAGCGTACGGTCGCGTCGGTGCACATGTGGAACGTCAGGGACACCGCGTAGGGATCTGCTCTGTCGTAAGACAGATCGAGCATCACAGGACGATCCACTCCTTCGGCGACGACCAGGCGGACAAGCATCCGCCACACCACCAGGGGGAAACTTTCGGGTTGTCTCATCACATCACCGCTCGGTAAACCGGTGGGATCAAGGGGACTCGGGAAGACACACGGTGTGACGTCTTGTGTGTCTGTTCGTGTGTTTCAGGGGACATCCTGATTCTGCGAGGTCCGGTGGTGCTCGCGCCATCAGTCAAATGACCCTGGAGTCGCCGCGCAGTCACGTTACTGATGTTCGGCCCAGTGGGCCGGGTACACGCTGAGCCCAAGCTCTCCCGCCGCGCGGTGGGAGAGACAGCCCGATGTACGGAGTACTCATGTCACTCGGTTCGCCCGTCGGACGGCTGCCCCGAGCCCCCGCTGAGCGCCCACCCTCCCGGTGGCCGCAGCACCGTTTCCCACCGGTACCACGCAGGGCCCTGCTCGAACTGTCGAGCGACACCGTGCAATTGGACGCGGACGGCGGTCGGCCCCTTGAGATGGTCGGGCGCGCGCGACAACTCCGCGAGATCAAGGCGCTGCTCGGGCAGGGCACGACCGCGGGCCGTGCCCTGCTGGTCTCGGGGGAGCCGGGGGTGGGCAAGAGCATGCTTCTGGGCGAGGTCGGCAGAGCCGCGACCGGAGCGGGCAGCAGGGTCCTGTCGGCCGTCGGCGTCCCGTTCGAGACCGAACTCGCCTACGCCGGCCTTCACCAGTTGCTGGTGCCCCTGAACGACCGGTTCGAGTGCATGGCCGGCACGCACGGGGAGGTCCTGCGGGGCGCGCTGGGCTACGGTGGCGATTCCGCGCCCGTCGGGCGTGAGGTCACCGACGCGGTGACCTTCCTGCTGCGTCAAGTGGCGGCCGAACGCCCCGTGTTGATGGTCGTGGACGACCTCGCGCGGCTCGACCGGGCCAGTTCGGCGGTGCTGGGCTTCGTCGCCCGCCGGCTGTGGGGCAGCCGTATCGGATTCCTCGCCGCCTCCAGGTCGGGAGCCGAGACCTTCTTCGGGCGGGGCGGACTCACCGAGTACGAGTTGCCGCCGCTGGATCGCGAAGCCGCCGTAGATCTGCTCGCAACCCGCTTCCCGGGGCTGGCCGCATCCGTGCGGGACCGCGTCCTGGACCAGGCACAGGGCAATCCGCTGGCGCTCGTGGAACTGCCCGCAGCGCTGAGCGGCCCGCAACGCGACGCGCTGGCCGATCTGCCCGACGTACTGCCGCTCTCCCCACGGGTTCGGAACCTCCATGCTTCGCGCGTCGCCGGCCTTTCGGCCGAAGCGCGTCGGCTTCTGCTGCTTCTCGCCCTCGACGACAGCGGCGACCCGGGTGTCCTGCGGGCCGGGTCTGGGGCTCCAGAGAGGCTCACGGCCCTGGCGGCGGCGGAATGGAACCGTCTGGTGACCGTCGACGGCACGAACCGTCGCGTGGCCTTCCGCCATCCGCTGATGAGGGCCGCGCTCGTCGAGAGCAGCACCCTCACCGAGCGCTGCCAGGCTCATCGCGCGCTCGCCGAACTCCGCGCGGAGGCACCCGAGCGGCGGGCCTGGCACCTGGGCAGCGCGACGCTCGTTCCCGACGAGCGAATCGGCGCCCTGCTTGAGGAGGCCGGACAGCGCGCCGCCCGACGCGGAGACGCCGCGAGGGCGGTCTCCGTACTCACCAGGGCCGCCGAGCTGAGCCCCCGGCCCGCGGACCGAGGACGCCGACTGGCCCGGGCCGCCTTCCTCGCCGCCGACGCGATCGGTGATCTGCGCGCGGCCTCGGAACTCCTCGACCGCGCTCGGCGCGCGGACCCCGATCCCACCGCAACTTTGCTCGCCGCCGCCACGACGGCGCTCCTCCTGCTCAACGGTGGTGACGGTGACATCGACATGGCTCACCGCCTCCTGGTGGAGGCCGTCGGGACCGGCACCCACGGACACGACGCGGAGGACGACGCCCTCGTCGAGGCACTGCGCATGCTGCGGCTGGTGTGCTGGTCCAGCGGTCGGGACGCCCTGTGGGAACCCTTCCACACCGTTCTCGACCGTGTGCGGCCGACTGCTGCGCCGCTGCTCTCCGCCTGCGTCGAGGCGTCGGCGGACCCGTCCCGCACCGGTTCGGCCGGCAGGCGGGAGTCCGACCGGGACGTCGCCTGGCGGGTGGTCCGGCAAGGACGCCAAGGCGGCCATGTCCGCCGGCACGTCGACGCGCTCATGCACCTGTGCTCGGAGGACTTCGCCGCAGGCCGTTGGGACGAGGCCGGAACACTGGCCGACGAGGCACTGAGGATCTGCGAGGAGCGCCAACACTCCTTCCTCTCCTGGTACTTCGAGTACCACCAGGCTCTGCTCGCCGCCGTCCACGGCCACTTGGAGGAGAGCCGGAGTCTGGCCGACCGGATCACGCACTGGGCCGTGCCGCGCGGGGCCCTGGGGGCGGTGGCCTTCGCCGACCACGCTCGCGTCCTCGCCGAACTCGGCGCGGGCGACTACGAAGGCGCCTACCGTAACGCCGCGGCGATCAGTCCCGTCGACCGGATCGCCTCCCACGCTCCGCACGCCCTGACGGCCTCCATGGATCTCGTGGAGGCGGCGATGCACACCCTGCGCACCGCCGAGGCGGAGGCACATGTGCGGGCGATGCGGGAGGCGGGTGTCGCGGAGATCTCCCCGCGGCTGGCACTGCTGGTGGCCGGCGCAGCCGCGCTCGTCGCGCCGGACGACGGCGCGGTCGGACGTTTCGAGCAGGCCCTGGCCGTCCCCGGAGCCCAGCGTCGGCCCTTCGACCTGGCCCGGATACGGCTGGCCTACGGACAGCGTCTGCGGCGCATGCGCTGCGTCACGGAGGCCCGAGCCCAACTGGTCGCTGCGGCCGAGGTGTTCGAGCACCTGGGCGCCCGGCCGTGGGCGGACCGGGCCGCAGGCGAACTGCGCGCCACCGGCCGGTCCCGGACCGGGGCCAAGCACGGGTCGGTGACGCTCACCGCGCAGGAACAGGAGATCGCCGCACTCGCCGCCTCCGGCCTGACCAACAAGCAGATCGGTGAACGACTCCACCTTTCGCCCCGCACCGTGGGTTCGCACCTCTACCAACTGTTTCCGAAACTCGGAATCGCCTCACGCGCGGCCCTCAGGGACGCACTCGCGTCGCTGCCTCCGAGCGCCGGGTCCTAGGACCGAGACGAAGTGGCAGATCGCCCCGCGCCGGGCTGCCCCGGCGGTAGTGAGGCGAGGGCTTCGCCGAGGGTGACACGGGAGGTGATGCCGAGCTTCGGGAAGATCCGGTGCAGGTGGGCCGCCACGGTCCGATGAGAGAGGAAAAGCCGTTCGCCGATCTGCCTGTTGGTCAGTCCGGACGCGGCGAGAGTGGCGATCCGGTGTTCCGACTCCGTGAGCGGGACGCTCTCCGGATCCTGGTGGACCAAGGTGGCACCGCGGCCGGTCGCCCGCAGTTCCTCGGCGGCCCGTGCGGCCCAGGGAGCCGCCCCCAGACGGCGGAAGGTCTCGAGTGCGGCGGTGAGTTGCACGCGGGCGTCCTTGACGGCGCGTGCGCGACGCAGGTGCTGCCCGTAGTTCAGGCGGACGCGGGCGAGGTCGAAGGGCCAGCGCTCGGCACCGGGTACGGCGAGCGCCTCCTCGAAGAAGCCGGCGGCCCGGTCCTCGGAGGCGACGAGCGCGGCCGAACCGGCGGTGACCAGTGCCAGGCGGCCGGAGATGCCAGGCAGGCCCGTCTCCCTCATCGCGGTGACATGGGCGAGCGCCTCGGCCCGGCGTCCGCTGCCGACGGCGGCTTCCACGAGGTCCATGGGAACCCACAGGGCGAGCGGGGCATGAGGGGCCAGCACGCCCGAAGGGCTGATCGCCGATGCGTTGAGGTAGGCCTCCTCGTGGTCACCGCGTCCCAGGGCCGACAGTGTCGTCATGTGCCGTGCGAAGTGCTCCCAGGTACGGGCGCCGTGAGGTACCGCCCAATCGGTGATCCGCTGTGCCAGTTCCCGCACCGTGCCGTCGTCGCCTCGCGCCGCGGCGAGCAGGCCCCGGGCCCGGTGGAAGTGCTGGGACAGCAGCTGATAGCCGTGGGTTTCGCTCAGTGCCAGCCCCTCTGCCGCGAGACGGCCGCACTCGTCCCACCGCCCCGACATGTAGTCGTCCAGGCACAGCACCACGAGCGCGATGAGCGCCGAGGTGACCGCGCCGCCTTCGCGCCCGTCGTCGACGACGGACCACAGAGCCGCACGGCAGCCTGACGCCCGGTCCACGAAGAGCGCCGCCATCGCGATCCGTTCGATCCTGCTCGGGTCCGTCGCCAGGTGGAGGTCGTGGATCACCGCGTCCAGCAGCCCGAGGGAGGTCGCGGAGGAGCGCGCCGGGTCGGAGTAGACATCGCCGAGGAGTTTTTGGAGGGGAGGCATCGGTACGGTCACCTGGGACATGGCCGCGTGGTACGCGGCCCATAGTTCGGGTCTGCCCGCGCACAGACACACCCTGCGCAGGGTGCACAGCGCTTCGAAGAGCGCTTCGTCGTCGCCGTCGGACCTGCCCTCACGGGTTGTGATCGCGCCCACGAGCAGCCGGTGCGCGGTGTTGACGTCACCGTCGCGGTTGAGCAGCACCTGCGAGGCAGCGGCCGCCGCCCGCAGCGATCCCCTGATTTCGGGGTCGGCGCGTCGGGCCTCCACGAGCAGTTCCGCCGCCGTGCGCAGCTCTCCGGCGACGTCCGCGCCCACGAAGGCGGCCTCGGCCAGCCGTCTGCTGCGGTCGGTGGGGCCGGGAGTGAGGTCCGCGGCCCGCACCAGCGCGTTGAAGGCGCCGACGGCGTCGCCGCGCCGGCGGACCCGGCGGGCGGTGTGTTCCAGGAGGGCCGCGACCCGCTCGTCCGGGTCGGGGGTGGCCTCGGCCAGGTGCCACGCGCGGCGATCGGGCTGATCGGTCAGAGCTTCCGCCAGGGCGCGGTGGGCGGCCAGGCGCTGAACGCCGGTCGACCCCGACACGACGGTCGCGCGGATCAGCGGATGCCGGAAGGACAGCCGCCCCGGGCCGGGGTGCTCGACCCGCAGCAACTGTGCCCGCTCGGCGGGGGCGAGCAGGGACAGGACGTCTTCGTCCGGGAGCGCGGCCCGCAGGACCGGCAGTTCGCCGCTGTCCTCCAGCGCGGCCAGCAGTAGCAGCCGTCGCGTGGGCGGGGGCATCTCCGCGACCCGGGAGGCATACAGGTCCTGCAGCCGACGGCTGAGCCGGAGCACCTCGGACAGCACCACCCCCGCGCTGCCCCGTGAGGCGTCGAGCGCGGTCGGCAGTTCCAGCAAGGCCAGTGGATTGCCCTGGGCCTGTGCGAGGATCCGCCGCAGTTCCCGCCCGGCGAGCAGCGGGAACCGGGAGCCGACCAGACCGACCGCGGCCGTGTCGTCGAGCGGCGACACGGTGAGCTCGGGAAGTCCCGCGCGCTCGAAGAAGCTCTCGAACCCCGGCCGTGAGGCGGCGAGGAAGCCCACGCGGCTTCCGGTCAGCCGCCGGGCGACGAACGCGAGCGCCGCCGCGCTGGCCCGGTCGATCCATTGCAGGTCGTCGACCAGGAGCAGTACCGGACGGGTGCTCGCCGCCCGGCGCAGCAGCGCCAGTACGGCTCCGTAGACGACCAGTCGATCGACCGAGGCACCGTCACCGGTGCCCAGCGCGACGGCCAGGGCCTCGCGGTGTGCCGGGTCGAGAGCCCCGCACTCGGGCAGCAACGGTTCGAGTACGTGGTTCAGTCCGGAGAAGCTCAGATCGGCGAGGAACTCGACCCCGGCCGAGCGCAGCACCAGCGCGCCGGCTGCCGTCGCCGCCCTCGCCGCAGCGTCCAGGAGCGCGGACTTGCCGACGCCCGGCTCCCCGGACAGCAGCAGCACCCCACCGCGGCCGACCACCTGGTCGACGTACGAGCCGAGCAGTTCCAGCTCCCGGTCACGTCCCACCAGCTCCTCGGCCGCGCTGTGCGACATCGACCCGTCACCGGCCACAACGGCCCCCTTCGAGAACTGACGTGCTGAACTCCCCGTATTTGAGCCGTGGTTCAGTCGGCGGGAGGCCGCGGTGCGCGCAGACGCGCCCGCCTCTCCAGCTCCTCCTCGTCGACGAGCGCGAGCATCGGCTCGCCGGGGGCACCCAGCACGACGACGACGTACTCGGCCGGCGTGTCCGACGTCGCGCTGCCGTTCCGGTAGTGGATCACCTCGCCACCCGGTTCCCAGAACGTCTCACCGGCCTTGATCACCCGCTCCGGCTCGCCCAGCACGGTCATCACCGAGGTGCCCTCCGGCACGAAGCGCACCTCGACGTCCGCCGGCGTCCTGGGGCCGGTCCCTTCCCGGTACCCGTGCGCGCCGTGCCCGTCTGTTGATCCCATCTCCAACACCGTGTCACACCTCCGTCGATCCAACGTGCTGCACAGAGATGACCGGGCACAGCCCGTGTTTGTTACACGACGACCTCCGGGACGCAGTCGAATGACTCAAGCAACTCGCCGCCGGATCACGGACGCTGAAGCAGTTCCCGGACCGGCGGCGAACAGCCGTCCATGCGATGCGGAAACCGCTTCCACACGACATCACAACGTTAGGAACCACATCATGTTTCTCCTTTTCGCCTGCCTGGAGTGGCCCGACGGGCACGGGTGTCGGCACGCGCGCCGACGGTTCGACGGTGTGGACGGTGCCGCATGAAGGACCAGAACGTCGGGCTGACCGTCGGCGTCGATCTCGGCGGCACGAAGATCGCCGCGGGGGCGGTCGACCCCGGCGGGGACGTCGTCACCCGGGTGCGCATCCCCACCCCGCACGACCCCGACCGCATCGCCGAAGCGGTGGCCGAGGCGGTGCAGAAGGTCCGCGGCGGCTGGGACGACATCCGGGCGGTCGGCGTCGGAGCCGCCGGCTACGTGGACGCGGACCGTTCGACGGTGCGCTTCGCCCCCAACCTGGGCTGGCACGACAAGGCGATCCGGGACATCGTCCAGGAGGCCACCGGACTTCCGGTCGTCGTCGAGAACGACGCGAACGCCGCCGCCTGGGGCGAGTTCATCCACGGAGCCGGTGCCGGCCACGACGACATGCTGATGGTCATGGCGGGCACCGGCCTGGGCGGGGGCATCATCAGCAGGGGTCGGCTCTTCCGCGGCCGGTTCGGCATGGCCGGCGAGATCGGCCACTACCGGGCGGTCCCCGACGGACTCCCGTGCCCCTGCGGCCAGCGCGGCTGCATGGAGCAGTACGCCAGCGGAGCCGCCCACACCCGCCGCGCCCGCGAGATGGCCGCCGCCGATCCGGCCCGGGCCGCGCGGGTGCTCGCCCTCGGCGACGGCACCCTCTCCGGCCTTCAGGGCCAGCATGTGACCAAGGCCGCCCTCGGCGGCGACCCCTTCTGCCTCGACGTGTTCGCGCGGTCGGGCCGCTGGCTCGGCCAGGTCCTCGCCGACCTCGCGTCCATCCTCGACCCGTCCGTCCTCGTCATCGGGGGCGGCCTCGGCGACACCGGCGAGCTGATCCGGCGTCCGGCCGAGGTCGCCTACCGCCGGGCCCTGGGCGGCGGCGAGCACCGCGTCTACGCCGAGGTCCGCACCGCCACCGTCGGTGCGGACGCCGGCATCGTCGGCGCCGCCAACCTCGCCCGCCTCCACGAACTGCTCTCGTCCCCGGCGGCCGTCCTCTGACCGGTGACCCGCGCGCGAGCGCAGTGGTCGTCCCTGTCCGCGTCCTCTACGACCGCTGCTCACGCCCTCGCGCGCCGCATCCGGTCCTGTGAAGGAGTGCCCATCCATGACCTCGAACGCCTCTTCCGCGGGGGCGGCCCACTCAAGGGCCGCGCTCCGCCCGACCAACCTCCGGCGCGTCACCTACATCTCGGCAGCCGCGTCGATCGGCGGCTTCCTGTTCGGCTACGACAGTGCCGTCATCAACGGCGCCATCACCGGTATCCAGCACCGCTTCGGCGTCACCTCCAGCGAGACGGGCACCATCGTCGCCTCCGCCCTGCTCGGCTCCGCCTTCGGAGCGGCGATCGCCGGGCGGCTGGCCGACCGCATCGGCCGTCGGCGCGTGATGCATCTGGCCGCGACTCTGTTCGCGATCAGCGCGCTCGGCTCGTCCATGCCCTTCTCCGCCTGGGACCTGGGCGCCTGGCGGGTGCTCGGCGGCATGGCGATCGGCCTCGCCTCGCTGATCGGGCCCACCTACATCGCCGAGGTCGCGCCGCCCGACCATCGAGGGCGGCTGGCCTCGTTCCAGCAGGCGGCCATCGTGCTGGGGATCACCGCGTCCCAACTCGTCAACTGGGGCATCGCCCAGGGCGCCGACGGCAAGAGCGAGAACATGCTCGGCGCCCTGCACGCCTGGCAGTGGATGCTGATGGCCGCCGTCGTACCGGCGCTCGCCTACCTGTTCCTGACCCTGCGCATCCCGGAGTCGCCGCACTTCCTTGTCGCCACGGGCCGCGAGAGCGAGGCCCTCGCCGTCCTGCGCGAGCTGCAGGGCACGTACGCGGGCGCCGAGGACCGGCTCGCCGAGATCCAGCAGGCGCTCAAGACGGACCACAAGCCGCGGGTGCGCGATCTGCTCGACGGCCGCTTCGGGCTGCTGCCGATCGTGTGGGCCGGCATCGGACTGGCCGTCTTCCAGCAGTTGGTCGGCATCAACGTCATCTTCTACTACTCGTCGTTGCTGTGGCAGTCGGTGGGCATCGACCAGGCCAACTCCCTACTGATCAGCCTCTCCACGTCGATCGTCAACATCGTCGGAACCGTTGTGGCGATGCTGCTGATCGACCGGATCGGCCGCAAACCGCTCGCGCTGACCGGCTCGGCGGGAATGGCCGTGTCACTGTCCCTGGCCGCCTGGGCGTTCTCGTACCGGACGGGCAGCGGCAGCAGTCTGTCCATCCCGGACACCCAGGGCACCGTGGCGCTGATCGCCGCCCACGCCTTCGTCTTCTTCTTCGCGGTCTCCTGGGGTGTCGTGCTCTGGGTGATGGTCGGCGAGATGTTCCCCCTGCGGATCCGTGCCGCCGCGATGTCGGTGGCGACCGCCGCCAACTGGATCGCCAACTGGGCGGTCACCGAGAGCTTCCCGCGCATGGCGGACTGGAACCTGTCGTCCACCTACGGCGTGTACGCGGGCTTCGCGGTGCTCTCCTTCGTCTTCGTCGCACTCCGGGTGCGCGAGACCAACGGAAGGAAACTGGAGGAGATGGGATGACAACGCCGCGCACCCCTCCGCTGAACAACCGTGCCCTGCCTGTCCGTTCGGCGACGGGCTGGTGGCCGGCCGCGTCCTGCCGGGGCGCCGACATCGAGACCTTCTTCCCGCCTCCGGGCGACCTGGCGACCGTCCATCGGGCGCTGACCATCTGCGCCCGGTGCCCGGTGCGGATGCCTTGTCGCCGGTACGCACTCGACCACCGGGAACGGTACGGGATCTGGGGCGGACTGACCGAGGACACCCGCGAGACGCTCATCCGCATGGGACCACCGCCGACCGTACGCGCCTGGTCCTGCGAACCCGACGAACTCCTCGCCGAACCGAGGACGTGAATCGCCCCTGAACTCGTCGTCATCATCACCGGACGGGCCCGGTGGCCCGGCCGGTTCTCTCGCGTCGACGCCTTCCCATCCACGCCTGACGCCGGAGTGCCGACGAAGGTCGAGTCGTTCTACCGATGGCGCGCGGGCAACCGGGGTGTAATGGGCCGAGGCTAGGATGTCGAGCGATGTGACCCCGCACGGAGGAAGCCGCACATGCGCAGCCCAGCAGCCGGGCCCCTCCGCCGGCCGAATCCGGTACTTGCGCGATGATCGGCCGGGACGAGGAACTGCACGTACTGCGCGGGCTGCTGGCGGACGCGGCGGACGGTCGTGGCAACGCGCTGTTGGTCCACGGCACCGCCGGCGTCGGCAAGTCGGCTCTGCTGGGCACGGTCGGCGTGGAAGCCGCCGAACGCGGATTCAAGGTCCTGAGCGCGGCCGGTGTGGAGACCGAGCTGTGGCTCCCGTTCGCGGCTCTGCAACTACTGCTGCAACCGGTCGCCGACGCCGTCGGGAAGCTGCCCGCCCCGCACCGGACGGCGCTGGCCGACGCGTTCAGCGCCACGCAGACCGAACCCCACATCTTCCAGGTCGCGCTCGCCGTACTCGAACTGCTTGCCGACGAGGCCGACCGGCAGCCGCTCCTCCTTCTCGTCGACGATCTGCAGTGGATCGACGCACCGAGCCGGGACGTCCTGAGATTCGTGGCCCGCCGCACCCGCGACCTCGCCGTACTGATCATCACCGCCTCCCGGGCCCACACCTCCGACTCCTACGACCCCGGCGCGCAGCCGGATCTCCCTCTGCGACCGCTCGCCCTGCCGGACGCCGCCGAACTGCTCGACGCCGGAGCGCCGGACCTCCCGACACCGATACGGGCCCTCATCCTGGAGCGCGCGGAGGGCAACCCACTGGCCCTGGTCGAACTTCCCAAGACGGCGCTCGACATGGCCGCGCAACTGGACGATCTGCCACTGACCCAGCGACTGGAGGACGCGTTCGCCGCGCGTACGGACTCGGTGAGCCCGCAATGCCGCACCCTCCTGCTGGCGCTGGCCGCGGAGCCCAACGCGCCACTGAACCGGCTGCTGGACGTGGCGAGCCGACTGAGCGGCACGGCGGTCTCCGTGGAAGCGGTGCAGGAGGCGGTCGAGGCGGGCCTGGTCGCTCTGCTCGGCCGTACCCTCCAGTTCCGGCATCCGCTGATGCGTTCGGCGATCTACACCCGCGCCACGGTCACCGATCGCCTGGCCACCCACCGAGCCATCGCCGTGGCCATGTCCGACACATCCGAGCACCAACTCCTCCACCTGGCCGCCGCGACACTCGGCCGGGACGAGGAACTCGCCGCCCGGCTGGAAGACTTCGCCGAAGCGGCGCTGGCCCGGGGCAAACTCGCGTCGGCCGTCCCGGCCTTCCGCCAGGCGGCCGAACTCGTCCAGGACCCCCGCCGCAGGACCCGACTCCTGGTCCGGGCGGCCGAGTCGGCCAGCGAGATCAACGACCGGGTCCACACCCAGTTGCTGCTGGACCGGGCCGACCCGAGCGAACTCGGCCCACTGGAACGGGCCCGCCTCATGGTCGTGTCCGACAAGGCGGCGTTCGAACCCGACGATCCGCACCGCCGGATCGAGGACATGGTGACCACGGCGGCCGGCGCGTTCGACACAGGAGACGTACGGGTCGCCGAGAACCTGCTGTGGCGGGCCGCCGCCCGGTGCTTCTTCCAGGACGGCGACACGCGGGTGCGCACACTGGCCGCCGCCGAACTGGACCGCTGGAACCCCGATCCGGACGCCCCCGTCGTCCTGACGGTACGGGCCTACACCGAGCCGTACCGGCACGGCGCCGAGGTGCTCGCACGGCTCGACGCCCTGCGGCCGGATCACCAGGACGGCCGGATCATGCACCTTCTCGGCAGCGGTGCGATGGTCCTGGGCGACGTCACCAGGGCCGCCCGGTACCTGTCGCTGGCGGCCGGTGTGTGGCGGTCGCAGGGGAGACTCGGGCTGCTCGCCCGTTCCCTTGCCGGCAGTTGGCCGCGGGTCTACCTCGGTCAGCTCGATCGGGCCCGGGAGGAGTCCGGCGAAGGACTCGCCCTCGCCGAGGAGACCGGAGAATGGATCGTCTGGCTGGGCGTGAAGGCGACGGGGAGCCTGGTGGCTGCGCTGCGCGGGGAGACCGAGACCGCGGCGCGGATGCTCGGCGAACTCCGCGCCCACCGGCTGTTTCTCGGCATGCCGTTCGCCGCGGTGATGGCGCAGCAGGTCGAGGGCCTGCTCGCGCTCTTCGACGGCCGCCCGACCGAGGCGTACGACGCTCTGGCGCGCGCGTTCGATCCGGCCGACCCGCACTACCACTCGGTCAGTCGTTGGCTGCTCGCACCGGACCTGGCGGATGCCGCGGTGGCCGCCGGCATGGTACGGCAGGCTCGTGAACTCCTCGCCGGACTCCCCGAGTTGGCCGCCCGACTGCCCTCGGAGATGATGGTGGTGGCCCAGGCCTACACCGAGGCGGTGCTGGCACCGGACGACACGGCGGGGGAGCGCTACACCGCCGCGCTGTCCGCGCTCCCCGCAGGCTGGGCCTTCGCACGGGCCCGGCTGCACCTGCACCACGGCCGCCGACTGCGTCGGCAACGGCGCAACGTCGACGCCCGGAACCCGCTGCGCAGCGCCCGCGACGAGTTCGACCGGGTCGGCGCGCGGCCCTGGGCCGAGCTGGCGCGTGAGCAGTTGCGCGCCGCCGGCGAGTCGAGCAGCCGACGGAACACGAACACCAGCGACCAGCTGTCGGCCCAGGAGATGCAGATCGCGGTGCTTGCGTCACAGGGCTTGAGCAACCGGGAGATCGGACAGCGCCTGTTCATCTCGCACCGCACCGTCGGAGCCCATCTCTACCGCATCTATCCTCGTCTGGGCATCACCAGCCGCGGCAAGCTCGCCGCCGCGCTCTCCGCGCTGAACGACGGAACTCCGAGGGCCGACCTGCCGGTCGCCGACACCGGCTGACGGCGTCTGCCCAGTTCTTCTGACGATGTCCCGCTCACTCGTGCCGGAGGTTCGCCGGGTGCGAGGACCGCCACAAGGTGGGGAGCGTCAGCGCGGTCACGGCAACGCTGGCGACAGCTCCGATGCCGCCGATGGCCAGCATGCCGCTCCAGTCGTAGACGGGTGTCCTGCCGATGAGTCCCAACAGGGCGTTGCCGAGGGTGGTTCCCACCACTCCTGCGACGAGGAGTCCCATCGCGACCGGCACCACGGTCTGCCACAGGATCGAGCTGCCGAGAGTGCGCCGCGGGGTGCCGAAGGTGACGAGCACGGCCAGAACGCGTTTACGGTCCCGGAGTTGTTCGAGCGCGCCGAGCAGCATGCTCGCCGCGATCAACAGCAGGACGGCGGTCACCCCGGCAAGGAGGTCCCGCCTGATCCCGTCGAGGGCCGTGTCGCCTTCGGCCTGTGCGGGGAAATCGACGGCGAAGGAAGGATCCAGCCGGGCGGCTGTCGTGCGGAGCCGGTCCTGGATGTCCGCGCCGGACGTTACATACGTGATGTCGATGGTGCTCACCGCGTGGGCCATCGCCGACTTACCGGCTGCGCGGGGCGTGACAAACAGCATCTTCTCGGGGAAGACACCTTGTGGATTGCTGCTCTTGGCCTCGACGGCGGCGGTGATGCGAGGCACCGTCCACCGGGGGCCGTTCGCGTCCATACGCATCGCGCTGCCTCGCTTCCACACGATTCTGTCGATGGTGCTGCCGCCGCCGTGCGGGCTGACGACGAAGGCGTCCCCGTCGGCGCAGGTGGACAGCGATGCAAGCAGCCTCAGTTGGCCGCATTCCGCGATGCGGACCGTCTGCGGGAAATCGCCGTCGAGCGTGCTGACGGACAACTCCGCGTAGCCGAGCACCTGTTGCACGCCGGGCGTCGAGGAGAACACCGACGTGTACCGCTCCGTATACCCTTTGCCGTCGTCGAGACTGGCGACGCCGACCTGGGTGGTCGGCGCGGAACCGCTCCTGGCTGTCCCGCTGTTGCCGTGCTGACCGTGTGCGATGCCGGTGAAGAGGGTCTGCAGTGCTATCGCACCGGCCACGGCGACGACGATGCCGTTGACCGAGCGGGTGGCGGCTTCGCTGTTCAACTGGATTCGTCGGACGGCCAGTTGCCAGGAGACGGGACCGAGTCCACCGAGCGCTTTGGTGAGTTGTTCCAGGATCCAGGGCAGCACGGCGGTCACGCCGACGAGCAGGGCCAGCATGCCGACAACGACCAGGACGACGCTGGTGGTACTGCGTATCTCGGATCCGCTCCCCACGGACGTCTTCAGCAGAGACAGGCCGAGTACGGGCACGGCGACGCGCCACCACAACCGTCGCGTGGCGCCACCGGACCTGCGAACCACCCCGAGGGGTTCGACAGCCACCCCGTTCATCGCCAGCCCCGTGACAGCGAGAGACAACAGAAGTACCCCGACCACGGTGAGTGCGGCCAGAGCGGGCTGTGGGGTGAAGTCCTCCGTGAAGACACTGAGTCCTTGTATGTCCATCAGCTCGATGAACTGACGGCCGATCATGAACAGGACCGCGCCCAGGGCCACACCGATCAGTGCGCTGACCAGTGTCCCGCCGGCGGCGATGCGGGCGGTCGTCCGGCGGTCGGCGCCCACCAGCCGTAGTGCGGCCAGCCGCCGGTCGTGGCGTTCGCCGCCGAACCGGACGGCTGCGGCGATGAACACGGTGACCGGGGCGAGCAGCACGACCATCCCGACGATACTGAGCAGGGTGAGTGCGGGGTCGAGCGGCTTCTGCGGATAGGTCTTGCCGAAGTGGTCCAGCCGGTCGGCTCCCGCCACACCGACCGCCATGTGCTCGCCGCCCAGGTAGAAGACGTACTCGCCGGGATCGACCAGGCCCCGGTCCGTGACTTCGCCCGTGACGGGATGGTCGAGGCGCTCGCGAAGCAGGCCGCTCCCGGGTGCGGCCAGCAGCTTCCGGAGCGCAGGCGACACGGCCATCTCCCCGGGACGCGGGAAACGCGTGAGTCCGGGAGGCAGCGGCGCCGCGGGTCCCTCGGGTTCCAGCATCCTTCCCCGGATTTCCCTGCCACGGAACACGGTGTCAATGTCACTGAGCAACACGGTTCCGCGAGAGGGTGTGATGACCCTGTCGTCGAGATTGGTGTCGATCCGGTTGTGGATCCGTTCGTCACGGTGGTGTCTGGCGGTGGGCACGGACGAGGCGACGAGCAGCAGCGCGACCCCGAGACCGATGCCTACGGCCATCAGGGCGGTACGTGCCCAACCGTCCCGGCCACCGGTCATGGCGAGCCGCGCTCCGAAGCAGAGGGCCCGAAGGTGTCCGAACCGCTGTCGACGACCCGGGGCCGATGGGGAAGCGGTCCGGGGCGCATGCTGCGGACGTGGGTTCACTGGCAACCTCTCGTGCTGGGCGCTGCTCACCTTGTGTGCATCGAGGCATGGAGCAGCCGACGGCCGAAAATGCCGCCTGACGTGGCCCGGACTATACACTGCATGTATAGACGTTGTGGTGGCACTTGAAGTGGCAACGTGTTGCCATCGTCCTACATTAGACAGTGGTTCTGCCTCCCGCGTCGTTTCCGTGGATGCGTCCCCGAACCAGGGGGTCGCGCCGCACCACGGGGTACACCAGGGATTCCACGGGTGCGCCCGGCACCTGCTCCGGACGACGGTGGCTGGGTAACCGGGCCGGGCCCCGGCGCACGATGCGCCGACCCCGGCCGTCCAGCGCACCAGGAGCGGGGAAGATCGTCATGGGCTTGTCCAGCATCGACGTCGTGCCGAAGCCAGACTCGTCGAGCGCGGGTGCGACCGGGAACGCGACAACGACCTTCGTCCGCTCGGGGGCCGAGACGGCGGCGGACTTCGAGAGTGTCCGCTCTCTGCTGTTCGGGATCGCCTACCAGAGGCTGGGCCGCGCCGTCGACGCCGAGGACGTCGTTCAGGACGTTTGGGTCCGCTGGCAGGGTGCGGACCGGGCGCAGGTGCGCGATCGGGTCGCGTTCCTGGTGACCGTCACCACCCGGGTCGCGCTCAACACGGCGACCTCGGCCCGTGCCCGCCGCGAGGTCAGTGTCGGCGGATGGAATCCGGAACGGGATCTCGAAGCCGTCGATCCGGTGCGCGAGGCCGAGCGCGGGGAGGCGATCGAGAGCGCGGTCCGACTCCTGATCGAACGGCTGTCGCCCGTCGAACGGGCCGTATACGTACTTCGCGAGGCGTTCGAATATCCGTTCCGTGAAATCGCCGACCTGCTCGGACTCGGCGAGGGCAACGCGCGGCAACTGGCCCTGCGGGCGCGTAGGCATCTCGCCCGGCAGCGGTGCGAACCGGTGGATCCGGCGGAGCATGACGAGCTGCTCGAAGCGTTCCTCGACGCGGCGCGAGACGGCGACATGGCGCATCTCGTCAACCTGCTCCGAGGAGTGCGCGCCATGTCGTAACCCCGCTGATCTCCTGTGGTCATCGTGCCGCAACCAGCAGGTGGGGAGGTGCGGGCCGAGCGTTGGCGGTGGCCGCTCGGCGATTGTCCGTGTCGTGTGCAGGGGTGCATGATGGGGTCGATCCGAGTTGATCAGGATCGGGCTCTCTTTACCTGCGCGGTAGGTGGTGGATGTCGAGCAGCGTTCCTCGCAGCGTGTTGCGCGGCCGGCGCGGCGAGTGTGGAGCGCTCGACCAGGTGGTGGCCGACGCCAGGGCGGGTCGGAGTCAGGTGCTGGTACTGCGCGGCGAGCCCGGGGTCGGCAAGTCCGCGTTGATGGAGTACCTGGCGGGCAGCGCGACAGGCTGCCAGGTTCTGCGGGCCACCGGCGTCGAGTCCGAGATGGAGCTGGCGTTCGCCGGGCTGCACCAGCTGTGCATGCCGGTCATGGGGCAGCTCGATCGCCTTCCCGACCCACAGCGTGATGCCTTGGCCATCGCGTTCGGTCTTCGTGCGGGAAGCGCGCCGGACCGTTTCATGGTCGGGCTGGCGGTGCTCAGTCTGCTGGCCGAGGTGGCGGAGGAGCAGCCGCTGGTCTGCGTGGTGGACGATGCCCAGTGGCTCGACAGGGTTTCGGCGCAGACGCTGACCTTTGTCGCGCGCCGACTGCTCGCGGAGCGCGTGGCACTGGTCTTCGCGGTGCGCACGTCGCCCCACACTCCGGGGAACGATCCGTGGGTGACGCTGAAGGAGCTCGTGATCCGCGGGCTGCGCGACGACGACGCGCGTGCGCTCCTGGACTCGGTGGTCCCCGGCCGGCTGGACGAACGCGTCCGGGACCGGATCGTCGCCGAGACCCGCGGCAACCCACTGGCTCTGCTGGAACTCACGCGGGGATTGACCACGACAGAGCTGGCGGGCGGATTCGGGCGCCCGGACACCCAGCCGCTGTCGAGTCAGATCGAACAGAGCTTCCTGCGGCGAATCGTTTCGCTCCCGGATGCGGCACAACGGCTGCTGCTGGCGGCGGCAGCCGAGCCGGTGGGGGACGTGCCACTGCTGCGGCGGGTGGCCGAGCAGCTCGACATCGGGGCGGACGCCGCGGGGGAGGCCGAGGAAGCCGGGCTGATCGAGTTCGGGGCGCAGGTACGGTTCCGGCATCCGCTGGTCCGCTCGGCGGCCTATCGCGCGGCAGACCCCGGGGTGCGCCGGGACGTGCATCGCGCGCTGGCCGAGGCGACCGATCCCGAATCCGACTCGGACCGCCGGGCCTGGCATCGCGCCCACGCGGCGGTCGAACCCGACGAGGCACTCGCGTGCGAACTGGAGCGCTCTGCAGCCAGAGCCCAGGCCCGCGGCGGTATCGCGGCGGAAGCCGCGTTCCTGAGACGCGCGACAGAGCTGACACCCGATCCGGCCGTACGGGGAATGAGAGCGGTGGCCGCGGCGCAAGCCACCTTCGAGGCCGGGGCCCCCGATCCCGCGCTGGAACTCCTCGCCGCCGCGGAGATGGGCCCGTTGGACGAGGATCAGCACGCACGGTTGGTCCGGCTCCGCGGCCAGATCATCTTCGCGCGCAGACGCGGCGGAGAAGCGCTGCCGCAGCTGCTCGACGCCGCCGGCCGGTTGGAGGGTGTCGACAACGGACAAGCCCGTGAGGCCTACCTCGAAGCACTCGGCGCAGCGGTCGTCGGCGGTCGCCTCAGCGGCAGTGCCAGACTGCGGGAGGTGGCCGAGGCCGCCCGCGCCGCACCACGCGCGCCGGAGCCCCCGAGGCTGACGGACCGCCTCCTCGACGGTCTGGCGACGCGGTACACCGAGGACTACGTCCAGGGTGCGCCGCCGTTGAAACGCGCGCTGCGGGCATTCCGGCAAGCCGCCGAACGCGGCGACGACGACGTCATGCGCTGGCTCTGGCTGACCTGGCTGGTCGCCAATGACCTGTGGGACGACGAGACATGTCAGGAACTGGCCACGTGCGCGGTCCGGACGGCTCGCGAGACCGGCGCGCTGAACTTCCTTCCCCTGGCCCTCAACTCCCGCGCCGTCCAGCATGTGCACGCAGGGGAATTCGATCTCGCCTCGGCGTTGATCGACGAGTCCGACACCATGACGGAGGTGACCGGCAACTCGCCTCTCGGATACGCCGGAGCGTTCCTCCAGGTCTGGCGCGGCGACGACGCCCGGGTGGCGGAGAGGATCGACGAACGGGTCCGGGACGCGATGGCCTGGGGCGAAGGACGGGCGATCGGGCAGGCCCACTACGTGATCGCGGTGCTGTACAACGGCCTGGGCCGCTATCAGGACGCCCTGGCCAGGGCTGAACAGGCATGGGAGTACGAGGAACTTGCGGGTTTCGGGTTCACCCTCTTCGAACTGGTCGAGGCGGGCGCTCGCAGTGACGCTCCCGAGGCGGCTGCGGCAGCCCTGCGTAGGCTTGAGGAACAAGCCTGCGCGGCCGGCACGGACTGGGCCCTTGGCGTTCTGGCCCGTTCGAGAGCGCTGCTCCGCGACGGCGAGGAGGCCGACCTGCTCTACCGCGAGGCCATCGAGCACCTCCGACGCTGCCGGGTCGCCGTCCACCTCGCCCGTACCCACCTGGTGTACGGCGAGTGGCTGCGCCGTGAGAACCGGCGCAGCGACGCACGCGAGCAACTGCGCATCGCCTACGACATGTTGAGCGGCTTCGGAGCAACAGCCTTCGCCGAGCGGGCCCGTCGCGAACTCCTGGCCACCGGCGAGTCGGTGAGGCAACGCGCGGTCGACGTACGTGATGTCCTGACCGCGCAGGAGGCGCAGATCGCCCGGCTGGCCGCCGACGGCAAGTCGAACTCGGAGATCGGCGCCGAGTTGTTCATCAGCCCTCGCACGGTCGAATGGCACTTGCACAAGGTGTTCACCAAACTCGACGTCACCTCACGGAACAAGCTCCGCGCAGCGCTGGCCCGCGCTTGACAGCCGGGAGCCCGTCCGACGGGGACGGTGCCGTCGCGACTGGACCGCTGATTTGATGTGATTCACGCGCGTTCGAGGTGCGGACACCGGCGCCGCTACTCGATCAGTGGCCACCCTGAACAGGCTGAGTCATGGCCTCGCGGACGAGAGCCGTGTCGACGAACTGCTCGAAGCGGACGATGAGCCCACCGCGCACCACGAAATGGTGGGCGACGCGGACGTCGATCGCCTTGCCGGTGGCCTTGTTGGTCGCGGTGTAGCGGGCGAGGACGACGACGTTCTCGCCGTCGACGACGTAGGTGTCGTCGTGGGCGGTCCAGCCGTCCCAGTCCTGGCCGAGTTTCTCCATGACGTTGGCCGTGACGCCGCCGGGGGTGCGGTAGGTGCCGGCGAGCGGGAAGCCGGCCATCTCCGTCCACTCCACGTCCGGAGCGAGCGTGGCCCGAAGTGCCTCCAGGTCACCTGCCGCCGAGGCGAGGTACTGGCGGCGCACGACGTCCGCGGGGGCGGTGGAGGTCGCGAACTCGGCCATGGTCAGCCCCACTTCATCTCACCCTTGGCGACCTTGGCGCCGATCTGGGCGGCGATCAGCATGCCGTTGTCGGGGTAACGCCCGACCAGCGCCTCCGCCAGCGCGGCACCGTCGGGCGCCTTGCCGAGTTCCTCCTCGAAGGCGAGGAGGTAGTCGCGGGTGGCGGTGATGGCGGAGGCGTCGGCGGCGGTGCCGGGCAGGCGGTGGCCGGGGACGACCAACTCCGGCTGAAGGGCGGTCATTTCGTCGAGCAGGCCGATCCATGCGGCGCGGTCGCCGGGGGTCGGGGTGTCGGCGACCCAGACATGCTCCTGCTGGAAGAGCAGGACGCCGCCGAGGAGGGCGTGGTGCTCGGCCTGCCACAGGTAGTGGCGGTCGGGCAGCGCGTCCGGGCCGCCCTTCAGCTCGAAGCGGTGGCCCTCCAGGGTGAGATCACCGGTCAGCGGGGTCAGGCCCACCAGGCGGGTGGGCAGGTTCGGGCCGAGCGCGGCCCACGCCTTCAACTTGCCCTCGTAGGAGTGCCGGATGTGCTCGATGACGATCGGGGTGGCGACGAACACCGCTTCCGGGAAGGCGTCGGCGATCACTTCGGCGCCGAAGTAGAAGTCGGGGTCGGCGTGGCTGACGAAGACGGTGGTGAGGTTCTTGCCGGAGTCGAGGATCTCGGCGGCGAGGCGGTGGCCGTCGGCGCGGGTGAAGGCTGCGTCGACCAGCAGCGCGTCGTTCTCGCCGGTGACGAGGGTGGCGGTCTTGTTCCTGCTGCCGGCCGGGAAGTCCAGGTCGAGGACCTTGAAGGTGAGGGTGCTCATCGTCGGCTCCTTGCGGGGAGGGGGTGGGGACGGGGAGGGTTCAGTGGGTGGGGAGGGCCGCGAGCAGCCGGTCGATCTCGTCGGCGATGCCGTGGCCGTGGGCCAGCGTGGTGACGGAGGTGCCGTCGACGGCCAGGAGGGTGGGGAAGCCGGTGACGCCCAGAGAGGCGGCGCGGTGGAAGTCGGCGCCCGCCGCCACGCGTACCTCGGATCCCTCGAAGGCGCCGACCACGGCGTCGGCGTCCAGCCCTGCCTCCTCGGCGAGCTTCCGGTACGTCCCGGGGTCGGAGAGGCTGCGGCCGTCGACGTAGAAGGCGTGCTGGAGGGCGATGGCCAGCTCCGCCGCGCGGGCCGGTGCGGCCTGGCGCAGGGCGGCGACGCCACGGGCGGCGGCCTCGGAGTCCATCACGAAGGAGCCGTCGGCGATCAGCCGCTCGTAGGCCTCGCCGAACTCGGCGCCGGTCAGTTCGGCGATCTTGGCGTTCGCACCTTGGACGTAGCCGAACTCGCGGATCGGTACCCGGCGTGACCCGGTGAACAGGCCGCCGGAGACGACCTCGACCGGCAGCTCGGGGTGGCGGGAGGCGATCTCGCTCAGTGTTCCGGAGAACCCGTGCGACCAGCCGCAGTAGGCGTCGAAGACGTAGACGAGCTTCATCGAGGACCTCGGCAGAGAGTGGCGCTCGCCGGTTGCGAGCGATTCATCTGACAGAACAGTAACTGACTCGTCAGATATTTCAAGGTGGGTGTGAGGTGGGGCACAGGCGTCCGGACGCCCACGCCACTACACCAACGGTTCCGGAAATGCGCAGGTCAGGGCAGGCGGGGCAGCAGATCCCGGGCCGTGTGGCTGAGAATCCGGAGGTCCTCGGCGAACCGCTTCCGGTCCGCCGGGGGCAGGGGATCCACGAGGTACCGCTTGATGTTCTCCAGGTGGACGTGGGACGCGCGTACGACCGTTTCCTCGCCCAGCGGCGTGAGCCGCACCAGCTTTCCGCGCCGGTCGTCGGGGGAGTCCGCGCGCGTCACGAATCCCGCCGTCTCCATGCGGTCCACGAGCCGGGTGGCGCCGCCCGTGGTCAGGACCTGCTCCTGGGCGATGGCCCGCATGGGGAGTCCGGGCTCGCCCGCCCGGCCGAGGATCAGCAGCACCTCGAACATCAGGTGGCTCACGCCGCACTCCACCTCCAGCGCCCGGCCGAGGATGTACTCCAGCCGGTTGGCCGCGCCCTGCAGTCGGCCGAAGGCCAGGATGAGTTCGTGGTCCGCGGCCTCCTTGGCCGTCGTGATCTCCGTCTGCTCGCCCACGGCCGCGCCGCCCCTCTCGTCGTCCCGGTACCACCGTACCGATCATGTCCGGAAGGGGCCGACGCGACCGCGAACCCGGCTGCTACGCCCCGGGGTGCAGGCCGAGCCGGCCGGGTGTCGGATCGCCCTTGACCTCACCGAAGTAGAGGGCGAAGGTCTGCTTCCAGCGTTCGACCTCGGCGCGGTCCGACATGAAGCGGGGGAAGCCGTCCACGTGGGCGTCGGGATACTCCCACAGCGGTTTCAGGCCCGCCGGGGGAGTGATGTCCGTGCGGACGGACCAGCCGTTGAAGGATCCGTTCTGCATCTCCGTCGACAGCTGCCAGTTGAGGAAGAGCTTGGCGGCCGTCGAGTTGTGTGCCTGCTTGAGGATCGCCATGCGCTGACCCCAGCCCATGAACGGGTGTCCGGCGCTGATGGCGAACGTCACGGGAGAGGAACCGACCGCGGATCCGGCGGTGCCCACGCCGATCGTCTTCCGGCCACCGAAGACCGCGTCCCCCGGTGAGTTGCTGCCCCGCCCGAACCGCACATCCTGGTCCGCGAACCTGGCCGCCCAGTCCCAGCCGTACCTGCGGGCGTGTGAGCGAGATGGTCGTCAAGCGCGGCGCACGTGGTGCGGCCGCCTTCACCGCCGGCGGGGCGACCGACTGCCCGTCGCGAGAGGTCGGCGCGGTCGACTTGGTCGGAGCGGGCGACGCCTTCGTGGCCGGGTATCTGTCCGGGCACCTCCACGGCGCGGACGTTCCCGCACGTCGGTACCGGGCCGTCACCACCGCGGCCTTCGCCGTCGCCACCCGGGGTGACTGGGAGGGCCTTCCGACGCGGGACGAATTCGGCTGTTCGACCAATCCGAAGGAACGACCATCCGCTGATTCGAAGGACTGATCGCGGCATGCAGGCCGTTCTGCTTGCCGCCGCCATGCCTTTTGTCGCCGTACTACCTTGTCAGCGCCTCTTCCGGTCCTTGGGCGCCGTCCTCGCCTCCGCACCGCATGCAAGGTGCCTGCGGTGCGCTCAGCGCTGTACCGCCAGCCCGGGGCGATGACGCCGCATCGCGTCCAGGATCGTCTCAGGCGGCACCGGCAAGGTGTTCGTGGTCATGAGGGCCGGACCGAAACCGAGCCGCGCGTTCATGGACGCGGTGCGGCGGACGAGTTTGGGTGCTCGGGCCAGATAGGCATCCGGATCGTGCAGCACCAGCTCGATGAACCGCTGCGAGGCGTTGCGTACCCGCTGCTCGCGTATCTGCACGGCGGCTATCTCGTCCCAGCCGACGCGGCCCAGCCGCTCGTGGTCGATTCCCGCGTCGTCCAGTACCAACTCCGGTCGGTTCCGCAGCAGGCGCTGACCGATGATCACCGCGCAGAGCCCGAAGAAGGGCACGGCCAGCGCCCCTGCCACAGTCATCTTCACGGAGCTGTGGGCGACCAGGAATCCCATGCCCGCAGCGACGAAGAGCAGGGCACCGGCCAGCATCGCCCATACACGCCCCTTGGCGAGCGGGTAGACGGTCGGGGGCAGCGGAACGCCGTCGTTGATCACGGGTCCAGACGATAGGGCGGGCGCCCTCGCCGGCGGAAGCGATTTTGTCGACCGGCGTGGAGCGACTGTCTTCGTGGACGGTTGTCGCGCTCTTCGATCGGCCCGACCGGGACGGGGGACGAGAGACGAGCCGGCGTGAGCGGACCCAGCGCGCGGAGCCCGGCCTCGCGCTGAGTTCCGCCCCCCACCGCCCCACCGCGCCCGCCTCGGCGAACCGGCAGCGCGTCCGTCAACTCGCCACCGGCAAGGGCACCTTGGGCGAGCACCTCAACGCCGCCGGAACCAACCCGCGGTTCCAGGACCGCCGCGCGACAGCGCCGCACGACGCGCCGCCGACGGTCCTCGCCCACAGCGCATCGCGCCCGGGATCAGCCTTTGCCCTGGAGCCGCCAGATCTGGTTCTTCTTCGTGCTCAGCGCGCTCGCCGCGTCGCAGGTCCATTGGTGGATCTGCGCTCCGGCGGTGGTCGACACATTGCTGACGTCGACGCACTTGCCGCTGTGGACGGCGACGAGCTGGTAGTCGTGGCTGTTGCCGAGCGCGGTGACGGGACTGAGGGTGAACTGCTGGTTGGCGGCGCCGTTGCAGGTGTACTGGATGACGGCGGCGCCGTCGGCCGTCGACGCTCCCGAGACGTCGAGGCACTTGCCGCTCAGCTCGTTGACGACCGTGTAGGTGCCGGCCGTACCGGCGACCGGCTTGAGGTCGAGCATCTGCTGGTAGCCGCCCTCGCAGTAGTACTGCTGGTACTGCGTGCCGTTGGCGGTGCTCACACCCGTGTCGTCCAGGCACTGGCCGCTGTTCTCGCTCACCGCGACCGTGGAGACGGTGGTGTTGGAGGGCGGCAGCAGCGTGACGGTGTAGCCGTCCTTGGCGTTCGTCCAGGGCAGGCTCACCGAGGCCGCGTTGCCGCTGACCGTGAGCGTGGTGTCGGAGACCGTCTCCGGACCGGTCACCGCGGCCCCGCTGTTGTAGGGGATGCGCTGGACGACGGCGCGGACCTTGCCGCTCTCCACGACCGACGTGGTGTTGAGCCCCGTCAGGTTGACGGTGACCGTGCCCGTGTTGCCGCTGCTGCCGAGCAACACCTTCGCGTTCCCGGCGGAGTTGTCCTTCGTCGCCAGGCCGTCGGTGCCGGTGCCGGGGATCAGGTTGACGATGTTGCCGCTCTGGGAGCCGTAGTAGCGGTACATGAACCACTCGCCGAGCGGCAGGTACTGGCCGGCGCTGTTCTTGGTGAGGAGGTTGGCCTCGTCGTCGTGCAGGCCGGTGCCCGAGGCCCAGTTGCCGCGCAGCCCGTCCGCGCCGGCGCGCTCCAGGCGGCCGATGAACCAGGCGCCGCCGCCCGGGGACTGCATGGACAGGGTGGCGTACTCGTTGATCTGGTACGGCCTGGTGTTGGTCAACCCGGCAGCGGAGAGCGTGGAGTTGGCGCGGCCGACGTCCGTGACCGGGTCGCCGGGTTCGTCGTGCCAGCTCCAGATGTCCGGGGCCACGTTGTTCGCCTTGACGTACGTCAGGAAGGTGGTCCACCAGCTGTTGGAGGAGCTGGGCTGGCCGGCGATGCTGGGGCCGACGATGAGCTGGGCGGGGAACGCGGCGCGCACCTTGGCGTAGAAGCGGGACCACATCGCCAGGTACTGCGTCTGCGAGGCGCCCCAGAAGCCGCTGCCGTCGGGCTCGTTCCACAGGTCCCACTGGACGGTCATGTTGTTGGCCTTGACGTCGCCGATGAGCTGGGTGACGAAGGCGTCGAACTGGGTCCAGTCGCCGTTGTCGCCGGGCCAGCCCTGGCTGGTGGTGCCGTCGGCGCCCCACAGGTCGTGGGGGAGGAGGACGAAGGTGCCGCCGAGGGCGGCGGTGCGCTTGTACTGGGCGAGCGTCGAGGCCCAGCGGGTCTGGTAGTCGGCGAGGCTGGTGGCGTAGCCGCCGCTGTTGAGCTGGGCGCCGCCGGCCCGCATGAAGTGCCACTTGATGTCGGTGAAGAAGTGGTCCTGCGGCAGCGAGCCGTCCGGGGTCATCCCGTAGATCATCCCTGAGGCGTGGTACGTGGGGGCGCCGCCGGCGGTGGCGAAGTCGACGGTGACGGAGGTGTCGGCGGCATGCGAGGTGGCGGCGGGCAGCAGGCTCGCCGCGAGGGCCGCCAGCAGGACGGCGGTTCTCGCGAGGGGGCGTGGTGAACGCAGGGGCATGAGCGGCTCTCCTGGCTGGTTGGGGGAGATGCGAACCGGTTCGACATCGGCTGTCTCGCGTCTGGCCAGTACTGACAGGGCATGGACGCGCCGTCGTTCGTCGTCCCGAACGTCTTTGTCGAACCGGTTCGGCGGAAGCTAGCACCGCCGGAAACGGGGCAGCAATACCTGTGACGTGGATCGGGCGGCGAAATTCGACGGCGTACGGAAAATGTGTCCAGGGCATTGACAGCTGCTTCGGGCCGCTCCTACCGTCCATCACGCGAACCGGTTCGACAGTCGGTTCGCGCACCGACCGGATCGACGAAGGAGTCCCGTGAACATCGGTGAGATCGCCAAGCGGGCCGGTGTCTCGCGGAGCACCGTCTCCTACGCGCTGAGCGGCAAGCGCTCGGTGTCCGACGAGACCCGGCAGAAGATCCAGCGGGTCATCGACGAACTGGGCTACCGCCCGAACGCGAGCGCCCGCGCCCTGGCCAACGGCCGGACCAGCACCCTCGGCCTGGTCTTCCCGCCGGCCGGCAACCACTACACCGGCATGCAGCTGGACTTCATCGGCAGTGTGGTGGAGGCCGCCGCGGCCCTGGACTACGACGTACTGCTCTCCCCCAGCGGGGTGGACAGCGACCGCTCCTTCCAGCGGCTGCTCGCCGAGCGGCGGGTGGACGGCGCGATCCTCATGGAGATCAGGCTCCAGGACGACCGGGTCGACCACCTGGCCGCCGAGAACTTCCCCGCCGTCAACATCGGGCGCACCGCCCGGCCCGACGACGAGTGGTGGGTCGGCCTGGACCACACCGCGCTCGCGGCGGCCTGCGTACACCACCTCGCCGACCTCGGCCACCGCAGGATCGCCTTCGTGAACCGGCCCGAGCGGCTGCTGCGGGCCGGTTACGAGTCCGCGCACCGGGGACTCGAAGGCTTCACCAAGGCCGCGGCCGAGCGCGGGCTGACCGCGCGGACGTACTCCTGCGGCGACGACGCCTCCTCCGGCCAGGTGTGCCTGGAGCGGATCCTGCACGACGAGCCGGGCACCACGGGGCTGGTCACCCTCAACGAGGCCGCGCTGGGCGGCCTCTACCGGGGGCTGGCCGTGGCGGGCCGTCATGTACCGCGCGACTTCTCCGTCACCGGGGTCGTGGCCGGGCGGTGGGCGGAGACGGTGACCCCGCAGCTCACCGCGGCGGACGTGCCGGCCGAACAGCTGGGACGCCTCGCCGTCGAACTCCTCGTCGAGCGGCTGGACCGTCCCGGCGCGGCGCCGCGCCACCACCTGCTCACCCCGCCCATCTCCCTGCGCACGAGCACCGGCCCCGCCCACACCCACCCGGACGCGGGCTCGGCCTCGCACGTCTGACGTCCCCCTCGGCCTCCCCCCACGTTCACCGCTTCGCGTCTTCACCGGCCGTACTCGGCCGGCCGCCTCCTCACCCGCGGCTTCGGCATGCCCTTATTTGGCATGCCCCTGCCCAAAACTCGAAGGAACGCGCCATGAACGGATCCACCGGACGACGGCTCACCGCCGCCGCCCTGACCCTCGCCGCCCTCACCACCGCCACCACCGCCTGCTCCTCCGGCGGCAGTTCGTCGGCCAAGGGGGACGACAGCGGCACCTACACGATCTGGGACCCCTACCCGCAGTTCGCCAAGGGCTCGGACTGGGCGAAGCTGCTCGACAGCTGCGGCACGAAGGCCGGCGTCAAGATCAAGCGGACCGCGTTCGACACCGGCGACCTCGCCAACAAGGCGCTCCTGGCCGCCCAGCAGAACAACTCCCCGGACGTCCTCGTCGTCGACAACCCCGTGGTGTCGACCCTCGCCGAGGCCGGCGTGCTCACCACGACCGCCGACAACAAGGTGGACACCGCCACCGTCGACCCCAACCTCCTCGCGGCCGGCCAGTCCGGCGGCAAGACCTACGGCACCCCCGTCGGCGCCAACACCCTCGCCCTCTACTACAACAAGAAGGTCCTCAAGGCCGCGGGCGTCGACATCGCCTCCGTCAAGGACTGGCCGTCCCTGACCGCGGCACTGGAGAAGACCAAGAAGGCAGGCAAGAAGGGCATCACCTTCTCCGCGATCGGCACCGAGGAGGGCAGCTTCCAGTTCCTGCCCTGGTTCTGGGGAGCGGGCGCGAAACTCACCCGACTCGACTCCGCCCAGGGCCAGTCGGCGCTGTCCCTGTGGAACGACTGGCTGAAGAAGGGCTACGCGCCCAACTCGGTGCTCAACAACACCCAGACCACCAGCTGGCAGGAGTTCGCCACCGGCGACTACGCGTTCGCCGAGAACGGCACCTGGCAGCTCGCCAACGCCAAGAAGGCCAAGCTCGACTACGGCGTGCTCCCGATCCCCGGCGCCTCGGGCGGCAACGCGGCGGCCCCCACCGGCGGCGAGTTCGTCACCGTCCCCGTCCAGGGCGACACCGGCCGCTACACCACCACACGCAAGGTGGTCTCCTGCCTGACCAGCACCGACAACCTCTACGCCACCGACACCACGCTCTCCTACGTCGCCCCCACCGGCGCGGTGCAGGCCAAACAGGTGGCGTCCGACGCCGAGTTGAAGCCGTGGGTCGAGGCCGTCAAGGCGGCCAAGGGGCGCACCAGTGACGACCTCGGCACCAAGTACCCCAAGATCTCCGAGCAGTTGTGGAAGGCGGTCCAGACGGCCCTCAGCGGTTCCAAGTCCCCGAAGGACGCCCTCACCGCGGCTCAGAACGCCGTCAAGTAACCGGATAACAAGGGTCGTTGATGAACCGCACGACACACCCGCCGAACCGCGGAGGCGTACTCGACCGGGAGGAGACAGCCCCCGTCCCCTCCCCGGACCGCACCGCACCCCGCCGCCGTCCCCGCTCGCAGCAGTGGGCCGCCTGGGCCTTTGTCACCCCGGTCACCCTCTACCTCGGCCTCTTCTACGCCTATCCGCTCTACCGCAACCTCGACCTGAGCCTGCGCGACTACACCGTCCGCTCCTTCGTCCAGGGCGACGCGCCCTTCACCGGCCTCGCCAACTACCGCACCGTCCTGGACGATCCGACCTTCGGCCCGGCGCTCACCCACACCGTGGTCTTCGCCACCGTGTGCCTGTTCTTCCAGTACGCCATCGGCCTGGCCCTCGCGGTCTTCTTCAACCAGCACTTCCGGCTCTCCGCGACCCTGCGCGCCCTGTTCCTCGTCCCCTGGCTGCTGCCGCTCATCGTGTCGGCCTCGACCTGGTCGTGGATGCTCAACAGCGACTCCGGAATCGTCAACGCGGCCCTGCACGCCGTCGGCATCGGACCGGTGAACTGGCTGACCTCACCGTCGTGGTCACTCACCTCGGTGATCATCGCGAACATCTGGATCGGCGTCCCGTTCAACCTCGTCGTCCTCCACAGCGGCCTCCAGTCCATCCCCGGCAGCCTCTACGAGGCGGCCGCCCTCGACGGCGCGAACGCCTGGCAACGCTTCTGGCACATCACCTTCCCGCTGCTGCGCCCGGTCTCCGCCATCACCCTCCTGCTCGGCCTGGTCTACACACTCAAGGTCTTCGACATCATCTGGATCATGACCAAGGGCGGCCCGGCCGACGCCTCCACCACCTTCGCGACCTGGTCCTACCGGCTCGGCTTCGGCAACCTGCTGCCCGCCTTCGGCCCCGGCGCGGCCGTCGGCAACCTGCTCGTCGTCGCGGCCCTGGTCTTCGGCCTGGTCTATCTGAGGGTCCAGCGAAAGCAGGCACAAGCATGAACCCGCCCCGCCCGCGCGGCCGTTCGGGCTGGAAGACGGCAACAGGCCTCGCCCTCACCGCCGTCATGCTCTTCCCGGTCTACTGGATGCTCAACGTGTCCTTCACCCGCGACCAGGACATGCGCAAGAGCCCGCCGCACCTCTTCCCCGTACACGGCACCCTCCAGGGCTACCGGGCCGTCCTGGACGACCAGTTGCCCTACCTCGGCACCAGCCTCGTCATCGGTCTGGGCACCGTCGCACTGACCGTGGCACTGGCCGCACCCGCCGGCTACGCCCTGGCCAAACTCCGCCCGCGCGGCGGCGGAATCCTCGGCTTCCTCTTCCTGGTCGCCCAGATGATCCCCGGCATCATCATGGCGATGGGCTTCTACGCCATCTACCTGAGCCTGGGTCTGCTCCAGTCCGTGCCCGGCCTGATCGTCGCCGACTCCACGCTCGCCGTCCCCTTCGCCGTGCTGATCTTGACCGCGTTCATGTCCGGCATCCCCGGCGAACTCCTCCAGGCCGCGCGGACGGACGGCGCCGGCCCCGTGCGCACCTTCTGGTCGATCGTCCTGCCCATGAGCCGCAACGCGATCGTCACGGTGTCGCTGTTCGCCTTCCTGTGGTCCTGGTCCGACTTCGTCTTCGCGAGCACGCTCGCCAATGGCGGTGCGCACGAGCCGATCACCCTCGGCATCTACCACTACATCGGCAACAACAACCAGCAGTGGAACGCCATCATGGCCACCGCCGTCGTGGCCTCCCTGCCCGCCACGGTGATCCTCGTCCTCGCCCAGCGCTACGTCGCCGCGGGCGTCACCGCCGGAGCCGTGAAGGACTGACCCTTCCGGCCCACCTCCGACACCCCTCGCCGAAGAAACGAGTAGTCCTTTCATGACCGTCGCCCGGACCGGACCGGCCTTCTCCCTCCACGACATCCCGTTCAGCACCCATGGATCCTGGTTCGGTATCTCCCCGGTCCTGGCGGAGAAGACGTACGCCGAAGACCTCCACCTCGTCTCCCATCGCAACGGCATGCACGCCGTCCTGCGCCTCGTCGCCGCCGGGTCCACGCCGACCGACCGCGTGGCAGCACGCATCACGGCGACACCGAGCCGGCTCAGCTGGATCCACGACAGCGGGCGCATCGACCTCGCCTACGAGGCACCGGACACCGTCCGCCTGCGCGGGACGGGCCTGCGCCTGCGCATCGCCGCGGCGGCACGGACGCTGACACCCTTCACCGGCACGTACCTCTACCGCGATCCGGTCGACGGAGCGCACGTCTTCACCTCGTACGAGACCGGACACCGCTACCGGGTGACCGTGCTGGCCGGTGCGGTGGACCAGGTCCTCGGCGACCAGGCCCTGGGCGAGGCCGAACGCGGGCTCACCATCACCGCGCAGGGCGACGGCATGTGGGAGGCGGTGATCCAGGAACTCGACAGCGCGGGCCGGCCGTACGCTTCCTCGGCGACCTTCGACGAGGTCGTGGGTGCGGCGGAACGGGACTTCGCCGCCTTCGCCGATGCCGTCGCACCATGGCGCTCGTCCGACACCCCGGCCGCGGAACTCGCCGCCTACGTCCTGTGGTCCGCGACCGTCGAAGCCGCGGGACTGGTGACGCGCCCCGCGGTGCTGATGTCCAAGCACTGGATGGACAAGGTCTGGAGCTGGGACCACTGCTTCAACGCCCTCGCCCTGGCACCCGGCCTGCCCGCGCCGGCCTGGGACCAGTACTCGCTCCCGTTCGACCATCAGGACGCCGACGGCGCCCTGCCCGACTCGGTCACCCACTCCGAGGTCCTACGGAACTTCGTCAAGCCGCCCATCCACGGCTGGGCCCTGGCCCGACTGCGCGGACGGCTGCCGGAACCCCTGAGCCGTACCGAACTCACCGCCGCCTACAGGAGGTTGAGCCGCTGGACCGACTACTGGCTCACCGCCCGGCGGGCACCGGGCGCCGCCCTGCCCCACTACCAGCACGGCAACGACAGCGGATGGGACAACGCCACCACCTTCGACCCGGCACGCCTGGTCGTCAGCGCCGACCTCGCCGCGTTCCTCACCCTCCAGCTGCACGAACTCGCCTCACTGGCAACGGAGTTGGACCTGCTTGACGAAGCCCGCCGGTGGACCCGCCTGGCGGAGGCGACCCAGGAGGCCATGCTCGACGAGCTGTGGACGGGGGAGCGGTTCACCGCCCGGAGCGCCGGCGGCGGTGACACCTGGACCAGCTCCAGCCTCCTCGACCTGATGCCGATCGCCCTGGGCGAGCACCTGCCCGAGCACGTGGCCAAGAGCCTGGCCTCCCGCATCGAGAACCACCTGACCCCGTACGGGCTGGCCACCGAACTGCCGACGTCGCCGCACTACCGCCCCGACGGCTACTGGCGCGGCCCGATCTGGGCACCCGCGACCGTCCTCGTCGAGGACGGCCTGCGGCGGAGCGGCCACCAGCGGCTGGCCGACACGATCAGCGCCCGCTTCCGCGGCCTGTGCGAGACCCACGGCTTCGCGGAGAACTTCGACGCCCTGACCGGCACCGGCCTGCGCGACCGGGCCTACACCTGGACGGCCAGCAGCTATCTGCTGCTGGCCGAGGCCCACGAACGGCGGCGTACCGCACCCTGACCGCGGTGCCACCGATGGACGACGGTGGCACCGGGGCCGGGCGAGGTTCGGGTAGGGGCGGCAGGTGTCAGAACCAGCTCTGGTTCTGGCCGGAGTTGCACGACCAGGTGCGGAAACCGGCGCTGCTGTCGTCGATACAGCGGTTGGTCGCCTGGTTCTTGAGCTCGATGGTGTTGTCGCCCCACTTGTGCACGAGCCAGCTCTGGTTGGTGCTGGAGTCGCAGGACGCGGTCTTGAAACCCTGGTCGCTGTCGTACATGCAGCGGTTGGTGAAGGCGTTCTTCAACTGCACGGTGCCGTCGGCCCACTTGTGGACGATCCAGTTCTGCGGGGTGGAGCCGTTGCAGTCCCAGGTGCGGAAGCCGGCGTTGGTGTCGTCGATGCAGCGGTTGGTCGCCTGGTTCCTGAACGTGTTCACGGCGTCGGCTGCCGAGGCCGTCGCGGCGGGCAGCAGCGCGATGGCGGCGGCGGAGACGCCGAGCGCCGCGACGCGGGTCAGGACGGAGACGGACATGGGTGTTCCCTTCGGTGGGGTGGTGGTGCCCCGCAGCCGAGTGCGGCGGGGAGTCTGGTGCGGGCGGTCGGGCCGGGGACCGGTCAGGCGCACTGGCGGCCGACGTTGCCCTTGTCGTCGCCTTTGAGGTAGATCGCGCTGACGTAGCCGACACCGCCCGCGTTCAGGGGCAGTTCGATCCACTTGTCGTTGCTGTAGCCCTCGGCCGTGACGAGCTGGCCGGTCTTCCAGCAGTTCGCCGGGTAGCTCTCGTTGGGGTACACCGTGCTGACGGCCGCGCACGAAGTGGCCGCGCAGGAACGGACGTTGGCCTGCGCCCAGGCGGTCACGGTGGTGCCCTGCCCGCCACCACCGCCCGGCGTGCAGGGCAGGTTCACCCCGCGGTCGCGCAGATACGGCACCGGGTCGATCCCGCGCACCGTGGTGGACGTGCCGATCCTGACCCGCAGATGCAGGTGCGGCCCCGTCGCCTCGCCCTCGCTGCCCATCAGGGCGATGCGCTGACCGGCCTGGACATGCTGGCCGACGACGACGTCCCGCTGGTACATGTGCCCGTACTCGGTCACCGTGCCGTCGTCGTGCAGGATGCGGATCCACTGCCCGTAGCCGCTGGCGGGGCCCGAGTTGATGACCTCGCCGGAGCCCACGGCGTAGATCGGCGTGCCCTGGGCGTTGGCGATGTCGACGCCGTCGTGGCTGTCGCCGTACCCCTGGGTGACGACCCCGGCGGTCGGGCACGAGGCGGCGAACGCGGCCGGGGCGGCCGGTGCCGCGGCGGCGGGCAGGGCCGCCGTCAGCGGCAGCAGGACGGCGGCGGCCGTGACGAGTCCGGCGTACGGGAACAGACGCACGGGGCTTCCTCTCCGGTGACTTCTGGTGGACGGCACGGAAGTTATCCGCGCCCCCTCGGCCGGCGGCATCCGGAACGTTCCGGAATGACGCGGCGGTGCGCGGGCGGATAGGGCTGTGGATCGCCAACCGCACTGTTTTCTCGACCAGTTGGAGAGATGCGTCATGCGATCCACCACCAGACGACTGATACGGGGCCTGTGCGCCCTGCTGGTTCTGGGCGGGCTGCCACCGGTCGCCGCCGCTGCCGCCGACGGCCCCGGACACGAACGACCCGCCGCGCGGCCGATGACCGACTGGCGCGTCGATCTAGCCGCCGCGTCGGCCGACCAGCACAACACCGGTCACCGCGACAACGGAGCGCTGACCATCGGCGATCGCCGTGCTCGCACCGCGTCCGCTCCGGGGAGGGCGTTCGCCGTGTACACCGCTCCGGCCCGCAGCCTCGGACGGCAGGCCGACGCGTTCACGCTCCGCCCACGGGCCCAAGTACCGGCCGGAACGCAGGTGGTGACCGAGGTGCGGGGCAGCGACCACCCCGGACGGTGGACGCAGTGGACCGCCCCCGACAGCGCCGGTCGGCTACGGCTGGCGCAGGCCGTCTCCGTCGTCCAGGTGCGGCTGACCCTGCTCGGCACCCGCACCGCCGCCCCCGCGGTCTCGGCCGTCTCCGTCCACGCCGACCTCGCCCAGCCCGCTCCCCGGGCACCCCGCGCACTGACCACGGTCTCCCCGACGTACCGGATCTTCGCCACCCGCGAGGGCCTCGCCGGGCAGACCACCGCCAACGGCCATGTCATCCAGCAGCGCGATCACTTCGTCGCGTTGCCGTCCCGGCGCATGCTCGCCTCCAACGGCGGCCACGAGTACCAGGTACGGCTGTGCTACCAGCGCACGGGACGCTGCGAGACGGCGCCGGTGTGGGACGTCGGGCCCTGGAACACCCAGGACGACTACTGGAACCCGTCCGCGCAGCGGCAGATGTGGGGTGATCTGCCGCAGGGCACGCCCGAGGCGCAGGCGGCCTACCAGTCCGGCTACAACGGCGGCCTCGACGAGTTCGGACGCCGGGTCGCCAACCCGGCCGGCATCGACGTCGCCGACGGCACCTTCTGGGACGGCCTGGGCATGACCGACAACGACTGGGTGGACGTCACCTTCCAGCCGTCCGGCGACACCGGCGGGCAGACGAGCGTCACGGCGTGGATGCAGGCCAACGTCCGCTCCTGCGCCTCCACCTCCTGCGGCGTGGTCAGCACGGTGTACCCGAACCAGAGCTACCCGGCGAACTGCTGGAAGACCGGCCAGGTCGTCACCGACGAGGGCTACACCAGCGACAAGTGGATCGAACTGCCCCTGAACGCGGGCGGAGTCGGTTACGTCAGCGGCATCTACCTCAAGGGCGACGCGACCGGCGGCGTGACCCGCCAGTGCGGCACCTGAGCCACCTCGCGCCGGCCGTCACCCCGTAACGTGCCGGAGTCCCCTCAACGCCTGGGTACGGCACCGTCGTTGCCGCACACCGAGGCGAAGAGAGGGCGAGGATCATGAAGTCGAGGCCGACGGGAAGAGCGGGCTGGGCGGCGGCACTGACGGCGCTGCTGATGACGGCGGGACTGTGCGCGAGCGCACCGGCCGCGTCGGCGGCGCCCACCGCCCGCCCCGACTTCCGGCTGCCGTTCCCCTGCGGACAGACCTGGCAGCTGCAGACGTATCTGGGCCACGACCCCGACGACAAGAAACTCGACATGTACCACGTCGACGGCCCGACCCTGGGCGCCACCGTCACCGCGTCCGCCGCCGGCACGGTCACCGAGTTCTTCGAACCCGGCGGCATCGAGATCAACCACGGCGGCGGCTGGTTCAGCGTCTACCTGCACATGGACCGCATCGACGTCCACCTGGGCCAGCAGGTCGCGTCGGGCGACCCGGTCGGGCGGCTGGGACTGGTCGGCACGGAGGAGGCGCATCTGCACTACGAGCAGCTCTACGACACCAACGGCGACAACGACGGCGAGACGGACGAGATGGTCAACCCGGTGCTCCAGGGCACCGAGTACCGGCTCACCCCCGACGGCCCGTTCCCCCGCGTCACCAGCACCAACGCCTGCGACGGCGGGGGAGGACAGCCGACCACCAAGTACTGGGTGGACACCCTCGCCGATGCCACCGGCTATCCCGACGCCAACTGCACGCACGACAGCACATCGCGCTGCACCGCCCAGGGCACCCTGCGCAAGGGCACGAACTACGTCCTGTGCAGGAAGTGGGGCGACGAGGTGCGGGTCGGCGCGGCCTACAACCACTGGTGGCTGCTGACCGACCTCGACGAGGTGAACCCGGGCGGCCGGGGACGGGCGTACGTCTCCGCCTACTACCTCGACCGTTGGGGCAACGACGAGGCGAAGGACAACGACGGCCGGGACATCCCCGCCTGCACCTGAACCGGCCGGATCGGGTGCACGCGGCCTCATCGGCAGGTGGGCAGGGCGGGCCGGTCCTTCGTGCGCACGGCGGGGAACCACGCGGTGGAGTCGGCCGCGCCGCCCGGCAGCCGGACCCGGTACCACTCGGTGGAACGGGTGCCGAACTCGTCGGTCACCGGCAGCCCTTGAGGCAACCGGCACTGGGCCGTGAGGATGTCCCCGTGCCACACCCGGGTGGCCACCACGTTGGCGACGGTGTACGGCGCCAGCGGGTCGATCGCCAGACCGAGACTGCACTGCTGATCACGGTCGGCGGCATGGGCCCGGCAGGTGGGCTCGACGTTGTACACCGTGATGGCGGCGGGTCCGGCGGTGTCGGAGACGTTCGTGGCATGGACCGAGCCGTCCCGTTTCGCACCGCTGTCGTCCGCGACGTAGACCCAGCCGGCGACCGCCGCCGCGCACAGGGCCGTACCCGCCGCGGCGCCGAGAACGACCCGCCGACGCCGCCGGTCCCGGCGGGCACGCGCCGCGCTCGCGCCGCCATGAGTGGACGTACCGATGCGGGCCAGCACGGCTCCCGCGGTGCAGGCGGCGCGCGTCTCATGGGTGGGGGCGAGGCAGTCGGTCGCCAGCTCGCGCCAGAACGGCGGTACGGCGGGATCCAGCCGCAGGGGCGACCGTCCGCCGGCGTACTCCTGTGCGGCGGCTCCTCGCGCGGCCGGGGTCGCGCCGGGGAAGGGGGAGGTGCCGCCGGTGAACATCTGGTGGACCATGATGCCGAGCGCCCAGATGTCGGCGCTCGGCCGCGCCTGTACACCGCGTTCGCCCAGCGGGGCCTTCCAGCGCTCGGGCGGCAGATAGTCGGGAGTGCCCAGCGGCGGCATCCACGCGTGCGTGCCGTGGGTGCCGTCGAGCTCCGAGGCCAGCCCGAAGTCCGACAGACGAACCGAACCGTCCGCCATCAGGAGAACGTTGTCGGGCTTGAGATCGCCGTGCACCCAGCCCAGTTCGTGCAGATGGGCCAGCCCCTCGCAGATCTCCGTCAGGATCCGCTCGGCCTGCCCGTCGGTCAACCCAGCCTCGCCACCGAGGAGTTGGCGCAGGCTGCGCTCGGCACGCTCCATCACCAGCACGATCGCGCCGTCGAGTTCGGGGTGGTCCGGTTCGTTCAGTACGAGTGAGTCGAGCACCCGGATCAGCCGGGGATGCCGTGCCCGGCGCCCCAACTCGCGCTCGCGGTGGGCGCATTCCAGCAGCCCGCGCGCCTGTTGAGGGGCGAGTCCGGACGTGGGCAGGAACTTCAGCGCGACGACGGCCGGGTGGTCTTCGTCCGGCCCGCGCACGTTCCGGCCCTCGTAGACCCAGCCCCAGCCCCCGTCCGCGATCGGTTCCCCGACCTCCCAGTCCCCGACCCGGAAACCGGCCGGAACACGCTCGGCCTCGGCCCCACGACTCACCGGCCCACCGCCTGCGCCTGGACGCTGTTGCAGGAGGCCGCCGAACGGGAGGGCAGCAGCCCGAGATGGGACTCGCCGACCACCCCGAACCGCAGGGCGATGCCGACCAGCGCCTCGCGCTTGCCGTTGCGGCGGGCGCCCCGGCCCGCATCACGCGACTCCGGCAGGACGATGCGGAGCTTCTCCTCGGCGAGGTAGTCGATGTGAGCACTCACCCCACGGGCGGTGAGGCGCGCGCACTGCGGAAGCTGCCGCAGACGTTCCACGATCTCGGGCGTGGTCGGAACGGCCAGCGCGGACTCGTCGCGCAGCCGCGGTTCGCACAGGGCGACCAGGACCAGGAAGTACGTGGCCGTCTCGTCCATCGAGTACGCGGTCAGGGTCTGCGTGCCGCGAAGGCCGCCGACCGCCCCCTGCGGGTCCAGGTAGACGTGGTCGGGGGCGAAGACCTGAAAACTCACCGGGTGGTCCCGGGTGGGCAGGACCACGCGCGCGAACTCGAAGGGAATGGGCGCCCCGAGGCGGCGCGGCGGCACCCGCAGATACTCGCCCGCGCCCTCCGGGTTCTCCACCAGATAGCTCTGCGTGGCGCTGAGGTTGCTCAGCAGCCAGTGGTCCTCGCTGACCCGGATCTCCCCGGCCAGCCGCGACACCGCCGGATCGTCGAGCCGCAACTCCACGGCGACGGTGTCCGAGCCCCGGCCGAAGCGGGCGACCTCACCCGCGCCGAGCCGCAGCGTCAGCGGCGGGTCCTGTGGCACATGGATCAGTACGCCGCTCATCGTCCCCCGATTCCGGCAGCGTGTGCCTTTCGGGTCGTTTCTCTTCCGCACAAGGCGGGCACACGAGCGCTGGTCAACGCGCACACCCCGTTTTACCTCGATTCCTTCCGCTCTTCCGCACGCAGGCCGAAGGAGCACACGAGCCCCGTTGGTCAACACCGCTGACGTGGTGCGGCGGTTGCATGCGCGAGGACTCTGACACAAAGCGCTTCGAGCCGAGTGCCGGAGGCTCCGGCTTTGGCCGATATCCGCTCCTGCCCCGCCCGGTTCCAGCACTGGCTGCGCGGGTACAGGGGCTCGCTCGGCGCCCGCAACTGGCGGGATCTGTCATGTCGATGCCGGCCTTGGAAACGCTGAGACGAATGAGGGCGGGGCGAACGCATGGTCGCGTTCGCCCCGCCCCGCACACTCGCCGCCGTAGAGGCTCCGCGGTCAGCTGCCGACGAGCATCTGCCAGGTCTGCGGGCCCACTTGACCGTCCACGCCGAGGCTGTGCGCGGACTGGAAGGCCCGGGCGGCGCTCTCGGTGCCGGAGCCGAAACTGCCGTCCACGGAAAGGCCGTAGCCGAACTTGTTCAGTTCCACCTGGGCGGCTCGGACGGCGTCGCCGGTGGAGCCGGACTGGACCTGGACGATCAGTGCGGACCAGGTCTGCGGGCCGATCTGGCCGTCCACGCTCAGGCTGTGCGCGGACTGGAAGCTCTTGACGGCGGCGAGGGTGGCGGGCCCGAACTGGCCGTCGGCGGTGATCGAGGCGCCGTGGTAGCGCAGCAGGTACTGCGCGGCCAGCACGTTGTTCCCGGTGTCGCCGTCGATGACGTTCGGCCAGGGCGGGGCGACGGTGCCACCGCCCGTGGCGCCGGTCCCGGTACCCACGAGCATCTGCCAGGTCTGCGGTCCGACCTGGCCGTCCACGCCGAGGCCGTGCGCGGACTGGAAGGCCCGGGCGGCGCTGAGCGTGCCGGAGCCGAAACTGCCGTCCACGGTGAGGTTGTAGCCGAACCGGTTCAGCTCCACCTGCGCGGCCCGGACGGCGTCGCCGGTGGAGCCGGACTGGACCTGGACGATCAGTGCGGACCAGGTCTGCGGTCCGATCTGGCCGTCCACGCTCAGGCCGTGCGCGGACTGGAAGCTCTTGGTCGCCGCGAGCGTGCCCGCCCCGAACTGGCCGTCGGCGGTGATCGAGGCACCGTGGTAGCGCAGCAGATACTGCGCCGCCTGCACGCTGGGCCCCGTCATACCGTCGGTGATGTTCGGCCAGGACGGCAGGATGACGCCGGTACCGCCGCCGCCCGAGCCGCCCCACTGCCCGTAGTCGGCGGCCATCGCCTGGTCGAGGTCGGCGTCGTGCCCGGCGACCGAGATGCCGTTCTGGACCTGCCGCAACTGCGCGCGGCTGTCCCAGTTCCCGCTGGACCACGCGTACGTCTGCCAGCCCCAGGTTATTTTCCCGTTGTCGAAGAGTTCCTTGATCACGTGGTAGCCGCCGTACGCACCGGTCCGGGACCGGCCGATCACCGAAGCGACGCCGTCGAAGTAGGAGTTGAGCGCGGAGTACATCGAGGACTGGAGGTCGAAGTCGACGCTGAAGTAGATGGGCCGTGACGACGGCATCCCGTTGGCCAGCGCCTGCCGCTGCGCCTCCGTGGCATGCCCCGCCCCCTGGGAGTAGGGGTCGGACGGGACGCCGCTCTGCCAGTCCTGCAACCCGTCGGACTCCCAGTTGGAGACGATGCCCAGATCCGCGGCGGTCAGGGCCTGGGCCTCCGACAAGGTGAGGACCTTCGGGTTCGGGAGCCAGCTGAGGTATCGGCACACGAAGCCGTAGCCCGCCGCGGCGACCGAACCGGCGGTGAGCGACGCGTCGGAGTAGTCGATCCCGTAGCCGGTCGCCGCGGACGCCGACTGGGCGAATCCGATGCCGGTCGCGGTGGCCACCGCGGCACCGCCTGCGAGGGTCAGCAGTCTGCGGCGGGACAACACACGGCTGGGGTCAAACAGGTTCATGACACGTTCCAATCCTTGACGTCTGGTTGCGGTGAGCAACGCGGGAGCCGCTGGGCGACGCGGCATTCGAGTCCTGTCGGCGCCAACTGTCCAGCGCTTGGGCGGTGCCAGTCGGAAGCAGCGCTGCAGGTGATCTTCGAGCCCCGGTCCGGCCCGCGTCCACGGCGAGTCGGCATGTGGTGGGATCGCGGGACGGCACCGGCTCTGACCTGCTGGGATGCGCGGCACGGTGACGGTTGAGCGGGACGGTTTCGGCATGGCCGGCCGCCCGCCGAACAGGGCTGGGCGGTGCCCCACCCCGCCATCCGTCCTACGGCGAGAGGGGGTTGGAGTTGCTGGGCGCGATCGAATCCATCCCGTACCTCCTTCCACCTGCGGTGATTCCGCCCCGCGCCGCAGTGGAGCGGGTCGCCGCAACACAGTCGTGCCGCTTGGAAGCGGAAGCAGGCGAGCCGCTAGCATCGCGCTGACGCACCGCACCTGGGGAGCGTGCCGGGAGGAAGAACGGGGGCAGGACATGGGGCGCTGGAAGGCGCTGCCTTCAGGGCTCGACCCCACGGTCGTGGAGTTCGTGGCGCAGTTGCGCCGGTTCAAGGACGCCAGTGGGCTGAACCTGCGGGAGCTGGCCGCCCGCACCGGTTACAGCTCCTCGTCGTGGAATCGGTACCTCGGCGGCCGGTCGTTGCCTCCGCGCGAGGCGGTCGAAGCACTGGCCGCGACGGTGGGGGCAGATCCGACACGGCTGCTGGTACGGCACGAGACGGCGCAGGGGGTCTGGGGCTTCGAACAGGCTGTTGGTGCGGCAGTTTCCGCCGAAGAGGACAGCGCACCAGGCGTTCAGGACACCGCGAGCGGTGGGCGTGCCGACGGACGGTTCCCGGTATTCGGCCGACTGAGCGCCGCACCTCTCACGTCACGCCTCCGACTGCTCCTCACCATCGGAGTCTCGGCCGCGGCGGGCGCGGCAATCGCTTTGCTGGCCGTCGAGTTGGAACATCCTCAACTCTCCGGTACGGCCACTCGTCCAGCGGCGGTCGCCCGACCCGTCTCGTACACCTGCGACTACGTCCGAAGGGGTGGTCTGTGGTACGCAGGTAACAGCACCACTCGCAAGGATCATCTCGAAGTCGACATGTCAGGACCAGACGTGGCCGAACTGCAGTGCCTGCTCCAGCATGCGGGGATTTCACCGGGCGGTGTCGACGGCAATTTCGGACCGCTCACCGAGTCTGCCGTCATCAAGGCACAGAAGACGTACCGCCTCGGCATCGACGGCGAGGTCGGACCGCAGACCTGGACGGCACTGCGACGGTGACGGAGATACCACGGGAGTGCGTTCGCCTCGCCGACGAACTGCGCACGCTCCGCGACCGTCACAGGCTGACCCTGTCCGTACTCGCCGCCGAGTCGACGTTCAGCAAGTCGTCCTGGCAGCGCTACCTCACGGGCCGTTCACTGGCGCCCTGGCCGGCCGTCCGCACGCTGTGCCGGCTCGCCAACGAGCCGGAACCCCGTCTGCGTGCCCTGTGGGAACTCGCCGAATCCTCCTGGAACCGGCGTGCCGCAGTCGCGCCGGCCACTCTCCGAGCGCCGATGCCCACATCCGTGGAGGCAAGTTCCCTGCATCTGGGGGCTCCTGACGGTCAGGCCATCACCCCACCCGACGCCGCAACGACCGGCCCGGAGGCACGGGAACCGGCCCCGCGCCACCGCAGAAGGTGGCGTACTGGAGCAGCGGTGAGCGCCGCCGTGACATTGCTCGTGGTGCTGATCACTCTCGCGGCCGACGGATGGGGGTCATCCGGCGAGAGCACTGAAGGCATGGCCTCCTCGGCTCGCGGGTTCCGGGTCGGCTGCTCGGGAGTCTCGTGCGACGGGCGCGACCCGGGGCAAGAGCTGTGTGGGGTACAGCCACAGACGCTCCTGCACATCGAGACCCCGGCCGGGGTGGGTTTGGAGATCCGCTACAACCCGCTGTGCCGCGCCGCCTGGGCCAGGGTGTGGAACGCTGCCGACGGCGACCGGCTCACGCTGACGACACCAGGCCACCCCACCCAGAGCGTCGACGTCGCCGACCTGGGCAAGCGCGACCCGTTCATCTACACGGATCTGATCGCCGCGAGCGACAGGGCGACACGGCTCCAGGCCTGCTTGACGCGCCCCGGGCCGGACGATCCGGCCCAGTGCTATTCGGTGTCGCCGCCCTGACGTACGTACGTGAAGGAACGACCACAGCTTCCCGTTGCCACGACCGGCGTGCAGGAACCGCCGGTGCGCACCCGTCAACGGCCACGCCCCTGGCGGACGTTGACGTGGACCTCGGCTCACCGCGCCCCGGCCGGCAGCCGCGCGATGCCGCCGTGCGGGCCGGATCCGACCAGGGCTACCAGGTCGCGCTGACCGACCCGGACGATGGGGCCGCGGCGAAGACGGCGGCGGAACTCGACCCGGAGGGCCGTTATGCCGTAGGACTGGCGCTGACGTCCGCGACAAGGACGCCTTCGTCCGCGCCCGCGACCAACTCGTCGCACCCTGGGGTGCGTTGCACGTCCTGGTGAACAACGCCGGGCACTCCAAGACCGAGCCGCTGATGGAGATCAGTCCCGAGACCTTCGATGCCGTCGTGTAGACCAACCTCAACGGCACCTTCTCCGGCTGCCAGGTCTCCGGCACCTGCTTCGCCGAGCGCGGCGACGGCCGCATCGTCTCCCTCGCCGGCCGGAACGGGGCACCGCGACCGGCGCGCACTACGCGTCGGCCAAGGGCGGGGTCGCCACCCTCACCAAGGTGTTCGCCCGTGAAGTCGCCCCGTCCGGAGTGACCGTCAACGTCGTCTCACCGGGCCCGCAGGACCTCCCGAACGTCCGCGACATGCTCCCGCCGGACCGCCTCCGCGACAGAAGAGTTCATTCCTGTACGGCGGTTGGGGAGGCGTACGCCACCGGCCACCGATGCGTCGCCACGACTGTGCGGCCGGTGTACCTGGTGCAGGACCGGCGACCCGTCGCCCAGGTGTTGCGCCGCCGACCGGGCTCGTACAGCCGGCGGCCGGCGGTGCTGGAGGCGGTCGCGCGGGCTCACACGCGCGTTCTTATCGGTGCGTGCGGAGTCCGTCGAGGATGAGCGCGAGCATGTGGGGTGCCCGGTCCTCGGGGGTGGACGCGGCGCGCCACAGGGCGCCGGTGAGTTGGAGGAAGTCGCCGGGGTCGGCGTCGGGGCGGATGGTTCCGTCCTTCTTGCCCGCGTCGAGGAGCTGTGTGATCGCGGCGATGACCGGGCCGTAGCTCTGCTCGCTGATCGCCTGGTGCGCGCCGGGGCCCAGGGCGTCGCCGAGGCCGTGTTTTCTGCGCATGCCCTCGACGAGGTCGAGCGTCCAGTGGTGGAGCGCTTCCAGCGGAGACATGCGGGCCAGCAGGTCGGGCACGGCGTCGACGATGCGTGCCACCTCGTCCTGGTAGACGGCCAGGACCAGCGACTCGCGGGTGGGGAAGTTGCGGTACAGCGTGCCCGCGCCGACTCCCGCGCGCTGGGAGATCTGGTTCATCGACGTACTGCCGTCCTCCGCGAGCGCTTCGCGTGCGACGGCGAGGATGCGTGCCCTGTTCTCACGGGCGTCCGAACGGACCACGAGACCTCACCTTGATAAGCGGAGAGTTCTCCACTACGTTATGTGGAGACCTCTCCGCATACTTTAAGGAGCGTCATGCATTACATCAAGCTCGGCACGACCGGCCTCGACGTTTCCCCGATCGCGATCGGCGCGATGACCTACGGCGAGCCCGACCGCGGGCACCCCGTGTGGTCGAAGGACGAACAGGACGCGCGACCGCTCATCAAGCACGCGCTGGACGCGGGGATCAACTTCTTCGACACCGCGAACATGTACTCCAACGGTTCCAGCGAGGAGATCCTCGGCCGTGCGCTCCGGGACTTCGCCGACCGTGACGCCGTGGTCATCGCCACCAAGCTGCGCCACCCGATGCGGCTGGGACCCAACGGCCGCGGCCTGTCGCGCAAGGCGGTCATGACCGAGGTCGACCACTCGCTGCGCCGCCTCGGCACCGACTACATCGACCTCTACCAGATCCACCGCAACGACCACTCCACCCCTTGGGAGGAGACCCTCGAAGCGCTCAGTGACCTCGTGAAGGCAGGCAAGGTCCGCTACCTCGGCGCCTCGTCCATGCACGCGTGGGAGTTCGCCAAGGCGCTGCGCCTCCAGAAGGAGAACGGCTGGGCGCGGTTCGTGTCCATGCAGGACCACTACAACCTGCTCGCCCGTGAGGAGGAGCGCGAGATGATCCCGCTGTGCCTGGACGAGGGCGTGGGCACGATCATCTGGTCGCCGCTGGCCCGTGGCCGACTCACCCGCGCGTGGGACGAAGCCCGTTCGACGGTGCGCTCCGAGACGGACGGCGCCTACGCGGACACGCTCTATTCGCCGACGGAGGAGGCGTCCAATCGCGCGATCGTCGACGCGGTCGGACAGGTAGCGGAGGCCCACGGTGTCAGCCGTGCACAGGTCGCGCTCGCCTGGCTGCGAAGCCGGCCGGTCGTCACGGCGCCACTGGTCGGCGCCGGCTCGATCCGGCAGATCGACGAGGCGGTGGCATCCCTCGACGTCGACCTCACCGATGACGACGTGCGCGCGCTGGAGGCCCCGTACACCCCCAGGTACGACTGGCAGGGCGTCTCGGACGAGGCCGAGATGGAGGCCATCCGCAAGCGCGTCCCCGGCATGGCCCTCGCGTGAAACTCGTCCTTCGCGCCCTTTCGCACCCACGGGCGCCCCATCACCGCACGAGTCCGGAACTGAGGAGAGACAGATGACACACGTACTGGTCACCGGAGGAACAGGATTCATCGGGAGCTGGTGCGTCCAGGCCCTGCTCGACGCCGGGTACACCGTCCGCACCACGGTCCGCGACCTGCGGCGCGAACCGGCACTGCGAGCCTGGCTGCACGCGGCCACGCCGTTCGACGACGACCGGCTCACCGTCGTACGTGCCGACCTCGAACAGCCCGACGGCTGGGACGTTGCCGTAGCCGACTGCGACTTCGTCCTCCACGTCGCCTCGCCGACCCTGCGCCACACGCCCGCTAACGACGACGACCTGGTGGTACCGGCACGCGAGGGCGTCCTGCGTGTACTGCGCGCGGCCCGCGACGCCCACGTGCGCCGGGTCGTCCTGACCAGCGCCTTCGGCGCCATCGGGATCGGACACCCACCGCGCTCGACCCCGTTCACCGAGGAGGACTGGACGGACGTCGACAGCGACATCCCGCCCTACCAGCGGTCCAAGACCCTCGCCGAACGCGCCGCCTGGCAGTTCGTCCAGGACGAAGGCGCCGGACTGGAACTGGCGGCGGTTCATCCCGTGGGAGTTCTCGGACCCTTGCTCGGCCTGGACGACCCGCCGTCCCTGCGGCTGGTCCGCAGAATGCTCGAAGGACAGGTTCCCGCGTGCCCTCCCTTCGGGATGGGCTTCGTCGACGTGCGCGACGTCGCGGACCTGCATCTGCGCGCGATGACCGATCCGGCAGCCGCCGGCGAACGCTTCCTGGCGGTCGCCGGGCACAGCCTGCGTGTCGTCGACATCGCACGCATCCTGCACGACCGCCTGGGCGACCGGGCGGCGAAGGCACCTACCCGTGAACTGCCCGTGTGGCTCGCCCGCGCACTGGGCCTCGTGAACCCGGAACTGCGACTGCTCAGGCACCAGCTCGGCCGGGACCTCGACGCCACGAGCGCCAAGGCGGAGAAGGTCCTCGGATGGCGGGCGCGTCCCATCGAGGACACCATCGCGGAGACCGCCGAGAGCCTGCTCGCCCACGGCATCGGGACCAGGACCGGCTCGTGACCGACCGACGCGGCGGCCCTACGTCGGTCGGATGGCGGCGTCGGCATCGCGGCCGGAGGGGCGGGGCCGCCGACCGACGACGAGTGCAGGAGCCGTACGAGATCCAACCCGCACCGGGAATCAGGCGGCGACCAGCTCCTGCTCGCGCTCCGGCGCCTTGACCTCGGTCTTCTTGTTCGGCAGCGAGAGCCGGAAGACCTTGTGCCACGCGGAGAACACCTGCTTGGGCAGCGGTCCGGTGACGTACTCCAGCTCGTACTTCTCGAACAGCGCACGCACCTTCACCGCGACCTCGGCGTACCGGTTGCTCGGCAGGTCCGGGAACAGGTGGTGCTCGATCTGGTGGGAGAGGTTGCCGGTCATGAAGTGCATGGCCCTGCTGCCGCTGATGTTCGCCGAGCCCATCATCTGGCGCAGGTACCACTGGCCGCGCGTCTCGCCCTTGATCGACCGGCGCTCGAAGACCTGCACACCCTCGGGGAAGTGCCCGCACATGATCACCGAGTGGGTCCAGAGGTTGCGGACCAGGTTCGCGGTGAAGGTGGCGCCGAGCGTGGTGAGGAACGACGGGCCCGACAGCAGCGGGTGGATCACGTAGTCCTTGAGCACCTGCTTGCGGATCTTGCGGCCCACTGCCCTGGCGCGCTCGCGGAACTCCGGGTTCTTGCGGCGGCGCTTCTGCAGGTTCTTGCCGAGCTCCAGGTCGTACGCCGCGATGCCGTACTCGAAGAAGCAGGCGTTGAGGAAGTTCCACAGCGGCTGCCCGAGGTGGAAGGGGTGCCACTTCTGGTCCTCGTCGACGCGCATGATGCCGTAGCCGAGGTCGTTGTCCTTGCCGATCACGTTCGTGTACGTGTGGTGCAGCTCGTTGTGCGAGTGCTTCCACTGCTCGGCCGGCGAGACGTGATCCCACTCCCAGGTGGTCGAGTGGATCTTCGGGTCCCGCATCCAGTCCCACTGGCCGTGCAGGATGTTGTGGCCGATCTCCATGTTGTCCATGATCTTCGCCACGGACAGACCGGCGGTGCCGAGCAGCCACGCGGGAGGGAAGAAGGAGAACAACAGCACGCCTCGGCTGGCCAGTTCGAGCTTGCGCTGCGCCGAGATGACCTTGCGGATGTAGGCGGCGTCCTTCTCGCCGCGGTCGGCGATCACCTCGTCGCGGATCGCGTCCAGCTCGCGGCCGAGCTCCTCGATCTGCTCCGCGGTCAGGTGGGCGGTGGGGTCGATGGCGGTCAAGGTGTTCCTACCGTTCGATGTCGCAGGGGCCCGCCGCGGCGGACACGCAGGTCTGGATGAGGACGCCCGGTTCGGCCTCGGTGATCTCGCCGGTGCGCAGGTCGCGTACGGCGCCCGCCTTGAGCGGGGTGACGCAGCCGAAGCAGATGCCCATGCGGCACCCGGAGGGCATGAGCACGTCGGCCTCCTCGCCGACATCCAGCAACGGCGTGGCGCCGTCCGCGTCGACGGTCCTGCCGGAGGCGCTGAACGTGACCTCGCCGCCGTCGCCGGTGACGACGATGCCGGGGCGGAAGCGTTCGGTGTGCAGACGTTCCTGTACGCCGTGCTCGGCCCAGTGCTTCTCGGCGGCGTCGAGCAGACCCGCGGGCCCGCAGGCCCAGGTCTCGCGCTCGGCCCAGTCGGGCACGAGTTCGTCGAGACGGGCGACGTCGAGCTTGCCGTCCGTGTCGGTGTGCACCTCGGTGAGCCGCAGCTTCTTGTCCGCGGCCAGGTCGTGCAGTTCGGTGCGGAAGATCACGTCCTGCGGCCGTGGCGCGCAGTGGACCATGACGACGTCGTCGAACTCGGTGTCGCGCAGCATGCCCATCACGGGCGTGATGCCGCTGCCGGCCGTCAGATAGAGCACCTTTGCGGGCCTGGCCCGCGGCAGCACGAAGTCGCCGGTCGCCTGGTCGAGGTGGATCAGCGTGCCCGGTTTCGCCCTGCGGACCAGGTGGTTGCTGACCTTGCCGTCCGGGATCGCCTTCACGGTGATCGTGACGCGGCCGTCCCGGCGGTCGGTCGGCGAGGTGAGGGAGTAGGCACGCCACAGGCGCACCCCGTCGACGTCGACCCCGATCCGCACGTACTGACCGGCTCTGTGCCCGCGCCAGCCCCGTCCCGGTCTGATCACCACGGTCGCGGCGTCACCCGTCTCGGGACGCACGGCCTCGATGCGCCCCCGCAGGTCGGCGCCCGCACGCAGCGGGCTGACCAGGTCGAGGTAGTCCGACGGCAGCAGCGGCGTCGTGACCATCTCCAGCAGTTTCCACGCCCTGCTGCGAAGGGCTGTACTCGTCATGACTCCAGCCTGCTGCGCCTGAAGGCGTAAAGTCCTGTCCGTAGGGCGTGAATCTGATCGGCAGAATTGTTCACAGGGAACAAAAGCGTGAGCCATGCAACGCAGAGGGCCGGCGAACTGGCCCTGGACGAGACGACGGTCACAGCACTGAGGGCCGCGCTGACGAGCACCGCCGACGAGGTCGTCCAGGCGATCATCGACGAGGTCCCGCCCTACGCCAACGCCCTTTCGGGCCCCATGGGCGGCACCATCCGCCGAGCCGTCCGCACCGCCCTGGGGCACTACCTGGACCTCGCGAGCGGCAACGCCACGGCCGGCGACGGCGGTGACGCGGCCTACGACCTGGGCCGCGGCGAAGTCCGCGACGGCCGCTCGATGGACGCCCTGCTCAGCGCCTACCGCGTCGGCGCCCGCGTGGCCTGGCGATGCCTCGCCGCCGGTGCCGTACCCGCGGGTCTGCCCGCCGCCGAGGTCGCCAAGTTCGCCGAGCTGACCTTCGCCTACATCGACGAGCTCTCCGCCGCGAGCGCCGCGGGCCACGCCGACGAACTGGCCGCCCGGGGCCGGGCCCAGGAGCGCCACCTGGAACACCTGGCCCGCGACCTCCTCGCCGGCGCGAGCCCGGACGTACTGCTGGCCTCCGCCCAACGGGCCGGGTGGCAGCCCCCGGTCTCCCTGACCGCGGTCCTGCTGCCCGCCGCCCAGGCCCGGCCCGCCTACCGCACACTCGACCCGAGCACCCTCGTCCTCGACGACCTGCCGGACGGCACCGGGGCACTGCTCGTCCCCGATGCCGACCGACCCCATCTCCTGCGGCAGTTGACCGACCGCACCGCCGTGGCCGGCCCGGCCCGGCCATGGACCCGTGCGTCCGCCTCGTACGCACGAGCCGTACGCGCGCGCTCCCTCTCCTCCGACATCCGCGACACCGAGGACCACCTGCCCGAACTGGTCCTGAGCGCCGACGCGGAAGCGTTCGCGGATCTGCGGGCCCGGGCCCTCGCACCGCTGCGGACTCTGCCCGCCGCGACCGCCCGGCGGCTGGAGGAGACGTTGCGGGAGTGGCTGCTGCACCAGGGCAGACGGGACGAGGTGGCGACGGCGTTGTTCGTCCATCCCCAGACGGTCCGCTACCGGATGTCGCAGCTGCGGGAGCTGTTCCCGGACCTCGGATCGCCACACCGGGTCCTCGAACTGACGCTGGCGGTCGGTCTTCGGGCCAGCTGACGCGTACGTCGAGCGTCCATGGCGGCGCCCGCGGTCTGCTACCGCAGCATCCGTGGCCAGGGGCAAGGCTCAACGCCATGTCGGCAAGGTCGGCCGCTGACGCGACGGCTTAGGGTGACGCCTTATGGGGAGACCACCAGGACACGGCCCGGACTACGAGGTCAGACGACAGGACATCATCGACAAGGCTGCGGCCTTGTTCGCGCGGAAGGGGTACGCGGCGACTGGCATCGTCGAGCTGGGCACCGTGGTCGGATTGGCGAAAGGTGCCCTGTACTACTACATCGGCTCGAAGGAGAACCTTCTTGTCGAGATCCAGGACCGGGTCATGCGACCCTTGCTGGCCTCCGCCCGCCGGATCGCGGACGTGGAAGCCGACCCGGTCCTGAAGCTGCGGATGTTGTCGCAGACACTGGTGGAGAACATCCTCGCCAGGCTCGATCACGTCTGGGTCTACGAGCACGACTACCGGAACCTGGACGGTGTCAACCTGGCCCGACTGCTGGGCCAGCGCCGGGAGTTCGAGGACGTTGTGCAGGGGCTTCTCGTGCTCGCAATGGAGGACGGTTCGTTCCGCGAGCTGGACCCGAGGCTGGCCACGCTCCAGTTCCTCAACATGCACAACCACACCTACCAATGGGTCAAACTCGACGGCGAGTGGGATGCGGATTCCCTTTCTCGTGAGTACTGCAAAACCCTCTTCCGTGGCTTCGCGGCCCCGGGCCGGCAGTTCGAAGAAGTCGAGGACCGCATGCGCGAGTTCCTCGCCAAGAGGGTGACAGCCCCGCCGACACCGCTGGAGACATCTGAGGACTCAAGCACGTCGTAAGGCAGGTGAATCTTGCTGGTCAGGCCCCCCGGGAGCGCCCAGGGCCGGTGTGCCGACGGGTCCGGATGCCAGTGGAGCCGACCGGCGCCGGCCAGTCGGTGTCGCGCGCCGTATCCGCCGTGCCTGGACGACAAGGTGCATCCGCTCCAAGACGAACCGGCGTGCGACGACCTCCGGATGGTCTCGCTTTTCCGAGGGGCTCGCCCGGGTAGCGCCGGGTGAGCCTCTCCGGGACGGGCGCTCCTCAGAATGACGACATCTCTGCCAACACCTTGCCGTCGGTGCCGTACGCCCGGAAGACGGGACGGTTGGCCCGTTCCCTGTTCTTCTGTTCGTTCTTCTGTTCCTGCGAGATGTTCTCAGGCGGCCCGACTGCGTAGGTGCTCACATAGGCAGGCCTGCCGCCCAGCCGCACCATGGGGAGTTCGGTGGTCCGGCCCTTGAGCGTCATGGTGATTCTGGCGGCCGGGGTCTTTCCGGTATAGGCCAGGATGTACACGGTGCCTTGGGCGAGCGGATGCACGTTCATGGTCATCGGCACTGCCCCCGGCTGGTTGACGTCGAGGTAGCCCACACAGATGGGCTTTTCGTGACCGGGTGCCGCGTCGCAGAACTCCCTGGGCTTCAGCAGGTACCAGACGCCGAGTCCTGCCTGGACCTTCTCCCCGGGACTTACGATCCGCACCTCCGTTCGGGGGCTCGGTGACGCGGGCCTGGTGGGGGAGTGCGCGGGTGTGGGGTCCGTACTGGTGACGCTGTGCGAGGCCGTCGGCTCGGAAGGGGCTGCGATCTCGATGCCCACGGGCACCAGCAGGGCCGCGCCGAGGGTGGCCGCCGCCCACCGGCGTCGTCGCGCGATGGTCCGGCTGCGCCGCATGATCCGTTCGAGCGGGAACGACGGTGGGGCGCAGCCGTGCGCGGCGTCGTCGAGTGCCTGCCACAGTTCGGGTACCGGCGGCTGCGGTGACATGTCGGTCGTCATCGGGTGGGCCCTTTCCCCCTCAGCTCTGTGCCGCTGTCGCGGCGTAGTCGGACAGGACCGCGCAGTCGCGCAGTTTCTTCAGGGCGCGGCTCGCCTGGCTCTTCACGGTGCCGGCCGAGCAACCGAGGATGTCCGCGGTCTCCTGCTCTCCCAGGCACTCCCAGTAGCGCAGCACGACGACGGCGCGTTGGCGGGGCGGGAGGGTGGCGAGCGCGGCGAGGAGTTCGGTGCGGGTGTCGTAGCTGTCGTGGTCGCTGATGTGGTCGGCACGTGTGTCCGGCTCGGTCAGGTGCGGGGTGAGGAGCTGTACGACCCGTCGTCTGCGCTGTCGCGTGGTGTTGTTGTTGATCAGCGCGCGGCGGACGTAACGGTCGGGTGCTCCGAGGGTGCGTATGTGATCCCAGCGCAGGTACACCTTGGCGAGCGTGGTCTGGACGAGATCCTCCGCCTCGTGGTGGTCGCCGTAGGTCAACAGATAGGCGAGGCGTAGCATCCACGACCAGCGGGCGGTCGCGTACGTCTCGAAGTCCCCTACGTCGACGTCCGCACCGGGCGGTTCTTCCTTCCGGCCCGTTCTCATCCTGTCGGCCGCCTCCCGGTCCGCTCTGTCCGCAGCCTCTCGCCCAGAGGCGGCAGGCGTACAAGGGCTGGTCATACGCACACCCCGGCTTCCCCGTTTCCTTGATGTCGTGCTCCGCGCTCCGGTCGGTGAGCGCGAACTTCCGTGAGTAACACCCCCGGAAGGGCGCACGGGTTGCACGGGGGCGCGAACGTGCGTCCGGCTACGGATCTGGCCTATGACCGTGAAGTGTCAGCTTCCGTGATGCGGGCTTGGGAGTGGCTCTTGGGGCCGGAAGGTGCGGCGGTAGGTGTCGGGCGGGACACCGACGCTGCGGTGGAAGTGGCGACGCAGGGTGGTGGCGGTGCCCATGCCGGTGGCCGTGGCGATGGTGTCGACGGTGGCGTTGGTGGTTTCCAGGAGTTCCTGGGCGTGGCGGATGCGCTGGGTGTGGAGCCACTGCAGTGGTGTGGTGCCGGTGAGGTGTTTGAAGTGGCGGGCGAGGTGGCGTGAGCTCATGCGGGCCTGGCGGGCCAGGTCCTCCACGGTGAGGGGTTGGTCCAGTCGTTCCAGAGCCCAGGGGAAGAGCTCGCCCAGGGGGTGGTTGCCGGGCTCGGGCAGGGGAGTGGAGATGAACTGGGCCTGGCCGCCGTCGCGGTGGGGCGGGACGACCAGACGGCGGGCGATCTTGTTGGCGTTGGCCGAGCCGTGGTCGAGGCGGACCAGGTGCAGGCACAGGTCCATGGCGGCGGCCTTGCCCGCGGAGGTGAGGACGTCGCCGTTGTCGACGTAGAGGACGTCGGGGTCCACGGTGGCCGCCGGGTGGCGCCGGGCCAGTTCCCGGGTGTGGGCCCAGTGGGTGGTGGCACGCCTGCCGTCGAGCAGTCCGGCCGCGCCCAGGACGAAGGCGCCCGTGCACAGAGAGGCCACGCGGGCGCCGGCTTCGTGGGCGGTGCGCACCGCCTGGACCAGGTCGCCGGGCGGCTCGCGGTCGGTGTCGGCCCAGCCGGGGACGATCACCGTGTCGGCGTGCGCGAGATGGTCGAGTCCGTGGTCGGGCGCCAGACGGAAGCGGTCGACTTGTACCGGACCGCTTCCACAGACGGAGAAGTCGTACCAGGGGTCCACGACGTGGGTCAGGTCGGCGCCGAAGATCTCGATGGCCACGGACAGTTCGTAGTGGAGCATGCCGTCGGTGACGGCCAGCGCGACGGTGGGCATGTCCGAAACTGTACGTGTCATGTCGTTTCCGACGCTCGTGCGAGGTGCTGCCACGAGGACACGATGTGCCTGTCAGGCCGCGGCGGATCGACATCGCGGCGGGTGTTCCAGTGGACGGGGGCGGTCTCATGACGTCAGGTCAGCAGGTGGCGGTGTTCGGAGCTTACGGTCACACCGGGCGGTTCGTGGTCGCGGAGCTGGCCGCGCGCGGATACGTCCCGGTGCCCTCCGGGCGCAACGCCCGGGCGCTGCGGGAGCTGGCCGAGCAGCACGGCCTTGAGGCCCGGGTGGCATCGGCCGAGGATGCGGAGTCGCTGGACCGGGCCCTGGCGGACGCGGTGGCGGTCATCAACTGCGCGGGCCCCTTCGCGACGACCACCGGTCCCGTGATCGAGGCTGCGCTCCGTGCGAAGATCCCGTACCTGGACGTGGCCGCCGAGCTTGAGGCCAACCTCGACACCTTCGCCCACTACCAGGAGCGAGCCCGGGACGCGGGAGCGGTGATCGTCCCGGCCATGGCGTTCTTCGGCGGCCTCGGCGACCTGCTGGTCACCGCGGCGATGGGCGACTGGACCGCGGCCGATGAGGCCCATATCGCCTACGCGCTCAGCAGCTGGCACCCCAGCGCCGGCACCCGCCTGTCCGGTGCCGTCTCCCGCGAGCGCCGCGGCGACGTCCGCCTGCGCTACAGCGGCGGCCGTTGGGAGCGCCGCACCGACGCCGCGCCCGCCCTTCGGTGGACCTTCCCGGAACCGACGGGAGTCCGGGAGGTGATCGGCGAGTTCACGATGGCGGACGTCGTCACCGTTCCTCAGCACCTTTCCATTCCCGACGTGACCACCTACATGACCGTCGAGGCGGTCCGTGATGTCGCCGCCGCCGACACGCCGGCCCCTGCCGCCGCCGACCGGAGCGGGCGCTCGGACCAGACCTTCCTCGTCGACGCCGTCGTACGCTCCGGCGGAGTCGAACGCCGGGCCACGGCCGGCGGCCAGGACATCTACGCCGTCACCGCGCCTCTCGTCGCCGAGGCCCTCGAACGCGTTCTGACCGGTCGCACCAAGACTGTCGGCGTCGCTTCCGCGGGCGAGATCTTCGACGCACCGGACTTCCTGCACGCACTCGCCCCGTACATCGCACTCGACCTTCACCCGCAAGGCGCGTGACTCTCCGCTTCGATCACCGAGGGCCACATTCCAACCGGCCCGCTGAACCAACAGCACGATGAGGCGAGGAGTGAGTGGCCGGCTGAGGCCGGGGCCGGTGTTCGTCACACGTGGGAAGCGAGTGTCCCCGTAGCCTGACCTGCTCGTCAGTGTGTACGGCTGGCACTTCTACCGCTGAGCGTTCTGGCCTTCGGGTTGATGAGAGGTTGTACCTTCGCCTTCGCGTCGTTCTTCTTCGGCGCTGCCGTCCCACTGTCCGGCACCAGCCGGTTCCGTGCGGACCCGCGCCAACGCGTCGGACTCGTCGACAACGTCCTGCTGCTCCCGGTGCTTTTCCTGGTCGCGGGAGTCCAGGTCGACCTGTCGGGGGCTCGGCTGGTCGCGGTCGGCGGCAAGCTCCTCGGCGCGTATGCGGCGACGTCGTGAGCGGACTCGGTCACCGCATCTCGTCGGCCCTGGCGGAATCCGTCCCGACTCGCCGCCTGGTTCGGCACCGGGATCGCGACCCTGTACCGCCACGTACGTGAAGCCGTCGAGCCTCGGACGCCCACGCTCCGCCCCGGACACGGCGGCGAGGGCGTTGATCCGGCCGGGCGGAGGGACGGATCCGGATCCGGTGCCCGACGAGGTCGGGGCGCCCCGGCCTTGTACTCTTGATCCACTCTGCGATGCATGTCGTCGAGGCTCGGTCGATCACCGATGGGCGTGAGGAGACGGGGTGGCGGACAGGGACGACGAGGCCGAGAAACGCCGGACTCGTGGTACTGGGGGACACGAGGTCGCGCTTCGAAGACCTGGCGGTCGAGGGGGCGAGGGGCGCGCTTCGGACATGCTGAGCGGGAGCCGTGTCGTGGGTATCGGCGGCCGGACGGGCGGACCGCCGTGCCACCGCGACCGGCTTCCCGGCTTGAGTCCGTTCCGTCGGCCGCGCCCGGTTGCGGACGGGGCGGGACGCATCGCGTACGTTCCATGGACACCGACAGGAATCGCCGGAGTGACGGGCGGACGGAGCACCCGCTGCGATGGCGAGTGGCCACCTCGGCCATGACCGGGAAGTGACATTGAACAAGACCGGAACGACGCGCAAGACGGATCGCCACGGACCCGACACGGGTCTCGGCGCGGCGCGAGCCCTGGCCCGCCTCGCCCTGCTGTGCATCGCGGGAGCGGTGGTGGCAGTGGTGGCCGGCACCGACCACTGGTTCATCCTGCTGCTGGGGCTGGCGGGCCTCGGACTGGCCGGCGCGGGCCTGTGGTGGGCGTTGGCGCACCGCGGACTCGCCCGGCTCCTCGGCGCCCTGCTGGCGATCGCCGCACCCGTCGGTGTCCTGGTGCTGTACGCCGTTTCCGGCCTCTGGGTGGTCGCGGTGGTCGCCCTCGCGGCGTGGACGGCCGCGCTCGGCTGCGCGCGCAGTGCCCTGCGCCGGCTGCGCAAGCCGCACGGCATGCACACCCGCACGGTGCGCCCGCCCCGCCGGGCCGTGCTGATCATGAATCCGAAGTCGGGTGGCGGGAAGGTCGGGCGTTTCGGACTCGTGGAGCGGGCCGAGGCGTTGGGCGCGCGGGTGATCCTGCTCGACCTCGACACGGATCCGGATCCGGTGGCACTGGCCCGGCAGGCCGTCGCCGAGGGAGCGGACCTGCTCGGTGTGGCCGGCGGCGACGGCACCCAGGCCCTGGTGGCGGGAGTGGCCGCCGAACACGGGCTGCCGTTCATGGTCGTGACGGCCGGTACCCGCAACCACTTCGCCATGGACCTCGGTCTGGACCGGGACGATCCGGTGAGCAGCCTGGACGCGCTCTCGGACGGCGTCGAACTCCGCGTCGACCTCGGGGACATCTCCGGCCGGCCGTTCGTCAACACCGCCTCGTTCGGTACGTACGCGCACATCGTGCAGAACCCCGACTACCGCGACGCCAAGGCGGTCACCGCGCTCGACCAGCTGCCGGACCTGCTGGCGGGCGAGGCAGGTGCCGAACTCAGTGCCCGGACCGACGAAGAGCGGTTGGAGTCCCCACAGGCGGTGCTGGTCAGCAACAACCCCTACGCACGGGCCGACCCCCTGACCGGTGGCCGCAGGGAACGGCTCGACACGGGCGCGCTCGGCGTGATCGCGGTCCGGGTCGGGGGCGCCGTACAGGCCGCCGAACTGGCGCTGTTGGGGGAGCGGGCCAGCGGCATCACGACCCTGACGTCCCGCAGCGTCGTCGTGGAGTCCGACGAGGAGACCATCCCGGTGGCCGTCGACGGCGAGGCACTCGTCCTGCCCCCGCCCGTCGTGTGCACGATACGACCGGGCGTACTGCGGGTCCGCGTGCCCAGGGAACGTCCCGGAGCGCCGTACGTCGCACCGACCGTCGACTGGTACCGCGTCGTGCGCCTCGCCTTCGACCTGTCACCCCACGCACGCGAGAGCCACGACCAGGCAGCCTCCTCACGCGACAAGACCCAGGAGCAGAGCGATGATTGACCGTCCGACTCGGCAACAGCGGGTACCGCAGGGCCTGTTGCGCGATCTCGCCAGCCTCGACCAGGCGCTCTACGAAGCCGTGACGGTCACCAGCACACCCGCACTGGACTCGGCGCTGCGCCGACTGTCCGCGGCGGCCGACCACTCCAAGATCTCCCTCCTGATCGCGGCCGCCCTGGCTCTGCGCCCCGGCCGCTCCCGCCGCGCCGCGGTGCTCGGCGTCGCGGCGATCGGCGTCGCGTCCACCACGGCCAACCTGCTCGGCAAGCGTCTTGTACGGCGGCCACGCCCGCACCGCGCCGAGGACTCGCCGTTCCCCGGTCGGCACGTCCCCATGCCGGCGTCCGCCTCGTTCCCCTCCGGCCACACCGCCTCGGCCGTGGCCTTCGCGGCGGCGGTCGGGCCCGCGTTCCCGGCCGTCACGGTCCCTCTCGGCCTGCTGGCCTGTGCCGTGGGCTACTCGCGGGTCCACACCGGGGTGCACTATCCGGGCGACGTCGTCGCCGGCGCCGTACTCGGAACGGGTGCGGCCGCCGCCGTCCTCGCGGCGGCCGCACACTGGGACGGCAGCGGCAGTGTCGGGCGGCAGACCTGTGGCTCTTCGGTTCGGTGACGGCCCGTTGAACGCTCGGGCGACAGGCCGGGAGGCGACACAGGTGTGCAGTCGCGCTGCCGTCACTCGATCCAGCGGGCAGCGGCCTCATAGGTGGTGTCCGGGGCGCTGTTGAACGCGATGGCCGCAGCGGGTGCGTGGCGCCGAATCAGGTTGACGATGAGCTCAAGGAGTTCGACCTGACCGTCCGAGTGCCGCAGGCCACCGCCGACGGTGACGCACTCCCACCGATGAGCTCGCAGCGCACTCCCGACGACCACTTCGACGTCGTCACTTCCATCGAGGCCGATCAGACAGGTCCGCACGCCCACACCGTGTTCGGCGAACTTGGCCAGCCCCGCCTCGACCGCCCTGGCCACCGGCTCAGGATCCCACGGCCCGGGCACCCGATACGGATCAAGCCCGATGACGAGGACGCGCGGTGAAGCAGTGGTGTCCATGTCCGGACGATACGCGTCGAGGGCATTCCGGTGATGATCCGCGGCGGGCTGTTCCACCCGGTTCGGTCGCGCTCGCGCCGTGCCGACTCCGACCTCGCCGACCCCTGAACCGCTCGTCGACGGGGTCGTATAACCGTTTGCCGCAGGCCGTTCCGCTCGGATAGGAATCTCGCATGCTGAAGGGTGACAAGGTCGGGCTCAGGGCCCGGCACGAGGACGACATCCCGATCCTGCACGCGGAGCTCTACGACGACGTGGTCACCCAGGCGCGGTCGAACGGTCGGCCGTGGCGGCCGGTCCCGCCCGGCTCCAAGGACTCGCAGTTCGTGGTGGACGACAAGGAGCTGGGGAATGCGCCTTTCTCCGTGGTGGACTTGGATTCCGGCACCCTGATCGGCAGCGCGGTGCTGTGGGGCATCGACGACCACAACCGGGCCGCGCACATCGGCCTCGGGCTGCTGCCCTCCGCCCGTGGCAAGGGCTATGGCACCGACGTGGTCGCGGTGCTGTGCCACTACGGCTTCGTCGTCCGCGGCCTGCACCGGTTGCAGATCGAGACGCTGCCGGACAACCACGCGATGCTGCGCTCCGCCGAGCGCAACGGCTTCGTCCGCGAGGGGGTGCTGCGTTCGGCGGCCTGGGTGATGGGGGAGTTCGCCGACGAGGTGCTCCTCGGGCTTTTGGCCGAGGAATGGAAGCCGGCCCCGAAGAACAGGCCCGGTACTTAACCGCGAGTGTGCCCGACCCCGGCTCCGGTCGTCGCCGACCGGGTCCCGTCCCGCCGCCCGGGAATGCACCGTGGGGCGGTGTGGTTGTAAGGACCGTGGGAGTGGAGGGGACAGTGTCCCCGGGCCTCACCTATTTCCTGCGGGGACGATCGTCCGGCTGAAGCCCCGCAGAGCACATCGCCGCGTAGGCGACCGCCCTCCATTCCCGCAACGCGCAGAGCGGCCCCGAGTGCTTCGATCGCCTCGGGGCTGCGGTATGTCCTCTCCGCTTCTGGGACCGACTGACTTCTCCAACTGGCCGTCGGCACAAGGGTGTAGCGACCGCCTGTTGTTGCCGCGGGGGTTGACGGACGCATTGGTCTAGGCCTTAATGGCTTCAGTCTGTTCACGTGAACAGGAAATGTTCATGAACATGAACAGATGTGGTTTCCTCTACCCCCCACCGGCGCACTGGGTGCGCTGCGTCTCGGAGGACTCATGCGTCGAAAGAGCAGCTACACACTGGCCGTTGCCGTGTCCGCAGGTGTGGCGGTGGCGGCCGTCGTCGCCCCCTCGGCATCCGCCGCCCCGACAGCGGCGAACCCCGGGCCCGGCTTCCCCGCCCGGTACGCGGCACCGTACGCCGAGACCTGGAACTCCCCGTCCGCCCTCGCGAACGCGCGCAATGCCACCGGTCAGAAGTACTTCACGCTCGCTTTCGTCATCGCCGGAAGCGGCTGCAACGCGACCTTCAACGGCGACACGTCCATCACCGACGCCTCCTGGACCGCCGCCATCAACTCCACGAGGGCGGCCGGCGGCGACGTCATCGCCTCCTTTGGCGGGGCCTCCGGCACCGAACTGGGCGTCGCCTGCACCTCGGTGTCCTCCCTCAAGGCCCAGTACAAGCGGGTCATCGACAGCCTCAACCTCACCCGCGTCGACCTCGACATCGAGGGCTCGACCCTCAACAACACGGCTGCCAACGACCGGCGCAACAAGGCGCTGGCACAGTTGCAGAGCGAGTACGCGACCGCGGGGCGCCGACTCGACGTCCAGTACACCCTCCCGGTCGACCCGACCGGCCTGGAGCAGAACTCGATCAACCTGCTGAACAACGCCAAGAGCAACGCCCTGACGGTCAATCTGGTCAACATCATGACCATGGACTACGGCCCGGCCATGGACATGGGGAAGGCGGCCACCGACGCGGCGACCGCCCTGCACGGCCAACTGGGCCGGATCTGGACGACCAAGAGTTCCGCGCAGCTGTGGGCCATGGAGGGGAACACCCCCATGATCGGCGTGAACGACACCACGGCGGAGGTGTTCAGCACCGCCAACGCCACCACGCTCGCCAACTTCGCCGCGAGCAAGGGCATCCAGGAGCTGTCCTTCTGGTCGCTGGGCCGGGACAAGGCCTGCGCCACCAACGGCCAGCTGTCCGACACCTGCAGCGGCACGTCGCAGAGCGCCTACCAGTTCACCCGCACGCTCCGCTGACCCGGCCCGGGAGATCCCCGGGGGTAGCGGAGCGCACAAGCGTGCCGAGCGGACCTCCGGGGCTCAGCCCGTGTAGGTCGCGAACAGTTTGGAGAACTGGTACGGGGTCTGCGGGATGTTCGTGCACCGGCTCAGGGCACCGGTGCAGGCGTTCCCGTCGCGGGTGACGTCCCAGAAGCCCAGCTCGCCGAGGTGGTTCTGTTTGGCGAAGGTGAGCACCTGCTGTGCGTCGGCGGCGGTGAACACCTCGCCGGCGGTGTCGTTCTGGCCGAGCATCGGAGTGAGGCCGACCATCGCCCAGGTCTGGGCGGTGGTGAGGTTGGGCCACACCGAGGCGATCTGGGCGCGGGTCGAGGTCGCGGCCTGGACGGCGTACGTGCCCATCTTCCCGGACGGGCTGGGCGCGGCGCTGTCGCCGTAGTCCATGGCCATCAGGTTGACCGTGTCGACGTTCAGGCTGTGCGACTTGGCGGAGTCGAGGATGTAGACGCCGTCGGCGGTGAGACCGCTGGGCAGGACCGGAAGGGTGAGCGTGACCTTGAGGTCGCGGCCCTTGGCGCGCTGCGCGGCCTGGACGGCGGCCACGGCCGTCGAGCGCCGGTCGATCGAGGCGTGGTCGACCGCCGCGGCGCCCTCGATGTCGAAGTCCACGCGGTCCAGGGCGTAGGCGTCCACGACCTTCTGGTACTGCGCCTGGAGCGCGCTCGTGCTGGTGCAGGCGAGGGCCAGTTCGGTGCCCGACGCGCCACCGAAGGAAGGCCGTACGTCACCGCCCGTCGCGCGCAGCGAGTCGAAGTCCGCCCGGTCCCAACCCGCGCCCGGGTCGAAGGAGTTGAACCAGCTCGCGTTGCAGCCGGTCGACCCGGCGGTGATGAAGCCGAGCGAGAACTGCCGCAGCCCGGTGTTCGTGGCGATCTGTGTGAGGTTCGGCGTCGGGTAGGCGCCGAGGTCGACAAAGGGGGCCGCCACGCCGGGAGTTGTGCCACTGCCCGCGGTCGCGGTGAGCGTCGCGGAGTGCGCCGACTGGTTGTTGGAGTCGTCGAGCGCGGTCACCGAGAAACTGTGGCTGCTGCCGGGGAGCAGGCCGGTCACCGTGAACGTGGTGCCGGTGCCGGAGGTGGTGGCGATGATGTCGCTGCCCTCGTGGATCCGGTAGCCGACCACGCCGACGTTGTCGGTCGAGGCGTTCCAGCCCAGCGTCACGCTGCCGGGGCCGGTGGCCCGGACGGCGAGGCCGGAGGGGACCGAGGGCGCGACGGTGTCGGCGGGGACGCCGGCGCAGGGGCCGTTGTTGATCAGGCAGGCGCTCGGCGGGACGACCGAGCCGGTGTAGCTGAAGTCCATGCCGACGACGGGCGCGGAGTCACCGGGCGCGAGTGGGGCCTCCCAGGAGGGGGAGGTGATGGTGTACTGCGTCCCGCTGTGGGTGACCGTGCCGTTCCACGAACTCGTGACGGCCTCGGTGGCGGGCAGGGTGAAGGTGATGGTCCATGAACTGACCGTGTGGGTGGACCTGTTGGTGACGGTGTAGCCGCCCTCGAATCCGGCACCCCAGGTGGAGGTGATGCCGAACGAGGCGATCAGACCGGTGTTGTCGGCCGCGTGGGCGGCCGGGGCGGCGGTCGTGGCCATACCGCCGACCATCAGGGCGGCGGTCAATGCGGCGCGCAGCGACGCACGTCTCATGCGGTTGCTCCTCCGTGGGGCGAGGCCGCGCACGGCGTCGCGCCGGTACGCGGATTGCGGTGCCCTGCACACCCGTCGCACGGTGGAGGGGTGCGGGTGGGGAGGAGCCGTGCGACGTGATCAGGGCGGGTCGAGGCAGGGGAAATCCGTCGAACGGCGAGTCGTGAAGTTAATCGGAAACTTTCCTTACATCTGCCTGCGGTACGAAGCGTGGCCGTCCGCGTCGGCCTGCGTCAAGAGATCCGGGAAAGATTCGTCTAGACCAATCCCGGCCCCGGGGGCCCGAGTTGCCGCGGATTGTCACCGCAGTCCGCTGTAGGCGGCCATGATCATCTCCATGCCGCGGCTGTCCTCCTGCTGCTCCCGGTCCAGCATCTGGTTCATCACGTAGGCCACCGTCATCCGTGCGTCAGGGTCGCTGGCGACGAGCGAGCCGCCCCATCCGCCCCAGCCGAACATGTTGCCGAACTTGCCGAAGCCCGCGGTCCAGGCCATCGAGGTCCGCAGCACCCGGTCCTCGCCGCGGAACACCTCCTGCCACGCGGGCTCGCAGCCCTGCGGCGACAGCAGCCGTACGCCACCGACGGCACCCCGGTTCGCCAGCACCGACTGGACGAGGGCGACGGACCGGGCGTTGCCGAAGCCGTTCACCGCCGGGATCTGCGCACGGCGCCATGCCACGGAGTTGGCATCCCTCACCCGGACCGCGACACCGTCGTACTCCCGGCGTGCGCCGTCCGGTCCGGACGGTGCGGCGGCGGTGTACTCGTCGCTCTGCGACGGCGGCGGGATGAGCGGTGCGACGCGGTGGTCGTCGTCTGCGCAGAGCCCGATGTGGAAGTCCGCGCCCAGCGGCTTCGCCACTTCCTCCGCGAAGAAATCGCCCAGGGAGCGGCCGGTGACGCGACGGACGATCTCACCGATCAGGTACCCGAAGGTGAGCCCGTGGTATCCGGCGGCGGTTCCCGGTTCCCACTCGGGGGTCTGCGCGGCCAGCCCTGCCGTCACGCTCTGCCAGTCGTAGAGGTCTTCGACCCTCGTCGGCCCGGACAGTTCCGGCAGTCCCGCGGTATGCGACAGCGCGTGGCGTACCAGCAGACGCTCCTTGCCCGCCGCGGCGAACTCGGGCCAGTAGGCGGCGACCGGCGCGGACAGATCGAGCAGGCCCCGGTCGGCCAGGATCAGCGCGCACAACGCGGTCATGTTCTTGGTCGTCGAGTTCACGCCCGTGAGGGTGTCGCGCTCCCAGCCGACGGTGCGGTCCGCGTCGGCGTACCCGCCCCACAGGTCCACCACCGGTTCGCCGTCCAGGTAGACGGCGACCGAGGCGCCCACATCGACCTTCCCGAGCGAGGCCGCGAGGGCCGCCTCGACTGCGGCGAACGGCGGTTCGCACATCCCCTTAACATCAGTCATGAGCGCCAGCCTCGGGCAACGCCGACACCACCCGCCCGACAATTCCCGTACGGCTTCTGTCGGGCAGGGCGCGAAGAAATCACCTAGACCTGAAGACGGCCCGGCTGTATCGGCAGGAAGAGGAACGGACACACGTGCTGGAGCGGCTGAACCAGGCGCTGGACCACTTGGAGGCCCGCCTCGACCGGGAGGTCGACGTGGCCGAGGCGGCCCGGATCGCCGCGGTGTCGGAGTACCACTTCCGCCGGTTGTTCTCCGCCCTCGCCGGGATGCCGCTCCCGGTCTACGTGCGGCGCCGCAGGATGACCCTCGCGGCGGCCGAGGTGCTGGCCGGGGAACGCACGCTGCTCGATGTCGCGGTGCGGTACGGCTACGGCTCGGGTGAGGCGTTCGCCCGCGCGTTCCGGTCGGTGCACGGCATCGGTCCGGGCGAGGCCCGGCGCACGGGCGCACCGCTCACGGCCCAGCCGCGCATGTCCTTCCGTGTCGTCGTCGAAGGGAGTACGACGATGCGCTACCGGATCGTGGAGAAGGAGGCGTTCCGGATCGTCGGCAGGAAGGCGCGGGTCCCGCTGGTGCACGAGGGCGTCAACTCGGCCGCCGCGGCGCACCTGGAGAGCCTGGACGAGCGGGCGGTCGTACGGATGAAGGAGCTGGCCGACCGGGAACCGGAAGGCATCGTGTCGGCGGCGGTGTATCTGACCGACAGCCGGGAGGAGGGGGTCGAGGCCGACTACTGGATCGGCGCGGTCACCGGCCCGGAGGCCGCCGTCGAGGAACTCGACGCCCTCGACGTACCGGCCGGGACCTGGGCGGTCTTCGACAACGACGGGCCCTATCCGACCGCGCTCCAGGCACTGTGGCGCGACGTGTTCACCCAGTGGTTCCCCTCCAACCCGTACACGAGCAGGCCAGGTCCGGAACTCCTGCGGACGCGGCCGGTGGAGACCGGCGCAGAGACCCACTCCCAGTTGTGGATCCCGGTCGAGCGGTCCTGACCTGACCTCACGGCCGGGCGAGCGGCGCGGCGCTCGTAGACTCTTCCTGCCCCCAGGGGCGCATCGGGCAACGGCGGCCGACGCGACAGGCCAAAGAAACAGGGCGAACCGGACGCTTCACCGGTCCTGCCCTCTCCCACCCCGCATCCGCACGCACACCGCAGCCCGTGAAAGGTACTCGCGCCCCATGCCACTCGCCCTGCTGGCCCTTGCCCTCGTCGCGTTCGGTATCGGTACGACCGAGTTCGCCACGATGGGGCTGCTGCCCCAGATCGCCCACGGCGTCGGCGTGTCCGTGCCGCACGCCGGCAACCTCGTCTCCGCCTACGCGCTCGGTGTCGTCGTCGGGGCGCCCGTCCTGACCGGCATCGGCGCGCGCATCGCCCACAAACGGCTCCTGCTCCTGCTGTCCGCAATGTTCGTGATCGGCAACGTCGCCTCCGCCCTCGCTCCGAACTTCGGCCTGCTGTTCGCCGCACGGTTCCTGGCGGGCCTGCCCCACGGGGCGCTGTTCGGCGTGGGCGCCGTCGTGGCCTCCCGACTGGTCGCCCCCGAACGGGCCGGGCGGGCGGTGTCGAGGATGTTCCTCGGACTCACCGTCGCCAACATCGTCGGCGTCCCGGCCGGCACCGCCCTCGGCCAGCACCTCGGCTGGCGGTACGCCTACTGCGGCGTCGCCGTCATCGGCCTTGTCGCGCTGGCCGCACTGGCCGCCTTCGTCCCCCATCAGCCCCGCGGCAACCAGGCCGGCATCCGGCACGAACTGCGGGCGATGGGCAACCGGCAGGTCGCCCTCGGCCTGGCCACCGCCGTCGTGGGATTCGGCGGCTTCTTCGCCGTCTACAGCTACCTGGTGCCGATCCTGACCCATGTGACCGGCCTCGCCGACTCCGCCACCACCTGGGTCCTCGCCCTCTACGGCATCGGCATGACGCTGGGCACACTGATCGCGGGTCCGCTCAGCGACCGGGCCCTGCGCCCGACGCTCTACGGAGGCCTCTTCCTGCTCGGCTCGACGCTCCTGGCGTTCTACTTCACCGTGCACAGCACCGTCCCCGCCCTGGTGACGCTCGTGTTCATGGGCGCGATGGGCGCCCTGGTCACCACCCCCGTGCAGATGCTGCTCATGGCCAAGGCGAAGAACGCCCCGACGATGGCCGCGGCCTCCAACCACTCCGCCTTCAACCTCGCCAACGCCGGCGGCGCCTGGCTCGGCGGCCTGGCCATCTCCGCAGGCTGGGGCTGGGCCTCACCGGCCCTGGTCGGAGCGACGCTCGCCGCAGCCGGCCTCGGCCTCGCCCTCTTCGCAGGCTTCACGGACCGTGACACCGGCAGCTCCGCACTGATCACTTCGTCACGGGCCAGGACCTCGTCGGAGCCTGTGCCGACGACGTCCCGAACGGGGACCAGCAGGGACGCCTGAAGGGAAACCCGTCCGCGTCATTTCTCGGCCGGAGCGGGGGCCTGGGGAAGGCGTAGCTGGAAGCATGCCCCGAGGGTCCGGGGGGTGAGGGTGAGGGTGCCTCGGTGGCGGTGGGCCAGGTCGCGGGCGATGGCGAGGCCCAGGCCGGTGCCTCCGTCGTGGCGGGAGCGGGCGTCGTCGAGCCGGACGAAGCGTTCGAAGATGCGCTCGGCGTCCTCGGGGGGCACGCCCGGTCCGTCGTCGTGCACGGTGAGGACGATCCAGTCGTCCTCGTTCCGGACGGTGATCTGGATGCGGTGTACGGCGTGGCGGGCGGCGTTGTCGATGAGGTTGCGCAGCAGTCGTTCGAATTCGTCGGGGTTTCCGTGTGCATGTACGGGGGCGGTGCTGTCGCAGGTGAGCGTCAACGGTCGCTCGGCGAGGGGATATTGCTCGGTCAGCCGGGAAGCGAGGGCTGTCAGGTCGACGGTTTCGGGACGGACCGCGGGGGTGCGGGTGTCGAGGCGGGCGAGGAGCAGCAGGTCCTCCGCGAGGGCCTGGAGACGGCGGGTCTGCCGTGCCGCGGTGGTGGCCGCGGCGGGCCAGTCGGTGCGATCCGGGTAGGCGAGTGCGACCTCCAGGCTGGTCAGCAGTGTGGTGAGGGGGCTGCGCAGTTCGTGGGCGGCGTCCGCGACGAAGCGGCGTTGCTGGGCGGCTGCGTCGTCGAGACGCTGGAGGGTGGCGTTGATGGTGGTGGCCAGGGCGGTGATCTCGTGTCCCGTGGCGGGGACGGTGACACGTTCACGGGGGTCGCTCGCGGTGACCGAGGCGGTGAGGACGCGGATGGCCTCGACCGGCCGCAGTGCGATGCGGACGGCGAAGTAGGTGGCGGCGGCGATGAGGACGAGGCCGACGAGCCCGGCCCGCAGCAGCAGGAGGTCGGTGGTCCTGGCGATCGCCTCGGCCGTTTTCGGGAGCACCACGACATAGACCCGCAGGTCGGCGTCGGCGGTGACGCCCAGAGCGGCTGCCTTGTCCCTGCTGAGTGCGGCGGCGCTGACATCGGAGAACATGACCGTGTAGGTCTTGCCCGTCAGGTCGAATCTGTCGCTGATGGCGGAGCCGCGCACGGGTATGCGGAGGGGGAGGATCGTCAGGCTTCCGGGCGCCCTGGCCTCCGTTGGGGCGGGCAGCACATGGCGGGTGCCGGGATCGAGGGCTTCCATGCCTCCGCCGTAGGTGACAGCGGTACGTCGGCCGGTCGCGACGACCTCGTACGGCAGCAGGGTGCCTCTGCGAGCGGGAACCACACCCCCGTTCAACTGGTCGACGAGGGCCCACACCTGTTGCTCGGCCTGTTTTTCGGCGATCCTCCTGCCCTGGTCGTAGACGTCGTGGTGCAGCCACCAACCGATGCCGACCAGGATGACGGCGGCGGCCGAGGCGGCGGCCAGGGCCGTGCGGGCTCGTACCGAACGCGGCCACCAGCGGCGCCGCGGCTCAGTCGCGGTCACGGTCGTCCACCAACCGGTAGCCGGTGCCCCGTACGGTCTGCAGGGACTGCCTGCCGAACGCGGCGTCCACCTTCTTGCGCAGTGCGCTGACGCGCGCCTCCACCAGGTTGGGATCCAGCGCCTCGTCGGGCCACGCGTGATAGAGCAGATCCGATTTGGAGACCGCCTGGCCCGCCCGGCGGGCCAGCAGCTCCAGCACGGCGAACTCCCTGGGCGTGAGATCGACCCGGGCCCCGGCCCGGCGGCAGACCCGGCCCGCGACGTCCAACGAGAGGTCGCCCACGGCGAGGACGGGCGGGGCGACCGCGGCGGCTCGTCTGACCAGGGCCCGCAGCCGTGCGACGAGCACCAGGTAGGAGAAGGGTTTGGCCAGGTAGTCGTCGGCCCCGGTGTCCAGGGCCTCCGCCTGGTCCCACTCCCCGTCCTTGGCGGTGAGCACCAGGATGGGGGTCGCGTTGCCCTCCCGGCGCAACTGGGCGCAGACCTTGTAGCCGTTGAGTCCGGGCAGCATCAAATCCAGTACGACCAGGGCGTATTCGCCGCTCCGGGCCATCCACAGACCCTGCCGGCCGTCATGGGCGAGGTCGACGCTGTAGCCCTCGGCGGTCAGACCGGTGTGCAGGGTGCGGGCAAGGTCCACCTCGTCTTCGACCACCAGGATGCGCATGCGGTGCAGCCTCGCACAGCGCCGGACCTGCTTCCTGATCGGCCGGTCAGGTTGGGTCAGCATCCGGTCAACGAGGTCCCGGCACGCTGGCGGAACGTCTTCGCCACTGCTGAAAGGCCCTGTCGCCGATGTCCCTTGATGAACGTGCCCCCGCCGGGGCCAGGACGGTTTCCCTCGTAGCCATCCGCCGGCAAAGACCGAGCCCGGCCAAGGCCGTTGTCGTGATCGCGCCCTTCTTACTGACGATCGCTCTGGGGCTCTGGGGCATCCGAAGGGAGAACACGATGTGGGGCGACGAGTCCATCACCTATCAGCTGGCGCACCGCGATCTCTCGCAGATATGGCTCACCGCCCAGCACGTCGATCTGGTCCACGCCCTCTACTACGCCGTGATGCACGAGATCTTCGGTCTCTTCGGCGGCGGGCTGCTGACGTTGCGACTGCCGTCCGTACTGGCCATGGCCGTGGCGGCGAGCGGAGTCGGGCTTCTGGCGCTGCGTCTGGCGGGACCCCGTGCCGGAATGCTGGCCGGGCTGGTGTTTCCGCTCCTTCCCCAGGTGCAGAAGTACGCGCAGGAGGGCCGCTCCTACGCCATGGTCTGTGCCCTCGTCACCTGGGCCACCTACGTGCTCGTGGCCGGCGTCTCGCATCGCGCCCGGTGGCGGTGGGCGGTCTACGGCGCCACGATGCTGCTGGCCTGTCTGCTCCACGAGTTCGCGGTCCTCGCCCTGGTGGCACACGGCGTGACACTGGTCGCCTCCCGTGTCCCAGGACCGGTGCTGAGGGCATGGAGTGCGGCCGCCACGGGAGTTGTGGCCGGGCTGTTGCCGCTCGCGATCAGGAGCGCCGGGCAGTCGGGGCAGGTGGCCTGGATCGGCGGGCCCGTGCGGCTTCGCTATTTCCTGATCGTGGCGGTCGTGGGCGTGGCGTGTGCCCGAGCGCCCCTGGGCGTGCGGGGGCCCGTGCGGCTTTCCGCGCTGGCGGTGCCGATACTTGTGCTTCCAGGCCTTCTGCTGCTGATCACCTCACTGGTCAAGCCCCTTTTCGTCGACCGGTATGTGCTCTACAGCAATATCGGGATCGCTCTGCTGCTGGGCGCCTGGATGGATTACTTCCACCGCCGGCAACGGTCTCCCCGCACCGCGTGGATCGCGGCAATCGCCGTACTGGCCGCGCTCGTCCCGCCGAGCCTGTCGCTGAGGACGCCCCAGAGCCGGAGCAATGACGCCACCGCCGTCGGTGCCGCCGTGCGCGAGGAAGGCCGTCCCGGCGACGGGCTGCTCTATTTCTCCGGCCAGTACCGGGCCTGGACCGCGGCCGCCCCCGAGGACACCCGCTTCCTGACGGATCTGGCCCTGGCACAGGACCCCGTCTCGTCGAACACGCTGGCAGGTGTCGAGCTTCCCGCCCGAGACATCGCGGCACGCATGCTGGAATTCGACCGGATCGTCGCGGTCCGCAATCCGGTGGGTGCGCACCAGCCGGCCGACCCGCGGGAGGAAGCGAAGGCAAGCACCCTGCGGCGCCACTTCCGCGAGTACGGAACAACTCGGGTCAGCGGAGCACGAGTCACCGTCTACGTCCGGGAACACGACCAGGCTCCGGAGGCCGGTCGTGGGTCCAACAGCCCCGAAGCGAGCGGTGGGGTGATCAGGTGACCGCGACTGGCGGCGGTCGGTGCGACTCGGTGATCAAGCACTGTCGGCACCCTCACGACGCCTGGGACGCGCGCCGCCGACGCCGGAACAGGGTCACCAGAACCGCGACCACCACGGCCCCCGCGGCCCAGAGGACGGGGTTCCGGAAAGACAGGGCAGAGCCGCTGAACGGCAGGGCGGGCGACGCGTCGAGCGGGATGTCGGCGGTGTCGTTCCCAGGGGTGCGGTCGTAGGGGTTGTACGTCCGGATGGTGCCCCGCGCGCCGGGCACCTGTCGGTCGATGCGGATGCGGAACTCGATGGCAGTCGTACCCCCTTCGTGCCGTACCTCGCTGAAGCGGTCGGTACCGATGTCGCAGACGAATGCCCCGCCGGGCTTCTCGGGCCGCTCGCACGCCCACTTGCCACCCGAGTCCTCGAAGACGAACGGGATGGACGTGACGGTGGTTCCCTCCGGCGGGACCACCTCGAAGCCACCCTGCGCCTCGGCGTCGGTCAACCTGCCGGGTCCGTGGTCGCGCAGCCCGAGCCGTACCGTCACGGTGCGGCCCACCCGGCCGCGGACGGTCGCAGTCACCGGCTCGTAGTCGGCCTGCACGGTGGTCTCGGCGCTGACGCTGCCGCTCATGCCGGTGAGGCCGCGGTCGGCGGTCGTGGTCAGGGTCAAGGCGGCACCCGTGCCGCGTACGGAGAGACCAGCGGGCTTCTCCGGCTCGGACGACCAGGTGTAGGTCAGCGAGCCCGTCAGTCTGCCGGGAGCGGCGGTGTAGCCGATCGGGGAACTGGTGCGGTACGCGGTGCCCGGTGCGGCCTTCGTGGGGAACGTGCACCATGCCGAGGTGAACGCGGTGTCGAAGTAGCAGTTGTCGGGGCGCGAGGTCACCAGCAGGCCGTCCTGCACGGTGATGTGCAGGGCGACGCCCCGCTCAGCGGTGAACCTGCTGTGGTTGGCGAACCTGGGGGTCAGCGGCACGGACTTCCCCGGTGTCAGCCCCTTCACCGCCTCTTCCTCCTTGGGGGAGTGCAGCGTGGGACCGCCCACGGTCATGCGGGTGATGCCGGTTACCGGGGCCGCGTTGTCGGCCGTGGCGGTGTACGTCACTGTCCCGCTGTCGCCGGGCTCGACGCCGTTCTCACCGTGGAGGGTGAAGGGGGCGTTGGCCTCCCCGTCGCCGTTCTGCACGTCGCCGTACTCGCAGGTGAACACCGGGCCCTCGCCCGTGCAGTTCCCGTAGCCGCCCTTCCCCGCCCGGGCGACGCCCGCCAGCCCCGACGTGTCCACGACGACCTTGACGTTGCGGGCCGGGCCGCCGTCGCCGGGCGTGACGGCGACGGGCACGACGAAGTCGTCGTTCGTGGCCTCGGCGCCCTCGTCGGCGTTGTACATGTGGAAGGTCGACGGGGCCTGGAGCTGAAGGGCGACCTCGTGGGAGTCGTCGGCCGCCGCCGGCACCGAGGCGGTGGCGAGGAGGGCGGCGAGACCGGCCGCCAGGGCGGCCGGGCGTCTGACGGTCCGTATCCGTTGAGGCATGCGGACACTATGTCAGCGGGTGTCGACGGCGCTTGCCGCCGGGTTGAGGAGGCGGTCCGGTTCACGTCTCGATCAGGATCGAGCGGACGTCGACACTCCGGGAAGCGAAGAGCGCCGCAGCCGCGCGACCACCGAGCCGCCTTCCACGGTGGACTCGCCGGAATTGGCCGATGTCATACGGTCGCCGATGGCGAGCGGTCGGTCAGGACGTCCAGACGCGGTCGGCGTAGTCGAGGAAGTTGCGGCCGAGGATCTTCTCGATGCGTCCGGAGCGGTAGCCGCGCTTCTCAAGCAGGCGGATCAGATCGCGGAACTGATCGACACCGCGCAGGTCCACGACGAAGGGGTAGGTGTCGGCCCGTTCGCCCGCCGCGCCGACGCCGGCCGCCTGCCGGGCGGCGACGTGTTCGGCGAGCGTCGCGCGATACGCGTCGAGGTCGTCCACGGCCGTGACGCTGCCGTCGGTGCCGATGCCGACGTGGTCCTCGCCGCAGACGTCGACCGCGTGCACGATGTGGTCGACGACGTCGGCGGCGGTGGCGTGGCCGGTCGGGTTGAGGAAGGGCATGAAGTAGATGCCGACGAACCCGCCCCGGTCGGCGACCAGGCGGAGTTCCTCGTCCGTCTTGTTGCGCGGGAGGTCGGCCAGGGCACGGCAGCCTGTGTGGTTGATCGACACGGGCTGCCGGGAGTGCCGGGCCGCGGCCAGGCAGGTGTTCTCCCCGCTGTGGGAGAGGTCGACCATCAGGTGGTGGTCGTTGAGCGCCTCGACGACCTGGCGGCCGAACGGGGTCAGCCCCCGGTTGGCGGTGGCCATGGAGCCGTCGCCGAGGTGGTTGGCCTGGTTGTAGGTGAGCTGGACGACCCGTACGCCGGCCTGGGCGAACCCGGCGACGCGGCTGTCGACGAGCGCGGGGTCCTCGCCGACGGCGACGGCGTTCTGGAAGCCGTAGATGACACCGATCCGCCGCTCACGGTGGGCGCGCCGGATGTCGTCGGCCGTACGCACCTTGAGGAGGTCCGCCGGGTGAGCGTCGAGGATCCTGTCCCAGACCGCGATCTCGTCCAGCGTGTGCTCGTACGGCGGCAGGTCGCCCATGGTGTAGCCGAGGGTGATGTTGACGGCGGTCAGGCCGGAGGCGCGGGCTTCGGCGATCGCCCGGTCGTCGACGGCGAGTTGACCGCTGTCGGGGTTGAGCTGGGTGGCGGCGGCCCGGGCGGCGGGGGTGTTGGGGTTGTCGAGCTGCCCCAGCGCGTTGACGATCATCGGGTGGGCGGTGGTGGTCACTTGGCGTCCTTCTCGAAGTCGGCACGGTCGAAGCGGCGGCCGCGTTTCACGGTGAGGGTGATGGTGCGCAGGTTGGCGATGTCCCGGAGCGGGTCCTCGTCCAGGACGGCGAAGTTCGCGAGTTTTCCGGCTTCGACGCTGCCCATGTCCGCCTCGGTGCCGGCGGCCCGGGCGCCGACCAGGGTCGCCGAGCGAAGGACGTCCGCGGCCGGGATGCCGCAACGGTCGACGAGGAAGGCGAGTTCGCCGTAGAGGGCGGGGAACGGGTCGTCGGGGCCGGTCTCGAAGTCCGTGCCGGTGCAGACGCCGACTCCGGCGCGGTGGGCCTGGGCGGTGACCGCGGCGGCCAACTCCGTGTTGCGGCGGGCCCGTTCGGCGGACTCGGCGGTGTCGCCCCGGAGTTCGTCGCTGGTCCACATGGACGCGGTCGCGTCGAGGACGGTGCCGCGGCGGCGCATCTCGGCGAAGAGCGCGGCCAGTTGCGGGTCGTCGCCCGTGGCGAAACGGTCGTGGTCCACCGGGGGTTTGGTCTTGTAGCTGCTCAGCGGCTCGGTGGGGTTCTCGAAGGCGAGCAGGGTGACGTGGGAGACGCTGTCCACACCCGCGGCGACGACCTCGCCGGGTGCGGCCGGGAAGACGGCGGCGTGTGCCCAGACGGCGATGCCCTGGCGGTGCGCCTCGGCGGTGATCGCGGCGACGGTCGCGGCGTCCAGATCGGCGTAGACCTTGATCGCGGCGGCGTGGGTGCCACGGGCCAGGGCGACGGCGATGGTGAGGTCGGTGTCGGGGGTGACGGCCTGCATCCAGGGGACGGCGCCGGGCGTCGCGCCCCGGGAGACCTCGTGGGTGCGCGGGTCGTCGAAGAAGGAGGGTCCTGCCATGAGCGCCGCGTAGCGGATGTCGGGGCCGGGGATCTCGCCGACCAGGGTGGCCCGGGCGAGGTCGCCGATCTGCCGCAGGTCGTCGGCCATGTCACGGACGGTGGTGACCCCGCTGTGCACCAGGCGCCGGAGCACCGCCTCGGCGACGGGCCGGTCGGGCGGGGTGGCCAGGTGCTGGTGGGTGTCGATCAGGCCGGGGACCACGAATCTGCCGTCGAGTTCGACGCGGGGCGCGTCGGCGGCGAGCGGGGGCAACGGGTCGCCGTCGCCGACGACGGTGTGGATCCGGGCGCCGTCCGTGACGATCGAGGTGTCCGGCCGGGGCCGGTCGCCGGTGCCGTCGAAGAGGGTGGCGCCGCGGTAGACCGTCACGGTTCCGGCGGGCGGTGCGGCCCAGGGGGTCGGGGCACCCGGGGGCAGATCGGTCATGGTCACCTTCGGGACGAGAGGTCGTAGGTCGTCATGTTGTTACGCTCTATGTAACAACCGTTTCGTTCGATGAAAACGCAGATACTGTACTCCGTGACCGCACCACGGACGAGAGGGATGAACCGCTGCCATGCCCGACGCACCTCCTGCCCCGGCGCCGCCCAGGTCGGCCGTGGACAAGGCGCTCGACCTGGTCGAGGCCGTCTCGCGCGCACCGCACCCGGTGCGGCTGACCGAGCTGGCCGCCGAGGTGGGCCTGCACCGCGCCACCGCCTATCGGATCCTGCTGGACCTGGTTCGGCGGGGCTGGGTGCTGCGGGCCGGTGACCGTTATCTGCCCGGTGCCGCCGTGCTCCGGATGTCCGCCTCGGCCGCGGGCAACTCACTGACCGCGCTGGCCCGTCCGGTGCTGGAACGGCTGTCCGCCGCGACCTCGATGATGGTCAACCTCCAGGTACTGGAGGAGGGCGGCGCCAGGGTGATCGACGTGGTCAGACCCGAACGGCTGGCCATGATCAGCCACTTGCGGGGCGAGCTGCTGCCGGTGGGGCGGTTCGCCGGGCCGCTGGCCCTGGTCGCCGCGCTCGAACCGGACGCCAGGACAAGGTGGTTGGACGGGCTGGGCGACGAAGCCGTGCACGTGGCACGGGAGTTGACCGAGGTGGAACGGGCCGGTGTCGCCGTGGAGCGCGGTCGTAACGACAAGCTGGTGGCCTCCATCAGCAGGGCGGTGGTGCCCGACCCCGGTGCCCCGGTGTGCGCACTGACGGTCGTGGGGCCGGACGCCGAGTTCGACGGGCCGGAACTGGCCCTTGTGGAGCGGGAGTTGCGCGCGGCGGCGGACGAGCTGGGGACGGCCCTGACCGCCGGCGCGGCGCAGGTCGACCGGTGAGCGGCCTGCTGGTGCTGGACCGTCGGCAGACGGCCGCCGCGTTGCTGCCCGACGCTGTCCTCGACGCGGTGGGGCGGGCCCTGGTCTCCATCGCGCGCGACGAGGTCTCCGTCCCGCCGCGGATCGCCGCCCTGACCCCGACCGGTCTGCTCGGCGCGATGCCCGGCTACGTCCCCGGGCTCGGGCTGGCCGCCAAGCTGGTGACCGTGACCGCCGATCCACGGCATCCCGGACGCAGTTTCCACCGGGGGCTGGTGGCCCTGTTCGACGAACACGACGGGCGGCCGTTGGCGCTCGTGGACGGCGAGTCGCTGACCGAGGTCCGCACGGCGGCGGTCGCCACCCGGAGCGCGCTGGCCCTGGCCGTCCGCCCCGGTCTCGGCCGGGTGGCGGTCGTGGGGACGGGCGCCCAGGCTCGTGCCCAACTCGCTCTGCTTTCTGCCGTGTTGCCCGAGGCCGAAGTGACGGTGGCCGGCCGCGATCCGGAACGGGCCGGCGCGGCGGCCGCACTGCATCCCGGCGCGCGGGTCGCCGCAGGTGTCGAGGAGGCGGTGCGCGAGGCCGAGGTGGTGTTCTGCTGTACGGGCGCCACCATGCCCGTCGTCCGACGTGAATGGCTCGCTCCCGGCGTCCACGTGTCGTCGGTCGGCGGCTCCCAGGGGCCCGAACTGGACCCCGACACCGTCCGGGACGCGGCCCTGTTCGTCGAGTGGACCGGCGCGGCCACCGCGCCACCACCGGCGGGCGCCCATGAACTCCAGGACCTCGCCCCCGGCCGGCCGGTGACCCTCCTCGGGTCCGTCCTCGACGGCGGTCACCCGGGCCGGGGCGGTGACACCGACGCCCTCACCGTCTTCAAGTCCACCGGCCACGCCGCCCTCGACGTCGCGGCGGTCCGGGTGGCCTACGACGTGGCGCTCGAACGGGGCTGGGGAGTACGCGTGGACCTGTGAGGGACGGGGACCCCGCCCAAGGAACAGCAGGGCCGTCCTCCTCCCAGTGTCGGGCTGTTGCCGGGTCGCTCGCCGCGGCAGCACCGCCACTTCAAGTCGCCCTGGTGCAGGGGAAGTTAATCCGGATGCGGTCTTCATCCATTGCGCGTCATGTGCCGTTGGGGCGGACGTCAACCGGCCCGGCCATGATCGGGTGTCTGCGGGTCCGAGCCGCGCGCGTCCTGTCTCAGGGCGGGTGAAGCGGGCCCCGGGTGCGTACGGACGGGACCTCCGGTGCGCGCCGACGTGACTGCCGCCGGTACATGCCCGTGCCCCCGACGCGGGCCCCCGCCGGTACGGGCGGCCCGGCGTTCGCGTCGGTCCCCGCCGTGCTCACCTCCGGTGAGTTGAGTACGAGGAAGATGGAGGCCGCATGACCCAGGAGCCCGAGTCCGGCCCGGACGGTTACGCGGAACAGCTGGAGCGACGCTTGGCCCGGGCCAGAACCGAACTGGCGGCGGCCGAGCGGGACGCGGCACGAGCGGAAGCCGACATGGGCGACTTCTCCGCGGCCACGGTCTCCAAGGACGGCTCCGTCGAGGTCACCGTCGGACCCCGGGGCGAACTGAGCGACCTGCGGTTCCTGGGTGACAAGTTCCGGGCGATGTCGAGCGCGGAACTGGGCGCGGCGATCATCGAGGCGGTCGAAGCGGGCCGCGAGCAGGCACGGCGCGAGGCGGCCCGTCAGTTCCGGCCGCTCGACGCCCCCGGCCCGCAGGTGCCCGAACTCGCCGGACTCGACATCGACTGGGCCCGTTTCGTGGGCCCGCCCGCACCTGCCCGGAGCGGCTCCGTCAGGCCCGCCGCACGCACCCGGCTGCACGACGAGATCGCCGACGACGAAGAGGACGGAGGCACCCGATGACCGGCCCGTCCTACACATCGAGCCCCGAGGCCATCCTGGGCGGCACCCGCGTCATCAAGGACCTCGGCAGCTACGCCAACGACGTCGGCGCGTCGGCCCACGCCGCTCTGGCCGACGTCAGCTGGACCGGCGACGACAGCTACGGGAAGCAGCTGAGGAAGGAGTTCGTGCAGACCCGCGACTCCGTCCTCGCCACCATCGACGCCATCGCCGCTGGCATCTCGGCCGTGGGCGACGGCACGCTCGACAACCTCCGCGCGATCCGCAGCAACCAGGGCGGCATCATCGACGCCATCCACGAACAACAAGGGCGGACCGGGAGCCGACCGTAACGTGGCCATCGTTGTCTCGCCCAAGCTCAACTGGCTGTTCTTCATCCTCATCGGGGAAAAGTTCCTGGAGGCCAACGAGGACCACGCCTACGACACCAGCCGGTCCTTCGACCAACTCCACCAGCACATCGGCGCGCTCAAGTCACGGGCGCAACAAGCGGTATTGACCGTGGGGGAGGGGCTCCCCAAGGGAACCGCCGACCGGTTCATCGGGGCGATCAACGAAGTACTGCCCTATCTCGACCAGTTCGAGGCCGACCTGGACAAGGTGACCAAGAACCAGGTCAACATCGCCATGCAGATCCGCGAGGCGAAGTGGAACATCATCGCCGAACTGATCCGCCTGTTCATCGAGCTCGCGATCCTCGCGGTGATGTCCTTCTTCACCGGTGGCGCCAGCGCCAGCGAGGCGGCGGTGGCACGTGCCCGCAGCCGCGTGTTCATCCTGGAGGTCCTGCTCGAACTCTCGCGCCGCACACACCTGTTGCCGAGTTTCCTGGAGGCCGCCGAGGAGGCCTTCATGACGCTCGCGGTGCGGCTGGCCATGATGGTGGGCGCGCCCAAGGGGCAACGGCCGAAGTCGATCGACTGGGGCGACATCGGTCTCAGCGCCGCGTTCGGCGCCGTCGCGGGGTTCCTCGCGCCGATCCTCACCAAGACGATGAAGAACCTCACGAACAACGTCAAGAACATCGGTGACCTGGGGAAGAAGTTCGACGACATCAACGTGGGCGGGGCGAAGCCACCGAAGCTCAACGACACCGACCTGAACCTGACCGACAAGCCGAAGCCCGGTCCTACGCCGGGACCTGGCACCCATATCCCCAGTACGACCCCCACGGTCACCCCGCACGTGACGCCGACACCCCACGGCGATGAGAGCTTCTCCGCCAAGGTGCTCGACCAGAGTGGTGAGTTCGTCGCGGACGGTGCTTCGGAGACGCTGGCCGAGTCCCTCGTGATGGGCGCGTTCTTCGGTGACTTCACGCCGAGTTGGCAGACGTTCGTCGGGTCGGGTCTGAGCGAGCGGTTCGAGGCGGGAGCCGAGCACGCGGTCACCAACAGCGCAGACTGGCTGAAGAACCTGGGGAATCCGCCGACGATCTCCACAGCGGTCTCCGACACCGGCACCGACACCGGTGGTCAGAACCCCGGCTCGGGTAGGAGTGGCGGCGCCAGGTCCGGCACGGGAAGCGGTCCGAACACGCCTGTGGACGCGGATCCGAATACGGGCCAGGGCGCGGACACCGACATCCACGCCGAGACGGACACCAACACGTCGACGAAGGCTTCAACGCCGGTTGTTCCGCCAGTGGTTGGGGCATCGGTGCAACCCATCCCGCCGGCCATTCCGACCGTCGGCGGTGGCAGTGTCACTTCAGTGCCGCCCGTCGTGACGCACGGCGGCAACGGAAACGACAACGGCACCGAGCCCCCGCCGCAGACGAACGACTTGAACACCCCCGAGGTGGAGCCGGTCGGAGCAACTCGGGTCGACCCGCCCCCGACCCTGGACCAGGACCCTGTTGTCGAGCCGCATGCTACGGAGTTGCCGCCGCCCATGGTGACATCGGCTCCCGTGACGCCCGGTGTCGGGACCGCCGTTCCTCCTGCGGTCACCCACAACGGCGTCCCTGTCCAGGGGAGTTCGAGCAACGACTCGGGCAGTGGCAAGGGAAAGGCCGTGGCTCCACCGACAACGGACGCCACAGACCCAGACCCCGGCACCGTTGCCCACCCCGCCCCGGTCGTCAGCGCTGCCCACGACGCCCATGCCGACGCCGTACGGTCGTTGCAGAACGCTGTCGACACCGCCGACCGGCTCCGCGTGCGGGTCGAGACCGGTGAGGGAGCGAGCCACGACGCCACCGCGCTGCACGAAGCGGACGGCAGGGTGCGGCAGGCGCAGGCGGACCTCGCACGGACGGAGACGCGGCTGCGTGAACTGGGCGAGGTGCCGCGGTCCCACACCGACGCCGCCCTGGACCTCGGCTCCGACTCGTCGGCACCACCCTCCGCCGTCGTCCCCGTGGTGAACCGCTCCGACGCGCAACGGCACTGGATCGCCTCGCAGTTGACCGAGGCCGACCTGCCCGACGACTTCTCCGCCGGCGGGCTCCCGACCGGCGATGTCGACGTGGACGTAGCCGCCCTGTCCTCCACCGGAGCCGCCCTCACCGTCGAGCAGCAGACCCAGGCGGTCATGGGGAGCGGCAGACTGTCGCTGCTGGAGACCGGACTCACCCCCTTGCAGCAGGCCAAGGCGCTGATGCTGCAACCAGGTCCGTGGTCCGGGCACCTCGACACCGCCGCCGCCACGGCGAGCAGACGCTTGTGGGACGACGCGTTCTCGGACTTCGCGCTGAGCACGCCCGGGCCGACTCCGGACACCGCACGCCAGTCGTGGGACACCGCCACCGCGCTCGTGCTGCCCCTGGAACTGCACCCCGTGCTCGCGGACTCGCGGCACGCGATCGAGTCGTACCGAAGCGCCGTACGGCAGGTCGCCGACGTGCTGGCCGCGGGCGGGACGCGTGCGGAGGCGACCGCGCTCGCCGACCGTCTCCGCAAGGGCCTCGGGCTGCCGCAGCGGTTGCGCGGGGGTGCTCCCAAGCCCGAGGAGTCCTCCGACGTTCCGCAGCCCGTGGTCACCGTGAGCGGCGGGACACCCCTCGTCGCGACGACGTCCACCACGACCGGCTCGACGACCGACGCGACGACCACGATCACATCGGCACCGGTCGACGGGCTGGCCAAGTCCGCTGACGACAAGTCGACTTCGCTGCCTCCGCGTGACTCGGACGAACCCCCGGAGAAGCCCCGTCGGCCGCGCCCGCCCCGCAAGGGCGCCCCGCCGAACCGTCGTACCCCTCCGCTCGAACCCATCGACGAGGACACCGAGGCCAAGTTCACCGCACCGCCGGTCAAGAAGCCCGCCACGCCCGGGCCGACCTGGGTGGTGCACGACCTGGACTCCCGTCGGCCGCCGCGCGTCGACCTCGATCTGCCCCCGGCGCCGTACAGCGGCGGCGGCCCCGCGTCCTTCACCGACGGCGCCAAACTGCCCGTCTACATGGGCGGCATCGGCGAGTTGCTGCGCGGGCTGCCGCGCAACCTGCTGCGCCGCTCCTACACCCTCGGCCAGGGGGACCGCGTCCTGCGCGGCGCCGACCGCGTCGTCGAGCAGCTCGACCTCAACCTCCGGCAGCCGCCCGGTGTCCGCCCACGCCCCGCGCGTCCCGGCGGCAACCGCGCCGGCGACGGGCTCCTGGACGACGTGCGGCACGCTCTCGTCCACAACCCGAGCGGCTTCTTCGGCGACGGGCAGCAGTTCAACTACCGCACGGTGGACGGCAAGTCGCGGGTTCTCACGGTCACGGCCCGACCGTACGGGCAGTGGGAGAGGTTCACCTTCGGCTACGCCAACCCCGTGAAGATCGACACGATGCAGCGCAACACCGCGCTCACCGGCCGGGTCGCGGTCAACAGCACGTCGACCTCCCTCGCGCCCACCGCGCCGCTCGGACCGGTGAAGACGCTGTTCGCGCCGTGGGGGCGGGTCTTCGCGCAGTTCTCCTGGACCAAGCGGGTCGAGTACAACATGCAGAACCTCGTCGTGAACCAGAACGAGACCCGCACGACCGACGGCTCGCACGCCCATCTCGACGACGTCTGGTACGAGTTCAAGGTCACCGATCCGGCCGGACGCCCCGTGGACCGGACCGGCAAGGCGATCCGGTCCACGTCCGGCACACGTGCTCAGGTCGCCTTCGGCTTCGCCGTCAGGGACGGGCTGTTCGTGCGCATCGCCGACAGCCTCACCAAGCCCAAACCCCCGGCCGACCGGCTGCCGCCGCGGATGCGGCTCGACCGCGGTTCGAACTACCGCATGATGAACACGGAGAGCTTCGGCCCGGTCGCCCACATCCGGGACTGGGCGCTCCAGCAGATCGGCACCGACACCGACAGCATGGCCGGCAAGCAGATCAATTCGTTCTTCTCCACCGACGGGTTCCACCGCATGAGCCGGGTCATGGCGGCCGGGACGGTCACCTCGCCGCCGCTGTTCAAGGACGACGCGGGACGCGAACCGCTCGGTGTCTTCTCGGTCCGGGTCGAGCCCGGCGAGGCCGTCCTCATCAGCGAGACCACTGCCGCCGAACTCCGGGACATCTCCCAGACGACGGTCCGCAACGAGCGGACCACCGGCAGGTCCTCGGGCGTCGACGTCGGCGGTGCCCTCGGACCCGCCTTCCAGCTTCTCGGCATCGACCAGGGCAAGTTCGACCTGAGGATGCTGGCCGGCCTCAACTTCCGCTACGGCTCCTCCAGCAACCGCGCCTCCGTCACAGGCGGAACCGGCGCCGTGAAATCGGCCGGGCAGGCCAAGGGTGACCCCACGGGCCTCTACCTGGTCCAGAAGACCGTCACGGTCACGGCGCCGCCCGACACCAAGGCACCGCTGCCCGACCGCCAGCGTGACGAGGCGAGTTCGACACCCGGCAAGCTGCGCAAGAACCCCCCGCGGACCTGGAGCGAGACACCGCGCACCCAGACGTTCCAGACCTGGGCGGTGGAACGGCTCACCCGCACCGAGGCCCGCCGGCTCGCCGGGGAGGCGAGCCCCGCGCCCGGCACTCCGCCCAGGGTGCCGCCGTACCTCACCCAGGACTCGCCGCCCACCCTCGGCATGAGCAGGGTCGAGGAGTTCACGTTCGCCGACGGCTCCTACGTACGGAATGTCGACGGCGAGGACCGCACGTTCCTCGACCACTTCAGCGACCAGGTCCTCGAAGAGGTCGCGCGCGCCTACCCGGACCTCGTCGCGCCGCTGTCCGAACTCGACCCGGCCAATCCCCGCTGGCGGGGCGCCGACCACTTCCAGATGGTGGTCTCCAACACCCTGGAGGTGCTCAACACCCTCGCCTTCCACAGCATGGCGGGCAACCTGGAGACGATGATGACCTCGGGGCTGCGGATCTCCCTGGTCGACTCCCGCCGCGCCACCCGTGCCCAGCGTTACGTGTGGATCGACGCGGCCCTGACCGACCGGCGTTTCGAGGGCACGCAGAAGGATCTGCGGCTGCGGTTCAGCGCACCCGGCAGCGAGAACCTCGGCGGGCGGCAGAACAGCGCGCGCGGCGCGCACGTCGGCGCGGAAGGGCTGCTGTCGCTGCGGGACGCGGCGACCGACGAGGCGGGCGGCCCGCTGCACGCGGGCACCGGTTCGCTGGGCGTGCGCTGGGGCGGCCGTAGCGATTCGGAGAGCGGTTACGGGGCCGCCGCCACGCACGAGGCCATGTCGATCGGCACCAAGGGCACCCATCTGTACAGCTACGAGGTCACCCTCACCGCGCGGCGCGGCGGCTTCCGCCGATTCCGGGGGCTGCTGCGCGGTGTCCTCTTCCTCAACCTGCTGGGCACGCGGCCGTTCGTCTTCACCGAGCGGGAGAAGAACCTCATCGGCCCGGTCGGCTCAGGGCCTGACATCAGACGGCCCTCCGTCGGACGGGTGCTGCTCGGCGTGCCCGTCGAGCACACGCCCGTCCGCGACACCTCACGCCCGCACCACCCCCTGCACGGCGTGCCCCTCGTGAGTACCGCGCAGGCCGCGCGGGATCTGGCGCTCGCCAGGCGTGGCCTGTTCGAGCGGGCGGGCCGCCGGGAGCGGGAGGAGTACCGGCGCCACCCGTACCTGACCCTCGCGGTCGTCGCGGACCCCGCGCTCGGCCGGGCCGCAGAGGACGTCCTCAAGGAGTCGTCGGGCAACTCCTGGATGCTGACCCACCAGGGTGCCCCGGTCCACGACGCGGCGCTGCGGGTGTTCCAGAGCCAGTTCCTGACCGCGAACTTCGACCAGTCGTCCGCCCCGACCGGCTGGCGCGCCTCCGGGCTGTGGGCCAAGGCGCCCTACCTGGACCGCTCCTCCGTCCTCGCCCACCGCAGCCGCCTGCGCCCCGGAAGCCTCACCGCCGTGACGGGTGCCATCCCGATCGAGGCGGAGACGACCATCGGCGGCGCCACCCAGGCCTCGGGACGCCACACCAGCACCAGCACGCTGTTCTTCGGCGGCCAGCTCGTCTACCTCCACTCGCACGACACCGGCACCGGGACCACCGGCAACTCCGGCCTCGTCGCCAGCCCCTACCGTCTCGACAAGTCCCGCTTCAGGGCCGTCTCCCGGACCGCGCTCGCCGAGATCAACCGCAAGGACCAGGGCCGGCAGGTCCTCGTCACCGCCGACGTCGACCACGAGATCGCCGCCACCTCCACCCTCGTCGGTCAACGCGCCACGGGCGTACGGCGGTTGCCGCGCTGGCTGGCCGGCGCGTCCGGGCGGCGGGTCCTCGTCAACGACGGCTGGGTCGGGCACGTCCCGGAGAAGAGCGCCTACCGGATGGGACTGCTCCGGGACCGCTGGGGCGACGTACCGCTCTACACGCGGCGCCGGTGGTCGCCCCAACCCTGGCTCCTGGACAACCCGTTCGGCAGTTTCCCGCTCACCGCGCTCGACACCGCGTCCGTACTGGGCGACTTCGACCGGCAGTTGAGGCCGCTCGGACTGACGGGCAGCGACCGGGACACGGTGCACCGGCTGATGTCGGAACGCGTCGTGCGCGCCCTCGGCAAGGAGATGACCGGCGGCAGCTCCTCCGTGCCCGCCCGTGTGGGCCGTTGGGGCTCGTCCACCGCCAACCTGTGGGTCGGCAGCCGCAAGGTACGGGCGCGCGCCGAGCTGATCCCGGTGAAGGCGCCCGTCGACAGGACCGCACCGGACGGCAGCGGCTTCGGCGGCCTCGGGCACAGCGTGGAGTTCGAGGAGCACCGCAGCGCCGCGGAGACCACGCAGGAGGGCCGTGGCCGCGCCTCCGGCGCCAGCGTCGGTACCACCGTCGCCCAGGGCGCGCACACCGGAAACGACACCGTGCGGATGGCCGGACCGACGTACGCGGAGGTCGGCTCCACCCAGCAGACCGCCGCCCAGAACCAGTCCGAGGGCAGCGTGCGGATCGCCACCGCGACGACGACCCAGGCACACGCCGAGTACGTCACCCGCTATCGGATGCGGCTCACCCTGGAGGTCACCGACACCCGCGAACCGAAGACCGGCACCGGCGCCTCCGGCTGGGTGAAGCGGGCCGCGCACCGCACCTGGCGCGGGATCTCCGGCCGGCGCCTGCTGCGCATCAGCTCCGAGGGCGATGTCGGGGAACTCGTCGAGCACTACCCGCTCAGCCTCATGCGCCCCGACCCCGCCGACCCCGCCGCCGAACGGGACGACCCGCTGGCCCCGCCCACCCTCGACGCCCCCGGCCCCTCCCGGCGCGTCGCGCCGCCCGCGACGACCGGCCCCGGCGGCTGGCTCGACACGCTCCACCCCGACGACAGCATGAAGCCGTTCACCATGCCGCCGGACGGGTTCAAGGTCCGCCGGATCGTCGGCGTCGACCAGCTCCACACCGCCAACTCCCTTGTCCTGGCCTCCGCCTACGACACCTCCTTCCCGCTCACCGGCGCGGTCGACGACGACCTGATCGCCCGCGCCCAGGACACCCCGCTCACCCGCGCCGGCAGCGGGCCCGCCCAGAACCTGGAGGACGGCACGGGCAACGGTGCCCTCAGCGCCTTCTACGACCGCACCCTGGAGCCCGGCGGCTACGAGGTGGCCGGCCTGACCGAACGCGGCTTCTTCGGCGGCGCGGACGCCGACCTGCGGCTGTACTCCCGGCCGCAGTTCCGGCAGGCCCGGCTGCTCGCCGTCACCGACGGCATGAAGCACGAGGCACCCAAGCGCCATGTGCAGGGCGGTGGCGCGAGCGCCGGGCGCGTCGGGCAGGCCGAGTCGGCACTCGGCGGCGGTCCCGCCACGTCGACCGCCGCCACCGGCACCAACCAGATGGGCGCCTCGGGACCGGGCGACGTCGCGACCGAGTCCGACACCCTCGCCTCGGGCGGCGACCGCCTCGCGTCGGTGAACGTCAAGCCGAACACCACCCGCACGTTCCTGTTCGCCATCCCCACGACCTGGCTGAGCGTTGCCGCGGTCCACCACCACGTCAAGGACTCCGCGCCGGTACGGGCGATGCGCAGCCCGTTCGGCAACCCGCAGCGCGCCCCGCAGGCCCGGGAGACCGACACCACCGTCCTGGCCTGGGTCCGCGAGGACGTCGCCCGCGAACTGGGCCTCATCGGCGACGACGGATTCCCGCCGGCCGCGGCCAAGGCATGGGACGCGGTCACCAAGGCCGACAAGGAGTGGACGGCCGCCGACAAGAAGTACTGGGAGCTGCGCCGCGACGAGGGCCCGCGCCACGAGACCGCGCTCACGGACGCCGAGAACCTGCTGACCACCCTCACCGCCCGCGACCCCGAGACCCTGCCCCAGGTGATCGCCGCACGCGGCGAACTCGCCCGCCTGGAAGAGGAGAACGAGGGTGCGGAGCCCGCCCACGACGGCTGGGCGGAACTGCACGACACGCAACGCGACGCCGCGCACGACCGCGTGAAGGCTCTGCTGCGGGCGGCCGCCGCCGAGGTCACCGCGGCCCGTACGGCCCGCGACGCGGCGCGTGACCAACTGGACGACTTCACCGCGGAGTTGGGCGAGCGACGTGCCTTCGCGGAGGCGCTCGCCGACGAGTACGCGCGCGTCCGCGAAGCCGCCGACCGGCTGACCCGCTGGCACCAGCTCGCGGCCACACCCGCGGGGCGCGCCCAGCTCGGAGCCACTCCGGAACCGGACGAGGTCGTCTTCCGGGCGCCGGCGGCACCGGGCACCGTGAAGGGGCCGGTGACGGAGAAGAAGACCACTGAGACGACCGACAAGAAGGCGAGCGACAAGGACGCGGAGAAGAAGGAGGCCGAGAAGAAGGACGCGGAGAAGAAGGACGGTGGGATGCGGGGCGGCGCGGTGGGTGACGCCGAGCTGCGGCCCGCGTTCAGCCGCCCGCCGTGGGAGACGGGCGGTACCCCGGACCCGTCGCTGCGCCGGTTCGACGCGGCCCAGGACCACCGCACCCTGACCGCCACCGATCCCGACGGCCACAGCTGGGTCTACGACCTGCACGAACCGGACGGCGACGGCAACGGGTTCTTCACGGCGGTCCTCGGTGTCGCGGATCGCGGCGGGCCGACGGCGGTGTCGGAGACCCGGCGTGCCGGACTGGCCGGGCGTGTGGCCCGGAGCGTCGACATGCCCCGGGACGTGACGCTCGACCCGCACGCGGTGTTCCGTACGGCCGAACTGACCAGCAGACTCGGCGAGCACTTCCGGCGAGACCCCGCCCTGTCCGCCACCGTCGAGGAGAACGGCGGTCGGCTGCCCGACGCCCTGCTCACCGCACTCACCCCCGCCCAGCGGCAGAGTCTCGTACGGCTGCACGTGCAGCGGGCCCGCCGTTGGGACGACGCGACGGCGGACCTTGCGGCGGACCTGACGGCGCGTTCTCTCGGGGTGGACATCACGGTCGTGGGGGAGGACGGCAGTTACCGGTTCTTCCCGGGTTCCGATGACCCGACGGCAGGCCCTCTCCGGCAGGTGACCGTCTACCGGCGCGGTGACAGCTATCTGTCGGCTCGTCCTCGGTCCTCAACGCCGGTGCCGGCGCCGCACGTTCGGGGCGCGGAGCCGCCGGGGGGCAAGGACGACAAGGATGCCGACACCACGAAGGGCAAGGAGACTCAGAGCCAGGAGAAGGAGTCCAAGGACAAGCCCGACTCGGACGCACTGGTCAAGTCCGTCGGCGACAAGCAGCCGCCGCCCGCCCGGAGTGTCCTGGTGGAGGGCCGGCAGATGACCGTCCAGAACGTGCGTCCCGACGGCAACTGCCTGTTCACCGCCATCATCGCCGGCATCGGCGCCCAGCACCCCGGCCACACCGTGCGGGGCAGGGCCGTCGACACGATGACGGTCGCCGAGCTCCGCAACGACACCGCCGGCTGGTACGGGACGTCCGCCGCGGCCCACCAGCACGCCGCGCGGGACCCGTTGGACACGATCGTCCACGACAGGTACCCGGACCTGCGCAGCCTGCAGCCCCTGCTCACCCAGCTGGGCCTCCGCAGGCACTTGCCGCTGACCGCAGCGCAACAGGCGGGAATCCAGGCCCAGTTGCAGGCCGAGGGGCTGGAGAACGTCAAGGGGCCGGAGACGAACGCCCGACGGCGCGCGCTGACTGACCGGGTCTACGGGGACAACCTGCGCCAACTGGTCCTGAGCACCCTCCACGGCCCCGCCACGACAATGTCGCGCGCGCTGTGGCGGGAGATCCGCAGCCACCTGCCGACCGCCGTCCCCGCTACCCCGGCGCAGACCCTCACCCTGGGGGAGCGCGGGCTGGTCGACCGCGCGATCCGCTCGCCCGAACTGTGGCACACGCCCTTCTACGACGACGTACCCCTGCTTCTGACCCAGTCGCTGGGCATCGACCTCGTCGTCGTACAGCCCGACGGCCACGGCGGATCCGTCCTGCACCGCCTCTCCGAGGAGGCCGACGGGCCCACCGTGTACGTCGCCTACAACGGCATCGACCACTACGAGACGTTGCTGCCGACGGCGCCGCAGCTCCGTCCTGGCGGTGACCTCACCGCCGGTTTCGGGGACCCCGTGCTGCCGAAGCGGGTGAAGGACGAGGAGCGCGACGACGAGGGCGACGTACGGGCGAACCCGCTGTGGATCCCCCTGGAAGAGGTGGACCCCGACCTGCTGATCACCGGCAACCACGACGCGGTGTGGCTGTACACGGTGACCGATGACGGCCGTGTCCTGCTCGGCAGCGAGGCCCCTTCGCAGGTGATGGCGCAGGACCGGTTCGACGCGCTGCTCGCCGGCGTCCGCACCCGACGCCCCGAGGTGACTGCGCAGGCGCTGCGCGCGGAGATCGACGGCCTCGGGCACACCGGCATCGCCGCCGTGTTCGAGGAGGGCGGCCGTACGCGGCCCGGCGCGAGCCGGGTGTCGGGCGAATTCCGCTGGAGCGAGAGCCTGCGGACGTGGACCGTGAACGACAAGTCCGGCCGTTACATGAGCAAGGCGGTACGGCCGGACATCGACCCTACGGTCGCGGCCGGCTGGCTGGACAACGTCGCCGCACTCTTCACCGACCGTCTCGGTGTCCAAGTCGCGCCGGAGCAGGTGAAGTCGGGCGCGGTGAAGCCCCCCGAGCCGCAGACCGGAGACACCGAAATCCGGTCCGCTTCCGTGCCTCTGACACTGCGTCAACCCACAGGCGTGGGTGACTGGTTGCCGGCCGCGTTGGTCGACGCTCTGAGGACGACGGGGTCCGACCCGTTCGGACGGCCGGGACTCGGCGGTCTTCTCGGGGGACCGGACCCGTCCGACGCGCTGCACCGCTGGACCGAGTTCCGGCTGGCGGCTCCGGACGCCGCGGCGCGCGTGCCCCGCCTGGCCGCTGCAGACTGGGCGGGCCCGGCGCACATGACGGTGTCGCTCGACTACCTCGCCGCGGTGGGCGTGACCCCGACACCCGACCAGGCCGCCTTCGCGGCACTGACCGGCGCGCTCCCGCTCGGCGACCTCACCCTGACGCTCGCGCAGCGTTACCGGTTGCTGCGCCTCTGGGCGGATGGCGACGACCTTCTCACCGAGATCGCCGCGGGCACGGCCGCCCGCGACCTGGGAATCGTCCTGTCACTGGTCGCCGACGATGGGACGGTACGCCGCTTCGAGCCGTGAGGGCCGTCCTGACCCGTCGCGGGGAGCGTCGCGCGCTTCTCGGGTCTTGCCGCGCCCTCGACACGGCCGCCGCCTGCCGGGGCGGCGGCCGGTGGTCATGGCGGCTTTGAACTCGCCGTGACCGTGTACCGCTCGACGAGCCCGTGGGCGGCTGCGAACGCGGCGGCTGTCACCGGGACGGGACTGGTGATCGGCCACCGCCGCGCGTCCGTGGCGGGCACGTGCTCGGACCCGTCGCAGGCACAGACGTCCTGGACACTCGTCCAGCCGGCGGGGCTCGGCTCCGGGGACTTCTGGGTACGGTCGGTCAGTGCCACGATGCCGGTGGTCCGTCCCGCGGGTTGTGCTGCTCCTGTCCTGCGTCCGGGGGTCAGTGGGGTTGGAGGACGAAGTCGTACTCGGCGTGCAGGTACGGGACTTCGAGCGTGTCGCCGTCGGGTGCCGTGCCGGCCGGTTGTTCCGTGAACGGGATGATCAGCGCGTCCTTGGTGCCGAAGACGACGTCGGAGTCGAGATAGTCGCTGCCCGCCTGGAACAGATGGGTGATCAGTTTGCGGTGGCCCGGCTCGTCGATGAGGAAGTGGACGTGTGCGGGCCGGAAGTGGCTGATGTCCGTCTGGCGCATCAGGTCGCCGACTGGGCCGTCCATGGGAATGGCGTAGCCGTGCGGCGCGATGGTGCGGATGCAGTAGGTGCCGTCCGCGCGGGTGCGGTACTTGGCCCGCAGGCGTGCCTCGTCGATCTCGGGGATCTGGGCCTCGTAGGCGCCGTCCGCGTCGGCCTGCCACACGTCGAGCACGGCATCCGCGAGCGGCTTGCCCTCGGTGTCGGTCACCCTGCCGGTGAAGAACAGCGGTGTGCCCGGGATGCCGTCCGACATGTCGAAGCCGTGGGGCGCGGTCGGTGAGCCGTCGATGTGGAACGGACCGAGCACCGTGGCGGGGGTCGCCTCCGGCGTGAACTCGTTGTTCAACTGGACGACCAGCGTGCTCAGTCCGAGCACGTCGGAGGTGAGGATCAGTTCCTGCCGCTTGTCGTCGCTGATCCCGCCGGCCGCGGTCAGCCACTCGATCGCGGCCATCCACTCGTCCTCGGTGAGCCGCACCTCACGCGAGAAGGCGTGCAGATGACGGACCAGCGCGGTCATCAGCTCGCCCAGCCGCGGGGAGTGGGCGGTGGCCCACCGCTCGACGGCCAGCTCGGTGATGTTGTCCTCGTCGACGAACACGGTTGCGGCTCCTTGGTCTGCGTGCGGATGAATTCGGATGGTGGGACGGCGGGCGCGGGGTCAGTCCTCGCGCCGGTTCCTCGTGAGCGGGTCCGGGATGTACGGCTCCGGCGGTACCGGGGTGTTGTTGCGGTCGACGGACAGGAAGACGTCCTGCGCGACAGGATGGCGCAGTTCTTCGGCGAGTTGGCCGATCAGTCCGGCCGTACGGGCCAACAGCGCGAAGCCGCGCAGCAGTTGGAGGGGGAGGCCGAGGTCGGCGAGGGCGGCGCCGCACACCCCCGCGCCGTTGAGGGGGAGCGTGCGGTGCAGCACCTTCGGATGTACCCGGCCGATGGCGGCGAACAGGCTCAGGTGCGGGCCGAAGACACCCTCCTCCTGAGCGATGTGGATCAGTCTCGGCGTCCGGGGGTCGCCCTCCTTGTGCACGTGGTGACCGAGGCCGGGGACGAACTCCCCGTCCGCGCGCCGCTGTTCGACCGTGCGCAGCGCGAGAGCGTCCCAGCCGGCCTCGTCGGTGGGCAGGTCCCCGTCGAGAGAGGCCAGTACGTCGTGGAGGAAGCGGCCGGTGTCCTCGGTGACGCCGAGGAAGCGGGAGCCGCCGCCGAGGAGTCCGGCGGCGAGCGCGCCCTGGACCGAGTCCGGGGCGGAGAGGTAGGTCAGGCGGGTGACGATGGCCGTGGGGGTGAAGCCGTGGTCGGCCAGGGCCGCGAGCACGGCCTCGAAGACACGGGTCTCGCCGGATGTGGGCCGCCGCTGGGTGGCGAGCCAGAACGCGAGTTCGCCGAAGCCGACCTGGCCCATGATGTCCTCGGCGAGGTCGTGCCCGAGGAGGGTGATGGTCCTCAGGTCGGAGGCGCCGAGGGCGGTGGGGTAGGCGGGGCGCGGTGTCGGCTCAGACACGGTCGGCCTCCTCGGGTGCGGACAGCCAGGTGCGCAACTCGGCGCCGTGTTCGTCGAGTTGGGGCGGCGGCAGGCGGTAGGTGGCGGGGGTGGCGGAGAAGCGGATCGGGTGCCGTGTGGTGGGCACCGCGCGGTCGCCCTCGCCCACGGTGACGACCGGGTCGAGTCCGAAGCGGTCGGCCATGGCGAAGCCGCCGTCGATGGTGTTGATCGGTCCGCTCGGCACACCGGCCTCCACCAGTGCCTCGAACCACTCGGTGGCCCCGCGCGTCTTCAGCCTCTCGGCCAGCAACGGCCGCAGCAGGTCCCGGTGTTCGGTGCGGTCGGCGTTGCGCGCGAACCGCGGGTCGTCGGCCACCTCCGGTATGCCGAGGACCTCGCACAGCTTGCGGAACTGCCCGTCGTTGGCGGCCGTCACGATGAGGTCGTTGTCGGCGGTGGGCAGCGGTTCGTAGGGGAAGACGCTGGGGTGGGCGTTGCCCATCCGGTACGGCACGGTGTCGCCGGCGACGTAGGCGGAGCTGTGGTTGACCAGTCCGGTCAGGGCCGAGGACAGCAGGTTCACCTCGACGAGCTGGCCGTTCCCGGTGGCGTCGCGGTGGCGCAGCGCGGCGAGGATGCCGATCGTGGCGTGGTTGCCGGCCATCACGTCGAACACGGAGATCCCGGCCCGGTACGGCGGCCCGTCGGGGTCGCCGGTCAGGCTCATCAGCCCCGAGATGGCCTGCACCATGAGGTCGTAGCCGGGGACGTGCCGGCCCGCTCCGGCGCCGAAGCCGGTGATCGACGTGTAGATCAGCCCGGGGTTGTCCTGCCGGACGGAGTCGTAGTCCAGTCCGTACTTCGCCATGCCGCCGGGCTTGAGGTTCTCGATCAGGACGTCCGCGCGGCGGGCGAGGTTCCGGGCGACGGCGGCGTCCTTCTCGTCCCGCAGGTCGAGGGCGATCGAACGCTTCCCCCGGTTGATCCCGAGGTAGTAGGTCGAGACCTCGTCGCGCGTCGGCGGCATCCAGGAGCGGGTGTCGTCACCGCCCGGTCCTTCGACCTTGACGACGTCGGCCCCCAGGTCGGCGAGCAGCATCGTGGCGTACGGCCCGGCAAGGATCCGTGAGAAGTCCGCGACCAGCACCCCGGAGAGCGGGCCCGCGGTGCCCGGCGGAGTGGGCTTGGCGCTCTGCGACATGAACCTTGCCTTTCTGTCCGTACACCGGACAGTCGTCCGGACAGTGATTCTCTGCCCCGGACGCCGGAGGCGTCAAGACATCACAGTCGCGCCGGACGGGCGGACGGCCGGACCGTGTGAGGCGCGGACTCCAGCCGGGCGAAGTCCAGGCTGATCTCGCCGGCGGCCTGGAGGAGGAGCGGCAGATAGTCGTCGAGCAGCACCTTCATGGAGGTCTCGGCGGCGTGCGCGTTCACGTTGACGCTCGCGACGACGCGGCCCGAGCCGTCCCGCAGCGGGGCGGCCACCGAGCGGATGCCCCGGGCCAGTTGCTCGTCGGTCACCGCCCAGCCCCGCGCACGCACCTCCCGCAGCTCCGCTTCCCATTCGGCCCGGCCGGGGTGCCACACCGACTCCAGGCCCGAGCGGGTGGGCTCGGCGATGACCCGGGCCGCCTCGTCGGTCGGCAGCGCGGCCAGCAGGACCTTGCCCAGCGAGGTGGGCAGGGCGGGGAAGCGGGTGCCGATCTGCACGGCGAGGGTCACGATCTTGGGCACGGAGACCCGGGCGACGTAGACGATGTCCGAGCCGTCGAGCTGGGCGATGGAGCAGGACTCGTTCGTGCGCTCCACCAGCCACTCCAGGTGCGGGCGGGCCACGTCCCACAGTCCCGTCGAGCGGACGTAGGCGACGCCGAGGTCCAGGACGCGCGGGGTCAGCACGAAACCGCCGGCCTGCTGGCGCACGTAGCCCAGTTCGGTCAGGGTGAGCAGGATCCGGCGTGCGGTCGGCCTGGCCAGCCCGGTCGCACTCGCCACGTCGGACAGCGACATCACCGGCTGCCGGGGGCGGAAGGCGGTGATGACCTCCAGGCCCCGGGCCAGCGCCTCGATGAAATCGGGTCCGGTTCCTTCGCGCGGCATGGTGGCTCCTCTGGTCGCCGTCGGCTTCGCTCCCGGGTGTCCGCCGTACGGACACCTGTCGAGGGCACTGTACGCAGCAGAACAGGCCTCCGTCGCGACGACTCGGACGCGACGGCTCGGGACCGACCGCAGAGCGGACGGCAGAGGACATTACCGGGAGGAATTCGGAAACCGCGGAGTATTGACACCGGACAGCACCCTGACGACGATCGGTCAGCAACCGAGAGCCGCCATACGGACAGTCGTCCGATGTCGAGTGGGAGATTCAGTGATGAGCCAGTCCACCCCATTCCAGGCGGGGCGACCCGTCGTCCTGCGCGGCGGCACCGTCCTGCCCATGGACCGCACACGGCGGGTGCTGAGCGACACGGACGTGCTCGTGACGGGCGACAGGATCGCCGCGGTCGGCCCGCGGCTCGCCGTGCCGGAGGGGACCGCCGAGATCGACGCGTCCGACGGCATCGTGATGCCCGGCATGATCGACACGCACCGGCACATGTGGCAGACGGCGATGCGCGGCTACGGCGCCGACTGGACCCTGACCCAGTACTTCGTCTGGTACTACCTCGAACACGGCACCGCCTTCCGGCCCGAGGACGTGCACGCCGGCAACCTCCTGGCCGCCGTCGAGGCGCTGGACGCCGGGGTGACCACGGTCGTCGACTGGTCGCACGGGCTCCAGACCGTCGACCACGCGGACGCGGCGGTGGACGCGCTGCGGGCCGTGCCCGGCCGGTTCGTCCTCGCCTACGGCAACATCCAGCAGGCTCCCGCGGAATGGACCGCGGCACCGCAGTTCCGCGACTTCGTGCGCCGCCGTATCACCGGCGACGACATGCTCGGCTTCCAGATCGCCTTCGACGTCACCGGCGATCCGGCCTTCCCCGAGAAGCCCGCCTTCGAGGTCGCGCGTGACCTGGGCGTCGCCGTCACCACCCACGCCGGAGTCTGGGGCGCAACCAACGACGACGGCATCCGGCTCATGCACGAGCACGGCTTCATGACCCCCGAGACGGTCTACGTCCACGCCTCCACCCTGTCGGCCGACTCCTACCACCGCATCGCGGCCACGGGCGGCTCGGTCTCCGTGTCCACGGAGAGCGAGCAGAGCGCCGGACAGGGCTATCCCACGACCTGGGCCGTCCGCTCCCACGACATCCCCGTCTCCCTCTCGATGGACACGAGCGTGTGGTGGAGCGGAGACCTGTTCTCCGCCATGCGCACGACCCTCGGCGCCGACCGCGCCCGCGAGCACCTGGAGGCCCACGCCCAGGGGGAGACCGTCACCCACAGCGCGCTGCGCGCCGACCAGGTGGTGGAGTGGGCAACACGCGGCGGCGCCAGGGCACTTGGCCGCGAACACGACCTGGGCAGCATCGAGGAGGGCAAGAAGGCCGACCTCGTCCTGCTGAAGAACGACCACTCACCGGTCTCGTTCCCGCTGCTCAATCCGTACGGCCACGTGGCCTTCCAGGCCCAGCGCGGCGACGTCCACACCGTCATCGTCGACGGCCGGGTGGTCAAGCACGAGCACCGTCTCCTCGGCACCGACCTGGCCGCGGTGCGACGCACCGTCGAGCAGACCGTGGACCATCTGCGCTCGACGATGGGGGAGGAGGCCTGGGCGAAGGGCATGAACCCGGACGTCCCCGAGACCAAGGTCCTCGACAACCCCTACACGTACACCGACTACCGCAGCACCTCGACGCACGGCCGCTGAGGGGGCGCGGGGTTCTGCCTCGGCGGGACGGAGGTCGCGGCCGTGGGATCGACGCAGCCCGCAGCCCGCAGCCCGCAGGCCCGGCCCCGGTGCGGGCCGACACCCTCCTCCGCCTCTCCTCGGTCACCAGGCCCGTGACCGTGTCCGGCCGTGTCGCGTCCTCAGGAGCTGTGGGTGACCGCCATGGTGTCCCAGAGCGAGCACTGGTGTTCCGCGGAGTACTGGGCGTCGTCGATCAGAACACTCCTGCCCCCGGCCCGCAGCGACAGCGTCAACCCCTTGCCGGTGTGGTAGGCGGGCCAAGCGTCCTGTCGGACGACATGCGGTCGGCCGGTCCTCGTGAAGGCGCCCCAGTGCTGCGTCATCTCGCGGGAGAGCCGGCGCTCGGCGGCGTTGAACAGAGGGGCGATCGGGGTGCCGTTGTCGAAGCTGGGCCAGATGTAGGCGAGTTCCGCGGCGTGGCCGGCTCCCCACACGTAACCGGGGATCTGCGTCAGGCCGGGCCCTGTCCGATGGTCGAACTCGTACGCGTAGGTGGGGGTGTAGCGCTCGAAGGTCCGGACGAGCGAGCGCTGCCCGCACCCGCCGATCCCAGCGATCAGCCCCGAGTCGGTCATGATCGCGCCGACGAGGTACGCCGCGGTGTACGCGTCGGAGGTCTCGGGCCAGGGGTAGCGGGCGAGGATCTCGTCCGCGCGGTCCCCGGCGACGCCCTGGACGAAGGCGAGGTAGGCCTCCTTGCCCGCCCCTATGTAGCCCTGGGCGAAGGTGCGCCCCTCGTCACGGTTGGCGCCGACGAGCACGGGCACCCGGGTGAAGTGCCCGCTGTCCACCGCCTGGCGAACGTTGACCGGGAACGTAGGGGTCCCGTTCACGAAACCGGACGAGAAGGTCCGGCTCGCGTCGAGGAGCGCGCCCGCCGAGGCCGACCGCAGACAGTCGAGGACGGCTGCCCGGTCGGTGCTGTCGCAGCCCGCCTGCCGGGCGAACGCCGTTCCGGCGGTCTCGGCCTGAGCCTCGGGCACGCTGGGGCAGGAGCCGCTCTGGATCACGGCCCGGGTGAACAGACCGCGCGAGCCGGGCGACACCAGATGCCCGCAGACGGACCAGCCGCCCGCGGACTCGCCGTCGATGGTGACCGCGGCGGGGTTGCCGCCGAAGGCCGCGATGTTGCGCTGCACCCAGCGCAGCGCGGCCTGCTGGTCCATGAAGCCGTAGTTGCCGGACTCGCCGCCCTCCTCGGTGAGGGCGGGCAGCCCGAGGAAACCGAAGACGCCGAGCCGGTAGTTGAGCGAGACGCCGATGACACCCGTCTCCCGTACCAGCTTCGACTCGTCGTTCTGTGCGCCGCTGCCGTTGGTCAGGCCACCGCCGTGGATGAACACGTGCACGGGAAGACGGGCGCCGGCCCGCACTCCCGCCGGCCGCCACACGTTGATGTCGAGACAGTCCTCGGTCTCGCTGCGCGGGCCGTTGCCGCTGGGCAGTACGGGACAGGGGTTGCCGAAGGCGGTGGCCTCCCGGACGCCGGTCCAGCGCGCCGCGGGCCGCGGCGGAGTCCAGCGCAGGGAACCGGTGGGGGCCGCCGCGTAGGGGATGCCGACGAACCGCTCGACGCCCTGGGAGACGGCACCGCGCACGGCGCCCTTGTCGGTGGGCACCACGGTCGCCGCACTCGCGGACGCGGCCACGGACGGCGTCGCGGACAGCAGCCCGACGGCGGCTATGGACAGGATCAGCGCGCCACCCAGGGCGGTACGCGTTCTGCTGGCAGTCATGGAGACCTCTCGGGTGGGATGTCGGCCGCGGCACCGCGGCCGGCACACCTGGTGGGGGGTGGAAGCGCGGTCAGCGGGTGACGCCGACGCTGCCGTGCAGGGGGAGCGTCCGCGACGAGGAGCCGACCCACACGTCCCGTTTCCCGGTGCCGAGCACCCAGCTGTGGGAGGACGTGTTCCAGTACTTCAGCTGCTGGGCGTCGACCCGGATGCGTACGGTCGTCGACTGCCCGGCGCGCAGCCGCACCTTCTGGTAGCCGCCGAGCGAGCGCACCGCCTGCGGCTCGGTGGTCCCCGGGCTCGCGCCGACGTAGACCTGGGCGACCTCGGCACCATCGCGGGAGCCGGTGTTCTTCAGGGTGAACGAGACGGTCAACCCGCCGTGACTCTGCCGTACCGCGAGGTCGCGGTAGGCGAAGGAGGTGTACGACAGCCCGTAGCCGAAGGGGAAGAGCGGGGCGGCCTGCTCCTTGTCGTACCAGCGGTAGCCTACGTAGATGCCCTCGGAGTAGTTCTCCTGGTTGCCCACTCCTGGGTACCTGAGCGGGTCGCCGGCCACCGGTGTGACGGACTCGCTCGCGGGGAACGTCTGGGTGAGCCTGCCCGAGGGGTTCACGTCGCCGTAGAGCAGCCCGGTGGTCGCCTCGGCGCCGTTCTCCCCGGGGTAGTACATGTCGAGGACCGCCTTGACCTTGGACAGCCACGGCATGGTGATCGACGACCCGGTGTTGAGGACGACGATCGTGTTCGGGTTGGCGTCGGCGACGGCGGAGATGAGCCCGTCCTGGTCGGCCGGCAGGGAGAGGTTCTTCCGGTCGAAGCCCTCGGTGCCGTCGTCGTAGGCGAACACGACGGGGGTCTTCACCTGGCGGGCCAGGGCCACCGCCTGCTCGCGGGCGGCCTGCGCGGCCTGGGGGGTGACCCAGTTCAGCCGGACCTTCGTCGGGCCGCCCTGGATCGCGAAAGCGCCGGCCGCGAGGCTGTGCGTGCCCGCCGTGAGGTGCACCGTGGCGGTGCTGGAGCCGAGGAAGCCGGTGATGACGTTGTTTCCGTCGATCCTCAGCAGGCCGTAGGCGGCGGGGAGGTCGAAGACGAAGGAGTAGTCGCCGTCGGTGGGCACGGTGAGGGTGCCGCTGTAGTTGAAGGAGGCGTCCGGTGTGACGGGGATCGTGCCGTCCGCGTCGACCGGCAGGGCGGGGCTGAGGGCCGAGGCGGGGATGGGGTCGCCGGTGTCGACGCCGGCCGCGTAGCGCACCGCGGTGTGCCGTCCGGCCCGCGCGCCGATGGTGTCCAGCGGCGAGGCCGCGGAGTCCGGTACGACGCTGGAGCTGCCGCCTCCGGTGACCTTCGGCGTCTTCGCGGTCGGGCCGATGAGTCCGATGCTGGTGTCCTTGCCGGTCAGCGGAAGTGCTCCGCCGGTGTTCTTCAGCAGGACCGCGCCGGATTCGGCCACCTTCTGGGCGACTTTCGCGCCGCCTTTCGTATCGCGTGCGGGCCGCCGGGTGGCCGCACCGTCGAGGAGACCGAATTTCGTCATCTGCTGCAGAATGCGCGCGACCGAATCATTGAGTTCCGAGACGGGAATGGTGCCGTCGGTTATCGCGGTCTTCAGTTCCCCGCCCAGGTAGACCCCGTTGGGCATCTCCTGGTCGAGGCCGTTCACGATGTCGGTCGTCGCGTGGGTCGCGCCCCAGTCCGACATGACCCAGCCCGAAAAGCCCCACTGCTCCTTGAGGATCGAGTCGAGCAGTTCCTCGCTGCCGCACCCGTGGCTGCCGTTCACCGAGTTGTACGAGCACATCACCGCTCCGGCGCCGGCCTTGACGGCGGCCTCGAAGGCGGGCAACTCGATCTGACGCAGGGTCTGCTCGTCGACGTTGACGTTCACCCCCATGCGGTTGTCTTCCTGGTTGTTCTCCGCGTAGTGCTTGACGGTGGCGATCAGACCCTGGCTCTGCACGCCCTCGACCTCGCCGGCCACCATGCGGGAGTTGAGCAGCGGGTCCTCGCTGAAGGTCTCGAAGTTCCGCCCTGCGTACGGCACTCGGATGGTGTTCGTCATGGGGGCGAGCAGGACGTCCTGGCCGAGCGCACGGCCGTCGCGTCCGACGGCCCGGCCGAACTCCCGGGCCAGCCCGTCGTCGAAGGACGAGGCGAGGGCGACCGGTGCCGGCATCGCGGTGGCGTGCTCGTTCACCCGGACGCCCGCCGGGCCGTCGGTGAGCCGCAGTTCGGGGATGCCGAGACGGGGCACCCCCGGGATGTATCCGGCCTGGCCGAGCGTCTTCGGATCGGTGCCGCCGTGGACGAAGGACAGTTTCTCGTCCAGCGTCATCCGGGCGATGAGGGCGGCCACGCGCGGGGACACCTTGATTGTCACGCCCGCGCCGCCCGCGCCCGAGGCGCCGGGAGCCGCGGCCGTGCCCCCGGCGATCAGCGCAGCGCTCACTCCCGCGATCAGCGCCGTACGGCGTAAACGGGTGCCGTTGTGTCTTACCGATCTCCGATCGAGCTCCATGCGAACTCCTCACCACTGAAGTGCCCGACGATTTATGTCCCCCATGGACAGAATTCGAGTCAAAGCAGGTGGCTCTGTAAAAGATCGAACGCTCAAGGAAGTTAAAACCGCAGAATCGATGCGTCAACCCTCTGGAATTCCGCACTTGGCGGACATAAATTGACGCCCTCACAAGGAGGTGACACGTGTCGGTACGCGACGCGGTCCTGACCCATGTCCGGCGGCACGGGAGCGCGTCGCGCCCCGAACTGCAGACGGCGCTCGGCCTGAGCCGTCCGGTCGTCGCGGCCGTCGTCCGCGACCTCCTCGCCGAGGAACTCCTGACCGAGCACCAGGGGGAGAACAAGGGTGGCCGTGGGCGCCCCGGCCGACGCCTTCGGCCGCGCTACCCGGCCGGCGCGGTCATCGGAGTCGACGTCAGCCACCGGCATCTCACCGTCGCCGCGGCCACCCTCGACCTGACCATCCGGGCGGAACGCCGGGTGGCGATCGATGTGGACACGCGGCCGACCGCGGCCCTGGACACCACGGCCGACATGATCCGGCGGACGGTCGAGGAAGTCAGGTTCACCGTCGACGGGCCCGTGAGCGCGTGCGCCGTCGGCATACCCGGGCCGCTGGACATGAGCAAACGGGCGATCGCCTCGCCCACCATCCTGTCCAGCTGGGCCGGACTCGATCTCGCGGCCGAACTGGGCTCCCGGACGGGACTGACCGTCTCCCTCGACAACGACGCGAACCTCGGAGCCCTCGCCGAACACCGGCACGGCGGCGCCGACCACCGCGGCAACCTGATCTACGTCAAGGCGTCCGACGGCATCGGAGCGGGCCTCATCGTCCACGGGATCCCGGTCAGCGGCAGTTTCGGAGCCGCGGGCGAGATCGGGCACACCCAGGTGATCCCGGACGGGGACTGGTGCCGGTGCGGCAACCGGGGCTGCCTGGAGACCATCGTCTCGGTCCGCCAGGTGCTCCAGCAGGTCCGGCACTTCTACCCGGGCGACACCGATCTGCGGGCCCGGCTGCCGGAGATCGCCCAGCACCCGGTGGCCCGAAAGATCTTCGCCGAATCCGGTCGGACCCTCGGCCGTGTCCTGGCGAATCTGTGCGCACTGCTCGACCCCGCGGCCGTGGTCATCGGCGGCGAGATGAGCCAGGCGGGCGAGGCGTTCGTCGACGGCGTCCGCGACTCGATCGAACGGCTCGCCCAACCGGGTTTCGACAACCGCGTCCTGGTCGTCGCGTCCGCCCTCGGCACCCGCGCCGAGCTGATCGGGAGCCTGACGCTCGCCCGGGACATCGCCCTGCGGGGCGGAACCCGGCGGGCCGAGGGGTGACCAGTGACGGACGGAGCGACGGATCGTGCACCGCTCCGACGGCCGGGGCGCCACTGGCGGACTCCGGTTGTCCCCGTATCCCCGTATCCCCGTATCCCCGCCGGTCGCCTGTGGCGGTGCAGCCGCTTCGGCGTCATGCGCCCGATGCCTCCGCACGGTCCTGGCGGCAAGCTGGAGGCATCGGGGAAAGGGATATTCCTGCGGGCGGAGGCGACCCTGGGCAGACGGGTCAACAGGAACGGTTCGGCCGGTATGGGTCGCCTGCTTCGTGACGGGTGCGAGCGCGCCGAACGCGCGACATGCCTCGCGGACTGGGGGGCGGGATCACCGGGGCGAGACGCCGCTACCAGTGAGCAGACCATGCGTCCCACTCGATCGACCAGGCGTCTTGCCGCATCCGTTGTCGTTCCGGACCCGCGTACAGCTGGTCCCGCGTCGGTCCCTGGGCACAGCCGATGCGGCAGTCGCAGACGGCCCGTGGAGGCGCGCGCTGGCGCACCGCAGCGCCGGACTCCCGTGCCGTAGCGGCGAGTTCGGCGGTGCGGTGGGGCGCAGACCGTACAGAACATTTTGGCGATCCCCGGCACGGTCGACGTCCAGGGCCCTTCCGCACCGGCGGAGGCGCGGTCCGCGGTCGGCTCCTCAACTGACTCTCGGTTCAACAACGGGTGCCGACCGGGCAGGCAGGGTAGAGATCCCGTCATAGTCCAACCCTCAACTTGAATTGGTCTGGACAACTCTGTCACTCTGCTCGCGTGTGGATCAGACTCTTCCGCTCGAGAGCCCGTCTACTCCGTATCCTTCTGCCCGCGGCGGTCGGCGTCTCGGCCGTCCTCGTAGCCGGTGCCATCGTCGCCGGCCGACCGGCGATGGCCATGGACGCACCCGCCGCGGACCGCTACGTCGACATCGCCTCCGTGCCCCGGCAGGTGCTGCCCGCCACCGGACCGGACGCCGCCACCGGTACCTACACGGAGGACTGCGGCCGCAACCGGAACGGGCACCGCAACGCCGACAACCTGGTGAGCTCGCCGGGTGTCACGGGTTCGGCCCATCACATCCACGACTACGTGGGCAACCTGTCGACCGACGCCATGTCCAGCAACGCCGAGTTGGCGGGGGCCGGCACCACCTGCGTGGGCGGTGACCGCTCCACGTACTACTGGCCGGTGCTGCGCCGACTGGACCGTACCGGCGCGGACGCGCACAGCGTCGGCGGCGGCCTCGACGACAACATGGGCCAGATCCTGACACCGGCCTCCGTCGTGATCGAGTACCGCGGCAACCCGGTGAGCAAGGTCGTGGCCATGCCCCGGTTCCTGCGCCTGATCACCGGCGACGCCGTCGCGCTCTACACGGGCAGCGCCAACGTCCATGCGCAGTGGGGTTGTTCCGGCTACCAGGACCGCTTCAGCACCAAGTACACGCTGTGCCCGGAGGGCAGCGGACCGACGCGCACCCTGGACTTCCCCAGCTGCTGGGACGGACTCTCCCTCGACAGCCCGGACCACCGTGCCCAAGCCGTGTTCCCGGCCGGCGACGGCGTCTGCCCGCACGCCACCTTCGCCGTGCCGCAGCTGCGCGTCACGCTGACCTATTTGGTGCCGCCCGGTGTCCGGTACGCGGTGGACTCCTTCCCTGAGGAGAAGCGCGACCCCAGTACCGATCACGGCATGTTCATCAACGTCATGACGGATCGCCAGATGGCCGCGCTGGTCGCCTGCCTGAACGACGGACGGCACTGCCGGGCGGCCTGACCCGCCCTCGCGGGGGGCGTGAAAGAAGTCCGAACGAGATCGAACCGGCTCCGGCTGCCGCGCGTGTATCACGCGTCGGCCCAGAGAGGACGGGAGAAAGCGGATGGCGGCGCTGTGGTCCCGCGCGCGGGACAAGCAGAGAACGAGCGATGAGGTGTTCATCCGCTCCTTGTACGAGGAGCACGGCAGAGCTCTTCTCGCCTATGCCCAGCGGCTCACGAACGACCACGCCGCCGCGGAGGACGTGGTCCAGGAGACCCTGATCCGCGCCTGGAAGAACCAGGAGGCGCTCCTCAACGGCAAGGGTTCGGTCCGGGGCTGGCTGCTGACCGTGGCCCGCAACATCGTCACCGACCGGTTCCGGGCCAAGGCCGTCCGGCCCACGGAGGTCGCCGAGTCGGTGAGCACCGCCCCGGTGGAGCGGGACCACGCGGACGGCGTGGTGGACTCGATGCTCGTGATGGAGGCCCTCGACCGGCTGTCACCGGACCACCGCGACGTGCTCCATGAGATCTACTTCCAGGGCCGCAGCGTCGACGAGGCCGCCCAGTCCCTCGGAATACCTCCCGGCACCGTCAAATCCCGATCACACTATGCCCTGAGGCAACTTCGGGACCTGTACAAGGACAAGCCCACGACAGCGAAGCTCGTCGTGTTGAAGGAGGTGGCGGCATGAGCATCAAGGAACACGGCGGCGCTCTGCTCGGCGCCTACGCCCTCGGCACGCTCGACGGGCAGGAGGCGCGGACCGTCGACGAACATGTGGCGTCGTGCGACAGGTGCCGCGAAGAACTGGACGGATTGCGGGAGATGGGGTCGGCACTCGGTGACGTGCCGCCGGAGGCGTTCCTCGACGGTCCGCCGGAAGGCGGTGATCTGCTCCTCCAGCGCACGCTCCGGCAGGTGCGCAACGAACGCGACAGCGCGTTCCGTCGGCGCGGCACCTTGCTGGCCGCGGTGGCCGTGGTCGCCGCCGCGGCCGTTCTCGGCGGCGGGGTGCTCATCGGGCGGAGCATGGGCACGGCCGGTGAGGTCGCCGGCCCTCCGCAGTCCTCGGTCTCGGCACCCGCCACGCTGCCCCCGGCCGGCACCAAGGTCGCCTCGGGCACCAGCGCGGCCGGCGGCCGGATGACGGTCCGGGTGACCCCGGCTGCCTCCTGGGTCCGGGTCAACGCCTCCGTCGCCGGCATCCCGGTCGGCGAGCACTGCCGTCTCGTCGTGGTGAGCAAGGACGGTCACCGGGAGATCGCCGGGAGCTGGGTCGTCGCCGACCAGGACAAGGGAGCCAACCTGGACGGCTCCGCCGACGTCCCTGTCGACGACGTCTCCAAGATCGTGGTGGAGAACGCCCAGGGCAAGGAGTACGTCTCCCTGAAGATCTGACCCCGCGTCACCCCGGCACCACGTCCCCTCACCGAGCGGTGCGGTCGCGCGCTTCCTTCCGCGCACGGCCGCACCACTCGCCGCCCTGTCCCGAGAATCCCGTACCCCCCGGGTCCGAGCCCCGGGCCCCGGCTTGCGCGCTGCCGCTGGTCGTACACCTCGCTCGACACCCCGCGGGTGTTCTTCCTCGACGAGCCGACAAGCCGACAAGCCGACGACCGGCCCAGCCCCCGAGTCCCATACGGAGATGGGGGACAAGACCGAGCGGCTGGCCGCGACCGGACACCGGGTCGAGACCGCCGACTCCACTACCTGGGCGGAGAGCCCCGCACGTCCCTGGGCCTGGAGTATGCAGCGCACTTGTCGGCTCAAGGGGTGTCTGCTCACCGGGCTCGTCCACACCCGGCGTCCCGCCGACACGCTCCGCCGGTTCGGCGGCTCCGGCTTGGTGTCCCTGCCAGGCATCGCCGTCGGTACGCCTCGGGTCTTCATGCGCCGGCCGTACGCGTTCCTGCTCGCCACGGGCGCCGCGCCGGGTCCGCCCGGCTCCGCCTTCCCGGCGGCGGCCAGGTGGGGCAACGCCGCGCTCGTGTCCGTATCGATGCCGATCGCCGCCGTCCGGCGCCGGATGTCCTGGTGGACCCCGCCGCGGTCGTTCCGCTCTACCGGCTGCTGTGCGCCTTCGGGGGCCGGCGGGGTCTGTGGCCAACTGGTCCGATCACGGTTCACCCGGGAGATGACGGCTCACGCTCGCGCGTCCCGACAGGCGCGCGGGACCTGGCCGGCCGACGGATCCGGCGCGGGCGCGACCGGCCGCCCGGACGGTCCGCCCAACGACGGCCTCCGTTTCCCCGGACGCCGTCCCCCGTCACGCCTGGGATCGAACCCTCGGCGCCGGCACCCGCCGTTCGCGCCCCCGTGCCGCGAACGCCAGAGCGAGGTCCGCCGCCCGCCGCACCCCGTCGCCCTCCGCGCGCACCGCCCTCCCCAGGTTCCGCGCGGCCTCCACCATGCGGCGTTCACCCAACCGCTCCAGCGCGCTCCGCAGTTCGTCCGCGTCCAGGCCGTGCAACGGCAGACGCAGGCCCACGCCCCGCCGCCGCACCAACTCGCCCCACATGGGCTGGTCGAGCATCCCGCCCGTCACGAGCGCCGGCACCCCGGCGCGGACCGCGGACCCGGTGGTGCCGGAGCCGCCGTGGTGCACGGCGAGGCGGCAGCGGGGGAGCAGCGCGGTGAGGTCCGCGCTGTCGACCACCCGGACCCGCGCCGGGTCACGGACCGCGCCGGCGGGCAGCCCGGCCCAGCCCGCGGTCACCACCGCGCGTATCCCCAGCTCTCCGCTGACCCGCTCGATCACCGAGAGGACGGCCGCCGGATCGGCCAGCAGTGTGCTGCCGAAACCGAAGTAGGCGGGGGCGTCACCGGCGTCCAGCCAGCGCTCCAGTCCGGCGTCCAGCCCGTGTTCCGCCACCGCCGCCCGGTGCTCGCCGGTCAACTCCAGCCACCCGGCGAAGGGGCGGTGGGCGGGCCACTCGACTCCGGGCACCAGCAGCTTGCTGTAGCCCTGGATCTCCAGCGCGCCCAGCATCCGGGCCCGCGCCGGGGTGGAGAAGTCGGTGGGGTGGAGCCCGAAGGCTTCGCGGAGCCGGTTGACGCCGTCCCGGCGCAGCTGCCAGGAGGCGCTTTCGTATGCGGTGTGCGTCTTCAGGTTGGCGCCGGGCTCGGTCGACACCTCGCTGGACACGAACGGGTTCGGGACCGCGTCGTTGGGCCGCACCGGAAAGAGGTGCAGCAGCGTCAGCGGGATCCGGCGGGCCTCGGCGATCAGCGTCGCGATGTCCTCGGTGAGCGAACCGGAGACGATCAGGTCGGCCCCCTCGCACACCCGGTACAGGGTGCGGGCGATGTCCGCGGTGTGCGCGGCCATCACCGTGCGCAGTCCGGCGAGGAACTCCGTGCTGTCGCCGGAGGTCACCCAACTCCGGTCCGGTGTCGGGGAGGAGAGGAACTCCCTCCAGTTCACGGGCAGTTCCTCCAGGTGCAGGCCGGCCGTCCGCACCATGTCGGCGGATCCGACCGGGACCGCGAGTACGGGCGTGTGCCCGCGCCGGGCGAACTCCCGGCCGAGTGCCACCAGCGGCTGGACGTCGCCGCGGGTGCCGTGGGTCATGAGGACGATGCGCAGGGCTTTCATGTCGCGGTCACCTTTCGTGGATGCCCCTCTGTGCGGGAGCGCGGCCACAACACGGCCGGCGGCACCGCGCGGTTCGATCTCTGCGCAGTGGGGCAGACCACAGCGGCGGCCGGGAACCGAAACCGCGCGCAGTGCGTCCGGGGCCCGTGTAATCCGCCGTCCATGAATCGTCACGGGTTGTTTACGTGCGTCAAATTAATTAACGGCGAAAGAAAAGCCCTGAAAAACGGTCGGGTCCCCACCGGGTGTGCGCCGGGGAAGTCTCCTCTTTTCTTGGGGAACTCACAGAAAGGTGCGTGCCGGTTCTCGCCAGGTGTGTGTCGATGTCCGAAATGCTAACGAGAGTCCAGGTCAGAGTGGTGGAGGCGGTTGTTCCGTTCGCCATTGACAATGGACTGGACCAGCCGTAAATTCTTGAGCGTGCAACAACACCTGGCTGACTATTCGCCGGTGTGATCGGCTTTTTGGTGTACCCCTGTTCCCCCGCTACAGGATGGCCCAATGACGCTCGTCGCCGCACAGCGAAATTCACTGTTGTCCGCTCTGCGGGATCTCTATGAAAAAGATCCCGACCGGCTCCTTTTCACCTTTGTCGACGACCACGGAGAGGACGCCGAGACCCTCCGGGCCGCAGAACTCACCGAGGCGGTGGACGACATCGCCCGCGCACTGCCCTTATGGGGGCTGGCCCCCGGAGACCGTGCGGTGCTCGTCTATCCGCCCTCGCTCGACTTCGTGAAGGCGTTCCTGGGCTGTCTGGCGGCCGGCGTGCTGCCCGTGCCGGTCTACCCGCCGAACCCCTTCCGCCTCACCCGCGACCTGGCCGGCTTCGCGGCCGTCGCCGAGAGTTCCGGCGCCCGGGCCGCCCTCACCAACGGCCTCTTCGACCGCACTCGCCGGGCCGCCTCCGTCGGCCGCCTCCTCGGCCGTTCCGAGCACGACTGGCCCCGCATCCCCTGGTATCGCACCGACCGCCGCCCCGGCCGCCGGAGCCGCTCCACCTGCGACCCCGACGCCTGGTACCGGCCCGCCGACCCGGACGAGACCGCCTTCCTCCAGTACACCTCGGGCTCCACCGGAACACCCAAGGGCGTCATGGTCACCCACGGCAACATCGTCCACGAGATCGCCGCCAACGTGACCGACCTGCGCCTGGACGACGACACCCGAGGCGTGTTCTGGCTTCCCCAGTACCACGACATGGGGCTGATCAACGTCATCCTCAGCACCGCCGTCGGCAACTCGGCGACCCACATCCTGTCGCCGCTCACCTTCCTGCAACGCCCCTCGATCTGGCTGGACGTCATGTCCCGGGTCCGCGCCACCATCACCTCGGCGCCGAATTTCGCCTACGAACTGGCCGTCCGCAGGACCACCCCCGAGATGCGCGCGGGCTGGGACCTCTCCGCCCTGGAGATGGCCGTCACCGCCGCCGAACCCATCCGCACCCGCACCATCCGCGCCTTCCTCGACGCCTTCGCCGCGAGCCGGATCCGCCCCGACGTCTTCTACGGCGCCTACGGCCTGGCCGAGAACACGGCCAGCGTCACCAACCGGGGCCAGGGCGTCCTGCGGCTCGACAGGCAGGCGCTCGCCGAGGGCGACGTGGTGCCCGTCGAGGCCGACACGCGCACGGCCCTCTCCGAGACAGACGCGCAGGACGCGGGGCGCACCGTGGAGTACTACGGTTGCGGGTTCTCCAGCAAGCCCGGGGACATGATCCGGATCGTCGACCCCGAGACCCGCGTCCCCTGCCCTCCCACGCGCGTCGGCGAGATCTGGGTGCGGTCCTCGACCACCGCCGCGGGCTACTGGGGCCGGCCCGACGCGACCCGCGAGACCTTCCGCGCCACCGTCACCGGCGACGACGACCCCACCGGGTACCTGCGCACCGGCGATCTCGGATTCCTGCACGAGGGCCAGCTGTTCATGACCGGCCGGATCAAGGACCTGATCATCGTCCGGGGGCGCAACGTCTACCCCTCCGACATCGAGGACAGCGTCCGGGAATGCCACCGGGACGTACGCCCCGGCGGTGTCGTCGCCTTCGCCCTCTCCCCGGAGGAGACCTTCCCCTCGGACACCGAGGGCGACGGCGTCGGCGAACGGCTGGTGGTGTTCGCCGAGACCGGCCGCAAGCGGATCGACGCCGACCTCGCCGCCGAGATCTGTGCCGCCGTCCGCAAAATCGTCCACGCCGACCACCAACTCCACGCCCACGCCGTCGTGTTGGGCCGTCCCGGCCTGGTCCGCAAGACCACCAGCGGCAAAGTACGGCGCCGGATGTGCAAGGCGGACCTGTTGAGCGGCGCGATCGACCGCGAGCCCGGCACCCTCCTGGTGTCGGTGGGGCGGACGGAGACCCCCGGCCGCCCCACCGAGGACCCCTCATGAACCCCGACAACGGCCTGATCCTCGCGGCAGGCCCCCACGACCCGCGCCTGTACGACGTCGACGACGACTTCCGGCGGGTGCTGATCGACCTGTCTTCGCTCACCGTCGCCTCGGCAGGCCGCCGCGACCGCTTCTTCCACGCCACGTCGACCACGGCCCTGGGCGCCCTCACCGTGCTCGACGCGCCCCTGCTGCCCGCCCACGGCTTCCTCCGCCCCGGCCGCCGCTTCCCCGTGCTGGCCCGCTACAGCAACTCCGTCGGCACCGACGACGTCAAACCGACCGTCCGCGGCCTCACCGTCCGCCTCCTGGACCGCGACACCGGCGGCACCGGACTCCTCGACCTCACCTTCAACACCGGCCCCACCTTCTTCGCGTCGACCGCCGAGATCTTCCGGCGCACCTTCGGCACCCCCGAGGAACGCGCCGACGTCATCGCCGAGAAGCCCGAGGTCCGTTCCGTCATCTGGAACAACATCCGTACCGCCGCCTCCTACGCCACCTACGACTTCTACTCCCAGGTGCCGCAGGGCCTCGTCGCCGAGGACGGCCGGCAGTGGCTCATCCGCTTCCGGGTCCGTCCCGTCCACGAACCCGTCGTACGCGGCGACTTCGACCACGGAGACCTCTGGTGGCCGCCGGACGCCCCGGACGAGATCCCCCGCCCGGCCGGCGACACCCGCGAACCCGCCTTCCTCCGCGCGGAGTTGCACGCCCGCCTGCGCACCACCGGGATCCGCAACCTCGTCCAGGCACAGCTCCACCCCCTGGACGGCGATCCCGGCACCACGGAGACCGCCCTCGATCCGGCCCGCGCCTGGCCGGGGGACCGCTGCCCCTGGTTCGACCTCGCCGAACTCCGCCTGGAGGCACCCGCCGACGACGAGGCCGTCGACCGGACCGCCTTCGACCCCGCCCTCGCCCCGCCCGACCTGGGCATCGCCCTCGCGCGCTCCCCGCACAGCACCGCCTCCCTGAACCACCTGCGCGCGCTGATCTACCGGGCCGCCTCCCACGCCCGCCGCGGCGAACCCCAACCACCCGCACTGGCAAGGCTGTTGAGGCCGGTCCGGAAAACCCCTGCGGCCACCCGCAGGGTCGTCGTGGTGGGCGCCGGACCGAGCGGTCTCACCGTCGCCCGCGAACTGGAGCGCGCCGGGCACCGCGTCACCGTCCTGGAAGCCGCCGGCACGGTGGCCGGAAAGTGCGAGACCGCGGAGATCGACGGCCACGCCTACGACCTCGGCGGCCACATCTGCACCAACCAGTACGAGCGGGTCGCCGAACTGGCCACCGAACTGGGCGTGGCCACCGAGCCCACGACGCCCTACCGGATCCTCGACGCCGAACACGGCACGACCGCCCCGCAGGACACCTCCTTCTTCCGCAAGGACACCTTCCGCCGCTACCGGGCGCTGCGCGCCCGCGAGTTCCCGCACATCGGCGAACCCGGTCTCGCGCACTCGGCGAAGGCCCTCGCCGCCCCCGTGCGCACATGGCTCGCCGAGCACGGCCTCGACGCCATGGCCGACTCCTTCGGCGCCGGCTTCACCGCCGCCGGCTACGGCTACCTGGACGACGACGTACCCGCCCTCTACTTCGTCAAGTACGCCGAGATGACAGGGCTGTTGGGCAACAAGCCCGAACTCCTCGGCCACCCCGGCGCGTTCACCGTCAAGGGCGGCTTCGCCACCCTGTGGCGCAGGGTCGCCGAGGAACTGCGGGACCTTCGGCTCGGGACGCCCGTCGAGTCCGTCGAACGGCACCCGGACGGCGTACGGGTGCGCACCGAAGGGGAGTTGATCGAGGCCGACGACCTGGTGCTCACCGTCTCCCTGGACCGCGCGCTGCCGTTCCTGGACGCCACCGACGAGGAGCGCGCGCTCGCCGCCCGGATCCGCGACCACGCCTACCACACCACCGTCGCCACCGCCTCCGGCCTGCCCGACTGCGCCTTCCACTTCCTGAAGCAGCACAACGACAGCTCTGCCGCCACCGGCCACTGCGTCGCCTACCACCACCGCTACCCGGACAGCGACGTCCGCACCTTCTACTCCTACGGCCGCCCCGACGACGTCGCCGCACTGCTGCCCCCGGACATCGAGGCCCTCGGCGGCCGTCTGACGGAGGTGCGGCTACGGCGCGCCTGGGCGTTCATGCCGCACTTCGGCACCGACGACCTGCGGTCCGGCGCGCTGGACCGGCTGGAAGCGCTACAGGGCCGCCACCACACCTACCACACGGGCAGCCTGCCCTCCTTCGAACTCGTCGAGTGCGTCGTCGCCCAGGCCCAGGAACTCGCCCGCCGGCACTTCGCGGCACCGGCCCGCACCGACGCCGGCCCCGACCGCACGGTGAGCGCCGCCGAACCCGCCACCGGGCTCTCCACAGCCGCCGTACGCGACTGGCTGGTCGCGCATATCGCCACCGAACTCCAGCTTGCCGAAGCGGAGTTGGACACCGCCCGCCCGCTGGAGGAGTACGCCCTGGAGTCGCTGTCCGTGGCGGCCCTACAGGCACAGCTCTCCGACTGGCTCGGATACCGCATCCCGCACACCCTGTTCCTGGAGGTACCGACCATCGACGCCGCAGCCCGCTTCCTCGCGGAACCCGACACCGAGGAACCGGGCGCCCCGGCCCCCCTCCACCTCCTCCCGCTCAACACCCCCCGCCCCTTCTTCTGCGTCGGCGGGCTCGGCGGTTCCGCGCTCTACCTGACCGCCCTGGCCCGCGCGCTCGGCGACGGCCGGGCCTGCCACGCCTTCGAGATCCCGGGCCTGGACGGCAAGGAGGAACCCGTCGACGACCTGGAGGACCTCGCGACCCTCCTCGCCGACGAGATCCAGCACGTCCAGCCGCACGGCCCGTACCTCCTCGGGGGGCACTCCTTCGGCGGGATGGTCGCCTACGAGGCGGCACGGCGGCTGCGCGAGCGCGGCGAGCCGGTCCAGCGGGTCGTCCTCTACGACACCTACGTCCCGCTGCCCGGCCGGGGCGCCCCCGCCGACGACGACCTGAGGGCCGTAGAGGAACTCCTGGCCCTGCGGCACATGGTCTGCCTCGCCCTGGACGCCTGCGGCTGTGGAATCGACCGGACCCGCCCCCTCGACGAGCAGGGCGACCGGATCGCCCGCGCGCTCGGCGCCCGCGACCCGGACTCGTACGAGGCGCACCTCGTCAACCTGGTGGCCACCTACCAGGCGGGCCTGCGCGCCTTCGCCGAGTACGAGCCGGGCCCCTCGGACCTCTCCGTGGTCCTGGTCAAGCCGGAGGCAGGGTTCGCGCCGCTGGCCCCGGAGGACCACCGGGTGCCGATGCACTTCGAGGCGCCGAACGGCTGGGACACCGTGGAACTGGGCGAGTTGACCGTCGTCCCGGTCACCGGCAACCACTTCACCCTCTTCATGCGTCCCCACCTGGCCGCCGTCGCCGAGGCCACCCGGACCAGCCTGGGACGCGCCGGATGAGCGTGGGCCGGGCTACGGCCGCAGCCCTCCACTACGACCCGACCGATCCCGCCGTCCAGGCCGACCCCTACCCGCTCTACCGCGCCCTGCGCGAAGCGGATCCCGTGCACTGGAACCCGCCGGGCTTCCACTTCCTCACCCGCTACCGGGACGTGCACGCGCTGCTGCGCGACCCACGCCTCGGCGCGGACAACGCGAGCACGGGCCCCGCCCAGGACAACGAGCACACCGAGCGCATGGCGGGCGGCGACACACCGTCCATGATCCTCATGGACCCGCCCGGCCACACCCGGCTGCGCGCGCTCGTCAACAAGGTGTTCGCACCGCGCTCCATCGCCTACCTGGAACAACGGATCGAGCGGATCGCCGACCGGCTGCTCGACCGCTGGGGGACGGGGGAGGGCGACTTCGTCGCCGACTTCGCCTACCCGCTGCCCCTGGAGGTCATCTGCGAGCTGCTCGGCGTCCCCGAGGGCGACCGCGACGACGTCCGTGACTGGTCGGAGGACATGGCCCACCTCGTCGACCCCGTCGTCACCCCGCAGGCCGTGGAACGAGGCCTGCGCGGCCGACGCCGGATCGTGGAGTACTTCCGCGAGCTGGCCGCCGGCCGCCGGCGTGCCCCGGGCGACGACATCCTCAGCGGGCTGATCCGGGCGGAGGCCGAGGGCGACCGGCTCAGCTCCGACGAACTGCTCTCCACCGCCGCCCTGTTGGTGGTCGCCGGACACGAGACCACCGCCAACATGATCGCCAACGGCATGCTCGCACTGCTCCGCCACCCGGACCAACTCGCCCTGCTGCGCTCCTCGGGGCCCGGCCCGGTGCCCTCGGCGGTCGAGAAGATGCTCCGCTACGACGGCCCCGCGCAGGCCGTCGGCCGGCGGGCGCTGACCGACCTGGACCTGCACGGGGTGCCGGTGCCGCGCGGCGCCCGGCTGGTGCTGAGCCTGGGCGCGGCCAACCGGGACCCGGACCGCTTCCCGGACCCGGACCGATTCGACATCAACCGCCCCGACAACCGGCATCTGGCACTGAGCGGCGGCGCGCACTTCTGCGTCGGCGCACCGCTGGCCCGCATGGAGGCCGCCGTCGCCTTCACCGCCCTGCTGGGCCGGCACCCGCGCCTCGAACTCGCCGCGGAGCCCCGGTGGCGCGAGCGAACGGGTCTGCGCGGTCTGCGCGAACTGCGCATCCGGATCTGAGCCGTGCCCCGGTGCGGCGCCGACGACGCCTGCGACCTGGATTCTTCGACGCGCACGGCCGGGGCCGGTCGTGCGCGCACGCCGTGACAGTCGCACCGGGAGGGACGTCACACACCTCCGACCGAACCAGCGGGCCGATCTGCTCGTGTCGACAGCGGTACTGGCAGCGGGCGATCCCCGGGGATGGCGATGTACGGGCCCCGCGCACCGAAGAACGTCCCGTCCGAACGGGCAGAGACCGGCAGCGGCGCCGGGGGCGCTGCCCGACGCACGACGCGTCTGTGAGGAGTCGACATGGCACAGCCCCCACTCCGGGCCGAGGGGCCGCGCGGCCCGGTCCGCACCACGCGGTATGCCTCCGTGCCTCGGACGGCGCCGCCGCACGGGACACCGTCCGGGGACATCGTGCGGCGCCCCGAAGCGACCGTCATGGTGGGCATAGCCGACCACGAGGTGCTGGTACGCGGCGGGATCCGGGCGGCGCTCGAACGGGCCCAGGGCATCGACGTCGTCGCGGACACGGGGGACGAGGGCGCGGTGATCGGGATGACCCTGCGCCACCGACTCGGCGTGCTGCTGATCGACAGCGGCATGGCGGGCATGTACGGCGCCCGGGTCACGCGCACCGTGCGCCGGCTGTCCCCCGCGACGGCAGTGGTGGTGCTGGCGTCCACCCCGGGCGGCGGTCAGCTCGACCGTATCCTGCGGGCCGGTGTCGCGGGCTGCCTGCTCAAGAGCGGCAACCCGCAGGACCTGGTCGCGGCGGTGCGAGTGGTGGCCGCGGGAGGAGCGGTCCTCCACCCGGAGGCCGCCAGACACGTCCTCGACAGCGTCTCCCGGATCGACACCGAACGCGTCGACCGGGCGCGCGCACTCATCGGTGAGCTCACCCTGCGCGAGCGCGAGGTGCTGGCGCTCGTCGCCCAGGGCATGGCGAACCAGGAGATCGGAAGCGCGCTCCACCTGAGCGAAGGGGGAGTGAAGGCCCACATCAGCCGGCTACTGGCCAAGCTGGGCTGCGGGAACCGCGTGCGCGCCGCGCTCATCGCCCAAGACGCCGGACTCACCGAGGGACTGGAGACCGCCCCGGCCCGTGGACGGCCGCTCTGAGCTGCGCCCGCCCTGCCCCGGCCGTCGACGCGCCGCGGATCAGGTCGCTGTCGGCTCGGCCGGCCAGTCCAGCCAGGCCAGCACCGCGTCTCCCATGATCCAGCGGAGGTCGTCCGTGCTCAGGAACGGCAGGGCGTTGGTGAACAGTTCGACGTTCTCGCGGTAGGAACACGGCAGCCGGGTCCAGTCGCTGCCCCAGAACATCCGGCGCGGGCCGAAGGCCTCGAACACGCGCTCCAGAGGCTCGTGGAGGTCCTGGAACGGGAACGGCAACCGTGAATGGCACGGCAGGGCCGTCGCCTTGACCGCCACCCGCGGGTGGCGCGCGAGCGCGGTCAGCTCCGCGAGATGCGCGAACGCCTCCGGGGCCCTGGCGTCCACCGGCACCGCCAGGTGGTCGACGATCAGACGCAGGTCGGGGAAGCGCCGGGCCACCTCGGCCAGCGGCGCGCCCATACCGGGTGCGTAGACCATGACCGGCAGCCCGGCGGCGTCGGCCGCGGCCCAGAACCAGTCCAGGTCGCCACCCCTGAACAGGGCCCGCCACGGATCGCGGTGCAGCGTGAGCCGGACGCCCAGGCTGCCCGGACGGTCCCGCCAGCGGGCCAGCGGCGCCGCGTTCGCGGGACCGGTCAGCGGGACGCGGCCCATCACCGCCAGCCGGTCGGGATGGAGCGCCGCGGCCGCCCAGGCCAGATCGTTGCGGTCGCCCTCCCAGGACGGCGGCACGAGAACCGCGCGGTGGACCCCGGCGGCGTCCAGCACCGCCAGGGTCTCGCGCACCGTGACCGGGTCGGCGCGGTGGGCGGCCGCCGCACCTCCGGCCGGCCAGGGCCGGGCCGGAGTGTCGGCGCCCCAGACGTGGACCTGCGCGTCGACGATCCTCATACCGCCGCGGGTACACAGCGCTGGGGCGACAGGTCGCTGATGTACTTCGCCTCGATGTCCGACCTGGCCAGGTACTCCAGGCACAGCGCCACGCGCTGGACGCGCTGGCGGACGGTGTTCTCGTTGACCGGGTCGTGCGGGTGGGACTGGGCGCTCGCCCCGATCTTCAGCATCATCGGGGAGCAGATCTGCACCAGTTCGGGCACCTCGTAGAAGCGGATGAAGCCGCCCTTGCTGCCGTAGACGTCCGTCGGCAGATCGATGGTCAGCTCCGGGGAGCCCTTGCGGATCTCCTGGAGGACCCCGAGCCCCAGGTCGTGGGTGGTGGTGACGCTGTCCGCGCCGTTCTCGGCGTATATCCGCGACGTCATCGGGTTCGAGACGATGCAGTGCGAGGACGCCTTGAGCATGAGGTCGGCGGGCAGCTCACCTGCGGCACGCATGTCCGACAGCAGCCTGATGACGCCGAGGTCGTACGCGATCAGACCGCGGCAGCCCAGCTCGGTCAGCCGGTACGCCTCCTCGACGCTCTGCGCGATCGCGTCGTTGTTGTTGATCCGCCGGCCCTGCGAGGCACCGAACCCGCCGCGGTAGAAGGCCGCCTTGCGGTCGTACTCCGGGCGCGGACCGAGCGCGAACAGCATGCCGGCGCCGTTCTCCCGGCACAGGCCGAGCATGTCCTTGACCTCGGAGTCGGACAGCAGCATCGCACCGAGGGTCTCGTTGAACCGGGTGACCGGCAGTCCCTCCGCCTGCAACAGGCGGAGCGTCGCGTCGAGCACCTTGAAGCTGTTGACGACCGGGATCTCGACGCCGTAGTGCCCGCCGTCCGCGAACTCCGCTCCGGAGGGCTTGAGTTCGATCTCGTCGCTGTACGGCAGGCCGTTCTCCATCAGATACCGGCGGGCCTTTGACGCGCCGCGCGTGACGGCGGATCCGAAGTCGCTCGACATTTCTTCCCTTTCGTTGGCGGCTATCGCGATCCGACGCTAGCGGCGGCGCCCTGCCCTGCACGGAATCCCGGGAATCTGTAGCCGAATTTCCCGTCCGCGCAAGCTTCCGGGTATCCGAAGGATTCGAAACAAGGATGCAGAATCCCGGCATCTGTTTCTGTGCCATGTACGCGTAGCTGCAACGGACTTCGGCCCACGAGGAGGGCACGGGTGAGCCATTCACGGATGAGCCATTCCCACACCGCGACGGTCGGCCTGCTGCACCCCGGCCGGATGGGCGGCGGGTTCGGCGGCGCGCTGGCCGACGCGGGACACCGGGTGCTGTGGTGTCGGGCGGACCGGAGCGCCGCCACGGTAGGGCGGGCCGAGGCGTTCGGCCTGGAAGCCGTGGACGACCTCGCCCAACTCGCCGCGGACAGTGACGTGATCGTCTCGATCTGCCCACCGCACGGTGCGCCACAGGTCGCCGCCGCCGTCGCCGGGGCCGGATTCCGGGGGCTGTTCCTGGACGCCAACGGCACGACCCGTGACGTGCTGCTCGACCTGGCCGGAGAACTCGGCGCGGCGGACATTCGCGTCGTCGACGGCTGCGTCATCGGGCCCTGCCCTCAGGACGCTCCGGGCGTACGGCTGCATCTCGCGGGCGACACCGAGGATGTCGCCCGGATCGTCTCGCTGTTCGAGAGGACCGGGATTCGGGCGCTGGACACCGGCGGTCCGCTCGGTGCCGCCTCGACCCTCAAGACGTCGTACGCCACCTATCAGAAAGTCGCCTACGTGTTGGCGGGTATCGCATTCGCCTATGCGGACGCCCACGGAGTCGTCGAACCGCTCATCAAGGAGGCCTCGTTGACAACCCGTTCGCCTTTGACCGAAATACTCGAGGACGGAATGCTGCCCGGTGTCGCGGCGCGCGCCTGGCGATGGGGACCCGAACTCGCGCGGTGCGCGGACGCCCTGCGCGAGGAGGGGCTCCCGGGCGACCTGGCCGATGCCGCGGTGCGGGTGCTGGAACGCTGGCTGCCGGTCCGTGACGCGTTCGACGGGGACACCCGCCGTGCTCTCGACCTGCTGGGCGGCCGGCTGTGAACGCGCCGCACGAGTCCGTGCGCACGGAAGCCGTGGTCGTCGGGGCCGGGCTGATCGGCATGTTCACCGCCCTGTCCCTGGCCCAGCGCGGCATCGACGTCGTACTGATCGACGACATCGTCAACCAGAAGCGCAGCTTCAAGGTCGGCGAGTCGTTCCTGGTCTCCACGGCCCTGCCACGCACCATCGGCCGGCTCGACAAGTTCCTCGACGAGGAGTGCTTCGTCAAGCTCGGGGTCTGGTTCACCGAGGGGATGGAGGGCGCCGAGACCTTCGCCCCGCGCAGCGAATGGAGCATCGCGCCCCTCAGCGAACACACCCTCACCCAGCAGTCCGAAGACCACCGCGACCACTACCTCTTCAAGAGCGCCGAGGACAAACTCTGGTTCCGCTGCCTGGCGGTGGACCAGCAGATCGTCCGTCCCGAGGCCGAGGACGAGATCCGCGCCACGGTCCGCGCGCACCCGCACATCCGCTTCCTCGACAGCGCCCGCGTCGTAGACGTACACGTCGAGGCCGACGCCCCGAACACCGTCTCCTGGGCCGACCGCGGCTCCTCGGAAACCGGAGAAGTGGTCGCCGACTGGATCGTGGACTGCTCGGGACGCAACCGGATGCTCGCGCGCAAGTTCGGCCACGCGATCGAGAAGGAGATCATCGCCGAGGACGGCTTCCAGACCACCTCGATCTGGGGCCAGTTCAACGACATCACCGACGAACAGTTCGCACCGGTCTGGGAGTACAGGGATCCGAACGGCGGATCGACCCCGCGCGACAAGTACACCGTCCACCTCTGGGGCGAGGGCTACTGGATCTGGGTCATCCGCCTCTCCAAGGACCGCATCAGCGTCGGCGTGATCTTCGACCAGCGCACCCCGCTGTCCGGCGACACGCCCCGCGAGCAGTTCTTCGGTCTCATCGACCGCTATCCGGTACTGCACGACGTGCTGACCGAGGAACGGCTGCTGGAGTTCCGGATGTACCGCAACACGCAGTACCTGACCGACACCTTCGTACACCCGCACGGCTACGGCATGGTCGGGGACTCCTCCTCGATCATCGACGCCTACTACAGCCAGGGCATCGGCCTGTCCTGCCAGCAGCTGTGGCACCTCACGAACGTCATCGAGGCGCACGTCCACGAGGACAGGCTGGAGCGCGGGTACATCGACCGGATCAACCGCAACGCGCGGCAGGACTGGCTGATGATCCGCAACATGCTGCGGGAGAAGTTCACGCCGGCCATTCAGGACCCGCGCTACTTCCTGCTCACGCACCTGATGGATCTGGTCGTGCTCTGGTCGACCGGAACCGCGCGCTCGGACTTCGCCACCTGGCTCGTACGCACCGACGGCGAGACGAAGCGCGAAGGCCCGCACGAACGGCGACTGCGCCGCCGGCTGAGCAGGCGCCTGTTCTACAGCAGGTCCCAGCCGTGGGCCTGGCTGCCTCCGGAGACGGTGCAACGCGTCCAGTCCCACCTCCAGCGGAAGATCGCCGAACGTGCGCGATGGCGGCTCGACCACGGCAGCGAGGTCCCCGGCTTCCACTGCCAGATATCCATCGCGCGTCCGCTGCCGCGGTTGTGGCGCGTGTTCACGGCCGGCGCGAAGGGCGTCGTGGACGTCTCGCCCCTCGACCGGATCGCCCCCGAGGCGATCCGTCGCCCCTCGGCCCGTCGCCCTCTGACGCACCGGATCCCGATGAGCGTCAACACGCGCCTGACCTGGGTTCTCAACCTGCGGACCCATGGGGTCATCGGCATCCTCGCGTACGGATACGCGCTGGACGCGGCGGACACGGCTATCCGCAGGGTCCGCCACCGCTTCTCGGGCCGTCGACCGGTCACGGTCCCCGTCGCCGGTGCGCCCGGGGCGGAGGCGGCCGCCGAGGCACTGCCGCCCACCGCCACGACGCCCTCGTGACGGCCCGGCCGACCGGGCGCCGGTCCGGTCGGTCCTTCCACGACGTTCGCCCCACCAGCCAGAGGAGGCAGGTCCGCGATGCTCACTGACTCGACGGTCGCCGCGGTGCTCACCGCGATCGCGGTGGCCGCGCTCGCGTGCGCGTTGTTCGGCGCGGCGGCACGTGCGATGCGGCAACCCCCGGTGATCGGACAGATCCTGGCCGGAATCGCGCTCGGCCCGAGCCTGCTCGGCCGGTTGCCCGGCGATCCGACCGCGATCCTGTTCCCGGCACACGTCCTGCCGTACCTGGGCATGCTCGGGCAGGTCGCCGTGACGGTCTTCATGTTCTCCGTCGGCTACGAGCTGACCGCGCACCGCCGTCAGGCGGCCGGCCGTGCGGTGGGCGCGGTCGCGGTCGGTGCGTTGGTGGTGCCGGTGTGTCTGGGGGTGGTGCTGGCCGTGGCCGGGCGGGCCGGTTTCGGTTCCATCGGTGAGCCGAACGCCGGTGACGGGACGTTCGTCCTGTTCATCGCGGTGGCGGTCTCCATCACCGCGCTGCCGGTTCTTGCCGCGATCGTGCGGGATCGCGCTCTCGACGGAACGCCCGCGGGTGCGGTGGCGCTGGCTTCGTCGGGCTTGATGGACGTGGTGGCGTGGTTCGCGCTGGCGGCGGTCACGCTCGGCGCCGGGACCGCGGGCGGCGGGTTCTCGGGAGTGCGGGAGGTGGGCCTGCGGATCGTGCTGCTGCTGGTGCTCGCGGTGGTGCTGCTCGGTGTCGTCAGGCCTGTGCTGCACCGCTGGATGCGAGGCACCGGCACGGCGCCCTACCACCTGCCCGTCGCGCTCTCCCTGGCCACGGGTGCGGCGGCGGCGACCACCGCTCTGGGGCTGCACGCGGTCTTCGGCGGCCTGCTCGCGGGCGCTGCCGTGCCCCACCTGCTGCCAGGGTCGGGGACGGGTTCGGCCAGGGAACCCGAACCCGGTTCGGATCGCCTTCCCGTGCCTTTCCTGGGTGGCGCGCTCCACGCGGTCGAGTCCCTCCTGCTGCCCCTGTTCTTCGTCACCACAGGCCTCGCTCTCGACGTCGGATCGCTGCGCCCGGGCGACTTCGTGCTTCTCGTGGTGCTCTGTGCCGTCGCCTGCGCCGGCAAGCTCGGCGGCGGCTATCTCGGTGCCCGCCTCGGCGGCCTGCCCCGGCGGCCGAGCGCGACGATCGCCGTCCTGCTCAACACACGTGGCCTGACGGAACTGATCGCTCTCAACCTGGGTCTGGTCTCGGGCATCATCCATGAGCGGTTGTTCACCGTGCTGGTGCTGATGGCTGTCGCCACGACGCTGATGACCGGTCCGCTGCTGTCGGCCCTGGGCCATCGTGGGAGCGGCCGAGGGCCAGAGGGTGTCCGCGCGAAGCCGGTGACCGCGCCCGGCACGGCACCGGCCTCTACGCGGAGTTGACGTACGGGACGAAGGGGCCTGGCCGGTGCACCGGCCAGGCCCCTTTCGCATGCTCGCCGGCTCCCGGGCTCGCGCAGGGTCTGCGTCGCGCGGTGCGGCCGAAGGGTTGATTCCGGTCATGCGCCCGCGTATAAATAAGCAACTTTCTTTCTTACAGACTCGCATGTCGAGACGAGGCCCCCGTGATCCGCCGCTATCCAGCAGGCCCGCAGCGGTTGCTGCGCTCGCTCAACGGCCGTGCCGTGCTGGAGGCCATCGACGAGGCGGGCCTGGTCACGACCACCGACCTGGCCGGGCGGATCACGCTGTCCCGGCCCACCGTGGCCGCCGCCGTCGCGCTGCTGCTGGAGCGCGGGGTCATCACCGAGGTCGGCCCGGCGACCGGCCGCAAGGGCCCGGCACCGGCCCAGTACCGGATCAACGCCGACTGCGCCTTCGCGATCGGTGTGGACGTCGGTCACCGCAAGATCCGTGCCGCGGTCGCCGACGTCACCGGCCGCGTGCGCGGGCGTGCCGAGTCCGAACAGCAGGGGCATCGGGGCGCGGACGCGCTCGTCGCGCAGATCCTGGACATGTGCGTCGACCTGGCCGGTCAGGTGGACCGGTCGCTGGCGGACATCACCCAGGTCGTGGCCGGCCTGCCGGCCGCTGTCGGCCCCGACGGGCGACACCTGTCGTACGCCGCCGGACTGCCCGACTCCGGACAGGGGTTCGGTGCCGCGCTCGGCCGTGCGATCCCCGTGCCGTTGGTCCTGGAGAACGACGTGAACCTCGCGGCGCTGGCCGAGCGCACCCACGGCCTCGGCAGCGACACCGACGACTTCGTCCTCGTCAGCCTGGGCGTCGGCCTCGGCCTCGGTCTGGTCGTCGACGGCCGGGTCCGGCGCGGCGCCACCGGAGTCGCCGGAGAGGCCGGCTACCTGCCCAGTGACCGCATGATCGCCCCGGTCGGACAGCGCCGGGACCTCGTCCAGGAACATCTGGGAGCCCGCTACATCAGCGACCGGGCCCGCCGCCTCGGGCTGCCGGGCGACGGCAGTCCGCGCACCGTCTTCGAACTCGCCCGCACCGGGGACCCGGGCGCGCTGGAGATCGTCGACGACACCGCCCGCAGCGTCGCCTACGTGGTGGCCTGCGTCGTACCCCTCATCGACCCGGCACTCATCGTGCTGGGCGGCGCCATCGGCGCCAACGGCGACCTCCTGCTCGAACCGGTCGCCCGTCACCTGGCCGACTTCAGTACGTTCCGGCCACCTGTCGTCGCATCCGGCCTCGGCCAGGACGCCGTGCTCACCGGAGCGACCACCATGTCGGCGGAACTGGCCCGCGAGGCCGCCTTCGCCGCAGCCACCACTCCCGTCCCACAGGCAGAGTCACCGTCGTCTCTGTCCTGACCGCCGTGTGAAACACCGCGGCGACGCCGTCTTGCCGGACAGCGCCGCCGCACACGTCACCGGGCATTGCCGTGCCCGATCGACCGACCGATCCGTCACCCAGGAAATGCCATCTCCGAGGAAGGACGATCAGTGTTCAAACCTATCACCGGGGCTACGGCCGTCACGGCGGCCGGCGTACTGCTGCTGGCCGGCTGTACGTCGACCGGATCCACCTCGTCACAGCCCGACTCGGCGATATCGCCGGGCGCCTCGCACAAGGCCACCACCGTCACGGTCTGGACCTTCAACCACCTCCCGAACGAAGTGGCCGCCTTCAAGGCCACCCTCGACCGGCTGCACGCCAAGTACCCGTGGCTGACCGTGAAGTTCGTGCCCAACAAGGACGACGCCGCCTACGCCAAGGCCGTCGCCGCGGGCGATCCACCGGACGTGTTCATCAGCTCCACGCCCGACAACGTGGCGAAGTTCTGCTACAACGGCACCGTCGCCGACCTGAGTCCGTACCTGTCCTCGGCGAAGATCGACACCGCCAAGACCTTCCCGGCCGCGACCCTCGTCTACACGCGCTACCAGAGCAAGCAGTGCGCGCTGCCTCTGCTGACCGACGCGTTCGCGCTCTACTACAACAAGAAGATGTTCGCCGCGGCCGGCATCACCAAGCCGCCCACGACCCTCGCCGAACTGACCGCCGACGCCAAGAAGTTGACCGTCAAGAACGCGGACGGCTCCATCAAGACCTACGGCTTCGTGCCCCGCTCCGACTACGACGTCAACCGCTACCTCTTCGTCGGTGCGCACAGCGGCACGGATTTCTACGGCAAGGACGGCGGGACGACCTTCGCCTCCGACCCCAAGTGGCAGCAACTCCTGGCCTGGGACCAGGACCTGATCGACTACTACGGCAAGGCCAACGTCCAGAAGTTCGTGGGCCGTTACCAGCCGCACGCCGACGACGCCGGCAACCCGCTGCTGACCGGCGCCGCGGCCATGGAGTACGACGGCGAGTGGCACGTCGGTGAAATCGCCACGGAGAAGAAGGACTTCGACTACGGCGTCGTACCGATGCCGGTCCTCGACGGATCGTCGGGCACCTACGGCGCGGGCACCACGCTCGGCACCGTCGCCTATCTGTCGGCGGGCTCGAAGCACAAGCAGGAGGCGTACTTCGCGCTCCAGCAACTCACCACCGACACCACGTTCCTGAACACCCTCGCCGACACGGTCTACAACATCCCCACCACGTTCGCCGCGCTCAAGGCCTGGGACAAGCGCGACGACCCGCACTGGAAGCCGTTCGTCGACGTCTTCGAGAACGCGCACTCCTCCTACAAGGCGGTCACCCCGGCCGGCGTCGAGGACATGGACACCTGGCGCGCGTTCCTGCTCGACTACGAGCAGGGCAAGACGAAGGACGCCGCGAGCGGGCTGGCCACGGTCGGGAAGAAGATCGACAGCCTCAACTCCGAGAGCGGGCAGTAGAGATGACGACCGTTCTCGCCCCCGTCGGCGAGGCCCCGGGCTCGGCGCGCACGCGCCCTGCCCGGGGCGGGCGGCGTCGCCCGAGCCGGGCCCGCTGGTGGGTCGTCCTCGCCTTCCTGTCCCCGTTCGTCATCGGGTTCGCCGTCTTCGTGCTGTACCCGGTGGCGGCCACGCTCTACTACTCGCTCACCGACTTCCAGGCCGGCTCCTACCGGCCCGTCCAGTTCGTCGGACTGCGCAACTACCGAGCCCTGTTCACCGAGTCCGACACCTTCTGGGTGGCGGTGCGCAACACGCTGTGGATGGTCGTCGTCATGGTGCCGCTGCGCACCGGCTGGGCCATGCTCACCGCCTGGGTGATCATCCGGGTCAAGCGCGGGCGGGCCGTCTACCGCACCCTGTTCTTCCTGCCGTCGATGGTGCCCGTGGTGGCCTCGGCCCTGTCGTTCATCGTGCTGCTCAACCCGATCGGACCGCTCAACCGGCTGCTGGGCTGGGTGGGTGTCGACGGTCCCGGCTGGTTCTCGGACCCCGCCTGGTCCAAGCCCAGCCTCGTCCTGATGGCGCTGTGGGCCAGCGGCAACGTGATGGTGATCTTCTCCGCCGCCATGCTCGACGTACCCCGCGAGCTGTACGAGGCCGCCGAACTCGACGGCGCCGGCGCCGTGCAGAAGTTCCGCAGCGTCACCCTCCCGGCGATCTCCCCGGTCATCTTCTTCGCCCTGCTCACCGGGATGATCTACACCTTCCAGTACTTCACCGAGGCGTTCGTCGCCTCCAGTTCGGCCAATGCCACCTCCTCCAGCAACGACCTCATCGGCTACCCCGCCAACTCGCTGCTCTTCTACTCCACCGAGCTGTACCGGCAGGGCTTCGCCTACTTCAAGACCGGCTACGCCTCGGCCATGGCCTGGCTGCTGTTCCTCGTCATCTTCGCGGCGACCGTGGTGTTCATCCGCGTCTCGCGCCGCTTCGTGCACCACGCGGGAGGCGGCCGATGAGCACCCTCGACCTGACGAAACGCCACCCCCGCACCGGGCGACGCCTGTTGTACCTGCTGGCCGAACACGCACCGGCCGTGGCGGTCGCACTCTGCTTCCTGCTGCCGCTCACCATCGGCGTACTCACCGCGTTCATGACCCAACACCAGGCGGGCACCGGCTCGTTGTGGCCCTCACCCTGGGAGTTCGGCAACTTCCACGAGGTCTTCAAGGCCATGCCGTTCGGCCGCGACCTCCTCAACACCATGCTCTACGCCGGCCTGTCCACGATCGGCGTCGTCATCTCCTCGGTACCCGTCGCCTACGCGCTGGCCCGGCTGCGCTGGCGCGGCCGGGAGGGCGTCTTCCTCGTCGTCCTCGCCGCGATGATGATCCCGGCCCAGGTCACCAGCCTGCCCCTGTACGTCATGTACGCGCACATCGGCTGGGTGGGCACGCTGAAGCCGCTGATCGTCCCGTCCTTCTTCGGCGACGCGTTCAGCATCTTCCTGCTGCGGCAGTTCTTCCTCACCATCCCCGACGAGTTCACCGAGGCCGCCCGGGTCGACGGCGCGGGCGAACTGCGCATCCTGTGGCGGGTGTTGATCCCCATGGCCAGACCGGCGATCGCCGCCGTGGGTCTCTTCGCGTTCCTCTACGCCTGGAACGACTTCTACAACCCCCTGCTCTACACGGGCAACAGCGACACCGGCCAGACCCTCGCGGTGGCCCTCAGTCAGCTCGCCAAGAACGGCCACCAGAACGCGTACCAGCTCCAGATGGCGGCCTCGCTGATGTTCCTGCTGCCCGTCCTGGTGCTGTTCTTCCTGGCCCAGAAGGTCTTCGTCGAGGGCATCGCACTGACCGGCGTCAAGGGCTGACAGCCGTCGCCGCAACCACAGTTGGCCAAGGAGCACTCTCTTGAAGATCACCGTTGTCGGCGGTGGCAGCACCTACACACCCGAACTGATCGAGGGCTTCGCCCGGCGCGCCCAGGTGCTGCCGGTCGACGAACTCGTCCTGCACGACATCGACGCCGAACGCCTCGCCGTGATCGGCGCCCTTTCCCGCCGAATCCTCGCCCGGCACGGCTTCCCCGGCCGCCTGACCACCACCACCGACCTCGCCGCAGCGGTGGACGGAGCCGCCGCCGTACTCGTCCAGCTCAGGGTGGGAGGGCAGGCGGCCCGGCTGGTCGACGAGACCCTGCCGAACCGGTTCGGCCTGCTGGGCCAGGAGACCACCGGCCCCGGCGGCTTCGCCAAGGCCCTGCGCACGGTGCCGGTGGTCCTCGACATCGCCGCCGAGGTACGCCGCCGCGCCGAACCCGGTGCCTGGATCGTCGACTTCACCAACCCCGTCGGCATCGTCACCCGCGCACTGCTGGACGCGGGCCATCGCGCGGTCGGCCTGTGCAACGTGGCGATCAAGTTCCAGCGGCAACTGGCCGCCCGGTTCGGCACCGACCCCGACCGGGTACGGCTCGGCCACGCCGGCCTCAACCACCTGTCCTGGATCCGCTCGGTCACCGTCGACGGCGTGGACCGCCTGCCGGAACTCCTCACCGGCGACGCGCTCGACGACCTCGCGGCCCAGGTCCGCGTCCCCGCCGGGGCGTTGCGCGACCTGGGCGCCATCCCCTCCTACTACCTGCACTACTTCTACTGCACGGACGACGAGGTGAAGGCCCAGCAGGCCGGAGCACACCGCGCCGACCAAGTCATCGCCATCGAGAAGGAGTTGCTCACCCTCTATGCCGATCCCGGGCTCGACCGGCAACCCGAACTGCTCCAGCGGCGCGGCGGCGCCCACTACAGCGAGGCCGCGGCGGCACTGGTCACCAGCCTGCTCACCGGTGACGGCGGCCACCACTACGTGAACGTACGCAACAACGGAGTCCTCGCCGGCCTGCCGGACGAGGCGGTGGTCGAGGTCCCGGCACATGTCGACGCGTCCGGTCCCCACCCGGTCCCCGTACCGCCCCTGCCACCCGAGATGCTCGGGCTCGTACAGGCGGTCACCGCCTACGAGACACTCGCTGTCGAGGCGGCCTTGACGGGGGATCGTACGGTGGCCCGGCGTGCCCTGATGGCCAACCCGCTCGTCCGCGAATGGGCCCGGGCGGACGCACTGTTGAGCGCGCTGCTGGAGGCCAACCGCCCTCACCTTCCCCGGTACTTCGCGAACGAGGCCGCCGATGCCTGACCTCGTGGTGGGCGTCGACGGAGGGAACTCCAAGACCGACCTCGTCCTCGCGGACACCGAAGGACGGCTCCTGTCCTGGGTACGCGGCGAGGGCACCCGTCCGCACACCGAGGGAATGGAGATCACCACCGAACGACTCGCCCGCCTGGGCCGGCATGCCCTGACCGCGGCCGGCCTGCCCGTCACGACCCCCGTCTCGGTCGCCGCGTACTTCCTCGCCAACGTGGACCGGCGCACCGACGAACGCCTGGCGTTGGGGCAGTTGACCCGACTGGACGTGGCCACCCGGACCCTCGTGCGCAACGACACACTCGCCGTCCTCCAGGCCGGCGCACCCGACGGCTGGGGCGTGGCGGTCGTCTCCGGCGCCGGCATCAACGCGGCAGCGATCCATCCGGGCGGCCGCTCGGCTCGTTTCCTGTCCCTCGGGGACATCACCGGGGACTGGGGCGGCGGGCTCGCCGTGGCCAGGGCCGGCCTGGGAGCCGCCGTCCGCGCGGGCGACGGACGGGGTCCGGCGACCCGGCTGCGGCAGGAGCTGCCGGGCCACTTCGGCCTGCGCAGCGTGGAGTCGGTGGCGCTGGCCGTCGGTAGCGGCGACCTGCCGATGACCGCGCTGCACGGCCTGGCACCGCTGGTCTTCGCGACCGCTGCCGACGGCGACACCGTGGCCCGGGGGATCGTGGAACGCCTCGGTGACGAGATCGTCGCCATGGTCACCGCTCTGCTCCGCCGTCTCCGCCTCCTGCGCACCCCGACACCGGTGGTACTCGCCGGCGGCACACTGCAGAACGACCAGATCCTGCTGCGCGACCACATCAGCGGCTGCCTGGCCACGGAAGCTCCGCTGGCCCGGCCCCGGGTCCTTGATGTGCCGCCGGTCGCGGGCGCGTTGAGGGAGGCGCTCCTGACCGCGGGCGCCCCGGCCGCCGCGCAACGCCGCCTCCGCGAGGCCGTCGCCGACCGCGAACCACCGCCGTCGCTCGCGACGCCACCGTAGCGACGGGCGGGCGCCGCCCCGCCGCGGACCTGCGCCAACGCTGACACGGGCTTTCGCCGATGCCCGGAGTCTCGCCCCGGGCCGAACCGCGGACCGGTCCGTCATCGACCCTCACGGTGATGACCGACCAAAGCCCCTTGATACGCGGCCGACGCCCAACGGTGCAGCTGAAATCTGGCCGATTATGCACGAGGGGCTGCAGATCGGAGCAGTGGCGTTTGTTACCGATTCATCGGATGAATGTGTTGACGTGGCGGTGGATCGCGCATAGAACATGTGCCGTTCGACCGGTAAAGGCAAGGCAGTTGCCGTTGGCCACTCTGAGGAGTCGTTCGATGTATGCGAGATTGATCAGATGTCTGCTGTCTTTACTCCTTCTCTTCGGGCTCGCGGCAGGTGTGTCGCCCGCGATGGCCGCACCCGCACCCACGGCCCCGGCGGACGGAGCCGCACCCATCTCGCCCACACCGCCCATGGGCTGGAGCAGTTGGAGCGCGCTGCGCGAAGGCAGTGGCCTGACGCAGGACGGCGTCAAGGCTCAGGCACGGGTCATGCGCGACAAGCTGTGGCGCTACGGCTACCGCTACATCAACATCGACGCCGGGTGGTCCGACCACCTGGACGCCTACGGGCGAAACGCCTGGGACACCACGCGCTTTCCCGACGGCATCCCCGCTCTCGCCGCGTATCTGCACCGCCTGGGGCTCAAGTTCGGCATCTACCTCACGCCGGGCGTCCCGATCGAGGCGTACCAGAAGAACCTTCCGGTCCAGGGCACCGCGTACCACATGCAGGACATCGCGGACCCGACACAGCCCGGCAACACCCACAACGACTCCTACCGCATCGACTTCAGCAAGCCCGGCGCGGAGGAGTACGTGCAGGGTTACGCCGACCTGTTCGCCTCCTGGGGCGTCGACTACATCAAGATGGACTTCGTCGGCCCCGGCGGCGGCCTGGTCGCCGCCGACAACCGTCCCGAGATGCGGGCGTGGCACCAGGCGATCGTCGCCACCGGCCGTCCGATGCACCTGGAGCTCTCCAACTCGCTCAGCATCGCCGACGCCGCCACCTGGCAGGCCACCAGCAACGGCTGGCGCACCGGCGGCGACATCGAGTGCTATTGCGGAGTCAACGGATCCAGTACCCCGCTGACCAGTTGGCAGCGGACATCGGCCCGGTTCGACCAGGTCGCGGCCTGGCAACCGTTCGGCGGCTCCGGCGCGTTCAACGACTACGACTCGATCGAGGTCGGCAACGGCGGCGACGGCGGGCTGACCCCCGACGAGCGGCAGACCCAGCTGAGTCTGTGGTCGCTCGCCTCCTCCCCGTTGCTCCTGGGCACGGACCTGACCAGGCTCGACGCGGCCGACCTGAGGCTGCTGGCGAATCGTGACGTGATCGCCGTGGACCAGGACGCCGTCAATGCCTCGCGAGTGAGCAAGAGCGCGACCGCTCAGGTCTTCGCGAAAACGGAGCCGAACGGCGATGTGATCCTGGGACTGTTCAACACCGGGTCCGTCGCGCAGACCGTCTCCGTCGCCGCGGACACGGCCGGCCTGTCCGCGTCCTCCTCGTACCGCCTCGACAACCTGTGGACGCACCAGGTCACCCGGTCCTCCGGCGCCACCGTCGCCGCCTCGGTGCCCGCGCACGGCACGGCGCTGTTCCGAGTGCGTCCCTGGGCCGCGGGCAAGACGCCGGGGCGCCCGCAGACCGGCCTCACCCTGACCGCCCCCGGCAGCCTGGGAACCGGTCAACAGGCCACGGCCAACGCGGACTTCACCAACTGGGGCACCGTCGTCGCGACCGGTGTCCACGTGTCCCTGCCCGTCCCGAAGGGCTGGACGGCCACCCCGCTCTCGCCCACCTCCTTCGCCGCCGTCGCGCCCGGCGCGACCGTCCGCGCCACCTACCGTGTCACGCCACCGGCGTCCATCACCCAGCTCTTCCCGACGGTCAGGCTCGACGCCGTCGCCCACTTCCGCTGGAACCCCGGCACCGGGGCACGGGCCACCGGCTCGGCCGCAGGGCACACGTCCGTTCAGCTCGCGGAGCCCGTCCAGGCTCCACTGCACACCTTTTCCTCTACGCCGGAGCCCGCGAACTTCTCACAGATCGGCTCCACCCTCGGCATTCGCGCGGCCGGCGCCGACGTCTACGGACCGAGGAGCGAATACGGCGCGCTCTATGTCCCCGGCGCGGAACACGACGGCTCCGTCACAACGGTGCGCGTCACCTGGCAGCGCTACCAGAGCTCCGGTGCCAAGACCGGAATCATGGTGCGCAACGACATCACCGGCGCGAGCAACTCGCCCGGCTTCGTGACCGTGGGAGTGAGCGCGAAGAAGGGCTACTTCATGCAGTGGGACACCGACGGCGACGGGCGGCTCGACGCCGGCACCGCGCCCAACGGCTCCGGCGTCGGCAAGCCCGTCCTGCCCAGCTGGATCCGGCTGGTCCGCTCCGGCACCACCTTCACCGGCTACTACTCCACCGACGGCACCGACTGGACCCGACTGAGTACCGCGGACGTCCCCTCCGCCGCCGGGACCCAGGACGTCGGTCTCTTCGGTACTTCTGCCAGCCCGGGCTACCCGAGCGAAGACGATTTCGCCGACTTCACGACCAGTGGTTGACGGTCTGTAAGCGCATCGTCACTTCGTCCAGTAGCGGAGGTTGCGGAAGCGTGCCTCGACACGGCCGGAACCGTGGTCGTACACGCCGTTCTTGAAATAGCGGGTGGCGGGGCCCCGGTCGGCGACGGTCAGGACGAGGCTGTCGTCGAAGTAGACCTTGACGGTTCCGGTCCCGCTGCTCGCCTGGTGGGCGATCTTCACGTTGAACCAGGTGTCGTAGGCGCCTGTCTTCAGCACCGTGCCGTCGTATCGACGCACGGTGCCGCCGCCCGTGTCGTAGACGTTGAGCATGATGTCGGTGGCGGGGGTGTCCGAAGGGTGGACGCTGCGCAGGATCTGGACGAAGGAGGCGCCGTCGGTGCCGGAGGGGAGGAGGACGTCCGCGTCCCACATGTGGTTGCCGGTGGTGTAGTCGACCTTCCAGCGCATCTCCGTGCGTGGGTCGGTGGAACTGCCCTCCTCGAACGGCTCGTCGGTGGCGTACACCCACATGCGGTGGACGCCGTCGCTGTAACTGTGCCGGTCGTCGAGATCCAGGTCCCAGGGCTTCTGCCAGCTGTACGCGAACGAGGTCTGTGTCCAGCCGTCGGTCGGGCCTGCGGCCGGGGCCGCTTCGGCGGGCGAGGCCGGCGGCAGGGCGAGCGAGGCACCGCCGGCCAGCAGGCCGACACCGGCACGTAAGAGCGATCTCCTGTTCATGGGGTTTCCTGTCCTTTCGGTGGGGGTCGGCCGTGGGCCGAACGCGGAGTACGCGGTGACAACGCGAACGCAGGGAATCGCAATACATCGGATGAGTCAAGGGTTGGGTGAGGCTCTGAATGCCTACTCCTCTTCTCAAATTGCCGCCAAAACAAGGTAGTTGCACATGGGTGGTCATCGGTTCCGGTCATTGACAGGTACCTGAACCGTACCTACGGTCTCGATAGACCCGATGTATCAGTGACTGTCAGTTCTGGAGGACGATGATGACCTCGCAGTCGGGGAACCACGCGCCGCTGCCGCGCAGAGTCCTGCTCGGCACCGCGTTGGGAGGAGCTGCGGCCGCAGCCCTGCCCGCTGGGACGGCCCATGCCGACGAGTCCATACGAGCTGAGGGGGCGGCCGACGTCGTGCCGGCGGCCCGGGCCGGCCGAAGTCCCTGGAGACTCCGCGACACCATGCGTGCCGACAGTGCCTGGGAAGAGTTTCTGCGCGGCCAGGACCTGCTGTGGAGCCGGCTGCCGACCCTCTGGTACGAGGGGCCGTTCCTCGGCGACGGGCTGCTCGGCAGCATGATCTACCAGGAGCCGGGCGCCAACCAGATACGCCTCACCGTCCAGCACGGCCGAGTCCAGGACCACCGCCCGGAGTTCGGCAGCGGCTGGGGCACAGCCCGCCTGCCTGTCGGACACCTCACCCTCGAACCGGCCGGCACCATCACCGCCGTCGACTGGCGCCTCAGCCTCTGGAACGCCGAACTCACCGGCACCGTCACCACCACCGCCGGCACCCTCACCCTCGCCGCCCTCATCCACGGCGAGGTGCTCGCCGTCCGCGCCACGGCCACCGGCGGCGAGCACGCCACCTGGACCTTCCACCCCGAGGAGGCCATCAGCCCACGCAAGATCCAGGAGTCGCCGCCCGCGGGCTACACCGCCAACCCGCCCTGGACCACCGCGACCGCGGCCGACGGCACCGAGCAGGTCCTCCAACCCCTCACCGGCGGTGGCCAGACGGCCACCTCCTACCGCCGTACCGGCGACGATCTGCTGCTGAGCGTCGGCCACAGCTTCCCCTCCGGCAGCGCGGCCGAGGCCGACTCCCGGCGGAACCTCCGGCGCGCCGTGTCCTACAGCGCCCTCAGGCGACGCCACACCCGCTGGTGGCACACCTTCTACCGGAAGAGCTTCGTCTCCTTCCCCGACCAGCGGCTCCAGAGCTTCCACTGGATCCAGCTCTACAAGGTCGCCTCCGCCAGCCGCGCCGACGGCCCCGTCATGGCCACCTCGGGCCCCTGGCTGGAGCCCACCCCGTGGCCCGCCGTCTGGTGGAACCTCAACGTCCAACTCGAATACTGGCTGATCCATGCCTTCAACCACCCGGAACTGGACTCCCTCGCCACCACCCTGCGCCAGAGCCAGGAACAGCTCACCGCCAACGTGCCCGCCGCCTACCGCACGGACAGCTCGGGGATCGGCCGCAGCTCCGACATGTTCGCCAACCGCGAGGTGGGACGCCCGGGCACCGGCGCCGAGACCGGCGACCTCACCTGGGCCCTGCACAACGTGTGGCTCTCCTACCGCCACTCCATGGACAAGTCACTGCTCCGCGACACGATCTACCCGCTGCTGCGCCGCACGATCACCTACTACTGGCACTTCCTCACCCCGGGCAGCGACGGCAGACTGCACCTGCCCAGCACACTCTCGCCCGAGTACCCGGTCGTCCCGCCCCAGGACACCAACTACGACCTCGCCCTGATCCGCTGGGGCTGCCAGACCCTTCTCGACTCCGCCGAACTGCTCGGCATCGACGACGAGTTGAAGCCCCGCTGGCAGGAGATCCTGGCCCGGCTCACCCCGTACCCGGTCGACGCCAACGGCTTCATGATCGGCGCCGACACCCCGTACGCGCAGTCCCACCGCCACTACTCGCACCTGCTGATGGTGTACCCGCTGTACCTCGTCAACTGGGACCAGCCCGAGAACCGCGACCTGATCACGAAGTCCGTGGCCCACTGGCACGCGCTGACCGGTGCCCACCGCGGCTACAGCTACACCGGGGCCGCCTCGATGTACGCGATGACCGGTGACGGGGACACCGCGATCACGTACCTGCGGAAGTTCTTCGATCCCACCACCCGCTATCCCTGCCGCGCCAACACGCACTACACCGAGGCCGGGCCGGTCATCGAGACGCCGCTGTCCGCCTCGCAGTCCCTGCACGACATGTTCTGCCAGAGCTGGGGCGGGGTGATCCGCGTCTTCCCGGCCGTCCCGTCCTCCTGGGCGGACGCCACCCTGCACGACTTCCGCACCCAGGGCGCCTTCCTCGTCAGCGCCGTACGAAAGGCAGGGGTGACCCGGTTCATCAGGATCAGAAGCCTGGCCGGCGAGCCGCTCAAGCTCCGGCACGGCCTCACCGGGCACCTCACCGTGCTCCTGGACGACGGCACTCCCGCCCACACCCGCGATCTGGGCGACGGCACCCTGGCCATCGACCTTCCCCGCGGTCGTGAGGTGCTGGTGCACGCCGGTTCCCGTCCCGACCTCGTCATCGCGCCCGTCGCCGTCAGTGAGCCGGGGGCGGCCTGGGGGTTGCCGTAGCGGAGCCGGACGACGTCGCCGTGTCGTCGGGTGCCGGACGGCTGCCGCGTCGCGGTCAGACGTGGGCCTCGGCGCGGTGGGCCGGGCCCTGGTCTCCATCGCCCGTGACCAGGTCTCGGTCCCGTCGCGGATCGCGGCATCGACCCCGGCCGGTCCGCCCGGCGCGGAGTCGGTGACGGTGTCCGCCGATCCACGACACTCAGGACGCGGTTTCCACCGGGGGTTGGTGGCGCTGTTCGACGAACACGACGGGCGGGCGTCGGCGTTCGTGGACGGCGAGTCGCTGACCGGGGTCCGCACGGCGGCGGTCGCCACCCGCAGCGCGCCGGCCCCGGCCGCCGGCCCCGGTCCGCGAGTCGTGGCCGACGTTCGTCACCACCAGTGCCTACGCCGGCCTTCGATTGCCCCGCCGTGATCAACCGCCCAACTCCGCGTCACCGTAAAGGAGGAGCCGGGCGGCGGTCGCTCCGGCCGGTCGGGGCGGATCACGCGGACACGGGCCTCGCCGCGATCTCCTCCAGGAGACGGACGCCTCACGCCTTCAGCGCCGCCGTGATGCGTTCCAGTACGGGGAACGGGACCAGCCCGTAGTGGTAGAAGTCCACGGCGTCGGCTCCGCCGGGACCTGTTGCCGCCTTGGTCTTCGTCGTGAGGTGCTCGGCCGAATCGGTGTCGGGGATGCCGGGCCGCAGTACGGCGCGCAGCGAACAGCCGTCCGCGAGGGCGGCCCGGTAACCGGCGACGTCGGCCGCGATCCGCTCCGGGGACCGCGCGTAGGCGAGCACCGAGTATCCGGGCACGACCGCGCTCACGGCACCCGGGTCGACCCCGGTCCGCCAGGCCTCGTCCACCGCGAGCCCGCCCGTGGGGCGGCCGTCGGCGTATCCCTTGATCGCACCGGTGAGATCGAGGAAGAACAGCCGGGAGCCTTCGTCGGCCACCGCCTCGGCGACCGTCGCGGCGAGCGATGTGACGGTGGAGGTACGGGTGACGACATAGGCCGTGATCGACTCGGGCAGCTGTTCCGGAAGTCGGCCCGAACAGTCGGCGCCCGACGTGCCGTCCATCACCCGGCCGACGAGCCGGGCCGCCTCGCTCCGCGCCCTTCCCGCGTCCACGCCGACGGCCTCGGCGTGGCGTACGCAGTGGCGACAGAAACACAGCCCGAGCAGGAAGTCCTCCAGCGGGCCGAGCGGGACGAAGCTGCGTTCGTGGTGGTAGCCGTGGCCGAAGGTGCCGTAGTGCAGGGACTCCGCGACCACGGCGTCCACGCCGAGCCGGGCCACCGAACGGGCCAGCGCCACCGCGTACGCCCGTACGTCGGGGTGCGCGGGGCACAGGTCGGCGGGGGCGGCCCGGTCGCCGAAACAGTTCCGCTGGGTGACGTCGGGGTGCGCGAGTCCGAGCGTGGTGTTGTGCAGGAACACGGTCCAGCCGTGCAGCCCCGCGCCCCGCTCGGCCGTCGACCGCCTTGCCTCGCGCAGCGGTTCACGCTCGGCGTCCGCCTGCACCGGCGGCACCAGCCGCAGCCCCTCGAAGAGATCGGCGGGCGGGACGAAGTGCGTGCCGTCCCGGCGCACGGTGACGCGGGCCGGCCCGTGCGGGGTGACGTCCCGGGCACGGTGGTAGGCGGCGGCGACGGTGAGCGTGTCGCAGCCGTAGTCACCGAGAACGCGGTCGAGCACGGCCGTCGTGCCTTCCGCGCGCAGGTCCTCGACGAAGGCGTACGTCGATGCCGTGGACGTTTTCACGGTCATGGTGGGGTTGCTCCAGGGTCAGTGGCTGTCGGTGTCCAGGGCGCGGGAGGAGCCGAGGATGTGGGAGATGTCCAGGCCGGTCCGGACGACCATGGGGCCGACCTGGCGGACCCGGGCCGGGGTCATCCGGGTGGTGAGGCCGGAGACGCTGACCGCTCCGACGGCCGCGTCGGTGTGGTCGAAGACGGGGGCGGCGACGCAGCGCACCTCCGGCTCGTTCTCCCGGTCGTCGATGGCGTAGCCCCGCCGCCGTACCCGGTCGAGTTCAACGCGCAGCAGCTGCGGGTCGGTGGTGGTGTGCGGGGTGATCGGGGGCATTCCCGCGTCGACGACGACCCGGAACTCCTCCTGGCCGAGCCAGGCGAGGATGGCCTTGCCGACGGCGGTGCGGTAGGCGGGGATGCGGCTGCCGACGCGGGAGGCCATGCGCACGTTGGTCTCGTTCTCGACCTTGTCGATGTAGACCACGTCGGGCGGCTCGTACACGACGAGGTGGCAGGTCTCCCCGACGGCGTGTTGGAGCAGTCGTAGCGGCTCCGTCGCCACGGTCCGCAGGTCCAGTGAGGAGAGGTAGGCCTGGCCGAGCCGGAGCGTGCCGTGGCCGAGGCGGAACCAGCCCGTCTCGCGGTCGCGCACCAGCAGGTCCGCCTCCATCAGCGGTGCGGTGAGGCGGAGGACGGTGCTCTTGTTGATGCCGAGTTCGTCGGCGAGCCGGGTGAGCGAGATACCGCGGCCGGGTCCGGCGTGGTCGCGGATGTGTTCGAGGACGGTGAGCGCGCGGCGCAGCGACGAGGACTGATTGCGGCCGACGGGCGAGGGGGAGGGGGCGGTCACGTCGTACTCCTCGGCAGCAGTCCGCGGGCGACGGTGTCGCGGGCGGCGGCCAGATGGCGCCCGGCACGGGCGAGCGAGACCTCGTGATGGCCGGGGAAGAGCGCGTCGACGTCGAGCGCGGCCAGCGAGGCCAGACTGGCCGCGTACTCGGGCACGCGGCAGTCGTGCAGATTCTGCAGCGAGATACGGCCCTGGGTGAAGACGCAGTCTCCGGAGAACAGCGCTCGGTAGCCCGGAGTACGCAGGTGATAGCAGACGTGTCCGTCGGCGTGGCCGGGTGTCGTGACGGCACGCAGGATCACCCCGCCGCCCAGGTCGAACTCCTCTCCGTCCGCCACCGCCTTGACCTCGGGGCAGGGTGCGAAGACGTAGTCGGCGGGGTAGACACCGGCGGCCTTTCCGCGGTCCACGCTCAGCGCCCGCTCGTCCCCGGCGGCGATCCACGGCACGGCCCGGGCGCCGGCCAGAATCCGCAGTCCGGGCCAGCGCCGGGCGAGCGCGGCGGCCCCGCCCGCGTGATCGGCGTGCCCGTGCGTCAGGAGCACGACGTCGGGCCGTGCGATGTCGAGCGGGGCGCGTCCGGCTCCCGCGTCGACGAGGGCACTGTGGCGATCGCCTCGTACGAGATAGACGTGGCAGTCCAGCGGGTCGGAGAGATCGAACCCCGCGGCCCCGCTGGCGACGAGCGTGACATGATCGGTCAGGCGCACGGCGTCCCTCGCATCCTCCGTACGGTGTCCACGACGATGCGTGCGGCCAGCGCCACCTCCGCGAGGTCCACCGACTCCGCGGCGGCGTGCGCGTCCGTCACCGACCCGGGACCGAAGACCACGGAGGCGATCCCCGCCCGGGCCAGTTTGCTGGCGTCCGTTCCGAACGGCATTCCGTGGACCGTGGACGGCCGGCCGTGATCCGCGAGAGCCGCGCGCAGCGCGGTGACGACCGGAGCGCCGGCCGGGGTGTCCAGCGCCGGGTCGACCGTGAACGGAGGATCCACCTCGGCACCCAGCGCGGCGAGTTCGGCCCGGTCCGCCCGCCACACGGCGTCCAGCTCCTCGCCGGGAAGCGTGCGCCGGTCTATGTCGACCTCACACCGGTCGGGGATGGTGTTGGGTCCGGTGCCGCCCCGGATACGGGTGATCGAGCGGGTGGCGGGCCCCAACAGCGGGTGCGGTGGGACCGAGGGCGGGGCCGCCGCGAGACGGGCGATGACCGGAGCCATGAGCGTGATCGCGTTCACCGCCTCCGAGGGGCGCGAGCTGTGCCCGGCGCGGCCCGTGGTCCGGGCGGTGTAACGGACGACTCCCTTGTGCGCGACGGCCGGGACCAGCCCGGTGGGTTCTCCGACGAGCGCGCCGAAGACCGCCCGGTCGGCCAGGGTGTCCAGCAGGTGCAGCACACCGCGGTAGGCGTGCTCCTCGTCGCACACCCCGGCGAGCACGACCGAGCACGGCGGGGCATCCCCGGCGGCGAGTTCCGCGAGGGCCAGCAGGAACGCGGCCAGCGATCCCTTCGCGTCGCAGGCGCCACGCCCGTACAGACGGCCCTCCCTGACCTCGCCGCCGAAGGGATCGACCGTCATCCCGTCGACCTCGACAGTGTCCAGATGCGTCTCGAGGACGACGGTCCCGGCGCCGCGCCCCGGCACGACCGCCACGATGTTGGGCCGGCCCGGCAGCACCTCCTGCACCTCGGAGGTGATGTCACGGGCGGCAAGCCACTCCCGCACGTATTCCGCGACCGCCGTCTCACCCCCGTCGCCGGCTCCCTGGCCACGGGGGTTGACGGACGGGATCCCCACGAGGTCGCGCAACAGGCTCTCCGCCCCGGCCGGGCCCTCTTCGATCATGCGACGCGCTCCCTCGCGTAGACCAGCAACAGAGTGATGATCAAGATGCCCAGTACCACCTGCCGTACGCCCTCCGAGAGGTTCCAGGACGTCAGCAGGGCGGTCAGCAGGGTGAGCAGGAGAGCCCCGCCGACGGTGCCGAGGAGATGGCCGCGCCCGCCGAGGATGGACGTGCCGCCGAGCACGACCGAGGCGATGGACAGCAGCTGGTAGGGGTTGCCCATGGTCAGGGAACTGGTGCCGGTGAAGCCGAGCAGTACCAGTCCGGCCACACCGGCCAGCAGCGCACAGGCCGTGTACGCGGTGAAGGCCGTGGTCACGACCGGGACCCCGGAGGCCCGGGCGGCGTCCTCTCCGGCACCGAGGGCGAAGGCGTACCGGCCGGTGCGGGAGCGATGGAGCAGCCAGAACGCGGCGGCCGTGACCGCCAGCCACAGCACGAACGCCCGGGGGACGCCCAGCAGCCGGCCGTTGGCGAGCGAGTCCAGCAGCGGTACCCGCGCCGAACTGGGCGAACCGTTCGTGTACACGAGCAGGGCGCCGGACAGGATCGTGCCGGTGGCCAGGGTCATCACCATCGGCGGCACCCGCAGCCACACCACTCCGGCCGCGTTCACGACCCCCACCAGGGCGCTGAACAGCAGGGCCACCGCGATGCCGGTGGCGTTGCCGCCCGGGCCCGAGGCGACCTTGGCGCACACCACGGCGGACAGGGCGACGACCCCCGACACCGACAGGTCGATGCCGCTCATCATGACGACGAGGGTCTGCCCGACCGCGACGATGCCCAGGAACGAGGCCGTCTGCACGAGATAGCGGAAACTGGAGACCGTGTCGAAGCCGTCCGCGAACAGGACCGCCGCCAGCCAGGTCGCGCCCAGCACGCCGAACGCCCAGGCCGCGCGGTTGCCGCGCAGGGCGGCCAGGGGCAGCAGCGCGCCGACGCGCCCGCTCGTACGGTCCGCCGGGGTGGTGGGGCTGCTCATACGGCGGCCTCCCTCGTGAGATACGTCTTCAGGGTGAGGGCGACGACGAGGATCACGCCCTGAAGGATCAGCTGGTAGAAGGGCGAGATGCCCGTGAACAGCAGCAGATTGGTCAGCAGCCCGATGACCAGCGCGCCCAGTACGGTGCCCCGCATGCGTCCGACCCCGCCGAAGAAGCTGATGCCGCCGAGCACGGACGCGGCGATGGAGTTGAGCGTGTACGGCGTGCCGATGGTCGGGTCCGCCGAGCCGGTCTGGATGGCGAGTCCGATTCCGGCGAGACCGGTGAACGCGCCGGCCAGGGCGTAGCCCGAGATCTTCACCGAGCGGGTGTGCAGACCACTGGCGTAGGCGCCGTGTTCGTTGCCGCCGACGGCGTAGAGCGCGAGCCCGTGGCGGGTGGTGCGCAGCAGCTTCCACAGCAGGAGCACGACCACGACGGCCACCGCCGGGACCGCGACTCCGTTCCAGCCGTTGTTGTACGCGTTCACCAGCCCGCCCGGCACCGTTCCGCCGGGCTGGGGCAGCACCACCAGCGTGATCCCGCCCCACAGGAAGGAGGCCGCGAGCGTCACGACGATCGGTGGCAGCCCGGCGTACGCCACCAGGGCGCCGTTGACCGCGCCCGCCGCGACGGCCGCACACACGGCCAGCAGCGCGGCGACCAGCACCGCCCCCGCGCTGTGGGCGTCGTAGGTGGCGAAGACCGCCATGGCGAGACCGAGGACCGCGCCCAGTGACAGATCGATACCGCCGAGCAGCATGACGGTGGTCTGTCCGGCCGCGGCCAGGAGCAGCGGCAGGAACTGGGCGGAGAGGATGGTGACGGAGGCGGGGGTGAGCAGGCTGGAGTCGTAGTGCTGGTAGGCGATCAGCAGCACCAGCAGGAGGGCGGTCAGGGCGAGGAGGTCGGTGTTGCCGCGGGTGAGGCCCGCGAGGCGCTCACGCATGGACCACGCTCCCGGATCCCGGCGTGTCCGTGGCCGCCGTTCCCGTGACCGATGCTCTGACCAGGCGCTCCTCGGTCAGGTCCGGCCCGGTGAGTCGGTCGACGACCGTGCCCTCGTACAGGACGGCGACCTCGTCGCACAGTCCGACCAGTTCCATGGTGTCTCCGGAGGTGACGAGTACCGCGAGGCCTTCGTCGGCGAGGCGGCGCAGCAGGTGGTAGATCTCGCGCTTGGCTCCGATGTCGATGCCCCGGGTCGGCTCGGCGAGCAGCAGGACGCGCGGTCCGGTCGGCAGCCACTTGGCCAGCGCGACCTTCTGCTGGTTGCCGCCGGAGAGCCGCCGCGTCTCCTGCGCGGGGGAGGACACCTTGATGCGCAGCCGCTCGATCAGTTCGTCGACGAGGCTCTCCTCGGCGCCGCGCGAGACGGTGGTGAGGCGGCGGGCGGGCGCCAGGTCGCGCATGCTGGGCAGCGCGAGGTTGTCCCGCACACTGCGCATGGTGTGTACCCCCTCGGTCTTGCGGTCCTCGGGCACATAGGCGACGCGGTGCCGGATGGCGTCCCGTGGTGAGTCCAGTCGTACCGGCCGCCCCTCGAACTCGACCGTCCCGGAATGCCGTGACAGTCCGAACAGGGCCCGCAGCACCTCCCGTTGCCCCTGTCCCTGGAGTCCGCCGAGGCCGGTGATCCGGCCGGGGACCAGGTCGAGGTCGATGTCGGCACAGGAGCGGGGGACGGTGAGTCCGCGCACCCGGAGCAGGGGTTGTGCCGGTTCGGCCGCGGCAGGGGCCTTCGGTGGGAACAGGTCCGAGAGCTCCCGCCCCACCATCAGCCGGACGATGTCGTCGTGATCGGTGTCCGCTCGGTCCCGGGTCGCCATCACGGCCCCGTCCTTCAGCACCGTCAACCGGTCGCTGACGGCGAAGAGTTCGGCCATGCGGTGGCTGACGAGGATCACCGAGCCTCCTTGGGCGCGCAGTTCCCCGATCACCCGGAAGACGGCGGCGACCTGGTCGTCGTCCAGTGCGGAGGTCGCCTCGTCGAGGATCAGGAGACGGGGCTCGCCCGCCAGGGCCTTGGCCAGTTCGACCAGTTGCTGCCGGCCCAAGGACAGTCGCCCCACCGGGGTGCGCGGGTCGACGTCGAGGCCGACCCGCGCCAGCAGCGGCTCGGCGCGGGCCACGAGGTCCCGCCGCCGCACCAGACCGCGGCGGCTGGGCCAGGACCCCAGGAACACGTTCTCCGCGATGTTCTGATGGGGGTTGAGACTGAGTTCCTGGTGCACGGAGCCGATCCCGGCGGCCCGGGCGCGGTGGGGAGACCACGCCCGGGCGACCGGAGCGCCGTCGTGGACGACGCGGCCTGTGTCGGGGGTCAGGAGCCCGGTGATGAGCGAGAGGACCGTGGACTTCCCGGCCCCGTTCTCTCCCACGAGCGCCAGTACCTCCCCGGCCCCTACCTCGAAACTCACGTCCGAGAGCACCCGGTTGCCCGCGAACGACTTGGACACCTTCTCCACGCTCAGCAGCGCCACGGTCGTGCTCCGCCTACTTGCCGATGAGCTTGTCGATGTCCGACTGGGCGATGGCATTGATGGGGTAGGAGTCGTCGGGCTGGTCGGGCTTGGCGTACTGGGACAGGTTGCTGTCCGTGATCTCGGGCAGCGGCACGTCGATGTCCTGCGGGACGGCCACGCCCTCACGCTTGGCGACGGCCGCTTCCAGGGCGATCACCGAGAGGTAGTTGGGCTGGGCGGTGGCGATTGAGGAGAAACCTTCTTTCTGCTTGCTCAGCCAGAGCTTCAGGAAGCCGTTGTAGTTCTCGCCGGTGATCGGGACCAGCTTCTTGTCCTGCTTGACCAGAGTCTGGAGGGCCGCGGCCGACAGCGCGCCGCCCTGGGAGAAGACGCCGTCGATGTCCGGGTGGGCGGAGTAGGCGGAGGCGAAGGACTGCGCGGCCGGGGCGAGGTTGTACTCGCTGTGCACATTGCTGACGATCTTGATGCCCGGATACTTCTTGAACACGGCCTCGGCACCCGCCCAGCGGTCCTCGCTGACGGCGACACCCGCCGGGCCGTTCATGGCGATGATGCTGCCCTTGCCGTTCAGCTTCTTGGCCAGCCAGGTCGCCATCATCGAGCCCCAGGCCTTCTGGTCGGTACCGACCCGGATCACCTTGGTGCTGGTCGGCAGCGAGTCGAAGGCCACGACCGTGATACCGGCGGCGACGGCCTGCTCCAGCGCGGGGTTCAGCGCGGTGGAGGAGCCCGCGTCCACCAGGATCACGTCGTACTTCTGCTGGATCATGGCCCGGATCTGCGCGATCTGCTGCGAGGTGTCGCCGTTCGCGTTGAACGTCTTCAGCGAGGACACCTCGCCGCTCGACTTCAGCTTGTCCACGTCGCCCTGGAGCAGCTTCAGGGTCTGCTGCATCCACGACGGGGTCAGGTAGATCGTCGACCAGCCGACCTTGAGGTCCTCGGCCCGGGTGGCCGAGGCACTGGCACCGGCGGCGGTGCTGCTGCCGCCACCGGACTGGACGTCGCAGGCGGTGATCCCGCCCAGCGCGCAGAGGGAGGCGGCGACCGCCACAGCACCACGTACGGAACGTGCGTTCATCGGAGTTCCTCGAATCCCTCGGTGGTGTCGGGTTGCCGTCGGCAGGACCCGGGTGACACCGGTCGACAGGTGGTGGGTTGGGAAAGGGAGGCACCGGGTCCGCGCACGGAACATCGCTGTTCCGGTCGTGGGAGGGCGGTTCGCCCGGTGAGGACCGGTCTGTTGAGAGGGGAAGGTAAAAGGTGCGCGCCACCGGGCACTACGGCTGCAACACAAAATTTCGCATTGCACAACAGTCGTGGTCGGACGGTTGCGAAGACGGCGGCGAGCAGTATCTTGAACGCGCCGCGCAACTCTTCACCGGTCCGCGAGGTCGCGCCCCCGCACCCACTGCGAGCCCGCCCCCGACCCGAACCCGCTGCCGTCGACCCGTGGCCGAGCCGGACCAGGTTTCAGCCCGCGCCGTTGCCCGAAAGTATGAAGCTCCTGATGGAACGGCATGTCTCGGACGCCGGGCCCGGCACCCTTCGAATCCCGGAGGCGTACCGAGATCAGGGGGTCGATGTGGAACGGCGGCAGGAGCGGAGTCCGTTACGCCACCGCACGAGGTATCTGTTCGACAGGACACTCGCGCGCAGCACAGGCACCCTGCTGGGCTGGCTCGCCCTGTGCTGTCTGGGGGTCGTCGTGCCCGTGAGCACCCTGCTGGTGTGGACGGACCCCGACGCACCGCACTCGCTGTCCGGCCGGCTCACCCAGGTGTGGCGCACCAGCGCGGAGACCCTGCGGCTGGGTGTGGCCACCGGCGCGCCGCTGCGGATGCTGCTGTCCGTACTGCTCGGCCTGATCGCCCTGCTGTGCGTGTCGACGGTCGTCGGAGTCGTCACCACGGGTCTCGGCGACCGGCTCGCGGAGCTGCGGCGAGGGCGCTCCCGGGTCGTGGAACGCGGCCACACCGTCGTGCTCGGCTGGTCCGACCAGGTGTTCACCGTGGTCGAAGAGCTGATCGGCGCCCGCGCGGCAGGCGACCGCCAGGTGATCACCGTGCTCGCGGACCGGGACCCGGCCGTCATGGAGAGAGCGCTGACAACCACCCTCGGTGTCACCGACGGCGTCCGCCTGGAGTGCCGCACCGGAGTGCCGTCCGACCCCGACACCCTGCGGCTGGTCAGCCTGGGCGCGGCCCGAGCGGTGGTGGTGCTGCCCGCCGAAGGCCCCGACGGCGACCTGGGGGTCGTACGGATTCTGCTGGCGCTGCGCGCCGTGCTCGGCACGGACGGCGGCCCGCGAGTGGTGGCCGCCGTACACGACGAACGCCGTGTCCCTGCCGCGCGACTCGCCGTGGGCCCGCGCGGCACGGTCCTCGGGACCGACCGGTCCACCGCGCGGCTGCTCGTGCAGTGCGCCCGGCATCCCGGGATGCCGGCGGTGCTGCGGGACCTCCTCGACTTCTCCGGAGCCGAGTTCCACATCGTCGACGTCCCGCAGGCGGCGGGACTGTCGTTCGGGGAGGTGGCGCTGCGCCTGGAGACGTCCAGTGCCGTAGGGCTCCTGCGGGCCGACGGCCGCCCGCTGCTCACCCCTCCGCCAGGGACCGTGCTGGAGGCGGGGGACCGGCTGGTGACCGTCGCCCACGACGACGGCCCCCCGCCCCTCGGCGCGCACCGCGCACCGGTCGACCCCACGGCAGTGGCCCGTACCCGGCCGTTGCCCGAACACCCTTACCGGCTCCTGCTGTTGGGCTGGAACCGCCGTGCCCCGCTGATCGTCGACACCCTGCGCCGCACCGCTCGACCGGGCTCAACGCTCGACCTGGTGACCGGTCTCGCGCCACCCCGCGTCCCACCGCGCACGGACGCCTCACCCCTGCGGCTCACCCACCACCCCGGCGACCCGTCCGCCCCCGAAACCCTCACCGGCCTCGACCTCTCCGCCTACGACTGTGTCATCGCCCTGGGCGCCGACCAGCAGGCAGGCACGGCTCCCGAACGGGCCGACGACCGGACGCTGTTGGCCCTGCTGACCCTGCGTTCCTGGGAGGAGGAGACGTCCCGCGTGCTCCCCGTGGTGGCCGAGATGCGCGAGCACCGCAGCCGGACACTCGCCCCGCTCGGCCCTGCCGGTGACGCCGTCGTCGCGGGAGAACTCACCGCCCTGCTCATGGCCCAGATCGTCCACACCCCCGAACTGGCCGCGGTGTTCGAGGAGATCTTCGCCGTACGCGGCGGAGCGCTCGCCCTGCGCCCGGCCTCCCACTATGTCCGGCCCGGCCGCGAGGCGTCCTTCGCCACGGTCGTCGCGGCGGCGATGCGGAACGGCGAGTACGCGATCGGCTACTGCCCCCGGGTCCCGCACGCGCCCCGCCCCCACGCCGCCGTCCACCTGTGCCCCGGCAAGTCCGAACGGCGCGTGTGGAACGCCGACGACGAGATCCTCGTCCTGACAGCGGGCCACACCGAGCCCGCCCCCACGAACCTCGTACGACTCACCCTGCCCGCCATGCGCCCCGGACCTGGAGAACACGCCGACCCCCAGCACCCGGACTCGCCGCCGACGACACCCGGCGCCGACATCTCTCCCTGAACACCAGCGCTGCCACTCCGTCCCGGACCGGCGGGACCTTCACCGGATGCCCGGCACAGCAGCACCGACCCGGGCCGACTGCCGTTCCGGCAGCCGCAGTTCGGCGGCCTTGGAGACGGCCACCGCGCGTGTCCGGACTTCCAGGCCGTGGAAGATCCGGCGCAGATGTGACTTCACGCCCCGCAACTGAGACGCCGCGACGAGGACGGTCAGCAGAGCTCCCACGGGACAGTGAAACGGGTGGGCAGCCGGTGCGCACCGGAGTACAGGATCGGCATAGGACACCACATGGCACCGCGCGCCCACGTCAGGAGGACCACACAGCCCGTGGACACCCTGACCGGCCAGTTGAGGTGCCGACCTGTCGGCCGAGCCCCGGGCTGCGGCGCGGGCACCCAACGCACCCCGGCGACGTAGACCGGACCGAGGATGGCGTACGGGCAACTGATCGTCAGCACATGTCCCTGCGACCGGTCCTGGGCGAGGCAGCGGCCGAAGGAGGAAGCGAGCAGCAGCAGGAACGCCCCGTGCGTGACGGCTGACAGCCATCTCTCGTCATGCTGCTCGGCGACCTCGGACATCACCGTCGCCTCACCCATGGTCGGCAGCGGTCAACAGTCGCGTCCCGACGAGCGTCGACGAGACCGATCCGTACCCTCGCCCCTCAACCGCACCAGTCCCTCGATCGGCACGGTGGCGTTGTGCGGACGGCAGAATCGAGCCGGGTGCCGACGCAGGCCAAGGCCGATACCGCACCCCGAGGTTGCACACATCTCCGCGGCGACACCTCTGGCTGTGCGGCCCAAAGGGTTTACCGGGCGCGAGCGGGCTCGTACCGCTTCAACGGCTGAGGGCGGAGGCTGGACCGCGTCTCGACACCCCTGTCGCGGATACGCAGCGCTTGTGAAGTCGGCTGGCACATAGCCGAGTTGGCGGTCGGCACGTGTGGAACCGACTACCACTTGGCGGGTCACGGCGTGGGAACTCGGGTTCCGGCGGCCGATGGCCATTCACCGAGTCGGACTCACGCGGGGAGGACGGACGGCAGGTGGCTGACGGCCTGACGCCACGCTTCGTGCACGGCCGTGCGGGCGTGTGCGGTGGCCTCGGTCATGTCGCCGGTCAGCTGGATGGGTTCGCCGAGGTGGACGTGCAGGTCGGGGCGGCGCAGGGGCGCGGTGGCGATGCCACTGAGCTGTTTGAGCCTGCTGCCGGAGACGATCCGGCGGGCTCCGGCGTGTCCGAGGGGAACCACGGGTGCGCCGGTGGCGAGTGCGAGGCGCGCCAGGCCGGTGCGGAAGGCGCCGGGTTCGCGATCGGTGGAGTCCCGGCGCCGCGGGAGTCCGCCTTCGGGATAGATCACCACCACTCGGCCGGCGGCGAGTGCCTCAGCCGCCAGGTCGAGTGCTGCCGCCGCGCTGTGGCTGCCCCGGTGGACCGGTATGTGGCCCTCGCGAGTGAGGCGGCGGCCGAGGACCGGAATCCTCCACAGCCCTGCCGTGGCGAGGACGACGGGTTCGGTGCCCAGGCGGTGCAGCGCGGCCAGGACGAGTGCGGGGTCGGCGAGGGCGGTGTGGTTGGGGGCGACGATGCTGCCGGGCGCGACGGCGCGGGACGTTGCGGTGGTCACTGTCAAATGGCCGAGGAAGGGGACGAGGGTACGGGCGAAGGTGCTGAGCACGTGCTGCTGGCTCCCTGGTCTGCCGGTGCGGCCCGGCGTGCGCGGTCTGGCCCGTATCGTCGCCTGAGTGGGTGGGGCAGGGCATGAGTGCGCGTACTCACATACGTGTAAGGCCGGGGCAGTTCTGCCCGGGGAACTCGTACCGGGGTGGTCGACCTCCAACCGGTACTCACTTTTGCACCCCACCTTCGCTTCTTGCTCCGTAGGATTCCCCGGGGCAGACGACAACTCGCCTGCCAGCGCCCCGTGTTCCCCTCCCCGTAGCCCGATTCCGTCCGACGGCCCTACCGGAGCTCGAAGGAGCATGAAGTGCGAGTGAATGCGCGTGCTCGACGGCGCCCGCGACTCACGAGGATTCGCGCAGCAGCAATCGCGGTGACCGCGGCCCTGGTCGTGCCCCTCGCCGCGACCCCGTCGAGTGCGAGCACGGTCCGGGGGAGCGCGGTGGTCCGACAGGATGCCACCGCGGCGACGCGCGCTCAGCTGCGGGAGTTGGCGCGGAAGTTGGTGGAAGCTGGAGTGCCCGGGGTGATCGTGCGGGTGGATGACGGTCACGGCAGGCCCATCGAGATCTCCGAGCAGGCCGCCTGGACGAATAAGGACCATCGGCTGCGGGCGGACGACGAGGTCCGAGAGGCGTCCAACACCAAGACGGTGATGGCCACCCTCGTGCTGCAACTGGTCGCCGAGCACAGGCTCGCCCTCACCGACTTGGTCGAGAAGTGGCTGCCCGGGCAAGTGCGCAACGGCAGGGCGATCACCCTGCGCATGCTGCTCAACCACACCAGCGGATTGTTCGACTACACCGACGACCCCGCCCTCGCACCTGCCCTCACCGGCCGGGACCCGCACGTATGGACATCGGCGGAAATCCTGAGGCTGGTGAGCGGACACCCGGCACTGTTCGAGCCCGGCAGCGCGTGGTCGTACAGCAACACCAACTACATCGCGATCGGCGCCGTGTTGGAGAAAGCCACCGGCAAGAGCCTCGCGGAGCTGGTGCGCGACCGGATCGCCGGCCCCCTGGGACTTCGGCACACCTTCTACGCCACCGGCTCCGCCTGGCGCGACCGGCACGCGCACGGCTACGAACCTGACGCCGCCCACATGCCACCGGACGTCCCCGAAGAGTTCAGGACCTACGCCGGACCTCAGCACGACGAGCACGTGGACGTCACCGGCGACTACGTCACGGCCGACGGAGCGGATGCGGCGATCGTCTCCACCGCCGGTGACTGGTCACGTTTCTACGGCGCGTTGATGTCGGGCCGCCTGCTGCCCACGGCCCAACTGGCGGAGATGCGTACCACTGTGCCGGAGGACGGGCCGGGGGACCCGCAGGAACTCGGGTACGGGTTGGGCATCGAGACGGCGAAGACGGACTGCGGCACGGTCTGGGACCACGTCGGCATCGTCCCGGGCTATGCGACCTACAACGTCACCGACTCCACCGGCCGTCGTACGGCCGCTTTCTTCTTTGCCACGTCCACGCTCACCAAGGAAGGGCACCAGGCCGGCGCGGCTCTGATGGACGCGGTCAACTGCGCCATTTTCGGCTGACCCGCTGCGCGCTGCCGTAGGGGGCGCCTCCCGATCGATCGGACCGGTATCACCTTGGACGAGGTCGGCGCCGTGGAACTCGACGAGGCTTGCGCGATCGTCCGCCACCGACTGGACCACTGCCCTGAGCGTCCTTCACCTCGGCGGACGGAGGCAGGTGACGGAGGGAGAGCTCCGGCCGGCCGGGAGGATGGCTCCGCTGCGCAACCAGCGCCACCCTCCCTGCTGCTCTCCGCCGCCCAGTCCATCCCGCTGGGAAGCGCCCTGGGTCGCCCGCTCGTTCGCGACGGGCGGCGGATCGGGTACGTCGCCGCCGACGCGACCTTGTGCAGCACACAGCCGCAGGCGAACATCACCCTGGCGCCCGGACGGAGTTCCGTCTCCTGGGCGACCTTCCACGACGTTCCGTGGAAGGGTGACCGGATCTCCGTCCAGTGGGGAAATCTGGGCAGCAGCAAGTACCTGAATCCCTACCGGCGGCTCAACGGATGAGTGCCGGTCATCCTTTGACCGCGCCCGAGGTGAGTCCCTGGACGATGTAACGGCTGGCGAAGGCGAAGAGCACCATGGTCGGTGCGATCGTGAGTACCGCGGCCGCCGACATCGAGCCCCAGTCGATGTTGAAGCTGGAGATGAAGCCGTTGAGCGCGGTGGGGACGGTCTTGTTGGAGTCGCTGTTCATGAGGGTGACCGACAGGAAGAGTTCGTTCCAGCAGTTGACGAAGTTGAAGATGAACGCGGCGATGATGCCGGGCTGCATGACCGGGAGCAGCACCCGGAAGAGCGCCCCGAGCCGTGAGCAGCCGTCGATCATGGCGGCCTCCTCCAGTGCGTCCGGCACGTTCTCGAAGAACCCGCGGAGCATCACCGTGCAGAAGGGGATGCAGACCGCGATGTAGACGAGGATCAGCCCGATCCGGTTGTCGACGAGGTGCAGCGTCGTCATCAGCATGTACAGCGGCCCGAGCGCGATGAACGACGGAATCATCTGCGTGACCAGGGCCGCCATCAGGAGCGCGGACCTGGTCCGGAACTCGAAGCGCGCCAGTACGTACGCCGACAGGAGCGAGATGACGGTCGCCACCCCGCCGGCGACCGTCGCGACGACGAGGCTGTTGGTGAGGTAGACGCCGAACTGCGCCTGCTCGAAGAGTCCGGTGTAGTTGGCCAGTGAGAAGTGCTGGGGCCAGTACGCGATCGTGGGACTGAAGATCGTGCCGGGGCTCTTGAACGAGGTGACGGTGATCCAGTAGAGCGGGAAGACGGTGACGACCAGCCAGCCCGTCAGGAACGTGACGCGCACGGTGCGTCCGGCGGCGGACTCCTTGTTGATCATGACGCCTTTCCGTTCCGCTCCCGGGTGGCCGTGAGGTAGAAGACCGAGAAGACCATGAGCATGGCGACGACGATCAGGCCGATCGCCGAGGCCTTCCCGTAGTCGCCCTGCTGGGTGATGGAGATCATCCACGTGGTGACGATGTGCGTCTCGTTGGACGGACCGCCACCGGTCATGCCGAAGATGATGTCGGGGAAGTTGAAGATCCAGATGACCCGGAGCAGGACCGTCAGCGCCAGCGTCCCGCGGATGGACGGGATGGTGATCTGGAAGAGCGTACGGACCTTGCCGGCGCCGTCGATCGCGCCGGCCTCGTAGATCTCGTCGGGGATCGACTGGAGGGCGGCCAGGATCATGATGGTGAAGAAGGTGACGCCGTACCAGATGTTGGCGATCACGACGGCGGTCATCGCGGTCTTCGGGTCGGCGAGCCACGGGATCGGTGTGTCGATCACGTGGACTTTCTCCAGCAGGTCGTTGACGACTCCGAACTCGCTGTTGAACATCCAGCGGAACAGGATGCCGATGAGGAATCCGGAGATCGCCCACGGGAAGAAGATCAGCGCCTGGTAGAGGCCGCGGAAGCGGAACTTGCGGCGCAGCCACAGGGCGATGGCGAACCCGATGACGAACTGGGGCACGATCGAACCGACCACCCAGACCGCGGTGTTGCCGAGGACCGTGTAGAAGACCGGGTCGGCCAGGATCTCCCGGAAGTTCTTGAGGCCGACCCAGGAGGTGTCCGTGAGGTCGTTGAGGTTCCAGTTGCGGAAGGCCATCTGGCCGCCCGCGATCATCGGGTAGTAGACGAAGATCGCGACGAACACGGCGGCCGGGGCCATGAACGCCGCGATGCTCAGGCCCCGCCGGCCGGTGAAGACCGGCCGGCGCGAGCGCGGGGCGGCCGGCCGGGCCGCCGCCGGCCCCGGGGTGTCCGTGGGCGGCGGCGCGACCTGCTGGGCCTGCGTGTCGGTGGTTGGGGGATTCACGTCCGGCCTTCCTGCCAGCCCTACTGGCTCTTCCACTTGTCGGTCCAGTAGGTGTTCCAGCCGGCCAGCAGTTGCTTGGGCGTCATCTTGCCCAGCAGCACCTTCTGGATCTCGGAGTCGGACTTCTGGATCCACTCGGTCCACCAGGAGGAGTTACGGGGCTGGGTGACCGTGATGTAGGTGTCCGGGTTCTCGGTCATCTTCACGTAGCTCGCCCAGGCGCCCGTCTTGTAGAACGTGTCGTCGGCGGAGCTCTTGAGGATGGGCACCAGGCTGTTCTTCTTGTCGAAGGTGCTGGCAGCGTCGCCCTCGGAGAGGAACTTGATCAGCTTCTCGGCCTCCGCCTTGTGCTTGCTTGCGGACGCGATGCCCCAGCCCGCGGTCGCCACCGGCTGGACGGCCTTGCCGCTCGGGCCGGTGAGCAGCGGGGCGGTGGTCCACTGCTTCTTGGTGATCGTCTTCGACTCCCCGACCGTGGCGATCACTTCGGGGTCCTGGAGGAGGAAGGCCGTCGAACCGTTGGAGAAGCCCTCGACCATCTCCGGGTAGCCCCAGGCGACGGAGGACGGCGGCGACGCCTTCTTGAAGAGCTTGAAGTACGTCTCCAGGGCGGTGAGCGCCTCCGGCGCGGAGAAGATCGTCTTGCCGTCGGTGAGCTTGAAGCCGTTGTCACGGTCGATCTTGTCGGCGACGTACGCCTCGATGATCGCGACGGCGTTGCTGTTGGCGTTCGTCCCGCCGCGGAAGGCATAGCCGTACTGGCGCTTGGCAGGGTTCTGGATGGCGGTGGCCTGCGTGAGCAACTCGTCCCAGCTGGTGGGCGCGCTCGCGAAGCCGGCCTTGGAGACCAGGTCGGTGCGGTAGTAGAGGCTGAGGCCGTAGAAGCCGTACGGGATGTAGTACGTCCGGTTCTTGGCGTCCTTGGAGTACTTGACGGCGTTGTCCGTCAGCGCGTCCCAGCCGCTCCAGCCCTTGAGGTCCTTGCTCATGTCGTAGATCCAGCCGTTGGTCGACCACGGGCCGGCCGTGATGTCCCGGACCTCCATGGTGTCGATGCCGCTGCCGGACTGGAGCATCTGCTGGATCTTCTGGTCCGCGGTGTCCGTGGGCGGCGAGATCAGGTCGACCTTGATCTTGGGGTTCTGCTTCTCGAACTGGCCGATGAGGGTCTTCAACACGGCCGTACGGGACGGGTTGGTGAGGCTCTCGACCATGTGCAGCGTGACGGTCCCGTCACTCGCGCCCGAGCCGCCGCCCACGGCGCAGCCCGACACCGACAACGCGGTGGCGAGCCCGAGGGCGACCGCTGCCCTTCTCCTGTTCAACACTGTGCTCTCCCAGTTTCTGACGTGCTGTGATGGATCACTGCGATGCGAGGTGTGCGACGTGCTGGGTGCGGGCCCATGCGCCGAGCACCGGTACGCAGTGCTCGGCGAAGTACTCGAAGTCGGCGGCCGTGTTGTACACGTGCGTCGACAGCCGGAGGTAACCGACGCCTCCGAAGCTGGTGAAGGCGGCCTCGACGCCCAGTTCCGCGGCGACGCGGTCGCGCAGGGCGTCGGCGTCGGCATGGGTGGTGCCGAGGCCGTCGGGCAGCCGGACCAGGCGGAGCGCGTTGACCGGCATGCCGACGTCAACTGCGCTGTCCACACCGGTGAGTTGGGCGAAGGCGTCGCCGACGACGTGTTCCGCGTAGTCGGCGAGCGTCCTCATGTAGGCGCGTGCCGTGTCCCAGCCCCAGGTGTGCTCGACGAAGTCGAGGGCGGCGGGCGCGGCGAGGTAGCTCGTGACGTCGACCGTGCCCTGGGTGTCGAAGCGGGCGGGATACGGCTCGGGAGCGCCCCACGAGTCGATCAGGGGGTGGAGGTCGTCGCGGAGCGGTCCGCGCGCGACCAGCGCCGCCGTGCCGCGGGGCGCGCAGCCGAACTTGTGGAGGTTGCCGATCCACACGTCGCAGTCCAGCCCCGCGAGCGGATCCTCGGCGAGACCGGGGACATGCGCGCCGTCCACCAGCAGCGGGATGCCGCGTTCACGCGCCACGCGCCCGATCCGCTCCACTGGCATCCAGCGGGCGGTCGCCGAGGTGATGTGGTCGAGGACGATCAGGCCCGTCGCGTCGGTGATACCGGCGAGCACGGCCTCATAGGCCTCGTCCTCGTCCGCGCCGAGGGGTACGTGCGCGGTGCGGACGGTGCCGCCCCAGCGCCGGGCCAGGCGCTGCGCGCCCATCGTCACGGCGCCGTAGCCGTGGTCCGTCACGAGGACCTCGCCGCCCGGCCTGGCCGGCACGTTCGCGTAGACGACGCTCGCGCCGCCGCTGGCGTTCGGCACGAGGGCGAGATCCTCCGGGGCGACGCGCAGGAACGCGGCGATCGAACTCCGGGCGGCCGCGACCCGGGCCGGAAGCCCGGGGAACCACACTCCCGGCGAACGGTCCATCTCGGCGCGCAGCCGGTTCTGCTCGTGCTGTACGGCGAGCGGGACCGCCCCGAACGACCCGTGGTTGAGGTGCTTGTGCGCCGGGTCCAGCGACCACGCCTCGGCCGCCGGTCTGCCGTCGGCGAGCAGAAGGGGGCGCGGCGCGGTGGTGACGGTGCTGACAGCGGACTCGCTCACGTATGACTCACGATCTTCCCGGCCCCACGACGGCGGGCCCATACATCGGACGGTCGTCAAAATAGGTCTGATGACTTGCGGCGCATCGTGGCATCGACGCCCTTGGGTGAGCAAGGGGCCGGGGCCGCCGACATCAGAAGGTCACGCGGATCGGAGGGGTGACTGGTGCCGGAGTCCTGCTGTACGGCGTACACGCCCTGGCCTTCTACCTGCAAGAATGCCAACGACTGGGACTCTGCGGCGAGGCCCGTACGGATTCGTACGGCTTGATGGCGTCGTGACCGCCCGATTACGTCCCCGAAATAAGTCATTGGATGACTTGAGGGGAGATGCCTCAACTCATCAGATGACTCTGTAGGCTGCTGGAGGCCGAGTGAAGCGGCCGCATCCTCAGGAGGGGAAGAATGTCCGCAGTTGACCAGGCGTTCCACGGACTACGGCACATGATCTCCACCGGCCGTCTGGTGGCGGGGCAGCGTATTCCCCCCGAGGGTGAGCTGTGCGAGGAACTGGGCGTCTCCCGCGGGTCGTTGCGCGAGGCCGTACGGATGCTCGCCGCCCTGCGCGTGATAGAGCCCCGGCACGGCTCGGGCACCTACGTGTCGCAGCTGCGGCCGGAGGACATCGTGGGCAGCCTGTCGCTCACCGTCGACCTCCTGCCGCTCGCCGGACTGCTGGAGATGTACGAGATCCGGCGGATCCTGGAGGCCCACGCCGCGGCGCAGGCGGCGGCCCGCATGACTCCCGAGAACCTGAAGTCGATCTTCGAGCACATCGAGGCGATGGAGGCCACCGAGGACCCGGACAAGGTCTCCGCCCTCGACCAGAGCTTCCACGCGGAGATCGCCCGCGTCGGCGGCAACCCCACGCTCGGCTCGCTGCTCGGGGTGTTCCGCGCCCGCTCCCGCTCCTATCAGGTGTTCACGCTTCCCGACGGCCCGCACATCAAGCGCGCCAGCGACGAGGACCACCGCGCTATCGCCACGGCACTCTCCAACCGCGACCCTGTCGCTGCAGCGGGCGCGGCCTCGGCGCACGTGGCCCATACCGAGAAGTGGCTCACGGCTTTCCTGCGGCAGGAAACAGCCGCCGACAGCAGGCCCGCCGCTCAGGAATAGGCCGTGCCGGGTCGATGCGGGCAGCCGTTGGCGGGGAAGGGCTTGGGGGTGGGACGGCCCATGGTGGACAGCAAGGCGGCTGCTCCTGGATGGCCCGATGCCAGGGGAGAGAGGGACCTGCGAGGCCGGAACGGGGGTGTCAGCGTTCTCACGGCCGTTGTGCGTCTCGCGGGCCGCTGTCCGTCCTCCGAATGCAGCCGCTGATGACACGGAGAGGTCGCAGCCGGCGGCCTGGTGGCCATGCTGGTCCACATTCATGTACAACCCGTGCACCTTGGCGCTGACCGGCCGGTTCAGTGAACTCCGTGACGACCTCGTCTCCGCCGTACGCGCCGCCGTCTACGAGCGCGCTCTGCCGGCGGCCATCCGAAAGCCGGCGATTGCCGCGCCCCGGCTCACCGGAAGCTCCGGGCCGCACCCGTCGGACACCGGCCTTCATGAAATCGCGAGATGAGTGCGTTGTCACGAGCCGAGGAGACCCGCAGGGCGTTGTTGCCCTCCGACGGGATGTCGGAGCCATCCGGCTACGAGTCTCATCACGGCGGGAGCCCCGCTCGGTGGGAGAACGGTCAGCGGCCGGGGTCGAAGCGGCCGTCCATGATGGTCCAGCCCGCGTCGACGACCAGGTTCTCGCCGGTGACGTAGGACGCCGCGTCACTGGCCAGGAACGCCACCGTCGAGGCGACCTCGTCGGCGCTGCCCCAGCGGCCGAAGGCCGTGTGCGCGCTGTAGGCCTCCCGCGCCTTGACGTCGTCCCACAGCGGGCGGGTGAGCGGCGTGTCGATGACACCCGGTGCGATGGTGTTGACCCGTACGCCGCGCGGTCCCACCTCGGTGGCGAGGCCGCGCACCATCTGGAGGATCGCCGCCTTGGTGGACGCGTACACCCCGAGGCCCGGCTCCACCATCAGGCCTCGCATCGACGAGCACGCGATGAGACTGCCGCCTCCCTGCTCGGCCATGACGGCGGAGGCGTCCTGGAGGAAGAAGAACGTGCCTTTGAGGTTGAGACCGATGATGCGGTCGAACTCGTCCTCCGTGTAGGCGGCCAGCCTCTTGCGGATGTTGATGCCGGGGGTGGTGACTCCGATGTCGAGCCGGCCGTAGGTGTCCACCGTGGTGCGGACGGCCTCGGTGACCTGCTCGTGGCTGCCGAGGTCCGCGGTGAGGCCGAGCGCCGTACCGCCCTCGGCGACGATGTTCTCGGCCGTCGCCTTGGCGCCGGCGCCGTCGAGGTCGGCGCAGACCACCCGGGCGCCGAGGCCGGCCAGGGTCCGGGCGGTCGCTTCGCCGATGCCGGACGCGGCCCCCATGACCAGGGCTGACTTCCCGGTGAGGTCGAAGAGGGCGCGGTACCGATTCGTCATGGTGCTGTCTCCGGTGTCGTGAGGTTCGTGTTCGCGTGCGTGGGTGTATGCGGTCAGGGGAGCATCCAGCTCAGGACCGGGGTGGACTGGAGGAAGACGATCAGCGCGATCAGGGCCAGCAGGGCGAGGCTGTAGCCGATGACCTTGCGGAAGATGTCGCCCTCCTTGCCCTGGACGCCGACCACCGCGGCAGCGATCGCCAGGCTCTGCGGAGAGATCATCTTGCCGACCACCCCTCCGGAGGAGTTGGCGGCGGCCATGAGGTCGAGCGAGAGGCCCGTCTGCTGTGCGGCGGCGATCTGGACGGCTCCGAACAGGGCGTTGGAGGAGTTGTCCGACCCGGTGATGGCGACGCCGAGCCAGCCTATGACGGGGGAGAAGACGGCGAACGCCGCACCCATGGTGGCCAGGCCCCGGCCGATGGAGCCGGTCTGGCCGGACATGTTCATCACATAGGCCAGCCCGAGGACGGACAGGACGCAGACGATCGTCCAGGTGAGCTGCTTCACGGTGGCGCCGTAGATGCGGGCCGCCTCGCCGGGGGCCACCCGGAGCAGGACCGTGGTGAAGACGCCCGACACGAACAGGAGCGTGCCGGCCGCGGGCAGGTAGTCGAAGGTGAACACGGTGGGCACCGGGGCGCCCGTCGCGCCGGTGATGTGCAGACCGGGCCAGCCGAAGTGCAGGGCGGCCGAACTGAGCCGCGCCTTCACGGAGTCGGGCTGGGCGACGACGAACACCGCGATCACGAGGGCGTAGGGGAGATAGGACAGGATCACGTTCCGGCGGTCGTCGCGCGGTGCCGGCGCCTCTTCCTCCCGGGCCGAGTCGGCCGTACCGCCGGAACCTCCAAAGCCGCCCGTCGTAACCGGTACGGGCGCGGCCGAGTGCACGGATGCCGTGGCGGTGACGGAGTCGGCGGTCAGCGCGTGGCGCGGCTGCCAGACGCGCAGGAAACCGACGAGAACCGCCGCGCTGCACAAGGCCGCCCCGATGTCGGCGAGTTCGACGGAGATGAAGTTGGAGAAGACGAACTGCCCGGCGCCGAAGCCCACTCCCGCCACCAGCGCGGCGGGCCAGGCCTCCCGTACCCCGCGGCGGCCGTCCACGAGGAAGACCAGCACCAGCGGGACGATCACGGCCACGATCGAGGTCTGCCGCCCGATGATCGAGCCGAGTGTGTCGAAGTCACGCCCGGTCACCTGGGACAGCGTGGTGACCGGTGCGGACAGGGCGCCGAAGGCGACGGGTGCGGTGTTGGCCACGAGGGCCGCCACGGCGGCCCGCATCGGCGGCAGCCCCAGGCCGACCAGCATGACGGCGCTGATCGCGACGGGAGTTCCCGCACCGGCCAGTGCCTCCAGCAGCGCGCCGAAGGAGAACGCGATGATGATGACCTGGATGCGCTGGTCGTCGCTGACCCCGGCGAAGGATCTGCGCAGGACCGCGAAGTGCCCAGTGCGCTCGGTCAGCCTGAAGATCCACAGGGCGTTGATCAGGATCCAGATGACGCTGAGGAAGCTGACCGCCGCTCCGAGGCCCGCGGCGCTGACGGTCTGGCCGACCGGCATGCCGTAGACCGCGACGGCGATGACGGCCGCTGTGCCGAGGGCGGTCAGCCCGGCCCAGTGGGCTTTCCACCGGAGGACACCGAGCAGGACGAAGAGGACGATCAGGGGGATAGCGGCGACGGTTGCCGAGAGGCCGAGTCGGCCGAGCACGGGATCGAAGTGCTGCTGGTACCCGGACGCGGAGGTGGTCGTGGACAGGGACATGGACATCGACGCTGATGTGAACATGGTTACCCCAGGGAGGAGTTGAGAGACCGCCGGCGTCGTTACGCGGGTGGTTCGGTGAGCTCGCCGCCCAGGGCGAGCCGGTCGTGGGCCAGTTCGGTGAACTGGATCCGCACGAGATGACGGGGCGCGCCGAGGACGTCGACCACGGCGTCGGTCACCACACGGGCGAACTCGGCCCGCTGGGCGCGTGTCCGGCCGGCCAGGATCTCGACGGTGATGTTGGGCATGGTTCTCCTGGACATGGGTCGGAGGGTGAGGAGGACGTCGGCCGCTTCAGCCGGAGACGATCGCGTCGCTCTCGCCGAGGAGGGCGAGCACGACGGCGGTGTCGAGGAGCAGCGCGGGGATCAGCCGACTGCGGAAGAGAGCGAGGATGGCGCGGGCCTCGCCGGCCGCCGCGGTGTCGACCACCGGTACGGGGAGCGTGGCGGCGGCCGTGGTGGCCCTGATCAGGATCTCCTCACGTGCGGCGGCGTACGCGGCGCCTCGTGCGAGCGGTCCCAGCCGGTCCCACACGCCGGTCATGACGTCGGGCCAGTTCCCGAGCGCGCGGTAGAAGCTGAGCACACGGGGGTGGTGGTGCGCGGCCCGGATCTCCTCGTACACCCGCGCCAGTTCGGCGGTGGGCGTGCTGCCGTCCGGGACGACGTTGACAGCGCCGGGCCGGACGCCCCGGGGGCCGGGGTCCGCTGTCCCGGGCCAGGCGGCAGACCCTCCGACGGTGAGACCGCGGTACCAGCACGAGGTCAACAGCAGGACCTCGGGGAGCAGTTGGTGGAAGGTCGTGGTGTAACGGCGTATCAGATCGATGTCGATGTCGGCGTCGGAGGTCCACAGGGACGGCTCTGCTTCCGGGAGCAGTCCTGCCGGGACCCGCAGGGTCGCGGCGGCCTCGGTGAACGCCGCCGACGCGATGACCGGTTTGAACCTGTTCCAGGCCGGTACGAGGTAGTCGGGCCAGTTCGCCATCGCCTGGAAGACGGGGCTGACGAACGGCACGCCGAGGCGTCCGGGCACCTCGTCGAGCACGGCGGCCGACTCCGGCGTCAGCGCCGGCTTGGCGGGCAGGGTCGGCAGCAGTACGGCGCCCCGGTCGGCGTCCGTGCGCTCCGCCGCCGTGAGAGCTTCTGTGTCGGTCACGCGTGTGCCCGCCCTTCCGTGGTCGTCGTACCGGTGATGGATTCGGTGGTCAGGGCGCCGGCCACCCGCCGGGTGATGCCCAGCGGGTTCGAGTCCCGCAGCGGGGCGGGCAGTTGTGACTGCGGGCTGTTCTGGAACGCGACCGGGCGCAGGAACCGGGCGATTCCGCCTGTCCCCACCGAGGTGTGCGCGGCACTGGTGGAGGCGGGGTAGGGCCCGCCGTGGTGCATGGCGTCGGTCACGGCGACACCGGTCGGCCAGCCGTTCCACACCAGCCGGCCCACCTTGCCGGTCAGGCCCGCCGCGAGCCGCCGGCCGTCGTCCTCGTCGCCGGGCCCGAGGTGGACGGTCGCGGTGAGATGACCGTCGAGGGAGGCCACCGCGCGCACGAGGTCACCGGGCGTGTCGTACCGGACGAGCACCCCGAACGGTCCGAACCGCTCCTCGGCCAGCGCCGGGTCGGTGAGGAAGGTGTCGAGCCCGGTCTCCACCAGACTCGCCGGGAAGGAGGAGCCCTCGCCGTCGGGTGCTGAGCCGCCCGCCAGGACGGTGACTCCCGGCCGGTCGGCCAACTCGGCCGCGCCCGCCACGAGATGCCGCCACATCGGGCGGTTGAGCATCGTCCCCGGCGGATACTCCCCGGCCCGGTCCACGGCACGTGCCACGAACCGGTCGCCGCTCTCACCGCGGGGTACGAAGGTCACTCCTGGCTTCGTGCAGAGCTGGCCGTTCGAGGCCGTCAGCGATTCCACGAAGGCGTCGGCCAGCCGCACGGCGGCGTCCGCGAGCGCGCCGGGCAGGAGGAAGACGGGGTTGAGGCTGCCCATCTCGGCGTAGACCGGGATCGGACGCGGCCGGGACGCGGCGAGGTCGAAGAGGGCGCGTCCGCCGGTGAGCGAACCGGTGAAGGCGACGGCCGTGATCCCGGGTGCCGTGACCAGTGCGCGGGCGATGCCGAGCCCGCTTCCCTGGAGCAGGTGGAACACGCCGTCCGGAGCTCCCGCCGCGGCCAGCGCGGTGTGCACGGCCGCGGCGATCAGTTCCGAGGTCTCCGGATGCGAGGGGTGTCCCTTGACGACCACCGGGCAGCCGGCCGCCAGGGCGGCGGCGGTGTCCGTGCCGGCCACGCCGAACGCGAACGGGAAGTTGCTCGCGGCGAACACGGCCACCGGGCCGAGCGGCACGTCGACCCGGCGGACGTCGGGGCGGTCGGGTGTGGCCGGGTCGATCACGGCGTCGAAGTGACCGCCGTTCTCCAGCAGTTCGGCGAACTGGATGAGCTGGAGCCGGGTCCGCTCGATCTCCCCGGCGAGCCGCTGTCCGGTCAGACCGGTCTCGGCGGCCGCCGTGGCGGTGAGCTGGTCGCGCCGGGCCGAGAGTTCCTCGGAGATGCCGCGCAGCACGGTGACGCGCAGGGCTGGATCGAAGTCGCCCCATACCGTGAACGACCGCGCTGCCGCGGCCAGGGCCTTGCCGAGTTCGTCTGGGGTCGCGTCGAGGAAACGGCGCCGTTCCTCGCCCGTGCGGGGGTCGAGCGACGGGAACGGCACCGTGGTGGTGGATTGCATACGACGTAGGATACAAACTTGGATCCAAGACAGCAAGGGTGTGTTTCCCGCTTGTTTCCACCGTCGTGGCCGGGCGTGAATGCGGGATGGCACCGTTCTCGGTGCCCCGCGTCCCCGCAGCTCAGGCCAGGTGCAGGCCCGCGGCGTCGAGGCGGCGGGCCGCCACGGCCTGGACGTCCTCCACGTGGATCCGGGCCTGCTGCTCGGCCTGCTCGCGGTCGCGGTCCCGCAGCGCGGTGATGATCTTCTTGTGGCCCTCGATGCAGAGGACGGCCTCTTCCTGGGTGAACAGGACGGCCATGTTGTAGGTGATGCCGAAGTCCCGGTTGCGCAGCCACTCGTCGAACAGCCGCCGGTTGGCGGAGGCCCGCACGATCGCCTGGTGGAACTCCCGGTTCAGCCGGCCCAGTTCGCGACGGGGCCGGCGGACGTAGTCCTCGGTCGGGCCCTCGTACATGGCGGCGATCGCGATGAGCTGCTCCTCGGACCCGCGCACGGCCGCCAGTCCGGTGGCCATCGCTTCCAGGGCGCACCGGACCTCGTAGATCTCGCGGATCTCGTCCGGGGTGTGCTCCCGGACGACCCAGCCCTGCCGCTCCCGCACCACCAGCCCCTGGTCCACCAGACGCATCAGCGCACTCCGCACGGGCGTGCGGCTGGCGTTGAGTTCCGCGGCGACCTCGTCCTCGGGGAGCCGCTGGTTGGGGCGGTACACCCCCTGAAGGATGGCCGCGCGCATGTGCTCGTACGCCACGTCGCTCAGGGACTCCCCGCTCCCGGCACGAGGCCGTCTGGATCGGGTGCCGGTCTCCGGGGCGTGCGCTTGACCGGGTCGCTCGACCATGACTTCTCCACTTCACCGGGTCCGGTACGCAAGTATCCCAGGTCGGGGGAAGGCCGCGTCGTACGGTGCCGCACGCGGCGGACACCGGTCGGCCAGAGCTGATGACGGCCCTGCGGCGAGCTGGGTTACGAAGCTTCCCCTGTTCTCCCGAATTTCTTGGACCGCCCTGCCCTCGCCGCCCGATGCGCCGACGGGACCTCGGCCGGGCCAGGCCACGCGACGGGATCTGACGGTCCTGTGTCGTCTTTGGTGCGGCACGCCGCAGTAGACCAGCAGGCAAGCCGACTCGTGTTGAGTACTCATGGATTGATCAGGATGTTGAGCAGGGGAACGCCGGCCGAGTGGCACCTTCGCGAAGGTCTGGGACCGTCTTCCGCGCTGTAGGCCACGGATACGCGGGGGTGGAGCCTTCAGCCCTTTCCGGGACTTCTCCGATCGCCTCCCGGAGCGACAGTGAAGTGGCTGTCCCGTCACCGCAGTTGGAGGCTCCAGCATGTTGTGGTGCCCGACGAGCGCGAAACCGTGCGACTGCCCGCACTACCGCGGCTGCGGCAGCTACGGCACCGGGCGCGGACGAAAAGGGGTATGCGATGAGCGCGCCGAAGAAGGCCACGCCGCCGGTGACTCCCTGGGCGGTACGGAGGTTGCGTCGCCGGACGTCGCGTTCCGTTCGGCGATCGTGTGGGCGTCCGAGGGCGGAGCGCGGACGTTCCTCGTTGTGCCAGGTGACCCGATGGAAGATCATCCGCTACGGAGAGCTCCGAGATGGACAAGTTCCAGTGAGCCCGGGGCAGGGCCGGCTCCCGACGCCCGGAACTCGCGGGTCCAGCGTCAGCGCGGTGCGTCGGGCAGTGCGATGAGCAACTGCTTGTCCGTCACCACGGCCAGCGACAGGGTGCGATAGCCGACCGACTTGAACAAGATGGTGATCTTGCCGTCGCCCTCGCTCATGACCTCGCCCTGGCCCCACTGGTCATGGTGCACGCGGACGCCCGGCAGGTAGGCGTGCTCGTCCACGGCGGGGCGTGCGGCCGTCTCCGCCGCCCGGACGGCACGTGCGGTGGCGCCCGCGCGCGCACCGGCCCGGCGCCATGGGCGTCGCCGTGCGGCCGCCTTGTACGGATGTCCGGCGTCCCCGGACCGCCCACGCCTCAGCCTGCCCGCCGCCTTGACCACCGCCCCCGTGCAGTTGTCGCATGCCGCGCACGGGGCGCGGACGGAGTCGCCGAAGTATCCAAGGAGGAACCGCCGTCGGCAGTCGGTCGTCTCGGAGTAGCCGCGCATCATGTCGACCCGGGACTGTTCGAGCTTGAGGTGCGTGGCGTGGACGGCGAGTGCGCTCTGCACAGCGGCGTCGACGTCGTCTTCCGCGGAGGCGCCGAGCGGGCCGGCGAAGCGGCTGCCGTCCCGTCCGGTACGGACGGCGCCGGCCTCCTCCAGCAGGTTCAGTACGGCGGACAGTGCCGTCGCACCGAGTTCGCAGTCGGCTCGGAGCCCGGTTGCGCTCACGGCGCCCCCGTCGCCGCGCAGGCGCTCGGCGACGCGGCGCAGTGCGTCGGCATCGGGAGCGCCGGAGGCGAAGAAGCGTTGCAGACCCAGGTCCTGCGGGCGGTAGGCGAGGATCGCCCTGGCCGGTGCGCCGTCGCGGCCGGCCCGGCCGATCTCCTGGTAGTAGGCGTCGAGAGAGCCGGGGACGGACGCGTGCAGCACGAACCGTACGTTCGCCTTGTCGATGCCCATCCCGAACGCCGAGGTCGCCACGACCACGTCGAGTTCACCGGAACTGAACCGGTCCTGGGTCTGGCGGCGTTCGGTGGGGGAGAGGCCCGCGTGGTAGCTCGCGGCGGACAGCCCGAGGCTGATCAACTGCTCCGCATAGCTGTCCGCTGCCTTCCGCGTTCCCGCGTACAGGATTCCCGGCTTCTCCTCGACGGTCGCCCGCTCCACGACGAACCGCTGCTTGGCGGCTGCGTCCCGGAAGGCGGACACGTCCAGGTGGATGTTGGGACGGCCGAAGCCGGCCACGATCTCCACCGGGTCGGTCATGCCGAGACGTTCGGCGATGTCCCGTCGTACCGGGGCCGCCGCGTTCGCGGTCAGTGCGAGCACCGGCGGATTGCCGAGCCGCTCCCGCGCGTGCCGCAGCCGCAGGTAGTCCGGCCGGAAATCGTGCCCCCAGGACGACACGCAGTGCGCTTCGTCCACCACCAGCAGCCGGGGACGGACGGCGGCGAGCCGGTCCGTGACATCCGGCTTGGCGAGCTGCTCAGGAGCGAGGAAGATCACGTCGGCCGAGGAGGAACTGATGCGGGCCCATGCCGTCTCGTTCTCGCTTCGGCGCTGCGCGGAGTTGACGGCGGCGGTGCGCAGCGCGGCGGATCCGAGCAGGCTCTGCATCTGGTCCCGCTGCAGCGCGATCAGCGGCGAGACGACCACGACCGGACCGCCGAGCAGGACGGCGGGCACCTGGTACACGGCGGACTTGCCCGCGCCGGTCGGCATGACGGCGAGTACGTCACGCCCCTTCATCACGGCCTTCATCGCGGCCAGTTGGGCCGGACGCAACTGCTGCCAGCCGAAGACCCGACGCGCGGTGCCGCGCAGACGCCGGGACGTGAGTGTGAGCATCGTTCTCCTTGAACCGTGAGCATCCATCCGCTGGGTGTCTGGCGGCTACCCCGGTTCGCCGGAATATCGCCTCGCGCGATTCGGTCGCCCCCTGTCAGGATCTGATGCACTGTCAGCTCGCTGGGGTTCGAAAGCACGCGCCCCGGCTCGCGGGAATGATGAACTACCGCTGGAGTACTGCAAGGTGACCAGTCGTCAGCCGCGCCCAGGCGGCACCGTGTCTGACGGAGCCAGGCCGAGATGATCGTGGAGCCTGGCTCCCAGCGCCGCGGCATCGGGTGATCGAGTTCCTCGAAGGGCACCACCCCGCGTTACCACGCGGAACGGATGGCGCGGACGCCCTCGTCCTACGCTGCTCTGCGGGCGCCCTCCCGCTGGCCCCGGCTCAGTGGAGTGAGGGCACGTACGCGACCCCGAAACGGAACTCCCGCCGCCGGCCCGGCTCCAGTGACACGGCGGTGGCGAGTTCCGGGCGGTTGAACGCGTCCGTGGGTACCTCGACGGGCTCCAGGGCGATGGACCCGCGCCGGTCGCGGGCCAGGGTGTCGCCCGTGAACACGTGCAGGTACCCGCTGTGCTGCCACACCCGTAGTTCGGCTCCGGTCGCGGGGTCGCTCAGTACGGTCTCGGTCCGGGCGCCGGAGCCGGGGACCAGGTCCGCGAAGCAGGCGTCGATGACGGCGTCGCCGAGCTTCCTGGGCGCGCGGAAGTCCATGTCGGGGCAGCGGTCCAGGGGCAGCAGGGCGTTCTTTCCGGGCAGGGGGATGAGGGAGGCGTCGGTGCGGATCAGGGTGTGGGCGGGGATCTGCAGGACCAGGTCGTGAATGGGCCGGGAGAGGGTGAAGTACGGGTGCCAGCCCGCCGCGTAGGGGGCGGTGGTCTCTCCCACGTTCGTCGCCCGGATCCCGACGCCCAGCTCGTGGCGGCCGACCGTGTACTCCACGTCGAGGTCCAGCGCGAACGGATAGCCGGGGTACCGGCCCGGCCTGATGCTCGTGCTGCGCAGCAGCAGCCGTGCCGAGTCGGGCGTCATCGTGGCCGCGACGAGCCGGAACGGCGCTTCACGCGCGAAGCCGTGGTAGACCGTGCGGTCCCCGAGGCGGCCGGGCAACAGGTCGTGGTCATGGCCGCCGTGGTGGTAGCGGCCGTCGGCGACACGGTTGGGGAACGGGGCGAGCAGGCCCGCCCGTACGCCGTCCTGCGACCGCAGTTCGGCCTCGTCGCGGTAGCCGTCCGTCAGTTCCGTGAGGTGCCCGGCCGCTCCGCTTGCGACCTGCCAGCTCAGCAGCGTCGCCCCGCGCAGGGCGAGGACGGCGCGCACGGCACCGTCCGGCGCGGAGACCGACACCGTGGGTTCGTCGCCGAGGAGGCCCTCGGCGATCCGGAACGTGTCGGCCGTAGCGCCACCGCCCCCGCCTGTCACCCGGCTTCCGGGACGAGCTTCTTCGCGCCCGTCATGATGGCCACCGCGTCCTCCATGGAGTGCGACTGCGGGGTGATGACCCCGGCGCAGCCGCCGAGGCGCTGGATGTGGATGCGGTCGGCGACGTCGAAGACGTTGGGCATGTTGTGGCTGATCAGGATGATGCCGAGGCCCTGGTCGCGCAGGTCGCGGACGAGCTTGAGCACCTGGCCGGTCTCGCGGACGCCCAGCGCTGCGGTGGGTTCGTCGAGGATGACGACCCGGCCGCCGAAGGCGCCCGCCCGGGCGACGGCCACCGACTGGCGCTGGCCGCCGGAGAGCGTCTCCACGGCCTGGTTGATGTTCTGCAGGGTGCTGATGCCCAGCCGCTTGATGTGGTCGGCCGCCTGGCGCTTCATCTCGCCGGTGTCGAGCATGCGGAACACCGAGCCGAGCACACCTTTGCGTCGGATCTCGCGGGCGAGGAAGAGATTGCTGGCGATGTCCAGCGCCGGTGCCACGGCGAGAGTCTGGTAGACCGTCTCGATGCCGGCCTCGCGGGCGTCCTGCGGGCGTTTGAAGTTCACCTCGGAGCCGTCGACCAGGATGCTGCCCCGGTCGGGGACGAGTGCCCCGGAGAGGCACTTGATCAGGGTGGACTTGCCGGCGCCGTTGTCGCCGATGACGGCGAGGACCTCGCCGGGGTAGAGGGTGAGGTCGACGTCGTTCAGGCCGACGACCCGGCCGAAGACCTTGACCAGGCCCTTGGCTTCGAGAACGGGGGCGGTGGTGGTCGTCACGACTTCACACTCCGGATCCACTGGTCGACGGAGACAGCCGCGATCACCAGCACGCCGACTGTCAGGACTTGGTAGTTGGGGTCGATCCCGGCCAGTGCCAGACCGTTGACGAAGACCTGGACGATGAGCGCGCCGATCAACGAGCCGAGCACCACACCGCGTCCGCCGAACAGACTGGTGCCGCCGATGACGACGGCGGTGATGGACTGCAGGTTGGCGTTGAGGCCGCTGTTCGGGTCTCCGCCGCCGACCCTGCCGACCAGGATCCAGGCGCCCACCGCGATGGCGAAGCCACCGACGAGGTAGGCGCTCAGCAGCACCCGGTTGACGGAGATGCCGGCCAGGCGGGCGGCCTCGATGTCGTCGCCCACGGCGTACAGGTGGCGGCCCCAGGCGGTGTAGCGCAGCGCGTACCCCACCACCGCGTACAGGGCGATCATGAGGAGGACGCCGGTGGTCAGGTTCAGTTGGCCGATGGAGACCGTGTCCGCGCTCCACATGAGGATGTTGCCCGGGTCCAGCGAGACGGTCTGGCCCTTGGCGTAGATGAGCGTGATCGCGGTGAAGATGCTGAGGGTGCCGAGCGTGACGATGAACGGCGGCAGCTTGATCCTGGTCACCAGCAGTCCGTTGACGGCCTGCGCGGCGATCGCGACGGCGGCTCCCGCGAGCAGGGCGAGCACGCCCGGCAGATGGTTGTCCGCGACGAGCTTCGACATCAGCAGCGAGGCCAGCACCATGACCGCGCCGATGGACAGGTCGATGCCGGCCGTGAGGATGATGACGGTCTGGCCGACAGCCAACGAGCCGATGACGGCCACCTGTTGGGCGACGAGCGACAGGTTCTGCAACGCGTAGAAGCGGTCGTTGACGAGGGAGAACACGATGGCGGCGAGCACCAGGACGATCGCCGGGCTGAGGGCCGGCTGACGGTGCAGCACGGACTGGATGCGCTGGGCCGGCGTGGCGGGCCGGTTGAGGAAGTCCTCCGCCGGCGCCGGTGTGGCTTCACTGTCCACGTGGGTGGTCACAGGGGGTCCTTCCGGTTCTGTCCCTCGTGCGGGCCTTGATAGGAGGTGTGGTGCGGGTGGGCCACCGGTACGGCACCGGCGGCCCACCCGGCTGACCAAGTCAGCTGCCCCAGCAGGCGGACGCGGCCTGCGTCGGGGACTGGACCGTCAGGCCCCCGAGGGACTTCGCGGCGACCAGCGCGGTGCCGGTGTCGTAGAACGACTTGCCGTTGGTGACGCTGGGCTTGCTGCCGCCGCGGGCCAGCTTCGCGATGGAGCTGACGCCGAGGGCCGCCATCTTGCCCGGGTACTGCACGGCGTCGGCGGCGAACTCGCCACTGGTGACGTTCTTCAGGCCCGAGCAGCTGCCGTCGATGGCGTAGATCGCGACGCTCTTCTCCTTGTTCGCGGCTTTCAGCGCGTTGTACGCGCCCTCGCCCGCCGGCTCGTTGATCGCGTAGACCACGTTGATGTCCGGGTTGGCCGACAGGCAGTTCTCCATCGCGGTGCGTCCGCCGTCGATGGCGCCCTGGGTGGGCTGGTGGCAGGCGATCGTGTACGTGCCGCCCTTGCCGCCGGTGTACTTCCCGGTCTTGGCCTCCTTGCCGTTCTCGGTCTTGCTGCCCGGGTCGATGCCCATGCCCTCCAGGAAGCCGTGGTCGCGGTCGATGTCCACCGAGACGACCTGGTTGTTGAACAGGTCGAGCATGGCGATGACCGCGGGCTTGCCGTCCAGGGCGGCCGCCGCGTACTGGCCGTCGAGCTTGCCCGCCTGCTCGTTGTCGGTGGCGTAGGTGATGTCCGCGACGCTCGGCGGGTTCGGTGCGGTGTCCAGGGCGATCACGAAGAGGCCGGCCTGCTTGGCGCGCTTCAGCGCGGTGTTCACCGCGTCGCCGTTGGTGGTGATCAGGATGCCCTTGTCGCCGCGCGAGACGGCGTTGTCGATGGCGGTGATCTGGGTCTGGGTGTCGCCGTCCGAGGTTCCCGCCGCCACGGTGAGGCTCACCTTGTCCTTGGCGGCCTGGGTCTTGGCGTCCTTCTCCATGCTCACGAAGTACGGGTTGCTCAACGTCTTCAGGATCAGTGACACACCCACCTTCCCGCTGCCGGACGACGAGGAGCCCGAGTCGGAGGAGCCGCAGGCGGCGAGGGTCGCGCCGAGGCAGACGGTGACGCCGATGGCCGCCGCCCGGGTGCGCCGACTGCGGAGGCCCGACGCCTGGCTGGAGGAGAGGTTCATGACGTGATCCCTTTCGAGCCGTCCCTTGGTCGACGCTGAGACAACGTTGACTCGACGGGATAGTGGGCCCGTATGGACGAGCGCGTCAAGACACTGGTAAACATGCGTCGGCAACAACTAGGTAACGCGCAATCAGTTGGAGACAACGATGACTCAGGGCGAGCCGCCGTCGCCGTCCCCCCGCAGCCGCCCCACCATGCGCGAGGTGGCGGCACTGGCAGGCGTCGCCATCAAGACGGTCTCCCGCGTGGTCAACGAGGTGCCCACCGTCGATCCGGCCATCGCCGCCCGGGTGCGTGACGCGGCCGACAAACTGGGCTACCGGCCGAACCTGACCGCCAGCAGCCTGCGCCGCGGGGACGGCCGGACGGCCACGATCGGGATGCTCGTCGAGGACGCGGCGAACCCCTTCTCGGCGGCCCTGAGCCGAACCGTCGAGAACGTGGCACGGGAGCGCGGAGTGCTCGTGCTGGTCGGAAGCCTCGACGAGGACCCGGCCAGGGAACGGGAGTTGGCCCGGGCGCTCATCGACCGGCGGGTCGACGGCCTGGTGATCGTGCCGGCCGGCCGCGACCACAGCTATCTGATCAGCGAGCAGCGTTCGGGCACCTGCATGGTCTTCGTCGACCGCGAGCCCAGCATGCTCGACGCGGACACCGTCGTCTCCGACAACCGGCAGGGCGCCCTCACCGCCGTCAACCACCTGCTGAAGTCCGGCCACCGGCGCATCGCCTACCTCGGCGACCGCGCGACCATCTCCACCGCCGCCCAGCGTTTCGACGGCTACCGGCATGCCCTGGAAGTCGCGCACATCGAGTACGACGAGGAGATCGTCCGGCACACCGGGGCCAGCGAGGAATCCGCGATCGCCGCGACCGAGCGGCTCCTGGCGCTGCCGAACCCGCCCACCGCGCTGTTCACCAGCCAGAACTTCGTCACCATAGGGGCGGTACGCGCGCTGCGCGCACTCGGCCTCCAGGACACCGTCGCCCAGGTGGGCTTCGACGACTTCCCCCTGGCCGACATCCTCAGCCCGGGGATCTCCGTCATCGCCCAGGACGTCGAGCAGTTGGGCAGGACGGCCGCCGAGATGCTCTTCCGCAGACTGGACGGCGACCGGTCACCCACCCGCGCGGTCACCATTCCGACCCGGCTGATCGAACGGGGATCCGGTGAGATCACGGTCGGAGGACCCCACCAAGACTGAACCATCGCACGCGAGGGCACGGCCGCCCGCCCGCCGTGACTTTGATCGGCGAAGCCCTCATTGACATGGTCCAGCTGTGTAGTGGTGCTGGTCGGGGGCGTCTTCCAGGAGCAGGTTCTGTCGGTGTCAGCCGGTGACCGTACCGCCGCGCCAAGACGATGGTCAGGGCCGGCGGCCTGTCCTGTGCGGCATGTCCGCCGAGTCGGCAGTCGTCGTCATTGCCTGGTGCCGGTAGTCGCCGGGCGGCATGCCGTGGACCGTACGGAAGGCGCGGCTGAAGTCGGCGGCGTGGCGGAAGCCCCAGCGGGTGCCGATGGAGTGGGCCAGGTGGTGCCGCAGCTGTGGATCGGCGAGGTCGGCGCGGCAGCGCTCGAGGCGGGGCGGCGGATCCAGGCGGCGACGGTCAGTTCGCGGATCTGGAAGAGGCGTGCAGGTATCCCGCCGAGATGTGGTGGTGGGCGGGGGCAGATCGGGGTCGGCCAGGTTGTGTTCGACGAACGCCTCGATCCGGGCGAGCAGCGCCTGATGGCGGGTCTCGGGAGCCAACTGATCCTGGGCGTCGGCGTGTTCGGCCAGGGTGGCGGCGGCCAGATCGAGGGCCACCGTGCCCAGCTGGCGTGTCCCGGGCTCGCCCACCTCTCCCTGTTCCACGGCCGTGGCGACGCTGGTGAGGTAGCGGGCGAGGATCGCGTTCATCCCGGAGTCGGCGGTCAGCCAGCGTGCGAGCAGGCGGTTCAGGCGCTGGGGGCGCAGCGGCTGCTCGGCCTTGGGCAGTTGCAGCATCAGCATCTTTCCCGGGCCGGGACCGGGAAGTGCGCGGGAGTCGAAGGGCTGCGAGGTGTCGTGGAGCAGCAGGTCGCCCTGGCCCGGTCGGCAGTCGCGACCGCGCTGGGAGAACCAGAGGTTGTTCGCGGCGATCACGCTGAGCCCGTACGGCTCGGGGTCGGAACGGCGCACCGGTGCAGACGTCTGCACCGGTGCGCACCTCGGGGAGGTCCAGGACCGACAGCTGGACCGGGCCCAGCTCCGCCAGTGTCACCGTCGCCTTGAGGCCGTCGGCGTACGGGCTGCGGGCCAGCGTCGGGACGACGTCCCTGGCACATTGCTCCCACCACCACTGGAAACGGTCCGTAGCCGGCAGGTTCTCACTGCGCATCGTCATGATCATCTGCGCCCCCGTTGACGACCCCTCCGGCGGGCCACCGCGGCGAACACCACGCGACTGAGTGCGCCCCTGACGTCGAATCAAGGATGGCAGGGTGTCAATCAGGGCACGTCGTGCCACGGCAAATGTTGATCATTCTCTTTCGTGAGCGGGCGAGCGGGCCGCTGTGGCGGCGTTCAGGCCCGGAGCCGGTGAGGGCCCGGACGCGGGCCCTCACCTTTCTGCTCGGCGTCAGCCGCCCGGGGTGGGTCGCAGCCGTAGCGTCAGGATCTGGAACGGACGCAGCGTCACCTCCACGCCGCCGTCTGTGTGTCGGTGGCTCGCGGGATCGGCGAGAGGGCGCTCCAGCAGGTCCGTCGCGGTCACCGAGGCCAGCGGGAACACGGTGGTGAGGGTGGCTCGGGCGCGTGTGCCGCGGGACTCGTAGAGGCGTACGACGATGTCGCCCGAGCGGTCGTCGGCGAGCTTGACCGCCTCGACGACCACGCCCTCGTGGTCGACCGTGACCAGGGGGGCGACCGTCGATCCGCCCGCTACCGTGCGTTCCGGGAGGTTGAAGTGGTAGCCCTCGCGGGTCGCGTCGGAGACCTCCGCGCCGATCAGGAGCGCGTAGCCGAGCCGGTGCGTTCCCTGGTCCTGGTCCGGGTCGGGGAAGCGGGCGGCCCGGAGAAGGGAGAGTCGGACCGTGGTGGTCGTCCCCCCGTCGGGGCGGACGTCGCGGGTGACGTCGTGTCCGTAGGAGGAGTCGTTGAGCAGGGCGGCGCCCCAGTCGGGTTCGCCGACGTGGAGGAAGCGGTGGGCGCAGACCTCGAACTTGGCGGCGTCCCAACTGGTGTTGGTGTGGGTGGGCCGCTCGACGTGGCCGAAGGGGATCTCGGCGGTCGAGTGCGCGGCCCGAACGTCCAGGGGGAAGGCGGCCTTGAGCAGCTTCTCCCGCTCGTGCCAGTCCACCACCGTGTCGATCACCAGACGCCGGGAGCCGGCCGGCAGTGAGAGGTGCTGTTCGATCCGCGAGTCCCCGAAGGCCCGGACCACCCGGATGCCGTCGCCGGTCGGGGTCACCGACTCCGCCTCGGTGAGGTCGCGGACGGTGTTGCGGTAGAACACGTCGATGTCCCAGGCGTCCCACTGGTTGGGGAAGTCCTGGTGCAGCTGGAGCAGGTTGGCGACCGCACCGGGCGCCAGGGCCTCCCGGCCGGCTGCGTGGTCGTACGCCGAGGTGATGAGCCCTCGGCTGTCCACCACCACCCGTACGACGCCGTTGTCGAGGACGAATCCGTCCCCTTGAGCCGCTGGGGCTACCGGAGCTTCCGGCGACGTGGCACGCGGAGCGGCGCCGAAGGCCGCGACGCCGCCGCGGGCGTGGGGTGCCGCGTTGAAGACCACGGTCCCTTCTCCCGGTCCGGCCAGTGCCCGCTGCGCCACGTCGATCAGTTCTTCCAGTTCACGGGCGACGGCCGCGTAGGTCTCCTCCGCCTCACGGTGTACCCAGGCGATCGACGTCCCGGGCAGGATGTCGTGGAACTGGTGCAGCAGTACCGTCTTCCACAGCCGGTCCAGTGCCTCGTACGGGTAGGGCTGCCCGTGGGTCACGGCCGCTGTCGTGGCCCACAACTCGGCCTCGCGCAGGAGGTGTTCGCTGCGCCGGTTGCCCTGCTTGGTGGCGAGCTGGCTGGTGAGGGTGCCGCGGTGGAACTCCAGGTAAAGCTCGCCCGACCAGACCGGGGCGCCGCCGTTGTCCTGGTACTCGGCATGGGCGCGCTCGAAGAAGTCGGTCGGCCCTTCGATCTCGATCCGGGCCGAGCCCTCCAGGTCTCTCAGCCGTGCGGCGCGGGAGAGCATCTCGCGGGTGGGGCCTCCTCCTCCGTCGCCGTAGCCGAACGGGATCAGCGACTGGTTGGCGGGGCCCTTGTCCTGGAAGTTCCGTACGGTGTGGGCGACTTCGGCGCCGGACAGCTCGCCGTTGTAGCTGTCGACGGGCGGGAAGTGGCTGAAGATGCGGGTGCCGTCGATGCCCTCCCACCAGAAGGTGTGGTGGGGGAACTTGTTGGTGGTGTTCCAGGAGATCTTCTGGGTCAGGAACCAGCGCACCCCGGCCAGCTTCATCAGCTGCGGCAGTGCCGCGTTGTAGCCGAAGGTGTCGGGCAGCCACATCTCCTCGGTCTCGACCCCGAACTCCTCCAGGTAGAACCGTTTGCCGTGGACGAACTGGCGTACCAGCGCCTCGCCGCCGCTGATGTTGGTGTCGGGCTCGACCCACAGGCTGCCGGTCGGCAGGAACTGTCCGGTCTTCGCCTTCTCCTGGGCCCGTGCGTACACCTCGGGGCGGTGCTCCTTGAGCCAGGCCAGTTGTTGCGCCTGGGACATCACGAACTTGAACTCCGGGTGGTCGTCCATGAGCTGGGTGACGTTGGAGACGGTTCGGGCGACCTTGCGGACCGTCTCGCGCAGGGGCCACAGCCAGGCGGTGTCGATGTGCGCGTGCCCGACGGCCGAGACGCGGTGCGCCCCGGCGTGTGCGGGCGCCGCCAGGGCGGGGGCGAGGAGGGCCCGCGCCGCTTGCGCGCTGCCGGCGACGTCCTGGAGATCGATGACGTCCAGTGCCCGGCCGATCGCCTGGAGCAGCTGCCAGCGGCGCGGGGAGTCGGGGGACAGCTCGTGCATCAACTGCCCCAGGACGTCGAGGTCCTGGACGAGCTCGTGGACGGTGCGGTCGAAGACGGCGAGGTCCAGACGCCGCAGCCGGTACAGGGGTTCGCCGGGAGTGTCGCCGCCGTCGTCGAGCCAGGGTGCGCGCCCGCCCACCGGGGTGGGACCGAAGGTCAGCTCGTGGGGCGCGGTGTGCATGACGACCGGATTGGCCGCGGCCTCGATGAAGGCCGTGAACTCCTCGCCACCCGCCGCCCGTTCGGCGACGGGGACCCAGGTGTTGCGCGGGTTGAGCGCCTTCACCGCGGTGCCGTCGGCGCGGTAGACCAGCCCCTCCGCGGAGAAACCGGGGGAGTGGGTGGCGAAACCGAGGTCCAGTACGGCTTCGACCGTCTCGCCGGCCCAGTCCGCGGGGATCGTCCCGCTGACCTTGAACCAGCTCGTCGACCAGGCCGGTCCCCAGCGGTCGCCGACCTCGGCCGGGCGGTAGGGAGCGGCCAGGCCCTCGGGCACCGGCACCGGCTCGCCGGACACGTTCCAGATCTGCACGTCGAGACGGACGGACCGGGCATGGACGGCGGGCCGGATCCGCTCGTTCAGCACGCGGGCCAACCGTTGTTCGATGACGTCACGGTCGTTGTGCATGGGTGTCTTTCTCCGTACGGGGTGGGGGAGTCAGCCCTTGAGTGCGCCGCCGAGGGCGAAACCGCCGCCGAGCTTGCGGGACAGCAGCAGGTAGAGCAGGACAACGGGCAGTGAGTAGAGGAGGGAGAACGCCGACAGCTGTCCGTACTGCGTCTGGTCATGGGCGCTGAGGAAGGTGAACACGCTGACGGAGGCCGGGAGTTTCTCCGGCGACAGCAGCAGGATGAAGGGGACGAAGAAGTTCCCCCACATGCCGATGAACGTGAAGATGGTGACCACGACGACGCCGGGGCGCATCAGCGGCAGCACCACCAGCCACAGCACCTGCATCGTGTTCGCGCCGTCGATGCGGGCGGCCTCCTCCAGGACGACGGGTACGCCGTCCATGAAGTTCTTCATCAGCCAGATGCCGAACGGCAGCGCCGAGGCGGCCAGGAACAGGGCCGTGGCGGGCATCGAGTCGATCAGGTTGACCTGCACGAACATGCTGTACACCGGGATCATCACGGCGGTGATGGGCAGGCCGGTGGAGAACAGGATCGTGTAGAGGAACGGCCGCCGCACCCGCGAGCGGTAGCGCGAGAGCGGGTAGGCGGCGAGCACGGACACCACGACGGTCACCGCGGTCCCGAAGCCGCACAGCAGCAGGCTGTTGAGCATCGGCCGGTAGGTCGTGTCGACGTTGAGGACCGCGTCGAAGTTGTCGAGCGTCAGCGACGACGGCATGGTCAGGCGGAAGGAGTTGGTGTCGCTCACCGAGGCGAGCAGCATCCACGCCAGCGGCAGGACGTACAGCACGGAGACCGCCAGCAGCACGGCGTTGACCGCGACGCGGCTCGGCCGGAAACGGCGGCTTGGGCGCGGGGTGCCGGTCCTCGGGGCGGTGTGTCCGGCGGACGTGGCGGGGGGCGTGGCGACGGCGGCCATCAGTCGTCCTCCAGTTTCAGCAGCCGGATGTACACGACGGAGAAGAGGGCGCCGACCACGAGCAGCACCAGGGCGATGGCGGTGCCGTAGCCGATCAGGCTGTTCTGGAAGGCCTGCTGGTACATGAAGATCGGCAGGGTCTCGCTCTTGTTGCCCGGTCCGCCGCGGGTCATGGTGTAGATCAGACCGAAGACGGAGAGGGTCTGGAGCGTGATGAGCATCAGGTTGGTCAGGATCGACGGCCTGATGACCGGCAGGACGACCCGCCACAGCCGCTGCCAGGGGTTCGCGCCGTCCATCTCGGCGGCCTCCGTCAGCTCCTGCGGGACGTCGTTGATGGCGGCGGTGAAGACCATCATCGAGAAGGCCGTCCCGCGCCAGACGTTGGCCAGGCACACGGCGAGGATCGGCATCGTGTACAGCCAGTTCTGGCTCGGCAGGTGCAGGCTGTCCAGCAGCGAGTTGAGCGAGCCCTGGTCGTAGAAGAAGGCGTACATCAGATAGCCGGCGACCACCTCGGGCAGCACCCAGGCGGCGATGACGACGCCGCTGACGAGTGCCCGTACCGGCTTGGTGGCCTTCTGCATCAGGATGGCCAGCGCCAGCCCGAGTGTGTTCTGGCCGATGACCGCGGAGCCGACCACGAAGACCAGGGTGAGCTTGACCGCGTTGAGGAAGTCGCTGTCCTGGAAGGCCCGGGTGAAGTTGTCCAGGCCGATGAAGCGGGAGCCGGCGGCGCCGGTGAGCTGCATGTCGGTGAACGCGTAGTACACGCAGTACGCGATCGGTCCGGCCAGGAAGACGGCCAGCAGTACCACGGCCGGCAGTGTCGGCAGCCCGCGCAGCAGGGTGCGGACGGCGGGGGCGGCCGCCCCACGGGACCGGCGGCGAGCGCCGGTCCCGTGGGGCGCCGGGGCGAGGGCGGTCACGAGCCGCCCTCGACGGTCTTGTCGGCGCCCACAGCCGCCTTGACATCGTTATCAAAGGTCGATGCGGCCTTGTCGACGGATGACTGACCGGTCGTCACGGACTCCATCGCCTTCTGGATCGCCGTGGAGACCTGGTTGTAGGCGGGCAGCCCGGGCCGGTAGTGGGTGTCGGCGACCAGCTCGGTGAAGAACTTGTTGGTCGGCACCGAGTTCAGATAGGTCGTATCCGAGGCGACGTCCGTGCGGACCGCGATGTTCGCGTTGGTCGCGTTCCACTGGGCGGCGTTGGTCTTCGTCTGGAGCGTGGTCGACAGGAACTTCCAGGCGAGATCCGCGTTGCCCGCCTTCGCGGGGATCGACCAGGCCCACCCGCCGGACATGCTGGTACGGCCCGGTGTCTGGCCGTTCTGCGTCGGCATGGCCGCGGTGCCCATCACCGACTGCCACTCGGTCCACGGCTTGGCCGCCGCGGAACTCCAGTTGTTCGGCATCCAGGAGCCGTCGATGTCGATCGCCAGCTTGCCCTCGGGGATCAGCTCGGTGCCCACGGCGGTCCCGAAGTTGGCGCCGAGCGCCTGCTCCTTGGACGGGCCCAGCCCCTGGCTGTACACGGTGTGGACGAAGTCCAGCGCGTCCTTGAAGCCCTGGCTGCCCACCACCCACTTCTTCTGCGAGGCGTCGTAGAGCGACTTGTCGCCGGCCGGTGTGCCGTAGAGCAGCATCTCGAAGCCCTGCATGGAGGACGCCTCGCCGCCCGCCTGGCCCGTGTAGAGGTTCAGCGGGGTGACACCGGGCAGCTTCGCCTTCACCTTCCTGGCGGTGGCGATCACGTCGGCCCAGGTCTTGGGCTGCCAGGGCACGGAGACCCCGGCCTTCTCCAGAAGCTGCTTGTTGTACCAGATCCCGCGGGTGTCGGTGTCGTCCGGCACGGCGTAGGTCTTTCCGTCGGACGCGCCGGTCACCGCGCCCTTGGCGGCCTTGGCGTACTGCGACCAGTCGCTCCACTTCGCCGTGTAGGCGTCGAGCGGCTTGAGATAGCCGCCCGCGATGTCGGAGTTGATCAGCGCGGTGTCCTCGTAGACCAGGTCGGGAGCGGTCGCGGGGGAGCGCATCATGAGCTGGATCTTGGTGTAGTAGTCGTTCTCGGAGGCGGTCACCGGCACGAGGGTGACCTTGGTGCCCGGGTTGGCCTTGGTGAACTGCTTCACCATCGAGGCGAGGAAGGTGGCCTGGAGCTTGTTCGTGCTGTCCAGGTTCTGCCAGTAGACGACTTTGATCGACTTGGACGAGCTGCCTGAAGAGCCCGAACCGCAGCCGGTGACGGCCAGGGCGGTGGCGGCGGTGAGGGCCGCGGCGGTGACGATTCTCGACGAGCGCACAGTGGTTCCTCCGGAACACGAAACCTGAGGGAAAACCGGGAGTTTGACCGGACGAGAGGCCAGACCGACGGCGCCCCAAGCTCGGCGCCGCCCTGCGCTGTCTGGCCGTCATGGCCGGATTTGGTGGGCGTTAGCTAAATCCATTTGATGGATGAAGTCAATGCTTCGAGTATGTAAACTTCCGTCACTGGCGGACCCGCCGGAACGCCTCCCGAAGGCCGCGCGGCCGGGCCGGGGAGAGCGGCTCACACAGGGGGCACAGGTGACTGACAGGTGACGACGCTCAGTGGTACGAACCTGCCGCGCGTCGGCGGCTACAACCAGGCCGTCGTACTGGACGCCATCCGGACCACGGGACAGGTGAGCCGGGTCGAGCTGGCCGAACTCACCGGCCTGACCAACCAGACCGTCTCCAACGTCGTCCGCAAGCTCCTCGACGCCGGACTCGTGGCCGAATCCGGCCAGGCCCCCTCCAGCGGCGGCAAGCGCCGCACCCTCCTGACCATCCGGGCCGACGGAGCCTGTGCCGTCGGCGTCCACCTCGACCCCGACGCCGCGGTGATCGTCGTCGTCGACCTGGCCGGAGAGGTGATCGGCGGACGCCGGCTCCGGCTCACCGACCCCGGGAATCCCGCCGACGTCGTGGAGCGGGTCGCGCGCGCCGCCGGACGACTGGTCGACCGCACCGGCGTCGACCGCTCACGCCTGCTCGGGCTCGGCATCGCCGCCCCCGGACCGCTCGACGGCACCACCGGCGCCGTCGTCTCCCCGCCGAACTTCCCGGGCTGGGGCCGGGTCCCTCTCGCGGACATGTTCGCCGAGGCCACCGGCCTGCCCGTCGCCCTCGACAACGACGCCACCGCGGCGGCCATAGGCGAACGCTGGATCGGTGGCGCCGACCGCGCGGGCAGCTTCCTGTTCATCTACTTCGGCACCGGCATCGGCGCCGGAATCGTCCTCAACAACACCGTGCTGCACGGCGATTCGGGCAACGCCGGCGAGTTCGGCCACATGGCGGTGGACCCCGGAGACCGCGTCTGCCAGTGCGGCGCCCTCGACTGTCTCGGCCCGTACGTCAGCCCGCCCGCGATCATCGACGACCTGCTGCGGCTGCACGGCCCAGACGCCGCCGACCGCCTCGGCCTGAGCGGCACGCCCGACTCCGTCCACCACGACTGGAGGGCCCTGCGCCGTGCCGCCCGCGGGGGCGACCCCGACGCCTGTGACGTCGTACGCCGTGCCGCGCGCCGGATCGGGGAGGCCGCGCGGGGCGCCGCCAGCCTCCTCGACGTCAGCCGGGTCGTCCTGGGCGGCGAGGCGCTGCGCGGCATCGAGCCGATCATGCGGGAGGAGATCGAGACCGCCGTCAACCGCACCTCCGTCGCCCGTACGATTCGCTCGGTCACCGTCGAGCAGAGCGTCATCGGGGACACGGTGGGCGCGGTGGGTGCCGCGTCGCTGGTGCTGCACGGCAACTACGCGCCGGGGTGGCGGATGCTGACGGACACCTCGGGGTGACATACCGGCGGCGGTAGGCGAGGTCGGCCGCGCAGGCCGTCGTGGAAGTCCTACGGCGCCCGGGTCGGCAGCTCGATCCGGACGATGGGCCCAGCGGAGATGTCGTCGGTGTCCAGGACGACGAAGCCGCTGAGGTCGCGCGCTGTGATGATCCCGTGGTGGGCGGCGTGGAAGGCGTGGCTGTTCTCGTGCACCGTACAGGCGTTGACATGGTCGAAGGAGTGGCACGGGCCGCCGGTGAACCGGCGGGTGGTGTCGGCCGGGGCTTCCCTGCGCATGGCCCCGATCCCGGTGCCCGCCTCCGGGTCCCAGGCGACCAGGGGGCTGCCCGCCGTCGTCCGGGCGGAGGGCGCCTGCACGCAGTCGGGCCCTCCGGCCGTACGGACCGCCCCGACTCGCCGATGAGATGCGAGGGTTGGGGTGGAGGCGTAGAAGGGGTGACTGCCGTACCTGTCACCGGGGTGTCGGAGCGGTTCCGCCCAGGGCGTCCGTGAGGGCCCGGGCCGTCTCGATGACCTGCCGGCTCATCTCCGTGAGGCGGTCGTGCGTCACGCGGGAGGCCGGGCCGGAGACGCTCACGGCGGTGGTGACGGCCCCGCTGTGGTCGAAGACGGGCGCGGCCACGCAGCGGATGTCGAGTTCGTTCTCCACGTCGTCGACGGCGTACCCGTGCTCACGGATGCGGGCGAGCTCGGCCCGGAGCTGTTCGGGTGAGGTGATGGTGGCCGGTGTGCGGGCGGGCAGTCCGGCCGCGATCGTCCGGTCGACGACGTCCTCGGCGGCGTGGGCGAGGAAGGCCTTTCCGGTCGCCGTGCAGTAGGCGGGCTGACGCCCGCCGATCCGGGAGTGCATACGCACGGCCTGGGGGCTCTCCACCTTGTCGATGTAGACGATCTCGGGGGGATCGAAACTGACCAGGTGCACAGCCTCACGCGCGTCCTGGGCGAGCTGGTGCAGCAGCGGCGCGGCCGTGCGCCGGATGTCGAGGCGTTCCAGGTAGAGCTGCCCGAGCAGGGCGTTCTGTGGCCCGAGTCGGTAGTGACCGGTTTCCGGGTCCTGGTCCACCAGCCGTGTGTCCCGCAGCGGGCCGACGAGCCGCAGCACCGTGCTCTTGCTCATCTGAAGGCCGGTGGCCAGGTCGGTGAGCGAGGTCCCGTGCGGATGGCTCTCGTCGGCGGCCAGGTGCATGAGGATGCTCAGCGCGCGCCGTAGGGACGTCGAGGCGTTGCGGCGGGCGCCGGGTGCGTCGGGGGAGTCAGAGGTCACGCGCCGCACCTTACCGTACTGCATTGCAAAACGGTATGTCACATATTGAAATCTACCGTTGACGGCCGCCGGACTCCGGGCTAATTTCCTCGCAACGCAATGCGGAACATGATTCTGCATTGCAAAACGTTCTTGCGATGTGACCGGTGATCGACGGCGATCCCCTTCTCCGGCCCCCGCGGCCCACCCCCAGAACCCTCCCGGAAGGGAACGCGTGTGATGAGACTTCGTCACGGTACCCGCACTCTGATGTCGATTTGTATCGGTGTGACCGCTGTCGCATCCCTGGCCGCCTGCTCCTCGGCCGCCGGCACCACGGCCACGAACCAGTCCTCGACGCTCCAGGACGTCATCAAGCGCGGCACCCTGAACGTCGCCAGCTGCCTGACGTTCCCGCCGTTCGGCTCGACGGACAAGAACAACAAGCCGCAGGGCTTCGACGTCGACGTCGCCACCGCCATGGCCACCGCGCTCGGCGTCAAGGTGCACATCGTCGACACGACGTCCGCCAACCGCATCCCCAACCTCCAGACCAAGAAGGTCGACGCGGTGGTCTGCAACTTCACCACCACCGCCGAGCGGGCCAAGCAGGTCGCCTTCAGCGACCCCTACATCGTCGCGGGCGAGGTGATGCTGGTGAAGAAGTCCAGCGGCATCTCCACCCTGAAGGACCTCACCGGCAAGACGGTCGCCGTCACCAAGGGATCCACCAACGGCGACGCGGTCAAGGCCGGCAACGCCAAGGCGAAGATCCAGGAGTACGACACCTCCTCCGCCGCCGTGCTCGCCGTCAAGCAGGGCCAGGCCGACGCCATGGTCGAGGACTCCAACTTCCTCAACTACCAGGCCAAGCAGGACTCCTCACTCAAGGTCACCAAGGACTCTGTCGTGCCGCTGGAGTACAACGGCATCGGGGTTCCGCTCGGCGACGCCACCTGGCTGCAGTGGGTCAACACGTGGCTGCGGGAGTTCAACACCTCCGGTCAGGCCAACACCATCTACAAGAAGTGGTTCGGCGTCGACCGCGTCTTCCCGCTCAACCCGTCCTACTGAGTCCCGGCCGGGCGGCGGCCTGCTGCCGCCGCCCCGTGGAGGAGTCCCATGTTCGTTGACTGGACCTACGCCCTCCGGGACTGGGCCACCTATCTCGACGCGGCCTGGCTGTCCCTGAAACTCTCGCTCGAAGCCTTCGCGCTCGCCTTCCTCCTCGGCCTCCTCGGTGCGCTCGCCCGCAGATCCCGCCACGCGGTACTGCGCGCACCCGCCGCCGTCTACGTCGAGGTCATCCGCAACACCCCCGTGCTGCTCCAGATGTTCGTCGCCTACTTCGCGCTGCCGTCGGCCGGTCTGCGGCTGAGCCCGGTACAGGCAGGTGTCCTCGCGCTCGGCGTGAACGTCGGCGCGTACCTCACCGAGATCTTCCGCGCCGGCATCCAGGCCGTCCCGCACGGCCAGCGCGAGGCCGCCCGGGTCCTGGCCCTCAACCCGCCGCGCACCTTCGTGCACGTGGTGCTGCCCCAGGCCCTGCGCAACGTCTACCCCGCCGTGGTGAACCAACTGGTCCAGATCATCCTGGGCTCGTCACTGCTGTCCGCCATCTCCGTCCCCGAACTCACCGGCACGGCCATGGTCATCAACTCCCGCACCCTGCTGACCGTCCAGGTCTTCGGCATCGCCGCGGTGCTCTACCTGGTCCTCACCAACGCGGTCGTCCTCGTCGCCGGGCTCGTCGGACGGGTCGCGTTCAAGCCGCCGCTGCGTCCCGCCGCGCGGACCCGCCCGCTGGACGCCGTACGCCGTCTGCTGCCCGCGCGTTCCCCGCGTCCCGTCCGGAAGGAGGCCTGATGGACTGGTCCGTCATCTGGTCCAACCGTGAGCTGTACGTCTCCGGCCTGTGGGCCACCGTACTGCTGTCGATCGCGGCGATCGCCACGGGAACGCTGCTCGGACTGCTCGTCGCCGCCGTACGCACCAGCCGCATCCCGGTGCTGGCCCAGCTCGCCCGGGGCTATCTGGAGGTCTTCCGCGGCACGCCGCTTCTGATCCAGATGCTCTTCCTCTACTTCGGAGCGGCCTACCTGGGACTCGTGGGCATCACCGTCTTCGGCGCGGCGCTGCTCGCCCTGACCCTCTACCAGGGCGCCTACATCGCGGAGATCTTCCGGGCCGGCATCGAGGCGGTGCCCCGCGGCCAGTGGGAGGCGGCGCGGGTGCTGGGGCTGCCCCGCATCCAGACCTTCTTCAGCGTCGTGCTCCCACAGACCCGGGCGATCGTCCTTCCGCCGCTGGTCGGCCAGTACCTCTCCCTCATCAAGGACACCTCGATCGCCGTGGTCATCGGCTATGTGGAACTCGTCCGCCAGGGGCAGGCCGTCATCGACCGGGTGGGCGCCCCGGGCACGTCCTACCTGGCTGTCGCCGTCCTCTACTTCGTCATCTGCTACCCGCTGTCGCTCCTCGTGCGGCACATGGAGCGAAAGGCCCTCACCGCATGATGATCACCGACCCCGCCACCGCCCGGAAGACGGTGACCACCTCACGGATCTCGCTCTCGGGCGTGCACAAGCGCTTCGGCGAACTGGAGGTGCTCAAGGGAGTCGACATCGACGTGGAGCCGGGCGAGGTCGTCGTCCTGATCGGCGCCAGCGGCTCCGGCAAGAGCACCCTGCTGCGCATCATGTGCGACCTGGAGCGCGCGGACGACGGGGAGGTCTGGGTGGGCGGCGTCCCGCTGCACGACCGCAAGCGCGCCCCGGAGATCTTCGGCCACGTCGGGATGGTCTTCCAGCAGTTCAACCTCTTCCCGCACAAGACCGCGCTGGGCAACGTCACACTCGCCCTGCTGAAGGTCAGGAAGCTCGCCCGCGCCGAAGCCGAGGAACGCGGCCGGGCCGCCCTGGCCCGGGTCGGACTCGCGGACAAGGCCGACTCCTATCCCGCGCAGCTCTCCGGCGGCCAGCAGCAGCGCGTCGCCATCGCCCGGGCCCTCGCCATGGACCCGGCGATCATGTTCTTCGACGAACCGACGTCCGCCCTCGACCCGGAACTCGTGGGCGAGGTCACCGGTGTCATGCGCTCCCTCGCCGAGGACGGCATGACCATGGTCGTCGTCACGCACGAGATGCGCTTCGCCAAGGACACCGCGGACCGCGTCGTGTTCATGGACGGCGGTGTCGTCCTCGAACAGGGCCCGCCCGAACAGGTCTTCGGCAGTCCCGCCGAGCAGCGCACCCAGCAGTTCCTGCACCGTGTCCTCGACACCTGAGATTCCTCCGGCCGACCGACACGCACCCTGAACACCCGCAGAAGGAACCTCCGTGCTCACCCCTTCCTCCTTCCCCCGTCCGCCCTCCGGCTCCGCGGCCGGGACCGACGTGGTGTGCGTCGGCGAGACCATGGCCGTCCTCGGCCCCTCCGACGCCGGGCCTCTCGCGGATCAACGGGCACTGGCGCTGGGCGTGGGCGGGGCGGAGTCCAACGTGGCCTGTGCCCTGGCCGGCCTGGGGCACAGGGCGGCCTGGCTGAGCCGGGTGGGCGACGACCCCTTCGGACGTCGCGTCCTGGCGGACCTCGCCGGCCGCGGCGTCGACGTCTCCGCGGTCCAGACGGACCCGGACCGGCCGACCGGCGTCTACTTCAAGGACCCCGGCCCCACAGGCACCCGTACGTACTACTACCGCCGGGACTCCGCGGCCGCCGCCATGGACGTCGGCCTGGCCGGCCACCCGCTGCTGCGCGGAGCCCGCGTACTGCACCTCTCGGGCATCACCGCCGCACTCTCGGACAGCTGCGCGGAACTGGTCACCCATCTCGTCGCGCGGCGTACCGTCGCGGGCCCGTTCGTCTCCTTCGACGTCAACCACCGCCCGGCGCTGTGGCGTCGGCACCCGCACGCCGCCGCCCCGGCGCTCCTGGAACTGGCCCGCGGCGCCGACCTCGTGTTCGTCGGGCGTGACGAGGCCGAGAGCCTGTGGGGTACCCGGACGGCCCGGGAGATCCGCGAACTGCTCGGCCCCGGCCGGGCGTTGGTGGTGAAGGACGCCGGGCACGGAGCGACGGCGTACGGCACGGACGGTGCGGAGACCTTCGTCCCCACCCCGGCCGCCCGCATCGTCGAACGCGTCGGAGCCGGTGACGCCTTCGCCGCCGGCTGTCTCTCGGCACTCCTGGAGGGCCGTACCCCGACGCACGGACTGCGCCTGGGCCACCTCCTGGCCGCCGCGACGCTGAGCACCCGCGAGGACGTCCCCGCGGTTCTGGCCCGGGACACCCTCGACGGCCACCTCGCACTCGACGACGTGGCTTGGTCCACCCTGTCCATGACCTGACACACCGGCACGGCCGACGCGGCACTGCGCACCTCGGCTCCGGCAGCCGGCGCCGAACGGCATCGTCCGGGGTTGTCGTCCGGGCCAGTGCCCGCGGCTGGCTCTGTGGGCACGGGCCAAGGGGCCCGCTGCCCTTGCCAGGTCGTTGTCGCTGTCGAACTCGACGCCCTGGGAGCGCGGTTCGCGTCGGATGGTGGCGTGGTCGGCGGACGAACCGTTGTGCACCGGACTCTGTCCTGGGCCGGCGGAGAGGGGGGTGGGTGCCTTCGGGGGTGACGGCCGGCTCGGTGGCCGTCTGGGTATGTCCTACCCCCTGTCGGCCGCTCGCCTCCGCAAGTCCGAAGGCAGAGGCCAACTCCACCGGGTTTCCAGCGTCCTTGAGTACCGTGAACCCCTCACCGGAGCCGATCACTTGAGGATGGCGAAGCGTGGCAGTGAGCGAGGCGGCATCGGCGTGCACCTTCGTCGTGGCGTCGGTACAGCAGGCCGTCGCCCCCGGCGGGGTCTCGGAGGCCTCGGTCGGCGTCACGCCCAGCAGCGAGACGACCGCACGGCCCGGCGGGGACAGGTGCGGGTCGCCGTGGACCGCGACGCCGGCCGAGTCGGGTCCGCGTTCGAGGACCTGGCCCGGCATCGCGGTCAGCAGTTCGCCGAGCCGTGGTTCGAGTGCGGGCTCAGGCAGATGGAGCCCCGCGATTGCGTACATCTCAGGTTCCTTCGGACAGCGGCGGAGGCGGGAGGTGGTCGGAAGGCGGTCGGGTAGCGGTCGGGTTCCCAGGGGCCGACCGTGGTTTGTCGGTCGATGAGCTTCTGGTGTTTGGGGTCGGTGAGGTACCGGCTCGCTCCGGTCCCGGTGTCGGTCGCGGCTGGTGAGCCCGTCGACCGACTGGCGGGTTCCGTCGAGGACGGCGCCGGCGGCACCCTTGGTGACGTGGGGATCACTCTGGCTCTGGGTGCCATGCTCGGGCGTCTCCTGTCCGACTCGGGTGCCACCGATGCCGTCGCCCGCGCTCTGGTCGACCGCTCCAGCACCCGGAAGCTGCCCTGGCTGGTCGCGGTCGCCGCGTTCGTCATCGGCGTCCCGATGTTCTTCGAGGTCGGGCTCATCGTGCTGCTGCCGCTGATCTTCAGCGTGGCGCGGAGACTGGAGGCCCAGGGCGGCACGAAGGGCTCTCCGTACGTGCTGCTCGGCGTGCCGGCCATCGCCGCCCTGTCGACGCTGCACGGCATGCTCCCGCCGCACCCCGGACCGCTCACCGCCGTGACCGGTCTGCACGCGGACCTCGGTCTGACCATGCTCGTCGGCTTCGTCTGCGCCGTCCCGACCGTGATCCTGGCGGGCCCCGTCTACGCCCGCTGGATCGCGCCCCGTCTCCCCGACGTCCGCCCGGACGCCGCTCTCGTCGCGCAGTTCACCGGCGCCGGGCGCCGTACCGAGAAGGAATCGGCGGTTGCCGTCACGGCGGTCGGCGGTCCCGGCGCGCAACGGCGTACGGACGTCGAAGCGGGCTCATCCGTGCCGACCGCCCTGGCCGTCACCGCGGTGCTCGTCCCCGTGGTCCTCATGCTGCTGCGCACCCTCGCCGAGACGATGCTGGACGAGACCAACTCGGTGCGCTCCGTGCTGACGTTCACCGGCGAGCCGGTCGTGGCCATGCTCGCGGGACTCCTCTTCGCCCTCGCCCTGACCACCCTGCGCACCGGGCGGCCCGCCGAGGAGGTCCGCGAGTCCCTGACGGACAGCCTCAGGTCCATCGCCGTGATCCTGCTCATCATCGGTGGCGGTGGCGCGTTCAAACAGGTTCTCCAGGACTCCGGCATCGGCGACGCGATCGCCGCCGCGGCCAAGGGAGCTCATCTCGACGTCATCCTGCTCGGCTGGCTGGTCGCACTTCTGCTGTCGACGACCACCGGCTCCGCCACTGTCGGCATCGTCTCCGCGACCGGCATCGTCGCTCCTCTGATCCACGGAGGAGGCCTGGAGGCCTCACTGCTCGTGGTGGCCGTCGGGGCGGGCTCCCTCGGGCTCAACTACGTGAACCACGCCGGGTTCTGGCTGGTCAAGGAGTCCTTCGGCATGGATCTGGCCCAGGCCACGAAGACACAGACCGTGGTGCAGACACTGGTCAGCGTGCTCGGTCTGGGCATGGCACTCCTGCTGTCCGTGTTCGCGTGATGACCACGGCCCGGTCGATGGGTTGTGCGGCCGGGCCGAAAGGGAAGGGGTGCTCGGTCGGGCGGTGCATCCGAGGGCGGGCGTCCAGGTTGGCCGTCTGCGTGAGGGCAGCCGCTTGCACCGGTTGGTGAAACGTGTCGCTCCGGCAGGGACCGGGAGCGTCGCCACCTGCGCCTGTGGTGGGTGCCGCCGTGATTGCCGCCGTGGGCGGCCTGCTGGCGGTGGACCGTTGCGGCGTCGGTCAGCCCAGCGAGGCGGTTGCCGCGCGGAGGTCCTCCAGGGCTGCCAGTGCGTGTGGCGCGAGCCCTTCCGTGTCGTCGCGGTCGCTTTCGGACCACTGGGCGTAGCCGCGTTTGAATGCGAGGACTCCCAGTTCGCCGGCGAGGTGCGCGGTCGGGTCGGGGACGCCGCGGGCGATGAGTGCGGTTGTCATGGCGGCTGCGAGACCGACGCTCTTGAGGGTGTCGCGTTCCTGGAGTTCGGTGCTGGCTGCCACGGCGGCTTTGATGCGGGGGCCGAGTTCGCGGTTGGCCGGCCCCATGGCGCTCGATGCGCGCTCCAGGCCGGCTGCCACCGCCTGAAGCGGGCTGGCGTCCGCGGGGGCTTCGGTGATGCCGTCGGCGAGCAGCCTGCTGAGGGTCTCCTGGCCGGCGACCAGCAGCTCGCGCTTGTCGGAGAAGTGCCGGAAGAAGGTGCTCTTGGTGACGCCGGCGCGCTCGGCGATCTGCGCCACCGTGGTGGCGTCGTACCCCTGCTCGGTGAACAGGTCGACGGCGGCGACGACGAGTCGCTGGGCCGCGCCTGGTTGCCATCTGGCCATGGGACCAGGATAGGTGATGGGACTCCTGTCCCGTCACCGGTGTAGGGTCAGTGACGGGACAAGAGTCCCATCACTTGAGGGAGAGCTCATGCATGTCTTCGTCACCGGCGGCACCGGCACCATCGGCTCCGCCGTCGTCGCGGAACTGCTCGCAGGCGGCCACAGCGTTCTCGCACTGGCCCGCTCGGACGGCTCCGCACAGACCCTTGCGAGCGCCGGCGCCGAGGTGCTGCGAGGAGACCTGGCGGACCTCGACGTCCTGCGGTCCGGCGCCGCGCAGTGCGAGGGCGTGATCAGCCTGGCGTTCGGACGCGACTACAGCAGCCCGGACGCGCTCGCCCGGGCCATCACCGAGGAGAGCGCCGCCCTCGCCGCGCTGGGGCGGGAACTCATCGGAAGCGACCGCCCGATCGTCACGGTCTCGGGTACGCCCTGGGTACCGGGCCGTGCCTCCACCGAGGCCGATCCGCTGCCGACCGACGGGCCGGTGGGCGGTCGGGGCCGCTCCGTCACGGCGTTGCTGGATCTCGCCTCGCGCGGTCTGCGCAGCACGGCCGTCCGCATGCCGCGCACCGTCCACAACGAGGGGCAGGGCGGATTCGCCGGCCTGCTGGTCGAGGCGGCGCGCCGTACCGGAGTGGCCGGATACCCGGGGGAGGGCACCCAGCGCTGGCCGGCCGTGCACGCGCTCGACGCGGCGGTCCTCTTCCGCCGGGTCCTCGAGTCGGCTCCCGCCGGGACGTCCTGGCACGCCGTCGGCGACGAGGGCGACGCGGTGCGGGACATCGCGACCGTCATCGGCCGGCGACTGGGTCTGCCGGTCGAACAGGTCCCGGAAGAGAACTTCGGCCCGTTCGGCCCGATCTTCGCGATGGACCAGCCGGCCTCCAGCGCCCACACCCGCGAAGCCCTCGGGTGGCGGCCGGCGCACTCCGGCCTCCTGAAGGACCTGGAGAACATCCAGCCCTGAGGCACGCCCCTCGCCTTCGGCGTCCACCGGCTCGTGCGCGGGTTCCTGCGGGTCGGACGCCGGGGCATCGGATCCCGGTCATCGTGTCGTGTTCCGCCTGGGCGAACCCGCGACGGTGGACCTTGGCGGCATGCTCCTCGGCGTCACTGCCGTGACCACCGGCCGCGGCCGGGAGGAAGCCCCGCCCGCTCCTGGAAGCACACGGCCGCTTCGGCAGCCTTTCCCTGCGGCCCTTCTCCTGCGGCCTTTCCCTGCGGCCTTTGGACACCTTCCCCGCTCCCGGCCCCGCCACGAGCAAGGCCGACACGACGGGTCGAGGATCTGCGCTCCCCCGGCGGGGGCCTCAGCCGTTTGGGGCGACCGGTTCGGGACCGGCGTCGAGCGCGTCGAGCACTGCTTCGCCGTTCGCCCTGGCCCACTCGGTGAGCGTGTGGATCGGACCGATCAGGGTTGCGCCGAGCGGGGTGAGTTCGTATTCGACGCGGGGCGGCACCTCGGCGTAGGCGTGGCGGCGGACGAGTCCGTGCGCTTCGAGCCGTCGCAGTGTCTGGGTGAGCATCTTGCGGGAGATGCCGCCGATCAGATCGATCAGCTCGCCATGGCGGACCGGGCCCCGGCTGAGGCCGTAGAGCACGACCGCCGTCCACTTGTCGGCGATGAGTTCGACCGTCAGACGCGCCGGACAGTCGGCGAGAAAGCCGGCACCGGGAACGGGACCGCTCATGGCGTCAAAGGTACCGGCACCTGGGGTACCTGCGGGTTCCTGTCGGAAACCTAGCCTGGGGTTTCCCCCCTTCCCGAGCTTCCCGAGTTTCCCGAGCCAGGAGAGTCATGCCAGTCATGCGAGTCGTCACCCAGCAGACGCTCGGCGGTCCCGAGGTGCTCACGATCGTGGACGCGCCCGAGCCCCGGCCCCTCCCGACCGAGGTCCTCGTCCGTGTCAGGGCGATCGGGCTGAACCCGCTGGAGGCGCGCCTGCGCGCCGGGGAGTTCCCGCTGCTCGGCCGGCCGCCGTTCGTTCTCGGCTGGGACATCAGCGGCGTCGTCGAACAGGCGTCGACCTGGCGGTTCAGGCCCGGTGACGAAGTGTTCGGAATGCCCCTGTTCCCCCGGGCCGCGCACGCCTATGGCGAAGCGGTGTCCGCTCCGGCGCTGCACCTGGTGCGCAAGCCGGCGTCGCTCTCGCACGCGGAGGCGGCGGCGCTGCCGGTCGTCGGGCTGACGGCATGGCAGGGCCTGGTCGACCTGGCGGGTGTGGGTGAGGGCGACCGTGTCCTGGTCCACGGCGGTGGCGGCGGGGTCGGTCACGTCGCGATCCAGATCGCGAAGGCGCTCGGCGCGCAGGTGATCGCGACCGCCGGCGGGAGCAAGCGGGAGTTCGTCGAGGGGTTCGGCGCCGACGAGGTGATCGACTACACGGCGGTCGACTTCACCGAGGCGGTCCGCGGCATCGACGTCGTGCTCGACACGATCGGCGGCGACACCGCCGAGCGCTCGCTCCGCGTGCTGCGCCCGGGAGGCCACCTGGTGACGGCGGTCGCCGAGGAGGACGCGGAGCTCATCGCCCGCTACGAGGCGGCCGGGATGCGCTTCAGCGGCATCGCGGTCGACCCGGATCCGGTCGCCCTGCGCGGTCTCGTCGACCTCGTCGAACAGGGCAGGCTCCGGGTCCATGTGCAGCAGACGTTCCCCTTCGAGCGCGTTGCCGACGCGCACCGGCTGCTCGAGGCCGGCCACCTGCGGGGCAAGCTCGTCCTCACCGTCTGATCCCGATGATCCCGGCGCGAGGCCTCGCGCCGGGTCTGGGACCTGCGTGCCCGAAGCGCCGCCACGGGTCGATCGGGCCGATGACGCACAGGCACTCCCCGACGGGTCCGCACGGCCGTCGCCCAGGACGGCACGCCCGCCGATTCGACGGCACCGGCACCGCCGTCACGCCTGGCGGCACCGGACACGCGAGGTTGCGGTATTCGCATCAAAAGTGCGTATCCTGTATAATCCCTGCTGTGGGTATGGCCTTGGACGAGCGGGTGCGGTCGGCGGTCGCCGCGCTCCTGCATGCGACGGGCGAGTCGCAGGTCGATCTCGCGGCCGCGCTGGGAGTCAGCCAGGCGCAGGTGAGCCGCCGCCAGTCCGCAGCAGCCGCGTGGAGCCTGGCAGACTGCGACATCGTGGCCGCGCACTACGGAATCGACGTCCTCGCACTCCTTGCCGGCCCCACCCGGGCCATGGAATCCCTGCCCGCACACCGCCGCCGCACCCCCGGCCGCACCCCGGCCCAGTCCCGGTCCCGGTCCCGCCGGACCGCCGGCGCCGTACAGGACGGGGGAGCCTGATGGCGGACTTCGAGGCGATCGATGCCCTGCTCGCCCTCGCCAAGCAGGAAACCCCCTTGCCGCCCGTCGAAGAGCGCCGCCCTTTGCGGGAGGCACTGAACGTCTCACGCGCCCGGCTCGCGCAGGCTCTGGGGGTGGGCGTGTCCACGGTGGGGGGCTGGGAGTCGGGACGCGACCCGAGCGGCGACGTACGGGAGAAGTACGCGTACTTCCTCGAGGGAGCCCGCACCAGACTGGCCCCCACCGCAACCACCGCAACCACCGGCACAGAGCCCGCCGCCGAACTCCCGCAGGAGCCGGCGCAGGCCGAGCCGGACCCCGCGGCAGCCACGGACACGGACCCCGCCACGGAGCTCCCGCAGGAGCCGGCGGAAGCCGACGAGCCCGCCCACCCCGCCCACCCCGACGACCTCGTCGGCCTCGTCGGCCTGGACGACGTCGATGAGCTGGCGGTCCCGCGGCCGTGCGTGCTGTGCGGGCAGCCCGCCCGCCATCAGGTCGAAGGATTCCCCCAGCACCTGGACCCCGCCGACTGCAACCCCGCCCGGACCGTCCCCGCCGCCCAGCCCGTTCCCACCGCTCAGCCTGTTCCCGCCGCCGAACCCGCCCCCAAGCCGGCCGGTCGCACCGGAACAAGGCGTCCGCCGACCGTGCACCAGCCGGTGCGGCAGGCCGGACGCGGCGTGAAGGTCGTGCCGGTCGGGCGCCGTATGCAGACCGCCGACACCCCGGACCTGATCGCCTCCGCCGTCACCGCAGTCCTCGCCCAGCACGCCGGCGATGTCGAGGCAGCCACCGCGGCGTTGGTGAAGCGGGCCATCCCGGACGCCATGATTTTGCTGGACCACACCCGCAAGGGCGGCCGCTACGACGTCGTCGCGCACCCGTGGCTGCCCGACGTGCTGCGCAAACAGACCGCTCGCGGTGCCGACCAGGTCTGGGAGGCCCGCCCCAAGTGGGCCCGCCCCGAACTCCCGCCCGGCGTGCACGAGGTGACCGCCCTCGACATCAACGGCGCCTACCTGTCCGCACTCAAGACCCACCTCCCGCTCGGCCAGCTCGAACACTCCACCGGCGATCTCCACGACCGCCGCCGCGCCGGCATCCACCTGATCACCCCGCCCGCCTGGAACCACGACACGGTGCTGCCCAACCCGATCGGCAACCGCGACGAGGCCGGCCCCCTGTGGATCACGGAGCCGACCCTGCGCCTGCTGCTGCGGATCTCCAGCCCCACGTACGGACTGTGCGAGCCGCCCGTGATCCACGAATCGTGGACCTCGGGCGCCACCGAAGGCCTGCTGGAGAAATTCCGCATCACCCTCAAGGACGCCCGCGACACCGCGATCGCCGACGGCGACGACGTCACCCTCGAATACGTGAAGGCGATGTATTCGAAATTCGTTTCGACCATGGGGGAGTCGAATTACAACCGGGAGCTGTACCGCACGGACTGGATGCACCTCATCCGCTCCCAGGCGTTCGCGAACCTGTGGTGGAAGGCCCACCGTGCCTACGACGAGGGCCTGATGGTGGTGCGCGCGATGGGCACCGACGAGCTGCACGTGGCGGGCGACTGGCGCGCTATCTTCCCCGAAGGCCGCGGCGTCACCGAGGTGAAGGTCAAGGACGTCTACGCCGTCGGCCACGCTGACCCCGCGACCCCGGAAGAGGCCTGACATGCCCGAGCGGAACATCGACTTCGGCAAGTTCGGCGCGCGCGGCATCAAGGGCCACGAGGCCGTCGCCCGCCAGCTGGACGCCCTCGCCGGCTACATCGCCACCCCGATCACCGCCCGGCGAGGTCTGCTCGCCCGCCTGCACTACCTCACCCGCACCGACCACGCCCAGGCCGCCGCTCGTACCGCCGGACTGACCGTCACCGGCCGCACCCTGCGCGCCTGGCTGAACGGCACCCGCACCCCGTCGCGGAAGAACCTCGCGGCGATCGAGCAGGCGTACCGCACCGTGCGCCGCGAGAACGTCGCCAGCTACCTCCTGGCACGCCTCAACCGCGGTACCCGCGTGGAGATTCACCCGCTCAACCAGTCCCAGGTCGACCGCCCCTACCAGCGGGCGGTGGAGTACCGGGCGCTGACCGTCCGTCACTGGGACCGGATCGTCGCTGCGTGGGCCGCCGGCGACGACCAGGAGCTGGACGACGCGTGGGTCGACCAGGTTGTCGACCTCGGCTCCCAGTGGGGCCAGTACGAGTACGTCACCAACATCGGCTTCGCGGCATGAGTACGCTCGGCAACCACTTGTGATCCACACCAGCAGGGCCCCGCACACGGTGCGGGGCCCTGCTCCATGTCCGGCAACGACCGTGACGACCCGCCCCCGACGTGTCGAGATGCCCCTCTACGCGGCCATGCCCACGTCGGTGCTCTTGGGGCCGGACCCCTTGAGGGGGATGTCGGCCGTGGGCTTCTCCTTGGTCTTGCCGTGCATCTCCTGGAGGGCCTTGAGTCGCTTGGTCTCCGCGTCGGCGTGGGCCCGGTCCGCTGCGGCGAGCCACGGTTCGAGGGCTGCCGGGCTGGCGACGTAGCAGGCCTTGAGGAAGGCGATGGTCTGCCTGCGGTCGACGGGCAGCATCTCGCCCTTGATGACGCGGCGGGTGGTGCTGCTGGGCAGCACGCCGATCTCGGATATCCGTTCCATCTCGCCGGGGGTGGGATAGCCGGCCCACACATGCTGGCGGCGCAGGTCCCGGAGCAGGTCAGCCCGTGTGGAGATCAGATCCGGGTCGGGGGCGCTGGGAACGTAGTACGGGGCCCGGGTGTCCCGGCGGGCGCGGATCCACAGCTCCTGGCCGCGGTTGATGGCGGCACTGAGGGCCGCGACGGTCATCTCCTTGCTGGTGGAGGTCGTGGCGATGAAGGCCGAGACGGTCTCCCAGGAGGGCACGCAGTTGCCGGAGGCGGCCCGCTCGAACGTGGCCTTCGACGGAATGCCGTTGACCTCCAGGGCCATCTGCTCGTAGGTCTGGCCGGACCGGGCCTTGCGCTCACGCAGGAAGTCCGCGAGCTTCGCGCGTGCGGGAACGGTGCGGTTCACCGGCTTCTCGGGGCGTCCCATGCCGGTCACCTCAGTTCCCCGCGCTGAAGTAGGCGCGGATCATGCGGCTGATACGCCCGGCCCTGCTGCCGCCGACCACCGCCATCGCGACGACGGTGGCGCCGGTGGTACCGGCGCCCGCGAGGAGCAGCAGGACATCGCCGACGTTCATGCCCGAAGGGGCGAGGAAGGCCGCAGTGACGACGAACACGACGATGACGACCGCCTGCGGCATGCCGAACCGGTCGACAGAGGTCGTGGTGCTGGTGCCGGCCGACGCCGGCGCGGTGGCCGCGGCGCTCGCCGCGGCAGTGGGCTTCCCACCCATGTGCGTATCCCCTTACGTACCGTCCGGCGATCAGGAGATCGCCGGACGGTGCTACTTGCTCCAACCGGTGTCGATCTCCCGTGCGCCTGGCGAGAGTTGGCGCTCTCGACGCGTGGGAGACCTGCTGCCCACAGGGTCTCAGCCTCTAGGGCATGTGTGAGCGTCGGTAAATCGTTGGCTCACCAACGCTCCAAAGCTCCGCCTGTGACCTGAGTCACACGCTGACAGCCACGGACGAGTGGGTGTGGGTATGGCAAACAGGAAGATCGAAAGGCGTCGGTGCAGATCGTGGCGCTGCACCCTGCCCTAGCATGCGGCGGGTCCTGCGGTTCCCCTTGCCCCGCAATCTTTACTCGGAGAAACGTCCTATAAATGTACAAGGGCGTCATGACGGGACATGAGTGTGCTGACCTGCGTTGATTCAATTTCGCACCGCCCGTGATCTGAACGCCGTAGAAAGTCCAGGCACTATCGAAGTCAGCACACGGTGGGCCCAGGCAAACCGTGGCGCCCTGATTGCTACTGGCTCCAACCGGCACGCACCAGGGAAACAGGGACGGTGTTGGCGCACCTCCCCACGTGAAGCCGATCGCCTATGCCTCCACGGGCGGGCATCGGCTTCACCTGTATTGCGTACGTATCCGGACCAGTAAACGCCGACGGTGCGCGCTTCCGCTGCGCACCGCGATTTGCCCTACGCGGCGGGTCTGCGGGGCCGCTTTCGTACGCTGACGGGCGTGACGGATGAACTCCAGCGCCTGGCCGACGACCTGACCGCCGACTACCTGCACGGCCGCTGGCGGCCGGAAGCGGCCGAAGAACACCGCGCCCGCATCCTGTTCGCGCAGGCCGGCGTCGACGGCGGCCTGGACGGACTGGCCGCCGGCGGGATCCTCGCCGCGACATCCATCGAGCAGATGCTGCGCCCCCACCCGGAACTCGGCTCCTGGCGGCTGGCCCCGGTGCTGCGCGCCTACCCAGGCGGCAGTCCCGAGGCGCAGGCCCTGGTGCGCGATCTGCTGGACGCGATCGCGGTCGACGGCTTCCCGCTGCTGCCGCCCCGCGCCCTGCGCTACATCGAGGCCCCCGCGCACTACGACGGCGAGGCCGCCTCGCTCTTCCTCGCCGGCGGCATCACCGGATGCCCCGACTGGCAGCGGCGCGCCGTGCTGCAGCTGGACGCGATCGGCTCCCCGGCCGTCGTCCTCAACCCGCGCCGCGCCGCCTTTCCGGTCGGGCAGGCGCAGGCGGCACGGGAGCAGACCGTGTGGGAGTACGAGCACTTGTGCATCGCCGACGTGATCCTCTTCTGATTCTGCGCGGAGGCAGTCCAGCCCATCGCCCTGTACGAACTCGGGGCGCACGCCGCCCGCGGCACCCGGCTGGCGGTCGGCGCCCATCCCGCGTACCCGCGACGGCTGGACGTTCTTGAGCAACTGCGGCTCGCCCGCCCGGACGTGACCGTCCACGACACGCTCCAGGCCACCGTCCGGGCCGCCGCGGAACTCCTGCCGGCCACCCCCAGCACCCTCCGAGCTCTTGGCGCAGCGGGCCCTGCAAGACAAGCCAACCTCGGATCGCAGACGAGGTTGTTGAACTTGAGCGTCTCGACGGCGTGCTTCGCCTCGATGGACTTCACCGCGGAGGTGACGTCCTCGATCTCGCCCTTGACGCGGTTGGGCATGGCGACCATGTAGATGACCTCCTTGACGATGTTCGCCTCGGGTTCCTTCTCCTTGTGCTCCTTGTACTTGGTGAGCGAGGCGTTCGAGGACATGCCGGAGAAGGCCTCGACCTTGTTGGACGAGACGATCCCCGAGCTGTAGGACTCCTCGCCGTAGGACGCCGACGGCCCGGAGAACGAGGCGGTGCAGATCGTGCCCGTCGGCCGGGCGGGAACCACGCGTTGCTTTACGTATCGGTTCTGAATGTCCACAGGCTCGGTTGTTCCGCCCGTCGTCGCCGAAGGTGACGGACTTGCCCCGCCGACTCCTGCTTCCGCAGGGACAAGACGCTGGACGACAAGAGGGACCAGTGGCTCCTACTGGCATTCCGAAGGCGAGGTAAAAGCCTACATAATAGGTCAAGACGGCCCGCAAGTCCGCATACTCGGGCGGAAGCCTGCACTCCGGCGCTACGCTTTTCGGTCATGAACGCGAAACTGGTTTCTGCGAACCACGTGGACCGGTTCTTACGAGCCGCGTACAACCGAGGTGAATACCCCAACCCCATCGAGCACTCGATGGTAGACCTCATAATGGGTGACGCTGGGCTCCCGGTAGGTTATCGCTACGGAAACAGCACCACAGCCATGGTCAACACGGTGCTACGAGACGGCCTCTTCACTCCTGAGTGGAACCGAAAGCGCAATTACATTGGCAAGCTCATATGGACAGATTTTGGCTTGCGCCGCATCGAATGGCTACTGGAGCAAGGGCAGAGCAGAGTCGCGCTGCACGACCATCTGTACACCAGTCTGGTCACTTGGGCCTACATGCCCGCTTCCAAAAGGTACGTGAGTCCTTCCGACTTCTATTTCACCGACGATTGCTGGTTCGCAGGGATCAGGGTTCCCCAAAATGTCGTCGATCTAGCTGTGAGCTACCTTGCCGAGGAAGGTCTACTCGAACACGGCCCTAAGGTGATAGGCCGATTGACCGTCCGAACGACCAGCAAGGGGATCCGCTTTCTTCATTCCAACCAGACTGTGAGGGATTTCGTGACCGCTGCCTCTCAACCGCCGCCTCGCGACAGCGTTACGAACCACTTCAGCGGCATCTATGTCGGTGGGAGCGTGGACCATGCCAACCTGGCGAGCGGTAATCAGAACTCTCAGTCCATCAACCAAGGTGTGAACAGTGATGCCTTGGCGTCTCTCGTCAGTCAGCTCCGGCAGGTGGCGCCAGCCTTGGGGCTGCATGCGACCGAAGCCGAAGACCTGGCTGAGGAGGTTGACGCACTGGAACGTGAGGGAACCGAACCGAGCCGTGGCCGAAGGATCTGGCGTTCGATCATGCGCATCCTGACGCCTGCCGTCACCACGGTCATCACGGCAGACGCCGAGCACGCCGTCAATGCGGCAATCGAGGCGGGCACCGATCTGTTCAGCTGACTTGGTGGTGCCAGGACGACCTCGTCGTCCGCGACACGGGTCTGACGTCGATGAGTTCGTCGTCCTGGAGGTCGGCGGCCTTCGGCTGGTGACCGAGCGCGAGGACCAGCGCCTGGTGGTCCTGTTTGGCGAGATGCACGCGACTGCTCGCAGCAGCCGGATCAAGCTGGCAGACGGCGATCTGGAAGGGAGCAAAGACCTTCGCGACCGTAGCCACTGCGGGCCACGGCGTCCTGGCTCTGTACACCCACACATGACCACGAAGCCATGATGACGAGGGGGGAAACCGTGAACGGTTTCCCCCCTCGTCATCATGGCCCGCCCTCCAGCACCCATTCCAGGCCGAGCGCGGCCAGCTGCGCCCGCCGCTCCGGGCTCAACTTCGCGGCCCGGCGGCGGGTGTTGTCGAGGAACGCCCCGAGTTTGTACGGCTCGCCGTCCACGACTTCGACGTGCTTGCGCGCCGGCCGCAGATGCCCCTCACGGGCATGGAACTGCTGTGCCGCCGCGATGTTCGCGGCCCACCGGGCGTCCTGCGACCGGACCGCGCCCGCGATCGACTCGCCCTCACCCAGGTGCTCGACTCCGACCGTGGTCAGGAGGTACTGCTGCGCGGGCGTCAGCCGTTCCCATCCGGTCCGCTGCCCGGCGATCCACACCCCCAAGTCCTCGCCCTGCACGATCAGCTGACCAGGTCCAGCAGGGAGCGCGCCCCCGGTCTGGACGTGGGCGAGGGTGAGCCGGTAGCAGCGCTGCCAGCCGATCTCCCACGCCGGACACCACCCCGGATCCACATCCGCGAGCGCCTCCAGACGGCCCGCTGACAGCTCTCCAGCGGCCGGGACGCCCGTTTCCCCCGCCTCGCGCAGCTCGGCGTTCTCCGCCGCCTTCCTGGCCGCCGCCCGCTGGTTCTTGGCCCATACCCCGAGCGGGAAGTCGTCCCAGACGACGGAGGCCGCGGGGAGGAAGTGCCCGTGGACATCGGCGTACGAGCGGGCCACGGCGAGGCCGGCGTCCCACGCGGACGCCTGCACCGACCACACCATCCCGAGCGCCTCCAGCTCGATGACGCGGGAGGCCTCCAGGGTCCCGGCGGCGTAGTACCGGCGCTGATCCGCGATCCACGCCCCGAGCGGATGGCCGCCGATCGCGGGCCAGTCCTCCGGGGTGACGTACGTGTACGGCACCCGCAGCTCGCCGTTGCCGCTCTCGCGCCGCCACCGGGTCGCCGCCTCGATGCCCCGCCGCCAGTACGCAGCTTCCGGGTCGATGACCCGCAGTCGTACGAACTGCGTGAGCGCGGCGGGATCGCGTTCCTCGCTGAACCGGAGCACCCCGGCCGCCGCCGCGCCCACGCGCACGGCGTCCTGCTCCTGGCCGTCCTCGTCGTCCTGTTCCGGCTCGTCGTCCTGGTCGAGGTCGTCGTCCTCGCTCGCTGCGGCACGGCTGTTGCGGACGCGCGGATCGGCGAGGGCCTCGATCGTCTCGGAGTCGTGCGCCCGGAGCGCCCCGAGGATCTTCGCGAGGGTCCCGTAGGCATCCGAGGTCAGTAGTTCGTTCGCGTCCTCGTTTTCCCCGAGGAATACAGGAACGATCAGCGTGGCCAGTTTCCCGACTCCCGGACGCATCCGCAGAGCGCGCCCGACCATTTGCACGATGTCCACCATCGAGCCACGCGCGTCCGCGAAAAGAACCGCATCGCACTCAGCCGTATCGACACCTTCACCCAAAACCCGAACCGAGGAAAGAACCCTCAGCTCCGCGCGCACATCACGGCCCCCAAAATCAGGCCCACCAAGGAAATCGGAAGCGAATTCATCCAGCACGCTGCGGCGGTGCGCGGGCGCATGCTCGCCGTACAGCCACTCCGCCCACACCTGCTCGGCAGGCGGGAACGTCCCGGGGTCGTCCTCGGCGAGCCGGCGAGCCGTCACCGGCACCGAGGCCGCCATCGCCTCCGCCTCCCCGACCCGACTGTGGAAGCTGAGCACCCGCCGGAACCGCTCCTGGCTCGCCGCCCGCATCAACCCGGTCTGCACAGCCGCCAGCCGCGCCCCGCGCACGGCGTCGGAGCCGGTCGCCTCGGTCGTCAGCGCGGCGTACAGCTCGGGGTCGCGGATGTCCAAGCAGAGCACCTGATACGGCGCCACCAGACCCATACGGATCGCCTCGGACAACCGGAGCTTGTACGCGACCGGGCCGAAGACCGGCGAGTCCTCGTCCATCGACGCGACCATGCGCGGCCGGTCGCCCCCCGCCTCCCACACCCGCGCGGTGGCAGTCATGTACAGCCGACGCACGGCAGGAATCTGCGCCTGGTCGTGCACGGCGGCCCAGGGCTTGCCCGCGTCCCCGCTGACCCGGTGGGCCTCGTCGACGACGATCAGGTCCCACACAGGGAGGCCTGCGGCGTGCGCGCGCTGGAGGGTGCCCATGCCGACCGAGGCGTACGTCGCGAACACCGTCACCGTCTCGGGGCCGGCCGTCCACGCGACGAGCTCGTCGGGGTCGGTCGTGCACGGCACACCCTGGCTGTCCGCGCCCCGCAGGGAGCAGACGCCGATCATCGCGCCGTGACGGCCGCCCTTCCGCCAGGCAGCGGTCATCTGCAACAGCAGGTCCAGAGTCGGCACCAATACCAGCACCCGGCGAGCCGAAAGCCGATTCGCCGACTCCACACCGATCAGGGTCTTACCGGAGCCGGTAGCGGCGATTACCTGAGTCCGCAGACCTCCCGGATGAATACCCTTTCCGGGTTGTTCTGAGAGATTCTTCAGCACCGAATCAACGCCCTCGATCTGGTGCTGCCGAAGAATCATACGCGTCATTTCTGCTCCATTTCTCACGCCAATATCGATATGATTTTCAAATCCAACGAATCGGAATCACTCCGAACGCTACCCTGAAGAGCTACTGAGTCATCATCCCAGAATCTATCCACTCTCAAGGAGTGACGCACACCAGTGTTCAGTGTTGACGGGAAGTGGTCGATCCTGAGGAGCGACGCGCGGTCGGGACGGCATGGTTCGTGTTGTGATGCCCCGTGAACACCTCCATCGCGGGGAGCGGTCGGCGCTCCATGAGCTGTGACGCACGTTCCACGCGATACACACCGCCCCTCCAGGCAGCTACTTTTGCCGTACCGGGGCGCGGAGCGCACCGGTACGGCCCGGGGCCGGCCGGAGGCTGGTCCCGCTGCCGGATCGCGGAGCGAGCCGGTGACCGGAACGGAGTTCCGGTCTTCCGTGCGGAGCACGGTGAGTGCCGCGTAGCGGCACCGCGTCGTGTCTGCGG